>NZ_CM151057.1:455000-4780000 GCF_056479585.1 Stenotrophomonas sp. 116085_Sma
GAGACTCAGTGAAATTGAAATCGCTGTGAAGATGCAGCGTTCCCGTGGCAAGACGGAAAGACCCCGTGAACCTTTACTATAGCTTTACACTGAACGTTGAGTTCGTCTGTGTAGGATAGGTGGGAGGCTATGAAACTGTGGCGCTAGCTGCAGTGGAGCCATCCTTGAAATACCACCCTGTCGTGCTTGACGTTCTAACCTGGGCCCATTATCTGGGTCGGGGACCGTGTATGGTGGGTAGTTTGACTGGGGCGGTCTCCTCCTAAAGAGTAACGGAGGAGCTCGAAGGTACGCTCAGCGCGGTCGGACATCGCGCACTGTGTGCAAAGGCATAAGCGTGCTTGACTGCAAGATCGACGGATCAAGCAGGTAGGAAACTAGGACTTAGTGATCCGGTGGTTCTGTATGGAAGGGCCATCGCTCAACGGATAAAAGGTACTCCGGGGATAACAGGCTGATACCGCCCAAGAGTTCATATCGACGGCGGTGTTTGGCACCTCGATGTCGGCTCATCACATCCTGGGGCTGTAGTCGGTCCCAAGGGTATGGCTGTTCGCCATTTAAAGTGGTACGCGAGCTGGGTTCAGAACGTCGTGAGACAGTTCGGTCCCTATCTGCCATGGGCGTTGGAGATTTGAGAGGGGCTGCTCCTAGTACGAGAGGACCGGAGTGGACGAACCTCTGGTGTTCCGGTTGTCACGCCAGTGGCATTGCCGGGTAGCTATGTTCGGAAGCGATAACCGCTGAAAGCATCTAAGCGGGAAGCGCGCCTCAAGATGAGATCTCCCGGGGCACAAGCCCCCTGAAGGAACCATGTAGACTACGTGGTTGATAGGTCAGGTGTGTAAGTACAGCAATGTATTGAGCTAACTGATACTAATGATCCGTGCGGCTTGACCATATAACCTCAAGTTGCCTTGGCTTTACGACAGCGTCGTAAGAGCATCCAAGTGCACGCTACGTCACAAGAACTATGCGAGGCTGGCGCCTTGTCCCACGGGACGAGTGCGACGCTCCAAAAGCCTCCCTGGTGAAATTAGCGCTGTGGAACCACCCGATCCCATCCCGAACTCGGAAGTGAAACGCAGCTGCGCCGATGGTAGTGTGGCTCAAGCCATGCGAGAGTAGGTCATCGCCAGGGTTTACACCCAAAACCCCGCTGCTCACGCAGCGGGGTTTTTCTTATTAAGTGAAGGCACTGCATTTTCCGGGTGGCTTCCGCCCCAAGGGCAAGATCGCGAAGCTGGCGCTGCAAGCGCTGCTGCAACCGTCTCCCTGGTGAAATTAGCGCTGTGGAACCACCCGATCCCATCCCGAACTCGGAAGTGAAACGCAGCTGCGCCGATGGTAGTGTGGCTCAAGCCATGCGAGAGTAGGTCATCGCCAGGGTTTACACCCAAAACCCCGCTGCCGCCGCAGCGGGGTTTTTCTTTGTGCGCGGGAAACGCCGGTAGTGCCGGCCGCTGGCCGGCAAGCCGATGGCGGCACATCGCCCGGTAGATCCACGCCATGCGTGGATACCCTGCGCGAGGAAGCATGGCGCCAACCAAGGTTGGCCGCTACCAATCGATGCCGGCCAGCGGCCGGCACTACCGGTAGATCCACACCCGCCGTGGATGAGCCGCCGACAGCACGCAAAAAAAAGCGGCGCCCCGTGGGGCGCCGCTTGAACCTCAACGATGTTCAGTCGAGCAGGGCTCGCCCTTACTTGGCCGAAGCCTTGTCCTTCATCATCGCGTCGCGGGCCGCCTTGAACGGGTTGCCTGCATACCAGTTCGGCCAACGATCACCACCGGCCAGCTCCTTGCCGACGCCGTACATCAACTGCAGGTCTTCGACCGTACCGTCCAGCTTCCAGGTGGACGCATCGAACTCGTCCTTCGGGCCGTGGTAACGGTTGGCACCATAGTCGGCCGCGGCCTTGCGGCCGGCGTCCACGCCGCCCTCGCGCAGGTCCTCGCCACCATCGGCGTACAGTGCCGGCACGCCGGCCTTGGCGAAGTTGAAATGGTCCGAACGGAAGTAGAAGCCGCTCTGCACCGAAGTCTCACCGTGCAGGGTACGGCCCTGGGCCGCAGCCAGCGGCTTGAGGATGTCTTCCAGTTCCGAGCTGCCGAAGCCAGTGACGGTCACGTCCTTGGCACGGCCGGCCACCGACATCGCATCAATGTTGATCACACCGGCGATCTTGTCCAGCGGGAAGGTCGGGTGGGAGACGTAGTACTTCGAACCCAGCAGGCCGGACTCTTCCAGGGTCACTGCCAGGAACACCACCGAACGTTCCGGCTTCGGATCCTGGTGGGCCATTGCTTCGGCCACCTCAAGGATGCCCGCCACGCCGGTCGCGTTGTCGACCGCACCGTTGTAGATGTTGTCGCCGGTTTCACCCTCGTGCTTGCCCAGGTGGTCCCAGTGCGCCATGTACAGCACGGCCTCGTCGGCACGCTTGCTGCCCGGCAGCACGCCCACCACGTTGCGCGACTGCTTCTGCGCGATCTGGCTCTTCAGGTCGACCGCGGCGGTGGCCTTCAGCGGCACCGGCTTGAAGCCGCGCTTGCTCGCATCCTTGTAAGCCTGCGCCAGGTCCAGGCCGGCACCGGCAAACAGCGCCTTGGCGGCGTCGGCACTCAGCCAGCCCTGTACCGGAATACGGGCTTCCGGGTCATCCTTGGCCGGCAGGTCGTACTGCGGTCCGGCCCAGGAGTTCTTCACCACATCCCAGCCGTAGGACGCGCCGGCGGTGTCGTGCACGATCAGCGCGGCAGCGGCGCCCTTGCGGGCGGCTTCCTCGAACTTGTACGTCCAGCGGCCGTAGTAGGTCATGCGCTTGCCGTCGAACAGCTTCGCGTCGTTGACGTGGAAGCCCGGATCGTTGACGAACATCACGACCGTCTTGCCCTTCCAGTCCTGGCCGGCATAGTCGTTCCACTTCTGTTCCGGCGCATCGACGCCGTAGCCGACGAACACCAGATCGCTGGCATCAACCTTCACCTCGGCCTGGCCGGTACGGGTGCCGACCACCATGTCGGTGCCGAACTTCAGCTCGGTGGTCTTGCCACCCTGGGTGATCTTCAGCACAGTCGATGCGTCGGCCGTGGTTTCGGTCATCGGCACGTCCTGGAACCAGCTGTCGCCGTTGCCCGGCTGCAGACCGATGCGCTGCATCTGGTCGCGGATGTAGTTGACCGTCAGTTCCTCGCCCTTGCTGCCCGGGGCGCGGCCTTCGAATTCATCCGACGCCAGCGTCTTGACCATCTCGGCGAAGTCGCCGGCGTTGATCTCCGGGGAGAACTGGTGAGCGGCCGGCTTCGGGGCAGCGGCAGCGGTATCGGCGGCCGGCGCGGTGGCCGGCGTGGTTTCGCCTTTGCAGGCACTGAGCGCGGCCGCGGCGGCCAGGCACAGGAGGAGTTTGCGGGGCATCGTCGATTCCTGGAGAACAAAGGGCGGCCGCACGTCGCGTACGGCCGGTGTCAGCGAGTATCACCGAACCGGGCGGTCCGGTGCGCTCAGTCCGCCGGAGCGGTTTCGGTGTCGAACGGGATCGGCTCGGCGCCGGTAACCGGCCCGATACGGGCAGTGCGATGCACGTACAGCACCACCTCGCGTTCGAACTGGAGGGGGCCGCTGACAACGGCATTCGGGCCGACGATCACACGCGGCTTGCGGCTGGCGGTGAGCGAGACGCTGAAGTTCGGCTTGCGCACGTGCACACCGCCGTTGACCTGGGAACCGATGCCGACGGTGATGTCACCGTTGACGGTCTCCACATCCTTGCCGACGCGGCTTTCGACCAGGCCGATGCCACCGTTCACGGTCTCGACACCGCCTTCGATCTGGCTGCCGCGATCGGTGAAGATGCTGCCGTTGACGGTGCTGACGCTGCCGTGTGCGATCACCTCGCGGCCCAGGCGTACGCCGCCGTTGACCGTTTCAATCTTGCCGGTACGTGCACGGTCGGCAACCTTGACCCCGCCGTTGACGGTGTCGATGCTGCCGGTCTCGACGCCTTCGCCGACGCGGATGCCGCCGTTGACGGTATCCAGCTTGCCGTAGCGTTGGCCGGCGTCGGCGCTGATGCTGCCGTTGACCTTGCTGATGTTCTCCTGCGCACAGACCGGCCCGGTGGCCAGTAGTACGCCCAACAGCAGCGGAATGGAAAGAGTTTTCATGGCGACCTCGATGGATGTGCGGCTGGCAGGCCGCGTGCGGAGATGTCACCATTCCCCGGTACCCCCTGCAACTGCCTGAAGTCACTGGAAAGCCCTTGCGCGACAACGTCTTCCCATCACGCCGACATCACATCGCCGCTGCCCGCGGCGGGCGCTGGCTGCTGCTGGGGCTGGCGTTGGCGCTGGCCCTGCCGCTGCCCAGCGGTGCGCAGACCACCCGCGAGACCGAGCGCAAGCTGCAGAAACTGCGTACCGAACTGAAGGGCGTGGCGCAGGAGCGACGGCAGATCGAGGGCCAGCGCGGCCAGGCCTCGCAACAACTGCGCGAGGCCGACGAGAAGGTAGCCCGCACCGGCCGTGCCCTTGCGCAGACGGAAGCCGCGCTGCGCGAGCAGGGCCGCGCCCTGGCCGAAGCCGAACAGCGCCGCAACACCCTGCAGACCAACCTGGCCCAGCAGCACCGCGAACTGGCCGGGCTGTTGCGCGCGGCGTATCAGCTGGGCAACCACGCACCGCTGAAGCTGCTGCTGTCGCAGGACACGGTGGCCGATGCCAACCGTGCCCTGGCCTACCACCGCTACCTGCAGCGCGAGCGCGCACAGCGCATCACCACGCTGACCGCCGACCTGAAGGAACTGGAAGCGGTGCAGGCGCAGATCGCCGAGCGCAAGCAGAAGCTGCAGGGGGCGCAGCAGGACCAGAAGCAGCAGGCAGCCGCCCTGGAAGCCGATCGCCGCGATCGCGCAAAGACGGTGGCCTCGCTGGACGAACGCTTCAAGGACCAGCGCGAGAAGGAACAGGCGCTGGGCCAGGATGCCAAGGCACTGGAAACGCTGCTGGCGAACCTGCGTGCCGCCGCGGCCCGGGCCGAAGCCGAGCGCCGCGCCGCCGCGCGTCGAGCAGCCGCTGAAAAGGCTGCTGCCGAGCGTGCCGCACGCCAGGCCGCCGCGCAGGGCCGTCCGCCACCGCCGCCCACCAAGGTCCCGCCTGCCGTGGCCTCTGCGCCGGCGCCGAAGGTCGGTGGCCTGGGCTGGCCGTTGTCGGGCAACCTGCTGGCCCGCTACGGCGGAAAGCTGCCCGACGGCCGCACCAGCAGCGGTGTGCTGATCGGCGCGCCCGCCGGCAGCACCGTCACTGCCGTGGCCGACGGCACCGTGGTGTTTTCCGACTGGATGACCGGCTACGGCATGATCCTGATTGTCGATCACGGCAACGGCTACATGAGCCTGTACGCACACAACGACACCCTGCTGAAGGATGCCGGCGCGCGGGTCAGCCGTGGCGATGCGGTGGCCAAGGTCGGCAATTCCGGCGGCCAGGGCGTCACCGCGCTGTACTTCGAGCTGCGCCGTGGCGGGCAGCCGGTGAACCCCGACAGCTGGCTGCAGCGGCGCTGAATCCAGCGCCTCCGCGTGCAGGGCGGATTCAACGGGAATTTAGCTGTGCTTCGCGCATAATCGACGCATGTGCCTTGGGCACGATGCCAACGTCGACAGGAGTGATCCATGCGCGCAGCCCGTACCGCCACCCTCTTGCTGGCCCTGTTGCCGGCGCTGTCCTGGGCGCAGCAGACCGCGCCCGCCCCCAGCCAGGAAACCAGCGGGCAGGCAGCGAACAGCGAGGAGGCGGTGACCTCGAAGGTGCCGCTGGAGGACATCCGCCGCTTCGTGGCCGTGTACAACGCGGTGCGTGCCGCCTATGTCGACCCGGTCGATGACAAGAAGCTGATGCAGTCGGCCGTGCGTGGCCTGCTGCTCGACCTTGATCCGCACAGCACCTACTTCAACAAGGAAGACGCGCAGGCCTTCGACGAACAGGCCAACGGCGCCTACGAGGGCATCGGCGTGGAGCTGCAGCAGCAGCCGGACAACGCCAGCATGAAGGTGATTTCGCCGATCGACGACACGCCGGCGGCCAAGGCCGGCATCCTCGCCGGCGACCTGATCATTGCCATCGACGGCAAGCCGATCAGCGCGATCGATGCCAGCGAACCGCTGCGTGGCCCGGCCGGCAGCAAGGTGGTGCTGACCATCGTGCGCGACGGCAAGCCGAAGCCGTTCGATGTCAGCCTCACCCGCCAGACCATCCGCGTGACCAGCGTGCGCAGCCGTCTGCTGGAGCCGGGCTATGGCTACATCCGCCTCAGCACCTTCCAGGCCGATACCGGTTCGGACTTCCAGAAGCACGTGCAGCAGCTGCAGAAGCAGTCCGGTGGCCAGCTCAAGGGCCTGGTGCTGGACCTGCGCAGCAACCCGGGTGGCCTGCTGACGGCCGCCGTGCAGGTGGCCGACGATCTGCTCGACAAGGGCAACATCGTCAGTACCCGTGGCCGCATCAGCATCAGCGATGCCCGATTCGACGCGACCCCGGGCGACCTGCTGAAGGGCGCACCGGTGGTGGTACTGGCCGATGCCGGCTCGGCCAGTGCCTCGGAAGTGCTGGCCGGCGCGCTGCGCGACAACAAGCGCGCACGCGTGGTCGGCAGCCGCACCTTCGGCAAGGGCTCGGTGCAGACCGTGCTGCCGCTGGACAACGGGGATTCGGTGAAGCTGACCACGGCGCGCTATTACACGCCCAGCGGCAAGTCGATCCAGGCCACCGGCATCGTGCCGGACGTTGAGTTGAAACCCGCCCCGACGCCGGCCGACGATGCGCTGCCGGCCAGCCTGAGCGATTACAGCGAAGCGACCCTCCCGGGCCACCTGCGCGGCGACGACGAAGGCACCGAGGGCTACCACGCCGGCGCGGTGCTGCCGGGCGACGGCCCGATCAACGATGCGCTGGCCGAACTGAAGAATCCCGGTTCGGTAGCTGCACGGTTGAAGGCCGAAGCGGCCAAGGCAGATGCGGCCAAGGCCGCGAAGGCCGCTGCGGCGAAGCCGGAAACGAAGGCCGAGCCAAAGCCGGAAGCAAAGCCCGCACCGGCCCCGGCGCCGGCCAAGCCCTGACGGTAGCGCCGGGCCATGCCCGGCGCCGGCCCAAGGGCGGAAGAAGAAAACAAATGCCGGGCAGCGGCCGGCACTACCGGGCGGTCAGAACCCGTGCCGCTTGCGCAGCCGGCGCGCGATCGCAGCGCGCACGTACACGCCATACACCAGGCCAAACACGAAGCCGCCGATGTGGGCCCACCAGGCCACCATGCCGAAGCTCGGGCCGATATGGGCGAACACCACCTGCAGCGCGGCCCACACGCCGATCAGCAGGTAGGCCGGGGCACGCACGAACTCCAGGAACAGGCCAAGCGGGATCACCACGCCCAGCCGCGCACCCGGGAACAGGGCCAGGTAGGCGCCGATCAGCGCCGACACCGCGCCGCTGGCGCCGATGATGATCTGGTCCGGGCTGCCCATGGTGTAGATCGCCACCAGGTTCGATACCGCGCCGCCGACCAGGAACAGCAGCAGCAGCCGCCACGGGCCCAGCACCCGCTCGGCCGGCAGGCCGAAGATCAGCAGGAACACCAGATTGCCCAGCAGGTGCGACCAGTCCGCGTGCAGGAACAGGGCGGTGAACAGGCGAAGCACGCTGCCGTCCTGCAGCGTCGCCCACCAGTCGAGCGGGTGGGTCAGGCCGGTGGACAGGGCGCCCCAGTCCAGCCAGAGGCTGCCGCGGGCATCGTCCGGGCGCGAGATCGACCACAGGAACGCCAGCCACAGTGCCGCAAACAGCACGGGTGTGGCCCAGCGCAGGGCCGCCTTCTTGCGCGACGGGAGGGAGACGAACATGGCACTAGCCTAGCGTGCGGGCGCTTGCGACGGGGATTGTCCTGTTCAGCTTTTGAGACGAAAAAACCGCCTGCGCCGTTATTGTTTCATTAACGGCTCTGGGTAATACTCGCATACGGCGTCGTATGTCGGGAGGGGAATCCGGCGCGCTTCGACGGGCCTCCGGGCCTGCCGGGCGCAGGCGCACTCAGAGCACCATCACCGCTTACCGGAGAGAGAGAACTACGATGCAAACCGCTTCCACCATTGCCCGACTGACCCTGCTGGCCGTCGGCGTTGCCGGTGCGCTGGCCGCCGCCGATGCCAATGCTGCCGCCTTCCAGCTGAAGGAAAACAGCGCCAAGGGCCTGGGCCGCGCGTTCGCCGGCTCCACCTCGACCGAAGGTGACGCCTCGGTCATCGCCACCAACCCGGCCTCCATGCGCCTGCTCGACGGCACCCTGGTCCAGGGCGACGTCAGCGCCATCAGCTTCGGCGCCAAGTTCCGCGGCCAGGGCCAGTACGGCAACGGCGCGCCGATTTCCGGTGGCAACGGCGGCGACGCCGGCATGATCGCCCCGGTTCCGGCCGCCTACTTCCACCTGCCGTTCGGCGAGAAGGAGAACATGCACTTCGGCGCCTCGCTGACCGTGCCGTTCGGCTTCAAGACCGAATACGACCGTGACTGGGTCGGCCGCTACAACGGCGTCAAGACCGAGCTGCAGGCGATCGACCTGGGCGTGGCGTTCTCCTACGACGTCAACCCGTACCTGTCGTTCGGTGCGTCGGTGTTCGCCGAGCGCCTGAACGTCGACCTGACCAGCGCCGTCGATACCGGCACCGCGATCAACGCCAGCGCCCAGCAGAAGGCAGCCGCTGCCGTGCTGGCCGCCGGTGGTACCCCGGCTCAGGCCCTGGCCGCCTCGAGGCAGGCCGCTGCGGCCTTGGCCCAGCAGGGCTTCGCCCCGGGCACCGCCGATGGCTTCCTGCGCATCAAGGGCGATGAAGTGTCGGTCGGCTACACCCTGGGCATGACGGTCACCCCGGTGGAAGGCACCAACATCGCCTTCAGCTACCGCTCGAAGGTCGAGCACAAGATCACCGACGGCAAGGCCGACTTCACCATCCCGCAGAACGCTGCCGCCTTCCTGGCCGCGGCCGCCCCGGGTACCTTCATCGACAGCAACGGCCGCGCCACCATCACCCTGCCGGCCAGCGCCACCGTGGGCTTCACCCACCGCGTGAACGACCAGTGGCAGATCATGGCCGAAGTCACGCGCACGGCGTGGAGCAAGTTCGACCAGCTCACCGTCGACTATGATTCCAACCAGCCGGACAGCGTGCTGCCGTTCCACTACCGCGACACCACCTTCGCGTCGATCGGTACTGATTTCCGCGTGAACGACAAGCTGACCCTGCGTGGCGGCCTGGCCTATGACCAGACCCCGACCACCGACGCCCACCGCGACGTGCGCGTGCCGGACACCACCCGTAAGTGGCTGTCGCTGGGCCTGACCTACGCCGCTTCGGACAAGATGGAATACAGCGTGGGCTACACCCACCTGTTCACCAAGGATCCGAACATCACCTCGACCTCGGTCACCGGCAACACCGTGACCGGCAAGTACAAGGTCAGCGGCGACGTGCTGGCAGCTTCGATGCAGTACAAGTTCTGATGCAGGCCCTGGCCTGAAGCAGCACACGGAAGGCCCCGCGTAAGCGGGGCTTTCTTTTTGGTGGGTTTCGGGCCATCCACGCATGGCGAGGATCTTCTGGGCAGAGCAGCCATCCACGTCGTGGATCCACGACAATGGCGCCATGAACCTGTCCGACCCGAACTTCCAGTTGGAGCTGGCTGCCAACATCGCCGTCGCCGGCTCGATCCTGCTGGCGGGCCGCAACAACGTGCACACCTGGTGGCTGGGCATCGTAGGCTGCGCACTGTTCGCCGCGGTGTTCGAGCGTTCGCACCTGTATGCGGACATGGTGCTGCAGTTCTTCTTCATCGCCATCAGCGTGCTGGGCTGGTGGCAGTGGCTGCGTGGTGACCATGGTGCACCTCTGCCGATTACTTCATTGCGGCCGCGCGCCTGGGCCTGGCTGGCGCCGCTGGCGGTAGTGGCCACCTTCGGCTACGGCTGGATGCTGACCCGCCTGACCAGCGCCTACGCGCCGTACATCGATTCGGCGGTGCTGGTACTGAGCGTGATCGCGCAGATCCTGATGATGCGCCGCAAGCTGGAATCGTGGTGGGTGTGGCTGCTGGTGAACACCGTGGCGGTGCCGCTGTACTACAGCCGAGGCCTGCACCTGACCTCTATCCTTTACATCGGTTTCTGGATAAACGCGCTGGTCGCCCTGCGCCACTGGCGCAAGCTGATGCGGGTGTAGAGCCGAGCCCATGCTCGGCTACGCCAGGAAAGCCGAGCATGGGTTCGGCTGTACAGGACGAAAAACCACAAAAAACCCCGCTTTCGCGGGGTTTTTCGTTTACCGCATCAACCGGGCGATCAGTCGCCCAGGGTCAGCAGCGAGGCGTTGCCGCCGGCGGCAGTGGTGTTCACCGTCACCGTCTTTTCGGTGGCGAAGCGCAGCAGGTAGTGCGGGCCACCGGCCTTCGGACCGGTGCCGGACAGGCCCTGGCCGCCGAACGGCTGCACGCCGACCACCGCACCGATCTGGTTGCGGTTGACGTAGACGTTGCCGACGTGGACGCCGTTGCTGATGCGGTCGACGGTCTCGTCGATGCGCGAATGCACGCCCAGGGTCAGGCCGTAGCCGGTGGCGTTGATCTGGTCGATCACTGCATCGAGCTGGTCACCCTTCCAGCGGATCACGTGCAGGACCGGCCCGAAGATTTCCTTGTGCAGCTGGCCCAGGTCCTTCAGTTCATACGCACGCGGTGCGAAGAAGGTGCCATTGGCGGCTTCGGCGGACAGCTCGGCGGCAGCGATCAGGCGCGCTTCGCGGTCCATGCGTTCGGCGTGGTCCTGCAGGATCTTCAGTGCATCGGCGTCGATCACCGGGCCGACGTCGGTGGACAGCAGGCCGGGGTTGCCGACCTTCAGCTCCTTCATCGCACCGGCCAGCATGGTCATCACCTTGTCGGCGATGTCGTCCTGCACGAACAGCACGCGCGCGGCCGAGCAGCGCTGGCCGGCCGAGGTGAAGGCCGAACCGATGGCGTCCTTGACCAGCTGCTCCGGCAGCGCCGAGGAGTCGGCGATGAAGGCATTCTGGCCGCCGGTCTCGGCGATCAGCACGCCAATGGCGGCATCACGTGCGGCCATCGCGCGGTTGATCGCACGGGCGGTGTCGGTGGAACCGGTGAAGGCCACGCCAGCGACGCGCGGATCGGCGGTGAGCGCGGCACCGACGGTGGCGCCGTCGCCGGGCAGGAACTGCACCACCTCGGCCGGCACGCCGGCGTCGTGCAGCAGCTTCACCGCGTAGTAGCCGATCAGGTTGGTCTGCTCGGCGGGCTTGGCGATGACGCTGTTGCCGGCGGCGAGTGCAGCGGCCACCTGGCCCAGGAAGATCGCCAGCGGGAAGTTCCACGGGCTGATGCAGACGAACACGCCGCGGCCGTGCAGCTGCAGCTCGTTGGATTCACCGGTCGGGCTCGGCAGCTTTTCGGCGTGGCTGAACTGCTCGCGCGCCTGCTTGGCGTAGTAGCGCAGGAAGTCCACCGCTTCGCGCACTTCGGCGATGCTGTCGGGCAGGCTCTTGCCGGCTTCCTTCACGCACAGCGCCATGAACTCCGGCATGCGCGCTTCCAGCTGGTCGGCGGCGTGCTCGAGGATGGCGGCGCGGCTGGCGGCCGGGGTGCGGTTCCAGGCCGGCTGCGCGGCCACGGCATTGGCCAGGGCCTTCTGCACGGTGGCGGCGTCGGCGGCCAGCCACTGGCCGACCACTTCGCGGGTGTCGGCCGGGTTGGTCACCGGCAGCGCAGCGCCGGCCGGGTTGGCACCGGGCACCAGCGGGGCGGCCTGCCAAGGCTTCACAGCCGCGTTGATCTGCTCGGCCAGGGCGCGCAGTTCGTTGTCGTTGGCGAGGTTGGCGCCCATGGAGTTCTTCCTGTCGTGGTTCTGGCTGCGCAGCAGGTCAACCGGCAGCGGGATCTTGGGATGCGGAATCGAAGCGAACGAGGACACCATCTCGACCGGATCGCGGATCAGGTCGGCGATCGGCACGCGCTCGTCGGTGATGCGGTTGACGAAGCTGGAGTTGGCGCCGTTTTCCAGCAGGCGACGCACCAGGTACGGCAGCAGGTCTTCATGCGAACCGACCGGCGCATACACGCGGCAGGGCAGGCCCAGGCGGTCGGCCGGCACCACTTCGGCGTACAGGTCGTCACCCATGCCGTGCAGCTTCTGGTGCTCGTACACGCCGCCGTTGGCGATGCTGCGCACCGCGGCAATGGTGTGCGCGTTGTGCGTGGCGAACATCGGGTAGATCGCATCGGCATGCGTGAACAGGCGCTTGGCGCAGGCCAGGTAGGAGACGTCGGTGTTCTGCTTGCGGGTGAACACCGGGTAGCCCGGATAGCCTTCGATCTGCGCGCGCTTGATCTCGGCATCCCAGTAGGCGCCCTTGACCAGGCGCACCTGCAGGCGGCGACCGGCGCGGCGCGCCATGTCGGCCAGGTGGTCGATCGTGTACGGGGTGCGCTTCTGGTAGGCCTGCACGACCACGCCGAAGCCATCCCAGCCGGCCAGCGAGGCGTCGGAGAACACCTGCTCGATGATGTCCAGCGACAGTTCCAGGCGGTCGGATTCTTCGGCGTCGACGGTGCAGCCGATGCCGTAGCTCTTGGCCAGCTGTGCCAGTTCCAGCACGCCCGGCACCAGGTCCTTCAGCACGCGCTCGCGCTTGGCGTGCTCGTAGCGCGGGTACAGCGCCGACAGCTTGATCGAGATGCCCGGGGCATTGTTGACGTCGCCGTCCGGACGGCCGCCGCGTGCCTTGTGATCGCCGCCGATCGCGTGGATCGCACGACGGTAGTCTTCCAGGTAGCGCAGCGCGTCCTTCATGGTCAGCGCGCCTTCGCCGAGCATGTCGAACGAGTAGCGGTAGCTGGCGTTGTCGCCCTTGTGCGAGCGCGACAGCGCTTCGCTGATGGTGCGGCCCATGACGAACTGGTGGCCCATGATCTTCATGGCCTGGCGCACGGCCAGGCGCACCACCGGCTCACCGACGCGGCCGACCAGGCGCTTGAACGCGCTGGGAGCATCGGCGCGGGTGGCGTCGTTCATCTGCACCAGCTTGCCGGTCAGCATCAGGCCCCAGGTGGAGGCGTTGACCAGCACCGAGTCGCTGCCGCCCAGGTGCTTTTCCCAGTCGGCATCGGCCAGCTTGTCGCGGATCAGCTTGTCGGCGGTGTCCTGGTCCGGAATGCGCAGCAGCGCCTCGGCCACGCACATCAGCAGCACGCCTTCCTCGCTGCCCAGGTCGTACTGGCGCATGAAGGCTTCGATGGCGCCCTGGTCCTTGGCACGCACGCGCACGCGGCCGACCAGGTCGGCGGCCAGCGCCTGCACCCTGGCCTGCTCTTCGGCCGGCAGGCGGGCCTGCGCCAGCAGCTCGCGCACATGGCTGGCCTCGTCCTTCAACCAGGCATCGGTGATGGCCTGGCGGAACGGGTTGGGGGGCGCCGGCAGTTCCGGCGACAGCAGCGCGCCGGGACGCGGGGCGTCGCTGGCGGCAGGGGAGGAGGAAGGTGCGTTCATGCCGGTCCGGCCAATGGAAAACTTGGCGATTTTAAACATTTTTGCGGCCTTCGGAAGTGCCGCGCAGACACCTTCATGAAGGGCTGATAGCCCCTAACGGTGGTGGATTCGGCGTGTTCATAAATCCTGCCAATATTTGTGCCGAATTCGTCATTCGCGCCGCCGACCTCATGCTGTGTTGCAGCATCTGAAAAAGTGTGAATGCACCCTTGCTACCGGCGAGAGGGCGGGGCTACCATCGAGACGTTTCCCGCGGCAGGAACGCGGTTGCGACATGATCGAGGTGCTTCCAGCTCCGGATGGGTCAGGTACGCAGCTGCGGCTGCGTCCCCCACGGGCGCTCGATGCCCGGCAGTTCGTCCTGTTGTTCACCGTGTTGTCGGGTGCGATGTGGCTGGTGTCCGCCTTCGGGTGGTTGGCCGGCAATGCGTTCGCCCCCCTGTTCGCGCTGCTGTACAGCCTGGTGCTGGCGGCGGCGCTGCGTGCCTTGTGGCGCAGTGGTGAACGGCAGGAGGAGATCCGGGTAGTACCGGCGTACGTGGAGGTCATCCCCGTACCCGGTGGATCGCCGGTGTTCCGGGCCCACCCCCACTGGGTGCGCCTGCTCACCGACGATGAGAGGGTCCGGCTGGCATCCAGCGGCCGGCAGGTGGAGGTGGGGAGTTTCCTCGCGCCGGCCGAACGTCAGACGCTCGCAGAGACACTTGAAAGCTTGCTCGCCGCCAGCGATGGCGGCAACCGACGACGCTAAGGGTCTAGGCAATGAAGCAAAGCAGCAGGTGGGGCACGAAGTGCGTGAACGCGGTTGCCGCAGTGCTGGCGACCGGGGGACTGATGCCGGCGTTGGCTTGGGCCCAGGCGGCCGATCCCAAGCCGTGGCAGCTGAACATGGGCAAGGGGGTGACCCAGACCTCGCGCCTGGCCTGGGAATCGAACAACCTGTCGTTGATCATCTGCACGGTGATCGGCGTCATCGTGTTCGGGGCGATGGCCTACGCCATCTTCAAGTTCCGCAAATCCAAGGGCGCGGTCGCGGCCACCTTCAGCCACAACACCAAGGCCGAGATCATCTGGACGGTGATCCCGGTGATCATCCTGATCGTGATGGCATGGCCGGCCACGGCCAACCTGATCAAGATGTACGACACCCGCGATGCCGAGATGACGGTGAAGGTCACCGGCTACCAGTGGATGTGGAAGTACGAATACCTCGGCGAGAACGTCACCTTCACCAGCCGCCTGGACCGCGAGTCCGACCGGGTGCGGCAGAGCGGCGTCGTGCCGACCCGCGAGAGCCATCCGCACTACCTGCTGGATGTCGACAACCGTCTGGTGCTGCCGGTCGATACCAAGGTGCGCTTCGTCATCACCTCCGACGACGTGATCCACGCCTGGTGGGTGCCGGCGCTGGGCTGGAAGCAGGACGCCATCCCCGGTTTCATCAACGAGGCCTGGACCAGCATCGAGCAGCCCGGCGTGTACCGCGGGCAGTGCGCCGAGCTGTGCGGCAAGGACCACGGCTTCATGCCGATCGTGGTCGAGGCGGTGTCCAAGGAAGACTTCAAGCAGTGGCTGGCGCAGCGCAAGCCTGCACCGCCGGCCGAGCCCGCTTCCCCTGCGGCACCTGCAGAACCGGCTGCACCTGCGAGCGAAGCACCGGCAGCACCTGCCGCTGCCGAAGCCGGCAGCGCACCTGCCACCGCAGCCAGCGGCGCGTGATGTAAAGCCCGCGGCCGCCTGCTGCGGCCGTGGTGACAACCGATTCTGAGAGGTGTTTTGCAATGGCGCACTCGGCAGTTGGGCACGACGATCACCATCACCACCAGAGCTTCTTCGAGCGTTGGTTCTTCTCGACCAACCACAAGGACATCGGCACGCTGTACCTGGGTTTCAGCTTCATCATGTTCATCATCGGTGCGGCGATGAGCGTGGTGATCCGCGCCGAGCTGGCGCAGCCGGGCCTGCAGTTCGTCAAGCCCGAGTTCTTCAACCAGATGACCACCGTGCATGCGCTGGTGATGATCTTCGGCGGTGTGATGCCGGCCTTCGTCGGCCTGGCCAACTGGATGATCCCGCTGCAGATCGGCGCGCCGGACATGGCGCTGCCGCGCATGAACAACTGGTCGTTCTGGCTGCTGCCGGTGGCCTTCAGCCTGCTGCTGCTGACCCTGTTCCTGCCCGGTGGTGCACCGGCCGGTGGCTGGACCCTGTACCCGCCGCTGTCGCTGCAGGGTGGCTACAACGTCGCCTTCAGCGTGTTCGCCATCCATGTGGCCGGCATCAGTTCGATCATGGGCGCGATCAACATCATCGCCACCGTGCTCAACATGCGCGCGCCGGGCATCGACCTGCTGAAGATGCCGATCTTCTGCTGGGCCTGGCTGATCACCGCGTTCCTGCTGATCGCGGTGATGCCGGTGCTGGCCGGCGCGGTGACCATGCTGCTGACCGACAAGTTCTTCGGCACCAGCTTCTTCAACGCCGCCGGTGGCGGTGACCCGGTGATGTACCAGCACATCTTCTGGTTCTTCGGGCATCCCGAGGTCTACATCATGATCCTGCCCGCGTTCGGCGTGGTCAGCGAGATCATCCCGACCTTCAGCCGCAAGCCGCTGTTCGGCTACCAGGCGATGGTGTATGCCACCGCCGCGATCGCGTTCCTGTCGTTCATCGTCTGGGCCCACCACATGTTCACCGTGGGCATGCCGCTGGGTGGTGAGATCTACTTCATGTTCGCCACCATGCTGATCTCGATCCCCACCGGCGTGAAGGTGTTCAACTGGGTCAGCACGATGTGGCGCGGTTCGCTCACGTTCGAAGCGCCGATGCTGTGGTCGGTGGCCTTCGTCATCCTGTTCACCATCGGTGGCTTCTCCGGCCTGATGCTGGCCATCGTCGCCGCCGACTTCCAGTACCACGACACCTACTTCGTGGTGGCCCACTTCCACTACGTGCTGGTGACCGGCGCAGTGTTCGCGCTGATCGCGGCGGTGTACTACTGGTGGCCGAAGTGGACCGGGCGCATGTACAGCGAGAAGTGGGCCAAGGTGCACTTCTGGTGGTCGATCGTGTTCGTCAACCTGCTGTTCTTCCCGCAGCACTTCCTCGGCCTGGCCGGCATGCCGCGCCGCATTCCCGATTACAGCGTGGCGTTTGCCGACTGGAACCTGATCAGCTCGATCGGTGCGTTCGGCATGTTCGTCACGCCGTTCATGATGGCCGCGATCCTGCTGTCGTCGCTGCGCAACGGCGAGAAGGCCGAAGCGCGGAGCTGGGAAGGCGCGCGTGGCCTGGAGTGGACGTTGCCGTCGCCGGCACCGGCACACACCTTCACCACGCCGCCGACCATCCGCCCAGGGGACCTGGCGCATGACGACATCACGCATTGAGGTGGGGCATGCATAACGAGAGCCCGCTGCAGACCTGTAGAGCCGAGCCATGCTCGGCTGACGTGGAGCAGCCGAGCATGGCCCGGCTCCACAACAGCCCGGGCGACGCCCCGGAAAACGACATCGAACTGCAACGCCAGCGCGCCAGGCGCACCGCAGCCTGGGTCGGCGCCATCGCCGTGCTGGTCTACGTCGGCTTCATCCTCAGTGGGGTGATCGGCCGATGAGCGACGCACCGGCCACCGCGACCTCACGCAGTGCCGGGCTGCCGCGCCTGATCGGCGTGGCGGTGGCGGTGTTCCTGCTGACGTTCTCGCTGGTGCCGCTGTATCGCATCGCCTGCGAGAAGGTGTTCGGCGTGCGCCTGGAGCGCGGCCCCGGCAGCGAAGCCAGTGCGGGTGCGGCGTCCGGCAAGCGCACCGTACGGGTGGAATTCGATGGCGGCGTCAACTCGCGCCTGCCGTGGTCGTTCCATCCCGAACAGCTGACCATGGACGTGGTGCCCGGTGAACTCAACGAGGCCCTGTACTTCGCCCGCAACGACAGCCAGCAGGCCGTGGTCGGCAGTGCGGTGCCTTCGGTGGCACCGGCGCGCGCGTCGGGTTTCTTCAGCAAGACCGAATGTTTCTGTTTCACCGCGCAGACGCTGCAGGCCGGCGAGAAGCGCGACATGCCGGTGCGCTTCATCGTCGATCCGGACCTGCCGCCGGAGATCAGGACGATCACCTTGTCCTACACCTTCTACCGCAACGACGCGTTGTCCGATCGGCTGGCTCCGGCCGCCACCTCGGAAGGCGCGCACGCCGCACCCTGACCCGGATACCGACATGGCCCAGACACCGACCGACGCCAACGTGTACTTCGTCCCGGCCCAGAGCAAATGGCCGTTCGTGGGTTCCATCGCGATGATGGTGACCATGGTGGGCGTGGCCAGCTGGCTCAACGATGCCAGCTGGGGACGCTGGACGTTCTACCTCGGCATCGCGATGCTGGTGCTGACCCTGTTCTGGTGGTTCAGTGACGTGGTGCGCGAATCGCAGGCCGGCAACTACAACCATCAGGTCGATGGCTCGTTCCGGATGGGGATGATCTGGTTCATCTTCTCCGAGGTGATGTTCTTCGGCGCCTTCTTCGGCGCGCTGTTCTACACCCGCAACCTGGGCCTGTCGTGGCTCAGCGGCGAAGGCCGCGGGGTGATGACCAACGAACTGCTCTGGCAGGGCTATTCCGCCGGTTGGCCGACCAACGGCCCGGCGGCGATCGGTGGCGCCTTCCAGACCATCCCGGCCTGGGGCCTGCCGCTGATCAACACGCTGATCCTGCTCACCTCCGGCGTGACCCTGACCATCGCCCATCACGCGCTGAAGGCGGGCAACCGCCGCCAGCTGCTGATCTGGCTGGGCCTGACCGTGGTGCTCGGCCTCGGCTTCCTCACCCTGCAGGCGGAGGAGTACATCCACGCCTACAAGGAACTGAACCTGACGCTCGGCTCGGGCATCTACGGTTCGACGTTCTTCATGCTGACCGGCTTCCACGGCGCGCATGTGCTGCTGGGCACGATCATGCTGATCGTGATGTGGCTGCGTTCGGCCAAGGGACACTTCACCCGCGACAACCATTTCGGCTTCGAAGCCGCCGCGTGGTACTGGCACTTCGTCGACGTGGTGTGGCTGATGCTGTTCCTGTTCGTCTACGTGCTTTGACCGCGCACGCATCGGTGGCCTCAGCCGCCGATGCCGTGCGGTTTGATCCAGCCCATGTAGATGCTCACGATCACCAGCAGGATCAACGCCACCGACACCGCGATGCGACGTGTCAGTGCGTTGACCGTGCGCTTGGTCTGGCCGCGGTCGACCAGCAGGTAATACAGGCCGGCGCCCAGATTCCAGACGATGACGATCAGAAACGCGATTACCAGCAGGGTCTTCAGCGAATCACTCATGCGCGGCTCGAGGGCAGGGTGGATGTGCCTATCTGACCGCGTTTGCGCGGACTTGTCATGATGCGCCAGCACACGCGCGTGCTCGGATGGCTGCTGGCGGTGCTGGCAATGGCCGGTTTCACCGCATTGGGGTTGTGGCAGCTGCAGCGCATGCATGCCAAACAGGCAATGTTGGATGCACAAGGTCCAGCCACAGCGCAGGTACTGTCGCTGGCACAGGCGCTCGCCGCACCCGGCGCGTTGCATGGCGTGGCCGATCACGGTCGCTTCCTTCCCGGCGTGGTGCTGCTGGACAACCAGACCCGGCACGGCCGCGCGGGCGTGAAGATCTACCGCCCATTCCGCAGCGACGAGGGCAGCGTGCTGCTGGTTGATCTGGGATGGCGCGCGCTGCCGCCGGATCGCGCCCTGCCGGAGCTGCCCGCACCGCCTTCGCCGGTGGCCGTGCGTGGCCTGCTGGCACCGCCGCCGTCGGCCGGATTGGCACTCGGTCCCGCATTCTCCGCCACGGGGGAAGCGGGCCGCTGGCTGGCCAGCCGGTTGCCGGCCGAAGGCCTGGCCCGCGCGCTGGGGGTGCAGTCACTTCCCGATCGTGTACTGCGCCTGGACCCTTCACTGCCCTTCGGTGACGAGCGCGATCTGGACCTGCTGCCGAACACGCTGCCACCGCAGCGCCACCTGGGCTACGCCGTGCAGTGGTTCGGGCTGGCCCTGACCGTGCTGGTGGTGGCGCTGGTGCTGGAATGGCGCAGGAGGCGCGCCGTGGCCCGACCGGCATCCCGTACCCAACCATGAGAAAATGCCCCGCATGAACACTGCTACGTCCCCGCAGGCGCGCGGCTCAGGCCGCCGGACCCTGGTGCTGCTGTTTGCCGTGTTCTTCGGCGCGATGGCGCTGGCCGCCGTGCTGCGCTTCTCCGGTTGGCAGCCGACCGGGCACCGTAATGCCGGCCAGTTGCTGAAGCCGCCGGTGGATCTACGCCAGCAGGCTCCGACGCTGGCCAACGGCCAGCCCTATCCGTGGAACCCCGAGGCCCGGACCTGGCGCCTGCTGGTGGCGCCGGCCGGTGCCTGCGACGCACAGTGCGTCACTTTGTCGCAGGGACTGGGCAAGGTGTGGCAGCTGTTCGGCCATAACGCCGATAATGTCGAGATCCTGTGGCTGGGTACGCCACCGGCGTCGATCGCCTCGCTGCCCGCGCTGCGGCCGCTGGCTCCGTCGCCAGCCCTGCGCGCGGCATTGCCGGGCGTTGATGATCCGGCGGGACTGCCGGTCTACGTGATCGATCCGAACGGCTTCGTGATCATGCGCCATGCCCCCGGCAGTGACCTGGGGGGCCTGCGCAAGGACATGGCCACGTTGCTGAAACTGAAGTGAGTCCCGTTTGATGAGCCTTTCCGCGCGTCCGGCGCTGCACCGCAATTTCCACCGCCTGGCGTGGTTCGCCATGATCATGACCGCGAGCACGATCATGTTCGGCGCCTTCGTGCGCCTGTCCGATGCCGGCCTGAGCTGCCCGGACTGGCCGACCTGCTATGGCCAGGCCACCTGGCCGCAGCACGTGGAAGAAACCATCGGCCACCCGGCGGCGGAAATCCGCCCGCTGGAAACGCACAAGGCCTGGCGTGAGCAGGTGCACCGCTTCCTGGCCGGCGCGCTGGGCATCGAGATCCTGACCCTGGCGCTGCTGGCCACGCGCAAGCGGCGATTCGGAAGCACGGCGGTGGTGACCGCCTGCGTGCTGGTGGCCGCCGGCATACCGCTGTACATGATGGGCTGGCATGGCACCGCCAGTGCATTGGCCCTGATCGGCGAGGCGATCCTGCTGATCGCCGCGCTGCGCTGGAGCAACATCGACCTGGCGCGTGCTGCCCTGCTGACCCTGGCGGTGGTGATCTTCCAGGCCCTGCTGGGCATGTGGACGGTGACCCTGCTACTCAAGCCCATCGTGGTGATGGGCCACCTGCTGGGCGGCATGCTGATGTTCGCGCTGCTGGTGTGGATGGCCTGGCGCGCCACGCACATGCCGATCACCCTGGCCGAAGCTCCGAAGCTGAAGTGGGTGCTGCGCATCGGCGTTGCGGTGCTGGTCACCCAGATCGCACTGGGCGGCTGGGTCAGCGCCAACTACGCTGCGCTGGCCTGCGGCGGTGGCAGCGCCTCGCTGGACAATTTCCCGCGCTGCGCCAACCAATGGTGGCCGCAGCACAACTTCGTCGAAGGCTTCACCCTGTGGCGCGGCATCGGCGTGGACTACGAAGGGGGCGTGCTGGATGGTGCCTCGCGTATCGCCATCCAGATGGCGCATCGCCTGTTCGCGGTGGTGGTGGCCGTCTACCTGCTGTGGCTGGGCGTGCGCCTGTTCCGCCTGCCGAGCATGCGTGGCTGGGCCAGTGCGCTGATCGTGCTGCTGGTGCTGCAGGTCACCCTCGGCATCCTCAATGTGAAGCTGGCGCTGCCGCTGGAAGTGGCGGTGGCCCACAACGGCGTGGCCGTTGCCCTGTTGTTCGTGCTGGTCAGCCTGCTGGCCCGCCTGCGTGCCCCGGACTGATTCCATGTTTTCCAATTACCGCCAGTACTGGGACCTGACCAAGCCCAAGGTCGTCGCCCTGATCGTCTTCACTGCCCTGGTCGGCATGGTCCTGGCCATTCCGGGCGTGCCCAGCTGGGAGCAGGTGCGCGCCGGCGTGCTCGGTTTCCTCGGCATCTGGCTGGCGGCCTCGGCCGCCGCCGCCATCAACCAATTGCTGGATGCGCACATCGATGCACAGATGGCGCGCACCTCGTGGCGTCCGCTGGTGGTGGGCAAGGTCAAGCCGTGGCAGGTGCTGGTGTTCGCCGGCGTGCTGATCGTGTTGTCGATGACCATCCTGGTGCTGTGGGTGAACCTGATCACCGCGGTGCTGACCTTCGCCTCGCTGATCGGCTATGCGGTGATCTACACCGTGTACCTGAAGCGCGCGACCTCGCAGAACATCGTCATCGGCGGCCTGGCCGGCGCGATGCCGCCGATGCTGGGCTGGGCCGCAGTGACCGGCATGCAGGGCTCGTCGGACTGGGCGTACTCGTCGCTGCTGGTGCTGATCATCTTCATCTGGACCCCGCCGCACTTCTGGGCGCTGGCGATCTTCCGCCGCGAGGACTACGCCAAGGCGGAAATTCCGATGCTGCCGGTGACCCACGGCGTGGTGCACACCCGCAAGCAGATCATGGTGTATTCGGTGGTGCTCGCACTGGTCTGCCTGCTGCCGTACTTGGTGGGCATGAGCGGCGCGTTCTACCTGGGCGGCGCGATCGTGCTCAACGCCGTGTTCCTCTGGTACGCCTGGCGCATGCTGAACCCGCCGGACGAACTGTTCTCGATGAAGATGTTCTACTACTCCATCGTGTACCTGATGGCGCTGTTCGCCTTCCTGCTGGTGGACCACTGGATCCTGCCCTGGTTGTAAAGCGCCACCTGTAGAGCCGAGCCCATGCTCGGCTGAGGGCTGGTTGGAAGAGCAGCCGAGCGTGGGCTCGGCTCTACACTTGATCTCTTCCAGCGGCGTCGCCATTGCTGTTCCTGACCCCAAGGAAAGGAGCGAGCAGGGATGCATTCGATTTTCCGCTGGACCAGCGCGCTGCTGCTGGCGCTCGGCATGGCCCTCAATGTGCATGCCGACGACACCGCCGCGCAGATCCGCCAACACGCCGGTGAGCACCGCCTGTTGATACTGGGCGAATTCCACGGTACCCGCGAGACACCGCTGCTGGTTCGGGAACTGATGGAGGCCTACGCAGCCGATGGCACTCCGGTGCGGTTGGCATTGGAGCTGCCGACTGACGAGAACGCCGCGCTGGCGACGTATCTGGTGTCTTCCGGCACGGCCAAGGCGCGCGCTGCATTGCGTGGCACGCCGTACTGGAGCGTCCGCAGCCGCATGCATGACGGCCGTCGCAGCAAGGACATGCTCGACCTGATCGAAGCGGCGCGCGCGCTGCGTACCCGGGGGCGCGACGTGCAGGTATTCGGTTTTGATCGCGTGCTACCTGCCGAAACGGCGGGTAGTGGGGCACGCGACCGGGCGATGGCCGAAGAGGTCCGCGTGCGCGCACAGGCATTGCCGAACAACGCACGGCTGCTGGTGCTGACCGGCAACGTACATGGCATGCGTACGCAGCCGAAGATGATTGCGTACCCCCCGATGACGGCATTGCTGAACGATCTGGAGCTCTACAACGTGCGTATCGAGGCGCGTGGCGGGGAGGGTTGGGGCTGTGCCGCCCCTGGACGTTGCGAAGTGCGCCAGCTGCCGGGTCATGCCGGGACATCGCCCAGGGTGGATACCGGTGCTGACCGCAGCTACGACCTGAGGGTATGGCTGCCGCGATTCAGCGTGGCGCGGCTGCTGGACAGCGATTCGGTCTGGTGATCATCCACGCGTGGCGTGGATCCAACTGCGCCGTTCAACCGCCAGCCGAGCGTGGGCTCGGCTCTACAGTAGATCCACACCGTGCGTGGATGTTCTCCACGTCGTGTCAGGACTTGCGCTTGGCGTAGCGCTGCGCGATCACACCGCAGACGATCAGCTGGATCTGGTGGTAGATCATCACCGGCAGCACGATGGCACCGAGGCTGCCACCAGCAAACAGCACCTTGGCGATCGGTACGCCCGTGGCCAGGCTCTTCTTCGAGCCGCAGAACACGATGGCGATCTCGTCCTCGCGGTTGAAGCGCAGGCGGCGGGCGATGAAGGTGATCAGCGGCATGGCGATACCCAGCAGCACCGCGGCCACCACTGCCACGGCCAGCAACGAGAGCAGCGGCGTCTTGCTCCACAGGCCTTCGGTCACTGCCTCGCCGAACGCCGAATACACCACCAGCAGGATGGTGGCCTGGTCGGTGTAGCGCAGCAGTGCGCGCTGCCGCTCCACCCAGCCGGCAATCCATGGCCGCAGCAGGTGGCCGGCCACGAACGGCACCAGCAGCTGCAGCATGATGCCGCCGATCGCATGCAGCGGGTCGTGCACGCCGCCGGAGGTACCGGCCAGTGCGGTCAGAAGCAGCGGGGTCAGGAACACACCGAGGATGCTCGACAACGAAGCACTGCACACCGCTGCCGGTACGTTGCCGCGCGCCATCGAGGTGAACGCGATGGACGACTGCACGGTGGACGGCAGGGTGCACAGGAACAGCACGCCCAGGTACAGCTCCGGGGTCAGCAGCCAGCCCGACAGTGGCTTGAACATCAGCCCCAGCAGCGGGAACAGGATGAAGGTGCAGGCGAGGATGGTCAGGTGCAGCCGCCAGTGCAGCATGCCGCCGATGATCGACTCGCGCGGCAGGCGTGCGCCATGCAGGAAGAACAACGCCGCGATGGCGACCGTGGTGACATCGTCGAGGACGATGGCGGCGGCGCCCTTCATCGGCAGCAGGGAAGCCAGGCCGACGGTGCACAGCAGGGCGAGGGTGAAGTTGTCCGGTCGCAGGCGCGACCACCAGCGGGTCATGGTGGGCAGAGTCCTTTGTGCGGAGGGTTCAGGGCGAGGTGACCGGTGTGGCCAGGCGCTGGCGGGTGGCGGCTTCCAGCGACTTCAGCCCAGCGCGCTGGCCCAGCTGAAGGGCCTGTTCCGGGCTGGCATGTTCGTAGCGTGCATTGACCAGGCCGAGCACGGCACCGGCGCGGTTGCCGGAGGCGCAGTGCAGCAGCACCGGCCCCTGGCTCTGCTGCAGGGCCTGGTGCACGGCGCGCACATTGGGCGCATCCAGCCCCTCGGCACCGGCCACCGGAATGCGCACATAGCGCAGGCCCAGCGATTCGGCCACGTGCGCTTCATCGAAACCGCGGTCCTCGTCGGGCTGGCGCAGGTCGATCACGGTGCGTACGCCTTGTGCGGCCAGTTCGCGCAGTTGTGCGGCACTGGGCTGGCCGCCGGCATACAGGCCGGGCCGGACTTCATTGAGCGGGGTATCCGCAGCCAGGGCCGCCAGCGGCAGGCAGAGCGACAACAACAGCAGGCAGGTCAGGCGCAGCAGCATGGTCCTCTCCGTGAAAGCGTTCTGCCCCTCTACAGGCGCAGCCCGGCGCGGGCCTTCAACAGCTCGCGCAGTTCGTATTTGTCAGTATCGTCCAGACCCTGCTGGCGCTGCTTTGCCAACAACTCCTCCAGACGTTGCACCAGCAGCTGTTTCTCCAGCTGGGCCACGGCGTCGTGCAGTTCCTGGGTCCAGCTGGCCTCGGTGCCGGGCAGCGTCTGTGCGGCCAGTGTATGCAGCGAGGCCTGTTCCTCGCGGCCGTCGAAGTGTTCCAGCAGGGCGCCGGTGCTGATGTCCGGGCGCTGTTCGACCAGCCCCAGCAGCTCCAGCAGCAGCTCCACGCCGGGCAGGCGCAGGCCCTGGAAGTGATGCTTGCCGCCCAGGGTCAGGGCCAGTGACGGTTGTTGCAGCAGCACGGCGATCGCGCCGCGCACCAGGCTGCGCTTGGCCACTGGCTGGATCGTGCGCGAGGGCTGGCGTTGTGGCTGTGGTGCGCGCGTGGCGGCAGCGTTGCCACCTCCCAGACCGGTCAGCTGCCCCAGCTGCTGCTTCATCAGATCGCCGAAGGCGCCGTCGGGAATCTGCGCCAGCATCGGCTTTGCCCGTTCGGCCAGGCGGGCCTTGCCGTCCAGCGTACCCAGGTTGATCTCGCGGGTCAGTTCGTCGAAGAAGAACTGCGACAGCGGCGTGGCCTGCTTCAGGCGTTCGTTGAAGGCCTCGGCGCCTTCCTTGCGCACGATGGTGTCCGGGTCCTCGCCATCGGGCAGGAACAGGAAGAAGGCCTGGCGGCCATCCTTCATGCGCGGCAGCACCGACTCCAGCGCCTTCCAGCCGGCACGGCGGCCGGCGGCGTCGCCGTCGAAGCAGAAGAACACGTCCGGCGCGTTGCGGAACAACAGCTCGGCATGGTCCGGCGTGGTCGCCGTGCCCAGCGTCGCCACCGCCTGGGTGACGCCGAACTGGAACAGCGAGACCACGTCCATGTAGCCCTCGACCACGATCAGCCGCTCGATCTTCTGGTTGGCCTGGCGCACCTGCCACAGGCCGTACAGTTCGCGGCCCTTGTGGAACAGCGCGGTCTCGGGCGAGTTGAGGTACTTGGGGCCGTCGTCCTTCTCGAACACGCGGCCGCCGAAGGCGATCACGCGGCCACGGCGGTCGAAGATCGGGAACATCACCCGGTCGCGGAACTTGTCGTAGACGTGGCCGCGATCGTTCTTGGAGAACAGGCCGGCGCGGTCGAGCAGCTTCATGCGCCGCTCGTCCTTGCCCAGCGCATCGCGCAGCCCGCTGTAGCCATCGGGCGCATAGCCGATCTGGAAGCGTGCGCGGTTCTCTTCGTCCACGCCGCGGCCGTCGAGGTAGCTGCGCGCCTTCTCGCTGCCTTCCAGGTTCTTCTGGAAGAACTTGGCAGCGGCGTCCAGAGCGGAGTAGAGCTCGCGGCTGTCGTCCTGCTGCTGCGGGCTGCGCGGGTTCTCGCTGCGCGGCACTTCCATGCCGGCGCGCTTGGCCAGTTCATCCACCGCGTCGAGGAACTCGAGGCGGTCGTAGTTCATCAGGAAGCTGATCGCGGTGCCGTGCGCGCCACAACCGAAGCAGTGATAGAACTGCTTGGTGGGCGAGACCGTGAACGAGGCCGAGCGTTCGTCATGGAACGGGCAGCGCGCTGCGTACTCCTTGCCCTGGCGCTTCAACGGCACGCGGCTGCCCACCACCTCGACAATGTCGGTGCGGGCGAGCAGGTCGTCGATGAAAGCGTCGGGGATACGGGCCATGGGCAACAGGGCAGGGCGCGGCCGCCAGGGCGCGCAGCAGGGGGCGGCGGATTCCCCCTAGTTTACTCGCTGGTGACCTCCGGGCCTGCCTGTTCCGCATCGACCCCGGCCTTGGCCAGCTGCGCCCGCGCATGCAGGCGTTCGTCGATCACCGCGGTCATCAACGCACCGACGAAGAACACGGCGGTGGCGTAGTAGATCCACACCAGCGCGATCACCAGCGCGCCCATCGAGCCGTAGGCGCTGCCCGGGGCCACGGTGGCGATGTAGACGCCGATGCCGTAGCGGCCCAGGGTGAACAGCACCGAGGTGATGGCACCGCCGATGAAGGCCTGGCGCCAGGCCACGCGGCGGTCCGGCAGGTAGTGGTAGAGGAAGGCGAAGGCCAGCGTGTACAGCAGCAGCGAGGTCAGGTAGCCGATCGCCGGTAGCACCGAGGGCAGCTGTGCGAACACCACTTGCAGCGCAGTGGTGGCAGTCATCGACAGGATCAGCAGGAAGCCCAGTGCCAGCACCACGCCGAAGGAGAACACGCGTTTGCGCAGCCAGGCCTTGATGCCTTCCAGACGCTGGCCGCTGGTGTGGAAGATCCGGTTCAGCGCGTTCTGCAGCTGGGCGAACACGGCGGTGGCACCCACGAACAGCAGCAGCGTGCTCCACAGCCCGGCCAGCGAACCCACGCTGGGCTGGCTGTTGGCGTTGTGCAGCACGGTGTCGGCGACGCTGGCCACGCTGCTGCCGGCCACTGAACCGATCTGGCTGATCAACGTCTGTTGTGCTGGCGGGTACAGCGAGGCAGTCAGCCACAGCAGCAGCACCAGCAGCGGTGCCATCGACAGCAGGGCGTAGAAGGAGACCGAGGCGGCCTGGGTCAGCACGTCGATTTCGACGAAGCGCTTGGCGACCGCCATCGGGAAGCTGTCCTGCAGGCGGTCAGCATAGTGGCGAAGCCGTGCGGGGATGCCGTGGGGACGCGTGTCGGTGGGGGCGTTGGATTGCTCGACCATGGGGGTGTTGTAACAGCCGGCGGTCGAAGGAGCGGTGAAGCGGGTGCATCAATGGGGTCAGAGCCCTTCCGCGATGCGAAAGGGATCCGACCCCGGCAATGGCTTACGCCAGCAGCTGCTTGACCAGCTTGGACACCAGGCCCATGTCCGCCTGGCCGGCGAGCTTGGGCTTCAGCGCACCCATCAGCTTGCCCATGTCAGCCGGGCCGGAAGCACCGGTCTCGGCGATGGCGGCCTGGATGGCGGCCACGATCTCGGCTTCGCCCATCTTGGCCGGCAGGTAGGCTTCGATGACCACGATCTCGGCGCGCTCGATCTCGGCCAGGTCTTCACGGTTGGCGGCTTCGAACTGGCTGACCGAGTCCTTGCGCTGCTTGACCATCTTGTCGAGCACGGCGATCACGGCGGTATCGTCCAGCTCGATGCGCTCGTCCACTTCGCGCTGCTTGATGGCGGCGTTGATCAGGCGGATCACGCCCAGCTTGTGCTTCTCGCCCGCCTTCATGGCGGCCTTCATGTCGTCGGTGAGCTGCTGCTTCATGCTCATGAGGAACCTCGTGGTGGTAGGTGGGGCGGGGCGGATGCCCGAACCCGGAAACGCAAAAAGCCGGCGACGCTCGCGCGTGCCGGCTTCGGCTCCATCGCGACAGGCAAGCCCGCCGCAATGAAGATGCGTCCGATCAGTACAGGCGCTGACGCTTGGTGACGTCGCGCGACGAGCGGCGCAGCTGACGCTTCACAGCAGCGGCGGCCTTGCGCTTGCGCTCCTGGGTCGGCTTTTCGTAGAACTCGCGCTTGCGGGTTTCGGCCAGCACACCGGCCTTTTCGCAAGTGCGCTTGAAGCGGCGAAGAGCAAACTCGAAGGGCTCGTTCTCGCGGACTTTGACGCTGGGCATGGAATCTCCGGGACACAGTAGAACCGGGTCACGCCCGGCGAGCCGCACATTATAGCGGCGAATAGACAAACTGCAAGCGGGCAACCCTGAATACGGGCCGGAAGTTCGAAAGCAGTGAGATCTGCACATCCCCCGAGGGGGCGGCAGGGGCGTCATAATAGCAGGCATGCGAGTCCTTGGCATCGAATCTTCCTGTGATGAGACCGGCGTGGCGGTGTATGACACCGACCTGGCCGGCAGCGCGGCCCTGCGCGCCCATGCGGTCTACAGCCAGATCGCCCTGCACGCCGAGTACGGCGGTGTGGTGCCCGAGCTGGCCAGCCGCGACCATGTCCGCAAGCTGCTGCCGCTGGTGCGGCAGACCCTGGCCGAGGCCGGGCTGGGCGTGGGCGACATCGACGGCGTGGCCTATACCGCGGGCCCCGGCCTGGTCGGCGCCCTGCTGGTGGGTGCGGGCGTGGCGCGCTCGCTGGCCTGGGCGCTGGAGGTGCCGGCGGTGGGCGTCCACCATATGGAAGGCCATCTGCTGGCCCCGCTGATGGAAGACGATCCGCCGGAAGCGCCGTTCGTGGCGCTGCTGGTGTCCGGCGGCCATACCCAGCTGGTGGCCGTGGATGCCATCGGCCAGTACCGCCTGCTGGGCGAGACCCTGGACGATGCGGCCGGCGAGGCCTTCGACAAGACCGCCAAGCTGATGGGCCTGCCGTACCCGGGCGGCCCCCAGCTGGCCAGGCTGGCCGAGCAGGGGACGCCGGGCGCGTACCGCTTCGCGCGGCCGATGACCGACCGCCCTGGGCTGGATTTCAGCTTCTCCGGCCTGAAGACCCAGGTCCTGATGGCCTGGCGCGACAGCGACCAGAGCGAGCAGACCCGCGCCGACATCGCCCGTGGCTTTGAAGATGCCGTGGTCGAGACCCTGTCGATCAAGTGTGAGCGCGCGCTGGAAGCGGCCGGCACCAACGTGATCGTGGTGGCCGGCGGCGTGGGCGCGAACAAGCGCCTGCGCGCCCGTCTGCAGCAGATGGCCGAGCGCCTGGGTGGCCGCGCCTGCTTCCCGCGGCCGGCACTGTGCACCGACAACGGCGCGATGATCGCCTTCGCCGGCGCCCTGCGCCTGCAGGCCGGCCAGCACAGCCCGCCGAAGGTGGACGTGACCCCGCGCTGGGACATGGCGACCCTGCCAGCGGTGTGAACCAGCGGCGCCGGGCCACGCCCGGCGGACGTATTACCGACGCCCTGCCAACGGCGACGCGGCCAGCACGGTCGTCGCCCGCTCATGGCGCTGCAGCCAGCCCAGGGTGTGCGGGCAGCGGGCGTGGATCAGCCGCCCGATCGCGGCCAGATCGGCGCCGATGTCGCGCTCGAGGATGGGCTCGTGATGGGCGATGCGGTTGCGCAGGTGGCGGATGCGGCCAATATCCGCGTGGATGGCTTTCCGGATGACACTGGGGTGGGCGCAAGGCGCATGGCGCAGGACTCCGCTGAGTGCCGGTATCCACAGCGTGGAATCGAAGCGACATGTGAACAGCTGCTGCCAGAACACCATGGGCAGGTTGGCGACCATTTCAGGTGTATCGCTTACGCGACTGGCAAGTTGTTCCAGTGCCGTGCGTGGAGAAGTACTGGACGAAGTTGGCAGCCTGCGTCTAAAGGCATCATTCCAGGGCCAACGTGGACCGTGCTGCCGAACAAGAACCATTGCCGCGGCGTTGCGGGTGACCACCTCGCACAGATGGACCGGCATCATCAGCGCACCGCACATCCGCATGTTCCAGAGATACAGGGAATCAGCAGTGACGTCAGGGCTGCAGGTCGATGCGATTCTCTCGTAAGTCGACAGGCGCTCCGCTGACAGCGCGCGCCGCAGTGCATCGTATGAAGCCATCGTGATGTGCGGTGGTGAAGAATGTATCGATGTTGGCCAGTCAGGCGGGCAACAACCATAAGGGAACGTCGTTGTCCGTGCGGCTGATTTCCTGCGTTTCGCCTCGGGCGAATACCTGACCTGCCCTGTCGGAATTGGCCTTGACCGGCGATCTGGTCCTTGCCTACTCTGCGTGCCTGCGCCACCGGGACTCGCGGCTGTTCAACAGCTCCCCCCGGGGACAAACGGTAGTACCAAAGGGCCCTGCTAGCGGGGCCCTTTGTTTTTTTCCGGGCCCGCCCCGTGCCGGCCACCCGTCGCCCGTTCCGGGCAGGGTCACTGCCGTGCCGTTACCATGGTCGCCTGTATTGGCGCTGGTAACCGCAATGGACAAGGTTTTCATCGAGGGGCTGACGATCGATGCCCTGATCGGCATCTACGATTGGGAGCGACGGATCCGCCAGGACCTGGTGTTCGACCTGGAAATGGGCTTCGACAACCGTCGCCCCGCGGCCACCGACGACATCGCCCACACCCTGAACTACAAGGCGGTGAGCAAGCGCCTGGAGCAGTTCGTGCGCGAGTCGGAGTTCGGCCTGGTCGAGACACTGGCCGAGCGCTGCGCGCAGATCGTGCTGACCGAATTCGACGTGAAGTGGCTGCGCCTGAAGCTGAGCAAGCCCGGTGCGGTGCGCGGCGCGCGCGCGGTGGGCGTGATCATCGAGCGTACGCGGGAATGACCCGGTAACCCCGGTAGTGCCGGCCGCTGGCTGGCAACCTTGGCAACAACGGAACAGACAGGAGACAACTGATGGTGGATGCGGTGGTGGCGGTACAGTGGCTGGAAAAGCTGCAGAACACACTGGAACCCTATCCCGGCGCCTACCTGGCGTTGATGATCTCGGCGCTGCTGATCGCCGCCGGCCTGGCCAACTGGGTGACCAAGCGCATCCTGCTGCGCGGGCTGCGACGCCTGCTCAGCCGCCTGCCGGGCGCTGACACCGGCCGTGGCAGCCACCTGATGCGGGTGATCTCGCGTCTGTCCAATGTGGTGCCCAGCCAGGTGATCGCCTCGGGCATCCGCATCGTGCCGGACCTGCCGCCAGGGCTGGTGGGCTTCATCATCGGCGCCTGCCAGGCGTGGGCGATCCTGACCGTGGTGCTGGCCATCTCGCATGCGCTGGATGCGGCCAACGACCTGTACGAACGTCGCCCCGAGGCACGCAACAAGCCGATCAAGGGCTATCTGCAGGTCGCCAAGATCGTCATCTTCGTGATCGCCGGCCTGTCGATCGTTGCCACCCTGGCCGGCGTCGACCTGCGCTATCTTGTCACCGGCCTTGGCGCGGCCACCGCAGTACTGATGCTGATCTTCCAGGACACCATCCTGTCGCTGGTGGCCAGCGTGCAGATCAGCGGCGATGGCCGCGTGCGCATCGGCGACTGGATCGAGATGCCCAGCCAGAACGCCGATGGCGATGTCATCGACATCGCGCTGCACACCGTCACCGTGCAGAACTTCGACAAGACCATCACCACCATCCCGACCAAGAAGCTTGTGACCGAGTCGTTCAAGAACTGGCGCGGCATGCAGGAAGCCGGTGGCCGCCGCATCAAGCGCGCGCTGTACCTGGACCAGCACAGCGTCGGCTTCCTGGATGAGGGCGACCTGGCCTTCCTCGGCCAGTTCGCGCTGCTGCGCGACTACCTGCGCGAGAAGGAACAGGAGCTGGGGCAGTGGAACGGGCGCCTGCGCGAGCAGGGCGTGGCCGAGGTCAACAGCCGCCGGGTGACCAACCTGGGCACCTTCCGTGCCTACGTCGAGCGCTACCTGCGCAGCCACCCGGGCATCCATACCGACATGACCCTGCTGGTGCGGCAGCTGCAGCCGACCACCGAGGGCCTGCCGCTGGAGCTGTACTGCTTCACCCGCAGCACCGCCTGGGGCGAGTACGAGGCGGTGCAGTCGGACATCTTCGACCACCTGCTGGCGATCCTGCCGGCCTTCGGCCTGCGCGTGTTCCAGGCCTCCAGCGACGCCATGTTGATGGCCGGGCAGCGCCAGCTGGCCGGCTCGGAGTAAGCTGCGATGCCTCCAGCCGGACCGTACGGATCCGGCTGGAGCCTGAAACTGAATGACGAAACCTCTCGCCAAATGGCTCGGGATCGCTAGAATGCCGGGCTTGTAAACGTTTTCATCAAGGACTGCTGGTGGCCTCCGATCGCATCGAATCCCTCATTGCCCAGATGACCGTCGAGGAAAAGGTCGGCCAGCTGGGTGTCTTCGCGGACATGGTCCGCCCGTTCGCCCCGGACGTGAACCCGGAAGCCAACGTGCGCAATGCCGACCAGGTGCTGCAGCAGGTGCGCGAGGGCAAGGTCGGCTCGCTGTTCAATGGTGTCGGCGCCGAGCTGGGCCGCCGCATCCAGCAGGTCGCCACCGAGGAAAGCCGCCTGGGCATCCCGGTGATCCTGGCCGCCGACGTCATCCACGGCATGCGCACCGTGTTCCCGATTCCGCTGGGCGAGGCCGCCAGCTTCGAGCCGGACCTGGCCGAGCGCACTGCGCGTGCCACTGCCATCGAGGCCACCGCCGCCGGCCTGCACTGGACCTACGCACCGGCCGTGGATATCGCCCGCGACCAGCGCTGGGGCCGTGGCGCCGAAGGTGCCGGTGAGGACGTGGTGCTGGGCTGTGCGTTCGCCGCCGCCCGCGTGCGCGGCTTCCAGGGCAGCGACCTGCGCGCGGCCGATTCGCTGCTGGCCACGCCCAAGCATTTCGCCGCCTATGGCGCGGTGATGGCCGGCATGGAATACAACATGGTGGACATCTCGCCGCAGACCCTGCGCGACGTGCACCTGCCGCCGTTCAAGGCCGCCTTCGACGCCGGCGCGATCACCGTGATGTCTTCGTTCAACGACATCAACGGCGTGCCGGCCAGCGCCAATGCCGAACTGCTGACCGACATCCTGCGCGGTGAGTGGAAGTTCCCGGGCGTGGTGATCTCCGACTACACCGCCGACATGGAACTGGTCGCCCACGGCTATGCCGCCGACGACCGCGATGCCACCGCCAAGGCGTTCACCGCCGGCCTCGACCTGAGCATGCAGAGCGGCTTCTACGCCGAGCACCTGCCGGGCCTGGTCGAGAGCGGCGAGGTGCCGATGGCGGTGCTGGATGAAGGCGTCCGCCGCATCCTGTGGCTGAAGGAAACCATCGGCCTGTTCGACGACCCGTACCGTTCGCTGGACCCGGCGCGCGAAGCCGATACCTCGCACATCGCCGCGCATGACGACCTGTCGCGTGATGCCGCGCGCCGCTCGATCGTGCTGCTGAACAACCGCGACAACGTGCTCCCGCTGCAGAAGACCGGGCAGAAGATCGCACTGATCGGCCCGTTCGTGCAGGACCGCGAGAACATCGAAGGCTGCTGGACGCTGTTCGGTGACAAGCAGCGCTATGTGGACCTGGAAACCGGCGTGCGCGCCGCCATCGGCGATGCCTCGCTGCTGGAGATCGTGCCCGGCTGTGATCTGGAAACCGCGATTCCGGGCGGCACCGAAGCGGCCGTTGCCGCCGCGCTGCGTGCCGACGTGGTGGTGCTGGCACTGGGCGAACCGCAGCGTTACAGCGGCGAAGCGCAGTCGCGCGTGGAGATCACTCTGCCGCCGGCACAGCAGGCGCTGGCCGAAGCGGTGGCGATGACCGGCAAACCGCTGGTGGTGCTGCTGCGCAATGGCCGCGCGCTGGCGCTGCAGGGCGCGGTGCGCAACGCGCATGCCGTGGCGGTCACCTGGTACCTGGGCACGCAGACCGGCCATGCCGTGGCCGATGTGCTGTTCGGTGATTACAGCCCGTCCGCGCGCCTGCCGGTCAGCTTCCCGCAGGTGTCCGGCCAGCAGCCGTATTTCTACAACCATCCGCGTACCGGCCGCCCGGAACTGCCGACCATGTCGGAGTTCAAGGCGCGCTGGCGCGAGATCCCGAACGAACCGCTGTACCCGTTCGGCCATGGCATCGGCTACACCACCTTCGCTTACGGCGTGCCGCAGCTGAGCACGGCACAGCTCGGCTGGGACGACACCCTGACCATCACCACCGTGCTGACCAATACCGGCCGCGTGGCCGGCGAGGAAGTGGTGCAGTTGTACATCCACGACCGCGTGGCCAGCCGCGTGCGCCCGGTGCGCGAACTGAAGGACTTCCGCAAGGTGGCACTGCAGCCGGGCGAGTCGGCCGAAGTGGTGTTCACCCTGACCCGTGAACAGCTGGCGTTCACCGGCCGCGACGGTGTGCTGCGCGCGGAACCGGGTCAGTTTGACCTGTGGGTCTGCGCCTCGTCGGCGGCCGGCGAAGCCGTGCAGTTCGAGCTGCTGAAGGGTTGATCGCGGAATGGCAGCGCCGGGCCATGCCCGGCGTTGCTGCGCTCACATTGCACGAACACGCCGGGCGTGCCCCGGCGCTACCATCGGGCTCCCTGTTTCGATGGAGTGCGCGCATGCGCTGGATGGCTTGTCTGATTCCCGCCCTGTTGCTGGCGGCCTGTTCGCAGCCGGCGGCACCACCGGCCGAGCCCGCCGCGGATGCACCGCCGCCGATGGAGGCCAGCGCCCCGGCAACGCCTGCGGCATCCACCGCTGAGCCCGCCGCCGCTGCACCGGCCGCACCCGAAGCGGATGCGCCCGCGGAAGACGCACGCGCACGCATCGAAACGCTGCTTGGTGATGCGGCGCAGTACGAAAAGGTGTTCAACGCGTTCAGGACCGCCGTGGTCGGTGGTGATCGTGCTGCCGTGGTGGAGGAAGTGCGCTTCCCGCTGAACATCGCGGATGGAAAGAAGATCACCGGCCCGGGCGAGTTCCAGCGCAACTACGAGAAGATCATCACACCGGCGGTGGTCAAGGCGGTGTCCGAACAGGACTTCGGCAAGGTCTTCGTCAACCAGCAGGGCGTGATGATCGGCGATGGACAGGTGTGGTTGAACGGGCAGTGCCTGGACCAGGCCTGCAAGAAGACCGAGGTGAAGGTCATCACCATCCAGTAAACGGAAGCGGCCCCGCATGCGGGGCCGTTCCGGGAAAATGTGCCGATCAGGCCTTCGGCGTCAGCTTCAACAGGCGTGCCTTGCTGCCGTCTTCCAGCAGCCACAATGCGCCATCCGGGCCCTGTTCCACTTCGCGGATGCGCTCGCCCATGTTGAAGCGTTCGGTCTCGCGCGCGCTGTCGCCGTCGAACGCTACGCGTACCAGCGAGGTCGACGACAGCCCACCGATGAAGCCGCTGCCCTTCCACTGTGGGAACAGGCTGCCGCTGTAGATCACGAAGCCGGCCGGCGAGATCACCGGCGTCCAGGTCACCTTGGGTGCAGCGAATTCCGGGCGGGTGTCGTGGTCGGGAATCGGGCGCCCGTCGTAGTGGTCGCCGTTGGAGACGATCGGGTAGCCGTAGTTGGCGCCGCGCACGATCAGGTTCAGTTCGTCGCCGCCAGCCGGGCCCATTTCATGCGCCCACAGCTTGCCGTTGGCGTCGAAGGCCATGCCGAGGATGTTGCGGTGGCCCAGCGACCAGATCTGCGCGGCCACCCCGCCATGGGAGGCGAACGGGTTGTCGGCGGGCAGGCTGCCATCGTCGTTGAGGCGGACGATCTTGCCGAGGTTGCTGCCCATGTCCTGCGCCGGGTCGAACTTCTGCCGCTCGCTGGAGCTGATCCACAGCTTGCCGTCCGGGCCGAAGGCGAGGCGGTGGCCGTAGTGGCCTTCACCGCTGACCTTGGGGCTCTGCCGCCAGATCACCTTCAGGTCCTTCAGTTGGCCACCACCGCTGGCGTCCAGCGCCAGCGTGGCGCGAGCCACGGCCGCACCGCGGGTGTCCAGCGTGCCTTCCTCGGCGTAACTGACGTAAACGACATGATTCCGGGCGAAATCGGGGTGCAGGATGATGTCGCCAAAGCCACCTTGGCCACCGTAGGCGACCTTCGGAACGCCGCTGATCTCATGCTTCCGGCCGCTGGCCAGATCCAGATGCTGCAGCTTGCCGCGCTTCTCGGTGACCAGCAGGCTGCCGTCGGGCAGGAAGGTCATCGCCCACGGTTGGTCGAAACGGCTGACCTCGGCAGCGGTGAACGGGCGCTGGTCGGCCGCGGTAGAGGCTGCGGGGGCGGCGGCCTGGGCGCCATTGGCGGCCGGGTCGGCGGCATTGCAGGCGGAGGTGGCGAGGATCGGCACCAGGCCGAAGGCGAGCAGCAGGGGCATGCGGGTCATGGGTATCTCCAGGGCGGGGATGCGGATGGCCGGGCTGTCCCTTGTATACCACTGGAGCGGTGACGGTCGTGGCCCGAAGGTCCTTTTTCCCCCTGTGCGCTGACGCGCGAATGGTCTAGGGTGTCCACGCCCGGGCAAAGCAAGCCCGCCTGACTGCAAGGATCTGCAATGAACACTGCCATGCCCCACAAGCCGTCCACCGCCTTCATCGCCGCCTCGTGGGTGGCCCTGCTGCTGGGCGCGGCGGCCTACCTGATCGGCCTGTTCAACGCCGCCACGATGGCGCTCAACGAAAAGGGCTACTACCTGACCCTGCTGCTGTTCGGCCTGTTCGCGGCGGTGTCGCTGCAGAAGAGTGTGCGTGACCGCGTCGAGGGTATTCCGGTGAGCGCGCTGTACTACGCGCTGTGCTGGTTTGCGCTGCTGTCGGCGCTGATGCTGCTGCTTGTTGGGCTGTGGAATGCCACCCTGGCATCAAGCGAGAAGGGCTTCTACGGCATGGCGTATGCGCTGTCGCTGTTCGGCGCTGTGGCGGTGCAGAAGAACACCCGCGACCTCATCGCTGCAGGTGGTGGTGAGAGCAAGCGCAGCGCGGTCGTGCCACCGCTGCCGGAACAGGAGTGATCGACCTGGTGTAGAGCCGAGCCATGCTCGGCTCAGTCGAGCATGGCTCGACTCTACAGACGTGGTGCGAGAGCCGAGCACGGGCTCGGCTCTACAGAAGCCTGGCGTTATCGCTTCAACCGCGGGTCCGCCAGCTGTGCATCTTCCCAGCCACGGCGCACAGCGCCGCGCGCCTGGGCCCATTCCAGCCGGCTGCGGCCACGTTCATTGGCCCAGCGTGATTCCAGCTCGGCTTCGACCTGTTCGTAGGCGCGGATCATGTCCTGTGCGCGGGCCGCATGGCCGATGCGGTAGGCCGGTTCGTAGTCCTCGAAGAACAGCTGGTCGTCGTAGTAGGGCTCGGACGTATAGCGTTCGCGCCAGTAGTTGCTGACCGCGTCGCGCGGCGTGCTGTCGTCCGGTACGCGGCCGGGGATCTGGTACTCGGTCATGGAAGGCTCCGTTGTGGACGAAGCCTGATCGTGCCTGCGTGGCGGTTAACGGCCCGGTCCGGCAGCGTGATCGCCAGATCAATCCGCCGGGCATGGCCCGGCGCTACCGGTCACGCGGCGTCGGCATCCTTGCGCGGCAGCTTGTAGATCACCGCGCCGATGGCAAACGCCACCAGTGCGGCGGCGATGTTCTGCCAGCTGGCACTGGCGAACAGTGCAAGGCACAGCAGCAGCGCCAGCACCGGAATCAGTGGGCCGCCGGGTAGTTTCAGTGCACCTGGCCGGTCCGCGAAGCGTTTGGCCAGCACCAGCACCGCAGCCGCCGTACCGATGTAGGCGAACAGGCGCGTGGTCATCGACAGCAGCGCCAGCTGCACGAACGAACCCGACAGGGCCAGGCCGAGCGCGATCAGGCCCTGGCACAGGATCGACGCGGCCGGGGTGTGGAAGCGTGGGTGCACCTGCGCCAGGATCTTCGGCCCGTAGCCATCGCGGGCCAGCGCAAACAGGAAGCGCGGGCCCATCATCATCGTGTTGCTGTTGGTGCCGAGGATGGAGATGGTGGCACCGACAGTCAGGATCAGCGCCAGTGCTTCGCCACCGAAGCCGGCGGCGGCATCTGCCAGCGGCGTGGCCGAGCTGGCCAGGCCGGCCAGCGTACCCTGTGCCACCACCTGTACCGCGCCGTAGATGACGGTGACGGTGATGATCATGGTGATCAGCGCGAACGGAATATCGCGGCGCGGGTTGCGGTATTCGCCGGCGGCCGCAGGGATGTTCTCGAAACCGGCGTAGGCGTACAGCAGCAGCAGCGCGGCCTCGCCCATGCGTTGCAGGTCATGCGGGTCCGGGCGCTGGCCGGAGAAGGCCAGCTGCGGGTCGATGTAGAACGCGCCGATGGCCACGAACAGCAGCAGCGGCAGCATCTTGCCGATCACCAGCACCACGCCGGTACGCGCGGCCGAACGCACGCCGATGATGTTGATGCCGGTGAGGAAGCCCAGCGACACCACGATCACCGCGACGCGGCCCAGGCCAGCACCGGCCCAGGGCCAGAAACGCGCAACTGCATCGGCCAGCGCGTTGCTGAGCGCAGCCGCCGAGCTGATGCGGGTCAGCCAGATCATCCAGCCGATCTCGAACCCGGCGAAGCGCCCGAACGCCTCGCGGGCATACAGGTAGCTGCCGCCGGGTTCATCGAAGTAGCTGGCGGCCTGCGCGTAGCACAGCACCAGCAGGGCCACGACGATGCCGGCGGCTACCACGCCCCACAGGCTGAAGGGGCCGAGCAGGGCGACGGTGGCGGCCGGCAGCAGGTAGATGCCGCTGCCGATCACATCGTTGATCGACAGGCCGACGATCTGCCAGCGGCTGACCGCGCGCTGCAGCTGCGGTTCGTCCTGCGTGCTCAACGGGTGTCTCCGGCCAGCGCGGGCAGCTGCCACTGCGCCTGCAGCCGCGCGTACTCGGCGCGCGGCAGCAGCACGAAGCGAGGCGCATCCTGCGGCCGCAGCCAGTCCAGCAGCGCCTGCATGCGCGCCTGCGGCATCGCGGTGCAGCCGGCGGTGGCCTCGCCGGGCTGCCGCCACAGGTGGGCGAAGATGCAGCTGCCCTTGCCAGGCTGGTTGTCCGGGTTGTGGGCGATGACGAAGCCTTCCTGGTAACGGACGTCGCCCTTGTTGTGCAGATCCAGCCGCATCGGCTCGGTGGAACCTGCCACGGCTGCCTTGCCGACCTTCTTCGCGTCGACGATGCGGTTGTAGAACGGTGAGGCAGGCACATCCATGCAGTAGCTGCTGTCGAGCATCGGCTGGTAGGCCATCGCGGTGCCGGGGCGGGTGACCGCATAGCCGAACGCGCTGCCGAGCGCGAACACGCCCGCCGGGCTGCGGCCATCGCCTTCCTGCTTCTGCGGGCCGTCGGCCTGCGCCGGGTGCAGGCCCAGGCCCCAGGCACTGCCGGTGCGGCCAAGCGCCACCGGGAACGCCCGTCCATGCGCATGCCAGCCCTTGCCATCGCGCACATAGGCCTGCAGCTGGCCCTGGGTGCTGTCCCAGCCATCGCTGGTGACCACGATCAGCTGGCGCGCACCCTCCAGCGGCGCGGCGTGGACGGACACCGTTGCGGCAAGCAGCAGCGCAGCGGTAGCGAGACGGACCAGCGATTTCATCAACAGGTGCTCCGGTCAGGAATCCAGCAGGTGGTCGATCCGCTCCAGATTCACCGCCAGCTGCTGCTGGCGGTCCGGATTGGCGTGGCAGAGCAGCACGAACAGGAAATCGAGCAGGGCATGCATGGCGCTACGGTACAGCAGCTGCGCGACCTGCGGCGTGCGATCATGCGCACACACCGCCAGTGCTGCGTCAGCATGCGCGCGCAGCGGGTTGGCGGTGTGGCGGGTAATGGAAATCACCTTGCCACCCATGTCCTGGAACTGGCGCGACAGCTGCGAAAGCTGCGGCAGGTTGCCGAATTCGGAGAACACCAGCAGCGCATCGCCGGGGCGCGCGGCCGACAGGTTGGCCAGCATCAGGATCGGGTCGGTATGCGGCACCACCAGCAGGCCGAGCAACGACAGCCGCATGGCGAACTCGCGGGCGAACAGGCCATCGTCACCCAGGCCATGGACGAACAGTTTGGGCGCGCCGTCGAGGAGCTGCACGATGCGCTCGATCTCTTCGCGCGGGTTCGCCTGGCGGGTTTCCTCTTCGGCCTGCGCCTTGCTGCGACGCAGGGCGTCGCCCAGGCGCAGGTAGTCATCGCTGCTGTCGGGTTCGGTGGGTGCCTGCTGCGGATCGGCGCCAGCACGGGCGACATCCTGGCCGATCGAGTACTTCAGGTCCGGGTAGCCCTTGAAGCCGAGCTTCTGGCTGAACTTCACCACGCTGGACTGGCTGATGCCGAGCGCACTGGCCAGCTGCTGGGACGAGTAGTCGCGCAGCAGGTGGGCGTTGTCGAGGATGAAGTCGGCAATGCGGCGTTCGATGGCCGACATCTGCCCGCGCTCGGAACGGATCTTCAGCAGGGGCGGCATGCGGGGTGTCCGGGCATGTGTAGGCGCGTTGCGGTTGGCAGCGTAGAGCGTGTCATGGAGTGGGTCGGGCGGGTGGGGTTTGCAGGGGACGCCGTGAATCCGTCCATGGAGGCTTGGCCGCGCCATCCATGGCGCGGACACCCCTGCAAACCCCACCCGCCCGACCCCGGACAGATCGCGCGCGTGCCAGCCGCGAAGGGGATACGGGGTAGAGCAGAAGCAAGCGCAAAAGCATCCACGCATGTAGTGGATCCACGGGATGCAGTTGTTGCCTTTGACGTTGAGTCCGCCTTCAAGCGAGCCGAGCACCGCAGGTCCGGCGAGGGCGAAGAGGGGCGGGTGTCTGAGCGCAGCGAGTTCCCGCGCCGTCCCTCGACGGGCCGAGGAGCGCAGGGAACCGGTGCGTAGCACCGGCTCGCGGCCGGCGGAGCGTTTCTTTTGGTTACTTTTCTTTCCGCGGAAAGAAAAGTAACGCCCGACCAAGAGTCAGTTGTACGCCAGGCCAGCCGCAAGGCAGAGATCAACCCAGCATCTCCAGCCCACGCACTTCGGTGATGCCCAACCCCGGCACGTCGCTGATGCTGATCTCCGATTCGTTGAAATGCACGCCCCCGCTGACCGGGTCGAACTGGCCCAGCGACGGGCCGTCCAGGTCGACCTTGGTGATCACATCGCTCTTGGCCACCGCCAGGTGCACGGCGGCGGCAACGCTGATGCTGGATTCGATCATGCAGCCGATCATGCACGGCACACCGTAGATGCCGGCGATGTCGGCGATGCGGATCGCGTTGGACAAGCCGCCGGTCTTCATCAGCTTGATGTTGATGATGTCGGCCGCGCGCTGCTGGATCAGGTCCATCACCTGGCTCGGGCTGAACACGCTCTCGTCGGCCATCACCGGCGTGTTGACGCGGTCGGTGACGTACTTCAGACCGCTGATGTCGGCCGCCTTTACCGGTTGCTCCAGCAGCTCCAGCACCACGCCGGCCTCTTCCAGCGTGCGCATCGCATGCACCGCCTGCTTGGCGGTCCAGCCCTGGTTGGCGTCCAGGCGCAGCAGGGCGCGGCCTTCCACCGCCGCATGGATCGCCTTGACCCGCTCGATGTCCAGGCCGATGTCCTTGCCGACCTTGATCTTCAGCGACTCGAAGCCGCGGTCGATCGCCGACAGTGAATCGGCCACCATCTTGTCGATGTAGTCCACGCTGATGGTGATGTCGGTGGTGATCACCGGGTCGCCGCCACCGAGCATCTGGTACAGCGGCGCACCGTGCAGCTGCGCCCACAGGTCGTACAGCGCGATCTCCACCGCGGCCTTGGCACTGGTGTTGCGCTCCATCGCGGTCTGCACCAGCCCGCACAGACGATTGAGGTTGACCACGTCCTGGCCGATCAGGCGCGGCGCGATGAAGTGGCGGATCGCTTCGATGATCGAGCCGTGCGTATCACCGGTGATCACTGCGGTGGCGGGGGCTTCGCCGTAGCCGGTGTGGCCGGTGTCGGTGCGGATCAGTACGACCACGTCTTCCACGGTCTCCACCGTGCGCAGGGCGGTCTTGAACGGCGTCTTCAGCGGCACGCGCAGCATGCCCAGTTCGATGGCAGTGATCTTCATTCAGGAGTCTTGGCGCGCAGGCGCTGGATGTTGGTGATGCGGTCGATGTAGCGGACGGTATCGCTGGCCATCATCGGCTCCAGCGGCGTGACCGAAACACCATTGAGGTGGGCCTGTACGCGCTTGCCGTCAGCACCGAACCAGCTGCCGCCCGCGGTATCGTGGATGACCCAGGTGCGGCCGTCGACGTGGCCGATGGCCATCATCACGTGCCCAGGGATATAGACCAGGTCGCCCACCTGCAGATCGGTGACCGCACGGTCGCGCGCGGCCTTGCCGACCTTGTCGGTGAAGGGCAGGCGGTCCAGCGCAGGGCTGATCGCCTGTGCGCTGGTATTGCGCGGCAGCAGCACGCCGAAGCTGCGGTAGATCTCGGAAACGAAACCGCTGCAGTCGCGTGTGTCGTAGTCGTGGCCCCAGCCATAGCGCTCGCCAAGGAACTTGAAGGCCTGCTGCAGCAACAGGCGCGGGGTCAGTGGCAGGTAGTCGGCGGCGGTGTCCTGCGAGCGCGGCAGCAGCGCCGGCACCAGCTTCAGGCGGCCATCGGTTTCGCGCACCGGCAGCTGCACGACCCACGAGGCATGCGCCTGCTGGCCGTTCACCGGTTCGGCGGCGGGCCAGTCGGCCAGCACAGGCAGGCGCACGCCCATGTCCAGCTGCAGGCGCGAGACGCGCGGTTCCTCCGGGCTGTAGGCGGTCTGTGCGGTGGCGCCGGTGACGATGCGGTACGGTCCCTTGGCGCCATAGCCGAGCACCATGGCCTTGTCACCACTGGCGACGGCGTCGGCTTCGATCCACGCGCTGTAGCGCTCGCTGTGCACGAACAGCCAATGGCCATCGGTACTGCGATGGACCACGGCAACCTTGTCACCGGGGAACAGTGCCGATTCCTGGAAGCGGTCGATGTCGGTGTCACCGGCAGTGCTGAAGACGCGCTCGCGGGTGGGGAAGGTGCGCAGCGCGGCACGCTTCACCACCAGCCCGTAGGCCGGTGTCACCTGCGCGGGAATCGCATCGAGGCCGAGGTTGGCCTGGATGCCGCTGCGTAGCGCCGGGGCGATGGCCTTGCCCTTCTCGTTGAACAGTGCACGCTCGGGCCAGCGTGACAATGCGCTGATGCTGGCGCGTACCTGCGCGGCATCGAGCTGTGCGGGCAGCGAAGCGATGTCCTGGATGTGGCTGTCCTGCGCCCGCATCCGCGCGTTCTGCGCGTCGATCTGCGCGCGGTCCAGGATCGGCGCATCGGCATTGTCCAGGCGTGCGGCCCAGTACTGCGGTGTCAGGTAGGCCTCGTGCAGGCCAACCACATAGGGCAGCGGCGCGCCGGGGTCAGGTGGCGGTGCAGCCTGTGCGAAGGCCGGTGCGGCCAGCAGGCACAGGGCCAGGGTCAACCGGCGCGACCACTGCCGGTCCGGTGCGCGGGAAGCCAGGATCATGCGCTGCATACCCTCCTCGAATGCCAGTTGGAATATTTATTCCTTTCTCTGGCGAAAGCAAGAATAAATTATTGACCGGTGTTCCGGCCCGTGTTACACAGCCATTACCACCCGCGCTGGGGAAGTGTCGCTGTGGATCCTGCCGTTCGCAAACCGCGTCTGCCTGCTGCTGCCGGCCTGTGTGCCGCGCTGCTGCTGTGGGCGTCGGCCGCGCAGGCGGCGGATGCGCGCAGCAGCCAGCAGCGGGCGCGCCAGACGCAGGTGATCGACCTGATCGACAGCGGTCGTTTCAGCGATGCCGAAGCGCTGCTGGCAACGGCAGGCAATACTGCCGAAGGCGCCTTCCAGCGCGAGCGCATGCGCCGTATCCGCCTGGATTTCAGCCTTGACCAGCAGGCCGCGAAGGCCGCCGTGCGCCGCTGGATCCCCGACCTGAGCGACGAGGAATTCGCGCGCTGGGACCAGCTCGGCCTGATCGAACACCTCGATATCGATGGCACGCGCCGGTACTTCAAGCGTGCACCGTCGAACCTGTTCCTGCTCAGCGACGAAGCGCGTGCACGTCGCCGCGCAGATGCGCCTATGCCGGCGCTAGGCCCGAACGAAGTGCTCAACGCACACCACGCGCGCGTGGTTGCCGCCGCCGAACAGAGCGGCCAGGCCTGGGTGCTGCCACAGCGCATCGAATTCACCCAGACGCTGACGGTGAAGGCCGATGCCGTGCCGGCCGGCGAAACCGTGCGCGCATGGATTCCCTATCCGCGCGAGATCCCGGGGCAGCAGGAACAGGTGCAGTGGCTGGGCAGCACGCCGGGCAAGGCGCGGGTGGCACCGGCCGGTACCCCGCAGCGCACCGCCTACCTGGAAGCCAAAGCCGTAGCCGGCAAGCCGACCCGGTTCGAGATCCGCTACGCGGCGACTATCTTCGCGCGGCATACCGCGATCGATCCCGCCAAGGTGCAGGCCACACCGAACGATCCCGCATTGAAGCCCTACCTGGCCGAACAGCTGCCGCATGTGCGCTTCACCCCGGCGCTGAAGCTGTTCTCCGACCAGGTGCTGCAGGGCGAAACACGCCCCCATGAAATGGTGCGCAGGCTGTTCGCTGCTGTTGATCGTATTCCGTGGGCCGGTGCACGCGAATACTCCACGCTCAGCAACATCAGCGATTACGCCTTGCGCGCTGGCCATGCCGACTGTGGGCAGCAGACCCTGCTGCTGATCGCGCTGCTGCGCATGAACGGCATTCCCGTGCGCTGGCAGTCGGGCATGGTGTTCTCCGGCGATGGCAGTGGTTACAACAATCTGCACGACTGGGGGCAGGTCTACCTGGCGCCGTACGGCTGGCTGCCAATGGACGTGACCACCGGCGCGCTGGCCAGCGATGTACCGGCATTGCGCGACTTCTACCTGGGTGGCCTCGATGGCTACCGCATCGCCTTCAACGACGATTTCGGCCAGCCCTTGGTGCCGGCCAAGCAGCACTTCCGCTCGGAAACGGTCGACTCGCAGCGCGGCGAGGCCGAGTGGGCAGGCGGCAACCTGTACTTCGACCAATGGAGCTACGACTTCCAGTGGCGGGTACTGCCAGCCGGGCAACGCTAGCGCGACACATCGCATTCCACACCATTCAATTCTTGCAGGAGAGAGCAGGGGATGAAGGCTTACAGCATCAAGCGGGCGGCATTGTGCGTCGCCCTAGGGGCGTGTCTGGGCGTAGTGCTGCCCGGCATCGCGATGGCACAGAACGTGAGCGGTGCAGTCGCCGGCCGTGCAACCGCTGGTGACCAGGTCACCGTGGTCAGCAGCAGCACCGGCCTGACCCGTGCCGTCACCGTTGGCGCCGATGGCAGCTACCGCCTCGGCCAGCTGCCGGTGGGTGACTACCAGCTGCAGCTCAGCCGCGATGGCCAGAAGCTGGGCGATCAGGTATCGGTCAGCGTTGCCGTCGGCGGTACCACCACGGTCAACCTGGCCAGCGGCGGCGGTGTCACCAACCTGGATGCACTGCAGGTGGTTGGCACCCGCGTGATCAACCGCGTGGATGTCTACTCCACCGAAACCTCGTTCAACATCAACCGCCAGGAGATCTCGCGGTTGCCGGTGGCGCAGGACCTGTCTGCGGTCGCGCTGATGGCGCCGGGCGTGGTCGGCGGCAACTCCTCATTCGGTGGCCTGTCGTTCGCCGGTTCATCGGTGGCCGAGAATGCGGTCTTCATCAACGGCCTGAATGTCACCGACATGTATACCCGTCGTGGCTTCAGCACCGCGCCGTTCGCGTTCTTCAACGAATTCCAGGTCAAGACCGGCGGTTACTCGGTGGAGTTCGGCCGCTCCACCGGTGGCGTGATCAATGCCGTGACCCGTTCGGGCAGCAACGAATTCGAGGGCGGTGTTGAAGTCACCGCCGAGCCGAGTGCGTGGCGCGCCAGTGGCGGCGATCATTTCCACCGCGACGGCACTCCGCATTCCTACGGCAGCCGCGACAACAATTCCTTCCTGAAGACCAACGTCTGGGGCTCGGGACCCATCATCAAGGACAAGCTGTTCCTGTTCGCGATGTACGAGGACCGCAGCGACAAGGGCCACAACACCTCGTCCGATGGCAGTACCTGGTTCAAGAACGATTCCGGCAACGGCTTCTGGGGCACCAAGCTGGACTGGAACATCAACGACAACCACAGCCTGGCGCTGCTGGCGTTCTCCGACGAGGGCGATGTCACCAATGCGTCGTACGGCTACAACTGGAAGGCCGACCAGCTCGGTGCGTGGGGTGGCGACTCGGTCACCGAGACCGGCGGCCGCAACTGGTCGGCCACCTACACCGGCCACTTCGGCCAGAACTTCACCGCGCGTGCCATGGTCGGCCAGAACAAGCAGCGCGCCTTCACCAACTCGTCGCTGGACCAGGCCTGCAGCCCCGTGTTCACCGACAGCACCTACGGCCCGCGGCTGGGCAAGCTGCAGGGGCTGCGCGCCGGTTGCCACCCGACCGGCGCGGCCGTGGCCGAGCGCGATGACACCCGCGATGTCGCGCGCCTGGACTTCGAATGGCAGCTCGGCGACCACCTGCTGCGCTTCGGTGTCGACCGCGAACTGATGACCACCAAGCAGTCCACCCGTTATCCAGGGCCGACCGAGCTGAGCTACACCGCCTACGTGGCGCGGCCCGGCGATGAAGTGTGGGATGGCGCCAACGCCTACGTACCGGCCGGCGTCACCGAGATGCTGCGTGCTCGCAACCGCCGCTCGGGCGGCACCTTCGAGACCGAGGCCAATGCCTTCTATCTGGAAGACATCTGGAACATCACCCCGAACCTGATGCTGAACCTTGGCGTGCGCTGGGACCGCTTCGAGAACCGCACCGCTGCAGGCAAGGCGTTCATCAAGATGGACGACCTGATCGCGCCACGCGTCGGCTTCTCCTGGGACATGCGCGGCGATGGCAGCACCAAGCTGTTCGGCAACGCCGGCCGCTACTACCTGCCGGTCACCAACAACATCAACGTGAACTTCGCCGGTGGCCTGACCGACGAATACAGCTATTACGTGCTGAACGGCTGGGAACGGAAAACCTCGCCGACCGGTTCGCCGTACATGGCACCCATCGTCGGCCAGCAGATCGGGCCGACCGACACCCGCATGAACACCGGCGGTGCCGACCTGCGCCAGAGCGTGGACCGTGACCTGAAGGCGGTCTACCAGGACGAGTACATCCTGGGCTTCCAGAACATGATCAACCAGGCCTGGTCGTGGGGCGTCAACGCCACCTACCGGCGCATGACCCGCGCGCTGGATGACATCCGCATCAACTACACCCCGTGCGGCCCGACCCCCAGCACGCTCTGGCCGATCGCCAACCCGGGCGAGAGCCTGACGATCTGGGGCGACAAGAGCATCGGTTGCGCCAACGAAGGCTGGATCACCATCGACACCGCCAACAGCGGCTATCGAAAGGGCGGCAGTGGCGAGGTGATCGGTTACTCCAAGCCCAAGCGTACCTACAAGGCGCTGGAGTTCCAGATCGACCGTGCCTGGGACGAGAAGTGGATGTTCAACGCGTCCTATCTGTGGTCCAAGAGCGAGGGCAACTTCGAAGGCCCGGTGAACTCCGATACCAACTACGGCGACACCGGCATGGTGCAGTTCTGGGACCACCCGGCCACCAACGAACGTTATGGCGTGCTGTTCAACGATTTCCGCCATCAGTTCAAGCTGCGTGCCGCGTATGCGCTGAACAAGCAGTGGTCGTTCGGCACCACGCTGCAGGTGCAGTCCGGTGGCCCGATCACCGCCTACGGCGTGATGTGGCCGAACGACTCCATCGCCGGTGGCAGCACCTCCAGCGAGGGCAGTGGCGGTGGCACCGGCTGGCTGTGCGTGGCCAACTGTTCGGGCCCGTACAACCAGCGCCAGTTCGAGTACAGCCCGCGCGGTGCGTTTGGTCGCCTGCCGTGGACCTGGACCATGGGCGCCAACGTGACCTGGCGGTTGCCGGTGGAGGGCATCGACCTCAGCGCCCGGTTGTCGGTGTACAACCTGTTCAACAACCAGAAGACCATCAACGTGCACCAGCGCTACGAGGCGCAGCCCGGCCAGTACCGCGAAGCGACGTTCGCCACCGGCACGCGCTGGCAGGCCCCGCGCTATACCCAGCTGGTGGTGACCTGGAACTTCTGAGGCCACGATCCGCGCCGTCCACCGTGACGGCGCAGGCAATGGAGGGACTGCCCGCATGCACCACCTGCTGATCCTCGCGGCGGCACTGGCTGCACCGTCCGCGTCGTCGGCCGACAGCGCCGCAATCGAGGCCGACATCGCGGCCGTGGTCCAGGCCGAGCATCTGCCCGGGCTGGCGCTGGCGGTGGTCGAGGAGGGGCGGGTGGTCCATCGCCATGCAGGGGGCGCGCGCGGCGATGGCGGCCGCATCGACGAGGACACGCTGTTCAAGATCGCGTCCAACAGCAAGGCGATGACCGCTGCGCTGCTGGCGCGGTTGGTGCAGCAGGGCAGGCTGCACTGGGATGATCCGGTGCAGCGGCATCTGCCGGGCTTCCGCATGCACGATGCGTGGGTGGGCCAGCAGATGCAGGTGCGCGACCTGTTGATCCACAACAGCGGCCTCGGCCTGGGCGCCGGTGATCTGATGCTGTGGCCGGAGCCGAACGCCTTCACCCGTGCCGACATCATCGCCGGGCTGGCGCACCTGAAGCCGGTCAGCAGCTTCCGCAGCCGCTATGCGTACGACAACCTGATGTACGTGGTGGCCGGCGAAGTGGCGGCGGCGGCGGGTGGCAAGCCGTACGACCAGTTGATGCGCGAGCAGGTGTTCGAACCACTGGGCATGACGCGCTGCCAGGTGGGGGCGTGGTCGGTGAAGCGCGTGGGCAACGTGGCACAGCCGCATGCCTGGCGTGGTGAACGCAACGAGGTGGTGAACGCCGATGCTGCGATCAGCCCGGACCTGCCCTCGATGGCGGCGGGTGGCATCCGTTGTTCGCTGCGCGACATGACACGCTGGATGCAGGTGCTGCTCGATCCCGCCCTGGTACCTGACTGGCTGGACAGCACGCAACGCCGCACGCTGTGGACCCTGCACATGCCGATGCCACTGGGCGAGCGCCAGCGGCGCTGGGACAACGCGCATTTCTACGGTTATGGGTATGGCTGGCGGGTGTCGGACATGGACGGGCAGTGGAAGGTGGCGCATACCGGCACGCTGTCAGGCATGTATTCATCGCTGGCGCTGCTGCCCGACCGCAGGGTGGGCGTGGTGATGCTGATCAACGGCGAAGGCGAGGACGCACGCACGGCGCTGATGCAGGCGATGCTGAAGCGCTTCACCGCACCAGACGATACGCGCCCGGCGATGGAGTACCTGGCCGAACTGAAGGCTGACCGAGCGGCGCAGGCAGCGTCTGGCCACCAACGGCCGGCGACCGCAGCCGCGCAGCCGGCACGCGGCGATGACCTGCCGCGCTGGCAGGGTCGCTACAGTGATCCCTGGCTGGGGCCCGCATCGTTGTGCCCGGACAGGGACGGCCTGCGCTTCAGCGTGGACAGATCGCCACGGCTGCAGGGTGCCGTGCTGCAACTGCAGGAGCGTTGGCTGCTGCGCTGGGATACGCTGGGCGACGACGCGCAGGCGTGGCTGCAGCCAGGCGAAGGCCCGGCACCGACACTGGACCTGCGTGCGATCGATCCGGACATCGACTTCAGCTATGACTTCCAGGACCTGCATTTCACTCGTACTGGTGACTGCCCTGGCGGCGACCGCCCACGCCGCTGAACCACCGCGTGTTTCACCCGCCACCGGCGCGGCCGACGCCGGGCTGGTGGAGATCCGTTCGCTGTCGCAGCGTATCGACATGGATATCCGCTACGCCGGTGCCAACAACTTCACCGGCGCGCGTGTTCCGGGCTACGAGGCTCCTTCCTGTTACCTGCTGGCCCCGGTGGCGAAAGCGCTGGCGCGGGTGGAACAGGATCTGCGTGCGCAGGGTTTTGGCCTGCGCCTCTACGACTGCTACCGGCCAGTACGCTCGGTGCAGGCCTTCATGGCCTGGGTGAACGACCCGGGCGAACTCTCGCGCAAGGCGCTGCAGTACCCGGACCTGGACAAGCCGCGGCTGCTGGCCGATGGCTACATCGCAGAGCGTTCTGGCCACAGCCGTGGCGCGACGGTGGATCTTGGGTTGCTGGATTGCCGCAGCGGTAGCTGCACGCCGTTGGACATGGGTACCGACTTCGACTTCTTCGGGCCACGTGCGCACACGCAGGCGAGCGGACTGAGCGAGGGGCAGCAGGCAAACCGCCAACAGTTGCTGCAGGCGATGGCGCGGCGTGGCTTCGTGAACTACCCGCAGGAGTGGTGGCACTACACCCTGCAACCCGAACCGGATCCCGGTACCGCGTACGACGTCCCAGTGCGGTAGGGGTATCGGCAGGGCTGCGCCCTGCACCCGCAGAATCTGGAGTAGCAACAGCAACAGCAACAGCATGCTCTCCTTGGGTTGGCGGGACGGTGCCGAAGTGCGGGGACGCCGTAAATCCGTCCATGGAGGCTTGGCAGCCGCATCCATGCGGCTGACACCCCGCACTCCGGCACCGCCCCGCCTCTGACAGTTTCCCGCGCGGTCCGTTGTAGAGCCGAGCCCATGCTCGGCTGCTCCTTGTTCAATCATCGAGATATTCGATTTCGATGGAGATTCATCCACGCATGGCGTGGATCTACTGGCCACCTGGATACTGTCGAAGGCGGGGCACTGTGAGTGTGCGGGGTGTGAGCCGCATGGATGCGGCGACCAAGCCCCCATGGTGAAGTGACCCCCGGGAGTTGGACGCCAGATCCAACCCCGAGGGATACATGAACAGATACGACGCGCGTTTCAAACTGCAGGTCGCCAAAGAGGCCTGCAAGACCTCCACATCGGTCAAAGCCGTTGCTCGTCGCCACAGCCTGGAGTTCTCCACGGTCAGACGCTGGGTGGCGACCTATCGGCTGCACGGTTGGCGCGGGTTTCACCGCCAGGCCCGGTCCTATGACCTCGCGTTCAAGCTGGCTGTCCTGGAGAAGATGAGCCAGGACGGCATGTCCGGGCGCGAGGCCACCACCTACTTTCAGATTGGTGATGCCGGCGCAGTGGGGCAGTGGCGGCGCCTGTATGCTCAGGGCGGTGCCCAAGCGTTGGCACCGCCCCTGCCGCCGCCCCGAAAGCCGATGAAAAAGACCCGTTCGTCCAAGCCACCTGAGGATATGAGCCGCGATGAGCTGCTCAAGGAAGTCGCCTATCTGCGCGCGGAGACCGACTACCTAAAAAAACTCGATGCCTTGATCCGGGAAGAGCAGGCGGCGCAAGACGCAAAGCGCAAGCCATCCAAGGATTGAGGCAGGTTCATACGCTGTCGCTTCTGCTCGAAGCGGCAGGGCTGTCGCGCAGTACGTTCTATTACCAGAACCATGTCCTGGCCCATCCGGATCAGGACGAGGCAGACCTGCGTGAGCGTATCCGTGCAATCTACGATCAGAGCCAAGGGCGCTATGGCTATCGCACGGTGACGCTGGAACTGGCCAATCAGGGCCATCGGACCAATCACAAGCGGGTACAGCGCCTGATGGGGGAGATGGGCCTGAAATCGCGCGTGCGCGTCAAGCGCTATCGGGCCTTCAAGGGGGCGGCCAATATTGTGGTTGGCAACGATCTCAATCGTGAGTTCCAGGCCGAGCGACCCAATCAGAAGTGGGTGACCGACGTCACCGAGTTCAAGGTGCAGGGCATGAAGCTGTACCTGTCGCCGATCATGGACCTCTACAACGGTGAAATCGTGGCTTATCAGATCAAGCGCCAGCCCGTGTTCGATCTGGTGGGTCAGATGCTGGAGGAGGCCATCAGCAAGCTTTCCCCGGATGAGCGCCCCATGATCCATTCTGACCAGGGCTGGCAGTACCAGCATGAAAACTACCGGCACATGCTGGAAAAGCACTCGTTGAAGCAAAGCATGTCCCGGCGTGGCAACTGTTTGGACAATGCGGCAATGGAGAGCTTTTTCGGAACGTTGAAGTCGGAGTTCTTCTATCTGAACAGCTTTGACAGCATCGAGAGTCTGGAGGCTGGGCTGGTGGAATACATCCAGTACTACAACGAAGAGCGCATCAAACTGAAACTGAAAGGTCTGAGCCCGGTAAAGTACCGGGAGCAGGCCCAATCGGCCGCCTGACCCCGTCCAAGTCTCGGGGGGCACTTCATGGATGGGTTCACGGCGGCCCCGCACACTCACAGTGCCCCGCCAACCCTCGGTATGCCGCTTTGGCCTTGGCTTTGGCTTTGGCCGTTGCCTGAAGCCTCTGCGGGTGCAGGGTGCAACCCTGCCGATACCCTTACACTGACCGCCTTCCCACCGTTGCCCACCCGATGAACCTTCCCCTGCACTTCGGCCTGCTCGGCACCCTGGAAGCCGGCGCCATCGCCCTGCTGGTCGGCCTGCTGGTGTACTTCCTGTGGTCGCGGTTGTGCCGGCTGCTGCACTGGTCGATGGGTCATGCCATCGGCTGGGCCTGTGTCATCTCGGTGGTGGCCTCCGCCGGCATCGATGCGTGGAAGCTGTTCTACATGGGCATCGTGCGGCTGGAGTCACCGCTGTACGCGCGCATCTTCCTGTCCACCATCCATGATCCGAACGAACTGGGCAGCCGCGTGGTGCTGGAAATCGCCGGCGCGCTCGCCGGTGTTGCGCTGGGATGGGTGATGTTCAGTTCGCGGTCATCGGCCCAGACCGCGAATTGACGCAGGTTTTTCGTTCGCTGCCGGTTAAATCCTGGCGCGCTGAATGCGCAGCTTATGAGCCACTCACTTCGCGCTAACCACCGTGCTAAAGCATGTGCGGTGGCGAGTGGTTAATCGCGTGTGTTGATGCCGGTCGCGGCGCAAAATCGATTCAGAAAGGCGGTGGCAGGGTAGGTGCCGTGCGGAGACAACACGCCGCGCAACATCACCCAATCGGTAGGAGACACCCCTGATGACTATTCGCAACCGCAAGCCCCTGATCGCCCTGATCGTCGCCGCTGGCAGCGTGCTGGCCATTCCGGCGATGGCGCAGTCGGCCAAGCAGCAGGCGGCGCATGCGCAGAACGAGGCCGCGCAGGCCCAGCAGGCGGCTGCACAGGCCGGCCAGGCCGCTGACCAGGCGACCAATGCGGCCGCAGCGGCATCGGCGCAGGCCAATGGCGGTGGCCAGACCTGGGCCAGCATCGATACCGATGGCAACGGCACCATCAGCAAGTCCGAGGCACAGGTGAACGCGGGCCTGGCCCAGGTGTTCGACCAGGCCGATACCAACAAGGACGGCGAGCTCAGTGCCGACGAGTACAAGGCCTACGTGGCCGCCCAGCAGGCCGGCGCCGGCGGCGCAGCCCAGGGTGCGCAGGGCAGGTAAGACCTGCATCGGGGCGTATGGGAACCCGGGCGGCTCCGGCCGCCCGGGTTTTTTTCGTCACCATGGCCCCTGTATCCTTGCGCGATGAACACCTCCACGCCTGCGCCGTCGCGCGCCATCGGCCTGGTCGGTTTTGACGGTGACGATACGCTGTGGAAGAGCGAGGACTACTACCGCAAGGCCGAGCAGGATTACCTTGACCTGCTGTCGCGCTACGTCGATGTGCATGACACCCAGACCGCACGCCACCTGCTGGAAGTGCAGCAGCGCCATCTGGGCACCTTCGGCTACGGCGTGAAGAGCATGACGCTGTCGATGATCGAAGCGGCCATCGACATCACCGGCCAGCGCATTGACGCGAAGGACATCCAGCGCATCCTGGACATCGGCCACGACACCCTGCGCCACCCGGTCGAACTGATCGACGGTGTGCGCGAAGCGGTGGCGGCCATCGCCGAGCACTACCCGGTGGTGCTGATCACCAAGGGCGACCTGTTCCACCAGGAAGCGAAGATCAAGGTCGCCAACCTGGCCGAGCTGTTCCCGCGCATCGAGATCGTCTCGGAGAAGGATCCGGAAACCTATGCCCGCGTGCTGGCCGAATTCGATCTGCCGATGCAGCGCTTCGTGATGGTCGGCAACTCGCTGCGTTCGGACATCGAGCCGGTGGTCACCCTCGGTGGCTGGGGCGTGCATACCCCGTATGCAGTGACCTGGGCACACGAGACCCAGCACGGTGTGGCCGACGACGAACCGCGCATGGTGACCGCCGACACCGCCCACGATTGGCCGGCTGCACTGGCGGCGATCGAGGCCAAGGCCGCCGCGGCGGCCTGACAGGGCCCGGCGGCTGCGGCAGAATCGGGCCATGAACCTCCGACTGCGCGTGTTGCTGTTGTCCCTGCTGCTGGCGCCGGCCACCGTGCTGGCCCAGCAGACCGCCGAGCGTTCGGCTGCGTATGAGGTGGGAACCGGCGACAGCTGGGTCGATGCCCAGCTGCAGGACATCAACCACTACGCCGAGCGCTACCCCGACGCCTTCCTCGACGAAGTGTCGCGCTATGCCGACGTGCCGCGCGGCTACATCAGCGCGCTGTTCACCACCCATGGATGGCAGGCCGGGGACATCTATTTCGCCTGCTTCTGGGCCAAGGCCAGCGGCCAGACCTGCCGCGACAGCGTGCGCGCCTTCAGCCAGGACCCGGAGGGCGGCTGGGAAGCCGTGGTGAAGCGGATGCCCGCCAAGCCCGACAACCTGCATTACCGCGCCGTGCGCCATGCCATCGTGGCCAGCTACCAGCACTGGGACCGGCCGATCACCCTGGATGCCACCCTCAAGCGCCAGTTGAAGCGGTAGCGCCGGCCGCTGGCTGATTCTGGTGGGTGCGAACCTTGGTTCGCACGCCTTTTGCTCCTTCCCCCGCCAGATCAGTGCGAACCAAGGTTCGCACCCACCAGACCTGCCCGGGCCCGGCGCCATGTTGCTCTGCATATCGCCGCCGCCACGCACTCCGGCGACAATACGGGTCCGAGCTGTTCCCCGTTCCCGTAATCGAGTGACTGATGAGCGCCTCTTTCGTTTCGCCTGATGTGATCCGCCGCCTGTTCGCGCAGGCCATGTCCCGCATGTACCGCACCGAAGTGCCGCTGTACGGCACGCTGGTGGAACTGGTGGAGCGGATCAACGCGCAGGTGCTTGCCCAGGATCCGGCGCTGGCCGCGCAGCTGCAGCGCAACGACGAGCGTGCACGCCTGGATGAAGAGCGCCATGGCGCGATCCGCGTCGGCACCGTGCAGGAGCTGGCCACGCTGCGCCGCCTGTTCGCGGTGATGGGCATGTACCCGGTGGGCTACTACGACCTGTCGGTGGCTGGCGTGCCGGTGCACTCCACCGCGTTCCGCCCGCTCACTGGCACCGCGCTGGCGCAGAACCCGTTCCGCGTGTTCACCTCGCTGCTGCGCCTGGAGCTGATCGAAGACGAAGCGCTGCGTGCCGAATCGGCGAAGATCCTTGCGCGACGCCGTATCTTCACCGACGGCGCGCTGGCGCTGATCGACCAGGCCGAGCGTGACGGCGGCCTGTCGCAGGCCGATGCAGAGCGCTTCGTCGACGAGGCGCTGGAAACCTTCCGCTGGCACGGCGATGCCACCGTCGACCTGCCGACTTACCACGCGCTGCACAACGCGCATCGCCTGGTGGCCGACGTGGTCAGCTTCCGTGGCCCGCACATCAACCACCTGACCCCACGCACGCTGGACATCGATGCCGCGCAGGCGGCGATGATCGAGCACGGCATGGCGGCCAAGGCGGTGATCGAAGGCCCGCCGCGCCGCGCCTGCCCGATCCTGCTGCGCCAGACCAGCTTCAAGGCACTGGAAGAGGCCGTGCATTTCCCGGGCGGCGAAGGCGGGGATGCCGGCACCCATACCGCGCGCTTCGGCGAGATCGAACAGCGCGGCCTTGCGCTCACCCCGAAGGGCCGCGCGCTGTACGACCAGCTGCTGTCGCAGGCACGCGATGCCGGTGGCGAAGGCAGCACTGGCGGCGACTACGGCCAGCGCCTGCAGGCGGTGTTCGCCAGCTTCCCGGATGACCATGACACGCTGCGCCAGGAAGGCCTGGGCTATTACCGCTACCAGCTGACCGACGCCGGCCGCGCTGCGCCCGAGCGCGTGGCCGATCTGCCGGCTGAAGTGCTGGTGGCCGCCGGACTGGCCACGGCCGATCCGATTGTCTACGAGGATTTCCTGCCGGTCAGTGCCGCAGGCATCTTCCAGTCGAACCTGGGCGGTGAAGAACAGCGCGCCTATGCAGCACACGCCAACCGCGAGGCCTTCGAGCAGGCGCTGGGCGTGGCGGTGAATGACGAGTTCGAGATCTACGAGCGGCTGCAGGCCGAATCGTTGGCGGCGCTGCGCGGGTAAACGACTTGCCGTGGAGCCGAGCGTGGGCTCGGCTCTACAGGGATTCTGTGGAGCGGGCCCTTGTAGAGCCGAGCCATGCTCGGCTGCACAGGGAAGGAGAGTCGAGCATGGCTCGACTCTACAGCCGCGGGCGTCAGCCCTTCATCGTGCCGGTATCCAGCCAGCGCTGGTGCCACGACAGCGCTTCCGGCAGCAGGTGCGGGGTGTGCTTGCCGTAGCTTTCGCGGCTGGCACGGTCGAAGTAATCCTGCAGCTGCGGGCGGAAATCCGGGTGCGCGCAGTTGTCGATCAGCACCTGCGCGCGCTTGCGCGGGGTCAGGCCACGCAGGTCGGCCAGACCCTGTTCGGTCACGATCACCGACACGTCGTGCTCGGTGTGGTCCACATGGCTGGCCATCGGCACGATCGCCGAGATGGTGCCGTTCTTGGCGGTGGACGGGCTCAGGAACGCCGACAGGAAACCGTTGCGGGCAAAGTCACCCGAACCGCCGATGCCGTTCATGATCCGCGTGCCCATCACGTGCGTCGAATTGACGTTGCCGTAGATGTCCACCTCGATCATGCCGTTCATGCCGATGCAGCCCAGGCGGCGCACCAGTTCCGGGTGGTTGGAGATTTCCTGCGTGCGCATGATGATGCGCTCGCGGTAGAAATCGATGTTCTCCTTGAACGTCTCGTTGGCCTGCGGGCTCAGTGCAAAGCCCGTGCACGAGGCATAGCTCAGCACGCCGTCGCGCAGCAGGTCGAGCATGCCGTCCTGGATCACCTCGGTGAACGCGGCCAGATCGCGGAAACCGCTCTTGGCCAGGCCGGCCAGCACGGCGTTCGGAATGTTGCCCACGCCCGACTGCAGCGGCAGCAGGTTCGGCGGCAGGCGGCCCTTCTTCACTTCGTGCTGCAGAAACTCGATCAGGTGCGAAGCGATCTGCTCGCTGGTGGCATCGATCGGGCTGAACGGGCTGTTGCGGTCCGGGCCGTTGGTACGCACCACCGCCACGATCTTGTCCGGGTCGCAGCGCAGTGCGGTGTCGCCGATGCGGTCGTTGGCGTTCACCAGCGGAATCGGCTTGCGGTGCGGCGGCAGCGCGGTGCCGTAGTAGATGTCATGCATGCCGTCGACGCCGGCCGGCTGCCACTCGTTGACCTCGACGATCACCTTCTTGGCCAGGTCCAGCCAGGTCTTGTTGTTGCCGACCGAGGTGGAGGGCACCAGCGAACCGTCCTCGCGGATGGCCGAGACTTCGATCACGGCGGTATCGATCTCGCCGTAGAAACCGAACCACACGTGCTGGGCCACGTGGCTGAGGTGGATGTCGATGTAGTCCAGCTTGCCCTCGTTGATGCGGTTGCGCGCATCCGGGTCGCTCTGGAACGGCATGCGCATGGCGATGCCATCGGCCTTGGCCAGCGCACCATCAAGCTCCGGCGCGGTCGAGGCACCGGTCATCAGCTTGATCTGGAAGGGGTTGCCCTGGGCATGCACCGCTTCGATGCGGCGGGCCAGTTCGACGGGAACGGCCTTGGGATACCCGGAGCCGGTAAAGCCGCTCATGGCCACGGTTTCACCGGGCTGGATCAGCGCGGCTGCGGCCTCGGCGGAGACCACGCGGTCACGGAGACGCGCGTTGGCGATGCGATCAACAGACATGACGACACGTGTTGCTGGGGGGAATCCCGATTATCGGCCATCCTCATCCGTACGGGGGGTTCTACCTTCGTGGAATGGCTTTTCCCCGGAGGGCTCACCCATACCCGCCGGTTTTGTTTTGCAGTGCAGCGTGCAAAGTGCTTTCGCAGCCCGCACGATGGCCCTGCATCCCGACGTGGGGGAGGGAGCAGAGCCCGCTGGCAGTTCGCTGCAAGCGGGCTTTTTTATTGCCTGCCGTCCAGTATGAATACGCGGCACCCCATCGGGGTCGGATTCCTTTGCCAAGGGCAAAAGGCTCTGACCCCACCAGCGGCATCAACCGGCGGCATCTCGGGGTCAGGGCCCTTCGCCGTTGGCAAAGGGATCCGACCCCGCGAGAATCGGGGCATGACCCTCGCCCCCGCTGAACTGTCCGACGCCCTCCAGCCCGTTGTCGACCGCGCCTTGTCGCGATTGGCCCAGGCGCTGCCCGAGCCCTCCCCGGCCGACCTGCTGCCGCTGCTGACCCGGCTGGCGGTGGCCAGCGACTTCGCTCTGGATACCCTGGTGCGGCAACCGGCGCTGCTGGCGCAGCTGGCCGCCCCGGGTTGCCCGCCGATCCCGGCGCCGGTGCTTGACCCGCTGCAGCCCAGTGATTGGCCGGCACAGCTGCGGCGCTGGCGTGCGGCGATGTCCACGCGGCTGATCTGGCGCGACCTGGCTGGGCTGGACGACGTGGCGCAGACCCTGGCCGGCGCCACCACCCTGGCCGAGGACTGCCTGCGGCTGGCGCTGGACGCGCTGCAGCAGGAGTTCGCCCAGCGCCACGGTGTGGTTCGCGATGGCGAAGGCGCCCCGCAGCAGCTGGTGGTGTTCGGCCTCGGCAAGCTCGGTGGCGGCGAGCTCAACTTCAGTTCCGATATCGACCTGGTCTACGCCTACCCGCACGGCGGCGAATCCGATGGCCCGCGCGCGCTGGCCGCCGAAGAGTATTTCGCCCGCCTCGGCCAGCGCCTGGCCAAGCTGCTGGACGAAACCACCGTCGATGGCTTCAGCCACCGCGTCGACCTGCGCCTGCGCCCGTTCGGCAGCGCCGGCCGCGTCGCACTGTCATTCGCGGCAATGGACCAGTACTTCCAGCGCGAGGGCCGCGATTGGGAACGCTATGCATGGTTGAAGGCGCGCGCGGTGGCCGGCGATATCGAGGCCGGTGAAGCGTGGCTGCAGACCCTGCGCCCGTTCGTGTACCGCCGCTACCTGGATTTCACCGCACTTGATGGCCTGCGCGAGATGAAGGCGGCGATCACCGCCGAAGTCGCGCGCCGCGAGCTGCACGAAGACATCAAGCGCGGCGCCGGTGGCATCCGCGAGATCGAGTTCCTGTGCCAGGCGCTGCAGCTGATCCGCGGTGGTCGCGAACCGGCCCTGCGCGAACGCCGACTGCTGGTGGCACTGGATGCGCTGGTCGCCGCCGGTCAGATCGCGCCGGAGGATGGCGCGGCGCTGCGCGAGGCCTACCTGTTCCTGCGCCGGCTGGAAAACCGCCTGCAGATGCTGCGCGACGCACAGACCCACGTGCTGCCCAGCGATGCATTGGACCGTGAGCGCATCGCCGTTGGCCTCGGCTATCCGGACTGGGACGTACTGCGCGCGGCACTGGCCGTGCAGCAGGCGCGGGTCAGTACCGAATTCGCCGCGCTGCTGGCGCCGCGCAAAGGCCAGGCCGCACCCGACGCACTGGCCAACTACTGGCGCAGCTTGCCCGACGGCAGCAACGCACCGCTGCTGGCCGAAGCCGGCTTCCTCGATGCCAACGGCGCCGACCAGTCATTGCGTGATTTCGCCCAGGGCACCGGCGTGAAGTCCTTGTCCGATGCCGCGCGCGCACGCCTGGACCGTGTGCTGCCGGCGCTGCTGCATGCCGCCACGCGTTCACCGCAACCGGATGCCGCGCTCAAGCGCGTGCTTGGCCTGCTGCAGGCGGTGCTGCGCCGGACCAGTTATCTCGCGCTGCTGGACGAACAACCGAGTGCATTGGCGCGCCTGGTCGATGTGCTGGCGCGCAGTGCGCTGCTTGCCGAACGCTTGGCCGCGTATCCATTGCTGTTGGACGAACTGCTGGACGTGCGCGTGTCCGGGCCGATGCCGGATGCCGCCGGCATGCTGGCCGAGTGCCAGCAGGTGCTGGCGGTGGAGGATCCCGAAGCCGCACTGCGCTGGCTCAACGAGACGCGGTTGGCGCTGAGCTTCCGCATGGCGATGGCCACATTGGACGGGCGCCAGGGGGCGGTGGACAGCACGCGGCAACTGGCCGAGCTGGCACAGGCGGTGGTGGTCACCGTGCTGGCGATGGCCGAAGCGGACATGCGTGCCGCACACGGCGAGATTCCCGGTGGCCGCTTCGCGATCATCGGCTACGGCAGCCTGGGTGGGCTGGAGCTGGGTTTCGGTTCCGACTTGGACCTGGTGTTCCTGCACGACAACCCGGCCGGCGTGGACGCCAGCGATGGTGCGCGGCCGTTGGAGCCGGGTCGCTGGTATGCGCGCCTGGCGCAGAAGGTGATGGCGCTACTCGGTGCGGTCACTGCTGCGGGCCGCCTGTACGACATCGACGTGCGCCTGCGCCCGGACGGTGGCAAGGGTTCGCTGGTGTCTTCGTTGGCCAGCTACACCGAATACCAGCGCGAACGCGCATGGACCTGGGAACACCAGGCCTTGGTGCGCGCACGCGGCGTGGCCGGTGATGCCAGCCTGCTGGCCGACTTCGAACAGGTGCGTGCGCAGACGCTGGGTCGTGAGCGCGATCCGGCGACGCTGTATGCCGATGTGCTGAAGATGCGCGGCCGCATGCGCACCGAACTGGACCGCAGCGATGCCGCGCGGCTGGACCTGAAGCAGGGTGCCGGCGGCGTAGTGGACCTCGAGTTCCTGCTGCAGACCGGCGTGCTGGCGCGCAGCGCGCAGCATGCGGCGCTGTTGGAACCGCGCGATACACCGTCGTTGATCGATGCGCTGGCGGTTGCCGGCTTCCTGCCCGATGCCACCGCGCAGGGGCTGCATGGCGCGCATGCCACGCTGCTGGACGTAGGCCTGGCCTGCACGCTGGATCGGCGCCCGCGATTGGCACCGACCACGCCTGCGATTGAAGACGCGTGCGCGGCGATCGCTTCGGCGTGCGTTGAAGCGAAGTTGCCGTTCGGGTGATGCGTGGTTGTGCGGGAATGCGCACTTGGTAGGTGCCAACCTTGGTTGGCACAACCCGTCAGCGTTCATGACCCCGGCAACAGCGTGCCAACCAAGGTTGGCACCTACCAGGGCAATGGCGGTCAGCTGGTCGCGCGCAGCGGTGCCATCTTCCACAGCAGCGCGCGGAACGGCGCCAGCAGGCACACGCCGATGGCCAGCTTCACGGCCAGGTCACCCGCCGCCCAGCTCACCCACGGCAACGCCGAACCGGCAAATGCAATCGACCAGAAAATGGTGGTGTCCACCGTCGCACTGCAGGTGGTGGCCACCATCGGTGCGCGCCACCAGCTGCCACGGCGCAGGCGGTCGAACACGGTGATATCCAGCAGCTGCGCCACGATGAAGGCCGAGCACGAGGCAATGGCGATACGCGGCGTGGCCACCCAGATCGACAGCAGCACCGCCACCAGGAAGCCGATCCACGCCACGCGGCGCGCCGGGCCCGGGCCGAAGCGGCGGTTGATCAGGTTGCTGACCAGGAACGCCACCGGATAGCTGAAGGCACCCCAGGTCAGCCAATCGTTGATCGGGTACTGCACCAGTACGTTGGACAGCAGCACCACCGCGCCCATCGCCAGTACCGCCAGCACCAGGGCGCGCGGGGTCAGCGGGGCAAACAGAGGGGCAGGACGCACGGACATGGCGAGCCAGGGGGACAAAGGGAATCACCCATTATCCGCCCGGCCCGCGCCAAATCCAAAAACGCTCGTTCAGCTTTACAGCGCTTCGCTCATCACATCGCCCGCCGCGTAGGCGGTGGGCACGTAGGCCAGTGCCTGGCCCTGCGCGCTCTTCACGGTCCAGCCGGCACCGGCCTCGGTGGGGTCGAAATGCACCTGCTGGCCGACCACGAACGCTGCGGTCTGGTCTTCATGCATGCGCGCCGGCCAGCGCAGGGTCGCGGTCTGGTCCGCCTTGTCCGGCACCTGCAGCTGCACCTGGCGCTCGCCCTCCGGTGTGGTCTCCACCTTCTTCACCTCCATCGGCGGCAGCGGCACCGCCTTGGTGCGCTGGGCTTTCTCACGGCGTTCGCTGGCCTTGAACGGCGCCTTGGACAGTTCGGACAGGCCCGCCGATGCGGCAAGGGGCACCGAGACCACGATCACCGAAGTGATCAGCACGCTGGCCTCGCTGCTGTTCAACTGCGGTGCGGCGCCGGCATGGACGGTGGGCACCAGCAGTGCGGAGAGCAGCAGGACGGAAGCAGGAACGCGCAGGCAACGGAACATGGAGACCTCCTGGTCAGAGTGGAGACGGCGGCTCAGCGCCGGGTATCGAAAATGTCGCGCGGGCCGGTGGCCTCGGGCAGGTATTCCAGCGGGCGGCCCTGGTTGTCCTTCACCTGCCAGCCCTGGTCGGTCCCGGTCGGCTCGAAGTTCACGGTCTGGCCTACGGTGAACTGCACGGCGGGATCGCCGGGGCGCTTCGGCCACTGCATCGACGCGGTGTTCTGCGGGTTGTTGGCATCACGCAGCAGCACCTCGCGGCGGCCGTCGACGGTGGTGGCGATGGCGCTCACCTGCATCTGCGGCAGCTTCACCGATGCGCCATGGCCGGGCGGCAGCCCGGCATCCTGGGCTTCCCTGGCAGCGGCGGCGCGCGCTGAAGCAACCAGGGGGGCGGACATTTCCAGGCTCGGCCCCTGCGGACCCGGGTCCTGCAGGATGATGATGCGGCGTTCGGCATGGGCAGTGTTCGCGCCGAGCAGGCCGGCAACCATCACCATCGACATTAGGGAAACAAGCAGCGGACGCATGTCGTTCTCCTCGCGGGATTCAGGGCGTGGCGGCAGCAGCACCGGCCACCGGCACATGGGGGATCACCAGTTCCTGCTGCAGCTGGCTGCGCTGGTGCAGGAAGTCGAACACCGATTCCACCGTCACCACCGAATAGTTGCCGGAGATGCGTTCGCCGGCCGGATGGTCGGTGGTGGTGGCGTTGGCCACGAACAGGCGCGCACCCACGCGCTTGCCCAGGCCGATATGCAGCACGCTGGGCTGGTACTTCTGCTGGCGCAGCCACTGCTGTGCCTGCTCGCGTTTGACGATGGCCGGCGCGCCATCGGCCTGCGCCATCGCTGCAGCCAGCACTTCCAGCACCCACTGGTTGGAGTTCTGGTAGTCGGTGGCGAACGGGTAGGCGACCACGTTGTACCTGGTCTCGTGCAGCGCCTTGGGCTGGATCGACGGCGACACCAGCATCGCCTTCAATGCAGCACGCAACGGCGCCGAAGGCACACCAATGCGCAGGTCGGTATGCCCGCCGCTCTCGCCGACGAAGTTGCCGAGGCCTTCGTGGTACAGCTGCGAGCTGTCGGTCTTGCAGCGGTTGAGCAGGTGCATCGCACGCCAGCGGCCATCGTCTTCGCGCAGCAGGAAGGCCAGGTGGCTGTGGCGCAGGCCGTAGCGGCTCAGGTCCTGGCCACCGCGTGCGGCGACCACCACATCCACATCGGGCAGGGCGTCCAGGCGTTCGGCGGTGGTCCAGGCCACGTCCAGCATCGCCGCCTGCGAGGCGACGCTGGGGTAGCGTTCGCGGCATTCGGTGCTGTTGGCCCATGCGGGCGCGGTCGCCAGCAGGCTGGCGATCAGCAGGGCGGCGCGGGGCAGGCGGGAGAAACGATCCATGTTGGTACCTTCAACGGCGGGCAGGCCCGCGCGCCGATCATACGCCGCTCAGCGCAGCGGGCGGTCCACGCCCTTGCGCTTGAGCTCGCGGTCGCAGGCCTCGCTGATCGGCGCGATCGGCAGCGGCGGGCGCTCGCCATTCTTCGGATCGCGCAGCGCCGGCTGTTCGCGGTACGCGTCCAGCTGCTGCTGGCACTGATAGGAAATCGGGTCCAGCTCGGTGGGCGTGGTGGAGCAGGCAGCGAGCAGGGCCAGCGGCAGCAGGAGCAGGGTACGCATGAAGGCATTCGGTCCGATGGGGGACACCGGACTCTAACGGTATGGGCAGATTGAAATGTTCAGAAATCGCTGTGCATCCGGGTAACGGAGGGCTGGACCATGTCGGGGGGCTTGGGCCACGACGGGCGTTGGGCCACGGGGGGGGCCTGGGCTGCGGCGGGGTAGAGTCGACTGTTAGTCGACTACCGCGCGCAGCGCGGGGTTTCCAGCGGTATCGCAAACAGCAGTCGACTAACAGTCGACTCTACCCAGTCGACTTCCTGCCCGGGTCATCGCGCAAGCCCCAGCCGCGCTTTCACTTCCGCCGCCACGCGCGCGGTTTCGCGCAATGGCTCGATGCGGTCGTACTGCCAGTCCAGCCAGTGCGCCTGCAGCCGCCCGCGTTCGCGCAGCTGCTGCTGGAAGCGCGCCAGGCGGCCCTGCGCGGTATCGGCCAGCGCCACCATCACCGGCATGCGCGTGGCACAGGCTTCAGAGAGCAGGTTCACCGAATCGGGCGACACCACCACGCGGTTGGCCCAGCCGAGCAGGCCGCCATAAGGGTTCACCCCGTCGCCGCCGTCGCCCCAGATCACATGCGGCAGGTCTGCGAACGTCGCGCGCAGGATCTCGGCCAAGGCCGGCGGCGTGCGGCGCGAGGTGGTAGCCAGCAGGCTGCCACCCTCGCTGCGGATCTGGTCGGCCAGCGCACGGAAGACAGCGACCATCGCCGCCTCGTCCCACGGCGCCAGCGGGGTTGGCCCGCCCACCAGCAGCGCGGTGCGTGGGCCGGGCAGGGTGCTGAAGCCGGCGAACGCGGCGCGGCCCCACGCAAGCCAGTCATCGTCCACCGGGTTGAGGCTGCCGAGCAGCGTCAACACATTGCTGCCGCGCAGGGCGTCGTGTTCGGGCACCACCACCATATTCCAGTGGCGTGCGCCGATGCGCGGGTCGAGGATCTGCACCACCTGGCTGCCACGGGCGCGCAGCACGCGCAGGGCGCCGGCGGCCTGGCGGCCACAGCCGATCGCCAGCGCCGGGGCTTCGGCGGCCAGTGTCGCGAAGGCCTCGCCGTAGCCGTTCACATCGCCTGGCAGGCGCCGTGGTGAGACCCAGCGCCAGGGGGCGCGCGGCTGCAGCACCAGCGGCCGATGGGTGCCCTGGCGCAGCGCCGAGGCCAGCGCGACCGCCTGGCGGACATTGCCCGCGCGGCCGTCAGTGACCGTCCAGGGCGCACTCGATCGTTTCACCATTGGCATTAATTCGTTTCAGCCCTGCTGGGTGTTGCAACAGTCGCGACACTCTACACTGCGGCTCGTCGATTCGCCCCGCGCCGCCCGCGGGCACTGACTTCCCTTCGCCGCCCTGGAGATCCACCGATGTCCCACGCGCTCGACGCTGCTGCCCTCGATCAGCTGTTCCGTACTGCCCGCACCCAGAATGCTTTCCTGGACAAGCCGGTTCCTGAGAGCCTGTTGAAGGAACTGTACGACCTGGTGAAGTGGGGCCCGACCGCCGCCAACACCACGCCGGCCCGCTTCGTCTTCGTCACCTCGAAGGAAGCCAAGGAAAAGCTGGCCCCGGCCCTGTCCGAAGGCAACCTGGCCAAGACCATGGCCGCCCCGGTCACCGCCATCATCGGCTTCGACCTGGACTTCCACGAGAAGCTGCCCTACCTGTTCCCGCACACCGATGCCAAGGCCTGGTTCGACGGCCCGCAGGAGGGCCGCCACGAAGCCGCCATCCGCAACGGCAGCCTGCAGGGCGCCTACCTGATCCTGGCCGCACGCGCGCTGGGCCTGGATGCCGGCCCGATGTCGGGCTTCGATCCGGCCAAGGTGGACGAAGCGTTCTTCGCCGGTACCTCCATCAAGTCGAATTTCCTGGTCAACCTGGGTTACGGTGACCCGGCGGGCCTGTTCCCGCGTCTGCCGCGCCTGTCGTTCGACGAAGCGGCGCGCATCGCGTAAGTCGTTGTATCGGTTTCGGGCCCGCCGTCCCGCGGCGGGCTCTTGCTGCACCGTGTACCCACCCTACGATCCGGAGAGTTCCTGAGATGAGCGCCACCCGTAAACTGCTGCTGCCGCTGGCCCTGACCCTGGCCATCGCCGCCTGCTCCAAGCCGGCCGACACCGCTGCCCCGGCCGCCGATGCCGCCGCCCCGGCCACCACCGAGCAGGCCGCCACCCCGGCTGCCGATGCCGCTGCTGCCGCCCCGGCGGCCGAAGCGATCAAGATCGCCTCGGGCACCTACAAGCTGGACCCGACCCACACCGACGTGCTGGCCCAGTGGAGCCACTTCGGCTTCTCCAACCCCAGCGCGCACTTCGGCAATGTTGAAGGCACCCTGGTGTACAACGCCGAAGACGTGACCAAGTCCACTGTGGAAGTGAAGCTGCCGCTGAGCGGCTTGAACAGCTTCACCGCCAAGTTCGACGAGCACCTGAAGAGCGCCGACTTCTTCGACGCCGCCAAGTTCGCCGATGCCACCTTCAAGAGCACCAAGGTGGAAGCGGCCGGCACCAACAAGCTGACCGTCACCGGCGACCTGACCATCAAGGGCATCACCAAGCCGGTCACCCTGGACGTCACCGTCAACGGCGGCGGCGAGCACCCGATGGCCAAGGTTCCGGCCGCCGGCTTCGATGCCACCACCACCCTGAAGCGCAGCGATTTCGGCGTCGGCGCGTATGCCCCGAACGTCAGCGATGAAGTGAAGATCCGCATCACCACCGAAGCCACCGGCGAAAAGCCGGCTGCTTGATGCATCCAACTCACTCGTCGTGAGAAGGCAGAAGGCCCGCTGAAAAGCGGGCCTTCTTTTTGGGGGATGCGATCCGCGTCGATGACGCGTGGAAACTCCGCACTGCGTGGGAAACCTGCACTGCGCGGAAAACCTGCTTTGGTAGAGTCGACTGTTAGTCGACTGCTCTTCGCGGGATGCCAAAACCCCGCGCTGCGCGCGCGAGTCGACTAACAGTCGACTCTACCGCGGGTCGGTTGCATCACACGCTGGCCGGTTCCATCACATCGTGGGCGGCGCTGTCAGCGCAGCGCGCCCAACCATGCCACGCACGCTTCGCTCGGGCTCTGCTTGGCCTTCACCGTCATCCCGCTCACGCGCACGAAGGTCTGCGCCGCCTGCGCCACCACCTGGCGGGCGATCAACGCGGCCTGCTTGGTCGCGGCCTGCTGCTTGCGCAGCTGCACGATGTGCACCGACGGACGGCCCACCGGCGCGTACTTCTGGTCGCGACGTAGTACATCGGCCACCTGCGCCACTTCGAACTCGGCCTGCAGGAAGCGGTGCTGCGCCTCCACCAGCTCACGCAGCGGCGTGCGCAGGGCGGCGGTGTCGGCGAAGGCGGCCAGCGCCGCATCGCAGGCGGCGTCATCGGCGAAGCGGGCACGCAGCGCGTCCACGCTGGCCAGGGTCAGTTTGGCCATGTGGGCCTCGTTGCTGCAGGAAAGGAGCGCGATTGTCGCATTGGTTGGCGTGCTCCGGGCCGTGAGGCTTCCGCTTTGGTAGAGTCGACTGTTAGTCGACTGCTCTTGGCGCGATGCCGGAAACCCCCGCGCTGCGCGCGTTAGTCGACTAACAGTCGACTCTACCTGGCTGGCATTTCGGGCGCAGCCGCACCCACGGAAGGAAGACCCATGCAGGACGCGCAGTACTGGTTGAACGAATTCTGGTCGGGCCTGAGCCTGCTCGATCTGGTGGGCGGCAGCCTGCTTGGCACGCTGCTCGGCCTGGTGCTGGGCATCCTCGGCTGGCGCGGGCTGCACCGCCGCGGCTGGCTGCAGCGGCGCAAGCGCTGGCATCACTGGCTGCTGGCCAGCTATGTGGTGCTGTTGCCGCTGGCTACCGCCTTCTTCGGGCTGCAGCTGGGCTTCACCGCCGGTGCGCACCGCGCGCTGTTCAAGCAGCTCGATCATTTCCAGCCGCACCTGCAGACCCTGGTGGAAGGCTGGAGCGAAGGCTTCACCGACTCGCTGGACGACCCGCGCATGCGCGAGGCCCTGCATAGCCAGGGCACGGTGGGCGATGTGGCCGACGCCATTGCCTCGGCCTATCTGATCGAACACCCGCTGCCTGGCCTCGACCGTCTTGGCGATGGCCCGCTGGCGCGTGGTGCGGGATGGGTGATCGGCAAGGTGCGCGAAGGCCTGCTGCGCGGCATGGTGGAAGACACGCTGGTGGACAAGGCCGGCACCCTCGGCCTGGAGCCGAAGGTGGTGCGCGAGGCGCTGACCATGCACGTGGATGAGCTGCTGCACACCCGTGGCGTGCTGCGGCTGGTGAAGGCGCAGATCAACGGCATGATGCCGGGCGTGTACTTCGGGCTGCTGTTGCCATTGTTGATCATCGCGCTGCTGGTAGCGCTGGAGATCTGGGCCGCGCAGCGGTTCGGGTGGACGCGGCAGGGGGCGCCCCGTGCTCCTGTAGAGCCGAGCCCATGCTCGGCTCATCGCGCGTAGCGCGAGGGTGGATCGAAAAGCAGCCGAGCGTGGGCTCGGCTCTACAAGGTCAAAGGCGTGCGGACCAACGGTCCGCACCCACCAGGGAAGATGCATGGCCGCCGATGACCCCTGTAGAGTCGAGCCATGCTCGACTCATCGCGCGTAGCGCGAGGGCGGATCGAAAAGCAGCCGAGCGTGGGCTCGGCTCTACATAGTCAAAGGCGTGCGGACCAACGGTCCGCACCCACCAGGGAAGATGCATGGCCGCCGATGACCCCTGTAGAGCCGAGCCCATGCTCGGCTCATCGCGCGTAGCGCGGGGGCGGATCGAACAGCAGCCGAGCGTGGGCTCGGCTCTACATAGTCAAAGGCGTGCGGACCAACGGTCCGCACCCACCGGTTGCACGGTCAATCGCCGTCGGTTTCGTCGGGGTGGGCCTTCCAGTAGCCGGTCGAGCGGATCCAGTCGCGCGGCACGCCCAGGTGGCCTTCGATGAACTTGCGCATCATCCGCGCACGGCGTGATTCGGTGGCGATCCAGTAGAAGACATCACCTTCCGGCGCCTCGAAGTCGGTCAGCATGTCTTCCAGCAGCGTACTGCTGGCCGCAGGGAAGCCGTTGCGCTCCAGCCAGTGGATGCGCACGTTCTCGTACTGCGGCAGGTCCTGGCGCTCGGCCTCGTCGCGCACTTCGATGAAGGCCTGCACCTCGGCACCGTCCGGCAGCACGTCCAGCCAGCGGGCGATCGCTGGCAACGCAGTCTCATCGCCGATCAGCACATAGGCGTCGTAGCTGTCGGCTACGACGAACGAACCGCGCGGGCCGCCGATCACCAGCGTGTCGCCCGGCTGGGCGCGTTCGGCCCACGGCCCGGCAATACCCTGGTCGTGCAGCACGAAGTCGATGGCCAGCTCGCCGGTTTCGTGGTCCCACCAGCGCGGGGTGTAGTCGCGGGCCGGCGAATGCTCCTTGCCTTCCGGGTAGCGCGGGCCCTCGGCGGTCATGGTCGGCAGCACCATCTCGCCCGCAGCGTTGGGGAAGAACAGCTTGATGTGGTCGTCGGCGCCGGGCGAATCGAAGCCGGCCAGTTCGTCGCCGCCCAGCACGATGCGGCGCATGTGCGGGGTGACTTCTTCGGTGCGCAGCACGGTCAGTTCACGGAAGCGCACATCCAGGCGCAGGCGCGTGTTGTTGTGTTCGGTCATGGGGATACCTGTAAAGGTGTCGCGCGGGAGCGCGCGGCGTAGGGGAGGACCTGGCGGGCGTCAGTCTGGCTGGGTCGTTGAAATCGGTGGTTGCTCGCTACCGGCCGTACCGTTGAGCAGGGCCGAGGCCCGCGTCAGCAGTGCCGCCACTTCGTCCGCCTCACCCTCGGCCCAGCGGCCGTGGTGATGCACCAGCGCCCGCTTGAACTCGTGCAGGGCACCGGCCAGCGGCGCCGGCAGCGAGGCCTTGGTGATCTCGCGGGCACGGTCGAAGGCGCGTCGCTGCGCCAGCCGCACCTGGGTGCGCTGCACCTTCAGCTCGAACTCGCCGGCGGCGGTGATGCGGAAGATCCGCTTGCCGTCCACTTCCTCGGCCTCGATCCAGCCGGCCTGCTCGAAGCTGGCCAGCAGCGGGTACATGGTGCCGGCGCTGGGCGTGTAGGCCTGCATGAACTGGTTGCTGATCAGCTGCATCAGCTCGTAGCCATGGCGCGGCTGCTCGCCGATCAGGGCCAGCACCAGCAGGCGCAGGTCGCCGCGGCTGAGCACGCGCGGCTGGCCGTTGCGACGGGGTACCGCCGAATCGGTGGAACGGGCTCTGGGAGAGGGGCTTCGGCTCATTTCGATATATCGGTAAACGAGTGTTAAAACGATATATCGATACGTCGAAAGCGACAACACCCGATCCGGCCACAAGCAGGTGCAATTTGGGCCACGGCCAGCCCCACTCACAGCAAAAGGGGCGCCCCTTGCGAGGCGCCCCGGCGATGCTGTGGAAGGGAGCAGGGCCATCGGGCCCATCACTCGCGACCCACCCTGGGCCCGCGGCCGGCATCGATCCAGAGGCAGATGCGACACGTTGTCGCCGGTTCAGAACCGCCGCCCGGCGCCCACCTACGGCGGTGCCGGAGTTGCCCTACAACCGTCATCGGCAGCGGTAACACTGCGTCCTGCACATGGGCGCAGCAGCCCGCAAGCGACAGCCCGCGCAGCTGCCAAGGCCCGCCGCAGGGCCATCAGTGGGCCCGGCAAGCCCCTTGCGGACACTGGCCGGTTGCATCCATACGCCTGCGTAGCCAAGTGACGAAAGCCCTTGGTGCGCTACACTTTGCGGTCTAGAAATCTATACAACAGTCGCGCGCGTGCGTGCGGTTATGGGAGCGCTAATGAACTGGTTGAACGAGGTGCTGAACAACGACCCGAATCCTGTGGAAACCCAGGAGTGGATCGAGTCGTTGAAGGCCGTTATTGATGTCGAGGGCTCCGAGCGCGCGCATCAGCTGCTGGAAGGCATGGTGGAACTGACCCGTCGTTCGGGCGCCTACCTGCCGTTCTCTCCCACCACCGAGTACGTCAACACCATCGAGCCGCAGCTCGAGGCCAAGAGCCCGGGCAATGCCGAGCTGGAATGGCGCATCCGTTCGATCATCCGCTGGAACGCGATGGCCACCGTGGTGCGCGCCAACCGCAAGCCGGGTGACCTGGGCGGCCACATCGCCTCGTTCGCCTCCGGTGCGACCCTGTACGACGTGGGCTTCAACCACTTCTGGCGCGCCCCGAGCGAAAACCACCCGGGCGACCTGCTGTTCATCCAGGGCCACAGCGCCCCGGGCATCTACGCACGTTCCTTCCTGGAAGGCCGTATCAGCGAAGAGCAGCTGGACAAGTTCCGCATGGAAGTGGACGGCGGTGGCCTGTCCTCGTACCCGCACCCGTGGCTGATGCCGGACTACTGGCAGACCCCGACCGTGTCGATGGGCCTGGGCCCGCTGGCCGCCATCTACCAGGCGCAGTTCATGCGCTACCTGGAAAACCGTGGCCTGATCGAGAAGTCCGACCGCAAGGTGTGGTGCTTCATCGGCGACGGCGAGAGCGACGAGCCGGAAACCCTGGGTGCCATCGCCCTGGCCGGCCGTGAAGGCCTGGACAACCTGATCTTCGTGGTGAACTGCAACCTGCAGCGCCTGGACGGCCCGGTGCGCGGCAACGGCAAGATCATCCAGGAACTGGAAGGCGTGTTCCGTGGCGGCGGCTGGAACGTGATCAAGCTGCTGTGGGGCGGTTACTGGGATGCCCTGCTGGCCAAGGACACCAATGGCGTCCTGAAGAAGCTGATGATGGAAACCGTCGACGGCGAATACCAGAACTGCAAGGCCTTCGGTGGCGCGTATACCCGCGAGCATTTCTTCGGCAAGTACCCGGAGACCGCCGCGATGGTCGCCGGCCTTTCCGACGACGACATCTGGCGCCTGAACCGTGGTGGCCACGACCCGCACAAGGTGTACGCCGCCTACCACCAGGCCGTGAACACCAAGGGCATGCCGACCGTCATCCTGGCCAAGACCGTGAAGGGTTACGGCATGGGTAGCGCCGGTGAAGCGCTGAACCCGACCCACCAGACCAAGAAGCTGGACGACGAAGCGGTGCGCCACTTCCGCGACCGCTTCAACATTCCGGTGACCGACGCGCAGCTGGCCGACGGCCAGGTGCCGTTCTACCACCCGGGCCCGGATTCGCCGGAAGTGCAGTACCTGCAGGAACGCCGTGCCGCGCTGGGCGGTTACCTGCCGCAGCGCCGCCGCAAGGCCGACAAGACCTTCGTGGCGCCGAAGCTGGAAGCCTACGACCGCCTGCTGAAGAGCAGCGGCGAGCGCAGCTACTCCACCACCATGGCGTTCGTGCAGAGCCTGAACATCACCCTGCGCGACAAGGAACTGGGCCCGCACATCGTGCCGATCGTGGCCGACGAAGCCCGTACCTTCGGTATGGAGGGCCTGTTCCGCCAGATCGGCATCTACGCGCCGTTCGGCCAGAAGTACAAGCCGGTCGATGCCGACCAGTTGATGTTCTACCGCGAAGACCAGAGCGGCCAGGTGCTGCAGCAGGGCATCAGCGAGCCGGGTGCGATCAGCTCGTGGATGGCCGCCGGTACCAGCTACTCGGTCAGCAACGTGCCGATGCTGCCGTTCTACATCTACTACTCGATGTTCGGCTTCCAGCGCGTGGGCGACATCGCCTGGCAGGCCGCCGACATGCGTACCCGCGGCTTCCTGCTGGGTGGCACCGCCGGCCGCACCACGCTGAACGGTGAAGGCCTGCAGCACGAGGATGGCTTCAGCCATCTGGTGGCCGGTGGAATCCCGAACGTGCGCAGCTACGACCCGACCTTCGGCTTCGAAGTGACGGTGATCCTGCAGCACGGCACCAAGCGCATGATGGAAGACCAGGTGGACGAGTATTACTACGTCACCCTGATGAACGAGAACTACACCCACCCGGAGATGCCGGAAGGCGCGGCCGAAGGCATCGTCAAGGGCATGTACCTGCTGACCGATGCCGGCAAGCCGAAGAAGGGCGAGCTGCGCGTGCAGCTGCTGGGTTCGGGCACCATCCTGCGCGAAGCGATTGCTGCGGCCGAGCTGCTGGACAAGGACTTCGGCGTGACCGCCGACATCTGGAGCTGCCCGAGCTTCAACGAACTGCGTCGCGATGGCTTCGACGTGGAACGTGCCAACCGCCTGCATCCGGAAGGTGAGCAGCGCAAGGCCTACGTGACCGAGCTGCTGGAAGGCCGCCAGGGCCCGGCGATTGCCGCTACCGACTACGTGCGTGCGTATGCGGACCAGATCCGTGCGTTCGTGCCGATGTCGTACACCGTGCTGGGTACGGATGGTTTCGGCCGTTCGGATACGCGTGCGAACCTGCGCCGGTTCTTTGAGGTGGATCGTTACTACATCGCGCATGCCGCGATTGCGGCGCTGGCGAAGGAAGGGAAGATGACCGCGAAGGATGTGGCCCGGGCGATCAAGCAGTACAAGATTGATCCGGAGAAGGCTAATCCTGTTGGGGTTTGATTAGAAAATAGGCGCAACGACTAGGGCGACCCAAGGGTCGCCCTAGTCGTTTGGAACGAACTTTAAGTTGCTGAGGGAGCTGGCAAGTGCTTAAGGCGATGGCTTTTGATGCGACCGATGCTATCGCACTAATTGCAGGGCAATAGCAAGAGTCGGTGGGTCACTAAAGCAGAGGCCCGTCTTCCATTCGCCCAGGCTTGCTCAAATGCTCATATATCCACTGCAGCGTATGGGCCTGAAGCAATCCAGTTATGAAGATGGATGCCCAGTTGTTATAGCTTTCGTACGAATCATCCAAAATACTCAACTCGGTCTTCAGGATTTCCGTCAGCTGATTACGGTTGCGTGGCGTCCGGCGAAGTTCTCGTACGACCAAGCTAGGCTTGCGCAAGAGCTTGGCCCAGTCACGGCGCAAGGCACGCTTTATCTGTGTCTTAAGAAGAACATTCTCAATGTGAAACTGTACTGAGCTGTACTGCGGGTGCGTAACCTCAAGGAGGTTGACGATTTTCAGAGAGGGCGCTCTCCCGTGATCCTCGAAGTCGCAACCAACTAGCCTCTGTGATAGCACGGAGTCAAAGTAGGGGTGGAGAATTCGAGCCCCATCTCCGCCTTTATACTGAATGCCTCTCTTAGAATTGCACTGGCAAGCTGGTACAAGATTTCTAGAATAGAGACTGAATTCAGGGAAAATTTCCTTAGGTAGAACATGATCAAGCGTGCCGCAAGACGCTGAGCCACACATTGTACAAGTGTGAGCTCCCGTTTCTTCTCTAAACGAAGTAATGAATTTGTGGGATTTTGGTGGGTGTGAGTAGTGGGCGATCAGCCTCTTGCCAAGCTCGTGGCTTAGTGCGACCGGGGTTAAGCTGTTTGCGCAGCCACCCTTTATCATGTAGTTGTTGTAAGCAGCAGCAATGCTGGCATGCCAAGCCCTGAGTTCCGGATAACTTCCGGCCTTCGGACTCCTCGCCAACGCGCGCAGCATCATTCCATCTGGTCGGGCTGTGTGGCGGAAGTTTCTCACTCGCTAACTTCCTTGGATTCCATTTCATCGCGAATTGCTCCAAGCAATTCCATTGAGAGTTCGTCCTTGTACTTGGTATAAACCGTATCCCAGTCGGCCTCGTGAGACACAATCTGCCTCATGAGTTGATGGGCGAGGCGAGATTCGTCTTCCTCTCCGAAAACGAAGCGGGAGATGGCTCCAATGTCGGCACCGAAGGTTCTGAGTCGGGGTTTGACGATCTCTGTAAAATTTCCAGTTCGGTTTATAACCGTAACCTGTTCTCTAAAGACTTCTCTAACAAAATACGCAGAATGGGTGGCAATTACAGCTGAGGAGCCGGTTGCTCGGAGTGTCTTCTCGAGCAAGGAGCAGAAGGAGCTGATCAGGTTCGGGTGCAGATGAGTCTCGGGCTCATCGAGAAGAACCAAAGATCCATTCTCAATGCAGTCGCAAAGCTGAGCCGCGAATGTAACAAAAGAAGCCTCGCCACTACTTAGCGGGAGGGCTGCTCCATCAACCACTCTGACGGGAGCCTTACTGCGATCAATTCTCGCAATTGTTCTTAGACTCGCGATGGATGTGCTGCCGCGTAGATCCCTCAAGAGTATGGGAAGACCTGAAGTAACTGAAAGCCCAAGCTGCTCATAGCCAGTAATCGCTGTAAGTGAGCTCCGGAAGAGCTCAAGCCGAGTGGCTCCGGCAATGGTTGCTTGCGACCTTGCCAGCCTCACGATAACCTCGCTGGCGCGACGATCCTGCGGCTGACGGCTTGTCCTGCCAATCGGAAATTTCCGATACCAAGTGGCATACTTTTCCGACTCTGCTGGGAAGGACGCGGTTCCTTCGCCAGATGGAGAAAATGCAATAAGCCGGCTAACTCTTGGACGGCCGCCGTTGCTGTCGACCAAGCCGGGTGCTGCCTGGAGCAAGCTTTTGGCGATTGCACGAAGACTTTGGGACTTGCCAACACCATTTTTACCAATTATTACCGAGATACGCCTCGGTAGAAAGTCGCTATGGTCGAAGCGAAGTCGAATGGAATGCTCGTTCTCAGAGCTGGAAATCTTAAAATTAAGATCCCAGCATGTCGCAGGCCTGGCTGTCACCTCTTGATCCAGCCCGCGTAAAACATAGCCTGCATTATACAAGGCGAAATGAACCTCGGAGTCTCTCATGAACGATAGACTAAATGCTTCGTCTTGCATCGCAACTCGGATCCACGTCGAGCTTGGCTTGAAGTGATACCACGTCGCAAGATCACGTGCAGCCATTAATATGGACTTACTCTGCTTCGGGCCGATGGAACCAACGAGAATTCTGTAATGCTCCATTGCAGGAAGCATTAGGAAGAAATCGAATTCGTTTGCGGGAATGGCCCGGGAAGACTTTGAGGTGATCTCCTTAAGGCGAAGTCTTCCATTGGCGGACTTCGCGTCCTTCCCATAGAACCCAATTAGCGCGGGGGCGTGGACGAACTCTTTTCCAGACCAGACGTTTGCAACAGCCCTCAGCTGGGTTCCGTAGTCATTCCAGTCGTCTTCTGAGGGGGAAATATAGATGCAGAGCTCGCCGTCTCTGCCTCTGGATGGCCTTCTGCTGCAAAAATATACAGAAGTATGCTGATCCCGTATCGAATCAGTAGTCATTATCCTCGCCCTTTACTGGGTGGCAAAGATCTGTTCTGTTTTAGTAAATGAGCAGCCTGATTGGTCCGATGCTGTTTCATCTTCCGAGCGTTCCATGGTGTCCCTGGGGCGTAATTGGATTTGAGCGGCGAAGGGATGTGAAAAATGTATGGTAGTCAGTTTATCGCCGCGTCGTGTGAGATAAATTTGGACGCGCCAAAGATGCAATTTTCTATGGTTGTCTAAAGCCCTCGTGCTCGCATCTAAGCACTATGCTGCGAAGTCTTTTGAGATCTCTCTCACCTACGATTGATGCAGCGGAATGGGCGGAAACTGCTCTGCTTATTAAAATCAGGTCTTGTGCAGAGATGTGACGCCTGAGCAATGGCCAACTGTAGAGCGCCCTCCAGTATCCATTGGAAGCTCGTAGAACTACATCCTGCTGGAGCGTTATGCTGTCATCCACGTTCCCTTCGGCACGTGCCTGCCTCTTCCTATCGCGGTCATCCAAAGTGTCAATAGACCATTCAAGAACGGCTTCTCCCAGGGCAAATTTGGTCGAGGATAGTTTCGTCCAGCAGGCCTCCTTCTTCGCCCACTCGCCGACATTCGAAGAGCCCTCGGGGAGGTCCTTGATGGCAGACTGAGCCATCACCGCTGCACGAGTGAAGGCCTTCATGAGAGTTGGATCAGCCTCCTGTCTCTCCCACACATGAACAAGATTCGGTTCACGACCGGCACTTCTAATGCAATGGAAGATCATTGACCAAGCGTATGCCACGATCTGAGGTCTGTAGTCGCCTTCATACCACGTGCCTCGCCCACTTGAGACAGCGGCCTCCCCGGCCTTCCACAGAAGAGCCATAGCTGCCACGCGCTGGTAGTATCCGTCGCCGTAGTTTGGACTGATCTCATCCCAATACTGGGCATCGGTCTTGTCGCGCTTCGAGGAAAATTTGCCAGCAAACTTGATGAAGTTCTTCTGGGCACCCAGTGCGACCCAATGGGGCTTCTCATCTAGAACGCTATCGAACTTTGCCAGGTCAGTCTTGTTGACTACCTGCGAGGCAGGGTACTCCAGATCAAACTTTGTCTTGCCGGCACCGGTCAAGTACATGCGTTCGTTCTGATACTGGCCTCGTGCGCGCTCATAGAACCATTTGCTTTGAACGCGTGTGTCTGCTCGCGCTGGAACCATCATTCGGCGAGATATTTCCTCCATCCGCCTGTGTACCGGGTGATTTGCAAAGAAATCTGCGACTGCGATCTTATTCTGAGTATTCGCGTACTCGGCAATCTTGGGTACAAGTTCATTGGTTTCATTCGAGCCGATAATCGTCAGCTTCATGGGGACTGAAACCTGTGCAAGACTCAGTCGATCCTGTCGCCTCGCTCTAAGTATGCTGGCAGTAGTCTGGCCTCCATTCACGATCTGCAGATCGCTGATGGAGGTTACGCGTGTGCCAAGCGGCCCGACCTCCACCGTTGCCGAGGCCGCGGTGGCGGCGATCCCGTTGTTATAGGCGAAGAAGAGCTCGGGCGCGTCTTGAATAGTTCCCCTTATGCCCTTGTTGACGCCGCCCTTCATGCCAAGAAATGATCTGACGTTACCTTCGAGCAGTCTGCTACCGAAATACTCGAAGAGGTTCGCCAACACATCACCGTCGACTACACACAGGTAAGAGCTGAGGGATTCAGTCTTGGAGGCTTGTATGCAGGGAATGCCGTCGGTACCAAAGTCGGCAAGCTCTATCTGCACCATCTCGCGTTCACGCGATGAGAGATAGACCGCCTTGAGGCGGCTCAGGTCCCAGATATGCAATTCCGTCGGAACGCCAGACACGATGGATCTGGATTCACGCCGGTAGCCCTTGCTCAGAAGCTGGTTGGAGAGCACATGTAGGCGAATACAGGAGATGGAGTCACAATAGGAGCGCAACGTAGTCGCAAGTTCGTACGCCGGGCTGGACTCTGTAATTTCCTGATCCAGCCCATCGTTGAGCGACGCAGACACAAAGTTCTCAAGCCAGCCGCGCATCTGGTCAATCTCTGCGGTGGACAGGGAGCCTGCTTCCGGGTCGTCGTTCCACTTTCCTACGACCACCGAAATGGACCTGTCGGACTCATCGAGAGCGGAAAAGCCATGGATCTTGCTCTGACGCGACTTGGAGAGCTGTCGAGTATCGTCGGCAAGAATCATCTCGCCGAATGCGGGATCCTCCTGCAGCCTATCGGCAACTTCGGTCACGAATGCAAGTGTGTCGACAAGATGATCGGAAGCTGCGCGCCTTACCACCAGCTGTCGCAGCTCGATACCAAACTGTGAGTCATCCATGTGCTGAGCTCCGAGCCGTTCGAATTGAGTGGAGCGAGATGGAGTAACTCGCGGTGACGATGCCCGTAGGAACATCCGACTCGGTTATCCGGGGAAAGTCGCCTTCTACCTGAAACGTCTCCTCGCCAAGCGACTCATACGCGATTGAGTCGTACAGCGCGTGATGGACGTATCCCACCGACAGAAGACGATCTCGGAATGTGCCTAGGGCGGTGGTACTATCGGCCAGATAGCTTTCAGCCTTCAGTACCAGCGCGTTCAACGTCCATGCCTGGGGCTCAGTCGGAGCTGCCTGTCGGAGTGTCCAGATGCTGAGAGTTAGAGGGCGATCAGACTGCAGTTGTTGAAGTGAGCTGATGGAGACGAGCTCTGCACTTGGGCTAACCGCCTTGATCTCGAATGACTCCGTCGAGAATATGTAATCCTGATCGCTGCCCGTAGGTCCCAGCCAGGAAAGCACGATTTCATCAGACTGAAGTCGGCCTGCCTTAAATTGCTTCATTAGGAATAGAAGCTCTGCCGTAAGGCCCTTGACTTCGTGCGGGTCAAGAAGGCCATCAGGACGAAGATTGAAGAGCTTCTGCCAAAGGCGAATTCGCGACACTGTCTCTGCTATGACCGCCTTATCGTCAGGGCAATCTGATATGGACTCGATCAGATCACAGCACAGTCTGGAGAAGACACTTCTCAACTCAGCATCCTTCAGCCGAAGCAAAATAAGCCACGATCCGACTTCTGGCCGTTGCTGGCGGAAGTAGTCGATGGAATTTGAGCGGATATCGACTGCAGGTGGGGGGGAGGTGGTCTCGACTGCAAACAGGAGGTTTCCAGACGAGTCCACTCCTCCGAACGTCCCGACTCGGGAGCTGTCATCCGTACGGAAGATGACGTGAGCATGCGACGATGGATCTGCGGCTGCCTGACGAGTGACTGCAGAGTGCCACGCCTCCTCCAAGCTACTATTCATCGGCGTCATCCTCGTCCTCACTCAGGCCAATGTTGTCCAGATAGACCTTGTTCACTCTGTAGGTGACTGCAGTTGACTCGGTATCGGTGTAGGAAGGGAACGAAAGGCTGACTGCAACCTTGACGTCACCGCCCACGTCATCAACAGGAGCGGTCTTCTTCTTCGGGTCATCGCTCCCTGATTTCGCTTCGATCAGGTGGATGATGATTAGAGGCGAAGACCGGTAGAGACGATAGGCTCCGCCAGGAATGGACTTGGTGGAAGTCTCCTGCTGCTGTTTCCACGCTTGCTCGGCTTCAGCAACTACCTCGGCTTCAAGACCCGCTCGTTCATCTCCGGCCTCGCCAAGGCGATGCTTGTTGATGCGTGCGCTTGTTGCGGTCTTTGAGCGCAAACGTTCAAAAGACCTCTTGCGGGTGGTGGGTCGGGCGTACGATCCATCCTTGAGGGCGATGGAGACGCCATCGACAGTGTCGCCGCTCCCTTGGACTACGCATACATCCCATTTATCGAGTGCCGGTACCCTGCCATCCTTGATGAACGAGATCAAAGGTTGCTCGCCTGTCTTTGCGTCGGGCAGGAATCCTTGATTGATTGGGGAAACTGTAAGTGCAGACAAGTACAGCGCAACATCTGCGGAACTCACGTTTCTCCACACGAATCTGTTGTTCTCGTCTGACGCAATCCCCAATCGGCTGACGAAATCTGCAGTAGCTTCCAGGTTCCTCTGATTGGCAGTGGGATCCCGCAGAAGAGCGGTCGTCTCGATCAGTGTGCTGCTGAACGAGACGCTCAGGTCAACATCGGATGAGTTCCGCATTTTGTTCTTCGCAGTGACGAGCAAGAGCTTTGGATGGGAACGCACTCGTATTCCGAAGCGACTCGGTGGGAGGCGATTGACATACATGTGGCGGAGGTCAGCTCTGAGTTCGGAGACGGCCTCGGCGATATCTGCAAACCAGTCCTGCGCTTCCTCATGCATCCACACGCGGCAGAGGTCATCATACCCAGTCCGATAGCCAAACCAGCGCGCCATCTGGAGAAGGGTGTCATAGGCTTTGGAGTGTCTATAGAAGTAGCTGACACATAGCCCCTCCAATGTCAGGCCACGCGAAAGCGTCAGTCCGCCGACCGCGATGACTCTGCGGCCCTTCTCAGTGTTCTTGTACTTCCGGTAATTTAGCTTGCTCTCCAGCTCGGTCTTCTGATTGATGGTCAGCACCTTGATAGAGGCAATGGAGTCATGGAGCTGCCGCCTCACGACATCCCAGGAGAACTCAACTGAGGGGTACTGATCATCGAAGGCCCGTCGAAGATCCGCAAGAACAGGGTGCTTATGCCAGAGCTCATCCGCCGAAAGATACTGGCGCACGTCAGCCAGAACAGAGTAGAGATGCCCTTCAAGTGATTCCGCTATCCGACCCTGTACGTCTGTATATCGAGAGACATTGACGAGCATGGATCGATGTTTGAGTGACTCTTCCCTGAGGTCACGAATCGCGCAGGATAGGAGGAAAGTCGAGACCGCGTCCTTGAGTGACTGCGGGAGCGAGTCAACTGCCAGCTCCTTGGTATGCCGCGCAGGAAAATGATCTTCAGCATCATCCATCGTCACCAGCTGATGCTGCTGGCTGCCTTCGTCAGTGAAGATCGCGCTTGCGCCTACGTAGTTGGTAGGGGCCTTGAGGCTGTAAATGAAGTTGCTTGGGAACAGATCGTTCCGCTCTGAATCCGGGTTGATGAAGATGTTCGCAAACGGAGTCGCGGTATAGCCCACGTACGAAGAGCGCCTGAAGAGACCGATCAATTCCCTGATCAGAAGATTTATCTTGGCCGGGTCTTCGTCTTTCTTTGCATTGACGGAAGCATTGTCAGCTTCATCGTCGATCAGCAGCAAAGGGAGATCAAGCTGGCCACTGGCTTGGGCTCCCCGCTGAGACTTCATGAACTCAATGAGGCGCTTGAGCGGAGTCATGTTCTTCTTCATCACCAGAAGAACCGGCTGCGAAAGGTTCTGGAGCGGTATGCCCTTGAGCGATCTTTGATTCGCGGTCAGGAAATCGGAACTCACAGACGTGAGAACATTTGGCACGATGTTGTCGCGGAAGCGGCCGGCACCGAGGACCTTGGTGCGAACACCATCCATGACATCATTGCTGTCCTCTCCGACAAAACCCTCGTCCATTCGTTCCTGCGACTGTGAGCGGAGCTCCTCGATTGTTCCCGTGAGAAGCACGATGATCTTGTAACCTGCGTCCGCGGCTTTGTTGATCAAGCCGCAGTAGTTTCCAGTCTTGCCTGACTGGACATCGCCCATGACCAAGCCATACACCTTCCACGGTTCAGAGTTTGAGGGGTTTCCGCACTCGGTCAGGACATTTTCCGTATCTTCGTCGATGGCACGAAGAATTGAAGGTGTCAGACCTTGGCTTTTAAGCTGCTTCTGATAGGCGTCCCAGTAGGCCCACTTGATCGAAGCCTTGGCATCAGCAACCCATCGCTCCTGATCGCCACTGGTCAATCCCTCGCCAGGACTCATGGTCAGGCCGATCTTTGCCTCAAGAACTTTGCGTGTTGGGTCAAGGTCTATTCCGGGAAAGACCATGGAGAGCTTGACCATGATGTCGTTGAGGAGATCGTCCGTGAGATCGCGGTCCCCGAGAATGCCCATAGCGGTTACAGAAAAGTCAGACATTTTCAACTCTCTCCTTGAGAAGGCCGTGCAGATTCGGGTGCCGTGCCAGCGGGTCTATCTGTAGAACTGCATCAATTCCGCGGCCTGTGATGTCCATCAACGTAGTGGCAATCCGGGTGAGCTCATCCAGTTCCGAGGCCGGAAGCCCCTTCCTTTGGTCGCTGCACATGTCTGCATAGATGGCTTCGTAGGGCAGAGATACTGATAGAGACTTCAATAGTGTTAGAAGGGCGTTGCCGGTTGCGTGAGAGCTTGGATCCAGAGCTGCGTCAACAAGAGGGTGCTGGACATTGATTTGATACGTGAAGTTGCCATGGGACGGCTCGACGCGTTCCCAGAGAGGCACTATTCCAAGTCCTTGCTTCTTCCGGCCGGCATACTGGATCGCTTTTCTGCTCTTGTCGGCAAAATGCGGAATGAGCTGCCTCAGTCTCTCCCGGATGACATCCGGTGGGTAGGCTGCCGACTTCTTGATATCAAGAGACCATAGTTCGTCAAACGAATTTGGTATATCTACCTGGACTCTAGTCAGCTTGTAGAACTCTTGCTTGGGGACGAGTCCGAACCACGTACCCCAGATGACCAAACGACGTCCGCGATACACATAGAATCCTTGGGTTCCTCGTAGCCCCTCTGATCCACCTGCCATCTCCAACTCGTCCAGCGACAGACTTCCCACAGGAGGAAGGATGAACGGGGCCACCGACACGACTCCTTTGGCATGAGAGATCGTTTGGCCTTCGAGCTCCTGTCGGTGTGAATTGCCACCAAGAAATGGGTCGCGTTGCGGAAGACGAAGTCCGTTGACGGAAATGGACACCGCAGGCTGGCCTCGCTCTCCCTTTGTGAAGCGGTGGAAGACCAACGCGAGGTGCTCATAGAGCGGTGCCATTCGCGTTGTCATCTCTTTTCTTGCGTCGGCAGCACCCGAGGTGAGGCGGTCAAGCTCCTGCCACACGACGAGGGTGCCGGACGCTTGTTCCTGGAGATTTAGGTACAAGGGAAGAGTCAGAAGGTCATTTTCATCAGGGACGACCACCCTCCAGGCAGACAGGTCTCTCACTACGTCGAGATCCCACGCCCTCGCACTTGTCTGCCCGTCCTTCTTGCTGACGACAGTGAGTTTTCTCGCCTGCGACAAGGAGGCGGTCTTCAGGCCAAGTCCAAACCTTCCGAGGTCGGCTGACCTCCGACTATCCGTTGGATTGGTGCTGCCATGGCGCATCGCATCAGTCAGCTCCGACGCTTCCATCCCGTAGCCGTCATCAAGAATGGCGACGTATGGACTGCTGGATGCATCGTAGTGGATGCCGATGTTGAGTGCGCCTGCGGAGAGGCTGTTGTCAATGATGTCCGCGATCGCAGCTTCTACGGTGTACCCCACCGCTCGCATTGATTCCATCAGTGAAACCGGATCCGGGATCACTAGAAGTGTCTGAGGCTGTTTCATCTCATCATCCGTTGAAATGTCTGGACGCCTGTTCTGATCGGGGCAGTATTGTTGCTGTCAGCCTTGGGTCTGGCGCGCTCGTGCTAGTGCTATGAACTCGCGCACGGATATCAGCTCAACACGTTGTTCTGGCTTGAACGAGGTCTGCAAGGGCGTAGGAATGACCAAAGTCAGCGACTTCACGCGCATCTCATCCGTCTGGTGCTTGGAGATGGGGGCCTCCAATGTCAGCAGATGCTTCTCTGGAATCCGGTCAGCTTCGGCGAGAACCTGTCGCCATCTATCCTTGCAGGTTGATTTGACTCCAAGCATCAGAAGGCGGCTCGGATCAAATGCTGCGTCCTGGTAGCTGCTCTGGCTTGGGAAAAGGAAGTCCGGTTTTGAACGGTTCTCTGTTCTACCAGTCCTTGAGTAATGAATACTGTTCTGAAGGAATATCTGTTCGAGGTGATTCTCAAGGGTCAGCCCAACGCGGCTTTTACGTCGGTTCTGAACCGAAAGCGAGTAGGACACGAATGCATCCACGTCAGCCTCGCCGCGGGGAGTGACGAATCCGGCAGTGATCCGCTGCGAAACAATGTGCCGCTCCAAGGCCCTGAACAACTGCTCCTCTTTCTCCATCCACGTCAGGAGCGTGCTGTCTGGATCATGTCGGACATCGATCCCCGCGCACTTTGACCTGCTGAAAGCAGAGAATTGAAGTGTGGTAGGAAAGGCTCCCTTGAACACCGCCAGCATCTCGTCGAGATGGCTGTCATCCAGCCACCCGATATTAATGCCAAGGCTCTCAAGAATGAATCGGGACGCATAGCCTAACTGTTGACTATCAAAGTCACCCTCAGACTTGATGTCGTAATTGGATCCGTCTGCGTGGATGGCGAAAAGCCACTGAACCTGTTCGGCAATGCTTGATCCTGCCTTCGCAACGATCACAAGTAGCGACTTGTCTTGGCAGAGCGCGATGACGAGGAGGTCGCCTGCCGCGTAGCTCGCTGATACCGCTGTACTCGGGAAGTAGAGGCGGTACTCATCGCGCATTACGCCGCGCTCCTCTCTCGCCTTCTGTCGTGCGTCATACCAGGTGAGTACGGCATCTTCCACAACGGGCTCGTTCTGGCCGTCGGTGAGGTACATCATCTTCGCAGGGTAGGGCACCCGTTCGCTAGGCTCCCCGAGCATAGCGCGTAAAGCTTTGACGCCATTGAACTCGTGCTGATTGGAGCGGAGAACATTCGCCTCCACCTCAGTCAGCCTCTTTGCCGCTACGCCTTGAAAGTACTCCGACAAACGTCCCTGTTTCATGTCGCCCCCTGTTGGCGTCAATTCAAACATTTTCGCTGAGAATATCACCTGCGAGTTTGTCGAGCACTCGCTGCTGCGTTGCTTCAGACTGACCCCGTAGCGAGCACTCCCAGACTGTCAGAACGCGCCAACCCCTTGCTTCAAGCTCGGCGGTAACGCGCTGGTCTCGCGTTCTGTTCTTGCCAATCTTATCTGCCCAGAACTCCGGGCGCGTCTTCGGCAGCCGATAGAGCGGGCAATCATGCCCATGCCAGAAACATCCATGTACGAACACCACGGTCCGATACTTCGGCAGCACGATGTCCGGCCTGCCAGGCAGCTTCGCGCCACCAAGCCGATACCTCAGTCCCCGCGCATGAAGGCCCTTGCGGACAAGGACCTCCAGCTTGGTGTTCGAACCACGGATCCGCGACATCTGCGCGGACCGCTGCTCCGGGGTGAGGCTGTCGACCAAGGTCAGGCCTTGGCCTTCTTCTTAGCCGGCTTTGCCGGCTCCGAATCAGCCTTCCGGAGCAGGTGAGGAACCATGATGCGGGCGACTTCAGCGATCACCGGCACAACCACTGAGTTTCCGAACTGCTTGTAGGCACGGGTATCTGAAACTGGAATGCGGAAGTTGTCATCAAAGCCCATCAGACGGGCGCACTCGCGTGGCGTCAGTCGGCGCGGGTTCTTCTTCGGGCCTTGGGAAATGAGGATCTCCGAACCATCCTTGTAGTAGCGCGCGGAGAGCGTACGGCAGGTGCTTTCAGGGGTCACCAGGCCGAAGCCGAAACCGTTGCCCTTGTCCCGGTGCTTGGTCGCATAGTTCTGCAGGTACTCCCAGAGCTTGTCCGAGAGCGTGTACTTGTCCAGTACCTTGCCCTTTGCACCACCGATGTAGGGCTGATCCTCCCCCTCACTGCCATCCTGCTTGTGCAGAACGGAGGCCATGCGGGGCGAAATACCAAAGTCAGGCAGCTCGAGGTCGTCGAAAGTGAATGCGGTCTCTTCGCGGAAGCCTACGATGATGATTCGCTCGCGATGCTGAGGGCCGAAGTGCTTGCCGTTGATGACCTTGGCTTGCACGTGGTAGCCCAGCTCGTTCTTCAGCACGTCCATGATGGTCGAGAAAGTTCGACCCTTGTCGTGGCTCATCAGATTCTTCACGTTCTCCAATAGAAAAGCGCGAGGACGCTTGGCATCGATGATGCGTGCCACGTCAAAGAACAACGTGCCTTGGGTCTTGTCCGAGAAGCCATGCGGACGGCCGAGGGAGTTCTTCTTGGACACACCCGCGATCGAGAACGGCTGGCAGGGGAAGCCCGCCAGCAACACGTCGTGATCTGGCACGTCGTTCTCATGAACCTTGGTGATGTCCGACTCGAAGACGTGATCAGGACCGTCGTGGAAGTTCGCTTTGTAGGTCTTCACCGCGTAGGGGTCCCATTCGCTGGTGAATACGCAACGGCCACCAAGCTTCTCAAAGGCAGTGCGGATCCCGCCGATGCCGGCGAAAAGGTCGATGAAGCGGAACTTGCCATCGCCAGACGGCGGCTCGCCAAAGGGAAGCAGACGCTGTCGGATCGCGTCGGCGACGTAGGGCTTGGGTTCGGTTTCCCGCAATTGCCAGCGGCGGACCGTCTTCGGATCAACTCCCAATGCCTGGGCGACCTCCTTGGGGCTGAAGCGCTGGAGGGAGAGGTCGATCAGTTCGTACGCGTTCATGGGTGCTCCGGGAATTCTGGGGACAGTATGTCCAATTTCTTCCCGTGGGGAAAGCGATCCGTCCAGCGGGCTGGCTCTTGGCTACTCAGTGCCCCGTCCTGCTGGATCCGGTCACCAAGCCGCCGCGCGGGTGCGAGCGATCTCCGGCTCGTCGAGATCGGGCGAACGATAGCTGTTGCCGATCTCAAACGGTGCGACACCGCTGCGTGAGGATTGGTCCTGGAGCAGCCATCAGTGGCACACCGACCGGCCGGGAGGTCGGTCCTGTGGGCAGTAGAGGACGTGAGTGCTGGAGTTGTCACCGTACAACACAGTGCTAAAGGTCCCGCTGTTGCGGTCGTAACCACCAATACGGCAACTTGGATGTTGCCTGTCAATTCACTTTGAACTGAAGAAGGATGGACATGGCTGTTTTTTCATCGTTGGGCGAATTGGTCAAGCGCTTCAAGGCACTGGGTGCGAGGACAATCGTGTTCAAGCCGCTTGAGGAGAACGACAACAGGAAGCAGCAGATCTACGTCGGAGACTCTCTCGAAGCTGTCTATCATCTTCCTACGCAATGGAGATGCGAGAAGGGTACCGATGGAGACATTCAGAAATCGGATCTCAACCTGCGTTGGGTGGATGCAACGAAAGAGGAGCGGGCTCCCGAGGCGAAGCTGATCTTCTATCCGCAATATCCCGAAGTGAGGCTTTCCGGGATCCTGTCAGGCTGTCGCCTGGCGCCGCGGGAACACCTGCAGCCTGTGGCAAAGCTGGACCGGAAAGGGTACGACGAAAGGGTGCTGTTCCTGGGTATCAGCAGCGACGGCAGGGTAGTCGCTCACCTCGCTCCTGCCGGAAGTGCACTCTCGGCCGAAGCGCGCGGCATAGAGGACCAAGACTCACTGTTTACGCAGGTCATCTGACATCACAGCCTCCGCGCCTCACCTGCGAATCTGTCGAGGTGAGCCGGTCCCGTGAATGTAGAGATCTACCAGGGTGGTATCAGCCTGGTGGCACGCGCTGCTGCGTCACCCTGGATGCCAGTGGCGGTCTCGCCTCTGCACCAATTGATACGCACTACGGTTCCGGCACAACCCGCTTGCCCCAATGCGAGAGCACCGGCACTACGCAGGAAGCATCAATCTCCCTATCCGCATACAGCACGATCACAAGCTGCTCCAAAGAGTTGTCCACCAGCATCACGGGTGCACTGTGACAGCTGACCTCGAAGTACCTATCCCCCGCGTACCGCGCGTGCTGTACCCGGCCCTCGCGCACAAGTCGAACCGCTTCCTCGCGCATGACAGAAAATTCAGCGTCGGACACCTTTCGAAACGTCCGCAGTTCCAAGTCGGCCTTGGGTACATGCCGGCTGGCGATCGCCGCAGACAGCGCCGCCAGCAGCACAGCGCCATAGATCAGAAGCTTCATTCGACGCTCTGCAGATAGGGGATGGACTAGAAGGCGAACGGTCAGCCGATGGCACCCGGATGGCCAGCAGCCGCGCGACATACAGCCAGGTCCAACTGGGCTACTCCCGCACGTGCAACCGCTCAGCCACCTGCGCAGTCAGCGCGACACAAGCCATCTTCAACCCTTCCATCACCCGATCCCCCAGGTACTCCTCCGGCGCACCGTTCTGCCGGGCCCGCTCCGCAGCCAGCATCAGCTCCGCCACAACACGCAGACCCGCCAGCGCGCAATCCGCGTCCGCCAGCTGGAGACACCGCCCGGGCAGTTGATGCCGTTCCGGCCAAGGCTGGCCATCCGCAGCCGCACCGGTGCCGATGCGGTGCAGCGTGGCGACGAAAGAGTTTGGATCGGGGGAGGGCTCGCGCTCGGTCTTGGCGTTGTCCGGATCGTACTGCGCGTGCAGGGAACGGAAGTCCGATGTGTTCATGGCAATGCTCCGTACAGGACAGATAGCAGCGCCACCAAATAAAGGCGGCGGACGATGCGTGGTTCGAAAGCCGGACAGTAACCAAGCCGGTGGGTCCGAAGACCCCCACGCACCGCCCGCCATGGAACGCGAACGGATTGCCAGCCGGCGCCACACAAAAGGTGACGCCGGCTGACAAGCGCAAAACACAAGGTTACTGAACGGGCTTTCGAACCCCGCGCCACCCTTTTCCGGTGGCACGCCAAGAGATACCCGTGCAGTAACCAAATGCCAAGAAAACTGCAGAACCGACGATTGCCAGTCCTGACGCTTTCGGCATTGTCGCACACGGTGTTAAGCCAGCAAACGATTGCGCTGCAACGGTCTTGGAGGGCTTGGCGTTATTGGCCCCAAGCGCAGGAATGCCCGGAGCCAGGGCAATGGGCTAGGGCCAATCGCGACAGATTGGACCAGCGGTTCAGCCGGGCGGCGCCTCGGCCGAAGGCACGAAGCTCAAACGCACCCGAACCCGCGCATGCCGCGCGACGCCATCAACCACAACCGGTTCAAAGCGCCACTGGTCCACTGCGGTAAAGGCCGCACGATCAATCTCCCGCAGTCCGCTGGACCGCACCACCATCACGTTGGAAACCTGGCCCAGCTCATCCAGTTGAGCAACCAATAACACCGCCATGGGCATCTGCAGCAAGGTGTCGGGCGGCGTGGCAGGGGCAGTCGAGTACACAACGGCAGGCGCCTGCTGCAGCTCGAAGGTGGGGTTGTCACCGCGCTCTACGAACACTTCAGTGGAAACCTGTGGGTTTGCCGCCATGGCCATGGCAGGTGTAGCACCCAGCAGCATCAGAACGAAGTTCAGTGCCAGGGCGGTGTTGAAGCGGGGCATACGTGGTTTCCATTTCGGTGCGCTGCCAGCATAGCGGCCATCCCCTGGCATCGCTTGCCTTGAATGCCGGCGCGCCGGACGGCTGCACGGTTCACACAGGCACACCCGGCCGTGGCCACAGCGCATCGTCGCGTTCCAGGTCGTAGTCGCTGCCGAACGCCAGCGCCGCCTCGCGCGGTGGCAGGTCTGCGTAGCAGCCCAGCAGGTACTCATCCATGCCGGCATCGCTATGGTCGATGGCGACCAAGCGAAGGGCCCCTATTGGACGGGTGATCTACCTGTAATGGATTTCGTTGTAATCCGATTACCGGCTGCTGCTGACCGGGTTACAAGGGAGCATGCCCATTCAGTACGCATCTTTGGAGTGTGAGTGTTTGATCCGTGACCGGTGACCGGTAAGCTGTGCCCAGTGCAGGACTCAGAATGAGATGGAGATAGCGCATGGATTCGACCTCAGCTAATCACCCCCGGAAGGGGGAGTTCTTTCTCCTTGAGGCCGGTGCAATCAGCGGCCCTGCATGCGGGGTCGTCTTCGAGAATCTGGATCGTCTGCTGTCTCCTCCCCGCATGATCCTGCTACCAGAGGAGGGGGGCATTCCACCACTCCGCGAAGTTCCGCGATTGGCTTTCAATCCCAGCATGGGCGCACCGCCGCGGGATCTGGAGCCGGGATTCAGCGGATACTGGCTCGTCTCGAAACGACTACATGACGTGATGATTTCCGTTGATCCTCACGCCTTTGCCTTTGCGGAGATTGACTATCGGCTGGAAGATGGCAGCCAAGGCGACCGCCGCTACTTGTGCACTGTGATCCGGGTAGTTGATGCGTTGGACGAAGGTGCTTCCAAGCTCTTTATTGATACCTCCGAAGATTTCATCAACGGGAAGTTCTACGACCTGGGTGGTGGTGCAAGTGTGACGTTTGATCGTGGCGCGCTCGGCCAGGCGCACGTCTTCAAGACACCTTATACAGCCTCTGTCTTTTGCGACCACGTGTTCAAAGACGCAGTGGAAAGCGCTGGCGTGGCTACTGACAATGATGCCGATGGCATGTGGTTTATTGACGCTGCAGATATCTAGCCGCTTTGCAGCTGCTGAGCAGGAAGGAGCCTGATCGATGCCTCGCAACGGACCTCACTTTCAAGACCATCACGCCATCGAGCAGCGCACACTGGCGCGTAGCCCGCTGCTCAGGATGCTCGCCGACACCGGTCATTTTGATATCCACGCTCCGGAGAATCGGATCTTTCTCCCAGCTGATCCGGCGTTCGCTCAAACGCTGGGAATCACTCCGCACAGCGGTGGCCCTATCGCCGACTATCAGATCGGCCTTCTGCAACGTTTGCGTCGCCTGGAGCAGACGCCCGACGGAGTGGCTGCGTTCAACGGAGACGCTGCCGCACAGACGCGGATTTCCGGGCGGGTAGAGGCACTGCGGGACACGGTACGGGTTGGCTTGATCAATGGTGATCTCTACACCAACGCTCCCTATGGTCTGAAGCCTGACGATATTCGGCCACAAGTTCAGAGCTTCTTCTTCAACGAAGGGCGTTATGGCCAGTTAAACGCCCCCCAGCTTCAACAGCTTAGGAGCTTCACGCCGATCGATAGCGGCTGGGCGGGTGTTACTCATTCGGAGCATCGTGTAGTGGCCACGCTCCGGCACGTTCAGTCATCTCCCAATCCCCTAACACGTGGAGGTGGAGCGGAGTTGCAGCGTCAAGGCCTTTCGGAGGCAATCTCCAGCGCCTACCACGGTGGCAGGCTGAGCATATCCTCAGAGGGAGTCCTGATAGTTGAGAATGCTCTGGGTAAGGAAGCGGCAGACCCATTGCGCGTTCCGCAAGGTCAGCGAGGATTTGCAACTACCAGCATCCTGCTCGGCGAAGCCTCCACCAGCCAACTGATCCGATCCGGCGGCCTGCTCGCCTCGGGCGCCGACGCCGTCATTACCGCGCGCCGCACCTCGCAGCTGCTGGAAGAGGGCAACGGCACCGCCGCCCAGTCCGAGCTCACCCATGCCCTGGCGCGCAACGGCGGTGGCTGGATCGGTGGCATGGCCACGGCATCGGTGATCGGCACCTCCAGCTTCGTCCCAGCCGCCATCGTCGCGGGCGATGCGCTGCTGATGAGCAAGGCGTTCGACAGGGGCGCCGATCTACTCGACAACCGCGCCGTCTACCGGCAGACCGACAAGGCCGATGTCAGATGGCAGTTCGATGGCCGCAACTGGCAGCGCCAGGCGGTCATGGACAGCGCGGGCGACGGCCTGGGCAATCCGGCGGAGCGCAGTGTGGGTGCCAGTTACGAGAAGGCCCGCGAGCTGGGTGCGTACGCCCACGTAAAAGCGGTAGAGCTGGCGCTGGGCAAGGCGCCGCCGCCGCAGGATCCTTTCAGCATCCCGGCGAAGGATGGCGAGAGCCGTCTGGACAACCCCAACTGGCACCGCGATGCGCAGACCGAACAGTGGACGCGGCAGGTCAAGATTGGCGTGTCCGGTGCCAACGACCGGGGTGTGTATGAGACGCAGACCGCCAGCCCCGAACGCGCCAACGAGTTGAATCGTGAGGCGGTGCAGCGCATCGAGAACAACATCGCCAACGGCAAAGCCGCCATTGCCGCCAGCTACCTGGAGACCTACGCCGCTACCCGCGCCAGCGACTTCGTGCCGCTGGTGCCTGAAGCGGTGGAGCAGGCGCGTGCCAGGCCCGACGCCATCCAGGGCTCGGACAACCAGCTTTACCAGCGCGATGACGCAGGACAATGGCACCACGCTGGCCAGATCGCGCAGGGCAACATGGCGCTGGAGTTGGAGCTGACCCGCACCATCCAGCAGCCGTCGCTCGATCAGTTCAACCAGACTATTGCCGCATTGGAATCGCGGCCGCTGCCGTCTGCGGCGGAGGTGAACCAGAACGAGCTGCGCCACAGCTACTACGCTGCGGGCGTCGCGCTGACCCCAGCGTGGGAGCAAGCCATTGCGCTGGCCACGACGCGCACGCGCGAGCAGCACGGCATTACGGGTCCCACGCTGCAGGAACTGGGGCCTGTAGCCGAGGGCAACGCGGGCGCCTCTCGGCCCATCACCCATTACCAGGTAGGCCAGGATGGCGTGGCACGCGCCGTCGCAACGACCAGTACGCAGGAGCTGCAGGCCGCATGGAATGAGGTGCGCGCGCGTGCCAATGAGCAGGCGCCGGTGCCGGAATCACCCGAGCTGCGCATTGCCGCGCTGTCGGCGGGTGAGCAGGAGGCGTACCGGCAGGCACTGCAGGAGGCCAATCGGCTGGGTGCTGCGCAGGTGGATGCAGGGCAGGCTGCACGAGCAGCCGCGCAGGTGGCACATGGCGACAAGCCATCCGAGCAGGATGGGAACGTGGAAGTGCGGCCTGAAGAGCCGGCGACTGCGCAACCCATCGCGCCTGCGACGGTTGTGGCGGCGCCGCCCGCGGTAGCGGTCACGCCACCGCCTACGCCTGCGGCACAGGACAAGCCCGCGCCTCAGCGGCACGCCGAGCAGCGCGATCCGCCGCGGCGTGAGGCGGAGCCCCAACCTCAGCCCCATCCAAACAGCGAGGCGCCCACCGAAAACCGTACCGCCTCACAGACGCCGGAGCCCGCTGGGCCGATGCAGGCGCACCCGGTCGAATCCGAGCGTGCGACGCCACACTCTGCCGCGCCTCTGGCAGCGGCAACGCAGACGGTGCCCACGCAGCGCACAGAGCAGGCAGCGGAACCGGAGAAGATGGCCCCGATGCCTGCGGTTGCGCCCACTCCAAAGCAGGACATGGCAGTGCAGGAGGTGGAACCGGTGCCGTTCAAGGAGCCGCTGCCTGCTGAGCCTGCGCGCGATCCATGGCCTTTGGAGCAGGAAGCGGCACAACACGTGCCAGAGCCCGAACCGGCTCCATCGGATGACCTCCGGCCCGTCACTGCGGCTGTCACTGTTCCTGCCGCGCCCACGATAGTGCCAAGCCCCGAGCCAGCCGCGCCCGCACCGGATGAGGCATCGGGCTCGAACCGGGCGCTGCAGGACCCCACGCAGCCCGGCCACCCCGATCACGCGCTGTATCAGCAGATCCGCGAGGGCGTGGAAGCGCTGGACGCCAAGCACGGCCGCAGCTTCGACGAAGTCAGCGAACGCATGACGGCCAGCCTTCTGGTACTGGCCAAGGATAACGACCTGGAACGGGTGGACCATGTGCTGGTGAGCAACGCCACGCGTGAACACCCGGCTGGGCACACGCTGTTCGTGGTGCAGGGCGAGCCAAGCAATCCGGCGCATCAGCGCGCTGCGATGCCGACCGAGATGGCGGCGCAGACATCGGTGGAGGAATCACTGCAGCAGTTCGATGCGGTCAGCCGTGAAGCGCATCAGCGTGCGCTTGCCAATCAGATGGACCAGCAGCTGGAAGATCAGCGGGTGCAGCACGAGATACAGATTCGTGCGGCGAATATGTGATGAGCAAGGCACGCGCTGCACTGGCGACCTGCAGGAAGGACTGAAGATGACGCCACATGGCAATCTTCCGATAGCGGGGGATCGTATTCATCTGTCTCCCCCTCCGAACTGGACCGCGTAGACGCAGGTTCTCGCTGTATCACCTTCATCGGAACGATAGGTCAACAGGCTGGTATCCATACCCTGGTTACCACCGGTGATGGGGCGCCGGTACTGCCTGATGCCCCCTCTCTGGAATGGCGCTTCTCCTCCGGTCCTGTATCCGAGGGCTTCGAGCGCTCGTCCGGCACTTTCGGCTTCCCAGTAGCACACGCCATTCGGAGCATCTGTCACTGGCTGCTTGCCCAGCTGATAGAAGATCACCTCTTGGTTGGGGAACTCACGTGCCGACTCAACCGACAGATAAGACACCCCATAGTTGTAGCCGTCCGTCGTTGCCAGGTCCTTTGCGATGTGCCTGATGCTGACCTTTTCGTCTGGCACGAGTGAGACACCGATCGCCGTGCCGAACTTGTCCGGACTGATGTCCGCCCTTGACCTGAGCGAATCAGCGTAGGCGAGAATCCGCTTCTGCAGGTCGGTCATGGAGATGCGGGCAGGGTGCGCATCTGCGGCAGCGGCACGTTCATTGAGGGCAGACGTATCCGGCGATCGCGCACATGCAGACGTCAGAGTAAGCATGGCCGATAGTCCGGAAATTGCGCCAGCGCGAGCTAGATGCGACATCACATGACGCGGAAGCAGTAGAGGCCGCCAAGCCGAGATCGCGGGAAGCGAGGCTAGCGCCCCTTGGATTGCGGTGCCCATCGGCAAGTCCCTTGCAGTGGAGAGGTCACTATACGGGGCAGACCCCGAGTGACTCTACCGGCGGGGTATTGATCGCCCACGTTTGCTGGCTGGTTCACACATTCAGCATGTCAGCCGTGGCCCCAGCTTTGTCCTCCACCTGCCCCCCATCCCACCTATGCCATCATCCAGCCAGGACCGCAGCACCCATCAAGGCTGAACAGGCATGGAGCAGGCAACACGCTACACCGCAACCCTTTATCTGGCCGCACCCGGCACCCCACTGAAAAGTGGAGGCATCTCGCCGCGCGGCCACATGTACCTGCAGGTCGCCGCAGACGACGAGGCCCACAGCTACGGCTTCGCACCACCGCGCCACGCGCCGGGCGAAGCCCCCACCGGCGTGCAGTACGCGCAGGTGCGCCACGACGATGCCGATGAGCATCTGGACCCGTACTACAGCCGCACCCTGGAAATCACCGAAGAGCATTACGGCTGCCTGCGCGACTTCGCCGAAGAACCGGCCGAGTTCGAATTCGATGTGGATCGCCCGGCCACCATCAACCGCTGCAGCGATTTCGTCTGGGCAGCGCTGCACTACGCCGGCCTGCATCCGCTGCCGGCGCCGCTGGATGGCGGCAGCAATCTGGGCGAGTTCGCGGTGCTGTTCAACCTGCCGGAAATCCAGTGCATTGCGGCGCCGTTCCCGGGCAGCGATCTGAATGCTGAAGCCCACCATGCGATGCCCGAGCGCGAGGCCGAGCATCATCGCCAGGGCGACCGCGCCAGCGATGAGCCGCCACCGACCCCGATTGAAGTGGCCGGCACGCTGCTGGATCCCTCGCATCCAGACCATCGCCTGTTCTCGCAGCTGATCCAGAAGGTGGCCGAGCTGGATGCCGCGCACGGCCGCCCGTTCGATGCGGCCAGCCAGCGCATCAGCGCCAGCCTGCTGGTGCTGGCCAAGCAGAACAATCTCTCGCGCGTGGACCACGTGCTGCTCAGCCAGCCGACGAAGAGCAGCCATGCGGCGGAGAGCATCTTCATCGTGCAGGGCGACCGCAACGACCCGGGGCACCGCCGCGCCAGCATCGCCACTGAAGTGGCGGCCAAGACAGATGTGGCCGATTCGCTGCGGTTGAAGGAGCAGTAATCCGCGCGCCTGCCATACGCGCGCCGGCGCACGCCACGCCCCCCACCTGCTACCATTCCCCCGCAACCCCAGCCAGCCCACCCGCGCAGACAGATGCAGGTCGGGCCGTCGCAGTACGGCCCAGCGAGCCAGGACACCTTCCCGTGCCCATTCAAGGACGCTCGCATGTTCCGTAATCCTCTCTTCCGCTCGGCCGCCCTGGCCGTTGCCGTTTCGCTCAGCCTCGGCGCGCCCTCCGCGTTTGCCGACAACGCACCCGCCGCCAGTGTCACCGCCGCCGTACAGCGCCAGGCCGTGGCCAAGGGCCTGTACGAGCTGGCCTACAGCCCGAAGCAGAACGCCGTGTTCGTGGCCTCGTCCGGTGGCTTCGGCGATGACGCCGGCCCGGCCCAGGTGCTGCGCCTGAACCCGTCCACGCTGGCTGTGGAAACCCGCATTCCGCTGGAGCGCAAAGCCTTCGGCGTGGTGCTGGATGACGCCCACAACCGCCTGTACGTGGGCAACACCGTGGACCTGTCGGTGACCGTGGTCGACACCGCGCAGAACAAGGCCGTGGGCACCATCCAGTTGATGGAGAAGAAAACCGGCAAGGACGGCAAGGCCGCCTACACCCACGACCTGCGCGAGCTGGTGGTCGACAGCGCCGCCAACCGCCTGTACGTGACCGGCCACAGCAGCCAGCCGGACGTGAGCAGCGTGCTGTTCGTGATCGATACCACCACGCTGAAGGTGATCAACACCATCGACGGCCTGGGCAATGCAAAGGCGCCGGGCCTGGCGCTGGATGCGGCCAACAAGCGCGTCTACACCAGCAACCTGCTGGCCGACCTGGTGGTGGTGGGCACCGATTCGAACAAGGTGGTGGCGCAGCACAAGATCGCCGCCGAGCAGCCGATGAACATCGCGCTGGACCCGGCCGGCAAGCGCCTGTTCGTGACCGACCAGGGCTCGGAGTTCCTGCGTGGCTACCAGGCCAAGAGCAGCGGCTTGGTCAGCAAGCATCCGGGCCAGCGCGTGCTGGTGCTCGACCGCAGCACCGGCAAGGAACTGGCCAGCATCCCGACCGACGCCGGCCCGCTGGGCATCCTGCTGGACGCACCGCGCAAGCGCCTGTACGTGACCAACCGCGAAGCGGGCACGGTGACCGCCTACAACAGTGACAGCTACCAGAAGGTGGCCACCTACACCGTGCCGACCCACCCGAACAGCCTGGCGCTGGATGCGAAGAACAACGTGTTGTTCGTGAGCATCAAGAACGGCGAGAAGGATGACAAGGGCGCCGACGAGAGCGTGGCGCGCATCCAGCTGTAAAGGCATCCGGTAGCGCAAACAGGAAGGGCAGGGCGGTGCGTCCTGCCCTTCTTTGTGTGCGCCTGAGCGACGCAATTCGATGAACTGGAGGCCAACGCCAATCACATCGTGGCAGGCGTGCGTGATGTAGATTGCCTGCAGATGCTCTGATCGAGGTACATGGATGACACTTCGTAATCACCTGCTGAAGGTCGCCGCCGTGGCATGCGTGACCCTGCTGGCGGCCTGCCAACCGACCGACGCACCTGCGCCACAGGCTCCCGGCGCCTCGCAGAAGGAGAACGTCGTGCCGATCGTCCGATCGTTCCCGCTGACAGCCATGCATGAACCGATGGTGGTCGATTTCGAACTGCCACCGCCCGGCCCGAATGCGGCCCCCACCTTGCTGATCGGCCTGCGTGTGAAAGGCACCGATGAAGAGCAGGCTGCGCAGGCTGCAGAACGCCTCGTGCGCGACGGGCTGTCGGCTGAGGTGCGGCTTGAGCGCATCGATGCGGCTGGCAACCCGCCGGTGCCGCTGACGCGCCGCCAGTTCAGGGGCTTCGAGCCCTCGGAGATGGTGGCAGTTGGCCCGGATGGGCGTGTGCCCGGCGTAGTACCCGACAGTGCTGATGACGCGTCGCTGGTGGCGGCCGGCCTGTCTGGGCCGGGCGGGCACTATCGCACCGTGACCTTCGCCTGGGCCGAGCAGGTGACGCCCGGGCGCTACCGCCTGCGCATCCAGCTGCTGTCACCGCCAGCCGGATTGGAGGCTGTTCCATCTGAACTGCAGTTGGCTTACACACATCGCGCCAAGTAGGAGTACGTCATGGATGATCGCTACATCGTTTCCATTTATGTTGCCGCCCCCGGTACACCGCTTCGCGCGGGCGGCACGTCCATGGCCGGGCACGTGTATTACACGGTCTCTGATGGGAAAACGAGCCACAGCCTGGGATTCGCGCCGGAAGAGCATGGCGCCCGCAGTGGTCCGGGCAAGGTGTATACGAACGATGCGGATCAGTATCAGAAGCCGTTCTACCGGCGCGACATGGAGATCTCCAGGGAGCAGTACGACAAACTGCTGACGTTCGGCAATGCACCCGCGAAGCACGGCTTCGAGATGAATTACAACGGTGCGAGCAACAGCTGCATCGACTTCACCTGGGGTGCGTTGAATCACGCGGGCCTGCATCGTCAGAACATCCTGGGCATGGAGCGGAAGGGCTTCGAGGGCCACCTCAAACCGTTGGACAACGTGGATGCGATACGCAGTATCCGCGCGCCCTTTCCGGACAGTGAGCTGAACAGGGAAGTGCGCAACCCGATGCCGGAGCGCACGTTGATGCAATACCTGATCAGCGAGCAGCAGCTTCCGCAGAAGGACCGGGAGTTGCTGGAGTCCATTCGCGGCAAGGTGGCAGCGCTGGACCAGCAGCATGGCCGCACCCCTGACGACGCAAGCGAACGCATGTCTGCGAGCCTGTTTGCGTTGGCCAAGGAAAACGGCATCGAGCGGGTCGACCATGTGGCGCTGAGCCAGCCCACTGCAGATGCTGGTGCGGGGCAGCGGATCTTCCTTGTCGAGGGCGACCCGAACAATCCCGCGGCCACGCGGGTGTCGATGGACACCGCACTGGCGGCACAGTCGCCTGTCGAGCAGTCACTCGCGCGGGTGGAACAATTGGAGCAGGGGCAGCACGCGCAGGTGCGTGCGGCGGCGCTGGAACCTCAGCAGACCGTGCAGGAACCGAGCGGCATGCGCATGGGCTGACGTACAGCTTAATCGCGGTGCGGGATTCGCGCGCAGGTGCGCCGGGTTGGCCGGATCGCCCTGCACCACCCGGATGTTCTGGCCCGCCGGGTGATTCTCGGTGTGAAGAAGGCAGGGTGCAGACCCTGCCTTTTTCTTTGCATGGTTGCAGTGCCCAGCGCCGACCCGCTAGGGTTGAAGCCCATGGCAGGGAGCCAAAGGATCTGAATCATGCTGGGTATCCACCGCTGGCTGCGCGCCGGCCTGGTCTTCACGCTGGCGGGCGCACTCGGCGCCTGCAGCAGCCGCGTACCGGATGCGCCGGAGCCACTGGATCTGGTCAAGCCAATTATCGTTGCCGAGCCTGGCCAGGCGGTGCGGTTCGAGTTCGAGACGAATGCCCGCAACTTCAAGCCGGGTCGCACGTATGCGCTGGAGCTGGAGTTGCAGCGCCAAGGGACACGAAGGCCGGACGAGCCTGACGTGGGCACATCAAGGGTCCCGTTCGAGGTGACCCTGCAGCAATGGGGCACTGATGCCTGGAAGGATGTTCCCACCTACGACAGCTATCAGGCCGGGGTGCTCAATGCAGGTGAACAGCTTCCGGAATGGCATGCATCCAGCCAATGGCGGTATACGTCGCCGCACATGGGCAGTGACGGCCAATACACGCTGAGCCTGGTTGCTCTGCCACTGGAAACTGATACCCGCTATCGCGTACAGGTTCGCACTGTGCAGGCCTCGCCGGAACTGCAGCATTACTCGGCTCAGTTGCGGGTACACGCAGCCCGGCCGCCAGGCAAGTAATCAACCTCGCCACTGGAAGGAACGAAGGAGTCACCTTATGGACAAGCCGCGCTATACCGTAGAGATCGTTATTGCTGCACCTGGCACACCGCTGATCGACCCCAGGACGCACAAGCAGGCCGTCGACGCTGAGGGTGTTCCGCAGACGTCTGCCCCAGGACATATGTTCTACGTCCTGCATGCACCCGGCGTGCCTGCGAAGAGCTATGGATTTGCTCCCAAGGAGCACGGAAGCATGAATGGTCCTGGCGCCATCATGGAGGATGACGCAACGGTCTATAGAGACCCGCGCTACACCCGTACCCTCGAGATCAGCGAAGAGCAGTACAGGAAGCTCCAGCAGTTCGGCTCGGACCCGGAGAAATTCGGCTTCAGCAAGCACTATCAGGATGTTCGCCACAACTGCGTGGACTTCACCTGGGAAGCGCTGAATCACGCGGGCATCCAGCGGAAAAGCAGCATCGACGTGAACGCGCTGGGAGGTCCCGCCGGCCAGCTTCTTCCGGATGTTCGCATTCCTCTTGACATCAAGGGGGCAGGCAAGGATGCATTCCGACCGCTGCGCAACATCCACGGTGTGGACAGCATTGACCCGCCGTTTCCGGACAGCGAGCTCAATCAGAGGAAAACCAATCCCCTGCCGGAGCGCAGTTTCAAGCAACACATGCTGAGTGACGCTGAGGGCATGGGCGAACGAAGCGGTGACCATCTGGCCCGCCACAGCAATGACCCGCTGTTCTCGCAGATCCACCAAGGCGTGGCCCGGCTCGATGCAGAGCGTGGCCGTGCCTTCGATGCCACCAGCGAGAACATCAGTGCCAGCCTGTACGCGCTGGCCAAGGCCAACGGTCTGACCCAGGTCGACCATGTGCTGTTGAGCGATCGCACAGCGCAGGCGGATGTGGCGCAGAGCATCTTCATCGTCCAGGGGGAGCGCAACGACCCGGCACAGTTGCGGGCCAGCATGCCAACTGCGCTGGCCGCGCAGACACCGGCAGAAACCTCGTTCGAGCGCGCTGAGCAGCTGTCACAGTCGGGGCAGGCGCGCTCGCAGGATGAGCTGCAGCAGCGCCAGGTGCAGGAGCAGTCCGGGCCGCGCATGGCCTAGGGCGGCAAGCGCACGGCGAGTCGACCTTCCAGCGCTGGGTCGCCAGTAACGCTGGAGGCGGCTCAGCCCAGGCGGTGTGCCGGGTTCTGCTGTTGTTCCTGCTCACGGGCCTGCTGTTCGGGCAGCTGCCCCATGGCGGGCTGCTGCGGGGCAATGCCCAGCGTCTGCATCGATTGCTCGACCGGCGTCTGTGCGGCCACTGCGGTCGGCATCATCGCCCGCAGGTGCGCCGGATTGGCCGGGTCGCCCTGTACCACGAAGATGTTGTGTCCCGCCGGCTGGTTGGCCGTGGCATGGCTGACCAGCACGTGGTCGACCTGCTGCAGGCCCTGCTCGCGGGCCAGCACGGTCAGGCTGGCAGTCAGGCGTTCGCTGGTCTGGTCGAACGGACGGCCATGCTGGGCGTCCAGTGCGGCCACGCCCTGGCGGATCTGCTGGTTGAGGCCGTACTCGGGGTGGTTGGGGGTGATCTCTGCCATGGGGCGATCTGCAGCGGTAGGTCGTGATGGACCCGGGCAGTATAGAACCGGCCCGTGAACCACCGCTTCGCGGCGGTCAGTCCGCCGGCCGATGGTCGTAGCTGATCACCCGCTCGGCCAGCCAGCGCCCGTCCACGCGGCGCCAGACCTGGATGAAGCGCGCCTGGCCGGTCCAGTGCTCGACACCCTTTGCATCGCGCTCGTGGAAGCGGTGGTCGCCGATTTCCAGGGCGCGATCGTCGTGCAGCGGAAACACCTGCAGCGAGGTCTCCACCAGTTCGCGGCGCAGGTGGGTGTGGTTGGCGCGCGTGCTCTCGCACAGGGCGGCCACGCTGCGGCGGAAGTCGTCGCGCTTGCTGGCGGACTTGCCCGCCTTGTCATGGAAGAACTCCATGTCTTCAGTGGTCATGGTCGCGGCCTTGTCGGCATCGCAGTCGTCGAACGCGGCGGCGAACAGCTGCGCGTCGGCCTGGTGGATCTGCTCGCGCAGGGTTTCGGTAGCGTTCGGCGTGGCGGCCAGGCCGGCAGCAAGCAGGGGCAGGGTGAGCAGCAGCATGGCAAGGCTCCAGGACGGGATTCACGCAGGCTCGCACGCCGCTCTGGGGGCCGCAGCTGCCCTGCGACGAAACGGGATTTCCAGGGAGTGAATGCCCGCCTCGGTGGATCGGCCGGGTGGCGTGGCCTGTGCAGAGGGTGTCATGGCCACAGGCGATTCCATCACGACCGCGATAGGGCCCGGACTCTAGCCTGACATCCTCCCCTTCCACAGGAGCTCCCATGCCTGCCTCCCGCATCCGCCTGCACGTTGAAGACACCGGTGGCGATGGCCGCCCGGTCATTCTGATTCACGGTTGGCCGCTGTCCGCCGATGCCTGGAAGACGCAGGTGTCGATCCTGCGCGACGCGCAGCACCGGGTGATCAGCTACGACCGTCGTGGCTTCGGCCGTTCTGACAAGCCTGCCGATGGCTATGACTACGACACGCTGGCGGCGGACCTGGCCGGGTTGATCGAGGAACGTGATCTGCGCGATGTCACCCTGGTCGGCTTCTCGATGGGCGGTGGCGAGGTGGCGCGTTACGTGGCCAACCATGGCCAGGAGCGCCTGCACAGCGTGGTGTTCGCTGCGGCGGTGCCGCCGTTCCTGCTGCGCGGCGACGACAACCCGGACGGCCCGCTGACCCAGGACAAGGCTGACGAAATGCGCAGCGGTCTGGAAAAGGATCGCGAGGCGTTCTTCGATGGCTTCACCCGCGATTTCTTCAGCGCCAATGGCCAGCTGATGGTGACCGAAGAGACGCGTCAGGCGGCCATCGCGCTGTGCCATCAATCCGATCAGGCGGCGGCGCTGGGTTGCATGCACGCGTTCGCGACCACCGACTTTCGCGACGATCTGAAGAAGATCACCGTGCCAACACTGATTCTGCACGGTGACAGCGATGCCATCGTGCCGTTTGAAGGTTCTGGCCAGCGCACGCACCGGGCCATTGCGGGCAGCGAGGTGGTGATCCTGGAAGGCGCGCCGCACGGCTGCAACACAAGCCATGCCGACCACTTCAATCTGGCGCTGCTGAACTTCCTGAAGCGGTAAGCTGCGGCCATGCGCCAGACCAAGACACCCCCGTGGAAGAAGCCCAACCCGAAGGGCCAGACGTCGCAGCCGCTGTCAGCTGCGCAGAAAGAGGCGGCGCGGCAGCGTGCGGAAGAGAATGGGCGACGTTATCCGAATCTGGTGGACAACATGTGGGCCGCGAAGCTACCGCGGGGATCCTGATCTGTAGAGCCGAGCCATGCTCGGCTTACGCGCCCAGCGCGTGCCTTTGGTCGGCGGGCAACAGCAGCCGAGCGTGGGCTCGGCTCTACAGGTTGGCCAGCGGCTTCCAGCCGGGTTCCAGCCAGGGCGCGATCTTGTTCTGGCGGACGGTGATGGCCTCAACCGGCAGCCCCGCCAAGCGCGCAAGCTCTGCACGCAGCACATTGGTATCCACCGGCAAGGCCGCAGCCACCTGCAGCCGATCACCCTGATGCCTCACCTGTACCGGTAGCGTGGCGCGTGCCTCATGCTCGCCGCCGGTGCGCCCGATCGGGTAGCGCATCGCTACCGGCCGCGACAGCTGCGCCAGTGAGGGCTGCCACGCCTGCAGCACGAGAGGCTGCCCGGCAGCGGGAACATGTACTTCTGCAATCGTGGCCGGGTAGCCAGTGAGGCTCTCGACCATCACCTGGAAGCGCGCGCCATCCGGCATGACCAGCACGGTGGCGATCAACGCAGAGAACGAAACGAACACCGCCGCGAGGTTCCAGCTGCGCGGCGCGGTGGCCGGGCGCGTTGCGGTGCGCAGGCCCGGTCTGCGCCGCAGCTTGCGTGCGTAGATGCGCCGGTCCTTCCGGCGCGGGCTGCTGCTGTGCTCGGGCAGGTTCAAGGGAACGCGTGGAAGGCGCGCCACGCGGGTCTTGATCAGACGCGACAGCAGCATCCACGCGATCACGAACGCCAGCAGCGGGAGCAGCGTCCGCACCCATAGATACAGCGTGACCATCCACAACACCTCTACATACGGCCATCCATGCTCATCCACATCCTACCGGGACCACGCGACGGTTGTCGTATCCGCCAGCCGACAAGCACAGGGCGCTTGGTTAGGATGGTCCTTTGTTGTCATGGATGAACCGATGGCCTCTGCTGCTACCCGCTTCTGCCGTATCTGCGGCCCGGGCCCGATCCTGCTGGTACTGCAGGTGGTGGCATTGCTGGCGGTGGCGCTTGCCGCCGGCTTCTTCCACACCCGCGTGGGGTTGCTGCTGGAGCCGGTGGATGAAGCCTGTGGTGGCCCGGACTCTGCCGCACGCATGCAGGTGGCCGAGCAGCTGATGGCACGTTCCACCGCGTTGGCGCCGTGGCAACCGTTGCAGTGGGTTCCGACGGCCGGAGTGGTTCTGGCTCTGCTGGGTGCGATGTCGATCAGCATCTATCGGCTGGGTCGCTTGTCGGAACGGTTGCGATGGGCCAACTGGGGGTTGATGGCACTGCATGCCGTGATCCTGGTGCTGGCCACTCGCGTCCTGCATCTGTATGACATGGCGTGGACCAGCGTAGCCACGCTTTCGCCGGCAGCGTGCCTGGTGGAGCTGGGTGAGCAGGGGCGGTTGCCGCTGGCCCAGGCGCAGCAGGTGGTGTTCGAGATTCTTACCCGCGCGCATGCACCATTGCTGCGCAATCCCGATGACCTTGCCTTGGTGCTGGTCGCGTTGATACTGGTGGCAATGGCTGCAGGATTCATGCTGTGGCGGGCGATCGTGCGCGAACGTCAGGTGCAGTCGCCCAGCCCCTGACGGATGTGTGACCAACCACGCGCCCGCAATCGCGCTACAGTCTGCGCTTCGCTCCTGCAAGGAAGTGCTGATGCGTTGGTTGCTGCGTGCTGTGCCGTTGCTGCTGTGTTCGTTGGCGGTACACGCCGCTGAAGTGGATCGCCGGATCGCGGTGACCATCGACGACCTGCCCTGGGCGCGGGTGGACCAGATCGTTCCGCCGGATCTTCAGGCGCGGCACGAAGCGCTGATGGCGCAGCTTCACCAGGCGGACGTGCCGGTGGTCGGCTTCGTCAACGAGAACAAGCTTGAGATCGACGGCCAGGTGCACCCGGCGCGGGTGCAGATGCTGCGCGACTGGCTGGACGCCGGTTATGCGCTGGGCAACCACACCTACTCGCACATGGACCTGAATGCCAAGGGCGTGCCTGCGTTCCAGCAGGACTTCCTGCGTGGCGAGACGGTGCTGCGGCCGTTGCTGGCCGAGCGCGGACAGGCACCGCAGTGGATGCGCCATCCTTATCTTCGGGCTGGCCGCACACCGGAAGAGCGTGCGGAGATGGACGTGTTCTTCAAGAACCACGGCTATCGCGTAGCACCGGTCACCGTCGACAACGGCGAGTGGGTGTGGGCGTTCGCCTATGCCAACGTGATGAACGAGCAGCCCGATTCCCCGGCACGCGAGGCGACGTTGGCGCAGCTGCGCAAAGGCTATGTGCCCTACATGCTGAACAAGCTGGACTACTACGAGAAGCAGTCGCAGGCGCTGCTGGGCTATGCGCTGCCGCAGGTGTGGCTGATGCACGCCAACGAACTCAATGCGGCCACGTTCGCCGAACTGGTGGCGGCGACGAAGCGCCGCGGCTATCGCTTCATCTCACTGGATGAGGCGATGCGTGACCCGGCCTATACACGTGGTGCCGAAGGCTACAGCGGCCGTTACGGCCCGAGCTGGTTGCACCGCTGGGCGATGGCGGAGAAGAAACCGAAGGAGTTCTACGCCGGTGAACCCGAGGTGCCGGCGTGGGTGATGAAGCTGGCCAAGGTGGATTCGGAGTGAGGCTCAGCGCTTGACGGCCAGCACGCCGTCAAGCGCCAGCTCGGCCTTGAAACCGGCCTTTTCCAGGCGCTTGGCCACTTCACGCGGCACATCGCGGCCGCTGGTCAGCTTGTTCGGCGCACCGGTGTAGTGGAACAGGCGGCCACCCTTGCGGATGACGCGGGCGAGGTGGTCGTAGAACACCTGCGAGTACAGCTCGCCGGCGATGCCGAAGCGGGGCGGGTCGTGCAGGATCGCGTCGACACTGTTGCTGGCCACCTGCTCGATCTGCTGCGAGACATCGCCGTGGCTGAACTGCAGGCGGCCCCCGGCGGCCGCCGAGTCCGGATCCGGCGACCATGGGTTGAGCGTGCGCAGCCACATCACGTCGGCGTTCTTCTCGAACGAACGGATCTGGCCGACACCGGCTTCCAGCGCACAGGCGGCAAAGTAGCCCAGGCCGCCGCAGGTATCGAGGATGACCTTGCCGGCCGGGGCGACCAGCTCGACCTTGCGGCGTGCATCCTCGAACGGTGACAGCCTGGAGGTCGGCAGCATCTTGATGCCGTCGATCTCGAAGGTCGGTGCGCCCCATTCGGTGGGCACCAGCTTGATCAGTGAACCGCTGTAGCGCGAAATCGGCGCGAACTCCTCGCCATCCCAGTAGTACAGCGTGCGGTCCTTCAGCTTGCCGGGCCACGGGTAGGCCTGGCCACGGAAGTGGAAACCGCCGCCATCCAGCGCCACGCTGTCCTCGCTGCGGCCGAGGTCGAGCGAGCCCTGCCAGTCGGCAGCGCCCTTGTCATGGGCACGGCGCAGGGTATCGGTGCTGTCGCGGGTCAGCAGGGGGCCGGTGTAGTGGGGCACGGCAGGTACCGGGGCGGTTCGGGGGAGGGCATGGTACCGCAGCTGCTGCCGGGGCCACGCGTGGCTGCTGTTGCGGTAGATCCACGCCACGCGTGGATACCGGCATGGCGGAGCCGAGCGTGGGCTCGGCTCTACAGCTGGCTCGTGCAGCTGAAGCCGTGCGTGGCTCCTTCTCCTGAGATCATGCCGACGCCACGTGAGGGCTGCATGCCCTGCAGCGCGCACGACCGACGGTGGACCTCCTGGGTTTCCGGTGGCTGCCGATCGAAGTCGTAGCGCAGGCTGCCGTCTTCCTGCAGCAGCCAGTGAACGGTAACCCGCTGGTGGCGACCATCACCGAGATCCCAGTCCAGGATGCGCATGATCAGGGTCTGGCCATCGGACAGCTGCCGGACTTCGTCATAGGCCCCTTGGGTCTTCGGCGCGCTTACCGCAAGCAGCAGAAACAGCAGCATTGGCATCGCTCCTCAATGGAGACAGGATGTACCTATAGTGCCCTGCGCCGCCATCAGAATCATTGCGTCTTACGGGCACTTAACTGCATACACCGGCCCAGCACCGATCAGCATCAGCGCCATGTAGTCACTATCACTGGCCTTGCCCTTCAACGTCGCGCCCTTGTTGAAGTGGAAGATGCCGAAGCCGCCGGCCATGCGGATCAGCGCCTCGTCGATCTGTTCGGCGTCATCGCGGAAATAGCGGCTGATCTCGCTGCGGGAGGCCTTGTGCAGGGCATTGGGTTCGCGCTGCCACTGGTCGCCGCGGCTGAAGGAGACGAAGTACTGGCCACCTTCCCGCTCGATGCGGAAATCGGCCGGCTTGCGCGCGCTGGTGGCGAAGCAGCCCTGCAGGGGATCGGCGGAGAACGGGAGCCCGGCGTCACCCCCACAGGCGGTGAGCAGGAGGAGGGCACCGGGCAGCAGCAGGCGGAGCGTGCGCATGGGATGTCCCTACAGGGCAGGTGCGGCTAGTGTAGGCAGCAGGCGGGCACGGCCCGTACAGAAATTCGGCAAGAACACAGGGGTTTTCGGATGGCGCAGGGCAAGGCACCGTGGTGCGGCGTGGCCAGTTGGCTGGGCATTGCAGTGGGCTGGGGCGCGGGCACGTTGGCTGCGCAGGCGGCGGCGGCCGCAGGCGGCAATGGCATGGCTGCGGGATTGGGCGTGGGTGTGCTGGGCGCGGCGCTGGTCGGCGGCGGCCTGGCAGTGGCTTCGCGCGTGCGCGGCGAGCGCTGGCCGTGGATCGGCATTGCTGGCGCAGTGATCAGCGCGCTGCCGCTGCTGATGTACCTGCTGCGGATGATGCTGAAGCTCTGACTGTAGAGCCGAGCCCGTGCTCGGCTGATGGCCTGCGACAGCCGAGCATGGCTCGGCGCTACAAAGGCAACGGCAAGCCGAGCATGGGCTCGGCTCTACAGATTCGACCGCGGTCGCGCAGGATCAGCTGCGGTGGATCTCCACTGTCACGTGCACCAGCTCTTCGTGGATGGCCAGCGCGTTGCGCACGGTATCGGCATCCAGGCTGGCATCGCTGGTGACCACGCTGGCGCTGACCGCGTACTTGCCGCGGCCCACCTGCCAGACGTGCAGGTCGGCCAAGCGTGCCGGCCAGGGGCCCTGTTCGATCACTTCGCGCACTTCGGCCACCACCGGTGCGTCCATCTGCGCGTCCAGCAGGATGCGGCCGCTGTCGCGCAGCAGGCCCACTGCCCACACCGTGACCAGTACCGCGCCGACCAGGCCCATCACCGGGTCCAGCCAGGTCAGGCCCAGCAGCTTGCCGCCGAGCAGGGCAACGATGGCCAGCACCGACGTGGCGGCGTCGGCCAGAACGTGCACGTAGGCCGAGCGCAGATTCAGGTCGTGACCATGCGCGTGATCGTGGTGCGCGTGGTCATGCCCGTGGTGATCGCCATGGGCGTGCCCATGGTGGTGATGCGCATGCCCCGGGCTGTCGTGCAGCCACCAGGCGCACAGCAGGTTCACCGCCAGGCCGACGACCGCAATGGCAATGGCTTCGTCGTAATGGATCGGTGCCGGCACCCACAGCCGCTCCAGTGACTGCACGGCCATCAGTGCGGCGACGCCGAGCAGGGCGATGGCGCTCGTGTAGCCGGCCAGGATCTCGATCTTCCAAGTGCCGAAGGCGAAGCGCGGATCGTGCGCATAGCGGCGTGCGCAGCGGTATGCGAACACCGACAGGCCCAGTGCCAGCGCGTGCGAGCTCATGTGCCAGCCGTCGGCGAGCACGGCCATGGAGTTGAACCACCAGCCGCCAACGATCTCCACCAGCATCATGCTGACGGTGAGCCACATGGCGCGGCGGGTATTGCGTTCGGCCAGCGGGTTGCCGTCGTCGAAGCGGTGTTCGTGGCGGCGGGCGGCGGCGAGGGCGTCCAGATGCATGGGCAGACCAGGGGTGGAAGGATACCCCCATAGGGTATACGATATCGCCATGGCCCATGTACACAAGCATCGAAAGCAGCTGCTGACCCGCGTTCGCCGTATCGGCGGCCAGGTGGCGGCGTTGGAACAGGCGCTGGATAGGCCCGAGGGCGAGGCGGGTGACTGCGCGGATGTGCTGGTGCAGGTCGCCGCGGTACGCGGTGCTGCCCACAGCCTGCTGATGGAGCTGCTGCACGAGCACCTTCAGGAGCATGTGGTGGGCGCGGAAGACCCGCAACAGCGGGCCGCCGAAGCCGAAGTGCTGGTGGAGCTGCTGCGCCGCTACGGCAAATAGGCCGTGGGGGGTAGAGTCGACTGTTAGTCGACTGCTCTTTGCCCAGGCGGCATGAGATCCCGCGCTTCGCGCGATAGTCGACTAACAGTCGACTCTACCCTGCGTGCCGGTGCCGCGCGTTCCAGAGATGCGTCGCCGCCAGCAGCAGGCTGCCGGTAACGGTCATCGGCGTTTCCCAGTCATGCGAGGGCAGCGCCAGCGCGCCGGCCAGCAACAGCCCCAGACCGGCACCGGCGGTGGCCCAGGCCAGCACGGGCAGCGGATGACGGCGCTCGGCCCGCCACAGCGCGTAGCCGGTCAGCGGCAGGGCGATGGCCACGAACAGCAGGTGCACCCATTCCGCTTCGGCCCACGCGCCGAACAGCGGCAACACGGCGGCGAGCAGGGGCAGCGCCAGGCAGTGCAGCAGGCACAGGCTGGACAGGGCGACCGCGCCGGCATCGAGCAGGGCGGCAGAAGGTGACTTCATCGGGGGAGGTTCCTTGCGCAACAATTGTTATACAGTAACATTTCCGTTCCGCAGCCAACCCGCTCCGACATGAACACTGTTTCCCGCGCCGACCGCCGCCTTCCGGTCACCGTGCTGTCCGGCTTCCTCGGGGCCGGCAAGACCACCCTGCTCAACCAGATCCTGCGCAACCGTGAGGGCCTGCGCGTGGCGGTCATCGTCAACGACATGAGCGAAGTCAACATCGATGCACAACTGGTGCGCGAAGGTGGCGCCGAGCTGCGCCGCACCGAAGAGACGCTGGTGGAATTCAGCAACGGCTGCATCTGCTGCACGCTGCGCGATGACCTGCTGCAGGAAGTGCGGCGCCTGGCCGATGCAGGTCGGTATGACTACCTGCTGATCGAATCGACCGGGATCGGAGAGCCGATGCCGGTGGCCGCGACGTTCGCGGTGCGCGACGAGCACGGCTTCAGCCTGAGTGACATTGCGCGCCTGGACACGATGGTGACGGTGGTGGATGGCAGCGCCTTCCTTGCCGACTTCGGTTCCTCACAACGCCTGGCCGAGCGTGGCCAGCAGGCCGGCCCGGAGGATGACCGCGGGGTGGTTGACCTGCTGTGCGAGCAGGTCGAGTTCGCCGACGTGATCGTGGTCAGCAAGGTGGACCAGGTGGACGACGAGGTACTGCAGGACACGCTGGCGGTGCTGCGTGGGCTGAACCGGGACGCGAAGCTGCTGCTGTCCAGCTTCGGCGATGTGCCACTGGCCGAACTGCTGGATACCGGTCGCTTTGACATGGAGCGTGCACAACGTGCGCCGGGCTGGGTGAAGGAACTGCGTGGCGAGCACACGCCGGAAACCGAGGAGTACGGGATCGGCAGCTTTGTCTACCGCTCGCGACGTCCGTTCCACCCCGCGCGATTCGCCCGCGCGCTGCAGTCGGGGATGCCCGGCGTGATCCGCAGCAAGGGCTGGTTCTGGTTGGCCAACCGCATGGACTGGGTGGGCGAACTGAATATCGTGGGCGCAGCGACGCGCACGCAGGCGGCGGGATTCTGGTACGCCGCGCGCGATCGCGTGCGTGCGGGCATGGAGGACACCACACCGCTGTTGCCGCCGACACCGCTGCCTTACAGCGATCTTGGCTGGGCACGCCAGCAGGCCGACTGCTGGAGCGCACCGTTGCCGGGCCTGGAGGAATTCCCGGATTCGGCCGCGCACGCGGCGATGCAGCGGCTGTGGCATCCCTTGTGGGGCGATCGTCGCCAGGAACTGGTGGTGATTGGCGTGCACATGGATGAGCGCGCGGTGCGTGCGGAGCTGGATGCCTGCCTGCTCAATGACCAGGAACTGCGTGCGGGCCCGCTGCTGTGGCAGCAGTTGCCACAGGCGTTCCCGGTGTGGAAGCGTTGAGCTAACGGTTCCTGTAGAGCCGAGCCGACGCTCGGCTGGAGGACCATTCCATCCACGCATGGCGTGGATCTACTGCAGCCGAGCGTGGGCTCGGCTCTACAGAATCGAATCCACGCATGGCGTGGTGGATCTACAGCGCGTCGCGCCACTGCCAGGCGTCGGCGGTGACCTGCAGCACGTGCGTCGGTCGCAATGCTTGCAGCAGATGCCGGTCATGGCTGACCATCATCAGTGCCCCCGGCCACGCAGCAAGCAGCTCTTCCAATGCCTGCAACGCGCTCAGATCCAGCGCATTACCGGGTTCGTCCAGCAGCAACAGCTGGGGTGCGGTATCGGCATACAGCACGCTGGCCAGCGCCCCCTTCACCCGCTCGCCATCACTGAGGCTGCTGGCTGCCCGCTGGATGCGCTGTGCGTCCAGCCCGAGCAGGGCCAGCCGCGTGCGCAGTTCTCCCACATCGGTACCTGGGTTCGCCGCCTGCACCGTCTCCAGGATGCTGTGCCCGCCGGACAATCCCAACAGCTGCTGGTCCAGCAGTGCCAATGGCGCATGCCGTTGCACGGTGCCACTGCGTGCAGGCAGCTGCCCTGCCAGCACACGCAGCAGGGTGGATTTTCCAGCACCGTTGTCACCGATCACAGCGATGCGCTGCCCGCGTCGGATCTCGAGCTGCAATGGAGCGCTGCACCCATGCGGAAGCGCCAGCGACTCCGCTTGCAGCAGGCGTGAACTGCCGCGTTCGCCTTCACCGGCAAACAGCGCCAGTTCCGGCGCCGCGTGAACCGCTGATGCCGCTGCGCGCAGCTGGTCGGCGCTGGCCTGCAGGCGCTCGGCCTGGACCTGCTGAGCACGGCCATGGCTGGCCTCGGCGCGCTGCTTCTGCCGGCCCAGCAGGATCGGCGCCTGGTTGGCCTGCTTCGCATCGCGGTTGCCGCGTGCCTGGCGTTGCTGCTGCCGTTCGTGCTGTTCACGCGCGCTGCGCTGCTGCTGGCGGTGCTGGGCGCGCGCGTGGTCGAGCTGGGCGGCGGCAGCTTCGCGTTCGGCGGCACGCGCGTCGGCGTAGTGCTGCCACGGCCCGCCATAGCGGTGCAGTCCGCGCGCGTCCAGTTCGACGATCTGCTGCATGTGCCCAAGCAGCTCGCGATCGTGGCTGATCGCCAGCAGGCCGCCACGCCATTGCTGCAGCTGTTCGTACAGCTGCTGTCGATGCCGAACGTCGAGATGGTTGCTGGGTTCGTCCAGGATGAGCCAGTCGGCGTCGCTGGCCCAGGCACCGGACAGCGCCACCTGCATCGCCTGGCCACCGCTGAGGCGTGCGGCGGGCTGGGCGGGATCGAGATCGTCCGGCAGCCGCAATGCCTGCCATTGCTGCTGCAGGCGTTCGCGCAGATCCCAGCGGTCGCCGACGCGGGCGAAGTCGGCTTCGTCCACGCTGCCCGCTTCGATGCGCGCCAGTGCAGCCAGTTCCTCGCCGACGCCGGCGAGCTCCCCCACGGTGCCGGACGGTGGATAGCCGGGCGTGGGCAACAGGAATACGCGGCCGCTGCCGCGTACCTGGCCTCTGTCGGGCAACAGCCGGCCGGCCAGCAGGCGTGCCAGCACGCTCTTGCCGGCACCATTGGCACCGACCAGGCCGGTGGCAACCGGATCGAAGGAAAACGACAGATCGGAAAACAGCGGGCGGCCGTCGGCCAGCCGATACGACACGCGATCGAGCGTGAGGGAATGCGGGGTCATGCGACCTCCATGGATGCCGGGTTCTCCCCTGCGCGCAGGGGCGGGAAGAGTCAGGCCGTCTGTTGGGAAGACGGCGGCATCAATGGCGCATTGGTCGCGAGCCTCTGGGAGGAATGAGCGGCCAGTATAGCGGCAGTGGCTGAATGGTCAGGTGCGCGGCCGCCGGGCATGGCCCGGCGCTACCGACGGTCGGGTGGTTCTGTAGAGCCGAGCCGATGCTCGGCTGCCTTTCGCCGCGAGACGCATCCACGCATGGCGTGGATCTACGGCACGGTTTCCAGGCGTTCGCTGACGAAATCGATGAACACCCGCAGCTTCGGCAGCACGTGGCGGCCGGAGGGCCACAACAGGTGGAAGATGCCGCAGGAATGCACATGCTCGTCCAGCACGGTGACCAGGCGACCGTCGGCCAGCGCATCGCGCACCGAGTGCACCGGCACGAAGGCCAGGCCGATATCGCGCAGCGCCAGTGCCACCCGCGCTTCGATGGTGTTGGCCACCATGTGCACCGGCAGTTCCTGTGGCGTCTGATCATCGGGCCATTGGATCGGCCACGGTTCCAGCTTGCCGGTGCTGGGGAAGCGGTAATGCAGCAGTGTGTGCTGCATCAGTTCCGCGGGCGTGCGCGGAATGCCGCGGCGCTGCAGGTAGGCGGGCGAGGCGACGATGCGGCGCGGGAACACGCCCAGCCGCCGTGCGTTCATGCGCGAGTCGCTGGGCTCACCGACGCGCAGCACGGCATCGAAACCTTCCTCGATGACATCGACCAGCCGATCGCTGAAATCCAGGTCGAGGCGGATGTCCGGATAGGCCGCCATGAATTCGGCCATCAACGGCAGGGTGAGGTCGCCGACCAGGGGCAGGCTGATGCGCAGCGTGCCCTTGGGTGAGGCGTGTGGCTGCGCCAGTTCGGTGCGGGCAGCGTCGCGCTCGTCGAGAATGCGCCGGCAGCGCGCCAGGAACAGCTGGCCCTCGGCGGTGAGGGTGATGCTGCGCGTGCTGCGATGGAACAGGCGCACGCCCAGGGCGTGCTCCAGCCGTGCCACGCACTTGCCCGCTGCCGAGGCGGATATGCCCTGCAGGCGCCCGGTCTCGACGAAGCTGCGGGTGTCGGCGGCGTGCACGAAGGTCTGCAGGTTGGCGAGGTTGTCCAGGACTGACATGGGCGTGCGGGCGGTGAAAACAGCAGGGTAGGTGGGCGGGACCGCGGCGGGCGGTCCCGGCTTTGCAACACTGTGATGCGGGCAGGCGCGCGAACCGTTGTGGCCCTGCAGTTCCGGCCATCATGCCGATTGCGGACTGCGCGGTCCATGATGCCCGGAGCGGCAACCGGCTTTTTGCGCGGACGCCCGCTGCCTAACGTGGCGGCCTCTCCTCCACGGATCACCGCGATGAATGCCGCTCCTTCCTTCGAACCTGTGCCGACACTGCCTTCGGTGCAGCGGCTGTTGCAGCAGGTCCACCCGCAGCGCCTGGTCGGTGCGGTGGTGCTGGTGCGCGAGCACGGCGTGCTGCGCCATGCCAGCGCCACGGGCCTGGCGGATCGCGAGTCGGCTATACCGATGCAGCGCGATCAGCTGTTCCGGCTGGCCTCGGTGAGCAAGCCGCTGTTGACCACGGTAATCCTGCGCCTGGTGGCGGAGGGCGTGCTCGACCTGGATGCACCGGTGCAGCGCTGGCTGCCGGACTTCCGCCCGGCGCTGGCCGATGGCAGCACGCCGCCCATCAGCCTGCGCCAGCTGCTCAGCCACAGCAGTGGGCTGGGCTACCGCTTCCTCGAAGCCGATGCGGATGGCCCCTATGCGCGCGCGGGTGTCAGCGACGGCATGGATGCCAACCCGTTGACCCTGGCCGAGAACGTGCGCCGCATCGCGCAGGCGCCGCTGCTGTTCGCACCGGGCAGCCAGTGGCTGTATTCGCTGGGCGTGGACGTGGCCGGTGCGGTGGCCGAGGCGGCGACCGGCGAGACCTTGCAGGCCTTGTTCGCCCGCTTGCTGGCTGCGCCCTTGGGCCTGCGCGATACCGCCTTCGCCACCCACGATGCGGCACGGCTGGCCACGCCCTATGTCACCGACACACCGCAGCCGCACCGCCTGCGCGAAGGCGAGGTGGTCGCCCCGTTCGAGGGCACGGTGGGCATCGAGTACAGCCTCGCCCGCGCGACCGATGCCAGCCGGTTCCCTTGGGCCGGCGCGGGCCTGGTGGGTACCGCCGATGAGGTGATGCGGGTACTGGAGGCATTGCGCGACGGGCAGCGTTCCGGCCTGCTGCCGCCCCGGCTGGTGGCGGAGATGGCGACCCCGCAGGTGGGCGAGCAGGGGCCGCCGGAACCGCACGGCTGGGGCTTTGGTCTTGGCTTTGCGGTGCTGCGCGATGCGGCCGCCAGCGGTATGCCGCAGAACGCAGGTACATGGCGGTGGGGCGGTGCCTACGGCCACAGCTGGTTCGTCGACCCTGCGCGCGGCCTGAGCGTGGCAGCGCTGACCAACACGCTGTACGAAGGCATGGACGGCGCCTTTGTCGATGAACTGCGTGATGCGGTGTATGCCGACCTGGGGACTGCACGATGAGCGGCCATGCCATCGATGCGGCCAGCCCGGCCGGTGAAGCCACGCGTCTGCCATGGGCCGGCCTGCTGGCACTGGCCGGCGGCGGCTTCATCACCCTGCTGACCGAGACGTTGCCGGCCGGTGTATTGCGGCCGATGGGCGACAGCCTGGGCGTGAGTGATGCGGCGGTGGGGCAGCTGGTGAGCGTGTATGCGCTGGGCTCGGTGATGGCCGCATTGCCGATGACCGCGCTGACCCAGCGCCTGCCACGACGCCCGCTGTTGCTGGCGGCGATTGCCGGCTTCGTGGTGGTCAATACGCTGACCGCGCTGAGCAGCAGCTATCCCCTGATCCTGGCCGCGCGTTTCCTGGCGGGCGTGAGTGGCGGGCTGCTGTGGTCACTGGTGGCTGGCTACGCCGCACGCATGGTGGTGCCCTCGCTGCAGGGCCGGGCGATTGCGGTGGCAATGGTCGGATCGCCGTTGGCGCTGTCGCTCGGCGTTCCGGCGGGCACGTTGCTGGGCCAGCAGATCGGCTGGCGCTGGGCGTTCGCATTGATGAGCGTGCTGGGCGTGGGGCTGCTGGCCTACGCGCGCTGGGCGCTGCCAGCCTTGCCCGTCGCCGGTGCCGGCCAGCGCACATCGCTGGGCGCAGTCTGGCGCATGCCCGGCGTGCGCAGTGCACTGTTGGTGATGGTGCTGTACGTGCTCGCGCACAACGTGCTCTACACCTACATCGAACCGCTGGCAGTGGAGGCCGGAGCGGGCCCGTGGCTGGACCGCCTGCTGCTGGCCTTCGGCCTGGCGGCGATTGCCGGTATCGGTATTGCCGGCTGGGGCGTGGACCGCCACCTGCGCACGCTGGTGTGGGCGGCGGTGATCGGTTTCATCCTGCCGGTGCTGGCGCTGCTGCTGTGGCCGGGCGACGCGACCGCGCTGCTGCTGGCAACGATCCTGTGGGGCATGGCCTTCGGCGCGGTGCCGACCCTGTTCCAGACCGCACTCGCCCGCCGCGCCGGTGCCGCAGCGGATCTGGCGCAGTCGATGCTGGTGACCGGCTGGAACCTGGCCATCGCTGCGGGAGGTGTGGCGGGTGGTGTGCTGCTGCAGGCCGGTGGGCCCACCCGGTTGGGATGGTTGCCGTTGCTGCTGCTGGCGGTGACCGCTGCATGGTTGCTGGCGCGGCCGAAGGCCTGGGTGTAGGCCGCGATCATCGGTGATGTGGTGCCGGCCAACGGCCGGCACTACCGTGGTTCACGCCATCCACGCATGGCGTGGATCCACCGAGCGCAGCGACCCGCGTTTGCCTTTGCTTTTGCTTTTGCTTTTGCCTTCTTCCGTTGATTCCGGGGTGGGACGCTGCAGGAACCTGTCAGAGGCCGGGGCGGTCGGGTTCGCGGGGGTGTCCGCGGCATGGATGCCGCGGCCAAGCCCCCATGGACGGGTTTACGGCGTCCCCCGCGAACCCGACCGTCCCGGCCAACCCTGGGATAGCAGTACGCGACCCCCCACGAGGGGCTCCGCCGTTCGCCGTCCTACTCCACTCCCTCACGCTCGATCGGCACGCTGCGCGGATTCTGCATGTCCTCCCGCGCCGCGCCGTAGCGCTGCTGCCGCTTGTGGTGGAACGCCACGAACTCATCCCGGGGCAGCGGTCGCGAGAACAGCCAGCCCTGTCCGAATTCCACCTTGCGGCTGTGCAGGTAGGCCAGCTGTGCTTCGGTCTCCACGCCCTCGGCCACCACCCACAGCCCCAGTTCCTTGGCCATGTCGATGATGTGCGGGGTCACCGGGCTGGTCGCGCTCTCGGTGCCGATCGCATCGATGAACGACTTGTCGATCTTCAGCGCATCCAGCGGCAGCTGCTCCAGGTACTGCAGGCTGGAGAAGCCCACGCCGAAATCATCGATGGCCACGCTGTGGCCAGCGCGCCGCGCCTGCGCCAGCATCGTGCGGGCGCGGTCCAGGTCGAGGAAGCCGCGCTCGGTGGCCTCCATCCAGATCTGTTGCGGCAGGATGCCGCTGCCGGCCATGTGCTTGGAGATCATCTTCAACGCACGACCGCTGCTGATGTCCTCGGCGGCGAGATTGATCGCGATGTGCGCGCTGCGATCGGCAACCAGCAACTCGCGCATGTCGCGCACCACGTTCTCGATTACCAGGTCGGTGACGTCGGCGATCATGCCGGCCTCTTCGGCCAGCGGAATGAACAGATCCGGACGCACCTGGGTGCCATCCGGGCGCTGCCAGCGGATCAATGCCTCAGCGCCGACGCAGATGCCGGTATCCAGCTCGATGATCGGCTGGTAGTGCAGGTACAGTTCGCGGCGGCGGATGGCGGTGGCCAGTTCACCGCGCAGCGACAGGCGGCGCCGCGACAGCCAGATCACCAGGCCGGCACCGGCGGCAGCCAGCAGGACGCCCAGCGGCACGAACAACCACGCCTGCTGCCGGAACGTGGCAGCCAGCGCGGTACGTGGCGTGGTTGCGATCGCCAGCCATTCCTCGTTGCGTGCGGTCGCGTACAGCGTGTTCTGGTCCAGGCCCTCGCCAGGATTGCGCAGCATGGCTTCCAGCAACGCCGTGTCCATGCCTTTCTGCTTGGCCAACAGGCGCCCATCCGGGCTGGCCAGGGCCAGGCGCACGTGCGGATCGACGATGACGTCGACGAAGCGGCGCGGATCCATCAGCACGTCGTAGCTGCCATACAGGATCGCCAGCATCTGCCGCCGGCCGCTGGCCTCCGGGCGCACGTCCACCGCGATTCCCGCGCCATCACTGGTGACGTGGTCGGGTTTGGGCTGGTTCACGTCCGAATGGAAAGTCCCCCACGAGGTGCAGCGCAGCTTGCCGTCTTCGAAATAGCCCATCTGGTCGGCCGCCGGCGTGGTCATCACCAGCGTCTGCATACGCCGGATATGCTCGGGCGTGCACGGTTGTGCCACGCTGGCCTGCGCCGACCGCAGGGCGTGCAGTGCCTCGTGGTAGGACAGGTCCGATCGCCGAAGGGTGCGCACGGCGATGTCGCGCAGGCGTTCCTGTTCCACGCTGACGGCACGGTCCCAGGTGGCGTAGGCCATGACGGCGATCGGTACCGCGGCGGCCAGCAGGGCCAGCGCGGTACCGCCGATGATGACGCGCAGGCGGCTCATGGCCGGGGCTCCAGCAGTGCAGGCAGGGCAGGGCGCATGGTCGGGCCGGTCCGTGGGCAGGTGCGGCTATCTGAGCATGGCGCCGGGCCGGGCGGAATGGGCATGACCCGGCAATTCGTCACATTGTGATGAAAGCGGCCAGGTTTGACGGAATCAGCCCATCCGGCGCTGGCGCTTCGGCGCACGGAGGACTACCGTCGAACGCTTCACCCGCCCCTTCCCGCGCCCATGACCGAGCCCGCCACGCCCCCCGAGCACCTGCGCCGCAGCCTGTCCAACCGCCACCTGCAACTGATCGCCATCGGCGGTGCCATCGGCACCGGGCTGTTCATGGGCTCGGGCAAGACCATCAGCCTGGCGGGCCCGTCCATCGTCTTCGTCTACCTGATCATCGGCGCGATGCTGTTCTTCGTGATGCGCGCGATGGGCGAGCTGCTGCTGTCCAACCTGAACTACAAGTCCTTCATCGATTTCTCCACCGATCTGCTCGGCCCATGGGCCGGATTCTTCTGTGGATGGACGTACTGGTTCTGCTGGATCGTCACCGCCATCGCCGACGTGATCGCGATTGCCGCCTACGCGCAGTTCTGGTTCCCCGGGCTTGAAGCCTGGAAGCCGGCGCTGGCGTGCGTGATGCTGCTGCTGTCGTTGAACCTGGTGACGGTGAAGCTGTTCGGTGAAATGGAATTCTGGTTTGCGCTGATCAAGATCGTGGCGATCTGCGCGCTGATCATCACCGGTGCCGGATTGGTGGCGTGGGGCTTCACCTCGCCCAGCGGTCACACCGCGGCGCTGTCCAACCTGTGGAATGACGGCGGCATGTTCCCGATGGGGCTGGTTGGCTTCTTCGCCGGCTTCCAGATTGCGGTGTTCGCCTTCGTCGGCATCGAGCTGGTGGGTACCACCGCTGCCGAAACCGCCGACCCCGAGCGCAACCTGCCCAAAGCGATCAATTCGATTCCGGTGCGCATCATCATCTTCTACGTGCTGGCGCTGATCGCGATCATGGCGGTCACGCCGTGGCGCCAGGTGGTGCCGGACAAAAGCCCGTTCGTGCAGCTGTTCGTGCTGGCCGGTATTCCGGCCGCGGCCAGCCTGATCAACTTCGTGGTACTGACCTCGGCCACGTCGTCGGCCAACAGCGGCATCTTCTCCACCAGCCGCATGCTGTACGGCCTGGCCGAAGAGGGCCACGCACCGCGGGGGCTGTCGCGGTTGTCACGCGCGGCGGTGCCGGCCCGCGGCCTGCTGTTCTCCTGCCTGTGCCTGCTGGGCGGCACGTTGCTGATCTACCTGATCCCGAACCTGGTGACGGCGTTCACCCTGGTGACCACACTGGCCACCGTGCTCTTCATCTTCGTCTGGTCGCTGATCCTGGTGGCCTACATGGCTTATCGCCGTCGCTACCCGGAGCGCCACGCTGCTTCGATCTTCAAGATGCCCGGCGGCGTCGCCATGTGCTGGGCCTGCCTGGTGTTCTTCGCCGGCGTACTGGTGCTGCTGAGCCTGCAGGGTGACACCCGCCAGGCGCTGGTGGCCAGCCCGGTGTGGTTCGTGCTGCTGGGTGTGGGGTACTGGGTGCGATGCAGAACGGCGAAATGACCGGGGATGCGGAGGGGGCGGCAATGCCGGAAATCGCGAACGTTGGAGATCGGAACGTCGGAAACCGGAACGTCGGAAACCGGAACGTCGGAACGTCGGAAATCGGTAGAGTCGACTGTTGGTCGACTGCTCTCCCATGGGCCACCGCAAATCCCCGCGCTGCGCGCGATAGTCGACTAACAGTCGACTCTACCGGTGCAGCTACCGGTGCCGGTTCCAGTTCCAGTTCCGTTGCGGGTCCCGGTACCCGCCCCATCCCCATTCACCCAACATTAGCGGGCGTGGCCGGATCATCCGGCCGCCATGTCCCGTCGCCCCTTCCTGCTTGCGCTGTTGTTGCTGCCCAGCCTGTGGCCCGGGCTGGCCGCCGCACGCACCGTCTACCGCTGCGTGCAGGGCAACACCGTCAGCCTGGCCACCGCCCCGGAACCCGGCTCGCGCTGTACCCCCAGGGAAATCGACGACAACGCCATCCAGACACCGAACCTGTGGGGCAACATGGGTGTGTTCAGCGGTGTGCTGTACGAGCGCGAGCAGGATGGCGTGCTGGTCTATTCCACCCGCAACCTGCCTGGTTCGCGGGTGTTCCTGAAGTTCACCGTGGCCACGCCGCCGGGTGAGCCCGCCCACGAGGGCCTTGGCAAGGTCGGCAAGCCGCAGCTGGCGCAGCATGCCAAGCAGTTCAAGGCCGCCGCCAAGGCTACCGGCGTGGATGACGCCTGGTTGCGCGCGATTGCCCATGCCGAAAGCAACTTCGATGCGCTGGCGGTCTCGAGCAAAGGTGCGCAGGGCGTGATGCAGCTGATGCCCGAGACCGCGCAGGAATTCGGCGTGCGCGATCCGTTCTCGCCGCAGCAGTCGATCGATGGTGGCGCGCGCTACATGCGCGCGCTGCTGCGCCGCTACAACGGTGACCGGCCGCTGGCGGCGGCGGCCTACAACGCCGGTATCGGTGCGGTCACCCGCTACAAGGGCGTGCCGCCGTATGCCGAAACCCTGGCCTATGTGGACAAGGTGATGGCGCTGTACGCACGCTACCGCGAAGCGATGGGCATCCGCACCGAGGTGCCCGCGCGCTAGGCCAGTGGCGCTGTACGCGTGGTGTAGAGCCGAGCCCATGCTCGGCTGCAATTGGCGCAGCCGAGCATGGGCTCGGCTCTACACAAAAGCCGCTCAGCGCGAGGTCGAGGTACTGACCAGTTCGTAGCGCTCGATCCGGCCGACGCGTGCAACTTCGGCCTGCACGTCGGCGCGTTGCTTGAGCGCACGCCAGGCCGCATCGATCTTCACGTCGCCCGGCAATGACGGATAGGTGCGCATGTCCTGCAGGCTGGCCAGCGTCTCGCCACGGTCGGTGGGGGAGCGCAGCTGTTCGATCAGCACCGCGGCTGCGCCGTCCAGGTTGTCTTCGTCCAGCAGCATCTCGCGATGGAACAGGCGCGCGTCGTCGCGCTGGGCGAGGATCACCGAGCGTGCGGCTTCCACCGCCTGGGCATCGCCGCGCTCGCGGGCGGCAGCGAACTGCACCAGGGCTTGTGCGGCTTTGCCGTAGGCGCCGAGACCGGGGAGGTCCTTCACGGCCTGCGCGGCATCCTGCATACGTCCCAGCGAAGTGAACACGAAGCCGACATTCAGCCGGTGCTCGATGTCGTCCGGGCCGAGTGCGCCGATGCGGGCCGCCTGTTGCGCCACCGCCAGGGCATCGTCGGTGCGGCCCAGCCGGCGCAACGCGGTGAACCGGCTGTTGAGCAGCCACGCCACCCACTCGGCTTCCTCCGCCGACGGCGATTCACCTTCGGCGGCCGCACGGGCCATGCCGTCGGTCAGTGCCAGCACTTCTTCATTGCGGTCCAGCATCAGCAGTGTGACGCTGAACTGGGCCATGCGCGCGTCCAGCTTGCGATCAAGCAGGCCGGACACCCGCAGGTCGTCCAGGTGCTTCTGCGCGACCTGTACCGGGTCGAAGCGCGGATCGGCACGGTCGACATAGCGGTCGAAGCGCTTGTCGCTGCGCAGCTGGATGATCTCGGCCGGGCTGTCGATGCGGGCCAGCGTGGCCGGGATCGCATCGCCGCGGCCGTTCTCGGCCTGCAGCGTGGCCAGCGCCAGCCACAGTCCGGCCGGCTCCAAGCCACCGCTCTTCCAGCCGTTGTCGAACAGCGCCTGCAGCAGGTCCATGCGCTGTCGTGGCTGATCGTGCAGGCGATACTGCAGGTAGCCGATCGTCTGGTGATCGAGTGGCACGGGCCCGTCGGCATGTTTCAGCGCCTGCACCAGATAGCGGGTGGCCGCCGCAGGCTGGTTCTCGGACAGCTCCACCGACATCACGGTGAGCAGGATCTGCGTATCGTCGGGCAACGCTTCCATCGCCCGCTGCAGATAACGGCGGGCCTGGGCCGGCTTCTTCTGCACCAGTGCGGTCCAGCCGGCCACCTGCGAGGCGCGGCCCCGTCGCTCGGCGTCGAAGTCGTCCAGCAGCGGATCCTCCATCAGCTGTTCCATGGCAATCAGCGCGCCCAGCGTGTTGCCGCCGCGCGACTGCTGGATCGCCTCATCCCATCGCGTGGCATACGCCATGTGTACTGCGTCGCTGGTGACTGACGGCTTCTGTGGTGCCACCGTGATCGAGGCGGACACGGGCGTGCTGGCCAGCGTGGCGATCAGCAGGGCGGCGAGGGGGAGCGTGCGGGGCATGGAGGATCTCCATCCGTGGGAACCGCATTGAACCTGCTGTGGCCGGCGAGAACAAGCGCGATGGATGGAACTCTGGCGTTTGACCGCACGATTGGCCATGGCGATTCGTGCGTTCAGCGTCTATTGTCGGTGCCTCTTCAGACAGCAGCAGGCAGCGCAGCACGATGGCACGGTGGCAATGGATGGCGGCAGGCGTAGCGTTGGCGACGGTAGTGGCATTGGCCGCAACCTGGTGGGAGACACCGCTGCATACGCTGGCTGAACCGGCGAGTCCGGTTCCAACGCCGTTGGCGTGGACCGCGCAGATCGAACCGCTGGCCGGCGATGGCCACCCGGGCGACCGCGATGGCGCGTCCGCGCAGGCACGCTTTGCCGATCCGTACGCGTTGCTGCGCAGTGCCGATGGCAGCATCTACTTCACCGATGCCGGTGACAACAACCGGATCCGCCGTCGCCTGCCCGATGGCCGCGTCGAAACCGTAGCGGGGCAGGGCGAGGGACGCGTTGATGGCCCGGCGTTGCAGGCCAGCTTCAATACGCCTTCGGGCATCGCGACCGATGCGCAGGGCAACCTGTACGTGGCCGACACCGGCAACCATGCGATCCGCCGCATCGGCACCGATGGCCAGGTCAGCACGCTGGCCGGTGGTGAACAGGGCTATGCGGATGGAGCGGCCGCGCAGGCGCGCTTCGATGCACCGATGGGCATCGCGGTGGACGCGCAGGGCCAGGTCTACGTGGCCGATACCTACAACGACCGTATCCGGGTGATCGGTACCGACGGCACGGTGCGCACCCTGGCCGGTGGCGAGCGCCCGGGAATGGCCGATGGCACCGGCGCCGCTGCGCGCTTCGATACGCCGGTGGCGTTGGCCTTCGATGCGCAGGGCGCGCTGCTGGTGGCCGACCTGTTCAACAACGCGGTGCGCCGCGTAGGCGCCGACGGCACGGTCAGCACCGTGGTCGCCGCCGGTGGCGTGATCAATGGGCCGCTGTCGCTGGCCACCACGCACGACGGTGTGCTGTACGTGGGCGATCTTGATGGCCGCATCGTGCAGGTGACGCCGCAGGGCCACCAGATCGCGCTGGTTGGCAATGGTCGCCTGCCGCGCCTGGCCCGCCCCAGCGGGCTGGCGATGGATGCCGATGGCAGCGTGCTGGTGGCCGACGCCGCCAGTTACCGTCTGCATCGCCTGCGCCCGCTGCCGGTGGGCGAACTACCGGCACCGGCACTGGTCGGCCCGGCTGCCGATGCGGCGTTGCCGGAGACGGGCGGCCGCTGGCCGCTGGCACCGCAGGACGGTTGGCATGAAGTGGTCGGTACGTTGGGTGAGGTGCGCGGCAACTTCACCGGCGAGAGCCGCCACCACCTGCATGGCGGTTTCGACGTGCGCGGTGATGTGGGCCAGACCGTACTGGCGATTGCCGAGGGCAAGATCAGCAGCCCGGTGGCCGCCTGGAACCTGGGCGAGCAGGCAGAGGGCCTGGCGGTGGACCGCCTCAAGTACATCCACATGCGGGTGGGCCGCACCCCGCGCGATGAACCCTACGATGCGCGCTGGCAGGCGTTGTATGACGAGCAGGGCAAGCTGGAGCGGATGCGCGTGCGTCGTGGCATGCGCATCCACGTGGGTGACCGCCTGGGCAGCATCAACAACCAGGCGCACGTGCACCTGGCGGTGGGTACCGGCGGCTTCGAGACCAATGCGGTGGCGCTGGGCTTCCACAACTACGCCGACCACTTCGCACCACGCATCACCGATGTGGCGCTGCTGGACGACAACGACCAGCCAATGGCCGCAGGCAGCGATGGCGTGGTGATGGTGGCGCGCCAGGGCCGCGGCGTGCAGATCGTGATCGAGGCCTGGGACCAGGTCGACAACAATCTGCCACGACGCCGCCTGGGCATGTACCAGGTGGGCTACCAGATCCTGGATGCCAGTGGCCGGGCGCTGCAGGGCTACGAACAGCCACGCTGGAACATCGTGTTCAACCGCATGCCGCCGCAGAAGGAAGCGGTGCGGGTGGCCTATGCCCCCGACAGCGGCATCACCGTGCACGGCAGTGCGGTGACCCGTTTCCGTTACCTGGCCACCAACACCGTGCGTGACGGCCTGATGGAAACCGGGCGCTGGCAGCCGGCGGCGCTGCCGCCGGGCGAGTACATCGTGCGCGCCAGCGTGCGCGACTACAGCGGCAACGAAGGCGTAGGCCCGCGCGAGATCAGGGTACGGCTGCTGCCATAGCGGCAGCCGGGGCGCCGCAGCGTTCGCGCTCGGCGTCCATGTCTTCCAGCGGCCGCACTTCGATGCTGCCGAAGCGTGCCCACGGGAAATCGCGGGCGATGCGCATGGCTTCGTCGCGGTCGCGGGCGACGATCAGGTTGAAGCCTGCCAGCAGCTCGCGGGTTTCGGCGAAGGGGCCATCCAGTACGCGGCTGTGGCCATCGCGCACGCGCAGGGTCTGTGCGGTGTCGACCGGCTGCAGCTTCTGCGCGGCCAGAAGCGTGCCCTCGGCCTGCAGTTTGTCGGCGTGCGCCAGGCAGTCGCGCATCAGCGCATTGAATTCTTCGGTGGGCAGGGCCTGCAGCAGGGCAGGCTCGATATAGATCAGAAGCAGGTACTGCTGCATGGCACGGTCCTGGCGGGGGCGGGTGCCCATGATGGCGCAGGTCTGCGCGTGGGCATGTTGCAGCGCGGGAGGCGGCGCCTTCGGCGGGGATCGGCGAACGGCGGAGCCCCTCCGTGGTGGGTTGGGTTGGTCGCTGAAAGCTGGGTTTCTGGCGATTGGCCGGGTGGGTAGGCGGGTCGGGGGACGCCGTAAACCCGTCCTTGGGGGCTTGGCGGCGGCTTGCTCGTGTGCGCTGTCCTGCGCACACGGCAAGACCGGGGTTGGGCATCGTGCCCAACCCGCCCGAGGCATGCCTCGGGCCCATGCCGGGGACACCCCCGCCCCGCCTACCCACCCGGCCTTGGACAGATCTCTGCGGCTGACCCACCACGGGAAATCACAAGCAAGAGCAAAAAGCGGGTCGCTTCGCTCACAAAGCCGAGGCCGCCAGCCATCCGCCGTTGCTGTTGCTTTTGCCTCTGCCTTTTTTCTTGATCTTCCCGTGGTGCGTGCCGGAGGCAGGAAACTGTCCAAGGTCGGGTGGGGAGGCAGGGCAGGGGCGTGAGCCGCATGGATGCGGCGACCGAGCTTACATGGACGTACTTGCAGCGCCCCCTGCCCTGCCTCCCCACCCGGCCAAACCCATGAACCCGGGCTTTCAGCGACCAACCCACCCCCACCACGGAGGGGCTCCGCCGTTCGCCGACCTCCGCCGAAGGCGCGCTTTCCACGGAAGAAATAATTTTTAGAGGACGTGTCGATTTCCAGCCCCCTGGTTCGTTGTACCCAGTGAAGGGCACGCACCACGCGTCCCCACGGGAGACTGCAATGAAAGTAATGGTGATCGTGAAGGCCAACGCCGACTCCGAAGCCGGCCGCATGCCCAGCGAACAGGAACTGTCCGAAATGGGCGCCTTCAACGAACAACTCGTGGCCGCCGGCATCATGCTGGCCGGGGAAGGCCTGCACGCCACCCAGCGCGGTCGCCGCATTCATTTCGGCAACGGCGCACCCAGGGTCGAGGCTGGCCCGTTCGGCCCCGCCAGCGAGCAGATCGCCGGATTCTGGCTGTGGGACGTGCGCTCGCTGGAGGAGGCCGTCGAGTGGGCCAGCCGCGCGCCGTTCGGTAGCGGGGGCACGCTGGAACTGCGCCCCCTGATCACCGCCGAAGACTTCGGTGAAGCCTTCACCCCCGACTTACAGCAGCAGGAACAGCGTCTGCGTGCACAGCTGGAAGGTTGATCCGATCCATTTCCCCGCCGGGCATGGCCCGCCGATGCCGCCCTGAAACCCTCAACGGAGTAGTGCCATGAAACTGATTCCCTTCCTCGGCTTCAGCGGCCAGGCCCACGATGCGATGGCGTTCTACGCCAAGGCACTCGGTGGCCAGGTCACGTCGGAAATGAAGTACCGCGACATGCCGCCCTCCGATGGCTCGCCGGGCTGCAACGAGATGCCGCCGGAAACCCTCGACCACGTCGCGCACAGCCAGCTGGAGATCGGCAACGCCATCCTGATGGCCGCCGATGGCCCCGGCGGTGGCGAGGGGGGCTCGACCACCATCAATGTCGATGTCGACAGCATCGAGGAAGCCGAGCGCGTGTTCGCCGCGCTGGCCGAAGGCGGCCAGGTGCAGATGCCGATCGCCGAAACGTTCTGGGCGAACCGCTGGGGCATGTTGATCGATCGCTACGGCAAGCCGTGGATGGTCAACTGCATGAAACAGCCCTGATCCCTCTTTTCTTCATCCACAAGGAGCTTCACCGATGAGTACACCGCAACCGCAGATGATCTTCGTCAACCTGCCAGTGCAGGACCTGGAGAAGTCGAAGGCGTTCTTCACCGCGTTGGGATACAGCTTCAATCCCATCTACACCAATGACGATGCGGCTGGCATGGTCATCAGCGAGAGCATCTACGTGATGCTGCTGACCCAGCCTTTTTTCCAGCAGTTCACCAACAAGCCGATTGCCGATGCGCAAACCCACACGGAAGTGATCAATGCGCTCTCGGCACCCAGTCGCAGGGCCGTTGACGAGTTGGTGGACAAGGCACTGGCCGCCGGTGCCAGCGAACCGCAGCCGGCGCGTGACTATGGCTTCATGTACCAGCGCGGCTTCCAGGATCTGGACGGCCATCTCTGGGAAATCGCACACATGGACGGCGAGCCGGGCTGACGGTCGCCGCAGGGAGAACCCTCATGGCTTACGTGGATGCTTACGTGCTGCCGTGCCCGCAGGACAAGGTGGCGGCTTACCGCCGCCTTGCCCGCAAGGCTGGCGCGGTGTGGAAGGACCATGGCGCGCTGCAGTACATGGAATGCGTGGCTGACGATGTGGAACCGGGCAAGAGCACCTCGTTCCCGCGCGCGGTCAAGGCAAAGCCCGGTGAAACAGTGATCGTCGCCTTCGTGGTGTTCCGCTCGCGTGCGGCACGCGATCGCATCAACGCGAAGGTGATGGCCGACCCACGGTTGGCGTCGCTGGGCCCGAAGGACATGCCGTTCGATACCAGGCGCATGTTCTGGGGTGGCTTCAGGCCGATTGTGGAAGCGTGAGTTGCGGCGCTTGTGCGGGCCGGGCGTGCGTGCTGTGATCGGCGCATGCCCGATCCCGCACTGACGCAGCGTCTGGAAACCCTCTGGCGGATGGAGTCGCCGGTGTTGATCGCGCGCCTGGCGCGGCTGCTCGGGGGCGATGTCGGCCGTGCCGAGGAGCTGGCCCAGGACACCTGGCTGGCCGCGCTGGAGCGCTGGCCGGAGCAGGGCATCCCGGACAATCCCGGAGCCTGGCTGATGACCACTGCGCGCAACCGTGCCATCGATGTGCTGCGCCAGCACCGGCGCGTGGCGCAGCAGCATGCGCAATGGGGTGAGGAGCTGCATCCGGCCCCCTTGCCGGCGCCGGATGACAGCCAGGCGCTGGAAGATGACCTGGGGGACGACCTGCTGCGCCTGATGTTCGTGGCCTGCCACCCGGTGCTGCCTGCCGATGCGCGGGTGGCACTGACCCTGCGCCTGCTCGGTGGCCTGACCACGACCGAGATCGCCCGCGCCTTCCTGCAGCCCGAGCCGACCATCGCCCAACGTATCGTGCGCGCCAAACGCACCCTGTCGCAGAAGCAGGTGCCCTATGAAGTGCCGCGCGCGGAAGCGATGCCCGAGCGGCTGGCTTCAGTGCTGGAGGCGATCTACCTGGTCTTCAATGAAGGCTATGCGGCCAGCGCCGGCGATGACTGGATGCGACCGGCGTTGTGCGAGGAAGCGCTGCGGCTGGCGCGCATCCTGGCCCATCGGCTGCCGGTACCGCCGGTTCTGGGCCTGCTGGCGCTGATGGAACTGCAGGCATCGCGCGCTGCGGCACGGACCGACGCGCAGGGCGCGCCGGTGCTGCTGGACCAGCAGAACCGAGCCCGTTGGGACTGGTTGCAGATCGAGCGCGGGCAGCAGGTGCTGGCGCGCGCGCTGGCGGCCGGTGGCGACGACGATCCCTACGTGCTGCAAGCGCGCATTGCCGCCTGCCATGCGGCTGCGCGTCGGGCTGACGCCACCGACTGGCCACGTATCGCTTCGCTCTATACCCAGTTGCTGCAGGTGATGCCTTCGCCGGTTGTCGCCTTGAACCGGGTCGTGGCGGTGCTGCGCAGCGAGGGCGCGTTCGCTGCGTGGGCACAACTGCAGCCGTTGCTGGTTGATGCACGCCTGCGCGACTACGCCCCTTTGCAGGTAGTCCGCGGGGAGGTACTACAGGCGCTGGGGCGTGACCTCGACGCACGTCACGCTTTTGCCGAGGCCGCCAGGCTCAGCCAGAACCAGGCGGAGCGGAGCCTGCTGCGGCAACGGGCCGGACTGCCGCCCCAGGAGTGACTGCGACGAACGCAGCACTTGTCGGCAGACGCGTGAGCGGCTATGTTTCGCGCCCAGTGGGCGCATGAGCGTCCACGTTCCGTGCGTATTGACCGAGGAGCGGTTGGATGTATTCAAGGACGAAGAGCGCATCGCGCGCTTTTGCGCGCCTGCTTGCCTGTGCCCTGTGCCTGGCCGTATGGCCGATCGCCGCGCAGGCTGCAGACAAATCGCAGCAGGCCTACTGGGCCGGTTTTGCCTATACCGCTGATGCCGCTGCCGTGCAGGCGACCACGCCGCATGCGCATGCTGTGCTGGAAAAGCGCGGCCTGATTCCGCTGAACCAGACCCTGGCGCAGGCGCTCAAGCGCCGGCCGCCGGCGAACCTGGAACTGATCGACCAGCCGGTGGCGATGCTCGACGGCACCACCAGCGCGACTGTGCTGGCCGCCGCGCTGGACCGCGAGCTGGTTTCGGTCGAGCCGATCGGCAACCAGTACAAGGTCCTGGTGGAAGTGGCCCTGCAGGCGCTGTTCTTCGATTTCCGCGAGCGCCAGGTGATCGCGTCCTATCCGCTGACCCTGCAGCGCATCGACGTGCAGGATTACCGTCCGGACAACGACGATATCGACGCGATCGTCGCCGATCTGCTGTACGGCAATGCTGGCACCAGCCTGTCCCAGGTCCTGGCCACCAGCCTCACCCAGGCCCGCCTGCCCGACGCGGCGGTGCGCCGCCTGCAGGTAGGCGGCGTGACGCTGTCCGATGCGGCACGCGGCAAGCTGCCGGACCCGGAGTGGGAAGGCCCGCTGCGTGCAACGCTGGCCCATGAACTGTCCAAGACGCTGTCGTCCAATACCGGCGTCGGCCTGCTGCCGCCGGCCTCGGGCCAGGCGATCGGTGGTGCGATGGCCGCGCGCTTTGCCGACGGCAAGGTCTACCAGCTGAAGATTCCCGAGCCGGACTACGTCATCAGCGTGCAGGTCGATGCGCTGAAGAACGGCGTGATTGAAGAAACCCCGGCGATGAAGACGATGCTGTTCGGCGCCTTCTTCACCGCGAAGGTGACCGAGCCGTTCTCCGGCAAGGTCTACTTCGAACAGCCGCTGCGCAAGGGGGCCACCAAGGTGGTACCGGTCACGCAGTGGCAGGTCGACCAGTGGTCGGCCAGCTACGAAACCCTGCTGGCCGGCTTCGACGCCTTCGCCGGCGCCGCCGCCAAGCGCGCAGATTCGCGTGCATGGCTGGACGAACAGAAGCCGGGCGGCCGCCCGTTGCAGCAGCAGACCCAAGCCCTCCAGGAGTTGATCAAGTCATGTCGTTGATGCGTACCATCCTGCTCATCCTCATCGCCCTGGTGGTGGCCTCGCCGGTCGCCGCACAGACCGCCAGTTCGCGTGGTACCGGTTCGGCCAGCTATGGCCTGCGCCTGAGCGCCGATACCCGCGCCCAGGCCCTGAACAAGGCCAAGGTCAATGCACTGGAGGCGTACATCGCTGAAACCGGTGCAGCCAAGCTGCGCCTGTTCGAAGCCCGCCGCGCCGAGTTCATCGGTGAGATCGACCGCTATGTGCTCAGCGCCGTGCCGCTGTCGGACACCGAAGACAAGAAGGCCAAGACCTACACCGTCACCGTCCGCGCCGAGATCAACACCACGCTGCTGCAGACCAAGCTGGATGCCGGTTCGGCCGTGGCCGGTGCCACCGCCGCGCAGCGCTCGTTGCTGACCTTCCTGTTCATGGCACGCTCGCAGGACACCGTGCAGTCGTTCCAGGACAAGGAATACCGCCGCGTCGATGCCAGCAGCAGCTACAGCGAGAACACCCGTGAAGGCGACAGCTTCCGCGGCAACTCGGTCAGCACCAACGGCAGCATCAACCAGAACGGCTCGGTGTCGGTCACCAGCGGCGGCAGCACCACCCAGCGCAGCGACAACATCAGCTGGAAGGTGGCCAACGCGGCCGAGGTCAACACTGCGATGACCGGTGCCTTCAGCGCCGCCGGCTACGAAGTGGTTGAAGCCGAGTACGTGGAAGGCGAATCGCGCGGCCTGCTGAGCATCGAGCGCATCCGCAAGGATTTCAGCACCGGCAACGACCTGTCTGCCGCCACCCTGCGTGACACCGCCAACGGCATCCGTGCGGCCAACATCCCGTACATCGCCGTCGGTACCCTCGACGTCGGCATGCGCGACCGCGATCCGGCCAGCGGCAATACCCGCGTGTTCGTCACCGTCACCGGCAAGGTGCTGGACGTGACCGGTCGCTTCCCGCGCACCGTGTCGTCGGTGGGCCCGGTGCAGTTCTCCGGCACCGGCCCGAATGAAACCGTCGCCCGCACCAACGCCCTGCAGCTGGCCGCCGAGAAGGCCGCCCAGCAGATGATCAACGAACTGAACGTCAAGGCAGTCCGCTGACGTTACCGCTGCGCTCGCCGGGCATGGCCCGGCGCTACCGGCTCTGGTGGGTGCCGAGCTTGCTCGGCACTGACTCGCTGCCATCCCCGATCTCGCGTGCCGCGCTGCGGCCGTCTTTCTCATAAAGGAAATCCCATGATCCGCAATACCGCTCTTGTCGTGGCCATCGCTGCCGCCACTCTGTCGATGCCGGCCCACGCTGGCCTGGGCAAGCTGAAGGACCTGGCCGGTGCCGCCACCGGTACCTCCAGCAGCAGCGCCTCCAGCGCCGCCGCTCCGGACGAAGCCGCGCAGGAAGCGCTGGTGCGCCGTTTCGTCAGCTCGCAGTCGCACTCGCTGCAGGCCCAGACCTCGTTCGCCCGCGCCTTCGGCCTGGCCGAGCAGGTGCAGCTGCTGGAAGCCGAGCGCCAGGCGCTGTCGTCGGGTTCGGTCAGCGTCGATGCGATGAAGAAGTCGGTGTCGGTCAGCGAAGCTGCGCAGGCCGCGATCAACGAGCGCCAGGCCGCACAGCCGGAACTGAACGCTGAATCCAAGCAGCACTACGCCGAAGGCCTGGTCTCGCTGCTGGCGTCGGCTGCCGAAGCGCAGAAGCTGGGTGGCGAAGCCAGCAACTTCACCGCCGGCATGAAGAACCTGGGCGCGACCCAGATGGCCACCGTCGGCCGCAAGCTGGCCGCCGGTGCATGGGTGGCCAAGGAATCGCCGGGCTTCATCCAGGGCCTGTACGGTTCGACCAAGTCGGCCGTGACCTTTGCAAAGAAGAGCAAGGTGAAGGTGCCGTCCAACGCCGATTCGATGCTCGATTCGATCTGATCCGAGGCTAATCTCCATGCGTACGACAACCCGTTTGATCGGCCTGGGCCTGGCCGCCGCGCTGCTTGCAGCCTGCGGCAAGCAGGACACCCCGGCCGCCGCGCCTGCACCCGCCAAGGACAAGGCAACCAGTGCGCTGGCCAGCAATGCGCCAGTGGAAGCAGCGCCCCTGCGTGGCACGCCGGATTTCGGCGGCACCACCCAGGTCGCGCGTGAAGCCGACGGCATCGGCAGCACCCCGGAACTGGCGGTGCTGGCAGCGCTGCAGTCGGCCGTGGCGCAGGTCAACGGCGTACGCGTGGCCAGCCAGATGCAGAGCCTGCGTGCAGGCCTGCATGTGGATGTGGATGGCGAACACGTCGGCGATATCCGCGCCGACGCGTTCACCCAGCAGATGATCGCCGGCTCGCAGGGCGCGGTGCTGGGCTATGAAATCCTGTCGCAGGATGAAGTGCGGCAGCTGGACGAGGAAACCATCGCCCGCGTGCGCGCCAGCGATGAAGGCTGGAGCTTCAAGGGCTCGGCGTCGGCCAATGCGTCCGGCGAAGCCTCGGCCAAGAGCGGTTCGGCCTCAGCCAGCGTCAGGGAAAGCTACGACGAGAAGGTCAACGTCGATGCCAAGCGTGGCGCCAGTTCGTTCGATTCCGACGTGACCCATCGCAGCATGCGCAGCTACTGGAAGGTGCGCGTGCGCGCGCAGATCGCCCAGTACCGCGCACCGGACGAGCAGGGCAAGCCGAAGATCGTGGTCGCCCTGCCGCGCACGAAGGCCGGCAGCTACGCCGTGGGCGATGGCCGCGTGGATGCCGATGAAGTGGCCGACGCGATCCGTGCGCGCCTGTCCGACACGCTGACCCAGACCCAGCGCTTCATCGTGCTGGACCGCGAGTTCGGCGACGAACTGCAGGCCGAGATCGACCACATCAACAGCGGCAACGTGCGTCTGCAGGACACCGCGCGCGTGGGCCAGCAGCTGGCGACCGACCTGATCCTGATCCCGACCATCGAACGCTTCGAGTACCCGCGCAGCGTGCGCAACCTGCGCATGTCCGACCGCCAGGTGACCTCGTATTCCGGTGGCGGCCGCATCACCCTGCGCCTGATCAACGCCACCACCGGCCAGGTGGTGATGTCCGACAGCTTCGACCACCAGCTGGCCTCGACCGGTCCGAGCACCCTGCCGCGCGTGGTCAACGGTCGCAACATGGCGGCGGCGATGATGGAGTCGCTGTCCGGCCAGATCGGCACCACCATCGTCACCACGCTGTTCCCGGTGTCGGTGGTCTCGGTGGACGGCGACCAGGTGGTGCTGAGCCAGGGCGGCGAAACGCTGCAGGCGGGCCAGCGCTGGCAGGCCGTTCGCCTGGGCGAAGAACTGAAGGACCCGCAGACCGGTCGCTCGCTGGGCCGCAGCGAACACCCGTGCTGCACCATCCGCATCGACCGCGTGGCCGCACAGACGTCCTACGGTACCATCGAAGACGGCGTAGACGCGATGCGCGGCGGCTTCCGCCCGGGCCAGATCGAACTGCGCCAGAAGCTGGGCAGCAAGCCGGCAACGGCCGCCGCAGGCGCGACCGCCTCGGCTGCTCCCGCCGCCGCACGCCCGGCTGCCAAGCCGAAGCCCAAGCCTGCTGCAGCCCCGGCCGAAGACCCGAACTGGTAACAGGCTCAAACAACACACAGATGGGGTCAGAGCCCTTTCCCGCCGGGAAAAGGATCTGACCCCTTCGTGTTTCCGTCCGTGTCGACCAAGGTCGACACCCACCAACAGCAGCAGAAATCTGTCGAAGGCGGGGTGGGTCCGGTTGCGGGGGTGTCTGCGGCATGGATGCCGCGGCCAAGCCCCCATGGATGGGTTTACGGCGTCCCCCGCAATCGGACCCACCCCGCCATCCCACGGGATGCCGCTGTTGCTTTGGCTTTGGCTGCTGCCCTGGCATCGGCGGGTGCAGGGCGCAGCCCTGCCGAATCCCATTACACTCCAGAGGGATTTCCCTGCTGGAGAGAGCAATGAAACGAGTAGCACTGGGCCTGCTGGCCCTGTCAGTGTCGAGCGCACTGATGGCGGCCACCCCGAAATTCGACGGCGCGCGAATCTCCGCCGACGTCAAGGAACTGGCCTCCGACGCCTACGAAGGCCGCTCCCCGGCCACCGCCGGCGAAGAAAAGACCATCGCCTTCCTCAGCAAGCAGTTCGCCGATGCCGGCCTGCAGCCGGGCGGTGACCTCAAGGACGGCAAGCGCCTGTGGATCCAGGCCGTGCCGCTGCGCAAGGGCGACATCGTCGGCGCACCGCAGCTGGCGCTGCACCAGGGCGGCAAGACCGTCCCGCTGGAGCAGGGCAAGCAGATCGCCGTGCGCGCCGCCATGAACGGCGCCAGCAACGTCGACATCAGCAAGGCGCCACTGGTGTTCCTCGGCTACGGCGTGAAGGCGCCGGAGCGCAACTGGGACGACTTCAAAGGCGTGGACCTGAAGGGCAAGATCGCCGTGGTGCTGATCAACGACCCGGACTTCGAAACCGGCCAGGGTGATTTCGACGGCAAGGGCATGACCTACTACGGCCGCTGGACCTACAAGTACGAGGAAGGTGCCCGCCAGGGTGCGCTGGGCGTGCTGATCGTGCACGAGACCGCACCGGCGTCGTATGGCTGGGCCACCGTGGCCGGCTCCAACACCAACACCATGTTCGATGTGGTGCGCGACAACCCGGCGGAAAGCCACCCGCTGCTGGAAGGCTGGATCCAGCGCGACCTGGCGGTGGAGCTGTTCCGCTCGGCCGGGCAGGATTTCGAGGCGCTGAAGAAGAAGGCGCAGCAGCGCGACTTCACCCCGGTGCCGCTGACCGGCGCCAGCCTGGACGCGAAGTATGCGGTGAAGACCGAAGTGATCACCTCGCACAACGTGGCCGCGCGCCTGGAAGGCACCCGCCATCCGGACGAGACCATCATCTACAGCGCGCACTGGGACCACATCGGCGTGGGTGAGCCGGATGCGCGTGGCGACCGCATCTTCAACGGCGCACTGGACAATGCCAGCGGTACCGCTTCGCTGATCGAGCTTGCCCGTGGTTTCGCCAAGGCCAAGCGCCCCGAGCGCTCGGTCCTGTTCCTCGCGGTCACCGCCGAGGAGAAGGGCCTGCTCGGTTCGGAGTATTACGCCACGCACCCGCTGTATCCGCTGGAAAAGACCGTGGCGGTGATCAACATGGACGGCATGGCGCCGTTCGGCCCGTCGCGTGACTTCGGCATCTACGGTGCGGCGCGCTTCGAGCTGCTGGACCAGCTGAAGGACGTGGCCAAGGGCTGGGACATCCGCTACACCCCGGACCCGAAGCCGGAAGCGGGCCTGTTCTTCCGCTCCGATCACTTCCCGTTCGCCAAGCGTGGCGTGCCGGCACTGTCGTGGTCGGCCGGCCAGGACTGGGTGGACGGTGGCGTGGCCGCAGGCAAGAAGGCCTCCGAGGACTACACCGCCAAGCGTTACCACCAGCAGGGCGACGAATGGCAGCCGGACTGGGTGTTCGCCGGTGCCGCCCGCGACCTGGAAGTGCTGTACACGCTGGGCAACCAGCTGGCCAACTCGCGCAGCTGGCCGAACTGGAGCAAGGACGAATCGTTCCGCGCCGTGCGTGACGCCAGCGCCGACCAGCGCAGATAAGGGAAAGCGGGGCGCGCTGCCCCGCCATCCCCGGTAGCGCCGGGCCATGCCCGGCGTTGCACGGAAGGCTTCCATCCCCGCTTTCCGGCCCTTCGTCGCAGCCCGCTTGTTTGCCCGGCGGGCCGCCCTATGCTCGGCTCACCCCCCTTCCTCCAAGGCGCCGCCGTGTTCGCCAGCCTCTCTCTCCTGATCCGCCACCTGCTGGCCTGGGCCGCCGCGCTGGTTGTCGCCGGCATGGTCTGGAGCGGCATCTTCAGCGGCATGAACGATGGCCCGGGCTGGGTGTTCGGCCTGCTGGCGATGTTCCTGATGATTTCTGCGCTGGGCAGCGCGATCACCCATGTGCGGCGTGTCTGGCTGGTGGCCGGCCGGCTGGATTCGACCACGCTCTCGGGCCGCCAGCGCCGCCAGGTGGAACTGCCGATGGATGCCGGCCAGGCCTACGCCGTGGTGGAAGCGGCGATTGCCGAACTTCCGCGCGTGGAGGATGTGGAAAGCTCGGCCGGCAGCCTGCAGGTACGCGCCTACGTGCGCCGGGTCGATCTCTGGAATGGCCGCCAGCCCTCGCGCTGGAACCTGCCGGCGCGGCTGGCGATCAAGCGCAACAGCGTGCTGGCCACGGTCACGCCGGGGCAGGGCACCAGCACTGTCACGCTGTTGTTCGAACCGGACGCTGGCTGGTGGGCCGATCTGCTCGCGCTGGACGAGGGCAGCAACTTCGAGAACGCCGAAGCGGTCACCCGCGCGATCAGCCGCCGCGTGGCCGACCAGCGCCGCGATGAGCAGGCCGCTGCCGAACAGACCCAGGTGGAAAAGGAACTGTCGGTCGCGCGCTTGAACCTGCTGCATGCGCAGGTGGAACCGCATTTCCTCTACAACACGCTGGCCAACGCGCAGGTGCTGACCCGCACCGATCCGGCGCGCGCCGAACAGATGCTTGGCCACCTGATCCAGTACCTGCGCAGCTCGCTGCCGCAGGTGGATGAGTCGGTGTCGACGCTGGGCGTGGAGCTGGAGCGTACGCGCGCCTACCTGGAGATCCTGCGCATCCGCATGGGCGCGCGGCTGGCGGTGGAAGTGCAGGTGCCGAATGAGCTGCATGGCGTGCACCTGCCGGCGATGGCGCTGCAGACGCTGGTGGAGAACGCGATCAAGCACGGCCTGGAACCCAAGCCCGGCGGCGGCACGATCTGGATCCTGGCGCGTGGCTTCGATGACCACGTAACGGTGACCGTGGCCGACGATGGCCTCGGCTTCGGCCAGGGCACCAGTGGCACCGGCATCGGCCTGAAGAACCTGCGCGAGCGCCTGCGACTGACCTGCGGCGAGCAGGCCGGCGTGGCGATCGTTGCCAACTTCCCCAGCGGCGTGGCCGCAACCATGACCCTGCCGCAGACACACAAGGAGCGCAGCCATGCCGCTTGAAGCCCTCATTGCCGAAGACGAGGAACTGCTGCGGCAGTCACTGGTGGAACAGCTGCGCCGGTTGTGGCCGGAGCTGAAGCTGGTGGCCGAGTGCGAGGACGGTGCCAGTGCGCTGGAGCAGCTGGCCGAGAAGCAGCCGGATATTGCCTTCCTCGATATCCGCATGCCCGGCATCAGTGGCATCGAAGTTGCGCGTTCGCTGTTCGAGCTGAGCCCGCGCACCCAGGTGGTGTTTGTCACCGCCTACGACCAGTACGCCATCGACGCGTTCGAGCAGGGCGCGATGGATTACCTGCTGAAGCCGGTCAGTGACGAACGCCTGCTGGCCACGCGTGAGCGCATCCTGTCGCGGCTGCCATCGACGCGCCAGGATGACGCCGTGCTTGAACGCCTGCTGCAGCGGCTGGGTCCATCCCAGGGTGCTGCCGAACGCCCGCCGCTGGCCTGGATCACCGCCAGCAACGGCCGCGAGACGCAGTTGATCATGCTGGAGGACGTGGCCTACTTCCGCGCCGACAACAAGTACACCACCGTGGTGACGGCCGCAGGTGAGAGCCTGTTGCGCACACCGTTGCGCGAGCTGCTGGAAGTGCTCGACCCGCAGCACTTCCGCCAGATCCATCGTTCGACCATCGTCAACATGAAGGCGGTGGCGGCGGTCAGCCGCGACGATACCGGGCGTGGCGTGCTGCGGCTGCGAGGCCGCACGGAAACATTGGTGGTCAGCCAACCGTTCATGAGCCTGTTCCGCGGGATGTGATCCACGCAGGCTGCTGAAAGAACAATGCCACCGTGATCGCGCACGGTGGCATTGTGGGTCCCCCCGCTTTCCCCAAGGGTCAGTAGGCAGGCTGCAGTGTCAGGTCGTGGTGGTGCTCGTTCTCGCCCACGTGGTTGAGGCGGCCGACCAGCTCGGAGTGCTGCTTCATGCGCCCGATCTCGGTCATGATGCGGATGTCCTCGTGGCGCAGTTCGCGCTTGGCGGTGACCGCCTGCTTGTAGTCGAGCACTTCCGGGTAATGCTCGGCCAGGTCCAGTGCCTCGGCCACGTGCTCGACACTGTCGGCCTTGGAGCTGATGCGGGCGCGGCTGTTGAACGCCTTCATCCAGCGTTCGAAACCGGCAGTGCGGTCGAACATGTTGGCCATGAACCAGATCACGAACAGGATCGAGATCCATGAACCGAATACCACGACCACCCGGGTGAAGGTGATGTGGTAGTCATCGCGCCACAGGTAGTTGGTGATCAGGCCGAGGATCAGCAGCGAGGCCGCCTGCCAGCCGACGATCGAGGCGATCAGCCACTGGCACTTGGCCTGGGCCAGCACAGCCACTTCATCGCGGATCTGCTGCTCGCTGAGGCTGCGCCAGTGCGCGACCTGTTTTTCGAACGGGCTGCTGTAGAGCTCGTTGTCGCGAAGCAGTAGTCCCAAACCCTTGAACAAAGCAATCATGGCTGGCTCCTTGTGGAACGTGCGTCGATCAGCATTGGACGGTGTGGCGGGTTCAGTTCTAGCACTTCCAGCGAGCCGTGCAATGGGCGCAATGCCTAGCGGCGTAAGGGTTCTGTCTGAATGGGTGAATGTTGCTGCGCTGCAGCATCGCGGCCGCAGCCTGCGACAGGATGTCGCAGGGTGAAATGTGCTGCGGCCGCACATGAAACCGTGGCTGAGCGCGGAGACTCGCCGCCGGCGTCGTGATCGCCCAGAATCGGGGCCGACCGCGCAACGCGCGGCCGTACTCCCGCCTTTCCTGGACCTGTGATGCCGGCTCTGCTGCAGCGACTTTCCCGCCCCGTCACCGCGCCGATCCGGCGCTGGGTGCTGGAGGCTTTCCCGCGCGGCCAGAGCGGCATCGATTACGACCATCCGCTGGGCGACCCGGGCTGGTTCGGCCCGGACAGCGTCACTTGGCGGTTGCATGCCGAATTCCCCTCGATGCTGGCCGGCGGCTTGTGTGCGCTGATGTTGCAGACCTTGCACCCGCGCGCGCTGGCCGGGGTCTACGACTACTCCAATTTCCGCCAGGACCTGGTGGGTCGCCTGCGGCGCACCACAGCGTTCGTTGCAGGCACCAGCTACGCGCCCAGCGGTGAGGTGGAAGCGCTGGTGGCCAAGGTGCGTCGCATCCATGCGCGGATCCGCGGCCAGACCGCGCAGGGCGAGCCCTATGCCGCCGATGATCCGCAGCTGCTGACCTGGGTGCATGTGACCGAGGCGTTTGGTTTCCTGCAGGGCTTCCGCCGCTACGGGCGCGAGGTGCCGGCGCACATCGCCGATCGCTACTACGACGAGTACCGCCGGGTGGCCGAGGCGCTGGGCGCGGTGGATGTGCCGCGCAGTGAAGCCGAGGTGGCGGCGTACTTCTGTGCACGGCAACCGGAGTTGCGTGTGGACGAGCGCTCGCGCGAAGTGCTGGGGGTGTTGTCCGGCGTGCGCCTGCCGGTTCCGGTGCCAGGGTTGTCGCGTGAAGTATTCCTTGGCGCCGGTGCGGCGCTGCTGCCGGACTGGGCCGAGGGCATGCTGAAACGCAATGGTCGCCAGCGTGCTCAGGCACTGGCGTCTGCGAAGCTGATGCAGGGCATGGCACCGCTGTTCCGCCGCGCGCTGCCCGATGGCCTGGCCAGCCGCGCCTGCGCGCGCATGGGCGTGCCGGTGGACGTCCTGCGCGAGTGGCCCGGGTAGGTGCCGACCTGGGGCGGCACGCATTTCGCGCGGTGCCGACACCCTGGTTTTGGTAGATGCCAACCTTGGTTGGCACGCGTTTAACGCGGTGCCGCAGAAGCGCCAACCAAGGTTGGCATCTACCAGAGCGGATTCCGCGGTAGATGCGCCCCATGGGTGGATGGCGTGGATAGATGCCAACCAAGGTCGGCACCCACCAGAAAATGAAACGGGCGCCTTGCGGCGCCCGTTCCCGTTACATCACCACACCTTGACCCGCTTGTCCGGGGCCAGGTACAGCTTCTGGCCTTCCTTCACTTCGAACGCCGGGTACCAGGCGTCGATATTGCGCACGGTCAGTGCGCGGAACTGGCCTGGTGCATGCACATCGGTCAGCAGCGAATTGCGCAGCGCCTGCTCGCGGCTCTTGCTGCGCCAGGCCTGGGCGAAGCCGAGGAAGAAGCGCTGGTCCGGGGTGAAGCCTTCCAGGGTCTGCCCCGGCTTGCCCTGCAGCGACAGCTGGTAGGCGTCGTAGGCGGTGCCCAGGCCGGCCACGTCGGCGATGTTCTCGCCCAGGGTCAGCTTGCCGTTCACATGCACGCCCGGGAACGGCGCGTAGCTGCTGAACTGCGCGGCCAGCGCATCGCCAGCAGCGTTGAACTGCTTCAGGTCCTCGGCGGTCCACCAGTTGTGCAGCTTGCCGGTTTCATCGAACAGCGCACCGGCGTTGTCGAAGCCGTGGCTGATCTCATGGCCGATCACCGCGCCGATCGCACCGTAATTCACCGCGTCGTCGGCGGCACCGTCGAAGAACGGCGGCTGCAGGATCGCCGCCGGGAACACCAGGCGGTTTTCCAGCGGCACGTTCATCGCATTGATGGTCTGCGGCAGCATCGCCCACTCGCTGTGGTCGACCGGCTTGCCCAGCTTGGCGATGTTGCGCTGGTACTCGAACAGCTCGGCGCGCTGCGCATTGCCCAGCGCGTCATCGCGGCGGATCTCCAGGCCGGTGTAGTCGCGCCACTTCTCCGGGTAGCCCATGCCCACGGTCAGGCCGGCCACCTTGGCCTTGGCATGCGCCTTGGTCTGCGGCGACATCCACGACAGTGCATCGATGCGCTTGGCGAAGGCGGCGATGATGTTCTTCGCCATCTCGTCCGCGCGCTCCTTGGTCTTCGCGTCGAAGTGCTTCTCGACGTAGCGCTTGCCGATGGCTTCGCCGACGGCATGGTTGGCATCGTCCACCGCGCGCTTCCAGCGGTCGCTCTGCTGCGGCGTGCCGCTCAGCGCGGTGCCGTGGAAGGCGAAGCGGGCATCGGCGAACTTCTTCGGCAGGTAGGCGGCGGCACGGTCCAGTGCGTGGAAGGCCAGGTAGTCCTTCCAGACGTCCAGCGGCTCTGTGGCGACCAGCTTGGACAGGCCGGCCACGGCCTTGGGCTGCCACACGATGAAGTCCTGCTGGTCGCCCAGCGCGGCCGCATCAAGGAAGGCGTTCCAGTCCATGCCCGGTGCCTTGGCGTTGAAATCGGCCTGGGTCCACGGGTTGGCACCCTTGGTCACGTCGTTGGTTTCTTCCTGGGTGACGTGCGCCTGCGCGATCTTCGTTTCCAGCGCGAGGATGCGCTGCGCCTTGCCGGCCGGGTCGGCGACGCCGGCCAGCTGCAGCATCTGCGCGATGTAGGCCTGGTACTGCTTGCGCAGCTCGGCCATGCGGCCGTCACCGAGGTAGAAGTCGCGGTCGGGCATGCCAAGGCCACCCTGCACCAGGTAGGGAGCGTTGCGGTCCGGCTGCAGCATGTCCACCGACACCCACAGGCCGAACAGGCGGTCGGTGTAGAAGTTGGTGGCGTTGAGCAGGTCGACGTCGGCGCGCATGTCGCCGCCGAGGGTGCGGGCCAGGCCGGCCTTGTCGGCGATCGCATCGATGGCCTTCAGCTGCGGCTGCACCGGGGCGATGCCATGTTGCTCGATGCCGGCTTCATCCATGTAGGCGGCGTAGTAGTCGCCGATCAGCTTGTCGTCACCGCTGGCCTGTGCATTGCCGGCGGCGCCTTCGAGGATGGCGCGGGTGTCGGCAAGGGTCTTCTCGGCAATGACGTTGAAGCTGCCGAAGCGCGAACGGTCGGCCGGAATCTCGGTGTTCTTCACCCAGGTGCCGTTGGCGAAGCCGAAGAAGTCATCGCCGGCCGCGATGCTGCGGTCCATGCCGCTGGCATCGAAGCCGAAGCTGCCCAGCATCGGCTTGGCCGCAGCGGGGGCAGCCTCGGCGGGCTTGGCGGTGCCACCGGCCGGATCGGCCGGACGGTCGCAGGCAGCCAGGGACAGGCTGGCAACGATGGCCAGTGCCAGGGTGGGACGGCGCAGCTTGGACATGGACTTCTCTTGCAGCGGAAAACCCCAAGTCTAATCCGCTGCGGCCCGGCTGGCCCTCCCTGTGGCTGGCCGGTCCTGTGCAGGATCTGGCTGAACGCGCCGAAGCGATCTTCACGCCGTCACCGGGGTGGTGCATGCTGGGCCCTGGAGCCCTGCGCGGACACGGGGAGGTGGCCATGCAGGACGGGGTCAGGCGTCAAGAATGGCGTTCGCCGGCCGTTGAGGTCGGGGATGTGGAGGATTCGTTCGCGCATGAAGCCAGCCGACTGCACAAGGAAGCTCGACCGATGCCCGCGCTGAAGCGGGCGTTGGCCCGTCCGTTGCGCGCCATCACCTGGGGCGGCGTGCTGCTGGGCCTGTTGCTGGTGGCCGGATTGGCCACCATGCTGGCCAACGACCATCACCGTCGCCTGGAGGCCGCGCAGCGGCAGAGCCGGGCGCTGGCGGTGGGCAGCGAGCGCCTGCTGGCGCTGGAGCTGCGCAACCTGGAGCGGGCGATGTCCGGCATCGCCGCCGATGCCGCTGAACTGTTCCGCACCGTGCCGTCACAGGCGCCGGCACTGCTGGATGCTGCCATCGGTGGCGTGCTGCGCCGCCACGCTGAACTGCAAAGCATCGTGGTGCTGGACAGCCACGGGCGCGCGCTGACCGCCGGCCGCGGCGACCTGCAGCTGCCGCTGTGGACTGACCCGCTGCGCCGCGGGCAGGGCAGCGCGATGTACATCGGGCCGCCGCAGCGGGCCAGCGATGGCGGCTGGGTGGTGCCGCTGGCACTGCCGATGGCCGGTGAACGCTGGCTGTTGGCGCGGCTGCGCTGTGGTGAACTGCAGCGCATCGCCGGCGGCCTGGATGTGGGGCCCAACGGGCTGGTCTCGATCAGCGATGCCGAGGGTTACATGCTGGCGCGCGTGCCCGATCCGCATGGCACCGTCGGTCGCCGCTACGACCTGCCGCGGCGTGACCTGCTCGGCAAGCAGGCGGTCGTCGAGCTCGGCAGCCTGCCCGGCGTGGTCGACGGTGTGCCGCGCATCACCACCATCAGCACGCTCGACCGCAGTCCGCTGGCGGTGCAGATCGGCTTGGCCGATGAAGACGTGCTGGCGCCATGGTGGCCCTACCTGCAGGCGTCGGTGGTGATTGTGCTGGCCTACATCGCGGTGCTGCTGGTGCTGCTGTATGCGGTGCGCCGTACGACCCGCCGCCAGCAATCGATGGCCGAGGAACTGAAGGCGGGCCATGCCGAGCTGCGCCTGGCCCATCAGGTCGGCCGTGTCTGTACCTGGTACGTGGACGAGGATGCCGCGCTGCTGCGCTGGTCACCGCTGGCGCGCGAGATCTTCGGCGTGCAGACCGATGCGCTGCCGGTAGCCGACTTCTTCGCCCGCGTGCATCGTGATGATGCCGCGCGCCTGCAGCAGGCCTTTGACCAGGCCTTCGCCGGTGGTGCAGTGCTCGACCAGGTGTTTCGCCTGGTGCTGCCCGGTGGTGAAGTGCGCTGGGTGGGTGCGCGCGGGCAACGGGTGGAGGTGGCCGACAGCGAGCGCCGCGTGATCGGCGCGCTGACCGACCTGAGCGAGCGCTACCAGGCGCGCGAGCAGATGAGCGAAGTGGAACGCCGTTTCCGCCTGCTGTTCGATCGCAACCCGGCGCCATTCTGGGTGTTCGACCCGGACACGCTGCGCTTCATCGAGGTCAACGATGCCGCGGTGCGCCAGTACGGCTACAGCCGCGAGGAATTCCTGGCGATGAGCATCCTCGACATCCGCCCGCGCGAGGGCTGGGACGAGGTGAAAGGAGCGATCGCCAAGGCCCGCGTTGGTGAACTGCAGGATGCGGCGGTGCGCCTGCACCGGCGCAAGGACGGCAGCGTGTTCGAAGTGCGCGCACACTTGTCCAAACTCGATTTCGACGGACAGCCCGCGTGCCTGGTGCTGGCCGAGGATGTCAGCGAACGGTTGGCCTACGAACGCGACCTGGCCTACCAGGCACGGCACAACCCGGCCACCGGCCTGCTCAACGTACGTGCATTGACCGACCAGCTGGATGAGCAGGACGAGGGCTACACCATCGCCTTCGTGCAGCTGCGCGGCCTGCAGCTGGTGGCCGATACGCTGGGCCGCGAGATCGGCGATGCCGTGCTGCAATCGATGGCGACCCGGCTCGGTGGGTTGGGCGCGCGCTGCGGCACGCTGGCGTTCCAGCCGGCCGAGGACTTCGTGTTCGCTATCGGTGCCGAACACGATACCCAGCGCGTGCTGGACGACCTGCTGCAGATCGTGTCAGCGCCGATGCGCGGCAAGGATTCACTGCACCAGTTCGAGCCGCGCATTGGCGTGGCAGTGCACGTCGCCGGTGACGGCCACAGCGCCGAGCAGGTGATCGGCATGGCGGCGCAGGCCGCGCATGCAGCGCGTGCCGAGGGCAACGTCGTGGTCTGGTTCGACGCAGCGGTGACAACGCGGCTGGCCGACCGGCTGCGCCTGGCCGGGCGCATCCATGCGGCCATCGACAACGAGTTCCAGCTGTATTTCCAGCCGATCCGGCATGCCAGCGATGGCAGCCCTGCGGCGTTGGAGGCGCTGCTGCGCTGGCCGCAGGCTGATGGCAGCTTCATCCCGCCCAATGAGTTCATCCAGCTGTGCGAGGAGACCGGGTTGATCCTGGCACTGGGGCGCTGGGTGATCCGCGCGGCAGCGAAGGCACAGCGGCGGTTGGTCGAGGCCGGTTGGGGCGAGCTGCCGATTGCCGTCAACGTCTCGGCCGTGCAGTTCTTCAACAGCGATCTGGTGGCCGAGTTCACCCGCGCCCAGCAGGAGTTCGGGCTGGCGCGGGGTGCGCTGCATGTGGAGCTGACCGAGAGCAGCCTGATGCGCAAGCCGGCACAAGCGATGCAGACCATGCAGCGCCTGCACGAGCAGGGCATCAGCGTGTCGCTGGATGATTTCGGCACCGGCTATTCCAGCATGTCCTACCTGCAGCACCTGCCGCTGGACATCCTGAAGATCGATCGCAGCTTCGTGGCGGACGTGGAAACCAATCCGCGCAATGCCTCGATCTGCCGCGCGCTGCTGTCGCTGGGCCACAGCATGGGCCTGACCATCATCGCCGAAGGCGTGGAGACGCCGGGGCAACTGGACTGGCTGGCCGCGCACGGCTGTGACCAGGTGCAGGGCTACCTGCTGGGGCGACCGGCGCCGCTGGAACAGATCATCGATGCGCTGGACGAGGTGGCGGCCTAGGTCGCGCGCCGGACAAGGAGCCGGCGACGTGTAGTGTAGAGTCGACTGTTAGTCGACTGCTCTTGTTAGTCGACTGCTCTTGGCGTTTGGCAGAAAGACGCGCGCTACGCGCGGGAGTCGACTGACAGTCGACTCTACCGGGCCATATCCGCCGGAAACATCGGCGGATCCATGCGCCGGTAGCGCCGGGCCATACCTGGCGGACGCCCCCTTACACCCCGGCTTCCACCAGGTGATCGATGAAACTGCGCACCTTCGGTGCCAGGTGGCTGCGGCTGGTGTAGACGGCGAAGATGCCGATCGGCGCCGCCTCCCAGTCCGGCAGGATGCGCACCAGGCGGCCCTCGGCCAGTGCATCCTGCAGCAGGAAGTCCGGCTGCAGGATCACCCCCATGCCGGCGATCGCCGCTTCGCGCAGCACATCACCGTTGTTGGCGTGCAGCAGGCTGCTCACCGCCACCTTCACTTCGCCACCAGGCCCCTGCAGCGGCCAGTGGTCACCGGCGGCCCAGTAGCTGTAGCTCAGGCAGGCGTGCGCCTGCAGCTCCTGCGGTGTCTGTGGCGTGCCATGCGCGGCCAGGTACGACGGTGCGGCGCACAGGCTCACCCGCGATTCGCCCAGGCGGCGCGCGATCAGCGCCGGGCTCGGTTCGCGGGTGATGCGGATGGCGACGTCGTAGCCTTCCTCCACCATGTCCACCAGCCGATCAGACAGCGCCAGATCCAGTTCCACCTGCGGAAAGCGCTGGCGGTAGCTGGCCAGCAGTGGCCCCATCCGGGCGATGCCCCAGCTGACCGGTGCGTTGATGCGCAGGGTGCCGGAGGGCTCAAGCGCCTGCGCGCCGATGCTGGCCTCCAGCGCGTCGAACTCGGCCAGCAGGCGCACGCACTGGGCGTAGTAGGCGGCGCCGGCACTGGTTGGGCTGACCCGGCGCGTGGTGCGGTGGAGCAGGCGGGTGGACAGGCGTTTTTCCAGCGCGGCGACCTGGCGGGTGACCCCGGCGGTGGACATGTCCAGGGCCTGGGCGGCGGCGCTGAAGCCGTTGCGCTCGACCACCGCCACGAATACGCGCATCGCCTCAAGGGTGTCCATTGTTGCGCCTTTTGAAATAAATACGGTCAAACGATCGTATTTATCGGTCTGTGAAGGCGCAATAACCTGTGTCCATTCCTTCCGAGGTGCCTCCCCATGCACACCACGATCGCTCCTGTTTCTTCGCTGGCCCCGTATGGCGCCACCCTGCTGCGCCTGGCCCTGGGCGTGCTGTTCCTGGTCCACGCGCTGACCAAGCTGCTGGTGTTCACCCCGGCCGGAACCGCCGCGTTCTTCGAGTCGATCGGCCTGCCCGGCGTGTTCGGCTACGTAACCATTGCGGTCGAGCTGGCGATCACCGCCGCGCTGCTGCTGGGCATCTACGCGCGCTGGGTCGGCCTGGTCGGCGTGCCCCTGTTGCTGGGCACCATCGTCACCGTGCACGGCGCCAATGGCTTCAGCTTCGCCAACGTCGGCGGTGGCTGGGAATACCCGGCCTTCTGGGCGCTGGCGCTGGTGGTGCTGTTCCTGATCGGCGATGGCAAGTGGACCCTGCGTTCGCGCTGATCGCCGCCTGATCCTGCAACTGGAGAATTCCATGTCCCGCCTGCCTTCGTTGTACATCTCGCATGGTTCGCCGATGACCGCCCTGCATCCGGGCCAGGTCGGTGTGCGCCTTGCCGAGCTGGCGCAGGATCTGCCAACCCCGCGCGCCATCGTGATGGCCTCGGCGCACTGGCTGGGCCGGCAGCCGCTGGTCGGCGCGCATCCGCAGCCGCCGACCATCCACGACTTCGGTGGCTTCCCGCGCGCGCTGTTCGAACTGCAGTACCCGGCGCCGGGTGATCCGGCACTGGCCGAAGAAGTGGCCGGCCGCATCGCCGCCGCCGGCCTGCCGGTGGCCATCGACCCGCAGCGTGGCCTCGACCACGGCGCGTGGGTGCCGCTGCGCTTGCTGCGCCCGCAGGCCGATGTCCCGGTGGTGCCGCTGTCGATCCAGCCGCTGCTTGGCCCCGAGCATCAGTTCGCGCTGGGCCGTGCATTGGCGCCGCTGCGCGAGCAGGGCGTGCTGTTGGTCGGCTCGGGCAGCATCACCCACAACCTGCACGACTGGGGCGACTACCAGGACGGCAAGGAAGCGCCTTACGTGCGCCCCTTCATCGAGTGGGTGGAGCAGCGGCTGGCCGCCGACGACCGCCAGGCGCTGCTCGACTATCGCCGCCAGGCGCCGTTTGCCGAGCGTGCGCACCCGACCGACGAGCACCTGCTGCCGCTGTTCTTCGCGATGGGCGCGGCGGGCGAGGGCGGCTTCGGTGCACGTCGCATCGATGCCGGCATCGACGCCGGTTTCCTGGCCATGGACCTGTACCGCTTCGATGGAGCGGCATGAGCCGGGGCTGACGCCGGGCCATCCCCGTCGTCGCGCCTGCAGCCGCATGTGGTAGTTTTTTCCGGGTTTCCGGCGCTGGCTCCCGAGCCGCCCCCCGCGCCGCTTCCTGGAAGAAGCATGCATACCATTGAAGTCGTCCTGGCGATGCTGGTAGCCGTTGTCGCCAGCGGCTACCTGGTTCGCGTCCTGCCGTTCTCGTTGCCGCTGCCGCTGGTGCAGATCGGCCTGGGCGCGGTCATCGCCGGGGTGTTCAACCGCGGCCACGCGCTGGAGCCGGAAGTGTTCTTCCTGCTGTTCCTGCCGCCGCTGCTGTTCCTGGATGGCTGGCGCATTCCCAAGCAGGGCCTGTTCCGCGACAAGGGCGCGATCCTCGAACTGGCATTCGGCCTGGTGGTATTCACCGTGATCGGCGCCGGCTTCCTGATCCACTGGCTGATTCCGGTGATGCCGCTGGCGGTGTGCTTCGCACTGGCGGCGATCGTGTCGCCCACCGATCCGGTGGCAGTCGGTGCGATCGCCTCCAAGGCACCGATTCCGAAGCGGCTGATGCACATCCTGGAAGGCGAGTCGCTGCTCAACGATGCGTCCGGCCTGGTCTGCTTCCGCTTCGCAGTGGCGGCGGTGATGACCGGCACCTTCTCGCTGGCCACGGCGTCGCTGACCTTCGTATGGGTGGCGGTGGCCGGCCTGGCGGTGGGCGTGGCGGTCACTTTGGGTGTGTCCACGTTCCAGCGCTGGCTGTGGCGCCGTTTCGGTGAAGAGCCCGGCGCGGCGATGCTGGTCAACCTGCTCATCCCGTTCGCGGCCTACCTGTTGGCCGAAGAAATCCATGCCTCGGGCATTCTCGCCGCGGTCGCCGCCGGCATCGCGATGAGCTACGTGGAGCTGACCGGCCGCGTCTCCGGCAGCATGCGCGTGCAGCGCGCCGGGGTCTGGAACATGCTGCAGTTCAGCTTCAACGGCATCATGTTCGTGCTGCTGGGCGAGCAGCTGCCGGGCATCGTCGAACGTGCCACCACCACCATGAACGAAAGCGGCCACCAGAGCGCGTGGTGGCTGCTGGTGTACGTGGTGGTGATCAACCTGGCACTGATCACGCTGCGCCTGCTGTGGGTGTGGCTGTCGCTGCGCTGGAACCTGCTGCGTGCGCGGCGCCGCGGCCTGGAGCGCGGCGAGGCGCCGAACTGGCGCATCGTGGTGGCGACCTCGGTGGCCGGCGTGCGCGGTGCGATCACCCTGGCCGGTGTGTTGACCCTGCCGCTGTTCCTGCCCGATGGCAGCGCGTTCCCGGCGCGTGACCTGGTGATCTTCCTGGCCGCGTCGGTGATCCTGTTCTCGCTGCTGGGCGCCAGCATCGCGCTGCCGCAGCTGCTGAAGGGCCTGCAGCTGCCGGCCGATTCGGGCGAGCGCAAGGAAGAGGACCTGGCGCGCCGGCTGTCGTCGAAGGCCGCGCTGGCCGGGGTCGAGCGCATGCGCCAGCAGCTGGTGATGAACCAGAATACCGAGAACGTGCAGCTGTACAACGACGCTGCGTCGCGGGTGAGCCTGCTGTACCAGCGCCACCTGGAGCGCGACAGTGATGGGCCCGACGTGGACCCGGAGAAGGTGCGGCGCATGGAGATGGGCTACCGCCAGCTGCGCAGCGCCGGCCTCAATGCCGAGCGCGAGGAACTGTTCCGGCTGACCCGGCGCGGGGTGATCTCCGATGAGATCTCGCGGCGCCTGATCCGCAACCTGGACCTGCTGGAATCGCGCAAGCGCGAGTGATGCCCGGGCCGGGCCGTGCTGGCGCCGATGCGGATCCGGCCTTGGAATGTAGAGCCGAGCCTATGCTCGGCTGCTGTTGCTTCAGGCGTCATGAACCCGGAACGAAAAGCAGCCGAGCATGGGCTCGGCTCTACATGCCGGTGCTGCTTACTCCGGCTTCTGGTCCAGGAAATACGCCTCGACCTTGCCCTTGACCTTGATGGTCATCGGGTTGCCGCGGCGGTCGCGGGCCTTGCCGGCCTGCACGCGGATCCAGCCTTCGCTGATCGAGTATTCCTCGACGTTGTCGCGCTCGACGTCGTTGAAACGCACGCCGACGCCACGCTCCAGCGCCTGCGCATCATGGAAGGGGCTGGCCGGGTTGATCGCCAGGTGGTCGGGAGGGGTATCGCTCATCGCTTCATTCACAGTGACGGCCACCAAGGCCGGCTTCAGCGGCACAGGATAAACCGTAGAATGCCGGCCTGCCCCAGAGGAAGTTCCGCCATGCCCGACAACAGCGACTATTTCGATTTCGAGGAAGACATCCACGACTTCGACGAAGATGGCTTCGAGGCGCGGGTCTGGAACCTGCTGGTACTGATCAACCCGGGCGACGAGGAACTGGCCCTGCAGCAGTTCAACCGCTGGCGCGAGCATCTGGCCGAGGACGGGCAGCCGCTGGAAGCGGACAGCGACTGGCTGCCGGCCCTGTTCACGGCCATTGCCTGGCAGTCCGGTTTCGAGGTGGAACGTGATGACCTGGAATCGCTGCAGTCGGCGGTGAACGAGCTGTCGGCGCGCTTCAACCTGCAGCTGGACTGGGGCGGCGACCTGGACGACGAGGACTTCGCCGAAGGCCTGGACGGCGTGCAGCTGATGTCCACCGCCTTCGACCGCCTGCGCGAGCACAACTACACGCTGTGGAGCGTGGATGCCGGCAGCGACGGCTTCACCGGGGTGATGGCATTGACCCGCGACGACGACGCGATGCTGGCGCTGTGCTCGCTGCTGAACGTGGAAATCCGGCTGGGCAGCGACCCGTTCTGAGCAGGACGGCAGCGCTGCGCATGTAGAGCCGAGCCCGCGCCCGGCTGCAGTCCGTTCTCTTGTAGAGCCGAGCCCATGCTCGGCTGCAGTCCGCGTAGAGCAGCCGAGCGTGGGCTCGGCTCTACAGGAGGCAAACGGCAGCCTGCCTACGGCCGGTACTGCGCCCTGGCGTTTGCAATCACGGCTTTGACAAGGTCACGGTCGGCGTGCCGGGAAATGGCCCGCGCACCGAGCGCGATTGCCTGCGCGCGCAGCTCGGCGGTGACATCGTAGTGGGCACCGCTGGCCTTGTTCTGGAAGGCCCGCAGGGGAATGCCGAGCTGCGCCGCCATGGCGTGCAGCTCGGGCAGGGTGTCGGCCATCAGGTGCGCCCAGCGCTGTCCGCGCCAGGGATGCACCGCGTCATCGACGTAGACCGTCACGGCCGCGGCCGGTTCAGGCCTGCGGCTTGCTGTCGCTGTCAGCGGCCGGGGTGGCCTTGGCATCGGCAGCAGCTTCAACCACGTCACCTTCGGCGGCCTCGGCGGCTTCGCCTTCCTCGCCTTCAGCAGCGTCGACGCCTTCGAACTCGGCAACCAGCTTGTCCAGGTACTCGTCAGCGGTCTGGCCGGACTCTTCGGCCAGGGTGTCCAGCAGCTTCTGCAGCAGTTCGGAATATTCCAGGTTGACCTTGCGGCCTTCCTTCTCCTGCACGTTGGACAGGTGCTTGAGCATGGCCAGCATCGGCACCGGGTTCTCGGCGTTGCCCATGGTCTGGCCGCCGATGGCCAGCAGCCACTCACGGCCCTGCAGGCCGATGGCGGCGACCACCTGGCCGTCTTCGCTGGTCAGCACGGCATGGTTCTGCACCTGCTGCTGGGCGTTCAGGCGCAGGAACGGGCGCTTGGCCTGCTGCTTCTTGCGCTTGTCGCGCTTGGCCTTGGAGTTCTGGGACATGGGGTGGAATCACCTGGAAACGGAAAGACCGCCATTGTAGCGGGTGCGCCGGGTGATGCCCCTGGTGGGTGCGGACCTTGGTCCGCACGCTTTCCCGGATGTGCGGACCAAGGTCCGCACCCACCGTCTACTTTGCCTCACCCTGCGCGGCCTGCACATCCGGGTCGACGGTCGGCGCCGACAGCCCCACCTGCGGGCCGGCACCGGCCAGGGCGGCCTCCTCGGCGGCCTTGGTCATCACTACGATGCTGATGCGGCGGTTGATCGGGTTCTGCGGGTCGGCCTTGTCGAACAGTACGGACGAGGACAGGCCGACCACGCGGGTGATCTTGCTGTCATCCAGGCCGCCGTCCACCAGTGCGCGCCGTGCGGCGTTGGCACGATCGGCGCTCAGTTCCCAGTTGCCATAGCCGCGTGTGGCCGAATAGGCGGTGATGTCGGTGTGGCCGGTCAGGCTGATCCGGTTCGGCACATGGTTCAGGTACTCGGCCAGCTCGTGCAGGATCTGCTGCGTGTACGGCTTCAGCGTGGCACTGCCAAGGTCGAACATGGGCCGGTTCTGCTTGTCCACGATCTGGATGCGCAGGCCCTCCGGGGTCAGGTCCAGCAGCAGCTGGTCCTTGAACGGTTCCAGCGCCTGGCTCTTGCTGATCGCTTCCTGCAGCTCCTTCATCAGCTGTTCCAGCTGCTGCTTGTCGCGCTGCTGCTGGTCCACCGGCTGCGGCACGGCCTCCTTCTGGTTCTGGAAGGGATCGTTGCTGCTGCCGCGCGAGATGTCGGTGGCACCGCCCAGCTTGATCATCGAAGTACTGGCGCCGCCCGGTCCGGCCATGCCGGGTGCAGGCGTGGCGTTCTGGCCACTCAGCGGGCTGGGGTTGCGGAAGTACTCGGAAATGGCCGCACGGTCGTTCTTGTTGGTGGTGGCCATCAGCCACAGCACCAGGAAGAACGCCATCATCGCGGTCACGAAGTCAGCGTAGGCCACCTTCCACGAGCCGCCGTGATGGGCGGCGTGGCCGGCCTTCTTGACCCGGCGGACGATGACAGTGGGCTTGTTCTCGGCCATGGCTCACTTGACCGTCTTCAGGTGCTGCTCGAAATCGGAGAAGGCCGGGCGCACGTTCGACGGCAGCGTCTTGCGGGCAAACTCCAGCGCGATCTTCGGGTTGTAGCCGCGCAGGCAGGCCAGCAGGGCGGTCTTGACCGATTCGTAGATGCGGCTGTCCTGTTCGGCGCGGGCTTCCATGGCCGCCGCCATCGGGCCGACGAAGCCATAGCCCAGCAGGATGCCGAGGAAGGTGCCGACCAGCGCACCGGCGACGTGGCCGCCCACTTCGACGATGTCGCCGCCGATCGAGCCCATGGTGATGACGATGCCCAGCACCGCCGCCACGATGCCGAAACCGGGCAATCCGTCGGCGACCTTGGTCAGCACCTGCGACGGCGCCATGGCTTCTGCATGGTGCTTTTCCAGCTCCAGTTCCAGCAGCGGTTCCAGCTCGTGCGGCTCGATGTTGCTGCCGATCATCAGGCGCAGGCAGTCGGTGATGAAGTCGATCAGGTGATGGTCGGCCTGCACCTTGGGATAGTTCCCGAACAGCGCGCTCTCGGCTGGACGCTCGACATGGTCTTCCAGTGCCATGAAGCCTTCGCGGCGCGCCTTGTTCAGCAGCTCATAGAGCAGGCTGAGGACGTCGATGTAGTCCTGCTGCTTGTAGCGGGGGCCCTTGAACACGCCCACCATGGCCTGCAGGGTCTGCTTGACCGTCTTGGCGGGGGTGCCGACCAGGAAGGCGCCGAGTGCGGCGCCGCCGATGATGACCAGTTCGTAGGGTTGCCAGAGGGCACCCAGGCGGCCGTGGGCACCGAGGTAGCCCCCGATCACGCTGATGATGACGACCAGGAATCCAACGATGATGAGCATGGGGCGACGCAAGGAGAGGGGATATCTCCTTGTCGGCCCGTCGCCTGGTTTTCTGAAGAGGGAATTCTGTGAAATCGGTCAGCGGGATGTTTCAGCCCGCCACGCCGGCTTCAGCGCCGCCGCGCTGCAGCGGATCGGGCCAGGGCTCGCCATTGCCGGTGAACGAAAGTGAGACGGAGTTCAGGCAGTGGCGCTCGTAGGTCGGCGGCGGGCCGTCCGGGAACACGTGGCCCAGGTGGCTGCCGCAGCGCGCGCAGGTGATCTCGGTGCGGACCATGCCGTGGCTGGTATCGCGGATCTCGCGCACATGCGCCGGGTCGAACGGCGCGAAGAAGCTGGGCCAGCCAGTGCCGGAATCGAACTTGGTACTGGAGCGGAACAGCGGCAGCGCGCACAGCCGGCAGCAGTAGACGCCCTCGCGCTTGTTGTCCAGGAACACGCCGCAGAACGGAGCCTCGGTGCCGTGCTGCAGCAGCACGCGGCGCTCTTCGCTGCTGAGGCCGGCGACCAGCGCCTCGGTCTGGGTGGCAGTGGGGGGCGTCAGGTCGAAGGCGGTCATGGGGGCGCTCCGTGGGGGGTGATGGCCTGGGGATGCGGGAAAACGTGGGGGTGATGGCGCGACCTTGCAAGTGTGATGGCCGTTCATGGCGGGCACACGGGGGCAGGCGCATGGTGAAGACGATCCACGCCGGAGCGTGCCATGAAATCGCCCCTTCCCTTGTTGTTGCTGGCCCTGCTGCCTGCGTTGGCGCTGGCCCAGGTGCCGACCGCCGATCCCACCGCCACCCGCAGCACCACCACCGTGGCGCCCGCCCCGGTGCCACCGCCGCCACAGGCCGCGCGCCCGCAGCCGCAGGTATTGCCCTCGCCGCAGCCGGCGCAGCCGATCAAGTCCACCGGGCCGGCCCAGGTCGCGCCGACGCCGGTACCGAAGCCGGCCGACAAGGTCTACGACCGCAACGGTCGCATCATTCCCGGCGTGCGCCCGGCCGGTCCCAACCGCGTGTTCGATTCGCGCACCGGGCGTTATCTCGACAGCGTGCCGCAGGGCGACGGCCAGCAGATCCGGTAAGGCCGCGCTACGCCCGGCGGCGCAGCTGAACCCCCGAAAACAACATCCTGCCGATCACTGCTTTTTCGCCTGCGATTAACCGATCCGGGACCACCGTGGCCCTGCGTCGGCATTCCGCCGCCGCATGTCCTTCGTCCACTGGATCGCGATCATGAAAAACCAGCAGAACCGTCATCCCGGCAAGGAACCGCAGGGCCGCAACCCGCAACAGCAGCAACAGCAGCAACAGATGGAGCCGCAGCAGCCGCACAAGGGCGGCAGGCAGCAGGAGCAGCGTTCGCAGAAGCACCCGCAGCAGCGCTGACGGAATCGGGGTCAGAGCCCGCGTTGCGGGATCTGACCCCTCGCATCCCCCGGCCGGGGTCGGATCCCGCGCAGCGGGCTCTGACCCCACCCCGGCCGGCTCAATCGGGAATCGGCAGGCTCAGCGTCTCCTTCACCTCTTCCATCACGATGTAGCTCTTCGACTCACGTACATGCGGCAGCGTCAGCAGCGTGCTGCCCAGCAGCTTGCGGTAGGAGGCCATCTCGCTGATCCGTGCCTTCAGCAGGTAATCGAAGTCGCCCGAGACCAGGTGGCACTCCAGCACGTTGGGCAGCTTCAGGGCGGCGCGGCGGAATTCCTCGAAGATGTCGCCGGACTTGTAGGCCAAGCTGATCTCCACGAACACCAGCAGGCTGGCCTTCACCGCGGCCGGGTCCAGATGAGCGTGATAGCCGGTGATCACCCCTTCGCGCTCCAGCCGGCGCACGCGCTCGGTGCAGGGGGTAGTGGACAGGCCGACCCGCTCACCCAGTTCGGTGAAGGAGATGCGGCCTTCGGCCTGCAGGATGCGCAGGATCTTGCGGTCGATCTTGTCCAGTTCGCGGGTACGGGTGGCCATGGCCGTCAACCTTGCGGAATGAATTGCAGGAGAACATCCTGCCGGTCTATTGCAAATCAGGCAAATCTACTGGTATCGGCTGTCTATACTTCCCCAATTATGGTCCCGGCACGCTCCAGTGCAGGGAATGATCGGGTTGGAGAAGTCCCATGCGAGTCCTAGTTCTCGGCAGCGGCGTGATCGGCACCACCAGTGCCTGGTACCTGCGACAGGCCGGGTTTGAAGTCACGGTCATCGACCGCCAGCCCGGCCCGGCGCTGGAGACCAGCTTCGCCAACGCCGGCCAGCTGTCGTTCGGCTACACCTCGCCGTGGGCGGCCCCGGGCGTGCCGAAGAAGGCGATCGGCTGGTTGTTCGAGAAACATGCACCGCTGGCGATCCGCCCGGGCATGGACCTGGCCCAGTACCGCTGGCTGTGGCAGATGCTGCGCAACTGTACCCACGAGCGCTATGCGATCAACAAGGCGCGCATGGTGCGCATGTCCGAGTACAGCCGTGACTGCTTGAACGAGCTGCGCGCGCAGGTCGGCATCGAATTCGAAGGCCGCGACCTGGGCACCACCCAGCTGTTCCGCACCCAGCAGCAGCTGGACGCCTCGGCGCAGGACATCGAGATCCTGGCCCAGTACGGCGTGCCATACGAGGTGCTGGACCGTGCCGGCATCATCCAGGCCGAACCGGCCCTGGCCCACGTCGATGGCCTGGTCGGCGCGCTGCGCCTGCCGCGCGACCAGACCGGCGACTGCCAGCTGTTCACCCGCCGCCTGGCGCAGATGTGCGTCGATGCCGGCGTCGAGTTCCGCTTCGACCAGGACATCACCGGGCTGGAGTTCGACGGCGACCGCATCACCGGCGTGCGCATCGACGGCAAGCTGGAAACCGCCGACCGCTTCGTGGTTGCACTGGGCAGCTACTCGCCGGCGCTGGTCGCGCCGCTGGGCATGCGCCTGCCGGTGTACCCGCTGAAGGGCTACTCGCTGACCCTGCCGATCACCGACCCGGCGATGGCGCCCACGTCGACCATCCTCGACGAGAGCTACAAGGTGGCAGTGACCCGTTTCGACGACCGCATCCGCGTCGGTGGCATGGCCGAAGTGGCCGGCTTCGACCTGTCGTTGTCGCAGCGCCGCCGCGAGACGCTGGAGCTGGTGGTCAGCGACCTGTACCCGAAGGGTGGCGACCTGTCGCGCGCGCAGTTCTGGACCGGCCTGCGCCCGGCCACGCCGGATGGCACGCCGGTAATCGGCGCCACGCCGTTCCGCAACCTGTACCTCAACACCGGCCACGGCACGCTGGGCTGGACCATGGCCTGCGGTTCGGGTCGCTACCTGGCCGACCTGATGAGCGCGCGCCAGCCGCAGATCAGCACCGAAGGCCTGGATATTTTCCGCTACGGCCAGTACGGTCACGCGCCGCAACACGAGAACCGCACATGCGTCCTGCCCGCGCGCTGATCGATCTGGGCGCTCTGCGCAGCAACTACCGGCTCGCCCGTGAACTGGGCGGTGGCAAGGCCCTGGCGATCATCAAGGCCGATGCCTATGGGCATGGCGCGGTGCGCTGTGCCCAGGCGCTGGAGGATGAGGCCGATGGCTTCGGCGTGGCCACCATCGAAGAAGCGCTGGAACTGCGCCAGGCCGGCATCCGTGCGCCGATCCTGCTGCTGGAGGGCATTTTCGAACCCAGCGACATGGCGTTGGTGGCCGAGCATGATTTCTGGTTCGCCGTCGGTTCGCCGTGGCAGCTGGAGGCCGTGGCCGCCTTCGACAGCCCCCGCCCGTTGACGGTGTGGCTGAAGCTGGACAGCGGCATGCATCGCCTAGGCCTGGACGTGGACAGCTTCCGCGCGGCGCACGCGCGCCTGTCGGCGCTGCCGCAGGTCGAGCGCATCGTGCTGATGACCCACCTGGCGCGCGCCGACGAGCTGGACAGCGAACGCACCCACGAACAGGCGGCGACGTTCGCGCGCGCCATCGACGGCCTGCACGGCGAGACCAGCGTCTGCAACTCGCCGGCGCTGCTGGGCTGGCCGGACGTGCGCAGTGACTGGGTGCGCCCGGGCCTGATGCTGTATGGCGCAAATCCGCTGCCGGACGACACCACGCTGACCGAGCGCCTGCGCCCGGTGATGACGATGCAGTCGAAGGTGATCGCCGAACGCTGGATCGAAGCGGGTGAGCCGGTGGGTTATGGCGCGCGCTTCGTGGCCAAGGCGCGCACCCGCGTGGGTGTGGTTGCACTCGGCTATGCCGACGGTTATCCGCAGTTTGCCCCGAACGGCACGCCGGTGCTGATCGACGGCCAGCCCGGCACGCTGATCGGCCGCGTGTCGATGGACATGCTGACGGTGGACCTGACCGCGCATCCGCAGGCCGCGGTGGGCAGCGTGGTGGAACTGTGGGGCAGTGCGCCGACGTTGGCGGAACTGGCGCCGCGATGCGGCGTGAGCGCGTACCAGCTGCCGTGCGCGGTCAAGCGCGTGGCGAAGGTGTACGTGTAGAGCCGAGCCTACGCTCGGCTCCGGGAACGTGTGTCGACCAAGGTCGACACCTACCGGTGGGTCGCGTTGCCGGGCATTGCTGCGCAGCCCGGTGGGGCGCGTCGCCCGGCATTACCGCGCAGCGGTGGCCTGGCTGGCCAGCTGGCGCTTCACCCAGTCATCAATCAGGCGCTTCTCGTAGCGCAGCGGATCGCTGTTGGTCAGCAACCCACTGCCCTGCAGGTAGCCGGAGTCGCTCAGGCGGGCGTCGCCTTCGCTCACAATACGGCCGTCGGCGTCCTTCAACGTGTACTGCAGGGTGATGCGGGGCGGGTAGATATCGCGCATCACGCGGATGTCGCGCGCACGCGGGCCGTGCCACGGCTCGTAGTCACCGGCACGCTTGATGTCGACCAGGGTCACATCGAGTGTCTGTCCGGGCTGCAGCGGTTTGGCGGCGGTGGTCTGCAGGTAGCGGGCCAGCTGCTGTACCCAGTCACCGCGTTCGGCCTCGAAGCGGTTGGTGCTCTGGCGGATCTCGGTGAACTTGGCCGGATCCTCCCATTTCACGCTGACCGGGCCATTGGCCTGCAACGCACGCGGGGCTTCCGGATCGGTCACCGCGCGTGGCGCAGCATGGGCGCCGCCTGCCACAAGGGCACTGGCCAGCAGAAGGGCGGCAGCAAGTGAGCGGTTCATGACGGTCTCCTGCATCCCCTGAGGGGGACGATATTGATTACGGATCGAGTGTGATCCCGCTCCCGGGCAACGGCAATGGCCGAATGCGTCATACACAAGAGTGGTTGCCGCCAATTCATCGTCGTCAACCCTGACTGACGGCGCTTGACGCTGTGAATACGCTCTCTGGAACATGCTGTGTTTCCAATCCGGCCCGTCCAGACGCCCTTGTCCACACTGCCGCCCCTAGTGGAGCGCCCACCGATGATGGTGCCGGCGCCCGAACCCGACCTGCATCATGGCGTGCTTGAGCGCATCAACGCCGGTTTCTGCGTGATCCAGGTGCTGTTCGAAGGTGACCGCGCGGTGGACTACCGTTTCATCGAGGTCAACGACGCCTTCGAGCGCCATACCGGATTGAAGGACGCACGCGGTCAGCGCATGACGGCGCTGGAGCCGCACCACGAGCAGGACTGGTTCCGCATCTACGGCGAGGTCGCACGCAGCGGCCGGCCGGCGCAGTTCGAGATGGAGGCACGAGCGCTGGGCCGCTCCTTCGCGGTCGACGCGGTGCGGGTGGGGCGACCGGGAGAAGACAAGGTCGGCATCCTGTTCTTCGACATCACCGCGCGCAAGCAGATGGAAGTGGAGCTGGGTGAAAGCGAAGCCCGCTTCAGCGCACTGGCCGATGGCCTGCCGATGCCGGTATGGGTACTCGACGAGCGCGGCCACGCCCGCTTCGTCAACAGCGCCTTCAGCGAATTCTTCGGTGGCGATGAAACGCGCGTTCCGGAAGATGTATGGCGCGGCCTGGTGCACCCGGATGATGCGTCCGTATTCGAGTACGAGCTGCAGGAAGCACTGAAGGCGCAGCGTTCGATGCATGCGCTGGTACGCGCGCGCCGCGCCGACGGCCAATGGCGCTGGCTGGAGATGAACGCGCGCCCGCGCTTCTCGCGCATGGGCCGCTTCATCGGCCTGGCCGGCAGCAGTCCGGACGTGACCGAACGCCGCGAGATCGAACTGGCACGCGAGGAGCTGCTGCAGTCCGAGCGCGCCGCGCGCAGTGCCGCCGAGAACATGGCGCGGTTGAAGGACGAATTCCTGGCCACGCTGTCGCACGAGCTGCGCACGCCGCTGACCACCATCCTCGGTTGGAGCGAACTGCTGCTGCAGCGGGTGGACAACACCAGCCCGCTGTACAAGGGCTTGAACGTGATCGCCAACAGCGCCGGCGCGCAGAAGCGGCTGATCTCGGACATGCTCGACCTCAGCAGCATGCTGCTGGGCAAGGTACAGCTGGAAGTGGAAATGCTGGATCTGCGCACGCTGCTGGGCGAGGCCATCGGCGCGCAGGAACTGGTGGCCGAGGGCAAGGCGCTGGACGTGCACCTGCAGCTGCCCGAGCAGCCAAGCCCCGTGCTCGGCGATGCCACTCGCCTGCAGCAGGTGTTCTGGAACCTGCTGTCGAACGCGATCAAGTTCACCCCGGCCGAAGGCCGCATCGACGTGCAGTTGCAGGCCGACGGCAACCACTGGGTGATTACGGTGAGCGATACCGGTGATGGCATCGCACCGGAGTTCCTCAACCACCTGTTCAGCCGCGTCCGCCAGGCCGATGGCACCACCACGCGCCGCCATGGCGGCCTCGGCCTGGGCCTGGCGATCGTGCAGCAGCTGGTTGAACTGCACGGCGGCACCGTTGCCGCCGCCAGCGAGGGCCATGGCCACGGCGCCACGTTCACCGTGCGCCTGCCGCAGCACCTGCCGGATGCCGAGCGCCGGCCGCTGCGCGAAGTCATCAGCGGGCCGATCCTGGAGCCGGTGATCGTCGAGCCGTATCCGCTGCGGGGCATGCACGTGTTGGCGGTGGAAGACCAGCCGGAGGTGCTGGAGTACCTGCGGCGCATGCTGGAAGAGCAGGGCGCCAGCGTGTCGGCGGCCAGTTCGGCCGGCGAGGCACTGGCACTGCTGGCCGACACCGGCCATCTGCAGTACCACGTGATGCTGACCGACATCGGCATGCCGGGCATGGATGGCTACGGGCTGGTACGCACGCTGCGCGAGGACATGGGCGTGGATGCCGCAACACTGCCCGCGGTGGCGGTGACCGCACTGGCGCGTGCCGATGATCGGCGCCGCGCGCTGGCCTCGGGCTTCCAGGAGCACGTCGCCAAGCCGTACTCGGTGGCGCAGCTGGTGGCTGCCGTACGCAAGGTGCAGGTGCCGCGCGCGGACAGCGCGCTGCACTGAACATTCACGGCCGATTGGCGAACCTGCAATCAGGAGGTCGCCGATGTCCCGTATTGCTCCCCGCATCCATACCGATCCGGCGCAGATCGCGCGCCTCGAAGCCCTGCTGCCGCAGCTGGAGGGCGAAACGCAGGTGGAACTGACCCTGCACGACGGCCGGCGCCTGCTCGGCACGGTGGCGGTGAAGCCGACCGTGCAGCAGTACCGCAATGACGCCGGCGATGAAGGCAGCAACGGCCAGTTGCGCCTGGATGACTACGACACGCCGGTGCAGCAGCACCATGTGTGGCTGGACGAGATCGCCAGCGTCAACCGTCTGCCACCCAGGGCGCCTTGATCGGATGTAGAGCCGAGCCCACGCTCGGCTGCGCCGTCACCCGAGCGTGGGCTCGGGCGCTACACCGGTGCATCAATGCTCGAACAACGTCGGCGTCGCCTCGAACCGCCGCGCATAGGCGCGTTCCTCCGCGACCCGGGCCACCTCGTCGTCGGCCAGGTCCGGCGCACCATACACTGCATAGGCCACGCTGCCATCGGCGCCATGGCCGACCTGGTGCAGCCGGTAGCGTGAGTGGCCGCCGCCGGTGTCCTCGGGGTAGTGCACGGGCGGATGGCTGCCTTCCAGGTCCATTTCACTGTTGTCGACCACGCCACCGACGAACAAGGCTCGCATGCAGGTTCTCCTGGGTTTCCGGGGGAGCCTCTACCCTGAACGTTCCAATGTTGCTGGCGGATCAAGGCCCCGTTCGGGTTTCGCAAAGCGGCCTGGCGGGGCCGGCCCGGCCAAGCCGGTACAATGGACGGCCCTCACGCTTGAAGTACCCGCGCCGATGGCCTCCAGCGACGACGCCCCCCTGCAGACCCTGTTCCTGCCGTTCTCCCAAGGTGCCCTGCGCTGGCCGGAGGGCCCGGTGGCCTTCCTGCGTGCCCGCGATGGCTGGCCGCTGCGAGAAGTGGCCGGCAACCGCGAGCTGCACTGCGAGCAGAGTTTTGCCCCGTTCGCGCAGCCGCTGCAGCAGGCCGCCGGCTGGACCGTCAGCGGCCAGCTGGACGATGCCGCAGGCAAGGGCCGCTACCCGCTGGTGCTGGTGCTGCCGCCGCGCCAGCGCGAAGAAGCCCGCGCGCTGTTCGCCCGCGCGCTGGCGCTGGTCGCCGACGGCGGCCGCATCGTCGCCTGCCAATCCAACAACGAAGGCGCGCGCTCGGGCGAGGGCGACCTCAAGCAGCTGGCCGGCCTCGGCGGCAGCCTGACCAAGAACCATTGCCGCGTGTACTGGACCGCCCCGCTGCAGGTCCAGCACGACGCCGACCTGGCCAAGCGCTGGTCGGCGCTGGACGCGGTGCGCCCGATCGTGGGTGGCCGCTTCCTCAGCCGCCCGGGCGTGTTCGCCTGGGACCGCATCGATCCCGCGTCGGCGCTGCTGGCCGAGCACCTGCCGGCCGACCTGGCCGGGCGTGCCGCCGACCTCGGCGCGGGCTACGGCTACCTGTCGCGCGAACTGCTGGAGCGTTGCCCGAAGATCACCGCGCTGGACCTGTACGAGGCCGAGCAACGTGCGTTGGCGCTGGCCGAGCTGAACCTGGCGCCGCCGCCGCGCCCGCTGCCGCTGCGCTTCCTGTGGCAGGACGTCACCGCCGGCATCGAGCCGGGCTACGACGTCATCATCAGCAATCCGCCGTTCCACACGCCGTCGCGCGCCGACCGCCCGGACATCGGCCAGCGCTTCATCGCCGTGGCCGCCCAGGCGTTGCGCCCGGGCGGGCGCCTGTACGTGGTGGCAAATCGCCACCTGCCGTACGAGCACACCCTCAACGACAGCTTCGGTGCCGTGCGCGTGATTGCCGAGCGCGATGGCTTCAAGCTGGTCGAAGCGGTGAAGGGGAAGGGCCGGTGAAGCTGGTCAAGCACATCGCCAACCTGGGCTACGGCAGCCGCAAGCAGGTGCAGTGGATGTTCCGCGAGGGACGCGTCACCGACGCCGACGGCGAGGTGCTGTACGCCGACGACCAGGTGCCACACGAGGCCATCCGTGTCGATGGCGAGCCGCTGGACCCGCCGGCCGGGTTGTCGATCGCGCTGCACAAGCCGGCCGGCTATACCTGCTCGACCAAGGACACCGGCCGCCTGATCTACGACCTGCTGCCACCGCGCTTCCGCGACCGCGATCCGGTGCTGTCCACGGTCGGCCGCCTCGACCGCGAGACCAGTGGCCTGCTGCTGCTGACCGACGACGGTGGCCTGCTGCATCGGATCATCTCGCCGAAGTCGAAGCTGCCCAAGGTCTACGAAGTGGAGCTGAGCGACGACCTGCGCGGCGACGAAGTGGCGCTGTTCGCCAGCGGCACGCTGATGCTGGAGTCCGAGAAGACGCCCCTGCTGCCGGCTGAACTGGAAGTGCTGGATGTGCGCCGCGCGCGCCTTGTGCTGCACGAAGGCCGCTACCATCAGGTACGCCGCATGTTCGCCGCCACCGGCAACCACGTGCAGGCCCTGCATCGCAGCCGCGTCGGCGGGCTGGACCTGCAGGGGCTGGACGAGGGGCAATGGCGGCAGCTCACTTCCACCGACCTGGATACGCTGTTCGCTCCATGACCAACATTGCTGCGCTGCCGTTCCTCCCCGACGCCGTCATCTTTGACATGGACGGCTTGATGATCGACAGCGAGCGGGTCTCGCTGGCCTGCTGGAGCCAGGCCGCCGACGAGTTCGGACTGGGCCTGGATGAAACGGTGTTCCTGCGCATGGTCGGCCTCGGTGATCGCGACACGCACGCGCTGCTGCGTGCGCAGGGCATCGAGGACAGCGTGATCGAGGCGGTGGCCGCGCGCTGCCACGAGCTGTATGAAGCACGCACGCAGACCGGCCTGCCCTTGCGGCCGGGCATCCTGGAGCTGCTGGAATTGCTGAAGGCGCATGCGGTTCCGCGCGCGGTGGCGACCACTACGCGGCAGCCACGGGCCAACCGCAAGCTGGCGGCGGCCGGACTGCTGCCGTACTTCGATGCGGTGATCACCAGTGGCGACGTGGCGCGGCCGAAGCCGGCGCCGGACATCTATCTGCTGGCCGCGCAGCGGCTGGGGCAGGCGCCGGAGCGGTGCCTGGCGCTGGAGGATTCGCCGGCGGGTACGCGTGCGGCACTGGCGGCCGGCATGACGGTGATCCAGGTGCCGGACCTGGTGCATCCGGATGAAGAGTTGCGTGCCCTGGGCCACCGCATCGTTGGATCGCTGGTGGACGCGCACGCATTGCTGGTGCCGTTGTTGCCGAAGTAACGGTGGGTGCCAACCGCCTCTGAGGGTGGGTGCCGACCGTTGGTCGGCACACCTGTTCCCATCACACCCGCCCGAACACCAGCGCGGCGTTGGTGCCACCGAAGCCGAAGCTGTTGGACATCACCGTATCCAGCTTCTGCTCGCGGCTTTCGCGCAGGATCGGGAAGCTCTCCACCTTCGGGTCCAGCTCGCCGATGTTGGCCGAACCGGCGACGAAGCCGTCGCGCATCATCAGCAGGCAGTAGATCGCCTCATGCACGCTCGCTGCACCCAGCGAGTGGCCGGACAACGCCTTGGTCGACGACAGCGGCGGTACCGCGTCGCCGAACACTTCGCGGATGGCGTTGAGCTCGGTGACATCCCCCAGCGGCGTCGAGGTGCCGTGGGTGTTGAGGTAGTCCAGCGGACGATCGACGCCCTGCAGCGCCATCTTCATGCAGCGCACCGCGCCTTCACCGGACGGAGCCACCATGTCGGCACCATCGGAGGTGACGCCATAGCCGATCAGCTCGGCATGGATGTGCGCGCCGCGGGCTACGGCGTGGTCGTAGTCTTCCAGCACCAGCATGCCGCCACCACCGGCGATGACGAAGCCGTCGCGGTCCTTGTCGTACGGACGCGAAGCGCTGGCCGGGGTCTCGTTGAAGCTGGTCGACAGTGCGCCCATCGCGTCGAACATCACGCTCATCGACCAGTGCAGGTCTTCACCGCCACCGGCGAACATGATGTCCTGCGCGCCATGGCGGATCATGTCCGCGGCGGCGCCGATGCAGTGTGCCGACGTCGCGCAGGCGGCCGACAGCGAGTAGCTGACGCCCTTGATCTGGTAGGCCGTGGCCAGGCAGGCCGAGACGGTCGAGCACATCGTGCGCGGCACCATGTACGGGCCGACCTTGCGCACGCCACGCTCGCGCAGCAGATCGACCGCGCCGATCTGCCATTCGCTGGAGCCGCCACCGGAACCGGCGATCAGGCCGGTGCGCAGACTGCTGACCTGCTCGGCGCTGAGCCCTGCATCGGCGATGGCGTCGCGCATGGCCAGATAGGCGAAGGCCGCCGCATCGCTCATGAAGCGCTTCTGCTTGCGGTCGATCAGCGCGTCCAGATCGAGATCGACGCGGCCGCCGATCTGGCTGCGCAGGCCGGCCTCGGCATGGTCGGCCAGTGCAGTGATGCCGGAGCGCCCTTCGCGCAGCGCGGCCGAAACAGTATCCAGATCATTGCCGAGGCAGGACGTGATGCCCATGCCGGTGATGACGACGCGACGCATCAGAAGCTCCCGGTTTCAGTGAACAGGCCGACGCGCAGGTCGCGCGCGCTGTAGATTTCGCGGTCATCCACGTACATGCGGGCATCGGACTGGGCCATCACCAGCTTGCGGTTGATGACGCGGCTGATGTCGATCTCGTAGCGCACCAGCTTGGCGTCCGGCAGCACCTGGCCGGTGAACTTCACCTCCCCACAGCCCAGCGCGCGGCCCTTGCCGGGGGCGCCCAGCCAGGTCAGGAAGAAGCCGGTCAGCTGCCACATGGCATCCAGGCCCAGGCAGCCGGGCATCACCGGGTCGCCGATGAAATGGCAGCCGAAGAACCACAGGTCCGGGCGGATATCCAGTTCGGCGCGTACCATGCCTTTGCCATGCGGTCCGCCGTCCTCGCGGATTTCGGTGATGCGGTCGAACATCAGCATCGGGTCGTTGGGCAGACGGCCGGCAGCGGTGCCGAACAGTTCACCGCGTGCGCTGGCCAGCAGCTGTTCGCGGTTGAACGCGTGGAGACGGGTCATGAAGCACAATCCTGGAAGCGAAGAACAGGGAAACAAGCGCCCGAGAATGCCCGTGGAAACTGCGCCGATCAAACATTTCAACCGTACGCAACCGTAGTGTTTTCAAGGGAATACGCGCATCCTGTTGATGTGCAACGACCATACTTCGGCGTGTGGCCCGCCCGGCCCGCCCCCGCCCTTTCCACCTGACATGACCCGACTGCGCAAGATCATCCACGTTGACATGGACGCGTTCTACGCGTCGGTGGAGCAGCGCGACGATCCGTCACTGCGCGGCAAGCCGGTGGTTGTGGCATGGCGCGGCGCACGTTCGGTGGTGTGCGCGGCCTCGTATGAGGCGCGCGTGTTCGGTGTGCGTTCGGCGATGCCCGCCGTGCGTGCCGAGCGCCTGTGCCCGGATGCGATCTTCGTGCCGCCGGACTTCGCACGTTACAAGGCGGTATCACAGCAGGTGCGCGCGATCTTCCTGCGGCATACCGACCTTGTCGAGCCGTTGTCGCTGGACGAGGCCTACCTGGACGTGACCGAGCCGAAGAGTGGCATTGAGCTGGCCACCGACATCGCCCGCACCATCCGCGCGCAGATCCGCGAGGAAACGAACCTGACTGCTTCAGCCGGTATCGCGCCGAACAAGTTCCTGGCCAAGATCGCCTCGGACTGGCGCAAGCCCGACGGCCAGTTCGTGATCCCGCCACAGCGCGTGGATGCGTTCCTGGCACCGCTGCCGGTGAACCGGGTGCCCGGCGTCGGCAAGGTCATGGAAGGCAAGCTGGCCGCGCGCGGCATCGTCACCTGCGGCGATCTGCGGCAGTGGGCGCTGATCGACCTGGAAGAGGCATTCGGCAGCTTCGGGCGCAGCCTGTACAACCGCGCACGTGGCATCGACGAGCGGCCGGTGGAACCGGACCAGCAGGTGCAGTCGATTTCCTCGGAGGACACCTTCGCCGAAGACCTGCTGCTGGAAGACCTGACCGAGGCGATCGTGCAGCTGGCCGGGAAGACCTGGAACGCCACGCGCAAGACCGAGCGCATCGGCCACACCGTGGTACTGAAACTGAAGACCGCGCAGTTCCGCATCCTCACCCGCAGCTTCACCCCGGAGCGCCCGCCGGAATCGATGGAAGAACTGCGTGACATCGCCTTGGCCCTGCGCGCCCGCGTCGACCTGCCGGCGGAGACCCGTTACCGCCTGGTCGGCGTAGGGCTCGGCGGCTTCCGCGAGAAGGAGCCGGTGGTGCAGGGGGAATTGTTCGAGCACACCCAGACCGATCGTTCCTGATCTGTCATCCACGCACGCCGTGGAACTACGTGTCGACCAAGGTCGACACCCACCAGGAGCAGGTCATTCCATCCAGACAGGTTGCGGAGACATGCCATCCAGACAGATCGCAGAGAACCGTCGAAGGCGGGGTGGGTCCGGTTGCGGGGGTGTCCGCGGCATGGATGCCGCGGCCAAGCCCCCAGGGATGGGTTTACGGCGTCCCCCGCAACCGGACCCACCTCGCCATCCCACGGATAGCCAGCTGTTGCTGTTGCTTCGGCTGTTGCCGTTGCATTGAGCAGGTGCAGGGCAGCAGCCCTGCAAAAGACCCCCCTACCTCATGGCCACTGCATCTCGCCCTTGGCCACCTTCGCACTCAACTCCAGCGACTCCACGCCCGCCAGCGTCGGGTAACGCGCCTGCATCGCCTTTGCCAGCGCCGCACTGTCCCTGGCCTTGGCCACCTCGGCATCGAACGCGCGGATGTAGTCCGCCGTGAACGCCAGCGCGCTCGCATCCAGCGCCGCACCCGGTGCGTAATGCCCCGGCACCACCACCTTCGGCTTCAGTGCCTGCAGGCGTTGCAGCGTCTGCAGCCAGTCGGTGTGCGACTTCGGCGTCTGCGTATCGGCCATCCACACGTGTTCGCCGGCCACCACTGGAATGCCACCGACGATCGCGCGCAGCGACGGCACCCACAGCACCGTGCGGTCCGGGGTCGGGCCATCCAGCCCGATCAGCGGCAGGCGCTGGCCTTCCAGCTGCAGGGCATCACCATCCAGCACCTGCGGCACCACGATGCGTGCCGGCACGTCGGCACCCATCTTCGGGCCCCAGTAGGCCAGCTTGCCGGCCTGGGTCTGCTGGATGTGGGCAACAGTCTGCGCGGTGGCGACGATGCGCGCCTTCGGGAACGCATCCTGCAGCGTGGCCAGGCCGAAGTAGTAGTCCGGATCGCCGTGGCTGATGTAGATCGTGGTCAGCTGCTTGCCGCTGGCGCGGATCAGCTCGACCAGCTTGCGCGCGCCGCTGGCGCCGAACTGCGCATCGACCAGGATCGCGTCGTGGCGGCCTTCGATCAGTACCGAGGACACCGAGAACAGCGCCTGCGGGCCGGGATGGAAGGTCTGCAGGTGCAGCTGGGATTTGGTTGCCGTGGCCGGTGCCGGGGTGGCCGATGCGGCCATCAGCGGAGCACTGGTGAAACTGGCGGCCAACGCGAGGGGAAGCAGCAGGGCAGCGGTGCGCATGGGAAATTCCTTGTGTCGGATGCGGAGTCGAGCGTGGGCTATGCCGGGCGTCCTTGCCCGGCCCCCTACGGGCCGTCGCAAGCGACGTTGGCAACGGCTCCTGCCGTTGCCTTCGGCTCCACAGGTAGGTAGCGCCGGGCCATGCCCGGCGGACGGCATGATCAATACGCTGCCGTGATGATCTGCTTCGGGTACTGGTGCGCTTCCAGCTCGGCCACGAACGCCGCGCCGTAGTCGGCGTAGCTGATGCGGCTGTGGCCGCTGGCGTCGGCCAGGAAGGCCTTGGGCTGCACGCGGTACTGGCCGCGCTCTTCGCCCGGGCCGATTTCGGCGGCCGGCGAGAAGAAGGTCCAGTCCAGGTCGTCCACCGCCTGCAGGCGATTGAAGGCTTCACGATGGGCCAGCGCGTACGGCTTGTAGGCCTCCGGGAAGTTGGGGGTATCGACCAGCTGCACGCCCGGCGCGACTTCCAGGCTGCCAGCGCCACCCACCACCACCAGGCGCGGTACACCGGCCTTGCGCGCGGCGGCGGACAGCTGCGCGGCCACTTCGCCGACGCGGCCGATGTCATCGCCCGGACGCGGGCCGTAGGCACTGGCCAGCACGTCGTGGCCGGCGATGGCGGCGACCAGCGCGTCCGGGTCGTCCAGCGAGGCGATCACCGGATGGGCACCGGCCAGTTCGACCGGAAGGTCCTGCGCGCTGCGCACGATGACGGTGAGTTCGTGGCCGTTGGCCAGCGCGTGGCGGGCGATCTGGCGGCCGATGTTGCCGGTGGAACCAACGAGGGCGATCTTCATGGCAGGACTCCGTGGGGCGGTGTGGGGGGGAATGGGGCCACTCTAGGCCGCTGCAGTCGCTCGAAAAACAGCGTATAACGCGCTTGTTTGTTGCATGGATCGAGCATATGGACCGATTAACCGCCATGACCGTGTTCGTCGAGGTGGCCGAGCGCGGCAGCCTCACCGCCGCCGCCGAGGTGCTGGACATGTCGCGGGCGATGGTCACCCGCTACCTGGCAGAGGTCGAGGGCTGGCTGGGCGCGCGCCTGCTGCACCGGACCACGCGTCGGGTCAGCCTGACCGGCCCCGGCGAGGCGGCGCTGGCGCGCTTCCGGCAGATGCTGGCCATCGGCGAGGCGCTGCAGGGCGAACTGGCCAGCGACGATCCCGAGCCGCACGGCACGCTGCGGGTGACCGCCAGCGTGTCGTTCGGGCAGGCCCACCTGGCGCGGGCGGTGGCAGGTTTCGTCGCACGCCACCCGGCGGCGCGCATCGAACTGCTGCTGGTCGACCGCATGGTGAACCTGGTGGAAGAGCGCGTGGACCTGGCCGTGCGCATCGCCCGCCAGATCGACCCCAGCCTGATTGCGCGACGAATGGCCACCTGTCGCTCGGTGCTGTGCGCGACGCCGTCCTACCTGCAGGCACGCGGTACGCCCACCGCACCGGAACACCTGGCCGCGCACAACTGCCTGACCCATCACTACGTGGGCAAGAGCCTGTGGCAGCTGCACCGCGATGGCCGTTCACTGTCGGTGGTGGTGGGCGGCAACATCAGCGCCAACGAGGCCTCGCTGTTGCTGGAAGCAGTGCGTGCCGGTGCCGGCATCGCCATGCTGCCGACCTACCAGGTGGCGCCGCTGCTGCGCAGTGGCGAGCTGATCGAGTTGTTGCCCGAGTTCAGCCTGGACGAACTCGGCATTCATGCCGTGTACGCGTCGCGGCGCCAGCAGCCCGCTATCATGCGGCGATTCCTGGACTACCTGGCCGAGTGTTTCGCCAGCCCGGCCTTCCAGGATCTGGATTGGCGCCCACCGGGCAAGGAGAACACATGAACCATGGACAGGCCTTGATCGACCACAACCGTGCTGCCTGGGACCGCCAGGCCAGCGAAGTGCGCGAATGGTCGCGCCCGGTGGAAAGCTCAACGATTGCCGCCGCGCGCGATGGCCGCTGGCAGGTGCACCTGACCCCGCGCGCGCTGCCGCTGGACTGGCTGGGTGATGTGCGCGGCCGCCGCATCCTCTGCCTGGCCTCGGGCGGTGGCCAGCAGGCCCCGGTGCTGGCGGCGGCCGGTGCGGAGGTGACCGTGTTCGACCTGTCCGATGGCCAGCTCGAGCAGGACCGCAGGGTCGCGGCGCGTGATGGGCTGCAGCTGCGCACGGTGCAGGGTGACATGCGCGATCTGCACGCCTTCGCCAACGACAGCTTCGACGTGGTGTTCCACCCGATCTCCAACCTGTACGTACCCGACGTGCGCCCGGTGTGGACCGAATGCCGCCGCGTGCTGGCGCGCGATGGCATGTTGATGGCCAGCTTCTACAACCCGGTGCTGTTCGTCGGTGCACGTGATCCGCAGCTGGATGCACAGGGTTTGATCCGGCCGCAGTACGCCATTCCCTATTCGGACCTGGAAGACCTGCCCGCCGCAGAGCGTGAGGCGAAACTCGCCCGCGGGGATGCCCTGACCTTTGGCCACAGCCTGACCGAACTGATCGGCGGGCAGCTGGATGCAGGCTTCGTGATTGATCGGTTCATGGAAGACTGGCAGCCGACGCCGCGCTTCCTGATCGACCGTTACCTGCCCACCTTTCTGGCCACCCGCGCACGCAGGATCGGCTGAGGCGGATCCCGGGGAAAAGCGCGGCGTACAATGGACGGCCCCACGTTGTACAGGCGTCGTCCCTTGTCGTATCCCTATCCGCTGGTCGTATTCGATCTCGATGGCACGCTGGTCGACAGCGCAGCTGACATCGCCGAAGCGCTGAACCGCACGCTGGAAGCCATCGGCATGGCACGCGTGCCGGAAGCCACCGTGCTGGGCTGGATCGGCGACGGTGTGCGCCGCCTGGTCGAACAGGCGGTGCAGGCCGCTGGCCGCGAGGTGGACCTGGCCGAGGTGATGCCGGTGTTCATGGTGCACTACCGTGAGTGCCTGCTGCGCAGCCCGCGCCTGTTCGATGGCGTGGGCGAAGCGCTGGCGCAACTGCGTGCGCGCAACGTGCCGCTGGCGATCTGCACCAACAAGCCCGAAGCACTGGTGCCGCCGCTGCTGCGGCACCTGGGTATCGGTGATGTATTCGCGCTGGTACTGGGGGGGGATTCGCTGCCGCAGCGCAAGCCCAGCGGTGAGCCACTGCGGCACATCGCCGCGCACTTCGGGCTGCCGGTGGAGTCCTGCCTGATGGTGGGCGATTCGTTGACCGATTACCGCGCCGCCGAAGACGCCGGCATGCCGATCGCACTGGTGCGCTACGGCTATCCGCGCGGCCTGGACCTGGCCACCGCGCATGCGGTGGCGGTGATCGATGACCTGCGTGAACTGCCGGGATTGGCCGCCGGCGTCCCGGTGTAGAGCCGAGCCCATGCTCGGCTGCTTTGCTGCCTGAGCCGAGCATGGGCTCGGCTCTACAGAGAAGCGCAGGGCAATGCCCGGCGCCTCCTTTCACTTCGGCTGGTAACGCACGCTCAACTGGTACTCACGGCCCGGCTGGTTGAACCACGCCACCGTCTCATACCTGCGGTCGAACACGTTGGCGGCACGCGCCAGCAGCGACCACGACGGCGTCAGCGCGTACTCGGCACGCAGATCCAGGGTGCCGTAGCCGCCGACCTTCACCGAGTTGCTGGCGTTGTCATAGCGCTTGCCGGCACCTTGCACGGTCAGGCCGGCGCGGAGGTTGCCGAAGCGGCGGTCGATGTCCAGGCGCGCGGTCTGCTGCGCGCGGCGAGGCAGCCAGTTGTCGAACTGGGTGCTGCCGCCGGTGCGGTTGCGCGGGTCGGTGTAGCTCAGCTGTGCGTTGATATCGAAGCCGGCCAGCAGCACGCCACCGGTCAGTTCGGCACCGCGGATGCGGGCCTTCTCCACCTGCTGCATCTTCATCGTGAGCGCATCGTAGGTGATCAGATCATCGATGCGGGTTTCATACACGTCCAGGCCCCAATGCCAGCCCTGGCCCTGCTGCGAAACACCCAGGTTGGCACTCTTGGACTTCTCCGGTTTCAACGTCGGCACGCCGCTCCACGGGTCGTACAGATCGCTGAAGGTCGGTGCCTTGAACGCGGTGCCGTAGCTGGCATTGACGCGCAGGCCATGGCCCAGTTCCATCGCCCAGCCAACGCTGCCGGTGGCGTGGTTGCCGAACTGCTGGTTGTCGTCGTTGCGCGCGCTGGCCTGCAGCTGGTGGCGGCCGAAGCGGCCCTGGTACTGCACGAATACGCCGGTGTTGCGGCGGCTGTCGACGAGGTAACCCGCGCTGCTGCCATCCAGGTTGTCTTCGCTCCAGTCCACGCCTGCGCTCAGCAGCTGGCCCTCGGCCACGCCGAAGTCGCCCTGCAGCGAGGCGCTGTCGCGGTGGGTCTGCGCGTTGCCACGCGCGCCGGAATCACCGAGGTTGTCCGACTCGTTGTCGCTGCGGCCGACGTTGGCGGTGAATGCCAGGCGCTCGGACGGGGTGTAGCGCACCTTGCCGGCCAGCACCTGCTGGCGGGTTTCCGAATAGTTGTAGTAACCGTCGTAATGGTTCTTGCCGTCGGCGCGCAGTGCGCTGCCTTCCACGTTCCACTGGTCGTTGAAGCTGTAGCCGCCGCGCAGGCTCTTGGACAGGTTGCGGTAGCCGTCGCGGTCGTGTTCGTCGGCAAAGCAGCCGGCAGTGAACACCGAGGAAGAACCGCGGCAGGCATCGATGCCATCGGAGTGCTGGTAGGCGATATCGGCGCCGAACCAGCCGCGTTCGGTGCCGCCACCGATGCCACCGCTGGCTTCACGCAGGCCGTTGCTGCCGCCGCCAAGCTGGAAATGCGGGGCGAAGTCGCCCTGGTTGCGGCGGGTGAAGATCTGGATCACGCCACCAATGGCGTCAGCGCCGTACAGGCTCGACTGCGGGCCACGCACGATTTCCACGCGCTCGATCTGCGCCAGCGGCAGGTCCTGGTACATGGCCAGGCCGAGGTCGGCGCTGTTGATGCGCACGCCATCGACCAGCACCACGGTGTGGCCCGAGTTGGTGCCGCGCAGGAACAGAGAGCTCTGCTTGCCGAGCCCGCCGGCATTGGTGAGGTTGATGCCGGCGCGGCCGCGCAGCAGTTCCTGCAGCGAGGTGGCCTGGCTGGATTCGATCTGCGCGCGATCGATCACCTGTGCCGGCGCGATGCTGTCCTGCAGGGCAATCGGGGTACGGGTGGCGGTGACCAGGATCTGGTCGAGCGCAGTGGTGTCATCGGCGGCCTGGGCCAGCGCGGGCAGGGCGGCCAGCACGGCCAGGGACAGCATTCGGGACTGCAGCTTCATGGGGGACTCCAGGTGCCACGCACGCCCGCGTGGCGAAGGGGAGGAGCCGCGAAGGCAGGCATGCGCCGACGCCGCAGCGCACGCTGCGGTCATCCAGCGCCATGCCCACCGCATCGCGACCTGAGGCTTCCGGGCCGGTCTCCGGGCTTGCCGCCGGGTGGCGCGAGGCCACCGTCCAGGCGCCTTCCCATGCCCGTGGCACAGTGGCGTTGTTGCCTGGAACTGACGTGCTTACCGTTGCGGGGGCAGCGCCGGCCTGGCGTGGAATCACGCGTCACCGGCTTCCCGTTTCAACCTGCCGGCCATGGCCGCAGGTCACCTGGAAGTGGGCGCAGTCTACGGCATCGCAGGCACTCCCGTTGCGTTACGCCTGCTCGACTGCCTCGGCCGTGCCTTTAGAATGGTTGCTCGATCCCGTGGTGCCGTTGCCGATGTCCGCCCGTTTTCCGCTGTACCTGTGTCGCCCGTCCGGGACGCACGCATGATCCTCGACCTGGTCCGCCATGCCGGCAATGGCCGTGATGAATACCTTGATGGCCGCAGCGACCCACCGCAGCTGGCCGGCCTGCCGCAGGAACTGATCGAGGCCTATGCCGCGCAGCCCTGGGAGCGGGTGATCAGCTCGCCGCGGTTGCGCGCGCTGCACACCGCCATGGCGCTGGCCACGCCGCGCGGGCTGGATGTGGAAGCGGATGAGGAATGGGAAGAGCTGGATTTCGGCGATTGGGACGGGCAGTCGCTGTTCGATCTGCCGGAGGACGCACTGGCGGCCTTCCACGCCGATCCGCATGCGTTCCCGCCGCCGAACGGCGAGAGCTGGGGACATTTCGAGCGGCGCATCGCGCGCGCGCTGGATCGCCTGCTTGATGACGATGACCCGGTGCCGACGCTGGTGGTCAGCCATGGTGGCCCGTTGCGCATGGTGCTGTCGCAGGTCTGCGGCCTGCCGATGTCGCTGTGCTGGGCCTTGCGAATCGACCACGGCACCCGCCTGCGGGTGTGGCTGGAGCGTGGCGAGGTCGGACTGGTGGGCGAGCTGCTGGAGCTGCAGCAGCCCTGATCTGCTCTTGTAGAGCCGAGCCATGCTCGGCTGCACTTCGATCAGAAAGGCCAGCCGAGCGGGGGCCCGGCTCTACAGAAGGGCGCGGCTCAATCCTCGTCCGCGCCTTGGGTCAGGCTGTCCTCAGCGTCATCATCGGCATCGAAGCGCTGCTCATGCACCGGGCCCGAGGCCGGGCCGGCTGCCTTCAGCGGATGCGCAGCGATGCGCGCTTCGTAATCCTGCACCAGTGCCTCGCGCTGTGGCTCGCTCAGCTCCTGCCAATGGCAGTCCAGCAACGCGCCTTCCAGCGAGTAAAGCAGGTTCAGGCTGGGCTTGAAGCCAGCGCGCTTGACCTTGACGAAGGCGCCGACGGCTCCGATCGCGACCAGGTCGTCGCGGCTGCGCAGGCCGACCTGGCGCAGCCACGCCGCACTTTTCGGGCCGATGTTGCGCAGCTTCGGTGCGCTCATCCCAACGCCTCGACGAACACGCGGGCGATGGCTTCCAGCCCGGCCTGATCCTCGGCGTCGAAGCGGCCGACCTTCGGGCTGTCGATGTCGAACACGCCGATCAGTTCATCACCACGCAGCAGCGGCACCACCAGTTCCGAGCGCGAGGCCGAATCGCAGGCGATATGGCCGGGGAAGGCATCGACGTCCTCCACGCGCTGGGTCACGCGCTGGCTGGCGGCGGCACCGCACACGCCCTTGTCCAGCGGGATGCGTACGCAGGCCGGCAGGCCCTGGAACGGGCCGACCACCAGTTCCTTGCCGTCGTACAGGTAGAAGCCCACCCAGTTCAGGTCGGGCAGGGCGTGGTAGACCAGTGCAGAGAGGTTGGCCGCGTTGGCGATGCGGTCGGACTCGCCGTAGACCAGGCCTCGGGCCTGTTCCAGCAGCTGGGCGTATTGTTCCGGCTTGCTGCCGGTGAGCGAGGCATTGGCGAACATGGTTGCAGTCTAGCAAGCGCGCCGGGCCGGCGATAATGCACACACTGTTGCCCTGTTGGAGCCCTTCGATGCCGTTGCCCGCCACGCTGCCGCCCGCCCTGTTCGTCACCGGCACCGATACCGGGATCGGCAAGACCGCCACCAGTACCGCCCTGCTGCATGCGTTGCGCCGGCGCGGCCTGCGCGCGGTCGGGATGAAGCCGGTGGCCAGCGGCAGTGAGGACCTGGGGCAGGGCCTGCGCAACGAGGACGCGCTGGCGCTGCAGGCGGCCAGCTGGCCGGTGCCGGACTACGCGGACCTGAACCCCTATGCGCTGCGGCAGCCGTTGGCACCGGAGCTGGCCGCTGCCGAGGATGGCGTGCAGGTGGAGTTGGCGCCGATCGTGGCTGCGTTCGAACGACTGCGTGCGCAGGCCGATGTCGTGGTGGTGGAGGGTGTTGGTGGTTGGCTGGCGCCGGTATCGGCCACGCTGGATCAGCTCGATCTGGTGCGCGCGCTGAAGTTGCCGGTGCTGCTGGTGGTGGGCATGCGGCTGGGCTGCGTGAACCACGCGCGGTTGACTGCGCAATCGCTGCAGGCCAGCGGCGTGGACTGCCTGGGCTGGATTGGCAGCCACATCGACCCGGCGATGCAACGCCAGGATGAGAACATCGCCACGCTGCGGCAGCGCCTGCCGATGCCGTCCTGGGCGCGCTTGCCGTACCTGCCGGGGGCGGATGGTCAGATCCTGAGTACGCACCTGCTCGACTGAGCTGCTTCCTGTAGAGCCGAGCCCATGCTCGGCTCAGCGGGGACCGTCAGCGAAGGGCAGCCGAGCGTAGGCTCGGCTCTACAGGAGCTGGCGCACTGCCAGTTCCCGCGCGATCGCACCCAGCCGCTCCACCGCGCCGATGAAGCGCGCATCCAGCGTCTGGCAGCACGACAACCGCAGGCAATGGCGATACCGCGCGCCACGCGAATACACCTGGCCGGGCATGAACACGATGTCCTCGTTCAATGCACGCTCGAACAGCTCGCGCGTATCCACGCCCGGCAGTTCCAGCCACAGCAGGAAACCGCCCTGCGGTTCAGTGGCGCGGGTGCCGGCCGGGAAGTGCTCGGCCACCAGTTGGCGTAGTCGTCCAACCTGTTCACGGTACAGGCGACGCATGCGATGCAGGTGGTGTTCGTAGCTGCCCGCTTCCAGATAGGCCGCCACCGCATCACCCAGCAGCTGTGGCTCGCCACCGGTGGACTGGAACTTCAGCAGCGCGATGCGTTCGGCGAAGCGACCGCCATCCAGCCAGCCGATGCGGTAATCCGGCGCCAGCGTCTTGGAGAAGCCGCCGACGACCATCACCCAGCCGTCGCGATCAAACGCCTTCAGCAGTGGCGCCGGCGGCTCGCAGAACTGCAGCTCGGCGTACACCGCATCTTCGATCAACGGCAGCTGGCGCGCGTTGACCAGCTCGGCCAGGCGCTGTTTGTCTGCGGTCTGCATGGTGCAGCCCAGCGGGTTGTGCACCGTGGGCATCACCACCAGCGCGGCCAGCGGCGTGTGCTCCAGCATCGCATCCAGCGCGTCGACGTCCAGGCCGTGCTGCGGGTGGGTGGGTAGTTCGATGGCCTGCAGGCCGAGGTTGGCCAGCAACGGGTACAGATTGAAGTAGGACGGTGCTTCGATGCCGACCGCGTCGCCGGGCTGGGTCACTGCACGCAACGCCAGCTGCAGCGCTTCCATTGCACCGTGGGTCAGCAGCAGGCGCTCGGCGTGGGTGTGCAGGCCCATGCGCGGACCACGGCGCACGATCTGCGCCAGCAGCCGCGGTGAACCATTCGGGCGCGCGTAGGTCTCCACCGTCTGTTGGCCATGGCGCAGTACCTGCGCGGTGTGCTTGGCCAGCTGCGCGCCGGGGTAGAACTGGCGACCGCGCGGGCCGGCGAAGGCCAGATCGATCACGCCCGGGCGGCGCTGCGCCTCAAGCACGCGCGCCATCAGCACCTGCTGCAGCGGTGCGGTGGGCGCCGAGGGCACATCGCGCAACGACCGTTCCGGCACCGACAGCCGTGGCGCGACCTCGAAGCCAGCCTTGGGCCGGGGAATCACCAGGCCGGCGTCTTCCAGCTGGCGGTAGGCGGCGATCACCGTGTTCAGGCTGAGCCGGCGCTGCAACGCCATCTGCCGCAGCGAGGGCAGGCGGCTGCCTACTGGAAGCCGGCCGCCGTGGATGGCCTCGGCCAGTTCATCGGACAGCCGCTGGTAGCGGGGGGGAATCATCGAGGCCTGGTCATCTGTATCCATCGAATATCCCGTCATCTGGTGCTGTACCCATGAAGATGACGAGCCTAGCATGTCGTTGTCGGCCGGGCCTGATCGGGGCACGGCCGGTACTTTCCAAGCGCACGGCTGGATGGCCGTGCGCCTTTTTTTGTGTAGAGCCGAGCCCATGCTCGGCTGCTTTTCCGCCAACAGCAGCCGAGCGTGGGCTCGGCTCTACAGAAGAGCAGCGCCAAGCACCGATCAGCCCCAGGGGAAATGCCGTCAGCGCATCGGCACCAGCACCGCATCGCGCCGGTACAGCCCCGGGAACTGCTTGCCCAGGGCGGCCAGCTTCGGCGCGTCGTAGTAGCGGATGTAGGCCGCCTGCGGGTAGTTGGTCATGTAGTTCTGGTGGTAGCTCTCGGCCGGATAGAAACGCTGGCCGCTGACCAGCTGGGTGACGATCGGTGCGCGGTAGCTGCCGGCCTGGCCGAGCTGGGCGATGTAGGCGCGGCTGGCTGCCTGCTGGCGGGCATCGTCAGTGAAGATCGCCGAACGGTACTGGCTGCCGTGGTCGGGCCCCTGGCGGTTGAGCTGGGTCGGATCGTGTACCACCGAGAAGAACACCTGCATCAGCTGCCCGTAGCTGACCTGGCGCGGGTCGTAGTCGATCTTCACCGCCTCGGCATGGCCGGTCTGGCCGCTGCTGACCCGTTCGTAGCCTGCGTTGGCAGCGCTGCCACCGATGTAGCCGGAGACCGCATTGCTCACACCCTTGACGTGCTGGAACACACCCTGCACACCCCAGAAGCAGCCACCGGCAAACACCACGCTGGCGTGGGTGGCGTCATCGCGGAAGGCGGCATCGCCGCTGGGGGCAGGCAGCGCCTTGGCCTGCGCGCTGGCGTCGACCGGTGCCGCGATGGCGCCGTGGTCAACCAGCAACACACCGGCGATGAGTGCCGCGGCCACCAATCCGGCAACGCCAGCAGCAACGCCCTGTTCAAAGGAGAGTTTCATCGTGTGCTCCCGGTTCAACCGAAGGTGAAGGCATAGGCCTGCACGCCCGCATCGAGGAATTCGATCTCGAAGCGGTGCGGGCCGACCGTGCCGCGTTGGCGCACCAGCTGGTACAAACGGTGCTCGTTGACCACGCCGCTGCCATCGGCGCCGACATCACTGCCGGCATCGGCAGCGGGCAGCGGCTTGCCATCCAGCAGGACGCGGAAGCGCACTGGCTTTCCTTCCTGGCCCGGCGCCAGCACCAGGTGCAGGTCGCGCGCATGGAACTGGAAGGCGATGCGGCCACCGGCCTGCTGTAGTTGCGCAGCCTCGTCGGTAACGGTCCAGCGTCCGGACAGGCCCCACTGGTTCAACGCCAGGGTGGCCGGCAATGTGTAGTCGAACGCGGTGTCGCCGCGTTGCCCACCGGGTGAAGCGAACTGCTCGGCACGGGCGTGGCCGAGGTAGGTTTCCGGCGAGCGCAGATTGCCCATGTCGGCCTGCACGGCCACGCCCTGCAGGTCCGCGGCGGCGGGATCGACTGGCGGCGGCAGATTGGTCTGGCCGGCCTCTGTCAGCAGGCGGCGGATCACCTGTTCCGAGCGTGCGTAGTTGCCTTCGCCGAACTGGTGGCCGCGGATGTTGCCCTGCGCATCAACGAAGTACTGCGCCGGCCAGTAGCGGTTGTTGAACGCGCGCCAGATCGTGTACTGGTTGTCGAGCGCCACCGGGTACTCGACCTTCAGCTGCTGCACCGCCTTCATGACGTTGCGCGGGTCACGCTCGAAGGCGAACTCGGGCGTATGCACGCCGATCACCACCAGCCCGTGGTCGCGGTAGCGGCGTTCCCATTCGTGCACGAACGGCATCGCGCGCAGGCAGTTGATGCAGGAGTACGTCCAGAAATCGACCAGCACCACCTTGCCGCGCAGTTGCTGGGCCGTCAGCGGCGGACTGTTGAGCCAGCCTGTGGCACCGTCCAGCGCGGGCAGGGTGCCTTCGACCGGTAGCGGTGCATCGGCACCCGCATCGGGACCCGCCATCATCATCATCGGCGATGCTGCCGGCTGCGCACCAGGAACGGCATCCAGCAGGCCCTGTTCGATGCGCGCGGTGCTGACCGTGGACAGGCGGGTCAGCAGGCCGGTATCCCAGCCAAGCCCGATCGCCACCACCGCCAGCAGCGCGGCCACGCCCAGCACCTTGCGCAGTACGTCGCCGAGGCCAAGCCGCGCCTGCAGCGCGCGGAACACGCGGCCACCCACCCATACCGCCAGCGCCAGCGCGGTGATGGCGCCCAGCGCGTAGGCCAGCAGCAGCGTGCTGGTGCCGACGCTGGCGCCGTGCAGCGCGGCACCGGTCAGCACCAGGCCGAGGATGGGCCCGGCGCAGGGTGCCCACAGCAGGCCAGTGGCGATGCCGATCAGCAGCGAGGTCCATGCGCCGCCATGACCTGCGGCATCGGCGGCATCTGCACGCGCGCTCAGCCGCGCACCCACGCGCTGGAACGGCGCCAGCAGATGGTCGGCCAGCCGCGGCCACAGCAATGCCAGCGCGAACAGCGCCATCAGCAGCAAGGCGATCCAGCGTCCGATCTGGTTGGCCTGTGCCACCCATTGGCTGCCCACCGCGGCCAGGCTGGCGACCACGGTGAAGGTGATTGCCATGCCCAGCAGCAGCGGCAGCGTGCTACGCAGGAAGGGGCGGTCGGCACGTGCGAACACGAACGGTAGTACCGGCAGGATGCACGGGCTGAGCAGGGTCAGCGCGCCCCCCAGATAGGCAAGCAGCAACAGCAGCATGGTCAGGCTCCGGAAGTGGTGGAAGAACCGACCGGCACGCGCCAGCCGTCAGCGGTGCCCTCTCCGGCACCGGGAACGAACACCATGGCCGCACCGTTCATGCAGTAGCGCAGCCCGGTCGGGCGCGGGCCGTCGTTGAACACGTGGCCGAGATGGCCGCCGCAGCGGCGGCAGTGCACTTCCACCCGCAGCATGCCGAAGGTGACGTCGCGGTCTTCGCCGATGGCGTTGTGCAGCGGCGCCCAGAAGCTGGGCCAGCCGGTGCCGCTCTCGAACTTGGTGGAGGAGGAGAACAGGGGCAGCGCACAGCCGGCGCAGGCAAACGTGCCCTGCCGGTGCTCCTTGTTGAGCGGGCTGCTGTACGGGCGCTCGGTGGCCTGCTGGCGCAGCACCGCGTACTGCGCCGGGGTCAGGCGCTGGCGCCAGTCGGCATCGCTGTGCATGACCTCGAACTGTCGTGCCGGACGTGCTTCAGCGGCGGCTGGGGCGGCACGGCTGCAGGCCCCCAGGCCGAGCAGGCCGGCGGCGGTGGCAACACCGCCCAAGCCCAGCAGGTGGCGGCGGGTGAGGGACATGGCGGACTCCGGGATGGGGCGACGGGGCCATGCTGCGCCCGCCCGGGTCAACGAATCCTCACGCAGGATTCAATTTTTCGTGAGGTATCGACGGCCGTCCCGCGCCACAATGCGGGCAGCCTCCCCACTGGCCCCGAGCTGCCGATGTCCACCAAACGCGTGCTGATCGTTGAAGACGACGCCCACATCGCCGACCTGCTGCGCATGCACCTGGGCGATGAGGGCTACGACGTCGCCCATGCCGCCAGCGGCGACGCCGGCCTGCGCCTGCTTGAGCAGGAAGGGCCATGGGATGCGCTGGTGCTGGACGTGATGCTGCCCGGCGTGGACGGCCTGCAGGTCTGTCAGCGTGCACGCGCGATGGCGCGCTATGTGCCGATCATCATCATCAGCGCGCGTGGCAGCGAAACGCAGCGCATCGTTGGCCTGGAACTGGGTGCGGATGACTACCTGGCAAAGCCCTTCTCGATGCCGGAACTGGTGGCCCGCGTACGTGCGCTGCTGCGCCGGGCCGAGGCGATGGCGCAGAGCGCGCGCATCGATGCCGGTGCGATCGAGCTGGGCGGGCTGCAGCTGGACCCGGTCGCGCGCACCGCTTCGGTGGATGGCAACGCGCTGGAGCTGACCCCGCGTGAGTTCGACCTGCTGTTGTTCTTTGCCCGTCATCCGGACCAGGTGTTCGCGCGCATGGAGCTGCTCAACCAGGTGTGGGGCTACCAGCACGACGGTTACGAGCACACGGTCAACACCCACATCAATCGGCTGCGCAGCAAGATCGAGCCGGACCCGGCCAACCCGCGGCGGCTGCTGACGGTGTGGGGGCGCGGCTACAAGCTGGTCGATCCGGCCGGGGCGGCGGCATGATCAAGCCGAACCTGTGGCAGAAGCTGGCGGCGGTGATCGCCGCGCTGATGCTGATGTGCTGCATGGCGTTGCTGGCGCTGCAGATGCGCGCCAATACACGCCACGAGCAGGAAGTGGTGCAGCGGTTGTCGCTGGGCCTTGCCGAGCACATCGCCCAGCGCAGCGAACTGATGGACACCAGCGGCATGCGCGATGCCGCGGTGCGCGCGTTGTTCGGCCAGCTGATGGCGGTCAATCCCAGCGTCGAGGTCTACCTGCTGGACGACCAGGGGCGCATCCTCGGCCACGATGCGCCCACAGGCCATCTGGTGCGCAACCGGGTGGACGTGGCACCGCTGCGCCGGCTGCTGGCCGGTGCACCGTTGCCGATCCTCGGCGATGACCCGCGCAGCGCGGATGGCCGCAAGGTGTTCAGTGCCGCGCCGCTGATCGTGCAGGGTCGCCAGGCCGGTTATGTGTACGTGGTGCTGGTCGGCGAACACCGTCAGATGTTGTCCGACGACCTTGCCGCCGGCAGCCAGTGGAACACCACGCTGTGGTCGGTGATGCTGGTCGGCAGCCTGGGCCTGCTGGCCGGGCTGGTAGCGTTCTATTGGGTGACCCGCCCGTTGCGGCGGCTGACCCGGCGCATCCAGGCCTTCGATATCGATGCGCCGACGCCGCTGCCGCCGCCCGAGCCGCTGCGCCCCGGTGAGCGCGACGAACTGGTGATCCTGGAACACGCGCACGCGCAGATGGCGCAGCGGCTGGGTGAGCAATGGCAGCAGCTGCGCCAGCAGGACCTGCAGCGGCGCGAGCTGGTCGCCAACATCTCGCACGACCTGCGCACGCCGCTGTCGTCGCTGCACGGCTACCTGGAAACGCTGGCATTGAAGGATGCCACGCTGTCACCGGACGAGCGCCGCCGCTATCTCGGTATCGCTCTGGCCCAGAGTGCCAAGGTCGGTCGGCTGGCACGCGCGCTGTTCGAGCTGGCACGGCTGGAGCACGGCGAAGTGCGGCTGGAGTGGGAGGTGTTCGCGCTGCCGGAACTGCTGCAGGACGTGCTGCAGAAATTCGAACTGGCTGCGCAGGCGCGCAACCAGCGCCTGCACGCGGATTTCCCGCCAGGCCTGCCGCCGGTGCGCGCCGATCTGGGCCTGGTCGAGCGGGTGCTGACCAACCTGCTCGACAACGCGCTGCGGCATGCGCCCGAGGGGGGCCGGATCGAGGTGCGCCTGTGCGCGACGCCGGACAGCGTGGAGGTTAGCGTGGCCGATGATGGTCCAGGTGTTGCCCCTGCACTGCGCACGCAGCTGTTCCAGGCACCGGCCGCGCTCGGCGCGCGACGTGGCGAGAACGGCGGGTTGGGCCTGCTGATCGTGCAGCGCATCGTGCAGCTGCACGGCCGTCGCATCGAACTGCATGACAGCGAGCGCGGCGCGCTGTTCGTGTTTGCGTTGCCGCGCGCGGAACCGGCGGCCTAGCAGGTCGCCTCGCACTCCACCACGCCGCCGCTTTCCAGCGGCAGGTGCAGGCGGATGCAGGCACCGCCCAGCTCCGAATCGGTCACCTCCACGTGGCCGCCGTGCTTGTCGGCCACCACCTGCACCAGGGCCAGGCCGAGGCCGAAACCGGGGCTGCCCGGGTCAAGGCGCACATAGGGTTGCAGTACCTGGCCGCGCAGCTCGGGCGCGATGCCGGGGCCATCGTCCTCCACCTGCAGGCACAGCCAGCCGTCGTTGACGGTGCTGGCGATGCGGATCTGGCGTCGTGCGTAGCGCAGGGCATTGCCGAGCAGGTTGCGCAATGCCAGTTCCAGCATGTGCCGGTTGACGTTGACCAGGCCGACCGGCGACAGCGCCTGCTGCACGGGCATCGGCAACGGCGCGAACTGGGCGACCACACCGCGTACCAGTGCCGCCAGCTGCAGGCGCTGCCGGGTCAGCTGATGGCAGCGGCCGAGTGCGGCGTACTCGACGCCGGCATCGGTGAGGTGCTGCAGCCGATCGACATCGGTGCGCAGGCCGCCCAGGGCATCACGCTGGATCTCGTCCAGCGCGGTGTCTTCCAGGTCGGCCAGGCCGAAGCGCATCCGTGCCAGTGGGGTGCGCACTTCATGTGCCACCGCCTGCGCCAATACGCGCTGGCTTTCCAGCAGCTGCTGCAGCTGCTCGGCCATATGGTTGAAGGCATTGGCCAGCGGCCGCACCAGCGCGGTGCCGGCGCGTGGCGCACGCGTGTCCAGCTGTCCGTCGCGCATCTGCCGTGCCGCCTGCGCCAACTGCGAGACGTCGCGCCACAGGCGGTAGACCATCACGTACATCGGCAGTGCCACGGCCACCATCAGGATCAGCAGCAGGATGGCCACGCCGGACACTTCGCTGTCCTGCCAGCCCTCGTCGGGCAGCGCTTCGTCCAACGGCCCCAGCATCACTGCATAGTCGCTGTCGCCGATCCGCTGAAGGCTGCGCATGTGCTCCAGGTCGATCTGCACGCGGCCGTTGTTGAAGGGGGGGCGCTGGCTGGCCGGCAGCTCCTTCATCGCCTCGGCCAACGGCACCATGCGCAGGGCATAGGCGAAGTCGGCGTCCAGTTCGCGCGCCAGCGTCGGCCACTGCTCGCGCGGGGTTTCGGCGAAGCGGTGCTGCAGCAGGGCATGGGTGCCACGCATTTCGGCCTGCAGGCCGGCTTCGGTGCGGTCTTCCAGCAGCGCGTCCCAGGCCCACAGGCCGAGCACGATCAGCAGCAGATGGGCGACCAGGAAGCCGATGCCGTAGCGCAGGAAGTGGAAGGCGTGGCCGCGCATCGCCGAGGGCGTACGCTTCATCCCCATGCCGATCGGCTGAACAGGTAGCCGCGACCGCGCACGGTCTTGATCCGTTCCGGCTGCTCCGGGTTGTCGCCCAGCTTGCGGCGCAGGCGCGAGATGCGGGCATCGATCGAGCGGTCCAGGCCGTCGAAAGCGATCCCGCGCAGGCCGCGCAGCAGCGCGTCGCGGTCGAGGATCTGCCCCGCGTTGCTGGCCAGCAGGAACAGCAGGTCGAACTCGGCGGTGGTCAGTTCCAGCAGGGCGCCCTGCAGGTGCACGTTGCGGGTGGACGGGTCGATGTTCAGCTCGCCGAAGCGCAGGCTGCCGTCGCGCGGCTCGACCCGGCGGTGGCGGCGCAGGTGGGCGCGCAGGCGGGCCAGCAGCACCCGTGGTTCGATCGGCTTGCCGATGTAATCGCCGGCGCCCAGTTCCAGTCCCAGTACCTGGTCGATGTTGTCGGTGCGGGCGGTCAGCACGCAGATGATGCCGTCATAGTGGGGCCGGATCTGCCGACACACTTCGAAACCATCCTGGTCGGGCAGGCCGACATCGAGCAGGACCAGAGCCGGCTTCTCGGCCAGGATCCGGGTCACCGCACGCTCACCGCTGCGCTCGTGGGCCACCTGGTAGCCATGCCGCTGCAGATAGTCGCTGACCATCGTACCCAGGCGGGCATCGTCTTCGACCAGTACGATATCCAGCATTTTCAAGGCCTCCGTGGACGCAAACGTACCGCCACGGCACGAGCGCGGCGATGCTATCCCAGCCTTCGGGCCGCCCGGGTCCCGGGGGCGGGCGCCATTCAGCCGGGGTTGCTGGCGCACGGGCCGAGCCTCAGGCCCGGCAACAACTTGGCGTCCAGCATAGCCTGTTGCCGTTACAAAACGTTACCTTCGTGATACATGCGGTGACCATCGCTGACAGCAAAGCGACTGACGCGGGGCCGGGGGCGGGCCGAGCATGGAGTCTCCTCCGCTCCGCGTGCCGTTCCCATGTCGCCCGCCGCCGCCTGCCTGCTGAACCCTTCCCGCCGCTGCCGCTGCGGAGGTGCCCGATGAGCGGCGTGGTCGGGGCCTGGCTGCCGCCCGCCGAGGACGAACACCTGCTGCAGCAGCTGGCGCCGATGCTGCGCGCCCTGCAGCAGCGCGGCCGTGGCCGCATCGGCTACTGGACCGACGCCGAGGCCGGCCTGGCGCTGGGCCATTGCCGGGCGCCCACCGATACGCCGTTGCAGCCCCTGAGTTCGGACTGTGGTCGTTACGTGCTGTGCCTGGATGGCCGGTTGTACAACCGGGCCGACCTGCAGTCGCAGCTGCGCGATCTGCCGCGCAGCTGCAGCGATGCCCGGCTGCTGCTGCAGGCGATCGTCGAATGGGGCGTGGAGCGGGCGCTCTCCCGCATCGAGGGCGCATTCGGTTTCAGCGTATGGGACCGCGAGTCGCGCGAACTGTGGCTGGTCCGCGACCCGGTCGGCGAGCGACCGCTGTATTACGGCTGGTACCAGGGCCAGTTCCTGTTCGCCTCCGAGCTGAAGGCGCTGCAGGCCTTCGCCGGTTTCGCGCCGAGCATCGACCAGGATGCGCTGAGCCTGCTGCTGCGCCATGACTATGTGCCGGCACCACACACCATCTACCGCGGCATCCACAAGCTGGTGGCAGGCGCGATGCTGCGCATCGATCTGAATGACCATGCGGCTGGCGGTTCCAGCCAGGCCGCACAGGGCGGCTCACGCTACTGGTGCGCACGCGAAGCGATGCAGAGCGCACTGCAGGAACCACTGCAGCCGGAACCCAGCCTGGAGCAGGCCACCGACCAGCTGGAAGCGGTACTGCAGAAGGCCATTGCCGCACGCATGCACTCGCCGCTGGCCTGCGGCGCGTTCCTGTCCGGTGGCACCGATTCTTCATTGGTAACTGCAATGATGCAGGCGCAGTCGACCCTGCCGATCGAAGCCTGGACGGTCGGTTTCGACGATCCCGGCCATGATGAGAGCGACTGGGCCTCGCAGGTCGCGCGCCACCTGGGCGTGCAGCATCACCTGCACCGCATGGACGCGCGCCAGGGCCTGGACCTGCTGCAGCGCCTGCCGCAGGTCTGGTGCGAGCCGTTCGCCGATGCCTCGCAGCTGCCGACCCTGCTCGCCAGCGAACTGCTGGGCGCTCGCAAGCCGGTTGCACTGACCGGTGATGGTGGCGATGAACTGTTCTTCGGTCACCCCAGCTACGGCCGCGCGCTGCGCAATGCACGCCTGTGCGGTGGCCTGCCGGACTGGGTGCGTGACCTGGCACGGCGCAGCGGCAACCGCATGAACGTGGAGCGTGGCCGCCTCGGCGGCTGGCGTGCGCTGGTGGCCGAGGTCGCTGCCAACGACGTGGAAGGCCACTACCTGCAGCGCGTGACGCGCTGGCGGCAGCCGGCGCAGGTGGTGCTGGGCGCACGCGAGCCGATGACGATCTTCCAGCAGCAGGACACCGCGCTGCCGGCCGAGGCGCGCATCCAGCTGCTGGATTTCCGCATGGACCTGGCCGAAGGCATTCTCGCCAAGGTCGATCGTGCCGGCATGGCGGCGGGTGTGGAAACGCGTGCACCGCTGCTGGACATGGAGGTGGTGCGGTTGGCCTGGCGCCTGCCGCAGCACCTGAAGTACCACGATGGCGAGCACAAGCTGATCCTCAAGCACCTGCTGGCGCGCTACCTGCCCGAACCGCTGGTGTATCGCCCCAAGCGCGGCTTCGGGCCGCCGATGGCGCGCTGGTTGGCCGGCCCGCTGCGCGATTGGGCGGAGGCGCTGCTGGACCCGCAGCTGCTGCGCAACCAGGGCTGCTTCGATGCGGCGCGGGTGCGCGGTATCTGGGAGGCGTTCCTGCGCGGTGAGCGCAAGTGGCACACGCACCTGTGGAACGTGCTGATGTTCCAGGCGTGGCACAAGCATTGGCACGGTAATCGCGGGCGCTGAGGTTCCCTCGCGGTGTGTTGTGCGTAGCGCAGGGCGGAGGCCCTTGCGTACGAATGTCCTCCGGCGCCTCCTTGAAAGGCTGCCGCGAGCACTGCGCTCTACCCACCGCACGCCGAGCCTCGTCGGGGCGGGCAGGGGTTTGGGCAAAGTAAAGGAGGAGGTGACGGCCAACGGCCGGCGCCGGGGGACATTTGCCCAGGCCCCTGCCCGCCCCGGCGGGGCCAATCAGTTCGCAGAGAAGTGAGACGAAGAAGTGCTCTGCAATCCGGACGCCAGGCAAAAAAAGACCCGGCAGAGGGAGGGATCTGCCGGGTCCGGATTGCATGGGGGGAGGGACCCATGCAATGAGCGTTGCGTCGCGTCAGTGACTGTTCGCGTCCGCGGTTGATGCGTTGTAACCCTGCGCCAGTTCGGACCAGGCCTTGCTGGCCTGCAGGCCGAGACCGACCATGTCCTGCTGGGCCTGGCCCAGTCGTTGCAGGTTGTCCTGCCACAGTTGCGCGCCCTTGGAGAGCGTCCCGGCCGCATCTTCGCCGCGGGCCAGTTCACCCAGCCAGCCGCCGGTCGCGGTCAGGTTGCGCTCCATCACCTTCAGCTGCACGCCGAACATGCTTTCCGCGTTCTCCAACGCCAACCGGTTCGCGCGCGTTGCCGCGGCTGCGAGCTGGCGGGTGGCATCACTGAAGCGATCGCTGAAGGCGGCGGCCATGGGGGATCAGGAAGTGGCTTGATGCATTGCAGCATACGCCCTTGATGCCGCATTGCAACAAAAATAACAAAGGCGCCCAGGGCGCCTTTGAAAAACCTTTCAGATCAATGGCTTGATCAGACGGTAGGGCCGCGGTAGCGGCAGCCCGAGGTGCAGGTTTCGTGCACGGTGATCTCGCTCAGCGCCGGCAGGCTGGGCTTGAGTTCATTCCAGATCCACACTGCCAGGTTCTCGCTGGTGGGGTTCTCCAGGCCGGGAATGTCATTGAGGTAGTGGTGGTCCAGGCGGTCGTAGATCGGCTGGAAGGCCGCCTTCACGTCGCCGAAGTCCATGATCCAGCCGGTCTGCGCACCGGGCTTGCCCTCGACCTTCAGTTCCACCCGGAACGAGTGGCCGTGCAGGCGCGCGCACTTGTGCCCCGGCGGCACGTTGGGGAGGCGGTGCGCCGCCTCGAGCATGAAGACTTTGAAGATTTCCATGGCGCGATTGTACGCCGCGGGCAGCCGCGCAGCCTGAGTGGATGTTGGTCTTTCGTGAAGAAAGTCTTTTCATCCGGATGAAGAGATGATAGTTTCTCTTATATCCGTATGAAGAGATGTTATTGGCCGGACCCCGGCCAGGCATGGACTACTGCGGAACTTCATCGCCCTTACCACCTCCCCCACATCGTCATGCCCAAGCACACCCTGCTCGTGGCGGCCCTGGCCGTCGCTCTGGCCGCGCCTTTGTCCGCCGCCGCCGAAAACTCCGCCGATGCCAGTGGCGAAGCCAGCACCCTGGCCGCTGTGCGCGTCACCGGTTCCAACATCAAGCGCACCGATACCGAGGCCTCCAACCCGGTACAGGTGATCGGCCGCCAGCAGCTGGAACAGACCGGCAAGGCCACCGTGGCTGACGTGCTGCGTTCGATCTCGGCCAACACCGGCAACGCCAGCAACGAAACCACCAACAATGGTTGGGCGTCCGGCTCGGCCGGCATCGGCCTGCGCGGCCTGTCGCAGAAGAACACGCTGGTGCTGCTCAACGGCCGCCGCCTGGCCAACTATGGTTTCCCGGCCGGTGGCCTGTCCGACACCTTCGTCGATCTCAACGCGCTGCCGCTGGTCGCGGTCGAGCGCATCGAAGTGCTCAAGGACGGCGCCTCGGCGGTGTACGGCTCCGACGCCGTGGCCGGCGTGGTCAACATCATCACCCGGCAGAACTTCGAAGGCGCCGAGATCGGCGGCAGCTTCGGCGGCGCCGACCAGGGCGGCCTGCACGAGCAGAACCTGAAGTTCGTCGGTGGCCTCGGCGACCTCGACACCGATGGCTACAACATCCTCTTCAGCCTGCAGGGTTACAACCGCGAGCGCCTCGATCAGGACGAGCGCAACCTGACCAGCAGCGGCATCTACACCGACAAGCCCGGTGGCCGCTGGAACGGCTGGTCGGCCAAGGGCGCGCGCTACCTGGTCAACGGCGTGTCGGTACCGATGCTCGATGCCAGCGGCAACTGCCCGGCCGGTACCACCCGCGTCGCCAGCGCACCGATCGACGGCCTGGCCGGTGACACCTGCGGCTTCAACCAGGCACCGTTCACCACGCTGATCCCCTCGACCAAGCGCTACCAGGCCTATGCCAACGGCACCTTCCGCCTGAACGACAACGTCGAAGCCTTCGGCGAAGTGCTGTACAGCCAGATCAAGAGTGCCGCGTGGTTCGGCAGCAGCCCGTTCTTCACCCTGGAGAGTGGCCGCTTCGCACTGAACGCGAACAGCGGCCTGGCGGAGCCGGTGTCGTCGCTGCTGCCGGCCAACAATCCTTACAACCCGTACGGCCGTGCGATCCCGATCGAGTACACCTTCTTCGACCTCGGCGGCACGATCAAGACCAACCGCTCCACCGCCTACCGCGGCGTGTTCGGCCTGCGTGGCACCACCGCGTCGTGGGACTGGGAAGTGGCTGCGTTCGGTGCACGCAGCAGCGAGCGCGAGAGCGTCTCTGGTGGCTTCGCCAACCGCTGGGCGCTGGCCGATGCACTGGCCTCGGGCAGCTACAACCTGCTGAACCCGGCGGCGACGCCGCAGTCGGTACGCGACTCGATCAACATCGCCACGCTGCGCCCGGCCGAATCCAAGCTGCAGGGCATCGACGCGAAGATCTCCGGCAGCCTGGGCCACACCTGGGCCGGCGAGATCGGCTTCGCTGCGGGTGCCGAGTGGCGCCGCGAGAAGCTCGATTCCAACAACCCGTGGCAGATCGATGCCGGCCTGCAGGTGCGCCCGGCCATTGCCGAAGTGCACGGCAAGCGCCAGGTCAGTGCGGCCTACGCCGAAGTGAACGTGCCGCTGGCCTCGACGCTGGAGCTGTCCGCCGCCGCGCGCGCCGACCATTACGACGATTTCGGCGATGCCTTCTCGCCGAAGATCGGCCTGCGCTGGCAGCCGCTGGACTTCCTGCTGGTGCGTGCGTCGGCCTCGAAGGGCTTCCGTGCACCGTCGCTGTCGGAGAACTCCAACAGCACCAGCATCGCCTACGGCAGCGTGGTCGACCCGCGTGACCCGGACGTGCCGGGCTCGCGCCAGAACCCGACCTTCTTCACCGTCGGCAACAACGAACTGAAGCCCGAACGCACCAAAAGCGTGAACTTCGGCGTGGTGCTGTCGCCGTGGGCCAACACCAACCTGAGCGTGGACTACTACCGTATCCAGCTGGACAACCTGGTCGGCACCAACAACACCCAGACCCTGGTCAACGACAATGTGGCTGGCGCGGTGCAGCGCGACGAGCGCGGCAAGCTGCAGGCGGTCTACAACCGCTACCAGAACCTGGGCGAGCTGAAGACTTCGGGCATCGACGTCGAACTGCGCCAGCGCATCCCGACCGCTGCGCTGGGTGACTTCACCGTGTCCTCGGCCTACACCCACGTGCGCGACTACCGTCGCCCGACCGTGGTCGGTGGCCCGCTGGTGGACTACGCCGGCAGCAACCTCGGCGCGACCCTGCCCAAGGACAAGGCCACCACCACGCTGGACTGGAAGTACGGCGATTTCAACGCAGCCGTAACCTGGTACTACACCAGCGGCTACCGCCAGGAAGCGAGCACCGCGGCCAAGGCCGTGCAGACGCGCGTCGGCAGCTACAGCCAGTACGACCTCTACCTGGCCTACACCGGCGTGGACAAGCTGACCGTGTACACCAAGGTGCAGAACCTGGCCGACAAGACGCCGCCGTACGACGCCTCGTTCCCGGGCATCCGCGCGCCGTACGACTTCAGCCAGTACGACCTGCGCGGCCGCTACTTCACGCTCGGTTTCGATTACCGCTTCTGATCCATCCGTTGCGGCCGGTCACCTCCGGGGGGCGGCCGCGCGACTGTCTGCCGTTGGGTTCCTGGGGAGTCACCGTGTCCTTGCATCGTCGTGCCGTTCTTCCGTTGCTGATCGCCGCCGCCACCGCGCTGTCCTCGCCGCAGCCGGCGCAGGCACAGAGTGCGTATTTCTTCCCGCAGTCCACCGAAGTGGCCACGTTCGATACGTCCATTCCCACGCCGGAACAGTTCCTTGGCTATCCGATCGGCAGTCGTTACACCCGGCACGACCAGTTGGTGGCGTACTTCCAGGAACTCGCGAAGCGCTCGGACAGGATCAGCGTGCGTGAGATCGGGCGCAGCTACGAAGGCCGCCCGCTGTTGATTGCAACGGTCACCGCCGCCGGCAATCATGCGCGGCTGGAGCAGCTCCGCCAGCAGCACGCGACCCTGGTCGATCCGGCGCAGCCACGCAGTGCGGCCGGCGACAGCCCGGTGGTGGTGTGGCTGGGCTACAGCGTGCACGGCAACGAAACCTCCAGCGCCGAAGCGGCGATGCTGACCGCTTACTACCTGGTGGCCAACCGCAGCGCAGAAACCCAGCAATGGCTGCAGCAGGCGGTGGTGCTGTTCGATCCGGCGCAGAACCCTGACGGCCGCGACCGCGCCGCCAACTGGCACAACGCCTGGGCGTCCGATCCAGCCTCGGCCGACCCCGCCGACAAGGAACACGTCGAGCCATTCCCGCAGGGCCGCACCAACCACTACTTCACCGATCTCAACCGCGACTGGCTTGCGCTGACCCAGCAGGACTCACGGCCGAAGGTGGAGGTGTTCCATCAGTGGTATCCGAACGTACAGATCGATTTCCACGAAATGGGCAAGGACAGCACGTACTACTTCGAGCCTTCGCCGAAGAGCATGCACAGCCCGTTGATCCCGGCGGCATCGTATGAATTCAACAAGACCCTGGCCAAGTACCACGCACAGGCGCTGGATGCGCTGGGTTCGCTGTACTACACCGGCGAGAACTTCGACAACTTCTCGCCGGTGTACGGCTCCACCTATCCGGACTTCCACGGCGCGGTCGGCGTGACCGTCGAGCAGGCCAGTTCGCGTGGCCGCGTGCAGGAATCGGTGAATGGCCTGCTGACCTTCCCGTTCACCATCCGCAACCAGGTCGCCACCGGGCTGGGCACCGTGCGTGGCGCGGTGGCCGAGCGCACTGGGCTGTTCGACCTGCAGAAGCAGTTCTTCCAGAGCGCGTTGAAGCAGGCCGCGCAGCAGCCGGTGAAGAGCTTCGTGTTTGGAGATGCGCATGATCCGGCGTTGACCCGCCGCCTGCTGGAACTGTTGCTGCTGCATCGCATCGAGGTGCGCTCGCTGGATCGTGCGGTGACCATCGATGGGCAGCGCTTCGAGGTGGGCAGTGCCTATGTGGTGCCGGTGCAGCAGGCACAGTTCCGCCTGGTGCATTCGATCTTCGCAGAGACGCCGCCGATCAAGGGCGACGTGTTCTACGGCAGCACCAGTTACGCGATCGCGCCGGCGTATGGTGTGGCGTTCGCCGGCAGCCGCAGCCGCATCGACGGTGGCGCCCGCGTGGCAGCGCTGCCAGCGGAGCAGGGCGCAGTGCTGGGTGGACAGGCTGGCTTCGCCTATGTCATCGACTGGCGCGACTACAACGCCGGGCGTGCACTGGCCGTGCTGCAGGCCAAGGGCCTGAGCACACGCGCAACGTTCCAGCCGTTCACCGCTTCCACCGCACAGGGCGAGGCCGGCTTCGCCGCCGGCAGCATCGTCATTCCGGTGGCTGGACAACCACTGCAGGGCACGGCGTTGCTGGATGCAGTGAGTGCTGCCGCACGCGATGCCGGCGTGCAGGTGCATGCGTTGTCCAGCGGCCGCAGCCGCGAGGGCATCGACCTCGGCAGCGATGGCGTGAAGGCACTGCGCAAGCCGTCCGTCGCACTGGTGATGGGCGAGGGCGTGGCGGCCACCGAGATCGGCTCGGCCTGGTTCCTGCTTGACCAGCAGTTGCGCCTGCCAGCCAGCAAGCTGGATCCGCAGCAGTTGGGCAAGGTGTCGCTGGACCGTTACACCACGATCGTACTGTCTGGCGGCAGCTATGCCGCCGTCGACGCATCGGCGGTGACGGCCTTGAAGCGCTGGGTACAGGCCGGTGGCTCGCTGGTGACCTACGGCAGTGCATCGAAGTGGGCGATCGAACAGAAGCTTGCCGACGGCGAAAAGCTTGGCAAGGAAGAAGAGGCTGCTGACGAGAGCCGCCGTGCGTTCGGCGACCAGCGCGACATTGCTGCGATCGAGCGGGTCAGCGGCAACATCCTCAGTGCCGATGTCGATACCAGCCATCCGTTGGCGTTCGGCGTGCCGCGCCGGCAGCTGGCGATCAACAAGGAGAACACGGTGACGCTGCAGCCGAGCGCGAATCCGTTCTCGACGGTGGTGCGCATCGATACGCCGCCGCGGGTGAACGGCTACCTGTCCGAGCGTAACCGCACGCGGGTGGCGGGCAGCGCATGGCTGCTGGTGTCGGCGCAGGGGCAGGGCAACGTGGTGCTGTTTGCCGATGATCCGGCGCACCGCAAGTACTGGCACGGGACGGATCGGCTGCTGATCAACGCGATCTTCTTCGGGAATCTGGTGAATCCGAGTAAAGCGCGGGGTTGAGGCGTTTGGCGCCGAGTTGTTGTTGTGCTTGGGAGGCAGGGGGCCTCAGCCAGGACACGCCGTGAACCCATCCATGGGGGCTCGATGGCGCCATCCTTGGCGCCAACGGTCCTGGCTGAGGCCCCCTGCCTCCCATGACAGTTTCCTGCGGGCGCGGACGCATCAGACCCCAAGGCGGGAGCAAGGGCAAAAGCAAAAGCAAAGGCAAAGCCAGGAATTGCGGCTTCGGCTTCTGACTTTGAATTTGAATTTGAATTTGATCTTTCTTCTCCCGGCTACCCGGCGGGAGAAGAAGGCGCAGGCAATGCTTGAAGCGGATGGGCATGGGGGCAGCGCAGAACCGTTGGCGCCATGGATGGCGCCATCGAGCTTACATGGACGTATTTACGGCGTGTTCTGCGCTGCCCCCATGCCCATTCGCCCTCGGTACTGCCACCGCGTGCTTTATCACCCGGTAGCCCGCAACAAAAAAAAGGACGGCGCGTCAGCGCCGTCCCTCGATAAGCCCCCCGCGCAGCGGGAAGCACCAACCATGTCAGCTGGGATCAGCCGGCGCGACCGCCGCCGTTGCCACCCTGGCCGCGGCCACGGCCGCCACCATTGCCGCCGCCACCACGACGCTGGCCCTGGCCGGCACCGGCGCCTGCACGCTGCTGGCCGTTGCCACCGCCCTCGCGACGGCCGCCACCGGCCTTTTTCGGGCCCGCATGCGCATGGCGCGGTGCATCACCGTGCGGACGGCGTGCATGGCTCTTGCGCGGTGCGCGCTCGCCGGTATCGTGCTCGGCCTTGCCCGGTGCACTGTTGCCCCAGCGGATCGGCACCTGCAGCTCGAAGCCCGGCACATCGCGGATGTCCATGTCGCGGCCCAGCAGGCGCACGATCGCACGCAGCAGCTTCACTTCATCCTGCGCCACCAGCGAAATCGCCTGGCCGGTCGCGCCGTTGCGGCCGGTACGACCGATGCGGTGCACGTAGTCCTCGGCCACCATCGGCAGGTCGAAGTTGATCACCTTCGGCAGCTCGTTGATGTCGATGCCGCGCGCGGCGATGTCGGTGGCCACCAGCACGGTCACGCGGCCGGCCTTGAAGTCGCCCAGCGCACGCAGGCGCTGGCCCTGGCTCTTGTTGCCGTGGATCGCCGCGGTCTTGATACCGGACTTTTCCAGGAACGTGGCCAGCTTGTCGCTGCCGTGCTTGGTGCGGGCGAACACCAGCGTCTGCTCGCGGCTGTCCTGCGCCAGCAGGTGCAGCAGCAGGTCACGCTTGCGGCCGGCATCGACCGGGTGCACGCGATGGGTGATGGTTTCGGCCACGGTGTTCTTCGGCGTCACCTGGATCTGTTCCGGGTTGCGCATGAACTCCAGCGCCAGCTGGCGGATGTTGTCCTCGAAGGTGGCCGAGAACAGCAGGGTCTGGCGGTTCTGCTTCGGCAGCTTGGCCAGGATGCGCTTGATCGACGGCAGGAAGCCCATGTCGAGCATGCGGTCGGCTTCGTCCAGCACCAGCAGTTCAATGCCGGACAGGTCGATGCTGCGACGCTCCAGGTGGTCGATCAGGCGGCCCGGGCAGGCCACCAGCAGGTCCACGCCACGGCGCAGGATGTCCAGCTGGTTGCCCATGCCGACGCCGCCGTAGATGCATGCGCTGGGGATGCGCAGGTACTTGCTGTAGCCGCGCAGGCTGTCGTGCACCTGGGTGGCCAGTTCGCGGGTCGGGGCCAGGATCAGCGCACGCGGCTTGCGCGGGCCGCTGCGCACTTCCTGCGAGGCGGTGCCCAGGTGCTGCAGCAGTGGCAGGCCGAAGGCAGCGGTCTTGCCGGTACCGGTCTGTGCACCGGCCAGCAGGTCGCGACCGGCCAGCGCCAGCGGGATCGCCTGCTGCTGGATCGGGGTCGGGTTTTCGTAGCCCTGCTCGGCAAGCGCACGCAGCAGGAAGGGCGCCAGGCCCAGCGATTCAAAAGACATTGAGTTTGCTCCAAGTACAAGAAACGCCTGTCCGAACGGACAGACGGGGGCAGATCAAACTGATCGGCTGACTCGGAGCGTTCCCGTGAACCGCGCTGCGAGAAGTTGGGTGCAGCCGGCGCGGAGCGCAGGCTGGAATGCGTGACGAACGGTGTCGGAGTGGGGGCGGGCGACGGGGCGGACCCCGGACGCCGGCGATCCCGAAGGGAAACGGACGGCCGCTGCAGACCCGCCTAGTCTAACCGATGGCTGAGACCTCGCGCAAAAAGCCCCGTTCAGATAGGGGGCTCTCTGCAGGGCTGAGCCCTGCACCCGCAGAGGCCGAAGCCACGTCAACGTCAACGTCAAAGGCGGGTTTCCTGAGGGATGGCGGGGGGGGGCGGTGGCGGGAGACGCCGTAAACCCATCCATGGGGGCTTGGCCGCGGCATCCATGCCGCGGACACTCCCGCCACCGGACCCATCCCGCCTTCGACAGTTTCCCGCGATCTGCGGTAGATCCACGCCGTGCGTGGATGCTCTTCGTTCAATTGTCGAAATATTCGATTTCAATGGAGATTCATCCACGCATGGCGTGGATCTACTGGCCACCGGCCTACTGTCGAAGGCGGGGCACTGTGGGTTTGCGGGGTGTGAGCGGCATGGATGCCGCGACCAAGCCCCCAGGGACGGGTTTACGGCGTCCCCGCAAACCCACAGTGTCCCGCCATCCCACGGAATGCCCGTTGTTGCTGTTGCTTCGGCCGTTGCCTTGGCTTGAAGCAGGTGCAGGGTGCAACCCTGCCGAACCCCCCATTACGGTAGGGTGGGCCGATGCCGCGCTGCAGCTTGGCGTCGCCGCAGATTTGATTACACTTGAAACTTGTTTGCCCACGACTCCGGACACCCACCATGAAGCTTGGTTCTTTGAAGGAAGGCGGCCGCGACGGCACCCTGATCGTCGTCTCGCGTGACCTGCGCCACGGCGTGCGCGCCACCGGCATTGCCGCCACCCTGCAGCAGGCCCTGGAGGACTGGAGCCACATCGCGCCGCGCCTGAACGCGCTGTCCGAATCGCTCAATGCCGGCGGCGCCGACGGCGTGTTCGATCTGGATGTGCAGGCACTTGCCGCGCCGATGCCGCGCGCCTATGAATTCGTCGACGGCAGCGCCTACCTGCCGCACGTCGAGCGCGTGCGCCGTGCGCGTGGTGCCGAGGTGCCGGAGAGCTTCTACACCGACCCGCTGATGTACCAGGCCACCAGCGCAGGTTTCTACGGCCCGCGTGATGCGGTCAAGGTGGTCAGCGAGGACTATGGCATCGACCTGGAAGCGGAGATCGTGGTGATCACCGACGACGTGCCGATGGCCGCCACCCCGGAGCAGGCCGCAGGCCACATCCAGCTGGTCGGCCTGGTCAATGATGTTTCGCTCCGCAACCTGATCCCGGGTGAGCTGGCCAAGGGTTTCGGTTTCCTGCAGTCCAAGCCGCGCTCGGCGTTGTCACCGGTGTTCGTCACCCCCGACGAGCTGGGTGATGCCTGGCAGGACAGCAAGGTGCACCTGCCGCTGCTGACCCACATCAACGGCCAGTGGTTCGGTGCGCCGGAAGCGGGCGTGGACATGCAGTTCAACTTCGCCCAGCTGGTCGCGCATGCGGCCAAGACCCGCCCGCTGGGTGCTGGCACCATCGTCGGCTCCGGCACCATCGCCAACGAAGACACCAGCAAGGGTGCGTCGTGCTTCGCCGAGCAGCGCGTGGTGGAAACCCTGCGCGATGGCAAGCCGAGCACGCCGTTCATGTCGTTCGGCGATGTGGTCCGCATCGAGATGCTCGACGCCGCCGGCAACAGCATCTTCGGTGCGATCGAACAGCGCATCGAACAGGCGGCCAAGCCCTGAGCATGGAGGCGGCGATGGACATCCTGGTTGACGACGGCCCGGTCGACGACGGCATCGTGCTGTACACGTACTGGCGATCCAGCGCCGCCTACCGCGTGCGCATCGGCCTGGAGCTGAAGGGCCTGGCCTGGGAGGCCCGGCCGGTGCACCTGGTCCGCGACGGTGGCGAGCAGCACCTTGACGCCTATCGCGCGCTCAATCCGCAGCAGCTGGTGCCGACCCTGCTGCACGATGGGCACACGCTGACCCAGTCACTGGCGATCGTCGAGTACCTGGAAGAGCGCTTCCCGCAGGTGCCGCTGCTGCCGGCCGACGCCGCCGGCCGCGCGCGGGTGCGGGCGCTGGCCCAGCTGGTGGCCTGCGATATCCATCCGATCAACAACCTGCGGGTGATGCAGTACCTGGAACGCGACCTGCAACTGCCGGCCGACGCCCGCACGCAATGGACCCTGCACTGGATCGCCGAAGGCTTTGCCGCGATGGAAGCGATGCTGGCCAACAGCCGCGACACCGGCACCTTCTGCCACGGCGACCGCCCCGGCCTGGCCGATCTTTGCCTGCTGCCGCAGCTCTACAACGCCCACCGCTTCGGCCTCGACCTGGCGCCGTACCCGACCCTGCGCCGCATCGAGGCCGCCTGCCAGGCACTGGAGGCCTTCGAGCGCGCGCGCCCGGAGAACCAGCTCGACGCCGCCTGACGGGCCGCTTCGCTCGCCGGGCGCGGCCAGGCGCTACCGGTCCCCGGCCCGTGGAAGCGCCGGGCCATGCCCGGCGGATTCCCCATCCCCTCGCAGCATCTGCCGAAGGTCCTCCCGGAACAGCCGATAGCCGGCCTCGCGGCGGGCATCATCGCCCTGCCGGAGCACCCACGCCGGATGAACGGTGGCATAGCCGCGGGTGCCGTCCTGCAGCGTATGCCAGCGTCCACGGTCGTGCGACAGATTGAAATCCCGGCCAAAGACCGAGGCTGCCGCGGTTGCGCCCAGGCAGACGATGATCTGCGGCCGCACCCGCGCGATCTCGCCCATCAGCCACGGCCGGCAGGCCTGGATGTGGCGGCTTTCCGGACGCTTGTGCAGCCGGATCCTGCCGCGGCGCTCATGGTGGAAGTGCTTTACCGCATTGGTCAGGTACAGCGCGGCGCGATCGATTCCCAGCTCAGCCAGGGCACGGTCCAGCAGCTGGCCAGCCGGGCCGGCGAACGGCTGGCCGCGCAGATCCTCGGTATCACCCGGCTGCTCGCCGATCACCATCACCCGCGCATTGGCCGGCCCTTGGCCGAACACCGCCTGCGTGGCGGTCTCCCACAGCGGGCACTGGCGGCAGGCGCTGGCCTGCTGTCGCAGCGTCTGAAGGCTGCCGGTATCGGGGGGCGCCGACGCAGCATCCCCACGCATGGGAATCCTGCGCTGCGGTGCCTGCGCTGGCCGGTCATGCATTTCCTGCACGCGATCGCCCGCATCGCGCACCAGACGCGGCAGCAGCTGCGCCTCGGGCAGGTGGCGCCAGTACTTGACCGGCATCTCCTGCATCATCATCCGGGTGTTGAGCCGCGCGGGATTGAAGATGCTGGCGTAATAGGTCTGCCACAGGGCCTCGCGCGCATCCTCGGCCGGGGCGTCCTCGCGTCGTGCGCCGGGGCCGAACGCCAGTGCCTGCCCATCCCATGCCACGCTGCGTGACGGTGTCAGGATAGCCCAGCGCATGCCGGTGAAGCGGCGCGCGAAGAACGGCGCCACCCGATCGACGATGTGATGCTGTGGTTCGAACCACGCGATGAACGCCTCGGGCTGGCCGGGGACTTCGCGGAAGCGCACGAACGCCTTCATCTTGTGGGTATCGCGGCGAACGGCCTGGGCGAGCGCGGTTGCGCGCAGCACGTCGGCATCGGCGGGATTGGACAGCACCGAGCGCTCGCCATGGGTGATGCGCCACAGCAGCCGGTACAACAGGGCCATGCGCTGCATATCGCGGTGGCACAGGCAGGTGGCCGCCAGTTCAAGGAAGTCGCGCGGTACGTTCGGCACGCCGGCATCGGCCAGCACGGGCGCGGAGCTGACCGCCGGCGCATCCAGCAGTGATGCGTCGCTGCCCTCCAGCCAGTCCAGCTGTTCCGGTGCGATGCCGCGCAACAGGGCATCGCGCGCGCCGTTGCGCCAGGCCTCCAGCGACCACGGCGGGTCCACCCGCAGCGACCAGCGCTGCGTGTCAGGCTGACGGTAGGGCATCGAACAGCGATCCCTGACGGGGCGGTGGGGCCAATTGGGCGCGCAGCGCAGCCGGATCGTCCAGCGCCCTGCGCGGGTGGTGGTCGGCCAGCAGCACGAACGGTAGCAGTTTGCTCATCGGCGCCTTCAGGCGGGCGATGTCCGCCACGCGCAGGCGCCCGTGCCGGCGCGCCATCAGCACGCGCTCTGCATTGCGCACGCCCAGCCCGGGTACGCGCAGCAGCATTTCCTTCGGCGCGCGGTTGAGATCCACGGGGAAGCGTTCTGGGTGGCGGATCGCCCAGGCCATCTTGGGGTCGATATCCAGGTCGAGCATGCCGTCCTGGGTGGTGTCGGTAATCTCATCCACGCCGTAGCCGTAGAAGCGCAGCAGCCAGTCAGCCTGGTAAAGGCGATGTTCGCGCTGCAGCGGTGGCGGCTGCAGTGGCAGCTGCCGGCTGGCGTCCGGAATCGGGCTGAACGCGGAGTAGTAGACCCGGCGCATGCGGTAGTTGCCGTACAGACTCTCGGCGCTTGCCAGGATCTGCTGGTCGTTCGCCCCGTCCGCGCCGACGATCATCTGCGTGCTCTGCCCGGCCGGGGCGAAACGGGGAGGGCGCGGGCGTGCGACGCGGCTTGCAGTCGGCGCCACCGCGGCGGGGGCCTTGCGTGCCTCCTTGGCTTCCTCGATGCGCCAGCGCAGCTCGCCCATCGCACCGCGGATCGACTGTACGGTTTTCTCCGGTGCCAGCGCGCTCAGCCCGGCTTCGGTGGGCAGCTCCACGTTGATCGACAGCCGGTCGGCGTAGCGCCCGGCGCTGGCCAGCAGTTCCGGCGACGCTTCGGGAATGGTCTTGAGGTGGATGTAGCCGGCAAAGCGGTGTTCCTCGCGCAGGCGCCGGGCGACCTCCACCATCTGCTCCATCGTGTAGTCCGCATTGCGGATGATGCCGCTGGAGAGGAACAGGCCTTCGATGTAGTTGCGTTTGTAGAAATCCAGGGTCAGCGCGACCACCTCGTCCACGCTGAAACGCGCGCGGGCCACATTGCTGGACACGCGATTGACGCAATAGGCGCAGTCGTAGACGCAGAAGTTGGTCAGCAGGATCTTCAGCAGCGATACGCAGCGGCCATCCGGCGTGTAGCTGTGGCAGATGCCCATGCCTTCGGTGCTGCCGATGCCGCCGCTGGCGCGTGAGTCGCGCTTGCCCGAGCCGCTGGAGGCGCAGGAGGCATCGTACTTGGCGGCGTCAGCCAGGATGGCAAGCTTGCGGATGGTTTCCATTGCGGAAACCTACGGATGAGCGGTCTCAATGGATGAGATCGGCCCTGAATCCTTCAGGCTTGCGCCGGGCATGGCCCGGCGCTACCGGTGTCGAAAGAGCTGCGCGGATCAGAACCCGTGGGTGATGCTTGGCGCGCCCGCAGAGAAATCCGCGTAGGGATCGTGCTCGCCGCTGCTGCCTTCGGACAGGCGGAACTTCAGCGCCAGGCCGTCGCGCGAGTCGGCGGCGCGCAGCGCTTCCTCCTGCTCGATGGTGCCGGCCTTGGCCAGCCGGAACAGGCACTGGTCGAAACTCTCCATGCCCTCTTCCAGGGATGCTTCCATCGCCGCCTTGATCTCGTGCACCTGGCCGCGACGCAGCAGGTCGCGGATCATCGGCGTGTTGAGCAGCACTTCGGTGGCCGGCAGGCGACGGCCTTCCTTGTTCTTCACCAGGCGCTGGCTGATCACCGCGCGCAGGTTCAGCGCCAGGTTCATCAGCACGTTCTTGTGCGCGCTTTCCGGGAAGAAGTTGAGGATGCGCTCGATGGTCTGGTCGGCGTTGTTGGAGTGCAGGGTGGCCAGGCACAGGTGGCCGGTCTCGGCGAAGGCGATCGCCGCCTCCATTGTTTCCGCGTCCAGGATCTCGCCGATCAGGATCACGTCCGGCGCTTCACGCATCGCGTTCTTCAGCGCGTTGTGGAAGGCATGGGTGTCCAGCCCGACCTCGCGCTGGTTGACGATCGACATCTTGTGCTTGTGCAGGTACTCGATCGGGTCCTCGATGGTGAGGATGTGACCGGTGGTGGTGCTGTTGCGGTGGTCGATCATCGATGCCAGCGAGGTGGACTTGCCCGAGCCGGTGGACCCCACCACCAGCACCAGCCCACGCGGGGTCATGATGACGTCCTTCAGCACCTGCGGCAGGTTCAGCTCTTCGATGCTCGGAATCCGGCTGCGGATGGCGCGGATGACCATGCCGACTTCACCGCGCTGCTTGAACACATTGACGCGGAAACGACCGGCATCGGGCAGGGCGATGGCCATGTTGAGTTCCAGCTCGCGCTCGAACTGCGGTACCTGGCCTTCGTCCATCAGCGAGTAGGCGATCTTCTTGACCATGCCCGGCGGCAGGCCGGTGTTGCCCAGCGGATAGAGCTTCCCCTCGATCTTGATGTAGACCGGTGCCCCGGTGGTCAGAAACATGTCCGAAGCGTTCTTTTCGGTCATCAGCTTCAGGAAGTAGCCGATATCCATTGCGAATTTTCCCCAACGAAACGGCCGACGCCCGTTGCCAGCACGGTGTCGGCTTGACGACAATGGCCGTGAACCGACAACCGGTACGGCCTCCCCAATGAAACGACTTAGCTTCGCACGAATGCGCCACAGCCTGTATGTGATGGCGTTTGCATTCGCACTGTCTGCCCCCGCCTGGGCGCAGGATGGCGCGATGGAACTGGCCCAGGCCCGGCAGGCGGTCGACAAGGCCACCCAGGCCGATGCCGACCAGTACGCCCCGGACCTGATCGGGCTGGCCCGGCAGGGGCTGGAGCAGGCCCAGCGCGCCGCCGGCGACCGCCGCGAGCGCAAGAACGCCCCGGCAATGGCCCTGCGTGCCGCCGCCGATGCCGACCTGGCCCGCGTGCGCAGCGAGGAAGCCACCGTGACCGCCCAGCTGCAGCTGCGCCGCAACGAGGTCAACCAGCTGCAACGCCAGCTGTCGACCGGGGAGGATCGCCGGTGAAGCCGATGACTGCCGCAACCCTGGCCGCGCTGCTGGCGCTGCCTACGCTGGCCGTGGCCGCTGACAACCCGATGGTGGCGCAGCTGAGCCAGCGCCTGATGGCCATCCAGGCCAACCCGGATACCGCTGAGCTGGGCGCCTTCGAGCGCATGCAGGCCCAGCAGGCCATCGCCACCCTGGACAAGGCCAAGCGCCGCGACCAGGAACTGGCCACCTACCTGGCCGAGCGCCGGGTGGAGATCGCCGAGACGGCCGTGCGTACCGCGCTGGCCGCCCGCGAGGTCGACCGCCTGGAGCGGACCCGCAGCGACCTGCTGATCGAGGCCAGCCGCCGCGACGCCGCGCGCGCCCGCCAGGAGGCCGAACAGCTGCGCATGCAGGCACAGATGCAGGCCGAGGAGGCTGAACGCCTGCGCCAGGCCGCCGAGGCCGAAACCCTGGCCCGCCAGGACGCCGAGAACGCCCTGACCAGCGTGGCTGGCAAGCAGCAGCAGCGCCTCAGCGCTGCCCAGCAGAACGCCGCCAAGCTGGCCCGCGAGGAAGCCGAGCTGGTGTCCGGTCAGAAGCTGCCGGGCTCGAAGTTCGATGGCCGCGGCGAGGTCTTCACCTTCCGTGGCGATGCGTTTGCCGCCGGCGCCTCCAGCCTGTCCGGCGGCGCCCGCAACCAGGCCAAGGCGTTGGCCGAATACCTGAACATCGGCAAGAAGGGCCGCCTGCGCATCGAGGCCTACGACAGTGCCAACGGCGTAGGCCAGAAGCGTGCCGAAGCGCTGCGCGATGCCCTGGTCGCGGCCGGTGTCGCGAGCAACCGGATCCAGCTCGCCGGCAAGAAGGCGGCCTCCACCCAGGCACGTTCGGCCGAGGTCATCATCGCCCCGTAATTGCTTGATATCGTTTGTTTTTCGTTGCGATGAGCATTCAGCCTGAACCCCGCCCCGGCGGGGTTCGGTCTTTTTGACGCAGGGGTCTTGTACCCCGCCTTGAGCAGGCGTAGGGTCAATCGTCCGGGACGCAATGCCGCGGACCGGACGATGGGAGGGCCGGGCCGATGCAAGCAGGGCGCGAACCGCAGCAGATCGACGTGCGCAGGCCAGTGCCGCAGGTCGTTGCAGGCGTCCAGGTGGCCATCGACCGGCGCTCCTCCATGAACAACGCCCCGTGCCTTGTGGCCGGGGCGTTCGTGTATCTGTCGAAGGAGGTCCATCATGTTTGAAGATCAGCCCCAGAGCGAGATCGACGCACGTCGCGCGCGTGATCCGGAGTTCAGGGCACTCCATGACCAGCACCGCAAGTTGAACAAGAAGTGCATGGACGCGGAGTTGGGTGTACTCCCGATCGATGATGTCACCCTGGGTCGCATGAAGCGCGAGAAGCTGCTGGCCAAGCAACGACTTCTGCGAATGTACGAAACACCGCTCCCAACGACGTCCCCCACGCTTTGACGCACCCCGTCACGCTCGGAACGGCGTGACCCGGCCATCGATGGCCCCGCCGGGCGCTCCTGCCCCGGCATCGCGGCACCGCCGATGAGGCGGCCGCGCCAAGGCACCACAGGCGGTGGTGCCTTGGCCTGCAGGCACCACTCACCGATGCGGGCGGTACCGGTCTCCTCGTCGATCCGGGGCCGTCCGCATCTCTTTTTGCGGGCTTGTGGCCCGTCTCCGCGCCGACCTGACATTCATCGCCATCCGACGGATAATCACCGGTCCGGCCCTCCGCGGCGCGAACCGAAAGTCCTCCGAATGCCCATTCATTCTTCCGTCCTCGAACTCATCGGCCAGACCCCGATCGTCAAGGCCCAGCGCCTGGACAGCGGCGTCTGCGAGCTCTACCTGAAGCTCGAAAGCGCCAACCCGGGCGGATCGATCAAGGATCGCATCGGCCTGTCGATGATCGAGGCGGCGGAGCAGCGTGGCGACCTGAAGCCGGGTGCGACCCTGGTGGAAGGTACCGCCGGCAACACCGGCCTGGGTCTGGCTCTGGTCGCGCAGCAGAAGGGCTACAAGCTGATCCTGGTCGTTCCCGACAAGATGAGCCGCGAGAAGATCTTCAACCTGAAGGCGATGGGCGCCGAAGTCCGCCTGACCCGCTCGGACGTGGCCAAGGGCCATCCGGAGTACTACCAGGACCTGGCCAAGACCATCGCCGAGCAGACCCCGGGCGCCTACTTCATCAACCAGTTCGGCAACCCGGACAACCCGGCTGCCCACGAATTCGGCACCGGCCCGGAAATCCTGGAGCAGATGGGCGGCGACCTCGACGCCATCGTGTTCGGCTGCGGCAGCTCCGGCACCATGACCGGCCTGTCGCGCGCCTTCGCCAAGCTGTCGCCGAAGACCGAGCTGGTGCTGGCCGATCCGGTCGGCTCGATCCTGGCCGAGTACATCAACGACGGCAATCTGAACGACAAGTCGGGCAGCTGGCTGGTGGAGGGCATCGGCGAGGACTTCCTGCCGTCGATCTCCGACTTCAGCCGCGTCAAGAAGGCCTATGCCATCAGCGACGCCGAGAGCTTCCACACCGCGCGCGAACTGCTGGGCAAGGAAGGCATCCTCGGTGGCTCGTCCACCGGCACCCTGCTGGCCGCCGGCCTGAAGTACTGCAAGGAGCAGACCACGCCGAAGAAGGTGCTGGTGCTGGTGCCGGATACCGGCAACAAGTACCTGTCGAAGATGTACAACGACTACTGGATGCTGGACAACGGTTTCCTGCAGCGCCCGCAGCATGGCGACCTGCGCGACCTGATCCTGCGCCCGTACGGCCAGCGCGACACTGTCGTGATCGGACCGAACGACCTGCTGACCACCGCCTACCAGCGCATGAAGCTGTACGACGTGTCGCAGCTGCCGGTGATGGACGGTGACCAGCTGGTCGGCATCGTCGACGAAAGCGACGTGCTGCTGCACGTCTATGGTGACGAAGCACGCTTCCGCGACACCGTTGCCACGGCGATGGTCAGCAAGCTGGACCGGCTGGACGTGAAGTCGCCGATCGAGGCGCTGCTGCCGGTGTTTGACCGCGGCCAGGTGGCGATCGTGATGGACGGCAATGCCTTCCTGGGCCTGATCACCCGTATCGACCTGCTGAACTATCTGCGCCGTCGCGTGCAGTAAGCCGCTGATCGCAGACGTTCGCTGCTGAATCCCGGTTTATCCGCGTCAAAGGTCGTTAAGGCCGCGCTGGTAGACTTCCGCACCTTCGACGGCGCCGAGCTTCGGCGCCCCTCAGGAAAGAACATGTCCAACGCTACTTCCCAGGATCGCGCCCTGGCCCTGGCCACGCTGGCCATCCACGGCGGCCAGTCGCCCGACCCCAGCACCGGCGCGGTGATGCCGCCGATCTACGCCACCTCGACCTATGCGCAGTCCAGCCCGGGCGAGCACCAGGGCTTCGAGTACTCGCGTACCCACAACCCGACCCGCTTCGCCTACGAGCGCTGCGTGGCGTCGCTGGAAGGTGGCACCCGCGGCTTCGCCTTTGCCTCGGGCATGGCGGCCAGCTCGACCGTGATCGAGCTGCTGGACGCTGGCAGCCACGTGGTGGCGATGGATGACATCTACGGCGGCAGCTTCCGCCTGTTCGAGCGCGTGCGCCGCCGCACCGCCGGGCTGGATTTCAGTTTCGTCGACCTGACCGACCTGGCTGCGTTTGAAGCGTCCATCACGTCGAAGACGAAGATGGTGTGGATCGAGACCCCGACCAACCCGATGCTGAAGATCGTGGACATCGCCGCGGTCGCCGCCATCGCCAAGCGCCATGGCCTGATCGTGGTGGTCGACAACACCTTCGCCTCGCCGATGCTGCAGCGTCCGCTGGAACTGGGCGCGGACCTGGTGCTGCATTCGGCCACCAAGTACCTCAACGGCCACTCGGACATGGTCGGTGGCATGGTGGTGGTTGGCGACAACGCCGAACTGGCCGAGCAGATGGCCTTCCTGCAGAACTCGGTGGGTGGCGTGCAGGGCCCGTTCGACAGCTTCCTGGCCCTGCGCGGCCTGAAGACCCTGCCGCTGCGCATGAAGGCCCACTGCGCCAACGCGCTGGCCCTGGCCCAGTGGCTGGAAAAGCACCCGGCGGTGGAGAAGGTGATCTACCCGGGCCTGCCGTCGCACCCGCAGCATGAACTGGCCGGCAAGCAGATGGCTGGGTACGGCGGCATCGTCTCGATCGTGCTCAAGGGCGGTTTCGAGGCGGCCAAGCGTTTCTGCGAGAAGACCGAGCTGTTCACCCTGGCCGAATCGCTGGGCGGCGTTGAAAGCCTGGTCAACCACCCGGCGGTGATGACGCATGCGTCGATCCCGGTCGCGCGCCGCGAGCAGCTGGGCATCAGCGATGCACTGGTGCGGCTGAGCGTGGGTGTTGAGGATCTGGGGGATCTGCAGGTGGATCTGGAGCGGGCGCTGAGGGTTGCCTCTGTATGATGGGACGCCGCATCGAACTGATGTTGAGCCTGGCCGGCCGCGACATCAAGACGAAGTACAAGCATTCGCTGCTGGGCGCGCTATGGGGCGTGCTTGTGCCGTTGATCATGCTTGGCATCTATACAGTGATCTTCGCCACCATCTTCAGTGCCAAGTGGAAAGGCATTGAAGTGCACAGCAAGGTCGACTACGCCGTGTTGCTGTTCATTGGCTTGATCGTCTACAACTTCTTTGCAGAATCATTGACGCGAGCACCTACGGCGGTTCTCAGCAATCCCAACCTGGTCAAGAAGGTAGTCTTCCCGTTGGAGGTACTGCCGCCCGTGGTGGTGTTGTCATCGCTGTACAACGCTGGTGTGGCCACGGTCGCGCTCGCGGTGTTCCTGGCCTTCAGCAGCTTTGGCCTCCATTGGCAGATGATCCTCCTGCCGGTCCTGATTCTGCCGTTGCTCATGCTTACGATGGGCGTGGCCTATCTGTTCGCGTCTCTCGGGGTGTTCTTCCGCGATGTAGATCAGATTGCCGGATTGCTGGCGCGGGTGCTCCAGTACCTGACACCTGTGCTTTATCCATCGATCATTTTTCCCGATGTGATCGGCAAGTGGATGCGGCTGAGTCCGCTGGCTGTCTATGTCGAGCAGACCCGCGCGCTGATCGTGAGTGGCACATTGCCGGATTGGCCTTCCTATGGCTGGGCCGTCGCTTGGTCATTGGCCATTTTCTTCATTGGTTTCTGGTGGTTCCAGCGGACCCGGAGGGCGTTTGCCGATGTCGTCTGAAGATCTCGTGATCGATATCGAGAACGTCAGCAAGGTGTTCAACATTTTTGAGAAGCCTTCTGATCGACTGCTGCAGATGCTGTTGCCACGGCTGGGGCGTGTTCTGCCTGTTGGTAGCTCGTGGACTTCGCGTCAACGTGGGCGTGAGTTCTGGGCGCTGCGTGATGTCAGTTTGAAAGTGAAACGGGGCGACGCGGTCGGCATCATCGGTCGCAACGGTTCAGGAAAATCGACGCTGCTGCAGATCATCGCCGGCACACTTGCACCGACAAGGGGCAAGGCCAAGGTCAATGGACGGATCGCTGCGCTGCTTGAGCTGGGAAGCGGGTTCAATCCGGATTTCACCGGGCGCGAGAATGTCGTGCTCAATGGCATGATTCTTGGCCTGACGGAGCGTGAGGTGATGCAACGCTTCGATGCTATTGCCGCCTTCGCCGACATCGGCAGCTTCATCGATCAGCCCGTGCGCACTTACTCCAGCGGCATGATGCTGCGGCTGGCATTTGCAGTGCAGACCCAGGTCGAGCCGGACATCCTCATCGTGGATGAGGCCCTGGCTGTGGGCGACGCGCTCTTCCAGAAGCGCTGTTTCCAGCAGATGGAGGCGCTGCGGGCCAACGGTTGCACCCTGCTCCTCGTCTCCCATGACCAGGAGTCGATCAGGACGTTGACCGATCATTCGATCCTCCTGAGGGACGGCACCGTGCGGGTTGCGGGGCCGTCATCGGACGTGGTCCTCGAATACAGGAAGCAGCTGCATGAGGATGAGCGCGACTATTACGCTTCGGTCAGTGCGCAGCACCTGCAGTTTGCCCAGAAAATTGTTGACGCGCAGGTGGCTGGCGAAGGGGCCGCGGATGTGGAGGGCCATGAAGGTTCTGCGATCTTGGGTGCCCGCAGCGACAAGTTGTCCTTCGGCGACTATGACTGCGTGATCGAGCGGGTGCGCGTGCTCGACCAGCGCGACGAGGAGTGCGCCTACTTCCTGCCGCAGGACAAGGTGGTCATTGAAGTGACCGGGCGCCCGAAGCGTGACATGGACCGGCTCAACATCAATGTCCGGCTTCGCAACAAGGAAGGGGTGAAGCTCTACTCGTGGGGTACTTTGAACCAGGATGTTAATGCGTGGGCCGAGCGCGGACGGGATGATTCAGGGGTGTGGAACATGATGTTCCCGGCGGACGTTCCTTTCGTGGTGCGGTTTACCTTCGATTGCGCCCTTGGCATGAACTTCTATGAAGTCCAGGTTTCTGTTTCAGAAGAAATCGAGCAGTTTGGCGGAGCACAGCGCATGCTGCATTGGCGTGACGAGGCGGCCTTCTTCCAAGTGGGCATGAGGCAGAAGGAATACACATTCGGTGGTGTCTGCGATCTCCGCATGCACGCGGAAGTGGCCGGAATTCAGCGAAATACGGAGAAACTGTGATGCAAACAAGCACGAATGTTCCCCGTTCCGCGTTGTCCCCCGCGGCGTTGCGCGTTGGAGTTCGAAGACTGTATGACTGGTTGGCTGCGGGTCCGGTTGCGCTGCTCGGAAATTCCGAGCCGGCATTGGCGCGCGGCCTGCGGCAGTGCGGATATGAGGTGCTTGATGGAGTGGAAGGCGCAGCGTCTGCGGTCCTCGTTGTTGATCATGCAGATGTTGGCTCCGCCGATGAGTGCCTGCAGTCATTGCTGGCGGATATCCGTATACCCGTATGCCTTCTGGTCGGGGGGGGGGCGGCAACCAACGTAGCGCGTGCCCAGTGGGAGGCAGCGGCCATCCGCCAAGAGTGGCGCAAACATCCGCAGAACGAGCGCGTAGCGCCATACGGTGAGTTGGATCGTGTCAATGGGTTGCTGTTGATGGCGTTCGAACGCGTGCCCGACGCAGCCATTGCTGCCTATCCTCTGAGCGCGCTTGTGGAAGAGCGCGATCTGCATACGGACATGACTCGCGAGGCTGGGCGACGATCCGATGCGCACATGGCCCGCTATGCACAGGCTGCGCAGTTCATTCGACCTGGGGATCGCGTCATCGACGTCGCATGCGGCTTGGGGTACGGCTCCTACCAGCTTGCCCACAATAGCCAGGCGGCCTCGTTCATTGGACTTGATGCCAGTGACTATGCGGTGGACTACGCCAATACCTGTTTTGCCCCTGATGCCCCGGTAGAGATGAGCTTCGTTGTCGGCGATGCGCAGGATCTGTCGGGAATGGCTGATGGTTCCGCGGACTTCGCGGTATCTGTGGAGACGCTGGAACATCTTCCTGAGCCTGATCGACTGCTGGCGGAGCTGCATCGGGTGCTCTCGCCGGAAGGGCGCTTGTATGCAAGCGTGCCTAATGACTGGTCGGACGAAACTGGCGAGGACCCGAATCCATTTCATTTCCATGTATACGACTGGCCGCGACTCATCAACCAGTTCCATCGGAATGGTTTCGTTATCGAGAGGGCGTGGTTGCAGGATGCCGGAGGTGGCCAGAAGCGGCATCTGTCGGTGCGCTCCATGCTTGAGATCGATCCGCACGCAGGTCCAAGCTGCGATGGTGAATGGCTGCTGGTGCTCGCCCGCAAGACCGATGCGGCAATGGAAACGGGGGACGATCCGCTGCGGCCGTTCCGCGAAATGCTCGCCAACGGACAAACTGACGCCGCATTGCATCAACTTGAGGCCCATTTCGAAACGGGAGAACCGCTGCTCCAGGCCCGCTCGCGTGCGGCGGCGGCTGTGCTTGCGACAACCACTGGGACGCTGGAGTCCGCTGCTGCGCATTGGGAGCATTGCCGGACAGCGGCCCGTGAAGCATTGGTCGAGCCATCCATCGAGGCCGAGGCGGCCGCGCTTCTGCATCTTGCCGCGGCCCAGCTGGCATTGCCAACGCATCTACGCTTTGCTCGATTGAAACTTCTGATTCGGATCCGAGCCCCGATCATCTGCGATCTGCTCGGCCCGGAGCCCGCATTGCTGGGCGACAACGATGATCGCGCCGTGTCCGCGGGCATCGGGGATGGCAATGGGCAGTCGAGCCTGAGTGCTGGCGATGTACAGCAGCTTGTGGATGCCAAGCGATGGCTTGATGGCAAGTACCACGAGCAGCAGAAGCATATTGCCGAACTGGAGCAGTACAACGTCGAACTCGAGGCTGCTCGCAGATGGCTGGACGCGCAGTACCACTCACTGACGGCAGAGGTACAGCGCCTCGGACAAGCGTCTGCTGCTGCGTCCGGCGATAGCAGGTAGCAATCGCCATGAGCGCGCCAGATTCATCAATGTCCTCCGCGCAGCCGGCGACTACTCTGTTACCCGACGGATTGGCGGAATTCTGTCTGCGGATCTGCGGGCCGGGCCGGGTAGTCCTGTTCGGCGCCGAGATGACGATGCTGACCGCGCCGTTGCGCAGGGCAGGCTGCGAAGTTTCCACGACTCAGATTGAGGCGGATGGCGAGCGCCCGGAATGGATGGTCGCTTGGGCGCAGACCGATGCATTGCGGTCCGAGGCGCTCGGATCTGACGTTTCCACGTTGGTGCTGGTGGGCGGTGCAGGCGCAGACGTGCCCGCCTGGCGGGAGCAAGCCTGTGAGCGTGGATGGGATCTTCACCCCGCGATCTTCACCATGCCTGGCGTTCTTGGCAGCGCTGCCTTGTTGGTGCTTGCTCGGAGCGGGGTCAGATCGACCTCCGCCGATACGATTCCGAATGCCAGCTTTCACGGTTTAGCGGCCGCCCTCGTACGTCCTGGTGATGCAGTCATGGCGACCGAAGCCGCTGGGGACGGCGTATGGCGGATCGTGCAGCAGCAATCACGCTGCCGCTGGTTGGGCGTGCTGGCATCGCGACCACCCGCCCCGTCGCAGCCCGGCCTCGAATGGACCAACCCTGCGCGCTGGCCGGAGTTCTCCGATTTGCTGGATGTGGTGATCACGCAGATGGCCGTCGATGCCGCGGACTGGCACGGGCTGCTGCGGAATGCACATGCTCCACTGCGGCGAAGCGGGCGGCTTGTCCTGCGCGTGCCGTTGGCGCATGGACTCGATCCGCTGTCACATTTGGTGACTTGCTTGGAAGAGTTGGAGCTGGTGGTGGATCGCGCGTGGTATCAGCGTACTGCCGGCCGGACTGGTCTTGAGCAGTTCCACGAAATTGACCGCGAAACTCCGCTCGCCACTGCGCGCGGGGAGAGCGCCGACGCAATTGTGCTGCTCGCGGTGAAAACTGGCGGGCGAGGGGTCACGCAGGACCCTTCCGCGCAGGTTCCCAACATCATCGCATTCCATCGCGACTATCAGGACGCAAGCGTTGTCCGCTTGATCGTTTCCATGGGGGAGCGGATCGAATCACCGGTGCTACGCCGGCAGCTTGCCCGCAGCGTACTCGACTCGTCGTCACCGACTTCCGCCGATCACGGTGCTGCCCTGTGCGTACTGCTCTATGACGCGGAAGCAGCCGCCGGAGACAAGCGTGAGGTGTTGCTCGGTGCCGTCTGGCACTACATCACCGAGCCGGCTGCCAATCCTACGGTGCTGCGCTGGCAGGTTTCCCTCGCCTTTGCCGCCGCTCAGCTCTACCAGGCCGATGGCAGGCTGGAAGAGGCGGCTGAGCTCTATCAGCGTGTCCTGGCATTCGATGTGCTGGCCTTCAGCCCGCTGCTGGGTACCAAGACCACTGCCGCCGCCGCAAGGTTGGGCTGGATCAGGTTCGGCCAAGGCAACGTCGATGCTGCACGCATGGCATGGTCCCGCGGTCTGGACGAGGCGCGGCGGCTGTCCGCTCAGGCGGACTGGTCCGAAGTCGTGGCTGATCCTGCGGCGCCGGAGACATTCTCGATGCCGGAATTGGCCGCGGTCATGGATGAAGCCGGTGGCCTGGCGACTGCGTTGCGGGTTACTGCTGAGTCTCCACTGCGGCCGGGGATTGCTTGGCAAGGGGGAAACCATACCTGGAAAGCACAATTGCAGGAGGCGCGCACGGAACTGCGGCTTCAACAGGAGTGGATCGGCAAATTGCAGGTTGCCAAGGACTGGCTCGACGGTCAGTACCGCCACCTCAACGCCGAGTTGGAGCGGCGGGAGGAGGTGGAGCGCGTACTCGAGTCACAGTTGCTTGTGCTCGCTGAAGATATGGACGAACTGCGTTCGGATCTTCAGAGGCATCGAATCGAAAGTGAAACGCTGCAGGAAGGAAAGGCATGGCTGGACGGGCACACTGCACGTCTCGCCACCGAGCTAAGGCGACTGATGGCGCAGCACGAGGAGCTCTCGTCTGCGAAAAACTGGCTGGATGCCCAGTACCAGAGTCTGAGTCTTGAGCTCGACCAGCGCCTGACGTGGCAGCGCCAGCTGCAAGAAGGCAAAGACTGGTTGGAGCAGCAGTACTACCGGCTGCATGAGGAGTTGGCACTGCGTACCGAAGAGCTTCAGGCATCGCAGTCCGAGAATGAAGCCAGGGCGGCAGAGATCGTGGGCCTCCGGGCCGCATTCCGCTTTGCGCATCTGCATGCGGAAGCTGAATGGGCGGGGCTGCAGGATGAGCTCCAGCGGAGGCGGGAGGAGCTGGCGCAGGTGCACAACGCGTATCAGCGCCAATCAGCTGCACTGGACGACAAGATCGCAGCACACCGGAAGCTGGAGGAGGCAGCGCGTGATCTCGCCGCAGCAACCGGGCTGATCATCGGCAACTCACCTCAGCTGCGATTCCCGGCCGAGGCCATCGCAGAAGAGATGACCTCGCTCGCGTCAGCACTTCAACGCATGCCGCTGAAGTCCGTGGTACGCACGGCATTGCGTTTGCTTACCAAGCTGCTCGATTGGAGACATCCGCGATGATGGCTGAACTTACCGTCGTAGTGACTTTCCATCGCGAGGGATTGTTTGCATATGCTGCGCTGCGAAGCTACATGCGGTCGCGCCAGCATGCGTCTGCCGCCGGATCGCAGGTGAAGTTCGTGCTGGTATTGGACAATGCAGATGAGAAAACCAGCGCAATTGTGCGCGGGCATCCTGACCTGGAGGGAGATGAGCTGATCCTCGTCACTTCAGCAGGAGATCCGGCGCTGGCGCGCAACCTGGGTATCGAGCAGGCCAGAAGCACCTTTGTCTGCATCCTCGATGGCGATGACCTGATCAGCCGGGATTACTTTCAGCGACACTTGGCCTTTGCTGCGGCAGCTCCAGTTCGGTCCGTTCTTCACGCCGAGGTGGTTGCCAGCTTCGGCAGGGAAAATGGAATCAGTCTGCAGCTTGATCAGCGCAGCATGCCATTTTCGCCGGACGTGCTGCTCCACGCGAATCCTTGGATAAGTGCCGTGTTCGCGCGCCGTGAAGTCTTCAGTCAGATCCCCTACGTCGCCTGCCGGCCAGAAAAGACCGGATATGGCTATGAAGATTGGCATTGGAGTTGCCAGACCGTGGCGGCGGGCTACGAGCATCTGATCGTGCCACGCACGGCCTATTTCTACAGGCTCAAGCACACAGGCTCGGTCAATGCGAGCAGCGCCGCCATGCGCGCCGTCTTGCCACCGAGTGATCTGTTCGGTCGATGGGAGCATTGTTGATGCGGCGTCTGTTCGCTTTGGCGAGTCGTGTCGATGTTCGCCAGCTGCTGCGTAATCCACGAATGGAACTGGGCCGCATCATGGTCTGGCTGGGTCGACGCATTGAACGCGTGGGTCGGAATACCGGCAGCGGGCACAGACCAATGCCGGACTGGCTGCATGAGGAAATGGTGGCGCTGGCGGCGATCGAGCCGGAGCTGTTGAGGGAGGGTGACGAGCCCAGGCGCTTTGGCCACGCTTCGATCCCGCTCACCAACCGCCCGGGCGAGATCTATCGGGAACTGGTGGAGTCTGTCGGCACTCAGTCAGCCAGCCACGTTCTCATCTTGCCATGGTTGGTGCGGGGAGGGGCTGATCGGGGGGCGCTGCATCACCTTCGGGTCTGGGCAGAGGCGCTGCCCGCAGGCAAAGCATTGCTTGTTCTTACCGAGGACGTTGCCTCTCCTTGGCTTGAGCGAGTCCCAGCGGCGGTCAGGGTGCTCCCATTTGGCCGGATTGTGGGCGGCATGGCATTGCCCGGTCGCGTGCAACTTCTGACCCGGCTGTTGCTGCAGATGCAACCGGCGGTGATTCACAACATCAATTCAAGGGTCGCCTGGCAGGCGTTCGCGCAGCACGGACTGGCGCTGCGCCAGAATTCAGTGCTGTTTGCTTCCCTGTTCTGCGATGACCGCGATGAGGAGGGGGTTCCAACCGGATTTGCCCGAAGTCACCTGCGCGACAGCTATGCAAACCTGGTAACGGTTTTTTGCGACAATAGCGTCTATCCGAACATCTGGTCCAGGGAGCTTGGTGTTCCTCGACAGCTGTTCAGCGTGCTGCGCTTCCCTTATGACCAGAAGGTTGTCCGGAAGGAGGGGCCGTATCTGATCGAAGGTCCTGCTCGAGTACTCTGGGCAGGGCGTTTTGATCGCCAGAAGCGGCTTGACATTCTCCTCCAGGTCGCAAAGTCAATGCCATCAGTAGGATTCGACGTGCATGGGGTATCCGAACTGGGCCGTCCGGATCCTGCAGTCAAGGAGATCAGAGGATTGCCCAACGTAGTCCTGAACGGTTCATTCGAACGGTTCGACGACATCGTGCGTCCCACGCATGCGGCGCTGCTTTTCACCACATCATGGGAAGGATTGCCGACACTGCTGCTTGATGCTGCGGCCGCGGGTCTGCCGATCGTGGCGCCAGCAGTCGGGGGGATCGGCGATCTCCTCGATGCTGCTTGGTTGGTTGATGATCCCGATGACGTTGCTGGATTCGTGGCGAGGTTGAAGGACTTGGGACATGATCAGGCGCTGCGTGAACAGCGTCGGATCGAACAGTACGCCTCGCTATCAGATGGTCGGGACTGGAGCACCTTCGTCAAGACACTGCAAGACATACCGTTCTACCTGCCGGAACTGCCGGCAGCGCCTGACATATCTATCGAGCAAGGAAGAATTCAGTGATTATTGGACGAGGCCTGGTTGCCAAGGCCTTCGCCGGCAAGTGGCCGCAGGACGGGGCGACTGTGATCGTTGCTGCAGGGGTGTCCAACTCCGACGAGCGGGAGCAGGCTGCATTTGATCGTGAGAAGCGTCTGCTGGATGAGGTGTTCACTTATCCGCAAGCGCGCCGGGTTGTCTATTTCGGAAGCTGCGCAGTTGGCAATCCGGACGAGCCGAGGACTCCCTACCTGCGGCACAAGACTTGGATGGAGTCTCGGGTGCTGGCCGATGAGCGTGGCAGGGTGTTCCGGCTTCCACAGGTGGTTGGCGAAGGAGGCAACCCACATACGCTCACCAATTTTCTCAGCCAACGCATTCAGTCTGGTGAGCACTTCGAGGTGTGGGTACGCTCTGAGCGCAATCTGATCGATGTCGAAGATGTGGTGACCCTGGTGACCCATGTGCTCTGTCACCCCGAGCAGTTCCCGCGGATGATGCCGCTCGCAGATGCCCAGTCGACCCGTATGCCTGACATTGTTCATTGCATGGAACGTGCGCTCGCGAAGCGCGGGAACTACAGCATTCTTGAGCGCGGTGCCGCGTTTCCGATTGATACCACGGACTGCCTTAGGGCCGCCAGGGCTTGCGGTATTCACTTTGGCCCAGGATACCTGGAGCAGCTCGTGGAGAAGTACTATGGCGTCGCCAAGAGGGTTCGGATCTAGGAGGAATGGCCATTCGCGTCAGGACAGGTCCCCTAGTATCATGAAGATCGTTAAGTACGCTTAGAATTCAGTAGATTGGGGCGCAAATGAATGCGAAGAGGACGCGGCGAGCTGTAGTGCCGTCGAGCCGCAGGAGCGGCAAATGACCAGGCCAGCGCTGAGCGCCATCGTCACTTTCCATGGAGAAGGAATCCTTGCGCACACCTCGCTGCGCTCGTACGCGCTGTCCCGCAAAGTGGCGCGGGAGCATGGGGTCGAGGTTGAACTGGTCCTGGTGCTGGACAACGCGGACCACCAGACCCGCATGTTCGTGACCGAGCACCCCGATCTGGATGGGACTGAAATTCTTGTCGAGACCCGGCTCGGGGATGCGGCACTTGCACGCAATGCGGGTGTGGCAGCGTGCCGGGCAGACTATGTGTGCACTCTGGACGGTGATGATCTTGTCTCCACCGGCTACTTCCTGGTGCACATGAAGGAGGCCGCTCGCCAGCAAGGGCGCTTCGTTCTGCATCCTGAGATGGTCCTGAGCTTCGGCATGTACAGTGCGTTCAACTGGCAGGTGGATCAGGAGGGAGGTTACTACGATGAGAACGCATTGCTCACTGTGAACCCCTGGATCAGTGCAGCGTTCTCCACCCGCGAGCTGTTCGAGAGCATTCCCTACGTGGCCTGCTACCCGAAGCGAACTGGCTTCGGGTACGAAGACTGGTACTGGAATGCGGAGACGATTGCCCGCGGAGTGGTCCACCGGCTCGCCTGGGGATCGGCTTACTTCTACCGGCGCAAATGGCATGGTTCTCTCAACGAAGCCAGCCACGCATTGAAAACCGTCATTCCCTGCACCTCGCTGTTTGCCCTTGGGCGCAAGCGCGGCAAAGGACAAGGCCATGTTTGATCAACTCACTCATAATCGCTGGGTCCGCAATCGGTACACGCGCCGGGTGGCACACTGGGTCCGCCGTGTGCTTGCCATGCTGTCCGCAAAGTCGACAGATTCGAATGCGTCAACGTATGGCATCGCATCGGCACCTACGATGCCGGTCTGGCTGCAGGATGAGATGCGTGCACTTGCTTCGATAGAACCAGAGTTGCTGCCGCCAGGATCCGGCGTGGAGCGCTACGCCTTCTATTCGGTTCCGATGGATACCCGGCAGGGGGAGGTGTATGCCGCACTATCCGATGCCATTGGTGGAGAGCCGTATACGCATGCATTGCTTGTGCCATGGCTGAAGCCAGGTGGGGCGGATCGGGGAATCCTTTATCACGCAAGCGCCATCGCGCAGAGCGATCCGTTGGCACGGATTCTTGTTCTTACGACTGAGCCCGCTTCGTCGCCATGGGCCTCCAGGCTGCCGGCGCAGGCCCAATGCGTCGATTTCGGGAACATTGCGGCTTCCCTGGATTTCAACCAGCAAGTCAATGTAATGGTGCGTGTACTGCTGCAGTTGCGCGCGCCGACGGTTCATCTTGTGAACTCCCGTGTTGGTTGGGATGCAATCCTGCGCCACGGGCTGGCGCTGACCCAGCACTCGCGATTGTTTGCTTCGCTGTTCTGCGATGACTACGACCAGCGGATGAATCCGGTCGGTTACGCGCGTGACTATCTGCGCTACTGCTACCCGCACCTTTCCACGGTAATCTGCGACAACTCGCGTTATCCGCAGATATGGTCGCGTGAGCTGGGCATTCCTCGTGGTTCCTTCACCTTCATCCCGTTCCCATATGACGGTCGGGTGGCCGAATCGTGCGGACAGGCGATCTCTGCGGACGGTGCCAGGCGCGTGTTGTGGGCCGGCCGTCTCGACCGGCAGAAGCGCCCGGACATCCTGGCAGCGATCGCTACGCGGATGCCTGACGTGCACTTCGATGTGTACGGTGCACAAGTGATGTCTGGCGCAGCGGTGCAGGATCTCTCCCAGCTACGGTCTCTGCACAACGTTACTCTCCACGGCGAATTCCAGAGGCTTGAGGACGTGGCAACCCCTGATCACTTTGCCTATCTGCACACGACGGCGTGGGAAGGGACGCCGACCATCCTGTTCGATGTAGCCGCGGCGAGACTGCCGATCCTCGCACCGCAGGTGGGGGGGATCGTGGACTTCCTCGCAGAGGAGGATATGGTCGAGCGTTATGACGACGTGGATGCATTCGTTTCGCAGCTAAGACTACTGCAGTCCTCTGCTCAACTTCGCAGCGAGCGCGTCCAGCGACAGCTTGAATCGCTTCGCCGGAATCGCCGCTGGGAGGACTTCACCGCATCGCTCGAAGCCCTCGATGGTTACCTGACTGCCCGGAAGAGAAATGCGTCGGCAGGAACGGAAAGAGAGATCAACGCGGTGCACGTGGCGCGTGGTTGAGATCGTGACGTGAAGAGAGCGCTTGGCCGCGCTCTCGGCGCGATTTCACGGGTGTTTCCGCAATGCAGTTGGAGCCCCGCCCGGTCGCAGTCCGGACGCCGGGCTGGTTCGAGGCTGATCGCCACGTCCGCTAGATCTTTCAACAGAGTTTTCGTTGAGTCGGCCACGCAGTAGCCGCTGCTGATCCTTCAGATCGGGCCTCTTGCCCAAGAGTTCAAGCGCCAGGCGAAGAGGCTGTGCTCTGGCGAGACCGGCTTCGTCACCCTGGCCACAGCTACAAAAACCAATGGACTCTTGGCTGAAGCAGTTTCGGGATCGGCGCCAGCACCACGATAGGCAATGCCTGCAATGAACGTGGTGCTTCCGTAACAGGCTGCTTGACTGATCGCGTTCTGCGTCGTCTGTTGCGAGGGCGGGGCTGATTGCTCGAGGCCTCGCCCGCCGAAGAGCTGGAGAGCAGCTTTCAGAGCAGCCTCAGTTGCCTTCCCCAAGATTGAGATTGGTGAGAGTGCGTAGTCCGGTGCTGGAATATCCTGGCCCAGGGGCCGCGGTGATAGAGCTCCGTTGATTGACGACGGTGGTATCGGGTGCTCGTCATTCTCGCGTCGCATCGATACCCATACGGCGGGTTGCTCCCAACGCCGTCTCGGCGCAGATTCAAGGAGACGCCGAGTCCGCAGGAGCACGCTTCGTGCGCCTGTCACTAGGAGGGCGGACTTGGAGTATCAGTCCGCACGCAGAGTCCCGTAGCGCCGGACCGGCGCTGGCTTCCATCAATTCCCACAACCGGTATTTGGTCCTAGGCGAGTCCCACGAAATGATTCAAGTGTTTCGGGCCGTCCCGGCCGACCAGTTGCTGCGAACTCTCTGAGCTCCGGTTAGCAGTCGAGTTGACCAGCTGGTTCCCTGCAGATGCAGGCGAGCTTCCAGAAAAGCTGTAATCAGGAGTACTGAACCGGCTATTTCGACCGTGAAGTAGTACTTGAAATGCGATCCTGGAGCGAAAAGTACCATTGCTGGAATCCTGGAAAGAATCAGCACAGCCGCCAGGCTGCTTGCGGGTGCCCATCGGTAGGCCAGTACCACCAAAAGAAGCAGTACCAGTTCCGGAATGAAATTCCACCACAGGAACGACCCCTTGAGGTGCATACCCTGGTATTGCGTGGTCGAACTTAGGGCCGCCATAACAGATTCGCGGGAAGGCCCAAGAGTCCCGAACAGACTGCGCACATGCGACATCGGTCGGCCGTCGGAATAGTAGGGATTGGAGGCGTTCAAGGTTGACCAGTTCCCTGCGATGTCACCCTCGACAAATGTGAGCGTCCTTGGGCCGAGGCCAGAGGCATACCCTGCTGTCATCAGCTTTGCAGAGACGAACTTCGCCGGGTTTTCGACAATCAAAGTAGTCACCGCAGCCAGGAAGCCCTGCTTCTGTTCTTCTGTCGCATTGGGATTCATCGCCTGGTCCCAGTACAGCGGGATCTCCTGTGGAATTGATCGTTCGACGACACGGTCATATGGAATGATGGGGTCAACGGCAGTACGAGCGGCGCCAGGCGTGCTTTCGTAATAGGGGCCCTGTACTAGCTGGCCGAGCGGGTTAAGAGCCAATGTCAGTTGATATCCCCAGCGGTTCTGCCATTCACCCAGAACCGATGGCAGCAGAAGACTGCAGACCAGCAATGGAGCAGCGAATGCAGAAAACAGCAGCGCTGTGGAGCGCGGACTGTGGAGTACCTTGATCAGAACGATGGCCATGGCAATGAATGCCGGGAGCAATCCATCGGTCCGGACCACTAGGCCCAGGGCGGACAGCAGGCTCAGCGCGACTATGTAGCGCGTAGATGTCCAGTGCCGATCAAGCAGGTAGTTGAGCAGCACCAATGCCAGTGCGACCTGGATCATCGCGAAAGGCACGTCTCGACTCAGCAGCAGGCTCGTGGATACGAATGCAACCGATGCAGCCAATGGAAGATGCAGGACGATCCTGGCGATAAGTCCGCCACCCAAGCGCCGGACAGTCCAGTCGGCATAGGCTAGCAACATCGCGGCCATGAGAACTTGAACCAAGCTGATCGCCCAGTATTTCGGAATCACTTGCAGGACAAATTGATAGCCGACCGGGGTCATGAACCCAAGCCAGCTATCGATGGGGAAGTTGAGTCCATACAAGTAAGCCGAATAGGTATCCGACATCAAGATTCCTGGCCAGACCAGTGCCAGTGCGGCACCGAGCCACATGGCCCAGGCCAGGAAGACCAGTCGCGACGCGGTATCGGCGAGTAGGAAAAGTCGGAAAGACAGCAGCAGCGCAATGGACGCCGTTCCAGCGCCAGCTAGGCGAAGAAAAAGCACTTCCGTGCCGCGCCCATTCATTCCAAACCAGTCCGCTGACCACGCTACGGCCAGGTAGAGGGCGAAAGAAACTGCAGCTGCACCGAGCTGGCGTGCTGACGGCTGTGAGATCGACATGGCTCTTCTACTGCTGCAGGGAAAGGAATGCGTCCAGTTCGGCGGGAGTTCCGAGTGGGACGACATCGCAGAATTCCAGGACCGAAACGCTGACCCGAGCGTTCTGCTTGATCATCGTGTTGTACATGGGGGCGATGTAAGCTTCTCCGCGCTCAAGCCCCGAACCGCTTGCGCCGAAGTGTTGCTCGTAGGTGCGGCGATACAGTTCCGGAGAGCGGAACCAATAGAGTCCAACTGTCGCCAGCTCCGAAATGCGATGTTTCTCGCGAACCTCCAACGCGAGTCCGTCCTCGCCCAGGCGAACGAAGCTCCAGTGTGTGCCGGGAGCCAAGAAGCAGGGAATATGACCGTCGACATTCCCGCCTGGGGGCTGCATGCTGCCGGGCGAGATGTGTGTGTCTATATTGAAGATCGCAATCGGTGCATTAGCCTGGCAGTGATCAATGGCAAGCAGGGCCGTTGTTGCTTGTCCATTGGTCAAGCCGTCGATCTCGACGATCTCAACATCATCGATGCCCAATGCTTTGCATTGGTTGATGATGAAGTCGCGTGCATGGTCTTCCCGCCGAACGACGAAGACGCAACGAGCGGGCATGTAGCCTTTCAAGCTAATCATTGACCAAGCGAAAAGGGTGGAGCCTTTTGCTTCTATCATGTACTTCGGCACGGTGTATCCGGCCGCAGCGAAGCGCGAACCCAGCCCAGCCATGGTTATCAGCAGAGTCGTCATGGATTAATCCGTGTCCCTGTCGCCATTCAGCAAGTTCCGGATCTGATCAAAGGACAAGTCGCGGAACTCATCGGGCCTGACCGTGCGGTCGTCGACGTAGAACCCGTCCTTTCCTGGCCACGGTTTGGCAAAGTAGAGCTCGTCGTAAGGGATATCCCAGCGCTGCAACCACTCCACCATCTGTGGCGCAGTGACTGCATTGATGCGCCCGAGGTTGCCATCGAACGTCCGCATGTTGCGGGAAGTGCTGAGCGCGATCCGGAAGCCCAGCTCACGATATTCGCGCATTCGGGAAATTATCTCCGGATAAGGCACGAGATCCGAGTAGCTCTCGCCGTCCTTCTTGATCGGACAGAGCGTGCCATCGACATCAATGACCAGTGTTGAATCGTTGCTGATAGTTTTGCTCGATGTCATGAAGGATATCCGTTGCGTTGATCAGGAATGCGAGAACTTTGTGCTTTCTGTCAATGTGCAATGGCAGCATTGACAGGAACAAAGACAATTCGTGGAGGCGGACAAGCAGGGGGTCGTAACCGTTATCGGTGAGCCACTCAAGGAATCTATTCTTTGCGTCATCAATGCCCGCGTGTGCATTGACGATCAAGCTCAGCCGCCCATCTTGGTCAACTTCAAGTCGATATAGATCCTGGTTGATGAAGTCATAGTCGCCGAGGATCGAATGCGAGAGTTTGGCGACGTCGTAACTGGGGTCGGTCCACAGTTCGGCTTCTGTGATGGCGCCCTTGGGGTCAATTAGTTTAAGAAGCCTGCCGTGACGCTCATACAGCATGTTTGAGAAGCATAGGTCTCCGTGCCCGATGCACTCTCGAGACGTGGCTACTGGGACGCTTTGGGTGACCTTGTTGTACAGGTCGGTGTAGCGGGCTGTCAGTTCATCGAACGACGTGTATGGCGTGCCGATGGCAAGCCAGTTCTCCAGCTCGCGGCCCTCCGGCAGTGCGCGCAATTCCTCCATCCGGCGCATGAGCTTGTTCAGATAGAGCTCACGCTGTGTGGCGCTGCAGACCTCGACATCTACCTGACGGCTTGGACGTTCTTGAAGGAACGCGCGCAGCAGGGAAAGCACTTGCTGTAGTTCGGGGCCGGATATGGCGCCATGAACCCATTGCAGGGCTACGTCAGCAACCTGCAGTCTTTCCATCCGATATTCTGCGCCGCTGGCTTCCACGCGCAGGTCATAGGGCATGACAAACCATCGCCGCATCGCTTGAGGAAGCAGGTACCAGTAATCATGCTCGGCAGTAATTTTGCGGGCGTTGGAAGAGCGCTTGCTGATGGTGAGCTCATCGGCGCGGATGTCATTGAAATGGCGGGCCTCGAATGCCCCTGACAGAAGCGACAAGCAGTTCCGGTAGTCATTCAGGTCGACGAACGCATCCGAGCCATCCATGACCACCAAACCAGGAAGCGGCGGCTGGTCCAGACCTTTTATCAGCCTTCCCAGGGATATCCCCGAAGCGCTATACAGCACTGCTTGGTTTCCAACACGAATGTGCGCGTCGATGGCAGCAAGTACCAGGCGCTTTATCAGCGCGGAACCGCTGCCGATATCACGGATCCAAACGCACGCTGGAACCATGAGTGTCCTGCACTCGTTCAGATTCGCCTGTTCTATTGCCTGTGTGAGGTCGCCATCGGAACGGACAACGTGGATATCGCTGCAGCCCACCTCCATTGCTCGAGCCTTCATCCAGCCAAGCAGGGCACTCCGGCGGTAGTTGACCTCGCCGAACCGCCGATGCCCGATCAGGTCACTGACGGGGGGTGATGCCGTCTGGCGATCGTCAATGACAAGGTGCAACGTCATGCTTGTTCTCCGGAATAGCGCTTCTGCCTATGCTCAATGCGGTAGCTGGTCTGCCTAGAGCGGCGCCGTGCCAGCGAGCTGTAAAGGCAATAGATGCTCGATGGAATGGTTGCCGTGGCGAGAGTCAGGGTGACTACGTTCCAGTAGCCTGCGTGCCAAGGTGAGAATGCCGACTGCAGCAGGACGGATTCGAACATATCGATGAAGCCCGCGAGCTGACCAGGTGCAGGGTCGACGTTCATGGCGATAAGGTAGAACGCAGTGAAATCAAGGATCCAGATTCCAATGGTCACCAGGAGCAGAAGAAGGACGCGGCCGCCCATCATCTGCCGGAATGCGCTGAAGGCTGCCTCGAATGTATTAAGCAAGGTCAATGCATGCAGTCCACGCACGCTGCTGGAGCCAACCAGGATGAGCTGACGAAGTTCTGTGGAAGTTGCGCGACTGGTGAGATAGGCGGCAAGTGCAAACAGAAGCACGGTTAGAAGCACCGCAGCGAGCAGGCCGATTGCTGCATCGCTGTATCCGCTCGAAGTCAGAGCCAGAATGGCCAACAACAGGACCGAGGCATCGAGCACCTTTTCGCTGGCATAGGCTGCCAAGCCAGCCGCAGGCTTGCGGGCGAGCCGCATGATGGCCCATGCCCTGGTGAGCTCACCGAGCTTGAATGGAGCCACCGCACTGAGCCAGGTGCTCCATGCATGGGTCGCCGACACATTTGCCAGCGAAGGCTTCTCGAAGATGAAAAACATCACCAGCCGCGACACGCGCAATAAATGAGAGATGGCGTATGCGATCACCGCTACCCAGATTCCAGGGCCAAGGTGGGTGCGAGTCGTCAGCCAGAAGATGGCCAGCCCAAGCGCAGCCGCAGGTAGCACAAGGTCGAGGAGGCGGGGAAATATCCTCACGCCCCCGTCCTCGATTGGTAGATCACCTCGGTCCTGTAATCCGCAGTTACGCGCTGTCGGTGATCCCTGGATAGAAAGGCGCGTGGCCGCAAGGCGAAGGCGCCCAGCAGTGCCAGCACCTTTGATGCCTGGCGGAAAAGTCTGACATTCGAAATCTGGTCGTCCTCCCGCCAAGTGATCGGAAAGAACGTCATGCTGTGGCGCAGGTGGCTGTGAGCCAGCACCATGCAGTAGTTGAAAGTTAGGTCATCCGGGAAGCGCAGATGGAAGCCACCCCTGAAGATTGCAGTACGGTAGCTGTTCAGGCCTGACCCCAGGTCATGCAGCCGCTTGCGAGCCACGAGCGAGAACAGCAGGTTGAACACTTCGTTGCCGAAGGTTCTAAAAGCGGAGTAACCAGGCAGGGTGCTACCGGGCATGAATCGTGCGCCCAGCAGCGCATCCAGATTTACGCTGTCCCCGGACAACACCGGGACAAGATCGGCAATCGACCCCTGATCGTCGCCATGCAGAATCGTTACGCGTTCGAACCCGTTCTCCAAGGCATGCGCGAAGCCCACCTTCTGCGATCCACCCAATCCATAGTTTTCCACGTTGCGGCAGACCTGAATCTCGCAGCTCGTGAACTGACGGGCTGCGTCGCATGCGACCTGAAGCGTCTCGTCGGTGCTCCGGTTGTCGATCACGAGGACACGATCAACAAAGCCAGTCGGGAGCGATTCGAACTGCCTGAGCACACGGGCAATCTGTCGCGCACAGTTATAGGCGGGGATGAAGACAAGGTGTCTGCTCATGCGTCTCTTTCTGATCGCGGCGGGAATAGGTCGTGCAACAGTGTATTTGAATGGCGCCCCGCAAGATGGCGACACCTCTCAGGCAACGGTTCAGGGAAGTTCCGCGCGGGAGCGAACCGAAGGTGCGGTCAATGGCGTCACAGGACGGGAGATATTAACATCACATGAGGGCATCTCCATGATCCTCCGCCCCTGGTTGGCGACCCGTTGGCATGGAAGGCGCGCGACCCGCCTCCCCTGGAATCGCACCTGCCCCGGGTTGGACGATTGCCTTGGCTCGGGGATCCGGATGCCGAGGAGCTATCAGCGCTGTTGGCTCATTTCACTCAGGCCAGACGGAGGCCGGCTGATTGAGTCTCGCAGGCCTGGATCAGGGATTTTCCTTGGCATTGCCGGAATGGAGAAGAAGTCGAGCAACAACGAAGTTGAGGGTCATTGTGAATGGTGTGATGGCAATCTTGAGAAGCGTCTCCGGGCTGCCTGACGTAATGTCGTACAAGCGAGGACCGAACGTGCTCGTCAGCCAAGCCAAGGCGAGCGAAATCAGCATTATGTGAACCGCCTGCCAGGCCAGCCATGCCAGATACTTGAGCCCATCGTGCCCGCCAGCGCCGTCAAAAATCCTCTGGCGGGAAACCAGAAACACGAAGGTTGCCGCGGAGGTATCTGCGATGGCGTTGGCCCATCCCACCGGCAGGTGTACCAGGTGTACCAGCAGCCACAGCAGGCCCACGGCGATTACAAGCCCGGTGCCTGAAACGATGAAGAAGCCTGCGTACTGCTTCAGTAAATTCCGGAAGCCAGCACGGACGCCGGCCAACGGCGTACTTGTCATGGCGCAGTTCCCCGCCGTGCCAGGAAGGCAGGCGCGCGTGCGCGCGCGCCTTCTTCCGCGACCAGCAGAATCCAACTGCCAGCGCACCTCATCAGAGCAATGTCTCCAGCTCCGGCAGGATCGTGAACAGATCCCCCACCAGGCCGATATCCGCAATCTCGAAGATCGGCGCATCGCCGTCTTTGTTGATCGCCACGATCGTGCCGGCATCCTTGATGCCGGTCAGGTGCTGGATGGCACCGCTGATGCCGACAGCCACGTACAGTTCCGGCGCGATGATCTTGCCGGTCTGGCCGACCTGCAGGTCGCTGGGCACATAGCCGGCATCGACGGCGGCGCGCGAGGCACCGACGGCCGCGCCGAGCTTGTCGGCCAGCTGGAAGATGACCTTGAAGTTCTCCTCCGAGCCGACGCCACGGCCACCGGAGACCACGCGCTTGGCGCTCTGCAGGTCCGGGCGGTCGCTGGCACCGGCGGCCAGGCCGATGAAGCGGGTGTGGGTCGGCAGGGCAGCATCGACGCTGGCCGCTTCAATGGCGGCACTGCCGCCCTGGGCGGCTTCCGGCCACGACGCGGCGCGCACGGTGGCGACCACGATCTGGTCGGCCGGGGCTTCCACGGTGATGATCGCGTTGCCAGCGTAGATCGGGCGCTTGAAGGTGTGGCTGCCTTCGACGGTCATCAGGTCGGAGACCTGGTTGACGCCGAGCAGGGCGGCCACGCACGGCATCAGGTCCTTGCCGAAGGTGGTCGACGGGCCGAACACGTGGCTGTAGCCCTTGGCCAGCTGTGCGATCTGCGGCGCCAGGACCTGCGCGATGGCCTGCGCGTTGGCGGCGTTGGCCACGGTCAGGACCTTGGCAACGCCGGCGATCTTCGCGGCTTCAGCGGCGACGGCGGCCGGGTCGGCGGCCAGCACGACCACATCGATGCTGGCGCCGCTGATGGCGGCGGCGGCGCTGACGGTCTTGGCGGTGGCGGCGTTGAGCTTGCCGTCGTGGTGCTCGGCGATGACGAGAATCTTGCTCATTACAGCAACCCCTTCTGCTTGAGTGCGGCAACCAGTTCGGCCGCGTCCTTGACCATCACGCCCTTGCTGCGCTTGGACGGCGCGGCGTACTGGGTGGTCTTGAAGGTGTCGGCGGCTTCAACGCCGAGATCGGCCAGCTGCAGGGTCTCCAGCGGCTTGGCCTTGGCCTTCATGATGTCCGGCAGCTTGATGAAGCGCGGTTCGTTCAGGCGCAGGTCGGTGGTGACCACGGCCGGCAGGTCCACTTCCAGCGTTTCCAGTCCGGCGTCGACTTCGCGGGTCACCGTGGCCTTGCCATCGGCAATGTCCAGCTTGCTGGCGAAGGTCGCCTGCGGACGGCCCCACAGCGTGGCCAGCATCTGACCGGTCTGGTTGGCGTCGTCGTCGATGGCCTGCTTGCCGAGGATCACCAGGTCCGGCTGTTCCTTCTCGATCAGCTTGAGCAGGGTGCGTGCGGCGGTCAGCGGCTGGATGGCCTGGTCGGTGACCACATGGACCGCGCGGTTGGCGCCCATGGCCAGGCCGTTGCGCAGATGCGCCTGGGCATCGGCCGGAGCAATGGTGGCGACCACGACTTCGCTGGCGATGCCCTTGTCGCGCAGGCGCAGGGCTTCTTCCAAGGCGATTTCATCGAAGGGGTTGGGGGACAGCTTGACGCCGTCGGTGACCACGCCGGAACCGTCCGGCTTGACCTGAATGCGGACGTTGTAGTCCACCACGCGCTTGTACGCGACGAGGATTTTCATCTGGTACGGGGTCCTTCAATAACGGAGAGAGCGTCCGGTCCTCGCACAGCAACCGGTTCGGGGGTGGGATCCCGATTCTAGCGGGTGACGGGGCACCATGCGAATGCGTATGGTTTTGCTGCGATGCAGCAGAATCCGCGAGGCCCTGCGTGTTGTTCACGGTGTGAGGGCAGTAGTGAAGGTGCCCCCGATGTATCCTGTTGCGCTGAGTCGGGCTGCCGGGTGCGGCCCACATGGATCATCAACAGGAGAACAGGTAGTGCCCACATGGCTTGTCACCGGCGGTGCCGGATTCATTGGCGGTAACTTTGTTCTCGAAGCGGTCGCCCGTGGCATCAAGGTCATCAACCTCGACGCACTGACCTATGCCGGCAACCTGACGACGCTGTCCAGCTTGGACGGCAACCCGCACCACGTGTTTGTGCAGGGTGACATCGGTGACAGCGCGCTGGTATCCCGCCTGCTGGCCGAACATCGGCCGGATGCGGTGCTGAACTTCGCTGCAGAAAGCCATGTGGACCGTTCGATCGATGGTCCTGGCGCCTTCATCCAGACCAACGTGGTTGGCACCCTGGGCCTGCTGGAAGCGGTACGTGACTACTGGAAGGCCCTGCCGGCCGAGCAGGGCGCGGCGTTTCGCTTCCTGCATGTGTCCACCGACGAGGTGTACGGCACCCTGGGTGAGACCGGCAAGTTCAGCGAAACCACCCCGTATGCGCCGAATTCGCCGTATTCGGCGTCCAAGGCCGCCTCCGACCACCTGGTGCGTGCGTTCCACCACACCTACGGGCTGCCGGTGCTGACCACCAACTGCTCCAACAATTACGGCCCGTACCATTTCCCCGAGAAGCTGATCCCGCTGGTGATCGCCAAGGCGTTGGCCGGCGAGCCGCTGCCGGTGTACGGCGATGGCAAGCAGGTGCGCGACTGGCTGTTCGTGTCCGACCACTGCGAGGCGATCCGTACCGTGCTGGCCAAGGGTCAGGTTGGCGAGACCTACAACGTCGGTGGCAACTCGGAAAAGCAGAACATCGAAGTGGTGCAGGCCATCTGCGCGCTTCTGGACCAGCGTCGCCCGCGTGAGGATGGCCAGCCGCGCAGCAGCCAGATCACCTACGTGGCCGACCGCCCGGGTCATGACCGCCGCTACGCGATCGATGCGTCGAAGCTGAAGAACGACCTGGGCTGGGAGCCGGCCTACACCTTCGAGCAGGGCATCACCTTCACCGTCGACTGGTACCTGGACAACCAGGCATGGGTCAACGGCGTGCTCGACGGCAGCTACCGTCTGCAGCGCATCGGCACTGCGGCCTGAACCCAGGAGACCTCATGACCCAGCGCAAGGGCATCATCCTCGCCGGTGGCTCCGGCACCCGGCTGTATCCGATCACCAAGGGCGTCAGCAAGCAGCTGCTGCCGGTATACGACAAGCCGATGATCTACTATCCGCTCAGCGTGCTGATGCTGGCGGGCATCCGCGAAGTGCTGATCATCAATACTCCCCATGAACAGGCTCTGTTCCAGCAGCTGCTGGGCGATGGCTCGCAATGGGGCATGGACATCCAGTACGCAGTGCAGCCCAGCCCCGATGGGCTGGCGCAGGCCTATCTGATCGGTCGCGACTTCGTGGCCGGCAAGCCGAGCTGCCTGGTGCTGGGAGACAACATCTTCCACGGGACCGGCCTGCGCGAGGTGCTCAGGCGTGCCGACCAGCGGGATGCAGGTGCCACGGTGTTCGGTTACTGGGTGAATGATCCGGAACGCTATGGCGTGGCCGAGTTCAACAAGGATGGCAGAGTGATCGATCTGGTCGAGAAGCCCGAGAATCCGCGTTCGAACTATGCTGTGACCGGCCTGTATTTCTATGATGGAAAAGCCAGCGAGTACGCGGCCGAGTTGAAGCCTTCGCCGCGCGGCGAGCTGGAAATCACCGATCTCAACAAGCGCTATCTGGCAGAGAGCAACCTGCACCTTGAAGCACTGGGTCGCGGCTACGCCTGGCTGGATACGGGTACCCATCAGTCGTTGCTGGAAGCCTCGAACTTCATCGAGACCATCCAGACCCGGCAGGGCCTGCAAGTGTGCTGCCCTGAAGAGATCGCCTTCGGGCAGGGCTGGATCGATGCGGCCAAGCTTGAGGAACTGGCTGCACCATTGAGCAAGAATGGCTATGGCCAGTATCTGGTCAAGCTGTTGCAGCGTGGTGTCGTGCCGTGAAAGTCATCGAGACGAGTCTGGCTGGATGCAAAGTGATCGAGCCGAACGTGTTCGGCGATGCCCGCGGATTTTTCTTTGAAACATGGAATGCCGACCGGTTCGCTGAGGCGGGGCTGGAGGGCGGCTTCGTACAAAGCAATGTTTCGTCGTCGAGCAAGGGCGTGCTGCGTGGCCTCCATTACCAGTGGCCGCGCCCGCAGGGCAAGCTGATCTCGGTGCTGCAGGGTGAAGTTTATGACGTCGCGGTGGACATCCGCCGCGGCTCGCCGACCTTCGGACGCTGGGAAGCGGTGATCCTGAGCGCCGAAAACAAGCGGCAGTTCTGGATTCCAGAAGGGTTCGCGCACGGCTTCGCTGTGCTTTCTGATACGGCGCTGTTCAACTATCTGTGCACCGATGTCTACGTAAAGGAGGCCGATGCTGGCGTACGCTGGAACGATGCCGATATCGCCGTGGATTGGCCGGTCAGTGCACCGACGTTGTCGGCCAAGGACGAGAACGCGCCGTTCCTGAAGGACATCGCTGAGGACCGCCTGCCGGTCTACACCCCATGACGGTGCTGGTCTTCGGCGGCAACGGCCAGGTCGGTCAGGAACTGCTGCGCGCTTTGGCACCACTGGGTACGGTGGTGCCAACCACGCGCAGTGGCCGGTTGCCAGATGGCCGTGCCTGCGAAACGGCCGATTTCAGCCAGCCCGACAGTCTGCCGGCGCTGCTGGACCGCCTGCAGCCGTCGATCGTGGTCAATGCTGCGGCCTACACGGCTGTGGATCGTGCCGAGCAGGACGCAGAGGCCGCCTTCGCTGCCAATGCGCAGGCGCCGGGTGTGATCGCACGATGGTGTGCGGCGCATGGCGTGCCGTTCGTGCATTACTCCACCGACTATGTGTTCGATGGTCAGGGTTCCGCGCCGTACCGCGAAGATGAGTCGACTGCACCGCTGGGTGTATATGGCACCAGCAAGCGAGATGGTGAGGATGCCGTACGCGCGGCCGGTGGCCGCCACCTGATCTTCCGCACGGCCTGGGTCTATGCCTCGCACGGCGCGAATTTCCTGCGCACCATGCTGCGCGTAGGTGCCGAGCGTGATGCGTTGCGGGTAGTGGCCGACCAGATCGGTACGCCGACCCCGGCCGCGCTGATCGCCGATGTTACCGCGCAGGCGCTGCAGCATCCGGATCAGCTGTCTGGTACCTGGCACCTTACCGCCAATGGCCAGACCAGCTGGCATGGGTTCGCCGAGGCGATCTTCGCCGAAGCGTTGGCCACCGGCGTACTGGTCAAGGTGCCGACCGTCGAGGCGATTCCCAGTTCCGAGTATCCGACCCCGGCCAAGCGTCCAGCCTGGTCGGTGCTGGACAACCGCAAGCTGCAGCAGGATTTCGGCATCGTGCTGCCGACCTGGCAGGACGGCCTGAAGCGGGTGATGGCGGAGATTGCCTGACCCGGTAGGCGACGTGCCGACCAACGGTCGGCACCCGCCCCGACCAACAGTCGGCACCCACCAGCGGGCGCCGCGTCAGTTGCGCCCGTACGTGTCCTCGAACCGCACGATGTCATCCTCGCCCAGGTAGCTGCCCGACTGCACTTCGATCAGCTCCAGTGGCAGCTTGCCGGGATTGCGCAGGCGATGGGTCACGCCCAGCGGGATGTAGGTGCTCTGGTTCTCGCTGAGCAGGATCACCTCGTTGCCGCGGGTCACCTCGGCGGTGCCGCTGACCACGATCCAGTGCTCGGCGCGGTGGTGATGCATCTGCAGGCTGAGCGTGCCGCCGGGCTTGACCGTGATCCGCTTGACCTGGAAGCGCTCGCCGTTGTCGATCGAGTCGTAGGCACCCCAGGGGCGGTACACCTTGCGGTGCCAGGTCGCCTCGCTGCGGCCTTCGGCCTTCAGCTTGGCCACCACGGTCTTGACCTCCTGCATGCGGTCAGCCTTGCCGACCAGCACCGCATCGTCGGTCTCGACCACGACCACATCATCCAGCCCGACCAGTGCGACCAGGCGCTGGGCATAGGCATAGGTGTTGCGGCAATCGATGGCGATCACATCACCCTGGTGGGCATTGCCGTCGCCATCCTGCTGCGAGACATCGCGCAGTGCGGTCCACGAGCCGACATCGTTCCAGCCGGCATCGAGCGGGATCACCACCGCGTCGGCGGTCTTTTCCATCACCGCGTAGTCGATCGAGTCCGAGGGCACGGCGGTGAAGGCGTCCTTGTCCAAGCGCGTGAAGTCCGCATCGCGGCGAGCCTGCTGCCAGGCCTGGCGGCTGCTGGCCAGCATTTCCGGCTGGAAGCGTTCCAGCTCCCGCAGATAGCGCGACGCCTTGAACAGGAACATGCCGCTGTTCCAGTAGTACTGACCGCTGCTGACGTAGCCGGTGGCGGTCTCCAGGTCGGGCTTCTCGACGAAACGTTCGACCGCGCGCACGCCCTGTCCATCAGCGGCCTTGATATAGCCATAACCGGTTTCCGGGCCGGTCGGGACGATGCCAAAGGTCACCAGCTTGCCGGCGTCGGCGGCACTTGCTGCGGCCTGCACTGCACTGCGGAAGGCCGCTTCGTCGGTGATCACATGGTCGGAGGGCAGCACCAGCAGCAGCGCGTCGGTACCGCCACGGGTGGCCTCCAGCGCGGCTACGGCAATCGCCGGTGCAGTGTTGCGGCCCACCGGTTCCAGGATGATCGCGGCCGCCTCGGCCCCGACCTGCTGCAGCTGTTCGGCGGCAACGAAGCGGTGTTCCTCGTTGGCAATCACCAGCGGACCACGCGCCGCCAGTGGGGCGACGCGTTGCCAGGTGGCCTGCAGCATCGTCAGCTCGCCGGCCAGTGGCAGGAACTGCTTCGGGTAGGCCTCGCGCGAAAGCGGCCACAGGCGGGTACCGGATCCGCCGGACAGGATGACGGGCTGGATGCTGCTCATGCGGGCCTCGGTTACTGCTGGATGAGACGGGAGAGTTCGTCGGTACGCGCCTGCATCAGCGACGCGTCACCACGCGCTTCGACGTTCAGGCGCAGCAGCGGCTCGGTATTGGAGCTGCGCAGGTTGAAGCGCCAGTTGCCGAAGTCGGCACTGATGCCGTCGGTGTGGTCCAGCCTGGGCGATTGCGCGGCGAAGTGTTCCATCACGCGCGCGACGGCGGCCTTGGCATCGGCCACCTTGAAGTTGATCTCGCCGCTGCACGGGTAGGCTGCCATGCGGTCTTCGACCCAGTCGGCCAGCGAACGGCCGCTCCCGGAAACCAGCTGGGCGATCAGCAGCCACGGGATCATGCCCGAGTCGGCATAGGCGAACTCGCGGAAATAGTGGTGCGCGCTCATCTCGCCGCCGTACACCGCGTCTTCGGCACGCATCTTTTCCTTGATGAAGGCGTGGCCGCTCTTGCACTGCACTGGCACGCCACCGGCCTGCTCGACCATGTCCACGGTGTTCCAGACCAGGCGCGGGTCATGCACGATCTTGCCGCCGGGATGGCGCGCCAGGATCGCCTTGGCCAGCAGGCCGACCAGGTAGTAGCCCTCGATGAAGCGGCCGCTGTGGTCGAAGAAGAAGCAGCGATCGAAGTCACCGTCCCACGCGATGCCGAAATCGGCGCCATGTTCGCGTACGGCGTCGGCGGTGGCGGCGCGGTTCTCCGGCAGCAGCGGATTGGGAATGCCATTGGGGAAGCTGCCGTCCGGCTCGTGGCAGATGCGGATGAACTCGAACGGCAGGTGCGGTGCCAACAGGTCAACGATGGCGCCGGCGCCGCCATTGCCCGCATTGACCACCAGCTTCAGCGGCTTCAGCTTGCCGGCATCGACATAGCTCAGCAGGTGCTGGATGTAGGCGCTCTTGTCATGCTGGGCGACCTGGCCGGCACGCGGCGGCTGGGCCTCGGCGGTGTCGGCGGCCACTGCATCGGAAATCGCGAACAGGCCGGTATCGGAGCTGATCGGCCGTGCGTTTTCCTTGACCAGCTTCATGCCGTTGTAATCCATCGGGTTGTGGCTGGCGGTGACCATCACGCCGCCGGCTGCGTTCAGGTGGTCGGTCTGGAAATAGACTTCCTCGGTGCCGCACAGGCCGATGTCGATCACTTCCCGCCCGGTACCGCGCAGGCCGGCCGCCAGCGCGTCCTGCAGCGCCGGGCTGGTCAGGCGCACGTCGTGGCCTAGGACCACCGGGCCCGGCGCGAGCTGCGCAGCCAGGGCCACGCCGATGCGGCGAGCCAGGTCTTCGTTCAGTTCCTCGGGCACGCGGCCACGGATGTCATAGGCCTTGAAGGCGGGCAGGGGCATCGAAGCAGTCCATCCGGATAGAGAAACCTGATTATAGCGGGAGGGTCTGCAAACGGCCGGTGAGTCAGGGACGCCCGGCCGGTAGCGCCGACATGGGAGTGGGGCGGGCCGATTCCCCGTCGATGGGCCATGGCCAGCAGGCAGTTCGCATACAATTGCGCGCTGACGACCGAGGACATGGCCCGCGTGGCCATCGCCGATTGGCCTGCTGTTCCAGAAGGATCGAGGTTTGCTTTGAAATTCACTCACGATCAGAAACGCGTGCTGGTGACCGGTGGCGCGGGCTTCCTCGGGTCGCATCTGTGCGATCGGCTCATCGCGGGCGGCCATGACGTCCTCTGCGTGGACAACTTCTACACCGGTAGCAAGGCGAACGTGGATGGGCTGCTGGGCCACCCACGGTTCGAGCTCATGCGCCATGACGTGACGTTCCCGCTCTATGTGGAAGTGGACCGGATCTTCAACCTGGCCTGCCCGGCGTCACCGATCCACTATCAGCAGGACCCGGTGCAGACCACCAAGACCAGCGTGCATGGCGCGATCAACATGCTCGGCCTGGCCAAGCGTCTGCGCGCGCGCATCCTGCAGGCCAGCACCAGTGAGGTGTACGGCGATCCGGAAATCCATCCGCAGGTAGAAGGCTACTGGGGCCGGGTCAACCCGATCGGCATCCGCAGCTGCTATGACGAGGGCAAGCGTTGCGCCGAAACGCTGTTCTTCGACTACTGGCGCCAGCACCAGCTGGAGATCAAGGTCATGCGCATCTTCAACACGTATGGCCCGCGCATGCATCCCAATGATGGCCGGGTGGTCAGCAACTTCATCGTGCAGGGGCTGAAGGGCGAGCCGATCACCATCTATGGTGATGGCAGCCAGACGCGCAGCTTCTGCTATGTCGATGACCTGATCGAAGGCATGTTGCGGCTGATGGACTCGCCAGCTGATCTCACCGGTCCGATCAATATCGGCAATCCGTCCGAGTACACCATGCTGGAACTGGCCGAGACCGTGCTCCGCCTCGTCGGTGGCAGGTCGAAGATCGAGTACCGCCCGCTGCCCTTGGATGATCCACGCCAACGCCAGCCGGATATCAGCCTGGCCAAAGCGGATCTGGGCTGGGAGCCCAAGGTCGGCCTGGAGGACGGCCTGAAGGAGACCATCGCCTATTTCCGCCATCGCTTGCAGGCCTGAGGTGGCGACGATGCGCAAGATCGTGGTGATGCCGGTCTACGAGGATCTGGAAGCCTCCTCGAAGCTGTTTGTCGAGCTCGCCCGCACCCAGGGCCCGGACACCTATGTGGTGGCCGTGGACGACGGCTCGGTGCGGCAGCCATTGCCGATCAGCGCCATTGAGGCTTCGGGGTTGGAGGGCGTGGTGATCCGCCTGCGTCGCAATGTCGGGCATCAGCGTGCGATCGCCATCGGCCTGGGCTATGTGGCCGAACACTTCGATGGCAATGACATTGTCGTGGTGATGGATTCCGATGGCGAGGATACGCCGGAGAGCATCACCGAACTGGTGGCGGGCCTGGATTCGGCCGATGTCGACGTGGTGGTGGCCAGTCGTCGCAGCCGGGTCGAATCGCTGAAGTTCAAGTCGTTCTACATTGTCTACAAGCTGCTGTTCTCGCTGCTCAGCGGGCGCCAGATCAGCTTCGGCAACTTCATGGCGGCGAAGATGCCGGCGGTGCGCCGGTTGGCATCGATGCAGGAGCTGTGGATCCACGTTGCCGCCTGCGTGCTGGGCTCGAAGCTGCGCGTGCAGACCTGTGCGCTGGATCGTGGTCCGCGCTACGCCGGTCGCAGCAAGATGAATTTCGTCGGCCTGGCCCTGCACGGATTCCGTGCACTGATGGTGTTTGCCGAGGACGTGCTGGTACGCGTGGGCATCGCCTGCACCATGGTGGCGGCACTGTCGATCATCGGCGGCATCGTCGCCACCGGGCTGAAGATGCTGGGCTTTGCATCGCAGGGCTGGTTCTCGCTGGCATTCGGCATCCTGGTGCTGGTGTTCCTGCAGACCGCGGCACTGACGCTGATCATCCTGATGTTGTCGGGGATGATGCGCGGCGGTGGTGTCATGAGCGTGGGCAGCTATCGCGAGTTCGTCGACGAGGTCCTGCATGCCGGCCGCCGCAGTGGCTAAGGATGCGCTGGGCGGACAGGCCGTCCGCTACGTGATCAATGGCCTGCTCGCCACCGCAGTGCACTATGGAGTGCTGCACTTCAACATTGAGGTGCTGCACATCCCGTTGGCCGCGGTGGCCAATGCGATTGCAGCGGTCTTCGGCATCACCGTATCGTTCCTCGGCAGCCGCTACTTCGTTTTCCATGGCAGGCAGGGCAGCCTGGCGCGGCAGGGCTCGCTGTTCCTGCTGATCTACGCGGCGATCGCCGTGCTGCATGCGCTGGTGATGTACGTCTGGGCCGATCGATGGGGTCTGGACTATCGCATCGGATTCGTATTGGCCACGGGGATGCAGATGGCTTTCAGCTTCGTTGCCAACAAATTCCTGGTGTTCAAATGAACAAGTATCTGCGTGCCGCGCTGGCAACCCTGGCGTTCATTGCCACCCTGCTGCTGGTCTACTACGTCCACATGCGCCAGTTCCGCGTGAACGTGGTGCTGTATGCCAGCATCCTCGACGCGGTGATCGCCGTGGTGGTGGTGTTTGCGGGCCTGTACGCGTTGAAGTGGTTCAGGGATTTCAGCCGCCTGGAGCTGATCCAGCTGGCGGCCATCTGGTTGCTGGGAGGCTATGTGTTCGCGATCTCGGTCCCGACCGTCATCGACCGCTCGCTGTCCTTCTACATCCTGGAGAAGCTGCAACAGCGTGGTGGTGGGATACGTGAAGACGCGTTCCGCCAGGTGTTCACTGAAGAGTACGTCCGCGAGCATCACCTGGTGGAAGTGCGCCTGACCGAGCAGCTGCAGTCCGGAACCGTGGAGATCCATGATGGTTGTGTGCGATTGACCGCGCGTGGCGAGCGCCTCGCATCGTTCGGCCGCTTCTACCGGCAGAACCTGCTGCCGACCCACCGCCTGCTGATGGGGCAGTACACCGATGCACTCACCGATCCCTTCCGCGACAGCCGGATGCCCTCTGACTACCGTTGCCGATAGCCTGGGCGCTGCTGGCGTATTGATTCTTCCGTTGGTTCCTGAAACGATTCATGGATGACATGACCTCCACCTCTCCCCGCCTGCGCACCCCGCGCCGGGACCTGGCGATTGCCGGGATCCTGGTGCTGCTGTTGGCCGCTTCCCTCGTATCGGTCGCCAAGCGATCGGACTATCAGACGTCGTTGCTGCGCCAGGCCTTCGCTGAGGACGCGGGATTCGAGGCATCCGTACCACGCGAGGTGGTGGATGCACGTGGTCTGGTGCGCGCGCAGCCGATCGCTCCCTCGCTGCTTTCACTCGGGCAGGGGCTGAAGGACGACCCATTGATCCAGCAACGCATGTGGGAGGCGCTGTATCCGGTCCGGTTCAGCGATACCGATACCCCGCAGCGCCTGCTGAGGGCCGGTGATCCGCTGGTTGACCAGTGCCACGTCCAGGGGAGGAGCGGAGATGTCGTTCTTGCCGACTGCCGCTGAACCAGGGCGCCGTGCGGCGCTGGCCATGCTGGTCTCCATTCTTCTCTGCTACGGCCTGGCCGCCGTGGGCCTGATGGGCTGGCCGGTGCAGGTGGCATTTGGCGCGGTCGTGCTCAGCGCGCTGCTCGCCCTGCCGGCTGTGCGTGACCTGCGTACCGCCCCTCTGGTCCTGGCCGTGCTGGTGCTGGTGTTGATCGCACTGGGAAGCCCCAGCAATGGCTGGGACCCGCGTTCAATCTGGCTCTTCCATGCCAAGCGGATCTACCTGGAGGGCACGTTGTACGCCCAGCTGGATGATTACGCGCCGTGGAGCCACAACGACTATCCTGCACTGGTTCCGTTGTTGATGGCCTGTGCAGCAGGATTGGCTGGGCACTGGAACGAGCTGCTGCCCAAGGCGGTGGCACCGCTGCTGCTGCTGCCGGCACTGCTGCTGATCGCCCCGAGTTTCCGCTCGCGCTGGTGCGGCGTGCTGTTCGCAGTGCTGCTGCTGCGCCTGGCGCGCGACATGCTGATCAACGGCTACATGGATCCGCTGGTGGCGGTCTACGCCGTCGCTGCCGTGGCGACAGCGATGCGCCACCGCATGTCCGGGAAGCACGGTGGTAGTCGCGAGCTGGTCGCATTCATGTTGCTGGTGGCCGTGCTGTCGATGTTGAAGAACGAGGGGGCCGTGCTTGCAGCTCTGTTGACGGCCGTGGTGCTGGGCGAAGGCGTGCTGCGTGAGCGTCGCCTGGGCTGGCACATCCTCCTGGCCGCGGTTGTGGCCCTGCTGCCACTGCTGGCATGGAAGCTGGCCGTCGGGCAGGCAGGGGTTGGCAATGACCTGGCGGGAAGCGACATGAAGGTGCAGCTGCTGGCGCGGCTTGGCAGCGAGGGCAGTACCCTGCCGATCGTCGGGCGCCTGCTGCTGGATGTCTGGGTGCTGGTGCCGCTGCTGGTGCTGGCGGTGCTCTGGCGCCCGGAGCTGCGGGTTCCGGCGGCATCGGTTGCCGTGCTGGCGGCGCTGGCGTATGCAACGCTGCTGTTCCTGGTCTACCTGGGAACACCGCATGACCTGGACTGGCACCTGCGCAGCAGCGTCGACCGTGTCCGCATGCCGGTGACACTGCTGCTGGGGTTTGCAGTGCTGCTGGCACTGGAACATCGCGCCACGGCGAAGATGCCGCGCGCGCGTTGAGCCGGAACGCGCCGCGGCGTCATGCTGCGGCGCATCCCAGCGGTAGGCAGGTGTAGCGCTAGAATGCGCTCATTCTTCCCGTGTGGGGCTGTAGAAATGGAACACGTGACTTCCACCGGCAAGCGCGGCAAGCGCTTCGCCAGTGCGGCGCAGGCGCTGGAGGGCGTGGTCGCCGATGGCCAGACCCTGGCCGTGGGCGGCTTCGGCCTGTGCGGCATTCCCGAGGCGCTGATCGCCGCGCTGCGTGACAGCGGGGCCAAGGGCCTGACGGTGATCTCCAACAACGCCGGTGTCGATGGCTTCGGCCTTGGCCAGCTGCTGGAGACGCGCCAGATCAGGAAGATGATTTCGTCCTACGTGGGCGAGAACAAGGAGTTCGAGCGGCAGTTCCTGGCTGGCGAACTGGAGCTCGAATTCAATCCGCAGGGCACCCTGGCCGAGCGCCTGCGTGCTGGCGGTGCAGGCATTCCCGCGTTCTTCACTGCCACCGGCTACGGCACGGTGGTGGCCGAAGGCAAGGAGACGCGCGAGTTCGACGGCAAGCACTACGTGATGGAAACCGCCCTGCGCGCCGACGTGGCGCTGGTCAAGGCGTGGAAGGCCGACGAGGCCGGCAACCTGGTGTTCCGCAAGACCGCGCGCAACTTCAACCCGGCCTGCGCGATGGCCGGCAAGGTCTGCATTGCGGAGGTCGAGGAGGTCGTGCCGGTGGGCGCCATCGATCCGGACCAGGTGCACCTGCCGGGTATCTACGTGCACCGTATCGTGCACAACGCACACCCTGAAAAACGCATCGAGCAGCGCACCGTCCGCGCGGAGGGCAACTGACATGGCATGGACCCGCGATGAGATGGCGGCACGTGCCGCCCGCGAACTGACCGATGGTGCCTACGTGAACCTGGGCATCGGCCTGCCGACCCTGGTCGCCAACCACATTCCCGAAGGCGTGGACGTGTGGCTGCAGTCGGAAAATGGCCTGCTGGGCATCGGCCCGTTCCCGACCGACGCTGAAGTCGACGCGGACCTGATCAATGCCGGCAAGCAGACCGTGACTGCACGCGCCGGTGCCAGCTATTTCGGCAGCCATGACAGCTTCGCGATGATCCGTGGCGGCCACGTCAACCTGGCCATTCTCGGCGCCATGCAGGTCACCGACAAGGGTGACCTGGCCAACTGGATGGTGCCCGGCAAGATGGTCAAGGGCATGGGCGGCGCGATGGACCTGGTGGCCGGCGTGCAGCGCGTGGTGGTGCTGATGGAGCACACCGCCAAGAATGGCGAGCACAAGATCCTGGCCGAATGCACGCTGCCGCTGACCGGCGTCGGCGTGGTTGATCGCATCATCACCGACCTGGCCGTATTCGACGTTACCGACGAGGGGCTGCTGCTGGTGGAAGCGGCACCGGGTGTCGGCGATGACGAACTGAAGGAAAAGACCGGCGTCGCGTTCCAGCGTGCCTGATGTTCCGGGGGCGGCCAAGCGCCGCCCTGTTCTTTGAGGGGCCGCCATGTTGTTCCTCCACGATCTGCCCGATGCGGACGTCCAGCACTTGCCGGGCTGGCTGGCTGCGGCCGACGCCGACCGGCTGATGGCCGCGCTGCAGGCCGAAGTGCCATGGGAGGTACATCGCATCCGCATGCTCGGCAACTGGGTGGAGTCGCCGCGGCTGAGCTGCTGGATCGGCGACCCGCAGGCCCGCTACCGTTACTCCGGTGCCGAGTTCGTGCCGTACTCATGGCCGCCCGTGCTGCAGGCCGTGCGTGAGCAGCTGCAGGACGGGAACATCAGTCGTTTCAACAGCGTGCTGCTGAACCGCTATCGGGATGGGGGAGATCACATGGGATGGCACAGTGACGATGAGCCGGAGCTGGGGCCGGCACCGGTGATTGCTTCGGTGAGCCTTGGTGCTGCGCGCCGCTTTCTGCTGCGACGGCGCGATGAGCCAGCGCGCAGGACCGAGTTCGTCCTGGGCCACGGAGACCTGTTGTTGATGGGCGGGCAGACCCAGCGCTTCTACCAGCACGCGCTCCCGAAGATGGCGCGGGTTCGCGGGGAGCGGATCAACCTGACGTTCCGCTGGATCCATTCACGCACGGCGGGCGCGCGTACCGGAGCCTAGCGCCGGACCAGATCGATGGCGGCGGTCAACAGGCCACGCCCGAAGTAGCCGTAGTTGCCGGAGAACACCTCTGCCATCACCGCGGGAATGCGGCGAATGCGTGCAGGGCCCATCCCCGTGCGTACCGTCAAGTGCCGCTGCTTCCGTTCAATCCACTCCAGGCGCGATACGGGCAGGCCCAGCGCGCGTGCGCGGGCCAGCAGCTGCTCGCACTGCAGTCGTTCGATCTCCAATTGGCGTTCCCGCCTCACCTCGCGCGAGACGCCATCCTGGTCGCCAAGCCCCACCTGGTTGTTGCCGTGCAGGCGGTAGCCGATCAACGGCTCGGGTAAGCTGTCGATCTCCCCTCGCATGGCCGCCAGCGTGCTGATCCAGGCGTCGTGGACCCAGCCCGAAGCAGGAAGAGGCAATGCATCGTCCAGAACCTGGCGACGCAGCGCCATTGCCGCCCCTGTCATCAGCGGACGCTTGAGCAGCAGCTCGAAACCGTGGCCTGCATGCATCCGCACATGCTCCGAAGGCCGGTACCCCAACGCGGAAAACAACCGTTTGGACAACATCCGGCCGGATCCGTCGATCAGTTGCGCATCGCTGTGCAGTGCCAGCAGCTCAGGGCGGGCATCGAACTCGGTGCAGAAACGTTGCAGCTTGTCCGGGTACCAGAGGTCATCCTGGTCGCACAGGAAAATGAGGTCGCCGGTACAGGCGCGGAGCGCGCCGTCGAAGTTCTGCCGATAGCCGACGTTGCGGGCATTCACCTGCAGGTCCACCGCGATGCCCAGGGCCTCTGCACGAGGCACGAACGAACGCAGCAATGCCAGGGTACCGTCGGAGGACGCATCGTCACGGATCACGAGCTGATCCGGATGGCGTGTCTGCGCCAGCAGGCTGTCCAGCTGCTCCTGCAGGAAGCGCTCGCCGTTGTAGGTGCAGACGGCGATGGAAACGGATGAGGTCATCGGGAGACGGTGCAGCCAGGTGCAGCCAGGATGCGTCGAGTATCGCATGCCTCCATCGAGACCCTCCCGCCCTCCGTGGCGCGCACGTCGGCCATTGATCAGTGCAGGGCGCCCGGCTGATCGTTCTGCCCGCTGACCAGCGTCCACCCCACCATGTCCTGCGCCAGCTGCTGCAGGCCACGCTCGAACGCGGCGGTCACGGCCGGCACATCGGTGCTGCCGACCGGCTGCGCCTGGCGGAACGTGCGGTCGGCCACCACGCGCTGGTCGGCGACGTGGATCAGCTTGGCGTTGACCTCGATCACCACCGTCGGCGTGGCCTGGCCCTGGTAGTCCGACTCGAAGCGGCGTACGTCGGTGGACAGCTTGTAGTCGGCGCGGATGCCGGCGGTGCTGCGCGCCACGCCGCGGATGCGGCCGGAGTCCTCGAAGCCACGCAGCAGGGTGTCCTCGATCATGTCGGTGGCCGGTTGCGCCCAGCTGGCGCCCTTGTAGATCTCCAGCTGCGACGGGGTCGGCCGCACGTTGATGCGCGGGCTGTCGACCATGCGCGCGGCGCTGGGCTTGGCCAGCACCAGCTGCCAGCTGGCCTGCGGCCACGCCGGATCGGCCTTCACCTGCACGGCGGGCGAGTACAGCGTCACTGCGGTTTTCTCGCTGCTGCCAAGGATGGAGCAGCCGCCCAGCAGGGTGGCCAGCGAAGCGGCCAGCAGCAGGCGCGGAAGGGGCATCGGGCTCATTTGGGTTCGAACTCCTTCGGTGCGTCGCGGCCCAGCAGATAGCGCGCGGGGTTGTTCTCGAGGCGGTCGCTGACCCGGCGCAGGTCGCGGATCAGGCCGCGCAGTTCGGTCAGCGTCGGGCCCAGCTGGCCGAGGCCATCGTTGGCGAAGCTGTTGATCGCGGCGCGGTTCTCGCCCAGGATCGAATCGGCGTTGCCGGCGGCCGAGTCGAGCTTGGCCAGGGTGCCGTCCAGCTTGTCGATGATGCCCGGCAGCTGCTGCACCAGGTTCTTGTCCAGGCGCTCGATCGTACCGTTGGTGGTCTTAAGGGTGGTGTCCAGGCTGCGGGCGGCGTCGCGCGCGCTGAGCAGCAGCGCCTGGGTACCCTGGTCGCGGTCGGCCAGGCCGCCGCTGATCGTCTCCAGGTTGGCCAGCGTCGCATTGATCGAGGCCACGTTGCGGTCGCTGAGGATCTGGTCCATGCGCTCGACGATGCGGTTGGCAACGTCGGTGATGTTCTGCAGCGCCGATGGCGTGGTCGGGATGATCGGGGCCGGGTCCTTGTTGACCGTGGTCAGCGCAGGCGACTGCGGCGTGCCACCGCTGAGCTGGATGATCGACGGGCCGGTCAGGCTGGTGATCGCCAGCTTGGCGCGGGTATCGGTCTTGACCGGGGTGGTCGAGTTCAGGCGGATGCGAGCGACCACCTGGCGCGGGTCGTCCGGCACCAGGTTCAGTTCGATGATCGAACCGACCGCGATGCCGTTGTACTGCACCGGGCTGCCCACCGACAGGCCGGTCACCGCCTCACGGAACACCACGCGGTATTCCTGCCAGGTACGGTCGGAGGAGTACTTGGCCGCCCACAGGCCGAAGGCCAGAAGGGCCAGGCCGGTGATCAGGGTGAACGCGCCGATCAGCACGTAGTTGGCTTTGGTTTCCATGGCTCAGGCACTCTCGATCTGTTCGCCGCGCGCGGCACGCGCACGCGGTCCGTGGAAGTATTCCTGGATCCACGGATGATCCAGTTTCTCGATGTCCGGCAGCGGCGCGTTGGCCACCACCTTGCGGTCGGCGATCACCGCCACCCGGTCGCAGATCGCGTACAGCGTGTCCAGGTCGTGGGTGATCAGGAACACGGTCAGCCCCAGCGCTTCCTGCAGGGTCTTGATCAGGCGGTCAAATGCCGCCGCACCAATCGGGTCGAGGCCGGCGGTGGGTTCATCCAGGAACAGCAGGGGCGGGTCCAGCGCCAGCGCCCGGGCCAGGCCCGCACGCTTGCGCATGCCGCCGGACAACTGCGATGGCAGCTTGTTGATCGCATCGGCGGGCAGGCCGGCCAGCTTCACCTTCAGCAGCGCGAGCTCGTAGTGCCAGCGCTCGGGCAATTCGCGGTGGTGTTCCTTCAAGGGCACCTGCACGTTCTCGCCCACGGTCAGCGAAGAAAACAGGGCGCCATCCTGGAACAGCACGCCGGTGTTGCGTTCGATGTGCAGTCGGCTCTCGGCATCGTCGGCACGCGCATCGCGGCCGAGCACTTCGATCTGTCCGGCGTCGGGCGTGCGCAGGCCGAGGATCGAACGCATCAGCACCGACTTGCCGGTGCCCGAGCCACCGACCACGCCCAGGATCTCGCCGCGGCGCACGTCCAGGTCCAGGTCTTCATGCACGGTCTGGCTGCCGAAGCGGTTGACCAGCCCGCGCACGCGGATGGCCAGGTCGTGGCCTTCGCCGTCCTGCATGGGGATTTCTTCGGGAGTCGTATGCGTGCTCATGTCACCAGTCCATGTGCATGAACCACAACGCCGCGAAGGCATCGATGATGATCACCAGCGAGATGGTCTGCACCACGCTGGAGGTGGTGCGTTCACCGACCGACTGCGCCGTGCCTTCCACCTTCAGGCCTTCCAGGCAGCCGATCAGGCCGATCACCAGTGCGAACACCGGGGCCTTGGACAGGCCGACCAGCATGTGCCGCACTTCCATGGTTTCGTGCATGCGCGCGATGTACATCTGCGGCGGGATGTCTAGGTCGAACGCGCCGACGGTGATACCGCCGGCCAGGCCGGCAACCATCGCGATGAAGGTCAGCAGGGGCAGGGTGACCAGCAGCGCCATCAACCGTGGCAGCACCAGCAGGTCGATCGGGTCCAGGCCCAGCGTGCGCATGGCATCGATTTCCTCGCGCGCCTTCATCGCACCGATCTGCGCGGTGAACGCACTGGCGGTGCGGCCGGCCAGCACGATCGCGGTCAGCAGTACCGCGAACTCGCGCAGGAAGGCGATGTTGACCAGCTCGACCACGTAGATCTCGGCGCCGAAGTCGCGCAGGATGGTCGAGCCGAGGAAGGCGATCACCGCACCGACCAGGTACGACAGCAGCGCCACCAGCGGTACTGCGTCCAGCCCGACCTGCTCCATCTGGTGCACGGTGGCGGTCAGTCGGAAGCGACGGGGCTCCTTGACCAGCCGGGCTGCCTTGACCAGGTTTTCGCCCAGGAAACTGCACAGCGCCTTGATATTGTGGCCAGTGGCATGGACGCTGACACCGAGCCGTTCCAGCGCGGCCAGCACGCCGAAATCGCGCTTGGGCCTGGGCCGGTCGTCGGCCACTTCCTCGATGGTGCAGACCAGCGCCTGGTGATCCGGGCGGAACTGCAACGCGTCCTCGCCGAGATCGGCGCGATGGGCCACCCGCAGCACCTGCAGCACGCCGGCCGAATCCATCTTCTCGATGCCGGTGGCGTCGATGCCGGTCAGTGTGTCGGGAACGCCGCGCAGGACTTCGGCCGCGGCCAGCGCGGTCTTCAAGGTCCAGGTGCCGGACAGGCGGATCAGGCCCGGGTCATGGGCGTCCTGTTCGAGCTGGGGGGCGTGGTTCGGGGTCACTTGGGCCATTCGGGTCGCAGCATAACCGTTCTGTCTGGGGCATCGCGTCGAACCCGGATGAATTTATCCAGTGCGGCCCGGCAGTAGGTAATACTACGGCGCATGTCCGCAGACGCTCACACGATCCCCACGCCCCAGGCCACCTACGCGCAGCGCGTGGCCTTTGTTTCCGAGATCGCCGGACGCCTGCACAGCTACGGCACCACGGCCCAGCGCCTGGAAACGGCAGTGGTGGCACTGGCTCGCCAGCTCGATCTGGATTGTGAACCGTGGTCGAATCCCACCGGTATCATCCTCAGCTTCAGCGACCCGGCACAGGCGATCGGCTCCAGCGACATCACCCGCGTGATCCGCCTGGCGCCTGGCGAGAACGACCTGCACAAGCTCAGCGTCGCCGACCATATCGCCGAGGAAGTGTCCAACGGCCGGATGAGCATCGCCCAGGGCCACACCGCGCTGCGCCAGCTGGACAAGGATCCCGGCCGGCGCGGCAAGTTGCGCACCATCCTTTCGTTCACCCTCGGCGCTGCCGGCGTGGCCGGCATGTGGAAGCTGCCGTGGCTGGACATCGCCACCGCCGGTGTCATCGGCCTGATGATCGGCCTGCTCGGCATGGTCACCGACCGTCGCCCGGCCACCCGCGAAGCGGCCGAGGCGCTGGCGGCGCTGCTGGCCGGCATGGTCGCAACCCTGGTCGCGTCCTTTGTCGGCGCACTCAACCTCAACACGGTGATCATCGCCTCGCTGGTGGTGTTGCTGCCCGGCATGTCGCTGACCAATGCGGTCAATGAACTCGCCAGCCAGCACTGGGTCTCCGGTACCGCGCGCTTCGCCGGCGCGTTGACCACCATCATGAAGCTCAGCGTGGGCGCGATGATCGCGGTGACCCTGGCCGACGTACTCGGCCTGGACCCGGTGATCCGCGCCACGCGGCCGCAGGGGCCGTGGGTGGAGTGGGGTTCACTGCTGACCGCAGCATTCGCCTTCGCGATGTTGTTCAAGGCCAACCGCCGCGACTATCCCTGGGTAATCGCCGCCTCGGTGGCCGGTTATGCGATCTCCAAGTTCGGCGGCCACGCCTGGGGTGCGCCGGCCGGCATCTTCCTGTCGGCGATGCTGCTGACCGCCGGTGGCAATCTGTTTGGCCGCCTGGTGGGCCGACCGGGCGCGATCATCCGCCTGCCCGGCATCATCATGATGGTGCCCGGCAGCACCAGCCTGCGCGGCGTGCTGACCCTGGTCCAGCAGCAGGATGTCGGCGCTGGCCAGAGCGTGTTCCTCACCGTGCTCAACGTGGTGATGGCGCTGGTGGCCGGCCTGCTGTTCGGCAACCTGCTGATGCCGGCGCGCAAAACCCTGTAGAGCCGAGCCCATGCTCGACTTTGCATATGGATAGCCGAGCGTGGGCTCGGCTCTACAAACAAGAAACGCCGGCTTCCGCCGGCGTTTTTCATTGCAATCTGATCCTGGCCTCAGGCCTTCTTGATCAGGAAATCTTCCGGCTTCTTGTTGCCCTTGGCGGTCAGCTCGGCCATCCAGCGCGGCTGCTTGCCACGACCGGTCCAGGTTTCCTTCGGGTTGGCCGGGTTGCGGTACTTCGGTGCCACCTTGCCCAGCTTGCGGCCGGCGGTCTTGGACGGTGCCTTGGCTGCCGGGGCGGCCTTGCGCGCGCGCGGGGCCGGGGCGCCGCCGAACAGTTCTTCGATGGTGTAACCCTCGGTCTTGGCCAGCTTGGTCAGCTGGGCCCGGACCTTGGTGATTGGCCGGCGCTTGGCGACGATGGTCTGCTGCTTCTTGGCGGTGCGGATCAGGGCGCCCAGTTCGCGTGCCGACAGGCCGGTCAGGTCAATGCTCATTTACGGTTACTCCGGAAACTAATGTGTGGACGGGACGAGCCAGTCCATGGCGTCGCAGCACAGAATAGAGATGAATTATTCCAAGCACAAATGCAGACAGGACAGGGCTTGGCGACGTACCGGCTGCATTGCGTCGATTTTGACCGGATTATGTCCGCTGCAATATCGGTGACGTGGCGGAAACGCAAAAAAAGACCGGGGCATGCCCGGTCCTTTCTGCGATCAGCCCTGCAGTCGCTGCAGCAGGGTGGCCTTGTCCAGGCTTTCCGCTTCGCTGGCGCGGCGCGAGCGGTACTCGTAGGTACCGGCGGCCAGGCCACGCTCGCTCACCACCACGCGGTGCGGGATGCCGATCAGTTCCATGTCGGCGAACATCGCGCCCGGGCGCAGGCCACGGTCGTCCAGCGCGGCATCGAGGCCGGCGTCGCGAAGTTCCTGCAGCAGGCTGGACGCTGCATCGGCGACGGCAACGTCGCCCTTCGGGTTGATCACGCACACCACCACCTGCCACGGCGCCATCGCGTCCGGCCAGATGATGCCGGCATCGTCATGGTTCTGTTCGATCGCGGCAGCCACCACGCGCGAGATGCCGATGCCGTAGCAGCCCATCGCCATCACCGCGGCCTTGCCGTTCTCGTCCAGCACGGTGGCATCCAGTGCTTCGGCGTACTTGCGGCCGAGCTGGAATACGTGACCGACTTCGATGCCGCGGGCGATCTTCAGTTCGCCGCCGTCCAGCGCGCGGTCACCGGCACGCACGTTGCGGATGTCGGCCACTTCCGGTTCCGGCAGGTCACGGCCCCAGTTGACGCCGGCCAGGTGGAAACCAGCTTCGTTGGCGCCGACGACGAAGTCGGACATCGCGGCCACTTCGCGATCGGCGACCACGCGGATGGCCTTCGCAGGCGCGACCGGGCCGAGGAAGCCGGGCACGCTGCCCAGGTACTCGGCGATCTCTGCTTCGCTGGCAAAGCGTTGCTCGTCCAGGCCGGCGACCTTGGCCAGCTTGATCTCGTTGACTTCATGGTCGCCGCGCACCAGCACCAGCACGAACTGCTGTGCGTCGCCTTCGCCGGCGACCAGCGCCACCGACTTCACGGTGCGCTGCAGGTCGATGCCGAGCAGGGCCGCGACGTCCTCGCAGGTCTTCTGGGTGGGCGTGTCGACCTTGCGCATCGCTTCAGCGGCGGCCGCACGCGGGGCCGGATCGGCGCTGATCGCCGCTTCCATGTTGGCCGCGTAATCCGAGCCGGTGGAGAACACCAGCGCGTCTTCGCCGGAATCGGCGATCACGTGGAATTCCTGCGAGGCATCGCCGCCGATCGCACCGGAGTCGGCCTGCACCATGCGGAAATCCAGGCCGAGGCGGGTGAAGATGCGGCTGTAGGCCGACTTCATGTTCTCGTACTCGCGCACCAGGCATTCATCATGCAGGTGGAACGAGTAGGCGTCCTTCATCAGGAACTCGCGCGAACGCATCACGCCGAAGCGCGGGCGGATCTCGTCGCGGAACTTGGTCTGCACCTGGTAGAAGTTCACCGGCAGCTGCTTGTAGCTGGACAGCTCGCTGCGCGCGAAGTCGCAGGCGGCTTCTTCGGCGGTCGGGCTGTAGCAGAAGACCTGGTCCTTGCGGTCCTTGATCTTCAGCAGCTGCGGGCCGAACTTCTGCCAGCGACCGGTCTGCTCCCACAGTTCCTTCGGCTGGATGGTCGGGATCTGGAATTCCACGGCACCGGCACGGTCCATTTCCTCGCGCACGATGCGCTCGACCTTGCGCAGCACGCGCAGGCCCAGCGGCGACCAGGTGTACAGGCCCGATGCAAGCTTGCGGATCATGCCCGCACGCAGCATCAGCCGGTGGCTGGTGAGCTCGGCGTCGCTGGGAGTTTCCTTGGTGGTGTGCAGGTGGAACTGGGAGAGGCGCATCGTCGGCTTCGGATAACGGCAGAGACGCCTATTCTGCCAGCCCGGCCGGGGTGGGGGTACTGGCAGGGCTGCGCCCTGCACCCGCCTCAAGCAACGTCAACTGCAACTGCCGAAGCAACGGCAAAGGCGGACTTCCCGTGGGATGGCGGGGTGGGTCCGGTTGCGGGGGACGCCGTAAATACGTCCCTGTAGGCGCGGTCGCGCCATCCATGGCGCTCACGCCCCCGCAACCGGACCCACCCCGCCTTCGACGGTTTTCCGCGATCTGTCGCCCTTTTGTAGAGCCGAGCGATGCTCGGCTTTTCGATCAATTCTCGAAATATTCGATTTCCATGGAGATTCATCCACGCATGGCGTGGATCTACCACCGTCACCAGGAACCTGTCGGAGGTGGGGTGGTGTGGGCTGGCAGGACCGTTGGCGCCATGGATGGCGCCATCGAGCCCCCATGGAAGGGTTTACGGCGTGTCCTGCCAGCCCACACCGCCCCGCCAAACCCACAGAAAGCCCGTAGCCGGCTGTTGACGTTGCCGTTGCTTGAAGCAGGTGCAGGGCTGCAAGCCCTGCCGATACCCTCACTCCGCCGGGCAATACGCCTTGATGGCCGCTTCCGCCAACCCCTTCTGCGCGCTGCGCTGTTCCGGGGTCAACGCGGTATCGGGCTTGCCGTCGCCATCGGTGTCGTGCATCACATGGCCGGTGCCTTCCAGCAGGGCCAGGTTGGCACGGGCGGTGCTGCACTGTTCCGGCACCGGCGCGGCCGGTGTCTCGGCGCTGGCCGCGGCCTGAGGGCTGCGGGCCTGCTCGCGGGTCTCGAATTTCTTGCCGGCCGGCGGGGTCTCCGAGTACTGGGTCACGCCATTGGCGTCCTTCCATTTATAGACCGGGCCGGCCACGGCGTTGGCACTGGCCAACAGCAGCAGGCATCCAAGGCAGGACAGGGCACGCATGGCAAACTCCATGGAATGGGCGTAGAACGCCGATTGCAGCATTGGCGCCGAGCACTGGCAAGTCGATTAAACTGGATTCCATGGACCCGATCACACCGCCGCCGCGTTCGCGCACGATTTACCTGCTGCCCAACCTGTTCACCACCGCCGGCCTGTTCGCCGGCTTCTACGCGATCATCGCCGCGGCCAACGGGGATTTCGTCAATGCCAGCATCGCCGTGTTCGTGGCAGCGGTGATGGATGGCCTGGACGGGCGCGTGGCGCGCCTGACCGGTACCAGCAGCGAATTCGGTGTGCAGTACGACTCGCTGGCCGACCTGGTCAGCTTCGGCATGGCCCCGGCGCTGGTGATGTACCACTGGTCGCTGTCGTGGCTGAAGTTCGATGACCCGCTGCTCGGGCGGGTCGGCTGGGCGGTGGCGTTCCTGTATGCCGCCTGCGCGGCACTGCGCCTGGCCCGCTTCAACACCCAGGTGGCGGTGGTCGACAAGCGCTGGTTCGTCGGCCTGGCCAGCCCGGCTGCGGCCGGCCTGATGATGTCCTTCGTCTGGGCCTTCGCCGATGGCAACCTGGGCTGGGACGGCAACCAGCTGCGCTATGTGGCGCTGGCGGTGACGATCGTCGCGGCGTTGCTGATGGTCAGCCGCATCCGCTTCTGGAGCTTCAAGGGCGGTGCTGCCAAGGGGGGGCGTTCCGACCGTGTGCCGTTCCTGGTGCTGGCACTGGTACCGGTGGCGATCGCCATCGCGGTCATCGATCTGCCGCGCGTGCTGTTCGCGGTGGGCATCCTGTACGCCTTGTCCGGCCCGGTGATGTGGGCCGTGCAGCGCCTGCGCAAGAAGCCCGAGGCCGCGTGAGCCAGGACCTGCCCGTGCTGTGGTCACCGGCCCAGCAGGCCTGGCTGCAGGCCATGGGTTACACCGTGTATCACGACGGCCAGCTGGCCGCCGAACTGGACGCCGCGCTGCAGTTGAGCGTGGCCGAAGCCGATGCGGCCGCAGCGGCTTCGGCGGAACCAGTGCGGGCGGGTTCGGCCTCCATGCGGGAACACCCTGCCGAAGCCGCAGCCGCTCCTCATCAGGGACGCCCTGCACCGCCGCGTCGCGAGACCCCCGTCACCGCACCGGATACCGCGCCGGCACCGGTCCGTCCGCTGCCGGGCGGCAATGCACGGCAACCGGCGGTGCGGCTCCCGGATCGCCTGCAGATCGCACTGCTGCGTGCGTCCGGCTGCAATCCCAACGATCCCGCCACGCAGGCGCTGATGGACAGTTGGCCGCTGGACCAGCTGCGCCAGGATCCGGCCGCCAAGCGCGCTTTGTGGCCGCAGTTGCGTGCCCTGCGCAAGCGGGGCAGTGCATGAGCGCGGTCAGCCAGCCCGGCCCCGTCGGCCTGCGCGCATTGCGCGAGAGCGACCTCAATGCGGTGATGGCGATCGAAGTGCGTGGCTATCCGTTCCCATGGACCCGCGGCATCTTCGTTGATTGCCTGCGTGCCGGTTATCCCGGACTGGCGATGGAGCGCGATGGCCAGCTGATCGGCTACGGCGTGCTCAGCATTGCCGCCGACGAGGCACATGTACTGAACATCTGCATCGATCCGCTGGCGCAGTCGCGTGGGCTGGGTCGCCAACTGCTGCGCGCACTGGTGCAGCTGGCGGGCAACCGGGGTGCGCACCGCGTGTTCCTGGAAGTGCGTCCGTCCAATACACCCGCGCTGGCCCTGTACCACAGCGAAGGTTTCAACGAGATCGGCCGCCGTCCACGCTACTACCCGGCGGCACAGGGCCGCGAGGATGCGGTGGTGATGGCCATCGAACTGGTCGACGGCGACCTGCAGGCGATGCCGCCGTTGTAAGGGAGAAGGGGTGCCTCCCAGCGGCCGGCACTACCTCTACGCCAGCCGCAAGGCCAATATACCGCCCACGATGAGTGCCGCTGCCAGCCAGCGCGCACGCGGGATCCGCTCGCGCAGCAGGAACACCGAGATCAACAGCGCGAACAGGATGGACGATTCGCGCAGCGCTGAGACCATCGCCACCGGGGCCTGGGTCATCGCCCACAACGCCATCGCGTAGGACGCGGTGGTGCCGACGCCGCCGGCCAGTCCCAGCGGCCAATGCTGGCGCGCATAGTCCAGCACCGCGCCACCGCGGGTGTACAACGCCCAAAGTGGCAGTGGAATGCCCGACAGCAGGAACAACCACAGCGTGTAGCTGAGCGCACTGCCGGATTGGCGCGCACCCTGCGCATCGACCAGGGTGTAGGTGGCGATCATCGCCGCGGTCAGCAGTGGCAGGCGCAGTTGGCCGCCACGTGCACCCAGTGCCATGCACAGGATGCCGGTGCTCACCAGCACCACGCCCAGCCACGCGGCAGGGGGCAGCTGCTCGCCCAGCAGGGTGCCGGCCAGTGCAACCAGGATCGGCGCGCTGCCACGCATCAGCGGATAGGCCAGGCTCATCTCGACCTGCTGGTAGCAGCGTGCCACCAGGCCGTAGTAGGTCACCTGCAGCAGCACGGATGCAGCCAGCCAGGGCCAGCTGTGCGCGGCCGGGCACGGCAGGAAAGGCAGGGCAGCCGCCGACAGCAGCGCGGCGCTGCCGGTCACCAGCACGGTGCCGAGGAGCTTGTCCGGCCCGCGTTTGACGATCGCATTCCAGCTGGCGTGCAGGGCCGCAGCCGCGAGGACCAGCAGGAAGATGGAAAGAGGCATCGGGCGATGATGCCATGCCGGGAAAATGGAAACGCCGGGCATTGCCCGGCGTTTCCGATTCCGCATCGGTAGATGCCAACCTCTCCCGCCGTGGTAATTGCCAACCTTGGCTGGCACGCACCAGAGCGCGGCGCTTACAGCTTCGCGCGCTGCTCGCGCAGGCCGGCCAGTTGGGTATTCCAGTCGGCCAGTCGCACGCGTTCCTGCTCGACCACCGCCGGTGGCACCTTGTCGGTGAACCTGGCCAGCTTGGTCTCGCTCTTTTCCTTTTCGGCATCGACGCGGGCGATTTCCTTGTCCAGGCGCACGCGCTCGGCGTCGAGATCGACCAGGCCTTCCAGCGGCACCAGCAGCTTCAGTTCACCCACGATTGCGGCGGCGGCCGGCGGTGCGCTTTCACCTTCGGCCAGCCACTGGATGCTGTCCAGCTTCAGCAGGAACGACAGCGAGGCGCTGAAGCGTTCAATGCGCAGGCGGTCCTGTTCAAGGCCGGCCTGCAGGCGCAGCGGCACCAGCTTGGACGGGGCGACGTTCAGTTCGCTGCGCACGCGGCGCACCGCACTGATCACCGCCTTCAGCCATTCCACGTCGGCCTCGGCCTGGGCGAAATCGCCTTCGAACTCGGCCGCGGTCGGGTACGGGCGCAGCGACAGCGTGGTTTCGGCCAGGCCCAGGCGCGGGGCCAGCTGCTGCCACAGCTGTTCGGTGATGAACGGGGTCAGCGGGTGCAGCAGGCGCAGCAGCGCTTCCAGCACGTACAGCAGGGTGTGGCGGGTGCTTTCAGCATCGGCGGCGTCGGCACCGTTCAGGGCCGGCTTGCTCAGTTCCAGGAACCAGTCGCAGAACGCGTTCCAGGCGAACTCGTACAGGCACTGCGCCAGCAGGTCGAAGCGGTAGGCGGCGAAATGGCCCTGCGCTTCGGCGGTGGTGGCCGCCAGGCGCGCGAGGATCCAGCGCTCGGCATCGGTGCGCGGCTTGGGCACGCCGGTGAACGCCGCGCCTTCAGTGTTCATCAGGGCGAAGCGGCTGGCGTTCCACAGCTTGTTGCAGAAGTTCTTGTAGCCCTCGGCGCGGTTCATGTCGAACTTGATGTCGCGGCCGTGGGTGGCCAGCGCGGCGATGGTGAAGCGCAGCGCGTCGGCACCATGGGCGGCGATGCCGTCCGGGAATTCCTTGCGGGTGGCCTTCTCGATCTTCTCCACCATCTTCGGCTGCATCAGGCCGCCGGTGCGCTTGGCGACCAGGTCGTCGATGGTGATGCCGTCGATGATGTCCAGCGGGTCAAGCACGTTACCCTTGCTCTTGGACATCTTCTGGCCCTGGCCGTCGCGGATCAGGCCGGTGAAGTAGACGTCCTTGAACGGGATCTTCCCGACCAGGTTGTCGGTGGCCATGATCATGCGCGCCACCCAGAAGAAGATGATGTCGAAGCCGGTGATCAGCACTGACGACGGCAGGTAGCGGTCGAAGCCACGCTCGGCCATGGCCTGCTCGTTTGGCCAGCCCAGGGTGGAGAACGGCCACAGCTGCGAGGAGAACCAGGTCTCCAGCACGTCGCTTTCCTGGTTCAGCACCACGTCGCTGCCGAGGTTGTTCTTCGCGCGCACTTCGTCTTCGCTGCGACCGACGTAGCAGTTGCCGGTGGCTTCGTCGAACCACGCCGGAATGCGATGGCCCCACCACAGCTGGCGGCTGATGCACCAGTCCTGGATGTTGTTCATCCAGTGGCGGTAGGTGTTGATCCAGTTCGGCGGCACGAAGGCGATGCTTCCGTCCTCGACCAGTTCCAGGCCACGCTTGGCCAGGTCGTCCATCTTCACGAACCACTGGTCGGTCAGGTACGGCTCGATCACCTGGCCGGTACGGTCGCCGCGCGGCACCTGCAGCTTGTGCGCCTTGGTCTCGACCAGGATGCCCAGGTCTTCCAGCTCGGCCAGCACGGCCTTGCGCGCTGCGTAGCGGTCCAGGCCCTGGAAACGCTCCGGTGCGTTCTCGTTGAGCGCCGCCACCGGGGTGAACAGGTTGATCATCGGCAGGCCGTGGCGCACGCCCACTTCATAGTCGTTGAAATCGTGCGCCGGGGTGACCTTGACAACGCCGGTGCCGAACGCACGGTCCACGTAGTCGTCGGCGATCACCGGCACGCGGCGGCCGGTCAACGGCAGCACCACGCTCTTGCCGATCAGATGGGCGTAGCGCTCATCTTCCGGGTGGACCATCACCGCGGTATCGCCCAGCAGGGTTTCCGGGCGGGTGGTGGCGACCACCAGGTAGTCGCGGGTTTCGCGCAGGGTTTCCACGCCGTCGGCATCGCGCTCGACGTGCTCGTAGCTCAGGCCTTCATCCAGCGTGTAGGCGATCGACCACAGGAAGCCATCTTCCTCTGCGCTCTCCACTTCCAGGTCGGAAATGGCGGTCTTCAGCACCGGGTCCCAGTTGACCAGGCGCTGGCCGCGGTAGATCAGGCCCTGCTCGTACCAGCGCACGAAGGCTTCGTTCACCGCGGCCGACGGCTGCGGGTCCATGGTGAAGGTGCTGCGCGACCAGTCGGCGGAGGTGCCGAGGCGGCGCATCTGGCGTTCGATGGTGTCGCCGGACTGCTGCTTCCACTCCCAGACCTTGCCGATGAAGCCTTCGCGGCCCAGCGAATCACGGGTCTCGCCCTTGCCTTCCAGCGCCAGGTTGCGGCTGACCACCATTTCGGTGGCGATGCCGGCGTGGTCGGTACCGACCTGCCACAGCGTGTCGTAGCCGCGCATGCGGTGGTAGCGCACAAGTGCATCCATCAGCGTCTGCTGGAACGCATGGCCCATGTGCAGCGTGCCGGTCACGTTCGGTGGCGGCAGCAGGATGGTGTACGGCTCGCCCGTGCCGGACGGCTTGAAGTGGCCGGCCTTCTCCCAGGCCTCGTAGAGGTCGGTCTCGAAGGACTTCGGGTCGTAGCTGGAGGCGAGTTGGGTCATGCGGGGGAACCAGGAGGTAATCGTTGAAGGATCAGGGCGCGGCGGCGGCCCATCAAGGGGGCCGGGGCGCGCTTACATGTCGTGCTTGTTCAGGTCGTAACCGGCGGCCTTGTACTGGCGCCAGCGTTCGCGCAGCGGTTCGCGCGCTTCCGGATCGGCCGGGACCACTTCCAGCACGCGTTCGCACTGGCCCAGCCAGGGCTCATCGCGCAGGTTGATCACCAGCGGGCGTGCCGGCGCGTCGGTGCCTGGTACGGCGATCAGCACCAGGGCCTCTTCCTCGTCCATGTCTTCGCCGGCGATCTGGTGCGGGATGTAGGCATCGTTGTCGAAGGCCCACAGCAGCTCGTCCAGCTCTTCGGCCTGGGCCTGGTCGCGGGCCAGCACCAGGGTGAACAACCCGGCGTCGTTGGCCTTGCGTGCCAGCTCGCAGACCAGGCGCAGTGGCTCGGTCAGGAAGCGGGGCTTGGCGATCAGGTAGAAGTCGGCGCGGGGCATGGCAGGGTCCGGGTCAGGCAGAAGCCCGGTCGTGCCGGGCGAGGCCCTGGCCGGCGTGGGCCGGCCAGGGTCGGGTACGGCATCAGGCGCGGGCGGCCTGGTCCAGCAGCCACTGGCTCAGCAGGCCGACCGGGCGGCCGGTGGCCATGCCACGCTTGCCTTCATCGCTGGCCACGCCGGCGATGTCCAGGTGCGCCCAGCGTTGGCCTTCGGCGAAGCGCGACAGGAAGCAGCCAGCGGTGATCGCACCGGCCCAGCGGCCGCCGATGTTGTAGACGTCGGCGAAGGTCGAATCCAGCATCGGCTGGTACTCGTCCCACAGCGGCAGGCGCCAGGCGCGGTCGAACACGTGCTCGCCGGCAGCCAGCAGCTCGTTGGCCAGGTCGTCGTGCTTGCTCATCAGGCCGGCGGTCTGGTGGCCGAGGGCGACCATGCAGGCACCGGTCAGGGTGGCGACGTCGACCAGCGCGGCCGGCTCGAAGCGCTGTGCGTAGGTCAGCGCGTCGCACAGGATCAGGCGGCCTTCGGCGTCGGTGTTGCCCACTTCGATGGTCTTGCCCGACATCGAGGTGATCACGTCAGATGGACGGTAGGCGTTGCCATCGATCGCGTTTTCAACGGCCGGCACCACCACGACGAGGTTCAGCGGCAGCTTGGCCTTCACGGCCGCGACGAAGGTGCCGATGACGTTGGCGCCACCGCACATGTCGTACTTCATCTCCTCGATGCCGCCTTGGGTCTTCAGGTTGACGCCACCGGTATCGAAGGTGATGCCCTTGCCGACCAGCACATAGGGCTTGGCGTCGCCGCCACCGGTCCACTTCAGCACGACCAGGCGCGGACGGTTGGCCGACCCGCGGGCCACGGCCAGCAGCGAGCCCATGCCCAGCGCTTCCATCTGGGTCTCATCCAGGATCTCGGCCTCGGCACCGTCGTGCTCGCCGGCAAACTTCACGCCCACTTCGGCCAGGTAGGCCGGGGTGCAGTAGTTCGGTGGCAGGTTGCCCAGTTCGCGGGCGAACTCGACACCGGCGGCGATGGCCTGGCCCTGGGCCAGGGCCTGGGCGTCGTCACCGGCAATGGCCAGCTGGGCCAGGCCGGCGTCGTCGGCCTTCTTCTTGCCCAGCGTGGCGGTGTAGCGGTAGGCGGCGTGATCGGCGGCGATCACTGCCTGGCGGATCGCCCAGGCCGCGTCGCGGTCCTTGATGGCCACTTCGGACAGGGTGAACAGTGCGCTGCGGGTAGCGCCGGCCTTCAGCGCGCGCACGGCGTCGCCAACGGCCTTCAGGTACTGCGGCACGCCGAAGCGGGCGGCATCGCCCAGGCCGACCACCAGCACGCGCGGGGCGGTCACGCCCGGCAGGTCGTGCAGCAGGGTGGTGGCGCCGGTCTTGCCGGACAGGTCGCCGCGCTGGGCCAGCGAGGCCAGGCGGCCGCCGCTGGCAGCGTCCAGGGCCTGTGCGGCCGGGGTCAGGGTATGGTCGGCGTAGGCGCCGACCACCAGGCAATCGACGGTGGCGGCGGCCGGAGCAACGTGGTTCAGGGTGAATTCGAGGGCCATTGAGCAGATTCCATTGGCGAGTCCGTACAATCGCAGGCCGTTTACGCCCAGACAGTAGACTGGGCGGCACCGCGAACGAACCCCAGAGTTTAAACCACCGCCCCATGCTGAAGCTCGACCGATACCTGCTGGGCGATTTCGTCCAGAGTTTCCTGGCTACCCTGATCGTCCTGCTGGTCGTCAGCGTAGGCGGCGTGCTGGTGGACATCCTCGGCAACATCGCCGACGGGCGTCTGCCGGCCAAGCTGCTGTTCTCCCAGCTGGGCCTGCAGTTCATCGCCTACCTGCCGCTGATCCTGCCGCTGGCGCTGATGCTTGGCCTGCTGCTGGCGGTCGCCCGCCTGTACCGGGACTCGGAGATGGCGGTCATCACCGCCATTGGCGTGGGCCCCAAGCGCCTGCTGCGGCCGCTGCTGATGCTGGTGGTGCCGGTGGTGCTGCTGGTCGGCGCCTGCTCGCTGTGGCTGGGCCCGTGGGCCGGCCGGGTGGCCGAGCAGATGATCGTCGAGGCCAACCGCAGCGTGCTGATGGCCGGCCTGGAGCCGGGCCGCTTCACCCAGCTGCCCAATGGCGGCGTGGTCTACCTGTCCTCGATCTCGCCCGATGGCACCCAGCTGGGCAAGGTCTTCCTGCAGCGGCAGAAGGATGACCGGCTGGAGGTGGTGTCGGCCAACGGCGGCCGCATGTTCTTCGAGGGCACCCGCCAGCGCTTCCTGGAGCTGGATGACGGCCACCAGGTGGAAGGTCCGGTGGCCGGTGCGCTGGACTACCGGTTGGCGACCTTCGCCCGCAACGACGTGGCCCTGCCTGATGGCGCGCAGACCCGCACCGAGGATGACCCGGAACTGATGCCGACGCTGAAGCTTATCGGTGACGAGCGCCCGCAGGCGCAGGCACAGCTGCACCGTCGCCTGGCACCACCGCTGATCGCGCTGGCGTTCGCCCTGCTGACCGTGCCGCTGGGCCGCAGCTCGCCGCGCCAGCAGCGCTACGGCCGGATGATGCTGGCCCTGATGGCCTATATGGTCGGTACCAACCTGATGTTCATCGGCAGTGGCTGGATTGCCAACGGCAAGATTCCGCCCGCGCTGGGCCTGTGGTGGCTGACTCTGCCGCTGCTGGCGCTGGCGATCTGGATGTATGCCCGTGATGGCCGCCTGGGCCGCCCGAAGGGAGCCCGCGCATGAGGCTGCGCCCGATGCGTTTCGATCTGTACCTGGGCCAGTCGGTGTTCACCACCGTACTGCTTACCTGGGCGGTGCTGGTCGGCCTGGACGTGGTGATGGCGTTCTCCGGCGAGTTCAAGGACATCGGCAAGAACGGCTACACCCTGGGCCATGCCGCCGCATGGGTGCTGTACACGGTGCCCCGCCGCGCCTACACGATGTTCCCCACCGCAGCGGTGATCGGGGCACTGATGGGCCTGGGCCAGCTGGCGGCGACCTCGGAGCTGACCGCGCTGCGTGCGCTGGGCCTGTCGCGGAAGCGCCTGAGCGTATCGGTGGCCATCGCGCTGTCGTTGCTGACCGCAGTGATGGTGCTCAGCGCCGAGACATTGGGCCCCTGGGGCCAGGACCGCGCCGATGCGCTGAAGTCCAGCGCCAAATGGGGGAGGGACATTTCCAGCAGCCGCTACTCGGGCCTGTGGGCGCGCGAAGGCGATACCTTCCTCAGTGCCGTCGCAGGCGAAGAGCAGCTGGTGGGCGACAAGGGCACGCGGCTGATCCTGCGCGACGTGCGCCTGTACCGCATTGCCGAGGACGGCCGGATCGCCTCGTTGACCCATGCCGACACCGTCGAGCATGACAAGGACGGCTGGATACTGACCGGGGTGCGCCGCGACACCTTCGGCGAGCGCTCGGTGACCCGCCAGGAAGTGGCGCGTGAGCCCTGGAATTCGAAGCTGGACCCGGCGGCGCTGGCTACCGGCATCGCCAAGCCACGCAATCTCAGCCTGGCGGAACTGAGCACCAGCATCGCCTATCGCGAGCGCAACGGCCTGGATGCGCGCGATTTCGAGGACGTGTACTGGAGCCGCTGGTTCTACCCGGTGAACGTGCTGGCGCTGTGCCTGGCGGCGGTGCCGTTCGCGTTCGGCTCGCTGCGTAGTGGTGGCATGGGCAAGCGCCTGTTCCTCGGTATCCTGTTCGCGCTGGGCTTCTGGCTGCTGCAGCTGTTCTTCGGCCGCATGGCCGGCGCGTTGAAGTTCGATTTCCGCATTGCCTATGCGTTGCCGCCGATCGTGATGCTGGCGGTATCGGGATTGCTGTTCCGGCGGAAATCGGGCTGATCGTGATTGTTGTAGAGCCGAGCCCATGCTCGGCTGCTTTTCGCTCACCGCTCGTCAGCCGAGCATCGGCTCGGCTCTACAGGTCGTGCATCAGCGCTTCGGTATCCGCATCAGGTGGGTGCCGCTGGCGCGGTCGTGCCAGGTCAGTCGCTGGCGGTCGATCCACGCCCACCAGAATCCCAGGCCGCCCAGCAGCAGTGACAACGTGCCCACGGCGAAACGCAGCCAAAGCTGCGTGCGTCGCAAGGGCGCGCCATCGCTCGATTCCAGCTTCAACCGCCACGGCCGCATGCCCAGTGTCTGTCCGCCGCGGCGCCAGCTGGCCGTGGCATACCCCCCCGTGATCAGCCAGGACACTGCCCACAGCAGCCACTGCCAGGCGCTGAACGGTGCAATGTTCTCGCGCTGGGCGTGGCCGCTGAAGGTGTAGGCCAGGGTGAACAGGGTGCCGGCCAGCATCCACAGCGCCAGCACCGGCAGCGCGTCGTAGACCATCGCCAGCGCACGCCACAGCAGCAAAGCGCGTGGGCGGGGCAGCTCGGTAGCGGCCGCAGGGACCGTATCAATGACGGGACGGGACATGAGCCGAGCATACGCAATGCTGGCCGCATCCGCAGTGGCCCTCGTATCCTGCACGCATGGCTTCTGTTTCCACCCCCGCCGAACGCCGCCAGCTGGTGCAGCAACTGCCGGAACTGCGCGCCGATGACAGCGTGCGCATCCAGCGTTTCCTCGATGCGATCTGGGCCGAGAACGGCCTGGCCCGCGCCACCCTCGACAGCTACCGGCGCGACCTGGAAGGGTTGGCACGCTGGATGGACGGGCGCGACGGTGGCCTGGCCGGCATCGAGCGTCCCGGCCTGTTCGACTACCTGGCCTGGCGCACCCGGCATGGCTGGTCGCCGCGAAGCAATGCCCGCCTGTTGTCGGCGTTGCGCGCGTTCTTTGCCGATGGCGTGCGCCGGGGCGACCGCAGCGAAGACCCCAGCGCGCTGCTGGACCCACCCAAGCTGCCTCGGCTGCTGCCCAAGGCACTGGCCGAGAGCCAGATCGACGCGCTCCTGGCAGCACCCGATGTCGACAGCCCGCTGGGCCTGCGCGATCGCGCCATGCTGGAGCTGATGTATGCCGCCGGCCTGCGCGTGAGCGAACTGGTGCTGCTGCCGGCCACTGCGGTCAACCTGCGCCAGGGCGTGCTGCGGGTCACCGGCAAGGGCAGCAAGGAGCGGCTGGTGCCGCTGGGCGAGGAATCCCAGCATTGGCTGGAGCGTTACCTGCAGCAGTCCCGGCCGCAGCTGGTCGGCAAGGGCAGGGTACAGGCCTTGGCGGATGGGCAGACCCCGCTGTTTGTCGAAGCGACGTTGCATGCGCTGACCCGGCAGGCGTTCTGGCACCTGGTCAAGCGCTACGCGCAGATTGCCGGTATCGACCCGGTGCGGATCAGCCCGCATGGCCTGCGCCACAGCTTCGCCACCCACCTGCTCAATCGTGGCGCCGATCTGCGTGCGCTGCAGATGCTGCTTGGCCACAGCTCGTTGTCGACCACCCAGATCTACACCCTGGTGGCGCGCGAGCACCTGCAGAAACTGCACGCCCGGCATCATCCGCGTGGATGAGCGGTGGCCTGAACCCTGGCCCCGGGCGGTGCGCGGCGTCGCGGCCCGGTGCCGGTGGCTGTGTCAGAATCCGAGGTCTTCTTCTGCCGCGGACCGTTCCATGCTCCGATTTGCCATCGCCGCCGTGTTCGGCGCGCTCAGCCTGACGGCCTGTGCCCAGCCCGCGCCGCCGGCCGCCAAGGCCCCTGCTACCACTGCGGCCAAGGCCAGCCCGGCCGCCAGCGCGTCGGCCGACCAGGCCGTGCGTGCCGCGCTGACCGCGCTCAATCCCGGTTTCCAGGTGGATTACATCGGCGCTGCGCCGTTCCCTGGCTTCCGCGAGGTCGTCGTGTCCGGCCAGTTGCTGTACGTGTCCGATGATGGCCGCTACCTGTTCCAGTCGCAGCCGTATGACACCCGCGCCAAGGGCCCGGCCAACAGCGAAGGCCTGCTGGGCTACCGCCGCGATCTGCTGGCCAAGGCCAACCATGGCGACCGCATCGTGTTTGCTGCCCCGAACGCCAAGTACACCATCAGCGTGTTCACCGACATCGAATGCGGTTACTGCCGCAAGCTGCACCAGGACATCGCCGAGCTCAACCGCAACGGCATCTCCGTCGAGTACCTGGCGTTCCCGCGCATGGGCCTGGGCAGCAAGGACTACACCGACATGATCTCGGTCTGGTGTGCGGCTGATCGTCGCCAGGCACTGACCAACGCCAAGCGCGGTGGCAGCGTGCCGGCCAAGAACTGCACCAACCCGGTAGCGATGCAGTACGCACTGGGCCAGCAGCTGGGCGTGAACGGCACGCCGGCGATCTTCGCCCCCGACGGCACCCAGCTGGGGGGCTACCTGCCGCCGGCACAGCTGCGTGCGGCGCTGGAAAAGCTGTCGGCCAAGCGCTGATCACCGCCGGCCTTTTCCTGTAGAGCCGAGCCCATGCTCGGCTGCGGAAGCATCAGCCGAGCATGGGCTCGGCTCTACAGGTGGGAAGCCGGGAATGCGTGTCGCATCCCCGGCTTTTTTGCTTACTTCAGGCCATCACTGACCGCCTTGGTCAGCGTGCCCTGCGCATCGTCACCACTGAACTCCCAGACGAACGCACCGCCCAGGCCCTGGGTCTTCACGTAACCCATCTTGCGGGTGATGTTGGCCGGGGTGTCGAAGCTCCACAGCGTGCTGCCGTTGTAGATCCAGGTGGCACCGGCGGTGTTGTCGGTGTAGCCCGGCCACGCCAGGTTCTTCAGCACCTTCCAGTCCTCGATGCCGGCCTCGTAGGTACCCGGGGCGGCGCCGGTCGCGGTCTGGTACAGGCCGTTGTTGGCGTTGGCCACGCCGGTCCAGCCACGCCCGTAGTAGCCGATGCCCAGGTTGAGCTTGGCGGCGGGAACGCCTCGGCTGATGAAGGCCTCGATGGCGTCGTTGCTGTTGTACAGCTTCTGGTCGCCGGTGGACGGATCATTCGGCGAATCGAACAGTGCGGACTGGTGATTGGTCTTCGCGTCCCACGCGCCGTGGAAGTCGTAGGTCATCACGTTGATGTAGTCCAGGTACGGGTGGTACGCGGCCGGATCGGTGACGCGGATCTTGTCGATGCCCGCACCCACCGCCACCGTCAGCAACAGGCCCGGACGCACTGCATCGAGCTGGCGGCGGAACTCGGCCATCAGCGCGGTGAAGTTGGCGTTGTCTTCCGGCTTGCCGCACTCGATGCCGCACGCCACCGGGTATTCCCAGTCGATGTCGATGCCGTCGAACACGCCCAGCGCGGCACCGGCGCCACCGGCACCGTCGGTCACCGGCAGGTTGCCCTTGATGTAGGCATCGATGCACGAGGCGACGAAGGCCTGGCGGTTTTCCGGGCGTGCCGCGCTGGAGAAGCCGCGCGACCAGGTCCAGCCACCCAGCGAGATCAGCACCTTCATGCCCGGGTACTTGGCCTTGAGCTGCTTGAGCTGGTTCCAGTTGCCGCGCAGCGGCTGGTCCCAGGTATCAGCGCTGCCGCTGACGCTCTCGGCGGCGCTGAAGGCCTTGGTGTAGTCGGCGAAGGCATCGCCACCGGCACCACTGTTCGGATCCGACGGCTGGGTGATGCCCACTTCGCAGCGGTTGTTGCGCACGTTGCCGAAGGCGTAGTTGATGTGGGTCAGGCGTGCGGCCGAACCGCTGCTGTCGATGTTCTTGACCCGGTAGTTGCGGCCGTAGATGCCCCACTGGGTGAAGTAGCCGATGACCCGCTTGCCGGTGGTGCCGCCGTCGCCGGCCAGCGTGGTGGCGCTGATCTCGGTGCCTTGGGCGGACGCGTTGCCGGCGTTGTCGCGGGCACGCACGCGGTAGCGATAGGTGGTGGATGCGGTCAGGCCACCATCGACATAGCTGGCGCTGGACGGCGAACCGACCAGGCTGCCATTGCGGTACACGTCATAGCCGGCCACGCCGCTGCCACCGGTGTTGTCGGTGGACGGGCTCCAGCTGAGCGCGATGCTGTTGGCGGTACGCGTGCCCACCGTCAGCCCACCGGGCACGCTCGGCGCGGTGGTATCCCCACCGGCGGCGTTGACGGTGATGGTGATGGTCGACGTGCTGCTGGTGGCGTTGTTGTTGTCGGTGGCCACCGCGCGCAGGGTGTGGCTGCCGGCGCTGGCATTGGCCCAGCTGGCCGCATACGGCGCACTGGTGGCGATGCCCAGCGAGGCGCCGTCGCGGAAGAACTCGACCTTCGCGACGCTGCCGTCCGGGTCGCTGGCGTTGGCGGTCACGTTGACCGTGCTGCCGGCGCTGAAGGTGGCGCCGTTGGCCGGCGAGGTCAGGCTGACCACTGGCGGCTGGTTGGTTCCGCTGCCATCGCAGGCACCGAGGTTGGTGTAGTAGGGCGCGCCGGCCGGATGGTCCGGCGGCGCGTTCCAGATGTCCTGGTTCGCCCGATAGAGGACGCCTCCTTTCTGGAGGGTATCGCCGGCCCGGTAGATCTTGGCCTGGTCCCACTGGGCCACGCCGGCACAGCTGGCGGCCTGCGCCAGGCCGGGCAGGGCGGCGGTACCGGCGGCCAGGGCAAGCAGCCAGGCCAGGCGGCGGGGACGACAGCTTCGGGTCGCACGTTCGGCACTGCGCACAATCGGGTCGTACATGGGTAAGTCTCCGATCAAAGGGCGCGCGGGCCCCGATGGCGCCGCGCGTGACGCAGGTCCGGGCGTCGCCCGGGAAGGCGACGGAGGGGGCGGACGGGGTACCTGGGAGGCCGGGGAGAGAGTCCGGCGCCAGGTAGGGACAACGTTGTCATCAATTGTGTGGTCAATCCGTGAGCAAGCGCATGGTTCCGGGATTCAGGCGGAGAGCGCGCTGCGCGCGGTCGGCGGCCATCGGCGGAGCCCCTCGTGGTTGGTCGGCACGCGAATTCAAGGGTTTGGCCGGGCGGGTGGGCATCGCGGGGGACGCCGTAAACCCGTCCATGGGGGCTTGGCCGCGGCATCCATGCCGCGGACACCCCCGCGATGCCCACCCGCCCGACCCCTGACAGGTTCCTGCGCGGCCCAGCCACGAAAGACAGAACAGAAAATCAAAATCAAAAGCCGGTCGCTTCGCTCTTCAATGCCTGATTTCTGACTTCCTCTGGTTGCCGGCCAGCGGCCGGCACTACCGGGGAGCATCCACGCATGGCGGCAGATCGCGGAAATCTGTCGGGGGCGGGGTGGTGGGGGCCAGCAGGACCGTTGGCGCCATGGATGGCGCCATCGAGCCCCCATGGACGGGTTTACGGCGTGTCCTGCTGGCCCCCACCACCCCGCCATCCCACGGGAACCCCGCTTTTGCTTGGGCCGTTGCCGTTGCTTCGGCCCTGGCCTCGGCGGGTGCCGGGCGCCGCCCGGCCAAAGCCCTTCCCCCGCTTCCGGTACAATGTCGGGCCCGTTTCCCAACTACGGTTCCCCGGACATGATGGTCCTCGAGGGCGCGCCCGCCCTGTCGCCGTTCCGCCGCGAACGTCTTGAATCCCGCCTGCAGTCCATCGCTCACTCCCTTCGCATCAGCGGTGCCTGGCACGTCTACTTCGTGCAGCCCGAAGGCAGCACCGCACCCGACCTGACCACCCTGTGCCGCATCCTCGAAGCTGCGCCGCAGGCCGAGGCCCTCGCCGACGGTGCGGTCAGCCGCATCGTGGTGCCGCGCCTGGGCACGCTGTCGCCGTGGTCGAGCAAGGCCACCGAGCTGGTGCGCGGTGCCGGTCAGCCGGTCAGCCGGGTCGAGCGTGGCCTGCGCATCGATGTGCAGGGCTGGCCGGCCGATGCCGATGCCCGGCAGGCGCTGGTCAAGGCGCTGCACGACCCCATGACGCAGTCGGTGCTGGAGACCGTGGAGCAGGGCCAGGCGCTGTTCTCGGCGCCGGCCCGTGGCGAGCTGGAACGCGTGCCGGTGGACCAGTTGGAGGCTGCCAACCAGCGCCTCGGCCTGGCCATGGCGCAGGATGAGATCGACTATCTGCGCGAACGCTTCACCGCGCTGGGCCGCTCGCCGTCGGACGTGGAACTGATGATGTTCGCGCAGGCCAACTCCGAGCACTGCCGGCACAAGATCTTCAACGCCAGCTGGACCATCGACGGCCAGGAGCAGGACCGCTCGCTGTTCCGGATGATCAAGAACACCCACCAGCAGACCCCGCAGCACACGCTCAGCGCGTACAGCGACAATGCGGCGGTGATCGAAGGCCATCCGGCCTCGCGCTATCGCCCGGACCCGGCCAGTGGCGAATACCGCCGCGAGCCGCAGGTGCCCAGCGCGTTCCAGATCAAGGTGGAAACGCACAACCACCCGACCGCGATCGCGCCGTTCCCGGGCGCCTCGACCGGTGCCGGTGGCGAGATCCGCGACGAAGGCGCGACCGGCCGCGGTGGCAAGCCCAAGGCCGGCCTGACCGGCTTCTCGGTCTCGCACCTGCGCATTCCCGAACTGCCGCAGCCGTGGGAAGCGCCGCGCGCGCTGAACCCGCGCATGGCGCCGGCGCTGGAAATCATGACCGACGGCCCGCTCGGCGGCGCCGCGTTCAACAACGAGTTCGGCCGCCCGAACCTGCTCGGCTACTTCCGCAGCTTCGAGCTGCCCGAAGGCGCCGATCTGGTCCGCGCTTACGACAAGCCGATCATGCTGGCCGGTGGCCTCGGCGCCATCGACCGCATCCAGGTCGACAAGATCCAGCTGCAGGCCGGTGATGCGGTCATCGTGCTCGGTGGCCCGGCCATGCTGATCGGCCTGGGCGGTGGTGCCGCCAGTTCGGTGGCCTCCGGCGAAAGTGCCGAGGACCTGGACTTCGCGAGCGTTCAGCGCGACAACCCGGAGATGGAGCGTCGCTGCCAGGAGGTCATCGACCGCTGCGTGGCGATGGGGGCCAACAACCCGATCAAGTTCTTCCACGACGTCGGTGCCGGTGGCCTGTCCAATGCCATCCCCGAACTGCTGCACGACTCCAACGTCGGCGGCGTGATCGACCTGGGCAAGGTGCCCACCGACGATCCGTCGCTGTCGCCGATGCAGCTGTGGTGCAACGAATCCCAGGAACGCTACGTGCTGGGCGTGGCCCAGGAGCGCCTGGCCGAGTTCGCCGCGCTGTGCGCCCGCGAGCGCTGCCCGTTCGCTGCGGTCGGCGTGGCCACCGCCGAGGAACACCTGGTGGTGGCTTACGGTGCCGTGCCGGGCCACACCCCGGCCGATGCGCCGATCGACCTGCCGATGGACGTGCTGTTCGGCAAGCCGCCGAAGATGCACCGCGATACCGCGCATCCGCCGGCACCGCGCTGGCCGGCGCTGAAGACCGCGGGCCTGGATCTGCAGGAAGCGGGCCTGCGCGTGCTCGCGCACCCGACGGTGGCGTCGAAGAACTTCCTGGTCACCATCGGTGACCGCAGCGTCGGCGGCCTGACCGCACGCGAACAGATGGTCGGCCCGTGGCAGCTGCCGGTGGCCGATGTAGCCATCACCGTGGCCGACTTCGAAGGCGTGGCCGGTGAAGCGATGTCGATTGGCGAGCGCACCCCGCTGGCCCTGCTCGATGCGGCAGCTTCGGCACGCATGGCGGTGGGCGAAGCGCTGACCAACCTGTGCGCTGCCCCGGTCGATGCGTTGGATGAGATCAAGCTGTCGGCGAACTGGATGGCCGCGGCCGGCCACCCGGGCGAAGACGCGCTGCTGTACGACGCGGTGAAGGCCGTGGGCATGGAACTGTGCCCGCAGCTGGACATCAGCATCCCGGTGGGCAAGGACTCGCTGTCGATGCAGGCGCAGTGGCACGACCAGGGCGAGGCGCACAAGAGCGTGTCGCCGGTGTCGCTGGTGATCTCCGCGTTCGCACCGGTCGCCGACGTGCGCCAGCAGCTGACTCCGCTGCTCGACCGCGACGTCGAAAGCGAGCTGTGGCTGATCGGCCTCGGCGCCGGCAAGCAGCGCCTGGGCGGTTCGATCCTGGCCCAGGTGCATGCCGACCACGGTGACCTGCCGGCCTTCGCCGGTGCCGCCCCGGACCTGGACGACCCGCAGCGCCTGCGCGGCTTCTTCGAACTGATCCGCGATGCGCGCCAGGCCGGCCTGCTGCTGGCCTACCACGACCGCAGCGACGGCGGCGCCTTCGCCGCGCTGTGCGAAATGGCCTTCACCTCGCGGCTGGGCCTGGACATCACCCTCGATGCCTGGGGCGATGATCCGTTCCGCAGCCTGTTCAACGAAGAACTGGGTGCGGTGGTGCAGATCGCGCGCGAAGACCGCGCGGCATTTGCCGACCTGGTCGAGCGCCATGCATTGACCGAATGCGCACAGCGCATTGCCAAGCCGACCACTGCACCGGTGGTGCGCGTGTCGCTGGCCGGCGAGAACCTGGCCGAATGGCGCTGGGAAGCGTTGTTCGACGCCTGGTGGTCGGTCACCCACGCCATGCAGAAGCGCCGCGACAACCCGGCCAACGCCGATGCCGAGCGTGAGATCGCCCGTGCCTTCAACGCACCGGGCCTGAAGCCCAAGCTCAGCTTCGACATCAATGAAGACGTGGCCGCCCCGTTCATCAGCACGGGTGCGCGTCCGCGCGTGGCCGTGCTGCGCGAGCAGGGCGTCAACGGCCAGATCGAAATGGCGAATATCTTCGAACGTGCTGGCTTCCGTCCCTTCGATGTGCACATGAGCGACCTGATCGAAGGCCGCGTCGCCCTGCAGGACTTCACCGGCCTGGTCGCCTGCGGCGGCTTCAGTTACGGCGACGTGCTTGGTGCCGGCCGTGGCTGGGCGACGTCGATCCTGGAGCGCAGCGCGCTGCGTGATGCCTTCGCCGCGTTCTTCGCGCGCGAGGACAGCTTTGCCCTGGGCGTGTGCAACGGCTGCCAGATGATGAGCCAGCTGAAGGACATCATTCCCGGTGCCGAACACTGGCCGCAGTTCCGCCGCAACGCCAGCGAGCAGTTCGAGGCCCGCACCGCGCTGCTGGAAGTGGTGGAATCTCCATCGATCCTGCTGCGGGGCATGGCCGGTTCGCGCCTGCAGGTGGCAGTGGCGCATGGCGAAGGCCAGGCGGTGTTCGACAACGCGGTCGACCAGGCCGCGGCCCGTGTTTCGCTGCGCTACATCGATGGCCACGGCAACGTTGCCAACCAGTACCCACTGAACCCGAACGGTTCGCCGGACGGCATCACCGGCCTGACCAGCAGCGACGGCCGCGTGACCATCATGATGCCGCACCCGGAACGCACCCCGCGTGCGCTCAACATGAGCTGGGCCCCGGCCGAGTGGCAGGGTGATTCGCCGTGGATGCGCATGTTCCGCAACGCGCGGGTGTGGTGCGGCTGATCGCACCACATCGCGCACGCATCAATGCCGCCGCGTATGGAAAAACCCGCCGTTGACCGGCGGGTTTTTTCTTTGCGCGCGTGAAAATCCTGATGCGCCCGCTAGTTACATGGATTTTCAGGCGACAAAGTATCGTCACGCATCGCTAACAAAATCCTTTTATAAACAGGCGAAAAAGTGAACTGCTTCACGGCAATAGGATTTGTCGTGTCAAAGTCTTGACGATCTGCAAAGTTGCCGTTAACACTTGAACCCCGTTTCAGAATCATTCATTTCGCAGTAACCGGTTGGCGCACGCGCTCGGTTTTCTGTCGCTGCGCGCCGTTCGGCAATACCCCGCAGTAAATCACGCGAATAAACGCCCCCAGGGGACGTTGGGCCGGAAAGCCCAGCGGTGGCGTTGCTTTGCCCAAAACCAGTCCAATCAGGAGCCGTACCGATGAATCGGATTTATCGCAAGGTCTGGAACAAAGCATTGGGTCAGTTGGTGGTGGCCTCGGAACTGGCTTCCTCCGACAGCAGCAGCGGTGGGGTCGTCGACCAGCGCCGCGATGCGACACAGGCCACGCCCGCACTGCTGGCGGTGGCACTGGGCCTGGTATTGGGATTGGGCATGAGTGGCTCTGCCACCGCACAGTCGGTGCAGATCGGCGGTAGCGCCACCTGCGTGGCATTCAGCGGCAAGCTGCTCGAAAAGTGCCTGATCGAAGGCTCGGCCACGGCCAAGGGCAGCAATGCGGTGGCGATCGGCAGCAACAGCAGTGCGAGTGCGGCCAACAGCGTGGCGCTGGGCGCCGGCTCCAGGGCCACGCGTGCCAACACCGTCTCCGTCGGTGATGCCGGCAAGGAACGGCAGGTCACCAACGTCGCCGCAGGCACGCAGGCGACCGACGCAGTGAACAAGGCTCAGCTGGACGCGCAGGCGCGCGCCACGCAGGCCGCGCTGGCCGACGTTGCCGCCGACGGCGACCGCTATTTCAAGGCCGACGGCGCAGGCGATGACAGCGACGCGGCGAAGATCCAGGGCGAGGGCGCACTGGCCGCCGGTGCCGGTGCGCAGTCGCTGGCCAACGCCACCACCGCCATCGGCACCCAGGCCATCGCGGCCGGCATCGGCGCCAGCGCGTTCGGCCAGGGCGCCTTGGCGATCGGTGATGCCAGCGTAGTGGTCGGGCAGAGCGCGGCAGCCTTCGGCCTTGGCGATACCGCCGTCGGCGCCAGTGCGTATGCCGCCAGCGAGAACGGCGCAGCAACGGCACTGGGTGCATTGTCCGAAGCCACCGCAGACGGTGCGACCGCCGTCGGTGGCGGTGCCGTGGCGATGGGTCCCGGCAGTACTGCATTGGGTCGCGGCGCCACCGCCGCCAACGAAGCCTCGATTGCCGTCGGTGCGTTCAGCACGGCGGTCGGTGAATACAGCACGGCCCTGGGCTCCAATTCCGCCGCAGTCGCTACCGGCAGCGTGGCGCTGGGCGCCGGCTCGCTGGCCGACCGTGTCGATACCGTATCCGTCGGTGCCGCCGAATACGGCCTGACCCGCCAGATCACCAGCGTTGCCGCCGGCACCGAGGACACCGATGCGGTCAACGTCGGCCAGTTGAAGGATGTTGCCGCGGTGGCCGATGCCACCGCCAAGCGCTTCCAGGCCACCGGCAGCAGCAACAGCGATGCCGGCGCACTGGCTGAAGGTGATGACGCGCTGGCCGCCGGCGAGGCCGCCAACGCCATCGGCAACGGCACCACGGCGGTCGGTGCCGGTGCCACCGCCGTTGCGCAGAACGCGACCGCGGTGGGCAACAACGCGCTGGCCTCTGGCCCGAACAGCGCAGCATTCGGCAACAACGCGCAGGCCAACGGACCGGGCAGCGTGGCCGTGGGTGGCGCTGCGGTGGATGCCAACGGCAATCCGCTGATCACCAGTGGTGGCGTGCCGGTGGTCACCGGCGCCACCAGTGCCGGCGTGGGTGGCACGGCCGTCGGCGCCAGCGCCGATGCCAGCGGCTTTGCCGCATCGTCCTATGGCGTGGGGGCCTATGCCTCCGGCGCGCAGGCGTCGGCGTTCGGTGCGGTCTCCAATGCCATCGGTGATTACTCCACGGCACTGGGTACGCAGAGCAATGCCACGGGCACCAGCAGCGTTGCCATCGGTGGCCCGGCCGACCTGATTCCCGGCCTGGGCTTCTTCGTACAGACCCAGGCCAGCGGTGAATCGGCGACTGCGGTCGGCGCAGGCGCCATCGCCAGCGGCGACCGTGCCGTGGCCAACGGCAGCCTCAGCGAAGCCTCCGGTGCCGAAGCCACCGCACTGGGCTACTTCGCTTATGCGCCGGGCGAGAACGCCAGTGCGCTCGGCGCGCAGACCTGGGCCAGTGGTGCGCAGAGCACTGCGGTGGGCTACTACGCCACTGCACGCGGCGCCAACAGTGTCGCGCTGGGCGCGAACTCCGAAGCGGTGCGTGCCAACAGCGTTGCGGTGGGCAGCGCCGGCAATGAGCGGCAGATCACCAGCGTCGCTGCAGGCAGCGAAGCCACCGATGCGGTGAACAAGGCGCAGCTGGATGCGGTAGCGAACATCGCCGACAGCACCGCGCGCTTCTTCCAGGCCCAGCCGGAAGCCGACAGCGATGCCGGCGCGCTGGCCGAGGGGGAGGGCGCCATCGCGGCCGGTTCGTCGAGCAATGCGATCGGTGCGGGTGCCGTCGCCCACGGCGCGGCCGCGTCGGCGATCGGCGATGACAGCGTGGCGGTGGGCCGCAACAGTGCGGCCACCGGCAGCGGCGGCGTCGCCATCGGTGGCCTGGGCCAGGCCTACGACGAATTCAACCAGCCGATCATCGGCGCCGACGGCAAGGCGCAGCAGGTCGGCACCACTGCGGTTGCCGATGCCACCGCGGTCGGCAGCGGCGCGCAGGCCACCGGTGTTGCCAGCAGCGCCTTCGGCAATGCGGCCAAGGCCAGCGGTGACAACAGCTTCGCCGCCGGCGGCAAGTCGCGCGCAACTGGCGCGTATGCGGTGGCGGTGGGTGACAGTGCGTTCGCCAGCAGCGATGACAGCACCGCGGTGGGCGGCTACAGCTGGGCCACCGCCAGTGGCGCCAGCGCCTTCGGTTCCGGTGCGTGGGCGACCGCCACCAACGCTTCCGCGTTCGGCAACGCGGCGTGGGCCAGCGGCGCTGGCGCCACGTCGATCGGCTACAACAGCTGGGCCAACGGCACCAGCGCCACCGCCGTCGGCCGCGGTGCCTTCGGCTATGGCGACAACAGCGTGGCACTGGGCTTCCAGGCGCTGGGCAACAGCATCAACAGCATCGCCATCGGCACCAACACGGTGGCCGGCGGCGAAAGTGCGATCGCGCTGGGTGCGGGCAGCAATGCCACTGCCAGCAACGCCGTCGCAATCGGCGCGGGCTCGGTCGCCAACCGCGCACGCACGGTGTCGGTGGGCAGCAGCGGCAACGAGCGCCAGGTCACCAACGTTGCCGCCGGTACCCAGGCCACCGATGCGGTGAACAAGGCACAGCTGGACGCGGTGGCAAGCACCGCCACGACCACCAGCCGCTTCTTCCAGGCCAGCGGTAACGGCGACGATGTGGCGGGTGCGCTGGTGGAGGGCGACAACGCGCTGGCCGCAGGTGATGCGGCCAACGCCATCGGCAATGGCGCCACCGCGCTCGGCAGCGGTGCCAATGCGCTGGCCGGCAACGCGCAGGCGATCGGCTTCAACGCGCTGGCGACCGCCGCCAATGCCAGTGCCGTAGGCGCCAATGCACAGGCCACCGGCGAATACGCCACCGCGCAGGGTGCGGAAAGCGAAGCCAGCGGTGAGCAGAGTGCGGCGTTCGGCGCGGCCAGCATCGCCAGCGGCGCGGGCAGCACCGCCAGCGGTGCCTTGTCCGAAGCCTCCGGCGAAGAAGCCGTAGCCGTGGGCTACTTCAGCAACGCCAGTGGTAGTGGTGCCACCGCGGTCGGCAGCGAGAGCGTGGCCAGCGGCACGGCTGCGGCAGCGTTCGGTATCGGTGCCGAGGCCACCGGTGGTTACAGCACCGCCATCGGCGGCTATGCACAGGCTTCGGCCTTCAATGCCACCGCCTTTGGCAACTTCGCCAATGCCTCCGGTTCCAACAGCGTGGCGCTGGGCGGTGATTCGCAGGCGTCCGGTGCCTACAGCACCGCCACCGGCCAGGGCAGCCTGGCCACCGGTACCAACAGCGTCGCCATTGGTGGTTCGCTGTTCGGCACGCTGGCCACCGAAGCCTCGGGCAACTACTCCACGGCGGTGGGCGGTGGCGCCTGGTCGGGAGGCATCAACAGCACCGCGCTGGGCAATGCGGCGGAATCGCGCGCGGCCAACAGCGTGGCGCTCGGTGCGGATTCGATTGCGGACCGCGACAACACCGTGTCGGTGGGCGGCGGCGGGAACACCCGCCAGATCACCAACGTGGCCGATGGCACGCAGGGCAACGATGCGGTCAACAAGAACCAGCTCGATGCCGTAGCCGCCGCCGCGGAAAAGACCAGCAGGCAGTTCCAGGCCAGCGGCAATGCCGATGGTGAAACCGGCGCGCTGGTGGAGGGCGACAATGCGCTGGCCGCCGGTGATGCGGCCAACGCCATCGGCAACGGCGCTACCGCGCTGGGCAGTGGTGCCAATGCGCTGGCCGCCAACGCCACCGCCGTCGGCATCGATGCACTGGCGACCGGCACCAACGCGGCGGCACTGGGCAGCACCGCACAGGCCACCGGCGAGGACAGCCTGGCCCTGGGCAGTGGTGCCAGCGCCAGCGAAGTGGGGACAAGCGCGGTGGGCGCGCGTGCACAGGCAAGCGGTGTCTACAGCACCGCCAACGGTACTGAATCCAACGCCAGTGGCGCACAGTCCCTTGCCAGCGGCTTCCGCAGCGCGGCCTCCGCCGATGGCACCACAGCGGTGGGTGGCTATGCCGAAGCGACCGGTCGCCTCGGCACCGCACTGGGCTATGGCTCGGCGGCCAGCGGCGCCAACACAACGGCGGTGGGCTTCGGCGCGGCCGCGGCCGGCACCGGCGCGGTTGCGGTGGGTCAGTCGAGTGAAGCCAGCGGTGCGGAAAGCGTGGCGATCGGCGGCAGCACCTTCTTCGGCCTGATCCCATCGCGTGCCAGTGGCACCGGTGCGGCGGCGTTCGGTGCCGGTGCGTGGGCCACCGAGGACTACGCTACGGCCATCGGCTGGAATGCCTGGTCGGCTGGTACCAACGCCACGGCGCTGGGTGCAAACGCCACCGCCAATGGCAGCAACAGCGTTGCGCTCGGTGCCGGTTCCAAGGCTGACCGCGACAACACGGTGGCCGTTGGCAAGGCCGGCAGCGAACGCCAGGTCACCAACGTTGCCGCCGGTACCGAAGCCACCGATGCGGTGAACAAGGGCCAGCTCGACGCCGTTGCCAGCGTGGCCGACAAGACCAGCCGCCAGTTCCAGGCCAGCGGCAATGCCGATGGCGAGGCAGGTGCACTGGTCGATGGTGAAAATGCGCTGGCGGCCGGCAATGCGGCCAATGCGATCGGCAACGGTGCGACTGCGCTGGGCAGCGGCGCCAACGCCATGGCCGCCAACGCCACCGCGGTCGGCTTCGATGCACTGGCCACCGGCAACAACGCTGCCGCACTGGGCAATGCTGCGCAGGCCAGTGGTGTCGACAGCGTTGCGCTGGGCAGCGGCGCCAGCGCCAGCGAAACCGGCGCCAGCGCCACTGGCGCCGGGGCCCAGGCCAAGGGGCCCTACAGCACGGCCAACGGTGCGCAGTCCACGGCTACCGGCACGCAGTCGCAGGCCAGTGGCTTCCGCGCCAGTGCCTCGGCCGATGGCGCTTCGGCGCTGGGCAGCTATGCCGAAGCCAGCGGCCGCCTGGGTACTGCGGTCGGTTACGGCAGCAAGGCCACCGGTTTGAATGCCACGGCGGTGGGTGTCAGTGCCAACGCTTCGGCTGCCGGCAGTGTCGCACTGGGTGGAGGCTCGGTGGCCGATCGTGCCAATACCGTGTCCGTCGGCAGTGCCGTCAACAACCGGCAGGTCACCAATGTCGCCAACGGTACCGAAATCAATGACGCAGTGAATCGCGGGCAGCTGGACGCCGTTGCGTTCACCGCCAACACCACCAACCGATATTTCCGCGCCAATGGCACGGGAACCGCGAACGCCATCGGTACCGATTCGGTAGCGATGGGCTCGGTGGCCAATGCGGCGGGCGCACGCAGCATCGCGCTGGGTGCCAATGCCACGGTGTCTGCCTCCGGTGCACTGGCCGTTGGCGCCGGCGCGGGAGCGGTCGGCGTCAACTCGGTTGCAATCGGTGCCGGAGCACGTGCGCTGGATGCCAATGTTGTGTCGGTGGGCAGTGGCAACCCCACCGATGGCCCGGCCACCCGGCGCATCGTCAACGTGGCCGATGGCCGCATTGCTGCCGGCAGCAGCGACGCGGTGACCGGCTCCCAGCTCAATGTCACCAACCAGCGCGTGGGCGCAGTGGAAACCCGCGTCGGTGATTTCGATTCGCGCATCGCCACGGTGGAGACCACGGCGGCCAGTGCGGTCGGCTACGACGACGCCAGCCGTGACCGCCTGACCCTGTCCGGCTTCCAGGGCACCACCATCGACAACGTCGGTGCCGGCAGCATCGCCGCCGGCAGCCGCCAGGCGATCAATGGCGGCCAGCTGTTCCAGTCGCTCAGCGATGCCGCCAGCTTCCTGGGGGGCGGCGCGAGCGTCGGCATGCAGGGCGTGTTCGTGGCGCCGAACTACGTGATCCAGGGTGCCACCTACAGCAACGTCGGCGATGCGCTGGGTGCGCTGGACCGCAAGGTCAGCGAGATCGACCGCCGCACCGCCGGTGGCACGCGCTCGGGAACGGCCAGCCTGCGTTCGATGAGTGCCTCGCTGGATGAAAGCGCACTGGCCAGCGTTGCCGAAGCCCCGGCGACGGCCGATGCGGCACCGGCCAGCACCGCGCGCGTGCAGGGCACGCCGACCGCTGCGGCGGCGGGTGCGGGCATCCCGGTGGGCACCCCGGCATCGGGGCTCAACGCGGTCGCCATGGGCGACGGCGCGGTGGCCAGCGGCGCCTCGTCCACTGCCATCGGCCAGGGCGCAAGTGCCACCGCTGCCAACGCGGTGGCGCTGGGCCAGGGCTCGGTTGCCGATCGTGCCAATACGGTGTCGGTGGGCAGCGAAGGCAACGAGCGCCAGGTCACCAACGTGGCAGCCGGTACCACCGCCACCGATGCGGTCAACAAGGGCCAGCTCGATCGTGGCATGGCCACCGCCAACAGCTACACCGACAGCCGCGTGCAGGCCGTCGCCGACAGCTTCGATGTGTTCAAGGGCGAGGTCGACGGGCGCCTGCGGCACATGGATCGCCGCATCGACCGCCAGGGCGCGATGAGCGCGGCGATGCTCAACATGGCCACCAGTGCTGCCGGCATCCGTACCCAGAACCGGGTCGGCGTCGGCATCGGCTTCCAGGGCGGCGAATCGGCACTGTCGCTGGGTTACCAGCGTGCGATCAGCGATCGCGCCACGGTGACGGTCGGCGGTGCCTTCAGCAGCGACGACAGCTCGGTCGGCGTCGGTGCCGGCTTCGGCTGGTAAGCCACTCCATCGCGCCGGCGGCCACCCACGCCGGCGCAGCACCTGCAACGAGGGCCTGGGGGGAGGTCACGGCAATCCCGGCTGGGCCGGCCGGGAGTCGTCAAGGAATGATGGCCGCAGTGTTGGTTCGATCCATGACCCAGAAGAGGAATTCGACGTGATCAAGAAGCAGAACCTTCGCATCAATGTGTTGGCAGCCGCCGTGCTGTCGCTGACCGGTGTTGGCCTGGCACAGGCCGCCGACCTGAAAGCAAATGCGCCGTTGTCCGGCCCGAAGACGCAGCAGGTTGATGGCATCATCGTGAAGTACCGCGCTGGCAGCGCCGCAGCTGCCGATGCAAACGCCAAGCTGGCCGTGGTCAACTCGGCCATCGCGCGCGCCGTGCCGGCAGGCACCAACGCGGCTGCGCGCAGTGCCGCGCTGCGCCCGCAGGTGGCCCGCAAGCTTGGCATCGGTGCCGATCTGATCCGCCTGCAGGGAGGGATCGCGCGCGCCGAGCTGGACAAGGTGCTGGGCGAACTGAAGGCTGACCCGACCGTCGAATATGCGGTGGCCGACGCCGTCATGTATCCGATCGATGCCGCGTCGTCGCCGCGCGCTGACGCCGTCGCGAAGTCCGATGCGTCGCCCAACTTCGTGCCCAATGATCCGTACTACCAGAGCCACAACTGGCACTTCCACAACCCGGTCGGCGGCGTCAACGCACCGGCCGCATGGGACGTCTCGCAGGGCGAGGGCATCGTGGTGGCCGTGCTCGATACCGGCATCCTGCCCGAGCACCCGGATTTTGCCGCCGGCACCCTGCTGGAGGGCTACGACTTCATCAGCCAGGCCAGCCGCTCGCGTCGTGCCGCCGATGGCCGCGTGCCGGGTGCACTCGACTACGGTGACTGGATGCCCACTGCCAATGCCTGCTACGACGGTTCGCCGGTACGCGACAGCAGCTGGCACGGTACCCATGTGACCGGCACCATCGCCGAGGCCACCAACAACGGCCTGCATACCGCCGGCCTGGCCTACAAGGCCAAGGTGCTGCCGGTACGCGTGCTCGGCTACTGCGGTGGCACCCTGTCGGACATCACCGACGCCATCACCTGGGCTTCGGGCGGTACCGTGGCCGGCATCCCTGCCAACCAGAATCCCGCCGAAATCATCAACATGAGCCTGGGCGGCTCCGGCAGCTGTGATCCGGCCTACCAGGCGGCCATCACCGGTGCCACCAACCGCGGTACCCTGGTGGTGGTGGCAGCCGGCAACGACTCGATGAATGTCGCCAACGCCCGCCCGGCCAACTGCGACGGCGTGGTCTCGGTCGGCGCGACCGGCATCACCGGCGCCATGGCCTACTACTCCAACTTCGGTACCCGCATCGATCTGTCCGGCCCGGGCGGTGGCGTCACCGACGGCAATCCGAACGGCTATGTCTGGCAGGCGGTGTCCAGCAGCAAGACGTCGCCGCCGGCAGCTGGTTCCACCGAGGGCTACACCCTTGGCGGCAAGGCCGGCACCTCGATGGCGGCACCGCACGTGGCTGCCGTCGCCGCGCTGGTGCAGAGCGCGCTGATCGCCGCCAACCGCGACCCGCTCGCACCGGCAGGCATGCGGACCCTGCTGAAGGAAACGGCACGTCCGTTCCCGGTCAGCATTCCGTCCGCCACCCCGATCGGCACCGGCATCGTCGACGCCAAGGCCGCGCTGGACAAGGCCCTGGAAGAGCCGTGCACCGAGAACTGCGGGCCGGTGGCCAAGCCGCTGACCAACAAGGTGGCCATCGGCGGGTTGAGTGGTACCGCCGGCAGCAGCGTGCTTTACAGCTTCGAAGCTGCGGCAGGCAAGCAGCTCAGCGTCATCACCTATGGCGGCACCGGCAACGTATCGGTGTACCTGGCCAAGGGCCGTGAACCGAGTGCCACCGACAACGATGCGCGCTCGACCCGCCCGGGCACCTCGGAAACGGTGCGCGTAACTGCAGCGACTGCCGGCACCTACTACATCAAGGTGGTGGGCGAAGCGGCATACAGCGGCGTGAGCATTCTCGCCACGCAGTAAGCGCGCATCGCGGTAGTTGAATGGCCGAAGCCCGTCACCCGCATGTGACGGGCTTCGTCTTTTTACGAAAGCGGGCGGCGGGGCGACGGAAATCACGGCGTAACTGCTAAAGTCGAGCCGATTGACAGGAGGGTCACGTGAACGCGCTTGCTGCAACCGCCGCCGACGACGCCGAAGGTCGCATCCTGGATGCGTTGCTGGCGCGTGGCCGCCTCAAGGAGGGCGATCTTGCACGGGCTCGGCCGCTGCACGCGGAGGCGGGCGGCAGCCTGCTCGGCCTGCTGGTGAGGCTGGGGCTGGTATCCGAACGTGACCAGGCGCAGGCCAGCGCCGAGGTGCTGGGTCTGCCGCTGCTGGATGGCAAGCAATTGCCGGATTCACCGCCCCAGGGCCTGGCCGAGGGCCTGCCGCTGTCCCTTCGTTTCCTCAAGCAGTTCCATGTATGCCCGTTGGCGCTGGATGAACAGGGCGTGCGGCTGTGGCTGGCCGACGCCCACGATCCGTACCCGCAGCAGGCCGTGCAGCTGGCGCTGGGCGTACCGGTGACGCCGGTGTTGGGCATGCGTGCGGAGATCGATGACCTGGTCGAGCGCTGGTTCGGCCAGGGCCGCAGCGCGATGGGCGCGATCGTTGAAACCGCAGACGGCGAGGGTGGCGCGGTCGACGATATCGAGCACCTGCGCGACCTTGCCTCGGAAGCGCCGGTGATCCGCCTGGTCAACCTGGTGATCCAGCGTGCGGTGGAGCTGCGCGCTTCGGACATCCATGTCGAGCCCTTCGAGAGCCGGCTGAAGGTGCGTTACCGCGTCGACGGCGTGCTGGTGGAGGGCGAAAGCCCGCCGGCCAACCTCACTGCCGCGGTGATCAGCCGCATCAAGATCATGGCCCGCCTCAACATCGCCGAGCGCCGCCTGCCGCAGGATGGGCGCATCATGCTGCGCGTTCAGGGCAAAGAGCTGGACCTGCGCGTGAGCACGGTGCCGACCGCGCACGGCGAGAGCGTGGTGATGCGCCTGCTCGACCGCGAAACGGTAGTGTTCGATTTCCATCGGCTCGGCTTTACCGATGCGTTCCTGCCGCAGTTCCGCAAGGTGCTGGAACAACCGCACGGCATCCTGCTGGTCACCGGCCCGACCGGTTCGGGTAAGACCACCACGCTGTACACCGCGCTGAGCCAGCTCAACACCGCCGACGTCAAGATCATCACGGTGGAAGATCCGGTCGAGTACCAGATCGAGGGCATCAACCAGATCCAGGCCAAGCCGCAGATCGGCCTGGACTTTGCCAACGCACTGCGCAGCATCGTGCGCCAGGACCCGGACATCATCATGATCGGCGAAATGCGCGACCTGGAAACCGCGCGCATCGCGATCCAGTCGGCGCTGACCGGCCACCTGGTGCTGTCCACCCTGCACACCAACAATGCGGCCGGCGGCATCACCCGCCTGCTCGACATGGGTGTGGAGGACTATCTGCTCACTTCCACCATCAACGGCATCCTGGCCCAGCGCCTGGTGCGCCGGCTGGAACCGACGCACGCCGAGCGCTATGAAGCCTCGCCGGAGGAGATCGAGCGTTTCGAGCTGCGCCGTCTGCAACCGGAAGGGCCGATCCACCTGTACCGCCCGAAGCCTTCGGCACTGGCGCCGACCGGCTACCTGGGCCGCACCACCATCATGGAATTCCTGGTAATGAACGACGCGCTGCGGCGTGCGGTGATGCGCCGCGATGGCATGGGCGAGATCGAACGCATCGCCCGCGAAGCCGGCATGCGCACCATGTACGAGGATGGCCTGGCCAAAGCGCTCAGCGGCCAGACCACCATCGAGGAAGTGCTGCGCGTGACCGAGGAAAGCTGATGCGCGCAGGACGCCGGGGCTGACATGCCGAACTACCGCTACAAGGCGCTCAATCCGCACGGCGAGATCTTCGACGGGCAGATGGAAGCAGGCAGCGAGGCCGAACTGATCGCGCGCCTGCAGGATCAGGGCCACCTGCCGATGGAGACCCAGCTGGCCGATGGCGGCGTGGTCGGCGGCAGCAGCTGGCGCACGCTGCTGCGCCAGCGCCCGTTGCAGGGTGCGGCGCTGCTGCAGTTCACCCAGCAGCTGGCGACCCTGCTGGGTGCCGGCCAGCCGCTTGACCGTGCGCTGTCGATCCTGCTCGGCCTGCCGGAAGACGAGCGTTCGCGCCGCGCGATCACCGACATCCGCGACGTGGTGCGCGGTGGTGCGCCGCTGTCGACCGCATTGGAGCGCCAGCACGGCCTGTTCTCGCGCCTGTACGTGAACATGGTGCGTGCCGGCGAGGCGGGTGGCAGCCTGCACGAGACGCTGCAGCGGCTGGCCGACTATCTCGAACGCAGCCGCGCGCTGCAGGGCAAGGTGATCAACGCACTGGTCTATCCGGCCATCCTGCTGGTGGTGGTGGGCGGTGCGCTGCTGTTCCTGCTCGGTTACGTGGTGCCACAGTTCGCGCAGATGTACGAAAGCCTGGACGTGGCGCTGCCGTGGTTCACCAATGCGGTGCTGCAGCTGGGCCTGTTCGTGCGCGACTGGTGGGTGCTGCTGCTGGTGGTGCCTGCAGTGCTGGCACTGTTCTTCGAACGCAAGGTACGGCAGCCGGCGTTCCGGCTGGCGCTGGATGGATGGCTGCTGCAGCGTCGCGGCATCGGCCGCCTGCTGGGCGAACTGGAAACCGCACGGCTGGCGCGCACGCTGGGCACCCTGCTGCGCAATGGCGTGCCGCTGCTCGGGGCGCTGGGCATCGCACGCAACGTGCTGGGCAACCGCGCGCTTGCCGCTGACGTGGAAGCGGCCGCCGATGAAGTGAAGAACGGTGCCGGCCTGTCGCTGGCGCTGTCACGTGGCAAGCGATTCCCGCGCCTGGCGCTGCAGATGATCCAGGTCGGCGAGGAGTCCGGCGCGCTCGATACCATGCTGCTGAAAGCTGCCGACACGTTTGAACAGGACAGCGCCCGTCGCATCGACCGCCTGTTGGCGGCGATGGTGCCGGCGATCACCCTGGTGCTGGCCTCGGTGGTCGGTGCGGTGATCGTGGCCGTGCTGGTGCCGTTGTACGACCTGACCAATGCCATCGGCTGATGATGGCTCCCTACGCAACCTCGACACTCCGCAACTGAAAGGACCGACCATGATTGCTTCCCGTCGACCGATCCGCCTTTCCTTCACCGCCGCGCGCAGCCAGTCGGGCATGAGCCTGCTGGAAATCATCATCGTCATCGTGCTGATCGGCGCGGTGCTGACCCTGGTCGCCAGCCGCGTGCTGGGCGGCGCCGATCGTGGCAAGGCGAACATCGCCAAGGCCCAGGTGCAGACCGTTGCCTCCAAGGTCGACAACTACCAGATCGATACCGGCAAGCTGCCGGGCTCGCTCAACGATCTGGTGACCGCACCGGCCGGTGTCGGCGGCTGGCTGGGCCCGTACGCCAAGCCGGCCGACCTGAATGACCCGTGGGGCCACGCGCTGGAGTACCGCGCGCCGGGCGAAGGCCAGCCGTATGAACTGATCAGCCTGGGCAAGGACGGCAAGGCCGGTGGCAGCAGCGTCGACGCTGACATCCGCTACCAGCCGTAACCGGGCATGACGCATTTCCTGCCGCGCCGGCTGCCTCGCCCGCGCCTGCACGACAGGCGCGCAGCGGGCCTGTCGTTGCTGGAAATGCTGCTGGTGATCGCGCTGATCGCCGCGATCGGCCTGATCACCGCCGCGGGTCTGTCGCGCGGCTTTGCCGGCATGCAGCTGCGCAGCGCCGGCAAGGACATCGCCAACCAGCTGCGCATGGTGCGCGCCCAGGCCATCGCGCGCGGTGAACCGCAGCGCTTCGTGATCGAACCGGCGCGTCGCCACTGGCAAGGTGCGAACCAGCGCCAGGGCGACGTCCCGGCGCAGCTGCAGGTGCAGTTCGAAGGCGCCGCGCAGCTGGCCACCGCACCGGGGCAGGGCGTGATCGAGTTCCATCCCGATGGTGGCTCCAGTGGTGGCCGCATCCGGCTGCAGCGTGAGGGCGCCGAATGGCGCATCGATGTCGGCTGGTTGACCGGCGAGGTCCGCTCCGGCCCGTGGCAGGCGCCATGAAGCGGCGGGCGCGTGGTTTCACCCTGCTGGAAGTGATCATCGCCTTCGCCCTGCTGGGCCTTGCGCTGACACTGCTGCTGGGCAGCCTGTCAGGTGGCGCGAAACAGGTCCGCGAGGCCGAGCTGCGCACGCGTGCGGTGCTGCATGCGCAGTCGTTGCTGGCCGAAGCCGGTGTCGCCTCGCCATTGCAGGTCGGCAGCCAGCAGGGCGACTGGGAACAGGGCCGATACCATTGGGAGCTGCAGGTGCAACCATGGGTCGAGCCGCGTGCCGGCAACGTGGCACAGGTACAGGCGCAATCGCCGGGGGCTCCCTGGCTGGCCGAGCTGCAGCTTCAGGTGCGCTGGGGCGACAGCGAACGCGAACAACTGCGCTGGCGCAGCCTGCGCCTGCTGCCACCGGACCTGGAGAGCGCGCGATGAAGCGACGCGCCGCAGGCTTCACCCTGGTGGAAGTGATGCTGGCCACGGTGCTGTTGGCCGGTGGCCTGGCGTTGGCGTTCGCCAGCGTGCGCTCGGCGATGGCGGTGAGCCAGCGTGGCGAGCAGATTGCCGCCGAGAGCGAACGCATGCGTGCGGTTGAGACCTTGCTGCGGCGACAACTGGCGGGTGCGCTGCGCACGCCGCTGGAAGTGCCCGATCCCACCCGCGAACCGATCTTCTTCCAGGGCGAAGAACAACGCATGCTGTTCGCGGCTGATCTACCCGGTTATCTCGGCCGCGGTGGGGCGTACCTGCATGCATTGCAGGTGGACGGCCGCAGCGGCCAGCAGCGCCTGCTGCTGGACCTGGTGCTGCTGCAGGAAGGCGAGCGCATTGCCGAGAATCCGCCGCGCCCGCCGGAGGTGCTGGTGGAGAACCTCAAATCGGTACAGCTGCGCTACCGCGGCATCGATGCCAGCACCGGCCAGGTCACCGACTGGATGCCGCGCTGGGACGATACCCGGCGCCTGCCGATGCTGGTGGAGATCCAGATCGTGCCCGCCAAGGGCGCCCCCTGGCCTGCACTGGTGGTCGCTCCGCGCGCGGGCGGCAGTGGAGGTGCACGGTGAACCGGGAACGCGGCGCGGCACTGGTGCTGGTGCTGTGGCTGATCGCGCTGATGACGGCGCTGGTGGGGGCGTTCGCGTTGAGCGCGCGGGTCGAGCATCTGCAGCAGCGGGTGCTGGACGATGATGCGCGTGGCCAGGAGCGTGCACGGGCGGGACTGGAGTACGCGCTGACGCGCCTGTCCGCCGATCCGCAGCGAGCGCCCTGGCGCGCCGATGGCCGTGCCTATCGCTGGCAGTTCGATGACGCCAGCATCGAGATCAAGGTGCTGGACGAGAACGGCAAGATCAACCTGAACCTGGCCGACGTGGCCCTGCTGAGCGCCTTCCTCAAGGCGCTGGGTGAAGACGAAATGCAGGCCCGCCAGCTGGCCGGCGCGATCGTCGACTGGCGTGACGAGGACAGCCTGCTGCAGCCCGGCGGTGGTGCCGAAGCGCCCGACTATGCTGCGGCAGGCCTGCCCTATGGCCCTCGCAACAAGCGTTTCGAGACCCTTGGCGAGCTGCAGCGGGTGCTCGGCATGCGTGGGCCGTTGTATCAGAAGATGCTGCCGCACCTGACCCTGTACAGCCGCCAGGCGCGGCCGGATCCGCAGTTCGCCAGTGCGGTGGTGTTGACCGCATTGGGCCTGGACGCCGATACCGTGCTGGCCCAGCGTGCCCAGCAGGAGCGTGATGCCGATTCCGCTGCGGGTGCGTCAACCCTTGCCAGCAGCAGTGGCACCTATAGTATCGAGTCCCGTGTCACCGACGGCAGTGGACGCCGGTCGGTGTTGCAGGCGGTGGTACGCAATGGCTCGGGCGGGGTTCCCGGGCGGTCCTACACAGTGCTTCGCTGGGAGCAGGGAATGACAGCAAGATGACGGCTTGGCAGGACAGTGTGCGGCAGGTGCAGGGCCGGATCGGCCCGGGCGTCGGCCGTTTCCTGCGCTGGTGGCGGCAATCGTTGCTGGCGTGGGTGCCGGCCCGTTGGCAGTGGGCGCTGGGCTGGGCGCAGGCACGCCTGCTGCTGCAGCGTGAAGGCGACCAGCTCCAGGTCTGGCGCGAGGCCGGTGAGCGCCGCGAGCCGGTGGTACGGCTGCCGTGGCCGCTGTCCCCGGCCGAACTGGATCGCGTGCTGGAAGCCCGCCTGCGCAGCTTGCCGCGGGTGTGGCTGCTGCCGGCCGCCGATGTGCTGCGCCGGCAGCTGCGCCTGCCAGTGGCGGCGGCTGACCGCCTGCGTGCGGTGGTCGGCTTCGAGATCGACCGGCAGACGCCGTTCGAATCCAGCCAGGTCAGCTATGACGTGCGTGAACGTGGCGCGGCAGGCGAGGGCCAGCTGCAGGTCGAACTGGTGGCTTGGCCGTTGCGGCAGCTCGAGGCCTGGCGCAGCAATGTGGGCCAATGGGCCGATGTACTGTCCGGTGTCGATGCCATCGATGCGCAGGGCAACATCCTGCAGGTGAACCTGCTGCCGCCCGCGCAGCGTCAGCAGCAGGCCGACCCGATGCGGCGCTGGAACCTTCTGCTGGCGGTGGCCGCGGTGGTGATGCTGGTGCTGGCTGGCCTGCAGCTGCTCGACAACCGCCGCGCGGCAGCTGACGAACTGCGGGCCCAGGTGGAGCGCAGTGCGCGCAGTGCGCGTGGCGTGGCCAGCGAACGTGCGCAGCTGCAGGCGCTGATCGACGGTGCTGCGTTCCTGGAAAAGCAGCGCGGCCAGCGCGCCGGTACGGTGGAGATCTGGAACGAACTGACCCGGCGCCTGCCGGAGGGGACGTACCTGGAAAAACTGGCCATCGAGAACAACAACCTGCAGCTGATCGGGCTCAGCCGCGAGGCATCGCAGCTGGTGCAGCTGCTGCAGGATGCGCCGCAGTGGCGCAAGGTGAACCTGACCGGCGTGCTGCAGGCCGATGGTGCCGCCAGCGGCCGCGACCGCTTCACCATGACCGCTGAACTGCAGCCGTTGCCGACGGCAGCCCCGACCCGGGAGGCGGCCGATGCCGATGCCAAGCGCACGCCGTGACCGCTGGCTGGCACTGGCACTGCTGCTGGCAGTGCTGGGCCTGGCCTATCTGCTGCTGGTGCACCCGTGGTTCACCCAGCCGCTGCGCGAGATCGATGCCGATGTGGCCGCACTGCGCGAGCGCGAATCGCGGGTGCAGGCACAGTTGCAGCAGAAGCCGCAGATCGAGCAGCGCCTGCGCGCCACCCGGGAAGCCCTGCAGCAACGGCCGGGCTTCCTGCGCGAAGCGACCGCCGAAGCGGCTGCCGCTGCGCTTGGCGCCAAGCTGCAGGATGCGGTGGCGATGGCCAGCCCGGGCAACCGCAGCTGCACCATCAGCAACCGCACGCCGCTCACCGACAACCGCCGGGACGCCGAGTTCGTGCGCGTGGCCATGCAGGTGCGCCTGCGCTGTGGCGTGGCCGAGCTGGCCACGGTGCTGCACAGCCTGGAAACCGGCAGCCCGCGCTTGTTCGTCGACAATCTCAACCTGATCGCGCAGCGCTTCCAGCAGTCGCCGAATGAATCCGGGCTTGGCCTGGATGTGTCGTTCGAGCTGGCGGGCTACCTGCTGCCGGGCGCTGCTGCCGATGGCAGTGCCCCGGCACCTGCCGCCGAACCGGTGTCCGCGCCGCAGCCGCCTTCGGCGGCCCCCGCCCCCGCACCGGCTGCGCCGGCCGAGGGACAGGAGGTGGCTGATGAAACTTGAGCAGATCAGCCTGCGCACCGGTTTCCTGCTGGCCCTGGCGGGTTGGGCCGCGGCGGTCTGGTTGGCCACCGGCTTCGGTCTGGGCAGCCAGCTACCCGTTGCAGACGGCGATGCCGATGCGGCGCCTTTGCTGCCGGTGCTGCCGCCGTTGGCCGCAGAACGCATGCCCAGCGCCGACAGCTACAGCGCGATCGGTGAGCATCCACTTTTCGCTGAGGACCGCACGCCGAAGCCCTACCTGCTCGGTGGAAGCGAGCCTGCCGCCAGCGCCGCGCTGCGCTTGACCGGCGTGCTGCTGACCGGCGACTTCGGCATGGCCACCTTCACCACCGAACAGAATCGTTCGCTGCGGCTGCGCCTCAATGGCGAAGCGGTGGAAGGCTGGCAACTGGTGGGGCTGGCGCCGCGCCAGGCCACGGTGATCGGCCCAAGTGGCAGCCAGGTGCTGGAACTGGCCGTGTTCAACGGCCAGGGCGGCGAGCCACCCACCGTACTACGGGGTGCCAATGGCGCGCCGCCGGCGGGTGCGGTCGTTGTGCCGCCGCCGGCGGGCGCACCGCCGATGCCATCCCCACCTCCGGCTGCTGCAACCGCAACCGCGCAGCCGCAGCCCGCCAGCAGCGTGCCACCAGCCGCCGCCGCGGCACCGCCTGCCAACAACAACGGCCCCAGCGAAGCGCAGATGCAGGCCATCCGCGAACGCATCCAGGCCCGTCGCCGCCAGCTGCAGCAACAACAGCAGCAACAACCGTCGCCGCCCCCGGGCGATGGCACCAACCGATAGAGTGAATGCATGAGCCTGCGTTTTCTTCCCTGGTCCTTTGCCCTCGCGCTGCTGGTTGGCTGCAGCACCGTGTCCGCGCCGCATGTGCAACGCAAGGGCAACCTGTCGCCCACTGCCGAGGCCGGCCAGGCGGCCGAGGTCGCCGCCGATGCCGCCCGTGACGCCCAGGGGGCTCCACAGGCCGTGATCCGCCGCGGTACCGGTACCATGATCAACCGCGAAGCCGCACGCGCACCGGCACCGGCGTTGCATGGCGCCAGCACTGGCGAGGCCACCTTCAACTTCGAAGGCGAGTCTGTGCATGCGGTGGTCAAAGCCATCCTGGGTGACATGCTGGGCCAGAACTACGTGATCGCACCGGGCGTGCAGGGAACGGTCACCCTGGCCACGCCCAAGCCGGTGTCGCCGGCACAGGCGTTGAACCTGCTGGAAATGGTGCTGGGCTGGAACAACGCCCGCATGGTCTACAGCGGCGGCCGCTACAACATCGTCGCCGCCGACCAGGCCCTGGCCGGCACCGTCGCGCCGAGTACCGCACCGGCGGCCAGCGCACGTGGCTTCGAAGTGCGGGTGATCCCGCTGCAGTTCATCTCCGCCACGGAAATGAAGAAGGTGCTGGAGCCGTATGCGCGGCCCAACGCCATCGTCAACGTCGACAGCGGCCGCAACGTGATCACCCTCGGTGGCACCCGCGCCGAGCTGGAAAACTACATGCGCACCGTCGAGATCTTCGACGTCGACTGGCTGTCGGGCATGTCGGTGGGCGTGTTCCCGATCCAGTCGGGCAAGGCCGAGCAGGTCGCTGCCGATCTGGAGAAGGTGTTCGGCGAGGAGAGCAAGACCCCCAGTGCGGGCATGTTCCGTTTCCTGCCGCTGGAAAACGCCAACGCGGTGCTGGTGATCACCCCGCAGGTGCGTTACCTGGACCAGATCCAGCAGTGGCTGGACCGTATCGATACGGCTGGTGGCAGCGCCCGCCTGTTCTCCTACGAACTGCGCTACATCAAGGCGCGCGACCTGGCCGAGCGCCTCAGCGAAGCCTTCGCCAGCAGCGGCAATCGTGGCGGCTCCAGCCCCGCATCGCTGGCGCCCGGCGCGATTCCATCGCAGCTGGGCAGCGACGGCGAGCGCGGCATGGACAGCAACAACAGCAGCAGCTTCGGTTCGACCCCGGGCAGCAGTTCCGGCAGCGGCAACAGCGGCAGCATGAACCTGCCGCAGCGCCAGTCCGGCAACGTCAGCGTCAGCCTGGAAGTGGAAGGCGACCGCGTGGGCGTGTCGGCGGTGGAGGAAACCAACACCCTGCTGGTGCGCTCGACCCCGCAGGCCTGGCGCTCGATCCGGGAAGTGATCGAGAAGCTGGATGTGATGCCGTTGCAGGTGCACATCGAAGCGCAGGTGGCCGAAGTCGCGCTGACCGGAGACCTGAAGTACGGCGTCAACTGGTTCTTCGACAATGCCGTGCTCGGGCAGAAGCTGACCGGCGCCCTGGGCGGCGTGACCCTGCCTGCCGCCGCTGGCGGTTCCTGGAGCAGCTTCGCCGGCGCAGTGACCGGTGGCGAAGGCCTGGGCTGGGCGTTCACCGGCCACAACGGCGCGGCGGTGGTGAGCGCGCTGGACAAGGTCACCGACGTACGCCTGCTGCAGACTCCCTCGGTGTTCGTGCGCAACAACGCGGAGGCCACACTCAACGTGGGTGACAAGGTACCGATCAACACCACCACGGTGAACACCGGCCTGGGCACTGGTACCTACAGCTCCGTGCAGTACATCGATACCGGCGTGATCCTGAAGGTGCGCCCGCGCGTGACCCGCGACGGCACGGTGTTCCTGGACATCGTGCAGGAAGTGAGCAGCGCCTCCGAGGTGCCGGAGAACTGCAACCCGACCGAGCGCAACTGCAACCCGCGCATCTCCACCAAGAAGCTGTCGACCGAAGCGGCGGTGCAGAGCGGCGACACCATCATGCTGGCCGGCCTGATCACCGATTCGGCGACCGATGGCAGCAGCGGCATTCCCGGCCTGAGCCGGATTCCGGTGGTGGGCGCCCTGTTCGGGCAGAAGACGCGCACCAGCCGTCGTTCGGAAGTGATCGTACTGCTGACCCCGAGCATCGTGCGCAACGGGCAGGAAGCACGCACGCTGACCGACGAGTACAGCCAGCGCTTCCGCGCGATGGAACCGCTGAACCAGCCGCGCGCGAAGAAGTAAGGGGTATCGGCCGGGCTGCGCCCGGCACCCGCAGAGGCCGGAGCTGGAGCAACAGCAACAGCAACAGCAACAGCAACAGCGGGTTTTACTGAGGGATGGCGGGGCGGTGTGGGTTGGCAGGACACGCCGTAAACCCGTCCCAGGGGGCTCGATGGCGCCATCCATGGCGCCAACGGTCCTGCCAACCCACACCGCCCCGCCTCTGACAGATTCCCGTGGCTGTTGGTAGGTGTCGACCTTGGTCGACACGGTAGATCCACGCCATGCGTGGATGACTGTCTGTCAGATTTCGAAATCAGGAAATGGGGTCAGATCCGTTTTCCGAAGGAAAACGGATCTGACCCCCAGGAGCCATTCCGGCAGATCGCAGAAATCTGTCGAAGGCGGGGTGGGTCCGGTTGCGGGGGCGTGAGCGCCATGGATGGCGCGACCGAGCCTACAGGGACGTATTCACGGCGTCCCCCGCAACCGGACCCACCCCGCCATCCCGCGGATGGCTGGCTTCTGCTGTTGCTTCGGCTTCGGCTTCGGCTCTGGCCTCTGCGGGTGCCGGGTGCAACCCGGCCGATACCCTCCCAGTGCTAGGCTGTGGCCACCGACAACCACGGAGGCGGGATGGGGGCGATCGTGTTGTTGCCGCTGTGCGTGGACGATGCCGCGCTCGACCGCTGCCTGGCTGCACTGGATGCCGGCACCGCGCCGGGCACCGCGGTCTGGTTGGCCGACGATGCGCAGACCGGTCCGCGTGCGCAGGCGGTGGTGGAACACTGGTTGGCGCATACGCCACTGCAGGCCGAATACACCCGCCGCGCGCGGCCGCTGGGGGAAGTGGCGCATCTGGACGAGATGCTGCGCGCCTGCGATGGCATGGACGTGGTCGTGCTGGCCCCGGACAGTGTGCCGGCACCCGGTTGGCTGCAGCAGCTGCAGGATGCCTTTGCCCGCGACGCCGCGATCGCCACTGCAACCCCGTGGTGCAACGCGGGTGAAACTGCGGCCTGGCCGCGCTTGGGCGAGATCAATCCCGAGCCCGATGACGCAGAACTGCTGGCTCACGTCTGTAGCGGGCTGCCGACGCTGCACCCGGAACTGCCATCGGCGGTCACCCATGCGGTGCTGGTGCGTGGCAATGCACGCCGTCGCGCCGGTGGCCTGGATGTGGACAGCTACGCCGGCTGGAACGCGGCCCTGGTCGACCTCAGCCTGCGCATGGCCGGCCTGGGCTGGCGCAACGTGCTGTGCGAGACCGCCTTTGTCAGCCGGGCTGGCGAGGCGGTCAGCCGTGATGGCGACCTTGAGGCGCTGGCTGCGCGTTGGCCCGGCTGGGTGCCGCGCCTGGCAGATTTCCTGATGCACGATCCATTGCACGGGCTGCGCGCCGACCTGCAGCAGCGCATGCGGCAGGCGATAATGCCCAGGGAGCAGGGCGACCTGTTCGTTCCTTCCGCACCGGAGCCCCCCGTTTGAATGCTGCCATCGCCGCCATCGTCGTCACCTACCAGAGTGGCAGCACCATCGATGCCTGCCTCTCGCGCCTGCGCCAGGCGCAGGACGTGGCCGAGATCCGGGTGATCGACAACGGCTCGCTGGATGGCACGCTGGATATCGTGCAACGGCACGCCAGCCACGACCCCCGCGTGCGTTTTGTCGGCAATCCGGACAACCCTGGCTTCGCCGCTGCCAACAACCAGGGGGTGGCCGACTCGCACAGCCCGTGGCTGGCCTTCATCAACCCGGACCTGATGGTGGAGCCCGATACCCTGGCCGAGCTGCGCAGCCGTTCCGAAGGGTTGGGTGATTGCCTGCTGGGTGTTGAGCAGCTGGACGAGCATGGTCATGCCGACGAGGCGGTGCGCCGTCGTGATCCGGATTTTCTGTTGATGCTGCGTTCGCCGGGTAGAGGCTCGAAGCTGGCGGTTCCGCGCGACCCCCAGCAGCCGCTGCAGCGGGTGCCGGCACTGTCCGGTGCGCTGCTGATGATGCCGCGTGCGCTGTTCGACCGCATCGGTGGCTGGGACGCTGGCTACCGCCTGCACGCCGAAGACCTGGACCTGTGCCGGCGCGCACGTGAGGCTGGCGCGGTGGTGGCGATCGCCAACGACCTGCAGGTCACCCATGTGCGTGGTGTCTCCAGCCGCTCACGACCGTTCTTCGTTGAATGGCACAAGCACAAGGGCCTGTGGCGCTATTTCCAGAAGTTCGAAGCGAAGCAGCGTTCGCTGCCGGTGCGGGTGGCGGTGTGGTGCGCGATCTGGGCCCACGCTGTGATGCTGGTGCCGCGCCTGTTGCGCCGGTCCCTGTAGAGCCGAGCCCACGCTCGGCCACACGAGATCCGTCGGTAGATCCACGCCATGCGTGGATGGGGTGCCCGATCGGTAGCGCCGAGCCCGCGCTCGGCTGCATGGATAGGGGCATCCATGCAGGGTGTGGATCCACGGGCGGCGCCCCCGGTTCACCCGTCCGGGCGCATAATCCGCCCCATGCCTATCATCCAGTCCCTGCTCGACACCGACCTGTACAAGTTCACCATGATGCAGGCGGTGCTCCACCAGCACCCCGGCGCGCAGGTGCAGTACCGGTTCAAGTGCCGCACCCCCGGCATCGACCTGGCCCGTTACATCGACCAGATCGACGAAGAGATCAACCACCTGTGCAGCCTGCGCTTCAGTGACGCGGAACTGGACTACATGCGTGGCCTGCGCTTCGTGAAGCCGGACTTCGCCGATTTCCTCGGTCTGTTCCACCTGGACCGCAAGTACATCCAGTTGCGTGCCTCGAAAACCGTGCCCGGCGAGATCGAACTGGACATCACCGGCCCGTGGCTGCACACCATCCTGTTCGAAGTGCCGCTGCTGGCGATCATCAACGAAGTCTGGTTCCGCAATACCACCACGGCTGACTTCGCCGAAGGCGAGCGCCGCCTGCAGGCCAAGGCCGCGCTGCTGCGCGATACCCCCGGTTTCGAACAGTGTCGCATCGCCGACTACGGCAGCCGCCGGCGTTACTCGCGCGACTGGCATGCGCGCCTGCTGCCGCTGCTGCGCGATGCGCTGGGCCCGCAGCTGGTGGGCACCAGCAACGTGCACTTCGCCCGCCTCTACGGCATGACCCCGCACGGCACGATGGCGCACGAGTACCTGCAGGCGTTCCAGGCGCTGGGCCCGCGGCTGCGTGATTCGCAGGTGGCGGCACTCGAGTCGTGGGCGCGCGAGTACCGCGGCGACCTGGGGATCGCGCTGTCCGACGTGGTCGGCCTGGACGCGTTCCTGCGCGATTTCGACATGTACTTCTGCAAGCTGTTCGACGGTGTCCGCCATGACTCCGGCGATCCGTTCGACTGGGGCGACCGCATGCTGGCGCACTTCCAGCAGCGCCGGGTCGACCCGCGCAGCAAGGTACTGGTGTTCAGCGATGGGCTCGACATCGCCAAGGTCATGCGCCTGTACGACTACTTCCGTGGTCGCTGCCAGGTCGCGTTCGGCGTCGGCACCCACCTGACCAATGATCTGGGTCCGACGCCGCTCAACATCGTCATCAAGATGGTCCGCTGCAACGGCCAGCCGGTGGCCAAGCTCAGCGATTCGCCGGGCAAGAGCATGTGCGACGACCCGGGTTACCTGGCTTACCTGCGCCAGGTCTTCGAGCTGCCGCAGCCGGCGTAACCGCGCCGGCCTTCAGTGCTGCTTACAGGTAGTCGACAACGACCAGGTAGGCGCCCTGCAGCGGCTGCTGCTTCGAGGCCTGCACGCTGTAGCGCTCTGAGAAGGCGATATCGCCGGCGCGCATCGCGCTGGCCGACACCGACAGCTTCTGCCCCTGGCGCTTGCCATCGCGCAGCGTTGCGGCCTGGCCATCGGCCAGCGCCTTCACAGCCACCGTCGAGCCCTTGGCCGACGGCGGGCAGGCCGCCAGGCTCAGCTCGCCCTGGGACAGGTTGGTCGTGCAGCCCGGTTCGACGATGCGGCCGCTGAAGCGGATGCTGCCGCTGCTGGCCTGGGCCACGGCACTGATGGACATCAGGGCCACGCACAGCAGAAGGGAGGTTCTCATGACACGTTCTCTGGTTCGGTGTGTCCTAGTTAGCGACAGCTTCGATCAGCCTTTAATAGGACGATTCCGAATCTGCTAGGCCCATCACCAAGAAAGAGTGATGCGCATCAAAGAAGCCGATTTCCACCTGAAAAAGGCCTGTTTCCGTGCATGCCGAACGCGCCACCTGAAGCGTCATCCAAGGTCGTTTCCGACCTGATCCGGCGACCGTCAAATCCCCGCACCTTTGAGGTCATCATTTCGCCTAGCACGTAACATTTGCAGCGTCAATGAATTGACGTTCAGAAAAATAATGAGACGTTCATCACACTTGTGCATATACTTGCGTCACGGATTCAGGGGAACGTATGTCCGAATCCGGCCACAGGTGAGACGCAAGGATGGGTCTTGTTCGCCCGGCAGTGCTCCTTGCTTCCTCCTCTACTTCCATCTCTTCAGTAGGGTTAGGTAAAAGCGAATGCACAAGATCAACCTCATCGCCGCTCTGATGCTGGCCGCCGCTCCGCTGGCCGCCAACGCCGCCGACGGCACCATCACCTTCACCGGCAAGGTGACCGACAAGACCTGCACCATCTCGACCCCGGGCGGCAAGGACTTCGCCGTCAACCTGCCGACCGTGTCGAAGAACACGCTGGCCGCCGCCGGCAACGTTGCGGGCCGTACCCCGTTCGCGATCAACCTGACCAAGTGCAGCGCCGGCAACGTCGCTACCTACTTCGAGCCGGGTTCGACCGTTGACTTCAACACCGGCCGCCTGCTGAACCAGGCCTCGGCCAACGCTGCCACCAACGTGCAGCTGCAGCTGCTGGGCTCGAACAACCAGGTCCTGCCGATCAAGGCTGCAGGTGCTGGCCAGGCCCAGACCAACTCGCAGTGGGTCACCGTCGGCACCGACGGCTCGGCCGACCTGAACTACTACGCCGAGTACTACGCCACTGCCGCCGCCACCCCGGGCGACGTCACCAGCAGCGTCAAGTACACGATCATCTACAACTGATCGCAGCCGTACCCGCATTGGCCGGCGTACGCGCCGGCCAGTGCCTCGCGGCCTCTGGCCCCATACCTCGAGCGTAGTACTTCCGATGAAAGCATTCTTTCCCCGGGCGCTGCTGCTGGCAGCGTTCACGCTGCCCTTCTGCCAGGACGCACTGGCCGGCGTGGTGGTCAATGGCACGCGGGTGATCTATCCGGCGCAGGCGCGCGAAGTCACCGTGCAGGTCGACAACGTCGGCGACTCGCCCGCCCTGGTCCAGGCCTGGATCGACAGTGGCGACGCCAACCAGACCGCCGATACCAGCGACGCCCCGTTCGTACTGACGCCGCCGATCGCGCGCGTTGAACCGGGCCGCAGCCAAGCGCTGCGCGTGATCTTCTCCGGCGCGCAGCTGCCGACCGATCGCGAGTCTGTGTTCTGGCTCAACGTGCTGGACGTTCCGCCGTCGCCGGACAACGCCGACAGTGGCGACCAGAACTACCTGCAGGTTGCGTTCCGTTCGCGCCTGAAGCTTTTCTACCGGCCGCAGGGCCTGAAGGGCGTCGCCAACGACGCGCCGGCAGCGCTGCGCTGGACGCTCGCCGGCGATCGCCTGCGGGTGGAAAACCCGAGCCCCTTCCACGTCACCCTGGCTGAAGTGCACGCCGTGACCGGCGGCACCGAAAAGGCCGTCGAGGACAAGGGCGCAATGGTTGCACCGAAGCAGAGCCTGGAGTTTGCCGCACCGGCGGGCACCAGCCAGGTCCGCTTCATCACCATCAACGACTACGGCGGCCGGGTGGAACACACGATCCGCCTCGGCAGCACCGGGGGCTGAACGCGCCGCGCTGGCCCACGGCCCGCGCATCCCGCCACCGCCGCCGTGCGGCGAACTGAAGGAATGTCAGTGTGATCGGAAACAGATTGACATTGTCGATCCATCAGGCGCTTTGCCTGCTGGTTGCTGGCGTGGCCTGCCCAGGATGGGCGCTGGCTGCTCCGGCCAATCTCGGCGAACAGGCGCTGATGGCGCAGAGTGGTGCGGCCAATGCGCGTGCCCCGGAGTCGGCCCAGTTCAACTCCAGCTTCCTGTCTGGCCAGGCCAAGCAGGTCGATCTGGCGGCCTTCAGCAACGGCAACCCGATGGTGGCCGGCAACTACCGTGTCGACGTCTATGTCAACGGAGCCTGGCAGGGCCGCCGCGACCTGCAGTTCAAGGCCGATGCGCAGGGCCGCGTAGACGCCTGCCTGCCGCTGCCGATGCTGGAAGAAATGGGCGTGGACAGCGAGGCTGTGCTGCTGCAGCAGGACCCGTCCGTGCCGACCGACACGACCAGCTGCGTGCCGGTGCAGCAGCGCATGGCCAATGCCTATGGCATCTATGACAGTGGCAACCTGCGCTACGACCTCAGCATCCCGCAGGTGTTCCTGCGCCGCGAGGCGCGCGGCTACGTCAATCCGTCGCTGTGGGACCGCGGCATCAATGCCGGCTTCGTCGGCTACAGCTTCAATGCCATCGACAGCGACAGCCGCGTCGAAGGCGGCCAGCGCAACCGCAGTGCCTACCTGGGCCTCAACGCTGGCCTCAACCTGGGCGGCTGGCAGTTCCGCCACGATTCGAACCTGACCTGGTCCGAGGGCGACGGCCGTCATTGGCAGAGCATCGCGACCTACGCCCAGCGCGGCATCCCGCAGGTGCGCGGCATGCTCACCATCGGTGAGGCCTACACCACCGGCGAGCTGTTCGACTCGATCGGTTACCGCGGTGCCAGCCTGGCCAGCGACGACCGCATGCTGCCCGATTCGCTGCGCGGTTACGCGCCGGTCGTGCGCGGCATCGCCGAGACCAACGCGCGCATCGAAGTACGCCAGAACCAGCAGCTGATCTATTCCTCGACCGTATCGCCGGGCAGCTTTGTCATCGATGACCTGTACCCGACCGGCTACGGCGGCGACCTGGAAGTGAGCGTGATAGAGGCCGATGGCCGTCGCCGCGAGTTCAAGGTGCCGTTCGGTTCGGTGCCGCAGATGCTGCGCGAAGGCGTGTCGCGTTACTCGCTGACCGCCGGCCAGGTGCGCAACAAGCTGCTGGCCGATGAGCCGTGGCTGGTGCAGGGCACCTACCAGCGTGGTATCGGCAACCAGCTGACCCTGTACGGCGGCAGCGCACTGAGTGACGGCTACCTGTCGCTGCTGTACGGCGTTGGCCTGTCCACGCCGGTCGGCGCGTTCGCCGCCGACGTCACCCATGCGCGTACCTCGTTCGATCACTACGGCAACCACACCGGTGCCAGCGTGCGCCTGAGCTACAGCAACATGATCGGCGAGACCGGGACCAACCTGACCCTGGCCGCCTACCGCTATTCGACTGAAGGCTTCTACAGCCTGCAGGACGCACTGTACGGTCGTGATTCGGACAAGCGTGGCATCGATCCGACCACCCGCGGCCGCCAGCGCAGCCAGTTCCAGGTGACGCTGAACCAGCCGCTGGGTCGTCGCGGCGGCGCGCTCTACCTGACCGGTTCGGTGCGCGACTTCTACGATCGCCCCGGCACCTCCAAGCAGTACCAGGTCGGCTACAACAACGCCTGGCGCTCAGTGAACTATGGCTTCTCTGCGCTGCGTACCGAAGAGGGCGTTCTGGGCCGTTCCGATACCCAGTACCTGCTGTCGATGAGCGTGCCGCTGGGCCGTGGTACCCACCCGGTATCGTTCAGCGCCGACCTCGGCGTGCGCGATCGCGGTGGCTACGACAACAGCCGCGTCGGCATCACCGGTTCGGCCGGCGTCGACAACAACTTCAGCTATGGCGCCGCCCTGTCCGACTCGCGCGAAGGCGGCACCACCGCAGTCGGCAACGTCGAATACCGCAGCCGCTATTCGGCATTGAACGCCACCTACAGCCACTCGCGTGATTTCCGCCAGGCCTCGGTCGGTGCCAACGGCAGCGTGGTCGTGCATCCAGGCGGCTTCACCTTCACCCCGCAGCGTGGCGACACCATGGTGCTGGTGGAAGCGCCGGGCGCACGCGATGCCATCGTCAGCAACGCCCCGGGCCTGCGTGTCGATGGCCGCGGCTACGCGGTGGTCCCGTACGTGTCGCCGTACCGCCTCAACACCGTCACCCTCGACCCGCAGGGCATGGCCCACGACGTCGAACTGGAGAGCACCAGCCAGGCGATCGCACCGTTCGCCGGTGCCATCAGCTACCTGCGCTTTGATACCCGCAAGGGCAACGCGCTGCTGATCCAGGTACGCAACCCCGATGGCCGCAGCATGCCGTTCGGTGCACAGGTCAAGGACGAGCAGGGCCAGCCGGTGGGCATGGTCAGCCAGGGCGGCCGCCTGTACGTGCGCAGTGAAAAGAACCAGGGCCGCCTGCTGGTGGAGTGGGGCGCGGGCGCCGATCAGCGCTGCACCGTCGATTACCAGGTTCCGGCGGACGCCGATGCGTCCAAGACCGGCTTCATCCCGCTGGAGGCAGCATGCCGATGATTTCTTCCCGTGGCCGCAAGGTGCTGGCTGCAATGGCGCTGCTGGGCGGTGTTCTGCTGGCGCAGCAGGCCAGCGCAGCCTGCCGCATCCAGATCAATGGTTTCGTTGCGCAGGACGTGCAGATGGACATGGGGCAGATCGTGATCCTGCCCAGCACCCCGGTGGGTGGCGTGATCAAGGAAATCAGCGTGCCGATCAACCAGCAGAACAGCGTCGCCCGCTGCGACTATTGGTATGGCGGCAGCTCGACCGGCGAGTACGTCAACGCACCACAGAAGCGGCCGGTGGCCGGCTTTGCCAACGTCTACGAGACCGGTGTTGCTGGCGTAGGTATTCGACTGTTCCGCGACTCCGGCGCGATCCAGACCTACTACCCGCATTCCATCAACTTCGGTGCCAACTCCACCATCTCGCTGATCGGTGGCCAGTTCCGCATCCAGCTGATCAAGACCGCCGCGCAGACCGGTTCGGGGGTGATCGCACCCAATGGCCGCTTCACCACCTATTACTTCGATGGTGATGGTCCCAGCCGCCCGGTACTGACCTCGACCTTCAGGGGCTCGGGCACCACCGTGGTCAGCCCGACCTGCGAAGTGCAGGCCGGCAGCCGCAACATCGCGGTCGATTTCGGCAGCGTGGCCAACACCACCTTCACCGGCGTCGGCTCGCGCGCGGTCGACCGTGACTTCGAGATCCGCCTGAACTGCCAGGGCAGCAACGTGGCCGCATACCAGAGCAAGATCGGCATCCGCCTGGATGCCGATCAGGACAGCTCGAACATGCCCGGCGTGCTGAAGCTGAGCGCAGCCACCAACAGCGCTACCCGCATCGGCATCCAGATGGTCCAGCGCGACGGCAGCAGCGAGCGCGAAGTGCGCTTCGGCCAGACCATCAGTGTCGGCACCACCACCACCGGTACCAGTGTCATGAGCCTGCCGCTGCGGGCCCGCTATGTGCAGACCCAGGCCGGCACCGTCGGTGCCGGCACCGCCAACGGGCAGGCGACGTTCACGATCCAGTACGAGTAGTACGCGCTTTCCATTGCTGAGTTTCGAGCCTCACGTCGCCCGTTCCGCGGGCGGCGTTGACTGCGTCTTGATCCCGCAAACGTGAAGATCAGGGCTATCATTGCCGTACAGAAACATGAATGTGATGTACGTCATGAAAGTGACCTCCTTTTCACCGCAGCGCCTCCACTGCCGGGCTTTCCGCCCGGTTGAGGGGCAATGAAAGGATCCGGCGTGCCTGCGACCCACCTTGCCATTGCCGGATTGCCCGCCGAGTTCGTCGAGATGCGCAGCGGAGGCCTGTACTGGGTGGTGGCCGCCGGCAGCGCGCCGACGGACCTGCTCGGTGCCGGCGTGCTGGCCACGGCCGAGGCACTGGATGAAGCCGTGCTGGTCACGCTGGGGCGGGGGGCCGAATCGATGCTGGCGCTGCTGGCTGCCGACCAGGGGCCGGCCCGCCTGCGGCTGTTCCAGCGTTCGCACCATGGCATGCAGCAGGCGCTGCGCGGGCTGACCGGCGATCTGCCGCGCACCGCCTCGGCGCGCACCCGGCTCAGCCTGGTGCAGTTTCCGGTGGCGGCGCTGGACGGCTGGGATGATGCCCGGCTGGCGCGCTGGTGCCAGCAGCTGCAGGAATGTGCCGTGCAGGCGCAGCAGGTGCTGCTGTTGCTGTGCCACGGCGAAGTGGCGACCCTGGCCCCGCGCCTGTTGGCATTGAACCGGATCTGCGCCGGTGTGGCCCAGCTGCATCCGCATCGTGGTGCCCTGCAGCTGCTGCTGCATTACTGGTCCAACAGCCATGGCGTGGTGGCCCAGCGATCGTTCGGCGTCGAGCAGGAAAGCTGCGGGCTGCGCCACCTGGCCGAGGCCGGTGCCGCCGAGACTGGGATCGATGCGACCAGTGGCAGCGACCGCGATGTCTTCCTGGCCCAGGCCGAAGTGCTGGAAGGTGCGCCGCCGTTGTCGGCGGCCTGGCGCCTGTATGACGGCTGGGCCGGATTGCTGCCGGCCGCGCTGCAGGCGCGCGAGGCCACCGTGGTGCTGGCCATCGACGAGAATGCCAAGGTGGATGCACTGGCCCGCCTGCTGCACCGCCTGCGCCGAGAACGTGGCAATGCGCTGAAGCTGGTGGTGCGCGAGCTGCAGCCCTGCCTGCGCTACGCCGATGAGCGGCTGCTGATGCAGTGCGGTTGCAGCCTGGTGGTGCCGTCAGCGACGCCCTTGCCGCGACTGCTGACCCTGCTGGAAACCGTGCAGCGGCAGCGTTGGCAGGGCCAGCTGGCTGAGGATCCGGAGCCGTTGATCCGTGCGCATCGGCCACCATCGGTGAGTGGCCTGGTCAACGCCGCACGCTTCCGCCAGATCGCAGGTGATCGCATCGACCAGGACGGTAGTGCGGTGGAAAGCGCCGTGCTGGCGCTGCAGCCGGTGGCCGGCCTGCGTGCCGAGCAGACCCTGCAGCAGCTGCGCATCCGCCGCCAGGGCGATCTGGCCTGTGTCTACCGCGGGCAGGTGCGCCTGTTCCTGTTTGGTTGCCGGCGTGATGCGGTCGAGCAGGCCCTGGGCAATCTGTTCCGCCTGCCCTGGCGCGAGCTGTTCGATGGCTACCAGCGCCTGGCCGAATATGACATTGCAGCGATGAATGCCCACGGCAGTGATCCTGAGGCCGAGGTGCTGCCCGAAGCACCTGCGGCCCTGCCGGCTGTGGCCCCGGCGCTCGAGGCGCCTGTTTTCACCGCCCCGAAGCCGCTGCGGCTGGGAGATCGCGCATGACCACCGACCAGCAACTCTGGACCCTGATCGTCGCCTGCGCGCTGGTGATGATTCCCTTCGGAGCCATGCTCGGCACGCTGTGGCGCGGGCTGCGCCGCCGTGCCGCACGCTGGCTGCCACCCCGCCATCTGCGCCGCGCCGGTGTACGCCAGCGTGCGCCGCGGAGGGCTGCATGAGTCCGCAGATGGCACCCGCATCTCCCTTCGCCTGGGCCGACCTGCGTGGCTGGAACCTGTACTTCCTGTCCAAGGTGGTACTGGCCTGGATGGGCGCGCTGGATCTGAAGATCCTGCCCAACCTGCTGTTCCTGGGCGCGCTGCTGATTCCGCTGCGCTGGCGCTGGGCACGCATCGCGCGCACCGTCGTCGCGGTACCGGTGGGCGTCGCGCTGTACTACCAGGACACCTGGTGGCCGCCGTTCCGGCGCCTGCTGGTGCAGCCGGGCGTGCTGGACTTCTCGGCCGACTATTGGCTTGAACTGGCCCAGCGCTTCATCAACTGGCAGATGGTGGCGGTGCTGGTGATGCTGGTGCTGGCCTACGTGCTGCTCAAGCCGTGGCTGCGCATCACTACCCTGAGCGTGCTGGGCATGCTTGGCCTGGCCGTGATGGCGATACCGATGCCGGCGGGCTGGAACTGGGGGCAGGGTACCGCCACCGCAGCCACCGCCAGCACCGGAGGCACCTCAGGTGGCGGCCTGCCGCCGGCCAACAACGAGACGCTCAATGCATGGCTGGCCAGCTTCTACCAGCAGCAGGCCAGCCTCAAGACCAGCTTCCCCGCACCGGGCAGCGGCGCGCCGTTCGACGTCATCATCCTCAACATCTGCTCGCTGGCATGGAGCGATCTGGATGAAGTGGGGCTGCGCCAGAACAACCTGCTCGACCACATGGACGTGGTGTTCGACGACTTCAACTCGGCAACCGCCTACAGCGGCCCAGCAGCGATCCGCCTGCTGCGCGCCAGTTGTGGCCAGACCTCGCACACCGCGCTGTTCGATCCGGTGCCGGCCGAGTGCCAGCTGTTCTCGAACCTGCAGCATCTAGGCTTCCAGAGCGAGCTGGCGATGAACCATGACGGTCACTTCGACGACTTCATCGGTGAACTGCACCAGTACGGTGGGCTGCAGGCGCAGCCGATGGACATCAGCGCGTTTCCTAAAGCGCTGGTGGCGTTCGACAAGTCACCGCTGCGCCGCGATGGTGATGTGCTGATGGCGTGGTGGAAACAGCGGCTGGCCGGGACCAGCCAGCAGGTGGCGCTGTTCTACAACACGATCTCGCTGCACGATGGCAACCGCATCGTCGGCGCCGATGGCCGTTCGAATGCCGCCGACTACAAGGCACGTGCGGAAATGGTGCTGGGTGACATGGCCGGTTTCGTCGATGCGGTGGAGAAGAGTGGCCGCCGCGCGATGATCGTGGTGGTGCCTGAGCATGGCGCGGCCCTGCATGGCGACCGCATGCAGATTCCGGGCATGCGTGAGATTCCCAGTCCATCGATCACCCACGTGCCGGTGGGCGTGAAGCTGATCGGCATGGGCGCGCCGGCGGCCGGCGGCCCACGTCATGTGCCCGAACCGAGCAGCTACCTGGCGGTGTCCGAGCTGGTGTCGCGTGTGTACGCGCTCAATGCCCAGTCGCCGCCGAGCGAGCGCAACTGGGACAGCCTGCTGAAGGGGTTGCCGCAGACACCGTCGGTATCGGAGAACGAAGGCGCCAAGGTCATCGAGTACGCCGGCAAGCCCTGGCTGCAGCTGCAGGGCAGCCAGACCTGGAGCCCCTACCCGGAGGAGGCGCGCTGATGCCTGCCGACATTCTTGCCGTGCCGGTCACACTGTCCGTGGAAGAGGATGACATCGACCTGCTGCGCCGCAGCCTGGACATGCCGGGCTTGCCCTACGTGGACTTCTCGGCCCAGCAGGAACGTGCACGGGCGCTGGCGCGCTGGCCGTTGCTGGCCGAACTGGAGCCGCGCCGATGAGCACCGTGTTGTCGCTGCAGGGCATCCATGGCGGAACCGGCGTCACTACGGTGCTTGCCGCGCTGGGCCAGGGCCTGCACGCCCAGGGGCAGCGTGTGCTGCTGGTCGAATGCAGCCCGGACCAGATGCTCGGCCTGCACCTGGGCCTGCCTGCCGACGTGGACAACGGTTGGGCGCGCGCGCAGCTGGACGGTACGGATTGGCGTGATGCCGCCTACGCCGTCGCAGCAGGACTCGCGGTGCTGCCCTACGGTCGTGTCGACGCCGGGGCCGCGATGCACATCGAACAGCAGCTGCAGCAGGCACCGGCCACCTGGGCCGAACGCATTCCGCTGCTGGAGGCCCAGTTCGACTGGATCCTGTTCGACCTGCCGCAGCGCCTGCCGGCGCACGCTGCGGCCATCAACCAGCACGCGCGCTGCACGCTGCCGCTGCGCCTGGCCTGTGTCGATCCGGTCAGCCATGTGTTCCTGCAACGACAGCCGGATGACACTCGCCTGCTGCTGGCCAACCGCTATGACCCGGTCATTCCGGTGCAGCGCGACCTGATGCAGCTGTGGCTGCACGCGCACGGGGCGCGGCTGGTGCCGCAGCCGCTGCACGAGGATGCGCGGGTGCCGTCCGCATTGGCCAGCAAGCAGCCACTGGGCCGCTATGCGACCGATTCGCTGGCTGCTGCCGATGTGGATGGCTTGGTGCTGTGGTGCCTGGCGGAGGCCGCACGGCGCCAGGCCGCGGCGGGAGGACGCTGATGGGTGCCCGCGTCTATTACCTGGACTGGGGACGCCTGCGTGAGCGGGTGCATGCGTCCTGGCCGACGCGGGCAATGCTGTGGCTGCTGCAATGCGTGGGCTGGGCGTTCCTGCGCCTGGAAGGGCCGGCGTGGCAGGCACAGGCCCCGCGCCTGCGCAACGCCTTCCCGCAGATCCAGGGCGACCGTCGCTGGCGCCCGGGCGATCCGTTGCGGTTACTGATCCAGGCCATGTGGCTGTCGGTGGTGCGGTTGGTACCGCAGCCTTCGCTGAGGCGGCAGCGGTTGGCCCAGGCCCGGCGCGAACGCATTGCCGAACTGCGTGGCGCGGCCGGTCGCGGCCGCCTGCGCTATCTGCGCGCCATGCGCGATGCGCCCAGTGAATTCTGGAACAGCCGCGTGGCGGCCTGGTTCGGCCGGAAGGTGGGCAGCCTGTCGCCACGTTCGCGGCACCTGCTGACCCTGCTGGTCGGGTTGGCCACGCTGGGGCTGGCGGCGCTGTGCATCACCCAGCCGTTCACCTATCTCGCACAGTTCGTGTTCGTTGCACTGCTGTGGGCCATCGCGCTGCTGGTGCGGCGCATGCAGGGGCGCTATGCGACGCTGGTGCTGGTGGTGCTGTCGATCACCGTGTCCTGCCGTTACCTGTGGTGGCGCTACACCGCCACGCTGAACTGGAACAGCACCTTCGACCTGGTCTGTGGCGTGGTGCTGCTGGCGGCGGAAACCTATTCGTGGCTGGTGCTGATGCTGGGCTACGTGCAGGTGGCCTGGCCGCTGCGTCGCCGTCCGGCGCCGTTGCCGGCCGATATCCGCCAGTGGCCGACGGTGGATGTGCTGATTCCCACCTACAACGAAGACCTGGCGCTGGTGAGGCACACCGTGTACGCAGCAATGGGCCTGGACTGGCCGGCCGACAAGCTGCGCATCCATATCCTCGATGATGGCAAGCGCGAAGAATTCCGCGCATTCGCCGAGCGTGCCGGGGTCAACTACATCACCCGCGCCGACAACCGCCATGCCAAGGCCGGCAATCTCAACCATGCGTTGACCCTGATCGATGGTGAGCTGGTGGCCATCTTCGACAGCGATCACCTGCCGGTGCGTTCGTTCCTGCAGATCACCTGCGGTTGGTTCCTGCGTGACCCGAAACTGGCGCTGGTGCAGACCCCGCACCACTTCTTCTCGGCCGATCCGTTCGAACGCAACCTGCAGGTGTTCCGCAGCGACCCCAACGAAGGCGAGCTGTTCTACGGTCTGGTGCAGGACGGCAACGACCTATGGAACGCGGCGTTCTTCTGCGGCTCCTGCGCGGTACTGCGGCGCGAGGCCATCGATGCCATCGGCGGGTTTGCCACCGAGACCGTCACCGAAGATGCGCACACCGCGCTGCGCCTGCATCGCAACGGCTGGAACTCGGCCTACCTGCGCATTCCGCAGGCGGCCGGCCTGGCCACCGACAGCCTCGGCGCGCACGTCAACCAGCGCATCCGCTGGGCCCGCGGCATGGTGCAGATCTTCCGCATCGACAACCCGCTGCTGGGCAAGGGCCTGAGCTTGTTCCAGCGCTTCTGCTATGCCAACGCGATGCTGCATTTCCTGGCCGGCATTCCGCGCCTGGTGTTCCTCACCGCGCCGCTGGCGTTCCTGCTGCTGCACGTCTACATCATCTACGCACCGGCACTGGCCATCCTGCTGTTCGTGGTGCCGCACATGGCCCACGCCAGCCTTACCAACGCACGCATCCAGGGCAAGTACCGGCGACCGTTCTGGGGCGAGGTGTACGAGACGGTGCTGGCCTGGTACATCGCACGGCCCACCACCGTGGCACTGTTCAGCCCGGGCCGTGGCAAGTTCAACGTCACCGACAAGGGCGGTACCCAGGCCGGTGATCGTTTCGACTGGCGCGTGGCGCAGCCCTACCTGGTGCTGGCGCTGCTGAACGTGCTGGGCCTGTGCTTTGCCGTGTGGCGCTTCATGCATGGGCCGCTCGACGAACGCGGCACGGTGGTCGTCAGTTCGCTGTGGGTGCTGTACAACCTGCTGATCATCGGTGGGGCGCTGGCGGTGGCCGCTGAAGTGCAGCAGGTGCGGCGCACGCATCGCGTCACCACCCACCTGCCGATGGCGCTGCAGGTACCCGATGGCCGCCGCCTGCGCGGCGTGCTTCAGGATTACTCCAACGATGGCGTGGGCGTCGAGCTCGGCGAAGACGCACAACTGGCCGAAGGCCAGCGCGTGCAGGTGCTGCTGGGGCGCGGCCGCCGCGAGTTCGCGTTCCCGGCGCGCGTGCAGCGCACGGTCGGCCAGCGACTGGGCCTGCTGCTGCTGTTCGAGAACGAACGCCAGCGCGTCGAGTTCGCCCAGTGCACCTTCGCCCGCGCCGATGCCTGGCTCGACTGGCACGCCGGTTACCAACCCAAGAGCCTGCCGCGCAGCCTGTGGAGCGTGCTGGTCCTGGGCTGGCGTGGCTATCGGCGGATGGGTGATTTCGCACCGTTCGACCTTGACCGCCCGGCACACTGGAACCGTCGCCTGCTGCGATGGCTGGCCAGTTTTGCTCCGCAACGTCCGCTTCCTTCCCACCCGGCTGACCCAGCCGCTGATCCAGGGCTTCGTCCATGACCCTTCCGTCCTCTCTGCGTTGGCTGCTGCTGCCCCTGCTGGCCCTGCCCGTGGCGTCAGGCAACAGCGCGCCTGCCCCGGCACCGGCCACTCCTCCCACCACGGCGCCTGCCGCGCCACCGATGCCGAGCGTGCCGGCCGCACCCGCCACCACGCCTGCCGCCGGTACCGAGCCCGCGCTGGCGCAGACCTGGGCGGGCAGCGCCTGGCCCTGGCAGCGGCAGAACACCTTCGCGCAGCTGGGGCGTCGCCAGGACACGCTGCTGTCGGGGGTGCGCAATGCCACCACCTTCGAGTTCCAGGTGCGCCGTGACCGCCTGGTCCGCGATGCGGAACTGGATCTGAGCTTCACGCCTTCACCATCGCTGCTCCCGACCCTGTCGCACCTGCGGGTCTACCTCAACGACGCGATGATGGGCGTGGTGCCGATCAGCAACGACCAGCTCGGCCGCCCGGTGCAGGCCAAGCTGCCGCTGGACGCACGCCTGATCGCCGATTTCAACCAGGTCCGCCTGGAGTTCGTCGGTCACTACACCGACATCTGCGAAGAGCCGACGCACAGCTCGCTGTGGGTCAACCTGTCCAGCAACAGCACGCTGCGCCTGGGTGGCCAGCCACTGGCGATGCAGGACGACCTGGCCAACTTCCCGCTGCCGTTCTTCGACCCGCGCGATACCGCACGCCTGGAACTGCCGGTGGTGTTTGCCGCCGCACCGAGCCTGGCGCAGCAGCGCGCGGCGGCGGTGATGTCCTCGTACTTCGGCAGCCTGTCCGGCTGGTGGCGCCAGGCGCGTTTCCCGGTCAGCTTCGGTGCGCTGCCGGACAAGGGCCACGCGGTGGTGCTGGCGGTCAACGGCAGGTTCCCGCCGGTGATCGCCAACCATGCCCCAGTGAAGGGCCCGATGATCGAACTGATGTCGCTGCCGGAGGATCCGCAGCGCAAGCTGCTGCTGGTGCTGGGCCGCAACGATGAGGATCTGCAGAAGGCGGTGGCCGCGATGGCGGCCGGCAACGTGCTGTTCCGCGGCCGTCAGGTCAGCGTCGACGAGATCAAGCCGCTGGCCCCGCGCAAGCCGTACGACGCACCGAACTGGGTGCGTACCGACCGCGCTGTGCGCCTGGCCGAACTACTCGACTATCCGCAGCAGCTGCACGCCAACGGCGTGTCGCCGCAGCCGATCACGGTCAACCTCAACCTGCCGCCGGACCTGTTCATCTGGCGCAACCAGGGCATTCCGCTGAACCTGCGCTACCGTTACACGCCGCCGTTCGGCAGCGATGAGTCGCGGCTGGGCGTTGCAATCAACGACCAGTTCATCTCCAGCTTCCCGCTGGTGCGCCGCAACGGCAAGCAGGGCCTGGAGGAAATCCGCCTGCCGGTGCTGGCCGGCGATGCCGGTGCCGATGACGGGCGCCTGTTGATTCCGGCGCTCAAGCTGGGCGACCGCAACCAGCTGCGCTTTGATTTCAACTTCGCCAGCGTGATGGGAAGTGCACAGCGCGATCATTGCCAGACCGTGCTGCCGCCCAACCTGCAGGCAGCCATCGAGGAAGACTCGACCATCGACTTCTCCGGGTTCCATCACTACATGGGCCTGCCGGACCTGTCCGCGTTCGCACTCAGCGGTTTCCCCTTCACCCGCATGGCCGATCTGTCCGAGACGGTCGTGCTGGTGCCGCCCGGCGCCAGCGAAGCACAGGTCAGCCTGCTGTTGAACCTGATCGGTGGGCTGGGCGTGCAGAGCGGCTACCCGGCCTATGGCCTGCGCCTGTCCGATGACTGGAAGCAGGCCAGCGCGCTGGATGCGGACCTGCTGATGCTGGGCGCCCTGCCTGCCGAATTGCGCGGCAGCCAGCAGCTGTCGCTGCTGATCGACGACCAGCGCACACGTCTGCTCAACGGCCAGTCGCCGTCGCCGCAGCAGGCGATGGAACAGGCGCGCCGTGGCAGCCGCGATGGCGACCCGGCGGTGACCGAAGTGGCAGTGAGCGCGCAGGCGCCGTTCGCCGCGATCATCGGCATGCAGTCGCCGAGGCATGCGCAGCGCAGCATCGTTTCGCTGGCCGCCAGCAACGCCGCCGACTACGGCCTGCTCGACGATGCACTCAGCGATACCGGCAAGCGCGAAGCCATCGCCGGTTCGGTGGCGATCTTGCGTACCTCGGGCATCCACAGCCAGTTCGTCGGCGATCACTACTACGTCGGCGCGCTGCCGTGGTGGCTGCTGCTGTGGTACCACCTGGCCGACCACCCGGCACTGCTGGCGGTGCTGGCCACGCTGGTGGTGCTGATGGTCGCCTTCCTGTTGTGGCGCACGCTGCGCTGGGTTGCGGCCAAGCGCCTGGACCCGGGGCACTGATGGCACGCACTCGGCATCCGCTGGTCACCGCTTCCGGCCTGGTCCTGTTGGGACTGGCCGGTGCCGGGCCATGCGCGGCGCAGACCTTGTCCGATACACCGGGCGGAACCGTCGCCGAGCAGCGCCAGTGGTTGCTGCAGCAGGTGCGCATCGGTGAGGCCACCGGTCGCCAGAGCCTGATCGAAGACGCGCTGGCGCGGCTGCGTATGCTGGCACCGGATGATCGCGGCACGCTGGTGGCGATCCTGGAAGTGCAGTTGTCGCAGCAGAAGCTGCAGGATGCCGAGGCGACCCTGAAGCGCCTGCGCGAGATCGGCGCGGGTACCCGTGAACTGGCCGCCGGCGAACGCCTCTGGCAGGCCTACCGTGGTGACCTGCAGCAGGACCTGCAGCAGGCGCGTCTGTTCGCTGCCGGTGGTCGCAGCGCCGAAGCGCTGGCGATCTACCGGCGCCTGTTCAACGATGACCCGCCCGGCCTGCAGCTGGGCCTGGAGTACTGGCGCCTGCGCGGCGCCCAGGCGGATGGGCGTACACAGGCGATCCGTGCGCTGAGCGAACTGGACCGCAGCTATCCGGGCAATGTGCCGTTGCTGCAGGCGCTGTCGCAGATGCTGTTCGCGGCCGGCCGCGATGCCGAGGCGCTGGCCGCGCTGCAGCGCATGGGGCGCAATCCGGAAGCGCGCGGCATGGCGGCGGACGCCGAGTGGGCCTACCTGAAGGATCAGCCGGCCGATGACCGCAGCGTACGCAGGCTGCAGGACTTCATCACCCGCAACCCGACGTTCGCCGACATCGCGTTGGTGCGCGAGCGCTACACCGACCAGCACAAGCGGGTCAGCGACCCGGCGTGGCGCTCCGGTCTGCGTGGCCAGCAGTTGCTCGATGCAGGCCGCAATGAAGAGGCCGAGCGCGCCTTCCTGCAGGCCCTGCGCGGTTATCCTCGCGAGCCCGACCTGCTGGGGGGGCTGGGCATGGCGCTGATGCGCCAGGGCCGCCGCGAGCAGGCCATCAACTATTTCCAGCGTGCGGTGCAGGCCACCCCGGCCGGTGACAGCAACGACAAGTGGCGTGACCTGATCGCCAGCACCCGCTACTGGCTGCAGCTGGACCAGGCCGACGCGGCGCTGGCGGCCGGCCGGCTGGACGAAGCCGAGCGCCTGTATGCGCAGGCGCGTCGCCAGCAGCCCCGCGACGTCAATGCTGCACTGGGCCTGGTCGACGTGGCCGTGGCCCGTGGTGATGACGCCGCGGCCGAACGCCAGTTGCAGGTTGCCCGGCGGATGGCCCCCAACGATGCCAACGTGATCCGCAAGCTGGTGCAGCTGTACGGCCGCACCGATCCTCAACGGCTGGAAGCCTTCATCAACGCATTGCCCGCTGCCCAGCGCAGGTTGTATGCCGAAGACCTGCGCCAGCTGCAGATCAGTCGCTTGCGTGAGCGTCGCGAGCAGGCGCTGGCTGATGGGGATGCAGGCACTGCGATCACGCTGGGACAGCAGCTGCGCGGCGAACTGCCGGGCGATGCATGGCTGGCCTATGCGCTGGGCAACGAGCTGCGCGCCGCCGGCCGGCAGGACGAAGCCGACGCGGTGGTGGCCGACATGGCCACGCACAACGACAGTGCCGAAGCGCGCTACGCGCAGGCGCTCTATCTGTCGGGATCCGATCGGCTGCCGCAGGCGCTGGCGGTGCTCGATGCGCTGCCGCAGGCGCAGTGGGACGATGACATCCGCGCGCTGTCGGCGCGCCTGCAGCGGCAGCAGCTGGTCGATCATCTGTGGGATCTGCGTGCGCAGGGCAGGGAGGCCGAAGCCATCGCGCTGCTGCAGCAGCAACCGCCCAGCACCGACAACGATCTGCTGATGGCCGAATGGGCGCGCCTGCGCGGCGACCACGCGCAGGCGCTGCACTACTACCAGCGCGTGCTTGCTGCACAGCCGGGCAACGTGGATGCGCAGCTGGGCCAGGTACAGGCCTGGATCGGCACCGGCGATCTGGCCAGCGCACGCCGTCAGATGCACGACGCACCGCCAGCAGTGGACGATGCCGAGATCGGCCAGCAGCGCCAGCTCGCCACGATCTGGACCGACCTGCGCGAGGACACGAAGGCGCTGGCGATCCTGCGCGCGCTGCTGGCGCGCAAGACCGGGCCCGACGCACAATCCTGGCGTGATGCGGCACGGCTGGTGCGCCGCGATGATCCACAGCAGGCGCTGGACATGTATGCGCAGGCGATGGCCGACAACGGCCTGTTGGCCCCCAGCCAGGCCGCGCCGCGCGACAACCGCGCGCTGACCCTGGCCAGCCGCGAGACGGCCGGCGATGACTGGTTGCGGCGCAGCCTGCGCAGCGACGTGGAGACCCTGTACCAGCAGGAGAATCCCACCCTGACGGTGATGCAGGACACCGGGCGCCGTAGCGACGGAACCCCGGGTATTTCGCGGCTGTCGCGCGATACCCGCATCGCGCATCTCGACGCGCCGTTCGCCGGTGGCCTGGGCTGGGCGCGCATCGAGCAGGTGAGCTTCGATGCCGGCCGCTTCCAGACCGACGGGAACGGGGCCTACGACGAGGATTTCGGTAGCTGCGACCTGGATCTGCTGCAGGCTGACAACAGCCGCCTGCGCGCACCGGGTTGCACCCGTTTCGTGCACCAGCGGCGCACCTCCGGCGCCGGCTTCGCCGTGGGCTGGCGCACCCTGGATGACCGCTGGAACTTCGATATCGGCCACACCCCGTCCAACTACGTGGTCGGCAACTGGCTTGGCGGTATCACCCTCAATGGTGACCTCGGGCGCTTCGGCTGGGGCGCCACGGTGTCGCGGCGGCCAATGACCAATTCGCTGCTGTCGCAGGCCGGTGCGGTTGATCCGCGCAGTGGCATCAGCTGGGGCGGCGTCACCGCCAACGGCGTGACCTTCAGCCTCGGCTACGACCAGGGTGGCCGCGATGGCGTGTGGTCGAACTGGAGCTGGCATCGGCTGACCGGCCACAACGTGGCCGACAATACCCGTGCACGCGCGATGGTGGGCTGGTACCACAAGCTGATCCAGCGCCCCGACATGCGGCTGGATGTGGGCACCACCGCGATGTACTGGCGCTACCAGAAGGACCTGGGCGGTTACTCGCTGGGCCAGGGCGGCTACTACAGCCCGCAGCGCTATGCGTCGCTGAGCCTGCCGGTCAGCTTCGCCTGGCGCAACGACGTGTGGTCGCTGCGCCTGGATGGCTCGGTAAGTGTGTCCAGTGCGCGTACCTCGTCGATCAGCCGTTTCCCCGACCAGGCATTGATCGAGCGCGTGATTGCACAGCTCGAGCCGCAGTATGGCCCCCTGCAGCTGGACGAGGCCGGCCTGTACACCGGCGACAGCAGCAGCACCGGCACCGGCTACCGCCTGTATGGTGCGGTCGAGCGCCGCCTGGGCGACCACTTCGTGCTGGGTGCCGCCGGCACGCTGCAGCGCAGCCGCGATTTCTCGCCGAATTCGTTCCAGCTCTACCTGCGCTACACCTTCAAACCGTGGCAGGGAAACCTGCCATTGCCCGTATCGCCACTGGTGCCGTATGGCGAATTCCGCTGACCTGCGGCGACGTCGCCTGCTGCAGGCGGCCGCCACGCTGCCGCTGCTTGGCTGGTGCAGTGCGCAGGCCGCGCCCGCACCGCGCTGGCCGGCGTGGCAGGTACTGCTCGACAGCAGCCTGAGCCGCGACGGACGCATGATCGATCGCAGCCAGGACGATCAGCGCAGTACCTCCGAAGGCCAGTCCTATGCCTTGTTCTTCGCCCTGGTCGACAACGACCAGGCGCTGTTCGACCGCATCCTGGGCTGGACCCAGGACAACCTCGCCGAAGGCGACATGGGCAAGCGCCTGCCGGCCTGGCTGTGGGGACGCGATGACGCCGGAGCGTGGCGGGTACTGGATGACAACCCGGCCTCGGACTCCGATCTCTGGCTGGCCTATGCGCTGCTGGAAGGCGCGCGGCTGTGGCGCCGTCCCGCGCTGAACGCCATCGCCGAGGGCATGCTCGCCCAGGTGCGGGCACGCGAGATCGTGGACCTGCCCGGGCTCGGCCCGATGCTGTTGCCGGGCCCACAGGGATTCGTCGAAGGGGACGCCACGCGTGTCAACCCCAGTTATCTGCCACTGCCGCTGCTGCGCCGCTTTGCGGTGGAGGATCGCGGTGGGCCGTGGCAGGCACTGGCGCGCAACAGCGTGCAGCTGTTGCAGCAGAGCAGCCCGCACGGGTTCGCACCGGACTGGGCGGCGTGGAAAGGCGATCGCTTCGTCGTCGATCCGGTGCGCGGTGCGGTCGGCGGCTACGATGCGATCCGCTGCTACACCTGGGCAGGCATGACCGCGCCGCGCGATCCGTTGTTCCGCACGCAGCTGGCGGCCCTGTCCGGGCCGCTGCAGCGCCTGCGCAGTGGTGCGCCGATGTGGGAAAAGATCGACACCCGCAGTGGCCAGGGGCAGGGCGAAGGCAACTACGGATTCCGTGCGGCCCTGCTACCGTATCTGATCGCGCAGGGCGACACGGAGCACGCGCAGTCGCTGCGGGCCAGCCTGCCCAGCGCCGAACAGCAGCGTGCTGATGCACCGGCCTATTACTCGCAGATGCTGGCCCTGTTCGGCTTGGGCTGGGCTGAAGGACGCTGGCGTTTCGCCGCCGACGGCCGCCTGCAGCCGCGCTGGTAGCTGCAGTGCTGCGGGGTCGGATCCCATTGCATCGCAATGGGCTCTGACCCCACTCAACGGTCATTCCAGCGCGTAGCGCAGGGTGAACAGCACCGCCACCAGCCACACCGCCGGATGCACTTCGCGCCAGCGCCCGGTGCCGGCCTTCAGCGCGGCATAGGCGATGAAGCCGAACGCCAGGCCGTTGGCAATCGAGTAGGTGAACGGCATCGCCAGCGCACACAGGGCCGCCGGCACCGATTCGGTCAGGTCGCTCCAGTCCACTTCCACCAGCTCGCGCAGCATCAGGCCGGCGACGAACAGCAGCGCCGGTGCGGTGGCATAGCTGGGCACCATCGCTGCCAGCGGCGAGAACAGCAGTGCCGCCAGGAACAGGGCCGACACCACCAAAGCGGTCAGGCCGGTGCGGCCGCCCACCTGCACGCCAGAGGCGCTTTCAGCGAAGGCGGTGGTGCTGCTGGTGCCAAGCAGCGAGCCTGCAACAATCGCGGTGCTGTCGGCCAGCAGCGCGCGGCCGAAACGCTTCTGCGCGCCCGGCAGCTTCAGCAGGCCGGCACGGCCGACCACGCCATACAGCGTGCCGGTGGCATCGAACACTTCCACCAGCACGAACACCAGCACCACCTGCAGCAGCACGGCGATCGGTGCGCCGCCGTCATGGTGCAGCAGGCCCGGCAGGTCCAGCTGCAGGAAGGTCGGGGCCAGGCTCGGCGGCAGCGAAACCAGGCCCTGGTACTGCACGTCGCCCAGCGCCCAGCCCGCGCCGGTCACGGCCAGGATGCCGATCAGGATCGCACCACGGATGCGCCGTGCTTCCAGTACCGCGATCAGCAGGAAGCCGGCCAGCGCCAGCAGCGGCGGCGCCGTGTTCAACGGACCCAGCGCCACCAGCGTGTCTTCATTGCCGACGATCACGCCGGACTTCTGCAGCGCGATGATCGCCAGGAACAGGCCGATACCGGCCACGATGGCCGAGCGCAGCGATGAGGGAATGCCCGACACCAGCCATGCGCGCACACCGGTCAGCGACAGCACCAGGAACACCAGGCCGGAAATGAACACCGCACCGAGCGCCTGCTGCCAGGGCAGGCCGGCGGCGCCGACCACGGTGAAGGCGAAGAACGCGTTCAGGCCCATGCCAGGCGCCATGCCCACCGGGAAGTTGGCGGCCAGCACCATTACCGCCGAACCCAGCGCGGCGGCCAGGCAGGTGGCCACGAACACCGCGCCGGCATCCATGCCGGTGGTGCCGAGGATCTCGGGGTTCACGAAGACGATGTAGGACATCGTCAGGAAGGTGGTGACACCGGCCAGCAGTTCGGTGCGCACGGTGGTGCCGTGCTGCTGCAGCTGGAACAGGCGCTCGAACAGGGACATCGCAGATCTCTCATGCCTGCACACCCTGCCGCCCCTGGGGACCTGCGGGTACGTCGCCAGGCGGTTAGAAGTGGTAGTTCAACTTCAGCGTAACGCTGCTGTAGTCGGTATGGAAGCTGCGACGGGCCGCAGCCGGGTAGTTGGGATCTTCCAGGGTCACCGGGCTGGAACCCAGGTGGGTGTAGCGGTACTCGGCACCGGCCGAGAGGCGGTCGTTGAAGCGGTACAGCACGCCTGCCGTGGCGTGGGCGCCGGTGGACACGTGCGAGGCGCGGGTCTCGGATTCGGCCACGCGGCAGCCGTTGGTGGCCTCCACCAGCGACTTGTCGCAGCCCAGTGTGAATTCCTGCCGGGCCACCGTCACGCCGGCACCGACGTAGGGCAGCCAGCGGCCCATCGCGCGGCCCAGCGTCACATCAACGGCGCCTGCGCGGGTCACTGCATCCTTGCCGTGGTACGGGCTGTACTGGTGCTGCTCGCGGTCCTTCCAGTCGCGCGCGACGTTGCCGAAGGACAGCGAACCTTCCAGGCCCACCACGATGTTGTTGTCGAACTGCCAGCGGCGGCCGCCCTGCACGCCGCCGGTGAAGCCGCGGATGCTCTTCTCCGATGCGTTGGCGTTGCTGCGGTCCTTGCTGTGGCCTTCGCCGTGCGACGCCTGCACGCCGAAGTAGTAGCCTTCCCAGTCGGTGGTTGCGGCCGTGGCGGTGCCCGACAGCAGCAGGGCTGCCGTGGTGATGATCAGTGTTTTCATTGCGGTTTCCTGCGTTGGGGGATGAAGCGGGCGCGTAGGAAAACCGATGTGGGCGAGTGAATACATACAACGAATTGCAAAGCGAGACTGCGACAGGGTTTCACGCCTGTTTGGGCTCGGACGTTCATCAGCGGTTGAATTCCGACCGGCGAAAACACCTTGAAAAACTGGCGACAGGAAGGCCTGAAAGACGAAAGGCCGCGCGAGCGCGGCCTTTCGTTTCCTGCGGTGCGGCTTACTTCAGCGCCTTGAAGCGCAGGCGCTTCGGCGCCGCGTCGTCGCCCATGCGGCGGCGCTTGTCTTCTTCGTACTCGCGGTAGTTGCCCTGGAAGAACTCCACGTGCGAGTCGCCTTCGAACGCCAGGATGTGGGTCGCGATGCGATCCAGGAACCAGCGGTCATGCGAAATGACGAAGGTGTTGCCCGGGAACTCCAGCAGCGCATCTTCCAGCGCACGCAGCGTTTCGATGTCCAAGTCGTTGGACGGTTCGTCGAGCAGCAGCACGTTGCCACCCTGCAGCAGGGTCTTGGCCATGTGCAGGCGGCCACGCTCACCACCGGACAGCGAACCGACCATCTTCTGCTGGTCCTGGCCCTTGAAGTTGAAGCGGCCGATGTAGGCGCGCGACTGGATCTCGATGCCGTTGATGTTGAGGATGTCCAGGCCGCCGGCGATTTCCTGGAAGACGTTGTGGTTGCCTTCCAGCGCGTCGCGGCTCTGGTCCACGTAGGACAGCTTCACGGTCGGGCCGACCACGATCTCGCCGGTATCCGGCTTTTCCTGGCCGGTGATCATCTTGAACAGGGTCGACTTACCGGCACCGTTCGGGCCGATGATGCCGACGATGGCGCCGGCCGGCACCAGGAAGCTCAGGTTGTCGAACAGCAGGCGGTCGCCGAACTTCTTGGAGACGTTCTTGAACTCCATCACCGCATTGCCCAGGCGCTCGCCCGGCGGGATGAAGATTTCATTGGTCTCGTTGCGCTTCTGGTAATCGACCGACTGCAGCTCTTCCAGGCGGGCCAGACGGGCCTTGCCCTTGGTGCGGCCGCCCTTGGCGTTCTGGCGCGACCACTCCAGTTCCTTCTGGATCGCCTTCTGGCGAGCCTTTTCCTGGTTGTCTTCCTGCTTCAGGCGCTCGTCCTTCTGGGTCAGCCAGTCGGTGTAGTTGCCCTTCCACGGAATGCCGCGGCCGCGGTCCAGTTCCAGGATCCACTCGGCGGCGTTGTCCAGGAAGTAGCGGTCATGGGTAACGGCCACCACGGTGCCGGTGTAGCGCGCCAGGAACTGCTCCAGCCATTCCACCGACTCGGCGTCGAGGTGGTTGGTCGGTTCGTCCAGCAGCAGCATGTCCGGCTTCTGCAGCAGCAGGCGGCACAGCGCCACGCGGCGCTTCTCACCACCGGACAGCTTGCCGACGATGGCATCCCACGGCGGCAGGCGCAGCGCATCGGCCGCCACGTCCAGCTGGTTTTCCAGGGTGTGCGCATCGCCGGCGGCCAGGATCGCCTCCAGGCGCTCCTGTTCCTTGGCCAGCGCGTCGAAGTCGGCGCCTTCCTCGGCGTAGGCGGCGTACACCGCTTCCAGCGCGGCCTGGGCCTGCAGCACTTCGCCCACGCCTTCCTCCACCGCTTCACGCACGGTCTTGGTCGGGTCCAGCTCCGGTTCCTGCGCCAGGTAGCCGACCTTGATGCCCGGCTGCGGGCGGGCTTCGCCCTCGAAATCGGTGTCCACGCCGGCCATGATCTTCAGCACGGTGGACTTGCCGGCGCCGTTCAGGCCCAGCAGGCCGATCTTCGCGCCCGGGAAGAAGGACAGCGAGATGTCCTTGATGATCTGCCGCTTGGGCGGGACCACCTTGGACACGCGGTTCATGGTGTAGATGTATTGCGAGGACATGCGGTCTCCGTAGGCGCGGCCCTGCGCCCGGTCCGTCACGGGAAGATCCCGTTGCGGCAGTGGGCACAGACTGAAATGGAATACCGCCAATTATAGCCGGAACCGGTTCCGGGCCGCGCCCGGGTGGCGCCGCCGGGCTGGCTATCGCCTGAATACTCCGTCACAGTCCCGCAGCGGGAAGCGTTTCCAGCCGGAAACGGTTCAGATCGTATGCGCAATATGGGCTCACCACCCACCCGAGCAGAGGTCTGACATGCGCATCAATCGAGTAATGGCCGGCGCCGTGGCCCCGGCCTTCGCCGACAATGACCATCGCGGTCGCGACCATGACCGCCGCGAGTGGCGGGAGGATCGCCGTGAGTGGCGCCAGGACCGCCGTGACTGGGAGCGCGACCGCCGCGAGGCCCGGCGCGACTACCGCCAGGATCGCCGCGAGTGGCACCGCGACCATGACCGCTACTACCGCCCGGCGCCGCCGCGCGTGGTCTATCGTCCGGCACCGCCGCCGCCGCGCTATGGCGGCTACGGCTGGCGGGTCGGTTCCCCCTACCGCGACTACTACCGTGGCCCGGTCTACGTGGTGAACGACTACCCGCGCTACCACCTGCGACGCCCGCCGTACGGGCATCACTGGATCCGCGACGACCGCGGCAACATGCTGCTGGTGGCCATCGCCACCGGCGTGATCGCCCAGTACGTGCTCAGCGGGCGCTGAGGATCGCGGCCGGGGTCGGATCCCTTTCCAACGGAAAGGGCTCTGACCCCACACCATCAATCGAAACCATACGGGGCCGGATTCCTTCGGGGATGCCGGCCCCGTCTGTTTCGGCCCCAGCAGGCCGGTGCGGGGCTACAATCGAGGGCTGAGTCGTACCCCCTTTCCCTGCCTGCTGGAGTACCCGATGTTCCCGCGTGACGTCCGCATCGAATCCTACGATCCCGAACTGGCCAAGGCCATCGCCGCTGAGACCCAGCGCCAGGAAGACCACGTCGAGCTGATCGCCAGCGAGAACTACACCAGCCCGGCGGTGATGGAAGCGCAGGGCAGCCAGCTGACCAACAAGTACGCCGAAGGCTACCCGGGCAAGCGCTACTACGGTGGCTGCGAATACGTGGACATCGCCGAGCAGCTGGCGATTGACCGCCTCAAGCAGCTGTTCGGCGCCGATTACGCCAACGTGCAGCCGCACAGCGGTTCGCAGGCCAACCAGGCCGTGTACTTCGCGCTGCTGCAGCCGGGTGACACCATCCTCGGCATGAGCCTGGCCCACGGCGGCCACCTCACCCACGGTGCCAAGGTGAATGCCTCGGGCAAGCTGTTCAACGCCGTGCAGTACGGCGTGAACGACCAGGGCCTGATCGACTACGACGAAGTCGAGCGCCTGGCCCTGGAGCACAAGCCGAAGATGGTCGTGGCTGGTTTCTCGGCCTACTCGCAGGTGATCGACTGGGCGCGCTTCCGCGCCATCGCCGACAAGGTCGGTGCCTACCTGTTCGTGGACATGGCGCACGTCGCCGGCCTGGTCGCCGCCGGCGTCTACCCGAGCCCGCTGGAACACGCGCACGTGGTCACCTCGACCACCCACAAGACCCTGCGCGGCCCGCGCGGCGGCATCATCGTCGCCAAGGGCGCCGACGAAGACCTGGTCAAGAAGCTGCAGTCGATCGTGTTCCCGGGCATCCAGGGCGGTCCGCTGATGCACGTCATCGCCGGCAAGGCCGTGGCCTTCAAGGAAGCGCTGGAACCGGGCTTCAAGGCCTACCAGCAGCAGGTGGTGAAGAACGCCCAGGCGATGGCCAACACGCTCATCGCGCGCGGCTACAAGATCGTCTCCGGTGGCACCCAGAACCACCTGATGCTGGTCGACATGATCGGCAAGGACGTGTCCGGCAAGGATGCGGAAGCTGCACTGGGCAAGGCGCACATCACCGTCAACAAGAACTCGGTGCCGAACGACCCGCGTTCGCCGTTCGTGACCTCGGGCCTGCGCTTGGGCACCCCGGCGGTGACCACCCGCGGCTACGTGGAACAGGACTGCGTGGACCTGGCCAACTGGATCGCCGATGTGCTCGACGCACCGACCGATGAAGCCGTCATCGCCCGCGTGCGCGATGCGGTCAGCGCGCAGTGCCGCAAGTACCCGGTCTACGGCTGATCGAAGCAGGGGTCAGAGCCCTTTCCATGCGGAAAGGGATCCGACCCCGCAACCCGGATCGACGCAGGGGTCGGATCCCTTCCCGCAGGGAAGGGCTCTGACCCCAGTATCCGATTGATACTTTTTCAGAATAATCGTATGGCTTAGCTGACGGCGGGGTCTCAGGCTCGTGTAATCGCCTCAAGGGTCATGACCATGCGCCATCCACCTGCCAAGCAGTCGATTCTTCTTGCTCTACACTTTTGGCTGTTGTCCGTTCCCCTGGTTCTTTTCAGTTTTTATTTCGCATTCTTGATGACCTGGGGAGCTCTTCTTCGTGGCAGTGTTGTATTTCTGTCAATGATTGCGCTGTGGGCCCTGCTCTCGTTGCTTGCCCTGTCTTTCATTTACAGGCTGATCAATGCGTGGCATGAGCGCGGCACCGCCGGGCTACGGGAAAACTCGGAGCCGCTGAGTGCGATGGGGTTGATATGCGCCATGCAGGCCGGGTGTGCCATGTACATAGTGGTTGGACCGTTTGGCATGCTGTTTCTGCCTGTGTCCATAGCCTTGGGCGCCCCGTGGTTGACCCTTGTCTGCCACCTCCGATGGCTGACAAAGAAGGAGGTGGTGGAGTAAATGGCAGTCTGCGCGGGAACTTGCTCGCAGTCCGCTTCGCAGGCATGGTTGAGGCGTCAGGAGCCACAGCAGCCACGAAGCCCTTGACGTCAGCAAGGAGAGTCGAGCCTATGGATGAGCAGCAGCACAAACGATGGATGGGGATAGCGGGTCTGCTGGTGGGCCTGCCCACCGCGGCGGCGGGCGGCACCGTGGCGGTGCTGGGCCTGATTTTCGTAATGGATGGCAAGTACCTGTCCGGCAACGAGCCCACGGTGATCGTGCTGTGGTCGCTGGCCGGGCTTCTCGGTCTGTTGTCCTGGATGTGGCTGACCGGGCTCTTCCTGTGGCGCGGCCGCGATCGTCTGCGCCAATCCCCGTGTGTTGCATGGATTGGGCTGCTGCTGGGGACCTTCGCCGCGCTGGGCGTGGTCGCCGCCACGCTGTATTTCACCTTCAAGCATGGTGAGATAACGACGCTGGCCTTCTTTGGGCTTGGCCCGCCGTTGCTGGTGATGGCGGGGCACCTGGCGTGGCTGCGCTGGGGACGGTCTGCCCCCTGATGTCGGCAAGGCGGGCTGAGCCTCCCGCCACGCGCGCGCTGGGCGCGCTGCGCAGGCACTTCTGCGCAGACAGCATTTGCTGCTGAACGCCTTCTCAGGTACCTTTGCGACGCTGCCATGACCGTGGCATCTAGGTTGCCCCCTGAGCCAGGCGTTCCATGCATTGCCCCTTCTGCCAACATGCCGATACCCGGGTCATCGACTCGCGCGTCTCTGAAGACGGCGCGACGATTCGCCGTCGGCGTGAGTGCGAAGCCTGCGGCGAGCGTTTCAGCACCATGGAAACGGTCGAGCTGAAGCTGCCTGCGATCGTCAAGAGCGATGGCACCCGCGAGGCGTTCGACCAGCGCAAGGTGCGGGCGGGTTTTGACCGCGCGCTGCAGAAGCGTGCGGTGGCCGAAGACAAGATTGAAGCGGCGGTGCGCGCGGTGGTGCACCAGCTGCGTATCAGTGGCGAGCGCGAAGTGCCTTCGATCAAGGTCGGCGAGTTCGTGATGAACGAACTGCGCAAGCTCGATCACGTGGGCTACGTGCGGTTTGCGTCGGTGTACCGCAGCTTCGAGGACGTAGCTGATTTCCGCGAGGAGATCGAGAAGCTGGAACGTGACCTGCCGTCCAGTACCGAACAGCTGCAGCTGCTGGGCGACGTGATCGCCCTGACCAAGAAGAAGAAGGGCTGACGCCCCGGTAATTGCCAACCTTGGTTGGCGCGGAGACACCCATCCACGCGTGGCGTGGATCTACTTTGCTCTGGTGGGTGCCAACCTTGGTTGGCACTGATGGCGTGGATCTACACCGTCAGCGTTACCATGGTGGCATGAGCACCTCGTTCTCCGTCCTCGACCACCTGCACATGGCCAACGCACTGCGCCTGGCCGAGCTTGCCGCCTACACCACCCGCCCCAATCCGATGGTCGGCTGCGTGATCGCCCATGGCGAACGCGTGGTCGGGCAGGGCTGGCACCAACGCGCGGGCGGCCCGCATGCCGAAGTGTTCGCTCTGCGCGAGGCCGGCAGCGAAGCACGCGGTGCCACCGCCTACGTCACCCTGGAACCCTGTGCGCATTACGGGCGCACGCCGCCCTGCGCGCTGGCGCTGATCGAAGCGGGTGTGTCGCGCGTGGTTGCGGCGATGCGCGATCCGTTCCCGAAGGTCGATGGCGGTGGCTTCGATCTGCTGCGCAACGCCGGCATCGATGTCGACGAAGGGCTGATGGTTGCGCAGGCGCGCGAGCTCAACAAGGGTTACCTGTCGCGCGTGGAGCGCAACCGCCCGTGGCTGCGGGTGAAGCTGGCCGCCAGCCTGGATGGCCGCACCGCGATGGCCGATGGCAGCTCCAAGTGGATTACCGGCCCGGCCGCGCGCGAGGATGTGCAGCACTGGCGTGCTCGCGCCGGCGCGATCCTGACCGGCGCTGACACCGTGCTGGCCGACGACCCGATGCTGACCGTGCGTCTGGCCGATACCGAGGTCATGCCGCCGCTGCGCGTGGTGCTGGATTCGCGCCTGCGTTCGCTGGAATGCAGCCGTGTGCGCGAGGGTGGGGCACCGACGTTGTACCTGCATGACGCAGCAGTAAGCGCACCGGATGCGGCCGACGCCGAATTTGCCAGCGTGCCGGGCAGCGGTGGCAGTTTGGACCTTGGTGCGGTGCTGGTCCTGCTGGCCGAGCGTGGCATCAACGAAGTGCATACCGAGGCTGGAGCCACCCTGGCCGGTGCACTGTTGCGCGGCGGCTGGGTGGATGAGTTGTTGCTCTACCAGGCGCCGACGCTGCTGGGCGATACCGGCCGCCCGCTGCTGGCTGGCCTCGGCATCGAGGCGATGGCCCAGCAGCACCGGCTGCGCGTGGTGGATCAACGCCAGGTGGGTGAGGACATGCGTCTGCTGCTGCGGCCGTAACGCAAGCCGATCATGTCGCGTCGTACCCGCCGGATGTGGCATCAAGGTTGGCGGGGCGAATGATCGCTGCGCATGTTGCAAGGCTCACAGGTCTCCAATGGCCTCCCAGGCATTTGCCGTACGCGTAGTTCATCAGCCCTGACCGCACGTGCACCTTGCCGGGCCCTGTTTCATGGGCATGTCAGGCCGCTGTATTCGAAATGAAGATGGGGCGATACCTGGTTGTTGCAGTAGGTCAATAGCTGGTGCTCATCCATGCCTTTCGCCGCATCCAGTATTTCGGCCTGGAGCGCATTGAAATGACCGATGCGATGCGGTGCCTGCTGGCTCACGCAGTTGCGGAGCCGATGCAGCGGCCAGTCACATGCAACCGATCCTGTGAGCCTGGGCGCTTCCTCCTCCAGCATGCGCCGGTCCCAGCCGTGGTAGGGAATGAAGGCGTCGAGCAGCTTCGCTTCCAGGCTGTTGGCACTGCGGCTGAGCCATGCGCCCTGGCCATGTCGGAAGAACTCCAGATCCCCGGAAATGCTGCGCGATCCTGATCCCCTCAGTATCCTGACCTGGCGACGGAAGATGTCGGCCATCTCGGCGGGAGCCGCAGCCCTGGAACCTGCCTTTGTTGCCTCCCGGTACCTGGCGTACAGTGGAGTCAGGTCGGGGACAGAGCAGCGATAGGACAACGTCGCTGTATTGGCGGTGGGGCCGGCGCGGGTGGATAGTGCGGTACAGGTCACGCGGCCCAGCCTGTCCAGCGATGCAGCGCCGATGCCGGGTGATTCAAAGCCAGCAGGCACCAGGAAGCGTTCGGCGGCCTCGTCATCGCCAATGCGCGCTCGCACTTCCTGCAGCCGATCGAGATAGCCTGGGGGCTGGAACGTACCCTTCCACTGCGCGTCGAGGGTGCGGCGGGCAACCGGGTCGGCAGCGAGCAGAAGCGAAAGATAAAGCTGGAAATTGGCGTCAATACCTGCGGTGATCTCGCCCGACGGCAGCGCATCCGCACGCTGCGTGGATGCATCGGGCGAGGCCAGGGCAGAGAGTGGCGCGCAGGTCAGTACGAGCAGTCGCATCATTTTCATGGGTGGACTCATGGTCGGTGGCGTTCCTGGAGTGCACGGCAGTGCGCGCGAGCCTCGTTGGGTCCCATCCCGCTGACCGTCTCTTCCAGGACATTCTGAAAGGTCGCGTCGTCTGATGAGGGATCGACGGAGTCGTGAATCCGTGCGGCTTTCAGTCGTGCGTCAAGCAGCAGGTCACACGCAGGAATGCCCGTACGGGCAGTGATGGACTCTGCCTCGATGCGCTCATTCCATTCCCGGAACGGCAGCATCTTCTGAAGCAGCGCCAGCCCGAGGAACATCATGTCGGTACTGGCCCAGGGACCGCCTTCGCCAGCACGGAAGAACTCGGCCGTGGTGTCGAACGTGCTGTTGGGAGCTTGGGTCAGCACTTGGGCAAATGCCATTTTCGCGGGTTGGATGGACGCGACTGCATCCACGGCCACGAATTGTTCGCGATGCTCGCGATAGGTCGCGAAGAAGCTGGAGACGTCTGGAACCCCGCAATGGTAGCGGATCGTCACACGATCGGGAGAGCCGCTATCGGCGCGCTCGACCTCTTTGCAATGGATGGAGTGCCACCTGGCTTTGACAGCCATGGCAATGGGGTCATTGCTTCCCAGCGCAGGGCCTTGATGGATATGGAGCGCGTCTACGGTATCCCCGATTCCGGGGAACGCATGTTTACTGGCTGTCTGCAGGCTCTCCCTCAGTGCGGTTCGGGCTCGCTCGTCATCCTGGGTGACTACGCGTACGTACGCGTCAAAGGTCTCTTCCAGCGAGAGTGCGCCCGTGGGCGCGGCGGTCGCCGACAGCGACGTGCCGAGCAATCCGGTGATGATCGGTTTCAGCATGGCATGGCCGCGTCGCGTGGAATGGAACGCGAGGATCCCTGTACGTGGACCCTGGGTCCATGCAAGAAATCCGAAATTCCAGACCCACGGCGCCGGGTTCACGGGGCGCGGACTTTGGCCGTTCGACTCAGCGAGTCGCACTGCCTCCAGAGGACCTTGTTCCTGCGCAGTCGGGATGGCGGTGGACTGCATGCGCGTGCCTTGGTGGCATCGAGGATATCTGGCCGTCCGCGCGCCACCTTCGCCGGCAGGCCCCTCCCAGGCATCGTGAAGGTTGCCCGGACTCTCTGTCACACCATACCGGCACTGCCGCCGAAGGCTGACGGCAGCGGCGTAATGCCGGGCATGGCCCGGCGATATCGCTTACCGCCTCACGCGCATTCGTCAGTCCACATCATCTCGGCGATCGGGCGCAGTGCCTTGCACTCCTGCGTCATCTCCTCGGCCGACTGCACCTGTGCCTTGGCCTTCAGTTCCTCGGCCATCGCATCCACGCCGCTGATCTGGTCCGGCGCGATCTTCGCCACGCAGGCGCGGTGCTGTTGCAGCAGCAGGTCGCAGCCCGGTACGCCGGTTACCTTCGGTGCGCTGGCGGCCTCCACGTCCTGCATCCAGTCCTCGAACGGGGCCAGTGCGCCGGCCACGGTGCCCACCAGGTCATCGAAATTACCGCTGTACCAATAGCCGTTGTCCTTGGCCGGGTACAGGGTGAAGGTGCCGCTGACCGGCACGCGCGCGCCGCTCTGCAGCGCCTGGGTATAGGCATCGGTGAACTGCCTGCGCGAGGCTGGGCTGGCATCGGCGGCCAGGCTGGCAGCAAACAGCGGGCGCACCTTGCCCAGGTCGGGCACCTGGCAGCTGAAGCTGATGCGCGCCAGCTTCTGGTTTTCAACGTATTCGTTGTCTTCGATCACGCTCTTGGTCGCGCGGCACTTCGAATCGCGCAGGGCCTTGGCGTACAGCGCTTCGGTGGCGGCGGCGTCGGTCTTGTCACCGGCGCTGGCCAGCACGGTCTGCCACGGCTCGGCCAGGGCCTTGGCCAGGGCACCCGGGGTCGGGGTCACGGCGTCCTGGCCTTCGAAGGCTGGCTTCAGCGCATCGTTGAGCGTGCGGGTGGCGGCCGCGTCGTCTTCCAGCAGGGTGCGCGCGTACAGGTCGAAGGCCTGTTCGGGCGTCAGCGGGGCCGGGGCGGCACTGGCAAACAGCGGGGCGCACAGCACGGCGCTGGTCAGCAAGCTACGGGTGAGCGTCTTCATGACGGTGGTTTCCTGTTCCAGAGGCGCGCAAGACTAGCGCATCTGCCTGCACTTTCGATGGCGCCACGCGGCCACGTGCCGGTGTGCAGCGGCCAAAAAAAACGGGCCCCTTGCGGGGCCCGTTCGATCGCACGACGAGGAGCGATCGTTGGATCAGAAGCTGGCGCGCACGCCCACCGAGTACTGGGTGACGTCGCGGTAGCCGGAGATCTCGCCCACCAGGCCCCAGGTCTTGGTGAAGTTGATCTGGCCGCCGACGGTACCGACCCAGGTGCCCTTGAAGTTGTTGCCGCCATCCATGTAGCCGGCCTTGGCCCAGGCTTCGGTCATGCGCGACGGCTTGCCGCGGATACCCATGGTGACGCGGCCCAGGTTGGTGTGGTCCTTGCCGTGGTAACGCACGCCGTCATAGCGCAGGGTCGATTCGGCGTTCTGGCGCACCCAGGCGGCATCGGCGGTGAAGTCCACGCGGTCGGACCACGGCATGTGGTAACCAATGCCCAGCTCCGGCTGGTTCAGTTCCAGCTTCAGCGAATCTTCGCCGTAATGGCGGGTCTTGCTGGTACGCGACCAGCCGCCGAAGACGTAGACCTGTTCGGCCAGCGCGACCGAACCACGCAGGTAGCCGCCGTCGACCTTGGGGTCGTCCAGTGCGTTGTCGTCAACCTTGACCTGCGTCCAGCCACCTTCAACGTAGGTGTAGCTCAGGGCGTCGGCCGACGCGGTGAACGGGGCGGCGGCCAGCAGGGCGGCCACAATCAGGATCTTGCGCATGGGAATTCCTGTGAATTTCAGTCCATTGGCGGGCCTGCCCTTGCGGCTGCCCGTGGCGACATCATGTCGTCCGAGGCAGAATTTTAATGAAAGTTTTACAAATTGCGAGCGACGGGCGTCACAGCTGTGGCATCCGACCCCGTTCAGCCCGGGCTGTTACACTGGCTACGCCGGTTCGCCGGTACACAAACGTCTTCAGGGCGGGGTGCAACTCCCCACCGGCGGTAGGTGCGCAAGCACGAGCCCGCGAGCGCCCCGGCCCACGGCCGGGGGTCAGCAGATCCGGTCCAATGCCGGAGCCGACGGTCATAGTCCGGATGAAAGAAGACGGTGCCACAGGGCTCATGCCCTGCGTGCGCCTGTTTGCCTTGCGGCGTTTTTCGCTCACATTCCGCGGAGAACGTTACTTGTTTACTGGAATCATCGAAGGCGTCGGCCGTCTGGCCGCTCGCGAACCCATTGGCGGCGATGTCCGCTTCACTTTCAATGTCGGGACGCTGCCGTTTGACAACGTGCAGATGGGCGAGAGCATTGCCATCAACGGCGTCTGCCTCACCGTCATCGCATTCGACGCCTGCAGCTTCCAGGCTGATGCCTCCACCGAGACCCTGGGCCTGACCACGCTGGGCCAGCTGGGCGAGGGCGCGGTCATCAACCTGGAGCGCGCCATGCGCCCGACCGACCGCCTGGGCGGCCATCTGGTCAGCGGCCACGTCGATGGCCTGGGCCAGGTGCTGTCCATCCACGAAGATGCGCGCGCCCAGCGCTGGCGCTTCGCCGCGCCGGCCTCGCTGCGCCGCTACATCGCCAAGAAGGGCTCGATCTGCGTGGACGGCGTCAGCCTCACCGTCAACGAAGTGGACGATGAAGGCTTCGAAGTCGCCCTCATTCCGCACACCGTGGCCAACACCGCGTTTTCCGCTACCGGCGTGGGCAGCGCGGTGAACCTGGAAATCGATCTGGTCGCTCGGTATGTCGAGCGGTTGTTGGGTGAAGGAGCCCGCGCATGAACTTCGCACCCATCCCCGAAATCCTGGAAGACATCCGCCTGGGCCGCATGGTGGTCATCGTCGATGACGAAGACCGCGAGAACGAAGGCGACCTGATCATGGCCGCCGAGCTGGTGAAGGCCAGCGACATCAATTTCATGGTCACCCACGGCCGTGGCCTGGTGTGCCTGCCGCTCACCCGCACGCGCGCGGCCGATCTGGGCCTGGCGCCGATGGTGCAGGCCAATACCGCGCAGTTCCAGACCAACTTCACCGTCAGCATCGAGGCGGCCGAGGGTGTCACCACCGGCATTTCCGCGCATGACCGTGCGCACACCATCCGCACCGCAGTAAAGCCCAACGCCAAGCCGGCCGACCTGCACCAGCCGGGCCACATCTTCCCGCTGATCGCCCAGCCGGGCGGCGTGCTCACCCGCGCCGGCCACACCGAGGCCGGCGTGGACCTGGCCATGCTGGCCGGGCTGGAACCGGCCGGCGTGCTGGTTGAGATCCTGAACCCCGACGGCAGCATGGCGCGCCGCCCGGAGCTGGAAGTTTTCGCCCGCGAGCACGGCCTGAAGATGGGCTCCATCGCCGACCTGATCGCCTACCGCCTGGCCACCGAAAAGACCGTCGAGCGCGTCGACGAGCGCGACATCGATACCGAATTCGGCCCGTTCAAGCTGGTGACCTACCGCGACCGCATCGCCCACGACCTGCATTTCGCCCTGGTGCGTGGTACCCCGGACGCCGACACCCCCACCCTGGTGCGGGTGCAGGTGGAAAACCCGCTGGCCGACCTGCTGCACTGGCGTCGCGATGATTTCGGCGTGGCCGCCACCGATGCCCTGCGTGCCATCGATGCCGAAGGCAGTGGCGTGATGGTGGTGCTGCAGGCGCCGCGTGATGGCGAGGCCCTGCTGGCCCGCCTGCGCCAGCAGGCGGCGCCGGTAGTGCCGGGCAAGGACAAGGACGTGAGCCAGTGGCGCCGCAACGGTGCCGGCGCGCAGATCCTGTCCGACCTGGGCCTGGGCAAGCTGCGCGTGCTGGGCACCCCGCGCCGCCAGATCGGCCTGGCCGGGTACGGCCTGGAAGTGGTGGAGACGGTGGGCTGCTGAGGCCATGGGGAACCCTTGTAGAGCCGAGCCATGCTCGGCTCATGCGCCCAGCGCGGGGTTCTCCGGTCCGGTGCCAGACAGGGCAGCCGAGCATGGCTCGGCTCTACAGCAGGCCCCCTCAAGGTCCCCGCCAGCCACGGCCGGGGCCCATCCACGCTAGAATTACCCCCTTATCGAGTCCCCCAAGCCGCATATGAGCCACTACGAAGGCGATCTTCGCACTCCCGAATCAGCGCGCTTCGCCATCCTGGCCAGCCGCTGGAACGCCCGCATCACCGATACGCTGGTCGCTGGCGCCCGCCAGAGCCTGGCCGGCAACGGCATCACCGAAGCCAACATCGACGTGATCCGCGTGCCGGGTGCCTGGGAACTGCCGCTGGTGGCCGCGCGCCTGGCCGCCGCCCATGAACACGCCGCCATCCTCACCCTGGGCTGCGTGATCCGTGGCGATACCCGCCACTACGAACACGTGGCCGACCGCTGCGCCGAAGGCCTGATGCGCGTGCAGCTGGACTTCGGCGTGCCGGTGCTGAACGGTGTGCTGGCGGTGGAACGCGTTGAAGACGCCGAGGCCCGCGCAGGCGGCAGCCACGGCAACAAGGGCGAGGAAGTCGCACTCGCCGCATTGGAAATGGTCAATCTTCTGGAGCAGCTGCCATGAACAAGAACACCCAGGGCAAGCCCTCCGGTAAACCCGTCCGCCGCGATGGCGTCGATCCGGTGCTGCGCTCGCGCGCCCGCCGCCGTGCCGTGCAGGCCATCTATGCCTGGCAGATCTCCGGCGGCAACGCCCAGTCGCTGATCGCCCAGTTCGCGCATGAGCAGGCTCGCGAAATCGCCGACCTGGCGTACTTCGAAGCGCTGGTGCATGGCGTGCTCGACAACCGTCGTGACATCGACGAAGCCCTGGCCCCGTACCTGGACCGCGGCATCGAGGAAGTGGACGCGATCGAACGCGCGGTGCTGCGCCTGGCCGCCTATGAGCTGCGTTACCGCCTGGACGTGCCGTACCGCGTGGTGATCAACGAAGCCATCGAATCGGCCAAGCGCTTCGGTTCCGAACACGGCCACACCTACGTCAATGGTGTGCTGGATCGTGCGGCCGTGGAATGGCGCAAGGTCGAATCGGGTCACTGACCCGTTTCTGCTTCTGGTGGATGCCAACCTTGGTTGGCATGGGTGAAAACCCGCTCGACCGTTGCACGATGCGGGAACCTGCTTTGATTTTCGAATGGCGCGGGAACCTGCTTTGGTAGAGTCGACTGTTAGTCGACTGCCTTTCGATCAGCAGTCGCGGTGTCGGACGGGAGAGCAGTCGACTAACAGTCGACTCTACCCCGTCGGATTCCCACCGGTTCCATCCGATCGGTTTCCCATCGGTTGTCCCCCATCGGCACGATCCACCCGCGCCCGCCGCCCATCCATGCAACCCGCCGGAGCGCCCCATGTCCCTGGCCGAATTCGCCCTCATCGACCGCATCCGCGCCCGCACCCTCGAGCGCGACGACATCCTGCTCGGCATCGGTGATGACGCCGCGCTGCTGCAGCCGCGCGCAAACGAACAGCTGGTGGTCACCGCCGATACGCTCAACAGCGGCGTGCATTTCCCGGCCGAAACCCCGGCGTTCGACATCGGCTGGAAGACGCTGGCCGTCAACCTGTCCGACCTCGCTGCGATGGGCGCGCGCCCGGCGTGGTGCACGCTGGCGCTGTCATTGCCCGATGCGAGCGAGGATTGGATCGAAGCCTTCGCCGACGGTTTCTTCGCCCTCGCCGACCAGCACGACATCGCGCTGATCGGTGGCGACACCACGCGCGGCCCGCTGTCGCTGTCGGTCACTGCGATGGGCCAGGTCGGCCGTGGCCAGGCACTGCGCCGCGACCGTGCACAGGTGGGCGACGATATCTGGGTCAGTGGCACGCTGGGCGATGCCGCCGGTGCGCTGCGCCTGTGGCAGCAGGGTGCGCTGAACGTGGCCACCGCCACGCTGCTTGCCGACTACGAAAGCCTGCGCCTGCGCCTGCTGCGACCGATGCCGCGCGTCACCCTCGGCCTGCGCCTGCGGGCGTTCGCGCATGCAGCGGTGGACGTGTCCGATGGCCTGCTGGCCGACCTGGGCCACATCGCCACGCGCAGCGCGGTGGCCGCGCATGTCGATGCCGATCTGCTGCCGATCTCGAATGCGCTGCGTGAGTTGCTGGGCCGCGAAGCCGCCCGAGAATGCGCACTGCGTGGTGGCGACGATTACGAACTGTGCTTCACCGCCGCCGCCGACCAGCGCGACGCGCTGCATTACCTGGCCGAATCGCTGGACCTGCCGCTCACCCGCATCGGCCGCATCGCCGAAGGGCAGGGCGTGCATGTGGATGGCGAAGCCGCCGATGGTGGTTACCAGCACTTCGCCTGAAGCATGGCGGGGTCGGATCCCTTTGCAGCGCAAAGGGCTCTGACCCCAGCTTGGCGTCAGAGCGTTGCCATGGTAGGTGCCAACCTTGGTTGGCACTGATCTGTCAGGCCTCCTTGCCAGCCTCGTGTCGACCAAGGTCGACACCTACCAGAGCGGGGGTGCGACAAACAGAAACGCCGGGCATTGCCCGGCGTAATCGCTTATACGTGCGGCACCGGCGAGCCAAACCGGTTGTCACCCTGCATGCTGGGCAGCAGCATGAACACCAGCACGGCCAAGCCGGCAAACGGCACCAACATCAGCAGCAGCCACCAGCCCGAACGATCGGTGTCGTGTAGCCGGCGAATGGTCACCGCGATCAGTGGCAGTGCCAGTGCCAGCCATACCGCCACTGTCAGCCCGGATGAAACCAACGCCAGCGATGTGGAGTTGATGTGGCCGGCAATGAAGCCCAGCACGTTCAACGGAATCGTAAACATCATCATGAACAACTGGAACCACCAGTACTCGCTGCGGCTGGCGCGGCCGTTGAACTGCGTATAGCGCTTCAACGGGATCATCATCTTGTGCAATATCCTGCTCTCTCTTTGGGAATGAGTTGGTTGTGCCGGGCCCGCTCGGCGCGAAGTGTCAGCCCTGCACGCGCGCCTGTGCATCGCGTGGTGTGCCGTAGTCGTCCAGCCACTGGAAGCTGAGTGAAGCTGGAACCGCAGCACCTTCCGGCAACGGCAGTCGCAACTGCATGCCCGGTGCCACCATGTCCGCCTCTACGGCTCGACCATCGGGCAGCGTCACCCGGCTGAAGGTCACGTGGTAGGCACTCGGGTTGTGTACCTGCAGCGCATCGCCATCGCGCGACCACACCAGAGCATTTGCCGCGTCACGCGCATGTCCGGTCAGCCCGGCGGGGCGATAGAACAGCTTCACCCGTGTGCGCATCGCGAACTGCAGCACGTTGCGGCCCTCCATCGCCTCCGGCTTCGGCGGGATGTCCAGCAGATTGAAGTACAGCAGTGATTCGCGCTCCTGCGGCAGCGCTGTACCGGCCATCGGTGCATAGGTGAGGCGGTAGGCCTGGCTTCGCCCGGCATCGATGCGGCGGGTGGTGGGGGTTACCACGAACGGCACTTTCTGACTGCCGGCCTTTGCATGGATATCACCATCGTCCAGCCAGACCTGGGCCAGTGCCACCTTCTGGCCGCGGTTGGAGGCGGTGACGGTCACCGCGCCCTTGGCGCCGTCGTAGACAACACGGGTGCCCTGCAGCGTGACGGCCGCCGATACGGGTACGGCTGTTGCCATCAGCAGGACCAACAGCGCAAAACGTGTATGGGGTTTCATCGGCTCGCTCGCTGAGGGGAAAGGGAAAAGAGCCGCCCTTCCTTGGGCGGCAGGACAAGGCACTTACTTGTAGACGATGTCCATCTGCGCGCTGGCATGGGCCGTACCGGCCTGCGCAGCGGCTTCAGTCTTGCTGAACCACACGCTGTGCTTGAGCACTTCGCTGCCATCGGCCGGCACATTCACGAATCGGGTCGGTGCGGTGTTGATGCGCAGCTGGGTGTCGGCGTTGTCATAGATCTTGTAGCCCACGCCGACAGCGGAACTGGCAGCAGTCAGCGCCAGGCTGCCGTCGGTGTTGGCCACGCCACTGAAGCGCACGGCCAGCTCCTGCGCCGCGCCGGAGCCCGGGCAGGCGAGCGTGACGTCCAGATCGCGGCGGCCGATGCGGTCGTTGGCATTCAGCTCCACCAGATCCATCTTGCCCATGTCCACGTCCACGTCGCCGGCGATATCAGCCGTGCAGGTGGATTCGACAATCTCACCGGAGATGGTCAGGTCGGCGGCATGGGCGGAGACGGACAACGTTGCAGCAAGCGCGATGGCCAGGATGGAAACAGTGGGGTGCATGGTGATGCTCTCTTGAAGGGTGATGGGGTGGTGCGGGTGCAACGGCATGTGGGGTGAGCCGTGGGCGGCGCCATCCTCGGTGCAGTGCGAAACCGATTCCATACAAAATGTTGCAAACCACTCGGCCGCGCTTGCCTTCGGAGAATGCTGCAGGTTGGATGCAACAGTTTCCAAGTCCGCTTGCAACAAATTGCATGTTTCCGCAGTTGCATTGCCTCTAGTCTGCGTGCGCTTCAACGGGCCCCGGCTACGTTGTCCCCCCAAGCGCACGAAGACATGACATTCCCAACTTCACACACGACGCAAACCGCTGGTTCTACACGCACGCCTGTTGCACGCGCCTTGGTGATGGCCATTGGCGCGGCGCTTGCGGCAGCGATGCCGCAACTGCATGCACGCACCGGCGGCGAAGTCGAGTTCAGCGATGGCTTTGCGGCCGGCCTCACCGGCGTCGATCTGGCGCAGTTCAGCCACGGCAACCCGGTCGAGGCAGGCATCCGTGCTGTCGACATCTGGGTCAACGGTGAGCCATTTGCACGCCGCGACGTCCACTTCGTAGCCACAGATGTGCCGCACGTCGCACGTCCGTGCCTGCCGCGCGCGCTGCTCGATGACATCGGCCTGGGCGATGCCGCACGCGTGGCCGTCGACCAGGACCCGGATCCGACGTGCATCGATCTGTCCGCGCGGATCGACGGCGCTCGCGTGCACTATGACGACAGCCAGCTGCGTCTGATGCTTTCATTGCCGCAGGCTGCGTTGCCACGCCAGGCGCGGGGCTTTGTCGCCCCGGCATTGCGTGACCCCGGCATGACGGCGGCATTCGTCGACTACAACGCCAACAGCTACCGCAGCAACGGCGAAACCAGCAGCTATCTGGGCCTCAATGCGGGCCTCAATCTGGGAGCCTGGCGGCTGCGCCACCGCAGTTCGATCAATCACGATGCCCAGGGAACGCGTAGCAATGTGCTGAGCAGCTACGCGCAGCGCGACCTGCCACGTTGGAACAGCCAGCTGCTGCTGGGCCAGGGCAACACCGGTGGCGAGTTGTTCGACAGTGTGGCCTTCAGCGGCGTGCGCGTAGCCACCGATGAACGCATGCTGCCCGACTCGCTGCGCGGTTATGCGCCGGTAGTGCGCGGCATGGCCCAAAGCAACGCGCGGGTAACGGTGCGACAGAATGGCGGTGTGCTGTATGAAACCACCGTGGCGCCCGGGCCGTTCGTCATCGACGACCTGTTCCCCACCAGCGGAGGCGGCGACCTGCAGGTCACCATCACTGAAACCGATGGTCGCGAGGAAACCTTCAGCGTGGCGTTCTCGGCGGTGCCACAGGCACTGCGTGCGGGAAACCAGCGCTTCAGCACGACCGCCGGCGTGCTGCGTGATACCGGCCTGGCGCAGGATGCGCTGCGCTTCGCCGAAGGAACCTATGCACGCGGCCTCAACAACCGCGTCACCCTGCTCGGCGGCGTGCAGCTTGCCGATGACTTCCATGCCGGCCTGCTCGGCGCGGCGTTCAACACAGCGTTCGGTGCCATTGGCGCCGATGCCACCCACGCCCGCGTGCGCTTGCCAGGTGGGCGTACGCAGGCGGGCAACAGTTACCGCATCAACTACCAGCGCAGCATCACGCGAACGGGTACCAACGTGGGCCTGGCGGCGTACCGCTACAGCACTGCCGGTTACCTCACCCTTGGCGACGTCGCGCGTCTGGCGCACAGCGACTGGCAGTTGAGCGATGACCGCCTGATGCGCACGCGCGAACGCTTCCAGGTGAACTTCTCGCAGCGTGTCGGCCAGCGCAGCCAGCTCTACCTGACCGGTGGCCACGTGGCGTACTGGAACCGTGCCGGCAACCACCGCGATCTGCAGTTCGGTTTCCACAGCAGCGTGCGTTCGGCCAACTACAGCTTTTCGGCTACCCGCTACCGCACGCTGGCCGGCGCACCCGATACGCGGCTGGCGTTCCAGCTGAGCGTGCCATTGGGCCGTGCCGCCGGGGCGCCGCGCGTGAGCGCCAGCGTCAACCACAGCGATGCTGGCCAGCAGCGGCAGCTTGGCGTCAATGGCGCGCTGGGAGAGGACCGCCGCTTCAGCTACAGCCTGTCGGCCGACCAGGGCCGCAGCGGGCAGGGCTACAACGCCTATGCCAGCTACCAGGGCAGCCATGCCGATCTGAGCGGCGGCTACAGCCACTCCAACGGAGGCCGCAGTGCCAATCTGGGGGCGGCCGGCAGTCTGGTGTTGCACGGTGGTGGTCTCAATTTCGGCCCGCCGCTGGGCGAAAGCTTCGCGGTGGTGGAGGCGATCGGGGCTGAAGGTGCGCGCGTCGGCACGGGCCGCCAGGTAACCGTGGCCGGCAACGGCTATGCGGTGCTGCCCTACACCAGCCCCTACCGCTGGAACCGGGTGGAGCTGGATACCGCCGGCCTGCCGCTGGAGGTGGAGGTGGACCACAGCTCGCAGCGCGTGGCACCCACCGCCGGCAGCATCGTCAAGGTGTCCTTCACTGCACGCAACGAGCGCACCCTGCTGCTTGATGCCAGTGACGAGCACGGTGCAGCGTTGCCGTTCGGCGTTGCGGTCAGTCATGACGATGGACGTGCCGCCGGGCATGTGGGCCAGGGCGGGGTCATCGTGCTGCGTGCGGCCCAGCCCATCGGCCGCTTGACCGTGCAGCTGGGTGAGGACACGCGTTGCCGGTTGGACTACCGGACCCCCGAACAGCCCGATGCACACGGCCAGTACTGGGCCCAGGTGCGGTGCCTGCCGTTGCCGCAGGTGTTGCTGGCTACCGACCCATTGGCGCCGGCCGACACCGGCACCGGTTCGTCGCTGTGATTCTTTCCCTTCCCAAGGAGTACCCCATGAGGCTGTTTTCCGTGTCCACCGCTACCGCAGCGGCCCTGGCCCTGCTGACCACCGCGCTGGCGGCCCGTGCTGACACCGCCACCATCACCGTTAGCGGACGCGTACTGCCAGGCACCTGCACCCTCGCGGATCTGACCGTTCCGCTCGATGACATTGAGGCCGGCGATGTGACCGCTGGCCAGGCCAGCGGCCTGAAGCCTGGCGCCCTGAATCTCACCGGCTGCGCGGGTGTGGCGAGCGTGGATCTCAGCTTCGACGGCACCGCCGATGCCGCGCAGGACAATCACTGGCGCAACAGCGCCGCCAGCAGCCCGGCCAGCGGCGTGGCCGTGGCCCTGCTGGAAGGCACCAGCGGCACCACGTATCTGCAGAAAGGCGACACCACCACCGTGACGGTGGGCGGTGCCAGCGCTGCAAAACTGGATGTACGCGCCGGCTATTACCGCAAGAGCGGCACCGCGATGACTGCAGGCGCGGTCAGCACGCAGGTCACCGTGACGGCTGAATACAAGTAACGACGTTTGTGCCCTTTGACAGGTGACGCCCATGCCTTGCAGACACTTCTATAGTTCCCACATCGCAATCGCGCAACGGTTGTCCAGGTCCGCGCGCGTGCGCACCGCGGCCGCACTGCTGATCGCGGTGGCCACCCCGTGGGCCGCCCAAGCGTGCACGAGCGTGTTTCCCGGCCAAGAGGCAAATCTGGTGGTGGACGCCTGGGATGATGCCGAGCCGGATGTGCTGGTGGCGAATTGGCGTAACGTGGGCAACGTCAGCTTCCTGAGCGGCTGCTCCTTTGGGAACATCAGCGTGCCCATCGACGCAACGATGGCTGCGGCGGACCTGGAGTATGTGCGCAATGTAAGCATAGACGGTCATTCGTATCCGGCGTTTGGCCTGCGCAGTCGTCCACGCTCTCCCTTGTTGATCTTTCGCCATACTGCAAGGTCGGCGAATAGCGGTCAGCCCAGCTTGAGTCAACCGTTCGATATCCGGGGAGTCAGCGAGGTCCGTGGCCTTGTCATGAACAACAACACCCGCTGGTCCTATGTGTCCATTGCTGCAGTGTCGCGCGGCGGCGACATGGAAGCGGTACCCCTGATGACGCTGGGCACTGTCACCCACGTATCTCCAGACTTCCCGCACCTGGTGAAGACCGACACGTATCAGTTCACGGCCAACCTGCGCACCAAGACCTGCACGCTGGCTGACAAGCAGGTGACGCTGGATGATGTAACGGCCGCGGAGCTCCCCAATGCCGACAGCACCGCCGCCGATCAGGACTTCAACGTGGTCATGCGCTGCAATGGTGAGTTTCCGGTGGACTTGATGCTGAGCGACGCCACGCAACCCTCCAATTCCGGAAGCCGCCTGCAGCCCACCCCGCGCGCCAGCGCCCAGGGCGTACGCGTGCAGTTGCTGCGCGAAGGGGTGCCGGTGGTGCTGGGTCAAAGCTGGCTGCTGCCAGAGAGCAGCAATGGCGCGCAGAACATTGCATTGGGTGCACGTTACTACCGCGAACCCGGAAGCTTCTCTCCAGGTGTGGTGGAAGGTCAGGCCATTCTCACCGCCACCTATCGCTGATCGCGGTTGCCATACCCGAGCGGTGTGGGCATGTGGATGGCGAAGCCACCGACGGCGGTTACCGGCACTTCGCCTGACGCACGGCGGGGTCGGATCCCTTTGCACGGCAAAAGGCTCTGGCCCCACTCTGGAGCAATCGCGCTGCTGTGGTAGGTGCCAACCTTGGTTGGCACACCGTGTCGTTACGCATGCGGCCTTGCGGCCCCGCCAACCCAGGTTGGCGGCTACCAAAGGCCGGGCAGCGGCCCTGTCTATGCCGCGTGCAATTGCACGTCCACATATTCGGCCAGCCCGCGGCACGCCAGCAGCAACCCCTCGCGCGCGCCGTCGCCCACCTGCTGGCTGATCTCGCCATCCACGCGCACGCGTTCTGTAGCGTGCAACAACTCCAACAAGAACGTCAGCCCGGCATTGGCGCGGTCGATGCGCGCCAGTGCCAGCCGCTGCCCCGGCGTGCGGCCTTTGCCAGGCCACGGCTGTCCATCGGCGGCGTCGCCCTGGCGGATGTGCTGCAGGCAGTGCAGCAGCGTGATGGTGCCGGGCGCTTCGCCTTCCTGCAGTGCGGCGAAGGTGCTTTCGAGCGTGCGCGCCAGGTCGTCAGGCAGGCGCGTGGCGGCCTCGCCCAAGGTGGCAAACAGGTGGGGATAGTGGGAAGTGGTCATGGCGGCGTCCTTGTGTGCGAAGCAAGGGGCCACCCCGCTTAACAGCGAGGGTGGCGGACGGTGCGTGGTTCCAATACCGGTGATTAGTGTCGCCAAATGCCGGCGGGCACGAGGCCCCCACGCACCGCCCGCCAAAGATCCGCGGACAGAATGCCTGCCGACGCCACCCAGGCACGAGGGAAGGCGGTGACGCCGGCAGGCAAGCGTAAACGACACTAATCAAACGGGATTGGAAGCCCGTGCCACCCGTCGTCGGTGGCATCTACATCTTGCGCACGTAGGTGCTGCTGTACCAATGAGGAAAGTTTCAAATTCAAAATTGTTGCAATCTGCATGCAGGCGCAGTGTGGTCGCGCATTGTGAGGCGAATGCGTCAGCATTCGCGCAGCGTCCTTGTGGAGCCGAGCCGATGCTCGGCTCACAGCGCGAAGCGCAGCGTTCTTCGTGATCTGACCGGAAAGCAGCCGAGCATGGCTCGGCTCTACAGAAGGCGGATCGTGCAATGGAGGCTGCGCGGAAGCCCCTTGTAGAGCCGAGCCGATGCTCGGCTTACCGCGCGAAGCGCGGGTGCATCGTGATCAGAACGGAGAGCAGCCGAGCGTGGGCTCGGCTCTACAGTGCGGTGGGCGCAAACGACGGGGTCAGATCCCATCGCAACGGCGATGGGATCTGACCCCGGTGCAATCAGGCATCACACCGGCGGCAACACCTTGCCCGGGTTGAGAATCCCATCCGGGTCCAGCGCGGCCTTGATCGCGCGCATCGTCGCCAGCGTGGCCGGGCTGAACGCCTGCGCCATGAAATCGCGCTTGGCCAGCCCAATGCCATGCTCACCGGACAACGTGCCACCCAGCGCCAACGTCAGTTCGAAGATCTTCGGCAGCGCGGCATGCGCGCGTGCGTTCTCATCGGCATCGTCCGGGTGGTAAAGAATGTTGACGTGCAGGTTGCCGTTGCCGGCATGGCCGAAGGTGACGATGGTCAGCGCGTAGTCGCGCGCCAATGCCTGCACACCGGCCACCAGTTCCGGAATGCGCGACACCGGCACCACCACGTCTTCATTGATCTTGCCGGGCGCGACGGTGCGCAGTGCCGGCGACAAGGCCTTGCGTGCGGCCCACAGCTGGTCGCGCGCGCGGCCTTCCATCGCCACGTCCAGTTCGATCATGCCGTCGCCTTCAGCGGCGCTGGCCAGTGCCTGCAGCAGGTAGGGCAGGGTGTCGTGGTCGCCATCGGCTTCAACCAGCAGCATCGCACCCGCCTCGGGCACGTCGGCACCGTTGAGGCGCAGCAACTGCAGGCTGCGTGCATCCATGAATTCCAGGCGCGTGGGCACCACCGGCTGCGACATCAGGCGTGACACCGCCGCAGCAGCCGCATCGGCATCGCGGTACAGCACGCGCAGGCCGGCCTGGCTGACCGGCAGCGGAGTGAGCTTGAGGGTGGCTTCCACGATCAGCGCCAGCGTGCCTTCGCTGCCCACCAGCAGGTGGGTGAGGTCGTAGCCGGTGGAATCCTTGGTGTAGGCACCACCGCAGCGGATCACCTCGCCGGTGCCGGTGACGGCCACCAGGCCCAGCACGTTGTCGCGGCTGGTGCCGTACTTCACCGCGCGTGGGCCCCCGGCGTTGCAGGCCAGGTTGCCACCCACGCTGCAGATCTCCGCGCTGGACGGGTCCGGTGCCCAGAACAGGCCGTGCGGTGCCAGCGCCTGCTGCAGGGTGCCGTTCAATACGCCCGGCTGCACCACGGTGCAGCGGTCACCGGCACGGATGTCGATGATGCGGTCCATGCGGGTGAACGACAGCACGATGCTGCCGGGCAGCGGCACGGCCGCACCGGTGGTGCCGGTGCCTGCACCGCGCGCGACCAGCGCCACGTGATGTGCACGGCAGGCGCGCACCAGCGCCTGCACCTGTTCGATGTCGGCCGGCAGCGCAACAGCAGCGGGGCGCTGGTGGCGCCACGAGTTGTCCTGTGCGTTCGCCTCCAGCGCGTTGTCATCCATGCGCCAGCCCTCCGCGCCCAGCAGGGCAGACAGTTCGGCAACCAAGGCGGCGGGCAGGGCAGTACTCATGATGGATCTCGCGGGACAGCAGGGGCGGGTTGGATCAGTTTCCAGGCAACAACGGCGCCGGCCAGCGGCAGCCACACCCAGCGCAGTTCAGAGAGCAGGGTGGCCAGGCCGCGCGCGCTGAAGAACTGCGGGGCGAAGGGCGAAACGCGGATCGGCCGCCACGGGGCGAAGAAGCGGTGTTCGCTCCACGGCCAGGCCAGGGCAACGCCAAGGCCGCCGGAGGTCATTGCATCGAGCAGGGGATGGCTGGCCGCGCAGACGAAAACGAAGACAGCGGCTTGTACGGTGGACGCCACCGTTGCCGCCTGTGTGGTGGGTGCCAACCTTGGTTGGCACGAAACCGCCGACCAAGGTCGGCGCCTACCAAAGAACGCCCACACCGCGGCCAATGCCGCCAGCACGGCGGCAAACAACAATGAATGGCTGGCCCCGCGATGGCCGAACGCATCGGCGTAGGGAATGTGCAGGGCAAACGCAAGCACATCGGCATCGGGCATCATCGCCGCGACCACGCCGGCAGCCAGCAGCCACGGCGGAATGCGACCGCGATCAGCAGCGCACCACAGCGCCAGCGGTACAGCGGCATGGGTGATGATCGATGGCATCAGTCACGCACCATGGTCGTGCCGGCCAGGCTGGGCTCTGGCAGGTGGCAACCTTGCTGCGCTCTGGTAGGTGCCAACCTTGGTTGGCACAGAAGCGCCGACCAAGGTCGGTCTCTACCAAAGCGGACGGTACCCATCAGCAATCATCCAACCGGAACGCATCCCGCAGCCAATGCAGCTGCGGCGGTTCACCCGTGGCGTCCACCACGTCGAAACGACAGGGCGCATCGGCCAGCGCAGGGTTGTCCTGCAGGTACAGCAACGCGGCATGGGCCACGCGCCGGCACTTGCGCACGTCCACCGAGGCAGCGCCGCCACCGAAGTCGGATCGCGCGCGGTAACGCACTTCCACGAACACCACGGTGCCGGCGTCGTCCATCACCAGGTCCAGTTCACCGCCGCGATAACGCACGTTGCGCGCGCGCGGCAACAAGCCGGCCTGTTGCAGGTGCTGCTCGGCGGCGGCTTCCACCGCCGAGCCCCGTTGGCTGCGCTCAGCGACCACCGGCGATCGGCATCGGCCGGCCGCCATTGAAGGTGGACCAGGCCGGCTGGCGCAGGATGTTGCCGTTGCTGTCCAGGAACAGGGTGCCGGTGGCGCCGTCCAGGCCGCCCTCGTTGGACAGCTTGTCCAGGTAGGCGGTGATCTTCCAGGCATCGGCGCCGAAAGCGAACAGGCGGCCGGCGGCACCGCGTGCGCTGGGCAGGGTGCTGGCCACCTGGCTGGCCGAGGGCAGGCCGGACACGCTGCGCACGTTCCAGGCTTCGTTCGGGTAGACGATGCCGTCCAGCGCCACGTCTTCTTCCACCTTGCCGCTGCCGACGGTCAGCTGCGAGGTGCCCACGCGGGTGGCACCACCGGCGCCAGCCAGCGCCAGCTGCGGCGCCAGCAGGCGGGCCTGCGGTGCGCGCACGGCCAGGAACACGGCATCGACCTGGCCGGCATTGCGCACCTGCGCGCCGACATCGCCGACCGCATCGCTGACGCCGATCGTGGCCACCACCTGGCCGCCACGCTGGGCGAAGCGCTGGGCGAAGGCGGCGGCGGCACGGCGGCCGGTGTCGTCGGCACTGTTGATCACCAGCGCCTTGCCGCGCTCGCGGCCACGCAGGTATTCGGCAGCGACGATGCCGTCGTCTTCCGGCGCCAGCGAGAAGCCGGCGCTGCCGGCTGGCGGCGCATCCTTGCCACGGTTCAGGGCCAGCACCGGCACCTGCAGCTGCTGGCGGCCATAGACCGCATCCACTTCGTCACGGCCCAGCGGGCCGACCACGAAGTCGGCACCGGAGGCGACGGCCTTGTCATACGCGGCCAGCGCACCGGCCGGGGTACCGGCGGTGTCGATGAAGTTGATGTCCGGGCGGCGGCGGGTCTCGCCGTAGTAGGCGGCGAGCAGGCCATCACGTACGGGCTGCGCGGCGGTGGCCAGGCGGCCGCTGAGCGGCAGCAGCACGGCCAGCTTGGCCGGCGGACGGTAACCGTCGCTCATGGCCGGCGGGCGCTTGCTGGTATCGAACTGTGCGGCGCCATCACGATCGAACGGGCGCGGCAGCGGCAGGCCACGCGCGATCAGTGCGCGGCCGGCGAAGTTGTAAAGCGGGTCGTTGGCCGGCAGCGCGGCGGCACGGCTGCGCAGGGTGGCATCGTCAAGCGTACCGAGCAGGCCGGCAATGGCGGCCTGGTTCTCGCTGCGTGCGCTGCCGGTCAGGCTGGCGTGGGCGCGTGCGCGCTCGGTGGCGGCACCGAAGGCATCGCCGGTGCCCTGCAGGGCAGTGGCGCGGGCCAGGTGCCAGCGCGTGCGCAGGGCCGGCAGTACGTTGTCGCCGCTGTCCTTCAGCAGGGCCAGGGCCTGTGCCGGCTGCTTGTCGGCCAGCGCCAGCTCGGCACCGGTCAGCTGGTAGCGCTGCAGGCTGGCGCCGGTCAGCTGGCGGGCGGTGAGCTGGCCCAGCAGGCTGCGCGCGCGGGCGCTGTCGCCGGCCAGGTTCCAGGCCCAGGCGGCATCGGCCAGGGCATTGGCGCGGGCACCGCCGCGCAGGGTGGCAGCCAGGCCTTCCAGCTGCAGTGCGGCGTCGCGCGGCTTGCCCTGTTCGATCAGCGCCAGCGCCTGGCTCTGGGCCGGCGATTCGGGCGCGCTGGTCAGGCTGGTGGTGGCACAGCCGGCCAGCAGCATCAGCGACAACGACAGGGCGGAGATCCGTGCGGCGGGCTTGTTCATGATCGGGTCCATGCGATGAGGGCAGCGGCCTTGGCCGGGTACACGCTACGATTCTACCCTTGCCCCGTGAGTACCGCTGAAATGAGTGTGCCAACCCTGTACGTCGTCGCCACCCCGATCGGCAACCTGGCCGATCTGAGCCCGCGCGCGCAGGAGGTGCTGCGCTCGGTGGCGGCCATCTGTGCCGAGGACACTCGCCGCAGCGGCCAGTTGCTGTCCCATTTCGGCATCCAGCAGCCGCTGGTGGCCCTGCATGAACACAATGAAGAGGCCCTGTCGCAGCGCCTGGTCTCGCGCCTGCAGGCCGGCGAATCGCTGGCGCTGGTGAGCGATGCTGGCACCCCGCTGGTCAGCGACCCCGGTTTCCGCCTGGTGCGTGCCGCGCGCGCGGCCGGCATCAAGGTCAGCCCGATTCCCGGTGCCTGTGCCGCCATCGCCGCACTGAGCGTGGCCGGCCTGCCCAGCGACCGCTTCAGTTTCGAGGGCTTCCTGCCGGCCAAGGCCAGCGGCCGCCGCGACCGGTTGCAGGCGCTGGCCGGTGAAGTGCGCACGATGGTGTTCTACGAATCCTCGCACCGCATCGCCGAATCGCTGGCCGACATGGCGGCGATTTTCGGCGGCGAGCGCCCGGCGGTGCTGGCGCGCGAGCTGACCAAGCTGTTCGAGACCGTACTGGATGGCGATCTGGCGGGGCTGCTGGCCAAGGTGGAAGCCGACGAGAACCAGCGCAAGGGCGAGTTCGTGGTGATGGTGCAGGGCGCCGGCGATGATGAGGAAGCGCAGCTGGCGCATGGCCGCCGTGTGTACGCCAAGCTGAGCGAGCATCTGCCGCCGTCCACTGCAGCCAAGCTGGCCGCTGAACTGACGGGTGCCCCGCGCAAGGCGTTGTACGGAAGTTGATGGATGGCCGCAGCCACGCATGGCGTGGCTCTACTGTAGATCCACGCCACGCGTGGATGACACACTCCCCGCAGCACGCATCCGCCAGTAGATCCACGCCACGCGTGGATGGATGAACCGCACGTCGCGATCAACGCGGCAGGAACCACCCGCGTGCGCTAGAATGCGCGCTGGCGGAGCCGGCCAGACAGTCGCGTCATCCCTTCGGGGGTGCCGAGGAAAGTCCGGGCTCCATAGGGCAAGGTGCCAGGTAACGCCTGGGCGGCGCAAGCCGACGGAAAGTGCAACAGAAAGATACCGCCTACGTCTTCTTCGGAAGGCCGGTAAGGGTGAAATGGTGCGGTAAGAGCGCACCGCGAGTCTGGCAACAGACCGGCACGGCAAACCCCACCTGGAGCAAGACCAAATAGGGATCCTTTGGCGCGGCCCGCGTTGGATCCGGGTAGGTTGCTTGAGCGTTGCGGTGACGTAACGCCTAGAGGAATGACTGTCCACGACAGAACCCGGCTTATCGGCCGGCTCCGCCTCTTTCTTACGGTAAGCCGAGCATGGCTCGGCTCTACAGTAGAGCCGAGCCATGCTCGGCTGCTCTCCGCCCAGATGCTTGGGATGTTGTTCAACCCGGCGTGCGGTACTGCCCTGCGGAAATGAACTGCTCGAACCTTTCGCACCACACAACCACGGTGGTGTAGTCGTCCACGTTGACGCTCTCAGGCACCTCCACCAGGAACCGGTTGAAGGTCTTCACCTCGCCGATGCGCTGGGCCTGCGCCTTGATCTTCAGGAAATCGGCCTTGTTGTCGACGAAGTCGCGCACCAGGTAGACCTTGTAGTCCGGCCCCGGGCCCATCTTGCCGTCGAACGCGACCTGGCGCGCGCTGACACTGACCTTGCCGTCGGCCCAGTGCACGGCGTCGCTGCCCTTGAGGTCGCGACGGAAGGTGGTGTGGTAACGGGCGTCGTCCATCGCCGCCTGCACCTGCGCGACCGGCGGGTCGTCGGGGGCGATCAGGATCGGCAGCAGGTAGATGCCCAGGCCGAAGCCCAGGCCGAGGGCGAGCAGGTGGGTGACGGCAAGCACGAGGACACGGCGCATCGATGACTCCCTGTGGATCGGTGGGGCGCGCGGCAGGATCGCGCCGGGTCATCGTGTGGCGTGCGTGCAGACATTTATAGACACAGAAAACAGGTACAGGGTCAGAAATCGACCTGGCTCTGGCCGAGGGCGACACCCTGCGGGCCGAAGCGGCGCTCGTGGATCTGGCCGTGGCCATGGGCGTCGATCAACAGCACCGTGCTGGCGCGGGTGCCGTAGTCGTCGCCACGGATGAAGGCCGGGCTCAGCCAGCGCTCGCGCTCCAGGCCGATGCCGGTGTCGGGCAGGTCGCTGTCGGCCGGGCGGTGTTCATCGGCCAGAGCATTCCAGAGCGGGGTCAGATCCCTTTCCTCTTGGGAAAGGGATCTGACCCCGTCTTCCTTCAGCCAGGCGGAAAGCGCAGCCATCAGCCGGCGGGTCTTCGGCCACGGCGCGTCCAGTGCGCCGTTGGACATGCCGTGCACGCCGGGGCCCAGGCGCTGGCGTTCGGCCGGGTGGTTGCCCAGGTACTCCAGGCTGTCGCCATCGGCCAGCAGCAGGTTGAAGGGCGCATATGCGCCCGCCACGATGGCCAGCCGGTCGATATGCACGGCGGCCGGGTCGCGGCCGCGCAGGAAGTCGGCCACCAGCGCCCCCCGGGACGGGCCGGTCTGTGCGGCCAGCGGATCGCGGACATTGGTGACCACGGCCATGCGGCCGCCGGCACCAACGCCGGCCCAGCCACCGCCGGAGCGCAGGTCGCGCCCCCCGATGACGGAGGTCTCATCCTGCCAGGGGGCCAGCGCGGCGGTCGGGCGGGCGTGGAACTCATCACGGTTGCCGGTCATCACCAGCCGCCAGCGCGGGTGGTGCATCCAGCCAAGAGCGAGCAGGCACATGGCCTCATTGTGCATCGTTTGCGCAGTCCGGCGGCGTTTCCGCCCGGTTCCGGATGAATGCGCGGGCGATGTTTCACGCCCTGTCCACAGCCCTGAACTTCCGTTCAATCTCAAAAATTGAGACGGATCAGCAACTTGTGGATAAGCCTTGAACAATTCTCTAAAGGTTGTTGCAAGCCATTGATGCGGCTGGCGATTTCCCCGCTGAAAAGTTGTTGACAACCCTTCGGCCGCTGCTAAGGTGGGCATCAGAGGGAAATCCGGGTGTTTTGTGGGTTTTCGTGGTTCAATGTTTCACCGGGCGAAGGATAGGTGCACGCGTCGTGTTCCAGGGCGAGACGGCCATCACAGTTGACGATAAAGGGCGCATGGCGGTTCCCACCGCTTACCGCGACCTCGTCGCGCGCGCCAGCAACAACCGTCTCGTGCTGACCTACAACCCGTTCGAAGCCGGCTGCCTGTGGCTGTATGCAGAGTCGGAATGGGAGCGGGTCCGCGACGACGTCATGTCCAAGCCCAACACCCAGCGCGTCGTGCGCCTGTTGCAGCAGAAGCTGGTCGGCTCGGCCGCCCATCTGGAGCTGGACGGCAACGGTCGCATCAGCATCCCCGCCAGCCACCGCGGTGCGGTGGGCATTGAGAAGAAGGCGGTATTGCTCGGTATGGGCGACAAGTTCGAATTGTGGAGCGAGCAGGCGCATCGGGCCCTGATCCAGCAGACGTTGTCTGACGAGGATCTGGGTGATGGGTTGCTCGACCTGAAGTTGTGAGCCGGGGTGCCCGGATGCGCCCAGAAGCGCAGGCCGGTCACCTTCCGGTGTCGCAGTCGCCGGCGGTGCACCTGCCGGTCCTGTACACCCAGGTCCTTGAAGGCCTGAGGGTGATCGAAAACGGACGTTATCTGGATGGCACGTTCGGTCGTGGCGGTCATGCACGTGGCGTGCTCACCCAGCTCGGTCCCGAGGGGCGCCTGCTGGTCATGGACAAGGATCCGGAAGCCATCGCCGTTGCCGAGCGCGACTTCGCGCCGGACCCGCGCGTGTCCATCTTCCGTGGCAGCTTCGCCCAGCTGCTGCAGTGGGATGCGACGGCTGAAGGCCTGGACGGCGTGCTGTTCGACCTGGGTGTGTCGTCGCCGCAGCTGGACGTGGCCGAGCGGGGTTTCAGCTTCGGCAAGGACGGCCCGCTGGACATGCGCATGGACCCGGACAGCGGCGAAAGCGCCGCGCAGTGGATCAACCGCGTGGAAGACCGCGAGATCGCTGACGTGCTGTGGACCTATGGCGAAGAACGCCAGAGCCGCCGCATCGCCCGCGCCATCGTGGCGCGCCGCGAGAAGCAGCCGTTCACCCGCACTGCCGAGCTGGCCGAGCTGATCGCCTCGGTGATGCCACGTGGCAAGGACAAGATCCATCCGGCCACGCGCAGCTTCCAGGCCATCCGCATCCACATCAACCGCGAGCTGTCCGATCTGGAAGCCGGCCTCGATGCGGCGGTGGAGCGGCTCAAGCCCGGTGGCCGCCTGGCGGTGATCAGCTTCCATTCGCTGGAAGACCGCATCGTCAAGCAGTACATGAACCGCCTGGCCAAGGCGCCGCCGGCCAACCGCCGCCTGCCCGAGGCGGTCGCGTTCGTGCCGACGCTGGACCTGATCGGCGGTGCCATCAAGGCCACCGACGAGGAACTGGCCGCCAACCCGCGCGCCCGCAGCGCCGTGCTGCGCGTGGCCCAGAAGCGGGAGGCCGACGCATGAGCCGGCTGCTGCTGATCATCCTGTTGGCCTCGACCGTGGCCTCGGCGATCGGCGTCGTGTTCGTGCGTCACCGTCATCGGCAGACGTTCATCGAGCTGTCGCGCGCCGAACGCAAGCGCGATGACATCAACCTGGAATTCGGCCGCCTGCAGCTGGAACAGGCCACGCTGGCCGAAGCCAACCGCGTCGATCGCATCGCCCGCGAAAAGCTCGGCATGAAGTTCCCCGAAGCAGGGGACATCGTGGTGGTGCGGCCATGAGCAAGACCGGCCGCAACCGCCCGCGCAACGCCTTCAACCTGCGCCAGCGCCTGCGCTGGGTCGCGCTGGCGCTTGGCCTGTGCTCGGTGTCGCTGGTCGGTCGTGCCGCCTACGTGCAGATCATCAACAGCGACTTCTACCAGCGCCAGGGCGAGGCCCGTTACCTGCGCGAGCTGCCGATCAAGACCTCGCGCGGGATGATCACCGACCGCAACGGCGAGCCGCTGGCGGTGTCCACCCCGGTCGCGTCGATCTGGGTCAACCCGCAGGACCTGCTGCGTTCGCCCGAGCGCATTCCGGAGCTGGCCCAGGCGGTCGGCATGTCGGTGGATGAGCTGAGCAGCCGCCTGTCGCAGAAGTCGGACAAGGAATTCATGTACCTGCGTCGCCGGATCAATCCGGACGAGGCAGAGAAGGTGGTCGCGCTGAAGATTCCGGGCGTGGCCGCGCAGCGCGAGTTCCGCCGCTTCTACCCACAGGGTGAGGCGATGGCGCACGTGCTGGGCTTCACCAACATCGACGACCGCGGCCAGGAAGGCCTTGAGCTGGCGTTCGACGAATGGCTGCGCGGCAAGGCCGGCGCCAAGCGGGTCATCCGCAATCGCAAGGGCGAGACCGTCGAAAGCGATCTGCTGCGCGCTGCTGAACCGGGTAAGGACCTGACCCTCAGCATCGACCGCCGCATCCAGTACCTGGCGTTCAAGGAACTGCGCAACGCGCTGGTGGCCAACAAGGCGGCCGGCGGTTCGATGGTGATCATGGACGTGACCACCGGCGAGATCCTGGCCATGGTCAACCTGCCGACCTACAACCCGAATTCGCTGACCGGCGCGCTGCCCGATGCGCGCCGCAACCGTGCGGTGACCGACCTGGTCGAGCCGGGTTCGACGATGAAGCCGCTGACCATCGCCACCGCGCTGCAGGCCGGTGCGGTGACCAAGGACACCATCATCGATACCAACCCGGGTTACATGCAGGTAGCCCGCTTCACCATCCGCGACGTGCCACGCAACAACGGCGTGCTGAACGTGACCGGCGTGATCACCCGCAGTTCCAACATCGGCGCGGCCAAGGTTGCGGCGAAGATGCCGGACCAGGTGTTCTACGACGGCGTGCGCCGCTTCGGCTACGGCTCGGTGCCGCACAGCGGCTTCCCGGGTGAATCCGGTGGCGTGGTGCGGCGCCCGGCCAACTGGGACGGTGCCACCAAGACCACCATGTCCTACGGCTACGGCCTGAACGTGACGCCGCTGCAGATCGCCACCGCCTACTCGGCGCTGGCCAATGGCGGCAAGTTGATCGCGCCGACCTTTGTCAAGGGCCAGCGCAACGAAGCGCATCAGATCATCGACGAGAACGTCGCCAGGCAGGTGGTGGCGATGATGGAAACGGTGGTTACCCAGGGTGGCGCCAAGCAGGCAGCGGTGCTGGGTTACCGCGTGGCCGGCAAGACCGGTACCGCGCGCAAGACCGGCCCCGGCGGCTACGAGCGCGGCCACTACAACGCGCTGTTTGCCGGCGTGGTGCCGGCCACCAACCCGCGCTTCGCCACCGTCATCGTCATCAACGACCCGCAGGCCGGCAAGTTCTACGGCGGCCTGGTGTCGGCGCCGGTCTACCACAACGTGATGGAAGGCACCCTGCGCCTGATGGACGTGCCGCTGGACGACCTGCAGTCGTGGCTGGCCGCGCAGCAGTCCGGCAAGGTCGGCCACTCGGCCTCGATCCTGCCTGCGCCGCCGGCCGAAGCCGCGTTGCCGGTGGATGCCGCCGCTGAATTCGATGCTGCGCTGCCCAGCGCGCATGCCCAGACGCCGCCCGCTACGGGAGGCACGCAATGAGTCCTTCGATGTTGCTTTCGCAGTTGCTTCCGGACGTGGCCCTGGCGGGCCATGATCCCGTTCTGACCGGCCTGGTGCTGGACAGCCGCGCCGTGCGCCCCGGCAATGCCTTCGTCGCCATCGCCGGTTTCGGCGCACATGGCCTGGGCTTTGTCGAGCAGGCCCGCGCGGCGGGCGCTGGCGTCATCCTGTTCGAACCGCCGGCACCTGCCGAGCTGCCGGCCCCGGCCGATGCGATTGCGGTGCCGGGCCTGCGCGCGCGCATGGGCGCAATGGCCGACCAGTTCCATGGCGCACCGTCGCGGGCGATGGCGATGGTCGGCGTGACCGGCACCAACGGCAAGACCTCCACCGTGCAGCTGCTGGCCCAGGCCTGGCACCTGCTCGGTACGCCCAGTGGCAGTATCGGCACGCTGGGCGCCGGACTTTATGGTGCGGTTGAACCGACCGGCTTCACCACGCCACTGGTGCTGCAGATGCATGCGCTGCTGGCGCAGCTGCGCGACGCCGGTGCGCGCGCGGTGGCGATGGAAGTCAGCTCGCACGCGCTGGACCAGGGCCGCGTCGATGCCGTGCACTACGACGTGGCGGTGTTCACCAACCTCACCCGCGACCATCTGGACTACCACGGCGACATGGCCAGCTATGGCGCGGCCAAGGCACGGCTGTTCCATCGCCCGGGCCTGAAGGCGGCGGTGATCAACCTGGACGACGCCTTCGGCCGCCAGCTGTTCGCCGGCCTGCCGGCGGGCGTGCAGCCGATCGGCCTGAGCTCGCGTGGTGCCGGCGAGGCCAGCGTGCGCGCCGAGGCGCTGCAGCTGGATGGCCGTGGCATTGCGTTCGAACTGGTCATCGACGGCCAGCGTGCGGCGGTGCAGTCGCCGCTGCTGGGCCGCTTCAACGTGGACAACCTGCTGGCGGTTGCCGGTACCCTGCATGCGCAGGGCCAGCCGCTGCCGCGCATCGCCGAAGTGCTGTCGGCGCTGCAGCCGATCCGTGGCCGCATGAACCGCCTCGGCGGCGAAGACGGCCTGCCGACCGTGGTGGTCGATTACGCACATACCCCGGACGCGCTGGAACAGGCGCTGGACAGCCTGCACGGCCATCTGCAGGGTACGCTGTTCTGCGTGTTCGGCTGCGGTGGCGAGCGTGATACCGGCAAGCGTCCGCAGATGGCTGCGATCGCCGAGCGCCTGGCCAACCAGGTCATCGTCACCGACGACAACCCGCGTGGCGAGGATGGCGACGTGATCGTGGCCGACATCCTGGCCGGCTTCCAGAACGCCGAGGCGGTGACCGTGCAGCGCAGCCGCGCGCGTGCGATCGGCCTGGCGGTGAAGCGCGCCGGTGCCGGCGACATCATCCTGATTGCCGGCAAGGGCCACGAGCCGTACCAGGAGGTCAATGGCGTGCGCCATGACTTCGACGACACCGAAGTGGCGGCCGCTGCGTTGGCTGCCAAGGCCGGTGTTCTGAGCTCGCAGGCCGGGGAGGGCGCCGCATGAAGCGCACCCTGCTTTCGCTGATCGCACATTGGGCCGGCGGCGAGATCCACGGCGACGACGTGGCCATCGATGCGGTCAGCCATGACACCCGCAGCCTTGGCCCGGGCAGCCTGTACGTGGCGCTGCGCGGCGAACGTTTCGATGGCCATGATTTCGCTGCCGACGCGCTGGCCCGTGGTGCCAGCGCGCTGCTGGTCGAGCGCCTGCTGCCCATCGAACTGCCGCAGGTGCTGGTGGCTGACAGCGAACTGGCGCTGGCGAAGATCGCCACCGGCATGCAGCGTGACCGCGGCACCGAGGTGTTCGCGATCACCGGCAGCAACGGCAAGACCAGCGTGAAGAGCCTGCTGCTGTCGATCCTGCAGCAGGTGGCACAGCACGCGCACAAGGTGGTCTACGCCAACCCGGGCAACCGCAACAACGAGATCGGCCTGCCGCTGGCGGTGATCGATGCGCCGGAAGATGCCGACTACGCCGTCTACGAGATGGGCGCCGGCAAGCCGGGCGACATCGCCTACCTCACCGACATCGCCCGCCCGCGCCATGCGCTGGTCAACAACATCGCCCCGGCACACCTGGAACGCATGGGCAGCCTGCTCGGCGTGGCAGTGACCAAGGGGGCAATCTATGCCGCACTGCCGGCTGATGGCGTGGCGGTGATCAATGTCGACGATGCCTACGGCCGCTGGTTCGAACAGCATTTCGTCGGCACCCCGCCGCGTTGCCGCGTGCTGCGCTACGGCCTGGAACATACCGCCGACGTGACCGCGCGCGACATTCGCGCCGGCGCGCAGGGCAGCCAGTTCACCCTGGTTTCGCCAGCCGGCGAAGCCCGCGTGGTGCTCGGCCTGCCGGGCCGCCACAACGTCAGCAACGCGCTGGCCGCGGCCAGCCTGGCGCTGGCCGCGGGCGTCGACCTGGCGCTGATTGCCGCCGGCCTGGCCGAAGCGCAGCCGGTGCCGGGCCGCCAGATCGCCCATCAGCTGCGCAACGGCGCGGTGCTGGTGGATGACAGCTACAACGCCAATCCCGGCTCGCTGGCTGCGGCCATCGATGCCCTGGCCGCCGCCCCGGAAGAGGGCTGGCTGGTGCTGGGCGACATGCGCGAGCTGGGCCCGGATGCCGAGGCGCTGCATGCGCAGGCGGGCATCCGCGCACGCGCTGCCGGGTTGAAGCGGCTGTATGCGCTGGGTCCGCTCAGTGCCGCCGCTGCGGCCGCCTTCGGTGAAGGTGGTCGCCATTTCGCTACCCATGGTGCGCTGTCACAGGCGCTGCAGGATGAGTTGCACGCTGGTGTGCGCTGCCTGGTCAAGGGTTCCCGTGGCAGTGCCATGGACCTGATCGTCAAAGCGCTGCTGGCGCAAGGAGAGGAATCCCCGCATGTTGTATGAACTGGCTCGATGGTTGCAGCAGTTGGAGAGCCTGTTCGGGCTGTTCAACTACCAGACGTTCCGCGCCATCCTTGCCGCGTTGACGGCGCTGTTCCTGTCGCTGTGGCTCGGCCCGGCGATGATCCGCAAGCTTGCCCAGTTCAAGGGTGGCCAGCCGATCCGCAAGGACGGTCCGCAGACCCATTTCTCCAAGGCCGGTACGCCGACCATGGGCGGTTCGCTGATCCTGCTCACCATCACCCTGTCGGTGCTGATGTGGGCCGACCTGCGCAACCGCTACGTGTGGCTGGTGCTGGCGGTGATGCTGTGCTTCGGTGCCATCGGCTGGTATGACGACTGGATCAAGATCGTCCGTCGCGATCCGAACGGCCTGAAGTCGCGCTGGAAGTACCTGCTGCAGTCGATCTTCGGCCTGGCCGCGGGCCTGTTCCTGTTCTACACGGCAGATGTACCGGCAGCGCTGACCTTCTACATCCCGATGTTCAAGTCGATCGCGCTGCCGCTGGCCGGCATCGGCTTCGTGGCTATCGCCTACTTCTGGATCGTCGGCTTCTCCAACGCGGTGAACCTGACCGACGGCCTGGACGGCCTGGCGATCATGCCCACCGTGCTGGTGGCCTGCGCGCTGGGCGTGTTCGCCTATGCCTCGGGCAACGCGGTGTTCGCCAACTACCTGCAGATCCCGCAGATTCCGGGTGCCGGCGAGCTGGTCATCATCTGCGCGGCCATTGCCGGTGCGGGCCTGGGCTTCCTCTGGTTCAACACCTATCCGGCCATGGTCTTCATGGGCGACATCGGTGCGCTGGCGCTGGGCGCGGTGCTGGGCACGATCGCGGTGATCACCCGCCAGGAACTGGTGCTGGTGATCATGGGCGGCGTGTTCGTCATCGAAACGCTGTCGGTGATGATCCAGGTCGCCTCGTTCAAGCTGACCGGCAAGCGCGTGTTCCGCATGGCGCCGATCCACCACCATTTCGAACTGAAGGGCTGGCCGGAGCCGCGCGTGATCGTGCGCTTCTGGATCATCTCCGTCGTGCTCGTGCTGATCGGCCTGGCCACGTTGAAGGTGCGCTGAGATGAACGACCTGTCCCGCCAGGCAACACGCCTTGAAGCCATCGAAGGCAGCTACGACAAGTGGCTGCTGGGCGCGATCATCGCGCTCACCGGCGTGGGCGTGGTGATGGTGGCGTCCAGCTCGATCGCGCTGATGAGCAGTCCGTTCTACTACCTCAACCGCCATCTGATCTTCCTGGCGGTGGGTATCGTGCTGGCGGTCATCGCCGCCCGCACCGAGCTGAAGTCCATCGAGCAGTACAACCAGATGCTGCTGCTGGGCTGCTTCGTGCTGCTGCTGGCAGTGTTCATGCCCGGCCTGGGCAGCACCGTCAACGGTGCGCGCCGCTGGATCAACCTGGGCATCTCCAAGTTCCAGACGGTCGAAGCGGTGAAGGTGCTCTACATCGTGTGGCTGTCCAGCTACCTGGTGCGTTTCCGCGACGAGGTCAACGCGACCTGGCCGGCGATGCTCAAGCCGTTGGGCGTGGCCGGTGCGCTGGTGGTACTGCTGCTGCTGCAGCCCGACTTCGGTTCGTCCACCCTGCTGCTGGCGATCACCGCCGGCATGCTGGTGCTGGGCGGGGTGAACATGCCGCGCATGTCGATGCCGGTGATCATCGGCCTGGTCGGCATGAGCGCGCTGGCGATCATCGAGCCGTACCGCATGCGCCGCATCACCTCCTTCCTGGACCCGTGGGCCGACCAGCAGGGCGACGGCTACCAGCTGTCCAACGCGCTGATGGCCGTGGGCCGTGGCGAGTGGACCGGCGTCGGCCTGGGCAATTCGGTGCAGAAGCTGTACTACCTGCCCGAAGCGCACACCGACTTCATCTTCTCGGTCACCGCCGAGGAATTCGGCTTCCTGGGCACCTGCGTGATCGTGGCCCTGTACGCGCTGCTGGTCGGCCGCACCTTCTGGCTGGGCATGCGCTGCGTGGAAATGAAGCGCCACTTCTCCGGCTACATCGCCTTCGGCATCGGCCTGTGGATCAGCATGCAGACCTTTGTTTCGATCGGCGTGAACCTGGGCATCCTGCCGACCAAGGGCCTCACCCTGCCGTTGATCTCCTCCGGCGGCTCGTCGGTGCTGATGACCTGCGTCGCGATGGGCCTGCTGCTGCGCGTGTCCTATGAACTCAAGCGCGCCGAGCGCCGCCAGGCCGTGCGCATCGGTGGCGCCGAAGACGTTGCTGCCGAGCCGAGCGACGAGCCGGCCGCGCCGGTGGCCGCCAGCGTCCCGATGAGCGCCGAGCCGGTGGCTGCCGCTGCGCCGAACGCTGCGCGTGGCACCAGCCGCCTGCAGTCGCGCATCGAACCGACCTTCGGGAGGCTGTCATGAGCAGCGCTTCCAGCGCCCGCCCGGTGATGATCCTGGCCGGAGGTACCGGCGGTCATATCTTCCCCGGCCTGGCCGTGGCCCGCGTGCTGCGCGAGCGTGGCGTGCCGGTGACCTGGATGGGCGCCGAAGGTGCGATGGAAACCCGCCTGGTGCCGCAGCACGACATCGCGATCGACACGCTGGTCATCACCGGCCTGCGCGGCAAGGGCAAGCTGGCGTTGCTGGCTGCGCCGTGGCGGCTGATGCGTGCGCTGCGCGCGGCTGGCATGATCATCCGCAAGCGCCAGCCGCGTGCAGTGGTGGCCTTCGGTGGCTTTGCCTCCGGCCCCGGTGGCATGGCCACGCGCCTGCATGGCCTGCCGCTGATAGTGCATGAGCAGAACCGCGCAGCGGGCCTGACCAATCGCATCCTGTCGCGCTATGCGCGCCGCCTGCTGACCGGTTTCCCGGGCACCTTCGCCGCGCGCGAGGAGTTCGTCGGCAATCCGGTGCGTGCGGAAATCGCCGCCATCGCACCGCCGGAACAACGCTTCGCCCACCGCCACGGCCCGCTGCGCGTGCTGGTGGTGGGTGGCAGCCAGGGTGCACGTGCACTCAATGCCGGCGTGCCGCAGGCGATTGCCGCGCTGGGCGCCGGCGTGCCGGTGCAGGTGCGCCATCAGAGCGGCGAGAAGATGCATGCCGAGGCGGTCGAGGCGTATGCCAAGGCCGGCGTGCAGGCTGAAATCACGCCGTTCATCGCTGACATGGCCGAGGCCTTCGCCTGGGCCGACCTGGTCGTATGCCGCTCCGGCGCGTCCACGCTGGCCGAGCTGTGCGCGGTCGGTGTCGGCAGCGTGCTGGTGCCATTCCCCGCTGCCGTCGACGATCACCAGACCCGCAATGCGGAGTACCTGGTCGAGCGCGGTGCGGCGGTATTGCTGAAGCAGGACGGAACGCTGGCCGACGGCATTGCCGCACTGCTGCGCGATCTGTCCGAAAATCCCGCCCGCCGCATGCAGATGGCGCAAGCCGCGCGTGCCCTGGCCAAGGTCGATGCCGCCGAGCGCATCGCCGATATCATTCTTGAGGAAGCTGTATGAAGAAGGCATGCCACCGCGCCTGCCCTGCGCGAGGCCGCGCATGATCCGCCGCCTGCACGACACCAACGACCTGGTGCGCGCATTCCCGCGCGTGCATTTCGTCGGCATCGGCGGCACCGGCATGAGCGGTATCGCCGAAGTGATGCTGACGCTGGGCTATGAAGTGTCCGGCTCGGACAACGCCGACAACGTGGCGACCCGCCGCCTGGCCAGCCTGGGGGGGGGCATCAGGGGGGGCCACGCGGGGGCAAAGGGGGGGGGACGGAGGGGGGGGGGGCTCCAGCGCCCGGACAACCCGGAACTGATGGAAGCGCGCAGCCAGCGCATTCCGATCATGCCGCGCGCAGCGATGCTGGCCGAGCTGATGCGTTTCCGCCGTGGCATCGCCGTGGCCGGTACCCATGGCAAGACCACCACCACCAGCCTGACCGCTGCGGTGCTGAGCGAAGGGGGCCTGGACCCGACCTTCGTGATCGGTGGCCAGTTGCTGGCCGCCGGTGCCAACGCCAAGCTGGGCGGTGGGCAGTGGCTGGTGGCCGAGGCCGACGAAAGCGATGGCAGCTTCCTGCGCCTGAACCCGCTGATGTCGATCATCACCAACATCGATGCGGATCATCTGGAGAACTACGGCAACGACTTCGCCCGCGTGCAGGCCGCGTTCGCCGAGTTCCTGCAGCGCCTGCCGTTCTACGGCCTGGCGGTGCTGTGCATCGACGACCCGGAAGTGGCCGCACTGGCCGCCAAGACCCCGCGCCACGTGATGAGCTACGGCATGAGCCCGCAGGCGGATGTGCGCGCGGAGAACGTGGTGCAGGAAGGCTCGCGCATGCGCTTCACCCTGCGCCTGCCGCAGGGCACCAGCCAGGAAGTGGTGCTGGCGCTGCCGGGCAGGCACAACGTGCTGAACGCACTGGCCGCCGCCGCAGTGGGCTGGCAGCTGGGCGTGGCCCCGGATGCCATCGCACGCGCGCTGGAAGCATTTGCCGGTGTCGGCCGTCGCTTCAACGATCTGGGCGAAGTAACCACCGCCAGCGGTGCCAAGGTCCGCATCATCGATGACTACGGTCATCACCCGAGCGAGCTGGAAGCGGTGTTCGCCGCCGCTCGTGGAGGCTGGGCCGACAAGCGCCTGGTGGTGGCCTTCCAGCCGCACCGCTACAGCCGTACCCGCGACCAGTTCGACAAGTTCGCCGCCGTGCTGTCCAGCGTCGATGCACTGGTGCTGAGCGAGGTCTACCCGGCCGGTGAGGAACCGATTGCCGGTGCCGATTCGCACGCGCTGGCCCGTGCCATCCGCGCGCGCGGCCGCAGCGAGCCGGTGGTGGTGGGCAAGGCTGCCGAACTGGCCAGCGTGCTGCCGGACGTGCTGCAGGACGGTGACCTGCTGCTGATGATGGGGGCGGGCGATATTGGTGCCGTCGCGAGCCATATCGCCGTGGAAGGTTTCAAGGCGGAGGGTGAAGCGTGAGCACGCTGACCTTCCCGCCGCTGCGCGTGACCGACCCGGCCGTGTTCGGCCGCGTCGCCGTGCTGCTGGGCGGCAGTTCCAGCGAGCGCGAAGTGTCGTTGGACTCCGGCCGCAACGTGTTGGAAGCGCTGCAGTCGCGCGGCATCGATGCGTTCGCCGTGGACGGCATCCCGGCGCTGGCCAAGGCGCTGGCCGCTGGCGGCATCGACCGCGTGTTCAACATCCTGCACGGCCACAACGGTGGCGGTGAGGACGGCATCGTGCAGGGCCTGATGGACGCCTTCGGCGTGCCGTACACCGGTTCGGACGTGCTGGGCTCGGCGCTGAGCATGGACAAGATCCGCACCAAGCAGGTGTGGCTGTCGCTGGGCCTGCCGACCCCGCAGTACCGGAAGGTCGACGCGTCCAACGTGCATCGGCTGGCGGCCGAACTGGGCCTGCCGGTGGTGGTGAAGCCGGCCAACGAAGGTTCAAGCGTAGGCATCAGCCGGGTGACCGATGATGCCGGTCTGGATGAGGCCGTGGCGCTGGCCGCGCGCTACGACGGCCAGTTGCTGATGGAGCAGATGGTGGTCGGCGACGAACTGACCGTTGCCATCCTCGGCGACGTCGCGCTGCCGTCGATCCGCATCGTGCCCAAGGGCCAGTGGTACGACTACAACGCCAAGTACATCGCCGAGGACACCCAGTACCTGTGCCCGGGCCTGGACGGTGAGGACGAAGAAGAAATCCGGCGCATCGCGCTGGCCGCGTTCCGCGCTGCCGGTTGCCGTGGCTGGGGCCGCGTGGATGTCATGCGTGATCGCAGCAGCGGCCGCTTCTTCCTGCTGGAAGTGAACACCGCGCCGGGCATGACCAGCCATTCGCTGGTACCCAAGGCGGCCGGCCAGGCCGGCATCAGCTTCGAAGAGCTGGTGTGGCGCGTGCTGGAACAGACCCTGGAGGCCTCGCACGCATGAACGCGGTGCTGCGCATCTTCGTCTGGCTGTTGGCGCTGTCGGTGGTTGCACTGCCGGTGGTGGCCGTGGTCAATGGCTGGGTCGGCGCCGAGCGCTGGCCGCTGGCGAAGCTGCGCGTGCATGGTGAGTTCAAGCGTGTACCGGCCGAGCAGCTGCAGCAGGTACTGCTGCCGTATGCGCGCGCCGGGTTCTTCGCGGTCAAGCTGCAGGATGCCCAGGACGCACTGGAAAAGCTGCCGTGGGTGGAAAGCGCGCGGGTACGCAAGCAGTGGCCGGATGTGCTGGAAGTGACCCTGGTCGAGCACAAGCCATTCGCGCGCTGGGGCAGCGATCGCTTGGTCTCCGAGCAGGGCAAGCTGTTCCCCACGCCGAAGAAGCTGGCCGACCTGGCGCTGCCGGAACTGGACGGTCCGGACAGCCAGACCGAAGAAGTGATGAAGCTGTACAGCGACTCGCGTGCATTGTTCGCACCCGCCGGCGTCGATGTGCGCCGGGTGACGATGGATGCACGCGGCAGCTGGTCGCTGGTGCTGAGCAACGGCACCGAAGTGGTGGTGGGCCGTGACGACGCGCGCTCGCGCATGCAGCGCTTCGTCAAGGTGCTGCCGCAGCTGAACCGCCAGGACGCGCCGATCGAGCGCGCCGACCTCCGTTACACCAATGGTTTCACGCTGAGCTGGGGTACCCCGGCCACGCCGGCGAAAACGCCGGTGACCCCGGCCAGCAGGACGCAGGAAAGGACATGAATCGCAAGGGTGACAAATCGCTGATCGTTGGCCTGGACATCGGCACCTCCAAGGTGGTGGCGCTGGTGGGTGAGTATTCGCCGGGCAACCCGATCGAAGTGATCGGCATCGGCTCGCACGAGTCGCGCGGTTTGAAGCGCGGCGTGGTGGTGGACATCGAATCGACCGTGCAGTCGATCCAGCGCGCGGTGGAAGAAGCCGAGCTGATGGCCGGCTGCGAGATCCGCTCGGTGTACGCCTCGATCTCCGGCAACCACGTGCAGTGCAAGAACTCGCCGGGCATCGTGCCGATCCGCGACGGGGAAGTGACCTGGGGCGACCTGGATCGCGTGCTCGATGCGGCCAAGGCGGTGGCGATCCCGGCCGACCAGAAGATCCTGCATGCGATCCCGCGCGAGTACGTGCTGGACGACTCGCAGGAAGGCATCCGCAACCCGGTCGGCATGACCGGCGTGCGCCTGGAGGTGCATGCGCACCTGGTGGTGTGCGCACAGTCGGCCGCGGCGAACATCAGCAAGTGCGTGCAGCGCTGCGGCCTGCAGGTGGACGACCTGGTGCTGTCCTCGCTGGCCTCAAGCGTGGCGGTGCTGACCGCCGACGAGCGCGAGCTGGGCGTGGTGCTGGTCGACATGGGCGCCGGCACCACCGATATCGCCGTGTTCGTGCAGGGCGCGATCTGCCACACCGCCTCGCTGCCGATCGCTGGCGACCACGTGACCAACGACATCGCGCACATGCTGCGCACGCCGACCCCGGAAGCCGAGCAGATCAAGGTGCGCTACGCCTGCGCCCTGGCCCAGCTGGCTACCGCCGAGGAAAGCATCCAGGTGCCGTCGGTGGGCGACCGCCCGCCGCGCCGCATGCCGCGCCATTCGCTGGCGCAGGCGGTGCAGGGCCGTTACGAGGAAATCTTCGAGATGGTGCAGGCCGAACTGCGCCGCTCCGGCTTCGAGGAACTGGTGCGTGCCGGCATGGTGCTGACCGGTGGCGCTTCGAAGATGGAAGGCGTGGTCGAGCTGGCCGAGGAAATGCTGCAGATGCCGGTGCGCGTGGGCATCCCGCAGCACGTCACCGGGCTGGGCGAAGTGGTGGGCAACCCGGTGCATGCCACCGGCGTGGGCCTGCTGTTGATGGGCAGCCAGATCGAGCACCCGCGGCGGCCGTCGCTGCCGACCGGGCGCGCCGGAAGCATGTTCAAGAAACTCAAGACCTGGTTCCGCGGCGAGTTCTGACGCCGAACCTGCAACACCCGGGCATGCCCGGCCGCAGTACCTGCAATAGACGGTAACAACGCAACACACAACCCACACAGCCGCATCGGCAACATGACACGCGAAGGCAGGAGGCCCGACCGTCCATGCCACCGACAAGCGGATACAACGAGGACACGGACATGGCGCATTTTGAACTGATCGAAAAGATGGCACCCAATGCGGTGATCAAGGTGGTTGGCGTGGGCGGCGGCGGCGGCAATGCCGTGGCGCACATGGTCAACTCGGCAGTGGATGGCGTGGAATTCATCACCGCCAACACCGACTCGCAGGCCATCAAGAATTGCGGTGCCAAGCTGCAGCTGCAGCTGGGTACCAACGTGACCAAGGGCCTGGGCGCAGGCGCGAACCCGGAAGTCGGCCGCCAGGCCGCGCTGGAAGACCGTGAGCGCATCATGGACGCCCTGCAGGGTGCGGACATGGTGTTCATCACCGCCGGCATGGGCGGCGGCACCGGCACCGGTGCTGCACCGGTGGTGGCGCAGCTGGCCAAGGAAATGGGCATCCTGACCGTGGCCGTGGTCACCAAGCCGTTCCCGTTCGAAGGCCGTCGCCGCATGCAGGTGGCGCTGAAGGGCATCGAGGAACTGAGCCAGCACTGCGACTCGCTGATCACCATCCCGAACGAGAAGCTGATCACCGTGCTGGGCCGCAACGCGACCATGATCCAGGCCTTCCGTGCCGCCAACGACGTGCTGCAGGGCGCCGTGCAGGGCATCGCCGACCTGATCGTGCGTCCGGGCCTGATCAACGTCGACTTCGCCGACGTGCGCACCGTCATGTCCGAAATGGGCCTGGCGATGATGGGTACCGGCACCGCCCGTGGCGATGACCGCGCCCAGGCCGCGGCCGAATCGGCCATCCAGAACCCGCTGCTGGACGATGTGAACCTGGCCGGTGCCAACGGCATCCTGGTCAACATCACCGCTGGCGCCGACTTCACCATGGCCGAGTTCGACGAGATCGGCCGCACCATCGACGGCTTTGCTTCGGAAGACGCCACCGTCGTGGTCGGCACCGTGCTCGACCCGGACATGCAGGACGAAGTGCGCGTGACCGTGGTTGCCACCGGCCTGAACCGCGTGTCGGCCAGCAAGACCCAGCGTCCGGGCGAACGTGCGCCGATCAAGCTGGTGCGCAACGCCACCACCGGCCAGCCGGAATTCGGCGACTTCGACAACGGCGGCGACGCCGTGTCCAAGGCCGTGGGCGGCATGGGCCTGGGCCTGCGTCGTGCCAGCAGCGACACCGCTTCCGCTTCTGCGCCGTCGGCTCCGGCCGCTTCGGCTCCGGCGGCCGCTGAACTGCCCAACGATTACCTGGACATCCCGGCGTTCCTGCGACGCCAGGCGGACTAAGCGGCCCGGGCCCGGGGTTGTCCTCCCCGGGTTGCGCCACCATGTCCTGAAAACGCGGGCGCCGGGCCAGGATGGGCCCGGCCGCCCCGCTTCATGTGCGTCCCATTGGCGCGCCGGTGTGTCCTGCCTGCCTTTCAGCCGGGGTAGGGGACCGTGCGTGTTAATCTAATGCGTCACTTCCGGTCCATCCCCCATGATCCAGCAACGCACCCTCAAGAACACGATCCGCGCCACTGGCGTTGGCCTGCACAGCGGTGACAAGGTCTACATGACCCTGCGCCCGGCACCGGTCAACCATGGCATCGTGTTCCGCCGCGTGGACCTGGACCCGGTCGTGGAAGTGCCCGCCAAGGCCGAGCTGGTCACCGAAGTGACCCTGTGCACCGGCCTGACCTGCAACGACGCCAAGATCCAGACCGTCGAACACCTGATGTCGGCACTGGCCGGCCTGGGTGTGGACAACATCATCGTCGAACTGTCTTCGGCCGAGCTGCCGATCATGGACGGTTCGGCCGGCCCGTTCGTGTTCCTGCTGCAGTCGGCGGGCATCGTGGAACAGGATGCGCCCAAGCGCTTCATCCGCGTGCTGAAGACCGTGGAAGTGACCGAGGGTGACAAGGTGGCCCGCTTCACCCCCTATGAGGGCTACAAGCTGGGCTTCACCATCCAGTTCGACCACCCGATGATCCCGGCCAAGCAGTCGCGCCAGGAAATCGAGTTCTCGACGCTGGCCTATACCAAGGAAATCTCCCGCGCGCGCACCTTCGGCTTCATGCGCGACCTGGAATACATGCGTGAGCGCAACCTGGGCCTGGGCGGTTCGATGGACAACGCCATCGTGCTGGACGAGTTCCGCGTGCTCAACGAAGACGGCCTGCGCTACGCCGACGAATTCGTGCGCCACAAGATCCTCGACGCGATCGGCGACCTCTATCTGGCCGGTGGCCAGGTGCTGGGCGCCTACGAGGGCTTCAAGTCCGGCCATGCGCTCAACAACAAGCTGGTGCGGGCACTGATGGCCGACGCCACCGCCTGGGAATGGGTCAGCTTCGACTCGCCGGCCACGCCGGATCCGGTCGAGTACGCCACGCCGGCCTACGCCTGATTCCTGCAGGCTGTTGAATTTAAAGACAAAAGCGCCGCCCGGAAGGGCGGCGTTGTCGTTTCCGCAACCCACATCGCATTCAGCATGCTTGACGGCCATCAAGGCCGGTTCGAGGTCACGGTTTTGTGAACCTGTTGGATCGGAAGCCTGAATTTAACGCGGTTTTAACAACAATCTAACGACAGGCCCCCGGATGGCAGCTAGGATGCGACCCGGCCCCCGAAATGTTTCACGCCGTGGTGACACGCGCGACGGGGAGCGGAGCCGGATGCTCCGTTGTCGTCAGGACCGCTTCTTCGGCTTCGAAGGAACGTCCTGCAGGCAAGCCAAGGCGTCGCGTAGCCCTTTGTGCGTGGCGGCTGAAACTGCGTGGGGGCCATTCCGGTTGTCGATCGCTGGGGAGCGTGAGGGAGTGGTGGACGCAGTCTTGATGGTCACCCTGGTGGCCTTCAGCCCGATGGAACGGGCCGCGTCGAGCAACTGGGCCTCGGCAAGCCGCAACTTGGCATGCCAGACCGGGGATTCGACGAGAAAAACGAGGTGTTCCCCGTCCACATTGGCCAGCCGGCAACGGCTGCGCAGAGGTGGCGGCAACTGGGGGCGCAACTGACGGTCCAGCGCGTCGAGCCACAAGGCACGCCGCAGCGGGTTCCCGCTTTTGTCCGCCATCACCGCATCCAGCGCCGGTTTCGGCACTGACGCGGGGCGAACGCTGGATTTCGGCTCAGACATGAAAACTCACTGATGGCATTCAAAAAGATCGTAATCAAAACGCGTGAAGGACAGGCCAAGTCGTCGCCGATCGCGCGTTTGCGGTTCTATTTCGAGGACCGCCCCCGTGCCCTGCTGGGCAGCGTGCTCGGGGTAGGCTGCATTATCGGCCTTGCTGGCGGCATTGGCGCCAGCGCGCTGAATGATTCCCGGCTGCAGGCCAAGGTCGAGCGCCAGGATGCGGAACTGGCCAAGGTCAAGCGCGATGCGCAGACCCAGGTCAACGCACTGGCGGCCCGCCTCGGCGAGCTGCAGGCGCAGGCCACCCGCCTGAACGCCCTGGGCGAACGGCTGACCCAGATGGGCAAGCTGGAAGACGGCGAATTCGACTTCAACGAGACCCCTGGCCTCGGTGATGGCGATGCCGGCGGCCCGACCAGCGACATCCCGGTCAAGGACGTCAACGCCGACTTACAGGTGCTGGAGCAGCGCTTCGCTGCTTCAGGCCGCCAGCTGTCGGTGATGGAATCGCTGATGTTCGACCACCAGCTGCAGCAGAACGCCGTGCCCTCGCGCATGCCGATCCGCAACAGCTACGTGACCTCCGGCTTCGGCACCCGCGCCGACCCGTTCGGCCGCGGTGCCGCCACCCACAAGGGCATGGACTTCCACGCCAGGGTCGGTGACCCGGTGATGGCCGTGGCCGAGGGCGTGGTCAGCTTCGCCGGTGTGAAGGGCGGCTACGGCAACGTGGTCGACGTCGACCACGGTAATGGCTACGTCACCCGCTACGCGCACAATTCGCGCCTGGTGGTGAAGGCCGGTGACCTGGTCCGTGCGGGCCAGGAAGTGGCCAAGGCCGGTTCCACCGGCCGTTCGACCGGCGCCCACGTGCACTTCGAGGTGTGGGAGAACGGCAACGTGGTCAACCCGCGCAAGTTCCTCGGCGACGGCGGCAACACGCCGGTCGGGCGCATCAGCCGCGGTTGATCCCAGGCCTGGGGTCAGAGCCCATTGGCCATGGCGAATGGGATCCGACCCCGATCCCGCACGGGGTCGGATCCCTTCCGCAGCGCGGAAGGGCTCTGACCCCATCGCCAAAGGGTTGAAACCTCAGCCGCCCGTCCCAAGCTACAATGGGTGTTGCCATCGACAGGGCGCCAGGCGCCCTGTTTCGTTTGCGGCGGACGGATCCCAAGGGGGAGGCCGGGCGTCGTGTCCATCCAACCCGGTTCCTTCAATGATCAACAGCCTGCTTACCCGCGTATTTGGCAGTCGTAACGAACGACAGCTGCGCCAGCTCAACCGCATCGTCGCCAAGATCAATGCGCTGGAGCCGGAGATCGAGAAGCTTTCCGACGAGCAGCTTCAGGCCAAGACGCCGGAGTTCAAGCAGCGCATCGCCGACGGTGAAGCCCTGGACAAGGTGCTGCCGGAAGCCTTCGCGGTCTGCCGCGAAGCCGGCCGCCGCGTGCTGGGCATGCGCCACTACGACGTGCAGCTGATCGGCGGCATGGTGCTTCACCTGGGCAAGATCGCAGAAATGCGCACCGGTGAAGGCAAGACCCTGGTGGCGACCCTGCCGGTGTACCTCAACGCGCTGGAAGGCAAGGGCGTGCATGTGGTCACCGTGAACGACTACCTGGCCCGCCGCGACGCCGCGCAGATGGGCAAGCTGTACAACTGGCTGGGCCTGAGCGTGGGCGTGGTGTACCCGGGCATGCCGCACAGCGACAAGCGCGAAGCCTATGCCGCCGACATCACCTACGGCACCAACAACGAATTCGGTTTCGACTACCTGCGCGACAACATGGCGCTGTCCAAGGCCGACCGCTACCAGCGCGGCCTGCACTACGCCATCGTCGACGAAGTCGACTCCATCCTGATCGACGAAGCGCGTACTCCGCTGATCATCTCCGGCCCGGCCGATGACTCCCCGGAGCTGTACATCCGTGTGAACCGCGTCGTGCCGAACCTGGTCAAGCAGGAAGCGGAAGACGGCGAAGGCGACTTCTGGGTCGACGAGAAGGGCAAGCAGGTGCACCTGTCCGAAGCAGGCATGGAGCACGCCGAGCAGCTGCTGGTCGAAGCCGGCATCCTCGATGGCGAGACCGAAGGCCTGTACGCGGCGCAGAACCTGACCGTCGTGCACCACCTCAATGCCGCGCTGCGCGCGCACGCCATCTACCAGCGTGACGTGGACTACATCGTGCGCGACGGCGAAGTGGTCATCGTCGACGAATTCACCGGCCGTACCCTGGCCGGCCGCCGCTGGTCCGACGGCCTGCACCAGGCGGTGGAAGCGAAGGAAGGCGTGCCGGTCCAGCGCGAGAACCAGACGCTGGCCAGCATCACCTTCCAGAACCTGTTCCGCATGTACAAGAAGCTGTCCGGCATGACCGGTACGGCCGATACCGAAGCGTTCGAATTCCAGAGCATCTACGGCCTGGAAGTGGTGGTGATCCCGACCAACCGCCCGACCATCCGCAAGGACAGCCCGGACCAGGTCTTCCTCAACCGCAAGGGCAAGTTCAACGCGGTGCTGGCCGACATCGAAGAGTGCGCCAAGCGCGGCCAGCCGGTGCTGGTGGGTACCACCTCGATCGAAACCTCGGAAATGCTGTCCGAGCACCTGAGCAAGGCCGGCGTGAAGCACGAGGTGCTCAACGCCAAGCAGCACGACCGCGAAGCGACCATTGTCGCCAATGCCGGTCGTCCGGCCGCCGTGACCATCGCCACCAACATGGCCGGTCGTGGTACCGACATCGTGCTGGGTGGTTCGCTGGAAGCCGAGATCCACGCCCTGGGCGAGGACGCGACCGACGAGCAGAAGGCCGCGGTCAAGGCCGAATGGCAGAAGCGCCACGATGCGGTGAAGGCTGCTGGCGGCCTGCACATCGTCGGTACCGAGCGCCACGAGTCGCGCCGTATCGACAACCAGCTGCGTGGCCGTTCGGGCCGCCAGGGTGACCCGGGTTCGTCGCGCTTCTACCTGTCGCTGGAAGACAACCTGATGCGCATCTTCGCCTCCGACTGGGTGCAGAAGGCCATGCGCATGATGGGCATGAAGGAAGACGACGTCATCGAGGACCGCCTGGTCAGCCGCCAGATCGAAAAGGCGCAGCGCAAGGTCGAGGCCCACAACTTCGACATCCGCAAGAACCTGCTGGACTTCGACGACGTCAACAATGACCAGCGCAAGGTGATCTACGCCCAGCGCGACGAGCTGCTGGATGCCGAGTCGGTGAAGGCCAACGTCGATGGCATCCGCGATGACGTGATCTTCGATGTGGTCGCCCGCTTCGTGCCGCCGAACTCGATCGACGAGCAGTGGGACCTGCGCGGCCTGGAAGCGACCCTGGAGTCGGACTTCGGCCTGCAGATGTCGCTGACCGGCCTGGTCAAGGAACACGAGGAACTGGACGCCGAGGCGATTGCCGCCAAGGTGCAGGAACGCGTGAACCAGCACTTCGCCGAGAAGGAAGCCGGCGTGGGCGAAGAGACCATGCGTGCGCTGGAGAAGCACGTGATGCTGACCGTGCTGGACCAGAGCTGGAAGGAGCACCTGGCCCGCATGGATTACCTGCGCCAGGGTATCTACCTGCGTGGTTATGCGCAGAAGCAGCCGAAGCAGGAATACAAGAAGGAAGCCTTCGAGCTGTTCTCGGACATGCTGGAAAACGTCAAGCGCGAAGTGGTGACCCTGCTGTCGCGCGTGCGCATCCGCAGCGACGAGGAAGTGCAGGCGCTGGAAGCGGCCGAGCGCCAGCAGGTGGAAGCCCGCCTGCGCCAGTCGCAGTTCCAGCACCAGGACATGGGTGGCTACAGCGCCGACGAGGAAGCCGCGCAGGTACAGGCCGCCCAGCAGGGCGTGGCGCAGCTGCAGCGCGACGAGCCGAAGATCGGCCGCAATGATCCGTGCCCGTGCGGCAGTGGCAAGAAGTACAAGCACTGCCACGGCCAGCTGAGCTGATCCCGAAGAGCCCCGCGAAAGCGGGGCTTTTCTTTTGCGGCGCATGATCCTGGCCAGATCCGAGATTGCGCGGGCCGCCCTGTTCTGGGCATGCTTCCCCCATGCCTTCCCCCACCCGATCGATCCATGTCGTGGCCGCCGTCATCACCGACGCGCGTGGCCGCGTGCTGCTCAACCGCCGAACCGAGAACCGCGACATGGCCGGCCTGTGGGAGTTCCCGGGCGGCAAGCGCGAATCCGGGGAGACCTCCGAACAGGCGCTGGTGCGCGAGCTGCGCGAAGAACTGGGCATCGAGGCCGATGTCGGCGAGTGGCTGATGGACGTGCCGCAGCGCTACCCGGACAAGCACCTGACCCTGGAAGTGCGCCATGTGCGCAGCTGGAAGGGCACGCCACGCGGGCGCGAGGGCCAGGCGATCACCTGGGTGGCACCGGACAAGCTGGGCCGCTATTCGATGCCGCCGGCTGATCTGCCGGTGGTGGCCGCCCTGCGCCAGCCCGACCGCTACCTGATCACCCCGGCGCCTGCCGACAATGATGGCGGCGTGCAGCACTGGCATGAGCAGCTGCAGCGTGCGGTAGCGGGTGGCCAGCAGCGCATCCAGCTGCGCCTGCCGCCGGCGCATCCGCAGCGGCAGGCGATGGTCGAGCAGGCTGTGCGTGTGCATCGCCGCAGCGGCGTGCAGTGGCTGCTCAACCGCGATATCGAACTGGCGCGTGCGTTGGGCGTGGGCGTACACCTGGGCAGCGAACAGCTGCTGGAACTGTCGCAGCGTCCACTCCCCGGTGGCCAGCTGGTGGCCGCATCCTGCCACGACCTGCAGCAGCTGCAGGCCGCACAGCAGCTGGGCTGCGACTTCGCGGTGCTTGGCCCGGTGCAGGCCACCGCCAGCCATCCCGATGCCTCGCCGCTGGGTTGGGATGCCTTTGCCGAACTGCGCGCGCAGGTATCGCTGCCGATCTACGCCCTGGGCGGCATGGGCAGCGGCCACATCACCGAAGCACGTCGCCACGGCGCGCAGGGCATCGCCGCCATTCGTGGGTTGTGGCCGGCGTGAACCGGCACGCGGGGTCGGATCCCTGCGCAGCAGGGCTCTGACCCCATCGCGGCAATCCGGGGTCAGAGCCCTTTCCACTGGAAAGGGATCCGACCCCTCCCGATCACAACGTGATCCAGAAACACCCGTACTGCCGCCGCAATCCCAGCACCGTCGAGGCGCGCGCAACGCTGCCCGGCAACGTCTGCTCCAGGCGCAGGCCGACCGGATGCCGCGCGGCCGGCGGCTCAGGGTCGGACCCCTGCGCAGCAGGGCTCTGACCCTCCTCCGGCACTGCGATCTGGTCCTGCCGCGGATACACCGGCACCACGTCCACCAGCGGCCGCCGTGCCAGCGATTCCAGTTGGCCGAGAATGCGCTGCGCCCCCGCGTCGGACACCGCACCCCACAGGTACAGCGAAGAGAGCCGGTTCACATCGTTGCTGAGGATGCCGTTGCGCAATGCGTCCACGAGCTCGCTCAGCCGGCGTGGGCAGCGCGCACCCAATGTGTCGCGCGGTGCGGTGTTGCCGGTGGGGGCGGGCGGCGGCAGCCGTGACCGTGCGCCCACGCTGTCACAGGGGCGGTCGGTGTAGACGCTCTGGCCCTGCACATCGGTGCAGCGGTTCAGGCGCGGGGACTGCGCATGGGCAACAGGGGCCATCGCGCACAGCGGCAACAGCACCAGCAGGAGGGAAAGGCGGATCATCCAGAAAGGGTAGCGCTGATCAGGTCCGCATGGCGTGCTTTCAGCCCCGCAGCAGTTTCAGCACTGAAGTGGTCGGCTTGGCCAAGTTCAAGGTGTAGAAATGCAGGCCGGGTGCGCCGCCTTCGATCAGGCGCTGGCACAGCCGGGCCACCACTTCGGTGCCGAATGCACGCACCGATTCGGCGTCATCGCCGTAGGCCTGCATCTTGCGGCTGATCCAGCGCGGAATTTCCGCGCCGCACTGTTCGGAGAAGCGGCGCAGCTGGCTGAAGTTGGCGATCGGCATGATGCCCGGCGTGATCGGCACCTGCACGCCGAGCCGGCGCACTTCATCGACGAAGTGGAAGTAGGCATCCGGGTTGAAGAAGTACTGGGTGATCGCCGCATCGGCACCGGCATCGATCTTGGCTTTGAAGTGCTTCAGGTCGGCCAGCGCATCGCTCGCCTGCGGGTGCGTCTCCGGATACGCGCCCACTTCGATGTGGAACGCATCGCCGTGCTCGGCGCGGATGAAGGCGATCAGCTCGGCGGCATAACGCATGTCGCCGGGGAAGCCCATGCCCGAGGGCAGGTCACCGCGCAGCGCGACCAGGCGGCGGCAGCCGATGGCGCGGTACAGCTTGAGCAGCTCGCGGATTTCCTGGCGGGTGCCGCCGACACAGGACAGGTGCGGCGCGGCATCGAAGCCGTGATGCTGGTTGAGGTGGCGCACGGTCTCGGAGGTATAGCTCAGGGTTGAGCCACCGGCGCCGAAGGTACACGACACGTATTGGGGATCGTAGTCCTTCAACTTGGCCGCGGCACGGTCCAGCTGGCTGCGCTGTTCGTCGGTCTTGGGCGGATAGAACTCGAAGCTGATGGCGGTCATGGCGCGGGCGGCGGCGGTTGGTGCGGAGCAGTATATCTCTTCATCAAGATGGATGTTTGAAGATCGTGTGAGGGCCCGCCATCCCCAGCCTGCGACCGTTCGCCCCGCCGTCCGGCCGCTGCTCCGAAATCGCAACCGGTATGTGTCGGCCGGGCCCACGCTGCTCCCATCCCGGCAACACCGACCCGATGAAGGAGCAGACGATGAAGATCTTCCTGGCACTATGGTACGCAATGAAGGCGCTGGCCCGGTTGGCGATGATCGGCATGGCGATGGCCGTGCTTGGCTCCGGTTCGGCCCATGCGGCGGCCGCCACAGGCACCGGCAAGGTGCAGGTCGAGGTGGTCGGCAAGGGCCGTCCGCTGCTGATGATTCCCGGTCTCAACAGCAGCGCCGAGGTCTGGCGCGAGACCTGCCTGGCGCTGAAGGACGTGCAGTGCCATCTGGCGCAGCTGCCGGGCTTTGCCGGCGCTACGCCCGCCGACCCGCGCCCGGCCGACTTCCTGCCGGCGATGCGTGGGCAGCTGCTGGCCTACCTGCATGACCGGCAGCTGGGCCCGGTGGTGGTGGTCGGGCACAGCCTGGGCGGCCTGCTGGGCCTGCAGATGGCGCAGCAGGCCGCCCAGCCGAAGGCGGTCAGCGCCCTGGTGGTGGTTGATGCATTGCCGTTCCTACCGGCGGCGCGCGACCCGAACGCCACCGCGAACAGCGTGCGGCCGATGGCCGACCAGCTGCGCAAGGGCATGCTCGCCGCCGACGCCGCGCAATGGCAGGCACAGTTGAAGGCGGGCCTGCCGGGCATGACCCGCGATCCGCAGCGGCAGGCCGAGCTGGGCGGCTGGGGCGAGAGCAGTGATCGCCAGACCACCGCCGACGCCATGCACGCGGTGATGACCACCGACCTGCGTGACAGCATCGCCTCGATCAGCGCGCCGACGCTGGTGCTGGGCAGCTGGGCCGGCTACCAGCCGATGGGGGGTACCGAGGAAAGCACCCGCGCCGTATTCCAGGCCCAGTACGCGAAACTGCAGGGCGTGCAGGTCGCGATGAGCGCGCAGGGGTTCCACTTCCTGATGTGGGATGATCCGCGCTGGCTGCAGGAGCAGGTGCAGGCCTTCCTCGACCGCCACCCCTGAGTTTCAACACGTCTCGGAATGGACATGCGGGATTCCTCTTCGTCGGTACGCTTCTGGCTGCTCAATGCACTGGTGTGGGCGCTCTACGGCGCTGCGGGCCTTGGCTTGCGGCATGCCTATCTCGCCGACGCCGGAAGTGCCGGTGTACTGATCACGGTCGGCCTGGCGGTGACCCTGTTCGGGTGCAGCGGCGGCATCCGCGCCTTGGCCCTGCGCGCCGGCTGGTGGTCGCGCGGTACCGTCGGGTTGCTGCTGCGACTGGCGCTGTCAGTGGCCGTGGGGGCCGCGCTGGCGCAGGCGTTGGTGAACATCGCGCTGCACGCAGCGCTGGCTTGGGGATGGGTAGGCATCGGGCGCCAGGTGGCCGACTTCAGCCCCAAGGCGCTGCTGCTCTACTGGTACACCACGGCGGTGATGCTGGCACTGTGGACCGCACTCTGGGCGAGCCTGCACAGCCTTCGCCGCATTCGCGGTGCCGAACTGGCGCGCCTGCGTGCCGAAGCCGAACGCAGTGCGCTGGAACGTGATGCGCTGCGTGCGCGGCTCAATCCGCACTTCATGTTCAATGCGCTGAACAATCTGCGCGCGCTGATCCTGGAGGATCCCGAACGCGCGCGCGACATGGTCACGCGGTTGTCGCGGACGCTGCGCCAGGCGCTGGCGCACAATCGCAGCGAGCAGGTCACGCTGGCCGAAGAACTGGCGGTGGTGGATGACTATCTGGCGATCGAGGGCATCCACTTCGAGCAGCGCCTGCAGGTAGCTCGGCACATCGATGCCGACGCCCTGCAGGCGCAGTTGCCGGCGATGGCGCTGCAGTTGCTGGTGGAAAATGCGATCAAGCACGGCATCGCCAGTCGTCCCGGCGGTGGCGGGATAGAGATCCGGGCCACGTTGGACGACGACGTGTTGCGCCTTCAGGTGGACAACCCGCTGGGCAACGCCAGCGAGCCCACCCACGGGCATGGTGTGGGTCTGGCCTATCTGCGTGCGCAGCTCGGTTCGCGTGGCCGTTTCACCCTGCAGCCGGTCGGCGACCGCATGCAGGCCCTGCTGGAGATTCCGCAATGAGTCGCGTACTGCGCGTGTTGATCGTCGATGATGCACGGTTGGCGCGGCAGGAGCTTCGCACGCTGTTGTCGGCGTTGCCCTGGGTGCAGTGCGTGGGCGAAGCCGACGATGTGCCCGCCGCGCGCGAGGCGATCGCCACGCTGGCGCCGGACCTGGTGCTGCTGGACGTGCAGATGCCCTCCGGCAGCGGTTTCGATGTGCTGGACGGTCTGGAAACGGTGCCGGCGGTGGTGTTCGTCACCGCCTACGACACCTATGCCGTGCGCGCGTTCCAGGCCAACGCGCTGGACTACCTGGTGAAGCCGGTGGAGGCGCCGCGGTTGCTCGAGGCGCTGGAGCGGGCACGTCAGCGCGAAGTGGCTTCAGCCGAGGCGCCAGAGTCGCGCGGCACGCTGGGCGCGCAGGACCAGGTGTTCGTGCGCGAGGGCGAACGCTGCTGGTTCGTCGCGGTCTCTGAGATCCGCCGGCTGGTGGTGGATGGCAACTACACGCGGCTGTGGTTCCGTGACCAGAACGCCTTGCTGCCCCGCAGCCTGAGCGCGCTGGAAGCACGCCTGCCGCAGGATCTGTTCTTCCGTGCCAACCGCAACACCCTGGTCAACCTGCGCCGCATCCGTGGCGTGACGCCAAGCATTGCCGATGGCTACGACCTGACGCTGGACGACGGCAGTGAAGTGGACGTGTCGCGGCGGCAGGCGCGGGAACTGCGCGAGCGGATGGCGTTGTAGCGGTCGCTACAGCTCGGCGCTGACCGGGCTGGTGAGGAAGCCCCACAGCAGGCGTGCCATCATTGCTGGAGAACGCGCCTGCGAACGCGCATACACCAGCAACGCATCCAGCCGCGGGCGGTCGTAGAGATGGCCGGCCAGCAGCACCGCGTGGATGCGACGGGTGTTTGCGCTGTCCTGCAGCGGGTCGCCATCGAGGAGGACCAGATCGGCGGCCTTGCCGACCTCGACGCTGCCATGTGATGCCTGCAGCTGCAGATGGCGCGCGGCCTGCAGCGTGGCGGCACGCAGTACGTCGGCCCGGCTCATGCCGGCATGCCGCAGCCACTGCAGTTCATCGTGGTAGCGGAAGCCGCCCAGTCCGGTATCGGTGCCGACCAGCACGGTGACGCCGGCACGATGCGCGGCGCCGGTGAGCGCCAAGCCATGCGCGAAGTAGGCCTTCAGCGCGTCTTCGCCGCGCAACCCGGGGTAGCGACTTGCGGTTGCCTCCAGGTCGTCACGCCAGGCCCAGCGTGACAGTGGATCCAGGTAGGCCAGGCGTGGATCGTTGATGAAGGCGGGATCGCGTGCGCGCGCATCCTCCTCCCGGGTGACATGGGTCGGCACGAATGCTGCGCCGCTGGCCTGCATCAGGCCGAACGCTTCGTCGCAGAGCGCGGGCTGATGACCACTGACCATCCGTTCGGCCAGAGCGGTCGGGTCGTCGCCGTCGAGGGTGCCACCACGCCAGGCGGCTGCATGGTCGAAGCAATGCCGCACGAACAGATGGGCATGTTCGAAGCTGCGCTGGCCTGCCTGTACCGCGTCTTCCAGAGGCACCGCCCTTGGCAGGTGACCAACCAGTGGACGGTGAAGCTGCCGTGCTTCGGTGGCCAGCCGCTGGTAGGTATCCGCACGCAGCCGGTTGTAGACCTTCAGCGCGTGGACACCACGCGCGCTGTACGTGCGTGCCCGCAACGCGGCAGCCTCCGGCGAGAGCGACGGGTCCTCGAAATAGAAGCTGGCGACCTGTACGAAGCGTGGTGCGGCCTGTTGCCCTGCGATGGCCTGCCCGGTCCAGCGGCGCTTGTCGGCCACGCAGGCGATCAGCGGGTCGGTAGCCTGCGGGCAGTCCATCATGTCGCGGGTGCCGGTAATGCCATTGGCCAGCATCAGCGGGAACTGCAGTTGCGGTGACAGCTGCAGTGCATGGGTATGCATGTCCCAGAAGCCCGGCACCAGCCAGCGGCCGCCGGCATCGAGGATAGGCAGCGTCGTGTCGTGTGCATCATTGCCGATGGCGGTGATGATGCCGTTGCGCAGGGTGACGCTGGTCGGCTCGCCGGCAATGCCGTTGTGCACGTCCACCACCCGTACGTTGACGATCACGCGGCTGTTGCCGGGTTCGGGTAGCGGCGGTGCCGACAGTGGCCAGAGCAGGGCAGAGGCGAACAGCAATGGCGGCGCCGGCAGGAGGATGGCCAGTACGATCGGCCACCGCCGACGGCGGGCGGAACGGGGCAACGCGCGTGCTGCATCCATGAGCCGGCGATCCTTGTAATGGGTCGTCCGCAGGGTGCTGCAAGCTGGACGCGGGCGCCAGTGACCATCGGCATCCGGCCCGGCCTGCCTCCGTGGCGGTTACCCTGTGCGGTGGAACCCCTGATCACGCCCTGCCATGTCCATCGTCCTCACCGACTTCGCCCGTCCCCGCCTGTTCCCGCGCGTGCCGCGCGGCAACACCATCCAGGACTGCACTGCCGAGCAGTTCGAAGCCCACCTCAACGCGCATGCGCCGCTGAAGGTGCTCGATGGCTACGCACCCTTCTGCAAGCTGTTCGTCTACGAGAACTGGACCAGCACGCGCTGCCTGACGGTGCCGATCACTGAGGCCAACCGCCACCAGCTGCGCAGTGGCTACGAGGCGCGCAATCGTGACGAGCTGCCGGTGCTGGTGCGCTGGTTCGAAGGCGTGGAGTCCCCGCGTGCAAACTATCTGGTGGTGATCCTGTACAGCGCCGAGCAGCTGGCGAAGGAAGGTTCACCGATCGAAGCCGACTGGGGTATTGTCGGCTGCATCTACACCGCGGAACCGGAAGAAGTGCCGATGGCGCCGATCACGATGATGCGCAATGCGCTGGGGGTGGAGGAGGGCGGATCCGGCGTGCCGCTGGACCGCGAGGCCTACCGGCGCTCGGTCGCGTTCTGGGAGAGCAACGCCAACTGGCGGCCGTGATTGCGGGGGATGCACATCCACGCGGAGGGTCAGTAGAGCCACGCCATGCGTGGCTGCTTCACCGGCCGCTGGTCTTCCACTCCCACCACGGGTAGTGATACTCGCGGTCGATGGCCTGCCAGTGCTGGCCGCACTGGGTGCAGGCAACGGTATGGCAATCGCCCCAACCATCCTCGGCCTCCTGCAACGAGATCAGCTGCACCTGCCCTTGTTCGATCAGGCGACGCGGATCGAAGAACGGGTAGCCGGGATTGAGCACACACAGGCAGCCCTCGCGTGCCTGCCAGTAGCGCAATCGTTGCAGCGCGGCCTTGAGGTGGGCCTGGTTGCTGATCAGCATGCCGCCGAGCGCGATGCCTTGGCAGTGCTGTTCGATCAGGTCCGTATGCGCGGCCAATGCATCCAGCGAGGACGCGGTGAACAGCCGTGCGACCGTACGGGCGGCATCGGTGATGCGCTTGCCGTCGCGCGACAGCAGGTCCTGCAGCAACACGTCAGCCTGGGCATCCTCAAGCCGGAGCGACGGCGTTGCGGACCACGGCCAGCGCATCAACGCACCTTTCCGATTGCCGCGTAGTGGCCGGCGGTCAGCCGCAGCAGATCGGTGGGTGCCAGTTCGACTTCCAACCCACGGCGTCCGGCGCTGACATGCAGTGCGGGCAGCGCTTCGGCACTGGCATCCAGGAACGTGCGCAGGCGCTTCTTCTGCCCGAGTGGGCTGATGCCACCGACCAGGTAACCGGTCGCGCGCTGTGCGGCATCGGCGGCGGCCATCTCGCACTTCTTGCAGCCGGCCGCTTCGGCCAATGCCTTCAGGTCCAGCTGACCGGCTACCGGCACGATCGCCACCAGCAGTTCGTGCGCCTCGGTGCTGGCCAGCAGGGTCTTGAACACCTGGGCCGGGTCGAGGCCGAGCTTGTCGACGGCTTCGCCGCCATACGATTCGGCGTGGGCGTCGTGCACATAGCTGCGCACGGTGTGGGCGATCTTCTCGCGCTTGAGGAGGTTGATGGCCGGGGTCATGGGGGCATCGTAGCGCGTGCGGAACGCGGTGCCTTGACCGAGGCTACTGGGTGGATGGGTGATATGCGGTGGCACGCCAACGCAGAACGGGCGCCCGAAGGCGCCCGTTCCGTGTGCATCCGTTGCTGGGGTCAGAGCCCTTTCCTGCTGAAAGGGATCCGACCCCGGCACGATCAGTAGCGGTAGTGGTCCGGCTTGAACGGGCCTTCCACCGGCACGCCGATGTAGTCGGCCTGTTCCTGGCTCAGGGTGGTCAGCTTCACGCCGATCTTTTCCAGGTGCAGGCGGGCCACTTCTTCGTCCAGCTTCTTCGGCAGCAGGTAGACCTTCTTCTCGTAGCTGTCCTTGTTCGCCCACAGGTCGATCTGTGCCAGGGTCTGGTTGGCGAAGCTGTTGGACATCACGAAGCTCGGGTGGCCGGTGGCGCAGCCCAGGTTCACCAGGCGGCCTTCGGCCAGCAGGAAGATCGCATTGCCGTTCGGGAAGATGTACTTGTCCACCTGCGGCTTGATGTTGACGTGCTTGATGCCGGTGAACGACACCAGCGCATCGACCTGGATCTCGTTGTCGAAGTGGCCGATGTTGCAGACGATGGCCTGGTCCTTCATCGCGCTGAGGTGCTCGATGCGGATGATGTCCTTGTTGCCGGTGGTGGTGACGTACAGGTCGGCACGGCCCAGGGTCGATTCGATGGTGTTGACTTCATAGCCTTCCATCGCCGCCTGCAGGGCGCAGATCGGGTCGATCTCGGTGACGATCACGCGCGCGCCATAGGCACGCAGCGAGGCGGCGCAGCCCTTGCCCACGTCACCGTAGCCGCAGACCACGGCCACCTTGCCGGCCAGCATCACGTCCATCGCGCGCTTCAGGCCGTCGGCCAGCGACTCGCGGCAGCCGTACAGGTTGTCGAACTTGCTCTTGGTGACCGAGTCGTTGACGTTGATCGCCGGGATCAGCAGGGTGCCGGCCTGGGCCAGCTGGTACAGGCGGTGCACGCCGGTGGTGGTCTCTTCGGAGACGCCCTTCCAGTCCTTGACCACGCGGCCCCAGTAACCCGGGCGTTCCTTGGCGACGCGCTTGAGCAGGTTCTTGATGACCTGTTCTTCGTGCGAGGACGATGCGGTGTTGACCCAGTCGCTGCCGTTTTCCAGCTCGTAGCCCTTGTGGATCAGCAGGGTCACGTCACCGCCGTCGTCGACCACCAGCTCCGGGCCGGTCAGGGTGCCGTCGGCCAGGGTGAAGGTCAGCGCGTCCAGGGTGCAGTCCCAGTACTCTTCCAGGGTCTCGCCCTTCCAGGCGAAAACCGGCGTGCCGGTGGCGGCGATGGCCGCGGCAGCGTGGTCCTGGGTCGAGAAGATGTTGCACGAGGCCCAGCGCACGTCGGCGCCGATGTCCTTCAGGGTCTCGATCAGCACGGCGGTCTGGATGGTCATGTGCAGCGAGCCGGTCACGCGCACGCCCTTCAGCGGCAGGCTGGCGGCGTGCTTGCGACGGATCGACATCAGGCCCGGCATTTCGTGCTCGGCGATGTCCAGTTCCTTGCGGCCCCAGTCGGCCAGCGTGATGTCGCGGATCTTGTAATCACCTTCGGTGGAGAAGGTCTTGGCAACAGCGTTCATTCGTGTGCTCCGGTTGTGGGCGAGCGGATGCTCGCATCTAGCCGGGCGCCGTTGTTACAAAGCCACCTTACCGAGCCTGGCCGGGCCTCGTGGGATCCGGTCGCAGCGCCCCTCGGCAGGGGAGAACCCCCATTATATCGCGGCCCCGCCATGACATCGGAACGACCCAACCATCGGCAGATGGGATCGCGTGCACAGGCTGTTAAGGTCGGTGTTTTCACGCATCACACAGGTGGAACGATGAGCATGCACGCGCGCCGCACTCGGCGCTGGACCGGCCTGGTCCTGTCGATGGGACTGCTGGCGGTGGCCCCGCTGGCCTGGGCGGCGGCCCCGCAGCCTGCGGCGGCACAGTCCCAGGGCGTCAACGGCTACGAGCTGCCTTCGGCCGCGCTGCAGGCGGTGGTCGATGCTCCGCGCGCGCCCTCGCTGTTCCTGTCACCGCGCCGCGACGTGGCCGCGCTGATGCAGATGCCGTCGCTGCCGTCGATCCAGGTGGTGGCGCAGCCGGAGCTGAAGCTGGCCGGCCTGCGCATCAACCCGCGCACGTTCTCCGACAGCCGCTTCAGCTTCGGCGAGAAGCTGTGGCTGATGAACGTGGCCGACGGCAAGGAACGGCCGATCAGCGGCCTGCCGGCCAAGCTGTCGATCGCCAGCGTGATGTGGTCGCCGGACCAGAAGTGGCTGGCCTTCAACCACGTCGACGCCGCCAGCGGCGCCAATGAACTGTGGCTGGTGGATGTGGCCGGTAGCAGTGCCCGCCGCCTGGTCGCCGGCCTGAATACGGTGATCGGTAGCGGCTACCAGTGGCTGCCGGACAGCCGCGGACTGGTGGTGTTCACCCGCCCGGCCAACCTGGGTGCGGCGCCGGCCGCAGACGGCATCCCGACCGGCCCGGCCGTGCAGCAGACCAGCCAGGGCGGCGGCGTGGTGTCGATCCGCACCTACCAGGACCTGCTGAAGAACGAGGCCGACGCGCGTCAGTTCGATTACTACGCCACCACCCAGCCGATGGAAGTCACTCTGGATGGCAAGACCCGCGCGATCGGCGCAGCCGGCATCTTCATGGGCTTCTCGCTGTCGCCGGATGGCCGCTTCGTGCTGCGCCAGCCGGTGCAGCGGCCGTATTCCTACGTGGTGCCGGTGAGCAGTTTCCCGCGCCGCATCGAAGTGATCGACCGGGCCAGCGGCAAGCTGGTGCACACCGTGGCCGTGCGTCCGCTGGTGGAAGGTCTACCGACCGGCAACGACGCCGAAGTGACCGGCGTGCGCGACATCCGCTGGCGCGGTGATGCCGATGCCACCCTGGTCTGGGCCGAAGCGCAGGACGGCGGCGATCCGAACCGGGAGGCCAAGGTGCGCGATGCGGTGTTGATGCAGGCCGCGCCGTTCGACAAGCCGCCGGTGACCCTGGCCCAGCTCGGCAGCCGTCTGGTGGGTATCAACTGGGGCCGTGGCGACCTGGCCCTGCTGACTGAGTCGTGGTGGAAGACGCGCAAGACCAGGACCTGGCTGATTGCCCCGGACAATGCCGGTGCCGAGCCGCGCCTGCTGTGGGATCGTGACGCGCAGGACCGCTATTCCGATCCGGGCCGTCCGCTGTTGTCCAGCGACGACCGCGGGCGCTCGCTGCTGCAGACCACCGCCGATGGCAGCAGCCTGTACCTGGCCGGTGCCGGTGCATCGCCGGAGGGCGACCGCCCGTTCGTGGACCGCTTCGACATCTCCACGGGCAAGGCCACCCGCCTGTTCCACTCGCAGGCGCCCAGCTACGCCGCGCCGGTGGCGCTGCTGGACGACCAGGGCAGCTCGCTGCTGCTGAGCCGTGAGAGCCCGGACGAGCCGGCCAATTTCTACGTGCGGTCGCTGGCCGATGCCAGCACCGCGCCGCGCGCACTGACCCATTTCGCCCATCCGCTGCCGCAGCTGAAGGGCGTGCAGAAGGAGCAGATCCGCTACAAGCGCAAGGACGGCGTCGACCTGACCGCGACCCTGCTGCTGCCGCCGGGTTACGACCCGAAGCGCGACGGCCCGCGGCCGCTGCTGATGTGGGCCTACCCGGGTGAGTTCAAGAGCGCGGCTGCCGCCAGCCAGGTGACCGATTCGCCGTACCGCTTCAACGCGGTCAGCTACTGGGGCCCGCAGGCGTTCCTGGCCAAGGGCTACGTGGTGCTGGCCAGCCCGTCGATGCCGATCATCGGCGAGGGCGACAAGGAACCGAACGACACCTACATCGAACAGCTGGTGGCCAATGCACAGGCGGCGGTGGATGAAGTGGTGCGCCGTGGCGTGACCGATCGCGAGCACATCGCCATCGGTGGCCATTCCTACGGTGCGTTCATGACCGCCAACCTGCTGGCGCACACGCGCCTGTTCAAGGCCGGCATCGCGCGCAGTGGCGCCTACAACCGCACGCTCACTCCGTTCGGTTTCCAGGCCGAGGAACGCAACTACTGGCAGGCGCAGGATGTCTACCAGAAGATGGCCCCGTTCAACTACGCCGACAAGATCAAGGATCCGATCCTTTTCATCCACGGCGTGGACGACAACAACTCCGGCACCTTCCCGATCCAGAGCGAGCGCATGTTTGCCGCGGTGAAGGGCCTGGGTGGCACCGCGCGGCTGGTGATGCTGCCCAACGAATCGCACGCCTACCGCGCACGCGAATCGATCATGACGATGCTGGCCGAAAGCGAGCGCTGGCTGGAGCAGACCATCGGCCCGGCCGAGCAGGGCACGGCTAAGAAGAAGCGCTGATACCTGCATGAGGGCGGCCCCTGCAACGGGGGCCGCCTGTGCGGCTGCGCCGCCGCACGAGCATGGGCTCGGGCGCTACACGGGGTCACGCGCCATGATGGTTGCAGAGCCGAGCCCATGCTCGGCTGCGTCTGCCGTGGATACGTGCAGATGAAACCATTTTTGCATCGCAGCACGAGGCCCGATCTGGGATAGGCTTGGGGTCAGGATCCGTTGACCGAGGCCCGTGCGTCGCCGATGAACGAGTACCGCAGCAGCATCGAATTCGCTTCCCCCGATCTTCCCCTTCGCGATGACGTGCGCCGGCTTGGCGCGCTGGTCGGTGACCTGTTGGTCGAACAGGTGTCGGCCGCGTTTCTTGATGACGTCGAGGACGTGCGCACCCGCGCCATCGCCCGCCGCGAGAACCAGGCGCCGCTGTCCGAACTGGCGGAAGGCCTGGCCGGGCGCACTCCTCAGCAGGCCGAGACCATGGTGCGTGCATTCAGCACCTACTTCCAGGTGGTCAACATCGCCGAGCGCGTGCATCGCATCCGCCGCCGCCGCGACTACCAGCGTGCCGGTACCGCAGGGGCACAGCCCGATGGCCTGCAGGATGCGCTGCAGCACCTGAAGGCGCAGGGCGTGGGCCTGGACGAACTGGCGCAGTGGTTGCCGCGCATCGACATCGAACCGGTATTCACCGCGCACCCGACCGAAGCGGTGCGCCGCGCGCTGCTGGAGAAAGAGCAGTTGATGGTGGCCAGCCTGGTCGACAACCTCGACGGCCAGCGCACGCCGGGTGAGGCCGCCGCTGATGCCGCGCGCTTCCGCATGGCGCTGACCGCTTCGTGGCAGACCACCGATTCCTCGCCGGTGCGGCCCACCGTGGACGACGAACGCGAGCACGTCGGGTTCTATCTGGTGCAGGTGCTGTACCGGGTGATCCCGGTGCTGTACGAATCGCTGCAGCAGGCGCTGCGCGATACCTATGGGGAAGAACTGCCGTTGCCGCGCCTGCTGCGTTTCGGTACGTGGGTGGGCGGCGACATGGACGGCAATCCGAATGTGGATGCCCACACCATCCGCAACACGCTGGATGCGCAGCGGCAGGCCGTGCTGGGGCGCTACCAGAAGGAACTGCTGCAGCTGGCCAGCCTGCTCAGCCAGTCCACCGAGCGGGTGGGTGTCAGTGATGCGCTGCAGGCACGCGTGACGCATTACCAGCAGCTGCTGCCGCAGGTGCAGTCGCGGCCACGCCATGCCGACATGCCGTACCGCCTGCTCAACGACCGCATGCGCGCGCGCCTTCAGGCCACGCTGGATGATGGCGAAGGCAACTACGCTGGCCCGGACGAGCTGATCGAGGATCTGCAGCTGATCCTCGACAGCCTGCGTGCGAACCGTGGCGAACATGCCGGCGGCTTCGCCGTGCAGCGCCTGCTGTGGCGGGTGAAGACCTTCGGCTTCCATCTGGCGCGGCTGGATGTGCGCCAGGAGTCGAGCGTGCATGCGCGCGCGCTTGCCGCCGTGCTGGGCGGCGAGGAGGCCTGGCAGGCGCTGGATGCGGTGGGCCGTGCGCGGCTGCTGGGCCCGCATGCCAGCGGTGAAGCGGCATTGCCCAACAGCGGCGACGAGGGCAACCAGCGGCTGGATGCGGTGTTCGCCGCACTGGCCGATGCCCGTGCGCGGCATGGTGGGGACGCACTGGGCAGCTACATCATCTCGATGGCACACGACCGCAGCGATGTATTGGCCGTGCTTGCGCTGGCACGCCGTGGCGGCCTGGTGGAAGAGAGTGGGGCGGTGCCGTTGGACATCGCCCCACTGTTCGAGACCGTGGATGACCTCAAGCGCGGCACCGCGACCCTGCGTGACCTGCTGGCCGACCCGATCTATCGCGCGCACCTGCAAGCACGCGACGACGTGCAGATGGTGATGCTGGGCTATTCGGACAGCAGCAAGGATGGTGGCATTGCCGCTTCGCGCTGGGGCCTGCAGCGTGCGCAGGTGGAACTGCTGGAGGTGGCGGCCGAGGCGGGCATCCGATTGACCTTCTTCCATGGCCGTGGCGGCTCGATCAGCCGTGGTGGTGGCAAGACCACGCACGCTGTCGATGCATCGCCGCGCGGCAGCATCGATGGTCGCCTGCGGGTGACCGAACAGGGCGAGGTGATCCACCGCAAGTACGGTATCCGTGCGCTGGCCCTGCGCTCGCTGGAACAGGCCACCGGTGCAGTGCTGCGCGCCAGCCTGCGCCCGCGTGCCGCCGAGCCGCGCGAGGATGAGTGGCGACCGGTGATGGACGTGGTGGCTGCGGCCAGCAGCGAGGTCTACCGTGGCTTCGTCGGCCAGGCCGGCTTCATGGACTACTTCCGCACCGCCACGCCGATTGATGTGATCGAGCGGATGACACTGGGCTCGCGGCCGTCGCGCCGGCTCGGCCAGGACGCGGCGCTGGGCAACCTGCGCGCGATTCCCTGGGTATTTGCCTGGAGCCAGGCGCGCGCGGTCATCCCCGGCTGGTACGGCGTGGGCAGTGGCCTGCAGGCGGCGGTTGATGCCGGCCACGAACAGACCCTGCGCGATATGGCGCGTGACTGGCCGTTCTTCCGCACCTTCCTGGACGACATCGCGATGGTGCTGTCCAAGGGTGATATCACCATTGCCGAGCAGTTCTCGCTGTTGTCGGGTGAACTGCACGGGCGCTTCTTCCTGCAGGTGCAGCGCGAACTGGAACTCACCCGGCACTGGCTGCTGGCGTTGATGGACCAGAAGACGCTGCTGGACCACGATGCGCGATTGGCGCTGTCGATCCGCCTGCGCAATCCCTACGTCGATCCGATCAGCGTGCTGCAGGTGGACCTGCTGCAACGTTGGCGGGCCAGCGGGCGCGAAGACGAGGACCTGCTGCGCGCGCTGGTGGCGTGCGTGAACGGCGTTTCGCAGGGCGTGCAGAACACGGGGTGACCTGACGTTGGTAGTGCCGGCCGCTGGCCGGCAACGTCATGATGTTCGGCAGCACACGGGGCGTTGCCGGCCAGCGGCCGGCACTACCTCATTCCTCCGGCGAAGGCGGGTTCGACGCCAGCAGTTCCAGATGGCGCTGTTCCATTTCCTGGCGCAGCTGGCGGCGGATCTGCGCGGCGGCCTGGCGGCGCTTCTCGTCGGAGGTGGCCGGCTGCAGGGGCGGTACCGACGTCGGCCGGCCTTCCTCGTCCACCGCCACCATCGTGAAGAAGCAGCTGTTGGCATGGCGCACGCTGCGCTTGAGGATGTCCTCGGCCACCACCTTGATGCCGATCTCCATCGACGAGGTGCCCGTGTAGTTCACCGAGGCCAGGAAGGTGACCAGCTCGCCCACTGCGATGGGCTGGCGGAACATCACCTGGTCCACCGACAGGGTGACCACGTAGCTGCCGGCATAGCGGCTGGCACAGGCGTAGGCCACCTGGTCGAGCAGGCGCAGGATGGCGCCGCCGTGGACCTTGCCGGAGAAATTGGCCATCTCCGGCGACATCAGCACGGTCATGGACAGCTGGTGGGTTTTCAGTTCGGTCGACATGCACCGATTGTATCGGCGTGGCGTAGCTCTTGTAGAGCCGAGCCCATGCTCGGCTGCTCTTGGCGCAGGCAAAGGAAAGCCGAGCATGGGCTCGGCTCTACAAAAAGCAGAAGGGCCGCTTGCGCGGCCCTTCGTCTGTCTTACTTCAGCTTCGCGTCGGCGCGCAGGGCGGCGGCGCGGTCGGTCTTCTCCCAGGAGAAGGCCGTGGCGTTGACGGTCTCGCCTTCGCCGTTGAGGTAGCTGAATTCCTTCGGCTTGCGGCCGAAGTGGCCGTAGGCCGCGGTCTGCTGGTACATCGGGTGCACCAGGTCGAGCATCTTGATGATGCCGTACGGGCGCAGGTCGAAGTGCTTGCGGATCAGCTTCTCGATCTTGTCGTCGCTGATCTTGCCGGTGCCGAAGGTGGTGACCGAGATCGAGGTCGGCTCAGCCACGCCGATGGCGTAGGAAACCTGCACTTCGCAGCGGTCGGCCAGGCCGGCGGCAACCACGTTCTTGGCGACGTAGCGGGCCGCGTAGGCAGCCGAACGGTCGACCTTGGACGGGTCCTTGCCGGAGAAGGCGCCACCACCGTGACGGGCCCAGCCGCCGTAGGTGTCGACGATGATCTTGCGGCCGGTCAGGCCGCAGTCGCCCACCGGGCCACCGATCTCGAACTTGCCGGTCGGGTTGATGTGGAACTTGGTGCCCTTGTGCAGCCACTTGGCCGGCAGCACCGGCTTGATGATCTCTTCGCGGACGGCCTCGATGAGGTCCTTCTGCTTGATGCCCGGGGCATGCTGGGTCGACAGCACCACGGCGTCGATGGCCGAGACCACGCCGTTTTCATAGCGCAGGGTGACCTGGCTCTTGGCGTCCGGACGCAGCCACGACAGCGGCGAGTTCTTCTTCTTGCGGATCTTGGCCTGCTGCTCGACCAGGCGGTGCGACAGGTGGATCGCGGCCGGCATGTAGCTGTCGGTCTCGTTGGTGGCATAGCCGAACATCAGGCCCTGGTCGCCCGCGCCCATTTCTTCCGGCTTCTTGCGATCCACGCCCTGGGCGATGTGCGGCGACTGCTTGCCGATCAGGTTCAGCACGCCGCAGGTGGCGCCGTCGAAGCCGACGTCGGAGCTGTCGTAGCCGATGTCCGTGATGACCTTGCGGGTCAGCGCTTCCAGGTCGATCCAGGCGCTGGTGGTGATTTCACCGGCAACAATGGCAACACCGGTCTTGACCATGGTCTCGCAGGCCACGCGGGCGCGCTGGTCCTGGGTCAGGATCGCGTCCAGCACCGCATCGGAGATCTGGTCGGCAACCTTGTCCGGATGGCCTTCGGAGACCGACTCGGAGGTGAAGAGATAGCTGGACATCAGGCGTAATATCCCTTGATTCGGATGGAAAGATGGGCGCGCATGATACACGGGGTGCGCCGCCTGTGCATTGTGAACCTGTACCGGTTGCCGGTGGTTAAGCCCGCGTAGGCCCGGCAAGGGCCGTCCTGACGGGATTGGGCCCCAGCCTCGAGGCCCAGTGTTCCACCAGCGTGACAACGGGCGGGGTGGCCCGGGGGCCGGTTGCGGCCCCACCCCGGGCGGATCGACCGTCATCGTTCTGCCCCAGAACCGCCATCTGGCTGCCGTCTGCCGGGCGCAGGCTGTCGGCCAATCCGGCCGCCGGGCATGAGTGGATCTGCCATGCAGGAACTTGAACAGCGTCTCCAGCAACGCTTTCCCGATTGGTTCCATGGCCGTCGTGGCCAGCTGGCGCGGCCATTGCTGCGCAGCGTCGGGCGCTGGTCGCGGTTGGACCAGATCGAAGCTTTCCTGCAGCGCAGTGCAGGATTGCGCGGATTCGGCTTCGTTGCTGCCGGGCTGGAGTTCATCGATGGCCAGTACCAGGTGGATCCGGCCGCGCTGGCGAAGATCCCGGCCACGGGCCGCCTGCTGATTGTTGCCAATCATCCGTCCGGGGCGCTGGATGCACTGGCGCTGCTGGACGCGGTCGGCCGCATCCGCCGCGATGTTCGGATCGTGGCCAACGACCTGCTGGGAGCCATCGCGCCGCTGCAGGATCTGCTGCTGCCGGTGCGCATCCTTGGCGGCAAGGCCCAGCGTGGCAGCCTGCACGCCGTGGAGGAGGCGCTGGCGGCCGAGCAGTGCGTGATCGTATTCCCGGCTGGCGAGGTCTCACGCCTCTCGCTGCGCGGCATCCGCGACGGTCGCTGGCAGCGGGGGTTCGTGCGCTTTGCCCGCGCCGCCGGTGCGCCGGTGCTGCCGGTGCGGGTGGAGGCGCGCAACTCGGCACTGTTCTATGGCGCCTCGACCCTGTTCAAGCCGGCCGGTACCGCGCTGCTGGCGCGCGAGATGTTCACCCGCCGTGGCCGTCCGCTGCGCCTGTGCATCGGTGAGCCGATGCAGCTGGGCAAGGGCGGTGACCCGGGCGCGCAGCTGTTGGCCGTGCGCCGCGCGCTGTATGCGCTGGGCCGTAATGGGGCGGCGGGCGATGCCGCTGCTGTTGCAGGTCCGGAGCCGCTGGCGTCGCCGGTACCACCTTCGCAGGTTGCCGCCGGCATTGCCGCAGCCACCCAGCTGGGCCAGACCGCTGACGGCAAGCAGATCCTGCTGGCGACCTGCAGCGCCGATTCACCGCTGCTGCTGGAACTGGGCCGCCTGCGCGAGCTGACCTTCCGCCAGGTAGGCGAGGGCACAGGGCGCAGCCGCGACCTGGACGATTACGATCCGCGGTACGAACACATCGTGATCTGGGACGCAGCCGCGCAGCGCATCGCCGGCGCCTACCGCATCATGCGCGGCGCCCAGGCACTGGCCCGGCACGGCCTGTCCGGGCTCTACAGCGCATCGTTGTTCCGCTATTCCGACGACGCCATCACCCACATCGCCGAAGGCCTGGAACTGGGCCGCAGCTTCGTGGTGCCCGATTACTGGGGCAGCCGCAGCCTGGACTACCTATGGCAGGGCATCGGCGCCTACCTGCAGTGCCGGCCCGGCATCCGCTACCTGTTCGGTGCGGTGTCGATCAGCGCGGCCCTGCCACGCGATGCACGCGAGCAGCTGGTGGCCTACTACCAGCGCTACTACAGCGGTAACGCCGGCCTGGCCGAATCGAACCGGCCGTTCCAGTACTTCGCCGCGCCGCCGAGTTTCGGCGAACTGGATGCCGGTGCTGCGTTCGATGTACTGAAAGCCAACCTGGCCGCACTCGGCACCGGTGTGCCCACGCTTTACCGCCAGTACACCGATCTGTGTGAACCGGGGGGCGCACGCTTCCTCGCCTTCGGCGTGGATCCGGACTTCAGCGATTCGATCGATGGCCTGATCGAAGTGGACCTGTGCGCGATCCGGCCGAACAAGCGCAAACGCTACCTGCGCGACGCGGGGACGCCGGCATGAGCACGCTGGCGAACCTGTCGCCACACCGGCGCGCAGTGTTCGTCTCCGACGTGCACCTGGGGTCACGTCACTGCCATGCCACCGAATTGGCACGGTTTCTCTCGCAGCTGCGCTGTGAACGGCTGTATCTGGTCGGCGACATCATCGATCTGTGGTGGATGGCCCATCGCCGTGCCAACTGGCGGCAGTCGCACAGCGAAGTCATCCAGGCCCTGCACGCGCTGCGCCGTGCAGGCACCGAGATCATCTATATCCCCGGCAACCACGATGCCTCGCTGCGCCAGGTGTGCGGGCTGATGCTGCCGGCGATGCAGGTGCGCCGCCGCGCCATCCACGTGACCGCCGATGGCCGCCGGCTGCTGGTCGCGCATGGCGACGACTACGACGGCGTGACCCACTTCGGCGGCCTGCAGGAAAAGTTCGGTGACTGGCTGTACTACCGCATCCTCACCGGCAACCAGGCGCTGAATGCAGTGCGGCGTCGGCTGGGCATGCGCTACTGGTCGCTGTCGGAGTTCCTGAAAAAGCGCAGTGGTGCGGCCGAACGCTACATCGAGCGCTTCGTGCAGGCCGGGCTGGACGACGTGCGCCGGCGTGGCCTGGATGGCGTCGTCTGTGGCCATATCCACCGCGCCGCGCTGGTCGAACGCGACGGCCTGGTCTATGCGAACGATGGCGACTGGGTGGAAAGCTTGACCGCGCTGGTCGAAGACCACGACGGCGCGCTGCGCCTGCTGGACCACAACGGCCAGACGCTGGTGGCGTTGCCGGGCGCACGCCTGTCGCAGGCGGCGTAACCCGCGTCTGTCCTCTTGTAGAGCCGGGCCCATGCTCGGCTGCCGTTGCACGCAACGAAGAGCAGCCGAGGGCTCGGCTCTACATGCACCGCCCGCAAGCCGCTAGCATCGGGCCATGGATTCCCTGACCCAGATCGTACTCGGCGGCGCCGTCGCTGCTGCCATCGCTCCGCCCGGCCATCGCCGTGCGGCCCTGCTGGCCGGTGCCGCGCTCGGCACCCTGCCGGACCTCGACGCGCTGTGGCTCGGCTTCACCGCCACCGACCCGGTGGCGAACATGGTCGAGCACCGCAGTTTCAGCCATTCGTTGCTGGTGCTGCCCTGGGTGGCGGCGCTGATCTGGTGGTTGTTCAAGCGCTTTGGCAATGGCAGGGTCGCGCAGTCACCGGCGCGCTGGTTCTGGGCGATCCAGCTGGCGCTGGTGACCCACCCGGTGCTGGATGCGTTCACTGTCTACGGCACCCAGCTGTGGTGGCCGCTGCGGCCGCATCCAACCATGGGCTCCAGCGTCTTCATCATCGACCCTGCATACACGGTGTGGCTGCTGCTGGGCTGCGTGCTGGCCTGGTTCGGTCGTGCGCGCCCCTGGGTCGGCAAGGTGCTGGGGGCATCACTGCTGGTCAGCAGCGCATACCTGGGCTGGGGTCTGGTGGCCAAGGCGCAGGTCGACCGTGCCGCGCAGCAGAGCCTGGCCGCGATGGGCCTGGCCGATGCGCCGCGCTTCTCGGTGCCGATGCCGTTCAACACGCTGCTGTGGCGGGTGGTGGCGATGACGCCGAACGGCTACGTAGTGGGCGACCGCTCGCTGGTGGCCGATCATGGGCCGATGCAGTTCGAAGGCCATCCCTCCAACGTGCAGGCACTGCGCGAGGCGCAGGCGATTCCCGCGGTACAGCGCCTGCAGTGGTTCAATCGCGGCTTCATGCGTGCGCAGGTCGTTGACGGGCGCTTGGTGCTCAGTGATCTGCGCATGGGCCTGGAGCCGGATTACACCTTCAACTTCGTGGTGGCCGAGCAGGTGGACGGGCAGTGGCGGCCGATCGTGCCCGAACAGGTGCGTGCGGACTACAGCAGCCCGGGAGCACGCGCCGACGCCGGGCGCCGGCTTGCCGCGATGTGGCAGCGCATCTGGCATGAGCCGGCGGCTGCCGCGAGCGGTTCCGCGCACCCGTAGATCCGCGCCATGCGTGGATGGTGCGAACAACAGCCACGCATCGCGTGGCTCTACTGAGGAAGGCGGTTGAGCTTGATCGAACGGTTCAGTACCTGGCGCGGCACGTTGGCGATGTCAAAGCCAACGAACGCCAGCAGGAACTGCAGCCCCGAGATCAGCGCGACCATGGTGATCATGATCGTCCCTACCGGCGTGGCGACATCGGCCTGGGCCGACCGCACCCAGTGGTACATCCCGAACAGCCCCCCGAAGGCGAGCAGGCTGCTGCCGGCGATCAGCTCCAGCGACGCGATGCTGAGGTCGCGCAGGAAATAGTTGTAGGCAATGCGCTTGAGCGTGTTGCGCACGTGCTTGAAGGTGAACTCACCCAGGATGCGACCGATGCGCAGGTTGCTGGTTTCGTCGCCGTAGTGGGCATCCATCGCCACATCCTGCACGACCGCGCGCACGGTGTTCAGTCGGAACAGCATGTCGGTCTCGAAGAAATAGCGGTCGCTGACCGCCTCGAGCTTCAGGTGGCTGGCGACCTTGGCATGGATGGCGGTGTAGCCGTTGGTCGGATCGAACACCTGCCAGTACCCGGACGAAGCCTTGGTCATGAAGGACAGCAGCAGGTTGCCCAGGCGCCGCACTGGAGGCATGCGGCGGATGTGGGTCAGGTTCCAGAATCGGTTGCCCTTGGTGTAGTCGGCATGGCCGTCGGCGATCGGCGCGACGAAGTCCATCAGCAGCGCTGGGTCCATCTGCCCATCGCCATCGACCTTGACCAGAATGTCCATGCCATCGGCGATGGCCGCGCGGTACCCGGTCTTGATCGCGCCGCCGACGCCGAGGTTGTGCTGATGGAACAGCACGGTGATCCGCGGGTCGTTGGCTTCGGCCTGGATCAGGCGGCCGCTGCCGTCGGGGCACGCATCGTCCACGCAGTAGATCGCCGTTACCGCATCATCGATCGCCGCCAGCACGGACAGCACGTGGCGGGTCACTTTGTAGCAGGGGATGATCACGGCGATCCGAGCCGGCGTGGATGCGGAGGGCGAAGTGGTGGTCATCTGATTCATGGGGCTGGGTGGGCCAGCAGGGGTTTTGCCGGCAGTTCCACCAGATCCCCCTGGAGCACCCGTGGTGTGTCGCCCTCAGGCGCTACGGTGATGTGGTGGTAGCGGTTGAAGGTGAAGTTGAACTGCTCGTCGGGCAGGGACGGGAAGTAGCGGCGGAAGTAATCCATCTGTGGCAGGTACAGCACATGGTTCACGGCGGGAATGCCAACACCCGGCAGGAGGGCCCCGAACCCACCGGGAGCCACCAGCGCGCCTTCGGTCGTGGTGGCTGAGCCGCGGGCCTGCAGGGAGTGCAGGACGGCGGTGCGGTCCATTGCGAAGATCGGGCCGGCCGGCTGCACGGGATTGAACAGGCCGTTGCCCAGCAGGTTGGCCAGCGCGGCCGTGGCCAGCACCAGGCTCGCGGCGTGAACCGACAACTGCGGGCGCCGCGCGGCGACGGCGAGTGCGGCCAGGCACAGGTAGGGAATGGCGTCGGCAGCGCTGTGCAGGCGACTGAACTGGCCTTCACCGAACAGGAACTTGGCCAGGCTGCCGACCATCAGCAGCGCCGCCAGAAGCAGCAGGCGCCAGCGCTGCAGGCGCACGCCGCAGTGCACCAGGATCATCGCGCAGGCGATGTTGAGCAACAGGCCGAAGGCCAGCAGTGCGCGAGCGGGGGGCACCATCGACAGGGTGGTCAGTTTGCCAACCACGGCAGGCACAGGCAGGAAGATCCAGCAGGCGATGAACAGCAGGCCGGCGGCCAGGATCAGCAGGGAGCTGCGATGGCTTTTCGCCCATTCACGCAGCCGTGCGCCATCGGCCAGCACCAGGGTGAACAGCGGCAGCAGGCTGCCCAGCACCGCGATTTCGCAATCGTTGGATGCCTTGAACAACGGCAGCGGGGCGAACCGGTAGGTCATCAGGTTCGGGAAGAGGTGCGCGAGCAGGCTGGTCAGGCCGACACCGCCACCGGCGCTCTGGCGCTGGCCGGGGTACACCGTGTTGCGCACGATCGGGATGATGTCGTGGAAGTAGCCGACGAACACCGCCAGTGCGATCGCGCCTGCGATGGCGGCATCGACCAGACGTACAACGGTGATGGCATCGCGCCGGACCGCCAGCACCAGCACCGCCAGGGCCAGCACCGAGGAAATGATGAAAGGCGGGTAGGACACCGCGATCAGCCATGCCGCCAGTGCATAGGCGCAGGCCACGATGCGCAGCGCGCGATGGCCGATGCCCAGCCATGCCACCGCAACCCAGGGTGCCAGCGCGAAGGCACCGGCATTACTGGTCCACCAGACCTGCACGAACGGCGCGAAGAACAGCGTGGTCGAAACCAGTACTGCGGCTAGTGCCGGCATCCGCAGTTGGCGCAGGAGCAGGGCCCATCCGCTCAGGAAGGCCATGGCCATGAACATGAAGAAGAACGAATAGGCGTTCGCTGCAGGCAGCATGAAGAACGCCCAGTGGTACGGCTTGAACAGCAGCCCCCAGTCCTGCAGCGGCAGCGCCTGGAAGGTGCGCAGTGACTCGTGGTATGCCGAGTGCGCATTGAACTGCCCGAAGTCGTTGTTGACCGCGATCTGGATGTACGGCGTGAACACCATCCATTCGTCGGTGCGGATGTAGCGGGCGGTACCGAGCAGCGGCTGCTGCGGGGTCAGGCCGAGGTACTCGTAGGCCAGCGAGTAGGAAGAAGGCGTCAGTGCGAGCGCGACATACAGGATGCACAGCAGCGCCATGATCCCGGCAAGCAGGCGAACCTGGCCAAGGCGAAGTCCGCCCGTCTGGCCCGGGTCCTGGGCAGGGAAAGGCGTTCGGCCGTTGTCGTTCATCATGCTCCCGCAGGTCAGGTCCATCCGCGCGCGACAGGCTCACGCACCGATGCTCTGCTGCCGCACGGGGAGAGGCCCCGGCACGCGCCGTTCCGAGGCCGGGACTGCGGGATTCTAGCCGGTTGCTGCCGGAGCCGCAGGCCACCCTGTGGCGAGGACCGGCCTCAATACACCGTCGCGCGGCCCTGCACGAACGAATAGAAGAACACCGCGTTCGGATCGTTCTGCACCAGCCGGAATTCGCGGCGCATGCCTTCCACGGTTTCCTCGTCCACCGAGCCGGCCTGCAACAACTGGTCTGCCGCCGACAGCAGCAGCTGTTCCCAGAACGCGATCATTGTCTTGCGACGTGCCGGTTCACGGTTATCCAGGTGGATGGTCTTGATCTCGGTGTGCACGTCGCGGAAGCCACCGGCCAGCAGCAGGTTGCCCAGCTTGGCGCCGACGAACGGGTCGCCCCCATGGTCGTACTGGAAATCGTTGAAGGCCATCCAGTAGCGCCAGATATGCGGCGAATACGGGTCGAGCAGGAACGAGGCGTTCATCACCTCGGTGATGTAGACCGGCGACCCCGGGGCCAGCACGCGACGCACTTCACTCAACACGCGTGCCGGTGACGGAACGTGTTCCAGCACCCAGCACAGGAACGCCGAATCGAAGCTGCGCGCCTCGAAGGGCAGTTCGCCGGCGTCAGCCTGTTGCAGGGTGTAGCGGTCGCTGCACCATGGTGTGCGCGACAGGTTCTCGCGTGCAGTCTCCAGCTGGGTCTCGCTCAGGTCCACGCCGGTCACGTGCAGTTCCGGGAAGCGGCGCAGCAGGATCTCGGTCTGCGCACCCACGCCGCTGCCGACTTCCAGCAGGCGTCGCGCGCCGCTGTAGTCGATCTGGCCGAAGATGCTCGATTCCAGCAGGCGCGCCTGGGTCATCAGGCGCTGCTGCTCGGTACCGGAGAACCCGTGCAGGTAGGTCGGGGAGGAGATCGGCGGGGTCATGACGGCGGGCTCTTGTAGCGTCGAGCTGGCTCGACTGTTCGGAAACGCGGGGCTGGCGGCTCAGGCCGCCGAAGGCAGCGCCGGTTCCCCGGCGATCAGGCGGTCGAAGTACTCGGTGGTCAGTGCGATCTGGCTCTGCGGATCTTCGGCACGGTTGACCACTGCGCGGAAAGCGGCGTTCTCTGGCCGGTCCTTGGCATACCAGCCCAGGTGCTTGCGCGCGATGCGCACGCCCTGGGGCTCGCCATAGAACGCATGCAGTGCGTGCAGGTGGCCAAGCAGGATGTCGCGTACTTCCGCCAGTGAAGGTGGTGGAAGTTCCTCGCCGGTGGCCAGGTAGTGCGCCACCTCGCGGAAGATCCACGGCCGGCCCTGCGCCGAGCGGCCGATCATCACCGCGTCCACGCCGGTTTCCTTCAGGACGTAGGCGGCCTTCTGCGGCGAATCGATATCGCCGTTGGCGATCACCGGAATGCGCAGCGCGGCCTTGATCTCGGCGATGGTGCCGTACTCGGCCTGGCCGGTGTAGTGCTGGTCGCGGGTGCGGCCATGCACCGCCAGCGCCGCGATGCCGCTGTCCTCGGCGATGCGCGCGATCAGCGGGCCATTGCGATGGTCGCAGTCCCAGCCGGTGCGGATCTTCAGCGTGACCGGCACGTCCACCGCGTTGACCACGGCTTCGAGGATGCGAGCCACCAGCTGCTCGTCGCGCATCAGCGCCGAACCCGCCCAGGCGTTGCACACCTTCTTGGCCGGGCAGCCCATGTTGATGTCGATGATCTGCGCGCCGTGGTCGACGTTGTAGCGCGCGGCCTCGGCCAGCTGCTGCGGTTCGGTGCCGGCGATCTGCACACTGACCGGTGCCGGCTCGCCGTCATGGTCCATGCGGTGGATCGACTTGCGCGTGTTCCAGAAGCGCGGGTCGCTGATGGTCATTTCCGAGGCGGCCAAACCAGCGCCCAGCCGTTTGCACAGCAGGCGGAAGGGCTTGTCGGTGACGCCGGCCATGGGCGCCAGCACGACGTTGGGGGCAATGGTGTACGGGCCGATCTGCATGCGCCCATTGTAGGGCGCGGGCGGCGGCACGGTTGTGTCGGCGCGGCCCGGGTTCAGGCCGATCAGCACCGACCTCATGCCGTACAGGCATCAGCAGATGCTTGACGGTTGCTGCCACCGCCCCCACGGGCGGGCGATAGTGGGCGGCTGGGTGGGCCGGTAACGCGCATCCACGCATGGCGTGGATCTACCACGGCCTCCTCGGTCGCTTCCCACGTGGGTGGGACCACCCGCCGGTAGATCCACGCCATGCGTGGATGGAAGACCCACAAAAAAGCCCGGGCATCTGCATGCCCGGGCTTCTTCATCCACGCATGGCGTGGAATTACTTTGCTTCGGCGTCGGACGGGGTGAAACGCGGCATTGCCGCAGCGGCGCCTTCCTTCTCGGTCGAACGGCCGGCGAACTGGTTGGCGAAGCGCACGTGGCGGGCGAACGGGGCGTCGGCCACCTGCGCCAGCGACGCGGCCAGCGCACCGTTGAAGGCGTCACCGGCACCGGTGGTGTCGATGGCCTGCACCTGTTCGGCACCGACACGGTAGTACGGCTGGGTATCGCCGCGCAGGTTCTCGTCGGCATGTGAGACGAACACGCCCACCGAACCCAGGGTCACCACCACCGTGCCGTTGCCGACCAGCTTGCGGCACAGCGCATGCAGGCTGGCGCCATCCAGTGCGGCCACGTCGTTGGCATCCACGCGCTCGCCGACATGGCGGCCGAGCAGGGCGGCGAACTCGGTTTCGTTCGGGGTGATCACATCGGCCAGCTTGAGCAGGCCGATGGTCGAGGGGGCGTCGGCCGGTGCGGTGTTGAGCACCGTGGTGACGCCGGCCTCGCGTGCCGTGGCCAGCGCCGCTTCAATCGTCTGCACCGGCGATTCCAGCTGCACCAGCACCACCTTGGCGCCGGTCAGCAGCGCCTGCTGCTGTTGCAGGAAGTCGGTGCTGAGCGCGGCGTTGGCGCCCGGGCCGATCACGATGGTGTTGCGGCCGCGCGCGTCCACATAGATGCCGGCGGTGCCGGTCGGCTCGCTGCTGGCTTCGGCGATCAGGCCGAAACCATCCTGCGCGGCCAGTTCACGCGCGGTGGCGCCACCGGCGTCATCGCCCAGCGCGCACACGAAGTGCGTCTCGGCGCCGGCGCGGCAGGCGGCCACGGCCTGGTTGAAGCCCTTGCCACCCGGGCCGGTGCTGTAGCGGCCGGCAATGGTCGCGCCCGGTGCCGGCAGTGATTCGCACCGCCACACGTGATCGACATTGAAGGAACCGACGACAACGACACTGCTGCTCATAGGGAATCTTTTCTCAACCAAGGGTTCAACTGAAGTGCGTCAGCACGCCGGCGATGGTCGCCGTCATGAAGGTGGCAATGGTACCGCCCAGCACCGCGCGCAGGCCGAACTTGGCCAGGTCGTGGCGACGTTCCGGGGCCAGGCCACCGATGCCGCCGATCTGGATGGCGATCGAGCTGAAGTTGGCAAAGCCGCACAGTGCGTAGGTGGCGATCAAGCGACCTTCGTTGGACAGGCTCACGCCGGCCACCTGGCCGTTCACGATCTGCGACAGCTCGGTGTAGGCCACGAATTCGTTGATCACGACCTTCTGGCCGATCAGCGAACCAACGGTGGTGGCATCGGCCCACGGGGTACCGATCACCCAGGCGATCGGGGCAAGCACGTAACCGAAGATGGTCGACAGGTTGGTCGGCTTGCCGATCTGCGCGGCCAGGCCGGTCACCTCACCGATCCAGGTCAGCGGGGCGTTCAGCAGCGCGATCAGGGCGATGAAGGCCAGCAGCATCGCGCCGATGTTCAGCGCCAGCTTCAGGCCGTCACCGGCACCGGCGGCGGCCGCGTCGATGATGTTGCTGGAGGTCTTCTCCACTTCCATCTTCACCGTACCCCGGGTGAGCGGGGTGCCGGTTTCCGGAATCAACAGCTTGGCCACGACCAGGGTGGCCGGCGCGGCCATGATGCTGGCTGCCAGCAGGTGCTTGGCGTAGAACGCCTGCTGCACCGGGTCGCCGCCGCCGAGCATGCCCACGTAGGCGGCCAGCACGCCGCCGGCGATGTGCGCCATGCCGCCGATCATCATGGTCAGCAGCTCGGACTGGGTCATCTTGGCGATGTACGGGCGCACGGTCAGCGGCGCCTCGGTCTGGCCGATGAACACGCTGGCGCAGACGCTGGTGGTTTCCGCACCGGACACGCGCATCACCTTGGTGATCGCCCACGCCATCACGCGCACGATCGCCTGCATGATGTTCAGGTGGTACATCACGCCCATCAGCGCCGAGAAGAAGATGATGGTCGGCAGCACCTGGAAGGCGAAGATGAAGCCGTAGTTCTTGGTGTCCATCAACGAGCCGAAGATGAAACCGGAGCCCTCGTTGACGAAGCTCAGCACCTTGACGAAGCCGTGGCCCAGCGCGTCGAACACGTCGCGCCCGCCCGGCACCAGGATCACCAGCGCCGCGAAAGCGATCTGCAGGGTGATACCGGTAGCAACCAGCTTCCAGTCAACCGCACGCTTGTTATTGGAAAACAACCAGGTGATGCCGATCAGCACCGCCAACCCGAACAGGCCGAAGCCGATCCTGCCCAAACCTTCGACCATGTGAGTGACTCCCCTGGGGCGTCGCGAAAAACGGGAAGCCTAGTGCAGGGCCGGGGCCGGGGCAAGGAAAAGCAGCGTGCGCGCACCCATCGGTACCGATCAGGCCAGCAACGGCAAGGGCTTGCGGCCGGCGGCGACAGGTAGAATGGGGATCGATCCCGGCCCGGATGCGGGCCCGCAGCAGGAGATTCGCATGCAATACCGTCGCCTGGGCTCCACCGGCCTGCCGGTTTCCGCCCTTTCCTTCGGCGCCTGGGTGACCTTCGGTGACCAGATCCCGCGCGATGAGGCCCGCAACCTGGTGGCCGCCGCCTGGGATCATGGCGTCAACTTCTTCGACAACGCCGAGGGCTACGCCAACGGCCGCGCCGAACAGGTGATGGGCGACGTGATCAGCGACCTGCGCCTGCCGCGCGACGGCTTCTGCGTGTCCAGCAAGGTGTTCTTCGGCAGTGCCAAGGACCCGCGGCCGACCCAGCGTGGCCTGTCACGCAAGCATGTGACCGACGCCTGCCATGCCGCGCTCAAGCGCCTGCGGGTGGATTACCTGGACCTTTATTACTGCCACCGCCCGGATCCGGACGCGCCGATCGCCGAGACCGTGCACGCCATGGATACCCTGGTGCGGCAGGGCAAGATCCTCTACTGGGGCACTTCGGAGTGGTCGGCGGTGCAGATCCAGCAGGCGCTGGATTTCGCCGAAGGGCACAACCTGCAGGGCCCGTCGATGGAGCAGCCGCAGTACAACCTGCTGCACCGCGAGCGGGTGGAGGTCGAGTACGCACCGCTGTACGCCCGCGCCGGGCTGGGCACCACCATCTTCTCGCCGCTGGCCTCGGGCCTGCTGACCGGCAAGTACGATCAGGGCATTCCGGCCGATGCGCGGCTGGGCCGGGAAGGCATGGAATGGCTGCAGGACCTGGTGCTGGGCACCGACGCCGAGGCCCGCCTGGGCCAGGTGCGCCGCTTCAGCGAAGTCGCGCGCGCGCTGGGCCAGGCTCCGGCCACGCTGGCCATCGCCTGGTGCCTGCGCAACCCGAATGTCTCCAGCGTGATCCTCGGCGCCAGCCGGGTCAGCCAGCTGCTGCAGAACCTGCAGGCGCTGGAGGTGCTGGAACAGGTCGATGCCGCCGGCTGGGCCGAGGTCGAAGCCGTCTTCGGCTGACCCCCGGGGCCGGCCGGGCCTGGGGCCTCGGTCGGGCCGGCTCGGCCGAGGGAACGGGATCGGGATCGGGATCGGACTCGGTAGAGTCGACTGTTAGTCGACTGCTTCGAATAGCCGACTGCTTCGAATAGTCGACTGCTTCGAGCAACAGCAGTCGACTAACAGTCGACTCTACAAATCTGTGCCGCCATTCGATTGACGAAATCTATCGAATTACAGAATTCGATCATTAATCCCATCAATCAAATTGAGAATGGTTGTTGATTGTCAACTGAGAATCATTATCATTTGACTCGTCCCTCGCACGAGTCCAGATGCTCATGAATGCTCAACCTGTACTGCTGCGCCCCGAAACGCTGACCCTCCGCGATCGCCCGGTCCGCGTCGTTCCGCCGGAAGAGGTCATCGACAGCGAAGCCCTGCTCAAGGGCCGTCGTGAAATCCTGATCCAGCACGGCGACCGCTTCTATCGCCTGCGGCACACCAGCAACGACAAGCTGATCCTGACCAAGTAATCGCGGTCTGGTCGCCCGCCTCCCTCCCTCCTGCCGGCTGCGCCGACGGGGTGGGCGACCCGTCCGCTCCCGCTCTCTCCCCCTCGGTCTACCGCGTGCACCTTCCGGGTGTGCCGGTAACCGGGGGTTCCCCTGCCTGACCGAACGAACCCGATGACCCGCCATACCGCCCTTTGCCTTGCTGTCTGGATGGCGCTGCCGCTGTCCGCCCACGCTGCTGCCACTGCTGCCCCCGATGCGCGCGAATTCGATCGGGTGCAGGTCACCGCCACCCGCACCGAGCGGGCCGTGAGCGACGTGGCGGCCACCGTGGACGTCATCGACCGTGAGCAGATGGACCGGCACCTGGTGCAGGACATCAAGGACCTGGTGCGTTACGAACCGGGCCTGTCGGTCACCCGCAGCGCGACTCGCTTCGGCCTGGATGGTTTCCGCATCCGTGGCCTGGACGGCAACCGCGTGCGCATCCAGACCGACGGCATCGTCATGCCGACCCGGTTCGACATCGGTTCGTTCGCCAGTTCCAACCGCAACTTCACCGACCTCGACACGCTCAAGCGGGTGGAGATCGTGCGTGGGCCGGCCAGTTCGCTGTACGGCTCCGATGCACTCGGTGGCGTGGTCGCCTTCGTGACCAAGGACCCGGCCGACTACCTCAAGGACGGCAGGAACAGCTACTTCGGCCTGAAATTCGGCTACGACGGTGAATGGAAGGGCCTGCTCGGCGGTGCCACGGCCGCCTTTGGTGGCGACCACTGGAGCGGCCTGGTCAACGTCAACCACCACCAGGGCCAGGAAACCGACAACAAGGGCACGGTACGCAGCGACAACGACACCCGCACCGCGTCCAATCCGCAGGATCGCGACGGCCGCAGCCTGCTCAGCAAGCTGGTCTATGCGCCGAGCGAGGACCAGCGCTTCCGCTTGACCGTGGAAGGCAACGAAGACACCACCGATACCAATGTACTGTCGGCGATTGCCAGTGTTGCACCGCGCCCCGGCGCGCTTGCCGCAGCCACTGGCATGAAGTCCCACGACACCCAGAAGCGCAACCGTGTGTCCTTCGCCCACGAGATGGATGCGCTGGACCAGCCGTTCGCCGACAGCCTGCATTGGCAGGTGTACGCGCAGAACAGCGAAACCCGGCAGCAGACCGACGAGACCCGCACCGACGGCACCCGCCGCCACCGCGTGTTCTCCTTCGACCAGCATGCCTATGGCCTGCAGGCGCAGTTCAACAAGGCGTTCACCACCGGCGGTGTCGAGCACGCATTGACCTACGGGTTCGAAGGCACCCGTACCGAGATCCGCCAGAAGCGCGATGGCTATCAGGTCAACCAGGCTGGGGTGGTCAGCAACACGGTGCTGCCGGACACCTTCCCGGTGCGTGACTTCCCGATCAGCAAGACCACCGAGCTGGGCCTGTATGCACAGGATGAGATGCGCTTTGCCGATGGCCGGCTGTCGCTGGTGCCGGGCGTGCGCGTGGACCGTTACGAGCTGAAGCCGGAAGTGGACAGCATCTTCGCCGAAGACAACCCGACCACGGCCGTGGCGCAGCTGAAGAAGACCAGCGTGTCGCCGAAGCTGGGCATGGTCTGGCGCTTCACCGACGAATGGTCGCTGTTCGCCGGTTATGCGCGTGGCTTCCGTTCGCCGCCGTACAACGACGTCAACATCGGCCTGACCAACGTCGCCTTCCGCTATACCGCCATCGCCAATCCGGACCTGAAGCCGGAAACCAGCGACGGCTACGAACTGGGCCTGCGCTTCATCGCGCCGGCGGCGTACGTCAGCGTCAGCGGCTACTACAACGACTACAAGGATTTCATCCAGTCCAACGTCGATACCGGCCGCAACGCACAGGGTTTGACCGTGTTCCAGTCGCAGAACATCGCCGACGCGCGCATCTATGGCGCGGAAATGAAGGCCGGCATCGAGTTCGGCGAACTCAGCCCGGCGCTGAAGGGCTGGGCGCTGCGCAGTGCGTTGGCATGGTCGCGTGGCGACAACCGGACCGATGACGAACCGCTGGCCTCGGTCGATCCGTTGCGTGGCACGCTGGGCCTGATGTACGACACCGATACCTGGGGCGTTGAACTGGCCGGCACCTTCGTGCAGCGCAAGAAGCGGTTGCCACCGCCTGCTGCGCAGACCAATCCGAACGCACCGGCACCGTTCGTCTACCAGCCGGCCGGCTACGGCGTGCTGGACCTGATGGCGCACTGGAACTTCGCACCGGGTGCCACCTTCAACGTCGGCGTGTTCAACCTGGCCGACAAACGCTATATCGAGTGGTCGTCGATCACCCCGAGCCTGATCACCAATCGCGCGTTGAGCGATCGTTTCAGCAGCCCGGGCCGTACCTTCTCCGCCAGTCTTGCCGTTTCCTGGTGACCTCATGAGCCGAGCACTGTCCGCACGCAGGAATGATTCCATCGCCGCGCCGCACAGCGCGGCCTGGCCGACCCCGGCACAGCTGGCCACGCTCGGCACCGTGTTGTGCCTGTACCACGCCGACGGCAACGAGCTGGGCGGCTGGCGCCAGGCCGTACGCGTGCACGCCTGCCAGGGCGTGGACAGTGAAGGCCTGCGTGAGAGCCTGTGCTTCCTCGATGGCCGCGGCCGCTGTGTGTGGCGCCTGTACCTGCTGCCGGACAGCGATTTCCTGGCCTGGGACCGGTTGGTGGCCGCGCTGCCGCCGGGCCCACAGCACGACAGCGACGGCAGTGTCGGCGAACGCCTGTGGCGGCGCCTGGCCGGTCATCTCGGCGGCCAGCGCTGGCGCCTGTGTGCGCTGCGCCTGCATGCCGCCGATGATGGGCGCACACTCGCGGCCAGCCTGTCGACGCTGTCGTCGCTGGGCGCAGCCACCGCACGCCGCATCGCCCGCCTGGAAGGGGCCGAGGGCGAGTTGGCCATCGACGACTGCTGCTGCGCCGACGCCGCACGCCGGCCGGAACCGCGGGCTCCCGGCGACCTGCCGCTGATCCGCCTCTGATCCTTTTCTGATGGAACGCCCGACGGCCATGGATGGCCTCTCAACGAACCTGCAACCCCGAAGGAATACCCCGATGAAGCTCCAGACAGCCAGCGTACTGCTGTTGCTCGCCGCCAGCGGCGTGGCCAGCGCGCAGCCCGCCGACAGCGCCCGCGACCACGACAGCATCCTGGCCATGCAGGGCGAGTACACCGTGGATTTCGCCTTCGACGAAACCGTGCTGCTGAAGCCGGGCTATGAGCGTGCGCCAGCGATGCGCAGCGGTGGCAACGAAGTGGTCATCGTGGTCGAGGACACCCCGAAGCGCATCGTGCTGCAACACCTGCTGCTGGACGAGAAGAGCGGCCACATCACCAAGCATTGGCGCCAGGACTGGGTGTACGAAGCACCCAACCGTTTCGAGTTCAGTGCCGACCAGACCTGGCAGGTGCGCAGCATTCCGGCGGCGGTGAACCAGGGTGCCTGGACCCAGTGCGTGTATGAAGTGAGCGATGCACCGCGCTACTGCGGCACAGGCAAATGGACCTACACCAACAACGTGCCGAGCTGGACCAGCGACCTGAGCTGGCGACCGCTGCCGCGTCGTGAGTACACCAAGCGCAGCGACTACAACGCGCTGGCCGTGATCAACCGCCATACGCTGACCCCGAACGGCTGGACCCATGAGCAGTTCAACACCAAGGTGCAGCGCAACGCCGATGGCAGCCAGGTGGAGATCGCGCGCGAGTTCGGCTTCAACGACTACGTGAAGACCACCGAGATCGACTTCACCCCGGCGCGCGACTACTGGAAGGCCACCGCCGGCTACTGGGCCAAGGTGCGTCAGCGCTGGGACGGCTTCCTCGGCGAGGCCCCGGGCGTGCACCTGAAGACCAAGCTGGACGGCATGGCGATGATCATCCCGATGTTCACCCAGGCCGAAGAGATCCAGGCCGGCAAGAAGGTGAAGGACACGCAGATCGACGACGTGTTCGCCAAGTACGTGGAAAAGGCCCGGTAAGGTCGAGCCTGGCTCGACGGCCTGGTAGGTGCCGAGCTGGCTCGGCACGCTCTTCCGTGCATCCACGCATGGCGTGGAACTAGCGGTTCCGGCGTCGCGTCAGGCCTCCCGCAGGGCCAGGGCCGGCGAGGTGTGCAGGATGCGCCGCGTGCCCCACCAACCGGCCAGCAGGCTCAATCCGATGCCGACCACGCCGCCCAGCAGAAGTCCTGGCCAGGGTGGCAGCAACGGCAGCTCGAACACCTTCTGCGAAACCACCACGCCAATGGCCGCGGCCGCGCCCACCGCAAGCAGCGCGGCCAGTGTGCCCAGTGCGCCGAACTCGACCAGGACCGCGCCACGCAGCTGGCGCCGGGTCGCGCCCAGCGTGCGCAGCACGGCGCTGTCGTAGCGACGCTCGCCGGCCGTGGCCTGCAGCGCGGCCAGCAGCACCAGCACACCAGCCAGCAGGCTGAACACCATCACCAGCTGCACCGCCTGCGCCACGCGTTCCATCACATCCCGCACCTGCGAAATCACCGCATCCACATCGAGAAGTGACAGGTTCGGTTGCGCACGCACCAGCTCGCCCAGCCCGGCCGCCTTGCCGGCCGGCAGGTGGAATGCCGACAGCAGGTTGTGCGGGGTGTCACCCACGGCGTTCGGGTTCAATAGCACGAAGAAGTTGGGGCGGAAGGTGTTCCAGTCCGCCTTGCGCACGCTGGTGACGGTGAATTCGCGCTCCTGCTCGCCCACTGCAATGGTGATGCGGTCGCTCGGATGCACGCCGTAGCGTTTGGCCCAGCCGATCTCCACCGAGGCTTCCGGTGCGGTGCTGTCGGCTTTCCAGAACGAGCCATTGACCAGCGTATTGGCCGGCGGGAAGGTGCTGCGCCAGCTGAAATTCAGTGGCCGGTTCTCGTCATCGTCTTCGCGCTGGCCGCCCTGCGCCGGTTGCCCGTCCTGTCCGGGCTCGCGGTCCACCCGCAGGGGCGGCTTGCCGTTGATGGCGATCAGGCGCCCGGTGGCCATCGGTTCGATGCTGGCGTCATTGGCACCCAGCCCACGCAGTGTTGCCAGCACGCTGTCGCGCTGTTCGGGCTGGATGTTGATCAGGAAGTAGTTGGGCGTGTCTGCCGGCAGCCGCTCGCGCCACTGCTGCAGCAGGCCGGGGCCGGTCACGGCCAGCAGCAACAGCGCGCACAGCGACAGCGACAGCCCGACCAGCTGCATCACCGCCAGCAGCCGGCGCCGGGTCAGTGCGGCCAGGCCCAGTCGCCAGTTGCCATGCAGGCGATGCTGCAGGCCGCGCATCAACTGCAGCAGCACGAATCCGACCACACCGGCCGCCACCGCCAGCGCGGCCAGGCCACCCAGTACCCACAGCGCCAGCTTGAGGTCACCGGTGACCTGCACCGCCAGCAACAGGCTTGCCCCCAGCGCAGCCACATAGGCCAGCAGCGAGGTGGGCGGCAGGGCGGCGAAGGAACGGTTGAGCACGCGCATCGGCGGCACCCCGCGCAGGCGCAGCAGCGGGGGCAGGCCGAAGCCGAACAGCAGCAACAGGCCGATGCCCGCACCGGTCAGCGCCGGCATCGCCTCCGGCAGCGGCAGGCGCTGCGGCACCAGGCTGCCCAGCACCTGTACCAGCCCTTCCTGCGCGGCCATGCCCAGGCCGATGCCAAGCGCACAGGCCGGTACCGCCAGCATCAACAGCTGCAGTGCCAGGCCGAGCAGGATGTCGCGCTGGCGCGCACCGAGGCAGCGCAGGATCGCCACCTGGTCGATGCGGCGCAGGGCGAAGCGGTTGGCCGCCAATGCGGTGGCCACGCCCGCCAGCAGCACCGCCAGCAGCGCGCTCAGGCCGAGGAAGCGGCCGGCCAGATCGAAGGCCTGGCGCACGCCGCGCTGGGTGTCATCCACGCTCAGCAGGCGCAGGCCCTTCACCTGTGGCAGCAGCCACTCACGCAGGGACGCGACCTGCCCGGCCGGTCCTGCAAACATCAGCCGGTAGTTGATGCGGCTGCCGGGGCCAAGCAGTCCCGTGCCTTCCACATCGGCGCGGTTGACCAGCAGGGTGGGGGAGAGCGTCAGCAGGTCGCCACCGGTATCCGGCTCGGCCTCGATGATGCCGGCGATGCGCAGCGTGCCGGCGCCGAACTCGAGATCATCGCCGGCCTTCAATCCCAGCCCCTGCAGCAGGCGCGGGTCGGCATAGGCCTGGCCCTTGGCCGGCATGCCGGCCTCGGCGATCAGGGCGCCGCCGGGTGTGGCCCGCACCCGCAGCGTGCCACGCAGCGGATAGCCCGCCTGCACCGCCTTGATGCTGGCCATCTGGCTGGCATCGCCGTTGAACAGCACGCTGCCGAAACTGGCGATGCGGGTGTAGGCCAGTCCACGCCGTTGTGCCTCGTCGGCGAATGCCTGGGACGGATCATCGCGCCCGGCAATGCCGAGGTCGCCGCCAAGCATCTCCGCCGCGCTGCCGGTCAGCGCCAGGTTGACCCGGTTCACCAGCGTGCCCACCGCGGTCATCACCGCCACGCCCAGCACCAGCGCGGCGAACACGGTCAGCAGGTCGCCGGCCAGCGCCTCGCGGCGCAGCGCGCGCCACGCGTGCCGCAGCAGGTTCATGCCTGCGCCCCACGCACGACCGGCAGCAGGCGGCCGTTGTCGATGCGGTGGATGTACTGGCAACGCTGGGCCAGGCGCAGGTCGTGGGTGACCAGCACCAGGGTGGTGCCGCTGCCGGCGTTGAGTTCGAACAGCAGGTCGCTGATGTGCTGGCCGGTGGCGTGGTCCAGCGAGCCGGTCGGTTCGTCGGCGAACAGGATGCGTGGGCGGGTGACGAAGGCACGCGCCAGTGCCACGCGTTGCTGTTCACCGCCGGACAACTGGCGCGGGTAGTGGCGGGCGCGATGGGACAGGCCGACCTGGGCCAGCACCTCATCGACCCGCGCACGATCCTCGCGCCCGGCCAGTTCCAGTGGCAGCGCGATGTTCTCGGCGGCGGTCAGCGCCGGCAGCAGGTGGAAGCTCTGGAACACGAAGCCGACTTCGCGCGCGCGCAGCTGGGCGCGGGCCTCCTCGTCCAGCGCCGACAGGTCCTGGCCCGCCAGCGCGATGCGGCCGCGACTGGGCAGGTCCAGCCCGGCAAGCAGGCCGAGCAGGGTGGTCTTGCCGGAACCGGAGGCGCCGACGATGGCCACGCTGGTGCCTTCATGGACCGTCAGGGTGATGTTGTCCAGTATGTGGACTTCACCCTCCGGGCCCTGCACGGACTTGCCGACCTGGTCGACGGCGATGGCGACGGGCGCGCTGCGGGGGGACAGGCTGTCGATGAGGAGACTCCAATGCGCAAGACGGGATGGAGCCGGCGAGCCGGCGCGATGATGGTGCTGCTGCTAGCGTTCCTGCTGTTGCCGGGGCTGGCCTGTGCCAAAGGTCCGGCCGGCACCGTGCTGGTGCTCGGCGACAGCCTCAGTGCTGCCCACAATATCCCCGCTGACGCCGGCTGGGTCAGCCTGCTGCAGCAGCGGGTCAGGCAGCAGTCGAAAACCCCGCCGCGCATCGTCAACGCCAGCATGAGCGGCGAGACCACCGCGGGCGCGCTGACCCGCCTGCCGGGCTTGTTGGCGAAGGAAAAGCCGACGGTGGTGGTGATTGCCCTGGGCGGCAACGACGCACTGCGCGGGCTGACCCCGGCCCAGGTGCAGGGCAACCTGGAGAAAATGGTGCAGGCCAGCCAGAAGGCCGGCGCCAAGGTGCTGCTGCTCGGCATCGACGTGCCGCCCAACTACGGCCCGGCATATCGCCAGCGCCTGGCTGCGGCCTACAAGGCATTGGCTACGCGGTACAAGGTGCCGCTGCTGCCGTTCCTGCTGGAAGGCGTGGCGCTGCAACCGGGCATGATGCAGGCCGACGGCCTGCACCCGACCGCGCAGGCGCAGCCGAAGGTGCTGGACAATGTCTGGCCGCTGCTCAGGCCGCTGCTCTGAACCGTTTTATTTCCTCTTGACGGAACTTCACATCACGTCCACCGTCGATCCGGCATGTTTCACAAAGCTGAAGTTAGAGGGAATCACATGCGTCAGACGAAGGAGACCTCCGGCTTGGTGCTGGTGGTCGAAGACAACCGCAACATCTCCGAGATGATCGGGGAATACCTGGAAGGTCGCGGCTTCGAAGTCGACTATGCACAGGACGGCCTGGATGGCTACCGCCTTGCGGCGGAGAACAGCTATGACGTCGTGGTGCTCGATCTCATGTTGCCGCGCCTGGATGGCATCGAAGTGTGCCGTCGCCTGCGCAATGATGCGCGCAAGTCCACCCCGGTGCTGATGCTCACGGCACGCGACACGCTGGACGACAAGCTCACCGGCCTCGGTTTTGGTGCCGATGACTACCTGACCAAGCCGTTCGCGATCCAGGAGCTGGAAGCCCGCCTGCGCGCGCTGATCCGTCGCGAACGTCGCCAGGTCGGTTCGGAAGTGCTGAAGGTCGCCGACCTGGTGCTCGACCCGGTCAGCATGCGTGCCACCCGTGCCGGCACCGAGCTGCAGCTTTCGCCGATCGGCCTGCGCCTGCTGACCATCCTGATGCGCGAATCGCCGCGCGTGGTCACCCGCCAGGAGATCGAGCGCGAGATCTGGGGCAACGGGCTGCCGGATTCGGACACGCTGCGCAGCCACCTGTACAACCTGCGCAAGATCATCGACAAGCCGTTCGACCGTCCGCTGCTGCATACCGTGCAGAGTGCCGGCTACCGCATTGCCGACATCGCCCAGCCGATGGCCTGAGCAGGGCCCGCGCCGGTGCAGCAGCAGGCCCGGCCGGGTGGTGGCCACGTACGAGGGCAGGGCATGACCGGCCGGCATTGCCGCCGGTCATCGCCCATGCACCCGCACGGCGTGGCGCGCTGCCTATAATCGCAGCGCTCTGACCGGGACCCCGCAATGCCGCACGGCCTGCCGCGCAAGATCCGTATCGCCTTCATCCTGCAGGCAGTGCTGGCCAGCCTGGGCATCCTGCTGGGTGCGTGGCTGGTCTCGCTGGTGATCAAGCACAGCCTGGTGGGCGCTGCCCTGCGCGAAGAGGCCGCGTACTACTGGACGCTGCACGAAGCGTCGCCGGTGCAGCCGCCGCCCAACACCCAGAACATCCGTGGCTACCTGCTGGAAAGCGGGCAGTCGGCACTGTCGTTACCGGCCAACCTGCGCAATCTGGAACCCGGCTTCCACGAACTGCCCAAGGACGACCAGCTGGTGCTGGTCGATGTGCGCCCGGCCGGCCGCCTGTACCTGGTGTTCCTGCGTTCGCGCGCAGAGATGCTGGCGTTCTGGTTCGGCATCGTGCCGGTGCTGCTGACCCTGCTGGCGGTGTATGGCGCCAGCTGGGTGACCTACCGTGCGTCCAAGCGCCTGGTGTCGCCGGTGAACTGGCTGGCACGGCGCGTCTCGCGCTGGGACCCGGGCCACCCCGAGGCGGCCGACCTGGAGCCGAACAAGCTGCCCGCCGACATGCAGGGCGAGACCCGGCAGCTGGCGGCGGCGCTGCACTCGCTGGCAAACCGGGTCAGCGCGCACGTGGCGCGCGAGCGCAATTTCACCCGCGATGCCAGCCATGAACTGCGTACGCCGCTGACCGTCATCCGCGTTGCCAGCGACATGGCACTGGGTGATGAAACCCTGCAGCCGCGCCTGCGCCGCAGCCTGCAGCGCATCCAGCGGGCTGGCCGCGACATGGAAGCGGTGATCGATGCGTTCCTGATCCTCGCCCGCGAGGCCGACGTCGAACCGCAGATCGAGCTGTTCGACGTCAACGACATCGTCCGCTATGAAGTGGACAACGCCAATGAACTACTGGGGTCCCGCCCGGTGTCGGTGCACCTGCACAGCGATGGCCCGGTGCAGCTGCATGCGCCGCCGCGGGTGCTGCAGGTGGTGGTCAGCAACCTGGTGCGCAACGCGTGCAGCTACACCGACGAAGGGCGCATCGACGTGCACGTGCACAACGATCGGGTGGTGGTGCGCGATACCGGTATCGGCATGTCCGCCGAAGCGCTGTCACGGGCGTTCGAGCCGTTCTATCGCGCCGAACCCAGCCGCCCGCAGGGCACCGGCCTGGGCCTGTCGATCGTGCGCCGGCTGTGCGACCGCTTCGGCTGGAAGGTCAGCCTGGCCAGCGAGCCGGGGCAGGGTACCGAAGCGACGGTCATCTTCCGCTGACGCGGCGACCTGCCGGGGTCGGATCCCGTTGCTGCGCAACGGGCTCTGACCCCATCCTGCTGGAATGTCGGTAGGTCCACGCGATGCGTGGGTGGGGTTGCGGTAGCGCCGGGCCATGCCGGGCGTCCGCAGTCCCTCAGTTGCAGTTGACCTTCGGCGCCACTGCCCTGGTCCAGATCGCATAGCCGGCCGGGGTCATGTGCAGCATGTCCTCGCGGAACAGCGTCGCATCCGGCTGGCCATCGGCACCCAGCATCGGCGTGTAGATATCGATGAAACCGGTATTGGGCAGCTTGGCCAGGGCGGCCTTGATCAGCGCGTTGGCCTCGTTGATCGCCGGCAGCAGGTGCGCACGCGACGGGCTCGGCTTGATCGACAGGTACTCCACCGTGGTCTTCGGCAGGTCGCGGTGCACGCGCTGCACGAAGGCGACCACGTCGTCGCGCACCTGGGTCGCGGTGCGGCCGCTGTTGAGGTCGTTGTCACCGGCGTAGAAGAACACCTTGCACGGCGCATACGGCACCACGATCTGGCCGGCATACCAGGTGCTGTCACGCACTTCCGAGCCGCCGAAGCCACGATTGAACACCGGCTGGCCGGGGAAGTCGGTGGCCAGGCTCTCCCAGAAGCGGATCGAGGAGCTGCCGATGAATTCGATGCCACCGCGCGGCGGCGGGTTGGCCTGGTCGGCGCTGGCGAAGCGGGCCATGTCGCCGGCCCAGGCCACGTTGGAGACCTGTTCGGGGACCCGGGGCGACGTGGCCGGGCCCAGGGCCTGGGCCAGCGGTGCGGCAGTCAGCAGGCCCAGCATCAGCAGGCAGGTACGGCGACGGGACATCAGGCGCTCCAGCAGGGAAGGGGTAACCATCATAGGATCAGGACGCGGCGTGGCGCTTTCCCCGGGCAGGCCGTTCGCCGCAGCGGCCGGGGGGTATGGTCGGCGGCCTTGTGGCAAAATGGTGGCCATCTGCCTATTCCCGTGCACCCATGATTCCCTGCCGTGCGTCTGAGCGGTCGCTGCGCCGCGCCCCTGTTGCTGGATGTTCCACCCGTGGCTGACCAGTTCGGTCATCTGCCCCGCGGCCCGCGCCGCATCTTCCAGGCCGCCCGCTGGTCCTGGCAGGGCCTGCGCGCCGCCTGGCTGCACGAATCGTCGTTCCGGCTGGAGGTCTACCTGCTGATCCTGCTGACCCCGGTCGCGATCTGGCTGGGCCAGACCCCGGTCGAGCGCGCGCTGCTGATCGGCTCGATGCTGCTGGTGCTGGCGATGGAACTGGCCAACTCGGCCATCGAGGCGGTGATCGAGCGCTACGGCAGCGAGATCCACGAACTGGCCGGTCGCGCCAAGGACATGGGCTCGGCGGCGGTGTTCGTGCTGATGATGAACGTGCTGCTGTGCTGGGCCCTGGTCGTGGTTCCGCACGCGCTGGCCGGCAGCTACGGCTGAAATCCCATTCCCCCACTGCCTTGAAGAGTTCCCATGTCCTTTGAGTTCCTCGCCGACCCCAACGCCTGGGTGACCCTGTTCACCCTCAGCGCGCTGGAAATCGTGCTCGGCATCGACAACCTGGTGTTCATTTCCATCGCGGTCAGCAAGCTGCCGGAAGAACGCCGCCCGTTCGCGCGCAAGCTCGGCATCGCGGTGGCCTGCATCACCCGGATCGGCCTGCTGGTGTCGCTGGCCTACCTGGCGCACATGGCCGCCAACCTGTTCACCGTGGCCGGCATGGGCATCTCCATCCGCGACCTGGTGCTGATCGTTGGTGGCCTGTTCCTGATCATCAAGGGCTGCATGGAGATCAAGGAACTGATCAGCGGCGGCGAAGATGAAGATCCCAGCACCACCAAGGCCTCGGCCGTGTTCGGCTACGTGATCGCGCAGATCGCGGTGATCGACATCGTGTTCTCGCTGGACTCGGTGATCACCGCCGTCGGCATCGCCGACCACATCCCGGTGATGGTGGCCGCCATCCTGCTGTCGGTGCTGGTGATGCTGCTGGCTGCCAACCCGCTGGGCCGCTTCATCGATGCCAACCCGACGGTGAAGATGCTGGCCCTGGCCTTCATCCTGATGATCGGTGCGGTGCTGATCCTGGACGGCCTGGACGTGCACGTGCCCAAGCCCTACATCTACGCCGCGATGGGCTTCTCGGTGCTGGTGGAGTGGCTGAACCTGCTGATGCGCCGTCGCGCCCGCGAGCACAACGTGCCCGGCGCCGGCAACTGGTAAGCGCGTGACCCCGAACCCCCGGCCCTGCCGGGGGTTCTTCGTTGTGGATGCGAGGTCATGTAGAGCCGAGCCCATGCTCGGCTGCTTCCTGCCGGTCAGCCGAGCATGGGCTCGGCTCTGCACCGGCGCTGCGGTTTTTGCATCTGTAGCGGGGGTGCGGCCTCCGCTTGTGAACCAGGATCAACAGTGTTTTCCCGGGGCGAGGCTTAATCGCCCGTGGCAAAGCGCGCAGGCTGCGCACCTGCCCGTTTCCACCCCCAGGAACCCCCATGACCTCCAGAGCCGCTCTGCTGGCCCTTGCCGTCGGTGCATTCGCCATCGGCACCACTGAATTCGCCCCGATGGGCCTGCTGCCGGTCATCGCCGACGGTGTGGGCGTCGGAATTCCTACCGCGGGCATGCTGATCACCGCGTATGCCGTCGGCGTGATGCTCGGCGCGCCGGTGATGACCCTGCTGATGGGCCGTTTCGGCAAGCGCACCGCGCTGATGCTGCTGATGTCGATCTTCGTGGTGGGCAACCTGCTGTCCGCGTTGGCGCCGAACTACGGCCTGCTGCTGCTGTCGCGGCTGGTCACCAGCCTCAACCACGGTGCCTTCTTTGGCATCGGCGCGGTGGTCGCCGCCAGCCTGGTGCCGAAGGACAAGCAGGCTGCTGCCGTGGCCACCATGTTCATGGGCCTGACCATCGCCAACATTGGCGGCGTGCCGGTGGCCACCTGGGTGGGCCAGCAGCTGGGCTGGCGCCTGTCCTTCGCCGGGACTGCGGTGCTGGGCCTGGTCGCGATCACTGCGCTGGGCTTCGCGCTGCCGGCGTCTGCGCCGGGTCCGCGCCCGGACGTGCGCCGCGAACTGAAGGCGATCCTGCAGCCGCAGGTGTTGCTGGCGATGGGCACCACGGTGCTCGGGGCGGGTGCGATGTTCACCCTCTACACCTACGTGGCGCCGGTGCTGACCGAACTGACCGGTGCCTCCAACACCTTCATCGCGATGTCGTTGGCGCTGATCGGTATCGGCTTCACCATCGGCAACGGCATCGGCGGGCGCATGGCCGACTGGTCTCTGGATGGCGCCACCCGCATCCTGCTGGCCGCCCTGGCGGTGCTGATGTTCGTGCTGCCGCTGGCCTTCATGAGTCACGCCATCGCGGCGGTGGGTGTGTTGCTGTTCGGTGCGGCGACGTTCGCCATCGTGCCGCCGCTGCAGATCCGGGTGATGGAAGCGGCCAGCGAGGCGCCGGGGCTGGCGTCATCGATCAACGTGGGCGCGTTCAACCTGGGCAATGCCGTCGGCGCGGCGCTGGGTGGCGCGGTGATCAGCTCCGGTCTGGGGTACGCGGCGGTGCCGGTCGCCGGTGGTCTGCTGGCGGCAGCGGGATTGCTGCTGGCATGGCTGGGGCGTCCCCGCACTGCGGTGGCTGAGGCTTGTTGAATAATGTGGGGTTCCGGCAGGGCTTGCAGCCCTGCACCCGCCGAAGCGGTAGTGCCGGCCGCTGGCCGGCACCCTCAACGTCAAAAGCTGGTTTGCTGAGGGTTGGGCGGGGCGGTGTGGGCGTGCAGGACACGCCGTAAACCCATCCCTGGGGGCTCGTAGGCGCCATCCATGGCGCCTGCGGTCCTGCACGCCCACACCGCCCCACCCCTGACAGTTTCCCGCGGTCTGGCGGAACTGCACGGGTCGGATCCCGTTGCTGCGCAACGGGCTCTGACCCTGATTCTGCTCTGATAGGTGTCGACCTTGGTCGACACGAATGCCTGGAGTATCGGCTTCTGCAGAGACTAGTGCGTGGATGGATCGGACTGGCTAGTGTTTCTTTACTACGGCCTCGTCAGGGCTCCAGTTGTCGTCTGTACCATCCTGCAATGATTCCGGCACCGTCCAGATAAGTACGCCGGAGTCCTTGTCGGCAAATTGATGTGCATGGACCCAGAGCTCCGTCCCCGCTCGATTGAATGCAAGGGATTTCAATGCGATTCCTTCTGGAATGGCGAGGCGCGAGACGTGCTTGCCGGAATCCATGCGCCAGACATCGACGTAACGGCCCGGCGAAGCGCCTGTAACCGTCATCGCGAGCAGCCTGCCATGAGCCGTACGTGCCAGTGCCTGAGTACCGGTTTTTCGTTCAACCTCAAATGCTGCTTCCCCGGTGGAAAGACGATGAATGCGAAGAACTTCCCTCTGGTCTGTTGGATCACGAGCTTCTTCGGCAACCCAGTCGCCCGCGGCGCTCCCTAACACCAAGCGTCCAGTGCTTCCGGACCTCAGTGGAAAGCTCTTGACCACATCGCCTGAAGCAGGTGCAACACCCACCAGGCCGCAACTCGTGAACCAGAAGAGTCCGTCTCCCAGATCGGGTGCCGGACCTGAGGAGCAGGATTGCATGTAGCCAAAGACGCGCCGTCTCAAGTTGGTTCTGTCTTTCCATAGCTCCTTCATCGCGATGACTTCTCCTGATCCTGTGTCCATGATCCGCTCAGGGAAGCGCTCTTCTGTCGCCATGTGAGACTCCGAGTAGAGATAGGAGTTGCCGTCTACATCGAGTTGCCACCGAGGCGCCATGGTGCTCTGCATACAACGGTTGCTTCGGATGGACCCAGTCGCATCAACGCTGATCTGCACAGGGCAGGACGTGAGAATCTGTTGCGTCAGACTTGGCACGGTTGCGATCAGGACCCATAACCGCCCCTTTCGGTCGACCTTTGTCTCGATCATCCGCTGACTTTCACCCATTCGCCAAGCCACGACGCCCCCGTCCTTCTTCGCGGCAACGTAGCCGTATGACCTGTTGGAGGCTGACGTGACATGGAATTGGTCACTGGATAGCGAACGAATCTGGCCAGAGTTGTTGCCCGGTTGAATCCCCTGGATTGGGAGCCACTGCAGCATCGTCGTCGCGCCATCCATGGGCAGACGAGGGGCGATGCGCTGAACCGGCGTCTCTTCGCTTGGATTGAACAGATTCGAGATGACATCCAATGATCTTTCAGGGCCCGCCGGGAGCGTTGATACCAGCGCCTGCATCTGGTCTGAGAATTCCTGGCTGGCGTGGTTCTCCGTGATCATCTCGGTCTCCCAATGCGGGTAGGGCACACCGGCGACCCCCGGAATGGAGGCGAAGGCTTTCCATTTGACACGGCGTTGTTCCTGGCGCCGTTCCGCATACCAAAGCAGCGTTTGCGAAGGAGCGCCTGTCATATCCGTCAGGTCGATCAAAACAACGTGCTTGTCGCCTGACCTGCGTCGCGCAGTGTCAATGTGGGAACTGGAGAACGTCAGTCGATCCACTGTCAGATCAGTGAACGAGCCACCTGTGGGATCGAGATCGGATGGAGACAGCTGTTCTACGTAAGTACGCCAGCGCGACTTCTCTTCGGGGGCGATGACCCCCAACGTGGCCGCTACATCGATTGCATCAAGCTTCTTCGCGAACACGATTGCACTTTTCTCAGGGTGGAAGTGCCCGTAGACCTTCATCCACGCCCGCTCCATGTCCCCCAGGATAGGTTGAGCGCCATCCCTCTGGCGGAATGAGCTGGAAAAATAGTCTCGTGCACGAAGCGCAGTGCTGACCTCCTGCGTCGATGCGGACACGATGTAAGCCTTGCCCATATAGCTGTCACCCTCTACGTGAAGCAGCATGTCCCGGGTCTTGGCATCGGCTGGCGTGGTGAGGGCAGGCGGGATAAGGACAGGCCCGGACGTCGGAGCATCCCGCGTGGGCCCCGGGGTTGGCTGGGCGCAAGCCGTAGGTGTGAGTACAGCGATGATGGCTGCTGTTGGAATAAGTCTGTGCATGATTGAGGTCCATGCCCATTTCCCGACCGATGGCTGCTGCATCTGAGCGGGCGGGCAGTTCAAGTGCGGGATTCCTGAACTATCTGATGCGGAAACTGTGCTGAGCCATGCAACAAGTACGAAATGGGCCCGCGATTGCCCTGCCCGGAGGACCTGGCCGACGGAACGCGGAAGCCAGGGGCAGAGCCGCCCCCAGGCCTAGTTCAGGCAATGCGCCAGACCCATCGCTTCAGCGACCTCCTGGCCTGGACCGGTCGGCCCTGCCGGATTCCTGTTCATCTCCACACGTTCGTTAACACCGACCGTGGCATGCTCGGCGCCAAGCCCACCCGGAACCTCCGCCATGCGCCTGTTCACCCGTGTCCTGCCCCTGATGCTGCTGGCCTCCCTGTTGTCCGGCTGCGGCTACAACGCCATCCAGCAGAAGGATGAGGCGGTCAAGGCCAGCTGGTCGGAAGTGCTCAACCAGTACAAGCGCCGCGCCGACCTGGTGCCCAACCTGGTGCAGACCGTGAAGGGCTTCGCCAGCCAGGAAGAGCGCGTGCTGACCGAAGTCACCAACGCCCGTTCGCGGGTTGGCCAGATCAACGTCAACGCAGATGACGAGGCCTCGCTGAAGCAGTTCCAACAGGCCCAGGGCGAACTTGGCAGTGCGCTGTCGCGGCTGCTGGTGGTCACCGAGAACTACCCGGTGCTGAAGTCCGACCAGAATTTCCGCGACCTGCAGGCGCAGCTGGAAGGCACCGAAAACCGCATCACCGTTGCCCGCGGCCGCTACATTCAGCAAGTGCAGGACTACAACACCTACATCCGCTCGTTCCCGCAGGTGATCACCGCCAAGATCTTCGGTTACAAGACCAAGCCGAACTTCACCGTGGACAACGAAGCGCAGATTTCCAACGCACCGGCGGTCGATTTCGGCAACGCGCCGCAGCAGCCGGCGCCGCAGCCGGGCCACTGACCGATGCGCCTGGCCACTGCGCTGCTGGCCCTGCTGCTGTGGCTGCCGCTGGCGTCGCAGGCGCAGCAGCTGGCGCCGATTCCGGCGCTGGATTCGCCGGTGGTCGATACCACCGGCACGCTGGATGCCGCGCAGAAGCAGGCGCTGGTACAGCAGGCGCTGGACCTCCAGCAGCGCAAGGGCAGCCAGCTGCAGGTGCTGGTGGTGCCCAGCACCCAGCCGGAGGACATCGCCCAGTACACCACGCGGGTCTTCGACCAGTGGCAGATCGGCCGCAAGGGCGTGGATGACGGCGTGCTGCTGGTGGTGGCCAAGGATGACCGGCGTGTGCGCATCGAGCCGGGCTATGGTCTTGAAGGCGCCATCCCCGATGCCATCGCCAACCGGGTCATCCAGGAATACCTGGTGCCGCGTTTCCGCAGTGGCGACTACGCCGGCGGCATCACCGATGCCACGGCGGTGCTGGTCAAGCTGATCGATGGCGAAACGCTGCCGGCACCGGTCAGCGGCCATCGTGGGCGGGAACCCGGCGGTGGCGGCGATACCTGGTTCCTGGCGCTGTTCATCGGCGTGTTCGCTGGCAGCATCCTGCGCGGCGTGTTCTCGCGCGTGCCGCGCCCGCTGCGTGGCCTGCTGGGTGGCGCGGGTGCAGCGCTGGCGGCGTTCCTGTTCACGTCCACGCTGCTGGCCAGTGGCCTGGCGGGCGTCGTGGGCCTGATCGTTGCCATGCTCTCCGGCCACCCGGGCCGCTTTGCCGGTGGCGGCGGCTGGGGTGGTGGCAGCTGGGGCGGCGGAGGCGGCTTCGGTGGCGGTGGTGGATTCGGCGGTGGCGGCGGTTGGGGCGGCGGTGGTGGCCGCTCCGGCGGTGGCGGTGCTTCGGGGGGCTGGTGATGATCCAACGACTGTGGCGCCACGTGTTTTCCCCATCGGTACGGCGCGCGTTCCCGCCGGCCACGCTGCAGGCGATCACCGAGGCCATCGCGGCCGGTGAGCAGCGCCATGGCGGGCAGGTGATGTTCGCGGTGGAAGCGGACCTGCCACTGGCCGCGCTGTGGCACAAGGTCACCCCGCGCCAGGCGGCCGAACACGCCTTCGCGCGCCTGCGCACCTGGGACACGGCCCACAACAACGGGGTACTGATCTACCTGCTGCTGGCCGACCACGCCATCGAGATCGTGGCCGACCGGGGCCTGCACGGCCGGGTCAGCCCGGCGCAGTGGCAGCGGGTCTGCACGCATCTGCGCGAGGGGCTGCGTGGTTCCAATCCGGTGGAAGCGCTGCAGGATGCCATCGACGAGGTCTCCAGCCTGGTGGAAGGGCACTTTCCGGCCTCGACGCGGTCGAACGATGACGCGTTGCCGAACTCGCCCCAGCTCCTTGGTTGAGCCGGGGCGGCACTGGCCCGAGAATAGGCGTTCAACCGCAAGGCACCTTCCATGATCTATTTCCACGACATCGACCCCATCGCCCTCTCGCTGGGGCCGATCAAGGTGCATTGGTACGGCATCATGTACCTGCTGGGCTTCACCGCCGCCTGGCTGCTGGGCCGCAGGCGCATCGCCGCCGGTCGCCTGCCGGGCGTCGACGCCAATGGATTCTCCGACCTGCTGTTCTACGCCATGCTCGGCGTGGTGCTGGGTGGGCGCATCGGCTACATGCTGTTCTACGCGCTGGGCGATTTCCTGCACAACCCGCTGCTGCTGTTCAAGGTGTGGGATGGCGGCATGAGCTTCCACGGCGGCCTGCTCGGCGTGCTGGGCGCCTGCTGGTGGTGGTCGCGCAAGCACGCGCTGCACTTCTTCGACACCATGGATTTCATGGCGCCGCTGGTGCCACTGGGCCTGGGCTTCGGCCGCATCGGCAACTTCATCGGCGCCGAGCTGTGGGGCAAGTACACCGACGGCACCTGGGGCGTGGTGTTCCCTTCCGGCCTGCCGGCGCCGCTGAACCAGCTGGACCATGCGACCCTGCAGTCGCAGTTCGCCACCGGCGCCCTGAACCAGTTCGCCCGTCATCCGTCGCAGCTGTATGAAGCCTTCCTGGAAGGCCTGGTGATGTTCGTGGTGCTGTGGGCCGTGTCGGCCAAGCCGCGTCATCGTTATCTGGTCGGCGGCCTGTTCGCGCTGATGTACGGCCTGTTCCGCTTTGCCGTGGAGTTCGTGCGCATGCCCGACAACGGCGTCTACGTGGCCTTCGACTGGCTGACCCGTGGTCAGATCCTCAGCCTGCCGCTGATCGCCTTCGGCCTGGTGCTGCTGGCGATGTCGCGCCGCGCGCCGGTGCTGCAGCCGCAGCTGCCGGTGGTCGCCGAGGACAAGGCATGAAGGCTTACCTGGACCTGCTCTCGCACGTGCTCGAACACGGCGCGGAGAAGAGTGATCGCACCGGCACCGGCACCCGCAGCGTGTTCGGCTGGCAGATGCGCTTCAACCTCAACGAAGGCTTCCCGCTGGTCACCACCAAAAAGCTGCACCTGCGCTCGATCATCCACGAGCTGCTGTGGTTCCTGAAGGGCGACACCAACATCGGCTACCTGAAGGACAACCAGGTACGCATCTGGGACGAGTGGGCCGATGCGAACGGCGACCTCGGCCCGGTCTACGGCAAGCAGTGGCGCAGCTGGGCCACCGCCGATGGTCGCGAGATCGACCAGATGCAGTGGCTGGTGGACGAGATCAAGCGCAACCCAGATTCGCGGCGGCTGGTGGTCAGCGCCTGGAACGTGGGCGAGCTTTCGCAGATGGCGTTGATGCCGTGCCACAACCTGTTCCAGTTCTACGTGGTGGATGGCAAGCTCAGCTGCCAGCTGTACCAGCGCAGCGGCGACATCTTCCTTGGCGTGCCGTTCAACATTGCCAGCTACGCGCTGCTGACCCATATGGTTGCGCAGGCCACCGGCCTGGGCGTGGGCGACTTCGTGCATACGCTGGGCGATGCGCACCTGTACTCCAACCATTTCGAGCAGGCCCGCGAGCAGCTGGCGCGCGAACCGCGCGCGCTGCCGAAGCTGTGGTTGAACCCGGAGGTGACCGACCTGTTCGGTTTCCAGTTCGACGACATCCGCATCGACGGCTACGACCCGCACCCGGCGATCAAGGCGCCGGTGGCGGTGTGATTGATGTTTGGCATGCTGCGTATCAGCTGGTGAGACCTGACTGATGCAGATTGTTTCTCGGATTCACTAAGTGGAGGAGCAATGAGCAAACATTCACGAAAGGCACGGGAAAAGCTGGCGGAAGGCTTGATGTCGATGTCCGGCTCCCTGGCCGTTGCATTGACTGTTGGTGTGTTGATTACTCCTCTCCTGGCAGTCGCCAATGCGGCGGTCGCGGGAAAGGATGTGGACCTTTGGGTCATGATTACTGACCTCAAGCCGACTACTGCGGCAATACTGTTCCTGCTCTATTGTTCAGCGGTTGCGACAGTACTCGGTGGACGTAGCGCGGCGATGAAAATCTTCAACGAGTTGTATCCGGACAAATGAAGCTGTCGATGATCGTGGCGTTGGACCGCAACCGTGGCATTGGCCAGGGCAATGCAATGCCCTGGCACCTGCCGGATGATTTCAAGCACTTCAAGGCGCTCACCCTGGGCAAGCCGATCCTGATGGGGCGCAAGACGGCCGAGTCGATCGGCCGCGTACTGCCGGGGCGGACCAACCTGGTGCTGACCCGCAGCGGCCAGGTGCCGTTCGAGGGCATGCGGGCGGTGGCGTCGCTGGACGAGGCGAAGGCGATTGCCGAACGCGAGGGCGCCAGCGAGTTGTGCATCATCGGCGGCGGCGAGATCTTCCACCAGCTGCTGGACCAGGCCAGTGACCTGTGCCTGACCTGGGTGGATGCCGAAGTCCCCGCCGATACCCATTTCCCCGAGGTGGATGCGCAGGACTGGCGGGAAGTGAGCAGCGAGCCGCACCCGGCCGATGAGCGCCACGCTTATGCGTTCCGCTTCGTGCACTACGTGCGCCGCTGAAGATGGTTTCCTGTAGAGCCGAGCCATGCTCGGCTGCTGTTGCCGGACACATCCCGTAGCCGAGCATGGCTCGGCTCTACAGGATTGCCTACGGCATCCGGTAATGCCCGATGATGGCGTGCTGGAACAGCAGATTCTCTTCGCGCGTGCCGCGCGCGATGTTGTGCAGCACCAGCGGCGTGCCGTTGGCCAGCCTGCGGTCGGAGACGATGCCCACGTGCAGCAGGCCGTTGCCGTTGAGCTTCCAGGCGACGATGTCGCCGGCTGCGTAGTCGGCGGCGAGGGCCGTGATCGGCTGCTGCCAGCCCTGCCGTTCGAACCAGCGCATCAGGTTCGGTACGCGGCGATGATCGATGTTGCGATCCGGTCGTGACAGGCCCCAGATCGCCGGATAGGCACTGAAGTTGCCGCGCATGTCCTCATGCACGCGGGCCTGCAGGTCCACGTCCAGGCTGCGCAGCGCGCGCACCACCACGTCGGTGCACACGCCGCGATCAACCGGGACGTCTCCACCGGGATAGGCCAGCACCTGATAGGCAGGGTCGTAGCGGGTGGTGACGCCGATCTGCGCGCGTGCGGCGGCCACCAGTGGCGGCGAAGGCGCCTGCGGTTGTGCCGGCGCGTGGCCGGCGTTTCCGCCGCCGGTGGGGGCCGGGGGCGAAGTGGGCTGGCAGCCGCTGGCCAGGGCCAGCGTCAGCAGCACCATCCATGGTGCCCAGCCGCGCCGCGTCATGCCTGCGGCGGAGGACTGTTGTTGCCGGGGCCCGCAGAGCCACCACCACCACCACGGCGCCGACGACGGCGCGGGCCGCGGTTGCCCGGGGTGCCGGCCGGAGCGTTGCCGCCGCCCTGCTCCTTGCCCTGCGCCGATGCAGCCGGGCGCTCGTGCGCCGGTCGCGCTGGGGGACGGGCGTTGGGCACCGGTGCCGGTACATCGCGGCCCGGCACCTGCACCACGCGCAGCTCATCGGTATCAAGCTGGATGGCAGTCAGCTTGCCGCCCCACACCGCGCCGGTGTCGATGGCGTGCACGCCCTGGGTGATGGTCAGGCCCAGCGCCGACCAGTGGCCGCAGACGACCTTGAGGTCACGCTCGACGCGACCCGGCACTTCGAACCAGGGATACAGCCCCTGTTCCTGCGTGCCCGGCGTGCCCTTGTCCTCGATGCCGATGCGCCCACGCGGGGTGCAGTAGCGCATGCGGGTGAGCACGTTGATGATCGCGCGTGAACGGTCGTAGCCGGACAGGTTCGGTGCCCAGCTCGGCTTGTCGCCGTACATGTTGCGGAACAACTTGCGGTAGCCGGCGCCGTGCAGCTGTGCCTCGACTTCGGCGGCATGCTTCTCGGCCATCTGCGTGGTCCACTTCGGCGCCAGGCCGGCGTGCACCATCATCCAGCCCAGCTCGCGGTCCACGTGCACCAGCTTCTGCAGGCGCAGCCAGTCCAGCAGTTCGTCGCGGTCCTCGGCCTGCACGATGCGCAGCAGGTCCGGGTTGACCTTGCGCTGTTCCTCTTCGGTGCGTGCACCGACGGCAAGCAGCGAAAGGTCGTGGTTGCCCAGCACCACCACGCTGTGCTCGCGCAGCGAATGAACCAGCCGCAGTGTTTCCAGGGACTGGCCACCGCGGTTGACCAGGTCGCCGCAGAACCACAGGGTGTCCTGCGCCGGATCGAAGCGGATCTTCTCCAGCAGCCGCTGGGTGACGTCATAGCAGCCCTGCAGGTCGCCGATCGCCCACACACTCATCGTTCGGCCTCCGTGTCAGTGCAGGGTACGCGGGATGGCCAGCACGAAAGGTGCGACCGGCGCGGCAAATTCGGTGCCGTCGTCGGCGACCATGTCGTAGTGGCCCTGCATGGTCCCGTGATCGGTCCCCAGCATGACACCGGACGTGTAATGGAAGTCTTCACCGGGACGCAGGCGCGGCTGCTCCCCGATCACCCCGTCGCCATCGACATGCTCGACGCGGCCGTTGGCGTCGGTGATGCGCCAGTGGCGTGCAACCAGGCGCGCGGCAACGCGCCCCTGGTTGTGGATGCGGATCGTGTAGGCGAACGCATAGCGCCCGTCTTCCGGCGCGGATTGATCGTCGAGGAAGCGCGGTGCGACTTCGACGGAGATGGCATAAACGTCAGCGTCTTCCATACCGGCAGTGTAATCAGGAGGCATTGGCCAAAGCGATGAATTCAGCCACATCCAGCTGTTCGGCGCGGGCATCGGGGCGCACGCCGGCGGCCACGAACTGCTCGGCCGTCACGACGTTGTTGAGCGCATTGCGCAGGGTCTTGCGGCGCTGCCCGAAGGCGGCCTTGACCACCTCGGCGAAACGCTTGTGGTCGTTGATGTTGATCGAGGCCGGGTCGCGCGGTACCAGCCGCACCACGGCCGAATCGACCTTCGGCGGCGGCCGGAACGCACCCGGCGGCACCACGAACAGCGAGGTCACCTGGCAGTACGCCTGCAGCATCACGCTGAGCCGGCCGTACACCTTGCTGCCCGGGCCGGCGGCCATGCGGTCGACCACTTCCTTCTGCAGCATGAAATGCATGTCGCGGATCACCGCGGCATGTTCCAGTGCATGGAACAGGATCGGCGAGGAGATGTTGTAGGGCAGGTTGCCGACCAGGCGGATCGGCTGGCCGGCAGCCAGCTCGGTGAAATCCACGCGCAGCACGTCGCGGTGGACGATGGTCAGCTCGCCCAGTGGCTCGGCGGCGGCGGTCAGCGGCGCGATCAGGTCGCGGTCGAACTCGATCACCGTCAGCTTCGGATGCACGCGCAGCAGCGGCAGCGTGATCGCGCCCTGGCCGGGACCGATTTCGACCAGGCGGTCGCCGTCTTTCGGGTTGACCGCCATCACGATCTTGTCGATGTAGTGGCGATCGGCCAGGAAATGCTGGCCAAGCTGCTTCTTGGCCGGGGCGGTGAACACCGGGCCGGAGGGGGAATGCGGGGAATTCATACGCTCAGTGTACGTTGCCGCGCAAGCTGCGCACACAACGTCGTTGCCGCCTGCAGGCTGGAAGGATCGGCGATGCCGCGGCCGGCCAGATCCAGCGCGGTGCCATGGTCCACCGCTACGCGTGGGTAGGGCAGGCCCAGGGTCAGGTTCACCGCCTGCTCGAAGCCCGAGTACTTCAGCACCGGCAGGCCCTGGTCGTGGTACATCGCCAGCACACTGTCGAAGCCGGCCAGCTTGGCCGGCAGGAACGCGGTATCGGCCGGCAGCGGCCCGATCAGGTCCATGCCCTCTGCGCGCAGGCGCTGCATCAGGGGAATGATCAGGTCCAGCTCTTCGCGGCCCAGGTGGCCGTCTTCGCCGGCGTGGGGGTTCAGGCCGAGCACGGCGATGCGGGGTGCAGGCAGGCCGAATTCGCGCCGAAGTGCGGCATGCAGGGTGCGCAGGGTGTGTTCCAGGCGGGGCGCGGTGATCGCGTCGGCCACCTCGCGCAACGGCAGGTGAGTGGTGGCCAGGGCTACGCGCACGATGGGGTTGGCCAGCATCATCACCACCTTCACGCCGGCCTGGTCGGCCAGCAGTTCGGTGGTGCCGCTGTAGGCGATGCCGCCCTCGTTGATGACCGCCTTGTGCACCGGGCCGGTCACCACGCCGTGCAGTTCGCCGGACAGGCAGGCCTGGCCAGCGCCAAGCAGGGCGCCGATGACCGCGCCGGCATTGGCCGGATCGGCCTGGCCGAAGTGGCTCGGGGCGGCATTGGCCACCACGCGCAGGCGCAGGTCGCCGGGGACGCGCGCTTCGGCATCCTCGGGCAGCAGTTGCAGCGGCAGGTTCAGCGCGGCCGCAGCCGCGCGCAGGGTGTCCGGGTCGGCGAAGGCCAGCAGCCGGCAATCTTCACGCGGCTGCTGGACAAGGCGGACGCACAGCTCCGGGCCGATCCCGGCGGGCTCGCCCGGTACCAGAGCGAGCTCGGGTCGCATCGATCAGGACTGCGGCGGCGTGGCGGTGTTTTCCGCGCGGTCACCGGTGCGGAAGCTGACGTAGGCTTCGCCACGCAGTTCCTGCAGGAAGCGGTTGTACTCGTCTTCCAGCTTGCGGCGGCCAATGGTCTCGCGGACCTGGGCACGCTGGTTGTCGTTGGTCACGTCGGTCTGGCGAGTGGCCACGCGCTGCAGGATGTGCCAACCGGCATCGGTGCGGAACGGCTGGCTGACGCCGCCGTCCTGGATAGCGGTCACCTGCTGGCCAAATGCCGGACCGAACGCATCGGCCGGGAACCAGCCCAGATCGCCGCCCTGGCCCTTGCTGTTGTTGTCCTCGGAGGACTCCTTGGCCACGGTCTCGAAGTCCGCGCCGCCAGCGATGCGGGCACGCAGGGTATCGATCTTGGCTTTGGCGGCCGCGTCGGTCTGGTGGTCGTCCACGCGCACCAGGATGTGGCGGCCGTGGTACTCGGTGACGGTGCTGGCGCCGGCAGTGGCACTGGCGTCACGCACTTCCACCAGCTTCAGCAGCTGGAAGCCGCTGGGGCCGCGGATCGGGCCGACCACTTCGCCAGGCTTCATCTTTTCCATCATCTGCGCGAACGCCTGCGGGATTTCATCCAGGCTGCGCCAGCCCAGGTCGCCGCCTTCCAGCGCGTTGGGGCTGTCCGAATAGCGCACGGCCGCTGCGTTGAAGTCCAGCTCGCCCTTGTCCAGCAGGGCCTTCACGCCATCGGCCTTCTTCTGGCCGGTGGCGATCTGGTCGGCGTTGGCGCCGTCCGGCAGGGCGATCAGGATGTGCGCCAGGTGGTACTGGTTGCCCACCGTGGCCTGCTGCTTCAGCGCGGCGTCGACTTCACCCTCGCTGACGCTGATGCGGCTCTGCGCGAAGCTCTGGCGCAGGCGCTGCACGGTGATCTCGTCACGCACCGAGGCGCGGAAATCGTTGAAGTCGATGCCGTCATGGGCCAGGCGTTGACGCAGGGCGTCCAGGTTCGAGCCATTCTGCTGGGCGATGGAATTCATCGCCTGGTTCAGTTCCTGGTCGCTGACACGGATGCCGCTGCCCTGGGCGCGGGCCACCTGCAGCTTGACCAGCACCAGGCGCTCGAGCACCTGGCGGCTGAGCACGTCTTCCGGCGGAAGCTGATTTTCCCGTCCGGCGTACTGCGCCTTGATGTTGGCGATCGCACGCTGGAGCTCGCTCTGCAGGATCACGTCCTCATCGACGACGGCGGCGATGCGGTCGAGCGGCTGCGCCTCCTGGGCAAGCACCTGCAGGGGGGCGGACACGCTGGACACCGCCAGCAGCGAGGCGAGTAGAACGGGGAAGCGCTTGGTCATGGGATCAGATTCGGATCGTAGTCATCGCGGGTCGCTCCGGTGTTGCTGGGCGGCACGAGATAGAGGTCGTCGCGGTTGTAGCCGAGGATAGCACGGCGCAGAGTGCGGTCCGTGTCCTGGCCGATGGAGCTCAGGCCCTTCAGTACGAACTCCACCTGGATGGAGTTGTTCATCTCGCCTTCGCGATTGCGGACATAGCGGCGGCCGACCACACGCACGGCCAGGCAGCAGCTGTCCCACTGGACACCGCCGATGATTTCCAGCGGCTCCTTGTCCTGCAGCGAGTAGTAATAGCGGCCGACCAGGCTCCAACGCGCATTCAGCGGATACAGGAACGACAGGTCGGCCTGCTCCAGCAGGGTGCGGTCATGCTTGTTGGCTCCGGGCAGCGCGCCGGCGTTGATGCGGTAGCGGTAGCTCAGGTTGACCACGCCGTCGTTGGGCATCAGGTAGCGGGCACGGACGCTGGCCAGATCCTCGCGCTTGTACTTCGGGTCCCACTGGTAGGTGGCGCCCAGGGTCCAGCGGTCGTTGATCATGTAGTTGCCGTCGGCGATCCAGGCCGACTTGCCCTTTTCCACCGGCGCCCCTCCCGGGGTGGTGCTGACCCGCGATTCATCGAAGTACTGGATCTGGCCGATCGAGGCCGAGAAACGTTCCTTGCCGGTGGTCTGGTCGATGAAGCGGGTACTCAGCGCCAGGGTCAGCTGGTTGGCGTCGTTCTGGCGGTCGGCGCCGGTATAGCGCGAGTCGCGGAACAGCTGGCCCCAGCTGAAGGTGAAGTCACGGGTATCGAAGATCGGCAGCTCATCCTGGTTGCGGTACGGCGTGCGCAGGTAGAACAGGCGCGGTTCCAGGGTCTGCAGGAAGGACTTGCCGCGGATGCTGGTTTCGCGGTCGAAGAACAGGCCAGCGTCGATGCTGCCGATCGGCAGGCTGCGGCTGGGCGAGGTATTGCCGCGCAGCTGCTCGGGCGTGGCCGTGGCCGGATCGATGCCCTGCGAGCGCAGGATCTGGGCCTGGATGCCGTTGACGCCGTCGACCAGGCCGCGATCAAGCTGGTAGGCGGTGTAGCGGTAGGCCAGGGTCGGGGTCACATACCAGGCTGCGCCGCTGATCGGGAACGACACATACGGCTTCACGTCCAGTCGCGAACCACCGCTGACACCCACGCCGGAGGTGAGCTGTTGGCCCGTCCGCGTGTACTGCAGATCCTCGCCGGTGCCGACGGCGTTCTTGAAGTTGATGTCGTCGTGGGTGAAGCGCACGGCTTCGGCGTAGATGCCGGTTTCCAGCCATGAACGGACCGGCTTGTCCCAGTTGAAGTACAGGCGCGGCTGGCGGTTGTAGGGCAGGGCGCGCTCGTCGAGGGTGTAGTCGGTCAGCTGCCAGCGGTCGGCCATGATGCCGGCCGTCCAGTTCGTGCCGGTGCCATACAGGCCCACCGTGCTCTGCAGGTTGGAGGCGGTCACCCCCACCAGGCGGTTGGCGAAATCCTCGACATAGCGCTCGTCGCTGACCCAGGCCAGGTTGGCGCGGGCCTGCCAGTGGCTGTCCACGTTGTGGTAGCCGGTGAACATCACCCGGCCGCGGTCACGGTCACGCAGGCGGTCGTTGGGCATGAACGAGGTCAGCACCTCGCCGCGGCCGCCGTTGTAGAGGTAGCGGAACTCGTTGTCGAGCAGCAGGCCGCGCCGGCTCATGTAGCGCGGGGTCAGCGTGTCGTCGTAGTTCGGCGCCAGATTGAAGTAGATCGGCTGGGCGTAGTCGAAGCCGTTGCGCCCGGACATGCCCAGCTGCGGGAACAGCAGGCCGGTCTTGCGGCGGTCATCGATCGGGAACTTGAAGTACGGCGCCCACAGCACCGGCACCTTGCCGATGCGCAGCACGGCGTTGCGCGCGGTGCCGAAGCCCTCGTCGTTGTCCACTTCGATCTGCGGCGCCGACAGCTTCCACACCGGCTGCGAGGGGTCGCAGGTGGTGTAGGTGGAGCGGTGCATCTGGCCGACCGCACCCTGCAGGTCGACCGACTCGGCATCGCCGTTGCCCCGGCGCGACACCAGCTGGTACTGGATGTCGGTGATCTTGTGGGTGTCGCTTTCCTGGTTGCCCTCGGCACGCTTGGCGACCATCCGGATCGACCCGTCCTGGTAGCGGACATTGCCGTCGGCGATGTAATTGCCGGTTTCGGTGTCGAAGCTGAGCTTGTCGGTACCGACGAACTGGTCACCCCGGCGCAGCGCCACGTTGCCCTCGTACTGCGGCACGGTGGTGGTGCCCAGCAGCTGGTCACCCTCGATGTCGGTCGGCTGCTGCTCGCGCGCGGCGGCGGCGCTGGCCTTGTCCTGGCCGGGGACCGGGGTCGGGGCGTCGGTGAACGCGGGGATGACGTCGGTGGCCGGGCACAGGCCCCAGTTGAGCGGCTTTTCATCGGCCATCACCGGCAGGCTGATGGCGATGCTCAGAGGCAGGGGAAGCAGGCGGAGGGCTCGGCGCACGCGGTTCGGATTCGGGCGAAAACGGACGGTAGCTTGCCCCATCCCTTGCATAGGGGCAATGAAGGGCGCCGGTGGCCGCCGGTTCGGGTTCATCCGGACGTGCCACCGCTGGCCGCCGAGATCAGGGCCTGGACATGGGCCACGCTGCACTCGGCCAGTGCCTGCAGGTCATAGCCGCCCTCCAGCATCGAGACCACCCGGCCGGCCGCATGGCGCCGTGCCAGCGCGTGCAGTTCACCGGTGATCCAAGCGAAATCGTCGGTTTCCAGCATCAGGTCGGCCTGCGGATCGCGCAGGTGGGCGTCGAAGCCAGCCGAGATCAGCAGCAGCTGCGGGCGGAAGTCGTCGATGGCCGGCAGCATCTCGTCGGCCCAGACGTTGCGGAAGCGGAAGCCCCCGCTGCCGGGGGGCAGCAGGATGTTCATCAGGTTGCCGGCGCCACGGTCGCGGCGCAGGCCGGAATTGGGGAACAGGCCGGCCTGGTGGGTGCTGTAGTACGAGACCCGGGCATCGTGCTGGAAGATGTCCTGGGTGCCATTGCCGTGGTGCACGTCGAAATCGACCACCGCGATCCGCTCCAGGCCATGACGGTCGCGGGCGTAGGCGGCGGCGATGGCGATGTTGTTGAGCAGGCAGAAGCCCATCGCCGTGCTGCTGGTGGCATGGTGGCCGGGCGGACGCACTGCGCAGAAGGCCAGAGGGTCGTCGCCCAGCATCACCGCATCGACCGCGGCCACGCCGGCACCCGCGGCGTGCACGGCGGCACTGGCCGAGCCGGGCGAGGTCCAGGTGTCCATGTCCAGCTGGCGCAGCGGCGCGGTCTGCGGCTGCAGCACGAAGTCCAGCAGGGCGCTGTCGTGGACCCGGGTCAGCTCACCGAACTTGGCCGGCGGCGCCTCGCGCCAGTCCAGCTGGCCGGGGAAGGCCGCATGCAGCGCATCGAGTACGTACTGCAGGCGTTGCGGGCTCTCCGGGTGGCCGGGGCCGGGGTCGTGCAGCAGGCAGGACGGATGGGTGTAGACCAGCATCGTGCCGACTCAGCGCTGGCGCTGCTGCGGTTGCCACAGCGCCTCGCCCTGGCCGTCGGCACGGGCCAGCACCCGGGCCAGCACGAACAGCAGGTCCGACAGCCGGTTGAGGTACTGCAGCGCCTCGCTGCGCACGGCTTCGTGGCGGGCCAGGGTGACCGTCTCGCGCTCGGCGCGGCGGACAATGGTGCGTGCCAGGTGGCAGCGTGCAGCGGCCTCGCCCCCGGCCGGCAGGATGAACTCCTTCAGCATCGGCAGGCCGGCGTTGTAATGGTCCAACTGCTGCTCCAGTGCCGACACATCGGCGGCGTGGATCGCGGCGTGGCCGGGGATGCACAGCTCGGCACCCAGGTCGAAGAGCTGGTGCTGCAGGTGCACGACCAGCGCGCGCACGTCTTCCGGCAACGGAGCCGCCAGAAGCAGGCCGAGCGCGGCGTTGGCCTCGTCGACGGTTCCGTAGGACGCCACCCGGGCGTCATCCTTGGCGACACGCTGGCCGTCACCGAGGCCGGTACTGCCGTCGTCGCCGGTGCGGGTGTAGATGCGCGAGAGGCGATGACCCATGGCGTGGCTCAGTGCCGGATGTCGCGGCGGGCCTGCTGGAGCTTCAGCACCTGCTCCACGGCCAGCTGCAGCGCGGCAGCCAGCGCCACGTAGATGGCGGTGGTGCGCAGGTAGGGGCCGAACCACTGCGCGTAGTTCTGCGCCCAGCCGGCCAGGGTCGGCTCGGCCACGTTGCGGCTGCTCCAGTAGAAACCGCCCTGCGCCAGCAGGTGGCAGACCGCCACCGAAGCGACCAGCAGCAGTGCGCCCTTGGCCAGCACCGGCCAGCGTGCGGTCTGGTAGTTGCGGCCCAGCAGCATGCCGCCGGCCCACAGCGAGAAATACGCAGGCAGCAGCAGCCAGTAGCCCGGCGACACGCAGTAGTGCTGCCAGAAGTCCAGGCCGCTGCTGCGGATCACGATCCAGTCCACCAGCACCGCGAACACCATCAGCAGCGGGAACGCCCAGCGCGTCCAGCGCGCCAGGTAGAAGCCACCGATGAAGAACACCGCCCACGAGGCATCGGGGATGGCCGCGAAGTGGTTGACCCGGGTCGCTGCCAGCACCAGAACGAGCACGGACAGGACGAAGGCGCGGTTGGCAGTGTCGGACATGGTGGCGGGCCCGGAGCGGATTCAGGTTTCATTCTAGCCCGCCGCGCGGGTTGGCGCAGGAGCGGCCGTTCGGCGTACAGACGGGGCGAGCGCGTATCATGAACGCATGAGTGAACGACATGACGTGCTGATTGTCGGTGGTGGCCTGGTCGGCGCCAGCCTGGCCATTGCCCTGGACCGCCTTGGCCGCGACGTGGGCCTGCTCGAGGCAAGCCCGGCCGGCGAGTTGCCGGCGGTGTTCGACCAGCGCAACCTCAGCTTCGCCGCAGCCACCGTCAACGCACTGACCGCGCTGGGGGTGATGCAGAAACTGGCGATGTCGCCCGGCCCTATTCGCCGCATCCACGTCAGCCGCGCCGGCGATTTCGGCCGTGTACAGCTGGAAGCGGCCGATTACGACCGGCCGTGGTTCGGCCAGGTGGTGGTCGCCCGCGACTTCGGCCAGGCGCTGGAAGCGCGCCTGCAGGAGCTGCCTCGGCTGCACCGTTACCGACCGATGCGGTTCCTGGGGCTGGGCGAGGTGGTTGACGGCTACCGCCAGGTGCGGGTGGCCGACGCGGCCGGCGAGCGCGTGCTGCTGGCACGGTTGGTGGTCGGTGCCGATGGCACGACCAGTGGCGTGCGTGGTGCACTGGGCATCGAGGTCGACCGCCATGATTTCCAGCAGACCCTGTTCGTGGCCCGCGTGCGCAGCCAGCGCGCGCCGGACGGCACGGCCTGGGAGCGCTTCACCGATACCGGTCCGACCGCGCTGCTGCCGCGGGGTGACCGCCACTTCGGCACCGTGCATGGCGTGGCACGCGACCAGGCCGATGCCGTGATGGCGCTGGACGATGCGGCCTGGCTGCAGCGCCTGCAGGATGCGATCGGCTGGCGTGCCGGCCGTCTGCTCGAATCCGGCCCACGCAGTGCTTATCCGCTCATCCAGGTGCTGCCGCGCGCGCTGGCCGGTGAACGCACGGTGCTGCTCGGCAATGCCGCGCAGACCATTCACCCGCTGGGTGCACAGGGCTTCAACCTGGGCCTGCGCGATGCGCTGACCCTGGCCGAGCTGCTGGAAGATTCCATCGATGATGCCGGCAGCGATGCGCTGCTGCAGGCCTATGTCGCGCGCCGCGAGGAGGACCGCCGGCAGACCGTGGCGTTCTCCGGAGGCCTGGCGCGGCTGACCAGCAACCCGGCACCGCTGATGCGGCCGCTGCGTAGCCTCGGCCTGGTGGCCGCACAACGTGCTTCGGTACAGTCGATGCTGGTCGGTGGCGCGATGGGCTTCCGTGGCGAAGTGCCGCGGTTGTGCCGCGGAGAAGCTGCATGAGCCGCCGCGCGCGCCTGGATGTGGCCATCATCGGCGGTGGCGTGGTCGGTGCCGCGTGCGCGCTGGCGCTGGCCGACGCCGGGCTGTCGGTCGCGCTGGTGGAAGGCCGCGAACCGGCGCCGTGGCAGGCTGCGCAGCCGGACCTGCGGGTGTTCGCCTTTGCCGCCGACAACGTGCAGCTGTTGAACCGCCTGGGCGTGTGGCCGGCGATCGCGCAGGCCCGCGCGTGGCCCTACCGGCGCATGCAGGTGTGGGACGCGGCCGGTGGCGAGGATCTGCTGTTCGACGCCGATCGCTTCGGCCGGCGCGAGCTGGGCTACATCATCGAGAACGGCCTGCTGCAGGACCGACTGTGGGCGGCGCTGCCCGCGGCGGGCGTGCAGCTGCATTGCCCGGCACGGGTGGAAGCGCTGGAGCAGGACGAGGACGGCGTGCGCCTGCGCCTGGACGACGGTCGTCGCCTCGAAGCGTCGTTGGCGGTGGCCGCCGACGGTGCCGAATCGACCCTGCGCCAGCTGGCCGGGATCGAGGTGGAAAAGCATGACTACCACCAGCGTGGCGTGGTGGCCTATGTCGACAGTGAACTGCCGAACCAGGCCACGGCCTGGCAGCGCTTCCTGCCGACCGGGCCGTTGGCGTTGCTGCCGGTGGCCGAACGCCGCAGCTCGATCGTCTGGACCCTGCCGGAGGACGAGGCTGCGCGCGTGCTCGCCTTGGACGAGGAGGCGTTCAACCGGGAATTGACCCGCGCCTTCGCTGCGCGGCTGGGCGAACTGCGCCTGGCCTCGCCGCGCGCGGCGTTCCCGTTGCGCCGCCAGCTGGCCCGCCACTACGTGGCCGGCCGTGTGCTGGCATTGGGAGACGCCGCGCATGTGGTGCACCCGCTGGCCGGGCAGGGCGTGAATCTGGGCCTGCGCGATGTAGCCGCTCTGCAGCAGTGGCTGGCGCCGTCGGCAGAACGCCGCGGCCAGCCGCGCCTGTCGCCGCAGCGCCTGCAGCGCTGGGCCCGCGAACGGCGCAGCGACAGCCACATCGCCGCCTACGGCTTCGATGCGATCAATCGCCTGTTCTCCAACGATGAGATGCACCTGACCCTGGCCCGTGGCCGCGCGCTGGGTTGCGTCGGCAAATGGCCGCCGCTGGTGCAGGCGTTCTGGAAGCGCGCCGCCGGGGTTTGACCGGAATACAGGCCGCACGACGCGACGGGCGTCGCTGGCGTGTTACCAACCACGGGACGCCGCTCTGGTAGGTGCCAACCTTGGTTGGCACGCTTCCGGCATCGGTGAACAAAAAAGGGGACGGAGGGGATTAAGTCGTTTGTGGCACAAACGACTTAATCCCCTCCGTCCCCTTTTTCAGTCGACCAGCCAACCGGCCAGGTCGGCACGGTCCAGCTTGCCGCGGTGCTTGCGGTCCAGCGAATTGAACTCATCGGCCAGCGCCGGATTCGCCTGCGCTTCCTCACGGCTGATGAAACCATCGCCGTTCACGTCCAGCGCAGCGAAGTGGATGCGGTACTGGCCAACCACGCTGCTGGGCTCCAGCGAACGCACCGTCACCTGCGCCTCGCCGGCCGGCTGTGCAATCTCGACGCTGCCGCTGACCCGGCCCGCATCAAGCGATTGCTGGCGGATCGCGCCGCCGGTGGGGCCCAGCGGCTGGCTCTGCGCCGGGGTGTGCGGCAGCTGCTGGGCCATGGCCGGTGCGGCTGCCAGCAAAGTGATCAGCAGGGTGAGCGAGTGGTAGCGCATGGTTCCGTTCCCCGGTAGCGCCGGGCCATGCCCGGCGGATGCAATGGGTTCAGCGCAGCGGCGAGGCCAGCACCGTGATTTCTTCCCGATCGTGATACAGCTGCTTGGCGCGCACCACCAGCGGCTTGCCGGCCTGGTCCTGGAACAGGTCCAGGCACAGCCGGGTCTCGTCCCAGCGCTTCTTCATCGGCAGCTTCAGGTTGAAGATCGCGTGCCGGCACCAGCCTTCTCGGAACCAGGTGGCCATGCGCTCGGCGACGCGGCGCGGCTGCTCGACCATGTCGCAGACCATCCAGTCCAGCGGCTGTTCCGGGTGCCAGTGGAAACCGTCGGCGCGCAGGTGCTCGACCAGCCCTGTGTCCAGCACGTGCTGGCGCAGCGGGCCGTTGTCGATGCTCAGTACGTGCATGTGCTGGCGGGTCAGCACCCAGGTCCAGCCGCCGGGTGCGGCGCCGAGGTCGGCCGCGCGCATCCCTGGCTTGGCCAATGCCTCGCGTTCTTCCGGCGTCAGCAGGGTCAGCAGCGCTTCGTCCAGCTTCAGTGCCGAACGCGAGGGGGCCTCGGGCAGCAGCTTCAGGCGCGGAATGCCCAAGGCCCACGGTGCGCTGTCGGCCGGGTCGGCCACGCAGACGAAGGCATGGGTGCCGTCGACGAACACCACATGCAGGCGCGGCAAGCGGTTGTTCGGCTTGTCGCTGAGTTTGCCAGCCTTGCGCAGCGCTGGGCGCAGCGCATTGCCGAAGGCACGCGCCAGGCCCGACAACGGCTTGCCGGCGTCAGAATCGGGATGTTCCACCCACAGGTCGCCGAAGCGCGGCGCATCGGCCAGCACCTCCAGCATCGGCGTGATGCGGTCACTCGGATCCAGCTGCGGCAGCTCTGCCAGTACCACCAGCTTCTGCCGCGCGAAGATCAGCTCGCGCCAGCGCAGGCGGGGCGCCAGCGCGGCGGCTTCGTCGCACATGAACAGCACGTAGCCATCATTGCGCTGGGTGCGTGCATAGCCGGCGAAACCGGCTTCACCGGCGCGGAACTGCAGCTCGCCGGCCAGCTCGGGCTCGAAGCCCTGCCGGCACAGGCACAGCAGGCCGATGCCGGTTTCAGTAACGGGCGCCATCGCTTTCCCCATAGGCGCGCAGCACGCTGCGCGCGGCGTCGCGGTTCAGGCCCTGCACCACTTCGATGCCGCGCTTGTTGAGCTCGCCGACCCAGTCCGCCGGCAGCGGGCCTTCATCGAACGGGGTCAGTTCTTCGACGTCGGCCGAGTTGGCGCCGATCAGCAGGCGGTCGATGCCGGCCCACACGGTGGCGCCGTAGCACTGGCAGCACGGCTGCGAGCTGGTGGCCAGGGTGACCGGCGACAGCACTGCGTTCAGGCGCGGGGTCTGCAGGCGCTGCTGGGCCAGCATGTAGGCCATGTTCTCGGCGTGCGCCAGTGAGGTCGCGTGCGGCATCACCCGGTTCACGCCGGCGGCGATGACCTTGTCATCCGGGCCGAACACCACGGCGCCGAACGGGCCGCCACTGGCGTGTTCGACGTTCAGCCGCGACAGCTCGATCGCCAGCGCGACCTTGGCCTCATCGCCCGGATATCGACGATCCAGGTCGATCTGGTCGTGGATCCAGGCGGGAAGGGTCAGGTGGACTTGCGCGTACAGCATCGCGGGGGTGCCTCGTGTGGGATGGAAGAAAGTGCGGTTGCTTGGGAAACCGGCGCGCAGTGTAGCCGCACCGGCCTGTACCGGGCGTGGGCAGGTCAGCCGGGTGAGCCGGTGCGGATCACCACGTACTGCTTGCGGAATTCCAGCCCGGCCTGCGGCCAACTGGCGGCATAGGCGCGCAGCAATGGCAGGGCAGCAGCGAAGTCGTGGCCATTGACCCGGCAATCGGCCTCGCACAGGCCATCGGCATCGCGCGAGGCGAACAGGCGGATGGCAAGGAACTGGCGCGCCTTCAGCAGGTCGTCGAAGGCCTCCATGCTGCGGGTGAACAGGCAGCAGGGGCAGGAGCCATGATCGTCCTCGCTGCAGGTGGAGGCATCCACTTCCTGTGCACGGTAGTGCGCCAACGGCCCCAGCACCACGGTACGCTCGTGTTCCTCGCCATCGTCACCGGCCGGATAGGTCAGGCCCATCATCGGCAGGCCCTGCGCGTCGTCGGCACCCACTGCGGTCTGCAGGGTAGCCAGGTCCACCCGCACCCAGGTCTGGAAGCCGGACAGCAGCGACGCCTGCTCATCGGCACCGTTGGCGTGCTGGTACTCGAACAGGCCATCGGCGAACAGGCTGGGATGCTGCGCCTCGATGACCGTGGAGGTCTGCCAGCCACCGTTGTCGCGCGCGTGTGCCGCCATCGCATGCGGGGTCAGGCGCAGGCCGCTGTCCAGCAGCAGCGCGTTGCCGTCGACGCGGCTGGCGATGCCGGCGTCCTGCAGGACCTGCTGCAGCAGCGGGAGGAGGGCGGTGGACGTCGTGGTCATGTCAGGCCTGTGGATGGATCGGGTGGAGCATCCAGGCCGGGCCTGGTGCTAGTGATCGAGTGCTTCGCGTTCTGCGCGATATCGCCGTGCGTCGGACTGCTGCTGCGGATCGTTGCCATGATCACGCAGCCAGGTATCCAGCTCGCGGCGATAGTCCGCGCGGAAGTCGGCATTGCCTGGGCTGAAGTGCAGCTTGCGTGCCGCGACCTCCACCCGCTCGCGCGCGCTGGCACGGGCCTGGGCGATGCCGTGCGGTGATTCGTTGGTGAGGATGACGAAGTTGCGCGGAAAGCCCGGGGTGTACTTCACCACGAACGGCTGGTCCTGCGCCGGGATGCGGATCGCGTTCTCCAGCGGCCACAGCGAGGCGGTGTTGGTATGGAACACCACCTCCACGTCGCGGCCCTCTGCGGTGCGCAACACCGCTTCGTAACGCCAGATGTACTGTTCGTTGAGCGTGGAATTGGTTTCCTCGGCCTTCACGATCACCGCTTCACCGCGCTCGCCCACCGCATTGAGGAAGGTGGCGTTGAGGAAGCTGCCGAGGAAGATGTTGAGCATCGCCAGCGGAAACACCACGATGGCGTAGACCGGCGAACGCCGCCACCACGAGACCAGCCCGGCCAGCACCATTGCTGCAAAGAACGTCAGCAGCGGATGCTGCGAGATGAACCAGAGCAGGGCGGACAGGGCGGTGATCATCGTCGCGGTCGTGCGGGCGCCGTGCCGGCGCCCGCGCAGGTCCTCAGGCCGACCAGGTGTCGCGCAGGGTCACGCTGCGGTTGAACACCGGCTTGGCCTCGGTGTGGTCGCGGCGATCGGCAACGAAGTAGCCGGTGCGCTCGAACTGGAACGACTGCTCCGGCGCGGCACTGGCCGCGGCCGGCTCGACATAGCCGGTGACGGTGCGGCGCGATTCCGGGTTGAGGTAGTCGCGGTAGGTCTTGCCTTCCGATTCGTCGTCCGGGTTGGGCACCGAGAACAGGCGGTCGTACAGGCGGATCTCGGCCGGCACGCCGTGCACGGCGCTGACCCAGTGGATGGTGCCCTTGACCTTGCGGTTGGCACCTTCCATGCCCGGACGCGATTCCGGATCCAGCCAGCCGCGCAGCTCGGTGATGGTGCCGTCGGCATCCTTGATCACTTCATCGCAGCGGATGATGCCGGCACCGCGCAGGCGCACTTCGCCGCCCGGGACCAGGCGCTTCCAGCCCTTCGGCGGCACTTCGGCGAAGTCCTCGCGGTCGATCCACACCTCGCGCGCGAACGGCACTTCGCGGCTGCCGAAGCTCTCGTCCTTCGGGTGGTTGCTGAAGGTCAGCTGCTCTTCGTGGCCTTCCGGCAGGTTGCCCAGCACCAGCTTGACCGGATCGACCACTGCCATGCGGCGCGGTGCGGCGCTGTCCAGGTCTTCGCGCAGCGCGCCTTCCAGCACGCTGAAGTCGATCAGCGAATTCTGCTTGCTGATGCCCACGCGCTCGGCGAACAGGCGCATCGCCGCCGGGGTGTAGCCACGGCGACGCAGGCCCTGCAGGGTCGGCATGCGCGGGTCTTCCCAGCCGTCCACCAGCTGTTCGGTGACCAGCGCCATCAGCTTGCGCTTGCTCATCACCGTGTAGTTGATGTTCAGGCGCGAGAACTCGATCTGGCGCGGCTTGGCCGCTTCGCGCGGCAGGCCGGCGTCGACCAGCGGCTGGGTCAGCGCGTCGTCATGGGCGAAATCGACGTTGTCCACGCACCAGTCGTACAGTGGGCGGTGGTCTTCGAATTCCAGCGTGCACAGCGAGTGGGTGATTCCCTCGAGGGAATCGCCCAGCGCATGGGCGAAATCGTACATCGGGTAGATCGGCCACGCGTTGCCGGTGTTCTGGTGCTCGACGTGCTTGATGCGGTACAGCGCCGGATCGCGCAGGTTGATGTTGCCGCTGGCCATGTCGATCTTGGCGCGCAGGGTGCGCGCGCCATCCGGGAATTCACCGGCGCGCATGCGGCGGAACAGGTCGAGGTTTTCCTCGACGCTGCGGTCGCGCCACGGCGACGGGCGGCCCGGCTCGGTCAGGGTGCCGCGGTAGGCGCGCACTTCCTCGGCCGACAGGTCGCAGACGTAGGCCTTGCCCTGTTCGATCAGCTTCTCGGCGGCCAGGTAATAGGTCTGGAAGTAGTCCGAGGCGTGGCGCAGCTCGTTCCAGCTGAAGCCCAGCCAGCGCACGTCGTCCTGGATCGCGGCCACGTACTCCGGGTCTTCCTTGGCCGGGTTGGTGTCGTCGAAACGCAGGTTGCAGACGCCGCTGAACTCACCGGCGATGCCGAAGTTCAGGCAGATCGACTTGGCATGGCCGATGTGCAGGTAGCCGTTCGGCTCGGGCGGGAAGCGGGTCTTGATCGCCTGGTGCTTTCCGCTGGCCAGGTCCTCGCGCACGATCTGGCGGATGAAATCGCGCTTTTCGTGGCTGTCGGCGGGGGTCTCGGGGCTGGCGGGGGTGTGCTCGGACATGAGTCTGGGGCGAAAAAGGGCAGAAAGACCAACAGTCTAGCGCGTACAGGCCAAGGCTGCCCGGTGGCGTCTGGGGCTGGCGGCCAGCGGCCGGCACTACCAACCCGTCTTCCGGTAGCGCCGGCCGCTGGACGGCAGAACGGTCATTCGCCGTCAACGGCGGCATTCAGCGCCCGGGCGTATGCTGGACCCTTGCCCCGAGGAGCCGCCACATGCACATCGTGTACAAGGCCGACAACCTGTTCGACGCCCACCTGGTCAAGCACGCGCTGGAAGATGCCGGCATCCCGGCCTTCGTGTTCGGCGAGTCGTTGCTGGGCGGCATGGGCGAGCTGCCGCTGTTCGGCGTGCTGCGGGTAGGTATCCCCGACGCGGCGCGGCCGCAGGCCGAAGACATCGTGGCGGCGCTGGACTTGGGCCACGCGCCGGACGCCCCCATTTCAGATGCAGACGACATAGCCGGCCTTCCGGCGTAGGAGCGCATCATGTTGGGAATTGGCCAGGGCATCCTCGGCATCGGCGCCTTCAAGCAGCGCCTGCCGCGCCCGGAAGAAGCACTGCCGGGGCGTGACCAACCGCTGCCGCTGCACAGCAACCAGCACTTCGTGAACAGCCATCCGCTGAAGGACCGCTTCGCCGGCCTGCAGCAGATCCGTTTTGCGCTGGGCTGCTTCTGGGGCGCCGAGCGCAAGTTCTGGACCGAGCCGGGCGTGTACAGCACCTCGGTCGGCTATGCCGGCGGCATCACCCCGAACCCGACCTATGAAGAGGTCTGCTCGGGCCTGACCGGCCACACCGAAGTGGTGCAGGTGGTGTTCGACCCGGCGGTGGTGAGCCTGGAGCGGCTGCTTCAGCTGTTCTGGGAGAGCCACGACCCGACCCAGGGCATGCGCCAGGGCAACGACACCGGCACCCAGTACCGCTCGGCGATCCACGCCACCGACGAGGCCCAGTACAAGGCCGCGCTGGCCAGCCGCGAGGCTTACCAGGCCCAACTGGATGCGGCCGGTTACGGCCCGATCACCACCGAGATCGTGTATCCGGCGCCGGCGTACTACTACGCCGAGGATTACCACCAGCAGTATCTGGCGAAGAACCCGAACGGTTACTGCGGCATTGGCGGCACCGGCGTGAGCTGCCCGATCGGGTTGGATGTGGAGGTGCCGCGCTGACGCGCGGAGGTCCGCCTGCGGCGGGCAACGTCAACATCAACATCAACATCCAAAGCGGCTCTGGGTTGCTGATGGCTTGGCGGGACGGGGGCGGCTGGCAGGACTCGCCGTAAACCCTTCCATGGGGGCTCGATGGTGCCATCCATGGCGCCAACGGTCCTGCCAGCCGCCCCCGTCCCACCTTCGACAGTTTCCCGGTGACGGTGGGCAAGAGCATTGGGTTACTGACGAACTGATGGAAAACAAAAAGGACGCGGCGTTCGCCGCGTCCGTTTTGTTTGGTTCTGCATTGCCCTTGTAGAGCCGAGCCATGCTCGGCTCCGAGCAAGCGAAGCGCGCGACCCGCTGTTGCTCTTCTTTCTTTCTTCCGTGGCGGGCGGCCCCCGGAAACTGTCAGAGGGCGGGCGGGTTGGGTTCGCGGGGGTGTCCGCGGCATGGATGCCGCGGCCAAGCCTCCAGGGACGGATTCACGGCGTCCCCCGCGAATCCAACCCGCCCGGCCAAGCGCGGAACAAGTCGACTAACAGTCGACTCTACCGAACCGAGCCCCCCGCCACGAGGGGCTCAGCCGTTGGCCGGAATCCTCACAGTGCCGCGCGGATCCGCTCGCGCAGTGCTTCCAGATCCTTGGCAAACGCCTCGATGCCAGTCGCCAGCTTCTCGGTGGCCATCGGATCGGCCGCCAGGTCCGCCGCGAACTTCGCTGCGTCGATCGGGGTCACCGAGGCGCCATCAGCCGCACCAGCCACCAGCTTGCGCGGCAGCTCGCCGTGGTCGGCGTCCAGCTTCTCCAGCAGGTCCGGCGAAATGGTCAGGCGGTCGCAACCGGCCAGCGCTTCGATCTGCGCGGTCGAACGGAACGAAGCGCCCATCACCACGGTCGGCGAACCGCGGCGCTTGAACTCGGCATACACACCGCGTACGAACTTCACGCCCGGGTCTTCGTCGATGGTGGCCGGGGTCTGGCCGTTGGCCACGTACCAATCAAGGATACGGCCGACGAACGGCGAGATCAGGAACGCGCCGGCCTCGCTGCAGGCCAGTGCCTGGGTCGGGTTGAAGATCAGGGTCAGGTTGCAGTCGATGCCCTCGGCCTGCAGGATGCGCGCCGCCTCCACGCCTTCCCAGGTCGCGGCGATCTTGATCAGGATCTTCTCGCGCGGCACGCCGGCATCGGCGTACATCTGGATGAACTGGCGGGCCTTGGCCACGGTGGCGGCGGTGTCGTGGGCCTGGTCGGCATCCACTTCGGTGGACACGCGGCCCGGCACCAGGGTGCTCAGCAACGCGCCGACGCCGATGGTCAGACGGTCGGCCACGGCGTGCACCACGGCTTCGCGGTCGCCCGTCTGCTGCCGGCCCCAGGCCAGTTCGCGTTCGATCAGCTCGGCATAGACCGGCAGGTCCAGCGCCTTCTTCACCAGGGTCGGGTTGGTGGTGCAGTCCACCGGCTGCAGGCGCTTGATGGCGTCGTAGTCACCGGTATCGGCAACGACCACGGACAGTTCGCGCAGCTGGGACAGTTTGGACGGGGTACTCATTACGGCTCCTGGTGCAGGGGGATCGAATCGCGCGCGGTGCGCAGCGGGTGTCAGGGGCGGTCGTTGTGGACCGCGGTCACGCGCAGGCGCAGCTTGCGGCCACCGGGCGCGTTCCAGTCGATGCTCTGGCCGATGGCCAGGCCGAGCAGGGCACTGCCGACCGGGGCCAGCACGGAAACCTTGCCTTCGTCGACGTTGGCTTCGCGGGGGAAGACCAGGGTCAGGACGTGCTTCTCGCCCGACACTTCATCTTCGCACTCCACGCGCGAATGCATCATGACGATGCCTTCGGGAATCTGGTCCGGTGCCAGCACGGTGGCCCGGTTGAGTTCTTCAGCAAGCGCGAGCGCGGCAGGCGTCTGGCTCAGCGCAGGGGATTCGAGCATGGCGTCCAGGCGGTCCATGTCGAAGGTAGAAACGGTGATCGACGGCGGCAGGCCGCTGGCGGTACTCATGGTGAAGCTCCTTGGTTGAAAGCCATGCAAAAGGCGGCACCTGCTGGCGCCGCCTGTCTGTATTGTGGGGACAAATGCGGCCGGAATCGACTCCTGCCGATTCCAGGCCGGTACTGCGGGGGCTCAGCCGTTCAGCGCGGGGCCGGGCAGGGCGGCAGTGTCGCCGGCGGCGTTGACCGCTTCCAGGGTGAACAGCGCCTGCGGCAGGCGCTTGAACTGGTCGGCCAGCTCCATCAGGAAGTCGTTCATGGCCGAGCTGCGGCGCCAGATCATGGCGATGCGGCGGCTGGGACGGCCCTCGCCGGTGAAGTCGAGCAGGCGGATGTTGTTCGAGCGCGGCACTGGCGGCTGCACCGACAGGCTGGGCAGCAGGGTGATACCGACGTCGGCGGCAACCATCTGCCGCAGCGTCTCCAGGCTGGTGGCGCGGAACTCGGACTTCTCGTTGGCGCCGAACAGGCGGCAGACTTCCAGCGCCTGGTCGCGCAGGCAGTGCCCGTCCTCCAGCAGCAGCAGCTTCTGTGTGGCCAGTTCCTGCACGTCCAGGTGCTCGCGGCGGGCCAGCGGGTGGCGCCCGGACACGGCCAGCAGGAACGGTTCCTCGAACAGGAACTCGGCGTGCAGCTGGTCGTCGATCACCGGCAGCGCCAGCAGCGCAGCATCGAGTTTGCCTTCGCGCAGGCGGTCGAGCAGCACATCGCTCTTTTCCTCGACCAGCAGCAGTTCCAGCTCCGGGAAGCGATCGCGGATGCGCGGGATCACATGCGGCAACAGGTAGGGGCCCAGGGTCGGGAAGATCCCCAGGCGCACCGTACCGGCTTCCGGATCGCGGCTGCGTCGCGCCGCTTCCTTGAGTTGTTCCACTTCGGACACGATCACCCGTGCCCGTGCCGCCGCTTCCTGCCCGGCCGGGGTCAGCATCACCTTGCGCGGTGCGCGTTCCACCAGTGGCAGGCCCAGTTCTTCTTCCAGCTTGCGGATCTGCGTGGACAGCGTCGGCTGGCTGACGAAGCAGGAGGCGGCAGCCCGGCCGAAATGCTTGTGGTCGGCCAGGGCTACCAGGTACTTCAGATCACGTAGGTTCATCCTTACACCCCAGGGATAACGGACCGGCTGACGGCGTGGTTACCCGACAGGCAGACAATGTTCCCGGTGATCTGGGAACGGTGGATCAGGCCGCTTCAGCAACGGCACCACTGCTGTTGCTCACCGACGAGCGTATCAGGTGGTCGAACGCGCTCAGTGCGGCGGTCGAACCGGCGCCCATCGCGATGATGATCTGCTTGTAGGGCACCGTCGTGCAATCGCCAGCGGCGAACACACCCGGCAGGTTGGTCTGGCCGCGGTCGTCGATGACGATCTCGCCACGCGGCGACAGCGCCACCACGTCCTTCAGCCATTCGGTGTTGGGCAGCAGGCCGATCTGCACGAAGATGCCTTCCAGCTCGACGCGGTGGGCGTCGCCGCCGACGCGATCCTTGTAGACCAGGCCGGTGACGCGGCTGCCGTCGCCCAGCACCTCGGTGGTCTGCGCGCTGGTCAGCACGGTGACATTGCCCAGGCTGCGCAGCTTCTTCTGCAGCACTTCATCGGCGCGCAGGCTGGAATCGAACTCCAGCAGGGTCACATGCGACACGATGCCAGCCAGGTCGATGGCCGCTTCCACGCCGGAGTTGCCGCCGCCGATCACCGCCACGCGCTTGCCCTTGAACAGCGGGCCATCGCAGTGCGGGCAGTAGGCGACGCCCTTGTTGCGGTACTGGTCTTCGCCCGGCACGTTCATCTGCCGCCAGCGCGCGCCGGTGGACAGGATCACCGAGCGCGACTTCAGCACCGCGCCGTTCTCCAGCTGCACCTGCACCAGGCCGTCTTCGCCGGCCGGCACCAGCGCACTGGCGCGCTGCAGGTTCATGATGTCCACCTCGTACTCGCGCACGTGCTGTTCCAGCGCCGTGGCCAGCTTCGGGCCCTCGGTCTCCTTCACCGAAATGAAGTTCTCGATCGCCATGGTGTCAAGCACCTGGCCACCGAAACGCTCGGCGGCGATGCCGGTGCGGATGCCCTTGCGCGCGGCATAGATCGCCGCTGCGGCACCGGCCGGGCCGCCGCCCACCACCAGCACGTCGAAGGCGTCCTTGGCGGCGATCTTCTCGGCATCGCGCTTGCCGGCGTTGGTGTCCAGCTTGGCCACGATCTGTTCCAGGGTCATGCGGCCCTGGTCGAACACTTCACCGTTGAGGTACACGGTGGGCACGGACATGATCTCGCGCTTCTCCACTTCGTCCTGGAACAGCGCACCGTCGATAGCCACGTGCTGGATGCGCGGGTTGAGCACGGCGGCCAGGTTCAGCGCCTGCACCACGTCCGGGCAGTTCTGGCAGGACAGCGAGAAGTAGGTTTCGAACTTGTAATCGCCTTCCAGGTTCTGCACCTGCTCGATCAGTTCGGCGGTGGCCTTGGACGGATGACCGCCGACCTGCAGCAGCGCCAGCACCAGCGAGGTGAACTCGTGGCCCATCGGCAGGCCGGCGAAGGTCAGGTGGATATCCTGGCCCGGCGTGCCCAGGTCGAACGAGGGCACGCGGCCCTGGCCGTCGCGCAGCACCTGCAGCGAGATCTTGTCCGACAGGCTTTCCAGGGTCTGCAGCAGTTCCAGCATTTCCTGCGACTTGGCGCCGTCGTCGGCGTGCGCGGTGATCTGGATCGGGCGGGTCACGCGCTCCAGATAGGTCTTCAGCTGCGACTGCAGGTTGGCGTCCAACATCGGGTCATCTCCTGGCTTCAGGCAAACAGGGGTCGTGGCACCGCTGTAGAAGGTAGCGGACCAGCAGGGGGTAGGGGTGAACCCAAGACAGCGACCGTGGAAGGGGCTGGCTGGCCAAGGCTGGCGCGCGTTGGCTGTCTTGGGTTCACCCCCACGCCGGCGGGGGACCGGCACGGGGATGAAGGGCGCGCCGTGGCGTGGGGCCGCGGCAGGCCGGTACTGCGTTAGATCTTGCCGACCAGGTCCAGCGACGGGGTCAGGGTCTTCTCGCCTTCCTTCCACTTGGCCGGGCACACCTGGTTCGGGTTGGCGGCGGTGAACTGGGCAGCCTTCAGCTTGCGCAGGGTCTCGGACACGTCACGGGCGATCTCGTTGGAGTGGATCTCCAGGGTCTTGATCACGCCTTCCGGGTTGATGATGAAGGTGCCGCGCAGGGCCAGGCCTTCTTCTTCAATGTGCACGCCGAAGGCGCGGGTCAGCTGGTGGGTCGGGTCGCCGACCAGCGGGAACTGGGCCTTGCCGACGGCCGGCGAGGTTTCGTGCCACACCTTGTGAGAGAAGTGGGTGTCGGTGGTGACGATGTAGACCTCGGCGCCAGCCTTCTTGAACTCGGCGTAATGGTCAGCCGCGTCTTCGATCTCGGTCGGGCAGTTGAAGGTGAAGGCGGCCGGCATGAAGATCAGGACGGACCACTGGCCCTTCAGGCTGGCATCGGAAACCTTGATGAACTCGCCATTGTGGTAAGCGTTGGCTTCGAACGGCTGGATCTGGGTGTTGATCAGGGACATCGTTTTTCCTCTGGTGAAGGGGAGTGGGTGAATCGACAGGAGCTAGGTTACCGACTCGCTGGCGATAAGAACAATCCATTGATTGCATCTATTTGATAGATGGAGTCTATCAAAAGGCCATGAGCTGACACTGAACCTTGCCGCTCCCATCCTGCAACTGCCTGTATGACAAGGAAAATCTTTCCCGGCAGGTGAATGCGGCCGATAGCCCGTCCTTATCCCGTTCGCCAGAACCTGAACGGATTCCGCTGTTGTAGAGCCGAGCCTACGCTCGGCTGTCCCAGAAGCAGCCGAGCATGGGCTCGGCTCTACAATTGCGGCATGTCTGTCAAAACCGAATCCTCCCTGCGCCAGATCGTGGCCGATGCCAGCGCCCGCCTCGGCGGCGTTGAAGCCCGCCACGAGGTCGAACTGCTGCTGCTGCATGTACTGGAGCGCCCGCGCAGCTGGCTGTTCGCGCACGCCACCGATCCGCTGGCCGCTGCCGACCAGGCGGTCTTCGAGGCGTTGCTGGCCCGCCGTGTGGCCGGCGAGCCGGTTGCCTACCTGACCGGCCGCCGCGGCTTCTGGACGCTGGACCTGGAGGTCGACCCGGCCACGCTGATTCCGCGCCCGGAAACCGAACTGCTGGTGGAACTGGCGCTGGAGCGCCTGCCGGCCAATCGCGACCTGCAGGTGGCCGACCTCGGCACCGGGAGCGGTGCGATCGCGCTGGCGCTGGCCAGCGAGCGGCCGCAGGCGCAGGTGCTGGCCACCGATGCCAGCCCGGGCGCGCTGGCCGTGGCCACGCGCAACGCCGCGCGCCATGAACTGCGCAACGTGCGCTTCGCCCAGGGGGGCCACGACTGGTACGCGCCGCTGCAGGGCGCGCGCTTTGATCTGATTGCCAGCAACCCGCCGTACATCGCCAGCGACGACCCGCATCTGGAACAGGGCGACCTGCGTTTTGAACCGGCCACTGCGCTGGCCTCCGGTGTGGACGGCCTGGACGACATCCGCCGCATCGTCGACGGTGGCCTGGCCCACCTGCTGCCTGATGGTTGGCTGCTGATCGAGCACGGTTGGGACCAGGGCCAGGCGATCCGCGCGTTGTTCGACGCGGCGGGTTTTGCCGACGTGCAGACCGTGCAGGACCTGGAGCAGCGCGACCGCATCACCCTGGGCCGGCGACCGGCCTAGAATGGAGGTTCTCCTGCCCCGGCAGGGCATCACCCTGGAGCTGCAAGCATGCGTACGCTGTACCCCGCCATCACCCCCTACGACGTCGGCACCCTGAAGGTCGATGACCGCCACACGCTGTACTTCGAACAGTGCGGCAACCCGGATGGCAAGCCGGTGGTGATGCTGCACGGTGGCCCGGGCGGCGGCTGCAGCGACAAGATGCGCCAGTTCCACGACCCGTCGAAGTACCGCATCATCCTGTTCGACCAGCGTGGTGCCGGCCGTTCCACCCCGCACGCCGACCTGGTGGACAACACCACCTGGGACCTCGTTGCCGATATCGAAAAGCTGCGCGAGCACCTGAAGGTGGATCGCTGGCAGGTATTCGGCGGCAGCTGGGGTTCGACCCTGGCCCTGGCCTATGCAGAAACCCACCCGCAGCGTGTGACCGAGCTGGTGCTGCGCGGCATCTTCATGCTGCGCCGCTGGGAACTGGAATGGTTCTACCAGGAAGGTGCCAACCGCCTGTTCCCGGATGCCTGGGAGCATTATCTGAAGCCGATCCCGTCGGTGGAGCGTCATGACCTGATCTCGGCCTTCCACCGCCGCCTGACCAGCGACGACGAAACCACCCGCCTGGAAGCGGCCAAGGCCTGGGCGGTGTGGGAAGGTGCGACCAGCTTCCTGCACGTCGATGACGACTTCATCAACAGCCACGAAGACCCGCACTTCGCGCTGGCCTTCGCCCGCATCGAGAACCACTACTTCGTCAACGGTGGCTTCTTCGAGGTGGAAGACCAGCTGCTGCGCGACGCGCACCGCATCGCCGACATCCCGGGCGTGATCGTGCACGGCCGCTACGACGTGGTCTGCCCGCTGGCCAATGCCTGGGACCTGACCAAGGTATGGCCGAAGGCGAAGCTGGAAATCACCCCGGCCTCGGGCCACTCGGCGTTCGAGGCCGAGAACGTGGACGCGCTGGTGCGCGCCACCGATAGCTTCGCCTGATCGGCAACGCCAGGGGTCAGATCCCTTTCCCAAGGAAAGGGCTCTGACCCCGACCCGGATGCACCGGCCGGTAGATCCACGCCATGCGTGGATGGGGGCAACGCAGGAGCCTCCACGCATGGCGTGGATCTACCAGTTCCCGGCCAGCAACGCGTCAGCCAGCACCTGCAGTTTCGGTGAGTGCTGCCGCGACGGCGGGTAGATCAACGACAACGCACGGCTGCGGCCTTCGAACGGCTGCAGCACGCGCTGCAGCCGGCCATCGGCCAGCGCGTCGGCCACCGCGAAATCCATCACCTGCACGATGCCGATGCCGGCGATGGCCGCTTCCACCAGTGGATCGCCGCTGTCGAACACCATCCGCGTCGGCGGCGTGACTTCCCGTAGCTGGCCGTCGTGCAGGAACTGCCAGTTGACCACGCGGCCACTACGCAGGTTGCGCACGGCCAGGCAGGCGTGGTCCTGCAGCGCGGTCACATCGACCGGCGCGCCGCAGCGGGCCAGATAGTCCGGGCTGGCCACGGTCACCCAGCGCAGCGGCCGCAAGGGCCGCGCAACAATGCGCTGGTCGGCGATGACGCCGGTACGCAGCGCGGCATCGAACCCTTCCTCGACCAGATCGACCAGGCGGTCGCTCAGCACCGCTTCCACCTGCAGCTGCGGATGCTGTTGCAGCAGCGGTGCCAGCATTGGCACGAGCACCTTGCGGCCGAACATCGACGGCGCGCTGATCTTCAAGGTGCCCGAGGGCGTGCAGGGTCGGTCGGCCAGCTGCCGCTCGGCATCGTCGAGGCCAGCCAGCAGCGGCATCACCTGTTCGACGAACTGGCGGCCATCCGGGGTCAGCGCCACGTTGCGGGTATTCCGCTGCAGCAGCTTCACCCCCAGTGTGGCCTCCAGTCGGCCGATCGCGCGCGACAGGCCGGACTGGCTCAGGCCGAGCTGGCCGGCGGCCACCGTGAAGCTGCGCGCTTCCGCCACCTGCACCAGCATGCGCACCGCATTGAGGTCCATCGAGGCTCCATTCATGCGGAAAATCATGACAGATATGGGCTTCAAGGGGTTTATTGATATGGGCGCATCAATGAGACTGCGCTCCCCCCCACCGCTTCAACCTGCCGATGCCTCCCCTCAACTATCCACGCTGGGCGCTGACCCTGCTGGCCACCGCGCAGCTGATCATCGCCCTCGACGCCACCGTCATCTTCGTCGCCCTGCATGACATGGGCCGCGCGCTGCAGATCAACGCGCAGCAGCTGCAGTGGGTGGTCAGTGCCTACACCGTGGCCTTTGGTGGCAGCCTGCTGCTGGGGGGGCGTGCCGCCGATCTGATCGGGCGCCGTCGCTTCTACCGGCTGGGCATGCTGCTGTTCGCACTGGCCTCGCTGCTCGGCGCGCTTGCGCCGAACGCGACCCTGCTGATCATCGCGCGTGCCGCACAGGGCGTCGGTGCGGCGCTGCTGTTCCCGGCCACGCTGGCGCTGATCAACACGCTGTACGCCGAAGGCCCGGTGCGCAACCGCGCGCTGGCGATCTGGAGCATGGCCAGCGCGGTCGGCCTGGCGCTGGGCACGCTGCTCGGCGGCGTGCTGACCCAGGCGTTCGGCTGGCCGGCAGTGCTGGCGGTGATCGTGCCGCTGGCCACCGCATGCGCAGTGGCTGCCGGTGCATGGCTACCGGCCGATGGCCCACGGGTGCAGGGACGTTCGTTCGACCTGGCCGGTTGCCTCACCGTCACCGCCGGCGGCAGCCTGCTGGTCACCACCCTGGTGCAAGGGCCGGAGTGGGGCTGGACGGCACCAGCCACGCTCATCTGCCTGCTGCTTTCAGCGGTACTGCTGGCGGCGTTCGTGCAGATCGAAAAGCGCAGCCGTGACCCGCTGATGCAGTTTTCGCTGTTGCGCCCGCCTGGCCTGCGCGCGGCACTCGGCCTGACCTTCGCCTTCATGAGCAGCTATGGCGTGCAGTACTACTTCCTTGCGCTGTACTTCCAGGATGGCTACGGCTGGAGCCCGCTGCAGGCCGGCATGGCCTTCCTGCTGCCGACGCTGGTGTGCACTTTCGGCATTCGTATTGCCGAACGCATGCTGCGGCGCCGTTCGCCACGGCAGGTACTGGCCTGGGGCTTCGCCGCCGGTGCCATCGGCATCGCTGCGGTGGCGGTGGCGATGCCGCATGGCGCTGGCTACTGGCCGCTGCTGCCGGGCATCGTGGTGCTCAGTGTCGGCCAGGGCATGAGCTGGACAGCGATGTGGATCGTGGCCGGTCAGGGCGTGCCGGGACCGCAGCAGGGTGTCGCGTCCGGCATGGCCGCCACCGCCCAGCAGATCGGTGGCGCGCTGGGATTGGCGGTACTGGTGATGGTGGCCAACGCCGCGCGCAGCACGCAGGCAGCAACCAGTGCCGATGCCCTGCAGGGCATGGTCAATGCACAGTACGGCGCCGCGCTGTTCGCTGCGCTCGGCGTGGTGATCGCGCTGGGCCTGCGCCCGGCGCCGGTAGACTCGTCAGCAACCGCCTGCCTGAGCACCGACGCATGATCGAACTGCTGGACCTGCAACAGACCCTGCATGCCTTCGCAGCCTGCAACGATGATGATGAGGTGTACGGCTCCTTCGGTTGGGTGCACGCCACCGATGACGACCTGCTGCAGGCGCGCTTCTGGTTGCCACCCGATGAGGATGCCGCATTCGATGAGGACAGCGAGGTTCCGGCTGAAGCGCGCGCGCTGGGCCTGGGCACGTTCCTGGAACCTGCGACGTTTGCGGACGTGCTCGACGTGCAGAAGCGGCAGCGCCCGTTGTCTTCGCTGCGGGACTACGCGCAGGCGCTGGCGTACTACGCCGAGTACGACGCGTTCCGGCAGGTCGAAGGCATCGATGAGGCTCTGGGCGAAGCGGAAGCTGCGGAACAGGCGGCTGCACGCGAGGCGGGTGTGGGCACAGGCATCTTCGCGTCCTTCGATATGGCATTGAACGCGTGCCCGGAAGCGCAGATCAAAGCGGCGGCGCAGCGCGTGGCGCGCCTGCTGGAGATTCCGGTGGGCGATGCATTGGCGCGTTGCCGCTACTGCTGGGTGAAGCGCTGGATCGGCGTCGTGCGCAGGCGATCAAGGATGACTTCGCCGACATCGGCGCGACGCTGCAGGTGCGTGGCTACAAGCCGTTCCCGTGGATGGACGCGCCCGCATTGCGTTGAACAACACCATCCATGCCATGCCTGGATGACGTTCAACCAAACGCCAGCAACTGCGGCTGCAATGCGCTGAAGATCCGCGCCAGCCGCTCCGCCCACGCCTGCTGCCCGGCCACGTCGGCAATCAGGTCCTGGCGGATCTCCAGCTCCACGTGCACCAGGCCACGGCCTTCGCCATGCACCGGCACCGCATAGTCACTGGTACTGCTGACCGAATACGGCTCATTGTCACCCACCACCAGGTCGCCCTCGTCGCGCAGTGCCTGCAGCAGCGCATGGGCAAAACGCGTGTCCTGGTGGTACAGCACGCCGGCATGCCACGGCCGCTGCATGCCGTTCATCGCCGGGGTGAAGCTGTGCATCATCACCAGCAGCGTGGGGCGGCCTGCATCACGGCGTGCATCAAGCTCGGCGTCGATGCGCGCGTGGTAGGGCGCGTGGATCGCTTCGATGCGTTGTTGCCGCTGCGCTGCCGACAGCCCGGTATTGCCTGGCACCACCGTGTGGTCGCTCACTTCCGGAATCAGCGTTGGCGACGCCAGCGGGCGGTTGCAGTCGATCAGCAGCCGCGAATAGGTCTGTTCGATCGCCCAGGCATCCAGCCGTTCGGACAGTGCGCGGGTGGTGCCGGCAATGCCGATGTCCCAGCCGATATGGCGGTCCAGTTCGGCCTGCGGCAAGCCCAGGCCTGCGAGGACGCGCGGCACCCGCTGGCCGGCATGGTCGGCCAGCAGCAGGAACGGCGAGGCGCCCTGCGGCCGGTGGATCGTGTGGATCGCCGGGTCGTCTGCGCCCAGCAGCGCAGGCAGCGCGTGCAGATCGGCGTCAGCCACGCGGGCGTCCGTCCAGATGGTGCTCGATCATCCACAGCCCGGCCCAGAGCTTGGCATCCAGCTCGTAGCCTTCGCCCATTTTCTCTACCAGCCAGGCAGCCGCCCGAGCACGCGGAATCTCGTGCACGGTGATGTCTTCGCTGTCATCACCACCGCCCTCGCCGACACGGCGCAGGCCGGTGGCGCGCACGAAGGCGATCTTCTCGCTGCTGGCGCCAGAGGACGTCGGGCCGATCATCAGCACTTCGGCGTGATCGGCGGTCCAGCCGGTTTCTTCCTCCAGCTCGCGCACCGCCGAGACTTCGATCGACTCGCCGGCGTGGATGTCGCCGACCAGGCCGGCCGGCATCTCGATGGTGGGGGCCTGCAGCGGCACGCGGAACTGCTCGACGAACAGCACCTTGTCCTCGGGGGTGACGGCGATGATGATCGCGGCCAGGCCACCGGCGTGGGTACGTTCGCTGTATTCCCAGGTGCCGCGCACCAGCATGCGCTGGTACTTGCCTTCATAGACGACACGCGGGGCTTCGGTGTTGCGCTGGCTCATGCGGGCTCGCTGTGGGTGGGAAGAATATCGGGTACGCCGGCGGCATCGAACAGCCGGCGGCGTGTCATCGGGCCGAAGCGCAGGGTCTGGCACAGGCCGCTGAGCAGCTCGGGATCGGCGGTCTGGCGCAGCAGGCCGGGTTGGCTGCCTTCCAGCGGCGCGTCCAGCGCGATGGTGGTCAGCTGGCGCCAGAGCAGGGCGTGCTCGCGCTGCTCGCGCAGGCGCACGGCCATCTGGGCGGCGCCACGCAGGCGCAGGAACGGCACTTCATCCAGTCGCTCGTACAGCACGTCCATGCTGCCGAAATGGGCCAGCAGCACGGCAGCGGATTTGCTGCCGACGCCACTGACACCGGGAATGTTGTCCACCGCGTCGCCACACAGCGCCAGGTAATCGGCGATCTGGTGCGCATGCACGCCGTGTCGTGCCTTCACCCCGGCCACGTCCCAGCGCTGGTTGCGTGCGTAGTCCCACTGTTCGTCGTGGTCCAGCAGCAGCTGCGACAGGTCCTTGTCGGCGGAGATGATCACGCCGCGGTGGCTGCCACGATGCACATGCAGGGCGCTGCCGATCAGGTCATCTGCCTCGTATTCGTGGTGGGCCAGAACGGCAAGGCCCAACGCCGCGCACAGCGCCTTGCAGTGCACGAACTGGCGCTTGAGCGCCTCCGGCGCCGGGTCGCGGTTGGCCTTGTAGGCCGGGTACAGGCGGTGGCGGAAGCCACTGTCCAGTGCTTCGTCGAAGGCGATGGCGATGTGACGCGGGCGCTCGCGCTCGAGCAGGTCCAGCAGGAAGCGGGCGAAGCCGTGCACGGCATTGGTCGGCCAGCCCTGCGCGTCCTGGAACTGGTCCGGCAGCGAGTGCCAGGCGCGGAACACGTAGATGCTGGCGTCGACCAGGTACAGCGACGGCGGTGGTACCGGCAGGGTCATGCCGGAGGCGTCCAGTCGCGCAGCAGGGCGGCCGGGTCCGGACGCTCGCGCTCGGGCACGGCGGCCTTCGGCGTGCCGATATGGATGAAACCGGCAATGCCTTCGCCCTCGGACAGCCCCAGGTAGGCCTGCACGGCCGGGTCGAAGGCCATCCAGGCGGTCAGCCACTGCGCGCCGAAGCCCAGCGCCTGCGCGGCCTGCAGCAGGGCGAAGCAGACGCAGCCGGCGGTCATCAGCTGCTCCTGTTCGGGCACCTTCGGGTCCGGGCGCGGGCTGGCCACCACCACGATCACCAGCGGCGCATGGCTGAATCGCTGGCGGTCCTTTTCGAACACGGCCTCGCCGGCGTGCGGGTCGCGTTGGCGGCTGCGCTCGGCCAGGAAGTCGCCCAGAGTGTGACGTGCATCGCCGGCGATCTTCAGGAAGCGGAACGGCACGCGCTTGCCGTGGTCGGGCACACGCACGGCCGAGGCCAGCATCCGCTGCAGGGTGGCCGGATCCGGGCCGGGCTCGGCCAGCTGCCGCGAAGGCACGGAGCGGCGGGCATCCAGGGCGAGCAGGGCGGCGGGGTCGGGCATGGAGTCTGAACCGGTCATCACGGAGGTTTGATTATAGTCGGGGTGGTCAAAGACACCGTCTGTGTCGCGTCTGGCCTTTGAATATCAAACTGTGATGAACGTCATGCCACTGGCGGGAAACGGACGGCCGCTTCCCCTCGCCTCGCAGGCCTTGCACGGCTTACGATATCTACCTTGCCGGGCCGCCGGTCATGAGGTTTGAAGTGAGGACTGTTTCACTGTCCGTGACGGGCTGGCCGGCCTACCATCGACGTACCGGTACATGGGGTGTGCCGGTTGTCGCGATGTCCACGTTGTCTGTCGTACCAGAGAAGGTGGGGAGCCTTCCCGAATGATGAGCGCGCCCACACCGATGGGATCGCCGGGCCGTGACCCGGCCCAGCTCCAGCTTGCCCGGGACATGGTCCTGCCCGCGCTGTGCCAGGCCTTCGGCGCGGCACTGGCGCGCTTCGACGATGCCCTGTTCGATCGGGCCGGCAATGCCGGTTCGTCGCAGCTGCTGTTCCTGGATGCGATGCGCGAACTGCGCCGCCGCCGCGAGGACATTGCCGGTGCCTTCTCTGGCCACCTGCAGCGGGCCTGGGATGCGCTGGCCAGTGGTGAGCCCATGTCGGCCGAATCGACGCTGTCCGGCCCAGCCGAGGATGGCCTGAGCCTGCTGGCCGAGCACGTGCTGGAGTCGCGGCTGGCGGTGCGCAATTTCGCCACGGTGCTGCTGCGTGACTTCAAGCCGGTCCTGGCGCGGCTCGACCGCCGCCTGGGCCGTCTGATCGGCGGCGCCGAACTGGATGCCGACCATAATCCCATCAGCCCCGAACACCTGGGCGTGGCCATCCACGAAGCCTTTGCCGGCTGCGAACTGGCTCCGGAAGTGCACCTGGTGCTGATCAAGCTGTGCGAGCGCGACCTGCGCGCGCCGGTGGGTCGCATCTACGAGAAGCTGGACGAGCAACTGGCCGCGGCCGGGGTGATGTCGCAGATGGGAGCGCCGCGGCGTCCACTGTCGGCGGCGCCCGACCCGCGCATGGCCTCGGGCCTGGATGACCTGGTGGAGCAGCGCCCGGGCACGGGCCTGGACGGCGAATTCGGTGATGACGAGCAGGCCGCGCCGGCCTGGGCGCAGCGCTTTGCCGCACGCTGGTCCGAGCGGCGTGGGCACATGCAGCAGCACCTGGGCGCCGAAGACGGCGGCACCGGCGACGCCCATGCGGGCCAGCAGGGCATGCTGCTGGAGGCGCTGCACGAACTGCTGCAGCAGACCCGCCACGTGCGCGAGGACGCGACGTCGGCCGCACAGGTGGCGATCGGCCAGCAGCGTCCGCTCAGCCAGCGCGAGATGATGTCGGTGCTGTCGCTGCTGCAGGCCACGCCCAGTGCGACCCTGCGCGCGGCGATCGGCGAGGACGGCGAATCGTTGGCGCAGCGGTTGAAGAGCGAAGTGCTGTCCAGCGCCACCCGTCTCGGTGTCGATCCGGGCCAGACCCGGCTGGACCCGCAGGACGAGGATGCGATCGACCTGGTGGGCATGCTGTTCGACGTGATGCTGGACGAGCGCGAACTGGAAGGCCGCTCGCGCGAGCTGATCGGCCGCCTGGTGGTGCCGTTCGTCAAGGTCGCGATGCTCGACCGCCGCATGTTCGTGCAGAAGACCCATCCGGCGCGCAAGCTGCTCAACTCGCTGGCCGAGGCCTGCGAAGGCAACACCGGCGAAAGCCAGGCCGAGCGCATGCTGATGGCCAAGGTCGAGGAGATCATCGAGCGCCTGGTTGCCGAGTTCAACGAGAACCTGGCGATCTTCCTGACCCTGGAAGAGGAATTCCGCGAGTTCCTGGTGCAGCACCGCCGTCGCGTGGAAATCGCCGAGCGCCGCGCCGCCGAAACGCAGCGTGGCCAGGAAAAACTGGAAATGGCCCGCACCCGCGCCGGCGCCGAACTGGACCGCCGCATCGGTGATGCCACCCTGCCGCCGGCCATCGCCGAATTCCTGCGCCAGCCGTGGCAGCACCACCTGACCCTGGCGCTGCTGCGCGAGGGCGAGGAGGGCGCGTCGGTGGCCGAGGCACTGAGCCTGGGCGACGGCCTGCTGGAGGAAGTGGCCGAGGCCCGCCGCCAGATCGTCGGCAAGCCGTGGCTGCAGGCCTGGCAGCCGGTGCTGGCCAAGGTGTTCGCCAGCGTGGGCGTGCATGGCGACGCCGCCACCGGCGCCATCGATGCCCTGCATGACACCCTGCAGGGCATTGCCGAATCGCGGCCGGAACTGCAGCGCGGGCTGCCGGAACTGCCTCAGGTCGCACTGCCCACCCCCCCGGTGGCTGAATCACCGGCGGTGGAGCTGAGCGGCCAGATCGATGCCGATGATTTCGACAATGCCGACGCCGATCGCTTCCGTCGAATGGAGATCGGCAACTGGCTGGATTTCGTCGACAAGGACGGCAAGGTGCAGGCCGGCAAGCTGTCCTGGGTCAGCCCGATTTCCTCGCGCCTGCTGTTCGTCAACCGTCGTGGCGTGCGCTTCTGCGTAGCCTCGCCGGAGGAACTGGCGGTGATGGTGCGGCTGGGACGTCTGCGCGCCCATGTGGATGACGGTGCGTTCGACAGCGCGATGCAGGGCGTGATCGATCGGCTGGACCCGGGCAGCGCCACCCTGCACTGAGTGGAGCCGCCTGCTAGGATCGGGAAAACTCACCGATCAGCGGGGACCTGCATGGCCGTAGCGTTGCTGGGGATCAAGGAGACCGTGCCGGGCGAACGGCGCGTGGCGCTGACACCGGAGACCGCGCGCAAGCTCGGCGCCCTGGGCATCACTGTCTGGTACGAGCCCGGCGCCGGACTGGCCGCGGGTTTCACCGATGCCGCCTATGACGATGCCGGTGCCCGCGCGTTCGACGCCGCCCGCTGGGCCGAGATCGACATCCTGCTGTGCGTGCAGGCGCCCCCGGCGACGGTACTGCAGCAGCTCAAGCCGGGTGCCACCGTGGTTGGCCTGTTGACCCCTGCCAGTGATGTGGCCCTGGCGGCACTGGCTGCCGATGACCGCCTGCACCTGTTCCCGCTGCAGCAGCTGCCGCGCACCACCCGTGCGCAGGCGATGGATGTGCTCAGTTCACAGGCCGGCATGGCCGGTTACAAGGCCGCGTTGATCGCCGCCGAACGCGCACCACGATTCTTCCCGATGCTGACCACCGCTGCCGGCACCGTGCGTCCGGCCAAGGTGCTGGTGATCGGTGCCGGCGTGGCGGGACTGCAGGCCATTGCCACTGCCCGGCGCCTCGGTGCCCAGGTGGAAGGCTTCGACGTGCGCCCGGAAACCCGCGAGCAGATCCAGTCGCTGGGCGCCCGTTTCCTCGACCTGGGGGTGAGCGCGGCCGGCGAGGGCGGTTACGCGCGCGCGTTGACCGATGAGGAGCGAGCCGAGCAGCAGCGCCGCCTGGCCGATCACCTGCGCGGCGTGGATGTGGTGATCTGCACGGCGGCGGTACCGGGGCGCCCGGCACCCACCATCGTCACTGCGGCGATGGTGGAAGGCATGGCCACTGGCAGCGTGATCGTGGACCTGGCCGCCGAGAGCGGTGGCAACTGCGCACTGACCCGGCCAGGGCAATGCATTGAACACCAGGGCGTGACCATCGACGGCCCGCTGGGCCTGGCCAGTCGCGGCGCGACCCAGGCCAGCGAGATGTATGCGCGCAACCTGCTGAACTTCGTCGCGCTGTTCGTGCGCGAGGGGCAGCTGGCGTTCGACTGGGACGACGAGTTGCTGGCCAAGACACGCTGGCAGGCGTGAACCTGATATGCCTCCTGTAGAGCCGAGCCCATGCTCGGCTTGCGCAGGCGCGATAAAGCAGCCGAGCTTGGGCTCGGCTCTACAAAGGGTTGAACGCTGCCTTTACCGCGGCTTGGCCGGCGGCGGGTTGTCGCGCACCCAGTCCTTGCGCTGTTCCGGCGTCATCTGCGACCAGCGCTCACGCAGGGCGTCGCGCTGCGCCGGTGGCATGTCGCGCATCTGACCGAACAGTGCCCGGGCCTGCTCACGCTGTTCCGGGCTCATGTGCTCGAAGCGGCGCAGACCACGGCGCGCCTTGTCACGTTCCTCCGGGCTCATCGATTGCCAGCGCTGGCCGTGCGACAGCATGCGTTGGCGCTGGCTGGCATCGGCGCTGTTCCAGCGGTCGCGCAGCGGTGCCAGCAGCGATTCGCGCTGGGCTTCACTCAGCTGTTCCCACGCCGGCAGCGGTGCGGCCGGTACAGGACGTGGGGCCGCAGCGGGTGCAGCAGTCTGCGCCAGCGCGGGGACGGCCGGCAGCAGCGACAGGGTCAACAGCAGCGGCAGCAGGTTGAATCGGGGCATGGTTCACTCCATCGCCAGGTCGGTATCGCCCAGCCACAGGTACAGATCGGGATTTTCGTCATATAGCGTGCTGTTGTCTTCTACCGAGGCCAGCACCGGGGCCGGCGCTGGGCCCGACAGGGGGCTGTGGCCGCTGAACTGCAGGCCGATACCCAGTGCCACCACCAGCGAACAGGCGCTGGCCAGCCACCAGCGCAGGCGCCCGTGCCGGGCCGCGCTGGCGCCGTGGCGGGCCTGGCGCAGCTGTGCCAGCGTGGCCGGCGACAGTGCCTGCAGCGACTGCGCGTGCAGGCTGCGCAGGATGTCATCGGAGGGCAGGGAGCGGTTCACGGGTGGGTCTCCAGGTAGTCCTGCAGCGCCTGCCGGGCGCGTGCCAGATGGGTTTTTACCGCGCCTTCGCTGCAGCCCATGGCGCGGGCGGTGGTGGCCCCGTCCAGGTCCTGCAGCACGCGCAGGGTGAAGGCTTCTCGCTGGCGGGCGGGCAGGGTACGCAGTGCCTGCACCAGCTGCTGGTACTGCTGGCGCTGTTCGTGCGCCTGCGCCGGGTCCGGGCCGGGATCGGCCCAGTCGATCCCGCCACCGTCGGCATCCTGGTTGTCGCGCCAGAACGGCAGGCGGAAACGGCGTCGACGCTGCAGGTCGATCACGCGCCGGCGCAGGATGCTCCAGAACAGCGGCGCCCATTCGGCGGCCGGCTTGTCGGCGTAGTCCAGCATGCGCATCAGGGCGTCCTGCACCGCGTCCATGGCGTCGTCGCGCTGGCGCAGGCCGGCCTCAGCGAAGCGGAATGCGCGCGGGCCGACGCTGGCCAGGAACACTTCCAGCGACGCCGGCAGGGCATCGGTCTCGGCGCTCGGGGGGACAGGGCTGCTCACCAGCACAGGGTACGGTTCCTCGCTCGGGGTCACCATCGACAACGCGTGAGCGCGGCTTCGGTTGACCGTGGGCGCGCGCCGGGTTCAGCCCGTGGTTATGATGGGCCGACGAAGACAGAGCGGGAGCGTTGCCAGTGAGTGACGGGTTCGTGGCGCTGTACATCTTCATGCTGGCGGCCATCGCCGGCCACGTGATCATTTCGCGGGTGCCGGTGATCCTGCATACCCCGCTGATGTCGGGTTCCAACTTCATCCACGGCATCGTGCTGATCGGCGCGATGGTGGTGCTGGGGCACGCGCAGACGCCACTGGAAAAGGCGCTGGGCTTCCTCGCCGTGGTGCTGGGTGCCGGCAACGCTGCCGGTGGGTACGTGGTCACCGCGCGCATGCTGGAAATGTTCAAGCCGAGCGCGCCCAAGGGTGCCAAGGACGAACCGAAGGAGCCGCAGGCTTGAACATCAGTACCGTCGAACTGCTCGACTGGCTGGTCAAGGCCAGCTACCTCGTCGCCGCCACGCTGTTCCTGCTCGGCCTGCAGCGGATGGCCTCGCCGCTGACCGCGCGCAGCGGCATCCGCTGGGCCGGGCTGGGCATGCTGCTGGCTACGGCGGCAACCTTCTTCCTGCCCGAACTGCACAACGTGCCGCTGATCCTGGTGGCGCTGCTGCTTGGCGCGGGCCTGGCCTGGTGGTCGGCCGGCAAGGTCGCCATCACCGACATGCCGCAGATGGTGGCGCTGTACAACGGCATGGGCGGCGGCTCGGCGGCGGCCATCGGCGCGGTGGAACTGCTGCGCTATTCCTTCCTGGCCCACCGCGATACCAGCCACTGGAGCGCGCAGGCGCTGGCCGACCTGGCCGCGCGCCAGCCATCGGGCACGGTGCTGCTGCTGGCGGTGGTCGGCGCGGCGATCGGCGCGGTGTCGCTGTCCGGCTCGGTGATCGCCTGGGCCAAGCTGGATGGACGGCTGGACAAGCGCGTGACCTGGCCCGGCCAGCAGGTGATGAATCTGCTGGTGGCGCTGGCGGTGGTGGTGCTGGCGATCATCGCGGCCAGCACGCTCAGTAGCTGGTCCATCGTCGCCTTCTTCGTGCTGGCACTGGCGCTGGGCGTGCTGATGACGCTGCCGATCGGCGGTGCCGACATGCCGGTGGTGATCTCGCTGTACAACGCGTTCACCGGCCTGGCGGTGTCGTTCGAAGGCTATGTGCTGGGCAACGAGGCGCTGATCATCGCCGGCATGATGGTTGGCGCGGCTGGCATCCTGCTGACCCGGTTGATGGCCAAGGCGATGAACCGTCCGATCCGCAACGTGCTGTTCTCCAACTTCGGCGGTGGTGCCGGTGGTGAAGGGCAGGCGATCAGCGGCTCGCAGAAGCCGATCGAAGCGGCCGACGTCGCCGCGATGATGGCCTTTGCCGAGCGCGTGGTGATCGTGCCCGGCTACGGCATGGCGGTGGCGCAGGCCCAGCACAAGATCTGGGAACTGGCGCAGCGGCTGGGACAGCGCGGGGTGAAGGTGAAGTTCGCGATCCACCCGGTGGCGGGGCGCATGCCCGGGCACATGAACGTGCTGCTGGCCGAGGCGGGCGTGCCCTACGACCTGATCGCCGACATGGACGACATCAACCCGGAGTTCGCCAACACCGACGTGGTGCTGGTGATCGGCGCCAACGATGTGGTCAATCCGGTCGCGCGCACCGACCCGGCCAGCCCGATCTACGGCATGCCGGTGCTGGACGTGGTCAACGCCCGCAACGTGGTGGTGATCAAGCGCGGCAAGGGCACCGGCTTTGCCGGCATCGAGAATGCGCTGTTCTACGCCGACAACACCCGCATGCTGTACGGCGACGGTGCCGAAGCGGCGGCCTCGCTGGTCAGTGAGTTGAAGGCGCTCGACGGCGGGCATTGAGATCCGGGGTCGGATCCCTTTCCACAGGAAAGGGCTCTGACCCCATATGCGCAGTCTCATCCACGCGTGGCGTGGATCTACCCGGGAAGCACAACGCGCACGGGGGCCATCGCGCTCAGCGCGCCAGCCAGGCGCCCACGGCCACGCCCAGCGCCAGCCACAGCCATTCCATGGCGCCATTGGCCAGGGTGATCAGGGTCCAGGCCAGGTGCGGGCCCATGCGCAGGCTGGCGTCCCACAGGTCCAGGCCGATCGAGCCGCCCATCCAGGCGCTGGCGATGGTCCAGTTGGCCACGGCGGCCACCAGCAGGGTGCCCAGCACGACCAGCGCGATGCGCAGCCGGCCCGGGCCCAGCGTACCCATGCGCAGCATGAACACCAGTTCCAGGGCGGTCAGTACCGCCATCCAGCCGACCTGCCGGCCGGTCATCAGTGCCAGCACCATCCAGGCAAGGGGAGCAACAACCAGGCCCAGCAACAGCATGATGGGCCAGAGCCAGGTGACGGTCCTGGCACGCGCGGCATTGGAGGACATCGAAGCTCCCTGAAGATCACCCACAGGATACTGTGGTTTGCGGCGGTGCACCGGCGGTGCCGGGGCGGCTGGGCTAGAATGCCGTCTTGCGTGGCCTGGCCACGGCCCCATATCGGTCCCCATGTATTCCCGTAGCAGCGAACCTGTCCACTTCGAACGCGATTGCGAGGCCGTGATGGTCCCGCAGGGCGATACCGTGACCCTGCCCGCCGGCAGCTATGGGTACATCACCCAGGCGCTGGGCGGCAGTTATTCGGTGTTCGTCGAGGGCAACCTGTTCCGCATTGCTGGCAAGGACGGCGACGCCATCGGCAAGGAGGCACCGGCACCGCTCGAACTGCCTGCCGATGCCACCGATGAACAGGTGGAACAGCTGGTGTGGCAGCAGCTGCGCACCTGCTTTGACCCGGAAATTCCGGTGAACATCGTCGAACTGGGCCTGGTCTACGAGGTCGAGATCAAGCACCTGGACGAAGGCCAGCGCGAGATCGACGTGAAGATGACCCTGACCGCACCGGGCTGCGGCATGGGCGACATCCTGGTCGACGACGTGCGCAGCAAGCTTGAAATGATCCCGACGGTGGCCGAGGCCGACGTCGACCTGGTGTTCGACCCGCCGTGGAACCAGCACATGATGTCCGAGGCGGCCCGGCTCGAGACCGGCATGCTTTGACCCAGGGCCCGCAGTTACGCGGGCCCGGCACTACCCGCAACCAGAACAGGAATCCTCCGGTGTCCCAGTCCATTCCCAGCTTCGCCGTCACCCGTTCGGACCACCCGCGCAGCGCTGAAGAGCGCGCCCAGATCCTGGAAAAGCCGGGCTTCGGCCTGCACTTCACCGATCACATGGTGGAAGTGCGCTGGGACAAGGACGCCGGCTGGCACAACGCCAACGTGCGTGCCTACGGCCCGCTGCAGCTGGACCCGGCCGCGGCCGTGCTGCACTACGGCCAGGAAATCTTCGAAGGCATCAAGGCCTACCGCCATGCCGATGGCTCGATCTGGACCTTCCGCCCGGATGCCAATGGCCGTCGCCTGCAGCGTTCGGCACAGCGCCTGGCGCTGCCGGAACTGCCGGTGGAGATCTTCGTCGAATCGCTGAAGCAGCTGATCGCCGTGGACAGCGCCTGGGTGCCGTCGGCCGATGAGTCGAGCCTGTACTTCCGTCCGTTCATGATCGGCGACGAAGCCTTCCTCGGCGTGCGCGGCGCGCACAAGGCCGGCTACTACGTCATCGCCAGCCCGGCTGGCCCGTACTTCGCCAAGGGCGTTGCCCCGGTGTCGATCTGGCTGTCCACCGAATACGCGCGTGCGGCCAAGGGCGGCACCGGCGCCGCCAAGTGCGGTGGCAATTACGCCGCCTCGCTGCTGCCGCAGCAGAAGGCGCAGGCGCAGGGCTGTTCGCAGGTGCTGTTCCTGGACCCGGTCGAAGGCAAGTACCTGGAAGAACTGGGCGGCATGAACGTCTTCCTGGTCTACAAGGACGGCACCCTGGTCACCCCGGAACTGTCTGGCAGCATCCTGGAAGGCATCACGCGCGAGAGCATCCTGCAGCTGGCCCGCGACCGTGGCATGAGGGTCGAAGAGCGCAAGGTCACCATCGATGAGTGGAAGCAGGGCGTGACCTCCGGCGATATCGCCGAAGTGTTTGCCTGCGGTACCGCCGCGGTGGTCACCCCGATCGGCCAGCTGAAGGGCGAGGGCTTCTCGGTCGGCGACATCAACGCCCCGGCCGGCGAAGTGACCATGTCGCTGCGCAAGGAACTGACCGATATCCAGTACGGCCGCCTGCCGGACCGCCACAACTGGCTGGTCAAGCTGGGCTGATCGTCCGCGGTCAACTGTAGAGCCGAGCCCACGCTCGGCTGATTTTCCGGAAAGCCCGTCCCCGTGACGGGCTTTCTGCGTTATGGGCCTGGGGGTCAGATCCCTTTTCCATAGGAAAAAGGATCTGACCCCGAAACAGCGGACGCCGATGTCGGCAAAGTCATTCCAGGACACGTGACGACCCAGTCAGGTCTGTGCAGGACACGAGAAAGTTCCTTCACCTTCACAAACCCTTGACCCGAAAAGTCTCAGAACGAACATTTCATCTTGCTGAAAAGACGCTGAAAATCTTGTGGTGTCCGGTTTCGGCCATTAGCGTCATCTGCACGGCGGATCGTTAGGGGGATCCGCTGACTCACCGGACTTCGAACCTCGCCAATGCAAGCCAGCCCATGGTTCGGGCCGGTGCTTCTGCCGATTCCGGCATTCACACCACAAGAAAGGGAAATACGATGTCCCAGGTAACGCAACCGCGTGTGCGTCGAGTGTGGGTGGTCCTTGGTGCGTCCGTTCTGTCATCGCTGCTGCTGGCCACGCCTGCGCTGGCCGGTGATGTCCAGCTCAGCGGCCTGCAGTCCGCGCCGACGCACCAGCGTTTCATCGTGAAGTACCGCGACGGCAGCGCCGCCGTGGCCAACACCACTGCGCTGGCTTCGTCGCTGAAGACGGCCGCCGCTGGCCTTGCCAGCAGCCAGGGCCGCGCGCTGGGCCTGCAGGAGGTCCGCAAGTTGGCCGTCGGCCCGACCCTGGTCAAGACCGACCGTCCGCTCGACCAGGCCGAATCCGAACTGCTGATGCGCAAGCTGGCCGCCGACCCGAACGTGGAATACGTCGAAGTCGACCAGATCATGCGCGCGACGCTGACCCCGAACGACACCCGCTTCAGCGAGCAGTGGGGCTTCGGTACGTCCAACGCAGGCATCAACATCCAGCAGGCCTGGGACAAGTCGACCGGCACCGGCGTGGTGGTGGCGGTGATCGACACCGGCATCACCAACCATCCGGACCTCAACGCCAACATCCTGCCCGGCTACGACTTCATCAGCGACGCCGCGATGGCGCGCGATGGTGGCGGCCGCGACAACAACCCGAACGATGAAGGCGACTGGTACGGCGCCAACGAGTGTGGCTCGGGCATCCCGGCCTCCAACTCCAGCTGGCACGGCACCCACGTTGCCGGCACCGTGGCGGCGGTGACCAACAACGCCAGCGGCGTCGCCGGCACCGCGTTCAACGCCAAGGTCGTGCCGGTGCGCGTGCTCGGCAAGTGCGGCGGTTACACCTCCGACATCGCTGATGCGATCGTGTGGGCGTCCGGTGGCACCGTCAGTGGCGTGCCGGCCAATGCCAATCCGGCCGAGGTCATCAACCTCTCACTGGGCGGTGGCGGCAGCTGCTCGACCACCTACCAGAATGCGATCAACGGCGCGGTCGGCCGTGGCACCACCGTGGTGGTCGCCGCCGGCAACAGCAACGCCAACGTGTCCAGCTCGGTGCCGGCCAACTGCCCGAACGTGATCGCGGTGGCGGCAACCACCTCGGCCGGTGCACGTGCCAGCTTCTCCAACTACGGCACCGGCATCGACATCTCGGCACCGGGCCAGAGCATCCTGTCCACCCTCAACACCGGCACCACCACGCCGGGCAGCGCGACCTACGCGTCGTACAACGGCACCTCGATGGCGGCGCCGCACGTGGCCGGCGTGGTCGCGCTGATGCAGTCGGTCGCCCCGAGCCCGCTGAGCCCGGCGCAGGTCGAGAGCATCATCAAGAGCACCGCACGTCCGCTGCCGGGCGCCTGCTCGGGCGGCTGCGGTGCCGGCATCATCGACGCCAATGCCGCAGTGGCTGCCGCGATCAACGGCGGTGGCACCAACCCGGGTGGCAACGTGCTGCAGAACAACGTGCCGGTGACTGGCCTGGGGGCCGCAACCGGTGCCGAGCTGAACTACACGGTCGCGGTTCCGGCCGGCAGCACCCAGCTGCGCGTGGCGATCAGTGGCGGCAGCGGTGATGCCGACCTGTACGTGCGCCAGGGCAGTGCCCCCACCGATACCACCTACACCTGCCGTCCGTACCTGAGCGGCAACAGCGAGACCTGCACCATCAACAGCCCGGCCGCCGGCACCTGGTATGTGCGGGTGAAGGCCTACAGCACCTTCTCGGGCCTGACCCTCAACGCCCAGTACTGAGCCGAAGCCCCTCTCCATGGGCACGCCCCGGCTTAGGCCGGGGCGTTTTCGTTTCTGTAGAGCCGAGCCCATGCTCGGCTGCTCCGGCTGCGGACCATTGTGCCGCGCTGGCGCGCGGTTGCCGAGCATGGTTCGACACTACAAGGGCAGCGCTTTGGCAGGTGCCGACTTTGGTCGGCACGCCGTTCCTCAGACCGACTCGAAGCGGTTCGCGGCCACGTTCTTGCGCACGTGCTGCGGGTCGAAAATCCGACCGTTCATGGCGATATAGACGCCGGTCGGCAGCGACTGCACCGCACCGATCGCACAGCCGATGTTGAACTCGGCATCCGAACCACGGAAGCGCGCCGGGCTGAGCGCGCCGGTCATCACGATGGTCTTGTCCGGAATCGTGGCCAGCACCTTGCCGGTCTGCACCATCGAATCGGTGCCGTGGGTCACCAGCACGTGGCGGGTCGGCTGCGCGGCGATGGTGGCGCGGATCAGTTCGCGGTCTTCATCGTTGATGTGCAGCGAATCCTTGCGCAGGATCGGAATCACGTTGAAGCGGAACGTGACGCCCAGCTCGCGCAGGATCATGCCGATCTGCGGATCGCCGATCTGGTAGTCCGACTTGTCGTCGAAGTAGATCTTGTCGATCGTGCCACCGGTGGTGACGACCAGGAGCTCTTCCATCATGTGCATGCGCGAAACCAGGACAGGTACAGCGGCGCGGGGCCAGGAACACAGATGATACGGCCCGGCGGGCGCAGCGTCAGCGTCGCTTGCCGAAGCGGGCGCGCAGCCCGGGCAGGCTGGCACTGAAGATCACCAGCAGCGCCAGCGCGATCTCGATCAATGCCAGCCAGCGCGTTTCCGGATGGCTCCAGGCGCTCATCACGCCATGGCTGAACCAGCCCAGCGCCAGCACCGAGGCCCAGAAGCCGGCCTTGCGCCAGCCCAGGCGCAGCGCAAAGGCCAGCGCCAGCGGCGGCGCGGTGAACACCAGCTGGGTCGCCAGCCAGTGCTTGTCATTGATGAACCAGCCGGCGAACAGCGCGGCCAGCCCCATCAGGGCCAGCAGCAGGACCGTGCGCGGCGCGCGGTTCATCGGGCCAACCGCTGCGCGATGTCGGCCACCCGGCGGCCCAGCGCGCGCGCCAGCACCGCCTCGTCGTCGGTCGGCTGCGGGTCGTCGGCGGCGCCGGCGACGTGGCTGGCGCCATAGGGCGTGCCGCCACTGGTGGTGTAGCTCAGCGCCGGCTCGGTGAACGGGATGCCGACGATCACGCAGCCGTGATGCAGCAGCGGCACCTGCATCGACAGCAGGGTCGATTCCTGCCCGCCGTGCATCGAGGCGGTGGAGGTGAACACGCCGGCCGGTTTCCCGGACAGGGTGCCATTGACCCATTCAGCGCCCAGCCCATCCAGGAAGTGCTTCACCGGTGCAGCCATGTTGCCGAAGCGGGTGGGGCTGCCGAGCAGCAGGCCCTGGCACTCGACCAGGTCCTGCACGCTCACGTAGGGAGCCCCATCGTCGGGCACGGGCGGCTGCGCGGTCTGGGTCACCGCGGCCACCGGCGGCACCGTGCGCAGCCGCGCGGTCATGCCCGGCACTTCGCCAATGCCCCGCGCGATCTGGCGCGCCAGCCGTGCCACCGAACCGCCCCGGCTGTAGTACAGCACCAGAATCTCGCCCATCGTGCCCGCTTCTCCTCGTCGTGTAGCCACCAGTATGGCTATCCTGCCAGCATTCCGCATCGGGTACCCTTCCACCGATGGAACCTTTGGATACGCTCAACCTGTGGATGGAGCGCGCGCGGGATCGCGCACGGGCCATCAGTTTCGGCCGCTTCCTGTGGCATCGCTTCCTCGACGACCGCCTGTTCCAGGCAGCGGCGGCGCTGGCGTACACCACGGTGTTCGCACTGGTGCCGCTGGCCATCGTGGTGTTCGGCGTGCTCTCGGCCTTCCCCGTCTTCGACCGCTGGAGCGACCAGCTCAGCGATTACGTCTTCTCCAACTTCGTGCCCAATGCCGCGCGCGCGGCCGAGGGCTACCTGCGGCAGTTCTCGGCCAGTGCCGGCCAGCTCACCGCCGCCGGCTTCATCGCGCTGGTGGTGTCGCTGCTGATCACCCTCAACAGTGTTGAAGAGACCTTCAACCAGATATGGCGGGTCGGCTCGACCCGGCCCAAGCTGACCCGCTTCCTGGTCTACTGGACCGTACTGACGCTGGGCGCGATGCTTGCCGCCGCGTCGCTGGCAGTGTCGGCACGGGTGTTCGCGATGCCGCTGTTCGGCACCCAGGAGGGCCGCTGGCTGGCCGAGCTGGCGCTGCGGCTGGCGCCGATCCTGATCGAGTTCGTCTGCATCACGCTGATGTTCCGGGTGGTGCCGCACCACACGGTGAAGTGGCGGCACGCGGTGCCCGGCGCGATCCTGGCGGCGGTGATCCTGGAACTGGTGAAATGGGGCATCGGCGCCTACCTGGGCAGCTTCCAGTCCTACCAGAAGCTCTATGGCACGGTGGCCTTCGTGCCGATCCTGCTGCTGTGGATCTACCTGTGCTGGGTGGCGGTGCTGCTGGGCGCATCGCTGTCCTCGTCGATGGCGGCCTTCCGCTACCAGCCGGTGGAACTGCGCCTGCCGCAGGGCTACGAGTTCTATGGCCTGCTGCGCCTGCTGGGCCGCTTCCACCATGCCCGAGCCAAGGGCAAGGGCCTGGCTGACGATGAAATCCTGCGTCTGGAGCCGATGCTGACCGATTCGCTGCTGCAGGACCTGGCCTGCAACCTGCAGGAGATCGGCCTGCTGCGCCGCGACGAGCGCGGTGAGTGGCTGCTGTCGCGCGACCTGGACCAGGTCAGCCTGGCCGATCTGTACGAATGCACCCAGCTGCGCATCCCGGTGGCCGAGCAGCATCTGCCGTACCGGGACGACAGCCTGGGTCGCGCCGCACTGGCGGCACTGGACGACCTGCGACTGCCCCTGCGCGAACGCCTCAAGCGCAAGGTCAGCGATATCTACACCGAATCTGGAGACATGCCATGACCCGCAAGACCCCGTTGCTGCTGCTCCCGCTGGCCCTCCTGCTGGCGCTGGCAGCCTGCAAGCCGGCGCAGGAGCCGGCCCCGTCCAGCAGCCAGCCGCCGGCACAGGCACCGACGCCGGCCGCACCGGCCCCGGTCGAGGAAACCCCGGCCGAGCGCACCACCGCCGAGTTCCCGACACTGAAGATGAAGGCGGTGGATGGCAGCGACTACGACCTGGCCGCGCACCGCGGCAAGTGGGTGGTGGTGAACTTCTGGGCGACCTGGTGCGCGCCGTGCCGCAAGGAGATGCCGGAGCTGTCGGCGCTGCATGCGATGCGCAGCAACATTGAAGTGGTCGGCCTGGCCTACGAGGACATCGAAGCGCCGGAGATGCAGGCATTCCTGACCAAGCATCCGGTGACCTATCCGATCGTGATCGTCGACCCGTTCGACCCGCCGGCTGATTTCGCCACGCCGCGCGGCCTGCCGCTGACGCATCTCATCGATCCGCAGGGCAAGCTGGCGCACAGCTTCCTTGGCCCGGTGACTGCCGCCGACATCGAAAAGCAGATCACTGCTGCCAGGTAGTGGGTTGGTCGGCAGGGCCTGCGGCCCTGCACCCGCCGAAACATTCAAGCAACGGCTTCGGCAACAGCCAAAGCGGGATTTCCGTGTGGTGGCGGGGCGGTGTCGGAGTGCGGGGACGCCGCAAGTACGTCCATGTAGGCTTGGCAGCCGCATCCATGCGGCTGACACCCCGCACTCCGACACAGCCCCACCTCTGACAGATTTCAGCGATCTGGTAGATCCACGCCATGCGTGGATGAATCTCTTTCAGATCTCGAATCAATTCGGGGTCAGATCCGTTTTCCTGCGGAAAACGGGTCTGACCCCAAGCGCTATTCCGACAGATCGCAGAGACCTGTCGAAGGCGGGGTGGGTCCGATTGCGGGGGCGTGAGCCGCATGGATGCGGCGACCGAGCCTACATGGACGTATTTACGGCGTCTCCCGCAAGCGGACCCGCCCCGCCTACCCACAGGAAATACGCTTCTGCTTCGGCTATTGCTGTTGCCTTGGTTCGTAGCAGGTGCAGGGCCGCAGGCCCTGCCGATCCAACCTATTCCTCGACCGGGAAATCCTCGATCGGCTTCAGCACGTCATAGTGCTCGCGATGCAGCTTGCCCTTCAGCTTCGGCAGCTCCGGCAGCGGCGCATCCACGCGCGTATCCGGCAGCCGGTCCAGCAGGTTGCGCACCAGCGTCAACCTGCCCAGGCGCTGGTCGTTGAAGTCCACCAGCGTCCACGGCGCGCCTTCGCGGTGGGTGGCACGCAGCATCGCCTCGCGGGCCTCGGTGTAGGCGCTGTACTTGCTTCGTGATTTCAGGTCCACCGGAGAGAGCTTCCAGCCCTTCAGCGGGTCGATATGACGCTCGGCGAAGCGCTTCTCCTGCTGTTCCTGGTCAACGCACAGCCAGTACTTGAACAGCAGGATGCCGTCGTCCACCAGCAGCTGTTCGAACACCGGCGCCTGGCGCAGGAACTGCTGGTACTCGGTTTCGCTGCAATAGCCCATCACCCGTTCGACGCCGGCACGGTTGTACCAGCTGCGGTCCATCAGCACGATCTCGCCGGCAGCGGGAAGATGGCTCGCGTAGCGCTGGAAGTACCACTGCGTGGCTTCACGGTCGGTGGGCTTGGGCAAGGCCACCACCCGGCACTGGCGAGGGTTGAGGTGCTGGCTGATGGCCTGGATCGCGCCGCCCTTGCCCGCCGTGTCGCGGCCTTCGAACAGCACCAGCAGGCGTTGCCCGCTGTGCTGCACCCAGCGCGCCATCGCGGTCAGTTCCAGCTGCAGTGGCAGCAGCAGTTCGTCGTACTCCTTGCGCTTGAGCTTGGCCATCGTCACACCACGCGGGAAGGAAGCCCAAGCCTAGCGCAGGGATCGCTCAGGCGATGTCGACGCCCCGCCAGCCGTGCTCGCGCGCCAGCTGCTGCAGCAACGCCGACAGATCACGGGCAAACCCGCCCATGTCGAACAGCCCGCTGCGCTCGCGTGCCTGCGCCAGCTCAGCGCGCAACGCGGCCAGCGCCGCCGGGTCGTTGCCCAGTGCGCTGGCGGTGGCGATGAACGCGGCATCGTCGGCGACGTTCAGCCGGGCCAGGCCGAGGTGATGGTTGAGGCTGCCGGCCACGCGCGCAGCGAAGGTGTCACCCGGGCAGGTCAGCACCGGGCAGCCGGCCCACAGCGCATCGGAGGCGGTGGTGTGGGCGTTGTACGGATGCGTGTCCAGGAACAGGTCGGCCAGCGGATAGCGCGCCAGGTACTGCGGGTGCGGCAGCTTGGCCATGAACACCAGGCGCGCCGGGTCCAGGCCCGCGGCCTGTGCGGCGGCACGCAGGCGCGCATCGGCCTGGCCGGGCCCGGACAGCAGCCACAGCACGCTGCCGGGCACCGCATGCAGCACTGCGAAGGCACGGCCGATGCTGCGCGGGTTGAGCTTGTAGCTGTTGTTGAAACAGCAGAACACCACGCCCTGCTCGGGCAGACCGCAGTCGGCACGGGTCGGCGCAGGCTCCAGCACACGCGTGTTGTCTGACGGCTGGAAGGCGCGCGGCAGGCGCAGCACGCGTTCGCTGTAGTGCGGCTCCAGTGCCGGCGGCAGCGCGAAGGCATCGCCGACCACCGCATCCATCCACGGCGCCCCCGACGTGCCCGGATAGGCCAGCCAGTTCAGCTGCAGCGGGGCAGGGCGCATCGCCAGCACTTCCGGCGTGCCGCCACCGCCCCAGCCGCGCAGGTCGAACAGCAGGTCGATGCCCTGTGCGCGGATGCGTGCGGCGGTATCGTCATGGCGCAGGCCGGCCACATCATGCAGCTGCGCCGCTGCCTGCAGACGCTGGCGAATGCGGCTGCCGTCGTCGCGGTTCAGTGCGAACAGATGCAGTTGCAGTGCGGGGTCGCGACGCAGCTGCTCGAACAGCGCCACGGTCAGCAATCCAGTCGGATGTGCGCCGAACCCATTGGAGAGGAAACCAACGCGCAGCGGGCCGCGCGGGCGCACCGTTACCGGCGGCAAAGGTCGCACCGAGGCAGCCACGGCCAGCGCACGGGTGCGCGCGCAGGCCAACTGTTCGGCAGCGCTGGCGTCCTCGCTGAGGAAGGCGAACGGTTCGACCACACCCTGGCCGCTGGCAACAGCGGCGCGCACCTGTGCAGCCAGCGAGTCCACGTCCTGCCAGTCGCACAGGCGGCGCTGCCAGGCCAGGCGCTGGGCGGCGATGTACGGCTCGGCCGGCATCAGCCCATGTGCGCGTCGATAAGCCGCCGACGCGCCTTCGGCATCATCGGCATCTTCCAGTGCGTGGCCCAGCCACAGCGCGATGCCGGGATGCTGCGGTGCCAGCGCCGAGGCCTGGCCGAGCAGCTTGGCCGCATCGCCATGTGCACCGGCCATCCACGCCACTCGGCCCAGCCGTGCCAGCGCTTCGGGATGGTTCGGGCGCAGCTGCAGGGCACGTCGCGCAGCCTGTTCGCCGGCAGCGATGTCGCCGGCTTCCAGTTCCACGTCGGCCAGCATCACCCAGGCGACGAAGTCGCCCGGCTGGCGGGCAATCGCCTGCTGCAGTTGCTGTCGCTGCTGCCAGGCCGACATCGTGCTCAGCCTGCCGACAGCTGGGCCAGGGCGTCGACCTGGTGCTCGTGGCTGAGCCGCTGCAGCAGCGGGTCGAGGTCGCCGGCCAGGATGTTGGGCAGGTCGTACAGGGTCAGGCCTTCCACGCGGTGATCGGTGATGCGCCCCTGCGGGAAGTTGTAGGTGCGGATGCGCTGGCTGCGGTCACCACTGCCCACCTGCAGGCGCCTCGACTCGGCCTGGGCGGCGTCCTGGCGCTGGCGCTCGGCATCGAGCAGCTGCGCCTTCAGGCGCTTCATCGCCTTGTCGCGGTTGGCGTGCTGGCTGCGCTCGGTCTGGCACTCCACCACCACGCCGGTGGGCAGGTGGGTGATGCGGATCGCGGATTCGGTCTTGTTGACGTGCTGGCCGCCGGCGCCGGACGAACGGAAGGTATCCACCTTCAGGTCGGCCGGGTTGATGACGATGTCATCGACTTCGTCTGCTTCGGGAATGATCGCTACCGTGGCGGCAGAGGTGTGGATGCGGCCCTGCGATTCGGTGGCCGGCACGCGCTGCACGCGGTGAGTGCCTGATTCGAACTTCAGGCGCGAGAACGCACCGCGGCCGACCACGCGTGCCACCACTTCCTTGTAGCCGCCGTGCTCGCCGGGATTGTCCGATTCGATCTCGACCTTCCAGCCCTGGCGCTCGGCATAGCGCGCGTACATGCGGAACAGGTCGCCGGCGAAGATCGCCGCCTCATCGCCGCCGGTGCCGGCGCGCACTTCCAGGAACAGATTGCCTTCGTCGCGCGGGTCGCGCGGTACCAGCAGCAACGCCAGTTCCTGCTCCAGTTCCAGCAGGCGCGCCTGCGCGGCGGCGATTTCTTCGTCGGCCAATTCGCGCAGGTCGGGATCGGCGCGCATGCCTTCGGCGGCGGCCAGGTCGGCCTTGGCACGGGCTTCATCGGCCAGTGCAGTGGCGACCGGTTCAAGTTGGGCGAATTCGCGCGAAAGGTCGCGGAAACGGGTGTTGTCGGCGACCACGTCGGGTTCGGCGAGCAGGCGTTCCAGTTCTTCGCGGCGCTCGGCCAGCGCTTCCAGCTTACGGCGCAGGGTCGGCGTCATCGGGTCTCACGGGTGGGTGGCGGTAACCCGGCGTGGCCGGGAACAGGCGCTCGGCGGCGCGGGTCAGGTCGGCATCGCCACTCAGCGCGGCCGCGCGCAGGGCGGCGGTCGGCGGATGCAGCAGGCGGTTGGTCAGGCCATGGGCCAGCAGTTCCAGCACTTCGTCGGCGGGTTTGCCGTTGGCCAGCTGCTGGCGCGCACGCTCCAGCAGCTCGGCGCGGGTGGCTTCGCCAAACGCGCGCAGCTGCCGCAGCGGGGCCTGGTGGGCGCTGGCCTGCTGGGTCTCGATGAAACGCGACACCTGCAGGTCGATGATCGCCTCGGCCTCGGCGGCGGCCTCGCGGCGGCCACGACGGTTGTCTTCCACCGCGCGTTCCAGGTCATCGACGGTGTAGAGGAAGGCGTCGTTGAGGGTGCCGACCTCGGCTTCGATGTCGCGCGGCACGGCCAGGTCGAACAGCAGCATCGGCTTGTGCCGGCGCGCGCGCAGGGCCTTGGCCACCATCTCGCGGTGGATCACTGGTTCGCGTGCGGCGGTGGCCGAGAACACCACGTCGGCCTCGCCGAGGTGGCGGTCCAGTTCGGTCAACGGCAGTGCCACGCCGCCATGGCGGCTGGCCAGTTCCTGCGCGTGGGCCAGGGTGCGGTTGGCGATCAGCAGCCGCCGTACCTTGCCCTCGCTCAGGTGGCGTGCAGCCAGTTCGATGGTCTCGCCCGCGCCGACCAGCAGCACGGTGGAATCGTCCAGGCGCGCGAAGGCGTTCTGCGCCAGGCGTACCGCGGCCGAGGCTACTGAGACCGGATTGGCGCCGACTTGGGTGTCGGTGCGCGCACGTTTGGCGACCGAAAAGGTCTGCTGGAACAGGCGGTCCAACCGCTGGCCGAGCAGGCCGTGGTCACGCGCGGTCGACCACGCATCCTTCACCTGGCCAAGGATCTGCGGTTCGCCCAGCACCATCGAGTCCAGCCCGGTGGCGACCCGGAACAGGTGGCGTACGGCTTCTGCATCGGCATGCTGGTACAGGTAGCCCTGCAGGTCGCCGGCCTGGGCGTGCAGCCACTGGTCCAGTGCCTGTGCCGAATCGGCCACGGCGTACAGTTCGGTGCGGTTGCAGGTGGACAGCAGCACCGCCTCGGCGATCTGCGGGGTATCGCGCAGCGAACCGAGCGCGCGCGGCAACGCCTCACCGGCGAAGGCCGCGCGCTCGCGCAGCTCCACCGGTGCGGTCTGGTGATTCAGTCCGAGCACCCACAGGGTCATTGTTCAGTTGCTTGCGATAAGCTGCTGGCCATTGGACGACATTTTAAGGCCCCGATGCCGACGATGCCCGCATTGATTCGCATCCCCAGTGTTCTGCTGCTGTCCCTGGCCTGTGCCCAGGCCCTGGCAGCGGTGCCGGCCAAGGCCCCCGTACGGGCCCCGGCCACTGAGGAACTGGCGCTGGAACCGGTGATGGCCGGTGAATTCGCCCTGCAGGCCGGCAAGCTGGCCGAGGCCGCGCGCTGGTACCTGCAGGCGGCCCAGCAGACCGACGGCGACGCCGGCCTGGCCGAGCGTGCCACCCGCATTTCCATGCTGGCCAACGACGAAGCCAGTGCCGCCAAGGGCCTGGCCCTGTGGCAGCAGCGTGCGCCCAGTTCGTTGACCATGCGCAGTGCCGCTGCCGCGCTGGCCATGCGCCAGGGCGATGTGAAGGCTGCGCGTGGGGACCTGCAGGCGTTGCTGGCCGATCCCGACGAGCGCGGCTGGAAGTTCGCCCTGGCCGCCCTGATCGGCGGCGGCCGCGACCCGGCGGTACCGGCGCAGGTGCTGGGGGAGCTGGTCGATGCCAACGCCATCCCGCCGAAGATCGAGGCCTGGCAGGAGTTCGGTCGCCTGGCCCTGCGCATGGACAAACCCGAACTGGCGCGGCGCATGATCGATGAAGTGGTCAAGCGTTTCCCCGAAGAGCCGCGCGTGGCACTGCTGCGCGCCAGCCAGCTGCAGCAGGCCGGCGAGACCGACAAGGCGCTGTCGCTGCTGCATGACGTCGAGCCGAAGACGCGCCAGGATCCCGAACTGCGCAATGCGGTGGCCATCGCCTACGACAGCCTGGGGCAGCCGGCCGCGGCCGAACGCGTACTGGCCTTCGGCCCGCAGGACGTACAGACCTGGGGCATGCGCGCCTCGCTGCTGGCCAAGCAGGGCGACAAGGCCGCGCTCTCCAATCTCTACAACGAACTTTCACGGCAGGCGGCCAAGCCGGACCCGGCGCAGCGCCTGCTGCTGGGCAAGATCGCCGAATACCTGAAGCGTTACCCCGAGGCTGTGCAGTGGTACCACAGCGTGCCCGGTGGCGATGAGCTGAGCGAGGCGCGCCTGCGCGCGGCCAACGCCCAGGCCCTGGCCGGGCGCCTGCCGCTGGCGCTGGACGAAGTGCACGCCATCCAGTCCGACGCCGTGGTCGACGACGACGTGCGGCGCGATGCCTACCTGCTGGAGGCCGAGCTGCGCCAGCGTGCCGACGACAGCGGCGGCGAGCTGGACGCACTGGCCCGCGGCCTGGCTGCCTACCCGGATGACAATGGCCTGCTGTACGCCCGCGCGCTCACATGGGAACGCCGTGACGACATTCCGCGCGCCGAGGCCGACCTGCGCAAGATCCTGGTGACCGACCCGGAGAACGTGCCGGCGCTGAACGCGCTGGGCTACACCCTGGCCGACCGCACCGGCCGGCTGCAGGAAGCGCTGGAACTGATCGACCGCGCGCGCGTGGCCGAGCCGGACAACGCCGCCATCGTCGACAGCTATGGCTGGGTGCTGTATCGCCTGGGTCGCAAGGAAGAAGCGCTGGTGCAGCTGCGCCGTGCCTGGACCCTGGCCAAGGACCCGGAGATCGCCGCACATGTGGGCGAAGTACTGTGGGTGCTGGGCAAGCACGACGAGGCGCGCCACTTCTTCGAGGAAGCGGCCAAGCTCGATCCCGAAAACCGCGCGCTGCTGCGCGCCCGCGAGAAGTTCAATCCATGAGTGTTTCGATGATCCGGCCGCTGCTGCTGGCGGCCGTGACCCTGGCGGTCAGCGCCTGTACCACCGTGGGCACGCAGAAGACCCCGCCACCGGCGGTGGTCGAGACCGTTTCCGCCGAAGCCGCGCAGGCCGAGGTCGCGCGCGTGGCCGCGCTGCACGCGCAGCCGGACTGGGCGTTTCAGGGCCGGGTCGCGGTCAGCAAGGGCAAGGACGGCGGCAGTGGCCGCATCGACTGGAAGCAGGAAGGCCGGCGCTATGTGGTCGAGCTGAGCGCGCCGGTGACCCGGCAGAGCTGGAAGCTGACCGGCGACACCCATTCCGGAGCCGGCCGCCTGGAAGGACTGGCGGGAGGCCCGCGCGACGGCGAGGACGCCCAGCAGCTGTTGCTGGAGGCGACCGGCTGGGACATCCCGGTCAACCAGCTGCCGGAGTGGATCCGTGGCCTGGTGGCCGGCGATGCTGCCGGTCCGGAGAAGGTCGAGCGCGACGGTGAAGGCCGGCCGCGCCGCATGCAGCAGATGGGCTGGCAGGTGCAGTACCTGGACTGGTATCCGGCCGAGGCTGGGCGCCCGGCGCTGCCGCGCCGGATCGAGGCCAGCAATGGTGACGCCAAGGTGCGCCTGCTGGTGGACCAGTGGGGTCAGGGCGCCCCATGAGTGCCGGGCGCGATGACGCGGGCTGGTCCTGGTGGCCGGCCCCGGCCAAGCTGAACCTGTTCCTGCACATCACCGGCCGCCGCGCCGATGGCTACCACGAGCTGCAGACGGTGTTCCGGCTGCTGGACTGGGGCGACCGCATTGGTCTGCGCCTGCGTGAAGACGGGCAAGTGCGTCGTGAGGGCGAGGGGCTGGTCGGCGTTGCCGAGGCGGATGATCTGGCGATACGCGCCGCGCGTCTTCTGAAAAGCGCGGCCAATATCGTGCAAGGCGTAGACATCATCGTCGAAAAGAACGTTTCTGCGGGTGGTGGCTTTGGCGGCGGTTCCTCCGATGCGGCCACCGTGCTGGTGGTGCTGAACCGGCTCTGGCGTGCCGGCCTGGATGAAGATGCCCTGGCCGCGCTGGGCCTGCGCCTGGGCGCCGACGTGCCGGTGTTCGTGCGCGGCCGCAATGCCTGGGCCGAAGGCGTGGGCGAGCGCCTGCAGCCGATCACCCTGGCCCCGGCCTGGTATGTGGTGGTTGAACCGGGCGTTCATGTTCCCACGCCGGTCCTGTTTGCAGACCCGGATTTGACGCGCGACAGCCCAGTGGCGAAAATAGAGGACTTCGCTTCCGGAACCTTGGTCGGGAACGCGTTCGAACCGGTGCTGCGCCGCCGTGAGCCTGCCGTCGAGGCCGCGCTCGCTGCGTTGAGCGGCATCGGCACGGCGCGGCTGACCGGTTCGGGAAGTGGTTGTTTCGTCGAGTTCGCATCGCAGTCTGCCGCAGAGCAGGGACGGTCGAAGTTGCCGAAGGAGTTGCGGGCAAGGGTGGCAGCGGGCGTTGCGCGTTCGCCACTGCTGGATGCACTCGAGCAACACTGATTTATCAATGCAGGGGCGTCGCCAAGAGGCCCAAGGCACCAGGTTTTGATCCTGGCATTCGTAGGTTCGAATCCTACCGCCCCTGCCAATAGCGGCTGTGTCCGCGCCTTCCAGCGCATCGCCCGCGCGGGACGTGGATACAACCGCGGTGTTGTCAGCAGCAAGGGTCCATCGGGGTCCTTGCCGACTCCGGATCCCCGCCACTCGTCCCCGCCCGAGACAATCATGATGCAAGAGTCCCCGAACCTGCTGGTCTTTTCCGGCAACGCCAACAAACGTCTGGCGCAGAACATCTGCAAGGAACTGGGGGTTCGCCCGGGCAAGGCGCTGGTCTCGCACTTCTCCGATGGTGAAGTGCAGGTGGAGATCGAAGAGAACGTCCGCAAGCAGGACGTGTTCGTGATCCAGCCGACCTGCGCGCCGAGCGCGGAAAACCTGATGGAACTGCTGGTGCTGATCGACGCGCTCAAGCGCGCATCGGTGGCCAGCGTGACCGCCGTGGTGCCGTACTTCGGCTACTCGCGCCAGGATCGCCGCATGCGTTCCTCGCGCGTGCCGATCACCGCCAAGCTGGCGGCCAAGATGTTCAGCACCGCTGGCGCTGATCGCGTGCTGACCGTCGACCTGCACGCCGACCAGATCCAGGGCTTCTTCGATATTCCGGTGGACAACGTGTATGCGTCCCCGCTGCTGCTGGCCGACATCTGGCGCGCCTACGGCACCGAGAACCTGATCGTTGTGTCGCCGGACGTGGGCGGCGTGGTCCGCGCCCGTGCGGTGGCAAAGCGCCTGGATGACGCCGACCTGGCGATCATCGACAAGCGCCGCCCGCGTGCCAACGTCTCCACCGTGATGAACATCATCGGTGACGTCGAAGGCAAGACCTGCGTGATGGTCGATGACATTGTCGATACCGCCGGTACCCTGTGCGCCGCTGCCGCTGCCCTGAAGGCGCGCGGTGCGCTCAAGGTCGCCGCCTACTGCACCCACGCGGTGCTGTCGGGCCCGGCAGTGGACAACATCACCAATTCCCAGCTCGACGAGCTGGTGGTGACCGACACCATCCCGCTGAAGGACGCCGCGCGGGTGTGCAGCAAGATCCGCCAGCTGAGCGTGGCGGAAATGCTGGCCGAAACGATGCGCCGCATCGCCTTCGGCGAGTCGGTCAGCTCGCTGTACGTCGATTGAGTTTTTCGCCCTCGCCGGCAACGGTGGGGGCATACCCCGGGTGCTTCTGGTCGCGGAAGCATCTTCAACCGCCACGCCGCAAGGCGCGGCAACAACCTGAGTAGTCGAAAATGTCGAAGACCCATGAAATCAAGGTCACCAAGCGTGAACTGCAGCGTAAGGGTGCGAGCCGCCGCCTGCGTCACGCTGGTGTGATCCCGGCCATCGTGTACGGCGGCAACGCCGAGCCGGTCGCCATCAGCCTGGACCACAACGAAATCTGGCTGGCCCAGCAGAACGAGTGGTTCTATGCCTCGATCCTGGACCTGAACCTGGACGGCCAGGTGCAGAAGGTTCTGCTGCGTGACATGCAGCGCCACCCGTACAAGCAGCTGATCATGCACCTGGACTTCCAGCGCGTGAACGAGAACGAAGCCCTGACCGCTTCGGTCCCGCTGCACTTCATCAACGAAGACACCTCGCCGGCCGGCAAGGCTGCCGACGTCGTGGTCACCCACGAACTGAAGGAAGTGACCATCACCTGCCTGCCGAAGGACCTGCCGGAGTCGATCGAAGTCGACCTGGGCGAGCTGAAGGCCGGTGACGTGGTGTACCTGTCCAACATCAAGCTGCCGAAGGGCGTGGAAATCCCGGCCCTGGCGCTGGGCAAGGACCACGACGACGCCATCGTCACCGCCAAGGCCGGCAAGGCCGACGCGGCTGACGAAGAAGCGGCTGCCGCCGAGTAATACCGCTACGGTGCCTGCCTCCGGCAGGCACCGTACTGGAAGGAACCATGGCAGGACTGCGACTGATCGTCGGTCTGGGCAATCCCGGATCGGAACACGCCCGGACCCGGCACAATGCCGGGTTTCATTTCGTTGAGGCCCTGGCGGAAAAAGCCGGCGCGCGATGGAATGTGGACAGCAAGCTGTTCGGCGAGACCGCCAAGGTCGAGATCGCCGGTCAGACGGTGTGGCTGCTCAAGCCCGCCACCTTCATGAACCTCAGTGGCAAGTCGGTCACCGCCGCGCAGCGGTTCTGGAAGATCGAGCCGGAAGAGACCCTGCTGGCCCACGACGAACTGGACCTGGCGCCCGGCGTGGCGCGGCTGAAGTTCGACGGCGGCCACGGCGGCCAGAACGGCCTGCGCGACACCATCCGCCTGCTCGGCCACGGCAGGTTCCATCGCCTGCGCGTGGGCATCGGCCATCCCGGCCACAAGGACCGCGTGGTGGGTTGGGTGCTGGGGCGTCCGTCCAAGGACGACGACGTGCTGATCGCGCGCGCCATCGACGATGCGATCGACGTGATGCCGCTGGCGGTGCAGGGCGATTTCAACGAAGCGATGAAGCGCCTGCACACTCCGAAGTAACCCGCTTTGGGTAGGTGCCAACCTTCCCGATTCCGGTGGGTGCCAACCTTGGTTGGCACACAATGATCGACACCGAGATGGATTGGCCAAGCAGCGCGCGCGCTGTTTCACCAATCACTTTCACCCCAGAGAGCTGTCACCCATGGGTATCAAATGCGGCATCGTCGGCCTGCCCAACGTCGGCAAGTCGACCCTGTTCAATGCGCTGACCAAGGCGGGTATCGCCGCGGCGAACTTCCCGTTCTGCACCATCGAACCGAACGTCGGCATCGTGCCGGTGCCGGATCCGCGCCTGGGCGAACTGGCAGGCATCATCAACCCGCAGAAGGTCATTCCGACCGCGGTCGAGTTCGTCGACATCGCCGGCCTGGTGGCCGGTGCCGCCAGCGGTGAAGGCCTGGGCAACAAGTTCCTGGCGCACATCCGCGAAGTCGATGCGATCACCCACGTGGTGCGCTGCTTCGAGCACGGCGACATCGTGCACGTGGCCGGCAAGGTCGACCCGATCTCGGACATCGAAACCATCGACACCGAGCTGGCGCTGGCCGACCTGGACAGCGTCGAGAAGGCGCTGAACCGTGCCGAGCGTGCTGCCAAGGGCGGCGACAAGGATGCAGCGGCGCGCAAGCCGGTGCTGGCCAAGCTGCAGGCCGCGCTGTCGGACGGAAAGGCTGGTCGCTCGGTGGGCCTGGACGAAGAAGAGAAGGCGCTGGTCCGTGACCTGTTCCTGCTGACCCTGAAGCCGGTGATGTACATCGCCAACGTGCTGGAAGACGGTTTCGAGAACAACCCGCACCTGGAAGCCGTGCGCGCGCACGCCGCAGCCGAAGGCGCGCAGGTGGTGCCGGTGTCGGCCGCGATCGAAGAAGAGCTGTCGCAGCTCGACGACGAAGACCGAGACACCTTCCTGGCCGACCTGGGCCTGAGCGAGCCAGGCCTGAACCGCGTGATCAACGCGGCCTACAGCCTGCTGGGCCTGCAGACCTACTTCACCGCCGGCGTGAAGGAAGTCCGCGCGTGGACCGTGCGCAAGGGCGCCACCGCTCCGCAGGCTGCCGCGGTCATCCACACGGACTTCGAGAAGGGCTTCATCCGCGCGGAGACCATCGCGTATGACGACTTCATCAAGTACAAGGGCGAAGCGGGCGCCAAGGAAGCCGGTCGCCTGCGCCTGGAAGGCAAGGAATACCGCGTGCAGGAAGGCGACATCCTGCACTTCCGCTTCAACGTCTGATCCAGCGGTAACGGATCGACCCCGAACGCCCCGCCTTGTGCGGGGCGTTCGCGTTTCCGCAGGTGGATAAAAAAACACCACGCTGCGAAACGCTTGCGCTGTGACGCTTGCCGGCACTTGTCCACAGCAAACTCCCATCGCTTTCCACGTCGGGTGTGGAAAACCCCGTATCGCTGTAGAGCCGAGCCCATGCTCGGCTGATGCCAGCTGGAGCCGAGCGTGGGCTCGGCTCTACAAGGGGCTTGTCCGCGCGACCTGGACAAAATTTCACCGCGCTTCGAAACGCCTGCGCTGCAGTGCTCGCACCCACTTGTCCACATCAAGTTCCCATCGCTCTCCACGTATCGTGTGGAAAACAATCGGGGCCGTGGACAAAAAATAGCCGCGCCCGGAAACGCCTGCGGCGGAATGCTTCCGCCCACTTGTCCACACCAAGTTCCCATCGCTTTCCACGTGCAGTGTGGAAAACCCGCGTGGACCGCTCCGGTAGTCGCCCACCTGGGTGGGCGCGTGGCAGATCAGTGCCCACCAAGATGGGCATCTACCAGAGCCAGGTTCCCAAACAACAAGGCCCGCCAATGGCGGGCCTTGTCGTCCACGTTCTGCAGTGCGGCGTGCCTTACAACGCGCTGCCGCCAAACTTGTGGGTGTACTGCAGGTTGATGGTGCGGCCGACGCTGTCGAACCAGGACACGTCGTAGTAGGGGTAGGCGGTGTAGGTGGCGTCCTTCGGCGGCATCTTGTTGAACACGTTGACCACTGCCAGCGACAGGCGCGAATGGTCGTCGAAGCGGTACTGCACCGAGGCGTTGTAGCGGTACGTCGCCTTCACGTACGGGCTGTCGCCGCTGTCCCAGTCGAACGACTGGTCGTAGTTGTCCGAAGTCGGCAGCTTGCCCAGGCGCGAGCCGTAGACCGTGGCCGACCACGCGTCCTTCTCCCAGGTCACGCTCAGGCTGGTCTTGGTGCGCGGGATGTCGAAGCCGCTGTTGACCGCGAACTGGTCCAGGGTCGGATCGCCGGGGTAGCGCTGGAAATCGTGCTTCTTCACCCAGGTGTGGGTGCCATTGAGGATGAAGTCGCCGATGCCTGTCTGCACGCGGTAGCGCAGGCCGACATCAATGCCGGAGGTGGACTCGCGGGCAACGTTGATCGGGGCCACGCGCACGCCATACAGGCGGCCGTCGCTGGTGCGGGTGATGCGGTCGAGTGCATCCACGCAGGTCGGCGAGTTGATGTCCGCGCTGCCGAGCCGGCAGTTCGCTTCGTTGGCCAGGATGGTGCGCACATCCATGTCCTGCACCTGCTTGCGCATGTCGATGTCGAACCAGTCCACCGACAGGTCCAGGCCGATCGCCGGCGACCAGACGAAGCCAGCGCTCCACGAGGTGCTGGTTTCCGGGTCGAGCTGGCGGTTGCCGGTGCGGCTGCGGATCAGGTTGCGCTCGTAGTCGGAGCAGTCGCTGGCGCCGTCGGCACGGCAGCTGTACAGGTCCTCGGCAGTGGTCTCGTCGTTGCCGGGGCCGGCGAACACGTAGTGCAGGTCCGGTGCGCGGAACGCCGTGCCATACGAACCACGTACCAGCAGGGTGTCGATCGGGCGCCATTCCAGGCCGCCGCTCCAGGTCGCCTTGCCGATGGTGTGGCCCGAATAGCGATACTGGTCGTAACGGCCGGCCACGCTCAGGTTGACCGTCTCGTGCAGCGGCATGCGCAGCTCGGCGGCGGTCGCCCAGCGGTTGCGCGAGCCCTGGCCGTCCGAGTCCTTCCAGCTGTAGTAGTAGTACTGGGTGGCCAGGGGATCGGGATTCAGCGCGTAGGCCTGCTGGCCCACTTCCACGGTCGCGGCAAAACCGGTATCACCGCCCGGCAGGCCGAACAGCGACGAGTTGGTCAGGGTGAACGCTGCCGTCTCGGTGCGCGACTTCGGCGAATAGGTGGTGCGTGCGGCAATCGAATCGTACTCGGCGCGGGTCAGCGGCCGGTACAGCCGCGACGGGTCTGCGTTGTAGATCGGGAAGCCGTCATCGTCCACGCCCAGCTGCGGGCCCAGGAAGAGGTCATTGGCCTTGGCGGCGATGATCTGCGCCCAGCTGATCCGTGACTGGTACTGCGAGTGGCTCAGTGCCGCTTCGTAGTCCCAGTTGCCAGTCAGGTTGCCCTTGAAGCCGGTGGTCACGCTGAAGGTCTTCTGCGTGCTGCGTACCATCGCATTGCGCAGACCGCCCATCTCCTCGGGCGAGAACTGGCGCTGCCAGAACTCGATCTCGCCGGTGGCCTGGTTGTTGAAATAGCCCGACTCATCGCCGTTGGCATCCATCCGGCCCCACTTGGTGACATCGCGCATCAGCGACATCGTGTGGTAGCCCAGCTGCACGTCGGCAAACCACTGCTGGCCATTGTCGAAGTTGTAGCTCAGCGATGCGTAGCCGTTGGCTCCACGGCGCTTGCTGAGGATGGTGCCGTAGCCGATCGACGCGTCGCTGCCGCAGTAGTAACCGTACTTCGGACGGTAGGCGCGGTAGGTGCTGCCCTGGTTCTGCCCGGCCAGGGCTTCGCAGGTGGCGGCACCCGGGTCCAGGTAGTTGTCGTCGTAGTCGGTGCGCAGGTAAGCGCGGCGCGCGATGCGCGAGCCCTCGCTGGGGCCGTCCTGGGTCGAATCCTGGATGTCGCGCTCATAGGCCCACAGCGGGGTCTGCGACTGCAGCTCGACGCTGTACACGGCGTTGAAGTTGCCGCGGCTGAAGCCGCTGGCCAGGCTCATGTCGAACGACTCGCCACCGCCTTCGCTGGTGGTGCCCACGCGCATGTCGATGGTGGTGCCGTCGGCCTTCTTCTTCAGGATGAAGTTGACCACGCCGGCGATCGCGTCCGAGCCGTAGATGGCCGAGGCGCTGCCGGTCAGCACTTCGATGCGCTCGATCATGCCCAGCGGGATGTTGGAGACGTCGGTGAAGTTGCTGCGGCCCTTGAACGGCATCGGGAAGTCGGCGATGCGGCGGCCGTTGACCAGTACCAGTGTGTGGTTCGGGCCCAGGCCGCGCAGGTCCACCTGCTGGGCGCCCGGCGAGAAGTCGGCGCCACTGGAGGACTGCTGGCTCTGCGTCTCACCGCCGTTCTGGGTCATCGCGCGCAGCACGTCCGGCACGGTGGTGAAGCCGCTGGAGCGGATCTGCTCGGCGCTGATCACCGTGATCGGGGCGGGGCCTTCCACCTGGGCGCGCGGAATGCGCGAACCGGTGACCTGCACCGCGTCCAGTTGTTGAACCGAAGAGGAAGCCGGAGCCTGGGCCGCCGCGGAAGCAGCCACGCCCATCAACGCCAGCTGGATCGACCACGCCATCGCCTTTCTACGCATGAGGAATTCTCGGAAATGAAGCCGGCCCGCAGAGGAGGGGCCATGTCCCCCATTCAGATTTCCGGAATGGGCGCGCGCATTTAACGCCTTTTTCATGTCCTTGACTACTGGGTCTCTATCTGGCAAAGAGTGAAAACGCTTGCAAGTCGATTTTGTTCAGGGAGATCAAGATGCGACGCCCCCATAGCCCCTTGCGCGGACGCTTCCTCTGGCTGGCACTGCTGGTTCTGGCGTGGCCCCTTGCGGCCCTTGCAGAGGATCTGCAGGGGCCTGGCTTTGCCTATTACGAAGTGGGTGACCTGGAGGCGCCGAGGCCCGGTCCGCGCGCACCGGCGATGATGCTGATGGGCGGTGGCGAATGGGTGCCCGAGGCCTTCCAATGGTGGCTCCGGCAGGCCGGCAACGGCCGCGTGCTGATCCTGCGCGCTTCCGGTGACGATGAGCTGCAGGACCGGCTCTATCGCGAGATCGGTGGGACCACCGCGGTGCAGACCCTGGTCTTCGACAGTCGCCGCGGTGCGGACGATCCTGCCGTGTTGCGCGTGGTTGCCGCGGCCGATGCCATCTTCATCGCCGGCGGTGACCAGTCACGCTACATCCGTTTCTGGAAGGGCACCGCGCTCAACCGCGCGCTCAACGCACATGTGCGTGCAGGCAAGCCGATTGCCGGTACCAGCGCCGGACTGGCGATCCTCGGTGGCTATGCCTACGGCGCGATGGATGGTGGCAGCATCACCTCGGCCGGAGCCCTGGCGGACCCGATGGGCAGCGCGGTGACCATGGACAGCGGCTTCCTGCAGATGCCCTACCTGCAGCGCGTAGTCACCGACACCCACTTCGACAAGCGCGACCGGCTCGGTCGCCTGATCGTGTTCGTGGCGCGCGCCGCACAGGACAGTGGCGACCCCGATATCGTCGGCATCGGGGTCGACGAGGACACCGCTCTCTGCGTCGAACCGGATGGCCAGGCCCAGGTCTACAGTGCCGACGGCGAAGGCAAGGTCTGGGTGGTCAGCCCCGGGCGTGATGCGGACCGCCTGGTCGAAGGTGAGCCGTTGCGCTTCCATGCAGTGCCGGTGACGGTGGTCGCCAGCGGCAGCCGCATGCGCCTGGACGATTTCCAGGCCGAGGCCGATTACCAGGCCGTGGCCGACGTCAGCGACGGCGAGATTGAAGTCGTCCGTCAATAGCCGCGGTAGCGCCGGGCCATGCCCGGCGGCCTTGCCGCGCTGTGCCTTCCGCCGGGCATGGCCCGGCGCTGCCCGTGCATTCCAATCACTACACCTGCTGGAGACGTACCCGATGAAACTGCGCCTGGCGCTGTCCGCGCTGCTGTCCCTGCCGTTGCTCGCCCAGGCCGCGCCGGCCACCTCGCCGTTGCTGGTCATCCATGGCGGCGCCGGCGTCGAGCGCAAGGACCTGTCACCGGCCGAAGAGAAGGCGGCACGTGAAGCGCTGCGGGCGGCGCTGCTGAAGGGGCATGCCGAACTGGCCGCGGGTCGCCCGGCGCTCGCTGCGGTCACCGCGGCGATCACCGTGCTGGAGGACGATCCCACCTTCAATGCCGGCAAGGGGGCGGTGTTCACCCACGACGGCCGCAACGAGCTGGATGCGGCGGTGATGGATGGCGCCACCCAGGCCGCGGGTGCGGTGGCCGGCGTGCAGCGGGTGCGCAACCCGATCCTGCTGGCGCAGGCCGTGATGCAGAAATCCAGGCACGTGATGATGGTCGGGCAGGGCGCAGAGGCGTTCGCGGTGGAGCAGGGCATCACCCTGGTTGATCCGGCGTACTTCCGCACCGACAAGCGCTGGCAGCAGCTGCAGCGCGCGCTGAAGGAAGAGGCCAGCGGCCAGGCGCATGCCGACTTGGAGACCGCAAAGCACTTCGGTACCGTGGGTGCGGTCGCATTGGACGCGCAGGGGCATCTCGCGGCGGGCACCTCCACCGGCGGCATGACCAACAAGCGGTATGGACGTGTGGGTGATTCGCCGATCATCGGCGCCGGTACCTGGGCTGACGCGCGCTGCGCGGTGTCTGGCACCGGCTGGGGCGAGTACTACATCCGCAGTGCTGCCGCGCACGAGATCTGCGCACGCATGCGTTACCAGGGGCAGAGCCCGGAGCAGGCCGGCAAGGGCGTGATCAACGAGACGATCCCGCAGATGGGCGGCGATGGTGGTGCGATCGTGCTCGCCGCAGACGGAAAAATGGCCACGCCGTTCAACACCCAGGGCATGTATCGGGGCTGGATCGGCGCCGACGGAGTTCCCCATGTCGCAATTTTCGCCAGCGAGACCCTGCCGGTCCCCGGTCAATAACCTTGCGTATCAATGGGTTTGCGACAACGTGTGAAAAAGATGGAAAAAAGCGTTGACAGCCCCCCGTCCCATCAGCAGAATAAGCGGCTCACCACCACACACCGCAACGCTTCGGCGGCAACGGAATGGGGTGGTAAGGAGGGATACCCAAGCGGCCAACGGGGGCAGACTGTAAATCTGCTGGCTTACGCCTTCGGTGGTTCGAATCCACCTCCCTCCACCAGTTTCACGTTGTGACATTCCCGGCGCGGGAGTAGTTCAATGGTAGAACCTCAGCCTTCCAAGCTGATGGTGCGGGTTCGATTCCCGTCTCCCGCTCCATTGAATGAACTTTGAATATTATCGAGTTCATGTCATAATGCAAAACTCGGCTCACGTAGCTCAGTCGGTAGAGCACTTCCTTGGTAAGGAAGAGGTCGAAGGTTCGATTCCTTTCGTGAGCACCATCTTAAGCATCACCTCTCAGACGAATTCGAGATAAGCAGCCATGGCCAAGGGTAAGTTCGAGCGCACCAAGCCGCACGTCAATGTCGGCACCATCGGTCACGTCGACCACGGCAAGACCACGCTGACCGCCGCACTGACCAAGATCGGTGCCGAGCGCTTCGGTGGCGAGTTCAAGGACTACTCCTCGATCGACGCCGCTCCGGAAGAAAAGGCTCGTGGCATCACGATCTCGACCGCGCACGTCGAATACGAATCCCCGGTCCGTCACTACGCCCACGTCGATTGCCCGGGCCACGCTGACTACGTCAAGAACATGATCACCGGTGCCGCCCAGATGGACGGCGCGATCCTGGTGTGCTCGGCCGCTGACGGCCCGATGCCGCAGACCCGCGAGCACATCCTGCTGTCGCGTCAGGTCGGCGTGCCGTACATCGTCGTGTTCCTGAACAAGGCCGACATGGTTGACGACGCCGAGCTGCTCGAGCTGGTCGAGATGGAAGTGCGCGAGCTGCTGAGCAAGTACGACTTCCCGGGCGACGACACCCCGATCATCGCTGGTTCGGCCCGTCTGGCGCTGGAAGGCGACCAGAGCGACATCGGCGTGCCGGCCATCCTGAAGCTGGTCGACGCCCTGGACAGCTGGATCCCGGAGCCGGAGCGTGCGATCGACAAGCCGTTCCTGATGCCGGTGGAAGACGTGTTCTCGATCTCGGGCCGCGGCACCGTGGTGACCGGTCGTATCGAGCGCGGCGTGATCAAGGTTGGCGACGAAATCGAAATCGTCGGCATCCGTCCGGTGCAGAAGACCACCGTGACCGGCGTTGAAATGTTCCGCAAGCTGCTGGACCAGGGTCAGGCAGGCGACAACGCTGGCCTGCTGCTGCGCGGCACCAAGCGTGACGACGTCGAGCGTGGCCAGGTTCTGGCCAAGCCGGGTTCGATCAAGCCGCACACCAAGTTCGAAGGCGAAGTCTACGTCCTGTCGAAGGACGAGGGCGGCCGTCACACCCCGTTCTTCAACGGCTACCGTCCGCAGTTCTACTTCCGCACCACCGACATCACCGGCGCAGCTGCGCTGCCGGAAGGCGTCGAAATGGTGATGCCGGGTGACAACGTCAAGATGGTCGTCACCCTGATCAACCCGGTGGCAATGGACGAAGGCCTGCGCTTCGCCATCCGCGAAGGTGGCCGTACCGTCGGCGCCGGCGTGGTCTCGAAGATCATCGAGTAAGCCTGCAGTACCGGTGGTTGCATAGCGCCGCCGGTTACGCGAATGGCGGGCCGGGAACCTCGGTCCGCCTTCGCCGTCTAAGGGAAGGCAAGTTTCAAAACGTACGCCAGTAGCTCAATTGGCAGAGCAGCGGTCTCCAAAACCGCAGGTTGGGGGTTCGAGTCCCTCCTGGCGTGCCATCTGCCCACCTTATCCAGCGGCCTGGGCCGCTAAAGCAGACACAGCCTGATGAATAGCAAGATCGAACACTCCAAGGACAACTCCGCCAACGGTGGGGATATCGTCAAGTATGTCGCCGCATCGCTGCTGGTGCTGGCCGGTCTGTTCGTCTGGTTCTGGTTCTCCGCCGACTCCGGTCGCGCAACCCAGCTGGGTGCGTGGGCGGGTCAGCTGCGTGCGTTGGCGGTCGTAGTCGGTCTGGTTGGCGGTATCGGCGTGTTCATGCTGACCGGCAAGGGGCGCGACACCCGCGAATTCCTCTCCGAGTCGCGCTTCGAACTGCGCAAGGTGGTCTGGCCGACGCGCCAGGAAGCCATCCGCATGACCTGGGTCGTGATGGTGGTGGTGACCATTCTCAGTCTGTTGCTGGGTGGGTTCGATTACGTCATTCAGTGGCTGGTTCAGTTGTTCCTGAGCCGCTAAGGAGAATTGCATGAAGCGTTGGTACGTCGTTCACGCCTATTCGGGCTTCGAGAAGTCGGTGGCGCAGGCTCTGCGCGATCGCATCGTCCGTGACGGCATGGAAGAGCGCTTCGGCGATGTCCTGGTCCCGACCGAAGAAGTGGTCGAGATGCGCGCTGGCCAGAAGCGCCGTTCCGAGCGCAAGTTCTTCCCGGGTTACGTGCTGGTCCAGATCGAGACCCACGAAGAAGCCGGTATTCCGCGCATCGACAACGAAAGCTGGCACCTGGTCAAGGAAACCCCGCGCGTGATGGGCTTCATCGGCGGTACTGCCGACCGCCCGCTGCCGATCGCCGATTCCGAGGCCGAGGCCATCCTGAACCGTGTTCAGGAAGGTGTCGAGAAGCCGCGTCCGAAGGTGCTGTTCGAGCCGGGCCAGATGGTTCGTGTCACCGATGGCCCGTTCAACGATTTCAACGGTGTCGTCGAAGAAGTCAACTACGAGAAGAGCCGTCTGCGCGTCTCGGTGCTGATCTTCGGCCGTGCCACCCCGGTCGAGCTCGAGTTCGGCCAGGTCGAAAAGGCCGTCTGACCCGTCCTGTAGAGTCGAGCCATGCTCGACTCCAGGGTCTGGATGGTGTGGCAGTCGAGCATGGCTCGACTCTACAAAGGGAGCCGGGCCTTGCCCGGTTTCTTCTGTTTACGTGCCGCTTCAGGCATGTGAAGGAAAAACCTGATATAGTGCGCGGCTCCCCGCTGGGAAGCCAGCAGGACGAGGCCGCCGCAAGGTGGCCTTCAGCATGATTTCAAAACGCGATGCCGGGACGCGTGATTCCCGGTCCGATGGGGAGCCTGTTGTCGAAAGGCGCTAGCACCCGGAGAGCATACTCATGGCAAAGAAAGTTGTCGGTTACATCAAGCTGCAGGTGAAGGCCGGTCAGGCCAACCCCTCGCCGCCGGTCGGTCCTGCGCTGGGTCAGCGCGGTCTGAACATCATGGAATTCTGCAAGGCGTTCAACGCTGCCACGCAGAAGCTCGAGCCGGGCCTGCCGGTTCCGGTGATCATCACGGCCTACTCGGACCGTACGTTCACCTTCATCACCAAGAGCACCCCGGCCACCACCCTGCTGAAGAAGGCCGCTGGCATCTCGTCGGGCTCCAAGCGCCCGAACACCGAGAAGGTCGGCAAGGTCACCCGTAAGCAGCTGGAAGAGATCGCCAAGGCGAAGGAACCGGATCTGACTGCCGCCGATCTGGACGCCGCCGTGCGTACCATCGCTGGCTCTGCCCGTTCCATGGGCCTCGTGGTGGAGGGTTAATAAGATGGCACAGACCAAGCGTGAGAAGGCCATCAAGGCCGCCGTCGTTCCGGGCAAGGCATACGCCTTCGAGGACGCGATCAATATCCTGAAGAGCGCCACCAAGGCCAAGTTCGTCGAGTCGATCGACGTCGCTGTGCGCCTGGGCGTCGATGCGAAGAAGTCCGACCAGCAGGTCCGTGGCTCCACCGTGCTGCCGGCCGGTACCGGCAAGTCGGTCCGCGTCGCCGTGTTCGCTCCGGCCGGTGCCAAGGCTGATGAAGCCCTGGCCGCTGGCGCCGAAGCCGTCGGTATGGATGATCTGGCCGAGAAGATGCAGGCCGGCGATCTGAACTACGACGTCGTCATCGCAACCCCGGACGCCATGCGCGTCGTCGGTAAGCTGGGCACCGTGCTGGGCCCGCGCGGCCTGATGCCGAACCCGAAGGTCGGCACCGTTTCCCCGAACCCGGGTGAAGCCGTGAAGAACGCCAAGTCGGGTCAGGTCCGTTACCGCACCGACAAGGCCGGCATCATCCACTGCACCATCGGCAAGGCCGACTTCGCCGAAGACGCGCTGAAGTCGAACCTGACCGCGCTGCTGCTGGACCTGATCAAGGCCAAGCCGGCCACCTCGAAGGGCACCTACCTGCAGAAGGTTTCGGTCAGCTCGACGATGGGCCCGGGCGTCACCGTCGACCAGTCGTCGCTGACCCTGAAGTAATTGTTTGAAGCGGTCACGGCGCCCCTGGTGCCGTGACCGTGACATTTGAAGGCATCGCTGGCAGTGCATCGCCCGCGGTAGCCGTCAAAGACCGCAGGCGCGGTCGTGGCACTACCGGCGACGGGCACGGAAGCTCGATCTGGCAAGGAGTCGCCGCCGGAGCCGTCACGAACGCTTAATCGATTCCCCGGAATCAACCTGCGTAGATGGTGCCCTTCTGGAGTTTTTCTGGTTCACGCATGTCTGGGATTTCCCTGATTGCCTCCAGGTCTGGAACGGCCCACCCCCCGGAACATCATCCCGATGTTCCCGGCGTCCAGGACGGATGCCGCACAGGACCGCACACGGCAGGAGCCGTAAGCGGAGTTCAATAGGAGGAGTGCAATGGCTCTCAATCTGTCCCAGAAGCAAGAAGTAGTCGCCGAGCTGGCAGACGTCGCCGCCAAGGCCCACTCCTTGATCGCAGCCGAATACGCTGGCACCACGGTCGCCCAGATGACCGCGATGCGCAAGCAGGCTCGTGAAACCGGTGTTTTCTTGAAGGTTGTCAAGAACACCCTGGCTTCGCGCGCCGTTGAAGGCACCGAGTTCGCAGTCGCCCAGGACCAGATGGTTGGTCCGCTGCTGTACGCGTTCTCGCTCGAGGAGCCCGGCGCTGCCGGTCGCCTGATCAAGGAAGCCGCCAAGGGCAACGACAAGCTGAAGGCTAAGGTCGTCGCCATCGGTGGCGAAGTGTTCCCGGCAAGCCACGTCGACGTGCTGGCCTCGCTGCCGACCCGCGATCAGGCCCTGGCCATGCTGGCCCGCGTCCTGACCGAGCCGGTCACGATGTTTGCCCGCGCCATCAAGGCCGTTGGCGAGAAGCAGGGTGGTGGCGATGTCGCCGCTGACGCTGCCGAGCCGGCCGCCGAGACCGCCTGAGTTTCGACTTACCGTGGTTCCTGACGGAACCTCAACCCAGAAAATCATCCAAAGGTATTAATCATGTCCCTTACCAACGAACAGATCGTCGACGCCATCGCCGAGAAGTCCCTGATGGAAGTGATGGAGCTGGTCAAGGCCATCGAAGAGAAGTTCGGCGTCTCCGCCGCTGCTCCGGTTGCCGTGGCTGCTGCCGCTGGCCCGGCCGCTGCTGTTGAAGAGCAGACCGAGTTCACCGTCACCCTGAAGTCGGCCGGCGACAAGAAGGTCGAAGTCATCAAGGCTGTCCGCGCCATCACCGGCCTGGGCCTGAAGGAAGCGAAGGACCTGGCCGAAGCCGGTGGCGTCCTGAAGGAAGGCGCTTCGAAGGAAGACGCCGAGAAGATGAAGAAGGACCTGGAAGCTGCTGGCGCGACTGTCGAAGTCAAGTAAGCAGTTACCTTGCATCGTCACCGATTCACGGCGATGCAGCCAAGGCTGGGGGCGTAAGCCCCCGGCCTTTGGTCGTTGTTGCGGTGTTGTGGATCCACGCCATGCGTGGATGTAATCGGTAGATCCACGCCATGCGTGGATGCAAGAAGCAGCAAAAAGCCCAACACGGGCTGCAGTCAAACCCCGGCCGGCCAGCGCAGCGCGCGGCAGCAGGGGCGTGGTAGCAGACGAGTTGGCAGTTGGAAGTAGCGGGAGAAGGCGTGCTGGTGCCGGCAATACCAGCGACTTCCAACTGACAATTTCAAGTTTCCTTCTGGGTCGTGGACGCACGGCCCGCACAACAAGGTGGAAGACCTCATGACGTCCTATTCGTTCACCGAAAAAAAGCGTATCCGCAAGGATTTCGGCAAGCAGCGCTCGATTCTCGAAGTGCCGTTCCTGCTCGCCATCCAGGTGGATTCCTACCGTGAATTCCTGCAGGAAAACGTCGATCCGGCCAAGCGCACGGACCACGGCCTGCACGCTGCGCTGAAGTCGGTCTTCCCGATCGCCAGCTACAGCGGCAATGCTGCCCTGGAATACGTCGGCTACAAGCTGGGCGAGCCGGTCTTCGACGAGCGCGAGTGCCGCCAGCGTGGCATGAGCTACGGCGCCCCGCTGCGCGTGACCGTGCGCCTGGTGATCTACGACCGTGAGTCGTCGACCAAGGCCATCAAGTACGTGAAGGAGCAGGAGGTCTATCTGGGCGAAATCCCGCTGATGACCGAGAACGGCACCTTCATCGTCAACGGCACCGAGCGCGTCATCGTCTCGCAGCTGCACCGCTCGCCGGGCGTGTTCTTCGACCACGACCGTGGCAAGACCCACAGCTCGGGCAAGCTGCTGTACAGCGCCCGCATCATTCCTTACCGCGGTTCCTGGCTGGACTTCGAGTTCGACCCGAAGGACGCGCTGTTCACCCGTATCGACCGCCGCCGCAAGCTGCCGGTGTCGATCCTGCTGCGCGCGCTCGGCTACAGCAACGAAGAGATGCTGGCCGAGTTCTTCGAGATCAACACCTTCCACATCAACCCGGACGAAGGCGTCCAGCTGGAGCTGGTGCCGGAGCGCCTGCGTGGCGAGACCCTGGGCTTCGACCTGGCCGACGGCGACAAGGTCATCGTGGAAGCCGGCAAGCGCATCACCGCGCGCCACATCAAGCAGCTGGAAGCCTCGGGCATCGCTGCCCTGGCCGTGCCGGACGACTACATCGTCGGCCGCATCCTGTCGCACGACGTGGTCGATGCCTCGACCGGCGAACTGCTGGCGCAGGCCAACGACGAGATCAGCGACGAGCAGCTGCAGAACTTCCGCAAGGCCGGTGTTGATGCGGTCGGCACCCTGTGGGTGAACGACCTGGATCGTGGCCCGTACCTGTCCAACACCCTGCGCATCGACCCGACCAAGACCCAGCTGGAAGCGCTGGTCGAGATCTACCGCATGATGCGTCCGGGCGAGCCGCCGACCAAGGACGCCGCGCAGAACCTGTTCCACAACCTGTTCTTCACCTTCGAGCGCTACGACCTGTCCGCGGTCGGCCGCATGAAGTTCAACCGTCGCGTGGGCCGCAAGGAAACCACCGGCGAAGCCGTGCTGTACGACAGCAAGTACTTCGGTGAGCGCAACGACGAAGAGTCCAAGCGCCTGGTCGCCGCCCATGGCGACAGCTCCGACATCCTGGACGTGATCAAGGTCCTGACCGAGATCCGCAACGGTCGCGGCGTGGTCGACGACATCGACCACCTGGGCAACCGTCGCGTGCGTTCGGTCGGCGAAATGGCCGAGAACGTGTTCCGCGTCGGCCTGGTCCGCGTCGAGCGCGCGGTCAAGGAGCGCCTGTCGATGGCCGAGTCCGAAGGCCTGACCCCGCAGGAGCTGATCAACGCCAAGCCGGTCGCCGCTGCCATCAAGGAGTTCTTCGGCTCCTCGCAGCTGTCGCAGTTCATGGACCAGAACAACCCGCTGTCGGAAGTGACCCACAAGCGTCGCGTCTCGGCCCTGGGCCCGGGCGGTCTGACCCGTGAGCGCGCCGGCTTCGAAGTGCGCGACGTGCACCCGACCCATTACGGCCGCGTCTGCACCATCGAAACCCCGGAAGGCCCGAACATCGGCCTGATCAACTCGCTGGCCGTGTACGCCCGCACCAACCAGTACGGTTTCCTCGAGACCCCGTACCGCAAGGTCGTGGACGGCAAGGTCTATGACGAAGTCGAGTTCCTGTCGGCCATCGAAGAAAACGAGTACGTCATTGCGCAGGCCAACGCCCTGACCAATGCCGACAGCGTGCTGACCGAGCAGTTCGTTCCGTGCCGCTTCCAGGGCGAATCGCTGCTGAAGCCGCCGGCGGAAGTCCACTTCATGGACGTCTCGCCGATGCAGACCGTGTCGATCGCGGCCGCGCTGGTTCCGTTCCTGGAGCACGATGACGCGAACCGTGCACTGATGGGCGCCAACATGCAGCGTCAGGCCGTGCCGACCCTGCGTGCGCAGAAGCCGCTGGTCGGTACCGGTATCGAACGCGCCGTGGCGCGTGACTCCGGTGTGACCGTGAACGCCCGCCGTGGTGGCGAGATCGTGCAGATCGACGCGGCCCGCATCGTGGTCAAGGTCAACGAGGAAGAGATCGTTGGCGCCACCGACGCAGGCGTGGACATCTACAACCTGGTCAAGTACACCCGTTCGAACCAGAACACCTGCATCAACCAGCGTCCGCTGGTCCAGGTGGGTGACGTCATCGCCCGCGGCGACGTGCTGGCCGACGGTCCGTCCACCGACATCGGCGAACTGGCCCTGGGCCAGAACATGCTGATCGCGTTCATGCCGTGGAACGGCTACAACTTCGAAGACTCCATCCTGCTCTCCGAGCGCGTGGTGGAAGAGGATCGTTACACCACGATCCACATCGAAGAGCTGACCTGCGTCGCGCGTGACACCAAGCTGGGGCCGGAGGAAATCTCCGCCGACATCCCGAACGTCTCCGAGCAGGCGCTGAACCGCCTGGACGAGAGCGGCGTGGTGTACATCGGTGCCGAAGTCCGCGCCGGCGACATCATGGTCGGCAAGGTCACCCCGAAGGGCGAAAGCCAGCTGACCCCGGAAGAGAAGCTGCTGCGCGCGATCTTCGGCGAGAAGGCTTCGGACGTTAAGGACAGCTCGCTGCGCGTTCCGCCGGGCATGGACGGCACCGTCATCGACGTGCAGGTCTTCACCCGCGACGGCATCGAGAAGGACAAGCGCGCCCGCCAGATCGAAGAGTCTGAAATCAAGCGCGTCAAGAAGGACTTCGACGACCAGTTCCGCATCCTGGAAGCGGCCATCTACATGCGTCTGCGTTCGCAGATCGTGGGCAAGGTGGTCAACGGTGGCGCTGGCCTGAAGAAGGGTGACGTGATCACCGACGCCTTCCTGGACGGCCTGAAGAAGGCTGACTGGTTCGCCCTGCGCATGAAGGACGAAGACGCTTCGGAAGCCATCGAGCGCGCGCAGAAGCAGATCCAGGCGCACGAGAAGGAATTCGAGCGTCGCTTCGCCGACAAGCGCGGCAAGATCACCGCCGGCGACGACCTCGCCCCGGGCGTGCTGAAGATGGTCAAGGTGTTCCTGGCCGTGAAGCGCCGCATCCAGCCGGGCGACAAGATGGCAGGCCGCCACGGCAACAAGGGTGTGGTCTCCAACGTGGTGCCGGTCGAGGACATGCCGTACATGGCCTCGGGCGAGACCGTGGACATCGTGCTGAACCCGCTGGGCGTGCCGTCGCGTATGAACATCGGCCAGATTCTGGAAGTGCACCTGGGCTGGGCGGCCAAGGGTCTGGGTCGCAAGATCCAGGCGATGATGGAAGCCCAGGCCGCCGTTGCCGACCTGCGCAAGTTCCTGGACGACATCTACAACCACGACGACACCAACGTGGCCAACCGTGTCGACCTGTCGCAGTTCAGCGACGAGGAACTGCTGCGCCTGGCCCGCAACCTGACCGACGGCGTGCCGATGGCCACCCCGGTGTTCGACGGCGCCACCGAAGCGGAAATCAAGCGCATGCTGGAACTGGCCGACCTGCCGAGCAGTGGCCAGACCCAGCTGTACGACGGCCGCACCGGTGAAGCGTTCGATCGCCACACCACCGTTGGTTACATGCACTACCTGAAGCTGAACCACCTGGTCGACGACAAGATGCACGCCCGTTCGACCGGTCCGTACTCGCTCGTTACCCAGCAGCCGCTGGGCGGCAAGGCGCAGTTCGGCGGCCAGCGCTTCGGTGAAATGGAAGTCTGGGCGCTGGAAGCCTACGGCGCGGCCTACACCCTGCAGGAAATGCTGACGGTGAAGTCCGATGACGTGCAGGGCCGCAACCAGATGTACAAGAACATCGTCGACGGTGAGCACGAGATGGTCGCGGGCATGCCGGAATCCTTCAACGTGCTCGTGAAGGAAATCCGCTCGCTGGCCATCAACATGGAACTGGAAGACAACTGATCCATGCCGGCGCGGCGGCCTCAACCGCCGCGCCGCTGGCAGTCAACTGAAAGCCCATCGACACAGCATTCCTCCTTCTGGAGAACACCATGAAAGACCTGCTCAACCTCTTCAACCAGCAGCGCCAGACGCTGGACTTCGACGCGATCAAGATCGCGCTGGCCTCGCCGGACCTGATCCGTTCGTGGTCCTTCGGCGAAGTGAAGAAGCCGGAAACCATCAACTACCGTACCTTCAAGCCGGAACGCGACGGCCTGTTCTGCGCCGCCATCTTCGGCCCGGTGAAGGACTACGAGTGCCTGTGCGGCAAGTACAAGCGCATGAAGCACCGCGGCGTGGTCTGCGAAAAGTGCGGCACCGAAGTGACCCTGGCCAAGGTGCGTCGCGAGCGCATGGGCCACATCGACCTGGCCTCGCCGGTCGCGCACATCTGGTTCCTGAAGTCGCTGCCGTCGCGCATCGGCCTGATGCTGGACATGACCCTGCGCGACATCGAGCGCGTGCTGTACTTCGAAGCCTACGTGGTGACCGAGCCGGGCCTGACCGCCCTGGAACGCCGCCAGCTGCTGACCGAAGAACAGTACCTGCAGGCCCGCCAGGAGCACGGTGACGACTTCGACGCCGCCATGGGCGCCGAGGCCGTGTACGAACTGCTGCGCACGATCGACCTGCAGTCGGAAATGACCCGCCTGCGCGAGGAAATCGCTGCTACCGGTTCGGAAACCAAGCTCAAGCGCCTCACCAAGCGCATCAAGCTGATCGAGGCCTTCCTGGAATCGGGCAACCGTCCGGAATGGATGGTCATGACCGTGCTGCCGGTGCTGCCGCCGGACCTGCGTCCGCTGGTTCCGCTGGACGGCGGCCGTTTCGCGACCTCCGACCTGAACGACCTGTACCGCCGCGTCATCAACCGCAACAACCGCCTGCGCCGCCTGCTCGAACTGAGCGCGCCGGACATCATCGTGCGCAATGAAAAGCGCATGCTGCAGGAATCGGTCGATGCGCTGCTGGACAACGGCCGTCGTGGCCGTGCCATCACCGGCACCAACAAGCGCCCGCTGAAGTCGCTGGCCGACATGATCAAGGGCAAGCAGGGTCGCTTCCGCCAGAACCTGCTGGGCAAGCGCGTCGACTACTCGGGCCGTTCGGTCATCGTGGTCGGTCCGTACCTGCGCCTGCACCAGTGCGGCCTGCCGAAGAAGATGGCGCTCGAGCTGTTCAAGCCGTTCGTCTTCGCCAAGCTGCAGCGCCGTGGCCTGGCCACCACCATCAAGGCCGCCAAGAAGCTGGTCGAGCGCGAAGAAGCCGAAGTCTGGGACATCCTGGAAGAGGTCATCCGCGAGCATCCGGTGATGCTGAACCGTGCGCCGACCCTGCACCGTCTGGGCATCCAGGCGTTCGAGCCGGTGCTGATCGAAGGCAAGGCCATCCAGCTGCACCCGCTGGTCTGCACCGCGTTCAACGCCGACTTCGACGGTGACCAGATGGCCGTCCACGTGCCGCTCTCGCTGGAAGCCCAGCTGGAAGCGCGTGCGCTGATGATGTCGACCAACAACATCCTGTCGCCGGCCAACGGCGAGCCGATCATCGTGCCGTCGCAGGACGTCGTGCTGGGTCTGTACTACATGACCCGCTCGCTGGAAAACAAGAAGGGCGAGGGCATGGCCTTCGCCAACATCGCCGAAGTGAAGCGTGCCTACGACAACCGCGTGGTGGAACTGCACGCGCGCGTCAAGGTCCGCATCACCGAAGTGGTGACCGACGAAGACGGCGTCAAGCAGAACAAGACCTCGATCGTGGACACCACGATCGGTCGCGCCCTGCTGGCTGAAATCCTGCCGGAAGGCCTGCCGTTCGCGCTGGCCAACACCGAGCTGACCAAGAAGAACATCAGCCGCCTGATCAACTCCAGCTACCGCCAGCTGGGTCTGAAGGACACGGTCGTGTTCGCCGACAAGCTGATGTACACCGGCTTCGCCTACGCGACCCGCGCCGGCGTCTCGATCGGCATCGACGACATGCTGATCCCGGACGAGAAGAAGGGCATCCTCACCGAGGCCGAAGCCGAAGTGCTGGAAATCCAGGAGCAGTACCAGTCGGGTCTGGTCACCGCCGGCGAGCGCTACAACAAGGTGGTCGACATCTGGTCGCGCACCAACGAGCGCATCGCCAAGGCGATGATGGACACCATCGGTACCGAGAAGGTGGTCAATGCCAAGGGTGAGACCATCGACCAGAAGTCGATGAACTCGCTGTACATCATGGCCGACTCCGGTGCGCGTGGTTCGCAGGCGCAGATCCGTCAGCTGGCCGGCATGCGTGGCCTGATGGCGCGTCCGGACGGCTCGATCATCGAGACGCCCATCAAGGCGAACTTCCGCGAAGGCCTGAACGTGCAGGAGTACTTCAACTCCACCCACGGTGCCCGCAAGGGTCTGGCCGATACCGCGCTGAAGACCGCGAACTCGGGTTACCTGACCCGTCGTCTGGTCGACGTCGCGCAGGACGTGGTGATCACCGAGGTGGATTGCGGTACCACCGAAGGCCTGATCATGACCCCGATCGTGGAAGGCGGCGACGTGGTCGAGCCGCTGAAGGACCGCGTGCTGGGTCGCGTGGTTGCCGAGGACGTGTTCCTGCCGGGCAACGACGAAGATCCGATCGTCACCCGCAACACCCTGCTGGACGAAGCCTGGGTTGCCAAGCTGGAAGATGCCGGCGTGCAGACCATCAAGGTCCGCTCGACCATCTCCTGCGAATCGGCCTTCGGTGTCTGCTCGCGCTGCTACGGCCGCGATCTGGCCCGTGGCCACCTGGTCAACATCGGTGAAGCGGTCGGCGTCATCGCCGCCCAGTCCATCGGTGAGCCGGGTACCCAGCTGACCATGCGTACGTTCCACATCGGTGGTGCGGCGTCGCGAGCTGCTGCGGTCGACAACATCACCGTCAAGACCACCGGCTCGGTCAAGTTCAGCAACCTCAAGTCCGTCGAGCATGCCAACGGCTCGCTGGTGGCAGTGTCGCGCTCGGGCGAAATCTCGGTGCTCGATGCCCACGGCCGTGAGCGTGAGCGTTACAAGCTGCCGTACGGTGCGACCATCACGTCCAAGGACGGTGATGCGATCAAGGCTGGCCAGACCGTGGCCAACTGGGATCCGCATAACCACCCGATCGTGTCGGAAGTGGCCGGCTTCATCCGCTTCATCGACTTCGTCGACGGCATCACCGTCATCGAGAAGACCGACGAGCTGACCGGCCTGGCGTCGCGCGAAATCACCGATCCGAAGCGTCGTGGCACCCAGGCCAAGGACCTGCGCCCGATCGTGCGCATCGTCGACGCCAAGGGCAACGACCTGTCGATCCCGGGCACCGATCTGCCGGCGCAGTACCTGCTGCCGCCGCGCTCGATCGTCAACCTGCAGGACGGCGCTGCCGTCGGCGTGGGTGACGTGGTCGCCAAGATCCCGCAGGAAGCGTCGAAGACCCGCGACATCACCGGTGGTCTGCCGCGCGTGGCCGATCTGTTCGAAGCGCGCAAGCCGAAGGATCCGGCGGTGCTGGCCGAGCGTTCGGGCATCATCAGCTTCGGCAAGGACACCAAGGGCAAGCAGCGCCTGATCATCAAGGACACCGATGGTTCGGAGCACGAAGAGCTGATCCCGAAGTACCGCCAGGTCATCGTCTTCGAAGGCGAGCATGTCACCAAGGGTGAAACCATCGTGGACGGCGAGCCGAGCCCGCAGGACATCCTGCGCCTGCTGGGTGTCGAACCGCTGGCCGCCTACCTGGTGAAGGAAATCCAGGACGTGTACCGCCTGCAGGGCGTGAAGATCAACGACAAGCACATCGAGGTGATCACCCGCCAGATGCTGCGCAAGGTCGAGATCACCGACCAGGGCAGCAGCAAGTTCCTGAACGGCGAACAGGTGGAGCGCCAGCGCGTTATCGAGGAGAATGCCCGCCTTGCAGCCCGCAACGAGCTGCCGGCGCACTTCGATCCGGTCCTGCTGGGTATCACCAAGGCCTCGCTGGCGACCGAATCGTTCATCTCGGCCGCGTCGTTCCAGGAAACCACCCGCGTGCTGACCGAAGCGGCCGTCCGCGGCACCTCGGACAACCTGCGTGGCCTGAAGGAAAACGTCATCGTGGGTCGCCTGATTCCGGCCGGTACCGGCCTGGCGTACCACAGCAACCGCCGCCGCGGCGCTTCCGGTCTCACCGAGTCGGAAATGCAGACCCTGGCCGGCACCCCGGCCGCGGTCGAGGCACCGGTGGTTGAAGCTGAAGCTGAACAGGCTTCGGGCGAAGAATGAGGTATCCGGTCCGGCCACAAGGCCGGACCACCCATCGGTTCATCGATGGGATTGGGAAAGGGCAGGGTGGGCCACTCACGGTTCACCCCGCCAACCTGAACGGGGTACATGGAGGCCCCCCAGTAACGTTCCGGGATCAGGAACGGGCTTGACAGGAGGCGTTTGACTGCTTTCCTGGCAGGTTGCTACAATCGTCTGTCTCAGCAGGCCAGAATTTTGGCCTGCTTTAACATTTCCGCATCTCTGGTCGGATTTTCCGGCCACCAATCAGAAGAACCTACTGATGGCGACGATCAACCAGCTGGTCCGCAAGCCGCGGCAAGCGACCACCTACAAGAGTGCCTCGCCGGCGCTCGACAAGTGCCCGCAGCGCCGTGGCGTCTGCACCCGTGTCTACACCACCACTCCGAAGAAGCCGAACTCGGCTCTGCGCAAGGTTGCCAAGGTCCGCCTGACCAACCAGGAAGAAGTGATTTCCTACATCGGTGGTGAAGGCCACAACCTGCAGGAGCACTCCGTGGTCCTGATCCGCGGCGGTCGCGTCAAGGACCTGCCGGGTGTGCGTTACCACACCGTTCGTGGCTCGCTCGACGCCGCCGGCGTTGCCAAGCGTCGCCAGGCCCGTTCCAAGTACGGCGCCAAGCGTCCGAAGGCATAAGGAGAGAGCACTATGTCGCGTAAGGGTAATACTCCGCAGCGTTCCGTCCTGCCCGATCCGAAGCACGGAAGCGAAACCATCGCCCGCTTCATCAACATGGTCATGCAGAGCGGCAAGAAGTCCGTCGCCGAAAAGATCGTGTACGGCGCCATGGACGTGATCACCGAGAAGAACAGCAGCGCCAACGCCATTGAGCTGGTGCAGAAGGCTCTGGACAACGTCGCTCCGGCGGTCGAAGTCAAGTCGCGCCGCGTCGGTGGTGCCACCTACCAGGTGCCGGTCGAAGTGCGTTCGTCGCGCAAGATGGCCCTGGCCATGCGCTGGCTGATCGACTCCGCGCGCAAGCGTGGTGAGAACACCATGCCGAAGAAGCTGGCTGCTGAACTGATCGACGCCTCGGAAAACCGTGGTGGCGCCATCAAGAAGCGCGAAGAAACCCACCGCATGGCCGAAGCCAACAAGGCCTTCGCCCACTACCGCTGGTGAGTTTGACGGCCTTGTAAAACAGGCAGGGCAGCACCACTTCGGTGCGTGCTGCCTCGCGGTCCCAGAAAGACTGCGCCAATCCGAAGGCCGCCGAAAGGCGGCGTTCGGCCATCCGAAATCCAAGAAATCTGAGAGGCTCCCGTGGCCCGTTCCACTCCCATCGAGCGTTACCGTAACTTCGGCATCATGGCTCACATCGATGCCGGCAAGACCACCACGTCCGAGCGCATCCTGTTCTACACCGGCAAGAGCCACAAGATCGGTGAAGTGCATGACGGCGCCGCCACCATGGACTGGATGGAGCAGGAGCAGGAGCGTGGCATCACGATCCAGTCCGCTGCCACCACCGCGTTCTGGAAGGGCATGGACAAGTCCCTGCCGGAGCACCGCTTCAACATCATCGACACCCCCGGGCACGTCGACTTCACCATCGAAGTGGAGCGCTCGCTGCGCGTGCTCGACGGTGCCGTCTTCGTCCTGTGCGCCGTCGGTGGCGTGCAGCCGCAGTCGGAAACCGTGTGGCGCCAGGCCAACAAGTACCACGTGCCGCGCATCGCGTTCGTCAACAAGATGGACCGCACCGGTGCCAACTTCCAGAAGGTCGTCGGCCAGCTGAAGGCCAAGCTGGGCGCGGTTGCCGTGCCGATGCAGCTGCCGATCGGCGCTGAAGACAACTTCAAGGGCGTCGTCGACCTGCTGAAGATGAAGGCCATCCACTGGGATGAGGCTTCGCAGGGCATGAAGTTCGAGTACAGCGACATCCCGGCTGATCTGCAGGCGGCTGCGGAAGAGGCTCGCCAGTTCATGGTCGAGACCGCTGCCGAAGCCAGCGAAGAGCTGATGGAAAAGTATCTGGGCGGCGAAGAGCTGGCCGAGGCCGAAATCATCAACGCGCTGCGTACCCGCACCCTTGCCACCGAGATCGTGCCGATGTACTGCGGCTCGGCCTTCAAGAACAAGGGCGTGCAGGCCATGCTGGACGGCGTGATCCAGCTGCTGCCGTCGCCGGTCGACGTGCCGGACGTGAAGGGCGTGGACGTTGACGACGACACCGTCGAAATGACCCGCAAGTCGGACGACAAGGCTCCGTTCTCGTCGCTGGCCTTCAAGATCATCACCGACCCGTTCGTCGGCGCGCTGACCTTCTTCCGTGTCTACTCGGGCACTCTGAACGGTGGCGACACCGTGCTGAACTCGGTGAAGGGCAAGAAGGAGCGCATCGGCCGCATCCTGCAGATGCACTCGAACAACCGCGAGGAAATCAAGGAAGTTCTGGCTGGTGACATCGCCGCTGCCGTGGGCCTGAAGGACACCACCACCGGTGACACCCTGTGCGCCGTGGACGCCCCGATCATCCTGGAGCGCATGACGTTCCCGGAGCCGGTGATCTCGATGGCCGTCGAGCCGAAGACCAAGTCGGACCAGGAAAAGATGGGTCTGGCCCTGGGCCGTCTGGCGCAGGAAGATCCGTCGTTCCGCGTCAAGACCGACGAAGAATCCGGCCAGACCATCATCTCGGGCATGGGCGAGCTGCACCTGGACATCATCGTCGACCGCCTGAAGCGCGAGTTCAACGTTGAAGCCAACGTCGGTGCGCCGCAGGTGGCCTACCGCGAAACCATCACCCTGGCCGACGTCAAGTCGGACTACAAGCACGCCAAGCAGTCCGGTGGTAAGGGTCAGTACGGTCACGTCGTGATTGAGCTGTCGCCGATCACCGCTGAAGATCGTGCCGATCCGAAGATCGCTCCGATGATCAAGGACGACTTCCTGTTCATCAACGACATCACCGGCGGCGTGATCCCGAAGGAATTCATTCCGTCGGTTGAAAAGGGCCTGCGCGAAACCATCACCAGCGGCCCGCTGGCTGGCTTCCCGGTCGTGGACGTCAAGGTGAAGCTGGTGTTCGGTTCGTACCACGACGTCGACTCCTCGGAAATGGCGTTCAAGCTGGCTTCGTCGATGGCCTTCAAGCAGGGCTTCGCCAAGGCCAAGCCGGTGCTGCTGGAGCCGATCATGAAGGTCGAGATCGTGACCCCGGAGGATTACCAGGGTGACGTGATGGGCGACGTCAGCCGTCGTCGCGGCGTGCTGCAGGGTTCCGACACCACCGGTGACGGTTCGGCCAGCATCATCAACGCGATGATCCCGCTGGGTGAAATGTTCGGTTACGCCACTGCACTGCGTTCGCAGACCCAGGGCCGCGCCACCTTCACCATGGAATTCGATCACTACGAGCCGGCGCCGACCAACATCGCCGAAGCCGTCATGAAGAAGGGCTGAGCCTCGCTCAGCCTCTCTTGAAACCACTTACGAACAATCAAGGTATAGAACAATGGCAAAGGGTAAGTTCGAGCGCACCAAGCCGCACGTCAACGTCGGCACCATCGGTCACGTCGACCACGGCAAGACCACGCTGACCGCTGCACTGACCAAGATCGGTGCCGAGCGCTTCGGTGGCGAGTTCAAGGATTACTCCTCGATCGACGCCGCTCCGGAAGAAAAGGCTCGTGGCATCACGATCTCGACCGCGCACGTCGAATACGAATCCCCGGTCCGTCACTACGCCCACGTCGATTGCCCGGGCCACGCTGACTACGTCAAGAACATGATCACCGGTGCCGCCCAGATGGACGGCGCGATCCTGGTGTGCTCGGCCGCTGACGGCCCGATGCCGCAGACCCGCGAGCACATCCTGCTGTCGCGTCAGGTCGGCGTGCCGTACATCGTCGTGTTCCTGAACAAGGCCGACATGGTTGACGACGCCGAGCTGCTCGAGCTGGTCGAGATGGAAGTGCGCGAGCTGCTGAGCAAGTACGATTTCCCGGGCGACGACACCCCGATCATCGCTGGTTCGGCCCGTCTGGCGCTGGAAGGCGACCAGAGCGACATCGGCGTGCCGGCCATCCTGAAGCTGGTCGACGCCCTGGACAGCTGGATCCCGGAGCCGGAGCGTGCGATCGACAAGCCGTTCCTGATGCCGGTGGAAGACGTGTTCTCGATCTCGGGCCGCGGCACCGTGGTGACCGGTCGTATCGAGCGCGGCGTGATCAAGGTTGGCGACGAAATCGAAATCGTCGGCATCCGTCCGGTGCAGAAGACCACCGTGACCGGCGTTGAAATGTTCCGCAAGCTGCTGGACCAGGGGCAGGCAGGCGACAACGCTGGCCTGCTGCTGCGCGGCACCAAGCGTGACGACGTCGAGCGTGGCCAGGTTCTGGCCAAGCCGGGTTCGATCAAGCCGCACACCAAGTTCGAAGGCGAAGTCTACGTCCTGTCGAAGGACGAGGGCGGCCGTCACACCCCGTTCTTCAACGGCTACCGTCCGCAGTTCTACTTCCGCACCACCGACATCACCGGCGCAGCTGCGCTGCCGGAAGGCGTCGAAATGGTGATGCCGGGTGACAACGTCAAGATGGTCGTCACCCTGATCAACCCGGTGGCAATGGACGAAGGCCTGCGCTTCGCCATCCGCGAAGGTGGCCGTACCGTCGGCGCCGGCGTGGTCTCGAAGATCATCGAGTAATCTGGTAGTATCTGCGCCCCGATGTTGCCTGGGTAGGGCATCGGGGCGTATCAAATGGGAAAGCAGGCACAGGATGTGCCTTGTGTTCCCCGGACCAGGAAGGGTCAATGCCATTCAGGCGGCGTCAACAGGCGACTGTTGACAGCTGCCTTGCGTGCCATTATGCTTCTACGTCTGGGCAGGCCTGGGAACGGGTCTGCCTACGTTTTTGAGGTCTATGGAGTGACCTTGTCGGCCTGCAGGAGTGTGGGCCGTCCGTATTCAGGAATTTCATGGGGCAAAGCAACCCAGAGGCTTTGTCTGTCGCTCTTTTAACGAAGGAACCTACCGCCATGGCGGACCAAAAGATCCGGATCCGGCTGAAAGCGTTCGATCATCGTCTGATCGACCGTTCGGCCAGCGAGATCGTTGAAACGGCAAAGCGGACCGGCGCGCAAGTGCGTGGCCCGATCCCGCTGCCGACCAAGATCGAGCGTTACACCGTTCTCGTTTCCCCGCACGTCGACAAGGACGCGCGTGACCAGTACGAGACCCGCACGCACAAGCGCGTGCTCGATATCGTTGACCCGAATGACAAGACCGTGGACGCGCTGATGAAGCTCGAACTGGCTGCCGGCGTCGACGTTCAGATCAAGCTGACCTGAGGACTACGACCATGACGAAGAAGTATTCGTTGGGCTTCGTGGGCCGCAAGGCCGGCATGAGCCGCGTGTTCACTGAAGATGGCCGCTCCATCCCGGTGACCCTGATCGAAGCAACCCCGAACCGCATCGCGCAGATCAAGACCGTCGAAACCGACGGCTACAGCGCCGTGCAGGTGACCGTCGGCGCGCGTCGCGCTGCCCTGGTCAACAAGCCGGAAGCCGGCCACTTCGCCAAGGCGAAGGTGGAAGCGGGTCGTGGCCTGTGGGAATTCCGCGTTGAAGACGCGCAGCTCGGCGATTTCGCCGTTGGCGGCGAAGTCAAGGCGGACATCTTCGAAGTCGGCCAGATCGTCGACGTCCAGGGTGTCACCAAGGGTAAGGGCTTCCAGGGCACCATCAAGCGCCACAACTTCCGTATGGGCGATGCAACCCACGGTAACTCGCTGTCGCATCGCGCGCCGGGTTCGCTGGGCCAGCGCCAGACCCCGGGTCGCGTTTTCCCGGGCAAGAAGATGTCGGGCCACATGGGCGCGGTGCAGCAGAGCACCCAGAACCTGGAAGTGGTCAAGGTCGACGTCGAGCGCGGTCTGATCGCGGTTCGCGGCGCCGTTCCGGGCGCGGCGGGTGGCGATGTGATCGTCCGTCCGGCGAGCAAGGCATAAGGAGAGATGACGATGGAACTCGTTATCACGGGTAGCAACAACAAGGTCTCGGTCTCCGAAGCCGTGTTCGGTCGCGATTTCAGCGAAGATCTGGTCCACCAGGTCGTCGTTGCTTACCGCAACGCCGGTCGCGCCGGCACCAAGGCACAGAAGACTCGCTCTGAAGTGGCTGGTACCACCAAGAAGTCGAAGAAGCAGAAGGGCGGCGGCGCGCGTCATGGCGCACTGACGGCTCCGATCTTCGTCGGCGGCGGTGTCACCTTCGCGGCCAAGCCGCGCAGCTTCGAGCAGAAGGTCAATCGCAAGCAGTACCGTGCCGCCATGTGCGCGATCCTGTCCGAGCTGAACCGTCAGGGCCGTCTGACCATCGTGGAGTCCTTCGACGTCGAAGTGACCAACACGAAGGGTCTGATCGCCAAGCTGGCCGGCCTGGAAGTGGGCAAGCGCCCGCTGATCGTCACCGAAGAAGCGTCCGAGCACCTGTACCTGTCCGCCCGCAATCTGCCGTACGTGCAGGTGCGTGACGTCCAGGGTCTGGATCCGGTCTCGCTGGTGGGTGCCGACACGGTCGTCATCACCGCTGACGCGGTCAAGAAGGTCGAGGAGTGGCTGGCATGAACAGCAACGAAAAAATCTTCAGCGTGCTGCGTGCCCCGCGTGTCTCCGAAAAGACCGCGCGCCTGCAGGAACTCTCCAACCAGTATGTCTTCGAAGTTTCGAACGAAGCCACCAAGGCCGATGTAAAGGCCGCGGTTGAGCAGCTGTTCGACGTCAAGGTCGAAGCCGTCAACGTGGTCAACGTCAAGGGCAAGAACAAGTCCTTCCGTAACCGTGCTGGCCGCCGCGGCGATTGGCGCAAGGCGTACGTTCGCCTGGCCGATGGCCAGTCGATCGATGTAACGGCCAAGGCCTGAGGTACATCCCATGCCATTGATGAAATTCAAGCCCACTTCCCCCGGCCGCCGTTCGGCCGTGCGCGTGGTCACTCCCGACCTGCACAAGGGTGCTCCGCACGCCGCGCTGGTCGAGTCGCAGAGCCGCTCGGGTGGTCGTAACCACCATGGCCGCATCACCGTGCGTCACGTCGGTGGTGGTGCCAAGCAGCACTACCGCATCATCGACTTCAAGCGCAACAAGCTGGGCATCCCGGCGCGCGTGGAACGCATCGAATACGATCCGAACCGCACCGCCCACATCGCTCTGCTGTGCTACGTCGACGGTGAGCGTCGCTACATCATCGCCCCGAAGGGCCTGAAGGCTGGTGATCAGGTGATCGCTGGTTCGGATGCCCCGATCAAGGCTGGCAACACCCTGCCGCTGCGCAACATCCCGGTCGGCACCACCATCCACTGCATCGAACTGAAGCCGGGCAAGGGCGCTCAGATCGCTCGCGCCGCCGGTGCGGCCGTGCAGCTGGTGGCTCGCGAAGGCATCTACGCCACCCTGCGCCTGCGCTCGGGTGAAATGCGCAAGGTTCCGGTCGAGTGCTGCGCCACCATCGGCGAAGTCGGCAACGACGAGCACAGCCTGGAAAAGCTGGGCAAGGCCGGTGCCAAGCGTTGGCGCGGCGTCCGCCCGACCGTTCGTGGTGCTGCCATGAACCCGGTTGACCACCCGCACGGTGGTGGTGAGGCCAAGGCCGGCCAGGGTAACCCGCATCCGGTCACCCCGTGGGGTGTCCCGACCAAGGGTTACAAGACGCGCCATAACAAGCGCACTCAGCAGTTCATCGTCCGCGATCGTAGGGGCTAATCGACCATGGCACGTTCACTCAAGAAGGGCCCGTTCGTCGATCACCACCTCGTCAAGAAGGTGGAGGCCGCTGCGGGCAGCAAGAAGCCGATCAAGACCTGGTCGCGCCGTTCGATGATCCTGCCTGACATGGTAGGCGTCACCATTGCCGTGCATAACGGCAAGAACCACATCCCGGTTCTCGTCAACGAGAACATGGTCGGCCACAAGCTCGGCGAATTTGCCATCACCCGGACCTTCAAGGGTCACGGTGGTGACAAGAAGTCGGGCAAGTAAGGAGAGATGACAATGGAAGCGAAAGCCATCCTGCGCACTGCGCGCATCTCCCCGCAGAAGGCTCGTCTGGTCGCTGACCAGGTGCGCGGTCTGCCGGCCGAGCGTGCGGTCAACCTGCTGAAGTTCTCGGACAAGAAGGCTGCCCACCTGATCAAGAAGGTGGTGGAGTCGGCTATTGCAAATGCCGAGAACAACCAGGGCGCCGACGTCGACGAGCTGAAGGTTCAGACCATCATGGTTGATGAAGGTCCGACCCTGAAGCGTTTCATGGCGCGGGCGAAAGGCCGCGGTACCCGCATCCTCAAGCGCACCAGCCACATCACTGTGGTTGTGGGCGCCGCCAAGTAAGCGGATAAGGAAAAGACCATGGGTCATAAAGTTCATCCGATTGGTATCCGCCTCGGCATTTCCAAGGACTGGAACTCCAAGTGGTACGCCAACAAGGCCGAGTTCGCTGGTTACCTGGCAGCCGACCTGAAAGTGCGCGAAATGCTGCGCAAGAAGCTGGCTCAGGCCGGCATCAGCAAGATCCTGATCGAGCGTCCGGCCAAGACCGCTCGCGTGACGATCCACACCGCCCGTCCGGGCGTGGTGATCGGCAAGCGCGGTGAGGACATCGAGAAGCTGCGCAAGGAAGTGAGCGAGATGATGGGCGTCCCGGCGCACATCAACGTCACCGAAGTGCGCAAGCCGGAACTGGACGCGCAGCTCGTTGCCGAGTCGATCGCCCAGCAGCTGGAGCGTCGCATCATGTTCCGCCGTGCAATGAAGCGCTCGGTCGGCAACGCGATGCGCTTGGGTGCCCTGGGCATCAAGGTCAACGTCGGTGGCCGCCTCAACGGTGCAGAAATTGCCCGTTCGGAGTGGTACCGCGAAGGCCGCGTGCCGCTGCACACCCTGCGTGCCGACATCGACTATGGCTTCGCTGAAGCCAAGACGACCTACGGCATCATCGGCATCAAGGTCTGGATCTACAAGGGCGAGGTCTTCGATTTCTCCCAGGTTGGCCAGGAAAAGCAGGACGACACCCCGTCGCGCAACGATCGTCACGATCGCGGCGACCGTGGTGACCGTCAGCGCCCGGCCCGTGAAGCGAGGTAACGACAATGTTGCAACCCAAGCGAACCAAGTACCGCAAGGTACACAAGGGCCGTAACGATGGCCTGAGCTGGAGCGCCAACGCTGTCAGCTTCGGCGAATACGGCCTGAAGGCAACCGCACACGGTCAGCTGACCGCGCGTCAGATCGAAGCGGCCCGCCGCTCGATCAGCCGCTACGTCAAGCGCGGCGGCAAGATGTGGATCCGCGTGTTCCCCGACAAGCCCATCACCAAGAAGCCCATCGAAGTCCGAATGGGTTCTGGTAAGGGCAACGTGGAATACTGGGTGGCCCAGATCCAGCCCGGCCGCATGATCTATGAAATCGAGGGTGTTTCCGAGGAAGTGGCTCGCGAGGCGTTCCGCCTGGCCGCCGCCAAGCTCTCGGTCACCACCACTTTCGTGACCCGTACGGTGCGCTGATGGATATCAAAACTCTCCGTGAAAAGTCGGCTGACGAACTCAAGGCCCACCTGATCGACCTGCGTAAGGAACAGTTCTCTGTCCGTATGCAGCAGGTCACCGGCCAGCTGCCGAAGACCCACGACATTCGCCGGGTCCGTCGCGAGATTGCTCGCGTCAAGACCCTGCTCGGCAGCACGAAGTAAGGATGGCCGCTATGAGCGACAATACTGAAAAGAAGACGCTGCGCACGGTCGAAGGCCGTGTCGTCAGCAACAAGATGGACAAGACGGTTACCGTCCTGGTTGAGCGTCAGGTCAAGCACGCGCTGTACGGCAAGTACATCAAGCGCTCGACCAAGCTGCACGCCCACGATGCCGACAACGCCTGCAAGGAAGGCGATGTCGTCCGCGTGACCGAGATTGCTCCGATGTCCAAGACCAAGAACTGGCGCGTGGTGGAAGTCATCACGCGTGCGGCTGAATAAGGAGTCTGAATCATGATCCAGATGCAGAGCTACCTTGACGTCGCGGACAATTCGGGTGCCAAGCAGGTGATGTGCTTCAAGGTGCTGGGTGGTTCCAAGCGCCGTTACGCCGGCATCGGCGACATCATCAAGGTCACCGTGAAGGATGCGATTCCGCGCGGCAAGGTCAAGAAGGGTGAAGTGTATGACGCCGTCGTGGTGCGTACCCGCAAGGGTGTGCGTCGCGCCGACGGCTCGCTGATCCGCTTCGACGGCAACGCTGCCGTTCTGCTGAACAGCAAGCAGGAGCCGATCGGTACCCGTATCTTCGGGCCGGTGACTCGTGAACTTCGTTCGGAGAAGTTCATGAAGATCGTCTCGCTCGCTCCCGAAGTGCTGTGAGCGACAGGAGATAATCATGGCTAACCGTATCAAGAAGGGCGACCAGGTTGTCGTCAACGCTGGCAAGGACAAGGGCAAGCAGGGCGAAGTCGTCCGCGTCGATGGCGACCGTGTGGTCGTCGCCAACGTGAACATCGTCAAGCGCCACACCAAGCCGAACCCGCAGGCAGGTGTTGCCGGCGGCGTGGTCGAGCGCGAAGCTTCGATCCATATCTCCAACGTGAATGTTCTGAACCCGGCTTCGGGCAAGGGCGAACGCGTTGGCTTCAAGGTGCTGGAGGATGGACGCAAACTGCGTGTGTTCCGCTCCAGCGGTGAGGCGCTCGACGCCTGAGGAATGAGAAGATGAGTTCCCGTCTCGAAAAGTTCTACAAGGACGAAGTGGTGCCGGCGCTGATGAAGCAGTTCGGCTACACCAATCCGATGGAAGTGCCGAAGCTGGTCAAGGTCACCCTGAACATGGGTGTCGGCGAAGCGGCCACCAACAAGAAGATCCTGGAAAACGCCGTCGGCGACATGACCAAGATTTCCGGCCAGAAGCCGGTTGTCACCAAGTCGCGCGTGTCGGTTGCGTCGTTCAAGATCCGCGATGGTTGGCCGATCGGCTGCAAGACCACGCTGCGTCGCCACAAGATGTACGAGTTCCTGGATCGCCTGATCAACATCTCGCTGCCGCGCGTGCGCGACTTCCGTGGTGTTTCCGGTCGTTCCTTCGACGGCCGCGGCAACTTCAACATGGGTGTGAAGGAGCAGATCATCTTCCCGGAAATCGACTTCGACGCCGTCGACGCGATCCGCGGTATGGATATCGCCATCACCACCACTGCGAAGACCGACGCGGAAGCGAAGGCGCTGCTGGCAGCGTTCAAGTTCCCGTTCCGTAACTGATCTGTCGAGGAAACCGAAATGGCAAAGACCTCCATGGTCAACCGCGACATCAAGCGGGAAAAGCTGGCAAAGAAGTACGCTGAAAAGCGTGCGGCTCTGAAGAAGATCGTGTCCTCCGTGGACGCGACCTACGAAGAGAAGATCGACGCCGCAACCAAGCTGGCCAAGCTGCCGCGCGATTCGTCGCCGAGCCGCCAGCGCAACCGTTGCGAGCTGTCGGGTCGTCCGCGTGGCGTCTACAGCAAGTTCGGCCTGGGCCGTAACAAGCTGCGTGAAGCCACCATGCGTGGCGACGTCCCGGGTCTGCGCAAGGCCAGCTGGTAATCCCAGCCGGCCCTGCGATCAGGAGCCCCTTCGGGGGTTCCTGAACCGGGCAGGGGAGGCATTCAGCTTTCCCGACGCAAAAAAACCGAAGAGCCCGGCGCAAGCCGGGCTCTTTTGGCGTATACTCCCGCGTCTTGCCCTGCGCAAACGGGGTCGTAGGAGTGGGCTTCCGGCCCGCTGCATCAAGGGACCTGGCCCGTTTCCAGGAGACAACAGATTTTCGCGAAAGCGGATATCGGTGCACTCAAAGGTACTCATATGAGCATGACTGATCCCATCGCCGACCTGCTGGTCCGCATCAAGAATGCGGCCGCGGTAGGCAAGCAGACGGTGAAGGCCCCGTCGTCCAAGATCAAGGTTGCGATCGCCCAGGTCCTGAAGGACGAGGGTTACATCACCGACCTGCGCGTGACCCAGCTGGAAAACAACAAGTCCGAGCTGGAAATCGTGCTGAAGTATTTCGAAGGCAAGCCGGTCATCGCGACCCTGAAGCGCTTCTCGCGTTCGGGCCTGCGCCAGTACCGCGGCAAGAGCGAGCTGCCGAAGGTCATGAACGGCCTGGGTATCTCCATCATTTCCACCTCCAAGGGCATCATGACTGATGCGCAGGCGCGCCAGCTGGGCGTCGGCGGCGAAGTCCTGTGCTTCGTGGCCTAAGGCGAAAGGAGTAGAACTATGTCCCGCGTAGCCAAGAAGCCGATTACCCTGGGTAAGGTTGAACTGAACGTCCAGTCGGACAGCGTCACCGCCAAGGGCCCGAAGGGTACCCTGTCGCTGGCCAAGCCGGCCGGTATCGCCATCAACGTCGACAACGGCGTTGCCACCCTGAGCACCGAGAACGCCGAGCTGGTCGCACTGACCGGTACCGTGCGTGCGATCCTGTCCAATATGGTCAAGGGCGTGTCCGAAGGCTTCGAGCGCAAGCTGGAGCTGGTCGGCGTGGGTTACCGCGCTGCCATGCAGGGCAAGGACCTGAGCCTGTCCCTGGGCTTCTCGCACCCGGTCGTGTTCGTGGCGCCGGAAGGCATCACCATCACCACCCCGACCCAGACCGAGATCCTGGTCCAGGGCGCTGACAAGCAGGTCGTCGGTGAAGTTGCCGCCAAGATCCGTGCGTTCCGCAAGCCGGAGCCATACAAGGGCAAGGGCGTGAAGTACTCCGACGAAGTCATCATCCGTAAGGAAGCCAAGAAGGCATAAGCGCGAGTCCCTCGCAAGAGCCCGCACATCCCTGTGCGGACTTCTCAGGGAAAAGCTCTTCCTTCAGCTTTCAAGGAATAATCAAAATGAACAAGAACATCGCCCGCCTGCGTCGCGCCAAGTCGACCCGCGCCCACATCCGTGAGCTCGGCGTCGCCCGCCTGTCGGTGCTGCGCACCGGCCAGCACCTGTACGCCCAGGTCTTCACCGCCGACGGTTCCAAGGTGCTGGCTGCCGCCAACACCACCCAGACCGACGTCAAGGAAGGCCTGAAGAACGGCAAGAACGCCGACGCCGCCGCCAAGGTCGGCCGTATCGTCGCTGAGCGCGCCAAGGCCGCCGGCGTCGAGAAGGTTGCCTTCGATCGTTCGGGCTACCGCTACCACGGCCGCATCAAGGCCCTGGCAGAAGCCGCCCGCGAAGCCGGCCTGCAGTTCTAAGGGATAAGGGCAGGGGACCTGTGGTCTCCTGCCCGCCTGCTCGCCCGCCTGAGTGAGGCGGGACGGCGCCACTCTTCTGCAGTGGTTCACCGGGACAACGCGACATTCCACAACCATAAGCGGCCTCGAGCCGTACATACCCAAACAACCAAGGAATCAACATGGCAGAAGAGCGTCAGCAGCGGGGTCGCGATCGCGACCGTAACCGCGAAGAGAAGATCGACGACGGCATGATCGAAAAGCTGGTCGCGGTCAACCGCGTCAGCAAGACCGTCAAGGGTGGCCGCCAGTTCACCTTCACCGCCCTGACCGTTGTCGGCGACGGCGAAGGCAAGGTCGGTTTCGGTTATGGCAAGGCCCGCGAAGTGCCGGTCGCCATCCAGAAGTCGATGGAACAGGCCCGCAAGAACCTGGTCAGCGTTGACCTGAACAACGGCACCCTGTGGCACACCATCAAGGATGGTCACGGCGCAGCCCGCGTGTTCATGCAGCCGGCTTCGGAAGGTACCGGTGTGATCGCCGGCGGTGCCATGCGCGCCGTGCTGGAAGCCGTTGGCGTGAAGAACGTGCTGGCCAAGGCCACCGGTTCGCGCAACCCGATCAACCTGGTGCGTGCCACCGTGAAGGGCCTGTCTGCTGCGCAGTCGCCGGCCCGCATCGCGGCCAAGCGCGGCAAGAAGGTGGAGGAACTCAACCATGGCTAATGAGTCCAACAAGACTGTCAAGGTCCGCCTGGTGCGTGGCCTGCGTGGCACCCAGTCGCGTCACCGCCTGTCGGTGCGTGCCCTGGGCCTGAACAAGCTCAACGATGTGCGTGAACTGAAGGACAGCCCGCAGGTGCGCGGCCTGATCAACAAGGTTCAGTACCTCGTCCAGGTTGAGGAGTAATCGACCATGACTCTGCGTCTCAATGAACTGAGCCCGGCACCGGGCGCCCGCACCGAGCGTACCCGCGTCGGTCGCGGTATCGGCTCGGGCCTGGGCAAGACTGCCGGCCGCGGCCACAAGGGTTCGTTCGCCCGCAAGGGTGGCGGCAAGATCAAGGCTGGCTTCGAAGGCGGCCAGACCCCCATGCAGCGTCGTCTGCCGAAGATCGGCTTCCGTTCGCCGATCGCCAAGGACACCGCTGAAGTGCTGCTGTACGCGCTGGACAAGCTGCCGGCCGGTGAGATCGACTTCGCCGCCCTGCGTGCTGCCAAGCTGGTCCCGAGCACTGCCAAGAAGGCCAAGGTCGTCGTCAAGGGCGAAGTGACCAAGGCGTTCACCCTGAAGGGTATTGCTGCCACGGCTGGTGCCAAGGCCGCGATCGAAGCTGCCGGCGGCAGCGTAACGGAGTAAGAAAATCATGGCGCAAGCTGGCATCGGTAACCTCGCGGGCGGAATGGGCAAGTTCACTGAACTTCGCCAACGTTTGCTGTTCGTCGTCGGGGCTTTGATCGTCTATCGCATCGGCTGCTACGTGCCGGTGCCGGGCGTCAATCCCGATGCCATGCTTGCCATGATGCAACAGCAGGGCGGCGGCATCGTGGACATGTTCAACATGTTCTCGGGCGGCGCCCTGCACCGTTTCAGCATCTTCGCGCTGAACGTGATGCCGTACATCTCGGCATCGATCGTGATGCAGCTGGCCGTGCACATCTTCCCCGCCCTGAAGGCGATGCAGAAGGAAGGTGAGTCCGGCCGCCGCAAGATCACCCAGTATTCGCGCATCGGCGCCGTGCTGCTGGCAGTGGTGCAGGGCGGCTCGATCGCGCTGGCCCTGCAGGGCCAGGTCTCGCCGTCGGGCGCACCGGTCGTGTACGCACCGGGCATGGGCTTCGTGCTCACCGCCGTGGTCGCGCTGACCGCCGGCACCATGTTCCTGATGTGGGTCGGTGAGCAGGTCACCGAGCGCGGCATCGGCAACGGCGTGTCGCTGATCATCTTCGCCGGTATCGTCGCCGGCCTGCCGGGTGCGGTCATCCACACCTTCGACGCCTACCGCGACGGCAACATCCAGTTCATCCAGCTGCTGCTGATCGCCATCGTCGTGCTCGCCTTCACCTTCTTCGTGGTGTTCGTCGAGCGTGGCCAGCGCCGGATCACGGTCAACTACGCGCGCCGCCAGGGCGGTCGCAACGCGTACATGAACCAGACCTCGTTCCTGCCGCTGAAGCTCAACATGGCCGGCGTCATCCCGGCGATCTTCGCCTCGAGCCTGCTGGCCTTCCCGGCCACCCTGGCCATGTGGTCCGGCCAGGCGGCCAACCAGAGCAGCTTCGGCCAGGTTCTGCAGAAGGTCGCCAATGCCCTGGGCCCGGGCGAACCGCTGCACATGATCGTGTTCGCCGCACTGATCACCGGCTTTGCGTTCTTCTACACCGCGCTGGTGTTCAACTCGCAGGAAACCGCCGACAACCTGAAGAAGTCCGGCGCGCTGATTCCGGGCATCCGTCCGGGCAAGGCCACCGCCGACTACATCGACGGCGTGCTGACCCGCCTGACCGCGGCGGGCTCGGCCTACCTGGTGATCGTCTGCCTGCTGCCGGAACTGATGCGCACGCAGCTGAACGCCTCGTTCTACTTCGGCGGTACTTCGCTGCTGATCGTGGTGGTGGTGGTGATGGACTTCATCGCCCAGGTGCAGGCGCACCTGATGTCCCACCAGTACGAGAGCCTGCTGAAGAAGGCCAACCTGAAGGGCGGCAACCGCGGCGGTTTTGCCCGCGGCTGATTGGCCTGTTATACTTTCGTCTTCCTGACGTGATGGTCCCTCCGCTTCGCGGACTCCGGCCACACAAACGAAGGGCGGCCCCCGCAGCGGTTCCGGGTGGGGGTGTGATGAGGTGGTCCCGCGCTGGAGTAGCGCGGGCGGCCCCGGGGGAAACCCCAGGTCCAACCCCATCCGGCGCCGGAGCCTGGGCACACTCCCCAGGCCGGGTTCATGAAACCAATGGTTTCACGGGCTTCCATGTAAACCGGAACCTTGTTAGTATCGCTAGTTCACTTTTTTGATCCATCCTGCCGGATTGGCGTGCCCGAGGCGCGCTGTCGGCCATCACTCAGCTGGAGAACCGCGTCATGGCGCGTATTGCAGGCGTCAACCTGCCAGCCCAGAAGCACGTCTGGGTCGGGTTGCAAAGCATTTACGGCATCGGCCGTACCCGTTCGAAGAAGGTCTGCGAAGTCGCAGGCGTTGCTTCGACCACCAAGATCCGCGATCTGTCGGAGCCGGAAATCGAGCGCCTGCGCGCCGAAGTCGGCAAGTACATCGTGGAAGGCGATCTGCGCCGTGAAATCGGCATCGCGATCAAGCGCCTGATGGACCTGGGCTGCTACCGCGGCCTGCGTCACCGTCGTGGCCTCCCGCTGCGTGGCCAGCGCACCCGTACCAACGCCCGCACCCGCAAGGGTCCGCGCAAGGCGATCAAGAAGTAAGGGACTGAGAAATGGCTAAGCCCGCTGCTAAGACCAAGAAGAAGATCAAGCGCGTCGTCACCGACGGCGTTGCCCACGTCCACGCTTCGTTCAACAACACCATCGTCACCATCACCGACCGCCAGGGCAACGCTCTGTCGTGGGCGACCTCCGGTGGCGCTGGCTTCCGCGGTTCGCGCAAGTCGACCCCGTTCGCTGCCCAGGTGGCTGCTGAAAAGGCCGGTCGCGCTGCGCTGGACTACGGCGTGAAGTCGCTGGAAGTCCGCATCAAGGGCCCGGGTCCGGGCCGTGAGTCGGCCGTGCGTTCGTTGAACAACGTCGGCTACAAGATCACCAACATCATCGACGTGACGCCTATCCCGCACAACGGGTGCCGTCCGCCGAAGAAGCGTCGCGTCTAAAGGGAGCGATAAGAAATGGCTCGTTATATCGGTCCTACCTGTAAGCTCGCCCGTCGCGAAGGCGCCGACCTGTCCCTGAAGAGCCCGGCGCGTGCGCTGGACTCCAAGTGCAAGCTGGAGCAGAAGCCCGGCCAGCACGGCGCCACTGCCCGCAAGGGCAAGCTGTCCGACTACGCTACCCAGCTGCGTGAAAAGCAGAAGGTCAAGCGTATCTACGGCCTGCTGGAGCGTCAGTTCCGCAACTACTACAAGAAGGCCTCGACCAAGAAGGGCAACACCGGCGAGAACCTGCTGCAGCTGCTGGAAACCCGCCTGGACAACGTCGTCTACCGCATGGGCTTCGCCGTGACCCGTCCGGCTGCCCGTCAGCTGGTGTCGCACCGCGGCGTCACCGTGAATGGCAAGTCGGTCAACCTGGCTTCGTACCAGGTCAAGGCTGGCGACGCCATCGCCCTGTCTGAAAAGGCTGCCAAGCAGCTGCGCGTCCAGGAAGCCCTGACCGTCGCCGCCCAGCATGACCTGAGCCCGTCGTGGGTTGAAGTGGATTCCGGCAAGTTCACCGGTATCTTCAAGGCTGTTCCGGATCGTTCGGATCTGCCTGCGGACATCAACGAAGCGCTGATCGTCGAGCTGTATTCGAAGTAATTCACATTGGAGAGCCCCCGGCGACGGCCGGGGGTTCACTAGGAGAACCCGCAACATGACGGTTACCGCCAACCAGGTTCTGCGTCCTCGCGGTCCGCAGATCGAACGCCTTACCGACACCCGTGCAAAGGTCGTTATCGAACCTTTGGAGCGGGGTTACGGGCATACGCTGGGTAATGCCCTGCGTCGCGTGCTGCTGTCGTCCATCCCGGGCTTCGCCATCACGGAAGTCGAAATCGACGGCGTGTTGCATGAGTACACCACGGTCGAAGGTCTGCAGGAGGACGTGCTCGAAGTCCTGCTGAACCTCAAGGACGTGGCCATCCGTATGCACTCCGGCGACAGCGCCACCCTGTCCCTGTCCAAGCAGGGCCCGGGCGTTGTCACCGCTGCCGACATCAAGGTCGACCACAATGTGGAGATCCTGAACGGCGACCATGTGATCTGCCACCTGACCAAGGACACGGCAGTCAACATGCGTCTGAAGATCGAACGTGGTTTCGGCTACCAGCCGGCTGCCGCGCGTCGTCGTCCGGACGAAGAAACCCGTGCCATCGGCCGCCTGGTCCTGGATGCCTCGTTCTCGCCGGTCCGCCGCGTCGCCTATGCCGTGGAAGCGGCCCGCGTCGAACAGCGTACCGACCTGGACAAGCTGGTCATCGATATCGAGACCAACGGTACCATCGATGCCGAGGAAGCCGTGCGCACCGCCGCCGACATCCTCAGCGACCAGCTGTCGGTGTTCGGTGACTTCACCCACCGCGACCGCGGTGCGGCCAAGCCGGCCAACAACGGCGTGGATCCGGTGCTGCTGCGCCCGATCGACGATCTGGAGCTGACCGTGCGTTCGGCCAACTGCCTGAAGGCTGAAAGCATCTACTACATCGGCGATCTGATCCAGAAGACCGAAGTGGAGCTGCTGAAGACCCCGAACCTGGGCAAGAAGTCGCTCACCGAGATCAAGGAAGTGCTGGCTCAGCGCGGCCTGTCGCTCGGCATGAAGCTGGAGAACTGGCCGCCGGCCGGCGTCGCCAGCCACGGCATGCTGGGCTGATATCGGTAATGCCTGAGGGCTCCACCGTTCGCGGTGGAGCCTTCAACGCAACACAACATGCCACGACGAACCCAAGGTTCGCGGGCAGGTCGTCCAGGATGGATGGCCAGGACCAACCGCAGTCCGCGCAGCAACGCCAGGATGGCGACAACGATCCACACAGCCTCATCATTAACCAAGGAATATCACCATGCGTCACCAGAAGTCTGGCCGTAAGTTCAGCCGCACCAGCGCCCACCGCGAAGCGATGTTCAAGAACATGGCTGCCTCGCTGTTCAAGCACGAGCTGATCAAGACCACCCTGCCGAAGGCCAAGGAACTGCGCCGCGTTGCCGAGCCGCTGATCACCCTGGCCAAGGTCGACTCCGTCGCCAACCGCCGTCTGGCCTTCGCCCGCCTGCGCGACAACGAAGCCGTGGGCAACCTGTTCACCATCCAGGGCCCGCGCTACGCGAACCGTCCGGGCGGCTACCTGCGCCTGCTGAAGTGCGGCTTCCGCGCCGGCGACAACGCGCCGATGGCCTACGTCGAACTGGTCGACCGTCCGGTCGTGGCCGAGGAAGTGGCCGAGTAATCGGACCGCTCCAACGCGACACAGCGAAAGCCCGGCCTCTGCCGGGCTTTTGCGTTTCTGCGGGGTCGGATTCCGGGCCGCAGGCACGGGCTCTGACCCGCACCGTTCCGACAGGCGTGCCGTGTGGCGGTTCGAACGGGGCGCGCTGTCGGTTACGCTTGGCGCCTGATCCATTCGAGCGTTGACGATGAATCCACTGCGCTGGCCCTTCCGCGCCCAGTTCTTCCTGGGCTTCCTGATCTGCGCGGGCCTGCTGGGCTACGCCATCTTCCTGCAGCTGAAGATGGGCCTGGAGCCGTGTCCGTTGTGCATCTTCCAGCGCCTGGCGTTCGCTGCGCTGGGCCTGCTGTTCCTGATCGGTGCGCTGCATGGTCCGTCCAACCGCCCGGGACGCGCGACCTATGGCGTGCTGGCCTTCATTGCCGCGGCAGTAGGTGTCGGCATCGCCGCGCGCCACGTCTACGTGCAGATGCTGCCGCCGGAAATGGGTTCCACCTGTGGCCCGCCGCTGGCCTTCCTGAGTGAGACCATGGGGCCGCTGGAAGTGTTCCGCACGGTGCTGACCGGTACCGGCAACTGCGGCAACATCGACTGGACGTTCCTGGGCCTGACCATGCCGATGTGGTCGGGCGTGTGGTTCGTGCTGCTGGCGCTGTGGGCGCTGGTGGTGTCGCTGCGCAAGGTCAGGCGCTGAAGGCAGGACGGGGTCGGATCCCTTTGCATCGCAAAGGGATCTGACCCCTTTCCCAACCCCATTTCCGGTGCGGGGGCAGAGCCCTTTCCTGCGGAAAGGGATCTGACCCCTGTCTGATCAGAAATCCTGCTGCAGGCTCAGGTAGGCACCGCGGCGTGGTCCCCACTGCGGGGCGAACACACCCACGCCGCCACCGTCGCGCAGCTGGTAGCTGCGGTCCAGCGCGTTCATCACCGCCAGCTGCACATGCAGCGGATGCCCGCTGTCGGCGTTGAAGTCATGCCCGGCGCTGAGGTTCACCTGCAGGTACGACGGCAGCTCGCCGCCGTTGGGCACGCCCTCGATGTCCGAACGCAGGCCGCTGCCGAACACGTAGTTGGCGCCGATCCGGTTGTGCCCGGCGAAGGCGTAGCTGAGGCCACCCGACGACGTCAGCTTCTGGTCGTGGTCGAGGTGGATCCAGTGATCGGCCACATAGGCCAGGGCATCCGGATCGAGGTTGTACTGGCTGGTGATGACCTGGGTGCCGATCGCCTTGTTGTAGGCCGCGTTGAAGTAGGCGCTGAACGGGCCGTTGCTGTAGTCGGCGCTGAACTCCAGGCCGCGGATGTGGCCACGGCGATAGTTGAAGGTCGAGTAGATGTAGGCGGCGCCGAACTGGCCTTCATCCTGCAGGCGCGTGACGCGCCGATCGTAGGCATCCAGGCCGAGCGTCAGGTGCTCGCCCAGTTGCTGTGAGAGACCGATGTCGTAGTAGTCGCTGCGCTCGGCCAGCGGTGTGTTGTTGCCGCCACTGGGTTGCTGGTTGGTGGTGCCGTCGTACAGCGCAATGTCGCTGCTGGCGATCAACTCGCTGGCCGGTGGCGTGAAGTAGCGCGAATAGCCAGCGTGCACGGTGGTGCTGTCGCTGGCATTCCAGACCACGCCCACGCGCGGGCTGAGCTGGCCCTCGCTGCGGCCGAAGGCCCTGTAGCGGTCGCCGCGCAGGCCGTAGTTCACGGTCCAGTCCTCGCCGATCTTCCACTCGTCCTGCACGTACAGTGCCAGCGTGCTGGCGTGGAACGCGCTGCGATCGGCAATCAGCAGCGGCGTGGTGCTGGACTGCTGGCCGTTGTCGTCAACCGGGAACACCCAGCTGCTGCTGCTGGCCCGCGCGTTCTCGTAGTTGCCGTACAGGCCATAGCGCAGCGTGTGGTCGTTGCCCAGCGGCGTGGAGAAATCGGCCTGCAGGGTGTTGGCGCGATTGCTGCGCAGCACCTGCGAGGCGACGCCACTGAACACCAGGTCACCGATGACATCGGGATTGAAGCCGACATCGCTGTAACGCTGCCCGGCCGAGAGCTGATAGGCGGTGCTGCCCAGCGAGCCCTGCAGTACCAGCATGCCGAAACGGGTGGTCTCGCGCTGGGTTTCATCCAGCTGGCTGGAATCGAAGGTGGAGGTATCGAGATAGCCGAACTGCGGCGCCTGGCCTGGATTGACCGGAATCTGGAAGCGGTTGTTGGCGAAGCCGGCAAACACGCTCAGGCGGGTGCTCTCATTGACCAGGTAGGTCAGGTCGGCGAATGCCTTGCCCTGGTGCGTGTCGTCGTGCAACGGCTTGCGCGTGTTGGTGGGATTCTCCAGGCCGACATCGTTCTGATCGTAGTTGCCGGTCAGGAACCAGCTCCAGCGCCCCTGGCTGCCCCACCAGGAGGCATTCGGATTGACCTTGCCGAACGAGCCGGTGGTCAGCCCCGCGCTGCCGCCGTTGCCCAGCTCGGCACCGTTGCGGGTGGTGATGTCGACCACCGCCGCGGTGCGCTCGCCGAACTGTGCCGGCAGCGCGCCGTCCATCAGGCGGATGCTCTTGATGGTGCGCGCGTCCAGGGTCTGGCCGAAGCCAGAGATCGATTCGGGCAGCAGCACGCCGTTGATGCGGTACTGCAGATTGGCGTGGTCGCCACGCACATGCACGCCGCCATAGGAGTCCTGGACCACGCCCGGGGCCTGCAGCAGCACCTGGCTGAGCGGCGCGGAGGCGCCCAACGGCTGTTTCTGGATGTCCTCGGCAGTGATCTGGTACTGGCTGCTGCCGATGTCCGGCGACAGCGTGTTGCGGGCCTGGTCGAGCTGGGCGTGGACGGTGACCGCGTCCAGGTCCTTGACGGACGAAGAGGTGTCGTCGGCTGCCAAGGCGAAGGCGGGCAGGCTGGCCAGGGCCAGGGCCAGGGCGAAGGTGATGCCGGTAGCGAGGGGCGAGGGCTTCATGGCGGATAGGCTGTGGAAGGGGCCAATGGGGATTGAGTGTTACTTCGTAACAGTGCGTGGCGAATCATGCGCCTGTCCGGCTGGCCTTGGGCATGCGGCTTTTGGCCGATCGCGATGCCCTTTCCCCGGCGTTCAGTCATGTGCAGACGGCGTTCGACCCTTTGCGACAGCGGTCGGCTCTGCGACCATGAACGTCCCCCACCTCCGGAAGTCTGCAATGAGTCTGTCAGCCGTTTCGCCTGTCCCCGATCCTGCCGCGACTGCTGCTGGCGCTGGCTGGTCGCCGGAGAGCTGGCGTGGCAAGACCGCGCTGCAGATGCCGACCTATCCAGACCCGGTGGCGCTGGACGCGGCCCTGCACGAGCTGAAGCGGCTGCCGCCGCTGGTCACCTCATGGGAGATCCTGGCGCTGAAGCAGCAGCTGGCCGAGGCCCAGGAGGGCAAGCGCTTCCTGCTGCAGGGGGGCGACTGCGCCGAGAATTTCAGCGACTGCGAATCGGGCACCATCTCCAACCGCCTGAAGGTGCTGCTGCAGATGAGCCTGGTGCTGGTGCACGGCCTGCGCCAGCCGGTGATCCGCGTTGGCCGCTTCGCCGGCCAGTACGCCAAGCCCCGCTCGGCCGATACCGAGACCCGCGACGGCGTGACCCTGCCCAGCTACCGCGGCGATGTGATCAACGCGCCGGCCTTCACCGAAGCAGCACGCCTGCCGGACCCGAAGCGGATGCTGCAGGCCCACGCGCATTCGGCGATGACGATGAACTTCGTGCGCGCGCTGATCGACGGTGGTTTCGCCGACCTGCACCACCCCGAATACTGGAACCTGGAGTGGGTAAGCCACTCGCCGCTGGCCGCCGAGTACCAGAAGATGGTGGCCTCGATCGGCGACGCGGTGCACTTCATGGAGACCCTGGCTGGGGCTCGCGTGCACAACCTCAACCGCATCGATTTCTACACCTCGCACGAAGCGCTGCTGCTGCCCTACGAGCAGGCGCTGACCCGGCAGGTGCCGCGCCAGCAGGGCTGGTTGAACCTGAGCACGCATTACCCGTGGATCGGCATGCGCACCGCCGCGCTCGATGGCGCGCACGTGGAATACCTGCGTGGCGTGCGCAACCCGATCGCGATCAAGGTCGGCCCGTCGGTGACGCCGGACCAGCTGTTGCGCCTGATCGACGTGCTCAACCCGCATGACGAGCCGGGCCGCCTGAGCTTCATCCACCGCATGGGCGCCGCGCAGATTGCCGAGAAGCTGCCGCCGCTGCTGGACGCGGTCAAGCGCGATGGTCGTCGGGTGCTGTGGGTGTGCGATGCGATGCATGGCAACACCGAGAGCACCGCCAACGGGTTCAAGACGCGCCGCTTCGACAACGTGCGTGGCGAAGTGGAGATGTCGTTCGACCTGCATGCCGCGGCAGGCACGCGCCTGGGTGGCGTGCACCTGGAACTGACCGGCGAGGACGTGACCGAATGCACCGGTGGCGCGCGCGAGCTGACCGAGCGTGACCTGGAGCGTGCGTATCGTTCGACGGTGGATCCGCGGTTGAATTACGAGCAGTCGCTGGAGATCGCGATGGCGATCGTGCGCAAGCAGGAACAAGTGCGGTAAGGGTTTTTCGGCAGGGCTTGCAGCCCTGCACCTGCTGCAATCAACGGCAACGGCAACGGCAACGGCAAAAGCAAAAGCCGACGCGGCATTCCGTGGGATGGCGGGGCGGTGTGGGTGGTCAGGACACGCCGTAAACCCATCCTTGGGGGCTCGATGGCGCCATCCATGGCGCCAACGGTCCTGCCCACCCACACCGCCCCGCCTCTGACAGATCCCTGCGGCTGTTGGTAGGTGTCGACCTTGGTCGACACGGTGGGTCCACGCCATGCGTGGATGAATGTCTGTCAGATTTCGAAATCAGAAGATGGGGTCAGATCCGTTTTCCTCTGGAAAACGGATCTGACCCCAGACTTTGCTGGCAGATCGCAGGAAACTGTCGAAGGCGGGGTGGGGCCGGTTGCGGGGGCCAGATCAGTGAGCCGCATGGATGCGGCGACCGAGCCTCCATGGATGGATCCACGGCGTCCCCCGCAACCGGACCCACCCCGCCATCCCACAGGAAACCCGCTTCTGCTTCGGCTGTTGCTGTTGCTTCGGTTCGCAGCAGGTGCAGGGCTGCAAGCCCTGCCGACCAACACCCTGCTTACGAACGGCTGACGTGACGCTCATGCGCCATGCGCGAGGCTGTCCGCTAGGCTGTTCGAGTGGAGGTAGCAACGGTGCACTGGCAAAGCGCGCAGGCCTACGCATGGCCGTTGGGATTGGCAGCAGTAGCGGGTGGCATCGGCGCGTGGCTGATCCTCTGGATCTATCATCGGCTGAAAGGGCGTGATCGTCGGCGCGCGCGCATCGGTCGCGTGCTTGGCCTGCCGATGGCGACCGCGTGGCCACTGCTGCTGTTGATCCCCGCGCTGCAGGCCACGCCGCTGCAGGATCCCGTGCTGGGCAATCTGCAGCATGTGCTGCACATCGCGCTGACCGCCTGCTTCATCTGGTTGCTGGTACGCGCGGTGGCGGCGGGTGAGCGCGCGATCCTGCGCGGCCATCCCATCGATGTCTCCGACAACCTGGAAGCGCGCCGCATCCAGACCCAGACGCGGGTGCTCAGCCGCGTGTTGATGGGGGGCATCATCGTGCTCGGCGCCTCGCTGGTGCTGTTGACCTTTCCGATGGTGCAGAAGATCGGCACGGCTCTGCTGGCCTCGGCGGGTCTGATCGGCCTGGTGGCCGGCATTGCGGCCAAGCCGGTGTTCGGCAATCTGATCGCTGGCCTGCAGATCGCAGTGACGCAGCCGATCCGGCTGGACGATGTGGTGATCGTTGAAGGTGAGTGGGGACGCATCGAGGAGATCGGCAGCAGCTACGTGGTGGTGCGCATCTGGGACGAGCGGCGGATGGTGGTGCCGTTGACCTGGTTCATCGAGAACCCGTTCCAGAACTGGACGCGGCGCAGTGCCGATCTGCTCGGCACGGCCTTCCTGTGGTTGGACTACCGGGCACCGATTGCGGCGATCCGCGCCGAGCTGGAGCGCATCTGTCGTGGCGAAGCGCTGTGGGATGGTCGGGTCTGCGTGACCCAGGTGACCGAAACCAGCGAACGCGCGATCCAGGTGCGGCTGCTGGTCAGCGCACGCAGTTCCGGCGATGCCTTCGACCTGCGTTGCCTGGTGCGTGAGCGCATGCTCGATTTCCTTGCGCGCGAGCATCCGCAGGCGCTGCCGCAGGTACGTGCACGTGTGCAGCACGATGATGAGCTGGATAGGCCGCGCGGTCCGCGGGCGCGTACCGCGGATGTGCGGTCGCCGGGCGCTGAAGATGGCGAAGCCGCGATCGTGCCGATGGAGCCCGACCAGCCTCTGTAGGGCCGAGCCATGCTCGGCTGCCTTCGATTTTCCGATGAAGCCGAACGTGGGCTCGGCTCTACATAAACGCGATCAAGGCTCGCCAGCGTCGATCAGTGCGTCAGTATCAAAGTGCGGCGGCCGCCGCGCGCGCGTGCGCTGCTCGTAGGCGTAGGCCATCTCGATCAACTTCGGCTCGCTCCAGGCGGTGCCCATGAACAGCAGGCCGACCGGCAGGCCGTCGATCTGCCCCATCGGCACGGTCAGGCTGGGATATCCGGCCACGGCAGCGGCGCTGTAGCTCTCGCCGGGGAAGTCGTCGCCTTCGCTGCGGATCGCCCATGCGACGCCGGTGGTTGGCGCCACCAGCGCATCGAGTTGATGGGCGGAGAGGGCGGCATCGATGCCTTCCGGGCCGGCCAACCGGCGCGCATCGCTGCGCGCGCGGATGTAGGCAGGGTCTGCCAGGCCAGCGGTGGCGTCAGCCTCTACCAGCAGTTCCTGGCCGAACAGGCCCAGTTCCTGCTTGCTGTGGGCCTGGTTGAAGGCGATCAGCTCGGCAAGGCTGCGCAGCGGGGCGCGATGGGTGCTGAAGTAGCGCTCCAGGCCCGCCTTGAATTCGTACAGCAGCAGCGTGCGCTCGGCCTCGGCCCAGGCGCCCTGGTTGGGCAGTTCGACGGGTACCACGACGGCACCGGCGCGACGCAGCTCGATCGCCGCCTGATCGATCAGCGGCGGCATGCCGCGGTACTTCAGCAGCGGCGTCTGCAGCAGGCCGATGCGTTTGCCGCGCAGGCCCTGCGGGTCCAGGCGTGCGGTGTAGTCGTAGACCGCGCGGCCGGGCATGGTCGCGGTGGCGGGATCGGCGTCATCGCGGCCGGCGATCGCGGTCAGCACGGCAGCAGCATCGGCGACGCTGCGTGTCATTGGTCCGGCGGTGTCCTGGCTGAAGGAGATCGGTACGATGCCATCGCGGCTGACCAGCCCGACCGTCGGCTTCAGGCCGACCACGCCGTTGATCGCCGCCGGGCAGACGATGCTGCCGTCGGTTTCGGTGCCGATCGCCACGCTGGCCAGGTTGGCGGCCACGGCCACCGCGCTGCCGCTGCTGGAACCGCACGGTGAATGGCTGATGCGGTAGGGGTTGCGGGTCTGGCCACCGCGCGCGCTCCAGCCGGAGATGGAGTCGTTGCCGCGGAAGTTGGCCCACTCGCTGAGGTTGGTCTTGCCCAGCACCACGGCGCCGGCGTCGCGCAGCCGGCGCACCAGATAGGCGTCGTCCGGGCGGAAACCCTGCAGGGCCAGCGAGCCGGCACTGGTGGCCATCGGTGCGGCGTTGATGTTGTCCTTCAGCAGCAGCGGGATGCCATGCAGCGGACCGCGCAGGCGTCCTTCGCGGCGCTCGCGGTCGCGGGCGGCGGCTTCCTTCAGGGCATCGGGGTTGAGCTCGATCACCGCGCGCAGGCGTGGCCCGGTGCGGTCGAGGCTGGCGATGCGCTGCAGGTAGGCCTGGGTCAGGGTGGTGCTGTCCAGCTCACCGGCGGTCATCCGCGCCTGCAGGTCGGCGACATCGGTTTCGGCGTACGGGAACGGCACGTTGCGGCTCGCAGGTTCGGCCGCATGCGCGCTGGGCGTGGCCGGGCTGCAGCCAGCCGAAAGCAGCGCAGGCAGCGCGGCGAGCAGGCAGGTCAGCAGAGGCGGCAAGGACGGGCGCATGGGGCGGCTTGGTCGGCTCCAACCCCCAGTGTAGCCGGTGCTCAGCGGTGGCGCTTGCGCAGGTCGCGGGCGAGGACGTAGACCACGATCAGGTTGATCGCCAGGATGGTCCACGACGGCCAGCCGGGATGGCGGATGATCGCGAAGATGTCGAAAGGCAGGTACAGCGAGGCGGTCAGGCAGCCCAGCCAGGAGGCCCAGGCCTTGGCCCGCCACAGGCCCCAGGCCTCGACCAGGTGCAGCAGGCCGTAGCCGATCATCCCCGCCGCGGCCAGGTGGACCGCATCGGGGCTGATCATGTGCAGCAGCGAGGGCAGGGTGCCATGGTCCGGATCCAGGCTGAAACGCCGGATCAGGGCCATGATGCCGTGCCGTAGCGGCTGCGGTCCGAGCACTTCCAGCCCGGTGGCGGCCAACAGCGCCAGCATCGCCTTGCTCGCTTCAAGCAGGGCGATGACGTGGAGACCCGGATGCCGGTGCGGATCCGGGTTGTAGCCGCTCTGGTTCACGGGGTGCTGGCTCAGCCGCCGCGCGAAGCCTTCTTGCGGTCGCTTTCGGTCAGGAACTTCTTGCGCAGACGGATCTCCTTCGGGGTGATCTCGACCAGCTCATCGTCTTCGATGAAGTCCAGGGCCTGTTCCAGCGAGTACTTGATCGCCGGGGTCAGCTGGATCGCATCGTCCTTGCCCGAAGCGCGCATGTTGGTCAGCGGCTTGGTCTTGATCGCGTTGACGGTCAGGTCGTTGTCCTTGGAGTGGATGCCGACCAGCTGACCTTCATACACGTTGTCGCCTTCAGCAGCGAACAGCTTGCCGCGCTCCTGCAGCGGGCCCAGCGAGTAGGCCGGGGTGGTGCCCGGCGCATTGGCGATCATCACGCCGTTGATGCGCTTGGCGATCGCGCCCTGTTCCTTCGGACCGTAGTGGTCGAACACGTGGAACAGCAGGCCCGAACCCTGGGTGAGGGTCTTGAACTCGTTCTGGAAGCCGATCAGGCCACGGGCCGGGATCGAGTATTCCAGGCGCACACGGCCCTTGCCGTCCGATTCCATGTTCTTCAGCTGGCCCTTGCGGGTGCCCAGCTTTTCCATCACGCCGCCCTGGTGGATTTCTTCGATGTCCACCACCAGTTGCTCGATCGGCTCCATCATCTGGCCGTCGATTTCCTTGATGATCACTTCCGGACGCGACACGGCAAGCTCGTAGCCTTCGCGGCGCATGTTCTCGATCAGCACCGACAGGTGCAGTTCGCCACGGCCGGAGACCAGGAACTTGTCGGCGTCTTCCAGCTGCTCGACCTTCAGGGCCACGTTGTGGACCTTTTCACGGTCCAGGCGGTCCTTGATCTGGCGGCTGGTCAGGAACTTGCCACCGGACAGGTCCTTGTTGCCGGCGAACGGCGAGTTGTTGACCTGGAAGGTCATCGAGATGGTCGGCTCGTCGACGGTCAGCGCCGGCAGCGCTTCCGGGAAGTCCGGTGCGCAGATGGTGTCGGAGATGGTCAGCTCCTGGATGCCGGAGATGGCCACGATGTCGCCGGCCTCGGCCGAATCCTGCTCGATGCGCTCCAGGCCCATGAAGCCCAGCACCTGCAGCACCTTGCCGTTGCGCTTCTTGCCTTCACGGTCGATGACCGCGACCTGCATGTTCTTCTTCAGGGTGCCGCGCTGGATGCGGCCGATGCCGATCACGCCCACGAAGTTGTTGTAGTCCAGCTGGCTGATGCGCATCTGGAACGGGCCTTCCGGGTCCACTTCCGGGCGCGGCGCGTGCTGCATGATCGCTTCGTACAGCGGGGTCATGTCGCCGTCACGCACGGTGTCTTCCAGGCCGGCATAGCCGTTCAGGCCCGAGGCGTAGACGATCGGGAAGTCCAGCTGCTCGTTGGTGGCGCCGAGCTTGTCGAACAGGTCGAAGACCTGGTCGATCACCCATTCCGGACGGGCGCCCGGACGGTCGACCTTGTTGACCACGACGATCGGCTTGAAGCCCATCGCGAAGGCCTTCTGGGTCACGAAGCGGGTCTGCGGCATCGGGCCGTCCATCGCATCGACCAGGATCAGCACGGTGTCGACCATCGACAGCACGCGCTCGACCTCGCCACCGAAGTCGGCGTGGCCGGGGGTGTCGACGATGTTGATCCGGTTCTTGATGCCGGTCTTCTTGTCTTCCCAGGTGATGGCGGTGTTCTTGGCCAGGATGGTGATGCCGCGTTCCTTTTCCTGGTCGTTGCTGTCCATCACGCGCTCGGCGAGGACGGTACGCTCGGACAGGGTGCCGGACTGCTTCAGCAGCTGGTCGACCAGGGTGGTCTTGCCATGGTCGACGTGGGCGACGATGGCGATGTTGCGAAGATTTTCGATGGACATACGAAAGGGGGCCAGTCGGCGCCGGATTTGGAAAAAGAAGTCCAACATTATACGTCGAACTTGACGATTCGCGAAAAGGTGGATTTCACGCCTGTCACGGGGCCCATTCAGCTGGCCATCCGCCGCGCCGGCCGAGGCCGCCAGGACCCCGCTGCGCGGCTCCCCGTCCGTGGGCTGAAGCGGGGCGCTTCACCAATGGTCGAAGCCGCCGCCGACACGAGGCGGGTGTAAACTAGGTGGCTAGACGCATTCCCCTCTGCATCAAGGATCTTCATGTCCCTCATCGCCACTTTCGACACCACCCAGGGCCCGATCAAGGTCGAGCTGTTTGCCGACAAGGCGCCGCTGACCGTGGCCAACTTCGTGAACCTGGTCAAGCACGGCTTCTATGACGGCCTGATCTTCCACCGCGTGATCGCCGACTTCATGATCCAGGGCGGCTGCCCGCAGGGTCGTGGCACCGGCGGCCCGGGCTACAAGTTCGAAGACGAGAAGAATGGCGTGAAGCACGAGGTCGGCTCGCTGTCGATGGCCAACGCCGGCCCGAACACCAACGGCAGCCAGTTCTTCATCACCCACATCAAGACCGACTGGCTGGACGGCCGCCACACCGTCTTCGGCAAGGTCCTGGAAGGCCAGGCCATCGTCGATTCGGTCAAGCAGGGTGACGTGATCCATTCGATCACCCTGGAAGGCGACGTCGACGCCGTGCTGGCCGCCCAGGCCGACCGCGTCGCCGAGTGGAACAAGCACCTCGCCGCCTGATTCCCCTTCGAAACGGCCACCCACGGGTGGCCGTTTCCCTGTTCCCCGCCGCCCGCCAAGCCTGCGTGGCTCCGCCCGCGGCGTCCCATCAAACGCTTGCAAGCAAGAGGAAACCCCCATGAAAGCACCCGTTCGTGTTGCCGTGACCGGCGCCGCCGGCCAGATCGGTTATGCCCTGCTGTTCCGCATCGCCTCCGGCGAAATGCTGGGCAAGGACCAGCCGGTCATCCTGCAGCTGCTGGAACTGCCGGTCGACAAGGCCCAGGCCGCCCTGAAGGGCGTGATGATGGAGCTGGAAGACTGCGCCTTCCCGCTGCTGGCCGGCATGGTCGGCACCGATGACGCCGAAGTCGCGTTCAAGGACGCCGACATCGCCCTGCTGGTCGGCGCGCGTCCGCGCGGCCCGGGCATGGAGCGCAAGGACCTGCTGCTGGAAAACGCCAAGATCTTCACCGCCCAGGGCGCGGCGCTGAACAAGGTCGCCAGCCGTGACGTGAAGGTGCTGGTGGTCGGCAACCCGGCGAACACCAACGCCTACATCGCCATGAAGTCGGCCCCGGACCTGAAGCCGGAAAACTTCACCGCCATGCTGCGCCTGGACCACAACCGCGCGCTGAGCCAGCTGTCGACCAAGCTCGGCAAGCCGGTCGGTGGCATGGAGAAGCTGGTGGTGTGGGGCAACCACAGCCCGACCATGTACCCGGACTACCGTTTCGCCACCGCCGATGGTGCGTCGATCGCCGATGCGATCAACGACCAGGAGTGGAACGCCAACACCTTCATCCCGACCGTCGGCAAGCGCGGCGCGGCGATCATCGAAGCCCGTGGCTCGTCCTCGGCTGCGTCGGCCGCCAACGCCGCCATCGACCACGTGCGTGACTGGGTGCTGGGCAGCAACGGCAAGTGGGTCACCATGGGCGTGCCGTCCGACGGTTCCTACGGCATTCCGGAAGGCGTGATCTTCGGCTTCGCGGTGACCACCGAGAACGGCAAGTACACCCTGGTGAAGGATCTGCCGATCGACGACTTCAGCCAGAAGTACATCGACAAGACCCTGGCCGAGCTGGAAGAAGAGCGCGCCGGCGTCGCCCACCTGCTGGGCTGATACGGGCCTCGGCCGGTAGGTACCGACCGTGGGTCGGTACGCAGAAGACGGGGAGGCTTCGGCTTCCCCGTTTTCATTTGGAATTCCTGGAACCGCATGATCCACCTGCACTACATCGACGACGCGCTGCTGGTAGCTGAAAAGCCCGCCGGCCTGCTGTCCGTGCCTGGCCGCAGCGCCGAGAACCAGGACTGTGTCGTCGCGCGCCTGCAGGCGCTGTATCCGGATGCCTTGACCGTGCACCGCCTGGACCAGGTGACTTCCGGGCTGCTGCTGCATGCGCGTGGCAAGGACATGCAGGCGGCGTTGTCGATGCAGTTCGAGCAGCGCCAGGTTGGCAAGTGCTACGAAGCCGTTCTGCAGGGCCTGCTTGAGGGCGATGCCGGCGAAGTGGACCTGCCATTGATCGTGGACTGGCCGAACCGGCCGAAGCAGATGATCGACCATGAGCGCGGCAAGCCGGCGCTGACGCGTTGGCGCGTGCTGGCCCGTGATGCTGAAGCGCAGCGCACGCGCGTGGCGCTGGAACCGATCACTGGCCGCAGCCATCAGCTGCGCCTGCACATGGCCAGCCTCGGCCATCCCATCGTCGGCGACGTGCTGTATGACGCGGCGCCGGCGCAACGCGTGCATCTGCATGCGCGCAGCCTGCGGTTTACGCATCCGCTGACGGGCGAGGCGCTCGCGTTCGAGTCCGCGGCTCCGTTCTAGGGGGGAGGCGGCAGGGCCTGCAGCCCTGCACCTGCAGAATCAACGTCAACATCAACATCAACATCAACATCAACGTCAAAAGCGGGCTGTCCGTGGGTTGGCGGGGCGGTATGGGTGGGCAGGACACGCCGTAAACCCATCCATGGGGGCTCGATGGCGCCATCCATGGCGCCAACGGTCCTGCCCACCCACACCGCCCCGCCTCTGACAGATTCCCGCGGCTGTTGGCAACTGCGGCCGTTGTTCCGCACGGCTGTTGGTAGGTGTCGACCTTGGTCGACACGATTTTTCTGTCAGATATCGAATGAGTCATCCACGCATGGCGTGGATCTACCGTGTCGACCAAGCTCGACACCGACCAGAACAATATGTCGTTCCGACAGGTCGCGGGAAACTGTCGAAGGCGGGGTGGGTCCGGTTGCGGGAGTGTCCGCGGCATGGATGCCGCGGCCAAGCCCCCAGGGATGGGTTTACGGCGTCTCCCGCAACCGGATCCGCCCCGCCATTCCCCAGTAGCCCAGCTTTTGACGTTGACGTTGATTCTGCAGGTGCATGGCTGCAAGCCCTGCAGAACAAAACCCCACCCCCTACCAAGGTAGGGCGGCCCGCACGCCAGCGCCGGACTATCCTCGAACCCATGACTTTGTCTGGGAGGGCTGCGTCATGAACTACGAGGAAACCTACCGTCGCTCGATCGACGAGCCGGAGGCCTTCTGGGGCGAGGAGGCCAAGCGCATCCATTGGCACAAGCCGCCGCAGCAGGTGCTCGACTACAGCAACCCGCCATTCCGGCGCTGGTTCGTCGGCGGCGAAACCAATCTCTGCTACAACGCCGTCGACCGCCACCTGGCCGAGCGCGCTGACCAGCTCGCGCTGGTCGCCATCTCCACCGAGACCAACAGCACACGCGAGATAACCTATCGCCAGCTGTACCGCGAAGTGAACGACTTCGCCGCAGTGCTCAAGCACCTCGGTGTCGGCCACGGTGACCGCGTGGTGATCTACATGCCGAACATGGCCGAAGCCGTGTTCGCGATGCTGGCCTGCGCGCGCATCGGTGCGGTGCACTCGGTGGTGTTTGGTGGCTTCGCCGCGCACAACCTGGCGCTGCGCATCGACGACGCCAAGCCCAAGCTGCTGATCGCGGCCGATGCCGGCATGCGCGGTGGCAAGCTGATTCCGTACAAGCCGATGGTCGACGCCGCCTGCGCCGAAGCGGCCTCGCCACCACCGCACGTGCTGATCGTGTCGCGCGGACTGGACGCAGCCGAACCGCGCGTGCCGGGGCGTGACGTGGAGTACGCCACGCTGCGCGCGCAGATCGGCGAGGTCGATGTACCGGTGCAGTGGCTGGAAGCGAGCGAGCCGAGTTACCTGCTGTATACCTCCGGCACCACCGGCAAGCCGAAGGGCGTGCAGCGTGATGTCGGTGGCTATGCGGTGGCGATGGCGCAGTCGATGGAAACCGTGTTCGACTGCAAGCCAGGGCAGGTGATGTTTTCCACCTCCGATGTCGGCTGGGCCGTCGGCCATTCCTACAACGTCTACGGCCCGTTGATCGGTGGCTGCACCTCGCTGCTGTACGAAGGGCTGCCGACCAATCCCGATCCGGGCATCTGGTGGGCGCTGTGCGAGCAGTACAACGTGCGTACGATGTTCTCTTCGCCTACCGCCATCCGCGTGCTGAAGAAGCACGACGCGGACTTCATCCACCGGCATGACCTGGGCGCACTGAAGTACCTGTTCCTGGCCGGCGAGCCACTGGACGAACCCACCGCGCACTGGATCAGTGAGGCGCTGGGCAAGCCGATCATCGACAACTACTGGCAGACCGAAACCGGCTGGCCGGCGCTGACCCTGCTACCGGGCCTGGAAATGAAGCCGGTGCGCTTCGGTTCACCCGGTTTCCCCAATCTCGGTTACCGGATGAAGGTGATCGACGAGAACACCGGCGAGGAAGTCGCGCCGGGGCAGAAGGGCGTGCTGGTGGTGTCGCCACCGTTGCCGCCGGGTTGCATGAGCACCGTGTGGAATGATGACAGCCGCTTCCTGCAGAGCTACTTCAGCCACTTCAAGGAACTGTTGTACAGCTCGCTGGACTGGGCGATCCGCGACGACGATGGCTACACCTTCATCCTGGGGCGCACTGATGATGTGATCAACGTGGCCGGGCATCGCCTCGGCACGCGTGAGATCGAGGAAGCCATTTCCAGCCATCCGCGCGTGGCCGAGGCGGCGGTGATCGGGGTCAAGGACGAGTTGAAGGGGCAGGTGCCGCTGGTGTTCGTCACCCTCAAGCAGGGGCTCAACGGTGAGGATCCAGCGCCGGTGGTGGCGGAGATGATGGCCGCGGTGACCACCTCGCTCGGCGCGGTCGCGCGCCCGGCGCATGTGCATGTGGTCAACGCACTGCCCAAGACCCGTTCGGGCAAGTTGTTGCGGCGCTCGCTGCAGGCGCTGGCCGAGCAGCGTGATCCGGGTGACCTGTCGACGCTGGATGATCCCAGCGCACTGGAGGAGATCCGCCGGGCGCTGGGGCGCTGACCTGCTTCTGTAGAGCCGAGCCGATGCTCGGCTCCGCATGCCTCGCCAAAGCAGCCGAGCATCGGCTCGGCTCTACAGAGGAGGGTGTTGCTGCACCGCAACTTCCTCCCTGCAACCGGTGCGCTAAGCTCGGCCCCAGGGGAGCGCGCCCGCCAGGGCGCGCAGGTGAAGCGCATCAAGGATTGGGGGGATGCAATGGCATTGCTGCACGCCAAGACGGCTGCTGGCCGTCAGGAAATCGAAGACCGTGGCCGGCGCCTGCCGGCAGCACTGCGCTCGATCCTGCTGATGGTCGATGGCCATCGCGACGACACCGAACTGCGCGGCCTGTTCGAAGGCCTGCGCGCACCGGCCGATGCACTGGAGCAGCTGGAAGTGCAGGGCCTGATCGAAGTGATCGGTGGCAATGCCGAGGTGGCACCGGCACGTGGAATCAGCACCGGCCGCGAACAGGATCCGGCGTTGTACCAGCAGTTGTACGACGCGATGAGCGAGGCGGTGCGGCGCCACCTCGGCCTGAAGGGCTACTTCATGCAGTTGAAGATTGAACGCTGCGCCGATGCACTGGCGTTGGAACGCCTGTGCCCGGAGCTGCTGGCCGCGGTGGGGAAGGCGCGCAGCCCGGCGCTGGCGCAGCGCTGGTGGCAGGAAACCCAGGCGGCGGTGGTGAACGCTGGCAATGAGGTCGTGCAGGCCTGACTCACCGCGTAAAGTTATCGGTTCACTTCCCCACAAGGAGTCCCGCGTGCAGGACGACCACGACGACACCGATACCCCCGGCTGGGACGCGATCAATGCGGCGCTGGCGCCCCTGTATGCCGGGCAGGAGCCGCGTCATTTCGGCACCGCGCTGCCTTACACGCTCGGCGGCCAGGATCCTCTGGATGGCATCAGCGTGTACTGGGTGGATGCGCCGGTACCGCACTGGCACTACATCACCTACGGCTTCTCCGAGCTTTACACCAAGGAGAGCAGTGATGCCGCCGCCAGCGGCTATGGTTTCGAGCTGACCTTCCGCCTCGCTGCCGAAGCCGGTGAACACGCCGGCAGCACGCCGCCGGTGTGGCCGATGAACCTGCTGCAGAACCTGGCGCGCTACGTGTTTGGCAGCGGCAACGTGTTCGAGGATGGTCACCATCTGAATGCCAACGGCCCGATCGCGCTGGAGACCGATACGCGCCTGTGCCACCTGGCCTTCATTGCCGATCCGCAGTTGCCTGCGCGCGACACCGCCAATGGCCACCTGCAGTTCCTGCAACTGGTCGGCCTGACCGACGAAGAGATGGAGGCGGTCAAGCGCTGGTCGACGCGCGGTGTGCTGCAGGCGCTGCAGCCGGCGATGCCGCTGTGGATCAGTGATCTGCACCGTCGCAACCTGCTGGAGGATCCGGCACTGGCAGCCCAGGTGCAGGCCGGCAGCGAGCGCGAGGGCTCCAGCACCGGCATGCTGTTCATCGAGACGTTGGACTGGAGGCAGGAGGCCGGCGTCACCACCCTGGTGCTCGGCGCGGGCCAGGTCGCCAGCGTCTGCGAACTGCTGCCGCTGCGCCTGCGCCACGGAAAGTCGCTGGAACTGGCCAGCCGCGAGCGGCAGTGGGAGTTCATTCCAGCCGGGCGCGGTGACGTGGGCGAAGTGTCGGCCGACAGCGCGCGCTGGGCCCTGGACGAGACGGGGCTGCAGGCCCTGGCAGGCGTGCGTGCCGAACGTGGCATCTACCCGGTGGCGGGAGCGCTGCGCATCGAAGTAGTGCCAACCTACCTGCGCGACGCCAACGGTGAAGTGATTCGCCAGATTGGCTGAGTGTGACGATGGAACTGATGGGGTCAGAGCCGCCTGCGGTGCAGGCGGATCCGACCCCGACTCCGAGGGCGATGGGGTCGGATCCGTTCGCCACGCGAACGGCGTTGACCCCAGATAAGCCTCAGGCCAGGCCTTCGGCCTTCAGCGCGGCCTGCACACCGGCATCGGCGTCCATGCGTGCCTTGTAGGCGGCCAGGTTGTCCAGGCCGGACAGGTCGACCTTGGTGCCGGCGGCCCAGCGCAGGGTGATGTAGAAGTACGGGTCTGCGAAACTGCGGAAGCCGGCCAGCCACGGCTTGTCGGCCAGTTGCTTGTCGGCGGTCTCGAACAGGCCACGCAGGCGCTTGTGTGCGGCGGCGCGGATCGCATCGAACTGGCTTTCGTCGGCGATGAACTTGCCCGGTGCGAACAGCGGCGAGAAGGCCGGGTGCACGTCGGAATTGACGAAGGCCAGCCAGCGGGTGGCTTCGGCACGCTGTCGCGGGCTGCCATCACCGCCGAGGCCGGCCTGCGGGCAGGTGTCGGCGATATAGCCCATGATCGCGGCGTTCTGCAGCAGCACGAAGTCGCCATCGACCAGCGCGGGCACCGCGCCGGCCGGATTGATCTTGAGGAATTCCGGACCCTTCAGGGTGTCCTTGTTCAGCAGTTCGACCTCGAACGGCTGGCCGGTCCACTGCAGGGCGATGTGGTCGGCGGTGGAACAGGCACCGGGCTTGCTGTACAGCTTCATGGGAACTCCAGGTGATGCGGGCGGGAAACGCCCACTATCCCAGAGCCTGCCGGCGGGCGGCAACGCTGCCGCCAGCACGGATCGTTACGACTGCCGCGGCTTGAGGTTCTGCACCTTATAGAAGGTGTGATCGCCGATGGTGGCCACCTGGTAGGCGTTGCGCCAGTTCGGGCTGGCGATGGACAACGCGGCGAAGTGGCTGGCACCGGGCACGATCTCGCGGCGCTCGCCGGCCGGCAGCGCCCAGTTGCGCTCGGCGTCGAAGGCCACGTTCATCGCCTCGCTCCAGGCCGCGTCGTTGCCCAACTGGGTGCCGGGGGAGACGATCGTCGGTGCAAACTGCTTGCGCGCGGTGACCACCTGGCACATCGAGTCGCCCCACAGGCCACTGTCGAGACGGCGCAGGGCGACCTCGGCAACGGCCTGCTGGCCGCGCAGGGTCTGGTCACGGGCTTCCAGGTAAACGGTGGTGCTCAAACACAATGAATCAGCGGCCGGCTGCGGCAACAACTGCGACAGCCAGAGAATCCAGGCCAGTTTCATATAACTCCTTGCTCCGTATGGGCCGCACTCTCCACTTCCGGTCGCGGGGGCGACAGGACGCGGGGTACGACTTGGCGTCATGGGGAGGCGGCCATCGGGGCCGCCCCGTGGGCGGCCCCAAAAGAAACGATCAGTACCGATCGAGGGGGCCGCACCGGCTCACCGGAAACTGGCTGGTGAGCGGAAGATGGCGCAAGGTAGGGGGGGATAGCCGAACGCATCGTGAACCGCTCGGCTTGACATTCAGGTTCAACGGAGGTGACGGAAATCACATTCCGCCCCCCATTCAGGCACTTATCAGAGCGCGGCGGCGACCCGACTGCCCTGGTCGATCGCCCGTTTTGCATCCAGTTCTGCGGCCACATCGGCGCCGCCGACCAACGTCGCGCTGATGCCAGCGGCCTGCAGTTCCGCCTGCAGCGCACGATTCGGTTCCTGCCCGGCGCAGATCACCACCTGATCGACCGGCAGCAGTTGTTCGCTGCCCTCAACGCGGATGCGCAGGCCTTCATCGTCAACACCCAGGTACTCGACGCCGCCGAGCATGCGCACGCCCTTGGCCTTCAGCGTGGCGCGATGGATCCAGCCGGTGGTCTTGCCCAGCCGCGCACCGGGCTTGCCCGGGCTGCGCTGCAGCAGCCACAGCCGGCGCGGCGAGGCCTCTGCCTGCGCCCGCGCCAGGGAGCCGCGGGTCTCAAAGGTACTGTCCACGCCCCATTCGGCCATCCAGCGCTGTGGGTCCAGCGAGGGGGACTCACCGGCGTGGCTGAGGAACTCGCCGACATCGAAGCCAATGCCGCCGGCGCCGATGATCGCTGCATTGGCGCCCACCTCGACCCGGCCCAGCAGCACGTCCAGGTAGCTGACCACCTTGGCGTGGTCGGCGCCGGGGAAGTCGACCCTGCGCGGGGTGATGCCGGTGGCCAGCACCACCTCGTCGAAGCCGGCCAGGCTGGCCGCATCCGCTCGCGTGCCCAGGCGCAGCTGCACTCCGGTTTCAGCCAGCTTGTGGCGGAAATAGCGCAGGGTCTCGTGGAACTCTTCCTTGCCCGGGATGCGCTTGGCCACGTTGAACTGGCCGCCGATCTCGTCGTTGGCATCGAACAGGGTGACCTGGTGGCCGCGCTCGGCGGCCACGGTGGCGCAGGCCAGGCCGGCCGGGCCGGCGCCGACCACCGCGACCTTTTTCGGCGTGGCAGCAGGGTGGTAGACCAGCTCGGTCTCGTGTGCGGCACGCGGATTGACCAGGCAGCTGGCCAGCTTGTTCTCGAACACGTGATCGAGGCAGGCCTGGTTGCAGGCGATGCAGGTGTTGATCGCCTCGGGGCGACCGGCTCGGGCCTTGTTCGGCCACTGCGGGTCGGCCAGCAGTGGGCGCGCCAGCGACACCATGTCGGCGCCGCCATCGGCCAGGATGCGCTCGGCGACCTCGGGCATGTTGATGCGGTTGGTTGCCACCAGCGGCACCTTCACATGCGGCTTGAGCTTGGCGGTGACACCGGCAAAGGCCGCGCGCGGCACCGAGGTGGCGATGGTGGGAATGCGCGCCTCGTGCCAGCCGATGCCGGAATTGATGATCGTCGCGCCGGCGGCCTCGATGGCCTGCGCCTGCTGCACGATCTCTTCCCAGTTGCTGCCGTCTTCCACCAGGTCCACCAGCGACAGGCGGTAGATGATGATGAAGTCCGGCCCGCAGGCCTCGCGGATGCGGCGCACGATCTCCACCGCAAAACGCATGCGTTGGTGGGCGTCGCCACCCCAGCGGTCGGAGCGCTTGTTGGTGCGCGGGGCGATGAACTCGTTGATGAGGTAGCCCTCCGACCCCATCACTTCGACGCCGTCGTAGCCGGCTTCGCGGGCCAGCTTTGCGCTGCGTGCGTAGTCGGCGATATGCCGCTCGACACCGCTGGCCGACAGCGCACGCGGGGTGAACGGGTTGATCGGCGCCTTCAGCTTCGACGGTGCCACCGACAGCGGATGGTAGGCATAGCGGCCGGCATGCAGCAGCTGCAGGCAGATCTTCGCGCCATGCTGGTGTGCGGCGGCGGTGAGCTGCCGGTGCGGGCGTACTTCCCAGGGCCAGGACAGCTTGCCGCCGAATGGCTTCAGCCAGCCCACCACGTTGGGCGCGAAGCCGCCGGTGACGATCAGGCCGACACCGCCCTCGGCGCGCTCGGCGAAATAGGCTGCCAGGCGCGGGAAGTCGCGGGCGCGATCTTCCAGGCCGGTGTGCATCGAACCCATCAGCACGCGATTGCGCAGCTGGGTGAACCCCAGGTCCAGCGGGGCGAACAGATGGGGATAGGCGCTTTCGTTGGCTGGCGACATGGTCGATACGCTTGCGTACGGAAGCGCGAAGCGTGCCGGGAAACGGCGGCCGGGGCAAGGGGCTGGCGAATCGGTAGCGCCGGGCCATGCCCGGCGACGCGGCTACCCGTGGCCGCGCTGCGCGCTCGCCGGGCGTGGCCCGGCGCTACCCGCTGGCAGCGGCCGGCCAATCCCGAACCAGCCCAGCGTTACCCCGCACAGGGGGCCGATCAGCAGGGCGAAGGCGAGGGTGCCGACACCGACGTTGCCGCCGAGCCACCAGCCCAGCAGCAGCACGCTGCCCTCGATCAGGCTGCGTACCTTCCAGATCGGCCAGCCGGTGCGGGCGTGCAGGCCGGTCATCAGGCCATCGCGCGGGCCGGGCCCCAGCTTGGCGCCGATATAAAGGCCGGTGGCCAGGGCGACCAGCAGCATGCCGGCGCAGAACATCGCCAGCTGCCAGCCAAGGCCGACCGCCGGGGGGAGCAGCCACAGACCGAACTGCGCGGACGGGCCGATCAGCATCACGTTGAGCACGGTGCCGACGCCCGGCTTCTGTCGCAATGGCCACCAGAGCAGCAGCACCAGCGCGCCGATCACATTGGTGGCCAGGCCGAACGACAGCGGTGTCTGTGCGGCGATGCCCTGCGACAACACGTCCCACGGGGCCACGCCGATCGCTGCACGGATCATCAGCGAGGCGCCGAAGCCATACAGGAACAGGCCGATGATCAGTTGCAGCAGACGCAGGGGCAGGGCGGTGGGCATGGCGGCGCTCGGGGAGAGGGGGATCTGTTTCCACCGTAATCCCGATTCATCCGTCGCCATAGATACAGATGCCGGCCAATCCGCCGCCACAGGCGGGACCTGTAGAGCCGAGCCCATGCTCGGCTGGCGATGCCAGGCAAAGCAGCCGAGCATGGGCTCGGCTCTACACCGGCGTTCCAGCCTGGCTCAATCGCCCCAGCCCGCCAGCGCCAGCTTGCCGACCGTGCGTCCGCTGGCCAGGCGCTGATGCGCGATGTCCAGATTCGCCGCATTGATCGTGCCCAGCGTTTCGCTGAGAGTGCCGCGCAGCTGGCCAGCGTCGATCATGCTGGCCGCGCGGCTGAGGATGCGGTGCTGTTCGATGCGGTCCGCAGTGGCGAAGCGCGAACGCGCGAACATGAATTCCCAGTGGATGCCGATGCACTTGGCCTTGTAGGGATCACCGATGCGCAGCGCACCGCGCGGTTCGACGATGAGGCCGACATGGCCCTGTGGCGCCAGCAGCTGGCCCAATGCCTCCCAGTAATGGTCGGTGTCGGCCAGGTTGAGGGCAACCTGTACTGCGTCGATGCCCACTGCCTGCAGCTGGGGCAGCAGCGGCTGCCGGTGGTCGATCACATGCTGGGCACCCATCTGCCGGCACCAGTCGATCGACGACTCGCGCGAGGCGGTGGCGATCACCTCGAATCCTGCATGCCGGCCCAGCTGGATCGCCATCGATCCAACGCCGCCTGCTCCGCCGATCACCAGCAGGTGCTGGCCGGCATGGCGGCGGTCATCCAGCTGCAATGGCATGCGCTGGAACAGCAGTTCCCATGCGGTGAGCGTGGTCAGTGGCAGGGCGGCCGCTTCGGCGAAGTCGAGCGTGGTCGGCTTGCGCGCTACCAGCCGTTCGTCCACAAGATGGAACTGCGCATTGCAGCCCGGGCGGGTGACATCACCGGCGTAGTAGACCTCGTCGCCGGACGCGAACAGGCTGGCGTCCTCGCCGATCGCTTCGACCACGCCGGCGGCGTCCCAGCCGAGAACGCGGGGTGCTTCGAGCGTGGCTGGATCGGTGGCCGCCCGCTGCTTGCCGTCGACCGGATTCACCGAGACGGCTTCGACCCGGATCAGCAGGTCGCGGCCACCCGGAGGCAGCGGCGGAGGCAGGTGGATATCGCAGAGGGCGGGGGCGGATTCACGACTCAGGGCGACGGCTTTCATCTCGGCTCCGGCTGGGTTCGTGGCTCCATCATAGAGTTCCTCACGTTTCAGCAGATGCGCTGAATCGCGTGGAGCAACCTGTTGCGCAATATGTCGTATTCCGCACCTAAACCCCGTCAAACCCTTGCGGTGTGAGGGTCTTGCGGTTTTTCATCATCCTGTATAGGGTTTCAACGTCGGACCGGTGGAGGGTCGGGCACAACACTTCACATGTTACGGGACTGTTAACATGACCTTCACCCGCCTGAGCATAATGTTCGCGGCGGTGGCGTGCTGAATCGGCTGTCGAACATCGACGCACTAGTGCTGGCCCATGCCTCTACCGGTTTCATACCCCCGAAATAGGAGCTGTACTCAATGAACAAGAAGATCCTTACTGCCGCGCTGCTGGGTGGTCTGGCTTTCGCCCAGGCTGCGTCCGCGCAGGAGTTCGATGACCGCTGGTACCTGACCGGTTCGGCCGGCTTCAACTTCCAGGACAGCGACCGCCTGACCAATGACGCTCCGTTCGTCACCCTGGGCCTGGGCAAGTTCATCAGCCCGAACTGGTCGCTGGACGGTGAGCTGAACTACCAGAACCCGAACTTCGACGCCAACAAGGACATGAACTGGTCGCAGTACGGCGTCTCGCTGGACCTGCGTCGCCACTTCATCAAGGAAGGCCGCGGCTGGAACCCGTACCTGCTGGCCGGCCTGGGCTACCAGAAGTCGGAAGAAGAGTACAACCCGATCAGCGGTGGCTTGGCTGACCGCAAGGACGGCAACTTTGCCGCCAAGGTCGGCGTCGGTCTGCAGACCACCTTCGAGAAGCGCGTTGCTGTCCGCGCCGAAGTCGCCTACCGCGCTGATTTCGACGACCAGAGCGTGAACCCGAAGCGTGCCGGCAACGATGAAAGCTGGTTCGGCGACGTGCTGGCTTCGGTCGGCGTCGTGATCCCGCTGGGCCCGGCTCCGGTCGCGGCTGCTCCGGCCCCGGCTCCGGTTGCCCCGAGCTGCGCCGACCTGGATGACGACGGTGACGGCGTCAACAACTGCGACGACAAGTGCCCGAACTCGCAGCCGGGTCAGACCATCGGTCCGGACGGTTGCCCGGTGCCGGTCTCCATCGACCTGAAGGGCGTGAACTTCGACTTCGACAAGTCGAACCTGCGTCCGGACGCCGTGGCGATCCTGAGCGAAGCCACCGAGATCCTGAAGCGTTACCCGGATCTGCGCGTTGAAGTCGCCGGTCACACCGACTCGAAGGGTACCGACGCTTACAACCAGAAGCTGTCGGAGCGTCGTGCTACCGCCGTGTACAACTACCTGACCAAGAACGGCGTTGACGCCGGTCGCCTGGTCGGCCCGATCGGCTACGGCGAGAGCCGTCCGATTGCTCCGAACACCAACCCGGATGGTTCGGACAACCCGGAAGGTCGCGCCAAGAACCGTCGTACCGAGCTGAACGTCCAGAACTAAGTTCTGACGCTCTGCCAGTAGGACACAGCAGGACCCGGCTTCGGCCGGGTCTTGTTGTTTCTGCGGCCCGGAATCCAGGTAGTGCTGGGCCCGGGAGCAACCGTTCGTCGGGTTTTTGTCCGTAAAACCAATGAGTTGCCGTATTCATTGAAAGTGGCGCTTGAAAGCTGTCGCGGCATTGCTAAACTCGCCGCGTCACTTCCTTTCGTGGATGCCCCTCATGCTGCGATCTGCATCGGCCGCCTTCCTGGCGCTGGCCCTGGTTCCCGCCGCCCACGCTGCGGTCGATTGCTCGGTCAACGCCAGCGCCTCGCCGCTGCCGTTGCCGGCCACGACCATCGCGCCGGTGGCCGACGAGCTGTACATCCGTGGCAACCAGCTGGGCATGCCGGCCGGTGTGCTGAGCAGCAACTACGATCCGTCGCAGTCGCTGGACCAGGTGCTGCAGCGCCTGCGCATCGACGGCTGCCAGAACATCGCCAAGGCCATTCCGAGCGCACCGGCGGTGAAGCCGAACGATCCGGCGGCCTACAAGCCGCAGACCGAATTCGACAACACGCCCTGGCGCTTCGACATGAGCCAGAACGGCAAGCGCATGACCGCCGAAGAGTTCGACGCCTGGATGAAGGCGCGCGGCGTGCGCGTGGTCAAGGCGCGTCCGGCTCCGGCCACCACGCCGGCTCCGGCCGAAGCACCGGCTGAGACCAAGCCGGTCGACAAGAAGTAAGCGCTGCGGGGAGCAGAGGCTTGCGCACGCGCCGCCCACCTGCCGCCCCCGCCGCCCGCTCCCACGCACCGCGTGGGCGTGCGACTCCCGCTGCCGCAGCCGCCGGTGTCCGTCATGGCCTGGCGCGCGTGCTGTCCAAGGCCGGCGTGTGCTCGCGCAGCGAGGCCGCGCGCTGGATCGCCGATGGCCGCGTACGCGTGTCCGGGCGCATCGTCCGTGACCCCGAGTTTCCGATTGCACAGCCGGCGCCGCCGATCGAGGTCGACGGCCAGCCGTTGGGCGCGCCGCAGCGCCTGTACCTGATGCTCAACAAGCCGCGCGGGGTGGTGACAACCGTGCAGGACGAGCGTGGCCGCGACACCGTCTATCGCTGCTTCGATGGCGCAGGCCTGCCGTGGATCGCACCGGTCGGGCGGTTGGACAAGGCCAGCGAGGGGCTGTTGCTGTTCAGCAACGATCCGCAGTGGGCCGCGCGCCTGACCGATCCGGAAACCGGCCCGCAGAAGACCTACCACGTGCAGGTGGACCGCCTGCCCGACGAGGACACCTTGGCTGCGCTGCGCGCCGGTGTCGAGGACGAGGGCGAATTCCTCGTCGCCCAGGCCGTGTGCGTGCTGCGCAGCGGCGACAAGACCGCGTGGCTGGAGGTGGTCCTCGACGAGGGCCGCAACCGCCACATCCGCCGCCTGCTGGCGGCCTTCGACCTGCAGGTGCTGCGCCTGGTCCGGGTCGCGATCGGTGGGCTGCAGCTCGGCGATCTCGGCAAGGGGCAGTGGCGGGTGCTGGAGGTCAGCGACCAGCAGCGGCTGGGGGCCGCTGCACCGGGCTGATCATCGCCCGCGGCCGGCAGCTGCCGGCCACCGTTCCAGGCCTAGGGGGCGCCTGGTTGTTGAATTTCCCGAACGGAGCCTGCCCATGTACCACCCGACCCTCAATCAAACCCTGCGCTGCGCAGGCCTGCTGCTGCCGATGGTGCTGCTGACCGCGTGCGGCGGCCACAAAAAGGTGGCCAAGGCGGAAACGCCGGCCGAGACCCCGGTGGTGGAAGTGAAGACCCCGGAGCTGGATGGTCGCGGCAGTTACCGCTTCATGATGAGCAACGGCGACCAGAAGATGACCGCCGACGAGTTCGATGCCTGGATGAAGGCCAACGGCATCCGCGTGGCCAAGGGCAACGCGCAGGACGCTGCCGCCAAGCCGGTGGTGGTGGCCAGCAAGGACGAGCCGAAGGGCAAGAAGAAAAAGAAGTGATGCCGGGAAGGTGCCGACCTCGGTCGGCACGCCCTCAAGCTCCGGTAGGTGCCGACCTTGGTCGGCACGCTTTGACCGCTGGGATCAACCCTTGATCACGCCCAGCTCGACGCCAATGCGGGTGAACGCATCGATCGCGCGGTCCAGCTGTTCGCGGGTGTGCGCGGCACTGATCTGGGTACGGATGCGCGCCTGGCCCTTGGGCACCACCGGGAAGAAGAAGCCGATCGCGTAGATGCCTTCTTCCAGCAGGCGCTCGGCGAACTTCTGCGCCAGCGGTGCGTCGTACAGCATCACCGGGCTGATCGGATGCACGCCCGGCTTCATGTCGAAACCGGCGGCGACCATCTTCTCGCGGAAGTGGCGGGTGTTCTCCACCAGGGTGTCGCGCAGGTCATCGGCGGCGGCCAGCATCTCGAACGCCTTGATGCCGGCGGCGACCACGTGCGGTGGCAGCGAGTTGGAGAACAGGTAGGGGCGCGAACGCTGGCGCAGCAGTTCGATCACCTCGGCGCTGGCGCAGGTGAAGCCACCCAGCGCCCCCCCCATGGCCTTGCCCAGGGTGCCGGTGATGATGTCGATCTTGTCCAGCACGCCCTTCACTTCGGCCGAGCCACGGCCGGTGGCGCCCAGGAAGCCGGTGGCGTGGCACTCATCGATGTGCACCAGCGCGTTGTACTTCTTCGCCAGCGCGGTGATCTCGTCCAGCGGGGCGATGAAGCCGTCCATCGAGAACACGCCATCGGTGGTGATCAGCTTGGTCTTGCAGCCGGCGGCATCGGCGGCCTGCAGCTGGGCTTCCAGGTCGGCCATGTCGCAGTTGGCGTAGCGGAAGCGCTTGGCCTTGCACAGGCGCACGCCGTCGATGATCGAGGCGTGGTTCAGTGCATCGGAAATGATCGCGTCGTTTTCGCCGAGCAGCGGCTCGAACAGGCCGCCGTTGGCATCGAAGCAGGCCGCGTACAGGATGGTGTCCTGCTTGCCGAAGAAGTCGGCGATCTGCTTCTCCAGCTGCTTGTGCAGGTCCTGGGTGCCGCAGATGAAGCGCACCGAGGCCATGCCGAAGCCGTGGGTATCCAGCGCATCCTTGGCGGCCTGGATCAGGTCCGGGTGGTCGGCCAGGCCCAGGTAGTTGTTGGCACAGAAGTTCAGCACCTTGCGGCCGTCGTCGAGGGTGATCTCGGCCGACTGCGGGCTGGTGATGATCCGCTCGGACTTGAACAGGCCCTGGGCGCGGATGGCGTCCAGTTCCTCGGCATAGTGGCGGGTCAGGGCGGAGGAGGCGTCGGTCATGGCGTGGGCACGGCTCAGCACGGGAAACCGCCGATTCTACCGGGCAACGGCGGCCATCGACCGTGCCGGGCGGGGCACCGCCACGGGCGGCACATGTTGCATCGCAATAGCAAACGGGTTAAAAATTCGTGAACCGCGCCTGTCTGGCACCGGTTGCCCGCTCCCCCCTTCCCGCCCCCGCCACCCTCGGAGACGCCCATGAAGCACGCCCGTGCCTGCCTCGCCATTGCCGCCGCCCTGACCCTCGCGCCGTTCGCCGCCAGCGCCCAGGACAACGAATCGCCGTACAGCTGGAACGTCACCGCCGTGTCGGACTACCTGTTCCGTGGTGTGTCGCAGACTGACGAGAAGCCGACGCTGCAGGCGGGCTTCACCTACACCTCGCCGGTGGGTCTGTACGCCGGTGTCTGGGGTTCGGGCGTGGACTTCGGCCCGGGTGATCCGAACACCGAGGTCGACTACCAGATCGGCTACGGCGTGGACGTCACCCCGCGCGTTAATTTCGATGTGCTGCTGAACCGCTACACCTACATCGGTGCCAGCCACCAGAACTACAACGAGCTGGTCACCACCACCACGCTGGACGAGACCTACAAGCTGACCGTGGCCTACACCAACGACCAGTGGAACAGCGGCACCGACGGCTGGTACTACGGTGTCGGCGGCCAGTGGGGCTTGCCGAAGGAGTTCACGCTCAATGCCAATGTCGGCCGCAGCAGCTTCGAGAAGGGCCTGGCCAAAGACTACACCGACTGGAACGTCGGCGTCGCGCGCCAGTTCGGCCTGTTCAACGTCGGCCTGGGCTACTACGGCACCGACAGCAACGGCCGCGAGAACTCGGGCAAGCTGGCACACAGTCGCGTGCTGCTGACCGTGGCGATCGGCAAATAACCCGTGCTCCGGTAGGTGCCAGGCTTGCCTGGCACGCTTTACGAAAAAGGCGCCCATTGGGCGCCTTTTTCAATTCCGCGGTGTTCCTGATCTCATCTGGGGAAGAGCCCCCTTGTTGTTCAAGGGGGCGCGCCAAAGGCGCGGGGATAAGGAAACATGCGGGGGAATTGACCCTTCGGGTCAATTCCAGCTGAGCACGACCTTGCCGGCCTTGCCTTCTTCCATCAGGTCGAAGCCCTTCTGGAAATCATCGATCGGCAGCTGGTGGGTCATCACCTTGCCGAGCGGGAAACCGGACAGCACCAGCTGGGTCATCTTGTACCAGGTCTCGTACATCTTGCGGCCGTAGATGCCCTGCACGGTCAGGCCCTTGAAGATGATCTTGTCCCAGTCGCAGCCGGCGCCCTTGGGCATGATGCCGAGCATGGCGATCTTGCCGCCGTGGTACATGCAGTCGAGCATGTCGTTGAACGCACGCGGGTTGCCGCTCATTTCCAGGCCCACGTCGAAGCCCTCCATGTGCAGTTCCTTCATCACGTCCTTCAGCGACTGGTTGGCGACGTTGACCACGCGGGTGGCACCCATGTCGGCGGCCAGCTTCAGGCGGAAGTCGTTGACGTCGGTCACCACCACGTTGCGCGCGCCGATGTGCTTGCAGATGCCCGCCGCGATGATGCCGATCGGGCCGGCACCGGTGATCAGCACGTCCTCGCCGATCACGTCGAACTCCAGTGCGCAGTGCGCGGCGTTGCCGTACGGGTCGAAGAATGCCGCCAGCTCCGACGGGATCTGGTCCGGGATCGGCCACAGATTGCTGGCCGGCATCACCATGTATTCGGCGAAGGCGCCGTTGACGTTGACGCCGATGCCTACGGTGTTCGGGCACAGGTGCGGGCGGCCGCCACGGCAGTTGCGGCAGTGGCCGCAGACGATGTGGCCTTCGGCCGAGACGCGCTGGCCGATCTCGTAGCCGGTCACGCCCGGGCCGATTTCGGCAATGCGGCCGACGAATTCATGGCCGATGGTCAGGCCCGGCTTGATCGTGCGCTGGCTCCACTCGTCCCACAGGTAGATGTGCAGGTCGGTGCCGCAGATCGCGGTCTTCTCGAGCTTGATCAGGACCTCGTTCGGGCCCGGCGTCGGAACCGGAACTTCTTCCAGCCAGATGCCCTTGGCCGCTTCGCGCTTGACCAGGGCCTTCATCGTTTGCTGCGCCATCGGGGTGGAACTCATCAGGGGGAAAGCGCGGATTATAGGGTGCCGCGCGGATTTCCCATGTTGCGCTGCGGGTGCAGTGGTGGAACGAAAGGCGTGCGCCGGCGGGCGTTTCGAACGTACTGCGAACAGCGGCGCCTCCCTGATCCGGGAAAGGGGGCGTGGTCACCCTGGCCGGGACACGCAAAAGCCCATCCATGGTGCTCGATGGCGCCATCCATGGCGCCAACGGTCCCGTCCAGGGTGACCACGCCCCCTCTGGACGATTTCCGTGTGCGCGGCCGGCGTGCGCGTGGCAGAGCAAGAAGCAGGCCCATGACTTCCGGGGTTCGGGCCGGGGCAGGGCGGCGGGCTACAATCGAGGGTTCCACTACCAGGGGCCGCTCCATGCGCTCGAACCTGCTTGCATTCTCCATCGTCGCCAGCCTCGGGCTGGCCCAGGTCGCCCATGCCGCTGAAGGCATGTGGGTGCCGCAGCAGCTGCCGGAAATCGCCGGCCCGCTGCAGAAGGCCGGCCTGAAGCTGTCCCCGGAGCAGCTGTCCAACCTCACCGGCGACCCGATGGGCGCGGTGGTTGCGCTGGGCGGCTGCACCGCCAGCTTCGTTTCGCCGCAGGGCCTGGTGGTGACCAACCACCATTGCGCCTATGGCGCCATCCAGCTGAATTCGACCGCGCAGAAGAACCTGATCAAGGACGGCTTCAACGCCCCGAAGCACAGCGATGAACTGAGCGCCGGCCCGAACGCCCGCGTCTACGTGCTCGACCAGATCACCGACGTCACCGCGCAGGCCAAGGCCGCGATTGCCGCCGCCGGCAACGACCCGCTGGCCCGCAGCCGCGCGCTGGACGCCTTCGACAAGGCCCAGGTCGCCGCCTGTGAAGCCGAGGAAGGCTTCCGCTGCCGCCTGTACACCTTCTCCGGCGGCAACACCTACCGCCTGTTCCGCAACATGGAAATCAAGGACGTGCGCCTGGTCTACGCGCCCCCGGGCAGCGTCGGCAAGTACGGCGGCGACGTCGACAACTGGATGTGGCCGCGCCACACCGGTGACTTCTCGTTCTACCGCGCCTACGTTGGCAAGGACGGCAAGCCGGCGGCGTTCTCGGCCGACAACGTGCCGTACCAGCCCAAGCACTTCCTGAAGTTCACCGACCAGCCGCTGGGCGCCGGTGACTTCGTGATGGTGGCCGGCTATCCGGGCCGCACCAACCGCTACGCACTGGCCGGCGAATTCAACGAAACCGCCAACTGGACCTACCCGACCATCGCCAAGCACTACAACGCGGTGCTGAAGATGATCGACGAGGCCGGCAAGGCCGACGCCGACGTCAAGGTGAAGTACGCCGCCACCGCCGCCAGCATGAACAACGTGGCCAAGAACTACTCGGGCCAGCTGGAAGGCTTCAAGCGCATCGACGCGGCCGGCCAGAAGCAGGCGGAAGAAGCCGCTGTGCTGGCGTGGCTGAAGAAGCAGGGCGCCGCCGGCAAGCCGGCGCTGGCCGCGCACGCGCAGCTGGTCAAGCACCTGGACACCAGCAAGGCCACCCGCGAGCGTGACCTGTTCGTCGGCCAGTTCAACAACACCCAGGCGGTCAGCGCCGCCATCGGCCTGTATCGCCTGTCGATCGAGCGCACCAAGCCGGACGCCGAGCGCGAAGTCGGCTACCAGCAGCGCGACCTGCCGACCCTGGAAGGCGGCCTGAAGCAGATGGACCGCCGCTACGTGGCGAAGATGGACCAGCAGCTGCAGACCTACTGGCTGGACCAGTACGTCGCCCTGCCGGCCGCACAGCGCAACAATGACGTGCTGAACACCTGGCTGGGCGGCAGCGATGCCAACGCGGTCAAGGCGCTGGTCACCAAGCTGTCGGGCACCGAGCTGGGCAGCCTGGACGCGCGCCTGAAGTGGTTCAAGGCCGACCGCGCCGCGTTCGAAGCCAGCAGCGATCCGGCCATCCAGTACGCCGTGGCGATCATGCCGTCGCTGCTGAAGCAGGAAGAGCAGAAGAAGATCCGCGAAGGCGAGTCGCTGACCGCGCGCCCGCTGTACCTGCAGGCACTGGCCGACTACAAGAAGAGCCAGGGTGAGTTCGTGTACCCGGACGCCAACCTGTCGCTGCGCATCACCTTCGGCAACGTGATGGGCTATGAGCCCAAGGACGGCGTGGCCTACACCCCGTTCACCACGCTGGAAGGCATCGTCGCCAAGGACACCGGCGTGGATCCGTTCGATGCGCCCAAGGCGCTGCTCGATGCGGTCAAGGCCAAGCGCTACGGCGGCCTGGAAGACAAGCGGATCGGCTCGGTGCCGGTGAACTTCCTGTCCAACCTGGACATCACCGGTGGCAACTCCGGTTCGCCGGTGCTGGACGCCAACGGCAAGCTGGTCGGCCTGGCCTTCGACGGCAACTGGGAATCGGTCAGCTCCAACTGGGTGTTCGACCCGGTGATGACCCGCATGATCTCGGTCGACAGCCGCTACATGCAGTGGATCATGCAGGAGGTGGCGCCGGCACCGGAGCTGCTGAAGGAATTGAACCTGGCGAAGTAAGGTAGTGCCGGCCGCTGGCCGGCAACGCCGGCACGCCCGGTGCGCAATTCATCCACGCGTGGCGTGGATCTACCAACCCCGCGACCCACGTCGCGGGGTTTTTTCATGCCCGGCCCGGCCCGGTGCGCCGAACAGGTATCATCCCTGTTCCGCGTACTTCACAGGATGTGAACGAAACGCGGAAACCTCCTCCCCCCAGGACCCCTTGTTCGCATGCGCATCCTGCTTGCCCGTCACGGCGAAACGCCGTGGAACGCCGAAGGCCGCTACCAGGGCCAGATCGACATCCCGCTTTCGCCGATCGGTGAAGCCCAGGCCCAGGCACTGGGTGCCCGGCTGGCCTCGGTGGACATCACCCGTGCCGTCGCTTCGCCGCTGTCGCGCGCGCAGCGCACTGCGCAGCTGGCACTCGGCGCCGCCCGTGCCGACATGCTGCTGACCGAGCCGGAGCTGCAGGAAATCGCCCACGGTGAGTGGGAAGGCCTGCTGGCCAGCGAAATCAACGAAAAGGATCCGTCGCGCCTGCAGGCCTGGCGCGAGGAACCCGATACCGTGCTGATGCCCGGCGGCGAATCGCTGCGCCTGGTGCTGGAGCGCAGCTGGCGTGGGCTGGCGCGTGCCACCGAAGGCCTCGGCGAACACGACACCCTGCTGGTGGTTGCGCACGATGCGGTCAACCGCGTGATCCTGTGCAAGGTTCTGGGCCTGCCGATCTCCCGCCTGTGGACCTTCCGCCAGGCACCGACCACGCTCAACCTGCTCGAAGGCCCCGACCTGGACAGCCTGGAAGTGGTGCGCCTGAACGACTGCGCCCACCACACGCCGTTCTTCGGCGAAGCCAAGCACCGCGCCCTCTGATCCATCCCCCCGCATCAACTGCTTCTGCTGGAACCGCTGCCGTGACGAACACCCCGACCACCCTGGCCGACTGGCTGGACTACATTGAACGCCAGCACCCGGCGACCATCGACATGGGCCTGGAGCGCGTGCGCGCCGTGGCCACGGCGATGGGCCTGGGCGCGCCGGCCAAGCGCACCATCGTGGTCGGTGGCACCAACGGCAAGGGCTCCACCGTGGCTTTCATCGAAGCCATCGCGCGCGCCGCCGGCTGGAAGGTCGGCGCGTACACCTCGCCGCACCTGCTGCGCTACAACGAGCGCGTGCGCATCGACGGCCAGGACGTGGACGATGCCGCGCTGGTCGCTGCGTTCAATGCCATCGAGGCCGCGCGTGGCGAGACCACGCTGACCTATTTCGAGTACGGCACGCTGGCCGCGCTGCGGCTGTTCGCCGACGCCGGGCTGGACCTGGCGGTGCTGGAAGTGGGCCTGGGCGGTCGCCTCGATGCGGTCAACATCATCGACGCCGACGTGGCCGTGATCACCACCGTGGACATCGACCACGCCGAATGGCTGGGCGAGGATCGCGAGGCGATCGGGACCGAGAAGGCCGGCATCATCCGTGGCTGGAAGCCGGTGATCCTGGGCGAGACCGATCCGCCGTCGAGCGTGCTGCGCCGTGCCTACCTGGTCGGCGCCAATGCGATCCGTGGCGGCAGCGACTATTTCTACGAGCCGATCGATGCCCAGCGCTGGCGCTGGCGCGATGTCGGCCTGCGCATGGAACTGCCGACCCCGGCGCTGGCCGGCCCGATCCAGCTGGCCAACGCCGGCGCCGCCATTGCCGCGCTGCGCGCGCTGGACAAGCCGGTGCCGCGCGCGGCGTGGGCCGCCGGTGTCGCGGCGGCACGCATCTCCGGACGCCTGCAGGCATTCGAGCGCGATGGCGTGCAGATCCGTGTGGACGTGGGCCACAACCCGCAGGCCGCGGGCCAGCTCGCGCGTGCGCTGAAGGCCGAGGTCTCGGCCGGGCGCACCCTGGCGGTGTACGCCGCGCTGCAGGACAAGGACGCAGCGGGCGTGGTGCAGGCGCTGGAGGACGTGGTGGGCGAGTGGACCCTGGCCGGGCTGGAAGGCCCGCGCGGGCAGAGCGCCGCCCAGCTGCAGGCACGCCTGGCCGGCACGGCCGCTGCCACGGCGCTGCTGGCTGACAGCGTCGAACAGGCGCTGGCGCAGGTGCTGGCCCAGGCCGAGCGTGGGGACCGGGTACTGGTGTTCGGCTCCTTCCATACCGCCGCCGCCGCCCTGCAATGGCTGCAGGGCGCCACCTGATACGCGTTCAGCCAACGCCGACGCCGTCCGGTCCGGCACCCGTATAATCCATGGCAATCTCCGGACAGTTGCCTGCCTCACGTGGATACGCCTCTGAAACAGCGTCTGATTGGTGCCATCGTGCTGGTGGCACTGGCCGTGATTTTCCTGCCGATGCTGGTCAAGGGACCTGCACCGGACAGCGGCGTCGCCAATGTGCCGATCGCCGCGCCGGACGCACCGGCCGATGGCCAGTTCGAAACCCGTGAACTGCCGCTGGTGGCCCCTGCGGGCGGCGTCGCGGGGCTGCAGAGCGGCCAGGCCAAGCCGCTTGCGGAGGCCGCGGCACCTGCCACGCCGCCGACCGTGGACACCTCGCCGGCGGTTGCTGCCGGCAACTATGCGGTCACCTTCGGTGCATACGGCAGCAAGGCCGACGCCGACGCAGTGATTGCCTACCTGAAGCGCTCGCAGCTGCCGGGCTTCGCCGAAGCGGCGACCATCAACGGGCGCCAGGCATGGCGCGTGCGTGTCGGGCCGTATGCCGATCGCGCACAGGCCGAGGCGGGCCGCCTGCAGGCGGTGAAGATCCGTGCCGATGTGAAGGCCGAAGTGATCACCCTGGATGCCGCAGCGGGCAGCAGCGCCCCGGTGGCAGCCACCCCGGCACCTGCCACGCCAAGCGCCAGCACCCCATCCGCAGCCACTGCGCCGTCGGCCAGCAGCAACCCGGTGCGCAGTGAAAGCCTGCCGCCGAGTACGCCGACCGCAACGACCACCCCGGCCGCCAAGCCGGAGCCGCCGAAGCCGGCGCCGAAGCCCGAAGCCCCGAAGCCGGAGCCGAAGCCGGATGCCGCCGCCAGCAAGCCGGCAACGGCCCCGACCACGCCCGCCGCACCGGCGGCCAGCAGCGTCGGCTTTGCCGTGCAGCTGGGCGCGTTCGGCCAGGCCAACGATGCCAACGCCCTGCGCGACAAGGTGCGCGCCGCTGGCTTCAGCGCCTTTGTCGAGCAGGTGCGCACTGAAAAGGGCACCCTGCATCGCGTCCGCGTCGGGCCGGTGGCCAACCGCGCCGATGCCGAGCAGCTGAAGGCGCAGGTCGCCGCCAAGGTCGGCGTGGCCGGCATGGTGCGACCGCACCCATGACCCACGCGCAGCCCCGTTGCCAGCGCCGCCGAAGGAGCGGGGCGCCATGATCGACGTGGTGCTGCTGATCGTGATCGCCGCCTCGGCCCTGCTGGGGATGCTGCGCGGCTTCGTCGGCATCGTCATCGGCACCCTGTCGTGGCTGCTGGCCGCGTGGGCGGCCTTCGCCTTCGGCAATGACGCGGCCCATTGGTGGGCCGCGCCGGCCGCACCAGGCGGCGAACACTTCGTTGGTGGCTACCTCGGTGTGGGCATCGGCGTGATGATCGTGGTCGCCGTGGTCGGCATGGTCATCAAGGCCCTGGTCCACCGCAGCATGCTGACCAGCCTGGATCGCCTGCTGGGTGGCGTGCTGGGCGTGGTCCGTGGCGGCCTGATCGCCGCGATCCTGCTGCTGCTGGGCAGTTTCACCCCGCTGACCGCCGAGCCTTCCTGGCAGCGTTCGGCAGTGCGCCCACTGCTGAACCCCACTGTTGCCTGGATGAACAGCAAGCTGCCGCACTGGGAGGTTCCCGGGGCCGATCTGCTGCCCAAGGCCTTGCCGACCGACGCGCTGTCCCCATCTGCATTGATGGAGTTGGGCAGGAACGCAGGCGCCGGGTTGGGAAAGCCGGGCGCGGCAGGCGATAATGGCATCCTCAACCAGGTAGTGGCAGGCAGCGGATGGCTGCGGCCTGCGAAAGCGGAACAGGGCGATTCCTACGATCCGGCCGAAGTGCGTCCGGACGCCCCAGCACTGCCGGACAGTATCGAGCCGGGCGATCCGGCCAATGTCGACCGCAGGCGCGGCGACCACCGCGGCCAGGTACGGCCACCTTCCTTGTAACTGGGCACAGCCCAGCGGAGACCTCGCACCATGTGTGGCATCGTCGGAATCGTCGGCAACCAGAACGTCGCCGGGCAGTTGTATGACGGCTTGACCGTCCTCCAGCACCGTGGCCAGGACGCGGCGGGCATTGCTACCGCCAATGGCAGCCGCCTGCGCGTGCAGAAGGCCACCGGCCTGGTCCGCGATGTGTTCGATGCCCGCACCATGTCCACCCTGGAAGGCAGCGTCGGCATCGCCCACGTGCGTTACCCGACCGCCGGTTCGGAAGGCATGGACGAGGCGCAGCCGTTCTACGTCAATTCGCCGTACGGCATCGCGCTGGCCCACAACGGCAACCTGATCAATACCGAGGCGCTGCGCCAGCAGGTGTTCGAACAGGACCGCCGCAACGTCAACACCGATTCGGACAGCGAAGTGCTGCTGAACGTGTTCGCCTACGAACTGGAACAGCAGCGCCAGCTCAGCCCGGAAGCGGCCATCCGTGCCGTGGCCGGCGTGCACCGTCGCTGCAAGGGCGGCTATGCGGTGGTCAGCGTGGTGCTGGGCCTGGGCCTGGTGGCCTTCCGCGACCCGCATGGCATCCGCCCGCTGGTGCTGGGCAAGCGCAGCCATGCCGAAGGGGACGAGTACATCGTCGCCTCCGAATCGGCCGCACTGGACGTGCTGGGCTTCCAGCGCGTGCGCGACGTGCAGCCGGGCGAAGCACTGGTGATCACCGCGCGCGGCGAGCTGTTCTCGGAGATCTGCGCCGAGCCGGCCGAGCACACCCCGTGCATCTTCGAGTACGTGTACTTCGCGCGCCCGGATTCGATGATCGACAACGTGTCGGTGCACAAGGCGCGCATGCGCATGGGCATCAAGCTGGGCGAGAAGATCCTGCGCCTGCGCCCGGACCACGACATCGACACCATCATCCCGATCCCGGACACCTCGCGCGATGCCGCGCTGGAAATCTCCAACGTGCTCGGGGTGAAGTACCGCGAAGGCTTCATCAAGAACCGCTACATCGGCCGTACGTTCATCATGCCGGGGCAGGGCGAACGCGTGAAGTCGGTGCGTCGCAAGCTCAACCCGATCCACCTGGAGTTCCGCAACCGCGTGGTGCTGCTGGTGGACGACTCGATCGTGCGCGGCACCACCAGCCAGCAGATCGTGCAGATGGCCCGTGATGCGGGCGCACGCAAGGTCTACCTGGCCAGCGCCGCGCCGCCGGTGCGCTACCCGAACATCTACGGCATCGACATGCCGGCTGCAGAAGAACTGGTCGCGCACAACCGCAGCGTGGAAGAGATCGAAGCCCACCTGGGCTGCGACTGGCTGATCTACCAGGACCTGGAAGACATGGAAGCGGCAGTGAGCGAGGGCAACCCGGCGCTGCGCAACTTCGACTCGTCCTGCTTCAACGGCCATTACCCGACCGGCATCGAACCGGGCTACTTCGAGCGCATCCAGCAGCTGCGTTCGGACGACGCCAAGCACAAGCGCCGCGCCTGAGGTCCAGGCGTGGTTGATGTGCCCGACGTTGGTGGCGACCTGCTGCGCGCTGCGCAGCAGTGCCTGGCCGAAGCCGAACCTCTGCGCAAGGTTGCGCTGACCCAGGCCTACGCCGCTGCGTTCCGTGCCGGCCGCCTGAAGGTGGCCGCCGACGCGCTACCGCCGGAGCCGATCCGCATGCCGGGCCGGCCGACGCAGCTGGTGCTGGTGCACCCGCGCCAAGTGCCGCGGCGCGGACTGGGTGGTGTGGAAGGGCGGGCCGCTTTCATCCACGCCATCGCGCATATCGAACTCAACGCGATCGACCTGGCCTGGGATGCGGTATACCGCTTCCGCGGCCTGCCGTCGGCATTCCATGCCGACTGGGTCAGCTGCGCCGACGACGAATCGCGGCACTTCATGCTGCTGCGCGAGCGCCTGCAGGTGCATGGCCACGACTATGCCGACTTCCCCGCGCACAACGGGTTGTGGGAAATGTGCGAAAAGACCGCGCATGATGGCCTGGCACGCATGGCGCTGGTGCCGCGCGTGCTGGAAGCGCGCGGCCTGGACGTGACGCCCGGCATGATCGAGAAGCTGCGCAATGTCGGCGATGGCGAAACCGCGGATGTGCTGGAAGTGATCCTGCGCGAGGAAGTGGCGCACGTCGCTGCCGGTTCGCGCTGGTACCGCTGGTACTGCGATCGCGCCGGTGTCGAACCGCGCGCACGTTTCAAGGAACTGCTGGTGGAGTACGCCGGCGGCTACCTGCACGGGCCGTTCAACATGGAAGCGCGCCTGCTGGCCGGGTTCGATGCGGATGAGCTCGCCAACCTGGTCGAGCAGGCGGGTTGAGAAAAAGGGGACGGAGGGGATTAAGTCGTTAATGCCACAAATGACTTAATTCCCTCCGTCCCCTTTTCCTATGCATTCGGCAGTACCACGCGCTTGCCGTCCACGGTCGGCCGGTTGATGTAGAACAACCCCGGCCCTGGCCGGTACGGCAGTTCGCTGACGCCGGCATCGGCGGCGTAGGTCAGTGCGGTGTCGCCCAGCGCGTCGAAATTCCAGTGTGCCGACTGCATCAGGTAGCGCCGGCGCAGCAGCATTTCCTGGGTCTGGGTCAGTGCCTGTCCGTCGACCAGCCGCCGTGCGATCGGCAGCAGGGCCGACGGCAGCTCCCACCCGGGAACTTCGGCGGCATCGGCGGTCCATTGCACGCCGGCATTGATGGCCTGCTGCTGCATCACCTGCAGTGCGATCAGCTGGTAGCGCCAGTCGATCCTCCGGCGCAGCACTACTGCAGCGGTCACATACAGCACCGGTGACAGCAGCACGCTGCGGCTGCCGGCACGGCGCTGCTGCTGCCATTGGTGCCAGACATCCACCCAGATCTCTTTTTCCCCAACGCCCAGTTGTTGCCGCCAGCGCTCGGCATCGGCCTGCGTTTCAGCGTAGGCCGTGGTCGCCTGCAGCAGGGCCAGCGGTGGCGTCTGGTAGTCAGCCACTGCTGGCCGGCGCAGCTGTTGCCGGCGTGGACGACTGAGCAGCTTGGGGCCTTCCTCCAGCTGGTTGTAGCCACCACCGATGTTGGCGTGTACGCCGGGCAGGGCGATTTCGGTGAACGGCGGTGCCACGCTGGTCAGCGGATAGTGCTGTCGATGTTCATCGCGTGCAGTGAGCTGCACGACGCGACCGGCGATGCCGCTGTGCAGGGCCAGCCGCGGCTGCTCGTCGGCGCGGCCACCATTGACTGCGACTATGGTGTCGAACAGTCCGATGAAGCGCAGCACCGGTGTGGCGGGGGCGAAGTTCGCAGTGCAGGACAGGCCGGCGGTCTGCAGCAGCTGGCGCCAGCGCACGCTGTCCCAGCCCTGCAGTTGGTTGGCGATGTCACGTGCGGCAGCAGCACCGCGTGAATAACCGAACAGGTCCAGCTGCACCCCCTGCAGCGGTCGCTGCCAGCGTGCGGACAGTTCCGCCAGTGCGGTCGGCAGCAGCACCTGCAGCGCGCGCTGCACTTTCGCCCGCACGCCGCTGGCACCGACTCCGAAGGCCAGCCCGATCAGATCGTCGTCGGCATCATCGCGGGTACCCACGCCTTCGACATAGATCGACAACGAGGGGGCGGCCACCGCATCACGGCGGCTGTCGGGATACAGCTGCTGCAGGCGCGCGATGTTGGTCAGGCCGTTGTCGTAGCTGCTGGTCAGCCGGCTCTGGTAGGTCGAATCATCATCGGCCCGCAGCTGCGCCGGCCGCGGCTGCGGGACCTGCGGGCGACCGCGCGCCAGGTTATGTGCGTTGTTGCGGGTGCCGTCGAAGAACAGGCCGATCCGCAGCAAGCCGACATCTTCGTCCGTGTCCTGCGATGGTGCCATGTGCATTCCCCGTCGTGGCTGCGTCACGGTAGCGCGAAAGCGGTGTATTGGCGAAGTGTAGTGACGCTATTGACCTCACTGAACGCAGATGCGGTCGATCACAGTTCCTGATTTTCATTCCCATCTTCTATTGAATTCACACGACCCGCGCAGGCCATATGGCCAAACCCGGCAAACCGGGCGTGCTGCATCAACGCTGTTCACATCATTCAAGGAGCGACGCAATGTTGTCCAGATCGATTGGCAAAGCGGCAGGTGGCCTCGTGTTGGGTTTGTCGGTGGCAGCGGCCGCGCATGCGGCACCGTTGTTCGAACCGGTAACGGTCATCAGCCGCGCATCGGCAAACAGTGAGCCTGCCCTGGGCAAGCTGCTGGCCACCCCGTCCACGGCGACGGTGCAGGAAGTGCGTGTCGACGCGGCGGCCACCGCGCAGCCGCAGCTGGAATTCGAGCTGCTCGGCAAGCGCGTGCAGGCGGTGCGCAGCAAGGTCGAAGCGCTGCCCGACGGCGGCAGCATCTGGTACGGCCAGTTCCGTTCGCCGTCCGACCGGCTGACCGCGGCCACCTCCAACGGCCAGGACGATCCGGGCAATTCGCTGATCCTGGTGCGTTCGGGCGACACCATCACCGGTTCGATCCGCAAGGACGGCAAGCTCTATCGCCTGCGTCCGCTGGGCAACCGCCACGTGCTGGTGGAAGTGGACGAATCGCGGATGCCGGCCGATCACCCGGCCGATTACAACCAGCTGCCGAAGATCCCGATGGCCGACAACGACCACATCGGCATCGCGCAGGCTTCGTCCGGCACGCCGGCGACCATCCGCGTGCTGGTGGTGGCGACCAATGCCGCGGTCACTGCCTATGGCGGCAACATGCAGTCGCTGGTGCAGCTGGCGGTGGCCGAGTCCAACCAGGGCTACACCAACAGCAACGTTGGCCTTACCCTGCAACTGGCCGGTTACGAGACCACCAGCTACACCGAGTCCGGCAACTTCACCACTGATCTAACCCGCTTCCGCGGCACCAGCGATGGTTTCATGGACAGCATCCACACCAGCCGCAACAACACGGCGGCCGACGTGGGTGTACTGCTGATCAACAACAGTGCCTATTGTGGCCTCGCTTCGGGCATCGGCTCGACCGCATCGACCGCGTTCGCCGCGGTGTACTGGGATTGCGCGACCGGCTACTACTCCTTCGCGCACGAGATCGGCCACCTGCAGAGCGCGCGGCATGACATCGCCACCGACTCGAGCACCTCGCCCTACGCCTATGGCCACGGCTACCGCTATGAACCGGCCACCGGCACCGGCTGGCGCACGATCATGGCCTACAACTGCACCCGCAGCTGCCCGCGCCTGAACTACTGGTCCAACCCGAACATCAGCTACAACGGCATCCCGATGGGCAACGCCAGTACCGCCGACAACCAACGCGTGCTGGTCAACACCAAGGCCACCATCGCGGCCTTCCGCTGAGTCCGTAGGGTCCGCGGCCGCCTTGCGCGGCCGCGGATTTCCTGCCGGCGGGAATTACCCGCGGGCGAGGGTATCCAGCGACCAGCCGCTGGCGTCCACGCGCAGCACCGAACCCTGCTCGTACCAGTCGCCCAGCACGATGCGGGTGCAGGCGCGACCACCCGCCTGCAGCGAGTGGATCGCCGGACGATGGGTGTGGCCATGGATCATGGTGTCCACGCCATGGCGCACGAAGGTGGCATCGACTTCGGACAGAGCCACGTCGGTGACGGTCTCGAACTGCGCGCGATCACCCTGCTTCATTTCCGACTGGCGGGCCTGGCTGGCTTCGCGCGCCTTCTGCGCGAAGGCGATACGCGCGGCGAGCGGCTGTGACAGGAACTGTGCCTGGAACACCGGGTCACGGGTCTGTGCACGGAACTGCTGGTAAGGAATGTCATCGGTGCACAGCAGGTCACCGTGCTGCAGCAGCACCGGGCGACCGTAGAGGTCGATCATGCACGGGTCGGGCAGGATGCGCAGGCCGGCGCGACGCGCGTAGTCCTCGCCAAGCAGGAAGTCACGGTTGCCGCGGATGAAGTACACCGGCACGCCACTGTCGGACAGTACCTTCAGTGCATCGGCCACCACATCGGCGGCGGGCGAGGGCGTGTCGTCGCCGATCCAGGCTTCGAACAGGTCGCCGAGGATGTACAGCGCATCGGCGCCGGGTGCCTGCTCGCGCAGGAAGCGCAGGAACAGGTCGGTGATCTCCGGACGGCTGGGGTCCAGGTGCAGGTCGGAAATGAACAGCGTGGTCATGCGGGCATTCTAGGGCATCAACGATGACGGCAGCGACGCCGGCATCGTGGGGCCAGAACCCTCTCCAAAGGAGAAGGGATCTGCCCCCGGGGGCTACACCGGCAACGGCAACCAGGCCAGGCTGGCCGAGGCCAGCCCGATGGCGATGCCGGTGGCGGCCAGCACGTCGGACGGGTAGTGCAGGCCCAGTACCACCCGCGACAGCGCCACGCCCGCCGTGAACGGCACCAGCAGTGGCGCCAGCCACGGGTAGTAGGCCAGCGCCACGATGGTGAACGACACTGCGTGCAGGGTATGCCCGGAAGGGAAGCTGAACTCGTCCAACGGTGCCACCCAGGCGCGGATGCGCAGGTCGGCGGCATACGGGCGCGGTCGCCGGGTCCAGCGCTTGAGGCCCTTGTACAGCAACAGCGCGGCCAGGCCGGTGGCGGCCATGTGCACGGATGCGCGCAGGCCGTCGAAGCCATCAAGCAGCACCAGCGCGCCCATCAGCACATACCAGAACACACCATCACCGAGCCGGCTGATGACCGCGAACAGGCGGCGCACGCGGCGACGTCGGCAGTAGTGGTTGGCCCGCCGGCACAGGCGTGCCTCGCGGTCGGCCAGCAGTTCAAGCCGCGTTGTGCGCATGGCCGGTCCTCCGCGACTGGGCCAGTTCGGCCAGCAGGGCGTCGAATTCCGCCACCACCTGCTGCGGATGCAGACGCTTCATGGCGCGTGCGGCGTTGTTGCCCAGCACGTGGCGCTGTGCGTCATCCGCGGCCAGTTGCACGGCCGCTTCGATGAACTGCTCATCGTTGTCCACTGCGGCGCCATTCTCGCCATTGCGCAGGTACTCGCGCGCAGCGCCGTAGTCGAAGGCCACCGTTGCCACGCCACTGGCCATGCTTTCAAGGGTCACGTTGCCGAAGGTCTCGCTGCGGCTGGGGAACAGGAACAGATCGCCGCTGGCGAAATGACGTGCAAGGGCTTCGCCACGCTGGATGCCGCAGAAGATGAAGTCGGGATTCTCGTGCGCCAGTTTTTCGCGGGCCGGGCCATCGCCCACCCACACGAAGCGCGCCTTGGGACGGATCTGCTGCAGCCGGCGGAATGCTTTCACCGCCAGGCCGAGGTTCTTCTCGGCGGCGATGCGGCCGACGTAGATCGCCACCAGGCCGTTGCCGTCCACGCCCCACTCCTCGCGCAGCGCAGGGTCACGGCGGCTCGGATCGAACTGCTGGCTGTCGACCGCACGTGCCAGCAGGCGTACGCGTTCGAAACCCTGTTCGCCGAGGAACTGCTGCAGTTCGCGGGTGGGTACCAGCGTCGCATCGGCCTGGTTGTGGAAGCGGCGCATCCAGCGCATCGCGGCGGCCTGCAGCCAGGCCACGCCGTAATCGGGCAGGTACTCGTCGAAGCGGGTGTGGAAGCCGCTGGCCACCGGGATGCCGAGGCGCCGTGCGGTGCGCACCGCCGACCAGCCCAGTGGGCCTTCGGTGGCGACATAGACGGCATCCGGGCGTTGCTGCTGCCAATGGCGGCCGAGCCGGATCGGTGCCGGCATGCCGAAGCGCAGGCCGGGGTAGCGCGGAAGGGCGGCGCCGGGAACCAACAGGGTGCCCGGGGCGGAGTCCAACGCTTCGTTGGCCTGGCGGGGCCGGATCAGGTCGATCTCATGGCCGGCGTTGCGCAGTCCCTGCTCCAGTCCCTGCACGGTGAGGGCAACGCCGTTAACTTCCGGCGGATAGGTCTCGGTGACGATGGCATAGCGCATGGCGGGCCTCCGGGTTTCCGGCATGCTCGGGTCTGGCGATGTAGCCGATATGACCGCTTTGCGACCAGTAGATGACGCGGTCGGGGGCCCTCGCCACCACGGCCCCGAGGGGCCATGGTGGGCACCGTGTTTGGTGCGTGGATCAGAAGCGCTGCTGGTATTTCATATAGATGAAACGGCCGATGTCGAAGCCGCCGTAATAGGAAAAGTTGGAACTCGGCTGGCTGTACATGACCGGCCCCTGGCGGCCGAACACGTTGTTGGCACCGATCGAAACGGTGGCGTCCCATGGCAGGTTGTAGCGCGCCTGCACGTCATGGAAGGTGACCGATCCACGACGGTTGTAGTCGCGCGTACCGCTGAACCACGGCGCGCGCTGGCCGGGGTGGGAACACTCGTTCGGATAATCCTCCGCGCCCAGGCAGCGTTCCTTGACCGCGGAGAAGTAGCGCAGTCCCCAGGTCAGGCCGAGATTGCCATGCTCCCAGCCCAGCGATGCGTTGGAGCGAACGCGGAAGCCGATGCCGCCGTTGGTGGCGATGCCGTTGCTGGGGATGGCCGGTACGCCGGCTTCGTTGGTGGTCTTCTCTTCGGCGTTGACCACATAGGTGGTCTTCCAGTCGGCGCTCAACGTGCCCCAGCGGGTTTCGACCTTGTGGCCAATCTCCAGGTCATAGCCTTCCGCCTGGCGGAAGCCGCTGTTGCGGTTGCCGTAGTTGAGCTTGTTGACAATGCCCAGCTCCGGATCGCGGGTGAAGCTGCCGCAGCGCTCGGCGATGCCCAGCTCGTAGCAGTCGCGGAGGATGTCATTGGGATGATCGGAAACGATGGTGTTGTCGATGCGGATCCTCCACCAGTCCAAAGCGATGTTCAGCCCTTCGGCAAACGTCGGGCTCCAGACCAGGCCCAGCGTGCGGCTGGTCGAGGTTTCCGGCTGCAGGTCCGGATTGGAGCCGTTGGTGAAGGGCAGGGGCGTCTGTCCACTGCTACCGGTGATGGGTTCATTGCCCTGGCCGAGCTGGCGGTAGGTGTCGGCATTGGCGATGTCGGCGGCGCAGCGCGCGCGCACTTCAGGACTGCTGGCCGCTGCACCGTAGACCGTGTCGCAGGGGTCGCGGAAGCCGGTGGTGAACGTCTCCGAGCCGCCGCCGTAAAGGTTGGCGATGGTTGGCGCGCGGAAGCCCTGGGCCCAGGTGCCGCGGACCAGCAGCTGATCGATGGGCTTCCAGGTGACGCCGAACTTGCTGTTGAGGGTTCCGCCGAAGGTGGAGTAGTCCGAGTACCGCGTGGCCGCGTTGAGGGTCAGCTCGCGGGCACCGGCGAGGTCGCGCAGCACCGGCACGCTCAGCTCCAGGTAGGCTTCGTCGACACGGTAGCTGCCGCCGGTCGGGCCGGCTGCCAGGTTGGTGGTGGCACCGGTCTGCGCCAGCGGGTCGGGGATGAAGCGACCGTCCTCACGACGGCTCTCCGCGCCCACTGCGAAGCCGAGTTCACCTGCCGGCAGAGTGGCCAGGCTGCCGCTGAGGTTGGCGAACAGATTGCGGGTGGTGGTGCGCCCGCGGGTGAGTTCTTCCGGGAACAGCCACTCCTGCAGTTCGGGATTGCCGGTCAGCCCATAAGGATCATTCTGGCCCTCCGGAACCAGCGGATTCCACGGCTTGCAGCCGGCAATCGGTGCTTCTGGGGTGCCACATTCAACCCTGCCGGTTTCCGGGTTGAAGAACGAGGGGCCGGTGGCATCGGCCACGCGCTGTTTGTGCAGGTTGCCGGTGGCACGTTGGGTCAGCTCACTGCGGTTGTACTGGTAGCCCGCTTCCCAGTCGAAGTCGCGACCGCCGAATTCGAAGTTGCCCTCGAATGCCGCGACGGCCTGCCAGGTGGTCAGATCGCTGGTGCTGACGCGAGGAATTTCCCAGGTACGGCGGTTCCAATGCACATCACTGGGCGTGTCGTAGCCGTGGTGGCTGCCGAACGGGTTGAACCAGCTGTCGGCGGACATCGGGGTGATGCCGGCTGGGCCGGACTGGAAGGGGTAGCCGGCGATCTGGCGCGTGGTGGTGCGCCGGTTGTAGGCCAGCTGCGTGTTGAAACGGACCTGGTCGTTCAGATCCACGCGCGCATCGACGAAGATCGAATCGCGCTTGATCGGCGTCTGCAGATGCATCTGCTCGTTGCTGTTGCTGACATCACCGGTGAATGGTGTGTTGTCGCTGAGGTGGAAGCTGTCCGGTCCACCCGGCAGGCTGCCACGGTCGAGCGAATAGCTGCAGCCCCGGCTGTTGCTGCAGCCGGGGCCCTTGAAGCCGGTGATGCGGCCCCACTGGCCGACCGTGGTCCAGCCGTCATCCGCGTGGCGGTCGGTATAGGTATAGGCACTGAAGCCACGGTCCCTGGCCCAGACGCCCTTTTCTTCGACATGTTCGGCAGCAATGCTGATGGAAGCACGGTCATTGGACCAGCCGGCAACCACGTCGTACTGGGTGCGTGCGCCGTCGCCTTCACTGTATTGGCCGTGATAGACGTTGGCGGTGACGCCTTCGACGTTGCGGCGGGTGATGATGTTCACCACGCCGGCCATCGCATCGGACCCGTAGATGGCCGAGGCACCGTCCTTGAGCACTTCCATGCGTTCCACCGCAGCGGCGGGAATGCTGGAAATGTCCTGGTATCCGCTGGTGGTCATGCCCAGCCGCTTGCCGTTGACCAGCACCAGGGTGCGCTGCGCACCGAGGCCGCGCATGTCCACGTAGCTGCCGCCGGCGGCTTCGCCGGCGCTCAGTGGGCTGGCGCGGCTCAATGCCGGACTGCCGGTCGCAGTCAGGTTCTGCAGGATGTCGGCAACGGAGTTGAAGCCCTGTCGCTCGATGTCGGCGCGGCTGACGGTCAGCACCGGCTGTGCGGTTTCCAGGTCGACCTGGCGGATGCGTGAGCCGGTGATCTCGATGCGGTCCAGCGTGGTGGCTTCGGGGGCCTGCTGCGCGAAGGCAGGAGCCGCCAGGGCAGTGGTTGCCGTCATCGCAAGTGCACGACGGATCGCCAACCCGAGTTCGGGAATACGGATGGTCATGGGTCTCTCTCTCTCTCAGTCTTCGAAGTCTTCGGTGCGCGGCCAAGCGGGCTGCGCCAACGCCACCGCAGGCGGTGGTTGTTCGAACCTAGTGAAGGAGGAGGGGGAGAGGTATGGGAAATGGACGAAATCGCCATGGCACGGCATGACGCTTCCGCACAAACCGGAAGTGAATCAATCGATTGATCTGATCGACGTGGGAGCGACGGACGAAGCATCCTCGCCTCGACTCTGGACTGAAAGCGTCATGGCAATTGCAGGGAGCGACAACCTGCGCGGAAACAGAAAAAAACCACGGCCCCGAAGGGCCGTGGTCGTAGAGCTTCAACAGCTTGTCGAACACGCGCGGAGGAGGCCTAAGGCGACGCGTTCTGACGCGCCGCTCTGGCAGTAGGGATCAGGCCACGAACGGACGGAACTGGATGCCCAGGCCGGCGAGGCCGTCGGTCTCACCGATCAGGTCGGCGCGGAGCAGCGGGCGGGCATCGATGAAGGCCTGCGGCACGATCAGCGACAGGCGGTTGTCGTCGGCGGTCAGTTCCAATGCCGGCAGCGGATCGTCCTCGTGGGCACGGTTGAGCAGTACCGCCAGGCGCAGCAGGGCGGCCAGCCGGCGTGCAGTCAGCAGCAGGCGCTCGGGCAGGGCGTCGAAGGCGGTCTTGGTCACGCTACGGCGATGACTGCGTACCAGTGCCGCCAGCATCTGCTGCTCCTGCCGCGAGAAGCCGGCGATGTCCGAGTGCTCCAGCACGTAGCTGCCATGCACGTGGTAGCCGCTGTGGGCAATCATCAGGCCCAGTTCGTGCAGGCGCGCGGCCCAGCCGAGCATGCGTGCGTCGTCGGCGTCGAGCTTCCAGCGCTCCTGCACCTGCTCCAGCAGCGACAGCGCGGTGTCCTGCACGCGGTCGGCCTGTACCGTGTCGATGCCGTAGCGCTGGCTGAGCGCGGCCACCGATTCGTCACGCAGGTCGTTCTCACCGGCGCGGCCGACGATGTCGTACAGGATGCCTTCGCGCATCGCCGCCTTGCTGACCAGCAGTTTCTGCAGGCCCAGTGCCTGGAAGGCGGCCTCCAGCACCAGGATGCCGCCGGCAATGATCGGGCGGCGGTCGCTGGACAGGCCCGGCAACTGGATGTCGTCGATCTTCTTGGCCTTCAGCAGTTCGTCGCGCAGTTGGGGCAGGGCCTCGGCGGTGATCGCGCCCTTGCTCAGCTTCATCGTTGCGCAGATCTCGCTGATCGCCTTGTGCGTGCCCGAGGAGCCGAGCGCTTCCTGCCAGCCCAGTGCGCGGTACTTGCTGGCGAAGGGCTGGAACTCGCGGCCGATCTCGGCCAGCGCATCCTTCCAGCGCTTCTTGCTCAGCTTGCCACCCGGGAAGAAGCGGCGGGTGCTGGCGATGCAGCCGGCCTGCAGGCTCTCGCGCTCCAGGGTCTGCATGCCCATGCCGATGATGAACTCGGTGGAGCCACCGCCAATGTCGATGACCAGGCGGCGCTGGCCGGGTTTGGGCGGTTGCGCGTGGGCCACGCCGAGGTAGATCAGGCGTGCTTCTTCGCGGCCGCTGACCACTTCAATGGCATGCCCCAGCGCGGTTTCGGCCGGGACCAGGAACGACTGCGGCGAGCGCAGCTGGCGTACGGTGTTGGTGGCCAATGCGCGTACCCGGTGCGGCGGCACATTGCGGATGCGTTGTCCGAAACGGGCCAGGCATTCCAGCGCGCGCTGCCGTGCAGCGGCGGAGAGGCCACCTTTGCCATCCAGGCCGTCGGCCATGCGCACCGTCTCGCGCAGGCGGTCGATCACCCGCAGCTGGCCGAGCGTGTAGCGCGCGATGACCATGTGGAAACTGTTGGAGCCAAGGTCGATGGCGGCCAGCAGGTCGCCATCCTGCAATGCGGGCGGAGTCGTGGTGGTATGCGGCATGGGCGAATGTTAGCCGAAGGGGCGGTGTGCTCGTCACCGCGTGGCCTTCACATTTTGGAAGAGGGGAGTGCGGCAGGGCTGCGCCCTGCACCTGCAGAGGCCAGAGCAACGGCAACAGCAACAGCGGGCTATCCGTGGGATGGCGGGGTGGGTCCGATGGCAGGGGACGCCGTGAACCCCCAGGCCGGCCCAGCCGCTGGCGGCTGGGCGTTCGGGCGCTCGCGAAGCAGTGCTTCGCAAGCAAAGCGCCCTCACCCATGGGGGCTTGGTCGCCGCTTGCTCGTGTGCGCAGTCCTGCGCACACGGCAAGACCGGGGTTGGGCGTCCTGCCCAACCCGCCCGAGGCATGCCTCGGGCCCATGCGGCTCACACCCCTGCCACCGGACCCACCCCGCCTTCGACAGTTCTCTGCGATCTGATGGTGGGTGTCGACCTTGGTCGACACACCAGGTCAGAGACCCTGCATCAATGCCATCTGCGCAGAGTGCGGGGCTTCGTCGTGGGCCGGCGCACGCTTGTGGTAGATGCCGTCGGCATCCAGTTCCCAGGCGTTGAGGTTGTCGTCCAGGTAGTTCTGCAGGACTTCGCGGTAGACGCGCTTGGCCAGCTCCGGGTCCAGGATCGGGAAGCAGGTTTCCACCCGGCGCAGCAGGTTGCGTTCCAGCCAGTCGGCGCTGGCGCAGTACATCTCCGGTGCGCCGTCGTTGCCGAACCAGTAGACGCGGCTGTGCTCCAGGAAGCGGCCGACGATCGAACGCACGCGGATGTTGTCCGAGATGCCCGCTACGCCCGGGCGCAGGGTGCAGGCGCCGCGGATGATCAGGTCGATCTGCACACCGGCCTGCGACGCGGCGTACAGCGCGCGCACCACCTGCGGTTCGTTCAGGGCGTTCATCTTGGCGATGATCCGCGCCGGGCGGCCGGCGGCGGCGATGCGCGTTTCGCGCTCGATGCGGCCGAGGATGCCGGTGTGCAGGGTGAAGGGCGACTGCAGCAGGCGCTTGAGCTTCATCTTCGACGCCAGCCCGGACAGCTGCTGGAACAGCAGGTGCACATCGTTGCCGATGTCCGCATCGGCAGTGATCAGGCTGATGTCGGTGTACGCGCGTGCGGTGCCGCTGTGGTAGTTGCCGGTGCCCAGGTGCACGTAGCGGCGCAGCTTGCGGCCCTCGCGGCGCACGATCAGCAGCATCTTGGCGTGGGTCTTGTAGCCGACCACGCCGTACACCACCTGCACGCCGGCTTCCTGCAGGCGATCGGCCAGGCCCAGGTTGGCCTCTTCGTCGAAGCGCGCGCGCAGCTCGACCACCACGGTCACGTCCTTGCCGTTGCGCGCGGCCTGGATCAGCGCGTCGACGATCAACGAATCCTTGCCGGTGCGGTACAGGGTCTGCTTGATCGCCAGCACGTTGGGATCGATCGCCGCCTGCCGGATCAGGTCCAGCACCGCGGTGAAGGCATCGAACGGGTGGTGCAGCAGCAGGTCCTGGCGCGCCGCTGTCTCGAAGATGCCGTCGCTGTCGCGCAGGGTGCGCGGGGTCATCGGCGGGTACTTCAGGTCCGGCTGTGCGATCAGGTCGTACAGCTGGATGATGCGGTTGAGGTTGACCGGGCCGTCGATGCGGTACACCGCGTTCTCGGTCAGGCCGAAGTTCTGCAGCAGGGTGCGCACGATCTCGCGCGGCATGTCCTGCGCGATTTCCAGCCGCACCGCCGGCCGGTAGCCGCGATCGACCAGTTCGTCGCGCAGTGCCAGCGCCAGGTTCTCCACTTCCTCCTCGTCCACCACCAGCTCGGAATTGCGGGTAACGCGGAACTGGTAGGCACCCTGGACTTCCATGCCCGGGAACAGCTCATCGACGAAGGTGGACAGCACCGACGACAGGAACACGAAGTTCTGCGATCCGCCGAGCTTCTCCGGCAGCTGGATGATGCGCGGCAGCGAGCGCGGCGCACGCACGATGGCCAGGTGGCCGGCGCGGCCGAACGCATCGGTGCCCTTCAGCACCACCACGATGTTCAGCGACTTGTTGAGGATCTTCGGGAACGGGTGCACCGGGTCCAGGCCCAGCGGCGACAGCACCGGCATGATCTCGTTGCGGAAGTACGCGCGCAGCCAGCGCTTCTGGCGGTGGGTCCACGAATGCCGGCCGAGTACGCCGATGCCGGCCTCCATCAGTGCCGGGCGCAGCGTCTCGTTCCAGCAGCGGTACTGCTGGTCCACCAGTTCGGCGGCGCGGTCGTGGATGGCGTTGAGGATGGCCTGCGGGCTCATCCCGTCCGGTGCCGGCGGCAGGCCGAACTCCTGCGCGTGGCGGACGGCGGCGGCGCGGATCTCGAAGAACTCGTCCAGGTTGGTGCAGGAAATGCACATGAAGCGCAGGCGCTCCAGCAGCGGCACCTGCGGATCCATCGCCTGGGCCAGCACGCGGAAGTTGAAATCCAGCTGCGACAGTTCGCGGTTGATGTAGAGCGCCGGGTCGCGCAACGGATCGTTGTCCGGGCTCACGGGGAGGGGGAGGGATCCGAGGCTGCTCATGGCGTCATTCTTCGATGGAAGTCAGGGGGGCGGACTCGCGCGGGCGCACGTGGTCGGCATCGAAATGGCAGGAAAACACCGAGCCCTTGCCAACCTCGCTTTCAATCTCCAGCCGCGCGTGGTGCAGGCCGAGGATGTGCTTGACGATGGACAGGCCCAGGCCGGTACCGCCGCTTTCGCGGGAACGGCTGCTGGAGACACGGTAGAAACGTTCGGTCAGGCGCGGCAGGTGAGTGGCCGGGATGCCGTAACCGGAATCGCGCACCGCCAGCACCGCGCCGTCGCCTTCGCGGCGGAATTCCACCGCGATGCGGCCACCGGCCGGGGTATAGCGCACCGCATTGGTCACCAGGTTGGAGAAGGCGCTGTGCAGTTCCTTGGTGGAGCCCTGCAGGTCGACGCCGGCCTGATCGTCGATGCTGATCTGGTGGCGGCCCTGGCTGTGCGCTTCGGCCTCGCGGCGCAGCGTGGCCAGCATCGGCTGCATGGCCACGGTCTCTTCCTCGCTGTGTTCCTGCGATTCCAGCCGCGACAGGGTCAGCAGGTCTTCCACCAGCTGGGCCATGCGCTGGCTCTGCTTGCGCATTTCTTCCAGCATCGGTCCGGTTCCCGGGAAATCCTCCGGGTCCATCATGTCCAGGTAGCCGTGGACCACGGTGAGCGGCGTGCGCAGTTCGTGTGAAACGTTGGCGACGAAGTCGCGGCGCACCTGTTCCAGGCGCAGCAGCTTGCTGACGTCGCGGGCGATCAGCAGCCAGTAGTCCGACGAATAGGGGATCAGGCGCAGGTTCAGGCGGATCGCCGGATCGACCGGCGAGGGCACGTCCAGGATCGGCTCGGCATTGCGGCCGCCGGCCAGCCAGTGGGCAAGCGGCATCGGCTGCAGGCGTTCGACCAGGGCCTCGCCGAGGTCGCCCGGATGATGCAGGCCGAGCAGGGCGGTGGCCGCTTCGTTGAACCACTGCACGCGCTGGCTGTTGCGGTCCAGCACCACCACGGCGTCGGGCAGCGCGGCGGCGGCGGCGCGGTAGCTGCGCAGCATGTCGAGCAGGCGGCGCTTGCGAACGCGCATTTCCACCTGGTTGCGGTACAGCAGGCGGTCCAGCTCGTTCCAGACGCCGGTGCCTTCCTCGGCGGTGTCCCAGCGCTGGCGCGCGGTCAGCCGGCGCAGCACGCTGCGCAGCCGCCAGTAATGCCAGGCCAGGGTGGCCAGTGCGCCCAGTGCGATGCACAACCACAGGTGACCCGTGAACCACCCCACCAGTCCGGAGAACAGCAGTACCGCGGCAACGGTGGCCAGGGTCTTCAACCAGGCAGAGCGGATGTGGCGGGGCATTGCGATCTCGTCGTTGAGGTGCGGCGGTTCACTGGGGTGAACCGAGGGTTATAGCAGAGTTGCCGGCGCCGGCACCCGCGGGTGCGTGGCGCCGGCACGACGAGACTCAGGTGGCGGTGGAGAAGCGGTAGCCGGCGCCGCGCACGGTCTGCACCATGTTCTCGGCGTTGAACGGTTCCAGCGTCTTGCGCAGGCGGCGGATGTGCACGTCGATGGTGCGCTCCTCCACGTACACGCTGCCGCCCCACACATGGTCCAGCAGCTGGGCGCGGGTGTAGACGCGCTCGGGGTGGGTCATGAAGAAGTGCAGCAGGCGGTATTCGGTCGGGCCGATCGGCACCGGCTGGTCGTTGGCGAACACGCGATGGGCGGCGCCGTCGATGCGGATCGGGCCCACCGCCACGCTGCCGTCTTCGTCGTCCTCGCGGGCGCGGCGCATGACCGCACGGATGCGGGCCAGCAGTTCGCGCGCCGAGAACGGCTTGACCACGTAGTCGTCGACACCGGCTTCCAGGCCACCCACGCGGTCGTTCTCTTCACCGCGGGCGGTCAGCATGATGATCGGCACTTCGCGGGTCAGCGTCTCCTTGCGCCAGCGGCGGGCCAGATCCAGGCCGCTGGTGCCGGGCAGCATCCAGTCCAGCAGGATCAGGTCGGGAACGCGGTCGGCGATCGCGGTCTGGGCCTCGCGGGCGTCGCCGGCGTGGACCGGTTCGTAATCGCCCTTGCGCAGGGCGAAGGCGACCATTTCACGGATCGCGGGCTCGTCATCGACGATCAGGATGCGTTTCTGCACGAGGACACCGTAGGGCTCGGTTACTGGAGTGGTGCCAGTAGACTACGGTTTGATGACATGTTTGTGACTGCCTGGCCGGAACCGGTCGGGATTGCCATCGACCGGTCATGCAGCACTCAGCGGCGGTCCAGGTCCGGGTCCTGCACGCCCTGGCGGCGCAGCTCCAGCACGGTGGGGGTGATCGCCTCGATGCGCGCATCCACCCGCGCCCGGCCCACATAGTCCAGCGCCGGGTTGCGCTTGAGCGCCTGCAGCTGCATCAGCGACTGCTCCGGGCGGCCGCTGAGGAAGGCGGCCTCGGCATAGGCCTCGCTGGCGCGCACGCTGTCACCGGCCAGCTCGCTGGCACGGGCGTATCGCTGCTGGAAGACCGGATCGTTACCACTTTGCGACAGCAGGGGCCGCAGCATGGCCTGTGCGCGCTGGCCGGCCTCGCGGGTGCCCTGTTCGTTCAGGATCTCGGCATAGGTCAGGGCCACGGGCCGGCTGTTGGGGTGCTCGCGCAGCAGCTGCTCGAAACGGGTGTTGGCCTGCGCCCCCAGCCCGGCACGCGATTCGGCCTCGCCCAGGCCCAGTGCCAGCCACAGGTTGTCCGGGCGGGTCTGCAGCAGGCTGGCCAGGGTCTGCCGGGCCTGCGTGGCACCGCTGCGGCCGCCGCGCATGACCGCCAGCGCCTGGCCGTAGCGCTGTGCATCGTTGAGGCCGTCCTTCTGCCGCTTGGCCATATCTGCGTATTCGCGCTCCAGCTCGGCGGTGGAATCGGCGCTGAGCACCCGCAGGCGTTCGCGTGCCCACTCGAAGTCGCCGCTGGCGCCACGGGCCAGCTGGCCGACCGGAATGCGCAGCACGCTGCTGGGCAGCAGGGGGTTGTTTCCGCGCAGCAGCGGCTCGGCCAAGCCCGGGTCGGCCGGATTCACCCGTTCCTTGCGCTCGCCGCTGGGGGTGCTGGTGGTCAGCAGCACCGTGTCCTTCTTCATCTGCTCGGCGCGGGCCTTGGCCTCGCTGATGCGGGTGATGTTGACCGGGTGGGTGCGCAGGAACTCGGGCACGCTGTAGCCGCCCTCGTTGCCGCGCATCGCCGCCGACATGCGCTCGAAGAAGCCGGCCATCGCGTCCACGTCATAGCCGCTGCGCGACAGGGTGCGGATGCCGAGGCGGTCGGCCTCCGATTCGTTGGAGCGGGTGTAGTTGATCTGCCGCTGCTGCATCAGGCCCATGCCCGAGCTGATCGCGGCCATGGTCGCATTGCCCGAGGAGGTGCTGTTGCTGGCCTGGGCAGCCACCACCGCCGCCAGCATGCCCAGCAGGATCGGAATCTGGTCGCGCTGGGCGCGCTCGACCCCGCGCAGCACGTGCTGCTGGGTGACGTGGGCGATTTCGTGGGACAGCACTGCAGCCACCTCGTCCTCGCGTTCGGCGGTCAGCACCAGGCCGGCATTGACCCCGATGTAGCCGCCCAGCGTGGCGAAGGCGTTGATCTGGCGGTCCTTCATCACGAAGAAGGTGTAGGGCTGGCGCGGCTGGTCGCTGTTGGAGCCAAGCCGGGTGCCCATGGTCTGCAACCAGTCGTTCACCAGCGGGTCGTCCAGCAGGTAGCCGTAGTTGCGCAGCTCGCGCAGCATCATCGCGCCGTACTCGGCCTGGCGCGCCGGGGTCAGAAGCTCGCCGGCCGAGGAACCGATGTCGGGCAGCTTCTCCTGGGCCTGGGCCAGCGGCATGGCCAGGGCCAGGGTGACGGCGGTAGTCAGCAGCAGGGCTCGCAAGCAGAAGATCCTCGGGCAGGGCGCGCCAAGCGTGGCAGGGCAGGGGGCAACCATTCGTTAATCCACAGTGTTGCGTCGGTGGCGTGGAAATTCCAGCGCACCGGTACCATATGTAGACCGTCGATCCATCGTGGAGTTTCCCGTGACAGCCCAGACCGCCGGCGGTGCCCCCGCCATCACCATCTATTCCACCGCCGTCTGCCCGTATTGCGTGGCCGCCAAGAACTTCCTGAAGAGCAAGGGCCAGCAGTGGACCGAGGTCCGCATCGACCTGGACCCGGTCGAGCGCGAGAAGATGATGGCGCTGACCCGTCGGACCAGCGTGCCGCAGATCTTCGTGGGTGATGTCCATGTCGGCGGTTACGATGACATGATGGCCCTGCACCGTGAAGGCAAGCTCGAGCCGCTGCTGGCCGGGCAGGGCCAGGCATGAGCGCGGCCGACGACGGCAGCAAGGACCGCATCGCCGAGTTCACCGATTTCCGCAAGCGCATGAACGAGCGCATCCTGGGCGAACCGAACCAGGTGGTGCGGCGCTTCTTCGCACTGGACACGCAGACCTACCAGGCCGGCGCGCTGGACGTGAAGACCAAGGAACTGCTGGGCCTGGTGGCCTCGATGGTGCTGCGCTGCGACGACTGCATCAGCTACCACGTGGCCCAGTGCAAGGACGCCGGGGTGACCCGCGAGGAGTTCTTCGAGACCTTCTCGGTCGGCCTGGTGGTCGGCGGCTCGATCGTGATCCCGCACCTGCGCCGCGCGGTCGACTTCCTCGACCAGCTCGAAGGCGGCGCCGCCGCCCCGGCAGCGCACGAGCACTGAGGGGTAGTGCCGGCCGCTGGCCGGCATCGCCTGAATCCGGCATGGCCGGGGTTGCCGGCCAGCGGCCGGCACTACCGGGCCCGCGAGGGGGCCTGCCCCGCGATCCAACAGTCCTGGAGCCCCCTTGTTGTTCAAGGGGGCGCGCCGACAGGCGCGGGGATAAGGTGGAATGCGCGGGCAATTCTGCCTGAGCCGGGGACTGGGACCATGGTCTATTTGGGACCTCGGCCCCGGCTCAGGCATAATTGCCGGTGAAACTTCCTTTGCGCCGGCGTTTCCGGGCACGTCCGGACGGCGTTTTTCCCCCTGTTCGGAACATCGATCAATGACGCAGAAAATTACGGTCATCCGCGGCGACGGCATTGGCCCGGAAATCATGGACGCCACCCTGTTCGTGCTCGACCAGCTGAACGCTGGCCTGGAGTACGAAGACGCCGACGCCGGCCTGGTGGCCCTGGAAAAGCACGGCGACCTGATGCCGGCGGTGACCCTGGAATCGATCGCGCGCAACAAGGTCGCGCTGAAGAGCCCGCTGACCACCCCGGTCGGTGGTGGCTTCACCTCGATCAACGTCAGCCTGCGCCGCCACTTCGACCTGTACGCCAACGTGCGTCCGGCCCACACCTTCCCGAACACCAAGTCGCGTTTCGACAACGTCGACCTGATCACCGTTCGTGAGAACACCGAAGGTGCGTACCTGGCCGAAGGCCAGGAAGTGTCGGCCGACGGCGAGACCGCCTTCTCCGGCACCCGCATCACCCGCAAGGGTTCCGAGCGCATCGTGCGCTACGCCTTCGAGCTGGCCCGCAGCGTCGGCCGCAAGAAGGTCACCGCCGTGCACAAGGCCAACATCATCAAGTCGACCTCGGGCCTGTTCCTGAACGTCGCCCGTGAAGTGGCCGCGCAGTACCCGGACATCGAGTTCCAGGAAATGATCGTCGACAACTGCTGCATGCAGCTGGTGATGCGTCCGGAACAGTTCGACGTGATCGTCACCACCAACCTGTTCGGCGACATCATCTCCGACCTGTGCGCCGGCCTGGTTGGCGGCCTGGGCCTGGCCCCGGGTGCCAACATCGGCAAGGACGCGGCGATCTTCGAAGCCGTGCACGGCACCGCGCCGGACATCGCCGGCCAGGGCAAGGCCAATCCGTGCGCGCTGCTGCTGGCAGCCGCGCAGATGCTGGACCATATCGGTCAGCCGGAAAACGCCGAGCGCCTGCGCAAGGCCATCGTCGCAACGATGGAAGCCAAGGATTCGCTGACCGGCGACCTCGGCGGCACCGGTACCACCATGAGCTTCGCCAAGGCCATCGCCACCCGCCTGTAAGCGGCCGGTCGACCTCGGTTGGATCCCAACGGGGCGCCTTCGGGCGCCCCGTTGCGTTTTCCGGTATATCCACGCCATGCGTGGATGACGGAATGATCGGTTGTGCGGTTTCCGCACAGATCATGTACCGCCGCACGGCTGGTCCGTGCGCCAATCGCTACGCATCCTGTGCCCCCACACCCACCACACAGGAACCCTCCCATGAACCTCACCGCCTTCGGCTTGGCCAGCCTGATCGGCATGGCCGCCACCGCCCCGGTTGCCGCTGCCGAGCCGTCCCATTCCACCATCCGCGACATGGCCGGCGTGCCGGTCGCGGCCTCGCTGGATGCCGCGAAGACCGCCGTGCTGGTGATCGACTTCCAGAACGAATACTTCGATGCCAGCGCTGCACCGGGCTTTGCCGGTGGCCGCATGGTCATTCCCGATGGCATGGCGGCGCTGCGCCAGGCCAAGCGGGTGGTCGAGTTCGCCGATGCGCATGGCATCCGTGTGATCCATGTGCAACACGTGCTGCCGGCCGGCGCGCCGTTGTTTGCGCAGGGCAGCGTCAACGCCGCCTTCCATCGTGACCTGCTGCCGCGCAAGGGCGAAACCGTGGTGCAGAAGGACAACGTCAGCGTGTTCGCTGGTGCTTCGGCTGCCGTGCTGGACACCGTGCTGAAGGACGCCGGCATCGACACGCTGATCGTCACCGGCCTGCAAACCCATGCCTGCGTGGCCGGTGCGGCCCGCGATGCAGCCGCCGCACCGCGTGGCTACCGGGTGATCGTGTCGTCCGATGCCAGCGCCAGTCGCGACCTGGATCTGGCCAGCGGCCAGCGCATGGATCATCGCGTGCTGCACGAGGCCTCGCTGGCGCAGATCGAGGACGCCTTCGGTGACGTTCTGAGTACCGATGCGATCCTGGCGCTGCCGGTGCGCAAAGCCGGCGACGGCGCTTGATAAGCTGGCAGGGCCCGCATGCCGTGGGCCCTGCCAGGGGGAACCGCTCGCTGATGGATCATTTCGCTGCCCTGCGTGCGCTGCGCGCCATCGTCGACGCAGGCAGCTTCACCGCTGCGGCAGAACGCCTGGGCACGACCCACTCGGCGATGTCACGGCAGCTGCGGCAACTGGAAGACCACCTGCAGGTACGCCTGCTCGATCGGAACAGCCGCCGGCTGTCATTGACCGAAGCCGGACGCGATTACTACCGGGAGGCGGGCTTGCTGCTCGATCGTCTGCAGGAGGCGGATGACCGCGCGCGTGCCGGGCAGGCGCAGCCCAGTGGCGCCGTACGCATCAGCGTGCCGCAGGTGGTCGCCAGCCAGGAGCTGCCCCAGTGGCTGCCGTCGTTCCTGCAGCGCAACCCACAGGTCTCGCTGGACCTGTCAGCCGATGATCAACTGGTCGATGTGGTGGGGGGCGGTTTCGACCTGGCCCTGCGCATCGCGCCCTCGTTGCCGGACAGCCAGCTGGTCGCGCGCGAACTGGCCAGCTGCCCGCGCATCCTGGTGGCCGCGCCGGCCTATCTGGCACGTCGTGGTCTGCCGCGGCAGGCTGCGGATCTCGAACAACATACGCTGCTGGGATTCAGTCCCACGCCGTCAATGCCGCCCTGGCAGCTGCAGGGGCCGCGCGGTACCTGCGTGAGCATCGAGGCCGGCCAGCGCCTGCGCGTGGATGCCACGCCTGCGCTGTATGCCGCCGCGCTGGCCGGAATGGGCATCAGCCTGTTCACTGCGCTGACCGTCCAGGAGGACCTGCGCGCGGGCCGCTTGATCCGCGTGCTGCCGGCCTGGCATGCCGGGCAGCGCCGCTACTTCGCGCTGTATCCGCATGCACGTGCGCTGGCGCCGAAAGTGCGCGCGCTGGTCGAGCACCTTGTAGCGCACTACGCTGCGCAGATGGGCGCGGCAGGGTAGCCGCGCGGTTGCAACCGAGGTGGTGATGGAGTCGGTGTATCTGCTGGTCGCGCTTGGCGCGATCGTTGCCGGGTTCGTGCAGGGGCTGTCCGGCTTCGCCTTCGGCATGGTGGCGATGTCGTTCTGGGCATGGGGGCTGGAGCCGCGACTGGCGGCCACACTGTCGGTGTTCGGCGCGCTGGTCGGCCAGCTGGTGGCGGTGTTCACCGTGCGCCGTGGCTTCAACCTGCGCCTGCTGCTGCCCTTCGTGCTGGGTGGGCTGGCCGGCATTCCGCTGGGCGTGATGGTGCTGCCGCAGCTGGACATGGACTGGTTCAAGGCTTTGCTGGGCGGCTTCCTGGCGCTGTGGTGCCCGGTGATGCTGATGGCGCGCTCGTTGCCGCCGATCACGATCGGAGGGCGCGTGGGTGACGCCATTGCCGGTATGGCCGGTGGCGTGCTCAGTGGCATCGGTGGCTTCGCCGGGCCGGTGCCGACGTTGTGGAGCACGCTGCGCGGCTTCGGCAAGGACGAGCAGCGCGCGGTCATCCAGAACTTCAACCTGGCCATGCTGGCGGTGACCATGGCCACCTATGTTGGCAGTGGACTGGTGACGCGGCAGATGCTGCCGTACTTCGCCATCGTGGCGCCGGCGATGCTGGCGCCGACCCTGCTGGGTGCGCGGGTCTACATCGGCATCAGCGAAGCGCGTTTCCGGCAGGTCGTGCTGAGCCTGCTCACGGCGTCAGGCATCGCGTTGCTGGCCTCGTCGCTGCCGGCGCTGCTGGCACGCGCGCCGGCGGCCTGAGACTCAGGCCGGGCGGAACATGCGGAAGCGTTGTTCGGCGCCGATGCGGAAGTAGTCGGCGGGGCCGCCGCCGCGCAGGATCGGCGCCGCTGCAGCGGTGTCGTAGATGCCATCGACCAGCAAACGGGTATCGATGTGCACTGCGACCACTTCGCCCAGCACCAGCCAGCCGTTGGTGTCCTGCCCGGCGGCATCGCGCAGGCGCACGATCTGGGTGCAGCGGCATTCCATGCTTACCGGGCTCTGTGCCACGCGGGGTGGCGCGACCTGCGTGGAGGCCAGTGGCGTCAGCCCGGCCAGGGCGAACTCGTCGACCTCCGGCCCGACCGCACGACAGCTTTCGTTCATTGCTTCGGCCAGGTCGAAGGTCGCCAGGTTCCAGGCGAACTCACCGGTCGCTTCAATGTTGCGCAGCGAGTCTTTGCGGCCCTGGCTGGAGAAGCCGATGATCGGCGGGGTGTAGTTGAACGCATTGAAGAAGCTGTACGGCGCCAGGTTCAATGTTCCTTCGCCGTCGCAGCTGGAAATCCAGCCGATCGGTCGTGGGCCGATGATGGCGTTGAACGGGTCGTGCGGCAGGCGGTGGCCGTCGGCCGGGCGATAGCTGTGGAAGGTGTGGGACATGGGGTGGGGTTCCAAAAAAGAAGCCGTGGCCCTCTCGGACCACGGCTTGTCGTTTACGACCTGATGGGGCTCAGCGCTGCTGGATCTTCGACAGCAGGCGCAGGAACTCCACATACAGCCAGACCAGGGTCACCATCAGGCCGAATGCGCCATACCACTCCATGTACTTCGGCGCGCGCTGGGCCACGCCGGTTTCGATGAAGTCGAAATCCAGCACCAGGTTCAGCGCGGCGACGACCACCACGAACAGGCTGAAAGCAATGCCCAACCAGCTGGAGTCGTGGATCACCGGCACATCGATGTTGAAGAAGCCGAGCACGAACGAGGCCAGGTAGAGCAGGGCGATGCCGCCGGTGGCGGCGACCACGCCCATCTTGAAGTTCTCGGTGGCCTTGATCATGCCGCTGCGGTACGCGAACAGCAGCGCGGCCAGGGTGCCGAAGGTCAGCAGCACGGCCTGGAATACGATGCCCGGGTACTTCATGTTGAACAGGGCCGAGACGGCGCCCAGGAACAGGCCTTCGACCAGCGCGTACATCGGTGCGGTGACCGGCGACCATTCCTTCTTGAAGATGGTGATCAGCGCCAGCACCAGGCCGCCGATTGCACCGCCGATGGCGTACAGGCTCGCGCTGCCGGAAATCTGGCCGTACTCATCGACCGACTGGCTCCAGGCGAACGCCGCGGTCAGCACGGTCAGCAGCAGCAGGATGCCGGTCTTGTTGGCGGTGCCGTTGAGGGTCATGACCTGGTCGGGGCTGGTCACCACCGAGCCACTGGCGAGGTCGAGGAAGGTCGACTCGGAAAGAGCCGGGTTGCCGCTGCGCATGCGTGTTCTCCGTGCGAATGAGGGGCTGGACGGCCATCCGGCCGATGACCGGGAGCATAGCCGATGGCTGCGCGTGGCGCCGTGCCACGCGTCGGGTCCGGATCGCCGCGTTGACAGTTCATGATGCGCTTGGCCACAATGACCAGCTCCCCGGGCCTGGCCCGAGGGGATTGCAAGACCGGGGTATAGCGCAGTCTGGTAGCGCGCCTGCTTTGGGAGCAGGATGTCGGGGGTTCGAATCCCTCTACCCCGACCAATCCCACATCACGTCGGATTGGACGCCGTTCCGGTTCGGGCGCCCGTAGCTCAACTGGATAGAGCACCGGCCTTCTAAGCCGGCGGTTACAGGTTCGATTCCTGTCGGGCGCGCCATTGGCGAGGCACTGGGATCGCATCGACGGATGTGAAGAAGTGCTTGCAAAAGCGTAAAGACTCCACCAGAATATCGGACTCGCTTCGGCGGACCGGAACTTCGGTGACAGTCTCCAGGCAAAGGTTTGAAGCTCCCGCGTCGGCAGTAGCGGCGGTGGGGCGAAAGTTTCAGTGGTGGCTGTAGCTCAGTTGGTTAGAGTACCGGATTGTGATTCCGGTGGTCGGGGGTTCGAATCCCCTCAGCCACCCCACTGATTCAACCGCATCGGCGCTGCCGAAACGGTATTGCAATAAACAGAACGCACGCTACAATGTGCGTCTGAGTTTCACGGGCCGTTAGCTCAGTTGGTAGAGCAGTTGACTCTTAATCAATAGGTCCAAGGTTCGAATCCTTGACGGCCCACCAAGACGGAAGCCACCTGGTACGCCAGGTGGCTTTTTTCTTATAAGTGTGACCCCATCATTTCGATGGATCACGCGCTGAAGCGCTCCGCCTGGCGGGGCCGCTGCAGCGGCAGCGGGACCGCAGCGCTGGTTTCAACGATGTTGAAAAAAGTGCTTGCACCCACCGAGCGGATCGGGTCATAATTCGCGCCCCGATTTCGGGCTGTTAGCTCAGTTGGTAGAGCAGTTGACTCTTAATCAATAGGTCCAAGGTTCGAATCCTTGACAGCCCACCAGACGAAAGCCACTTGGTCAGCCAAGTGGCTTTTTTCTTGCCTGTGGCCTGGCTGAGTGCGCCAAGTCGCTACTGAAGCGGTGATGAAACCGGGGTCATACGCGTCATCAGTGTTTTCAATGCTGTGCGCTGCTTCTCACCGCTTCGTGTCCTGCATCGCACCCAATGGTTCTTCCGCGCTGATGGCGCATGCATGAAGGAGAATCTGATGGCCGATATCAACCGACGCGTTTCATGGGCGATGGTTCCGCTCGCGCTGGTGGCGCTCGCTGCCTGCAGCCCGCCGGGCGACCCAGCGCAGACCGTGCAGCGCGATGCCGATGCGCAGCATGTTCCCGCACCTACTGTCGGTGAGGCGATGGAGATGCAGCCGGCGGCGCCGGCTGAAGGCGTGACCCAGCCCGAAGCGGTGCAGCTGCGCCGGACCGATGGCGGTGGCATCGAGATCCGCAACGTGGACGCAGCGGGCGGGCAGGGGGCTGACGCAGCGCCCGCCGCACCCCTGAAACCCTGATCCAGGGCCGTCCCGGGCGGCTGCCGGTCGTCCGGGACAGCAGATTCAGCTTTGTGCAGACCTTTCGCTTCCGGCCCCCGCCTGCGACAATGAAGGCCTGTGCCGGCCACGCGAAAGTGGCGGAATTGGTAGACGCCCTGGATTTAGGTTCCAGTGCCGCAAGGCGTGGGGGTTCGAGTCCCCCCTTTCGCACCAGTGCCGGCCTGTCTCCCCGCCCAGATCGGGCCCGCTGCACCCCTTGACCGGCACGCGCTGGCAGTGCAGGCCAAATTGGGCGAAACTAAAGGGCTGCGGCAAGCAGGCGCGTCCCAGACGCCGTGTCCTTACAACCGTTTCATCCCAATCATCGAGCCGGGGGCCTGGGCCACCGGTGGCAGGAGTCAACATGCAAGCTTCGATCGAATCCACCGGCAACCTGGAACGCCGCCTGAGCTTCTCGCTGCCGGAAGAGCGTCTGCAGAGCCACATCGTCGGCCGCCTGGGCGAAATCGCCCGTACCACCCGCATCAAGGGCTTCCGCCCGGGCAAGGTGCCGGCCAAGGTGATCGAGCAGCGCTTCGGCGCGCAGGTCCGTGGCGAGGCGCTGGACGGCCTGCTGCGCGAAACCTTCGACGCGGCCGTGCGCGAGCACGACCTGCGCATCGTCGGCAGCCCGCGCATCGACAAGGGCGACGAGGGTGAGTTCTCCTTCGTGGCCACCGTGGAAGTGGTGCCGGACTTCGGCGACATCGACGTCAGCAAGCTGACCGTGGTGCGCCACAGCGCCGAGATCACCGACGCCGACATCGACCAGATGATCGAGAACCTGCAGAACCAGCGTCGTACCTGGGCCCCGGTCAGCCGTGGCGCGCAGGACGGTGACCTGGTCGCGGTGGAAACCTGGTCGCAGGCCGGCGAAGAGCGCCTGCCGGCCGAAGGCACCGAGAAGGGTTCGATCGTGCTCGGCCAGGGCATGATGTTCGAAACCATCGAAAAGGGCCTGGTCGGCCTGGCCAAGGGTGAAGAGAAGACCCTGGACGTCGAGTTCCCGGCTGACTGGCGCGTGCCGGTGCTGGCCGGCAAGACCGTGCAGGTCACCGTCAAGGTGGCCGAAGTCTCCGAGCCGGTCGTGCCGGCGGTCGACGAAGCCTTCATCAAGAGCTTCGGCGTGAAGGGTGGCGATGTGGAGCAGTTCCGCAGCGACATCCGCGCCAACCTGGAGCGCGAGCTGAAGGGCGCCCTGATGAACCGCCTGCGCCGCGAAGTGGGCGAGCAGCTGATCGCCGCCTATTCCTCGGTGGAAATGCCGCCGCGCCTGGTCGAGAACGAAGCCCGCGCCATGCTGGCCCAGCAGGTCGAGCAGATCCGCCGCAACGGCCAGAACGTCGGCGAGATCCCGGCCGATGCCCACGAAGGCTTCAAGGACGCCGCCGCCAAGCGCGTGCTGGTCGGCCTGCTGGTCGGTGAAGTGGCCCGCATCAACGACCTGCGCCTGGAAGCCAAGCGCCTGAACGAAACGATGCGTCTGATCGCTTCGACCTACGAAGAGCCGGACCAGGTCATTGAGATGTACCGCAACGACCCCCAGCTGATGTCTGGCCTGCAGAACCGTGTGATGGAAGAGCAGGTGATCGACTGGATCGCCGAGCGTGCCCAGCACACCGAAGAGAAGCTGTCGTTCCAGGACGCGATCCGCCAGTAAGCCCGGGCGGATCACCGGATGCCCCGCGCCTTTGCCGGCGCGGGGTTGTAGCCCCCCAAGATAGGTACCTCACGTAATGGACAACCGAACCAAAGCCCTGAACCTGGTTCCGATGGTGGTCGAGCAGACCAGCCGCGGCGAGCGTGCCTACGACATCTATTCGCGCCTGTTGAAGGAGCGCCTGATCTTCCTCGTGGGCCCGATCGACGATCACATGGCCAACGTGGTGGTGGCGCAGTTGCTGTTCCTGGAATCGGAAAACCCGGAAAAGGACATCAACATCTACATCAACTCGCCGGGTGGCGTGGTCACCGCCGGCATGGCGATCTACGACACCATGCAGTACATCAAGCCGAATGTGAGCACCACCTGCATCGGCCAGGCCGCCTCGATGGGCGCCCTGCTGCTGGCCGCGGGTGAAGCCGGCAAGCGCTATGCGCTGCCGAACTCGCGCGTGATGATCCACCAGCCGCTGGGCGGCTATCAGGGCCAGGCCACCGACATCGACATCCACGCGCGTGAGATCCTGACCCTGCGTTCGCGCCTGAACGAGGTGCTGGCCAAGCACACCGGCCAGTCGCTGGAGACGATCGCCCGCGATACCGAGCGCGACAACTTCAAGAGCGCCTTCGAGGCGCAGGCCTACGGTCTGGTCGACCAGGTCCTGGAGCGTCGTCCGGATGAGTCGATCCAGGCCGGCTGACCGGCCTTCACGGGGCCATGGAGGCCCCGTTCCTGCAGGGTCGGGCGGGACTGGTGTCCCCTCGGCCCTGTGCTATTCTCGAATCGAACCCCCGTTCAGCGGGTGGGGTAACTGGGTAAGCGAAGCATGAGCGAAGACCGCCAAGGTCGTTCCACGGACACCGGCAAGATCCTCTACTGCTCTTTCTGCGGCAAGAGCCAGCATGAAGTGCGCAAGCTGATTGCGGGTCCGAGCGTGTTCATCTGCGATGAGTGCGTGGAGCTGTGCAACGACATCATCCGCGAGGAGCTTGAGGAAAAGGCGCAGTCGGCGCGCAGTTCGCTGCCGAAGCCGCGCGAGATCCTCGAGGTGCTCGACCAGTACGTGATCGGCCAGAACCGCGCCAAGCGCACCCTGGCCGTGGCCGTGTACAACCACTACAAGCGCATCGAGAGCCGGCAGAAGAACGACGACGTCGAACTGGCGAAGTCGAACATCCTGCTGGTCGGCCCGACCGGTTCGGGCAAGACCCTGCTGGCCGAGACCCTGGCCCGCCTGCTCAACGTGCCGTTCACCATGGCCGACGCCACCACGCTGACCGAAGCCGGTTACGTGGGCGAGGATGTGGAGAACATCATCCAGAAGCTGCTGCAGAAGTGCGACTACGACGTCGAGAAGGCGCAGCAGGGCATCGTCTACATCGATGAAATCGACAAGATCTCGCGCAAGAGCGAGAACCCGTCGATCACCCGCGATGTGTCCGGCGAAGGCGTGCAGCAGGCCCTGCTGAAGCTGATCGAAGGCACCGTGGCCAGCGTTCCGCCGCAGGGCGGCCGCAAGCATCCGCAGCAGGAATTCCTGCAGGTGGACACCAAGAACATCCTGTTCATCTGCGGCGGCGCGTTCGCCGGGCTGGACAAGGTGATCCAGGCCCGTTCCACCGACGTCGGCAGCATCGGCTTCGGCGCCAAGGTGAAGAGCAGCGAGCGCAAGCAGGAAGTGGGCAAGGTGCTGGCCGAAGTCGAGCCGGAAGACCTGATCAAGTTCGGCCTGATCCCCGAGTTCGTCGGTCGCCTGCCGGTGGTGGCGACCCTGGAGGAGCTGGACGAGCCGGCCCTGATCAAGATCCTGACCGAGCCGAAGAACGCCATCACCAAGCAGTTCAAGAAGCTGTTCGAGATGGAGAACGTCGAGCTGGAGTTCCGCCCGGACGCGTTGTCGGCCATTGCCCGCAAGGCGCTCAAGCGCAAGACCGGTGCCCGTGGCCTGCGCACCATCGTCGAATCGGTCCTGCTGGACACCATGTACGACCTGCCGTCGCAGGAAAACGTCAGCAAGGTGGTGGTGGACGAGTCGGTGATCGAGCACAAGTCCGAGCCGTACTTGATCTACCAGACCCCGGCGGCCCCTGAACAGAAGGCCGCAGGCGCCGAGTGATCCTTCCAGGTTGTTGATTGGAAAGGATTTTCAAGGAATGCCTTGCATCTGAAAGCCGATGGCCCCATAACGGGGCCATCGGCTTTTTTTGTCTCCGGAAGATGCCCTCCCGGAGGCGGTTTTCCCCTTCCCTGGAGCCCCCATGGCCCGTTCCCCAAGTGAAACCCTCGACCTGCCGGTCCTGCCGCTGCGCGACGTAGTGGTGTTCCCGCACATGGTCATCCCGCTGTTCGTCGGCCGTGACAAGTCCATGCACGCGCTCGAACAGGCAATGGAATCGGACAAGCGCATCCTGCTGCTGGCGCAGAAGTCGGCCGAGACCGACGACCCGCATGCGGCCGACCTCTACCAGGTCGGTACGCTGGCGCAGGTGCTGCAGCTGCTGAAGCTGCCCGACGGCACCATCAAGGTGCTGGTCGAAGGCCTGTCGCGCGTGCAGGTCACCCACGTCGACGAGCGCAACGGCTCGCTGCACGGCCAGGCCGTGGAGATCGACGCCACCGACGAGCGCGAAGCGCGCGAGGTCGAGGCGATCGCACGCTCGCTGATGTCGTTGTTCGAGCAGTACGTCAAGACCAACCGCAAGCTGCCGCCGGAACTGCTGCAGACGCTGTCGGGCATCGATGAGCCGGCACGCCTGGCCGATACCATCGCCGCGCACATCAGCGTGCGCCTGGCCGACAAGCAGCGGCTGCTGGAAACGCTGGCCGTGGGCGACCGCCTGGAGATGCTGGTCGGCCTGGTCGACGGCGAGATCGACGTGCAGCAGATGGAGAAGCGCATCCGCGGCCGCGTGAAGTCGCAGATGGAGAAGAGCCAGCGCGAGTACTACCTCAACGAACAGATGAAGGCCATCCAGAAGGAACTGGGTGACCTGGACGACGCACCGGGCGAGCTGGAAGAGCTGGCCCGCAAGATCGCCGAAGCCGGCATGCCGAAGGCCGTTGAAGCCAAGGCGCGCAACGAACTGAACAAGCTCAAGCAGATGTCGCCGATGTCCGCCGAAGCGGCCGTCGTGCGCAACTACCTGGAGTGGTTGCTGGGCGTGCCGTGGAAGAAGCGCAGCAAGGTGCGCAAGGACCTCAAGGCCGCGCAGGACACCCTGGACGCCGATCACTACGGCCTGGAGAAGGTCAAGGAACGCATCCTTGAATACCTGGCGGTGCAGTCGCGCGTGAAGCAGATGAAGGGCCCGATCCTGTGCCTGGTCGGGCCGCCGGGCGTGGGCAAGACCTCGCTGGGCCAGTCCATCGCCAAGGCCACCAACCGCAAGTTCGTGCGCATGTCGCTGGGCGGCGTGCGCGACGAGGCGGAGATCCGTGGTCACCGTCGTACCTACGTCGGTTCGATGCCGGGCCGCATCGTGCAGAACCTCAACAAGGTCGGCAGCAAGAACCCGCTGTTCGTGCTCGACGAGATCGACAAGATGTCGATGGACTTCCGTGGCGATCCGTCCTCGGCGCTGCTGGAAGTGCTCGACCCGGAACAGAACAACGCCTTCAACGACCACTACCTGGAAGTGGACCTGGACCTGTCCGAAGTGATGTTCGTGGCCACCTCGAACTCGCTCAACATTCCGGGCCCGCTGCTGGATCGCATGGAAGTGATCCGCATCCCCGGCTACACCGAGGATGAGAAGCTCAACATCGCCACCCGTTATCTGGTGCCCAAGCAGATCAAGGCCAACGGCCTGCAGCCGGAAGAGCTGGAGATCGGCAGCGATGCCATCCAGGACATCGTGCGCTACTACACGCGCGAATCGGGCGTGCGCAACCTGGAACGCGAGATCGCCAAGATCTGCCGCAAGGTGGTGAAGGAGATCGCGCTGGCCGGCCCGCAGCCGGCGGCGAAGGCGAAGAAGGGTGCGAAGAAGAAGGCGCTGGTGAGCGTGTCCAGCAAGAACCTGGACAAGTACCTGGGCGTGCGTCGCTTCGACTTCGGCCGTGCCGAGGAAGAGAACGAGATCGGTCTGGTCACCGGCCTGGCCTGGACCGAGGTCGGCGGCGATCTGCTGCAGATCGAATCGACGCTGGTGCCGGGCAAGGGCCAGCTGATCCTGACCGGCCAGCTCGGCAACGTGATGAAGGAATCGGCGTCGGCGGCACTGTCGGTGGTGCGTTCGCGCGCGGTCGGCTTCGGCATCGACAGCGACTTCCTGCAGAAGCATGACGTGCACCTGCACGTGCCGGATGGTGCCACGCCGAAGGACGGCCCAAGTGCCGGCGCGGCGATGGTGACCTCGCTGGTGTCGATGCTGACCAAGGTGCCGGTGCGTGCCGATGTTGCGATGACCGGCGAGATCACCCTGCGTGGTCGCGTCACCGCGATCGGTGGCCTGAAGGAAAAGCTGCTGGCGGCACTGCGTGGTGGCATCCGCACGGTCATCATCCCGGAAGAGAACCGCAAGGACCTGGCCGACATTCCGGCCAACGTCACCCGCGATCTGAAGATCGTGCCGGTGAAGTACATCGAAGAAGTCCTGGACCTGGCGCTGGAGCGTCCGTTGGCACCGAAGAGGGCGCGCAAGAGTGCGCAGCGTGTCACGGTGCGCAGCAAGGCCAAACCGAGTGGAAGCGCGCGCGTCAAGCATTGATGCGCGCTGTCCAATGGCCCGAAACCCGCGTCGTTGCTGGCTTTCCAGCTTGCGTGGGGGTAGGGCCACTGGTATAAAAGCAGCACTCGCGAATGAGTGATCGCTGTCAGCGATGACTGAATCGGCGAACCGTTTCCACATGGCGGCCGCATGCAGAAGGCATGCGGTTGCTTCCCTGTCGAATAAGCGGAACCCACCGCCAAAGGAGTTGTAGAGAATGAACAAGACCGAATTGATCGATGCCGTTGCTGAAGCTGCCGACCTGACCAAGGCCGAGTCCAGCCGCGCTGTCGATGCCGTCGTTGCTGCCGTCACCAAGGCGCTGAAGGACGGCGATGCGGTCACCCTGGTTGGCTTCGGTACCTTCCAGGTCCGCGACCGTGCTGCACGCACCGGCCGCAACCCGAAGACCGGCGACACCATCAAGATCGCTGCTTCGAAGAATCCGTCGTTCAAGGCTGGTAAGGCCCTGAAGGATGCTGTAAACTAAGCGGCTCGCTGGGGTGCTTAGCTCAGCGGTAGAGCGTCTCCTTTACACGGAGAGGGTCGGGGGTTCGAAACCCTCAGCACCCACCACAGCACCGCGGTAAAAGTTTGAGTGTGGAGCGGTAGTTCAGCTGGTTAGAATGCTGGCCTGTCACGCCGGAGGTCGCGGGTTCGAGTCCCGTCCGCTCCGCCATTCAACGAGGCCTCCGGCCAAAAGCTGGAGGCTTTGTTTTCTTCCCGGTCCAGGCTGGTTGGAAAGCAAAAAAAGCAACAATGCGGAGCGGTAGTTCAGCTGGTTGGAATGCTGGCCTGTCACGCCGGAGGTCGCGGGTTCGAGTCCCGTCCGCTCCGCCACTACATCGAGGCCCCCGGCCTGAAGCCGGGGGCCTTGTCTTCTCCCAGGAAGGTTCGGGAAGAAGGCGAAAAGGTTTTTGCAAGAACGGAGCGGTAGTTCAGCTGGTTAGAATGCTGGCCTGTCACGCCGGAGGTCGCGGGTTCGAGTCCCGTCCGCTCCGCCATTGCAGAATTCTTAAGTCCCTGTGAAAAAACTTTGAAAAAAGTGTTCATCGGGCTGGGTTTCCAGGGAGTCTTCGGATATACTGGGCGCCTGCAAAGTTTCAGCGCGGAGCGGTAGTTCAGCTGGTTAGAATGCTGGCCTGTCACGCCGGAGGTCGCGGGTTCGAGTCCCGTCCGCTCCGCCAACTTTAAAAGCCCTCGGCGCAAGCCGGGGGCTTTTTCTTTGTGTCGTCGCGAAGCGGTGCGCAGGCCACGCCGGTGCTGCTTTTGGTCCCTGCGGCGAAGCGGGTTACACTGCCGGGCTCGCCAATCAGGCCTTGTGATTCCTCACCATGCTGCAGAAACTCCGCGACAAGACCTCAGGCTGGATCGTCACCGTGATCCTGGGGCTGCTGATGATTCCGTTCCTGTTCGTGATCGACAACAGCTACCTGGGTGGCGTTGGCGCACAGAACGTGGCCAAGGTTTCCGCGCCCCCGACCTGGTGGCGTTCGGCACCGTCGTGGTGGCCGGTGCGCATGCTGTGGCAGCACCATGAGATCAGCGCGCAGGATTTCCGCACCCGCTTCGAGCAGGAGCGCATGCGTGAGCGCCAGCAGCAGGGCGAGAACTTCGACCCGCGCGCGTTCGAGAGCACCCAGAACAAGCTGGCCGTGCTCGACCAGCTGATCGACGAGCAGGTCGTGCGCCTGGTCGGCGAGCAGGCCGGCGTGGTGATCGGCGATGGCGCGGTGCGCGAGTACATCGCCACCATCCCGGCCTTCCTCGATTCGAACGGCAAGTTCAACGAGAACAACTACCGCCTGGCGCTGGCCGGTGGCAATCCGCCGCGTACCCCGACCCAGTTCCAGGAACTGGTGCGTGAGAGCCTGCAGCAGTCGGTGATTCCGTCGGGCCTGCAGAACTCCGGCTTCGTTACCCAGTCCGAGACCGAGCGCCTGCTGAAGCTGCTGGGCGAAACCCGCGACGTCGAACTGGCCGCGCTGCCGGAAGTGCCGGCCGATACCGCGCCGGTGACCGATGCGCAGATCAAGCAGTGGTACGACAGCCACGGCAAGGACTTCCGCCAGGCCGAGAGCGTCTCGCTGGAGTACGTCGAGATCAATGGCGCGAACCTGCCGGCACCGACCGCAGCCGATGAAGCCACCCTGCGCAAGCGCTATGAAGACGAGAAGGCGAAGTTCACCACGCCGGAGCAGCGCCAGGCCTCGCATATCCTGATCACCGGCGACGGTGCCGAAGCCAAGGCGAACAAGATTGCCGCCGAAGCCAAGGCCGCCGGCGCCGACTTCGCTGCACTGGCCAAGGCCAACTCGGAAGACCCGGGTTCGAAGGGGCAGGGGGGGGACCTGGGTTGGGTGGAACGCGGCGCGATGGTCAAGCCGTTTGAAGATGCGCTGTTCGCCGCCAAGGCCGGTGACGTGATTGGTCCGGTCAAGACCGAATTCGGCTATCACATCATCAAGGTTGCCGCGGTCCGTGGTGGCCAGGGCAAGTCCTTCGAGGAAGTGCGTGACACGCTGGCTGCCGAGCAGCTGAAGGCCGATGGCGAGCGCGGCTTCAACGAACTGGCCGGCCGTCTGGTCGACGCCATCAACAAGAGCCCGAGCGATCTGGCTGCTGCGGCCAAGGAAGTGAACCTGCCGCTGCAGACCCTGGGCCCGATCACCCGCGCCACCGCCAGTGGCATCGCCGCTGACCCGGCCGTGCTGCGTGCCGCGTTCTCCGACGTGCTGGTGCAGGACGGGACCGCCAGCGACCCGATCGCTCTGGGCGGCGCGACCAACCACAGCGTGGTCATCCGCGTGGCCGCGCACACCCCGGAACAGGCCATGCCGCTGGACAAGGCCCGCGAGCAGGTGATCGCCGCGATCCGTGCCGACCGCCAGCGCCAGGCCAGCGACAAGGCAGCCGATGCCGTGCTGGCCAAGCTGAAGGCGGGCGCCACCCTGCAGTCGCTGGCGGCCAGCGAGAAGCTGCAGCTGAGCCCGATGCCGGGCCTGCCGCGCAGCCAGCCGGTGCCGACCCCGGAAATCAACCGCGCGATCTTCAGCGCGCCGGTGCCGGCCGAGGGCAAGCCGAGCTACGGCAAGGTCGACGTCAACGGCCACGCGCTGCTGTTCGCGGTGAACAAGGTGAACCCGGGCGACGTGAAGGAAGTGACCGCCGAGCAGCAGAAGCAGCTGAAGGACCAGCTGAGCCAGATCGATGGCATGGCTGCGGCCAAGGCCTACGTCGAGGCGATGCGCAAGAAGTTCGTGATCCAGACCACCGAAGCGAACCTGTAAGCCTCGCGGTGGACAGGACGAGAAAGGCCCGGCAATGCCGGGCCTTTTTTATTGGGAGCGATGCTGGAAATTGAACTGTAGAGCCGAGCCTACGCTCGGCTTGTCATGAACCCCGACACGTCGCAGGCAAGAAAAAAGCCGAGCATGGGCTCGGCTACATGGGGAGGCGCTTGGCCTGCGCGTCAGTCCTCCACGCGCAGTACCGCGCCAGGCTTCAGCACGCTGCTGCCGCTCAGGCCGTTCAGCGACAGCAGGGCCTTCACCGGCATGCCGTAGCGGCGGGCGATGGTCCAGGCCGACTCGCCATCACGCACGGTGTGGCGGCGACTGCGCGGACGGTCGGCGATCGCGGCGACGGTCCTGCTGGCCTGCGGCGCGGGTACAGCGGCCGCCACCGGTGCGGCGCTGGCGACCAGCGTGGTCGCTGCCTCCGTTACCGTCGCATTTGCGGCCGAGACCGGTGCCAGCACGCGGGTGGTGCCCGAGGGGCGGCCACCGGAGGCCAGGGCCGGGTTGAGGCGGGCGATCCTGGCCGGGTCCAGGGCGCGCTGTGCGGCCCACTGCTGCACGCTGGTGCCCGCGGGCAGGGTGTGGTCCTTCAGCACCGGCACGGTGCGGTCCAGCGAGGCCATCACGCCAGGCTGGTCTTCCACGTCTTCCAGCACGCACGCCAGGGCATGCAGCTTCTCGACGTAGGCATGGGTGACCGGCGACAGGCCGGGCAACGCCGAAGGCTTGGCGTTCTGCGCGTTCATGCCAGCCTTGCGCATGGACTGCAGCACGCGGTACTCGCCGGCGTTGTAGGCCATGGTGGCCAAGCGCCAGTCGCCGCCGAACATGCCGTGCAGGGTCTTCAGGTAGCGCACTGCGGCCTGGGTCGAATCGACCGCCGACAGGCGGCCGTCATAGCCATTGGTCATCGGCACGCGGTGGTTGCGCGCGGTGGTGGCGATGAACTGCCACAGCCCGGTCGGGCCGCTGCCGTTGCGGGCATTGGGCCGGTAGCCGCTTTCCACGAAAGGAATCAGCGCGAACTCGGTGGGCAGGTCGGCCTTGCGCAGCTCTTCGACCACGTAGCCGAACAGCACCAGCGCATCGTCATCCTGGTTGGCCAGGCGCGAGGGGGCGTGGGCGAACTGCTTCTGCCAGCGCGGGCTGGTGGCCTCGGCGTCGCAGCTGGGTTCGGCCAGGCCATCGCGGAAGCTGGTGAAGATCTCCTGGCCGTTGCGCACCGAGGCCGCTGGCAGCGAGGACGGATCCAGTGGCAGGGCCGCGGCAGCGGTCAGGTTCTGGCTGATGCCGGCGCCCAGCGACTGTGCGCCCGCGGTTCCGGCCAGCCCCAGGGCAAGGCCCAGGGCCAGCGGCAGACTTCGGCGCATCATGCGCGGAAGCCGTCTTTCCAATGCCGGAGACCGGCCATCACGTCGACGTCGTCAACGACGTCACGGCCCAGGTGTGCCGACACCGACGCACGGATGGGCGCCGCGTGCACACGCAGGAAGGGATTGCAGTCGAACTCGTTGGCCAGGGTTACCGGCAGGGTGGAACGGTCATCGCGGCGCATGGCCAAAGCCTCCTCTTGGCGCTGCCACAGGGCAGCGTTGGCGGGGTCGACATGCCGCGCGAAGACGGCATTTGACACGGTGTACTCGTGGGCGCAACAAAGCAGCAGTTGCGCGGGCAAGGTACCCAGCTTGCGCATCGATGCCAGCAGCTGGGACGGCGTACCTTCGAACAGACGTCCACAGCCCAGGCTGAACAAAGAATCTCCACTGAAAAGATGTTCAGCAGTGTGAAACGCGATGTGGCTGCGGGTATGCCCGGGCACGGATAGTACGTGGAACGTCCGGCCCAGTGCCTGAACGCGTTCACCTTCGCCGACCCGCTCGGTCGCCGTGGGAATGCGCTCTTCGACCGGCGCGATCACCCGCGCATCGGGAAAACGTGCTTTCAGGGCAGGCACGCCACCGATGTGGTCGTCGTGGTGGTGGGTGAGCAGGATCGTATCCACGCGCAGGCCCTGATCGGCCAGCGCGAGCACCGGCGCGGCGTCGCCGGGGTCAACGACCACGGCGGCACCCTCGTCGTCGATCAGCGTCCAGATGTAGTTATCCGCAAATGCGGGCAGGGCAGTCAGTCGCATAGAATTGGACCATGCCCGCGCTGCAGAGCACCCGTCAAGCGAGCCAGACCCCGTGGTTCGACAGTGAGCCGGCGGCGGCCCTGCGCGTTCTGGAACGGCAGTTGCTGCTTCCGCAGCTGTCGGTGCTGCCCGCGCAACCCTGGTTGTGGATCGCACCGAGTGCGGCCTGGCTGGAGGATGCCCAGCTGGGTGGGCGCGGCCTGCGCCTGTACCGGCAGGGGCCGGGCTATGGCGGCGATACCCGCTGCGGGCTGCCCTTGCCCCTGGCCAACGAGAGCGTCAATGCGATCGTGCTGCAGCATGTCACCACAGGCGATGCCGACCAGCTGCTCGACGAGTGCGAGCGCGTATTGATGCCGGGCGGGCATTTGTGGCTGAGCAGCCTCAATCCGTTCAGCCCGTACCGCACGCACTGGCGGCAGCATGGGCTGGTGGTGCGTACGCCGCAGCGGATCCGCCTGCTGCTCGGCCGCCATGGCCTGGAGTGCGACGATATGCGCTACCTCGGCCCGCTCTGGCGCGGTGCCGGCAGCCGTCGTGCGGGGGGCTGGGCGCCATTGCGCGCGGCCTGCCTGTTCCATGCGGAAAAACGCACGCTGGCCCTGCCCGGGCCGAAACCGTTGCCGGTGCGCTGGCACGGCACCGTTGCTACCTGATTCTGGAGCTGTATTGAAAACCATCGAAATCCACACCGACGGATCCTGCCTCGGCAATCCCGGCCCCGGCGGCTGGGCCGCGTTGCTGCGCTACAAGGGCCACGAGCGCGAGCTCAGTGGCGGTGAGGCGCACACCACCAACAACCGGATGGAGCTGATGGCGGCCATTTCCGGGCTGGAGACGCTGACCGAGCCGTGCAACATCGTGCTCTACACCGACTCGCAGTACGTGCGGCAGGGCCTGACCCAGTGGATGCCCGGCTGGATCCGCAAGAACTGGAAGACTGCCGGCGGTGATCCGGTGAAGAACCGCGAGCTGTGGGAGCGCCTGCACGCGGCCACGCTGCGGCACCAGATCGACTGGCGCTGGGTGAAGGGGCACTCCGGCGACCCCGACAATGAGCGGGTGGATACCCTGGCCCGCAACGCGGCGATCCAGGTCCGCGACGCCAGCCCGGTAAACTGAGCCCATGCGTCAGATCATCCTCGATACCGAAACCACCGGCCTGGAGTGGAAGAAGGGCAACCGCATCGTCGAAATCGGCTGCGTGGAGCTGTTCAAGCGCCGCCCGACCGGCAACAACTACCACCAGTACATCAAGCCGGACTGCGAGTTCGAACAGGGCGCGCAGGAAGTCACCGGCCTGACCCTGGAGTTCCTCGATGACAAGCCTGAATTCGCGCAGATTGCCGATGAGTTCCTGGCGTTCATCGATGGCGCCGAGCTGATCATCCACAACGCGGCGTTCGACCTCGGCTTCCTCGACAACGAGTTGTCACTGCTGGGGCCGCAGTACGGAAAGATCACCGATCGCTGTACGGTGATCGATACCCTGGCGATGGCGCGTGAGCGCTTCCCGGGCCAGCGCAACTCGCTGGATGCGCTGTGCAAGCGGCTGGGCGTGGACAACTCGCACCGTGCGCTGCACGGTGGCCTGCTCGATGCGCAGATCCTGGGCGATATCTATATCGCGCTGACCTCGGGCCAGGAAGAGATCGGCTTCGGCCTGGGCGATGAAGATGGCGGCGGCGCCGGCGCGGGGTTGCAGGCTTTCGATACCAGCAAGCTGCTGCCGCGTCCGCGCGTGGTGGCTACACCGTCGGAACTGGAAGCGCACACCGCGCGACTGGAGCGGCTGCGCAAGAAGGCCGGGCACGCACTGTGGGATGGCCCGAAGGTGGAAGAGCCCGCCAGCGCCTGATCATCCACGCATGGCGTGGATCTGCTGTAGAGCCGAGCCATGCTCGGCTCATGCGCGAGGCTCAGTGGCAGCGCACCAGGATCACGCTGATGTTGTCGCGGCCACCGCCGTCGAGTGCGGCGGCGACCAGCGTATCCACGCATTCCTGCGCGCTGGCATCTTCGAATGCCAGGGTGTGGGCGATGCCGCGGTCATCCACTTCCTCGGTGAGACCGTCACTGCACAGCAGCAGCTGCATGCCCGGGCGCAGCTCACCGCTGGTGGTGGCCACGTTCAGGTGGGCCGGATCAGTCACGCCCAGTGCCTGGGTGACCACGTTGCGGTGCGGATGCGCGCGGGCCTGCTCGGCGGTCAGGTTGCCCTGCGCGACCAGTTCCTGCACCACGCTGTGGTCCTGGCTGAGCTGCGCCAGCTGGCCGTCGCGCCACAGGTAGGCGCGGCTGTCGCCGACCCAGGCCACTTCATAGCGGTTGCCCTGCACACGCGCGGCGACCACGGTGGTACCCATCGGCAACGTGTCGTTGCGCCGGCGCGAGGCACGGATGATCTCTTCGTCGGCAGTGCGGATGGCCTGTGCCAGCGGTGCGCCGCGGCGGATCTCGCGCACGATGGTTTCGCGCGCCAGTGCACTGGCCACTTCGCCGCAGGCATGCCCGCCCATGCCATCGGCCACCAGCCACAGGGCCAGCTCGCTGTCACCGTAGTAGGTGTCCTCGTTGAGCTCGCGGCGCATGCCGGGGTGGGTGAGGTGTCCGAATTCGATCATGGTAGGCAGGGCGGGGTATTGCCGGGGGAGACAGGCATCATCGGGTGGCCGCAGGCATCCGGCAAGGCATGCGCCCAGGAAATTTACACTTCGTTGGCCAGAATCACTTGTCGTCGGCCTCACTTCCTCGTATGATGCGCGTCCCCGGTCCGCCGGGGACCACCCGGAGAGGTGGCAGAGTGGTTGAATGTACCTGACTCGAAATCAGGCAGGCGTTTATAGCGCCTCGGGGGTTCGAATCCCCCCCTCTCCGCCAGATAAAGAAGAAAGCCGCCCACTGGGCGGCTTTTTTCTTGGCCAACGTTCGGGAGATGCAGGCGGTTGTTGTAGTGATCGACATCTCTGATGCGGGGGGATGAGAACCCCCGACGGGGTTCGACGGTTCTGCAGGAGCAGAACCGGACAGCCGTAGGCTGGCCCTGGAGCGCGTAGCGCGGAAGGGTCGGGTGCATGGATGCACCCGACAATCCCCCCCCTCTCCGCCAGATAAAGAAAAAGGGCTGCCTTTCGGCAGCCCTTTTTCTTTATCTGGCGCGGGACGCGACGCGCGTTTCGCGCGTCGCCCCACACGTTGCTGCGCAACGCGTGGGCCCCTCCCTTTGCCTGCCTCTCCCCGCCCCTGTCGGGGCAGCCCCTCAACAGAGGGGCTTGTTCCACCCGACGATTCAATGTCACGCCTGTGGGCCATCCACGCATGGCGTGGATCTACCGGGAGGCGCATTCGCGTGGTGTGGGAGTGAAGGCCATCCAAGCACGCGATGGATCCACGCATGGCGTGCGAGGGGAGGCCATTCGCACAGAGTGGGGAACCATGCCCTGTGCGAATGGCGTGTGCTCAGAACGTGTAGCCCAGCCCCAGCTGGATGCCGTTCTGGGTCTGGCCGTCGCGCCGCTCGCCCACGTAATCAACCATCACCGACAGGCGCTTGCTGGCGCGGCTGGTGATGCCGAGGTTCCAGGCCAGCACCTGCTCGCCGACGGTCTGGCTGCTGGCACCGAACAGCAGGTCCGGGGCGGCGGTGAAGCCGTTGCTGTAGCGGGCCTGGGTATCGCCCAGCTCCTTCTGCCAGAGCACGCGGGCACGCGGGGTGATGCGCTCGCCGTTGTTGCCGTCGAAGGTCTTGAACAACTGCAGGCCTGCGCCCACGCGGATGCTCTCCAGGCTGCCACTGCGGCCGACCAGTGCGGCCGCATCCTGGCCTTCGTTGAAGCGCGTGGCCGAGGTGCGCGTGTAGTCGATCACCGGCAGCAGCGGCTGGATCACCACGCCATTGCCGGTGGTGAACGAGAACGCATGCTCCACGCGTGCGGAAATCGCGTCGTTGCTGTACTTCGCACGCAGCGGAGCCTGCAGGCCCTCGATTCCCTCGATGCTGCGACGGGTGTCGTGGCGAAGATCGGTGTAGCGGACGGCGGCGGACAGGTAGCCGCGCGAATAGAGCGCGTCCACGTAGCCGCCGATATCCAGCGCGCGGACATCACCGCTGAATCCTGCACTTTCGCTGGACCGGGTCGACATGTCGGCCGCGGCAAGGCTCACGCCCAGTGTCACACGGTCGTCTGCCAGGCGTGTATCGGCACCAAGCGCGATGCCGCCGATGGTGTGGCTCAGGCCGGCGACGCCAGCATCACCGTCGATACGGCCGTGGCTGCCGAACCCCCGCGCCCAGAAGCTGCGGTTGCGTCCGGCGTCGCCCGCATCACTGCCGGCATCTGCCGGTGCGACCAGGTGCATCGCCAGCTGGTTGAACAGGCGATTGCCGGTCATCGCCGATTGCGCCGAGGCCGCCTGCGCGGCCTGTGCCGCCAGGCCATCGGCATCGCCACCGCTGCGCGATGCCGCCTGGTGCTGCTGCACGACATTGCCGATGCTGCCGATCAATGCGTTGTCGGCCAGGCGCAGGCTGGCATGCGCGTCGCCACGCAATGCTCCCGCCTGGCGCGCGATGTCATCGCGGTCAGCGAACTGCAGGGCGCCCAGCAGTCCGCTCATCGAGGAAGTGCTCTGTGCAGCCGCCTGTTGCAGTGCGACGCCCAAGCCGTCGCCGGATTGCGCATTGCCGAACAGCCGGGTGTCGTCGAAGGAGGGATTGGCGGTCAACCAGATGCCGCTGCCGGTCTGGTTGACCGCGAAGCTGAGCAGCGAATTGTGGCGGGGACGGAACACCGCGCCGGGCGCGGTGAGGTCGACCGCGCTGCCGGCTTCGCCACTACGCTCGACGTACTGGAAGCGCCCTTCGATGAAGTCCGACACCGGCGCTGCGCGGGTCAGGGTGTCTGGCGTAGCGGTACGGCACCACAGGCCAGCGTACTCACCGTTCGACGGGCCGCAGGGGGCGACGGGCAGCTGCAGGGCGCTGGCATCCACCTGGGTCCCGACCAGGTGGTTCTGCTGCCCGGCCGGGAAGAACGCCTGCTTGACGTCCAGTGTCAGCCTGGCGCTGGGGGCAATGCTCAGCACGGCGCGGTTGATGTTGCCGAACAGGTTGTAGTCACCCGCACGCGGGTCCTCATCGACCAGGAAGTAGCGGGCTTCTTCCAGTGTCAGTGCCGGTGCGGTGCGCTGGCTGTCGACCTGGAAGGCCAGGTTCGCGCCGTCATTGAGGTTGATGTAGCGACCCTTGCCGATCCGGAAGCGTTCGCTGGTGAACACGTCGTCGCCACCCGGCGCGAGTGCTTCCAGCGAGTAGGGGCGCATGACGATGCCGGACGGCGCGAGTGTTCCGCCCTCGTTGATGTCGATCGTGGCATTCAATGAACCGTGTCCAGTCAGCACGCCGCCGCGTTCGATCACGGTCAGGCTGCGCAGTGCGCCCTGCTGCAGCTCGATGCGTCCGCCATTGCGGGCGCCGATGGCTTCGGCGTGGTGGATCCAGCCATTCTGCTGCAGGCGCAGGGTGCCGCCATCGGCCACCACATACTGGGCAGCAGAAGCGGTATCCAGCGACCAGGCGCCGCCCTTGCCGATGCGGATCACACCGAAGGCGTCGTCCAGCCGGATGTCCGGGGCCGATTGCTGGAAGTAGCGCAGATTGGCCAGCGCATTGGTGTAGCGCCCGCGCACGGCCAGGTTCGGATTGAGGTCTCCGCTCACTTCCTTGTTGATGGAAAGCACGTCTCCGGGCTGGGCGTAACCGGCTTCGGTAACGACGCGATCACTGTAGAAGGTCACGCCGGGATAGGCGGTGCAGTTGCCTGCCGCGCTCTGGTCGCGGGTTGGGCAGAAGCGCGTGGCCACGGCCGCCACGTTCGGGTCGAAGTAGCGCAGGAAGCCCGACTGCTGGGTCAGTTCATAGTGCGCCTGGACGATGCGCGCTTCGATCACCGCGAAGTCGGTCGGCCCGAACATGTCCTTGTAGTACTTGATGTACTTGTCCTGCCCCGGGTACGGGGTAGGGCCGTTCGGGCCGGATTCGCCATGGATGCCCAGCACCGTCTGCGTGTAGTTGCCGTGCGCCGGCAGCAGGCCGAACTGCGTCACCTTGCGCTTGACGCCGGCCACGAAGGCGTCGGCGCAGGCCGAGTAGCAGCCGCCGTCGAGCACGGTGTCCAGCCCATGCTGGCGGATGATGGCGCCCATGCCCACGCCGCCGGAGGCGGCCCCGCCCGGCGAGTTGCGGAACACCACCTGGCGCAGTGGCGTACCACGGGCCTGCGCGGCCAGGATGTAGGCTTCCAGCGTCTGCGGATCGGTCGCCAGCACGTTGCCGGTGTAGTAGAGCGTGTCTCCATTCACATGGAAGGCACTGGCATGGGCCTGCGGCGCGAAAGCGATGCCGAGCAGTGCTGCAACAAGGGCGCTGCCGAGGACGGTGGCGCGGCGGGTGGGGAGGGTGGGGTATCGATGCATGCGGAATTCCACGGAAAGGAGTGGAGGGCGGCAGGCCGCCTCTCCAGACCGCTAACGCAGCTGCAGGGGTTTCTCCCCCAGTCATCGCGCTCGGGCGCCCATGCAGGCGCCGGGGCGGAGCATTCGTGCCGCGCGGGTTACCATGTGCGCATCACTTGCTGGAGCCTTCCCCCCATGAGCGCTGAAATCCTCGTCCCCGTGTCCTTCGGCGAGCTGCTGGACAAGATCTCGATCCTGCAGATCAAGTCCGAGCGCATCAGCGACGAGGGCAAGCTGGCCAACGTGCGCAGGGAGCTGTCGGCGCTGGAGCAGACCTGGATGGCGCACCCGGCGGCGGTGAAGGACATCGCCAAGCTGCGTGCCGAGCTGAAGGCGGTCAACGAGCAGCTGTGGGACATCGAGGACGACATCCGCCTGAAGGAGAAGGCGCAGGCGTTCGACCAGGGCTTTGTCGACCTGGCGCGCAGCGTCTACCTGCGCAACGATGAGCGTGCGCGGATCAAGAAGGCGATCAACCTGGCGCTGGGCTCGGCGTACGTGGAAGAGAAGTCCTACCAGGACTACGCGCAGCGCGGGTGAGGTGGATCCGCCGGGCGTGGCCCGGCGCTACCGATGATCCGTCGACTCAGGTGAGGTGGTCCGCTACGTAACGTTCGAATGCCGCGATGCCGTCTTCGACGGTGATCAGTTCCATCACATCGTCGAACTCGATCTTGGTGCCCCATTTCAGGTCGGCAGCCTGCTTGGCCAGGTACTTGCGCGCGGCATCGTCGTAGCGATCCACGCAGTAGCGGCGGTCAGAGTACGGGCCGCTGCGGTTCGGGTTGCTGGCCGCATGCAGGCCCAGCACTTTGGCGCCCATCGCGTTGGCGATATGCATCGGGCCCGAGTCCGGGGTCATCACCAGGTTGGCGCGGGCGAGCAGGGCGGGCAGCTGCTTGAGCGTATCCTTGCCGACCAGGTCCAGCGCTGGCGTATGCAGTTGCGCCTGGATGGCATCGGCCATGCTGCGCTCCAGTTCGCTGCGGCCACCGCACAGCACCACCCGCCAACCGCGCTGTGCGGCGTGGTTGGCCACGGCTGCATAGCGGTCTGCGTACCAGTTGCGGCGCACGTGGCTGGAACAGGGCGAGATCATCAGCACCGGGCGGCCATCGTCCTGCCACTGCGCCGCAGCCCACTCGTACGCGGATTGCGGCACGGCCAGATCCCAGCTGACCTCGGTCTGGCGCAGGCCCAGCGGCTCGCAGAAGCTGCCGATGGCGTCCAGCACATGGATGCCGGGGCGGTCGGGGATGCGCTCGTTGATGAAGAGCCCGTGCAGGTCCTTGGAGCGGCTGCGGTCGTAGCCGATGCGGCGCTCGGCGGGAATGAAGGCCGACAGCAGGTTGGCGCGGAACGCCACCTGCATCTGCAGCAGCGCTTCAAAACGCCCCGGTGGCAGCTGTTTGCGCAGCTCCTTGACCCCTGCCATGCCGCTCTTCTTGTCGAAGGCGTGGAAGGTGACGCCGGGCAGGCCGTCGAGCAGTTTGTGGCCGACCTTGTCGATGATCCAGTGGATCGGCGTGTCCGGACGCGCAGCCTGCAGGGTGCGCACCAGGGGCACCACGTGGGTGACGTCGCCGAGTGCGGACAGGCGCAGGAGGCACAAGGAGGAGGACGCTGATGCCATGTGTTGTTAGACTCAATGAAATGGTCGCATTCGACGCCAATGAAGCGCTGACGCCATGCCGCGAGGGTCGCGGCATCGGGGCCATTCTGTTCGACCGCGAGCGGCTGCGGCAAGCCGAGGTTGGCCTGTTCTCGCCCCAGCACTGGGGCAGCAAGGCCCGGCCGGTCGGCGAGGGCGGTCGCGGCAGCGCCTGGTTCATTGATGCGCCGTTCGGCGCCAGCGTGCTGCGCCACTACCTGCGCGGCGGCCTGGCAGCGAAGATCAGCCATGACCAGTACCTCTGGCGCGGGTCGGACCGGACCCGGAGCTTTGCCGAATTCCGCCTGATGCGCGCCCTGCGCGAGAAGAAGCTGCCGGTGCCCCGGCCGATCGCCGCGTACTACATGCGCGAGGGCCTGCGTTACCGCGCCGCGATCCTGATGGAGCGGATCGAGGGCGTGCGCTCGCTGGCCGACCGCGCATTGGTTGCCGGCCGCGGCGCCCCGTGGGAGGAGACCGGGCGGTTGATCGCCCGCTTCCACCGTGCCGGCCTGGACCATGCCGACCTCAACGCGCACAACATCCTGTTCGATGGCAACGGCCACGGCTGGCTGATCGACTTCGACCGCGGGGTGATCCGCATACCGGCCACCGCCTGGCGCGAGCGCAACCTCAAGCGCCTGCTGCGTTCGCTGATCAAGCTGCGTGGCGAGCGCAGCGTGGAAGACGTGCAGAAGGACTACGCGCGGCTGCGCCGCGCCTATGACATGGCCTGGAACCGGGGCACCTGATGGACTGGTCGTTGCGTTTCCTCGGCGTCGGCAATGCGTCGGCGGTCGAGCTGGGTTCGCCGATGTCGGTGATCGAGCGCGATGGCCGGCCGTGGCTGACCATCGATTGTGGCGGTGAAGGCCTGACCGCGTTCAAGGCCCACTACGGGCACATGCCGCAGGCGCTGTTCGTCACCCATGTGCACCTGGATCACGTGGCCGGTTTCGAGCGGCTGTTCGTGGATACCTTCTTCAGCACGCAGCGCCGCGGCAAGGTGCGCCTGTACGTGCCGGCCACGGTGGTGCCGCTGCTGCACAGGCGCATCGGCGACTACCCGAACGTGCTGGCCGAGGGCGGTGCCAACTTCTGGGATGCCTTCCAGCTGATCGTGGTGGGCGAGGCGTTCTGGCATGAGGGCGTGCGCCTGGAAGTATTCCCGGTACGCCACCACTGGCCGGAGACGGCTTACGGCCTGCGCCTGCAGGGCGCGCTGACCTGGAGCGGTGACACCCGGCCGATTCCGGAGATGCTGGCCCGCTTCGCCAACGACAACGAGCTGATCGCCCACGACTGCGGCCTGCACGGCAACCCGTCGCATACCGGCGTGGACGACCTGGAGCGTGAGTACAGCGCAGAGCTGCAGTCCCGGATGATGCTCTACCACTATGCCAGCGTGGCTGACGGTGCGGCGCTGGCCGCGCGCGGCCACCGCGTGGCGCAACCGGGGCAGCGCGTGCCGCTGGCTTTCCCGACCGCACCGAACGTGCTGGCACAGGATCCGCCGTGAGCGGAACCGGCGCGCCCGCCGATGCGGCGCTGGCCGCCGAACTGGAGATGCTGGAGCGCGCGCTGCATGCGCCTGCGGTGCGGGCTGATCGTGAGCGCCTTGCCGCACTGCTGGACGAGGATTTCAGCGAAATCGGCAGTTCCGGCCGCTGTTACGGCCGTGAAGCGGCGTTGGCGGAGATTCCGCTGGAGCGGGCGCAGGTGCAGATCGAATCGGAGCAGTACGCGGTCTCGCTGCTGACGCAGGACCTGGCCCAGGTGCGTTATCGCAGCCGCTATCACCTCGATGGCCAGCCGCAGGGCTGGGTGCTGCGCAGTTCGCTGTGGCGCAGGCACGCACAGGGGTGGCGGGTGGTGTTCCACCAGGGCACGCCCGAGGCACGGTAGCGCTGGGCCATGCCGGGCGAAGCATGTGAAGCCGGGGTCAGATCCCTTTGCCGTGCAAAGGGATCTGACCCCAGTGCAGAAAAGGCGGTGGCCCCGCCGGCTGACCTCGGCGCCCGCGTCGATCGATACCGTTGCTGCCTTCCGGCCCTGGCGGGGTTTTCGACCTAGCGTCGCGAGGGGCCGACGGGGCCACCATAGAGACGTTGGCCGCCCGGTGGGCGGCCAGTTCACGGATCAGGGGAAGCAGCGCGCGATGCGCCAGAGACCACAGCCGGACTGCGCATCGGCTGGCCGATGGCAGGCGCGTAGTCTAGCGCAGGCAGGTGCATCGACGCCAGCTTCACGCGCTGAATCTGCTGTAACCCGTTCCCGCCCACGGCGCCCCGGGCCAGCCCCCGTTGCTAGAATGCCGGCCTGGAGGAACGACCTCCCCCACATCGGGAATCAATGACCAGGACGGCCTGGCCCTACCAAGAGGAGGGCCGTCATGGCCTGGATCTATCTGTTGTTCGCCGGCCTGCTGGAAATCGTCTGGGCCGTGTCCATGAAGCAGTCCGAAGGCTTCACCAAGCTCACCCCCACCGTGGTCACGATCGTTGGCATGATCGCCAGCTTCTGGCTGCTGGCCGTGGCCATGCGCAGCCTGCCGCTGGGCACCGCCTACACGATCTGGACCGGCATCGGCGCGGTCGGCGCATTCGTGGTCGGCATCGTGTTCCTGGGCGAGCAGGTCAGCCCGATGCGGATCGGTGCGGCGGTACTGATCGTTTCCGGCCTGGTGCTGATGAAACTCTCGAGCAGCTGAATGTATTTACTTATGGCGGGGAAAGGAATCTCCGCTTCCAGTAGATATATGCATTTTCGGCAAAACCATTTTGTCCGCCCGTTTTATTTGACGTACGTCATGAAAATGGAGGGCGTGATTCACATGCCGCTGGCACCGACGGTCGCACAGTGCCGCCATTCGTCGGGCGAAACCGGGGAGTTTTCGCCTTGATGGACATGCTTTCGTACCTGTCACCGGGTGTGATCGCGTGAAGATGTGAAGATTTTCAGGAGTTAATGCCTTCAAGCCTTGTTTCCGTATCGGGAGCCGAGGTGGGCCGCATTGTCTCCAAAAAACCTGCCAGCTGTGCCATCCGGTCTTTTCATGGAGATTTACCGATGAACCGCATTTACCGTCTGGTTTTCAATCGCGCCCTCGGCGTAATGCAGGTTGCTTCGGAGGTCGCCCAGAATCCCGGCGGAAGTGCGGTACGCTCGGCACGGCCACCGCGATTGCGGACGCACCAGCTGGCGGTAGCACTGGCAGCCACGCTGGCCAGTGGATCGGCATTCGCGGCCTGCACTACCGCAGGTACGACGGTGACCTGCGCCACCGGCTCCAATACCAATTCTCTGGCCAACAGCATCAATGGCGTGACGCTGGATATCCAGACCGGCGCCGCGCTCAGCGTGCTGCCGGTCGTTGGCGGAAGTGCAGTGAATTTGAGTGGTAATGGCATCACCGTGAACAACCAGGGCACGGTCGATCCCACGATCAACGGTGGCCTGAGCCTGGCGGCGTCGGGCATGGTGCTGGGCAACAACACCGTCGGTGGAAACACCATCAGCGTCAACAATCAGGCAGGCGGGGCGATCAAAGGCCTGGTCAACATCGGCTCCATCTTCGGTTTCGGCGGACAGGCGCTGGTGGTGCAGAATGCTTCCGGCGGTGTCAGCAACATCGTCAACGCCGGTAATGTGGACATGTCGATCTTTGGTGCAGGCCTGTTGACCACGGCCGATGCGGCATCGATCGTCAGCTACGGTGGTGCGCAGACCACTCTCGACAACACCGGCACCATTACCGGCCGCATAGGGTTCCAGGGTTCGGCCACGGCGGGGGCCGGCAATACCTTCCTCAACGCAGGAACCATCAACGGCAGTGTGAACCTGGGCAGTTCGGTCACCGGCAACACCTTCACCGCCGTGTCTGGTTCCAGCGTCAATACCGCCGGTATCGGCGTGGCCGGGCAGGTCGGCGCGCTTGCGGTGAATCTGGCCGCGGCCGGCATCGTCGACGGTGGTTCGGCGTCCAACAACAGCCTGGTGCTGCAGAACAGCGCCACCGGCCCGGGCAGCGGTACCGGTGGGGTGGTGACCACGCTGGGCTGGAACCAGTACATCAACTTCCAGAGGCTCACCGTCAACAGCGGTACCTGGAACCTGCAGGGTGCGTGGGCTGGTGCAGGCACGACCACGCTCAATGATGGTCTGGTCAATTTCAATAATGCCGGTTCCTTCGGCACAGGGCTGTTCACCGCCAACGGGGGTGCCATCGCCTCCTCCACGGCCGGTCTGAATCTGGCCAACGCTTTCAGCCTTGGTGGCAATCTGTCACTCGCGGGGACCAATGCGTTCAGCCTGGGTGGCGTGCTGTCCGGTACTGGCGGGCTGACGGTCAACAACACCGGCATCGTTACTCTCGGCGGCGCAAACCTGTTCTCCGGCGGCGTCAACCTCAATGCCGGCGGCCTGGTACTGGGGAATGCCGGTGCACTGGGCAGCGGCAACCTGACCGTGGGTGGCAGCGCTTCGTTGGATACGACGGCGGGCTTCACCCTGGGCAACAATCTGGTGATCAATGGCGGGGGCTCGCTGAACCTGCTGGGCAGCAATGCGCTGTCATTGAACGGTTCGATCTCCGGTGCCGGCAACGTGACCAAGAACGGCGCGGGCACGTTGACCTTGAATGGTGCCAACTTGCTGACCGGTAACTTCAGCCTTGCCGGGGGCTCGCTCGCGCTCGGCGCGGGCGGCAGCCTGTCGCCCACGGGTGCGATGACGCTGGGCGTTGGCACCACGCTGGACCTGACGGCAGCGGCCAACCAGACCATCGGCTCGTTGGCCGGCCTCGGCGGCACGGTCAATCTGGGCAGCCACACTCTGACCTTGGGCGGGCTGGGCGACACCAGTTACAGCGGCACGTTCGGCGCCGGCACGGGTGGCCTGATCAAGCAGGGCATCGGTGTGCAGACCCTGTCCGGCGTAAACAACCTCAGCGGCGGTGTTGCGCTCAACGCCGGCGGCTTGTTGCTGGGCAACGTGGCAGCGTTGGGCAGCGGCACGCTGTCCGTCGGCGGCGATGCCACGCTGGATGGCACGACCGGGTTGGCGTTGACCAATGCCGTCAACCTCGGTGCCGGCGCCAGCCTGAATCTGCTGGGCAACCAGGCGCTCACCTTCAACGGCGTGATCGGTGGCGCTGGCGGCCTGATCAAGAATGGCGCGGCAACCCTGACGCTCAACGGCGCCAATACGTTCGGCGGCGGTCTGGCGCTCAACGCCGGCAGTCTGGTGCTGGGCAATGGCGGTGCACTGGGAGCCGGCGCACTGAACGTCGGCGGCGCGGTATCGCTCGACGCCAGCACCGGGCTCACCGTGGGCAATGGCATCACACTGGGCGCCGGCGGTTCGCTCAATGTGCTGGGCTCGAACGCGCTGACGCTGGGGGGTGTCATTGGCGGGACCGGCAGCCTGGTCAAGAACGGCGCTGCCACGCTGACGCTGGGTGGTGCGAACACCTTCACCGGCGGCCTGGCCATCAATGCCGGCAAGGTCGCGGTGGGCAGCGGCGGCAGCCTGGCTGCCGGCGGTGCGGTCAGCCTGGCCGGCGTGGGCGCTGACCTGGACATCTCGCTGGGGGGCAACCAGACCATCGGTGCACTGTCCGGCATCGCCGGCAGCACGGTGACGTTGGGCAGCAGCACGCTCACCTTCGGTGATGCCACCAACCAGACCTTCGCCGGCGTGATCGGCGGCACCGGTGGCCTGATCAAGCAGGGCACCGGCGTGCAGACGCTGACCAGCGCCAACACCTTCAGCGGTGGGGTAAATCTTGCCGCCGGTGGCCTGGTGCTGGGCAACGCCGGTGCGCTGGGAAGCGGTGCGCTGACCGTAAGTGGCAACGGTTCGCTGGACGCCACTGCTGCGCTGAACCTGGGCAATGCGATCAACCTTGGCGCGGCATTGACCCTGCCGGGCAGCCAGAACCTGACCCTGGCCGGCAACATCACCGGCACCGGCAGCCTGGTCAAGAACGGTGCGTCGACGTTGACCTTGAACGGCACCAACACCTTCAGTGGTGGACTGAGCGCAAACGCCGGAAGTCTGCTGCTGGGCAACAACGGTGCGCTGGGTACCGGAGCGCTCAGCGTCGGCGGGAGTGTTTCGCTGGACGGCAGTGCCCCCCTGAGCCTGGCCAATGATGTCGCGCTCGGTGGTGGTGCGCTGCTGACGCTGCCGGGCACACAGGCCATCACCCTGGGCGGCGCGGTTTCCGGCGCAGGTGGCCTGGTGAAGAACGGTGCCAGCTTGTTGACCCTCAACGGCGCAAATACCTTCAATGGTGGGCTGACGCTCAACGGTGGTGGCCTGCTGCTGGGCAATGCCGGTGCACTCGGCACGGGCGCACTGAATGTCGGCGCAAGCGCGACGCTGGACAGCAGTGTCGCGCTCAGCCTGGGCAATGCGGTGAATCTGGGCGGAGGCACGGTACTGAACCTGCTTGGCACGGAGAATGTAACGCTGGGCGGTGTCATCGCCGGAACCGGCGAACTGGTCAAGAACGGCGCTTCGACGCTGACCTTGAATGGCTCCAACACCTTCTCCGGTGGTGTCGGCCTCAATGCCGGTGTGCTGCGGCTGGGCAATGCCGGCGCACTGGGCACCGGCGCACTGGATGTGGGTGGCAACGCGTCGCTGGATGCCAGCGCCGCACTGAACCTGGGCAACAGCATCGGCCTGGCCGCAGGTGCCAATCTGACCGTGCTGGGCAGCAACGACCTGACGCTGGGTGGGCCGGTGTTCGGCGCCGGTGGATTGATCAAGGACGGTGCGGCACGGTTGACCCTGAGCGGTGCCAACCTCTATGCCGGCGGCACCACCATCAACAACGGCACGCTGGCGCTGGGGGCCGGTGGCAGCCTGGCGGCGGGCGGCGATGTGACGCTCGGCAATGCCGGCGCGGGCTTCGACATTTCCGCGGCCGGCGGCAACCAGACCATCGCTGCGTTGAACGGCGTGGCCGGAACCGCGCTGACGCTGGGCGGCAATTCGCTGACCTTCGGCAGCAATGCCAACGCCAGCTTTGATGGCGTGATCAGCGGCACTGGCGGCCTGGTCAAAACCGGTACTGGCATCCAGACGCTGTCCGGTGCCAACACCTTCAGCGGTGGCCTGGCGCTCAATGGCGGTGGGCTGGTGCTGGGCAACGCCGGTGCGCTGGGGACCGGCGCGCTCGGTGTGGGTGGCACCGTCAGCCTCGACAACACGGTGGCACTGAACCTTGCCAACGCGGTGAACTTCGGCGCCGGCACGCAGCTGACTCTAGGCGGCGGCAGTGACCTCACCCTGGGCGGCGTGCTGAGCGGCAACGGCAGCCTGGTCAAGAACGGTGCTGGCCTGCTGACGCTCAACAACAGCAACACCTTTGGCGGCGGCCTGACCTTGAATGGTGGCGGCCTGGTGGTCGGCGCCAGCGGCGCGCTGGGCACCGGTGCGTTGAATGTGTCCGGCAGCACCACGCTGGATGCCGGCGCTGCGGTGACGCTGGGCAACGCCGTGAACCTGGGATCGGGCGTGGCACTGACCCTGCCGGGAAGCAACGCGCTGACCCTGGGCGGCATCGTGGCCGGCAATGGCAGCCTGATCAAGAACGGCACCGCCACGCTGACGCTGGCAGGGGCCAGCACCTACAGCGGTGGTACCACCATCAACGCCGGCACGCTGGCGCTGGGCACGGGCGGCAGCCTTGCCGCAGCGGGCGATGTCACGTTGGGAGCAGGCGCTGGCTTCGATATCTCCGGTGCCGGCAGCAGCCAGACCATCGGCGCGCTCAACGGTGCTGGCGGAAGCACGCTGGCGCTGGGCGGCAATTCGTTGACCTTCGGTACGGCCGGCAACGCCGCGTTCGACGGCGTGATCAGTGGCAGCGGCGGGCTGATCAAGGTAGGCACGGGCGTACAGACGCTGTCCGCGGCCAACACCTTTGGCGGCGGCGTGACGCTCAACGCGGGCGGACTGGTGCTTGGCAATGACGCGGCGCTGGGCAGCGGCGTACTGACCGTTGGTGGTGCCGCCACGCTGGATACCACCGGCCTGGCAGCGCTGACCAACAACATCGCGCTCAACGCCGGGCTGACCGTGCTCGGGACCAATGCACTGACGCTCAACGGCGTCCTATCCGGGGCCGGCAGCCTCACCAAGAATGGCAGCGCGACGCTGACCTTGAATGGCATCAACACCTACACCGGTGGCACCAACATCAACGCCGGCACGCTGGCGCTGGGGGCCGGTGCCAGCCTGGCGGCGAGCGGTACCGTGAACCTCGCCACCGGCGCCACGCTGGATCTGTCTGCCGGCAGTGGCACGCAGCAGTTCGGCACGCTGGTCGGCAACGGTACGGTGAACCTCGGTGCCAACTCGATCGAGGTCGGCGGCGCCACCAATGGCACCTTCAGTGGCTCGATCGCAGGCACTGGGGGCCTGACCAAGGTCGGTGCGGGCATCGAGACGCTGACCGGTGCCAATACCTACACCGGCGGGACCTTCATCAATGCCGGCACGCTGGCGATTGGTCCGGGCGGCAGCCTGGCCGCCACCGGTGCGGTCACGCTGAGCGCCGCAGGCACCGGCTTTGATATCTCCACCGCAGGGGCCAGCCAGACCATCGGGGCGTTGAATGGCGTGGCGGGCTCGACGGTGAGCCTGGGGGCACAGACGCTGACACTCGGTGGCGTTGGCAACAGCCTCTTCGATGGCGCGATTTCCGGCACCGGTGGCCTGGTCAAGAATGGCGCCGGGATTCTCACGCTGGGCGGCGCCAATCTCTTCAGCGGTGGCGTTGCACTCAACGGCGGTGGCCTGGTGGTTGGCAACAACGCTGCGCTCGGCAGCGGTGCGTTGACGGTCGGAAGCAACGCAACGCTGGACGCATCGACCGGTGCCAGCCTGGCCAACAACATCAGCCTGGCAGCGGGTGCCAATCTTGATCTGCTCGGCAGCCAGTCGCTGGCACTGGGCGGTGTGATCTCGGGTACAGGTGGGTTGATCAAGGACGGTGCGGCCACGGTAACCCTGAGCGGTGCCAACACCTACACCGGTGGTACCACCATCAACAGCGGCACGCTGGCGATCGGTGCCGGTGGCAGCCTCGCCGCAACCGGCGCGGTGAACCTGGCCGGTACCGGTACGCTCGACATCTCCGCGGGCAACCAGGCCATCGGTTCGCTGGCCGGCGTGGCCGGCAGCACGGTGGCGCTGGGCGGCAGCACGCTGACCCTGGGCGGCACGGTGGACAGCACCTTCAACGGTGTGATCGGCGGCAGTGGTGGCCTGGTCAAGAACGGCGCGGGCGTGCAGACGCTCAATGGCGTCAACACCTTCAGCGGCGGCGTGGCGCTCAACGCCGGTGGCCTGGTGGTCGGCAACGATGCTGCGCTGGGCACCGGTACGGTGACGGTCGGAGGCGCTGCTACGCTCGATTCGAATACTGCGGCCATCCTTGCCAACACCTTCGTCCTCAACAACGCGTTGACCGTGCTGGGCAGCAACAACCTCACCCTTAATGGCAGCCTGAGCGGCACCGGCAGTCTGACCAAGGAGGGGGCAGCCACGCTGACCTTGAACGGCACCAACACCTACACCGGCGGCACCAACATCAACGCCGGTACGTTGGCACTGGGCGCGGGCGCGAGCCTGCACGCCAGCGGCATCGTCAACCTGGCCTCGGGGGCGACCTTCGATCTGTCGGCGGGTAGCGGCACGCAGCAGTTCGGCACCCTGATCGGCAACGGTACGGTGAACCTGGGTGCCAACACGCTGACGATCGGAGACGCCACCAATGGCACGTTCAGTGGTTCGGTGGCGGGCTCCGGTGGCCTGATCAAGGAAGGATCGGGTACCCAGACCTTGACCGGCACCAACACCTTCACCGGTGGTACCACCATCAACGCCGGCACGCTGGCGATCGGCGCCGGTGGCAGCCTGGCTGCGACCGGTGCGGTGAACCTGGCCAACGCCGGTACCGCCTTCGACATCAGTGCGGGCGGCGCGCAGGCCATCGGCTCGCTGGCCGGCGTGGCGGGTTCGGCAGTGGCGCTGGGCGGCAGCACGCTGACGCTCAATGGCGTGGGTAACAGCACGTTCGCCGGTGACATCACCGGCACCGGTGGCCTGGTGAAGAACGGCGCAGGCATACAGACCCTGAGCGGCAACAATACCTTCAGCGGCGGCGTGGCACTCAACGCCGGCGGCCTCGCCCTGGGCAACAACAATGCACTGGGAACCGGCGCGCTGACCGTGGGCGGCAATGCCAGCCTGGACGGCACCAGCGCGCTGACCTTGGCCAACAGCGTGCAGCTGGCCGGCGGTACGCTGACCCTGGCCGGCAGCAACGCGTTGACCTTGAATGGCCCGATCAGCGGTGCCGGCGGCCTGCTGAAGGATGGCGCGGCGACGGTTACCCTCGGCGGCGCCAGCAGCTACACCGGCACCACCACCATCAACAGCGGCACGCTGGCGGTGGGCGCGGGCGGCAGCCTGTCTGGCGCCAGCACGGTGAACCTGGCCGGCACCAGCACGCTGGACATCAGTGCCGGTGGCAACCAGAGCATCGGCGGCCTGGCCGGTGTCGCCGGCAGCACGGTGGCGCTGGGCGGTGCAACGCTGACCACCGGCGGCAACAACGCCAGCACCACCTTCGCCGGCGTCCTCGGTGGTACCGGCGGCCTGGTGCAGAGCGGTACCGGTACGCTGACCCTGAGCGGCGACAACACCTATACCGGTGGCACCACCATCAACGGCGGCAGCACGCTGCAGATCGGCAGCGGCGGCAGCACCGGTTCGGTGCTGGGCGACATCACCAACAACGGCAGCCTGGTCTACAACCTCGGCACCACGGCAACCGTGGGCGCCGTGATCAGCGGCAGCGGTGGCCTGACCCAGGCCGGCAGCGGCACGCTGGTGCTGACCGGCAACAACACCTACACCGGCGGTACCACCATCAACGCTGGCGGCACGCTGCAGGTCGGCAACGGTGGCGCGACTGGTGCGATCGTCGGTGACATCACCAACAATGGTGCGCTGGTCTCCAACGTGGCCGGCAACACCACGCTGGGCGGCACCATCAGCGGCAGCGGTGGCCTGACCCAGGCCGGCGCCGGTACGCTGACCCTGACCGGCAACAACACCTATACCGGCGGCACCACCATCAACAGCGGTGGCACGCTGCAGGTGGGCAATGGCGGTGCGACCGGTGCGATCACCGGCAATGTCGCCAACAACGGCAGCCTGGTGTTCGATGTGTCCGGCAATACCACGGTCGGCGGTGCGATCAGTGGCACGGGCGCGCTGACCCAGGCCGGCGCTGGCGTGCTGACCCTGGTCGGCAACAACACCTACACCGGTGGCACGACCATCAACGCCGGCGGCACACTGCAGATCGGCAATGGCGGCGCGACCGGCTCCCTCGCCGGCGACATCATCAACAATGGCGCGCTGATCTCCAACGTTGCGGGCAATACTCTGCTGGGCGGCACCATCAGCGGCAGCGGTGGCCTGACCCAGGCTGGCAGCGGTACGCTGGTGCTGACCGGCACCAACACCTACAGCGGCGGCACCACCATCAACACCGGCGGTACGCTGCAGCTGGGCAACGGTGGCGCGACCGGTTCGATCGTCGGCGACATCACCAACAACGGCACGCTGGTCTCCAACGTGGCCGGCAACACCACGCTGGGGGGAACCATCAGCGGCAGCGGCGGCCTGACCCAGGCTGGCAGCGGCACGCTCACCGTGACCGGCAACAACACCTACACCGGGCCGACCACGATCAACGCAGGCGGCACGCTGCAGGTCGGCAACGGCGGTGCGACCGGCGCGATCGGTGGCAACGTCACCAACAACGGCAGCCTGGAGTTCAACGTGGCCGGCAACACCACCGTCGGCGGCGCCATCAGCGGCAGCGGTGGCCTGACCCAGGCCGGCAGCGGCACGTTGATCCTGGGCGGCAACAACACCTATACCGGGGGTACCACCATCAACACCGGCGGCACGTTGCAGCTTGGCACTGGCGGCGCCAGCGGTGCGATCGCCGGCAACGTCAGCAACAACGGCAGCCTGGTGTTCAACGTCGGTGGCAATACCACGGTGGGCGGCACCATCAGTGGCAGTGGTGGCCTGACCCAGGCCGGCACCGGCACCGTCACCCTGACCGGCAACAACACCTACACCGGCGGCACCACCATCAATGCCGGCGGTACCGTGCAGGTCGGCAATGGCGGCGCCAGCGGCTCGATCACCGGCAACATCACCAACAACGGTGGCCTGGTCATCAACACCGGCGGCACCACCACGCTGGGCGGCACCATCAGCGGTGGTGGCAGCATTGTGCAGGCAGGCCCGGGCGGCCTGAACCTGGGCGGCAACAGCGGCGGCTTCAGCGGCACCGGCCAGGTCACCGGCGGTGGCCTGAATGTCACCGGCAACATCGGTGGCCAGTGGACCATCGGCAGCGGTACCACGCTGTCCGGCACTGGCACCATCGGTGGTACCGGTGGCGGCGTAACGGTGTCCAGCGGCGGCGTGCTGTCGCCGGGCAACGGCCCGGGCAACGGCAGCGGCGCGGGCAATGGCACCGGCACGATCACGGTGGGCGGCAACCTGACCCTGTCGCCGGGCAGCACGCTGGGCATCGATCTCGGTGCCACCGGCAGCGATACGGTACAGGTGGGCGGCAGCGCCAACGTGGGTGGCAGCATCGTAAAGGTGAATACCATCTCGCCGAACACCAGCTACCAGCAGGGCCAGCAGTACACCGTGATCAACGCGGGTGGTGGCGTCAGCGGGCAGTTCGCTTCGGCGACCTCGCCGTCGGCCTTCCTGACCATCACCCCGGTCTATACCGCGAACACGGCCAATCTGCAGATTGATGTGGCGCAGACCGCGGCATTCACCACGGCGGCGAAGACGCGCAACCAGTACAACACCGCTGCAGCGCTGGACAGCCTGCCGCAGAGTGGCGCAGCACTGGGCCTGTACAACACGGTGCTGACGTACGACGCGGGCACCGCACGCGCGGCGTTCGACCAGCTGTCCGGTGAGGTGCATGCGGCCAGCCGTGCGGTGTTGCTGTACGACAACTATCTGGAAGAGGGCATCCGCCAGCGTCTCGGCAGCGAACTGCCGACCGTGCGTGGCGAGCGTGCCTCGGCCTGGCTGGCCGGCAGCGGCAAGGTGTTCAAGCAGGATGGCGATGGCAACGGCGGCGACATCCGCTCCAACCGCAATGCACTGATGGCGGGTGTGGACTGGCAGCTGGGCGAACATGTGGTGCTGGGTGCGGCCGCGGGCAACGAGCGGCTGGATACGCGCCTGTACGATCGCAGCTCGCGGGCCCGCCTGCGCGGCAACACGTTCGGCCTGTACGCACAGGGCCAGTGGAACAACGGCTTTGCGGTCGGTGGCAGCGTGTCGCGCGGTGATTACCGCACGCGCACCACGCGCGAGGTGCCGCTGTTGGGGCAGACCCTGTACAGCCGCCAGGATTCGGATGTGACCATCGCGCAGGTGGAGGGCAGCTGGACCTGGACCCATGGCAAGACCCAACTGCAGCCGTATGTGCAGTTCACCAAGCACTGGGTCGACAGCGATCGTGCGGTGGAGCAGGGCGGTACTGCCGCGCTGGTACTGGAAGGCGGCAAGGACACGCTCAATGTCAGCACCGTGGGCGTGCGCGGCCGTTGGGACGTGGGCAGCGGCGAGCGTTTCCCGGCGCAGCTGACGGTGGGCCTGGGTTGGCAGCACGCATCGGGTGATACCGATGTGGCCAGCCGCAACCGCTTCGCCGTCGGTGGCAACGCGTTCGATGTCTACAGCGCGGTGATGGCACGCAATGCCCTGGTCAGCCAGGTGGGCGTGGCGGTTGGGCTGGGCCGCAACAGCCAGCTTTCGATGTTCATGCAGGGCCAGCACGGCGATGGCCGCCGCGATGTTGGCGGGCAGATCAACCTGCGCGTGGGCTTCTGAGGGGAGCAGGGCAGCACCGGATCCACGCGCGGCGTGGATCCGGGCCGGGGCGGAGGGCTACACCCTCCGCTCCATCTCCACGGCGTCAATCCCGGCGCCGTGGCCATCGGGTACCACCCGTGTCACCTGGAAGCCGAGGCCGGCGTAGAACCCCTGGGTGTGCTGGCTGGTGCTGAGCGTGATGCGCGCAATCGAGGCATCACGTCCGGCCTGCTGCAGTCGTACCACCGCCAGTTCACGGCCGATTCCCTGCCGGTGCAGCGCGCGCGCGACCATGCCCCAGCAGAAGCCGGCGCTGCCATCGCCGCGGCGCGAGAGCCCGCCGCAGGCCACGATGCTGCCATCTCGCTCGATGACCTGGAATGCACAGTCCATGGCCTGTTCTTGCAGGAAGCGCTCAAAGTCGCTGCGCTCTTCGGGCGCGAAGTAGGTGGGCACGTTGCTGTCGAAAATCGACAGGCAGGCGCTGGCATCGGCGGGACGGTAGAGGCGGAGGTTCATGGAAAATGCCTTGGCGTTGCCCGGGCGCATTTCAGCCGTCCAGACGCTGTCCTTCTCAAGGGGGTATTGCACGACGAGGCCGCAGGGGGGCGCCGAAGTGCTCCAAGGTACATGGAGCGGAGTCGATCTTCTCACGGATGATTTCGCCCACCTCGAATGACTGTGCGGAACACAGGCGCCTGCACCAGGCGGGTGCGTCAGTGGCGAGGCATGCGGCCGCGATGGCGTGCAGCGGGGCGCGGCGGCTTCTGGGCTATGCTTTCGACACGTGGGACTGACCGCGCGGCAGGATCCGCCGGCCCCATTCGTCTTCCTGCCTGCAACGGAGCTGCCCAGCGATGCCCGCCCCTTCTCTTTCCCGGACTGCCCAGGTCATGCGCGGTCTGCTGTTTGGCGCGGCGGGGCTGCTGATCCTTGCCGTGGCCGCCTTCGAAGTGACGCATCGCCTTGAGTTCCTGCAGATCGCGCAGGCCGTCGATGGCCAGGTCGAGCGACTGAACGCGGGCGGATCGCATCCGCAGGTTGCGTTCACCGCCGCGACCGGCCAACGCGTCTCTTACCCGCAGGGCGGCATGATCTTCGGCTATGAGCCTGGACAGCCGGTACGCGTGCTGTACGATCCGGCGCAACCGCGCCTGGAGCCGGTCCTGGATACGTTCGGGGCGCTGTGGGGAATGACGGTCGTGTGGATGCTGCTGGGGCTGGCGTTCGTCGGCGTCTGCGTGCGGGGACTGCTCCGGCGCAGGTGACTCGCAGCGGATCGCGCGCTGTCGGCGGGCGGATCGTTGGACCTGCCCCTGGCGGCAGGGCCTGTTCAGTTCGGTAGTACCTACCGCGCTTCCCGCCAGCCAAATAAAAAAGCCGCCCGGTGGGCGGCTTCTTCATTTATCTGGCGGAGAGAGGGGGATTCGAACCCCCGAAGCGCGGTTTAGACGCTTACACACTTTCCAGGCGTGCTCCTTCAACCACTCGGACACCTCTCCGGATCCCTGCCATCGGCAAACGCCTCAGCAGGGGCGCAGATTCTAGCGGGCTGCGCGGCACTTCACAAGCACCCCGGCCAGGAACCTGCGAAGGGCGTGCCGGAGGCGAGGGGGCTGGACAGGCATGGCACAATGGAACATCCGATGGAAAACGGTGGCCTGATGTCCTATCTCGTCCTTGCCCGCAAGTGGCGTCCGAAGCGTTTTGCCGAGCTGGTGGGCCAGGAACACGTGGTCCGTGCGCTCAGCAATGCGCTGGACAGCGGCCGGGTCCACCATGCGTTCCTGTTCACCGGCACCCGCGGCGTGGGCAAGACCACCATCGCGCGCATCTTCGCCAAGTCGCTGAACTGCGAGCAGGGCACCAGTGCCGATCCCTGCGGCCAGTGCGCGGCCTGCCTGGACATCGACGCCGGCCGCTACATCGACCTGCTGGAAATCGACGCTGCGTCCAACACGGGTGTGGACGACGTGCGCGAGGTGATCGAGAACGCGCAGTACATGCCCTCGCGTGGCAAGTACAAGGTCTACCTGATCGACGAAGTGCACATGCTGTCCAAAGCGGCGTTCAACGCGCTGCTGAAGACGCTGGAAGAGCCGCCGGAGCACGTGAAGTTCCTGCTGGCCACCACCGACCCGCAGAAGCTGCCGGTCACCGTGCTCAGCCGCTGCCTGCAGTTCAACCTCAAGCGCCTGGACGAGGACCAGATCCAGGGCCAGATGACCCGCATCCTGGCGGCAGAAGAGATCGAGGCCGACGGCAGCGCCATCGTGCAGCTGGCCAAGGCCGCTGATGGCAGCCTGCGTGACGGCCTGTCGCTGCTGGACCAGGCGATTGCCTATGCCGGCGGCGCACTGCGCGAGGACGTGGTGCGCACGATGCTGGGCACCGTCGACCGCACCCAGGTGGCCGCGATGCTGGATGCACTGGCCGAGGGCGATGGCCCGCGCCTGCTGCAGGTGGTGGCCGCGCTGGCTGAATTCTCACCGGACTGGAGTGGTGTGCTGGAAGCGCTGGCCGAAGGCCTGCACCGCATCCAGGTGCAGCAGCTGGTACCGGGTGCGGCCGTTGCCGAAGGCCTGGATGCCACCGCATTCGCCGAGCGCCTGCGCCCGGAAGTGGTGCAGCTCTGGTACCAGATGGCCTTGAATGGCCGCCGCGACCTGCCGCTGGCGCCGAGCCCGCGCGCGGGCTTCGAGATGGCCGTGCTGCGGATGCTGGCATTCCGTCCGGCTGCCGCGGTACCGCCGGTGCCGAAGTCGGTTGAAGGTGCAGCAGGCGGCAACGTTGCCGGTGGAGGCAGCGGTGCCGGCAACCACGAAGCGGCGCCGGCCGCTGCCGCCGCTCAGGCGGCCCCGACCCCGGCGACGCAGGCGGCCGCGCCGTCCGAGGCTGCGCCGCGCGAACCTGACCCCGAGCCTGAGCCGGCCCCGCAGCCCGAGCCGGACCCGACGCCGGAACCCGAGCCTGTTCCGGTGGAAGAGCCCGTGTCGCCGCCGCCGGTAAAGGCCGAAGCAGAGGTGCCGCCGCCGGCCGCTGAAGCAGAAACGAGCGACGATCTGCCGCCGTGGGCCACCGACGAAGCCGAGTCTCGTGACGCAGCACTGGCGGCCGAGATGGCCGGCCCGGAGGCGGCCATGGTCGCGCCCTGGCACGAGCCGCCGGCTCCCGCCGCGGCCCCCAGCGAACCTGCCCCGCCCGAGCGCCCGTTCCGCGCCGATGGCATTGCCATTGCACCCGCCGAACCGGTCCCGGCGCGTGATACCGCGCCGCAGGACGGCGTCAGCGAGCTGGCCACGGCCGAGGACTGGCTGGATCTGGTCGCCAACAGCGGTCTCAGCGGCCCATCGCGGCAGTTGGCCGCCAATGCCGCCTTCATCAGCTGCCAGCACGGGACCTTGAAACTGGGCCTTTCGCCCGGATTTGAATACCTGCGCTCGGAGCGCGCGCTGGCCGCCCTGGGCGAGATGCTGGAAAAGGCCCTGGGCCAAGCGCCGAAGATCGTGGTCGAGACCGTGGAAACCGAACACGTTCCGGCCGAGACCCTGCACCAGCGCGCCGACCGCCAGCGTGGCGAACGGCAGCAGGAAGCAGAGGCCGTTTTCATGGACGACCCGGAAGTGCAGGTGCTGATCCAACAGCACGGTGCCCGGGTTGTTTCCGATTCCATCCGTTCTTTTGACGAGTAAGACACCATGCGCGGAAACATCGCCCAACTGATGCAGCAGGCCCAGAAGATGCAGGAAAACCTGCAGAAGGCCCAGGAAGAAATTGCCAAGATCGAAGTGACCGGCAGCGCCGGTGGCGGCATGGTCAGCGTGACCCTGACCGGCGCCAAGGAATGCCGCAAGGTGCGCATCGACCCGTCGCTGGCCAGCGACCCGGAGATGCTGGAAGACCTGATCGCCGCCGCCTTCAACGACGCCTCGAACAAGATCGATGCCGAGTCGAAGTCGAAGATGGGTTCGGCCACCGCCGGTATGCAGCTTCCGCCGGGCATGAAGCTGCCGTTCTGATTTTCGGCGTGGCACCCGTGCAAGCGGGTGCCACGGAACCTGTAGCCGTCGAGCTTGATCGACGCCATGAAAGCATGCCGCCGTGTCTGCACCCTTGCTTGAACAATTGATCGACGCGTTGCGGGTGCTGCCTGGCGTCGGCCAGAAGACCGCGCAGCGCATGGCCTACCACCTGCTCGAACGCGAGCGCGAAGGTGGCCAGCGTCTGGCCGAGACACTGGCATTGGCGGTGGAGCGCATTGGCCACTGCGCACAGTGCCGCGATTTCAGCGAATCCGAGTTGTGCCCGACCTGCGCCAACAGCAGCCGCGAGCGCAGCCAGCTGTGCGTGGTCGAATCGCCCGCCGATCGCCTGGCCATCGAGAACGCCACCGGTTTCCGCGGCGTCTACTTCGTGCTGCAGGGCCGTCTGTCGCCGCTCGATGGCATCGGCCCGCGCGAACTGGGCCTGGAACAGCTGGAGCAGCGCCTGGCCGGAGGCGAGGTGCAGGAACTGATCATCGCCACCAGTGCCACCGTCGAGGGCGAGGCCACCGCGCACTATCTGGCGCAGTTGGCGCGCGCGGGCAAGGTGCAGCCGAGCCGCCTGGCGCAGGGCCTGCCACTGGGCGGTGAACTCGAATACGTCGATCGCGGCACGCTCTCGCACGCGTTCGGAACGCGCAGCGAATTCCGCGATTGAACGCCGGCCGGGCATCCGCCGGCGCGGCCGGCCTACAATGCGGATGACATTTCCGCCGAGGCCGAACATGAGCACTGAAACCCTCTTCAGCAAGATCATCCGTCGCGAGATCCCGGCCACCATCGTCTACGAGGATGACGAGGTGCTGGGCTTCAAGGACATCGCACCGCAGGCGCCGGTGCATGTGCTGTTCATTCCGAAGAACGAGATCATTCCGACCCTGGATGACCTGCAGCCCTCGCAGGCACACCTGATCGGCAAGCTGGCGCTGGCCGCTGCCGAGTACGCGCGCCGCGAAGGGTTCGCACAGGACGGCTACCGCATCGTGATGAACTGCCGTGAAGATGCCGGGCAGACCGTGTTCCACATCCACATGCACCTGCTGGCGGGTGCACAGCTGGGGCATTTCGGTACGCCGGGGCGTTGAAGCCCCTATCCACGCAGGAGTACCACGGGTACCCCGCTGTAGATCCACGCCATGCGTGGATGAAAAAGGCCGCCCGAGGGCGGCCTTTTCCGTCACGCGTGCCGGTTGGCGATCACCACCAACCCCAACGGCCGTAACCGCCCCAGTACGGGCCATACGGACCCGGGCCCCACGGACCATAGGGGTAGGGCACCACGTCGACCTGGCGCTGTTCCGGCCACAGGTAGATCACATCGGCCGACAGCTTCGGCAGGCGGTAGTCGTAGTCCCCGATGCGGGTGTTCTGGTAGCCATCGATCTTGCCGATGAAGGTCACGTCACGGCCTGCTTCAAACACGGCCGGGTCGTAGAAGCCGGCGCGGCAGGCGATGAAGCGGCCGTCGCTGGCGTCGGACGAGGTGGTGTTCGGGCGGCCGCTGGCGTTGAGCGGGCGCGAGATCATCTGGAAGCAGGTCTCGCCCTGGCCGGGCTTGGTTTCGATGATGCGACCGCCCCAACGGACCGGCGTGCCGACCTGCTGGGTGGCGACCGAATCGCGCGGGGAGACCAGGCTGAACTGTCCCTGCAGCGGCTTTGGGGCCGTGGCGCAGGCCGACAGGGCCAGCGTGGCCACAGCGGTGAGGAGGAACTTGGTGTTCATGGGGAGGCTCCGGAAGTCGGGCGATGCCTGCGCAGGTCCCGCAATAATGAAGCGAGGTCGGTGCAAGTTCCAGCGTAACGCGCGTCGGCGAAACGCTGGCTGAGTGCGAGCAGGGCGGGATCGGGACGTTGGGCATGGACCCGCCGTGCCCAGTCCTGCGCGGTTTCGTGGGGTTGCCGGCCCAGCCCGAGGCGGGCATAGCGCCGGCCCAGCCCGCGCCAGGCACGCAGCAGCGGGTCACGTTCGCGCTCGCCCCGGGCCAGCAGCCAGACCATCCACGCCAGGGCCAGCACCGTTGCCACCACGAAGCCAGCGACAAGTTGCGTGGGGCCGAGATCATCCAGTCCGAACGGCTTGAGCAGCTGCTGCTGGCGGCGCGCATCGAAGGAGAGCACCAGGTCGTTCCAGCCGCGGCGCAGCCAGTCGCCCATCTGCCCCAGCTGCTGCCAGCGTTGCCGCAGCGGGCTGTCGGTACCTGCCTGCAGGCGGTCGTCGAGGGTATCGAGGATGCGTTCCGGTGCCACTGCGGCGGTAGGGTCGACCCGTACCCAGCCGCGCTGCGGCAGCCATACCTCGGCCCAGGCGTGGGCGTCCATCCGCCGCACGATCCAGTAGTCGCCAAGGCGGTTGTAGGTGCCACCAGCAAAGCCGGTCACCACCCGCGCCGGAATGCCGGCGTTGCGCATGAGTACCACGAAGGCGGAACTGAAGTGTTCGCAGAAGCCGGCCTTGTAGCCGAACAGGAACTCGTCGACCGGATCGCGTCCCGCCGGTGGCGTCTGCAGCGTGTAGGAGAAATCGGTGGTGATCCATTGCAGCGCGCGGCGGACGATGGCTTCGTCATCACCGCCGGCATCCTGCCGCCACTGCTGCGCCAGTGTGGCGGTGCGCGGGTTGAAGCCGCTGGGCAACTGCAGCGCGGCCCGTCGCAGATAGGGCGACAGCGTGCTGTCGAAGCGTTGAGGTGGCGCCGAATGCAGTCGCCAGCGGCTCAGCGACGCCAGTGGCCGCTCGCTGCTCAGGCTCATGTCAGCATCCAGCGTGCTGCCTGCTGGGGCGCGGCTGGGCAGGTCCAGTGCCACCAGCTGGCGCCGGTCGGTGGGCTCGTAGTCGATCTGGTAGTCCCAGTCCTGCGTGCCGGCCTCGACCACGGCCGCCGGTCGTCGCTCGCTGGCGCGGTCACGTGTCCAGCGCCGGCCATCGAAGGCGGTCAGTACCGGCCCTCGCCAGTAGCGTTGCATCGGCTCGGGCACCGCACCGAAGAACTGCACGCGCAGCGCCGGGGCGTCGTCGGCCATCAGGTCCAGCCACTGGCCGGGTTCCATGCTGTCGGACAGCCCCGGCGTGCCGACCGCGCGCTCGGGAACGCCCCATAGCGGGGTCGCCAACCGCGGGAACAGCCAGAAGCAGGCCAATGCCAGTGGCAGGCCGATCGCCAGCAGGCGGCCAACGCCGCGCAGCTGCCCTCGCAGTGGGGGGGGGCCGGGGGGGCCTTCATCCCCGGGGGGGGGGGGGGGGGGGAGAAACGCGGGGCCCCGCGAGGGGGGAAAAGGGGGGGGGGGGGGCCGGGGGGGGGGGGGGGCCGAAGGCGAGGGGGGGGGGGGGGGGGGGGGGGGGAAAACAGCGCGAAGCCGAGCAGGCTGCGGGCATCGCGCCGGCTGCGCAGTTCGCTGGACTTGATCGCCAGCATCGCTGCCAGCAGGGCGCAACCTGTATCGCGCCCGGGTCGAACCATCCCCATCTGCCAGACGATGGCACCGAGCATGGCCAGCACCAGCAGCAGGCGCACCGGCATGGGCAGTACCTTCCGCCACGACAGGGCTGCAGTCACGAGCGCCGCGGCCGCGATCACGCCAGCCAGCAGGGGCGGCAGCTGCAGCAGCAACGGCAACAGCGCCAATGCCGCGCTGGCCAGGGTCCAGTTGCGGGCATTGCGGTCGAGGGCGGGCGTGGTTTCAGTCATGCGGCATCAATGCCAGTGCGCGCAGGCACAGGTGGTGGTGACTGGCGCCCTGCCCGGGCCCGAACGGTGGATGTGCAGGCAGCAGCAGGGTGTAGCGGCGGCCTTCGCGCTCGGCCATGTCGACCCATCGTGCCAAACGCGCGATGCGTGCTTCATGGCCCAGCGGAGACAGCCTGCGCCAGTCGAGGATGACTTCGATGCCGACTGGCTTTTCGTACTCGCGCACCAGCAGGCTGTCGCGGCGTGCCGAGTGCTTCCATGAAATGCTGCGTGGTGCATCGCCCGCACGATAGGGCCGCAGCTGATGCAGTTCCTCGCCACTGGCATGGGCGCGGGTATGCAGCGGATCGTTGCCGCTTTCCGGCAGTGCAGGCGCCAGCGCTTCGGGTTGCGGATAGACCAGCAGCGGTTGTTCCGGCCACACCCACGACCATGCCCGGACCAGGCCCAGTGGCTGGGTGGTGGACAGGCGGATGCGTGGCAGTTCCAGCCAGCCGCGGCGTTCGCTGGGAACCTGCAGTTCCACTTCGCCACGGCCGTGCGCAGGCAGCGAGGTCCAGGCTTCGCTGTCACCCAGCAGCAGGTGCAGGCCGTGGCGTGCGCGCGGATCGCGCAGTGACAGGTCCACGCGCAGGCGCAGCGGTTGCCCGGCCGGAACCGGCTCGGCGGAGATCGCGTCGATCTGTACGCCGGACAGCTGCAGGTGCGCGGCGATGGCGCTTGCGATCGCCGCTGCCGCCAGCAGCAGGGCCAGCAGCAACGCCGGGTTATTGTTGTAGTTCAGTGCGCCCAGCAGCATTGCCGCCAGCAGCGTGGCGACGAACAGGCCGAAGCGGGTGGGCAGCACGTAGATGCGATGGCGGTCCAGGCGCTGCGGCAGTGCTTCAGGCCTGCGCGGGCGTGCCAGCAGTTGCAGTCGTGCCCAGCGCGTGGCCACCCTCAATCCACCGCAACGGTCTGCAGGATGGCTCGTGCCAGTGCCGGCCCCGAGCTGGACTCGGCTTCGGCCACCAGGCGATGACCGGCCACCGCCACGAACAGGGTCTGCACGTCCTCGGGCACCACGTGGCCGCGGCCCAGCAGCAGTGCATGCGCCCTGGCCGCGCGCAGCAGCGCAAGGCCGGCACGCGGTGACAGGCCCACGCGCACGCCGGCGTGCTGGCGACTGCGGGTCAGCAGGGCCTGCACGTAGTCGACCAGTGCATCGCTGGCATGGACCTGGCCGACGGCCTCACGCAGCGCGCGTACCTGGGTGTCATCCAGCTTCGGTACGGCACGTGCGATCAGGTCACGACGGTCGGTGCCGCGCAGCAGTTCGCGTTCGGCCTGCGCGCTGGGGTAGCCCATCGCCAGTCGCAGCAGGAAACGGTCCAGCTGCGAATCCGGCAGCGGGAAGGTACCGGACAGGTCCACCGGGTTCTGCGTGGCGATCACGAAGAACGGATCGGGCAGGGGGTGGGTCTGCCCATCCAGGGTGACCTGCTGTTCGGCCATCGCCTCCAGCAGCGCGCTCTGCGTGCGTGGCGGCGCGCGGTTGATCTCATCGGCCAGCAGCACGTGGGTGAACACCGGCCCTGGATGGAACTGGAACTGGCGGCTGCCGGCTTCGTATACCGAGACGCCCAGTACATCGGCGGGCAGCAGGTCGGAGGTGAACTGCACGCGCTGGAAGCTGAGGCCCAAGCTGCTGGCCAACGCATGCGCCAGCGTGGTCTTGCCCAGGCCGGGCAGATCCTCGATCAGCAGATGACCACCGGAAAGCAGAGCGACAAAGGCCAGCCTGACTTCCGGCACCTTGCCCAGCACCAGTGCGTTTACCTGATCCTGTGCCTCCCGCAGGGCCTGGCGCAGTTGATCGGTTAGCATGGTGGGATTGGGGGACGAGGCTGGCATGATCGTCTCAGGTCTGGAATCCATTCGATTATCCATAGAGCAATGCAAGGCGAACAGCGCGCGCGGACAATATTTCTCTGGTTATGGACGCTGGTCACAGCGGCCAAGCTGGTGGTGGCTGCGCGCCTGCCACTGTTCGTTGACGAGGCGTTCTACTGGCAGGAAGGCCAGCATCTGGCCGCCGCGTATTCGGACCTTCCCGGACTGACCGCATGGCTGGCGCGCCTGGGGGTGGAGATCGGTGGCCACCATGTGCTCGCGTTGCGCCTGCCGTTCCTGGCCATCGGCGCGCTGCTGCCGTTGCTGGTGGTGCGCACGGCCACGCGCTGGTTCGGCAATGTGGCCGGTTGGCAGGCGGGCAGCCTCACGCTGTTGATGCCGTTGTCGGCGACGCTGGGCCTGCTGGCGGTGCCGGATGTACCCATGGCGCTGGCCGCGGTGATCTGCCTGCACGCTGGTGCACGGCTGCTGCACAACGTCGATGCATCGTCGGCGATGAAGCTTGCGCTGGGTCTGTCGATCGGTGCGCTCAGTCACTACCGTTTCATCGGTGTCATCGGTGTTGGCTTCATCGCGTTGCTGGCGCTGCCGCAGGGGCGGCGCATGCTGGCCGATCCGCGCGTATGGGTCGCGCTGGCGGTAGGCGTGCTGGCCTGGCTGCCGTTGCTGGCATGGAACGCGGACAACCACGACGCCGGCCTGAAGTTCCAGGTGGTCGAGCGCCATCCCTGGACGTTCGAATGGAACGGGCTGTGGTTCCTGGTGATCCAGCCGATGCTGGTCACCCCGATCCTGTGCATGGCGATGTGGAAGGTGGCGCTGGCCGGTACCCGCAGGGGCGGCGGCACGCGTGTGCAGTGGCGCTACTTCGGCCTGGTCGGGGGCGTATCCACGCTGGGCATCTTCCTGCTGGGCTTCTTCACCGACGTCGAGCGGATCAGTTTCCATTGGCCACTGCCGGGCTACCTGGCCCTGCTGGTGGCGGTGCCGGTGGTGCTCAACGGCTGGCCACGCTGGCTGCGGCGCACCGGCTGGTGGCTGGCCGGCGCAGGCATGGTGCTGGCGTTCGGCTATTACCTGATGGCCTCCACGCCTGCGTTGCGCGAGCAGCTGGCGGGCAGCAAGTACTACCCGCGCAATTTCGCTGGCTGGCAGCCGTTGGCGATGGCAGTGCGCGAAGAGTTGCAGCAGATGCACGCGGGCACGCGGGTGCTGGCCGGGAACTTCAAGGTGGGGGCCGAGCTGGGCTTCCAGCTCGGCAACGGCGATATCGAAGTGCTGCCGCACCCGCTCAACGACAAGCATGGGCGCACCGCGCAGCTGGCGCAGTGGGGTCTGCTGCATGAAGGCAAGCGCTCGGCGCCGATGCTGCTGGTGCTTTCACCCAGCGATCAGCGTTACCGCGATCTGCTGGCGCGCTATCACGCCATCTGCGAGCAGGTGGGGCCGTTGCCGGCGCCGCGGGTGGTCAGCAGTGACCATGGCTTCCAGCGGTTCCTGCTGTTCCGCCTGCCGGCGCAGCGTGCGCCGGGGGCGTGCGTGACTCCGGCAATGGCGTGGCTGGATACCCCTTCCAACGGCGAAAAGGTGTCCGGCGTGCTGGCCATCAAGGGATGGGCGTTCAAGGATGGTGTCGGCCTGGCACGGGTTGAAGTGCTGGTCGATGGCCGCTCGGTGGGGGATGCGCGCTATGGCCGCGCATTCGACGTGCGCCAGACCTGGCCGGACAGCACCGACCCGCAGCATCCGTCGGTGGGCTTCGATGCGTCATTGGACACGAGCACGCTGGCGCCGGGACGGCATTGGCTGGGCCTGCGCCTGCATGGGCGCGATGGCAGCGTGGAGGAATGGCAGGAGCAGCCGTTCGAGGTTCGCGGGCGCTGAGGCGGCGCGCGGTCCAGGTTGGTCGCGTACTCCGGGTTGGTTGCGCGTGCCAGGTTGGTCGGGTGCTCCACGTTGGTCGGGTGCTCCGGGTTGGTAGAGTCGACTGTTAGTCGACTGCTCTTCCAGCCGCTGGCAAAACCCCGCGCTGCGCGCGATAGTCGACTGACAGTCGACTCTACCCGGCTTGGGTCCTACCCGGCCCAGGTCCGGCCTGTTTCCGCGATCGGTGCCGGCAGTCAGCGTGCCGCCTTCAGGGCACCGCGAACCCTGCCTGGCGCAGCAACCCGCACAGCGCGATCAGCGGCAGGCCGATCAGCGCGGTCGGGTCGCGGTTGTCGATTGCTTCGAACAGGCTGATGCCCAGGCCCTCGCACTTGAAGCTGCCGGCGCAGTCCAGCGGCTGTTCGGCGGCCACGTAGCGGGCGATCTCCTCCTGGCCCAGCGCGCGGAAACGGACCTCGGTCAGATCCACGGCGCTGAGTGATTCTCCGTCTCGTGTGAGACTGATTGCGGTATGGAAGCGTACCGTCTGCCCGGACATCGCCGCCAGCTGCGCGCAGGCCGCCTCGGCCGTGCCCGGCTTGCCCAGCGGCCGCCCGTTCAGGTCCGCCACCTGATCCGAGCCGATCACCCAGGCGCCGGGGTAGCGAGCGGCGACCTCGGCCGCCTTGGCCGTGGCCAGGCGCGTCGCCAGGACCAGGGGTGTCTCAGCGTTCAACGGGGTTTCATCCACCTCCGGGCGCGCGCAGTCGAAGGGCAGGCCCAGCCGCTGCAACAGCTCGCGGCGGTAGCGGGAGGTAGAGGCCAGGACCAGTGACATGCGACAATTCCGGGGCGGGGCGCGGCAGTCTGGCCCGTGTGCGGCGCCAGCAGCAAGTCCTGTATGGCGGGCATTTGACAGCAGCCCCCCCGATCCTTAGTATTCAGCGGCTTATGTCCGCGAACGTGCCCGAATCGCTGGATGCTTGGCGGATGGTCGTAGCGCGCAGGCGCTTCGACGGCCAGGTCTCCCTGGCTGAATTGACCCGCCTGCAGGGGCTGGTCGCAGATACCGACGGTGAGTGTTCCTACTCGCTTGAATTCGGTCGCGACGAAGTCCTGCGGGTATCCTATGTGGAACTGACCATCGACACCGCGTTGCCGCTGACCTGTCAGCGCAGCATGCAGCGATTCCTGTTGCCGGTGAAGGTGACCCAGAGGCTTGGCCTGATCCGCGACGAGGACGAGGAATCGTCCCTGCCGGAGGAGTACGAGGCGTTGCTGGTGCCGGAAGACGGCCAGCTGCGTCCGCTGGACCTGGTCGAAGACGAGTTGGTGCTGGCGGTGCCGGTGGTACCGCTGTCGCCCGACGGTGAAGCAGTCGACAAGGACTGGGCACCGAGCGAAGAAGAAACGAAGAAGGCCAACCCGTTCGCGGCGTTGGCGGCATTGAAGAAACAATAGCAGCCGGATTGTCGTCGGCGGCTGCGGCGAAAGCGAAAGTGTGCTGGGCGCTGGCGTCCTGCGCGACGATACGACGAAGCAAAACGAACCGAGTTTGGAGCAATCCCATGGCTGTGCAGAAATCCCGTGTTACCCCGTCCCGCCGCGGCCAGCGCCGTTCGCATGACGCCCTGAGCGCCAAGCAGCTGTCGACCGACCCGACCACCGGCGAAGTGCATCTGCGTCACCACATCACTGCCGATGGTTTCTACCGCGGCAAGAAGGTCATCCAGACCAAGACCTCGGCCGTCGAAGAAGATTGATGTGCCGGGAAGGCCGCTGCCCCCGGGCAGCGGCCTTTGCCCTCTTTCCCGGGCGTGCCGGTGATCGGCGGCCCGCGCAACAGGAAACATGATGAGCAAGCGGATCTATTCGAGGATCGCGGGCACCGGTAGCTATTTGCCGGAAAAAGTCCTGACCAACGCCGACCTGGAAAAAATGGTCGAAACCTCGGATGAGTGGATCCAGTCGCGCACCGGAATTCGTGAACGGCACATCGCGGCCGAAGGCGAAACCACCAGCGACCTTGGCTACCAGGCCGCGTTGCGCGCACTTGAAGCGGCCGGTATCGACGCTTCGCAGCTCGACATGATCGTGGTCGGTACGACCACGCCTGACCTCATTTTCCCCTCCACCGCGTGCCTGATCCAGGCCAAGCTCGGTGTTGCGGGGTGCCCTGCCTTTGACGTCAACGCCGCCTGTTCGGGCTTCGTGTTCGCGTTGGGCGTGGCCGACAAGTTCATCCGTTCCGGCGACTGCAAGCATGTGCTGGTGATCGGCACCGAAACGCTGACCCGCATGGTCGACTGGAACGATCGCACCACCTGCGTGCTGTTCGGCGATGGCGCCGGCGCCGTCGTGCTCAAGGCCGACGAAGAAACCGGCATCCTCAGCACCCACCTGCATGCCGACGGCAGCAAGAAGGAGCTGCTGTGGAACCCGGTGGGCGTCTCGACCGGCTTCAAGGACGGCGCCAACGGGGGTGGCACCATCAACATGAAGGGCAACGACGTGTTCAAGTACGCCGTCAAGGCGCTGGACTCGGTCGTGGACGAGACCCTGGCCGCCAATGGCCTGGACAAGTCCGACCTGGATTGGCTGATTCCGCACCAGGCCAACCTGCGCATCATCGAAGCCACCGCCAAGCGCCTGGACATGTCGATGGACCAGGTGGTGGTGACTGTCGACAAGCACGGCAACACCTCGTCCGGTTCGGTGCCGCTGGCGCTGGACGCCGCAGTGCGCTCGGGCCGCGTCGAGCGTGGGCAGCTGCTGCTGCTGGAAGCCTTCGGCGGAGGCTTCACGTGGGGTTCGGCCCTGCTGCGCTATTGATAGCGCAAGTTACGACAATGTGAAGCTTGTCGTTACGGCCCCACTGGGGCCGTAACGCGTTTATAGGAGTACCTGTCATGGTTGAGCCCATCGTCATCGAAGGGCAGCGCGCCTGGCTGAAGCAGTACGGCAAGGGAGGCCGCGCACTGGCCCTGGGCCTGCTCAATTTCGTTGCCCGCCGTTTCCATCTGGACGCCCTGCGTCCGCCACCGCACCGCGGCGGTGATGCCGCCCGCGAAACCGAAGCCCGTCGCCTGGGAGAACTGCAGGCGCAGGGCGTGAACGTGCCCGACGTGCTGGGCAGCGGCCACGCCGCGCTGGTGATCGGTGACAACGGCAGCTCGTTCAACACCTGCCTGCGCCAGGCCGACGAGGCCGGCCGCGACCGGCTGGTGATGGCTGCCATGCAGGCCATCGCCGAAGCGCATGCGCGCGGCGCCTATTTCGGCCAGCCGCTGCCGCGCAACCTCACCTGGGACGGGCAGAGCGTGGGCTTCATCGACTTCGAGGAAGATCCGCTGGAAGTGATGGATCTGTCCGAAGCGCAGGCCCGCGACTGGCTGATGTTCGGCTACGGCGTGGCCAAGTACTACGCCGACCGCCCCGAGCAGCTGCAGGCGATGATGGCCGAGGCGATGGGCGATGCCCAGGCGCCGGTGCGCGAGCATGTGCATGCGGTCAGCGGCCGGCTGCGCAGCCTGGCCCGGGTGTGCATGAAGCTGGGCCGTTCAGCGCGCGCGCTGGCCCATTCGATCTTCATCGCCCATGGCGCCAGCACGGCGGGCGTGCTGATGCTGGTGGGCCTGTGCGTGGATTTCCTCGCCGACGGCGACCTGGACGTGCTGCAGCTGTTCTGCTGACGCCGTGCGCTTGCCCGGCTGCGCTCCATACGCCTGCATACGCGCACGTACAGACGACACAGCGGATTCGCCCTTATCATGGCCCGCTTCGATTGCAACAAGCGGATGACCGCGTGACCGTATCCACCCTCGCTTTTGTCTTCCCCGGCCAGGGCTCGCAGTCTGTGGGCATGGTGGCCGAGCTGGCCGAACTGCACCCGCAGGTGCGTGAAGCCTTCACCGAGGCATCCGATGGTGCCGGCGTCGACCTGTGGGCGCTGTCCCAGGGTGGCCCGGAGGAAATGCTCAACCGTACCGAATACACCCAACCGGCGCTGCTGGCCGCGAGCATCGGCGTGTGGCGCGCCTGGAACGCCGTGGGCGGTCCGCGCCCGTCGGTGCTGGCCGGCCACAGCCTGGGCGAGTACACCGCCCTGGTTGCCGCTGGCGCGCTGAGCCTGCATGACGGTGCACACCTGGTTCGCCTGCGCGGCCAGCTGATGCAGGAAGCTGCACCGGCCGGTGTCGGCGCCATGGCCGCCGTGCTCGGCGCCGAAGACCAGCTGGTGCTGGACGTCTGTGCCGAAGCTGCAGGCAGCCAGGTGGTGGTGCCGGCCAACTTCAACTCGCCGGGCCAGATCGTGATCGGTGGCGACGCCGATGCGGTCGACCGCGCGCTGGCGTTGCTGGCCGAGAAGGGCGTGCGCAAGGCGGTCAAGCTGGCCGTGAGCGTGCCCTCGCACACCCCGCTGATGCGCGAAGCCGCCAACCGCCTCGCCGAAGTGATGGCCGGCCTGTCCTGGCAGGCGCCGCAGCTGCCGGTGGTGCAGAACGTCGATGCCAAGGTGCACGAGGGTGTGGACGCGATCCGTACCGCGCTGGTCCAGCAGCTGTACCAGCCGGTGCAGTGGACCGGGTGCGTGCAGGCGCTGGCCGGCCGTGGCATCACCCAGATCGCCGAGTGCGGCCCGGGCAAGGTGCTTACCGGTCTGGTCAAGCGCATCGACAAGGCCATCGACGGCCGTTCGCTGGCCACCCCGGGCGACTTCGAAGCCGCCCGCGAGGCATGGTCGGCCTGACTCCCCCTGTTCCTGCCGACCGTACCGGTGGCCGCTGCACGCGGCACGGGTGCGACGGCCGCCCCAGCCTGAGGAAAACATCATGAGCAAGCCCCTGCAGGGTGAAATCGCACTGGTCACCGGTGCCAGCCGCGGCATTGGTGCCGCCATCGCCGATCTGCTGGCCGCCCAGGGCGCCACCGTCATCGGCACCGCCACCACCGAATCCGGTGCCGCCGCCATCGGCGAGCGCCTGGCTGCCCACGGCGGCCACGGCCGCGCGCTGAACGTGACCGACGCTGCCGCGCTGGACAGCGTGCTGGACGGGATCGCCAAGGAGTTCGGCCCGATCTCGATCCTGGTCAACAATGCCGGCATCACCCGCGACAACCTGCTGATGCGCATGAAGGACGAGGACTGGGCGTCGATCATCGACACCAACCTGACCAGCGTGTTCCGCACCAGCAAGGCGGTCATGCGCGGCATGATGAAGGCGCGCAAGGGCCGCATCATCAACATCGCATCGGTGGTGGGCGTGACCGGCAATGCCGGCCAGGCCAACTACGCGGCCGCCAAGGCCGGCATCATCGGCTTCAGCAAGTCGCTGGCCAAGGAAATCGGTTCGCGCGGTGTCACCGTCAATGTGGTCGCTCCCGGCTTCATCGACACCGACATGACCAAGGCGTTGCCGGAAGAAGCGCGTACTGCGCTGATCAACGACATCGCCCTCGAACGCCTGGGTTCGCCGGAGGACATCGCCCATGCGGTGGCCTTCCTGGCCAGCCCGGCTGCCGGTTACATCACCGGCGAAACCCTCCATGTGAACGGTGGCATGTACATGCCGTAAGCAAGGGGCGCAGGGATTGCGCCGCAAGTGGTTGATCTGCTGGGGTTTTTGCTGCAATGCAAGGCCGCGCCGGTTTCCACTACACTATCCCACGGCCATCGCCTTTGATGGCGACCACTTTTGAACCACAACTCCATCTGGAGCGAGATCCCATGAGCACCATCGAAGAACGCGTCAAGAAAATCGTCGTCGAACAGCTTGGCGTCAAGGAAGAAGAAGTCACCAACAGCGCATCGTTCGTCGATGACCTGGGCGCTGACTCGCTGGACACCGTCGAGCTGGTGATGGCCCTGGAAGAAGAATTCGAGTGCGAGATCCCGGACGAAGAAGCCGAGAAGATCAGCACCGTGCAGGCCGCCATCGACTACGTCAAGGCCCACGTCAAGGCCTGATGTCAGACGGCAGTGCGCGTGCGGGTCATCCTCGCCGCGCACCGCACCCCATGGGGCCGCTGTTGCGGCCCCGTGTGTTTGAGCATCACATCGAAGCAAACCGAGTTGCCCGTAGAATCCATCCGGGTCAGGAGAAACAGCAATGAAGCGTCGCGTCGTCGTAACCGGCCTGGGTATCGTCTCGCCGTTGGGCAATGATCTGGCCAGCAGCTGGGAAGGCATCACCCACGGTCGTTCGGGCATCGGTCCGCTGACCACCGTTGCTGATGCCTACGTGGATCGGTTCACCACCAAGATTGCAGGTGAGGTCAAGGGATTCGACATCACCGCCGACAATGAACTGTTCGGCAAGTATCGGGTCAGCGGCAAGGATGCCAAGAAGATGGACCCGTTCATCCATTACGGCCTCGGTGCCTCGTTCATGGCCCTGCACGACTCGGGCCTGGAGATCACCGACGCCAATGCCGAGCGCATCGGCGCCATCGTCGGCGCCGGCATCGGCGGCCTGCTCGGCATCGAAGAGCAGACCATCGAGTTCCACGAGGGCAAGAAGATCTCGCCCTTCTACGTGCCCAAGACCATCATCAACATGCTGCCGGGCCAGCTGAGCATCATCACCGGCCTGAAGGGCCCGTCGTTCTCGGCGGTGTCGGCGTGCGCGACCTCGAACCATTCGATCGGTACCGCGATGCGCATGATCCAGTACGGCGATGCCGACGTGATGGTGGTCGGTGGTGCCGAGCGTGGCTCGTCGCCGACCGCGCTGGGCGGCTTCTGCGCGATGAAGGCCATGAGCACCCGCAACGACGCCCCGGAACAGGCCTCGCGCCCGTGGGACAAGGACCGTGACGGCTTCGTGCTGGGCGACGGCGCCGGCATCCTGATCCTGGAAGAGTACGAGCACGCCAAGGCACGCGGCGCGAAGATCTACTGCGAACTGGCCGGTTTCGGTGCCAGCTCCGACGCGTACCACATGACCGCCCCGAGCGAGAACGGCGAAGGCGCCGCGCGCTGCATGGTCATGGCCATGAAGGACGCCGGCGTGACCCCGGAACAGGTGGGTTACCTCAACGCGCACGGCACTTCCACGCCGCTGGGCGACCTGGGCGAGACCATGGCGATGAAGACCGCCTTCGGCGACCACGCCTACAAGATGATGGTCAGCTCCACCAAGTCGATGACCGGCCACCTGCTGGGCGCCGCCGGTGGCGTGGAAGCGATCTTCTCGGTGATGGCGCTGCAGGACAACATCATTCCGCCGACCATCAACCTGGAACAGCCCGGCGAAGGCTGCGACCTGGACTACGTGCCCAACGAAGCACGCCAGGCCAAGGTGGACGTGGTGATGTCCAATGGCTTCGGCTTCGGCGGCACCAACGGCACGCTGATCTTCAAGCGCGTCTGACCGGCATCGTCGCGCCGCGACCCATCGGCAATCCGACAAACGGATCAACGCCGTGCACCACGGAGCCGCCGCAAGGCGGCTTCCGTGCATCTGAACCCCCGAACTGGCCATCATGACCCACGCACCGCTGATCCACCCGCTGCCGCACCCGATCGATCTGTTGGCGCTGCAACAGCACGACCCGGCGCGTTTCCCGCTGCTGATGGAATCCACCGCCTCGGGCACCGCCCAGGGCCGCTGGAGCCTGCTGCTGGCCGCGCAGGGCGAGGGCCTGCGGCTGGACGCCGATGGCCAGGTGCGTGACCTGCACGACGCCGTGCAGCCCGGCACGTTCCTGCAGGCGCTGGATCGCGCGTGGCAGGCCGAACGCCTGCCACATGACGGCAGCCACAGCCTGCCGTTCCGCGGCGGCTGGGCGCTGATGCTGGATTACGAAGTGGCCAGTCAGATCGAACCGGTGCTGCCGGCGCGTGCACGTGACGATGGCGGCCCGACCGCCGTGGCGCTGCGTTGCCCGGCCGCCGTGCTGCACGACCATCACAACGACGCCAGCTTCGTCATCGCCGAAGCCGGTGAGCAGGTATTGCTGGATGCGCTGGTAGCACTGGCCTCGGCGGCGTTGCCCGACGCCGGGCAGGGCTGGCAGCCGCCGCAGTCGGTGGGCGAGGATGCGCCGCAGCGCTTCACCGACGGCGTGCGCCGGGTGATCGAGTACCTGCGTGCCGGCGACGTGTTCCAGGTGAACCTGTCGCGGCGCTGGGGCGCGCAGTTCGCTGCGCCGGTCAGCCCGCAGGCGCTGTATGCACAGCTGCGCCGCGCCAACCCGGCGCCGTTTGCCGGCCTGTTCAGCGCGCATGGCCGCCATGTGGTCAGTTCCTCGCCGGAGCGGCTGGTGTCGGTGCACGCCGGCCACGCGCAGACCCGTCCGATTGCCGGCACGCGTCCGCGCTTCGAGGGCGACGATGATGCCGCGCGCATCCAGGAGCTGGTCGGTCACCCCAAGGAGCGCGCCGAGCACGTGATGCTGATCGACCTGGAGCGCAACGACCTCGGTCGCATCTGCCTGCCGGGCACCGTGGTGGTCGATGAGCTGATGACCGTGGAGAGCTACGCGCACGTGCATCACATCGTCAGCAACGTCAGCGGCCATCTGCGCCCGGAGGTCACGCCCGGCGAGGTGATCGCCGCCACGTTCCCGGGCGGCACCATCACCGGCTGCCCGAAGGTGCGCTGCATGCAGATCATCAGCGAACTGGAGCAGGTGCCGCGCGGTGCCTATACCGGCGCCTTCGGGTGGCTGAACCGCGATGGCGACCTGGACCTGAACATCCTGATCCGCACCGCTGAAGTGGATGGCCACGAGGTCAGCTTCCGCACCGGCGCCGGCATCGTGGTGGACTCGGACCCGGACAAGGAACTGGACGAGACCCGCGCCAAGGCGCGCGGCCTGCTGCGGGCGCTGGGCCAGCAGGGCTGATTGACCGCCCCCGCCGGGCATGACCCGGCGCTGCCGGTTCCGGTTTTGGTGGGTGCCGATCTTGGTCGGCACGGATGCGGGTGTCTGCCTCCCCGGTCATGACCCCACACCACCGGCACGGTATCCTGCACGACGGAATCGAGTTCAGAGGTAGTCCATGGCGGGAGCCAAGCGCGGGTGTCTGTTCGTGGTAACGCTGGTGGTGGTGCTGGCCGCCGTCGTGGCCGGCGTGGGCGCGTGGTTCTTCTACCAGCAGACCCGCTTCGCCGATGCTCCGATCACCCCCACTGCCGAAAGCGTGGTCATTGCCAGTGGCGATGGCATGAACAGCGTGCTGCGCAAGCTGCGCGACGCAGGCGTGGATGAAGGCCAGGACACGCAGTGGCAGCTGCTGGCGCGCCAGCTCGATGCCGCCGGCAAGCTGAAGGTGGGCGAGTACGCGCTCAGTGGCGAGCTGACCCCGCGCGAGCTGCTGCTGCGCATGCGCGCCGGGAAGGTGCTGCAGCACCGCGTCACCATCGTCGAGGGTTGGAACATCCGCCAGCTGCGTGCCGCGCTCAAGCGCGCCGAACCGCTGCTGCACACCACCGATTCCCTGGATGACGCCGCGCTGATGCAGCGCCTCGGCTTCGGTGGCCAGCATCCGGAAGGTCGCTTCCTGCCGGAAACCTACGTCTACCAGCGCGGCGACAGCGACCTGGACGTGCTCAAGCGTGCACATGGCGCGATGGAGAAAGCGCTGGACGAGGCCTGGGAAAGCCGTGCGCCGGACCTGCCGATCAACACGCCCTATGAACTGCTGACGATGGCCTCGATCATCGAGAAGGAAACCGCGCTGGCCAGCGAGCGCCCGCAGATTGCCGGCGTGTTCATGCGCCGCCTGAAGATCGGCATGCGCCTGCAGACCGACCCGACTGTGATCTACGGCATCGGTGCTGCGTATGACGGCAACATCCGCCGCCGCGACCTGACCACCGATACGCCCTATAACACCTACACCCGTGCCGGCCTGACCCCGACCCCGATCGCCATGCCCAGCCGCGATGCGCTGATGGCGGCCGCGCAGCCGGCGCCGGGCGACGCGTTGTATTTCGTCGCCGTGGGCGATGGCAGTGGCGCACACGTGTTCTCGCCCAGCCTGGACCAGCACAACGCCGCAGTGGCCCGCTACCTGCAGCAGCTGCGCCAGCAACGTACCAAGGAGACCCCGGCGCAATGAGTCCCGCGCTGCTTCGCCACCCGCGTTTCGTCAGCCTGGAAGGCGGCGAGGGCGCGGGCAAGACCACCGCCATCAACGCCATCCGCGAGTGCCTGCGCAGCCACGGCCATGAAGTGGTGCTGACCCGCGAGCCGGGCGGCACGCCGCTTGCCGAGCGCATCCGCGGCCTGGTGCTGAAGCCCGATGCCGAGATCGCCGCCGAACCGCTCAGTGCCGAAGCCGAACTGCTGCTGGTGTTCGCCGCGCGCGCACAGCATGTGCGCCAGGTGATCCAGCCGGCACTGCAGCGCGGCGCCTATGTGCTGAGCGATCGCTTCACCGATTCCAGCTACGCCTACCAGGGCGGTGGCCGTGGGCTCGATCCGCAGTGGATTGCCGATCTGGAGCGCCGCGCGGTCGGCCTGTTGCCGGGCCTGACCCTGCTGCTGGATGTGGACGTGGCCATCGGCCGCGCGCGCGCCAACGGCCGTGACCTGTGGCCGGACCGCATCGAAAGCGAGCAGGACGATTTCTTCCAGCGCGTGCGCGAAGTATTCCGCGGCCGTGCGCAGCAGGATCCGCAGCGCTTTGCGTTGATTGATGCGGGCCAGGAGCAGGAACGCGTGGCGGCCGATGTGGTCGCGCGTGTCGAGCGCTGGCTGCAGGAAGGGGAGGGCGCATGAGCACGTTCTCGCCCTGGCAGCAGCGCGCGTTCGACCAGACCGTGGCCGCGCTCGATGCCGGTCGCCTCGGTCATGGCCTGCTGATCTGCGGGCCGGCCGGGCTGGGCAAGCGTGAGGTGGCGCTGGCATTGGCCGACCACGTGCTGGCCCGCGGTGACGCCGCGCATGCCACGCGCACGCGTCAGCTGATCGCCGCGGGTACCCATCCGGACCTGCAGCTGGTCAGCTTCATCCCGAACAAGAGCGGCGACAAGCTGCGCACCGAGATCGTCATCGAGCAGGTGCGCGAGATCACCGACAAGCTGGCGCTGACCCCGCAGTACGGCGTGGCGCAGGTGGTGATCGTCGACCCGGCCGATGCGATCAACCGTTCGGCCGCCAATGCGCTGCTGAAGACCTTGGAAGAGCCGCAGCCGGGCCGCTACCTGTGGCTGATCAGCAGCGATCCGGCGCGCCTGCCGCAGACCATCCGCAGCCGCTGCCAGCGCCTGGAGTTCAAGCTGCCGCCGCAGCACGAGGCGCTGGCCTGGCTGCAGCAGCAGGGCCATAGCGAGGCCTCGGCGCGCGAAGCGCTGGAGGCTGCACGCGGCCATCCCGGCCAGGCCGACAACTGGCTGCGCGAAGATGGCCTGAGCCTGCGCCGCGAAGTGGGTCGCGAGCTGGAACAGCTGGCCGCCGGCAAGACCGGTGCGGTGGAGCTGGCGCAGAAGTGGTGTGGTGACGACAACGCAGCGCTGCGCCTGCGCTTTGCCGCCGACCTGGCGCTGGCCCAGGCCAGCACCGATGCCTTGACCACGCCGGAGCGATTGCACAAGCTTGCAGCCTGGTTCGATGCGGCCAACCGCACCCGCGACCTGCTGCGCACCACGGTGCGTGCAGACCTTGCGGTGGTCGAGTTGCTGCTGGCCTGGAACAAGGTGAACGAGCGGCCTGCCGCAAGGGGAAATCGATGAGTGCCAGCAACGCCCGCCAGGGCATCCTGTCCCTGGCCGTGAAGGACAAAGCCGCGCTGTACAGCGCGTACATGCCGTTCGTGAAGAACGGCGGCATCTTCGTGCCCACGCCTAAGCGTTACTTCCTGGGCGACGAAGTGTTCCTGCTGCTGACCCTGCCCGATTCCAGCGAGCGCCTGCCGGTGGCCGGCAAGGTGATCTGGGTGACCCCGGCCGGCGCGCAGGGCAACCGCACCGCCGGCATCGGCGTGCAGCTGGCCGACGGCGCCGAAGGCGAGGGCGTACGCCACAAGATCGAGACCCTGCTGGCCGGCCTGACCAGCTCGGACAAGCCGACCCATACGATGTGATTCCGGTAGCGCCGGGCCATGCCCGGCGACGACCTCGAAACACCCGTGAACACGAATGTGAAAAACTGTTGACGGCCTCTGAAAAGCCCCTATAATGAGCGGCTCAGCAACACACCGGGCGGTTAGCTCAGCGGTAGAGCATTGCCTTCACACGGCAAGGGTCACAGGTTCGATCCCTGTACCGCCCACCATGTTGTTATCGATGATAAAGGCCACCCGAATAGGGTGGCCTTTGCATTTCTGCTTTGAGAACTGCGCAAAAACTGACCTAAAGCGCCCGCGGCTGTGTCGATTCCGGCTATCAGGTGGATCACTACCATAGCTGTGAGAGCAACAAACAATGGCTCGGTCCGAGTCGTCGTTGGCGTCAAGTCTTGTCATGCGCGTCGTCGAGTCGCACCCTATGGGGCAATCCAAGGGGGATTCGCAAGTGCCAGAGGAAGCGCCAAAAATGCCTGCTGCGCGCAAGAGAGCAATGGCCAAAGAGGTAGTTGGTCCGACTCCGCCTCAGGCGCAGGCTCCCGACTGGAAAAACCATCCCGTTCTGATCGTCGGCGGCGCAGTTGTCGCAACGGCCATAACGTGCCTGACGTACTTCAATCAATTTGCACTTCCGCAGCGAACCGCGGCCTTGGAGCATAAGGCCAGTCAGGCGACAGAAGAGGCCAATAGGCTCACGGACGCGCTAGGTGTCGAGCATGACTTGAACAAGAAGCTCCAAAGAGATGTCGCGGGTCTCCAAAAGCGTGAAAAAGAGTTGTCAGGGCTTTTGTCAGAGTCCAGAGCAATCAATATGTTCCAAGCGGGAAGTGCATATCCAAATGGATTTTCATTGGTGAAGGTTGGAATGACTGAGGCGGATGTATTCAAGTCATATCCGGTTGATTCAATTACGCCAAATGAGCGCGGCTATCTGAGTGTGAAGTTTGAAAATTCTCCTTTTTCATCAGCCACTTACTACTTTGATGAAAATACAGAGAGTAAGATCATTACTCATATTTTATTCATGGTTAATTATAAGTTCCGGCAAGGTCAGTTGGGGCTCGTCAAGCGCATGTCGGAGAATCTTGGCAAGCCATTCGTCATCCCGCCCGACTATTACGCATGGCCTGCTTCTGGAAATGTCAATGTTTTCATGGGTGACGACACATCCTATATCGTAATGCGCCCTGGATCTCGACCTGCAAGTTGGCCAACAGAGAAAGAGAATGAGATCGTCTGCAAGGCGGCTGCGCAGGCGAAGGGAGTCTGTCCCATCAATCAATAAGTGGGTTCCTGTAGTACTGTTGCCTGAGATCCTATTCAACTAATCAGTACGGGCCGTCGTTTAGACAGTGATTGGCCTCGCGCACCAGTTGCCGTGCGGCCACGATCAGTCCGTCGGTATGGAAGGCGCCCAGCTGTTCTTCCGGGCCGGCCTCGGCACGCGCTCGGTCGGCGGCCTGCAGCAGATCGAGCACTGCGCTGAGCCCGGACATCGAGCGGCGCAGCGAGGCGTGATTGCTGGCGCCGAGGGTGAGGCTGCGGCACGGTTGCCCGTCATCGCCGTCGGCGCAGCTGATGGCGTTGAGGCACGCGAAGAAGGCAGGCGACTGCATGGGCAGGTTCTGTTCCTGCAGGGCGCATTCGATCTCGTGCGCAAGGTCTTCAGGCACGTCGGTGGCGATGTTGCCGATCAGGGCGTGCAGGCGGGGATGGATGGCGGTGCGGTTGGTCATGGCGAAACCCTCACTGGCGTAGGTCCACCTTCCGGAGCGAAGGTGGCGGACGGTGCGGGTTGGCGTACCAAGGCAAACAAGCTTCAAGGGAGAAGAACGCCTGGCGGATCTGGTGATCCCCACACACCGTCCGCCATTGAGGACAGTCGGTGCATTCTCTCAGCTGCGATTGTTTTCGCAGGCCTTGAAGCTTGTTCGTTTATTCGAGACGCCAATCCCGGCCCAGGCAATCTGCCTCGGCGCGGCGATCATCACGCCGGGCAATCACATCGGTCTGTAGGGAAAGTTCTCAACTTTCCCTAGGCAGGCCAGACGTTTTCCGTTGTGTGCCGTGCAACACCTGCGAGTAGTGCGGCACGTCACTGATGGCGCAGATCGCCGCCCCTGCCGACCGTGCGCATGACGCCTGCGGAGCCGCGCCGCCATGCCAATCACGTCACCTCGCGCGGGAGAGGGGGCATGTCACGAATGAAGGCAGAGGGTTCCATCCCTGCGCTGTTCCGCCGCCCCGGGCAGGCGTAGTCTCAGCCTGTCACCGTACCCATCCACGCTGGAGTGCCACCATGCCGCTCGCCCGCATCGATCTTCGCAAAGGTAAATCCGCCGACTACCTGCAACGTGTCGGCGAAACCATCTACCAGGCCATGCGCGCGGTGGGCGTGCCGGAAAACGACCGCTTCCAGATCTTCCAGGAACACGAGCCAGGCACGCTGATCTACGACGCCAGCTACCTGGGCGTGGACCGCACCGACGATTTCATCTGCATCCAGATCACCTGGAACGAAGGGCGCACGCTGGAGCAGAAGAAGGCGCTGTATGCCGGCATTGCTGATGGCCTGCACGCGGCAGTGGGCATCCGCCGCGAGGATGTGTTCATCAACCTGGTGGAAGTGAAGAAGGAGAACTGGTCGTTCGGGAGCGGGGTTGCGCAGTACGTGAGTTGATGCGCGAAAAGCATCCACGCATGGCGTGGATCTACCGAGCTTGGTCGAGGCCGCCGATGTAGATCCACGCCCGCGTGGATCTACACCTCGCTGCCGACCTGCTTGCCTTCGGTGGCGGCGGCACTGCGGGCCGCCTTCACTGCGTCGGCACTGTTGGGTTGTTCGCACTCGATGCTGGTCACGTAGCCATCGTGGCTGATGTTGTGCTCGGCGCGCTTGACCAGCCACTGCCCATCCACGCCATCGCGGAAGCCCTGCATCACCACCGTGGCTTCGGCCATCAGCGTCTCGCGGCCGGGTAGGGTGTAGCTCAGCGTACGCGTCTGCCGGGCCTGTTCCTGGTGTTTGGCACGCGCTGCAGCTTCGGCGGTTTCGCGGTCGGCGTAGGCCATGCGCAGGCGCACGATCGGCTCACCGCTGCCCAGCTTCACTTCCTGGCGCGTGGCACCGCGGACATCGCGGTAATAGGCAATGGTGGTGCCGGTCTTCTCGCGCGAGACGATGTTCACCTTGTAGCCACTGCCATCGGCCGGGGTCAGGGTGACGTCGGGAATGCGCTCACCGCTGGCACTGGTGGATTCGCCTCGCTTGACGAACATCAGGCGGCCGCCGCCCGGCTTGGCGATGGCGTCATGCTGCTTGGCCAGGCGCAGCAGCAGGTTCATGTCCGACTCCTGCGACTGCACCGTCAGTGGCAGCGCGATCGATGCAAGCGACCCGCTCACGGCAGCCTCCATTCCGTGTTCGCCGGCCATGCGTTGCACCATGCCGCCGATGGTCGTGCCCTTCTTCCAGGTGCGTGTCTTCTGCGTCTGCAGATCGTTCTTGCCGCCCTTGCTGGCCTCGAACGGCGCCGCGCGGGCGCGCAGGGTCATGCTGCCCGGGTAGCCGGAAATCTCCACCTCGTCGCAGATGTACAGGCCCATGCGCCGCACGTCACCGTCGTAACCGATGAAGGCTTCCAGCTCCGCGCCTGCCGGCGGCAGCTGGATCGGATCGGAAGGATCATGGTCGGCCAACTGCAGTTCCAGCATGTCCGAGTTGTTGTCGGTCTCGTCGGTGATCCGCAGCGACTTGAAGCGCGACCTGATGGTGTCGGTGATGTCCTGGTTGTTGGCCACCACGCGGAATGCCGGCGTGATGTTCAGTCCCACAGGGCCACTCCCTTGCGCTCGTTTGCCGGGCGCTGCACATCCGGCAGGGTGATCGCCATGCCGGCAGGCAGTACCGCGCCGCGTGCGGCCAGGCCCGGGTTGGCGTCGAATACCGCGCGCAGGATGGCTGGTGATTGTTCGCCATAGTGCGTGTACGCGATGCGGTCGACGACGTCGCCGTCGCGGGTGTTATACGTTCGTGCCATCGCTGTGCTTCCGCAGGGAGAGGGTGAATTCGTGCCGTTGGATTCCAGCATCGGCAGTGAAACCGGAGGCGGTGGCGTCGATCTTGTCGATGACCCACAGCCCCAGGTTCCCGCCCTTGCCGGTCAGCAGCCGCTGTGGCTTGCCCTGCGCGGCCAGCTTGCGCAGCTGCGAGAGCTCATTGCCGGCACCGCGGAACGCATAGTGGATGACGCCAGGCAGCGTCATGCTGGCCTTGCCGGGCCCGGTGTACTGCAGCGCAGCCATCTGGCCGATGCGTTCCTGCGCTGCCCAGCCATACTCGTTGCTCTGCTGGATATCCTGGAACACGGCGGTGTTGAGGCTGAACTTGAAACCACCCAGCATCAGCAGCACCGGAGCGTTGCCGGAATCGTTGGCTTTGAACTGCGACAGCAGCTTGTCCACTGTGCCGGTTACGAACTCGCGCTTCATGCTCAATTCCTGTCTGCAAGGCCACCACGGGCGGCAACCGCGTTGCGACGCTGCAGTTCGTCGGCGGTGCGACGTGCTACGGATTCGCTGGATTCACCTGGTTGCTGGTGGATGGTGATGTTGTTGGTCTGTTGTTGCTGCACGGTGGTGGGTGCACGGGTGGTGGGCGAGGGCATGGCCGGTGCAGTGCGTCCCTGCGCACCGCTCAGCTCAGCCATGCGCCGGTTCAAGCCATCGTTGCTGTCGGTGCCGACGGCATATGCGACCCGTGCCATGTCACCAATGCCACCACCACCGCGTGCCTTCATGCTGCTGTAGATGTTGGCGGCGCCCACTGCGGTCTGCAGCCCGTCCTGGGCAACGCCCAGTGCCTTGTCCTTGGCCGCGCCCACGCCGCCGCCGAGCTTGTCCATGAACCAGCCAACGCCTTCAATGACCGGCTTGAGCTTCTCCAGGATGCGGTCGAACGCCGCCGTTGCCTTCTCGCTGATCGACTCCCAGATGCTGCCGAGCGTCTCGCTGATGAAACCGGCGACGGTGCCGAGCATCTCGCCCAGCCACACCACTGCCCCCACCACGCCGCCGATGACCTGGATGACCAGCCGGAAGTTGGTCAGCAGCGCCTCGCCTACCAGTGAGCCGATCTGGCCGACGCGTGACAGTTCGTTGCCGGTGTACTGCGCCGGTTCCAGCATCTTCGACAGCCAATCCCAGGCCTGCCCGATCAGCCCGCTCATGACTTCCCAGGCGGGGCGCAGCGGTTCGACCGCGCGCATCAGTTCCCCCATCGCCGCGGTGCCTGCACCGCTGAGACCTTCCCAGACGCCGCCCAGGAACGCCTTGATCGGCTCCCAGTACTTGCGCACCAGCAGGGCGCCGGCGGTGATGGCGGCGACCGCAAGAGCGATGGGGCCACCACCGATGGCACCGACGGCGGTAGCGACGATGCGGAAGCCCGACGCCAGGCGCATCGCCATCGGCCCGAAGCGTCCCAACTGGGCCAGCAGGCTGCCGCCACGGAACAGCTCGAAGGCCTTCTGCACGGCCAGGATCGGGCCCTGCAGGAACGTCCAGGCGTAGCGGGCGCCGAGCACCGCGGTGCGCAGGCCCAGCATGCCGACCACGATCTGCGTGGTGTTGGCGATCAGCTTCGGGTTCTCCTGCACGAACGAGGTGACCCCGTTCAGCAGTTCGGTCAGCTTGACCGCCGCTTCGCCCACCGCCGGTAGCAGCGCGGCACCGAAGGCCTTGGACAGGTTGTCCACGGCGATTTTGGCGCCCTCGATCTTCTGCGGGTCGGTCTGCATCGCATCGGCATAGGCTGCATCGGTGGTGCCCGCCGATCCATTCAGCGCCTTGTCGCGGACTCGAACGTAGGTGTCCCAGTTCTCGATCATCGGCTGGACGAAGTTCTTCGCCTGCGCATCGCCGAACAGTGCGCCGATCTTCTTCTGGTCGCCCGCGGTGGCCTGGATGATCCCCTGCATCGCAGCATCGAAGGGATTGCCGCCGCTGGTTTGTGCATCGCCGATGATCTTGCGCAGATCCAGGTTCAGGCTCTTCTTGGCCTTCTCCTGAATGTCCGGCGAGAGCACCTCGGACATGAAGCTCTTCATGTTGCTGGCGGCCTTGTCAGCGCCACCTGCCGAGTCCAGCGTGGCTTCCAGTGCCGCACCCAGCGTAGCCGCCGCCGATGTACCCTGCAGCTTCATCGCCTCGAACGAGGAACCCAGCACCGGCAGCACCTGGGCCATGTCCTTCAGGCCCAGGCCGCCCTGCTGGCTGTTCACTACCAGCACGTCCAGCGCGTTCTGCATGCGCGAGGGATCGATATCGAACGACTGCTGCAGGGCGGCCGCGGCCTGGGCCACATCATCGATGCTGGCACCGGTGACGGTGGTGGTCCGCCCGACAGCACCGAGGCTGGCCTGGGCCGACTGCGCATCCATGCCGGCGTCGATCATCAGCCTGATCGAGCGTTGCAGCGCGTCGGCGCCCTGGTTGGTTGCACGCGACTGTTCCAGGATGGCCTGCCCCAGTGCGCTGACCTGGGCGCGGCTGAGGTTGGCTGCCACGCCGATCTGCTGGTTCTGGCGGGCGAAGCCGGAGGCGTTCTCGACCGGCTTGGCCAGTGCGGTGACGGCGGTGCCGAGTGTGCCGCGTGCCTCGCCAAATGCCGAGCCGAGCTTCCCGCGCTTCTCCAGGTTGGCGTCGCGCTTTGCTTCGATGCTCTCCAGCGCCACCTGCGAGGTACGCAGAGCATCGACCTGGGTACGCATGCGGGCGTACTCCTTGCTGGTCGTACTCATGCGCGCGAGCCTGCGATCCAGCAGGGTCACCTCGGTGCCGAGGCGCTTGATACCATCGTTGGCAAAGGAGAAGGCGTCCTTCAGTGACTTGGACACCTCGCCGCCGATCGTGATCGTTGTCGTTTGAACGTTACTGGCCATGTACCGGCAATCCCTGAATCCACCAGATGAACTTCGACACCCGCAGTGTCATGATCTCGCGCAGGCCCCAGCCGGTATGGCCGGCCAGGGCGAGCACTCCCTGCCTGATCTGAGGCAGGGTCAGGTGGTAAAAAGCGCGACGCCTGCCTGCAGTCGTGCGTAGTCGCGCAACGGCATCTTGCGCACGTCGTCCGGCGAGATCTCGCACAGGTTGGCGATCATCCGCACCTCACGCTGGGCGTCGCTGCCCTTGTCGTCCTGGTAGCGCTCCATGTCTTCCACGGTCGGTTCGCGCATGCGCAGCACGGCGGTCTCCATGCCGTTGACCTGGCGCGGGCGGGTGAGGGTGATCTCGGCAAAGCCATCGCGCTCGATGACGGTGTCGGTGGGGGTCTTGGTCTTGCTGGACATGGATGCGTTCCTGGAATGCGATGCGGTTCGATGGATGCGGGGGCGCGAGGCGCCCCCGGGTTCTTCAATGCGGCGAGGGTTCAGATGCCCAGTGCGCCGCGGATGCCGGCCAGTACGTCCACGCCACCCTGGCGCGCGATCATGTTGACCACGTCGATCTCCTGCACGACCTGGGCGCCATGGGTCAGCTTGTAGTAGCTCAGCGCCAGGTTGACCTTGATCGTGCCTTTCTCGCCAACCTTGGTTTCGCCGCGGTCCAGCAGCTTCACCTTGCCGCGCATGTTGTGCACGACCTGGGTCACTTCGCCGTCATCGCCTTCCAGGGCTTCACGGGCGGTGAAGCCGTATTCCTTGCTCTCGATGACGTGGAACTTGGTCATGATCTCCGCGTCATCCGAGGCAAACTCGACATCAGCAGTGAGCTTTTCATGGCCGAGCACGATCTCGGTCGGGGCGAGCATGCCGCCGGCCTGGAAGTCCTCGGTCTTCAGCGACAGCTTGGGGGCGGTGAAGGACATCACGCTGCCGGCATAACCCTTGCCGTCGACGTAGAAGTTGAAGTTTTTGCGGATCTTGCGCGCCATGCTTAGAAGATCTCCGAGACGTAGTTGTTGTTCATGTGCATGCGGAAGGTCAGCTGCTCACCCGGGTAGGTCGGGGTGAAGTCGAAGTCCCAGTAGAAGCGGCCCTGGGCCACGCTGTCCGCTGCGTTCAGTTCCGGGTCGATCCAGCAGTTGCCGCCGAGGATCGCGCCCTGGGTCTTCAGCCCGCGCAGGAAGGCATTGACACCCTCGCGCACGTCATCGACGTAGGTCTTGCTGATGCCGCGGTCGACGGCCCACAGGTGGGCGGCTTCCAGGCTGTCGGCGATGATGTCGGCGGTGCGTACCACGCACAGGAACTGCCACTTCGGATCGATGCTGGTGGTGCGGTTGCCCCACAGGCGGAAGCCCCCTTCGCGGATGACCGTTGCCACGTTGGCCTGGTTCAGCAGGTTGGCGCGGCTGGTCGCATCGGACAGGCCGAAGTCGATTGCACGCGCGGTGCCGACCACGCCGTTGAGTTCCAGGTTCGACGGCGACGCCCACCAGCCGCGCTCGTTGTCGCTGCGGGCGATGGCGCCGGCCACGGCACCGGAGGCATAGCGGGTGACGATGGCATCACCGGACTGCACCAGCAGCGCCGGGTCGACCACGTAGACACGCTTGGAGCCGGTCAGTGCAGCGGTGGACTTGGCCGCGTCGTCGTTGCTGTTCGGGCCATCCTTGATGATCACTGCGCGCAGCTTGTCGGCAATGCCGAGCAGTTCCGCGACGACCGGGTTGGCCAGCACGGCCTCCGGCTTGGCCGGGTCGGCTGGGTGCACATGGGTGAAGCCGGGTGCGACCAGGATGCGCGGCTTGACGCCGACGATGGACTTGGCGGCCAGCAGCGCATGCACGCCTTCGTACGCGCCGGTCTGGGCGTTCACGCCGCCCAGCACGTTGGCCAGGGTGGCGCTTTCATTGGCGCCCTTCTCGACGCGGACGACGACGACGACGGCACTGGACTGGTCGAAGATCGCGTCGAGCGCACCGGGCAGGGTGCCGGCATCGGTGCCGGTGGTGGCCGACAGCTTGGTGGCCTGCGACGGCGAGGTCACCAGGACGGGCGTGTTGACGGGGAACGCTTCGGTGTCGGCCAGCGGTGCGGTGCCGACGATGCCGATCACGCTGCTGGAGGCGATGGCAATCGATCGGGCACCGGTATCGATGTTGACGACCTGTACGCCATGGAGAAATTCGGTCATTCGGGGTTCTTCCTCGGTGTGGGTGTGTGCCGGCTTGTGCAGGCGACGGGGTAATGTTCGGAGAATGTGGCGGTCGGGATAATTGCAGCGGTGGCCCGATGTGCAATCAGTACCAGCCCGAGACAGCGACGTTGGCGTATACGGTTGAAACCTGAGCGGGGCTGCCGGAACGACGGAGATGAACGGCTATCTCAACCGTGACGCTCTCGTACATGGAAGATGCCGCAGGAATGCTGATGGATACGGTTGCCAAGCGCGATGTCGCAAGTGAGGAGAACGACGGTGCGCTTGTGCTGAACGAAGCAGCCCCTGTGTTGCCGGCCGTGAACTGCACTTCGTACTGGCCGGGATTGGCACCCGCCGGTGCCCAGCGACCGGAATCCACCTGGGCGGTGGCATCGTTGCCACCGCCGTAACTGTTGCTGTGGACGGTGAAGTTGCCGTCGGACAGCAGGCTGATCTGCACCGACGCCGTGACATCGCCGAATGAGTTTGTTTTGGCGCCATTGCCGGCTGAGTAGTCCTTGCCGTGGAAGGGCAGCCGGTAGCTTGCGGTGCCCCGGGCCGCCCACAGGTTGGATACGTCCATGCCGTTGATGCGATGGCCTACGTCGGCACGTTTGCTGCCGTACTGGATGTGGGCGTAGCGGCGGCTCAGGTCGGTGCCGCCGATACGGCGGCTCGAGTCCTGTGCCTGCGGACCTTCGACGTACGGATCGAACAGGTCGTCAAAGTCGATACCGGAAGAGCGATATCCGCTGGGCATGTCAGCGCTCCGCTTTCAGTGCGCGCACTTCGGCGGCCAGTTCCTGGATGGCCTTGGCCATGACCGGCAGCAGCTGGTCGAGCTTGACCGACGCCACGCGTTCACCCTGGAACTCGACACCTTCCAGGTCGACTGCTTCCGGCACCAGCTCGGCCAGCTGCTCGGCGACGAAGAACAGGCGGCGACGACCGTCGTCGTTGTACTCAGGCTTGTAGTGGCCGGCGGCCAGTTCCATTTTCTCTACAGCAGCCAGACCGTAGGGAAGTACGCCCTCGATGTTCTTCAACTTTCGTGAGGAGCCGAAGTCGTATCCGCCTGTGGCAGATACACTACCGATGAAGGCATGACCGGTGAATCCATTCTCCGCAGAGTACTGGATCCGATTTCCATCCCCCCAGCCTACGTATCCCATACGTGTTCCATCCGCACGATGGAACGCAACGTAGCCGGCAAGTACATCGGTGCCTGCGTTTGTTCGAACGCAGCCACCAGCACTGATGAGCGAGCCTACCGTGGTTACGGTTTCATTGAAGGAGGCGGGTCCAATCACAGAAACAGTGGAGCCGCGCAGCTCAAGTGGTGCAAAGGCATTCTCGGCCGGATTCACTGACTGGAGCACGGTGGTTCCGGCTCCATTGCTGATGAATCTGATCAAGTTGTGTCCTGCGGCTGCCTGGGTGTACAGATACGCGTTGACGCGCAGTGAACCGGTCACAGTGTCGCCGGTCCTGTTTATTTTGCTTGCGGGATCAAAGTTCCCACTCGTCCAGATGGATCCACCAGTACTGAGTGTGGAGGTGAACCCACCCGCTGAGTTTGCGAAAGTGAAGTTCGAGCCATTTTTGAAGATGTAGGAGTTCGCATCACCCAACACAATAACGCCATCGTTGGGCACCCCATTCCAACCATAGGAGCGCAGCGAATTGCCGTTCACTGCAACATGGCCAGTGAACGTTCCGCCAGACTTGTCCATCTTCGATTCGGGCGCGAAGTTCCCCGCATGCCACATCGCCGATCCATTCCAGCGCGGGCCGTCGCCATGCTTGATGGTGATCTCACTACTGGCACTGCGATCGGCGCTCCATACGCGCCACAGGCTGGAATTGCCCCAGCCGCCTATGAAGGATTGTTCGGCGCCGGCGGCACCGAAGCCCAGCAACGGATACGTGCCGCTGATGAACTGCTGGTCGGTGAACGTGTTGCCGCCCCTGGATGCCTTGCCATCCAGCGCCGGCTGCAGTCCGGTCACATCGGCAATCACATGCTTGTGGCCCACGGTGGCGAAGTCACCGGCCAGGGCGAACTCGGAGGCGTGCTTGCCGTCCAGGGTGTCGGCGTCCAGGCCGTTGCCATGCCCGGTGTCCTTCAGCGCGGCGCTCTTCAGTTCCAGGGCAGTGCGCGCCGCGGTGGTGTTCGCCGCAGACAGCAGCGTCTTCGCCAGCGCGGTCGGGGCGCTGGCGCCGAAGCGCTTGTCGGTGTAGGCGCGCAGGCCACGCGGGGTGACCGCGCGCTGGGTGTCGGTGGCATCTTCGGCTTCAGTGCTGGTGGCCAGCTCGACCACGCCGACCACCTCGGTGGTGGCCGGTGGATAGAGGAAGCCGGCGTCGCCGAACTGGATCTGCGTTGTGTCGATCCCGCTGAAGCGGGTATCGGTGGCCAGCAGCAGCATCGATGCGGCCGACTTCTCCATGATCGGATCGGCCTGGCCGTAGCTGGCAAACAGGGTGCCGTCGGCCAGGTACAGGCCGAAACCGCGCAGCGTGTAGGAGGTGGCGCTGTCGTCGCGGATGGTGACGTGCACGGTGTCATCGCCCACGGCCTGGCCGCCGAAGGTGGCGACGCGCTTGATCTCGCCGGGCAGCGCGGTGAGCCCGGCTGAAGGCACGAAGGCGGTCGAGGTCAGGCCGATCTGGGTGATCAGGACGGCGTTGGTGCCGGTGTTCGGCGGATTGACCAGCTTGGCGAAGCCGGCATCGGTGATTTTCAGGCGCATGCGGGGGTTACTCTCCGATCAGTTGAAGGCGGCGGAAGGCCGTGGCGTGGGCGGCTGCCAGTGCGCCGACGGCGGCGTCGGCCTGCATGCCCTGGGTAAAGGTGAAATGCGAGCGCACCGGCTTGGTCCGGGTGATTTCGCCGATGACGTCCTCGACGAACATCGCCGTGGCGGACTGGCCATCCTGGTTGGCGATGGTCATCACCGCTTCGAAGGTGTGCGGCGCGCCCCTGGGCTGCAACTGCCACCACTCGCGGATCAGCACCGAGCCGCCGAAGGCGGCCACCACGTCGCGCACGCTGCCGGCGGTGCCCTTGCGTCGCTGGATGGCGATGGCCGTACGCACCCGGGCGCGCTTCACCGCTTCGGGCCAGTAGGCTTTCCATTCGTCCAGCGACAGCGCCCAGGCCAGCCAGGGCAGCAGTGCGGTCGGGCAGCGGTCGGCATCCCACAGCGCGGTGATGTCCACCGGCAACGGACGTGCAACGATGGCGCGGGCAAGCGCTCGCTCGGCGTGGGTGGCGTTGGCGGGAAGCAGGTTCGCCGCCGAGGGCACCACCACCTGGGCGTCACCATCGATGACCTCGCCGGGTGCCGGTGCAGCGGCCAGGGTGACTACGCCGCCGTCGATGACGGCGCCCTGCAGCAGCTGCCGGCCGTGCGCATCGGTGCGGAATACCGACTGCAGGCTCGCCAGCGCGCCGCCGGGGTGGCGGAAGGTGCGGTTGCGGCCATCGATCGCGCCGCGCAGGCGCGCGTTGATCAGGCGCGTGCTCGGCTCATTCATCGGTGCCGCCGTGGGTCAGGGTCACGCCGGTGCAGTGCGTGGCCTGGGTTCGGTCCACCACCACATCTGCAGCTGGATGGACGATCTCCACGCGCTGCACGCCCTCGGCATGCAATGCGGCGAACAACCCCGAACGGGTGACATCGCGGCCGAGACGGTGTGACTCGCTGATGTAGCGGTCCAGGCGGGTGCGCGCTTCGGCAAGCACGACCTGCGAATCCGGGCCGGCAAAGGTGAACAGCGTGGCGTCGACCGTGTAGTTGACGATCATTGCCGGCTTCACCAGCACGTGGTCGGTCAGCGGTCGCACGTCATCCGCGCTCAGCTTCGCCTCGACGATGTCGAGCAGGCCCTGGGTGGCGGTTCCATCCGCTTCGCGCGACAGCACCGAGACCACGACCTCGCCCGGGGCCGGACTGGTCGCGCTGGCGTCGAGCACGCGCGGGTCCGCGCTCAGCGCATGGAACACATAGGCGCCCTCCGGCCCCGCCACGCTGAAGCCTTCCGGGCCCAGCTGGATGCGGCGGCGGAAGTCCTCATCGCCTTCATATCGAGGAGGAACGCCTTCCTGCGGTTTGCCCGGGTCGAGCACCTGGCGGACGACGCCGAAGATCGCGGCGAGGTGATCCAGGTCGCTGCCGACGGCATAGGCCAGCATCACGCCACGCGCGGCGTCGTTGACGCGCTGGCGATCGAGCAGACGCAGGTAGGTGCAGACCTCCAGGATCTTGAAGGCGGGGTCCGACGGCAGCAGCGCGTCGAAGGCGGGATCCAGGGCCTGCAGCGCGGTCAGCGATTCATCGAACATGGCTTCGAAATCGAGCACTTCGATGACCGCCGGGGCAGGCAGCTGGGACAGATTGACACTGGTGAACGAGCCGGATGCCACGGTTAGCGAACCTCGATTCCTTCGATGGTGATGGCCTGCCCGTCGGGAAGATGGATTCCGGTCACTGCCAGGATCATCACGCCGGGGGCGGGGAGGGAGACGTCGACGGTGTCGACGTGGAGCCGCGGTTCCCATCGCGCGAGTGCGTCGACGGTGGCGGCGACTAGGTCCATGCGCAGCGAGCGGTTGGTCGGCGCATCGATCAGTTCAAATACGCGCGAGCCGTATTCGCGGCGCAGTACGCGCGAGCCAAGGGGCGTGGTGAGGATGTCACGCACGGATTGATGCAGATGGGCCAGGCCATCCAGTGATTTGCCAGTGTTGGCGTTGATTCCTCGCATGGTCTCTATCGTCGTGGAGTGCGGGTTTTCAGGGCATTGCAGGCGTGGCCGTTCAGGCCTGGGCCGGCGTGGTCGGGGCGGTTGGGCCCTGGGCGGTGTGCTTGTGTGCCTTCAGGCCGATGGCACCGGCCTTGATCTCGCCGGGTGTGCTGATGTCCTTGCCGGCGCTGATCGCGCCGCTGACATCCAGATCGCCGCTCGCCTTGATCGAGGGCGTGTCGAGCACGATCGATTCGCTGGCGATCACCTGCGCGCTTGCACAGGTGACGATGACCTTGCCGCTGCCGACGTTAACGCTCAGCGTGGTGGTTTCCTGGTCGTACTCGACGGTGCTGCCGTCGGCGAACTCGGTGCGCTGCCGCAGGCGCGAGTCGGCGGGTGGCGGAAAGCGGTCCTGATACAGGCTGCCGAGTACCAGCGCCTGGCCGGGGTCGCCATAGGGGCACGCCAGCACGACCTGCTCGCCTGGTTCGGGGGCGCACCAGCTGCGCATGCCCGGCCCCGCGCGGCGCTCCAGCCAGGGAATCCAGTCGGTAAGCATGCCGTCGGCATCGACGCGAACGCGCCCGTTTGCCTCGTCGAGTTCGCGCACCACGCCGATCATCAGCAGGTTGCCGATCAGCCGCGCGTGTTCGGCGCTCATCGTGCGCGCTCCGGCAACAGCTGGTAGCGGGACTCATGGGCGCGACCGATCTCCGGCGCGAAGCTGTAGGACGCCTGCGGCACCACGCCACCGGCGTCGTCCCACGGGTTGTCGCCCAGCGCGACCGGCAGCGACCACTCAACGATCCAGGTGCGCAGGCCCGGCTGTGCTGCCGCTGGGTCTTCGGGCGACGCCGCGATCACATCGATCGCGCCGCTGGCAACGCCGGGAAAGCGGCCGAGCTGGTGCAGCCAGGTCGCCAGGGCGAGGGCCGCATTGCGCAGCTGCAGCGCTGTGCTTGCGTCGGTTGCCGGCAGCGCGATGCGGGCTTCGAAACGCAGCGTGGCCTGCAGCAGGCCACTGCCATCATTGTTGTCACGGCTGCGATCACAGCGGGTCATCGCCAGAAGGCAGGCCGGCAGGGGCATCCCCTCAGCGCTGGCATCGCGATGGAACTCGACGCTTGCAAACCCGGGAAAGCGTGCGCGGATCGCGGCTTCGATCGCGGCAATCAGCGGATCGAGCGTGGGAGGGAAGGGATCGTTCGCCATGTCAGCTCATGCAGAGAGGGGAGGAAGGGCGTAGCGCTGCAATGCGCGCGGTCAGCAGCCAGTGTTGCCATCACCGCTGTGGGGTGGCATTGCAGGCGTGGCCGTGTCCGGCAGGCTCAGCGCGCGGGAGTGGCGCTGCTGTCGCAGTGGGCAGGTGCTGCCGGCACGGAGCCATTGATGGTGATGCCGTGCTGGTTGCCGAGGCTGCACAGCAGCGCACTCAGCTGGTCGGCCAGCGCGTGGTACTGCTGTGCGACGGCAACGTGATTGCGCAGCAGCGCGTCATCGCTGGCCGCGTGCAGGTCTGGCAGGCGGGAAGGGGGAAGCAGCTGGGCCGGTGCGATGCTGAGATCAGCGCGGCAGGGCGTGGCCGGCGTTGGCCTCGCGCCAGATGCGCACGAACTCAGCGTCAGCGTCGCCGCGATCACGACCAGGAGTCTTGGCATGGGTCTCGATGTCCCGTTGCAGGGTGTTGAATTGTTCGGTGCGGCGGGCCTGCTGGGCCACGCGTTGTGATTCGGCCTGCGCGCCTGCGGCGCTGTTGTCCAGGGCCTGCTGGTGCGCGCGCTGGGCTGCATCGGTGCGGGCCGCCTGCTGTGCCGCCCGGGTGGTGGCAGCGGCAAGGTCCGCGCTGCGGCCGCGCAGGGTCCATCCCAGCCAGGCGCAGCTCGCGTGGCTGCCGGCAAGGACCAGCAGTCCGATGCCCAGCCTCAGGGTCCCGGGCGTCACTGCAGGGCTCCACCGGCGGCCCGGTAGGCCGCGCGCAGTGTTTCCAGTGCGTGCTCCTTCTGCCCGTAGCCGGCGCCTGGCAGCGACGCCCAGATGCGCCGTGCCGCGGTAACGGCGGCATCGAAGCGTCCCAGCCGGATCAGCTCGTAGGCACCGCACTGCTTCAGCAGGGCGACTGCTGCACGGTCCTGCGAGACCGGCCCGAAGTCGGGCAGGCCCAGGCGTGAGCGCAGGTCGTCCCAGGTGCTGCGCAGGAACTGGTAGCGGCCGGCGGCGCTGGACTTGATGCCATAGCGCGGCAGCGACACCAGCACGCGGGGATGGTCGCGGTAGTCGGTGAACAGCTGGCCGCCGACGATGACGTCGTAGCCGCGGTCACGTGAGCGCTGGCCCGGAATGTCGGTGCCTTCGGACACGGCCAGCATGTCCAGGAACGCAGCGACGTTGGTGCCACCGAGGGCGCTGGCGGCGGCGACGGTCATGCGGCCGCTCCCGGTTGCCTGCGAACCAGGGCCAGCAGGGCGTCTATCTGTACGCTCTGCTGGGTGATCTGCGCACGCAGGGCACTGACTTCACCACGCAGCTGCCCGATCTCCTGGGCCATTGCCTCGCGTTCGTGCATCAGTCCATCGGCGCGTGTACGTTCGGCCGCGAGTTGTTCCTGCAGCGTGCGCAGGGTGTTGCTGGTGGCTTCATCGGCGGTGCGGTCGACCTTGGCCGACGACAGCCACTGGCGCAGCCACAACGACACCGCGATCAGCACGCCCGAGGTCCCGCCCAGGTACTTGGCCCAGTCTGGCACGCCGGCCAGCAGGTCGCTCTCGTTCATGCGCGTGCGTACCCCTTGAGCAGGGCCGGGTGCACGGCCGGTGGCGGCGCACTGCGCGCACCGCGCAGGGCACGCTTGATGGTGGTCTGGGAGACGCCGAACTCACGCGCGACATGGTCGCGTGGCATGCCGCTGGCGACCGCGCGGGCGATCTGTTCACGGCGTTCGTGCGCGCCGGCAGCGAAGCAGGACGCCAGGAACAACAGTTCGCCGCCGAAGTGCGCGACCAGCCGCTGGGCGACGTCGTGGCCAAGGATGTCGATCAGCCGATGCTGGTCGGGCAGGGTGGAGGGGACGTAGACAATGACACGGTGACGGCCGGTGGTGCTGGAGGTGGTCGGCGGCCACGCACGCACCAGCGTGAGGGCTGCGGATTCGCCGATGACCTCGGCCAAGGTCTGGATGCTGTCGGGCAGGGCGTTCATGGAGGATGTCTTCAGTGGCATTGATCTCCACTGTTGCCATCCCGTCCGGTCAGTCAACACCTTTCATCTACTTTGATGTCGGCGCGCTGAAGGCGTTCAGCCGTGCGCGAGGACGGGTGAGGATCACGCCCCGCCTGCTTGCAGTGCGCTGCATCCGCCTGCACTGGCCGCTGCTGTTTTCCTGTACATCCGTACTCGTTGTCCTCACCTGGCAGGAACGGAGGCAGATCAAGGGGAACGGGCAGGTACAGGGTGAGGACGGCCACCCGCCACATGGCCTCATCCGCCGTGTACTGGCCGCAAAAAAAAGCCCCGGAAGATGCCGGGGCTTCAGGACTGCAGGAGGCGCTGGATCAAAGATCGAATACCAGGTTGCCGCCGGTCTTGCGGGGGATGTACCCGGCGTCGCGCAGCCAGCGTGCCGCGTTGACCTGGTCCATGCGCTTGACCGGGAAGCGGTTGGCGAACATCAGGAAGCGCGCAACGGTGATCGACTCACCCTTGCCCTTCAGGGCCGCGAGGGTTTCGACGAACCATGGCGCAGGCGGCTGCTGGCTGCCCGGGCGGGCCACGGTGCGCGACTGCCGGGTGCTGCCAGCATCGGCCTGGGCAGTGGCCAGCGTGCACAGCGAGATGAAGATCGCATCCAGGCTCACGTTGTCCTTGCTGCCCTTGGGCTGGGACTTGAACAACTCGATGGCCTTCAGGCGCGTCGACGTGAACTGTTCGACCTCCATGGCGTTTCCTCTTTGCGAAATGGGTTGGGGATGCAGGGTGACGACAGGTGTCGTCGGTGATGGGGGATGACCTTACATCATTTTCGCCGATGATGGGTCGTGGCCTGCAGTGGGTTCAGCGGATGGGCGGGTAGCTGGTCCTGATTCCGGATCAGATCACACCGCGTGAAAGCAGCTGGTCCAGCGATCTGCGGACCAGATCGGCCGGGGTGCCGTCGTTGTCGACTTCGATGTCGACCAGTTCATGCGGCAGCGGCTGCTCGCTGGCATGAGGGTCGCTGCTGCAATGGCCCGGGCGGTTGACGCGGATCACGACACCACCGCGGCGCCGGATCGCGCGCGCCTCATTGGCGAATCGGACGTCGGGTACCAGCCCGCCCTCGGGCAGGCGTGCGAACAGCGAGCGTACCCACAGTTCGGGATGGACGCGGTCACGTCCCCATTCGGTACCGGCGGTCTGCATCAGCTGGCGCGGGGTGAGTTCGGCCAGCCAATCGATGGCGTCCTCCTTGCGGCGGTCCAGTTCATGCAGGGAGAGCCCGAGGAGGGAGGCGACGAACTGGCGCAATGGGGCCGCGAAGCTGTCGCGTGGCAGCGCCAACGCCGATGCCAGCCCATTGGCGAGTGTGTCCTTGCCCGAGCGCTTGCTGCCGGCGATGCCGATGTAGAGCGGTACGCGCGCGCGCGGCGCCGGCCGCAGGGCGATGCTGCCCAGTGCAGCGCCGGCACGGAACGCGGCCAGTGTGTCGGCAATCATGCGATGACTGCTGTCGAGGGAGGCGGGAATCATGCGGAATCTACTCCTGGAAGAATGCTGCAGGTGCTGGCGGGTCAGGAATCACGACCGGCGAGGCTGCGGGCGCGGAGGATGCGCTGGGTAATGCGACCACCTCGGGCCGCCGCGGCGATCGGGTCAAAGCACAGCATGGCGGTGCGGGTACGTCGGCCGGCAGCAAGGTGGTCGCGGATGGTCCGCTCGGACAGCACCGGTACCCGCTGGTGGATCTGCTGCACGGTCAGCTGCTCACCTTCGAAGGCATGCAGTCGGGGACGGGGCATGGCGGAAGCGCTCCTTGAAGGTGGCGGGCCGATACAGGCATCTTGCCTTTGCAGATGACTCCAGTCAACACCTTTCATCTACTTGCATCATGACCTGGTCGATCTGGCTGGCGTGCGATCCACAGTCGCAATGCCGCCACGGCCAGGCGCTCACGCTCAACTGCGCCGCGTGCGGCCAGGACACCCTCGAGATACTGCTGGCGATGTCGGCGCGGACTGACCGCCGTCCAGCGCCCGTCGTTGCCCATGCGCCGGTAGCCGTCCAGTTGCAGCAGGCGACGTGCTTCGCAGTGCAGGCGCCAGTCGTCGCTGCTGCTGTCAACGTCGCGACCATCATGCAGGCGTGGCATCTAGAACGGGCCTGCCGCATGCTCGGCGAGAGTGCGTCTGCGCTCTGGCATCAGCCAGACCTTGGCCCGCTCCTTGCCCACCACGCGGGTGCGTACGCCATGGCGTTTGACCACGTAGGCGGCGGCCTCGTTCACCTCGCGACGGTTGGGTTTGTCGATGCCCACCGCGATGACGATCTCGGTGGCGCGGTAATGCGCGCTCCAGTGTTCGGCAGGGAGCGACCAGTCGAAATGGCGATCGATCAGTTCGGCGATCGGCGAGATGGGTTCGTGTTCGCTGTTGGTGGCATTCAGCGCATCCAGTTCCTCGGCAGTCAGGTGCCAGGTCTCGCCGCTGCAGTACAGCGCATGGGCCTCTGCCCAGACCTGCTGCATGTCGATCCGTGCCGGTTCGCCCAGCGCCACGGCGTGCACGGTCCACCAGCGGGTGTTGCCGGTGGCATCGCGCAGGAAGCGTTCGTCGTTGACACTGGCAAACAGGATGGTGCGCCGTGCGTAGCGGGATTCGGTGCGCGCGTAGGGGCGGCGGATCTCGTCATGGCTGCGCGAGATGAATGATTTCAGCGCCGCGATATCGGTACGGCGGAAGGTGGCATCGACCTCGCCCAGTTCGACGATCCACTTGGAGATGACCTGCTTGACGCTGTCCTTGTTGGCCGGATCGAGCACCACGCCATCGGCGATCAGCTGCAGCTCGGCCGGCGCCAGCTGCCGTGCCCAGCGCGTCTTGCCCAGGTTCTGCTTCGAGACGAACGTCAGTACGCCGCGCGCGACCACGCCATCGGACTCAAAGGCGGCCGCCACGCCGGAGATCAGCCAGCGCCGCATCAGGACCTCCTTCAGCACGCGGCCGTCGGCCATGCGCGTGGGCTGGGCTTCCTGCACGGTGTCGAAGAACACCTGCAAGCGGGTCTGGCCATCCCACGGCCGCGAGGTGATCCAGCTGGCGACCGGGTTGTAGGGATTGGCTTCGGCCACCTGGCACAGGTTGGTCTCGAAGCTGGCGGTGGCCATGCCGGCGCGGTGCATGCAGTCCATCACTTCGCCTGCCGCGACTTCCTTGGCGTTGTCCACGGTCGTCTGCAGCCCCGGGACCAGGATTTCCAGGTCCTTGCGGATGACGTTGTAGCGCACGGTCACACCGGTACGGCGGCACAGCTCGGCCAGGTTGCGGGCCGTTGGCAACGGCCGCCCGCGCGCACTGGTGTCGGGAAACGGGGTGAAGGCATCGAATGCGGACAGGTTGCCAGGCACCTGGTAACGCGCGCTGGCCGATGAGGGCGCATCGTCCTGCGCCACGTCGTCGCCTGCTGTGGGCGGTGCGGGAGGCAACAGCTGGGTACGCACGGCGTCCAGCCCTTCACGCAGATGCAGGTCGTTGAAGTCGGTAGGACGGTCATCGTCGCCATGCAGCGCGGCGAACTCGGGCCAGGCCACGCGGGCATCGATGTCCGCGGCAGCCTGCGTGGCCAGGGTGACGCCCGGGTTGTCCAGCGGCTGCCGCGTCCATTGATCGTTGTCGGCACACAGCACGAACGATGCGTCCGGCATGGCGCCGCGCCAGGCCCGGGCGACCGCGCCAAGGTTGCCTGCATCCCAGGCCACCACCACGCACCAGCCCGTGGCCTGGTGGATGGATGCGGCGGTGGCATAGCCCTCTGCAATGGCGATCGGTTGGCCAGGGGCCGGCTTGCCGATGACATGGAAGCAGCCCTGCTTGCGGCCACCGGAAAGGAAGTCCTTGTCACGGCCAAGTGCTGGATCCACGCGGGGAAAGATCGCCTGCAACGAGACGATACGGCCCGCGCTGTTCATCACCGGCACCAGCAGGACATTGTCGATATGGCGGAAGACCAGGCCATCGCTGTTGCGCACCGGCCACGGCGCCGCGCGCAGGCCATGTGCGTGGATGCCCTTGCGTACCAGATAGGGGTGCTGGACGTCGGCGGGAATGGCACGGTTCCACAGCACGTTGGCGGCTTTGGCGGCAGCGTCCTCGCGCTCGCGCTGATGCCGTTCGCGCTCGCTGCGGGCCGCTTCCTGGCGTTGCCGGATGGCGCGCTGCTCGGCCGCACTCAACGCGGTCGGCGATTTCGCGCACCAGGCATGGCGGGTGCCGGTCCGCCAGCTGCCGAACTCGCCGGCCGGCACATGGTCTCCAAACAACACGGCCCACCCGTTGCGCGTGCCACGACGGTCGCCTTCCACATGGAAACGCACCAGCGTGCCATCGGCGTTGAGCGCGTCGCGGCCGCGCGCGTCCGGCACGATGCCGTGCGCGTGCATGGCCTGCAGGAACGCGGGAACGATGTCCTGCGTGGGATGCGGTGTGTGCATTCGACGGGGCCCCTGGGAGCGTGGATCGGTCCACGGCGGCCGATGGCGGCCAACGTGCTGTGCAGTGCCTGGCTTGTGCAGGTCACGCGGCGGCGGACCGATGCGGCGTGGTCAGGACGTGATGGGTGGTGGTGACACGTTCATGGTGTCGGAATGGGGCTTCTTTTGCAACACCTTACAGCACCTTTCATCCCCGGTCGCGACCAAGCCGACCAGTACACGTTGGATCTGCGATGGCGTTTGCAGATTGCTGTGATCGTGGCGATGCGTCGCAGTTGGCGAGAACCGCCTTTCGGATGATGTGACTGCCGTCAGCGACGGCCCTTCGTTTCTCTCCACCGCGCCTTCGGGCGCCCGTGCACAAGGAGCCTGCATGTTTGAAATCCACTGCAACCACGAACGCCGATCCGCCGCGGAATCCGCGTCGTTGACGGTCGTTGCGACGTTCTCAATCGGTGCGACCACCCCTCGATAAAATACAACCCGCATGACGGACACCATCGACGAAGCGCAGGAAATGGAAGCGCGCCACCGGCAACGCGCCCTGGCCCAGCACGCAACGCGGGCCAGCAACGTTGCCCCTCTCACTCCCATGGGGGAATGCCACAACCCGGACTGCAGCGAAGACTTCGACAACGATCCGGCAAGGCTGTTCTGTGGGCCTGCCTGTGCCGAGCGTTTCGAAGCCATCCATCAACACCGCAACGCATAGGAACAGGGGACATGTCTCTGAACAGCAACGACGCTGGCTTCACCGAACGCATCGCCGGTTTATCGGCCGAGCTCGCCGTGCTGGTGAGCCTGGTGGAGAACCACATCCATCTGCAGCTGGCTGATCTGGCCGACTCGGGTGATGTGGATGCACAGGAGCGATTCGCGGTAGCCGATCCGGAGCGCTGGTTGGAGAACGCCCGCAACAGCCTGCAGGCGGGTGTCATGTTCCTGGAGCGCGCGGTGCAGCAGCCGGCGCGGTTCTAGTCATCCGGTGCGGGGACGGAAGGGGCCGGCCAGGCTGCCTTCCGTCCCCCTCGGGCAGTGGACGATCCCCTGCGCTGGAGGCTGCGTCATAACGTCGCACCGGCGGCAGGGCAACCCTGAACGTGGTCCAAGGTTGGTCGCAGGCCCGTAGAATGGCCGGGTGCGTCGTTCTGTCCTCCACCGCCGGTTCCAGGCCCTGGCATGGCTAGCCATGCTGCTGGTGCTGCTTGCCCCGCTGGTGAGCCGCTGGCTGGCGCATGGTCACGTTGCAGCGGCTGTGCCGATGGCGGCGATGGATCATTCCCAGCATGCGCAGCATGCGATGGAGGGCCATCACGGGCACCACGCGATGGCGATGCAGCAGGGCGAGGTCGCGAAGAAGCCGCCCGCCGATCCACACGCCGAGCATGAGATGGGCGTGGACTGCGACTACTGCCTGATCGCCGCACGGCTGATCACCCTGCTGGTGGCGGCATTGCTGCTGCTGGCACCGATGGCATCGATATGCCATGCGTTGCGGGGTGCAGTGCAGGCGTTGCCGCAGCGGGTCAGCGGCACATTGGGAGCGCGCGGGCCACCGGCCTTCATGGCTGCCTGAGCCACACGCGCAGTGCATTGATCGTTTTTCCATGAGGTTGCCGGCCACGGCCGGTGCCCGCACGCGCGTGTCTGTCCCTTTCTGATTGCTGCCCTGCCATTGCTGGGTGGCCTTGCATGCCGTGAACAAATGAAAACGAACCCCAACTCCGCGCGCCTGCGCCGGGCGACGCTGCCTGTCATGTGCGCGTTGCTCGTGCACAGCGCCCCAGTACTTGCCGCCGATGCGGCACCACCAACCACACTGGATACCGTGCGCGTGGTTGATACCCGCAGCGGCGAGCTGTCATCCACCGCCAGCGCAGGCTCTGCGTTGGGCCTGAGCGTGCTGCAGACACCGGCCAGCCTGACGGTGATTTCGCGCGCGCAGCTGGAACAGCGCGGCGACACCAACCTTAATGATGCAATCAGCCGGGCAGGCGCGATCAGTGCGATGCCGCACCCGGGCAATGGCCTGAGTGCGCTGTCCAGCCGTGGCTTCACCGACGGCGCTTCAGTGATGCGCCTGTACGATGGGCTGCGCCAGTACGGCGGCGTGGGCATCACGTTCCCGTTCGATACCTGGTCCATCGAGCGCATCGAAGTGCTGCGGGGTCCGGCCTCGGTCATCCATGGCGATGGTGCCATCGGCGGGGTCATCAACATCGTGCCGAAGAAGCCGACGCGCGGTGCCATCGAGAACGAGATCAGCGTGACCGTGGGCAGCGAGGACACCGCACGCCTGGGCTTCGGCAGTGGCGGCGCGCTGACGCCAGAGCTGGCCTACCGCGTGGACGTGAGCGGCAACTACAGCGGTGGCTGGGTTGATCGCGGGCGAAGCAGTGATGCCACCTTCTCCGGCGCACTGCTGTGGCAGCCACGCACGGACCTGCAGCTGACCCTGACCCATGCGCAGGGCCACCAGAAGCCGATGCGCTACTTCGGTACGCCCCTGGTGGATGGCCGACAGTTGGACGCACTGCGCCACCGCAACTACAACGTGGAAGACAGTGACATCCGCTTTCGTGACCGCTGGACGCAACTCGATGCGCTGTGGACACCGAATGCGAACGTGGAATGGCGCACGCGCGTCTACCAGATCGACAGCCAGCGCGACTGGCGCAATGCCGAGGCCTATGTCTACAACCCGCGAACCGGGTTGATCGATCGTTCGGGCAATACCCAGATCACCCACAACCAGGACCAGACCGGCCTGACCTCGACGCTGCGCGTGCAGGGCAGTGTGGGGGGGCTGCAGAACAATTTTGCCGTAGGCCTGGACGCCAACCGTGCGCACTTCAAGCACACCAACAACACCTACGCCGGCAGCTCCGGCCCGGTCGATCCGTTCCATCCGGTGCCGGGGCAGTTCGCCAGCGATGCGCCGAACCTGCCGCGCTATCGCAATGGTGCCGAGCAGTACGCGCTGTTCGTGGAAGACCACCTGACGTTGAGCGAGCGTTGGTCGGTGCTGGGTGGGCTGCGCCATGACCGCGCGCGCATCGAACGCACCGATCTGATCAGCGGCCAGAGCGCATTCTCGAAGACCTACAGCAGCACCGGCTGGCGCGCAGGCACGGTGTTCGCGCTGCGCCCGACGTTGAGCCTCTACGCGCAGTACTCGCAGGCGGCGGACCCGGTCAGCGGCCTGCTGATGATCAGCCCGGCCAACGGTGCTTTCGACCTCGCCAAGGGACGGCAGGTCGAGGTGGGCCTGAAGCAGGCGTTTGACGGTGGCGAGTGGACCCTGGCGGCCTATCGCATCCGCAAGACCGGCTTGCTCAGCCGCGACCCGCTGGTGCCGGATCGCCGGGTACAGGTGGGCGCGCAGACCTCGCGCGGCATCGAGGCATCGTTGAACTGGGCCTTCGCGCCGCGGTGGTCGCTCGATGCCAATGCCACGGTGCTGAAGGCCGGGTTCGAGGACTTCCTGGAAACCACCGGTTCGCCGGCAGTACTGGTCCCGCGCGATGGCAATGTGCCGCCGAACGTGGCTGAGCGCCTGGCCAATGTGTGGGTGAGCTGGCAGTTCCTGCCCGACTGGAGCGCGGCCGCAGGCGTGCGTTACGTCGGCAAGCGCTACGCCGACAATGCCAACACCCTGGAACTGCCCGGCTACAGCACCACCGACCTGGCGCTGACCTGGCAGGCGTCACCGCGCACGCGGTTGTCGGCGCGCCTGTTCAATGTGTTCGACAAGGCGTACTACGCCACGGCGTACTACGCCAGTACCCAATGGCTGCTGGGACCGGATCGGCGCGTCGAGTTCACCGTCGACCATCGGTTCTGAGGGCACTGGCCATGTCGTTGCGTTCCACTGCCAAGCGCTGGACCTATCTGGTGCACCGCTGGCTGGGCATCGGCGGATGCCTGTTGATGCTGCTGTGGTTCATCAGCGGCATGGTGATGCTGTTCATCGGCTACCCGAAGTTGACGCCCGGCGAGCGGCTGGCAGCGTTGCCGGTGCTGGGTGACGCAGGGGATTGGCGAGGACTGTCGGCGCTGCCGGATGCTGTACAGGCCGAACCGGAAGCCGTGGCCCTGACCACGGTGGGCGGTGAAGCGGCGTATGTAGTGCGCAGCGGCAGCAACGTCGGTGCGTGGTCGGTACGGACCGGCCAGGCGCTGCTGCCGGTTTCCGCCCAGCGCGCCGAAGCGTCGGCCGCGCAGTTCGCCGGTGGGCAGGCCTTCGTTGGGGCGATGCGCGTGGATGAGGACCGCTGGACCCATTCGCGCGCGCTGGATGCGCATCGGCCACTGTACCGGGTCGAGGTGGGCGGCGCGCAGCCGGGGGATGTGTATGTGTCCTCGCACACCGGCGAAGTGGTGCTGGACGCGCCGCGCGTGCAGCAGCGCTGGAATTACGTGGGTGCGTTGCTGCACTGGCTGTACTTCCTGCGCATGCAGTCGGTCGATCCGGTGTGGACGTGGGTGGTGATCGTGCTTTCAGCGTTGTGCACGGTGGCGGCAATCAGCGGCATCGTGGTGGGTGTGTGGCGCTGGCGCTTCCGTGGGCACTACCGCACTGGCGCGAAGACGCCGTATGTCGAGCCGTGGATGCGTTGGCACCACCTGATCGGGCTGGTGGCAGCGGCATTCGTGTTCACCTGGATCTTCAGCGGACTGATGTCGATGAACCCTTTGGGCGTCTTCAGCAGCACGCGCGAGGCGATCGACAGTGAACGCTATCGTGGCGGCGCGGCAGCCGTGGATGGAATGCTGGGTGAGCCTGCAGCACTGCTGGCGGCGGCGGGTGCCCGGAACTTCAGGCCAGTGGAGGTCCAGTGGCGGCGCATCGGCGGCGAACTGTTCGCAGTGTTGCTGGATGGGCGGGGTGATACCCGCATCGTGTCCAGCGCAGATGGAGAACTGCAGGTCTTGCGGAAACTGCCTGCGGATTGGCTGCAGCAGAAGGTGCGCGCCATGTCTGATGCGCCGATGCAGGGATTCGCGGTCCAGCAGGCGCCGGACGCGTACTTCTATCCGCGCTCACCTGAAGCGATGAACGGTGCAGCCGTACGCCGCTTCCCGGTGGCGGTGGCGGACTTCGGTGATGCAGAGGCGACGCGCGTCTATCTCGACCTGGCCACCGGCGATCCACTGCTGACGATGGGACATCGGGAGCGTGTCGGGCGCTGGCTGTTCTACTTCCTGCACAGCTGGGACCTGCCGGCGATGCTGCGCTTCGATAGCGCCCGATTGGCTGTTCTGCTGTTGTTGAGCGTTGCGGGTACGGCGTTGTGCGCGACGGCCGTAGTGATTGGCTACCGCCGGTTGCGGATGAAGCTGCGGCGCCGGCGACGCTGATGTCGCAAACTACATCCGCAGCCAACGGGTGGACACCGCCACCAGCAGCAAGGCCATGGCCACGCCGATGAACGCAGCAATCAGACCGAAATGATTGGCGGCAAAGCCGATCAGTGCCGGGCCGGCGAGGATGCCGGCAAAGCCCAGCGTGGAAACGGCGGTGATCGCCAGCGCACCGGGCATGCGGTTCTGATGGCCGGCCAGCGAGAACAGCGCCGGCGCGATGTTGGCGCAGCCGAGGCCGACCAGCACGTATCCGGCCAACGATATCTGCCACGGCGTGACCAGGGTCAGCACCAGCACGCCGCTGGCAGCGAGCAGTGCACCGAACACGATCGCGCGTTGGCGTCCCACGCGCGAGACCAGTGCATCGCCGAACAGACGGGCGACGGTCATGGTCAGGGTGAAGGTCACATAGCCGATGCCCGCCAGGCTGGCATCGACGCGGCGTACATCACTGAGGAACACCGCGCTCCAGTCCAGCATCGCGCCTTCACCCAGGAAGGCGACGAAGGCCAGTACGCCAATGAACAGCACGATGCCATGGGGCATGGCCAGCATCGGGGTGTCATGGGGCATGCGTTCGCTGTGCCAGTACCCCGCTGACAGCAGCATCACCAGCAGCATGGCGCCGACGCCGATCAGTACCGACGCCAGCGGTGGCAGCTGCGCTGACATCAGCACGGTCATGGTGGCCGCGCCGAGGAAGCCGCCGATGCTGAAGAAAGCGTGGAAGCCGGACATCATCACGCGACGCGCCTCCCGCTCGACGATCACCGCCTGTACGTTCATCGTGCAGTCCATCGCACCCACGGCGGCACCAAACACGAACAGCACCAGGCCTAGCGCCCACGCCGAACTGGCTAATGCCAGGCCGGGCACGGTCAGGCAGATCAGCAGGCTGCTGGCTACCATCACCCGGCGGCAGCCCAGGCGCGCGGCCAGCACGCCGGACAACGGCATTGCCAGCAGCGAACCCGCTCCGAGGCAGAGCAGCACCAGGCCCAATGTGGCGTCGTTGATGTCGGTGCGTGCCTTGGCGAACGGCACCAGCGTGGCCCACAGCGCGGTGGCGAAGCCGGGAATGAAGAATGCAGCGCGGGTCGCGTGCTGTTCGGCACGCGCGCGGTTGGCGAGGGGCATTGGAGATGCGCTCAGGGCGGAGTGGGGTGTACCGCGATGCCGGCGGCGTGGAAACGCGCGGCCAGCGCGGGCGGTGCCGATGTGGTGAGCACCAGATCGTCGATCTCATCCAGGCTGGCGATCTGCCAGTGGCCGCGGGCACCGAGCTTTTCCGTGGTGGCGGCAACGATGATGCGGCTGCTGCAGGCCACCATCGCGCGTTTGAGCGTGGCTTCCTCGGCATCCATCGCCCACACGCCGGTGTCGCCGTCCACCGCGCACGGGCCGGGCAGGTACACGTCGGCACGCAGGCGCTGGACCTGGGCCAGTGCTTCGGCGCCGACCGCGCCACCGCCGCTGGCCAGGCGGCCGCCGATCAGCTGCACGGAGGTGCCTTCATGCAGGCTGGCGGCGGTGGCGATCTGCGGGGCATTGGTGATCACCGTCAGCCCGAGGGCGGCAGGCAGCTGCTGGGCAATGGCCAGGTTGGTCGAGCCCGCATCAAGCAGCACCACCTGGCCGGGCTGCAGCAGGGCGCAGACGCGGGCGGCCAGCTCGGCCTTGTCGCCGCGGTCGCGGGTCAGGCGCTCGCGCAGCGGGCGTTCCTTCGGCGGCGGCAGCACGGCGCCGCCATAGACACGCTGGCACAGGCCCTGAGCGGCAAGTTCGCGCAGGTCGCGGCGGATCGAATCTTCGGAGACGGTATAGCGGCGCGCCAGTTCGGCGGCCACCACGCGGCCCTGCTGGCGCAGTTCTTCGAGGATCTGCCGGGTGCGCTGGGCGGGGAGGGGGCTGGGATCGGAGCTCATGCTGCAAGTCTGCACATTCGTGCATTAACGTGCAACACTGTGCATCTGGTGCGAAGGGGCACAAGGTGGCGACGGGCTTGCCGGCGATCTGGGGCTGCGGGCCTTTGGATCGCCTGCGAAGCCCGGCATCATGGCGGGGCCCCTGGCACATGGAATCCCCGATGTCCCCCACCGTTCACCGCAGGCTGCGCATCGGCGCGGACCAGTACACCGGCCAGAAGGTGGTCGATCAGCAGTTCCACGAATGCGATTTTTCCGGCGCCGACCTGACCGGTACCGAGTTCATCAACTGCAGCTTCTATGACGCCGACAGCCGTGCAGGCTGCCGCTTCAATGGCGCTACGCTGAAGGAAGCCAGCTTCCGCAGCTGCGACATCAGCATGTGCCACTTCAGCTTCATCAAGGCACTGGGCCTGGAGATCAGCGAGTGCCGCGCGCAGGGCGCGGATTTCAGCAACGCCAGCTTCATGAACCAGATCACCACGCGCAGCTGGTTCTGCAGTGCCTTCATCAAGAAGTCGAACCTGCGCTACGCGAACTTCTCGCGGGTGACGCTGGAGAAGTGCGAGCTGTGGGAAAACCGTTGGGATGGTGCGAATGTGAGTGGTGCCAGCTTCGCCGGCTCGGACCTGTCCGGTGGCCAGTTCGAGGGCATCGACTGGAACAGCGCCAACTTCACCGACTGCGATCTGACCAACTCGGAGCTGGGCGAGCTGGACCTGCGCAGCACCAACCTGCGCGGCGCCACGCTGGATGTGCAGCAGGTGGCGCTGTTGATGCAGCGCATCGGCATCACGGTGGTGCCGTAGGCATCACCCGGCGTAGGCGACCCAGCCCTTGAAGCTGAAGCCTGCGTAGAACAGCTCTACGCCGTCGAAACCTGCGTCCCGCAGCAGTGCGACCTCCTGCTCGGGGGCCAGCAGCGGCAGCCGTTCGGCAATCGCCTCGATCGCCCGCTGCGCGTCGGCGCGGGCCACGCCGGAGGCTTCGGCAAACGCGGCATAGCGTTGCAGCCATCGCAGCTTGCCGGCCGGGTCCTGCGGCACGCTGTGGTGGGCCACCACCAGCGGCGCACCCGGATGCAGCCGCCTGTGCAGCTCGCGCAGTGTGTGCAGGCGCTGCGCGGTATCAAGGAAGTGCAGGGTCAACAGGCAGCTGGCACCGTCGAAGCGCAGGTCCGGAGCGTCGTCGATGTAGCCTTCCAGCAGCTCCACGCGCGGCATCAGCGGGCCCAGTGTCTGCTCGGCCAGGGCGAGCATCGGCGCGGCCGGATCTACCCCCAGCAGCTGCCAGGCCGGTTGCGCTTCGGCAAAGGCCTTCAGTTCCAGCCCGCCGCCGGCACCCAGCACCAGCACGCGGCCCTGTGCGGGAACCCGTTCGGCCAGCAGCAGGCGGCTCATCTGCTGCAGGGCGGCAAAGCCCGGCACCTGGCGCAGTGGACCTTCGGCGTAGCGGGCCACCGCCTGCGGATCGGAGAACGAAGACATGCGCGGATTCCTGTTGCGGGGGACATAGCACTGTAGCGCGGCGTGCAAGGGGCATTGCGTGCCGCTGCCGCATCGTCGCGGCCAGTCGCCGGGCGTGCGCATGGTGGTGGATGCGCTGGTCGCGCATTACCAGCTCAACGCAGCGCGCGTGCCAGCACCTGCCAGATCCGTGGGTCCTGGCATTGCGAGACGTTGAAGCGCACATAGTCGGCCGCGCGCTGCGATTGGCTGAAGGCGTTGCCCGGGGCCAGCACGATGCCTTCGCGCAGGCAATGCCGTGCCAGCGCAGCGGCGTCGCGGCCATCGGGTAGCTGGCACCAGAGGAACAGGCCGGCTTCCGGTTGCAGCCACGGGGTGATGCCCAGCGAGTACAGTTTCCGCAGTGTGTGCCGGCGCGCATCGGCCAGGCGCGAGCGCACCGATTGCATGTGGCGGCGATAGCCACTGTCGGTCAGCGCGATGTGCATCAACTGCATCGCCAGATGGCCGCCGCCGAAGCTGGTGGCCAGCTTCAGGTCGGTCAGCGCTTCGATCCAGTCGTGGCGTGCAGCGATATAGCCACAGCGCGAAGCGGCCGACAGGGTCTTGGAGAAACTGCCGACGTGGATCACCCGCGACAGCCCATCCAGCGCAGCAAGGCGCGGTGCCGGCTGCAGTTCGAAGTCGGCGAAGATGTCGTCCTCGACGATGATCGTTTCGCTGCGTTCGGCCAGCTCCAGCAGCCGATGCGCGGTGCTGGCCGAGAGCACCGCGCCGGTCGGGTTGTGCAGGCCCGAGTTGGTGATGTACAGCCGTGGCGAATGTGCCTGCAGCGCCTGCGCGAACGCGTCCAGGTCCGGACCGGTGTGCGTGTACGGCACACCCACCGCCTGAACCTGGTGCGCCCTCAGCAGGGCGTGGTAGTTGAAATAGCTTGGGTCGTCGACCAGCACGCAGTCGCCGGGCTTGAGCAGGAAACGGCAGATCAGGTCGACCGCATGCGTACCGGATTCGGTCAGCAGGATCTGCTCCATCGGTGCGTCGATGCCCAGCGCAGCTGCACGTCGCTGCAGCAGATGGCGCAACGGTAGAAGGCCGAGCGGGCCGGCGTAATCGACCAGGTGGGGAGCATCGCCGCGCGCCAGCCGACGCAGGCCTCGCCGCATGCCGTCGTGGTACAGCCAGTCGCTGGGCATCCAGCCGCAGCCCGGCTTGAGGTGCGCGGGCGGTGTTTCCAGCGATTGCCGCGATACCCACAGCGGGTCCACCGCGCGGTCCAGGCGCGGTTCCATTTCGGCCCGGGCGAGCGGTGCGGCCGGCCCGCTGACGTAGAAGCCGGAGCCGGCCCGGGCGCTGATCAGCCCCTCGGCGGCGAGGCGTTCGTAGGCCTCGACCACGGTGGAGACCGACACGCCCATCGCCGCCGCCTGCGCGCGTACCGAGGGCAGCCGCGAACCGGCGCCATCCACCCGCGTGCCGATGCGGGTGCGGACGGCCTGGATGACCGATTCGATGCGGGTAAGCGGGCGCGTCACGGCGAAAGTGTGCTGTAAGTGTGGGCGGTACAGTTATTTGAAACTGTACTGGATTGTAGCTGGGGAGCGCGGGCCGCAGGTGCTTCCATGGAGATCCCGCCGGGCACCGCCCGGCACCCCGGGAGTACAGACGTGGAACGGTCGGCGAGTGGTTGGATCAATGGCTTCATCGGTGTGGTGATCTTTGCCGGCTCGTTGCCGGCCACCCGCCTGGCCGTGCTGCAGCTGGACGCCGGGTTCGTCACCGCCGCGCGCGCCACCATCGCCGCCATACTCGGCCTCGGCCTGTTGCTGCTGTTGCGCCAACCCTTTCCGCGACGCAGCGACCTGCCCGGGCTGGCGGTGGTCAGCCTTGGCGTGGTGGTCGGCTTCCCGCTGCTGACCGCGCTTGCCCTGCGCCACGCCTCATCAGCGCACACCATCGTGTTCCTCGGCCTGTTGCCGCTGAGCACTGCGGTGTTCGGCGTACTGCGCGGTGGCGATCGGCCGCGCCCGGCGTTCTGGCTGTTCTCGCTGCTGGGCAGTGCCTGCGTGGTCGGCTATGCCGCGCGCAACGGCATTGAGGCCTCGCTGCAGGCCGACCTGCTGATGCTGGCGGCGATCGTGGTGTGTGGACTGGGCTACGCGGAAGGCGGTCGGCTCGCCCGCCATCTCGGCGGCTGGCAGGTGATCAGCTGGGCGCTGCTGCTGGCACTGCCGGTGATGCTGCCGCTGACGGTGCTGATGCGCCCGCCCTCGTTCGTTGAGGTGGGGGCATCCGCGTGGTGGGCGCTGGGCTACGTGGCGGTGTTCAGCATGCTGCTCGGGTTCCTGTTCTGGTATCGCGGGCTGGCCCAGGGCGGTATCGCCGCGGTCGGCCAGCTGCAGCTGCTGCAACCGTTCTTCGGCCTGGCGCTGGCTGCGCTGTTGCTGCATGAAGCGGTCAGCCTCAGCATGGTGCTGGTGACCGTGGTCGCGGTGATCTGCGTCGCCGGCGCGCGCCGTTTCAGCCGCTGAACACAAACGGGGACGTAGCGTCGCGGAAAAGGTGTGCGACAGCATAATCGATGAACACCCGCAGGCGCGCACTGGGATGGCGTCCACCGGGCCATAGCAGCGAGAACTGCCCGTTGTGCGTGGGCAGCGCGGGCAGCACCTGTTGCAGGTGGCCGTCGGCTAATGCGTCGGCGGCAAGGAAGTCAGGCATCCAGGCCAGGCCCATGCAACCGATGGCGGCGGCCAGCACGGCTTCCATGTTGTTGCAGGTCATCGCCGTCGTAAGGCGTGCGCCCGCATCGCCTTCCACCCCCGGCAGCTGCCAGGGATGCAGCTTCCCGGTAGTCGGGTAGCGGAAGCGCAGAGCCGCATGCATGCGCAGATCGTTCACGTCGCCGGGAGTGCCGTGCGCCTGCAGATAGCCCGGCGCCGCACAGAGGATGAAACGGAAGCCGCCCAGCCGCCGTGCGGTCAGGCTGGAGTCGGCCAGTTCACCGCTGCGTATCACTGCATCCAAGCCTTCGCTGACCACATCGACGATCCGGTCGTTGAAGTCCAGTTCCAGCTGCACCTGCGGATAACGTTGCTGGAAGCCGGGCAGCACCGGCAGCAGGAAGCGGTAGCCGATGGTGGGCAGGCCGATGCGCAGCAGTCCGCTGGGGGCATGCTGGCGCTGTGCCAGATCCGCCTGTGCTTCGGAAAGCTCGTCCAGTGCACGCCGGCAGCGCTGCAGCAGCAGTTCGCCTTCGTCGGTGAGGTGCACGCGGCGGGTGGTGCGATGGAACAGGCGGGTGCCGAGTTCCTGTTCAAGGCGGGCGATGCGCTTGCCGACCGCCGAGGCGGACAGGCCGAGCACGCGTGCGGCGCCGACGATGCTGCCGGCCTCGGCGGTACGAACGAAGGCAAGCAGGGCGGAGATGGAGTCCATGCAGTCATGATTGCGGAACAGTAAGCCGCAATCAACGTCCATCGAGCCTGTTTTTCGGGAATAGCGGCCTGTCCATCATCAATGCCCCTGATGGATGGAGGCCCGCATGGCCCCGGTTTCGATACGCCCTGTACCCGTCCGCACGCAGCAGCAGTGGACGCTGCTTGCCGTCTGCCTGGCCGCGCTGGCACTGCCGTTGTCCTTTTCGGCCGGTGCGGTCGCGGTGCCGGTGCTGGCTCGTTCTGCGGGGGCCTCACCCACCGCGCTGGCCTGGGTGACCAATGCCTTCATGCTGACCTTCGGCAGCCTGCTGCTTGCTGCCGGTGGCCTCGCCGACCGCTATGGCCAACGACGGTTGTTCCTGCTGGGCACGGCAGGCTTCACTGTCGCCACGATCGTCGTCTGCCTCGCGCCCACGCTGCTGTGGCTGGATCTGGCGCGCGGCCTGCAGGGCGTTGCCGCTGCAGCGGCGTTGGCATCCGGCACCGCCGCGCTGGCGCATGCCTGGCAGGGTCCGGTGCGTGCCCGTGTGTTCGCCCTGCTGGGCACCACGTTCGGTGCAGGATTGGCACTGGGGCCGCTGCTCGCGGGCCTGCTGCTGCATGCTCTGGGATGGCGCAGTGTGTTCGCCGCGGGCGGTGTACTGACGCTGGCGGCGTTCGCCGTGGGCGCGCGCGCGTTGCCCGAAAGCCATGGCGAACGCGGGCGGCTGGATGTTGGCGGCATGCTGGGCTTCAGCCTGATGCTGGCGGCGTTGACCCTGGCCCTGTTGTGGCTGGGTGAATTCGGCCTGCATGCCATGCGCGTGCAACTGGCGCTGCTGGCGACGCTGTTGCTGGGCGGGGTATTCGTCTGCATCGAACGGCTGCACCGCTCACCGTTGCTGGACCTCTCGCTGTTCTCGCAACCGGCGTTCCTCGGTGTCCAGCTGCTGCCGGTCGCAACCTGCTTCGGCTACGTGGTGCTGCTGGTGGTACTGCCGCTGCAGTTGCTGGGCGTGCACGCACAGAGCACGACATTGGTCGGGCTGCAGATGCTGGCCCTGTCTGCGCCGATGCTGGTGCTGCCGATGCTGACCGCGCAATGGGCGGAGCGCGTTGGAAGTGCGCGGCTGTGCACGCTGGGCCTGCTGGTCTGTGCTTCTGGCCTGTACCTGTTGTCGCGCCATGCATCGCATCCGTCGCCCTCGCAGTGGGTGCCGTTGCTGATGCTGGTCGGTGCAGGAACGGCCTTGCCGTGGGGCCTGATGGATGGGCTGTCGGTCAGTGTGGTGCCGGTACAGCGTGCGGGCATGGCCGCCGGCATCTTCGGAACCGTGCGGGTGGCCGGTGAAGGCATCGCATTGGCCGCAGTCACTGCCTTGCTTGCGCTGCTGATCGGCCACCAGCTGCAGGGAGCATCGCCCGCATCGTTGGCGCGCGCTGGTGCCTATCTGGCCACGGGGGCGCAGGCACAGGCGCAGGCACTGCTTCCGGCGATGAGCGGCGCACAGCTGCAGCAGGCCAGTGCCGAGGCGCTGGCGATACTGCTGCGGGTCCTGGCGCTGCTGACCGCCGCATGCGCTGTGCTGTTGCACCTGCTGCTGCGACGGCCCAGGTTGGCTGTGATCAGAACCGAGGGCTGAAGGCGCCGGTCACCGCGCGCGGGCAGCAGGGGGTGTGTCGGTTGCCAGCTGGTTTTCCTTTCCTGCGGGGGCTGCGCATTGGCTCGAAGGCCGTTGCTCAGGGCAGGCCATCCGTCGCGCCGCGGATGCTCATCCAGGCGCCGCCGCCGGGGGCGCTGCCGGCGCGGACACGGAAGCCGTGCAGGCCGGCAATGGCGGCCACGATCGAGAGGCCCAGGCCGAATCCAGGTCCCTGGCCGACGCTGCTGCTGCCACGGAAGAAGCGCTGGTAGATCAGCGTGCGGTCCTGCGGTGGGATGCCCGGCCCGTTGTCGATCACATCGATCCTGGGAACACCTTGATCGTCCACCGCGCGCAGCAGGATGTGGCCCTGCGCCGGCGTGAACTGCAGGGCATTGGACAGCAGGTTGGCCAGCGCTTCGAACAGCAGCTCGCGGTCGCCACGCAGCGGGCCGACCTTCGGGTCCACCTGCAGCTCCAGCAACTGCTGCTTCTCTTCGGCCAGTGGCAGGTAGAACTGGTGCAGTTCCTGCAGCAGCTCCGTGACGTCGACCGCGTCGAAGGCCGAACGTCGCTGGTGGCTCTCCAGCTCCGACACCCGCAGCAGCGCGGCGAAGCGCGCCATCAGCATGTCGGTCTCGGCCAGCGCCTTGTCCAGAGGATCGGCATGCGGGTTCTGTTCGTCCAGGCCCGCGCGCATGCGGTACAGGTGGGCACGCAGGCGGGTCAGGGGCGTGCGCAGGTCGTGGGCAATGCTGTCGCACACGCCCTTGACCTCGGTCATCAACTGCTCGATGCGCTCCAGCATGGCGTTGACGATGCTCGACAGCCGGTCGATCTCGTCGCGGCGGCTGGAGACCGGCAGGCGCTGGCCGAGGTCGCCGGCAACGATGCGGCTGGTGGCGGCTTCGATCTGCTGGATCCGTTTCAACGGCCGCCGGCGGAGCAGATGCCAGCCCACCAGGCCGGGAATGACGGTCAGCGACACACCCCACAGCAATGCATCGAGGATGATGCTGTTGACCGCCATGAGCTTGCCGTTCTGGCGCACGAACACCAGCGTCCTGCCATCCCGGGTCACCACGCCGAGCGCGCTGCCACCGTCCTCGTGCGGCCCATCGGCCAGCGTCCAACCCTCGACCGGATGCGAGCTGCCATCCAGCGGCAGTCCCTCGGGGATCGCTGTCAGCGGGCCCGCCATCGGCATGCCGGTCTTGTCGAACAACCCATAGGTATAGACCTGGTGCAGATCGAAGCGCTGGCTGTCGCGCAACGCTTCATCCAGTGCCGGGCCGTCGAAGCTCATGAACAGGTGCGCGCGCTGCTGCAGGCCCGATTCGGTCAGGTCACTCAGGTAATCCGCGATGCGCCAGTACATCACGCCCAGCAGCAGGCTCGACCACGCCACGAACAGGATGCAGTACAACCCGAGCAGGCGGCTGCTGGACGAGCGCCACTGGTCAGGGTTGCGCATCGAAGACATAGCCGGTTCCACGTACGGTGGTGATGGGTTGCGGGCGGCCGGGCTGCTCGATGCGTCTGCGGACACGGCCGATGTGGACGTCGATCAGGTTGGTGCCGGGATCGAAGTGATAGCCCCAGACTTCCTGGAACAACATGCTGCGGGTGACCACCTGGCCGGCATTGCGGACCAGGAACTCGAGCAGCTTGAACTCCGTCGGCAGCAGGCTGATCTCCTGCCCGCCACGCCGGGCCGAACGGGTCATCAGATCCAGTTCGAGGTCGCCGGCGCGCAGGACATTGTCGGCAGGACCGGCCTGGCTCTGACGACGGATCAATACCTCCACGCGGGCGGCCATCTCATCCGAGGCGAACGGCTTGGTCAGGTAATCGTCGCCACCTGCTCGCAGGCCACGCACGCGCTCGTCCACGTCCGACAGCGCGCTGATCATCAGTACGGGCGTGACGATACCTTCGCGCCGCAGGGCAGTGACCAGCGCCAGGCCATCGATGCCGGGCAGCATGCGGTCCAAGGTGATCACCGCGTAGTCGCCCGCCCGCGCCAATGCCAGGCCGGCAGTTCCGTCAACGGCAACGTCGACCTCGAAGCCATGGCTGCGCAGTTCGGTTGCGATTTCCTCCGCAGTGACAAGGTCGTCCTCGATGGTGAGTACGCGCGGCATGGGCCATTGTGCAGGTTGGATGGCTGCCATCCTCGCAACCGCGCGCGGTGACTGCAAATGAAAAATGTTTCATGCGTGATTCGCCGGAATCCACGCACGGGTCTTCTATATTCGGCGCCGAGCGTCTCCCCCCGGCGCACGGAATCCCGGCCACCGATGAACCTCCTGCACACCCCATTGCCACGCCACGCCCGACCACTGAGGATGCGCCGGCCGGCGCTGCTTGCACTCGTTCTGCTCAGCCTGCTGTCGGCCTGCGGCAAGGATGCGCCCAAGCCGGCCGGCAGGCTTCATGAGGTGGAAGTGCTGACCCTGCAGGAGAAGCCGTTGGCGATGGAACAGGAGCTGCCTGGGCGGACCATCGCATCGCAGGAGTCTGACGTGCGGCCGCAGGTGGATGGCGTGCTGGTGAAACGCCTGTTCGAAGAGGGCGAATCCGTGCGTGCCGGGCAGCCCTTGTTCCAGATCGAGCCGGCCCTGTACCAGGCGGCAGTGAACCAGGCGCAAGCCAACCTGAAGACCGCCGAAGCAGCGGCAGTGACCGCACGCCTGCGCGCGCAGCGGATGCAGGCGCTGGGCGGCGAGCAGCTGGCCGCGCGCCAGGACGTGGATGACGCCATCGCCAGCGGGCAGCAGGCCGCAGCCGCGGTACAGGCGGCACAGGCGAGCCTGGATACCGCGCGCACGCGGCTTGGTTTCGCCACGGTGACCGCGCCGATCGCCGGTCGCATCGGCCGCGCGCTGTTCACACCGGGTGCGCTGGTCACCTCGGGCCAGGCCAACCCACTGGCGCGGATCCAGCAGGTCGACCCGATGAACGTTGACATCACCCAGTCCAGCAACGAGTACCTGGCCCTGCGCCGCGCGATCGCCGATGGAGGCGTGCAGGCCACCACCGCTGCGGTGCGGCTGCGGCTGTCCGATGGCAGTGAATATCCGTTGCCCGGCACCCTGGAATTTGCCGATATCGATGTGCAGCAGGAAACCGGCAGCATCACCCTGCGTGCACGTTTTCCCAATCCCGCCGGGCAGCTGCTGCCGGGAATGTATGTGCGGGCGCAGGTGGGGCAGGGCACGCAGCAGCAGGCCTTGCTGGTGCCGCAGTCTGCGGTGGACCGCAGCCCGAAGGGCGAGGCGCAGGTGTGGGTGGTGGATGAGGGGGGCAAGGCGAAGCTGCGCCTGTTCCGTACCGCGCGGGCGATTGGCGACCAGTGGCTGGTACTTGATGGCATCGCTGCAGGTGAACGGGTGGTCGTGGCCGGCGCACAGGGGCTCTCCGATGGCATGGCGGTGCAGGTGAAGCCCGCGGCGGCAATCGCTCCGGCAGCCGCCGGGAAGGGCTGAGCATGTTGCCGCGCTTCTTCATCCATCGCCCGGTATTCGCCTGGGTGCTGGCGATCTGCATCATGGCCTTCGGCGCGATCGCCGTCAGCCAGCTGCCGGTCGAACAGTACCCGGACATCGCACCGCCGCAGGTCAACATCACCGCCAACTACACCGGTGCTTCGGCGCAGACGGTGGAAGACAGCGTCACTCAGGTGATCGAGCAGCAGATCAAGGGCATCGATCACCTGCTGTACTTCTCCTCCACCAGTTCGTCATCGGGGCAGGCGCGGATCACGGTCACGTTCGACCAGAACGCCAATCCGGATATCGCCCAGGTCCAGGTGCAGAACAGCGTCAACCAGGCCATCAACCGGCTGCCGCAGGAAGTGCAGCAGCAGGGCGTGACCGTGGCGAAGTCGCAGGGCGACTCGCTGATGGTGGTATCGCTGTATGACACCAGCCGGCGCATGGAACGGGCGGACGTTTCCGACTTCCTGGTCAGCAACGTGCAGGATCCGATCAGCCGCATTCCCGGTGTGGGCGAGATCAATGTGTTCGGCTCGGCGTATGCGATGCGCGTGTGGCTGGACCCGCACAAGCTGCGCGCCTACGACCTGATGCCGGCCGACGTGCGCACGGCCATCCAGGCCCAGAACACCCAGGTCACCGCCGGTGAGCTGGGGGCGTTGCCATCCAGCGCAACGCAGAGCCTGAATGCGACCGTTACCGCGCAGTCGCGCCTGCAGACGCCCGAACAGTTCCGCGCGATCATCCTGCGCACGCTTCCCAGCGGCGCTGCCGTGCACCTGGGCGACGTGGCACGGGTGGAGATCGGTGCCGAGAATTACCAGACCAGCAGCTATCTCAATGGCTATCCGGCGGCGGGTTTCTCGGTCACGCTGGCCTCCGGGGCCAACGCGCTGGCCACCGCGGATGCGGTCCGCGAGGAGATCGAACGCCTGCGGCCAACGTTCCCGCCCGGGCTGCAGGTTGCCTATCCCCGCGACAGCACACCGTTCGTGCGGGTCTCGATCGAAGGTGTCATCCATACCCTCATCGAAGCCATCGTGCTGGTGGTCGTGGTGATGTTCCTGTTCCTGCAGAACCTGCGTGCCACGTTGATCCCCGCGATCACGGTGCCGGTGGTGCTGCTGGGCACGTTCGGGGTGCTGGCGGTCGCGGGATTCACGATCAACACGCTCACCCTGTTTGCGATGGTGCTGGCGATCGGCCTGCTGGTCGACGACGCGATCGTGGTGGTGGAGAACGTGGAGCGCATCATCCACGACGAGCACCTGCCGCCACGCGAGGCCACCGAAAAATCGATGGGCGAGATCACCGGCGCGCTGATCGGCATCACCGTGGTGCTGGGCGCGGTGTTCCTGCCGATGGCCCTGTTCGGTGGTTCCACCGGCATCATCTACCGCCAGTTTTCGATCACCATTGCTTCGGCGATGGCGCTGTCGGCGCTGGTTGCGCTGACGCTGACTCCGGCGCTGTGCGCGACCCTGCTCAAGCCGTCTTCGGCGCAGAAACCGCAGGGCCGCTTCTTCAGGGCGTTCAACCGGGGTGTCGAGCGCAGCCAGTTGGCCTATCAGGGAAAGCTCGGTGGCGTGGTCGCCCGGCCGCGGCGCTGGATGGCGTTCTACCTGCTGCTGGTGGTCGCCATGATTGCGCTGTACGCGCGCATGCCCACCGGCTTCCTGCCGGTGGAAGACCAGGGCCAGGTGACCTTCCAGTTCTCCACGCCGGAGGGCACGCCGATGGCGCGTACCGAAGCACTGGGCGAGCAGATCAGCCGCTACTTCATGGAGCACGAGAAGCAGAACCTGGACGTGGTGTTCGTGGTGGTCGGCCGCAACAATGCCGGCACCGGCCAGAATGCCGGACAGGGATTCCTCGCACTGAAACCCTGGGATGAGCGTACCGGCGACAACACCGCTGCGGCGATCATCACGCGTGCCAATGCCTACTTCCGCGGGTTGCCCGATGCCAGGGTCAATGTGCTGGCGCCGCCGGCGGTGCGCGGACTGGGCCAGTCCAGTGGCTTCGAACTGTGGCTGCAGGACACCAGCGCCGCCGGGCGCGTGGCCCTGCAGGCGGCGCAGGAGCAGGTGGTGCGTGCGGCCGGCGAAGATGATGGGCTCACCTCGGTGCGCCTGAACGGCCTGGGCGACAAGGCCGAGCTGCGGCTGGACATCGACCATGCGCAGGCCAGCGCGCTGGGGCTGTCCCAGGCCGACATCAATTCCACCCTGTCAGCGGCCTGGGGCGGCAGCTACATCAACGATTTCCTCGATCGAGGCCGGGTCAAGCGTGTGTACATGCAGGGCGACCAGCCCTACCGCAGCGTGCCCGACGACATCGGCCAGTGGTATGTGCGTGGTGGCAACGGCCAGATGGCGTCGTTCGCCAGTTTCGCCAGCAGCCACTGGGCGCGTGGGCCGCAGCTGCAGCAGCGCTTCAATGGTCTGCCGGCGATGCAGATCCAGGGCAGTGCCGCGGAAGGGCGCAGTTCGGGCGAGGCGATGCAGCGCATGCAGGCGCTGGTTGCGGACCAGCCGGGATTCGACCTGCAGTGGAGTGGCCTGTCCTACCAGGAGCGGCTGGCCAGCAACCAGACGCTGTGGCTGTACCTGGCCTCGATTGCCTTCATCTTCCTGTGCCTGGCTGCGCTCTATGAAAGCTGGACGGTACCGGTGGCCGTGGTACTGGTGATTCCACTGGGGGTCATCGGCACGGTGCTGGCGACCACCGCGGCGGGCTTCGTCAACGACATCTACTTCCAGGTCGGCCTGCTGACCACCATCGGCCTGTCGGCGAAGAATGCGATCCTGATCGTGGAGTTCGCCGAGGCCCGCTATCGCGCGGGCAGCTCAGCGGTGGAGGCCGCGCTGCAGGGCGCACGCCTGCGCCTGCGGCCGATCGTGATGACGTCGCTGGCCTTCGTGGCCGGCGTGATTCCGTTGGCGCTGGCGACCGGTGCGGGTGCAGTCAGTCGACGTGAAATCGGCATGAGCGTGATCGGCGGCATGCTGTCCGGCACGGTGCTGGCGGTGATGCTGGTGCCGCTCTTCTTCGTGCTGGTCCGCAGCCTTGGCCGATCCCGGCCGCAGGACTGAGGGGCCACCTGTCATCTGCCTGCCGCGGCATCCTCACCCGTTCTTTGCCGATGCAGGGCTAGCGTTGGTCGTCCCCGTCCCCCACGGAGACCCGCCATGTGGCTGCTCGACCATCTCTGGCCTGGCCGCAGACCCTCACCTCCCCCGGTCGCGGCCGAGCCGCAGGCCGCGCCCCGTCGCCCCTGGCTGAAACGCCCGGTGCGGGCCGGGCGCAGCGGCATGGCGCCCTGGCGGAAGGTCGCCGCACCGCCGCGGCGCACACGTCACTAGGCGGTGCGGTCGGCGGGGTGATTGACCCCGTCGTTGACCGGGATCATGCCCAGTGCGAACGGGTCGATGCCCTCCAGGCAGGCCACGTTGTAGCCGTACTGGTCCGGGTTGGATCGACGCCGGTGGTGGGTGTAGATGCCGCACACGCCGCAGAAGTAGTGCTCGGCCACATGCGTGTTGAACTGGTACAGCCGCAGGTGGTCCTGCCCGCGCACCACCTGCAGGCCGGCGCGGGTGACGCTGGCGGCGATGGCGCCACGGCGGCGGCACATCGAGCAGTCACAGCGGCGCGGGTCGACGATGCCATCAGGCAGGTCCAGCAGCAGTTCGACCGTACCGCAGTGGCAGGTGGCGCGGTGCCGGGCTTGGACCGGAACGCCGGCCACGGACGTGATACCCATCGTTTCTCCTGGGGGGGGAAGGCGGCCGCAACGGCCGCTGTCGACCCTGCGCCGGCCTGCCTGAACGGGCCGTAGATGCCACGCTGATCCGGCTTGTGGCTAACTATGCGGCTACAAGACCGCGACAGGATGCCAGTGAACGCCGCAGGACGTTGGATGACAGGAAGTGCCATGGCGCTGGCGGCGCTGTGGGTGACCGGGCTGCTGGCATACCAGTTGCCCGGCCCGGACTGGTTGGCCGTCGGCGTGGCCGTGCTGTGGCTGCTGGTTGCCCTGTGGGCGTCGTGGCGGATCGCGCGTGGCCGTGGGTCACGCAGGTTGGGTCTGATGTTCGGCGCATCGCTGGCGCTGGCCGTGCTGTGGTGGCTGCTGCTGACCCCGCGCCAGGACCGCGTATGGGCCGACGACGTCGCGCAGCGCCTGCACGTGGTGTCCTTCGATGGCCACCACGTAGTGTTCGACAACGTGCGTGATTTCACCTGGCGCACCGAGACCGACTATGACGCGCACTGGGTGCGCCGCGGGTACGACCTGGACCAGCTGCGCTCGGCCGACCTCGTTCTGTCCTACTGGATGGGACCGGCCATCGCCCACACGCTGATCTCGTTCGGCTTCGAGGATGGCCGCCACGTGGTGTTCTCGCTGGAGATCCGCAAGGAACGCGGTGAATCGTTCTCGGCACTGGGCGGCTTCTTCCGCAAGTTCGAGATGACCCTGGTGGCGTCGGAGGAGACCGACATCATCCGCACCCGCACCAATGCGCGTGGTGAGGATGTCTACCTGTACCGGCTGCATGGTATGGACCGCACGCAGCTGAAGGAACTGTTCGCGGCCTACATCGAACAGGCCCGTGAACTGGATGCCAGGCCGGGCTTCTACAACACGCTGACCAGCAACTGCACCACGATCGTCTTCGACCTGGCCCGCCACATCGCACCGCGCCTGCCGCTGGATTACCGCCTGCTGCTGTCCGGTTACCTGGCCGAATACGCGCAGGAGGTCGGCGCGCTCACTCCAGGCGTGCCGTACGCCGAGCTGCACGACAAGGGCCGCATCACCCAGCGTGCGCTGGACCTGGGCGATGGCCCGCACTTCTCCACCGTGATCCGCCAGGGCGTGCCCGGCACCGAGCAGGACCCGCAGTAATGACCCGATTCTTCCCAAGCCGCTGGCAGCGTCTGCTGCCGGTGTTGTTCGCCGCCTTCCTGCTGCTGGGCAGCAGCGGTTGCGCGATGGTCACCGTCAAGCAGGTCAAGTCCAGCGATTCGCTGGTCAACAAGCGTGCCGATGTGCTCAACACCGGCAAGCTCAGCCCGGCCGCGCGCGAGACGCTCAGCGCGGCAGGCCTGGACGAGTCGCAGTGCGAAAAGGACTTCATGGTCTGCCGCAGCACGCTGCTGATGACCGACGATCTCAATGTCGAGCAGCGGTTGTCGGCGCTGTCCGAACTGTGGGTGAAAGCAGCGCTGGCGCTGACCCCGAAGAAGACCGCGGCCGGCGATCCGCCGATGAGCGATGCGGCGCTGGATGCATGGCTGGAAGCGGCGCGCTATGCCTATGCCTACCTGTTCTACAGCGGCCGGTCTCCGTCTGATCGAGCTTTCGAGGACCGGCAGACGCAGGTACGCGACTACTACAACTACGCGGCCGAGAAGGCGGCAGTGGTGCTGTTCGTGCGCGCGCGTGCTGCGGCACTTGCCGGCGAGGACTACACGAAGCCGGTCTCGGTCGGCAGCTGGTCGCTGGCTTCCAACTACCAGCAGTTGAACCTGAAGAGCATCCCGGCGCAGCTGGTGCCGGCCGGCACCGTCAGCTTCGTCGGCCTGCGCAGCACCTATCGCCGCGATGGCTTCGGTGCCGAGCTGGTGATGGTGATGGACCCGCCGAAGCTGGTCGCGCCGGTGATTGCAGCCGATGGCCCCAAGGCCGAGGCGCCGCAGGAGGACGAGGACGACGCACGCCGTGGCCGCCGTCATCGCCATGACGACTCGGTGCCTGAGTTCAGCGAGATGTCCTCGATCAACGTCACAGCGCTGCTGCGCTTCGAAGGCAGCAGCCTGGAAGACGTGATGCGCACGCGCCGGGTCGAGCTGGATGCCTATTCGCCGGAAGCCACCGAGCGCGTCACCCTGCATGGCGAACAGGTGCCGCTGGCCGGCAATTTCACGGCGGCCTACGGCCTGTGGCTGGCGCAGAGCGGTTTCGCCCGGCAATCACTGCGCACCCTGTTCGGCATGAGCGAGGGCATCGGCGAACCGCACATCTACCTGATGCAGCCGTGGGATCCGAACCGCCGCATCATCTTCATGCTGCATGGCCTGGCCAGCAGCCCGGAAGCCTGGGTGAACCTGGCCAACGAGATCATGGGCGACCCCGAACTGCGCCAGCAGTTCCAGGTCTGGCAGGTCTATTACCCGACCAATGCGCCGATCGCACTGAACCGCTACGAGATCGCCAATGCGTTCAACGATACGCTGAAGCATTTCGACACCAACGGCAGCACGCGTGCATCGAAGGACATGGTCTACATCGGCCACAGCATGGGCGGCGTGCTGGCGCGCCTGCTGGTGAGCGATTCGGGCGACGTGCTGTGGAATGACCTGCTGGCCAACTACGATCTGAAGGGTGAGCGCCTGAAGCGGGTGCAGAACAAGCTGGGGCCGTTGCTGCACTTCAAGGCGCAGCCGAACGTGGAGCGTGCGATCTTCATCGCCGCGCCACACCAGGGTACCGACATCGCCGGCAACAGGGTTGGCCGCCTGATCGGTCGCCTGGTGCGCCTGCCTCTGACCATACTCGGCAAGTTCGAGGATGTGTTCATGGCGCTCGCGCAGGCCGAACAGCAGGTCGATGGCACCGCCAAGCCGAAGATCCCCAACAGCATCGACAACCTCAAGGCCAGCGATCCGTTCGTGAAGGCGGCCGCGCAGTTGCCGATCGAAGCGGGCCTGAAGTACCACTCGATCATCGCCCAGCGCAAGCCGGAACTGCCGGTGGAAAAGTCCGATGACGGGCTGGTGCCGTACTGGAGTGCGCACCTGCCGGGCGCGCTGTCGGAGAAGGTGATCATCTCCGGCCACAGCGTGCAGGAGACCCCGCAGGCGGTGCTGGAAGTGCGGCGCATCCTGCATCGGGACATCGATGATGTGGGAGCCGACAGGACACCCTGACCGCTGCCTTCGCCGGGCGTGGCCCGGCGGAATCCGCCCGGTGGCGTTACACCCGTCGCGCGATCACCGTGGCCAACACCGCAAGGCCGAGGGTGATGGCCAGGCACAGCAGGTAGCCGGTGTGTGGTGCCGATTCCACGAACAGCGCGAACAAGGCGCCGGAGACCGCCAGCGCAGTGGTGACCGACAGGGCCTCGCTCAGCTGCAGTGCCGAGGTGTTGGCACCCTGCTCCTGCGGCGCCGACAGCGACAGCGTCAGCACCGACAGGCTTGCGTAGATCATGCCCATGCCGAAGCCGGTCACGGCCCAGCCGAGCAGCGACACCGGCAGTGGCACCACGTTGAACAGCACTGCGAGCGTGGCGGCGATGCCGACGGTCATCATCGTCGTGCCGGCGCGCAGCAGCTGCTGGCGTGACCAGCCACGCTGCTGGTGGCCCTGCAGCCACGAGCCGGCAAACCAGCCCAGCGCACCGAGACTGAGTACGGCACCGGCCCAGCTGGGCGAAAGGCCACGTTCGCGCTGCAGCAGCAGCGGCAGGTAGGCCTCGCAGGCGAAGAAAGCGGCCGCCGCGATGCCACGCAGCGCGATCACGCTGGGCAGGCCACGGCGCAGGATCAGTGTTCCAGGCGGAAGCAGTCGATGTACGCAGAACAGCAGCGCCAGCATCGCCACGCCGATACAGAGCAGGGCCGCTGCTCCCTGCTGCTGGCCGCCGAAGTACAGCAACAACGCTGCCAGCGAGGCACCGCTGGCCCAGCGCACCACCTTGCCGCCTCCATCATCGGCGCTGCCGGCAGGACTGGGCTGCACGCGTGCCAGCGCGGGGCGCAGCAGCAGGGCCGCCGGAACCGCCAGCAATGGCACCGCCAGGAACACCCAGCGCCAGCCCAGGTGCTGCACGATCAGGCCGCTCAACGCCGGGCCGACCATCGATGGCACCACCCAACCGGCCGAGAAGGCGGCGAATACCTTCGGCCGCAGGTGCTCCGGGTAGCTGCGGCCGACCATCACGTACAGCGAGACCGAGATCGCGCCCGCACCCAGGCCCTGCAGCAGGCGTCCTGCCACCAGCATGCCCATGCGCATGGCAAAGCCGGCCAGCAGCAGGCCCAGCACGAAGCAGGCCAACCCGTACCAGAGCGCCCGTGCCGGCCCATGGCGGTCCGCCCAGCGCCCGGCCAGGGTCATGCCGATCACGCTGGTGGCCAGGGTGCCGCCGAAGGCCAGTGCGTACAGGCGCAGGCCGTCCAGTGCCACGGCCACGGTCGGCATGGCGGCAGCTACCGCCAAGGCCTCAAAGGCGTGCAGCGCGACCAGCGCGACCATGCCGATGGTGGTGGCGCGGTAGCGCGCGGACAGGATCGAAGTGTCGGCCGGTGTACTGGCGTTGGCGGGGGAGAGCGTGGGGGTCATACGGGTCAGCTGCGGGCCGCGCTTGTCAACAGGCGGCGAAGATAGCAGCATGACACCTCAACTGCAGTTGAGGTCAAGCAATGGTGTCCCAGGAACTGAGCGTTGGCGAAGTCTCCCAGCGCAGTGGCGTGGCGGTTTCGGCGCTGCACTTCTATGAGCGCAAGGGGCTTATCAGCAGCCTGCGCACTTCGGGCAACCAGCGCCGCTACAGCCGCGACGTTCTGCGCCGGCTGGCGGTGATCCGCGTAGCGCAGCGCGTGGGCATGCCATTGGAAGCGGTCGGCCGTGCCTTCGAGAGCCTGCCCGACGGCCGCGCACCGACCAAGGCGGATTGGGCCAGGTTGTCCGCGCGCTGGCGCACCGAGCTGGAGGAGCGCATCCACATGCTGCAGCTGCTGCGCGATGAGCTGACGGGTTGCATCGGCTGCGGCTGCCTGTCGCTGCAGCGCTGCCGCCTGGCCAATCCCGAAGACGTCCTCGGTGAACGCGGCGACGGCCCGATGCGCTGGGAATGACCGGCAATAAAGCGCCCGGCTCCCGGTAGCGCCGGGCCATGCCCGGCGGATCACCAGACCGTGATCGTCTCGCCGCTCTGGATGCCTTCCACTGCGCGCTGGTAGCCCATTGCCGCGCGCTGCGCGCTCACGGCTTCGAAGCCCGGGAAGTAGGGGCCGTAGGCCGCCATCGATTCGATCAGCACATTCGGGCTGACCACATTGATGCGCAGGCCACGGGGCAGCAGCTCCAGCGCCGCCGCACGCACGAAGCCTTCCAGTGCGGTGTTCACGGCGGTGGCGTTGACGCCGTCGCGGATTGGCTGCGCGCTGATGATGCCGCTGGTCAGGGTGATCGAACCGCCTGCATTGAGGTGATGCTGCGCGGCCAGTGCCAACCGCACCTGCCCCAGCAGCTTGTCCTGCAGGCCGAGGTTGAACTGAGCCGGCGTCATCGCCTGCAGCGGGCCGAAGTGCACCGAGCCGGTGGTGGAAATGACCGCATCGACCGGGCCGGTGCGTGCGAACAGCTCGGCAACGCTGGCGTCGTCGGTCAGGTCCACGCGCAGCTCACCGCTGCGGCGGCCGGCGGCCAGGATCTGGTGCTGCTGTCCCAGCTGGCGGGCAACTGCCTGGCCAAGGGTGCCGCTGGCACCGACGAGGAGAATCTTCATGGTCGTTCCTTGCGAGGAGATGGTCGCAGTCTGCGCTCTCACAAAGGGGTTAGGTAAGGGGCGTATGCTTCGCTGATTCCTAACTCTGGATTAGTAATGGATACGTTGCGCTGCATGCAGGCCTTTGTTGCCGTGGCCGAGCGCGGGAGCTTTGCAGGGGCTGCCGAACAGCTGCAGGTGTCGGCGGTGATGGTCGGCAAGTACATCCAGCAGCTGGAGGCGCATCTGGGCACGGCCTTGCTGCAGCGGAACACCCGCCGCCAACGCCTGACCGAAGCCGGTGGGGCCTATCTGGCCGGTTGCCGGCAGGTGCTGGAGCAGGTGCAGCAGGCCGAGGCGGATGTGGCCGGCCTGCAGGTGCAGCCGCGCGGCCTGCTGCGGGTCAGCGCACCGACCACCTGGGGCAGCTGCGTGCTGGCTCCGCAGCTGGCCACGCTGTTGCGCGCACAGCCGCAGTTGAACATCGAGCTGGACCTGAGCAACCGCCGCGTGGACCTGATCGAAGAGGGATTCGACGTGGCGATCCGGGTCGGGCCGCTGCCGTCGCAGGAAGTGGTGGCGCGGCCGCTGCCGCCGTACGCGATGAGCCTGTGCGCGGCGCCCGCGTACCTGCGCCGGCGCGGCACGCCGCGCACACCCGCCGATCTGGAAGGGCACGACTGCCTGAGCCACCTGGCCTGGCGTGGTGGCCACGGCTGGCAGCTGGCCAATGGCGAACAGGTGGATTGGGAGGCGCGCCTGACCTGCAATGATGGTTTCGCGCTGCGAGAAGCTGCCGTGGCCGGAGCGGGCCTGGTGTTGCAACCGACCGCGTTGCTGGCGGGCGAAATTGCCGCCGGGCGCCTGAAGCCGCTGCTGCGCGACTACCTGCCCGAACCACGGCCGATGCACCTGATCTACCTGCCTGATCGCAGGCCGCGCCCGCGGTTGCAGTGCTTCGTTGATTTCGTCATGGCCAACTTGGGGCGGTAGATGGGGTCAGATCCCTTTGCCTCGGCAAAGGGATCTGACCCCAGGGGATCAATCATTCGCCGCAGACAATTCCTGTCCACGCACCTGCGCGGCGCGCAGCGCCGTGTCCACCAACGCCTCGAAACCCCCAGCCTGGAAGCTCTCGATCGCGGCCTGGGTGGTTCCGTTCGGCGAGGTCACGCGGCGGCGCAGCTCGGCCGGGCTTTCACCGGCCTCATCCAGCATGCGCGAGGCACCCAGCAGGGTCTGCACCACCAGCGTGCGCGCGGCGTCGGCTGGCAGGCCCTGGGCGATGCCCGCCGCTTCCATCGCTTCGGCCAGCAGGAATACATAGGCCGGGCCACTGCCGGATACGGCAGTGACCGAATCCATCAGTGCTTCGCTGTCGATCCACACGGTGCGGCCTGCGCTGGCCAGCACCTTCTCGGCCTGCGCGTGCTGCTGCGCATCCACCGAAAGCGTGGCGTACAGGCCGGTCACGCCGGCACCGAGCAGGGCCGGCGTGTTCGGCATTGCACGCACCACCGGCAGGTTGCCACCCAGCCAGCGCTCCAGCTGCGTGCTGGTGATACCCGCGGCAATCGATACCACCAGCGGTCGGTTCGCCTGTGCCAGCGCCTGCAGCGACTGGCAGACCTCGCGCAGCACCTGCGGCTTCACCGCCAGCAGCCAGGTGCTGCCCTGTGCGGCAGCATCAACCGCGTTGTCGTGCACCTGTACGCCGAAGTCGGCAGCCAGCGACTCGCGCAGCGCTGCAACCGGTTCGGCGACGTGGATGTGCGCGGCGGGTGTGCCCTGGCGGATCAGGCCGGCGATCAGGCTGCGCGCCATGTTGCCGCCCCCGATGAAGGTGATGGAATCAGCTGCCATGGAAATCTCCTCGAAAAGTCAGGCTGGGCGCGGGCGTGCGCCGAACAGTGCGGTACCGATGCGCACCAGGGTGGCGCCTTCGGCGATGGCTTCAGCGTAGTCGCCGCTCATGCCCATCGACAGCGTGTCGACCTGCGGGTACTGCTCGGTCAGCGCCTGGAAAAGTGTGCGCATGCGCACGAACGCATCCCGACGGCGCTCGGCCTCGGGCCACGGCGCGGGAATCGCCATCAGGCCGCGCAGGCGAAGGCTGGGCTCGGTGGCAATCGCCGTGGCCAGTTCCTCCACCTGCTCCGGCGCGCAGCCGTGCTTGCTGGATTCGTCGTCGATGTTGACCTGGATCAGTACGTTCAGCGGGCCACGCGCGGCCGGACGATGGCGCGCCAGTGCGGCTACCAGCTTGGGCCGGTCCACGCTCTGCACCCAGTCGAAGTGGATGGCCACGGCATCGGCCTTGTTCGACTGCAGGTGGCCGATCAGGTGCCATTCCAGCGCCAGGTGCTGCAGCGCCTGCATCTTGGCCAGCGCTTCCTGCACGTAGTTCTCGCCGAAGGCGTGCTGGCCCTGTGCGGCCAGCGCGGCCACGGCCTCAGCCGGCTGGGTCTTGGACACCGCCAGCAGGCGCGGGTCGGGCCTGCCAGCGGCCTCGGCGGCGGCATGCAGGTTGCTCAGGATCTGGGGCAGGGGAGTGGCCACGTAACGCGTTCCGTTGAATCAGGAGGCTATACTGCCGCCCGGGGAAAGATCCTTCCAGTCGAAGCCGTTATTGGGGAGTAGCCGCTCATGGATATCGCCGAACTGTTGGCGTTTTCCGTAAAGAACAAAGCGTCCGACCTGCACCTGTCCGCAGGCCTGCCGCCGATGATCCGCGTGGACGGCGATGTTCGCCGGATCAACATTCCAGCCCTGGACCACAAGCAGGTCCACGCGCTGGTGTACGACATCATGTCCGACAAGCAGCGCCGCGATTACGAGGAATTCCTCGAAGTGGACTTCTCCTTCGAGATTCCATCGCTGGCGCGCTTCCGAGTGAATGCGTTCAACCAGAACCGCGGTGCGGGTGCGGTGTTCCGTACCATTCCGTCCGAGGTGCTCACCCTCGAGGACCTGGCCTGCCCACCGCTGTTCCGCGAGGTGATCCAGCAGCCGCAGGGCCTGATCCTGGTGACCGGGCCGACCGGCTCGGGCAAGTCGACCACGCTGGCGGCGATGATCGACTACATCAACAAGAACGAATACGGCCACATCCTCACCGTCGAGGATCCGATCGAATTCGTGCATACCTCGCAGAAGTGCCTGATCAACCAGCGCGAAGTGCACCGAGACACGCACGGCTTCAATGAAGCGCTCCGTTCTGCGCTGCGTGAGGACCCGGACATCATCCTGGTCGGCGAACTTCGTGACCTGGAAACCATCCGCCTGGCACTGACCGCCGCGGAAACCGGCCACCTGGTGTTCGGCACCCTGCACACCAGTTCGGCAGCGAAGACCATCGACCGCATCATCGACGTGTTCCCCGCCGGCGAAAAGCCGATGGTGCGCTCGATGCTGTCCGAGTCGCTGCGTGCGGTGATCTCGCAGGCGCTGCTGAAGAAGGTTGGCGGCGGTCGTACCGCAGCGTGGGAAATCATGGTCGGCACTCCGGCCATCCGCAACCTGATCCGCGAGGACAAGGTGGCGCAGATGTATTCGGCCATCCAGACCGGCCAGCAGTACGGCATGATGACCCTGGACCAGCACCTGCAGGACCTGGTCAAGCGCAGCCTGATCACCCGCAACCAGGCCCGCGAGTACGCCAAGGACAAGCGCCTGTTCGAGTAAGGCGGGGCAGCAACGGACGGCGCGCGCAATGGCGCGGCCGCTCCGTGTTGTTTCCTCCACCGACCGTTACCTGGTAAACCGCTTTCCGGGAGCCCGCCGTGAACACAACCGCGACCACCATCGATTTCACTTCGTTCCTCAAGCTGATGGCGCACCAGCGCGCCTCTGACCTGTTCATCACTGCGGGCATGCCGCCGGCGATGAAGGTCAACGGCAAGATCTCGCCGATCACGCAGACCCCGCTGACGCCCCAGCAGAGCCGCGACCTGGTCCTCAACGTGATGACCCCGGCACAGCGCGAGGAATTCGAGAAGACCCACGAATGCAACTTCGCCATCGGCCTGTCCGGTGTTGGCCGCTTCCGTGTCAGCTGCTTCTACCAGCGCAACCAGGTCGGCATGGTGCTGCGTCGCATCGAGACGCGCATTCCGACCGTGGAAGAACTGAGCCTGCCGCCGATCATCAAGACGCTGGCGATGACCAAGCGCGGCATCATCCTGTTCGTCGGCGCTACCGGTACCGGTAAATCGACTTCGCTTGCGGCGATGATCGGCTACCGCAACCAGAACTCGACCGGCCACATCATCACCATCGAAGACCCGATCGAGTTCGTGCACAAGCACGAAGGCTGCATCATCACCCAGCGTGAGGTCGGCATCGATACCGACAGCTGGGAAGCCGCGCTGAAGAACACCCTGCGCCAGGCGCCGGACGTGATCATGATCGGTGAGGTGCGTACCCGCGAAGGCATGGACCACGCCATCGCGTTCGCCGAGACCGGTCACCTGGTGCTGTGCACCCTGCATGCCAACAACGCCAACCAGGCGATGGACCGCATCGTCAACTTCTTCCCGGAAGACCGCCGCAACCAGCTGCTGATGGACCTGTCGCTGAACCTCAAGGGCGTGGTCGCGCAGCAGCTGGTGCCGTCGCCCGATGGCCGTTCGCGCAAGGTCGCCATGGAGATCCTGCTCGGCACGCCGCTGGTGCAGGATTACATCCGCGACGGCGAGATCCACAAGCTGAAGGAAGTGATGAAGGACTCGGTCCAGCTGGGCATGAAGACCTTCGACCAGAGCCTGTTCGAGCTGTACCAGGCCGGTGAGATCAGCTACGAGGACGCGCTGCGCTATGCTGACTCGCAGAACGAAGTGCGCCTGCGCATCAAGCTCAGCCAGGGCGGCGACGCACGCACGTTGTCACAGGGCCTGGATGGCGTTGAGATCTCCGAGGTCCGGTGACCTGCAGATCTGTAGAGTCGACTGCCAGTCGACTCTCGCGCGCAGCGCGGGATTTCCCTGGCCGTTGGAAAGCAGTCGACTGACAGTCGGCGCTACCGCGCGCGGGCGATTGATGAATTCCAGTCATGACCAACTGCAACGCTGCCCATTCAATCGGCAGCCCCTGCAGGCGTATCGTCAGCGTTCCCCCTCTGGAGCACCACGATGCAGACACGTGAACTCGGCCGCAGCGGTCTGAAGGTTTCCGCCTTGGGCCTGGGTTGCATGGGCCTGACCCATGCCTATGGCCAGCCGGTCGAGCGCAGCCAGGGCATCGCCCTGCTGCACGCTGCCGTTGAACGCGGCGTGACCTTCTTCGACACCGCCGAAGTGTACGGCCCGTACACCAATGAAGACCTGCTCGGCGAGGCCCTGGCGCCTTACCGCGACAAGCTGGTGATCGCCACCAAGTTCGGCTTCAAGGATGCGCGCACCGATACCGGCCTGGACAGCCGCCCCGAGAACATCCGCGCCGTGGCCGAAGCCAGTCTCAAACGCCTGCGCACCGACCATATCGACCTGTTCTACCAGCACCGTGTCGACCCGAACGTGCCGATCGAGGACGTGGCCGGCACCGTGCGCGACCTGATCGCCGAGGGCAAGGTCGGCCACTTCGGCCTGTCCGAGGCCAGCGCCGCCACCGTGCGCCGTGCGCACGCGGTGCAGCCGGTGGCTGCCGTGCAGAGCGAGTATTCGCTGTGGTGGCGTGAACCGGAGCGCGAACTGCTGCCGGCCCTGCAGGAACTGGGCATCGGCTTCGTGCCGTTCAGTCCGCTCGGCCGTGGCTTCCTGACCGGCGCGATCAACGCCGACACCACCTTCGACGCCAACGATTTCCGCAACAGCGTGCCGCGCTTCGAAGTGGAAGCCCGCCGCGCCAACCAGGCGCTGGTGGATCGCATCAGTACGATTGCTGCAGCACGCGGCGCGACCCCGGCGCAGGTGGCGCTGGCCTGGCTGCTGGCGCAGGCGCCGTGGATCGTGCCGATTCCGGGCACCACCAAGATCCACCGCCTGGAAGAGAACCTGGGCGCGGCTGACCTGCAGCTGGCGCCGGAGGAACTGCAGCGCATCGCGCAGGCGCTGGATGAAGTGTCGATCGTCGGTGAGCGCTACAACACACAGCGTGCGGCGCAAGCCAAGGGCTGATCACCGGGCCATCCGGCCGCTGGCGGGTGCAGACCGAGGTGGGTGCGGATCGTTGGTCCGCACTCCTCAACGTCCCATCGGTCCGCGCAGCGCATCCAGCACCGTGCGCATCGCCACGGTGACGTGGCGGCGCGACGGGTAGTACGCGTAGTAGCCATCGAAGTGCGGGCACCAGTCGTCCAGTACCGACTGCAGGCGGCCATCGTCCAGCATCGGCTGCACCTGGTCTTCCGGCAGCCAGGCCAATCCGCTGCCGGCCAGCGCAGCGGCACGGGTCATACCCATGGTGTTGAAGGTCCACTGGCCGCTCACGCGCACGCTCAGTTCGTTGCCGTCCTGGCCGAAATCCCACGGCATCAGCCCGCCATGCGTGGGCAGGCGCAGGGTCACGCAGTTGTGGTCTGCCAGCTCGTCCGGATGGCGTGGCACTACGTGCTGGCGGAAGTAGCTGGGTGCACCGACCACGCGCATGCGCAGCGGCGGGCTGATCGGCACGGCGACCATGTCGCGCGCCAGGCGTTCGCCGAGGCGGATGCCGATGTCGTAGCGCTCGGCGACAATGTCGGCCAGCCCGTAGTCGGCGGTCAGTTCCACCTTGAGGTCCGGATACTGCTGCAGCAGCGGCGCCAGCCGTGGCCACGCGATGTACTCGGCGGCATGGCCGGTGGCATTGATGCGGATGGTACCGGCCGGGCGTTCACGGTATTCGGCCAGCGCGGCCAGTCCGTCCTCGATCTCGGCCAAGCGCGGGCCCAGGGTGTCGAGCAAGCGGGCGCCGGCTTCGGTGGTGGACACGCTGCGGGTGGTGCGGGTCAGCAGGCGCACGCCAAGGCGCTGCTCCAGGCCGCGCATGGCGTGGCTGAGCGCAGACTGGGAGACACCCAGCTGGGCGGCGGCCTTGGTGAAGCTGCCCTCGCGGGCGACGTGGACGAAGGCCTGCAGGTCGTTGAGGTTTTCACGGGGCATGCGGGAATGATACGGCCGGGCTGCGCCCGGCACCTGCCGAATCAACGGCAACGGCCACGTCAACTTCAAATGCTGGCTATCCGTGGGGTGGCGGGGTGGGTCCGGTTGCAGGGGACGCCGTAAACCCGTCCATGGGGGCTTGGCCGCGGCATCCATGCCGCGGACACCCCTGCAATCGGACCCATCCCGCCTTCGACAGTTGGCTGCGGTCTGTCGGGCGAAGCGGGGGCGGATCCCGTTGCTGCGCGACGGGCTCCGATCCCATTCTGTGTAGACGTGTGGGGATGTCGATTTCAGGGACTGTGGTTCGTCGAATGAATGACTTCAACGGGAGCTGCACATGAGCACTGACACCAAGCCGAAAGGCCCGGCCTCGTACTTTCCCTCCATCGAGAAGACCTACGGGCAGCCGGTGGCGCACTGGTTCGGGTTGCTGGCCGGGAAGAAGGGCCTGAAACACATGGAACTGGTCAGCTTCCTGAAAAGTGAGCATGGCCTGGGCCATGGCCACGCCAACGCGCTGGTGGCGCATCACCTGGCCGGAAAAGGCTGATCGGCGGCCGGCAGAGAACGGGGTGGGGCGCATTCAGCTGAACGATTTCATCTGCAACTGTCATGCAGATCGTGTCTAATACCGCTCCCCACCTGCTGTTCCCCACCCGTATGTCCCTTCCCTCCCATGGCCCCGCGCCGTGCGACGACGCTGACGGCCACCTGGTCACCGCTGGTCCGCTGACCCCGCCGCCCGACAGCGCCGGCACCACCGCCGACGGAAAAGCGCTGCGCCACTCGATCGCCGAGGACGTGCAGGGCATGGTGCTGGCCACCATGGTGGCCTCGCTGGGGCTGGCCATCTTCGCCAAGAGCGGGCTGATGATCGGCGGCATGGCCGGCATGGCCTTTCTGCTGCACTACGCGCTGGACTGGAACTTCGGCGTGGTGTTCGTGCTGGTCAACCTGCCGTTCTACTGGGTGGCGGTGCGGCGCATGGGCTGGGAATTCACCCTGAAGACCTTCGCCGCGGTCACCGCCTGTGGCGTGCTGACCGACCTGCTGCCGCGCTGGATCGACTTCTCGCACATCCACCCGCTGTATTCGGCGATCGTCGGTGGTGCGCTGTCCGGCCTGGGCATCCTGTTCTTCATCCGCCACCGCGCCAGCCTCGGCGGCATCGGCATCCTGGCGGTGTACCTGCAGCGCACCCGCGGCTGGAGCGCGGGCAAGGTGCAGATGTCCTACGACGCCTGCCTGATGGTGGCCGCGTTCTTCGTGCTGTCGCCGTCGAAGGTGCTGTACTCGGCCATCGGCGCGGTGGTGCTCAGCCTGGTGCTGATGTTCAACCACCGCCCTGGCCGCTACATGGGCGTGTGACCGTTCAACGGGGTTGCCGGCCAGCGGCCGGCACTACCGGAACCCACGCGTGGTAACGCCGGTCCATGCCCGGCGGATATCCATCAGCGGGTGGCGGCCTGCACCCACGGCGGCGACAGCTTCAGCAGCCGCTTCTGCACCGGGCAGTCCTTGGCATGCGCACCGGGCAGGTAGCCCAAGCTCATCAGGAACTCGCCGGTGATCTCGCCGCCGGTGAAGCGGAAGGTCTTCTTGAACAGCTTCACCCAGTCGGCCTTGCTGCGCGGGTGGTGCGCATCCAGCCACGACGCGAAGCTGCCGTGGCTGGCCCGCAGCTGCTGGATCACCTGCGCGTTGTGGATCGCCGCCAGCACCTTCAGCCGGTTGCGGATGATGCCGGCGTCCGACAGCAGGCGTTCGATGTCCTGCTCGGCATAGGCTGCCACACGGTCCACATCGAAACCGTCATAGGCCGTGCGAAAGCCCTCGCGCTTCTTCAGGATCGTTTCCCAGCTCAGGCCGGCCTGGTTGATCTCCAGCACCAGTCGTTCGAACAGCTCGCGCTCGTCACGCTGCGGGAAGCCGTACTCGTTGGCGTGGTAGTAGTCGTGCACCGGATGGCCCGGGGCGATGAGGCAGTAACCGGACACGTCGAACTCCTGCGCGGTGGGACGTCATTATGCGCGCCGTGACCGTCGAGTGGAGGCGCCCGGCGCGCCCAGCCGCTAGAATGGGGCCATGCCTGTAACGCCGACCTCCCTTGCCGATCACCTGCTCGTCGCGCTGCCGTCGCTGCTCGACGCGACCTTCGCCCGCAGCGTCGCGCTGATCTGCCAGCACGACGAGAACGGGGCGATGGGCGTGCTGGTCAACCAGCCTTCCGAGTACACGCTCGGTGAAGTGCTTGCACAGATGGACATCACCACCGGCGATGGCGACCTGCAGGCGCGCATGGTGCTCAACGGCGGCCCGGTGCATCCCGAGCGCGGCTTCGTCATCCATGACGACGCGCGGGCGTGGGATTCCAGCCTGACCGTGGGCAATGGCCTGTACCTGACCACCTCGCGCGATATCCTCGAGGCGATGGCGCGAGGCGAAGGCCCGGCCAACGCCGTGGTTACCCTCGGCTGTGCCGGTTGGGGCGCAGGGCAGCTGGAAAGCGAGCTGTCCGAGAACAGCTGGCTGACCGTGCCGGCCGACGCCGAGCTGGTGTTCCAGCTGCCACTGGAGCAGCGCTGGCAGGGTGCGGCCTCGCGTATCGGCGTGGACCTGTTTCGGCTGACGGATTACAGCGGCCATGTCTGAGCCGGCCGCGCCCGCACCGGTATCTTCTGCCCCGGCGATCCGCCGTGACGGCACCGTTCTGGGTTTCGATGTCGGCTCGCGACGGATCGGCGTGGCCATCGGCAGTGCCTTCGCGGCGCATGCGCGCGCGGTGGCGGTGGTCGATGTGCATGGCAACGGCCCGGACTGGACCGCGATCGAGCGCCTGCTCAAGGAATGGAAGCCCGATGGCCTGGTGGTCGGCGACCCGCTGACCCTGGACGGCCAGGACCAGCCCAACCGCAAGCGCGCGCAGGGCTTTGCCCGCCAGCTGCGGGAACGCTTCAAGCTGCCCGTGGTGATGATCGACGAGCGCTCCAGCTCGGTCGAAGCCGCCCGCCGCTTCGCCGTCGAGCGCGCCGAAGGGCGCAAGCGCCGCCGCGATGCGGCCGCCCTCGATGCCGTGGCCGCGGCGGTGATCATCGACCGCTGGCTGTCGTCGCCGGACGACGCCACCCCCATTCCCTGACTACCGACACCCGCCATGACTGCCCAGCAAATCGATGCCTCCGGACGCCTGCGCCACCTGCTGACCCTGGAGGGCCTGCCGCGCGAAACCCTGTTGCAGCTGCTGGACCGGGCAGGGCAGATCCGCGATGCTGCGGTCGGTCGCGTCGGCAACAAGCGCCACGTATTGGGCGGTTCGGCGGTGTGCACGCTGTTCTTCGAACCGTCCACGCGCACCCGCAGTTCGTTCCAGCTGGCCGCGCAGCGCCTGGGCGCCGACGTGCTGAACTTCGATGCCTCGACCTCGTCCACGCGCAAGGGCGAAACCGCCTGCGACACGCTGCGCAACCTGGAAGCGATGGGCGTGCGTGGCTTCGTCGTGCGCCATCCCGATGACGGCGCCGTGGCCGCCCTGGCCGAAGCGGCGGGCGAGGGCACTGCGCTGATCAACGCCGGTGACGGCCGCAGTTCGCACCCGACCCAGGGCCTGTTGGACATGCTGACCCTGCGCCAGGCCAAGGGCCCGGATTTCTCGAAGCTGAAGGTGGTGATTGTCGGCGACGTGAAGCACTCGCGCGTGGCCCGCACGGATCTGCACGCGCTGCGCACGCTTGGCGTGGGCGAGATCCGCGTGTGCGGCCCGCAGTCGCTGCTGCCGGACGACGAGACGCTGAAGGGCTGTGTGGTCGGCGATGATTTCGATGCGATGCTGGAAGGCGTCGACGCGCTGATGATGCTGCGCCTGCAGCGCGAGCGCATGGAAGAAGGCCTGGTGCCGTCGCTGGAGCAGTACCACGCACAGTACGGCCTGACCAATGAGCGCCTGGCACGCGCCGGCAAGGATGCCGCGGTGCTGCACCCGGGCCCGATCAACCGCGGCGTGGAAGTGACCGACGAGGTGGCCGACGGCCCGCAGTCGTGGGTACTGCGCCAGGTCGCCAACGGCGTCGCCGTGCGCATGGCCGTGCTGGAAACCCTGCTGGGCTGATGCCCGCTCTGGTAGGTGTCAACCTTGGTTGACACACTTACCGCGCGGCTTGACCGCGCACCGCTCTGGTAGATGCCAACCTTGGTTGGCACTATCTATCCGCGCCCAAGTTGTCGAGCGGATCACACGAAGCCCCGAGCTCCCATTCGCACCATGCGTGGGGATATTGCCCCAGCCGCGTCGTCAGCCCGGCCCTGATCGGATTTCCCATCAGATACATCGCATGCCGGTGCAACGATTCGTCAGAGCGGATTGCATGATCGTGATAGCACGCCTGCCAGACGCGCCCGATCCGCCCCAGCAAGCGATTTGCCTGCTGGGCTGTGCGCGACTTGAAGCGCTTCATGACGGTTTCCAGCGTCCCCGCGCGCAGTTCGACCAGCCAGTGGATGTGGTCGGGCATGACCACGTAGGCGATCGAGCGGGTGAAGCCTTCCTGATCCAGTCGCTGGAATTCGCGCATTGCCAAGGCGGCCGCTGCGGCGTTGGTGAAGAGCGGTGCGCGGTCATGGACGACGGTGGTGAGGATATAGCTGAGGCCGATGCTGGAGCGACGACCGAGCAGGAGACGTGTGTTCTGCATGGAGCAAGCATGGACAGGCCTGCTTCCAATGAACATCGGGGAATGGCTTGGATTCAGGTAGGCCAGTGCCAACCAAGGTTGGCAACTACCAGAGCAGTCAATGCCAACCAAGGTTGGCAGCTACCAGGGGCTGTGGCTCAGCGCTTCTGCGCGAACAGCCACGCCCACATTGCCGGGTCCGCATAGGTGGCATCCCAGGCGTTGTGGTTGCCTTCCGGGTACTCGGTATAGCGCATGTCGCGTGCATTGGTGGCCAGGAAGGCGCTGTGAAGCCGGCGGTCGTCGTCCGGTGGGACCACGTCATCCAGTGCGCCGTGGAAGATCCAGATCGGGGTGTGCCGCAGGCGCTGGGCGATGGTCGCGTACGGGTCGGGCTCCTGCGCGACCTGCTCGACGAACAGGGTCGGGCGCACCGCACGCGGGGCCAGTACCGCGCCGCACACCGGCACGATCGCCGCGAAGCGGCGTGGGTCGTCCAGCGCGATGTCCCAGCTGCCATAGCCTCCCATCGACATGCCGGTCAGGTACTGGCGCGCCGGGTCGGCACCGAACTCGGCGATGGCGGCGTCCAGCGCAGCCAGCGCCACGCGGTTGTTGCGTCCGCTCCATTCCTCGCGCCCCGGCACCTGCGGAAATACGGCCAGCGCCGGGAAATCGGCCGCATGCGCGCGCAGGTACGGTCCCAATCCAGCGTGGGTCTGCTTGACGCCATCGCCGCCGCGCTCGCCGGAGCCATGCAGGAACAGCACGACCGGCAGCGAGCCCGGCGTGCGCGCCGATGCCGCCGGAATGAACACCTGGTAGTAAGCCGTTTCGCCATCCACCTTCACTGCGCGGGCCTCGAAGCGACCGCGCGCGCTGTCCGGCAGCGAGGCACAGCCCGTCATCATCAGAAAGGCCAGCAGCGGCAGCCAGCGCGACATCGAACGGACCATGGGCGTTCCCGAGGCGGTAGGGTCACCCGCATCGTAGTCCGGCGTGGGTCAACGCAGCATCATGCGCCGCGTCACTCCGGCCGCGGGAAGCTGGCGATGATGTCCAGCTGCTCCTGTGCTTCTGCATTGCCTTCGGCAGCGGCGGCCTGTACCTGTGCCATGTCCGGATGCAGCACCACCAGCAGCGGGTTCTCGCAGACCGGGCAGTCGTACTCGGTGGCGTCCTCGTCCAGCTCCATCACCATGGCCCGCGAGCAGCCCTTCCATTCACAGGCCGGGCAGGTGTGCTGCTGGTCGCGCCAGCCGGGCAGGAAGTAGTTTTCGATTGTCGTTGCCATGGGGGATCCAGTTGGGATCGGGCCAGAGCCCCGCGCAGCGGGGATCCGACCCTTGAGACGGTCAGTGCAGCAGCACCAGGGTGGCCAGGCCGAGGAAGGTGAAGAAGCCCATCGAGTCGGTCACGGCGGTCAGGAAGATGCCGCTGGCCAGCGCCGGGTCGAAGCCGAAGCGTTTCAGCGTCAACGGCACCAGCACGCCCGCCAATGCAGCGAACAGGAGGTTGCAGGTCAGCGCGATGGCGATCACCGCCGACAACCCGGGCGAGTGGAACCAGGCCAGCACGATCAGGCCCAGCACCGAACCCAGCATCACGCCGTTCAGCAGCGCGACGCGCACTTCCTTCCACAGCAGGGTGCGGGCGTTGGAGGCGCCCACTTGGCCCAGCGCCAGGCCGCGCACCATCAGGGCCAGCACCTGGGTACCGGCGTTGCCACCGAGGCCGGCGACGATCGGCATCAGCACCGCCAGCGCCACCAGTTTGTCGATCGTGCCTTCGAAATGGCCGACCACGCTGGAGGCCAGGAAGGCCGTGCACAGGTTCACCGACAGCCACATCAGGCGGCGGCGCATCGCGCGCCAGACCGGGCTGAACAGATCCTCGTCCTCGTCCAGGCCGGCGGCGCCCAGCGCCTGGTGCTCGGCCTGGCCGCGGATGATGTCGACCACGTCATCGATGGTGATGCGGCCGACCAGGATGTTGTTGTCATCCACCACCGGCGCGGAGATCCAGTCGTGGTCGGAGAACTGGCGGGCGACTTCCTGGTCGCTCTCGCCGACGTCGATGGCTGGCTGCTCGTCGTCGATCAGGCGGTTGATCGGGGTGGTGTCCTCGTGGGTCACCAGTGCCGCCAGCGACACCCGGCCGAGGTACTGGTGGCGGCGGCTGACCACGAACAGATGGTCGGTGTGGTCGGGCAGTTCACCGCGCAGGCGCAGGTAGCGCAGCACGACGTCGACATTGACGTCGGCGCGCACGGTCACCACGTCCGGGTTCATCAGGCGGCCGGCACTGTCCTCTGGATAGGACAGCACCTGTTCCAGGCGCTCACGGTTCTCGCGGTCCATCGACTTGAGGACTTCGTCGATGACCGTGTCCGGCAGGTCCTCGACCAGGTCGGCCAGGTCGTCGATGTCCAGGTCTTCGACCGCGGCGATGATCTCGTCCGGGTCCATGTCCGCGAGCAGGCTTTCGCGCACGTCGTCGCCGACGTGGACCAGCACCTCGCCGTCATCTTCCGGATCGACCAGGCCCCACACCACCTCGCGCTTGCCCGGTGGCAGTGACTCGAGCAGGTTGCCGATCTCGGCCGGGGCCAGGGTGTTGACCAGGCGACGCACCGGGCCCAGCCGGCCGCTGTCCAGTGCATCGGACAACATCCGCAGTTGGCGCGCAGTCTTGTCGTGGCGTACAGCTTCAGCCATCGCAGCTCCCGCGGGTATAAGAAAAGCCGCGATCCCGGCAAGGATGCGGCAACAGGGGTGTTCAGCGCGTCATTATCGCAAGGGGATGTTTCAACGCATACCCCGCTGGCCTGCGGCCACCGGGGTCCACGCATTCAACCTTATCCCCGCGCCTGTCGGCGCGCCCCTTGAACAACAAGGGGCTGTTTCTGCGGATCGAATCTGCGTCGGGCCAGCGGCCAGCGGGGTCCACAAATTCCGCCGGGCCATGCCCGGCGAGCGCGTGGCGCGGAAATCAGGACGCGTCCGCCACCAGCGCCAGCCAGCGCTCGATGGCGCGGCGGTCGCGCGCGGCCAGCAGCTTGGGCGCGCGTGCACGCAACGTCGCCAGATCGGCCTCGCGGATCGCGCGGCGGACCTCGAGCAGGGTGCCGGGATGCAGACTGAATTCGGTCAGGCCCAGTGCCAGCAGCAGTGGCGTCATCCGCGCATCGCCGGCCATCTCGCCGCAGACCGCCACCGGGATGCGGTGGCGCGCGCCGGTCTCGATCACCATCTGCAGCAGCCGCAGCACCGCCGGGTGCAACGGCGAATACAGCTCGCCCAGCGCTTCATTGTTGCGGTCGGCCGCCAGCAGGTACTGCACCAGGTCATTGGTACCGATCGACAGGAAATCGACCAGGTCGATGAAGCTTTCCAGCGCCAGTGCAGCGGCCGGGACTTCGATCATCGCGCCCAGTGGCACGTGGTCGGACACCATGTGGCCTTCGCTGCGCAGCTGTTCGGTCAGCTTGAGCATGCGCCGGCGCACCGCCAGCAGCTCCTCGCGGGTGCTGACCATCGGCACCAGCACCCGCAGCTTGCCGTAGGCCGAGGCGCGCAGGATCGCGCGCAGCTGGGTGTCGGCTACCTTCGGCCGTGCCAGCGACAGGCGTACGCCACGCAGGCCGAGCGCCGGGTTTTCCTCGTTGCTCAGGGTCAGGCCGGTGCGATCAGCCTTGTCCGCGCCCAGGTCGAGGGTGCGGATGGTCACCGGTCGCCCGCTCATGCCCAGGGCGGCATCGCGGTAGGTCTGGAACTGTTCTTCTTCGTCGGGCAGCTCGTTGCGCTGCAGGAACAGGAATTCGGTGCGGTACAGGCCCAGGCCGTGGGCGCCCAGCGCATGCGCCTGGGTCACGTCCTCCAGCGATTCGGCATTGGCCAGCAGGGCGATGTCGACCTGGTCGCGGGTGCGGCTGGGCTTGCTGCGCAGGCGGCCGAGCTCGCGCTGTTCGCGCGCGTGTTCCTTCAGTCGTGCGCGATAGTCGCGCAGATTATCGGCCTGTGGATTGGCGGTGATGCTGCCGTCGGCGCCATCGATGATCAGCACGTCGCCATCGGCGATGCGGCTGAGAAGCTGCGGCACGTTGACGATCAAGGGCAGGTGCAGGCTGCGCGCAAGGATCGCGCTGTGCGAGAGCGCGCTGCCGGCGGCGGTGACGATGCCGACTACGCCCTGTGCCTGGAGCTGTGCCAGTTCAGAGGGCGCGATGTTGTCGCAGACCAGGATCTCGCCGGCCAGGCCTTTCACCGCAGGTGGGCGTTCGGGCTGCAGGAAGGCATGGATGCGGCCGATCACATGGTCGAGGTCGTCCATGCGGCTCTTCAGGTAGGCATCGTCCATCCCGTCGAAGACCTTGGCCAGGCGGTCGCGCTGCAGGCGCAATGCATAGCCGGCGCTGTACGGTCCGCTGCGGATCAGTTCGTCCAGGCCATAGAGCAGCTCGGGATCGTCCAGCAGCAGCGCATGCAGGTCGAGGAACTCACCCACTTCCTGGTTCAGGGCCCCATGCAGGCGCTGGCGCAGCTCGTGCATCTCCGTGCGTGCGGCATCCACCGCGCGATGCAGGCAGGCCAGCTCGGCCTCGACCTGGTTGGCGGCAACGCGCTGCTCGGCCACTTCCAGTGCATGCGGCAGGCGCACGCGGGCGCGGCCCATTGCCGTGCCGCGGGCGGCACCGTGGCCCGCCAGCAGCAGTACCGGCCGTTGGCCGGAAGGGGGCTGGCCGGCGCGTGCGCGTGGCACGCTCAGCTGTCCTCGTCGAAACGGCGTTCGAACAGGCCGACCACCGCCTCCATCGCGGCGGCTTCGTCCTCGCCATTGATGCGCACGGTGACCGGGGTGCCCTGGCCGGCGGCCAGCAGCATCACGCCCATGATGCTCTTGGCGTTGATCTCACGGCCTTTGGCGGCCATGGTCACGTTGCAGCGGAACGGCGCCAGGGTCTGCACCAGCTTGGCGGTGGCCCGGGCGTGCAGGCCCAGGCGGTTGCTCACGGTGAGTTCTCGTTCAAGCATCGTCGACTATCGCTCCATTACGGGTACCCGCCGCGGCTGTGGCGGGCAGTTGATCCAGTCCCTGTTCCGGATAATTCATCACCCGCAGCAACATCGGCAGGCTCAGCGCCGACACCCGGCGAACCGGGGTCCCCAGCCGGGCCAGCTGCCCGGCAAGGTTGGCGGGGCTGGCGCCGTACAGGTCGGTCAGGATCAGCACACCGTCACCCCCATCGACCCGCCGCAGGGCGGCCGAGGCGAGCGGGAGCAGGGCGTCCAGGTCTGCGTCGAACGGTACTTCGAAAGCTTCGGTTTTCAGCGGCAATTGCCGCAGGAGCCGGGTCGCCACGTCAAGCAGGGCGGTCCCGACCCCGGGATGTGTTACGAGGAGAATGCCACAGGTCATTACTGCACGTTAACAGGTCAAGGTGAATTGGCGATAGCAGCAGGAGAGGGGCACTGTGTCCCGTATTCAGCGATGCTCGGATCGGAGCCCTTTTTCTGTTGAAAAGGGATCCGACCCTGCCCGTTTTTTGATGCCTGACAGAGATTCATCCACGCATGGCGTGGATCTACCGTGTCGACCAGGGTCGACACCTACCAACAGCAGCAGAGATCTGTCAGAGGTGGGGCGGTCTGGATCTGCAGGACCGTTGGCGCCATGGATGGCGCCATCGAGCCCCCAGGGACGGGTTTACGGCGTGTCCTGCAGATCCAGACCGCCCCGCATCCCTCGAAATGCAGGCGTTTGACGTTGCCGTTGCCGTTGCCTTGGCCTCGGCGGGTGCCGGGCGCAGCCCGGCCGACCCCCTCAATCCTGTTCGCGGTGGTAGGTCGCCACGTCTTCCCAGCCCATCTCGCGGGCATGCCGGGCCATGCGCTCGGCCAGGAACACCGACCGGTGCTTGCCGCCGGTGCAGCCGAACGCCACGGTTACATAACTGCGGGTGCCATCCCCCAGCTTCGGCAGCCAGGTATCGAGGAAGTCCATCAGCTGGGCCACGTAGCGCTGCACATCCGGCTGTGCTTCCAGGTAATCGCGCACGCCGGGTTCGCGACCGCTCATCGCCCGCAGGTCCGGATCCCAGTGCGGGTTGGGCAGCACCCGTGCGTCGAACACGAAGTCTGCTTCGGCCGGCACGCCACGCTTGTAGGCAAACGATTCGAACAACAGCGACAGGCTGGTGGCATGGCCCATCGCGAACTCGGTGACGATGCGACGGCGCAGCTGGTGCACATTGAGGCTGCTGGTATCGATCACCGCATCGGCGTCGCGCCGCAGCGGCGCGGTCAGTTCGCGTTCGCGGGCGATGGCTTCGGGCAGGGACAGCCCCAGCTGGCTCAACGGATGGCGGCGGCGGGTGTCTGCGTAGCGCTTGAGCAGCGTCTCGTCGCTGGCTTCGAAGAACAGCACCTTCACCTCCACGCCGGCGTCGGCGGCCAGCTGCCGCCAGTCGCCCAGCTGGCTCAGGTCGGCCTGCCCACGCACGTCGATGCCTACGGCCAGCCGGCGCGGTGCACTGCGGCCGCGATTGGCCAGCAGGCTGCGTACGAAGTCCGGCAGCAGGTTGATCGGCAGGTTGTCCGAGCAGTAGTAGTCCTGGTCCTCGAAGGTCTTCAGGGCGACGGATTTACCCGAGCCGGACAGGCCGCTGACGATGATCAGGGTCGGGGCGGAGGGGGGGACGGTGCTCATGGACAGGCTCTTCGAAGGGCAGGGGGTCAGGGCGTTCGCCGTTCCAGCAGGTTGCTGTGGCGGGCGATGAACATCGCCGCCGGGTCGATGCCCTTGGTCCGCAGGATATGCAGGCGGGTGGCCGCCTCGGTCAGCACGGCCAGATTGCGGCCGGGCATCACCGGCAGCGTGATCAGCGGCACGTCCAGGTCCAGCACATGGCGGGTGCCCGAATCGCCGGTCAGGCGCTCGTAGCCATGCGGAGTGGGTTCGGTCATCGGCTTGGTCAGGTGGACGATCAGCCGAAGGTACTTGTTCTTCTTTACAGCCGTGTCGCCGAACATCTCGCGCACGTTCAACACGCCCAGGCCGCGCACTTCCAGCAGGTCCTGCAGCAGTTCGGGGCAGGTGCCGTCGAGCACGTCGGGTGCGATCTGGGTGAACTCGGGCGCATCGTCGGCCACCAGGCGATGGCCACGGCTGAGCAGCTCCAGCGCCAGCTCGCTCTTGCCGGACCCCGCTTCGCCGGTGATCAGCACGCCGATGGAGTAGATCTCCATGAACACGCCATGCAGGATCACCCGCGGCGCCAGCGTACGCGCCAGGTGGTAGGACAGGTGGTTGAGCAGTTCGTGGCCGCGCTTGGGCGAGAGCCACAACGGGGTGCCGGATTCATCGGCGGCGGCACGCAGGTCTTCCGGGCACGCCTGGTTGCGGGTCAGCACCAGTGCCAGTGGGTGCGACTGCATGATTTTTTCGATCGTTTCCCAACGCTGGCGCGGTTCCAGCGCATCCAGCCAGGACAGTTCCTCGGTACCGAGGATCTGCACCTTGTTGGGATAGATCGCATTGAGGTAGCCGGCCAGCGAGGGGCGCCGCGAGACCGTATTGCCGGCCTCCAGCTCGCGCTTCTCGCCGGATTTGCCTGCAGCCCAGCGCAGCCCCAGCCGCTCGCGCTGCTGTTCGAACAGTTCACGGGCGGTGATGCTGGTATTCATGCGGCACTCGCAGGTGGGGTCATGTCCAGTGCCTTGCGCAGGGCCCGCGCGTCGCCTGCCTGGCGCAGGGCCTGGCGGATATCCGCCGCCGAGAACAATTCGGCAAGCTCGGACAGCAGCATCAGGTGCTGGTGGGTGTAGTGGGCGGGAACGGCCATCGCGAACACCAGGTCCACCGGCTCGTCGCCACCGAAGTCGACCGGGCTGGTCAGGCGCAACAGGGCGCCACGCGGGCGGTCCAGGGTCGGCGCGCGGCCGTGGGGAATGGCGATGCCGTGGCCGATCGCGGTGCTGCCCAGCGCTTCGCGCTGGCACAGGTTCAGATAGATCTGTTCGGCGTTGGCCTGGCGGCAGGCCAGCAACCCGGCGGCGGCCTGCAGGACGCTGTCACGGTCGGTGGCCGTGCAGAGCTGGGTCTGCACGGCCGCCAGGAGGTCAGTCAGGGGCATGTCTGCGGGGAACGGTGGCGATCAGCCACCATTGTCGCCCACCGGCAGCGGTGCGTGCTGCTGTTTTTTCTCCTTGTGCTTGATCACCAGGCGGTCAAGCTTGTCCGCAAGCAGGTCGATTGCGGCGTACATGGTCTGGCCGGCGGCCTCGGCGTGCAGGGTCTGTCCCGGGATATTGAGGCTGGCGTCGACGTGGTGCTCGGTCTTCTGCAGCTTGAGGGTCACCCGCGCTTCGCAGTGCTGGTCGAAGTGTTTGCCGATCCGGGCCAGCTTCTCCTCTACATAGGACTGCAGGGCCGGGGTGACTTCGACATCTTTGCCAAACGTTTCGATGCGCATCGGGTTTCTCCTGTGTTCGGATGTGCCAATGAACCTCTCCGCCGGGCGCGGCGGCGCGTCAAGCGATTCTGACCCTTTCGTGCGAGGCGGAAATGTTCATGGCTTCACGATACTTCGCCACGGTGCGTCGCGCTACTGGAATTCCCGACGATTTGAGCAGGTCAGCCAGCTTGGCGTCAGAAAGTGGCTTGCGCGGGTTCTCGTCGTCGATCAGGCGGCGGATCATCGCCTGGATGGCGGTGCTGGATGCTTCGCCGCCGCCCTCGGTATCGATGCCCGAGGCGAAGAAGGCGCGCAGCGGCAGGGTGCCGCGCGGGGTACGCACGTGCTTGCGCGCGATCGCGCGCGACACTGTGGATTCGTGCAGGCCGAGCTCGGCGGCGATCTCGCGCAGGGTCAGCGGGCGCAGGGCCTGCTCGCCGAACTCCAGGAAACCGGCCTGCTGCAGGATCAGGCTGCGCACCACCCGCAGCAGGGTCTCGCCACGCTGCTGCAGGCCCTTCAGCAGCCAGCGCGCTTCCTGCAGCTGGGCGCGCAGGTAGCCCGCGTCGGCGTCACCACAGCGACGGATCAGCTGTTCGTAGCCGCGATGGATCACCACCTTCGGCCCGGCGTGCCCGGCCAGCGCCGCACACCACACGCCGTTCTGCCGCCACACCACCACGTCCGGCACCACGTAGGTGTCCTGCGACAGGGGGGCGATCTGGGTACCCGGGCGCGGGTCCAGCGAGCGCAGCAGGGCGACCGCCGTCTCGACCTCGTCCACGGGTTGTTTCAGTTCGTGGGCGAGCCCGGCGACGCCGCTGCGCGGCAACCGCTCCAGCGGTCCTGCGGCAATCTGTCGCGCCAGCAGCAGGCCCGGCGTTTCATCGGGCAGCACGTCCAGCTGCAGCTGCAGGCATTCGCCGAGCGTGCGTGCAGCCACACCGACCGGATCGAAACGCTGGATGCGATGCAGCACGGCAAGGATCTCGTCCTCGTCGGCGTGGATCGCCGGCAACAGGGTTTCGGCGATGGTGCCCAGCGGTTCGCGCAGGTAGCCGTCATCGTCCAGTGCATCGATCAGCGCCGCGCCGATGCTGCGATCGCTGGCAGAAAGATGCGACAGGTGCAGCTGCCACAGCAGGTGGTCGGCGAGCGTCTCGGTTTCGGCCACGCGTTCGGCGGCGCTGCCGGTATCGTCGTCATCATCGAAGCTGCCACCGCTGCCGGTCGCCGTCCAGTCCAGTTCGGCCGGCGCCCAATCGTCGCCTTCATCGCTGCGTTCTGCAGGCGCTTCGTTGTCGTTGCCATCGCTGCCTTCATTGGCGGCGCTGCTGTCATTGCTATCGGCCCAGTCCAGCAGTGGGTTGCTCTCCACTGCCTGCGCGATCTCCAGCTCCAGCTCGGTGGTCGACATCTGCAGCAGCTTGATCGCCTGCTGCAACTGGGGCGTGAGCACCAGTTGCTGTCCCAACGATGTCTGCAGCCGAGTCTTCATGCCTGTGCCGAAAGGAAGGAAAGGGACCCGGCGACCGCAGTCACAGCTTGAAGGAATCCCCAAGGTAGACCCGACGCACGTCGGCATTGTCCAGGATCGCCTCCGGCGAACCCTGGGCCAGCACGCTGCCCTCGGCGAGGATATACGCGCGGTCGCAGATACCCAAGGTCTCGCGCACATTGTGGTCGGTGATCAACACGCCGATGCCACGCTGCTTGAGATGGGTGACGATGCGCTGGATCTCGCCGACCGAAATCGGGTCGACACCGGCGAACGGTTCGTCGAGCAGGATCAGGCGCGGCTGCGCGGCCAGTGCGCGGGCGATCTCGCAGCGGCGGCGTTCGCCACCGGACAGGCTGGCGCCGAGCTGGTCGGCGACATGGCCCAGCTGCAGTTCGTCGAGCAGGCCGTTCAATTCGCGCTCGCGGCCGGCCGAGTCCAGGTCCTCGCGCAGTTCAAGCACCAGGCGGATGTTGTCTGCCACGGTCAACTTGCGGAACACCGAGGGTTCCTGCGGCAGGTAGCCCACACCCTGCTTGGCGCGGGTGTACATCGGGTCACCGGTGATGTCCTTGCCGTCGAGCACGATGCTGCCGGCATCGGCGGCGACCAGGCCGACGATCATGTAGAAACAGGTGGTCTTGCCGGCGCCGTTGGGGCCGAGCAGGCCCACCACTTCACCCGCATCGAGGGTCAGCCCGAAGTCCTTGACCACTTCGCGCTGCTTGTACGTCTTGCGCAGGCCCTTGGCGACGAGCATTACTTCTTGCTCCCGGCCGGCTGTGCCGGCGTGGCGGCCCTGGGTTGTGCCGCCGGCGCGGCCGGGGTCTTGTTCTTCGGCGGGATGACGGTGCGCACGCGGCTGCCGTCACCACCGGAGTTCATCTCGCCGGTACGGGTGTTGTAGACCATGCGCTGGCCGGCATTGGTGCCGCGCGCGCTGGTGACCTTGTAGTTGCCGGTCAGGGTGATGATCTCGGTCTTGATGTCGTAATCGATGCGGTCAGCCAGCGCGTCCATCCAGGTGCCGTCATCAAGCTGCTGCTTCATCTTGGCCTGCTTGCCGGTGAACACCACGCGCACGGCCTCGCCGTCCTTGAGGTAGATCTCGGCCTCGGACGAGCGCAGGTCCAGCGTGCCCTGAGTGATGATCACGCCCTGCGACAGCACGGTCTTGCCGTCGCCGGTGAGCATGCCGGACTGGGCGCCGGAATCGATGTGCATGTCTTCGTTGCGGTCGGTGGACTTGGCGAAGGCGGCGCTGGGGACAAGAAGAGCGAGCGCGAGTACGGCGGCAAAGGGAATCTTCATCGGGGTCCGTTCTACCGGTGAGGGCCTCCCGGGCGGGCCGGGGGCGGAGGGTGGGGCTGCCGGCCCTGCGCCTGTCCGGAGACGTCGCGGGCTGGCGGCGGAATCAGCGTTTGGGCGTGTAGCGGCCCTTGGACTGGCTGAGGAAATGATACGTGTTGTTCTTCGAATCCACCTCAAAGCCGACGCCGGACTGTTCCATGCCCGGGCGGGTCATGGTGACCAGCGCATCGGTGCGGGCACGGTTCTCCTTCGGGAACACGTCCAGGTGGTCGGTGCGGAAGGTGGTCGGCACCACGCCCGGGCCCGCCGGGCTGTCGCCGGCGACATTGCCGCGCAGCTTCATCTCGTCGCCCTTGGCGCTGAGCCAGCCGGTCTCGGCACGCAGGGTCCAGTGCTTGCCATCCTTGGCCGGCATCTCGAACAGCGGGGTGGCGATGTTGATGGTCTGGTCGCCGCGCTGGCGTTCCAGCAGCGGTGCGCGCAGGGTGGTCGATTCCTTGCCGTGCTCATCCAGGGCGACAATCTGGAAGTCATGCAGGATGTAATCCACGCCGACCTCCTGGCCGGCACTGGCCGGGCCCTTGTCGCGGTTGCGCAGCGCCGCCCAGCTGCTGAGCAGTGCCGCCAGCAGCAGGCCGATGCCGAGCAGGGTGCGCCAGTTCAAGGTGGGCAGGTTCATGCGCCGAACCTCGCCAGCACCGCATCCACGCGGCCCTGAGCGGCCAGCAGGATGTCGCACAGCTCACGGGCTGCGCCACGGCCGCCATCGGCGCGGGTCTGCCAGTGCACGCGCTCGGCGATCCACGGGTGGGCGTTGGCCGGGGCCACGGCCAGGCCGACCGAACCCAGCGGCGCCAGGTCGGGCAGGTCATCGCCCATGAACGCCACCTGTTCCAGGCCGATGCCGTGCTGCGCACACAGCGCCTGCACGCTGGCCAGCTTGTCGCCCACGGCGATCTGGGTATCGATGCCGAGGTCGGCGCCGCGCTTGAGCGCGGACTGGCTGTTGCGCGCGGTGATCAGCACGGGATGGATGCCGTGCTGCTGCAGCAGTTTCAGGCCCAGGCCGTCCTGCACGAAGTACGCCTTGCTCTCGTTGCCGTCCTTGTCGTAGTACAGCCGACCGTCGGTGAGGGTGCCGTCCACGTCGAAGCAGGCCAGGCGGATCTGGGCCGCAGCGGCATGCAGGTGGGCGGGGAAGGCGGGCAGGGGGGACCAGGGCATCAGGGCGGCAGGCTCGTTGTGGGCGGGTGCGGCGTTACAGACTGAATGGGGTCTATGGACTGTCGGTTAAACCACCCGGGCCCGCAACAGGTCATGAATGTTCAGGGCGCCGACTGCGCGGCCCTGGCCATCAACCACGATCAGGCCATTGATTTTCTGGGTTTCCATCTGCCGGGCGGCCTCTACTGCCAGCTGGTCGGCGCCGATGGTGCGCGGGTTGCGGGTCATTACATCGGCGATCTTCGCGGTGCGCACGTCCAGCGCGCTGTCCAGCGCACGGCGCAGGTCGCCGTCGGTGAACAGGCCGATCAGCACGCCGTCGGCGTCGACCACGGCGGTCATGCCCAGCCGCTTGCGGCTCATCTCCATCAGCGCTTCGCTGAGGCTGGCGTCGGCGCCCACGCTGGGCAGGTCGTCGCCGGTGTGCATGACGTCGGTGATGTGCAGCAGCAGGCGGCGGCCGAGGCTGCCGGCCGGGTGAGAACGGGCGAAGTCATCGGCGGTGAAGCCACGTGCGTCGAGCAGGGCCACGGCCAGCGCATCGCCCATCGCCAGCGAGGCGGTGGTGCTGGAGGTGGGCGCCAGCGCCAGCGGGCAGGCCTCGGCCGGCACGCTCACGTCCAGGTGGACGTCGGCGGCGGTAGCCAGGCTGGACTGCGCACGGCCGGTCATGGAAATTAGTACGTTGCCCTGGCGCTTGAGCACCGGCAGCAGCATCAGCACCTCGTCCGATTCGCCCGAATAGGACAGGGCCAGCACCACGTCGTCCTCGGTGATCATGCCGAGATCGCCGTGGCCGGCTTCGCCGGGGTGCACGTAGAACGCCGGCGTTCCGGTAGAGGCCAGGGTAGCGGCGATCTTGCGGGCGATATGCCCGGACTTGCCCATGCCGGTGGCGACCACCCGGCCACGGCTGGCCAGGATCGCCTGGCAGGCCTGCTGGAAGGCCTCGCCGAGGCGGTCGGCCACCGCATCCAGCGCCTGCCGCTCGATCTCGAAGACGCGGCGGCCGCTGGCGACCAGGCCGGCAGGATCGACGGAACGGGGGGGCAACAGGGATTCGGCCATGCGGACGCCACGCAGCGGAAGTAGAATGGAGGCACATTTTATTAGGAAAGCCCGTTGGACGCCGACACCATCCGCAATCTGATCGAAACCGGCCTTCCCGGCGCCCGCGCCGACGTGCAGGGCGACGATGGCGTGCATTTCGAAGCGACCGTGGTCTGCGAGGCCTTCGCCGGCAAGATGCCGCTGGCCCGCCACCGCATGGTGTATGCCACCCTGGGCGACCTGATGGGCGGCGCGATCCACGCGCTGGCGCTGAAAACCGTGACCCCGGCCGAAGCCGGCTGAACCGCAGAAGATCCCGAATACATGGCCAAGATCGTTGTGACCGGCGGCGCTGCGCTGCACGGTGAAGTGAGCATCTCCGGCGCCAAGAACGCCGTCCTCCCCATTCTCTGCGCGACCCTGCTGGCCGATGAGCCGGTGGAGATCACCAACGTGCCGCACCTGCACGACGTGGTCACCACGGTGAAGCTGCTGGGCGAGCTGGGCGCCAAGGTCACCATCGACCAGGGCACGCTGTCGCGTGGCAGTGCGATCGTGGTCGATCCGCGCTCGGTGAACCAGCATGTTGCGCCGTACGAGCTGGTCAAGACCATGCGCGCCTCGATCCTGGTGCTGGGCCCGCTGCTGGCGCGCTTCGGCGCGGCGGAAGTGTCGCTGCCCGGCGGCTGCGCGATCGGTTCGCGCCCGGTTGACCAGCACATCAAGGGCCTGCAGGCGCTGGGCGCCGAGATCGTGGTCGAGAACGGCTTCATCAAGGCCACCGCCAAGCGCCTGAAGGGTGGCCACTTCACCTTCGACATGGTCAGCGTCACCGGCACCGAGAATGTGCTGATGGGCGCGGTGCTGGCTGAAGGCACCACCATCCTCGACAACTGCGCGATGGAACCGGAAGTGACCGATCTGGCGCACTGCCTGATCGCCCTTGGCGCGAAGATCGAAGGCCTGGGCACCGCCCGCCTGGTCATCGAAGGCGTCGAGCGCCTGTCCGGTGGCCGTCACGAAGTGCTGCCCGACCGCATCGAGACCGGCACCTTCCTGGTCGCTGCGGCGATGACCGGCGGCAAGGTCACGGTGAACCGTGCGCGCCCGAGCACCATGGATGCCGTGCTGTCCAAGCTGGTCGAGGCCGGTGCGAAGATCGACACCACCGACGACAGCATCACCCTGGACATGCAGGGCAAGCGGCCGAAGGCGGTCAACCTGACCACCGCGCCGTACCCGGCGTTCCCGACCGACATGCAGGCGCAGTTCATGGCACTCAACTGCGTGGCCGACGGTGTGGGCGTGATCAACGAAACGATCTTCGAGAACCGTTTCATGCACGTCAACGAACTGCTGCGCCTGGGCGCGGACATCCAGGTCGAAGGCCACACCGCCATCGTGCGTGGCAGCGAGCACCTGAGTGGCGCACCGGTGATGGCGACCGACCTGCGTGCGTCGGCGTCGCTGATCCTGGCCGGCCTGATGGCCAGCGGCGACACCACCATCGACCGCATCTACCACCTTGATCGTGGCTACGAGAACATCGAAGAGAAGCTGTCTTCGCTCGGCGCCACCATCCGGCGCGTGCCATGATCCTGCGCGGCAAGTTCAGCCCGCGCCGCAAGGCGCTGCTGGCCCTGGTGCTGATCGTGCTGGCGTGGCTGGGCTACGCCTGGTACGCCAACATCGCCATCACCCAGGGCATCGAGCAGAAGGACATGGACTGGAACGGCGACGGCACGGTCACGCGTGACGAGATCATCGAGTCGTTCTATGCGGTTGCGGTGAACGACAGCCAGGACGGCAACCGCCATTGCCGTACGTTTGTCTGGCGCAGCACCGGCGAGCAGATCCGCGTGGACTGCCGCACCGAGTTCACGCCGGCCGCGGCCGACGAAAAGAAGTAAGCAGAACGCCCGCGAAAGCGGGCGTTTTTTTACGGTAGATCCACGCCATGCGTGGATGAAGGCGCCGGGTCGCTGTCGGGGTCAGGAGCCCTTCCCGTTGGAAAGGGATCCGACCGCGGGCGCTCAGTTCATCGCCTTGATGGTCAGGTCCAGCGCATCGCGGCCGCTCTCACGCTGCAGCATCCGCGCCGGCACCGGGAATTCCGGTACGATCCAGGCGATCAGCTCCTTGTTGCCATCGGCACGCGAGACCTTCGTGGCCTCGTAGCTCTTGCCGCCCACGGTGATCGACTCTTTGCCGATCACGCGGTAGGTCATGTTCTTGATCCGGCCCTCGTCCACCATGCGGTAGGTCAGCGGCTTGCCGGCCGCCAGGTCACGGGCGATCGCCAGGTTGATCAGCAGCGCATCCATGTCACCGGACTTCAGAGCAATCGGTCCGGCGCGGTCCGGCTTGATGTCGCCGGTCCAGGTGGCCTGGTTGCTGCTCCAGTTGTAGGTGGCCTGCACGTTGCGCTTCTTCACCAGCAGGGCCGAACGGTCCTGGCTGCTGAGCGGGCGCAGCTGGCCGCGCACTTCCTCGAACACGGTGCTCTGGCTGAGGTCGGCCAGCTGGTTCTTCACCTGCAGGCTGTAGCGCCACTTGTTGGCGCCTTCGCTGGACAGGGTCATGGTGCCGTTGGCCTGCATGCCCATGTAGCTGGCCAGGTAGTCGGCCTTGAACGGCTCCAGCGCCATGGCCGGCAGGCTGGCCACAGTCAGGGCAGCGGCTGCGATCCAGGTGAGGGGGCGGGTCAGGGTGTTCATGCTCAGACTCCTTGGTATTCGATCAGGCGCAGGTCGACGCGGTCTTCGCCGTCTTCGCGTTGCAGGATGCGCACCGGGGTGGGGACACCGTTGGCGATCCAGAGGATGGTTTCGTTGTTGCCGCCGTTGGTCCGGTAGACCCGCAGCGCGTTGTAGGACAGGTCGCCGACCTCGACGTTCTCGGTCTGCGGCGCGGCCTGGTAATCGTGCTGGCGGACCTTGCCCATGTCCACGTAGCGGTAATGCATGGCGGCGCCCGGGCGGGCGTCGCGCATGATCGCCAGGTTGATCAGCAGTGCGCTCTGGTCGCCCGGCTGCAGCGGGATCGGCTGCGCACGTTCCTTCTTGACGTCACCGGTCCACTGCGCGGTACCGGCCTGCCAGTTGTAGGTGCCCACGGCCTTCTTGCCGAGGAACAGGCCCTTGCGCACCGTGCTCTGGCTGAGCGGTGCGTAGACGCCACTGCGCTCTTCGAACACCGTGCTCTGCTCGATGTTCAGGCCGAGCACGCTGGCAAAGCCGCGGCGGCCGACCACCTGCATGTCCACCCGCCACTGGCTGCCGCCGGTGTGGGTGACCTGCATGCTGGCATCACCTGCTTCCTTGCCCTTGTAGAAGGCCTGGTAGGTGGCGGTGAACGGCTGCAGCGGCGGCGGCTCCCAGGCCAGTGCCGGCAACAGCGGCACGCTGGGCTCGTTCGGTGGCAGCGCAGTGGGTGCGGGTGGCGGTGCCGGTGAAGCAGCAGGCGGCTGCGCCTGGCCCCAGCCCACGCCGGGAAGCACGGCAAGCGACAACAGCAGTGAAGTGGACAGCAGCGTCGTGGTCTTCATGGGGGACAGGGGCCGCAGGAGGGGGCAGGATGCCAGCCCCGCAGTCAGCGGGGCGTGTGCAAGGGCGTTACTGGTTCAGGTTTCCGGCGGAATCTAGGGCCAGGGGGCTAAACAGGGGGTGACCGTCCAACCAGGGCTGGCCCTCCCGTTCAGCCAGGCGACCCGCGCACAGCAGCTGCAGCGTAGCGATCAGCAGCGGGTGCTCCACCGCCAGTACCCGCTCGGCCAGGCTGCGCGCGTCGTCGCCCGGCAGCACGGGAACCCGTGCCTGCGCCAGTACGGCTCCGGCATCCAGCTCCGGCACTACCAGGTGCACGCTGGCACCGTGCTCGGCATCGCCGGCCTGCAGCGCCCGCGCGTGGGTGTCCAGGCCCTTGTGCAGCGGCAGCAGCGACGGGTGGATGTTGACCAGGTGGCCAGCGAAGCGCTGCACGAAGGCCGGACCCAGGATGCGCATGTAGCCGGCGCAGACGATCCAGTCCGGCTGTACTGCTGCCAGCGCATTGCCCAGTGCCTGCTCGTAGGCGGCGCGGTCGCTGAACGCCTTCGGCGCATGCGCCCAGCGCAGGGCCGGTGCGACGCGCTGTAGTGCTTCTGCAGCGGGGCGGTCGGAGAACACGCCGACCACCTTGGCCGGCAGGCGGCCGCTGCCGATCGCGTCGAGGATGGCCTGCAGGTTGCTGCCGCGGCCCGAGGCGAGCACGGCGATGCGGGTTGGGGCGGTCATTGCAGGGAACTCCGGCGGATCAGTGGCCAGGTCAACAGGCTGCCGACGGTCGCCATCAGCATGTCGGCATGCGCATCCCACAGGTCACCCTGCTGGCCGTTGTAGGCCTCGGCGGCATCCGGAGACAGCGCCAGCGCGATGGCCCATTCGAACCATTCGTAGACCAGGCTGGCGCACGTCACCGTCATCACCGCCAGGGTGAAGGCCTGGCCCAGCCGCAGTGCTGGCCACGCGTGGCGCGCCAGCTGCAGCAGCGCGGGGGTGAAGCAGACACCGAACAGGAAGTGGATGAGGCGGTCGAAGTGATTGCGCTGCCAGCCGAACGCCGCATTGGGTGACCAGCCGGTCAGCGCCTGCGCCCAGGCGTCGTAGGGCACGTTGGAATACAGCCAGCGCGCCGCCACGCAGTGCAGAGCGATGAAGCCGCAGATGGCGATGAAAGCGCCATCGCCCAGCCAGCCACCGCGACGGTCGACCCATAGCAGGGCGACCAGCCCGACCACGGTCAACGTGCTGTGCAGGGCCTGCTCGGTGGGCCACAGCGGGTGGATCCAGCTGATCGCGAAGACCGCCAGTACGGCGGCGAAGGCCAGCTTCTTCGGGCCCGAGAAGCGGTGGCGGGTGGGTGAGACGGTCGTTGAGAAGGCGGGCGAGGACATGTCGGGTCGATCAGGGAAGGGCGGCTGTCTGCCCACGGGCTCAGACACTGAGATGGTCGCCGCGGTCGAACAGCGCAGCCATCTCCGGCTTGCACAGGAACACCCAGGCATAGGCGGTCAACGCCATGCCCAGTGGGCCAGCCAGCACAGCCAGCCACGCCGCGCGCTGGCACCAGGCCAGGCCCGTGCGGCGTGAAAGCAGGCGCGCGGTATGCAGCTGCACGAAGCCCAGCAACGCAGCCAGCAGGGCGATCGAGGCATAGACTGTGGTCAGCAGCCAGGCATCGTCCAGCCCGCGTGAGTGGGCCACCCATCCACTGAGGCCAAGGAACGCCACTGCGGCGACACAGTGGAAACCGGCCAGGGCGTAGAACAGCACGCTCAGTGTCTGCAGATGGCTGACCCGCTGCAGCTGCGCCAGGGTCCGATGCGGCAGTGGCGGTGGATTGCCTGAGGCGGTCATGCGGTCGTGGTGGGAGCGTCGAAGGCAGCCTTGACCTGCGGACGCAGCAGAGTGATCAGGCTGAACACCCCCAGCACCGTGCCGACCGGCGTGAACAGGCAGGCCAGGCCAGCCGCGATCAGGCACAGCAGATGGCGGCGACGGCGGGCCAGGCAGCGGCCGGCATAGGCCACGAACGCGCCCAGCGCGATGCCGCCGAACACGACGACGCAGCCGAGAACAGTGAACACCCAGCCCATCAGGCGCTGTTCCTCCGGCGAGGAGGGCTCGCCGCCGGACTTCATCGGCAGGCTGCCGGTCAACGCAGCGATGCCGATCACGATGTGCAGGATGAAGATCAGCGAGAACAGCACGATCAGGCCACCGACCACGTAGTGTGCGATGACCAGCATGCGCAGGTGGTCGGCATCCTGCGCGCTGAACGGCGGTACCGTCACCAGCGGCGGCGGCACGGGGGCGGGCGACAAGGGGGGCGATGCGTCCATGCGGGCTCCTGGTTGCCGGGCTCAGCCGATGTGGACGCGCTCGGCGCCTTCGGCGGTGACCACCTGGCCGATGGTCCAGTGCTCCAGGCCCTGCGCCTTGACCGCCTCGGACACCGCAGCCACCTGGTCCGGCGCGACGATCAGCACGAAGCCGATGCCGCAGTTGAAGGTGCGCCACATCTCGCTGTCGGCCACCGCGCCCTCCTTCTGCAGCCACTGGAACACCGGCGGCAGGGTCCAGGACGACGCCTGGATGTCCAGGCCGAGGCCGTCGGGCACCACGCGGATGATGTTCTCGGTCAGGCCGCCACCGGTGATGTGGGCCATGCCATGGATGGCCTCGCCATGCGACTTCAGCAGCGACAGGATCGGCTTGACGTACAGGCGGGTTGGTGCCATCAGCGCATCGACCAGCTTCACGCCGCCTTCCAGCTCCAGATCGGCCGGGCGGCCGGCGCGGTCGTAGATGCGGCGGACCAGCGAGTAGCCGTTGGAGTGCGGGCCGGAGGAGGCGATGCCGATGAGCACGTCGCCAGCGGCCACGCTGGCGCCGTCCTTCAGCTCGCTCTTCTCTACCGCAGCGACCGTGAAGCCGGCCAGGTCGTACTCGCCCGGGGCATACATGTCGGGCATTTCAGCCGTTTCGCCGCCGATCAGCGCGCAGCCGGCCTCGGTGCAGCCGTTGGCGATGCCGCCCACGACCGCCGCCGCGGTGTCGATGTCCAGCTTGCCGGTGGCGAAGTAGTCCAGGAAGAACAGCGGCTCGGCACCCTGCACCAGCACGTCGTTCACGCACATGGCGACCAGGTCGATGCCGATCGTATCGTGGCGGTTCAGCTGGTGGGCCAGCTTCAGCTTGGTGCCCACGCCGTCGGTGCCCGACACCAGTACCGGTTCGCGGTACTTGTTGGACAGGTCGAACAGGGCGCCGAAGCCACCCAGGCCGCCCATCACTTCCGGGCGGAAGCTGCGCTTGACCAGGGGCTTGATCCGCTCGACCAGCTCGTTGCCGGCGTCGATGTCGACACCCGCATCACGGTAGGTGAGGGGGGAGGGGGAGGAAGACGGGGTGTTGGTCACGGGCGTCGGCGCTGGCAGGGGTTGAACGGGCGATTTTAACAGGCCGCATTGGCGCAAAGACCGTATTCGGGCAACAATTCCCCCGGATACGTCGAGCCAATGGATGTCCTGATGCGCCGCAGCCTGATTCTGACCCTGCTCCTTGCGCTGAGCCTGCCGGTGGCCACGATGGCCCAGAGCGGCCTTCGCACCGAGGGTGATGTCGCCACCGCCAGTGGCGCGTACGAGGCCGAAGTGCCCGTCAACAGCCAAGCCGAGGCCGATCGCAACGGCGCCCTGGCCCGCGCCCTGAGCGTGGTACTGGGCAAGCTGTCCGGCGACCGCAGCGTGATGTCCCGCCCTGGCGTGGTGCAGGCGCTGCGCAACGCCAAGGACTACGTGGCCAGCTACGACTACAAGCAGGACCAGAGCGTGAGCGCCAACGGCGCCCCCAGCTTCCGTACCCTGCTGGTGGCCCGCTTCCGCGAGGACGACGTGGATTCGCTGGTGTCGGCGCTGGGCCTGCCACTGTGGCCGCAGCCGCGACCGAAGCCGGTGCTGTGGCTGGCCGTCGACGATGGCAGCGGCCCGCGCCTGGTCAGCGTGCAGCAGGCCAACGCCGCTCGGCCGTTGCTGAACCGCGCCATCGAGCGTGGCTACAAGCTGGGGCTGCCCACTGGGGGGGCTGCCGAACAGGCGCTGGCCGGGGCCATCTGGCGCCAGGACAGTGCCGCCGTGGCCCGTGCCTCCTCGCGCTACTCGCCGCCGATGCAGCTGATCGGCAAGCTGTACCGGGCCAATGGCGGCTGGCAGGCGGATTGGGTGTTCGTCGACAACGGCCGCGAACTGAACAAGTGGACCAGCAAGGACGCCAACGCCATGCGTGCGATGGCCGCCGGTGCCGACGGCGCCGCCGATGCGCTGGTCAAGCGCTATGCCAAGGCGGGCGCCGCCGTCGGCCAGGCCGGGACCTACCGCGTGGTGGTCACCGGCATCAACAGTGCCGACGACTACCTGCGGCTGGCTGCCGGCCTGCGCGAGGTACCGGTGGTGCGCAACGTCACCCCGCTGCACGCTTCGGCCGGCCAGCTGGAGCTGAGCCTGGAGATGACCACCGGCCTGGCAGGCTTCAACCGCATGCTGGGCGACAACGGCGTACTGGTGCCGAGCGCACCGCTGCCTGCCCTGCCGACGCCAATCGATGACACCACCGGGGCTCCGGTGGCCCCGCCGGTCAGCAACGAGTACCGCCTGCGATGACTCTGACCCCGGAAGCGGAAATCGCGCAGTTCCTGCGTCGCCTGAAGTACATCCTGTTCGCCGGCCTGATCGGCTGGGTGGTATGGCTGCTGGCGCCGATCCTGACCCCGTTCGTGCTGGCGCTGGCGCTGGCCTGGCTGGGTGACCCGCTGGTGGACCGCATCGAGGCCACCGGCCGCTCGCGCATGACCGGCGTGGTGCTGGTGTTCGCGGCGATGGTGCTGGTGATCGTGGCGCTGCTGCTGGTGCTGGTGCCGATGATCGAGCGCCAGATCACCACCCTGATCGCGGTCGCGCCGCAGGCACAGGCGTGGCTGATGGAAAAGGGCATTCCCTGGTTCGAGCAGAAGACCGGCCTGGAAGTGATGCAGTGGCTGGACCCGGACCGCCTGATCGAATGGGTGCGCAGCCACTGGCAGCAGGCCGGCGGCTTCGCCACCACGTTCATGGGCTACGTCTCGCGCTCGGGCTTTGCGATGGTGACCTGGGTGGTCAACATCCTGCTGCTGCCGATCCTGGCGTTCTACTTCCTGCGCGACTGGGACAAGCTGGTCGAGCGGGTCGCGTCGGTGATTCCGCGCAACCAGATCGGCACCATCAGCGCGCTGGCGCGTGAATCCAACGAGGTGCTGGGCGCGTTCATCCGCGGCCAGTTCCTGGTGATGCTGGCGCTGGGCGTGATCTATGCCGGTGGCCTGTCGCTGGTTGGCCTGAAGCTGGGCCTGCTGATCGGCCTGATTGCCGGCCTGATCAGCTTCATCCCTTACCTGGGCGCGACCACCGGCATCCTGATGGCGATCATCGCCGCACTGGTGCAGGCGCAGGGCTTTGACCTGAAGCTGCTGATCCTGGTCGGCGTGGTGTTCACCGTGGGCCAGCTGCTGGAAAGCTACGTACTGACCCCGCGCATCGTCGGCGACAAGATCGGCCTGCACCCGGTGGCGGTGATCTTCGCGGTGATGGCTGGTGGCCAGCTGTTCGGCTTCCTCGGCATGCTGCTGGCGCTGCCGGTGGCGGCGGTGACCAACGTGCTGCTGCGCTATGCGCACCAGCGTTATCGCCAGAGCGAGCTGTACGTGGGCGAGAAGCCTTCGATCGTGCTTGATGGCGTGGTCGATGCCCCCCATATCATCATTCCGAACGACAAGGGCCCCGACCTGAAGTGATGGGTGTGCCGCAACTGCCGCTGGCCCTGCATTACCCGCGGGACCAGCGCCTCGAGACCTTCATCGGCGCGCCGGATGGCGCGCTGGCGCAGCTGCGCGCGATCGCGGTGGGTGCCAGCCACGACTGGGTCTACCTGGAAGGTGCGGCGGGCACGGGCAAGACCCACCAGGCGCTGGCGATGTGTTCCAGCGCCGAGCAGGCCGGGCGCCTGCCGACCTACGTGCCGCTGGCCAGTGCGGCCGGCCGCGTGCGTGCGGCGCTGGATGGGCTGGAGGTGCGCGAGCTGGTGGCGCTGGATGGCCTGGATGAGGTTGCCGGCCATCGCGAGGACGAGATTGCGCTGTTCGATTTCCACAACCGCGCACGCGCCGCGGGGGTGACCGTGTTGTACACGGCGCAGAAGGCGCCGGAAGAACTGGGCCTGTTGCTGCCGGACCTGCGTTCGCGGCTGGGCCAGTGCGTGCGCGTGCTGTTGCAGCCGCTGGACGAAGAGGGCCGTGCGGCGGTGCTGCGCGAGCGTGCGCTGCGCCGTGGGCTGGCGATCGACGAGGCGGCCATCGAGTGGCTGTTGTCGCACACCGGGCGCGAGCTGGGTGGGTTGATCACGCTGCTGGACTGGCTGGACCGCGAGTCGCTGGCGGCGAAGCGGCGGATCACCGTGCCGTTCCTGCGCCAGGTGCTGGAAGAAGGCCGGCCTCGTTACTGAGGGTGGGGTTTGTTTGCAGGGCTGCGCCCTGCACCCGCCGAAGCCGAAGCCGAGGCAACGTCAACGTCAAAGGCTGGCTTCCTGAGGGGAGGCGGGGTGGCTCAGGTTGCGGGGGACGGCGCAAGTACGTCCATGTAGCCTCGATCGCGCCATCCATGGCGCTCACGCCCCCGCAACCTGAGCCACCCCGCCTTCGACAGGTTCCCGCAGCTGTTGGTGGGTGTCGACCTTGGTCGACACCTGAGCAAGCGCAGCGAAGCGACCCGCTTCTGCTTTTCTTTCTTTCTTCCGTGGCTGGACGCCCACGGAAACTGTCAGAGGCCGGGCGGGGTGGGTTCGCGGGGGTGTCCGCGGCATGGATGCCGCGGCCAAGCCCCCAGGGACGGGTTCACGGCGTCCCCCGCGGGACCACCCCGCCCGGCCAAGCAAGGCTTCTGCTCTCAAAACGTCCAGCCACGAGGGGCTCAGCCGTTCGCCGCCAACTCAACATCCAGCGCGCGCAGGCGATCCACGGTACCCACGTCGGTCCAACGCCCGCGATGGTGCTGCCCCGTCATCAACCCCTGCGCCATGAAATGCTTCTGCAGCGGCACCACCGAGAACTTCGGCGGCACCCGCTCGCTGCCCGGCGCATCACCGATCACCGCGCGCCAATCGGCCACGACGGAAGGGCGATAGACGCCGATGCCGGCATAAGTCAGGCACGGGCCCTCGCGGTCGTGATGCAGCACGCCTTGCGAGTCCAGCCGGTAGTCGCCGTCGGGGTGCTGCACCGGATTGTCGACCAGCACCAGGTGCGCCTGGCCCTGCGGCTCTCGTGGCAGCGTGGCGAAATCGAAATCAGTCCAGATGTCGCCGTTCACCACCAGGAACGGGGCGTCGCCCAGCACCGGCAGTGCGTTGAGGATGCCGCCGCCGGTTTCCAGCGGGGTCTCGCCTTCGTGCACGAAGTGCAACTGCAGGCCCCACTGGCTGCCATCGCCCAGCGTGGTCGGGAACTGCTCGGCCAGCCACGCGGTATTGACCACCACCTCGCGCACGCCGAGTGCGGCGAGGCGTTCCAGGTGCCAGGCGATCAGCGGCTTACCGGCCACTTCCAGCAACGGCTTGGGCGTGTGCAGGGTCAGCGGGCGCATGCGCTCGCCGAGGCCGGCAGCAAAGACAAGTGCTTTCATCGGGCCACGCGCATCGGTGCGGCCAGCTCGGCCAGCGCCGGCTTGATGCGGTCTTCCAGCAACTGCTGCAGCGGCGCCAGTTCGCGATAGCGTGGCAGCACTTCATCCAGATAGGTGATGAAGCGCGGCGCGTCGTCGAGGTAATGGCCCTTGTTGTCGCGGTAGCGCAGGCGGCAGAACAGGCCGAGGATCTTCACGTGGCGCTGGATGCCCATCCAGTCGGCATCGCGCAGGAAGGTGGCGCGGTCGGGCACCGGCAGGCCGGCACCGCACGCACGCTCGTGGTACTGCGCCAGCCACTCGTCCACGCGCTGCAGCGGCCAGCTCAGGAAGGCGTCCTTGAAAAGGCTTACCGCGTCGTAGGCGATCGGACCGCGCACCAGGTCCTGGAAGTCCAGTACCGCTGGGCCGTCGTCGACTGGCATCAGGTTGCGCGGCATGTAGTCGCGGTGGGTCATCAGCTGGGCCTGGCCCAGCGCGTTGTCCATCAGCCGGCGGTGCACCAGCTGCAGCCCTTCAATCTCGCCGCAGTCCAGTTCCAGGTTCAGGTGGCGCTGCAGGAACCATTCGTCGAACAGGCCGGCATCGCGCTGCAGCAGCGCTTCGCCGAACTGGCCGAAGTCGGCCGGCACCGGGATCGCCTGCAGGCGCAGCAGCTGTTCGATCGAACGGTCGAACCATTCATCGGCATTGCGCTCGTCGAGGATCTTCGCCAGGGTCGGGCCGCCGAGGTCTTCCAGCAGCAGGAAGCCGGCCTCCAGATCCTGGGCGAGCAGCATGGGCACGCGCAGGCCGTTGTCGTGCAGCAGGCCGCGCATGCGCAGCCACGGCCGCGGATCTTCCAGCCCCGGCGGGGCGTCCATCACGATGTGGCTGCCGCGCGTGCTGGTGGTGCGCCAGTAGCTGCGCATGCCGGCATCGACCGAGGCGCGTTCGACCACTGCATTGGCATCTTCGAGCTGGGTACGGGCCCACTGCAGGCGCTGCGCGCTGCGCTGGGGATCGGAGGCGGGTTCGGTCATGCAGGCATATCCGGGCGCGCCGGGCGCGCCAACGTCGGGAACAGGAAGGGAAGGGGATGCGGGCTCAGCGGCGGCCGCTGAACAGGCGCAGGACGGCCAGCACGGCCACCGCGCCCACCACCGCACCGAGGAAACCGGCCGGTTCGCCGGGGGCGTACCAGCCCATGTACTGGCCGAACCAACCGGCCAGCAGCGCGCCAAGGATGCCCAGCACGATGGTCAACAGGCAGCCCATGCGGTTGTTGCCGGGCATGAAGAAGCGCCCGAGCAGGCCGACGAAGAAGCCCACCAGCAGGATGTACAGCCAGCTGCTGCTGCCGAACAGACCATTCATGCGCGCGGATTCCGCTTGAGTGTGGACGCAGCCTAGCAAGGCCAGGCTGCGTCCGTCACGGGTGCCGGATCAGCAGCAGCCGTGGTCGCCGTGGCGGGTGCCGCTATCGGCGGCCACCGGCGAACCGCTGGTCTCGCCGCGCAGGCTGGCGGCGTAATGCTCGCTGATCACCTTGGATACGCAGGCGGTGACCTTCTTGCCCATCGGGATGTGCAGGAATTCGTTCGGGCCGTGCGCGTTGGAGTGCGGGCCGAGCACGCCGGTGATCATGAACTGCGCACCCGGGAACTTCTCGCCGAGCATGCCCATGAACGGGATCGAGCCGCCCTCGCCCATGTACATCGCCGGCTTGCCGAAGAAGGCCTGGCTGGCGTCGTCGATGGCCTGGGTCAGCCACGGCGCCATGGCCGGGGCGTTCCAGCCGGTGGAGGCCTTTTCAAGGTCCAGGGTGACCTGTGCGCCGTTCGGCGGGTCGCGCAGCAGCGCTTCCTTCAGCAGCTCGCCGCAGGTCTTGCCATCGGCGGTCGGCGGCAGGCGCAGCGACAGCTTCACCGAGGTCTGCGGGCGCAGCACGTTGCCGGCCGATTCCAGCGGCGGCATGCCGCCGACGCCGGTGACCGACAGCGCCGGGCGCCAGGTGCGGTTGAGCACCAGCTCGGTCAGGTCCTCGTTCATCGGGCGCAGGCCGTCGACCATCGGGAACTTCTCGAAGATCTCGGTATCGACCACTTCGGCGGCACGCTTGGCCTGCTCCTGGCGCTCGGCCGGGATCTCGACGTTCATGCCCTCGATCAGGATACGGCCGGTATCCTGGTCCTCGATGCGCGAAAGGATCTGGCGCAGCAGGCGGAAGCTGGATGGGATCACGCCGGAGGCATCGCCGGAATGCACGCCTTCGTTGAGCACCTTCACGGTGAAATTGCCGCCGGTCAGGCCGCGCAGCGAGGTGGTGCACCACAGCTGGTCGTAGTTGGCACAGCCCGAATCCAGGCAGACCACCAGCGAGGGCTTGCCGATGCGGTCGGCCAGGTGGTCGACGTAGGCCGGCAGATCGTAGCTGCCCGATTCTTCGCAGGCTTCGATCAGCACCACGCAACGCGCGTGCGGCAGGCCCTGGGCCTGCAGCGCCAGCACGGCGGCCAGCGAGCCGAAGATGGCGTAGCCGTCATCGGCGCCACCGCGGCCGTACAGCTTGTCACCGCGCAGCACCGGGGTCCACGGGCCGAGGTCGTCGTCCCAGCCGGTCATTTCCGGCTGCTTGTCCAGGTGGCCATAGAGCAGGATGGTGTCGTCGCCGGTTTCGGCGCCGGTGGCCGGAATTTCCAGGAAGATCAGCGGGGTACGGCCTTCCAGGCGCACCACTTCAACCTTCAGGCCCGGCAGCTGCTGGGCCTTGGCCCAGTTCTCCATCAGGGTGACTGCCTGTTCCATGTAGCCGTTCTGCACCCAATTGGCGTCGAACATCGGCGACTTGTTGGGAATGCGGATGTAGTCGACCAACTGCGGGACGATCTCGCTGTCCCACTTGTCATTGACGAATTGGCCGAGCTTGGCGCTGTCCATCTGAAACTCCGGTTGCATGGGCTGTGATCGCGCCATTCTACGCCTGTGCCGGGGTAGGGTTTTTCCTACATCACGTCGGGTATTTGGCTGGCTTACGGAAATACGGGAAACCGATAGGCTGTGCACATGTGGTGACGGACACTGTTCCTGCCGACGGGATTGCCGGTCGGGACGGCCAGAATCACAAGGAGATACACGTCGTGCCTTGGTTTGTCGTGTTGAGGGTGCTGGTACTGGTAGTGGGGATCGCTGGGGCGCATGCCGCCGAACCGATCGACATCAACCGCGCCGATGCCCAGGCGCTGCAGCAGGGATTGACGATGGTCGGAGCCGCCAAGGCCGAGGCGATCGTCGAGCACCGGCGCAGACACGGCCCGTTTCATCGCGTCGAGGACCTGACGCAGGTGAAGGGAATAGGGAATGCAATCGTCGAACGGAATCGACAGCGGATCACCGTAGGCAACAGGTTGTTGCCGGCGGATCCGGTACCCGGATCGGTACCGGTGCGAACCGTACCCAGGCGCTGACAGCAGGAATCGTCGGAACCGGCAGGAAGCTGGTTCACCGGACACAGGCAGGACGCCTGTGCCCACCGACCGCCGCAGGACGCGGCACCAATCACCAGGATGGTGGCATCACAGACCTGTGGAAGGGGCTGAGATACAAACAGGACCGACGCGGCCGCGTGCAGGATGCAACGCTACCCCCACAGCGCAGGATGCGAGGGGGCGGCAGCAGGCCGACAGGGACGTAACGATTGCCCGGTACGACACATGGCTGTGTCGCCGGGCAGTTTCATTTCCGGCGCCCGGTTTTGCCGCGGCCACCACGGGGCGATGGTGTACGGTGGCCGCTCCGCATGGAAAGGACACCCGCTGGATGTTTCCGCATCGCCCCACGACCCTGATGCTCGCCCTTGCACTGGCCCTGCCGCTGCTGGCCCAGGCCGCTGCACCGACGCCGGCCGCCAAACCCGCGGCTGCCGCTGCGGCCACCGCCGAGGTACGCGGGCCGACCGACCTGAAGCCGGGCGAATACCTGTGGCATCCGGAAATCTCGCCGACCGGCCCGATCGTGCTGGTGGTCAGCCTCGATGAGCAGCGCGCCTATGTGTACCGCAACGGCATCGCCATCGGCCTGACCACGATCAGCTCGGGCAAGGCCGGGCACGAAACACCAACCGGTGTGTTCACCATCCTGCAGAAGGACAAGGACCACAAGTCCAACCTCTACAACAGCGCGCCGATGCCCTACATGCAGCGGCTGACCTGGGACGGCATCGCCCTGCATGGCGGCAGCCTTCCCGGGCACCCGGCCTCGCACGGCTGCGTTCGACTGCCACAGGCCTTCGCGCAGAAGCTGTTCAGCGAAACCCAGCGCGGCGACACGGTGGTCGTGGCCGATGCCAAGAGCTCGCCGATGACCCTGGCCTATCCTTCGGTGCTGGCGCCGGTGAACGCGCGCGGCCAGGCCCTGCCGGAAACCGAGGGCGGTGCAACGGCGCAGGCCTGGTGGAACGACAGCCTGGCCCCGGCCGGGCAGGTCGGGATACTGGTCAGCCTGCACGACCAGCGCCTGTACGTGCTGCGCGATGGCGTGATGATCGGCGAGTCGCCGTTGAAGGCCGACGCGCTGCCGGCCTTCCAGGGCACCACCCTGTTCGTGATGGGGCAGGGTTACAGCGACACCCCCAGCCCGCTGGACGCGAACCAGCGCCTGCACCAGTGGACGGCCTACCCGCTGCTGGGCCAGGACCGGGCCCAGGCCACGCCGGACCTGCTGGCCACGCCCTCGCTGCCGATGGCGCTGCCGGCCGATTTCGCCCGCCAGCTGTACCAGGTGCTGGTGCCGGGCACGACCCTGCTGGTGACCTCGCTGCCGGCGGTCCGCCCAAGCCCGGCTGAATCCGGAATGCAGCCGGTCTTGGAATCCGAGCCGCCAGGGTCCACCCTCAAGGGCAACTGAGTCCCCTCGTTGTGCCCATGACTGCATCCCGCCTGTGCCGGCTGGCCGCGTTCGGCCTGCTGGCGACCTCGGCCAGCGCCCCGGCGCTGGCACAGACGCCTGCCCTCGCTACCTCTGCCGATGATCTCGCTGCCCTGCTGTCGCGCAGCGCGCCCAAGGCCGACCGCCACGTGCTGCAACTGGCCGCGCATGCCATGCGCTGTGCACTGCAACGGCCGGAGTTGGGCATCAACGGTGATCGCCTCAGCGTGATCGACTACTCGCGGCCGTCCACCGAGCCGCGGCTGTGGGTGTTCGACCTGGCCCACCAGCGCCTGCTGTTCGAGGAATGGGTGGCGCATGGCCGCAACAGCGGTGAGAACCGCACCGAGTACTTCTCCAATCGCGATGGCAGTTTCATGTCCAGCCTCGGCGCGTTCACCGCGCAGGAAACCTACATGGGCGGCAATGGTTACTCGCTGCGCCTGGCGGGGTTGGAACCGGGCTTCAACGACCGTGCGCGGGAACGGGCCATCGTCATCCACGGCGCGCCCTACGTGAATCCGGCGACCGCGCAGCTGCAGGGGCGGCTTGGTCGCAGCCTGGGCTGCCCGGCGGTGCGCCTGTCGGTGGCCAAGCCACTCATCGACGCGTTGCGCGGTGGCACGATGGTGTTCGCGTATTACCCCGACCAGGACTGGCTGAAGCACTCGCAGCTGCTGGGCGGGGAGTGTGGTGGCCAGGGCACGCTCGCCACGCGGTGATGCACGACGGCGCGCGGCATGATGCAATGCGCCGATGAACATCGACTCCCTGCTGCACACTCCGAGCCAGGTCATTTCCAGTCTGGACTATCGCCGCGAACGCTGGCGGAATGGACTTGGCTGGACCCGCGAGATCCTGCGCCTGCCTGCGGAGGGCGATGACTGGGCGCTGCGCCTGTCGGTGGCCGAGATCGAGCAGGACGCCGCGTTCTCCGCCTTCCCCGGCGTGGAGCGCGAACTGGTACTGCTGCAGGGCAATGGCGTGCGCCTGCGCTTCGACGATGGCCGCGTGGCCGAGGTGTTGCCGCCACACGGACGCGTGCGTTTTGCCGGCGAGGAAACCCTGCACGGTGAACTGGTCGATGGCACCACCCACGACTTCAACCTGATGTGGAAGCGCGAGCTGCTGCAGGCCGAACTGCTGCACCGGCCGCTGGTGGGCGCGATGTTCTTCTTCTGCGAACCGGGCGTGGCCTGGGCGCTGCATCTGCTGTCCGGTCAGGCGGAGTTCGGTGCCGACAGCGGCCTGCCCGCGCTACGGGCCGGCGATACCGCGTGGTTGGCGGCCGGCGAACGTCAGCGGCACGCGTTGCAGGGCGGTGGCGAGTTGTTGGCGATACGGGTGGCGAGCGCCGGGTAGCGCCGGACCATGCCCGGCGTCATGGTGCGAACCAAGGTTCGCACCCACCAGAGAGCATTTGTGGTTGGGGTCAGAGCCCTTTCCTGCGGAAAGGGATCCGACCCCGAGGGTTCGTTCAATACACATCGCGCCGGTAGCGACCGGCCAGCAGCAGCGCTTCCTTGCCCGAAATACCCAGCACCTGCTCGATCACCGCATCCACCGCCGGGGCCATGCCCTGCAGGCTGCCGCAGACCAGGATCGTGGCGCCTTCATCCACCCACTGCCGCAGCGTTGCCGCTTCGGCCAGCAGCCGGTCCTGCACATAGCGATGCGCGCCGCCGTCGCGGCTGAACACGGCATCCAACCGCGCCAGTGAGCCGTCGGCCAGCATTGCCTGCAGTTCTTCACCGAAGTGGAAGTCATGCGCGGCGGTGCGCTCACCGAACAGCAGCCAGGTCCGTCGTGCGCCACTGCGGATACGTTCGTGCAGATGCGCGCGCAGGCCGGCAATGCCGGTGCCGTTGCCGATCAACAGCAGCGGCACGTTGGCGGCCACGCCATGGAAGTTGTCGTTGCGACGCAGCCGCAGCTGCACCGGTTCGCCGATGGCCGCGTGGTCGCACAGCCAGCCGCTGCCGATGCCAGGCGTGCCGTCCGCGCGCAGCTGTCTGCGCAGCAGCAGCTCGACCGCACCGTCGGCCATCACCGAGGCGATCGAGTACTCGCGATGGGGCAGCGGTTGCAGGGTCGCCAGCAATGGGGGCAGGTCACCCGGGGGAACCAATGAGGGCAGGTGCGAGCGCGCGACGCGCGCCAGCAACGTCTGCCCGTCGTCCAGCACGGTATCCGCATCGAACCCCTGCGCGTCCAGCCACGCGCGCGCGATGTGGCGGGCGTGTTGTGGCCCGATCTCGGCGATGTCACCGGCCTGCCACTGCGCATCTGCATCGGCCGGAGGCTGCAGGCGCAGCCAATACACGGGGCCGCCGGGGCTGCCCGGATTCAGATGCTCACGTTGCAGCAGCGTCCACGGCTGGTACTCGGCCGGGCTCCAGTCGGGCAGTTCACTGGCGCCGCCGGCAAGTTGTCCCAGCAACTGCTGCCAATGGCGCAGTGCCGCCGGATCGGCGTTGTCGACTTCGATCGCGTCGAACAGCGGATGCGCGCCGTGCTGGCGCAGCCAAGTGTCCAGCTGGTGGCCGAATCCGCAGAAGTGGCCATAGCTGCGGTCGCCCAGCGCGAGCACGCCGTAGTGCAGGTGCTGCAGCGAAGGCGGCGCGGCCATCACCCCGCGCAGGAACGGCAGGGCATGATCGGGTGGGTCGCCTTCGCCAGTGGTGCTGGCGATGAACAATGCACGCTGGCTACCGGCCAGCAAGGTGGCGTCGACCTCATGCAGGCCTCGCACGCGCACCGGCACGCCGGCACCACGCAATGCCTCGGCACTGCGTTCGGCCAGTTCGCGGGCGAAGCCCGTCTGGCTGGACCAGACCAGCAGGATCGGTGCGACGTCGGCAGAGGCAGCATCGTCGCGCGGTCGCCCACGCCACCACAGTGCGGCACAGGCCAGCGCATACAACGCGGTGGCGATGATCGCGACCTGCGTTTGCCGTGCAGGTGGCGCGCCCTGCCACCAGGCTTCGCTGAGGTGCAGGCGCAACAGCGCCCAAGCGATCAGCGCCAGCAGGATCAGTACAAGCGCGTTGCCGAGCAGCGCGCGCGACGGCCGTGCGCTCATGCGTCCTGCTCGTCGAGCAGGCGCTGGAAGGCGCTGCTGAGAAATTCGTGCGGGCCATCCGCTGCGCGATGCAGGTAGCGTGCGGCCAGTCCTTCGCGTTCGGCCAGCGCCATGCCGTGCTCGCGGCCTAGTACGGTCAGTGCGGTGGCCCAGGCATCAGCATGCATCGCGTCGTCGGCGACCACCGTCACTGCCGCTGCAACCTGGCGCACCGGTCTGCCAGAGCGCGGGTCCAGGCTGTGACTGTAAGCCTCGCCATCGGCCTGGTACTGGTGCCAGCGATCACCGGAGGTGGCCACCGCCTTGTCCTCCAGCGCCAGCACCCGCGGTGGTGTTTCGGTGTGCGCGTCTTCTTCCGGTGCGGATTCCACCAGTACGCGCCAGGGGTGGCCGTCGGGCTTGCGGCCGTAGCCGGCCAGTTCGCCACCGACCTCGATCAGTGCAGCAGCGATGCCCTGATCGCGCAGCCAGGCGGCCACGTGATCGACGCCGAAGCCCTTGGCGATCGCAGAGAGATCCAGTTCCAGTCCACCCGGTTGCAGCAGCGCATCGTCCTGCCACTGCAGGTGCTGCCAACCGCAGCGATCACGCGTGGCCTGCAGGGTAGCGTCGTTGGGCTGGCGGCGTTCGCCAGCATGTGCACCGAAACCCCACAGTGCCACCAACGGGCCGACGGTGGGATCGAATGCACCATCGCTGGCGGCGGCGATGGCCTGTGCGCAGGCCAGCACCTGGCGCGTCTCGGCCGGCAGCGTGCACCACTGGCCAGCAGCGGCGTGATTGAAGCGGCTGAGGTCCGAGCCGGCGTCCCACGTGCTCATCTGCGCGACCACCTCATCCAGGCGCGCCTGGATGCCGGCGTGCAGCGGGTGCAGGTCGCGCTGGCGCGACGCAACCAGCGACACACTCCAGGTGGTGCCCATGGTGGCGCCGCCGAGGCGGGCGATGTCGAGCAGGGAATCGGTCATGGTGATGCGTTGCGGCGGCGATGCCGGGACGTGCCCGGCATCGCGGTCCACGTTACTGCGGCAGCACTTCCAGCGTGGCCACGTAGCTGAGGCGACGCTTGGCGGCCTGCTTCACCGAGGTCTTGCTGTCTTCAGTGCCGGTTTCCAGCCAGTACATGCCGGCTTCCGGCCAGGTCACCTTGATCTCGCCCTTGGCATCGCTGGTCAGTTTCAGTTCCTCCTGCGCGTTGCGGTAGCGGGTGGCGCCACGCACGATCTCGAATTCCAGTCCGGCGGTCGGCTTGCCGTCGACCAGCACGCGGAAGGTGGCTTCCTCGCCGGCGAACAGGTCGTTCGGATGGCCCGCGGCGACCAGTTCGATGCCTCGGTTGGTCGGCTTCAGCGCGGTAGCGTTCGGCGCGCCGTTGGTGACGAAGGTCTCTACGCGGCCGACCGACTGGCTCACTTCCAGCTTCTTCGCATCCTTGGGCAGTTCGCCGAAGGTGGCGGCAGTGCCGCGCCAGCGCTTGCGCTCGCCATTCAGTTCATAGGTGGCCGACAGGCCATCGTTGACCGAGGCGATGCGGTAGGTGCCCGCCTGCTTCAGTTCGAGGTCGAACACGCTGCGGTACTTGCCGGTGGCCGCGTTCTGCGGCTGCACGGTGCTGCCGTCCGGCGCGGTGATCACCAGCGATTCCAGACGCAGCGGCACGTGGTTGAAATAGAACAGGTCGTTGGAGACCGCACCGTCGACGGTGATCCATGGCGCGTTGCCGGCGATCACGGTCTGCGAGGGCAGCAGCCAGGCCTTGTGGGCCAGGGCGGAGAAGGGAAGGGCAGCGGCCAGGGCGGCGGCGAGGACGAGCGTGCGCTTCATGCGGAAGACTCCAGTTGGAAGGGGTCGGATCCCTTTCCAACGGAGAGGGCTCTGATCCCGGGGATGTGGCGATGGGGTCAGAGCCCTTCCTGTGGAAGGGATCTGACCCCGGAACAAACGGTCAGGGTTTGACGGCGAGGGTGACCTGGCCCAGTTCGGTGGCGCCCTGCGCCTTGCCGTTCTGTGCGGCGGTGGCCGGCCAGGTGAAGGGGATCTTCAGCAGTTCACGGCCGCCGACTTCGCGCACCGCTTCCACCACCAGGGTGTAGTTGCCCGGGGCCAGCTGCTTCAGCGCCGGCTGCCTGTCGTTGAACGACAGCGCGTGCTTGCCGGCCGGGCGGGTCGGGCCGGTCACGCCGTCCACCGGCACCTGCAGGGTGCGGCCGCTCTTGCGCCACCACTGGCGCAGGTCGGGCAGCCACTTGGTGCCATGGCCTTCACTGTTGCTGGTCTGCTGGTACCAGACCGACAGGTTGGCCGCTACTTTCTGGTCGGCGCCTTCCAGCCACACGGCCACATACGGGCGGTGGTATTCGGCCACGTTGAGCTTGGGCACTTCGACGTTGATGTCGAGGGTGGTGGCATAGGCCGGCGAGGTGGCCAGCAGGCCGCTGAGGGCGATGGTGAGGGTGACGCGCATGGGGCGGCTCCGGAAACGAGGGAAAGTCAGTGGATCAGCAGCAGGGCGATCAGCAGCGGGATCATCAGGCCCAGGCCGACCAGCGGCCAGGTCATGCGTCGCTGCCGCGCATGCAGGTGCAGCAGGAACAGGCCGGTGATGCAGAACACCAGGCAGGCCACGGCGAACAGGTCCAGGAACCAGCCCCACGCCGGTCCGGCGTTGCGGCCCTTGTGCAGGTCGTTGAGGTAGGACACCACGCCACGCGAGGTTGATTCGTACTCCACCGCGCCGCTCTCGCGATCGATGCTCAGCCAGGCGTCGCCGCCGGGGCGTGGCAACGACAGATAGATCTCCTCGGCCGACCACTCGGCCGGGCGGCCGCCGATGGCAATGCCCAGCTGTGTATCCAGCCATTGCCGGGCCGGACGCGGGATCGGCGCATTGCCGTCTTCGCGCGTGCCGAGCTGGCCGAGCAGATCGGCTGGCAGTTCCAGGTGCTGGTTCTGCACCTGGGGCTTGGCCTCGATCTTCGCCGCGTGGTTGAGGGTCAGGCCGGTCACCGCGAACAGCAGCATGCCGATCAGGCACACCGCCGAGCTGATCCAGTGCCACTGGTGCAGCGTCCGCAGCCAGAAGCCGCGGCTTTGTTGCTGCTGCACGGTGGAAGAGGCAGGACGGCTCACGGCACGGTTCGAGGCGGACGGGGACTGCCCATTACATCATTGGTGAGAATAGCTCGCAATTGCGTGTCGTTCTGTATCCCGGAGGCGGTAGATCCACGCCATGCGTGGATGAAGCGGTGCCGACCAAGGTCGGCACCCACCGAAGCAGGGAGGAGCGCGGTGATCAGAACTTCGCGTTCAACGAAATCCAGTAGCTGCGGCGCTGGTCCTTGGTCGCATAGTCGTCCACGCAGTTGAATTCGCTCTGGCTGATCAACAGGCACGACTGCGAGACGAAGTTCTTGTCGAGCAGGTTGTTGACCCGTGCGTTCACCGTCAGCCAGGGCGTGGCCTTCCAGCTGCCACCCAGGTGGAAGAGGGTGTAGTCCTCGTAGTAACGGGTCTGGCTGACGCCGTTGGCGTCGAGCAGGGTGTCGCGGTAGCGGTCGTAGCGGCCCTCGCCGATCAGCGACAGGCTGATGGCCTCGTTGAGCTGCCAGTTCAGGCTGGCATTGGCCATGTGCCTGGCCGGGGTGGTGCCGGTGATCGGCAGACCCTTCTGCGGGCCGCTGGTCTGCTCGCTCCTGGTCCAGGTGTAGTTGCCGCGCAGCTGCAGGGTGTCGAGCAGGTCGACGTGGCCGGCCAGTTCCGCGCCGCGGGTTTCGGCCTTGTCGATGTTCACGCTCTGGGTGAAGGTGCTGTAGCCCAGCGCCGCCCAGCCCGGGCCGATGTCCACGCAGTAGCCGCTGCCGGCCGGTGCCACTTCGCAGTTCGGGAAGGTGCCGCCGCTGGCGATCTTGTCCTCGAACTTGTTGATGAAGCCGGTGACGTTGAAGCCCCAGCGCTGGCCTTCGTAGTAGGCGGCCAGCTCGTAGTTGGTGCTGGTTTCCGGCTTCAGGTTGGGCGAGCCCACCAGCGGCAGCACGCCCTGGCCACCAAAGCCGGTGATGCCCGGGAACAGCTGGTCCGGACGCGGGGTCTTGTAGCCGGTGCTGACGCCGCCCTTGAAGGTCCACGCATCGCTGGCGTTCCACACCAGGTAGCCGCGCGGGCTGAGATGGCTGCCGAAGATGTTGTGGTCGTCGTAGCGCAGGCCGAAGGTGGCGGTGAGGGTGTCGGTCAGCGCCCAGTTGTCCTCGGCGAACAGCGCCCACATGCGGTGCTTCTGCTTGGTGTTGCTGCGGTAGCCGGCGCCGTCCATGCCGAACACGCCGTCGATCATGTCGGTGTCGTTGTACTGGCCGCCGACGGTCAGCTTGTGCGCGCCGAAGTCCAGATCCAGCATCGTGTCGAGCACGTAGCCTTCCAGTTCCATGGTGCGCAGCGGACGCGGCAGGAACGCCTGCAGGCGCGCCATCTCGCTGGGATTGAGTGCGGTCAGCGCATTGCCACGGCCGGCCGCGCAGTTGTTGGCCGCACCGGTGCGGCGGCAGACCTCATTCCACAGCGTCTGCAGGTTGGCGCGCTCGTCCAGGGTCAGCGGCAGCGAGCGGCCGAGGTTGCTGCTCTTGCTGTGGGTCAGCGAGGTCTGCCAGGTGCCGAAGCTGTAGCGGCCCTGGTGGGTCAGCGACAGCTGGTCGCGCTCGTAGCGCTGGTAGGCGGTGTAGCCCACGCGCGGCTGCACCACGCGGCGGGTGACCGTGCCGCTGCCGTTCGGGTTGGGAATGACTGCATTGCCGACGCGCCACAGGCTGGCCAGGCTGTCGAGGGTGCCGGTCTGGCCTTCGCTGTTGTCGTACTTCTGCCGCGACACGTCGTAGTCCAGCCACAGCTCGTGGTCATCGTTGACGCGGAAGTCCAGGCGCACGCCGGTGTTCCAGTTGGTGTTGGCCACCGACTTGCCACCGCCACCGAAGCCGATGCTGCGCTCCCACAGCGTGCCATCGGGCAGGGTCAGTGCATCCCATTCCGGGTTCGATGCCTTGGCATCGTAGTAGCTGCCGCGCACGGCGAGGCTGAGGCGATCCTTCAGCAGCGGGCCGCTGAGGTACAGGTCGGTGGTGCGTGCATCGCCGAACTGGTCATCCTGCTGCACGGTGAAGCCCTGGGTGAGCGCGCCGTGCCAGCTGTCCTGGTTGCGGCGGGTGATGATGTTGATGACGCCGCCCATCGCATCCGAGCCGTACAGGGTGGACATCGGGCCGCGCACCACTTCGATGCGCTCGATGGCATCCAGCGGCGGCAGGTAGGCGAACTGGCCGCCGCCGAAGTTGTTCGGGTACAGCTGGCCGACATTGCTCTGGCGGCGTCCGTCGATCAGCACCAGGGTGTATTCGGAGGGCAGGCCGCGCATCGAGATGGTGGCGCGGCCGTTCTTGTCGGTGGCCTCCAGGCCGACGTCGATGCCTTCGACATCGCGCAGCGCATCGACCAGGTTGGTGTACGGGCGCTTGCTCAGTTCCTCGCGGCTGACCACGCTGATGCTGGCCGGTGCATCGACCACCTTCTGTTCGAAGCCGGAGGCGGTGACCACCACCTTGTCCAGCGTCTGCGGGGCGCCGGCGATCTCTCCATGGGCGAAAGCAGGGGCCGCCATCGCCGCCAGCACGGCGCTGGTCAGCAGGGGGCGGGACAGGGACGAACGGACACGATGGCGCTGGGCCATGGCAGTTACCTCGAAAGATGCAGAGAGATGCGATGCCGGGCGCGAAGGGCGCGGCATGCACGGGAAGCCCGGTCAGGGGCGGCAGGGATGAAGCAGGCAGCGGCGTGTGGACGCGACCGCGCAGGCGGTCACGTCGTGCCGTGGATCAGGCGAGCGGCGGCGCCTGGCCGCGTTGCTGGCGACGCCCGGGCGCGTCGGCCCAGGGCGTGTCCGGAGCGGCCAGCGGCCAGTCCGGGCGCACGCCGGGCATGGCCGGCGTGGCGGGTACGAGTTCACGTTCGGTGCGCAGCCACTGGCTGGCCAGCAGCAGCGGCGGCGCCTTCTCGGCCGCTTTCACCGGGGCGGAGGCACAGCGGCGCAGCTTGGCCGGGGCTTCTTCCTGCAACGGGCCTTCGCCGCCGCGTTCTTCCAGCGGCATCTGCACGGTCGCCGCTGTCGCCGGATGCGGCAGCAGCGGCAGGGTGCCCAGCAGCAACGCCAGCATCGCCACCCACGCCAGCAGGCTGGCCAGCGCAGGACGCTGACCGCGCATGGCGGTGCCCATCTTGCGATGGATCAGTGGGCGAGGGCGAAGCGGGCGCAGCAAGCAAGGGTCCCCAGGTGGTCTGCCGGCAGCAGCCAGCATCAACGGGGCGTGATTGTAATGAGAGCCGTTAGCCGTTGCAAATGAGAATGATTGCCAAAATGTCGCGGGCTGGCCGGATGGGGCTCAGACTTCGCTCCAGCGCCGCAGCAGGTTGTGGTACACGCCGGTCAGCTGCAGCACCGCCTCGGCGTCGCCGCCGGTCTGCCGCAGGCGTTCGATCGAGCCGTCCATCTCCCACAGCAGGCGCCGCTGCACGTCGTCGCGGATCATGCTCTGCACCCAGAAGAACGAGGCCACGCGCGCGCCGCGGGTGACCGGGTTGACCTTGTGCAGGCTGCTGGACGGGTACACGATCAGGTCGCCAGCGGGCAGCTTCACTTCATGCTCGCCGTAGGTATCGCTGATGATCAGCTCGCCGCCCTCGTACTCGTCCGGATCGGACAGGAACAGGGTGCAGGAGATGTCCGAGCGCAGCTGCTCGCCGTTGGCCAGGTTCATCACCGCGCCATCGACATGGAAACCGTAGGTGCCTCCACCGCTGTAGCGGTTGAAGCGTGGCGGCAGGTACTTCAGTGGCAGCGCCGCGCTGAAGAACAGCGGGTGCCGGGCCAGCGCGACGAGGACGGTCTCGCCCAGCTCGCGGCGCAGCGGCGAGGCCTCGGGCAGCTGCTGGTTGTGCTTGGCCTGCGCACCCAGATGGCCAACCGTCTCGCGGCCATCGGTCCAGTCGGCGACGTCGAGGCGGCGGCGGAACTCGGCCACCTGCGCGGCGCTGAGGATGTCGGGGATGTGCAGCAGCATGCGGAACTCCTCAGTGGGACGGCGGTGCGACCAGGGCGCGCACCTGCGGATGCGGGGACGCTGCCAGCTCCGGCACGATGTGGGCCATGAACGCCGGGCTGCCGTGGGCCAGCGCCAGCCGCAGCCAGTGCACGGCCTGATCGACCTGGCCGGCCTGCAGCAGGATCGAGGCGTAGTTGGCCTGGCCGCGGAAATCACCGGCCTCGGCCGCGCGCTGGTACCAGTCCAGCGCCGCCTGCGGATCGCGCTCGATCTCCAGTCCGTCTTCGAGGTGGCGGGCCAGCAGGTTCATCGATTTGGCGTGGCCCAGGTGCGCGGCGCGCGTGTACAGCGCCAGCGCCTGCGCGCGGTCCAGCGGCACGCCGCGGCCGGTGGCCAGCAGGTTGGCCAGGTTGTACAGGCCCCAGTCCAGCCCGGTGTCGGCCGCGCGGCGGTACCAGACGGCCGCCAGCGCCGGGTCGGGCGCAGTGCCCTGGCCCAGCTCATGGCAGCGGCCGAGCATGTTCATCGCCATCGGCACGCCGTTGTTGGCGGCGGTTTCATACCAGAGCAGCGCGGCCGAGGCGTCCTGCGCGGTGCCTTTGCCTTCCATGTGCATCTGCGCGAGCAGCAGTTGTGCATCGACCTGGCCGGCCTGCGCGGCATCGCGGATGTGCACGAACGCGGCTGCCGGGTCGTGCTGCAGCAGTTCGGCCAGGGCGTCGCTGTCGATGGGGGTAAGGGTCGCCATGGGGTGAGTATCGCCGGAAACAAAAACGGCGGCAGGAGAGCCTGCCGCCGTGGTGGAGCGAAGTTACATCAGAACTTCACGTTCAGTGCCAGGGTGGCCGAGCGACCCGGGGCGATGCTCGCGTAGTGCGAGGCATAGGCCTTGGTGAAGTAGGTCTTGTCGGTCAGGTTCTGCACGTTCAGCTGCAGGCTGATGTTGTCCTGGATCGCGTAGCTGGCCATCGCATCGAAGCGGGTGTAGCTGGCGATCCACTTGGTGTTGGCGACATCACCGTACTGCTTGTCCGAGTAGAACGCGCCGGCGCCGATGGTCAGGCCGATCGGGAAGCGGTAGGTGGTCCACAGGTTGGCGCTGTGCTTGGCGGTGTTCGGGAACATGTTGCCGTTGTTCGGCGACGGTACGTAGATACCGCTCGGGCAGGTGCGGCCCGACACGGCGCAGACGAAGCCGTTGTCCTTCAGCTCCGAATCCAGGTAGGTGTAGCCGCCATACAGGCTCCAGGCGTCGGTCAGCTGGCCGTTGAAGCCCAGCTCGAAGCCGTTGATCTCCTTCTTGCCGGCGTTCTGGCTGGTGCCGTTGTCGACGGTCACGCGTGCGTTGTTCATCACGGTGTGGAAGATCGCGGCGGTCAGGTTCAGGCGGTTGTCGAGCAGGTCCCACTTGGTGCCGAGTTCGAGGTTCCTTGTGTCCTGCGGCTTGAGGTCGGCCACCAGCCCGGTCAGGCCGTCGGAGCCATCGCCACCGTCCATGCCCGGCGGGGTCGAGGAGGTGCCCCAGGACAGGTAGATGCTGCCGTTGGCCACCGGCTTGAACACTACGCCGGCCTGGTAGTTCACGAAATCGTTGTCGTTGCGCAGGCGGGTCGGCGCTGCGTTGAGCACCGGCGTGGTCAGCGTGGTGCTGTAATCGTCATAGCGCAGGCCGACGTTGAAGCTCCACTGTGCATTGAGCTCGATGGTGTCGAACAGGTAGGCGGACTTGGTCTTGGTGCGCTGTTCAACGTCCAGCGCCTTGTTGCTGCGGTAGACGATCTGACCGGCCGCCCACGGATCGTTCGGGTTCGGATTGTTGAAGTCGGTGCAGTTGTAGCCGGTGGTCGCGCCGGACACCTGGCAGCGAGTGCTGTTGGCGCTGTTTTCAAGGGGATTGGCGGTGCCCGGCGACATCAGGTAGCTGCCGCGGGTCATCTTCTCGTCGCTGTACTCCACGCCCGCGCTGTAGCTGTGCTTGAGCGCGCCGGTCTGGAAGGCGCCGGTCAGGCCCAGCTGGTCGGCGAAGCTCTTGACGTCGACGGCGCGGCTGTTGGTACGGCGCCACAGGGTGCCGTAATTGTTCGGGTTGCCCTTGCTGTCGTCCGGCTGGGTCCACAGGTAGTCGTTGCTGGTGTTGCCCAGGCGCGCGATGTTGCGCAGCTTGTGGCCGCCGAAATCGTAGCTGGCGTCGAGGGTGCTGATATCGGCGCGGGTACGCTGGAAATCACGGTCGACCAGGCCGTAGTAGTTGTTGCGGTCCGGCACCATCGGGCGGCCGTCGCCGTTCTTGGCCACGTTCGGGCCGCTGGTGAACGGGTTGTTGTACGGGAAGCCGCCGGCATCGGGCAGGTCATCGCTCTGCATGTGGTAGTGGCTGGCGATCAGCTGCGCCGGGCCGTTCAGGCCGAACGCGATCGACGGTGCGATGCCCCAGCGGCTGACGTTGGCCGCATCACGACCGGCGATGTCCGACGCGTGCTTCATCAGGTTCAGGCGGGCGGCGACGCCATCGCCCAGCACATAGTTGGCGTCCACGGTGCCGCGCGCGTAGCTGTCGGTGCCGATGCCCATGCTGGCGCTGGTTTCGTTCTTCAGCTTCGGCGTCTTGCTTACCAGGTTCAGGCTGCCACCACCGGAATCACGGCCGCCGTAGGCCGAGCTCGGGCCCTTGACCACTTCCACCTGCTCCAGGTCGAAGATCTCGCGGGTCTGCGAGCCGACGTCACGCAGGCCGTCGACGAAGATGTTGCTCTGGGAGTCGAAGCCGCGGATGAAGGGGCGGTCGCCGGTCGGGTTGCCGCCTTCGCCGGCACCGAAGGTGATGCCCGGCACCATGCGCAGCGCATCCTGCAGGTTGGTCGCGCCGGTCTCGGCAATCAGCTTCTCCGAGACGATCGACACCGACTTCGGGGTGTCCAGCAGTTCGGCGGTGAACTTCGGCGAGGACGGATTGAACCAGCTGCCGCGCACCTGCACCTTGTCCAGGTCGGTGGCCTTGTTGGTGCCGGAGGCGGCGCCGTCGGCGGCCTGTGCGGCCAGCGGTGCGAAGCCGGCGGCCAGGGTGGCCGAGGCGAGCAGGGAAACGCGCGGGGCGTACTTGCGGGTCTTGATGTGGGTCATGGTCTGGGTGGCGGTGGCTTGGATCGGGAAAGGGCGCGGGCCGGCACGCATGCGTGGCGGCTGGCAGGAGACGGGTGCTGTAGAGCCGAGCCGATGCTCGGCTTGCCCGAAACGCAATGAGGCGCACGGCAAAGGCCGCAGGGCGCCTCAGCTGGCGTGCGGTGCGGGCGGTGCGTGGCCGGGGTTCAACCGCAGTGCGGGATCGTGCAGCTGCCAGCGCAGGGCGTCGGAGCGCCACAGCGGGATGTGTGCGACAAGCGCGGCGCGCGGTGACGCCAGGCCGGTGCAGGGTGTACTGCCCTCGCCATCGAGCGGTGGCTCGGGGGCAGGGGCGGCGTGTTGCGGGCATTCGTCGGCCGGCGCTTCCGGCAGCGGCAGGGCCTGCAGCAGATCATCCGCGTGGGCCTGCCAGCCGTGTGCGGCCGGATCGCTGCCGCGCCCCTCGTGCAACGCCGACCAGCCCAGCAGCAGCGTCAGCAGCACGGCCACAAGCAGCGGCCATCCGTGGCGGGCGAGCTGGCACAGCGTGGCGGTGGGCGCGGGCGAAGCCATGGCGCAGGGGCGGAGTCGTTACGAAGATGTTACGTAGAATAACATCAACGATAATGATTCGCATGTACGGAATGTGGCCAGCCGCCGGGGTGTCCCCGAAACGCCTTGGGAAGGCCCTCAAGGCGCTTCCGTAGATCCGCCCCATGGGTGGTGCCCTGGGGCGGGCGCGCGGCCTCAATCGCGGTCGTCGCGGGTCCAGACCGCGTCGTGCTCCCGCTTCACCGGGAACTTGGGCACCGGGGTATAGGCCGGGGCGCACAGGGCGCGGCCATCGCGCACGTCGAAGCGCGCACCGTGCAGCACGCACTCCACACTGCCTTCGGTGGTGTCGAACTCACCCGAGGACAGCTCGAACTCTTCATGCGTGCACTGGTCTTCCAGTGCGTACAGCTCGCCGTCGAGGTTGAACACCACGATCGGGGTGCCGGTCACTTCGTCGAACACGCTCTTCATTTCACCCGGCAGCAGCTCGTTGCCGGCACAGACAAAGGTCCAGGCCTCGCTCACGCGGCGGCTCCGGCCAGCGGCTTTTCCAGGATCTCGAAGCGCAGGTCGTCGCGCTTGGGAATGCCGAAGCGTTCGTCGCCATACGGGAACGGCTTCTTGATGCCGGTGCGGCTGTAGCCGCGGCGCTCGTAGAAGGCAATCAGTTCGTCGCGCACGTCGATGACGGTCATCTGCATCACCGGCACGTTCCATTCGCGCGCGGCGTGCGCTTCGGCGGCATCCATCAGCTGCTTGCCGACGCCACCGCCCTGCTGGGCCGGGTCGACCGAGAACATGCCGAAGTAGCCCTTGCCGTCGACATCGGCGACGTGGGCGCAGGCCACCAGTTGGCCCTCGCGTTCGGCCAGCAGGATGGTGGAGCGCGGGCGGTCGAGGTCGCCCTGGATGCCTTCGGCGTCGATGCGGGCGCCATCCAGCAGGTCGGCTTCGGTGGTCCAGCCGACGCGGCTGGCGTCGCCACGGTAGGCCGAGGTGACCAGGGTGATCAGGGCGGGGATGTCGGCCGACGTCGCGGCGCGGAAGGTCAGGGTGCTCATGGGCACATTCTAGGTGGGGTGGGGGCGGGCGCAAATGGGGGCGCGGCGTGGGGTCAGATCCCTTTCGCCGGGCGAAAGGGCTCTGACCCCGGCGTCTACCGACCGAGCGGCAGGTCATGGACCGACTGGTACGGGCACGGAATCAGCAGATGCTCGGGGTCAGATCCCTTTGCGCAGCGATGGGTTCTGACCCCTATTCCCAGGAGACACCTATGCCAAGGCCACCACGCATCGATGCGCCCGGTTACCCGCAACATGTCGTTCAACGTGGCAACAATCGCCAGCCCGTGTTCTTCACCGATGGCGACCGCGTGGCCTACCTGCGCCTGCTGTGTCATCACGCAGGCCAGCAGCACTGCCGGGTCCACGCGTATGTGCTGATGGACAATCACGTTCATCTCCTGGCGACGCCTGATGTCTCCGGCGGGCTGTCGCGGATGATGCAGGCCGTAAGCCGGACCTACGTGCGGCGGGTGAATGATCGGCAGGGCCGCACGGGAACCCTGTGGGAGGGGCGTTTCCATTCCACGTTGGTGGATACGGATCGCTATCTGCTGGCTTGCCAGCGCTACATCGAGCTCAACCCTGTCCGTGCGGGGAGGGTGGCGCGTCCAGGGGACTATCGCTGGTCGAGCTATCGGGCGAATGCGCAGGGCAGGCCGAATGCGCTGCTCGAGCCGCATTCGGCATTCGAGCTGATTGCCCTGGATCTGGATGAACGGCGCAGGCGCTATGCGGAGTTCATCGAGGAGGGTATTCCTGCCGCGGATGTGGCGGCGATCCGGCGAGCATTGCAGTCGCAGCGACGACTGGCCGGTTCGCTAGCGGGGTCAGAGCCCTTTCGCGATGCGAAAGGGATCTGACCCCGGTGTGCCGGGTCACCCCAACAGCTTGCGTACCTTGGTCAGTGCGGTCATGAAGCGCTCGATCTCGGCGTGGGTGTTGTAGAACGCCAGCGAGGCGCGGCAGGTGGCCGCCACACCGAAGTACTGCAGCAGCGGGTGCGCGCAGTGCTGGCCCGAGCGCACGGCCACGCCTTCCAGATCAAGCAGCGTGGCCAGGTCGTGGGCATGCGCGCCGTCGATCAGGAACGAGACCACGGCGGCCTTCTCCGGCGCTTCGCCGATGATGCGCAGGCCGTCGACGCGGCGCAGTTCTTCGGTGAAGTGCGCGAGCAGTTCGGCTTCGCGCGCTTCCACGTTGTCCTGTCCCAGCTGCTGCAGGTAGTCGGCGGCCACGCCCAGGCCGATGAAGCCGGCGATGTTCGGGGTACCGGCTTCGAACTTGTGCGGGGCATCGTTGAACACGGTGCCGTCGAAGCTGACTTCCTTGATCATCTCGCCACCGCCGAGGAACGGCGGCATCGCGTCCAGGTGCTCGCGGCGCGCCCACAGCGCACCGGTCCCGGTCGGGCCGCACATCTTGTGGCCGGTGATGGCGTAGAAGTCGCAGCCGATCGCGGCGACGTCGACCTTGCGGTGCGGCACCGCCTGCGAGCCATCGACCACGGTGATGATGCCGCGCTTGCGCGCTTCACGGCAGATCTCGCGAACCGGGTTGACCGTGCCCAGCACGTTGGACACATGGGTGACCGCCAGCAGCTTGACCTCGGGGGTCATCGCCGCACGCAGCGCATCCAGGTCGAGCGCGCCATCGGGGGTGATCTCGGCCACGCGGATGGTGGCGCCGGTACGCTGCGCGACCAGCTGCCACGGCACGATGTTGGCGTGGTGCTCCATGCGCGAGACCAGGATCACGTCGCCGGCCTTCAGCCGCGGCAGCGCCCACGAATACGCCACAAGATTGATGGCGAAGGTGGTGCCGCTGCACAGCACCAGGTCGCTGGCACGCACGTTGAGGAAGCGCGCCAGCTTGTTGCGCGCGCCTTCGTAGGCGTCGGTGGCTTCGCTGCCCAGTGCATGCACCGCGCGGCTGACGTTGGCGTTGTAGCGGCGGTAGAACTCGTCCACCGCGCCGATCACCTGCACCGGCTTCTGGCCGGTGTTGGCATTGTCGAAATAGACCAGCGGCTTGCCGTGCACTTCGCGCATCAGCAGCGGGAAGTCGAGGCGGACGCGGTCCCAGTCGGGCGCGCCGCTGGGGGTTTCGATCGGGCGCGGGGTGGACAGGTTCATGCCACACCCGCCTCGGCCAGGGCCTTGTCCAGGCGGCGTGCCAGCTGTTCGCGCAGGGCTTCCGGCAGGATCTTCAGCGGTTCGTGGCAGAACGCGGCACTGAGCAGTGCCTGCGCCTGTGCCTGCGGCAGGCCGCGCGAGCGCAGGTAGAACAGCGCATTGGCATCGAGCTGGCCGACGGTCGCGCCGTGCGCGGCCTTCACTTCATCGGCGTCGATCACCAGCGTCGGCTGGGTATCGATCTCGGCGTCGGCCGACAGCAGCAGGTTCTTGTTGGACAGGTTCGCGTCGGTACCATCGGCGCCTTCGCGGATCTGGATGCCACCATGGAACACCACGCGGCTGCGGTTGGCGGCGACGCCGCGCCACAGCAGTTCGCAGCTGGTGTCGCGCGCGATGTGATCGATGCCCAGCCGGGTCTCGACGTGGCGGCGGCCATTGCCGAGCAGCACGCCGTTGGCGGTCAGCTGGGCGTTGTCGCCTTCCAGGCGTACGTTCAGTTCGTGGCGGCTGAGCGCGGCGCCCAGTTCCAGGTCGACGCGGTGGTACTGCGCGTCGCGGGCCAGCACTGCGTCGGTACGCAGGAAGCTGGTCTGGCGCGCGCTGCCGGTCTGCACGCGGGCGTGCTTGAGCACGGCATCGCGGGCGACGTGGGCATGCAGCACGGTGTTGTCCAGGTGGGCCGAATCACCCACGCTGAAGCGGTGCTCGACCACGCCCAGGCTGGCGCCGGCACGCAGTTCGATCAGGTGGCGGTGGTGCCAGGCCAGGTCGGTATCGCCGGCCACGCTGGCGAACACCAGCTGCAGCGGCACTTCGACCTGCACGCCTTCGTCCACGCGCAGCACCACGCCTTCATCAGCCAGGGCAGCGTTGAGGCGGGCAAACACTTCGTCGCTGCGCTCATAGCGGCGGCCAGGGAAGCGCGCGGCATCCTCGCCGGCGGCCAGTGCGCTGGACAGCGCTTCCAGCTGCACGCCGGCGGGCAGGCCGTGGGTGTCGCTCAGGCCATCGTGCAGACGGCCGTTGACGAATACCAGGCGCGGCGCGGGAATGTCGGCCAGTGCCTCGGCATCCAGCGCGGCCGGGGCCTGCGGTGCGGGGGCGAAGGCGCGGCGCTCCAGCTGGCGCAGCGAGGTGTACTTCCAGGCTTCGTTGCGGGCGGCCGGCAGGCCGTCGCGCAGGGCCGCATCCAGCACTTCGCGGCGCGCATCGCTGCCGCGGAAGGCCTGGGCCATCGAGTCAAGCAGGGCGCTCATCAGACCGCCGCCTCGCGCACCACGCGATCCTTGAGGAAATCGTAGCCGTGCGCTTCCAGTTCCAAGGCCAGTTCCGGACCGCCGGTCTTGACGATGCGGCCATCGGCCAGCACGTGCACCACGTCCGGCTTGATGTAGTCCAGCAGGCGCTGGTAGTGGGTGATGACCAGGAACGAGCGGTCGGCGGCGCGCAGTGCGTTGACGCCGTCGGCCACGCTCTTCAGCGCATCGATGTCCAGGCCCGAATCGGTTTCGTCGAGGATCGCCAGCTTCGGCTCCAGCACGGCCAGCTGGAAGATCTCGTTGCGCTTCTTCTCGCCACCGGAGAAGCCTTCGTTGACGCCACGGTGCAGCAGTTCGTCCTTCAGGTGCAGCACGGCCAGCTTCTGGCGCACCAGCTTCAGGAACTGCATGGAATCGAGTTCTTCTTCACCGCGGGCCTTGCGCTGTGCATTCAGTGCGGCGCGCAGGAAGTAGGTGTTGTTCACGCCCGGGATTTCCACCGGGTACTGGAAGGCCAGGAACAGGCCGGCGGCGGCGCGGGCTTCCGGGTCCTGGTCCAACAGGTCGGCGCCCTCGAACTGGACGCTGCCTTCGGTCACTTCATAGCCGTCACGGCCGGCCAGGACATTGCCCAGGGTGGACTTGCCGGCGCCGTTGGGGCCCATGATGGCGTGCACCTGGCCGGGCTTCACGTCCAGCGACAGGCCCTTGAGGATTTCCTTGTCGCCGATGCGGGCGTGGAGGTTTTCGATCTTCAGCATGGTATGAATCCAGTAGAGCCACGCCACGCGTGGCTGAAATATTCAGACGAAGGTGGTTGGCGTGTTAACCGACCGACCCTTCCAGCGAGACTTCCAGCAGCTTCTTGGCTTCCACCGCGAACTCCATCGGTAGTTCGCGGAACACCTGCTTGCAGAAGCCGTCGACGATCATCGACACCGCGTCTTCCTGGCTGATGCCACGGGCGCGGCAGTAGAACAGCTGGTCGTCGGAAATCTTCGAAGTGGTGGCCTCGTGCTCGACGGTGGCGCCCGGGTTCTTCACCTCGATGTAGGGGAAGGTATGGGCACCGCACTGCTTGCCGATCAGCAGCGAATCGCACTGGGTGTAGTTGCGTGCGCCATCGGCGTTGCGGTCGACCTTCACCAGGCCGCGGTAGGTGTTCTGGCCGCGGCCGGCACTGATGCCCTTGCTGACGATCTTGCTCTTGGTGCGCTTGCCGACGTGGATCATCTTGGTGCCGGTGTCGGCCTGCTGGCGGTGGTGGGTCAGCGCCACGGAATGGAATTCACCGACCGAATCGTCGCCCAGCAGCACGCAGGACGGGTACTTCCAGGTGATCGCCGAACCGGTCTCGACCTGGGTCCAGGTGACCTTGCTGCGCGCGCCACGGCATTCGGCACGCTTGGTGACGAAGTTGTAGATGCCGCCGACGCCGTTCTCGTCGCCCGGGTACCAGTTCTGCACGGTGGAATACTTGATCTCCGCGTCTTCCAGCGCGACCAGCTCGACCACCGCGGCGTGCAGCTGGTTCTCGTCGCGCATCGGCGCGGTGCAGCCTTCCAGATAGGAAACGTAGGCCTTGTCCTCGCACACGATCAGGGTGCGCTCGAACTGGCCGGTGTGGCCGGCGTTGATGCGGAAGTAGGTGCTCAGTTCCATCGGGCAGCGAACGCCCTTGGGGATGAACACGAAGCTGCCATCGGAGAACACCGCCGAGTTCAGCGCGGCGAAGTAGTTGTCGCCCACCGGCACCACGGTGCCCAGGTACTGGCGCACCAGCTCCGGGTGTTCCTTGATGGCCTCGGACATCGAGCAGAAGATGATGCCCTTCTCGGCCAGTTCCTTGCGGAACGTGGTGCCGACGGACACCGAGTCGAACACCGCATCCACCGCCACGCCGGCCAGCTTGGCACGCTCGTGCAGCGGCACGCCCAGCTTGTCGTAGGTGTCGAGCAGTTCCTTGGGCACGTCATCCAGCGAGGCGTACTTCGGGCCCTTCGGCGCGGAGTAGTAGCTCAGCGCCTGCAGGTCGATCGGGGCGATCTCCAGCTTGGCCCAGTCCGGCATCGGCATGGTCAGGAAGTGGCGGTAGGCGTCCAGGCGCCACTGCGTCATCCACTCCGGCTCTTCCTTCTTGGCCGACAGGGCACGGATGGTGTCCTCGTCCAGGCCCGGCGGCAGGGAGTCCGATTCGATCTCGGTGATGAAGCCGGCCGAATACTTGCGGCCGAGCTGCTCGTGGATCTCGCGGTTGGGGGTGTCGTCGTGGGCGACGTTTTCGATGGTTTCGGTGGCCATGGGGGGCTGCCTACGGATCAGGAGACGACGTCGACAGCGATGGTGCGGCGCTGTTCGTCATCGGCAAGGGGGAGAGGGGGCAGGATCTGCGCCAGGGTGACATCGCGCAGGGCCTCGGAGACCACGTCGTTGATCAGCCGCCAGCTGCTGCGCGCGCCGCACTTGGGCGCCATGCCGCACTGGTGGTGGTCGTGGCTGCATTCGGTCAGGGCCAGCGGCCCTTCCATCGCTTCGACCACTTCGAACAGCGAGATCTCGATGGCCGGGCGGGTCAGGCGGTAGCCGCCTCGGACACCGCGCAGGCCTTCGACCAGGCCGGCCTGGGCCAGTGGCTTGAGCACCTTGCTGACGGTGGGCGGCTCCAGGCCGGTGAATTCGGCCAGCTCGGTGGCACTGAGCACCTCGCCCGGACGGGCGGCAAGCACGGTCAGTACCACGGTGGCGTAATCGGTGAGCTTGGTGACACGCAACATGGGAATGCGAGCGGTTCTTAAAGCGGACTGAAATTGTACGCTTTTATTCGCCGCCATCCAACCCGGGCATTCAGCCGGCGCTGGGACGGACCGGGACGACACACCGGGGCCATTGCCGGGGCGCCATGCTGCGCCAACGGGGTGATTTTCGCAATCACCCGGAATGGGCGAGAATCAACGTTCCTTTCGCTGCAGACCTCCCTTGCCGATGCCCAAGAAGATCCAAGCCCGCAAGTCCGCCATCCATGGCAACGGCGTGTTCGCCGTGGCCCCGATCAAGCAGGGCGAGCGCGTGATCCAGTACAAGGGCCTGTTGCGCAGCCACGGCGACGTTGATGCCGATGACAGCGGCGACGTCGAAAGTGGCCATACCTTCCTGTTCACCCTCAACGACGACTGGGTGATCGATGCCAACTACAAGGGCAATGACGCGCGCTGGATCAACCACAGCTGCGACCCGAACTGCGAGGCAGTGATCGAGGAAGACGAGGACGGTGACAGCCGAGGTGACAAGGTGTTCATCGAGGCGCTGCGTGACATCAAGGCCGGTGAGGAACTGACCTACAACTACGGCATCACCCTGGCCGAGCGCCACACCGCCAAGCTGAAGAAGATCTGGGAGTGCCGCTGCGGCTCACCCAAGTGCACTGGCACCATGCTGCAGCCCAAGCGCTGACCGGTACCGGGTAGTGCCGGCCGCTGGCCGGCAAGGCGCAATCCGGGTGCCGGCCAGCGGCCGGCGCCACCCGGAGGCTCTCCACCTGCCGTGCACGGCAGGGTCACCGCCGTGCAAGGGCCGTTCTTCCATTCTGTCGGCACCCCCAACCGGAGTGCACCCATGGCAGAACGATTGAAGGGCAAGCAGATTGCCATCCTTGCCACCCACGGCTTTGAACAGTCCGAACTGACCGAACCCAAGCGTCTGCTGGAAGCCGAAGGCGCGCGCGTCAGCGTCGTGTCGCCTGCAAAGGAGGCGACGATCAAGGGCTGGAAAGAGAAGAACTGGGGCGACGCCGTCGCGGTGGATATTCCGCTGGATGAGGCCGATCCGGCCAGCTTCGATGCGCTGGTGCTGCCGGGAGGGGTCATCAATCCGGACACGCTGCGTACCGACGAGGCTGTACTCGGCTTCGTCCGCGCAGTAGACGAGGCCGGCAAGCCTGTGGCGGCGATCTGCCATGGCCCGTGGCTGCTGATCAACAGTGGCCTCGCCGATGGCCGCGAGCTGACGTCCTGGCCTTCCCTGCAGCAGGATCTGACCAATGCGGGGGCGAACTGGCGCGATGCCGAGGTCGTGGTCGACGGCAACGTGATCACCAGCCGCAAGCCGGATGACATCCCGGCCTTCAGTGAGGCGGTGGTCAAGGCACTTGCCGCCTGATGCGCTACCGGTAGTGCCGGCCGCTGGCCGGCACCACCTTACTTGCCCAGCACGCCTGCCGGCACCAGGTTGCCCAGGTTCTGGTTGAAGGTGACCACCAGCTTGCCGTTCTTCACCTGCGCCGACTGCACCTGCAGAGCGCCGAGTACCCCGGCCACGGCCGGATCCAGCTTGTAGATCGGCTCACGCTGGGCGTAGTCGCTCAGCCAGGCGTTGAGCAGGCCGCGGGTACGGGAGTCGAGACGACCACCCTGGTTGGCCGGGGTGAAGTCATCCACGCTGGGCTGCTGCAGGTGGAACCCCTGGGTCTGTGCGTCGTAGCGCAGGCCGCTGCTGAGCTTCACCGTACCCAGCTTGGCCGGATTGCCACCGGCAGTGGCCAGTGCAACGTCCATGCCGAGGTTCAAACGCTCGCCGGCCGGGAGGCTCAGCTGAGGGTGGCTCATGGTCAGGGCGATCAGTCCGCCCAGGGCGTCCTGGGTGCGCGGGAAGCTGCCATCGAGGTATTGCTGCACATCGCTGGCGCCCACCGACAGTTCGCGGCCGGAAATGGAAGGGGCGGCCTGAGCACCGATCGCGGCTGCGATCAGTACGGTGGAGGCGGCGAGGCGGGTCATCAGGGAACGCAGGCGCATGGCGGTGGCCGCTGGACAGGGAATGGATGGAGGAAAGAGTAGCCGGGTCGGCTGAATCGTGCGTGCATGCCGCTGCAACGGTTCAGTCCAGCGTTGGCCGCAGTTGCGCCGACTGGATCTGCCAGGCGCGACCGTCCGGGCTGGGCTGCACGCGATACCAGCCGCGGAAGCGGAAGGTGCCTTGTGCGGTGGTCGCGCGGAGCCGCACCGGCACCTCCAGCAACCGGGATGGCTGCCGGCCATCGCGTGCCAGCGGGGTGCCACTGTCCAGGCGCAGCGTGCGCAGGTCCTGCAGTTGGCGTATGGCAGCGTCATCTGCGCGGTGCGGATCGACCGGTGGAATCGCCCATGCCGCGTCGCTGGCGCTGCGGTTGCGGTTGAGCAGCGCGATCACGTAGCGGTTGAGCATCACCGATGGTGGTTCGGCGTCGGCAGCGACCGCGGCGAACAGCGGATCGATCGTTGCTCGCTGCAGCGGTGCTGCGTCGGTGTCTGCAACGGCCTGTGCATCGGCGCTCGCTGGCGCCGGCACTGGCGCAACCTCCGGTTGTGCAGTGGGTCTGGAACAGCCCAGCAGCACCAGTGGCGCGATCAGGAAAAGCGTCCTGCGCATGCCTCCTCCCCGAGGCGATGTGGGTTGACAGTGTATCGGCTGCGCGGGAATCAGCGGGAGGAGGGCAACTGTTCCAGTGCATCCAGCGCCGGCAGCACCTGCCCGGCGATGGCGGCCAACGCATGTCCATCGGTTTCGGCGTGGCGCTGCACGATGTCGCGCAGCAGCTGGGTGGCAATCACCAGGGTCGCGCGTTCATCGCCGCTGAGCCCTGCCGTCCGCGGTGCCGCTTCCAGCAGGCGCATCAGGTCGCGGCTGGCGCGATGTTCCAGTTCGATGGTGCAACGCCCGGTGCACTGCACCCCGTCCTTTTCGATGGGGGTCACCGAGATCCGGTAGCGGGTGGAGGGGCTGGCCATGAGGAGATGCTCGCCGTAGCTGTGGAGGATGTGCCAACCATAGGCAAGGCCACGGTCGGCGGCGACGGCCGGCGCTGCACGCAGTGTTCCACCCGGTACGTTCCGGCACCGCCGCAGGCGGGGCCCAGCCAATGGCGACGGGCCTGTACGGGCATTCCCTGGGATGCGGCAACGCTGTGTTGCGGGCCGTGGTTGGGACAAAAAAACGGGACGGCCAGAGCCGTCCCGTCGGAATCCGCGTTGGGGCGCGCGCTTACAGCGCGGCGTCCTTCAGCTTCTTCAGCGGACGCACCTTCAGCTTGGTGGTGGCCGGCTTGGCGGCGAACCACTGTTCTTCCTTGGTGAACGGGTTGATGCCCTTGCGCTTCGGCTTGGCCGGCACATTGACGGTGGTGATCTTCAGCAGGCCCGGCAGGGTGAAGGAGCCAGCGCCCTTCTTGTGCACCGAGGATGCGACGGCGCTTTCCAGCGAGGCCAGCACAGCGCGGACGTCCTTGGCGATGACGCCGGAGGCTTCAGCGATGTGTGCAACCAGGCCGGACTTGGTCAGCACTTCCTTGATCGGCTTCGGAGCGGCCGGCTTGGCGGCTGCCTTCGTCGCGACTTTCTTCACTGCCTTCTTCGGGGCAGCCTTCTTAGCGGTCTTTGCCATGGTTTCCTGTTCCGTGAACGGTTGGTTGTTTGGTCGGCGCCGAACCCCGTCGGCAAGCGCAATGTAGGGCAACTCTCGGGCGCCGCCAATAGCCCGAAGCGCGGAAAGTGCATGTTTTTTCATATCCAGGCCGATTCAGTACATGGCCGGCGATGGGGGGCGGGGGTGTCGGGACGCGGCTGGCCGCCAGCGCCCGGTCATTGGAGGAATGCGCGAAACCACTGAAAACAAGGGGGAAATGCGTTTCCGGCTGGCGAGGACGTGTCCATCTGCCCGGCGCCGGAGCGACGTGGCGCGTGCGGCGGAGCGACGCAGGGCTAACGCGCCACGTGCGAGGGTGATCGTTCATCACCGTCACGCAGGAGCAGCACATGGGAATCTCGCGACACGCCACCGCGCACTGGGAAGGCGACCTGAAGTCGGGCAAGGGGCAGTTGAGCACGCCGCAGAGTGGCCTGCTGGACAAGACCCGCTACGGCTTCAACAGCCGCTTCGGCGACGAGAAGGGCACCAATCCGGAAGAACTGATCGCTGCCGCGCATGCCGGCTGCTTCACCATGGCGCTGTCGGCCAAGCTCGGCGAAGCCGGTTTCACCCCGACCTCGCTGGACACCGAAGCCAAGGTCGATCTGTCGCTGGAAGGCGGCCCGCAGCTGTCTCAGATCCGCCTGAAGGTAAAGGCCGTAGTGCCGGGTATCGACGCGGCCAAGTTCCGCGCCATTGCCGATGACGCCAAGCAGAACTGCCCGGTATCCAAGGCGTTGAGTGCGGTGCCGATCAGCCTGGAAGCCGAGCTGGGCTGAGCGCCGGATGCTCTTGTAGAGCCGAGCCCACGCTCGGCTTCTGCAGCTGCCGTGATCTGGCCGAAGAGCAGCCGAGCGTGGGCTCGGCTGTACAGTGTCCCTTTACCAATCGAGGGTGCCGGCAATCACAGTCTGCACCTGACCGCCCGACCAGACCTCGCCGTCCTCATCGACCAACAGGGTCAGGCGCGCATCGTAGCCGACTTCGCGGCCCTGACTGACTTCGAACGGCGCACGGCCCCGCGGCAGTGCCTCGCGCAGGTCCAGCCACGCGGCCAACACGGCGTTGGCGGCACCCGAGGCGGCGTCTTCGAAGCGGCGACCGTTGCCGACGAAGGCGCGTACCGCAAGATCGAACCCCTCGCTGCCATCGCTGAAGGCATAGGCGAACACGCCCATGCTGTCGGTGGATTCAGCCACTGCCGCCACCGCATCCCAGTCCGGCTGCAGGGCGCGCAATGCGGCTTCATCGGCCACCTGCACCACCCACCAGCTGCGGCCACCCTGCATGCGTGCCGGCGGCAGTGTGCCCAGTGGCCAGCCCTTCAATGCGGCCTTCAGGCGTGGATCGGTGGCTTCGGCGGTTTCGGCCAGCTGCGCGCGCGGGGTGCGGATGGCGATGCGCTGCTGCGCACCTTCACCACTGACGCGCAGCGGCAGCGCACCAGCAATGCCCTCCTGCACCAGCACGCCCTCGACCGGTGTAGCAAGGCCCGCCTGCAGCACCGCATGCGCGGTGCCGACGCTGGGGTGGCCGGCGAACGGGACTTCCTTCTGCGGGCTGAACATGCGCAGCCGGTAGCTGGCACCAGGTGCCTGCGGCGCGAACACGAAGGTGGTTTCCGGTAGGCGCGTCCAGCGTGCGATGGCCTGCATGCTGGCGTCATCCAGGCCCTCGGCATCGAGTACCACGGCCAGTGGGTTACCGGCGCCGGCGCGCGGGGAGAACACATCCAGCTGCAGGAAACGGCGGGTGGTCATAGGGGGCAGATTCCGTAAACGAGAGGGGATACGGTAGCGCCGGGCCATGCCCGGCGTCCGTGTACTGCGTTCGCCGGGCGTGGACCGGCGCTACCAATGGATGCTGCCGTCGATCACGCACTGCACCTGGCCGCCGATCCACACCGTGCCCTGCGCGTCGACCTGCACCTGCACGCGGCCATCGCGGCCTACTTCGCGGCCCTGGCTGGCCACGTAGCGGCCCTCGCGGCCGGGCAGGGCATCGCGCTGCCGCAGCCAGGCGCCGATCAGCGCATTGGCGCTGCCGGTCACCGGGTCCTCGGGCACGCTGGGCGCATCAGCAGGACAGAACGCGCGGACCACGCGGCTGTGGTCGGTGCCGGCTTCGTCGGCGAATACCGCCACGCCAGTGGCATCGGTGGCGAGACTCCAGGCGGCCACCGATGCCATGTCCGGCTCCAGGTCGCGCACGGCGGCGCCATCGCGCAGCGGCAGCAGCCACCAGCGTGCGCCGTTGTCCCACAGCTCCGGTGCATGGCCGTCGGCAGCCAGCGCAAGCAGCGTTGCGGGTGCCGCGTCGGCGGCGGTTGCCAGCTGCCGGGCCGGTGGGCTGGCCAGCTGGATCTCCAGCGCCTCGGCCGGCCCACTCACCTTTACCGGCAACAGCCCGGCCGCGCATTGCTGCAGCAGGGCACCGTCACGTGGAGTCGCCAGGCCACAGGTCACCGCCACCCAGGCCGCACCGACGCTGGGATGGCCGGCGAACGCCAGTTCCCGGGTCGGGGTGAAGATGCGGATGTGGTAGTCGGCGCCGGGCGCGCTGGGGCGCAGGAAGAACACCGTCTCGGACAGGTTCAGCCAGGCGGCCAGGGCCTGCATCTGGCTGCTGGAGAGCCCGTCGGCGTCCAGGATGGCGCCCAGTGGGTTGCCGGTGCCGGGGCGGGGGGCGAAGACATCGAGCTGCAGGTAACGAAGGACGGCCATCTACGGGGATATTGCGCTTAGAATCAAAGGTTCCGCCCCCGAGGGCGGCTTCCCCACATTCTACATAGCCAATCCATGTCAGCTTCCCCCCTTGTCGATCGTTGGATCGTACTGAAGTTCGGCGGCACCTCGGTGTCGCGTCGTCATCGCTGGGACACGATCGGGAAGCTGGCGAAAAAACGTGCGGAAGAGACCGGCTCGCGCGTGCTGGTAGTGGTGTCGGCGCTGTCCGGGGTCACCAACGAACTGACCGCGATCGCCGATGGCGCGCCGGACAGCCGTGATCGCGTGGCCGCGCTGGTAGAGCGCCACGAGGGCTTCCTGGTTGAACTGGGCCTGGGCCGCGAGGTGCTGGCCGAACGTCTGGCGGCGCTGCAGGGCCTGTTGGACGACGCGCGCGCGGCCACCCGTCCGCTGGACTGGCAGGCCGAAGTGCTGGGCCAGGGCGAGCTGCTGTCCTCCACACTGGGTGCGGCCTACCTGCGCGCGTCAGGTCTGGACATGGGCTGGATGGATGCCCGCCAGTGGCTGGATGCGATGCCGCCGCAGCCGAACCAGAGCGACTGGTCGCAGCGCCTGTCGGTGAACTGCCAGTGGCGCGCCGACGCAGAGTGGATGCAGCGCTTCCGCGCGCAGCCGACCCGCCTGCTGATCACCCAGGGCTTCATCTCGCGTCACGCCGATGGCGGCACCGCCATCCTCGGTCGCGGCGGTTCGGATACCTCGGCGGCGTACTTCGGTGCATTGCTGGGTGCCAGCCGCGTGGAGATCTGGACCGACGTGCCGGGCATGTTCAGCGCCAACCCGAAGGATGTGCCGGACGCGCGCCTGCTGACCCGCCTGGACTATTACGAGGCACAGGAAATTGCCACGACCGGCGCCAAGGTGCTGCACCCGCGCTCGATCAAGCCGTGCCGTGATGCCGGCGTGCCGATGGCCATTCTCGATACCGAGCGCCCGGAACTGCCGGGTACCAGCATCGATGGCAGTGCCGCGCCGGTCCCGGGGGTGAAGGCGATCAGCCGCCGCAACGGCATCGTGCTGGTGTCGATGGAAGGCATCGGCATGTGGCAGCAGGTCGGCTTCCTGGCCGATGTGTTCAACCTGTTCAAGAAGCACGGCCTGTCGGTGGACCTGATCGGTTCGGCCGAAACCAACGTCACCGTGTCGCTGGACCCGTCCGAGAACCTGGTCAACACCGATGTGCTGGCCGCGCTGTCGGCGGACCTGTCGCAGATCTGCAAGGTGAAGGTGATCGTGCCGTGCGCGGCCATCACCCTGGTCGGCCGTGGCATGCGCTCGCTGCTGCACAAGCTGTCGGACGTGTGGGCCACGTTTGGCCGCGAGCGCGTGCACATGATCTCGCAGTCGTCCAACGACCTGAACCTGACCTTCGTCATCGACGAGGCCGATGCTGACGGCCTGCTGCCGATCCTGCACGCCGAGCTGATTGACAGCGGTGCGATGCCGGTGGAAGAGACCGAGGTGTTCGGCCCGCGCTGGCGCGAGATCGCCGGCACCGTGCGCCCGCGTGGCACGCCCTGGTGGCGTGGCCAGCGCGCGCACCTGCTGCAGCTGGCCGATGCCGGTACGCCGCGCTACGTCTACCACCTGCCGACCGTGCGCGCCCGTGCCCGCGCGCTGGCCGCGATCAAGCCGATCGACCAGCGCTACTACGCGATCAAGGCCAACAGCCACCCGGCCATCCTGCAGCTGCTGGAAGCCGAGGGCTTCGGCCTGGAGTGCGTCTCGCACGGCGAACTGAAGCACGTGTTCCAGCACCTGCCGGAACTGTCGCCCAAGCGCGTGTTGTTCACTCCCAGCTTCTGCCCGCGCAGCGAATACGAAGCGGCGTTCGCGCTCGGGGTGACCGTGACCGTCGACAACGTCGAAGCACTGCAGCGCTGGCCGGACCTGTTCCGCAACCGCGAGCTGTGGCTGCGTGTCGACCTGGGCCGTGGCGAAGGCCACCATGCCAAGGTCCGTACCGGCGGCAAGGACTCCAAGTTCGGCCTGCCGATCGCCCGCGTCGACGAATTCGTGCGCACGGCCACCGACCTGGGCAGCCGCGTGGTCGGCCTGCACGCGCACTTGGGCAGCGGCGTGGAGACTGCGCAGCACTGGCGCCTGATGTGCGATGAGCTGGCCGGTTTCGCCCGCCGCATCGGCAGCGTGCAGACCATCGACATCGGCGGCGGCCTGCCGATTCCGTATTCCGCCGAGGACGAGCCATTCGACCTGGATGCGTGGGCCGAGGGCCTGGCCGAGGTCAAGGCGCTGCATCCGGCATTCCGCCTGGCGATCGAGCCGGGCCGCTACCTGGTGGCCGAATCCGGCGTGCTGCTGACCCATGCCACCCAGGTGGTGGAAAAGGACGGCGTGCGCCGTGTCGGCCTGGACGCCGGCATGAACGCACTGATGCGCCCGGCGCTGTACGACGCCTGGCATGACATCGAGAACCTCAGCCGGCAGGGGGGGTATGCCGAAGCGGCGTTCGATGTGGTCGGGCCGATCTGTGAATCCAGCGATGTGTTCGGCAAGCGCCGCAAGCTGCCGGTGTCCACTGCGCCGGACGACGTGATGCTGATCGCCGATGCCGGTGCCTACGGCTATGTGATGGCCAACACCTACAACCAGCGGATGCTGCCGCGCGAAGACGTGATCGAATGACCACCGCGCGCGCCCTGCACCCGCCCACCGACACGCCCCGCGCCTTCGCGCGGGCCCGTGCCTGACCGGATACACCATGACTGCTTTCGACAAACACCAGGTTTCCCGCTTCCGCTTCGTCCGCTGCGACTTCGCAGCGGATACCGGCGTGGCCCGGCTGGTCTACGCCTTCGACGACGGCCCGGAGATGGTGGAAACCATCACCGTGCCCGGCGCCCCGTTCGTGCTGGACGAGGCGCGCGCCGCCGCCGTGCAGCGTGCGCTGCAGCTGCTGCACCTGATCGCCGGCGTCAGCTACTACAAGGCCGGCGTACCGGATACGGTCAGCATCGACAGTTACAGCATCGATGCCGATACCGCCGCACTGGTGGAGACCATTTACCTCAATGGCCTGGGCGAATTCGCCTACCGCAACGGCCTGAACCTGCGCGGCCGCTTCCGGTTGCCGGTGCAGGGCGAGGCCGTGCAGGCGCCGGCGCTGGGCCTGCGGCCGCACGCGCTGGTGGCCATCGGCGGCGGCAAGGATTCGCTGGTCAGCATCGAAGCGCTGCGCCGTGCCGGCGTGGACGAGACGGTGACCTGGATCGGTGGCTCGCAGCTGATCCGTGCGTGCGCCGAGCGCACCGGCCTGCCGACATTGAACCTGGGCCGCACGCTGGCACCGGAACTGTTCGAGCTCAACCGCCAGGGCGCCTGGAACGGCCATATCCCGGTGACGGTGGTGAACTCGGCAATCATGGTGCTGGCCGCCCTGCTGCACGGCGTGGACCAGGTCGTGTTCTCCAACGAGCGTTCGGCCAGCTACGGCAGCCAGATTCCGGGCACCGGCGAAGTGAACCACCAGTGGTCCAAGGGCTGGGCCTGCGAGCAGGCGTTCGGCAGCCATGTGCGGAAGTACGTGGCGGCGGATCTGCAGTACTACTCGCTGCTGCGACCGATGTCCGAGCTGGCGGTGGCCCGCCAGTTCGCCAAGACTGATTTCTACGACGCGCACTTCTCCAGCTGCAACCGCAATTTCCACATCCTCGGCGAGCGCCCGGTGAACCGCTGGTGTGGCGTCTGCCCGAAGTGCCATTTCGTGTTCCTGGCGCTGGCCCCGTTCATGCCCAAGACGCGCCTGGTGCGCATCTTCGGCCGCAACCTGCTGGACGATGCCGAGCAGGCCGGTGGCTTCGATGCGCTGCTGGAATTCCAGGACCACAAGCCGTTCGAGTGCGTGGGTGAAGGCCGCGAATCGCGTGCGGCGATGGCGACGCTGGCGCAGCGCCCGGAGTGGAAGGAAGACGTGCTGGTGAAGCGCTTCTGCAACGAGATCCAGCCGCAGCTGGATGCCGCCGAACTGGAACTGACGCCGCTGCTGCAGCTGCAGGGCGAGCACCGCGTTCCGGCTGCGCTGTGGGAACGGGTGCGTGAAGATTTCGAAGCTTGAGGGAAAGCGCGTTGCGCTGTGGGGCTGGGGCCGTGAGGGCCGCGCCGCGTTTGCGGTGCTGCGTGAGCGCCTGCCAACGCTTGGCCTGAGCCTGTTCTGCCCGGCCGCTGAGGCCGAGGCGGCGCGTGCGGAAACGCAGGAATTGCTGGACGTGCGCGGTGAACCCACTGCCGAAGCGCTGGCCGCGTTCGATGTGGTGATCAAATCGCCTGGTATCAGCCCCTACCAGCCGATCGCACTGGCGGCGGCGGAGCAGGGCACCACGTTCATCGGCGGCACCGCGCTGTGGTTCGCCGAACACGCCGCCGACGATGGCATCGTGCACGACACCGTGTGCGTGACCGGCACCAAGGGCAAGAGCACCACCACCGCGCTGGTCGCGCACCTGCTGCGTGCCGCCGGCCACCGCACCGGCCTGGTCGGCAACATCGGCCTGCCGCTGCTGGAAGTGCTGGATCCGCAGCCGGCGCCGGAATACTGGGCGGTGGAACTGTCCAGCTACCAGACCGGGGAAGTGGCGCGCAGTGGCGCCCACCCGCAGGTGGCGGTGGTGCTGAACCTGTTCCCGGAACACCTGGACTGGCACGGCAGCGAACAGCGTTACATCCAAGACAAGCTGCGGCTGGTGACCGAAGCTGCGCCGCGCATCGCCGTGCTCAATGCCGCCGATCCGCACCTGGCCGCGCTGTCGTTGCCCGACAGTGAAGTGGTCTGGTTCAACCAGCCGCAGGGCTGGCACATGCGCGGTGACGTCGTGCATCGCGGTGAACAGCCCGTATTCGATACCTGCAACACGCCGCTGCCGGGCCGCCACAACCGCGGCAACCTGTGCGCGGTGCTGGCCGCGCTGGAAGCGGTGGGCCTGGACGCGGTGGCGCTCGCTCCGGCGGTGCAGGATTTCCGTCCGTTGCCGAACCGCCTGCAGCGCATCGGCGTGGCCGAGGGCCTGACCTACGTCAACGATTCGATCAGCACCACGCCGCATGCCAGCCTGGCCGCGCTGGAGTGCTTTGCCGGCCAGCGCATCGCGCTGCTGGTGGGCGGGCACGATCGTGGGCTGGACTGGACCGATTTCATGCAGCACATGGCGCACGACGTGCCGCCGGTGGAGATCGTGACCATGGGCAGCAACGGCCCGCGCATCCACGCGATGCTGCAACCGTTGGCCGATGCCGGCCGCTTCGGCCTGCACGCGGCGGGCGATCTGCCCGAGGCGATGGCGCTGGCTCGCAGCGCGCTGGGGGCGCAGGGCGGGGTGGTGCTGCTGTCGCCGGGCGCGCCGAGTTTTGGTGCCTACCGCGACTACGTGGCGCGTGGCCGCCATTTCGCCGAGCTGGCCGGATTCGACCCGGACAGCATCAGCGCGATCCCGGGGTTGGGCATCGCTTGATCCGCCGGATCGGGCTCGGATCCCTTTCCTCAGGAAAGGGCTCTGACCCCGGCGAGTTACCATGGGGCGCATCCCCGGACGGACCCGGATAGCCGCATGTGCACGTTCATCACCTTGTTCCTTCCTGCGTCGATTGCGCAGGTCGATGCCGCCGCGATCATGCAGCGCAGTGGCCGGCGCCTGTTTGCGCAGGATTCGCCCAGCCTGCAGTCAGCGGTCGGGCCCGGTTGGCAGCCGTGGTTGAGTGCCGTGCACTGCGATTGCGGCACGTCGCTGGCCTCGGCGCAGGCGGTTCGTGAGTGGAACGGCGATGCCGAACGCTGGCGCAGGAAGGGCTGGAGCGAAGCGAAAATCGCGCGCGCGTTGGCGGCGCAGTTGGCGCGGCATGAACAGGATCAGCAGGCACGCCGCGATGAAGCCTTGGGGGATGCCGGCCAGTGGTTGCAGCGTATCGAAGCGCTGTTGCAGGCCGGTGCCGCGCGTATCGGCCTGCTGGTGCGTGACTACGACGGTGCGGTGGGTGCCCGGCAGCCGAAGCCGCCGGAACGCCACTGGCCGCGCGCGTCGCTGGAGGCAGCGGATCTGCTGGCCTTCGCGCCGGGGACGCTGCACTGGATCGAGCGCGGGTGAGGACGCCATCCACGCATGGCGTGGATCTACTGTAGAGCCGAGCCCATGCTCGGCTGGATTTCAGTCGTCCTGATCGAGGAACGCGTACCCGCCATCGATCAACTGTTGCAGGTACACATCGAAGCTCGGCGCGATCACCGCATAGCTGTCCGGATCATGCAGGTAGCGAACCACCTGGCCGACGGTGCCGCGCGGCGCCGGATCGAAATCCAGGTACAGCATCGAGGTGCCGCCATTGTTCATGCAGTGCGAGAAGCACAGGCGGCGGTTCATCGGCACGTCGGCGTCGATGCCGTCGCCGAGGATCTCCGGTTCGTCATCCAGCCACTCCTCGTAGATCGAGCGGATGCTGTCGTCCCACTGCTGCTGGTCCTCGAAGATCTGTGCCACCGAGCGCAGGTAGTAGGGATAGCCGCCGTCCTCGACGTCCGAACCCAGCATGAGCACGCAGACCTCGCCGCCGGGGTATTCGCGGAAGTGCGTGCCATCCACGCGCGAGAGCAGTTCCACCAGGCTGTCCGGCACCTGCGGCCACTGCACACGCAGGCGCTGCAGGTCCTCGGCGCTGGCGCCCCGTACGTGGGCCCACTGCGGGGCATCGTCGGCAGGCAGGCGCGGGATCAGGCCAGACAGAAAGCGATCAACAAGGTTCATGCGAAAAAAGGGGACGGAGGGGATCAAGTCGTATCCAACCACACCTGCGTCACGTCGCCAATGCAGAATGCGACGCGGGAGGGGCGAATACGGCTTGATCCCCTCCGTCCCCTTTTTCTTGCGGAGCAGGCGCATGAAACGTTGGCGATGCGGTGTGGCGGTGATCCTGGGCCTGGCGGCGCTGCCGGCGTGGGCGGCGATGAAGGCGCAGCCGGTGGAATGGAAGCACCAGGGAACGACCTTCAGTGGCGTGCTGGTCTATGACGACGGCGAGCATGACAAGCGCCCTGGCCTCGTGATGGTGCCGAACTGGAAGGGCGTGAACGAATCGGCCATCGAGAAGGCCAAGCAGCTGGCCGGTGACGACTACGTGGTGCTGGTGGCCGATGTCTACGGCAAGGGTGTGCGGCCGAAGACCGATGCCGAGGCCGGGCCGGTAGCGACCAAGCTGCGCAACGACCGGCCGTTGCTGCGTGCCCGCGCGCTGGAGGCGGTGAACGTGCTCAAGGCGCAGGCCGGCAAGGTGCCGCTGGATGCCAGCCGGATCGGCGCGGTCGGGTTCTGTTTCGGCGGCACCACGGTGCTGGAGCTCGCCCGGGCCGGCGCTCCGTTGGCCGGTGTGGTCAGCCTGCATGGTGGGCTGGGTTCGCCGCTGCCGGCGCAGGCCGGTGGCACGCACCCGTCGGTGCTGGTGCTCAATGGTGCCGACGACAAGAGCGTGACCGCCGAGGACATCGCCGGTTTCCAGAAGGAAATGGACGCGGCCAAGGTCGATTGGGAGTTCACCAATTACAGCGGTGCGGTGCACTGCTTCGCCGAGCGCGATGCGAACAGCCCGCCGGGCTGCCAGTACAACGAACGGGCGGCCAAGCGCGCCTGGAAGGCGCTGGATGAGTTCTTCGAGGAGCGTTTCCGGTAAACAAAGGCGTGCCAACCAAGGTTGGCACCCACCCACAGCGGCGGGAATGCCGGCCAGCGGCCGGCACTACCGGAGTTGGTCAATGCGAGCGCTGCACCGCGTAGCGTGCCAGGCCGCGCAGGGCGGCCACCGCATCGTTATCACCCAGGCCATCGAGCGCACGCTCGGCGGCGTCGGCGTATTCCTCGGCACGCGCGCGGCTGTACTCCAGGCCGCCGGTGGCGCGGATCGCGGCCAGCACTTCCGGCATCGCCGAGGCGTCGCCGTCCTGCACGATGGTGCGCAGGCGCTCACGGGTGGCATCGTCGGAGTGCGCCATCGCGTGGATCAGTGGCAGCGTCGCCTTGCCTTCGGCCAGATCATCGCCCAGGTTCTTGCCCAGCTCGTCAGCGTTGGCCGAGTAGTCCAGCACGTCATCGGCGATCTGGAACGCGTAGCCCAGGTGCATGCCGTAGTCGAACAGGGCCTGCTGGGTGGCTTCGTCCACACCGCTGGCCAGCGCGCCCAGGCGGGTGCCGGCGGCGAACAGCACCGCGGTCTTGCGCTCGATCACGCGCAGGTAAGCCGCTTCGTCGGTGTCCGGGTTGTGCACGTGCAGCAGCTGCAGCACCTCACCCTCGGCGATGCGGTTGGTGGCATCGGCCAGGATCTGCATCACCGACATGCGCTCCAGCTCGACCATCAGCTGGAAGCTGCGCGAGTACAGGAAGTCGCCGACCAGCACGCTCGGCGCGTTGCCCCATAGCGCGTTGGCGGTGCTGCGGCCACGCCGCAGGCTGGATTCGTCCACCACGTCGTCGTGCAGCAGGGTGGAGGTGTGGATGAATTCGATGATCGCGGCCAGCTGGTGGTGGTCCGCGCCGACATTGCCGACCGCACGGCCGGCCAGCATCACCAGCATCGGGCGCAGGCGCTTGCCGCCGGCGGAAATGATGTGATCGGCGATCTGGTTGATCAGCACGACGTCCGAAGACAGCCGGCGCCGGATCAGGGCATCGACGGCGGCCATGTCGGCCGCAGCAAGCGACTGGATCTGGGGCAGGCCCAGGGCGGGACGGGTGTCTTCGGTGATGGTCATGCGATCAGGCTTTCAGGCTCACCACTGATTATAGGCGCTGGCCGTGAATTCGGGCGCAAACCGGGCTGGCCGGCGTCCGCGGCCCCGCCAAGGCTGCCGCCTGCGTGAATACGTATGCAGGCCGCGCCATGCCCGGGAGGCCGCCGCTAAGCTTGCCGGAACAGGATTTCGGCCCGCTTCCGGCGGGCCCTGCATGCCCGGAGGGGGGCTGTCGATGTCGCACTATCCATGGTGGCGCGGAGCCGTCATCTACCAGATCTACCCGCGCAGCTACCTCGATGCCAACGGCGATGGCGTGGGCGACCTGCCGGGCATCATCGAGCGGCTGGACCACATTGCCGCGCTGGGCGTGGACGCGATCTGGATCTCGCCGTTCTTCAAGTCCCCCATGGCCGACTTCGGCTACGACATCGCCGACTACCGCGACGTCGACCCGCTGTTCGGCAGTCTGGACGACTTCGATCGCCTGCTGGCCAAGGCGCACGGCCTGGGCCTGAAGGTGATGATCGACCAGGTGCTGAGCCACACTTCGATCGAGCACGCCTGGTTCCGCGAGAGCCGTCAGGACCGCAGCAATCCGAAGGCCGACTGGTACGTGTGGGCCGACCCGCGCGAGGACGGCACCCCGCCGAACAACTGGCTGTCGCTGTTCGGTGGCGGCGCCTGGCAGTGGGAGCCGCGCCGTGAGCAGTACTACCTGCACAACTTCCTGGTCGACCAGCCGGACCTGAACTTCCACCACCCGGACGTGCAGCAGGCCACCCTGGACAACGTACGGTTCTGGCTGGACCGCGGCGTGGACGGCTTCCGCCTGGACGCCATCAATTTCTGCTTCCACGACGCGCAGCTGCGCGACAACCCGCCAAAGCCCGCCGACAAGCGCGTGGGCCGCGGCTTCAGCCCGGACAACCCCTACGCGTACCAGTACCACTACTACAACAACACGCAGCCGGAGAACCTGCCCTTCCTGGAGCAGTTGCGCGCGCTGCTGGACGAGTACCCGGGCGCGGTGAGCCTGGGCGAGATCTCCTCGGAGGACTCGCTGGCCACCACCGCCGAGTACACCCGGGGCGGCCGCCTGCACATGGGCTACAGCTTCGAGCTGCTGGTGGACGACTACAGCGCGGCCTACATCCGCGACACGGTCTCCCGCCTGGAAGCGGCGATGACCGAAGGCTGGCCGTGCTGGGCGGTTTCGAATCACGACGTGGAGCGGGCGGTCAGCCGTTGGGGCGGGCACCCGGCCGACCCGCGGCTGGCGCGTATGCTGGTGGCGCTGCTGTGCTCGCTGCGCGGCTCGGTGTGCCTGTACCAGGGCGAGGAGCTGGGCCTGGCCGAGGCCGAGGTGCCGTTCGAGGCCCTGCAGGACCCCTACGGCATCACCTTCTGGCCGAACTTCAAGGGCCGTGATGGCTGCCGCACGCCGATGCCGTGGACCGATGCGCCGCTGGCCGGTTTCACGTCCGGCCAGCCGTGGCTGCCGATTCCGGCCGAGCACCGGGCGGCGGCGGTGGCCGTGCAGGAACGCGACCCGCACTCGGTGCTGACCGCGTTCCGGGCATTCCTGGCCTGGCGGCGCAGTCAGCCGGCACTTCTGCATGGCAGCATCCGTTTCATCGACAGTACCGAGCCAGTGCTGCTGTTCGAGCGTATGCTTGCAGATGAAACCCTTCTGCTGGCCTTCAACCTGTCGGCCGAGGCGGTGCGCCATCCGCTGCCGCCGGGCAACTGGCAGCAGGTGGCGGTACCGGGCCCGGATGCGGGCACGGTGCAGGGCAATGAACTCCAGCTGCCGCCGCGCGCGGTGTATTGCGCCCGACGCAGCTGACCGTTTTCTCCGGTGGCGGTACTTGCGGGGACGGGGCCGAAGCGCCCCGTCCCTTTTTTGTGGGTGGGCCTGGCCGACCAACGGCCGGCATCCGCGCAGAAGAAAACCCGCTGCCTGCGCAGCGGGTTTCCGGTCCTGCTCCCCATGTGTTGCCGGCCAGCGGCCGGCACTACCCGGTCGTGATCAGAACTTGTAGTTCACGCCCAGCATGTAGGTGCGGCCCCACTCGATGTACTCCAGCGGGCGGTCCTTGCTGCCGGCATAGGTGCGGTACGGCTCGTTGGTCAGGTTGCTGCCCTGCAGCAGCAGGGTCAGCCCGCGCAGGCTGCTGCTGTCGCTGAAGGTGTAGCTGACCTGTGCATCGGTCACGTTCTCGCCTACCACGTAACGCAGCGTGCGGTTGCCGTTGAAGTTGCCGATCTCACCAATGAAGTCCGAGCGGCGGCGCTGGCTCACGCGTGCTTCAAAGCCACTGCGCTCGTAGTAGGCGGTGAAGTTGTAGACACGCTTGGACAGGCCGGGAAGGCTGATCGGGTCACTGCCCACGCTGGAGGCGCTTTCCGGATCCAGGATGGTGATGTCGCTCTTGTTGAAGGTCGCGCTGGCCTGCACGCCGAAGCCACGCAGGCTGTCGGTCAGCATCTCCAGCGGGAACGACCCGGTCAGTTCCAGCCCCTTCAACGTGCCGCCCTTGCCGTTCTGCGGCGTGGAGAAGGTGCCGGTGGTCAGCACCGGTGCGGTCATGCCCGGTGGCGGCACGTAGTTGCCCAGCAGGCCGCTGAAGTCGTAGTTGTCCACCGACTGCGTGTAGACGTAGCTTTTCAGATCCTTGTAGAAGATCGCCGCTGCGACGTAGGCCTTCTCGCCGAAGTACTTCTCATAGGACAGATCCAGCGCGGTCGCGCGCCACGGATCCAGCAGCGGATTGCCGCCGCTGCCACCGGGGCGGCCGTTGTTGGTATCCACACCGAATTCCAGGCCGGCACGCATCTGGTCCACGCGCGGGCGCGCGACCTGCTTGGCGGCGGCGAAGCGCAGCGTCTGCTGGTGCGGGAACATGAACACCAGGTTCAAGCTCGGCAGCCAATCCTTGTAGGTCTTGCCGGCAGAGAAGGGCTGGATGTTGCTGCCAGCCGGCTGCGAGCTGTCCCAGTAGCGCGAATCCGAGCTCTGGTCGGTGTGCTGCATCTGCACGCCGATATTGCCGCGCACGCCGACCACGCCGATGTCGGTGTTGATGTTCAGGCGTGCCCACGCGGTGGTGATCTTCTCCTCGACCGTCCACGACTTGGGAATCAGGTAGTCCAGATTGTCGACCGGCTTGAAGGTCATGTAGCGACCCACCGCTGCCGGCACGTTCCACGACGGGATGTAGCCGATGCCGGCGAAGCCGAGGTTGACCGGGCGGTACTGCAGGTCCGGGGCGATGGTGGATTCGCCTTGGGCGCCGAGCAGGATGTTGCCTTCGGCCTGGGCCTTCTGCTTGCGGCGGTCGGCATAGTTCACGCCCACGTCCACATCCGAGAACCAGCTGGACATGGCCTCGGGAACCGGCAGCGTCGCCGCCAGCTTGGCGCCCTTCAAGCGGTCTTCGACCTCCGGCACCTTGCCGTAGCCGGAACCATAGATCGTATTGGTCAGGAACAGGCTGCCCGGATTGGAGTAGTCACGCCCCGGCGTGATCTGCGAGAAGCTGTTGTTGTTCACCGCCAGGCCGATCGTGTCGAACTGCGGGCGCGGCACCAGCTGCAGGTTGTTTTCCAGGTTGATCTCGCGGCGGGTTGCCTTCGAGTAGTTCAGGTCGGCGACCAGCTTCACGCCGCCGACGTTGAACTCGTTGTTCCAGCCGAACGCGTCGATCTTGTCCTTGCGCTTGTTGTACATGCCGCGGACCAGCGGGTACGCATTGCTGATCGTGCCACCGGTGAAGCTGCCATCGGCATTGCGGCCGACATTGCTGAACACCGGCAGGATCGCGTTGGGATTGTTGCTGTCCTCGCCATTGCCACTGAGGCTCAGCTCGAACTGGTTGGCGGTGTCGATCTGCTCGGCTTCGGTGTGGAACGCGTCGAAGGTGCTGGTCCAGCTGTTGCTCGGACGGAACTGGATCGTCGCCATCACGCCGTCGCGCTTGTTGTTGCCGGTACGGCGCAGTGCCTTGATGCCATCGGTGAAGTAGGTGCCTGGCGCGATTCCGCGACGCTCGCCCTTGTCGGTGTGCTCGGTGGTCCAGGGCTCGTAGAGGCCGACCTGGTTCTCCTGGATCGGCATGTCGCTGTGCGCGTAACCGATGGCGATGCCCAGGGTGTTGTCGAAGAACTGGTCGATGTAGCTGGCACTGAAACGATTGCCGTACGGATCGATGTTGGCGGCGCGGCCCAGCGAACTCTTCTGGTAGCGCCCACTGACCGCGATCACGCGCTCGCCGAAGCTGAGCGGACGCGCGGTCTGCATGTCGATGGTGCCCGACAGGCCCTGGCCCACCAGTGCGGCATCCGGGGTCTTGTACACGGTCACGCCATTGACCAGCTCGGACGGGTACTGGTCGAACTCGACGCCACGGTTGTCACCGGTGCTGACCACTTCGCGGCCGTTGAGCAGGGTGGTGGCGAAGTCCGGTGACAGGCCGCGCACGCTGATCACCTGCGCACGGCCCGCCACGCGCTGGGCGGCCAGGCCGGGCAGGCGCGAGATGGATTCGGCGATGCTGACGTCGGGCAGCTTGCCGATGTCTTCGGCGGAGATCGCTTCGACCACCGAGGTGGCGTCCTGCTTGACCGCGATCGCGCTCTCGATGCCGCGGCGGATGCCGGTGACCTGCACCGTATCCAGGTTGGTGGCGGCGGTGCCGGCCGGCGTGGTGGTGCTCTGCGTGGACTGTGCCGACGCGAGCGTCGGCGCCAGCACAACGGCCAGCGCGAGACTCAGCGCACTGCGCTTGTGGTTCAACATTTTCCCCTCCCAGGCAATGTTGCAGATCGATCTGTGAGCGTTCCGGCGGTGCCGTGAACGTGCGACGCGGTGGCCGCTGTCGTCGCCGCTATGGTAGGCAGCGCATTCTTCGCGGGAATCACCCTGCATACGTATTCAATGGCGTTTGCAGGGGTGTAATCGCTTTCAAGTGTCTCGTTCTGTAGAACCGAGCCCCATGCTCGGCTGCATTTTGGTGCTGCGCACCGCCGCCCGAGCGTGGGCTCGGGCGCTACGGGGGCGCAGGCAGGAAAACGTTCAGCGGATCGGCGTGAAGCGGATGGCCTGCCCACCGCCCGGCGCCAGCACCAGCGTCAGGGCATCGGCGCTGGTCACCTCGCGGGTTTCCCGGACGAATGCGAACGGGTTGCTGCGGAAGTCGGCGCCGTCACCATCGCGGTAGATCTCTGCGCGATAGCGCACGCCGGGTTCCAGGAAGCCCAGCGACACCGGCAGCACGCGGCCGTTTTCATCGGTGATGCTGCCGAGGAACCAGTCGCGGCTGTTGCGGTCGCGGCGCACGATGGTCACGTAGTCGCCCACTTCGCCATCGAGCACGCGGCTCTGCTCCCAGTCCACCGCCACGTCCTCGATGAAGCGGAACGCCTCGCGGTGCTGCAGGTAGTGCTCGGGCAGGTCGGCGGCCATCTGGATCGGGCTGTACAACACCACGTACAGGGCAAGCTGGCGGGCCAGCGTGCTGGGGATGGCCTGGCCGTGGCGGCCCTTCAGGCTGAGGATGCCGGGGGTGTAATCCATCGGCCCGGCCAGCATCCGGGTGAAGACCAGGTTGACCTCGTGCTCCGGCGGGTTCGGCGGCTGGCCCCAGGCGTTGTACTCCATGCCGCGCGCGCCTTCGCGAGAGATCCAGTTGGGGTAGGTGCGGCGCAGGCCGGTGTCCTTGATCGGCTCATGCGGGTTCACCGACAGGTGCCGGCGCGCGGCCTCCTGCACCACCTTCAGGTGATGGCGGGCCATGAACTGCCCGTCGTGCCACTCGCGCCAGAGCGGGCCGCCGGCTGGGTTGCGGCGGTCGACCTGGCCATCGTCGCAGACGTAGCCGGTCTTGAACTGGTCCACGCCCAGCCGTGCGTACAGGTCCAGCGCGGCGCCCAGCTGATCCTCGTAGTGCTCGATGGCGCAGCCGGTTTCGTGGTGGCCGATCAGGTGCACGCCCTTTTTCAGGCCATACGCCGACAGCGCGTCGATATCGAAATCGGGCGTGGCGCGGGTGAAATCGAATTCGTAGCCGTTGCCCACCCACATGCCGTCCCAGCCGGGATTCCAGCCTTCCACCAGCACGCCACGGAAGCCGTGCGCAGCGGCGAAGTCGATCACCTTCTTCGTCTTGGCGGTGGTGGCCGCATGCTTCGGGCCGGTAGCCCAGCTCTCGTTGTCCAGGTGCATCGACCACCACACGCCCAGGTATTTGGCTGGCTTCACCCAGCTCACGTCGCCCAGCGCATTGGGCTCGTTGAGGTTGAGGATCAGGTCTGACTCGACCAGCCCACCTGCGCGGTCAGCAATCTGCAGCGTGCGCCACGGTGTGGCGAAGGGCAGGGCGCGGCGCACCTTCCAGCCCTCGGCCGAGGGCGAGAGCTGCGCGCGCAGGCGCTGGCCCTCGGTGCGGCGCAGCCACATGCCGGCGTAGTCCACCAGCGCGGCCTCGTGGATCGCCACGTGCAGGCCATCGCGGCTGCGCAGGGTCATCGGCGTATGCACCAGCGGCACTTCGCGCAGCGGGGTGCGCTGGTACAGGTATTCGTAGTGGATCGGCTCGCCGGCAGGAATCCACCAGGCGGTTGATTCCGGCGCAATGGCGAACTCGGTCAGCTCGTCGTCGATGATCGCCTCGCGCAGGTTGGGCTGCTCGGGGAACACGTAGCGGAAGCCGAGGCCGTCGTCGTAGACGCGGAACACCACATCCAGGCGGCGCTCGCTGCCAGTGGTCTCAGCCAGCTGCACGATCAGCTCGTTGAAGTGGTTGCGGGTGACCCGGCGTTCGCCCCAGGGCTGTTCCCAGCTTTCATCGACGCTGCGCTGCTGCTGGCCGATCACCGCGAAATCACGATCCAGCCGGCCGTCGCGCAGGGCGAAGCCCAGCTTCGAATCCTCCACCACGGTCTGGCCGAAACGCTCGACGCGATAGCGCGCCGTGCCGCCGTCCAGCACCAGGCTGGCCCTGAGCACTTTGCCCGGCGATTCGACGCTGACAACCTGCGGCGCAGCCTGCGACAGCGCCGCCATTCCCAGCAATGCCAGGCCGAACACATGCGCGAGCGCGCTGCGTGCAGCAGTGGGTGACATCGGCATTTCCCCTCCCAAGGCGCCGTTGGCAGACCCGGACCATAAGCCAGCGCAGCCGGCGCGCTACGGCGCAGCGCCATGAATACGTATGCAGCTGGGCGCAGCCGACAGTCCCGCGTCTACCATGGGGCCAAGGCCCCTTGAGGGAGGGGCCGCGCCCGCCCGCCGGCAACGACGGTACGGACCTACAACGCGTGCAGAGAGGGAGGGAGGCCGACGGGCGCAAGCCGGTCCGCCGCTTCGATGCTGAAGATCATTTGCCTGACCGCTGCCCTCGGGGCAGCGCTGGGACCGACCGCGCAGGCGGCCGACCTGCAATTCGACGGCCGCCATGCGCGCGCCGAGGCCACCGCCGACGGCAGCTTCGTGCTGCATGCGCCGAAGGGTGAGGTGCACATTGCCGCCGCGCCCATGCGCAGCCAGACTGGCAGCGTGATGTTCGATGCATTGTTCGCGCTGGCCCAGCAGGAGATGGACCAGGACCGCGTGGATGCGATCCGCGATCCTGCGTTCGACGAGGGTCGGCCGGTGCCGTGCGAGTGTTTCCAGACCGGCGCGCGCTGGCCCTATGTGTGGACCCGCGATGTCAGCTTCGCCGCCGATCTGGCGTTGGCGCGGCTGGATCCGCAGCGCACCCGGCAGTCGCTGCAGTTCAAGCTGTCGGCGGCCCGCGATGGTCACACGCCCGGCCTGTTCGTGGCGCAGGACACCGGGTCCGGCGGCAGCTGGCCGATCAGCAGCGACCGCGTGGTGTGGTTCCTGGCTGCGCGCCACCTGCTGGATGATCCGGCGTTTGCCGATCAGGTCTGGCAGGCGCTGCAGGGCACGCTGGCGCAGGACCGCGCGATGGTGTTCGACGCGCAGGTGGGCCTGTACCGCGGCGAGACCTCGTTCCTGGACTGGCGCGAACAGACCTATCCGGACTGGACCCGCGAGGATGTGCGCTTCATCGGTGATTCCTACGCGCTGTCCACCAACGTGCTGCACTACCAGGCGCTGCGCCTGGCCGAGCGGCTGGCGGCCCAGCGTGGTGACGCCCGTGCGGCCGAATACAAGGCCTGGGCCGACGCGCTGGCGCAGCAGATCGATGCGCGCTTCTGGCGAGAGGACATCGGCCAGTACATGAGCTACATCGGTGAAGCCGCGCATCAGGTGCCGTATGCCAAGGTGGATCTGCTCGGCCTGTCGCTGGGCATCCTGGCCGACGTGCTGCCGCCCGAGCGTGCGCGCCGTGCGCTGGCGGCGTACCCGATCGGGCCGGCTGGCAGCCCGGTGGTCTGGCCGCAGGAAGCGCAGCAGCCGATCTACCACAACCGCGCCATCTGGCCGTTCGTCAGCGCCTATTCGCTGCGTGCAGCGCGGCAGCTGGACGATGCGCCGCGCATCGCCGCCGAGATCCGCTCGCTGATGCAGGGTGCCGCGCTGGCCGGTTCCAACATGGAGAACTACGAGCTGGTCAGCCAGGCGGTGCATGTCGAGGAAGGCGCGCTGAGCGGCCCGGTGGTCAATTCCGAGCGGCAGCTGTGGTCGGTGGCGGGGTACCTGTCGATGGTGGTCGAAGGTGTATTCGGCGTGCAGGACGATGGCAGCGTGCAGCCCAAACTGCCGGCCAGCCTGGTGCCCGAGCTGTTCGGCAAGCAGCGCCGCATCACCTTGGAGGCCAACGGCAAGCGCTACGTGCTGGAGCGCCCGCAGACCGTAAGCGATGGCCTGCTGGTGTCAGGCAGGACCACCACGCGTGGCAGCATCACGACGGTGCAGCTGGTCGCCGCCCCGGCAGCAACTGGTTTCGCTGCCACGACTGCGGATGCCAACGCCCGTGCGCCGGTCACGCCGGTGGCACCGCAGGCCCTGCGCAAGGGCGCGGGTTGGAACGTTGCGGTGGCAGCCGATCAGGTGCTGTGGAAGGACGGCAAGGCAGTCACTGCCAGCAACGGCGTGGCGCGCATCAGCGACGATGGCCTGCAGCACTGCCTCAGCCTGACCCGCCGCGAAGGCCGGCTGGAATCGCTGCACAGCCCGATGGTCTGTGTCGGGCCGGAGCAGCGGCTGAAAGGGGGACAGCGCTGGCAGTTCACTTCGGCCAAGGCCGGGCACGTACGCCTGCGGTTGCAGTACGCCAACCCGAACGGGCCGATCAATACGGGCGTCACCGCTGCGGTGAAGCAGCTGGCGCTGCAGTGCGCGGGCCAGCCGCTGCAACGGCACACGGTTGCCTTGCCGCACAGCGTGGCCGTTCAGGATTCCACGGCGGCGACGTTCGCAGTACCCAAGGGACCGTGCACGGTCACGCTTGAAGAGGGTTTCAACATGAGCGCGCTGGAACACTTCGCGCATTACACCGGTGGCAAGGGCGGGCGCGACGGTGTGCTCAACCAGGCGCAGGTGCTGGCATTGAAGGTGGTGCAGGTGGCCGTGGAAGAGGGCGCACGATGAATCGTCCCGCCAAACCGCAGCTGTCGTTCTGGCAGATCTGGAACATGTGTTTCGGCTTCCTTGGCATCCAGTTCGGTTTCGCGCTGCAGAATGCCAATGCCAGCCGCATCTTCGAGACGCTGGGCGCGGACATCGAGGCGGTGCCCGGGCTGTGGATCGCCGCACCGCTGACCGGCCTGCTGGTGCAGCCGGTGATCGGCTACCTGTCCGACCGCACGTGGACGCGCTGGGGCCGCCGCCGTCCGTTCTTCATGATCGGTGCGGTGCTGACCACGCTTGCCCTGCTGGTGATGCCGAACTCGCCGACGCTGTGGATCGCCGCCGGCACGCTGTGGGTGCTCGACGCTTCGATCAACGTGTCGATGGAACCGTTCCGAGCCTTCGTGGGCGACCAGCTGGCACCGCGGCAGCGGCCCACCGGCTATGCGATGCAGAGCTTCTTCATCGGCGTGGGCGCGATTGTCGCCAGCTTCCTGCCGTTCATCCTTGCCCACTTCGGCGTGGCCAATACGGCTGCCGCCGGTGAAGTGCCGGACACCGTGCGCTATGCGTTCTACTTCGGCGCGGTGGTGCTGCTGGCGGCGATCACCTGGACGGTGGTCAGTACCCGCGAGTATTCGCCGGCACAGCTGGCTGCATTCGATGATGCCGAGCCACCTTCGCACCATGCCGCGCGCGCTGTCAGCGGACCGGCACCGTGGACGCAGGTGGCGCTGTGGCTGGGGCTGGGCGTGCTGCTGGCCCTGCTGATCGCCTGGCGCCAGGGTGACAGGATGCTGTACGTGCTGGCGGGACTGTGTGCAGGCTACGGCCTGCTGCTGGCCGTGGCCCGCGCGCTGCCTGGCACGCATATGCTGGCCGCCATCGTCGGCGACCTGCGAGCGATGCCGGTGACCATGCGGCGGCTGGCCTGGGTGCAGTTCTTCTCGTGGTTCGCGCTGTTCGCAATGTGGATCTACACCACCGCGGCGGTGGCTGGTGTCCACTTCGGTTCGGCCGACCCGAAGACGGCGGCCTACAACGAGGGCGCCAACTGGGTGGGCGTACTGTTCGGCGCCTACAACGGCTTCGCTGCGCTGGCTGCGGTACTGATTCCACCGATGGTGCGTGCCATCGGCCTGCGCTGGAGCCACCTGGTCAACCTGTGGTTGGGTGGCGCCGGTCTGGTCTCGCTGATGTTCATCCGCGACCCGCACTGGCTGTTGCTGTCGATGGTCGGCGTCGGCTTCGCCTGGGCGTCGATCCTGTCGCTGCCGTATGCGCTGCTGTCCGACAGCGTGCCGGCGTCGAAGATGGGCGTGTACATGGGCATCTTCAATTTCTTCATCGTGATCCCGCAGCTGGTCGCGGCCAGCGCGCTCGGCTTTGCGCTGCGCGCGTGGCTGGGTGGCCAGCCGATGCATGTGCTGGTACTGGGCGGCTGCAGCCTGTTCGTCGCCGGCCTGTGCGTGCTGCGGGTTCCGTCCCGTCCGGAGGTGGTGTGATGCGTGCTGCGTTGGCTGTTGCTGTTTCCCTTGCCCTGTTCGCCGGCCAGGCCGTGGCCACTCCGCGCCCGGACTACGTTGGTACCACCGAGCCGTTCGCCAGCGATGCGGTGTACTTCGTGGTCACCGACCGCTTCGTCAATGGCGATCCCTCCAACGATCACCGCGACCAGGGTGGCAAGCACCGCACCTTCGATATCCCGGTGCCGTGCCCGGACAAGGTGGACGGCAACATCGGCTACCTCGGCGGTGACTTCCGCGGCGTGCTCGACAATGCGCAGTACATCCGCAGCCTGGGTTTCGGTGCGGTATGGATCACGCCGATCGTCGACAACCCGGATGAAGCCTTCACCGGCAGCAAGCCGATCAGCTGCACCAGCACGCTGACCGACCGCGGCAAGACCGGCTACCACGGCTACTGGGGCATCAACTTCTACACACTCGACGAGCACCTGCCGAGCAAGGACCTGGACTTCGCCGGCCTGACCAAGGGCCTGCACGGCGCCGGCCTGAAGGTGGTGCTGGACATCGTCGGCAACCACGGTTCGCCGGCCTGGACCATGCCCACGCGGCAACCGCAGTTCGGCCAGATCTTCGACAAGGATGGAACGCTGATTGCCGACCACCAGAACCTGCCGCCGCAGAAGCTGGACCCGAAGCACAACCCGCTGCACGCGTTCTACAACAACATCGGTCCGGTCGACAGCAAGGACGGTTCGATCTTCGATGGCAACCTGGCCGAGCTGTCCGACTTCAACCAGGACAATCCGGCGGTGATGGACTACCTGGTCGGTGCTTATCTGCAATGGACCGCGCAGGGCGTGGACGCGCTGCGCATCGACACCATCGGCTGGCTGCCGCACCCGTGGTGGCACGCCTTCGTCAAGCGAATCCGCGCCGAGCACCCGGGCATGTTCATGTTCGGCGAAGCGTTCGACTACGATGCCGCGCGCATCGCCGAGCACACCTGGCCGGCCAATGCGAACGTGAGCGTGCTCGATTTCCCGCTGCGTGGCGCGCTGGAGCAGACCTTCGGCACCGCCGGAAAAGGCTTTGAGATGCTGGCCGAGCCGCTGCACCTGAGCGGTGGTCCGTACGCCAACCCGTACGAGCTGATGAGCTTCTACGACAACCACGACATGCCGCGCCTGCAGGCCAGTGACAACGGCTTCATCGACGCGCACAACTGGCTGTTCACCGCGCGCGGCATTCCGGTGGTCTATTACGGTTCGGAAACCGGCTTCATGCGCGGCCGCGCCGAGCATGCCGGCAACCGGGCCTACTTTGGCCAAACGCGCGTGGACGCCGCGCCGCAGAGCCCGATCTTCGTGCCGCTGCAGCGCATCGCCAAACTGCGTGAAGCGACCCCGGCACTGCAGCGTGGCCTGCAGGTGAACGAGCGGCTGCAGGGTGACGAGGCGGTGTTCTTCCGCGTGCTGCAGCACGGCGATGTGGCGCAGACGGCGCTGGTGCTGCTGAACAAGGGCGATGCGGCGCGCACCTTCGAGGTGGAGCGCTACCTGCAGGCCGGTACCTGGCGCGACGCACTGGGAGGCGGCACGGTGCAGGTCAAGCGCCAGCTGAAGGCTGACGTGCCGGCGCATGGGGTGAAGGTCTACGTGCTGGATGCGCCTGTGCAGCAGCCTGCGCTGCAGGCCGAACTGGACAAGGCGATGGCCGACCAGCAGGCGCGGGACCAGCGGCTGGGGCGTTGATGGGCCTGGCCCAGGCGGCTGTAGGGCCGAGCCCATGCTCGGCTGCGCTTCTGAGGAACGCAGATAGGGGCAGCCGAGCGTGGGCTCGGCTCTACAATAGGAGCCCCTATCTCCCCGCCGTTGCCATGACCGACCTCGCCCCGCAGACCCCGATCGAAACCCTGCTGAAGGCGGCGATGGACGGTGCCGTGCCGATCCGCGCCTTCATGGAGGCCTTCGTTGCCTCCGAGGTGGTGCTGCTGACCGGCAGCCTGGTAACCCCCGACGGCAGCGGCTTCGACCCGTTGCTGTTCGACAAGCAGGGCACCCTGCACGTGGCAGTGTTCACCGACCCGTCGCGGGTCGGCATTTACAGCCAGCAGGTCCCCCACCAGATCCGCTGGCTGATGCTGGACGTGCTGCGCCGCGTACCGGGTGGCTACGGCGTGGTGATCAACCCCGGCACGTCGCTGGGCTTCGAGATCTCGCCCAGCGGTATCGGCGAAATCCTGAAGGACTTCGCCCAGGGCTGATTGTCCTGTAGAGCCGAGCCCATGCTCGGCTGCCTTCCGCGCAATGCCTGATCAGTCGAGCACGGCTCGACGCTACAGAAGGCTTCCTTTCGAACGCCGTCCGTGATCCCCTTGGGCGACATCGGGATCGAGGCTTCGCCATGGAACTCAGAGGACTACCCGCCGACGCGCCGGCACGATCACGCCATTCCCGCTCGGCCCTGATCTTCCTGATCGCGGCCATCGTTGCCGCCCTGGTGGCCATGCCGCTGCTGCGCGCGGTGGGCATGGTGCTGTGGCCGGTGTTCGTCATTGCCTGGCTGATCAACCTGGGCGCTGCCTGGCATCTGGCCCAGTGGGCGCGGCAGCAGGGGCGCTCGGCGTGGGCATTCGGATTGTTGGCGGCGCTGGGTACCGTCGCCTCGATCGTGGTGTACGTACTGCTGGCGTTGCTGGGACCGAAGGCCGCGCGCTGAATCCGCGCGGCCAGTCCGGGCCATGTGCCGAGCATGGCTCGGCACTACAGTAGAGCCGAACCATGCTCGCCTGCTTGGGGCCTCACATCGTCACCTTGCGCCGGTTGTCGTCGCTCACCCGGTCGATCAGCTTGTTGTACGGGTCGAAGCCTGCTTCGTCCGGCTTTTCATCCACGGTCACCGTAATCTTCGGCTCGGCGCTGGTGATGTGGTGGCGCTGCAGGTACAGCACCTTCTGGTCGCGTTCCTTGCCGGAGGGGCCATTGGCGAACACGCCGATCTCGACCCAATCATCCATCTTTCCGTCGCTTTCCTTGCCCTTGCCATCGGCATACTGCTTGGCCGCATGCAGGTCCAGGGTCACGTCGTAGCGGCCGTCCTCACGCTTGCGGGCGCTGGCGGCCATCACCCGGTTGTCGTAGAAGCTGATCTTCTCGAACAGGTCGGTGACCAGCTGCTGGCGGTCGGCCGGGGTCTCGGCGCGGATGTAGCCCAGCAGTTCGCGCGAGGTGGTGTAGGGCGGTTGCTGGTAACCCTTGTCCTGCAGGAATCGCTTCAAGGCGCGGTTCAGGGCCTGCTCGCCGATCTCCTCGCGCAGCCGGTAGAACACCAGCGACCCCTTCTGGTAGTGGATGTACTGCTGGTTCTCCACGCGCTCCAGCGGCTGCTCCTCGATGGCCTCGCCACCGCGCCCGGACAGGTAGCCGTCCAGCTCGCGCTTGAGGAACTGGCGCATGTGCTGGCGGCCGTATTCCTGCTCCATCACCATCAGCGCCGAGTACTGCGACAGCGACTCGGACAGCACCGTGGCGCCCTGCACGTTGGCGCCGATCACCTGGTGTGCCCACCACTGGTGTGCGATCTCGTGCGCGGTCACGTAGAAAACGTAGTCCACCTTGTCCGGATCGCGCAGGTCGGCGATGAAGCCGATCGCTTCGGAATACGGAATGGTGTTGGCGAACGACTGCGCGAAGCGCGCATAGCCCGGGAACTCGATGATGCGTACCTGGCGATGCTGGTACGGCGTGAAATTGGCTTCGTAGTAGGCCAGTGACTTCTGCACCGCCTCGATCATCCGGTCCACGTTGTAGCCGTGTGCCGGGTCGAAGTAGACCTCGATCGGAATGTCCTTGTACTTGCCCTTGCGGACCTCCCAACGCGCCGACAGGTAGGCGTAGAAATTCAGCATCGGGCGGTCCATGGCATAGCTGAAGCAGCGCCGGCCATTGACCGTGGTCTCGTGCTGCAGGTAGCCCGGGGCCAGCGCGACCTGGTCCGGCGCGGTGCAGACCGTGGTGCGGAAATCGAGCCAGTCGGCATCGTTGGAAATGTAGGTGTTGGCGCGCGCGGCTTCATCTTCCAGCTTGGGCATGCGCCGCGGCTCGCCCAGGTCACGCTTGCGCCGCTCGTTGCGGTCGGTGATCTCCGCGCCCTCGTTGTAGCCGAACGAGGGCAGCACGCGGCTGTTGAAGAACGTGCCGTTGTCCACAAGGTTGCTCGGCGCCTGGCCGGCGGTGATGCCATTGGGCTTCTGCACTACCCGGAAATGTACGCTACGGCTTTCGCCCGGTTGTAGGGGTGTGTCCAGCCGGTAGATGCGGTAGCCGAGATCCTTGTCGTGGAAGGTCAGCTTCTGTCCGCCAAGATCGGCCGCCACCAGCTGCTTGTCGTCACCCATTGAGACATGCAGTTCCGGAATGGGCTGGGCGTGCAGGTTGCGCACCGTCCAGTTCGCATCGATCACCATCGACTGCGATTCGGGGGACAGGTCCACGCGGTTGTCCACCGCCACGACGCGGGGCTGTGGCAGATTTCGGTACTTCGACAATTCGCGTTCGTAGCGGGCCTGCAGGTCCAGCTGTTGATCCGGAGAAAGGAACTCGTTGCGGATGTTGGTGCTCCAGTACAGCCAGCCGCCCACGGCGACGAACGCCACTGCTGCCAGCGCCGCAAAGGCACCGGTCGGGCCGCGCAGGCGGCGGCCGGCCAGGACCAGGCGCTGGCGCAGCCCCTGGCTGACACCGCGCACCCAGAAGGCGGAGGCCACGCACATCAACGCGAGCAGGAACAACGCCCAGTAGCCCTGGAACGCCAGCTGTCCGGTGAGGAAGTGGCCGTAGCCGTTCATGTCCGAATAGGGAGCGATCGGCCAGCTGCCGAAGTTGTAGATGTTCTGCGTGTAGTCGAGCATGCCCAGCACGCCCTGGCCGATCATCACCACGATCAGCAGCGCGTAACCGACGAACTTGTTGTTGGTGAGCACCTGCAGCACCAGCGCCAGGCCCCCCATCAGGATGTAGACCACCGAATCCAGCGCCAGGCTGCGCAGGTAGAGCAGCGGCTCCAGGTGCGTATAGCCCTTGGCCAGCTGCACGCTCATCGCGGCCAGCGCGCCGGCCGCCTGGAAACAGGCGATCACCGCCAGCAGTGCGGTGAACTTGGCCAGCAGCGGTACCCAGTTCGGCACCGGCATGGCGTCGGTCACTTCATTGATGCGCGCGCCGCGTTCCTTCCAGACCAGCTCACCGGCGAAGAACAACACGATGATCACCAGCAGCCAGCTGAAGGCGCCCTGCAGCCCCATGATCATCTGCGAGGTGACCGGCCAGATCGAGGTGCCGTACAGGGTCTGCCGGAACAGCGCGCTGGGCAGGAAGTTGGCCAGGCCCAGTACCAGCAGCACGATGAACGGCACGCTGCGCAGGACGCCGCGTGTATCGAAGCGGACCTGGCGCAGGAACTGCTGCCACGCGGTGGTGGCAGTGAACGCCGGTACCACGCGCGGCAGTGTCGCGCGGCTGGGGCGGATGCCGGCGGCATCGGCAACCGGCTGCGCCGGCCTGCGTCCCCAGCGCCGGCGGCCGCTGCCGCTGCGTTCGGTGCGGAACAGCGCGAACGTGGCGGCGAACAGCACCGCGGCCACGCCCAGCCACAGGGCGCGGTTGGCCAGCAGGTAACCGGCCAGCGCCGGAATGCCGCTGTTGCGTTCGGCGGTGGACCAGTAGCGGATGGTGCGGCCCAGTGCACGCATGCCGAGCGGCTCGCTCAGTACCGCGATCCAGGTGTTGTCGATGTCGCGCAGCAGGGCGGCACTGGCGCCGTACAGCACCAGGTAGGCCACCAGGCCGATGTAGACCCACAGGATCGAGCGGGTCACCGCGGCCAGCAGTGATAGCAGCGCGGTGGTGAACAGCAGGTTGGGAATGACGATGACCGCAAAGGTCCAGGCATAGCCCTGCCAACTGATCGGGCCCATGCGTTCGGGATCGACCCAGGGCATGAACGGCGCCAGCCACAGGCCGAACGCGATCACCACGTAGACCAGCAGTCCAGCCGCCAGTGCTGCGGCGATGCGTCCGGCCAGATAGTCGTGGCGCTTCACTGGGCTGGCGAAGATCAGTTCGGCGGTGCCGAGCTCGAAGTCACGCAGCAGCGCATTGCTGACGAACAGCGCGGTGACCAGCATGCCGAGCAGGGTGAAGATGCCCAGCATCTGCGCGATCACCGTCGGCGCGTTGCTGTGCACGTTGCCGGTGCCGCCACCGATCTGCACGGCGTCGCTGGAGGCCGCGGCGAAGGCGAGCACGGCGAACAGCCCGGCCAGCAGCCACAGCAGCGGGGAACGCAGCTGCTCGCGCAGCTCGAAGCGGAAGAAGTTGAGGATCATGGCGTACTCCGCTCAGGCTGCCGCGCGGGTACGGGCCTGCAGGCGCAGGCGCTGGAAGTACACGTCCTCAAGGTCGGGAGCCACGGCCGCGAAGCCATCGCCGGGATCATTGGCGCTGTGCACGTGGATCACCGGGCGGCCCCCCACCAGACGGGTCGACAGCACCACGTAGCGCGCCTCGTGGTCGGCCAGCTCGGAAGGATCGACCTGCTTGCGCCAGACCTGCTGCTGCAGCGCGTCGATGGCATCGGCCGGGCGCCCGGTCAGCAGCACCTGGCCCTTGTTCATGATCGCCATCGTCGGGCACAGATCGGTCACGTCCTCGACGATATGGGTGGACAGGATGACTGCCACGTTCTCGCCGATGGCCGCCAGCAGATTGAGGAAGCGGTTGCGTTCTTCCGGGTCGAGGCCAGCGGTGGGTTCGTCGACGATCACCAGCCGCGGGTCGCCGAGCAGTGCCTGGGCGATGCCGAAGCGCTGGCGCATGCCGCCGGAGTAGGTGCCGAGCTTGCGCTTGCGCGCGTCCCACAGGTTCACCTGCTGCAGCAGGCCATCGACCATCTCGCGCCGCTGGGCGCGCTGGGTCAGGCCCTTGAGCACCGCGAAATGCTCCAGCAGGTCCAGCGCGCTGACCTTGGGGTAGACGCCGAAATCCTGCGGCAGGTAGCCCTGGCGGCGACGCACCGCGTCCTTGTCGCGCAGTACGTCGATCGGCGCCTCGCCTGGAATGCTGAGGGTGGCCGTGCCACTATCGGCCTCCTGCAGGGTCGACAGCGTGCGCATCAGCGACGACTTGCCAGCGCCGTTCGGGCCGAGCAGGCCGAACATGCCGCGCGGGATGTCCAGGCTGACATTGTTGAGAGCATGCACGCCGTTGGCGTACGTCTTGGACAGCGAATCGATCTTCAGCATGCGACGTACACCTTTCCATGGGCGATGTCTGCGCGTTATCCGCGCATCGGCTTCCGTGCGCATCCGCCGTTGGTCATGGGGGGAGAATTCCGCCGTCGCACGTTGAGGCGTGGCGGGAGGTCTGGTGGCGCTTACCGGCGCAGCGATGATTCCCGCACCACCAGCTTCACCGGGATGCTCTGGCTCTCCACCGGTTGCCGGCCGATCAGCGTCAGCAGGCGCTCCACCAGCAGCTGGCCGGCCTGTTTGGTGTCCTGCTGGACCGTGGTCAGCGCCGGGGATACCGAGGCCGCCAGCGGGATGTCGTCGAAGCCGGTCACCGCCACGTCCTGCGGCACCCGTAGCCCGGCCTCGCGCAGGGCGCGCATCGCACCGATGGCGATCAGGTCGCTGGCGGCGCAGATCGCATCGATCGGTTCGCCGCGCGCCAGCAGCGCCTGGCAGGCCTCCTGGCCGGAAGCCTCGGTGGTGATCGCATCGTGCTGCAGCGCCGGTTGGGCGGCCAGGCCGTGGTCCTGCAGGGCCGCGACATGGCCGCGGTAGCGCTCCTGGAATTCGGGGTAATGGCTGGAGGCATGGCCGAGGAAGGCGATGCGGCGGCAGCCCTGCTGCAGCAGGTGGGTGGTGATGTCATGCCCGCCCTGGAAGTTGTCGCTGCCGATCGACACGCCGGGCTGGCCGGGCAGGGCGGCGCCCCAGCGCACGAAGTGCGTGCCCTGTTCGACCAGCCGCTGCAGGCGGTCGCGCGATTCGTGGTAGTCGCCGTAGCCGAGCAGGATGATGCCGTCGGCCTTGTTGCTGTCCTCGTAATCGGCCTGCCAGTCGGTGGACAGTTGCTGGAACGAGACCAGCAGGTCCTGCCCGTGCAGCGCGCAGGCGCGGGTGATCGAGCCCAGCATCGAATGGAAGAACGGGTTGATCAGCGAGTCGTCGTTGGTCGGGTCCTCGAAGAACAGCAGGGCCAGCGTGCCGGCGTTGCGCAGGCGCAGGCTGGAGGCGTTCTTGTCGACCTTGTAGTTCAGCTCGCGGGCGATGCGCAGGATGCGCTCGCGGGTCTCGGCATTGACCATCGGGCTGCCCCGCAAGGCTCGCGACACGGTCGGCTGGGAGACCCCGGCCAGGTGGGCGATGTCCAGGGAGGTGGCTTTGCCTTTGATCGTCATGGGCACGCGGGAGGGGGCAGGGGGAAGGTGCCTGGGCATGATGCCATGGGTAGGTGCCAATACCCCTCTGGAGGTCCGCCGAAGCGAGGGTAAGTCATTGCCGGACAAGGAAATCAGTTCAATCCCCCTGCGCGGACGGGGTCTTCTGACCGGGCGGATGGCGGTGGCAATGCTAAGATGCATAGTTCTTGCATTCCCCCAAATTTCAACAGGGGCGGCCCAGCCTACTGCACCCCCGCCCGGGGCTGTGCTATCACTGGCGGTCTGCCCTTGGACAACGGACGAAGGTACCTATGGCGCGCGGCATCAACAAAGTCATCCTGGTCGGCAATCTCGGCAACGACCCGGACGTGAAGTACACCCAGGGCGGCATGGCGATCACCCGCATCAGCCTGGCCACCACCAGCGTCCGCAAGGACAAGGACGGCAACCAGCAGGAACGCACCGAATGGCATCGCGTGGTGTTCTTCGGCAAGCTGGGCGAGATCGCTGGCGAATACCTGCGCAAGGGCAGCTCGGTCTACGTCGAAGGCAGCCTGCGTTACGACAAGTACACCGGCCAGGACGGCGTGGAGAAGTACTCCACCGACATCATCGCCGATGAAATGCAGATGCTGGGCGGCCGCGGTGAAGGCGGTGGCGGTGGCGGTGGCGGCGGCGGTGGTGGTGGCAACTACGGCGGCGATCGTCCGCAGCGCCAGCAGGCCCCGCGCCAGGAGTACGGCGGTGGCGGCGGCCAGCGTGGCGGCCAGGGTGGTGGTTATGGCAACCAGGGCGGCAACCAGGGCGGTGGCTACGGCAACCAGGGTGGCAACCAGCGCCCGCAGCCGCAGCAGGCGCCGCCGATGGACGACTTCGCTGACGACGATATTCCGTTCTAAGCGCACCCTCGGTGCATCCCGACAAGGGCTCCTGGCATGTCTGCCTGGGGCCCTTGTCGTTTTTGAGGCCCTGCCGGGATCCTGTTGTCTGACGGCCGGCGATGCGGACGTTCCTCGATGTTGTCACTGATTGCCGAACACACCCTGGTTCAGCAGGCAATCAATGAACGCCCCCAGCAGGGCGGGGCGATGCCGCCTGTTCGGGTAGTAGAGAAAAAGCCCGGGGCGCGAGACCGACCAATCCGCCAGTACCCGTACCAGCAATCCCTGGGCCAGCAGTTCGCCCACGCGATCCTGCTCGAAGTGATAGGCGATTCCAAGGCCGGCAAGTGCCGCCGCAATCCCGACGTCAGCGTGATTGGTGACGACAGGACCGTCCACGGCGACCTCCAGGTGACGGCCTCGCTTCTTGAACTCCCATCGATACTGCCTGCCGTCACTCTGCAGCCGCCAGTTGATGCAGGCATGGTCCTGCAGTTCCGTTGGAGATCGCGGCGTTCCACGGCGTGCGACGTAATCCGGTGACGCCACGGCGACCATGTTCAGGTCGGGAGTGAGGCGGATGGCCACCATGTCCTTCTCGAGCTGCCCGCCCACGCGGATGCCTGCATCAAACCGCCCACTGACGATGTCGCTGAGCGCGTCGTCCACCACAATGTCGACCACGACATCGGGGTAGACCTGATGGAAGCGGGCAAGCCGCGGGGCAATCAGTGTTCTCGCGGCGATGCCCAGCGTATTGATGCGCAGCGTCCCATTCACCCGTCCGGTCGCCTCGCGGGTTTCAGCGACCGCTACGGCCAACTCCTCGAACAGCGGCGCTATGCGTGCGTACAGTCGCCCGCCACTCGCTGATGGCGCGACGCTTCGGGTCGTGCGATTGAGCAGGCGGGTGCCGAGGCGGCCTTCCAGTTGACGGATGGTCTGGCTCAGCGCCGAGGGCGATACCCCCAGATGTTCCGCAGCCCGCGCGAAGCTCTGGCGTTCCACCACCGCCACGAAGGCCTTCAGTTCAGTGAACTCGGATCCGCGCATTAGGTAGGCTTTTCGACATAACCCATTCGGATTATAGGGCATTCACTTAACTGGCCTGCGTGCACATCCTGAGCGCCTCACCACTGCAGAAGCCCAGCAATGAATGCACTGACACTCCCAGAGCCCATTGCCGCGTACTTCGCGGCCGAACATGACCCCGAAGCCCTCGGGCGTTGCTTCACCACCCAGGCGATCCTAAAGGACGACGGGCACACGCTCACCGGCGTCAACGCGATCAAGGTCTTCCTGGCCGAGGCATCGGCCAAGTACCGTGCCACCAGCATGCCATGCGCCATCGCGCGGCAGGAACACTGTCACGTTGTCCGCGCCACTGTCAGTGGCAATTTCCCAGGCAGCCCGATCCAGCTGACCTACCGTTTCGAATTGCAACGAGGCCTGATCGCAGCGCTGGAGATCACGGCATGAGCTTCGATCTTCAACTCGGTGGCCTGCGGGTCGTGGTAACCGGCGGCACGTTGGGTGTGGGGGCTGCGGTGGTCAGGACCCTGGCCGAGGCTGGGGCCCGGGTGATGACGTCTGCGCGCAGCTTGCCGGCGCGGCCGTTCGAAGGGGTCGCGTACGTGGCAGCCGATCTGTCGACGGCCGAGGGCACCGGCATCTTCGCCAACGCCGTGCTGCAGGCGTGGGGCGGCGCAGACATCTTGGTCAATGTGCTGGGGGGATCAAAGACACCCAGCGGCGGCTTCGCGGCGATCAGTGATGCGCACTGGTTTGCCGAGCTGAACCTCAATCTGATGCCAGCGGTTCGTCTGGATCGCGCCTTGCTGCCAGCAATGCTCGCGCAGCGCGCCGGAGTGATCATCCACGTCAGTTCGATCCAGCGCATGCTGCCTCTGCCGGAGTCCACTACCGCTTACGCGGCGGCCAAAGCGGCACTTACGACGTATAGCAAGTCGCTTTCAAGAGAGGTCACCCCCAAGGGCGTGCGCGTGCTGAGTGTTGCGCCGGGCTGGATCGAGACAGAGGCGTCCCGGGAATTTGCAGAACGGATCGCGGCAGAAGCGGGAACCGACTATGAGGATGGCAAGAGGCTGGTCATGGACTGGCTCGGGGGGATCCCGGTGGGGCGTCCCGCGGCTCCGCAGGAGGTGGCCGATCTGATCACGTTCCTGGCGTCTCCCCGGTCTGCGTCGATTTCCGGAACGGAGTATCGGATCGACGGGGGCACGGTCTCGACCCTGTAGCCAACACGCGTCGTCCCGCTGCCACCGCCCAGAAAGAAAGCCCGCCTCATACGGGGCTTTCCTTTGTCCACAATTCCTGCGGAGTTGTGCTTCGCAGCATCAGTTTTCGTGCACCGCGACTTGCAAACAGACAAATTCCTCCCCTATGGTGCAATCGATTGCATTGCTGTGAATCGTTGCGTTTGATACCGGTTGGGAGGCCGGTAGGTGGATGTCCATCCATTCGATCAGACCGGTTCTTTCGAGGGGGCTCACGCGGCGCGATGCGTTGCGCATGGCCGTCGCTAGCAGCGTGGCCCTGTGTACCGCGGGGACGATGCCTGCGTTTGCCGCCACGGCGCAACTCAAGGGCAACCTGAAGCACTCCGTCGCCCGCTGGACCTTCCCGCAGCTGTCCGTCGCCCAACTCTGCGCGACGGTGAAGGACATAGGTTTTGCCGCAATCGACCTGGTCGGCCCGGAAGACTGGCCCACGCTGAAGGCGAATGGTGTCTACAGCTCGATGTGCAACGGCGCGGAGCTGGGCCTGACCAAGGGCTTTGCCGGGCGTGAGTTCCACGACCAGCTGGTGGAGCGCTACACGCGGCACATCGATCTGGTCGCCGATGCCGGTTACCGTAATCTCATCTGCTTCTCCGGCAACCGCAACGGTATGGATCCGCAGGAAGGCATGGCCAATGCGGAGGCTGGCCTCAAGCGCATCCTCGGGCATGCCGAGAAGCGCGGCGTGGTGCTGGTGATGGAGTTGCTGAACTCCAGGGTCGACCATCGCGACTACCTGTGCGACCACTCTGCGTGGGGCGTAGAGCTTTGCCAGCGGCTGGGCTCGGACAACTTCGGCCTGCTCTACGACATCTATCACATGCAGATCATGGAAGGCGACATCATCGCCACCATTGGAAAACACCACGCCTGCTTCAAGCATTACCACACCGCAGGCGTGCCTGGCCGGAACGAGATCGGAGACCAGCAGGAGCTCCACTATCCGGCCATCTGTCGCGCGATCCGCGACACAGGTTTCAAGGGGTATCTGGCGCAGGAGTTCACGCCTGCAGCCCCCGATCCCGTTGCCTCATTGCGCGAGGCGATCCGCCTCTGCGACGTCTGAAACGATATCCACCCAGGTAAGAAACCCATGGCAGATAATCACTACGACGCCATCGTTGTTGGCTCGGGAATCAGTGGCGGTTGGGCGGCGAAGGAGCTGACCGAAAAGGGCCTGAAGGTCCTGATGCTGGAACGCGGTCGCAACATCGAGCACGTCAAGGACTACGTCAACGCGATGAAGGAGGCGTGGGATTTCCCGCATCGCAACCGTCCGACGCAGGCGATGAAGGCCGCGTTCCCGGTGCTGATGCGTGACTACGGCCTGGCCGAGAACCTGGAAGGAATGTGGGCCAACGAACAGGACTCGCCCTACATCGAGACCAGGCGTTTCGACTGGTTCCGTGGCTACCATGTCGGCGGCCGTTCGCTGCTGTGGGGGCGGCAGAGCTATCGCTTCTCCGATCTGGATTTCGAGGCGAACCTCAAGGACGGCATCGCCACCGACTGGCCGATCCGCTATGCCGACATCGCGCCGTGGTACGACCATGTCGAGAAGTTCGCCGGCATCGCCGGTACGCGCGAGGGACTTGATGTGCTGCCGGACGGCGAGTTCCTGCCGCCGATCCCGTTGAACATCGTCGAGAAGGATGTGGCCGCACGTATCAAGAAGGCCTTTGGCGGAACGCGGCACATGATCCACTCGCGCACCGCCAACATCACCAAGCCGATGCCCGAGCAGGGCCGCGTCAACTGCCAGTACCGCAACAAGTGCATCCTGGGCTGTCCCTTCGGTGCCTACTTCTCGACCCAGGCGGCGACGCTGCCAGCGGCGATGAAGACCGGCAACCTGACCTTGCGTCCGTTCTCGATCGTCAAGGAAGTGCTCTATGACAAGGATCGCAAGCGTGCGCGTGGCGTGGAGGTCATCGACGCCGAAACCGGCCAGACCTACCAGTACACCGCCAAGGTGATCTTCCTCAATGCGTCGTCGTTCAACTCGACGTGGCTGCTGATGAATTCGGCGACCGATGTATGGGACGGCGGGCTGGGCTCTTCGTCCGGTGAGTTGGGGCGCAACGTGATGGATCATCATTTCGGTGCGGGTGCCTCGGGCCGGGTCGAGGGCTACGAAGACAAGTACTACTTCGGCCGCCGTCCCTGCGGTTTCTACATTCCGCGCTTCCGCAACGTCGCAGCCGACAAGCGTGGCTACCTGCGCGGGTTCGGCTACCAGGGCGGTGCCAGCCGAAACGGCTGGTCGCGCGAGATCGCCGAGCTGAACATCGGCGCCGACCTGAAGGAAGCGCTGACCGTGCCGGGTGACTGGCGCATCGGCATGACCGGGTTCGGTGAAATGCTGCCGCACCACGACAATACAATCCGCCTGGACCACGACCGCAAGGACAAGTGGGGGCTGCCGGTGCTGGCGATGGACGTTGCCATGCGTGCCAACGAACTGGCGATGCGCAAGGACATGGCCGCCGACGCGGCCGAGATGCTGGAAGCGGCCGGCGTCAAGGACGTGAAGATGCACGACAACGACTACGCCCCGGGCAAGGGCATTCATGAAATGGGAACGGCACGGATGGGACGTGACCGCAGGAGCTCCGTATTGAACGCACACAACCAGGTCTGGGATGCGCCCAACGTCTATGTGACCGACGGCGCCTGCATGACCTCCAGCGCCTGCGTGAATCCGTCGCTGACCTACATGGCGCTGACCGCGCGGGCCGCCGATCATGCCGTGCGCGAACTGAAAGCGGGGAACCTGTGATGGATCGTCGCGAACTGCTGAAGATGATCGTCGCCGCCACCGGCGCGGCCATGGTTGGATTGCCTGCGCTTGTGCAGGGGCAGGCACCGGCGGGCGCCACGAAGATCCATTTCTCCGATGCCGATGTCGGCACGCTGGACGAGATCGCCGAGACCATCCTGCCGCGGACCCGGACACCTGGCGCGAAGGACGCCGGTGCCGGGTTGTTCATGGCGACATTCGTCAGCGATTGCTACACCGCCCGGCAGCAGGCGGCGTTTCGCGCCGGCCTGGCCGACATCGACAAACGCGCAGGTGGCCGCTTCGTATCGCTCACACCGGAAGCCCGCACCGGGTTGCTGCGAACGCTGGACGCTGAAGCGAAGGCACGTCCTGCCGACGTGACCGAGACCGGTACACCAGAAGAGGGCGAAGCGATGCCGCATTACTTCACGATGATCAAGCAGTTGGCCATCTTCGGCTTCTTCACTTCCAAAGTCGGTGCGACCGGCGTGCTGCAGTACGTCGCCGTGCCGGGTCGCTATGACGGCGACCTGGCCTATACCCCCGGCACGCCTGCATGGGGAACCAGCTGATGGAGACCGTGATGATCAGGGCTCTGGTGATCGCCGCTGGCCTTCTGGCTGCTGCACCTGCCCTCGCGCAGGACGCTGCCGATCCTGCACGCGATCCGAAGAAGACCGAGGTGTGGACGCCGGTGCCCGCAGTCGTGGCGACGCCCGCGGGCAAGGCGCCGTCCGACGCCATCGTGCTGTTCGATGGCAGGGATGCCTCCGCATGGGAGGCAGAGCAGGGTGGGCCTGTGCCCTGGAAGATCGCCGATGGCGCGATGACCGTGGTGCCGGGCAGCAAGGGCATCCGCACCCGGCAACGCTTCTGCGACGTCCAGCTGCATGTCGAATGGCGTACCCCCACCGAGACGAAGGGCTTTGACGGCCAGAACCGGGGCAACAGCGGCATCTTCCTGCAGGAACTTTACGAGCTGCAGGTGCTCGACAGCTACAACAACCCCACCTACGCCAATGGACAGGCCGGTTCGATCTACAAGCAGGCCCTGCCACGGGTGAACGCCTCGCGCGCACCGGGCCAGTGGCAGGCCTACGACATCATCTGGAAGGCGCCGCGCTTCTCGCCGGGCGGCGGGCTCGTCTCGCCTGCGCGCATCACGGTGCTGCACAACGGCGTGCTGGTGCAGGATGACACCGTGCTGGCGGGCAGGACCGAGTATATCGGCGCACCGTCGTACTCACCCCACGCGTGCGCGCCGCTCTATCTGCAGGAGCATGATTCCAGGGTCAGCTACCGCAACATCTGGGTGCGCGAGCTGTAACACCCGCCGACTACTTCGCCAGGTAACTGGCGATGTCGTCGATTTCCTGCTGCGAAAGCTGGGGAAAGGGCGGCATCAGTCCGCCGCCCTTCCTGATCTTGTCCTTGATCTGCGCGGCATCCAGGCGCTTGCTGACATCGGTGAGCGCCGGGAACGCACCCGGCATGCCGGCGCGATCAGCGCCGTGGCAGGCCATGCAGTTCGCGCTGTAGAGCTTGGCGCCGGCGGCAGGATCGTCCTTGCACCAGGCAGTGGTGGCAAGCGTCGCGCCACACAGCATCACAGCCAGTTTCAGCATCGTCTTCAAGCGGGGGCTCCTTCGCGGGCTAGCGTTGTGCGCTGGCGTGCGGGCTGACGGTCAGGTGTTCACGCAGGTAGTCCGCACCGGTCTGGATCACCTTGGCCGGATCACGCGGTTGGTCGTGTTCGAGGATGTACCAGTGCACGCCCGCGGCGGCCGCGGCTGGCAGGATCGCGTTCCAGTCCAGCACGCCCTGGCCGACGGCGGCGAATCCACCTTCGTCCCGGGCCTGGCCCTTGGGCGCATTGTCCTTGGCGTGCACCGCGAACAGGCGGTCACGGAACTTGCCCAGCATCACCGCCGGGTCGTGTCCGGAGCGCGCCACCCAGGCCAGGTCCAGTTCGGTCTGCAGGTCGGGGCCGGCAGCAGCGAACAGCAGTTCCAGGCCGGTCCTTCCGTTGAAGTCGACCAGCTCGAAGTCGTGGTTGTGGTAGGCCAGGCGCATGCCCTTGGCGCGCACCTGTTTCGACAGCCGGCCCAGCTCCTGGCCCAGTGCGGTCCAGCCCGCCGCATCGGTGGGCCGGTCCTTCGCGTCCAGGTAGGGCACGACCAGCGTGGTGTTGCCGATCGAGCGGTTGAAGGCCACCACGCCGTCCAGGTCCTTGCGCAGCTCGGCCAGCGCCACGTGCGAGGAGATCGCCTTGATCGAGTACCGGTCCAGCAGCTGCTTGAGTTCGCTGGCGCTGACGCCCTGGGTGCCCACCGTTTCCACCGCGTGCACGCCCGCGTCGTGGACGATCTTCAACTGCTGGTCGAGCGAGCCGGCGTTGCGCAGCGAGTACATCTGCACCGCGATCGGCATCTGCGGCGCGGGGGCTTCGCCGGCAAAGGCGGGCAGCACAGCGAACAACAGGAGTGCGAGGGCTGCGGTTCTGCGAACAGGGGTGTTCATCAAGCGTTCCTCCCGGGATTCAATCGATGGTGGTCCAGGCGCGGGTCCTGGCCGATGCAATGACGCGGTCGACGATCCGTGCCGAGCGCACGCCGTCGTTGAAAGTGGGCAGGCCCTCGGGCCGTTCGCCGTCGATCGCGCGATAGGTGTCGGCGACAAACGCCTCGAAGCAATGCCCGTAGCCCTGCGCGTGACCGGCCGGCAGCACCGACAGCCGCCGTTGTTCGACACCGCCTGCACCAGGACCGCGCACGAAGATCTCCTCGCGCTGGCCAGGTCTTCCGATCCACAGCCGCTCGGCATCCTCCTGGTTGAAGGCCACGCTGGCCCTGGCACCGTCGATCTCGAACCAGAGGCGGTTGTGGCGTCCTGCGGAGACCTGGCTGACCGTCAATGACGCCAGTGTGCCGGCACCGGTCCTGAACATCGCCGCGGCCACGTCTTCGCTGGTGACCGTCTGCATCGCGTCGCTGGCTGTGGGCGTGCTGAAGCTCTGACCGGTGATGGCGCCGCGTTCGGCGATCACCGTCTCGAACGCCGCGTTGACCTCGGCGAAGCGCTCGCCGCTGATCCATTCCACCAGGTCGCACCAGTGCGAGCCGATGTCGGCGAACACGCGCGACGTACCGCCCAGTGCCGGATCCACGCGCCAGTTGTTGCTGGCCGGGTCCAGCAGCCAGTCCTGCAGGTAGCTCCCGTGGATCAGGTGCAGCGGCCCCAGCTCGCCGTGTGCGATGCGTGCGCGCGCCTCGCGCACCACCGGGTGGTAGCGGTAGACGAAGGGTACCGTGGCCACAAGGCCGCGCGAGGCGGCCAGCGCAGCCAACGCCTGTGCATCTTCCAGCGAGGTGGCCAGCGGCTTCTCGCAGATGACGTGCTTGCCGGCTTCCAATGCGGCCTGTGCCATCGGCCGGTGCAGATGATTGGGCGTACAGACGTGCACGACCTGCACCTGCGGATCGGCGATGACCTCGTCGATGTCCCGATAGGCGCGCGGGACATTCCAGGACTGCGCGACCTCATGTGCACGCTGCGCGGACGAGGCGGCCACGCCGCGGATCTGCGCACCGGCCAACAGCGCCGCGCGACGATGCACGGCGCCAATCATGCCGGTGCCGACGATGGCGATTCCAAGCGTCGCCATCTACTGGATTCCTCGGGACGCAGACGGTGCGGCTGCGACCAGCGGCCGGTCGCGGAACAGCAGCAGGAAGGCGATCAGCACGACCAGCGCGACACCGGCCGGGAACAGCCAGATCTGTTGCCAGTCAGGTCCCGCCGCCGTGGTGAAGTGCTCCACCACCGCACCGGACAGGAAGGTGCCGATCAGCATGCCCACGCCATAGGTCGCCAGGGTGATGAAGCCCTGCGCGCTGCTGCGCGCGTCGGGGCCGGCATGCGCATCGGTGTAGATCTGGCCGGTGACGAAGAAGAAGTCGTAGCAGATGCCGTGCAGCACGATGCCGATCACCAGCAGCGAGAAGCCGCTACCGGCATCACCGAAGGCGAACAGGGCATAGCGCAGCACCCACGCAGCCATGCCCACCGCCAGCATCGTCTTCACCCCCAGCCGCACGAACAGGAATGGCATCGCCAGCATCAGCAGCACTTCGGACACCTGGCCCAGCGACTGCAGGCCCGCAGCGCCGCGCACGCCCAGGTCATTGAGGTACGGGTTGGTGAAGTTGTAGTAGAACGACAGCGGGATGCAGATGGCGATGGAGGCCAGGAAGAACACCAGGTACGCGCGTGACTTCAGCAACCGCAGCGAATCCAGCCCCAGAATCTGCCCGAGGCCGGCATCGCGCTGCTTCGCCAGCGGCGGCGTGTGCGGCAGGGTGAACGCGTACAGCCCCAGCACCAGTGATGCCACCGCCGCCATCTGGAAGGTGAGTTCGAGCCGATGCGCCTGTTCCCAGCCCAGCCAGCCGATCAGCACACCGGCCACGATCCAGCCGACGCTGCCGGCCACGCGCACCAGCGGGAACTGCTTCTCCGGCGACTGCATGTGCCGCATTGCCACGCTGTTGGCCAGCGCCAGCGTCGGCATGAACAGCAGCATGTAGCCCATCACGCAGGCGGAGAACGTGCTGAAGCTGTCCGCTGTGGAGGCCATCCAAAGCAGTACTGCGCCGGCCAGGTGCAGGACCGCAAGGATGCGCTGCGCGGCGAAGTAGCGATCGGCAATCAGGCCAACCAGGAAGGGTGCGACGATGGCGCCGATGGACTGGCTGAGGAAGGCCGTCGCCACCTGGCTGGCGCTGGCCTGCAGCGGGCCCTGCACCAGGTAGGTGCCCAAGGTCACGAACCACGCTCCCCAGATGAAGAACTGCAGAAACATCATCGCGCCCAAGCGCGACATGGCGTGCGTCATGGCTTGCCCTCCCGGGGCGGTATCGGCTCAGAGTCCCAGCATGCGGTGCAGTGATGCAGCGTCGGTGCCGCTGTCGGCAAAGTCGTCGAAGGCGCGTTCGGTCACGCGGATGATGTGGTCGCGGATGAAGGCCGCGCCCTCGCGTGCGCCGTCCTCCGGGTGTTTCAGGCAGCACTCCCATTCCAGTACCGCCCAGCCGGGGAAGTCGTACTGCGCGAACTTCGAGAAGATCGACTTGAAGTCGATCTGGCCGTCGCCGAGTGAGCGGAACCTGCCCGGGCGATCGATCCAGTCCTGGTAGCCGCCATACACGCCACTGCTGGCGCTGGCGCGGTACTCCGCGTCCTTGACGTGGAAGATGCCGATGCGCGCGTGGTAGCGGTCGATGAAACCGAGGTAATCCATCTGCTGCAGCAGCAGGTGGCTGGGGTCGTACAGGATCTTCGCGCGCGGATGATGGTCGACCACGTCGAGGAAGCGCTCGAAGGTCGCGCCGTCGTGCAGGTCCTCGCCGGGGTGGATCTCGAAGCACAGGTCCACGCCGGAGTCATCGAAGGCATCGAGGATCGGGCGCCAGCGCCGGCCGAGTTCGGCGAAGGCCTCTTCCACCAGGCCGGGCGGGCGCTGCGGCCAGGGATAGAAGTACGGCCAGGCCAGTGCGCCGGAGAAGGTCGCGTGTGCGGTCAGTCCCAGCCTCTGGCTGGCCTTGGCTGCCAGCAGCAGCTGCTCCACTGCCCAGGCTTGGCGCGCGGCCGGGTCGCCGCGCTTTTCCGGCGGTGCGAATCCGTCGAACAGGCTGTCATAGGCGGGATGGACGGCGACCAGCTGCCCCTGCAGGTGGGTGGACAGTTCGGTGATCTGCACACCCTGCCCGGCCAGCATGCCGGCAAGGTCGTCGCAGTACGCCTGGCTGCGTGCGGCCTCGGCCAGGTCGAACAGGTGGGGCGCGCTGGTCGGCACTTGTACGCCAGAATAGCCCAGGCCCGCGGCCCAGCCGGCCAGCGTGTCCAGCCGATCAAAAGGAGCTGTGTCGCCGATGAACTGCGCCAGGAACAGCGCTGGACCCTTGAGCGTCTTCAACGTGATTCGCCCTCGATGCAATCGATTGCATTATCCTAGCAGGGGCTCACGCAGGACCTGTTGTGCACTGCACAGCGGGCAGGAGAACTAACGCCATGGCCACCATCTACGACATTGCAAAGCACGTCGGCGTCTCTGCCGGCACCGTGTCACGTGCACTTTCGCGGCCGGACAAGGTGCTGCCGGCGACGCGCGCACGCATCGAGCAGGCCGCCGCAGCGCTGGGCTACGTGCCCAATACGGTCGCGCGCACGCTCAAGACCCAGCGCAGCGGCAAGATCCTGGTCACGGTACCGGATATCGCCAACCCGTTCTTCGCCCAGATCCTGCAGGGGGCGGAAGACGCCGCACAGGCTGTCGGCTATGCGGTGCTGCTGGGCGATACCCAGGACCAACCCGACCGCGAGGAGCGCTACGCGCAGATGCTCCGGCGCAACGAGGCCGACGGCATGATCGTGCTCGGCCATCGCCTGCCACCGACGGCGCGCGAGATTGTCCAGCAGAGGGGAGCTGCTGCGCCGGTGGTCAACGGATGCGAGTTCGACCCCGCGCTGGGCCTGCCCAGTGTGCACATCGACAATGCCGCCGCTGCACACGCTGTCATGGAGCATTTGTACGCGTTGGGCCATGAACGGATCGCCGTGGTCGGCGGGCCGCCGGATAATCCTCTGCACCAGCAACGTCTGGAGGGGGTGCGGGCAGCCGGCAAGGCGCGCGGCCGCCTGCGCAAGCTGAGCGTGGTGCCGGGCGACTTTTCGGTGGAATCCGGGCATGCCGCGGTCGTGGCGCTGCTGGCCGATGCGTCGGCACCGACCGCAGTCTTCTGCTTCAGCGACCAGATGGCGCTGGGTGCGCTGGCGGCCTGCCGCGACCGGGGCATCCGCGTGCCGGACGAGCTGTCCATCGTCGGCTTTGACGATCTGGCCTCCTCGCGCTACCTCACGCCGCCGCTGACGACGATCAGGCAGCCGATGCGGGAAATCGGTGAGCGCGCGGTCAACCTGCTGCTTGCCATCATCGAACACGCGGATGTGCCGCTGCAGCAGACGCTGGATTTCAGCCTGATGGTGCGGGGGTCGACGGCGGCGCCTGGGCCCAGGTGAGGCCAGGGACGCTGCAGGTTCGAGTCCTTGATCCCGAATTGACGTAAAGCTGTCAGACTCACGACTGGCAGCCCGGCAGGGGCCGGGGTGGAACGTGCGATCGCGCAGGGGGGTCGGCAATGCCGTTCTTGACTGACTCGACGGAGGTCGCGGTCGAAGGCGTCGGCGCGGCACGGCGCATCGGCTGGATGCGCTTCGTGGGCAATGGCTTGGGCGCGATTCCCATCGGCTCGATCATGCTGGAGCGCCAAGATGGCGCGCTGCCCTGGGTCCTGTTGCTGCTCAATGCGCTGGCATGGCCGGCGCTGGCGCTGGTGCTGACCCAACGCTCGCGCAAGCCGGCTGCGGTCCAGTTCCGCTGCATGGTGGCCGACTCCTTGTTCGGCGGCGGCTGGATCGCGTTCATGGCCCTGAGCGCCGTACCCAGCGCGTTGTTCGCCGCACTGCTGGTGGCCGACAAGATCGCGGCCGGCGGCGTGCGCCTGGCGATGCGGGCCACGCTGGCTCTGGTGGTGGGCTTCGCGCTCACCTGGTGGGCGCTCGGGTTTCCTTACCAACCCGTGTCGTCGCAACGCACGATCGTGCTCAGCGTGCCGTTCCTGTTCGTCTATGGCATCGGGCTCAGCATCCTCAGCTGGCAGCTGGCGCGTCGGGTGAAGTCGCAGAACCGCCAGCTGCAGCGCCTGAGCCGGATGGATCCGCTGGTCGAACTGGCCAATCGCGGCTTCCTGATCCTGCGTGCGCAGCAGGCGCTGGACAAGGCGCAGGGGCAGGGCGGCTTTGCCTGCCTGTTGATGCTCGATGTGGATGACTTCAAGCGCATCAATGATTCGCACGGGCACCGCGCTGGTGATGAAGTACTGCGGCACATCGCCTCGACCCTGCGCGCCTTCGCCCGGCCCGGTGATACACCGGCGCGCCTGGGCGGCGATGAGTTCGTCGTGCTGCTGCACGACTGCGCGCCCGTGGATGCGATGCACGTAGCCGAGCGGGTCCGCCTGCACCTGCTCGAAGCGGCGCGGCAGGCTACGCCAGGGGTGGAGTTCAGCGTGAGCATCGGCATTGCCGCCACGCCGCGCGGCGGCAGCGTGGAGGATTGGCTGGCCTTGGCCGACCGTGCGCTTTACCACGCCAAACGGCAGGGCAAGAACACCGCCAGCTATGGCGAATGAGTCGGCGCGGGCTGCAGCAGTGCTGTCGCAGCACGAGGCCTGATGCCCGTTCATCCTGCACCCGGAATCGTCGCCGCCAATCCTCTACCATGGGCCACCCCGCCCGGACGTGCCCCCATGCAAGACGCCCTCGTTGCCCAGTCCAAGCCCCCTGTTCCGAGGATCGCGGCCTGGTTGATGATGCTGCTGGGCATGTGGCTGGCGCTGAAGCTGGGCCTGGTGGTGACCCTGCTGTCGGGCCTGCTGGTGTTCCAGCTGACCCACGTGCTGGCGTCCACGGTGGAGGGCAAGCTGCCGCCGGGAAGGGCGCGGGCAATCGCGGTGATCGTGCTGTCGGCGATCATCATCAGCGGACTGGTGCTGGCCGGCATTGGCGTGGCGTCGTTCTTCCGCAACGAGACCGGCGGGCCGGACGCGCTGCTGGCGCGGCTGATGGACATCCTCAATTCGTCGCGCCACCAGGTACCGGCGCTGCTGCAGCCGTATATCCCCGAAGACATGCCGGCGCTGCGTGCGGCGCTGAATGACTGGGCCGCCGAACACCAGCGCCAGCTGGGCGTGGCCGGCACGTCGGTGGTGCAGGTGGGCGTGCGCGTACTGATCGGCATGGTGCTGGGGGCGATGATCGCGCTGTACGACGAACTTCCGCTGCCGAAAATGGGGCCGCTGGCGCAGGAACTGATCGGGCGCACCAGCCGCCTGGCCACCGCGTTCCGCCAGGTGGTGTTCGCGCAGGTGAAGATCTCGCTGCTCAACACCGTGTTCACCGCCATCTTCCTGCTGGGCGTGCTGCCCCTGTTCGGCGTGCATCTGCCGCTGTCCAAGACGCTGGTACTGATCACCTTCATCGCCGGCCTGCTGCCAGTGGTGGGCAACATCATCTCCAACACGATCATCACCATCGTCGCGCTGTCAGTCTCGTTCTACGTGGCCGTGGCCGCGCTGCTGTACCTGATCGTGATCCACAAACTGGAATACTTCCTCAACGCGCGCATCGTCGGCGGTGAAATCCAGGCCCGCGCATGGGAGCTGCTGCTGGCCATGCTGGTGATGGAAGCGGCGTTCGGCCTGCCCGGGCTGGTGGCGGCACCGGTGTTCTACGCTTACGTGAAACGCGAACTGGTCGACCAGCGCTGGATCTGACCCGGCGTGACCTGTCGCATCTGACCGGCTGGACGGGGGGCGCCGGCGTTGTCGGCGCGTTCGCGCGCGCTGCGCTATATCCACCCCGGCGGATCGTACGGCGCTGGCTTGGCGCCGCCGGAGCCGCTCGCTACAGTGAGCCGCACTTCAGGGGAATTCTGCATGGCCGGCAAGGCATCGCCCATCAGGTTGCGGACCTGGGTCTGGATCCTGGCTGGGTTGTTCGTGGTGTGCACGCTGCCGTTGATGGCCATCGCCCTGGTCCAGGGCACGCTGCGCTACACCGGCGCCGAAGACAACCTGGCCAGCCTGCGCCAGCTGCGGCAGACCTTCGATCTCGCCAACCTGGCTTCGGCCGAGCGCGGTCCGGCCAACAGCCTGCTGGGGGCTGACCCGGCCGACGCCGCCGAACAGGCGCGGCTGGCCGCGCAGCTGGCGGCCGCGCGCAAGCGGGTCGACACCGCCATGCTGCAGCTGGAGACCGTGTTCAAGAACGACCCGGGCGTGCTGGATGAGCGTGGCCTGCTGGCCGACGCGCAACGTCGCCTGCAGTCGGCGCGGGCTGCGGTGGACCGGGTGGTGGCGCAACCGCACGATGCGCGCCGGGTGGAGGCGGTGGAGCGTGCGATCAGTGGCATGTTCGCCGTGGTTGATCGCCTGCACCTGCTGACCTCGGCACAGATCAACGTGCTGGTCAGCGCCGACCGTGAAGCGGCGATTCCGGCGATGCAGGGCCAGGTGCTGATCGATCTTCGCGAACATGGCGGCCGCCTGGCCTCGAACGTGATGGCGCCGGTCGCGGTACCGGGGGCATGGCGCGAGGAGCAGGCACGCGCTGCACTGCAGACCGAGGGCCGCCTGCTGGAGCTGTGGCGGTTGGCGGGCAGCCATGAGTCGGTGTTCCGCAGCGACGCGGAACTGTCATGGCACTGGGACATGGCACGACGGCAGTTCTTCGGCGAATCGCTGCCGATGATCGAGCAGTTGATCGAGGATGGCCGCCGTGGTGTACCACCGCCGTGGACCGCTGCCGAGTTCACCACGCGCTACGTGCCTACCCTGCAGTCGCTGGAAGCCCTGCGTGATGGCTACCTGAGCGTGTCCATCGCCCGCTACGAACGCACCCGCAACCGCGAGGCCATGCGCCTGGCTGTGCTGGTGGCGACCGCGCTGGGCACGCTGGTGGTGCTGGGCGTGGCCCTGCGCATCGCCCACCTGCAGATCCTGCAGCCACTGCTGCAGGCGCAGAAGCAGGTGATCCAGCTCGCCACGGATGCACCTGGCCCGGAGCAGCATGTCACCCATCCGCTGGCCGAGATGCAGCGCCTGTTCGACGCCATCGAAGTACTGCGTGAGAAATCGCGCGAGCGCTCGGCACTGACCAGCGAGCTGCGCCAGCTCGCCGGCACCGACGAGCTGACCGGACTGTTGAACAGGCGCGCGCTGGATGAGGTGGTGCAGCAGAGACACGCCGGAGGCGATGCAAGCGCCGTGGTGATCCTGCTGGATGTGGATCGCTTCAAGGCGATCAACGATGGCCATGGCCATGAAGCCGGCGACGAAGTGCTGGTGCAGGTGGCGCAGTTGCTGCAGCACCACCTGCGCCGCAGCGACAGCATCGCCCGCTATGGTGGTGAGGAGTTCCTGGTGCTGCTGGCCGACGGTGATCTGGCCGGTGGCCGCCAGCTGGCCGAGTCATTGCGATTGGCCCTGCAGCAGATGGACATCGCGCTGGCCGGTGGCACCGTGCTGCGGGTGACCGCCAGTTTCGGCGTGGCCGAGGGCGGCACCGACGCGCTGGGCTGGCGCACCCTGCTGCGTGCCGCCGATGCGGCCATGTACCGGGCCAAGGCGCAGGGGCGCGATCGGGTACGGGTCGCGGGTGGCGGTCGCATCACGCGCTGATGGCACGCGTCAGCCAATGCGTGCATGCACCCGTCGCAGCGTCTGCAGGATCGCCCGGCGCGCGATGGGGCGTGCAGCTGCTGCAAACGCAGGTGGGGTGGTGAGCAGCGCGTCACGCACGCGCCACGCGCCCTATCTCGCTTTCTGTGAAGAAGCCGACATTGACCTTCCACGCTTCGGTCACCACTCTGCGCAGACGCTGGGATTTCACTTGATGAAGGACGACACCATGACCCAGCTCACACTGCCCGAACTGGCCAAGAAGATGGCCGACATCGATTTCACCATGCTGCAGACCCGCGCCGGCGGAGAAATTGCCGGTCGTCCGATGAGCAACAACGGTGACGTGGACTACGACGGTGACAGCTGGTTCTTCACCACAGAAGACACCGACATGGTGCACGAGATTGAGGCTGACCCCGCCGTTGCGCTGGGTTTTTCCGGCAGCAGGTCACTGCTGGGCAAGCCGCCGTTGTTCGTGCACGTGCAGGGAAGGGCGGCGCTGGTTCGCGATCGCGCTGTGATGCGCGCGCACTGGGTGAAGGATCTTGAGCGCTGGTTCGAGCAGGGCGTGGATACACCGGGGCTGGTACTGATTCACGTGCGCGCCAGCCGCATCCACTATTGGGATGGCGAGGACCAGGGTGAAATGGCAGTCTGACCCGGCAGCGGGAGGCTGGTGGCCATCGCGGCCATTGCGCGGCGCGCCAGGCCTTTGCCATCCTCCCTGCTGTTTTCCGTAGCGTGGAATCCCGATGCGTCCTGCGTTCTTCTGGCTGGCTTTGGCCCTGCTGCCCACCCTGGCGGTGGCGCAACCCGCGCGTACGCCCAAGGCCAAGGCCCCGGCGCAGGATCCCTTCAGCGAGCTGTTCGATACCGCCTGCATGCAGCACATCGGCGCGCCAGCACGGTTGCAGTCGCTGATGGAATCCAACGGGCTGTCACCGCTGCAGCCCGCCGAGGCTGCAACGTTGCTGCAGGGCCAGCCGGGTGTGGCCTGGATGGTGCCGCTGGCCAGCGGGCGCTATGCGGTCAGCTGGGCCGACGATGGCACCTGCTCGGTGTATGCGGAGAAGGCCGAGGCGGCGGTGGTGCAGAAGGGGTTCGCGCGGCTGGTGCAGGCGGCACCAAAGCCGTTGCAGGTACGCTCGTTGCCGGGCCGCGGGCCGCTGTCGGCTGATCAGGTGGCGATCCAGTACGGCTGGGCCACGCCGGGGCAGGCCAAGCTGCAGGTGCGCTTCCGGCTGGTCACGCGGCAGGCGGCCGAGGCCGGCGTGCAGGCGATGGCCTCGGCCACGCCCGGTGAAGCGATGCTGGAGCCCGCTGCGCCCGGGCCCTGACCGACGGAAGGGGCAGGCTTGCGATTCAGCCTTTCACGCGGGATGTGGTATATCGTTTATCGATAAATCCACTCCGGGGCGGCGAGGCCACCCCAATGCCGGAGGCCGCTTGACCGCTCGTCCCGCCCGCGCCAGACCCGCGCGAGGCCTGTTCACCCTGGCCCAGGCCGCCGTACAGGCCGTCCGGGCGATGTGCTGGCTGGGCATCCTGGCCGCACTGCTGGCCGTGCCGCTGGTCGCCCATGACCGCCGCTGGCTACTCGACAGCGTCCATGATGCCGGTGCTGTTGCCGCGCACGGCAACGACCTGTTCCTGCACTTCTGCCTCGGCCTGGGCGCGATCGTCGCGCTGCTGGTGCTGTGCCTGCTGTTCCTGCGCCATCTGCTGCGGCTGCTGAAGTCGGCGGCGCGCGAGCGGCCGTTCACCCACGCCAACGCGCAGCGCCTGCAACGCATGGCGTGGTTGATGCTGGCGATGGAGCTGCTGTCGATCCTGATCGGCGCTTACGCGGCCTGGATGGGGCCCGACTTCACCTGGATGGAGGTGGGCGGCGGCATGTCGATCACCGGCCTGGTGGCGGTGCTGATGCTGTTCGTGCTGGCACGCGTGTTTGCCGTGGGTGCGGCGATGCGCGATGACCTCGACGGTGTCATCTGATGGCGATCGTCATCACCCTGGACCGCATGCTGCAGGAACGGGGCATGACCCTGTCCGAACTGGCCGGGCGCATCGACATCACCCTGGCCAACCTGTCGATCCTGAAGACCGGCAAGGCGCGCGCCATCCGCTTTTCCACCCTTGATGCGATCTGCCGCGAGCTGCAGTGCACGCCCGGCGACCTGCTCGGGCATGACCCGGCGCAGGCACAGGACGCTGACTGAGTGGTCGCTTTTTTCCCTTACCTACTGACGAAACGGACCTGAAATGGAATGGTTGGCTGACCCCTCGATATGGATGGGCCTTGCAACCCTGGTCGTGCTGGAGATCGTTCTCGGCATCGACAACCTGGTGTTCATCGCGATCCTTGCCGACAAGCTTCCGCCGCACCAGCGCGACCGCGCGCGCGTGATCGGCCTGGCGCTGGCCCTGCTGATGCGGCTGGTGCTGCTGGCGGCGCTGGCGTGGATCATGAAGCTGACCGAGCCACTGCTGACGCTCTTCGACCACAGTTTCTCCGGGCGTGACCTGATCCTGCTGGGCGGCGGCCTGTTCCTGCTGTTCAAGGGCACCATGGAGCTGCACGAGCGGCTGGAAGGCCGCCAGCATGAGGACAATGGCAAGAAGGTCTACGCCAGCTTCGCGATGGTCGTGGCACAGATCGTGGTACTCGATGCGGTGTTCTCGCTGGACTCGGTGATCACTGCGGTCGGCATGGTCGACAACCTGGGCGTGATGTACGCCGCGGTGACCATCGCGATGGCATTGATGCTGGTGGCCAGCAAGCCGCTGACCCGCTTCGTCAACAAGCATCCCACGGTGGTGGTGCTGTGCCTGGGCTTCCTCCTGATGATCGGTTTCAGCCTGGTGGCCGAGGGCCTGGGCTACAAGATCCCGAAGGGCTACCTGTACGCGGCCATCGCCTTCTCGATCCTGGTCGAGGCATTCAACCAGTGGGTACGTTTCAACCGCGAGCGCAACGAGCGCCGCCAGCCGTTCCGCCAACGTACTGCGGATGCGGTGCTGCGCATGCTGGGCGCGCGCCCGACCAATGGCCACGACGACGAAAGTGCTGACGAACACGTCGATGCCGAAGAGCGCCTGCAGCCGGCCGAGCACGAGATGATCCGCAGCGTGCTGGGGCTGGCGGATCGCCCGGTGTCGAGCGTGATGACCGTGCGCGCCGACGTGCAGTGGATCGACCTGGCGCGTGGACAGGACGACGTGGTGGCACGCCTGGTGGCATCGCCGCACACCCGCCTGCTGGTCGGCGATGGTGATCTGGACAGCCTGTGCGGTGTGGTGCAGAGCCGCGACCTGCTGGCCGACCTGCTGCAGGGCAAGCCGCTGCAGCTGGAAGGCAACCTGCGTGAGCCGCAGTACGTGCTGTCCAGCGCCAGTGCGCTGCAGGCGCTGGAACTGATCCGCCAGCACCCGGTGCCGTTGGCGGTGGCGGTGGACGAGTACGGCAGCGTGGAAGGCCTGGTGACGGCCAACGACCTGCTGGCGGCGATTGCTGGTGATCTGGTCGATACCCAGGGCGAGCGCTATGGCGTGGTCGCGCAGGGGGAAGGCCAGTGGGAGGCCGATGGTGCCTTGACCCTGGACGACCTGCAGCGACTGGCCGGCGTGTCGCTGCCGCGCAGTACCGACTACATGACCATCTCCGGCCTGGTGCTGGAACAGTTGGGTCGCCTGCCGGACATCGGTGATGCGGTGGACGTGGCCGGCGTGCGCATCACCGTGCTGGCGATGGAAAAGCGCCGCATCGCCCGCCTGCGGTTGGAGCGCCTCGACCAGCCGTTGTAGAGCCGAGCCCATGCTCGGCTCCGCGGATGTAGCCGGGCATGCGCTCGGCTCTACATTCAAAGCAGCGCAGCATGGCGCGGCTCTACACAACATGGCCCGCAGCCGTCACCATGGCGGGCCCGCTTTCTGTCATGGATGGTTGCAGTGCTGAGTACGATCGGTTTGTTGATGGGCCTGTATGTGGCCTGGCGCCTGTTCTGGCCGCTGCGCATGCCCATCGGGTTGAAGGTCGTGCTGTCGCTGCTGGTGGTGGCCGTGGCCGTGCAGCTGCGCATCGTGGCCACCTTCTGGGGCACGATGGCGTCGCCGGAAATTCCGAAAATGGCGATCGCCGTGTTGGCGACCTGCTCCACTGCCGTGCTGCTGCTGGCGTTGGTGATGCTGGTACTGGACGCCGGCCTGCTGGTTTCGCGCCTGCTGCGTTGGCCGCGCATGGTATCGGCGCTGCGTGCACCGCAGCTGCGGCCGCTGGCCGGCCTGCTGGCCCTGCTTGTGAGTGGCTATGGGATCAGCCAGGGCATGGCCGTACCCAAGCCCCGGCAGATCGACGTGGCAATCAAGGATCTGCCGGCCGCATTCGACGGCTATCGCGTGCTGCAGCTGACCGACATCCACGCCAGCCGTCTGCTGACCGGCGAGTGGGTGCGCAGGGTGGTGGCCGAGAGCAACGCGCTGAAGCCGGACCTGATCGTGATCACTGGCGATCTGATCGACGGCAGCGTCGAGGCCCGCCGCGACGACGCGCGACCGTTGGCCGATCTGCAGGCTCCGGATGGCGTCATCGCCATCACTGGCAACCACGAGTACTACGCGCAGTACCAGGACTGGATGCAGGCGTTCCGCACGCTGCACATGCAGGTGCTGGAGAACAGCCACCTGCAGGTACGACGCGGTGATGCGGCGCTGACCATCGCCGGTGTCACCGACCCGGTGGCGGCACGCTACGGCCTGCCGTTGCCGGATCTGGATGCCGCGTTGGCCGGTGCTAATCCGTCCGCACCGGTGATCCTGCTCGATCATCGCCCACGCAATGCGCGTGAGGCGGCCGCGCGCGGCGTGAAGCTGCAGTTGTCCGGGCATACCCACGGGGGGCAGATCATCGGCATGGACCAGCTGGTGAAGCGGGCGAACGGCGGCTACGTCTCCGGCCGCTACGAGGTGGACGGGATGACACTGTACGTGAGCAATGGCGCTGGCCTGTGGGGCGGATTCCCGGCACGCATCGGCGTGCCTTCGGAAATCACCCTGATCACCCTGCGCCGCGCCCCGTGATCTGAAGTGGGGTCAGATCCCTTTCCGCGAGGAATTCGCTGTCTATCGTGCTGGGATCCCTCTGTAGAGCCGGGCCCATGCTCGGCTGAACCAGAGGCAGCCAAGCATGGGTTCGGCTCTACAGGTAACCGCGTCCTCAAGAACTCCGCAGCGGCGGCCGCGCATGCGTATTGCGCCGCAGCGACTGCGCCCGCTTGGCGATCGCGCGCACCACGACAGCGGTGAAGAGCAACGCGGAGGGCACCGCGTACCCGAAGTTGCCGGGCACGCGCTTGAAGTACGAATAGGTGAACACTGCGGCGATGATCCACATGCCGGTCACGTGCAGGCGACGCCACGCGGTGGGGCCCATGCGGCGGGCGATGCCACGATGCGAGGTGATGGCCAGGGCGAGGATGGCTACATAGCCGATCGTGCCCGGCAGGTTGGCCAGGGCCGAGCGCGCCGGCCAGAACGCGGGGTTGAGGATGCCGAAGGCGGTGATCGCCACCGCATGCAGCAGGTGCGAGAACGCGAACGACAGGCCGACGATGCGACGCTCGCGCAACAGGAAGCGGGTGACCAGGCCGGGCAGCAGGCTGGCGAACGAGGAGGCGGTGAAGGCGGCCAGGAACAGCAGGAACGATGTGCGTGCCGTCACCCGGATCGCCGTGCGGCTGCCCTCGACCACGTCGGGCTGCAGGGTGAATGCCGCCAGTGCGAATGCGATCAGGACCACGGCGATGGCCACGAACAGGCGCCAGCCGTGCAGGAAGGAGGTATTGGAAACAGCCATGATCAGACCTCGAAGAATGGAGATGGGGGGGCACTGGCCTCTGGCCGGCCAAGGAGTGGGTAGTGCCGGCCGCTGGCCGGCACCTTCAACAGTCGCTAGGCACCACCAGCACGCCGGCCGCGCACAGCTCGCCCAGCAGCGGAATGCAGGCTGTGCGCAGTTCGTCGGCGGCCACGCCATGCAGATCGGCCAGTACCTGCAGCGCGTCTTCCGCACGGGCGCCGTCATCGCCGAACGCCGACAGCAGCGCATATGCCAGCGGTGAAAGTTCCTGCACCTGCAGGCTGAAGTCACCCAGGCGTCGCAGCAGCAGCAACGTCGGCATCGCGGTAGGCGCGCCGTTCTGGCCGGCGTCCTCATGCACAGGCCACTGGTAGCCCAGCACCCGCACCAGTGGAGACAGCGCCAGCACGCTGCCTGCCTGTGGCGCATGCAATGGCTGCTGGCCGGTGTCCCGCGCTTCAATGTGCAGTGCCTGCTGCGTGCTTTCGTAATGCGCCAGTTCCGCCACCCAGCCCGGCAGCGCGAGGTCTGCCTGCACGCCCAGCCACGCGGCGAATTCGCCGGCGATCTGCGGGAACAGTGGGGTATGGCAGGCATGCCGCGCGTAGTAGTGCTCCACGGTGTCGCGCCAGCAGGCATCACCCAGTTGCGCCTGCAGGCGCGGCAGGCTGCCTGCCAGCAGGCTGTCCAGGCTGTCGATGCAGAGGCGGCGGTAGACCGCCATCCGCCGTGCATCGATGCCCTCAGGCGCGGGCATCGATGGGTCGCGTACATGGTCGGCCCAGCGCTGCTGCAGGGTGGCCAGCGGCTCAGCCATGGGCCACCTCGGGCAGCAGCACATCGGCCTGCGCGTGGCGGATCTGCTCGACCTCGGCCAGCAGCTCGGCCAAAGGCGGGAAGTTGAAATCGCGCTCCAGCAGGGTGGGGTGGACGCCGACACGTGCATAGGCCTCACGCAGCAGCGCCCAGACCACGCCTTTCACTGGCGCACCGTGGGTATCGATCTTGAAGCCATCGTCCTCGTCGAAGTGGCCGGCCACGTGCAGCGAGGCGACGCGATGCGCCGGCACGCGGGCCAGGAAATCGAAGGCGTCGTAACCGTTGTTGCAGGCGTTGACGAAGACGTTGTTGACGTCCAGCAGCAGGTCGCAGTCGGCTTCGGCGAGTACGGCGTTGATGAAGTCGATCTCGCTCATGTCCGCACCGGCAACGGCGTAGTAGGAGATGTTCTCCACGGCGATGCGTCGGCCCAGCATGTCCTGCACCTGGCGGATGCGAGCGGCAACATGGTGCACGGCCTCGGTGGTGAACGGCAGCGGCAGCAGGTCGTAGACATGGCCGCCGGCGGCGCAGTAGCTCAGGTGTTCGCTGTACAGCTGCACCTGGTGCAGATCGAGGAAGGCGCGCGTCTGTCCCAGCAGCGTGCGATCCAGCGGGTCCGGACCGCCCAGCGACAGCGACAGGCCGTGGCAGGTCAGGCGATGGCGCTCACTCAACTGGCGCAGCGCCGCGCCGTGGGCACCGCCAACCCCGATCCAGTTGTCCGGCGACACTTCGAGGAAGTCGATGGCATTGGCCGGCATCGCCAGCAGTTCATCGATCAGGCCACGGCGCAGGCCGAGACCAGCGCTGGCGGAAGACAGGGGCAGGGACATGCGACGGTACTCCAGGGCAGTGGCGCCGCCGCAAGGGCGGCGCCGGGTGGGGAACGATCAGTCGTTGACGCGGGAGAACAGGCCCTTCGGCATCGGCTTGCCGTTGGCGGTGTAGACACTGCGCAGGTAGTCGTGCGCTTCCTGTTCGCTGATGTAGCCGTCGTGGTCGGTGTCGATGCGGTCGAATTCGGCGGCGCGCTTGGCCGCCACGGCGTTGAACTCGGCACGCGAGACCCGGCCGTCGTGATCTCGGTCGGTGCGGGCAAACGAGGCGTCGCCGCACTTGCCTTCGCCACACTGGCCTTCGACCACCTTGGCCTTGCCGGCAGGCTTGCCGGTGGCAGCCTTGTTGGCGCCGCACTTGCCTTCACCACACTTGCCTTCGGCGGCGGCGCTCATCGCCACGGCACCGATGGCCATTGGCTGGATCGCGGCGGCCTGGCCAGCCAGCAGCAGGCCACCGGCCAGGGCGATGCCGATGGCGCCGATGCGCGGCAGGCGGGAGGAGGGGGTGTTCTTGGTCGAGACGGACATGATGATGACTCCTTGGGATTGGCACGCAGGGCGTGCGGGATGGACGCCGCCTGAAGGCGACGGAAACGAAGGGAAGAAGCGCGGGAAGGGGCGATGCGGATCAGGCGTTGCGGCGACGGCGCAGTACGTAGCCCAACAGCAGGGCGCCGCCGAGCAGCGCGCCACCGAAGCCGACGCCGGGCAGCAGCGCGGCGACCGGCAGCAGCAGGGCGATCAGGCTCACGCCCCAGCCGAGACCGTCGTTGCCCGCCGTGGGGCGCTGCGGGCCGGCCAGCAGGTGGTCCAGGCTGAGCGCACCGCCGCCGTTGAGGATCAGTGGGAGCAGCATGGCCAGGAAGAGCAGCGGCAGCTTGAAGTTGCCGTAGCCCTGGTCGGTGATCGCATAGCCCTGCCAGAGTTCGCCCAGGCCGTTCCACTGGTCGGGCCAGTGCACAGCGGCGATGGCAACAAGGGTCAGCACCCAGAAGATGTAGGCCACCGAGCGCGTGGCCAGGCCCAGCAGCAGCATTACAGCGCCCACCAGTTCCAGCCAGGTGGCCAGCTGCCAGTTGAGTGACGCAGGCAGGGTGGAGAACGGGAACGGGAAACGCCCTTCCAGGTCGGCGAACCAGTTCTGGCCGGCCAGCTTCTCGCGGCCGGATTCAAAGAACTCCCAAGCCAGCAGGATGCGCAGCGCCAATGGCGAGAGCCAGCGGCCGACGGCGTCCAGGCGGGGGGTAACGACGGAAGAGGCAGTGCTGATCATGGTGGTGTCCTGCGGGCCAGTGGTCGATGGAGGCCATTTCAGTCGGCGCAGGTATCGGCAACGTGTGCCGTTGCCCGGGGTTTTGTCAGCGACTGTGGCCGCAGCCCGGGTTTCGTACAGTCGGATACAAAGACGATGCCTGGATGCACATCGGGGCGTTGCGCGCACGCGTGCGGGGAGCCTGATCCACCCGGTAGCACCCAGCAAGGACCGGCGCGCGAATGTATCCCACTGTAGAAACCCGCCTGCGCCCTACAGTCCGGTACAACTCCGCGCCGTGGAGAAACAGCGCCGATACACCGGCAGATGGAAATGGCCACTCCCAACACCGGAGTGCCACCCATGATCCGTACCTCGTTGCTTGCCGCTGCTCTCGCCCTTGCCGGCGCCGCCGCCCCCGCCTTCGCTACCCAGGCCGATACCGCTGCACCGCCCACCGTCATCCTGGTGCACGGCGCCTTCGCCGATGGCTCCAGCTGGAGCAAGGTCATCAGTACCCTGCATGACTGGAAGCTGCCGGCGGTGGCCGTACAGAATCCACTCACCTCGTTGGCCGACGATGTCGCCGCCACCCGCCGCGCGATTGCCGCCGCGCCCGGCAAGGTGGTGCTGGTCGGCCACAGCTGGGGTGGCACGGTCATCACCGAAGCGGGCAATGACCCGAAGGTGCAGGCGCTGGTGTACGTGGCGGCCTTCGCGCCGGATGCAGGGCAGTCTTCGGCGCAACAGGGCGAAGGTTTCCCGGTCGGTCCGGGCTTGGCGCGACTGCAGGAAAGGGATGGCTACCTGACCTTGCCGGCGGATGCCATCGCCCAGGACTTCGCGCCGGACGTGATGAAAAAATCGGCCGCATTGCTGTACAGCACGCAGGTCCCGTTGAAGGCCAGTGCACTGGGCGAGGCGGTGAACGTTGCGGCGTGGCGCAGCAAGCCGAGCTGGTACGTGCTCAGCCGCGATGACCGCATGCTGTCGCCACAGCTGCAGGCCGCGACCGCACGTCGCATCGGTGCACAGCTGCAATCGATCGGCAGCAGCCATGTGTCGCTGCTTTCGCATCCGGCGCAGGTGGCCGACAGCATTCTGGAAGCGGCAGGGGTGAAGCCGGCGGAACTGCCGCTGGCCGAGCAGGGTGGCTGAGCGATGGCCGCACTGCGAGGGTACGCATTGCCGCTGTTGTTGGGCCTGCTGGGCGGAGCGGCGCTGTTGCTGGCATGGCCCGGCGCGGATGCCGGTGCGCAGCCGCTCGCTGCAGCACCGATGGCGGGGTTCGACGGTGGCGGACCCTGGCACAACAGCCCACCGCTCACACTGAAGCAGTTGCAGGGGCAGGTGGTGCTGGTCGAGTTCTGGACCTACACCTGCAGCAACTGCCTCAACGTGGCGCCCTACGTCCACCAGTGGCATACGCGATACGCGCCGCAGGGCCTGAAGGTGATCGGCGTGCACACGCCGGAATTTGCCTATGAAGGGCTGCCCAGCAACGTGCGCAGGGCCATCACACGGTTGGATATCACCTGGCCGGTGGTGCAGGATAACCAGTACCGGATCTGGAATGCCTGGGGCAACCGCTTCTGGCCGGCGCTGTACCTGCTCGACGGGCAGGGGCGGGTGGTCTACCGCCATTACGGCGAGGGCGACTACGCACGTACCGAAAGCGAGATCCAGCGCCTGCTGCCCAGCCCCTGAGCCGCGCTACCATGGCCGCGCAGCGCGGCCCTGACCGCCGTCTTCATCGAGAACGCAATGAACCACGTACCGCACATCCTGGTCGTCGACGATGACAGCGAGATCCGCCAGATGCTGGCCGACTACCTGCAACGCAGCGGCCTGCGTGTCAGCCAGGCCGATGGCGGCCGTGCGATGCGCGCGCTGATGGATACCCACGCGGTGGATCTGGTGGTGCTGGACGTGATGATGCCCGGCGAGGACGGGCTGAGCCTGTGCCGCAACCTGCGTGCCGGCAAGCATCGCGCGGTGCCGGTGGTGCTGCTGACCGCCCGCGACGATGAAACCGACCGCATCATCGGCCTTGAAATGGGCGCCGATGACTACGTGACCAAGCCGTTCTCCTCACGCGAACTACTGGCGCGCATCAATGCGGTGATCCGACGCACGCAGATGCTGCCGCCGAACCTGCAGGTGAGCGAAGCCGGCCGCCAGTTGGCCTTCGGCGACTGGCGCCTGGATACCACCGCCCGCCACCTGCTGGATGCGCAGGACACCGCCTATCCGCTCAGCGGTGCGGAATTCCGCCTGCTGCGCGTGTTTCTCGACCACGCCAACCGCGTGCTCAGCCGCGACCAGCTGCTCAGCCTTACCCAGGGCCGTGATGCAGAACTGTTCGATCGTTCCATCGATCTGCTGGTCAGCCGCGTGCGCCAGCGCCTGGGCGATGACGCGCGTGAGCCCACCTACATCAAGACCGTGCGCAGCGAAGGCTACGTGTTCAGCGTGCCGGTGCAGTTGCTGGGGCCGGACGAATGAATATCACCGCACGCCGCCCACGCTGGCCGCGCACGCTGTCGGCGCGGCTGCTGCTGGTGCTGCTGGGCGGACTGGCGCTGGCCCACGCACTGTCGTTCGGCCTGCTGTTCTTCGAACGCGACCAGTCCACCCGCAGCATGATGCTGCGCAACCTCGACGAGGATGTGGCCGTGAGCGTCGCGTTGCTGGAACACCTGCCCGCAGACCAGCGCGCGGCCTGGGTGCCGCGGCTGGAGCGGCGCACCTACCGTTACCTGCTGCGCCCGGTTGCGGCCGGACCCGGGCTGCAGACCGATCGCGCACGCCAGGTCACCACGGTCATCGATGACAGCCTGCAGCACCGCTATCCGTTGCAGGCGCGCCAGGTGGCTCGCCTGCCGGAGCGGTTCGAGGTGGAACTGCGCCTGCACGACGGCACCCCCGTGACCATTGAAGTCACGCCGTCGGGGCTGCCGCTGGCGCGTTGGTTGCCCGCCGTGCTGCTGGTGCAGCTGGCGCTGCTGCTGGTGTGCGCGTGGCTGGCGGTGCGCCTGGCCATGCGGCCGCTGCAGCAGCTCTCGCATGCGGTGGAGCATCTGCAGCCGGGCAAGGACGGGCCGGCACTGCCTGAAGATGGCCCTGCGGAAGTGGGCGGCGCGGCGGCCGCGCTCAACGCACTGCAGGCACGCATTCGTGGCCATGTCAGTGAGCGCCTGCAGATCCTGGCCGCGATCTCGCATGACCTGCAGACCCCCATCACGCGCATGAAGCTGCGGGTGGAGGCCCTGCCTGAAGACAGCACCCAGCAGCGGCTGCTGGCCGACCTCGACCACCTGGGGCAACTGGTGCGTGAGGGCGTGGCCTATGCGCGCAGCAGCCACGTCGCCAGTGGCGAGCCAGTGGCGATGGACCTGGGCGCATTCCTGGCCAGTGTGGTCGGCGACTACGAGGACATGGGCAAGCCGGTCAGTGGCGGTGCGCCCGCTGGACTGGTCGTGCAGACCTGGCCGCAGCCGCTGCGACGGGTGGTCGGCAATCTGGTCGACAACGCACTCCGCTACGCCGGTGCCGCCGAGATCGAGGCCGGCCGTGATGACGCCGGCAGAGTGTGGATCTGCATTTCCGACCGTGGCCCTGGCATTCCCGAGGACCAGCTGCAGGCAGTGCTGGCGCCGTTCCACCGGCTGGAAAGCTCACGCAATCGCGATACCGGCGGCACTGGCTTGGGCCTGGCCATCGCGGTGCAGCTGGCGCAGTCGCTGGGCGGCTCGCTGCGGTTGCACAACCGCGAGGGTGGCGGCCTGCGGGCGGAGCTGCAGCTGCCGGGGTAACTGGCGGGACCAGAGCATCCACACATAACGCGGATCCATGGCAATCCTGCACGGCTCCGGGATCGGCGATCATCTGCAGGGAGTGTCGAAATCAGGAAACACGCAATGCAGGGAACGCAGCATTCAATCCGGCGTCCGCGCCACGTCGCGCTGCTGGCAGGTCTACTCGTGCTGGCGGCCTGCCAGCGCACACCGGATGCACCAATCGAGGCACCCGTAGCGGGCACAACCCTTGCCGCCCCGGCCACCGCAACAGACCTCTCTCCGTTGCTGGATGCGCTGCCGACCTGTGCGCTGGACGGCTGGTATATCGACCCTCAGGCCGATCGCCCGGTCCATCCCTGGCTGGCCGCGAACGCGCCGAAACCCTGCAAGGTGGACGAGGAAAACGAGATCGCCACGTTCTGCATGCGTGGGCAATGGAAGGGATTGCCGGTGGAGGAGGTGATCCTGCCGACGATGACGCTCGTTTCGTTCCGCGGGGCGAAGATCGGCCTGCCGTTGGAGACCGCGCGCGTGATCGTTCACCAGCGCTTCGGCCGGGACTTTCCGGGTGGTACGGCTTACGAGCAGGGCAGGGAGCCGAAGCTGATGGCCGATCCCGAGGATGCACAGCGCTCGTGGCTGCTGTGCAGCACACCGGAACCGGGAGACGACCTGGGCAGCCAGGCAGGCGTGAGCTATTCGGGCATGAACCTGCCCTACGACCACAACGGGTGCAGCTATCGCTACAGCCCGGTCGATTTCTGCGATGCGCAGCACGTGGCGCGCATCGAGGAAGCCCTCAGGAACGAGACACCCAACTTCAACCAGCACTACCTGCTGGTGCAGGTCGATGATCGCCCCGAGTTCTTCCAGCGCTCGGTGGTACTGATCGACACCCGTACCGGACGCGCCACGCCATTGCCGATCGATGCTTTCACCGGGCCGGCGGGGAAGGGCGGAGACGCTACCCGCTATGGGACCCTGGACACGGGCGTGGACCAGCAGCAGTTCTGCCTGGATGGCGCGTTGCTTGTCTATCGCGCGTTTGAGGAGGGGCGGTTCTGCTTCGGCTTTGACGGTGAGCGCTTCACCGGGCATGAAACCCAGTACATGCAGCCGATGGATGGCCGATGACCGGCATTTCACCCCGGCCGTGACACCCTGCCTGGCACCTGCACCCACGGGAACGAGGCTGTTGAAGGCGAACACGCAATGACCGCGGCGCGGCAGCGCTCGATGTGGGTGGCCGGCCTGTCCACGGTAGTGGAGTGGTACGACTTCACCCTGTACCTGTACTTCGCCACGGTGCTGTCGCGGGTGTTCTTCGGCGGTGGCGAGCAGGCGCTGCTGGTGACACTGGCCGGCTTTGCGGTGTCCTACCTGATGCGCCCGCTGGGCGCGCTGTGTTTTGGCCATCTGGGCGATCGGCTCGGCCGGCGCTGGATGCTGCTGGCGTCGATGGCGTTGATGGCAGCGGCGATGCTGGCTACCGCGCTGCTGCCGACCGCCGCCACCGCCGGCGCCACCGCCGGCGTGCTGCTGCTGGTGCTGCGCTGCGTGATGGCGTTTTCGGTGGGCGGCGAATACACCGGCGTGGTGGCCTACCTGCTGGAAAGCGCACCCGTGCGGCGACGAGGCCTGGTGACCTCGCTGGCATCGGCCGCCAGTGAAGTGGGCGCGCTGCTGGCGGTGGCGATTTCCGCGCTCACGGTCGCGCTGCTGCCCGCCGCGCAGCTGGACAGCTGGGGGTGGCGCATTCCGTTCTTCGTCGGTGCCGCGCTGGCGCTGGTGATCCTGGTCGCGCGCTCGGGCATGCACGAATCGCCCGAGTTCGAGCGCCAGCGGCGCGAGGGCAGCATTCCCGCCACGCCGTTGCGGCATGTGCTGCGCAACCATCCGGCAGCAGTGGCGCGCACCTTCGCGATCTCGGCGCTGGGTTCGATCACCTACTACGTGGGCATCACCTACGTGCCGGCATTCCTGCATGCGCAGGGCCACGACGAAGGCGACGCGCTCTGGTTGTCGACGATTGCGGCGGTGGCGGTGATTGCGATCACCCCGCTGTGCGGCGCCTTGTCCGACCGCGTGGGGCGCCGGCCGATGCTGCTGGGCCTGACGTTGCTGGCGGCGCTGCTGCCGCTGTCGCTGTTTGCGTGGATGGCGCAGGCTTCGGTGTGGGGCATCGCGCTGGCCGCGGTGCTGCTGGCCTGCGTGGCCGGTGGTGTAAGTGCGGTCGCGGCCCCGGCCACGGCCGAGCAGTTCCCGGGCGAAGGCCGGGTCAGCGGGTTGGCACTGGGCGTGACCATGGCCACCGCGGTGTTCGGCGGCGCGACACCGTGGCTGGCGCAATGGTGGGTGGAACGCAGCGGCTGGGCGGCGGCGCCGGGCGCGATGATCGCGCTGGTGGCGGTGCTGGTGCTGCCGGTGCTGTGGACCCTGCCCGAGACCGTCCCGGGCAGGGCCAGACGCTAGCCGATCAGACCTTCAGGGTCTGCTCGATGTCGGCCAGTACCGCGGCCGCATCCACGCCGATGGCGACGGACTGCAGCACGTGGCCATCCCACACGCTGGGGCCGAAGCCCATGCCTTCCGGCTTCGGAATGGTCATGCCACGGGCAACGCCGTCGGTGGCCACGCGCACGCTGGCACGTTCGAACTGGAACAGCTCCGGGCGGGTCAGCGCGATGCAGGCGCAGCAGTCGTGCACGACCATGCCCTTGTGGCCAGCCTGCAGGTAGAAGTCCACGTAGTCCTGCGACAGCGCACGCACCAGCTCGGCGTCGGTACCGCCGAGGGCGGCCAGCTTGTCCAGGCCGTCGCGGTCCATTTCCACGCGGGTGGTCACGTCCAGGCCGATCGCGGTGACCGGCCAATCGGTGGTGAACACCACATCGGCCGCTTCGGCATCGCCCCAGATGTTGGCCTCGGCGGCCGGGGTGATGTTGCCGTTGACGTGGAAGGCGCCGCCCATGATCACCACGCCACGTACAAGCCCGGCGATGTCCGGCGCCTGCTGCAGGGCCAGGGCCAGGTTGGTCATGCGGCCCACGGCGACCAGGGTCACTTCGCCCGGATGGGCGCGGACCAGGTCGATGATCAGCTGCGCGGCGGAGCGCGCATCAGCGGCCACGTCCAGGCTGGCCGGCACCGGGTGGTTGCCCAGGCCGTTGTGGCCGTGGATGTGCACCGGCCAGGCTTCCGGGGTGGCTTCCGGCTGCAGCGGGCCTGCGGCGCCGCGTGCGACCGGGGCGGCAAAGCCCCAGGCCTGCTTCAGGTACAGCGCGTTGTGCGTGGTCGACTCCACCGAGGCGTTGCCGAAGGTGGTGGTGACGCCGATCAGGTCGATCTGCGGGTGCTTGTGCAGGTACAGCAGGGCCAGGGCGTCGTCGACGCCCGGGTCGGTATCGAAAATGACTTTCAGCATGTTGTTGTTCTTCTTCTTCCGTGTGGTGCGGGGGGCGCCGGCGGCCCGGAGACAGGCCGGCGCGCCCTACATTGTCCCATCTTCATGACAGGCAGGGCCAATGCCGGCGCGGCGGGCCATAATGCCCCCAGGTCCTGGCACGGAACTGCCGCATGCTGATCGTTGCCCTTCTGCTGGTCCTGCTGGTGCTGGGCCTGAACGTGGTAGCCACCGTGGTCATCATCAGGCGCGACGGGCTTTCGGCGGGCGGCCGGACGGTGCAGCTGTTGCTGGTCTGGTTGTTGCCGCTGGTGGGCGCAATCCTGTGCATGGCGGTAGCCACCGCCGATGGCTCGGGAAGCCGCGGGGAGGGGGGCGCAAGCTACGACAGCTCCGGTGGGTATTCCGGTGACAACTACAGCCATCACAGCCACGGCAGCTCCGACTGCAGCAGTGATGGGGGGAGTAGTGACAGCGGCAGCTGCGGCGATTGAAGCCCGGCGCCCGGCTGTAGCGCCGAACCATGCTCGGCGGCTTCTACCGCTCGCGTCGGGTGCCAGCCGAGCATGGCTCGGCTCTACAGAAGCCTGCTCAGCCGCCGCCCTCGGTCGGCAACGGCGCTGGCACGTTCAACAGGCCTCCCGCGGCCACATAGGCGGCCAGCGCCTGGCCCTGGCTGAGCAGGTGGCGCTCCATGGTGCGTTCGGCCGCGGCGGCATCGCGCTTGCGGAAGCATTCCATCAGTTCGCGGTGCTCGGCCAGCGACTGCGCGGTACGGCCCGGGGTCAGCAACTGGCGGCCACGGTGCATCTTCAGGATGCGGTGCAGGTCGTGGGTGATGCGGATCAGCCACGGGTTGCCGGCATAGTGCTGCACGGTTTCGTGGATGAGGTAGTTGTTGCGGTAGTACTCGGCGATATTGCCCTCGGCCGCAGCCGTTTCCATCGCCGAATGCAGGTCTTCCAGCCGCTGTACCCCAGCATGATCGATATGCCTGACCGCTTCATGCGCGCAGCGGCCTTCCAGCATCGCCATCACCGGGAACAGCTGGTTGAGATCTTCCAGCGTAAGCCGGGTGACCCGCGCGCCACGACCGGCATCGATCTGCACCAGGCCTTCGGCGGCCAGCAGCTTCAGCGCTTCGCGCAGCGGCGTGCGGCTGATGCCCAGTTCCTCGCACAGCGCGGGCTCGTCAATCCACTCGCCCGGCGGCAGCCGGTAATCGTAGATGTGCTCGCGCACGTGTTCGGCCACCTCTTCATACAAAGGGGCGCGCTTCTTCGGGGACCGTGGAGCAGGGGCAATGGCCATGCGCAGAGTGTAACGCCAGGTCGCGCCGGCCAGCGGCCGGCACGACCGGGTAGCGGCTACATCCAGCCCGGTACCACGAACACCAGCCAGGCCAGCAGCGGCCCCAGCGCGACCACCAGCCCGCTGTAGACCAGGAAACGACGGAACAGGGTTTCGCGCTCTTCCTTCGCTGCCGATGCCACCACCAGGGCGCCATTGGTCGAGAACGGGCTGACATCGACGATGGTGGACGACACTGCCAGTGCACAGATCACGCCGGCCGCGCTGAGGTGGCCCTGCATCAGGAACGGCACCGCCAACGGAATCGTGGCGCCCAGTACTGCGGCCGATGAAGCGAATGCAGAGACGATGCCGCCGACGTAGCAGACCAGCAGCGCACCGAGCAGCGGGATTCCGATGTCGGACACGCCGTTGCCGATGAAATCCACCGCGCCGGCATGTTCCAGCACGCCGATGTAGGTCACCACGCCGCAGATCAGCAGCACGGTGGACCAGCTGATGCCATCGACCGCGCCCTTCTGGCTCTGCGGTGACAGCAGCGCCAGCGCCACCGCCACGGTGATCGAGACCAGGCCAACGTTGAGGTTGTAGATCAGCGCAGCAACGCCCAGGCCCAGCAGGCCGATCAAGGTGAACAGCCGCTCGCGGGTCAGGTTCACTGCATCCAGCGCCGCCGGATCATTGGACAGGGTGCCCCCGCCAGCGGCAACCAGCGCGCCGTGGCCTTCGATGGCGAACTGGCGTGACGATGCCTGCGGGCCGCCGGCCATTGCCAGTTCGGCAGTGCCGATCGTTCCGGCCGCGGTGATCGAGCCACGCCGCAGCAGGGCAATACCGCCGAACGCGAAGAAGCAGATCGTGGCCATCATGAAGTTGAAGCCCAGGCTGGTCAGGAACACCGCCATCTCAGTCACTTCCAGCCCGGCTTTCTGCACCACGCCGTTGGTGATGCTGCCGTACACGCTGATCGGCGAGAAGCCGCCGGCCTGCGCACCGTGGATCACCAGCAGGCCCATCATCAGCGGGTTGATGTTGTATTGCTTGGCAAAGCGCAGCGCGACCGGCCCGATGATCGCCACCGCGGCGGGACCGAGTGCGCCGAAGGCAGTGAGGACCGCGGTGATGACGAACATCACCCACGGAATGGCCACGATATGGCCACGTACCGCTTTCACCGCCCAGTGCACCAGCAGGTCGATGATGCCGTTCTTCTGCGCGATGGCGAACAGGTAGGTGATACCGACCAGGGTCAGGAACAGATCGCCGGGGAATCCGGCCAGGACCTCCTTGCCCCCCATGTCGACCCACAGCCCGCCGATGATGAAGGCCAGCGCGAAGGCGACAGCACCCATGTTGATCGGCATCGCGGTGGCGACGATGAACATGATCACCAGGCCGATGATCGTTGCGATTTGTGGACTCATGCGCCCTCCCAGACACGTGACTCACTTACAGCGCGGATGGAGACCCGCCATCCCGGGGTAAGGCGACGTACTGCGTGTTGCGTGATACGTACTGCTCGAACCCGTTACTGCAGCCGTTCCAGCGCGCTGCGGACCCATGCCGCGGCGCCGTCCAGGCTCTGGAACTCTTCCACCGCGCGCACTTCACAGCACGGATAGTCGGACGCGACCATGCGCGCCAATGCGTTGCCCGGGCCCAGCTGCAGGAACACCCGCGCGCCGCGCTCGAAGGCCTGGCGCATCACCTGCGCCCATTCGATGGTCTGGGCCAGCTGTGCCGACAGGGTGTGCACCGCTGCGGCGCGATCACGTACCGGTCGTGCATCGATACCGGCCAGCAGCGGCAGGCGCGGGGCCTGCAGCGCGGAGGCATCAAGGGCCGCAGCGAACGGTGCGACCGCCGCTGCCAGCAGCGGTGTGTGCGCCGGAACGTGCACCGGCAGCGGGCGGATGTCCGCCCCCTGTGCACGCGCTGCATCGGCAAGGCCCTGCAGCGAGGCGGCCCTGCCGCCGACGATGAAATGATCCTGGCCGTTGGCGATGGCCACGTATGCGCCCTGCGCATCGCAGAGTGCCTGCAGGCTGCGGCGGTCCAGGCCGAGCACCGCCTGCAGGCCTGCATCGGCGGGACTGGCGCTATCCATCAACTGCGCGCGCCGAGCTGCGAGGGCCAGGCAGGTGGCGGCATCAACGCTGCTGGCGATCGCATGCGCGGCCAGTTCACCGATGCTGTAGCCGGCCACCAGCACCGGTGCTGGCACCGCCTCGCGAAGTCCCAGCCAGTGCGCGAGGCTGGCTGCACACAGCAGGGGCTGCGCGAGTGCATTGTCGAAGCGCGATTCGTCAGCGGCCGCCGCGAACACGTCGCGTCCAAGCAGTGTGCTGGCAGCCTCAAGTACGTTGCTCGCGGCAGGCAGCTCGCGCACGCGCTCGAACATCGCGGCGTGCTGCGCGCCTTGTCCGGGGCAGAGCAGGGCAAGGCTCATACGCCCTCCTGTTGCAGCAGGAACCAGCTGCAGGCCAGCAGATCAGCACTGCCACCGGGGCTCAGGCGGCGTGCGACGAAGCGCTCACCGATGCCGTGAAGGCGTGCCTGCCAACCGACTGCGAAGGCACCGCCGCTTTCCAGAAAGCCACGTGCCTGCTGCTGGGCCCAGTGCAGGCCTTCGGCGCCGCCACGGTGCAGCAGGTTGAGGTCATCGATCTGCGCGACCAGCTGCATCAGGGTCTGGCATAGCGCCGCATCGTGCGTCAGGCCTTCCTCCAGTGCATGACGCAGCGTGGGCATCGCCAGCTCGCGCAGCACCGGGTAGCCGGCCGCCGCCTGCTCGCGTACGCCCGGCACGCGGTGGCGCATACGTGCCCGCTGGCCCGGGCTGCTGGCATCCAGTGGCGCGCTGGCGAAGTCGGCTGCCCAGTGCGGCACGGCCAGGCACACCTGTGCAGCCGAACCCGCATGGCCGTGCAGTTGGCGGTAGCGTGCCGATGCAGCGACCAGCAGGCCCAGGCTGAAGATTGCACCACGATGGGTATTGATGCCGCCGGTGGCCCGCAGCATCGCGGCCTCGGCGGCCAGCCCATGCATGCGCAGGACCGCGAAGGGCGCATCGTCGACGCCAGCATGGGCGATCGCGGTGAAGTAGTGGCGCAGGGCAAACAGGCTGCGCAGGAAGGTGCCGGCGTCCATGTCGTCATGGCTGCCGGTATCAAAGGGGGTGACCAGCCCAGGCTTGGGTGTGCAGGCCAGTTCGGCGTGCAGGCTGGCGATGGCCAGGCGGCCCAGTCGCGCGCTGTCCACGGGGGGGCGACAGGGCCGCTCGGCGTGGACGACGGCGTTCATGCGGCCACCCCGTTGGCGATGAACAAGCGATCGCGGGCTTCCAGCGCAGCACCATCCACACGCTTGACCAGTACCTCGCGGCTGCATCCGGCGTACTCGCGCCAGTTCACCGCGCCACCGTCGGCCAGGCACAGCTCGCCATCGACGCGGCGCGCGTGCGTGCGTTCCCAGTCCTGCAGGCGCTCGACCAGGGCATCGGCCTGGCCTGCGGCCCTTATCTGCCACAACAGATCGATGTCCGAGCGCGGATGCACATACGGCAAACCGCTCAGATGCTGCCAGGCGAATGCACCGAACACGCGTGCCGGTGCCAGCCGCTGCATCGCCTGCAGTGCGCTTCGCCAGTCGTCGGGTACGCCGCTGGCAACGACCTCGTCCAGCGCGGGCGGTGGCTGCAGTCGACGTGCCTCGTGCGGAGCCACGCGCAGCGCCAGCCGCAGCTTGCCCTCGCTCGGCGGCAGCGGCACCCCCAGGCGCAGGCGCGGGTCGGGGTCATCCGCGGCGCGGCGCGCCACCATTGCAGGCAGGCCCTGCGCGAACCACGCCGCCAGGCGGGGTTCCTGCGCAGCCACGTCGGCGCGCCAGTCGGCGTGGGCCGACAACCAGGCCAGGGTGTGGCGGGCGGGCTGCTCAGGCATCGCCGCGGGCCACCGCATCGGCAACATCCGCCGCCAGTGCACGACCGCCGCGCTGTGCAGCCAGCGCGGCGCGCGCATCGCCGTCGCTGGGTGTGCGCAGCGCCTGCAGCAGGTGCTGGGCACGATCGCCATCCCACAGCGATTCCACCGCACCCATCGCCACGTAGTTGGCCACACCCGGTGCGAACACCGGTGAGCTCTGGCTGAGCGCCTGCAGTTTTTCCAGCGGCTGCTTGGTCACTCGCGCCATCGCACGTATGTCCATCACGCGTACCTGTGCATCGGGCAGGGCATGGATGTGGTCGGCCATCAGGCCGAAGGACAGGAATCCGCCGCTTACCGATTCGCCGTACACCAGGGTGACCAGGCGCGCGCCACGGCGGCGGGCCAGGTCGAGGGTTTGAGCCAGGTGCGCGAAGTAGCCATTGATGCCCAGCAGTTCATCGCGACGGGCCAGGCGCTGGCCGGCGGTGTCGACCAGCATCACGATCGGCCGCTGCGGGTGCGCGGCGGTGCTGGCAAGCACGGTCCCGGCCAGCGCCAGCGCGTGGTCGACGCCGACCTCGATGCGGTCGGTGGTGCCGATCACGGTCACCTCGCCATCCTCGGTGGTGGCCGTGCCGGTCAGTACCGAGTCGTGGATGTCGATGTGGTGGCCGCGCGGGAAGAGTGCATCGAGCAGGGACTGCAGCGGTGCGCTCATGGCAGCCTCCGGTCGGCGGTGGCGGCAAGGAAGGCGTCGGTGTCCAGTAGAGGCAGTCGTTCGGGCTCGGCGATGCCCTGCCAGGCCCAGATTTCCAGCCCATCACGGCAATCGCCCCAGGCCTGCACGCGGGCTTTCAATGCCGCATGGCGTTCCTGCAGCGCGGCCAGTGCAGCCTCGGTATCGGTGCTGGCGGCATCGGGCTGCAGCGCATCGCCTGCGGCCTGTGCGAAGGCTTCGATGGCGTCGGGTACCAGCACCTGCGCCTGGTCGATCAGATAGCGGTGCTTGCCACCGGTCACGCGCCAGACCAGCGCGCGGTCACGCGAGTCGAATTCCTCCACGCCGCGTACGGTCTCGATCACTTCCGGCCCGGACAGCGACAGCCGGCCTTCCTCGGACATGATCACCGTGGTGCAGCAGCGGGCGACGATGCCCATGCCGCCGAATGCGCCGTTGCCGCTGCCGATCAGCGCGACGACCGGTACGCCGGCCGCGCGTGCGCCAAAGGTCGCACGCATGATTTCGGAGATCGCGATCAGCCCGGCATTGGCTTCATGCAGGCGCACGCCACCGGTATCGAGTAGCAGCAGCACGCCATCGGGGCGGGTTTCCGCCGCGCGACGCAGCAATCCGGTCAGCTTGGCACCGTGTACTTCGCCCACGCCACCGCCCATGAACTGCCCCTGCTGCGCGGCCAGCAGTACGCGCTTGCCGCGCAGCGTGGCTTCGCCCACCACGACGCCATCGTCGAACGCGGCCGGCTGGTCCAGCTGGGCCAGGTGCGGGCTCATCGTCCTCCGCGCCGGGCCAAGGAATTCGCGGAACGAACCGGCGTCGACCAGTCCGGCGATGCGCTCGCGCGCATCGGCTTCGTAATAGCTGTGGCGCTGTACGTGGCTCATGGCGTGCCCCCGGCCAGCAGGGTTTCCACGGCCTGGTCCAGGCGCAGGCTGACTACCGCCGGGGTCGCACCGGCATCGTTGATGGATACGCGCACGTCGCGCAGCGGATGGCGCTGGGCGAAATCGGCGATCACCGCCTGCCAGATGGTGCCGAAGCCCTGCGCGGCGGTGATGATGCGCACGGTCATTGCGCCGTCCAGATCATCCGGTTCCAGCAGGATTTCCAGGTTGCCCGAGGCCAGCACGCCCACCAGCACCGCATCGCGCGGGAAGTGCACAGCGGTGCGGCCGTCGAATCGATAGTCGAGGGTTTCCATGCTCTTTCCCTTACCAGTTGCGGAAGCGCTTGGGCGGGTCGTACAGGCCGCCGGACCAGCGCACCAGGTCCTTCACCGAGCGCGCGGCCAGCAGGTCGCGGCTGGCATCGCGCGGCGAAATGCCCAGATCTTCCGGGCGGCGGATCACGCCACGGTCGCGCAGGTTTTCCACCATCGCGCGGTCGCGGCCAAGGCCGACGGCGGTGTAGCCGGATACGCCGCGGATCGCCTGTTCGCGTTCTTCCGGCGTGCGGCACAGCAGCAGGTTGGCGATGCCTTCCTCGGTCAGTACGTGGCTGACGTCGTCGCCGTAGATCATTACCGGCGGCAGCGGCATCTGTGCGCGCTCGGCCAGTTCCCAGGCGTCAAGACGTTCAACGAAGGCCGGTGCCATGTGCTCGCGGAAGGTTTCCACCATCTGCACCACCAGCTTGCGCCCGCGCGGCATTTCGCCAGGGCGGGCGGCCTGCTGGCCGGCCTTGGTCCAGGCATCGCTGGCGTGGCGGCGACCGCGTGCATCCGAGCCCATGTTCGGCGCGCCGCCAAAGCCGGCGATGCGGTCGCGGGTGGCGGTGGAGCTGTTGCCCTGCAGGTCGATCTGCAGGGTGGAGCCGATGAACATGTCGCAGGCGTACAGGCCGGCAGTCTGCGAGAACGCGCGGTTGGAACGCATCGAGCCATCGGCGCCGGTGAAGAACACATCGCCACGGGCAGCGATGTACTTCTCCATGCCCAGTTCCGAACCGAACGAGTGCACCGACTTCACGAACCCGGATTCAATGGCCGGAATCAGCGCCGGATGCGGGTTCAGTGCCCAGTGCTGGCAGATTTTTCCCTTCAGGCCGAGTGACTCGGCGTAGGTGGGCAGCAGCAGTTCGATCGCGGCGGTGTCGAAGCCGATGCCATGGTTCAGGCGGTTCACGCCGTACTCGGCGTAGATGCCCTTGATCGCCATCATCGCCATCAACACCTGGATCTCGGAAATCTGCGCCGGATCGCGGGTGAACAACGGCTCGATATGGTTCGGCTTCGGTGCCTGCACCACGAAGTTGACCCAGTCGGCGGGTATATCGACGCGGGGCAGGGTGTCGACGATCTCGTTGACCTGGGCGATGACGATGCCGCCCCGGAACGCAGTGGCTTCGACGATCACCGGGGTGTCCTCGGTGTTCGGGCCGGTGTAGAGGTTGCCGTGGCGGTCGGCGGCCTGCGCCGCCACCAGGGCCACGCGCGGGGTCAGGTCGATGAAGTACCGGCCGAACAGCTCCAGGTAGGTGTGGATGGCGCCGATCTGGATGCGCCCTTCGGCCACCAGGTTGGCCAGCCGCACCGACTGCGGACCGGAGAAGGAGAAATCGAGCCTGGAGGCGACGCCGCGCTCGAACACATCCAGGTGCGAGGGCAGCGACAGCACCGACTGCACCATGTGCAGGTCGTGCACCCGTGCCGGGTCGAGGCCGGCCAGCACCTGGGCCAGGAAGTCGGCCTGCTTCTGGTTGTTGCCCTCCAGACAGACCTTGTCACCCGGCTCCAGCAGCGCGTGCAGCAGTTCGCGCACGTCGTCGGCCGCGACCTGGTGCCCGCGCGCCCACGGCACGGCACGTTCCAGGCGCGCCTGGCGGCTGCGTTCCAACGTATCCCAGCTCGGGTTCATCGACCGGCGTCCGATTGGCGTTGTAATAATTACGGCATAATTACGACGTGGGGTGCAACTCGCAGTGCAGCAAAAGGAAGGGCCCGCGCGGAGGCGGGCCCTTTCGTGTTGCCTGGGGTCAGAGCCCTTTTCTGCGGAAAGGGATCCGACCCCGGGGCGCATCTACCGTGTCGACCAAGGTCGACACCTACCGGCGGCAGCGCGGATCTGCGGCCGGTAGTCCGGCCGCCTCGCAGCTGCCTCAGAACGTCCAGCGCAGGCTGGCCGACACGAATCGCGGCTCGCCGAAGTTGTTGTAGTCCAGGTTGGCCCAGTAGGTCTTGTCCAGCGCATTGCGCACGCTCAGCGTCGCCGTCCAGTTGTCGCTGATGCGGTAGTTGGCGTTGAACTGCACCAGCGAGTACGCCGGCTGGTTGACCGTGACCGTGCCGCCCAGCGGGTAGGCGATGTTGTAGCCCTGTACCTTGCTCTGCCACTGCACGCCGCCACCGATGCTCAGCCGTTCCAGCGCGCCGCGCAGCTGCAGCTGCGTGTTGAGCTGCAGCAGATCCTTGGGCGGGTTGGCGTACAGCAGGTCGGTGGCGGCGCGGGTCACTTTGACGTGGGTGTAGCCGGCGTTGACCGTCCAGCCCGGCAGGATCTCGCCGTTGACGTCCATCTCCCAGCCGCGCGCCTTGGTGCCGTTGACGCCGATGTAGGCCGAGGTGCCATCGCTCAGCGAGCCTTCCGGCACGCCCATGTCACGCACCGCGTAGTTGTCCTGCTTGGCTTCGAACACGGCGGCATTGGCGGTCAGGCGGCCATCGAACCACTGCGTCTTGATGCCCGCCTCCAGGTTCGAGCCCTGTACCGGTGCCAGCAGGTTCTCGTTGCGGTCCTTGTAGTTCTGCGGATTGAAGATCTCGGTGTAGCTGGCGTAGGCCGACACGTTGGGGGTGATGTCGTAGACCAGGCCCACGTACGGAGTGACTTCATCGCTCACCTTGTAGGCGCCGCTGGTGCCGGTATATGCGCCTGCCGCGTTGTAGGAGCGGCTGAGGGTTTCCCAGCGGCTCAGCCGCGCACCGGCAATCAGCGACAGCGGATCGGCCAGGCGCAGGCGGGTGGCCAGGTAGACGCCACTCTGCGTGGTCTTGGCGACGCGACGTGCGCCGGTGCGACGGTAGGTCACTTCGGAGATGTCGCCGTTCCAGCTGTACACATTGGGGATGTAGTAGCAGCGTTCGCTGCCACAGCGCGCCCAGTCGGTCGGGTAGTTCAGCGCCAGGGTGTTGGTGGTGCCTTCCAGGTCCGACCACTGTGCGCCGAGGGTCACGTCGTGATCACGGCCGAACAGATCGAAACTGCCGGCCAGGTAGGCATCGACATTACGGCGGGTGTCCTTGGAATCACCGGCGGCCGCGCGCAGGAAGATGCCCGAGCCGGTCACCGGGTCCGGGTTGCCGGTGCCGTACAGGCGCACGTTCTGTACGTTGCCACGGGTGTAGGCGGTGTTGATCTTCAGCAGCCAGTTGTCACCGAAGCGCTGTTCGAGGTTGGCGAACGCGGTGTTGCTCTCGCGCTTCCAGTAGCTCCACTTCGGCGACAGGTTGGTCGAACGCGGCAGGTGGGCGAAGTTGCCCTGGTTGTCGAAGAACGGCACGGTGCCCCAGGTCGAGCCGGTCGGGTTGTTGTCCTGGCTCTGGTAACCGAGGGTGATCGTCGTGCTGTCGGTGACGTCGCCCTCCAGCACCGCCATGCCGGCCATCTTGTTCTCGTCGTAGCGGTCGTAATACAGGCCACGATCGGTATAGGCGGTGACCACGCGGCTGCGGAAACGGCCGTCATCCGTCAGCGGTGCGGTCACGTCCGCCTCCATGCGCCGATAGTCCCAGCTGCCGGCGCTGACCGCGAACGAGGCATCGAACTCCTTGCCCGGGCGCTTGCGCAGCAGGTTCACCGTGGCCGACGGCACGCCGGCGCCACTGAGCAGGCCGTTGGCGCCGCGGATCACTTCGATGCGGTCGTAGAAGGCGGTGTCGTATTCCTGGTTGGTCGAACCGCTGTAGGTCGGGATGCCGTCGACCTGGAAGTCAGTGATGGCGAAGCCGCGTGCGTAGTACAGCGGGCGCTGGGTGTCATAGAAGGACACGCTGACGCCGGTGACGTTGCGCATCACGTCGTTGATGCTGAACAGCGATTCGTCCTGCAGGCGCTTCAGGCTGATCGCAGTGGCCGACTGCGGGGTTTCCTGCAGCGTGATCGGCAGGCGGGTGGTGCTGGATGGCGGAGCGGACTGCTCGGCATGGACGCTGACCCGGTCCAGGGTCTTGGCATCGGCGGCGCCATCGGCCGCAGCGAACGCACTGGCTGCGGCCAGCAGGGACAGCGACGAAAGCAGGGCAGCCGGCAGCAGCGCGCGGCGGGGCAGGCGGTTGGGCAGGGTCGGAAACATGGTGGGCTCGAAGCTCGGAAGCGGGGGAAGGGCGGCAACAGTCGTCAAGCACCCGGGGCGGCGGCTTCGGGCACATCAGGTCCATCTGGGAGGGGCGCGGTCACTGCGCAGGGTGCAAATGTAAATACTTCTTAACAACATTACAATTCGCGTTATTGTGCGCAGGGTTCCCGGCACGGGGCATCGCTTTCTGTAGAGCCGAGATCCTATGTTCGCGGTCAAGCCTGCTGGAAGCAGGCTTGACCCACTTTCAGCATGGCTGGGTCAAAGTCCCGACCGCTTTTGAAGACCCCCCAGGCGATCCTGGCCAGCTTTCTGGCCAGGATGTTAAAACTGGCGGTACTGCTGTGGCCACGTTCGCGGATGGCCGTATAAAGGGCTTTGCCGCCTTTGGATCGGGTCAGGCCCATGGCCGCCATGTAGAGGATCTGGCGCAGGCTGGCGTTACCACGCTTGGACAGGCGCCGTCTGCCGATCCGCGCACCGGATTCGTTGGGTCGCGGATCCAGACCGCTGCAAGCAATCCAAGCGTCTGAGCTGGTCAAGGGCCAGCGCGTGATGTGATGGGTGATGAAGGCCGCAACCGTCGGTCCGATCCCCGGGATGGTCATGATCCGCCGATACAGGTCGCGCTGTTCACCGCTGCGGCACAGTTGCTGAATCTGTTGGTCGAGCATGGCAATGGCCTCTTTCAGACCAACGAAGATGCGCCCAAAGATGGCCGACTCCGACGCTCCCGCGCCTAGCGAGAGATTCAACTTCGCCTTGCTCCGGACCAGGCTGTCGCGTTGCTGGAGTAGCACATGCAGCTGCTCCTGGGCAGGTGAACGGGCGACATGCTCATGCAGATTGTCGGCCTCCTTAGCGATGTAACGCGCGATAACCTGCGCGTCACCTGAGTCGGTTTTGCCGCGGCAGGCCACGCCCTTGGCGTAATGTTTGATGTCGCGCGGATTGAGCACAAAGACGGCGTGCCCGGCCTTCTGGGCAGCTTGAACCACAAGCTCGTGGTAGCGATTGGTTGCCTCCACTCCAATGCGAGATCTGGCCGGCAGGCCGGACACCCACTTAGTGATGGCCGACGCTGAATTGGTGATGCGGGCGCTGCCCTTGGTGCCGTGACAGGCCACCACAAGGGTCTTTGAATCGGCATCGATGCCGACGGCCAAACGATCTGACATCTGAGCAACTCCCAGCTATTGTTGAGGGGCTGGGGTGGTACCGCACCACGTTGCCTTGCCTACATCGGCGGTCCTCAAAGGCCGCTAGATCCTTTATCGACGTTAAGGTGCGGGATGGGGATCGCTCGGCTCGTCTGTCGGCTGGTACCCGCAGATATCATGTTGACGGTCCCTCCACCCTGGCTCCTACATACCTCGTAGGAGCCGGGAGGAACATACAAGCCATGCTCGGCTGCTTTTTGCCGGAGCCGAGCATGGGCTCGGCTCTACAGGCGGTGGCCCGCCCAAACGCAAACGGCCACCCGAAGGTGGCCGTCCGTCTGCATCTCAAGGAACGCGCAGGCTTACAGTGCCTGCAGTTCCTCATTGGCGTTGCGCTTTTCCTTGGCCGGCGTCGGAACCGGGGCCGGAACTGCGGCCGGTGCAGGCGCTGCCGCGTTGCCATCCACCGGTACTTCAAGGTAGGGCAGGTGCAGGGTCTGGCTGGTCAGTGTGCGGATCTCGTTCACCAGCGCCGCGCTGTCGTTGAGCTTGCGCCCGTACGACGGCACGATCTCGCGCAGGCGGGTCTCCCAGCCGGCCTTCATCTGGTCCGGGAAGGCCTTGGCCATCAGGTCCAGCATGATCGGCGGCGAGGTCGACGCACCCGGCGAAGCGCCGAGCAGGGCGGCGAGGGTGTGGTCCTTGTCGGTCACGATCTCGGTACCGAACTGCAGCACCGCGCCCTTCAGCGGGTCACGCTTGATGATCTGCACGCGCTGGCCGGCGGTGACCAGCTTCCAGTCGCCCGGCTTGGCGTTGGGGAAGTACTTGACCAGCTCGGCCTGGCGATCGGCATCGTTCAGGCGCGCCTGGCCCATCAGGTACTGCACCAGGTCCAGGTTGTCCTTGCCCACTTCCAGCATCGGGCCGACGTTGTTGTGGGTGACCGACGAGTACAGGTCCCACCACGAGCCGTGCTTGAGGAACTTGGTGCTGTACAGCGCGAACGGCCCGAACAGGACCACCGGCTTGCCATCCAGCTTGCGCGCATCCAGGTGCGGCACCGACATCGGCGGCGAACCGGTTTCGGCCATGCCGTAGGCCTTCACGCCGTGGCGCGAAGTCACGTCCTGGCCCTGGAAGGCGAGGAACTGGCCACCGACCGGGAAGCCGGCGTAGTCCTTCGATTCCGGGATGCCCGACATCTGCAGCAGCTTCAGCGCGGCGCCACCGGCACCGATGAACACGAAGCGGGCGTGGGTCGTGGACTCGGTGCCGGCCTTGAGGTCCTTCACCGTTACGTTCCAGCTCTTGTCGGCGTTCTGCCGCAGCGCGCTCACTTCATGGTTCAGGTGCAGGCTGAAGTTCGGGCTGCGCTGCAGGCCGGTGGTCAGCTGGCGGGTGATCACACCGAAGTTGACGTCGGTGCCGAGCGGCATCCAGGTCGCGGCAACCTTCTGCTTCGGGTCACGGCCTTCCATCAGCAGCGGGGCCCACTGCTTGATCTGCGCCGGATCTTCCGAGTACTGCATGCCGTAGAACAGCGGATTCTTCACCAGGGCCTGCTGGCGCTTGTGCAGGTAGGCGATGTTGTCATCGCCCCAGACGAAGCTCATGTGCGGGGTCGGGTTGATGAAGTCGCTGGGCTGGCTCAGCCGGCCTTGCTTGACCTGGTGCGACCAGAACTGGCGCGAGACCTCGAACGATTCGGCGATGCCGACCGCGCGCTTGGTCTCGATGCTGCCGTCGGGCAGTTCCGGGGTGTAGTTCAGTTCGGCGAACGCCGAGTGGCCGGTGCCGGCGTTGTTCCAGCCATCGGAGCTTTCACCGGCGACGCCGTCGAGGCGTTCGTAGACCTGGATGTTCCAGTCCGGCTGCAGTTCCTGCAGGTAGGTGGCCAGGGTGATGCTCATGATGCCGGCGCCGACCAGCACAACGTCGACGGGCTTGTCGTTGCTGGCGGCGGGCACCGAGCGCTGGGTCAGCGGCCAGTACAGGAACAGCGCGGCGGCCAGCAACAGCAGCACGAGCAGGGCGAGAAGAGCCTTGCCAAATTTCTTCATGGGGGCGGGATCGTTGGCGGAGGGGAGGAGTTCAGGATGCGCATGCAGCAGGGAAAGGGCGTGAAGAAACAACGCCTTGCAGCATCCAGACGCGATTCTAACCGGTTCCGGTCCTTTTTTGATGCAACGCAGCATCCGGCGCTTCGCGCCATCCTCACCCGGTAGCGCCGGGCGATGCCTGGCGGCGCCGTCAATCAAACCAACTCAAGAATCTCGTCACCGGCCTCGTCGATGTCTCCGGTCGGGCGCCAGCCCAGGCGCCGATAGAAGCCGTGCGAGCGCGATCGCGGGTCGGCCGAGCAGGCCAGGAACAGGCGCCGGTGGCCGGCGTCGCGGGTCAGGCTGACCACCTCCTGCAGCAGCTGGCGGCCGATGCCACGGCCTTCGTAATCCGGCAGCAGGGCCAGCACCAGCACTTCACCGCTGTCGCGGTCGGCGAAGCAGTAGCCGGCCATGCGCTCGCCGTCCCAGGCGATGCGGCCGATGAAATCGCCACCGGAGATGCCTTCGGCCCATGTCTGCGCGGTGATGCCCAGCTCCGCCAGCTGCAAGGCACTGAAGGCGTTTTCGCGGGTACGCCCACGCAGGTCGATGCAGGCGGCAGCGTCTTCAGGGCGCGCATCGCGGACGAATACAGGCATGCAGGGCTTCCTTGCAGTGATCGGCCGGCCAGTATCCGCATCACGCATGGACCTGGTGTGTAGGGCGCATGGAGATTGGATGGAGAAAAAGGGGACGGAGGGGATTAAGTCGTTTAAGGCCCAAACGTCATACAGGGCAAAGACGAATTAATCCCCTCCGTCCCCTTTTTCTCAGCGCTTGCGCCGGATCAGCGCGGAGGACGCGTCCAGCACCGCGCGGGTCAGCAGCGCCATGGTCTGCACGTCGCCTTTCCAGTGCTGCCAGTACAGCGGTACGTCTTCCCACGCGCGCTGGCGCACATAGACCAGGCGTCCAGCATCCAGGTGCCGCTTGACCAGCGGCAGGGGGTTCATGGTCCAACCCATGCCGCCCAGGTTGGCCTGCACGAAAGCGCGGGTGGACGGGATCCACCAGGTCGGCGCGGTGCTGGGCAGATCGTCGCCGGCCATGCGCCGGGCAAAGCGCGACTGCATGTCGTCCTTGCGGTTGAACACCAGCACCGGGGCCTGTGCCAACGCCTGCGCGGTCACGCCCTTGGCGAAGTGGCGCTCGCGGAACTCGGGCGTACAGGTCGCTGCGTAGCGGATGCTGCCCAGCGCGTGGATCTGGCAACCCTGCACCGGCTCGTCCAGCGTCGTCACCGCGCCCAGCACCGTGCCCTGGCGCAGCAGTTCGACGGTGTGGTCCTGGTCCTCCACGCGCAGGTCCAGGGTGGTGCCGGTGGTCTGCGCGAACTGGTAGGCCGCCTGCGGGAACCAGGTTTCCAGGCTGTCGTGGTTCACCGCCACCGGGATGCTGGCCTGTGGCAGATCCTCGTCGGCCAGGCCCATCCGGTGCAGTGCATCATGCTCGAGCAGGGCGGTCTGCTCGGCCAGCTGCACCAGCAGCTGCCCCTCCGCGGTGGCGGTGGCCGGGGTGCCGCGCTTGACCAGCAGCCGGCCGATCCGATCTTCCAGCGCTTTGACCCGCTGCGAGATGGCCGAGGGCGTGACATTCAGCGACTGCGCGGCGCGGTCGAAGCTGCCTTCGCGGATCACCGCGGCCAGGGCGCGCAGCTGGGCATGATCGATACGCATCGAATTAAGCTCCGCTAATGTTGGTTTAGAAAGTTTAGCTCGTCTTTTTCATGTTGCGGCGCGACAATGGCGCTCGTTCCGGTGCTGTCCGCCTTCGCGAGGCACCGTCCCCCAAGCAAGTAAAGGCAGTGAATCCCATGTTCTCGGTCATCTCCGCCAGCACCGGCCTCGGTGCCTGGTTCTCTGGTGCAGCTACCGGCATCGGCCTGTTCGCCGTGGTCGGGGCCCAGAGCGCCTTCATCCTGCGCCAGGGCATCCTGCGCAAGCACATCGTGCCGGTGGTCGCCACCTGTGCGGCCATCGATGCGATCTTCATCTTCGCCAGCGTGGCCGGCCTGCGCACGCTCACCTCGGCGCTGCCGTGGCTGACCACTGCCGTGCTGTGGACCGGTGTGGCGTTCCTGGCCTGGTACGCGATGAAGTCGGCGCGCCGTGCGATCGCCGGTGGCGGCGGCATGGGCGAGGCCGACAGCGACGACGGCAGCCGCCGCGCGGTGCTGATGGCCGCGGTCGGTTTCTCGCTGATCAACCCGCACTTCTGGCTGGACATGATGGTGATCGGTTCGATCGCCGAGAACTTCGGCAATGCCCGCATGGCCTTCGCTGCCGGCGTGGTCACCGCCAGCTGCCTGTGGCTGACCGCGCAGGGCCTGGGCGCGCGCCTGCTGGCGCCGCTGTTCACCAAGCCCAGCACCTGGCGCGTGCTCGACGGCACCATCGCGGTGATCCTCAGCATCCTGGCCCTCACGTTGGCGGTGCGCGGGGTCCATTGACCTGGCGCACGCCCCCCGAACCCACGTCCTGACTCTCTCTCCAAGGTAGTGGTAACGACGGCACCGGCAACGGTGCCGTCGTTTTTTGTGCGCCAGTGGCGGGCCGGGCACCGGCCTGCCTAGAATCGGCCAGCCGGGACAAGGGGTCCAGGCAGGGGAGAGAAGGATGCACAAGCGCTGGCTGGCCGCCCTCATCGTGGCGGGATTGTGGTGTGGAACCGCTGCTGCGATCGATCTGGGCGCCTATGTGCGGGCGGACAAGTTCGGCGATGTCGTGCTGTCTCCCGGGGGCGACTATCTGGCCGCGACCGTGCCTGCGGACGGCTTCACCGCTGTGATCATCCTTCGTACGGACGACAACACGCCGGTGGGCAACCTGCGCCCACCCCTCAATTCGCATGTCTTCAACATGCACTGGGTCAACAACGATCAGGTGATGTTCGGTCTGGCGCAGAAGTTCGGCACCCGCGATGCGCCCTTGGCCACCGGCGAACTGCTGACACTCGATGCGCGCACCGGGCGACCGGAACTACTGGTGGGCTACCGCGATCTTGGCCTGCGCGTGCGGCCCAAGTACCGGACGTCGGCTGCGGCGTTCCTCAGTGACGCCCTGCCCGGCGATGATGCCCACGTGGTCATCGCGGTAGGCGGATCGCGGCTGGATGCCAACGGCTATGCGGCCCAGCTGGAACTGGCAAGCGGCAAGCAGCGGCTGCTGGCCCGCGCGCCGATGCCGGGTGCCTCCTATGTGGTGGATGCCCGAGGCGACGTGCGTTTCGTCCAGGGCGCCGGTACCGATAATGTCCATCGGCTCTACCACCGCAACGGTGGTGACTGGGTGCTGGTCAATGATGAGAAACGCAGCGGCCGCGCCGAGGCGGCGCTGGGCTTTTCCGCCGACGGCCAGTTGGCCTACCTGCTCAGTGAGCAGGCCAGCGGCCCCGATGCCATCGTCAGCTGGAACCCGGCCACGCAGGAGCGCAAGGTCGTGCTGCGCGACGAGGTCGTCGATCCAGCGCGACTGATCCGCCGCCCGGGCAGCACCGTGCCGGTCGGCGCACTGTTCCAGGGAAACACACCGCATACCCGGTTCTTCGACGAAAGCTCGGACGAGGCGCGCCTGTACCGCAGCCTGGAAGCAGCCTTCCCCGGCCGTGCAGTGTTCATCACTTCCAGTACCCGCGACGGTCGCCGCCTGCTGGTGGAAACCGGGTCCGGTTCCAATCCGGGCGAGTTCTACCTGTACGACCGCGACCGCAACCAGGCGCGCTTCCTGATGGCGCGCAGCGAATGGATTGACCCGGAGACCACTGCGTCGGTGCGGCCGGTCCTGCTGAAGGCGCGCGATGGGTTGGAGCTCCATGGATTCCTGACAGTCCCGCATGGCAGTACCGGCCGTGACCTGCCGATGGTGGTGGTGCCGCATGGTGGGCCGATCGGGATATTCGACAACGGCAGTTTCGATCACGAGAACCAGTTGCTGGCCGCTGCCGGCTACGCCGTGCTGCAGATCAATTTCCGCGGCTCGGGCAACTATGGCCGTGCCCACAGCCGGGCAGCACTGAAACAGTGGGGTGGCGCGATGCAGGACGACGTGACCGACGCGACGCGATGGGCAATCAGCGAAGGCATTGCCGATCCCCGGCGCATCTGCATCTACGGTGCCAGCTACGGGGCCTACTCGGCGATGATGGGTGCTGCCCGCGAGCCAGGGCTGTACCGGTGCGCGGCCGGCTATGTGGGCGTCTACGACCTGCCGCTGATGTTCACCGGCGGCGATATCCAGGGCCGGAACTCCGGGATGAGCTACCTGCGCGAGTGGCTGGGTGATCCAGCCACGTTGGGCGCGGTCTCGCCGGTCAACCTGGCCGGTCAGATCAAGGTTCCAGTGTTCCTGGCGGCCGGTGGTCAAGACAAGCGCGCCCCGATCCAGCATACCGAGCGCATGGAAGCGGCGCTCAAGCGTGCCGGTACGCCGGTGGAAAGCCTGTACTACAAGACCGAAGGGCACGGCTTCTATACCGAAGCCCATCGCAGCGAGTACTACGGCAAGCTGCTGGCGTTCCTGTCACGCAGCCTGGGTGGCAAGACCGCCACGACTGCGGCTGCGGACGGCAAGGGCAAGGCGCCGTAACGCAAAGGGCGGCGGATGGTTCCTCCGCCGCCCCGGTTCCTGCCTCTGCGTGGGCTTACTTCACCCCGTGCATCATCTTCTTCAGCAGCGGAGCGGCGATGAAGGCGGCCAGCGCGCAGCCGAGGCCGATCCACATCAGCAGCCAGAACAGGTGCGCATAGGCACCAGCCGCGGCGACCATGTCCAGCGATTCGCCTTCCGGCACCTCGATCGCGGCCAGCTTGCCGAACAGTGCGGCCAGCGTTTCCGAGAATGCAGTGGCCAGGAACCAGGTGCCCATCATCAGGCTCATCACCCGCGGCACCGCCAACTGGGTCACCGCCGACAGGCCGACCGGCGACAGGCACATTTCACCGCTGGCCAGCAGGAAGTAGGCCAGCACCAGCCACCACACGCTGGCCATCTCGCCGGTGGCGCCAACCTGCTGTGCAGCCAGTGCCAGTGGGACGAATGAAAGCGCGCCGATCACCAGGCCCCAGGCCGACTTCACCGGCTTGCCCGGCTCCCAGCCACGGCGGTCCATCCAGGTCCACAGTGCGGCGAAGGCCGGGGCCAGCAGCACCAGGAACAGGCCGCCGAGATAGGTGAGCGAGCCGGCGGTCTGCGGAATCACCAGGCAGTCGCGCACCAGCAGCACCAGCATCAGTACGACGATGGCGGCGAAGAAGGTGCGCGGCGCCGACGACCCCGGACGGCGCTCGGACAACCGCGCGCTGACCACGAAGCCGAGCGGTGCCAGCAGCAGCGAGATGATCGACCACGGCAGCGGCGTGCCACCGGTGATCACCAGCGACGGCACGATGTCCTTGGTCAGCAGGCGGTCGGTGAAGGTCACCCACGAGCCATAGGACTGCTCGTACATCGTGAAGAACACCAGCGCCATGAAGATCAGCACCATCAGCGCGATCATCTGCTGGCGCTGCACCGGCGTGCACTTCGTGCCGGTGAACCAGGCGAACCAGACCAGCACGCCGCCCAGCACCACCAGCATCAGCATCAGCGCCAGGCTGATTTCGCCGCCCAGCGCGAACGCGCCGTTGCCGGCCGCCCACATCAGCCACGCCACTGGCAGTACACCGAGCACCGCGCACAGATAAATGAGCCATTCGCGCGGCAGTCCCAGCACCTTCTGCTTCAGCGCGGCCGGCTGTGGCGGTTCGGCATGGCCCTGCAGGTACTTCTGGCCCCACAGGAACATCGCCAGGCCGGCCAGCATGCCGATGCCGGCGGCGCCGAAGCCGTATTTCCAGCCATAGGCCTCGCCAAGGAAGCCGCACACCAGCGAGGAGAACAATGCGCCGAGGTTGATGCCGGCGTAGAACAGCGAGAAGCCCGAATCGCGGCGCGGGTCGTCCTTGGCGTACAGCTTGCCGACGATGGTGGAGATGTTCGGCTTCAGGAAGCCCACGCCCATGATGATCAGCGCCAGCGACAGGTAGGTCACCGCCAGCGCGGAGGTATCGCGCACCACTTCGCCGTTGACCCGGTAGGCCGCGTGGCCCTCGAAGGCCATGCCCAGATGGCCGAGCACCAGCAGGATGCCGCCGAACAGCACCGCCCGGCGCATGCCCAGCCAGCGGTCGGCCAGCATGCCGCCGAACACCGGGATGCAGTACACCAGGCCACCGTAGGCGCCAAGCAGGTCCAGGCCGGCCTTGTCGCCGAACAGGTGGTACTTGGTCAGGTACAGCAGCAGCAGCGCCTTCATGCCGTAGAAGGAGAAGCGCTCCCACATCTCGGTGAAGAAGCAGACGTAGACACCCTTGGGATGGCCCAGGAAATCGTCGGAAGCGATAGCGGTGGAATTCATCGCGGAATTATAGGCCTGTGGCACGATCCGCTTTCAGTGGATCCACGCCATGCGTGGATTGCCGGACTGGTCTGGGCGATCACAGGTATCGCAACCACGGCAGATCGCGCCTTCGCGCTTTGAACCGCGCGAAGGCCCGCGTCGGCGGGTACAGCACCACCGCCAGCGCACAGGCCACCAGCAGCAGGCCGGCCACCGAATCCAGTGCGTACAGGTCACCGTGCGTCGGTCCCCAGATCGCCAGCGCGGCCAGGTACAGCCCCTTCAGCACATACAGGTGCAGCAGGTAGAAGAACATCGGCGCGGCGCCAATATCTGCCAGCGGGCGCAGCGCACGCGCCAGAGGTGGCCATTCGTACAGGCGCAGCAGCAACAGGCCCACGCCCAGGGTCAGCAGCAGGAACTGCAATGACGGCGGATACTTGGTGATGTTGAGGATGCTCAGCCAGGTGCGCAGCGTCGTGGTCTGGTACTGCCACGGTGCATCCCCGTACTGGTTGGCGAATCGCAGCAGTGCGAACAGGGCCAGCGCGCCGATGCCTGCCCACAGCAGCCAGCGCTGGCGCTGCTCTGGCGCGCGCTCGCGACCGAACCACGGCCCCATCAGGTAGCCCAGTGCGATCACCCCGATCCACGGCAGCAGCGGATAGGACGTGCGCAGGCGCAGCGCACCGGCCTCGATCCAGTCGCGCTGGTGCAGCACTTTCCACAGCACCGGCAGCAGGCCATTGCCTTGCACCCGTAAGCCGTCGAACAGGTTGTGCCCGGCCACCACCGCGATTGCCAGCACCAGCAGGGCCGGGCGTGGCAGCCAAAGCAGCCCGGCCAGCGCGATCATGCTCAGCCCGATGGCCCAGATCACCTGCAGGTACAGCGTGTCCGGCGGCAGCTGGAAGGTCCAGGCGAAATTCACCAGGGTCAGTTCCAGCACGACCAGGAACAGCCCGCGCTTGAGCAGGAAGGCTGCGGTGGCCCGGCGCGGATCCGCCTGGCGCTGGCCGTACAGCCAGGCCGACAGGCCGGTCAACAGGACGAACACGGGCGCACACAGGTGCGCCAGCAGACGGCAGGTGAACAGCGCAGGGGAGACCGTCGCCGCGTCCATCGGGTCGCTTACCTGGTGCTGCAGGAAGAAGGTCTCGCGCACGTGGTCGAGCAACATCAACAGCATCACGGTGCCGCGCAGCTGGTCGATGGAGGCCAGGCGGAGGGAGGGGGAAGGGACCACGTGGGATGCTCGACCGGCGTGACAGGATATAACATAACGTTCTGCCGCGTAGCCCGTCAGGGTTGGCAGACAGCTGCGCTCCAACCCGTCCGCTTGTCGTACCTGATGGGGATCACCCGAGTCGATCCGTCAGGCGCAGCTTTCAGGCAGAACTTCGCCGTGTAGCCCCTGATTGGGCCATTGGTGGGAGCGTTGAGGTAGACCTCATACAAGGTTGCAGGAATCAATGGCTGTGGAGAGGTGCGCAGCGTGGCCGAGGCTGGCAGATCACCGTAGACGATGCACTGGCCCGGCGCCAAAGGCTCTGCGGGAGTCAGGTCGTACATGAACGACCATGCCTTCACCGTGTCGTGGTGATAGACCATCACCGCTTGCAGGATACGGGGCGATCGGACCCATTCCAGTGCCCGCGGAGGCAGGCCGAAACAAGGTATTCCTTCCCGATCCTCGATCACCGCGGTGCCAAACCCGCTGTAGGCGTTGACGTTGCCTATACCCAGCAGCAGGCACAGCATCGCGCCCGCTGCAACGAGGAAGGCTCGCATCATCGTGATCAATGGTGCGTCTGCCATGCGGTCTCCTTGCCGACGATGTGTTGGTGGCAGTGCACGGTGTTGGATTCCGGGAATCGACTCAAGCAGGCGCTGAGCCGCAAACCCCATCGCCTGGCACGCATCGCCCGGTGGGCCGGGGGCGTCGGGGGATTGGGGTCAAGGGACCCCCGCTCCGACAAACCGGTGCACTGTGCACAACTTGGTCAAACACGACACATCTGAAGGGGCCAAGGGCCTGCTGGGGCGCAGTGCTGGGCGAGGGCTTGCCAGCCGGTACCAACCGCACTGGACTTGCCGCCCCCTGAACGCTAGCGTGGCAGGGATTTTTTGCCAGCAGGGGCTTCCATGAACCACGACGCTGCGCCCAAGCAGCTCACCTTCCGCGCAGTGGCCCTGGCCATCGTGCTGGCGGTGGTGCTGTCGGCCGCAAACGCCTACCTCGGTCTGTTCGCAGGCCTGACCATCGCCACCGCCATTCCCGCCGCGGTGATTTCCATGGGCGTGCTGCGCCTGCTGGGCGGTGGCTCCATCCTTGAAAACAACATCGTGCAGACCGGTGCCTCGGCCGGCTCGTCGATCGCCGCGGGTGTGATCTTTACGATTCCGGCGCTGGTGATCATGGGCTACTGGCCGGACTTCAAGTACTGGTGGGTGCTGGGCATCGCCGGCCTGGGCGGCCTGCTGGGCGTGCTGTTCTCGGTGCCTCTGCGCCGTTCGATGATCGTCGAAGACCCGCTGCCGTTCCCGGAAGGCAAGGCCGCGGCCGAAGTGCTCAAGGCCGGTGAGAACCCGGGCCCGGGCCTGAAGATCCTCGGCCTGTCGGCGGTGATCGGTGCGTTCGTGAAGCTGGCCGCGGAAAGCGGCATGCGCCTGATCCCGGACGCCTGGGCCACCTCGGCCTATGTCGGCAGCTCCAAGGTCACCGCCTTCATCGGCACCAACCTGTCGCCGGCGCTGCTGGGCGTGGGCTACATCGTCGGCCTCAACGTCGGCATCGTGGTGGTGTCCGGCTCGATCCTGACCTGGCACATCGCCATCCCGATCTACCAGGCGTTCTTCATGAACACCGATCCGGCATTGGCCGCGTCGGTTGCCGCAGCGTCCTCCACCGAAGCCGCGTTCGCCATCTGGGGCGCGAAGATGCGTTACCTGGGCGTTGGCGCCATGCTGATCGGTGGCATCTGGACCCTGATCTCGCTGCGCAAGTCGCTGCTGAACGGCGTCAAGAGTGGCTTCGCCGCTGCCCGCAAGAGCGGTGGCCCGGTGCTGGCGCACACCGAGCGCGACCTGCCGATGAAGTGGATGCTGGTCGCCCTGGTGGCCTTCGTGCTGCCGCTGCTGGCCCTGTACCAGGCCATCGTCGGCCAGTGGCACGTGTCGATCCCGATGACCCTCATCATGATCGTCGCCGGCTTCCTGTTCGTGTCGGTCTCGGCCTACCTGGCCGGCCTGATCGGTTCGTCCAACAACCCGGTTTCGGGCATCACCATCTCCACCATCCTGTTCGCCTCGGCCGTGCTGGTCGTGCTGCTCGGTGCCGATGGCCTGAAGCCGGTCGGTGCCGGCGGTGCGCCGCTGGGTGCGGTGGCCGCGATCATGATCGGTGCGGTGGTGTGCTGCGCCGCCGCGGTCGGCGGTGACAACCTGCAGGACCTCAAGGCCGGCTACATCGTCGGTGCCACCCCGTGGAAGCAGCAGCTGATGCTGGGCATCGGTGCGTTCTCGTGCGCGCTGATCATGGCCCCGGTGCTGAACCTGCTGGCCACCGCCTACGGCATCGGCGTGAAGTCCGAGCTGCATCCGAACGCGCTGGCTGCGCCGCAGGCCAACCTGATGGCCTCGGTGGCCAAGGGCCTGTTCGGTGGCGAACTGCCGTGGACCTTCATCGGCATCGGTGCCGTGGTCGGCGCCGCCATCATCGCCTTCGACAGCTGGCTGAAGGCGCGCAACGCCCGCTTCCGCGTGCCGGTGCTGGCCGCCGCCATCGGTATCTACCTGCCGCTGGAGCTGATGGTGCCGATCTTCCTTGGTGGCCTGATCGCCTACCTGGTCGAGCGCTTCCACAAGGTGCGTGCCGATGACGAGGAAGGCCGCGACCGCGTGCACAAGCCAGGCGTGCTGTTCGCCGCCGGCCTGATCACCGGCGAGGCGCTGATGGGCATCGCCATCGCGATTCCGATCGTGGTCAGCAGCCGCGCCGACGTGCTGGCCGTGCCGTTCCACCTGCCGGGCGCACAGTGGATCGGCCTGGCCGTGCTGTTCCTGGTCGGCTGGCTGATCTACCGCACCGGCAAGCGCGCAGTCGCGTAAGCAATGCGGTCGGATCCCTTCCCGCAGGAAGGGCTCTGACCCCGCGCTGACAGCGTCTGGGGTCAGAGCCGATTCCGCCGGAATCGGATCCGACCCCGGTGTCCCCGCAAACCCCGCCCCGGCGGGGTTTGCTGTTTCTGGCGGCTGCCCGCCCGCAGCCATGACCGATGGCCTTGGCAGCCCCGGCCGCACGGGCCTAACATCGGTTTTTTGCCGTCCTGCGGAGACTCCGATGAAACTGCGTCATGCCCTGCTGCCACTGAGCCTGCTGGCCGCCCTTCCCAGCGTTGCCGCTGCCCGTGGCCTGGAAGTCCGCGACATGGTGGCGATGGACCGCGTCTCCGCGCCGGTGCTGACCGCGGACGGTGGCATCGTGGTGTTCGCCAAGCGCAGCGTGGACGCCAACCTGAAGGCCTCCACCGCGCTGTTCGCGCGCAACCTGCGTACCCGCGACGCGGCACCGCCGAAGCAGATCACCCCGGCCGGCTGGAACGTCAATTCCGCCTCGCTGTCTGCTGATGGCCAGACCGTGTACTTCCTCAGCGCGAAGAACGGCAGCCAGCAGCTGTACGCCCAGCCGCTCAGCGGTGGCACCCCGCGCCAGCTGACCGATTTCGCGGTCGACGTGGACAGCTACCACGTGTCGCCACAGGACGACCGCGTGCTGTTCAGCGCCGGCGTGTTCCAGGCCTGCGCCTCGGACCTGGCCTGCACCGAGAAGAAGCTGAAGGATGTGGCCGGCGCCAAGGCCAGCGGCAAGGTCTTCGATTCGCTGTTCGTGCGCCACTGGGATACCTGGAACGACGGCCGCCGCAACACCCTGTTCGTGGCGCCGCTGCCGGTCGCCAAGGCCGGTCCGGTCAAGGGCGCTTCGGCGCTGAGCGCCACCATCGATGGTGATGCGCCGTCCAAGCCGTTCGGTGGCAATGACGATTTCGCTTGGTCGCCGGATGGCGCCAGCGTGGTGGCCAGCATCCGCGTGGCCGGCAAGCAGGAACCGTGGTCGACCAATTTCGATCTGTACCGCTTCGACGCTGCCGGCAAGCAGGCGCCGGTCAACCTGACCGCGTCCAATCCCGCCTGGGATGCCGGCCCGGTGTTCAGTGCGGACGGCAAGACCCTGTTCTACCGTGCGATGAAGCGCCCGGGCTTCGAGGCCGACCGCTTCGGCCTGATGGCGATGGACCTGGCCAGCGGCAAGACCCGCGAGATCGCCCCGCAGTGGGATCGTTCGGCCGGTGGCATCGCCCTGTCCGCCGACGGCGCCAGCATCTACACCACCGCCGATGACCTTGGCGAGCACCCGCTGTTCCAGATCGACGTGGCCAGCGGCAAGGCTACCAGGCTGATCGGCGACGGCAGCGTGACCTCGGTCGACGTGGCCGGCACCAGCGTGGCCATCACCCGCAACAGCCTGAAGAGCAACGACCAGGTGCTGGTCGGCCTGCTCCCGGCCGCGGGCCAGCCGATCGGCGAGCTGCGCGCGCTGACCCCAGCCGCTGGCGACGTACTGAAGGACGTGTCCTTCGGCGACTACGAGCAGTTCGAGTTCAAGGGCTGGAACAACGACACCGTGCACGGCTACGTGGTCAAGCCGCACAACTACCAGGAAGGCAAGTCCTACCCGGTCGCATTCCTGATCCACGGCGGTCCGCAGGGCAGTTTCGGCAACGGCTGGAGCTATCGCTGGAACCCGCAGACCTACGCGGGCCAGGGCTACGCGGTGGTGATGATCGACTTCCACGGTTCCACTGGCTACGGCCAGGCCTTCACCGATGCGATCAGCCAGCACTGGGGCGACCGCCCGCTGGAAGACCTGCAGAAGGGCTGGGACGCGGCGCTGAAGAAGTATTCCTTCCTCAACGGTGAAAAGGCCTGTGCGCTGGGCGCCAGCTACGGCGGCTTCATGGTCAACTGGATCGCCGGCAACTGGAACAGCCCGTTCAAGTGCCTGGTCAACCATGACGGCGTGTTCGACCAGCGCATGATGGGTTACGCCACCGAAGAACTGTGGTTCACCGAGTGGGAGCAGGGCGGTACGCCGTACCAGAAGGCCGCGAACTATGAGAAGTTCAACCCGGTCAACCACGTGGCCGACTGGAAGAAGCCGATCCTGGTGATCCACGGCCAGCAGGACTTCCGCATTCCGGTCGAGCAGGGCCTGGCTGCGTTCACCGCTGCCCAGCGCCAGGGCATCGAATCGAAGTTCCTGTACTTCCCGGATGAGAACCACTGGGTGCTGAAGCCGAACAACAGCATCCTGTGGCACGACACCGTCAATGCCTGGCTGAGGCAGCACATCGGCGAATAAGCCGGTCCAGCGCCGCCCCCCGGGGCGGCGCTCTGCTTGTTGTAGAGCCGAGCCATGCTCGGCTGCTCTGTGCCTCCTTTCCCGCCAACAGCAGCCGAGCATGGCTCGGCTCTACATGAGCGCATGCATGCCTTCGACTGCTCTGATCCAGAACGACATCGTCGTCTTCGGTTTGATCGCCGCCACCCTCGGCGCCGTGTTCTGGACCGCCTCGCGCGAGCAGGGCCTGTGGAAACGCTTCTACACCTTCGTGCCGGCGCTGCTGCTGTGCTACCTGATTCCCGGCATCTACAACACCGTCGGCCTGATCGACGGGCAGAACACCAGGCTCTACAACCCGATCGCGCGCGACATCCTGCTGCCGGCGGCGCTGATCCTGCTCACCCTGGCGGTGGACATCAAGGGCATCCTGCGGCTCGGCCCGAAGCTGGTGCTGATGTACCTCGGCGCTTCGGCCAGCATCATGCTCGGCGCGGTAGTGGCTTTCCTGCTGATGCGCGCCGTACATCCGGAAACCGTGGCCGGTGACACCTGGGCCGGCATGGCCGCGTTGGCGGGCAGCTGGATCGGTGGCGGCGCCAACATGCTGGCGATGCGCGAAGTGTTCGACGTCAACGCCACCACGTTCGGCCAGTTCGCGGTGGTCGACGTGGGTGTCGGCTACGTGTGGATGGCCGCTCTGATCTTCCTGGCCGGGCGTGCCGCGAAGATCGATGCACGCAGCGGCGCAGATACCTCGGCCATCGATGAGCTGAAGGAGCGCATCGCGCGCTTCCAGGCTGAGCATGAACGCATTCCCAGCCTCACCGACCTGATGTTGATCGTGGCGGTGGCCTTTGGCGGTGTCGGGCTGGCCCACGCCATTGGCGCGCCGCTGGCGGCGTGGTTCAAGGCCAATGTCAGCTGGGCTGCGCAGTTCAGCCTGGATGCGCCGTTCGTGTGGGTGGTGGTGCTGTCGACCACGTTGGGCCTCAGCCTCAGTTTCACCCGTGCACGCAATCTCGAAGGCGCGGGCGCATCGCGCCTGGGCTCGCTGCTGCTGTACTTCCTGATCGCCTGCATCGGCATGCAGATGGATCTGCTGGCGCTGCTGGACCGTCCGTGGCTGTTCCTGCTGGGCATCATCTGGATCAGCGTGCACATCGTGCTGCTGTGGTGCCTGGGCAAGCTGCTGAAAGTGCCGTTCTTCTACTTCGCCATCGGCTCGCAATCGAACATCGGTGGGCCAGCCTCGGCACCGGTGGTGGCCGCGGCGTTCCATCCGGCGCTGGCGCCGGTGGGCGTGCTGCTGGGCACGATGGGCTACGCCACCGGCACCTATCTGGCCTACATCGTCGGCATCACCCTGCGCGCGCTGGCCGGGCAGGGTTGATCCTGTAGAGCCGAGCCCATGCTCGGCTGCTCTTCGTCGTCACCTGCACGAATGCAAAAGCAGCCGAGCATGGGCTCGGCTCTACAGTAGATCCTCGCCATGCGTGGATGGTGCGGACCACGGTCCGCACCCACCAGCGGCGGTTACGCCGCCTGCAGCAACCCGCGTTCGATCAACCAGGCTCTGGCGTCTTCGGCATCCTGCTCGAACCACGCCTTCGTAGACCCCAGCCGATACGTATACCCCCAGGCATCCATGTCGGCCATCAGCCGCGCACTGCCGACACCCGGCAACCGCCCGGCCAGCACGATCTGCAGGTAGCAGGTGGCATCTTCCTCGGCCACCGAGTCGGTGGCGTCGGTGTGCACCTGCGCGCGCCGCTCCGGCGGCAATACGATCAGGTGGCAGGCTTCGTGCAGCATCGAGTGCACGGGGGTGTCATCGCGCACATAGACATTGCTGGCGATGATGCCCGCCTCGGGCTCGCCCCAGTAGCTGCCGGGAATCGGTTCGCCGGCCGCCACGTGGTGCAGCAGCAGGCCATGCGCGGCGAGCAGGCACTGCGCGTCGGCGAAGGCGATGTCGCCCACGCAGGTGATGTCCTCGGCGGTCGTCGTATCGGTCATGCAGGTCACGCAGCCCCGCCCATGCAGGCACGGGCGGGGCGGGGCATCAGGGTTTGTCCGGGCCTTCAGGCAGCGCCACGGAGATGTCCAGCACATCGTGCTGGCCATCCTTCACCAGGTCGACCTTCACTGCATCGACGTCGATGTTCACGTACTTCTTGATCACTTCCAGCAGCTCGCGCTGCAGCAGCGGCAGGTAGTCCGGGCCACCGCGGTGGCTGCGTTCCTGCGCGATGATGATCTGCAGGCGGTTCTTTGCGGTTTCGGCGGTGGTCTTCTTCGCTTTGAGGAAATCGAACAGGCCCATGCTTACCCTCCGAACAGCTTGCTGAAGAAGCCCTTCTTCTCGACGTTGGTGAAGCGCATCGGGCGATCTTCGCCGAGGATGCGCGCGACGGCGTCGTCATAGGCCTGGCCGGCAGCGGATTCGACATCCAGGATCACCGGTTCGCCCTTGTTGGACGCGTTGAGCACGTCGCCCGATTCCGGAATCACGCCGATGGCCTTCAGGCCAAGGACTTCCTCGACGTCGGCGATGCTGAGCATCTCGCCGGTTTCCACGCGCAGCGGGGTGTAGCGGGTCAGCAGCAGGAACGCGGGCACGTTCTGCCCGGATTCGGCCTTGTGGGTCTTCGAGTCCAGCAGGCCGATGATGCGGTCGGAGTCGCGCACCGAGGACACTTCCGGGTTCACCACCACCACGGCGCGGTCGGCGAAATACATCGCCAGGAACGCACCCTTCTCGATGCCGGCCGGCGAGTCGCAGATGATGTAGTCGAAGCCATCGGCGGCCAGGTCCTTCAGTACCTTGCCCACGCCTTCCTGGGTCAGTGCATCCTTGTCGCGGGTCTGCGAGGCGGCCAGCACGTACAGGTTGTCGAAGCGCTTGTCCTTGATCAGGGCCTGCTTGAGGGTGGCTTCGCCGTGCACGACGTTGACGAAGTCGTACACCACGCGGCGTTCGCAGCCCATGATCAGGTCGAGGTTGCGCAGGCCGACGTCGAAGTCGATCACCGCCACCTTCTTGCCGCGCCGCGCCAGGCCACAGGCCAGGCTTGCGCTGGAAGTGGTCTTGCCCACGCCGCCCTTGCCGGAGGTGACTACGATGATTTCAGCCAAAGGACTTCTCCTGGTTCTGCATTAGTTTGGGGCTGCGTCAGTCCAGCGCAGCGATCTTGATCTGGTCCTGTTCCAGCCACACCTGCACGGCCTTGCCGCGCAGGTTGTCCGGTACATCGTCCAGTACCTTGTAGTGGCCTGCAATGGCCACCAGTTCCGCATGGAAATCACGGCAGAAGATGCGTGCCGCGGTGTTGCCCTGGGCCCCTGCCAGCGCGCGGCCGCGCAGGGTGCCGTAGATATGGATGCTGCCATCGGCGATGACCTCGGCGCCGGCGCCGACGGTGGCCATCACGGTCAGGTCGCAGTTCTCCGCGTACAGCTGCTGGCCCGAACGCACGTTGCCCAGCTGCATGCGGCCCGGTTGCGGTGCGGCTGCATCGGCGACCTTGGCCACCGGTGCGGCCGGGGCCGGCTTCGGCTCGGCACGAACGGCGCGGCGCGGTTCCGGCGCGGGCGGCGGGGCCGGTTCGGCCTCGGCACGCTCGTACTGGGCGCGGAACTTGGCCAGCAGCGGCAGGCCGAGCTGCTGCGAGAGCAGGTCGACCGCGCTGGTGCCATAGGCCAGCGCCACCGGCAGCACGCCGGCGCTGCGCAGGCCATCGACCAGCGCCTGCGCGGTGGCCACGTCCGGCACCTGGCTCAGGCCGCCGAAATCGAGGATCACCGCCGCGCGGCCGAACAGCTTCGGCGCGCGGGTCACGCGCTCGCGCATTTCCTGCACGAGGCGTTCGACATCAAGGGTACGGATGCGCAGGTTGGCGATGCCCACCTGGCCGATCTTCAGTTCACCGGCCTGTTCGTAATCGAAATTCACCGCCACGCTCAGGTCCCCGTCGGCCGCTGTGCCTGCGCCGGCAGCTGCCGGGCGCGTGTCCATGCCACATCCGGCAGCTTGCCGCCGTAGGTCTCCTGGACCCACGGGTAGCTGCACAGTTCCTTGGCCAGCATGCTGGCACGCACATCGACCTGGGCCATGGTGTTCTGGCCCAGCTCGCGGAAGCCGAAGCTGCCGTGGAAGAGCAGGGCGGCATCGGCGCCATGGTCGAGGAAGACTTCGCAGGTCATCTGCGGGTAGCGCAGCTCGGCAAAGCTCTGCGCGTCGGCATAGAACGCACGGCCGACGCCACCGCCGCGGCGGCGGCTGGCGACCACGATGCGGTCGATGTAGAAGAACGGGGTGTCCAGATGCTGCTTGAACCAGGCGAAGTTGCTGCTGTCGTGCTGGCTGTCGCTGCCGAAGCCGATCAGGAAGCCGGCCAGGTTGCCGTCGCGCTCGGCGACGCGGAAATACTCAGCGGTTTCATAGAACAGGCGCAGGCGGGCCGCATCCAGGGGAAGGATGGCCAGGCCAGCGTTGTTGTTCAAAGCCAGGACGGAATCGAGCTCGTGCTCGCGCACGTCGCGGATGACAATCGACATTGTGACTCCGTGGGGTAACGCGGTTGGTCCATCAAGGGACCCTGCGCACGATTATTGCATGCCCGGGGTGGGCTGCGGCATGAACAGGCGACCGCGGAGGCATGACTTCCGTGGGAGTGCGTGACGCAGGCCGGCCCCGTAGAGTGCTGGCATGTTGGGAGTCCTCAGCCATACCCGCGTCCTCCGCCTGGCCGGCCTGTTCACCTGGGTCATGGTCGGCCTGCCCCTGGCGTACTCGCAGTTCGAGAACCTGCACAGCCGCAGCGACATGGGCGGCTGGGCGATCCTGCTGTTCGTCGCCTACCTGTCCTTCGGTACGGCCTACTACTGGTTGACCCGCATCCTGCGCAGCGACAGCCACACCAGCTGGCTGGACCGCGGCCTGCTGTTGTTGCTGACAGCCTCGGCGCTGGGGGTCAGCTTCCTCAGCGGTTCGGGCCTGGGCAGCATCCTGATGATGGTGGCCGCCGGGGTCATTCCGTGGATGTTGTCGGTACGGCTGGGGGTGCTGTGGCTGCTGGTCAGCCAGTTGGCGGTCGCTCCGGTCTATTACATGCTGCTGCGCTTCCCGCTGTTCGAAGCGGTGATGCAGTCGCTGCTGTACGGCGGCTTCTCCATGTTCATCTTCGTGACCAGCCTGGTGGCGCGGCAGCAGACCGAGGCCCGCGACGAACAGCGTCGGCTCAATTCAGAGCTGCGTGCCACCCGCGCCCTGCTGGCCGAGAGTGCCCGCGTCAACGAGCGCACCCGTATCTCGCGCGAGCTGCATGACCTGCTGGGCCATCAACTGACCGCGCTGACCCTGAACCTGGAAGTGGCCGGGCACCTGGCCGAAGGGCAGGCGCTGGAGCATGTGAAGCGCTCCCACGCCCTGGCCAAACTGCTGCTGGGCAACGTGCGCGAGGTGGTCAGCCAGCTGCGCGAGACCGGCGCGATCGATCTGGCCGCGGCGCTGCGCCCGCTGACCGAGAACGTGCCTTCGCTGGACATCCAGCTGGACATCGAGGATCCGCTGAACGTGGAGGACCCGCAGCGGGCCCACGTGCTGCTGCGCTGCACCCAGGAGATCATCACCAACGCGGTGCGCCACGCCGGTGCCCGCCACCTGTGGATCAAGGTGTACCGTGAAGCCCCGGACCGTGTGGTGGTGGAGGCCCGCGACGACGGTGTCGGCGCGGACATGGTCAACGTGGGCAATGGCTTGCGCGGCATGCGCGAGCGCCTGCAACAATGTGGCGGCCAGCTGCAGATCGAGACCCGTCCCGGCGAAGGCTTCCGCCTGCGGGCGACGGTGCCGGCAACGGTGCTGGTGGCCGCCCTTACCAAGGTTCCTGAAGGAGTACGTTGATGATTCGCGTCTGCCTGGTTGATGACCAAACCCTGGTGCGGCAGGGAATCCGCTCCCTGCTGGCACTCGACGATGGCATCGAGGTGGTGGCCGAGGCCGGCGATGGCCGGCAGGCGGTGGAGCTGATCCCGCAGGTGCGCCCTGACGTGGTCCTGATGGACATGCGCATGCCGGTGATGTCCGGACTGGAAGCGCTGCAGGTGCTGTCGCGGCAGGAACAGCTGCCGCCGACCATCATCCTCACCACCTTCGACGACGATCAGCTGGTGCTGGCCGGCCTCAAGGCCGGTGCCAAGGGCTACCTGCTCAAGGATGTGACCCTGGCACAGCTGGTTGGTGCCATCCGTACCGTGGCCGAAGGCGGTTCGCTGGTGCAGCCGGCGGTCACCCAGCGCCTGTTGTCGGGCCTGGAGCACATGCGCAACGAGTTCGTCAGCCTGGACCGCCCGGACCCGCTGACCGACCGCGAGACCGAGATCCTGCGGCTGATGGCCAGCGGTTTCTCCAACAAGGAGATCGCCAACTCGCTGGGCGTAGCGGAGGGAACCATCAAGAACCACGTGTCCAACATCCTCTCCAAGCTGGGTGTGCGCGACCGTACGCGCGCGGTACTGAAGGCGTTCGAACTCCAGCTGGTCTGAGGAAAACCGTTTCGGTACAAAGACTTGGGTGGTAGCTGGGGGTTCCGGCCAAGGTTGCCCCCTACTTGCCGGGTAGCGGTATGCGTTACCCTTCGAATTCTTTGTCCATACAAATACGCAGCCGGCAGGGAAACCGGTGCGCCAATCCCGATAAACAATGCCCGCGAAGCCTGCTAGGATTGGCGCTTCGCTTCAATCAACCCGGCCGTGGGATCGGCCCCGGAGACTCTCTGAATGACCCGTATTATCGAGTTCCTGATCGCCTTGGGGATCGTGGCTGGCCTGTTCGTCATCATTGGCGTATGTCTGCCGGGCGAGCGTCACATCACCGAAAGCATCGAGACCAACCGCAAGATGACGATCGTGTACGACACGGTCAGCAGCCTGCGCCGCTTCAAGGACTGGAACCCGCTGGTACTGCGCGATCCCGCCGTTGAACTGAAGCTGTCCGGCCCGGCCTCCGGCAAGGGCGCCACCCTCGACTTCACCTCCAAGGATCTGGGCACCGGTTCCTGGAAGATCACCGACGCCGAAGAGAACAAGCGCGTTGCGATCGCCATCGAAGACGGCACCAAGGGTCACGACAAGGTCACCACCTTCACCCTGGAGCCGACCGGCAAGGGCGGCCGTAACGTCAAGATCACCCAGGACTACTCGGTGAAGTACGGCTTCGACCTGTTCGGCCGTTACGCCGGCCTGTATGTCAGCCGCCAGATCGGCGACGACATCAAGATGGGTCTGTCGCGCATGGCCAACATGCTCGCCAGCGTGCCGAACGTCGACTACCGCACCCCGGAAGCGCCGCTGACCGATCTGGCCATCGTCGATGTGCCGGCCGAGGACCTGCTGGTCGTCAACGCCGGTAACGTGGATCGCGGTCAGGACACGATCACCAAGTCCATCAAGGACAACCAGGAATGGATCAAGCGCGTGATGGAGGCCAATGGCCTTGAAGCCGCCGGTCCGTTCCGCATCATCACCACCGACTTCGGTCAGGAGAAGTACGCCTTCGACATCGCCCAGCCGGTGAAGAAGAAGGGTGCCGAAGGCGCTGCTGCTGAAGCCCTGACCGTCAAGATCGACGGTGGCGCTCCGGTCAAGTACGTGCACGTCGCTCCGCACCGCTCGGCACATGCGGCCTACACCGGCCACATGGCGGGTCTGGACGTGGCCCGCAACGGCCTGCGCGCCTGGGCTGTGACGGCGGGCAACGAAGTGATCGACCGTCCGTATGAATCCTGGAAGGACGGCATCGACAAGTCGTTCACCCCGGAAGGTACCTACGACATCTACTGGGCCGTCAAGTAAGCCTCGGCTGACCCATGTAATGTTGGACACGAAAACGCGCCGCTCACTGCGGCGCGTTTTTTTTCATCTGGCGCCCGGCAAGGGGCGCTGCGCAAGGAGCCCTCATGTTCAACCTGGAACGTCGCGCACGTAAGCCTTCCCTGCTAGCCTGTCTCGGCGCGCTGCTGGCGGCCGCCTCGATCGGCCTGTCCGCCTACGCATCGCACGGTGTGGCCGACCCGCTGGCGCAGCAGCATCTGAACATGGCGGCGCTGTACGCGTTCGCACATGGTGCGGTGCTGGTGGCGCTCGGGCCGCGCGCGCAGGGCGCGATCGCGCATCTGGCGCTGTACGTGCTGCTGCTGGGCGTGCTGCTGTTCTCCGGCAGCCTGGTGGGTGGCGCGCTGTGGCAGTGGCCGACGCGGATGGCACCGATCGGTGGCACCAGCATGATGGCCGGATGGGTGTTGCTGGCGATCAATGCGTTGAGGCGGTAACGGTAGCAGGGCCTTTGCTTCGATCCATGACAATGCGATCGTGAGGGTTCACGGGCGTTACTTTTCCTTTCGCGCGAAAAGAAAAGCAACCAAAGGAAACGCGCCGCCGGCCGCGAGCCGGTGCTGCGCACCGGTCCCCTGTGCTCCTGTGCCCGTCGAGGGACGGTGCGGAGAGCAGCCGAGCATGGCTCGGCGCTAGAGAATCGCAGGCACCTCTTCGCCCTCGCCGGACCTGCGGTGCTCGGCTCGCTTGAAGGCGGACCCAACAGCCGCGCGCTGATCCGTTGCAGGGTCTCGGAGTGAAGCGACCCGCTCTTGCCTTTGTTCTGTTGTTCCATCCCGGGGCGGACGCGCGCGGAAACTCTCCGTGGCCGGGCGGGTGGGTTGCGCAGGTGCGTAAGCGCCACGGATGGCGCGCCCGGGCCTACAAGGACGTATTTACGGCGTCCCCTGCCACCGGACCCCCCCCGCCATCCCACGGAATGCACGCTGTTGCTGTTGTCGTTGCGTCGGCCGTTGCCTCTGCAGGTGCAGGGCTGCAAGCCCTGCCAAACAAGCCTCAACTCTCGCAGTTGGCGAACAGGTCGCGGTCGCGCTCGTACAGCGAGGTCTTCACCTGCATCAGGCCCAGCACCGACGGGAACAAATTGTCATGGTCGGTATAGGCCGCCGACCGCTTGCGCACGCACTGCAGGTCCAGCCCGCGGCTGCTGGCGAAGCCCGGCGAGAACCACATCGTCATCGGAACGCGGGTCTGCTCGGCCGGGGCGATCGCATACGGCACGCCGTGCAGGAACAGGCCCTTCTCGCCCAGCGATTCGCCATGGTCGGACAGGTAGATCATCGCCGTGTCGTAATCCTCCATGCCCTGCAGCGTGCCGATGGTCTTGCTCAGGAAATGATCGGTGTACAGCACGGCATTGTCGTAGCTGTTGGTGATCTCTTCGCGCGAGCAGCGGCCGATGTCACGGGTGTCGCAGGTTGGCTTGAAGCGGGCGAAGGCGGCCGGGTAGCGCTCGAAATACGCGGGGCCGTGGTTGCCAAGCTGATGCAGCACCACCACCCGGTCGCCGGGTTTGGCCCGCACCTGGGTGGCCAGGTCCTGCAGCAGGATCTCGTCCATGCAGCGGCCATCGGCACACAGCCCCGGTGTGGTCGCATCGGACAGCGACTGGAACTCCAGGCCTTCGCACACACCCTTGCAGCCGGACTGGTTGTCACGCCACAGCGGTGCGATGCCTGCACGGTTCAGTACGTGCAGCAGCGACTGGTGCGCGCGTATTTTCTTTTCGTCGTAGTCGTGGCGCCCCCACGGCGAGAACAGGCACGGCAGCGACACTTCGGTGCTGGTGCCGCAGGAGTGCATGTCGGGGAAGTTGATCACCGGCGCCTGGGCCAGTTCCGGGGTGGTGTTGCGGCCACCGTTGAGGCCCCAGTTCTGCGCGCGCACGGTCTCGCCCATGACGATCACCAGCAGGCGAGGCTTGCTGGCCGCACCGCGCGGCGTAGCCTTGGCATCGGTGCCGATCGGCAGCTTCGGCGCGCGCTGCACCGGGTTGTCGCCACGCAATGCACGCGGCAGGCCCAGCAGCACATTTGCAGGCGTAGCGAGGTAACGCACTTCGCGCTGGTTGCGCATCAGTGCCGAGACATCCTGGAACGAGATCAACGCACCGCCCACGGCGGTCACTGCCGCCACCACCAGGAAGCCGACGCGCCAGAGCAGGCTGCGGCCCCAGCTGCGCCGGCGCAGCTGCACACGCCACAGCACCACCATCGGCAGCACTGCCAGCAACAGCACCGGCCACAGCAGCGACACGGTCATCAACTCGCGGCTTTCCTTGGGGTCGGTCGCCAGCACGTTGCGCAGCATGTCCGCATCCAGGTAGATGTGGTAGCGGCTCATGTAGTGCGCGGCGAATGCGGTCACCAGCAGCAACAGGCTGATCACCACCTTGGCATTCCAGCGCCAGACCAGGATGCCCAGCAGTACGCCGTGTGCACCCAGCAGCAACAGCAGCAGCGAAAGCCCGTAGCGCAGGCTGCCCGGATGGCTGGCCATTGCGCTGTGCCAGAACAGGCCGTTGCCGGCCACCGCGAAGAACAGGCTGGTCAGCGCGATCAGTGCTTCGGTGGAAAGCTGCGGCCGCCAGTGGCGAAGACCCGCAAGGGCGGGGAGGCGGGCGGGGCGTTGGACCGATGCACTCATGCGTTTGCCTCCTGGCGGTTGGGACGGTCCAGCTGACGGCGGATCAGAACATACAGGCCCAGCGAAAGCAGCCAACATATCAACGCAGTGGCAACGTCATGCGAAAGGAAATGGGCGCCCCGCAGCTGCTGGCTGATGCCGAACACCAGGCCGGTGCCGAGGCCGATCCACAGCCCGGCCCAGCGCCAGGACGGGCGCCACAGCAGCGCGAAGAAGTACAGGCAGAGCCACGCGTAGCCTGCGCTGGCATGCCCCGCCGGGAAGCAGGCTTGCGCGGCCATGCCTGCGGGGCGCGCCGTGAAAAGCCCGATGAAAGGCTGGTGGCCGCCGTAGCGGAGCAGGTCCCACGGGCATTCCATCGGTACCAGCGACTTCAGCAGGGAGATCACGCCGGTGCCCAGCGCCATGGCAATCACGACATAAAGCAGCGCCCATTGCAGGGTGCGATCACGTCCTTTGCGCCAGTGGTGGAAGCACAGCAGGATCACGACCAGCGCCGCTGCCGTGCTCAGCCATTTGCCGGCCTTGTGCACGACGCTGCGGGTGATCCAGGCGTCCTGCAACGCCCAGTGGCCGCCTTCAAGGCGAAACAGATGATCGGCCACCCATTGATCGCCGCCGAAGCCCATCAGCAGCGTAAACAACGGCAGACCGATTGCGACAGGCAGCCAGAGGTGAATTACGGCAAATCGAGACGCCAGTGGCGATGTCGCAAGCGGCGCTACCGAATCAAGGGGACGGACGGGCATGCTGGGAAGGGGCGGTTCGGGAATCCGCGGTCATGCTCGTCACCTGGATGTCGGAGAAGGGTCGGACGCTCGTTCGTGCCGGGTTAATGTTCGTCCTGCACGTGTCAACGTTCAGTCTTCTTCGGCGGTCGATCCTGTCCGCTCGGCGTGGCATTCCGGGTTCCAAGCGGTACCGGGAAGCAGTTGCCAACGGTTCCTGTTGGCAACACCGATGTCGATCACCTTGGCCGGATCCACGCAGGGGCTCATCGCGTCGTCCAGCACCAGCAGCCAGCGCTTGTCTGGCGCCTCGGCCAGCCACGGGCCGGCGTCATGCCATTGCTCGGCCCAGGGGCGCTTGAAGCCGAACTCGCGTACCGGGCGGTCGGCCTGCAGCAGGTTCTGTTCGCGCCAGGCCACCAGCGCCAGTTCGGCGTCTGGTCCGATCCGCGCGCCGACCCGGCGCATCAGCGCCGACGCCGAGGCGTAGGGGTCCAGCGCCGGGATCAGCACCAGGCCGTAGAGCATCCACAGCATGCCGTGGGTCAGCAGCACCAGCGTTGCCGCGCGGCGTACCCGCAGCCACACGATCAGCGTGGCCAGGGCAATGGCAAAGGTCAGCAGGCCATCCCCCAGCACTGGCAGCAGGGTGTCGGGCATCGCCCGGCGTTCCAGCTGGGCTACCGCCCAGGGGTGTTCGGTCATCAGCATCACGCCCAGCGTGCCGGTGGCCAGCATCAGCACCACGCTGTAGCCGAACAGGTAGCGGCGCACGCACAGCCGCCGCAACAGGCCGGGCAGCAGCGGTGCCACGGCCAGCGCCATGGCCGGCAGCATCGGCAGCAGGTACACCTCGCGCTTGCCCGGGCTGGCGCTGAAGAACACCAGCACCAGCACGGCCCAGCCCAGCAGCAGCCACTGGCGGCGGTCGCCTCGGCGGATACGGCGCCACCAGGGCTTGAACAGCATCGGCAGCAGCAGGCTGCCCGGCAGCCACAGGGTCAGGATCACCTGCAGGTAGTACCAGGCGGGCTGCCGGTGGTGCCAGGCATTGGCGTAACGGGTACCGGTCTGCTTGAACAACAGCTCATGCGCGTAGGCCTGCAGTTCGGCCGTGGGCGTGTGCAGCAGGGCCCAGCCCAGCGGCGCCAGCCACACCCCTACCCCCAGCAGGAAGGCCGGGATCAGCCACAGCAGGGTGGCCGGATGCGGGCCTTCCACCGTGTACCCCCGGCGACGCTGGTACAGCCACCAGCCAAACCAGGGCAGCACCATCAGCAGCGGCAGGAAGCCCACGCCCTTGGTCACGGTACCCACGCCGGCGGCAAAGCCGGCCAGCCACAGGGCGGGCAGATTGCGGCGTTCGCACAGGTGGCGCATCAGGCCCCACAGGGCCACGGTGGTCATGCCCACCAGCACCATGTCGATCTGCGCGCGCTTGGCCATCAGCCCGAACTGCAGGGTGCAGAACAGCGCCGCCAGGGCGTAGATGGAATGCCGTGGCGACCACAGCCGCCGTGCCAGGTCCGACACCAGCCACAGGCTGAGCAGGGCGCCCAGCAACGACGGCAGCAGGAACGACCACTGCCAGCTGCCGACGATCTCGTAGGCGGCCGCCTGCAGCCACATGAAGACCGGCGGCTTCTCCGCATACAGCTCCACGCCGCGGTGCGGCAGCAGCCATTGTCCGCTCTCGACCATGGTCCTCGCCGCCAGCACGAAGCGCGGCTCGTCCGGCGGCTGCGGTTGCCGAAGGCCGATCCCCGCTGCCAGCGCAGCAATGATCAGCAGCCACAACAGGGGCAGGCGCCAACGGCGGGGCAGGGCTACGGGCACGGCAGGCTCCGGGAGCAAAACGGCCATTCTGAGGTGGCAGGGGTGGGAAAAGCGTCAGAGCGGCGCCGGGGCGACCGCATTCCGACATGTGCGGCGCTACCATGGTACGAACTTCCGTGGATGTTTCGTGCATGCGTCTGTTGGTGATCGAGGACAACCGCCAGCTGGTGGCCAACCTGTTCGACTATTTCGAGTCGCGCGGGCACGTGCTCGACGTGGCGCCGGATGGCATCACCGGACTGCACCTGGCCGGAAGCCATCCATATGACGCGGTCATCCTGGACTGGATGCTGCCGCGCATGGAGGGCCCGGAGGTGCTGCGCCGGCTGCGCACCGAGCATGCATCGGAAGTGCCGGTGATCATGCTGACCGCGCGTGACGAGCTGCCGGACAAGATTGCCGGCTTCCGTGCCGGCGCCGACGACTACCTGACCAAGCCGTTCGCGCTGCCGGAACTGGAGGTGCGGCTGGAAGCGCTGCTGCTGCGCGCGCAGGGCCGCAACCCGCGCAAGCGCCTGCAGGTGGGCGACCTGGTGCTGGATCTGGCCACCCTGGAAGCCCAGCGCGGCAACCAGGTGCTGCACCTGTACCCGGCCTGCCGCAAACTGCTGGAGGTGTTGATGCGCGCCAGCCCGGGCGCGGTCACCCGCCAGCAGCTGGAATTCGCCCTGTGGGGCGACGAACCGCCGGATGGCGATCTGCTGCGTTCGCATGTCTACGAACTGCGCCGCAGCGTCGATGGTCCGTTCGCCGAGAAACTGATCCATACCCTGCCGCGGGTGGGCTACCGGCTGGCGGTGACCACCGCCAGCGATGCGAGCAAGGATGGCGATGAAGGCGCGTAAGCCGGGGCCGCTGTACCGGCGCGTGGTGTGGTGGTTGCTGGGCTATCTGGCGCTGCTGTCGATCGCGGTGTTCAGCGTCGGCAACTATGTGCATGAACATGCCGAGCATGCCGCCTGGCGCGCACTGCTCAATTCCGAACTGGACAGCATCGTCGAGCACGTCGAGCACGAGCCGCATTACCGCTGGCAGGATTCGGACACGCTCAGCCTGTACCGCTTCGATGCGGTCAACCTGCCCCAGGGCCTGCGCACATTGCATCCGGGGCTGCATGACGGCGTGATGGTCAAGGGGCGTGAGACGGCGGTGATGGTGCGCGAAACCGAGTCGATGGGCCGGGTCGCGCTGGTTCTGGACATCTCCGACTTCCATGACCTGGAACAGTTCGCCACGCGCTGGGTGATGCTGGCCGGGGTGATCATGATCTTCGTCACCGTGCTGATGGCGTCGTTCGGCATGGAACGCATGGTGCGTCCGTTGAGCCTGCTGGCGCAGCACATCGCCGCGCTGCGGCCGGGCGTTCAGGGCCAGCGCGTCGAGGTCGATCCGCGTGGCAGCTCGGAGCTGCACACCATCGCCGATGCGCTGAACGACTATCTGGACCGCAACGAGCAGTTCGTCGAACGCGAGCGGGTCTTCATCAGCACCGCCAGCCATGAACTGCGCACGCCGATCGCGGTGATGACCGGCGCTGCCGAGCTGGCGCTGGAGCAGCCGGGGCTGCCCGAGCGTGCACGTCAGCAGATGCAGCGCGTGCTGCGCACCGCGCAGAGCGTGGAGCAGCTGATCGAACTGTTGCTGGTGCTGGCCCGTGATCCGGCGCGCCTGGCCGCGCGCGCCGAGCGCATCGCGCTGGACCAGCTGTTGCCGGAAATCGTTGACGACCATCGTCACCTGCTCGGCGACAAGGACCTGAGCATCGGCATCCAGGCTGCGCCGGTGGACATCGTCGCGCCGCTGGCCGTTGTGCAGGCGGCGATCGGCAACCTGCTGCGCAATGCCATCGAGAACAGTGGGCGCGGCCATATCGAACTGCGGCTGAGTTCGTCGGCGGTGTTGACCCTGCAGGATCCGGGGCATGGCATGAGCCCGGAGGAGATTGCGGCGATCCACGCGCGCATGGCCCGTGGTGAACGCGCGGACCGTGGCGGCGGCATCGGCCTGGATCTGATCGCACGACTGTGTGAACACCTGGGCTGGACCCTGCAGCTGCATCCCTGTGACCCGCGCGGAACGCGCGCCACGCTCGATTTCAGCGCCTCACGTCCGGCCTGAACCGGCCGTCCTGCGGGATGCCAACCTCGGTTGGCATGCCGTCCATCGACCAAGGTCGACGCCTACCCACGCAATGGCTGTCCGCATCAACGCCCGTTTGGCCGCGCCACGTGCTGGTCGATCAGGATCACATTGCCATCAGGATCGGCCAGCTGCAGATAGCCGGTGCCCTGCCCATCAGGGTCGGTGCGCACCGCCAGTTCGATGCCCTTCGCATCCAGTTCCGCCTGTAGCTCGCGCACGTCCTGGAAGTGGGGCAGTTCCTGCTTGTGCTGGTCCCAGCCCGGGTTGAAGGTGAGCAGGTTGCCTTCGAACATGCCCTGGAACAGGCCGATGACAATGCCGTTGTTGCGCATCACCAGCCAGTTCTGCGCCGGCTCGCCGCCGGTCACCGAGAAGCCCAGTGCTTCGTAGAAGGTGCGGGAGGCCGACAGGTCCCGGACCGAGAGGCTGACGGAGAAGGCGCCGAGCTGCATGGGAGAGGTTCCGGCAAAGGGCAGCCGGCACTGCAGCATGACCCGGCGTGAAGACAATGTTAATCTGCGGATGCGCCGCTTTATGCGGCGCTTTTTTTTCCCGCTCTTTCGATCGACAGAGGATCCCATGCCGACCGAACCCGCTACTGCCCTGATCAGCAACGACATCGTTGGCCTGGGCCTGATTGCCGCCACCCTGGCCCTGATCTTCTGGGCTGCCAGTGGCCCGACCCCTCTGCTGAAGAAGATCTTCGCCTGGGTGCCGGCGCTGCTGCTGTGCTACTTCATCCCCGCCATCTACAACACCGCCGGTGTCATCGATGGCCACAACACCTCGCTGTACAACCCGGTTGCACGCGACGTGCTGCTGCCGGCCGCGCTGGTGCTGCTGACCCTGTCGATCGACCTGAAAGGGGTCATCAAGCTCGGGCCGAAGCTGCTGCTCGTGTTCTGCGCCGGTACCGCCGGCATCATGCTCGGCGCCATCGTCTCGTTCCAGCTGATGAAGCTGATCCACCCGGAAACCGTGGCCGGTGATACCTGGGCCGGCATGGCCGCATTGGCAGGCAGCTGGATCGGTGGCGGCGCCAACATGGTCGCCATGCGCGAGGTGTTCGGCACCGATGCCACCACCTTCGGCCAGTTCGCGGTGGTCGACGTGGCCTGCGCCAGCCTCTGGATGGCCATCCTGTTGTTCCTGGCCAACCGCGCACAGCAGATCGACACCCGCAACGGTGCCGATACCCGTGCCATCGACGAGATGAAGGCGCGCATCAGTGCCTACGAGGCGCAGAACGCACGCATTCCGAGCATGACCGACCTGATGGTGATCGTCGGCGTGGCACTGGGCGGTGTCGGCCTGGCCCACGCCATCGCTGCGCCGCTGTCCGGCTGGTTCAAGGCCAACGTCAGCTGGGCAAGCCAGTTCAGCCTGGACAGCCAGTTCGTGTGGGTGATCCTGCTGTCCACCGCGATGGGCCTGGGCCTGAGCTTCACCCGCGCGCGGCGGCTGGAAGCGGCCGGTGCGTCGCGGCTGGGCACAGTGTTCCTGTACTTCCTGATCGCCTGCATCGGCATGCAGATGAACCTGCTGTCGCTGCTGGATCGGCCGTGGCTGTTCCTGCTCGGCGCGATCTGGATGGCCACGCACGTGCTGGTGCTGTGGGTGGTGGCCAAGCTGCTGCGCGCGCCGTTGTTCTTCTTTGCCATCGGTTCGCAGGGCAACATCGGTGCGGCGGCGTCGGCACCGGTGGTGGCGGCGGCGTTCCACCCGACGCTGGCGCCGGTGGGCGTGCTGCTCGGCACGGTGGGCTATGCCACCGGCACCGGGCTGGCCTATGTCACTGGCTTGATCCTGAAGTGGATGGCCAACGGCTGAGTCCGGGCCTCCGTGGGATCGCATTCCCGTATGGAGCCGAGCCCATGCTCGGCTCTTTTTTTGCCGGCCGCAGGTGGAACTGTGCAGTACATACCGGCACGCATGGTGTCAGCGTCGTAGCGTAGGCAGCACCTGTCGCTCATCCGCAGCGACGTTGCCGGGGGGCTGGAATGACGCAACGACAGATGATTCGCGGGGTTGCAGTACTGGCGCTGCTGCTGGCCAGTGCGGGGGCAACTGCACAAGGTGCTGCAACTGCGCGTGGCGCCCAGGTTCAGGCCGTGACCGAGGCGAGCGCGCGCGAGGTGGCTTCGCTGATCACGCAACCGGGCTTTGCCGAGATCGTGCGCGGCACGCTGGTGGCATCGCCCGAGCATGCCGTGGCCCTGGATGCGGTGATGGAGCGCTTTGACCCGGATGTTCGTACCCGGGCCAGTGCCGCCTTGGCCAGCAACGATCAACGGTTGCGCCAGGCCAAGGGATTGTCGGAGCAGGGTGAGGGCCTGCTGCAGCTGCGCGCCTATGTTCCTGAGGGCCAGTCGCTGGCGGACACCGCTCCGCAACAGCTGTGGGTGGCCAGCCTGCCGCGCGGCAATGACCGGGACTGGACCACCTTGACCGCCTACGACGCGCAGGGCCGCGCGCATGTGCTGGATGCGAAGCGTGCGCCGTCATTTCCGGTGCTGATCGTCGATATCGATACCCGCCGTTCGGTGCAGGAGGGCATGGCGCTGGTCAACGCCGGGTTGCGCGCACGGGGCCTGCAGTCACCCGAGCGCATCCAGCTGTCGGCCGATGGCGCGCGCGCGTCGCTGGATATCACCCGTCTCGACCGCATCCGCCTGGCCGATGACCAGGAGCCGTGGGCATTGGGCGCGGCCGAGGTGTTCGCAGTGGTGTCCGGGCTGCAGGTCGGCAAGGCCGAGCCGGAAATGGCTACGGTCGACATGCCCTACCTGGACTATGACAAGACCGACTACACCCCCCGGCAGGCGCTGATCCTGTGGGGCAACTACCGCTTCAACGCGGCCAATGTCCAGCTGTTCGAGGATGACGGCGACACCAACTACCAGGACCTGTTGGTGGCGCTGAGCAACGGTGTGAAGGCGGCACTGGGCGCGTTTGCGCCGGAGTATTCGGTGATCGCCGATATCGCAGGTGCGATTCTGAAGGCGATGCCAACGTCGTGGTTCTCCAACGACATCGATTACGTGGACAGCTTCTACCTGGTACAGCGTGGCCAGGCGTACACCGATCGCATGGGCGCGGCGAACAACGCCAGGGTCACGCTGACGCCGATCACACTGGTGGAGTAGGCCAGCAGGGCTTGCAGCCCTGCACCCGCTCAGTGCAACGGCAACAGCAACGGCTACAGCGGGCATTCCGTGGGATGGCGGGGTGGGTCCGGCTGCGGGGGACGCCGTAAATACGTCCATGTAGGCTCGGTCGCGCCATCCATGGCGCTCACGCCCCCGCAACCGGACCCACCCCGCCTTCGACAGGTTCACGCGGCTGTGGGTAACGGCGACTGCTGGCACGCGTGGCTTTGGATAGGTGTCGACCTTGGTCGACAAGATTTTTCTGTCAGATATCGATAAACAAAATGGGGTCAGATCCGTTTTCCTTCGGAAAATGGATCTGACCCCGCATGTGTGTCGCCGTCACCGGCAATCTGTCGAAGGTGGGGCGGTGTGGGCTTGCAGGACCGTTGGCGGCATGGATGGCGCCATCGAGCCCCCATGGACGGGTTTACGGCGTGTCCTGCAAGCCCACACCGCCCCGCCAAACCCACAGAAAGCCAGAGCAGACGCTCCCGCAGTTGCAGTTGCTCCGGCCTCTGCGGGCGCCGGGCTGCAAGCCCGGCACCCACCCAGAACCTCAACAGCAACGACCACCGTTGCGTCCGCCGTAGCGCGCTTCCTGGCGCTCGCGGAAGAACGTCTTGTAGTCCATCGGCTCCTGGTCCGGATGCTTCTCCAGCATGTGCCGGACGTAGTTGTCGTAATCAGGAATGCCACAGCACAGCCGTGCGGTCTGCACCAGGCGCCGCCAGATGCGGCGGTGCGCCTGGTACTGGCCGGCGGGAACCAGTTGCGTGCTCATCACAGGTCCACCATTTCATGCGGCTTCAGCGCCACGTACGGGGTCTCGCGGTCGCTGCGCTGCGGGTTGCGGCGTGCCGCCAGGATGGTCTTGATTGAATACACCAGCACTGCGCCCACCACCATCAGGAACAGCGCGGTCAGGCCGGTGTTGACGTAAGCGTTGACCACGATCTGCTTCATCTGCGCCACCGACTTGGCCGGTGCGGTGATGGTGTCGCTGGCGAGGGCGGCCTGGAACTTGTGTGCCTGCGCCAGGAAGCCCTGTGCCGGGTTGCTGTCGAAGATCTTGATGAAGCCGGCGTAGGTGGTGCAGATCAGCAGCCAGATCGCTGGCACCGCCGTCACCCACGCATAGCGGTCACGCTTCATCTTGAACAGCACCACCGTGCCCAGCATCAGCGCGATACCGGCCAGCATCTGGTTGGAGATGCCGAACAGCGGCCACAGCGTCTGGATGCCACCGAACGGATCGACCACGCCGGTGTAGAGCAGGTAGCCCCACAGCGCCACGCAGCCGGCGGTACCGATGATGTTGGCGGTCCACGACTCGGTCTTCTTCAGCGCCGGCACGAAGTTGCCCAGCAGGTCCTGCAGCATGAAGCGACCGGCACGGGTGCCAGCGTCGACTGCAGTGAGGATGAACAACGCTTCGAACAGGATCGCGAAGTGGTACCAGAACGCCATCATCGCGTCGCTGCCACTGGGAATCGCTTCGTGCAGGATCTGCGCGATGCCCACCGCCAGTGTCGGTGCGCCCCCTGCGCGATGCAGGATGGTCGGTTCACCAATCGCCGCCGCAGTCGCGGTCAGCTGTTCGGGGGTGATGGTGAAGCCCCAGGTGTTGGTGATGTAGTGCGCCGCCGATGCAGCATCGGCACCGATCACTGCCGCCGGGCTGTTCATCGCGAAGTAGATGCCCGGATCGATGATCGAGGCCGCGACCAGTGCCATCACCGCCACGAACGATTCCATCAGCATGCCGCCGTAGCCGATGTAGCGCATGTGTGCTTCATTGGCCAGCAGCTTCGGCGTGGTGCCCGAGGAGATCAGCGCGTGGAAGCCGGACACCGCACCGCAGGCAATGGTGATGAACAGGAACGGGAACATGCCGCCCTTCCACACCGGGCCATCACCGCTGGCGGCGAACTGGGTCAGCGCCGGCATCTTCAGTTCCGGCATCACCACCAGGATGCCGATGGCCAGCGCGATGATGGTGCCGATCTTGAGGAAGGTCGACAGGTAGTCGCGCGGTGCCAGCAGCAGCCACACCGGCAGCACCGAGGCGACGAAGCCGTAGCCGATCAGCATCCAGGTGATCTGGGTGCCGGTGAAGGTGAACGCAGGGCCCCACACCGGATCGGCGGCGACCTTGCCGCCGTACCAGATCGCGGCCAGCAGCAGGATCAGGCCGACCACGGAGATCTCGCCGATCTTGCCGGGGCGGATGTAGCGCATGTACACGCCCATCAGGATCGCGATGGGCATCGTCGCGATCACCGTGAACATGCCCCACGGGCTTTCGGCCAGTGCCTTGACCACCACCATCGCCAGCACTGCCAGGATGATGATCATGATCAGGAACGCGCCGAACAACGCGATCGTTCCAGGCACCTGGCCCATTTCCTCGCGCACCAGATCACCCAGCGAACGACCGTTGCGGCGGCTGGACAGGAACAGGACCATGAAGTCCTGCACCGCGCCGGCCAGCACCACGCCCACCACCAGCCACAGCAGGCCGGGCAGGTAGCCCATCTGCGCGGCCAGCACCGGGCCGACCAGCGGGCCGGCACCGGCAATGGCGGCGAAATGGTGGCCGAACAGCACGTGCTTGTTGGTCGGCACGTAGTCCAGGCCATCGTTGTTGATCACCGCCGGGGTGGCCCGGGTCGGGTCCAGCTGCATCACCTTGTTGGCGATGAACAGGCTGTAGAAGCGGTAGGCCACCAGGTACAGCGAAACCGCGGCGACGACGATCCACAACGCATTGATGTGTTCGCCGCGGCGCAGGGCCACGGTGCCCAGACAGAAGGCGCCGAGCAGGGCGAGGGCCGCCCAGCCTATTTTGGAAAACCCTTTCATGAGGTGCTCTCTCCCGGAAAGACAGTCAAAGAGTCCCGCGTGCCCTCGGCAGGGTCAATTGGCACAGGACGAATCGGCGGTAGTACTTTGGTCGTACGCTTGTTGTGCTGACGTGCAGCGAACATCAGGGATGGAACAATCGGTTGCGGCGCCGTCCATTGGCACGCAGCCGTGTGGCGTCCATCTTCAGTGGCATCCATCCAACAGGAGTCGCCATGAGCTTTCCCGAACCGGCCCGCGTGCTGCGGACCATCCGTGGCATGCCCACCTCCGACGGTGCCGGCGTGCGCCTGACCCGCGTCATCGGCGGCCCCACGCTGCCGGACCTGGATCCGTTCCTGCTGCTCGACGAATTCGGCACGGACCGTGCCGAGGACTACATCGCCGGCTTCCCGGAGCATCCGCATCGTGGTTTCGAGACCGTCACCTACATGCTCGACGGGCGCATGCGGCATCGCGACAACCACGGCAACGAGGGCCTGCTGACCCCGGGCAGCGTGCAGTGGATGACCGCAGGCCGCGGCCTGGTGCATTCGGAAATGCCCGAGCAGGAAAGCGGGCAGATGCGCGGCTTCCAGCTGTGGGTGAACCTGCCGGCGAAGGAGAAGATGACGGATCCGAAGTACCAGGAATTCGCCCCTGAGCGGATTCCGGTGGTGCATCCGGAAGCGGGCGTGGACGTAAAGGTCATTGCCGGCACCGTGGATGGCACGCAGGGCCCGATCGTGCAGCCGGCCACCGATCCGCTGTACCTGGACATCACGCTGGCGCCGGATCGCGCCTGGACCTATGCCTTGCCGGAAGGGCACAACGCGTTTGCGTATGTGTTCGAAGGTGCGGTGACGGTGGGTGAGCAGGATGCGGCGCGCGACGTCGCCCGACAGGAACTGGCGGTGCTGGGCGGTGGCGAGCAGCTGCATCTGTCGGCAGGCAGCGAGGGTGCGCGGCTGATCCTCGTGGCCGGTCGTCCGCTGCGCGAACCGGTGATGCGCCATGGCCCGTTCGTGATGAACACGCGGCAGGAACTGATGCAGGCCTTCGTCGATTTCCAGGAAGGCAAGTTCTGAGGGATTGCGCCGGGCATGGCCCGGCGAAAGAAGCCGGTAACGCCGCCGGGCCATGCCCGGCGGACGTCCCGCGCGTCGGATCCTGCGGGGATGCTGCCAGGCAGTCATCCCCGCCATCGTCAGTTCCCGGCAGCCACGGCCGACGGGGTCAGGCTCATGCCCTGCGCCAGCTGCTGCAGCGAGCCCAGTTCCTGCGCGCTGTCCGGATACAGCGAAATCTGCGCGTAACGTCCTTTGTCGAGCTTGACCACGCTGATGCGGCGCTCGGCATAGCCGGGCGGCTGCTGGCCTCCCAGGTCGGGCTGGTACCAGTACAGCGATTCACCGCCGAAACTGCCCTTTTCCTGGCGCAGCGAGCGGTTCAATGGAAGGTTGGGATCGCGCGTACTGAGCATCAGGCTCAATACCTCGCGGCCATCGCCGGTGCTGGCGCGGCAGACCAGGAAATCGGCCTGTGCCTGCTGTTGCCACTGCAGGCCGCTGCTGGCCGGCAATGAAGGACATTCGGTAGGAGCCTGCGCGGCGGCCTGGGCCGCAGCGAACAGCAGGCTCGACAACACTACAGGCGCGAACTTCATGCATCCCCCAAGGTGGTGTGTCGTTGGCTCCGCCGGATGGACCGGCAGCCTTGGCATCCCATCCCCGGATGCCACCCCGGCCGGCATGTGCACGGACGGTCAACTCAACCTTAACGGAACGTGAGCGATCGCACAAATTGCGGTTACAAGCGTAACCATTGCGGCCGAAGATCGGCCGCAATGGTCCGCACAGGCCTCAGCGGTCGTTGCCGATCCACTTGTAGATGATGCCGCCGATCGCGCCGCCCAGCAGCGGAGCGACCCAGAACAGCCACAGCTGGCTGACCGCACCGCTGCCGGCGAAGAAGGCCACGGCGGTGGAGCGGGCCGGGTTCACCGAGGTGTTGGTGACCGGGATGCTGATCAGGTGGATCAGGGTCAGCGACAGGCCGATCGCCAGCGGCGCGAAGCCAGCCGGTGCCTTGCCATGGGTGGAGCCCATGATCACGATCAGGAACACGGCGGTCAGCACCACTTCGCACAGGAAGGCCGCGGCCACGCTGTAACCGCCGGGCGACAGCGCGCCATAACCATTGCTGGCGAACGCACCGGCCTGGCTGCCATCGATGGCGAAGCCGCTGGCCCCGGAGGCGATCTGCAGCAGGATGAAGCCGGCCAGCAGGCCGCCAGCCACCTGGGCGATGATGTACGGCACGAGGTCCTTGGTCGGGAAGCGGCCGCCGGCCCACAGGCCGACGCTGACCGCCGGATTGAAGTGCGCGCCGGAGATATGGCCGAACGCATAGGCGCCGGTCACCACGGTCAGGCCGAAGGCCAGGGCGACGCCGAGGAACCCGATACCCAGCGGATTGCCATCACCGCCGAACTTGGCGGCCAGCACCGCACTGCCGCAGCCACCCAGAACCAGCCAGAACGTGCCGAGGAATTCGGCGGACAAGCGTTTACCCATGCTCATGTGTTGCACTCCTTTGACGGTGAAAGTGTGATTTATGTCACATTTCAGTGATCAGCGGGTGACTGTAGCGTCAACGCCGGGTGCAGGGATACACCCTCGGATGTGTGCAACACGCGATGTTCAGTACTGCGGCAGCGGGATGAATTCCTTGTCGTCGCCCGGAATGGTGCCGAAGCGGCCGGCCTCCCAATCGTGCTTGGCCTGCTCGATACGCTCCTTCGAGCTGGATACGAAGTTCCACCACAGATGACGCGGGCCATCCAGCGGCTCGCCGCCGAACAGCATGGCCTTCACCGGCGTCTTCGCGCGCAGGCGGCCACGTGCGCCGGCTTCCGGAATCACCAGGTGCTGTGCGGGGATGTCCACGCCATCCAGCTGCGCCTCGCCCTCGAGGATGTACAACGCGCGTTCGCGATGGCCGTCGTCGATGTCGATCTCCGCATCCGGGTCGAGATCGATCGCCACGTTGAGGGTGTCGGCGAACACCTTCACCGGCGATTCCTCGCCATAGGCGCGGCCGGCGATCACGCGCAGCCAGGCACCGTTGCGGCGCTGCTCGGGCAGGGTGGCCGCCGCGTGGTGGTAGAACGCCGGTTCGATTTCCTCGTGCGACTTCGGCAGCGCCACCCAGGTCTGCATGCCGTGGATCGGGTTGTCATGGTCGCGGTCCGGTTGCGGCGTGCGCTCGGAATGAGCGATGCCGCGGCCGGCGGTCATCCAGTTGACGTCACCGGGACGGATCACCTGGTCCGAGCCGAGCGTATCGCGGTGTCCGATCGCACCCGACCACAGGTAGGTCACGGTGGCCAGGCCGATATGCGGATGGGGGCGCACGTCGATGGCGGTGCCGGGGTGCATGAGTGCCGGGCCCATCTGGTCGACGAACACGAACGAGCCGATGCTGCGGGCCTGCAGGGTGGGAACGGCGCGACGGACTTCGAGGCCGCCGATGTCGTGCACGCGCGGGGCGATGATGGTGGTCATGCGGGCGTTCTCGCTGGCAGGGATAAGGGGGGCAGCATCGCATGCAGCTGTGACGGGCACATGCCCCGTATGGGTAACAGGTTGTTCCAGCCAACGGCGCAGCCCCTCGTGGCTGGCTGCTTGGTCGCTGAAGGCAGAAGCAAAAGCAAAAGCAGAAGCAGAAGCAGAAGCCGCGCTTGGCCGGGCGGGTGGGTGGCGCAGGGGACGCTGCAAGTACGTCCATGTAAACTCGATCGCCGCATCCATGCGGCTCACGCCCCTGCGCCACCCACCCGCCCGGCCTCTGACAGTTTCCGTGTGCGTCCAGCCACGGAGAAGAAAAAAGAAAATAAAAATCAAACGCCGGTCGCTTCGCTCCTGGTGGCAACCAAGGTAGCCACCCACCAGTTCGCAGTAGCCATCAACCAGATTCGCGGTTCACCGACCGTCACCGGGAAGCTGTCAGGGGCGGGGCGGTGTCGGGTTGCGGGGTGTCCGCGGCATGGATGCCGCGGCCAAGCCCCCAAGGACGGGTTGTGGTGGTCCAGTATTTTTGGACACTCCCAAAGGGAGTTCAGGCCACCTGCTCTTCACAAAGCGCAGGTGGCACAAGGCCGTTGGCACTGTGTAGCCGACGGTGGTTGTACCAGTCCACGAACTGCTCGATGTCTGCTGCCGCCTCCTGTCGAGTGGGGTATTTGGAGTAAAGCCATTCCCCTTTGAGGGTGGCGAAAACCCGTTCCACCACCGCGTTGTCCCAGCAGTTGCCCTTCCGGCTCATGCTCTGGGTGATGCCGTTGTCACGCAGGATTTCGGCCATGGCATGGCTGGTGTACTGCCGACCTTGATCCGAGTGGAAAAGTAGTCGCCCGTTGGGACGACGCTGTTTCAGCGCCCCGCGCAGGGCTCTGACGGCCAGCCAGGCATCCCCTTCGTGAGAGTGAGCCCAGCCCACGATCCGGCGGGCAAACAGATCCACCACGATGGCCAGATAGAGCCAGCCTTGCTGGGTCGGGATGTAGGTGATATCCCCTGCCCAGACCTGGTTGGGGGCCGCCGGGTTGAATTGGCGTTCCAACACGTTGGGCGCCGTCAGTGCCTGCGGCCCAAGGCTGTGGTACTTGTGCCGCCGGTGCTGTCGCGCCCTGACACCGGCTCGGCGCATCAGCGTCCGGGCGCGGTAGCGCCCCATGGGTAGGCCGCAGTTGGTCAGCTCCCTGGCCATCTTGCGAGAGCCACAGCTCCCCCGATGGGACTGATGAATGCGACGAACCAGATCAACCTGGGCCAGCAGCGCCCGGTCAATCCGGGGCTCCCGGTGCAGCCAGGCGTAGTAGCTGCTACGGGGATAGTCCATCAACTGACACACCAACCGGATCGGAGCGACCTTCCCCAATTCCTGGATCACCTGTTCCGGTGATCGCTGTCCCGAATGAAGAAGGCGATGGATTTTTTTAGCAGGTCGCGCTCCTCCTTGAGCCTGCGATTCTGGGCCTCCAGCTCGGCGATTCTGACCTGGGCATCCACCGGCGGTGCCTCGGCCTGAGGGTCATGCTTTCGCCGCCATTGCTCGATCCAGCGCCTCAGCGCCGTCGGGCCGACATCCATCAGCTGGCAGACGTCCCTGACTGTCTGCCCCTCCACAACGACAAGGCGAACCGCCTCATCCCTCATGCCCTGAGTGATCTGTTTTGCCATGGGTCTACCTCGATGCTCGAAATTGATCCTATCGAGTGTCCAAGTTGATTAGACCACCACAGGTTTACGGCGTCCCCGCAACCCGACACCGCCCCGCCCAACAAACAGAAAAGCCAGAGCCGGCTGTTGCTCCGGCTCTGGCTCTGGCTTTTGCTTCGGCGGCTGCCTCTGCGGGTGCCGGGCCGCAGGCCCGGCCGATAAAACCCCTTACACCACCGGTTCGCGCAGGGCGGGGTTGTCCCAGCCCGGGCGCGGGGCGAAACGGTCACCGTGGCGCTGCTGCAGCGCCTTCAACCGCTCGACGATCGCATCGGCACCCACCGCACGGATGTGCTGGATCGGACCGCCACGGAACGGTGCAAAGCCGGTACCGAAGATCACGCCCGCATCCAGCAGGTCCGCATCGGCCACCACGCCTTCGTGCAGGCACGCCACGGCTTCGTTCAACAGCGGCAGGATCAGGCGGTCTTCCAGATCGGCCGGGGCCTGGTAATCGCTGGCCACGTCCGGCTTCTTCGGCTTGCCGTTTTCCCAGGTGTAGATGCCCTGGCCATCCTTCTTGCCACGCTTGTCCGGCTCCACCGTCTGCAAGGCCGCCGGAATCTGCAGGCCGAGGAACGGCGCCAGTTCACGGCCCACGCCCGCCGCCACGTCCAGGCCCACGGTGTCGATCAGTTCGATCGGGCCCATCGGCATGCCGAACTTCACGGCGGCCTTGTCGATCACCGGGCCTGGAATGCCTTCGGCGTACGCAGTGGCTGCTTCCAGCATGTACGGGAACAGCACGCGGTTGACCAGGAAGCCCGGGCTGCCGGCCACCGGTACCGGAAACTTGCCCAGCGCCTTGCAGAACGCGGCGAGGCGTCGCTCGGTCTCCGGCGCCATGCCGTCGTGATGGATGATCTCCACCAGCGGCATCTGCGCCACCGGGTTGAAGTAGTGCAGGCCGGCGAACTGCGCCGGGCGCTGGATGTGGTCGCGCAGCTCCACCAGCGGGATCGACGAGGTGTTGGTGGTCAGCAGCGCGTCCAGCTTCATCTTCGGTTCCAGCGTCTGGTACAGCGCGCGCTTGGCTTCCGGATTCTCGATGATCGCTTCGATCACCAGGTCGGCTTCGGCCACCCCGTTGCCTTCCAGGTCGGCACGCAGGCGTGCGGCCACGGCGGAGCGCTTGCTCTCGTCGCGCACCTTCTTGGCGAACAGCGCCTGCGCGCGTTCCATGGCAGGTTCGATGAAGCGCTGCTCGCGGTCCTGCAGCGTCACCTCGAAGCCCTTGTAAGCGGCCCATGCGGCGATGTCGCCACCCATCACGCCGGCGCCGACCACGTGCACATGGCGGATGCCGGAATCACCGCCGCCCAGACCCTTCAGGCGCTCGGTCAGGAAGAAAATGCGGATCAGGTTGCGCGCGGTCGGCGTGCTGGCCAACTTCACCACCGCACGGCGTTCGGCGTCCAGGCGGGCCTGGATCGGCTTGCCGCCGCTGCGCTGCCAGGTGCTGATCAGCGCATACGGCGCCGGATACTGGTCCTTCTTCGCCTTGCGCGCGACCTGCTTGACCATCTGCGGCGCCAGCAGGGTGCGGGCCAGCCAAGTGTTGGTCGCCCACGCCGTGGTGCGCTGCTTGAACGGGCGGGTGGTGCCGGACAGGGCCAGCGCCACGGCGGTATCGAGCACCACTGCCGGTGCCACCACCTTGTCGACCAGGCCGATGCCACGCGCGGCCGAGGCCGACAGGGTGCGGCCGGTCAGCATCATGTCCATCGCCGCCGGGGCGCCCACCAGCTGCGGCAGGCGCGCGCTTCCGCCCCAGCCGGGGAAGATGCCGAGCTGGGTTTCCGGCAGCCCGATGCGGGTGCTGCTGTCATTGGAAGCCACGCGGTAGCGGCAGGCCAGTGCCAGCTCGGTGCCGCCGCCCAGGCAGTGGCCGTGGATGGCCGCCACGGTCGGGCAGGGCAGCTCGGCCAACTTCTGGTAGGTGGCCTGGCCGCGGCGGATGGCATCGTTGACGGTGCCGCGACGATCGAATTCCTGGAACTCCTTCAGATCCGCGCCGGCAATGAACCCGGCCTTCTTCAACGACTGGATCACCACGCCCTTGGGTGGGTCCAGTGCGATGCGTTCCAGCAGGTCCCCCAGTTCCAGCAGCACGTCCTGCGACATCGCATTGACGCTGCTGTCCTGACGATCCAGGGAGAGAACCACCACGCCGTCGTCGCGGATCTCGGGGTGCCAGTGGCTGAAGCGGAGACCATCGAAGCCTGAGAGCATGGACGTTCCATCCGGTTGTGTATGGAGAAGCGGCTATGATCCAGAGGTTGTTTCCCCCGCGTCAAATCCCAATAGCAGGGGAGTGGCGACCCCGGATCCATGGCCGTGGACCGGGACGCTAACGGAACGGTGGTTAAAAGCTGGTGCGGCGCCAAGTGATCGGCGACTGAACTTTTCCCGGGATTGGCAGTCTCATTGCCCGACGTCGGTTGGGCTGACAGGAGTGCGGCCCCTCATGGCCGATGTTGATACACCTCAGGAGCTGGACCTGGAGCTGGTCCGGCGCGTGCAGCACGGCGAGAGCGCCGCGTTCGATGTCCTGGTGCGCAAGTACCAGCATCGCGTGGTGGCCCTGGTCGGTCGCTACATCGCCGACTGGAGCGAATGTCAGGACGTCGCCCAGGACACTTTCATCCGTGCCTACCGCGCGATCGGAAGTTTCCGTGGCGATGCCCAGTTCTCAACCTGGTTGCATCGAATCGCCGTGAATACCGCCAAAAACTACCTGGCTTCACACAATCGACGGCCACCGACCGATGACATCGACATCGGCGATGCCGAACAGTTCGACAGCGGTACGCGCCTGCGCGACACCGACACGCCCGAACGCGAGTTGATGCGCCAGGAGCTGGAACAGACGGTGATGAAGGCCGTCAACGCGCTGCCGGAAGAGCTCCGGTCGGCGATCACCCTGCGCGAGGTCGAAGGCCTGAGCTACGAGGAAATCGCGCAGAAAATGGGGTGCCCGATCGGCACCGTGCGTTCACGGATCTTCCGGGCGCGCGAGGCGATCGACACCGAACTCCGGCCGCTGTTGGACATCGGCAGCGCCACCCGTGAGAAGAGCCGCGTATGACCAGTAATCCGTTCAACGAATCGCAGAACCATCAATCGCCCGCCGGGCAGCGCCTGGACCAGCGCCATCGCGAGCAGCTGTCGGCCCTGGTCGATGGCGAGCTGGGCGCTGATGAAGCGCGCTTCCTGCTGCGCCGGATGGAGCATGACCCCGAACTGGCCGGCTGCCAGGAGCGCTGGCAGCTGCTGGGCGATGTGATGCGCGGGCAGGCGTCGGCACTGGCGCCTGCCGGGTTCAGTGCCGCCGTGGCTGCCGCCATCGCCGCCGAGCCTTCGCCGCAGGCCGAGCCGCGCCGTCAAGTGCGTCGCAGTGGCTGGCGGGCTTGGGGCGGTGGTGCCGCACTGGCCGCTTCGGTGGCGGCGGTGGCGCTGTTCATGGGCGGTGAGAAGCTGAAGGAAGCCACCCCGGGCGAGCCGCTGGCACCGCAGGTGATCGCCAGCCAGGCAGAGCTTCCGGCCGCACCGACCGATCCTGCCCCGGTGACCGAGGCCTCTGCAGACACTGCGGCGATGGCCGTGGCGGCGGCTCCCGCCCTGGCGATGGCCGCTGCCAGTCGCCGCCAGGACAGCCGCCGCGCCAGTGCCACCCGCAGCCAGCAGGCCGCGCGTGCCGCCCAGCGCGAGGACGTGCCACAGCGCACGGTGGCTGCTGCGCAGGCGCCGCTGATCCCGACCGTACCGGCCAGTGCCGGCCGCGACATGCCGTTTGGTGAGGTCAGTGGGCTGCAGGCCCGGCCGTGGCCGCGTTCCAGCCTGGCGCCTGCCGCCGGCGGCGCGCTCAATGCCAGTTTCCCGGCCCATACCGGTGGCGCCGCGTTCTACCCGTTCGAGCCGCGCCTGCAGGACGACCTGCCGGTGCCGCCGCGCCCGCGCGACTGAGCCGGGCGCCTTCACGCCCCGCCATCGGCGGGGCCCGTATTCCTCTTTCCATCCGATCCGGAGGTTGCCGTCCGATGACTCCCCGACTCCGCACGCAGGCCATGGGCCTGCTGGCCCTGACCCTGCCGCTGATGGCCTGCGCGCAGGCCCCGGCTCCGGCCGCCCCGACCCAGGCTGCGCCGGCCGCCGCGCCGAGGGTACCGGCGCAGCCGCTGGTCAGCGGCCTGCCCGATTTCACCAACCTTGTTGAACAGGTCGGGCCGGGTGTGGTCAACGTCGACACGACCATTGTCCGCAACAACCGTCAGGCTTCGCGGGGCCCGATGGGCGGTGACGACGACATGCCGGAGTTCTTCCGCCGCTTCTTTGGCCCGGACTTCCCGATGCCGGGGCAGGGACCAGGTGGGCAGGACGGCGGCCCCAGCATCAAGGGCCGTGGCATGGGCTCGGGCTTCATCATTTCGCCCGATGGCTACGTGCTGACCAACTACCACGTGGTGGCCGATGCCAGTGACGTGAAGGTCAAGCTGGGCGATAGCCGTGAGTTCAACGCCAAGGTGGTGGGCAGCGACCAGCAGTACGACGTGGCGCTGCTGAAGATCGATGGCAAGAACCTGCCGACCGTGCGCGTGGGCGATTCCAACACGCTGAAGCCGGGTCAGTGGGTTGTCGCGATCGGCTCGCCGTTCGGCCTCGACCATTCCGTCACCGCCGGCATCGTCAGCGCACTGGGCCGCAGCACCGGCGGTGCCGACCAGCGCTACGTGCCTTTCATCCAGACCGACGTGGCGATCAACCAGGGCAATTCCGGTGGTCCGTTGCTGAACACCCGCGGTGAGGTGGTCGGCATCAATTCGCAGATCTTCTCCGCCTCCGGCGGCTACATGGGCATCAGCTTCGCGATCCCGATCGACCTGGCGATGAGCGCGGTCGAGCAGATCAAGAAGAGTGGCAAGGTCACCCGCGGCCAGCTCGGCGCGGTGGTCGAACCGATCGATGCGCTGAAGGCGCAGGGCCTGGGCCTGCCGGACAGCCGTGGTGCGCTGGTCAACCAGATCGTGCCGGGCAGTGCCGCGGAGAAGGCCGGTGTGCAGATCGGCGACGTGGTGCGTTCGGTCAATGGCAGTCCGGTCAACAGCTGGTCCGACCTGCCGCCGCTGATCGGCGCGATGGCGCCGGGCAGCCGGGTCACCCTGGGCGTGATCCGCGACGGCAAGCAGCGCGATCTCAGCGCCACCCTTACGGCGCTGAACGAAGACGGGCAGGGCAATGTTCGTGCGGCCGCTGCCGCCAAGCCCGATGCGGCACCGCAGGCCGGCGCCAATGCCCTGCTGGGTCTGGACGTGAGCGACCTGACCGCGCCGCAGCGCAAGCAGCTCGGCCTGGATGGCAACGAAGGCGTGCGCATCACCGGGGTCAAGGGCCAGGCAGCGCGTGATGCCGGCCTGTCTCCGGGCATGGTGATCCTGCAGGTCGGCCGCACCCCGGTTGGCAGCATGGAGGCCCTGAACCGGGCGCTGTCCAGCTACAAGAAGGACGATGTGGTGATGCTGCTGGTGCGCACAGGCAACGGCAACAGCGCCTTCGTGGCGGTGAAGGCCGGCCAGTAAGGCTCGCCCGGGGCCGCCCACGCGGCCCTTGTTCGTCCCCCGAAGCCCCGCCCTGGCGGGGCTTCGGCCGTTCCGGGCCCACCCCCGATGAGACCGCTTTCGCGGCGGGGCGCCGGGCATGCGATAATCGACCGTTACCCTGACGACGCCGCGCGCCGCCGCCACCTATGTCTTCTGATTCGATGCGGAACATCCGCAACTTCTCCATCATCGCCCATGTCGACCACGGCAAGTCCACGCTGGCCGACCGCATCATCCAGCTTTGTGGTGGCCTGCAGGCCCGCGAGATGGAAGCGCAGGTGCTCGACTCCAACCCGATCGAACGCGAGCGTGGCATCACGATCAAGGCGCAGTCGGTGTCGCTGCCGTACCTGGCCAAGGACGGGCAGACCTACCACCTGAACTTCATCGACACCCCCGGCCACGTCGACTTCTCCTATGAAGTCAGCCGTTCGCTGGCCGCCTGCGAAGGCGCGCTGCTGGTGGTCGATGCGGCCCAGGGCGTGGAAGCGCAGTCGGTGGCCAACTGCTACACCGCGGTGGAGCAGGGCCTGGAAGTGGTGCCGGTGATCAACAAGATCGACCTGCCGACCGCCGACATCGAGCGTGCCAAGGCCGAGATCGAGGCCGTGATCGGCATCGACGCCTCCGATGCCGTGCCGGTCAGCGCCAAGACCGGCCTGAACGTGCAGGACGTGCTGGAAGCGATCGTGCATCGCATCCCGCCGCCGACGCCGCGCGACACCGAGAAGCTGCAGGCGCTGATCATCGACTCGTGGTTCGACAACTACCTGGGCGTAGTCTCGCTGGTGCGCGTGATGCAGGGCGAGATCAAGGCCGGTGACAAGCTGCAGGTGATGTCCACCGGCCGCAACCACCAGGTCGACAACGTCGGCGTGTTCACGCCGAAGCGGAAAGTGCTGTCCGCGCTGCGTGCCGGTGAAGTGGGTTGGGTCACCGCCAGCATCAAGGACGTGCACGGTGCGCCGGTCGGCGACACCCTGACCCTGGCCGGCGACCCCGCACCGAAGCCGCTGCCCGGCTTCCAGGAAATGCAGCCGCGCGTGTTCGCCGGCCTGTTCCCGGTCGACGCCGAGGACTACCCGGACCTTCGCGAAGCGCTGGACAAGCTGCGCCTGAACGATGCCGCGCTGCGCTTCGAGCCGGAAAGTTCCGAGGCGATGGGCTTCGGCTTCCGCTGCGGCTTCCTGGGCATGCTGCACATGGAAATCGTGCAGGAGCGCCTGGAGCGCGAATACAACCTGGACCTGATCAGCACCGCGCCGACGGTGGTGTATGAAGTCCTGAAGACCGATGGCTCGATCATCAACATGGACAACCCGGCCAAGCTGCCGCCGGTGAACCAGGTCGAGGAGATCCGCGAGCCGATCATCCGTGCCAACGTGCTCACCCCCGAGGAGTACATCGGCAACATCATCAAGCTGTGCGAAGAAAAGCGCGGCAGCCAGATTGGCATCAACTACCTGGGCAGCCAGGTGCAGATCAGCTATGAGCTGCCGATGGCCGAGGTGGTGCTGGACTTCTTTGACAAGCTGAAGTCGGTCAGCCGTGGCTATGCCTCGCTGGACTACCACTTCGTGCGCTTCGACGCCGGCCCGTTCGTGCGCGTGGATGTGTTGATCAACGGCGACAAGGTCGATGCGCTGTCGCTGATCGTGCACCGCAGCCATGCCGACCGCCGTGGCCGCGAGCTGTGCGAGAAGATGAAGGACCTGATCCCGCGCCAGATGTTCGACGTCGCCATCCAGGCCGCCGTCGGCTCGCAGATCATCGCCCGTACCACGGTCAAGGCCATGCGCAAGAACGTGCTGGCCAAGTGCTATGGTGGCGACGTTTCGCGCAAGAAGAAGCTTCTGGAAAAGCAGAAGGAAGGCAAGAAGCGCATGAAGCAGGTCGGTCGTGTGGAGATCCCGCAGGAAGCGTTCCTGGCCGTGCTGCAGATGGACAACAAGTAATCCCGCACCGGCCCTGCGGGGCCGGTCGTCCGGTGACGTTGCAAAGGACCCTGAATGAAACTGTTTGAGATCCTCCTGGTCGTGCTGACCCTGGCCTCGGGCCTGATCCTGCTTGCGGACAAGCTGTACCTCGCCAAGCGTCGCGCCCAGCGCGCCGGCCTGCTCGACTCCGAGCCGGTGCTGGTGGATTACTCGCGTGCGTTCTTCCCGGTGCTGGCGATCGTGCTGATCGTGCGCAGCTTCATTGCCGAACCGTACAAGATCCCGTCCAGCTCGATGATGCCGAACCTGCTGATCGGCGATTTCATCCTGGTCAACAAGTTCTCTTACGGCCTGCGCCTGCCGATCAGCAACACCAAGATCGTGCCGTTCGGCGAGCCTTCGCGTGGCGACGTGGTGGTGTTCCACTTCCCCGGCCACAGCGACAACGACCCGGCCAAGGGCGAGAACTTCATCAAGCGCGTGATCGGCGTGCCGGGTGACACCGTGGTCTTCGAAGGCGACGGCGTGACCCTCAATGGCGAGCCGCTGAAGTACGACAACAAGGGCATCTACGCCGGCCACAAGGGCCAGGGCGAAGGCGCCAACCTCCTGGTCGAGCACCTGCCGGGCCGCACCCACACGGTGCTGGAGACCGACTACCCGCGTGGCCAGGGCCAGTGGACCGTGCCGGCCGGCAAGTACCTGGTGATGGGCGACAACCGCGACAACAGTGACGACGGCCGTTTCTGGGGCCTGTTGCCGGAAGAGAACCTGCGCGGCAAGGCCTTCCTGATCTGGCTGAACTGCCAGGGCTGGTTCTGCAAGGATGGCTTCGAGCCGTCGCGGATCGGCTCGAGCATCAACTGACCGGGCATCAACCGAGTACCTTCACATCCAGCGCGTATCTGGGGAGAACGCAATGAAGACGATGAACACGCAGCGTGGCATGACCCTGACCTCGTTCCTGACGGTCCTGATCGTGGTGGGTTTCTTCCTCTACATCGGCATGAAGCTGTTCCCGATGTACCAGGAGTACTACGCCGTGCGCTCGGCGATGAAGAGCCTGGCCAACGAGCCGGGCGTGGGCAGCATGGAGCCGTCGCGCATCCAGGACCTGTTCTTCAAGCGCCTGTACATCAACTACTCGGACAATGTGAAGCCGGCCAACGTGAAGTTCGACCGTCGCGACAATGGCTGGACCCTCAAGGTCAACTACGAAGTGCGTCGCCAGCTGATCGGCAACCTCGATGTGGTTGGCAAATTCGATTCTTCTCAGGACCTGACACGAAGCGGTGCCCAGTAAATTCATCCAACGCGGCGACCTCATCGGTCATCCCTTCGGCGATCCGGCCCTGCTCAAGCAGGCGCTGACCCATCGCAGTGCCGGTGCGCCGCACAACGAGCGTCTGGAGTTCCTCGGTGACAGCATCGTCAACATGATGGCGGCCGAGGCGCTGTACCGACGCTGGCCCAAGGCCGACGAAGGGGCGATGACCCGTGCCCGTGCCGAGCTGGTGCGTGAAGGCGCGCTGGCGGTGATCGCGCGCACCCTGCAGCTGGGCGAGCGGCTGACCCTGGGCCCGGGCGAAATGAAGTCCGGCGGCCATCGCCGCGACTCGATCCTGGCCGACGCGGTGGAAGCCGTGGTGGCTGCGATCTACCTGGATGCCGGCTTCGAGGCCTGCCGGGCGGTGGTACTGCCCTGGTTCAGCGCTTCGATCGAGGCGCTGCCGGCCTCCGGCCGCCCCGAGAAGGACCCCAAGACCCGCCTGCAGGAATGGCTGCAGGCCCGACAAAAGGCGTTGCCGCAGTATGAACTGGTGTCAGAATCCGGTGACGACCACGCCAAGCACTTCCGGGTACGCTGCAACGTAGCCGACCCGGCCGCCAGCACCGAGGGCGAAGGCGCCTCGCGGCGGCTTGCCGAACAACAGGCGGCTGCGGCCGTCCTAGAACAACTGGATTCCAAGTGAGCGAACAAACTCCCCATCATTGCGGCAGCGTGGCCGTCATCGGCCGCCCGAACGTGGGCAAGTCGACCTTGACCAATGCCCTGGTCGGCGCCAAGGTCAGCATCGTTTCCAACCGCCCGCAGACCACGCGCCATCGCCTGCTGGGTATCGCCACCTATCCGGAAGGCCAGCTCGTGCTGGTCGACACCCCCGGCCTGCACAAGGTGCAGAAGCGGGCGATGAACCGGGTGATGAACCGTGCCGCGCGCGGCTCGCTGGAGGGTGTCGATGCCGGCCTGCTGGTGATCGAGGCCGGTCGCTGGGATGAAGAAGACAGCTTGGCCTTCAATGTGCTGCGCGATGCCGGCATTCCGGTGGTGCTGGTGGTCAACAAGATCGACCGTCTGAAGGAAAAAGGCGCGCTGCTGCCGTTCCTGCAGCAGGTGACCGAGGGCCGTGATTTCGCTGCCGTGCATCCGATCTCGGCGCAGAAGCGCAACGGCCTGGAAGCACTGGTGCGCGACGTACTGAAGCTGCTGCCGGAAGCGCCGCCGATGTTTGGCGAGGACGAGATCACCGACCGCAGCCAGCGTTTCCTGGCCGGCGAACTGGTACGTGAGCAGCTGATGCGCCAGCTCGGCGAAGAGCTGCCGTACGCCACCACCGTTGAGATCGAACGCTTCACCGAGGACGGCAACCTGTTGCGCATCGGTGCGGTGATCTGGGTCGAGCGCGAAGGCCAGAAGGCGATCGTAATCGGCAAGGGCGGCGCCCGCCTCAAGGAGATCGGTGCCAAGTCCCGCCTGCAGATGGAGCGTCTGTTCGGGGCCAAGGTGTTCCTTGAGACCTGGGTGCGCGTGCGCGAAGGCTGGTCCGATGACGAGGCCGCGCTGAAGGCCTTCGGTTACGAGTAAGTCATTGCGGTCGCTTCGATGATGATCGAGGACGACACCGGCTTCGTGCTGCATGCACGGGCCTACCGCGAGACCAGCCTGCTGGTTGAGCTGTTGAGCGCGCAGCATGGCCGCATCGGCCTGCTCGCGCGTGGTGTTTCAACCGCGAAGGGGCAGGTGCTGCGTGCCGCCCTGCAGCCGCTGCAGTGGATCCGTTTCAGTGCCCAGCAGCGCGGTGAACTGGCCCAGCTGCGTGGCGCCGAGGCGCTGGATGCCGCACCGCGGCTGGTCGGCCAGGCGATGCTGGCCGGCTTCTACCTGAGTGAACTGACCCTGCGCTTGGCCCCTCGCCAGGACCCGTTGCCTGAGTTGTATCTGGCCTATGGCGAAGCGCGCGCGCGGTTGGCGGTGGGTGCCGGCCTGGCCTGGACCCTGCGTCGCTTCGAGCGCGAACTGCTGGCCGCACTGGGCCTGGGCTTCGAACTGGACAGTTCGAGCGACGGCCAGCCGATCGACCCGGCGGCACGTTACGAACTGGACCCGCAGGAAGGGCCGCAACGACTGCTCAGCGAGCGCGGCGGCGAGCGCCGCGCCGCCGCCACCGGCTCGGCATTGCTGGCGTTGGCGGCCGACGAGGAGCCCGATGCGGCCGACCTGGCCAGCCTGCGCCTGCCGATGCGGCGGGTGCTGGCCCATCATCTGGGGGCCAAGGGCCTGAAGTCCTGGGAACTGCTGGAGCAGCTGGCTCCCCGGCGGTAGGGGGTGTTCGGCAGGGCTTGCAGCCCTGCACCTGCCGAAACCGAAGCCGAAGCCGAAGCAACAGCAAAAGCTGGCTATCCGTGGGTAGGCGGGGTGGGTCCGGTTGAGGGGGACGCTGCAAGTACGTCCATGTAAGCTCGGTCGCCGCATCCATGCGGCTCACGCCCCCTCAACCGGACCCACCCCGCCTTCGACAGTTCTCCGCGAGTTGTCGGAATGGCACGGGGTCAGATCCGTTTTCCCTCGGAAAACGGATCTGACCCCAGATTGATTTCGACATCTGACAGAAATTCATCCACGCATGGCGTGGATCTACCAGCCGTCACCGGAAATCTGTCGGGGGTGGGGCGGTGTGGGTGGGCAGGACCGTTGGCGCCATGGATGGCGCCATCGAGCCCCCAGGGATGGGTTTACGGCGTGTCCTGCCCACCCACACCGGCCCGCCCAACAAGCAGAAGGCCAGAGCCGCTCTGGCTCTGGCCTTTGGTGTTGCTCTGGCTTGAAGCCTCTGCAGGTGCAGGGCGCAGCCCTGCCGACCAACCCTCAATGCAGGAGCGCTGCCACCGCGGCGCGGAACCCGTCCTGGGCCTGCCCGGACTCCGGCGCATGATGCAGCTGCCGCACCGCGCGGCCCAGCCGTGCCGCGCCGACGAAGCCACAACTGGCCTGCAACCGGTGCAGCTGGCTGCGCAGCTGGCGCTCGTCGTGCTGGTCCACGGCCTGCTCGACCGCGTCGCGCACGCCCGGCAACTCGGCCAGGAACAGCTCACGCAGTGCGATCAGGTGCTTGCGCTCGCCATTGAGCGCAGCCAGTGCCGCAGTCTCGTCCCAGTCCTGCACCTGCAGCTCGACCGCTGCCGGGGCCTGAGCAACGAAGATCCCCGCCGGGCTGTTCACCAGCGCGCGCCGCACCGCCTTCAGCAGCTGGTCGCGGCCCAACGGCTTGACCAGCGTGTCGCTGAAGCCGGCTTCACGCAGGCGTGCATGGATGGAGGTATCGCCGTCGGCGGTATGCGCCAAAGCTGGAGTATCGGGGTGCGAACGGCGCAGTTCACGCAGCAGTTGCGCGCCGTTGCCGTCAGGCAGGTTGACGTCGATCAGCCACAGGTCATGCGCGCCGGGCTCGGCGCTGGCCAGCGCACTGGCCAATGAATCTGCGGTGTCCACGTCCGCCGGTAACGTTTCCAACGCCGCTTTGAAAAAACCGCGGCTGATGATGTCGTCCTCGACAAGCAGGAAGCGGGGCCGGCTGGCCCGCGGGGTCATCTGCATCAGGGCTGCCTCCATGTCAGCTGCTGCAATCATCAAGCACGGCGGCGGCGGGCGCAAGCGGGTCCGGACCCTGCCAGTCAGGATCTGCGACAATGTGCCCCCATTTTTGCCCGCAGCCTGTTGCCACGTGGCCCGATCCCGCTCCCGCATCGACCGTACCCCGTTCCAGACCGAGATCCTCGACCTCAGCCATGATGGTCGCGGCGTCGCCCGCCGTGAAGGCGAGGGTGGCAAGGTCACCTTCGTCAGCGGCGCCCTGCCGGGGGAGGTGGTGATGGCCGAACAGACCGCCCGCAGCCGCCATTTCGACGAGGCACGCACCGTGGAGGTGCTGCAGGCCTCGCCGCAGCGCGTGACCCCGAAGTGCCCGCACTTCGGTACCTGCGCCGGCTGCGTGCTGCAGCATCTGGACGAAGACCAGCAGATCGTCGCCAAGCAGCGCGTGCTGATGGACAACCTGGAACGCATCGGTCATGTGAAGCCGGGCGCCGTGCTGCCGCCGCTGGTGGGTGACAGCTGGGGCTACCGTCGCAAAGGCCGGTTCTCGGTGCGCCGGGTCGAAAAGAAGGACAAGACCTTGGTCGGCTTCCGTGAACAGGATCCGCGCTTCGTCGCCGACCTCAGCCAGTGCCTGACCGTGATCCCCGAGATCGGCACCAAGGTCGAGGCGCTGTCCACCTTCATCGAGTCGCTCGATGGCAAGCGTGACATCCCGCAGATCGAGTTCATCGCCGGCGATCAGGCCGTGGTGCTGACCGTGCGCCACCTGCAGCCGCTCAGCGAGGCCGACCGCGCCGCCTGGGCTGCCTTTGGCCAGCAGCATGGTTTCGTGATCTACCTGCAGTCCGGCGGCGTGGACACCGTGCAGCCGCTGGACGGGCAGGGCGTGCCGCTGTCGTTCCGGCTGGCGCCGTGGGATGTGGAACTGGCGTTCCGCCCGCTGGACTTCATCCAGGTCAACGCCAAGCTCAACGAGAAGATGATCGCCCACGCCCTGGACCTGCTGGAACCAGGTGAGGACGAGCGCGTGCTGGACCTGTTCTGCGGCCTGGGCAACTTCACCCTGCCGCTGGCCCGCCGCGTGCGCGAAGTGGTCGGCGTGGAAGGCGATGCCGGCCTGGTCGCGCGTGCACGTGAGAACGCCGAGCGCAATGGCCTGGCCAACGCGCAGTTCTTCAGTGCCGACCTGACCCAGGACCAGCGCAGCACCGCGTGGATGCGCCAGGGCTTCGACAAGCTGCTGCTGGACCCGCCGCGCTCGGGCGCGATCGAAGTGCTGCAGCAGCTGCCGCTGAAGCAGTTCAAGCGCATCGTCTATGTCAGCTGCCATCCGGGCTCGCTGGCGCGCGATGCCGGCTATCTGGTCAACGAGCAGGGCTTCACCCTGGTCAGTGCCGGCGCCATGGACATGTTCCCGCACACCGCACATGTGGAAAGCATCGCGGTGTTCGAGAAGCGCTGACCGGCTGTCATGCCCATCGCGCATAATGGCGCGATGGGCATCGAAATCGAACGCAAATTCCTGGTCAGCAGTGACGGCTGGCGCACCGCCGCGCACCGGGTGATCCCGATGGCGCAGGGCTACATCAACGACATGGGCGCGCTCGATCGCGGCACCCAGAACGCATCGGTGCGGGTGCGCATCGAAGGCGATCACGCCGCGCTGAACCTGAAGTCGCGCACCATCGGCCACACCCGCCAGGAGTTCGACTACCCGATCCCGGTGGACGATGCGCGTGCATTGCTCGCGCTGTGTGTCGGCGGCCTGATCGACAAGCGCCGGTATCTGGTCGAACACGCCGGCCTGACCTGGGAAGTGGATGAGTTCCTGGGCGACAACGCCGGCCTGGTGGTGGCCGAGGTCGAGCTGGACAGCGCTGACCAGGTCATCGACCTGCCGGACTGGGTGGGCGCGGAAGTGACCGACGAAGCCCGCTACTACAATGTCGCGCTCGCCAGCCACCCCTATTCACAGTGGTGAACCCTGAAAAGGGGACGGAGGGGGTTAAGTCGTCTTTACCCCGCCTGTGCGGAAAGCGACTTAATCCCCTCCGTCCCCTTTTTTCGGCGGGAGCGGGCCCCATGTCGGTGGTATGAGAATCGACATCTACTCCGATGTGGTCTGTCCCTGGTGCTGGATCGGCAAGCATCGTTTCCAGCAGGGCGTACAGTTGTTGGGCGCCGACGCGCCTGAGCTCGACGTCCATTGGCAGCCGTTCCAGCTGGATCCGGACGCGGACGCCACACCGGTACCGCTGCGCGAGGCCTACGTGCGCAAGTTCGGCGGCGCTGAACGTACCGAGCAGATCCTCAGCCAGACCCAGACCACCGCGCGCGCCGAAGGCCTGCCGATGGACTTCAGCCAGGGCCAGGTGCGGGTGACCACGCTGCCGGCGCACCGGGTGCTGTGGCTGGCCGGGCAGCACGACGTGCAGGACGCAGTGGGCGAGGCGCTGTTCCGCGCCCACTTCGAGCAGGGCCAGAACCTGGCCGACCCGCAGGTGCTGATCAAGGCCGGCGTCGCTGGCGGTCTCAATGCGGGTGAAGTCGCGCAGATGCTGGCCTCCGATCGCGGTCTGGCCGAGGTCGAAGCCGCGCTGGCGCAGGCCCATGCGCTGGGCATTTCCTCGGTGCCGACCTTCGTCATCGATGGAAAATGGGCCATTTCCGGCGCGCAGCCACCGGAGGCGTTCGCCAACGCCCTGCGCCAGATTGCCGCCGAACAAGGCGCCCCGGCCACCCCGGCTGGCGACGACGAGGCCTGCGGCCCGGACGGCTGCAAGGTCTGAGCAGATCGGGGTCAGGGCCCCTGCGGGGATCCGGCCCCGGGGTCGGATCCCCGCAGGGGCTCTGACCCCACACTCCCCTTTTTCTGACCACTGCGCCTGTCGGCCGGTTCTGCGACAATGCGGCACTGCGCCATGCGGGCGCGCGTTGTGGAGATCGACCATGCTGCTGATCGGCGTTGCCGGCACCGAACTGACCGCCCAGGAACGTGACTGGCTGCAGCACGATGCCGTGGCCGGGGTCGTGCTGTTCAAGCGCAACTTCGCCTCGCGCCAGCAGGTGACCGATCTGAGCGCGGCCATCCGCGCCGACGCGCCGCGCCCGCAGCTGATCTGCGTGGACCAGGAAGGTGGCCGCGTACAGCGCTTCCGTGAGGGCTACAGCGATCTGCCGCCACTGCAGGACATTGGTGCGCTGTATGCCACCGACCCGCAGCAGGCCTTGGCATCGGCCGAACGGCACGCCTGGCTGATGGCCAGCGAAGTGCGTGCCAGCGGCGTGGACCTGAGCTTCGCGCCGGTGGTCGACCTTGGCCGTGGCAACCGTGCCATCGGCAACCGCGCCTTCAGTGAAGACCCGCAGGTGGTGGCCGCGTTCACCGCCGCCTACGTGCATGGCATGCATTCGGTCGGCATGGCCGCCACGCTCAAGCATTTCCCCGGCCACGGCACCGTGCTGGAAGACACCCACGTCGATACCGCGATCGACCCGCGCGCACTGGACGAGCTGCGCGCGCAGGACCTGGTGCCGTTCCAGGCCGGCATCGCCGCCGGTGCCGACGCGGTGATGATGGCACACGTGATCTACCCGCAGGTGGCGCCGGAACCGGCCGGTTACTCGCCGCGCTGGATCCAGGACATCCTGCGCGGCGAGCTCGGCTTCCGTGGCGTGGTGTTCTCCGACGACATCGGCATGGCCGCCTCGCACAGTGCCGGCGGCGTACCGGCGCGCGTGCACGCCCATCTGGACGCCGGTTGCGACGTGGTGCTGGTCTGCCACCCGGAGCTGGTTGATGAAGCCCTGCACGCGGTGCAGGGGCGCTCCCTCAATACCGCTGCGCTGCTGGGCCTGGTCGGCCGCGGCGCGCTTGGCTGGGATGGCCTGCTGGCCGATGCTCGCCATGGCGACACCCAAACCCGTCTGCTTGAAACCCTTGGAAGAACCGTCTGATGCCCAACCTCACCATTTCCCAGGCCCTGGCCCAGGCTGACCTGCTGGTCGACCGTCCCACCATCGACAAGGCCATCGCCGGCATCGCCGACGCCATCGCGCGCGATTACAAGGGCGAGGTGCCGCTGTTCCTGTCGATCATGCACGGTGCGCTGCCGTTCGCCGGCCAGCTGGCGCTGGAACTGGGCGCACGCGGGCAGGACGTGCAGTTCGATTACCTGCACGCCACCCGCTACCGTGGCGAAACCACCGGCGGCGACCTGGTCTGGAAGCACAAGCCGGCCACCTCGCTGTTCGGTCGCCGCGTGCTGCTGGTCGACGACATCCTGGACGAGGGCTACACCCTGCAGGGCGTGCGCACCTGGTGCCTGGAGCAGGGCGCAACCGACGTGCGCATCGCCGCGATGACGGTGAAGAAGCACGACCGCGCGCTGCCGGACGTGACCGCCGACTATGCCGGCATCGAACTGCCGGACCGCTACGTGTTCGGCTTCGGCATGGACGTCAACGAAACCCTGCGCTGCGTACCGGCCATCTACGCAATGAAGGAATAACGGCGCAGCCGCCCGCGGCGCGTCCTTTCCACCGCCGGCATCCTCGGGTGCCGGCGTTCGTCTTTTCATGGAGTGCTTCGAATGCAACAGATCGCCCTGGCCGTGATCGGCGGTACCGGTGTCTACAACCTGGCCAAGCTCGACGACGTGCAGACCCACGAGGTTGATACGCGCTTCGGCCGCCCGTCCGGCCCGGTACGCGTGGGCACGCTGCTGGGCCATCGCGTCGCGTTCCTGGCGCGGCATGGTGAAGGTCACTCGCTGCCGCCGCACAAGATCAACTACCGCGCCAACCTGGCCGCGCTGCAGCAGCTGGGCGCGCAGCGCGTGCTGGCGTTGAACACGGTCGGCGGCATCACCGAGCACTTTGGTCCGCGCGTGCTGGCCTGCCCGGACCAGATCATCGACTACACCTGGGGCCGCATCAGCACCATCTGTGAAGAAGAAGGCACCGACGTGGTCCACGTCGATTTCGGCCACCCCTACACGCCGATGCTGCGCAGCAAGATCCTGGCCGCAGCCAAAGTGACCGGTGTCACGGTCCACGACGGTGGCTGCTACGGCGCAACCCAGGGCCCGCGCCTGGAAACCATCGCTGAAATCGCCCGCATGCGTCGTGACGGCTGCGACCTGGTGGGCATGACCGGCATGCCCGAAGCCGCGCTGGCACGGGAGCTGGGCCTGGATTACGCCTGCCTGGCGATCATCGCCAACTGGGCCGCCGGTTGCGGTGATGGCGAGGAGATTACGATGGCCGAAGTGCTGGCCAACGTGCAGGCGGCCAGCAACGGACTTCCGGAACTGGTGGGCGAATTGGCGCGGGGGTGATTGTCTTCCCCGAGCAAGCTTTGCATACTCAGCTTGTGCGCGGGTTCAGCGTACACCACCCATTCATTGCATAAGGTCTCGCATCACCATGCCGAACGGTACCGTCAAGTGGTTCAACGACGCCAAGGGATTTGGCTTCATCTCGCCGGAGGATGGCAGCGCCGACGTGTTCGCGCACTTCTCCGCCATCAACTCCAAGGGCTTCCGCAGCCTGCAGGAAGGCCAGCGTGTCACCTATGACGTGACCCAGGGCCCGAAGGGTGCCCAGGCTTCGAACATCACGCCGGCCGAGTGATCCACTCGACAGTGCGTTGAAAACCCCGCTCCGGCGGGGTTTTTTTTGCGTGGCATGCCCGCGGCCCGTTCGCGATTCCACCCGCCTCGGGCACAATGCAGCCATGACGGAACGACTGCGTATCGCCGTGATCGGCTACGGCACCGCTGGACAGGCAGTGGCCATCCTGCTCACCCGTGATGGCCACGAGGTGGAGATCTTCGAACGCGTGCCCGCGCCGGGGCCGGTGGGCGCCGGCTTCCTGCTGCAGCCCAGCGGCCTGCAGGTGCTGTGGCAGATGGGGCTGCTGGATGCGGTACGCGCGCATGCCGCGCCGGTGCACCGCCTGTATGGCGACACGCCGTGCGAGCGCGCGGTGATGGACATGCGCTACGGCGGCCTGGATGCGCGCCTGCACGGATTCGGCATGCAGCGTGGGGCGCTGTTCTCGCTGCTGGATGATGCCCGTGGTGGGCTTGGCCTGCTGCATGCCGGTACCGCCATCACCGAGGTGGATGCTGTGCACGGGCGCCTGCGCGACAGTGAAGGGCGCGCGCACGGCCCGTTCGATCTGGTGGTGGCCGCCGATGGCGCCGCTTCTACGCTGCGCGGCACGATCGCCGGTGGTGCCGGACTGGATCGCGTGTACCCCTGGGGGGCGCTGTGGTGCCTGTTGCCGGCCGAAGACTGGCCACATGTGCAGGAGCTGCGGCAGCGCTACGTGGCCGCGCGCAAGATGATCGGCCTGCTGCCGGTCGGTACGCGCCCGGGCGATGACACGCCGCGCCTGAGCTTCTTCTGGAGCTTGCCACGTGCCGACTTCGAGCGCTGGCAGGCCGATGGCATGACGCCTTGGCTGGATGAGCTGCATGCACTGTGGCCGCAGGCCAGTGCGCGCTTTACCCACCTGCGCGATGCCGGCCAGCTGGCACGTGCGGTCTATCGCGATGCAGTGATGACGCGCTGGCACCAGGGCCGCATGGTGCTGGCAGGTGATGCCGCGCACGCGATGAGCCCGCAGCTGGGGCAGGGCGTGAACATGGCGCTGCTCGATGCGTTGGCATTGCGCGATGCCGTTCGCACGCATGGCGGTGGTGCCGAAGCGTTGCAGGTGTACCAGGCGCAACGCAGGGCGCACGTTGCGGTGTACCAGCGTTGGAGCCGTTGGCTGACGCCGCTGTTCCAGTCAGACCGCGATGCCTGGGCGAAGGCGCGCGATGTGCTGCTGGGCCCGATGGGGCGCCTGCCCGGAGGCCGTGGCCACATGCTGCGCGTGCTCAGTGGCACACAGCAGGGCTGGTTCGGTTCGCTCGCGCTGGATCCTGACTTCATCGAGGCAATGGCCATGGTGGCGACGCCTCGCATCCGCACGAGCACCGCAAGTGCGTGAGGCGTGCCGTCACGTGAATTAACGGTTGCCTCACCGCAGATATGCGAGAAGTAGGTTGCACGCGACTGCGCGTCGCCCGTTTTCCTTTCCGTGATCAACATCGCGCGTGGCCCGGGCGGCGCTGCCGTTGTGGCCTGTTGCGGCCCGGACGTGCCGCCTGATGTTGAAGAGGAGGATGCCATGTTGTTCGCGGTCCAGGAGCTGGAATCGGAAATCTGCAAGCTGCGCGGTCTGCTGCAGATGCTGCACGAGGACCAGCCCGACGTACTGGAAGACGTGTTCGAGTTCCATGTCGGCAGCCTGATCAGCCATGCGTCACCGGAACACCACGCGCGCATCCGCACCTGCGCGCAGGAGATGCTGGCGACGGTCCAGGCCTTGCCGCGGCGGCGCGAGGATGACACGCCTGATTTCCAGTTGATGCCGCAGCTGGGCATCCGCCCAGCCTGAGTCAGGCGACCGGCAGTTCCACCAGGCTGCTTTCCACGCAGGCGATCATCTGTTCGCCGCGAGCGGGCACAGGCACGATTCCGGCAGTGAATGCGGAGAATGCCGGCAGGATCGTCGTCCGGTCACGCAACCAGAATGCGGGGAAGCGCCTTCGCAGGGGCGCCAGAGCGATCTGCGGGTGCAGATGTCCTGCGATCACGTGCAACGCTGCATCGGGCGCCGGCTCATGGCGAAGCAGGAACGGTGGCAGCTGTACGTCATCGTGGATCTGAACCTGCAGATGTGCATGCGGTAGCTGCCGGTCGTGGTTGCCGCGAATGACGTGCACGTCCAGCGATGCGTTGCGTTCGCGCCATCCCAGCCACTGCTGGTACCACGCGGCGCGATGCGCCGGTCCATGCAGGATGTCGCCCAGGATCCACAATTCGCGGCAGGCATGCAGATCCAGAAGCCGCTGCAGGCGTTGCAGGTCTTCGCCGGTGCCGCCGCTGGGCAGCGCGATGCCGGCACGGCGGAACACATCGGCCTTGCCCAGGTGCAGGTCTGCGATCAGCAGTGCCTGCCGCGCGGGCCAGTACAGCGCACGCGCGCCAAGCAGAACCACGGACTCTCCGGCAAGCCGCAGCGGCAGTTCATCGGCCATGGCGGCGCTCCAGCTGCTGCGCCGCGCGTTGTACGCGTGTACGCCAGTCTTCGTTGCTGAACTGGCCGCGCAGGCGTTCGGCCCACAGCGGAAAGCCCAGTGGCGTGAGTGATGAAGGGCGCTGCACCGACAACCGTTGCGTGCCGATGCGCTCCAGTACCTGCTGCAGCCCCGGCAGGTCGAGGCTGTCGTACAGCACTTCACGTTCCGCCAGCGCCAGCAGCAGGTGATCCGGATCGTGTTCGCGCAGCACGTCGTACAGCAGGCCGGCGGACGCCTGCAGCTGGCGCAGTGACCGTGGCATGCCACCGGGAAGGCTGGGTACCAGCAGGCCCGCCACGCGCGCAATGCCGCGGAACTGGCGTCGCGCCAGTTCGCCCAGGTTCACCGCCGTGCGCAGGTCATCCAGCAACCGGTCGTTGCTGAACAACGCGCGCCATTGCGCCGTATCCAGATCGATGGTCTGCGCCGGCGCCAGCACCAGGCCGTGATCGTTCACCGCATAGCCGATGCTGTTGCGTTGCTGGCGGGTGCAGCGCAGCGCCAACAGTGCCGCCAACGCTTCGTGCACGTGGCGGCCGGCAAAGGGATAGACGAACAGGTACTGACCGTCGCGGCGCCTCACGTCTTCCAGCAGCAGATGATCCGCACCGGGCCGTGCCGACAGGCGTGCCTGCAATGCCAGCAGTGGCGCCAGCCAGCGCGATTCCGCGCTGTCATCGCAACCGGACAGTACCGCTTCCAGTTCGCGGCCGAGCGCCTTCGACAGCGGCAGCTGGCCCCCTTGCCAGCGCGGCACCGCACCGTCACCGCGTCCGCGCGCCAGCCGCACGAACGCAGTCATGTCGCGCAGCTGCACCAGTTCAAGCAGGCGTCCTGCGAACTGGAAGCGGTCGCCGCGACGCAGGCGGCTGGCGAACTGCTCCTCCACCGCGCCCAGGCCGCCCCCACGCAGGAACTGCACGCGCACGCTGCCATCGCTGCTGATGGTCCCGATCGACAACCGGTGCCGCAGCGCCTGCCGACGGTCGTGCATACGGTAGCAGCCATCGGCGTCACGCACGACTTTGTGGAAATCGGGGTACTGGGCCAGGGCCTGGCCGCCTTGCACGATGAACGTCAGCACGGCCTGCCATGAGACATCGCTGAGCGACGCGAAGGCATGCGTACGCCGCACCTGGGCCAGCAGCGCGTCACCGTCGAAGCCGCCGGCCAGTGCGCGGCTGACCGCATGTTGGGCCAGTACATCCAGCGACAGCGTCGGCGGCCTGCGTGCTTCGACCACGCCTTCGGCCATTGCGCGGCGCACCGCGGCGTACTCGGCCAGCTCCAGCGCATGGCTGGGGATGCACAGGATGGCGCCGCGGGCGCCGGGGCGGTGGCGTGCACGCCCGGCACGCTGGCGCAGCCGTGCAACGCCCTTCGGGCTACCCAGCTGCAGCACCTGGTCGACCTCCGGGAAGTCGACGCCCAGGTCGAGGCTGGACGTGGCGACGACGCAACGCAGCCTGCCTGCGCGCAGGCCATCCTCCACCTGTTGGCGCAGTGCCGGGTCCAGCGAGCCGTGATGCAGTGCCAGCGTATCGGCGTCTTCTGGCCAGACCGCCGCCAATGCCTGGTGCCACAACTCGGCCTGGGCACGGGTATTGGTGAACAGCAGGCTGCTGCGCGCCTGCATCAGCGCATCCAGCACGCGCGACAGCTGTGCCAGCCCCAGGTGCCCGGCCCACGGGAAACGTTCGCCGGGTTCCGGCAGCAGGCTGCGCACGGTGATCGCGCGCGGGCGAACGCCCTGCACGATCGGTGCGTCCGGCTGGTCAGGCAGCAGCACGTCGCGGGCCTGGGGCAGATTGCCCAGGGTGGCCGACAGCCCCCATAGCTGCAACGAAGTTGCGGTATCGCGCAGCACCGCCAGGTTCAACTGCAGCAGCACCCCACGCTTGTTGCCCAACAGTTCGTGCCATTCGTCCACCACTACGCAGCGCAACTGGCGCATGCGGGGCAGCGTATCGGGATAGCTCAGCAGCAGCGCCAGCGATTCCGGCGTGGTCACCAGCACGTCGACGCGCCCCTCGCGTGCCTGTCGTCGCTCGCGGCTGCTGGCATCGCCGCTGCGCAGGCCGACCCGCCAGCCCAGTCCCAGTCCGTCGACCACCGCCTGCAGTGCGCGCGCGGTGTCGCTGGCCAGTGCGCGCAGCGGCGTCACCCAGAGCACCTGCAGTGGCCGCACTGCACTGGCGCGGCGAGGGGACGGCAGCGGATCGATCATCGCCTGCAGCAGCGGCCCACCGAACATCGCCAGTGTCTTGCCGCTGCCCGTAGGCGTATGCAGCAAGCCGGATTCGCCAGCGAGATAGTGACGCCACATCGCGCGCTGGAACGGCAGCGAACGCCAGCCGCGAGCGGCGAACCAGTCCTCCAGCCTGCGCAGCGCCTGGTTGCGGGTCATCGCGCCAGGGCCTGCAGGGCGGCGAGCTGGTCGGCCTCGCTGGCCGGCTTGTCGTGGCGCCAGCGCAGGATGCGTGGAAAGCGCACGGCGATGCCTGACTTGTGCCGTGAGCTGCGGTTGACCGCCTCGAAGCCCAGCTCGAACACCTGCTCGGCACGCACGCTGCGCACCGGGCCGAAGCGCTCGCGGGTATTGGCGCGGATCCAGCGGTCGAGCGCGAGGATCTCCTTGTCATCCAGGCCCGAGTAGGCCTTGGCGACCGGCACCAGCGTGTCGCCGTCCCAGACCCCGAAGGTGTAGTCGGTGTACAGCGTGCTGCGCCGCCCATGGCCGGCCTGTGCGTACAGCAGCACCGCATCGAGGGTGAGCGGATCGACCTTCCATTTCCACCAGTCACCGCGGCGGCGTCCGGACTGGTAGGGGGACGTGCGCCTTTTCAGCATCAACCCCTCCACGCCGCGTTCGCGTGCGACATCGCGCATCGCGGCGGCCTGCAGCCAGTCGTCCGCTGCGACGTCGGGGGAAATCTGGATCCGCGCATCATCCAGCGCACCGATGACCTCGGCGAGGTGGGCGCGCCGTTGCTGCAGCGGCAGCCCGCGCAGATCCTCGCCCTCGCGTTCCAGCAGGTCGTACGCCAGTACGCGCACCGGCGTATTGCGCAACGTCGCCGCGCCCGGCTTGCGGCGCTGGATGCGGGTCTGCAGCGCGGTGAACGCGCGCGGCAGGTTGCCGGCTTCGTCCCATGCCAGCAGCTCACCGTCCAGCACGCAGCCCTCCGGCAGCGCCAGCGCTGCGTGCTCGATCTCGGGGAAGCGGCCATCCAGTCGTTCCTCGCCGCGGGACCACAGCGCCACCTCGCCACGACGGCGCAGCAGCTGCAGGCGGATGCCGTCCCATTTCCACTCCAGCAGCCAATCGTCGATGGGCCCGAGGCGCTCGGCAGGGTCGCCTTCGAGCGGCGAGGCGAGGAAGAACGGGTAGGGCTGCTGCCGGTCCGATGGCAGCTCGTCCGGCGACAGCAGCTCGGACAGCACACCCGGCGAGGGCACCCACTCGCCGAGCATGCGCTGGGCAATGCGTGCGATGTCCAGACCAGACCATTCGGCCAGCGCCTGCTGTACCAGACGTTGCGAAACACCCACCCGCAGGGCGCCTGTCAGCAGCTTGTTGAACACCAGTCGTTCGCTGGCCGGCAATTGTCGCCACCCCGCGAGCACGGCGGCCCGGCGTTCCTCCTCCGGCCGGTTGGCGACGGCCAGCAGGTGCTGTTCGATCCAGTCGGCCAGCGGGCGGTCGGGGGCAACCTGCGCCGGGTCATCCAGCAGCAGGGTCAACGTTTCGGCCAGGTCGCCCACCTGCGCATAGCTGTCCTCCACCAACCATGGCGGCAGGCCCGATTCCTCGCTCACCCACGCGCGCAGTTCGCCGCTGGCGGCGATCTTCCGGCGTGCGCCGCCCACCTTGCCGCCGCTGAGCAGGTACAGCGCCCACGCCGCGTCATGCGCGCGCGCCTGGCGGAAGTAGTCGACCAGCGCCGCACGCTTGTCCAGCGTGGCGGTGCTGCGGTCCAGGCGCTGGTAGAGCGCGGCGAAGCTCTTCATTCCTCGCTCCCGAAATCGGTGCGGAAGGCTTCAGCCGCCACGCCGCGCTCGCGCAGGAACGGAATCAACGCATCGGTATTGCCATGGGTGGCGATGACCCGCCGCGCGCCGGTCTGTTCGATGGTCTGCAGCAGCGCGGGCCAATCAGCGTGATCGGAAATGACGAAGCCACGGTCGACGTTGCGTCGCCGCCGATTGCCGCGCAGCTGCATCCAGCCCGAGGCAAAGCCGAGCTGATGGCGGCCGAAGCGGCGCATCCACGGCGTGCCGGCCGCCGAAGGAGGGGCGAGGATCAATTGGCCTGCGGCATCGGGTTGGCGCCCCTGCTCGGCGACGGTGAGCGTCTCCAGCATCGGAATGCTGGCCTGCCGGTAGACGGCCACGCCATTGGCGATCGCGCCATGCAGCCAGGCCGGGCGGTCGTCCAGTGGCAACAGCTCGGCCAGCACCCGCTGCGCCTTGCCGAGTGCATAGCACAGCAGGATCGCCGCTTCGCCACGTTGTTCGCATTCGCGGCGCCACGCCACGATTTCCGCAGCCACCGCAGGCGTGTCCGGCCAGCGGTAGATCGGCAGGGCGAACGTTGCTTCGGTGATGAACGTATCGCAGGGCACCACTTCGAAGGGCGTGCAGGTCGGGTCCGGTTGGCGCTTGTAGTCACCGGACGCCACCCAGACCTGTTCGCCATCGTCGATGCGCACCTGCGACGAGCCGAGCACATGGCCGGCAGGATGCAGCGATACCTGCACCTGGCCCAGGCGGAAGGGCACGCCTTCGGCATGCGCCTGCACCGGCACATCACCCAGGCGCCAGCGCAGGATGGGCAGGCTGCGTGCGCTGCAGTGGTACTCGCCCATGCCCGGGCGCGCGTGATCGCCGTGGCCATGGGTGATGACCGCGCGCGGGACCGGGCGCCACGGATCGATATGGAAATCGCCAGCTGCGCAGTACAGCCCTTCCGGGCGCAGCACCACCAGATCATCATTGCCTGCCATGCGGCCACTGTGGCGTGCGTCTCGTGCACGCGGTGAGAACCGGCCTGAACACGGGCTTGGCGGGGCATGCGGCACAATCGGACCGCATACTTCTTGCCGCCAGGATGGACCGGATGAGTGGACCCAGCTTCAGCAGCAGCGCGCCGTTTGAAACCCATGTGGTGCTGAACCAACCGCCCCCGTTCGCGGGCCGCCAGCTGTGGACCGACGATGTGGCGTTGATGGAGGCGGTGCAGCGCGAGGTTGCGGGTGCCTTCGCGCCACGCCTGGCGGTGTACGGGGCCTTGGCCGGCGACGAGTTGTACCGGCTTGGCTTCGACGCCAACCGTGATCGCCCGCGGCTGCGCACGCACGATGCGCAGGGCCATCGCATCGACACGGTGGAGTTCCACCCTGCGTACCACCAGCTGATGGCCGCCGCGAAGCAGCATGGCGTGGCGGGATTGTCCTGGCACGAGCCGCAGCCCGGCGCGCACGTGGCGCGTGCGGTACTGAGCTATCTGCACCACCAGGCCGAAGCCGGCACCAGTTGCCCCTTGACCATGACTCATGCGGCAGTGGCGGTGCTGCAGTCGCAGCCGCACCTGGCCGAATGGGCGCGCAAGGCCGCCACGCCGGTCTACGACCCGCGTGATGTTCCCGTGGCGGACAAGGCCGGCATCACGCTGGGCATGGGCATGACCGAGAAGCAGGGCGGTTCGGATGTACGTGCGAACAGCACGCGCGCCGAGCCGATCGATGGCGAACGCTATCGCCTGGTCGGCCACAAGTGGTTCTTCTCCGCGCCGATGTGCGATGGCTTCCTGGTGCTGGCGCAGGCGCCGGGCGGGCTGACCTGCCTGTTGATGCCGCGCCGGTTGGCCGACGGCGACCGCAACGCATTCCGGCTGATGCGGCTGAAGGACAAGCTGGGCGACTGGGCCAATGCGTCCAGCGAGGTCGAGTTCTGTGGCGCGCAGGCATGGCGTGTGGGCGAAGAAGGGCGTGGCGTGACGACCATCATCGGCATGGTGATGATGACCCGCCTGGACTGCATGCTGGGTGCGGCCGCGGAAATGCGCATGGCGCTGGTGCAGGCGCTGCATCATGCACGCCATCGGCGTACCTTCGGCAAGTTGCTGGTGGAGCATGCGCTGATGGCCAACGTGCTGGCCGATCTGGCGCTGGAGTCGGAAGCGGCAACCGTGTTGGCGATGCGCATCGCGCGGGCGGTGGATCGCGCCGGCGAGGATGCCAGCGAAGCCGCGTTGGCGCGGCTGGGGACTGCACTGGGCAAGTACTGGTTGTGCAAGCGCGCGCCGTCCTTCGTCAACGAAGCGCAGGAATGCCTGGGCGGTGCGGGTTACGTTGAGGAGTCGATGCTGCCGAGGCTGTACCGCCAGGCGCCGTTGAATTCGATCTGGGAAGGCAGCGGTAACATCCAGTGCCTGGACGTCCTGCGCGCGATGTCACGCGAGCCGGAAGCAATGGCGGCATTGCGCAGCGAGCTGGCCGCGGTGGCTGATCTCGATGCGCGTTATGCAGCTGCATTTCAGCGTTGGGCAGCGGCGCCAGCGCCTGAGGAATCGCAGGCGCGGCTGTTCTGCGAGCGCACTGCGCTGCTGCTGCAGGCGGCGCTGCTGCTGCGTGCGCGCAGTCCAATGGCGGAGGCGTTCGTGCGCAGCCGGTTGGACGGGGAGCACGGGCTGGCATTCGGAACGCTGCCGGCGGGATTGGATCTGTCGGTGATGCTGGCGCGCGCGCTGCCGTAGGGAGCGGCCAACGGCGGAGCCCCTCGTGGTGGGCGCTGATATCGGCGGTGGCCGCGCGAGTGGGTCGCGCAGGGGCCGCCGTGAATACGTCCTTGGGGGCTTGGCCGCGGCATCCATGCCGCGGACACCCCTGCGCAACCCACCCGCGTGGCCTTGGACGGTTTCCGTGCCGTGCACCACGGAATCAACAGAAAAAGCGGAGAGCGAAAAGCGAAAAGCCGCGGCAGTGCCGCGGCTTTTCCTGTGGCGCCGAGCCAGTGCCGCGGCTTTTCCTGTGGCGCCGAGCCGATGCATGCTCGGCTGGCTGGTAGCGCCGGGTGATACCCGGCGAACGCGGAGGCCTCAGTGCTTGGCTTCTTCCTTGGCGGCGTTGGCCTTGGCGTCATTGGCGACATCACGGGCCTTGTCGGCGACCTTCTGCGCGGCGTTGGCGGTGGCGTCGCTGGCATGCGCAGCGGCGTCGGTCGCGGCGTCCTTGGCTTTGTCGGCGGCGTTGGCAGTGGCGTCTGCGGCCTTGTCCAGCGCCTGCTGGGTATCGGCGGCGGCCTGCTCGGAAGCGGCGGCAGTCTTGTCGGCGGCTTCGCGGGTGGCGGCAGCAGCCTTGTCGACGGCGTCGCGGGCGGCAGCGCCGGCGCTGTCAGCGGCCTGCTGCGCGTCCTGCTTGGCCTGTTCAGCTTCCGGGCCCTTGCAGGCGGCCAGGGCCAGCAGCAGGGAGGCGGCCAGCAGGGTGGTGGTGATCGGACGAATCTTCATGGCGGTCTCCGGCACTGCAATGGATGGGGACGCCAGCCTATTCATGCCGTTGTGAAGACCGGGTCGCGATGCAGGGGCTTGATCGCCGGCGTCCACGCAAAGAAAAAGCCGCTGGCGAACCAGCGGCTTTTCCAGAACAGCGTGAAGAAAGAAGTTATTACTTCTTGGCTTCTTCAGCAGCGTCCTTGGCCTTCTCAGCGGTGCCTTCAGCAGCCTTGGCAGCGTCAGCGGCAGCGCCGGCAGCAGCGTCGGTGGCAGCACCGGCGGTCTGGGCAGCGGCGTCGGTGGCAGCGTCAGCAGCGGTGGCGGCGGTGTCAGCGGCCTGCTGGGCAGCGTCGGCGGTCTGGGCGCCAGCAGCGGCGGCCTGGTCGGCAGCAGCCTGGGCTTCGGTGGCGGCTTCGTTGGCCGAAGCAGCGGCGTCCTGGGCAGCTTCCTGCTTCGAGCAGGCGGCCAGGGCCAGAGCCAGGGACATCGCGACCAGCAGCTTGTTGATGCTCATTGTGTAAATCCTCGTCGTTAGAATTAGGCAACGCGCATGCTGCGCGCCGACAACATGATGACAAGCCAATATTGGGTGTCAAGCGATCCCGCATTCATTTTTGCGAAATCATCGTTAAATCTTTTTAAATCAATTCGATGGCGATTGCCGTTGCTTCGCCGCCGCCGATGCAGAGGGTGGCAATGCCGCGCTTGCCACCACGCGTGCGCAGAGCGTTGACCAAGGTCACCACAAGACGTGCGCCGGAGGCACCGATGGGATGACCCAGTGCGCAGGCGCCGCCATTCACGTTGAGCTTGTCGTGCGGGATGCCCAGTTCGCGCATCGGGGCCATCGCCACCACAGCGAAGGCTTCGTTGATTTCGAACAGATCGACCTGGTCCAGCGTCCAGCCGGTCTTGTCCAGCAGCTTGTGCAGCGCGCCGATCGGGGCGGTGGTGAACCACTCCGGTTCCTGCGAGTGAGTGGCGTGGCCGACGATGCGGGCCAGCGGCGTGATGCCTCGCGCGGCAGCGTCCTCTTCGGTCAGCAGCACCACCGCGGCGGCGCCGTCGGAGATGCTGGAGGAACTGGCGGCGGTCACGCTGCCATCCTTCTTGAAGGCCGGACGCAGGGTCGGGATCTTGGCGATGTCGGAGCGCCCTGGCTGCTCGTCGGTAGCGACCTCGACCTCACCCTTGCGGGTGGCGACCTTCACCGCGACGATTTCATCGGCAAACGCACCATTGGCCTGGGCATCCTGCGCACGCTTGACCGACTCGATCGCATAGGCGTCCTGCTCTTCGCGGCTGAACTGGTACTTGTCCACCGCGCACTCGGCGAATTCGCCCATTGCCTTGCCGTCGTAGGCGTTGACCAGGCCATCGTGGGCCATGTGGTCGACCGCCTGGAAGTTGCCGAAACGGTTGCCGGTACGGGAGTTCGGCAGCATGTGCGGGGCGTTGGACATCGATTCCATGCCGCCGGCGACCACGATGCTGGCCGAGCCGGCCTTGATCAGATCATGGCCGAGCATGATGGTCTTCATGCCCGAGCCGCACACCTTGTTCAGCGTGGTGGCACCGGCCGACAGCGGAATGCCGGCGGCGATCGCCGCCTGGCGGGCGGGCGCCTGGCCGAGGTTGGCCGGCAGCACGCAGCCCATCAGGACTTCAGAAACGTCGCTGGCCGGGACACCCGATTGTTCCAGGGCGGCGGCGATGGCGGCCGCGCCGAGGGTCGGGGTCGGCACGCCGTTGAACTGGCCGAGGAAGGAGCCGATGGCGGTGCGCTTGGCGGCGGCGATGACGATGTTGGACATGGCAATCTCGTTGATGCGTAAGCAATGTTCGGAAAGGAGACCGGAGGCCGTTGGATGCGCCCCGGTTTCCCGGCAGACTGCGTGGGGGTCGGCCCAAGTATAGAGGGTCGGGGAGGGCTGCCAGTGTGCGGCGCCGAACGCCTGCCGGGATGAAGGCAGGCCAACGTTCACGGGAAGGAATCGATGGAACGCAAGATGATGGTGAGGTCTGTGCTTGCAACCGCGCTGGCGATGGCGCTGACGGCCTGTGGTGGAGGCGGCGGAGGCGGCAGCAACGTGCGTGTCGACCCGCCCCCGACCACGCCGACACCTCCGACCACGCCTCCCCCGACGACACCACCGCCGGCCAAGCCGCAGGAGCCGGCCTTTGATGCGCATCTTTCAGTCACCAACGCGCGTGCCGCACAGGCCGCCGGCCTGACCGGGCGGGGCGTGCGCATCGGCATCGTCGATTCGGGCGTGCAGCGCAATGCGGTGGCCTTGAATGGTCGCGTGCTGGCCAACTTCAATTACATCGATCCGGCCAGGAACAACCTGGGGGTTGATGACGTGGTCGGGCATGGCACCGCCGTGGCCAGCCTCGCTGCTGGTGCAGCAGTGGGAAGCTGGCCGGGCGGTATCGCGCCAGGGGCTCAGATCGTCTCGGCACGGATCATTTCCGACAAGCCGCCGACCGATGACGGCAGTGGCCAGGGCAATGCCTTCAGTGGGCCGCTGGGTGTGGCCCAGGTCCACCAGGACCTGATCAGCTACAACGTGAAGGTGATGAACAACTCGTGGGGTGGCCTGTACTGGACCGACCTGCCCACCACCGCGCAGGTGGCCGCCGAGTACCGGCCGTTCGTGATCAACCACGGCGGCCTGGTGGTGTTCGCCGCCGGCAATGACGGCCGCAGCGAGCCGAGCAGCCTGGCCGCGCTGCCCAGCCAGAAGGGTGTGGCAGGCACGCTTCCGGCAGCCGACCTGGAGCGCGGCTGGCTGGTGGCCACGGCGGTGGATCCGTATACGCCGGGCGCGCTGGCCAGCTATTCGAATGCCTGCGGCCAGGCGGCCCGCTACTGCCTGGCGGCGCCGGGCAGCGCGGTCTACCCGGATGCCAACGGTGGCAGCTACTACTGGAACTACGGTACGTCGTTCGCCGCGCCGCTGGTCTCCGGTGCGGCGGCGCTGGTCTGGCAGCGCTTCCCCTACTTCAACAACGATCTGGTGCGGCAGACCCTGCTGGGTACCGCCAAGGACATCGGCGCGCCCGGTGTGGATCCGGTGTTCGGCTATGGCCTGCTCGATATCGGTCGCGCGATCAATGGTCCCGGCCGCTTCGACTGGGGTGATGTGGCCACCAATGTGGATGCGGGTTCGACCGGTTCGACGTGGAGCAACGACATCACCGGCAGCGGTGGCCTGGTCAAGCAGGGGGACGGCAAGCTGGTGCTGACCGGCAACAACGGTTACACCGGTGCCACCCGTGTCGAGCGCGGCATCCTGACGCTGCAGAACGGTGGCGTGATCCGTTCCAACGTGACGATCCTCGCCCAGCCCGACCCGGATTCCACCGGTCTGCAGTTCAACGGTGGCACGCCGCGGGTGATTGGCAACGTGGTCAACGGCGGCAGCGTGTTCCTCACCACCGGCAACACCACCGGCACCATCGAGGGCAACTACACCCAGCAGCCCGGCGCGCAGCTGATGATCGCGCTCGGTGCCAACGCGTTGCAGGTCACCGGCAACGCCACGATCAATGGTGGTGTGCGTGTGCATGGCTTCGTCTCCGGTTATGTGCCGCAGAACGGAACGCGCCAGGATCTCATCCACGCCGCGGGGGGCCTGAACGGCACCTTCAATACCCAAGCCACTTCCACCGGCCTGCAGGGGCTGACCCTGGTGTCACCCACGTATGGCTACGACAGCAACAACGCGTGGTTGAACGTGATCCAGGTCAGCGTCACCGCCGCGGCCAGCGGCCTGAGCGCATCTGCGCAGGGGGCCGCGCAGCGCCTGGAAGGCGCATTCGCAGTGCTCGACGGCAACACCGGCCTGCAGGGATCGCCCTTCGGTGCCGCGGCCGGTGCGCTGCAATGGGCCGGAGGGGGCCAGCAGGGCCTGGCCGACAGCCTGCAGAGCCTGTCCGGCCAGGCGCATGCGCGCGCCGAGGCCGCCACCTTCGACAGCATCGACATGTCGCGGCGTGCGATTGCCGAGCGCTTCGACCGCGTACAGTCCACCCCGCGCCTGCGGGGTACCTGGCAGAGCGCGTTGGGCGAGGCCGGGCAGGGCAGCTTTGCCGGCAACAGCGCAGACAGCCGTGGCTGGATGGCCGGACAGGATCTGCCGCTGGGCGGCAACGGCCTGATGGGCGTTGCCTTCGGCGAGACCCGCAGCAATGGTGGCAGCAGTTTCGGCGGTGATCGTGGGCGTGACCGCCAGGCGCAGGCACAGTTGTACGCTGGCTGGAGCCAGGGGCGAGGCTATGCGCTGGCCCAGTTCGGCAGTGGCCAGTTCACCCGCGCGCTGGATCGCCAGCTGCTGCTGGGTGCGGGCGTCTACGGTGTCTCGGCGCGTTACGGCGGGCGTTTCAGCAGCGCCAGCGTGGAAGGCGGATATCGGCTGGGCCGCGCAGGCGCTTCGTTGACGCCCTACCTCGGTGCAAGCACCACGCGTGTCGATACCGATGCGTTCAATGAGCTGGGCGGTTTCGGCTTCGGCCTGCGTGGTGATGCCACCCGGGTGCAGCGCAGCCAGATGCTGGCCGGCATCCGCGGCGAGCGTGGATGGGGGCGGTGGACCCTGCGCGGACACGCCGAGTGGCAGCAGCGGCTGGACGGCGGTGGCGCCGATTGGCAAGCCAGTTTTGTCGGCGTGGATGCATGGGCGCCGCTGGCAGGCTGGAATGCGCCGCGTAGCAGTGCGCTGATCGGCCTGGCGCTGGAATCGTGGTGGGGCCGCAATGGCCGCTTGAGCCTGGGCTTTGACCAGCGTATTGGTGGCGAGGGCGCGCGGCAGGCTGCGTTGCGCTACAGCACCGGGTTCTGAGGAATCGGTCGCGCCGGGAAGACTCCCGGCGCGACGTCTGCAGCCTCAGCCGCCGCGCAGGTTGCCCAGGCGTGGGGTGCTGCGGCCCAGCGGCATCTTCAGCTTGCCGATCGACAGGATGCGGCTTTCCGCAATGCGGTCGGCTGCGCGCTGCGGCGCGATGTTCTCGCGCTGCGACAGTTCGAAGATGCGGGTGAGGTTGTGGTAGATGCTGCGGATCAGGCGCATCGCACGTTCGCGGTTGTAGCCGTCGATTTCCAGCGACACGTTCATCACGCCGCCTGCGTTGACCGCGTAGTCCGGCGCGTAGAGGATGCCGCGCGCATGCAGTTCGTCGCCGATCTCCAGGCTCGACAGCTGGTTGTTGGCGGTGCCGCAGATGATCTTCGCCTTGATCCGCGGCAGGGTATCGGCGTTGATGGCGCCTTCCAGCGCGCACGGTGCGAACACGTCGGCGTTCACTTCGTGGATCTCGTCCGGCTTGACCGCCTCGGCACCGAAATCGCTGACTGCACGATCAACCAGCGCACTGTCCAGGTCGGTGACATACAGCTTGGCGCCGCGGTCACGCAGCAGTTTCACCAGTTCCATGCCGATGTGGCCCAGGCCCTGCACCGCGATGCTGGTCTTGCCCACTTCCTCATGGCCGAACTTGAAGCGCATCGACGCCATCAGTGCCTGCAGCGCACCGTAGGCCGTGAACGGCGCCGGATCGCCGGAGCCACCATGGACCTGGTGCACGCCGGTCACGAACTGGCTCTCCAGGTAGATGTTCTCCATGTCGTTGACGTCGGTGCCAACGTCCTCGGCGGTGATGTAGCGGCCGCTCAGCGAATCGACGTAGCGGCCGAAGGCGCGGAACAGCACTTCGGTTTTGTCCGTCTTCGGGTCGCCGATGATCACCGCCTTGCCGCCGCCCACGTTGAGGCCGGCCAGGGCATTCTTGTAGGTCATCGTCCGGCTCAGCCGCAGCACATCGGCCAGCGCCTCGTCGGTGCTGGCGTAAGGGCGCATGCGCACGCCGCCCAGGGCCGGGCCCAGAGTGGTGTTGTGGATGGCGATGATCGCCTTCAGGCCGGCATCGTGGTTGTGGCAGAACACCACTTGTTCGTGGCCGGTGGTGGCGAGGGTTTCGAATAGCATGGCGTCTCCGATGGCGCGAACGGCGGGGAACTGCAACGAACGGCCAGTGAACGGTAGGGTCCCAAAACAAAAAAAGCGACGTCGTCAGTGCAGGGGGACGGGTCGCGCGGCGCCATTCTAGTCCATTCCCCCGGCCGCTGCCGTCGACTTCGGCGGCCTTCCGGTTAAAGAAGATGAAAGTGCGGCCGATGCTGCGACGACGGCGGGTGGCCGGATTCGCGTGAAGAGGCAGGCGGTCAGTGACGGCAAGGGCACCACAACGACAGGGCGGGCGGCGATGACGCCGGCCTGGTGGCGATCGCTGCGCGCCTGGCTGGCGCGGTCGACCGGGGCGGCTCCGCTGCGCCTGGCGGCCGTATCGCGACAGGCCGTCGCTGCTGCCGCAGCCAGCCTGCAGGGCGAGGCCCTGCAGGCCGGTGAGATCGCCGCGCACCTGCAGCGCGGCCTGCACGCACTGGCCCTGTACCCACGGCTGGCCGGCGAGCCTGCCCCCGTCCAGGATCCGGCACTGGGCGAAGCGGTGGCGCGCGCGCTGCAGGACCGCGACTGGGCGACCCGGCAGTTGCCCCGGCGCCCGCAGCTGCTGCCGCAGCTGATCCAGACCGTCAACGACGATGCGGCTTCGGCGCGGGTGATGGCAGCCATCATCGGCCAGGACCCGGTGCTGACTGGCAACCTGCTGCGCATCGCCAACAGCCCGGCCTACAAGGTGCATGAGCGGCCGGTGGAAAGCCTGCAGCGGGCGGTGACCCTGGTCGGTACCGAAGGCGTGCGCCAGATCATCAGCGCGGTGCTGGTGCAGCCGGTGATGCAGGTGCAGTGCGACGTGTTCCCGCAGTTCAGCACGATCGTCTGGGAACACGCATTGCTGGCGTCGCGTGCAGCGGCCGATCACGCGCGCACGGTCACTTTCGGTGACGCCTTCGCCGCGCAGTGGCTGGGGCTGGTGCAGGGGCTGGGCTCTGCGCTGGTGATGCGCCAGCTGCTGCAGGAAGCGCAGGCGCGCGGTGAAACCGTAGAGCCGGCGCTGGCCCTGCAGCTGCTGCAGCAGTGGTCGTTGCCGCTGGCACAACGCGTGGCTGCAGCCTGGGAGCTGCCCGAGCCGGTGCACCAGGCACTGGCGCCGGAGGCCGATGGCCCACTGGCCGACAGCCTGCGTCTGGCCAGCGCCGCAGCGGCGGCCAGCCTGCTGTGCCGGCATGGACATGCCAGCCAGAGCCGCATGCTGGCCCTGCTCGAACAACTGCCGTCGGCGCCGCCGCATGCGCTGCGCTGGATCTGGCGGCGCCTGCACGGTCGCAGCGTGGAAACGCTGGACGAAGCCGGACAGGATCAGGGCGGTCCGGCACCGTGAGGATTACAGCTGCGATTCCACCGGCAGCCAGCTGATCACCCGTGCGGTCCAGCGCTTGCCGAGGCTGGCACCGGGCTCGGTCTCCACCCAGTGCGGGGGCGGCTGCCGTTCCAGCCAGCGCAGCGCGTCGTTCTGTCCCAGGGCAAGCCACCAGCTGTACTCGGGGCTGGCCAGGCGCAGGTACTCGTCGCGCAGCTGCGCGCCCAGCACCGGGTCATCGAACAGCGCGCCCATTTCGGTGTTCAGATAGGCCGAGCGCGGATCGAGATTGAACGAGCCGACGAAGCCACGGCGGTTGTCGACCACGAACGCCTTGGTGTGCAGGCTGGCGCCACTGCTGCCGAACAGGCTGGTATCGGGCCGGCCATGCGCCTTCAGTTCGTACAGCTTCACGCCGGCCTGCAGTAGCGGCACGCGGTAGCCCATGTAGCCGCCGTGCACGGCAGCCACGTCGTTGGCAGCCAGCGAATTGGTGACCACGCCAACCTGCGCGCCCCGTGCGGCCAGCGTCGAAAGCGCCTCGACGCCATCGTGGCCGGGCACGAAATAGGGTGAGATCAACAGTGCACTGCGGCGGGTGCTGCGCAGTTCCTCGCTGAGCGTGCTGACCAGCCAGCCGCGGCGATCATCGTCGCGGTGCTTCATCGGTGGATCGGATGCGATCTGCACGTCCGCGCTCCAGTGCAACGGTTCCGGACTGGGCCGTTGCCGCTGGCGTGATTCGGCCACGCGCTGCAGGTACGGCTGCGCCTTGGCATGCATCGCATCCAGGTCCGACTGCCGCACCAGCTGCCGCAGCTGTGCATCGGTGTAGGACGCCAGCGCGGAAATCGGGATGGCCGCGCCGCTGTTCCAGTAGTCGTCGAAGATCCGGTTGGCCTGCTGCACGGCCGGCCCGGCCACGACCAGGTCCAGATCCTGGAAGTTCACGTCGTCGCGCGCGCTGAAGTACTCCTCGCCGATGTTGCGGCCACCGACGATCGCAATGCGGCCATCGGCGATCCAGCTCTTGTTGTGCATGCGGTGGTTCACGCTGAAGGCGCGTTGCACCAGCTCCAGGGTGCGCGCGATGCCGCTGCGGTTGCGGAACGGGTTGTACAGACGCAGCTCGATGTTCGGATGCGCATCGAGCGCCATCATCAAGGCGTCCTTGTCCTTGGCGTTCATGTCGTCGAGCAGGATGCGCACGCGCACGCCGCGCTCTGCGGCGTCGTACAGCGCCTTGGCCATCAGGTGGCCGACCAGGTCGTCGTGCCAGATGTAGTACTGCAGGTCCAGGCTGCGGCCAGCCTGTGCGGTGATCATCGCGCGTGCGGCGAAGGCATCCATGCCATCACTGAGGAAAGCCACGCCGGACTGGCCGGGATGGGCCTCCTGCAATGGCACGATCTGCTGGTCGATGCGGGTCTGCGCCGGCTGCAGTGGCAGCACCAGCGAGGGTGTGCCCCGTGCCTGCGGGGTGAGATGGTCGGCCAGCAGCAGGCCGGACAGGACCAGCAGCAACAGCGCGGCGAGAATGATTGCAGCGATGCGCAGCAGGCGTCGCCAGAAGGGCTTGGACAGGCTCATGCCCCGATGGTAGATCCACGTCATGCGTGGAAGAAGATCTGCAGGATCAATCCGGGTCAGAGCCCTTGCCTGCGGCAAGGGATCCGACCCCGGCGGGCGTCACGGATGGGGTCGGACCCCTTTCCACGGGAAAGGGCTCTGACCCCGGAGCCTCAGAAGCGCTCGTCGCTGCCCAGGTAGCGCCACTGGCCCGGCGGCAGCGGCCCCAGCGCCACGCGGCCAATGCGCAGCCGACGCACCCCGGTTACCTGCAGCCCGGCGGTTGTCACCGCCGCACGCAGGCCCTTGGCGGTGAGCCCCTTGCCGGCGAACCGCAGCCGCTGTTCGCTCTGCCAGCTGACCTTGCCGCCGCCGGCCTCCTGCTGCAAACGCGCCATCAGCCATGGCCCACGCTCCGGGCCGCCCTCGGCCACTTCGATCAGGTATTCCTGCTCAGTGCGGCCCAGATTGCGCTGCAGATGCGCCAGCGTGGCCGGATCCTGGCTGACCACGACCAGGCCGCTATCAGCCGCAGGCAGTGATGCGGCCAGCTGCAGGCCGTGGAAATGCCGCTGCAGTGGACGGATATCGCTGGCGTCGAGTTCGCTGCGGCTGTCACTGCTGACCAGCGTGCACAGGGTTTCGGCGGCGACACCGGCCGGCTTGTTCAACAGCATGCTTACCCGCTCGGCCTTTTCATCGCTGGCCTGCTCCGCCACTACGATCACCGCGCTGTCATCGACCGGGCGCTGCGGTTGTTCCACCACCTCGCCGTTGACCGACACCCAGCCACCTTCAATGTAGCGCCGTGCTTCGCCGCGCGGGATGCCGAGCAGGGCGGACAGGTGTTTGTCGAGACGGATCGGTTCCATGGCGGGCAGGTCGGGCAGGGGGCGCGCAGTGTAGCTGCTGCGGCCGGTCAGCGCTGGCCGCGGTTGGCCAGCTCGGTCAGGTACAGGCGGGTATCGAATTCCAGCTGCAGGTAATCCGGTTCCATGTGCTGGCACAGCTGGTAGAAGGCCTTGTTGTGGTCGGCTTCCTTCAGGTGGGCCAGTTCGTGCACCACGATCATGCGCAGGAAGGCCGCCGGTGCCTGGCGGAACACGGTGGCGATGCGGATCTCGCGGCTGGCCTTGAGGCGGCCACCGTGCACGCGGGAAATGGCGGTATGGGTGCCCAGGGCGTGCTTGATCACTTCCAGCGTGTTGTCGTAGCAGACCTTGTTGAGCGGCACCGACTTGCGCAGGTAGCGGTCCTTCAGCTCCTGGGTGTAGTCGTACAGCTGGCGGTCGCTGCGCACCTCGTGCGGGTCGGGGTAGCGCTGCTGCAGCCAAGGGCCGAGCTTGCCCTGCGCCAGCAGGTCGCTGACCTGGGCGACCAGGGGTTCAGGATAGCCGGTGAGGTACTTCAGGACTGCCATGCAGGGGCGGCGGGGCGTCGGTAGAATGGGGCATCCAAGATTACACGCGGTACGCATCGACCATGGCAAAGCCCAACGCGCTGCAGGAACAATTGCTCAAGGCCGGCCTGGCCAAGAAGTCGCAGGCCAGCGCTGCCGCGAGCGCGCAGGCCAAGGCCCGCCAGGGCAAGGCCGAATCGACCTCGGGCGAGGTCCAGCGCGAGGCTGAACGCGCCCGCGCCGAGAAGGTCGAGCGCGACCGCGCGCTGGCCGCCGAGCGTAACGCCCAGGCCCGCCAGGCTGAACAGAAGGCCCAGGCCCGGCAGATCATCAGTGCCCACGCCGTGCCCCACAAGGGCGACGATGAGTACCGGTTCAGTGACGGCGCCGCGATCCGCACCCTGCTGATCGACCCCAAGCTGCGCAAGGCGCTGTCGGTCGGTGTGCTCGTCATCGTTGCCCACGGCGACGGCTACGCCCTGCTGCCGCGCGCTGCGGCAGAGAAGGTGCGTGAACGCGCGCCGGAAGCGATCATCGTCGATCACGGCCAGCCGGGCTCGACCGCCGAGATCTCCACCGGCAATGCCGAGGACGATGCCTACTACGCCCAGTTCCAGGTACCCGACGACCTGGTCTGGTAAACAAAAAAGGGGACGGAGGGGATTAAGTCGCAATCGGCTTGATCGAACCCGTTCGCGTTCTGTTTGGCATCCTGAAGAGCAGCCGAGCATGGCTCGGCTCTACACGAAGGCCTGTCTTTTTGCTGGGGTGTATCGTCTCCATATCAGGCGACACACCTGCGGAGGATGGCCATGGCCACCGGTTGGGCGGGAGACGGCGCGGTCCAGGACCAGATTGACGCCACCGTCGACGATGCGATCGCCCGCGCACGGCGCCAGCTGCGCGAGGGCCCCGGTCTGGAACACTGTGAGGAATGCGACGCGCCGATCCCGTTGGCGCGGCGCCGGGCTGTACCCGGTGTTCGGCTCTGCGTGGCGTGCCAGCAGGCGCACGACGACGAAGAGCAGGCGCACAGTGGCTACAACCGGCGCGGCAGCAAGGACAGCCAGCTGAGGTAAAGGGGGTTTTTATTGCAGGGCTGCGCCCTGCACCTGCCGAAGCCAGAGCTAGAGCCAGAGCAACGTCAAAAGCCTGCATTCCGTGGGATGGCGGGGCGGTGTGGGTGGTCAGGACACGCCGTAAACCCATCCATGGGGGCTCGATGGCGCCATCCATGGCGCCAACGGTCCTGCCCACCCAAACCGCCCCGCCTCTGACAGATTCCGTGCGCTGTTGGCGGGTGCCGACCGTTAGTCGGCACATCTGTCAGATATCGAATGAATTCATTCGTGCCGACCAACGGTCGGCACACACCAAAGCAGAACGCCGTTCCGACAGTTCGCGGAAAACTGTCGAAGGCGGGGTGGGTCTGGTTGAGGGGGCGTGAGCCGCATGGATGCGGCGACCGAGCTTACATGGACGTACTTGCAGCGTCCCCCTCAACCGGACCCACCCCGCCAACCCACGGAATGCCCGCCTTTGACGTTGACGTTGCTTCGGCAGGTGCAGGGCGCAGCCCTGCAAAGAAAAACCCACCCTCAGCCGTCGCCCTGGATGCCGCCCGGTGCCTGTGCCGGGTCGCGCCAGCGGCGCACCGTGCGCTGGAAGAACAGGTTGTTCGGCAGCTGCAGCACCGTGCCTTCGTGGCCGTCGCCGGTCTCCTGCAGCGTGGTGTAGATCAGGTTCACGTCGATCACCCGGCCCTTCAGGCCCGGCTTCTCGCCGTTCTCCAGCACTTCGATGTAGTCATGCAGGCGGAACGGGCGGGTGGTGAAGATCAGCAGCGTGCAGAAGATGTTGGAGAGCACGCTCCAGGCCGCGAAGAAGGCCACTGCGCCCACGGCCGCGAAGCCGGTGAACGCGGTCCACAGTACCGAAGGCGATGCGCCGAGCAGGCTGAGGATGTACAGCAGGGCGCTGAAATAGACCACGAAACTGCTGATCCGGCGTGCGCCCATCGCCATCTCCGGCGGGAGCGTGTAGTGCTCGGCGAAGCGGCGGATCAAGCGCCGTGCCAGCACTCGCAGCAGCCACGCGGCCAGCAGGGTGAGCAGGATCTTCCCGGCGATACCGGCGTCGTGGAGCCAAGGGTAGGTCCAGGCCGGCAGGTGATCCTTCAGCGACAACATCATGGGGGCGACGACAGGTGGCAATAACGGCCTTCGATGTTACCCGGCGCGTGCAGCGGATTCGACCGCTGGGGTCCAGGCCAGGCAGACCAGCTCCTGGCGGTGCTGCTGCAGGCAGGCGCGGCCGTTGTCTGGACGCAGCTGCAAGGACAGGCCCAATGCCTGCAGCAGTACGCAGGCGGCGATCACCAGCAGGGCGGCGCAGGATGGGCTGGACATGGCAGAACTCCTGGACGGCAAATTCGCGAAGGACCTTCCATGGATGCAGCAGCCGTCGAAAAGGTTGCATGGCATCGGCCGTCGATCAGCTCTAAACCTTTTTCCGGGTCGCGGCATCCAAGGGATATGCTCGACACCACCATGCCCGCGCCGCCTGCCGCCAACGACGCCGTCGACGAACCCGCTCTGGTGCGGGCGGCGGCCGCGGGCGATACCGCTGCCTATGAACTGCTGTACCGGCGTCACGCGCCGCGTGTATTCGCTGTCCTGTGGCGGTTGTGTGGCGGCCAGCAGGCACGTGCCGAGGATGCGCTGCAGGAAGCGTTCCTGCAGGCGTGGAAGGCGCTGCCGGGGTTCCGGTTCGAAAGCAGCTTGTCCACCTGGCTGCATCGGTTGGGCGTCAACGCCGCGCTGATGGAACTGCGCGGGCGTGCTGCCGGGCAGGACCACGACAGCCTCGACGAAGTGGACGGGGGGTTGCAGGAACTGGCGGTACACGACCGCTGTGCCGGCACCGAACGCGACCTCGAACGGGCGCTGTCGACACTGCCGCCACGGGCACGTGCGGTACTGGTACTGCACGACATCGAAGGCTGGAAACACCAGGAAATCGCCGAACAGCTGCAGATGGCCGTCGGCAGTTCCAAGGCACAGTTGCATCGTGCGCGCGGCCTGTTGCGCGCACGGCTGGGAGACATGACATGAATACACACGACCACGATTCCGACCACGATCTACTGGCACGGCTGCGCGCGCTGCCAAGCGAGCGCGACGTACCCACCGATGGCTGGGCACGCCTTTCGGCCCAGCTGCCGCCGCGTGAGCCGCAGGCGGCACCTGCGCCGGGCGACAACGTGGTGGCCCTGCCGAACCGTTCGCGTCGGCGTTGGTGGTTGCCGGTGGGTGCGGTGTTGGCGGCCAGCCTGGCGGTCTACGCCGTGGCGCCGTGGCGCCATGCGCAGCCAGAGGTGCCGGTACCTTCAGCACTGCAGCTGCAGGCTGCGGCGATGACCGAGCAGTACCAGCAGGCCGTGGCCGCGCTGCCCGATGGACGGGCGCCGGAATGGCAGCCGGCCCTGCATGAACTGGATGAAAGCGCGGCGCAGATCCGTGCCGCCCTGGCGCAGGACCCGCGTGCGCCGCACCTGCTTGGCCAGCTCAAGCGTACCTACACGCTGCGGCTGGAACTGACCCGGCAGGCGGCCTATGCCGCCGAGTCCGGCTTGACGACCTGAGGAGACCCCCATGACCCGAACCATGATTTCCTGCTGTGTCGCGCTGCTGCTGGCCCCTGCCGTGGCGCTGGCCGATACCCGCATCGACGAGCGCCATACCCTGGCCGCGGGCGGTCGCATCGAGCTGAGCAACGTCGCCGGCAAGGTGACCGTGCGTGGCTGGGACCGCAATGACGTGCAGCTGACCGGCACGCTCAGCGACGGCCTGCAGCTGCGCCAGGAGAAAAGCGCCAATCGCGTTCGCTGGGAGATCGAATACCCGCGCCGCAACAACAACGGTGGGGCCACGCTGGTGCTGAACGTGCCGCGCTCGGTGGAACTGTTGCTGAGCACGGTCAGCGCCAGCCAGGACATCAGCGGCATCGACGTGCGACGGCTGCAGGCCGACACGGTCAGCGGCAGCCTGAGCGCGGCTGGCCGCAGTGGCGACAGCAAGCTCAACACGGTCAGTGGCAGCGTCAGCGCACGCCTGCAGACGCCGAAGCTGGATGTGAACACCGTCAGTGGCCGGATCGAGGCCGGCGGCGGTGTGTCCGGTGATATCGGTGCGCAGACGGTGTCCGGACGGGTCGAGGTCGACGCCGGGCGCGTGCAGCGGTTGGCGGTGGAAACCGTCTCGGGCAGCATCGACCTGGCAGCAGCCGGATTGGCTCCCGGCGGCCGCATCAATGTCGAATCGGTCAGTGCCTCGGTCACGCTGAGCCTGCCGCGCACGGTGTCGGCACAGCTGTCGGTGAACAGCTTCAGCGGCTCGATCAACAGCGATGCCGGTCAGGTGGAGCGGCCGCGCTATGGGCCGGGCAGCCATCTCGATACACGTCTGGGCGGCGGTGATGGAGACATCCGCATCCAGTCGCATTCGGGCAGTGTGCGGGTGCGGCTGGACCGCTGAGCACGGTCCGGCAGGCCGCGGCGGCAGCGCCGCCGCGGTCGGAGCTGGCTCAGCTGGCTTTCTTCAGCGCCCAGGTGGTGCCGAGGACTTCGATCTTGCCACCGGCCTTGCGGAACGCTGCCAGGTCCGAAGCGATCGAATCGCTGCTGACCAAGGTGCTGGCGGCCGCGCCCTTGCGTTCGCTGCGGATGCTGTTGCTGGCCTTCGCGGGGGTCTTTGCCTTGCGGGGCATGGTTGCTCCTGTCAGGTGGAAGGGGAGGAAAGCGCCCAGGCATCGGCCTGGCGCAGGTAGTCCTGCCGCTCGCGGCGGCAGTCATCGCCGCCCATCGAAAACTGGCGGCAGATCGCCGGGCGCTGCGAATAGATCGTGCAGCGCAGGTGATAGGGATCGATCGCCGCGCACCAGCCTTCCTCGTTGCGCGCCATCACGGCACGGCCGTGCGCGTCGCGCGAGAGGAACTGGCCGGGCACGTGGTCGCCGGGCTGCAGCAGCACGGGCAACCGGCAACAGACCGCGTCACAACGGCGGCAGTCGATGGGTGCAGGTGCTGCGTCAGGTTGTAAGGCCTCAGGGGCCTGGCGGGTGCCCAAAGCGGGTCTCGATGGCGGCTCCGGTAGTACGCGGACCATGAACGAGCCAGGAAGGCATGGCCGCTAGGCCCGCAGGGCGGGCCAGGCTGCACCGTGGACACACACCGGCGTGGCCGGTGGAAGGTGCAGCTGGGATCTAGCCGACCAAGAGTAACTTAGACCGCGTAACGTTTTGTTAATCCTGGCTGGCTGCCGCCAGTGCCAGGCCCTGGACCACGCCCAGCGAGGGCTCGCCCTGGACCATGCGGGCGCCCGGGAAGGCCTCGGCCACGGCCTGGCGCAGGTAGCCTGCACGGGACATGCCGCCGGTCAGGAACACCGCATCCGGATCGCCACCGATGTCGCTGCGGACCTGGGCCAGCAGTTCGCGGATCTGCTCAAGGTAGCCATGGGCGGCGGCGGCCAGGCCGTCGGCGCTGCTGTCGGCATGCAGATCGCGGGCGATGTAGTCCAGCGTGCTGCGGTGCTCGCTGGCAGCGCTCAGGGCGATCTTGGCGCGTTCGACATCGCGGTACAGGCGGGCGGTATTGCCGGTGTCCTGCAGCGCCTGCAGGCGGTCGCCCCACGGTGCGTCCACATGGTCGTACTTGTGCAGGCGGAACTCGCGCTGGCGGGTCATGTCCTGCACAGTGGCCGCTTCCACATAGTGGTGGGCCGGCACGCGGGTGATGCCGCGGCCGAACAGCGGCATGTAGCTGGACAGGCTCAGCGCCAGGTCGATGTCGGTACCGCCGCGGGCGATACCCCAGGCACGGTGGATGCGCGGGGCATCGTCCCCGCCGACTTCGGCATGCGCGATATCGGTGGTTCCGCCGCCGATGTCGACGATCACCGCCTGGTGCCGCTCGCGGCTTTCGGCGTGGTAGTGCATGGCCGCCGCGGCGGGTTCTTCGAGGAAATCGATCTGGTCGAAGCCGGCCTGGGTGGCGGCCTCGCGCAGGATGTCCAGCGCCTGGTCGTTGCCGGCCGCGCCGATCGAGCTGCGGAACTGCACCGGGCGCCCGAGCAGGGCCGAGCGCAGCGGTTGGCCGAGCTGGGCGCTGGCGGTCAGGCGGATGTGTTCGAGGATGTGCGCGGCGATGCCGGTGATGGTCTGCTTGGCGCGTGGGTGCAGGTTGTAGCCGAGCATCGACTTCGGGCTCTGCACCAGGTTGCCTTCGTGTTCCTCGAAATAGGCTTCCAGCGCTTCGTCGCCGTAGACCGCGTTCTGCAGCAGGTCGCTGGCGCTGCGTTCCTGGCCGGCGCGGGCCTCCATCCATTCACGGCGCAGGGCGCGCAGGGCTTCACGGCGCAGCGCCTGCGGCGTGCGTTCCTGGCCGGCGGCACGGGCTGCACGCGCGGCGCTGTCGATCATCTGCTGCAGCTGGTGTTCCTGGCCGTCATCGAGCTGGAAGTCGTCCGGGTCGGGCACCACGCCAGGGAAGTACACGCTGGTGCGGAACTGCTCGGCGTCGCCGAAACGGATCGGCAGCAGCTTCCCCTCATGCACGATGGCGGCGGCGGAGTTGCTGGTACCGAAGTCGATGCCGAGGCGCATGGGGAGTTCCGGGGGCGATCAGGGGCCGCGCACTCTGCTGCAGTTCGCGACCGACTGCAAGTTCCAGCGTCATGGCTGCTCCAGCTGCGGCCATGGCGGCGGCCGGGCATCTGCCAGGGAACTGGGGCCCCGGACCGGGCGGTTACAATGGCCGCTGTTGATTCACTTTGAGGTACTTGCCGATGTCGTCCGTTCCCGCCTGCCCGCAGTGCACCCTGGAAAACACCTATGCCGATGGCGCGCTGTGGATCTGCGCCGATTGCGGTTTCGAATGGACCGCCGAGGAAAGCGCCGGTTCGACCCTGATCGTGCGTGACAGCAACGGCAATACCCTGCAGGCCGGGGACACCGTCACCGTGATCAAGGACCTGAAGGTGAAGGGGTCTTCGATCCCGCTCAAGCAGGGCACCGTGATCCGCAACATCCGCCTGGTCGAAGATGATGCCGAGCACATCGAAGGCAACTCGGACAAGATCAAGGGCCTGGTCCTGAAGACCTGCTTCCTCAAGAAGGCCTGATCGGTCTCAGCGCCTGGCCTGCTGCTGCGCGCGCCAGCGGGCCAGGCTGTCCAGCTTGGCCTGGTAGCGTGCCTGCTCCGGTGCACCGCCCAGAAGCTGCGCGCGGGTCAGTTCACGGTCGGCGCGCTCGAGCTGGCCGGACAGGAAATACACGCGCGCCAGTCCGAAGTGGAACTGGTGCGCGGTGTCATAGAGGCGCACGGCCTGCCGGTAGTAGCGGATGGCTTCGGCCAGCCTTCCGGCCTGCTCGGCCTGCGTGCCCAGCATGTACTGCGCGAACGGGTCCTCACGCTGCACCGACTTCAGGCGTCGCTCCAGGGCCTTGGCCTGTGCCTCCAGCCCAAGCTGCCGATACAGCGCGCTGGCATTGGTCAGCGCTGCATCCTGGCGGCCGTCCAGGCGCAGGGCGCGGTCCAGTGCCTGCCGCGCCGCATCGGTGTCGCCCTCGCGGTTGTCGAGCACGCCCAGGTTGTTCCAGACCGAGGGGAACGCGCGGTCCTGCACGACCGAGGCATCGAAGAACGCGCGGGCGCCGACGAGGTCTCCTTCGGCCATGCGTTCGGCACCACGATTGTTGTAGAAGTGGGCCAGTGCACGCGCGCGGCTGACCGGCTGCGGGCCGTGGCGGTCGTAGAGCACGTTGCGATCGAGGTCGACCGTGGCGTAACGCCCCGCGATCTCCACGCCTGCGTTGACGTGGCCCACGCTGTAGACCACGCCGGCGTCCTGGTCCTGGTACCAGGACACGACCTGGCCGACTTCCTGCACGCGGGCCTGGATGCCAGCCTCACGCGCCAGTGCCACGAACATGAGCGTGAAGGCGAGGCAGTTGGCGCGGCGCTGCTGCCAGACTTCGCCCACGGTGTAGGTCGCGTTCGCGTCGTACTGCAGGTCCAGCCCCTGGCGGCCGAAGATCATTTCCACCAGGGCCTGCAGCCGCTGTTCGCGCGATGAACTGCGGTCCATCACCTGCGCCTGCAGCATGGCGCGCATCGCAGGAGGAATGGCGAAGACCTGTTCCGGCGAGGGGATATCCGCGGCGGCGGTGATGCCGGCCGGAGGCGGTGCGTCGATGCGGGGGCGGTCCTGTGCGCAGAGCGGCGCGGCCATCAAGGCGGCCAGGACCACGACGGGGATGCGGGCGGCAGGGCGGTGCATGACAGTTCCCGGCAGCGGCGGGCGCTCCCGCCTGCAGCGAGTGTAGACCCGGTGGCGCCGCGCCGCAGTGACCGTTGGTCGGCGCGTGGCCGGCACGGCGTTTCATCCACAACCGATGTGGACCAGCGCTCGACAAAGCTGTGGACAACCTCCTCCAGGCCTCACCAGGCAAGCGTTGTGAGTGCGTGGTGAAAAAACAACCAGCTTGCCGCAGGGCAACGCAGGCGGGATGATCCGGGCATGGATTTCTCTCCACTGACGCTGGCTCCGGCGCGGTGGCAGGCGCTGCAGGACAGTTACGCAACGCCGCCCCGCGCCTACCACCACTTCGGACACGTACGCGCGGTGCTGCAGCACTGCCAGGACGTGGCTGACGGCCCGGGCTGGCAGCAGCCGGCCGAGGTCTACCTGGCTGTGCTCTACCATGACGCGATCTATGTGGCGGGGCGCAAGGACAACGAAGTGCGTTCGGCGGCGCTGGCCCTGCAGGCGATCGCACGGGACCCGGAACTGGCCGGCGTCGACGCCGCGCGGGTCGAGCAGTTGATCCTGCTGACCGCCCACCATGGCGATCTGGGCCCAGACGACGTTGATGCCGAGGCGGCCCTGTTCCTGGACTGCGACATGGCGATCCTGGCCGCGCCCAAGCCGGTGTTCGCCGCTTACGATCGTGGCGTGGCCGAAGAGTACAAGGGGGTCGTGCCGGGCTTCCTGTACCGCGCCGGGCGTCGCCGTTTCCTGCAGGGGCTGCTGCGTGCGCCGCGCATCTTCCTCAGCGACTTCTTCCACCAGCGCCTGGACGCGGCCGCGCGGGAAAACCTGCGCCGGCAGCTGGCCCGCTGAGCCGGCCCGGTACACTGGGGCCTGCTTCCACCGATTGCCGCTTCCGACTGTGTCCGTCCCTGATCCCGATCCCCGCCCGCTGCCCCCCGAAGAGCCCGGTCCCAACGAGTGCTGTGGCAGCGGTTGTCCGCTGTGCGTGCTGGATCTGTATGCCGATGAGCTGCAGCGCTATCGCAAGGCGCTGGCCGAATGGAAGGCACGGCATCCGGAGGCAACGCCATGAGCCGCGCACGCCCGGCGGCAGTGCTGGCACTGGTGGCGTTGCTGCTGTTCGTCGCCACCGCGCTGTGGACCCAGTTCGCACGCAGCGATCTGGACTGGGTGCGGGCCACGCTCAGCCTCTACCTGCACGGGCCGTGGGGGTTGGCGCTGCGCGCTGCATACTGCCTGCTGGCGTTGGCCATCGCGGTTCTCGGCATTGCGCTGTATCGCGGCAGCATCGGCCCTCGGCGCAGTGCGGCGGCGCCGCTGTTGTTCACTGTCTCTGCACTGGGGCTGGCGACGGTCGCCATCGGTGACAGCTGGCTGCCTGAAGCGACTCCGCTGCTTGCACCGTTCATCCATGGGGTGGCGGCCAACACCGCGTTCCTGTGTGCCAGCGTGGGCATGCTGCTGCAGGCCTGGTACCTGCGCCGTGAACCGGGCTGGCAATCCGCCGCCGGCCTGCTCTGGGGCTGGGCCTGGCTGGCGTTCGTACTGCTGTGGCTGCACGTGTTGTGGCGCGCCGGCCCGCCGCGCGGGCTGGGCCAGAAGGCGGTGATCGTCGTGATCGTGGGCTGGCTGTTGTACCTGGCCCTGGCGCTGTACCGCCGCGGTCGCCGTACCGCGGCCCACTGAATCCCCAACGGCCTGCGCCGGTACGTGCCGTGCACGCGGCGGCGGCGTATCGTGTGCGCATTCCATCGGGGATGCGATATGAAGCGTGCAGGGCTGGGCAGGGCAATGGGTGTGGTTCTGGCGCTGGCAGCGCTGCCGGCAATGGCGGCGGCCAACGTGCAGCAGTTCAGCCATGGGCGGTTCGAGCAGATTCCGGTACACATGCCGGCCGGTACGCCGCAGCGGGTGGTGATCTGGTTCCATGAACCCACCGCCGGTGGTGATACCAGCCGCCTTCCGATCGAGGCCCTGCGTGCCGATGGCGCGATGGTCGCTGCGGTGGACATCGCGCACCTGCGCAGCGTGCTCGAGCGCGAGGGTGATCCGACCTGTTCGTTCGGTTCCGGCGACGTCGAGAACTTCTCGCGCTGGTTGCAGGCCTCCCTGCATCTGCCCGGCTACCACCTGCCGCTGGTCGGTGGTGATGGCGAAGGCGCCGAGATGGCCTACACGCTGGCCGCACAGGCCGACACCCAAGTGTTCGCTGGCCTGCTGACCACCGGCTTCTGCCCGGAGCACAGCCACGAGCGCATGGTCTGCGGCGACGGTGTGAAGCACAACAAGCTGCAGCCTGCCGAGTTGAATTTCCCGTGGCTGAGCGCCGCCGGCGGCCATGGCTGCAAGGTTGGCGAGGCCAGCCGCTTCGTGCAGCAGGTGGCGATGGCACGCGAGTTCAAGCGCACCGCACGCGGCGATGCTTCACCGGGCCTGGTGGCGGCGGCGCGGGTGATGGGCGCGCAGGTGGGCGTCAGCCTGGCACCGCCTCCGGCCGCGCTGAAGGGCCTGCCCGTGGTGGAGGTGCCTGCCGCCGGTAATGGCGACACGCTGGCCGTGTTCGTTTCCGGCGATGGCGGCTGGGCCGGCCTGGACAAGGACGTGGCGTCGTCGCTCAACGAGCATGGCGTGGCCGTGGTCGGCATCGACTCGCTGCGCTACTTCTGGAGCGAGCGCACGCCGAAGGGCTTCGCCACTGACCTGCAGAAGATCATCGATCACTACCGCCAGCAGTGGCATCGCGACAAGGTGATGCTGATTGGTTTCTCGCAGGGCGCCGACGTGCTGCCGGCCACCATCAACCAGCTTGATGCCGGCACCCGTGACGCGCTGGACCGTATCGTGCTGCTGTCGGTGGGCAGGAAGGCTGACTTCGAATTCCATGTCAGCAACTGGCTGGGGGGGGGCGGCGACGGCCTGCCGATCGCGCCGGAAGTGGCGAAGCTGCCGGCGGCGAAGACCCTCTGCGTGTATGGCGACAAGGATGACGACGCGCTGTGCCCCGGCCTGCCGGCCAACGACGGCGTGCAGAAGGTGAAGCTGCCGGGCGACCATCACTTCAATGGTGATTACGACCGCCTGGCCGAAGTGATCCTCAAGGGCGGCGCGTAAAGCGGAGGGCGTGCGAACCAACGGTTCGCACCCACCAGAGCGAGCCGGTTGCGCCGGGCCATGCCCGGCGGGTCGGGGCGTCAGTTCCGCCTCGGGTCCAGCGAGATCAGCCGCGTGGCATCCAGCAGCGCCGCCGGCAGGTGCATGCCGCCCGGCGCAGCCAGATAGCGCGGTCGCCACTGCGGGTCGAACTTCGACTTGAAGCGGCGCAGGCCACTGAATCCATAGAAGCGTTCGCCATGCCGCGCCAGCAGGCCGGCCAGCCGGTTCCAGCGCCCAGCCAGGCGGTGCTGGGCCAGCCCGGACAGGGGCGCCATGCCCAGCGAGAAACGCGCATAGCCCTGTGCACGACCCCACAGGAACAGCTCGATGAACAGGAAGTCCATCGTGCCCTTCGGGGCCTCGTTGACGTGGCGCATGAGGTCCACCGACAGCTCGGCACCGGCCGGTGCCTGCCACAGGTTGGCGAATGCCACGATCTGGCCCTCGGCTTCGACCAGTGCCACCGGGAAGCGCGCCAGGTAATCCGGATCGTAGCTGCCCAGCGAGAAACCCTTCTCGTCGCCGGCCTTGTCTTCCAGCCACGCGTTGGAGATCGCGTGCAGGCGCGGAAGCAGGCTGGGAACCTCTTCCACCGGTGCCACGCGGAACGACAGGCCGCCGCGCTTGCCGCGGTTCCAGGCCTGGCGCAGGTCGGCGCGTTCGCGGCCTTCCAGGCCGAAGTCGTGCAATGGCACGATCGCTTCCTCGCCCAGCTTGACCAGGCCCAGGCCCAGGTCGAGATAGGTCTGCCAGTAGGTCTCGCCGATCTGGTAGAACACGGGGCGCAGGCCGAGCCGGTCGGCTTCCTCGCGGAAGCGCCAGATCAGCGCGCGCGCGACCTCGGGCGGGCCGACCGGATCGCCCATCGCGATCAGCGATCCGCCGTAGCGCTGCATCATCACGAAGCCCTGCTTCGCGTCATCGCGCAGCACCGCCTTGTCGGCGGTCAGCACCAGGCAGGCCTGGGTGTCGGTGGCACCGGCCAGGACCGGGGCCAGTGACCGCAACGTGGCTTCGTCGGCCGGTGGCAGCGGGCTGCGGGTGCTGTGCAGCAGGCGCGCCAGGCCGAACATCACCAGCGCGATGGCCACCACCAGCAGCGCACGCAGTGCGCGCGGTGCGTTGCCGGATATCGCAAACTGCCACCACAGCTCGTTCTGGTATTCGACATGGCTGTAGGTGAAGAACAACAGCCAGGTGACTGCCACCAGTACCAGGCCGAGGTTGCGCAGCCATGGCCACGACCAGGCTTCATCCAGCAGCGCGCCCTGGCGATAGAACTCGCGGCGCGCGGCCCACAGCGCCATCGCCACCAGCAGGGCGGAGACCGCGATCAGCGGTTGGCCACCGCGCAGCCACAGTGGCAACGGGGTGATCACGCACACGGCCATCGCCAGCATCCATGCGGCATGGCTGCGCCGGGCCAGGCCCTGGCCGATCAGCAACAGGGCGACGCCGCTGAGGCTGCCGATCAGATGGGACGTCTCCAGGATCGGCAGTGATGCGTTGACCAGGTGGCGGCGCGGCGTGGGCAAGGTGCCGTCGATGACCAGTGCAGCACCGATGCTGAACACTGCCAGCGCGATGATCTGCGGAAGCCACGGCCGCAATGCGTTCCAGCCGGCACGGGTTGCACCGGCACTGGCCTGCAGCGGTTGCCGCAGCGCCGGAGCCAGCGCGAGCAGGGTCGCCAACAGCAGCGGCAGCACGTAGTAAGTGACGCGGTAGATCAACGCCGCAGCCAGCACCGCAGCCGGTGCGACCTGTGGCAGCAGCTTCAGCAGGCTCCATTCGAACACGCCGAGTCCGGCGGGCACGGTCGAAACCAGTCCGGCCAGCACCGCGACCAGGTACAGGCCAACGAAGCCGGGCAGGCCGGTCGGCGTCGAGTCCGGCAGCAGTACGTAGAACGCGGCGCTGGCCAGCACCAGTTCGATCACGCTGAGCACGGTGACGCCGATCATGGTGCGGCGGTCGGGCAGCCACAGCGCATGGCCGAACACGCTGAACTGACGCCCATCGCGGCCGACCAGCAGCAGGGTGGCCGCATAGGCCAGCAGCGCGACGATGCCGACCACGCGCACCGCATCCGGGTCCAGTGGCAGTGCAAGTGCCGCGGCCGCCGGTTCCATGCACAGCGCCACGCTGATCAGCAGCCAGGCGCCGAACACGAAGCCGAGCGTGCTCATCAGCACGACCTGGCCGATCTGCGCCAGGTCCAGGCCGGCGGTGCGGTAGCCGCGCAGGCGCACCGCACCGCCGGTGAGCGCGGCAAAGCCCACGGTCTGGCCGAGCGTGTGCGCCAGGAACGCCGTAATGCCGATGCGCGCCGGATGCACGCGGATGCCGCTGCGGCGCAGGCCGATGGCATCAAAACCGATCAGGCAGGCATAGCTGGCCAGGCCCAGCACGACAGTAAGCGCGATCTGCGTGCCACTGAGCTGGTGGAAGGCATGGCGGATGGCGCGGTAGCCGTTCTCATCGAACTCGTTGGCCAGGCCGTGCAGCGCCAGCGCAAGGATCAGCAGCGGGACGACGATGGTGAGGACCCGCTTCCATGCCGGGGTGGAGGGAGCGGTGGCGGGAGCGGTGGTTTCGGTCATCGGCGCAAGCGTGCGTCAGGGAGGGCGAGGGTGGTGTCAATGCAGCCGTGGCGCATCGTGCGCCTGTCGCTGGCATTTGACCAGCGCCGCTGTCGGAAGCCGGTAGTGAGCGTGCGTGGACGGCTGCCCTGCACCCATCGTTGACCGGTTTGGAGGACAATGCAGGCCTGATCACCCGCAGGAGCCACGCCCATGATGGAGCGTTACGACGTCGGACCGCGCATGTCCGAAATGACCGTGTACAACAAGGTCGCCTACCTCTCCGGCCAGATTCCGGAAGACACCAGCCAGGACATCACCGGGCAGACCCGGCAGGTGCTGGCGGAGATCGACAAGCTGCTGGCGCTGGTGGCCAGTGATCGCCAGCATGTGCTGCGCGCCGAAGTGTTCCTGGCCGACATGGCCGACTTCGACGGCATGAACAAGGCATGGGATGAGTGGGTGGTGGAGGGTGCGACCCCGGCGCGCGCCACGGTCGAGGCCAAGCTGGCCCACGCCGAGTGGAAGGTCGAGATCGTAGTGACGGCGGCAGTGCCGTAACGGCAGGCAGGGGCCCCCCCACCAGCGGAGGGGGGGTGTAGAGTCGACTGTTAGTCGACTGCTCTTGGCTTCCGGGATTGAAAATCCCGCGCTGCGCGCGACAGTCGACTAACAGTCGACTCTACACCCGCACACCGTCGGCTGGTCCGGTGGCTACGCTGGTACCAGCTCGATGCAGTCCACCGGGCAAGGCGGGATGCACAGCTCGCAGCCGGTGCACAGATCGGCGATCACCGTGTGCATGTACCTGGCGCCGCCGACGATGGCGTCCACCGGGCAGGCCTGGATGCACTTGGTGCAACCGATGCAGTCGGCTTCCACGATCAACGCCACCTGCGGCGCCTTGTGCTCGCCGCGCGAGCGATCGAATGGAATCGCCGGTATGCCCAACACCTGGGCCAGCGCGCGTGCACCGGCATCGCCACCCGGTGGGCAGCGGTCCACGCCTGCCTCGCCACGCGCCATCGCCTGCGCATACGGGCGGCAACCGTCGTAGCCGCATTGCCCGCATTGGGTCTGTGGCAGCAGGCGGTCGAGGCGTTCGGTCAGGGGCGGGATCAGGCTCATGCGTGGCGAAGGCTGCGCGTTGGGTTACTTCAGGGGTTTGCCGCGGAACCAGCGCTCGTGGGCCAGCGCCAGCATCGGCTTGTCTTCGGAACTGTCACCGTAGGCATGGATGCGCACGTAGCGCGACAGATCGAACTGGCGACGGATGTGCTCGACCTTGCGTGGGCCGCAGTCGCCACCGGCATAGCGACCGGTCAGGCGGCCGTCCTGGCTTTCCAGCCGGTTGCAGATCAACTGCAGGCCCAGCTGCTCGCACCACGGCCGCAGGTACAGGTCCAGCGAGCCGGACACGATGACCACGGTGTGCTGCTGTTCCTTGTGCCAGCGGATCTGCTCCAGCATTTCCGGGCGCACCACGTCGGGCAGGAACTCGCGCGAGAAGCCGGCGGCCAGGGTGGCGATGTCGTCACTGTGGCGGTCGCTGAAGGTCAGGCGGGTGACGCGCGCGCGGATGCGTTCGGCCGAGATCAGCTTCAGCTTGTACGCGAGCAGCCACGGGCCGACCTTCCACCACGCCTGCGCCAGTTGTTCGGCGGTGGCCACGCGGCGCAGGAAACGGCCGTAGGTATCGCAGGTGGTCACGGTGTGGTCGAAGTCGAACAGCGCCAGTTCCATTCCGTTGCCTCCCATCGCGTTGCCCCGTGGCCGGTGCCGCCGGCGGGCGCGGCCGCAACCACGCCCGCTGCAGGCTTCAGCGGACCGGCATGCCCGGCTGTGCGCCGCTGTCGGCGTCCAGCAGCGCCAGCGCGCCACCGTCGAAACCGGCCGACAGGATCATGCCTTCGCTCAGGCCGAAGCGCATCTTGCGCGGGGCCAGGTTGGCGATGAACACCACGCTGCGGCCGACCAGCTTCTCCGGCTCGCCGTAGCTGCCACGGATGCCGGAGAAGATCTGGCGCTTGCCCAGTTCACCGGCATCCAGTTCGAAGCGCAGCAGCTTGTCCGAACCGTCCACGAACTCGCAGACCAGCACCTTGCCGATGCGCAGGTCGAGCTTGGCGAAATCGTCGATGCCGATGTAGGTCGGGGCGTCGGCGCCCTTGGCTTCTTCCTTGGCCGGTGCCGGTGCGGCCGGCTTGACCGCTTCGGTCTTGGCGGCGGGGGCGGCGGCAGCGGCCGGCTGCAGGGTGTCCTTGGAGGCGTCGATCATGGCGTCAATCTTCTTCGGGTCGATACGGGTGAACAGCGGGGTGTAGTCGGTGATGCGGTGGCCCAGCAGCGGCTGCGCCAGTTCGGTCCAGTCGTTCACCGGCGCGGCCAGGAAGGCCTCGGCCTGCGCGGCGGTGGCCGGCAGCACCGGTTTCAGCGCGGTGACCAGCACGCGGAACAGATTCAGGCCCTGACTGCACACCGCTTGCAGCTGCGCGTCGGCGCCTTCCTGCTTGGCGATCACCCACGGCTTGACGTCGTCGATGTAGCGGTTGGCTTCGTCGGCCAGGGTCATGGTCAGGCGGATCGCTGCAGCCGGGTCATTGCGCTCGTAGGCTTCACGGATCGGCGCCAGACCGTCGACGAAGCGCTGGTACTGCGCCGCATCGGGGAGCTGCGCGGCCAGCTGGCCGTCGAAGCGCTTGCTGATGAAGCCGGCGCAGCGGCTGGCCAGGTTGACGAACTTGCCGACCAGGTCGGCGTTGACGCGGGCGATGAAGTCACCCAGGTTCAGGTCGAGATCGTCGACGCCACCGCCGGACTTGGCGGCGTAGTAGTAACGCAGCGCTTCCGGTTCCAGCCCGGCGTCGAGGAAGGTGCGCGCCATCACGAAGGTGCCGCGCGACTTGCTCATCTTGGCGCCGTCCACGGTCAGGTAGCCGTTGACGTGCAGGCGGGTCGGCGCGCGGTGGCCGGTGCCGTGCAGCACCGCCGGCCAGAACAGGCCGTGGAAGTTGACGATGTCCTTGCCGATGAAGTGGTGCAGCTCGGTGCTGGTACCGGCGCGCAGGTGCGCTTCGAAGTCCTCGCCGAGCCTGCCGCACAGGGTCTGGAAGCTGGACAGGTAGCCGATCGGCGCGTCCAGCCAGACATAGAAGTACTTGCCCGGCTGGCCGGGAATCTGGAAGCCGAAGTACGGCGCATCGCGCGAGATGTCCCACGCGCGCAGGCCACCTTCGGCATTGAGCCATTCTCCGAGCTTGGCCTTCACGCCCGGCAGGGCGACGTCGCCGGCCAGCCATTCGCGCAGGAACGCGTCGAAGTGGCCCACCTCGAAGAAGAAGTGCTCCGAATCGCGCATTTCCGGCGTGGCACCGGAGATCACCGAACGCGGCTCCTTCAGGTCGGTCGGCGCATAGGTGGCGCCGCACACTTCGCAGTTGTCGCCGTACTGGTCGGGGCTGCCGCAGTTCGGGCAGATGCCCTTGACGTAGCGGTCGGGCAGGAACATGCCCTTGGCCGGGTCGTAGAACTGCGCCACCGAACGACGGCTGATGTGGCCGGCCGCTTCCAGCTTCAGGTAGAACTGCTCGGTCAGCGCCTTGTTGGCCGCCGAATTGGTCGAGTCGTAATGGTCGAAGGCGACGCCGAACGCGGCGAAGTCACGTTCGTGGCTGGCCTGGATGTTGGCGATGAAGGTTTCCGGGGTGACCCCGGCCTTTTCCGCAGCCAGCATGATCGGCGTGCCGTGGGTGTCGTCGGCGCAGACGAACCAGGCCTTGCCGCCGCTCATTCGCCGCGCACGCACCCAGATGTCGGCCTGGATGTAGCCGACCAGATGGCCCAGGTGCAGCGGGCCGTTGGCGTAGGGCAGGGCGGTGGTGACGAGCGCGGTACGGGTCATGGTCGCGGGGTGAAGCCGAGGGGAACCGCAGAGTATCGCATGCCCGCAACGAGGTGACCCGGCCGGGGCCGGGTCACGGGGATGAAGCGGGGGCCGGGGCGCTTATTCGCGCTGCCAGGTCTGCGCGCGGCAGATGAAGGCGATGCAGCCGGACACGTCAAGCCTGGTGCCGCCGGGCTGCAATTCCATCTTCGACTTGTAGGTCTTGCCATTGGCCGGATCGAGGATGGTGCCGCCGGACCACTTGTTGGCGCCGTCGGCCTTCAAGTTCCAGAGGATGGTCATGCCCTTCACCGGCTTGTTCTTGTTGGCGCCTTCACAGCCGTCACAGACCGGGTTCGGGCCCTTGTCCGAGTGCAGGATGTCGACCACCTTGCCGGTCAGGGTGCCGTTGGCGGCCTGGGTGATCTCGACGATCGACTTCACCTTGCCGGTCTTGTCGTCGATGGTCTTCCAGCGGCCGGCGGCGCCATCGGCGGCCTGCGCCGAGAGCGCGGCCAGGCACAGCGGCAATGCCAGCAGCAGGGTCTTGAAGGTCTTGCGCATGGTCCCCTCCCAGGGTTCATTCCGGCACGATGCCGGTACGGGTCGACTGTATACCCATTCGGCGGGGTATGGGGAAGGGGGGGGCTTTGCAGGGCTGCGCCCTGCACCCGCAGAGGCAACGGCAACAGCCGAAGCAACAGCAAAAGCGGACTTGCTGGGGGATGGCGGGGCACTGTGGGTTTGCGGGGCCGCCGTAAACCCGTCCCTGGGGGCTTGGTCGCCGCATCCATGCGGCTCACACCCCGCAAACCCACAGTGCCCCGCCTTCGACAGGTCTCCGCAATCTGTCGGAATGGCTCGGCCTGCTCTTGGTGGGTGTCGACCTTGGTCGACACGTAGATCCACGCCATGCGTGGATGGCGTTTCCGGTGGCGGCGGCGGGATCAGATCCCTTTTCCGTCGGAAAAGGGATCTGACCCCCGAGGGGCGTCAATCGACTTCGTACAGCTCCAGCGGCAGGCCGTCGGGGTCGGCGAAGAAGGTGAAGCGGGCGCCGGTGTATTCATCCACGCGGATCGGTTCGCAGTCCACGCCGTGGCTGGCCAGGCGTTCGATGAACGGCTCCAGCGCAGCGACCCGGAACGCGAGGTGGCGCAGGCCCTGGGCTTCGGGGCGGCTGGGCCGGGGCGGCGGCGCGGGGAAGGAGAACAATTCCAGCTGGCTGCCATCGGGCAGCGCGAGGTCCAGCTTCCAGGAGTCGCGCGCGGCGCGGTGGTTCTCGGCCAGTACGCGCAGGCCGAGGATCCGCACGTAGAAGTCTTTCGAACGCGCGTAGTCGCTGCAGATCAGTGCGGCGTGGTGGATGCCCAGCAGGGCGTCGGAAGCGGCAGTCATTGCAGGGTGTCCAGCCAGCGCTGGGCAATCTTCAGCGCCAGCGGATAGGGTTCGGGGTCGTTGCGGTTGGTCAGCACGATCACGGTCAGGTGCTTTTCCGGGTGGCGCACGATCACGTTGCGGAAGCCGATGCTCTCGCCGCTGTGCCATTGCACCGGGCCGTTCAGGCGCCAGCCGAAGCCGTAATGCGGCACGTCCGGTTCCGATGTGGTCGTGGCCGGGCTGAACATCGCGCGACGCGATGCCTTCGACAGCAGGCGGTCGTCATACAGCGCGGCATCCCAGCGGGCGAGATCGTCCAGCGAGGAATAGATGCCGCCGTCGCCGAGCACGGCGCTGGTGGTGCTCTGGTCGGTGCGCTGCCAGCGGCCGTCGATCCAGCTGTAGCCATAGGCACGTGCGGCCACCGTATCAATACCGTCCTGGTGGGCCACGGTGTGGGCCATGCCCAGCGGCGCGAAGATGCGCCGCTGCAGGAAGGCGGCGAAATCCTGGCCGGAAGCGCGCCCCACGATCAGTGCCAGCAGTGCATATCCGCTGTTGCTGTAGCGGTACTGCGTACCGGGTGCGAAGTTCAGGCGGTTCTCGCGCGACAGCAGGGCCAGCACATCGGCATCGTGTACCTGCCGTGTGTCCGCCGGGTCCATCAGGTCTTCGTAGTCGAGCAGGCCGCTGGTGTGCGACAGCAGCTGGCGCAGGGTAATGGCCGCTGCGGCCTGCGGCAGTTCCGGAAGCCAGCGCCGCGCCGGCTGGTCCAGCCCGAGCCGGCCGTCTTCCACCAGCAGCAGCACCGCCGCAGCGGTGAACTGCTTGCTGACCGAGGCCAGCCGGAAGTTGCTGGCGGCGGTCACGGCAGTACCGTCTTCCACCACCGCCAGGCCATAGCCGCGACGGAACACCGGTTGCCCGTCGTGCAGTACCAGCACTGCGGCGCCGGGTACCTGGCCATCGTAGGCCTGCATCAGGCCGTCGATACCCGCATCCGGTGGGGTCAGCACCGGTGCGGGGGAGGTGGCCAGCGGCAGCAGGCCCAGCACGACGGCGAACAGGACGACGGCAGGGCGCATGGCGGCTCCGGAAGGGTCAGGGTGAAGGGGTGGGTGCAGCGCTGGCCGGCTGCGCCATCCAGCGCTCCATCTTGCGGTCCAGCACGTCCAGCGGCATTGAGCCGTCCTTCAGCAGTTCGGCATGGAACCGGCGCAGATCGAAGGCTGCACCCTGGCGTGCCTTGGCCTTGTCGCGCAGGGCAACGATGGTGGTCAGGCCAGCGACGTTCGACAGTGCCTGCCCGGGCTGGGCCATGATCCGCTCGACTTCAGCGTTGGCATCATCGCTGCTCATGTCGACCGTCTTCTGCAGGTAGGCCACGGCCTGCTGCTTGCTCCAGCCCTGTGCATTGACGCCGGTGTCGGCGACGACGCGCGCGGCGCGCAGCAGGCGTGAGTACAGGTAGCCGATACGGTCGTAGGGATCGGTGTAGACGCCGAGGTCTTCACCCAGCGTCTCGGCGTACAGGCCCCAGCCTTCGACGAACGCAAGATCGCCACCGAGGCGACGGAAGCGTGGCAGCTTGGCCAGTTCCTGCTGCAGGCCCAGTTGCACGTGATGGCCGGGAATCGCTTCATGCAGGTACTGCACCGGCACGCTCCAGCGCTTGCGGCTGGGCAGGTCGCGGGTGTTGATGTACAGCACGCCCGGCTGCCCGGCCGGCGACGGCTGATAGGCTGCCGCGGCGGCGGTGAGCGCACGTTCCGGTTCCACCGCACGCACTTCCAGTGCGGACTTCGGCAGCGTATCGAGCACCTGAGGCAGACGCGCGTTGACCTGCTGCTGCACCTGGCGGTAGCGGCTGATCAGGGCATTGGCATCGCTGTACTGGAACTGGCGATCGTTACGCATGCTGCGCAGCAGCTTGGTCGGCGTGCCGCGCAGCTTCGCGTCCTTCATCACCGTGGCGATCTGTGCCTGCAGTTCCTGTACGCGTTGTTCGCCCAGCGCGTGCAGCTGTGCGGCGGTCTGGTCGCTGGCGGTGGTCTGCACGATCAGGTTGGCATACCAGGCCTGGCCGTCGGGCAGCGCGCCCATGCCGCTGCTGGCGCGCGTGGCCGGCAGGTACTCGGTGGCGATGAAGCCGCGCAGGGCGCGGTAGGCCGGCATGATGCGCAGCTCGATCATGCGCTTGTATTCGGCGCTGATGCGCGCCTTGTCTTCGGCTGCAATCGTGTTCGGCATCGTGCGGATCGGCGACCAGAAGATGCTCTCTTCAGCGGTCGGCGTGATCACCGCATCCAGCTGCGGCAGCACCTTTTCCATCAGGTCGCGCGGCTGCACCACGCCGGCCTTCATGCCCTGGCGCATGTTGTCGATGGCCTGGTCGAACAGTTCGGGAATGCCGAGCGAGCGGCGCGACCAGGTGTCGTAGTCCTGCACGGTGTTGAACGGCTGCGCGCCGGCGCCGGAGCCGAGGATCGCCATGATGCTGCCGATGTTGTAGTACTGGCTGATCGGCATCATCCAGCTTGGGTAACGCTCGGCAGCCAGCGAGGCGCGCGCGTCACGTACGAAGATCTCGTAGCTGAGCAGGTCCTGGCCCTGCAGGCCGTCGCTGCCGAGTTTTTCGACCTTGCCCAGCCACTGTGTGGTGAAGTCGTGCGACTGCTGGCGCCAGGTGGCGGACAGGATGTTGGGCAGCTGGTCGTTGTAGCGCGGTTCGCCCTGGAACGTGGCCTGCAGCGGGTTCAACCGCATCGAGGCATCCCAGTACTCGTCGTACAGGCGCTCCAGCTGTACCTGCTTGGGCACGGCACGGGCTGGTGCGACCGGACGCGGCGCAGCGCGGCGCGTCGAACTGCCACGGGCCGGTGCGGTGGCACGGGTGGGCCTGGCCTTGGGCTTGGCGGCTTGGCGGGTCTGCGCAGCGGCAGGGCGGCTGGCCTTCTTCTTCGCTGCTTCGGCCGGCGGCACGGCACTGAACAGGAACAACGCAGCAATGGCAGCGGCCAGCACGCGGGGGGAATACGGCATCAAGAAGCTTCCGTGGAACACAGACCGTGGAGCTTGCACGATCCGCGCGCGTACGGCCAGCGTGAAGGCGCAGTCAGCTTGGTGGCGCTGGGGCTTCAGTCAGCCGCGGCGGCGGCCCGCAGCGCGGCCGCCCTGTCTGCGCCCAGATAGCGGGTGATCGCACGCCGCATCAGGTACAGCAGCGGAATCAAGGCAATCGCAAAACCCATCTTGTAGATGTAGTTGACGCTGCTGACGGCCAGGAACAGCGAGGTCGGCCAGTGCTGCGGGCCGAGCACGAAGGCGATCCAGATCACCACGAAGCTGTCCACCACCTGCGAGATCGCGGTGGATCCGGTCGCACGCAGCCACACGTGGCGCTCGCCGGTGGCCTGGCGGATGCGGTGGAACACTGCCACGTCGATCAGCTGGCCGAGCAGGAAGGCCACCAGCGAACCGGCAATGGTCCACATGCCCTGGCCGAACACGGCGGCAAACGCGGCCTGGTAGTCCGGAACGCCGTGGCGGTCCATCGAGGTGACCCACCAGCTGGCCGGCGCCAGCGAGATCGCAGCGAAGGCGAATAGGAAGCCATAGGCGATCAGGACCACGGCCAGCCACGAGATGAAGCGCACGCCGCGCTTGCCGAAAAACTCGTTGATGGTGTCGGTCATGATGAACACCACCGGCCACAGCAGGGTGCCGGCGGTGAAGCTGAGCGAGCCGGTCTGGCCGAACAGGTTCCAGTTCAGCGGATCGATGCCGAGGGTATCTTCCAGCGCGAAGATCTTCACGCCGATCAGCTCGGCCAGCACCGCATTGCCGCAGAAGAACGCGGCCAGCACGATGAACAGCAGCACCGCGCGGTCCTGCAGCGGGCGCTCGATCGGCGCTGCGGTCATTCGGCGCGTTCGCCGGCGCGGGTGAACGGCACGCTGGACGGTGCGACGGCGCCGCCGGAAATGATGAAGCTCATCGCCTGGTCAACGGTCCAGTCGGTGGGCGTCAGCAGCTCCACCGGCACGATTTCCAGGTAGCCCGAGGTCGGGTTCGGCGTGGTCGGCACATACACCGCGGCCAGCTCGCGGTCGGTGCCGTGTTCCTTGATCACGCGGGTGACCAGACCGACCGACTTCATGTCGCGGTGCGGGAAGTCGATCAGCACCACGCGCTGGGTGCTGCCCGGCTCGGTCTGCAGCATGTCCAGCAGTTTCTTGGCGCTGTCGTAGATGATGCTGGCCAGCGGGATGCGCTTGATCACCGCGCCGACCCAGCGCAGCAGGCGCTGGCCCAGCACGCGGCGGCTGGCCACGCCCACCGCCAGGATCACCAGCAGGGTGGCCAGCAGGGCGATGGTGTCCTGGATCCACTCGGCGCGGACCCAGCCCAGATAGTGCGGGAAACTGGTTGCGATCTGTTCGGACAGCGGCACCACCAGCGGGCTGGAGATGCCCGACAGCAGTACGAACACGAACTTGACCACGACCCAGGTGAGCCAGATCGGCAGCAGGGTCAGCAGGCCGGTCAGGAACAGGCGCTGCAGGGAAGGGCGGGGCACCAGGGCGGGGGCTTCGAGCGACATGTGCGCATTGTAGCGGTCACTGCCGGTCGATTACGCTGGCGGATCGACTGCGGCAACGAGCCATGGAAGGGAAGCTGTGTTGAAGATTCTGCGCGGACTGGGGTGGACCCTGGCGGGCCTGCTGGTGCTGGCCATCGTGGTGTGGTGTGCCTCACGCATGTGGCCGGTGCCGGAATCGCGATTGCAGGCGCAGCAACGGCTGGAGGCGCGGCTGCCGGCGAACGGGCGCAATGGCTATCCGCTGTTGTGGACACTGGCCTTTGACGACCTGGATGCCGGTCAGCGCGAGCAGGCGCTGGCCGAGGATGTGCGGCGCTGGGAGGCCGGCCCGCGCGGTGGCAACCTCACCCCGTCTCACCTTGCGGCGAACCACGCCGAACTGCGCGCGCGGGCGTCCGCCAGCTGCGGGCCCAGCGCCCGCGACTGCCTGGCACAGGTGCGGGCCGATCCGCAGCGGTTTGCCGAGGCCCATGCCGGCCATCGCCAGCTGCACGCACGGCTGGACGCGCTGGCCGAAGCGGACCACTTCGTGTCGCCGTTCAGGCCGAAGGGCGACGGCATCATGGTGCCGCTGCCGACCTACGGGTTGATGCTCGATGCCACCAGTGCACGCGCACTGGCCTATGTGCAGGGGGACATCGATGGCGCGCTGCGTGGCAGCTGCCGTGGCCTGCAGCTGGGTCGTCGGCTGGTGCCCGGTGGCAGCTATCTGGTCGAGAGCATCATCGGCGCCAGCCTGGTGCAGGCCAATGCGCAGCTGCTGGCCGACATGCTGGTGGAACTGCCTGCCGACCACCCGCTGCCGGCCGAATGCGAACGCGCCATGCAGCCGATGCGGGCCGACGAGCAGAGCCTGTGCCGTGCAATGCAGGGCGAGTACGCGATGAGCCGCGCGGCAATCGCGTCTTCGGCCCAGGAATTTGGCGGGGTCCTGGTGCTGGACCGCAGTAGTACGCTGGCGCGCGTGGCGGGCAATCTGGGCTGGGCCTGTGGGGCGGCAGCGACCGCGGCACTGGAGGCGGACCGCCCGCTGCCGGTAGCGGCGCCGCTGCAGCATGACTTCGGGTGCCTGTCGAACGTGATGGGCTGCGTGCTGACCGACATTGCTGGCCCGGTCTATCCCGCCTATTCGTCGCGCACCCAGGATGCCGCGGCGATGCTGCGCCTGCTGGGCGCGCAACGCTGGCTGCGGCAGCAGGCGGGGGACCCGGTGGAGGCGCTGCAACGGTTGCCGGCGCAGTTTGCCTCGCCGGTGCGGGCGCCACAGCTGTCCGCCAACGGGCGTTTCCTGCAGGTACCGCGTCGCTCGCCCACCCGCGGCAACGACGAAAGCCCGTGGCTGTCGGTGCCGTTGGCGGCCGGCGCCGCCCCAACCGCCGCTGCCCGCGACTGAGCGGCGGGTCAGTCGCCGCCGGCCTGCGGATCGAACACCCCGCCATCACCAACGGTCTGCAGCGTCCAGCGGCGGCTGCCGCGCAGTGGCTGCCAGCGCACGCTTTCCTTGTCGTCCTCGATGCTGCCCTCGGTCCGCTTCACCTTGCGCGTGGAAAAATTCACGCTCACCGAGGTGGCCTGTCCTGAATTGCGCATCACCGAGTTCTGGTCATAGCCGATCAGCGCGAAGGCATCGTCCTGCCAGCGGAAGGTGAAGGCGGTGGTACCCATCGACCAGCTTCCCGCGCTGGAGAAGGAAAACAGCGCCACCCTCAACGTGCCGCGCTGGATGCTGACACCGCCATCTTCAAGCGGGTCGCTCATCACCGGGTTGTCCGGCCGAGGAATCAGATGGTGGTCCTGCACCGCCAGCACATAGCCGGCCGGGCGTGACCACGCCACGGCGAGAATGCGCGGGTTGCTGTCGTAAGGCGATGGGCCGAAGCCATCGTGCTCGATGACATTGCGCGGATCCTGCTGGCGCAGCACCAGCACCAGGTCCGCGCGGCCATCCCGGTCGAGATCGCCTTCGATGCTGGACTCCAGCGTCCAGCCCTCGGGCACGAAGCCGGTGGCAGTGGCCGCCTGGGCCGGCAGCGTCGGGTATTGCACCGGCGGCAGGTCGAGTGCATGGGCCGCGCAGGGCAGGGGGCTCAGCAGTGCTGCAAGGGTGTAGGGACGCATCGGAGCCTCCATGGCAGGGGGCCAGAGGATAGCGCCTGTGCGGAGAATCAGCGCGCGTGCGGCTTCAGGCGCAGGTACACCTGCTTGCGGACCTGTGCGACCACCTCGCCGCTTTCATCCACCACGTCGTTGCTGAACCAGCGCAGCACCTTGTCGCCGCTGGCGGCCTCGGCGCGAAGTTCGTCCAGCAGCGCGTCATCGATGCGGAATGATGTGCGTACGGTGCCACGGCCGGGCTTGAGGAAGTCGATGGCGCCTGCGCGGTCCCACACGTAGTAGTCGCGGCCGAGGATGTGCAGCAGGCCGAGCATCCAGAACGGATCGGTCATCGCGAAAAGGCTGCCGCCGAAGTGGGTACCAACGTAGTTGCGGTTCCATGGCCGCAGGCGCAGCTCGACATCGATCTGCCGGTAGTCGGGGGTGATGCGGGTGACGTGGATGCCGGTGAACAGGAAGGGCGGCCAGAGGTTGATGCCGAAGCGGAACAGGCGGGCGTTCATGCGGATCCGGGGGGCGCTGGGCGAGGTGTCCAGTCTAACCATTCGCATGCGTATGTTGCACCCCGGTGGCGCCGGTCACGCGCTGCCGTCGATCACATACCCGTCGCGCCCATTCGCTTTGGCCTGGTACAGCGCGGTGTCGGCCCCTTCGACGAAATGATGCGGTTGCAGCTCGCCGTCCGGTACACGGGTGAACACGCCGATGGTGAGCGTGACCCGGTCGTCGCTGCCATCACCATGTGCCGGCAACGCACGCACGCAGTCGATCAGGTCCTGGATCACGGGCCGCGCGCCCTCGGCCGGGGTATCGGGCAATACCAGCGCGAATTCATCGCCACCGTAACGCGCGGCCATGTCGCGCGGGCGCCGAGCATGCGCGCCGATCAACCGGGCGACGTCCCGCAGCACGCGGTCGCCGAGCTGGTGACCATGGCGGTCGTTGTGGCGCTTGAAGTGGTCGACGTCGATCAGCGCCAGGCTCAGTGGCTTGCCGTTGCGTCGCGCGGCGTCGCATTCCTGCTGCAACGCCTGTTCGAAGCGCAGGCGATTGCCAAGGCCGGTCAGTGCGTCGCGGTTGGCCTGCCGGTGCCAGGCCGAAATCCGCCAGATCGCCCAGGCCAGCAGTACCAGCAGGATGCCCAGCAGGGCGGTGGCCGGCGCCCACCAGAGGTTGCTGGTGCGCAACAGCAGCCAGCTCAGCAGAGGGGCAAGCGGCAGCGAACACAACGCCGCCAGCCACGGCAGGCGCAGGCCGAGCAGGATCACGCACAGCGCCACCAGCACAGCACTGATGGCGTGTTGCCAGATGCGGGGCAGCACCTCGATCTGCTTGTGCTGCAGCAGCATCGAGGCGATGTTGGCCTGGTACTCGCTGCCGCTCATCCAGAACTCGCGGGTGGTCGGGGTCAGCAGGCGCGGCGCGATACCGCTGGCGGTCATGCCGACGATGATGCGGCGACCATGCAGCATCGCCATGTCCACGTGGCCATCGAGTACGTCTGCGTAGGAAACCTGCGGCAACTGCTCGGGGGGGCCGGCATAGCGCACCCGCACGTAGTCGTTGCGCCGCCATTGGTAGGGCGAACCCACCTCGGGATCAGGGTCGGGCAGGCCGCGCACTGCGCCCGCGGGCAGGCCGGTCAGGGCCAGCCCGAGCGCTGGCCAATGCGCCTTGCCGATGCCTGCATGCAGGTAGATGCCGCGGGCGACGCCGTCACTGTCCACCTCAACATCGGTGTGGCCGATGGCGGCGGCACTGGCCGCGATCTGCGGAACCGGCAGCATTTCCTCGGCCATGCGATCACCGGCTGCCGGTGCGGCCAGCACCGGTAGCACCACCCGGCCATTGCGACGGATGGCCGCGGCCAGCGCCTCGTCCTGGCGGCTGTCGCGGCGGTCCGGCTCGGACAGCATCAGGTCCAGCGCGACCCGTTCTGCACCGGCATCGGTCAGGCGGTCCAGCAACCGGGCGTGGACCGAGCGCGGCCACGGCCATTGGCCGATGCGTTGCAGGCTGCCTTCGTCGATGGCCACGATCAGAACGCTCGGGTCGGGTCGATAGTCCCAGTTGCCGACCATCGCGTCGTAGGAGGCCTCGTCCTGCCGCCACAGCCATTGGCCCTGGCTGGCGACGATGGTCAGTATCCCGGCCAGCATGGCCAGCAGGATCCGCTTCGACCAAGGCAGCGGCGAGCGCCTCACAACAGCAGCCACAGCAGCAGGGCACCACCGCCGGTGCCATAGCAGAGGCGACACGGCAGGGCGATCTGCTGGGCAGGCGAAAACTCGCCGGCATGGCCGTCATCGTCGATGTACTGCACGCGCACGTGGAGGGTGCCGCGCCACGGACGCTTGAAGCTGACCTGCGGTTCGGCCACGGTTTCGTCGACCAGCGGTGCCTTGAAGTCGCCGCGGCGGTCGACCTGGACGCGATAGCGCTGGCCTTCGCTGCCGGCCTGCCAGCGCAGGGTCAGTTCACCATGCGCGGCCTCGGGCGGTTGCAGCGCAGGATCGACCGGTTCATTGCTGAGTTGCAGCGGCAGCGCCTGGCCATAGCGTCCCTGGTGGCCGTTGGCATCGCGCGAGGCGACCCGCCAGAAGTAGTGGCCCGGCGGCAATGGCTGCGCCAGGCGCAGATCGGTGCCGGTGCTGGTCAGTTCCTGCAGTGGCTGTACGAAGCTGGAATCAGCCGCGATCTGCAGCACGCTGCTGCGCGCACCGGGGGCCTGGCTCCAGCGGAAACGCGGGCGGTCGCTGTTGATTGTCTGTCCATGCAGCGGGGCCAGTGTCAGCGGCGGTGGCGGCTGGTCGCTGAGTTCGAAGTCGGCGCTGGCATCGATGCCTTCCACACCCTGAGCATCGACCGCGCGCAGCAGGATGCGCAGCTGGCCCGGCGGCAGGTCACCGATGGCCAGGCGGGTATCGGTGGTGGTGGCAGCGAACAGCAGGATCTCCGGCGTGGCGGCCTGTACCACTTCAACGCGGTAATGCGCGGCGCCGGTGACCGGAGACCATGCCAGCAGCGTCGGCAACGGGGCCAGGCGCAGTTCATCGTTGCGCAGCTGCGGTGCCGGCAGCAGTGCGGAGACTGCGTCCGGTGCGGCGTCTGCACTGCCGCTGCGGGTGGCCTGTCCCGGTTGGACCATGCGCTGGCCGTGGGTATTGCCGACCTGCACCTTGCCCTGCAGGACCTCGGTGGCCGCGACATCACGACCGTCGCCGGCACTGACCCGGAAGACGGTGCCGCGCACGCTGCTGGTGGCGGTGGGCGCATCGATGATGTAGCGCGATGCCGGGCCGCGCGCGGGCGTCACCCGATTGCTGGCGCGGCCCTGCTGCAGGCGCAGGCGAGTGTCCACCATGCCGGTGTGGCCATAGCGGCTGAGCTGGTCCAGGCGCAGGCGCGAGTACTCACGCAGCTGCAGGCGCGAGGCATCGGCAAATTCCAGCGTGACGCTGGATTCGCCCTCGGTCTGCACGGTGTCACCGATGTGCAGCTGCTCGCCGGCCTGGATGGCGCGGCTGGCGCTGCCGTCGCCACCGGACAGTTCGACCTTGCCGCGGACCGAGAGCACCCGCGCCGGCGCCGGTTCGGTGCGCAGCCAGCTGATGGGAAAGCGCAGCAGCTGGCCGGGCGGCAGCCGGTAGGGGTTATCGATGCGGTTGTGCTGCTGGAGCTGTTGCCAGCGCACCGAGGGTTTCAGATACACGCCACCCAGGTCCCACAGGGTGTCGCCGGGACGGACCCGGTAGTTCCAGTCCTGCGCGGCGGCGATGGCCGGCAGCAGGAGGAGGGCACAGAACAGGGCGCCCTTGGAGCGCATGGCAGACGACAGCGAGCGGACGAAGGTCACAGTTTTGCAATCCCGGCAATGCGGGGGTGCAGCTGCAAGACCCCATGGCCCCGACCTCATCCCCCCGAACGGATCGTGGCGGCCGTACGGCCGCCATCGCGCGCATTATTGCCTGCGTCCAGTGCAGGGATTCTGAACGAACCCGGCTCCCGTTCAGAACAGCAGGGAGGCCATCCTGCGGCGGTACTGGCCGACCAGGTCCTCGTCGGAGATCACATTGAAGGCGTCGATCAGCGCCTTGCGCGGCAGGCCTTCCTCGAAACTCCGGTCGATCCGCAGCATTTCCAGGAACTGCGCCAGCGCGGCTTCGTCATGGCCGCCGAGCAGCAGCTGCACGCCGCGCAGGTGGCGGGCCTTGAGGTCCTTGCCATCGGCGGCGATACGCGCGTCCAGCACCTCGGCGGCCGGGGCGTCCTTCAGCGCGGCGGCAAAGGACAGGCGGGCGCGGGCGCGCACGGCGCGGTCGTCGGTGGCCAGGTTGGCGGGCAGGCCGTCGATCAGCGTGCCGGCTTCGTCCACGCCGCCGATCTGCAGCAGGGCCAGGGCCAGGTCAAGCTTCAGCTCGTCCTTGTCCGGCTCGGCGGCGATCTGCGCACGCAGCACGTCAACTTGCGCCTGCGGGTCCAGCGGTGCTTCATCCTCGGTGGCAGTGTCACCAATGTCGGCCGGCACGATGCCGTGCTGGGCCAGGAATTCACGCAGCTGGCCTTCCGGAATGGCACCCGGGAAGCCGTCCACCAGCTGGCCGCCCTTGACCAGGAACACGGTCGGCACCGACCGGATCTGGAAGGCGGCCGCGATCTGCTGTTCCTTGTCGACATCGACCTTGGCCAGCTCGAAGGCGCCGTTGTATTCGGCGGCCAGCTTTTCCAGCATCGGGCCCAGGGTCTTGCAGGGGCCGCACCACGTGGCCCAGAAGTCGACCAGCACCGGCGTCTGCAGCGACTTCTGCAGGACTTCGGCCTCGAAGGTCGCAGTGGTGGCGTCGAATACGTAGGTCGTCTCGGTCATGGGGGAGGCATCGATTGGCATCTGGAGACCGATTCTATGGTGACGATCGCTGCCGGTCTCAACCCGGACTGCGGCAAATGCCCGACAATGCGTCGTTCCCGCCGTCGTTGCTCCCGGAGCCTGCATGACCTCCCCGCCTTCCCTGTTGCGCCTGTCCGGCCTCGCCGCCGCACTGCTGTTCGTGCTGGCGGTGCTGGGCTTCGGCGCCGGCCTGGACGGCTATGCACAGGCCCGCCACCCGGTGGCCCTGCTGGGCGCACACGGCGTGCCGCACGCGCTGGCCTTCAATCTGCTGGGCTTCGTGTTGCCGGGCCTGCTGGCGGGGGTGGTGGCCGAGTGCCTGCGCCGGCGGTTGCCTGCCACGGCTGGCTGGGCACCGCGGGTCGGCAGCCAGATGCTGCTGCTGGCCGGGCTCGCATTCGCTGCGATGGGCCTGCTGCCGCTGGATGTGGACGACCTGCACGGGCCGGCCAGCCAGCTGCATGCCAGCGCCTGGATGATCTGGGTGCTGGGCTTCGTCGCCGGTACCCTGCTGCTGGGCATATTCAACGTGCGCCAGGTGCACGGGCGTGTCCAGGGGGGATTGTTGGTGGCCTGCGGGGTGCTTGCGGCACTGGCCGCCTTCGCCCTGCAGGGCCTGGTGCCGGCACCCCTGGCACAGCGCGTGGCCTTCGCCTGCTGGGCGCTGTGGCTGGTGGTTGGGCTGCCGCTGTCGCGACCGCGCTGAGACGGATCGTGGGGGCCGGCGGCGGCACTGGCCGGCGGCCGGGTTTGGAGCCCCATGCCGCACTGCGGTACGCTGTACCGCTTTGCCGCCGCATCCGCGTGTTCCATGACCAGCGCTGAAACCAACGCCTACGACCCGCAGCAGGTTGAATCCGCCGCCCAGCAGTACTGGGACGCCACCCGTGCCTTCGAAGTGGACGAGACTTCGGACAAGCCGAAGTACTACTGCCTGTCGATGCTTCCGTACCCGTCCGGTGCGCTGCACATGGGCCACGTGCGCAACTACACGATCGGCGACGTGATCAGCCGCTACAAGCGCATGACTGGGCACAACGTGCTGCAGCCGATGGGCTGGGACGCGTTCGGCCTGCCGGCGGAGAACGCGGCAATCAAGAACAAGACCGCACCGGCGGCCTGGACCTACAAGAACATCGAGCACATGCGTGGCCAGTTCAAGGCCATGGGCTATGCGGTGGACTGGTCGCGCGAATTCGCCACCTGCCGCCCGGACTACTATGTCCACGAGCAGCGCATGTTCACCCGCCTGATGCGCAAGGGCCTGGCCTACCGCCGCAATGCGGTGGTGAACTGGGATCCGGTCGACCAGACCGTGCTGGCCAACGAGCAGGTCATCGACGGCCGTGGTTGGCGTTCCGGCGCGTTGGTCGAGAAGCGCGAGATCCCGCAGTGGTTCCTGCGCATCACCGATTACGCCCAGGAACTGCTGGACGGCCTGGATGAACTGGACGGCTGGCCGGACTCGGTCAAGACCATGCAGCGCAACTGGATCGGCCGCTCGGAGGGCCTGGAAATCCAGTTCGACGTGCGTGACGTCGACGGCGGCGTGCTGGATCCGCTGCGCGTGTTCACCACCCGTCCGGATACCGTGATGGGCGTGACCTTCGTGTCGATCGCCGCCGAACATCCGCTGGCGCTGCATGCAGCGAAGAACAACCCGGAACTGGCCGCGCTGCTGTCGGAAATGAAGCAGGGCGGCGTGTCCGAGGCCGAGCTGGAGACCCAGGAAAAGCGCGGCATGGATACCGGCCTGCGTGCCATCCATCCGGTCACCGGCGAGAAGGTGCCGGTGTGGGTCGCCAACTTCGTGCTGATGGGCTACGGCACCGGTGCGGTGATGGCTGTTCCGGGCCATGACCAGCGCGACAACGAAGTGGCCAACAAGTACGGCCTGCCGATCGTGCAGGTCATCGCCCTGAAGGACCCGCGCAACGACGACGAGCGCACCTGGGACGGTGCCCGCTGGCAGGACTGGTACAGCGACAAGAGCCGCCAGACCGAACTGGTCAACTCGGCCGAATTCGATGGGCTGGATTTCCAGGGCGCCTTCGAAGCGCTGGCCGAACGTTTCGAGCGCAAGGCCCAAGGCCAGCGCCGCGTCAACTATCGCCTGCGCGACTGGGGCGTGAGCCGCCAGCGCTACTGGGGCTGCCCGATTCCGGTGATCTACTGCGACAAGTGCGGTGCGGTGCCGGTGCCGGAAGAGCAGCTGCCGGTGGTGCTGCCGGAGGACGTGGCGTTCTCGGGGACCGGTTCGCCGATCAAGACCGATCCGGAATGGCGCAAGACCACCTGCCCGGAATGCGGCGGCGCGGCCGAGCGCGAGACCGACACCTTCGACACCTTCATGGAGTCGAGCTGGTACTACGCCCGCTACACCTCGCCGGGTGCCCGTGATGCGGTCGACAAGCGTGGCAACTACTGGCTGCCGGTCGACCAGTACATCGGTGGCATCGAGCACGCGATTCTGCACCTCATGTATTTCCGCTTCTACCACAAGCTGCTGCGTGACGCGCGGATGGTGGACAGCAACGAACCGGCACGCAACCTGCTGTGCCAGGGCATGGTGATCGCCGAGACCTACTACCGCCCGAACCCGGACGGCTCGAAGGACTGGATCAACCCGGCCGACGTGGAAGTGCAGCGCGACGAGCGCGGCCGCATCACCGGCGCCACGCTGATCGCCGATGGCCAGCCGGTGGTGGTCGGTGGCACCGAGAAGATGTCCAAGTCGAAGAACAATGGTGTTGACCCGCAGGCGATGGTCGACAAGTACGGTGCCGACACCGTGCGCCTGTTCTCGATGTTCGCTGCGCCGCCGGAACAGTCGCTGGAGTGGAACGAGGCCGGCGTGGACGGCATGGCGCGCTTCCTGCGCCGCCTGTGGGCCCAGGTGCAAAAGCACGCGGCCGATGGCGCCGCCCCGGCGCTGGACGTGGCCGCGCTGGACGCCAACCAGAAGGCGCTGCGCCGCAAGACCCACGAGACCATCGGCAAGGTCGGTGACGACTATGGCCGCCGCCACAGCTTCAACACCGCCATCGCGGCGGTGATGGAACTGATGAACGCGCTGGCCAAGTTCGAGGACAGCAGCGAGCAGGGGCGTGCGGTGCGCCAGGAAGCGCTGCAGGCCATCGTGCTGCTGCTGAACCCGATCACCCCGCATGCCAGCCACGCCCTGTGGCAGGTGCTGGGCCATGGCGAAACGCTGCTGGAAGACCAGCCGTTCCCGCAGGCCGACGCCGGTGCGCTGGTGCGCGACGCGCTGACCCTGGCCGTGCAGGTCAACGGCAAGCTGCGTGGCACCATCGAGGTGGCCGCCGATGCTGCACGCGAGCAGGTCGAAGCACTGGCCCTGGCCGAACCGAATGCGGCCAAGTTCATGGAAGGCCTGACGGTGCGCAAGATCATCATCGTGCCGGGCAAGATCGTGAACATCGTCGCTGCCTGATGCATCCTGGGCCGGCCACCCCCGCGGTGGCCGGTACCTTCCCGGTGCGGGGCCATGCACTTGATGGCCCTGCATTCACGCGGCTTCGGGCAGGCTGTGTGTTGCCGTGATCGCCCGGCTCCGCCAGACTGTCTCCATGACCCGAATCCTGCTTGCCCTCGTTCTTGTCCTCGGCCTTGCCGGCTGCGGTTTCCATCTGCGCAACAAGCTGATGCTGCCGACCGATACGGCGCCGGTGAAGGTGGTCTCCACCGCGCCTTACAGTGAACTGGTCAAGCTGCTCAATCGCAGCCTGCTGGCATCCGGTGCCAAGCTGGCCGCCGAGGACAGCAAGGGGCCCAGCACCCAGCTTCAGGTGCTGTCCGAACGCTGGGGTGACCTGCCGATCGCCATCGACTCGCAGGGCCGTGCGCAGGAGTACAGCCTGCGCTATGCGGTGATCTTCATCTTCCGTCGCGAGGATGGCAGCGAGCTGGTGCCGCAGCAGGTGATCGAACTGTCGCGCGACTACGTGTCGCCGCCGACCGACGCCACCGGTACCACCACCGAACGCGAAATCCTGGCCGATGAGCTGCGACGGGAAATGTCTGCGTCGATCATCCGCCGCATCGACAGCGTGGTGCGTGCCGAGATCGAGAAGGGCGGCAGCCTGACGGCGCCGAAGGCCAAGCCGGTTGAAGGCGCGGAGCCGGCCGAGCCGGTTCCCGCAGCCAAGCACTGAGTCGCGACGATGGAACTGCGTCCGGAGCAGCTGGCCAGCCAGGGCGCTGACACTCCGCTGGCGCCGGTCTACCTGATTGCCGGCCCGGAAACCCTGCGCGTGCTCGAGGCAGCCGACGCCATCCGCGCGCGCGCGCGCGCCGCCGGTATCGGCGAGCGCGAGGTGTTCGACGCCGATGGCCGCGATTTCGACTGGAACCAGCTCGACGCCAGTTTCAATGCGCCCAGCCTGTTCAGTGCCCGCCGCCTGGTCGAGGTACGCCTGCCCAGTGGCAAGCCGGGCAAGGATGGCGCCGAGGTGATCAGCCAGTTCTGCGCCAACCCGGCACCGGACGTGGTGCTGATGATTACCGCCAACGAATGGAGCAAGGCCCACCAGGGCAAGTGGGCCGAGGCGGTCAATCGCATCGGTGTGCTGTCGGTGGCCTGGGCGATCAAGCCGCACGAACTGCCGGACTGGATCGAGCGCCGCCTGCGTGGCAAGGGCCTGCGTGCCGACCCTGCCGCGGTGCAGCGGTTGGCCGAGCGGGTGGAAGGCAACCTGCTGGCCGCCGCGCAGGAAATCGACAAGCTGGCGCTGCTGGCCGACGGCCAGCCACTGGACGTGGAACGGATGGAAGCGCTGGTGGCCGACGCCGCGCGCTATGACGTCTTCCGGCTGCTGGAGGCCACGTTCTCCGGCCAGCCGCCGGCGGTGCTGCGCATGCTGGCCGGCCTGCGTGGCGAAGGCGAGGCGGTGGCCGCACTGATGCCGATGGTGATCCGCGAGCTGTTGGCCGGTGCCGGCCTGGCCCGGGTACAGGCGCGCGGCGGCAATCTGGCCGCCGAAATGAAATCGCGCGGCATCTGGGAATCGCGACAAGCGCCCTACAAGCGTGCGCTGCAGCGGCACCCCGAGGGCAAGCGCTGGGAACGTTTCGTGGCCGAGGCCGGACTGGTCGACCGTATCGCCAAGGGGCGCGCCGACGGCGACGCCTGGCTGGCGCTGGAACGCCTGCTGGTAGCCGTGGCCGAACCGCGTGCCGTGCGCCTGCTGGTGCGGGCCTGAGTGATGAGCCTGCGGATCTATTACGGGGGCACCTTCGATCCGGTGCACCTCGGGCACCTCGCCATCGCGCGTGCTGCCCGTGACGAACTGCAGGTCGCTGTACGCATGCTGCCAGCGGCTGATCCGCCGCATCGCGCGGTGCCGGGTGCAACCGCTGACCAGCGCTTCACCATGCTCTCGCTGGCCATCGGCGATGAACCCGGCCTGCTGCTGGATCATCGCGAGCTGGACCGGGCGCTGCGTTTCCCGGGCCGCCCGTCCTACACCGTCGACACCCTGCGCGAGCTGCGCGGTGAACTGGGCCCCAGCCGGCCGCTGGCCTGGCTGGTCGGTGCCGACAGCCTGCTGGGCCTGACCCGCTGGCACGAATGGGAGGCGCTGTTCGGGCTGGCCCATTTCGTGGTGGCCGAGCGCCCGGGCAGTCCCCTGCAGGCCTCGGTGGATGGCGAACTGGGCCGCGCGCTGGAAGGACGCTGGGCCGACAACGAGCAGGCCCTGTTTGCCAGTCCGGCCGGGCGCATCCTGCGCCTGCATCACCCGCTGCGCGAGGAATCGGCCAGTGCCGTGCGTGCGCAGATCGCCGCCGGTGGCCCCTGGCGGGCGTTGCTGCCACCGGCCGTGGCCGACTACGTGGCCGCGCATGGCCTGTACCGCTCCCCTACGCCGTGAATGCCGCCGCCCCGGCTTGCCCGTATAATCGCCCCCACGTTTATCGAGTCGATCCACTTTGAGCAACCAGACCCAGCCCCAGACCATCAAGGTCGATCTGCCCAGCCCGCCGCCTTCCGTGCCGGAACTGCTGGCCAGCGTCCGCCAAGCCACCGAAGACCTGAAGGCCAAGGACCTGGTCGAGATCGACGTGCGCGGCCGGTCCAGCGTTGCCGATTACATGATCGTCGTTTCGGGCACCTCGACCCGCCACGTCAAGTCGATCGCCGATGAAGTCGTGCGCTTCGCCAAGAATCTCGACGTGATGCCGCTGGGTGTTGAAGGCGAGCGCGAAGCCGAGTGGGTGCTGGTCGACCTGGGCGACGTGATCGTGCATGTGATGCTGCCGCGCGTGCGTGAGTTCTACGCACTTGAGCGCCTGTGGACCGTTGGCGACCAGCCGCCGTCCAGCGACGACGAAGTGGCCTGAGCCTCACGTTGATGCATCCCTTCGACGGCGCCGATGGCGCCGTCGACGTTTTGGAGGACCGTTGATGAAAGCCCGCCTGATTGCTACCGGTGAACGCGCACCCAGCTGGGTGGCGCAGGGTTTCGCCGAGTACCAGAAGCGGCTGTCGCACTGGCTGCCGTTCGAGCTGGTGGAAATCGAGCCCGGCCTGCGTGGCAAGGGCCGTGATCCGCGCCGCGCCACTGAAGACGAAGGCAAGCGCGTGATCGCCGCACTGCCGAAGAATGCCTACGTGGTCGCGCTGGATGTGCCGGGTCGCCAGCTCAGTTCCGAGCAGCTGGCACAGCGCCTGGAGCATTGGCGCGGGCAGGGCAGGGACCTTGCCTTCCTGATCGGCGGCCCGGAAGGGCATTCGCCGGAAGTCTCCGCGTTGGCCGATGAGAAGTGGTCGATCGGACCGTTGACGCTGCCCCATATGCTGGTGCGTCTGGTGGTGGCCGAGCAGTTGTACCGGGCCGCCGCAATGATTGCGAATCACCCCTACCATCGCGCGTGAAGAGTGGTTATACTAGTCGTCTGCCCGAATAGCTCAGCCGGTTAGAGCACTTGACTGTTAATCAGGGGGTCGTTGGTTCGAGTCCAACTTCGGGCGCCACCTTGAAGAGATCTGCATCGCAGGATGCAGGTCTTTTTTTTTTGCCGTGTTGTAGAGCCGAGCCCATGCTCGGCTTCGAGAATGTAGCCGAGCATGGGCTCGGCTCTACAATCTGCTGCATCCAACCACGGATGTTGATCGTGCGCGCACTCCTGTCCCTGGGTTCTCTGCTGCTTGCGATGTTGCTGTTCGCTGAAGCGAACGCAGCCCCACCAACCTGGCATCCGCCGCAGGGCACCACCGAGCTGCCGTTGTGGCCGCAGGGCACGGTGAAGGCGCCGCCAAAACTGAAAGGTCCCGAGCAGGTTGGCGAAGCAGTTTCCAAGGCCAGCGGAGAACGCTGGACGATGCTGCAGAACGTGGCCGTGCCGACCCTCACCGTGTTTCCGCCGAAGGGACCGGCCAATGGCGCCGCGGTGATGGTGGTGCCCGGTGGTGGTTACCGGGTGCTGGCGATGGACCTGGAAGGCAGCGAAATCTGCGATTGGTTGAGCGCACAGGGCATCACCTGCGCGCTGCTGAAATACCGCGTGCCGGCGTCCGGCCCGAACTGGGATCCCGACTGCAACTGTCGCGACAACCCGACGGTGCCGATGGCCTTGCAGGACGCGCAACGTGCCATGGGCCTGCTGCGCGCGCAGGCACAGCGCTGGAACATCGACCCGAAGCGGGTGGGGGTGATCGGTTTTTCGGCGGGTGGTCACGTGGTGGCGGGATTGAGCACGCACGCACGTCGCAGCTACACAGCGGTCGACGCGGCCGACTCGCAGTCCAGCCGTCCGGATTTCGCGATGGTGATGTACTCCGGCCATCTGTGGGCCGGGCATGGCAAGGGACTCTCGCTGGTCAGGGACATCGTCGTGGATGACGCGATGCCGCCGACGTTCATTGCGCAGGCCACCGATGATCGCACCGATGATGTGCGCGAATCACTCGCCTACTACCAGGCGCTGATCGATGCAGGCGTGCCCGTCGAAATGCATCTGTTCGCCCGCGGAGGCCACGCGTTCGGGCTGCGCATGAAGGATGCACCGGTCACTGCGTGGCCGCGGCTGGCCGAGCGCTGGATGCAGGATATCGGCATGCTGCCGGAACGCCAGCGGTAGAGCCGAGCCATGCTTGGCTGCCCGTGCCAAGCCGAGCGTGGGCTCGGCTCTACAGTGCCAGCTCACCTCTGGAGAACGCCACCAGCGTAGCGATGGCCACCACCAGAATGGCGCCGAACAGCACCCATTCCCAACGCGTAAATACCTGCTCACCGCGTTGGAGCCGGGTCAGTGCGAACACCACCACACCGGGCACATAGAGCAGGACCGACAGCAGCAGGTTGTCGAGGCCGCCGGCATACACCAGCCACAATGCATAGGCACTGGCCAGCAGGGCAACGACGAAATCGCGCCAGCGCACACCCGGTTCACCCGCATAGGCCTGGCCACGCCAGGCCAGCTGCACGCCGAACGCGGTCGACAGGAAGTAGGGCACCAGGCTCATCGACGCAGCCAGCAGCACCAGGCCGGTGTAGCTGCCGGAGTTGACCAGCACCAGCAGCAGGAACAGCTGGATCAGCCCGTTGCTGAGCCAGAGCGCGTTGGCCGGCACGCCGCGCGCATTCTCGCGCCCCAGGAAGGCCGGCATGGTGCCGTCGCCCGCAGCGGCGTACAGCACTTCGGCACACAGCAGCACCCAGGCCAGCAGCGCGCCGAGTACCGAAATGATCGAGCCGACGATGATCACCGTCGCGCCCCACTCGCCAACGATGGCGCGCAGCACGTAAGCCATCGACGGATTGGGCAACCCCGCCAGTTCGGCCTGCGACAGCACGCCCATCGACAGCAGGCTGACCAGCACCAGCAGCAGCCAGACGCCGAGGAAGCCGATCACCGTGGCGCGGCCGACATCGGCGCGACGGGCCGCGCGCCGCGAGTAGATGCTGGCACCTTCGATGCCGATGAATACCCACACGGTCACCAGCATCATGCCGCGCAGCTGCTGGCCGAGGTCGCCAAGTGCGGGGGTGCCCAGGAAATCGGCACGGAACACATCCATGCGGAACGCGCCGGCGGCCAGGATCAGGAACAACGTGATCGGCAGCAGCTTGGCCACCGTCACCAGGCCGTTGACGATGGCGGCGGTGCGCAGGCCGCGCAGCACCAGCAGGTGCACGGTCCAGAGGAGTAGCGACGAAGCGGCCACGGCGGCCGGGGTATTGCCTTCACCGAAGACCGGCATGAAGTGGCCGAGGCCACTGAAGATCAGCACGAAGAAGCTGGCGTTGCCGAGCACCGAGGCAACCCAGTAGCCCCACGCAGCGGAGAAGCCGATGTAGTTGCCGAAGCCTTCGCGCGCGTATGCGTAGATGCCGGTATCGAGGTCCGGCCGGCGGTTGGCCAGGGCCTGGAAGACGAAGGCCAGCATCAGCATGCCGGCGCCACTGACCGCCCAGCCGAGCAGCGCCGCCGCCGGCCCGGCGCTGCGCGCCACGTTCTGCGGCAATGAAAAGATGCCTGCGCCGACCATCGAGCCGACCACCAGTGCGGTCAACGCGGGCAGCCCGAGGCGTTGTGAGGTCGCGGCCATGATGTCCCCTGCGGCGGTGATGCCGCTGCCCCACGGTAGCGGTGTGCCCGTGAACATGAACGCAAGGGGCCGCAACGACGAAGGCCCGGGCAGGTGCCCGGGCCTTCGAAGGTGGTGCGTTGAACGGTATTACTTGAAGGTGTACTTGGCGCCGACGGTGAAGTAACGGCCGATGGCGCCGCTGAAGTGCAGCGGGTTGTAGTTCACGCCACCGTAGGTGGTGGGGTCGAGCGGAGCGATGCGATCAAACACGTTCTGCACCGAGGCATTCAGCTCGAAGGCTTCGGTGATGTTCCAGCGGCCGGACAGGTCGAAGGTGGTGAACGAGGAGATCTTGGTGACGTCGGTACCATCGGCGTACGAGAACTGGTACGAGCCCTCCGGACCACGGAAATCCTTGTTCTCCATCTTGGAGATGTAGTTGGCAACGCCGCTCACGCTCCACGGACCCTGCTTCCAGGTGGTGCCGAAGTTGATGCGGTCCCTCGGCGTGCCGATGCAGTTGGTCACGTCACAGTTGCCGTGGGTGCCGGCGTAGTCGCGGGTGACGTCGGCATCGGTGCGCTCGAACTTGAGCACATGGCTCCACTGCAGGTCCATTTCCAGCTGGCCCGGGCCGATATCGAAGGTCTGGCGGATATCGGTATCGATACCGCGGACGCGAGTCGATGCGGCATTGATGTACGCAGTGTTGACGGCCAGGATGCTGCCGGTGCCCGGGACGCCGTTGAGCAGGTTGTTGTCACGCAGCACATTGCCCGCCGCGATCGCCGCACCCGTATCGCCCTGGGCGATTTCGTTGGTGCGCTTGATCTGCCATGCATCCACGGTCAGCGAGGTGGTGGAGGTCGGCTGCAGCACGATGCCCACCGAGTAGCTCTTCGACTCTTCCGGCTTCAGGTCCTTGTTCGGACGGGTGATGATCGCGACCGGCAGAGCGCCGCAATCGTCGGGGGTCGCGCCTGGTGCAGGGTTGCCGCCCGGGCAGCGCACCGGGTCGGCAGCATTGGAGAAGGCAGCCAGTCCACCATCGCCGTTCTCGGCCGGGTTGGGCGCGCGGAAGCCTTCGGCGTAGCTGGCGCGCAGGGCGATCCAGTCAGCCGGTGTCCACTTGATGCCCAGCTTCGGCGTCGCCTTGCCTTCGCCGCTTTCGTACTTGTCGTAACGCAGTGCGCCGGACAGTTCCAGTTGTTCCAGTACCGGTGCCGACAGTTCCACATAGCCGGCGTAGACGTTCTGGGTGCCGTCGTAGGCCGAATAGCCCAGGCCGATGATCTGGCCCTGGTCGGTGAAGGTCTGCGGGGTCAGGCTGTTGCTGGTCTTGCGCCACTCGGTACCGATCGCCAGGCCCAGCGGACCACCCTTCAGGTCCATCAGGCTGCGCGACACGGTGAAGTCGAACATGTCCAGGGTCGACTTGGCACGTGCACTGATCCGTGGCGAGATGAAGTCGTACAGCGCCTGCGAATTGAGGTTGGCGTTGTCGCCGATGCGCCACACACCACCGGCACAGTTCGGATTGGCCAGGGCGCAACGCACGTTGTCGTAGTTGAGGAAGCCGGTGCGCTTGTTGACCAGGTCGGTGCCGGAGTGCAGGTAGGCGGTATCGTAGCTCCAGTCACCCCAGTTGCCCTTGACGCCGACCAGGAAGCGGGTGAACTCGTTGGAGTTGTCGGTCACGCGCGGGCCGACATCCCAGGCCGAGTAGCGCAGGCGCGAGGCCTGGCCCGGGATTGGGTTGTCCGGATGGTTCGGGCCCAGCACTGTGGCGCCATCGCCACTGTTGGCGTTGATCGGGCCACCGGGGTAGCCCCAGCCACCGGAAACACCGGACGGCGTGTTGCTGAAGGTGGTGTCCTTCTTCGAGTAGCCGATCTCGGTGTAGATCTCGCCGCCTTCGCCGAAGGCGAAGCTGGCGCGACCGAACACGTTGACGTACTTCTCTTCCGGGGTCAGGTCACGGTACAGCTGGTTCGGATCCCAGAGGCAGCCGTGTGCCTGGGCGGTCGCGTCGTTCTGGCCGGGAATGGTGGTCAGGCCGGCACAGCCCGGCAGGGCGACCAGGTGGCCGGTGCTGTCGTACACCGAACCATTCGGACCCACGCCGCCGCGGGTACCGCCGCTGAGGAAGGCGCCGCCCAGGAACTGCGCGTTGTTGCCGTAGCCCCACGGGCGGGTGTCGCCGGTGCCGATCCACTTGCGGTTCTTGCGATCGCTGATCTTGATCGCGTCGGTCTTGCCGACGTCGAGGCTGAAGAAGGCATTCCAGCCGTCGGTTGCGAGGTCGCCAGTACCCGCGGTCAGGGTCGCCTTCTTCGCGTCGCCATCGCCGTCGCCGGAGACACCGTAGGAACCGCGAAGGATCGCACCCTGGAAGTCACTGCGCAGGATGATGTTGACCACGCCGGCGATGGCATCGGAGCCATAGATCGCCGAGGCGCCATCCTTCAGCACTTCCACGCGTTCAACGGCGTCAAGCGGAATGGTGCTCAGGTCGGTGAAGACCTTCTGGCCGTCATCGGCCAGGCCGTAGGTGGCCATGCGGCGGCCGTTCAACAGGACCAGGGTCGATCCCGCGCCCAGGCCACGCAGCGAAATGCCGGCACCACCGCCGGCGAAGCCGTTGCCGAAGGTCTTGGGAATGGAGCCGGAACCATCAGCAGTCAGGGTCTGCAGGTATTCGGCAACCGTGGTCTTGCCGGTGCGGTCGATTTCCTGACGGGTCACCACCTGCACCGGGGACGGTGTTTCGGTGTTGGTGCGCGGAATGTTCGAACCGGTAACCGTGATGCGGTCCAGGTTGGTGGCCTTTTCCTGCGCGAACGCTGAGGTGGGAGCCACGGCGCCAACCAGCAGCAGGGTGCCGCCGGTAAGGATGTGGGTGATGGACGATGCCAGGGTGCAGCGGCGGCGGCTGGCGGGCCGTTGGATCAGGTGTTTCACAGCTTCTCTCCTAACTGGAAAACCGTAGCGTTGAGGGCTGTCTCCGGAGTGTCCGGGACGGGCCAATCTAGGTTTCCGACGGGTGACGAAGTCGTGAAATTTTGCTTAATCCGTAACGTTTGAGGTTGAACTTTGCCGAGTTTGGCATTTCAACTCCGGAGGCCGGTCCGACAGGCGGTCGGACCGGCCCCGGATCGTCAGTCCGGCAACGAGAACTGCACCGGCACCAGGCCGATGGCCGGTACCGCTATGCCATCACGCTGGGCCGGTTCAAAGCGCCAGCGCTTGAGCACCTGCTGGCGTGCGGCCTGGTCCAGGTGGCGCGAGCCACTGCTGCGCTCGATGCTGACCGCGACCGGCTGACCGCTGCTGTCAACCTCCACCCGCAGCAGCACCGTGCCCTGCTCATGGTTGCGCAGGGCCGGCACCGGATAGGCCGGCGGCGGTGCACTGCGGTACTGCAGCTGGGCGCCGGCCAACGGCGTGCTGGTGTCGATGCTTGGTGCGAGTGGCGGCGCGGCCTGCTCGGCAGCCGGCAGCGCGATGCCCTGGGTTTCTTCTGCGGTCGCGGTAGGGGCGGGCAGTGGCGGTGTCGCCGGCTGTGCCTGTGGTTTCGGCACGACCCGGGCGACTTCCTTCGGTTCCTGCAGCACCGGCGGGGGCGGCGTTGGCGGGATCTTCTCGATCAGCCGGACCGTGGTCTTGTCACGCGGGACCTGCACGGCCTGGTAGGTCGCCGGAATCAGCAGCAACAGGAACGCGAGCAGGTGCAGGGCGATGGCCGCGCTCCAAGCGGCAACGCGGGCGGGGTCGAAGTGCGGGGATGCAACGGGATACGTACGAACCATGGTCCACCTCCATGCCAGTGACGAAGTCCTCAACGCACCAGGGCCCGTGGCGGGGTTGCCGCACGCGGCTGGCAGTCAATCATTAACGCCAGGGCCCGGCCACTGCCTAGAGGCAGGGGCAGGATCGTTGGGCTGGCCTTCAGCCAGCCGCCCCGGCTCACATGAAAAAGGCGGGCCCCCTGCGGGACCCGCCTCTGTCCAACGGAAGGGATGGGATCAGCGACCCAGTTCGAACACCACGTCCAGGTTGACCGAGACGGTCGATTCACCCGGAGCGACCGGGGTGGCCTTGTCCATCGCCGCGCCGGCGGCCATCGCACGCATCATCGGCATCGGTCGGTAACCACCACCGGCGTTCTCGGAGATGCTGACGATGCGGCGCACCTGCAGGCCCAGCGACTTGGCATAGGTCTGGGCGCGGGCCTGGGCCTTCTTCAGTGCGGCGAGGCGGGCTTCGTCATAGACCGGTTCCGGCTGGTCGATCTCGAAGCTGGGGCCGTTGATCTGGTTGGCGCCCTGTGCGGCCAGCGCATCGAGTACCTTGCCGAGCTTGGCGATGTCACGCACCTTCAGGCTGACCGTGTTGCTGGCCTGGTAGCCGGTGATCTTCGGCGCTTCGTTGTCCGCATAGCGGTATTGCGGGTTGAGGCTGACGCCGCTGGTCTGCACGTCGCGCTCGGCGATGCCGGCGGCCTTGATCGCGGCCAGTACCTTGTCCATCTGCTGGGCGTTCTGGCGCATGGCGCTGTTGCCATCGGCGGCCTGGGTGACCACGCCTGCCGACAGGGTGGCGACATCCGGCACGCGGGTGGCCTCGGCGTTGGCCGAGATGTTCAGCAGGGTGCCTTCGGCCGCGGCGGCGATCGACGGCGACGACGGGGCGGCATGGGCGGTCATCGAGGTTCCAAGGGCGAGGGACAGGGCGAGCAGCAGCGGGGTGGCGGTCAGGCGCATGGGATCTCCTTGTTGTGCGGATGAGGGTGGTGTCGCAGCGATGAACGCGCTGTGAGCCCGTTCGGGGTTGTGTGCGTTCCTCGACAGGTTGCCGACGATTCAGGTGACGGGCTCAGGTTATGCTGTGCCGATGCTCTATCTTGCTTCCCGCTCCCCCCGACGCAACCAGTTGCTGGCCCGACTCGGACGCCACTTCCAGGCCCTGGACCTGGAGGTCGTCGAGCAGCGCGCCGCGACCGAGAGTGCCGAACAGTATGTGTGCCGGGTCGCCGCCGACAAGGCACGCGCCGGGCTGGCCCGGGTGCTGGCCGAAGACCCGCAGGCGCAGGTGCTCGGTTCGGACACCGAGGTGGTGCTGGACGGTGAAGTGTTCGGCAAGCCGGCCAACGCCGCCGACGCGCGCGCGATGCTGGCGCGACTGGCCGGGCGCACCCATCAGGTAATGACCGCCGTGGTGGTGGTCGGTGCGGATGGTCTGGACAGCGAACTGGTCATTTCCGAAGTGACCTTCGCGCCGATCGACGACGCTGACATCGCCGCCTACGTGGCCACCGGTGAGCCGCTGGACAAGGCCGGCGCCTACGCCATCCAGGGCGGGGCCGAACGCTGGATCGAACATCTTTCCGGCAGCTACTCCGGCGTGATGGGACTGCCGCTGCTGCACACCGATCGTCTGCTGGCGCGCTGCGGCGTGCCGGCCCCAACTGCTGATGCCGCCAGGGAGGCTGCCGATGTCTGAGGAAATCCTGGTCAATGTGACCCCGCGCGAAACCCGGGTCGCGGTGATCGAAAACGGCATGCTGCAGGAACTGCACATCGAGCGCGGCTGGCGCCGTGGCGTGGTCGGCAACATCTACAAGGGCAAGGTGCAGCGGGTCATGCCCGGCATGCAGGCCGCGTTCGTCGAAGTGGGGCTGGAGCGCGCCGCGTTCCTGCACGCCAACGACGTGGTGCGCCCGGCGCCGGTAGCCAGCGCCGACACCGAGAACACGACCCTGCCGCCGCCGGCCAGCGTGCCCATCGTCGAGCTGCTGCGTGACGGCCAGGACATCGTGGTGCAGGTGGTGAAGGACCCGATCGGCACCAAGGGGGCACGCCTGACCACGCAGATCAGCATTCCGTCGCGCTACATGGTGCTGCTGCCGCAATCCAAGGTCGTGGGCGTGTCCGCGCGCATCGAGGATGAGGCCGAGCGCGCCCGCCTGAAGGCCCTGGTGACCGAGCTGTCTGCGCAGCATGGCGGCTACGGCTACATCGTGCGTACCAACGCCGAAGGCCAGCCGGCCGAGGCCATCGCCGAGGACATCGCTTACCTGTCGCGGGTCTGGAACGTGGTCGAGCGCCGCGGCCGCGAAGCGGCCTCGTGCAGCAACATCTATGAAGACCTGAGCCTGCCGCTGCGTTCGGTGCGCGACCTGATCCGCAAGGATGTGGACAAGGTGAAGGTGGATTCGAAGGAGACCTTCGGCCAGCTGCAGGCCTTCGTTGCCAAGTACATGCCGGTGCTGGCCGAGAAGCTGGAGCTGTACGCCGGTGATCGCCCGATCTTCGACATGTTCGGGGTGGAGGACGAGATCGGCCGTGCGCTGGACAAGCAGGTGCCGCTGAAATCCGGTGGCTACCTGGTGATCGACCAGACCGAGGCGATGACCACCATCGACGTCAACACCGGTTCGTTCCTCGGCCAGCGCAACCTGGAAGAGACCGTGTTCCGCACCAACCTGGAAGCGGCGCAGGCAGTGGCGCGGCAGCTGCGGCTGCGCAACCTGGGCGGCATCATCATCATCGACTTCATCGACATGGATGATGCCGAGCATCGCCGCCAGGTGCTGCGCACGCTGGAAAAGGCGCTGGCCCGCGACCATGCCAAGACCACGGTGTACGACTTCTCGCCGCTGGGCCTGGTGGAAATGACCCGCAAGCGCACGGTCGAAAGCCTGGAGCGCCAGCTGTCGGAAACCTGCCCGCAGTGCAGCGGCCGTGGCAGCATCAAGACCACCGAAACGGTGACCTACGAGATCTTCCGCGAGATCACCCGTGCCGTGCGCCAGTTCGATGCCGCGCGCCTGCTGGTGATCGCCTCGACCAAGGTGGTCGCGCGCATCACCGACGAGGAATCCTCGGCGGTGGCCGAGCTGGAGGAATTCCTCGGCAAGAGCATCCGCTTCCAGGCGGACGAGCAGTACCTGCAGGAGCAATTCGATGTCGTTCTGCTCTGATCCTCGCCGGCCGCAGGCCGGCGGTGGCCGATGAGCGCGCCGCCGCGCCTGCGACTGCGAAGGATCCGCCGTCATTTCATTGCCGCCTGCGCGGTGGGCCTGGTCGGGCTGGCACTGCTGGTGGGCACTCTCAGCCAGCTGCTGCCGCTGGCCGAGCGCCATCCCGACAGGATTGCCGCCTGGTTGAGTGAACGCGCCGGCCAGCCGGTGCATTTCGATCAGCTGCAGACGGCCTGGACCCGGCGCGGTCCGCTGCTGCAGCTGAAGGGCCTGCGCATCGGCGCCGGCCAGGGCCTGGCCATCGGCGAGGCCGAGGTGCTGGTGTCGATGTACAGCGGGCTGCTGCCCGGCCGCTCGTTGACCGAACTGCGCCTGCGTGGCCTGGCACTGGACCTGCAGCAGGGCGAGGACGGCCGCTGGTCGGTGCGTGGCCTGCCGCAGTCCAACACCGGCGGCGATCCGCTGGACGCGTTGCGCCGGCTGGGCGAACTGCAGGTGATCGGTGGCCGCCTGGGCGTGCATGCGCCGGGCCTGGGCATCGACACCACGCTGCCGCGCATCGACCTCCGCCTGCGCGTCAACGGCCAGCGCCTGCGGGTGGGCGTACGGGCATGGGCACAGGCCGATGCGCTGCCTTTGACCGCGGTACTGGACGTAGACCGCGCAGGCGGCAACGGCCAGGCCTGGCTTGGCGCAGACCCCGTTGATTTCCACGCCTGGTCGCCGCTGCTGGCGGCCGGGGGCATCCGCGTGCGCGAGGGCAAGGGCGAACTGAACCTGTGGCTGACCCTGCGCGATTTCGCGCCGGTGGCCCTGACCACTGATTCGGACCTGCGTGACGTCCGCATCGATGGCGCACCGATGCCCGACGTGGCTGCTCCGCAGCTGCAGCTGCAGCGCGTGCAGGCCCGCCTGCGCTGGCAGCGCCAGGCCGATGGCTGGGCGTTGCAGGTGCCGCGCCTGCGCCTGAAGTCGGCGGACGGTGAACAACAGCTCGATGGCCTGCACCTGCAGGTCGGCAAGCAGTTGCGGGTTGGTTCCGGCGAGGTACAGGCCGGTACCGCGCTGCGCGCCCTGGCGCTGAGTGATCGCCTCGACCCCGGCCTGCGCCATTGGCTGTTCCTGTCCAAACCGCAGCTGGATGTGCGTGAGCTGCAGCTGGCCGGCGAACGTGATGGCCCGTTGTGGGTCCAGGGTGAGCTGCAGTCGCTGGGCTTCGCCAGCGTGGGTCACTCGCCGGGCCTGCGTGGCCTGGGGGGACGCTTCGAGGGCGATGCCGATGGCTTCAGCCTGCAGCTGCAGCCGCAACGTCAGCTGCAGTTCGATTGGCCGACGGGCTTCGGCGTGCGCCACGACCTGCATCTGGCCGGGCAGGTGGTGGGCTGGCGCGACGAGGCCGGTGGCTGGCGCATCGGCACTGCGGCGATGCGGGTGGAAGGGACCGATTACGCGGCCGATGTGCGTGGCGGCGTCTGGTTCCAGGGTGACGGCACGCGGCCGTGGCTGCAGCTGGCGGCCAAGCTGGACGATGTGCCGATGACCGCGGCCAAGCGGTTCTGGATCCATTCCAAGATGAGCAAAGGTGCTACCGACTGGCTGGACATGGCACTGGCCGGTGGGCAGGTGCGCAACGGTGTCGGCCTGGTCAGTGGTGACCTGGATGACTGGCCGTTCGACAACCATGATGGCCGCTTCGAGGCCACCGGACACATCACCAACGGCGAGATCCGCTTCCAGCACGATTGGCCGCTGATGCGCCAGGTCGATGCCGATATCGCCTTCATCGGCCCCGGCTTCGATATGCGTGGGCGCGGCGATCTGGCCGGCGTGGCGGTACAGGCATTCGAAGCGGGCATTCCGGACTTCGGCCAGCAGCCGCTGTATGTGCGCGCGGATGCGCCCAGCGATGCGGGCAAGCTGCTTGCGATGCTGCGGCAGAGCCCGCTGCACAAGGACTATGGCGATACCCTGGACAACCTGGTCGCCAGCGGCCCGGCGCATGTGACCTTCGACCTGCTGCAGCCGCTGCACCACGATGAAGGCGGCGGTCACCTGCAGGGCACGGTCGACCTCAATGGTGTGAAGCTGGTGGACAAGCGCTTCCAGCTGGCCTTCGACAACATGCATGGGCAGGCGCGCTACAGCAATGGCGGCTTCGGTGCCGAGGAACTGGCGGTGCGCCACCTTGGTCAGGACGGCCGCTTGAGCCTGCGCGCCGGCGGCTACGTGCACGACAGTAGGCTGGCGTTCGAGTCGCAGCTGGCGGCCAACCTCGACGCCGGCGTGCTGATTGACCGCGCCCCGGAAATGGCGTGGCTCAAGCCCTATATCGCCGGTACCTCGCCATGGACCATTGCGGTCAACCTCCCCAAAGTGGCACCGGGAGCGCCCGCACCGCCCAGCGAGCTGCGCCTGAGTTCGGATCTGGTGGGAACCCGCCTGGACCTGCCGGCGCCCTTGGACAAGCCGGCCGCCGAGCCGCTGGCGACCACGGTGGCCGCGCAGCTGCCGATGGGCGCTGGTCGCATCGATGTGGCCTTTGGCCAGCGCCTGGCCCTGGCCGCGCGCAGCCACAACAACCGCACCGGTGTGCAGGTCACCCTGGGCAGCGACCATGCCGATCGCGAGCCGCCGCCGAGCGGACTGTCCGTCAATGGTCGCAGCCTGACCCTGGATGCGCTGGAGTGGATCGGCCTGGCCCGTGGTGGCAATGACGATGACGGCATGCCGCTGCGCGCGGTGGACGTGCAGGTTGGCAAGCTGATGCTGATCGGTGGCGTCTTCGAACAGACCCGCCTGCAGCTGCAGCCGGGCCCGCAGGCACTGGATGTGCGGCTGGACGGACCTTCGCTGGCCGGTCGCCTGACCGTACCCAATGCCGAAGGGGGCACCATCAGCGGCCAACTCGACCGCGTGCACTGGCAGTCGCTGCCGCCGGCACCGGGCGCGGCCGCGCCAGTGCGGGTGCAGGCGGGCGCCAATGACATGGATCCGGCCAAGCTGCCGCCGTTCGCGCTGGACATCGCCGACCTGCAGTTCGGCAAGGTCGTGCTCGGCCAGGCGGTGCTGCGCACGCGGCCGCTGGCCAACGGATTGAACGTGGACGAGCTGCGCTTCCGTGCACCGGACCAGGAGATTGACATCAGTGGCCGCTGGCTGGGCCGCACCGGTGGCGCCCGCACCGAGCTGACCGCGCAGGTGCGCAGTGAAGACCTGGGGGGCCTGATGCAGAACCTCGACTACGGTGGCCAGCTGCGGGGCGGTTCCGGCCAGGCACAGCTGCAGGCGTCGTGGAGCGGGGGGCCCTCGGACTTCCAGCTGGCCAACCTGCAAGGGCGCCTGGACCTGCACGCACGCAACGGCCAGCTGCTGGAACTGGAGCCCGGCGCTGGCCGCGTGCTCGGCCTGCTCAGCGTGGCCCAGCTGCCGCGTCGCCTGATGTTCGACTTCCGCGACTTCTTCTCCAAGGGCTTCGCGTTCAACCAGGTGGATGGCAGCGTGCAGTTCGGGCAGGGCATGGCGCGCACCGACAAGGTACTGATCGAGGGTCCGGCGGCGAACATCACCATCCGTGGCCAGGCCGACCTGCGCAACCAGCAGTTCGACCAGACCATCGATGTCAACCCGCGCGCCGGCAACCTGCTGACCGTGGTCGGCGCGGTGGCAGGTGGCCCGGTGGGCGCGGCGCTCGGCGCGGCCACCAATGCGGTATTGTCCAAGCCGCTCGGCGAGATCGGCGCCCGCACCTACAAGGTGACCGGCCCATGGAAGGAGCCGAAGGTGGAAGTGATTGAACGCAGCCGCGACAAGACCCCGCCAGCGCCCGTGCCGAGCCCGGTCCCGGCCGTTCCGCCGACCGTTACCGACCTGCCACGCTCGCGCTGAGCGTGGACCTCCTGTTCACGGGGCTTGCCTGAGCGCCCCCGCACCCCCAGATCGAGACCATGACTGATATCGCCCTGACGCTTGCCCAAGACCGCCTGCTGCGCCCCGGTGGCCTGGATACCGCTGGCCTGGAGCGCACCTTCGGGCAGTTGCTCGGCCCCGGAGTCGACTTCGGCGACCTTTATTTCCAGCATGCTCGCCGCGAGAGCTGGAGCGTGGAGGATGGCATCGTCAAGGACGGTGCCCACTCCATCGAGCAAGGCGTGGGTGTCCGCGCGATTTCCGGCGAGAAGACCGGTTTCGCCTATTCCGATGACATCCATGCCGACGCGCTGCTGGCCGCGGCGCAGTCGGCGCGCGCGATCTCGCGCGAAGGTGGCGCGCAGGCCGGGCGCTCGCTGCTGCGCGGCAATGCACGCGCGCTGTACCCGGCGCTGGATCCCATCGATGGCGTCGGCAACGAGGCCAAGGTCGAGGTGCTCAAGCGCCTGGACGGCTACCTGCGTGCCGCCGACCCGCGCGTGAAGCAGGTGATGGTCAGCCTGTCCGGTGGCGTGGATACGGTGCTGATCGCCCGTAGCGACGGCGTGCTGGGCGCTGACGTGCGCCCGCTGGTGCGCCTGAACGTGCAGGTGATCGTCGAACACAACGGTCGCCGCGAGTCGGGCTATGCCGGCGGCGGTGGCCGCTATGGCTATGAGGAACTGTTCGCGGATGGCCGCCCGGAAGCGTTCGCGCGCGAGGCCCTGCGCCAGGCGCTGGTGAACCTGGACGCCGTGCCGGCACCGGCCGGCGTGATGCCTGTGGTACTGGGCCCGGGCTGGCCCGGCGTGCTGCTGCACGAGGCGGTCGGCCATGGCCTGGAAGGCGATTTCAACCGCAAGGGCACCAGCGTCTACGCTGGCCGCATTGGCGAACGCGTGGCGGCACCAGGCGTGACCATCGTCGACGATGGCACCCTCGACGGGCGTCGCGGTTCGCTCAACATCGACGACGAAGGCCACCCGAGCCAGTGCACCACGCTGATCGAGGACGGCATCCTGGTCGGCTACATGCAGGACAGCCTCAATGCACGCCTGATGGGCATGGCACCGACCGGCAACGGGCGCCGCGAATCGTTCGCGCACCTGACCATGCCGCGCATGACCAATACCTACATGCGTGCCGGTCAGCACGATCCGCAGGAAATGATCCGTTCGGTGAAGAAAGGCCTGTATGCGGTCAACTTCGGCGGCGGCCAGGTCGACATCACCAGCGGCAAGTACGTGTTCTCGGCCACCGAGGCCTACCTGATCGAGGATGGCCGCATCACCGCGCCGGTGAAGGGCGCGACCCTGATCGGCAACGGTCCGGAGACCATGCAGAAGGTACGCATGGTCGGCAACGACCTGGCCCTGGATGAGGGCGTGGGTATCTGTGGCAAGGACGGGCAGAGTGTGCCGGTGGGTGTCGGCCAGCCGTCGCTGTTGATCGAGGGCATCACCGTCGGCGGTACCCAGGCCTGAGCCGGGCGATGGCCAGCGCCACCGCCCGCGCCGGCGCGGACTCAGTCCTCGTCGGCTTCGTCGGTCTCGATGTGGCCGGCGTCTTCGGCGCTGGCCTTCAGGCCGAGCGCCGCCGGCAGCATCAGTGCGCGCAGCACCTGGTAGATCTCGCGGTAGGCACGCGGCGGCTTGTTCTTCGCCTTCTCGGCCTGCGCATTGCGCACCAGCGTGCGCAGCTGCTGGCGGTCGGCCTGCGGGTAGTCGTCCAGCAGGGCGGCCAGCGCCTTGTCACCTTCGGCCAGCAGGCGCTCGCGCCAGTCTTCCACGCGGTGCATCATCGCCACCTCGCGGCGGCCGGTTTCGCTGTTGGCATCCAGCGCATCGCGGATCGCATCCAGCGTGGCGTCTTCTTCGCGGCGCATGTGCTTGGCCAGGAACGCCAGCTGGCGCTTGTGGGCGATGTGGGCGGTGATGCGCTTGCACTCGGCGATGTGCGGCAGCAGGTCTTCCGGGATCGGCAGGCGCGCCAGCTGGGCCGGTGTCAGCGACACCAGTTTTTCGCCCAGGGCCAGGACGTCGAGCGCGTCGCGCCGGTTCTGGCTGCGGCTCTTGTCGTGGAATTCACCGGTTTCTTCGTCGCGTCCGCGCATCGTCCATACCTGATTTCAAAAAAAGTCGCCCGGCGTGATGCCGGGCCCAACCCGTACAGGATAAAGCATTGAACGTGATCGCCCCTGAAGCCGCTGTCGGCGACGACAGCCCGGCCCGGCTGGAACGGCTGGCCGACCTCTCCCAGCAGCTGCTTGACCGCGCCCGCGCGCTGGGCGCCAGCCAGGCCGAAGTCAGCTGCAGCGAAGACCGTGGGCTGGAGGTCAATGTCCGCCTCGGCGAGGTCGAAACCGTGCAGTCCACCCGCGACCGCGGCATCGCCGTCACCGTGTACTTCGGCCAACGCAAGGGCAGCGCCAGCACCGGCGACCTGAACGAGGCCAGCCTGGCGGCCACGGTCGAGCAGGCCTGCGCCATCGCCCGGCATACCGAGGACGACCCGGCCGCCGGCCTGGCCGAGGCGGACCTGATGGCCACCCACTTCCCGGACCTGGATGGCTGGCACCCGTGGGCGCTGCAGGCCGACGAGGCGGTGGACCTGGCCCTGGCCTGCGAAGCCGCAGGCCGTGAGGCCGATGCGCAGATCCGCAATTCCGACGGCGCCTCGGTGTCGAGCATGCAGAGCCTGTCGGTCTATGCCAATTCGCATGGCTTCACCGGCCGTGAGCGCGGCACCCACCATTCGGTCGGTTGTGCGCTGATCGCCGGGCAGGGCGATGGCATGCAGCGTGACGGCTGGTACACCAGTGCGCTGGCTCGCGAGGACCTGGAGGACGTCGGCCTGGTCGGTCGTCGTGCCGCCGAGCGCACTGTCGCCCGCCTGCAGCCGCGATCGCTGGCCACCGGCAGCATGCCGGTGCTGTTCGCCCCGGAAGTGGCGCGCAGCCTGGTCGGGCATCTGCTGTCGGCGGTGTCCGGTGGTGCCCTGTACCGCCAGGCCAGCTTCCTGCTGGACAGCGTTGGCCAGCGCCTGTTCCCGGAATGGATGCAGATCGAGGAGCTGCCGCACCTGCGCCGCGGCCTGCGCTCGGCAGCCTTCGACGGCGATGGCGTCGCCACCCGGGCCTCGGCGCTGGTCCGCGACGGCGTGCTGCAGCGCTATGTGCTGGGCAGCTACTCGGCACGCAAGCTGGGCCTGCAGACCACCGCCAACGCCGGCGGCGTGCACAACCTGCAGCTGGCGGCCAACGCCGGCTCCCTGCAGGACATCGCGCGGCAGATGGGCGACGGCCTGCTGGTGACCGAGCTGATGGGGCAGGGCGTGAACGGCGTGACCGGCGACTATTCGCGTGGCGCGGGTGGCTTCCGGGTCGAGAACGGCGAGATCCAGTACCCGGTGGACGGGATCACCATCGCCGGCAACCTGCGCGAGATGTTCAGCAGCATCGAGGCGGTCGGCAGCGACGTCGATCCCCGCTCGCACATCCGGACCGGTTCGATCCTGTTGGGGCGGATGACCATCGCAGGTAATGATTGATGCCGTCGATGGCGTAAGCTATGCGCGCCTGACGCAATCAGCTGGGTGCTGGTTGGTCAAGACCACCCAATGAAAAGGAGTTTTGTCGTGAGTGAATTCGATAACGTCCCGCCGCCGCCGGCCACCACCGACGTCCCGGCCGACCAGCGCACCATGGCCCTGGCCGCGCACCTGCTGGGCATCTTCACCGGCTTCATCGGCGCGCTGATCATCTGGCTGATCAACAAGGATGACGCGGGCAAGGCCTTCGTGACCGACCAGGCCAAGGAAGCCCTGAACTTCCAGATCACCGTGACCATCGCCATGATCATCAGCATGATCCTGATGATCGTGATCATCGGCGGCATCCTGGCGCCGATCGTCGGCATCATCAGCCTGGTGTTCAGCATCATCGCTGCGGTCAAGGCCAACAACGGCGAAGCCTACCGCTACCCGTTCGCGCTGCGCCTGATCAAGTAAGATCGTCCGCACGCGGAACTGAAAACGCCCGGCATTGCCGGGCGTTTTCGTGTGCGGGAAATGCCGGGCCGCGTGCAGCGATCAGTGATCGCGTTCCACCGCCAGCGTCGCCAGTGCGCGCAGCGCATCGGCCTCGTCGCCATACCCGGCCAGCAGGGCCTGCATGCGTGCCGCCAGTTCCTGCAGCTGCGCCTTCGCACCGTCCATGCCGAGCAGGGCGGGGAAGGTGCTCTTGTCCTGTGCCTGGTCCTTGCCGGCGGTCTTGCCCAGCTGTTCGGAACTGGCTTCGACATCGAGGATGTCATCGCGCACCTGGAAGGCCAGGCCGAGCGCATCGGCGAAGCTGTCCAGCTGGGCCAGCTGCGGTTCGTGGGCCTGGCCGCACAGCGCGCCCATGCGTACCGCCGCCCGGATCAACGCACCGGTCTTCAGGGCATGCATGCGGGTCAATGCTGCCAGTGTCTGCTGCTGGCCGGTGGCATCGATGTCCAGCGCCTGGCCGCCGCACATGCCGGAGGCACCGGACGCGTGGGCCAGGGTCTGCAGGCAGGCCACGCGCAGCGTGGCGGGCAGTGGCGCATCGGCCAGCAGGCCGAAGGCACGGGTCTGCAGTGCGTCGCCGGCCAGGATCGCGGTGGCTTCGTCGAAGGCGATGTGGGTGGTCGGCTTGCCGCGGCGCAGGGCATCGTCGTCCATTGCCGGCAGGTCGTCATGCACCAGTGAATAGGCGTGGATCAGCTCGACGGACATGGCCGCTGCGTCCAGGCTTTCAGGCTGCGCGCCGAACAGGTGCCCGCTGGCATACACCAGCAGCGGGCGCATGCGCTTGCCACCGCCCAGCACCGAATAGCGCATGGCCTGGTGCAGGCGCTGCGGCGCTTCGGCAGGCGAGGGCAGGGCAGCGTCGAGCTGGCTTTCGATACGGTCGCGCCAGCGCGCGAACAGAACCTCAGCCGTCATTGCTGGGCGGATCGAAAGGCTCGGAGGCTTCCGGCTGCGCCGGATCGCTGAGCAGGCGTACACGCAGTTCGGCCTGCTCCAGTGCCTGCTGGCACTGGCGGTACAGACCGACGCCACGTTCGTAAGCACTGAGCGACGCTTCCAGGCTCAGCTCGCCGGTTTCCATCTGCTCCACCAGCTGCTCCAGCGATTCGAGCGACTGCTCGAACTGGGCGACCGGGGAGGCGTTTTCAGGGGACTTCTTGGCCATGCGGCAAGTGTGGACGGGCCGCGCGCGGGGGTCAATTCACCAGCCGCCGGGACGCCACTGGAGCTGTGCCTCGTTGGCCTGCAACCAGGCCTGCAAGGGCGCGGCGATGACCACGTCGGCGGCGGCCAGCAACTGCGGGCCATCGAAGATCAACGGCAGCTGGGCGCGTCGCCAGGGGGCAAGATGTTCGCGTTGCAGGCAGTCCTTCAGCGCATGCGAATGCTGGCGACCCGGCAGCAGGATGCGCTCACCGCCCACGCGTGCACGGACCTGCAGTGGTTGTTCGAAAGCGCTGGCGCCAAGCAGGCTCAGCTGGCCACCGTCGGGCAATGGCAGCGGTGCTCGGCCATCCCAGGCGGCCTGCCAGTCGAGGGGCAGCGAGGGCAGCCGGGCCGGCAGCAGGTAGGCATGGTCACGCCATTGCTGGATCACGTGATCCTGCCAGCGCACACGCGCCTGGCGGTCGATGTCGGCCGGCAACAGCTCCTCCAGCGCCTGCTGCAACACCGAGGCCGGCAACGGTGCCGCATCATGGCCCAGCACCCACGCGCGCAGCACGCGTGCTGCGCGGCGCGGCGACATCTGGCGCAGCAGTTCCAGTGACAGCACGCGCGGTGCCACTTCCAGATGCGCGATCAGCTCGGCGTCTTCCTCGTCCAGCATTTCGCGGGTCTGCCGGCAATGCGTCGCGCTGCCCACCAATGCTGCAGCCGCATGGGGCCAGCGCTGGTGCAGCAACGGCAACACCTGCAGGCGCAGGAAGTTGCGATCGGCGTGGTCTTCGGCGTTGCTGGGGTCTTCGATCCATTGCAGCGCGTGCTGCTGGGCGTAGTCGAGCAGCGCGGTGCGCGGCGTCGACAGCAGTGGTCGCCACAGGTGATGTTCGCCAAGACGGCTGCGTGCGGACATCGCTGCAAGGCCATCGACGCCCGAACCGCGCAGCGCGCGCAGCAGGAAGGTCTCGGCCTGGTCGTCCTGGTGCTGCGCCAGTGCCAGCGTTTCACCTTCGCGCAGCTCGGCCGCGAAGGCGGCACGTCGTGCCTGGCGCGCCGCGCCTTCGAGGCCCAGGCCTGTGGTGTCGTCGACCTGTACGTGGTGCACGGCCAGCTCGATACCGAGGGCCGCGCACTGCTGCTGGCAATGCCGTACCCAGTCGTCGGCGGCTGGCTGCAGACCGTGGTGTACGTGCATCGCACGCAGCGGAGTGCCGGAGGCCTGGGCGCAGCGCCACAGCCAGTGCAGCAGCACGGTGGAGTCGACACCGCCGCTGTAACCCACCAGCAGCGGCGCATCCAGCGGAACGAGGGCGGGGAAGGCAGTCACGGCGGCAAGTATAGGGTGGGGTTTACTTGGCAGGGCTGCGCCCTGCACCCGCTACGAGCCAGAGCAACAGCAACAGCAACAGCAACAGCTGGTCAGCTGAGGGATGGCGGGGTGGGTCCGGTTGCGGGAGACGCCGTAAACCCATCCTTGGGGGCTTGGCCGCGGCATCCATGCCGCGGACACTCCCGCAACCGGACCCACCCCGCCTTCGACAGTTTCCTGCGAACTGTCGGAATTGCTCTTGGGGTCAGATCCGTTTTCCGCAGGAAAACGGATCTGACCCCGGATTCAATTCGATATCTGACAGATTTCATCCACGCATGGCGTGGATCCACTGGCCACCAGCCAACTGTCGAAGGTGGGGCACTGTGGGTTTGCGGGGTGTGAGCCGCATGGATGCGGCGACCAAGCCCCCATGGTGAAGTGACCCCCGGGAGTTGGACGCCAGATCCAACCCCGAGGGATACATGAACAGATACGACGCGCGTTTCAAACTGCAGGTCGCCAAAGAGGCCTGCAAGACCTCCACATCGGTCAAAGCCGTTGCTCGTCGCCACAGCCTGGAGTTCTCCACGGTCAGACGCTGGGTGGCGACCTATCGGCTGCACGGTTGGCGCGGGTTTCACCGCCAGGCCCGGTCCTATGACCTCGCGTTCAAGCTGGCTGTCCTGGAGAAGATGAGCCAGGACGGCATGTCCGGGCGCGAGGCCACCACCTACTTTCAGATTGGTGATGCCGGCGCAGTGGGGCAGTGGCGGCGCCTGTATGCTCAGGGCGGTGCCCAAGCGTTGGCACCGCCCCTGCCGCCGCCCCGAAAGCCGATGAAAAAGACCCGTTCGTCCAAGCCACCTGAGGATATGAGCCGCGATGAGCTGCTCAAGGAAGTCGCCTATCTGCGCGCGGAGACCGACTACCTAAAAAAACTCGATGCCTTGATCCGGGAAGAGCAGGCGGCGCAAGACGCAAAGCGCAAGCCATCCAAGGATTGAGGCAGGTTCATACGCTGTCGCTTCTGCTCGAAGCGGCAGGGCTGTCGCGCAGTACGTTCTATTACCAGAACCATGTCCTGGCCCATCCGGATCAGGACGAGGCAGACCTGCGTGAGCGTATCCGTGCAATCTACGATCAGAGCCAAGGGCGCTATGGCTATCGCACGGTGACGCTGGAACTGGCCAATCAGGGCCATCGGACCAATCACAAGCGGGTACAGCGCCTGATGGGGGAGATGGGCCTGAAATCGCGCGTGCGCGTCAAGCGCTATCGGGCCTTCAAGGGGGCGGCCAATATTGTGGTTGGCAACGATCTCAATCGTGAGTTCCAGGCCGAGCGACCCAATCAGAAGTGGGTGACCGACGTCACCGAGTTCAAGGTGCAGGGCATGAAGCTGTACCTGTCGCCGATCATGGACCTCTACAACGGTGAAATCGTGGCTTATCAGATCAAGCGCCAGCCCGTGTTCGATCTGGTGGGTCAGATGCTGGAGGAGGCCATCAGCAAGCTTTCCCCGGATGAGCGCCCCATGATCCATTCTGACCAGGGCTGGCAGTACCAGCATGAAAACTACCGGCACATGCTGGAAAAGCACTCGTTGAAGCAAAGCATGTCCCGGCGTGGCAACTGTTTGGACAATGCGGCAATGGAGAGCTTTTTCGGAACGTTGAAGTCGGAGTTCTTCTATCTGAACAGCTTTGACAGCATCGAGAGTCTGGAGGCTGGGCTGGTGGAATACATCCAGTACTACAACGAAGAGCGCATCAAACTGAAACTGAAAGGTCTGAGCCCGGTAAAGTACCGGGAGCAGGCCCAATCGGCCGCCTGACCCCGTCCAAGTCTCGGGGGGCACTTCATGGATGGGTTTACGGCGTCCCCGCAAACCCACAGTGCCCCGCCATCCCACGGAATGCACGCTGTTGCTGTTGCTTCGGCCGTTGCCGTTGCGTCTGCAGGTGCAGGGCGCAGCCCTGCCGAAAACCCTACTTCACCCGACGACCCGAGCGGTCGATCCGGAACCACTCGCCGCCTTCCATCGGCGTGTGGCCATCGCCATCCGGCGTGCCGCGACGGCAGCCGTTGCAGACCTCGGCCACGCCATCGCGGAATGGCCAGGCGAAATCGAAGGTGCCCGGCACTACCTGGCGGAATGTCAGATCGAAGTAGCCCACGCGATTGCCGACGCGCCCGCGCAGCAGGCCTTCCTCCGGTGTCTCCGGGCCGTTGTCCCAGGTCAGCACCGGCAGGCTGCGGCCCTTGCGGTCGATGTAGTGGAAGCCCTGATCGGCATATACCACGGCCAGGCCGTGGTCGTCGTAGTTCAGGTCCTTCAGCGTATCGGCGCTGATCTTCGGCCGGTGATCGACCACCTCGCAGTTGGGCAGCGGCCACAACCCGTGTTCGTCGGTCAGCAGCTTGCAGGCCGGTGCCTGCGCCAGCGCGCTGGAACTGGCCAGCGCGCCGAGCAGGGCCAGCGACCGCGCGAAACGGCCGCGGGCGGGGGCAGGGCGGGCCTGCGGCACGATCACTTGGCCTCGGCCTTGCGTTCGAAGGCCGTCGGTGCCGGCAGCTGCACCGGTACGCCCTTGTCATCGCAGGTGCCGGCCTGGCACAGGCGCTCGCGCAGGGCCGGGGTGGCCTGCACGATCATGTGGTAGATCGCGTTCTGTTCCAGCGTGCCGCGGATCGCCTTGCTGCCCGGGCCACGCGCCCAGATGCCGACGTCTTCACCACCATGCGATTCGGACTTCATCGGCACCAGTGCTTCCTGCATGTAGTCCGGATGCTCGGTGTCGACCTCGCGCAGGTTCGGGCGGCCGTTGGCCGGTTCGAAGCTGCTCGGGTTGTGCGGGTAGCGCTTCGGGCCGGCCGGCTGCTGGTTGCTGCTGCCGGTATGGCCCGGGCCATTGGCGTAGCTCAACGTGGTGTAGGGCTGGCCGGTGCCGTCCAGCGCGTAGTCCAGCTTGCCGGCACCATCTTCGCCGCCCTTGTCCTTCACCTTGCCCAGGATCGGATTGCCGCGTGCCGGGTAGCCGACGAAGTTCAGCGTGTGCGAGTGGTCGGCGGTGACGATGATCAGGGTGTCGTCGGCCGAGGTCAGCTCGTTGGCCACGCGCACCGCGTCGGACAGCGCCACGGTCTCGGTCAGGGCACGGTAGGCGTTGCCGCTGTGGTTGGCGTGGTCGATGCGCGCGCCTTCGATCATCAGCACGTAGCCTTCCTGGTGCTTGGCCAGATTCTTGATGGCTGCCGCCGTCAGTTCGGCCAGGCTCGGCTCACCGCCCGGATCCTGCGGGCGCTCGTACTCGTAGCGCATGTGGTCCGGTTCGAACAGGCCAAGGATGGCCGGCGCATCCGCGGCGGCGGCCAGCTGCTTGCTGTTCCACACGTAGGCGCCCTGCGGGTGCGCCTGCTGCCATTCCTGCACCAGGCTGCGGCCATCCAGGCGCTGGCCGACCTTGTCGTCGTACTCCGGGTCGCGCTCTTCCACCGTGGTGAACTCACCACGGCCGCCGCCGAGGGCGACCAGCGGGCCACGGCCATAGCGCGAGGTCGACAGCAGCTGCTGGGCGATGTCCTTGCAGCCTGCGGCCTTGGCCGCGTCGGTCAGGTCGGTGTCGTTTTCCCAGTTGCGCTCGGGCGAGTGCGCATAGGTGGCGGCCGGGGTGGCATGGGTCAGGCGCGCGGTGGATACCACGCCGGTAGCCAGGCCGGCGCTGTCGGCCAGCTGCAGCCAGGTCAGCAGGCCCTTGGACAGGCTGTCGGCACAGTCGGTGCGGCTGCCGGCACTGACGCCGATCGCACCCATGTGGGTCTTCACGCCGGTGGTGATGGCGGTCATGGTGCCGGCCGAATCGGGGGTCTGCGAATCTGTGTTGTAGGTCTTGCTGAACGCCGTGGCCGGGAAGCGCTCCCAGGACAGCAGGTTCTCTTCGCCGGAGCCGCCCTTCTGCTGGCCTTCGTAGATGCGCGAGGCGGCCACGGTGGTCAGGCTCATGCCGTCACCGAGGAACAGGATGACGTTCCTGGCCTTGCCGGACATCGCGCCGTTGGCGGCGGCCTGGGCGGCGCCGCTGCGGTACCACCACTGCGGTGTCTCGCCGGCCGGGTGGGCGACGGGATCGACGGCGACCTTCAGGCCGGCCGGAGCGGACGCGGGTGCGGTGCTGGCGCAGGCGCCCAGCAGCAGGGTGGTGGCGCAGGCGGCCAACAGGGAGACGGAACGGCGCATGGACGCTGGGATCTCACAAACTGTAACGGGACGTTCATTATGCCCGCCCTCGCAAGGCACGCCGATGACACACTGATTTGCCGGCCGGGCGGTCGTTCCCCAGCCGTTGTTGGGCTATCGTGCCAGCATCCCTTCCTTCCCTCTGGATTGCCTATGAAGCTGGTCTCTGCCTGGCTGCGGATTCCATTCTGGCAGCGCGTGGTCGGTGGCTTCGTGCTCGGCGCGCTGGCCGGCTGGGCGCTCGGCCCGGCCGCGGAAACGTGGTTCGGCCCGCTCGGCGAGCTGTACGTCACCCTGATCAAGATGATCGCGGTGCCGCTGGTGTTCTTCGCGGTCATCAATGCGATCTCGTCGCTGCACGGCCAGAAGTCGATCGCCGCGCTCAGTGGCCGCACCTTCCTGTGGTTCGTGATCACCGCCGCGCTGGCGGTGTGCGTTGGCCTGGCCGTAGGCACGGTGCTGCAGCCCGGCGCGGGTGGCCTGCAGTTGGCGATGGCCAGCAACTATGTGCCGCGCGAAGTGCCCAGCGTGGTACAGGTATTGCTGGACGTGGTGCCGGCCAATGTCTTCTATGCGCTGTCCGGCATCGGCACCAAGGTCAATGCCGCGGGTGAAACCGTGCTGGCCGCCGGCCGTGGCTCGATCCTGCCGGTGATCTTCTTTGCTGGTCTGGTCGGTTTCGCCATCGTCAAGCTGGGCGAGAAGGTGACCGAGGCGCGCAAGCTGGTCGGCCAGATGAGCGACATCATGATCCAGGTGACCCGCTTCGTGCTGGAAGTCACCCCGATCGGTACCTTCGGGCTGATCGCCGGTCTGGTCGGCAGCTACGGGTTCGAGAAGCTGCTGCCGCTGGGTCATTTCGTGCTGGCCCTGTACGTGGCCTGTGCCCTGCACATCGTGGTGGTCTACAGCGCACTGCTGCTGGCGCATGGTCTGAATCCGCTGAAGTTCTTCCGCGGCGCGGCGCCGGGCATGCAGGTGGCCTTCGTCAGCTCGTCCAGCTTCGCCGCGATGCCGGTGGCGCTGCGTTCGATCACCCACAACCTGGGCGTTAACAAGGACTACGGTTCGTTCGCGGTGCCGCTGGGCGCCAGCATCAAGATGGACGGCTGTGGTGCGATCTATCCGGCGCTGTGCGCGGTGTTCATCGCGCAGTACAGCGGTGTGCCGCTGACCCCGGAACAGTACGTGGTGGTGCTGATCGCCTCGGTGCTGGGCAGCTTCGGTACGGCCGGCGTGCCAGGTACCGCGGTGATCATGGCTACGGTGGTGCTGAGCGCGGCCAACCTGCCGCTGGAGACGATCGGCTACCTGTATGCCATCGACCGCATCCTGGACATGATGCGCACGATGACGAACGTGACGGGCCAGATGCTGGTGCCGGTGATCGTGGCCAAGGAGACCGGGCTGCTCGACCAGGCGGTGTATGACAACCCGTCCAGCAACGTGGGCGTGGATGATCCCGACCCGACACCGCCACGCGGCTGAGGTTGCGTGGTGGTGATGGAAGGCCCGCCCTGACCGGCGGGCCTTTTGTTTTGTTCCGGTAGATCCACGCCACGAGGATGGTGGCGGTGCCGACCAAGGTCGGCACCCACCAGGGCAGATGGCGCTGTGCCGACCAAGGTCGGCACCTACCGGGGGCGCAAACAAAAAAGCCGCTGCAGGGCAGCGGCTTCTCGCATCAGGCGGCTCGGTGGCGCCAACCGGTCAGAGGTCGACCCGGCGGGCCTGCATGAACTTGTTGCCCCAGTAGCCACTGAGCAGGGTGTCCACGCGGACGTCCTTGCCGGAGCTCGGTGCGTGCAGGAAGCGGCCATCGCCCACATAGATGCCCACGTGGTCGACGCGGCCCTTGCGGCCGAAGAACACCAGGTCACCAGCGGCCAGCGCGGTGCGGTCGTTGATCAGTTCGGCGTTGTCGTCGTGCGCCATTTCGCGCGAGACGCGCGGCAGCTCGATACCCAGGGCCGAGCGGAACACGTAACCGACCAGGCCACTGCAGTCGAAGCCGCTGTCCGGGTTGCTGCCACCCCAACGGTACGGGGTGCCCAGCAGCGTCATTGCACGGCGCAGCAGCGACTGCACCTTGCCGTTGTCGGCCGCGGTGCCGACAACGCTGCCATTGGCAGCGCTGCTGGTGTCGTAGTTGGCGAGGAGGCGGCTGAGGTCACCGGCCACCACGGCCGAGCGGTCCATCAGCGGAATGGTGTCGTTGGCGGCCAGGTGCGGCAGCAGGGCGGCCAGGGTAGCGCTGGCGGCGGCGTCGACGCGGCTGCGCTGCGGAGCGGCAGCCTCGGCCTTGGCGGCCGGTCGGGCGGTACTCTCGGCCACCGGGGCCGGGGTTGCATCGGAACGGTTCGGAGCAGTCTGCGACCAGGCCGGGAGGCTGGTCAGACACAGTGCCAGGCCAAGCAACAACGGGCGGGCACTGCGTGAAGATACGGAAGTCTGGCCTTCGCTTTTCAGGTCGTCAGTCGTCACGCGTCGGTCACAGGAAAAAAACGATGGGGCATCATGCCCTGTAAAAGCGCGGATAAGTTAAAAATTCCGTTAGTAATCCGTTAGTTTCAAGGTGATGTGCGTCACAGTTTTGAACATATCGCCTGTTCATCTTAGCGAAGGACACGTTTCGCGCCTGTGTAGTGGTCCTTCCAGTAGGGACCGCTGAGCGAGTCCAGCCGCACGGTGCCACCGGTACTCGGCGCGTGCACGAAACGCCCTTCACCTACATAAATGCCAACGTGGGTGACGCTGCCGCGGCTGCCGAAGAACACCAGATCGCCGGTGGCCAGGCGCTGCGGATCGATCTTCGGGCCCTGTACCGCCGCGAGATCGCGCGAAGTACGTGGCAGCTTCAGGTCCAGCATCTCGCGGTAGACATAGGCGACCAGGCCGCTGCAGTCGAAGCCCGAATCGGGGGTGTTGCCGCCATAGCGGTAGGGGGTGCCGACCAGGCTGATGGCGCGCATCAGCACCGAGTTGGCCGCCTCCGGGTTGTCCGGCACGGTCTTCGGCCAGTTCGCCGTAGGCGGGGGAGGTGCAGGTCGGGTGGCCTTGCCACCGCCGCAGGCGGTCATCAGCAGGGGCAGGGCCAGCAGCAGGGCCGGGGCGAGAAGCCGGCGGAGGCCGGACGAAACTGGCGTGATGTGCATGATCTCCGGATAATGCGCCACCTTGGATTGGCCGTCATGATGGCGGCGTCCCCGCCGGGCGACAACCCGCCCCAACCCGCCTGCCTCCGGCAGATCCAGACAGAGTTGCGCATGAAGATCGAAAAAGACCGCGTTGTCCGCTTCCACTACACCGTTTCCGAAGTCGGCCAGGAGCCGATCGAATCGTCCAAGGACCGCGGCGAGCCGCTGGCGATCCTGATCGGCCACGGCAACATCATCCCGGGCCTGGAAAACGCCATGATGGACAAGGAAGCCGGCGCGACCTTCAGCGTCGATGTCAATGCTGCCGACGCCTACGGCGAGCGCCGTGAGGGCCTGTCCCAGCGCGTGCCGAAGAAGCACTTCGGCAACACCAAGCTGGCTCCGGGCCAGCAGGTCGTGCTGCAGACCAACTTCGGCCCGCGTGCGGTGACCGTGCAGAAGGTCGGCATGAGCGTCGTCGACGTTGACCTGAACCACCCGATGGCTGGCAAGGACCTGCACTTCGACGTGGAAATCGTCGATGTGCGCGAAGCCGGCCAGGAAGAGATCGATCACGGCCACGTCCACGGCGACGGTGGTCACCACCACTGATCGCAGCGCGATCGTGATGTCAGCAACGGCCCGCTTCGGCGGGCCGTTGCGTTTCTGGAACACGGCGCGCCCATCCACGGCGTGCGGGCCGACGGCATAATGACGGACCTGCCCGACGGATGCCCCGTGAACGCCGCTTCTCCTTCCCTGCAGCCGATGGCCTCCGGCGAACGCATCGCCGTGCTGGACGTGCTGCGCGGTGCCGCGCTGCTGGGCATCCTGCTGATGAACATCGAGGCCTTCAGCGGGCCGCTGGACCTGGCGTTCACCGGCATCGACGTGCACTGGCATGGCATTGACTACTGGGCCGATGCCTTTGTCTATGTGTTCGTGCAGGGTAAGTTCTTCACGCTGTTCTCGCTGTTGTTCGGCGCCGGCTTTGCGGTGATGGCGCAACGCGCCGAGCTGGCTGCGCGTGATTTCACCCCGTTCTACCTGCGTCGCAGTGCCGGTCTGCTGCTGATCGGCCTGTGCCATGCAGTGCTGGTCTGGTCGGGCGACATCCTGGTGCTGTACGCGCTGATCTCGCTGCCGCTGCTGGCCTGCCGGGAGGCGCCGCGCAGCTGGCTGCCGTGGATGGGCGCGACGGTCTACCTCGGCGGTGTGGCGATGATGCTGCTGGTCGGCGCGATGGTGTCGATGGCCTCTGCGGACGAGGTGCGGGAAATGCTCACCGAGGCGCAGCAGGGCATCGATCTGCAGCGCCAGGTGTACGGGCACGGCAGCTGGATGCAGGCCACCGTCCAGCGGGTGAATGAGTTCGGCGCGTCGATGGGGGCGCTGCTGATCACCGGTCCGGAGGTGCTTGGCATGTTCCTGATCGGCAGCTGGTTTGCCGGCAGCGGCGCGTTGGCCACACCGGAGCGCTTCCCGCGGTTGTACGCGGTGTTGCGTTGGGTGGCGCTGCCCCTCGGCCTGCTGGTCACGCTGCTGGGTGTTGCCTGGAAACCGTATCTGGCGCCGGGCGCCTACGATCTGCCGGTGACGGCGGCGATGGCGCTGGTGACGATCGGCGGCCTGCCGATGTGCCTGGGCTACCTGGCCTGGATCGTGCACTGGCGCGCGCGGCTGGGCTGGCTGGCGCCGGTCGGGCGCATGGCGTTGACCCATTACCTCGGCCAGTCCCTGCTGTGCACCTGGTTGTTCTATCACTACGGCCTGGGCGCGTTCGAAATGATGCCACGCAGCGTGCAGCTGCTGTTCGCGCTGCTGCTGTTCACCGTGCAGCTGGGCATCTCGCACGCTTGGCTGCGCCACTTCCGCTTTGGGCCGATGGAATGGCTGTGGCGCGCGATGACCTACCGGCAGTGGCCGCCGATGCGGCGCGGAGCCGGGCAGGGCTGATCGATGCTGGGCGCGCGCGAGGATGTGATCGTGGTGGGCGCCGGTGCCATCGGTCTGGCCGCCGCGCTCGCACTGCGTGCGCAGGGGCGGCAGGTGCGTGTGATCGATCGTGGCCGCATTGGTGCGGCAACCTCGCACGGCAACTGCGGCACCGTTACTCCCAGCCATGCACCTCCACTGGCTGCGCCTGGCGTGCCACTGCGCGCATTGCGCTGGATGCTCGATCCGCGTGCGCCGCTGTATGTGCGCACCCGCCTGGATCCGGTGCTGTGGCGCTGGTTGCTGCAGTTCGGTGCACGCTGCAACACGCGTGACTGGCTGCAATCCACGCGGGCACGGGGTGCATTGCTGAACGACTCGCGGCTGCGCCTGGCCGATTGGGTGCATGCGCATGCACTGGAGTGCGAGTTCGATACGCGCGGGCTGGACTATGTGTTCGGCGATGCGCGCAACTTCGACCACTACGCGGCCGAGTGCGAAGCACTGAACAGGCAGGGTATCGCCACGGCCTGCATCGACGGGGCCGGCTACGCACGTGCCAATCCGGCCTTCCACGACCGCCTGGCCGGCGCGATCCACTTTCCCGGTGATGCGCAGCTGCGGCCGGACCGCTACACCGCGGAGCTGGCACGTGTACTGCGCGCGCAGGGCGTGGTGATCGACGAGCAGAAGGACGTGCAGGGCTTCAGCGACGATGCACACGGGGTACGCGTGCAGGTCGGTGGGCAGGCCCTGCGGGCACGTGAGCTGGTGCTGGCCACCGGCCCGTGGTCGCGCGACTGGGCACGTCAACTGGATCTGCGCGTGCCGATCCAGCCCGGCAAAGGCTATTCGCTGACCTGGTCGCGACCGGCGCAGGTGCCACAGCGCCCGGTGGTGCTGAAAGACCATTCCGTGTTCGTGATCGCCTGGCGCGAAGCGCTGCGGCTGGGCGGCACCATGGAATTCGCCGGTGCCGATCCGCAGCTGCGCATGGGCCGCCTGCAGGCTTTGCAGCAGGCCGCCGACCATTACCTGCGCGCGCCACGCGGTGCGCAGCTGCAGGAGCAGTGGTGCGGGTGGCGCCCCATGAGCGTGGACGATGTGCCGTTGATCGGCCGCGCACCCGCGCATCCTCACGTCTGGCTTGCAGCGGGGCATGGCATGCTCGGCATCAGCATGAGCGCCGGCACCGGCCAGCTGATCGCCGATCTCGTCTGCGGCCGCACGCCAGCGATCGATCCTGCCCCTTACCGACCCGAGCGATTCCGATGAGCACTGCTCCCTATGATTACGACCTGATCGTCCTTGGCGGCGGCTCCGCCGGCCTGGCCGGTGCGATCCGCGCGGCGCAGCATGGCAAGCGCGTGGCGATGCTGGAGCCCGGCGAGCTGGGCGGTACCTGTGTCAATGTTGGCTGCGTGCCGAAGAAGGCGATGTGGCTGGCGGCTGACCTGCACGAGCGCATTGGCCTGGCCAATGCGATGGGCTTCGATGTCGAGGCACGCCCGTCGCTGTCGTGGAAGGAACTGGTGATCCATCGCCAGGCCTACATCAGCAACATCCACACCAGCTACCACAAGCGCCTGGATGAAACCGGCGTGGTGCGCATCCCGGCACGCGGCCATCTGCTCGATGCGCACACCGTGGCCTGCAGCGATGGCGTGCGTTACAGCGCCGAACACATCCTGATCGCCACCGGCGCGCACCCGCTGCGCCCGGACATTCCCGGCGCGGAACTGGGCCTGGTCTCCGATGATTTCTTCGATCTGCGTGCGGCACCGGCCGAAGTGGCGATCATCGGTGGTGGTTACATCGCGGTGGAGCTGGCGGGGTTGCTGCAGGCACTGGGCAGCCGGGTGAGCCTGCTGGTGCGCGGCAAGCGGCTGCTGGAGCGCTTCGACTACGAGCTGACCGACCAGCTGGCCGAGAACCTGAAGCAGCAGGGCGTGCGCATCCATTTCGACTACCGCCTGCGCGAACTGCAGCGCGAGGGCGAACGCGTGCGTGCGTTCGGCCATGACGGCCCGCTCGACAGCGTGTTCGACGCGGTGTTCTTTGCCACCGGCCGGCGCGGCAACAGCCGTGACCTGGGCCTGGAAGCGCTCGGCATCGGCATCGGCGAACACCAGCAGGTGCAGGTGGACGAATGGCAGACCACGAGCGTGCCGAGCGTGCATGCGGTGGGTGACATCGCTGGCAAGGTCGGCCTGACGCCGGTGGCGGTGGCCGCGTCGCGGCGGCTGATGGACCGCCTGTTCGGTGGCCGGCCGCAGTCGAAGATGGATTATGAGAACGTGGCCAGCGTGGTGTTCTCGCACCCGCCACTGGGCGCGGTGGGCATGAGCGAAGAAGAAGCGCGTGCACGTTTCGACCAGGTGAGCGTCTACCACAGCCGTTTCCGCCCGATGCTGCAGGCACTGGCCAATGGCACCCAGCGCAGCCTGTTCAAGATGGTCTGCGCCGGCCCGGAAGAACGGGTGGTGGGCATTCATCTGCTGGGCGAAGCGGCCGACGAGATCCTGCAGGGCTTCGCGGTGGCGGTGAAGATGGGCGCGACCAAGGCCCAGTTCGACGATACCGTGGCGATCCACCCGACCTCGGCCGAGGAAGTGGTGCTGATGCGCTGAGCCCGCAGTTGTAGAGCCGAGCCTATGCTCGGCTGCATTCCGTGCAGGCATGGTGCAGCCGAGCGCAGGCTCGGCTCTACAGGGCACCGGGCGCCTCCATGCGACAATGACGGCCCCCACGCCTTTCCGGGCCGCCCTATGCGGCCCGCCGTCGTCCTGATGTCCAGCCCCACTTCCCGTATCGCAACCGCTTCCCCACGCATCGCGCTGAGTGGAATCGGCCTGGCCGCGATCGGTGCCATCACCGCCTCCGGCAAGGCGATCATCGTCAAGCTCGGCCTGCGTCATGGCGTCGATGCCACCACGCTGCTCGCGCTGCGCATGCTGATGGCGCTGCCGCTGTTCGTACTGATGGCACTGTGGGCCGCGCGCCGGGCCACGCCGCTGTCCTGGGCCGACCGCGCCCGCGTGCTGTGGCTGGGCTTCACCGGCTACTACTTGTCCAGCCTTCTCGATTTCCAGGGCTTGCAGTACATCAGCGTGACCCTTGAACGGCTGATCCTTTACTTGAACCCTACCCTGGTGCTGCTGATCAATGTGCTGCTGGCGCGCCAGCGGCCCGGACGCTGGCAGATCGGTGCGTTGGTGCTGAGCTATCTGGGCGTGCTGCTGGCCTTCGGGCATGACCTGCAGCGCGAGGGCGGGCAGATCATCGTCGGCAGCCTGCTGGTGCTGGGCAGTGCGCTCAGCTACGCGCTGTACCTGTTCGGCAGTGGGCAGGTGGTCGCGCGCATCGGTGCGGTACGCCTGACCGCCTACGCCAGCTGCGTGGCCAGCGTGCTGGTGCTGCTGCACTTCGCGGTGACCCATCCACTGCCGCTGCTGTGGCAGGCGCCGGCGCCAGTGCAGTGGCTGTCGCTGGTCAATGCCACCGTGTGCACGGTGCTGCCGGTACTGGCGATCATGCTGGCGGTGCAGCGCGTGGGTTCGTCGCTGGCCGCGCAGGTCGGTATGCTGGGCCCTGTTTCCACCATCGTGATGAGCCTATGGCTGCTCGACGAACCGATGGGGCCGGCGCAGATCGCCGGCACCGTGCTGGTGCTGATCGGCGTACTGCTGGTGACCCGCCTGCGGCGCTGACGCCGGAGCAGGCGCGTGCGCGCATCCTGGCGGTGATCCGCGCGATCCCGGCGGGGCAGGTGATGGGCTATGGCCAGGTGGCGATGCGTGCCGGCCTGCCGGGGCGTGCGCGCTTGACCGCACGCATCCTCGGCCAGAACGACGATCCCGACCTGCCCTGGCATCGCGTGCTGCGTTCGGATGGGCGAATTGCCATGGAAGAAGGGTCGGCCGGCTGGCGCGAGCAGTCACAGCGGCTGCGCGCCGAGGGCGTGGTGGTGGAGAACGGCCGGGTGCGGATGCCGGCCACCGATCCAGCCGCGGCGCTGGATGCTGCCGTGTGGGGCCCGGGCTGAGCACCGCTGGCGACTGAACAGGCCACGCCTGCGGGTCGCCAACAAGACACGGTGCTGCGGCTATGATGGAGGCCGTTCCATGCCGGTGCTCCCATGTTCCCGCGACTGCCTACCGTCACCAAGGCCCTGCTGATCGCCAACGCGATCCTGTTCCTGCTGCAGCAGCCGTTCCTGCTCGGCATGCAGACCTTCGAGCCGTTCATGCTGCAACCGCTGCAGCAGGGCTTCGATGCGTTCTCGCCGGGCGGCAACTTCCAGCCGTGGCAGCTGCTGACCTATGGCTTCCTGCATGGCAGCTTCGGCCACCTGTTCTTCAACATGCTGGCAGTCTTCATGTTCGGCGCGCCGCTGGAGCAGACCTGGGGCGAGAAACGCTTCCTGCTGTACTACCTGGTCTGCGTGGCCGGTGCCGGTGTCTGCCAGTTGCTGGTGGGTACGTTGCTGGAGAATCCGGCCACGGTGCTGGGCGCTTCCGGCGGAGTGTTCGGCCTGTTGCTGGCCTACGGCATGCTGTTCCCGAACCAGCGGGTGATGCTGCTGTTCCCACCGATCCCGATGAAGGCGCGAACCTTCGTGATCCTGTTCGGCGTGGGTGAGCTGGTGCTGGGCATGACCGGCTGGCAGCCGGGCGTGGCCCACTTCGCGCATCTGGGCGGCATGCTGTTCGGCTGGCTGCTGATCCGCTACTGGCGAGGGCAATCGCCGTTCAACAAGCGCCGACCGCCCGGCCCGCCGAAGCGCCCGAACCATCTGCGCAGCGTCAAATGATCCGAAGGATCATTTGACGCTGTAGGTGCCAACCTTGGTTGGCACGCCTTGTCCCACGCGGGTAGGTGCCAACCTTGGTTGGCACGAAACGAGAGGGATGATTGCCAACCCCGGTCGGTACCCACCAACGGCAGGTCATGCATGCGGCGGGTACGTGCGCATCCAAGCACGGCGTGGATCTACAGATCCTGCAACACCACCTGCGCGGCATTGTGCCCGGGCGCACCCGTGACGCCACCACCGGGGTGGGTACCCGAACCACACAGGTACAACCCGGGCAGGGCACCGCGATAGCCGGCCTGGCCAACCATCGGCCGTGCCGAGAACAACTGGTGGGCACTGAGCGCGCCGTGGAAGATGTCGCCACCGACCAGGCCGAAGGTGCGCTCCAGATCAAGCGGCGACAACACCTGCCGACCGAGGATGCTGACAGCGAAACCCGGCGCATACCGTTCAACGGTAGCGATCATCAGATCGGCGACTGCTTCACGATGATCATCCCAGTGACGCCCGTCGGGCAGCACCGGCGCCACGTGCTGGCAGAACAGGCTGGCCACATGCTGTCCGGGCGGCGCCAGCGAATCGTCCAGCGTGCTGGGAATCAGCATTTCCACGATCGGCTCGCGTGACCAGCCATCGCGGCGCGCATCCAGCCAGGCGCGGTCCATGTAGTCCAGGCTGGGCGCCATGATGATGCCGGCGCTGAGGTGATCGCCGGGGCCGGGCAGGGCGCGGAAGTCCGGCAGCCGCGACAGCGCGAGGTTCATCCGGAACGTCCCGGAGCCGCAGCGCCAGTGTGCCATCCGCTCGCGCGTCGCCGCCGGTACCTGCGCCGGTTCCAGCAACTGCTCGTACAGCAGCTTGGGGTTGACGTTGGCGACTACGGCGCGTGCGCGCAGGATTTCGCCGTTGGCCAGGTCCACTCCCACGACGCGGCCCTGTTCGGTCAGTACCCGTTGCACGCCGGCATCCACGCGCAGTTCGGCTCCGGCCTCGCGCGCCGCGCTGGCAATCGCCTGGCTGATCGCGCCCATGCCGCCGATTGCATGGCCCCAGGCACCCTTCACGCCATTGCACTGGCCGAACACGTGGTGCAGCAGCACGTAGGCGCTTCCGGGCGTGTAGGGGCTGGCATAGTTGCCGACGATGCCATCGAAGCCGAACAGCGCCTTGATCGGCGCGCTCTCGAACCAGCGGTCCAGGTACTCAGCCGCTGAAAGCGTGAACAGGTCCAGCAGTTCCTGGCGCAGCGAAGCATCCAGCGTTGCCAGTTCGCGGCCGAGACGGCCCATCTGCCACAGCGCGGGCAGGGCACGCCAGCCGCCGGCCACGCCGACGTCCGGGGGGGCGCGCAGGGCCCACGCACGCAGCACGTCGGCGAAGATCTCCAGGCGTGCTTCATACGCTGGCAGCGCCTGCGCATCGCGTTCGGAGAATTTCGCGACCTCGGCCTGGGTGCGGCCGGGCGCCGACAACAGGTAGCGGCCGTCCGGCAATGGCAGGAAGTTGTTGACCGGGCGCGCGACAATGCGCAGCCCATGCGCCTGCAACTGCAGGTCGTCGATCACCTTCGGCTGCAGCAACGACACCGTGTACGACGCCACCGAGTTGCGGAAGCCGGGATGGAATTCCTCGGTGACCGCGGCGCCGCCGAGCACGCCACGCCGTTCGAGCACCAGCACCTGTTTGCCGGCGCGTGCCAGATAGGCTGCACAGACCAACCCGTTGTGGCCGCCGCCGACGATGAGTGCATCCCAGGTCATCAGCACCTCTGAAGAAAGCGGGCGGAGGGGATTGCGTTGCAATCAGCATCTGATCACAGACCCGTGCGGGAAGCGATTTAATTCCCTCCGCCCCCTTTTTGGATCGCGGCTTCGATGGTGGCGATGTCGATCTTCTTCATCGGCATCATCGCGTTGAAGGCGCGCTTGGCCAGTGCCTTGTCCTTGCTGGTCACTGCTTCGATCAGCATGCGCGGGCTGATCTGCCAGGAGATGCCCCAACGGTCCTTGCACCAGCCGCATTGGCTCTCCTGGCCCCCGTTGCCGACGATCGCGTTCCACAGGCGGTCGGTCTCGGCCTGATCCTCGGTCTGGATCTGGAAGGAGAACGCTTCGCTGTGCTTGAACGCGCTGCCGCCGTTGAGGCCGACGCAGGGAACGCCGCAGACAGTGAATTCGATGGTCAGAACGTTGCCTTCCTTGCCGTCGGGGTAGTCGCCCGGCGCGTGATGCACGGCGGTGACCGCGCTGTCGGGCAGGAGGCTGGCATAGAAGGTGGCGGCCTCGAGCGCGCCATTGTCGTACCAGACACAGATCGTGTTCTTGTGTGCCATGTCGGGGCTCTACGTTGGACGAAGCCACAGCGATAGCACGGCCGCTGTTAACCCGGGATCTGTATCACGGCCAACGGAGACAGGGTGGGGGAGCCGGCCGAAAGCGGCTGCAAGTCTCTGATTGTTAAATAAAACATGAATGAGCTTCATGTTTGTGTCGAAATTTTTCCTTTAATTTCAATTGGTTGTTTTTGTTCAGCTGCCATTGCAAATTAAGAATTGATGAAATTAATATTTGATTCAGCTGCAAGGAACTGTCGCTTCCATGTAGCAATTCTGCAATCGCAGCCTGATCTTCACCGAATCAAGGAAACTCCATGACCAGCAGCAAGCACGTCGCAAGGCTGAAGCGCACCGCCTTGGCGGTCGTCCTGACTTCTTTCATTGGCGCCGCCGCCGCTCAGAGCACGACCGGTTCGTTGTACGGCAGCGCGCCCGCCGGTACGACCATCGTGGTTCAGAGCGACACGGGCCTGAAGCGCTCGGCGACCGTCGACAGCAATGGCCGCTACAACCTCGGCTCGCTGCCGGTGGGCAAGTACACCATCATCCAGCAGCGTGACGGCCAGACTGTCGAGCAGCGCGAGAATGTGCTGTTGAAGGTTGGCGTTGGCACCGAGGTGTCGTTTGCCGGTGGCGCCAGCGCCGCCACCACACTGGAGGCAGTGAACGTCGTTGCAGCGAATGTGCCGAAGATCGATGTCACCAACACAGTATCCAAGTCGGTCATCACATCCGAGCAGCTGGACGTGTTGCCTTTGGGGCGCAGTGCCGAAGCCATCGCACTGCTGGCGCCAGGTGTTGTCTCGGGCAGTGGCGCGTTCAGCAATGGCTCGCGTTCGGTGCTGTCCTTCGGCGGCTCCAGTGTCACTGAGAATGCCTACTATCTGAACGGCTTTCTGGCCAACAATCCGCTCAGCAATCTGGGTGGTATCAGCCTGCCATACGGGTCGATCGACCAGCAGGAAACGTTCATGGGCGGTTACGGAGCGGGATACGGGCGCTCCACCGGCGGCGTGATCAACCAGCTCGGCAAGCGCGGCACCAATGAATGGCATTTCGGCGTGCAGGCTACCTGGGCGCCGGATTCGCTGTCGGCTTCTGCGGCCACTGTCATCTATCCCAATCGCCAGCTGCCCAATGGATACAGCTACACCGATGACTCGTTGCCTGGCTCGCTCTATCGCTACCGCAAGGATGATGTCGCCACGCGTACCACCTACAGTGGCTACGCCAGTGGCCCGCTGATCGAGGATCGCCTGTTCATCCACCTGGCTGCGGAAAAGGACCGCACCGAAGGTGTGTCCACGAACAGCTCTGCAGCAACGCAGCAGGTGCGCAACCACTACACCATCGATGCGCCGAAGTTCTATGGAAAGATCGACTGGAACATCAACGATAGCAACACGCTGGAATACACCCGTGTGCAGAACACCGATCGCAACGGTGGCTACTACCGATCGTTCGATTACGAGGACCTGGCCGAAGGTGATCGCACCGGCACGTTCCCGAACACCACGAAGCTCAAGGACGACTTTGACATCTTCAAGTACACCGGCTACCTGAACGATGACCTGACCCTGAGTGCGGTATGGGGTCGTAGCAAGGAGAGCAATCTGGAGTCGAATCCGCTGGATACGGCCAACCCCTATCTCAGCAGCCCGGGCAATCAGGATCCGTCCATTACCGGTGGCCGCCCCATCCGCAATGACCAGTCGGCGCTCTATACCAAGTCGTCCGATGCGGGCAGCAAGACCCGAGGTCTGCGTGTAGACCTGCAGTACCGTATCGGCAACCACGAGCTGACTGGTGGCATCGACAACATGTACTTCCAGGGGCATAACGAAGGCCAGGCGATGACCGGGCCGGGGTACGCCTGGATCTATGGCCGTGTCGATCCGGCCTCGTCGCCGAATCCGGGCTTTGACATCACCCCGCCGGGCGGCAATGGCTACTTCGTGCAGAAGTACATCTTCTCCACGACCACCAGCATGTCGGTCAAGCAGAAGGCCTACTATCTGGAGGACCGTTGGCAGGTCACGCCGAACTGGTTGGTGACCCTCGGCATCCGCAATGACAAGTTCACCAACTACAACAGCGCGGCCAAGCCTTACGTCGACAGCGGTGACCAGTGGGCGCCGCGTCTGGGCGCGAGCTGGGACGTGTTTGGCGATTCGTCGCTGAAGGTGTTCGCCAACCTGGGCCGTTACTACCTGGCGTTGCCCAACAGCGTTGCCATTCGTGGTGCGTCCGCCTCGACGTTCACCCGCGAGTACTTCACCTATAGCGGAATTGATGCCAACGGCAACCCGACCGGGTTGACCGCTCTGGGCCCGGGCCCGGTGTCAGCCAACAATGAATATGGCCAGACCCCTGATCCGTTGTCGATTGCGCCCACCGACCTGAAGTCGCAGTACCAGGACGAGCTGATCCTTGGCTTCGAGAAGACGCTGGGCGAGCGCTGGAGCTCCGGTGCCAAGTTCACCTATCGTCGCCTGCAGACGGCCATCGACGATACCTGTGACTCCGATCGCATCCATGACAAGCTTGCCGCGATGGGCGTCGACGACAGCAATCTCGATGTCCCGGGCTGTGTGATCTTCAATCCGGGCAAGACCAATACCTTCATGATCCGGCACGCGGATGGTTCGGGTTACACGCCGGTGCAGATGAGCTCCGCCGACTGGGGTTACGGCAACAAGAAGGCCAAGCGTGACTACATCGCCGTCGATCTGTTCATCGAGCACCCGCTGAGCGACAAGTGGTACGGACGTCTGGATTACACCTGGTCGCGCAGCTTCGGCAATACCGAAGGCCAGGTGAAGTCGGATATCGGCCAGGATGACGTCTCCAAGACCCAGGACTGGGATGCCGCGGCACTGATGGAATACGCGGGCGGCTATCTGGCGAACGACCGTCGTCACCAGCTGAAGGGCTATGGCGCCTATATGTTCAACGACGAGTGGTCGGCGTCGGCCACCCTGCGGATCATGTCGGGAGCGCCGAAGAGCTGCCTGGGCTACTACGGCACCGATGAGAGTGATCCGCTGGGCTACGACGCTGCCTATCACTATTGCGGTGGCAAGCCGTCGCGCCCGGGTGACGCAGGCCGGCAGCCCTGGACGACCCGCCTGGATCTGGGCGTGATGTATCGCCCTTCGTTTGCCGATCACAAGCTGGCTTTCAGCCTGGATGTTTTCAATGTGCTGAACCAGCGTCGTGCCGTGCAGTCTGACGCGGTCTATGAAGATGGCCCCTATACGGTGTCCAACACCTACGGCATGGGTACCTACTTCAGCGCACCTCGTTCGGTTCGTGTCAGTGCGTCCTACGACTTCTGATCGCAGCACCTGATCGATCTCTCCAGAAAACGACCTGGACCCCGGCCATGCCGGGGTTCCTTTTTTGGGTCGCCAGGCGAAAAAAAGGGCGCCCGAAGGCGCCCTCTGCATTACCCGTTGCAGCAGCTAGCTCAGCGCCAGACCTTGATCTGCTCGGCTTCGCTGCGCTGCATCGGCTGGCCGGCCTTGCAGCTGAAGGTGGCACCGAATGCCGGCAGGTTGGCCAGCGTGCCGTTGCTGCGCCACAGGCCCGGCGCACGGATGTCGGCGGTCAGGCGACGCACGGCCTCGTTCGGCGACAGCTGCTGCGCCCACAACGCCGACCACGCGCGGAAGAAGCCCTGCTGCTGTGCCTGCTTGGCTTTCGGCTCCTGCGCGGTGTACGCGGCCCAGGCCAGTTCCAGGCCGGCGATGTCGGCCAGGTTCTCTTCCTGGGTGAGCGTGCCGTTGACCTTGGCACCCTTCACGCCCGGGAAGTCGTAGGCGCTGTACTGCGCGGCCACGCGATTGCCGAGCAGGGTCCAAGCGGTCTTGTCTGCCGGAGTCCACCAGCTGCGCAGTTCGCCCTTGGCGTCGACCAGCGCGCCCTTGGCATCGATCGCGCGGGTCAGCTCATGGCCGACCAGGCCACCGAAGCTGCCGAACTTGTCGGCGGCGTCGGCCTTGGCGTTGAACACCGGGCCCTGCAGGATTGCAGCGGTGACGATCAGGCGGTTCTGCGCCAGGTCATAGGCCAGCGACGGCTGCTGCGGCAGCACGTCCCAGCGACGGTCAGCGTTGCCCTTGCCGATGCGCTTCATTTCCTCGCGATGGCGCCAGGTCGAAGCAATCAGCATGTTGCCGCCGAAGGAACCACGGCCCATCGGCTGCACGCTGTAGTCCAGGTCGCGCAGCGGGGTGCCGATCTCGATCTTCAGCGCGGCCAGCTTGGCCTGCGCTTCGGTCTTGGCTTCGGCACTCATCCAGCTGCTGTTCTTGACCGCCTCGATCTGCACTTCGCGCACCTTGTCGACGATCCATGCGGCCTGGCGACGATCTTCTGCCGACAGGTAACGGGCGGCGTATTCGCGGCCGAGCATCGGGCCGGCGGCCACGTTGATCGCCTCCAGCACATCTTCCCAACGCTGCGGCGGCAGCGTTTCGCCACGCAGCACGCGGCCACGGAATTCAAACTCGGCGTCGCGGTAGGCCTTGGACAGATACGGCGCCATCGAGTCGCCCACGCGCCAGCGCAGGTAGGCCTTCCACTGGTCCGGCTTGAGCTTGGTGACCATGCCGTCGAGCTGCTTGAACAGGCCCGGGTCGGCCAGCGAGACCAGGTCGTCGTCCACGCCCTGGGCCTTCAGGAAGGCATCCAGCTGCAGGTTGCGGTAGCGGCTGTTGAGCTCCTTGGTGGAGATCGGTGCGTAGTTGTTGAACGGGTTGTTGATGCCGGCCAGCGACTGCGCGTTGCGCGCCAGTTCGGTTTCCAGCGCGATCACCGATTGCGACTCGGCATCCAGCTTGGCGGCCGGAGTGCCGGTCAGTGCCAGGATCTGCTTGACGTAATTGCGGTAGCGGCCCATCAGCGCGACGGTGTCGGCGTCGGTGCGGGTATAGAACGCCGGGTCCGGCAGGCCCATGCCACCCTGCATGAAGTAGCCGATGTGGCGGTCCAGCGCCTTCAGGTCCACGTCCGGGCCGAAGTTGAAGGCCACCGGGATGCCGACCTGGTGCAGCGCGGCGATCGAGGCCGGCACGTCCTTGGCTTTCTTGATGGCGTTGATGCGGGTCAGCAGCGGGGCGATCGGATTGGAACCGTCGGCTTCCACGGCGGCTTCGTCCAGGCCGCTGGCCCAGAAGTCGCCCAGTAGTTTCTGCACGTTGCCCTGCGGCGCCTTCATCGCTGCGTCGAGCAGTTCACGCTGCTGCTGACGGCTGCGGTCGACCAGCTGGCCGAGCGCGGTGGTGGCACCGGTCTGTGGCACCGGATTGGCCTTCAGCCAGCCTGCGTTGGTGGCGTCATAGAAGTCGCTGCACTGGGCACTGACAGCCGGGGCGCGGGCGGCCTTCTTCTTGGCGGCGGCGAACGCATCGTGGGTCGGGACCAGGGTCGCCAGGCTGATGCCCAGGGCGATGGCAAGCGGACGGAAATTGGGCATGTGGAACGAATCCGTGATGGATTGAGGGCGCGCGCACTATAGCAAGCCGGGCATGGACGCGGCATGCACGCATCACGCTGCTTTCGCCGGCCAGGGTCGGCCGCTACCGGGGAGCGCCGAGATCAGTGGATCCACGCCATGCGTGGATGAAAAGCACCCCGGAAAAACAAAGGCCCGGGAATTCCCGGGCCTCTGCAGGTCTGCAACAGCGTCAGCCGTGGCTTACCAGATCACCACCTGCTGGTCGCCGCTGCGGGCCATCGGCGAACCGGCCTTGCACTGGAAGGCGGCCGCGAAGGTCGGCAGGTTCGACGGCGCACCCATGGCGCGGAACTGCGCCGGGGCGTGCGGGTCGGTCGCCAGGCGGACCTTGGCGTTTTCCGGGGTGTACTTGGTGCGCCACACGGTGGCCCAGTTGAAGAAGAAGCGCTGGTCGCGGGTGAAGCCGTCCACCTTCGCGTCTTCCTTGCCTGCGCTGGCCTTCTGCAGTGCGTCGTAAGCGGTGGCCAGGCCGCCCAGGTCGGCGATGTTCTCGCCCAGGGTCAGGTGGCCGTTCACCGCCTGGCCGTCGACCTTGTACTGGTCGAACTGCTTGACCAGCTTGCCGGTCAGGCCTTCGAAGTTCTTCTTGTCAGCGGCGGTCCACCAGTCTTCCATGTTGCCGGTCGGCCCGAATCGTGCACCCTGGTCGTCGTAACCGTGGGTCATTTCGTGGCCGATCACCGCGCCGATGCCGCCGTAGTTCAGCGCGTCGTCGGCCTTCGGATCGAAGAACGGCGGCTGCAGGATGGCGGCCGGGAACACGATCTCGTTCTGCAGCGGGTTGTAGTAGGCGTTGACCGTCTGCGGGGTCATGCCCCACTCGGTCTTGTCCACCGGCTTGCCGATCTTGGACAGGTTGAACTTGTAGTTGAACTCGTTGGCCGCGCGCACGTTGCCCAGGAAGCTGTCGCGCTGGGTCTGCAGGCCCGACCAGTCACGCCACTTGTCCGGATAGCCGATCTTCGGGGTGAAGGTTTCCCACTTGGCGATGGCCTTGGCCTTGGTTTCATCGCTCATCCAGCTCAGGCCCTGGATGCGTTCCTTCAGCGAGGCGGCCAGGTTCTTCACCAGTTCTTCCATCTTCGCCTTGGCTTCCGGCGAGAAGGCCACCTTCACGTACAGCTGGCCGAAGGCTTCACCTGCGTCGTTCTCGATGGTGCCCAGCACGCGCTTCCAGCGCGGCTTCTGTTCCTTCTGGCCGTTGAGGGTCTTGCCGTAGAACTCGTAGTTCTCCTGCACGAAGGCGTCGGCCAGGTACGGCGAGGCGCTGTCCACGGTGTGGAAGCGCAGGTAGGCACGCCACACAGACGGATCGGTGTCGCCCAGCGCCTTGCTCACTTCCTCATGGAAGGCCGGCATGGCCAGCGAGAACTTCTCCGGTGCGGCCACGCCCTGCGACTTGAAGAACTCGGTCCAGCTGAAGTTCGGGGTCAGCTTGTCGGCGTCGGCCAGGGTGACCGGGTTGTAGTACAGCTCGACGTTGCGCGACAGTTCGACGCGCGACTTGGAGGCCTTGGCCAGGCGGGTCTCGAACCTGACCACTTCCTCGGCCTGCTTGGCAGCGTCGGCAGCGGCAACACCAGACAGCTCCAGCACCTTGGCGACGTGTGCCTGGTAGGCCTTCAGCTTGTCGGCGTTCTTGGCGTCGGTGTAGTAGGTGCTGTCCGGCAGGCCCAGGCCGCCCTGGCTGGCGTAGGCCATGTTGACGGCCGAGTTCTTGAAGTCGGCTTCAGCGCCGAAGCCGAACAGGACGTTGTCACCCTTGGCGGCGCTGGTGCGCAGGTAGTTGGCAATGGCCGCCTTGTCCTGCAGCCCATCGATCGCGGTCAGGTCGGCCTTCAGCGGCTCGATGCCCTGGGCGTTGATCTTGGCCTCGTCCATGCCGGTGGCCCACAGGTCGCCGACGATCTTCTCGATGTGGTTCGGGGTCTTCACCTGTGCCACCTGCTCGGCCAGCTGGTGCTGCACGGCCACCGAGCGCTCGTCGAGGATGGTGAAGGCGCCCCAGCTGGTGCGGTCGCCCGGGATTTCATTGGCGGCCAGCCACTTGCTGTTGACGTAGTCGCCGAAGGCGCCGCAGGCGTCCTTGCTGGTATCGAGGTCGCTGGGCTGGAAGGCGTTGTAGGCCGGCAGCTTGCTCTCGTCCAGGGTGTAATTGGTGGCTTCGGCGGCAGTCGGCGTGGAGGCGGTGGCGTCCTTGGCCGGGGTTTCGTTCTTGCCGCAGCCAACCAGCGCGGCCGAAACGGCCAGGGTCAGCAGCACGATCTTGGGAGTACGGGTCACTTTGATGGCCTCCAGGCCGAGTGAGTCAGGGAAGGGCCGCAGGGACGGCCGTGGGCCGAACGATACGCCGCCGGCCTGCCCTGCAAGGGTGTCGAAGGTCATGGCCGGGCGCAAGGGCCAGAACGAGCAAGGGCGCCCGGTGGGGCGCCCTTGCCTGGGCAACGCATCGATTACAGGCCGCCGCCGCCGCAGCCCTTGCCCAGGTAGTCGTCGATCAACCTGAGCTGGTCGCCCATGATCGCGCGGGTCCAGGCCGGCCCATGCGCATAGTCGGCGATGGCGTGGAACTCGACCGGCTGCCCCGAGCCCTTGGCCTTGTTCACGAACCACTCCGACTGCTCGATGGGAACCGTACGATCGCGGTCACCGTGGTAGACCATCAGCGGAATCTTCATCTCTCTCGCCTTGTCCAGCGGGTTCAGGCCCGCCACGGTCGGTGCCTGTGCCTGGCGGAAGAACGGATTGGTATAGAAGCGCGACCAGATCTTCTTGATGTCCGAGACGCCGGCACCGGCAATGGCGCATTTGTACAGGCCGTTCGGGCGCACCGAGGCCGCAAACGCCGAGTAGCCGCCATAGGAGAAGCCGAACATGGCGATGTGGCCGGGGCGGGCGATCTTCTGGTCGATCATCCACTGCGCGCCGTCGTCCTTGTCATCCTGCATCTTCTGGCCCCACTCGGCGTCACCGGCCATCCACAGCTTGCGGCCCCAGTCGGCCGAGCCGCGGAACTGCGGGCGCAGTACGGCCATGCAGCGCGATGCCATCAGCGGCACCCACATCGAGCCGTCGAAGTCCATGCCATCGCGGGCCCACGGACCGCCATGCGGGTGCACGACCGCCTTCCAGGGACCGGCACCACACAGTTCGGTGTTGGGCGTGGTCAGGAATGCCGGAATGTCCAGCCCGTCGCGGGCCTTGTAATAGACCAGTTTGGTGTCGCCCAGGGCTGCAGGCTGGATGTCCGGATAGGCCTTGGCCAGCAGGGTCAGCTTGCCGTTGCGCAGCAGGTGGTACTCGGGCGGGTTGGACGGGCCCGACGTGGCCACCAGCACGGTGGACAGGTCGGGGGTGTAGTCCACCACCTGGTAGCTGCGGCCAGTGTCGTAATTGGTGGTGAAGCGCTGGCCATTGGCGGTGTCGACCATTTCCAGCGGTTGCTGCTGGATGCCCAGGGCCTGGCGAAGGCCCTGGTCCAGCGCCTTCATCCGCGGCGACGTCCACTGCAGGTCGTCACCGCGCGGGCCCGCATAGCGGATGCCGAGGATCTCGCCGAACGGAATCGCGCCGTTGCGATAGCGGTTGATCGACATCGAGCTGGCGTTGAACAGCTTGTGTTCGTACAGCACTTCCTTCTGCTTGCGTGCGGCGATGTCGTACTCGTACACGATCGCCTTGTCACGGCCGACGTTGCTCAGCACGAAGGCGATGTTCGGGTCATCGGCAAAGCCGATCACCTGGTTGACGTCGCGGTTCTTCACATAGGAGCGGAAGTGCTCTTCCCACGCACCGCTGCCGGTGTTGCGGAACTCGGTAGCGACGTAGGCGCCGGTTCCGTCCACGTCCTGGCGCAGGCGTGCACGCAGTTCGCTGTCCAGGTCGGTGACATAGCCGGCCACACGCTCTTCGGTCTTCTGCACGCGCTGCGAGGTGAAGCTGCGCAGGTCGACCTTGTAGACATCGCCGGAGCTGCCGCCGCTGCCGTTGATCACCAGGATGTGGTCCGGATCATTGGGGAGCGTGTCCAGCACCGTCGGGTTGGACAGCGCCTGCTCGAGTTCCTCGCTGCGGCTGCTGGCACGCGGCGGCGTAATGGGCTCCTTCCACTGCTTGCCCTCGATGTCGGTGATGAAGAACTTGCTGACGAAGGTCTTGGTGACACGGTCGGCGCGCAGGTCGAAAGGCTGCCATAGCACCACGGCGAGCTGCCCATTCTTGATGAACGATACGCTCTGGAACTTCATCCGGTTGGCACCGATCACCGTGGGCGCCTTGTCCAGCGCATCGGTGCGCCAGACCACGATCACGCGTTCTTCGCCGTTGGCGCGCAGGCCGGCGATGTGCTGCCCATCCGGAGACAGTGACAGGCTGGAGATGGCAGGGAAGGCCGCCAGCTGTTCAATGGTGGGGGCGACAGGCTTGGCATGCAGCCAGGGGGAAATGCTGGCCAGGGCTGCCAGCAACAGGGTTCGCTTCATTGCTTGCCTCGATCTCAGGGCGATCCCGGCGCAAGGCCGGGGCCGGAAACGAAACCGCCGCCCCGAAGGGCGGCGGTGGGTAACGACTGGATCAGAATGACCGTGTGATGTTCACGAAGTACGTACGGCCGAAGTAATCGAAGCCGCTGTACAGGGGCGCGTTGCCAACCGTGCTCAGCACGCCCTGCGAAATGGTAGGCGGCTTCTTGTTGGCGAGGTTGCGCACGCCACCGGTGACCGACCACTTGTCCGCTTCATACTGCAGCGAGGCTGCCTGGATGAAGTAGTTCGGGGTGTACATTTTGTACTGGCTGGTGGCCGGATCGAACAGGCCCGGGTTGCGCTCCTCGTAGTAGGCGTAACTGTCCATCTTGTCGATCCAGTCCAGACCGTAACGGACTCGCCAGTTCTTCCACTTGTAGTTCAGGTCCAGGGTGGCGGTATTTTCCGGCGAGCCGATCATGCCGGCCGAGTCGACCTTCGGATCGTCCGAGAACAGCTGGCTGGTCTGCTCGAAGTAGTGCGTGCCCTGCAGGGTGGCACGGAACTCGCCCGGGCCGATGTCACGCACATAGCGCAGGGTGAAGTCCAGGCCGCGGACCTTGTTGGTGGAGACGTTGATGAAGCCGTTGGTGACCGTCAGCTGGTTGGTCTGCGGGTTGCGCTGGATCAGGCGGCACAGGCCGTTGCCCGCAGTGAAGTCCGCGGTGGAGCTGCCGTAGCAGTTGCGCAGGATGGCGGCGCCGCCTGCGTCCTGCACACCGTTCTCGACCTTGATGTCGAAGTAGTCCAGGGCCAGCGACAGATCGCCGAAGGCCGGGCCAAATTCCGGCTGCAGGACCACGCCGAAGGTTTTGGCGGTGGAGGTTTCAGCCTTCAGGTTGTTTTCCGCGCCGCCCTGGGTGTAGACGGTGATGCCCTGCAGCTGGGTGAACTCCGGATCCAGGCCCAGCGACGCGCAGTTCTGGTAGCGCATCGATTCCGGGCGGGCCTCAATGTAGTTGTCGCAGGGGTCGGACGACTGCGGCAGGAAGCCGGTGGTGGCGCCCAGGAACTGTTCGAACAGGGCGGGTGCGCGGTACGAGGTGCCGTAGGATGCGCGGAACGACAGCCACTTCACCGGGGTCCACAGGGTGCCGATCTTGTAGGTCTCGTCGGAACCATAGGACTTGTAGTCGGTATAGCGGCCGGACAGGTTGACCGACAGCTCCTCAGCGCCGGTGACGCCGGACAGCAGCGGCAGTTCCAATTCGCCGTAGGCTTCGAACACCGAGTCGCTGCCGCGGGTCGGCGAGGAAGCGGTCAGGTTGTACAGGTCCTGGTCAATGGAGTACTGCGACGGGCTGTCGTCGATGCGGGCCTTGCGGTACTCCACACCGAACGCGCCACCGGCCGAACCATAAGGCATGTCGAACAGCGGGCCGTTGACGTTGAAGTTGACCGTGGTTTCCTTGTACAGCGTGTTGCCGGTGACCGGGACGAACACCCAGTCCTTCCAGTCCTGCGGCAGACGGCCGCCGATCGTGTTGTTGTTCACCGGGGGGGCGGCGACGCAGCCGTTGGAGGCATCACGGCAGACGAAGCCACCGGCGCCGTTGGAGACCACATCCAGGCTCTGCGCCAGGCGGCTGGTCAGGAAGCTCTGGAAGGTGTAGTCCGCATCGCTGCGCGAATGCATGATGTTGAAGTCGTAATTCCATTCCGAGCTCAGGTGGCCGCGAAGGCCAGCGTTGAAGCGCAGGAAGTCGACCTTCTGCTTACTCTGGTCGTTGCCGAAACCAATGAAGGCACGTACGCCCATCGGCACGCCATTGGTCTGGTCGGTGGCCGGGCCCGCAACGCTGTCGCGGAGGTTGGCCGGGATAAGCGGATTGCCCACTGCATAGTCCAGGGTCAGCTGGCGATAGCCGGTCTGGGTCGACTTGCGGTGGTTGCCGAGGAACTCGTAGTACAGCTCAGCGTCGCCCAGCGCGTTCAGGTCGAAGCCGCCCTGGAAGTAGGCGGTGTGGGTCTTGACCGGGGAGATCAGCGACTGATTGAGCATCTGCGGGTCGAAGGTGTCGCGGTTCAGCGCACCCACGCCTTCGTAGCCGACCAGGCCGGTGGTGACCGACGAATTCGGGCGCCAGCGGTTGAAGCGGGTGCCGCTGCCTCCCGGCGCGGCGACGCCGGTACGGGTGTTGGTGCCAAGCGTGTTGATGGTCACGCCGCCGCCGTCGAGGGTGTAGCACTTGGACTTGCCGGTCAGCGGATCGATGAAGTCGCCGCTGCCCCAGTAGTCGCCGGCCTCGATGTCGCGATACTTGTCGGTGGCGCAGCGGGTCCAGTCGCGGTCGCCGAGGTTAAGTGCGTTGCGCACCGTGTACTCGTACGAACCGGAGAAGTGCGAGCGCTCGCCGGTGCTGCCGAAGGTCAGCGCATAGCGACGCTCATCGCCGCCGCCGCCGTCGGTCGCGTTGTGCTGACCTTCGAAGGTGACACCGTCGACCTTCTTCTTGGTGATGATGTTGATCACGCCCGCGACCGCGTCGGAGCCGTAGATCGAGGACGCGCCGTCCTTCAGGATTTCGACGCGGTCGACGATCGAGTTCGGCAGCACGTTCAGGTCGGTCGAGCCGACCGAGCCGCGCGAGCCGGCCGGCGAAACGCGGCGGCCGTTGAGCAGGATCAGGGTACGGGTCGGGCCGAGGCCACGCAGGCCCAGGGTGTTGGCGCCGGGGCCGCCGTCGGTGACGTAGCCACCGTAGGCGTTGTTGATCTGCGATGCACCTGCGGTCACCGCGGTGCTCTGCAGTGCGGCGGTGGTCGAGTTGAAGCCGGCCAGCGTGGTTTCCTCACGGGTCACGACCTGGACCGGGGACACCGAGTTGAACACGTCGCGGCTGATGCGCGAGCCGGTGACGGTCACCGTGTCCAGATTGGTTGCCTTCGACTTGGCCGCTTCCTCGGCCGTCTGCGTCGAACCCGCGTCCTGGGCGAATGCCGGAGCGGCTGCGATGAGCAGCACGGCAGAAGCGAGGGCAAAGCTCAGCGGATGCCTGCCGAGCGACTTGCGATTGATCATCTGAAATCCCCTTGAATCCAATGATTGCGTCGTACACCGGGGACATTGCCTCGCGGGCGTCTCCGTGTGCCCCTTGCCCGGTGTTGGCAGTGGTTATGCCCCCGGTTGCACCGGCTTCACGGGCCGGTAACTCGAGATTAACACGGCATTAACTGATGCTGTCAAACGTTCATAAGGGAGTCATCAAGCTGTGGTCTGGAGCCTCCTCGCTCTCCGTGTAGTTCGATCCAAATTCATACAACTTATTGATTTTATTTATTTTACTCGAGAGGTGCGAAACATGTCTGGATGCTGAATGATTCCTGCAGGCCCGACGCGGCCGCAAAAAAAGGCCCCGCCGAAGCGGGGCCTGGTCCAGATACAACGTCCGGAAAACGACGGGATCAGAAGTTGTACTTGACCTGGGCCGAAATCTGGCGGCCGTAGACGCTGTAGAAGCCGTCATTGAACGGGGTCGATTCGTTGCCCGGGTAGTTGTAGCGCTGGCCTTCCGGCAGCTTATTGAACACGTTGTTGACCATCAGCGACAGGACCAGATCGTCCTGTGCCTGGTAGTTCATGCTCAGGTTGTACGTGGTGTACGAACCCCACTTGCCGGCCTTGGCGCCGGAAGAGTGGACATAGCCGTAGCTGCGGCCGGTGTAGGCCAGGTAGTTCGGGGTGCTGCCGACGTAGTTGGCGTACACGGTGGTGGTGAACTTGGCGATGTTCCAGGCCACCGACAGATCGCCACGGACCTTGGCGAAGTTGTCGTAGTACCACATGTTGTACGGATCGCTCAGCAGGTCGAGCTTGGCGGCGCCCGGCATCGGCTGCACTTCACGCTTCAGCATGTTCGTGTAGTTGCCGGAGAACATCAGCGAGCCGAAGCGACCGATATCCTGCTGGTACTTGGCAGCCACCGTCACCGCTTCCAGGTTCTGGCTGGCGACGTTGAGCTTCGGCGTGTACACGCGGGTCAGGTTGCCGCCGGCATCGCGCGACACCCAGTCGGTGACGTTCTGGCAGCTGGCCGAGGTATTGTTCGGCAGGCCGTTGTGGCACTGGTACTCGGCCAGCAGCAGCTGGTCGGTGCTAAGGGTCTTGACCTCGTTCTTGATCTTCCAGTTGTAGTAGTCGGCCGACAGCGAGAAGTTACTCACCGGGGCCCACACCACGCCTGCGCTCCACACGTCGGCGGTGATCGGCTTCAGGTCCGGGTTGCCGGACTTTTCGCTGTACACCGAGGTGTTCTTGTAGAACGCGCACTTCTCGTCGCGCAGGCCGTAGCCCAGCTGGCTGCAACGGTAGTAGTCGTTCTGGCCGGACGAGTACGAGCCGCTCATGCCCTGGAAGGCATCGGACAGGGTCGGTGCACGGAAGGCGGTGCCGTACTTGCCGCGCAGCAGCAGGCTCTCGATCGGGCGGAATTCCAGACCGATGCTGTAGGTGGCCTTGTCGACGGTCTTGTCTGCGATCTTGAACGCGTCATAGCGGCCAGAGGCGCTGACGGTCAGCTTCTCGAGCAGCGGCATGCGCAGTTCGCTGGTGACCGCGTAGTTGCTGCGGTGGCCGGCGCCGGCGACGGCGGTGGTGCCCCACACGTTGCCGTCGACGAAGGCCTGGTCCGGCGAGTAGTCCCAACCTTCGCTGCCACCTTCCAGGACGACGGCAAGGCCGGCGTCACCGCCCGGCAGGCTGAACAGCGAGCCGTTGGTCACCTGCACGCGACCCAGGTTCTGCCAGGTCTTGCTGCGGTGGGTACCGTAGCCGGTGAAGCTGGCGAACTGGTCCGGGGTGATCGGCGAGTAGAAGGCAGCGTAGTTCGGGTTGTAGATGCCGAACGTGGCGGTCGGGTCCTTCGGATCGGTGTAGGTGCCCAGGCGCGGGCCCAGCACGGTCTGGCCGAAGAAGTCCTCGATCTTGTCCTTCCAGCGCACGAAGCGGTTCTGGTCCAGGCGGTACTCGCCACGGGTGAAGCTGGCGCTGTAATCCCAGTCGCCGACCATGCCCTTGCCGCCCAGGGTGACCTGGTAGGCGCGGCTCTCGTCGGAGTTCAGGATGTTGTTGTAGTCGCCCGCGCCGATCTCCTCCGGCGCGAAGGCGCGCTGCAGGTTCACGACCTTGCCGGCGCCCTGGTCGTAGAAGCCACCCATGACTGACTTGGTGCCCCACCACAGGGCGCTGGAGCCGGAGGTGAACTCGGTCTTTTCCTTGCTGTACAACACGTCGGCGAACAGCTGGAAGTTGTCGTTCACGTCGAAGGTCATCGACGAGTAGAACTGGCCGCTGTTCTTGCCGTTCTTCAGGGTCTTGTAGCCAGCGCTGTATACCGAACCGCAGGACTCGCCCGAAGCGCGCTGGCCAACGACGGTGGTGCCGTCGTACAGGCCTGCCACGTTGGCGCAGCGGCTCGGGTCCATCATCAGCAGCTTGTTGTCTGCGTTGGTGATGACTGCGAAGTCGTTCGACGGCACCTGTGCGGTATAGCCAACCGGGTTGTTCTGCTTGGTGATGTCACGCTGGTAGCCCCAGATCGGGCTGCCGTTTTCGATCTGCACGTTGACCAGCGCATGGAAGCGATCGTCGAACGCGTTGAAGCCCTTGGCTGCGCTGAAGCGGATGTTGCTGCCGCCGCCTTCGGTGTAGGTGCCGCCACGGACGGTCATCGTGCCGCCGTCCATGCGCTCCTTCAGGATGATATTGACCACACCGGCGATCGCATCCGAACCGTACAGCGAGGACTGGCCGCCCGGCAGCACTTCGATGCGCTCGACGATGTCGATCGGAATGCCGCTGATGTTGTTGAAGGTGTCGCTACCGTTGTACAGCGCCGGATACGAGAGCATCGGGCGGCCGTTGATCAGATACTTGGTGTAGCCCGGGTTCAGGCCGAACATGCCGGCCGCTTCGGCGCCCTGGGTGAACGAACCCGAGGTCTGGCCGCCCTGCAGGCCGCCAGTGGTCAGCGACGACTGCTGCAGTACTTCAGCAACGCTGCTGAAGCCACGGGTCTGGATGTCTTCGGCGGTGATGGACATCACCGGGGTCTGGGTTTCAACCTGGGTCTGCGGGATCAGCGAACCGGTGACGGTGATCTTGTCCAGGTTGGTCGCCTTGTCCTGGGCCATTGCCGGGGCGGCGGCCATCAGGGCGGAAATCAGGGCGACGGCGAGCGTGTTGCGACGTGCGGTGTTGCTTACGTATTTCATGTAGTTCCAATAGAGAGCAAAAACAAAAACGGCACTGCGCATGCGCCATCGTGCGCGCTGGGAACCAGCTTCGCAGCCCAAAACAGTGCTTCAGGAACGTAACATGAACTTAACAATCTGTGCACGAATCTGTAGCAATCCTGAATTTCAGTCAGGCTACGTCCAGCTTGTATGATGTTGGGTTATTCCCCCTGATACAGCTGGTGCCCGTTGTGAACAGTTCCCCCCGCCGTCCCCATGCCAGCCAGGTCCAGAAGGGACTGACGCCACATGCCCGCATCCGCAATGTCATCGCGGTCGGCTCCGGCAAGGGCGGCGTGGGCAAGTCGACCACCGCGGTCAATCTGGCCGTCGCGCTGCAGCAGCTGGGCGCACGTGTTGGCGTGCTGGACGCGGACATCTACGGCCCCAGCGTGCCCGCCATGCTGGGCTTGTCCGGGCGGCCGGAAAGCCCCGACAACAAGAGCATCGAACCGCTTCGCGCGTTCGGCGTGGACACCATGTCGATCGGCTACCTGATCGAAGAGGACACGCCGATGATCTGGCGCGGTCCGATGGCCACCTCGGCAATGACCCAGCTGTTCAACGACACGCTGTGGGATGACCTGGATTTTCTGCTGATCGACCTGCCGCCGGGCACCGGCGACATCCAGCTGACCCTGACCCAGAAGATTCCGCTGGCCGGTGCAGTGATCGTCACCACGCCGCAGGACATCGCCACGCTGGACGCAAAGAAGGCGTTGAAGATGTTCGAGAAGGTCGAGGTGCCGGTACTGGGCATCGTCGAGAACATGGCGGTGCATACCTGCAGCAACTGCGGGCATGTCGAGCACCTGTTCGGTGAAGGCGGCGGTGAGCGCATGGCGGCCCAGTACGGCGTACCGCTGCTGGGTTCGTTGCCGCTGCAGATCGGCATCCGCGAGCAGGGCGATAGTGGTACCCCGATCACCGTGGCGCAGCCCGATTCGGTACCGGCCCAGGCGTACCGCCATGCCGCACAGCGCCTGATCGAGGAAGTGGGCAAGCGCCCGCGGGCCTCGATCCCGATCCTGTCGTCGCTGCTGTAAGCACCTCGGCGGGGGCCGCCGGCGACGCCCGGCCCCCTGCTAGAATCCTCGCGCCCCCTCGTACCCCCAGGACAAAGCATGAGCATCAAGAGTGACCGTTGGATCCGCCGCATGTCCGAGCAGCACGGCATGATCGAGCCGTTCGAGGCAGGGCAGGTCAAGCAGGCCAACGGCGAGCGCATCGTCAGCTACGGCACCTCCAGCTACGGCTACGACGTGCGCTGCTCGCGTGAGTTCAAGGTGTTCACCAACATCAACTCGACCATCGTCGATCCCAAGCATTTCGACTCGGGAAGCTTCGTCGACATCACTGCCGACGAGTGCATCATCCCGCCCAACAGCTTCGCGCTGGCGCGCACCGTGGAGTACTTCCGCATCCCCCGCGACACCCTGGTGGTGTGCCTGGGCAAGAGCACCTACGCGCGTTGCGGCATCATCGTCAACGTGACGCCGCTGGAACCGGAATGGGAAGGCCACGTCACCCTGGAGTTCAGCAACACCACGCCGCTGCCGGCGCGCATCTATGCCAATGAGGGCGTCGCGCAGATGCTGTTCTTCCAGGCCGCGGCCGATGACATCTGCGAGACCTCGTACCGCGATCGTGGCGGCAAGTACCAGGGCCAGACCGGTGTGACCCTGCCACGGACCTGATCGCCCGCGTCATCGCACGACGAAAACGCCGGGCATGCCCGGCGTTTTCGTTTGTAGCGCGCGCCCGGGCATGGCCGGGCGCTACCTTACTTCCCGCGCCCGAACAGCATCGCGATGCCGACACCCACCAGCGCCACCGGCCACCAGGTCAGCAGCAGCTTGGACAGGTTCAGGTGCGTCCAGCCGAGATTGCTGGCGAGCATGAACAGGCCGATCAGGATCAGCAGGATGGCGGCAACGAGGTTGAATCGCATCGGGTCGGCGAAGGCTCAGGAGTGGGCCGGATATCCTAGCCGTTCCTTCCAGTAGGCGACATGCTGGTCCAGCGTGCCTGGCTCGTAGCGGTGCGCGGGACCGCTGCCCCAGACCGGGCCCGGCCAGGCCGGATCTCCGTCATGGCGGCCGATCACGTGGAAGTGCAGCTGGCGCACGATGTTGCCCAGCGCGCCGATGTTGATCTTCTCCACCCCGTCGGAGCCCTTCAGGGCCTTGCAGGCGCGGTTGAGCTCGGTGCGCAGCTTGTCCTGCTGCTCGCCGTCCAGCTCGATCCACTCGGTGACCCCGGCCAGGCGCGGTACCAGTACCAGCCACGGGAATCGTTCGTCGTTCATCAGCCGCACTTGCGACAACGGTCCTTCGGCCACCAGCACGCTATCGGTGGCCAGGCGTGAATCGAGTTCGAATTCGCTCATCCAAGATGCTCCGAGAAGAAGTCCAGGGTGCGTTGCAGCGCCAGGGCGGCGCTGTCTGGATCATACGCATGTCCGACCTCCCGGTTGAAGGCGTGGTCGGCCGGATAGACGAAGGTGGCCATCCGCGGCAGCTTTTCGCGGTGGGCCTGGACGGCCTCCGGCGGGATGCTCCTGTCCTGGGCGCCGAAGTGGAAGATCACCGGCGCCTTCGGCGTCTCATCGAGGAACTGGACGTTGCGCGCACCGTAGTAGCTGACAGAAGGCAGGCCCAGGCGCACTGCGGACAGCATCGCCACCGTACCGCCCCAGCAATAGCCGACGGTGCCGACCTTGCCGTAGGGGGCCAAGCGGGTGGCCGCCGCGCGGACCACTTCCAGCGCCCGTTCCATGCCCAGCGCGGCTACCCGTTCCAGCCCCTGCTTCACGCCGTCGGCGTCGTAGGGCAGGGCATCCGGATCGGCCCCGGGTCCATCGACCAGGTCGAAGAACGAAGGTGCCAGCACCGCATAGCCTTCGGCGGCGAAGCGCTCGGCCACGCTGCGGATATGCGGGTTGGCGCCGAAGATTTCCTGCACCACCACCAGCCCGCCGCGCGGGGTGCCCTCGGGGAGTGCCTGCCAGGCCCGTACCGCGCCGTGGTGCGTATCCAGGGTGATCCACTCGGCCATCGTCATCTACTCTCGTTGCAGGGGACAGGGCTGCATTGTCGGTGCTGCGCGGGTTAGCGCGGTGTCAGCGGCTGTGCGTGATCGGGCGGCTGGCCGTTCAGAGCGAGGCCGCCAACCCCGGTATACTGGCGCTCTTTCAGGCCCCGGCCCCCAGGAACCCCTGCCATGCCGGCAGGGGCCCAGGCCCCCAGAGTCCCGCGATTCCATGTCCCAGCTGAACCCCAAAGTCGGCTTCGTCAGCCTTGGCTGCCCGAAGGCCCTTGTCGATTCCGAGCGCATCCTCACCCAGCTCCGCTCGGAAGGCTACGACATCGTCCCGTCCTACGATTCGGCCGATGTGGTGGTGGTCAACACCTGTGGTTTCATCGATTCGGCGGTGACCGAGTCGCTGGACGCGATCGGCGAGGCTATGAACCAGAACGGCAAGGTCATCGTCACCGGCTGCCTGGGCAAGCGCCCCGAGCAGATCCGCGAGGCGTACCCGAACGTGCTGGCGGTGTCCGGTCCGCAGGACTACCAGAGCGTGATGGAGGCGGTGCACGAAGCGCTGCCGCCCAAGCACGATCCGTTCGTGGACCTGGTGCCCGACTACGGCATCAAGCTGACCCCGCGCCACTACGCCTACTTGAAGATTTCCGAAGGCTGCAACCACAAGTGCAGCTTCTGCATCATTCCGTCCATGCGCGGCAAGCTGGTCTCGCGCCCGGTCGATGAGGTGCTGCGTGAGGCCGAGCGCTTGGTGCGTGGCGGTGTGCGCGAGCTGCTGGTGGTGTCGCAGGACACCTCGGCCTACGGCGTGGACGTGAAGTACGCCGAGAAGATGTGGCGCAACAAGGCCTACCAGACCCGACTGAAGGCATTGTGCGAAGGCCTGTCCGAACTCGATGCGTGGGTGCGCATGCATTACGTCTACCCGTACCCGCACGTGGACGAGGTAGTGCCGCTGATGGCCGAGAACCGCATCCTGCCGTACCTGGACATTCCGTTCCAGCACGCCAGCCCACGCATCCTGCGCCTGATGAAGCGCCCCGGCGCGGTCGAGAAGACCCTGGAGCGCGTGCAGAACTGGCGCCGGATTGCCCCGGACATCACCGTGCGTTCGACCTTCATTGTCGGCTTCCCGGGCGAGACCGAGGCCGAGTTCGAAGAACTGCTGTCGTTCCTGGACGAAGCGCAGCTGGACCGTGTCGGCGCGTTCGCCTATTCGCCGGTCGAGGGTGCCACCGCCAACGACCTGCCCGATGCCGTGCCGGAAGAAGTGAAGCAGGAACGCCTGGCCCGCTTCATGGAGAAGCAGGCGCAGATTTCCGCCGCGCGCCTGGAAGCCAGGATCGGTACCGTGCAGCAGTGCCTGGTCGATGCCATCGAAGGTGATATCGCGGTGGCCCGTTCCAGGGCCGATGCGCCGGAGATCGACGGTCTGGTGCACATCCAGAACGCCGATCAGGTGCCGCTGCGTGTGGGCGAATTCGTCGACGTGGAAATCACCGAGAGCGACGAGCACGACCTGTATGGTGACGCGCTGGCGACCGCTACCCGCCCGGCATTCGACCTGAAGATGCTGTGACCGCAGCGACGACCGCCGCCGGTGACGGCAGCGGCGCCCGCCGCTTCGTGCCGCCGCCGCGCGCGGCGGTCGATCCACGGGTGTTCGCGCACCCGCTGTTTGCCGGCTTGCAGGACTTCCGTGATCTGCTGGACGGTGCGGTATGGCCGTCCATCGCTGCACTTGATGCGCGGCTCGCGCTGCCCGGCAAGCGCTTGGTCGAACAGGACGCCGCGCTGCTGGCCGACGGCCTGCATTACGAAGCGCGCATCGCGCAGGGGCATATCGCCACCCGTGCCGGCAACTGGCATGACCTGTTCAATGCGCTGGTGTGGGCCTCCCATCCGCAGCTGAAGCGTGCATTGAACGCGCAGCAATGCCGGCATATCGATGCCATGCCGCCCGGCCAGCGCAATCGCGCACAGGCGGCGCTGACCCAGTTTGATGAAACCGGCGTCATCGTGCGCGTGCGCGATGAGGCGGTGCTGCGCGCGTGGGACCGGCATGACTGGCCTGCATTGTTCGAGCCGTCATGCTGGCAGAGCGGTGACATCGCCATCGCTGTGGTGTTCGGGCATGCGCTGATGGAGCAGGCACTGCTGCCGGGGCGATTGCTGGTCGGCAAGTGCGTGGTGGTGCAGGGCGATGTCGATGCCGCCTGTGTTGACGCGGTGACCGCGGCCATTGCCGAGGGCAGGGCAGTGACTGATCCGCTGCAGCTGCGGCCCCTGCCATTGGCCGGTACTCCCGGCTGGCACGCCGTGCAGGATTGCGCCTTCTATCGCAATGCCGACTATTTTCGCCCGCTGCGAGCAGGACGCGCGTACCCGCCACCGTTGCTGCGGTTGCCGTTGTAGAGCCGAGCCCATGCTCGGCTGCGTTTGCCCATCAGCCGAGCATGGGCTCGGCTCTACATGGGCAGCGCCGTCGAACATGGCTCGACGCTACACAGGCGGGTATTCCACGCTGATCACCGCGAAGGTGAACTGGCCGCCGGGCAGCTCCACTGAAAACTCGTCATCCAGCCGCTTCTTCAGCAGCGCACGCGCCAGCGGCGAATCGATGCTGATCCAGCCCAGGCCCGCATCGGTCTCATCCGGCCCGACAATGCGGTAGCGGCTGGTGTCGCCGCTGTCCACGTTCTCCAGCTCCACCCACGCACCGAAGAACACCGCCTGCGGATCGGTTGGCGTGGTATCGACCACGCGCAGCGATTCCAGCCGCTTGGTCAGGTAGCGCACGCGGCGGTCGATCTCGCCCAACTGCTTCTTGCGGTAGGTGTATTCGGCGTTCTCGGAACGATCGCCTTCCGCGGCCGCGGCGGACAACGCCTTGACCACCTCCGGCCGTCGTACCCGCCAGAGTTCATCCAGCTCGGCCTTCAGGCGCGCATGGCCGGAGGCGGTGATCAGGGCGGTGCTTTTTTCTGCGGGCGGACGCCAACGGGACATGCGGTACGCTTTCTTTTCAGGGGAACGAAGGGGGCAGAGCCCTTCCATCCGGAAGGGAGCCGACCCCGGGGTCAGATCCCTTTCCCACGGAAAGGGCTCTGACTCCACGAAGCGATCTCAGCGCTTGCCGCCGAAAATGCCACCCAGGATGCCGCGCACGATCTGGTTGCCCAGCTTGGTGCCGACGGTACGCGTGGTCTGCTTGGCCATGGTCTCGATCATGCCCTGGCGGCGCTTGGTACCGAAAATCGCATCCTTGATGGACTGGCCGAAGCCTCCCTCCTGCGCCTCGTCCTGCTCACGGCTGCGGGCGGCAGGTGCCTCGGCCTTCTCGGCCGCCTTCTGCGCACGCTGGGCCAGAAGTTCGGCGGCGGACTCGCGGTTGATCGCGGTGTCGTAGCGGCTGCCGACCGGGCTGCCGGCGCGCACCTGCGCGCGTTCGGCCTCGGTGATCGGTCCCATCCGGCAGCGTGGCGGCGCGATCATCGTCTGCTGCACCGGCATCGGCACGCCCTTGTCCTGCAGCGTGGACACCAGCGCCTCGCCGGTGCCGAGCTGGCTGAGCACCTTGGCCACGTCCAGCTTCGGGTTTGGTACGAACGTCTCGGCAGCGGTCTTTACCGCCTTCTGGTCGCGCGGGGTGAAGGCACGCAGCGCGTGCTGCACGCGGTTGCCCAGCTGGCCGAGGATGTTGCCCGGCACGTCATCGGGGAACTGCGAGCAGAAGTACACGCCAACGCCCTTGGAGCGGATCAGCCGAACCACCTGCTCGATGCGCTGCACCAGCGACGCGGGCGCGTCGTCGAACAACAGGTGCGCTTCGTCGAAGATGAAGACCAGCTTCGGCTTGTCCAGGTCGCCCACTTCCGGCAGCTGCTCGAACAGTTCCGACAGCAGCCACAGCAGGAAGGTCGAATACAGCTTGGGCTTGAGCACCAGCTGGTCGGCGGCAAGGATGCCGATCATGCCGCGGCCGTCATGATTGACCCGCATGATGTCGGCCAGTTCCAGTGCCGGTTCGCCGAAGAAATTCTCGCCGCCGTCCTGTGCCAGGCGCAGCACCGAGCGCTGGATCGCGGCGATCGACTGCGCGCTGACCAGGCCGTACTCGGTGGAGATGTCCTTGCGCTCCTCGGCCACCAGGCCGAGCAGGGCACGCAGATCGTCCATGTCCAGCAGCAGCAGGCCACGGTCGTCGGCCAGCTTGAACACGATGTCGAGCACCCCGGCCTGGGTGTCGTTCAATTCGAGGATGCGCGACAGCAGGGTCGGGCCCATCTCGCTGACCGTGGTGCGCACCGGGTGGCCGAGCTTGCCGTACAGATCCCAGAAGATGGTCGGGCTGGCGGCCGGCGCATAATCCACCACGCCGATCTCGGCGGCGCGCTGCAGCAGGTTCTCGGCGCCGGTGCCGGGCACGGCCAGGCCGGACACATCGCCCTTCACATCGGCCAGGAACACCGGAACGCCCAACCGCGAGAAGCCCTCGGCCAGGGTCATCAGGGTCACCGTCTTGCCGGTACCGGTGGCGCCGGCCACCAGGCCGTGGCGGTTGCCGAGTTTCGGCAGCAGGGTGACGGCAACATCGTCGGTAATGCCTTTGCCGAGCAGAATCGGATCCATGGTCCAGCCCTTGTGGTGAATAGCCCAATGTTAACCGCCGGCGGTGACGGGCCGAAGGTCGGCTTGCCCGGACCTTGGCGGCGCCGCTACTCTGCCTGCCTGTTTCGCACACAGTGCCATCAATGCCCGTTCCTGTCCTGATTTCCCGTGGTTGGCCGCTGCTGGCCCTGGCCGGCCTGGTTTCCCTGGCGCCCGACGCCCATGCGCAGCGGGTTTCGGCCCGGGACAAGGTGAAGGTGGATGCGCTGCAGCAGCGCATGACCGCCGCCGAGAAGCGCTACAGCGACGCCCTGTTGCTGGTCGCCAATTCCGACCCGAAGGGCAGCAACGAGGCCGATGCCGCGCTGGAAGACATGGAAGACGTCCTCAACGACTGCGTGAAGCAGAAGGGCTGCCAGATGGGCACCCTGCTGGCCAGCTACAAGCGCCTGCTCAAGCACGACGCCGATGCGGCGGGCAGCGATGAGGTGACCGACGAGAGTGGTGACCGCCTGGAAGCCGACCCCGACCATATCGGCCCGCTCACCGCCGATGTGCCCGAGGCCGCCCGCGCCGCCGCGCTGCTCAACGACAAGCGGCACGCCTTCGACACCATGGTCGAGTACAACCCGGCCGTGCAGGCCGGCATCCGCCGCTGGCTGACCGACATGCGCCCGGCGTTGCTGACCAGCTACGAGAACTACCAAAACCTGCGCGCGGTGATGTGGCCGGAGTGGGAAAAGCGCGGCCTGCCCGAGGCGCTGCTGTTCGGCATCATGGCCAAGGAATCCAACGGCCGCGTGCATGCCTCCTCGCGCGCGGGCGCCGCCGGCCTGATGCAGTTCATGCCGGCCACCGGCCGCCGCTTCGGCCTCGGCCCGGACGGCACCGGCTTCGATACGCGCTTCGATGCACGGAGCGCCGCCGAGGCCAGCGCCAGCTATCTCAACGAACGCCTGCGCGAACTGAACAACAACGTGGAAATGTCGGTGGCCGCCTACAACGGTGGCGAAGGCCGCGCCGCGCGCGTGTTCAAGCAGAGCGGCGGGCAGAGCTTCTGGACCGACAGCGTCTACAACCAGTTCCCCGGCGAGACCAAGGACTACGTGCCGATGGTGATCGCCGCGGCGTGGATCTTCCTGCACCCGCAGCAGTACGGCGTCGAATTCCCGAAGATCAGTGCGCAGCCGGCCACGCTGCGCCTGGCCAAGTCCACCACCATCTATGAACTGACCATCTGCCTGGGCAGCCACGGCACCCGCGATGGCTACATGCGCGCGCTGCGCAACCTCAACCCGCGCTATGAAGCCGACGGCTGGATTCCGGCCGGCACGTTGATCAACGCCACCACCCGCATCGCCGGCCTGTACCAGCGCAACTGCGTCAGCGGCCCGCGTGCGGACCTGGCCCGCACCCTGATCACCGCCGATCTGAACGCAGCCATCGTCCGCCCGACCGCCGCCAGCTACACCGGCAGCGTGGCCGTGGGTGGCGTGGTGCCGGTGGCGGACGCTGCTGCATCCACCAGCGTGCCGACCACGCCGGTCGCTCCGGTGGCTACGCCGCGCCCGGCGGCGCGGCCGAAGCCGGTGCGCAGCCACAAGGTGGGCAAGGGCGAGACCCTGGGTGCCATTGCGGCGAAGTTCCAGTGCGACGTGCCGACCCTGGCCCGCGCCAATGGCCTGAAAGCCCCGGCCTACAGCCTGCGCCACGGCCAGACGCTGAAGCTGCAGGGCTGCGACAAGTAATCCCCCACGACCCCTGGAATCCGCATGGACCTCGAAGACACCCGCAACCTGTTCGCCAACCTCCGCGAAAACACCGACTGGGACATCACCGGCCCGTTGCTGTGGGGGTATTTCTTCGTCCATTCCACCGCTGAGCCACTGCGGGCGCTGGCTGACCATCTGCAGGCGCAGGGCTACACCTTCGTGGAACTGTTCGAGCAGGAGCCGGAAGAGGGCGACGCGCCGTTCCACGTGCTGCATGTGGAGCGCGTGGAGATTCACGACGAAGCCTCGCTGGACCGTCGCAACCAGGAGTTCGCCGCGCTGGCCGCGGAGAAGGGCGTGGAAGACTACGACGGCATGGACGTCGGCCCGGCCCCGGCCCTGCAGTAACGCGTTTCTGGCTGTAGAGCCGAGCCCATGCTCGGCTGTTTTTGCCGGCAGCCGAGCATGGGCTCGGCTCTACAGACCCGGTAGTGCCGGCCGCTGGCCGTCATTCCGTTGAATTCATCCACGCATGGCGTGGATCTACGGTCAGCGCAGCGTTGCCAGCGCCTGGCCCAGCTGCACCGGGCTCTCAGCGCCCAGCTGCGGGGCGAACTCGGCCACGCCCGGCGGCAGCAGCACGATCACGGTGGAACCGTAGTTGAAGCGCGCCATCTCGGCGAAACGCTCAAGCTTGATGCCCTGGCCGCGGTAATCCTTGCGGGTGATGCGGTCACCGTAGGCCGGGATCTCCTCACCGCTCCATACGGTCTCCACGCCGGACACCAGCAGTGCGCCGACCATCACGCTGACCATCGGGCCGAAGCTGGTGTCGAAGTGGCAGACCAGGCGCTCGTTGCGGGCGAACAGGCGCGGTACGCCGTTCACTGCGGCCGGGCCGACGCTGAACAGGCGGCCCGGCACGTGCACGGTCTCGCGCAGGGTGCCGGTCCACGGCATGTGCACGCGGTGGTAATCGCGCGGCGACAGGTACACGGTGGCGTACAGGCCGTCATTGTACGGCTTGGCGTCTTCGTCGCTGCCCAGCAGCTCGGCGGCGGTGAACGACTGCCCCTTGGCCTGGAAGATGCGGCCGGCCTCGATCCTGCCCAGCTGGCTGATGCGGCCGTCGGCTGGCATCACCAGGCTGCGCGGATCGGCGTCGGCCACGCGCGCGCCCGGCTTCAGCGCACGGGTGAAGAACTGGTTGAAGGTGGCGTAGCTGCGCGGGTCCGGGTTGGCCGCTTCGTCCAGATTGACGTTGAACTTGCGGGTGACCGTGTCGATCAGCCAGCGCGACACGCGCGGATCGTCCGAGTACGCCAGCGAACGCGCCATCGAGGACAGCAGGCGGTGGGGCAGGGCGTACGTCAGGGCGGTGGTGAGGCTCATGGGGCGGTTTTCTCGGTCAGCTTCTGCAGGTCGCGGGCAATGGCCGGCGCATTGAACGGGGGGCGCACCAGGCCGGCAAGGCGGCCCTGCGGATCGAGCACGGCCAGGCTGGCCGAGTGCTCGACGGTGTAGTCCTCGGGGTTTTCGTCGAAGTGCTTGCCCGGCACCTTCTGGAACACGAAGCCCAGCGAGGTGGCGAAGCGTTCCAGCGAGGGCACATCGGCGGTGGCGGCCAGGGTGTCCTTGTGGAAGCCGTGCACGTACTCGCCCAGCCGCGTGGCGCTGTCGCGGTCGGGGTCGACCGAGATGAACAGCACCCGCGGGCGCAGCGTGTCAGGCAGCGCTTCCCACTGGTTCTGCGCGCCGGCCAGTTCGGCCAGGGTGGTCGGGCACACGTCCGGGCAGAAGGTGAAGCCCAGGAACACCAGGGTCCAGTGGCCCTTCAGTTCGCCCGGGATCAGGCGGGTGCCGTCGGACTGGGCCAGATTGAAGTCGGGCAGTTCACGCGGCTGCGGGTACAGCGTGACCGCTTCGGTGGCCGGGGCGTTGGCCGGCGGCTTCGGCGCAAACACCTGCTGGGCGGCCAGCAGGCCCAGGCCCGCCGCCAGGGCGATCAGCAGGATGATGCCGGCGTTGCGATTGAACATGGGTGCCCCCGCGCGAAGTGGGCTCCATCATACCGGCTGCGGCCCGATCGTTTCCGCCGCAACGGATGCCGCCGCGGGCGCCAGCCCCTATAATCGGGGGCCACTTTGCCCGCAGTACCGCCATGACCGCTGAAACGGCCGCCGAACTCCACACGATCATCGATCTGATCCGCTACGGCACCAGCCGTTTCAACGAAGCCGGGCTGACCTTCGGCCACAGCTACGACAATGCGCTGGACGAGGCCACCCAGCTGGTGCTGCACAGCCTGCACCTGCCGCACGACCTCGGCCCGGCGTACGGCCAGGCGCGCCTGCTGCAGGCCGAGAAGCTGCGCGTGCTGGAACTGTTCCAGCGCCGCATCGACGAACGCATCCCGGCCGCCTACCTGACCGGCGAGGCCTGGTTCGCCGGCCTGAGTTTCAAGAGCGACAAGCGCGCCCTGGTGCCGCGCTCGCCGATCGCTGAACTGATCGAATGTGGTTTCGAGCCGTGGCTGGCCGGCCGCGATGTCAGCCGTGCGCTGGACCTGTGCACCGGTTCGGGCTGCATCGCCATCGCCATGGGCCACTACTACCCGAACTGGGAAGTGGATGGCGTCGACCTCAGTGACGACGCACTGTCGCTGGCTGAAGAGAACAAGGAACGCCTGCAGGCGCACAATGTCACCCTGCTCAAGTCGGATCTGTTCAACGGCCTGACCGGCCGCCATTACGACCTGATCGTCACCAATCCGCCGTACGTCACCAACGACGAGACCGATGCCCTGCCGCAGGAATACTCCTACGAGCCGGAAATGGGCCTGCGTGCCGGCGACGACGGCCTGGACCTGGTGCTGAAGATCCTGCGCGACGCCCCGCTGCACCTGAGCGAGGACGGCCTGCTGATCTGCGAAGTGGGTGAATCCGAGCAGCACCTGATCAAGCTGCTGCCGGAAGTCGATTTCGCCTGGATCGAGTTCAAGGTCGGCCAGATGGGCATCTTCGCGGTCGAGTGCCGCGAGCTGATCGCCCACAGCGCGCGCATCACCGAACTGGCGGCGCAGCGCCCGTGAGCTCCAATTCGTTCGGCAAGCTGTTCACCGTCACCACGTTCGGCGAGTCGCACGGGCCGGCTATCGGCTGCGTGATCGATGGCTGCCCTCCGGGGCTGGCGCTGGACGCGGCCGAATTCGCCCACGACCTGCAGCGTCGCGCTACCGGCAAGAGCCGGCACACCTCTGCGCGGCGAGAGGCCGATGAGGTCGAGATCCTCTCCGGCGTATACGAGGGCCTGACCACCGGCACCCCGATCGCGCTGCTGATCCGTAACACCGACCAGCGCAGCAAGGACTACGCCAACATCGGCCAGCAGTTCCGGCCGGGTCATGCCGACTACAGCTACTGGCACAAGTACGGCATCCGTGACCCGCGCGGTGGCGGCCGTTCCTCGGCGCGCGAGACCACCATGCGCGTTGCCGCCGGCGTGGTCGCCAAGAAGTGGCTGGCCGAGCGCTTCGGCGTGACCGTGCGTGGCTACCTGTCACAACTGGGCGACGTCACCCCGGTCGGTTTCGACTGGTCGGCGGTGGAAGACAATCCGTTCTTCTGGCCGCACGCCGAGCAGGTGCCCGAGCTGGAGGCGTACATGGATGCGCTGCGCAAGTCCGGTGATTCGGTCGGGGCGCGCGTGGACGTGGTGGCCGACAACGTGCCGCCGGGCTGGGGCGAGCCGATCTACGGCAAGCTCGATGGTGAACTGGCCGCTGCCCTGATGAGCATCAACGCGGTGAAGGGCGTGGAGATCGGCGATGGTTTTCTCAGTGCCGCGCAGAAGGGCACCGAGCACCGCGACCTGCTGACGCCGCAGGGCTTCGCCAGCAACCATGCCGGCGGCATCCTCGGTGGCATCTCCACCGGCCAGCCGGTAGTTGCGTCGATTGCCCTGAAGCCGACTTCCAGCCTGCGCCTGCCGGGCCCGTCGCTGGACACGGCCGGCAACGTGGTCGAGGTGGTCACCACTGGTCGCCACGATCCCTGTGTCGGCATCCGCGCCACCCCGATCGCCGAGGCGATGGTGGCGCTGGTGCTGATGGACCAGGCGCTGCGCCATCGTGCGCAGTGCGGCGATGTCGGCACGATCACCCCGCGCATTCCCGGGCAGATCGATGGCTGACACGCGGCCGACGGTGTGGGTGAGCCAGCCGCTGATCGAGGCGGCCATCGCGCCGTTGCGCGATCGCGTACAGCTGCGCAGCACCGACTCCGTCACCGCCTGGACGCCCGCGCAGATCGCCGAACAGCTGGCCCGCGCCGACGGCGCGATCATCACCCTCAACGAGCGCATCGGTGCGGCCCAGGTGGCCGGCGCCGCGCAGCTGCAGGTGATCGCCAATGTCGGCGTCGGCTACAACAATCTGGATGTCGACGCGCTCACTGCGGCCGGCATCCTCGCCAGCAACACGCCGGACGTCCTGACCGAGACCACTGCCGATCTCGGCTTCGCGTTGCTGATGGCCACTGCGCGCCGGATCACCGAGTCCGAGCGCTGGCTGCGCGAAGGCCAGTGGCAGCAGTGGTCGTTCCAGACCATGCTGGGCGCGGATGTCCATGGCAGCACGCTGGGCATCCTCGGCATGGGCCGCATCGGCCAGGGCATCGCACGCCGCGGTGCACACGGGTTCAGCATGAAGGTGCTGTACCACAACCGTTCGCGGTTGCCGGCCGATACCGAGGCGGCGCTTGGCGCGACCTACGTGGACCTGGACACGCTGCTGGCGCAGTCCGACCACCTGGTCACGGTACTGCCCTACACGCCGGCCTCGCATCACATCATCGATGCGGCGGCACTGGCGAAGATGAAGCCGTCAGCCACCCTGGTGAACATCGCCCGCGGCGGCATCGTCGACGAACTGGCGCTGGCTGACGCACTGGCCCACGGCCGGCTGGCCGCTGCCGGCCTGGATGTCTACGAGGGCGAGCCGACGGTGCGTCCGGAGCTGCTGGCGCTGCGCAACGTGGTGCTGACCCCGCATATCGGCAGTGCCTCGCTGGCCACGCGCACGGCGATGGTACAGCTGGCCGTCGATAATCTGGTTGCCGGGCTCGGCCTGGATGGCGCACCCTCGTGCATGCCGAGCGCGATCAACGCTGACGCGGCCATGGCTGCGCGTGTGACCCTGGGCAAAAAAACCGGGAAACGATAGGGAACCTCCGCGCGCCCCGCCTGAGGAGGTTCCCCGAACCCAGCTGTCGTGCGTGTTTCTTCCCCATTCCCGTTTTCGTGAGAGTTTTCCCCCATGAGCAATGCACAGCGCAGTTTCCACGTTGCCGTCGTCGGTGCCACCGGTGCGGTCGGCGAGACCATGTTGTCGATCCTGGCCGAGCGTGATTTCCCGGTCGGCACCCTGAGCGTCCTCGCTTCGGAACGTTCGGCCGGTGGCGAGATCGAGTTCAACGGCCAGAAGGTCAAGGTGCAGGATCTGGCCACTTTCGATCCGAGCGGTGTCGAGATCGCGCTGTTCTCGGCCGGTGGCAGCGTGTCCAAGGAATACGCACCGAAGTTCGCCGCTGCCGGTGCGGTGGTGATCGACAACTCCTCGGCCTTCCGTTACGACGATGACGTGCCGCTGGTGGTGTCCGAGGTCAATCCGGAACAGGTGGCCAACCGTCCGCGCGGCATCATCGCCAACCCGAACTGCTCGACCATGCAGATGCTGGTGGCGCTGGCGCCGCTGCACCGCAAGTACGGCATCGAGCGCATCAACGTCTCCACCTACCAGTCGGTGTCCGGCGGTGGTCGTTCGGCCACCGAAGAGCTGGGCAAGCAGACTGGCCAGCTGCTCAGCTTCCAGGAAATCGATCCGCAGCGCTTCCCGGTGCAGATCGCCTTCAACCTGATCCCGCACATCGATGACTTCCAGGACAACGGTTTCACCAAGGAAGAGATGAAGCTGATCTGGGAGACCCGCAAGATCCTCGGCGACGACAGCATCCTGGTGAACCCGACCGCGGTGCGTGTGCCGGTGTTCTACGGCCACTCCGAGTCGGTGGCGATCGAGACCCGCGACAAGGTCACCGTGGCCGAAGCGCGCGCGCTGCTGGAGCAGTCGCCGGGCATTGAAGTGGTGGACCGCCATGAAGCCGGTGGTTATCCGACTCCGGTCACCCATGCCTCGGGCACCGATGCGGTGTACGTCGGCCGTATCCGTGAGGACCTGTCGCATCCGCGCGGCCTGAACCTGTGGATCGTGTCGGACAACGTGCGCAAGGGCGCGGCGTTGAATGCCGTGCAGCTGGCCGAGCTGGTCGCCGCCGAGCAGCGCTGATGGAGAGGCCGGGCAATGCCCGGCCTTTTCTGCAGGGCCGGGCTCAGGCCATGCAGCCGGGCATGGGCTCGGCTCTACATGGGTGCGGACCCCGGTCCGCACGCTTTATAGTGTCGCCCATGAATAAACGGGCCAGGGGCGCAAAGCGCCCGCTCCTCTATCTTTCCACCGCGCTGCTGGCCCTGGCCAGCAGTTCGGCACTCGCATTGGGCCTGGGGGACATCCGTGTCCTGTCCAAGCCGGGGCAACCGTTGCTGGCCGAAATCCCGGTGGTGTCGGCTGACCCGTCCGAGCTGGAGAACCTGCGCGTCGCACTGGCCTCGCCGGTTACCTTCGAGCGCGTCGGCCTGCAGCGGCCGACCGGGCTGGTCAGCGAGCTGCAGTTCGAGCTGACCCGCAATGCGCAGGGCAGGGCGGTGGTGCGGGTGACCTCGCAGGCGCCGGTCGAGACCCCGTCGCTGAGCTTCCTGATCGAAGCCGACTGGGGCCAGGGCCGTCTGGTGCGCGAGTACTCGGCACTGGTCGATGCACCGTCCAGCGCGCTGGCCGTCACCGAGCCCGAGATCGTGGCGCCGGCCGGTACCCTGTCCAACACCATCGCGCGCGAGCTGGCACCCGCGCCTGCTGCAACGGTGCCCGATGTGCCACCGCGGGCGCCTGCTGCGGCACCTGCAGCCACGCCGGCTCGGCCGCGTGCGGAACCCGCACCGGTTGCGGCAGCGCCGGCCGACGGCAGCATCACCGTGCAGCGCGGTCAGACCCTGTCGCAGATCGCCAGCGCGGTGGCGCGTGGCAACCAGGTCAGCCGCGACCGCGCGATGATCGCCCTGCTGCGCGCCAATCCCGAAGCCTTCATCCGTGGCAACGTCAATCTGCTCAAGCAGGGCGCGGTGCTGCGCATGCCGGGCAGCGATGCGCTTGCCGCTGTCGATGCCGCCGAGGCCGCTGCGCTGGTGCGCGAGCACGCTGCGCAATGGCGGCAGGCGCGTACCGTGCCGCAACCAGCGGGTGCGGTCGCGCCGGCCGCCAAGGCGGCAACCGCGAACGCTTCTTCCCCGGCTGCCGCCAACGGGGCACGACTTGAGATCGCTCCGGCGCTGGCGTCCGACGCCGCGCACGCGGGCACAACCACCGGCACCGCTGCCGGCAGCGAGGGTGACATGCTGGGCAACGAACAACTGCGCCAGGCGCGTGAGGACATCGCCACCCGCGATGCCGAGATCGGTGAACTGAAGCAGCGCGTGGCCGATCTGGAGAAGCTGAAGGAGCAGCAGCAGTCGTTGATCGCGATGAAGGACAACGACCTGGCTGCCGCGCAGCAGCGCCTGGCACAGGCGCCGGGTTCCCGTGATGCAGTGACGCCGTGGTACTGGCTGGGCCTGCCGGTGCTGCTGCTGGCAGCAGGCGCAGCCTGGTTGCTGCGCCGTCGCAAGCCTTCGCCGCTGCCCCCGCTGCGCGAAGAGGGTGACGCCGCCGGGCTGGCCGCTGCGGTTCCTGCGGGTGCGGCGCTGGACACGCTGGCCGAACAGTCTTCATGGTCGTCGGCGGTGGCCGATGGCGGCCGCCAGGAACCGGCGATGCCAGCCTGGGCGAGCGAGCCCGAGGGCCATGCCGAAGCAGCGGTCGATCCGATCGCCGACCACGCGGTGCAGGCCGACTGGAAGGCTGACATGCTGCGCGACGAAGACGTGGTCGTACTGCCCGAGGCGGTGACCGATCTGCCGCGCTGGGACGAGCCCGCGACCGCACGCGAAGATGTTGTCGAGGCGCCGGTACAGGATGAGCCGGCCGCACCAGGGACGCCATCTGAAGTGGCGGTGCCGGACTACGCGCTGCATGCCGAACAGCAGCCGCAGTTCCGCGGCGTGTTCGATCTGCCGGCCGAAGCGCATCAGAACGCGTTCCCGGTTGATGCCAGGCATCATGACGGAATCGACGGTATCGGCACGTCGCATCCCGAGGAGACTGCGGCGAGCGCGGCTGCGGACAACGGCGATGCCGGCTGGCTGCCGCGTGCCGGCCAGGAGCGCCTCGAGCTTGCCATCGCATACCTGGACCTGGGCGACGCGCAGACCGCGCGTACCCTGCTGCTGGAGGTCGCCGAAGGCGGCGATCCGCACAGCCAGGCCCAGGCCCGCGAACTGCTGGCCCGCCTGCCGTGACCGAACCTGCCGACAAGGACCCTGCCATGAGCCGCGAGCGCCGCATCGACTACGTTGAATTCGCCTCCAGCGACCCGGCCGCCAGCCGTGCCTTCTTCGAGAAGGTGTTCGGCTGGTCGTTCGTCGACTATGGCAGCGACTACACCGCGTTCGACGATGGCCGCCTGCAAGGGGGCTTCTTCCGCGGCCAGCCCCAGCGGGCCAGGGACAGCGGCGCACCGCTGCTGGTGCTGTATGCCGACCAGCTGGTGCCGGTTGAAGCAGCGGTGCGCAACGCTGGCGGTGAGATCGTGCGGCCGGTGTTTTCCTTCCCCGGCGGCAGCCGCTTCCAGTTCGTCGAGCCCGGTGGCAACGAACTGGCGGTCTGGTCCGAACGCGATCCGGCCTGAGCGTCGCCCCATACGCAATATCGAGGTAGCACATGCGTTACGCGCTTGGCGTCGAGTACGACGGCAGCGATTTCAGGGGCTGGCAGAACCTGGGCGAGGGCGGTCCCAGTGTGCAGGCCAGCCTTGAGCAGGCCCTGTCGTCGGTGGCCGATGCGCCGCTGCAGGTGGTCTGCGCCGGCCGCACCGATGCCGGCGTGCATGGCCAGTGCCAGGTCGTGCATTTCGATACCGACGTGGTGCGCGATCCGCGCGCCTGGATGCTGGGCACCACCACCCGCCTGCCGCGTTCGATCGCGGTGCGCTGGTGCGTGCCGGTGGCCGATGACTTCCACGCCCGCTTCTCGGCACGCGCACGCCGCTACCGCTACCGCCTGCTCAACCGCGAGGTACGGCCGGCGCTGGACCGGCAGACCCTCAGCTGGGAGCGCCGGGCGCTGGACGAGACCCTGATGCACGCCGCCGGCCAGGCGCTGATCGGCGAGAACGACTTCAGCGCGTTCCGCTCCGTGCAATGCCAGGCGCTGCATGCGCGGCGTGAGCTGCAGTCGCTGCAGGTCAGCCGCCAGGGCGAGGTGATTGAAGTGGCCGTGCAGGGCAATGCATTCCTTCATCACATGGTCCGCAATATCGTCGGATCGTTGATCCTGGTGGGCAGCGGTGAAAAACCGGTGGACTGGATCGCCGAACTGCTGGCCGGGCGCGATCGCACCGTAGCCGGTCCCACCGCACCGCCGCAGGGCCTGGTGTTCCTTGGGCCCCTGTACCCCGACAACTGGCATCTGCCCGCCGAGGTCACGCTATGAGCCGCTCCTACTACCGCACGCGCATCAAGTTCTGTGGCATGACCCGTGCAGGCGATGTCCGCCTGGCCGGTGAGCTGGGCGTGGACGCAGTGGGTTTCATCTTTGCCCGCGAGAGCAGCCGCAGGGTTGCTCCTGCCGAAGCACGCGCGATGCGCCAGGCGATCGCGCCGATGGTCGATGTGGTTGCCCTGTTCCGCAACAACAGCAAGGAAGAGGTGCGCGAGGTGCTGCGCACGGTGCGGCCGACCCTGCTGCAGTTCCACGGCGAGGAAGACGAGAGCTTCTGCCGCAGCTTCAACATGCCCTACCTGAAGGCGATCGCCATGGGCGGCCGGGAAGAGGTCAATGCGCGCACGTTGCAGTTGCGTTACCCCAGCGCGGCGGGGTTCCTGTTCGACAGTCACGCTCCCGGCGGCGGTGGCGGTACCGGCATGGCCTTCGACTGGGGCCGTATCCCGACCGGCCTGCATCGGCCGTTCCTGCTGGCCGGTGGCCTGAACCCGGAAAACGTCTACGATGCCGTGCTGGCCACGCTGCCGTGGGGCGTGGACGTGTCCAGCGGCATCGAGCTGGAGCCGGGCATCAAGGACGGCTACAAGATGCGTACCTTCGTCGAGGAAGTGCGCCGCGCGGACTGCACGGTCCTGGAGTGATCGGCGTCACCATTTGCCGTTATTCGGACCTGGATTTGAGCCTGCACGTATTCTTCACATAGGATGGACCCAAGCGCGCCAGCCATGAGGGCCGGCGCGGGGATCCACGGGGCGCGCTCTGCGCGTTCCGAACGGGCGATCGCCGCCCACAGCCCAGGAAGGCAAGCGATGCAGGAATTCCTCAGCGTTGTGTTCGGTTTCCCGACCCTGCCGTACAGCATCGTGCTGACGGTATCGCTGATCTATTGGGGGCTTGCCGCATTTGGCCTGGTGGACGATGGCTTCGGCGATCCTGGCGCCGAGGGCGCTCTGGACGGCGGCAACGATCTCAGCGGCCTGTCGGCCCTGCTGCAGCGCTTCGGCCTCGGCGGAGTGCCGGTCATGGTCGTGGTCACGCTGCTGGGCTTCTTCGGCTGGGCGCTGACCTATTTCATCCATCTGTTCGTGCTGCTGCCGTTGCCGGACCTGTTGCGCTGGACGATCGGCGCGGTCGTGGCCGTGCTGGCTCCCCTGCCTGCGGTGCCGGTCACCGCGCTTCTGCTGCACCCCATCCGTCGGTTCCTGCTGCGCCTGCGGCCGGTGGTCCAGGCCTCGTTGCTGGGGCGCATCGGTGTGGTCGCCTCGCCGAAAGTGGATGCCCGCAGCGGCCACGCCACCTTCGATGACGGTGGCGCCGGGCTGGTGCTGCAGGTGCGCAGCGACATCGAACTGCAGCGTGGCGAGCGCATCGTGCTGGTCGAGCACGTGGCCGCACAACACCATTACCGGGTGGTCCGCGCCGATGCGGTCGCCCTCGACTTCCAGGACAACCTGCTTCCGGGCAACAAGGAGAATCACTGATGACGTTGGCAACCATGGCCCCCTTCCTGATCGGCGTCGCCGTCCTGCTGGTCGGGCTGCTCGGCCTGGCCGGCCTGTTCAAGGCCTTCTACCGCAAGGTCGACCAGGGCGTGGCCCTGATCGTCAACGACATGAGTTCCACGCCCAAGGTGCACTTCACCGGTGCGCTGATCATCCCGGTGCTGTACCGCGCCGAGCTGATGCGCATCAGCCTGATCACCCTGCAGATCGACCGCCGCGGCAAGGAAGGCCTGATCTGCCGCGACAACATGCGTGCCGATATCGCCGTGGCCTTCTACCTGCGGGTCAATGAGACCCAAGCCGACGTGTTGCGCGTGGCCAAGGCCATCGGTGCCGACCGCGCCTCGGACAAGCACGCGGTGGACGAACTGTTCAACGCCAAGTTCTCCGAAGCGCTGAAGACGGTGGGCAAGAAGTTCGACTTCACCGAGCTGTTCGAGAAGCGCCAGGAGTTCCGCGACGAGATCATCGCGGTCATCGGCAACGATCTGAACGGCTATGTGCTGGAGGACGTGGCGATCGACTATCTGGAACAGACGCCGAAGTCGCTGCTGGACCAGTTCAACATCCTCGACGCGCAGGGCATCCGCAAGATCACCGAGCTGACCGCCGCGCAGAACGTGGTGACCAACGAGCTGGAGCAGAACGAGAAGCTCGCCATCACCAAGAAGAACGTGGAAGCGCGTGAGGCGCTGCTGGCGCTGGAACGCCAGCAGGCTGAAGCGGAAGCCCGCCAGAAGCGCGAGATCGAGACCATCCGCGCGCGCGAGGAGGCCGAGACCGCCAAGGTGCAGGAAGAGCAGCGCCAGCTGTCCGAGAACGCCCGCATCGAAGCGCAGCAGCTGATCGAGATCCGCGACCAGAACCGCCTGCGCGAAGTGGAAGTGGCCGAGCAGAACCGCCAGCGTGCGGTGGCCATCGAAGCCGAGCGCGTCGAGCGCGCACGCCAGCTGGAGCAGGTCACTACCGACCGTGAAGTGCAGCTGCAGGGCGTGGAACGTGACAAGGTGGTCGAGCAGGGCAAGATGGACGTGGCCAACATCACCCGCGAACGCATCTCCATCGACAAGACCGTGGCCCAGGAAGAAGAGCGCATCAAGGAAGTGCGCGAGGTCTCCGAGGCGGACCGCCAGAAGCAGGTGCTGATCCTGGAAGCCGAGGCCAAGGCGCAGGAATCGCTGGTGCGCGAAGTGAAGGAAGCACAGGCGCGCGAAACGGCGTCGAAGCACCGTGCCGTTGAACTGACCACGCTGGCCCAGGCCGAGCACGAAGCGGCCGGCAAGCAGGCTGAAGCCAAGCGCCTGCTGGCCGACGCGCTGCGGGCCGAACAGGCGGCGCCGGGCCTGGCCGAGGCGCAGGTACGCGAAGCGTCCGCGCTGGCCATCGAGAAGGTCGGTATTGCCGAGGCCCGCGTGATCGAGGCCAAGGCCGAAGCCAGCCTGAAGCAGGGCAGCAACGAGGCCCGGGTGCTGGCCGAGACACTGCAGGCGCAGGCCCAGGGCGAAGAAAAGATGGGCCTGGCGCGTGCCACCGCCACCGAATCGCTGGGCAACGCCGAAGCCGGCGTGGTGCAGAAGAAGCTGCTGGCCGAGGCCGAGGGCCTGGTGCGCAAGTTCGAGGCGATCGCTTCGCTGAGCGACCAGGCGCGCGGCCACGAAGAGTTCCGCATGATGCTGGACAACAGCCTGAAGCAGGCGCTGGCCTCGATCGAAGCCGGCAAGGAAGTCTCGCGCGAGAACGCCAACGTCATCGCCAGCGCGCTGCGTAATGCCGACATCGACCTGGTCGGTGGCGACGGCGGCATGTTCGAGAACCTGGTCAAGGCGGTGTCGCTGGGCAAGTCGATCGAGGGTTTTGCTGGCAAGAGCCCGATCGTGCAGGAACTGATGCAGCGCTACCTGGGCGTGGCCGTGGCCGAGCCGGCACCGCGCCAGATCGCCGAGGACGCCGAAGCGGTGCCCACCGTGTCGGCCACCGTGGTCGACAGCGCCCGTTGATGCATCGGGCGATGGCCACGCCGCCATCGCCCGCCCGCGCCGGCCGCAGATGCGGCCGTTCGCCCGTGAGCCGGAAGCCTGCTGATGTCTGAAACCCATCCGTCCGCCGAAACCACCGCAGCGGAGGCCGGCGGCAACACCGTCGACCAGGCCGTCGCCCAGGGCGGTGCCTATGAAGTCCTGCGCCGCCGCCTGGCCGAGCAGGGCCAGCGCCTGCAGGCCCTGGCCGAAGTGCTCAACCGCCAGCGCCTGGCCGAGTTCGGCGACAGCCGGCTGGAAGTGGTCGGGCGTTTCCGCATCCGCAGCGAGAACAACTGCGTCGGCCGCGACATCGTGCAGGTGGGCCCGGACCGCCTGCTGTTCGGCTACAACGTCTTCATCGGTCTGAAAACCCAGACCCGCATCGAGGATGTGTTCGGCCTGTACCGGCTGGTGCAGGGCAGTGACGGCTACGACGTCGCTGCGCTGGAGCTGAAGGGCAGCTTCCTCGACCAGCCCGGCTTCGTGCACGACTTCAATGAGCTGTACGCCTACTACAAGCACGCGCGCCTGCTGCAGCTGATCGTGGTCGGCGACAAACTGCTGGCCTCGTTCCAGATCGGCGAGCGCAGCAGCGACGTACGCGTGTTCCGCTGGGCGCTGTCGCGCGAAGGCGAGCTGACCTACCTCGACGCGCGCGGCGAACGCGATATCGCGCTACCGCCACCGTTCGATTTTGAATGGACCCGGGCCACGCGTGACCTGGCGGTCAGCGGCCGCCATTCGCACCTGAACATCCTCGACACCCTTTTCGTGGAAACCACCGGCGGTGACCTCACCATCAAGGTGGAGAACAACACCGAGACCGGGCAGGGCATCTACAGCGAACCGGTAGAGGACAGCACGCAGTCGCTGGACGATGCCCAGTTCGAGTTCGCCCGCGTCGGTTCGCTGCTGCTGTTGAAGGTGCTGCCCTATCGCGAAACCGTCTGGCGCGGGCTGATCTACAACACGATCACCGGCGACATCGTGCGCAACGATGCGATCGTGCAGGCCTGCGTGCAGCTGCCCGAAGACCACGGCGTGATCTTCCCGGGCGGCTATTACCTGCAGGGCGGCGAGCACAAGGCGTTCGACGCCTCGATGGCCGGCATGCAGTTCAAGCGCAGCATCCGCTCGCCCAACGGCGAGGACGTGCTGTACATCTTCTACGAACGCGAGGGCGGTCGCTCGGCGCTGTTCGTGTACAACACCATCCAGCGCGTGCTGCAGAACCCCGTGTTCGGCCACGGCTATGCCTTCCTGCAGGATGGGCGCATGGTGTTGTTCCATGCCGAGGGCGCCGAACCGACCCGCATCCATCCGATGCAGGTGTGGCAGACGCCGTTCAGCAGCGACGAATTCGCTGCCAGCCGACCGCCCGGCAATACCTTCATGGGCCGCATCGGCAATGCCGAACTGGTGCGCGGCATCTCCAACCTGTTCAACCTGGCGCGCGAGATCGACGGCCAGCACGTGTCGGTGCAGCGCTACCAGCGCCTGGTCGCCGATACCCGCCGCCTGTTCGACACCCACCACTGGCTGGGCGACGATGCCTGCGATGGTGCCGAGGCGCTGCTGCGGCAGATCAGCGCCACCGGCGAATCGGTGCTGGACGAATACGAGAAGGTGCAGTCGATCCGCCAGCAGTCGGCGCAGGCGATGGTTGACGCCGAGGCCAGGCACAAGGCCCTGCTGGGCCGCCTGCAGCCGCAGAACTGGAACGAGGTGCAGGCCTTCGTCGAGGCGCTGAACGAAATCACCGCGCTGCGCGGGCGGCTGCTGACCATCCGCGAGCTGCGCTATATCGATACCACGCGCATCGAGGCCATGGCTGCCGAACTGGTGCAGGCCCAGGACCGCGTCGGTGCGGCAACCGGTGAATTCCTGGCCGGCGATGCCGCACTGGCACCACTGGGCAGCCGCCTGCAGGCGCTGGACGAAGCCGCCCAGCAGGCCAGCAGCGCGCGCCAGCTGGACGAGCAGCTGGACGGCATGCGCGCCATGGCCGCCGACCTGGACATGCTGTCCGAACTGATGGCCGGGCTGAAGGTGGACGATGCCACCGCGCGCACCCGCGTGGTCGAATCCATTTCCGCGCTGTACGGGCGGCTGAACCAGGCGCGCACCCGCGCCGAACAGCGCCGCCGTACCCTCGGTTCGGCCGAGGCCGTGGCGCAGTTCGCTGCCCAGTTCGCGTTGTTCTCGCAGTCCATCACCAGCGCGCTGGCGATGGCCAACGATCCGGAAAGGGCCGACGAACAGCTGTCACGCCTGCTGGTGCAGCTGGAAGAACTGGAAAGCCAGTTCGGCGAGCATGAGCAGTTCCTCGGCGACATCCTCAGCAAGCGCGAAGAACTGGTCGAGGCCTTCGAAACGCACAAGCAGGCGCTGCTGGACGACCGCCAGCGCAAGGCGCGTTCGGTACTGGATGCTGCCAACCGCATCCTCGATGGACTGGCCAAGCGCACCGAGCGTTTCGCCACCGCCGATGAACTCAATGCGTTCTTCGCCGGCGATCCGTTGATCCTCAAGCTGCGCGAGCTGGCCGAGCGGCTGCGCACGCTGCGCGACAACGTCAAGGCCGATGACATCGAGGCGCGCCTGAAGGGCGTGCGCGACCAGGCCGTGCGCCAGCTGCGCGACCGCAGCGACCTGTACGAAGCCGGTGGCAACGTGGTCCGGCTTGGCCCGCGCCACCGCTTCAGCGTCAACACCCAGGCCCTGGACCTGACCCTGTTGCCGCGCGGCGACACGCTGGCCATCCACCTGACCGGCACTGACTTCCTGGAAACCCTGCACGACCCGGAACTGGAGGCACTCAAGCCGTTCTGGCCGGTGACGTTGGATTCGGAATCCGATGCGATCTACCGCGGCGAATACCTGGCCGGCAGTCTGCTGCTGGCCGCACAGCAAGGCCACGATGGGCTGGACCTGGCCCAGCTGCAGCACGATGTCGCCACACCCGAAGCACTGGATCAGCGCGTTCGTGCCTTCGCTGCGCCGCGCTATCGCGAAGGCTACGAGCGCGGCATCCACGACCACGACGCCGCGCTGATCCTGCGCGCGCTGCTGCCCTTGCAGCGGTCTGCCGGCACGCTGCGTCACGCCCCGCAGGTGCGTGCGCTGGCCCTGCTGTTCTGGGCGGCGCAGCAGCGCGAAGAAGCGGTACTGCAATGGCCCAGCCGCCAGGCCGGAGCGGAAACCATCGCTCGCCTGTTCGGCTCCGACGAAGGGCGTGACGCCCTGCGCGCGGAAATGGCTGCTGCGCTGAGTGCGTTCTCGCAGTCGCAGTCATTGCCCTTCGACGAAGAAGCCGCCGATGCGGCGGCCGCCTATCTGGGCGAAGAACTGGTCAACGGCGAACCCGTGTTCAGCACCAGCAAGCATGCCCAGGCCCTGCTGGAGGCCCTGGCCCATCAGCTGGACCAGGCCGGGCAGCGCGAAGCACTGGAGCGCGCCCTGCAGCGTACGCAGGATCCGCTGGCCGCGCGCTGGGCACTGGCCGGGCAATGGCTGCGCGCGCTGGCCGGCCTGCCTGCACAGGCCGCGCATGCCGGTTATGCGGACGAGGCCGCTGCACTGCTGTTGGTGCAGCGCCAGCTGCGCACGCGGGCCAGCGATGCGCCGCTGCGCGTGGACGTACCGGGCCTGCTTGGCGAACACCCGCGCATCCACAACGGCTCGCTGTCGTTGTCGCTGGATGACTTCCTGGCGCGCCTGCAGCATCATCTCAAGCGCTTCGTGCCGGATTTCCACGCCTACCAGACCGTGCGCCAGGGCATCATCAACCGCGAGCGGCAGACTCTGCGCCTGTCCGAATTCAAGGCGCGGCCGCTGTCTTCGTTCGTCCGCAACAAGCTGATCAACGACGTCTACCTGGGCGTGATCGGCGACAACCTGGCCAAGCAGATGGGCACGGTCGGCGAGAACAAGCGCAGCGACCTGATGGGCCTGCTGATGATGATCTCGCCCCCGGGTTACGGCAAAACCACGCTGATGGAATACGTGGCGCACCGGCTGGGCCTGGTCTTCATGAAGATCAACGGCCCGGCGCTGGGTCACGAGGTGCGTTCGCTGGACCCGGCACAGGCGCCCGATGCCACCTCGCGGCAGGAACTGGAAAAGCTCAACCTGGCGCTGGAGATGGGCAACAACACCATGCTGTATGTCGACGACATCCAGCACACCCATCCCGAGTTCCTGCAGAAGTTCATTTCGCTGTGCGACGGCACGCGCCGCATCGAAGGCGTGTGGCGTGGCCGCACCCGCACCTACGACATGCGTGGCAAGAAGTTCTGCGTGGTCATGGCCGGCAACCCGTACACCGAGTCCGGTGAGGTGTTCAAGATTCCGGACATGCTGGCCAACCGCGCCGACATCTACAACCTCGGCGATGTGCTGGGAGGCATGGAAGCGGCGTTCACCCTCAGCTACATCGAGAACAGCCTGACCTCCAACCCGGTACTGGCGCCGCTGGCCACGCGTGACATGGCCGACCTGTACGTGCTGGTCGATCGCGCGATGGGCAAGGACGTATCCACCAATGGCCTCAGCCACGCCTACAGCAGTGCCGAGATCAACGAGATCACCGCCACCCTGCAGCGCATGCTGCGCGTTCGCGACGTGGTCTACCGGGTCAACCAGCAGTACATCGCCAGTGCCGCGCAGGACGATCGTTACCGTACCGAGCCGCCGTTCCGGCTGCAGGGCAGCTACCGCAACATGAACAAGCTGGCGGAGAAGATCTCGCCGGTGATGAACGAGGATGAGCTGCAGCAGCTGATCTCCGACCACTACCTGGGCGAGGCGCAGCTGCTGACCACCGGCGCCGAGGAGAACCTGCTGAAGCTGGCCGAACTGCGCGGCGTGCTGGATGAGGTGCAGTCGCAGCGCTGGGCCCAGATCAAGCGCGATTTCCTGCGCAACAAGGCCATGGGCGCCGACGACAGCGATGTCGGTGGACGCGTGGTCGCGCAGTTGGCGGACATCGCCAGCGCGTTGCAGTTGCCGCCGCCCGCGCCGGAAGCGATCGCCGTTGCGGACCCGGCGCCGTGGCCGGCGCTGCTGGAGGCCCTGCATCGCCTTTCAGAGGCGCGTCCCGCCGCTGCGCCGCCGCCGGTCGCGGCAGCCCCCAGCGTGCCGGCCACGGCCCTGGCCGAAGACCTCCAGGCGGGCCTGGCGCCACTGGTGGAGCTGCTGGCGGCATCGCAGGCGCAGCAGGTGCAGGTGTCGCAGACCCTGGCCGCGTTCGCCGGCTGGGCGCGACAGCAGGTCGAGCGGGGCACGCCGAGCGCTGTGGTGGCGCAGCGCGCGCGCGTGCGCCGCGCCGCGACGCCGGAGGAGCGGGCGCTGGATGAGGCGCTGATGCGCCACTTCTACGGCGAGTCATTGCCACCGGAAGACGGCGATGGCATGCCGGCATCCACGCCGCAGCCGCCGCCGCTGCCGTGACCACGCGCGTGCCACTGCCGCCACCGATGCTGCCGGATACGGTCGATGTCGCTGCGCTGGCCGACTATGGTGCGCCGTTGCTGCAGGCGCTGGCGCGGCGCGAAACGCCGTTGCCACCGGATGCGGGCGAGCGCCTGGTGGCTGCGCTTGCGCGCATCGCGCTGGCCTTGCAGGCCGGCAACCCGACGCAGATCCGGCAGCAGGAAGGCTGGTGGGGGCGACTGCTGGGGCGCGATGTCGCTCGCGAAGCAGAAGGGCACGCGCTGCAGTCTCAGCTGGGCGTACTGGCCCTGCAGGCGCGTGAGCAGGCTCAGCACCTGCAGCAGCACATGCAGCTGCGGGCCATGGCGATCGTTGAGCATTCCGCCGCAGCCGCGGCGCTGGACGGCTGGGCCGAACTGGCTGCGTCGCGGCTGACGACGCTGGATAGCGCCGGTCAGGCCGCGCTGTCGCATCGGCTGGACCATCTTCGCCGGCTGGCCTCGCTGCACCGCCTGGAAGCCGGCCAATCGCAGCTGCTGCAGGACCAGGACAACATGCTGCTGCAACGCTTCGCGCGCATCCATGACGTGCTGCTGCCGGCCTGGCGGCAGGCTGTACTGGCGAGCCAGGCCGCTGCGGGCGCTGCGTTGGCTGGCAAGGCTGCCACGTTGCACGCACAGATCGATGACGAGGTGGCCGCGGCTCAGGCTAGACTGCCTTGAGCCGGCCGCCGCTGCCGCTTACCCAACTGCAAGGAGACTGCCCGATGACCCAGGACAGCCAGACCCCCGGTGCCCTCGTACCCGGCACGACCACCGCCACTGCGCTCGATGAAGGTACGCTGCAGGCGCTGGGACTGGTACGCGAGGATCTGCCGCGCATCGCCGAGATCCGTCTGGAACTGGACGATCTGCGCCCGGGCAACCTGCAGGTGTTCGGCCGCGAGGCGGCCACGCGCACCGCCGCGTTCTCCAGCCAGTTGCTGGACCAGGTCCGCAATCGTGACCTGGATGCCAGTGGCGAGAAGCTGGGCGAGGTGGTGCGCATCGCGCGCAGCCTGAAGCTGGACGGCTTCGCCCAGCGTTCGAAGGTGCCGGTGATAGGTGGTCTGATCGACCGCATACGCGCCTCCAAGGGCGAGCTGGTGCAGAAGTTCAGCGACACCAACGCGCAGATCGAACAGCTGCTGGCCGACGTCGGCGTGCAGCAGGCGTTGATGGGCAAGCGCGTGGGGGAGTTCGACCGCATGCACGATATCGTCCGCGAAGAACGTCGTGCGCTCGGCCTGTATGCGGCAGCGGGCAAGCAGCGGCTGGCCGAACTGCAGGCCGAACAGCTGGCCGGGCAGGGCAGTGAGGACCCCCAGCAGCGCATCCGCCAGGGCGAGATCGACAATGCGATCCGGTTGATCGAGAAGCGCGTGTCCGACCTGCTGCTGATGCAGCACGCCGCCGACCAGTCGCTGCCGATGATCCGCCTGATCCAGGCCAACGCGCTGCAGCTGATCGAGAAGTTCAACACCGTCCGCGACATCACCATTCCGTCGTGGAAGCGCCAGTTCGCCATCCAGCTCTCGCTGGGCGAACAGAAGGCTGCGGTCGAACTGTCCACGGCCATCGATGACGCCACCAACGAATTGATGCGTCGCAATGCCGACCTGCTTCGCCAGGCCTCGGTGGATACCGCGCGCAGCAACCAGCGCGGCGTGATCGACGTGGCCACGCTGCGCCATGTGCACGACCAGCTGATCGCCACGGTGGAAGAAGTGCGCAGCATCCACCGCGAAGGGATGCAGCAGCGGCAGCAGGCCGAAGTCGAGCTGTCGCGCCTGCGCGAAGACCTGCAGCAGCGCCTGGCCACACCGACCGCCAGCTGAAAAAAGGGGACGGAGGGAATTAAGTCGCAAGTGGCACAAACGACTTAATTCCCTCCGTCCCCTTTTTTTTGTCAGCGGAGTTGCTGGCCCAGCCAGTCGGCGAGCGCATCCACGCGCGCATCAGGTGGTCCGTCCGGTCGCGCCAGCACCCAGAAACCACCGGTGGCGGCAAACCCCCACGGCGCGACCAGTCGCCCGGCGGCCAGATCCTCGGCCACCAGTGGCTCGGGTGCGATCGCCGGGCCCAGCCCGGCCACCGCTGCCTCCAGCAGGTAGTACAGATGCTCGAAGGCCGTCCCCAGCTGCAGCTTCGCGGGGTCCAGAGCGTGCGCCTGCGCCCACGCCGGCCACGCCTGCGGCCGCGAGCTGGTGTGCAGCAGCGTCTCCTGAAGCAGCGCTGCGGGCGGTACATGCCGCAGGCGCTGCGCGGCCGGATGCGAGGGGGCCACCACCACGCCGACCCGTTCCGGGGCCAGCTCACGCACCTGCCAGCCGCGCGGCCACGGCCCCTGCGCCAGCAGCAATACCGCATCCAGTGCCGCCTGTGCTTCGGTGAAGCTGCCATCCAGCGCTGACCACTGCAGGCGCACGCCGGGCAGGGCGGCCTGCAGCGCAGGCAGGCGCGGGATCATCCAGCGCGCCAGCACGCTGCCGCTGCAGCCCAGTACCAGCGCCGGGGCCGCCGCCGGCCGCCGCAGTTCGCGCACGCAGTCTTCGATGCCGCCGAAGGCCTCGCTGCACGCTGCCTGCAGCCGCGTGCCCGCAGCGGTCAGGCGCAGGCCACGACCGGCCCGCTGGAACAAGGCCAGGCCAAGGTGATCCTCCAGCAGCTTCAATTGCCGACTGACCGCACCATGGGTGACGTGCAGGTCCTGCGCGGCGCGACCAACGCCGCCGAGACGGGCCGTGGCCTCGAACGCGCGCAGTGCATTGAGTGGAGGCAGCAGGGAACGGCTCACGTGAGATTTCCTGACGATATGCGCCAGATAATATCCATTTTCCGGTCACGACCCGTGCGCTAGAGTATCCACCTGTCTGAACCACCGGTCGTATCCATGTCTGCCTCCCCCATTGCCGACTATCACGCTTTCCCGGATGCCCAGGGCCACTTCGGCCGCTACGGCGGCAGTTTCGTTGCCGAAACCCTGGTCGGCCCGCTGCAGGAACTGGCCCAGGCCTATGACCAGGCGCGCCAGGATCCCGCATTCCAGCTGGCCTACGACCGCGACCTGGCCCATTACGTGGGCCGGCCAAGCCCGATCTATCACGCCCAGCGCCTGAGCGATCACGTCGGCGGCGCGCAGATCCTGCTCAAGCGCGAGGACCTGAACCACACCGGCGCGCACAAGATCAACAACACCATCGGCCAGGCCCTGCTGGCGGCGCGGATGGGCAAGAAGCGCATCATTGCCGAGACCGGCGCCGGCCAGCATGGCGTGGCCAGCGCCACGGTCGCAGCGCGGCTGGGCCTGGAATGCGTGGTGTACATGGGCGCCACCGACATCGAGCGGCAGAAGATCAACGTCTACCGCATGAAGCTGCTGGGCGCGACGGTGGTGCCGGTCACCTCCGGCTCGGCCACCCTGAAGGACGCGCTCAACGAAGCCATGCGCGACTGGGTGACCAACGTGCAGGACACGTTCTACATCATCGGCACCGTGGCCGGCCCGGATCCGTATCCGCGCATGGTCCGTGACTTCAATGCCATCGTCGGTCGTGAAGCGCGCGAGCAGATGCTGGCCGAGTACGGCCGCCTGCCGGATGCGATCACCGCCTGCGTGGGCGGCGGCAGCAACGCGATCGGCCTGTTCCATGCCTTCCTCAACGACCGCCAGGTCGAGATCGTCGGCGCTGAAGCGGCAGGTGATGGCATCAGCACCGGCCGTCACGCCGCCTCGATCGCTGCCGGTCGCCCGGGCGTGCTGCACGGCAACCGCACCTATGTGCTGTGCGATGACGACGGCCAGATCATCGAGACCCATTCGGTGTCGGCAGGCCTGGACTATCCGGGCGTCGGCCCGGAGCACGCGTTCCTGGCCGATACCGGTCGCGCACGCTATCTCGGCATCACTGACGAGGAAGCGCTGCAGGCATTCCATCTGCTGGCCCACACCGAAGGCATCCTGCCGGCGCTGGAGTCCAGCCACGCGCTGGCGCAGGCGATCAAGCTGGCGCGTGAGCGTCCGCACGACCAGATCGTTCTCTGCAATCTGTCCGGCCGTGGTGACAAGGACGTGCATACGATTGCCGCGCGCGAAGGGCTGGTACTGTGAGCGCGCTGCTGCGGAACAGCGGCGTGCTTCTGCTGGCACTGGGCCTGGCCGCGTGCCAGCCGCCGGAACCACCAGTGCTTGCGCCAGCTGCCAAGGCCACCGCGCAGCCCGCACAGCGGCCGGCCGCCAATGATGACCTGGATCCGATGGCGCGTACGCCCATCATCGATCCGCCCTCCGAAGAGGAGACGAACAGCGATGACGCGCCGGCGGTGGCGTCGGTGGCGCTGGACCACGCCGGTGACGTGCTGGTTGGCCAGCATATGGGGGACCTGAAGTCACTGGGACCTTGGCAGGCACAGGGCGCGAAAGAGTTCTTCGAAGGCGACTGCGAGTACTACGACGGCAGGGGGCTGCCGCCGGGCGTGTCGATGATGACCAACGACGACCGCGTGGTCCGTTTTGACCTGAAGCCGGGCGACGACCCGGAGCTGCCGGTTGAACAGCCCGGTCCGTTCGGCCTGCGCATCGGCATGACCCGTGCCCAGGCCATGGCCCTGTTCCCGAAGCCGCCGGTATCCAGCCCGCATGCCTACGACGGTGACCAGGCTGAGTACCTCACCTGGCAGGATCCGGGTTCGGACCTGGGCATCCGCCTGGAACTGTATGAAGGGAAGGTCACCCGGATGTACTGGGGGACCAGTGATGCGATTGAACTGATTGAAGGATGTGCCTGAGATGCCTGTATCCCGACTCGATGCCTGTTTCCAGCGCCTGCGCGAGCAGCAGCGCAAGGCACTTATCCCCTTCGTCACCGCCGGTGATCCCTCCTTGGAGGCCACTGTGCCGGTCATGCATGCGCTGGTCGAGGCCGGTGCCGATGTGATCGAGCTGGGCGTGCCGTTCTCTGATCCCATGGCCGACGGCCCGACCATCCAGCGCAGCTCCGAACGCGCGCTGGCGCGGGGAGCCGGCAGCCGCTACGTGCTGCAGGCCGTGGCGCAGTTCCGCGAGCGTGACGCGCACACGCCGGTGGTACTGATGGGCTACCTGAACCCGGTGGAGATCCATGGCTACGCGGCCTTCGCCAAGGCGGCCGTGGAGGCGGGCGTGGACGGTGTGCTGCTGGTTGACCTGCCGCCGGAAGAAGCCGGTGAAGCGCAGCAGGCCTTCGATGCAGCCGGCCTGGCGCTGGTGCTGCTGGCCTCGCCGACCACCAGCGAGGCGCGTGCCGACAAGCTGCTGGCGCTGGCGCGTGGCTATCTCTATTACGTCAGCTTTGCCGGTGTCACCGGCGCTTCCGAGCGCCTGGACAGTGATGCCGCCAGTGCCCGTCTGCAGGCGCTGCGCGCGCGCGCCTCGGTGCCGGTGGTGGCCGGCTTCGGCATCAAGGATGCCGACAGTGCCGCGGCCATGGCCCGCCAGGCCGACGGCGTGGTGGTGGGCAGCGCGCTGGTGGCGGCGCTGGCCGAAGCGGATTCGGCCGAAGACGCAGCCCTGCGCGCTCGGACCTTCCTGGCCCCGTTGCGCCAGGCGCTGGACGCGTAATGGTAGCGCCGGGCATGGCCCGGTGCTACCCAGCGCCTAAACGTACGTCCCAGCATGGTTTTTTCCAGCACCCCCATGCCCGGCAAGGGGGTGCACGGGCAGGGAAAGCGGAGCTAGACTGTCCGCCTTTGCGGCCCCCGGGCCGCCCTGAACGGAAGTGTCCTCCCGCATGAGTTGGCTCAGCAAGTTGATGCCGTCCGGCATCCGCACCGACAACACCCCCAGCAAGAAGCGCAGTGTCCCCGAGGGCCTGTGGGAAAAGTGCAGCAACTGCGGCAGCGCGTTGTACCGTCCGGAACTGGAAGAAAACCTGGAGGTCTGCCCGAAGTGCGGCCATCACATGGCGATCCGCGCGCGCGCGCGCCTGGCCGCCCTGTTCGACGCCGACAGCACCACCGAGATCGGTGCGCGCCTGGGGCCGACTGACCTGCTCAAGTTCAAGGATCAGAAGAAGTACAGCGAGCGCATCAAGATCGCGCAGAAGAACACGGGTGAGTACGACGCGCTGATCGCCATGCGCGGCCTGCTCAAGGGCCGTGCGTTGGTCGCCTCGTCGTTCGATTTCGCCTTCATGGGCGGCTCGATGGGCTCGGTGGTGGGTGAGCGTTTCGCGCTGGCTGCTGAAACCGCAGTGGAGATCGGTGCGCCTTACGTGTGCTTCTCGCAGAGCGGCGGCGCGCGCATGCAGGAAGGCCTGTTCTCGCTGATGCAGATGGCCAAGACCTCGGCCGCGCTGGGCAAGCTGCGCGAAGCTGGCCTGCCGTACATCTCGGTGCTGACCCACCCGACCACCGGTGGCGTGTCGGCCTCCTTCGCAATGCTGGGCGACATCAACATCGCCGAACCGCAGGCGCTGATCGGCTTTGCCGGCCCGCGCGTGATCGAGCAGACCGTGCGCGAAAAGCTGCCGGAAGGCTTCCAGCGTTCGGAGTTCCTGCTGGAGCACGGTGCCATCGACCAGATCTGCGACCGCCGCGAGATGCGTGACCGCCTGTCCGATCTGCTGGCCATGCTGGGTCGCCAGCCGGCGCCGGAGGTGGCTTGATGGGAGGCCGCAAGTACTTCGGTACTGACGGCATCCGCGGACGGGTCGGCCAGGGCGTGATCTCGGCGGACTTCGTGCTGCGGCTGGGCAATGCCCTGGGCCGTGTCCTGGTGGCCCAGCGCGGCCAGGACGGGCGCCGACCGATCGTGGTGATCGGCAAGGACACCCGCATTTCCGGCTACATGTTCGAGGCGGCGCTGGAGGCCGGCCTGGTCGCTGCCGGTGCCGATGTGCAGCTGCTGGGACCGATGCCGACGCCGGCAGTGGCGTTCCTGACCCGCACGCTGGGCGTGGACGCCGGCATCGTCATCAGTGCCTCGCACAATCCGCATTACGACAACGGCATCAAGTTCTTCTCCGCCCAGGGCGAGAAGCTCGACGATGCCACCGAACTGGCCCTGGAAGCGGCACTGGACGTTCCGTTCACCACCGTTGAGTCGGAAAAACTGGGCAAGGCATCGCGCGCGCGCGAGGCGGTCGGCCGCTACATCGAGTTCTGCAAGGCCAGCGTGCCGCGCACATTCGACCTGCGTGGCCTGCGCCTGGTGCTGGATTGCGCGCACGGTGCCACCTACCAGATCGCGCCGCTGCTGTTCCGCGAACTGGGTGCCGAGGTGATCGGCATCGGTGCCGAGCCCAATGGCGTGAACATCAACGCCGGCGTCGGTTCCACCCATATCGACAACCTGGCGGCCAAGGTCCGCGAGACGCGTGCCGATCTCGGCATCGCGTTCGACGGTGATGGCGATCGCGTGCTGATGGCTGACGACCAGGGCAACCCGGTGGACGGCGATGACCTGCTGTACATCCTGGCCCGTGCGTGGAAGGCCGAAGGCCGCCTGCGCGGCCCGGTGGTCGGTACGCTGATGAGCAATTACGGCGTGGAGAAGGCGTTCGCCGACCTGCAGATACCGTTCGTGCGCAGCAACGTTGGTGATCGTTACGTGCACCAGGCGCTGGTGGAAGGTGGTGGGGTGCTTGGTGGCGAAGCCTCCGGCCACCTGCTGTGCCTGGACCGGGCCACCACGGGGGATGGCATCGTGAGCGCGCTGCAGTTGCTGGTGGCACTGCGCAACAGCGGCCAGACCCTGCGCCAGGCGCTGAAGGGACTGGAGCGGGTACCACAGAAGACGGTCAACGTGCGGTTGGGCAATGTCTCGGCCAAGGCCACGGTGCAGGCCGACAGCGTGCAGGCCGCGCTGGCGGCCGCGCAGCAGTCGGTAGCCGGTCGCGGTCGCGCGTTCCTGCGCCCGTCCGGTACCGAGCCGGTGGTGCGGGTTACCGTGGAGGCCGATGACGCCACGCTGATGCAGGAAACGCTGGATCGGCTGTCTGCAGCGGTGCGCGAAGCCGCTGCCTGAGGCAGCTGTGCATTGGCCCAAACAAGAACGCCCCGTAAAGTCGGGGCGTTTTTCGTTCAGGCGGCAGGGCTGCGCGAGGCTCACGGCCCCGGCACCATCTTCTTCTGCCGCGCCTTGAAGCCATTGAACAGCGGCGCGATCAGGGGGCTGTAGCTCTGGGCGATGCGCTTGCGCAACCAGCTCGCAGGGCGGTTGCGGATCGCGAAGCGGTAGATGTGTTCCGGATCGCCGCCCACAACGTTGCGGCCGAACGGGTGGGTGGTGTGCAGGTAGCGGAAGCCGTGCTCGCGTGCCACCTCGATGTGGTCCTGGTCGAAATCGCCATAAGGCCAGCACAACGTATCGGACACCTCGCCGAGCTTGTCCCGCAGGACTTCGCGCGAGACTGCCAGATCGTGGCTCAGGCCCGCACGGCGCTGTGCGCGGTCCAGGTCATCGCGGCGCAGCCAGCGGGTGTGGGTATGGGTGTGGCAATGCACTTCGAAGGTGCCGGCGGCGATGGCCGCGCGCGCTTCGCTCCAGCGCATCATCACGTCGTCGCTGCGGTTATGCTCGTAGATCGCCGCTTCGCAGCCGCGGTGGTCCGGCGTGGCAGGCAGCACTGCCCCAGCAAGCCCCGCATGGGGCCGCTCCGAGCCTTCGCCCATCCAGCCGGTGACCACGAACACCACTGCGTGCATGCCGTACTTCTGCAGGATCGGGTGCGCATATACCCAGTTGTCCAGGTAGCCATCGTCGAAGGTGATCACGATCGACTTGCGCGGCACCGGCTTGCCGGCCAGGAAGCCGGCGTACTGGTCCAGTGTCAGCGAAGTCCAGCCGTTGCCGGCCAACCAGGCGATCTGGCTTTCGAAATTCTCCGGTGACACGGTGATCATGCCCGGCGACGGACTGACGTGGTGGTGCATGAGCACCGGTACGGTTCGGGCATCAGCCATGTCCCAGCTCCCTCAGCCACTGGCGGTAGTAGTGTTCGGTGGTCTCACCGTGGCCATCGGGGGTGAACCGGTGCGCGCCGTGCATCCAGTCCCACCCGGCGCGGCCCATCTGCCGCCGCCGTTCCGGATCTTCCACCAGCAGGCGCAGTGCGCCTGTCAGGGCTGCATTGTCGCCCAATCGGGTGAGGATGGCATTGCTGCCATCGACCACCATCTCCGGCACGCCACCCACGCGCGTGGCCACGATCGGCACCCCGACATAGGCGGCCTCCAGGAACACGGTGCCGGCCGCTTCCTTGTGCGAAGCCAGCGCGAAGATGTCGAAGCCGGCCATCAGCCGGCACGCGCCGTCACGATAGCCGAGCAGGTGGACCTGCTGCTGCAGCCCGTGCTCGTCGCGCAGCGCCTGCAGCCGATCCATGACCGGCTGGCCATCGCCGATCACCACCAGATGCAGGTTCGGATGCGTCCTGCACAGCGGCACCATCGCCTGCAGGAGGTCGGCATGACCCTTGGGTTCGCGCAGCACCGCCACGCAGCCGACCACGATGTCCTGTTCGCCGAAGCCGAGCTCGGCGCGCACTTCCGCGCGCACCTCCTGCAGGCATTGCCAGGGATCGGCCTTGCGGATCTCGCTCCAGCGCGGCGGGACTGCCATTGGCGGCACGATGCCGATGTGCTCGGCCGCAATGCCGCGCTCGGCCAGCAGCTGCTTGACGAAGCTGCTGACGGTCAGCACCCGGTGCGGCAGGCCGGTATAGGTCAGCAGCGAGTTGACCGGGCTCATCAGGTGGCGCGAGCGTACTACCAGCGGCGTGCCGCCCAGGCGTGCGCCGGCGGCGGCGATCAACGTGTCACGGCGGCTGGTGGTGTTGACCACATCGTAGCGCTCGCGCCGCACCAGGCGCGAGACTGACCAGATGCCGCGCAGCAGGCGCAGCAGGCCGCCCATGCGCAGGGTGTGCACGGTGAAACCGTCGTCGCGGGCCAGCTTGGCCAGTCGCGCTTCGGGCTGGCACAGCAGCGCCACCTCATGGCCACGCGCGCGCATCACCTGCATGTGGCGAAAGATGTAGATCTCCTGTCCGCCCATTCCCTTGGCGGCTTCGGTGTGCAGGATGCGCAGCGGACGGTTCATGCGGGATCGATCCTTGAAGGTCAGCGGTTGCGGAAGCGGGTCAACGCTTCCCATGCAGTGCGTACGGCAGCCGCATCAGGGGCCTGCTGGGGCAGCGGGAGGTAGTGCCGGTCCAGGGCTGTGGCGTTGCCGAACTTGTCGAACACGTAGATCGCCTCGCCATGGCGTATCGCGCGCTGCGACCAGCTTTCGACCACCAGGGCACGCGGGCCCTGCGGTTCGGCCAGCAGATCCTGGCCGGTGCTGAAGTCGCCCAGTGCGTTCTCGCAGCCCAGGGCATGGCGCATCAGGGTCGGTACCCAGTCCTCATGCGAACTGATGCGTGCTTCGCGGCCGCTGCCCTGGCCGGGCCAGTGCAGCACGAACGGGACCTGCAGCTGGTAGTCGGAGAAGTTGCCGTTGTGGCCCCAATAGTTCATCTTGAGGTCGTTGAACTCTTCGGCATGGTCGCCGGTGACCAGCACGATGGTGTCCTCGGCCAGGCCCTGTGCGCGCAGGTCGTCCAGCAGCGAGCCGATCAGGCTGTCTGCGTAGTGCACCGCGGTGCGGTAGCGGTTGAGTTCCGGCGTAGGGTCATGCTCCGGGCCGAATTTGAGGAAGTCGATGTCCGCGGCCATCGGCGTCGCCACTGGCGGGTAACCGTCGGGCATGTGGTAGGGCGCGTGGGTGGAGTCGAGGAACACGAAGCCGAACCACGGGCGCTGCGCCGCCTGGCTGGCGCGGATGTCCTGCTGCAGTGCACTGATGATCGCGCGGTCGCGGCCGTCGGACTTCAGTGCCGATGGCCCCTGGTGCAGCTGGTCGCGCACATCGGCGAATGCCGTGCGATCGAATTCCGGGCTGTACAACGGCGCACTGCCGTACAGGTGCAGGTCGTAGCCCTGCTGGCCCAGCACCTGGAACAGCTGCGAGCCGCGCTGCTCGTCGAGCATGCTTGGCCAGTAACCACCGGGCAGGCCGTACAGCAGCCCGAACAGGCCGTAGCGGGTGGCATTGCCGGTGCTGAAGTGGTGGTCGAACACGCGCGCGTCCTGCGCCAGCGCCGACGTGTTGGGCATCAGCTGCGGTGTCAGCACGTCCTGGCGCAGCGATTCCAGCACCACCATCAGCACATTGGGACGATGCGGGTTCTGGCAGCGCAGCGGGTGCAGTGGGTACTGCAGCTGCGCATGCCGCGGGTCGGGCAGGCCGGCCTGCTGCTGGCTGACCACGCCCAGGCGCCGCATGAAGCTCTTGGCGGTGATCGGTTGCGCCCACGGCAGGTAGTTCCACTGCCCGATCACATCGCGCTCGCCGCGGGCGTCGTAGTAGGCGGTGGCGACCTGGCCGCCAGCCATCAGAAGCGCGACCGCTGCCCACGTCTGCAGCACCCGTCGCCGGCGCGGCGCTGCCGGCAGCAGCTTCCAGCACGCCCAGGCCAGCAGGCCTTCGGCGGCAAAGACCGCGGCGACCAGCAGCGCGACCTGCAGCCAGGTCTTCCAGGACAGGGCGACCTGGTCCTGCAGGGCGCCGCCGAACACCATATTGACGACCATGGCGTTGAGGTGGAAGCGGTACAGGGTGAACACCTTGGCGTCGACCAGCAGCAGGCACAGCCACAGGCCCTGCAGGAGAACGGCGCTGATGCTCAGCGTACGGGCAGTGCGTGGCCACAGCCCCAGCAGCAACGGCAGCAGGCCGGCCAGCGTGCCGAACGCGAGCAGGTGGCCGGGCAGGGCGATCGCGAGGTAGGCCAGGCCCGCGCTGCCGCCTGGATTGTCCCGCAGCGGCACGTTGCCCAGTGTGATCGCCGCAGCCAGGGCCGCATTGCCGGCGACGAACAGCGACCACCAGGCCAGCCGGCGCCAACGCCGGGTGGAACCTTCAAGGGCGGGTGCGGCAGGGGCGGCTGCGGACATGGCGGGGCGGATTCAAGGAGCGGGCAAAGGGTCGGGCCCAACGTGACGGAAGCGTTAATCCGCGCGCGGGTCGCGCATTGTATCGGTTTGTTTCTTCGTATCGAGTGGCGTCCCCCGGGCGATCTGGCACAATGTTCAGGCGGGCCATGAATACGCGGGCCCCCAGACCCAATGACAAGCCAGGAATCGCTGTGAGCCAGATCCCCACCCTCGACATCACCCGTTTCGACAGCGACCGCGAGGCCTTCGTGGCCGAGCTGGGCGCGGCCTACCGCCAATGGGGATTCGCGGGCATCCGCAACCACGGCATCCCGCAGGCCGACATCGACGCGGCCTACGATGTCTTCAAGGCCTTCTTCGCCCTGCCGGACGAGGTCAAGCGCAAGTACCACGTGGCTGGCAGCGGCGGCGCCCGCGGCTACACCCCGTTCGGCGTGGAAACCGCCAAGGGCTCCAAGCACTTCGACCTGAAGGAGTTCTGGCACATCGGTCGCGAGATCGCCGATGACTCCAAGTACCGTGACGTGATGGCGCCGAACCTGTGGCCGACCGAGGTCGAGGGCTTCCGTGAGCGCGGCTACGGCCTGTACCAGGCGCTGGACAACCTGGGCTCGCGCGTGCTGTCGGCGCTGGCCCTGCACATTGGCCTGCCGGAGGACTTCTTCGCCGACAAGACCAACTTCGGTAATTCGATCCTGCGCCCGATCCATTACCCGCCGATCACCACCGACGACATTCCGAACGTGCGTGCCGGCGCCCATGGCGACATCAACTTCATCACTCTGCTGGTCGGTGCCAGTGCCGCGGGCCTGGAAGTGCAGTCGCATGATGGTGAGTGGGTGCCGTTCACCTCGGACGCGGACACCATCGTGGTCAACATAGGCGACATGCTGCAGCGCCTGACCAACCATGTGTACCCGTCGACCATCCACCGCGTGGTCAACCCCCCGGGCGAGCTGGCCCGCCAGCCGCGCTACTCGGTGCCGTTCTTCCTGCACCCGAACCCGGATTTCCTGATCGACGTGCTGCCGTCCTGCATCACCCCGGAGAACCCGAGCCGGTACCCGGAGCCGATCACCGCCCACGGCTTCCTCGAGGAACGCCTGCGCGAGATCAAGCTGAAGTAATGAAGAAGCCGCCGAAAGGCGGCTTTTTCATTACGGGTAGCGCAGGGCCATGCCCGGCGAGCGCAGCGGAGGGTGTTCGGCAGGGTTGCACCCTGCACCCGCAGAGGCCAAAGCCAAAGCCAAAGCGGCTCTGGATTTCTGCGCCTTCGACAGTTTCCCGGTGACGGTTGGCAAATCGTGATTTCCGGTAGGTGTCGACCTTGGTCGGCACGGTAGATCCACGCCATGCGTGGTTGAGATCTGTCAGATCGAAGCGGGGTAGGGGGCTGGTCCAACCCGGCAGCCACCCGGAATGCCGCTTTTGCTTTTGATCTTCTTTTTCTTTCCGTGGCGGGCGGAACCGCCGGAATGTGTCAGGGGCCGGGCGGGTGGGGCTGGCGGGGGTGTCCGCGGCATGGATGCCGCGGCCAAGCCCCCAGGGACGGGTTTACGGCGTCCCCCGCCAGCCCCACCCGCCCGGCCAAGCCCACCAATCCAACCGGGGCTCTCCTCGACCAACCCCACCTCGCCACGAGGGGCTGCGCCGTTGGCTGAAAATCCATGTAACCGCTTACACGGAAACGGATTTTTGCCGTAACGGGTATCATGACCGGCTGACTTCACACAGGAGCCACCCGCTCATGCGCCGCAAGATCGTCGCCGGAAACTGGAAGCTGCATGGCAGCCGTCAATTCGCCAATGAACTGCTGGGGCAGGTGGCCGCCGGGCTGCCGCTGGACGGGGTGGACGTGGTGATCCTGCCGCCGCTGCCGTATCTGGGTGAACTGGTCGAGGACTTTGGTGACACCGGCCTGGTGTTCGGTGCCCAGGACGTGAGCAGCAACGAGAAGGGCGCCTACACCGGCGAGGTCTGTGCCGCCATGCTGCACGAGGTCGGGGCCCGCTATGGCCTGGTCGGCCACTCCGAGCGCCGCCAGTACCACCATGAAAGCAGCGAACTGGTCGCACGCAAGTTCGCCGCGGCCCTGCATGCCGGCCTGGTGCCGGTGCTGTGCGTGGGTGAGACCCTGGAGCAGCGCGAAGCGGGGCAGACCGAGGCGGTCATCGCCAGCCAGCTGGCACCGGTGCTGGAGCTGGTGGGTGCCGCCGGCTTTGCCCAGGCGGTGGTTGCCTATGAGCCGGTCTGGGCCATCGGTACCGGCCGTACCGCCAGCAAGGAGCAGGCACAGCAGGTGCACGCGTTCATCCGTGGCGAAGTCGCGCGCATCGATGCTAGAATCGCTGATTCACTGCCCATTGTTTACGGCGGTAGCGTGAAGCCCGACAATGCCGGGGAACTGTTCGCGCAGCCGGATGTCGATGGTGGGCTGGTCGGCGGCGCCTCCCTGGTGGCCGCGGACTTCCTGGCCATCGCAAGGGCGGCGGCCGCGAACTAATCCTAGAAGTATTGTCCGAGGGCGGTTTCCAATGCTGATGTTGATCCTCAATGTCGTCTACGTGCTGGTCGCTGTGGCCATGATCGCGCTGATCCTGATGCAGCGTGGCTCGGGTGCGGCGGCGGGTTCGGGCTTTGGTGCCGGCGCCTCGGGTACGGTGTTCGGTGCGCGCGGCGCCTCGAACTTCCTGTCCAAGTCGACCAAGTGGCTGGCTGTCGTGTTCTTCGGCATCAGCCTTTTCATGGCCTGGTATGCCGGTCATGGCAGCCGTCCGGCGGCCGACCAGGATCTGGGCTTGATGTCCGCCCCAGCGGTGACTGCTCCGGCGGCTCCGGCGGGCGAATTGCCGGCCGTTCCGAAGGCCGATGCGGTCCCGGCCGCCCCGGTTCCGGCCGCGAATGTGCCGGCTCAGGCGGAATCTTCGGTTTCTGGTGAAGAAAAGCCTTCGGAAGGCTCCCAGAAACACTGAAGCCGGTTACAATACGCGGCGCATCGGGAAGATAGTCTGATGTGATCGTTTGCCCAGGTGGCGGAATTGGTAGACGCACTACCTTGAGGTGGTAGCGACTTAGGTCGTAGGGGTTCGAGTCCCCTCTTGGGCACCATTTGTAAGTAAAGCGGGTTCGCCTGGCGCGCAAGGCGCCAGGTAGATTCCCGTCCACTCCCCCATGCCAAAGCGCCTGCAGGCGCAGCGGCAGAGGCAAGAGAGAATCGCTGTGCTGGCCGAATATTTGCCGTCTCTGCTGTTTCTGATCGTTGCCACCGGTATCGGCATTACGCTGATGCTGGTTGGTCGATTCCTCGGTCCCCGCCGCCCCGATCTGGAAAAGCTGTCGCCGTATGAGTGCGGCTTCGAAGCATTCGAAGACGCGCGCATGAAGTTCGACGTGCGCTACTACCTGATCGCGATCCAGTTCATCGTCTTCGACCTGGAAATCATCTTCATCGTGCCGTGGACCCAGGTCTTCATGGAACTGGGCGCCCGTTCGCTCGTCACCATGGGCCTGTTCGTCGGCATGCTGTTCCTCGGTTTCATTTACGTCTGGAAGAAGGGAGCGCTGGAATGGGAGTGATTCAGACTCTCGATGGCCTCATGAACAACCCCACGCCGGAAGGTCGGGTTGATGACATCCTGCGGCCGGAAGGCGACAACCCGCTGCTGGAGAAGGGCTTCGTCACCACCAGCGTCGATGCACTGCTGAACTGGGCGCGCACCGGCTCGATGTGGCCGATGACCTTCGGCCTGGCCTGCTGCGCGGTCGAGATGATGCACGCAGGCGCCGCGCGCCTGGACCTCGACCGCTACGGCGTGGTGTTCCGCCCGTCGCCGCGTCAGTCCGACGTGATGATCGTGGCCGGTACCCTAGTCAACAAGATGGCCCCGGCGCTGCGCAAGGTCTACGACCAGATGCCGGACCCGAAGTGGGTCATCTCCATGGGTAGCTGCGCCAACGGCGGTGGCTATTACCACTACTCCTATTCTGTCGTGCGCGGCTGTGATCGCGTGGTGCCGGTGGACGTCTACGTCCCGGGCTGCCCGCCGACCGCCGAGGCGCTGGTGTACGGGATCCTGCAGCTGCAGAAGAAGATCTGGCGTACACAGACCATCGCCCGCTGACCCCTTCACCTGACAAGAGCGCGCCAAGCCCCCATGGCAGAGCAAGCATCCTTCATCGACCGACTCTCCGCACGTTTCGCAGGTGCGAAGGTCATCGTGGTCGAACCCCGCGGCGAAGTGACGCTGGAAGTGCCTGCCGCCGAGTGGCACGCCACCGCCCTGGCGCTGCGTGACGAGTTTGGTTTCGAACAGGCCGTGGATCTCTGCGGCGTCGATTACCTGGGCTATGGCTCCGACGAATGGGACACCGCTGACGTGTCCTCGCAGGGCTTCAGCCGCGGTGTCGAAGGCAAGGCCCAGGGCCGTTTCGCGTGGGGTGAATTCCCCACCGAGGAAAGCGGTGCCGAGGGCGCCCGCCCGCAGCACATGCCGACCCAGCGTTTTGCCGTGGTCGCCCAGCTGCGTTCGTACCAGCACAACCTGATGATGCACCTGCGCTGCTTCGCCCCTGACGAAGCATTGCCGGTGGTGTCCTCGCTGACCGGCATCTGGCCGGGCCTGAACTGGTTCGAGCGCGAAGCGTTCGACCTGTATGGCGTGATCTTCGAAGGCCACCCGGACCTGCGCCGGATCCTGACCGACTACGGTTTCGTCGGTCATCCGTTCCGCAAGGACTTCCCGCTGATCGGCAATGTCGAAGTCCGCTACGACGAAGAAAAGAAGCGCGTGATCTACGAACCGGTCACCTCGGTGGAGCCGCGCGTCGGCGTGCCGCGCGTGATCCGTGACGACGCCCGTCTGCAGACCGCAGAAGGTGAGCGCGCGCAGGAGGCAGTGAAGTGAGCGAGTTCCACCAGGCCCGCGAAGCGTTCGCGAGCAATCCGGCCGAAGCACGGCAGGAAATCCGCAACTACACCATGAACTTCGGCCCGCAGCATCCGGCCGCGCACGGTGTGCTGCGCCTGATCCTGGAAATGGACGGCGAAACCATCATGCGCGCCGACCCGCACGTGGGTCTGCTGCACCGTGGTACCGAAAAGCTGGCCGAATCCAAGCCGTTCAACCAGTCGATCGGCTACATGGATCGCCTGGATTACGTGTCGATGATGTGCAACGAGCACGCCTACGTGCGCGCGATCGAGACCCTGATGGGTATCGAAGCGCCGGAGCGTGCGCAGTACATCCGCACCATGTACGACGAAATCACCCGCATCCTCAACCACCTGATGTGGCTGGGCTCCAACGCACTCGACCTGGGTGCGATGGCGGTGATGCTGTACGCCTTCCGCGAGCGTGAAGAACTGATGGACTGCTATGAAGCGGTCTCCGGCGCGCGCATGCACGCGGCGTACTACCGTCCGGGCGGTGTCTACCGCGACCTGCCGGACCACATGCCGAAGTACAAGGAATCGCGCTGGCACAAGGGCAAGGCGCTGAAGCAGCTCAATGCTTCGCGCGAAGGCTCGTTGCTGGACTTCCTGGAGAACTTCACCGTCGAGTTCCCCAAGCGCATTGATGAATACGAAACCCTGCTGACCGACAACCGTATCTGGAAGCAGCGTACGGTCGGCATCGGCGTGGTCAGCCCGGAACTGGCCCACCAGTGGGGCATGACCGGCGTGATGCTGCGCGGCTCGGGCGTTGCCTGGGACCTGCGCAAGAAGCGTCCGTACGCAAAGTACGATGCCGTCGATTTCGACATCCCGCTGGGCAAGGAAGGCGACTGCTACGACCGTTACCTGGTCCGCGTTGCCGAAATGCGCGAATCCAACCGCATCATCAAGCAGTGCGTGGCCTGGCTGAAGGCCAACCCTGGCCCGGTGATGGTGAAGAACTTCAAGGTCGCTCCGCCCAAGCGCGAGGACATGAAGGACGACATGGAAGCGCTGATCCACCACTTCAAGCTGTTCAGCGAAGGCTACTGCGTGCCGGCCGGCGAGACCTACTCGGCGGTGGAAGCCCCGAAGGGTGAGTTCGGCTGCTACCTGGTCTCCGATGGCGCCAACAAGCCGTTCCGCGTGCACCTGCGTGCACCGGGCTTTGCCCACCTGTCCTCGATCGATTCGATCGTGCGCGGCCACATGCTGGCCGACGTGGTGGCCATGATCGGTACCTACGATCTGGTGTTCGGCGAGGTTGACCGGTAATGCCGTCCGCCACGCCAACGCCCGCTGCAGGCAGCCGGCGCAAGCCGGCGCCGCAGTTTCTGCAATTTCACGTTATGCATTTCGCTGAGGTCGGCCGATGAAGGCGACAGGTAATTTCGAGGCGGCGCGCGACGTCGACCCGATGGTGGTGCTGAGCGACAAGACCCGCGCTCACATCGATCACTGGCTGTCCAAGTTCCCGCCGGACCGCAAGCGCTCTGCCGTGCTGCAGGGCCTGCATGCGGCCCAGGAGCAGAACGAGGGCTGGCTGACCGACGAGCTGATCGCCGGCGTGGCCAAGTACCTGGACCTGCCGCCGGTGTGGGCCTACGAAGTGGCCAGCTTCTACTCGATGTTCGAGACCGAGAAGGTGGGCCGCAACAACGTGGCCATCTGCACCAACATCAGCTGCTGGCTCAATGGCGCCGAAGACATCGTGCGTCATTGCGAGAAGAAACTGGGCATCAAGCACGGTGAATCGACCCCGGACGGCCGCGTCTACCTCAAGCGCGAGGAAGAGTGCCTGGCCGGCTGTGGTGGCGCGCCGATGATGGTCATCAACGGTCACTACCATGAGCGTCTGACCCTGGAAAAGGTCGACGAGCTGCTGGACGGGCTGGAGTAAGGGCATGGCACATCACCACGAATCCAAGGGTCCGGTCGGCCCCGCGCCGCTGCCGCACCAGGTGGTCTACACCACCCTGCATTACGACACCCCGTGGTCGTACGAAAGCTACCTCAAGACCGGTGGCTACGCCGCCCTGCGCAAGATCCTCGAAGAGAAGATCCCGCCGGAGCAGGTCATCGAGATGGTCAAGGCCTCGGGCCTGCGTGGCCGCGGTGGCGCTGGCTTCCCGACCGGCCTGAAGTGGTCCTTCATGCCCAAGGGCAACATGCAGAAGTACATCCTCTGCAACTCGGACGAATCCGAGCCGGGCACCTGCAAGGACCGTGACATCCTGCGCTACAACCCGCATTCGGTGGTGGAAGGCATGGCGATCGCCTGCTACGCCACCGGTTCGACCGTGGGCTACAACTACCTGCGCGGTGAGTTCCACCACGAGCCGTTCGAGCACTTCGAGCAGGCCCTGGCCGACGCTTATGCGAACGGCTGGCTGGGCAAGAACGTGATGGGCTCGGGCGTGGACATCGACATCTACGGTGCGCTGGGCGCCGGCGCATACATCTGCGGCGAAGAAACCGCGCTGATGGAATCGCTGGAAGGCAAGAAGGGCCAGCCGCGCTACAAGCCGCCGTTCCCGGCCAACTTCGGCCTGTACGGCAAGCCGTCGACGATCAACAACACCGAAACCTACGGTTCGGTGCCGGCGATCATCCGCAACGGTCCGGAGTGGTTCAAGGGCCTGAGCCTGACCGCCAACGGCGGCCCGAAGTGCTTCTCGGTGTCCGGCTGCGTGCAGAACGGCGGCAACTTCGAAGTGCCGCTCGGCACCAAATTCCACGATCTGCTGGAAATGGCCGGTGGCCTGCGTCCGGGCCGTACCCTGAAGGGCGCGATCCCGGGCGGTGTGTCGATGCCGGTGCTGACCGCGGCCGAGCTGAAGGACCTGCCGATGGACTACGACACCATCCGTGCACTGGGCTCCGGCCTGGGTTCGGGTGCGATCGTGGTGCTCGACGACAGCGTCTGCTGCGTCAAGTTCGCCTGCCGCATCAGCCAGTTCTTCCACAAGGAATCCTGTGGCCAGTGCACCCCGTGCCGTGAAGGTACCGGCTGGATGCATCGCGTGCTGGAGCGCATCGTCGCCGGCAAGGCCACGATGGAAGACCTGCACCAGCTGAAGGCAGTGGCCGGCCAGATCGAAGGCCACACCATCTGTGCGTTCGGCGAAGCGGCTGCATGGCCCATCCAGGGCTTCCTGCGCCAGTTCTGGGACGAGTTCGAGTACTACATCGTCAACGGTCATTCGATGGTTGACGGCAAGAAGGTGGAGGCAGCCGCTGCATGAGCGCGCAACCCGTAAATCCGAGCGTCCCACCCGATCACGTCACCATCGAGATCGATGGCAAGTCGCTGGTCGTGCCCAAGGGCTCGATGATCATCCAGGCCGCCGACAAGGCCGGCATCTCCATTCCGCGCTTCTGCTACCACGAGAAGCTGCCGATCGCCGCCAACTGCCGCATGTGCCTGGTGGACGTGGAGAAGTCGCCGAAGCCGGCGCCGGCCTGCGCCACTCCGGTCATGGATGGCATGAAAGTCGCCACCCGCAGCGAGAAGGCACTGAAGTTCCAGCGCTCGGTGATGGAGTTCCTGCTCATCAACCACCCGCTGGACTGCCCGATCTGCGATCAGGGCGGCGAGTGCGAGCTGCAGGACGTGTCGCTGGGCTATGGCCGTTCGGTCAGCCGCTTCAACGAGCGCAAGCGCGTGGTGCCCGACGAAGACATGGGCCCGCTGGTCGCCACCGAGATGACCCGCTGCATCCAGTGCACCCGCTGCGTCCGCTTCACCGCCGACGTTGCCGGTACCTACGAACTGGGTGGCATGTACCGCGGTGAGAACCTGCAGATCGGTACCTTCGACGGCAAGCCGCTGACCACCGAACTGTCCGGCAACGTCGTCGACGTCTGCCCGGTCGGCGCGCTGACCAACAAGGTGTTCCAGTTCCGCGCCCGCCCGTGGGAACTGACCGCGCGCGAGTCGCTGGGTTACCACGACGCGATGGGTTCGAACCTGTTCCTGCACGTGCGTCGCGGTGAAGTGCTGCGCACCGTGCCGCGCGACAACGAAGCGGTGAACGAGTGCTGGCTGTCCGACCGTGACCGCTACTCGCACCAGGGCCTGTACAGCGAAGACCGTGCGGTCAAGCCGCTGCGCAAGGTCAATGGCGAGTGGAAGGAAGTGAGCTGGGCCGAAGGCCTGGCCGCGGCCGCCGAGATCCTCAAGGCGAACCAGGGCGACAACCTGGGCGTGCTGGTGCATCCGTCCACCTCGAACGAGGAAGGCGCGCTGCTGGCCCGCCTGGCCAATGGGCTGGGCTCGAGCAACATCGACCACCGCATCAACAACCGCGATTTCTCCGACGCCGCAACCGCCGAAGTGTTCGGCCTGCCGCTGGCCGAGATCGAAGGCGCCGACCGTATCGTCGTTCTGGGCAGCAACATCCGGCACGAACTGCCGCTGCTGCACGCCCGCCTGCGCAAGGCGCAGACCACCAAGGGCGCGAAGATCCACGTCGTCAACCCGGTGGACTTCGACTTTGCCTTCAGCATCGCCGGCAAGCAGATCGTTGCCCCGTCGAAGTTCGTCGACGCGCTGGCCAACGCCGAGCTGCGTTCGGCCGTGCAGGGCGGCAACAACACCGTGCTGATCGTCGGTGGCATCGCCGAGAACCACCCGCAGGCTGCCGCGATCCGCGCCGCTGCGCGTGAGTTCGCTGCCGCCACCGGTGCCAAGCTGTGCCGCATCCCGCAGGGCGCCAATGCCGTGGGTCTGACCCGCGCCGGCGTGCTGCCGGCCGGCAAGGACGTCGCCGCGATGCTGGCGCAGCCGCGCCAGGCCTACGTGGTCTACGGCCTGGAGCCGGGCCTGGACTTCGCCGATGCCCCGTCCGCGCGCAAGGCGCTGGCCGGCGCCCAGGTGGTGGCCTTCAGCCAGTTCGCCTGCGTGTCCACCCGCGACGTTGCCGACGTGATCCTGCCGATCGGTGCGCTGCCGGAAATCGATGCCACCCTGACCAACCTCGATGGTCGCGAGCAGTCGGCGCGTGCCGGCGGCAAGCTGCCGGGCGAGGCCCGTGAAGGCTGGCGCGTGCTGCGCGCCCTGGGCGGCGACATGGCGCTGGCCGGTTTCGACTTCACCGACCTGGCCGGCCTGCGCGCCAGCCTGGCCCCGGTGTCGGTCACCGTTGCCGCTTCGGCGCAGCCGGTGGTTGCCGGTGAAGGCCTGGAAGTGGCTTCGACCGCCGCGATCTACCGCACCGATGCGGTGGTCCGCCGCGCCCCGGCGCTGCAGTCGCATCCGCTCAACAACGCCCCGCGCATCGTGCTGAACGCTGACGATGCCGCGCGCCTGCAGCTGCAGGAAGGGCAGATGGCCAAGGTCGGCACCGATGCCGGCAAGGCTACCCTGCCGGTGGTGGTCGACGCCCGCGTCGCTGCGGGTTCGGTCTGGATTGAATCGGGCCACGGCGCGACCGCGCCGCTGGGTGCCGCTCGCGTATCGGTGGTGGCTGCATGAACGAATTGCTGTTGAACGCGGTCGACCCGCTGCACCAGTGGCTGCTTGGCCTCGGTGACATCGGCGCGCTGATCTGGATCATCCTGAAGATCCTGGTGATCACCGTACCGGTGATCGTCTCGGTGGCCTTCTACGTGGTCTGGGAACGCAAGCTGATCGGCTGGATGCACGTCCGCCACGGCCCGATGTACGTGGGCATGGGCATCTTCCAGGCCTTCGCCGACGTCTTCAAGCTGCTGTTCAAGGAAGTGGTCCAGCCGAGCAGCGCCAACAAGGCGATCTACCTGCTGGCGCCGCTGATCACCCTGGCCCCGGCTTTCGCGGCCTGGTCGGTGGTGCCCTTCGATTCGCAGATCGTGCTGTCCAACGCCAACGCCGGCCTGCTGTACCTGCTGGCGATGACCTCGCTGGGCATCTACGGCATCATCCTGGCCGGTTGGGCGTCCAACTCGAAGTACGCGTTCCTGGGTGCGATGCGCGCCTCGGCGCAGATGATCAGCTACGAAATCGCCATGGGCTTCGCCCTGGTCGGCGTGATGATCGCCGCTGGCAGCCTGAACCTGAGCAACATCGTGATGGCGCAGGCCGGCAATTCCGGTTTCTTCGACTGGTTCCTGCTGCCGCTGTTCCCGCTGTTCGTCATCTACTGGGTGTCGGGCGTGGCTGAAACCAACCGCGCGCCGTTCGACGTGGTGGAAGGCGAGTCGGAAATCGTCGCCGGCCACATGGTTGAGTACTCCGGCGGTGCCTTCGCCCTGTTCTTCCTGGCCGAATACGCGAACATGATCCTGATCAGCTTCCTGATCTCGATCTTCTTCCTCGGCGGCTGGCTGAGCCCGGTCCAGGGCTGGGTCAACTTCGGCGATGTCTCGCCGCTGGTCGACTGGATCTGGAAGGGCGGTGCACCGTGGCTGTTCGTCAAGGTGTTCTTCTTCGCCAGTGCCTACATCTGGTTCCGTGCCAGCTTCCCGCGCTTCCGCTATGACCAGATCATGCGCCTGGGCTGGAAGGTCTTCATCCCGCTGGCCATTCTGTGGATCGCGGTTACCGCCGTCATGGTGTTCTTCGGCGTGATTCAAAAGGGCGTCTAAGTGATGAACAGGATTACCCATTACTTCAAGAGCCTGCTGCTGCTCGAACTGCTGGCCGGCCTTTGGCTGACGCTGAAGTACAGCTTCAAGCCGAAGTACACGATGATGTACCCGATGGAGAAGTTCCCGCAGTCGCCGCGCTTCCGTGGCCTGCACGCACTTCGCCGTTATCCCAACGGCGAAGAGCGCTGCATTGCCTGCAAGCTGTGCGAAGCGGTGTGCCCGGCCCTGGCCATCACCATCGACTCGGCCAAGCGCGAGGACGGCACCCGCCGCACCACCCGCTACGACATCGACCTGTTCAAGTGCATCTTCTGCGGCTTCTGCGAAGAAAGCTGCCCGGTGGACTCGATCGTCGAAACCCACATCCTCGAGTACCACTTCGAGAACCGTGGCGAAAACATCGTTACCAAGCCGCAGCTGCTGGCCCTTGGCGATCGTCTCGAAAACGAGATCGCCGAGCGTCGTGCCGCCGATGCCGCTTACCGCTGAGGTCGAGAGATGGATTGGGTAAATATCGCTTTCTGGGTGTTCGCCATCGCGGCAACGGTTTCGGCCGGTGCGGTGATCAGCGTGCGCAACCCGGTGCATGCAGTGCTGTGCCTGGTGCTGACCTTCTTCTCCATTGCCTGCGTGTGGCTGCTGGTGGGCGCCGAGTTCCTCGGCGTGGCGCTGGTGCTGGTCTACGTCGGCGCGGTGATGGTGCTGTTCCTGTTCGTGGTGATGATGCTGGACATCGATCCCACCAAGATGCGTGAAGGCTGGGTGCGCTACCTGCCGGTCGGTCTGATCGTGGCGGTGGCGATGCTGGTGCAGATGCTGATCCTGATCGGCGTGAAGGGCAGGGCGGTCAACCCGTTCCCGGCCGACAACGCCGCTGCGGTCGCTGCCGACAGCTCCAACATCACCTGGCTGGCACGCACGCTGTTCACCGAGTACCTGCTGCCGTTCGAGTTCGCCGCCGTCATCCTGACCGTGGCCGTGGTTGCCGCCGTGATGCTGACCCTGCGCCGCCGTACCGGCGTGAAGAGCCAGAACCCGGGCGAGCAGACCATGGTCAAGGCCGGCCAGCGCCTGCGCATGGTCAAGATGGGTGCCGAAGCACCGGTCGTGCACAGCAACAGCAAGCCGGCCACCGGCGAGGAGACCCAGCCGTGATTACCCTTGGCCACATCCTTGCGCTTGGCGCGGTGCTGTTCGCCATCAGCCTGGCCGGCATCTTCCTCAACCGGAAGAACGTCATCGTCCTGCTGATGTCGATCGAACTGATGCTGCTGTCGGTGAACATCAATTTCGTCGGCTTCTCGCGTCAGCTGGGCGATCCGTCCGGCCAGCTGTTCGTGTTCTTCATCCTGACCGTCGCCGCCGCGGAAGCCGCCATCGGCCTGGCGATCCTGGTGACCCTGTTCCGTACCCGCCGCACGATCAATGTCGGCGAAGTCGATTCGCTGAAGGGCTGATCCACAGATGGAAATCACTCTCTCCAAGAGTCTGTTGATCGCAGTGGTGCTTGCACCGCTGTTCGGCAGCATCATCGCCGGCCTGTTCGGTCGCCAGGTCAAGCGCTTCGGCGCGCAGACCATCACCATCCTCGGCGTCGCGGTAGCCTGCGGCCTGTCGATGTACACGTTCTACCAGCTGATGTGGGGCGGCGCGCAGCCGTTCAACCAGAACATCTACACGTTCTTCGAGGTTGGCCAGTACTCGGCCCACGTCGGCTTCATGGTCGACAAGCTGACCGCGATGATGATGGTGGTGGTGACCTTCGTGTCGCTGCTGGTCCACATCTACACGATCGGCTACATGCAGGACGATCCGGGCTACCAGCGGTTCTTCAGCTACATCTCGCTGTTCACCTTCTCGATGCTCACCCTGGTGATGAGCAACAACTTCCTGCAGCTGTTCTTCGGCTGGGAAGCGGTGGGCCTGGTGTCGTACCTGCTGATCGGCTTCTGGTTCAAGCGCCCGACCGCGATCTTCGCCAACATGAAGGCGTTCCTGGTCAACCGCGTTGGCGACTTCGGCTTCCTGCTGGGCATCGCCGGCGTGCTGTGGGTGTTCGGCACCCTGGACTACTCGCAGGTGTTCTCGCAGGCCGGCATGCTGGCTGACCCGCGCGCCCAGCTGCAGATCTGGGACGGCACGATCCTGGGCATGCAGCTGCTGAACGAGCCGGTGATCTGGTCGATCGCCACCGTCATCTGCATCTGCCTGTTCATCGGCGCCATGGGCAAGTCGGCCCAGGTCCCGCTGCATGTGTGGCTGCCGGACTCGATGGAAGGCCCGACCCCGATCTCGGCACTGATCCACGCCGCGACGATGGTGACCGCCGGTATCTTCATGGTCACCCGCATGTCGCCGCTGTTCGAGCTGTCGCAGACCGCGCTGAACTTCGTGCTGTTCATCGGTGCCACCACCGCGTTCTTCACCGGCCTGATCGGCATCGTGCAGAACGACATCAAGCGCGTCGTCGCGTACTCCACGCTGTCGCAGCTGGGCTACATGACCGTCGCCCTGGGCGTGTCGGCCTACTCGGCCGCCGTGTTCCACCTGATGACCCACGCCTTCTTCAAGGCCCTGCTGTTCCTGGGCGCCGGCTCGGTCATCATCGCGATGCACCATGAGCAGGACATGCGCAAGATGGGCGGGTTGCGCAAGTACATGCCGATCACCTTCATCACCATGTGGATCGGTACGCTGGCACTGGTCGGCACGCCGTTCTTCTCCGGCTTCTACTCGAAGGACACCATCATCGAGGCGGCCGAGATCCATGCCCACATGCAGAACAGCTGGGTGGCCACCTATGGCTACTGGGCGGTGCTGGGTGGCGTGCTGGTGACCAGCTTCTACAGCTTCCGCCTGCTGTTCATGACCTTCCATGGCAAGGAACGCTTCCGCGACGCGCATGACGATCATGGCCATGGCCATGACGATCACCACGCCGCCGACGCCCACCATGGCGATGCCCATGACGACCACGGCCATGGCCACGGTCCGCATGAGCCGCATGAAACTCCGTGGGTGGTGACCCTGCCGCTGGTCCTGCTGGCCATCCCGTCGATCGCCATCGGTTTCTTCAGCATCGGTCCGATGCTGCACGGCACCGACTGGGCTGGCCACCATGCCCACGAGGCGATCAAGGGCCAGGCACAGACGTTCTTCACCGGCATCGTCGATTTCTACGATCCGGCCAAGAACACCGTGGCGTTCCTGGGTGAAGAGTTCCATGGCCCGGTCGCGTTCGCGCTGCACGGCATGATGCTGCCGCCGTTCTGGCTGACCCTGGCGGGCTTCCTGCTGGCTGCGCTGTTCTACCTGTGGAAGCCGGACCTGTCGGGCAAGGCACGCAAGACCTTCGCCCCGATCGTTTCGGTGCTGGAAAACAAGTACGGCTTCGACAAGCTGTGGATCGATGGCTTTGCCGGCGGCAGCGTCAAGCTGGGCAAGGTCTCGCGCTGGATCGACAGCAACATCGTCGACGGCGTGGTCAATCTCTCGGCACGTGTTGTGGACGTTGCAGCCGGCGTGCTGCGTCGTACCCAATCCGGTTTCCTCTATCACTACGCCTTCGCGATGATCATCGGCCTGATTGCCCTGCTGGGCGTGCTGATGCATTACCTGCGTTGATGACCTGTACGGAATAAGAAGACGTGTCGAACTGGCCTCTACTCAGTGTCCTCATCTGGCTGCCGATCATCGGTGGCGCCCTGATCCTTGCGATCCGTGATGCACAGACTGCCCGCTGGGCGTCGCTGGGCGTCGCGGTGCTCACCTTCGTTGCAAGCCTCTCGCTGCTGAGCGGCTACAACGCGGGCATCGACGGTCTGCAGTTCGTCGAGACCCATGCCTGGATCCCGGCGTACAAGATCGGCTACAACCTGGGCGTGGACGGCATTGCCGTGGCGCTGATCCTGCTGACCACCCTGGTCAGCGTGCTTGCCCTGATCGGCGCCTGGAGCGCCATCGACAAGCGCGTGAATCAGTACGTGGCGGCCTTCCTGATCCTGGAAGGCGTCACCGTCGGCATCTTCGCCGCGACGGACGCGATGCTGTTCTACGTGTTCTTCGAAGCCATGCTGATCCCGATGTTCCTGATCATCGGTGTCTGGGGCGGCCCGCGCCGCATCTACGCTGCGCTGAAGTTCTTCCTGTACACCTTCCTCGGCTCGGTGCTGATGCTGGTGGCGCTGATCTACCTGTACATGAAGGGCGGCAGCTTCCAGCTGGCCGACCTGTACGCACTGCCGCTGTCGGCCAAGGAACAGACCTGGATCTTCTTCGCCTTCCTGATCGCCTTCGCGGTCAAGGTGCCGATGTTCCCGGTCCACACCTGGCTGCCGGACGCCCACGTGGAAGCGCCGACCGCCGGTTCGGTGATCCTGGCCGCCATCGCGCTGAAGATCGGTGGCTACGGTTTCCTGCGTTTCAACCTGCCGATCGTTCCGGACGCCTCGCAGGAATGGGCGTGGCTGGTGATCGCGCTGTCGCTGATCGCGGTGATCTACGTCGGCCTGGTCGCCCTGGTGCAGGACGACATGAAGAAGCTGATCGCCTATTCGTCGATCGCGCACATGGGCTTCGTCACCCTGGGCACCTTCATCGCCCTGTGGCTGGTGCGTGAAGCCGGCAACGCCGACGCCGCCCGCCTGGGCCTGCAGGGCGCCATGGTGCAGATGATCTCGCATGGCTTCGTGTCCGGCGCGATGTTCTCCTGCGTCGGCGTGCTGTACGACCGCATGCACAGCCGCCGCATCGCCGATTACGGCGGCGTGGTCAACGTGATGCCGTGGTTCGCCACCTTCGCCATGCTGTTCTTCATGGCCAACGCGGGCCTGCCGGGCACCAGCGGTTTCGTCGGCGAGTTCATGGTCATCCTGTCGGCCTTCCAGCGTAATCCGTGGATCGCACTGGGCGCGGCCACCACCCTGATCATCGGCGCCGCCTACACCCTGTGGCTGTACAAGCGCATCTTCTTCGGCGAAGTGGCCAACAGCCACGTGGCCGAACTGAAGGACATCAACGGCCGCGAATGGCTGGTGCTGGGCGTGTTCGCCATCGGCGTGCTGGCCCTGGGCATCTACCCCAAGCCGCTGACCGACCTGATGGAGCCCTCGATCGCGAAGCTGGCGATGCAGATCGCATCCAGCAAGCTGCTGTAATTCCAGGATTTGATGATGACCACCTCGCCGCTGCTGCCATTGACCGCCGCTGACCTGCCACCGCTCGCTCCCGAGCTGGTGCTGATCGGCAGCGCCTTCGCCCTGATGATCCTCGACCTGTTCGTCAGCAACCGGAACAAGATCGTCACCCACCTGTTCTCGCTCGCTGCGCTGGCCGTGGTGCTGTTCATGCTGGCCACCGGCGTGGGCGGGCAGGGGGAGGTCTTCCATGGCATGTTCGTGCGCGATACCGCCGCGGACGTGATGAAGACCGGGATCGTGCTGCTCAGCGGCCTGACCCTGGTCTACGGCTGGCGCTATCTGCGCGACCGCAATCTGTTCCAGGGCGAGATCCCGGTGCTGATCCTGTTCGGCACTGCCGGCATGATGATCCTGGTCTCGGCCGGCAGCCTGCTGATGGTCTACCTGGGCCTGGAACTGCTGGCGCTGTGCTCCTACGCCCTGGTCGCCAGCAACCGTGAAAACGGCCTGGCCTCGGAAGCGGCGATGAAGTACATCGTGCTCGGCTCGCTGGCCTCGGGCCTGCTGCTGTACGGCATGTCGCTGATCTACGGCGCCACCGGCAGCCTGCACCTGGACGTGATCCGTGACGCCATCCCGCACTCGGAAGAGCGCGTGCTGCTGATCACCGGTGCGGTGTTCATGATCGCCGGCGTTGCCTTCAAGCTGGGTGCCGCGCCGTTCCACATGTGGCTGCCCGACGTGTACCAGGGTGCCCCGGCGCCGATCGCGCTGTTCATCAGCTCGGCACCGAAGCTGGCCGCCTTCGGCATGGCCTACCGCCTGCTGGAAATGGGCGTGGGCCCGCTGTCGACCGAACTGCAGCTGCTGATCGCCGGCCTGGCCGCGGTCTCGCTGGTCATCGGCAACCTGATGGCCATCGCGCAGAGCAACCTCAAGCGCATGCTGGCGTTCTCCACCGTCTCGCACATCGGCTTCCTGCTGATGGGCATCGCCGGTGGTGGCGCGCAGGGCTATGCAGCAGCGCTGTTCTACGCACTGGCCTACGCCATCATGTCCACCGCCGCCTTCGGCGCGATCATCGCGCTGTCGCGTGCCGGCTTTGAAGCCGAGAACATCGAGGACTTCAAGGGCCTCAATGCCCGCAACCCGTGGATGGCCGGCCTGGTGCTGTGCATCATGGCGTCGCTGGCCGGCATCCCGCCGTTCCTGGGCTTCTGGACCAAGCTGGCGGTGCTGGGCGCGGCCGTCAACGGCGGCCTGCTGTGGCTGGCCATCCTCGGCGTGCTGTGCGCCGTGGTCGGCTGCTTCTACTACCTGCGCGTCATCAAGGTCATGTACTTCGATGAGCCGGTGGGCGAGGCCATGCCGCGCAGCAACGACCGCGTGCTGGGCCTGGTGCTGGGCGTGAACGCGCTGGCGCTGCTGGCGCTGGGCCTGGCCTGGAACCCGATCATGGTCTGGTGCCAGCAGGCATTTGCGCATCTTGCATAAAAGTTGACACAAAGCTGCGCGATTCGTGTAATATGCGCAGCCTGAGTTGTCACTGCAGCGGTTCAGCCAGAACATCGTTGCGGTAGCCCTCCTCGAAAGAGCAGGGCAGCAGTTCAAACACTTCCGGTGCGGGGTGGAGCAGTCTGGCAGCTCGTCGGGCTCATAACCCGAAGGTCGCAGGTTCAAATCCTGCCCCCGCTACCAACACATCGAATCGGCGCCAACCAGTTCGATGAATGAGGAAAAGCTTGCAGGTTTTGAAGTTATGCCTCATAATTCCGCTTCTGATGCGGGGTGGAGCAGTCTGGCAGCTCGTCGGGCTCATAACCCGAAGGTCGCAGGTTCAAATCCTGCCCCCGCTACCAAGTAAAGAGATCGCCTTCGAAGTCCTGCTTCGAGGGCGTTTTTCTTTGGGTCTGCGTCGTTTTCGCTGGGTTGGGGTCAGATCCCTTTTCCAGAGGAAAAGGGATCTGACCCCTGGCCCGCACCTTGCACCAGCGCGGTGCAGCCGCTATCATCAGCGGCCTAGCAGTACCCCTGAAGGCGGCCTCCCGGCGGGAGTCCGGACCCGGAAGGAGGGCCGCAACCGGCAGGCACTGCAGGTTGCAACCGGAATCCAGTCACCGGAGTCTTTCCGGAAAAGGGGCCCAGCGGGCCCTTTGTCGTTTCCGGGGCGTCATGTTTTCACGCCGGCCAAGGCCGGCACCCAACCAAGAGATCAAGGCAGGCTGTGAGCGACAAGGCAACCGACATCGCGAATCTGCTCGCCCCGACCGTTGTGTCGCTGGGCCTGGAGCTGCTGGGCGTTGAGTATCTGCCGGCCCCCGGCGGTGCGACCCTGCGCCTTTACATCGACGTGCCGCTGGCTGAACAGCCCGAGCGCATCATCAATGTCGACGACTGCGAGCGGGTCAGCCGCGAAGTGTCGGCGCAGCTGGACGTCGAAGACCCGATCAGCGGCAATTACACGCTGGAAGTGTCCTCGCCGGGCGTGGATCGCCCGCTGTTCAACCTGGAGCAGTTCGCTCGCCACCAGGGTGAATCGGCCAAGGTCACGCTGAAGCTGCCGCAGGACAACCGTCGTCGCCTGCAGGGCCGTATCGAGGCGACCGACGAGGCCGCAGGCACCATCACCTTCATCGTCGACAAGACCGAAGTGGTGGTGTCGGCCGACAACATCGACAAGGCACGGATCATGCCCGACTGGGTGGCGCTGGGGCTGGCCCCGAGCAAGCCGACCGGTCCGGCACCGAAGCGTCCGAAGCCGAACACGAATTCTTCTTCCAACGAGCCGGCGGCAAAGAAGCCGCGCGCGGAGTGAGCCAATGAGCAAGGAACTGTTGCTGGTAGTCGACGCGGTCGCCAACGAGAAGGGCGTGCCGCGTGAAGTGATCTTCGATGCCATCGAGGCCGCCCTGGCCTCGGCAGCGAAGAAGCGCTATCCCGACGAGGAAGTGCTGACCCGTGTGGTCATCGACCACAAGGATGGCAGCTACGAAACCTACCGCCGCTGGGAAGTGGTGGCCGATGACGTGGTCATGGAATCGCCGGACCGCCAGATCCGCCTGATGGATGCCGTCGATGAAGCCGAAGGCGTGGACGTCGGCGACTACATCGAAGAGCAGATCGAGAACCCGGACTTCGGCCGCATCGCCGCCCAGGCCGCCAAGCAGGTCATCGTCCAGCGCGTGCGCGAAGCCGAGCGCCAGCAGGTCGTGGATGCGTGGAAGGATCGCGTCGGCGAACTGATCACCGGTGTGGTCAAGCGTGCCGAGCGCGGCAACATCTACGTCGACCTCGGTGGCAACGCCGAAGGCTTCATCCCGAAGGACAAGGGCATTCCGCGCGACGTGCTGCGCGCCGGCGACCGCGTGCGCGGCTACCTGGCCGAAGTCCGTTCGGAACCGCGTGGTCCGCAGCTGTTCATCAGCCGCGCCGCCCCGGAATTCATGATCGAGCTGTTCAAGCTGGAAGTGCCGGAAGTCGGCCAGGGCCTGGTGGAAATCAAGGCCTGTGCCCGCGATCCTGGCGACCGCGCCAAGATTGCCGTGCTCGCCCACGACCAGCGCACCGATCCTATCGGCGCCTGCATCGGCATGCGCGGTTCGCGCGTGCAGGCCGTGTCCAACGAGCTCAATGGCGAGCGCGTGGACATCGTGCTGTGGAACGACAACCCGGCCAACTTCGTCATCAACGCTATGGCACCGGCCGAAGTGCAGTCGATCATCGTCGATGAAGACAAGCACTCGATGGACCTGGCCGTCGCTGAAGACCGCCTGGCCCAGGCGATCGGCAAGGGCGGCCAGAACGTGCGCCTTGCCAGCCGCCTGACCGGCTGGCAGCTCAACGTGATGACCCAGGACCAGGTCACCGCCAAGTCGGAAGCCGAGCAGGCTTCGGCCCGCCAGCTGTTCATGGACAAGCTGGAAGTGGACGAAGAGATCGCCGGCATCCTGGTCAGCGAAGGCTTCGGCACCGTCGAGGAAATCGCTTATGTCCCGGTCGGCGAACTGCTGGCCGTGGAAGGTTTCGACGAAGACATCGTCGAAGAGCTGCGCGCTCGTGCCCGCGATGCGCTGCTCAATGAGGCCCTGGCAGTCGAGGAAGGCCTTGAAGACGGCCAGCCGGCGCAGGACCTGCTGTCCCTGAAGGGCATGGACGAAGCCACCGCGTATGCGCTGGCCGGCCACGGCGTGCGTACCAGCGAGGACCTGTCCGACCTGGCCGCCGACGAGGTCATGGACTTCGGCATCGAAGGACTGGATCAGGCGCGCGCCGCTGCGCTGATCCTGGCCGCCCGTGCCGAAGAGATCGCCCGACTGGAACGCGGCGAATGAGCCGGCAATGAACAGGGCCCTGAGCCGCTCAGGGCGTAGAATCCGCGCCACCTCCAGATGCGGGGGGGCGCCCACAAGATCATAGGATCCGAATGTCGCAGCAAACCACCATCCGCAAGCTTGCCGAACTGGTCAACACGCCGGTCGAAAAACTGCTGGAACAGCTGGCCGGTGCCGGCATGAAGTTCAGCGGTCCCGACCAGGTCGTGACCAGCTCCGAGAAGGTAAAGCTCCTGGGCTTCCTTCGTCGTTCGCACGGCAAGCCCGAGCAGGCCCCGGAAGAGACCGATCAGTCTGCAAAGAAGATCACGCTCAACCGCCGGAAGCAGCAGGAAGTGACGGTCAATTCCGGTCGCAGCAAGACGACCGTGAATGTCGAGGTGCGCCAGAAGCGTACCTACGTCAAGGATGGTGCTCGCGCCATGACGCCGGACGAAGAGCGCGCCGACATCCTGCGCAAGCTGGAAGAGTCGCGTGCCCGCAACCTTGCCGAACAGCAGGCCCTGGCCGAGAAGGATCGTCTGCGCGACGAAGCCATCGTCCGTGCCCGTGAAGAAGAGGTTGCGGCCAAGGAACGCGCAGAGGCCGAGAAGAAGGCCGCCGAGGAAGCTGCGGCTGCCGCCAAGGCTGCCGAGGCGCTGGCTGCCAGCAAGCCCAAGCGCGCTCCGATCGATGAAACCGCGCCGCGCCCGCCGCGTGCTCCGGCCGCCGCTCCGGCTGCGCCGCGCAGTGCACCGCCGCCGCCGCGCAACGACGACCGCAACAACCGCAGCGCACCGCGCAACGAGCGTGGCCCGGGCGACCGTTTCGCCGGCCAGATGCACCTGTCGGCTGCCGACCGCGCGCGTCGTGGCAACAGCAACAACAGCAACACCCGTGGTCGTCCGGGCGGGCGTAACCAAGCCGGTGGCCGTCGCGACATGTCGCGCGGTGGCAACAATGCCGGTCCGCACGCCTTCGAGCGGCCGACCGCGCCGGTGGTGCGTGAAGTGGCGATCGGCGACACGATCACCGTGGCCGACCTGGCGCAGAAGCTCGCGCTGAAGGGTGGCGAGGTGGTCAAGGCGCTGTTCAAGATGGGCGTGATGGCCACCATCACCCAGTCCATCGACCATGACACCGCCGCGCTGGTGACCGAAGAACTCGGCCACAAGGCGATCCGTGCCAACGACAACGACGCCGAAGACGCACTGCTGGCCTCGACCGGTGAAAACCAGGGCGAAGCCACCCAGCGCCCGCCGGTGGTCACCATCATGGGCCACGTCGACCACGGCAAGACCTCGCTGCTGGATTACATCCGCCGCACCAAGGTCGCCACCGGCGAAGCCGGCGGCATCACCCAGCACATCGGTGCCTACCACGTGGATACGCCGAAGGGCGTGATCAGCTTCCTGGATACCCCGGGCCATGCTGCCTTCACCTCGATGCGTGCCCGCGGTGCCAAGCTGACCGATATCGTGGTGCTGGTCGTGGCCGCCGATGACGGCGTCATGCCGCAGACCAAGGAAGCGATCCAGCACGCCCGTTCGGCGGGTGTGCCGCTGATCGTGGCGATCAACAAGATCGACAAGTCCGACGCCGACCCGATGCGGGTCAAGAACGAACTGCTGTCCGAGCAGGTCGTGGCCGAAGATTTCGGTGGTGATACCCAGATGGTGGAGATCTCGGCCAAGACCGGCCTGGGCATCGACGACCTGCTGGACGCCATCTCGATCCAGGCCGAACTGCTGGAACTGAAGGCCGTCGACGAAGGCCGCGCCTCGGGCGTGGTGATCGAATCGTCGCTGGACAAGGGCCGCGGCCCGGTCGCCACCGTGCTGGTGCAGCAGGGCCGCCTGAAGAAGGGAGACTACCTGGTGTGCGGCATCCAGTACGGCCGCGTGCGTGCGCTGTTCGACGAAACCGGCAAGCAGCCGGAGTTCGCCGGCCCGTCCATCCCGGTGCAGGTCCTGGGCCTGTCCGGCGTGCCGGAAGCCGGTGACGACTTCGTGGTCGTCGAGGACGAGCGCCTGGCCAAGGACGTTGCCCAGCAGCGTGAGACCAAGCGCCGTGAATCGCGCCTGGTCGCCACCGCCGGCAGCCGCATGGAAGACATCATGGCGACCCTGGGCAAGGGCGAGGGCCAGCAGGTCCTCAACCTGGTCATCAAGGCCGACGTGCAGGGTTCGGTGCAGGCCCTCAGCCAGGCACTGGTCGCGCTGTCCAACGAAGACATCCGCATCAACGTTATCCACTCCGGCGTGGGCGGCATCACTGAATCGGACGCCAACTCGGCGGCCGCTTCGAAGGCCACCGTCATCGGCTTCAACGTGCGTGCGGATGCTTCGGCCCGTCGCATCATCGAATCCAATGGCGTGGACCTGCGTTACTTCTCGATCATCTATGACGTGATCGATCAGGTGAAGCAGGTGGCTTCCGGTCTGCTGGGCGTGGAGATCCGTGAAGAGATCATCGGTATCGCCGAGGTCCGCGACGTCTTCCGCAGTTCCAAGCTGGGCGCCGTCGCCGGTTCGATGGTCATCGAGGGCGTGGTCAAGCGCAACAAGCCGATCCGCGTACTGCGCGACAGCGTGGTGATCTTCGAAGGCGAGCTGGAATCGCTGCGCCGCTTCAAGGAAAACGTCGAGGAAGTCCGCAACGGTACCGAATGCGGTATCGCGGTGAAGGCCTACAACGACGTCAAGCCGGGTGACCAGATCGAGTGCTTCGAGCGTATCGAAGTGCCGCGCACCCTGTAATGCTGCAAGGGGCCGGTCCTCGCGGACCGGTCCGCCACCCTGGTGGGGCCCGACCTCGGTCGGGCCGCCTTCCCTGGTAGGGCCCGACCTTGGTCGGGTCACATTCAAATCAAGAGCCTGACCGCGTGCCCAAGACTTTCCATCGAACCGACCGTGTCTCCGCCCAGCTGCGCCGTGAACTCGGCACCCTGGTGCACAACGCCGTGCGCGAGCACGGGTTGCCCTCGGTGAGCGTGTCCGACGTGGAAATCACCCGCGACATGGCCCATGCCAAGGTGTTCGTCACCGCGCTGATGCCGGAGCGTTCGGCTGAAGCCGTGGCCGGCCTGAAGGAGCTGGGCTACCGCCTGCGCATGGACCTGGCCCGTGCGATGAAGCTGCGCCACGTGCCGGAGCTGCATTTCCACTACGACGACTCGGTCGACCGTGGTGAGCACATCGACAACATCCTGCGCGACCTGCCCGATACGCTGGCCGCGGAGAAGCGTCGCGAGAGCGACGAAGAATAAGCCAGCGCCGGGCCCATGCCCGGCGTCTTTCCATTCCGGCAACGCGATGCCTGTGCCGGCCGCGCTGCGGCAGCCGGGTATGGCTCGGCTCTACAACATCCTGTCATGACCCGAATTCAGTTCCGCCGCCTGGATGGCATCCTGCTGCTCGACAAGTCGACCGGCATGAGCTCCAATGCCGCCCTGCAGGTGGCCCGCCGCCTGTTCCGCGCCGAGAAGGGTGGCCACACCGGCAGCCTCGACCCGCTGGCCACCGGCCTGCTGCCACTGTGCTTCGGCGAGGCGACCAAGATCGCCGGCCTGCTGCTCGGCTCGGCCAAGGCCTACGACGCCGAGATCGTGCTCGGCCAGACCACCGATACCGATGACGCCGAAGGCCAGGTGCTGCTGCAGCGCCCGGTGCCGGTGATCAGTGCCGAAGCGCTGCAGGCCGCACTGGCGCCGCTGCGCGGCAGCATCCGCCAGCGTGCCCCGATCTATTCGGCGTTGAAGCAGGGCGGTGAGCCGCTGTATGTGAAGGCCCGCCGTGGCGATGTCATCGAAGCGCCAGAGCGCGAGGTCCAGGTGCATGCCATCGAGGTGCTGGAGCAGCAGCCGGAACGGCTGCGCCTGCGCGTGACCTGCGGATCGGGCACCTATATCCGCAGCCTGGCCCGCGACCTGGGCGAGGCGCTGGGTTGTGGCGCCCATATCAGCGCGTTGCGCCGGCTCTGGGTGGAGCCGTTCCGCGAACCGGCCATGGTCACCCTGGACCAGCTGCGGGCGATGGTCGAGGCCGGCGACGAGGCGGGCATGGACGCGCTGCTGCTGCCTCTGGCGGCGGGGCTGGCGGAATACCCGCGGGTCGACCTCGATGCCGGACAGGCCCACCGCTTCTGCGTCGGCCAGCGCCAGCGCGACCCGTCCTGGCCGCATGGCCTGGTCGCCGTGTTCGGTCCGGACGATGCTGTCCAGGGGCTCGGGCAGGTCGACGACAGCGGGCTGCTGGCCCCGCAGCGCCGCTTCAACCTCTGAACGGGGCAGGGTGGTTCAGCCCCGGACCTTGTTCCCGGCCCCCCCGACCGTTACAATTTCGCGGCCGTTTTCCGGCAGCCTGCCTCGCGCAGGTTTCATCCTCGTAGTCCACGGCGAGCCTGGCGGTGCGCGAAGCGCGTTCCTGCCGGCCACGCATCACAGAGAAAAAAGAAATGTCGATCGACACCCAGAAGGTCATTGAAGACAACAAGCGCAGCTCGGCTGACACCGGCTCCCCGGAAGTCCAGGTGGCCCTGCTGACCGCCCGCATCGAGCTGCTGACCGGCCACTTCAAGACCCACAAGAAGGACCACCACAGCCGCCGCGGCCTGCTGCAGATGGTCAACCGCCGTCGCAGCCTGCTCGACTACCTGAAGAAGAAGGACGTCGAGCGTTACAAGGCCCTGATTGAAAAGCTTGGCCTGCGTCGCTAAGCAACGAATCCCCCGCGGCGCAGCGATGCGCCGCGGTTTTGTTTTGTAGCACCGCAATCCCCGATTCAGGCCGGAACGATCCGGCCACCCGCTGGCGGCAAGGGTCGCCGACGGTCCAAATTCGCAGACAGCATCCCCAAGGACACCCTCCGTGGCAAAAATCACCAAAACCTTCCAGTACGGCAAGCACACCGTCACGCTCGAGACCGGCGAAGTCGCCCGTCAGGCCAGCGGTGCCGTCATCGTCAAGATGGACGACACCGTACTGCTGGTCACCGCCGTCGCCGCCAAGAGCGCGCGCGAAGGCCAGGACTTCTTCCCGCTGACCGTCGATTATCAGGAAAAGTTCTACGCCGGCGGCCGTATCCCGGGTGGTTTCTTCAAGCGTGAAGGCCGTGCGACCGAGAAGGAAACCCTGATCTCGCGTCTGATCGACCGTCCGATCCGCCCGCTGTTCCCGGAAGACTACAAGAACGAAGTGCAGATCATCGCCACGGTCATGTCGCTGAACCCGGACGTGGACGGCGACATCCCGGCCCTGATCGGCGCCTCGGCTGCCCTGGCCCTGGCCGGCACCCCGTTCATGGGTCCGATCGGCGCTGCCAAGGTCGGTTACAAGAACGGCGAGTACATCCTGAACCCGACCGTCAGCGAACTGGCTGACTCGCAGCTGGAACTGGTCGTTGCCGGTACCTCCAACGCCGTGCTGATGGTTGAATCCGAAGCCGCGCTGCTGTCCGAAGAAGTGATGCTGGGCGCCGTGACCTTCGGTCACCGCGAAATGCAGAAGGTCATCAACGCGATCAACGAGCTGACCGTCGAAGCCGGCACCAAGCCGTCGACCTGGGAAGCCCCGGCCAAGAACGACGCGCTGATTTCCGCCCTGAAGGAAGCCATCGGCCCGCGCCTGGGCGAAGCCTTCCAGGTGCGCGACAAGCTGCAGCGCCGCGACGCCATCTCGGCGATCAAGAAGGACGTGTTCGAAGCCCTGGCTGGCCGCGTGGCTGCCGAGGGCTGGAACCCGGCCGAGCTGTCGAAGGAATTCGGCGAGCTGGAATACCGCACCATGCGTGACTCGGTGCTGGACACCAAGGTCCGCATCGACGGTCGTGCGCTGGACACCGTCCGCCCGATCGCCGTGAAGACCGGCGTGCTGCCGCGTACCCACGGTTCCTCGCTGTTCACCCGCGGCGAAACCCAGGCCATCGTGACCATCACCCTGGGCACCGCCCGTGACGGCCAGGTCATCGACGCCGTTGCCGGTGAGTACAAGGAAAACTTCCTGTTCCACTACAACTTCCCTCCGTTCTCGGTGGGCGAGTGCGGCCGCATGATGGGCCCGAAGCGCCGCGAAATCGGCCACGGTCGCCTGGCCAAGCGCGGCGTGCTGGCTGTCATGCCGTCGCTGGAAGCCTTCCCGTACACCATCCGCGTCGTCTCGGAAATCACCGAGTCGAACGGTTCCTCGTCGATGGCCTCGGTCTGCGGCTCGTCGCTGGCCCTGATGGACGCGGGCGTGCCGGTGAAGGCGCCGGTTGCCGGTATCGCCATGGGCCTGGTCAAGGAAGGCGAGCGCTTCGTCGTCCTGTCCGACATCCTGGGTGACGAAGATCACCTGGGCGACATGGACTTCAAGGTGGCCGGTACCGCTGAGGGCATTTCCGCCCTGCAGATGGACATCAAGATCGAAGGCATCACCGAAGAGATCATGAAGCAGGCCCTGCAGCAGGCCAAGGCTGGCCGTCTGCACATCCTGGGCGAAATGGCCCACGGCCTGACCGCTCCGCGCGAAGAGCTGTCGGACTACGCGCCGCGCCTGCTGACCATCAAGATCCACCCGGACAAGATCCGCGAAGTGATCGGCAAGGGTGGTTCGACCATCCAGGCCATCACCAAGGAAACCGGCACCCAGATCGACATCCAGGACGACGGCACCATCGTCATCGCGTCGGTCAATGCCATCGCTGCCCAGGCCGCCAAGGCCCGCATCGAGCAGATCACCTCGGACGTCGAGCCGGGCCGCATCTACGAAGGCAAGGTCGCCAAGATCATGGACTTCGGTGCGTTCGTCACGATCCTGCCGGGCAAGGACGGCCTGGTCCACGTGTCGCAGATCTCCAGCGATCGCGTCGAGAAGGTCGGCGACGTGCTGAAGGAAGGCGATGTGGTCAAGGTCAAGGTGCTGGAAGTCGACAAGCAGGGCCGTATCCGCCTGTCGATGAAGGCCGTGGAAGAAGGCGACGCCGTCAGCGCCGAGTAATCGACCGAGCTGGTTCCCGGTAGGTGTCAACCTTGGTTGACACACTTCTGGAATCGCCAAAATGAAAAAGCGGGCTTCGGCCCGCTTTTTCTTCGCCTGTCTCCCAGCGCAGCCGCAACGCTATGCTTCGCCCATGGACACCCTGCGCCTGCTCGACCTGGATATCGATCGCTCGGCGCAACGCGTCAGTCGCAACGGCGAGATCCTGCCCGTCAGCGGCCTCAGCTGGACCCTGCTCGACGTACTCCTCCAGCACGGCAACGACGTCGTGGATTTCGACACCCTGGCCGCCCAGGTCTGGGCACCGGCGGTGGTCGGCGAGGATGCGGTCAGCCAGCGGGTGAAGCTGCTGCGGCAGGCCTTGGGCGATGACAGCCGGCGCCCGCGCTACATCCGTTCGGTACGTGGTCGTGGCTACCAGCTGTGTGCGTCGCCGTTGCCGGCCAGCGTGCCGCCTGCGCCATCCTCGCGCGCCCGCAGGCTCGGCTGGGGCGTGGCGGCTGTCGCGGTGCTGGGCGTGGTGGCCACGCTGCTGCTGTGGCCCCGGTCGACGCCACAGGGGGCAGGGCAGTCGCTGCTGCAGCGCGCCGAGTACTACGCGGGGATCGGCCAGGCCAGCAACAACCGCGTGGCCATCACCCTGTACCGGCAGGCGCTGCAGGCAGATCCCGAATCCACGCCGGCACGGCGCGGCCTGTCCCGTGCGCTGGCGGCGCAGGGCTGCCTGTTCAACGGCACGCCCGAGCAGCTGCGCGAGGCGCTGGCATTGGCCGAGCAGGAGCTCCAGCGCACACCCGGCGATGCCGCCGCGCACGCTCTGTGGGGGTATGCGCAGGACTGCATTGGCGACATGCGCCAGGCGATCACCGGCTACAGCCGCGCGATCGAACTCGAGCCGGGCGACGAGCGTAGCCGCGCATCGCTGGCCTACCTGCAGCAGGAACGCGGCCAGCTCGCCACGGCGCTGCAGGCCAACCTGTCCCTGAAGGCGCCCGAGCGCATCCGCTTCCGTGACGTGCAGGTCGCGCGCGAGCTCGAACTGCTCGGCTTCACCCAGGCGGCCGCGGATCGCCACGCGCGCAATTTCCAGCTGTATCCCGACAACGTGTTCTCCAACATCGCCTGGCCGCAGCCTGTACCTGGCCGGCGCGCCACAGCGGGCCCGGCAGGCGCTGGATGAAGCGCTCGCGCGTGGCACGCCGCATCCGCAGCTGCTGCGCCTGCAGGGCGAACTGGCGTTGCTGGCCGGCGACGCTGCAGGCGCCGCCGACGCGTTCGAGCGTGGCCGCCAGCTGCGGCCGCAGCAATCGCTGGGCCAGACCCTGGCGGCGTTGCATGGCGCGCAGGCTGCGGACGCCACCTGGATCGACCAGCGCCTGCAGCAGCTCGCTACCAGCGCGGGAGCGGGCGACGGCTGGCCCGATGCGGCGCTGGAGCGGGCGCTGCTGCTGCAGGCCCAGGGCCATGCAGGCGACGCGGTGACGGCACTGCAGCAGGCGGTCGATGACGGCTTCCGCGACGTGGCGTGGCTGCGTGCCACGCCGCTGTTCGTCCGCCTGCGCAGCGCGCCCGGCTGGCCGGCCCTGCTGCAGCGCCTGGACGCCGACATTGCCCGGCAACGTGCGCAGGTGCTGGCCGCCAGCTGGCGACCCGACGACCTGGCCGCGCTCAGCGCAGCGCCGGCAGCAGAAACTCGGTGAGGATGCGCCGCGACTGCGGATGGGCGAAGTTGCGGTTGAACGCCTGGCTGGTGACCACCGCCACCACGCGCTGCTCGGGCAGCACGAACACGTAGTTGCCGCCATTGCCGGACATCGCCCACACCGTGCGCGGTGAACCCTGCACGTCCAGCTTCAGGCCCCACCACTGGTAGCCGTAGTCGCTGCCGTCGGAGGTGCTCGTCTGCGGTCGCACCATCGCCTCGATGTAATCCTTCGGTACCAGTTGGCGGCCCTGCCAGCGGCCGCCATCGAGCACCAGCTGGCCGAAGCGGGCGAGGTCCTGCGTGCGGTAGCGGGTGCCGCCGCCGCCCATGCCGATGCCCTCCGGCGAGCGGTTCCACTGGCTGCGGGTGATGCCCATCGGTCGCTCCAGGACGCGCGCGGCGTAGTCGGCCAGCGGTTGGCCGCTGGCTTTCTCCAGTACCGCGCCCAGAACGAACGGATTGGCGGTGCAGTAGGCGAACGCGCGCCCATGCGGGCTGTCCTCCGGCCGCTGCATCCACGGCGCGAAGCCCTTCACCGGCAGGCCCAGGGTGAAGTCCAGCCACTTCTCGGACACGTACATGCGTTCCTCGTGGCCGGCCGAGAACGGGTTTTCGTCATCGCACTCCCAGAGGCTGCTCATGGTCAGCAGGTCCTGCACGGTGGTGGCACGCAGGCGCGGGTCGACCGCGTGCTGGGCAGTGAACGTCGGGAAGTAGTCATACACCCGGGCCTGCACGCCGGGCAGGGTGCCTTCGCCAATGGCTGCACCGACCAGCAGCGCGGTCACGCCTTTGCTGGCCGATCGCACGTCGTGCAGGGTCTGCGCGTCGGCACCGTTGAAGTAGCCCTCGTAGACGACCTTGCCATCGACCTGCAGCAGCACGCTGCGGATCTGTTTCAGTTCATCGCTGGCGATGGCCTGCTGCAGGGCCTGCAGACGGGGCTGGTCCGGTGGGGTGGCGCGGGCAGCGAAGGGCTGGCTGCAGATGGCGCAGAGCAGGGTGAGGGCAGGCAGGATCGAACGCATCGTCGGACTCCATCAAAGGGAGCCCGATTGAGCCTGCGCTGCGTCTGAAGTGCTGGAAACCGGCCTGAAGAATTCTGAAGGCCCTGTGCCACAAGGCTCGCAGGTGTCAACCCGGGTTGACGCGCTCTTCCTCTTCTTCCTCGCCCAGCCACCACACCTGGCCCGGCTCGGGGTCACTCAGCGCATGCTCTCGCTGTTCGATGGCCTCCAGCACGCGTCCTGGGGCCGCGGCGGTCCACGTCGCCAGCAGCTTCTCCACCGCAGCCCGGCCCTGCGCGGCAATGCCCAGATCGCGCTCGCGCGCCCAGGTACCTTCTTCGACGGCCTCTGCATCGTCGTCATGTTGATGCGGGGTGCCATAGCTGCAGCGGCGGCACAGCCGGCGCACGGTCGCGGTCCAGTCCTCGACCATGCCGATGCCGGGCAGGTCCATGGCCCCCAGGGCAGCGATGTCATCGGCAGAATCGCACTGCACGAACACGGTGAAGGTCGCCATGTCCGATCGCTGCAGGCGCTGCATTGCGTTGAACACCGGTACCTCGTGTTCGCCGTACGTACGTCGGCCGGTCGACGCACCGTCATGCAGCACGATGTCGCCGAAGCGGAAGCCGCTTTCGGGTAGCGGTACGTTGTCGATGCGTGCACGCACCGGATCAATGCGGCTCATGTACACCACCTCGGCATCGGACCACGGCGCCAGGCGCATGCAGGCCACGCCGAAGCTGCCCTCGATCGGGCCTTCGCCCTCGGGCAGGGTGATGCCACAGCGGATCCACTGGCGTCGTGCTTCGGCCCAGTCCGCCATGCCGGTGGCCGCGATCCCGGCATTCCAGGCGGTGGCGACATCGAATTCCCCGCGCAGCTGCTCCGATCGCAGGTTGTCCTGCAGCGAGGCCGCCCAGTCGCGCAGGTACTTGTGCGCCAGCCCGCGCATGTAGTGCAGGTAGGGCACCTCGGGAGCGATGGCGATCAGTTCGCCGAACAGCGCCACCGCCTGCGGCAGGTCGCCTTCGTGGAACGCGTCGTAGGCGCGCGCTTCCAGTATCTGGTGTTCGTCGAGGGATGCGCCGTCCAGCAGGTCGCCGTCGGGAGTGGTGTCGTGATCGGTGCTCATGTCCATGTGCGGTTGAAGATCCGCGGCCACCTTAGCCGATGCAGGGGGCCGGGTGCGCTGCGTCGGTGCGTGTCCTGCTGCAATGCATGATGGCAGTGGCATGACTGCCACGTTGTCGCCCTCTGGCTGATCGTTGCTGTCCACTGGACGACATGCCACGACATCGGTCCCATGGCCTCATCGGTTTGCTAACGTGGCGGCGCCTTCGAACCGGGAGATTCCATGTTCCGCCAGACCGTGGCCGTCCTTGCCGTGCTGATTGCCGGCGCCCTGCCCATTGCCGCGCACGCCGCGCCCGCACAGCCGCCGATCTTCGGTGCCTACTACCCCGGCGGTTCCGCCGAGCGCTATCCGGTGTCGAGCATTCCGGCCGAGCGCCTGACCCACCTGTTCTACGCGTTCTCGACCATCGAGGATGGGCGCTGCACGATCGGTGCGGAAGCACCGAAGAACTTCGCCGCGCTGGCCGAGCTGAAGAAGGCACACCCGCACCTGCGCACGCTTATTTCGATTGGCGGCTGGGGCGCGGGCGGGTTCTCCGATGCGGCGCTGACCGAGGCCAGCCGCAAGCGGTTGGTGGATTCGTGCATGGTGCTGTTCTTCGATCGCCACGCCGGCAGCTTTGATGGGGTGGATATCGACTGGGAGTTCCCGGTCAGTGGTGGCCCGAAGGAGCTGGCGCACCGTCCGCAGGACCGCGCCAACCTGACCCGGCTCGCGCAGGCGTTCCGCGTGGCACTCGATGCGCGCGGTCGCAAGATGGGACAGCCGATGCTGCTGACCGCCGCGCTGGCCGCCGGTCGCCTGCAGACCGATGGCCCCTACGATCCGGCGGCGAGCTACGACCTGCCGGCGCTGGCCAAGGTGTTCGATTTCATCAACCTGATGAGCTACGACATGGGCACCGGCTTCTCGGCGGTGTCGACCTTCAACGCACCGCTGCATGAGGTGGCGGCCGATCCACTGGCGCCGGAACTGCGGCGCTGGAACAACGTGGCCGGTGCCGTGCAGTTCTACCGCGAGCACGGCGTACCGGCCGGCAAGCTGGTGCTGGGCGTGCCGTTCTACGGGCGCGGCTTCAAGGTGACCGGTGATGCCCCGGATGGGTTGTACCAGCCCTACAGTGCACCGGCCGATGCCGGCGACTGGCGGGTGATCAAGGCGCGCTATCTCGACCAGCCGGGCTGGACGAAGCATTGGCAGCCGCAGGCGCAGAGCCCGTGGCTGTACAACGCCGAACAGAAGGTCTTCATCAGCTATGAGGACCCGCGCTCGATCGGCCTGCGTGCGCAGTTCGCCCGCGAGCAGGGCCTGGCCGGCGTGTTCATGTGGGAGCTGACCGGCGACGACGAACAGGCCAGCCTGCTCAACGCCATGCTCGGCCCGTGGCAGAAAGCCCGCATCGGCGATTGAGCCACCCGCTGGCGGCGGATGCGGCAACGCCATCGGCCCAACCCCGCACATCGTGGCAATGCCCGCAGCGTTACGCTGCGGGCATGATCCATCTCGAACGCCTGGACCATCTGGTCCTCACCGTGGCCGACATCGAACGCAGCTGTGATTTCTACCAGCGCGTGCTCGGCATGCAGGTCGTGCGCTTCGGCGCCGGCCGCACCGCGCTGCAGTTCGGCCGGCAGAAGATCAACCTGCATCCGGCCAGCGCCCCGCTGCAGCCGCATGCGCTGCAACCCACGCCGGGCAGCGCCGATCTCTGCCTGATCACGCGTACCGCCATGGCCGATGTGCTGGCCCACCTGCAGGCGCAGTCCGTTGCGGTGGAGGAGGGGCCGGTTGCACGCACCGGCGCGCTGGGTCCGATCGAATCGGTGTACTTCCGCGACCCGGATGGCAACCTGATCGAAGTCAGCCATTACCCCGACGAAGCACAACTGCTCCGGTAGCGCCGGACCATGCGGGGCGACGCGTCAGTTCGCCCAGACGCTGTTCGGATCGCCGTTGCGGGCGCGACGCTGGCTGGCGACTGCCAGGCGGGCGAAGCCGAAGGCCATGGCCAACGCGATGGCATCGATCCAGAACAACGGCCACTGGCCCTGCGAGGCAGCGCGCCACAGCCAGTCACCATTGAGTGCGCCGTGCAGCACCGGCACCAGCGCGGTACTGATCGCCGCCGCCCACAGCAGCTCGCGTGCGGCCTGCGCCGGGCGTCGCAGCGCGGCCCACAGCGCACAGGCCGCCCAGCTGCCAAAGCAGGCCCAGCGGATGCCATGGTCTACCGCCGCCGGCGCCAGCCGTTCCAGCACCAGCGCGGTGAGGAACGCGACCGAGATCGCCACGCACAGGCCGATGCACACGCCGACCGTGGCCCGTGCCATGTTTACTCCGGCGCGCGGCTGCTGCGGCTGGCGACGCTTGCGCCGCGACTCGATCCACAGCAGGTTGCCCGAGTAGAACAGGAACGCACCGCCGAGGCCGAGCAGGAAGTACAGCCAGACCACCACGCCGTTGCCGAACTCGCCGAAGTGCAGCGCATAGGCGGCGCTGAGCGTGGCGTGGTTGGCGTCGCGCTGGCCCGGCAGCTGGGTCGCCAGTACATTGCCGGTGGCAACGTCCAGCGCCACAGCGCCGAGGGGGCCGAGCGTGCCGGTGGATTCACCGGTGATCTCGATGGTGGCGTTGGCGTCGCCGGCGTTGGCCAGCTTCAGGTAGGCCGGCTCGAAGCTGGTCACGCCCTGTGCGCGCGCCACTTCCAGCGCCCGCGCATGCAGCACGCGCAGGCTGCCCGGCGGCGAGGGGATGCCGGTCGCTTCACGCACCGGTGCGGTGTCCATCGCTGTTGGCACGGCCTGCAGGGCCTTGCCGTCGAAGATCAGCGGGTTGAGCAGGGCCATCTGCACGAACACCAGGCAGAGCAGGGCCCCGGTCACCGCGAACATCAGGTGGAAGGGCAGGCTCAGCACGCCGATCACGTTGTGCGCGTCCTGCCACAGCTGTTTCAGGTTGCGCCCCGGACGCAGCGCGAACAGGTCGCCGAGCAGCTTCGGCAGATGGATCACCAGGCCGCTCAGCAGGGCCATGCCGTACAGCAGGCTGACGATGCCCATCACGTAGATGCCGGCCACGGGCAGGCCGAGGCTGTAGTGCAGCTCGTTGACCAGTTCCGCCAGCCCGGTCTGCGGCGGCGTCGGGCTGCCGGCGATCTGACCCGGCCAGGCGTAGCGCCAGCTGCCGTCATCGGCCTGCCAGTACGCGAGTGGCTGCGGGTGGTCGGCGCCGGGGAAGGTCATGCCGACGTGGCGGCGGGCTTCCGGATGCGTGGCCAGTACGTCCTCCAGCAGGTACTGCGCATCATCCAGTCCTGCCGGCAGCGCAGTGGCTGCGCCCGGCGTCTGCCACAGCGGCAGATCGTGGTGGAACAGGGTCAACGCACCGGCGTAGAAGGCCACGAACAGGCCGAAGCCAGCCACCAGGCCGACCCAGGTATGCAGGGTGGTGAACGTGCGCAGGGTCTGCGAGCTGAACTTCATGGGGCAGGTCTCATTGCACCGCGCCGAACAGGCGCAGCAGCCCAAGCACGGCGAAGCCGGCGGCGGCGCTGCCACCCAGCACCAGCCAGGCACGCAGCGCGCTGCGGAAACTGAACGCCCACAGGGCGGCCAGCATCCACAGCGGGATGAAAGCGATCAGGGACGGCACCAGCGCCCGCTGCCAGGGGCCGGGCGGCAGCCATGCCAGCAGGCCGGTCGCGGCGGCGGCCAGGAAGAAACCGGCGACGATGCCAGCGAAGGCGCGCGGCCACATCAGGGCGACTCCGGGCCGGGACGGTGCCAGGCGGCCAGGGCCGGCAACAGCATCGCCGCCAGCATCCAGGTGCACAGCATCGCCACCAGGCCGGCAGCGAAGCCGAGTTCTGCCATCCACAGCCACAGCGCAGCGGCGGCCGCGACCAGGCCGATCTGGCGGCCCAGGCGACCGGCGCGGCGCAGGCGCGGCCAGCGGCAGTGCGGCGAGGCGGCATAGAAGGCCAGCGCCGAGAACATCGCCGCCAGCATGCCCAGGCTGCAGAAGCCGAGCGTGGAAAGGCCGACGGTGATCATTGCGGACGGCTGCCGCGGCAGCGGGCCGGCGAACGCGGGGCACGGGCGGGGCCGGCGGGAGCCGGTCGGAGCGGGTGGCGCATCACGAGGTCCTGGGGGAAAGCGGGCAGGCTGGCACGGGGCGGGCTGCGTGCACATGGTAGTCATTGCGTTTTCACGCCGCCAGCGGCGGCCATTCAGCGGACCGTACGGTAGCCCTTGGGCTTTCCGGTGCGCTGGTTTAAGATCATCACACTCCCCGACTGGAACAAGGTGGCCCGCGCCCAGCGCCGGCCGAGCGTGCGACATGAGCACTACCACCGCCCACTGTTGACCTGCCCCCGAAGGCCCTGTGTTCCAGGCGCCCTCGTGGCGCTTTTTTATTGCCCGGGCGCCGCCCCGGGACCGCTTTCCAGCCCGCCCCGCGGGCCCCGCACGAAGCCACTGCGATGATCAACATTACCCTTCCCGACGGCAGCCGCCGCGAGTTTGAAACCCCCGTCAGCGTCATGGACGTCGCCCAGTCGATCGGTGCCGGCCTGGCCAAGGCCACCATCGCCGGTGCCGTGGATGGCGTGCTGGTCGATGCCAGCGACGTCATCGACCACGATGCCAGCCTGCGCATCATCACCGCCAAGGACGAGGAGGGCGTGGAGATCATCCGCCACTCCTGCGCCCACCTGGTCGGCCACGCCGTCAAGCAGCTGTACCCGGACGTGAAGATGGTGATCGGCCCGGTGATCGCCGAAGGCTTCTATTACGACATCTACTCCGAGCGCCCGTTCACCCCGGACGACATGGCCGCGATCGAGAAGCGCATGGGTGAGCTGATCGCCCAGGACTACGACGTCATCAAGAAGATGACGCCGCGCGCGGAAGTGATCGAGATCTTCAAGGCCCGTGGCGAGGACTACAAGCTGCGCCTGATCGAGGACATGTCCGACGATATCCAGGCGATGGGCATGTACTACCACCAGGAATACGTGGACATGTGCCGCGGCCCGCACGTGCCGAACACGCGCTTCCTGAAGGCCTTCAAGCTGACCCGCATCTCCGGCGCCTACTGGCGTGGCGACGCGCAGAACGAACAGCTGCAGCGCATCTACGGCACCGCCTGGGCCGACAAGAAGCAGCTCGAGGCGTACATCAAGCGCATCGAGGAAGCCGAGATGCGCGACCACCGCCGCATCGGCAAGCAGCAGGACCTGTTCCACCTGCAGGAAGAAGCGCCGGGCCTGGTGTTCTGGCACCCCAAGGGCTGGGCGCTGTGGCAGGTGGTCGAGCAGTACATGCGCAAGGTCTACCGCAACAGCGGCTACGGCGAAGTGCGCTGCCCGCAGATCCTGGACGTGAGCCTGTGGAAGAAGTCCGGCCACTGGGACAACTACCAGGACAACATGTTCTTCACCGAATCGGAGAAGCGCACGTACGCGGTCAAGCCGATGAACTGCCCGGGCCACATCCAGGTGTTCAACCAGGGCCTGCACAGCTACCGCGACCTGCCGATCCGCTATGGTGAGTTTGGTTCCTGCCACCGCAACGAGCCGTCCGGCGCGCTGCACGGCATCCTGCGCGTGCGTGGCTTCACCCAGGACGACGGCCACGTGTTCTGCACGGAAAACCAGATCGAGTCGGAAGTGACGGCCTTCCACCAGCAGGCGCTGGCGGTTTACCAGCACTTCGGCTTCGACGAGATCCAGATCAAGATCGCCCTGCGCCCGGAATCGCGGCTGGGTGACGACGCCACCTGGGACAAGGCCGAAGGCGCGCTGCGCTCGGCACTGACCGCCTGTGGCGTGGAATGGCAGGAGCTGCCGGGCGAGGGTGCCTTCTATGGCCCGAAGATCGAGTACCACCTGAAGGACGCCATCGGCCGTACCTGGCAGCTGGGCACCATGCAGGTCGACTTCATGATGCCGGGCCGCCTGGGCGCCGAGTACGTGGACGAGAACAGCCAGAAGAAGCACCCGGTCATGCTGCACCGCGCCATCGTCGGCTCGATGGAGCGCTTCCTGGGCATCCTGATCGAGCACCATGCCGGCCAGTTCCCGGCCTGGCTGGCCCCGACCCAGGTGGTGGTGGCCAACATCACCGATGCCCAGGCCGACTACGTCTCGGGTGTGACCAAAACCCTTGCGGAGCAAGGCTTCCGCGTCAGCTCGGATTTGCGTAACGAGAAGATCGGCTATAAAATCCGCGAGCATACGTTGCAGCGCGTGCCCTACCTGCTGGTCATCGGTGACCGCGAGAAGGAAAATGGGGCTGTGGCGGTGCGTACGCGTTCTGGCGAAGATCTGGGCAGCATGAGCCTGCAGGCCTTCATCGAGCGGCTCCACGCCGAGGGCGCGTAAGCAAAGGTCCGGTCCGGGCGCACAGGCACCCGGACCGGTTCGATACCCTTGGGAGAACGTAATATCAGCACCCCTGACAACAAACAGAACCGCAAGAATCAGGAAATCCGTGTGCCGCGCGTCCGCGTGATCGGCAGTGACGGAGAAATGATCGGCGTGTTGTCGCGCGACGAAGCGCTGTCCATGGCCGAAGATGAAGGCCTGGACCTGGTCGAGATCCAGCCGCAGGCCGATCCGCCGGTCTGCAAGATCATGGACTTCGGCAAGTTCAAGTTCGAAGCGCAGAAGAAGGCCAGCGAGGCCAAGAAGAAGACCAAGCAGGTCGAGATCAAGGAAGTGAAGTTCCGTCCGGTCACGGACGAGGGCGACTACCAGATCAAGCTGCGCAAGATGCGCGGGTTCCTCGAGGATGGTGACAAGATCAAGGTCAACATCCGCTTCCGTGGCCGTGAAATGAGCCACCAGGAACTGGGTCGCGAAATGGCCAACCGGATCGAGGCCGATCTGGGCGAGGACATCGTCATTGAATCCCGTCCGCGCCTGGAAGGGCGTCAGATGGTCATGATGATCGCGCCGAAGAAGAAGACCTGAGGCCTGACGGGCCGCCTTCCGGGGCGCCTGGCTGAATGGTTCAGGGTAAGGGGGCGCCGCTGGCGTCCCTTTGCTTTTGCAGGAGGCCGGTGAATTGCCGGTAAAGGGTTGCAGGGGCTGGTGGCAGGGCGGTTTTGCCTGTATCATGCCCGGCTCGACCCACCCAGGACGGGTCGTACGCCGATCATGGCAGGACGGAAAGAGCGGCCCAGGCCGCCGCCAGATCAGTCAGAAACCAGGGTCATATCCCATCAAGGACATTGCAATGCCCAAGATCAAGACCAACCGGGCAGCGGCCAAGCGTTTCCGCAAGACCGCCTCGGGCAAGTACAAGTGCGGCCACGCCAACCGTAGCCACATCCTCACGAAGAAAGCGACCAAGCGTAAGCGTAATCTGCGTCAGACGGGCCATGTCCGTGCAGAAGACGCAGGCCGTCTGGACCGCATGCTCCCTTACCTCTGAGGAACTGAAAAATGGCACGAGTTAAGCGTGGCGTACAGGCGCGTCGCCGCCACAAGAAGATTCTGGATCTCGCCAAGGGCTATTACAACGCCCGTCGCAAGGTCTTCCGCGTCGCCAAGCAGGCGGTCATCAAGGCACAGCAGTACGCCTACATCGGCCGTAAGCAGAAGAAGCGCAACTTCCGTTCGCTGTGGATCACCCGTATCAATGCGGCTGCCCGCATCAACGGCCTGAGCTACAGCCGCTTCATGAACGGTCTGCTGAAGGCCGGCATCACCCTGGATCGCAAGGTCCTGGCTGACATCGCCGTGCACGACGCAGCCGGTTTTGCTGCGCTGGCCGAAAAGGCCAAGGGCGCGCTGGCGGCATAAGTCCTTCCCGATGCCGTAACCGTTCACTCGGAACGGTGTCAGGTCAAGGCAATGCATGGGGAAGGGCGCAAGTCCTTCCCCATTCTTTTTTGGGTCCCGGCGAGGCCACGACGGCAGCGCGGGGACGGCGGTGGCGACAGGGGTCGGCCCTTCGCGCATCGCGATGGCAGATCGACTGGAGTTCCGGCCCCCCATGAGCGACATCCAATCCCTCACCACCCAGGCGCTGGCCGATGTGGCCGCCGCACAGAGCCCCGACGTGCTGGAACAGCTGCGCGTGGCCCTGCTTGGCAAGAGTGGCAGCATCACTTCGCAGCTCAAGCAGCTCGGCGCCCTGCCGGCCGACGAGCGCAAGGCCGCCGGTGAAGCGATCAACCAGGCCCGTGACGCGCTGACCCGCGCGCTGGGCGAGCGCAAGGCGCTGCTGGAAGACGCGGCACTGGATGCGCGCCTGGCCGCCGAAGCCATCGACATCACCCTGCCGGGCCGCAATGGCGACCGTGCCGGCCTGCACCCGATCACCCGCACCCTGGAACGCATCACCGGCATCTTCGGCCGGCTGGGCTACGAGCTGTCGGAAGGGCCGGAGATCGAGGACGACTGGCACAACTTCGAGGCGCTGAACTTCCCGCCGCACCACCCGGCGCGCGCCATGCACGACACCTTCTACTTCGGCGACGGTCGCCTGCTGCGTACGCATACCTCTGGTGTGCAGGTGCGCTACATGGGCGACCACGCGCCGCCGCTGCGCATGATCGCCGCCGGCAAGGTGTACCGCAGCGACAGCGACCAGACCCACTCGCCGATGTTCCACCAGGTCGAAGGCCTGCTGGTGGACGAGCATTCGACCTTCGCCGACCTGAAGGGCACGCTGGCCGAGTTCGTGCGCGCATTCTTCGAGCGCGACTTCGAGATGCGTTTCCGTCCCAGCTACTTCCCGTTCGTTGAACCGGGCGCGGAAGTGGACATCGCCTGGCAGCAGCCCGATGGCAGCACCCGCTGGCTGGAAGTGCTCGGCTGCGGCATGGTGCATCCGAACGTGCTGCGCAACGTCGGCATCGATCCGGAGCGCTACACCGGCTTTGCCTTCGGCATGGGCGTGGAGCGTTTCGCGATGCTGCGCTACGGCGTCAATGACCTGCGCGCGTTCTTCGAGAACGATGTGCGGTTCCTGAAACAGTTCGCGTAAGCCGCAACCATGTAGAGCCGAGCCATGCTCGGCTGCTCCTAAATTCGCAGGCCCAGGCGCATGCGCCGGGCCCACCAGGGTGACACCATGAAATTCTCCGAAAACTGGCTGCGCAGCCACGTCCCGACCTCCGCCTCGCGCGATGAACTGAGCGCGGTGCTGACCGCCATCGGCCTGGAAGTGGAAGAGGTGACCGCGCTTGGCGAAGGCCTCGACCACGTGGTCGTGGCTCGCATCGTCGAAGCCGTGCGCCATCCCGAAGCCGATCGCCTGCAGGTGTGCAAGGTCGATGCCGGGCAGGGCGAGCTGCTGCAGATCGTGTGCGGCGCACCGAACGCGCGCCCGGGCCTGGTCGCGCCGCTGGCGATGGTCGGTGCGCAGATCGGCGAGCTGAAGATCAAGCCGGCCAAGCTGCGTGGCGTCGAATCCAACGGCATGCTGTGCTCGGCCAAGGAGCTGGGCCTGGACAATGATGCATCCGGCCTGCTGGAGCTGCCGGACGATGCACCCGTCGGCCAGTCCCTGGTCGAGTATCTGGGGCTGCCGGACGCCAGCATCGAGATCAAGCTGACCCCGAACCGCGCCGACTGCTTCAGCCTGCGCGGCATCGCCTACGACGTCGCCGCGGCCACCCGCAGCGAAGTGCTGGATTTCGCCGCCGATGCCATTGCGCCGGTCGGCAGCCGTGAACTGTCGATCCAGCTCGATGCCGGCGCCGAAGCGCCGCGTTACCTGGGCCGCGTCATCGAAGGCGTCAACGCCGCCGCCAGGACCCCGCTGTGGATGGCCGAGCGCCTGCGCCGCAGCGGCGTGCGTCCGGTCTCGCTGCTGGTCGACATCACCCAGTACGTGATGCTCGAGCTGGGCCAGCCGATGCATGCCTACGACCTCGGCACCCTGCAGGGCAGCATCGCCGTGCGCCGTTCGCGCGCGGGCGAGAGCCTGAAGCTGCTGGACGGCCGTGACGCCGCGCTGGACGACAGCTTCCTGGTGGTCACCGATGCCGACCGTGCGGTCGGCCTGGCCGGCCTGATGGGGGGCTTCGACACCCGCGTCACCGATGACACCGCCGCGGTGTTCCTGGAGGCCGCGCACTTCGCGCCGGCCGCGATCATGGGCCGTGGCCGCAAGCTGGGCCTGCACACCGATGCCGGTCATCGCTTCGAGCGTGGCGTCGATCCGGCACTGCCGCGCACCGCCATCGAATACGCCACCCGCCTGGTGCTGGACCTGGCCGGCGGTACCCCGGCGCCGGTCACCGAGGCCGTGCGTGAAGCCGATCTCCCGCAGCCGGCAACCATCGTGCTGCGCCGCGCCCGCATCACCCGCGTGCTCGGCATCACCATCGACGACGCCGAAGTCGAGCGCATCCTGCGCGCGCTGGGCATGGACGTGGCTGCCACGGCCGAGGGCTGGCAGGTCGCCGCGCCGAGCCGTCGCTTCGACATTGCCATCGAAGAAGACCTGATCGAAGAACTGGCCCGCATCCACGGTTACGAGCAGATCCCGACCACGCTGCCGGGCGGTGCCTCGCGCGTGGCGATGCCGAGCGAGACCCAGCTGGACGCGCTGAGCGTGCGTCGCCAGCTGGTCGCCCGCGACCAGCAGGAAACCGTCAACTTTGCCTTCGTCGACGACGCGCTGCTGACCCAGTGGCAGTTGCGCGACGGCCTGGTGCCGCTGGCCAACCCGCTGTCGGCGGAACTGGCGGTGATGCGCCCGTCGCTGCTGCCGGGCCTGGTCGCCACCCTCGGCCGCAATGCCGCGCGCCAGCTCGGCCGCGTGCGCCTGTTCGAGATCGGGCGCGTGTTTGTCCAGCAGGCCGGGGACGGCCAACCGGCACCGCTGGAAACCCCGCGCGTGGCCGCTGCGGTCTGTGGCGATGCGCAGGCGGTGCAGTGGGGCCTGCCGACCCGCAAGGTCGACTTCCACGACCTGAAGGGCGACCTGGAATCGCTGGCCGCGGCCAGTGGTGCGCAGCTGGAGTTCCGCCCGTCGGCCCGTCCCTATGGCCACCCGGCGCGTTCGGCCGAGGTGTTCCGCGATGGCGTGGCGATCGGCTGGATCGGCCAGATCCACCCGCGCCTGGCCAGGGCGATGGACATCGAAGCCGACGTCTATGCCTTCGAACTGGACCTGGAACCGCTGGCCGCCCGTCGCCTGCCGCGTGCGGGCGAGCTGTCGCGCTTCCCGGCAGTGCGCCGTGACCTGGCGTTCCTGGTGCCTGAACAGGTGGCCTGGGCCGACCTGGCGGCGACCGTCCGCCAGGCCGCCGGCCCACTGCTGCGCGACCTGAACCTGTTCGACCGCTATGTCGGCCAGGGCGTCGAGCCGGGATTCAAGAGTCTCGCTATGGGCTTGATTTTGCAGGACAAGTCGCGCACTCTGACGGACCGCGACGTGGATGCGGTGGTGGCCGAGGCGGTCACTGCCATCGAGCGTGAACACCACGCCCGGATCCGCGGCTGAGCGGGCAGCACTCGGGGGTAGCAGGCAATGGCATTGACCAAGGCGGAGATGGCGGAAAAGCTGTTCGACGAAGTCGGTCTGAACAAGCGGGAAGCCAAGGAATTCGTCGACGCGTTTTTCGATGTGCTGCGTGAAGCATTGGAACAGGGACGTCAGGTGAAGCTGTCGGGCTTCGGTAATTTCGATCTGCGGCGCAAGAACCAGCGCCCGGGTCGCAACCCCAAGACCGGCGAGGAAATTCCGATTTCCGCCCGTACGGTGGTCACCTTCCGTCCGGGCCAGAAGCTCAAGGAGAGGGTGGAAGCTTATGCTGGATCCGGGCAGTAACCGCGAACTACCGCCGATCCCGGCCAAGCGCTACTTCACCATTGGTGAAGTCAGCGAGCTGTGCGACGTCAAGCCGCACGTCCTGCGCTACTGGGAAACCGAGTTTCCCAGCCTTGAGCCGGCCAAGCGCCGAGGCAACCGCCGCTACTACCAGCGCCACGACGTGCTGATGGTGCGGCAGATCCGCAGCCTGCTGTACGAACAGGGCTACACCATCGGTGGTGCACGCCTGCGCCTGGATGGCCCCGATGCCCGCGAGGAATCGGCGTTGAGCAACCAGATCATCAAGCAGGTGCGCATGGAGCTGGAAGAAGTGCTGCAGTTGCTGCGCCGCTGATCCCATTTCCATCGTAATCCGCTATACTTCACGGCCCGCCGCACTGGCGGGCACATCGCAGCATCAGTCGGGGCGTAGCGCAGCCTGGTAGCGCATCTGCCTGGGGGGCAGAGGGTCGTCGGTTCGAATCCGGCCGTCCCGACCACTGTGATGAATCAAGAAGCCTGCGCAGCGATGCGTGGGCTTTTTTGTGAGCGCGGTGTATGCTGCGCGCCACTCGTACTACCGCGGCTGCTGAACCCGGTACTCACGAGAACACATCATGGAATCTGCAAGAAACCGTGCCTGGCGTCGCAGCCAGGCTCGCAACCGCGGTGGCGACCGCGCTACGACCGCCTACAGCTACAAGCCCGAGAAGAACTGGAAGCTGCTGTATACGCGCGATGCCAAGCTCGCGCGTGCACGCCAGCTGGGCTTCACCTATCCGGTCCTCAGCGCCCGCCAACTGCAGGAACAGGAATGATCAACCTGCTGTTCGTCTGCAGCCGCAACCAGCTGCGCAGCCCGACCGCCGAAGCCATGTGGCGACGGCGGCCCGGCTTCGCAGCGCTGTCGGCCGGCACCAGCCCACATGCACGACGCCCCATCGGCCCGGCGGATATCCGCTGGGCCGATGTCATCTTCGTGATGGAGGCCAAGCACCAGCATCGCCTGCAGGCCACGTACGCACGCCTGCTGGAACACAAGCGCCTGCATTGCCTGGACATCCCCGACGACTATCGCTGCATGGATCCGGTGTTGATGGACCTGCTGGACGCCAAGGTGGCCGTGTATCTCGATCAGCTGCCGGCAAAGCGGTAGATCAACTCCGGATCGCCTTTGTCCAGTCCATGCACGATGCCGTGGTCGATGAAACCGGGCGTGGCGAGCAAGCGTTGCATGCTGGTGCTGGTGCTGGTGCTGGATGCATGGGGCGAAGTGAAGCGCTTGCCATGGCCCTGCAGCGCGATGGCGTGCGCGTGAGCAATCGCTGCAGCCAGCGCGCGGCCGGCAGTCAATACACCCGGAACTCGGCCCTGCAGCCATCGCTGACCCAGATGCCGCGGCGGTCCCAGCCCCAGTTGTGGTCTTCGATGCAGGTCGTCACCGATTTCTGCTTGACCATGCGCACCTCATGACGCACGCGGATGCGGCATTCCTTGTCCTTCTTTTCGTAGGACTCACAGACCAGGCGTTCACCCTCATCGTCGCGATCACGGCCCCTGCCGCGTCCCGGCCAGCGGCCATGTTCATCGGCGACAAACTCGGCACGGCAGCCATCGGTCACCCACAGCATGCGACGGCTCTGGCCCCAGTTCTGGTTTTCCACGCAGCGGGTGACCGATAGTTGCCTGGCCAGGCGCATCGGGCCCTCGATCGGGCATTGCTCGGTCTTGTTGAACTGGGATTCGCAGCGAAGTGCGGGAATGTGCGCTGCGTCGTAATCCTGGGCAGCCACGGTGGTGGCTGCAAGCAGCATGGCCAGGGAGATGCCGCCAATCGGCAGCAGCAGGCGATGGGTCATGGGGGCCTCGTTGAGGGAGCGGGCGGCAAGAATGACCCAGCCCGGGTCCATTGGAACGCTTCGTTCCCGACGTGGCTCAGTGGGGATTTAGTAGTGCGCGCGGGTCCATGCAGAGGCTTACATCCCGTATCATCGCTGCACATCCGATCGCATCGGGTTACACCTTCTTACATGTCTTCCACGCCTGTCGGCGCGGCCTGTGGCGGCCGTCACTGGCGCGCGGCCGGCCTGTGGAGGACGATGCGCGGACCACGACGACCACAGGGGGTTGCGTTGATCAGCAGTATCGTCATTCATCGCTCGGTAGGCGCAGGCGCCGCCGAGGTGCAGGTCCTGGACACCACGTTCAAGGGCAAGCATGTGTTCGTTGCCTGGGGGCTGCGCGGGCCGGAACTGACCCGCAGCGCGGACCCGGCTGCCACTGTGGCTGCGCGCAAGGCGCTGCAGTCCGTGGCAGGGCACAGCGAAGGGCCGCGCAGCCCGGAAGTGTTCATTGCCAACCAGTCTGCGGTGGCGATCACCGTCTATCGCCTGCTCACCGATGCGCGCTCGGGAGATGGCGTCTTCTTCCTGTGCGATTCGCAGGCCGTGGTCGACTGGTTGATCACCGCGCTGGAAGTCCGCGACGCGGGCTGATTCCGCGTCGCGCATTGCGGCGTCTCAGCCGAGTGCTGCATCCACCGCAGCCAGCGCATGCAGGGTGGTGGTGTCGAACAGCGGTACTGCGCTGTCTTCCGGCCGTACCAGCAGCATGATCTCGGTACAGCCCAGGATGATCGCTTCAGCGCCGCGCTCGACCAGGCGCGCGATCACGCCGGCGTAGAGCTGCCGCGAGCGCTCGCTGACCACGCCGGCAATCAGCTCCTGGTAGATGATGTCGTGCACGTTGCGGCGGTCATCGGCGTCAGGCACCACTACCTCCAGGCCGAAGCGTTCCTGCAGGCGGCCTCGATAGAAGTCCTGCTCCATGGTGAAGGCCGTACCGAGCAGGCCCACTTTGCGCGCGCCTGCCTGCAGGATCGCAGTCGCGGTCGGATCGGCGATGTGCAGCAGCGGCAGCGTGCAGGCCGCCTCGATGCGATCGGTCAGCTTGTGCATGGTGTTGGTGCAGATCAGCAGCAGGTCGGCGCCGCCCGCCTGCAGGCGCCGCGCGCCATCGACCATGTGATCACCCAGGGCGTCCCAGTCGCCGTCGTGCTGCAGCTGCTTGATGCCGGCGAAATCCACCGACCACAGCAGCAGCTGCGCGGAGTGCGCGCCTCCGAGCCGCCGCCGGACCTGCTCATTGATGAGGCGGTAGTACTGGGCCGAACTTTCCCAACTCATGCCGCCGATCAGGCCGAGGGTCTTCATGCGCTGCTCCAGGGAAGAGGCGGCCATTGCAGCACAATGAGGAAGGGCATTGCACAACGCATGGGCGTTGGGCAGGCCACGCGGGTGGGGTCTGATCGACCCCGGTGCTGCTGCGGCGCGATAATGTTGCTACCAATGGGAGGGCAGGGCGATGGGCGAGTGTTGCGGCTGTGGCAAGACCCTGGACGTGGCGGCGATGCAGGCGCGGCACCGGCGCGTGCTGTGGATCGTGCTGCTGGTCAATCTGGCCACCTTTGCGTTGATGGTCGCTGCCGCCGGGTACAGCCATTCGTCCTCGTTGCTGTCCGGCGCCCTGGACAACCTGGGTGACGCGGCGACCTATGCGTTGAGCCTGGCGGTGGTCGGCGCAGGCCTCGTGGCCAAAGCGCGGGTTGCCCTGTTCAAGGGATTGCTGATCCTGGCGGCGGCCCTCGTGGTGGCTGCGCAGATCGGATGGCGGTTGCTGCACCCGGAGGTGCCCCTGTTTGCCAGCATGGGCCTGGCGGCGCTGCTCAACCTGGCCGCCAACGCGGCGTGCCTGTGGTTGCTGACCCCTTATCGCAACGACGACATCAACCTGGCGTCCGCCTGGGAATGCTCGCGCAATGACCTGTATGAGGGCGCATCGGTGTTGCTGGCCGCGGGCCTGGTAGCGCTGTTCGGTGCGGGCTGGCCGGATCTGCTGGTAGCGGTCGCACTGCTGGTGCTGTTCCTGCGCTCGGCGTTGCGGGTCCTGCGCTCGGCCTGGGAGGAACTGCGCAGCGCGCGCCTGCTGGCGTCGTGAGTGCGCGTCTGTAACCGTCGCATCCGCGCCAGGCTGTATGTGACGCAGGCCATGGCCACGCTCTAAGCTTGCTGGGTTTTCCTGCGTGGATGTTGAAATGGCCCTGCATACCTGGTGGTGGTTCCTGGCCACGGTCTTTGTCCTGTGCGGCACGCCTGGGCCGAACATGCTGCATATCCTCGGCCGCAGCGTCGGACTCGGCTTCCGCGGCAGTGTGCCGGCGATGGCAGGTTGCCTGCTGGCGATGCTGCTGGTGCTGGCGGCCTCCGCAGCGGGCCTGAGTGCGCTGCTGCATTCCTCGCCGATGCTGTTCGAGGTGCTGCGCTATCTGGGCGTGGCCTATCTGGCCTGGCTGGGCCTGAAGGCATGGCGCGACAGCTGCCGTCCCGCGCCTCCGGTGACGGTGGATGCCGCACTGCCGATGACGCCGACGCTTGGTGCCTGGACCGTGTTCCGTGGTGGCCTTCTGGTGGGTCTGAGCAATCCCAAGCTGCTGCTGTTCGCGGCAGCGTTCCTGCCGCAGTTCGTCGATCCGTCGCGCAGCCAGGCGGTGCAGTACAGCGTGCTGGTGGCCACCTTCGCCGCCTGCGAACTGTTCTGGTACGTGATGTACGCGGCCGGCGGTCACGGCCTGCGGCGTTGGCTCGCAAAGCCATTCGCGCGGCGCTGGTTCGAGCGCCTGGTGGGAAGTGTGTTCCTGGCGTTCGCGGTGGCGCTGCTGCGTTTCCGCCCGCGCTGATTCACGCCGTGCACGCGGCCTGTTCACGACTGCGGCATCGGCCGCAGCCTAAGTTGATCCTCCAGTTTGGAATCCCTGCGGGGAAAGGATCGACATGATCAAGTGGGCCATCATTTTCGCCGTCATCGGCATCATCGCGGGCGTGCTCGGCTTCGGTGGCATTGCCGGTGCCGCGGTCGGCATCGCCAAGTTCCTGTTCTGGGCCGGCATCATCATTGCCGTGGTGTTGTTCCTGCTCGGCATGAGCGTGGCCAAGAAGGTCAGCTAGCGCCGTGGTCGCGCGGCAGTGTGCTCAGTGCGCGCTGCTGCGCGAGAACAGGTTGATCACCAGCACGCCGGCGCAGATCAACCCGATGCCGATCAGGGCCGGTGCATCCAGGCGCTGCTTGAACACCACCAGCCCGATCAGCGAGATCAGCACGATGCCGACACCGGACCAGATCGCATAGGCGATGCCGGTCGGCACCGACTTCATGGTCATCGACAGCAGGTAGAAGCACAGCCCGTAGCCGACCAGTGCGCCCAGCGTCGGCGCCAGCCGGCTCATGCCATCGGAAGCCTTCAGCAGCGAGGTGGCGATCACCTCCAGCACGATGGCGGCAGCGAGATAGGCGTAGGGGTTCATCATCGGCTCCGGTTCACTGCGGGTCGCACAGCTTCAGCGCCTGCTCGGCCATCGCCACTGCGTTGATGCGCTCGTCTTCGTCCAGCGGGCGCCCGTAGGCGGTCGCCCAGTAGCCATCGGCGGCGCAGCGCGCGGCATACAGCCGTGGGTCGCCGGCTTCGTCAGGGAACTCGGCCAGCATCGCGCGCTTCCAGTCGCGCCAGTGCGCAAGCAGGCCCGGTTCCATCAGGTTGCCCAGGGTCAGGCCGATGTCGTTCTCCTGTTCCTGCTGCAGCAGATGTTCGAAGTTGGCCTGCACATAGGCACGGCTGAAACAGCCATGGCCCTTCGGGTTTTCCTGCAGCAGGGCACGCACGCGCGCTTCGAATTCGCCAATCAGTGCCCCGATGGCTTCGTCGACCAGGGCCTGCTTGTTGCTGAAATGATGGAACAGCGCGCCCTTGCTGACCCCGGCTGCCTGCGCGACGTCCTGGACGGTCAAGGCCGCCAGGCCCTGTTGGCCGATCACTGCGATGGTGGCCTGCAGCAGCGACTGGCGCACGCTGTCGGGCGCCTTGCGGCGCGAGCGGGAAGGGGATGCGGACATGGCAGGAAGAAACCGACTGGACGGTACGATTGTAGCGCAGGCTTTGCTTTGCGCTGCGCTGCCACCGCCGGCAAGAGGCCGGCAGCCTGGACTCAATCGCCGATACGTGCGAAGCGCGGTTGCGGTCCGTGTTCGCCAGGAACCTGTTCAATGAACATGGGATACGGACGGACCCAGAGGCCGCCTTCGCCATAGAGGGCGCGATACAGCACCATGGGCTGCAGGGTTTCACTGCTGCGCACGATGTCGATCACTTCGTACTCGCCGCCCTTGAAGTGGCGGTAGCGGCCCGGGGGGAGGGAGGGCAGCGGGCTCAATTCAGCCATGGCGGGCACTGCTCACTTGCGGGCCGGGCTGGCCGGCTTCGCGCAATAACTGTCGATGGCCTCGGCGGTATTGGCCAGGCCCTGGGCCTGCGCCAGTTCCCACGGGCGTTCGCATCGCTGGCTGTGCTCGCACCACTGGTAGCCGGCCGAACCGATGCAGCCGTGGGCATCTCGATCACCGCCGACAACCGGCGTGGCAGGCGAAGCAGCTGCGGCATCGGCGCGGGCGGCTGCCTGATCCTGGCTCGCGCAGGCGGCCAGGAGCAGCAGGGCTGGAATCAGAAAAAGCGCTTTCATCGGGCGGGCTCCGTGCCTAAAGCAACAGTGTCCGCCGTGCTCAATCCGGCATCAAGCACTCAATGCACGGCAGCGCGGATCAGCTCCTCGATCAGCACGACGTAGCTGGCTACGAAATAGAACTTCAGCAGCGTGCCGCGCTGCTGTGAGAAGAAGGTGCGCATGTGGAAGGGGCCCCTGTTGATGACGATAGTGTGAAGCTCCGCTGACTCCGTGACAAGGATCACGAAAATGAACTCGTTAAACCGGCTCAGGGTTGTGAGGGCGCGGGAATCCGACCCAATGGCGCGGCATTTTCGTACATGTCTGATAGGCCGCAGCGCAGGCGCTCGCTAGCCTGATGGTGTACCGGCTGCAGGAGGGGGCCGCTGCCGGTACATCTTTCCGTCCTGCAGGAGTTTTCCATGGTCATCACTGTCCAATGCAATGCACGGCACTGGTCCGTGCTGGATCCACGCGCCGGTGAGGCCAGCAGCTACGCGCGGGGTGCCGATGCGTTCGATGCCGCCGCAGCACTTGCCCTGGAGCATCACCGTCGCACCGGCCAGCGCAGCACGGTGCGGGTCGAGGCGCTGGGCAGCGCGGTGGATGCGTTGCACGTCGGCGGCTGAAGCCTCTCGGCGGCGCAGTCAGCCGCGGTTGAGTTGTTTGAATGGGGAAAAACCGTGGTGGTGTGCCCCCCTGTGCGCCGCGCCACGAATCCCGGATGCTTGCGCCATCGTATTCATCTGGAGATATCGATGGGCAAGGCACTCACCTGGCGCACTGCGGCCTGCGCCCTGCTGCCAATGCTGGCCGCCGCCGCCGGCGGCGCTCAGGCACAGAGCTACGGTTACGGCTATGACGATGACCGCTATGGCGGCCGTGAAGGCAGCGGCATCGTACGCTGCGAGTCGATCAAGAATCGTAGCAACGAGTGCCGCCTGGAGGGGCGGGCGCGGATGATCCGCCAGCTGTCCGGTTCGCCCTGCGTGGAAGGTGAGACCTGGGGCCAGTCACGCTACGGCGTCTGGGTAACCCAGGGCTGCCGCGCCGAATTCGTCGGTGAGTACCGTCGTGGTGGCGGCTGGGGCAATGGTGGAGGCTGGGGTAACGGCAATGGCAACGGTTGGGGCGGCGGTGAGGTGATCACCTGCCATTCCAATGGCCACCGCCAGGAGTACTGCGACGCCCGCATCCGCCGCGGCGTGCGCCTGGTTCGCCAGGATTCGCGCAGTGCCTGCATCGAGGGCCAGACCTGGGGCTGGGATCGCCGGGGTATCTGGGTCAGCGACGGCTGCCGGGCCCAGTTCCAGGTGAATTGAGCGTGGCCCTCTAAAATCAGAAAAATCTGATACAGCTCACATTTTGAACTGTCGTATCTTCTGCGATCAGGGCACCTCTGTGTGTCCCTGATCTGTTGCGATGATGCCTGCCGTGATCGGCAGGAATGTTCCGCTACCGTCGATACGCTGCCTCAAGGAGTGAGCCGCATGTTGATCCGCCTGCAATGCGAACAGCGCCAATGGCGCGTGCTGCATCCGGAACGGCCGGAGCCGATCGATTTCCGCGACGGTGCCCGGGCCTTCGACTTCGCTGAAACCCTGGCGCGCCTGCACTTTGTCGATACCGGGCAGCGCGCTGCCGTGCGCGTGGAAGCCAGCGGCGCCTTCGTGGAAGCGGTCAGCTACGGCTGAGCGCGGGGGCGCAGGTGGCGGCAACCGGGGGCTTTGTCCATGCCATCCACGCATGGCGTGGATCTACCGGGTGTGGCATCCACGCGTAGCGTGGATGCACCCTTTCGGGGAATGGATGCGTGTCTCCGGTAGATCCACGCCATGCGTGGATCCGCCGTCTGCTGAGCTGCTTCAGCCCGCCGCGCTCAGCGGTGGGGTACCCGCGGCCAGCTGAGGCCAACGCTTGAGTATCGCTGCACGGATGCCCGCAGCGTCGATGCCGGCTTCGGCCAGCAGGTCCTCGCGGCTGGCGTGGTGCTGGTAGCTGTCGGGCAGACCCAGGTGCAGGATCGGGCGCAGCACGCCTTCGGCATTGAGCAGCTCACCGACGCCGGAGCCGGCGCCACCGGCCACCACGTTGTCTTCGATCGTCACCAGCCCCTCGTGCTGGGCGGCGACAGCCAGCACCAGCTCGCGGTCCAGCGGCTTGATGAAACGCATGTTGACCACGCTCAGGCCCAGTTCGCGGCCAACCTGTTCGGCGGCGGCCACGGTGCTGCCGAAGGCGAGCAGGGCGATGCGGCTGCCCTGCAGGCGCAGCTCGCCCTTGCCGATCGGCAGGGTGGACAGGTCGGTGCCGGCGGCGACGCCGGTGCCAGTGCCGCGTGGATAGCGCACGGCGGCCGGGCCCGGGTGCTGCAGGCCGGTGCTGAGCATCTGCCGGCACTCCGCTTCATTGGATGGCGCCATCACCACCATGTTCGGCACGCAGCGCAGGAAGCTCAGGTCGAGGTTGCCGGCGTGGGTCGCACCGTCCGGGCCGACCACGCCGGCGCGGTCGATCGCGAACAGTACATCCAGGTCCTGGATGGCCACGTCGTGCACCAATTGGTCGTACGCGCGCTGCAGGAAGGTCGAATAGATCGCCACCACCGGCTTGCCCCCCTGGGTCGCCATGCCGGCGGCCAGCGTGACCGCGTGCTGTTCGGCAATCGCCACGTCGAAGTAGCGCTGCGGGTATTCCTTGCTGAAACGCACCAGGCCAGAGCCTTCGCGCATCGCCGGGGTGATGCCGTAGAGGCGTGGCTCGGCGGCGGCTGCATCGCACAGCCAGTCGCTGAACACGTCGGTGTAAGTGGGCTTCCTGGCGCCGGCCTTGGCCACCAGGCCCTTGTCCGGATCGAACGGACCCACCGCGTGATAGCCGATCTGATCGCCTTCGGCCGGCTCGTAGCCCTTGCCCTTTGTCGTCATCACGTGCAGCAGCTTCGGGCCCTTGGAGGCGCGCAGCGTCTTCAGCGTGGACAGCAGGGCGGGCATGTCGTGGCCGTCGATCGGGCCGGTGTAGTGGAAGCCCATTTCCTCGAACATCGTGGACGGCACGAACATGCCCTTCCAGTGTTCTTCCCAGCGCTTCACGAAGCGCGCCGGGTTGTTCTTCTTGTCGCCGAGGATCTTCTTGCCGCCTTCGCGCAGTGCATTGAGCGTGCGGCTGCCGGTGGCGCGGCCGAGCATCTTGGTCAGGCCGCCGACCGCCTCGGAGATCGACATGTTGTTGTCGTTGAGGATCACCAGCAGGTTCGGCTCCGGCTCCATGCCGCCGGCGTGCATCAGCGCTTCGAAGGCCATGCCGGCGGTCATTGCACCGTCACCGATCACCGCAACGACCTGGCGGTTGTCGCCTTCGGACTGGCGAGCGATGGCCATGCCAAGCGCGGCGGAGATCGAGGTCGACGAATGGCCGACGCCGAAGGTGTCGTACTCGCTCTCTTCACGTTTCGGGAACGGCGCCACGCCGTCCTTCTGCTTGACGGTGTGGATCTCGTCGCGGCGCCCAGTCAGGATCTTGTGCGGGTAGGTCTGGTGACCGACGTCCCAGACCAGCTGGTCCTGCGGGGTCTGGTACAGGTAGTGCAGGGCCACGGTGAGTTCGATCACGCCCAGGCCGGCGGCGAAGTGGCCGCCGCTCTTGCCCACCGATTCGATGAGGTAGGCGCGCAGTTCGTCGGCGACCGCCCTCAATTCGGATTCGTCGAACGTGCGCAGGTCATCCGGTGTCTGGATGCGCGCGAGGCGGGGATAGCGGGCAGAGTCGATCATCATGTTCGCACTTGTTCTGAATGCCCATTTTCGCCCTCAAACGGGGGTGGGGCAAGCAAACGCCGCCGCCCGTGACAGGACGGTGAGGGTTGCATTTTCGGCGATTCAAGTGCTCAGTTTTGAACGCTTCGGCAATTGCGCCTTCAGGAAGGCCATCTGGTCGGCCAGGATGTTGCGGTTGGACAGGATCAGATGCTCGATCCAGCTGGGCCGGTAGGGCACCGCCAGCAGGGGCATTCCGGCCTGCTGCGGGGTGCGGTCGCTCTTGCGCGAGTTGCAGTGGAAGCAGGCGGTGACCACGTTTTCCCAGCAGTCCAGGCCGCCTTTGGACAGCGGCATGACGTGGTCGCGGGTGAGTGTGGGGCGGTTGAACTGCTGGCCGCAGTACATGCACAGGTGGGCGTCGCGGGCGAACAGGGCCGGGTTGGTCAGGTTCGGCGTCGGGTCGATCGCGCGGGAGCGGGCGTGGCCGCGCGCGGCGATGATCGGGTGCAGGTCCATCCCGCTCTGCAGGCCGCTGAAGCGGTTGGTGCCGCCATGGATGTGCAGGCAGGGATCGCCGAGTGTCCAGGCGACGGCTTCGCGGGCGTAGAGGCACGCCGCGTCCTGCCAGGTGATCCAGTCCAGTACGCGTCCGTGGGCATCAAGCGAGAGCAGCCGGACGGAACCGGGTCGATGCAGCGTCGTGGCGTTGGGCGATGCTTCGGCGCCCGGAGCAGAAAACGGAGCTCCGGCTTCGATCAGACCCAAGCGTGTAGTGTCTGTCTCCATCGGGAGAACAGCTTATACCTGAATGTTGACGATTTGTGTATCGCCTGTGGGCGATACGCAAATCGCAACGATTCAGGTCCGCGCATTCTTCCTATTCCCCGCGCCTTCGGCGCGCCCCCTTTAACAAAAGGGGGCTTTTCTCCAGAGAGAGACTGGGGGCTGCCAAGCCGGGGTCGGATCCTTTTCCCGCAGGGAAAAGGCTCTGACCCCAATCCGGGCAGATCCACGCCATGTGTGGATGCGAGGGTCAGAGCCCTTTTCTGCGGAAAGGGATCCGACCCTGCGGGCTCAGGCGCCGAAGCGCTCGTCGTCCATCGCCATCAGCGGGGCGGCGCCGGCCTGGATGGCGGCGGCGTGGCTGAGGGTGCGCGGCAGCACGCGGGCGAAGTAGAACCGCGCGGTCTCGCGCTTGCCCTGGGCGAAGGCGGCGCCGTGCGCGCTGGCATCGGCGGCGGCCACGCTGCGGGCCCACCAGTAGGCCAGCACCACATAACCCGAATAGAACAGGTAGTCGTAGCTGGCTGCGCCCAGTTCGTCCGGGTTGGCGGCCGCGCGCTGCAGCACGTCCAGGGTCAGCTTGCCCCATTCGGCCGCCTTGGCGCGCAGCGGGCCGATGAACTCGGCCAGCGCTTTGTTGCCCTCGTGTTCCTTGGCGAAGGCTTCGATCTCGGCCAGCATCAGCTTCAGGCCGGCGCCCTGGCTGGACGCGGTCTTGCGGCCGATCAGGTCCAGTGCCTGGATGCCGGTGGTGCCTTCATACAGCGTGGTGATGCGGGCGTCGCGCGCCAGCTGCTCCATGCCGTGCTCGCGGATGTAGCCGTGGCCACCGAAGCACTGCAGGGCGTTGTAGGTGTTCTCGATACCCCACTCGGTCTGGCAGGCCTTGGAGATCGGGGTGAGGAAGCTCACCAGGGTGTCGGCGCGCTCGCGCTCGGCGGCGTCCTCGGCGTGGTGGGCGACATCGATCAGGGTGGCGGCGTGCAGGGCCAGCAGGCGGCTGCCCTCGACCAGTGACTTCACCGTCAGCAGCATGCGGCGCACATCCGGGTGGACCAGGATCGGGTCGGCCGGCTTGTCCGGGAACTTGGCGCCGCTGAGGGCGCGCGACTGCAGGCGCTCACGGCTGTACTTCAGCGCGTTCTGGTAGGCGCGTTCGGACAGGCCGATGCCCTGCAGGCCGACGCCCAAGCGTGCGGTGTTCATCATGGTGAACATTGCCTGCAGGCCCTTGTGCGGCTGGCCCACCAGGTAGCCCTGCGCACCATCGAAGTTCATCACGCAGGTGACCGAGCCCTTGATGCCCATCTTGTGCTCGATCGAACCGCAGCGCAGCGCGTTGCGCTCGCCGACGTTGCCGTCGCGGTCGACCTTGAACTTGGGAGTGACGAACAGCGAGATGCCCTTGGCGCCCGGAGGGGCGTCGGGCAGCTTGGCCAGCACCAGGTGCACGATGTTGCCGGTCAGGTCGTGCTCGCCGGCGGTGATGAAGATCTTGGTGCCGGTGATCGAATAGCTGCCGTCGGCGTTCGGCTCGGCCTTGGTCTTGAGCAGGCCCAGGTCGGTGCCGCAGTGCGGCTCGGTCAGGCACATGGTGCCGGTCCAGCGGCCCTCGATCAGCGGCTTGAGGAAGGCCTCGTGCTGCCAGGCCTCGCCGTGCTGCTTCAGCGCTTCGATGGCGCCGTGCGAGAGCAGCGGGAAGTTGCCCCACGCCAGGTTGGCGGCGTTGATCATTTCGTTGAGCGGCACGCCCAGGGTGTGCGGCAGGCCCTGGCCACCCAGTTCCGGCGAGGCGGTCAGGCCGGTCCAGCCACCATCGACGAACTGGTCGTAGGCCTGCTTGAAGCCGGGCGGGGTGGTCACTTCACCGGTGGCCTGGTCGAGCACGCAGCCGATCTCATCGCCAACGCTGTTGAGCGGGGCCAGCACGGTGGCGCTGAAACGGCCAGCTTCTTCCAGCACGGCATCGACCACGTCGGCGGTGGCGTCGGTGAAGCCCAGGCGGGCGAACAGGGATTCGACCTTGAGCACGTCGTGCAGGGCGAAACGGAGGTCGGAAAGCGGGGCGGTGTAGCTGCTCATCGGTACGTCTCGATTTGATCAGGGCAGGGGAGAGCGGCACCAGGCGCCGCGACGGAAGGTGGGAATCAGCGCAGCACGCCCGGCAGGCCCGGGGCCTGGTTGAGGGTGCTGCGGCTGCTGATATCGAAGCTGCGCTGCTTCTTTTCCTGCGGCGTAGCCGCGACTGTTCCCTTCAGGCCATAGGCCAGGGTGCGGTTGCCGGCCAGTGCATCGGCCACCACCAGGCGTGCGGCCGAACTGGGTACCAGGTCGACGTTGATGACGTCGGCCGAGGTGCCGCCGATGGAAATGCCCGGCTTGGCCTGCAGGGTGCCGGCGTCGCTGTCGCCAACGGTCAGCGCCAGCGAGACATCGTCGAAGGTCATCGGCATCGAGCTGAAGTTCTGCAGGCGCAGGGCCACGGTCCAGTTGCCGTCGGCGCGCACGGTCAGCTGCTGGAGGCTGGCCGCCGGTTCCGAAACACGCTTGACGATGCCGTTGCCACAGGCGGCAAGGGCGAGGGTGCTCAGGACGATCAAGGCGATACGGAAACGGTGGAGCATGGGCGCAGGTCCTCTGGAGGCGGTGCGTTGGAATAAGCATACTACGGCGTATGGTCGTTTGGATCGCCTGTGGCGACCCGTCGCAGAGGGTAGCGCGTGAAGATGGCGGCCGGGCGTGCGCGGCGCCGGATCGGGCGCGTGCTGCGCGCGGATCGCGTTGCGGTTCAATCGGCGGGGGTATCGCGCAGTGGCGCCATCACCCGCAGCGGACCGAGGTCGTAGCCCATCGCTTCAGCCTTGTCCTTGAGCTGCTCGAATCGGGCGCGATCCATTTCCGGCAGGCGCGAGAGAATCCACAGGTATTTCCGGTCCGGTTCACCAACCAGCGCCCACTGGTAGTCCGGGTCCAGCGCCAGCACCCAGTAGTCCGCCCAGACCAGTGGCACCCAGCTCAGCCAGTCCGGAACGAAGCGCACCTGCAGCTGGCCTGGATGGCCGGCTACCAGGCGTGCCACGCCTTCAGCGACCACGCGTTCGCCGTCGGCGCTGCGGCAGGCGTTGGTGACACTGATGCGGCCATCGCGGCGCAGCCCGTAGTTGGCGGTGATCTCGCCGACGCATTGCTTCTGGAACGACACCGGCAGGTGCGCGATCTCGTGCCATTGGCCTGCGTAGCGATCGATGTCCAGACTGTCGACCGCCCGCAATGGCTCGGCGGCGATCACCGGGGCGGCGGCCAGCAGCAGGCAGGCGAGCAGGGTGGGGCGCAGTTGCATCGGCAGGCTCCGGCAGGAATCTGCAGCGTAGGTGCCGCGCCGGGTAGCGGTGTAAATGTTTCGTCAACCGGCCGCAGGCAAAAAAAAAAGACCTGCATTTCTGCAGGTCTCTGAAGATGGTGGCCGAAGACGGAATCGAACCGCCGACACGGGGATTTTCAATCCCCTGCTCTACCAACTGAGCTACTCGGCCAAATTGTGTGGCGACCGCGGTGAATGCGGTTTCCGGAAAAAAAAGACCCGCATTTCTGCAGGCCTTCGAAAGTGGTGGCCGAAGACGGAATCGAACCGCCGACACGGGGATTTTCAATCCCCTGCTCTACCAACTGAGCTACTCGGCCACATGTTTCGTAGCAGCGAGGTCGCTGCCAAGGAGGCGTATATTACGGAGGTCGGCAGTCTTCGGCAAGCGTTTTGCCAAGAATTCTTCACATTGCCGTCTGCGCGCCTGCAAGTACTTGATCCGCCGTCGCGGTGCAGGGCGGGAAGGGCCTGGAATCGATCCGGACGCCCCGGCGCGATCCTGATCATCCCCTGTGGCGGAAATCAGCAGGCCGCGGTGATCGGCAATGCCGCAACGGCAAGGCCTGTGTCGGTGCCGCGTCTGGGCGGGCGATGGAACGCTGTTTTCGTGGCCGTTTCCGGCGATCGTTGCGGCGTAGTGTCGGTATTCCTTTCCTGATGCTGGCAACAGCAGAGCCGGTCACCATGTCCGATTCCCTCGTTACCTCCCGCATCGTGCTGGCCTCGCGCCCGCAGGGCGCGCCCACGGCAGCCAACTTCCGCCTTGAACAGGCGACACTGCCGGCCTTGGCGAAGGGTGAGGTGCTGCTGCGCAACCGCTACCTGTCGCTGGACCCGTACATGCGTGGACGCATGGACGAGGGCCCCTCGTATGCCGCACCGGTGGCCATCGATGCGGTGATGGAAGGCCAGACCGTGGCCGAGGTGCTGCAGTCCAACGCCGAGGGAGTGGCCGCAGGTGAGCTGGTACTGGCGCCAGGCGGATGGCAGACCCATGCGGTACTGCCGGGCAAGGCACTGGGGCGTCGCCTCGATCCGGCCGGGCTGCCACTGAGCACGGCGCTGGGCGTGTATGGCATGCCCGGATTCACTGCGTATTCCAGCCTGCATGAGATCGCCCGCCTGAAGCCGGGCGAGACGCTGGTGGTCGCGGCCGCGACCGGTCCGGTGGGCGCAACGGTTGCGCAGCTGGCGAAACTGCAGGGCGCGCGCGTGGTCGCCATCGCCGGTGGTGAAGCCAAGCGTGCCTACCTGCAGACGCTGGGCGTGGACGTGGCGCTGGATCATCGTGCGGCCGACTTTGCCGAACAGCTGCGCGCGGCGGTGCCCGCGGGCATCGACGTGTATTTCGAGAACGTGGGCGGGCACGTGCTGGATGCGGTGCTGCCGCTGCTCAACGACTTCGCCCGCATTCCGGTGTGCGGCACCATCGCCACCTACAACGAACGCGGCGTTGAACAGCCCGGGCCGGACCGGTTGCCAGCGCTGTTCAGCCAGATCCTGCGCCAGCGCCTGACCGTGCGCGGTTTCATCGTGCACGACTTCAACCATCTGTGGCCGGACTTCGAGCGCGAGATGCCGCAGTGGCTGCGTGAGGGCCGCATCCAGTACCGCGAGGATGTGGTGGAAGGGCTGGAGAATGCGCCGGAGGCGTTCTTCGGGCTGCTGAAGGGGCAGAACTTCGGCAAGCTGGTGGTGAAGCTGGATTGAGTGTTCGCCGGGCATGGCCCGGCGCTACCTCCGGGCGTGCCGACGAAGGTCGGCACCCACTTCAGGCAGTCGAGGCCTTTTCCCGGCGCAGCAGTTCGCGCTTGCGCGCCACGCCCCAGGCGTAGCCGGACAGGTCGCCGTCGCGGCGTACGACGCGGTGGCAAGGGACGGCCACCGCCAGTGGATTGCTGGCGCAGGCGCGAGCCACCGCACGGCTTGATCGCGGGGCGCCGATGCGCGTGGCGATGTCGGCATACGAGGCGGTCTGGCCACGTGGGATCTGCTGCAACGCCTGCCACACGCGCTGCTGGAAGGCGGTGCCGCGGATATCCAGCGGCAACGTGGCGCCCCGTGTCGGGTCCTCGACCAGACCTACCACCTGTGCCACCAGTTGTTCATAACCGCTGTCGGCACCGACCAGCTTGGCCTGGCGGAAGCGGTGCTGCAGCGATTGCAGCAGCGCTTCCGGATCGTCGCCGAGCAGGATCGCGACCACGCCGGTGGCACTGCTGGCCACCAGCACGCTGCCCAGTGAACTTTCGGCAAGCGCGAAGTGGATGACTTCGCCACGACCACCTGCGCGCCATTGCTTGGGAGTCATGCCCAGCAACTTCGGTGCGTTCTCGTAGAAGCGTCCGCTGGAGCCGAAGCCGGCATCGTGGAAGGCGTCGGTGATGCGTTCCTGCTGTTGCAGCCCGGTGCGCAGGCGGTCGGCGCGCAGTGCCGCAGCGTACTGCTTCGGCGTCAGCCCGGTTGCCTCCTTGAACAGGCGATGCAGGCGGGTCGGGCTGCAGCCTGCGATGTCGGCCAGTTCCTGCAGCGAGGGTTCGTCGAGGCTGGCCTGAAGGTGGCGGCAGACCCGTTCGACGCGGGCGTCGGTGGTGGGGGAGGCGGTGCTGTCCATGGGCGGATTCTGGCATGTGCCGCAGCCACGAAAACTCCGTTTCCTGCACTTGCCAGCGAGGCCCGGAAACGGAGTGTTGGCAGTCCAGAGGCAGGGCATCGTTGCGGCTACTTCACAACGGATGCCACGACCATGCGCTTGAACAACAAGATCGCACTCATCACCGGAGCCAGCGCCGGCATCGGCCGCGCCAGCGCGCTGCGCTTTGCTGCCGAAGGGGCAAAGCTGGTGCTGAATGCACGGCGGCCGGAGCCGCTGCAGGCGCTGGCCGAGCAGATTCGCGCCGCCGGTGGCGACGCCGTGGTGCATGCCGCCGACGTCGCCGACCCGGGCACGGCGCAGGCGCTGGTCGATCTGGCCCAGCAGTCATTCGGCGGCCTGGACATCGCCATCAACAATGCCGGCATGCTTGGCCCGGGCGTGCCGGCGGCGGAGTTCCCCGTGGACGCCTGGCGCGAGGTGATGGCGACCAATCTGGATGCCGCCTTCCATGCTGCACGCGCGCAGTTGCCGGCACTGCTGGCGCGCGGCGGCGGCTCGCTGGTGTTCGTCGGCACGTTCGTCGGCCATACCGTGGGCTTCCCGGGCATGGCGGCCTATGCGTCGAGCAAGGCAGGGCTGATCGGCCTGAGCCAGGTGATCGCGGCGGAGTATGGCGCGCGCGGTGTGCGCAGCAATGTACTGCTGCCAGGTGGCACCGATACCGAGATGGGGCGGGAGGCCGCGCCTACCGGGGATGCGCGTGATTTCGTGCGTTCGCTGCACGCGCTGAAGCGGATGGCCGAGCCGGAGGAGATCGCCAACGCGGCGCTGTTCCTGGCCAGCGATGAGAGCAGTTTCGTTACCGGTACCGCGATGCGCGTGGAGGGTGGGGTGTCGATCATCCGTACCTGAGTAGGGTCATGAGCGCGGAACGTAGCGGATACCGCTGCTGGCCATGAACCCCTTCGGATCGAAGCGGGCCCAGGCTTCGCCCCAGTCGAACCGGGCGTGGCCACCCGCCAGCTTGCGACCCAGCGCCGCGCCCAGCGTACGCTTCATGAACGCTACTTCGGCATCGATCGCCGCCTGGGTCGGCCAGCCGTTTTCCAGTGCTGCACCGGGCAGATCGACACCCATCGTCACCATGTCGAGCTGTTGCCCATGGAAGCACAGGCTGATCCCAGCGGGTGCACCGGCCAGGCCTAGCCGGTGCAGGCTGAGCCAGTGATAGCCGGTGCCGACATCGCGCTCGCCATGCATCAGCGTGGCGAAGGCGATGCGCGCCTCATCCAGCGAGAGGGTGGGGCCGATCAGCGTCGGCAGGTTGCCGAGACGGATGCTGCCGTCGGTCGCATCGAAGAGCATCGGCAGTGCTTGCGAGGCGTGCAGGACAGAAAGGGGCATGGCGCACCGCAGAAACGGGTGTATCGGATTCTGGAGGCGTGGGGACAGTACCGGCAAGCCGAGGCTGCACGCCCTGTTCGCGCCAGGCTGACCGGCAGATCACTCTGCAGCGTCTAGCGTGATGGCAGGTTGGATCTTCGCCGATGAGGGAGATGTCGATGAGTGAGCGCGACAACAGCCAGGGCGACCCGAAGCAGGGCGTTCAGGAAAGCCGTCAGGACCGGAAGCAGGAGGACGTGGCAAAGCGCCGGCCGGCGCAGCGTGATGAACAGGTGCGTGATGCGCATTCGCGTAGTCCGCGGCGCAAGGACGGCGGCGAGGAGCCGGCCTGAGCCGCGGGCGCTGGGAAGAAAAAACCCGCAGATCACGGGGATCTACGGGTTCTTCTGAATAGTGGTGGAGCCAAGGAGGATCGAACTCCTGACCTCGTCATTGCGAACGACGCGCTCTCCCAGCTGAGCTATGGCCCCACGGCAGGGTTTCAGTGTAGCGCTGCCTGCCGGGCTTGCCAAGCGCCGGGCCGGGACGATGGTCGCGCCGCGTCGGCTACCGCCCCTGACCGGTTCAGGACAGGGCCCGGCGCAGCAGCGCGCCGGCACGACGTGCTGCCACGTCGGTGCTGGCACTGACCGCGTGCAGGTGGATGCAGGCGTGGATCATCCCCGGCAGCCGCTCGAGCGTGCAGTCGACACCTGCCGCCTGCAGCCGCCGTGCGTACTGTTCGGCCTCATCACGCAGCGGGTCGTGCTCGCAGCTGAGTACCGAGGCTGGTGCCAGTCCATGCAGATCAGTTGAATGGGCAGGCGAGGCCAATGTCGGCGGTGTGGCCGGATCACTGAGATAGGCCTGCCAGCAACGCTGCATCAGTTCGGCGCTGAGGTAGAAGCCACTGGCGTACTCGCGGTAGGAATCGCTGCCCATCCCTGCATCGAGTGCCGGGTACAGCAGCAACTGGTGGCGCGGTTGCGGCAGGCCAAGATCGCGCAGCTGCAGGCAGCACGCGGCGGCCAGATTGCCACCGGCGCTGTCGCCGCCGATCGCCAATCGCTGCGGGTCCACCCCGAGGAGCTCGGCGTTGTCCTGCAGCCACGACCAGGCATCGGCAAGGTCGTGCAGCGGCACCGGGAACGGGTGTTCCGGCGCCAGCCGGTAGCCCACGGCGACAATCACGCAGCCGCTGGCATTGGCCAGCGCGCGGCAGGGGCCGTCATAGACCGCCAGCGAACACTGGAACCATCCGCCGCCATGCGCGAACAACAACGCCGGTGCCGGTCCATCGGGCAGCCCTTCCGGTGTGTAAAGGCGCACTTCCAACGCGTGGCCGTCGCGTGCGATCACCGCATGCTCGATCACATGCGCAACCGGCTGCGGCGCGCCCTGCAGCTGAGGCAGCGCGCTCTCGCTGATCGCACGCAGCTCGCGCAGGTCGTCCGGCAGTGGATGGGCCGCGACGGCATCGACGAACTGCTGCAGCGCGGGTTCAAGCCGCATGACGTGCCTCCTGCAGGAACGGCAGAAGCTGCGCCAGGAACGCCTGCGGCGCTTCTTCCATGATGAAGTGGCCGCAGCCCGGCACGATGCTGCCGCGCACGTTGTCGGCATGCGGTTGCAGGGTCAGCATCGGCGCATCGGCGGTGGCGTGCTCGGCGCCGATGGCCAGCACCGGCATCGCCAGCCGGCGCTGTGCACGCTGCTTGTTCTGGCGGATGGTTTCCGGAATCGCGCGGTACCAGGCGAAGCCGGCCCGCAGTGCGCCGGGGCGGCTGTAGGCGGCGATGTAGGTATCGGCAGCCACCGCGTCGCGGCGATATGACCAGCGGTCGAACATGAATTCCAGGTAGGCGCGCTCGCGACCGCTGATGAGTGCCTCGGGCAGGTCGGCCACCTGGTTGAACATGAAATGCCAGAGGAAGATGTTGTCGGCCGGTGCGGCGAAGATGCCCGGTTCCGGCGCCAGGCCGGGAATCACCGCTTCGGTGACCGCCAGTTGGCGCACCGCCTGCGGCTGGTCGCTGGCCAGTGCATAGGCAATCCACATGCCGATGTCATGCCCGACCACCTGGTAGCGCTCGTGGCCCAGTGCCTGCATGGTCTGGTGCAGGACGGCGGCGGCGCTGCCGGTGTCGTAACCGTGGCTGGGGCGATCGGATTCGCCGATGCCCGGCGGGTCCACGGCAATCGCTTCGAAGCCGGCGTCGGCCAGGGCGTGCAGCACATGGCGCCAGGCATACCAGGTCTGCGGCCAGCCGGGAATCAGCAGCACCGGTTCGCCGTGGCCGGCGGAGACGCAATGCACGCGCTGGCCATCGATGCGCAGGTAGTGGTGGTGCAGGGTGTCGTCGCCGGCAGCGCCAGCGGGAAGGGAAGTCGTCATGGGGGAGTGCTCCGTGGGGGCTCAGGCGATGCCGAGCATGTGCTGCATCTGCGCGGTGCTGATCGGTGCACCGGCGAAGTCGTCGAAGATCTTGTCGGTGACCGGAATGATGTGGTCGCGGATGAATGCAGCGCCTTCGCGTGCACCGGCTTCCTGGTCCTTCAGGCAGCACTCCCACTCCAGCGTCGCCCACCCCTGGTAGTCGTACTGGGCCAGCTTGGAGAAGATCGACTTGAAGTCGACCTGGCCATCGCCCAGCGAGCGGAAGCGACCGGCCCGTTCGGTCCAGTCGGCGTAGCCACCATAGATGCCCTGGCGGCCGCTGGGACGGAACTCCGCATCCTTGACATGGAACATGCGGATCAGCGGGTGATAGATGTCCAGGTACTCCAGGTAGTCCAGCTGCTGCAGCACGAAGTGGCTGGGATCGAACAGGATGCGGCAGCGCTGGTGCTGGCCGACGCGTTCGAAGAAGCGCTCGAAGCTGGTGCCGTCATGCAGGTCTTCGCTGGGATGGATCTCGTAACAGAGGTTGATGCCGTTGTCCTCGCAGGTATCGAGGATCGGCCGCCAGCGGCGCGCCAGTTCGTCGAAGGCGGCATCGATCAGGCCCGGCGGGCGCTGCGGGAACGGGAACAGGTAGGGCCAGGCGAAGGAGCCGGAGAAGGTGCCCATGTCCTGCAGGCCCAGCCGGCGGGAGGCACGGGCGGCCAGGTGCAGTTGCTGCTGCGCCCATTCGCTGCGCGCCTTCGGGTTGCCGCGCAGTGCTTCCGGCGCGAAGCCATCGCAGAGTTCATCGTAGGCCGGATGCACGGCCACCAGCTGGCCAAGGATGTGGGTGGTGAGCTCGCTGACCTGCAGGCCGTGCTCGGCCAGGGTGCCGCGGATGTCGTCGCAGTAGTCCTGGCTGTCGGCGGCGGTGGCCAGGTCGAACAGGCGTGCATCCCAGGCCGGGATCTGCAGTGCCTTGAAACCGTGGCCAGCGGCCCACTCGGCAATGCTGGCAAGTGAGTTGAACGGTGCCTGGTCGCCGGCGAACTGCGCCAGGTGCAGGCTGGGGCCCTTGAGGGTCTGCATGTGTTGCTCCAATTGTTTGTCAGTCGACAAAGAATAGGCGCGACTCTCGCGATGGTCAACACCCGCGTTACACTGCGCGCCTCACTGGAGCAGGCAGGCAGATGGCAGGGCGACCGCGCGAATTCGACAGGGACCAGGCGTTGCGCAAGGCGATGCTGCTGTTCTGGCAGCACGGCTACGAAGGCACGTCGATGTCGGCACTGGTCGAAACGCTGGGCATTGCTTCTGCACGCATCTACGCCGCGTTCGGCAGCAAGGAGCAGTTGTTCCGCGAAGCCGTGGCGCTGTACGAAGAGGGCGAGGGTGGTTTCGCGCCGCGCGCGCTGGAGCAGGCCACGCTGCGTGAGGCGATCGGGTCCATGCTGCGCGAGGCGGTGCTGACCTACACCCGTCGTGGGCGTCCGCATGGCTGCCTGGTGGTATCTTCGGCCAGCAGCGTGTCGCCCGATGGCGAAGGCGTGCGGGACTGGTTGGCCAGCCATCGTCGCCAGCGCACGGCGGCGATCATCGCGCGGCTGCAGCAGGCGCAGGCCGAGGGTGAGCTGGCCGACGGCGCGGCGGTGCAGGCGCTGGGCGACCACTTCGCCACGGTGCTGCATGGCATCTCGGTGCAGGCGCGTGACGGCATCAGCCGCGAGCGCCTGCTGGCGATGGTCGATGTCGCGTTGACCCCGTTGCTCTGAGATCCGGGGTCAGATCCGTTCTCCCTTGGGAAACGGATCTGACCCCAGGCGGTGCTGGCTGACTGTGCCGAAACCGCTTGTTTCGCCGGGTTTGGGTGCCGCGCAACGAAATCGTAACAATTTGGGGGATAATGGCCGCTTGCGCAGTTTTCCTCCTTTTTGCCGCCCGGCCCGCGCAGGCCGCACGGACGCCTCCTCAGAGCATTGCATGCCCTCCCATACCGATTCCTGCCGCCTGTCGGGTCTGTCGTCTTCCCTTGTTTCCTTCCGCCGCCACCCGCTGGCACTGGCCTGTGCCGGTCTGGCCCTGGTCGGCAGCTTCGGTGCCGCCGCGCAGGACAGTGCGCCGACCCCGACCGGCCTGGACACGATCACCGTGACCGCCGAACACCGCGAGCAGAACCTGCAGGAAGTGCCGGTCTCGGTCGGTGTGGTGCAAGGCGAGCGCATGCGCGACTTCACCGCCGGCGGCGACGACACCCTGCTGGCGCTGTCCGGCCGCGTGCCGAGCCTGTATGCGGAAACCACCACCGGCCGCATCTTCCCGCGCTTCTACATCCGCGGCCTGGGCAACATCGACTTCTACCTGGGTGCCTCGCAGCCGGTCTCGATCATCCAGGACGACGTGGTGCTGGAGCACGTGGTGCTGAAGTCCAACCCGGTCTATGACGTGGACCAGGTGGAAGTGCTGCGCGGTCCGCAGGGCTCGCTGTTCGGCCGCAACACCACCGCCGGCATCGTCAAGTTCGACACCCTGAAGCCGACCCAGGACTACACCGGTCGCGTCAGCGCCAGCTACGCCACCTACAACAGCGTGTCGATCGACGGCGGCTTCGGCGGCCCGATCAACGACATCGCCTCGTTCCGCGTGTCGGCCCTGTACCAGCACCGCGACGACTACGTCGACAACACCTACAAGGGCCCGAGCGCCGATGGCACGGTCAGCCCGAAGAAGAACGCCATGGGCGGCTTCGATGACCGCAACGTGCGCGCCCAGCTGCTGCTGACCCCGAGCGACCAGTTCTCGATCCTGGCCTCGGCCCACGCCCGCGATTACGAAGGCACCTCGACCCTGTTCCTGCGCGGCGCGCTGACCAAGGGCTCGAACAAGACCGACGTGCCGCGCGACAAGGTCGCCTATGACGAAGCCGACAACAATCCGCAGGCGTACAAGACCTACGGCGGCTCGGTGAAGGCACGCTACGACTTCGGTGCGATCGACTTCACCTCGATCACCGCCTACGAGACCACCTCCGGTTACAGCCGTGGCGACACCGACGGTGGCGCAGCGGCGAACTTCCCGGTGAACGGCGGGCCGAACGGCTACGGCCAGTCGATGGGCCGCATCCGCGACCTGGACCAGTGGACCCAGGAATTCCGCCTGGCCAGCCATGACGACAGCGCGCTGCAGTGGCAGGCCGGTGCGTTCTACTTCAACGGCAGCGACACCACCGACTTCTACCAGCGCGCGTGGTTCCTGCAGGGCGCGGCACGTAACCCGAACAACTGGGTGCGCCTGCGCAACAAGAACACCTCGTGGGCCGGTTTCGGCCAGATCAGCTACGCCTTCACCGACAAGTTCACCGTCACCGCTGGCCTGCGCCAGACCAAGGACGAGAAGCACACGCGCCTGCTGAAGACCGCTGATACCGCTGCCGGCGTGGTCACCTACAAGGGCCGCACCGACGTGAAGATGTCCGATACCACGCCGAGCTGGGATCTGAGCGCGATGTATCAGTTCACCCCGAACGTGAGCGTCTACGCCAAGGTCGCGCGCGGCTTCCGCGGCCCGACCATCCAGGGCCGTTCGGCGGTGTTCAATGCCGATTTCACCACCGCCGATTCCGAGACGATCCTGTCCTGGGAAGCGGGCGTGAAGAGCAGCCTGTGGGACAACCGCCTGCGCCTGAACGCCACCGCGTTCACCTACACCGTCAACGACATCCAGCTCAACGGCAACGATTCGGACGGCAACGGCGTGCTGTTCAACGCCGACAAGGCCAAGGCCTACGGCTTCGAAGCGGACATGGAACTGCGCCCGATCCCGAACCTGACCCTGAGTGCCGGCCTGAGCCTGCTGCACAGCGAGATCAAGGACAAGCGCGTGTACGCGCAGGTCTGCGGCCTCAACGGCCAGGTGGTCTGCACGGTGAATGACCCGACCATCAAGGTCGGCGCCAACACCTTCGCGCAGATCGACGGCAACCCGCTGCCGAACGCGCCGAAGTACAACGTGAACCTGGCCGCCCGTTACGACTTCCCGGTCAGCGACGCCGGCACCATGTTCGTCTCCACCGACTGGAACAAGCAGGGTTACACCAGCTTCGTGCTGTACGACAGCAAGGAGTTCAACTCCAAGGGTGACTTCGAAGGCGGCCTGAAGATCGGCTACTCGGGCAACTACGGTGCCTACGAAGTGGCGCTGTTCGCGCGCAACATCACCAACGAGAAGAACCTCAAGGGCGTGATCGAGAATTACATGGCCGCGGTCTACAACGAACCGCGCACCGTGGGTGTCTCGCTGAACATGAACTGGTAAGGCTCTGGCGCGGTGGTGGGTTCTCCCGTCATCGCACCGCTGGAATGCAAAGGGCGGCCCGGAGTTCCGGGCCGCCCTTTTCGTTGTTTCAGACTGCGGTAAGGTCGCTGTCCTGGCTGCGCTGGCCGAAGGTCAGGGCCCAGGTGGCGCTGTCCACCTGCTGGCGGTCCTGCGCCTGCTGTTTGCGCGCGCGGCTGGCGCCGAACCAGCGGCCTTCGCCGTTGATCAGCGGCGCCATGCGCACCACATCCACGTACTCCGTATCGATCTCGCTGGCGCGCTGCAGCCAGGTCAGGGCCAGGAAGGCGTTGGCCGGCACGCCGTTGCCGAAGTGGTAGATGTCGGCCAGGTAGCCGGCGGCCCACAGCTTGTCGTTGTCCTCACCGCGCCACCACAGCGGAATCAAGGCGCGTTCGACCGCTTCGCGCTTGTGCGCGTCGTTCTGGCCATCGAAGGCCAGGCAGGCGAGGTTGCGGCAGGTCGGGCCCCACACGCGCTCACCGGCGTCGGCTTCGCGCAGGCAGCGCAGGTACAGCTCGCGCGCACGCGCTTCGTTGTCAGCGCCACCGGCGGCAACCAGGCGCACGCCAAGGTTGTAGGTGGCGATCAGGTCGCCGCCTTCGACGGCACGCTCCTGCCAGTACAGGGCCTTCTGGGCATCAACGAAGTCCGGCTGGTCGCGGCCGCCCAGCCGGCCCTTGTACAGGTCGCACAGCGCGGCCATCGCACCGGCGTCGCCGTCGTCGGCCATGCGCTGCAACAACGACAGGCCCGCGTCCTGCGAGACATCGCAGAACAGGTTGGACGCAAAGGTGACCGTGGACGTCTTCTGCTGCGCCGCCAGTTTCAGGGCGCGCTGCAGCATGGGCTGCGCACGTGCCGGATCGGCGGTCTGGCCGAGCATCCCATGCTCGATTGCGGTAGCCGCCCAGAGCAGGCCGAGCGCCGAATCGCCTTCGCGCGCAGCGTAGTCCACGACCTGTGCGAACAGCGCTTCGGCGCCGTCAACATGGGCGAACCAGGTGCAAGCCTCCAGGCTGCTGAAACCACCGTGCAGGACCATGTCACGATCCAGTGCCCACGCATGCTGCAGGTCCTCAAGCGCGGCCTGCATGCATACGGCATCCCATTGCACCTGGTCTTCGATCTCCTCGATGCGCCCGAGATGAAAGCGGAGTGCGGCGCGCTGGATCAGGACTTCAGCGCGCACGTAGCCCTCCAGGTGCCAGTCCAGGATCTGCGCATACGCGCGCTCATGCGCGGCCACCGCTTCGGCATCGCCGCGGCGCGGCAGCTCGCCCATCCAGTCCTGTTCCTTGCACCAGCGCAATGCGTTGCGCTGTGCCAGCTCCAGGCCGCGGCACCAGCTGCCTTCGATGAAATCCTCCATCGCCTCGTGGCTGCCGCCCCAGCGCGGGTACAGGTAGTAGAGGGTGTCTTCCAGCGTCCCCAGGTCGTCCGGACGCTGTTCCAGCACCAGGCGCATCCAGTACGCGAGGGGGGCATCGAATTCGTCCTCGCTGCGATCGCGCAACAGCGGCGGCAGGCATTCCGGCAGGTGCTGCAGGGGCGCACCGAAGCGCGACAGCAACTGCAATGCCTGCGGCCACGCCTGCGGATAGTGCTCGGCCAGGGCGGCTTCATCGGACTCCGGCGATTGCCCTGCCTGGAGCGCGCGCAACCAGTTTGGTTCGCGCAGGTAGCTGGTGATGCGCTTGATGCCATCCAGCGCCAGCGCCGGTCGCTGCGACAGCGCGATCGCCTGCAGATAGGCATGCACGGCGTGGTCGCGCGCCTGCTGTGCGGCCAGCCACTGGCTGTCTTCCACCAGTGCGGCCACGTCGGCGCTGCGCAGGGCGCCAGCGGCCGATTCCCAGCAGGCACCCAGGCGCAGGCGTGCGTAATAGCTGTGCGGATCGGCGGCAACCCACCGTTGCGCCTGCTGCAGGCGCTCATCCAGGGGCAGCGCCGTGTCCTGCAGGTTGCGCAGGCGCCAGCGGATGCCGGGCAGTGGCCGAGCGCCGTTCAGCCAGGCCTGTTCGTGTGGTGCCAGCAGTGCATCCAGCGCTGCGTAGTCCTGTTCCTGCAGTGCGCTGCGCGCCTGCGCGCGCCAGGCCAGGTCGTCCATGGAAAGGCCGTCTTTCGCAAGTCCATTTGTCATCTGATGCAATCCAACAATAGCGGGGACGCTATTGGACAGGTCCACGCGCGCGCCGGCAAGCGTGGCAGATGCTCATGTCTGCGGTGCCGGCGCCGGTTTGCCCGGCGCCGGTTGGTCTCAGTGCGCGGGCAACAGTGCCTGCAGCCGCGACTCCAGTTCCTGCTGGCGCCAGCCGGCAAGTGCGGCCGGCCACTGGCGACGTTCCAGATAGCTTTCCAGATGCTTGCGCGAGGCGAGAATGCCATCCGGCAGCCCCAGCTCACGGCTGCGCTCGGCCACCGCATCCTGCAGCTTCTTCAGGGCCTGCTTGTTGCTGTCGTTGGCCGGCAGCGCCAGCGGCGCGTCGGCTTCATCGGCCAGCGGCGTGGACAGCGCCTGCCAGACAGCGCCGGCCAGCTTGCGCGGTGCCTTCGGGAACTGCTCGAACAGCTTGCCCAGCGCAGCCTCGTCGGCCGGTGGCGTGCGCGCTAGGGTGGCGGCCAGTTCGTTGTCCAGGATCCAGCTTCGCGGGCGGTCGCTGTTGCGTGCCTGCACGTCGCGCCAGCGCAGCAGGCGCAGCAGGCGGTGCTGGGCGGCAGCATCAAGGAACTGTGCCGAGCGCATCGCCAGGTGCGGCCAGCGGTCTTCATCGTTGGCGACGCTGGCCAGCAGCCGCTCGCCATCGTCGTGCAGCCACTGCTGGCGGCCGAGCGCCTGCAGCCTGGCATTGATGGCGTCGTGCAGTGCGAACAGATGCTCGACGTCATCGGCGGCGTACTGCAGCTGCGACTCGGACAGCGGGCGGCGCATCCAGTCCGAGCGGGTCTCGCCCTTGGCCAGCGCTACGCCAGTGATCTCCGCCACCAGCTTCTGGTAGCCCATGCCGCCGCCGATGCCGGCCAGCGAGGCACCGATCTGGGTGTCGAACAGCGGTCGCGGCAGGACGCCGCAGGCCCACTTGAAGGCAACCAGGTCTTCGCTGGCGCTGTGCATCACCTTGGTGATGGATTCATCGGCCAGCCACGGCGCCAGCGCCTCGGTCATGCCGGGAATCAGCGGGTCGATCAGCAGGATGTCCTGCCCAACGGCCATCTGCACCAGCGCCAGTTGCGGCCAGAACGTGCGTTCACGGATGAATTCGGTGTCCAGGCCGATGCGGGTCGGGCGCTGCTGGAAGTACGCATCCAGCTCGGCGGGGGTGGTGATCCAGGTTGCCACGGGTCAGGGCCTACTACTCGGGTTTGCTCAGGCAGGGGAGAATAGCCTAACGTCGGTCCGCGTCCGTGCCGAAGGAGGCTCTGCTTGCGTTTTCCGTTGTCGCCCGTGCTGTGCACCGCCCTGGCCGTGGCCCTGGCCGGCTGCACGCCGTCGCCGTCCGCGCCGGCGGACAGGGCCGCCAGCGGAGAGGCGCCCGGGGCCGAGGGGGCCGACACCGGCACCGATGCCAGTCCGCAGGCCGGGCAGGGCAGCGTGACCATCGCCGGTGAAGATGCCGCCGAGGACGTACAGCAGTGGACGCCGCCACGGGTGGACCGCCAGGGCCGCAGCCTGGCCCAGTTGCGCCGCGGCGCCGAGCAGGCGTTCGCCGAAGGGCGGCTCTATGAAGATGCGGACGCTGCCATTCCGCTGTGGCTGGCGGTGCAGGAAGAAGACCCGGATGATCGCCAGGCCCGGCTGGGCCTGCAGCGTGCCCGGCAGCGACTGCAGCAGCTGGCCGATGCCCTGCTGGTGCGGCCGCTGAAGCAGCGCGAGGCACTGGCCGAGGCCAGCCGCCAGGCACTGGTGCTGCTGACCCTGGCGCCGAAGGATGAGAAGGTGCGTGCGCTGCAGGCGCGGGTGGAGCTGGCGCAGCGCGTGGTGGCCTACAACCGTGCCGGCGAGGAGGACCTGCGCTCGGATCGGATCGGCGAGGATGGCGACGGTGCCATCGGCAATTTCCGTGAGGCGCTGGCGCTGGATGAAGACAACAGCCGCGCACGGCAGGGCTTGGCAGCAGCCGAGAGCGGCTTGATCCGCCGTGCCGAAGACGCCGCGCGGGCGCGCGATTTCGCCAGCGCGGGTACCTGGCTGGCCGAAGCCAGCAAAGTGCGCGATTCGTCGCCGACGATTGCCGACGCGTTCGAGCGCATCGAGCAGATCCGCGCCGCCACGCTGCTGCAGCTGCGTGATGACGGCCTGCGCGACCTCGCTACGCCGCAGGGCCTGAAACCGGCGCGCGAGAAACTGGCCGAAGCGCTGCGCATCGCCCTGCCGGGTGACGCCGTGGTGGGGCAGTTGCGCGAGCGCATCGACCTGGCTACCCATTACGGCAGCTTCCGGCCAGGACAGGTGTTCAGCGACGCCATGCGCGATGGCGGGCGCGGGCCGCAGATGGTGGTGGTGCCTCACGGTGGTTTCCAGATGGGCGCGGGCGATGCCGAGCCGGGCTCGAGTGATGCCGAGCGTCCGTCGCACTACGTGCGCTTCGATCGTGGCTTTGCAATGGCGATCACCGAGATCACCGTCAGCGATTTCGAGCGCTACGTGAAAGCATCCAATGCGCGTCCACGCGCGACCCGGCGCGGCCATTCGGTGGTCTACGACGAACGCAGCGGCAATTTCATCCGCCGCAGTGGCGTGGACTGGCGCTCGGACTATGACGGCGGCCGCGCGCTGGGCAACTCGCCGGTGATGCACGTCAGTGTGCGTGATGCCGAGAACTATGCGGCGTGGCTGTCCGAGCAGACCGGCCGCAGCTACCGGCTGCCCAGCGAAGCCGAGTTCGAGTACGCGCTGCGCGCTGGCAGCAGTGGCCGCTATCCGTGGGGCGATGCAGGCGTGCCGCCGCCAGGCAGCGGCAACTTTACCGGCAGCAAGGACGTTTCGCCTTCGGGCCGGCACTGGCACAACGCGTTCATCGGGTATGGCGATGGCTGGTGGGGACCGGCGCCGGTGGCCAGCTTCCAGGCCAATGCCTTCGGCCTGCACGACATGGGCGGCAACCTCAGTGAATGGGTGGCCGACTGCTGGCATGCCAGCTACCGCCGCGCACCGTCCGATGGCGTCGCCTGGTTCAACCCGGGCTGCCGGTCGCGCGTGATCCGCGGTGGCAACTGGGCCAATGCCCCCGAGCAGACCCGTGCGGCCTGGCGGCAGTCCCAGGATTCGGATACCACCAACGCCCGCATCGGCTTCCGCCTGGTACGCGGCATCTGAGCGGCACCCGGCTTCACCCGCTGCGGGCAGTGGCGCACTAAGATTGCGCCGTGCCCGCCGGCCGGCGGGGCCAGCAGGAAGTCCCCCGATGCGCAACGATCCCTTCTCCCGCTCGTCGCAAGGTCCGCAGCGGCGTGGCCTGTTCGGCAACATCCGCTGGTGGGTGCTGCTGCTTGCCGCCGGCTATGCGCTGTTCTACTGGTTCTCCAACCGCACGGTCGATCCGTACACCGGCGAGAAGGTGATGATCGACAGCAGCCTGGACGCGCGCCAGGAAACCGCGCTGGGACTGCAGGCCTACCAGCAGATCCTGTCGCAGGAACGGCCGATGGACCCCAATGCACCGATCGCGCGCGATGTGCGCGACATCGCCCAGCGGTTGATCGCCAAGGTGGACGTGGTGGAGACGGCGCTGGCGCAGGAGCATGGTGTGCAGCCGGCACATTTCGCGCGGGATTTCCAGTGGGAAGTGAACGTGATCCCGTCCGAGCAGGCCAATGCGTTCTGCCTGCCGGGCGGCAAGATGGCGGTCTACACCGGGCTGGTGCCGGTAGCGCGCACCCGCGATGCGATGGCGGTGGTGATGGGCCATGAGATCGCCCACGCGCTCCTGCGCCATGGTGCACAGCGCATGGCACAGCAGAAGCTGACCCAGATCGGGCAGGTGGCCGGCGCCGCCAGTGGCATGGATGCGCAGCAGCAACAGATGATGATGTCGGCGATGGGCTATGGGTATCTGCTGCCCTATGCGCGCAGCCACGAGACGCAGGCGGACGAAGTGGGGCTGATGCTGGCCGCAGCGGCCTGCTTCGATCCCCGCGAGGCGGTGCCGCTGTGGCAGCGCATGGGCCAGGCCAGTGGCGGCCAGGCGCCGCCGGAGTTCGCTTCCACCCACCCGAACCCGGGCACCCGCATCCAGAACCTGCAGGCGCTGATGCCGAAGGCGCTCGAGTACCGGCAGAAGTTCTGCGAGCAGGCAAAGTAGGGGGGTGTTCGGCAGGGCTTGCAGCCCTGCACCTGCCGAAGCCAGAGCAACAGCAACAGCAACAGCAACAGCAACAGCAACAGCGTGCATTCCGTGGGATGGCGGGGTGGGTCCGGTTGCGGGAGACGCCGTAAACCCGTCCATGGGGGCTTGGCCGCGGCATCCATGCCGCGGACACTCCCGCAACCGGACCCACCCCGCCTTCGACAGATCTCCTCGATCTGTTGGAATTGCTCATGGGGTCAGATCCGTTTTCCCTCGGAAAACGGATCTGACCCCGGAATCTCATTCGATATCTGACAGATGTGTCGACCAAGGTCGACACCCACCAACAGCTGCGGGATTCTGTCAGAGGTGGGGCGGTGTCGGAGTGCGGGGTGTCAGCCGCATGGATGCGGCTGCCAAGCTTACAGGGACGTACTTGCAGCGTCCCCGCACTCCGACACCGCCCCGCCATCCCACGGAATGCTCGCTTTTGACGTTGACGTTGCCTTGGCTTGAAGCCTCTGCAGGTGCAGGGCGCAGCCCTGCCGAACAACCCTCTACTTGACCTGCACGTCGATCACGCCGTCGCCGACACGTGCCTGCAGCGCATCGCCAGACTGCACCTGGTCGACCTTCCGCACCAGGGTGCCATCGTCGCTGCGGGTGAGGATGCTGTAGCCACGGGCCACGGTGGCCAGCGGGCTGACCGCCTCCAGCGAACGCGCCAGCCCGCGCAGGCGCAGTGCATCGCGTTCCAGCAGGCGCTGCATTGCCGCCTGCGGACGCCCGCGAAGGGCGGCCAGGCGACGCTGCATCGCATCGAGCTGGCGCTGTGGATGGTGGCCGCGCAGCACGGCGGCAGCGTGGCGCAGGCGTGCGGCACGACGTTCCTGCTGCTGGTTGAACGCGGCATGCAGGCGCCTGCCAAGGTCCAGTTGGCGGCGGCGCAGCAGCTCCAGCCGTGCCTGCGGGCTCTGCGCGTTCAGGCGCAGCAGTGCGCGGTCGGCACGCTGCATCGCCTGCTGCATCGCGTGCCGTTGCAGCTGCACCATGCGTGCCGCCGTACGGCGTAGGCGCAGTGCCAGTTCGCGCTGGTCCGGCACCAGAAGTTCGGCGGCCACCGACGGTGTCGGCGCGCGCAGGTCGGCGGCGAAGTCGCTCAGGCTGAAGTCGGTTTCGTGGCCAACGGCCGAGACGACCGGCGTGTGGCTGGCCGCAATCGCGCGGGCCAGCGCTTCATCGTTGAACGCCCACAGGTCTTCCAGCGAACCGCCACCGCGGGTCAGCAGGATCACGTCGTAGCGGCCACTGGCATCGGCGGCCTGCAGCAGGCGGGTGATCTGCGCGGCGGCCGTGCTGCCCTGTACCAGGGTCGGCAGCAGGTCCACTTCCAGCAGCGGGAAGCGGCGGGCCAGCACGCTCAGCACGTCGCGCACGGCGGCACCGGTGGGCGAGGTGATCACCGCCAGGCGCTGCACGTGTGCAGGCATCGACCGCTTGCGTGCCGGGTCGAACAGGCCCTCGGCCTCCAGCCGTGCCTTCAGCTCTTCGAATGCGCGGCGCAGTGCGCCTTCGCCGGCTTCCTCCATGTGGTCCAGCACCATCTGGTACTCGCCACGGGCGTCGTACAGGGTCACCTTGCCGCGCACCAGCACGCGCATGCCCTCGCGCGGCACGAACTTCAGGTACTGCGCCTTCATCCGGAACATCGCCGCCCGCAGCTGGGCGCGCGCGTCCTTCAGCGTGAAGTAGAGATGCCCGGAGGCGGGGCGCGCCACGCTGCCAAGCTCGGCCTCGACCCAGATCGCCGGGAAGCTGCCTTCCAGCAGGTCACGGGCCAGGGTGTTGAGCTGGCTGGGGGTGAGGATGTCGTTGTTGCGTGGCTGCATGGGAACGGCGTGCGGCAGGTGGAACGGATGCTCAGGATCGCACGTCAGCGCGGTGCGTGCTGGCCCAGCGCCCACTGCACGTGTTCGCGCACCAGGGGGGAGGGATGGTCGGCGCGGGTGTGCAGCGCGGCCAGCGTTTCGGCCGTGGTCGGCGCATTGCCCAGTGCTACGGCGATGTTGCGCAGCCAGCGCTCGTGGCCGCTGCGCCGGATCGGGCTGCCTTCGGTGCGGTGCAGGAACTCGGCTTCGTCCCAGGCGAACAGCTGGTCCAGGCGGGCAGTGTCGAGGTTGTTGCGTGCGCGGAAGTCGGCTTCGTCGGTGCGCTTGGCGAACTTGTTCCAGGGGCAGACCAGCTGGCAGTCGTCGCAGCCGTAGATGCGGTTGCCCATCAATGGCCGCATGTCTTTGGGAATGGCGCCATCGTGCTCGATGGTCAGGTAGGAAATGCAGCGCCGTGCGTCCAGTCGCTGCGGCCCGGTGATCGCACGGGTGGGACAGACATCGATGCAGCGCGTGCAGGTGCCGCAGTGTGCCGTGGCCGCCACATCGATCGGCAGCGGGATATCGATGTAGATCTCGCCGATGAAGAACCACGAACCGCCGTGGCGATCGATCAGGCAGGTGTGCTTGCCGATCCAGCCCAGCCCGGCGTTGCGCGCCAGTGCACGTTCCAGCACGGGGGCCGAATCGACGAACACGCGGTAGCCCAGCGGCGCCACTTCGTCGTTGATCTGCGTGGCCAGCTTCTGCAGCCGGTTGCGCATCAGCTTGTGGTAGTCGCGGCCCAGCGCGTAGCGCGCCACGTAGGCGCGGCCGGGATCGGCCAGGGTGGCCCAGGCTTCGGTGTCGTCCTTGTGGCTGTAGTCCATGCCTACCGAGATCACCCGCACCGTGCCGGGCAGCAGCTCGGCGGGACGCGCGCGCAGGGTGCCGTGGCGCGCCATCCAGTCCATCGTGCCGTACAGGCCCTGGCCCAGCCAGTCGGCCAGGTGCGCCTCATCCTCGCCCAGCTCGATGCCGGCGATACCGCAGCGCTGGAAGCCATGCGCACGCGCCAGTTCGCGGATGCGCTGCACGGCCTGGGCCGGATCGACAGGGGTGGGGGCGGGGGACATGTGCACCAGTATAAAATCCCTGCATGGCCAACCTTGCCGATCTGTTTGATTCCGTCGCTGCGCGTGCGCTTGATGCGCAGGCCTCGGCACTGGCTGCCGATGGCGGCTGGGGCCTGATGGCGCAGGCCGGCCAGGCTGCCTGGCAGTGCCTGCTGCAGCACTGGCCGCAGGTGCGGCGGATCGGCGTGGTGGTCGGAGCGGGCAATAACGGCGGCGACGGCCTGGTGCTGGCCCGCCATGCACGGCAGGCGGGGCGCGTGGTGACGGTGATCTCCTTGCCGGGCAAGCCACCGTCAACCGTGCTGGCACAGCGTGCAGCATCGGATTTCAAGTCCGACGGCGGCATTGTCATGGAATTCGATGGGGCCTTGCCCGAGGCGGATATCTGGGTCGATGCCCTGTTCGGGCTGGGCTTCGACCGCGCGCCCGAAGGCGCGGCGCAGGCGCTGATCGCCGCCGTCAATGCGCAGGCAGCACCGGTGCTGGCGCTGGACGTCCCCAGTGGCGTGGATGCCGACCGCGGCGCGGTGCCGGGTGTGGCGGTGAACGCCGCACTGACCCTGCAGTTCATCGTGGCGCATCGCGGCCTGTATACCGGGGATGCGCTGGATCATTGCGGGCAGAAGGCGCTGGCACCGCTGCAGCTGCCAGCGGCTGCATGGCAGGGCGCATCGCCCGCCGCGGAGCACTGGACACAGGCGCGTTTGCCGGCACTGCTGCCACCACGCCGCGCCAATACCCACAAGGGCGAATCCGGGCACGTGCTGTGCGTCGGCGGCAACCATGGCAGCGGCGGGGCCATCGCAATGGCAGCCGAAGCGGCACTGCGTGCCGGTGCGGGGTTGTTGAGCCTGGGCACCCGGCGCGATCACGTCGGCCCGTTGCTGGCTCGGCTGCCCGAGGCCATGACCCATGCGCTTGAAGATGGCGATGTGCTGCCGGCGCTGCTGGACAAGGCCAGGGTGGTGGCGATCGGCCCCGGCCTGGGCCAGGACGAATGGGCGCACGCACTGTTTGCGCGGGTGCTGGCCGGCGACAAACCGCTGGTGGTTGATGCCGATGCACTGAATCTGCTGGCGCAGGATCCGCGCGCGCTACCGGACGCCATCCTTACGCCACACCCGGGCGAGGCCGCGCGCCTGCTCGGCTGCAGTACCGCTGACATCCAGGCCGATCGCTACCGCTGTGCGCAGGCGTTGGCCGAACGCTTCCATGCCGTGATGGTGCTGAAGGGCGCGGGCAGCATCGTGACGGCGCCCGGGCAGGCGCCACGGCTGATCGCTGCAGGCAATCCCGGCATGGCCGTGGGAGGCATGGGCGACCTGCTCACCGGCATCATTGCCAGCCTGCGCGCGCAGGGGCTGGCCGCCTTCGACGCTGCCGCCGCTGGTGCCCTGCTGCATGCGCTCGCTGGCGACGCTGCGGCCGCCGACGGCGCACGCGGCCTGCTTCCCACTGATCTGCTGGTGCCGCTGCGGCGACTGGCCAACCCGGAACGCTCTTCATGACTGATTTCTTCCTTGCCGACAGCGACGCAACCGAACTGCTCGGGCAGTGGCTGGCGGCGACCCGGCCGCCGCAGGCGCTGATCGAGCTGCGCGGCGACCTCGGTGCCGGCAAGTCCACCACGGCCCGTGCACTGCTGCGCGCGCTGGGTGTGCAGGGTGCCATCCGCAGCCCGACCTATACCCTGGTCGAGCGCTATCCGCTGGCCAGTGGCGGCGAGGCCTGGCACCTGGACCTGTATCGCATCGGCCAGGCCGGCGAGCTGGATTTCCTTGGCCTGGATGAGGGCAGCGCGGTGTTGTGGCTGGTCGAATGGCCCGAGCGGGGCGCCGGCGCGTTGCCACCGACCGATCTGGTGGTAGCGCTGGAAATCGAAGGTCAGGGACGCCGCGTGCGTCTCACTGGGGCCAGCGACGTCGGGAATGAATGGCTGAAACGGCTCCCTCAAGGGGGCGACTTGCAGGCCATTTCTGTCGGCTGACGAGAACAAACACCGGCAGGTTACGGATTATTAAGGAAAAAGGTGTTGCATTCCGTTCAGCGCGGTGATTGAATCCTGAGCCATGCGCCCGGGGAACCGTCTCATCGCCATCTGTGCTGCCGTCGGACTGGGTCTGGCGAGCGTCAGTGCGTGGGCCGGTGAGGTCCGCCAGGTTCTGCTGAATACGGGCGCCACCGGCACCCGTGCCGAGATTTCGCTGGTCGGTAGTGGCGGTTACAAGACCCTGTCGCTGGCCGGACCGAACCGCCTGGTGGTCGATTTCCCGGACTCCAGCGCCATACGCAACCTGAAGATGCCGGCCGCGCAGGGCGTGGTTACGGCGGTGCGTACCGGACAGCCGGTGCCGGGGACCTTCCGTGTCGTTTTCGACCTTGCTGAATCGGTGGCGCCGTTCCGCCCGCAGATGCAGCGCGAGGGCAATGAATCCAAGCTGGTGATCGAATGGCCGGGCGATGGCCCGGGCGTGGCCGCCAGCCGTCCTGCAGTGACGCCGGCGGTGCAGCCGCAGGCACCGGTGGCCACGCCCGCGCCGACCCCGGCTGAAAGCGCGCAGTCGCGTACCGATGCCGCGCGTGCGACCGCGCTGCTGACCGCGCAGGTGCGGCAGCAGGCCAGTGCCACCGCCGCCGCACCGGCCACGCCGACCCCGGCGCCGTCCACCGCACCGGCCCAGGTTGCGGCTGCCGGTACGGTGGCCAGCAGCTCGCCTTCTTCCTCGCCGGCCGCGATCCTCGCCGGCCAGCGCACCGCCGCCGTGGTGACCACGCCGCCGGCGACCGTACCGGCACCGGCACCGGCACCGCCGCCGGTGGAACCGCCGCGTCCGGCCATGCCCAGTGATGCCTCGCGCATCCGCATGCAGGCCGGCATGCGCCATCTGGTGGTCGCCATCGATCCCGGCCACGGTGGCCAGGATCCGGGCGCGATCGGCCCGACCGGCAAGCGCGAAAAGGATGTCACCCTCGCTGTGGCCCGTGAGCTTGCCCGCCAGGTCAACGCCACGCCGGGCCTGAAGGCCTATCTGACCCGCGACAGCGACGTGTTCATCCCGCTGCCGATGCGTGCGCAGAAGGCACGTGCGAACAAGGCCGACATCTTCATTTCGATCCACGCCGATGCGGCCGAAAACCGTTCGGCCACTGGCTCGTCGGTCTATGTGCTGTCGACCAAGGGTGCTTCTTCGCAGCGCGCCCGCTGGCTGGCGGACAAGGAAAACGCGGCCGATCTGGTGGGTGGCGTGCGCCTGCAGCAGACCGAGGGCACGCTCGCCAACGTGTTGCTGGACCTGGCCCAGAGCGGTTACATGAAGGCCTCCGAAGACGCCGCCGGCCACGTGCTGGGCGGCCTGAAGCGGATCGGCAACAACCACAAGCCGAACATCGAACGCGCCAACTTCGCCGTGCTGCGCACCTCGGACATGCCGGCCATGCTGGTGGAAACCGCGTTCATCTCCAACCCGGACGAAGAGCGCCGCCTGATCGATCCGGCCTACCAGCGCAAGATTGCCGGTGCCGTGCTCGACGGTGTGCACACCTTCTTCAGCCGCCAGCCACCGCCGGGGACGCTGTACGCGGCCCGTGCCCAGGCCGAGATCGACGCCGCCGGGACCATGGCCGGCGGCAGCAAGTAAGCCGTTCCGCGCGCCGTGTAGCGCCGGGCCATGCCCGGCGGGCGTGTGGCTCCGCTATCATCGACCCATGAAGTCTGCTGCCCATCCTCTCCCATGAGCGCGCCCGGCCCGCGTCCGATCCGGCCGTTGCCGGAAATCCTGATCAACCAGATCGCCGCCGGCGAAGTGGTCGAACGTCCAGCATCGGTGGTCAAGGAACTTGTCGAGAACGCGATCGATGCCGGCGCCAGCCGTGTCGACATCGACCTGGAAGAGGGCGGTGTCCGCCTGATCCGCATCCGCGACAACGGCAGTGGCATCGCACCGGAACAGCTGCCACTGGCGGTATCGCGCCATGCCACCAGCAAGATCGCCGACCTCGACGACCTCGAATCGGTGGCTACGCTCGGTTTCCGTGGTGAAGCACTGCCCTCGATCGCCTCGGTCAGCCGTTTCACCCTGTCCTCGCGTCGCGCGCATGACGAACACGGATCGGCGCTGCAGATCGAAGGCGGCAAGATCGGCGAAGTGACACCGCGCGCGCATGCGCCGGGCACCACGGTGGAAGTGCGCGAGCTGTTCTACAACGTACCGGCGCGACGCAAGTTCCTGCGCGCCGAGCGTACCGAACTGGGCCATATCGAAGAATGGCTGCGGTCGCTGGCGCTGGCGCGACCGGATGTCGAGCTGCGCGTGTCGCACAACGGCAAGGCCTCGCGCCGCTACAAGCCGGGCGACCTGTATTCCGATGCGCGGCTGGCCGAAACGCTGGGCGAGGACTTCGCCAACCAGGCTGTGCGCGTGGACCACAGTGGCGCGGGCCTGCGCCTGCATGGCTGGATCGCGCAGCCGCATTATTCACGCGCGAGTGCCGACCAGCAGTACCTGTACGTCAACGGCCGTTCGGTGCGCGACCGCAGCGTCGCCCATGCGGTGAAGATGGCCTACGGCGATGTGCTGTACCACGGCCGCCAGCCGGCCTATGTGCTTTTCCTTGAGCTCGACCCGACCCGGGTCGACGTCAATGTGCACCCGGCCAAGCATGAAGTGCGCTTCCGTGATTCGCGGCTGGTGCATGACTTCGTCTACCGCACGCTGAAGGATGCGCTGGCCGACACCCGTGCCGGCATGTCGGCGCAGGAGATCGGGGCCGGTCCGGTGCCTGCGGGGGACGCCGCTGCTGCGGCGATGGCATCGAGCGTAGGCGCGTCGGGTTTCGGGCTGGTGCGTGGGCCTGCGCCCGGTGCCGGCTCAGGCGGCGGTGGTGGCGGTTTTTCCGGCTGGCGCCCGCAGCAACCCCTTGGGCTGCAGGTGGCTGATGCGCCGGCGGCCTACGCCGCGCTGTATGCCACGCCGGCCGGTGCCGAACGCGGGGCGGCGCTGCCGCCGATGCCCACCGAGAACGGACTGCCGGTCACCAGTGCCGATGCCGGTGTGCCGCCGCTGGGCTATGCGATCGCGCAGCTGCATGGCATCTACATTCTGGCGGAGAACGCAGAAGGCCTGATCGTGGTCGACATGCATGCCGCGCACGAGCGCATCGGCTACGAGCGCCTGAAGAACGCGCACGACGGTATCGGCCTGCAGTCGCAGCCGCTGCTGGTGCCGATCACGCTGGCAGTGGGCGAGCGCGAGGCCGACACGGCCGAAAGTGAAGCCGAGACGTTGGCGGCGCTCGGTTTCGAGGTGACCCGTGCCGGCCCCGGATCGCTGCATGTGCGCAGCATTCCAGCGCTGTTGGCGCATGCCGAACCGGAAGGGCTGCTGCGCGACGTGCTGACCGACCTGCGCGAGCATGGCCAGAGCCGCCGCGTGGCCAGCGCACGTGACGAACTGCTGTCGACCATGGCCTGCCACGGTGCGGTGCGTGCCAACCGGCGCCTGACCGTGCCGGAAATGAACGCGCTGCTGCGCGACATGGAAATCACCGAGCGGTCCGGCCAGTGCAACCACGGCCGGCCGACCTGGGCCCGTTTTTCGCTGGCGGAAATCGACCGCTGGTTCCTGCGCGGACGTTGAGGGGAGCATCGATGCGTTATCGGGGAATGGGCGGCCTGCTGGCCGCCTTGCTGTTGGCCGCGTGCAGCCCGGCGACACCGCCGGCGCCGAAGGTCGCTGAAGATCCGGCCTATGCGGCCGCGCAGCAGCAATGGCGGGTGGCCCGTTACCAGGACCTGACCCGGCCCGATGGCTGGACGGCCCTGGTCGGCCTGCACTGGCTGCAGAACAAATCACACTTCGTCGGCAGTGGTGCCACCAATGGCATCCGCCTGACGGTCGGCCCGGACAAGCTGGGCCTGCTGCGTCGCGAGGGCGGCCAGTGGTGGTTCACGCCCGAAGCCGGTGTGGACGTCAGCCATGACGGCCAACCGGTGCGTGGTCGTATCCGCGTCGACACCGACAAGGATCCGCAGCCGACGCTGCTGGCCTTCGACGGTGGCAAAGGCCAGCTCAGCATCATCCGGCGCGGGCCGCGCGATGCGCTGCGGGTCAAACATGCCGATGCGCAGGCGCGCCGTGATTTCGCCGGGCTGGAGTATTGGCCAGGTGGTCCGGACTGGCAGGTGCAGGCACGCTTCATCCCGCATCCGGCGGGCAAGACCCTGCCCATCGTCGACATCACCGGCCTGACCACCGAGATGCCCAATGCGGGCGCGGTCGAATTCGAACGCGATGGCCGCACATGGCGGCTGGAGGCGATCGGAGCCACCGGGCAGCCGCTGTTCCTGATCTTTGCCGACCGCACCAGTGGCCGCGGCAGTTATCCGGCCGGGCGCTACCTGGATACCGATGCACCCTCTGCCGACGGCACGGTACGCATCGATTTCAACCATGCCTACAACCCGCCGTGCGCATTCACCGCCTATGCCACGTGCCCGCTGGCGCCGCCGGAGAACCGGCTGGACCTGCGCATGGAAGCGGGCGAGAAGGCCTACCACCTGTCTGAAGGAGAAGGCTGAGATGCCGTTGAAGCAACTGTTCCGTGCAACGCTGCTGATGGCAGCGCTTGCAATCGCACCGCTGGCACCGGCGCGCAATGCACCGGCCGCCGACGCCGCTGCCACGGCGGCAGCCAAGCCGCCGGTGCCACTGCTGTGGAAGGTGACCGGCCCGGGTGATTCACGCGTGTACCTGCTTGGATCATTCCACCTGTTGAAGCCGCAGGACTACCCGCTGTCGCCCGACGTCGAGCAGGCCTTCGAGGCTTCGAAGCGGGTCGTGTTCGAACTGTCGCCGGAGGACATGCAGTCGCCGCAGCTGGCCAGTCGCATGGTGCAGGCTGCAGTGCGCACCGATGGCAGCGAGCTCAAGCGCGATCTTGACGCGGCCACTTGGCAGAAGCTGCAGGCGTTTGCATCCGGGAACAAGCTTCCGCTGGCGCAGATGCAGGGCATGAAGCCCTGGTTCGTCGGCCTGAGCATTTCGGTCGGGCAGATGCAGAAGATGGGCCTGGACCCGGCGCTGGGCCTGGACCGTCATTTCATGGAGCGCGCGCAGAAGACCGGCCGCAAGACCGCTGGGTTGGAAGACATCGATACCCAGATCGGCATGCTCGACGGCATGACCGTGCAGGAGCAGCGGCAGATGCTGTCCGAGGCGCTGGACCAGGCGGGCAAGGGCGATGAGCAGGCACGCCAGCTGCACGACGCATGGCGGCGCGGCGATGAGCGCGTGTTGTGGACGAAGATGGCCGCGGAAATGCGCCAGCAGTACCCGCAGCTTTACCAGCGCATCAACACCGGGCGCAACGATGCGTGGGTACCGAAGCTGCTGCCGTACCTGCAGGCCGGGCAGGGTGGCACGCTGGTGGTGGTCGGTACGCTGCACCTGCTTGGCAGTGACGGCGTGGTCGAGAAGCTGAAGGCGAAGGGCTACAAGGTCGAACGCGTATGCACGGGGTGCAAGGCGAAACGTTGATGCTCCGCCGGGGGCACAAAACGAAACGGCGCGCCATCGGGCGCGCCGTTTTCGCATCCGACGGTACAGCGGCTCAGCGGCGGGTCTTGCCGCCGGTGCCAGTACCGGTGCCGGGTTCGTTGGGCTTGTTGCCGGTACCGGTGCCGGTACCTGTGCCACCCGGCCGCGGACCACCGAAACCGGTGCCCATGCTGCGCTGGAATTCCTGCCACAGCTCCAGGTTGCGCTCGGTCAGTTGGTTCATCATCGCCCACGGGGTCTGCCCCAGCAGGTTGCCCATCTGCTGGCGGAACTGCTGCTGCTGGTCCAGGAAGACCTGCATGCTGCGCTCCAGGTAATTGCCCATGAAGCCCTGCAGGGAGTCGCCATAGAAGCGGATCAGCTGGCTCAGCAGCTGGGTGGACAGCATCGGTTCGCCGTCCTGTTCCTGGTCGGCGATGATCTGCAGCAGCACCGAACGGGTGAGGTCGTCGCCGCTCTTGGCGTCACGGACTTCGAAGTCTTCACCGTCCAGGATCAGCTGGCGCACGTCCTCGATGGTGATGTAGCTGGAGATCTCGGTGTCGTAGAGACGGCGGTTCGGATACTTCTTGATGATGCGGGTCGCAGCCATTGAAGCGGTCACTCGTCACAGTAGATGCGCAGCATGGCGCAGTGCAGCAGCCGTTGCAACCGCCTCAGCCCCCGCCAGGCTTGGCTTTCACGGGGGATCATGTTGCGCAACAAGGGTTTGCGTGCTGCGCAGCATGACCATTGGCAGGGGCTGCGGATGTGCGCCGCTGCGGCCGCCAGCGCCGCTTACCAACCCATATGGTGGCCGCCATTGATGTCCAGGTTGCTGCCGGTGATCCACGAGGCTTCCTCTGCGACCAGGAAGGACACGCCGTAAGCGATTTCCTCCGGCTTGCCGAGGCGCCCGGTGGGAATGTCGGCGACGATCTTGGCGCGCACTTCTTCCGGCACCGCCATCACCATGTCGGTGGCCACGTAGCCGGGCGAAATGGTGTTGACGGTAATGCCGAAGCCGGCGTTCTCGCGGGCCAGCGAGATGGTGAAGCCATGCATGCCGGCCTTGGCAGCCGCGTAGTTGGCCTGGCCGTACTGGCCCTTCAGGCCGTTGATCGAGCTGATCTGGATGACCCGGCCCCAGCCCCGCCGGCGCATGCCCTCGATGACTGGGCGGGTGACGTTGAACACCGAATTGAGGTTGGTGTTGATCACATCGTGCCACTGGTCCGCGCGCATGCGATGGAAGGTGGTGTCGCGGGTGATGCCGGCATTGTTGACCAGGATCTCGACCGGGCCCAGTTCGGCCTCGACTGCACGTACCAGTGCTTCGGCACTGTCCGGATCGGAGACATCACCCGGGAAGATCGACACGCTGTAACCGCGTTCGGCCATCGCCTGCTGCCAGGTGCGGGCTTTGCCCTCGTCGCGGTAATTGGTGGCGACCCGGTGGCCCTGGTCGGCCAGGCGCTGGCAGATGGCGGTGCCGATGCCGCCGGTTCCGCCGGTGACCAGTGCGACGCGAGATGTCATGGGATGCTGTCCGGAAATCAGGTGGGGGAGGGGGGATTCTGCAACATCGGCGCGGAAAGTGCGCCGGGTGGCAGCAGGATGTCGGCACGTGGCAGCCGCGCCGGGTCGAAGGCCTGCCGGGCGGCCGCCAGCAGCGTGTCCAGATCGTGCGCAGGTTCCAGTGCCCCGGGTGCCTGGCCGAGCAGCTGCCAAAGCTGGCGCAGCACCGGCAGCGGGCGCGAACTGTCCACCGGCAGTGCGGCCAGCGACTTTGAAAGTTTGTGGCCCGGCGTATCCAGCAGCAGCGGCAGGTGCCAGTAGCGCGGTTCTGGCAGGCACAATGCCTGCTGCAGCAGGATCTGTCGTGCGGTGGAGTCGAGCAGGTCGGCGCCGCGCACTACCTCGGTCACGCCCTGTGCGGCGTCATCGACCACGACTGCCAGCTGGTAGGCCCAGCAGCCATCCGCACGGCGCAGCACGAAGTCGCCGACCTCGGCGTGCACATCCTGCTGCTGCGGTCCACGCAGGCCATCGGTGAAGCGCACGATGCTGCCCGGTTGCACGCGGAAGCGGACGGCGGGGTCCGGTCGAGATTGCCGGGCGACGCAACGATGGTGGATGCCGCCGCTTGCAGTCAGGTCGCTGCGGCTGCAGTGGCAGACGAAGGCCTGGTCGCTGGCAAGCAGCACGTCCAGCGCGGCCTGGTAGGCGACGCCGCGCGCGCTCTGCCAGACGATCGGGCCATCGTGGACCAGGCCGAATGCCGCCAGCGCCTGCAGCTGTGCCTCGGCGGCACCGGGCACAGTGCGCGGTGGGTCGACGTCTTCGATGCGCAGCCGCCAAAGGCCACCGTGATGGCGTGCAAGCAGCCAGCTGCCGAAGGCGGCGAGCAGGGATCCGGGGTGAAGCAGGCCGGTCGGCGAGGGCGCGAAGCGGCCGCAGGGAATGGGGGAGATCATGCTGGCTGAATCGTCGGTCAGGTTGGCGCTTGAATTCAAGCTGACCACACCGCAAATTGACCGGTATCGCCCCCTTCCGAGCCGGATTTTCCCATGTTTACCCGCATTGCCCTGTTCCTGGCGACCAACTTCGCGGTCCTGATCCTCGCCAGCATCGTGATGTCGTTGCTGGGGGTCAGTTCGAACCAGATGAGTGGCCTGCTGGTCATGGCCGCGATCTTTGGTTTTGGTGGCTCGCTGATCTCGCTGCTGCTGTCCAAGTGGATGGCCAAGCGCTCCACCGGTGCGGTGGTGATCACCGAGCCGCGCAACCAGACCGAGCGCTGGCTGCTGGCCACGGTCGAGCGCCAGGCCAAGGCCGCCGGCATCGGCATGCCGGAAGTCGCTGTGTACGATGGCCCGGAGATCAACGCCTTCGCCACCGGCGCCAACCGCAACAACGCGCTGGTGGCGGTGTCCACCGGCCTGCTGCACAACATGAGCGAGGATGAGGCCGAAGCGGTGCTGGGCCACGAGATCGCCCACGTCGCCAACGGTGACATGATCACCATGGCGCTGCTGCAGGGTGTGCTGAACACCTTCGTGATCGTGCTGGCCCGCGTGGTCGGCGGCATCATCGACAGCGCGCTGTCGGGCAACCGCGAAGGCGGCGGCCGTGGCTTCGCCTACTTCATCATCGTGTTCGTGCTGGAGATGGTATTCGGCCTGTTCGCCACCATCATCGCGATGTGGTTCTCGCGCCACCGCGAGTTCCGCGCCGATGCAGGCGGTGCCTCGCTGGCTGGCCGCCAGAAGATGATCGCCGCGCTGGAGCGCCTGCAGTTGAACCACGGCCAGAGCACGCTGCCGACGCAGATCGCTGCATTCGGTATTGCCGGTTCGACCGCGAAGAAGCTGTTCATGAGCCATCCGCCGCTGGAAGAGCGCATTGCTGCGCTGCGGGCGTCGACGGTGGCGTAAGCCTCTGCTTTCAAGGTAGTGCAGGAACGCCCGGCCTCGCGCCGGGCGTTTTGTTTGCGGGAATGCATTGCTGATGCCGGGTCGCGCCCGGCGGATCGTTTTCGCGCCTGCGGAGGGGTGTCACTTTCTTTGCTCGTGCAAAGAAAGTAACCAAAGAAACACGCCGCCAGGGCGCGAGCCGATGCTGCGCATCGGTACCCTGCGCTCCTCGGCCCGTCGAGGGACGGTGCGGGAACTCGCTGCGCTCAGACACCCGCACCTCTTCGCCCTCGCCGGACCTGCGGTGCTCGGCTCGCTCAAGGCGGACCCAAAGGTCAAGATCCACAGCAGCACCCGGTTGATCCACGCCACGCGTGGATGCTGTTGATGTTGATCTTGACCTTCCAGTCCGCCTTGAGCGAGCCGAGCATCGCAGGGGAATCAGGGGCGAAGAGGCGCCGGTGTTTGAGCGTAGCGAGTTCGGCGCCGTCCCCTGATTCGCCGAGAAGCGCAGGGTACCGGCGCGTAGCGACGGCTCGCGGCTGGCGGAGCGTTTCTTTGGTTACTTTCTTTGCGCGCAAAGAAAGTGACACCCCTCCGCGGTCGCGGAAATGATCCCCGGGCATCGCCCGGTGCGTCGATGCGTGGGCGCACAAACGAAAACGGCACCCTCGCAGGTGCCGTTTCAGTGAACCCCGTTACGTGGACGCTCAGAACTTCGCGTCGAACTCGGCAGCGTAACCGGTGTTGACCAGCACCTTCTGCAACGACTCTGCCACCTTCAGGTTGCCGGCCACGATCTGGTGCGTCTCCGGGCCGCGGTTGTCCATGCGGCCCAGGGTGGCGCCCTTGAAGTCGCAGACCTTGCCGCCCGCTTCGCGGACCAGCAGCAGGCCGGCGGCGATGTCCCACGCCTTCACGCCGGCTTCGAAGTAGGCATCGGCACGGCCGCAGGCCACGTAGGCCAGGTCCAGCGCGGCCGAACCAGTGCGGCGGATGTCCTCGCCGTGCACCAGCAGGGCGTCGACCGCCTTCAGCTGGGCACTGGCGCGGCTGCGCTCGCGCGGGGCGAAGCCGGTGTGAATCATGGTGCCTTCCAGATCCTTGCGGTCGGCCACGCGGATGCGGCGGTCGTTCAGCACGGCACCGGCGCCGCGGCTGGCGGTGAACAGTTCATTGCGCAGCGGATCGAAGATGACCGCATCGGTCGGCTCGCCATTCTCGACCAGGGCGATCGACACGCAGTAGTGCGGCACGCCGCGCAGGTAGTTGCTGGTGCCATCCAGCGGGTCGATGACCCACATCTGGCGGCGCTCGCCCTGCACGCCACCTTCTTCACCGAAGATGCCGTAGTCCGGGTAGGCGCGCTTGAGTTCCTTGACGATGACCTTTTCCGCGTCCGCATCCACTTCGCTGGCATAGTCCATCCGGCCCTTCTGCACCACGTTCAGTGCCTCGAGCTTGTTGATGTTGCGCAACAGGACGTTGCCGGCGAGGCGGGCGGCCTTGACCATGACGGTGACGGCGGGTTTCTGCATGGCGTGGGCTCCCGGAAAGGCAGAAGAGATGGACTGGCGGGGGAAAAGAGCGGGTCCGGCGCAGTGGCCGGCCGCACAGTTTACCATTGGTCATCGTCCAGCTCGACCTTTTCCCTGTTCATGTCCCAGTTTCCTGCCGCAACCCGCCTCCGATTCGTCCTGGTCGGTACCCAGCACCCCGGCAACATGGGGGCTGCCGCCCGCGCCCTGAAGACCATGGGCCTGGCCCGCCTGGTGCTGGTCGCCCCCGAAAAGCCGCTCGACGAAGAGGCCTTCCGCCGCTCGGCCGGTGCCGAAGACGTGCTGGGGGACGCCCCGGTGGTGGCTACCCTGGCCGAGGCCGTGGCTGACTGTCGCCTGGTACTGGGCTGCACGGCCCGTGCCCGCCGCGTCCAGCTGGAGGAGTACCTGCCGGCCGATGCTGCCGCCCGTGCGGTGGCCAAGGCGGGCGAAGGTGCCGAGGTGGCACTGGTGTTCGGCCGCGAGCGCACCGGCCTGACCAACGAGGAGCTGCAGCTCTGCCACGCCGCAGTGCACATCCCGTCAGACCCGGAGTTCAGTTCGCTCAACCTGGCCGCCGCCGTGCAGGTGCTGGCCTATGAAACGCGCATGCAACTGCTTGGGGCGCAGCCGGTTGCAGAAACCGAACCCGGCTTCCGCGAACAGGCGGCCAGCCACGAGCAGATGGAGAGCTTCTTCGCCCAGCTGGGTGACACGCTGGACGAGATCGATTTCCACAAGGGCCGCGCCCCCGAGTCGGCGATGCGCAAGCTGCGCCGCCTGTTCCTGCGCAGCGAGCCCACCGAACAGGAAGTGCGCCTGCTGCGCGGCATCCTCGCCGACACCCAGCGCATGGCGCGACTGGCGCAGGCAGGCGGCAAGGACAGCTGACGACGTTCTCATTTTTTCGGGTAGTCTGTCTGGATACCCAGGGGGGATGAAGCCTGTGTCGGGTCTGCGAAAGGCAATGCAGGGGGGACTGCTGAGCCTGGCCATGGTCCTGCTGGCCGGGACGGTGCGTGCAGCACCGGACCCGGTGCTGGTGCTGGGCCGGATCAGCGATGACCCCAAGGCCCACTACGAGCAGCTGCAACCCCTACTGGACTACGTTGTGGCTCGCATGCATGACGTCGGCATCCAGGAGGGGCGGATACTGATGGCCCGCGACCCGCAGCAGATGGCCAGCTATCTGCGGCGGGGACGGGTCGACTGGGTCACGGAAACCTCCGGTACGGCAGTGGCGTTGGGCCAGCGCAGCGGCGCTCGCCCCCTGCTGCTGACCGAGCGCAACGGTGTGCGGGAGTACCAGACGGTGTTCTTCGTGCGCAGCGACAGTCCCATCCAGCGGGTGCAGGATCTGCGCGGCCATCGTCTGGCCCTGCAGAACACGGCCTCCACCAGCGCCTATCTGGTGCCGGTGATGACCCTGCTGAACCATGGCCTGTCGCCACAGATCCTGGCCGGGGTGTGGGACGTGCCAGGGCGTGACAGCGTGGGGTATGTGTTCGCGCGCAGCGAGTTGAACATCGCGACGTACGTGCACAAGGGGATGGCGGATGTGGGGGCGGTGAGCAGCGTGGACTGGAATGACGAGCGGCGGGTGCCGGCTGCATTCCGGCGCGATTTCCGCGAACTGCTGCGCACCGAACCATACCCGCGTGCGGTGGAGATGGTCCGCGCCGACCTCGATGCCCGGGTGCGCGATCGCCTGCAGGACGTCCTGCTGCAGGCAGCCAGCGACCCGCAGGCACAGGGCGCGTTGCATCGGTTTTTTGGCACTTCCGGGTTCCACCGTGTCGATGCGCATGCGCAGCAGCGGTTGGATGAATTGAAACAAGGATTGACGCGCGTGCGGATGGAAGTGGAATGAAGTGGCTCGGCTCGGGGATGCAGGCCCGGTTCCTGCTGGCGATGGGCGGAGCGATGGTCGTGGTGGTCGCGATCCTGGCGGTGCTGCTGGGGCGCCAGACGGCGATGCAGAGCGAGGTGCGCACCCTCAGCGGTGGCGTCATCCATGAATTGTTCGATCGCAGCGTGCGCAGCCGCGGCGAGGCGATGGCGCGCGAGTTGTCCGATGCGCTGGCCAACCCACTGTACTACCGCGACCTGGACCAGGTTGGCGTACTCGTGCGCAGCACCGCGCGACAGCCGGTGGTGCGTTATGTACTGGTGTTCGACGAGCGTGGCCGGCTGGTGCACGACGGATCGGTCGAGGTCTCGGGATTCGGCCAGCCGATGGCCGACCCCCTGGCGCCCAAGGCGGCGGCGGCGCAGGCATTGCTGGTGCAGGAATCGCCGAAGGTGCTGGACAACACGATGCCGATCATGGTCGGCAACCAGCGCATCGGCGGCGTCCGCGTCGGCATGGCGCTGGACGAGGTACAGCAACGCGAACAGGCGGCCAATGCCACCCTTGGCGAACGCCTGCAGCTGGTCGGCAGCCGCCACCTCGGATGGTTGCTGCTGATGCTGGGGTTGCTGGTGGTGATTGGCGTGGTGGTGATCATGTACGTGCAGCGCACGCTGGTCGCGCCGATCCGCGATCTGGCCGCAGCCGCGCGCCGCATCGAGGCGGGGGACTATCAGACACCGCTGGCCGAGAACACCCGTGACGACGAAGTGGGTGAGCTGGTGCGCGGCTTCGCCCGCATGCGCGATGCGATCGCCCGCCATGACCGTGAAGTGCGGCACATGGCCTACACCGATGCCTTGACCGGGCTGACCAACCGGCTGGCGTTCCGCGAAGCGCTGGACCATCGGCTGATGGCAGCGCGTGCCGCCAATCACCGGTTGGGACTGTTGTTCGCCGACATCGACGATTTCAAGCGGGTCAACGACACGCTTGGCCATGAGGCCGGTGACGAGGCGTTGCTGCAGTTCGCACAGCGCATCGGTCGCGCGGTCGCGGAAGCGGGCGGTGACGAGGCCCTGCTGGCCCGCTTCGGTGGCGATGAATTCGTGATTCTGGTCGGCGACGGTGACGTGGCCGCCAACGCGCGGCTGCTGGCCGAGGTGCTGGTGCGTGAGCTGGGCAGGCCACTGGTGGTGCAGGGCCGGGAGCTGTTCCTCGGTACCTCGATCGGCGTGACCCTGTTCCCCGATGATGCGGCCGACGCGACGACGCTGCTGAAGAACGGCGACATCGCGATGTACCAGGCGAAGATGGCGGGCAAGAACTGCTACCGCTACTACAGCCGGGCGATGGACCATGCGGTCGAGCGTCGCGTGCACATGGAGCAGGAGCTGCGCGGGGCCTGGGAGCGCGGCGAACTGCGCCTGGCCTACCAGCCGATCTTCCGCATGCGCGACCGTCGCATGGTCGGCGTCGAAGTGCTGCTGCGCTGGCAGCATCCGACGCTGGGCACGATTCCGCCGTCGGTGTTCATCGAAGTGGCCGAGCAGAGCGGGCTGATCGAGATCATCGGCCCGAAGGTGCTGCGTGCGGCCTGCATGGAGGCCTCGCAATGGCCACGTGGCGTGGCGGGCGACGACCTGTTCGTATCGGTCAACGTGTCACCGCGGCAGCTGCGCGGCGGCGAACTGCCGGCGCTGGTCGCGCAATGCCTGCATGAATCCGGGCTGCCAGCGTCGCGCCTGCATCTGGAGCTGACCGAAACCGCCGTGATCGGCGACGAGATGGTTGCCGCGCAGCTGCTGGACAAGCTGCACCGCACCGGCGTGAAGGTCTGGCTGGATGATTTCGGGACCGGCTTCTCCGGGCTCAGTCATCTGCGCCAGGTACCCGTGGACGGCGTGAAGATCGACAAGAGTTTCGTGGCCGACATGCAGCGTGATCCCGACGACCTCGCATTGACCACGGCGATCATCGCCATGGCCCACGCGCTGGGCATCACCGTGGTGGCAGAGGGCATCGAGCAGCAGGCGCAGTTCGAGCTGCTGGCGCAGCGCGGCTGCGATCTGGGACAGGGTTACTGGCTGAGCCACCCGGTCACCGCCACCGAAGTGGTACGGATGATCGAGTCGGGCCTCTGACCTGCTGCCGTTGTCCTGGGGTCAGATCCCTTATCCGCAGGAAAAGGGATCTGATCCCGCCCCCGGATTTACAGCGGGCGCTTGCTCGGGTCGCCCGGCAGCTCGCGCACCAGTTTCGGAATCAGGTAACCGGACAGGCGCGTGGTCAACCCGGCAATCAGTGCCTTGGCCTGGGTGTCATCCACTTCAAAGTGGGCCACGCCTTCGACCCGGTCCAGCTGGTGCAGGTAGTAGGGCAGCACGCCGGCAGCGAAGCTGCGCTCGCTCAGGTCCTGCAGCGCCTGCACGCTGTCGTTGACTCCGCGCAGCAGCACCGCCTGGTTCAGCAGTTGGGCGCCGGTGCCGCGCAGGCGCGCCATCGCGGCGTCCACGCTGGCGTCGAATTCGTTGGCGTGGTTGGCGTGGACCACGATGGCCAGCGGCCACGGCAGGCCGCCCAGCCAGGCCAGCAGCTCCTCGTCCACGCGTTCGGGCAGCACGATCGGCAGGCGGCTGTGGATGCGCAGGCGGCGGATGTGCGGGATCGCGCGCAGTGCGTCGGTCAGCTCGACCAGCTTGTGCGTGGCCAGAGACAGTGGATCGCCGCCGGACAGGATCACCTCGTCGATGTCCGGGTCGGCGGCGATGGCGGCTACGGCCTCCTGCCAGCCACCCCTGGCGGCGTTCTCCGCGCCATAGTCGAAGTGGCGGCGGAAGCAGTAGCGGCAGTTGATCGCGCAGCTGCCGGTGGCGACAAGCAGGGCGCGGCCACGGTACTTCTGGATGACGCCGGTGGCCTTCTTGGCCGCGCCATCGCCCACCGCATCGAAGCTGAACCCGGGCGCGGGACGCATTTCCTCGTCGATCGGCAGCACCTGCCGCAGCAGCGGATCGGCCGGATCACCCTTGCGCATGCGGGCCACGAACCCCTCCGGCACGCGCAGCGCGAACTGGGCCATGGCCGCGTCCGAGACGCCCAGCGCGGCCGGGTCCAGCTGCAGCCGGGCCAGCAGGGCCTGTGGGTCGCGCAGTGCCTGGCGCCAGAGCTGCTGCCAGCGCGCGGGCGCGCCTGGCGACTGGGGCCGGGGGAAGGCGGAAAGCTGCATGGAGAGGGGGCCTGCGGTTATCATGGGGGCAGAAAAACAGTCGCCCACCGGCATCCGGTGGGCTTTCCATTCTAACGGCTCGCCGCACCCGCGGTGTTTCTGCCACTCAGGAGTTTACGCATGGCCAGCTACGGCATGAACGACGTCAAGAACGGGATGAAGATCCTGGTCAACAACCAACCGGCCGTCATCATCGACACCGAATACGTCAAGCCGGGCAAGGGCCAGGCCTTCACCCGCGTGAAGTACCGCCTGATCAAGGACGGCCGTACCCAGGAAGTGACCATGAAGTCGACCGACTCGCTGGATGCAGCCGACGTCGTCGACACCGACATGAACTTCATGTACAGCGATGGCGAGTACTGGCACTTCATGGATCCGGAATCCTTCGAGCAGGTCCAGGCCACCAAGGCCGGCATGGGCGGCGCCGAGAAGTGGCTGAAGGGCGAAGAGTCCTGCGTGGTCACCCTGTGGAACGGTGAGCCGATCTTCGTGCAGCCGCCGAACTTCGTCGAACTGAAGATCACCGAGACCGATCCGGGCGTCCGTGGCGACACCTCGGGCGGCGGCGGCAAGCCGGCCACCCTGGAAACCGGCGCCGTGGTCCGCGTGCCGCTGTTCGTCAACCAGGACGAAGTGATCCGCGTCGACACCCGTTCGGGCGAGTACTCCGCACGCGTCAAGTAATCCGGCGCAGCCGGATTACCTGTAGAGCCGAGCCATGCTCGGCTTTCCGGGCACAACCCGGAACCCGTTGCTGGCGCCCATGGCGCCGCAGCGGACAGCCGCCGGGCATGGCCCGGCGCTACCGCCTCCCGCCAGGCCCTTCTCCAATAGCCAGTGAGCCCGCATGAGCTATAGCCCGCACCTCCCCGAAGCCTGCGACCTGCTCATCGAAGCCGGTTATGTCGTTCCGATCGAGCCGCATGCGGTGGTGCTGGAAGACCATGCCGTGGCCGTGCGTGGCAGCGAGATCGTCGCCATCCTGCCGCGTGCCGAGGCGCGTGCGCGCTTCCGTGCCGCGCAGGTGGTCAGCCGCCCCGAGGCGGCGCTGATGCCGGGCCTGGTCAACGCGCACACGCACAATCCGATGACCCTGCTGCGCGGCGTCGCCGACGACCTGCCACTGATGACCTGGCTGCAGCAGCACATCTGGCCGGTGGAAGCGGCGGTGATCGGCCCCGAATTCGTCGCCGACGGCACCACCCTGGCCATCGCCGAGATGCTGCGCGGCGGCACCACCTGCGCCAACGAGAACTACTTCTTCGGCGACGTGCAGGCCGCGGTCTACAAGAAGCATGGTTTCCGCGCGCTGGTCGGCGCGGTCATCATCGATTTCCCCACCGCCTGGGCCAAGACCGACGACGAGTACTTCGCCAAGGCCGGTGAACTGCATGACCAGTGGCGCACCGATCCGCTGATCGGCACCGCGTTCGCGCCGCACGCGCCGTACACCGTAAACGACGCCAATTTCGAGCGGGTGCGTATGCTGTCCGACCAGCTCGACATGCAGGTCCACCTGCACACCCACGAGACCGCGCAGGAAATCACCGATTCGATCAAGCTGCACGGCCAGCGCCCGCTGGCGCGGCTGGATCGGCTCGGGCTGGTCAACGACCGCCTGATCGCGGTGCACATGACCCAGCTGACCGACGCGGAAATCCACCTGTGCGCCGAACGCGGCGTCAGCGTGGTGCACTGCCCGGAATCGAACCTGAAGCTGGCCTCCGGTTTCTGCCCGGCCTGCGCCCTGCAGCGCGCCGGCGTGAACCTGGCCATCGGCACCGACGGCTGCGCCAGCAACAACGACCTGGACATGTTCAGCGAGAACCGCACTGCGGCGATCCTGGCCAAGGCCGTGGCCGACGACGCCACCGCGCTGGATGCAGCCACCACGCTGCGTGCCTCCACGCTGGGTGGCGCCCGCGCGCTGGGCTTCGGCGACCGCATCGGTTCGATCGAGGTCGGCAAGCAGGCCGACCTGGTCTGCGTCGACCTGTCCGCGCTGGAAACCCAGCCGCTGCACAACGTGCTGTCGCAGCTGGTGTACGCCACCGGCCGCCAGCAGGTCAGCGATGTCTGGATTGCCGGCAAGCCGAAGCTGGTGCAGCGCGAGCTGGTCGGCATGGACCTGCCGGGCATCATCGCCAACGCGCGCCAGTGGCGCGAGCGTATCCGTCATATCCGCGCCTGAACCCTGGCGCTGCAAGGACTTCCCCATGACTGCCCCCCACGCTTCCTCCAATTTCGATCAGGCCGAGCTGGACAAGTTCGCCGCGCTGGCCAACCGCTGGTGGGACGCTGACGGCCCGCAGAAGCCGCTGCATGCGCTGAACCCGGTGCGGCTGAAGTACGTGGCCGACCGCGTGCCGCTGCGCGGTGCGCGCGTGCTGGACATCGGCTGCGGTGGCGGCCTGCTGAGCGAGGCGCTGGCGCAGTCCGGTGCCGACGTCACCGCCATCGACCTGGCCCCGGAACTGGTCAAGGTCGCGCGCCTGCACGCGCTGGAAAGCGGTGCCAAGGTCGATTATCGCGTCCAGGCCGCCGAGGACCTGGCTGCCGAGCAGCCGGGCAGTTTCGATGTGGTCACCTGCATGGAAATGCTCGAGCACGTGCCGGATCCGGGCGCGATCATCGAAGCCTGCAAGCGCCTGCTGAAGCCGGGCGGTCACCTGTTCCTGTCGACCATCAACCGCACCGCTGCTGCCTTCGCGGTGGCGATTGTCGGCGCCGAGTACGTGGCGCGGCTGCTGCCCAAGGGCACACATCACTACCAGGAATTCATCAAGCCGGCCGAGCTGGCGCGCTGGCTGCGCGAGGCCGACATGCAGCTGGTGGATGTCAGCGGCATGGCCTACGAGCCGTGGCGCAACCACGCCCGCCTGAGCAGCCGCACCGACATCAACTACCTGGCCTACGCGGTCAAGCCGGCATGACCTCCCCCGGTTTCCCGCGTGCGGTGCTGTTCGACCTGGACGGCACGCTGCTGGACAGTGCACCGGACTTCGTTGCCACCTGCGATGCGATGCTGGCCGAGCGTGGCCGTGCACCGATCGATCCGGCGTTGTTGCGCCCGGTGGTGTCGAAGGGCTCGCGTGCGATGGTCTCGGCAGCCTTCCCCGAACTGGACACGGCGGCGCGTGATGCGCTGATTCCGGAGTTTCTGCAGCGCTACGAGCGGTTGATCGGCCAGCACGCGGTATTGTTCGATGGCGTTGCAGACATGCTTGCTGCACTGGATGCCGCCGGCACAGTGTGGGGCATCGTCACCAACAAGCCGGAGTACCTGGCGCGGCTGATCGTGCCGCAGTACGGCTGGCAGCAACGCTGTGCGGTGCTGGTGGGCGGCGACAGCCTGGCCGAGCGCAAGCCGCATCCGCTGCCCCTGCTGCACGCCGCGCAGGCGATTGCCGTTGCCGCCGAAGACTGCGTGTACGTGGGCGACGACGAGCGCGACATCATCGCCGCACGCGCTGCCGCCATGCCGTCGGTGGCGGCGCTGTGGGGCTACCGCCTGCACAGCGACGACCCCCTGGCCTGGCAGGCCGACGTGCTGGTCGAGAACGCCGGACTTCTGCAACTGGCCAGCCTCTGGCCGACCCGGCCGGCAACCCCGGCCCAGCCGTAAGGAATGACGTAGTGAGCAGTACCGCGCTGGACAGTTTCCTCGACAAGTGGCGCAGCCGCTGGCCGGAATGGTCGGTGGCCGCCCCGTTCGTGGCCGAATCGCAACGCGAGCTTGCAGTTGCGTGGTTCGCGCTGCTGCAGGAATTCGACGACATGCTCAACACCAGTGGCGACCCGCTGCCAGCCGATGCCAAGCTGGCATGGTGGGGCGAGGAGCTGCGCAGCTGGGCTGCGTACCGGTCGCGTCATCCGTTGGGGCGCCTGCTGGAGCCGGTGCGTGCGCCGTGGGCGCAGCTGGCCGAGGCTCTGCCGGATCTGGTTGAAGCGCGTACCGTCGCGCTGGACGCCGCCAGTGCCGAGCGTGCGCTGGCCAACTACGCTGAAGCCGTGGCTGCGGTCGAGGCGGCGTTGTTCGCGGACAAGCCGCGCACCGGTGCCGGCCGTGCGGTGCAGCTGCAGACCCTGGCCCAGCGCCTGCAGGATGCCGGCGTGGCCGGTGTACCGCGCAGCCTGCTGGATGAGGATTCCAGCACCGCTGCGCAGCGCTGGGCGCAGTACCTGCTGAAGGGGTGGGGCAGCCGCGTACCCGGTCCGCGCCCGCGCCGCGTGTGGTCCAGCCTGGCGCGCGCACGCGTGGCCGCGCAGGCCGCAGGCAAGCCGATCGAAGCCACCCCGGTGCGCACGCTGTTGCGCGTGTGGTGGGCAGCGCGCGGCTGATTGATTCTGGTGGGTGCGGACCTTGATCCGCATGCTGTCTGTAGAGCCGAGCCCATGCTCGGCTCATCTCTGCGCGACAGCCGAGCGTGGGCTCGGCTCTACAACAGCGGCTCACTACCGTACCGGGCGATGGGCGTTACTTCCGCTCCAGCACCAGCAGCGGGTCGATACGGGTGTCGAACCAGTTCATGCCCCAGTGCAGGTGCGGGCCGGTGGCGCGGCCGGTGGCGCCGACCGCCGCAATCAACTGGCCCTGCTCGACGCGATCCCCGACCTTCACGTCGATGCGCGACAGGTGCAGGAAGTTGGAACTGACGCCGAAACCGTGGTCGAGCAGCAGCGTGCCGCCGGTCAGGTACAGGTCCGGGCCGGCGAAGGTGACGATGCCGGCGGCCGGTGCCTTCACCGGGGTGCCGGTGGGCACCGCGATGTCCATGCCGGAATGACCGGCGCCGGGTTGGCCGTTGTAGACGCGCGCATTGCCGAAGCGACCGCTGATGCGGCCCTGCACTGGCCAGATGAAGGTCTGGGTGAAGTCGGTACGGTCGTCATCGCGGGCGCGTGCGGCGGTCACCTGCGCCTGTTCGCGCTTGATCCGCTCGGCAATTGCCGGCGGCGGATTGACCGTCTTCGGCGGCACGCCGTTGACCCGCTCGGTCGGCCAGTCACGCGGCGTCACCGCGATGGTCACGGTTTCGCTGCCACCGTCGGCGCGCTGCACCTGCACGCGCAACGGACCCTTCTCGTCGCGGCCGATGCCGAACACCACGCTGCCATAGCCGCTCACCCGCAGCTGGCGGCCAGCGTACTGGACGCGGCTGCCAGCGGGAACTTTGCCGATCACCAGCGCGCCCTGCGACGCGCTGGCCGGAAACACCACGCGGCTGTCGATCAGGCTGCCGATGCCATCCTGCGCGTTGGCCGAAGATGTGCAGAGCAGGGGCGCAGCCAGGAGCAGCGCCCCGGTCAGGAGAGCCGCGCGCATCAGCGGTCGTAGGTCATGCGCTGGCCGGCCGGCTCGCCGACCAGTTTGCTGCCGTCCCACACCAGCTGGCCGTTGACCCAGGTGGCGGCGACGCGCGAACGGAAGGTCGTGCCTTCAAACGGCGACCAGCCACACTTGGACAGCACGTCCTCGCGCTTGACCGTGAACGGCACGTCCTCCACCAGCACCAGGTCGGCGAAGTAGCCTTCGCGCAGGAAGCCGCGCTCTTCCACGTCGAACAGCTGTGCCGGCGCGTGTGCGAATTTCTGCACCACCTGCTCGCGGGTCAGCTTGCCTTCGTGCACGCGCTCCAGCGCGGCCACCAGTGCGTACTGCACCAGCGGCAGGCCCGACGGCGCCTGCGCGTACGGCTTCTGCTTCTCTTCCCAGGTGTGCGGCGCGTGGTCGGTGGCCAGCACGTCCAGCACGTCGTCGGCCAGCGCGGCGGTGATCGCCTCGCGGTCGGACACTTCCTTGATCGCCGGGTTGCACTTGATCAGGTTGCCCTTGGTCGCGTAATCCGGGCGCGCGAAGTGCAGGAAGTGCACGCAGGTTTCGGCAGTGATCTGCTTGCGACTGCCGTCGGCGCGGATCAGCGGGCCCTTCTCGAACAGTGCCAGCTCGTCAGCGGTGGAGATGTGCAGCACGTGCAGGCGGGTACCGTGCTTGCGTGCCAGCGACATCGCCAGCCGGGTGGACTTGATGCAGGCTTCGCGCGAACGGATGTCCGGGTGCATGTCCGGCGTCAGGGCGTCACCGTACTTTTCCTGGAAGGCCTTCAGGTTGGCATCGATCATCGGCGTGTCTTCGCAGTGCGTGATGATCGGGGTCGGGCATTCGCGGAAGATCGCGTCCAGGGTTTCCGGGTTGTCCACCAGCATGTTGCCGGTGGAGGCGCCCATGAACACCTTCACGCCCGGGGCCTTCTTCGGGTCCAGTGCACGGATCGCTTCGAGGTTGTCATTGCTGGCGCCGTGGTAGAAGCCGTAGTTGGCCCAGGCGCGGCCGCGTGCCAGTTCGTACTTGGCTTCCAGGATGGTCGAATCCAGCGTCGGCGGGTTGGTGTTGGGCATGTCCATGAAGCTGGTCAGGCCGCCGGCCACGGCCGCCGCCGATTCGCTGGCGATGTCGCCCTTGTGGGTCAGGCCCGGCTCGCGGAAATGCACCTGGTCGTCGATCATGCCGGGCAGCAGCCAGCGCCCGGCGGCGTCCACCACCTGCTCGCCGTCGCGCGGCGTGAGCCCGCTGCCGATCTGCGCGATGCGGCCGTTCTCGATGCGCAGGTCGCCGTCGAAGGTGCGGCCTTCGTTGACCATCCGGGCGTTGGTGATGAGGGTGGAGGACATGTCAGTGTTTTCCTGTGCAACGGCAAGAGGGGGCGTGGGTGGATTCGGGCACCGGGTCGAAGCCGCCGGGATGGAACGGATGGCAGCGGCCCAGCCGGCGCGCAGCCAGCCAGCTGCCGCGCAGCGGGCCGTGTCGGGAGATGGCGTCCATCGCGTATTCAGAACAGCTCGGCACGAAACGGCAACGCGGCCCCAGCAGGGGGCTGATGAAGCGCTTGTAGAAGCGCAGCAGGGAAATGAGCAGGCGCGAGATCACCCAGTCATCTTATGCCAGTTGGCATGAAGGCCGCATTTGTGCAGGATGGGCCGTTGGTCGCATGTCGCCGATGGCCTGCGACCGGTACCAGCACCCGCGGGTGCTGGCCAGGTTCCGTACCGCGCAAGGCGGTCCGTGTTCGTCGGACTGCCCCTTGGGCACCTTGACTCCAGGACTGAATGGAGCAGGGTGCCGAGGTTGCTGCTGCGGGTCGGGTAGGCTATAAAGGCCCGCTTTCCCGGGCCCCGGGGAATCCAAGGAAGAGCGTTTCGTGGCTGCTAAAAAAACTGCAAAGAAGGCCGCAACGGCCGCCAAGAAAACCGCCAAGCCTGTTGTGAAGAAGTTGGCGGCAAAGCCCGTTGCCAAGAAACCGGCGAGCAAGCCGGCGACCAAGGCAGCGTCCTCGCAACCGGCGGCCAGGAAGGCCACCGCAAAGAAAACGCCGGTCAAGGCAACCAAGCCGGTGGCGAAGAAGGCCGCTGCGCCTGCCAAGGCCAAGCCTGCCGCTGCCAGCAAGAAGGCGCCGGTGGTGAAGAAGGCCGCCAGCAAGGCCGCGCCGGTCAAGAAGGCCGCCGCCAAGCCGGTGGCGAAGAAGGCAGCAGCCAAGCCGGCGCCGAAGGCTGCGGTCAAGCCGGTTGCCAAGCCCGTAGCAAAGAAGGTCGCTGCGGCTAAACCGGTCGCCACGCCTGCCGCTGTAAAGAAGGTTGCCAAGAATGTTGCCGCGCCGGCCGCGAAGCCGACCCCGGCCCCAGTAGTGAAGTCCGCACCGAAGCCTGCTGCCAAGCCGGCTCCGGCCAAGCCTGTCCCGGCCAAGACCGTGGCAGTGGCAGCAGCCCAACCGGCCTCAAAGCCGGCCCCGGCCGCCGCTCCTGCCGCTTCGAAGGCCCCGCAATCCAAGAATCCCGTGCCCGTTTCGAAATCGCCTGCCAAAACCGCCGTGAAATCCGATTCCGCCCCGAAGACCGTGTCGCGCCCTGTCGGCAAGGTTGCCGTGGCCGTCGCCGCCCGCTCGGCTGCACCGGCCCCGCGCAGCAAGTACAAGGTGGTCGAATACAAGACCGACGAGGCCACTGGCCGCCCGATCCTGCCGGCTGGCTACAAGCCGTCCTCGGAAGAGGAATACATGAGCTCGCTGCAGCAGGAATACTTCCGCCAGCGCCTGCAGAACTGGCGTGCGGACCTGGTGGAAGAGTCCAAGCAGACCATCGAGAACCTGCGCGAGGAAGTGCGTGACATCGGCGATGAAGCCGAGCGTGCGACCCGCGAGACCGAGAACTCGCTGGAACTGCGTACCCGCGACCGCTACCGCAAGCTGATCGGCAAGATCGACAGCACCCTCAAGCGCCTGGAAGCGGGCGACTACGGCTACTGCGTCGACACCGGCGAAGAAATCGGCCTGGAGCGCCTGGAGGCGCGCCTGACCGCCGAGCGCACCATCGACGCCCAGGAGCGTTGGGAGCACCTGCAGAAGCAGCAGGGCGACTGATTCCGGTTCGTTGTGATGTCATGCGAAAAGCCCGGCTTCGGCCGGGTTTTTTGTTGGGTTCGGGTTGGCTGCGAAGAGCAGCGCCTTCCGGGTATCGGGGTGAGCCTGCGGGTGGGGCCGGGCAGGACACGCTGCAAGTACATCCCTGTAAGCTCGGCCGCGGCATCCATGCCGCGGACGGTCCTGCCCGGACCCACCCGCAGGCTCTTGACGGTTTCCTGCGTGCGCGGTTGCTGTAGAGCTGAGCCCATGCTCGGCTCGGGCCGAAGCCGGAGGGCAAGGAAGAGCAAAAGAAAAAGCAAAAGCAAAAGCAGCCAAGCATGGCTTGGCTCTACCAGAAGCGGTCATGCGTGCGCTCGCGGCTGTTAGGTCCGCCTTGTAGCGAGCCGAGCACCGCAGGGGAATCAGGGGCGAAGAGGCGGCTCTATCCTGTAGAGCCGACTGCTAGTCGGCTGGCTCTCCGCGCCGTCCCCTGATTCGCCGAGGAGCGCAGGGCACCAGTGCGCAGCACCGGCTCGCGGATGGCGGCGCGTTTCTTTGGTGACTTTCTTGATGGCGCACATCCATGTGCGCCACCCTGCGGGCCGGCTGCGCCGTTCCGCGCTGCTCCTGCAGCACGGTGCGCGCGCAAAGAAAGTGACACCCCGCCGCGGTCGCGGAAGAAGCCCGCCGGGCGCGGCCCGGCGCAACCGCTGCGTGGGCGCACGGAAATGCGCAGCCGAGCATGGGCTCGGCTCTACAGGTTCACTGCAGGTCGCGAAGATTCAGTTTCCGCAGCGTCGGGTTCTTCCACGCGGTGATCCCGGCCACGCTCAGCACCGCGAACCCGCCCAGCACCACCGCCGGCACCAGGCCGAGCAGCTTCGCCATCGTGCCGGCATAGAACGCGCCCAGTTCGTTGGACGAACTGATGAAGATGCCGTTGATCGACGATACCCGCCCGCGCATTTCCTCCGGCGTGGCCAGCTGCAGGATGGTCGAGCGGATCACCACCGACACGCCATCGAACGCCCCGTAGAACAGCAGGATCAGCGCCGACAGCCAGAAGTGCTGCGACAGCCCGAAGCTGATCACGCACAGGCCGAACCCGGCCACCGCGAACAGCAGCACGCGGCCGGCATTGCGGTGCAGCGGGTGGCGCGCCAGCCACAGGCCAACGCACACCGAACCCAGCGCCGGCATCGCGCGCAGGATGCCCAGGCCTTCCGGGCCGTGGTGCAGGATTTCGTGCAGGAAGGCCGGCAGCATCGCCACAACGCCGCCCAGAAGCACCGAGAACATGTCCAGCGCCATCGCGCCGACCATGATCCGGTTGCCGACCACGAAGCGCGCGCCTTCGGCGATGCTCTTGAAGATCGGCGCGGCCGGACCGGTGTGCACTGGCTCTTCCACTTTCAGCATGGCCAGGCAGGCCATCGCCACCAGTGCGAAGGCAGTCGCCACGGCATAGGACAGGCCCTTGCCGCCGAAGCCGACCAGTACGCCGCCCAGCGCCGGGCCGGCGACCATGCCGGCCTGGAACACCACGGCGCCGAGCCCGGCGCCGCGTGCGAACTGGTCGCGGGCCAGCACGCGGGCGAACAGCGCGTTGTAGATGGGCGAGAGGAACGCACGGACCATGCCGGTCAGCGCAATGGCCGCATAGATCGGCCACACGCCTTCAAACGGCAGCCACCCGGTGGCAACGCCGGTCAGCACCAGCGCCGTGGCGATCAGCCCGGAACAGGCGACCATGCCCAGCCGGCGGCGCGGCAGGTGGTCGACCAGATAGCCGGCGAACGGCGCCACGCAGAAGAACGGCAGCACCTCGGCCAAGCCGACCAGGCCCAGCGAGAACGGATTGCGGGTGACTTCGTAGATGTGCCAGCCGACGGTGACTGCCACCACCTGGTAGGACAGCATCGCGAAGATGCGGTAGGCCAGCAGCTTGGCGAAACCGGGCCGGGACAGCAGGCCCAGCGCGGTGTCTTCGGCTGTGGCAGGCTCGCTCACGACGGATCGCGCTGCAGCTGGGCCTGCGCGGTCTCGCGGATGAAGGCCAGCATCGCCGCCACGCCGTTGCTGCGGGTGGGGGAGAGGTGGCGGGCCAGCCCGATGTCCTGGATGTAGCTGGGCTCGGTATCCAGGATTTCCTGTGCCGAGCGCCCGGAGTACACGCGCAGGGCCAGGAAGATCAGTCCGGAGACGATGGCCGAGTCGCTGATGGCGTGGAAGCGCAGCGACTGCGCGTTGCCTTCCGGCACGATCCAGACCATCGACTGGCAGCCCAGCAGGCGGTGCTCTTCGGTCTTCCACTCGTCCGGGAAGGCGGGCAGCTTGCGGCCGAGGTCGATCAGGTACTGGTAGCGCTCGGACCAGTCGCCGAAGAAGCCGAATTCCTCGGCGATGGCGGTCTGGGCCTCGGCGGCGGTGGGTTCAAGCGGGAACGGGGAGTCGGTCACAACAGTCTCTACGGTGGGGGCGTGGCCGGCGGACCGGCCACGGGGCAGGGCAGGTCAGCCGCGCTTGCGCGACCAGCGAACGCCCTGCGGGGTGTCATCCAGCACGATGCCTTCGGCGGCCAGCTGGTCGCGGATGGCGTCGGCACGGGCGAAGTCACGCGCCTTCTTGGCCGCAGCGCGCTCGTCGATCAGGCCCTGGATGCGGGCATCGTCGCCGTCATCGCCGGCGGCGGTACCGAACCACTGCGCCGGATCGGCCTGCAGCAGGCCCAGCGCCAGGCCGGCGCCGAGCAGCTCGCCCTTCAGGCGCGCCTGTTCGGCCTTGTCGGTGGCACGACGCGCCTCGGCGGCGATGCGGGCCACTTCGGCCAGCGCCTGCGGGGTGTTCAGGTCGTCATCCAGGGTCGCCTCGACGCTGGCCGGGATCACCGCGCTGGCTTCGATCGACGCCAGTTCGCGCAGGGTGCCGTACAGGCGGTCCAGGGTGCGCACCGACTGCTCGATCAGGCCATCGGACCAGTCCAGCGGCTGCCGGTAATGGGCCGACAGCAGCGCCAGGCGCAGGGCCTCCGGCGGATGCTGGCGCACCAGGTCATGCACGCGCTCGATGTTGCCCAGCGACTTGCTCATCTTGGCGCCGCCGAAGTTGAGCATGCCGTTGTGCAGCCAATAGCGAGCGAAGATCCTGCCGCCATGGGCGCATTCGCTCTGCGCGATTTCGTTCTCGTGGTGCGGGAACTGCAGGTCGACGCCGCCGGCATGGATGTCGATGGTCTCGCCCAGATGGGCGGCGGCCATCGCCGAGCATTCGATGTGCCAGCCCGGGCGCCCACGGCCCCACGGCGATTCCCAGCCGGGCAGGTCGTCGGTGGAGGGCTTCCACAGCACGAAATCGCCGGGATCGCGCTTGTAGGGGGCGACATCGACACGGGCGCCGGCCAGCATCTCTTCCGGGTCGCGGCGTGACAGCTTGCCGTAGCCGTCGAAACTGGCCACCGCGAACAGCACGTGGCCCTCGGCGGCATAGGCATGGCCGTTGGCGATCAGCTGCTCGATCATGGTGATGATCTGCGGCATGTGTGCGGTCACTTCCGGTTCGATGTCCGGCGGCACCACGCCCAGCGCGGCCATGTCTTCACGGTAGGCGGCGGCGAACTTGTCGGTGATGGTGCTGATCGGCACCCCCTGCTCGCGCGCGGCGGTGTTGATCTTGTCGTCCACGTCGGTGATGTTGCGGGCGTAGCGCAGTGTGCCGAAACGCCGCCGCAGCAGGTCGGCCAGCACCCCGAACACCACCGGGCCGCGGGCGTTGCCGATGTGCACGTAGTTGTAGACCGTGGGGCCACACACATACAGGGTCGGACAGGCCGGATCGAGCGGGGTGAACGGTTCGAGCTGGCGAGTCAGGTTGTTGTGCAGGCGCAGGGTCATGGGGCTGTGGCTGGGGGACAAGCCTGTGATTTTAGAACGTGTCGGCCCCCTTTGGGGACGCCGATTGCCACCGGTGGACGCCGGCTCCACCCAAGGTGGGGTGGGCAGGAGCGGCGTGGACGGGTAATGTTCAGCCCCTTGCGCTCGTCACTGCCTACACTATTGCCGTGTCCTTGCTCCCGTCGCCACTGAAATCCACCGCGTTGCTGACCCTGGCCTGCCTGTCGGCGACGGCCGCCGTGGCCCAGGCGCAGGAGGCCGAGCCGCGCAACCGGGTGGTGATCGTCGAGAACGTGAAGTTCGACTATGCGCAGGTGCTGAACGTCGAGCCGGTGTTCCAGACCCTGCGCGCAACCCGCACCGAGGAGCATTGCGAGCCGATCTCGACCCGTACCCTGGCCCCGGTCAACGTGACCGGTGAAGAGCCGGTCGAGGACAAGGGCCGGATCAGCCGCTTCTGGGACTCAGTGCGCTCGATGTTCAAGCGCAGTGACGAGGAGATCCCCGAGGAGGCCGCGACGGAGACGCCGGCTCCGGCGCCAGCCAACAACGGTCCGATGCTGACCCGCGACTGCCGCATCGTGCCGGTCGGGCGTGAATTCCGCCGGCCGATCGCCTATGACGTGGATTACGTCTACAAGGGCACCAAGTACCGCTCGCGGCTGCCGGAAGACCCCGGCAACCGGCTGAAGATCCGTGTCTCGATCACCCCCTGGGTGGGCCCCGAGCAGGGTGCCGCCGGCAATCCCTGATTCCGTGGCCCCAGCCCCTTGCGCCGGCCCCGGCCGCATGCAAAGATTGTCGGCCATGAAGCTCACCGACTTCCAGCACGACAGCAGCGCAGCCCGACAGGCGTCGGGCATGACCTCGCGTGCCCGTCGACCGGAACCCCACATTCTCGCTGGGTAACCGGAGCTTTTTGCTGTTCGTCCGAAAAAAACCCAGCCCGCCGGCTGGGTTTTTTCGTTTACGCGTTCTGAAAGCTGCAACTGCAATCTTTTCGTTCCACCTTTGCTTCCTGCTTTTCCCTTCCACCGCGCCGGACCCGGCGCTGCCACGCAAGGAAAGATGATGTCCCCCAAGCACTTCCTGAACACCCAGGACTGGAGCCGCAGCGAACTCGACGCGCTGCTGACCCAGGCCGCGCTGTTCAAGCGCAACAAGCTCGGCGACCAGCTCAAGGGCAAGTCGATCGCGCTGGTGTTCTTCAACCCGTCCATGCGCACCCGCACCAGCTTCGAACTGGGCGCGTTCCAGCTCGGCGCCCACGCGGTGGTGCTGCAGCCGGGCAAGGATGCGTGGCCGATCGAGTTCAACCTCGGCACGGTGATGGATGGCGATACCGAAGAGCACATCGCGGAAGTGGCCAAGGTGCTGGGCCGCTACTGCGACATCATCGCCGTGCGCGCGTTCCCCAAGTTCATCGACTGGGCCTACGACCGCCAGGACATCGTCCTCAACAGCTTCGCCAGGTACTCGCCGGTGCCGGTCATCAACATGGAGACCATCACCCATCCGTGCCAGGAACTGGCGCATGTGATGGCCCTGCAGGAGCACTTCGGCACCCAGGACCTGCGTGGCAAGAAGTACGTGCTGACCTGGACCTACCACCCCAAGCCGCTGAACACCGCCGTGGCCAATTCGGCGCTGACCATCGCCACCCGCATGGGCATGGACGTGACCCTGCTGTGCCCGACCGCCGACTACATCCTCGACGACCGCTACATGGGCTGGGCCGAGCAGAATGTGGCCGAGAGCGGCGGTTCGCTGAAGATCAGCCATGACATCGACAGCGCCTACGCCGGCGCCGACGTGGTCTACGCCAAGAGCTGGGGCGCGCTGCCGTTCTTCGGCAACTGGGAGCCGGAAAAGCCGATTCGCGACCAGTTCAAGCACTTCATCGTCGACGAACGCAAGATGGCGCTGACCAACAACGGCGTGTTCAGCCACTGCCTGCCGCTGCGCCGCAACGTGAAGGCCACCGACGGCGTGATGGATTCGCCGCAGTGCATCGCCATCAACGAAGCCGAGAACCGCCTGCACGTGCAGAAGGCGATCATGGCCGCGGTTGCCGGGCGCTGATTTTTTTCCGATTCAATCATTTCCGCCGGGCACGGCCCGGCGCTACCAGGACATACCCTCCCCATGAGCAACAAAGACGTCGTTCTCGCTTTCTCCGGCGGCCTGGATACCAGCTTCTGCGTGCCGTACCTGCAGGAGCGTGGCTACAACGTGCACACCGTGTTCGCCGACACCGGCGGCGTGGATGATGAAGAGCGCGATTTCATCGAGAAGCGTGCCGCCGAGCTGGGCGTCACCAGCCACGTCACCGTCAATGGTGGCCCGGCCATCTGGGAAGGCTTCGTCAAGCCGTTCGTGTGGGCTGGCGAGGGCTACCAGGGCCAGTACCCGCTGCTGGTGTCGGACCGTTACCTGATCGTCGATGCCGCGCTGAAGCGTGCCGCCGAACTGGGCACCAACATCATCGCCCACGGCTGCACCGGCATGGGCAACGACCAGGTCCGTTTCGACCTGGCGGTGAAGGCGCTGGGTGACTACCAGATCATCGCGCCGATCCGCGAGATCCAGAAGGAGCACACCCAGACCCGCGCCTACGAGCAGAAGTACCTGGAAGAGCGCGGTTTCGGCGTGCGCGCCAAGCAGCAGGCCTACACCATCAACGAAAACCTGCTGGGCGTGACCATGTCCGGTGGCGAGATCGACCGCTGGGAAGCCCCGGGCGAGGGTGCGCGTGGCTGGTGCTCGCCGCGCAGCGAGTGGCCGGAACAGGCCCTGACCGTCACCCTGAAGTTCGTCGAAGGCGAAGCCGTTGAACTGAACGGCAAGGCGCTGCCGGGCGACCAGATCCTGGCCCAGCTCAACAAGCTGTTCGCCCCGTATGGCGTTGGTCGTGGCGTGTACACCGGCGACACCGTGATCGGCCTGAAGGGCCGCATCGTGTTCGAGGCCCCGGGCCTGGTTTCGCTGCTGGCCGCGCATCGCGCACTGGAAGATGCGGTGCTGACCAAGCAGCAGAACCGCTTCAAGCCGGACGTGGCGCGCAAGTGGGTGGAGCTGGTGTACGAAGGCTTCTACCACGATCCGCTGAAGACCGACATCGAAGCGTTCCTGAAGTCCTCGCAGGCCAAGGTCAACGGCGAAGTGGTGCTGGAAACCCGTGGTGGCCGCGTCGACGCGGTGGCGGTGAAGTCGCCGCACCTGCTCAACACCAAGGGTGCCACCTACGCGCAGTCGGCCGACTGGGGCGTGGAGGAGGCCGAAGGGTTCATCAAGCTGTTCGGCATGAGCTCGACCTTGTACGCGCAGGTCAACCGCGGTTGACCCACCTGCGCCGCTCGCGCGCCCCCTTGAACACCAAGGGGGCTCTCCAGCAGGCGCATTCCGGTAGCGCCGGGCCATGCCCGGCGGAATTCCACAGGATTGTTGATTCATGCTTGAACAGACGCTCGATCACCTGCAGGCCCTGGTGTCCTTCGACACCCGCAACCCGCCGCGTGCGATCACCACCGGTGGCATCTTCGATTACCTGCGCGCGAACCTGCCCGGCTTCAACGTCGAGGTGATCGACCACGGCGCCGGTGCAGTCAGCCTGTATGCCGTGCGCGGTACGCCGAAGTACCTGTTCAACGTGCACCTGGATACCGTGCCGGATTCGCCGCACTGGAGTGCCGACCCGCATGTGATGCGGCGCCTGGATGACCGCGTGGTCGGCCTGGGCGTGTGTGACATCAAGGGCGCGGCGGCCGCACTGGTGGCCGCGGCCAATGCCAGCGATGGTGATGCCGCGTTCCTGTTCTCCAGCGACGAGGAAGCCAACGATCCGCGCTGCGTCGCCGCGTTCCTGGCCCGTGGCCTGCCGTACGAAGCGGTGCTGGTGGCCGAACCGACCATGAGCGAGGCGGTGCTGGCGCACCGTGGCATCAGCTCGGTGCTGATGCAGTTCGCCGGCCGCGCCGGGCACGCCTCGGGCAAGCAGGATGCCGCTGCCAGCGCGTTGCACCAGGCGATGCGCTGGGGCAACCGCGCGCTGGATCATGTCGAGTCGCTGGCCTCGGCCCGCTTTGGTGGGCTGACCGGCCTGCGCTTCAACATCGGCCGCGTCGAAGGTGGCATCAAGGCCAACATGATCGCGCCCGCCGCCGAAGTGCGCTTCGGTTTCCGGCCGCTGCCGTCGATGAACATCGACGCGTTGCTGGCCACCTTCGCCGGTTTCGCCGAGCCGGAAGCGGCGGTATTCACCGAAACCTTCCGTGGCCCCAGCCTGCCGGCCGGCGACATCGCCGAAGCCGAGAACCGCCGCCTGCTGGCGCGCGACGTGGCCGATGCGCTGGACCTGCCGATCGGCAACGCGGTGGACTTCTGGACCGAAGCCTCGCTGTTCTCGGCTGGTGGCTACACCACGCTGGTGTTCGGCCCGGGTGACATCGCCCAAGCCCACACCGCTGATGAGTTCGTGACGCTGGACCAGCTGCAGCGCTACACCGACGCCGTGCACCGCATCATCGCCGCCGGCGCCTGATTCTTTCCTTTCCGACGAAACCGAAATGTCTCCTGCCCTCCAGCCCCACCGCCAGACCCGCCAGACCATCGTGCGCCTGCTTTCCAGCATGGCCAGCGCGAAGGAGATCAGCCAGTACCTCAAGCGCTTTTCGCAGCTGGATGCCAAGCGCTTCGCCGTGGTCAAGGTCGGCGGCGCAGTGCTGCGCGATGACCTCGACGCACTGACCTCCTCGCTGTCGTTCCTGCAGGAAGTCGGGCTGACCCCGATCGTGCTGCACGGCGCCGGCCCGCAGCTGGATGCCGAGCTGTCGGCGGCCGGCATCGAGAAGCAGACCGTGAACGGCCTGCGCGTGACCTCGCCGGAAGCGCTGGCGATCGTGCGCCGGGTGTTCCAGCAGTCCAACCTGCGCCTGGTCGAGGCGCTGCAGCAGAACGGCGCGCGCGCCACTTCGATCACCGGTGGCGTGTTCGAGGCCGAGTACCTGGACGTGGATACCTACGGCCTGGTCGGCGAAGTGAAGAAGGTCAACCTGGCGCCGATCGAGGCCAGCCTGCGTGCCGGCTCGATCCCGGTCATCACCAGCCTGGGTGAGACCGCCGGCGGCCAGATCCTCAACGTCAACGCCGACTTTGCGGCCAACGAGCTGGTGCAGGAACTGCAGCCGTACAAGATCATCTTCCTGACCGGCACCGGTGGCCTGTTGGATGAGCAGGGCAACGTGATCGATTCGATCAACCTGTCCACCGAGTACGACCACCTGATCGCGCAGCCGTGGATCCACGGCGGCATGAAGGTGAAGATCGAGCAGATCAAGGACCTGCTCGAACGTCTGCCGCTGGAATCGTCGGTGTCGATCACCCGCCCGGCCGACCTGGCCAAGGAACTGTTCACCCACAAGGGCTCGGGCACGCTGGTGCGCAAGGGCGAGAAGGTGCTGCGCGCCACCGTCTGGAACGAACTGGACCTGCCGCGCCTGAAGGGCCTGATTGAATCCAGCTTTGGCCGCACCCTGGTGCCGGACTACTTCGAGAAGACCAGACTGCTGCGCGCCTATGTCAGCGAGAACTACCGCACCGCGGTGATCCTCACCGATGAGGCCGAAGGCGTGTACCTGGACAAGTTCGCCGTGCTCGACGACGCGCAGGGTGAAGGCCTCGGTCGTGCGGTCTGGAACGTGATGCTGGAGGAAACCCCGCAGCTGTTCTGGCGCTCGCGGCATGGCAACCCGATCAACCATTTCTACTACGCCGAATCCGATGGCTGCTACAAGCAGGATCAATGGAAGGTGTTCTGGTTCGGTGCCGATGGCATTGATCGCATCCGCACCTATGTCGACCACTGCGCCAAGCGCACGCCAAGCCTGCAGGGCTGAGCGATGAGCAACCCCGACGCCTGGAATTCGGTACCCACCCTGCGCGGCCAGCACGTGATGCTGCAGCCGCTGCAGATGGAACACGTGCCCGGCCTGCGTGCTGCGCTGGACGGCAGCGGCCTGGACCAGCTCTGGTATACCCAGGTGCCGTCGCCGGAGCGGGCCGAGGCCTATGTGCAGGCCGCGCTGCAGGCGCAGGCCGAGGGCAAGGTGCTTCCGTTCGTGATCTGCGATGCCGCCGGTGAGATCATCGGCAGCACGCGCTTCTACGACATGGATGCGAGCGTGCCGAAACTCAGCCTCGGCTACACCTGGTACACGCCGCGCGTGCAGCGCACCGGGGCCAATACCGAAGCCAAGCTGTTGCTGCTGCAGCACGCCTTCGAAACGATGGGCTGCATCAGCGTGGTGCTGGAAACCAGCTGGTTCAACACCACTTCGCGCGCCGCCATTGCCCGCCTCGGCGCCAAGCAGGATGGCGTGCTGCGCAACCACAAGCGGCATGCCGACGGCACGCCGCGCGACACCGTCATCTTCTCCATCATCGATGCGGAATGGCAGGGCGTGAAGCGCCACCTGCAGTACCGCCTGGACAGTCACGCATGAACGATTCGACTTTCACCCTGGGCATCGTCGGTGCCCGCGGCCATACCGGCGCCGAGCTGATCAAGCTGGTTGCCGCCCATCCGCGCCTGGAACTGGCCTTCGTGTCCTCGCGCGAACGCGCCGGGCAGCGCCTGTCCGATCACCATCCGGAATTCCAGGGTGAACTGCAGTACGAGAACCTGGACGCCGACGCGGTGGCCGCCAAGGGCGTGGATGCGGTGATCCTGGCCCTGCCCAATGGCCTGGCCGCGCCGTTCGTGGCCGCGCTTGAGGCAGCGAAACCGGACACCGTCATCGTCGACCTGTCGGCCGACTACCGCTTCGACAACAGCTGGTACTACGGCCTGCCGGAGCTGACCCGCGGCCGCTACAACGGCCGGAAGCACATCAGCAATCCGGGCTGCTATGCCACTGCGATGCAGCTGGCGGTGCATCCGCTGCTGGACCTGCTGGCCGGTCCGCCGCAGTGCTTCGGTGTCTCCGGCTACTCCGGTGCCGGTACCACGCCGTCGGACAAGAACAACGTCGACCTGCTGGCCGACAACCTGATGCCCTACGCGCTGACCAACCACGTGCACGAGCGCGAAGTGTCGGTGCAGCTGGGCGTGGCCGTCGAGTTCATGCCGCACGTCGCCCCGCATTTCCGTGGCATCACGCTTACCGCCAACCTGTGGCTGAACCAGGTGCAGACCCGCGAGCAGATCGTCGAGCGCTTCCAGCAGGCCTATGCCGGTGAACCGCTGATCGAGGTGGTGGACGAAGCGCCCTGGGTCAGCCGCATTGCCGGCCGCCATGGTGCCCAGGTCGGTGGCTTCACCCTGGCCCCGGGCGGCAAGCGCGTGGTCGTGGTGGCGACGCTGGACAACCTGCTGAAGGGCGCGGCCACCCAGGCCATGCAGAACCTCAACCTTGCGCTGGGCATCGACGAACTGACGTCGATCCCGCACTGAACCCGCCTTCCGGAGCCCCCATGGCAGACCTTCTTTGGCAGAAGCCCGGCGTCGCCGTCGACGCCCAGATCCAGACCTTCCTCGCCGGCGACGACGTGATCCTCGATCGCGAGTTCTTCCTGCATGACATCGCCGCCAGCGCCGCGCATGCGCAGGGCCTGCAGCACATCGGCATCCTCAGTACCGACGAGCTGGCTGGCCTGCTGCGCGAACTGGAGATCCTGGCGCAGGACTTCCGCGAAGGCCGCTTCGTGCTGGATACCCAGTATGAGGATGGTCACTCGGCCATCGAAGCGCGCCTGACTGAACGCCTCGGTGATGCCGGCCGCAAGATCCACACCGGCCGCAGCCGCAACGACCAGATCCTGGTGGCCACCCGCCTGTGGCTGAAGGAAAAGCTGCAGCGCGTTGCCCAGCTCAGCGCCGAAGTGGCAAAGGTCGCGCTGGACCGTGCCCAGGCCGAGAAGGACCTGCCGATTCCCGGTTATACCCACATCCAGCGTGCCGTGGTGTCCTCGGCCGGCATGTGGTGGGCGGGCTGGGCCGAGGCCTTCATCGACAATGCCATCCGTGCCCGCGACACCCATGCGCTGGTCGACGCCAATCCGCTCGGCACGGCTGCCGGCTACGGCGTGAACCTGCCGCTGGACCGCGAGCACACCACCGCCGTGCTCGGTTTCGCACGCATGCAGATCTCGCCGATCTACGCGCAGCTGTCGCGCGGCAAGTTCGAGCTGGCCGCGCTGGAAGCGCTCGGTGGCGCCACGCTGGACCTGCGCCGCATCGCCTGGGACCTGTCGCTGTTCACCAGCGCCGAGTTCGGCTTCGTCGCGCTGCCGGCGCAGTACACCACCGGCAGCTCGATCATGCCCAACAAGCGCAACCCGGATGTGATCGAACTGATGCGCGCCACCCATGCCAGCGTCGCCGCCGCACGCACCGAGATCGAGCAGCTGCTGTCGCTGCCGTCGGGCTACCACCGCGACCTGCAGTCGTCCAAGGGCGCCATCTTCCACGGCTTCGGCCGCGGCCTGGCCGCGCTGGAACTGCTGCCGGCGTTGCTGGCCAACCTGGAATGGCGTGACGACAAGCTGCGCGCAGCGATTGATTCAGGCATGTATGCCACCGACGTCGCCGTGGAAGCGGCCGTGGCCGGCGTGCCTTTCCGCGAGGCCTACAAGGCCGCCGCGGCCGGTGCCGACAGTGCAGGGCAGGGGCGCACGCCGGAAGGCAGCCTGCACGCGCGCGTGTCGCCGGGCTCGGCGTCCGCCTTGCGCCTGGATGAACTGCGTGCGCGCTGGCAGGCGCTGGTCTGATGGCGGCCACCGTCTATCTGGTGCTGGCGATGCGCCGGCCCGATTTCAACGCCGCCGCGGTGCAGCCGCACCGTGACTTCCTCGAGGCGTTGCAGGCACAGGGCAAGCTGCAGCTGACCGGTGGCTTCGCCGATGGCAGCGGTGGCGCCTACGTGCTGTGCAATGTCGAGAGCCTGGCGCAGGCGCAGGCCATCGTCGCCACCGATCCGCTGGTGACGATGCAGGCCTCCGACCTGACCGTGCACGAATGGAACACCCGCTGAGGCCCTGACCGATGACCCTGCATGCCAGCCACGTCGCTTCGCCGTTCCCGGAACAGGCGCTGCCGCCGTGGCGGCGTGCGGTGCTGAAAGTCGGCAGCAGCCTGTTGGCGGCCGACGGCGGTGGCCTGTCGCCACGCCATGCGCTGGGCCTGGCGCAGTTCGTCTCGGCCAACGTATTGGCCGGGCGCGAGCTGGTGATCGTGTCGTCCGGCGCGGTGGCTGCCGGGCGCGCGATCCTGCCGCGCGCCGATGAGCCGGGCGCAGCGATGGCGGCGCGGCAGGCCTTGGCGGCGCTTGGCCAGGCCCAGCTGATCGGGCTCTGGCAGCGCTTCTTCGAGCGCCCGGTGGCGCAGGTGCTGCTGACCCATGACGACCTGCGCAACCGCCGCCGTTACCTCAACGCCCGCGCCACCCTCAACGAACTGCTGCGGCTGGGCGCGTTGCCGGTGGTCAACGAGAACGACACCGTGTCGGTGGACGAACTCAAGCTTGGCGACAACGATAATCTGGCGGCGACGGTGGCGGCGCTGGTCGATGCCGATGCGCTGTTCATCGCCACCGACATCGATGGTCTGTACAGCGCCGACCCACGCACCGTGGCCGATGTACGGCCGCTGCACGACGTTGCGGAGCTGAATGATGAAGTGCTGGCGATGGCGGGGGGCGCAGGATCACGTGCCGGTACCGGTGGCATGCGCACCAAGCTGGAAGCGGCGGCCAAGGCGGGCCGCCTCGGCATCGAGACCTACCTGTTCAACGGCCGCAGTGGCGATGTGGTGCGCGCGTTGGCGCAGGACCGCCTGTTCGGTACCCGCATCCACGCCGCACGCAGTCGCGAGGCCGCACGCAAGCATTGGCTGCGGCACGCACCGCTGGCCGAAGGCGCGATCCTGATCGATGCCGGTGCGGCACAGGCGATGCGCGAGAAGGGGGCTTCGCTGCTGCCCGGCGGCATCACTGGTGCGGACGGCACGTTCCGTCGTGGCGACATGGTGCAGGTGTGCTGGAACGCGCCGCAGGGGCGCGTGTGCATCGCCCGTGGGGTCAGCCAGTATGCGGCTGATGACGTGCGCCGCATCGCTGGCCGCCATTCGCGCGACATCCAGGCCGTGCTCGGCTACAACTACGGCGGCAGCGTCGTCCATCGTGACGACCTGGTACTGCCATGACCGCATTGAAGGACATTCCGATGACCGACATCGAAGTGCAGGCGCGGGCCTGCCGTGACGCGGCCCAGGTGGTTGCGGGGCTCGACAGCGATGCCCGGCGCGCGCTGCTGCTGGCGATGGCCCAGGCGTTGGAAGTGAACGCCGGGCTGATCCTGGCCGGCAACGCGCGCGACCTTGCCGCTGCACGTGGGAAAGGCGTGGGCAGCGCCATGCTTGATCGGCTGGCACTGGATCCGCCGCGCCTGTTCGCGATGGCCGAGGCCGTGCGCGAAGTGGCAGGATTGCCAGATCCGGTCGGCCAGGTCACCCGCGATGACGTGCGCCCGAACGGGATCCGCGTGCAGAAGGTGCGCGTGCCGCTGGGCGTGATCGCGATGATCTACGAGGCGCGCCCGAACGTGACCGCCGAAGCCGCCGCGCTGTGCCTGAAGGCTGGCAATGGCGTGATCCTGCGTGGTGGCTCCGAAGCGATCCATTCCAACACCGCCATCGCCCAGGCGCTGGCGGGGGCGCTCAAGGCCAACGGCGTGCCACCGGCCGCGGTGACCGTGCTGACCGACCTGCGCCGCGAAGCGATGCTGGAACTGCTGCAGCTGCACGAGCTGATCGACCTGGCGATTCCGCGCGGTGGCGAAGGCCTGATCCGTTTCGTCGCCGAACATGCGCGGGTGCCGGTGATCAAGCACTACAAGGGTGTCTGCCACCTGTTCGTGGACGCCAGCGCCGACCTTGGCAAGGCCATCGACCTGCTGGTGGATGGCAAGTGCAGCCGTCCGGCCGCCTGCAATTCACTGGAGACCCTGCTGGTGCATCGTGATGTGGCCGAAGCCTTCCTGCCGCGCGTGGCGCAGGCACTGGGTGAGCGCGGCGTGGAGCTGCGTGCCGACGCGGCTGCGCAGCCGTTGCTGCCGGGTAGCACCGCAGCCACCGATGCGGATTACGCCGCCGAGTTCCTGGATCTGGTGCTGGCCGTGCGGGTGGTGGATGACCTCGATGCGGCCATTGCGCACATCCGCCGCTATACCTCCGACCATACCGAAGTGATTGCGACCGAAGACGCCGGCCACGCCGAACGCTTCGTCAACGCGCTGCGTTCGGCGGTGGTGATGGTGAATGCCTCATCGCGCTTTTCCGATGGCGGCCAGCTCGGCCTGGGCAGCGAGATCGGTATCTCCACCACACGGCTGCATGCCTACGGCCCGATGGGATTGGAAGCACTCACCGTCGAACGGTTCGTCGTGCGCGGTGAAGGGCAGACGCGCACGTAGATCCACGCCGTGCGTGGATGCTCTTCGCGGTAGACCCCGGTGCCGACCAAGGTCGGCATCTACCAAAGCAAGTGCCGACCAGGGTCGGCACCCACCGGGTTGTCGGGTTACACCACCTCGCGGCGGATGCCGATCGGCCGCGCGTGATCGTCCATGTGCAGCGTGGCGGCCTTGCAGCCGAGCAGGCGCTCGGCCAGCCCGGTGCTGGCCCCCAGGTCGGCGGCCACTTCGTTGAGGCTGGCCAGCGGCCGCGGCAGGCGCCGGTCGTGGCCGCGGAAGCGCGCGCGGTTGTACTCGGCCCAGCCGATCAGCAGCACGCTGGCACACAGCAGCATCAGCGGCAGCGCGACCAGCACATAGGGGTCGAACTGGTTCTTGCGCTCGTACAGCTGCTGCCAGGCCATCTGCCCGCCGATCAGCCACGAGAGCAGGGTCACCAACGGTGCCCACAGGTAGAAGTAGAACCCCCAGAACGCCAGGGTGACGAAGCCCCAGGCGGTGCGCTGGAAGCGCGGTTGATGATGTGGCTTGCGGATCATCCGCGAGTCGAAGCGGTTGGACGGGTGGTGGGCGTTCATCGGATTCCCCGGTCAGGGCTGGTCCAGGTAGCGCGCTTGCTGCGACGGCGCAGCAGGGTCTTGGGAAGCGCCACCAGGGTGGTGGAAAGGCTGATCAGCCAGTACGCCATCGGGTACCAGATGACCCAGAAGTAGTTGCGTCCAATCTGTGTTTCGTAACGGCGGTCGATGATCAGGCTGCTGGCGAACTGCAGCAGGCAGACCAGGGCCAGGATCACGCCATGCCATTGCGGCAGCAGGCTGGCGATATACAGCTGCGGCGGCATGTCGATGAGCTTGCCCAGCACCCACAACACCACGATGAACAGCATGGTGTAGGCCCAGATCACGCTCAGCACATACTCCAGCAGCACGCCCCACATGCGCCGCTCCTTCCAGTGCAACAGTGAACGCGCATGCCGCAGCATCACTTCCACGCCGCCCTGCGCCCAGCGCAGTCGTTGCCGCCACAGGCCCTTCAGCGTTTCCGGCATCAGGATGAAGCACAGCGCGTTGGGCTCGTAGCGGATGTCCCAGTGCGCGCGCTGCAGGCGCCAGCTGATGTCGATGTCTTCGGTCACCATGTCGTCCGACCACCAGCCGACCTGGTGCAGTGCGGTGCGACGGAAGCCGGCGATGACCCCGGAGATCGTGAAGATGCGCCCGTAAACACGTTGCGCGCGCTTGATCATGCCGATGATCGAGGAGAACTCGGCCACCTGCAGGCGCCCGAGCAGGGTTGAGCGGTTGCGGATGCGTGGGTTGCCGGTGACCGCGCCGACCCGGTTGCCACTGACCAGATGCCAAACCATCCAGTGGAGGGCGTGCTCCTCCAGCATGGCATCGCCATCGATGCACACCAGGTACTCCGAGCGTGCCGCCAGCGCCGCCATGCGCAGCGCATTGGCCTTGCCGAGGTTGCGGTCCAGGTGCAGCACGCGCAGCCGTGGATGTTTCGCCGCCAGCACGTCGAGCCGGGCGCCGGTGTCGTCACTGCTGCCATCGTCGATGGCGATCACCTCGTAGTCGGCCGGATAGCGCTGCGCCAGCGCGGCCCCCAGGGTGTCGTCCAGGTTCTCGGACTCGTTGTGGCAGGGAATCAGCAGGCTTGCGAACGGTGGGTCGACCATCAACGGAGGATCATTGCGCGGGCGCGAATGGCGTTCACGCCGGAAGTAGTAATACAGCCCGCCCGACATCCAGAAGAACGCCATCACCATCGGGTAGTAGAAGGCGAACTGGAACAGGACCTGCAGCAGCGGATGCATGTCCATGTCACTTCTCCGGGCACGGGAAGTTGCCGGCGGACATGGCCGCGCGGGCATCATGGGTGGAGGGCTGGTCGGCGATGAAATCATCCGGATACCAGGCGAAGTGATGCACCCCCTGGGCCTGCAGCCGGCGGATCTGCGCGCGCAGGCGTTCGGCGGGAATCGGCTGGCCGGTGCGCCAATCCACGGTCTGCAGTTCGAACAGGGTGTGCTGCAGCTGGGGATCATGCGCGCGCACCGCGGCCAGCAGCTGGTCCAGCCAGCGCTCGGGGTGCTTGCTGCCTTCCATCCACGGCATCGCCATCAGCGCGGTCTGGTCGTAGGCCTTGTTGAACAGGTCCAGCCGCTGTGCGAACCACGCCTCGCTCTGCGGGCGCAGCACCGGCTCGGCATACAGGTTGCGTACCGTCGCCAGCTTTGGTCGCCAGCGCTGTGCACTGTCGCGGAGGGCCAGGGTGAAGTCGATCAGTGCCTGGGTGCGTGCGCTGCCATCACCGCCGGCCGCCAGCGCCGGCAGTTCCGTGTCGCGCAGGTAACCATCATCATGGAAGAGCAGGCCTTCGAAGTACGAGTTGACGGCCAGATCCTCGTAGATGTCGAGCATGATCTGGCGTGCCTTCGGGTTGGTGAAGTCCAGCCGGTACATGCCGTCGGTATCGCCGTTGTGGATCGCCAATGCCTTCCGCTGCACCGGATCGGGCAGCTCGAACCCGAGCACCGGCAGCCAGGCGTATACCTTCACTCCCGCGCGCGACTTCAGTTGCCAGGCGACCCGGCTGAACAGGTCCGCGCGCATCGGCATGTGCCGGTTGGGGAAGTACAGCGCGTCGGCGGTGTTGTTGCCGTCGGGGTCGGCGAAAGCCTGCAGGTAGACGTGGGTGGGCGATATGCGCTTGACTCGCTCGATCAGCGCATCGAGGTTGCGCGCCTGCTGTGCCGGGTCCGGGTCATACACATCATCCAGGTCGACCTGCAGCGCACGGATGCCATCGAGTGCAACATCGCGGCGCAGCTCGAAGGCCAGCCCCTCCACGGTCGGGTTGTCGCTCACCAGGAAACGCGCCAGCCCGTGCAGGTCGCTGGCCACCGGTGTGCTGCGGCCTTCCAGATCGAAGGATATCGGCATGCCCAGCTGCTCGGCGATGTCGTTGCTCAGCTGGTTGTAGGCGGCATAGGGCCAGACGATGGCGCGCGGGCGTATGCCCAGGTGCTGCTGGATGCGCTGCACGCTACGGCCGAGGTCGGCGCGCAGGCGCTGCTCGTACTGCGCCTCGCTTTCGTAGCTGTGCGTGGTCGGGCTGTAGATGCGGGTGACCACCGCTGGCGTCGAATTGCCCTGCGGATTGGCAAGCACGCCATGATGCAGGTCGTCGGTATGGCTGGCCACTTCGATCAGGCCGCTGTCGTGCATCTGCTTCAGCTGCGCCCAGGTAACGAAGTCATCGTGGCCGAACGGCCGGTAGCCATAGTCGATCGTGCGCCCGGGCGCCATGTCCACGTAATCGGTGATCACCGCCACCAGCGCCGGGTAGCGGTAGGCCTGCAGCAGCGGGAACGCCTTGTCGTAGACGCTGCGCAGGCCGTCGTCGAAGGTCAGCAGCACGGGCCTTGGTGGCAGCGTGGCGCGCCCCTGTGAGGCGTCGATCACCTGCGACAACGACACCGGGTGATAGCCGTGCGCACCCAGCCAGTCCAGGTGCGCGGCGAAGTTCTGCGTGCTCACCGCGTAGGTATCGGCGTCGCCCTTGGCCGCGACCTGGTCGCGGATGTCGTGGTAGCTGAGGATCAGCAGGCCGTTGTCAATGGCATCGAGATGCAGGGCCTGCTGGGCGAACGCCGGCGGCGAGGCGGACAGCAGCAGGAGCACGATCAGTCGCAGGATGCGGGCCATGTCATTCTCCCCAGCGCAGTGCGGCTTCGAAGCCGATATGACGCTCGCGGTGGCCGTCGTAGACCGGCCGCGACCAGCGCACGCCGTACTCGAACACGCGGCCCTGGCCCAGCTGCCATTCGTGCATGTAGGACACCGAAGGGACCAGCGCACTGCCGAAGCCATCCTGCCAGTAGTCACCCAGTGAAACCGTCAGCCGGTGCCGGAAATGGCGCTCGTAGTGCCGCCACAACTGCTGGTCGATGCGCATTCCGATCTCGACCATGCGGTCGCGCTTCGGGTTGAAGTAGGGGGCGTCGTCGCGGCTGCCGCGGCTGGTGTAGGCACTGGCGAGACCATCGATCAGCCAGCGCGGGCGGGTCAGCAGGCGCTGTTCAACGCTGGTGCTGAACAGTTCGCGGTGGTTGCCGTCGTCGTAGCGGAAGCGGCTGGCGCCGAACATCCAGTGGGTCAGCTCGCTGCGCCGGTAGTCCACCTGCGCGCTCACGCTGTCGGCGGTGATGCCGGCCACGCGCGCCTGCATCGAGGCGTCCGGATCGTTGCGTACAGCCACCAGCCCGGCGTGCCAGTAATCGTTGAACTGCCAGCCGACACCAAGACGCAGGCCGGTATCGCCGATGTGATCGTTGGCGCGAAACACCGCTGCTTCTGCATCCAGTCGTCCGAAACGGTAGCGCACGCCGGCACCCAGCCACAGCGGATCAATGCGCTGGTCCTGGAAATCGACCGTGCGGCGGTCGGCGAAGGCAAACAGCCGCCAGCGGTCATCCAGCAACGGCGTTTCCACCTCAAGACCGTAATGGCGGTCGTTGTTGCCCAGTGGCGAGGTGCCACCGCCGCCCGAGCTGCGGCCGATATCCGTCCATGCCTTCACGTGCCAGCCGCGATGCGCGCGCCAGGCCTGGTCCATGCGTTCGACTGCCGGTTGGGTGGGATAGCGCGCGACCAGATCGTCGTGCAGCGGCCGTGCCAGGTCGTCGCGTTGCAGGGCAACGTACGCCTCTTCCATGCCGAGCCGTGGCTCGATGTCGCGTGGGTCCAGCGCATGCGCCATCTGCTGCCGCTGCAGCGCCATGCGTGGCCATCCGCGCATCATGTACACGCTGCCCAGCGCACTCTGCAGGCCGCCGTTGCCAGGTGCGATGTCGACCATCGATTCCAGGTCGTGCTGTGCGGTGCGCAGGTCGCCGCTGTAGGCGCGCACCATTGCCAGGTTCAGGTCGGCCTCGTAGCGCGACCAGTTCGCGTACGGTGACTTGCCGTTGCTCCAGCGCCATGGCGGCTCCTTGTCGCGCCAGGCCTGCAGCAGGTCGATGGCCTTTTCCTGTTGCTCGCTTTCCAGGTAGGCATAGGCCAGTTCCGAATGCGAGGCGTCACGCGTCGGATCGGCGGCTACTGCGGCCTGCAGTACCGGGATGGCTTCCTCCGGGTGCAGGGTGCCCATCAACGAATCACCCACGGCGGGCAGCACGTAGTCGGGCAACGTGTGGCCTTCGGCCTGCAGTGCCCGCGCTTCCTCGCGCACCTGCGCGTGGCGCCCCAGGCGGTTGAGCAGGATCAGCCGGTCCAGGCGGATGCGCAGTGGCGCCTGCGCGGGTGGGGTGCCCTCTGCGCCGACGTAGCGCTGCATGCGCGCCAGGGTTGATTCGGCCTCTTCCAGCCGGCTGTCTTCGCTGCTGCTGTAGGCCAGGCTCCAGACCACCAGCTTGGCCAGGTAGTCGCCTTCGATGCGTTGCTTCTGTGCAGCGTCGAACAGCTGCGGGCGCTGCTGGAGCAGCTCCCAGGCGCGCCAGGCATTGCCGATGTCGCCCAGGGTCAGTACGCGCAGCTTGAACAGCAGATCGTCGTTGGGCTGCTGCTGGCTGGCGCGCTCGATCGCACCGAGGGCATCCAGCCAGCGGGCCTGGTCGCGGTAGCGGCCGATCTCGGCCAGGGCCGTCTCGCGGTCGGGCGGCGCAGCGCTGCTGGCCCAGGCCAGGGCAGTGCAGGCGAGGCCGACGCAAAGCGCCAGCCGACGGTGGACAACCATTGGGGACCCCCTTGGCTTCCGAACCAGACAACCTGAAAAATGTGACGCACATCACATGCCAGATTTTGGGATGGCCGTGGCCTGCGTCACTCCCCTCGCGAACTCCCATCCAGCAGGGATGGGCGGAACCAGGACAGCGACCTGCAATGTCTTGTCTGAAACGAGAGTCCCCCGCACACCGAGTGGTGGCCTGGGCGGCGCTGCCGCCCCCATGCCCGATGCCGGCACGCGGCAAGGAAGGGCATTCGTGGGCACTATCCGCCCGGAATTGTCAGCCCGGCGTCAAAATGCGCAAACGGGCTGACGAGCGGTAGGCGGGACCGTCTGGTGGCCCCGGCCGGTTACCAGAGATCTTCCAGTTTGCGCGGCTTGCAGGCCACCCAGGAGGCGCACAGCATCAGGGTGGCGCAGCCGAACAGGAAGCTGAACGGGAGCGTCCAGCCGTTGCTGACCGTATGCAGCCAGCCGACCAGGAACGGCCCCAGGCAGCTGAAGCTGTAGCCCACGCCCTGCATGAAGCCGGACAGCGCCGCCGAGCCGGTGGGGGTGCGCGTGCGCAGGTTGATCAGGGTCAGCGCCAGCGGGAAGGTTGACGGACCGACGCCGAGCAGGCAGGCCCACAGCAGCGGGGCCTTCATCGGTGCCAGCAGCAGGCCGGTGAAGGCGATCACGAACGAGAAGAAGCCGATCAGCACCAGCGGGAACGGGTTCTGCATGCGAACCGCCATCGATGGGATGACCAGTGAAGGCAGCAGGCCCAGCGCCGAGAACACCGCGACCATCACGCCACCGAAGGCGGGCGTGCCACCGGCCTCGACCACGATGCGCGGCAGCCAGGTGAACATCGAATAGGTCATCAGCGAGGTCATGCCGAACATCAGCGTCATGCTCCAGCCCAGCGACGTGCGCCAGACCTTGCCGTGCGGCTGTGCGGTGGGATCGGTGGCGTCGGCCTGCGGCTTCGGTGCGCGCCTGGCCAGCACCAGCCACGGCAGTGCCGCGGCCAGCGCGAGCAGCGCCCACATGCCCAGCGAGACGCGCCAGCCAGCGGCGTTGGCCACTGGCACCGCCAGCAGCGCCGGCAGCATCGTGCCCAGCTGCAGCACGCTGATGTAGAGCGTGCTCATGGTGCCGACCTTGTTGGCGAAGTAGCGCTTGACCAGCGGCGGTACCACCACGTTGCCGATGCCCATGCCGGCCAGCGCCAGCACCGACCCCAGCAGCAGCGTGCCGACGTTGCCGGCGCTGGAGCGCAGCAGCAGGCCGGCCATCGCCATCACCATCGCCAGCAGCGTGGTGCGTTCCAGCCCCAGGCGCCGCGCCAGTGCCGGCGTGGCCACGCCGAACAGCGCGAACGAGGCGGTCGGCAGCATGCCCAGTACGCCGGTCATGGTGGTACCGAAGCCGAACTGCTGGCCGAGCACGTCCAGCAGCGGCGTGATCGAGGTAACCGCGGTGCGCAGGTTGATCGCTGCCAGCAGAATGGCGGCGAAAGCCAGCACGCGCCCGTGCAGCAGCGATGGCGAATCGGAAGTGGAGGAACTCATCGGTGGTCCTTGCAGGTGTCGCACGCCAGGGCAATGGCATGCAGCGCCGGCATCGGTCTACGCCGAAGCGGCAGGTGGGGGAGTGGCGGCTGCAGGTGGGGCCGGCAGCGCGGCCATTGTACGTGCGCGCTCCGGCAAGGTCCCGTCATGCGGGCGGCTTGGCACTGGGTACAAAAAAACCCGGAGGACAGTGATGTCTTCCAGGCTTCTTGGTGACCACCGAAGTGGTCGGGGAGACAGGATTCGAACCTGCGACCTCTACGTCCCGAACGTAGCGCTCTACCAGACTGAGCTACACCCCGAAGGGAGCCGCCTATTCTAGCGATTCACCCCGATGGCGGCAAGGGGTAAATGCTGTTTTCTTCACACTGCCGAAGCAGTGCCACTTCAGGGAACAAAAAAGCCTGGACGACTTCACCAGGCTTCAATGCGACCACGTGAGTGGTCGGGGAGACAGGATTCGAACCTGCGACCTCTACGTCCCGAACGTAGCGCTCTACCAGACTGAGCTACACCCCGAAGGAGCCGCCTAAGATACCGTGTGAAGGCCAGGGCGGCAAGGTTTTTTTACAGCTCAGCGACGATTTTCCTTCTCGATGCGGTTCTGCTCGCGGGCTTCGAACCACATGCCGTTGAGGATGGCCACCGTCGAGGCGAGGCCGGCACCGAGAATCCAGGCGAAATACCACATGGTCGATCTCCTTTGTTCAAGGGATGTGCCGGCCGTGGGCCGGCACACCGTCAATCAGTAAGCGTTCGGGTTGTTGCCCATCTCTTCGGTGGTGGTCTTGCCCTTCAGTACGCGGTACACCCAGGTGGTGTAGGCGAGGATGATCGGCAGGAACACCGCCGTGGCCAGCAGCATGATCCACAGGGTCAGGTGGCTGGACGAGGCGTCCCACACGGTCAGGCTGGAGGTGGGCTGGCTCGAGGACGGCAGCAGGAACGGGAAGATGGCGAAGCCGACGGTCAGGATGATGCCGGCGATGGCCGCACCGGAGGCGATGAAGGCCAGGCCGCCGCGACGGGCACGCAGCAGTACCGCACTGGCCAGCAGGCCGGCCAGGCCGAGCAGCGGGGCCAGGATCGTGGCTGGCATCGCGCTGTAGTTGCGCATCCAGCCACCGGCGGCGCCGAGTTCGGCGGTCTTCAGCAGCGGATTGGTTGCACCATCGGTGACCACCTGCGAGGTGATCTGGTAGCCCGGCAGGCCGAAGGCCACCCAGGCACCGCCCACGGCGAACAGCACGAAGGCGATGATCGCGGCGATGCTGCCGAAACGGGCTGCACGTTCGGCCACCGGGCCGTCGGTCTTCAGGACCAGCATGGCGGCACCGTGGGCGACCAGCATCGACACGCTGAGCAGGCCTGCCAGCAGTGCGAAGGGCATCAGCAGACCGAAGAACGAGCCGGTGTAGAAGATGCGCATGCTGTCATCGAAGTGGAACGGCACGCCCAGCACCACGTTGCCCACCGCCACGCCCATGATCAGCGCCGGGATGAAGCCACCGATGAACAGCGCGCAGTCCCAGGTGTTGCGCCAGCGTTCGCTGGGCATCTTGCTGCGGAACTTGAAACCGACCGGACGCAGGATCAGCGCGAACAGGATCACGAACATCGCCAGGTAGAACCCGGAGAAACTGACCGCATAGAGCGGCGGCCAGGCGGCGAAGATCGCGCCGCCGCCCAGGATCAGCCACACCTGGTTGCCTTCCCACACCGGGCCGATGGTGTTGATCACCAGCCGGCGCTCGGCGTCGTTGCGGGCGACGAAGGGCAGCAGGGTGCCCACGCCCAGGTCGAAACCATCCATCACGGCGAAACCGATCAGCAGGATGCCGAGCAGCAGCCACCAGATCACGCGCAGCGTGGTGTAGTCCAGAAGAATGAAATCCATCTTGGTTCTCCTGCCTCAGGCCTGGCCGGCGGCCGGCGCCGAGGCATTGTGGGAAGCATGCGGCTGGGGCGACTGCAGTGACGGCAGCACCTCGTCCGGACCCTTGCGGATCGCCTTGAGCATCAGCTTGATCTCGACCACGATCAGCGCGGTGTAGATGGCAGTGAAGCCGGCCAGGGTCAGCACGATTTCATGCAGGGCCAGCCCCGATGCTGCATAGAAGGTCGGCAGCACGCCATCGACCGCCCACGGCTGGCGACCATACTCGGCCACGAACCAGCCGCACTCGATCGCGATCCACGGTGCCGGCAGCGTCCACAGGGCCAGCGTGAGGAACCAGCGCTTGTCCTGGAAATTGTTGCGGCAGGAGTAGTAGAAGGCCAGGGCGAAGAAAGCGATGAGGTAGAAGCCGAGGCCGGCCATCACGCGGAAGGTCCAGAACAACGGCATCACGCGCGGCACCGTGTCCATCGCCGCCTGCGAGATTTCCTGCGGGGTGGCGTTGAGGATGTCATCGCGATAGCGCTTGAGCAGCAGGCCGTGGCCCAGGTCCTGCCAGTGACGGTCGAACATCTCGCGCGCTTCAACGTCGTTCTTGTTGGCGCGCAGGCGTTCCAACGCACCGTAGGCCAGCTGGCCGCCACGCACGCGGTGTTCGGCGCGCTCGACCAGTTCCAGGATGCCGGGAATCGGCTGGTTCAACGAGCGGGTGGCGATCAGGCCCATCAGGTAGGGGATCTTCACCGCGTAGTCGTTCTGGTGGGTCTCCTGGTTGGGGATGCCGAAGGCGGTGAAGTCGGCCGGCGCACGCTCGGTCTCCCACATCGCTTCGATCGCGGCCAGCTTCATCTTCTGGTGTTCGCTGGCGGCGTAACCGCTCTCGTCACCCAGCACGACCACCGACAGCGATGACAGCAGGCCGAACGCCGCGGCCACCGCAAACGAACGACGGGCCAGGTCCTTGTGCTTGTTGCGCAGCAGGAACAGCGCGCTGATCGCCATCACGAACACCGCACCGGTCACGTAGCCGGCGCTGACGGTGTGCACGAACTTGGCCTGCGCCACCGGGTTGAACACCACCGCCATGAAGTCGACCACTTCCATGCGCATGGTTTCCGGGTTGAACACCGCACCGGTCGGGTTCTGCATCCAGCCATTGGCCACCAGGATCCAGATTGCCGACAGGTTGGTGCCCAGCGCCATCAGCCAGGTCACCATCAGGTGCTTGACCTTGGTGAGGCGGTTCCAGCCGAAGAAGAACAGGCCGACGAAGGTGGCTTCCAGGAAGAACGCCATCAGGCCTTCGATCGCCAGCGGCGCACCGAAGATGTCACCCACGTAGTGGCTGTAGTAGGACCAGTTCATGCCGAACTGGAATTCCATGACGATGCCGGTGGCAACGCCCATGGCGAAGTTGATGCCGAACAGGACGCCCCAGAACAGGGTCATCCTGCGCCAGATCTCCTTGCCGGTCATCACGTACACGCTCTCCATGATGGCCACCATGAAGGACAGGCCGAGGGTGAGCGGTACGAATAGGAAGTGGTACATCGCGGTCAGCGCGAATTGCAGCCGCGACAGTTCTACGACTGTCTGATCAATCATGGCCTGGCTACCTCGTTGGATAGTGCCGTTGCAGGTGGCGGGAAGGGTGGTCTACGACGTGAATGATGTGACCGACTACTTCAAACAGCCTTGATCCAGATCAATGTATGAACAGGTGCCCCGGTTGATCGTATGCCAACCTGATGAAGACTGCGACCGCCGGCCGCAGGGGCGGGCTGTTGCCTGCGCCTACAATGCCGTGTCTCCCCCGTTGCCCGTGAAGACCTCTTGAGCGCTGCCGAAACGACCCCTGACGGCCTGTACCCGGAAGCTGAAACCGCCCGCCAGCGGCGTGTGCGCACGGCCTGGCTGGCCGACCTGTCACGCTCCGCCCGGGGTCGCCAGCGCCTGGCCGCGCTGTGCATCAGCCTGTCCGGCGCACTGTTGATCGGCCAGGCTGCCGCCATTGCCTGGCTGGTGCAGCAGGTGCTGGTCGAGCGCGCGCCATTGGCATCGGGCCTGCCGGTGCTGGGGGGGCTGGCGCTGGTCCTGGTGCTGCGCACGCTGCTCGGCAGCGCCACCCAGGCTGCTGCCGGTGATGTGGCCGATGCCGCGCGCCTGGCCCTGCGTGAGCGCGTGTTCGCCCGCCTGCTGGGCCACGGTCCGCTGTGGCTGCGGCAACGCCGCACCGGTGAGCTGGGCGAACTGATGCTGCATCACGGCGATGCGATCGAGAACTATTACAGTGGCTTCCTGCCGGTGCGCACCGAAGTGGTGGTGGTGCCACTGCTGATCCTGGCCGCGGTGGCCTGGGTTGATTGGGTGGTGGCGCTGATCCTGCTGTTCACCGCGCCACTGGTGCCGTTCTTCATGATGCTGGTGGGCTGGGGTGCCGAAGCTGCCGGTCGTGCCCAGCTGGGCGAACTGGCGCGGATGAGCGGCCACTTTGCTGATCGCATCAAGGGCCTGGGCCTGCTGCGCCTGTATGGCCGTGGCGAGGCCGAGCTGGAAGGTATCGAGGCCGCCGCCGAAGGGGTGCGCGTGCGTACCCTGAAGGTGCTGCGCATCGCCTTCCTGTCGTCCACGGTGCTGGAATTCTTCGCCTCGGTCAGCGTGGCGATGGTCGCGTTGTACCTGGGCCTGAGCTACCTGGGCATGATGTCGCTGCACTCGACGGTGCCGACGCTGGGCGCGGGCCTGTTCTGCCTGCTGCTGGCGCCGGAATTCTACGCGCCGCTGCGGCGCCTGGCCGCGCACTACCACGATCGTGCCAATGCACTGGCCGCTGCTGCCGAGGTGGAACGCCTGCTGCAGTCACTGCCCGAGGAGCATGGCCTGATCGAGAACGAGATCGCACTGCTGGCGGTGGAGCCGGCCGAAGCTGCATTGCCGCCGTTGCAGGCACAGGGACTGGTGCTTCGCCCGTTGGGCGCGCCGCACGATGTGCTGCACGATCTGGATGTGCTGCTGGAGCCGGGCCAGCGGCTGGCCCTGGTCGGTCCCAGCGGGTCCGGCAAGAGCACGCTGCTGGAAGCGCTGGCCGGTTGGCTGCCGCCGCGCGCCGGCAAACTGCAGCTGCGTCCTGGCGTGCAGGTGGCCTATGCCAGCCAGCGCCCGTACCTGTTCCACGGCAGCATTGCCGATAACCTGCGCCTGGCCGATCCGGGTGCCAGCGATGCGCGCCTGCGTGCGGTGGCCGAGGCCGCGCAGGTGCTTCAGTTCGCACAGCGCCTGCCACAGGGACTGGAGACGGTGATCGGCGAACGTGGCTTCGGCCTGTCCGGCGGCGAAGCCCGTCGTATCGGCCTGGCCCGGTTGTTGCTGCGCGACCCGCAGGTGCTGTTGCTGGACGAACCCACCGCGTTTCTCGACGCCGATACCGAGGCCGCACTGCTGCGCAGCCTGGCGGCCTATGCACGAGGCCGCAGTGTGGTGGTCGCCACCCACAGCCCGGCGGTGATCGCCTGGGCCGACCGTTGCCTGCTGTTGCCGGAAGGTCGCCTGGTGGAACCGGCGCAGGCGGTGCGCGCATGAGCCGCTCGCCTGATTCACTGCGCGCGGTGTTCCTGCGTCATCGGCCGCGCCTGCTGCTGACGATCCTGCTGTTGTGGACCACCATGCTGGCCGGCACTGCATTGCTGGGCCTGTCCGGTGGCTTCCTCACCGCCGCCGCATTGGCTGGTGCGGCCGGCCTCGGCCAGGGCTTCAACTTCTTCTCGCCGTCCGCGGGTATCCGCGGCCTGACGATGGCACGCATCGTGTCGCGCTACTTCGAGAAGCTGGTCGGCCACGATGCCACCCTGCGCATCGCCCGCGACCTGCGCGTGTGGTTCTTCCGCCGCGCGCTGCCGCTGGCACCGGCACGGCTGGGGGCTACGCGCACCGGCGATCTGCTGGCGCGCCTGCTCGGTGACATCGGTGAAGTGGACGGCCTGCTGGTGCGTGCGATCGGGCCACTGGTGGCGTTGGGCGCGCTGTCGCTGGTGGCGGTTGGATCGGCGGCGCTGATACTGCCGTCGTCAGCGATGCTGCTGGCGGTGCTGGCGCTGCTGATCGCCTTCGGCGTGCCGTGGCTGGGTGTGCGTGGCCGCGACGATGAAGAGGCCGACCGTGCCGCGCATCGTGCTGCACTGCGCACCGCCGCCTTTGAAGGGTTGGAGGGTGCGGGCGATCTGGCCGCGCTGCATGCCGATGCGGCCTGGCAGCTGAAGGTGCGGGTGGCGGCCAAGCAGCTGGCTTCGCGCGACCGGCGTCGTCGCTGGCGCCTGATCTCGGCATCGACCCTGCATGGCCTGGTCGCTGGGCTGGGCCTGGTGGCGATGCTGGCGCTGGCGCTGCACGCGGCCGAACAGCAGCGCATCGCGCCGGAAATGGCGGCGGGCCTGGTGTTCCTTACCGTGGCACTGATCGAACTGTGGGCGGGCATGGGCCTGGCCTGGCAGTCGCTGCAGGCCGGGCGCATCGCCGCCGATCGCCTGCAGGCCATCGTCGAGCAACCGCCGACGGTGGAGGATCCGCAGGCGCCGCAGGCAGTGCCGGAGGCCGCGCGCGTGCATTGGGATGACGTGCATTTCCAGTGGCCGGGTGCGGCGCGACCGGTGTTGTCCGGCCTGCAGTTGACCCTCGCGCCGGGCGAACGAATCGCCATCCGCGGCGACAGCGGCAGTGGCAAGACCACGCTGTCCAGCCTGCTGCTGCGCTTGTGGGATCCGCAGCAGGGGCGAATCACCTATGGTGGCCGCGACCTGCGTGATTTCTGTCAGGCTGATTGGCACCAGCAACTGGCGTGGCTGCCGCAGAACGCGCCGGTGTTCGCCGGCAGCGTGGCCGAGAACCTGCGATTGGGTGATCCCGATGCCAGCGACGCCGCCTTGTGGGCGGTGCTGCGCCGCGTGCGCCTGGGCGAGTGGGCCGAGGGCAACGGCGGCCTGCAGACCTGGGTGGGCGAGAACGGCGCGACGATGTCGGCCGGCCAGGCGCGGCGCCTGGCGCTGGCGCGCGCGTTGCTGCGCGATGCGCCGATCCTGCTGCTGGACGAACCCACCGAAGGCCTGGACGTGGATACTGCACGTGCGCTGCTGCAGGATCTTTCCGGGCTGCTGGACGGGCGCAGCCTGCTGATGATCACCCACGACGACCTGCCCGAAGGCGTGGTCGATGCGCAGTACCGGCTGCGTGACGGGGCCCTGGTCCGCGAACTTTGACCGATGCACAACCATGCTTGGCGTGGATCTACTGTAGAGCAGAGCCCATGCTCGGCTTCGTGCAGAGGCAGCCGAGCATGGGCTCGGCCCTACAGGTTGGCTATCGCGAGAACTCGCGCAGCATCACCGCGATCGAGGCCACGTTTGCCAGTACGCACAGCCAGAACGCCCACTGGAACGTGGCCTTGCGGTGCTTGTGCCGGAACACGGCCTGGCCCAGCAGCGCGCCGGGCCAGCCGCCGGCGAACGCCAGCAGCTGCAGGGTACGTTCGGGAATCCGCCACTGCTTTCGCTGCGCCGCGCGCTTGTCGTGACCGTACAGGCCGAAGGACACCGCGCTGGCCAGCAGGCACCAACCGCCCAGCCACAGTGGCAGCACGCCGCTGATCATCAGCGCGATCAACGCGCCGAACGCGGCCAGCGCCAGGTTGCGCCGCCAGCCCACTTACAGCGCGTCGAGGAAGCCGCGCACGGCCGGGCCGAAACGATCGAAGTCGACCAGGAAGGCGTCGTGGCCCTGCGGTGACTCCAATCCGATGAAATGCGCTTCAGCGCCTCCGGCACGCAGGCCGTCGGCGACCTGTTGCTGCTGCTGCACCGGGAACAGGATGTCGGTGTTGGCGCCGATGGCCAGCGCCTTCTCCACCCGGATCTTCGCCAGCCCCGCCAGCACATCGCCATCGGCGTACTCGGCCAGGTCGAACCAGTCCATCGATCGGCTCAGGTACAGATAGCAGTTCGGGTCGAAGAAACGCACGAAGCGCCGCGCGTGCCCTTCCAGATAGCTTTCCACCTGGAATTCCAGGCCGAACGGATCATCATCGGTCTGGTCCGAATCCAGCCGCACGCGGCCGAAACGGCCGTCCCATTCCAGTGCCGAGCGATAGGTGATCACGCCCAGCTTGCGCGCCATGCGCATGCCGGACTCGGGATACGCGTCGTCGTCGTAGTGGCCGCCGTTCCAGCGCGGATCAAGGCGGATCGCCTCGCGCTGCAGCGAGCGGATCGCGATCGAGAACGGCAACGCCTGCGCGCTGCCGGAAATGTTGACGTGGCTGCGCGCGATGCCCGGATGCAGCATCAGCACCGCCAGGGCGGTCATGCCGCCCATCGAATTGCCGATCACGCAGGCCAGCTGCTCGATGCCCAGCGCATGCACGACCTCGATGGCGGCGCGTGCGCCGTCTTCGATCGACAGCTCGGGGAAGTCGAGGCGATACGGTTCGCCCGTGGCCGGATTGAGCGAGGCGGGGCCGGTGGAGCCTTTGCAGCTGCCCAGCGAGTTCACGCACACCACGAACCAGCGGTTGGTATCGATCGGCTTGCCGGGACCAACCATGCCTTCCCACCAGCCCGGTGCCGGATTGGCATCGTTGGCCGCTGCGTGCGCATCCGGCGAAAGACCGGTCACGATCAGGATCGCGTTGCCTGCGTCGGCAGCCAGCGTTCCCCAGGTTTCATAGGCCACGCGGGCGCCGTGCAGGGCGCCACCGCGCTTGAACGAGAACGGCGAGGGCAGGGCATGGAAACGGGTGCCGGGTGGGATGAATTCAGTCATGCGGGCATTCTAGCGGGGCCGGATGTGCAGCTGGCGACATGCTGGTTTCCATCGGTGGCCGTATCCACGCATGGCGTGGATCTACTGTAGCGCCGAGCCCATGTTCGGCTGCCGAGCATGGGCTCGGCGCTACAGGTCAGGGAAACCGCAGCTCAACCACGCCGTCATGCGGCAGGCTCACCTTCACCGGCACGCTCTGCAGGTCGCCCTCGCTGCGGTTGGCGCTACCGGTACGCGAGATGCGTGCCAGCACTTCCACTTCGCGATGTGCCGACAGCGGTGCGGTCGGCATTGGACTGTCACCGTCGCCCAGCCCGACCGTGGCCGGGAAGCCGGCCAGCGGCAGCTTGCGCGCGGCCACCGGCATCGGCGGGCCGCCGACGGCACGGGCCAGCACGAACACCTGGGTGCTGGCTGGCCACTCGTTCGCCTTCATTGCAGGCAGCTGCACGCGCACCTGCAGCAGCGCCTGCGGCGTAGCAGCGGCAGCATCAGGTGCCTGGCCGGCAGCTTCGCGGGCGATTGCGATCTGTGCCTGCAGTGCCTGTGCGGCGCCCGGTTCCAGTCGCGGCAGCAGGCTGCTCCAGACGTCGGCGGCTTCGGCATTCCGGCCCCGCTGGCGCAGGGCGATGCCGAGCAGCCAGCTTGCGCGCTCGGCATCGGGTGCCAGTGTGCGCGCCTGCTGCAACCAGGCCATTGCGGTGTCATCGAATTGTTTGCCGGCGTCGGCCTGCGCACGTGCCTGCGCGGCTTCCACCAGTACGCCCGGATCATCCGGTGCCAATGCTGCGGCCCGCGCGAACGCGCCCGCCGCAGCTGAGGCATTGCCCAGTTCGGCCTGCGAACGACCCAGCAGGGTCCAGCCATCGGCCCGCTGTGGGTCACGCTCCAACGCATCCTGCAGGGCCTGCACGCCATCGCGCAGCGTCGCCACCGAGGGCGCCGGCTGCACCTGTGCGGCGCGCGGATCGCCCACCAGCAGGTAAAGGCAGGCACCGGCCACGCCAAGTGCAATCACGCCCACCGCGAAACCGCGGCGACCGTGGTGGCGCAGCGGCCACAGCACCAGCGCTGCCACCAGCGCAGCGACCAGGCCGGCCAGCATCGGCAGCCAGTGGCTCACCATCCATCTCCTTCATCGGCCTTGCCGGCCGGCGCGGCGCCGACCGTGCGTCCACGACGGCGGACGATCCCCAGCACCACCAGTGCGCCCGCACCCAGTACCAGAAGCGGCCCCCCCCACAACAGCCAGGTGCCTGGTTGCAGCGGTGGCTGGTAGAGAACGAACTCACCATAGCGCGCGACCAGGAACTGCTTGATCTGCGCATCGTCGTGGCCCTGCTGCATCAGCTGCAGCACCTCGCGGCGCAGGTCCTGGGCGATCTGTGCGTTGGAATCGGCCAGCGACTGGTTCTGGCATTGCACGCAGCGCAGCTGCGCGGCCAGGTCATGGAAGCGGCGTTCCTCGGCGCCATCGCGGAACTGCAGCGGCTGCGGATCGTGCAGCGGCTGCTGGGCCGGCACGGCCAGTGGCAGCATCAGGAGCAGCAGCGCCAGCAGCCAGCGCATGGGCTCAAGGCGCCGTGTGCAGGGTGTTGCCGGCATTGCCCTGGGCCTTCTCGATCTTCTCCAGCGCCGGGATCAGCTTCTCGTCGACCACGCGCTGGGTCATCGCGCCGCTGTATTTCCAGCGCACGACGCCACTACCGTCTACCAGGAAGGTTTCCGGTGCAGCGGTCACGCCCCAGTCGATCGCGGTGCGGCCTTCGACATCGCTGAGCACCACCATGAACGGGTTGCCCAGCTGTTCCAGCCAGTGCAGCGCGTCGGTGGAGTCATCCTTCCAGTTGTAGCCGATCACGCGCACGCGCTTGCTCTCGGCGAAGCGGGTCAGCACCGGGTGTTCCTCGCGGCAGGCCGCGCACCAGCTGCCCCATACGTTCAGCAGGTAGGGCGCACCGCGCAGGTCGTCGCTGTGCACGATCATTTCCGGGTCGTGCAGCACCGGCAGCGCGAACGCCGGCGCCGGCTTGTCGATCAGCGCCGAGGGCAGCACGTCGCGCTGCGGATCGCCCGATTTCATCACCCCGTAGATCATCAGCCCAAGCAGGCCGAAGAAGAACAGCACGCCGATCACGATGGCTACCGGCGGCAGCGGGCGGGAAGGGCGAGGGGCGGGGGACTCGGACATGGGAACTCCTACGGACGACGGAAACGGCGGTCGGCGGCGGTGATGAATCCGCCCAGGGCCATCAGCAGCGCGCCCAGCCAGATCCAGCGCACGAACGGCTTGATGTGCACCCGTACCGCCCATGCATTGTTGCCCAGCGGCTCGCCCAATGCCACGTAGACATCACCGTCGAAGCGTGCATCGATGCCGGCCTCGGTCATCACCTGGCCGCCACTGGCGTACTGGCGCTTCTCCGGATGCAGCAGGGCCTGCTCGCGGCCGTTGCGGAACACCCGCAGATGGCCGCGATCAGCGATGAAGTTCGGCCCTTCGCGATGGTCCACGCCTTCGAAGCGGACTTCGTAGCGACCGACCACCAGCTGCTGGCCCGGCGCCAGCGCCACTTCGCGCTGCACGTTCAAGGCTTCCACCAGCAGCGCGCCGGCCAGGAACACGGCGATGCCGGCGTGGGCGACGATCATGCCGAGCATCTCGGCGGTGAAGCGGCCGTTGCCGCGCAGGCGCTGCCAGACGAAGCGCGCGGTGCCGATTCCAACCCAGGCCGCCGCGGCGACGCCAAGGCCGGCCTTCCAGCCGTTCTGCGGCGCCTGCCACCAGGCCAGGGCGCCCAGCAGCACGGCCAGTCCCAGCCATGGCGCCAGCAGCGCGAATGCACGCGAGGGCTGGTCGCGTTGCCACTTCACCAGCGGGCCGAACGGCAGCAGCAGCACCATCGGGGCCATCAGCAGCAGGAACAGGCTGCCGAAGTAGGGCGGCCCGACCGAAATCTTGCCCAGCGACAGCGCATCGGCCAGCAGTGGATACAGCGTGCCGAGCAGGACCATCGCGCAGGCGGTGGCCAGCAGCAGGTTGTTGGCCAGCAGCAGGGTCTCGCGCGAGGTGGCGGTGAAGCCACGGCGCGGATCATCGGCGTCCACGCTGAGCTGGTTGGCACGCAGCGCGTACAGCAGCAGGCTGCCGCCGACCAGCACCGACAGGAACACCAGGATGAACAGGCCGCGCGACGGATCGGCGGCGAACGAATGCACGCTGGTCAGCACGCCGGAGCGCACCAGGAAGGTGCCCAGCAGCGACAGCGCGAAGGCGGCGATCGCCAGCAGCAGGGTCCAGCTGCCGAAGGTGCCGCGCTTTTCAGTGACGGCCTGCGAATGGATCAGTGCCGCACCGACCAGCCATGGCATGAAGCTGGCGTTCTCCACCGGGTCCCAGAACCACCAGCCACCCCAGCCCAGCTCGTAGTACGCCCACCAGCTGCCCAGGGCGATGCCCAGGGTCAGGAAGCCCCACGCAACGTTGGTCCAGGGCCGCGTCCAGCGCAGCCAGCGCGCATCCACGCGGCCTTCCAGCAGCGCGGCCACCGCGAACGCGAACGGCACCGCGAAGCCGACATAACCGATATAGAGCATCGGTGGATGGATGATCAGGCCCGGGTCCTGCAGCAGCGGGTTGAGATCGCGCCCTTCCAGCGGCGCCGGGTTCAGGCGCAGGAACGGGTTGGAGGTGAAGATCAGGAAGGCGAGGAATCCGACGCTGACGATGCCCATCACCGCCAGTACGCGCGCCTGCACCGGTCCCGGCAGGTGCCGGGAGAACAGCGCCACCGCGCCGGTCCACAATGCCAGCACCAGCGCCCACATCAGCAGCGAGCCCTCATGCGCGCCCCATACCGCCGAATAGCGGTAGATCATCGGCAGCAGCGAATTGGAATTCTCGGCCACGTAGCGCACCGAGAAGTCCTGCTGCACGAACGCGGCGGTGAGCGCCGCGAACGCACCGGCGAGCAGCAGCAGCTGCGCGAAGGCGGCCGGTCGTGCCACCGCCATCCACGCCGTGTTGTTGCGATGCGCGCCCACCAGCGGCAGGCCAGCCTGCAGCAGCGAGGCCAGCAACGCACACAACAGCAGGATCTGACCCAGTTCGGGCAGCACTCAGCGCACCTCGGGTGCCGTCACCGGCACGTCGTGCTTGCGATGGGCATCGCCCATCTTGTCCGCCACTTCCTTCGGCACGTACTTTTCATCGTGCTTGGCCAGCACTTCGTCGGCGACGAAGACACCGTCCTGCAGGCGGCCACTGGCGACCACGGCGGTGCCTTCGGCAAACATGTCCGGCAGGATCCGCGAGGTGGTCACCGCCAGCTGTGCATCGCCGTCGGTCACTTCAAAGCGCGCCTCCAGCGAGCCGACCGGCCGGTTGAAGGAGCCCTTCACCACCATGCCGCCCAAGCGGAAGCGCGACTGTGCATCGACATCGCCGCGCAGTACTTCGGCGGGCGTGTACAGGTAGGCAATGTTGCGTTCCAGCGCCATCGCCACCAGTGCGGTGGCCAGGCCGGAAGCGAGCAGGGCCAGCAGCACCCAGGCCAGGCGGCGACGCTGCACCGGCGTCATCGTTCCAGCTCCGTCGGCAGCGACGCCACTGCGTCCTGCCTGCCGGCGCGGGTCTGCTGCCGTTGTTGGCGGGCCAGTGCCAGCCGGCGTGCCACGCGCAGGCGCAGCCACGAACCGATGGCATCGGCGCCGAGTACCAGCACGAACACGGCGTAGGCGCCGATCACGTAAGGCAGGTGGGTCATGGCTGGGCCTCCCCGGCTGGGCGTGCGGCATCGACGCGGCCACCGACCCAGGCCTTGCCGGCCTCGCGGTCGAGGTTGTCGGCGCGTGCCTTGGCCAGCACCGAACCGGCGAACCAGAACTTGGTGCCGATCACCATCCACCACAGCGGCGCGATCATCGCGCTGCTGATCGCCGATTCACCGAATACGTTGATCGACTGGCGCTGATGCAGGCCACCCCACCAGTCCACCGAATAGCGGATCACCGGCAGCAGGCTGACGCCGACGATGGCCAGCAGGCCGGCCGCGCGCGCGGCGCTGCGGCGGTCCTCGATGGCGTGGTACAGGCCGATCACGCCCAGGTACAGGAACAGCAGCACCAGCTCACTGGTCATGCGCGGGTCCCAGTCCCACCAGGTGCCCCAGGTGCCCTTGCCCCAGATGCTGCCGGTCAGCAGGGTGATCAGGGTGAAGCCGGCGCCCATCGGCGCACAGGCCATGGCCAGGATCTCGCAGACCTTGATCCGCCAGATCAGCGCGATGGCCGCATACAACGCCATCAGCGCGAACACGAACAGGCTCATCCAGGCACTGGGCACGTGGATGTAGAGGATGCGGAAGCTGTCCAGCTGCTTGGCCTCCGGCGGCACCACCAGCAGCGCCTGCCACATGCCGACCAGCAGCACCGGCACCGCGGCGAGGTAGAACACCCGCGACCAGCGGTCAGCGAAACGGTCGAACGTGGGCGGTGAACCGAGTTGGTGGAACCAGCGGACAATCGGATTCATGCGTGGCGGCTATCCAGCAGGGGTGGATTGGCTCTCAGCTCGGTCAACTCAGAGAAATACGTATTGCAGCAGCAGTGGCCAGTGGTGCCAGCACCAGTGCGACCAGCAGGCCGGCGCCCAGCATCAGCAGCGCACCGACCGGATCCTGTCCGCGTCCGGCTGCCGCCAGGCTGCCTGCGCCGAACACCAGCACCGGCACGTACAGCGGCAACGACAGCAACGCCACGAGAATACCAGAGCGCCGGATGCCTACGGTCAGTGCTGCGACCACGCCACCGATCAGGCTCAGCAACGGTGTTCCCAGCAGCAACGATGCCAGCAACATCGGCAGCTGGTCATGCGGCAGATGCAGCATTTCCGCCAGCAACGGGCTGACGATGATCAGCGGCAGGGCGGTGGTCGCCCAGTGCAGCAGCACGCGCACCAGCACCAGCCAGGCCAGCGGTACCGGCGCCAGCAGCCATTGCTCCAGCGAGCCATCCTCGGCATCGGAACGGAACAGCGAATCCAGCGACAGCTGCCCGGCCAGCAGCACCGCCAGCCACAGCACCGCGCCAGCGGTGGCGCTCAGCAGTTTCGGTTCGCGGCCCTGGGCCAATGCGAACAGCACCACCACCAGCACCGCGAACAGCAGCGGCTGCAGCGCATCGCCGCGACGGCGCCAGAGCAGGCGCAGGTCGCGCTTGAGCAGCGCACCCGCAGTCTGCCACAGGCCCGGTTCGGTGCCCGGCGCGATCATGCGGCACCGCCGAGGTCGAGCTGGCGGGTACGCACGGGCGGTGCGGCATAGGCGCCGTGGGTGGTGACCAGTGCCGCGCCACCGGCGCGCAGGTGCGCCGAGATCATCCGGTTGACCAGGGTGATGCCCTCCAGGTCGAGGTTGGCATAGGGTTCGTCGAGCAGCCACAGCGGCGCCGGCGACAGCCAGATGCGCGCCAGCGCCAGGCGCCGCTTCTGCCCGGCGGACAGGTGACGCACGAGGGTGTCTTCGTAGCCGGCAAGGCCGACGATGGCCAGTGCGTTGCCCGGCATCTGCCGCGCACGACGGCCGTGCAGGCCACACAGGAAATGCAGGTTCTCCAGCGTATCCAGGTCCGGCTTCAAGGCCGGCAGGTGGCTGAGGTAGGCCACGTAGCGTGCACGCTCGGCATTGCTGGCCGCCTTGCCGTCGATCCGCACCTGACCGGCGCCGGGCCGGGCCAGGCCGGCCAGCACGCGCAGCAGGGTGGTCTTGCCGGCACCATTGCCGCCCTGCACCAGCAGGGCTTCGCCGGCGTCCACATGGAAGTCCAGCGGGCCGAACACCGGCTCGTCATTGCGGGAGAAGCTCAGGCCGCTGGCGGCCAGCAATGCAGGGGTGTTCAAGGGGCAGGGGTCTTCATGCCGGAGTGCGGCGGCAATTGTAGCGGTGAATGCTGTCCCGGTAGCGCCGGGCCATGCCCGGCGGCCGCAAGGCATATGCAAAGAGCCGCCGGGCATGACCCGGCGCTACCGGCTGAACCCACAGTCGCAGCGTGGATTTCGTACACTTCTGGGCCTCGTTCCCCCAGACTCCAGGCCGATGCAACCCAACACCAAGCTGCCCAAGGTCGGTACCACGATCTTCACCGTGATGTCCCAGCTCGCTGCCGAACACGGCGCGGTCAACCTCGGCCAGGGTTTCCCGGACTTTTCCGCGCCGCAGCGCCTGATCGATGAGACCGCCAAGGCGATGGCCGCCGGGTTCAACCAGTACCCGCCGATGACCGGCGTGGCGCCGCTGCGCCAGGCCATCGCGCAGAAGGCACTGGACTGCTACGGCGCGCAGGTCGATGCGGACAGCGAGATCACCGTCACCAGTGGCGGTACCGAGGCCATCTTCAACGCCATCCACGCCGTGGTGCGTGCCGGCGAAGAAGTGATCGTGCTCGACCCGGCCTATGACTGCTATGAACCGGCGATCGACCTTGCCGGTGCCAGGGCCGTGCACGTTTCGCTGGACCCGCAGACATTCGCGGTTGATTGGGACCGCGTGCGTGCAGCGATCACCCCGCGTACCCGCATGCTGATCGTCAACACCCCGCACAACCCGTCCGGTGCGATGCTGTCGGCCCAGGACATGCAGGCGCTGGCCGAACTGCTGCGCGGCACGCAGATCTACCTGATTTCCGATGAAGTGTATGAGCACATCATCTATGACGGCCGTCGCCATGAATCGGCGCTGCGCTACCCGGAACTGCGCGAGCGCGCGTTCGTCATTTCCAGCTTCGGCAAGACCTACCACTGCACCGGCTGGAAGATCGGCTATGCAATCGCGCCGCCGGCGCTGACCGCCGAGTTCCGCAAGGTGCACCAGTACAACACCTTCACCAGCTTCGGCCCGGCGCAGTACGGTTTCGCCGCGATGATCCGCGACGAGCCGGAACACCATCTGGAGCTGGGCGCGTTCTACCAGGCCAAGCGCGACCGTTTCCGCGAGCAGCTGGCCGGCACCCGCCTGAAGCCGCTGCCGGTGCCGGGCGGCTACTTCCAGCTGGTCGACTACTCGGCCATCAGTGACCTGCCGGACCACGAGTTCGTGAAGTGGCTGACCATCGAGAAGGGCGTGACCGCCATCCCGCTGTCGCCGTTCTACGAGAACCCGCCGGCCGGCCAGCGCCTGGTGCGCCTGTGCTTTGCCAAGAACGAAGCGACCATGGACGCGGCGATCGAACGCCTGCGGCTGCTGTGAGCGGAGCAGTGACCATGCAGGACCTGCGCATTTCCCTCGTCCAGGGCGATACCCGTTGGCATGACCCGGCGGGCAACCGCGCCTACTACGGCGCGCTGCTGGCACCGCTGGCGGGCACCACCGATCTGGTGATCCTGCCTGAGACCTTCACCAGTGGCTTCTCCAACGACGCCATCGCCCAGGCCGAAGGCATGGACGGCCCGACCGTGGCCTGGGTGCGCGAACAGGCGAAGGCGCTGGACGCGGCGGTGATCGGCAGCGTGCAGTTGCGTGATGGTGAAGGCGTCTACAACCGCCTGCTGTTTGCCACGCCTGATGGCGGGCTGCAGTACTACGACAAGCGCCACCTGTTCCGCTATGGCGGCGAGCACGAGCGTTATGCCGCTGGCCGTGAGCGCCTGAGCGTGGAATGGAAAGGCTGGCGGATCAATCCGCAGGTCTGCTACGACCTGCGTTTCCCGGTATTCTGCCGCAACCGCTACAACGTCGAGCGTCCCGGGCAATTGGACTTCGACCTGCAGATCTTCGTCGCCAACTGGCCGTCGGCGCGTGCCTACGCGTGGAAGACCCTGTTGCGTGCACGGGCGATCGAGAACCTGTGCTTCGTGGCGGCGGTGAACCGCGTCGGTGTCGACGGCAACCAGCTGCATTACGCCGGCGACAGCGCGGTTCTGGATTTCCTCGGCCAGCCGCAGGTGGAAATCCGTGAGCGGGAACAGGTGGTCACCACCACCATTTCGGCCGAGGCGCTGGCCGCACATCGCGCGCGCTTCCCGGCCATGCTTGACGCCGATGCCTTCCACCTCGACGAGCAGGCCTGAACGCTGCCGCACCAGCGCGCGCGCCTGCATCCAACCTGCACGCGCGCGCTGCTAGATTCGCCACCAGTCCGACCGAACTGGAAGTCCTGCCATGAACAAGTCCTTCGCACTGCTGCTGGCCCTGTCCGCCGCATCGTTGGCCCCGGCCGCACAGGCTGCCGGCAACCTCGATTGCGAGCTGCGTTACAACCTGTCCGGTTGGTCGCTGATCTACAAGACCGCATCCGGCAATGGCACGGTCACCTGCAGCAATGGCGCCAGCATGCCGGTGCGCATCGAGATGAAGGGCGGCGGCCTGACGGTCGGCAAGTCGAAGATCACCAATGGCCGCGGCAGCTTCACCGGCGCCGTGAGCGTCAACGAGCTGCTGGGCACTTACGCGTCGGTCGGCGCGCATGCTGGTGCGGTGAAGTCCAGCAATGCGCAGGTGATGACCAAGGGCGATATTTCGCTGGCCCTGTCCGGCACCGGCAAGGGCTGGGATCTGGGCGTGGACGGCGCCGCCTTCACCATCAGCCGGCGCTGAGCCGTGCCGGCCGCTGCAGCCACAGGGCCAGCAGGCCGCACAGGATGAGGGTCGGTGCCAGCAGTTGCAGTGCACCGACCACGGCCATCGCTGCGCCGATCAGCAGGTAGTAGAGCAGGCCGAACAGGGCGCCTGCGCTGCCCAGGCAGTGCGGGTATCCGCGCAGGGCCTGGCCCAGCACATTGGGAATGGCCAGGCCGAAACCGGCCACCACCGGTACCATCGCCGCGACCAGTGCCGGTTGATTGCGCAGCAATGCAGCCAACAGCCCGCCGGCCAGCACCAGTCCCGCGGCGAGCCGGATGCGCGTGGCCGAGGCAATGCCTGCGCGCAGCAGGCGAGCATTGCCCCATGCACCCAGCGCCGAGCCCAGTGCCAGCACCGCGCCGCTGGCACCGAACCAGGCCAGCGGCCAGTGCAGGCGTTCGAACACGAAGGGGCCCAGCGCGTACCAGCTGTACATGGCCACGTTGAACGCCATCACCAGCAGCGCCTGCGACCAGATCCAGCGATCACGCAGCAGTTGCCACAACAGTGGCAGCAGGGGCGTGTGCACGACTTCGGCAGGGCGGCTCTCCTGCAGGCCGGATGTGCATCCGAGCATCAGCAGGATGACCATCAGCAGCAGGCCGGCCTGCACGCCGGCATAGCCATGGCCGTTCACAAGCAGCACACCCAGTGCCAGCCCGATCGCCGGGCTCAAGGCCAGCGCCATGCCGATCCACGAGAACGCCTGCGCCAACGCGGGTCCCTGCAGGTGGTCGCGCAGTACGGTCTGGGTGACGACCGAGGCCGCCGCCGCACCCAGTGCGGCCAGTGCCTGTGCCAGCAGGACCTGGCCGAAGGTGCTGGCCAGCAGGCCGCCGCAGGCCGCCAGGGCGAACACGGCCAGGCCGCAGAGCAGGGCAGGGCGACGGCCGATATGGTCGGCCAGCCGCCCCCATAGCAGGACACCGGCGGCGAAACCGAACAGGTACAGGCTCATGGCCTGGCTGGCGGCGGCAGGGGGCAGTGCGAAGCGCCCGGCGAGGTCGGCCAGGGCAGGGCTGTACAGGGTCTGCGCAAGCTGGGGGAACATCAGCAGCGCGATGGTAAGCAACAACAGGCGACGCGACATGCGGGCGCTCCGCAAACAGGGCCGCGCATTGTGGTGGCGCGTGCAATGGCGCACTCTCTCTATCCTGTCATTGAATGTATGAAATCGGACATGGCCTGGTTGCAACCGGACGCGTATTTCGACGCCGATGCCTGGAGCGCTCCAGTGCTGGGGATCGCGGCCTCATTGGCAGATCACGACTCGGGTTGGCACCAGCATGCACGTGCGCAATTGCTGTACACCCGGCAGGGCTGTACGCGCCTCACCTACGGTGATCGCATTAGCCTGCTACCACCCGCCCGCGCGGCGTGGATTCCGGGCGGGCTGCGCCATCGCGCGCAGATGCGCCAGGCGGTCGACTACCGTTCGTTGTACTTCAACGCCACCCTGTCGGCCCAGCTGCCCCGGCAGCCGGCGATCATCGGCGTGGGGCCGCTGCTGCAGGCCTTGCTGGAACCGATCGCGCAGGCACCGTTCGACCATGACTGGCGGGCACCGCACGCGCACCATCAACTGGCGCTGTGCGTGCTGGAGATCGCTGCTGCACCGGTGGCGCCGATGGACCTGCCTCTGCCGCGTGATCCACGGATCGCACGTTGCCTGCCGCTGGCCGAGCAGTTGCCGCCCGAACTGGGCGAGCTCGCCGCGCGTGCGGGCCTGAGCGTGCGCACGGTCGGCCGGTTGATGCAACGCGATACCGGCATGGGCTATCAGGCCTGGCGCCAGCAATGGCGACTGATGCGGGCCATGGAGTTGCTGCTGCTCGGCCATCGCGTCGCGCATGTGGCGCAGGACACTGGCTTCTCCGCCGAGAGTCCGTTCATCGCCTTCTTCCGCAGCATGACCGGCACCACACCTGCCGCCTTCCAGCGCCACGCTCTTTAAAGAAAAACCCCGGCCTGCGCCGGGGTTTTTCATTTCATGCGTGCCAGCGATCAGCCGCCGCGCGGGCCGCTGCGGCGCGGGCCGCCCGGACCGCGGTTGCCGCCGGGGCCACCCGGGCCACGGTTGCCACCCGGACCGCCGGGGCCGCGATTGCCGCCCGGGCCACGGTTGTTGCCACCGCCCGGACCGCGACCGCCCGGACGGGCGCCGTGTGCCGGCTTGGGGCTGCCATACGGGTTGAAGCCCGGGGTGGCGTGGTCGGACGGGAAGCTCGGGGCGTTGCCCGGATGGCCGTACGGGTGCTTGTTGCCCTGGCCCTGCGAGCGGTTGCCGCTACCGGCCGGACGGCCCTGGCCGCCTGCGCCGCCACGGCCTTCACCGCCAAAACCGCCACGGCCCTGGCCGCCACCGGCGCCAGCGCCCGGACCCTTCGGCTTGCCGTACGGACGGCCCTGGCCGCCCGCGCCCGGACCACGGGCACCCGGGCCACGTGCGCCCGGACCGGCGTTGCGATGGCCGCTCGGGCCGGTGCTCACGCCGTCCGGCACGTACCAGGTGCGGAACGCGGCCGGGTTGCCTTCCGGCAGCGAGCGGTCGTTCTTTGGTGCGCGCTGCTTGAACGGTTTCTGCGACTGCTTGGCCGCCGCTTCACCGCTGACGGTCAGGCCGCCCTTGAAGCCGCCGCCCTTGCCGCCGCGACCACGGCCGCGGTCTTCGCGGACGTTGTCGAAACGACGCAGCTCGCGGCCTTCATCGGCCGTGTTGTGGCCATTGACGTAGGCATTGCCACGGCCACCTTCGCGCACGCGCACGGTGGTCTTGGCGGCGCGGCGCTGGCCGATCACCGGCTGCAGGGTCAGCGCCGACGGCGCGCCTTCTTCCAGCTTCAGCTGCGCACGCAGGGCTTCCACCTGGGTGGTGCCCAGTTCCACCGAATGGCCACGGGCCAGTTCGCGCGGCAGGCTCACCTTGCCGTAGCGGGTGCGCTTCAGGCGGCTGACCTGGCAGCCCTGCGATTCCCACAGGCGGCGCACTTCGCGGTTGCGGCCTTCCTTCACCACGACGCGGAACCAGTCGTGTGAATCGGTACCGCCGATGCGTTCGATCTCGTCGAACTTGGCCGGGCCGTCTTCCAGCGCCACGCCGCGGGCGAGGCGGTCGACGATGGCGTCGGAGACCTTCTCCTCGCCTTCCGGGGCACGCACGCGCACCACGTACTCGCGCTCGACCTCGAACGACGGGTGCATCATGGCGTTGGCCAGTTCACCGTCGGTGGTGGCCAGCAGCAGGCCGGTGGTGTTGATGTCCAGGCGGCCGATCGCGATCCAGCGCGCGCCCTTCAGCGGCGGCAGCGACTCGAACACGGTCGGGCGGCCTTCGGGGTCTTCGCGGGTGGTCACTTCGCCTTCCGGCTTGTTGTAGACCAGCACGCGCGACGGTTCGGCCAGGGCGGTGGCGACGAAGCCGCGGCCATCCAGCTCGATCTTGTCGCCGCTCTTGACCGACATGCCGGTCTGCGCGACTTCACCGTTGACCTTGACCAGGCCTTCGGCGATGCGCTGTTCCAGCGCGCGGCGCGAACCCAGGCCAGCCTGGGCCAGCACCTTGTGCAGGCGCTCTTCCAGCTTGAACTGTTCGGATGTGGCTTCACGCTTGAGCGAGAGCTTGTTACGGGGGGTGTCACTCATCAGTTTTGCTCCGGCCGACGGTTTCGAGGTCGGCCTCTGGTTCGGAATCGGCTTGGTCAACAGCCACGGTCGTCATCGCGACGGCGTTGTCTTCGCGTTCGTTCAGGGTCACCGCGCGCTCGCCCGGCGCGGAATCGGGGTGCCCATCATCGAGGGGCGAAGGTGCTTGCTCATCGGAAGCCGACGCAGACGCTGCATCGGCGGAATCGGGGGTGTCGCTGCCGGCCAGGCCGGTGTCATCGTTCGCGGCAGCGCCATCGGCGCGAGCCGAAATGTCTGGACCGTCGGCACTGGCGGCGGCCGGTGCATCACGGTCCAGGGCCAGCTGCGGTTCCAGCTCGCCCAGGTCCTTCAGTTCCGACAGCGGCGGCAGCTCGTCCAGGCGCTTCAGGCCGAAGTAGTCCAGGAAGCCCTTGGTGGTGCCGAACAGCGCCGGCTTGCCGGGCACATCGCGGTGACCGACCACGCGGATCCACTCGCGTTCTTCCAGCGCCTGGATGATGTTGCTGCTGACCGCCACGCCGCGCACCTGCTCGATCTCGCCACGGGTGATCGGCTGCCGGTAGGCAATCAGCGCCAGGGTTTCCAGGGTGGCACGGGTGTAGCGGGTCTTGCGTTCGGTCCACAGCCGGCTGATCCAGCCATGCACTTCGCCGGTCACCTGGTAGCGGAAGCCGGAGGCGACCTCGACCAGTTCCACGCCACGGCCTTCGCAGGCTTCGCGCAGGCGCTCAAGCGCACGTTCGATGCTGCCCGGCGGTGCCGGCTCCTCTTCCGGGAACAGGTCTTTCAGCTGGGCCAGGGTGAGCGGCTGGCTGGAGGCCAGCAGGGCGCCCTCGACAATGCGGTTGATCAGCGTTTGGTCCATCGGCAGTCAGCGCTCACTCGTTCTCGTTGGCGGCGTCGTTGTCGTCGAACTCGCTGCTGAACTGCAGCGGGGCATTGGTGTTGCCGGCGGCCAGGGACTTCACGTAGATCGGCGCCAGCGGTTCTTCCTGGACGATGTCCAGTAGCTGTTCCTTGGCCAGTTCCAGCACCGCCAGGAACGTGACCAGCACGCCCAGCTTGCCTTCTTCAGCAGTGAACAGCCCTTCAAAACGATAGAACTTGCCGTCTTCCAGACGACCCAGTACGTCGCCCATGCGCTGGCGCACACTCAGCGCCTCGCGCTTGATGGCGTGGCCGCTGAACAGCTCGGCGCGCTTGAGCACGTCGTGCAGGGCCAGCAGCATTTCCTTCAGGTCGACCGGTGGCGGCAGCTTCACCGCAGCGCGGTCGGGCATGAAGGCATGGGCCACGCTGGTGTCGCGGTCCTGGCGGGGCAGGGCGTCGATGTCCTCGGCAGCCTGCTTGAAGCGTTCGTACTCCTGCAGCCGGCGCACCAGCTCGGCGCGCGGATCGGCCTCATCGCCGTCTTCGCTGACCGGGCGCGGCAGCAGCATGCGTGACTTCACTTCGGCCAGGATCGCGGCCATCACCAGGTACTCGGCGGCCAGCTCGAAGCGCAGCTCGCGCATCACGGTGATGTATTCCACGTACTGCCGGGTGATCTCGGCCACGGGAATGTCCAGTACGTCCAGGTTCTGGCGGCGGATCAGGTACAGCAGCAGGTCCAGCGGGCCTTCGAAGGCATCCAGGATGACTTCCAGCGCATCCGGGGGAATGTACAGGTCCTGCGGAATCTGCAGGACCGGTTGCCCATGCACCACGGCCAGCGGCATTTCCTGCTGCTGGGGGGCGGGCGGCCGGGTTGGCGGGTTCGCGTCGAGCGCGAGTTCGGAAGTCATCTAATGGACATCAGGATTGCAACGGACCAGTCGCGGCACCGGGTTCGCCGGGCCAGGGCCACGGAGCCCCAGGGCACCAGACACGCCGGGATCGGCGCGATTCCACACATATCAAACAGCAGGACGCGCCGCAGGAAACGGCAGCGACGGAACTACGGGGAGGTCGTCTACGTGGCCCGGCCAGGTGGGCCGGTTTGAAGCAGCGGGACGGTCGTCGGGGGCTGCGTTGGCCGCAAAAACCGACGGGCTGCTGCATCCAGCCACGTGCAATGGAGCCTAGGGTAAGCCTTTGTCGCGCCAGTGTCCAGCCGGGCCGGCGCGGGGGCCGCATTGGCTAGAATCTGCGCACCCGACAACGCAAGCGAGGAAATGCCGTGTGGTATGTGATTGAAGGCTATGACGGCCAGGATGTGCTGGCGCAGCGGCTGCAGGCGCGGCCGGAACACCTGGCGCGCCTGCACGCGCTGCGCGACGAAGGCCGCCTGCTGCTGGCCGGGCCGTGCCCGGCAGTGGACAGCGAGGACCCGGGCCCGGCCGGTTTCAGTGGTTCGGTGGTGATCGCGCAGTTCGAGTCGGTCGTGCAGGCCCAGGCCTGGGCCGATGCCGACCCTTACGTCGCCGCGGGCGTCTACACCCATGTACAGGTGCGTCCGTTCCGCAAGGTCCTGCCGTGAACGCGGAGCGGATCGAGCGGATGCGTGACGCACTGCAACAGGCGCTGGCCCCCAGCGTGCTGGAAATCGAAGACGACAGCCATCGGCATGCCGGCCACGCGGGTGCGAGGGATGGCCGCGGTCACTTCAACCTGCATATCGTCAGCGAACGCTTCGCGGGACTGGGTCCGCTGGCCCGGCATCGCGCTGTCTATGCCGCGCTGGGGGTGATGATGGAGACCGACATCCACGCGCTGTCCATTCGCGCATTGACCCCGTCAGAACAGGGCTGAGCCCTTGTCCCACGCTGTCCTGGCGGGTCCCTCTGCGGGCCTGCCACAGACAGATTTCCGTGTCCATTTCAGGACATTCGCCTAACGGACTGTTTACAAGCCCAGATGGAAACGCTTACATTCCGCGCCAATGCTGGTAGGTCCAAGCCGTGGAGGGCGGCTTCGTGAACAAGGCAGCTATCACAATCAAAGACGTCGCACGCGAAGCCCGGGTCTCCGTGGCCACGGTTTCCCGCGCGCTCAACGGGCATGAAAATGTCGCCGAACCGGTCCGCCAGCTTGTGCTGGAGGTGGCCGCACGGCTGCGTTACACCCCGCACGCCGCCGCCCGCAGCCTGAGCAGCCGCCGCACCAATACGGTGGGCGTGGTGCTGCCTGACCTGTACGGCGAATTCTTCTCCGAGCTGATGCGCGGCATCGACAACGTCGCCCGCAACCGCCGCCAGCACCTGCTGGTGTCCAGCTACCACGGTGACCAGGAACAGCAGGGCGCGGCCCTGCGTGCCATGCGCGGCCGCGTCGACGGCCTGCTGGTGCTTTCGCCCTATGCCGAGAGCCCCGGCTTCCTGACCGACAACCTGCCGCAGTCGTTGCCGACGGTGCTGATCAACACCTATCTGCCCGGGCAGGACCACCCGGTGCTGAGCATCGATGACCATGCCGGTGCGATGGCGATGACCCGCCATCTGCTCGATGCCGGTCACCGCCGCATCGCTTTCATTTCTGGCCCGGACCTCAACTTCGACGCGCGCGAGCGCCTGCGCGGCTTCCGTGACGCGCTGGCGGCTTTCGGCAGTGACGCCGAAGGCATCGAGCTGCCCGGTGATTTCGACGAAGCTTCCGGCCATCGCGCCGGTCAGGAGTTGCTGGCAGCCGGAGCGCTGCCCGATGCCGTGTTTGCCGCCAACGACATGATGGCCCTGGGGTGCCTGTATGCCTTCACGCAGGCAGGGGTCCATGTGCCGTCCGATGTCGCCCTGGCGGGTTTCGATGACATTCCACTGGCGCGTTTCGTCCACCCGTCGCTGACCACCATGCAGGTCAGCATCGCCGAGCTCGGCGATCGGGCCATGACGCGCCTGATGCAGTTGATGGACGGCACCTCCACGGATGGGACAGGGGACAAGCAGACCCTGGTTCCCCGCTTGATAGTTCGCGATTCCACCACTCCGCCATCGGGCCGTTGAAGCCAGAGGCGTTCCTTCTTTTTTGATTGATCGCAGGGACCGCGCGAGCGGTCACCGCCACCCGGAGATTGAGTTGATGATGCATACCACCTTCCGCACGCCGGCGCGCCGGCTGCTGAGCACCGCACTGGTCAGCTGCCTGATGCTGGCCGCTGCTCCGAACGTCATGGCGCAGTCGGCCAACGCCAGCCTGCGCGGCCAGGTTGCCGGCGCCCAGGCTGGCTCTGAAGTCACCGCCACCAACGTGGCCACTGGTACCGTCCGTCGCGGCACCGTCCGTGCCGATGGCAGCTACTCGCTGATGGGCCTGGACCCGGGCACCTACGACGTGGTCGCCAACGGCCAGTCGCAGAAGGTCACCGTCACCGTGGCTTCGACCGCCACCCTGAACTTTGCCGGTGCCGCCAGCAGCACGCCGGGTTCGACCGCGGCGACCAACCTGGACACTGTCAACGTCGTCGCGCCGACCCTGCTGCAGGAAGTGCGCACGTCCGAAGTCGGCAAGACCGTCAGCCTGCAGCAGATCCAGACCACCCCGCAGGTCTCGCGCAACTTCCTGGAGTTCGCTGACGCGGTGCCGGGCATGATCTTCACCCGCGACGCCAAGGGCAACACCTCGCTGCGCGGCGGTGCCACCAACTCCGACGGCACCAACGTCTACATCGACGGTGTGGGCCAGAAGAGCTACGTCAAGGGCGGCGGCGTGGCCGGCCAGTCCGGCAGTGCCGGTAACCCGTTCCCGCAGCTGGCCATCGGCGAGTACAAGGTCATCACCGGCAACTACAAGGCCGAGTACGGCCAGGTGTCCAGTGCAGCGGTCACGGCCGCGACCAAGTCGGGTACCAACGAGTTCAAGGGTGAAACCTTCTACCGTTATACCAACGACAGCATGCGCGCGATGACCCCGGCCGAGCGTCAGCCGGGCAAGGGCAAGGAGGATTCTGCCGAGAAGGAATACGGCTTCGCCCTGGGCGGCCCGATCGTCAAGGACAAGGCCCACTTCTTCGTGACCTATGAAGCCAAGCGCTTCGATCTGCCGGTGACCATCGCACCGCATGGTGCGGTGACCAACAAGGCCAACCGCGTCCCGGCTGATGCCCAGGCCGGCCTGGGCCCTGCCAGCCAGCCGTTCCAGCAGGACCTGATCTTCGCCAAGGTCGACTTCGAGCCGACCGACAACGATCGCCTGGAACTGACCTTCCAGGACCGCGATGAAACCCAGCAGCAGTTCTCGGACCAGACCGCGCCGATGCACGGCAAGGAAACCAAGAACACCGACCGTCGTTACGCGCTGCGCTGGAACCACAGCGGTGAGCGTTACTACAACGAGCTGATGGTGACCCACGAGGATTCGTTCAACAATCCCAAGCCGCTGAGCATGGGCAACGGTTTCAACTACACCGCGCCGGACGGCAAGAGCGAGGAGCGCGCCATCGTCTCGATCGGTGGTTCCTCGGCGATGTCGTCGCAGGTAAAGGGCCAGAAGGGCTGGTCGATCGAAGACAACCTGACCCTGGACGGTATCGAGTGGGCTGGCGACCACACCATCAAGATGGGCGCCAAGTACAAGCAGATCGACCTGTACGCCTCCGATGCGGCGCAGATCAATCCGCAGTTCTATTACACCATCGACAACCCGGCCTTCCCTGACAGCATCCCGTACAAGGCGCAGTTCGTGAAGCCGGTCACCGGCGTGTCCGGCGTGTCGGGTGAAGTGCGTTCGAAGGTCAAGCAGATCGGCCTGTTCATCCAGGACGATTGGCAGGTCAACGACCACCTGCAGCTGAACCTCGGCCTGCGTTGGGACTACGAGAAGAACCCGTCCTATCTGGACTTCGTGACCCCGCCGGAAGTGGTCAATGCGCTGTTCGCGCAGGATCCGCGTGCCGCCGCTGGCCAGAGCTACGCCGACACGCTGGCGCTGAGCGGCCTGAACATCAACGATTACATCAGCAACGGCCACAACCGCAAGGCATTCAAGAATGCCTGGCAGCCGCGCCTGGGTTTCTCGTATGACATCAATGCCGACGAGCAGCACGTGATCCACGGTGGTGCCGGCCGTTCCTACGACCGTGACCTGTTCGACTACCTGCAGCTGGAAACCACCAAGCTGGCCCTGCCGCAGCCGACCATCTACTTCCGCAACCCAGCCACCGGCCAGTGCTTCCAGGGCAACGCCGCCTGCTATGACTGGAATCCGAACCTGCTCAACGGTATCGGCAACCTGCAGAGTCTGGTCGGTTCGACCAGCAACGCCGGCCTGGAAGTCGACCTGCTGAACAACAATCTCAAGGTGCCCTACGCTGACCAGTTCAGCCTGGGCATGAGCAACCAGATCGGTGACTGGCTGACCGACGCCACCATCGCGCGCACGCTGACCTACGATGGCTTTGCCTTCACCCTGGGTAACCGCTACCCGACCGGCAACTTCTTCGATGACCCGCGCCTGTGCGGTGGCACCGAGGCCGGCCTGAGCCAGGCGTGGAGCTGCAACGTGCCGGGCTTCGGCAGCCTGATCATCGGCCAGCAGGGCATCAAGACCCGTGCGACCCAGATCCTGTTGTCGGCGCAGAAGCCGTTCACCCAGGAAAGCGGCTGGGGCACCTCCATCGCCTATACCTGGACCACCGCCCGCCACAACCGTGACATCAACGAGCACTACGCGTTCGACCGTGGCGTGATCGGTGACTACCCGACCATCCGCTCCAACGGCGCGCCGCGTCACCGCCTGGTGGTGACCGGTTCGTATGCGGGCTTCTGGGGCATCACCTTCGGTGGCAAGATCACCCTGGCCACCCCGACCGCGATCAACGACTGGTACGGCGTGCCGCAGGCCAATGGCTTCGACCTGCCGACCCCGATGGCGGCGGTTCCGGGTGGCAACGGCAAGTTCCTGCTGGGTGGCAAGATCTTCGGTTATCGCTCGGTCGACCTGCAGGCGACGAAGACGTTCAAGATGCCGGGCGATACCGAGCTGTATGCGCGTATCGACATCATCAACGTGTTCAACTTCGACAATTTCTCGAACTACAACTACTACAAGAATGGCAAGTTGACCGCGAGCTACAACGAGACCGGCGACATCGTCGGTACGCCGCGCCAGGTCAAGGCCGAAGTGGGCTTCCGCTTCTAAGCCCGGATGTAGATGCACGACCCAGATGCCGCCGGTTCGCCGGCGGCATCGATCACGTGAAAACGGCAATGGCCGGCTCCGTGCCGGTCCATTGCCCACGCCGCTGCCGGCCAGGGGGCAGCGGCGTGGGCAATGATCGCGGTGTCAGGCCACGATGTTCGTGGTTTTTTAAGAACGCACCTTGTAAACGATTTCAGATCATTGGACGTTATGCTTTCCCATCGATCAGACCACCGGAGGAACCGCGCCATGCAGGCACGCCATCTGTTGTCCGCCGCAGCGTTGAGCCTGGCCGTGGCCGCCTGCCAGCCGGCCCAGCAGGAGCCTGCCAAGCCGCGCCCACCGGTGATCCTGATCGAGGCCGACGCACCACCGCGGCCGATGAAACCTGAGCTGCCGCCGCTGTTCGATGACATCGAGCGCCGCACCTTCCAGTTCTTCTGGGACACCACCAACGAGATCAACGGGCTGACCCCGGACCGCTATCCGTCGCGGCCGTTCGCCAGCATCGCCTCGGTTGGGTTCGCACTGACTGCCTATCCGATCGGCATCGAGAACGGCTGGGTCAGCCGCAACCAGGCGATCGACCGCACCCTGACCACGCTGAAGTTCTTCCGCGACGTGCCGATGGGCCCGCAGCGTACCGGCAAGGCCGGCTACAAGGGTTTCTACTACCACTTCCTGGACATGCAGGAAGGTCGTCGCTACGACAGCTGGGTCGAACTGTCCTCGGTGGATACGGCGCTGCTGATGATGGGCGTGCTGTTCGCGCAGTCGTACTACGACGGAGACGATCCGCGCGAGAAGGAGATCCGCCAGATCGCCGACACCCTGTACAAGAAGGTCGACTGGCCCTGGCTGCAGCAGCGTGCGCCGCTGATCTCGATGGGCTGGTTCCCCGAGAGTGGCTTCATCGACCATGACTGGATGGGCTACAACGAGGCGATGATGGTCTACATCCTCGCCCTGGGGTCGCCGACGCACCCGGTCAGCCCGGACGCGTGGACGGTCTGGACGCGTACCTATGACAACGACTGGGGTGTCTACCAGGGCCAGGAATACCTGTCCTTCGGCCCGCTGTTCGGCCACCAGTACAGCCACGTCTGGATCGACTTCCGCGACATCCAGGACGCGTACATGCGCGAGCGCGGCAGCACCTACTTCCTCAACAGCCGCTCGGCCGCGCTGGCCCAGCGCGAATACGCCATCGCCAACCCGATGCAGTGGAAGGATTACGGCGAGAACGTGTGGGGCCTGACCGCCAGCGATGGCCCGCAGAACACCACGCAGGAGTATCGTGGCGAGCAGCGCCAGTTCCGCCATTACTCTTCGCGCGGCGCCGGCCTGCGCGAGAACTTCGATGACGGCACCATCGCGCCGACTGCCGCGATCGCGTCGGTGGTGTTCGCGCCGGAACAGGTGATCCCGGCCACGCTGGAGATGCACAAGCGATACGGCGACTACATCTATTCCAGCTACGGCTTCCTGGATTCGTTCAACCCCAGCTTCAACTACGACATCCCGATCAAGACCGGCCGCGTGGTGCCTGATCGCGGCTGGGTCGCCAGCGACTACATCGCCATCGACCAGGGCCCGATCCTGACCATGATCGCCAACTACCGCAACGACTTCGTCTGGGAAGTGATGAAGAAGAACCCGTACATCCGCAAGGGGTTGGAGCGGGCCGGATTCAGTGGTGGCTGGCTGGCGCCGGAGGGGTCGTTCCAGCCGCTGGAACTGCAGAAAGACGAAAAGGCCGCGGCGGCACGCGCGGTGGGTATCGCCGAATCACGCGCGGCTGCCGCGCAGGAACAGAAGAACAATGCCAACCGCACCACAGGCCAGGGCAAGTAACCCGATGCCGAACTGGATCGACCGCCTGCGCCGCTGGACGCTGCCCGCCCTGGCCGCATTGGCCGTGGCCGGCTGCGCCGGTACCGAACCGGGCACCACTACCGTGCGCTTCTGGGCGATGGGCCGCGAAGCCGAGGTGGTCAGCGAGCTGATCCATGAGTTCGAAGCCGAAAACCCCGGCATCAAGGTGGACGTGCAGAACATCCCGTGGACCGCCGCGCACGAGAAGCTGCTGACCGCGTTCGCCGCCGATGGCCTGCCGGATGTCTGCCAGCTCGGCAACACCTGGGTGCCGGAGTTTGCCGAGCTCGATGCGCTGACCCCGTTGCAGCCGTTCGTCGATCATTCGGCCGTGGTCGATGAGAAGGATTATTTCCAGGGCATCTGGGATACCAACGTGATCCACGGCGAGCTGGTCGGCGTGCCGTGGTATGTCGACACCCGCCTGATCTACTACCGCAAGGACCTGCTGGCCAAGGCCGGCTACGACCACCCGCCGCGCACGTGGCAGGAATGGGACGAGCAGATGGCGGCGATCAAGCGCATGCAGGGCCCGAACCGCTATGCGGTGCTGATGCCGATCAACGAATTCGAGCAGCAGCTGTCGCTGGCGCTGCAGCAGCCCGACCCGCTGCTGCGCGACGACGACACCCGCGGCAACTTCGCCAGCCCGGGCTTCCGCCGCACGCTGGCCTTCTACGCCAACATGTTCGAGCAGGGCTGGGCGCCGAAGATGTCCGAGACGCAGATCTCCAACGTCTGGGACGAGTTCTTCCGTGGCTTCAACGTGTTCTACATTTCCGGCCCCTGGAACATCCGCGAGTTCAAGAAGCTGCAGCCCAAGGAACTGGAAGGGCAGTGGGGCACGGCCGCGCTGCCGGGGCCGGACGGCCCAGGGGCCGGCATCGCCGGAGGCACCAGCCTGGTGATCTTCCGCAAGTCGCAGCAGAAGGAAGCGTCGTGGAAGCTGATCGAGTTCCTGTCGCGCCCGCAGATCCAGGCACGTTTCCATTCGATCATCGGCGACCTGCCGCCACGTCGCAGCACCTGGAGCGCGCCGTCGCTGGCCAACGATCCACTGGCCGCAGCGTTCCGTGACCAGCTGGAGCGGGTCAAGCCGACGCCGAAGGTGCTCGAATGGGAGCGCATCGTGCAGGAAATGCGCATCGTCACCGAGAAGGTGGTGCGTGGTGGTCTGCCGCAGGACAAGGCCGTCGAAGAACTCGACCAGCGCGTGGACAAGGTGCTGGCCAAGCGCCGCTGGATGCATGAACAACAACGCCTGCAGCAGCGCGTATCGTCGCCGCGATCCAGCAGTGCCGTCGCCGCCGGGAGCGCGCAATGAAACGTACTTCGCTTGCCGGCTGGATCTTCGCCGGCCCCTCGCTGATCGTGCTGGGCGTGTTCTTCGGCCTGCCGGTGGCCTCGGCGCTGGCGCTGAGCGTGACCGACTTCGACCTGTATGCACTGGCCGACAGCAGCAACCTGCGCTTTGTCGGGCTGGGCAACTACATCGACCTGCTGCAGACGCCGATGTTCTGGAAGTCGCTGTGGAATACCACCTACTTCGTGTTGATCGGCGTACCGTTGTCGATCGGCGTGTCGCTGGGCGCAGCGATGCTGCTCAATGCGCCGGCCGCACGCTTCAAGGCACTGTTCCGCACCGCACTGTTCGCGCCGGTGGTGACCACGCTGGTGGCGGTGGCGGTGATCTGGCGCTACCTGTTCCATACCAGCTACGGTCTGGTGAACTACGGGCTGGGCCATCTGGGCATCAGCCCGATCGACTGGCTGGGTGATCCCAACTGGGCGATGCCGACCATCATGCTGTTCGCGGTATGGAAGAACTTCGGCTACAACATGGTGATCTTCCTGGCCGGCCTGCAGGCGATCCCGCATGACCTGTACGAGGCCGCGCGCATCGATGGCGCCTCGCGCTGGAAGCAGTTCCTGCACATCACCCTGCCGATGCTCGGCCCGGTGCTGCTGGTGGTCGGGGTGATCACCGTGTCCGGCTACTTCCAGCTGTTCGCCGAACCGTACGTGATGACCCGCGGCGACCCACTGCAGAGCACCGTCAGCGTGCTGTATTTCATGTTCGAGGAAGGCTTCAAGTGGTGGAACCTGGGACGCGCCTCGGCTGTGGCGTTCCTGCTGTTCCTGATCATCCTGGCGGTGACCACCGTAATGCTGCGTTTCGGCCGCAAGAGGCAGTTGGTATGAGTCGTGAAATCGGCCAGTCGCGCTGGTACCCGTGGATGATCAATGGCGCGTTGCTGGTGCTGGCCCTGGTCAGCCTGGCGCCGCTGCTGTGGATGGTGTCGGTCTCGTTCATGCCGCAGGGCGAGGCCAGCCATTTCCCGCCGCCGCTGCTGCCTTCCAGCGTCACCACGCACAACTACCATGAGCTGTTCGCGCGCACCGGCATGGGCGGCAACTTCGCCAACAGCCTGCTGGTGTCGCTCGGCATCACGGTCGGTTCGCTGCTGCTCAATACCATGGCCGGCTATGCCTTCGCCAAGCTCAACTTCGTCGGCCGCGAGCGCCTGTTCCAGGTGCTGATGGCGGCGCTGGTGATTCCGGCGCAGGTGGCCATGCTGCCGCTGTTCCTGCTGATGAAGCAGCTGGGGCTGGTCAACAGCTTCGGTGGCGTGATCGTGCCGGCGCTGGCCAGCGTGTTCGGCATCTTCCTGGTGCGCCAGTACGCGCGTTCGATTCCGGACGAACTGCTGGAGGCGGCGCGCATCGACGGGGCAGGGGAGCTGCGTATCTTCTTCCAGATCGTGCTGCCGATGCTCAAGCCGGTGCTGGTGACCCTGGCGATCTTCACCTTCATGGGCGCATGGAACGATTTCATGTGGCCGCTGATCGTGTTGACCGACCAGGAGCACTACACTTTGCCGGTGGCGCTGGCCACCCTCTCGCGCGAGCACATCATGGACGTGGAAATGATGATGGCTGGCGCGGTGGTCACCGTGGTCCCGGTGCTGGCGCTGTTCCTGGTGCTGCAGCGGTACTACATCCAAGGTCTGTTGCTGGGGAGCGTCAAGGGATGAAGCGAGCGATCGCCGTTGGACTGGGCCTGTTGTGGACCTCCCTGGCGATCGCCGCACCCCCGGCGCTGCCGGCACCGAAGGTGCTGGACGACTTCGACGACATCGCGGCCTGGAAGTTGGTGCTGTCCGACCAGGTCAGCGGTTCGCTGCGTCCGGTCAGCGGCGCCGGCGGTGGCCGCGCGCTGTGCCTGGACTACGATTTCCACGATGTCTCCGGCTACGTCGGCATCCGTCGTGCGCTGAACATCGAGTACCCGGTCAATTACCGCTTCGGCTTCCAGCTGCGCGGTGATTCGCCGGGCAACGACCTGCAGTTCAAGCTGATCGACGCCAGCGGCGACAACGTCTGGTGGGTCAACCGTCCCGGCTACAGCTTCCCCAGGGCATGGACGCCGGTCGAGTACCGGCGTCGGCAGATTGACAAGGCGTGGGGGCCGTCGCCCGGGAAGGACATGGCGAGCAGCGCCGCCGTCGAATTCACCATCTACAGCAAGGTCGGCGGCCGCGGCACGGTGTGCTTCGACAAGCTGACCCTGCAGGGCCTGCCGCCGCAGGATGATTCGGCGCTGGTGCCGTCGGTGATCGCCGATACCGCCACCGCGCTGCAGGACCGCATGATCGATGGCAAGAGCGATACGTTCTGGATCAGCGGTGGCGTCAAGCAGCAGACCATCAGCCTGGACCTGCACAAGAGCCGCGAGATCGGCGGTGCGGTGATCGACTGGCTGCCGAATCTGGAAGCGCGCCGCTACACCGTGCGTACCTCGGAAGATGGCCGCGACTGGCGCACTGTGCGCGAGGTGACCAGCGGCGCCGGTGGCCGTGACTGGCTGGCGCTGCCGGATACCGATGCACGCTACGTGCGCTTCGATCTGCAGGATGGCCCGAACTGGCGTTACGGCATCCGTGACATCGCACTGAAGCCGCTGGCGTTCGCCGCCACGCCCAATGCCTTCCTGTCCTCGGTGGCCGCCGATCTGCCGCGTGGCTCGCTGCCGCGTGCCTATGTGGGCGAACAGCCGTACTGGACCCTGCTCGGCCTTGATGGCGGCCAGGAACAGGCGCTGATCAGCGAAGATGGCGCGCTGGAGCCGGCCAAGGGCAGCTTCAGCATCGAGCCGTTCATCCGCCTCGATGGCAAGCTGCTGGACTGGTCAAAGGTCGCGATCACCCAGTCGCTGCAGGATCACTACCTGCCGATCGCCAATGTCGACTGGGTGCATGAAAAGGCCGGCCTGGCGGTGACCGGTTTCGTGCAGGGCACACCGGAGCGTGCGCAGCTGATCGGCCGCTACCGGCTGAGCAATCCGGACAAGGTCGCACACGAATACACCCTGGCACTGGCGATCCGGCCGTGGCAGGTCAATCCGCCCACGCAGTTCCTCAATACCGTCGGTGGCTTCAGCCGCATCGATGCACTGGATGTCGGCGAGCAGCTGGTGCGGGTCAACGGCGAGCCGCGCATCTACCCGCTGCAGGTTCCGGATGCGCGCTTTGCCAGCACGTTCGATGGCAAGCTCGATGCGATGCATCTGGCGGACGGCAAGTACCCGGCAGCCACCGCAGTGAAGGACAGCACCGGCATGGCGTCGGGCGCGTTGATCTACACGATCAAGCTCGAGCCCGGCCAGAGCCGCGAGGTGGCGGTGGTACTGCCGCAGACCGGTGGCTGGGCGCCGAAGGCGCTGGACGTGGCCAAGGCGCAGGCGCAGGTGGCCGAGCAGTGGCGGCAGAAGCTGGGCGTGGTCTCGCTGCAGGTGCCCGCTGCGGGCCAGCCGCTGGTCGACACCCTGCGCACGGCAGTCGCGCACATGCTGATCTCGCGCGTCGGGCCGCGCCTGCAGCCGGGCACGCGTTCCTATGCCCGCAGCTGGATCCGCGATGGCGCGATGATTTCCGAGGGCCTGCTGCGCATGGGGCGCAGCGATGCGGTGCGTGACTACATCAACTGGTATGCGCCGTACAAGTTCGAGAACGGCAAGGTGCCGTGCTGCGTCGACGCGCGCGGCAGCGACCCGGTGCCGGAGAACGACAGCCACGGTGAGCTGATCTACAGCATCGCCGAGTACGGGCGCTATACCGGCGACAGCACCTTCACCGAGCTGATGTGGCCGCACGTGCAGGGCGCTTACACCTACATGGAGCAGCTGCGCGCCAGCGAGCGCACCGAAGAGAACCGCGCGCGCAACCCGGCCTTCTACGGGATGATGCCGGCCTCGATCAGCCACGAAGGCTATTCGGCCAAGCCGATGCATTCGTACTGGGACAACTTCTGGGCGCTGCGCGGCTACAAGGACGCGGCGCTGCTTGCGACCCAGCTGGGCAAGGTCGAGGCGATGCAGATCGCTGAATCGCGTGACCAGTTCCGTGATGACCTGCAGGCATCGCTGCTGTCGGCGATGCAGCAGCACACCATCGACTACCTGCCGGGCTCGGCCGAACTGGGCGATTTCGATGCGACCTCGACCACCATCGCGCTGGCGCCGGGCGGCGAGCAGGGCCGACTGCCGCAGCAGGCGCTGGAGGCGACCTTCGAGCGCTACTGGAAGGAGTTCGTGGCCCGTCGCGATGGCAAGCGGGAGTGGAAGGACTACACCCCGTACGAGTGGCGCAACGTGGCCGCTTTCGTGCGCCTGGGCTGGCGTGACCGCGCCTGGCAGGCCACCGAATTCTTCTTCAAGGACCGTGCGCCGCAGGCCTGGAACCAGTGGGCCGAAGTGGTCTCGCGCACCCCGCGCAAGCCGTTCTTCGTCGGCGACCTGCCGCACGCGTGGGTGGCCTCGGATTTCGTGCGTTCGGCGCTGGACATGTTCGCTTACAACCGCGACATGGACGATGCGCTGGTGCTGGCCGCTGGCGTGCCGACCGCGTGGCTGCAGGGCGAGGGCATCGCCGTTCAGGGCCTGCGCACCCCGCAGGGCCAGCTCAACTACCGCCTGCAGCGCAGCGACAAGCAGCTGGTGCTGGAGGTGCAGCCGGGCCTTCTGCCACCGGTCGGTGGCGTGGTGTTGCCGTGGCCGTACGCCGGCGATCCGGGCGAGGCGACCATCAACGGTGAAGCGGTCGAATGGGTCAACAAGGAACTGCACGTGCACCAGCTGCCGGCGCGGGTCGAGATCGATGTACCGGGCGCGGTGCGCCGCGCCGAGCGCAAGGGGCAGTAACGATGAAGCAGCAAGGGGCAGGGGTGCGCACGACCGTGCGTGCCCTGGGGCTGGCAATTGCATTGGCATTGCCGGGTGCGCTGATGGCGGCCGAGCCGGCCACCGCGACAGCGGCTGACGTTGCCTCCGCGCCAGGCATGAGCATGGTCACCTTCAACCTGCATCATGACCGCGAAGACTGGCCGAGCCGGCGCCGCACGATCCTGGCCGAGCTCAAGCGCCTGCAGCCGGATGCGGTTGCCCTGCAGGAGGTGATCCAGCGCCGCAACGTGCGCAACCAGGCGCAGTGGCTGGCAAGCCAGCTCGGCTACAAGTACGTGTTCGTGTCCACCGATCCGGTGGGCGCGCCCAAGCGCTATGGCAATGCACTGCTGACCCGGCGACCGATCCTTGCCCACGGCGATCATCTGCTGCAGCCGTTGGACGACTACCGCACGGTTGCTCACCTGCGCATCGACGTCGACGGCACGCCAGTGAACGTCTACGCCACGCATCTCAACGAGCGCAGTGACGAGAGCGGGCAACGCATCCGCCGCAGCCAGGTCGAGGACCTGCTGCGCTTCATCGCTGCGACGTCGGCTGGTGCTCCGGTGGTGATCGCCGGCGACTTCAATGCACTGGTGGATGCCGGCGACCTGAGCGAGCTGCGCAGCCACTACGGCGACAGCTACGGCAGCGTGCACGTGAACACCGACCTTGCCGGGGTCAGTACGCTCAATCGCCACTACTACCAGGCGCCCTCCCGGATCGACCACATCTTCTTCCAGCAGGACGAGATGGTTGCGCGCGAGGCGAAGATCCTGTTCGACCAGCCCGACGACAGCGGTCGCTGGGCCTCGGACCATTACGGCGTGTGGACCCGCCTGCAGTTCGCGCCGAAACCCTGAGCAAACCTGCTTCGGTAGGTGCCAACCTTGATTGGCACGGACGTATCCGCGTGCGTTGAATCAACGCCGCCGACCAAGGTCGGCAACCACCACGGCACGGCACAAACAGAAACGGCGGGGATCATCGATCCCCGCCGTTTCGTTTCAGGCGATCAAAGATTGATCAGTTCGCCGGCGGCGTGCGCTTGGCGGCCTCTTCATCTTCTTCGTCGGCCTTGGCTTCGGCCGCCTGGGCGGCAGCGTCGGTGTGGCCGTCGGCGACCGGGTCGATCGACGGCGTCACCACCGCTTCGGCGACCGGGGCGGCGGCTTCGACCGGCGCGGCTTCCACCGCCACCGGCGCGACCGGCTGTTCGGCGACCACGACGGGCTCGGCGACCGGCTTGGCTTCAACCACCGGAGCAGCCTCAACGATCTCCGGCTTGGCTTCTACCACCGGAGCGGTTTCGGTAACGGCCGGCTTGGCTTCAGCCACCGGTACAACCTCGACTGCCGCCGGCTTGGCCTCGATCACCGGAGCGACTTCCGCAGCCGGGGCTGCTTCAACCGCGACCGGCTTTGCTTCGACCGCCGGAGCAGCAGCGGCCACCGGCTGCGCCGGGGTTGCTGCGTCGATGGCATCGAGCATGCTGGTCTGCACCGGCGAGGACACCGGCTCTGCCTTGGCTGCGGTTTCGATCGGCGCCGGCACTTCGGCGGTGATCGGTGCGGCAGCCTCGACCACGGCGCTGCTCACCACCGCGACCGGCGCGGCGACAACAGCGGCGGCAGCGCGGGCCGGCTTCTCGGCTTCGACAGCGACCGGTTCGGCTTCGTCATCGAAATCGAACTCCGGCTGCGAACGGGTCGGCTGTGCGGCGGCGGCCGGCGCAGTGCCGGCAGGGTTGTCGATGTTCGGCTCAGCGCCATCGGCGTCATCACCGTCATCACCATCGTCCTGGTCATCACTCAGGGAATCGCTGCCGGCGGCGTTCTCGGCGCCACCGCGACGACGACGACGGCCACCACGACGGCCACGGCGACGGCGGGTCGCGCCTTCGCCTGCCTGCTCGCCATTGGGGTCGGTTGCAGCCTCTTCACCGGCAACCGCAATCACCTCGGCCTCGCTGGCAGCGTTGGCAGCGGTCTCGACCGGTGCTGCGGCGTCCACCGGAGCGGCGGCCAGCGGCACAACCGGCGCAACCGGGGCAGTGGCTTCCTGCGCGGTCACCACATTGGCGGCGACGGCGGTGGCGGCCACGGCTGCTGCCGCGGTCACGGCTTCGGCCGGTGCATCGGCGGCGTTGCGCTGCGGCTTCTCGGCCGGCTTGTCACCGTCCTGCTGCTGCGGACGCGGCTGCTTGGGCTGCTTCAGCTTCGGCTGCTGCTGGTTCTGGCCCTGCTGCTCGTTGCGCGACTTGTTCTGCTGCTGCGGCTGCTGCTGGCCATCCTTCTGCTTGGCCTGCTGCGGCTGCTGCTGGGCATTGCCGTTGTTGCCGTTGCGGCCGTCCTTGTTGCGCTGCTCAGCACGGTCCTTGCGGTTGCCGCCATCCTTCTGCTGCTGCGCGTTGCCGTTTCCACCGTTGCCACGGTTTTCGTCGCGACGGTCCTTGCGGTCCTTGTTGCGATCCTTGTTGCGGTCCTTGCGGCCGCCGTCCTGCTGCTGGCGGGCGGCGGGAGCCGCGGCTGCCGGTGCCGGGGCCGGTTCGCCACCGAACACGCGCTTGAGCCAACCGATCACGCCACCGCTCGGTGCCGCTGCCACCGGCGCTGCGGCGACCGGGGCAGGCGCCGCCTTGGCCGGTTCTGCTTCCTCGCGCACCGGGGCCGGGGAGGTGTGCTTGACCTGGGTCACGGCCGGCGGCGGGATATTCAGCTGGCCCTTGGTCAGGGCGTGCACCGGCAGCTTGCGCGGGGTGCCGCGCTGGTAGCTGGGCTTGCTGCTTTCTTCACCCAGCTCGTTCTCGCGCAGGCGGGTGACGGTGTAGTGCGGGGTGTGCAGCTGCTCGTCGGCGACGATCACGATCGGCGCTTCGTGGCGCTGTTCGATCTCGCGCAGGGCGCTGCGCTTCTCGTTCAGCAGGTAATTGGCGATCTCCACCGGGGCCTGCACCAGCACCTGCCCGGTGTTCTCCTTCATTGCATGCTCTTCGGCAACGCGGATGATCGACAGCGACAGCGACTCGACGCTGCGCATGCGGCCGTGGCCGTCACAACGCGGGCAGACGATCTGGCTGGACTCGCCCAGGCTCGGGCGCAGGCGCTGGCGGCTCATTTCCAGCAGGCCGAAGCGCGAGATGCGGCCGACCTGGACCCGCGCGCGGTCGTACTTCAGCGCGTTGGCCAGGCGGTTCTCGACCTCACGCTGGTGCTTGTTGGAGGCCATGTCGATGAAGTCGATCACCACCAGGCCGCCCAGGTCACGCAGGCGCAGCTGGCGGGCCACTTCCTCGGCCGCTTCCAGGTTGGTCTGGAAGGCGGTGTCCTCGATGTCGCTGCCCTTGGTGGCGCGCGAGGAGTTCACGTCGACGGCGGTCAGCGCTTCGGTCTGGTCGACCACGATCGAGCCGCCCGACGGCAGGCGCACGTTGCGCTCGTAGGCGCCTTCGATCTGCGATTCGATCTGGAAGCGGTTGAACAGCGGGATGTCGTCCTTGTAGTGCTTGAGCTTGCGCAGGGTCTGCGGCATCACCTGCTGCATGAACTCGCGGGCGTGCTCGTACATCTCCTCGGTGTCCACCAGGATCTCGCCGATGTCGGCACGCAGGTAGTCACGCAGGGCGCGCACGATCAGGCGCGATTCCTGGTAGATCAGGAACGGGGCCGGCTTGCTCAGCGCGGCCTCGGCGATGGCGCGCCAGACGTTGAGCAGGTAGTCCAGATCCCACTGCAGCTCTTCCGCATCGCGGCCGACGCCGGCGGTACGGATGATCACGCCCATGTCATCAGGGATATTGAGCTTGTCCAGGGCGTCCTTCAGGGCGGCACGGTCTTCGCCTTCGATGCGACGGGACACGCCGCCAGCGCTGGGCGAGTTCGGCATCAGCACCATGTAGCGGCCGGCCAGCGAGATGAACGTGGTCAGGGCAGCGCCCTTGTTGCCACGCTCTTCCTTGTCGACTTGGACGACGATCTCCTGGCCTTCCTTCAGCAGCTCGCGGATGCCGGCCTTGTTGTGGTCGACGCCGGCCTGGAAGTAGTCGCGGGAGATTTCCTTCAGCGGCAGGAAGCCATGGCGGCCACCACCGTATTCGACGAAGGCCGCTTCCAGCGAGGGCTCGATACGGAAGATCCGGCCCTTGTAGATGTTGGACTTCTTCTGTTCCTTCGACGGCTGTTCGATGTCGATGTCATACAACGACTGGCCATCCACGATGGCAACACGCAGCTCTTCAGCCTGCGTGGCGTTGATCAGCATTCGCTTCATTGTTGCGTTCCTCGCAAGCGGCTACCGCGCGGAACGCCATGGGGTTTCGCCTCTGGACACGGTTCGCCGCCCATTCGCGCAAGCGCGGGGAGGGCGGCTTGGGTTTCCAGCGCTACGACACCACGGCAGGCCGCGGGAGCGCTTCACTCTTATGGGTTTTGGGGTGTTACAGGCCGCAGGCAGCTGTCAGCCAGGCTGGAGCGCCACGCGGGACATGTTCAGCACGGTTGCGTGTCAGGCATCCGGCGATGGCCGGGAAGGCCGGTGAGCCGCTAACATGGCCGCCCCGCGGGCGGTGGTCGCGCACTGTGCCGGATTCGTCGGAAGCTGGGCTTCTGGCCCTGAGTAACTTCCAACGAAATCAATCCCTTATCTCGCCCCCCGAGTGTAACAGAATAAACAGCCTGATGACCGCCCAAGACCCGACCAAACCCGCTGGCGACAAGCCTTCCGTGCGCATGATCACCGTTCCCGCCGACCGCGCCGGCCAGCGCCTGGACAACTTCCTGCTTGGCCAGCTGAAGGGCGCCCCGCGCAGCCTGGTCTACAAGCTGGTGCGCAGCGGCCAGGTACGGGTGAATGGCGGCCGTGCCAAGGCCGAACGCAAGCTGGAGGCGGGTGACGAGGTGCGTGTGCCGCCGGTCCGTCTCAGCGAAGAGGGAGACAAGGCCGGTCCTCCGGAGGCGTTCATGCGCCGCCTGGAGCAGGCCATCGTCTTCGAGGACGCCCGCCTGCTGGCCCTGAACAAGCCCACCGGGGTGGCCAGCCACGGTGGCAGCGGCATCAGCTTCGGCGCCATCGAGACCCTGCGCGCGCTGCGCCCGGGGCAGACCCTGGAACTGGTCCACCGGCTGGACCGCGACACCTCGGGCCTGCTGATCGTGGCCAAGAAGCGCTCGGCGCTGAGCGAACTGCAGGCCCTGCTGCGTGAAGACCACGGTGCCGGCATCCGCAAGCGCTACCTGACCCTGCTGGCCGGGCGCATGCCCGACGGCGTGATGACGGTCGATGCGCCGCTGCATGTCGGCCTGCGCCAGGGTGGCGAGCGCCATGTGCAGGTCAACGCGATCGGCAAGGAATCGATCAGCCACTTCCGGGTGCTGGAGCGCCGCGGCGGCCATTCCTACTGCGAAGTGCGCATCGAGACCGGCCGGACCCACCAGATCCGCGTGCATGCCCAGCACCTGGGGCATCCCGTGGCCGGTGACGACAAGTACGGCGATCCTGCTGTCAACAAGCGGCTTCGTGAGCAGATCGGGCTGAAGCGACTGTTCCTGCACGCGGCCTCGCTGGAGTTCGCACTGGACGACGGCAAGAGCCCGTATGTGCTGAATGCGCCGCTGGCGGATGAGCTGGTCGAGGCGCTGGACCGGCTGAAATAACCCCTTCGGGGCCGACTGGCCAACCGGCGCAGCCCCTCGCGGCTGGCGTCCAACGTGGGATTCCGGTTTTGGTCGGTTCGGATGGGTTGGCGGGGGACGCCGTGAACCCACCTCGCTCGGCCCAACCCCGGAATCTCGCTCCGCCAGCCGCGAGGGGGCTCAGCCCGTTGGCCGGGAACCCCTCACCACTTGAACAGCACCAGGCTGATCGCCAGCGTGCCCATGCCGGCCACCAGCCCGTACACGGTTTCGTGGCCCTTGGCGTAGCGCTTGGCCGCAGGCAGCAGTTCGTCCAGCGCCAGGAACACCATCACGCCGGCGATCAGTCCGAACACCCAGCCAAACGTGGCGTGCGACAGCGATCCTGACAGCAGCCAGTAGCCCAGCGCCGCGCCCACCGGCTCGGCCAGGCCGGACAGCAGGCTGGCACTGAACGCATGGAACTTGTTCTGGGTGGCGAAGTACACCGGCACCGCGATTGCGATGCCCTCGGGAATATTGTGGATGGCGATGGCGAAGGCCAGCGGCATGCCCACCGACGGGCTTTCCAGCGTAGCGAAGAAGGTCGCCAACCCTTCCGGGAAATTGTGCGCGGTGATCGCGATCGAGGTCAGCAGCGCGACGCGCTTCAGGTACTCGCGGCTGTTCTCGCGGAATGCGGGATCCTGCTTGTCCAGGCTGTCATGCGGGTTGGGAATGAAGTGGTCGATCAGCACGATGACGATCACGCCCAGCAGGAAGGCCAGGGTGCCGTAGGTGAAGCCGGTGCGCTCGCCATAGGCCAGTGCGAACGAGGCAATGGACTTGTTGAGGATTTCCGACAGCGAGACGTAGACCATCGCGCCGCCAGCGAAGGCCAGGCCGAAGGCCAGCAGGCGCGGGTTGGGGCGGCGCGAGAACAGCACCAACAGGCTGCCGATCGCGGTGGCAAGGCCGGCCGCGAGGGTGACCGCCAGCGCGATCCAGATGTTTTCGGGGGGAATCTGCAGCATCTACCGACGCGGTCCTGGTCAACAGACAACCGCCCCGGTCAGGGCCGGGGCGGCGAGGGCGAGGCGGGCGTCGGCGGGCCTCGTCGGGGTACGGGCGATCAGCCGCCGCGACGCAGGCGTTCTTCGATGGCGAAGCACTGGTCCGGCTTCGGCTGCGGCGGGTTGAAGCTGACCGGCACCTGGATGGTGGCCGGCACCGGCTGGCCGTTGCGGGTGGCGGCATTGAACTGCCAGCCCTGAACGGCGGTCTTGGCCAGTTCATCCAGCTGCGGGTTGCCGGCGCCGGTGAGCAGCGCAACCTCGCTCGGCTTGCCGTCGGTGCCGATGGTCACCTTGAAGGTGCTGGTGCCGCCCACGCCCATGCAGGCCAGTTCAAGCGGGTACTGCGGCGGCGGCGTCTTCACCGCTGCGACTTCGGTCGGCGCGGGCGGTGGTGGTGCCGGCGGCTCGGACGCGCCACAGCCGGCCAGGCCGGTCGCAGCGATCAGGGACAGGCTCAGCAAACGTACGTTCATGGCAGTTGCTCCGTCAGGGCCGAAGTCTTTGCAGCGCAGATGAAGTCGTTCTCGCTCAGGCCGCCCACGTCGTGGGTGGAAAAGCGCACGACCGCTCGGTCGTAATGCACGCCCAGGTCCGGATGGTGGTCCTCGTGGTGGGCAATCCAGGCCAGCGCGTTCACGAAGGCCATGGTGGCGTAGTAATCCTTGAAGCGGAAGGTGCGCGTCAGGGCCTGCCCGCCCTCGCTCAGCTCCCAGCCGGGAATCTGCGGCAGCAGTTCGGCCAGGCGGGCCTCGCCCAGCTTGTGGTCGCTGCCCTTGCGCGGCACGCAACGGGCCTGGGCCAGCGGAATCAGGTCGGCCATGGGAATCTCCACCTCGTGTTGACTGAACAATGCGCCGGACGGTGTATAAACCGTATGAGCGGCTGACGCTTACTTGGCTAGAATAGCCTGATGATCCAGATCTCCGACACTGCCCAGACCCATTTCCGCAAGCTGATCGAACGCGAGGGCGTGCCCGGCATGGGCGTGCGCCTCAGCGCGGTCGATCCCGGTACTCCGCGCGCTGACGCCCGGCTGGAGTTCGCCGAGCCGGCCGATCTGCTTGGCGACGAGTGGGCGGTGGACTGCGATGGCTTCACTCTCTACGTCGACGCGAGCAGTGTCGGCTGGCTCGACGGTGCCGAGATCGATATCGTCGCCGGCAGCGCCGGTACCCAGCAGCTGACCATCAAGGCGCCGCGCATCAAGGGTGAAGCACCCGGCGATGCCGCCTCGCTGGTCGAGCGCGTGCACTGGGTTGTGGAGAATGAAATCAATCCGCAGCTGGCCTCGCATGGCGGCAAGGTGGCCGTGCAGGAAGTCTCGGCCGAAGGCGTGGTGCTGCTTCGCTTCGGTGGTGGCTGCCAGGGCTGCGGCATGGCCGACGTGACCCTCAAGCAGGGCATTGAAAAGACCCTGATGGGCCGCGTGCCGGGCGTGACCGCCGTCCGCGACGCGACCGACCACGACAGTGGCCACGCGCCGTATATCCCTCGCGGCAACGCCGCCTGATCGCTGACGCGTGCCTCTGACCCGGGCCGAGCAATTCATCGACCTGCTGCTGGCCCGCCAGCAGCCCAGGGCCGTCCTCGAGAAGACCACGCGCCTGCCGTATGGCTGGGCGCTGTGGCTGCGCTCGCTGGGTCCGTTGCCGCGGCCGCTGCACGCCAGCGAGTTGATCGCGGTGCTGTTGCCGCGCCCGCTGCCGGGGCCTCCGGGGCAGCTGCCCCGGTTGTCGCCGTGGCAGGCGGTGCGTCGTCTGTTCTGGCAGGACTGGGATGCCGCGCCGCGCGACCAGCGCTGGATGCGCTGGATCTCGGCATTGGCCAGTGCGCTGCTGCATCTGCTGTTCTTCATGCTGCTGCTATGGGTAGCAGTGATCCGCACCACGGCACCGGAAGAAGAAGGCGCCGAAGGCCAGCGCGTGCAGGTGGAGTTCGTCGGTCGCGCCACCCAGGAAGGCGGCGGCGATCAGCCAGGTGCCGAAGCGGCGGCGGCTGCACCGCCGGGGCAGGTTGCAGCTGGCCAGGACGCAGGGGCCGCAACGGCGCCTGAGCCGCGCCCGGCGTCCGCGTCGGCAGCGGCGTCTGCATCCGCTCCGGCGGTGACGGCTAGCGTGCCACCGCCACCCGCCGAATCCGAGCCGGCGCCCGTCGCGGCACCGCCACCGTCACCGGTGCAGGCCACTGAAGTAGCCGAGGCCAGTACGGATTTCGTGGTGCCACCGGTCAGCGTGCCGCGCACGGAGGTCAGCATCGTGCCGCGCGACACCACGCCGACGGTGCGCGAGCGCAGCGTGCAGCCGGTGCAGGCGCCACCCACCCCGGCTCCGGTACGCACGCCTGAAGTCGCGGTGCGTGCGCCGTCGTTGCGTGACATCCAGGTACAGGAGCGCGAAGTCAGTACGGTCGATGCACCGGCGGTATCGCAACCGCTGCGCACGGCCGATGTGCAGGTCCGTGTGCCGCAGCGCGACGTGCAGGTGCGCGAGCGCGAAGTGCAGGCCGTGGTCGATCCGCAGGTGCGGATGGCTGCTGTGGCCGGGCGCGAGCCGACCGTGCGTGCGCCTGCCGGCCGTGACGTGCAGGTACGCGAGCGAGAAGTTGCGTCGGCACCCGCGGCGGCGCCCTCAACGTCCAGCGGCAGCGCGCCAGCGGCAACGGCGGCGTCTGCGGCCGGCACTGCAAGCCAGGCCAGCAGCAGCACGCCACGGTCGTCCGCCTCCAGCACGACACCGGCCCAGGCCGGCGCGCGTCCGGCTCCCAACCCGGGCAACTGGGCCACGCCTGCCAAGGGCGACGACTGGGGCGCGTCGAGCCGCAACCACGACGGCGCCAGCAGGGGTGCAAGCCAGGCCAGTGTGGCCGGCAAGGGCAATGGCCTGTTCAATGCCGATGGCAGCGTGCGCGTGCCGGGGCAGCAGGGTGACGGTCACGCCGAGCGTGGCGCCCCCGGCGGCGCCAATGATGGCTGGAGCAAGGAGCGCATCGCGCAGTCCGGCACCTGGTTGAAGCGGCCACCGTACGATTACACGCCGACCTCGTTCGACAAGTACTGGGTGCCGCAGGAATCACTGCTGGCCGAATGGGTGCGCAAGGGCATCAAGTCGATGGAGATTCCGTTGCCGGGCACCGGTACGAAGATCTCCTGTGTAATCTCGATCCTGCAGGCGGGTGGAGGCTGTGGCCTTACCAATCCGAACATGCAGGACCAGCCGGCCGTGGCACGGCCGCCGCCGGACATTCCCTTCAAGAAAGAGCTGCAGGAAGACAACGGCAGCCGCTAGCGGCTGCCGTTGTCCACGCATGTTCCCTATCCCCGCGCCGTTGGCGCGCCCCCTTGAACAACAAGGCGGCTTTTCGCTGGACCCACCGCGGGATGTGGCGGTCGTGCTGGCGTGCTTTGGTGGGTGCCAACCTTGGTTGGCGCAGAAGCGCCGACCAAGGTCGGCCTCTACCAGGGCGTTGCGCTTACGCGCTCTGCGACAGGAACACCCAGAACGGCACATCGCGGCCGACCCAGTCACGGCTGGCCTCATCCATCACATCCAGCAGGGTGTCGAAGTCCTTCTGGGTGGCGGCACGCAGTGCATCCACGTCGGCCAGGAACAGCGCGTAGCCGTTGGCCGGCAGCCATTGCAGGTCGCGCAGGTTGTCCGACAGCGCATCCCAGTTGCCGCCGAAGCCCGCCGGGAAATCCAGCTGCGCCGCCAGCCGTGCCAGCAGGGTGCGCTTGTCGGCCACGCCTTCCAGATCGATGCGGATCACCTTCAGGCCGGCGTCGCGCATCGCGGCGGCCAATGCGCTGATGTCGTCGCTGTCGATGGCGTAGACGCCAGCGTTGTTGATGTCATGCAGGCCGAGGCCGAAATCGTCATGGCTCATCACTGCGCTCCCTGGGCCGGTACGGTGAAGCTGCGGAATGATTCGTAGTGGTCGTCGGTGTAGTACCACGCCTCCGCCGGATCACCGCCGGTGACGATGCGGCGCGTGCCACGGGTGCGTGCGCCGGGGGTGTCCACGGTGTATTCGCGGTAGTAACCGCGCGGGCGCTGCGGCAGCTGTTGTTCGCGGTTGCCGAAGGTACTGCCGTCCTGGCGGTGCGGGAACGGCCCGCCGCGCTGGATCAGGGCGATGGTCTGCCGGGCTTCGGCGGGCAGGAAGGCGGGCAGGCCACTGTCATTGCCTGCGCCGGCAGCGGCCGGCGCACGCGCGGCGGGTGTGCCCTGCAGTTCCGGTGCGAACTGTGGCGCCGGAGGGCGCTGCATGAAATGGTTGACGACCAGGCCGAGCAGCAGCAGGGCGATGGCGGTGATCAGCAGCCGGGGGTTGCGCATGGGCAGGGGCGGGCAGGGGTGGTGGCAGGCACTGTAGCGCTCCTGCGCTGCACGGTGCATGAGGAGCGCGGTGCGTCACCGGTGCGTAACAATTGCCGTCGTGCTCACTGGCAGGACGCAATTTCCTTTACATCCCCCTTGGTAATCTGGCGGTCTGTCCCCATCATTCACCGCGCAACGCCCGACACCGTCGGGTGCCCTCGCAATCAGGAGATGCATCATGGCCTACACCCTGCCCAAGCTGTCCTACGCCTACGACGCGCTGGAACCGCATATCGATGCGGCGACGATGGAAATCCATCACACCAAGCATCACCAGACCTACATCAACAACGTCAACGCGGCGCTGGAAGGCACCGAGTACGCTGACCTGCCGGTCGAAGAACTGGTGAAGAAGCTCAAGTCGCTGCCGGAGAACCTGCAGGGCCCGGTGCGCAACAATGGTGGCGGCCATGCCAACCACTCGCTGTTCTGGACCGTGATGGCGCCGAACGCGGGCGGCAACCCGGTGGGTGACGTGGCCAAGGCCATCGACAAGGACCTGGGCGGTTTCGACAAGTTCAAGGACGCCTTCACCAAGGCCGCGCTGACCCGTTTCGGCAGTGGCTGGGCATGGCTGAGCGTGACCCCGGACAAGAAGGTCGTGGTCGAGAGCACCGGCAACCAGGACAGCCCGCTGATGGAGGGCAACACGCCGATCCTGGGCCTGGACGTGTGGGAACACGCGTACTACCTGAAGTACCAGAACCGCCGTCCGGAATACATCGGCGCGTTCTTCAACGTCATCGACTGGAACGAAGTCGAGCGCCGTTACCAGGAAGCGATCGCCTGATTGCCGTAATGGGATGAAGCGAAGAGGCCGGGGGAAACCCCGGCCTTTTTTGTTTCCCGGATTCTGGACGTCGGGTAGGACCTGGTGGGTGCCGACCTTGGTCGGCACGGAGGCACCTGCGCGCGCGGCAGGGATGTTCCGACCAAGGTCGGCACCCACCGTCGGCACCCACCGGGGCCGGAGGCGGGGTTACTCGGTCGTGGCCGTATCACCCTGCAGGCGCAGGGTGGCCATCACGCCCAGGCGCAGGCCGGGCAGATCGCCGTCGGCGGGCAGCAGGATCGGCTGCTGGCGGATGCCGCCGAAGTGCTTGACCTGGAACAGCACGTCCAGGCCGTGACCACTGGCGCCGCCGCCGCTGGCCGCCGGGGGCTCGGGGCGACCGCCAGGATTGCGCCGGGCCGGCTGGAAGCCGGGGGTGCTGCGTACCAGTTCCACCGTGGTCGCGGAGAAATCACCGGCGATCAGGCTGGGCATGCCCTCGGCGGTGGCGCCGATCCAGGTCATCAGGTCGCTGGTTTGGTGCTGGCGCGCGGTGGTCTCGTCCGGGTCCGGGCGCAGCCGCGCCACATAGATGTTGACCAGCGCCTCGCCCAGCTTCAGCCGCATCATGCCGGCCGCACTGAAGGTGCCGGGTGGGTGCAGCAGGGTCACGCCATCCTCGCTGACCGGCAGCCGGGTCAGCATGGCGTTGCCATGCCGCAGCGGCTGGCTGGGCGGGTCGGCGGTAACGAAGTCGCAGCTGTAGCGCAGCCGGCTGGCCAGCCAGCAGGCCGGATTGCGGCCCTGCTGCTGCAGCACCTGCTGCACCGAGATCACGTCAGGCCGCAGCTCGGTGAGCAGCTTTGCCACCTGTTCGCGACGCAGCTTCCACTGCGCGTCATCGCGACTGGGCAGTTCCAGTGCGGCCACGGTCAGCTGGCGCGGCTCGGCGTCACCGTTTGCGCTGGCCGGCACCTGCGTCCGAGCCTGGGCCGGCAACGCCAGCACCATTGCGAGGCAGCTGAGCAGGAGACGGGCGTGGGCGAGGGGGCGCATAACGATAAGTTTACGCTTTTGTCGTGGAGGTGCCGTGACTTCCGGCAGGGCCCAAGCTGCCTGCCATGGATTGGCACCGTTGTCATGCAGCCCTGCAGCGTGCTTCGCAAGCCCCGGTTCCGGTAACCTTGCGCCTTTCGCTTTGCAGGATTGCCTTACAGGATGAGCCACGACGCAGTTGCCCCCATCGCCGGCCAGGGAAAGATGCCGCGCCAGATCCCGTACATCATCGGCAATGAGGCCTGCGAGCGGTTCAGTTTCTACGGGATGCGCAACATCCTGGTGCAGTTCCTGATCACCTCGCTGCTGCTGCAGGAAATCACTGCGGAAGGGCGTGCCGGTGAAGCCAAGGACATCATGCACAGCTTCATGATCGGCGTGTATTTCTTCCCGCTGCTCGGTGGCTGGCTGGCCGACAGGTTCTTTGGCAAGTACCACACCATCCTGTGGTTCAGCCTGGTCTACTGCGCCGGCCACCTGTGCCTGGCGCTGTTCGAGAACAGCCGCGAGGGCTTCTTCCTCGGCCTGGGCCTGATCGCGCTGGGCGCCGGTGGCATCAAGCCGCTGGTGGCCTCGTTCATGGGTGACCAGTTCGACCAGAGCAACAAGCACCTGGCCAAGATCGTGTTCGACGCGTTCTACTGGATCATCAACTTCGGCTCGCTGTTCGCCTCGCTGCTGATTCCGCTGGTGCTGAAGAACTGGGGCCCGCAGTGGGCGTTCGGTATCCCGGGCATCCTGATGTTCGTTGCCACCTTCGTGTTCTGGCTCGGCCGCAAGCGCTACGTGCTGGTGCCGCTGCCGCCGAAGGATCCGCATTCGTTCGCCAACGTGGTGCGCACCGCGCTGACCGCGCGCGTGGCGGGCCAGGGGCGTCCGGGCCTGGTGATCGCGGTGCTCGGCCTGGTGCTGGCAGTGGCTTCGTTCGGCCTGGTGGGCTCGCTGGGCATCGTGATCTGCCTGTGCCTGGCGCTGGTATCGATCCTGGCCGGTATCGGTGGTGGCACCTGGCTGCAGCTGGATCGCGCCCGTGGCCTGCATCCGGCCGAAGCGGTTGAAGGCGTGCGCTCGGTGCTGCGCGTTCTGGTGATCTTCGCCCTGACCACGCCGTTCTTCTCGCTGTTCGACCAGAAGGCCTCGACCTGGGTCCTGCAGGGCCAGCAGATGCAGATGCCCAGCTGGTTCACCGCCTCGCAGATGCAGGCGCTGAACCCGCTGCTGGTGATGATCCTGATCCCGTTCAACAACCTCGTCCTGTACCCGGCCCTGCGCCGCTTCGGCTTCGAGCCAACCGCGCTGCGCCGGATGACCGCCGGTATCGCCTTCAGTGGCCTGGCCTGGATCGTGGTCGGCGGTATCCAGGTGGTGATGGACGGGGGCAACGCCATGTCGATCTTCTGGCAGGTGCTGCCGTACGCGCTGCTGACCTTCGGTGAGGTGCTGGTCTCGGCCACCGGCCTGGAATTCGCCTACAGCCAGGCGCCGCAGGCGATGAAGGGCGTGGTGATGAGCTTCTGGAACCTGACCACCACCATCGGCAACCTGTGGGTGCTGCTGTCCAATGCCGCCGTGCGCAATGACACGGTGACCCACAAGATCGCCAGTACCGGCCTGAGCGAGGCGGCATTCCTGATGTTCTTCTTCGCCGGTTTCGCCTTCGTCGCGGCGTTGGCCTTCGGTTGGTACGCGAAACGCTATCGTATGGTCGACAACTACCGTAGCGCCTGAGCCTGACATGACCCCCGTCAATCTGCTGTTGATCGCCATCACCGCCATCCTGTCGTGGATGGCGTTCAACAACCGCAAGCTGGCCGACCGCCTGATCCTGTGGCCGCCGGCCATCGACCGTCACCGCCAGTACGACCGGCTGGTGACCTATGGCTTCATCCACGCGGACTGGTCGCACCTGATCTTCAACATGATCACCCTGTTCTTCTTCGGGGGATTCATCGAGAGTGTGATGGTGCAGCTCACCGGCAGCTACCTCACCTACCCGGCGTTCTACATCGGAGCGCTGCTGGTCTCGATCCTGCCCAGCTACCTGAAGAACCAGAAGAACCCGAACTACCTCAGCCTCGGCGCGTCCGGAGCGGTGTCGGCGGTGCTGTTCGCCTTCATCCTGATCAAGCCGTGGTCGATCATCCTGGTGTTCTTCATCCCGGCACCGGCGATTGTCTATGCCGCGTTCTACGTGGGCTACAGCATCTGGATGGACAAGCGCGGTGGTGATCGCATCAACCACAGCGCGCACCTGGCCGGTGCAGCGTTCGGCGTGATCTTCATGCTGGCCATGCAGCCGAGCATCTTCACCCACTTCCTGCGCGAACTCTCCAACCCGACCTTCCGCCTCGGCGGCGGTTGAGGGGCCGGGGTCGGATCCGCTGGATCCGATCCCGGGGCAGGGCCTCCGCTCCTGGTCAGGCGCGGGTCTGCTGGCCGTAGGTGTCCAGCAGACGGGCGAACACTTCTTCGCCGATGCGCTGGAAATCCTGGTCTTCGGTCTGCCCTTCCACCGCCAGTTGCAGCAGGCCCTCCAGCAGGGCGCGGTCGGTATCGGAATGGGAATCGCTGGGGTGCATCGGGGCCTCCGCGGTGATGCGCATGGTCAACGGTCGCAAGGGCCGTGCCAGCCTGGCCGTACCCCTCCACAGGCGATAGCGGCCGTCCTCCCTCCAGCTTGAGGGTCGAAATCTGACGTGAATGGATTGGACTTGCCCCTGTTCAGGCTTCACGCGATCATGGCGCCCGGCTGCGCACCATCCACGCAGTCGCCGCAGGAGACAGTTCCATGGCTTCGGTCACGCCCCCCGGTCTGGCCTACGAGGTCGATCACGACCTGGCCAACCATCGCTTCACCGCCCGTGTGCGCGGACAGCTGGCGGTGCTCGATTACCAGATCAAACGCAAGCGCATGGTCATCACACATACCGAAGTGCCCGAGCCGATTGCCGGCCGTGGCATCGCAGGCGAGCTGACCCGTGTGGCGCTGCGCTTTGCGCGCGAGCAGAAGTACAAGGTGGTGCCGGCATGTTCGTATGCCGAAGCCTTCCTGCAGCGGCACGAGGAGTACCACGACCTGCTCGTTGGCTGAATGCCAGCGGGCCACGCTTCAGCCATGGCAGGCGATGATGTACAAACATGAACAGGGGATCCCGATGAAGATTGGAAACAACCGGCCATTGCGCGGCAGCGTGCTGGCCGGCGTGGTGGGCGTGCTGTTGCTGGCCGGTTGCCAGCGCGAGAGCGAGCCGGCACCGGCGACCGATGCGGCCCCCGCCGCCGAGGCCAGCGCTGCAGGTGAGACGCCGGCCACGGAGGCGCCGCTTGACCTGCGCGACGTGATCGAGAACAACGAACGCGAGGTGGTGGGCATCAGCTACCCGGCCGGCATCGACCGTTACCCGGGCCTGGCGCGCGCGCTGCAGGACTATGCCACCAGCGCGCGCAGCGACCTGCAGCAAGCGCTGGACGGACTCGGCAACGACAAGCCGACCATGCCCTACGAGCTGTCACTGAGTTTCGAGAAGCTGCTGGAAACCCCGCAGCTGGTGGTGGTCAGTGCCGATGGCAGCCGCTACACCGGTGGCGCCCACGGCGAGCCGCTGGTGGCCCGCTTCGTATGGCTGCCGCAGCACCAGCAGATGCTCAGCGCGGAGAAGCTGGTGGCCGATGCCAAGGGCTGGAAGGCAATCAGCGATTTCGTCGCCGACCAGCTGCGCGAACGCGTGGCCACCCGCCTCAGCGGCGAGGACATGGACCCCGCCCAGCTGCAGGAATCACTGCGCAACGCATCGCGCATGATCGCCGACGGTACCGGCCCGCAGGCCGACAATTTCAGCCAGTTCCAACCGCTGACCGACGACAAGGGGCAGATCACCGCGCTGCGCTTTGTGTTCCCGCCGTACCAGGTGGGCCCATACTCGGACGGCACCCAGACCGCCGATGTACCGGCGGCGGTGCTGTTGCCGCACGTGGCCAAGGACTACGTGGAGCTGTTCGCACGCGGTTGACCGCAGTCGAGGAGGTGGCGTGGATACAGGGTTGCAGGAGCGGGTCGCCGGCCTGCTGCAGGAAGCCGGGGTCCGCATCGGCGGTACCCAGCCACAGGACATCCAGGTGCATGACCCGCGCTTCTTTGCGCGGGTCATGGGCCACGGCTCGCTGGGTCTCGGCGAGAGCTACATGGAGGGTTGGTGGGATGCCAACGTCCTCGATGAATTCCTTGTCCACCTGATGCAGGCGCACCTGGACGAACGGGTACATGGCTGGCGCGAGGTGGCCGATGCCCTGAAGGCGCGCCTGTTCAATCTGCAGGCCGGGCAGGGCAGCTACGAAGTTGGCCGCCGCCATTACGACCTCGGCAACGACCTGTACCAGGCCATGCTCGGGCAGCGCCTGGTGTACAGCTGCGGCTACTGGCGCACTGCCGATGATCTGGACGCCGCGCAGGAGGCCAAGCTCGACCTGGTCTGCCGCAAGCTGGGACTGCGTCCGGGGCAGCGCGTGCTGGACATCGGCTGTGGCTGGGGCGAGGCGCTGAAGTTTGCCGCCGAGCGCTATGGCGTCAGCGGTGTCGGCGTGACCATTTCGCAGGAGCAGGCCGAATTCGCCCGCCAGCTGTGTGCCGGCCTGCCGATCGAGATCCGCCTGCAGGACTACCGCGAGCTGGACGAACCGTTCGATGCGATTTTTTCGATCGGCATGTTCGAGCATGTCGGCGACAAGAACTACGCCAGCTTCTTCGAGGTGGCCCGGCGCTGCCTGTCGCCGCGTGGCCTGCTGCTGTTGCACACCATCGGCACCAACATCTCCCGGCATCGCACCGATCCGTGGATCGCGCGCTACATCTTCCCCAACTCGATGCTGCCTTCGGCGGTGCAGATCACCCGGGCGTTCGAAGGTCGGTTCGTGCTGGAAGACTGGCACAACTTCGGCACCGACTACGACCTGACCCTGCAGGCCTGGCGACGCAACGTGGAAGCCGCGTGGCCGCGGCTGGATGCCCGTTACGACGAGCATTTCCGCCGCATGTGGCGCTTCTACCTGGCCGGGTCGATGGCCACCTTCCGCTGCCGGCATGCGCAGCTGTGGCAGCTGGTGCTGTCGCCGGAAGGCGTGCCGGGCGGGTACGTGGCGCCGCGCTGAAGAGCGGGGTCAGATCCCTTTTCGCAGAAGAGGGCTCTGACCCAGCCACAACAAAAAACCGCCCGGTCTCCCGGGCGGTTTCCGTTTCAGGCCGGTACGCGGGCGATCAGTTGCCAGCGCCGGTCAGGCCACGCTTTTCCAGCAGCGGTTCGATCTGCGGCTCGTGGCCGGCGAAATCGCGGAACAGCTGCATCGCATCCACGCTGCCGCCCTTGGACAGCAGGGTGGCGCGGAAGTGGTCGCCGTTCTTGCGGCTCAGGCCACCGTTGTCCTTGAACCACTTCTGGGTGTTGGCGTCGAGCACTTCCGACCAGATGTAGGCGTAGTAGCCGGCCGAGTAGCCGCCCATGATGTGGCTGAAGTACGGGGTCTTGTAGCGCGGCGGAACCGGCGCGTAGTAGATGCCGTCCTTCTCCAGCGCGGCGCGCTCGAAGGCCATCACGTCCTTGGCGGCCGGCACCTGGTCGGCGCCGATCTGGTGCCAGCGCTGGTCCAGCATGGCCGCACCCAGGTACTCGGTGGTGGCGAAGCCCTGGTTGAACTTGGCGGCAGCCAGCACCTTGTCCAGCAGTGCCTGCGGCATCGCCGAACCGTTCTGGTAGTGCTTGGCGTAGTTCTTCAGGATGACCGGGTTGTCGGCCCACATCTCGTTGACCTGCGAGGGGAACTCGACAAAGTCACGCGGCACCGAGGTGCCCGAGAAGTACGGGTACTTCACGTTGGAGAACATGCCGTGCAGGGCGTGGCCGAATTCGTGGAAGGTGGTGTTCACCTCATCCCAGGTCAGCAGGGTCGGCTGGCCCGCCGGCGGCTTCGGGATGTTCAGGTGGTTGGCGACCACCGGCTTGAAGCCGGTCAGCTTGGACTGCGAGACGTAGGAGTTCATCCACGCGCCACCGCGCTTGGAGGCACGCGCATACGGGTCGAAGATGAAGATCGCCAGCTGGCTGCCGTCGGCGTCGAACACGTCGTAGACAGTGACGTCATCGTGGTAGACCGGCAGGTCGGTGCGCTGCTTGAAGGTCAGGCCGAATTCCTGACCAGCGGCGTAGAACACGCCGTTCTCAAGCACGTTCTTCATTTCGAAGTACGGCTTCAGCTGCGACTCGTCGAAGTTGTACTTGGCCTGGCGTACCTTCTCGCTGTAGAAGGCCCAGTCCCACGGTTCCAGCTGGAAGGTCGGCTTGCGCGCAGCCTTCTGTTCCTTGTCGATCATCGCCTGCAGGTCGGCGGCTTCGCGCTTGGCGTTGGCCACGGCGGCCGGAGCCAGCTTGCCCAGCATCGCGTTGACCGCTTCGGGCGTCTTGGCGGTCTGGTTGGTCAGGTTGTAGGCGGCGAAGTTCGGGAAGCCCATCAGCTTGGCCTTGTCGGCACGCAGCTGCATGATGCGCGAGACCAGCGCGGTGTTGTCGAACTCACCGCCGCGGCTGCCACGGCTGACCGACGCTTCGTAGATCTTCTGGCGCAGGGCGCGGTTGGCCAGGTTGGTCAGCGGCGGCTGCCCGGTGGTGTTGAGCAGAGTGATCACGTACTTGCCGTCCTGGCCGCGGGCCTTGGCGGCTTCGGCGGCGGCGGCGATCTGCTCCTTGGACAGGCCGTCCAGTTCCTTGACGTCATCGACGGTGATCGCCGAAGCGTTCACTTCCGACTGCACGTTCTGGCTGAACTTGGTGCCCAGGTTGGCCAGCTCGGCGTTCATCTCCTTCAGCTTGGCCTTGTCGGCCTCGGACAGCTTGGCGCCTGCGCGCACGTAGTTGTCGTAGTACTTCTCGACCAGGCGCACGCCTTCGGCGTCCAGGCCCAGCTGGCTGCGGGTGTCGTACAGCGCCTGGATGCGGGCGAACAGCTTGCCGTTCAGCGCGATCGCATCGCTGTGCGCGGCGAACTTCGCCGAGTAGTCGGCCTGCAGCTTCTTGCGGGTGTCGTTGGTATCGGCGCCCACCAGGCTGAAGAACACGGTGGTCGCGCGGTCGAGGATGTCACCGCTCTTTTCCAGGGCGATGATGGTGTTGTCGAAGGTCGGCTTGGCCTTGTTGTTGGCGATGGCCTCCACCTCCTTCAGCTGCTGCGCCATGCCAGCGTCGAAGGCCGGGGCGAAGTCGCTGTCCTTGATCTTGTCGAACTGCGGGAAGTGCAGCGGCAGCGGGCTTTCGGCAAAGAACGGGTTGGCCTGCTGGGCGGCGGTGCTGGCGGCCGGGGTGGCGGCGCCGGCCGAGAAGGCGGGCAGGGCAAGGCCGAGGGACATGGCCACGGCAAGGGCAAGGCGAGTGGTCAAGGTAGGAACTCCGGTAAGGCAGGCAAGGGCCCGAGGTTAACCCGACCGGCGGCGCCTGCACTTGTGTCAAAAGGCATGTTGCCGGCTCGGGTCGCGGGTACCATGCATTCACCGCCCACGGCCGGCCATCATGACCAGCGCCTACGATTTCAGCTTCCGTGACCTCGACGGCCAGCCGCAGGCGCTGGCCCGTTATCAGGGCCACCCGTTGCTGCTGGTGAACGTCGCCAGCCGCTGTGGCTTCACCCCGCAGTACACCGGCCTGGAACAGTTGTGGCAGGACTACCGCGAGCGCGGCCTGGTGGTGATCGGCTTCCCGTGCAACCAGTTCGGTGCGCAGGAGCCGGGGGACGCGGCGCAGATCCGCCAGTTCTGTTCGCTGGACTATCCGGTCAGCTTTCCGCTGTCGGAGAAGATCAAGGTCAACGGCGAGGGCGCTGATCCGTTGTGGGCCTGGATGACGCACGAAAAACGTGGCCTGCTCGGCAGTGCCCGCATCAAGTGGAATTTCAGCAAGTTCCTGGTCGATCGCCAGGGGCAGGTGGTGTCCCGGCATGCGCCCAACACCAGGCCGGAGCAGTTGCGCAGCGCGATCGAAGCGCTGTTGTAGAGCCGAGCCCACGCTCGGCTGCTCGTCCGGCCGACATTGAGGGCGCGCGGTGCGCGCGAGCCGAGCGTGGGCTCGGCTCTACAGGCGCAACGGTTTACTTCTCGACGAACGCGCGCTCGAACACGTAGTGGCCCGGTTGGCCGATGCGCGGCGAAACCTGGAAACCCCGGGCATCGAGCACGGTGCGAAGGTCGGCCAGCATCTGCGGGCTGCCGCAGATCATCGCGCGGTCGTTCTCCGGGCTCAGTTCCGGCAGGCCGAGGGTGCGCTGCATCTCGCCGCTCTCCATCAGCTGGGTCAGGCGGCCCTGGTTGGCGAACGGCTCGCGGGTAACGGCCGGGTAGTACAGCAGCTTGTCGCCGATCATCTCGCCGAGGAACTCGTGCTCGCGCAGTTCCCTCTCGAAGTAATCGCGGTAGGCCAGGTCCTTTTCGTAGCGCACGCCGTGGCACAGGATCACCTTCTCGAAGCGCTCGTAGGTTTCCGGGTCCTTGATGACCGACAGCCACGGCGCCAGGCCGGTGCCGGTGCCCAGCAGGTACAGGTTCCTGCCGGGATGCAGGTCGCTGATCAGCAGGGTGCCGGTGGGCTTCTTGCCGACCAGTACCTTGTCGCCCGGCTTGATGTGCTGCAGGCGCGAGGTCAGCGGGCCGTCCTGCACCTTGATGCTGAAGAACTCCAGCTGTTCTTCCCAGTTGGCACTGGCAATGGAATAGGCGCGCAACAGCGGTCGCGCCTCGGTTTCCAGGCCGATCATCACGAACTGGCCGTTCTCGAAGCGGAAGCCGCTGTCGCGGGTGAGGGTGAAGCTGAAGTAGGCGTCGGTCCAGTGGCGGACCTCAAGCACCGTTTCGGCGCCGAAAGCGGAGGACATGGGCGTATCTATCGAAAGTCGTCGGGGATGATTCTATCTCAAATGAGACAGGTTCTCATTAGGCGGAACGAGAGGCGTTCTCAGCGGTAACCCGCTGCCTGCAGCTCGAACAGCTCGGCGTACCGCCCTCCCTGGGCCATCAGTTGTTCATGGGTGCCGCTGGCCTCGATCCGGCCATCGGCCAGCACCAGGATGCGGTCGGCCATGCGTACCGAGGAAAAGCGGTGGGAAATCAGTACTGCGGTGCGATTATCCGCCAGTTCCCTGAACCGCTGGAACACCTCGAACTCACTGCGGGCATCCAGCGCTGCCGTTGGCTCATCCAGGATCATCACCTGCGCATTGCGCATCCATGCGCGGGCAATGGCGATCTTCTGCCACTGGCCACCGGACAGGTCCACGCCCTGCTTGAAGCGGCGGCCGATCTGCTGGTCGTAGCCGCCGGGCAGGTCGTCGATGACTTCCTCGGCCATGCCGCGTCGCGCCGCGTCAGCGATGCGTGCCTGGTCGTCCATCGCCTCGACCTGGCCGACGCCGATGTTCTCGCCGGCGCTGAGGTTGTAGCGCACGAAGTCCTGGAAGATCACCCCGAGGTTGGCACGCAGGTCATCCAGGTCGTAATCGCGCAGGTCGCGGCCATCGAGCAGGATGCGGCCTTCGTCCGGTTCGTACAGCCGCGCCAGCAGCTTCACCAGGGTGGTCTTGCCGGCGCCGTTCTCGCCGACCAGGGCCAGCACTTCGCCGGCGTGCAGCTGGAAATCCAGATGGCGCACCGCCCACTGTTCGGCATCGGGGTAGCGGAAGCCAACGTTCTCGAATACGAAGCCCTGGCGGATCGGTCGCGGCACGCGCACGGCCCCATCGCGCGAGTGGATTTCCGGCTGGATCTGGAAGAACGAGAACAGGTCATCCAGGTACAGCGCCTGGCTGGCCACCTGCGAGAAGCCGATCAGCAGGCCTTCCAGCAGCTGGCGCAGGCGCAGGAAGCTGCCGGCGAGGAAGGTCAGGTCGCCGATCGAGAAGTCGCCGCGCACCGTGCGCCACGCGATGTAGGCATAGGCGGTGTAGTAGCCCAGCGTGCCGAGCGCAGCCAGCAGCGTGCCCCAGAACGCGCGGCGCCGGGCCAGGGCGCGGTTGGCCTGGAACAGCGCCACCGACAGCCGCCGGTAGCGTTCCACCAGGAAGCGGTGCAGGTTGTAGATCTTCACTTCCTTGGCCGTTTCCACGCTGGCGCCGAGCTGGCGCAGGTAGTCGAGCTGGCGGCGCTCGGGCGTCCACTGGAAGTTGAGGCTGTAGCCGGCCGCATTGAAGTGCGATTCGCCGATGAAGGCCGGCACCAGTGCCAGCGCCAGCAGCAGGATCAGCCACGGCGCATACACCAGCAGGCCGACGGCGAGGCTGGCCACGGTGATCGCATCCTGCACCTGGCCGAACAACTGGCTCATCAGGTTCATCCGGCCCATGGTCTGGCGCCGCGCACGGTCCAGCTTGTCCTGCAGGTCCGGGTCCTCGAAGTCCTCCAGGTCCAGCGTTGCGGCGTGCTCCATCAGCCGGATGCTGGTGACGTTGGCGAACAGTTCCGAGAGCAGCGCATCGGCATAGCTGACCATCCGGCCAAGCAGGTCCGAGCCGATGGCCAGGCCGAACTCCACCGCCAGCAGGCCCAGCAACGGATTCAGCACGCCGCTGGACAGCGCTTCGCCCAGCGGCGGGAAGCCAGCGTCGTGCTGGCTCAGGTGCAGGGCGCTGTCGATGATCAGCTTGCCGACGTACAGCATTGCCACCGGCAGCAGGGCACGGATCAGGCGCAGGCCAAGGCTGGCCAGGGTAAGCGCGGGGCTGGTCTTCCAGACCATGCGCAGGAACGGCGGCAGGTTGCGCATCGCCCTGAAGCGCTGGCGCAGGCTGGGTTTCTTCGCGGCGTCGGCGCCAGCGGTGGGGGGAGCAGGCATGCCCGTATTGTGCGCGCCTGATACGTGCAGAGGGGGTCAGTGCAGCCGTGAGGCAGCGCCGGGGTCAGAACCAGTTGCGGCGCGAAGGGCTCTGACCCCGCAAGGGAGTGCGGCAATGGGTGGCATTAACGCGGCTGGATGAGACCATCCAGCAGCTCGGGATAGCTCGAAAACCAATAGTGCAAGGCATCGTCATTGAACCCATCAGCGCCTGTCCAGAACGAAATGGGGTAACCCCAATCCGACGAATGGTGCTTTCGAGGTGCAGTTTCCGCATTGACGAATGCCTGAGCCAGGCCTTGATGTCCCCCGGATTGAAGAATTCCCGCATGACCCAAGGCAGTAAGCAAGCCACGCGCCTCATAGACGCTCATTTGCACCCCTGGAATTCTGCGGATGCTGCGTTGTAGTGTGTTGGGCGTGTCGTCTGGACTAGCGTTTCTGATTTCCTGGAGAATTCTTGACAAGGTGGTCAGGCTACTGGGAGTACGCCTTGGTGTCCTGGAGTGTTCAATCAAGAATTGCGTCAGGTGAGTTGGTGAATTCCCTACCATGCAGCCGGCCTGAAAGCGGATGGCGTTTATGAAGGTTGGGTCGACAGTAACTTCCCTGAACTCTCCGCAGATCTTGCAGACGACGCCGTCATCGCTTGAGAAGGTGTGAGTGGGGAAGTTGATCACGAAGGAGTAGGCCGATAGACCTGCTCTGAGCGACGGCGAATTTTCAGCTATGCCCAAGATGAAGTTGTCCACAACATGATCTTTCCGGGTCCCGCTGAAGACATTCAGTAAATCCCTTATTGCAGTGTCGTGTTCGACCCGGAACTTGGGCGAAAAAAGGTCATGAAGCGACAGCAGGCGGACCACGTCGTCTGGTTTCGGGTCGTCCGATTGGTAATAGTCACGCAGCGCTTTCAGTACGGGGGCGGGCAGTTTTCCCATAACGACGTTCTTGTGGGTTCTCGGCAACGACTACCACTTTCCATTGGAATTGGGGCATGGGCAACAGTGTTACCCATGCCTCGTTCGGCTTACGGCAGCGGCGGCAGCAGGCCCGCACCCAGGCGGTTCCAGGCATTGATCACCGCAATGCCCATGCTCAGATCACTGATGCCCTTCTCATCGAAGTGTGGCGCCAGCGCGTCGAACGCTTCCTGCGACGGTGCACCGTCGGTCAGCCGGGTCAGCGCCTCGGCCCAGCCGAGCGCTGCGCGCTCGCTTGCGTCGAAGAAACGACTTTCGTGCCAGGCGGGCAGGGTGTCGAGCTTGCGCGGCTCGATGCCGCCCTTGCGCAGGGCCGTGCCGTGCATGTCCATGCAGTAGCCGCAGCCGTTGAGCTGCGACACGCGCAGGAACAGCAGTTCCATCAGGGTCGGATCAATCGAGCTTTCATGCACCGCCTTGCTGGTGGCCAGCAGGCCCTTAAAGGCCTCGGCGGCCAGGCGGGTGTACGGAACGCGGGGAGAGGCGTGGTCGGACATTTTCGGCTCCACGGCGGCCACAGTGGCCGCCTTTCACTACCAGGACGCCGTACCGTCGCCGCGCGTGACAACATCCGGCAGCTTTTCCGGATTCAGCACGCTGTACACATTGGCAATACGGCCATCGACCACCTCGATGGTGGTGACTGAGTGCAGGCGGTCGCCGATGAAACGCAGGATCGCCGGCTCGCCGTTGACGTAGCCCAGCTGCGCTGGATGCACCGCGCCACGACGTGCGATCGCCCAGAACAGGCGGCCGATGCGCTCGGCGCCCAGCAGTGGACGCACTGCCGCGGTGACCACGCCGCCGCCGTCGGACACCAGCAACGCGTTGGTGTGCAGCAGGGCCTGGATCGCCTCGCTGTCGCCACGTTGCGAAGCATCCATGAAGCGCGCCAGCAACTGCCGGTGCTGGCTGGCGTCGGCGTTGAAGCGGGGCCGCCCGGACTGCAGGCGCTGTTTCGCTCGGTGCACCAGCTGCCGGCAGTTGGCCTCGCTGTGGCCGATCAGGTCGGCGATCTCGCGATAGTCGTGGTCGAAGGCTTCCTTCAGCAGGAAAGCGGCGCGCTCTTCAGGGCCCAGCTGCTCAAGCAGGGTCAGGAAGGCGACCGAGACATCGTCGGCCAGCGCGTGCAGCTGGGCCGGGTCGGGCGCAGGATCGGGCTCCAGCGTGACTGCCAGCGGCTCCGCGAGCCAGGGGCCGACGTAGTGCGCGCGCTCACGCTTGGCGGCACGAAGGCGGTCCAGGCCGAGTCGTGTGGTGGTGGTGACCAGCCAGGCCTCGGCATCGCGGACCCCGGTCGGATCGGCGCCGGACCAGCGCAGCCAGGCATCCTGGACCACGTCTTCGGCGTCGGCGCGGCTGCCGAGCAGGCGGTAGGCCAGCGCCATCAGGCGCGGGCGGTGGGTCTGGAAAGCGGTTTCGGCGTTCATGTAGGCAAGGACGCCGCAGCGGCGCGTGGCGTGACAGGGGGCCAGGGTCAGATCTTGCCGGCCAGCGGCCGGCACTACCACCCTGCGGCCGGGGGAGGGGGTAAAATGGGTGGATTACCCCCGCCAGCCTCGAGCAAGCGAGCAAGCCGTGACATCGATCAAGCAGGAAGACCTCATCCAGTCCATCGCCGACGCGCTGCAGTACATCTCGTACTACCACCCGGTCGACTACATCAAGAACCTCGCCGCCGCCTATGAGCGCGAGGAGTCGCCGGCCGCGAAGGAAGCGATGGCCCAGATCCTGATCAATTCGCGCATGTGCGCCGAAGGCCACCGTCCGATCTGCCAGGACACCGGCATCGTCACCGTGTTCCTGGAAATCGGCATGGACGTGCGCTGGGACGACGCCACCATGGGCGTGGAAGACATGGCCAATGAAGGCGTGCGCCGCGCCTACATGCACCCGGACAACAAGCTGCGCGCCTCGGTGCTGGCTGATCCGGCCGGCAAGCGCATCAACACCAGGGACAACACCCCGGGCGTGGTGAACGTGAAGGTGGTGCCGGGCAACACGGTCGATGTGATCGTGGCCGCCAAGGGCGGTGGTTCGGAAGCCAAGACCAAGTTCGCCATGCTCAACCCGTCCGACTCGATCGTCGACTGGGTGCTGAAGACCGTGCCGACCATGGGCGCTGGCTGGTGCCCGCCGGGCATGCTTGGCATCGGCATCGGTGGCACCGCCGAGAAGGCGATGCTGCTGGCCAAGGAAGCGCTGATGGAGCCGATCGACATCACCGAGCTGCAGGCCCGTGGTGCCTCCAACCGCATCGAAGAGCTGCGCCTGGAGCTGTACGAGAAGGTCAACGCCCTGGGCATTGGCGCCCAGGGCCTGGGCGGCCTGACCACCGTGCTCGACATCAAGATCAACGATTACCCGACCCACGCGGCCAACCTGCCGGTGGCGATGATTCCGAACTGCGCTGCGACCCGCCATGCGCATTTCACGCTGGATGGCAGCGGCCCGGTGATGCTGGACCCGCCGTCGCTGGAAGACTGGCCGAAGCTGACCTACGACGCGTCCAAGGGCACCCGCGTGGACCTGGACACGATCACCCCGGAAGACGTGGCCAGCTGGAAGCCCGGCCAGACCCTGCTGCTCAACGGCAAGCTGCTGACCGGCCGCGACGCCGCGCACAAGCGCATGGTCGACATGCTCAACAAGGGCGAGGAACTGCCGGTCGACCTGAAGGGGCGCTTCATCTACTACGTCGGCCCGGTCGATCCGGTGCGCGATGAAGTGGTGGGCCCGGCAGGTCCGACCACGGCGACCCGCATGGACAAGTTCACCCGCCAGGTGCTGGAGCAGACCGGCCTGCTGGGCATGGTCGGCAAGGCCGAGCGCGGCCCGGCGGCCATCGAGGCGATCCGTGACAACAAGTCGGCCTACCTGATGGCCGTCGGTGGTTCGGCCTACCTGGTGTCCAAGGCGATCAAGGCGGCCAAGGTCGTCGGCTTCGCCGACCTGGGCATGGAAGCGATCTACGAGTTCACCGTGCAGGACATGCCGGTGACCGTGGCGGTTGATTCCACCGGCGAGTCGGTGCACAAGACCGGCCCGCGCGAATGGCAGGCCCGCATCGGCAAGATTCCGGTAGTGGTGGAGTAAGCCTTCCGCCGCGGACCAGGAAACGGCGCCCGTGTGGCGCCGTTGTTGTGTGGGCAGAAGGATTAACGCTCCTGTAGCGGTTACTCTGCTACGGTCGGCGCACGCTCGCACAGGACGTGTCCATGGCCCTGCATCGATTCATCGTGGTAGGCGTGCTGCTGGCCCTGGCCGGCTGCAGCACCCCTGCGTCGTACGAAGGCGCGGATTTCCCCGCATCGGCGCAATGCCGTGTGCAGTGCCAGGCCGGCTATCGCAGCTGCATGGCGCAGAATGACTCCCTCGGCAGCCGCCAGGGCAATTGCGAGCAGCAGGTGGTGCCGGCGCCGGACAAGCGTTGCAAGGACGTGGACAACCCGGACCTGCGCCGTGCCTGCGAACTGAAGGCGCATGACTGCACGATGCGCGCACCGATGATGTCCTGTGGCGAACGCCGGGATTCCTGCATGAGCAGCTGCGGCTGAGCAACGATCGCGCGCGTGGGCGCATAATCGGCTGATCCACCTGCACAGGATCTTCCGCATGAGCACCACGCTGTATGGTTCGACCAGTACCGCCGCCCTGGTTGTGCACTGGCTGCTGATCGAGCTGGGCATCGAGCATGAACTGGTGCTGCTGGATTTCGATACGCGCGAGCACAAGTCGGCGCAGTACCTGGCGCTCAATCCGGCCGGTGTGGTGCCGACACTGCTGATCGATGGCCTGGTGCTGACTGAAGCGGCGGCCATCGCGCTGTATCTGGCCGATCGCCATCCGGACGCCGGCCTGCTGCCCGCGGTGGGTACACCGCAGCGCGCCGATGCCTATCGTTGGATGTTCTGGTGCGCCAATACGCTTCAGCCGGCCTACCGTGCCTGGTTCTATCCGAACGAGGTGGCGGGCGAGGCGAACGTCGAGGCCAGCCGCGAGATGGCACGTCAGCGCCTTGAAGCGGCCTGGCAGCATGTCGCCACGCACCTGCAGTCACATGGTCCCTACCTGCTGGGCGCCACGCCCTGCGTGGTCGATTACATGCTGGTGATGCTGATGCGCTGGTCGCGCAACATGCCCAAACCCAGCGACACCTGGCCGGTACTGAAGGCGCACGCCGCGTCGATGAAGGCGCGCCCGGCGTTCGCCGAGGTGTATCGCCGCGAAGGCATCACCGACTGGCTGTAGCCGTTCTGTAGAGCCGAGCCATGCTCGGCTGCATTCACGGGTTGCACGCGAAGCGCAGCCGAGCATGGCTCGGCTCTACCAGAGCGGTGCGGGTTACAGGATCTCCAGCACCGTTTCCGGTGGACGGCACAGGCGCGTGCCCTTGTCGGTGCGCACCACGGGGCGGTTGATCAGCCGCGGGTGTTCGGCCATCGCCGCCAGCAGCCTGGCCTCGTCCGCATCTTCCAGGCCCAGTTCGGTGAACTGCGCTTCCTTGCTGCGCACCAGCGCCTGCGCGTCCAGCCCGGATTCGGCCAGCACCTGGCGCAGCGCGGCGACGTCCGGCGGGCTGTCCAGGTAGTCGACCACCACCGGCTCGAAGCCCGCATCACGTATCAGCTTCAGTGCGCCGCGCGAGTTGCTGCAGGCCGGGTTGTGCCAGATCGTCACGTGCATCAGAACCACTCCAGCAGGGATACGCCCACGCCCACGTAGGTGGCCTTGTGGTTGTAGTCGATCAGGCTTTCGCCGTAGCCGTCGAACACCTGTACATGGCCGCGCAGCAGGTTGCTGATCGGGAAGCCGTAATCCAGCTGCAGGGCACCGTGCGAGCGGCTGCCGGTGCGCAGCGAGTGGCGCGCCATCAGCGAGACCTCATGGCCGTTGCGGTTCCAGGTCAGGGTCGCATCACCGCGGCCCATGTAATCCTCGATGTCCGGGTTGTTGTCGTCGCTGCGGGTCTCGGGAATGCGGTACCAGGGGCGCAGCACCAGCGCCCAGTTCTCACGGTCCAGGCCGATGTTGAGCATCACCCGGTTCCAGCTGCGCGACAGCGGGTCGGCGCGGCCATTGGACTGGTGGTTCAGCGCGATGCCGGTCATGCGCCCGCGCCAGCCACCGATCGAGTAGCCATTGCGGAACACCATCATCACTTCCGGCTCGTAGTTGGTTTCGCGGAACGGGCGCGAATCCTCGCCGTTGTAGGCCTGCCAGCGCGAGCTCTGGGTGTAGCCGGCCCAGATGTCGCCGTTGTCGCCGAACAGGTTCTCGGCGATCTTGGTCTTGAAGCTGATCTGGAATTTCAGTTCGGCACTGTCCAGCACCTGCGGCGTGGTGACCGTGTTGGCCGGGTTCGGCGAGTGCGGCGTGGTGTTGCGGTCGCTGGTCCAGAACGCCGGCAACAGGTACACCGGCTTGTAGGCGCGCAGCTGGAACGGGCCGAGCTTGGAGTCTTCGGCCAGCTCCCAGCGGCTGTCCAGCAGCGAGCCACGGCCGGCATTGGCCAGTGCGCTGTCAGGGGCCGCTGGGCGGAACAGGTCACTGACCCGCTCGCGCAGTTTCTCTTCGCCCTGGCTGACGCGTGCAGTCTGGCGTTCTTCGCGACGGGCCTGCGCGGCTGCCTCGGCCGCAGCGTCGGCCTCGGCGGTGGCCTGCGGGGTACGCCCGAACTGGCGGTCATAACAGGCCAGGCGGGCAGCGTCGGTGGTAATTGCCGCGCACGCGGCCGGCGAGGCGTCGGCACTGGGCGCGAACTCCTGCGCGGCCAGTGGCGCACTGGCCAATGCCAGCGCCAGCGGCGCGAAGCGGGGAAGCAGCGGAGACAGGGTCATTGCAGCAGGCCCTTCGGTGAATACGGGAATCGCACAGTGTGGAGGCTGCACCGGATCACGGCCAGCCCCCACGGTTTATGCACGGCCACCGCGTGCGCGTGGCGTGAAGGAGAGGTTGGTCACAGGAACCAGGCGAACGCAAACAGCCCCAGCATCGCGATCACCACCGCCAGCTTCAGCGCCAGGCCGAGCAGGATGCCAAGCCATGTGGCCAAGCCTACCTTGGTCGAGCGCCCCAGTTCGCGGGTGTGCCAGTACTCGCCCAGCAGGGCGCCGATCAACGGGCCGGCGAACAGGCCGATCGGCATGAAGAACAGGCCGACGATGCTGCCGACGAAGGTTCCCCACAGTGCCTTGCGGCTGGCACCGACCCGCTGCGCCCCCACCACGGTGGCCAGCACGTCCACCAGCAACGAGAGCAGGGTCAGTACCCCCAGCGCAACCAGGGTCGGCCAACCAACGTGGGCGAAGCCGTCCGCCCACGCTGCCAGCAGCAGTCCGATGAACACCAGCGGGATGCCGGGCAGGGCCGGCAGGATGATTCCGGCGATGCCGACAAGGACGAAAATGACCGCTAGCAGATATAAGATGAATGAGAGTCCCATGCTGTCCCGTATGGTGGCCGTTTTGGGGTTGACAGTGAAAGATTTTGCCAGTTGCTTTTTCGTTTTGGGCGGGTTAAGTTGCAGTCGCTGAGCTTGGCAAGGTCACCGTGGATCGTGGCCTGATGAAGCAAGATCTTCCCGATCCGCTGCATCGATGCACCTCGCTTCCCCCTTGCTTGTCAGCCGCCCACCAGGCGTTTCCTACAACAAGAGAGAGTCACCAGGGAGTTAGTGAGATGTCTGATCGCGAGACCGGTACCGTCAAGTGGTTCAACGATGCAAAGGGCTTCGGCTTCATCAGCCGTGAAAACGGCGAAGACGTGTTCGTGCACTTCCGTGCCATCCAGACCCAGGGCTTCAAGAGCCTGAAGGAAGGCCAGAAGGTCACCTTCACCGTCGTGCAGGGCCAGAAGGGCCTGCAGGCCGACGCCGTGCAGCCGACCTGATCGCGCTGCAAGCCGTCACATGAAAAAGGCCCGCGCAAGCGGGCCTTTTTCTTTGCCGTCGGCCCGGTGCAGGTCAGCGCAGGATGACCTTGCCGTTGACCACGCGCACATAGGTGTTTTCGCGGATGCCGCCGAGGTCGCGCTGGTTGACCACGATGGTGCGGCCATCATCCATGCGCACGCTGATGTCGTAGGTATCGCTGGTGACGTTCTTCTGGATCTGGTTGCCCGCCAGCGCACCGCCGACCGCGCCTGCGGCCGCGGCGATGTTCTTGTTGCCACGGCTGCCGCCGGTGTGATCGGAGATCTCATGGCCGGCCACGGCACCGACGATGCCGCCGAGGATGGCGCCGGTCGCGCTGGGCGCGGTGCGGCCCGAGGGCACGGTGTTGATGCGGGTGACGATGCCACAGTCGGCGCAACGGCCCTGATTGTAACCGCCGTTGTTGCCGTAGCCGCCATTGTTGTAGCCGTTGTTGTAACCACCGCCACCGTAGCCGGGCGAGGTGGCACAGCCAGCCAGGGCGAGGGTAGCGATGGCGCTGGCGGCAATGAGCTGGATCTTCATGGGGCGTCTCCTGGCCGTGAAGGCGGGTGCGTTGGGTGGTACTGCGTCATGCAGCAGGGTGGACGAATCCTCTCCTTTCGAACGTGAACAAGGTGCCAACCAGGCGTGGCTTGCCCGGCTACAGGATGAATGCGCGTCAGCGGAAGTCCTGGTGGCAGGCCCGGCAGTCGGCCTGCACGGTTTCCACCACCTTGGCCAAGGCGGTGCAGTCACTGGGCGGCGCCGCCAGCGCGGCGTTGAGGTTGCCGCGCAGCTGGCTGGCGTGCTGCTGGAACCGGCTATTGTCCTTCAGCCCGGGAAAGGCCAGGTCGAGGTCGTTGGACAGAAGGCGCAGGGCCTGCAGCCGCGGCACGCTGTCGGCCAGGCTGCAGCGGTTCTGCTGCTGGGCCTGCTGCAGCAGCTGCGATTGCCGCTGCATCACCTGCATCAGGCTGTCCGGGAACGGGTCGCGGCGGGCCTGCAGGGCGCGGCCGACCATGACCGTGGCAACCAGGCCGATCAGCAGGCCCAGGCACAGCACGAACAGGTAGCGATGGGCAGTGGACGGGCGGCGGGGCGGGCTGGCGTTCATGGCGGGCTCTCCGGGCGTGCAACGGTGGGTTCGATGCCGGCGCGCTGTAGGCGCTGACGCCTGCACGTTAAAATAGCCGGATGAACGAACAGGTCAAACAACGCTTCGCCGGCATCGAACGGCTGTATGGCGTAGGTGCGCTTGAGCGCCTGCAGGGCAGCCGCGTGGCGGTGGTGGGCATGGGCGGGGTCGGCTCGTGGGTGGTGGAAGCGCTGGCGCGTTCGGCGGTCGGCCACCTGACCCTGATCGACGCCGATGACATCTGCGTGTCCAACACCAACCGGCAGCTGCCGGCGATGGAGGGCAACTACGGCCGCAACAAGGCCGAGGCAATGGCAGAGCGCTGCCGCGCGATCAACCCGGACATCGAGGTCGATGCCGTGCAGGCGTTCCTGACCGTGTCCAACATGGCCGAGTTGCTGGACCGTGGATTCGATCTGGTGATCGATGCCTGCGACAGCTTCCGGGTCAAGGTCGAGACGATCGCCTGGTGCCGTCGCCGCAAGCTGCCGCTGCTGACCGTGGGGGCTGCCGGTGGTCGCACCGATCCGACCCTGGTGCGGATCCGCGATGTCTCTCGCACCGAGCATGACGCCATGCTGGCGCTGATCCGCAAGAAGCTGCGCAGCGAGTTCAATTTCCCGAAGAACGCCAAGCGCTATTTTGGCGTGCCGGCGGTGTACTCGCTGGAAAACGTGAAGTATCCGCAGGCCGATGGCAGCGTCTGCGGCATCCGTCCGAACCTGGGTGCGGATGCAGCACTGAAGCTGGACTGCGGCGCAGGCCTCGGTGCGGCAACGCACATCACCGGAGCGTTCGCGTTCGCTGCGGTGGGCAAGGCGCTGGAAATGCTGCTGGAGCCGAAGAAGGTGAAGGCCGGGGTGGCTGAGGCCAGCGAGGCCTGATGGATCGTGCCGGCCGAGGTCGGCACCTACCGGATGGCGTGCCGGCCAGCGGCCGGCACGACCGTCAGATGGCTGGCAGGCCGAACAATCGGCGCGCGTTCTCAGTCGTGGCATGTGCCACGGCTTCAACATCCATTCCGCGCAGTGCGGCCACGTGGCGGGCGATGACCGCCAACCGCGCCGGTTCGTTGCGCTGGCCGCGGATGCCGGCATCGGGCTGATCCGGTGCATCGGTTTCCAGCAGCAGTTGTTCCAGCGGCATCCCGCGCACCAGGCGCTGCAGCCGTTGCGCGCGTTCGTAGGTCAGTGGACCGCCAAGACCAAGCAGGAAGCCTTGCCGATGCAGTTGCGCGGCCTGTTCCGGGCTGCCGGAAAAGCTGTGCACCACGCCACGCAGGCCGCCGATGCGACGGATCGCGGCGATCACTGCGTCCACCGCGCGTCGCGCATGCACGATCACCGGCAGCTCGAACTCGCGGGCCAGTTCCAGTTGGCCGATGAAGTACGCCTGCTGTGCCTCTGCGTCCAATCCCTCGACGAAGAAATCGAGCCCGCATTCGCCGATCGCACACGGTCGTTCGCGCTCTATCCACTCGCGCAGCAGCGGCAGATGCTCGGGCCGGTGCTCGGTCAGGAACATCGGATGCAGGCCGTAAGCCGGGTACAGCCCCGGTGCCTGCCGGCAGACCTCGCGCAGCTTCGGCCAGCTGGCGGCGGTGACGGCCGGTACCACCTGCTCGCGCACGCCTGCGGCGCCTGCGCGCTCGATCACCGCCGTGCGGTCAGCATCGAATTCACTGGCATCCAGATGGCAGTGGCTGTCGACCAGCGGGGTCAACGCTGTTCCAGCGGCGGCGGGGCCGGGACTGTATTGCGGCTCTTCCAGTTGGCCAGCAGCAGGGTACCGAAGCCCAGTACCAGTTCGTCGACGAACGGGATCGGGTCGGGGATGAACAGGGTCAGTACGAACAGGCCGGCGGTGAGCTTGAACAGGGTGGGGTAGCGCAGCCGGCGGGCCCACTGCAGTACCGGCAGCAGCATCGGGTTGGCCATGGCGTGGATCCTCCTGGGGAATATGCAAACGCTACCACGGGCCCAGCATTTCCCGATGCTGAATGGGTTACAGGAATGAGCAGGAAATGTGGAGATTCCGTTCAGGCAGTGCATGCTGCAATCTGGCCCGAGAACGTTGCGGATGGTCCGCAAGGAGCAGGTCATGAAAAGCACAACTACAACTGTCCTGGTCGCAGCGGGCGCGCTGCTGGTCGGTGGCATCGCCACCGCCGCCTTCATGAAGAGCGGCGACAAATCGCCAGATTCCATCAGCGCCGGAACCCCCAACGGTGAATCACGCCTGGTTGACGGCAACGCCGTTGACGATGGCGCACGTGGTGACAAGCTCGACCCGTCTGCGCCGCGCGGGCTGGAATATGCCGACGTGCTGAAGGTCGACCCGATCACCGAGAAGCAGAAGGCCTACGCCACCGTGATCGGCACCGATGCCGTGCGCGAGACCTCCACCACCCAGACCCCGCACGAGGTCTGCCAGGACGTGACCGTGCAGGAGCGCCTGCCGGAGCGTGACGGCAATGTCGGCGGCACCGTGGTCGGCGCGGTGGTCGGCGGCCTGCTCGGCAACCAGGTTGGCGGTGGCAACGGCAAGAAGGCCGCGACCGCCGCCGGTGCCGTGGCCGGTGGCTTCATCGGCAACCAGATCGACAAGCGCCACGTGGGTGGCCGCGTGGTCAACCGTACCGAGCGCCAGTGCCACACCGAGACCGCCACCTCCGAGTCGAGCCGTGTTACCGGCTACAACGTGACCTACCGCAACGAGGACGGCACCACCGGCACCATGCGAATGGCCAGCAAGCCGGGCAACCGCATCGCCATGGGCACCAATGACGTGGTGAAGGGGTACAACGTGACCTACCGCTACGACGGCGCCGAGAAGACGGTGCGCATGGACAACAAGCCGGCCAGCGATCGCCTGCCGGTGGTCGATGGCCAGCTGGTCACGCAGACCGCCGCTGCCGGCGCCACTGCGGCCACGCGCCAGTAATCCAGAACACCCCCTGCTGTACCCGACGGGCCGGCTCATGCCGGCCCGTTCTTTTGTGAGCGCGGGCATTCATCCGTGTGGACGCGGAATCCACCATCATGGTGGCCCCTTCGACATGGAGTCGGCATGAGCATCTTCGACCTGCGCATCGAAACAGAGCGCCTGATCCTGCGCCCGCTGCTGCGCGAGGACTACGAACCTTACCTGGCGTTCTGCGCCGACGAGGAAACGATGCGCACCCTGGGTGGCGTGCAACCGGCGTCGGTGGCATGGCGCGGTTTCTGCAGCCTGGCCGGCGCTTGGCAGCTGTTCGGCTTCTCGATGTTCAGCGTGATCGAGAAATCCAGCGGAGACTGGATCGGGCGGCTGGGCCCCTGGCAACCGCAGGACTGGCCGGGTACCGAGGTGGGTTGGGGCATCCGTCATGCCAGCTGGGGCCGGGGCTATGCGCCGGAAGCTGCCGTGGCGGCGATCGACTGGGCCTTCGACACGCTGGGTTGGGTCGAGGTGGTCCATACCATCGCCGAGAACAACGACAACTCGCGGGCGGTCGCGCGCAAGCTCGGCAGCACGCTGTTGCGGATGGGCGAACTGCCGCCGCCGTACAACGACAAGCCGATGCAGATCTGGGGCCAGTCGCGCGAACAGTGGCGGCAGCGCCGTTCACCGTTGTAGAGCCGAGCCCATGCTCGGCTGCTGTCCGCCAAATGCAGCCGAGCATGGGCTCGGCTCTACAGATTGTCGGCATGCTGCACCCGCGCTTGGCATTCCCTGGCGCACTTGCCAGACTGCACGCAGCCGGCCGCCGGCCGGATTCGATGGAGCAGGCAATGGTGGAAGCGCGCGTCCCACTGACGGTGCATGGCATGTCGGTCTCGGGCAATTGCCACAAGGTCCGGCTGCTGCTTGAGCAGCTCGGCAGCCGTTACCGCTGGGTGGAGGTGGACAGTGCCCACGGCCAGACCCACACGCCCGAATTCCTGGCGCTCAACCCGAATGCCAAGGTGCCGCTGATCGTGCGCGACGACGGCCGCGTGCTGACCGAATCCAACGCGATCCTGTTCTGGCTGGCAGAAGGCACGCCGTACCTGCCCAACGATGGCTGGGAGCGCGCGCAGGCATTGAGCTGGATGTTCTTCGAGCAGTACACGCATGAACCCTGTGTGGCAGTGGCGCGCTTCATCCGCGGCTGGACCGCGCCCGATTCGCCGCGTCGAGCCGAACTGCCGCGCCTGCACGAGCGTGCCGCCACTGCACTGGCAGTGATGGAGCAGCACCTGCGCCAGGCACAGTGGTTCACTGGCGGCGAGTACGGCATCGCCGATATCGCGCTGTTCGCCTATACCGATGTGGCGGGCGAGGGCGGCATCAGCCTGGAGCCGTTCCCGGAAGTTCGCGCCTGGCTGCAGCGCGTGCGCGAGCAGCCACGCTTCCTGCCGATGCCGGCAGTGACGGCCGAGGTGCGCGCGCGCTTCGAAGCCGCGTGATCCGAACAGGGTAACGCCGGGGCAGGCCCGGCCGAACGCAACAACGACACGGAGGGTGTTCGATGTTCGCTGTGGTTCCCGATCCGATCCCCGCACGCATGCGCGTGCTCAACCGCGCCGATGTGTGCGATGTCAATTTCCTCGAGGCGGTGCGCGGTTGGCGCGGTACGCCACGCCCGCGACCCGCAGCGGATGCACCGATCCTGCCGGGCAGTACGCTCAGTGCCGCCGCGTTCGGTGAACTGTTCGAGTCGCAACTGGTCAGCCGCCAGCTGGACCTGATGGCACGCGTACTGCGCGTGCAGAACAAGGTCTTCTACACCATCGGTTCCTCCGGCCATGAAGGCAACGCGCTGCTGGCGCGGGCCTGCCGTCATACCGATCCGGCCCTCCTGCACTACCGTTCCGGCGCCTTCATGGCCGAGCGTTCGCGGCAGGTGCCGGGCATCGACCCGCTGCGCGATGCCGCGCTCTCGTTCGCCGCCAGTGCCGAGGATCCGGCCAGCGGTGGCCGCCACAAGGTGTGGGGCAGCAAGCCGTTGTGGGTGCTGCCTCAGACCTCGACCATCGCCTCGCACCTGCCCAAGGCGCTGGGCACCGCGCTGGCCATCGAGAGTGGCAAGCGCTTGGGGCAGGCGCTGCCGGTTCCGCCCGACAGCATCGTGCTGTGCTCGTTCGGCGATGCTTCGGCCAACCACGCCACCGCGCAGACCGCCTTCAATACCGCGATGTGGTCGGCCTACCAGAAGCTGCCGGCGCCGATCCTGTTCGTCTGCGAGGACAACGGCCTGGGCATCTCGGTGAAGACCCCTGACGGCTGGATCGCCGAGCGCTTCAGCCATCAGCCGGGGCTGGACTATTTCTTTGCCGATGGCCTGGATCTGGCCATCGGCCACACGCAGGTACAGGCGGCGGTGGAGCACTGCCGGCGCACCCGGCGGCCGACCTTCCTGCATCTGCGCACCACGCGCCTGATGGGCCATGCCGGTACCGACTTTGAAGTGGAATGGCGCGCGCTGCCGGAGCTGTGTGCAGCCGAAGCCCAGGACCCGCTGCTGCGTTCGGCGCAGATCGCACTTGAATCAGGCTGGATGGATGCGGCCGCCATCGAAGTGGCCTACGAGACGATGCGCGCGCGCTGCATGGCCGCCGCCGCCGATGCCGAAGGCAGTGCGAAGCTGCAGTCGCTGCGGGAGGTGATGGCGCCGCTGGCACCGTACACGCCCGCAGCGGTGCAGGCCGAAGCGCAACGCGAGGTCGCTGCCGAAGCGCGCGAGGCACTCTATGGCGATGCCGAGGCATTGCCCGAACGACAGGCGCCGCGGCATCTCGCGATCCAGATCAACCATGGCCTGCAGGAACTGCTGGCCAAGTATCCGCAGAGCCTGTTGTTCGGCGAGGACGTGGCGCAGAAGGGCGGTGTCTACACCGTCACCAAGGATCTGCTGCGCCGCTTCGGGCCGCGCCGGGTGTTCAACACCCTGCTGGACGAGACCATGATCCTGGGCATGGCACAGGGCCTGGCCAACATGGGCATGCTGCCGATTCCGGAAATCCAGTACCTGGCCTACCTGCACAACGCCATCGACCAGCTGCGCGGCGAGGCCTGTTCGCTGCAGTTCTTCTCCAACGACCAGTACCGCAACCCGATGCTGGTGCGGGTGGCCGGGCTGGGCTACCAGAAGGGTTTCGGTGGCCATTTCCACAACGACAACTCGATCACCGCGCTGCGCGACATCCCCGGGCTGGTGGTCGGCTGCCCATCGCGCGGCGACGATGCCGTGATGATGCTGCGCACGCTGGCGGCGCTGGCGCGGGTGGATGGGCGCGTGGCCGTGTTCCTGGAGCCGATCGCGCTGTACATGAGCAAGGACCTGCACGCACCCGGCGACGGCCAGTGGCTGTTCGACTACCCGGCCCAGGGCCAGGCGCTGGTGCCGGGCGAGGGTCGTGTGTACGCGCCGGAGGCTGGCGACCTGGTGGTCTACACCTACGGCAATGGCGTGCCGATGGCGTTGCGTGCGGCGCGGGCCATCGAGCAGCAGCTGGGCTGGGAGGTGCGGGTGGTGGACCTGCGCTGGCTGGTGCCACTGGATGCCGGCTTCATTGCCGCCCAGGCCGCCAGTGCGCGGCGGGTGCTGGTACTGGACGAAGGACGCCACAGCGGCGGAGTAGGCGAGGGGGTGGTCACCGCACTGGTCGAGGCCGGTTTCGGCCACCTGCCGCTGCGCCGGGTCTGCGGTGCCGATACCTATACCCCGCTGGCGGGGGCAGCAATGTTCGGGCTTCCAAGCGACAATGCAGTGATTGGCGCCGCCCTTGAACTGGCGCAGGAACCCTGATGCATGTGTGGATTGGCGGGAATGTTGTTGCCGGCGCCGGTGGCGTCGGCCGAGGTGCTGCAGGCGCAGGTCCTGGCCATGGGCGAGGCACTGCACCACCGCGGGCCGGATGATGGCGGCAGCTGGGTCGACGCCACGGCCGGCATCGCGCTGGCGCATCGCCGCCTGAGCATCCTCGACCTGTCGCCGCTGGGGCATCAGCCGATGGCCTCGGCCGATGGCCGTTACGTGATGGCCTACAACGGCGAGGTCTACAACTTCGCTGCCCTGCGTGCCGAACTGGAGCCGCTGGGGCACACCTTCCGTGGCCATTCGGATACCGAGGTGCTGCTGGCAGCGATCCTGCAGTGGGGTATCGAGGACACCCTGCAGCGCTGCAACGGCATGTTCGCCATCGCCCTGTGGGACCGCCAGCAGCAGTGCCTGTGGCTGGCCCGCGACCGCGTCGGCAAGAAGCCGCTGTACTACGGCTGGGCGGGTGACACGCTGGTGTTCGGCTCTGAACTGAAGGCGCTGTGGCAGCACCCGGCGTTCGACAACGACATCGACCGGGATGCACTGACGCTGCTGCTGCGGCTGGACTACATTCCTGCACCGCACAGCATCCACCAGCGCTGCTACAAGCTGATGCCCGGGCGCGTGCTTCGGCTGGACGCCGAAGCCGTAGCGGCGGGTGCGGCCGCGCACCGCCCGGACCAGGCACAGCGCCCCTACTGGGATGCGCGTGCGCGCATGCAGGCCGCGCTGGCGGCCCCGTTCCAGGGTCGCATCGAGGAGGCCGAGGAACAGCTGGACACGCTGCTGCGCGATGCGGTCGCGCTGCGAATGGTGGCCGACGTGCCGGTGGGCGTGTTCCTGTCCGGTGGTACCGATTCGTCACTGGTGGCCGCGCTGATGCAGGCGCAGAGCGGGCAGCCGGTGCACAGCTTCAGCATCGGCTTCACCGATTCGGGCCACGACGAGGCACCGCTGGCCAGGGAACTGGCCACGCATCTGGGTTGCGACCACACCGAGCTCTACGTCAGCGGCGCGGATGCACTGGCAGTCGTGCCACAACTGCCGGCAATGTTCGACGAACCTTTCGCCGACGCTTCGCAGGTGCCGACCGCGCTGGTCGCGCGCCTGGCGCGTCAGGGCGTGACTGTGGCGTTGTCGGGTGACGGCGGTGATGAGCTGTTCTTCGGCTACACCCGCTACGTGCGCGCACTGCGCAACTGGCAGATGCTGGGCCGCGTGCCGGGCCCGCTCCGGCGCTGGATGGGCGCGCGCGCGCAGCAGCAGGGCGAGGCCTCGCGGACCGGCGGACTGGCCGCGCTGCTGGCCGAGTCCGGCGCGCGTGGCATCGGCGACGTGTACCGCAACCGCATCTCGCGCTGGCGCGATCCGGCGGCGGCAGTGCCGGGCGCGCAGGCTGCCGGCAGCTTCTACGACCTGGCCGATCCGTTGCACGGCGCCGGCACACCGGCCGACGCGATGATGCTGGCCGATTACGTGACCTACCTGCCGGATGACCTGCTGTGCAAGGTCGACCGCACCTCGATGGCAGTCAGCCTGGAGGCACGCGCGCCGCTGCTGGACTGGCGCGTGGCCGAGTTCGCCTGGTCGCTGCCGCTGGGCTTCAAGCGCAGCGAAACCACCAGCAAGGTGCTGCTCAAGCGGGTTCTTGGCCGCTACGTGCCGCAGTCGATGGTGCACCGGCCCAAGCGCGGATTCGGTGCGCCGGTCAGCGACTGGCTGAAGGGCGACCTGCGGCCGTGGGCCGAAGACCTGCTGCAGCCGGCACGCCTGGAGCGCGAGGGAGTGCTGTCGGCGTCGGCGGTGCAGCCGCTGTGGCAGCAGTTCCTGGGGGGGCAGCGCAAGTGGCATACCCACCTGTGGAACGTGCTGATGTTCCAAGCCTGGCAGGCGCATTGGCGGCAGGTGCGGGCCGGCGTGACCGGCGGCTGATCTTCACCGGACGACACGGGCCCGGCGTCTAGGCTGGGCCTCCCGCACCGTGAGGAGTATGTCCCGATGTCCGTCCCTACCATCGCCGTGTTCGTCGGCAGCCTGCGCAAGGATTCCTGCAACCGCAAGCTGGCCCATGCGCTGGAGAAGATCGCTGGCGACCGCGCGCGCTTCCAGTACGTGCAGATCGGCGATCTGCCGCTGTACGACCAGGATTTCGATGGCCAGTACCCGCCGCAGGGCACCCGGCTGAAGGATCAGGTGCGTGCTGCCGACGCGGTGCTGTTCGTGACCCCCGAATACAACCGGTCGGTGCCGGGCGTGCTGAAAAACGCCATCGACATCGGCTCGCGCCCGTACGGTGACAGTGCGTTTGCCGGCAAGCCGGCGGCGGTGATCGGCGCCTCCATCGGCCAGATCGGTACCGCCGTGGCCCAGCAGCACCTGCGCATCAGCCTGGCTTTCCTGGACATGCATGTGCTCGGCCAGCCCGAAGCGTTCATCCACTTCAAGGACGGCCTGATCGATGCCGACGGCACGATCCACAACGAGGGCACGCAGAAGTTCCTGCAGAGCTACGTGGACCGGTTCCTGGCACTGATCGCGGTGCACGTGAAGGGCGATTGAGGCCGATGGGTCAGAGCGCTCTGCGTTGCAGAGGGATCCGACCCCAACCACGCCCGGGGTCGGATCCCGGCGCGCAGCGACGGGCTCTGACCCCACGCCCCGCTGAGCGGGCCAGAGCGCGTACGCTGCACGGAATCCGACCTTGGTGGCCTGATCTGCGATAATGCTCAACTCGGGCGTCGCAACGGCGCCCGTCGCAGGCACTGCGACGCCCCCGCGCCAGAGTGGCCAGGCACTGGCGGATATCCCCCGTTTCTCCACGGCTTATCCACAGGCTTGTCCATGGCTGCCGGGGTCGGCGCATGACTACACTCGTCCGGCCCACTTTTGCAGGAAACACCGCAGCATGTCCGCTCGTTCCGGCTTCCGTTCCAACCGCAGAGAGCGCGGTGATGGCTTCGATCGCGATCGCGACGAATCGCGTATCGACCAGCTGCGCGTGCCGCCGCATTCGGTGGAAGCCGAGCAGGCGGTGCTGGGGGGCCTGATGCTGGCGCCGGAGGCCTATGATCGGGTCAACGATCAGCTGACCGAGGGTGATTTCTACCGCCGCGACCACCAGATGATCTACCGCGCGATCCGCGAACTGTCCGAGCGCGAGCGGCCGTTCGACGCGGTGACCCTGGGCGAGTGGTTCGAATCGCAGGGCAAGCTGGAGCTGGTGGGCGATGGCGCCTACCTGATCGAGCTGGCGAGCACTACGCCATCGGCGGCCAACATCGTGGCCTATGCCGAGATCGTGCGTGACAAGGCGGTGCTGCGGCAGCTGATCCAGGTCGGCACCGACATCGTCAACGATGGCTTCCAGCCCGAAGGCCGTGACAGCAGCGAGCTTCTGGCATCGGCGGAAAAGAGCGTGTTCGCCATCGCCGAGCAGGGTGCACGCGGACGTACCGACTTCGTGGCCATGCCTGGCGCGCTGAAGGATGCCTTCGAGGAGCTGCGCAACCGCTTCGAGAACGGCGGCAACATCACCGGCCTGCCGACCGGCTACAACGACTTCGATGCGATGACCGCCGGCCTGCAGCCGACCGACCTGATCATCCTCGCCGCGCGCCCGGCCATGGGCAAGACCACGTTCGCACTGAACATCGCCGAGTACGCGGCGATCAAGTCGAAGAAGGGCGTGGCGGTGTTCTCGATGGAAATGTCGGCCTCGCAGCTGGCGATGCGCCTGATCTCCTCCAACGGCCGCATCAACGCGCAGCGCCTGCGTACCGGCCAGCTGGAAGACGAGGACTGGAGCCGCGTCACCAGCGCGATCAAGATGCTGAAGGAAACCAAGATCTTCATCGACGATACGCCAGGCGTGTCGCCGGAAGTGCTGCGTTCCAAGTGCCGCCGCCTCAAGCGCGAGCACGACCTGGGCCTGGTGGTGATCGACTACCTGCAGCTGATGAGCGTGCCGGGCAACAGCGAGAACCGCGCGACGGAAATCTCGGAAATCTCGCGTTCGCTGAAGGGCCTGGCCAAGGAACTGCACGTGCCGGTGATCGCGCTGTCGCAGCTCAACCGCTCGCTGGAAACGCGTACCGACAAGCGCCCGGTGATGGCCGACCTTCGCGAATCGGGCGCAATCGAGCAGGATGCGGACATGATCGTCTTCATCTACCGCGATGATTACTACAACAAGGAAAATTCGCCGGACAAGGGCCTGGCCGAGATCATCATCGGCAAGCACCGTGGTGGCCCGACCGGTTCGTGCAAGCTGAAGTTCTTCGGCGAATACACCCGCTTCGACAACCTGGCCCACGACTCGGTGGGTTCGTTCGAGTAACGACCGTGCCGGCCGCCGGCCGGCACCACCTCCTGGTCGGCAAACCATTCGAAACGCCAATCTTCCGTATGTGGCGTGTAAATGACATGTAACGCGACGCTTCTACGATTCCGCCGCTGCTGCCCTTCGACGCCGCCCTTCGGCGTCCAGCGTGCCCAAGGAATCCGCCCCCATGTCGTCCCACGCTCCGCTCCGCCGCAATCTGCTGGCCTTGCTGGTCTGTGCTTCGCTCCCCTCATTGGCCGCTGCTGAAACCGCCCCCGGCACTGATGCCCAGTCGGCCACCACGCTCGATTCGATCTCGGTGATCGGTCGCGGCGAAGCCCGGCAGGTGCAGCGCGTGACCGCCGAGGACATGAAGGTGCTGCCGCCCGGCGCCAACCCGCTGAAGCTGCTGGCGACCAAGCCGGGCGTGCATTTCGAATCGGCCGATGCCACCGGCGCCTACGAATGGTCCACCACCATCAGCCTGCGTGGCTTCAACCAGAACCGCCTGGGCTACACGCTCGATGGCATTCCGCTGGGCAACATGGCCTACGGCAACAGCAATGGTCTGCACATCAGCCGCGCGGTGATCAGCGAGAACCTGGGCGGTGCCGAAGTCTCCACCGGCATCGGTGCGCTGGGCACGCCGTCGACCAGCAACCTCGGCGGCGTGTTCCAGTTCTATTCGATCGATCCGTCCACCGAGTATGGCGTGGTGCTGGCACAGAGCTTCGGCAGCGACAGTGCGCGCCGCAGCTATGCGCGCCTGGAGACCGGTGAACATCAGGGCTTCGCTGCCTACCTGTCCGGCGTGTATTCAGAAGGCGACAAGTGGAAGGGCAAGGGTTCGCAGGAGCTGAAGCAGTTCAACGGCAAGGCCACCTACAACTTCGGTGCGGACAGCAGGATCACCGCACTGTTCAACGCATCGCGCCGCGTCGAGGCCGACTACCAGGACCTGTCGCTGGAGATGATCGATCGCCTGGGCTGGGACTGGGACAACTACGCCCCGGACTGGGATCGCGCGGTGGCCGCCGCACGCGGCACGTTCAGCGGCGGCGTCAACAGCCCGTGGGACGCGTATTACTCCGGCCACGGCCTGCGCAATGACGATCTGTCCAGCATTGCCGGCGATTTCGGCCTGAACGAGTCGATGCGCCTGAAGGTGAACGTCTACAACCACAGCAACCGTGGCCAGGGCCACTGGTTCAGCCCGTCCAATCCGTCGAACCCGGGCACCAGCCGCGAGATCCCGATCTCGATCCGCACCACCGAGTATGCGATCGACCGCACGGGCGTGACCTCGGCGTTCACCTGGAACGTGGCGGGCCACGAACTGGAAGCGGGCCTGTGGTACGAAGACAACGGCCACAGCGTGCAGCGCAACTTCTATTACATCGACGGCCCGATCACCGACGATTTCTTCCTGCGCAATCCGGACCAGCGCGTGTGGCACCAGCGCTACACCACCATCACCCGCCAGTTCTACGTGCAGGACCGCTTCCGCCTGTTCGATGACCGCCTGACCATCGACATCGGTGCAAAGTCACCGAACACCCGCACCCGCGTGCGCACGCCGCTGGGCAGCTATGCCAGCAACAGCAGCCTGACCTCGAAGAAGGGTTTCCTGCCGCAGGCCGGCTTCAACTTCAAGCTCAACGAAGGCAACGAGATCTTCGGCTCGTTCGCCAAGAACATCGCCGCCTATGCGCTGGGCGTGGGCAGCCCGTTCAACGTACCGCAGGCCGCATTCGATGCCAGCGCGAAGAACCTGAAGCCGGAACAGTCGCGCACCCTCGAGCTGGGCTGGCGCGGCTACGGCCAGGGCTATGAAGCCTCGGTGGCGGTGTACGACGTGAAGTTCGACAACCGTCTGCTGGCCATCGCGCAGTGCGTGGGCATCCTCGGTTGCCCGGCGCTGTTCTCGAACGTCGGTTCGGTGACCAGCCGCGGCGCCGAGGCGACCCTGCAGCTGAAGCCGATGCAGGGCCTGACCTGGTCCAACGCGCTGTCGTGGAATGACAGCACCTACGACAACGACTACGTGAACAACGGCGTGGTGCCGACCCGGGGCAAGAAGACCGTCGACACCCCGGAATGGATGTTCGCCAGCACCCTGGCCTGGACGCCGGGCCCGTGGGACCTGCGCCTGGCCGCCAACCATGTCGGCAAGCGTTACGTGACCTATACCAACGACGTGTCGGTGCCCAGCTACTGGCTGGTCAACGCTTCGGCGGCCTATGACTTCGGCAAGCTCGGCCCGGCACAGAACCTGACCGTGGCGCTGAACCTGACCAACCTGACCGACAAGCGTTATCTGTCCTCGATCAACACCAACGGCACCTACGCCGCCGACCCGACCCGCAGCCTGGCGACCATGCAGGTGGGCGCGCCGCGGCAGGTGATGGCGACCGCTACCGTGCACTTCTGATGCGCGGGCCAGTCGATCCGGAAAGCCGTCGTCGCCTGCTGCGCATGGCGTGGCAGGGTACGGGAGCGGCGATCGCGCTGGCAGCGATGCCGGGGCTGGCTACGGCCGGCCCACGCCCGCGGTTGGGACGTGATCCGTTCACCTTGGGCGTCGCCGCCGGCGATCCGGATCCGCAGGGAGCGGTGCTGTGGACGCGGCTGGCGCCGGACCCGCTCAACGGCGGCGGCATGCCGTCGCGGGCGGTGCCGGTGCGCTGGTTCGTGGCCGAAGACCCGGGCATGCGCCGGCTGGTGCAGCGTGGTGTCGCCGCGGCGGTGCCCGAGCTGGCGCACTCGGTACATGTGGAGGTCAACGGCCTGCGCCCGGGCCGTGACTACTACTACCGTTTCGCCTGCGATGGCGATGAGGAAAGCGCGGTCGGTCATTTCCGCACCGCGCCGCTGCTGGACACGCAGCTGCAGCAGCTGCGGCTGGCACTGTGCACCTGCCAGGCCTGGAACAGCGGCTACTACCCGGTGCTGCGTGACATCGCGCAGACCGACGTCGACCTGGTGCTGCATGCCGGTGACTACCTGTACGAATACAGCCCGCTGCAGAATGCGCGCGGACGCACGCTGGATGCCGGGCGCTTCAGCGGCGAGACCGTCAGCCTGGAGCGCTATCGCAACCAGTATGCGCTGTACAAGCTCGATCCCGATCTGCAGGCCGCGCACGCCGCACACGCGTTCGCGGTGATCTGGGACGACCACGAAGTGCAGAACGATTACTCCGGCATCCATCCGGAGAAGCCTGGCGTCTCGACGGAGGACTTCATCGTTCGCCGCGCGGCGGCCTACCGCGCGTTCTACGAGCACCTGCCGATGCGCGGCACGCCTGCGGGCAACGGTGGCCTGCGCGTGCATCGGCGCCTGCGTTACGGCGATCTGGCACAGCTGACCCTGCTCGACTGCCGCCAGTTCCGTCCGGCCAACCCCTGTGGGGTGGGCGAGTCGCCGCGCTGCGAGGCGGCCCTGGACCCGCGCATGAGCATGCTGGGCGTGGGCCAGGAAGCCTGGTTCGCGCAGTCGATGGCGGCCGCACGCGGCACGCGCTGGAACGTGGTGGTGCAGCAGCTGCTGATGGCGCAGCTGCGGCTGGACGGCGGCAAGCCGCGCGAACGTTTCTGGAACGATGCCTGGGACGGTTATCCGGCGGCACGCAACCGTCTGCTGCAGGCGATGCAGGCGGGTGGGCAGGGTAATGCCATCGTGCTGGGCGGGGACTGGCATTCCACCTTCGTCAACGACCTGAAGCTGGACTTCGATGCCGCCAGTGCGCCGGTCGTGGCCACCGAATTCATCGCTCCGGCGATCAGCAGCGGCGGCGACGACACACCGTATGGACCGTATTACGGGCCATCGATTCCGCAGAACCCGCACATCCGTTACTTCGACGGCGACCGCCGCGGCTGGTGGAAGCTGCAGCTGAACCGGCAGACCGTGGACGCCGAGCTGCGCTTCGCCGACAGCGTGCTGCGCGCGGATGCGCCGGTGCGTACTGCGGCGCGCTTCCAGGTCACCCACGGCCGTCCGGGCGCAGTGCAGCTCCTGTAGAGCCGAGCCCACGCTCGGCTGCTTCTGGAAAGCCGAGCGTAGGCTCGGCTCTACAACGGCGCTGGATCGCTTTCATCGCCCCCAGCCCGGTTTCGTCGCAAACCATTTGCGGCCGCCGGGGCAGGGCGCCAAGGTGGTCCCAGGCGGCAGGGTGCCGCCCCAAGGAGACCGTGATGAAGACCCTGTTCGCGCTCGGTGTGTGGTGCCTGCTGTTCGTGCTGTGCTGGCCGCTGGCGATCCTCGCCCTGATCGCCTGGCCGTTCGTCTGGCTGCTGAGCCTGCCGTTCCGCCTGGTCGGCATCACCTTCTCGGCCCTGTTCGCCTTCCTGCGCGCGCTGTTCATGCTGCCGGCGCGGTTGCTGGGTGGCCGGGCGGTGGCCGCATGAGGATGGTGCTGCTGGTCGGTCTGGCCCTGTTGTCAGGCCCGGTGCTGGCCGCACCGCCCGCGCCACCGTCGGCGTGGCTGGAGCGGCAGCAGGCAGCCGGTGCTGATGAAGCGAATGCTGCGGGGGCGAAACCCTCGACGGTACCGAAGGCCAAGGAGCGCTGCCGGGTCACGAAGGAGTGGAAGGTCGGCGAGACGGTGGTGCAGCACAGGGTCTGCGACGATCCACCGAAGAAGCCGGCTGGAAAGGTGTAGCGCCGAGCCGATGCTCGGCTGTGCCTTCACGGACCGCCAAGTGCGCAGCCGAGCGTAGGCTCGGCTCTACATGAAGAAGGGCAACAAAAAGCCCCGCCGAGGCGGGGTTTTCTGTTTGCAGGAGTGTGCCGACCAACGGTCGGCACGCACCCGGATGCAGGTCAGTTCGCCTTGTGGATGGCGCGCTTGCTGACCGCCATCGCCGCGTCGTGGATCACTTCCGACAGCGACGGGTGGGCATGGCAGATGCGGGCCAGGTCATCGGCCGAGCCGCTGAACTCCATGGTCAGCACACCTTCGTGCACCAGCTCGGAGACGTTGGCGCCGACCAAGTGCATGCCGAGGATGCGATCGGTTTCGGCGTGGGCCAGGATCTTCACGAAGCCGGCCGGTTCGATCATCGCCACGGCACGGCCGTTGGCGGCGAACGGGAAGCTGCCAGCCTTGTACGGAATGCCTTCGGCCTTCAGCTGGGCTTCGGTCTTGCCGACCCAGGCCAGTTCCGGCTCGGTGTAGATGACCCACGGGATGGTGTCAAAGTTGACGTGGCCCGGCAGGCCGGCGATCAGCTCAGCCACCGCGATGCCTTCCTCGAAGCCCTTGTGCGCCAGCATCGGGCCGCGCACGCAGTCGCCGACCGCCCACACGCCGTTGACGCCGGTGTGGCAGTGCGCGTCGACTTCGATCTGGCCGCGCTCGTTGATCTTGACGCCGGTGCCTTCGGCCAGCAGGCCCTTGGTGGCGGCGCGACGGCCGACGGCCACCAGCAGCTTGTCCACGGTCAGGGTCTTTTCGCCTTCAGCGTCGGTATAGGTGACGATGACTTCCTTCTTCTTGCCCTTGCCGGTGATCTCGGTCTTGGAGACCTTGGCGTTGAGCTTGATGTCCAGGCCCTGCTTCTTGAATTCCTTGGCAGCGGCCTTGGCCACTTCGGTGTCGGCAGCCGCCAGGAACTCCGGCATGGCTTCGAGGATGGTGACTTCAGCACCCAGGCGCTTCCACACGCTGCCCAGTTCCAGGCCGATCACGCCGGCGCCGATCACCGCAAGGCGGTTCGGCACTTCGGTGAAGTCCAGGCCGCCGACGTTGTCGACGATGGTCTCGCCGTCGAACTTGGCAAACGGCAGTTCGATCGAATCCGAACCGGCCGCGATGATGACGTTGGTGCCCTTCAGCTCGACGACGGAACCGTCATGCTGGGTGACCTTGACCACGTTGCCCGGCTGCAGTTCGCCGAAGCCGTAATAGGCGGCGACCTTGTTGGCCTTGAACAGCATGCCGATGCCGCCGGTGAACTGCTTGACGATCTTGTCCTTGCGGCCAACCATCGCCTCGACGTCGATCTTGGCATCCTTGAAGCTGATGCCGTGGTCGCCAAAGATGTGGCCCATGTTCCAGAACTGGCGCGAGGAATCCAGCAGCGCCTTGGACGGGATGCAGCCCACGCGCAGGCAGGTGCCGCCGAGGGCCGGCTTGCCGTCCTTGCCCAGCGCTGCGTCGATGCAGGCGGTCTTCAGGCCCAGCTGGGCCGCGCGGATGGCAGCGTGGTAACCGGCCGGGCCGGCACCGATGACGACGACGTCGAATTGTTCAGCCATTGAATTATTCCTTGATGCATTACCAGAACCCCTCCGCGCAGGCGCGGAGGGGCGGGAGGTTTCTTACAGGCCGAACAGCATGCGGCCCGGGTTTTCCAGCTGGTTCTTGATGTCCACCAGGAACTGCACCGAATCCTTGCCGTCGATGATGCGGTGGTCGTACGACAGCGCCAGGTACATCATCGGCGCGATCACGACCTGGCCGTTCTGGGCGATCGGACGCTCCTTGATGGCGTGCATGCCCAGGATGGCGCTCTGCGGCGGGTTGATGATCGGGGTCGACAGCAGCGAACCGAAGGTGCCGCCGTTGGTCACGGTGAAGGTGCCGCCCTGCAGTTCATCCAGGCCCAGCTTGCCGTCACGCGCCTTCTTGGCGTAGTCGGCGATGGTCTTCTCGATGTCGGCGAACGACATGCGCTCGACGTTGCGCAGGACCGGGGTGACCAGGCCCTTCTCGGTCGACACGGCGATCGAGATGTCCGAGTAGCCGTGGTAGATGATGTCGTCGCCGTCGATCGAGGCGTTGACCAGCGGGAAGCGCTGCAGCGCATTGGCCGCGGCCTTCACGAAGAAGCTCATGAAGCCCAGCTTGATGCCGTGGGCCTTGACGAACTCGTCCTGCAGTTCCTTGCGCGCCGCCGACACCTTGGACAGGTCGACTTCGTTGAAGGTGGTCAGCATGGCAGTGGAGTTCTTCGACTCCATCAGGCGCTCGGCGATGCGCTTGCGGATGCGGGTCATCGGCACGCGTTCTTCCGGACGTGCGCCACCGGCCTTGCCGGCGCCGCCATTGCGAGCGAAGTTGACGATGTCTTCCTTGGTGACCGCGCCGCGACGGCCGGTGCCGTCGACGTCGGCCGGGTTCACGCCTTCGGTGATGGCGGTGAAGCGGGCGCCCGGCGGCAGGGCATCGGCAGCCGACTTGGCAGCCGGGGCCGGAGCGGCGGCAGCCGCCGGAGCAGCAGCGGCCGGGGCAGCGGCTGCTGCCGGAGCGGCTTCAGCAGCCGGAGCCGGGGCAGCAGCCACGGCGCCTTCTTCGATGATCGCCACGACCTGGCTGGAGGTCACGGTCGAGCCTTCGGCGAACTTGATTTCCTTGAGCACGCCGTCGACCGGCGACGGCACTTCCAGGACGACCTTGTCGGTTTCCAGGTCAAGCAGGTTTTCGTCGCGCTTGACGGCGTCGCCCACCTTCTTGTGCCAGGTGGCGATGGTGCCGTCGGCGACGGATTCGGGCAGTACCGGGGCTTTGACTTCGGTGGCCATTGCGGGAGCTTCCTGGTTTGTCTTCTAAATAGGGGAGGATTATTCAGCGAACGTGTCGTTGAACGGGTTGACCAGTGCGTCGGCGACCAGCTGTTGCTGTTCGCGGACGTGGTCAGCCATGTGACCGGCAGCCGGCGAAGCCGAACGTGCGCGACCGGCGTAGTGCAGGTTCTGGCCATCGGCCAGGCAGAACTGCAGGTGGTGGCGGATCTGGTACCACGCGCCCTGGTTCTGCGGTTCTTCCTGCGTCCACACCACGTCGGTGGCCTTGCCGTACTTCTTCAGTTCGGCAGCCAGCAGCGCACGCGGGAACGGATACAGCTGCTCCACGCGGATGATCGCCACGTCGTCCTGGCCACGCTTGGTCTGGTCTTCCAGCAGGTCGTAGTAGACCTTGCCCGAGCACAGCACCACGCGCTTGACCTTCTTGGCGTCCGCGTTGGCGTCGCCGATCAGGTGCTGGAACTCGCCGTTGGCCAGCTCGTCCAGGGTCGACACGGCCAGCTTGTGGCGCAGCAGCGACTTCGGCGACATCACCACCAGCGGCTTGCGGGTGGTCATGTGCAGCTGGCGACGCAGCATGTGGAAGGCCTGCGCCGGGGTCGACGGCACGACCACCAGCATGTTCTCCAGCGCGCACAGCTGCAGGAAGCGCTCCAGGCGCGCCGAGCTGTGTTCCGGGCCTTGCCCTTCATAGCCATGCGGCAGCAGCAGGGTCAGGCCGGAAATGCGGCCCCACTTGGCTTCACCGGCGGCGATGAACTGGTCGATCACCACCTGGGCGCCGTTGGCGAAGTCGCCGAACTGGCCTTCCCAGATGCACAGCGTGTTCGGATCGGTGGTGGAGAAACCGTACTCGTAGGCCATCACCGCTTCTTCGCTCAGCAGCGAATCGATGACGGTGGCCTTCTCCGGCGAATCCACCAGCTGCCGCAGCGGCATGTAGTAGTTGTCGGTCTTCTGGTCGTGCAGGATCGCGTGGCGGTGGGTGAACGTACCGCGGCCCACGTCCTGGCCGACGAGGCGCAGTGCGTTGCCCTCGTCGAGCAGGGTGGCGTAGGCCAGGTTCTCGGCAAAGCCCCAGTCGCCCGGGATCTCGCCGGCAGCCATCTTGCGGCGGTCGTCGTAGACCTTGGCCACGCGCGAGTGCAGCTGCACGTCTTCGGGAATGGTGTTGATCAGCTTGGCCAGCTCGACCAGCTTGTTCTTCTCGACCTTGGTCGAGATCGGATCGGACAGCTTGCCTTCCAGCAGCTTCGGCCAATCGACGAACAGCGGGCTCGTCGGCGGGGTCTTCTCGACCTTGGCCAGCTCGGTGGTCACTTCACCGGCATCCAGCTTCTCGCGGTAGGCATCGACCATCGCCTTGCCGGCGCCGGCGGCGATCACGCCTGCCTTTTCCAGCTGCTCGGCGTACATCTCGCGGGTGGTGGCGTGCTTGCGGATCACCTGGTACATCAGCGGCTGGGTGATCGCCGGCTCGTCGGCCTCGTTGTGGCCCCAACGGCGGTAGCACATCAGATCGATGACCACGTCCTTGGCGAACTTCTGGCGGAACTCGAAGGCCAGCTGCGCGGCGAACACGACGGCTTCCGGATCATCACCGTTCACGTGAAGCACCGGGGCGGCGATCATCTTCGCCACGTCGGTGGCATAGCGCGTGGAGCGCGTATCCAGCGGGTTGGAAGTGGTGAAACCGACCTGGTTGTTGACCACGATGTGCACGGTGCCGCCGACGGCGAAGCCGCGGGCCTGCGACATCTGGAACAGCTCCATGACCACGCCCTGGCCGGAGAAGGCCGCGTCGCCGTGGATCAGGATCGGCATGACCTGCTTGCGGGCAGTGTCCTTGCGGCGCTCCTGGCGCGAACGCACGGAACCGGCCACGACCGGGTCGGCGATTTCCAGGTGCGACGGGTTGAACGCCAGCGCCAGGTGCACCGGGCCACCGTCGGTAGCCACATCGGCCGAGAAGCCCATGTGGTACTTCACGTCGCCGGCCGAGGCGTGCTCGTCGTGCTCGAACTTGCCTTCGAACTCGTCGAACAGCTTGCGCGGGTTCTTGCCCAGGGTGTTGACCAGCACATTCAGGCGGCCGCGATGGGCCATGCCGATCACCACGTCCTTGACGCCATCCTTGCCGGCGCTGCGGATGATGGTGTCCATCATCGGGATCAGCGAGTCGCCGCCTTCCAGCGAGAAGCGCTTCTGGCCGACGTACTTGGTGTGCAGGTAGCGCTCCAGGCCTTCGGCCGCAGTCAGGCGCTCCAGGGTGCGGCGCTGGGTGTCAGCGTCCAGCTGGTAGTTGCCACCGGCCGCTTCCAGCTTCTTGTAGATCCACTGGCGCTGCTCGACCTCGGAGATGTGCATGAACTCCGCACCGATCGAGCCGGTGTAGGTCGCCTTCAGGCGTGCCAGCAGGTCGCGCAGCTTCATGCGCGGCTGGCCGCCGACGCCGCCGGTGCTGAACTCGGTGTTGAGGTCGCCATCGGACAGGCTGTGGAACGGCAGGCCCAGGTCCGGGGTGTTGACCGGCGCGGCCAGGCCCAGCGGGTCCAGGCGGGCGTCCAGGTGGCCGCGCGAGCGGTAGGCGGTGATCAGACGACCGACATTGCGTTCACGCTCGTCGCCCGCACCGTTGCCGGTGCCGGCCTTCAGCGCTTCCTTGGCCGCGTCCGCAATGTGGGAGATGACGGCCGAGTGCGGAATGTCGCCTGCTTCGCGGCCCTTGAAGCCGTCGAAGTAGGTCTTCCATTTGGGATCGACACTGTCCGGGGAGACCAGGTACTGCTCGTACAGGTCCTCGACATAGGAGGCGTTGCCGCCGGCGAGCTGCGAAGATTGCGCAAACTGCTTCAGTTGATTGTCCACGATGGAGGGTGTTGATTCGCTTTGTGGGGTATGGCTTCAGAAGGACCCGGCAGGAAGATGAATAGCCCTGCGCGGGCGCGTTCAAACAGCCAAATTGTACCCCCATCCGGACAGGAAGGGGCACCAAAACGGGCATCCCGGGTCCCCCGGTGCCGCTTCCAGACAGGTTGAGTGGGCGGTACCCGCTCAGATGCCGAGCGCACGCAGTTCGCTGCAATCGCGCGAACGGTCCCAGACGCGCTGCAATTGCTGCTCGAACGGCTGCGAACGTGCAGGCAGCGCAATGCCGGCCTCGCCGTCGAGGCGATGACCGATCAGACGAAAGTAGAAGTCGCCTGCATCGTTGAGCAGGCAGGCCGAGGCCAGCGCACGGTCGACCCGGTCGGTGACCTCGCGGAACTGGATCACACTGGGCAGGCGCTGGGCCAAGGCCAGCAGCGGTGCACCGGCGGAGGCGATCGCCGCTGCATCGTGCACGATCACCCGCAGCAGCTTGTCGTGGCGGGCGGTGACGAAGCGGCGCAGGGCGGCCTGTACCGGCGGCGCGTCCAGCAGGCCGGGGTCCAGCTGGCGGCTGTGCAGCCACAGCTGGCGACGGGCGCGGTGGATGATGGCCGTGGTGATCGCCACCGCCGCGGCGCGGTCGTCGATGGCGCTGGCCGCGCCCAGTCGGCGACGCATCTGCTGGTGGCCGATGCCGGCCTCGTCGAACACCCCGCCCTCCGGCAGGAAGCCCTGGCGGGCGTAGAAATCACGCGCCGGCAGCTGCGCGTGCAGGTGCAGCTCGTCCAGGCCGAGCCGGCGCCCGGCCTCGACCAGCGCCTCCAGCAGGGCTTCACCGACGCCGCGGCTGCGATGGCTGGCCAGCACCGCCATGCGGCCGATGCGACCATCCGGGGCCAGCCGGCCGGTGCCGATCGGTTCGCCGTCGGTGTCCAGCGCCAGCACGTGGGCGCTGACCGGGTCCAACGCATCGCGTTCCAACTCGGCGGCGATGCCCTGTTCCTGCACGAAGACGCGCTGGCGTACCTCGTGGATGGCGAAGTGGGCGTCGGCGTGGCTGACCTGCTGGACCCGGATCATGGCAAGGCTCAGGCGCGGCCGTCGTCGCTGTCGTCTTCGTCGTGGTCTTCGAAGTTGACGATGACCTCGATGCCGTCGTCGTGCACGGTCACGGTGTGGACATCGTCGGATACCGCATCGGCGTCGATCGCGTCGACACGGTCACGGCCCTCGACCACTTCGCCGAGCACCACGGCGTCCTCGCCGTCGTCCTCGTCTTCAGCGTCATACGTCTCGTTCGGATCGATCAGCTGGAACACACCACCGACCAGCAGCTGCTGGACCACCGCGCGGCCCTTGTCGGACAGGCCGCGATAGGCGGCGGCGTCGAGCTGCTCGGCACCGGCCAGGCGCTGTGCGTCCTTCACCGGCAGCGCGAAATCCTGGCCGCTGACATACAGGCTGGCGCCACGCTTGGCCCGGCGCCAGGCCAGGCGCGCCCACGGGTGGCGCTGCAGCAGCAGGCCGGACGCCAGTGCTTCGACGACTTCCTCCTGTGCCGGTGCGGCCTGATGCGCCATCACCTCACCGGCAGCGCGGTAGGTGGTGATGAAGCGGCCGAACCAGTCGCCCAGCTTGTCCGGGTCGTTCATGCGGATGGCGTTGAGCGCAGCGATCACGCGCGCCATCGCCACCGTGTCGATTTCGTTCGGGTCGGCCGGCACCTTCAGGTCGGCATCCTGGTAGCGGATGTTCTCGTCGGCATCGGCGATCAGGGTGTCCAGGTAGTCGCTGATCAGCTCGGCCGAGGCCGGTGCGCGCATGCCGAACGAGAAGGTCAGGCACGGATCTTCGGCGACACCGTGGTGCGGCACGTTCGGCGGCAGGTACAGCATGTCGCCCGGCGCCAGCACCCAGTCGTGGGTCGGCTTGAACACCTTCAGCAGCTTCAGTTCCACGTCCGGGCGGAAGCCCAGCGGCGGCTGCTTGCCCTTGATCGATTCGCTGGCATCGATCTGCCAGCGGCGGTGGCCATGGGCCTGCAGCAGGAACACGTCGTACTGGTCGACATGGGCACCGACCGAGCCACCGGTGGCGGCGAAGCTGATCATCACGTCATCCATGCGCCAGCGCGGCAGGAAGCTGAAGTGTTCGATCAGGGCGCGCACGTCCTTGTCCCACTTGTCCACGTCCTGCACCAGCAGGGTCCAGTCGTGGTCGGGCAGGGCGGGGAAGATGTCTTCCTGGAACGGGCCGCTGCGCACGCGCCAGCTGTCCTGGGCCTTGTCGTGTTCGATCAGGCGCGCCAGCACGCCCTCCTCGCAGGCCAGTCCGGCCAGGTCTTCCGGCTGCACCGGGGTCTGGAAGTCCGGGAAGGCGTTGCGGATCAGCAGCGGGCGTTTCTGCCAGAAATCGCGCAGGAACACGGCCGGGGACATGCCCAGCGGTTGGCCGCGGCGGGCGGTAACTTCGATGAGCGGAGCGGAGGACTTGCGGGCGGCCATGGGGGAATCCTTGCAGCGGAAAGCGGGAGGGGCGGCGCGGCGGGCCGCCAAGGCCTCCATTGTCCGACGTTCGCTGGGATTGCGCACGTGTGGTGGTTTGTCGCGGGGTTCCGGCCAACGGCGGACCCCCTCGTGGCGGGGTGGGTTCACAAGCAAAAGCCGCGCTTGGCCGGGCGGGTGGGCTGCGCGGGGGACGCTGCAAGTACGTCCATGTAAGCTCGATCGCCGCATCCATGCGGCTCACGCCCCCGCGCAGCCCACCCGCCCGGCCCCTGACAGTTTCCTGCGCGGCCCGCCACGGAATGGAAGAAGAAAATCAAAGGCAACGGCGGGTCGCGCGCTGCGCTTGCTCACGCCCTTGTAGAGCCGAGCCCACGCTCGGCTTGCTGTTGCCCCTGCGAAAAGCAGCCGAGCATGGGCTCGGCTCTACAAACCCCCCACAAACAAGGAGGGACGCGGCGAAGCCGCGTCCCTCTCAATTCCGCCCCGATAACGTCATCCACGCATGGCGTGGATCTACTCATCCGTCACCGGGAATCTGTCAGAGGTGGGGCGGGTTGGGTTCGCGGGACCGTTGGCGCCATGGATGGCGCCATCGAGCCCCCAGGGATGGGTTTACGGCGTGTCCCGCGAACCCAACCCGCCCCGCCAAGCGAGCAATAACCCAGAGCCGCCTTTGACGTTGCCGTTGCAGTTGCCTGCCGCAGGCAGCGCCCGCGGCCGCCGCCGCAAAGGAAACCCTTTAGATCTTCTTCGCCAGCGACTCGGCCAGGCCGGTGTAGCTGCCCGGGGTCATCTCCAGCAGGCGTTGCTTCGCCTCCGCCGGCAGCTCCAGCCCCTGCACGAACGCACGCATCGACTCGGCCGTGATGCCCTGGCCACGGGTCAGCGCCTTCAGCTGCTCGTACGGGTTCGGCAGGCCGTGGCGGCGCATCACCGTCTGCACGGCTTCGGCCAGCACTTCCCAGGCCGCATCCAGATCGGCGTCCAGGCGCTGCGGGTTCACTTCCAGCTTGCCCAGGCCCTTGGCCAGCGAATCCAGCGCCACCTGGCTGTGGCCGAACGCGGTGCCCAGTGCGCGCAGCACGGTGGAATCGGTCAGGTCACGCTGCCAGCGGCTGATCGGCAGCTTCGCGCTGAAGTGCTCGAACAGCGCATTGGCGATGCCGAAGTTGCCTTCGGCATTCTCGAAATCGATCGGATTGACCTTGTGCGGCATCGTCGACGAGCCGACTTCGCCTTCCTTCAGGCGCTGCTTGAAGTAGCCCAGTGAGATGTAGCCCCAGATGTCGCGGGCCAGGTCGATCAGGATGATGTTGGCGCGGCGCGCGGCATCGCCGATCTCGGCGACGTTGTCGTGCGGCTCGATCTGCGTGGTGTACGGATTGAACACCAGGCCCAGGCCGGTCACGAAGCGCTCGGCGAAGGCCGGCCAGTCCACGTCCGGGTAGCTGGCGATGTGGGCGTTGTAGTTGCCGACCGCGCCGTTGATCTTGCCGGTCAGCTCGACTGCGGCGATCTGCCTGCGCTGGCGCTCCAGACGGGCGACCACGTTGGCCAGCTCCTTGCCCAGGGTGGTCGGCGAGGCGGTCTGGCCGTGGGTGCGCGACAGCATCGGCTGGCCGGCCTGGGCGTGGGCCAGGGTGCGCAGGGTGGTGGCAATGCCGTCCAGGGTCGGCAGCAGCACCTCGCGGCGGGCCTGTTCCAGCATCAGGCCGTAGCTGAGGTTGTTGATGTCTTCGCTGGTGCAGGCGAAGTGCACGAATTCCAGCGCCGGTGCCAGCTCGGCGTCGTCCTTCAGCTGTTCCTTGATGAAGTACTCCACCGCCTTGACGTCATGGTTGGTGGTGCGCTCGATCTCCTTCACGCGCGCGGCCTGGGCCGGGCTGAAGTTGGCGGCCAGGGCGCGCAGGCGGGCGATGGCGGCGTCGGAGAACGGCGCCAGCTCGACGATGCCCGGTTCGGTGGCCAGGGCCAGCAGCCATTCCACCTCGACCACGATGCGGGCCTTGATCAGGCCGTATTCGGAGAAGATCGGGCGCAGGGCGTCGACCTTGCCGGCGTAACGGCCATCGAGCGGGGACAGGGCGAGCAGGGCGGAATCGGACATGTCGGCAGGGCGGGGACGAGCGGCGGGGCCGATATTCTACGACGTGCCGGGCGGGCGTGCCCTGTAGAGCCGAGCCCACGCTCGGCTGCCCCGTGGGCACCGGATTGCCCGAAACAGCCGAGCATGGGCTCGGCTCTACGCACAAGGGCCCTGCGGATGAAACGATCTGGCCCGTACTCGTCATCCCACCCTGCAGGCAACGGAGTATCGTTGTCGCAGCCGCCAGCCCGGGAAGCGACACCCTGCCAGCCGCCGCTTCCCTTTCCCCAACTGAAGTAGTGCGGAGTCGATGCAATGAGCAAAGCTGCAAGCAAGGGTGGAACCACCGGGTTCCGGATCGAACACGACAGCATGGGCGAGCTGCAGGTGCCTGCCGATGCCCTGTGGGGCGCGCAGACCCAGCGTGCCGTGCAGAATTTCCCGGTCTCGGGCCAGCGCATGCCGCGCGGTTTCATCCGCGCGCTGGGCCTGGTCAAGGGCGCCGCTGCCGGCGTCAATGCCGAGCTGGGCCACCTGCCCAGGACCGTGGCCAAGGCCATCCAGACCGCCGCCGCCGAAGTGGCTGCCGGTGACTGGGACGCGCATTTCCCGATCGACGTCTACCAGACCGGCTCGGGCACGTCGTCGAACATGAATGCCAACGAGGTCATCGCCACCCTGGCCAACCGTGCCGGCAAGGCAGGCAAGACCGTGGTGCACCCCAACGACCACGTCAACCAGGGGCAGAGCTCCAACGACGTGATCCCGACCGCGCTGCGCGTGTCGGCGGTGCTGGCCACGCACGAACAGCTGCTGCCGGCGCTGGTGCACCTGCGCAAGACCCTGGACAAGAAGGGCCGCAGCCTGCGCAAGGTGGTCAAGACCGGTCGCACCCACCTGATGGATGCGATGCCGCTGACCTTCGAGCAGGAATTCGGCGCGTGGTCGGCACAGCTGGCCTCGGCGCAGGAGCGCATCGAGGACAGCCTCAAGCGCGTGCGCCGCCTGCCGCTGGGTGGCACCGCCATCGGCACCGGCATCAACGCCGACCCGCGTTTCGGCGCGCAGGTGGCCAAGGCGCTCAAGCAGCAGACCTCGGTCAAGTTCGACAGTGCCGAGAACAAGTTCGAAGGGCTGGCGGCGCAGGATGACGCGGTGGAGCTGTCCGGCCAGCTCAATGCACTGGCCGTGGGCCTGATCAAGATCGCGAATGATCTTCGCTGGATGAATGCCGGTCCGCTGGCCGGGCTGGGCGAGATCGAACTGCCGGCACTGCAGCCGGGCAGCTCGATCATGCCGGGCAAGGTCAACCCGGTGATTCCGGAAGCGACCGTGATGGCCTGTGCGCAGGTGATCGGCCACCACACCGCGATCACCGTGGCCGGTCAGACCGGTAACTTCCAGCTCAACGTCACCCTGCCGCTGATCGCGGTGAACCTGCTCGATGGCATCGGCCTGCTGGCCAATGTGTCCACCCTGCTGGCCGACAGTGCCATCGCCGGCCTGAAGGTGCGCGAGGACCGCGTGGCTGAGGCGCTGGCGCGCAACCCGATCCTGGTCACCGCGCTGAACCCGATCATCGGCTACGAGAAGGCCGCGGCGATTGCCAAGCGCGCCTACAAGGAACAGCGCCCGGTGCTGGATGTGGCGCTGGAAGACAGCGGCCTGGACGAGGCCGAACTGCGTCGCCTGCTGGACCCGACTGCGCTGACCGCTGGCGGCATCCAGGCCGGTGGTGGTGGCGCTGGCGGTTGATCTGCCGGTTGTAGAGCCGAGCCCATGCTCGGCTACTGCCTGGAACCTGAGCCGAGCATGGGCTCGGCTCTACAAAAGGAAACGCCGCCCTTGGGCGGCGTTCCTGCTTCAGCGACGGTCGGCGACGATGTTGCCGAAAGTGTCGGTGTAATCCTTGAACTCGGGGATGCGCTGGATCAGGTCGGCCGGGATCACCTCCATGCCCTCCGGCGGCTGGATCTTCACCGGCTGCATGTTCGGGTCGGCCGGTGCAGCCACCAGCGTGTTCTGGCGCAGCACCTGCAGCTTGCCGAACATCGTCTGCAGCATCTGCTTCTGTCCGTCGTCCAGCGGAATCTGGATCTCGTCCACCTTCATCGTTCCATCGCCGAGGATGATGATGTTCGGTGCGGGCGGGCGGCGCACGGTCACCATGCCTTCGCTGACGGAAATCTTGGGCTTGCCGCGCTCGGCGCGGTGGTTGCGGTAATCCTTGTCGCAGCCGACCAGGCCCAGGCAGAGCAGGGCGGCCAGCAGCAGGAACAACTTCTTCATGGCGTTCGGTTCGGGGGCATCCGGGGCCCCCATTGTAAGCCTGCCGACGCAGCCGGACCGGCAACGGAAAGCCGCTGCCGGTCGGGTGCGTCGATTTGTCTCAGTTGGAGAACGTGACCGAGTTGTTCTTGCCGCAGTCGTCCACGTCGCTCTGGTCCATGGTCGCGTAGGGCTTGAACGCCGGCAGCTCGCGCGCCAGTGCCTGCTGGCTGGCCAGCATCGCCGGCAGGCGATCACAGATGCGCTTGGCCTGGACCTCGATCTTGGCGGCTTCGGCGTTGATGCGCTTCTCCACGCCTTCACTGTCGCCGCTGAAGATGCCCTTCAGCGCTTCGCCGGCCGCATTGGCACCGAGCTTGGCACCGGCCAGGCCGACGTCCATGCCCGCCATCGCAACGGCAACCACGTGGCCGCGGTACTCCTGCAGGTGGCGGCGCTGGGTGTCGTTGGCCGCGACCTCCTTGCCGGCGATCAGCAGGCGGCCGTCGGGCGTGATCTCCGCACGCGGCTGCTGGTCGGCCGAGATCTTGATGTTGCCCTGGGCGATGTCCTTGCGGGCATCGTCCATGGCTTCCTTGACGGTCTGGCCGACGCCGCTGGTGGCTTCGGCGACGCTCTTGCCGACGGTCTTGTCGGGGGCGGAGGACGTGCCGCCGCAGGCGATCAGCGGCAGGCACAGCAGGGTGGCGGGCAGCAGGCGCAACAGATTCATGATGTTCCCCTGGACGTGTCTGGAAGAGGATTACTTGCTGCGCGGCAGGGTGACCCGGCCGCTGACGTTGCGGTGTTCGACATCGCCGCTGCCGCTGTGATCGACGGTCAGGCTGCCGCGTACGCCGTCCACCTGGATGTCGCCCGAGCCGTGGCTGCGCACATGCACGTTGCCGCCGATGTCGGCCAGGTCGACGCCACCGGAGCCGACCACGCCGACTTCGACGCTGCCCTGCACGCGCTTGAACTCGATGTCGCCCGAGCCGACCGTGTCCAGGCGCGCGTTGCCACGCACATCGGTGATCTTCAGGTCACCCGAACCGACCGTGCCGGTTACGGCGTCGCCGCCGATGTTGTGGGCATTGACGTCGCCCGAACCCAGCGACAGCAGGTTCAGCGAACTGCCGCCGTCGATGTTCAGGTCGCCCGAGCCCACCGCGGCGTGGATGCTGCCGCGCGTACCGCGGGCGACCGCATCACCGGAACCGACATCCACGCTCAGCGACTGTGCGTTCTCCACGCTGGCATCGCCGGAGCCGACCTTGAGCTGCAGCGGCAGGTTGTCCGGCACGCTGCCGTGGATGTCCAGCCAGGCGTAGCTGTTGCCCAGGCTGATGCCACTGTGGCGGCCGTCGCGGCGCAGGCTGACGACCAGCTTGTCGCCTTCCCTGCGCTGGTCCAGCACCAGCTGGTCCAGCCATTCCTGGCTGGAGGCGCAGGCGCGGCCATCCAGCTGGCCACCGCCCTTGCTGGCGACGACCTTCAGGTCGTGCTGGTTCACCTCGATCACCACCGCCCTGGCACCGGCCGTATCCAGCTTCAACGTGCGCGCAGCAGTGAACTTGCAGTTCGGGGCATCGGCAGCGAGTGCCGACAGCGGCAACAGCAACAACGCGGAACAGGCGAGCAGGGAACGCATGGGTGGTGCCTCCGGGTGGATGGAATCAGATCTCGCCGGCGCGCTTGCGCAGGCGGATGGCGAGGAAGATGAACACTGCACCGACGGCCGCACCGATCCACAGTTCCGGCATCGCCAGCGACTTCAGCTGCGAGGCGGGAGACATCAGGCTGACCACCGAGTCCAGGTCGCGGCGCGACCCTTCACCGGCGCCGAGGCGATACAGCAGGTCCATGCCGGGCACGCCGCCCAGCAGCAGGCGGCCGACGATGTTCTGCCAGAACCAGCCGGTGGTCAGGCCGAACAGCGGCATGATCTTGGTGGTGCTGACGATGACGCCGGCAAACAGCGGCAGCATCACCGCCCACAGGAACGGCTTGCTCTTGGCCCAGGCCGAGCACAGCAGCAGCCAGCCTGCAGTAGGCAGGGCCCACAGGGCGTAAACCGGAATCCAGCTCAGGTGGCCAGCGGCCAGGGTCAACGGGCTGGCGGGCCCCCAGATCAGCGCCATCGGGCTGCCGCCGTGCATCAGCGCGACGATGCTGATGATCAGCATGAAGCCGAACATGGTGATGATGCCGGCGACCACCGCGATCAGCGGCGCCACGATCAGTGCGCTGATCAGCTTGGACAGCACGGTCTGGGTGTCCGACAGCGGCAACGACTTCCAGAACAGGATGCTGCGGTCGCGGCGGTCGTCGTACAGGGCGCCCAGGCAATAGAAGAACACCACGAAGGCCAGCACCAGGAACGGCCAGGCCGAGCTGAGCACCAGGGTCAGGTCGAGGCCGTTGCCAAGGTCGGCAAGGTCCTTGCTGTCGATGTTGCGGGTCAGCAGGGCCAGGTCCAGGCCATTGACGTTCACGCTTTCGCCATCGACATGCAGTGCGCCGTTGCGCGCCGCGCGGTTCAGAGCGAACAGGCCGAAGGCGATGCCGACAGTACTCATCACCAGCGAGATCAGGCCGGCGATCAGCGGGGCATACAGGAAACCGCCGCGGTTTTCCCAGTACTCGCGCTTGAGCAGCCAGCGCAGGGTGCCGAGGGGGCTGACGGGGTGGTTGACGGCATTCATGCGTAGGTCCCCTTCATGACGGCGACGAACAGGTCGGCCAGGCCCGGGCTGCGGGTCTCGCCAAGAGTGGAAAGCTGGGCGCGCGGTACGCCGTCGAACAGCATCACGGTCTTGCCGAACGCCAGGCTGCGTTCGTCGATCGGCTTCAGGGCGCGTGCGGTCTCCAGCTGGTCGGCGTTGACCAGCAGTTCGGTGTAGCGCTGGCCGACTTCGTCCATTTCCGCGTCGAGCACGATGCGGCCGTCGCGGATGAACATGACGTCGCTGAGGATGTGCTCGATCTCTTCCACCTGGTGGGTGGTGACGATGATGGTCTTCTGCTCGTCGAAGTAGTCCTCCAGCAGGCGCTGGTAGAACTCCTTGCGGTACAGGATGTCCAGGCCCAGGGTAGGCTCGTCCAGCACCAGGATGCGGGCATCGATGGCCATCACCAGCGCCAGGTGCAGCTGCACGATCATGCCCTTGGACAGTTCGCGCACGCGCTGCTTCGGTTGCAGCTTGGTGTTGGCCAGGAAGCGCTCGCAGCGGGCGCGGTCGAAACGCGGGTGCACGCCGGCGACGAAGTCGATCGCCTCGCGCACCTTCAGCCAGCGCGGCAGCACGGCAACGTCGGCGATGAAGCAGATGTCATTCATCAGTTCGTCGCGGTGCAGCCGTGGATCGCGGCCAAGCACGCTCAGCTCACCCTCCACCGAGGTCAGGCCGAGCAGTGCCTTCAATGCCGTGGTCTTGCCGGCACCATTGGGGCCGATCAGGCCGACGATGCGCCCGCTCGGAATGCTGAAGCTCGCATTGTCGAGGGCGACGGTGGACTTGTAGGCCTTGCGCAGGCCGCGGGCGGTGATGACCGATTCGCTTGCGGTGCTATTCATCAGACTTTCCCCTGGGGCAGCAATTCGTCGAGGCTCAGGCCCAGGCGCTGGATGCGCTCCAGCACGGCCGGCCATTCTTCATTGAGGAAGCGCTCGCGCTCGCTGCTGCGCAGCTGCGTGGCGGCCTGCTCGGTCATGAACATGCCCAGCCCGCGGCGCTTCTCGACCAGGCCTTCGTCGGCCAGTTCCTGGTAAGCGCGCGAAACGGTGATGGGGTTCAGTTGGTAATCGGCGGCCACCTGGCGCACCGAAGGCAGGGCATCGCCCGGCTTGAGGATTCCGTCGAGCATCATGGCGATCACGCGCTCCTTCAACTGACGGTAGATGGGAGCGCCGTCGCTCCACTGGATGTCGCTCATATTCAGCTCCGTGGGGTCAGCGGCTGGGCGAACGAGAAATACGGCATGGACAGGGAGCTGTGCAGCCGACGCGGGGGAGGGGGGGAGGAATCGGCGTTCCCGGCCGGTGTAGCGATTGCATCCTGCGCACTGTCGGGCGAGGCGGGGGCGGTGGGCGTGGCCAGCCAGGCCAGCACGATCAGGGTCGAAACAGCAGCGGCCGCGGGTGCGGTGAGGTTGCGACGGATCCGGGCGTTCATGGCTTCCCCCTGTCTCAGGTGACTGGTGTTGTATGCAACTATAACACCGGCACGCCCGTGTGCAACCCCCTGCCGGCCCCAACTGATGGCAGGGGCGGTCAGATCGTTGAAATATCACCTTATTCAATTGATTCTAAAGGGAAATAAAATTGTCGCATTGGCCGGTTCAGGCCGACCTTCCATTCAGCGATGTCCATACCATGTCATCACTTTGCCAACGAAGATCGGCGAAGGGCGCAGTCGCCACGCCGCGCAAAGCCTGGTCCGCGCCCTGCCATCTGGGTCATCGAAGCCCGGTGCTATAGTTCGGCCGATTCCCGGCCGCTGCTGGCCGGGCCCTGTGACTGGCTACCGCGGACCGCTCCTGATGCCCCTGTCGACCGTTACTCCGCGCCGCCTGCGCGGCCTGTCCCTGCTGGCCCTGATGGTGGCCGGTGTCGCGGGTTCCGCCAGCGCCCTGGCCGCCGACCTGCTCGACCTGGACTACCGGCCGCTGGCCAGCAAGCAGCAGGTCAACCTGCAGCAGCGCTATCACGGCCAGGTGCTGCTGGTGGTCAATACCGCAAGCAAGTGCGGCTACACGCCGCAGTACGAAGGACTGGAGGCGCTGCAGAAGCGCTACGCAGGCCGTGGTTTCGCGGTGCTCGGTTTCCCCTCCAATGATTTCAAGGGGCAGGAACCGGGCGACGAAAAGCAGATCCAGGATTTCTGCACGCTCACCTACGGGGTCAAGTTCCCGATGTTCGAGAAGGTGCATGTGGTCGGCGCGGAGGCGACGCCGCTCTATCAACGGTTGACCGCGGCCACCGGCGTGGCACCGGGCTGGAATTTCCACAAGTACTTGGTCGGCCGCGATGGCAAGGTCATCGCCCAGTTCGCCAGCAAGGTGACGCCGGATGATCCGCAGCTGACCGCGGCCATCGACAAGGCGCTGGCTGCAGCCGCCGCACATTGATATCCGGCACGGATGCCTCGACATCGACGGCATGCGTGCGACAATGTCTCTTTTCGCGCCGACGTCGGCGCCCAGACACTTCCAGGAATGCAGCGAATGAAGATGGGAATGCGCGGCGCCGCGGCGTCGGTTCTGATTCTGGCGATGGGCACTTCGGGTGTCGCTCTGTCGCAACAACCGGCTGCCCCCGCAGCCGCCAAGGAGACCGCAACCTTGAATTCCCCGAAGCAGAAGCTCGGCTACGCCATCGGCCTGGACGTGGCCAAGTCGTTCACCCCGATCGCCGATGAGATCGACGTGGCCGCGCTGCGCACCGCCGTGGAGCGTTCGTTCGAAGGCCTGCAGCCGCAGATCACCCAGGAACAGGCCAAGGCCACCGATGCGGCCCTGCGCCAGGTCGTGATGGCCCGCAGCGGCCAGCAGGTGCCGGGCATGGCGCCGGGTTCGCAGCCGCCGAAGGTCGATCGCGTCAAGGTGTCGCAGATGATCGGTTCCTATTCGGTGGGCCCGTCGCTGGCGCAGCTGAAGGACGACATCGATGTTGCCTCGCTGTTTGACGCGATCAGCACCGGCCTGACCAAGGGTCAGCCGAAGATGACGGAAGCTGACGCGACCGCCACCATCCAGGCCTTCATGGGCAGCAAGCAGGCTGAAATGCAGGCCAAGGCCGCCGCTGCTGCGCAGACCAACCGCGAAGAAGGCAATGCCTTCCTGGCCAAGAACAAGACCCAGCCGGGCGTCGTGACGACGGCCTCGGGCCTGCAGTACCAGGTCATCCGCCCGGGCAGCGGCGAGCGCCCGCTGCCGAGCAGCAAGGTGCGCGTGAACTATGAAGGCAAGCTGCTCAACGGCACCGTGTTCGACAGTTCCTATGGTCGTCAGCCGGCCGAGTTCGGCCTGGACCAGGTGATCAAGGGCTGGACCGAGGGCGTTGCGCTGATGCCGGTCGGTTCGAAGTACCGCTTCTGGATCCCGGGCAATCTGGCCTATGGCGAGAATGGCACCCCGGGTGGCCCGATCGGCCCGAACGCGACTCTGACGTTCGACGTCGAGCTGCTGGGCGTCCTGCCGTAAGCCACCACGGAGCCTGCACGGACATGCGCGTTGCGATTTTCGGTACCGGTTATGTAGGTCTGGTGACCGGTACCTGCCTGGCCGACGTCGGTCATCAGGTGGTCTGCGTCGATATCGACCAGGCCAAGGTGGATGGCCTCAACCAGGGCATCATCCCGATCTATGAGCCCGGCCTGGAGCCGATGGTGAAAGCCAACCATGCCGCGTCGCGGCTGGCATTCACCACCGATGCCGCGTCCGCGATCGCGCATGGCCAGGTGCTGTTCATCGCCGTCGGTACTCCGCCGGACGAGGACGGCAGCGCTGACCTGCAGTACGTACTGGCCGTGGCCCGTACCATTGGCCGGCACATGAGCGTGCCGACCGTGGTGGTCAACAAGTCGACGGTGCCGGTGGGCACCGCCGACAAGGTGCGTGCCGCCATTGCCGAGGAACTTGCCGCGCGTGGCGCGGACATCGCCTTCGACGTGGTGTCCAACCCGGAATTCCTGAAGGAAGGCGACGCGGTCGCCGACTGCATGCGCCCGGACCGCATCATCATCGGTGCGACCAGCGAGGAGTCGGTGGCGGTGATGCGTCGCCTGTATGCGCCGTTCAACCGCAACCACGACCGCGTGGTGGAAATGGACGTGCGCTCGGCCGAGCTGACCAAGTACGCGGCGAACGCGATGCTGGCGACCAAGATTTCGTTCATGAACGAAATCGCCAACATCGCCGAGCGTGTCGGTGCCGACGTCGAGCAGGTCCGCCAGGGCATCGGTTCGGACCCGCGCATCGGCTGGCACTTCATCTATCCGGGCGCCGGTTACGGTGGCTCCTGCTTCCCCAAGGACGTGCAGGCGCTGGCCCGCACCGCGCAGCAGCATGGTCTTGAGCCGAAGCTGCTGAACGCCGTGGAAGCGGTCAATGATGCGCAGAAGGGCCACCTGTTCGCCCTCATCCAGCGTCATTACGACAAGGGCGAGGACGAAGGCGTGCGCGGCAGGACGTTTGCCGTGTGGGGCCTGGCCTTCAAGCCGAATACCGACGACATGCGTGAAGCCTCCAGCCGTCGCCTGCTGGCACAGCTGTGGGAGGGCGGTGCCACGGTGCGTGCCTATGACCCGGAAGCGATGCATGAATCGCAGCGCATCTTCGGCGAGCGCGATGACCTGGTGTTCTGCAACAGTGCCGACGAAGCGCTGCAGGGCGCCGACGCGCTGGTGGTGGTCACCGAGTGGAAGCAGTTCCGCAGCCCCGATTTCCAGAAGCTGCGCGAGCAGCTGAAGGACGCGGCGGTGTTCGACGGGCGCAATCTGTACGATCCGGCCGAAGTGGAAGCTGCCGGCCTGGCGTACTACGGCATTGGCCGGGGGCGTTCGCTGCATGTCTGACCTGCTGCCGACCGAACGCGAGCAGGCGCTGGAAGCGCGCCTGGTCGAACTGGAAATGCGCGTGTCCTTCCAGGAACAGGCGCTTGCCGAATTGAGCGATGCGCTGGCCGATGCCCGCATGCAGGGCATGCGCAACGCCGACGTGCTGCGCGTGCTGCTGGAGGACCTGGGCAAGGTCCGCAACGCATTGAATTCTTCCGATCCGGCGAGCGAACCGCCGCCGCCGCACTACTGATCCGAATCCTATGAGCGATACCCTCCGCGACCAGCTGATGGGCCTGGGCTTCAAGCCCGCGCCCAAGCCCGAGCGCAAGAATGATGGCCCCCGCCGTGATGGCCGCCCGCAGGGCAAGGGTGGCACTGGCAATGGAAAGCCGCAGGGCGCAGGCCGGGGCGAGCACAAGCCTGGCGAGCGCCGTGGGCCGGGCGGTCCGGGCAAGTCCGGTGGCCCGCGCAAGCCGCGCAGCGCCGAAGAGATGGATCTGGCCAAGGCCTATGCCATCCGTGCGCAGCGCGAGAAGGAAGAGCGCATCGAGACCGAGCGCCTGAAGCAGGAAGAGGCACGCGTGCGCCGCGAGGCGAAGGCCAAGCTGGAAGAACTGCTGAAGGACAAGAGCCTCAATGCCGAGGCGGCAGACATTGCCCGCCACTTCCTGTATGGCGGCAAGATCAAGCGCATCTACGTGACCGCCGAACAGCTGACCGCGCTCAATGCCGGTGAACTGGGCGTGGTCCAGCTCAATGGCCGTTACCTGCTGGTGACCGCCGAAGTGCTGGCACAGTCCGAAGCGGTGTTTGCCGCATCGGTGGCACTGAAGGTCGACCCGAACGCACCGGCCGAGGAGGATCCCTACGCGGATCCGCAGTACCAGGTACCGGACGACCTGGTCTGGTAACTGCACCTGCTGCACGATGAAAACGCCGGGCATTGCCCGGCGTTTTCGTTACCGGGCGCGCGCAGCACTGCGGCGTGCACGGATCAACGGCAGGCTCAGCGCGAAGAAGCACAGCAGGGCGCCGACCAGGGCGAACCCGCTACCGGCGAGGAAGGCCGTGCGTCCCTCGTCGATCTTCCACAATTGGCCGGCGATGAGCGCGCCCAGCACGCCGCCGACACCGGACGAGAATCCGTACAGCAGGCCCTGGCCATGGCCGTTGAGGCGACCCGGGAAGTAGGTCGCCAGCATCTGCATCGCCGCCGCGAAGAACGCGGCAAAGCCCAGCGCGTGCGCGGTCTGCGCAAGCAGCATCACCGGCAGGTTTTCCGGGAACAGCGCGGTCACCGCCCAGCGCAGGCAGGAGCTGACCAGGGCGATCAGCAGCATCCAGCTGGCGTCATAGCGGCGGAAGAAACGGCCGATGGTGAAGAACACGCCCACTTCGAACACCACGCCGATGGTCCAGAGCAGGCCGAGCGTGGACGTGCGATAGCCGTGGTGGTCCATGTAGACCGAGAAGAAGGTGTAGTACGGGCCGAACGAGAGCTGCTCCATGAAAGCGGCGAGGAAGAACGCCAGCACCGGCGGGCGCCGCACGATCTGCCAGAAGCCGCTGGCGTCGCCGCCGGTCCTGCCGATGTTGCGTGCGTAGTGGTTGCTGAAGGCCGAGGCAACCAGCAGGACGAACAGCGGCAGCATCATCCAAGGCAGCAGCCCCGCGCGGCTGGCAGTGCCGTCACCTTCGATCAGCCAGCCGAACAGGGTGACGATGGCGATGAAGCCGAGCGAACCCCAGACCCGGATCAGGCCGTAGCGATGGCTGTCGCTGCCGAGATGGGTGAGGGTGATCGACTCGAACTGCGGCATCACCGCGTTGTAGAAGAAGCAGAACACGATCATCGCTGGATACATCCACGGCTGCGGCAGGGGCAGCAGGAATGCGGCAAAGCTGATCAGGGTCAGCACGCAGCCGACGCGCAGCAGGCGGATCGGCCGCGGTGAGGTGGCCGCCAGCGAGGTCCAGGCACTGGGTGCGACCACGCGGGTGGCGTACCACAGGCCCATCATCACGCTGATGGCGGTCACGCTCATCCCGCGCGCGGTGAGGAACAGGCTCCAGTAGGGCGTGAAGGCGCCCAGCGCCGCGTAATAGAACAGGTAGAAGCTGGACAGGCGGGCAGCGGGAACGGTCATCGCGGGAATCATGCACGGTAGCGCCGGGCCATGCCCGGCGGACGGGAGATGACGCCGGGCATGGCCCGGCGCTACCGCCTCATTCGGGATCGTAGTCGAGGTTGGAGGCCAGCCAGCGTTCGGCCTGGGCGCGGTCCACGCCCTTGCGCCGGGCGTAGTCGCTGACCTGCTCGCGGCTGAGGCGTCCGACCACGAAGTACTGGCTTTGCGGATGGCTGAAGTAGTAGCCCGACACTGCGGCGGTCGGCAGCATCGCGAAGCTCTCGGTCAGTTCCATGCTGGCGTTGGTTTCGGCCTGCAGCAGATCGAACAACCGGCGTTTCTCGCTGTGCTCGGGGCAGGCCGGGTAGCCGGGGGCCGGGCGGATGCCACGGTACTGCTCGTCGATCAGGGCCTCGTTGTCCAGGTTTTCGGCCTGGTCGAAGCCCCAGAATTCGGTGCGCACGCGCTGGTGCAGACGCTCGGCCAGCGCTTCGGCGAAGCGGTCGGCCAGGGCCTTCAGCAGGATCGCGTTGTAGTCGTCATGCTCGGCTTCGAAGCGTGCGACATGCGCGTCGATGCCGATACCGGCGGTGACTGCGAACGCGCCGATCCAATCCTGTTTTCCGCTGTCGGCTGGTGCAATGAAATCGGCCAGGCAGAAATCCGGGCGCTCGGCCGGCTTGTCCACCTGCTGGCGCAGAAAGCGCAGCGTGGTTTCGCCCTGCGGGTGCTGCACGCGCACATCGTCGCCGATGCTGTTGGCCGGCCACAGGCCGAACACCGCCTTGGCGGTCAGCCACTTCTCGCCCACGATGCGGTCGAGCATCGCGCGGGCGTCCTTGTACAGATCGCTGGCCTGGGTGCCGACGATCTCGTCGGTGAGGATGGCCGGGAACTTGCCGGCCAGTTCCCAGGCCTGGAAGAACGGCGTCCAGTCGATGTACTCGACCAGCTCGGCCAGCGGATAGTCATCGAATACGTGCAGGCCCGGCTGTTTCGGTGCGGGCGGCGTGTAGCTGTCCCAGCCGCCCTGGAACTTCTGCCCGCGCGCGTGCTCCAGCGAGACCAGGCGCTTGGCATCACCACGGTTGCGGTGACGCGCACGGATCTCTGCATAGTCGGCCTCGTTGGCGGCAACGAAGGCGTCGCGCAGGTCGCGCGAGATCAGCGACTGGGCCACGCCGACCGCGCGCGAGGCATCCTTCACCCAGACCGTCGGTGCGTGGTAATGCGGGTCGATCTTCAGGGCGGTATGCGCGCGCGAGGTGGTGGCACCGCCGATCAGCAACGGCAGGTCGAAGCCCTGGCGCTGCATCTCGCGGGCCACGTGGCTCATCTCCTCCAGTGATGGGGTGATCAGGCCGGACAGGCCGATCAGGTCGGCGTTGTGTTCGCGCGCGGCATCGAGGATCTTCTGCGCCGGCACCATCACGCCGAGGTCGACCACGTCGAAGTTGTTGCAGGCCAGGACCACGCCGACGATGTTCTTGCCGATGTCATGCACATCGCCCTTCACCGTAGCCATGATGATCTTGCCGTTGCTCTTGGCGGTGTCACCGCTGCGCGCCTTTTCCGCTTCGATGTAAGGCAGCAGGTAGGCCACGGCCTTCTTCATCACGCGCGCGGATTTCACCACCTGTGGCAGGAACATCTTGCCGGCGCCGAACAGGTCGCCGACGATGTTCATGCCGTCCATCAGCGGGCCTTCGATCACATCCAGTGGGCGGCTGGAGGCCTGCCGGGCCAGTTCGGTGTCTTCCTCGACGAAGGCATCCAGGCCGTGCACCAGTGCATGCGCCAGTCGCTGTGCCACCGGCTTTTCGCGCCAGGCCAGGTCTTCGGTCTTCGCCGCGCCCTTCTTGCCCTTGTAGCGCTCGGCGATCTCCAGCAGGCGCTCGGTGGCGTCGCTGCGGCGATTGAGGATCACATCCTCCACGCGCTCGCGCAGCTCCGGCTCCAGCTCATCGTAGATCGGCATGGCACCGGCGTTGACGATACCCATGTCCATGCCGGCGGCGATCGCGTGGTACAGGAACACCGAATGGATGGCCTGGCGCACGGTCTCGTTGCCGCGGAACGAGAAGGATACGTTGGAGACGCCGCCGGACACGTGGCAGTGCGGCAGCGTCTGCTTGATGATGCGGGTGGCTTCGATGAAGTCCACCGCATAGTTGTCGTGCTCTTCGATGCCGGTGGCGACGGCGAAGATGTTCGGATCGAAGATGATGTCCTGCGGCGGGAAGCCGATCTCGTCGACCAGGATGCGATAGGCGCGGGTGCAGATCTCGACCTTGCGCGCGCAGGTATCGGCCTGGCCACTTTCATCGAAGGCCATCACCACCGCAGCGGCGCCATAGCGCAGCACCTTGCGCGCATGCTCGCGGAACAGCGCCTCGCCTTCCTTCAGCGATATCGAGTTGACCACGCTCTTGCCCTGCAGGCATTTCAGGCCGGCCTCGATCACGCTCCACTTGGACGAGTCGACCATCACTGGAATGCGGGCGATGTCCGGCTCGGACATGATCAGGTTGAGGTAGCGGGTCATCGCTGCCTCTGAATCGATCAGGCCCTCGTCCATGTTGACGTCGAGGATCTGCGCGCCGCTGGCCACCTGCTGGCGGGCCACGTCCACCGCCTCCTCGTAGCGGCCTTCCTTGATCAGCTTGCGGAACTGCGCGCTGCCGGTGACGTTGGTGCGTTCGCCGACATTGATGAACAGCAGGTCCGGGGTGATGACCAGGGGTTCCAGGCCGGACAGGCGGGTGAAGGGCGTGCTGCTCATGCGGCGTGCTGCTCCTGTGCGCCGGCGATGGCGCGCGGTGGCAGACCGGCCACGGCCTCGGCGATGGCGCGGATATGGTCCGGGGTCGAGCCGCAACAGCCACCGACCAGGTTCAGCAGCCCATCCTCGGCGAACCCCCGTAGGGTGGCTGCCATGTCCTCTGGCGTCTCGTCGTACTCGCCGAAGGCATTGGGCAGGCCTGCGTTTGGATGCGCACTGACATAGCAGTCCGACACCTGCGACAGGGTTTCCACGTGCGGGCGCATGGCATCGGCGCCCAACGCGCAGTTCAAGCCGATCGACAACGGGCGCGCATGTGCCAGTGACGCATGGAAGGCCTCGGCGGTCTGACCGGACAAGGTGCGACCGGAGGCATCGGTGATGGTGCCGGAAATCATGATCGGCAGCCGCCCACCGCGTGCGTCGAAGGCTTCTTCAATGGCATACAGCGCGGCTTTGGCATTGAGCGTGTCGAAGATGGTCTCGACCATGATCGTGTCGGCACCGCCGTCGATCAGGCCGTCGATGGCTTCGCGGTAGGTGTCGCGCAGCTCGTCGAAGCTGGTATTGCGGAAGCCCGGATCGTTGACATCGGGGCTGATCGAGGCGGTGCGGCTGGTCGGCCCGATCACCCCGATCACGAAGCGCGGCTTGCCCGGCGTGGCCGCAGCCACGGCATCACAGCAGGTTCGCGCGACAGCGGCACCGGCCTTGTTCAACTCGTACACCAGGTGTTCGAGGTGGTAGTCGGCCTGGCTGACCGAAGTGGCGTTGAAGGTGTTGGTCTCGACCAGATCCGCGCCCGCTTCCAGGTAGGCGGTGTGGATGTCGGCGACGATCTGCGGCCGGGTCAGCAGCAGCAGATCGTTGTTGCCCTTCAGGTCATGCCCTTCCGGCGCCGCATGGTCACAGCCCGGGCCGTGCGCGTGGTCGTAGCCACCGGCGAAGCGCTCGCCGCGGTAGTCGTCTTCCTGCAGGCCGTGGCGCTGGATCATCGTACCCATCGCACCGTCGATGATCAGGATCCGCTCGCGCAGGGCGTCGAGCAGGGCGTTGGCACGATCAGGATGCAACCAGGGCAGGGCAGACATGGCGGTTTCCGGCTCAGGGCTTGTTGGCGATCAGCGAAATCACTTCGAAGTGCGGCGGGCGCTTTTCGCGGGTGACCGTTTCCAGGCTCGAGACCTGCAGGCCGGCCTTGTCGACGAACCTGCGCAGTTCCTTGTCGCTGAAGCCAAGGTTGACGTGGCCATAGGCCTCCACCGCCGCCTTGTGCTCATGACGGGCCAGGCTGCACAGTAGGAGGCGGCCTCCCGGGCGCAGCACGCGCGCGGCTTCGGTCACGGCCTGCGCCGGCTTGCTGGCATAGGTCAGCGCGTGCATCAGCACCACCAGGTCGAAGCTGCCGTCCTTGAACGGCAGGGCATGCATGTCACCTTCGCGGACTTCGACGTTGGGCAGGCGACGCAGCCGCTCGCTGGCCGCGGCGACCACTCGCGCGCTGGTGTCGATGCAGATGTAGCGCTTGGCATGCGGGGCCACCAGTTCGGCCAGCACGCCGTCGCCGGAGGCGATGTCCAGCACGTCGCCGGTTTCCAGCAGCGGCAGCGCGGTACGCGCCAGTGCCTCCCAGGTCCGTCCGGGAGAGTAGTGGCGTTCCATGTCGCCGGCCACGCTGTCGGCCCAGTTCTGGTCGGAAGCACGGTGGGCCAGAACCGCGGCCACGCGCTCGGCATCCTGGCGCAGCAGGGGGTCGTCGCTTCCGTTGCTCAAGGCATGCCACAATGCACGCTGCGCCGGGTCCAGCTGGGCCTCGTCGAAGCGGTAATAGGCCGACACGCCGGCGCGGCGGTCGCGAACCAGGCCGGCTTCCTTCAGTCGCGCCAGATGGGTGGACACGCGCGGCTGGGCCAGCCGGGTGATCGCCGACAGTTCGGCCACGGTCAGTTCCTCCTGCTCCAGCAGCGCCAGCAGGCGCACGCGGGTGGCATCGGCGAACACCTTCAGGCGGGTCGACCAGTCTTCAAGATCCATAAATATCTACCTATCGCGATATAGAGATATATTCGCTGAGAAGGCCTGCCGCGGTCAAGTCGCTGGCGTACGGAAGCTGCCGGGCCCCGGTACAATCGGTGCACCTGGGCACGCCGTGCGCGGCCCATAACATCATGTACCCGGGAGGGTGTTGTGGATTTCAGCTTTACTGAAGAGCAGTTGATGTTGCAGGACGTGGCGCGGCGCATCGCGCAGGAAAAGATCGCCCCCAGCGCAGAGCACCATGACCGTACCGGCGAGTTCCCGCTGGACAACATCCGCCTGCTGGGCGAGAACGGCCTGATGGGTATCGAAGTGCCCACCGAATACGGTGGTGCGGGCATGGACCCGGTTGCGTACGTGCTGGCGATGGTGGAGGTCGCCGCCGCCGACGCAGCCCATTCGACCATCATGTCGGTCAACAATTCGCTGTTCTGCAACGGCATCCTCACCCACGGTACCGAAGCGCAGAAGCAGACCTACGTGCGTGCGATCGCCGAGGGCGAGGCCATTGGCGCGTTCGCGCTGACCGAGCCGCAGTCGGGTTCGGACGCTACCGCCATGCGCTGCCGCGCGGTGAAGCAGGCCGATGGCACCTTTGTGATCAACGGCAAGAAGAGCTGGATCACCTCCGGCCCGGTGGCCAAGTACATCGTGCTGTTCGCGATGAGTGAGCCGGACAAGGGCGCGCGCGGCATCACCGCCTTCATCATCGATACCGACAAGGCGGGTTTCGGTCGCGGCAAGACCGAGCCGAAGCTGGGCATCCGTGCCTCGGCCACCTGCGAGATCGAGTTCAACGACTACGTAGCGCAGCCTGAGGATGTGCTGGGCCAGGAAGGCGAGGGCTTCAAGATCGCCATGAGCGTGCTTGATGCTGGCCGTATCGGCATCGCCTCGCAGGCCATTGGCATCGCCCGTGCGGCCTATGAAGCGACCCTGGAGTACGTGAAGGAGCGCAAGGCGTTCGGTGCGGCCATCGGTACCTTCCAGATGACCCAGGCCAAGATTGCCGACATGAAGTGCAAGCTGGATGCGGCGTTGCTGCTGACCCTGCGCGCGGCGTGGGTGAAAGGCCAGGGCAAGCGCTTCAGCACCGAAGCGGCGGTGGCCAAGCTGACCGCTTCTGAAGCCGCGATGTGGATCACCCACCAGGCGGTGCAGATCCATGGTGGCATGGGCTATTCAAAGGAAATGCCGCTGGAGCGCTACTTCCGTGATGCCAAGATCACCGAGATCTATGAAGGCACCTCGGAAATCCAGCGCCTGGTGATCGCCCGCAACGAGACCGGGCTGCGCTGAGTGGCAAGGGCCGCGCCACTGCAACGGTGGCGCGGCCAGTAGATCTGCGCCACGCGTGGATGCGCCGTGCTCTTGGCCGAACGATGCCGGATCTGTTCCAATGCAGGCCGTTTCCATACGGTCTGCACAGATGATCTATCGTGGTTGGGGAATCCTGACACTGGTCACGCCGATCGCAGCGATCCTGCTGCTGGCGTATTTCTTCCCGCACGCAGGCCCCAGGGGCAACATCCCGCTCTCGCAGGTGTTGCTGGGTGCCGGAATTGGCGCGGCGGTGAACGTGCTGCTGGGCCTGTGGCTCAACCGTGCACCCCGGCAGAAGGGTGAAGTCGCGCCCCATCATTTCTTCTTCGTGCCGATGCAGTGGGCCGCGCTGGTTCTGGTGGCAGTGTGCATAGTGGTTGCGCTGCTGCGCTGAGACGTTGCCCTGGAGAGCGCCAACCGAGGTTGGCGGCTACCGGGCATGCCGTTGCTCTGGTGGATGCCAACCTTCGGGCATGTCCTTGCTCTGGTAGATGCCAACCTTGGTTGGCATGGATTCAAAAGCGGCAAGAAAAAAGGCCCCGGATCGCTCCGGGGCCTTTCTCGTTTCAGCTCACGACCAGATCAACGATCCGGACGGTGTGCAGCATCCGCGTCCCGCTGGCGTTCCATGAACTCCTTCGACGGTTCATCCAGCTTGTCGCCCAGCATGCGGCGCACGACCACGAAGAACACCGGGATCATCAGCAGGCCGAGCAGGGTGGCGAACAGCATGCCGCCGATCACGCCGGTACCGATGGCGTGGCGGGAGTTGGCGCCGGCGCCGGTGGAGATCGCCATCGGGATCACGCCCATGATGAACGCAAACGAGGTCATCAGGATCGGGCGGAAACGCAGGCGGGCCGCCTCGATCGTGGCATCGCGCAGGTTCTTGCCGGCTGCGCGCTGCTCCACCGCGAACTCCACGATCAGGATCGCGTTCTTCGCCGCCAGGCCGATCACGGTGATCAGGCCGATCTTGAAGAACAGATCGTTGGGCAGGCCACGCAGCATCGACAGGCCCAGTGCACCCAGCACGCCCAGCGGCACCACCAGCAGCACAGCCACCGGGATCGACCAGCTTTCATACAGCGCGGCCAGGCACAGGAACACCACCACGATGGACAGCACCAGCAGCAGGGTCGCGGCGTTGCCGGCCAGGATTTCCTGGTAGGACATGCCGGACCAGTCGTAGCCGAAGCCGGCCGGCAGGTCGTCGTTGACGATGCCTTCCATGGTCTGCATCGCTTCACCCGAGCTGGTGCCCGGCGCCTGCGAACCGACGATGTTGATCGCCGAGTAGCCGTTGTAACGGCTCAGCGACGGCGGCGCCGACACCCATTCGGACTTGACCACCGTGTTGAGCGGGATCATCGCGTTGGTGCCGTCGGCATTGGTGGTCAGGCTGGACGGGCTGTAGAAGCTCTTCAGCGACTCCTGGCCGGTGCGGTAGGGGCCATCGGCCTGCATGGTCACGCGCTTGATGCGGCCTTCGTAGAAGAAGTCGTTGACGTACACCGGGGCCAGCATCAGCTGGATGGTGCTGTACACGTCCGACACCGACATGCCCATCGACTGCGCCTGCACGCGGTCCACGTGCAGCTGGAGCTGCGGTGCGTTTTCCAGGCCGTTCGGGCGTACGCCGACCAGGTGGTCCGGCTTCTGCGCGGCCTGGCCGAGCAGGATGTTGCGGGCCTGGGTCAGCTGCTCGTAACCGGCGCCGCTACGGTCCTGCAGCCACATGTCGAAACCACCGAACTGGCCAAGGCCCTGCACGGTGGGCAGGTTGACCACGAAGATCTGCGCTTCCTTGATGCCGTAGAACGCGCCGTTCATGTTCTGGATGAACTCCGGCGCGGTGAACTTGCGTTCCTCCCACGGCTTCAGGCGGATGAAGCCCATGCCCACGTTCTCGCCGGAACCGACGAAGCTGAAACCGGCGACCTGCAGCATGCCTTCATAACCATCCTGCTTTTCCAGGATGCCACGCATCTGCGCGAACACTTCGTTGGTCTGGCCCTTGGTCGAGCCCGGCGGCAGCTGCACGATCGCCAGCGCATAGCCCTGGTCTTCTTCCGGCAGGAAGCTGCCCGGCATGCGGGTGAACAGGAAGCCGCACAGTGCGGTCAGCACCACGAACAGGATCATCCAACGCGGCGCATGGCGCACCGCCGAGGTGATGTGGCCCACATAGGTGTGGCTGATCTTGTCGTAGTACTTGTTGAAGGTGCGGTAGACGATGTTCGGGTTGTCGTTGTGCGTCGGCTTCAGGAAGGTCGCGCACAGCGCCGGGGTGAAGCCCAGCGCCAGGAACGCCGAGAATGCCATCGAAATGGCGATGGTCAGCGCGAACTGCTTGTAGATCTCACCGGCCGCGCCGCCCTGCAGGGCGGACGGAATGAACACCGCGGCCAGCACGACGGTGATCGCCACCACCGCGCCGGTGATCTGGGTCATCGCCTTCTGCGTGGCCGGCTTCGGCGCCAGGCCTTCCTCGGTCATGATGCGTTCGACGTTCTCGATCACTACGATCGCGTCATCGACCACGATGCCGATCGCCAGCACCATCGCGAACAGGGTCAGCTGGTTGATCGTGAAGCCGATCATCCACATGCCCAGGAAGGTGCCGAGCAGGGCAACCGGAATGACCAGGGTCGGGATCAGGGTGGCGCGGAAGTTCTGCAGGAAGATCAGCATCACCAGGAACACGAGGAACACCGCCTCGAACAGGGTCTTGACCACTTCCTGGATCGAGATCTTGACGAAGGTGGTGCTGTCGTACGGCGAGAACCAGGTGACGCCGGCCGGGAAGCTGGGCTGCAGTTCGTCCATCTTGGCGCGCACCGCATCGGCCACGTTCAGGGCGTTGGCGCCCGGCAGCAGCTGGATGGCGAAGGCACCGGTCGGCTTGCCGTTGTACTGGGTATCGAAGCCGTAGTTGTTGGCACCGAAGGCAACGCGGGCGATGTCCTTCAGCAGCACGCGCGAGCCATCAGCATTGGCGCGCAGGATGATGTTCTCGAACTCCTGCGGCGAGCTGAAGCGGCCTTCGGCCGAGACCGTGGCGGTGAAGTGCTGGCCTTCCGGCGACGGGTCCGAACCCAGCGCACCGGCAGCGAACTGCACGTTCTGCGCACGCACCGCTGCCAGCACCTGGCTGGCCGACAGGCCGTAGCCCTGCATCTTTTCCGGGTTCAGCCAGATGTTCATGGCGTACTCGGAACCGAACTGCTGGGTGCTGCCGACGCCGGGGATACGCGAGACCTGGTCGAGCACGCGCGAACCGACGATGTCGTTCAGGGCATCACGGTTGATGGCCGGCGTATCGGACTGCAGCGCGATCACCATCAGGAAGCCGGCGTTGGCCTTGGCCACCACCACGCCCTGCTGGGTCACTTCCGATGGCAGTCGGGGCGTGGCCAGCGAGACCTTGTTCTGCACCTGCACCTGGGCGATGTCCGGATCGGTACCGGTCTCGAAGGTCAGCGTGATCTGCGCACGGCCGTTGGAGGCGGACGAGGAACTGAAATACAGCAGGTGATCGATACCGGTCAGCTGCTGCTCGATCACCTGGGTGACCGATTTTTCAGTGGTGTCCGCACTGGCGCCCGGGTAAGTGGCCGAGACGGTCACCTGTGGCGGGGCGATGTTGGGATAGGACTCCACGCCCAGGTTGAGGATCGCGATCACGCCGCTGAGCGAGATCAGGATCGCAACCACCCAGGCGAAGACTGGATGTTCGATGAAAAATTTAGGCATGACGGAAGGTTCCCGTTACTGCTTGTTCGAATCGGTGGCGGCGGGCTTGGCCGCATCGGCCTGCTCGGGCTTGGCTGCGTCGGCCGGTGCCTTGCCTGCGGCCGGTGCCGCGCCCGCCGGAGCGGCGCCGCCCGCGGCAGGCTTGCCGTTGGCGTCCTGCCCCGGGGTCCACGGCTTGGCCACCGCCGGTGCACCTTCCTTGACCTTCTGCACGCCGGCCACGATCACCTTGTCACCGGCGGCCAGGCCGTCGCTGACCAGCCAGTTGCCGTTCTGTGCGCCATCGGTCTTCACATTCTTGCGCACGACCTTGCCGTCGGCGCCGACCACCATCACGTAGCCGCCGGTGGTGTCTCGCAGCAGGGCCTGCTGCGGCACCAGGAAGGCGTTGTTGCGCTCGCCCAGGTTGGCCTGGAAGCTGACGAAGGCACCGGGCAGCAGGATCTGCTGCGGGTTCGGCAGCAGCGCACGCAGCGACACCGCGCCGGTGGCCGGATCGACCGTGGTCGAAGAGAAGTCCAGCGTGCCCGGCTCGCTGTAGGTGCTGCCATCGGCCAGCTTCACGGCCACCGTGGCCTTGCCGTCGCCGGACAGCGCCAGCGCGCCCTTGGCCTGCTGCGCACGCAGCTGGGTCAGCTCATCCACGCTGAGCGAGAAGTTCACATACAGCGGGTCGAGCTGGTCGACGGTGGTCAGCAGGGTCACATCGCCCTGGCCGACCAGCGCGCCCTCGGTGACCTGCTGCTTGTTGGCCACGCCACTGATCGGCGCAGTCACCTCGGCGTAGCCCAGGTTGATCCGCGAGGAGGTCACTGCCGCTTCGGCCTGCTTGACCGCAGCCAGCGCGGTACGTTCGGCCGATTCGGCGTTGTCCAGGTCGGACTTGGAGACGAACTGCTGCGGCGCCAGGGAGCGGGCGCGATCAGCGGCCACCTTGGCATTGGCGTAGGTGGCGCGGGCCGAGGCCAGCTGTGCTTCGGAGGCGTTGAGCGAGGCGCGCAGCGGCGCCGGGTCGATCAGGAACAGGGTCTGGCCCTGCTTCACCTGCGAGCCTTCCTGGTAGACGCGCTTGAGCAGCACGCCCGGCACGCGCGCGCGGACGTCGGCGCTGCGGAACGGCGACAGGCGGCCGACCAGCTCGCGCTGCAGCGGCAGGGTCTGCGGCTTGGCGTCGATCACGCCCACCTCCGGCGGCGGGGGCATCTGCTGTTCCGGCTTCTTGCAGGCAGCCAGCGCGACAGCAACGGCGCACGTCAAGGCAAGGGTGCGGAGTGGGGCGGTCATCAGGAGGAACTCCGGGGTTGGTTTGTAGGAGGGGCCGGCAACGGCTGTGGCGCGAATGCGCGCAGGAAGCTGTCGACGGAGAACTCTGCCCAGCGCCGACGCAGCAGCGCGTCATCACGATGGGGGGTATGGAAGCGCTGTTTGTCGAAATCCTGACCGGCGATCATGCTCAGCAGCAGTTCGGCCATGAAGTGCGGGTCGTCATGCCGGAGCTGGCCACGCATGCAAACGGTTTCAATCCATTCAGCAAGATGAAGCGTCAGCGCGCCGGCGCCATGCCGGTACAGCGTACGCGCCTCTTCGGGAAACTGGGCCGCGTCGGCAGCGATCAGCCGGCAGGCCTGTCCTACGTGCGGTTGGTTGAAATGCTCCAGGAAGTCGGTGGCGAACTGGAGCAGGCTGGCACGCAGGTCGTCAGTGCGGAGTGCACGGACCATGGCGCCAGTGGCGTGGCCGACATGGCGCTGCATCACCCGGCGCAACAGATCCTGCTTGCTGCCATAGCGCGAGTACAGGGTCTGCTTGGAGCAGCCGGCGTGCTGGGCCACCGCCTCCATGCTCATCTGCATGCCCTGCTGGGCCAGCAGTTCGCGTACGGCGTCGAACACACGCTCATCGCGTGCATCGAGGGCAACGGGTAGGTAAGCCGGGTTCACGCGGTGGACTATACCGTCCAGTTCAGGATTGTGGAATCGCATCGGCGTCGCCGCGTGTGTCTTCCGGTAACACGTTTTGCCGATCCTGTCGGCAGTGCTGAAACAGGTGCCAGCACCGTACCGGTGCGAACTGAATAGGCGTCTAAACCGCAGCAAACCCGAATCTGCTTATTCCGTCCTGCAGCAAGGCCTTTTCGTGCGGTAGGGCTACAATTTCATTTTCCCAACTGAGCAAGCGCATCGCTCTGCCATGAAACCGCAAAATACCGCAGCCAAGACCGTGAAAAACAAGACCAAACCAGCAGAGTCGGAGGTCGCAGTGACCGCTGGTTTCTCCCTGGAGCCGGTGTACACGGCATTGCGCAAGCGCTACCCCGCGGCCGCACAGGCCGAAGCAGTGGCCTTCGCCACTGACTTCTACAAGCGCATGGAGTCGGACGAGTTCCCGCACCACAGCGCTGAAGAGTGGGCCGCTCTCGCGGCTGAGACGCTGGAATTCGCCCGTGCCCGCAAGGCCGGCAAGGCCAACGTCCGCGTGTTCAATCCGACCGCGAAGGCCAATGGTTGGGAATCGCCGCACACCGTGCTGCAGATCGTCAACGACGACATGCCGTTCCTCGTCGATACCGTCACCATGTCGCTGGCCGAACAGGGCGTGGGCGTCCACGTGCTGGGCCACCCGGTGCTGCGTTTCACCCGCGACAAGGCCGGCAAGCTGGTCAAGGTCGGCGAGGGTGATGCCGAGTCGGTGATGCTGCTGGAGATCGACCGCCAGCCGGCCGAAGCCATGGCCGCCATCGAACAGGCCATCAACAAGGCGCTGGACGAAGTGCGCGCGATCGTGCGCGACTGGCAGCCGATGAAGGACAAGGCGCTGGCACTGGCCGACGACCTGGGCAAGCGCCAGCTGCCGGTCGACGATGCCTCGCGCAAGGAAGCACAGGAATTCCTGCGCTGGGCCGCCGACAACCACTTCACCTTCTTCGGCTACCGCGAGTACCGCGTCGAGAAGCAGGGCAAGGAAGAGGTGCTGGCGCCGCTGAACGACACCGGCCTGGGCCTGATGCGCGGCAAGGACAAGTCCGCCGCCCGTCCGGTCAAGACGCTGGCCGCGCAGGGCCTGAACACCACGTCCGGTTTGAAGGATGCGCTGATCCTGACCAAGACCAATGCCCGTTCGCGCGTGCACCGCGCCGGCTACATGGACTACATCGGCGTGCTGGAGTTCGACGCCAAGGGCAAGATCATCGGCGAGCAGCGTTTCCTCGGCCTGTTCACCTCCAGCGCCTACAACCGCCGCCCGTGGGAAATCCCGCTGGTGCGCCAGCGCCACGAGCACGTGATGAAGCAGTCCGGGCTGGCCCCGGCCAGCCACAGTGGCAAGGCCCTGCGCCATATCCTGGAAACCCTGCCGCGCGAAGAACTGTTCCAGTCCAGCGAGGACGAACTGTTCCGCACCGCGATGGGCGTGCTGGGCCTGCAGGAACGCGTGCGCAGCCGCCTGTTCCTGCGGCGCGACAAATACAGCCGTTTCATCTCCGCGCTGGTCTACCTGCCGCGCGAGCGCTTCAACACCGACGTGCGCCTGCGCATCGAAGCGATGCTGAAGGACGCGCTGCACGGCGAGTTCGTCGACAGCTCGGTGGTGCTGGGCGAATCGCCGCTGGCGCAGGTGCACCTGATCGTGCGCCCGAAGCCGGGTGAAATGCTCGACGTCGATACCGCCGAACTGGAGCAGAAGCTGGCCCAGGTGCTGCGCAACTGGCAGGACGACCTGCGCGAAGCGCTGGTGAGCCGCCACGGCGAGACCGAAGGCCTGCGCATCGCCGCCCGCATCGGCAAGGCGCTGCCGGCCGGCTACATCGAAGACAACAGCACCGCGGTTGCCGCCAACGATGTCAGCCAGCTCGACGCCCTGACCGGCCCGGACGACCTGCGCCTGAGCCTGCAGGCCGTGCCGCGCGAAAGCGGCGATGGCCTGCGCCTGAAGCTGTATCGCCAGCTCGACGACATTCCGCTGTCGGACGCGCTGCCGATGATGGAAAACATGGGCCTGCGCGTGATCGCCGAGCGTCCGTACCGCCTGTCGGTCGACAACGCGCCGGTGTATGTGCAGGACTTCGAGGTCGAATCGACCGCCGGCGCGATCGATGCCGCCAGCGTCGATGAAGCCTTCGGCGAGACCTTCGCCCGCGTCTGGCACGGCGATGCCGAGAACGACGGCTTCAACCGCCTGGTGCTGGCCGCTGGCCTGCACTGGCGCCAGGTCGCGATGCTGCGTGGCTACTGCAAGTACCTGCTGCAGACCGGCGTGCCGTTCTCGCAGGCCTACGTGGAAGGCACCTTCGCGCGCTACCCACTGCTGGCCCGCCTTCTGGTCGAACTGTTCGAAGCGCGCTTCGATCCGGCCACCGGTCATGAAAGCAAGGAAGACATCGCCGCTGGCCAGGCCCAGCTGAAGGCCCACCTCGATGTGCTGGCTGCCGGCGACGAGGCCACCCTGAAGGTGCTCAAGACCGTGGTCGACGCCCGCAAGGGTGACCGCGATGCGCAGATGCAGGCCGCGCGCGATGCGCTGCTGAAGCTGATGGACCGCGTGTCCAGCCTGGACGAGGACCGCATCCTGCGCTCGTTCATGGGCGTGATCGACGCGACCCTGCGTACCAGCTACTACCAGACCGATGCCAACGGCCAGCACGGCCATGTCATCAGCTTCAAGTTCGATTCGGCGCTGGTGCCGGACCTGCCGAAGCCGCGTCCGTACCGCGAAATCTTCGTCTACGGCCCGCGCGTGGAAGGTACCCACCTGCGCTTCGGCGCCGTGGCCCGTGGCGGCCTGCGCTGGTCGGATCGTCGCGAAGACTTCCGCACCGAGGTGCTGGGCCTGGTCAAGGCGCAGATGGTCAAGAACACCGTCATCGTCCCGGTCGGCGCCAAGGGCGGCTTCTTCGCCAAGACCCCGCCGGTGAACGGCGACCGTGATGCGGTGTTCGCCAACGGCGTGGCCTGCTACAAGCTGTTCATCCAGGGCCTGCTGGACATCACCGACAACATCGTCAACAACAAGATCGTGCCGCCGGTGGATGTCGTGCGCCACGACATGGACGATCCGTACCTGGTGGTGGCGGCCGACAAGGGCACCGCGACCTTCTCCGACATCGCCAACGGCCTGGCCATCGCGCACGGCTTCTGGATGGGCGATGCGTTCGCTTCCGGCGGTTCGGTCGGCTACGACCACAAGGGCATGGGCATCACCGCACGCGGTGCGTGGGAGTCGGTCAAGCGCCACTTCCGTGCGCTGGGCCGTGACAGCCAGACCCAGGACTTCACCGCGGTCGGTGTCGGCGACATGTCCGGCGACGTGTTCGGCAACGGCATGCTGTTGTCGCGCCACATCCGCCTGGTCGCTGCCTTCGATCACCGCCACATCTTCCTGGACCCGAACCCGGATGCGGCCACCACGTTCGTCGAACGTGAGCGCCTGTTCACCGTGCCGCGTTCGAGCTGGGCGGACTACGACGCCAAGCTGATCAGCAAGGGCGGCGGCGTCTATCCGCGCAGCCTGAAGTCGATCGAGATCACCCCGCAGGTGCGCGAAGCGCTGGGCCTGGACGAAAACGTCAAGGCGCTGTCGCCGAACGATCTGATGAGCGCGATCCTGAAGGCGCCGGTCGACCTGCTGTGGAACGGCGGCATCGGTACCTACGTCAAGGCCGCCAGCGAGCAGCACAGCGATGTCGGCGACCGCGCCAACAACGCGCTGCGCGTGAACGGTGGCGAGCTGCGCTGCAAGGTGGTGGGCGAGGGCGGCAACCTGGGCATGACCCAGCTGGGCCGCATCGAAGCCGCCCAGGCCGGCGTGCTGCTCAACACCGACTTCATCGACAACTCGGCCGGCGTGGACACCTCCGACCACGAAGTCAACATCAAGATCCTGCTCAACGATGTGGTGCGGGCCAAGAAGCTGACCGTCGAGCAGCGCAACAAGCTGCTGGCCTCGATGACCGATGAAGTCGCCGAGCTGGTGCTGAACGACAACTACCGCCAGAACCAGGCGCTGAGCCTGATGGAGCGGATGGCGGTCAAGCGCCTGGGTTCCAAGCAGCACTTCATCCGTACCCTGGAACAGCAGGGCCTGCTGGATCGCCAGATCGAGTTCCTGCCGTCCGACGCCGAGCTGTCGCAGCGCAAGGCACGCGGCCAGGGCCTGACCCGTCCGGAGCTGTCGGTGCTGCTGTCCTACTCCAAGCTGGTGGCGTTCGCTCAGCTGCTGGATTCGGACATCCCGGAAGATCCGTACCTGTCCAAGGAACTGCAGCGTTACTTCCCGACCCCGCTGCAGAAGAAGTACGCCGACGCGATGGAGCGTCACCGCCTGAAGCGCGAAATCATCGCCACGGCCGTGACCAACCAGACCATCAACCGCATGGGCGCCACCTTCCTGATGCGCATGCAGGAAGACACCGGCCGCTCCATCGCCGAGGTCGCCAAGGCCTACACCATCAGCCGCGAAACGCTGGATGCACGCGCGCTGTGGGCGCAGATCGATGCCCTCGACGGCAAGGTGCCGGAGTCGGTGCAGATCGACGCACTGGAAGTGATCTGGAAGCTGCAGCGTTCGTTCGTGCGCTGGCTGCTGTCGCGCCCGGGCGCGATGCCGGGCATCACCGAAGCGGTCAACCGCTACCAGGGCCCGTTCAACGACATCCGCGTTGCTTCGGGCGTGCTGCCGGATTCGCAGCGTCCGACCTACGAAGCCCTGGTGGCGGAGTGGAAGGAAAAGGGCCTGCCGTCCGCGCTGGCGCAGCAGCTGGCCGAACTGCACTTCCTGGAGCCGGCATTCGACATCATCGAACTGGCCCGCACCCGCAAGCTGAAGCCGGTGGACGTGTCCAAGGTCCACTTCCGCCTGGGCGATGCCCTGCAGCTGCCGTGGCTGTTCGAGCAGGTCGACGCGCTGGAGGTCAACGGCCGTTGGCATGCCGTGGCACGTGGCGTGTTGCGTGACGAACTGGCGGCCAATCACCGCAACCTGGCCGGCCAGGTGCTCGGCACCAAGGGCGGCAGCGCGGAGGCCAAGGTCGCAGCCTGGATGGGCCGTGACGACAACAGCCTGCGCTTCACCCTGGCGATGCTGGCCGAACTGGCAGAGCAGAAGACCCTGGACTACCCGACCGTCTCGGTCGCGGTGCAGCGTCTGGGCCAGCTGGCGGCACACGGCGCGTAAGTGAAGTAGTGCCAGGCCACGCCTGGCATGAGTAGAACAGAGCGGCCCCGCGAGAGCGGGGCCGTTCTGTTTCAGCCCTTGACCTTTGCGACCAGCTGACCCGACGCCCGCCGTGAACCTGCCAGGTGGATGACCCGCATATCCGCTGGGACCGTGAGCGCCATGGATGGCGCGATCGAGCCCCCAGGGATGGGTTTACGGCGTGTCCCGGCGGATATGCCGGTCATCCGCCCCACGGGCTCCAACTCCCGGCGCTCGGTTATGCTCTCCATCAAACCTCCCCGGATCCACCGATGAGCGACACCCCCCGCATCGCTTTCCTGGCCAGCACCACCGAGCCCGCGCAGATGGCCCGCGCGGCCATGGTCTCGCGCTATGGCGACTACGCGCCCGAGCAGGCCGACGTGCTGTGCCCGCTGGGCGGTGATGGCTTCATGCTGCAGACCCTGCATCGGCATGGGCACCTGGGCAAGCCGGTGTTCGGCATGAAGCTGGGCACGGTCGGTTTCCTGATGAACCAGTACCGCGGCGACGAAGACGTGCATGCCCGCATCGCCCGCGCCGAGCCGGCCCATCTGCGCCCGCTGGAAATGGTGGCGCTGACCGAGTCCGGTACCAGTACCGGTTCGCTGGCCTACAACGATGTTTCGCTGCTGCGCCAGACCCGGCAGGCCGCGCATATCGGCATCGACCTGAACGGCCAGGAGCGCGTGGCCGAACTGATCGGTGACGGCGTGCTGGTGGCCACCCCGGCAGGCAGCACCGCCTACAACTATTCCGCGCATGGCCCGGTGCTGCCGCTGGGTTCGCACACCATCGCGCTGACGCCGTTGGCCCCTTACCGGCCAAGGCGCTGGCGCGGGGCCATCCTCAAGGCCGACACCGAAGTGCGCTTCCGGGTGCTCGATCCGTACAAGCGCCCGGTCAGCGTGACCGCCGATTCGCACGAGACCCGCGATGTGGTCGAAGTGACCATCCGCGAGTCGAAAGACCGCCGCGTGACCCTGCTGTTCGACCCGGAGCACAACCTGGAAGACCGGATCCTGAGCGAACAGTTCGTTTTTTGAGGACAATGGGCGGCCGGCCGTGCCGAACGCTTGAAGGACCCCCACCGATGGGCGACAACTCTCCCCGTTTGCTGACCGTCGCGGTGACCTCGCGCGCGCTGTTCGATCTGGAAGAAAGCCACGCGCTGTTCGAGAGCGATGGCGTGGCGGCGTATGCCGAATTCCAGCGCCAGCACGAGGACGACATCCTCGGCCCCGGCGTGGCGTTTCCGGTGGTACGCAAGCTGCTGGCATTGAACCAGGGCGCCAGCCCGGAGAATCCGCGGGTCGAGGTGATCCTGCTGTCGCGCAACTCGGCCGATACCGGCCTGCGCATCTTCAATTCGATCCAGCACTACGGCCTGGGCATCATCCGGGCTACGTTCACCGCTGGCGAGCCGACCTGGCCGTACGTGAAGCCGTTCGGCACCGATCTGTTCCTGTCGGCCAATCCGGAGTCGGTACGCAGTGCGCTGCGCCACGGGATCGCGGCGGCGACCATCCTGCCCAAGCCGCCGGGTGAAACCGCTGCTGCGGCGGCTGACCAGATCGATACCGGTCGCCCGGCCGGGCAGCTGCGCATCGCCTTCGACGGTGACGCGGTGATCTTCGGTGACGAAAGCGAGCGCATCTCGCGCGAGCAGGGCGTGGAGGCGTTTGGCCGGCACGAGCGCGAACGCGCCCGCGAGCCACTCAGTGGTGGACCGTTCCGCGGCTTCCTGTCGGCCCTGCATACGTTGCAGGAGGTATTCCCGGCCGGCGAAAGCGCACCGATCCGCACCGCATTGGTGACCGCGCGCTCGGCACCGGCGCACGAGCGGGTGATCCGCACCCTGCGTGAGTGGGGCGTGCGCCTGGACGAAGCGCTGTTCCTCGGTGGTCGCCACAAGGGACCGTTCCTGCACGCATTCGGAGCCGACATCTTCTTCGACGATTCGCAGCACAACATCGACAGTGCGCGCGAACACGTGGCCGCTGGCCACGTACCACATGGCGTCGCCAACGAGGGGTAGGGCCTGGTGGCTGCCAACCCTAGTTGGCGCCGATGCATGGCACTGCCAACCAAGGTTGGCACCCACCGGGGCACTGTGCTCTGGTAGTTGCCAACCTTGGTTGGCACTGCCGTCAGGCCACGGGTCCGATCAAGGGTTACCGGACATCCCCAACTGCAGATCCACCACCTTCCAGCGCAGGCCCTGCGGTTCCAGCACCACCTTCAACGGCGGCTGGCCGGCGCCGCGATCGACGTCGATCACGAAGCGGTCCAGCGCTTCAAAGTGATGCTCGGCGTTCTTCAACGGCCGTGCCGGTTCGGTCGCGCCGAACGCATCGCCGCCCTGCAGTTCATTGCGGCCGCGCTTCCACAGCACGTGGCCCTGCAGCATCGCGCCGATGCCCGTCGGGGTCACCATGGTCTCCACCGCTGCACCGCCGAGCTGGTCGCCCAGGCCGTAGAGCAGGGCACCGAACGGGCTGGCTGCTATATCCGGGCCTGCCTGGCGCACCAGATAGTCGTTGAGCTGTGCGCGCAGGCTGCCGCGCACGCGCGGGAAATCGACGTAGCGCTCCAGTCGCACCGTGTCACGTTCTTCAATGGCCTGGGACAGGCCGTGCACGGTCATGTAGGGGCCGCCGAACCACCACGCGGCCAAGGCCAGGACCAGCAGCACAGCCAGTGCAGTGAGTTTCTTCATGCTGTCCAGACTGCCGCAAGTGAGGCAGCCAGTGGTGAACGGCAGGTGATGCGGCTCAGAACTCCAGGTCCAGTGCCGCGCACAGGTAGTCGACGAACGGGCCGAGCCCAGCCAGGTCCTTGCCCAGCGTGGACAGCAGGCGCGGGCCGGTCATGGTGGCATCGTCCAGCGAGCGCCACATCACCCAGTTGCGGTGCTTGAGGTCGTCAATGAACTCGAAATCGGCCGGGAAGCCACGTGGCGGGCGCACCAGCTTCTCGCTCTCCTCGAAATCGAAGCGCTTGCGCAGCGCCGGGGCATGCGCGGCGGCCTTCCAGCTGCCCGGGTTGTCGAGAATGAAGTGGCGCACGCGGCGCTGCGTCTCGGGTTCTGGATGCCACAGGCCAGCGCCGACGAAGCTCTCGCCGGGCTGCAGGTGCACGTAGAAGGAGGGCGCGGCCACTTCACGGCGGCGCTCATGGAACAGGCGGGCACCCTGCCAGGTCTTGTACGGCGACTTGTCGTTGGAAAAACGCGCGTCGCGATGGATGCGGAACAGCGAGCCACCGACGCCGCGGGTATCGGCGCGGAAGTGCTCGCTGACCTCGGCCAGGGCCGGCTGCAGGTCGCCCAGCAGGCGCAGGAACGGCTGCCGCACGTGGTCTTCGTACTGCTGGCGGTGATCGTTGAACCAGGCCTTGTCGTTGTGCCGCGCAAGGCCGCGCAGGAACTTGAAGCTGGCGTCAGAGAAATAAGTGCTCACAGCGTCTCCTGCAGGTGCTGGCCCCAATCGCGCAGCGATTGCAGCAGCGCCTGGCGCCGGGTGTCATCGGGCGCTTCGGCGGCCAGTGCATCCAGCTGCTGCTGGTACTGGGGCAGGGTGAGTTCGCCCAGGCCGCCGTCTCCGAGCAGGCGCTGGCGGCGGTAATCCTGCCAGCGCTGGCGTTCAGCCGGCGCGAGGCTGTCGGGATGGTTGCGCGCGCGGTAGCGGAACAGCAGCTCGGGCAGGCGCGGGTCACGGAAGCGGCCTTCCAGCGCGGCCAGCTGATCCGGCGCGGTGGTACGGGCCAGGGCCAGCAGCGGTTTGTCACCGTTGCCCAGGAATCCGTCGTACAGCGATGCATCGACATCGGCCACGGTGGCCACGCGCGGCTGGTTGTAGACCTGGCGCGCCTTCTCCGCCAGCTGTGGGGCGAATTCGCGCAGGCGCTCGATCTTGGCGTCGATGGCCGCCACGTCCAGGCCCAGGCGCTGGTGGTCGTCGGCACGCAGGTGGTTCCAGGCGATCAGCGCCGGCACCTTGTTCAGGTGCACCTCCTTCAGCGGCACCCGTGCAACGCCCTCGGGCAGCTCGCTGGCGCGCATGTACAGGCGCTGTGCGATCACATCGGCTGGTAGTGCCAGCAGGTCGTCGATGTCGCCGTCGAGGTCGAACACGATCACCCGGTTGTTGATGGTCGGGTGCACCGCCAGCGGCAGCACCGGCGCCGCGCACAGGCGGCTGGCCGGGTAGCGCATGGAAATGTGCAGCACCGGCTTCATCGCGGTTACATCCAGCAGGCTGCCTACGAAACGCTTGTCGCGCAGCTTCAGGGCGTAGTCCCACAGGCGCGGCTGCGACTGCTTGAACAGCCGTGCCATGCCGATCGTGGCGCGCACGTCGGACAGCGCTTCGTGCGCATCACCCTCGCGCACGTTGTTGGCTTCGGCCAGGTGCTCGAGCTTGAACGAGGTGGCACCGTCCTCGCGCAGCGGCCACTGGATGCCGTCCGGACGCATCGCGCGCATCAGCCGCAGCATGTCCAGCAGGTCCCAGCGCGAATTGCCGTTGCGCCACTCGCGCTCGTACGGGTCATGGAAGTTGCGGAACAGGCCGTAGCGGACGAATTCATCGTCGAAGCGCAGCGTGTTGTAGCCCAGTGCGCAGGTGCCGGGACGCGATAGCTGCTCGTTGATGCGGTCGAAGGCTTCGGCCTCGCTGATGCCCTCGGCCAGGGCCTGCTGCGGGGTGATGCCGGTGACCAGGGTGGCCATCGGCGAGGGCAGCAGATCGTCGGCCGGGCGCACGAAGAAGCTGACCGGGGTGTCGATCTCGTTCAGATCGGCGTCGGTACGGATCGCGGCGTACTGCGAGATGCGCGTGCGCCGCGGGTCCTGGCCGAAGGTTTCCAGGTCGTAGAACAGGAAGCTGTCAGCCATCAGTGCGCGCCCTCCAGGACCGGCAGCTGCGCATGGACCTGTGCTTCCAGTGCGGCCCAGTCGATGTTGTCCAGCGAATCGTGGCCGGCCGTGGCCGCCACCAGCATGTCGCGCTGAAGCTCGGTGCGGCGCAGGGCTTCCGCGTACGGCGTGTGCAGGAAGGTGACCATCGTGTAATGCGGTACGAACCGGGTCGGCCAGCGCCGCTGCAGTTCCTGTTCCAGTTCGCGTTGCAGCAGGAACGCAGGATCAGCCACGCGGTCGCGCATTTCCAGATAGTTTTCCAGCGCCATCTGCTGGATTGCGCGTGCGTTCGGCTTGCGCTCGGCTTCGAAGGCTTGGAACGCGCCTTCCAGGTCGTCCGCTTCCATCAGATGGCGGGCCAGAGCCACGCAATCCTCGAATGCGCAGTTCATGCCTTGCCCGTGGAACGGCACCATCGCATGTGCGGCGTCGCCAATCAGGACCGCGCGGCCCTGCTGGTGCCAGCGATCAAGCGTCAGCGTGCCAAGCAGGCCGGGTGGGTGCTGTTCCCAGTCCGCGCGCAGGTTCGGGATCAGCGGCAGGGTATCGGCGAACTCGCGCGCGAACAGTGCTTCGGCCTGCGCGCCGGTGTTGACCGTGGCGAAGCTGGGATCACCCTGGTTGGGCAGGAACAGGGTGACGGTGAAGGTGCCTTCGTGGTTGGGCAGGGCGATGCACATGTAATGGCCACGCGGCCAGATATGCAGCGCGTTGCGCTCGATGCGGAAGCTGCCGTCGGCGGCCGGCGGAATTTCCAGCTCCTTGTAGGAGTGGTCGAGGAAGGCGATGTCCTCGCCCAGCGGCGCCCGCCGGTTCATCGCCGCGCGCAGCGCCGAGCCTGCACCATCGGCACCGATCAGGGCGTCGAAGCGGATGTCGTGCGGGCTGTCATCGCGGTCGTCGATGAAACGCGCGTAGCCGGCATCGAAATCGACGGTATGCAGGCGGCGGTGGAAGTGCACGGTCGCGCCAGCCTGTTCGGCGAGTTCCAGCAGCGTCGTGTTCAGGTCGCTGCGATGGATCGACCAGATTACTTCGCTGTCGTCGCGGCCGTAGCGTTGCAGCTGCGGTTCGCCTTCGCGCGGATGCACCATGCGCCCGCGCATCATTACCGCGCGCGCCATCACCTCGTCTTCCACTCCCGCCTGGCGCAGGGCGTTGCGCCCGCGTTCGGCCAGCGCCAGGTTGATCGAACGACCACTCTCGTAGTCGGCAATGCGCGGATCGCCGCGGCGTTCGTACAGGGTGATGCGCCAGCCCTGCCGTGACAGCAGGATGGCCAGCAGGGACCCGGCGAGGCCGGCACCGATAATGCTCAACGAGCGGGAAGCGTGTGCGATCAACGAACTGTCCAGCAGTAGGGGAGGGGCCGGCTCAGAGGCCGGCCCAGGCTTCCACTTCCTCGACGAAGTGGTGCACGTCCAGGTAGCGGTTGTAGAGCGGGGTAGGCGAGATGCGGATCACGTCCGGCTCGCGCCAGTCGCCGAGCACGCCGATGCTGCGCAGGTGTTCAAACAGTGCGCGTCCGCGCTCGCGCCCACCGATCACGCGCAATGACAGCTGGCAGCCGCGACGCTGCGGCTCGGCCGGAGTGATGATGTCGAGCACGCCGGACAGGCGTGCGCGTACAAGCGCTTCGAGCATGCCGGTCAGTGCCAGTGATTTGCCGCGCAGCGCGTCCATTCCGGCACGCTCGAACAGGTCCAGCGAGGCGCGCAGCGGCGCCAGGCCGAGAATCGGCGGATTGCTCAGCTGCCAGCCTTCGGCACCGATGGCGGGGGTGAACTGCGGTGCCATCTGGAAGCGGGTGGATTCCTCATGGCCCCACCAGCCGGCAAAGCGCGGCAGCGTGGTGTCGCGGTGATGGCGCTCGTGCACGAACGCGCCGGCCACCGCACCCGGGCCGCTGTTGAGGTATTTGTAGTGGCACCACACTGCGAAGTCGGGTGCGATGTCATGCAGGCGCAGCGGCAGGTTGCCGACCGAGTGCGCCAGGTCGAAGCCGATGCGCGCGCCCTGCAGGCGGGCAGCACGGGTGATTGCATCAAGGTCGAAGGCCTGGCCGGTGCGGTACTGCACGCCAGGCCACAGCACCAGCGCCAGGCGCTGGCCGTGTTCGGCGATGGCGCGCTCGATCGCAGTGAGCGAGATCGTTCCGTTGGCTTCGTCCGGCTGCACTTCCACCAGGCACTCGGCCGGGTCGAACCCATGGAAACGGATCTGCGCTTCCACCGCGTGGCGGTCGGTCGGGAACGCACCGGCTTCCATCAGGATCACCGGGCGCTGCGCGGTCGGCCGGTAGAAGCTGACCATCATCAGGTGCAGGTTCACGCTCAGCGTGTTCATCGCCACCACTTCGCTGGGCAGTGCACCGACCACGCGGGCCAGCTGCGCGCTCACCAGGCGGTGGTAGGACAGCCACTGGGTAGGACCGGTGAAGTGGCCTTCCACCGCCAGATCCCCCCACTGCTTCATCACTTCCTGCACCGCGGCCTGGGCGCCGCGCGGCTGCAGGCCCAGCGAGTTGCCGACGAAGTAGGTCTGCTCGCCGCCGCCATGGCGCGGAATCAGGAATTCGTTACGCAGCGGACGCAGCGGATCGGCGGCGTCCAGGGCAATGGCGTGGGTGCGGCTGAGCAGGTCGGACATGGTCGGGCAACAGGCTGCAACGGGGCTGCCAGTGTAGCGCCTGGGATGGTGGGACCGACGCCCGGAATGCCTGCGTGCCGCTCTTGCTGTAGAGCCGAGCCCGTGCTCGGCTTCGGTGCCCGGCGGCCGAGCATGGGCTCGGCTCTACATGGGCAGGTGCTCAGCCCGCTGCAGGCGCCGGCAGCGGATCCACGTGCCCGCACTGGCTGCAGGTACGCAATTCCAGGCTGGCGTGATAGCGCGCGAACACCTTCGGCAGGTCGGTCTCGATGTTCTGCAGCTGGAAGAACTCTTCGTGCAGCTTGTGGTTGCAGCGCTCGCAGTGCCAGATCACGCCGTCCATCTCATGCGGCAGGCGCTTGCGTTCGACCACCAGGCCGACCCCGCCGGGCGGGCGCCGCGGCGAGTGCGGCACCCTGGCCGGCAGCAGGAAGATCTCGCCGGCGCGGATCGGAATGTCGCGCACCGCGCCGTCTTCCTGGACCTTCAGCACCATCTCGCCCTCAAGCTGGTAGAACCACTCCGGGCCTTCGTCGTAGTGGTAGTCGGTGCGCGAGTTCGGCCCGCCCACCACCATCACGATGAAGTCGCCGTTGTCGATCATCTTGTTGCCCACCGGCGGCTTCAGCAGGTGGCGATGTTCTTCGATCCAGGCGTGCAGGTTGATCGGCGAGGCGAGCATGGTCGTGGTCCGTAGGGAGGTCAGTCGCGCCGGCCCTGGCGCGGAACATAGGACAGCGCCTTTTCATAGGCCGGCTTCAGCTCTTCCGGCGCACCGACGTCGATGCCCATTTCGCTGACGCGGCCGTTCTTCAGGCTGTAGACCCAGCCGTGCACCATCAGCTTCTGGCCGCGCGCCCAGGCGTCCTCGACGATGGTCGAACGGCACAGGTTGGCGACCTGCTCGATCACGTTCAGTTCGCACAGGCGCGCGTGCTTCAGCTCGTCATCCTCGATCGCATCGAGGATGCCCTGGTGCTTCTGCACGACATCGCCGACATGGCGCAGCCAGTTGTCGGCCAGGCCGACGCGGGTATTGTGCAGGCAGGCGTGCACGCCGCCGCAACCGTAGTGGCCAACGATCAGGATGTGCTTCACCTTCAGCTGGTCCACCGCGTACTGCACCACGCTCAGGCAGTTCAGGTCGCTGTGTGCCACCACGTTGGCAACGTTGCGATGCACGAAGACTTCACCCGGCGCCATGCCGATGATCTGGTTGGCCGGCACCCGCGAGTCGGAGCAGCCGATCCACAGGTATTCCGGATGCTGCTGCTTGGACAGGTGCTGGAAGAACTCAGGGTCCTCCTTGGCGATGCGGTCGGCCCAGTCGCGGTTGTTCTGCAGCAGGCGGTGGATGTCTTTCATGTGCGGTATCCCTGGCGTCGGGTGGGGGCAAGGCGCGGCCGTTCTGGTCGCGCTGTCGCGGGAAGCTGAGGTGATCAGCCGCTGGACGCGGACTGTTCACGGTGCCAGCGCATCCACTGCGCCAGCTCATGGGAGGACGGGGAGGCGAGCGCGTCCAGTGCGGCGATCACGGCCTGCTGGTTGGCGTCGGGATGGTTCTGGCTGAGTTTCAGCTTCAGCTGTACGTGTTCAACCTGGAAGCGGAAGCCGACGATGGCGCGCAGCTCCGGGCCGTGTTCGGCGCGCGCGGCATCGAACCGCCAGGCCTGGCCGACGCTGGCTTCGAAACGGTCGCTGATCGCGCCGACCAGTTCAGCCAGCGCACCGGCATCGTCGAACGTGTGCAGCTGGCCGCGCAGCTCGGCAGCCGCATAGTTCCAGGTCGGCACCCGCGCAGCAGGCTCCTTGTCCGGGTACCAGCTGGCCGAAACATAGCCGTGCGGTCCATCGACCAGCACCTTGGCGGTGCCGCGGTGGCGCGACTGCGGGTTGGCGCGGGCCCAATGCCCGCACAGTTCGATGCGATCGCCGTCACGCCGGTACAGCACCGGCATCCGGGTCAGCTCTGGCAGGCCATCGCCGCCGGTCGTGAGCACGGTGACGAACGGGTCGCGTGCCAGCAGGCGGTCCAGCCAGAGCAGGTCGGTCTCGGCGAAGGCGCGCGGGGTGAACATGCTGAGGTCAGGCGCGCCCGCCCAGCGACTGGATCATGCGGCCACGCAGGCCCTCGTCGCTGTCGGCCTGCGGCGGCTGCACTTCGTGCAGGCTGAACCCTCGCACTAGCGCATCTTCCTCGTCCAGGCCGTCGTACTCGACGAATTCGGCGTCGAACAGCTGCGAACGCGCGGTGTCCTCGCTGTCATAGCTCAGCGTGTTGCCATCGCTGTCGAGCACTTCGGCGGTGCCGGCAGGGCGAACGCGCAGGCGCGCCCAGATCAAGGTGTTGCCGAGGCTGGCCAGCCACCAGCTGTCGCACGAGGCGGTGATGTCATTCATGAGCGTATTACCAGAGCGAGGCCAGCCAGAGCAGGGCAGCCATGCCCAGTCCGGCCAGCAGGGTCAGCAGCGATACCCAGGCCGGTGTCGCCAGCCCGGACAAGGAGCGGTCCGGTTGCTGCCGATAGTCGCGTCGCAGCAGCCAGGCCAGGGCATCGGGCTTGAGGAAGGCGCCGCTGCCGAAGCGCGCGGCGAGCGCCGGATAGCGGTCGCGCACGTGCACCAGGGTCAGCGGCCAGAAGATCACGAAGGCACTGAACCCGGCCACTGCGACGCCGACGAAACAGAGGGCGAAGAACAGGGTCATGGGGGAAGTACCTCCGTGGTCGTATGGGACTTAGAAGTCCGCGCTGCCCGGGGCGCGCGGGTAGGGGATCGCATCGCGGATGTTGGACAGCCCGCAGACGTACACCACCAGGCGCTCGAAGCCCAGGCCGAAGCCTGCGTGCGGCACCGAACCATAGCGGCGGAAATCGCGGTACCAGCTGTAGTGCTCGCGATCCAGGCCGAACTGGGCCATGCGCGCGTCCAGCACGTCCAGGCGCTCTTCGCGCTGGCTGCCGCCGATGATCTCGCCGATGCCCGGGGCCAGCACGTCCATCGCGGCAACGGTCTTGCCGTCGTCGTTCAGGCGCATGTAGAAGGCCTTGATGTGCTCCGGATAGTTGGTCACCACCACCGGGCGGCCGACGTGCTCCTCGGTCAGCCAGCGCTCGTGCTCGGTCTGCAGGTCCAGGCCCCATTCGACCGGGAAGTCGAACTTCTTGCCGGACTTCTGCAGCAGGCTGACCGCATCGGTGTAGTCGATGCGCTCGAACGGGGCATTGATGAAGTCTTCCAGCTTGGTGATCGCGTTCTTGTCCACGCGCTCGGCAATGAAGGCCAGGTCGTCGCCACGCTCGTTCAGCACCGCGCGGAACAGGTACTTCAGGAACTCCTCGGCCAGGCGCGCGTCTTCGGCCAGGTCGGCGAAGGCGATTTCCGGTTCGATCATCCAGAATTCCGCCAGGTGGCGGGTGGTGTGGCTGTTCTCGGCGCGGAAGGTCGGGCCGAAAGTGTAGACCTTGCTCAGCGCCAGGCAGTAGGCCTCGACGTTCAGCTGGCCGGACACGGTCAGGAAGGTTTCCTTGCCGAAGAAGTCGCGGCTGAAATCGATCGCGCCCTTCTCATCGCGCGGCAGGTTCACCATGTCCAGGGTGGACACGCGGAACATCTGGCCGGCGCCTTCGGCGTCGGAGGTGGTGATGATCGGGGTGCTGATCCAGTTGAAGCCGTTCTCGTGGAAGAAGCGGTGCACGGCCTGGGCCAGGCAGTTGCGGATGCGGGTGACCGCGCCGAACAGGTTGGTGCGCGGACGCAGGTGCGCCACTTCGCGCAGGAACTCCGGCGACATCGGCTTGGGCTGGATCGGGTAGGTGAGCGGGTCTTCGACCCAGCCGACCACCTCCAGCGCGCTGGCCTGGATCTCGAACGACTGGCCCTTGCCCTGCGACTTCACCAGCGTGCCGGTGGCGATGACCGAGCAGCCGCTGGTCAGGCGCTTGATCTCGTCGAAGTTGGCCAGGGTGTCATTGGCCACGACCTGGATCGGGGCGAAGCAGGAGCCGTCGCTCACATTCACGAAGGCCAGATTCGCTGAACCGCGCACCGTGCGCACCCATCCGCGTACCGTGACTTCGCCGCCTTCCGGGATCTTCCCGGCAAGCGCATGTTCAACGCTGACCACCGTCATGACTTGAATCCTCTGCTGATCGACTCGATCTGTGAACACGGGAGTTTACCGGTTGCAGTGTTCCGCTTGCGAGGCATTTTTCATGGTAACGGCTCCTTATAATGTCCCCGTACCTCTGGAGTAGCCTCATGGCTGTCAGCCTGACCCCCATTGCCTTCGAGCGCGTGCAGCGCTTCGTCGCCCAGACCCCCGGCGCGCTGGGCCTGCGTTTCGGCGTGACCAAGACCGGCTGTTCCGGCTGGGGCCACGTGACCGACCTGGCCCGCGATGAGCGCGAGGGCGATACCGTGTTCGAGCAGGACGGCGTGAAGATCTATGTCGACGCCAAGAGCCTGGCGCTGGTGGACGGCACCGTGATCGACTTCGGCAAGCATGGCCTGAGCGAGACGTTCACGTTCAGCAACCCCAATGCCACCGCCGAGTGTGGCTGCGGCGAGAGCTTCACCACCGACGCCGACAAGGCCTGACGGCCGGCCGCCGGGCATGGCCCTGCGCTGCCCGCCTGGTGGGTGCCGACCTTGATCGGCACCGGGGCAGGGCACCCCGGTTCAGCATGTCGGGTACCCCCGGTTGCCCATCCTCCCCATCTGCGCCATAATGCGCGGCTTCCTGCCTACCCGGCGGGAACCCTTGCCCCACCGCGGTCTCAACGGCGGGGGGCTGTCCGGCCGCAAGGCCACATCCGAAAGGTAGAAAAAAACATGAGTCGTCATTACGAAATCGTGTTCATGGTCCACCCGGACCAGAGCGAGCAGGTCCCGGCCATGATCGAGCGCTACAAGTCGCTGGTCGAGAACGGCAACGGCACCATCCACCGTCTGGAAGACTGGGGCCGCCGCCAGCTGGCGTACCCGATCCAGAACCTGGTGAAGGCCCACTACGTGCTGATGAACATCGAAGCCGACCAGGCCGTTCTGAACGAACTGACCGAGAGCTTCCGCTTCAACGACGCCGTGCTGCGCAACCTGGTCATCAAGCGTGACGAGGCTGACACCGAGCAGTCGCTGATCATGAAGAGCAAGGACGAGAAGGGTGACAAGCCGGAGCGCGGTGAGCGCCGTCGTCGTGACGACGAAGAAGGCGAGTCCACCACCACCGCTGACAACGAAGCCGGCGACGACGCCGCTTCTGCCGCCTAAGGAGCCTTCCCATGTCCAAGTTCTTCCGTCGCCGCAAGTTCTGCAAGTTCACGGCTGAAGGTGTGAAGGAGATCGACTACAAGGATCTCAACACCCTGCGCCAGTACCTGACCGAGAACGGCAAGATCGTGCCGAGCCGCGTCACCGGTACCAAGTCGAAGTACCAGCGCCAGCTGGCGACCGCCGTCAAGCGCGCTCGCTTCCTGGCCCTGATCCCGTACACCGACAACCACGACGTCTGATGCCCGGCGGGGCGGCCCGGTGCCGCCCCGCTGTGCCAGCTATTCGGACAGCCTTTGTTGCGGGGCATCGCCTCGCTAACGAATAACTTATCTGGAGCAATACCATGCAGCTGATCCTCCTGCAGAAAGTCACCAACCTCGGCAACCTGGGCGACCTGGTCGACGTGAAGCCGGGCTACGGCCGTAACTTCCTCGTGCCGCAGGGCAAGGCCGTGCCGGCCACCGAGAGCAACAAGGCCGAGTTCGAAGCCAAGCGCGCCGAATACGAAGCCAAGGCCCAGGCCATCCACGCCGAAGCTGACGCCCGCAAGGCCAAGCTGGACGGCGCGAGCGTGACCATCCCGGCCAACGCTTCGACCGAAGGCAAGCTGTACGGCTCGGTCGGCGCCCGTGAAATCGCCGATGCCTTCACCGCCGCCGGCCTGCCGGTCAGCAAGAGCGAAGTCATCCTGGGCGAAGGCGCCTTCCGCAACATCGGCGAATACGACGTGCTGATCCACCTGCACGCCGACGTCGAGACCACCGTCAAGGTCGTCGTTGTCGCCGAAGCCTGATCCCACGCCGCAAGGCCTGGCATCACCGCAGAACGGGCGCCCGCAAGGGTGCCCGTTTTGTTTTATGGCTCCCGCTCCAGGGTGTCGAGGCCGGCCGGGCCGACGGGGCAGGGCCGGACAATGTTCCACGCCCATTCGTAGAACACGGCCACATCGGTATACTCAGGGCGTCACACCCGTTCCACGGTCATCGATCCCAACAGGATCAATGACTTGGAGGGTAAACGCAGGCCGCTTGCCGGCCCCAGTCCGGAACCCCTATGCGTCTTTCCACGATCAAGCTGTCCGGCTTCAAGTCGTTCGTCGATCCGACCACCCTGCACCTGCCGACCAACATGACCGGCGTGGTGGGGCCCAATGGCTGCGGCAAGTCGAACATCATCGACGCCGTGCGCTGGGTGATGGGCGAGAGTTCGGCCAGCCGCCTGCGCGGCGACTCGCTGACCGACGTGATCTTCTCCGGTTCCAACGCCCGCAAGCCGGTCTCGCAGGCCACCGTCGAGCTGATCTTCGACAACTCCGACCACACGATCTCGGGCGAGTACGCCTCGTTCAACGAAATCTCGGTCAAGCGCACGGTCAGCCGCGACGGCACCAGCAATTACTACCTCAACGGCACCAAGTGCCGCCGCCGCGACATCACCGACCTGTTCCTCGGCACCGGCCTGGGGCCGCGCAGTTACTCGATCATCGAGCAGGGCATGATCAGCCAGATCATCGAGGCGCGCCCGGAAGACCTGCGCGTGTACCTGGAAGAGGCGGCCGGCATCTCCAAGTACAAGGAGCGCCGCAAGGAAACCGAGACCCGCATCCGCCACACCCGCGAAAACCTGGACCGCCTGGGTGATCTGCGTGATGAGATCAGCAAGCAGCTCGAGCATCTCAAGCGCCAGGCCAAGCAGGCCGAGCAGTACCAGGCGCTGCAGGAAGAGCGCCGGGTCAAGGATGCCGAGTGGAAGGCACTGGAATTCCGTGGCCTCGACGGGCGGCTGTCGAAGCTGCGCGAAGGCCTGTCGCAGGAAGAAACCAGGCTGCAGCAGCTGATCGCCGACCAGCGTGACGCCGAGGCTCGCATCGAGACCTCGCGCGTGCGCCGCGAAGAGGCGGCCGACGCGCTCAACACCGCGCAGGCGGCGGTCTACCAGGTCGGCAGCACGCTGGCCCGCCTGGAGCAGCAGATCCAGCACCAGCGCGAGTTGTCGCAGCGCCTGCACAAGGCACGCGATGAAACCCAGCAGGCCCTGGCCGAACTGGGGCAGCACATCAGTGGCGACGAAGCCAAACTGAGGGTGCTGCGCGAGGCGGTGAAGGCCGCCACTCCGCAGCTGGAAGAGCTGCAGGAAGAAAACGAGATCAAGCAGGAAAGCCTGCGTGAGGCGGAAGACCGGCTGGCCAGCTGGCAGCAGCGCTGGGAACAGCACACCTCGCAGAGTTCGGAAGCCTCGCGCGCCGGCGATGTCGAGCGCACGCGCGTGGACTACCTGGACAAGCAGATCCTCGATGCCGACCGGCGTCGTGAAGCCCTGGCCGCCGAGCGCGCCGGGCTGGACGTGGATGCACTGGAAGAAGCCTTCGAGCAGCTGCACCTGCAGCACGACACGCAGAAGACCGCGCTGGATGAGCTGAGCGAAGACGTCGAGCTGCGCAAGCAGGGCGTGACCGCCGTGCAGGAGCAGCAGCGCAAGGGCCAGAGCGAACTGGCGGAACTGCGCAAGCAGGTCAACGGCCTGCGTGGCCGCCTGGCCTCGCTGGAAACCCTGCAACAGGCCGCACTGGGCCAGGAGCAGGGCGCGGCTGTGGCCTGGCTGAAGGCGCGTGGGCTGGATTCGGCGGCGCGTGTCGGCGAACGCCTGGACGTTGATGCCGGCTGGGAAAACGCGGTGGAAAGCGCGCTCGGCCAATTGATCGAAGGCGTGCTGGTGGATGACCCGGCCAGCCTGGTCGACGCGCTGGGCGAACTGGGCGATGGCCACATCGCGCTGGTTGCCAACGCCGGTGCCGACGTCAAGGCTGCACCGACCTCGCTGGCTGCACGCGTGCGTGGTCCAGCAGCGATCCGTCGCCTGCTGGCGCACCTGCACGGTGCCAAGGATCTGGCCGAAGCCAAGGCGCTGCAGGCCAGCCTGCCGGAAGGCGATTCGATCATCACCCAGGGCGGTGAGCGCCTGGGCGAGGGCTGGCTGCGCGTGTCGCGTTCCGGCGCGGCCCAGCAGGGCGCGCTGCTGCGCGAACGCGAGATCAATGAGCTGCGCGAGCAGATCGAGCAGCTTCAGGACCGCGAAGCCGAGCTGGAAGAACAGCTGGCAGGCTTCCGCGAGCAGTTGCAGGCCGCCGAACAGCAGCGCGAAGACGCGCAGCGTGCGCTGTACCAGGCCCATCGTGCGGTATCCGAACTGGCAGGCCAGCTGCAGGGCCAGCAGGGCAAGGTGGAAGCCGCACGCACGCGCATCGATCGCATCGAAGGTGAGCTGAAGCAGTTGCAGGAAACGCTGGAGGCCAACAACGAACAGGCGCGTGAAGCGCGTTCGCGATTGGAGAACGCGGTCAGCAGCATGGGCGACCTGGAATCGACCCGGCAGCGACTCGAGGGCGAGCGCCGCCAGCTGACCGAGGCCCGCGACCTGGCCCGCGACGCCGCACGTGCGGTGCGCGAGCGTTCGCACTCGCTGGCGCTGACCCTGGAATCGCAGCGGGCGCAGCTGGCTTCGTTGAGCCAGGCACTGGAGCGCATGGGCACCCAGCGCGGGCAGCTGGATTCGCGCCTGGGCGAGCTGCATTCGCAGCTGGACGAGGGTGATTCGCCGGTCGAATCTCTGCAGGCCGAGCATCAGAACGCGCTGGAAGAGCGCGTGCGCGCCGATCGCGTGCTGACCGAGGCGCGCACGCTGCTGGACGGCATCGACGCCGAGCTGCGCAATTACGAACAGACCCGCCACCAGCGCGACGAACAGGCATTGGCCCAGCGTGAGCGCATCTCGCAGCGCAAGCTGGATCAGCAAGCGCTGGTGCTCAGCGCGGACACCCTGCAGGGTGCGGTGGAGAAGGCCGGTTTCGTACTGCAGGACGTGCTCAATGCGCTGCCCGAAGATGCTCGCTTGGGCGACTGGGAGCAGGCCGTGCACCAGATCGATGGCCGCATGCGCCGGCTGGAGCCGGTCAATCTGGCGGCCATCCACGAGTACGGTGAGGCGTCGCAGCGCTCGGACTACCTGGATTCGCAGCACACCGACCTGACCACCGCGCTGGAAACCCTGGAAGATGCCATCCGCAAGATCGACCGCGAGACCCGCGGCCGCTTCAAGGACACTTTCGACCGCGTCAACGCCGGCGTGCAGGCCCTGTACCCGCGCCTGTTCGGTGGCGGGCACGCCTACCTGGAGCTGACCGGTGAAGACCTGCTCGACACCGGCGTGACCATCATGGCGCGTCCGCCGGGCAAGCGGGTGTCCAGCATCTCGCTGCTGTCCGGTGGCGAGAAGGCGATGACCGCAGTGGCGCTGGTGTTCGCCATCTTCCAGCTGAACCCGGCACCGTTCTGCCTGCTGGACGAGGTGGACGCACCGCTGGACGAAGCCAACGTCGGCCGCCTGGCCAACATGGTCAAGGAAATGAGCGAGAAGGTGCAGTTCCTGTTCGTCAGCCACAACAAGGCGACGATGGAGGCTGCGCACCAGCTGTCGGGCGTGACCATGCGCGAACCAGGCGTCAGCCGCCTTGTCAGCGTGGACCTGGAAGAAGCCGCACGATTGGCGGGCGCGGCCTGACGTGCCATCCTAATTACCTGAATGAACTAGCCGGAGAACCTATCGAATGTCCGACACGGCACTGTTGCGCATCGGCATCCTGGCCGCCGGCCTGCTGTTGATCGCCGCGATCTTCCTGTTTGGCCGTCCGAAGAAGAAGCCCCAGGGGCGCCGCGTGGAAAGCGCGGAACCGACCAGCGGCGAGCGTCGCGAGCCGGTGCTGGGCGATGATGGCGTCACCGTGGCCGATGGCCGCGTGGAGCCGGGCCTGGGCCCGGAAGGCGAGCAGGCCGAGCTTGGCCTGGCCGACACCGACGCAGGCGCGGCCAGCGACCTTGGCAAGCGCGCCACCCAGGACTTCGACAAGATCGTCTCGCTGTTCGTGGCCGCTCGCGCCGGCGAGCAGCTGCGCGGCGAAGACATCGTGGTGGCGGCGGAGAAGACCGGCCTGGTGTTCGGCCACATGAACGTGTTCCACCGCCTGGCGGAAGGCCACCCGGAGCGCGGCCCGATCTTCTCGATGGCCAGCATCATGAAGCCGGGCAGCTTCGACATGGCCAACATCCGTGCGATGGAAACCCCGGCCATCGCCTTCTTCCTGACCCTGCCGGCGCCGCTGACCGCGCTGGATGCCTGGGAGAAGATGCTGCCGACGGTGCAGCGCATGGCCGAGCTGCTGGACGGCCTGGTGCTGGATGACAGCCGCAACCCCCTGGGCCGCCAGCGCATCGCGCACATCCGTGACGAGCTGCGTGCCTATGATCGCCAGCACCAGGCACCGCCGCTGACCAAGACCCCGCGCTGGTAAGCGCGGTTTGCCATGGTGTGCCGACAACGGTCGGCACCCACCCCCGGTAGATCCACGCCATGCGTGGATGCGGTCTACGCCGGGACGCCGGCCACCTTCGCGAACGCGCGGCGGAACGCGGCCATCTCCTCCTCGGTGCCCACCGTTACCCGCACGCGCTGCGGCCAGATCGGCCAGCTGCGTCCGATCACCACGCCGTTGTCCGCCATCGCCTTGGCGAACGCACTGCCGTCGCGCTGCACATCCACCAAGAAGCAGTTTGCTTCCGACGGAACGCAGCTGAAACCACGCTTGCCCAACCACGCGATGGTGGCCTGGCGCGCCTTGGCATTCTGCAGGCGCCGCTGCGGGATCAGCTGCGGGTCGCGCAGGCTGGCCAGTGCCGCGGCCAGGGCCGGCACCGGTAGCGGGTTGTCGCCCAGGCGGGCCAGTTCGCGCAGGCGGTCGGGATGTGCAGCCGCCACGCCCAGGCGCAGGCCGGCCATGCCGTACAGCTTGGAGAACGTGCGCAGCACGATCAGGTCATCGCGCTGCGTCACCTGCGCGATCAGGCTCGGCTGCTCGCTGTACTGCAGGTAGGCCTCGTCGACCAGCACGCGGGTGGCGGCAGGCTTGTGGGCCAGCAGCCAGGCAAGCTCATCGGCAGGGCTGACCGAGCCGGTCGGGTTGTTCGGGTTACACACATACAGCAGCCCGGTCGGCCGTGCATGTGCGGCGGCGACCATTGCACGAAGGTCATGTGCGCCGTCGTCGCGCAGCGGCACTTTCTGCACGTCGGCACCGTGTGCGGCGGCGACCTCGCCCAGCGTCTCGAAGGTCGGGTCGGCTACCACCAGGCCCTCCTGCGGGCCCGTCCACACGGTGGCGGCGCGATTCAACGGTTCACTGGAGCCGGGATAGAGGCGCACATGGTCGGCCGGCAGTCCTGCCTGTTCGATGAAGACGTCGCGTACCTGTCCGGCCAGTGCGAAACGGTAGCGGCCGCAACCGGCGATGCTGTCGCGCGCGGCCTGCTGGGCAGCGGGCGAGGGGCCGTAGGGGCATTCGTTGAAATTCAGCAGTACGGCACCTTCGCGAGGTGCGGGCGCAGCGGCCGAGGCCGGTTGGGCCTGGGCAGGGCGGGGAAGGCCGGTGCCGGCCATGGCGAGGCCGGCACCGGCCAGCTGCAGGAAGTGACGGCGGGAGGCGGGCGGGGTCATGGGCGGAATTCCGATGAGAGGCGACGCACGCTAGCGCTGGAGGGGGCGGGCGGCAAGCTGATTCTGTAGCGTCGAGCCGTGCTCGACTGCAGACGTGCCAACCAAGGTTGGCACCTACCGGAACGGGGCGAAGATTGGCAGCTACCGGAACGGGGCGAAGGTTGGCAGCTACCGGAGCGGGGGCGATGGTTGGCAGCTACCAGAGCGGGGGCGGCAGCCGAGCATGGCTCGACGCTGCAAAGGCGGAGGCGCTACCGGGCCTGACGGCCGGGCGCGGTAGAATTCCCGGCCATCCCAGAACCACCGGATCCCGATGAGCCCCAGCCCCGCCGAACGCGCCGCAGACCTTCGCAGGCAGATCGCCCAGGCCAACCGCGCCTACCACGAGCTGGACGCGCCGGAGATCCCCGACGTTGACTACGACCGGATGGTGCGCGAGCTGGAAGCGCTGGAGCGCGAGCATCCGGAACTGGCCCGTGCCGACAGTCCGACCCAGCAGGTCGGTGCGCGGCCCTCCGGCCGTTTCCCGGAAGTGCGCCACGCGGTACCGATGCTGTCGCTGTCCAATGCCTTCAGCGATGAAGAAGTGGCCGATTTCGTGCGCCGCATCGACGAGCGCCTGGGGCGTCGCAGCCTGCGGTTCTCGGCCGAGCCGAAGATGGACGGCCTGGCGATCAGCCTGCGCTACGAGGAGGGTCATTTCGTGCTCGGCGCGACCCGTGGCGATGGCAGTACCGGCGAGGACGTGACCGCCAACCTGCGCGAGATCGGTGACATTCCCAAGCGCCTGCACGGCAAGGACTGGCCGGACGTGCTGGAGGTACGCGGCGAGGTCTATATGGCGCGTGCCGATTTCGAGGCCTACAACGAACGTGCCCGTCAGCACGGTGGCAAGGTGCTGGCCAATCCGCGCAACGCCGCGGCCGGCTCGCTGCGCCAGCTCGATCCGAAGATCAGTGCGCAGCGCAGGCTGAGCTTCTTCGCCTACGGCACCGGCGAGGTGCAGGGTGGCGAGCTGCCAGACACGCATTCGGGCACGCTGGCCCAGCTCGGCGCCTGGGGTTTCCCGGTCAGCGCACTGTGCAAGGTGGTGGAAGGGACCGACGGCCTGCTGGGGTACTACCGCGATATCGGTGAGCGCCGCGACGGCCTGCCGTTCGATATCGATGGCGTGGTCTACAAGCTGGATGACCGCGCCGGCCAGCAGGCGATGGGCTTCGTCTCGCGCGCACCGCGCTGGGCCATCGCGCACAAGTTCCCGGCGCAGGAACAGAGCACCACGGTGGAGGCGATCGAGATCCAGATCGGCCGCACAGGTGCTGCCACGCCTGTTGCGCGCCTGGCGCCGGTGGCCGTGGCCGGCGTGATCGTGTCCAACGCCACGCTGCACAACGCCGACCAGATCGCGCGCCTCGATGTGCGCGTCGGCGACAGCGTGATCGTGCGTCGTGCGGGCGATGTCATTCCCGAGGTGGTCAGCGTCATTCTCGACCGCCGCCCGCAGGGCACCACGCCGTGGCAGATGCCGACGCGCTGCCCGGTGTGCGGCTCGGAGATCGTGCGTGAGGAGGGGGCGGCGGCGTGGCGTTGTTCGGGCGAACTGTCCTGCCCGGCGCAGCGCAAGGAAGCCATTGCCCATTTCGCCTCGCGCCGCGCCATGGACATCGACGGCCTCGGCGACAAGTACATCGAAACCCTGGTCGATGCCGGCATCGTCAAGAGCGTGGCCGACCTGTACCGGCTCAGCCGCGATACGCTGCTGCACCTGAAGCTGGTGCTGGATGCGGAGGATCCGTCGGCGCTGGCAGCGGCGCTGAAGCTGCACCTTCCCGCCGAGGGCAGTGGTGCCGTGCTCAATGCGGTGCTCAAGCTGGACGGCAACGATCCGGGCTGGCGCGCGCAGGCGCTGGCGCAGCCGGCCAGCTTCGAATGGAACACGAAGAAGATCGCCACCAAGTGGGCCGACAACCTGATCGCAGCAATCGACGCCAGCCGGGCCGCCACGCTGGAACGCCTGCTGTTCGCACTCGGCATCGAGCATGTGGGCGAGAGCACTGCCAAGGCGCTGGCGCAGTGGTTCGGTGACCTGGAACTGATCCGCCATCTGCCGTGGCCGCTGTTCAAGCGCGTGCCGGACATCGGTGGCGAAGTGGCGCGGTCGCTCGGCCACTTCTTCGAGCAGCAGGGCAACCAGCAGGCCATCGATGACCTTCTGCAGGTCGGACAGGTCCGCATCAGCGATGTGCACGCGCCCAGCGCCAAGTTGCGCGAGGGGCTGGACCTGGCGCAGCTGCTGGTCGAATCGGAGATCCCTGGCATTACCCGCCTGCGCGCGGAAAAACTGGTCGCCGCGTTGCCCGGTGCACAGGCGGTGCTCGACGCCGAGCATGGCCAGTTCGTCAACGCCGGGCTGCCGGATGACACGGCGCGTGGTCTGGCCGAGTGGCTGGACGCCGATGGCCACGGTGCGATGCTGTTGGCCGCCGAGAACGCGATGCGGCAGATCCTGGCCAAGGCGCCGGCGCTGGCCGAGATCGTGGCCGGTCCGCTGGATGGGCAGACCGTGGTACTGACCGGCACCTTGGCCCAGCTTACCCGCGATGCCGCCAAGGAGCGCCTGGAGGCGCTTGGTGCCAAGGTGTCCGGCAGCGTGTCGAAAAAGACCAGTTTCGTGGTGGCCGGCACCGAGGCAGGCTCCAAGCTGGACAAGGCACAGTCGCTGGGTGTGCCGGTGTGGGACGAGGACCGCCTGCTGGCCTATCTTGCTGAACACGAATGATGACCCCGCCGGGTGCCCCTGCGCCCGGCATGAAACACAAAGGAACACCGATGCAGACCGCCCCGCTGGATTTCCGCCTGGCCACCCGAGCTGACGAGGAGCTGCTGATCGCGTTGATGCGCGAGTTCTACGCCGAAGACAGGATCGACTTCGACGACGCGCGCGTGCGTCGCGGCGTGGATGCGTTGCTGGCCGATCCGCGTAATGGCGAAGTGCTGCTGTGGCTGGACGAGGCCGGCGAGGTGGTCGGCTATGCGGTGATCGCGATGGGCTTCAGCCTGGAACAGGGCGGCCACTTCATGCTGCTGGACGAGCTGTACCTGGCCCACCGTGCACGTGGTCGTGGCCGCGGCAAGCAGGCGCTGGCGATCTGCGAACAGCGTGCGCGCGGCCGTGGCGTCAGCCGCCTGCGCCTGGAAGTGAACCACCACAACGAGCTGGCCCGTCGCCTTTACCTGGCCAGCGGCTACATCGACGACACCCGCGATCTGCTGACCCTGCCGCTGGACCATCCGCGCCCGGAGGGCATCCTGTGAGCGAGGCCCTGCTGCGGGCGCTGCAGCAGCGTGCCGCGCTCAACGCGCTGGTGCGCCGTTTCTTCGCCGAGCGCGATGTGCTGGAGGTGGAAACGCCGATCCTGTCGGTGGCGGGCAACACCGAGCCGAACATCGACAGCTTCCATACCGATTTCACCGGCCATGTCGATGCAGGTGGCCGTCGCCGCTGGCTGCGTACCTCGCCGGAGTATCCGCTCAAGCGCCTGCTGGCCGCCGGCGTCGGCGACTGCTACGAACTGGGTCGGGTGTTCCGCAACGGCGAGGCCGGTGGCCGCCACAATCCGGAATTCACAATGCTGGAGTGGTACCGGGTTGGCTGGGATCATCATCGCCTGGTGGAGGAGACCGCCGAGCTGGTCGGCCAGGCGCTGGCGCTGGTCGGACGCAGTGCGACGCTGCGCGTGCTGAGCTACCGCGAGCTGTTCCAGCAGTACGTGGGCGTGGACCCGTTCAAGGCCGATGAGGGTGCATTGCGGGCCGCGCTGGGTGATGTGCACATCGATCCGGTCGGTTTGACCCGCGACGACTGGCTGGACCTGTTGATGACCCATCGCATCCAGCCGCAGTTTGATGACACGGTGATGACCGTGGTCCATGACTGGCCGTCCAGCCAGGCTGCACTGGCGCGTATCCGGCCCGGCACGCCACCGTTGGCCGAGCGTTTCGAGTTGTACCTGGGCGCGGTGGAGCTGGCCAACGGCTATCACGAACTGAACGACGCCCACGAGCAGCGCGCGCGCTTCCAGCGTGACCTGCAGCGGCGCCATGAACGTGGCCAGGTGCAGCCGGCGCTGGACGAGGCGCTGCTGGCTGCGCTGCCATCGATGCCGGCGTGCGCTGGCGTAGCGGTGGGCGTCGATCGCCTGCTGATGGCGATGAACCGCACGCCGCGCATCGCCGATGTGCTGGCCTACGACTTTGCCCACGCATGAGCGACGCGCGTTCCTGAACTTCGAAGACTGAACGGAATACCGCGTTTCCGCGCTTGCTTCGGTAAGCAGGATGATGCTCTTATCACGGCAGATGCCGGACACTGGCACGCAGTTCATCCATTCCTGTTGGGGAAGGCTTTGGTCAAGTGGTTTGCGGTTGTCGCTGCACCGGTGTACTCCATCGCGCTATGGGGTGCCTGGCTGCCGTCATCGGCATCTGCCCAGCAGGCCGGCTACGACGGTGAAGTGGTGACCTGTGAATCACGCGACATGGGCTGGGTGCATTGCGATATCGATGTCAGCAACGGCATCGACCTGGTGCGCCAGCTCTCCAACAGCAGCTGCATCCGTGGCAGCGAATGGGGCACCGACCGCAGTGGCGTGTGGGTCACGCTGGGCTGCCGCGCCGAGTTCCGCGCGCGCCGCGCTGCAGGTGTCGCGCCGGTAGCCAGCGAGGGCAAGCGCCTGGTCCGTCGCGTGGTGCGTTGTGAATCCAATGGCCGCCCGCAGAGTTGCCCGGTGCGCCTGGATGGGGCGCCAGTGCGCCTGCTGCGCCAGCTGTCGGCGCTGCCATGCCGCGAAGGGCAGGGCTGGGGCTACAAGCGCAATGAAGTCTGGACCAGTCGCGGTTGCCAGGGGGACTTCGAAGTGGCTGACGAGGACGGCCGATTCGTTGACGTACCACGCCGGCTGACCTGTGAATCGAAGTCGAAGAAGCGCCGTTTCTGCGGTGCCAGCATCTCGGTTGGTGCCGCTGTCTTCGAGCAGCTGTCCAGCACGCCGTGCGAGGAAGGCAGTACCTGGGGCTGGAGCCGCAACGGCATCTGGGTGGACGGCGGCTGCCGCGCCGAATTCTCGGTGAATTGAGTCCGGGCGGGCTCCAACCCCGGGGGCGTGGCCCTACAATGGGCCCATGAACACTGCCTCAGACATCGACTACGCCCGTTACGACCACATCCGCCCGATCCTGTGGACCGGCGATGCCCTGCAACTGCTGGACCAGCGCAAGCTGCCGTTCGTGGTCGAGCATGTGGTCTGCCATGACAGTGACGAAGTGGCTGCGGCCATCCACGCGTTGACCGTGCGTGGTGCGCCGGCCATCGGCATCGCCGCCGCCTGGGGCGTGGTGCTGGCGGCGCGCGACGTGCAGGCCGCTGACGGTGCACATGCCCTGCAGCAACTGGAGCCGGCGCTGCAGCGCCTGAACGCCTCGCGCCCGACCGCGGTGAACCTGGCCTGGGCGCTGGCGCGCATGCGCCGCTGCCTGAATGCTGCCGGCGCTAACTGGAAGGCCGCGCTGGAAGCGGAGGCGCAGGCCATCGCCGAGGAAGACCTGGCGGCCAACCGCCATATGGGCGCGCTGGGCGCAGGCCTGATCGAGACCGGTAGCGGTGTGCTGACCCATTGCAACACCGGCTCGCTGGCCACCGCCGGCTTCGGCACCGCGTTGGGCGTGATCCGTGCCGGCATGGCCCAGCACCGCATTGCCCGCGTGTTCGCCGGTGAGACCCGGCCGTGGCTGCAGGGCGCGCGTCTGACCGTGTGGGAGCTGCAGCAGGATGGTATCGACGCCACCCTGATCGCCGATGCGGCTGCCTCGCACCTGATGAAGACCGGTGCCGTGCAGTGGGTGATCGTGGGTGCCGACCGCATCTGCGCCAACGGCGATACCGCCAACAAGATCGGCACCTACCAGCTGGCCATCGCCGCGCGCCACCACGGGGTGAAATTCATGGTCGTGGCGCCGTCCTCGACGGTGGACATGGACACCGTTGACGGCAGCCAGATCGAGATCGAGCAGCGCGATCCGGGCGAGCTGTACGGCGTGGGTGGCACCCGCACCGTGGCCGAGGGCATCGCTGCCTGGAACCCGGTGTTCGACGTCACCCCGGGCGAGCTGATCGACGCCATCGTGACCGAGCGCGGCGTGATCCTGAACCCGACCGCCGGGAACATGCGCGCCGCCTTTGGCGGTTGAGCCGGGACTGGGTCGAGGATGTCTGTAGAGCCGAGCCCATGCTCGGCTCCGCCGGGGAATCCGCCGCAGCCGGGCATGGGCTCGGCTCTACAGGGGCGGATGAACCCCCTAAGTTCCTGATTTGTGCAGGTAAAATCCCCGTAAAGGGAGGCGGAAAACGGCCTGTTGTGGTAGTATCCACAGGTTGAATCGAGGTTCCGGCACGACCCCCTTCCGCAGAGGGCTGCGCCGGACTGGACCGCTACCAGACAACGGAACCCGAATGGCAGAAACCGCCAAGGAAATCATCCAGGTCAACCTGGAAGACGAGATGCGCAAGAGCTACCTCGATTACGCCATGAGCGTGATCGTGGGCCGTGCGCTGCCGGATGCGCGCGACGGCCTCAAGCCGGTGCATCGTCGCGTGCTGTTCGCGATGAACGAGCTCAACGCGCACAGCAACAAGCCCTACTTCAAGTCGGCGCGTATCGTCGGTGACGTCATCGGTAAGTACCACCCGCATGGCGATCAGTCGGTGTACGACACGCTGGTGCGCCTGGCACAGCCGTTCTCGCTGCGCTACATGCTGGTCGATGGCCAGGGTAACTTCGGCTCCATCGATGGCGACTCCGCCGCGGCGATGCGATACACCGAAGCGCGCATGTCGCGCCTCGCGCATGAGCTGATGGCCGACATCGACAAGGAAACCGTCGATTTCCAGCCCAACTACGACGAAAAGGAACTGGAGCCGACGGTCATGCCGACCCGGTTCCCGAACCTGCTGGTCAATGGTTCGGCCGGTATCGCGGTGGGCATGGCGACCAACATCCCACCGCACAACCTGAGCGAATCGATCAACGCCTGCATCGCGCTGATCGACAACCCGGACATCGACGTCGACGGCCTGATGGAGTACATCCCGGGCCCGGATTTCCCGACCGCCGGCATCATCAATGGCACCGCCGGCATCGTCGCCGGCTACCGCACCGGCCGTGGCCGCGTGCGCATCCGTGCCAAGGCCGATATCGAAGTGGCCGACAACGGCCGCGAATCGATCATCGTCACTGAAATTCCTTACCAGGTGAACAAGGCGCGTCTGATCGAGAAGATCGCCGAGCTGGTCAAGGAAAAGAAGATCGAAGGCATCAGCGAGCTGCGCGATGAGTCCGACAAGGACGGCATGCGCATCTACATCGAGATCAAGCGCGGTGAATCTGCCGAGGTTGTGCTGAACAACCTGTACCAGCAGACGCAGATGGAATCGGTGTTCGGCATCAACATGGTGGCGCTGGTCGACGGCCGCCCGCAGCTGATGAACCTCAAGCAGATGCTGGAGGCGTTCGTCCGCCACCGTCGCGAAGTGGTCACCCGCCGCACCGTGTTCGAGCTGCGCAAGGCGCGCGCCCGTGCCCACGTGCTGGAAGGCCTGACCGTCGCGTTGGCCAACATCGACGAGATGATCGAACTGATCAAGACCTCGCCGAACCCGAACGAAGCACGTGAACGCATGCTGGCGCGCGTGTGGGAGCCGGGCCTGGTCGGTGCCATGCTGGGTGCTGCCGGTGCCGAAGCCTCGCGCCCGGAAGACCTGCCCAAGGGCGTGGGCCTGATCGAGGGCGGCTACCAGCTGACCGAGATCCAGGCCACCCAGATCCTGGAAATGCGCCTGCACCGCCTGACCGGGCTGGAGCAGGACCGCCTGACCGACGAGTACAAGCAGCTGCTGGAAGTGATCGCCGGGCTGATCCACATCCTGGAAGATCCCGACCGCCTGCTGCAGGTGATCCGCGAGGAACTGGTCAGCGTCAAGGCCGAGTTCGGCGACGAGCGTCGTACCGAGATCCGCCACAGCGAAGAAGACCTGGACATCCTCGACCTGATCGCGCCGGAAGACGTGGTGGTCACCGTGTCGCACGCCGGTTACGTGAAGCGCCAGCCGGTGAGCGTGTACCGCGCGCAGCGCCGTGGCGGCCGTGGCCGTAGTGCGGCGGCGACCAAGGAAGAGGATTTCATCGAACAGCTGTGGCTGGTCAACACACATGACACGCTGCTGACCTTCACCAGTTCGGGCAAGGTGTTCTGGCTGCCGGTCTACCAGCTGCCGGAAGCGGGTTCCAACGCCCGTGGCCGTCCGATCATCAACTGGATTCCGCTGGAACCGGGCGAACGCGTGCAGGCCGTGCTGCCTGTGCGCGAGTACGCCGATGGCCAGTTCGTGTTCTTCGCCACCAAGAACGGTACGGTCAAGAAGACCCCGCTGGGCGAGTTCGCCTTCCGTCTGGCCCGCGGCAAGATCGCGATCAACCTCGACGAGGGCGATGCGCTGGTTGGCGTCGGCCTGACCGACGGTGAGCGCGACATCCTGCTGTTCGCCTCCAACGGCAAGACCGTGCGCTTCGGCGAGGACAAGGTCCGCTCGATGGGCCGTACCGCGACCGGCGTGCGTGGCATCAAGATGCCGGCCGGCGAGGAAGTGGTCAGTCTGATCGTGGCCGAAAGTGCCGGTGGCATCGAGGACGAGAACGAGGACGACAACGGTGTCGAAGAAGCCGCCGCCAATGGCGATGCGGTGATCGACGGCGCCGACGACGCCAGCGTGCAGTACATCCTCACCGCGACCGAGAACGGCTACGGCAAGCGCACCCCGCTGCCGGATTACCCGCGCAAGGGTCGTGGCACCCAGGGCGTGATCGGCATCCAGACCACCGAGCGCAACGGCAAGCTGGTCGCCGCGGTGCTGATGGGTTCGGATGACGAAGTGCTGCTGATCTCCGATGGCGGCACGCTGGTGCGTACCCGTGGCTCGGAAATCAGCCGCGTCGGCCGCAACACCCAGGGCGTCACCCTGATCCGCCTGTCCAAGGACGAGAAGCTGCAGGCGGTGGAACGCATGGATGCCTCCATCGAAGAGGACGAGGACGAGGTGGCGACTGCTGCCCCGGCCGCGGCCGAAGGCGCACCGGCTGCGGCCAGCAGCGAGGACGCCGCGCAGGAGTGATCCCGCCGCGATGAGACGTACCCGACGACGCCGGCCCTGTGCCGGCGTCGTCATTTCTGCGGATCTTCCGGTCGTGGTGGATTCTCCGATCGCTGCGGACTATCTGATCGCTGCGGACCATCCGATCGCTGCGGTAGAGTCGACTGTTAGTCGACTGCTCTGCGCACGGCGATGAAAAGCCCGCGCTGCGCGCGATAGTCGACTAACAGTCGACTCTACCCAGCCGACGATCACCCAGCCGACGATCACCCAGCCGACGATCACCCAGCCGACGATCACCCAGCCGACGATCACCCAGTCGGCAACCACCCAGCCGACGATCACCCCGTCAGGTCCACCCAGAAAATACGCGCGCGCTTCACATGTGCGGTGGGATAAGGGCGCATGCTGCCCCCGGAGATCGACGATGTCCGCCACGCCGCAGTCCGCTTCTGTCCTCGTCCGCGCCTCCCGCCATCCCCTCGTCACCGTGCTGTCGCTGTTGCTGGTGGTGCTCGGCCTGGTCATCGGCGGTCTCGGTGCATGGCTGCTCAGCCTTGGGGGTTCGGCGTACTACGCCATCGCAGGATTCGGCCTGCTGGCCAGCGGCATCCTGCTGTTCGGCAACCGTCGCAGCGGCGCGCTGCTGTACGCGCTGGTGTTCGTCGGCACACTGCTGTGGACCTGGTGGGAGTCGGGCAGCGACTACTGGCGTTGGGTGCCGCGCCTGGGCCTGGTTACGGCGCTGGGCATCGTGGTGGCGCTGCTGGCACCGACCCTGCGCGAACCGGTGTCAAAGCGCCTTTCCCGTAGTGTGGCTGGCCTGCTGATGCTGGTGTTCGTCGCCGCGTTCGGCCTGGCGTTCGCGCCGCATGGCGAAGTGGACGGGCACCAGCCGTTCCCGGAAGGGGCGGTCAGTGCCGGCCTGGCCCCGACGCGTGATACCACCGGCCTCCAGCCCGCCGACCAGCCTGCCGACGGTGACTGGCCTGCCTGGGGCCGCAGCAATGCTGCCACCCGCTATTCCCCCCTGCAGCAGATCACGCCGGCCAACGTTGCCACGCTGCAGCTGGCCTGGCAGTTCCGTACCGGCGACCTGCCGAAGAAGCGCTGGGGCGCGGAATCCACGCCGCTGAAGATCGGCGACCGCCTGTACCTGTGTACCGCGCGCAACCGCTTGATCGCACTCGACGCCAGCAGCGGCAAGGAACTGTGGCGGTTCGATCCGAAGGTCAAGGACGCTTCGATTCCCTATACAGCTGCCTGCCGTGGCGTGAGCTACTACGAACAACCCAACGCGCCGACCATCGCCGATGCGGTGCTGGCCGATGTCGCCGCCGACCTGGCCCTGCCCGAGCCGCCGCCCACGGTCACCCGCAGCGCCGCGCCGGGCAGCCGTCCGGCCTGCTGGGCGCGCATCATTGAAGGCACGCTGGATGGCCGCATCATCGCAGTGGATGCGGACAGCGGCCGCCCGTGCGCCAACTTCGGCAACAACGGCCAGATCGATATCACCCTGGGCATGGGCGAGGTGCCGCCGGGCTATGTGTCGATCACCTCGCCACCGGCGATCGTGCGCGGCGTGATCGTCACCGGCCACCAGGTGCTGGACGGCCAGCGCCGCGATGCACCGTCGGGGGTGATCCAGGCTTACGACGCGGTCACCGGCAAGCTGCGCTGGGCGTGGGACATGGACCAGCCCGAGCGCAACGGCCTGCCGCCACGCGAACAGACCTATACGCGCGGCACGCCCAACATGTGGACCACGGCCACCGGTGATGAGGCGCTGGGCCTGGTCTACCTGCCGCTGGGCAACTCCGCCGGCGATTACTGGAGCGGCTCGCGCACGGAAAACCAGAACCGCTATTCCACCTCGCTGGTGGCGATCGACGTGGCCACCGGCAAACCGGCCTGGCACTTCCAGGCCGTGCGCAAGGATGTATGGGATTACGACCTGGGTTCACAGGCCAGCCTGATCGACTACCCGACCGCGGCGGGCAAGGTGCCGGCCATCCTGCTGCCGACCAAGCAGGGCGACCTCTACATCCTCGACCGCCGCAACGGCCAGCTGCTGAGTGCCGCGGAGGAACGCGAGGTGCCTGTGGGCGGTGTCGAGCCCGAGCAGCGCTCACCTACGCAGTTGTTCTCGCTGTACCACACGCTGCGCCGCGAGCATGACCTGACCGAGCGCGACATGTGGGGGCTGACCCCGATCGACCAGCTGGTCTGCCGCATCCAGTTCCGCAAGGCCTATTACGAAGGCTTCTACACGCCGCCCAGCAGTGACCGCCACTCCATCGAGTACCCGGGTTACAACGGTGGCTCGGACTGGGGTAGCGTCTCCATTGATACGCGCCGTGGCGTGATCGTGGCCAACTACAACGACATGCCCAACTACAACCGGCTGGTGCCGCGTGCCGAAGCCGACCGGTTGGGCTGGCTGCCGCGCGAGAAGGTCCGCGCCGACAAGGGCGGTGGCGAGGGTGCAGGTGATCCGCAGGTGGGCACGCCGTATGGCATCCAGGTCAATGCCGGCTGGCGGCTGCCGTTCACCGGCCTGCTGTGCAAGCAGCCGCCCTACGGCGGCATTCGCGCCATCGACCTGCGTACCGGCAAGCTGCTGTGGGATCGCCCGTTTGGCAGTGCGCGCGGCAATGGTCCATTCGGTATCCGCTCCGGCCTGCCGATTGAAATCGGTACGCCGAACAACGGCGGTTCGGTGATTACCGCCAGTGGCCTGATCTTCATCGCCGCCGCCACCGATGATCTGCTGCGCGCGATTGATCTGAAGACCGGCAAGGAACTGTGGCACGCCAAGCTGCCGGCCGGTGGCCAGGCCAACCCGATGGTGTACGAACAGGGCGGCCGCCAGTACGTGGTGATCATGGCCGGTGGCCACCATTTCATGGAGACCCCGAAGGGCGATTACGTGATGGCGTTTGCGCTGCCCAGATAGAGCCGACAGGGTATAACCGGCTGGATAGAGCCGACCGGGTAGAGCCGACCGGGTAGAGTCGACCGGGTAGAGTCGACTGTTAGTCGACTGCTCTTCTCTCCCACGCTGGAAAGCCCGCGCTTCGCGCGATAGTCGACTAACAGTCGACTCTACCCAGGCGACTCCACCTTCCCGGACGCTGTATCGAGAGGATCCCTGATCCTGGCGTTGGCAGGGAACCGATGCCGGAAATCCATGCGAGCGAGCATTCTCAAGCTCATGCCCAGCCCCCAACTGCTTGCCGGCCGGCGATCCATCGTCGGCAACGTCTACGCCATCACCATGGTGTGCCGGAACCGCCATCGCGTCTTCGATTGCCCTGCCAATGCCGATCTTGCCATGCAGCTCCTCGGATCGATGGACCGGGAAGGCCTGACTGCGTCGCTTGCCTGGGTCATCATGCCGGATCATATCCACTGGCTGGCTCAACTACGTGGCCATTCGCTGGGCTACTGCGTGCAGCGCTTCAAGGCGCGCAGCAGTTTTCTGATCAACCGGCGGCGAGGGAACCAGGGTGCAATCTGGCAGGCGGGTTATCACGATCATGCGATCCGCAGTGACGCGTCGATGCACAGACACGCTTGCTACATTCTGTCAAATCCCGTTCGAGCCGGTCTTGCCGCGCAGATCGGTGACCATCCGTACGGGTGGTGTCGCTGGCCGCTGAGCGAGCTGGAGTCGGTCCAAGAGGATGAATTCTGATACGGCCAACTCTACCTCGTCGGTTTACTGAAGGGTTCGCGCGATTCCACGCGACTGCGCGCTTCTACGGCCGACTGGGCCGAACCGACTGGGTAGAGTCGACTGTCAGTCGACTGCTCTTCTCGCCCACGCTGGAAAGCCCGCGCTTCGCGCGATAGTCGACTAACAGTCGACTCTACCTCGTCGGTTTACTGGCGGGTTCGCTCGATTCCAGACGACTGCGTGCTTCTGCAGTCGACTGCACTTCTCGCGCGCGCTGGAAAGCCCGCGCTTCGCGCGATAGTCGACTGGACAGTCGACTCTACCTCGTCGGTCTGCTGATGGGTTACACCGTCACCACCACCTTGCCGATCTGTTCGTTCGATTCCAGATAACGATGCGCGTCCTGGATCTGCGCGAACGGAAACACCCTGGCGATCTTCGGTGCCAGCAAGCCCTTGTCCAGGCCATCGACGATGAAGGCCTTGGCACGGGCCAGCACGGCATCGTCGGAGACGATTTCCGAGTACAGGTAGCCTTTCAGCGTCAGCGACTTGCCCAGAACGTTGAACAGCGGGAACGGGGTCGGTTCGCTGCTCAGCGCGCCGTACTCCAGCAGGATGCCACCGCGCGCCATCGCTTCGGTCAACGCGTTGAACTGCGGGCCGCCGATCGGATCGAACACCACGCGGGCACCGCCGCCGCCGGTGATGCGCGCCACTTCGGCTGCCAGATCCTGTTCCTGGGTGGCGATGACATGGGCGGCACCGGCATCGAGCAGGGCCTGGCGCTTGCCCGGGCCGCGGGTCACCGCGATCGGGGTGGCACCCACGGCATTGGCGATCTGGATCGCAGCCAGGCCGACACTGCTGCTGGCGGCGGTGATGATGACGAAATCGCCGGCCGCCAGATGCGCCTGCTCCAGCAGTGCGCCCCAGGCAGTCACGTACTGCATCCACACCGCGGCGGCCGTTTCCAAGTCCAGTGCCTGTGGGTGCTTCACCACCAGCCGCGCCGGTACATTGGCCAGTTCGCCATAGGTGCCCCAGCGCGCGATGTCCAGCGGCGGCACCACACTGACGGCATCGCCAATGGCGAACCCGTTCACGTCATTGCCGAGCGCTTCGACCACACCGGCTGCTTCATAGCCCAGCCGGCTGGGGAACTGCGCTTCCTGCAGGTAGGCGCCGTTGCGGAACATCACCTCGGCGCGGTTCAGGCCGATCGCCTTTACCCGGATCTGGATTTCGTCGGCGGCGGGGGCGGGAACGTCGATGTCGTCGATGCGCAGTACATCGGCGTTGCCATATTCGTGGATGCGGACAACCTGGCTCATGGGGGAACTCCGGGGAAGGACCGGCGATCAGGCCGGCGGGGAAGTGGCCGCTACTATGCACGTGGTCACTATCCAGAATAATGGGTAATCTTGCGTTTCATTGAAAAACAATTGTTTGCAATGGACCTGATCGCTCCCCTGCGGACCTTCGCGAAAGTCGCCGAGGTCGGCTCCTTCGCCGCTGCCGCCGAGGCCCTGAACCTGTCGCCGCAGCTGGTCGGCAAGCATATCCAGGCGCTGGAGCAGCACCTGGGCGTGCGCCTGCTCAACCGCACCACGCGCAAGCAGAGCCTGACCGACTTCGGCCAGGCCTATCTGGCGCGTGCGCAGGTGATCCTGGAGGAAGTGGAGGGCGCCGAGCAATTGGCAGAAGTGGCGCGTGGGCGGCCGATGGGACGCCTGCGCATCAGCGCACCGGTCACCTTCGGCGTGCACGCACTGGGCCCGGCGGTGGTGGCCTACATGCAGCAGTACCCGGACGTGCAGGTCGATCTGAACCTGTCCAACAGCCTGGTGGACATCGTTGAAGACGGGTACGACCTGGTGTTCCGTACCGGTGACCTGGCCGACAGCGGGCTGGTGGCGCGACGGCTGGGGCCGTATCCGCTGGTCCTGTGTGCGTCGCCAAGCTATCTGGCTTCGCGCCCGGCCATCACCCATCCCAATGACCTGAGCCGGCACGAGTGCCTGGGCTTCGCGCATTCGATCATCCGCACACGCTGGAGTTTCCGCGATGCCGATGGCAGCGTGCTGACCGTGCCCGTGTCCAGCCGTTTCATGGTCAACCAGGCCGAGCCGTTGTTGACCGCCGCGGTGGGTGGGTTGGGGCTGATCCTGCAGCCGCACGAGATGCTGGCCGCCGCACTCGCGCGTGGTGAACTGGTGGAAGTGCTGCCGGCGTTCGTGCCAGTGTCGACCTGGATCAATCTGCTGTACCCGCGTGATCGCCAGCTGACGCCCAAGCTGCGCAGCTTCCTGGATTTCTGCGTGGCACGTTTCAACGAGCAGACGATGGCGCGGCGATAGCGCGGCATCGGTTGGCATTCCTGCCACTGTCTGCGAAGGATCGCCCTGTGATGTCTCTTCCGCTGCCGGAGCTTACCGTTGGCTTCCTGCTGCTGGCGGCGTTGTCCGGCGGCAGCGAGATCGTGGAGCAAACCCCTGCGCAGGCGCTGGCCGAGTGGGAGCTGCAGGGACGTGCTGACGGCCTGGCGCGACCGGACACCCGCTGCCAGGATTTCCTGCAGGCGATGGGGCGGAAGCCTGCAGGCCTGGAATACGTAGGCTGCAGCCAGGACGACACGTCCTACATCAAACCGATGCAAGCCCACTACCGTGTTGCAGGTGCCCGTGCCGAGCAGGTCGAAGCGTATCTGCACACGACATTCGGCATGCCGATGCTGCGTTACACCTGCTGTGGCTGGAGCAATGGCGGGCCCTACAGCTGGCGCGAAGGTGCAGACACGGTGAGGTACCAGATCGGGATGGGCATTGAATCGCTGCCGCATCAGCGGAGCGAGTGGAAGCGCATCGAAGCATTCGACGTAACGGTTGAGGTGCTGCGGCAGAGTCCCTAGCGTGGATGCGGTAGGTGGATCCTTGGTCCAGGATGCGTGCAGCTGCTTCTCTGCACTGAGCTGGCGTATTCGGTTCTGATGGGCACGCCGGATCGACGTTACCCGGTCGGTGCCGGCACCCGTACCATCTTCGTCATCAGATGCTCCACCACGCCTGCAGGATCGGCAGTACGACCGACATGCGTGCTCGACATCTGCACAACCGAGCTGCGCTTGGCGGTGAGGAAATGGAAGCGCGCGCGTGCCGGCAGCTGCGCAATCGGCCCGGCCGTGGCGTCACCGCGGCAGATCGCCACGATCGCATCCAGCCACGGCTGCAATGCCTCCTGGTCCAGCGCCGGCGCGAATGCGCGCAGGCGTGCCGGATCGATCTCGATGGCTGCTTCCAAGTGCCGTGCACCGGGACAGGACACGATCACCCCGACATTGATGAACTCTTCGCGTTCCACCCGCGGTACCACGCGGATGACCGCATAGTCATACGTGTGCAGCGTGGGCACGGATGGCCTCCTGCACGAATACCGCACGCACTTTCAGGCGGTGCTTGAGATAGTCGATGTAGCCCTGCCGATAGGTCTGCGGGCTGTCGAACGCCGGCTCGCCCACCAGCCAGCTGTCCGGCACCAGGCCGACGATGCGCTCGATCTCGGCATCGGTCAGGCGTGCAGCCAGCTCGGCATCGACCTCGGCGATGCGGTTGGCGAACGACAGCAGCACATGGTCGCGGATCAGCACGAACGGCTTTTCGCAGGCATCGCCGGCGTTGGCCCAGTCGTGATGGAAGTACATGGCCGCACCGTGATCGATCAGGTACAGCTTTCGATGCCACACCATCAGGTTCGGATTGCGCGTGGTGCGATCGACATTGCTGGTGAGCGCATCGAACCAGACGATGCGCGAGGCCAGATCGGCATCCACCGGCATCGCCGCCGGGTCGTAGTTGATCGCACCGGGCAGGTAGTCCAGGCCCAGGTTCAGGCCCTCGCTGGCACGGATCAGCTCCTGGATTTCCGGGTCCGGTTCGGTGCGGGCGAACTCGCGGTCCAGCTCCACGAACAGGATTTCCGGAATCGGCAGGCCCAGCGTGCGCGCCATTTCGCCGGCGATCAGCTCGGCGATCAGCGCCTTCGGGCCCTGGCCTGCGCCACGGAACTTCAGCACGGCCATGCCGTCGTCGTCGGTCTCGACCACGGCCGGCAGGGAGCCACCTTCCCGCAAGGGAGTGATGTAGCGGAGGGCATGTACGGTGCGCATGGGCGCATTCTAGCGTGGTGCGGGTGCAACCCCCTGATCGGCGAGGACCGAGTTCGGCCTTCACCTGTCCCTTCCGCCTGCGATGGCAGCATCGTGCTCCAGGAACCCTTGGGTTCATGGGCGTACTGGCATTCTCGATGCAGAGGCTTCAGGCCGGGCACCTGCTCGGCTGCCAGCGACGCGCACTGCGAAGCGGAAACCTCATCCACGATGTCCTGCAGGCTACGGAGGTGCACCGATGAGCGACGAATTCACTCCCATGCTGCCGCCCTTGGACGACGCCAAGGTCGAGGAAATGATCGGCAAGGTCGTACTGGTAGGTGTGACCCGCTATGGCGGCGACGGCCAGGTAAAGGGGCTGGAGCAGTATGCCGGCACGGTGCTGCGCATCAGCGCCGACGAGGGCGTGGTGCTGGCCGACGAGAATGATGGCCACGAGCGCTACCTGCCGCCGATGCTGGACCAGTACCAGCCAGCTGAGCCCGGGGAGTACCGCATGCACACCAGTGGCATGATCGTGGTCGACCCCGACTACCTGGCCACCTGGGACCTGCACGCGCAGCAGTAGTGCCAGGCCAAGTCTGGCAGGTACAACGGATTGCCCTGTTGGAACCGAACTCAGCTTGCGCAGCCGTTCGGGCAATCTGCGGGTCAGCGGGCTCAATGCCTGACGATCGGGCCAAAGATCGGGAAAGATCTCAAATTTGAGATCGTCCCGATCTATCCCGGTGGTGAAATGTCGAACAAGCCTGTCCTGGAGGTCGTCACTCCCACACATGTTGGTCAGCTCGAACGCTTCGATCGCTTCCCGGTCTTCGTCGACTGAGAGGCTGTGCTTGATTACGGGAGCTTATGTGACATCAAGATCATTCCCGGGCCCTAGATCGATCAGCCGTTCACCAAAGAATAGGCTGTCGGCGGAACCCGTGAAATACTGCCGATCCATTGAGCTGCAGGGGCGAATTCAGTAGTTGGGAAGCTCAATCAGGCAACGGGTACCAATGGCTATCTTCCGCATTGCCAGTCGTTGGTGGACCACCGTTCCGACGAACACTTGGAACAATGGACGGTATTGGCTCAAGTCAGGGGAATCCCAAGAATCTTCACTTGAGCAGATATCGAAAAAGCGCATTACTGGTCTGTTGCGCATCTGCGCAATCGTGAATAGATCCTCCCTCAGATTGAGTACGACATGCTGCCCAGGCTTCCATCTGATAGTACCTGTCGACCTTTTGGCTGGATCTGAGGGATTCATAGGCTTGTAGAGCGATAGAGGATCGCCCCATCCTTCTGGCGGACAGTGATCGTGTCCTCGCACCACTCAAGACTGCCAAGTCGATGGGCAAAAATGATTTCGTCCGGCAGACATTCCAGGATGACCTCCCTCAGCACGGTATGACCGTCCTTGCTGATGTCCAGTGTCATGCTGAAGTTGTTTGGTTTGAGGCTGCAGTGGAGCGTTGCTCGAACCCGATCAGTGCGATAGTACTTGGTTTGGTGCACCCATTCGTTCTTGTACCCGCCGGCCCTGAATTCGGCAATCCCGTCGAGGATCTCCGAAATCGGGATGACGTGGTGTTCTGCCAGACCGGAGAGTCCGTCCAGGATCATGGCGATGTAAAGCTCGTGCCTGTTGTCATCGTCAAGTGCTTCATAAACGCTGGCGTTAAATGAAACACGCGGAACAACGGCATGGGCGCCCTGCACAGCCCATGTTGCCGTTTCCAGCTTCGATCCTTGAATACAGATCTTGTTGAAGCCAGCCGTTCTGAAACGCAGCTTCTTGAGGTGGCGCTCCAGGTAATTGCAGATATATCTGGTTTTGAATCCGAATGTGGTGCCCAGCGAAAACCCGAGATCTGAGATTGGATCGCCCCAATGCTCGTCTGGGTTCAGGTAGAGATAGATATTGCGCAGGATCATGAATTACAGGGTAGAAGATCGCATCTCCAATTTTTGGCGCGGTCGAGACCTGCATCCCATTGTTGACTCGAACGGCAATTTGCGCGGACAGAGCCGAAATTCGCTGGGACCCTTGGCCCGAAAGGCTTAGCGCGCTCTGCGGCTGGCTGTTGACAAGCGGGGAGGCTGCGCTTCGGGCCGCACTTTGCCCCATCCGGCCACTAGCCCTTCCGGCCCATTCACGACAACCCCTGCGGTGCTAGATTCGGGCCTATGCCCGATGCCGGGTACCCATTCACACTCAGGGGATAAGGATGCTGATCCGTCGAACCTCTCTGGCGGCGGCTGTTGCCGTTGCCACCGTCGGCCTGCTGGCCGCTGGCCCGGCCCTTGCCGACTACGCGAAGCCGCCGGAGCACCTGCTCAAGGTGCTGAAGGCACCGCCGCCGCCGGCGCCGAACGTGGCCCCGGGCGGCCAGCGCCTGCTGCTGACCACCGCGCAGACCTATCCGTCGATCAGCCGCGTCGCGCAGCCGTACCTGAAGCTGGCCGGCGTGCGCCTGGAGCCGAAGAACCGCAGCCGCCATGACACCCCCGGTGGCTACGGCATTCCGGCCTGCGTGGCCGACTTCACCCTGGTCGATATCGCCAGCGCCAAGGAGACCAAGATCAACCTGCCGCAGGGTTGCGCGACCGGCGCGCTGTGGTCGGCCGATGGCAGTCATTTCGCGTTCCAGAACGCAGTCGATACCAGCGTGCAGCTGTGGGTGGGTGATGCGGCCACCGGGCAGGTGAAGCAGATCCCGAACGTGCAGCTGAACCCGATCTTCGGCAACACCGTGCAGTGGCTGGGCGGCAGCCAGAACCTGCTGGTGAAGCTGGTGCCGGCCAACCAGGGCCCGGCGCCGTCCAATGGCGGCGTGCCGACCGGCCCGGACGCGCAGGAGTCGCTGGGCAGCAGTGGCGAGAGCAGCACCTATGAGGCGCGCGACACGCTGACCAGCGTGCATGACGAGAAGCTGTTCGCTTACTACGGTGCCTCGCAGCTGGCCGTGGTCGACACCGCCGCCGGTAGCGTGCGGCCGGTAGGGCAGCCGGCGTTGTTCAACGATGTCAGCGCCGCGCCCGATGGCGTGCATGTGCTGACCGAGTCGATCAAGGCACCGTATTCGCATGCGGTGACCTACCAGCGCTTCGCCAACGACGTGGCCGTGCTGGATATCGCCAGCGGCAAGTCCACGCCGATCGCCAGCCTGCCGCTGGCCGACCGCGTGCCGGTGCACGGCGTGCCGGAAGGCCCGCGTGGTTTCGACTGGCGTGCCACCGATCCGGCCACCTTGGTCTATGCCGAAGCGCTGGACAAGGGCGACTGGAAGGTCAACGTGCCGCATCGCGATCGCGTGCTGATGCTGAAGGCACCTTTCAACGGCAAACCGACCGAGATCACCCGCACCACGCAGCGCTTCGAAGGTTTTGCGTGGACCGCCGATCCGGCCGTGGCGTTCCAGTACGAGAACGACGAGAACCGCCACTGGATGCAGACCCGCGTCGTCGATGTGGATCAGCCGAAGAAGGAAGGGCGCCTGCTGTGGGACATGTCCAGCGACGAGCTGTACGCCAACCCCGGCAATCTGGTGTTCACCCGCCTGCCGAATGGCGCCCAGGTCGTGCGCCGTGAGGGCAACCATGTGTTCCTCAGCGGCCGTGGCGCGTCGCCGCAGGGCGATCGTCCGTTCCTGGACCGCCTTGACCTGGGCACGCTGAAGAGCGAGCGCCTGTTCCGCAGCAGTGCCGACGCCTACGAACAGTTCCTCGGTTTCAGCAGCACGCCGGGGCGCTACCTGACCTGGCACCAGTCGGTGATCGATCCGCCGAACGCCTTCATCCGCCAGCAGGGTGAGGCGGTGGCCGACGCGAAGGCCGGCGAGGCGCAGTTCGCGTCCACCGCCACCGCGCTGACCAAGCTGGTCGACCCGACCCCGGAAGTGCGCCAGATCAAGAAGCAGCTGGTGACCTACAAGCGGGCCGATGGCGTGGACCTGTCGTTCACCCTGTACACGCCGCCGGGCTACAAGGAAGGCCAGCGTGTGCCGGCGATCCTGTACGCCTACCCGGCCGACTTCGCCAACGCCGCACAGGCGGGCCAGGTATCGGGTTCGCAGCAGACCTTCACCCGCCTGCAGCCGTACCGCCTGATGCTGCTGGCCGGCTACGCGATCATCGACAACGCCTCGTTCCCGATCGTGGGCGACCCGAAGAACGCCTACGACACCTACCTGGAGCAGCTGGAAGCCGATGCCAAGGCTGCGGTGGACAAGGCCGTGGACATGGGCGTGGTCGACCGCAACCGCATCGGCGTGACCGGCCACAGCCACGGTGGCCTGATGACCGCCAACCTGATCGCCCACACCAACCTGTTCAAGGCCGGCGTGGCGACCAGTGGCTCGTACAACAAGACCTTCACCCCGTTCGGCTTCCAGAACGAACGCCGATCGGTCTGGCAGGCGCAGGACGTGTACCTGAAGGCCTCGCCGTTCTTCTATGCCGACAAGATCAAGCTGCCGCTGCTGCTGGTCCACGGCGAAGACGATGCGAATCCGGGCACCGAGCCGTTCCAGTCGCGCAAGCTGTACCAGGCGATCCGCGGCAACGGCGGCACCACCCGTCTGGTGATGCTGCCGAACGAGCCGCACTGGTACACCGCGCTGGAGTCCAACGAGCAGCTGGTGGCGGAAATGCTGAACTGGTTCGACACCTACGTGAAGAACGCCAAGTAAGGGAACAGGAAGGCCACCTCCGGGTGGCCTTCCTGCATCCTGCTGTAGCGCCGAACCGACGTTCGGCGATCCGTCCGCCTGTAAACAGTTGCAAGTGCCCTGCAATCAACTGTGGAGACTCGGTAACGACGTGTTACCGGCACATTCGCATGCCATGCAAATGGTCTAGGCTGAAGCTGTAAGTCCGTTCCGGGTCGGTGCAATGAAAGCCATCCTTCTTGCTGCAACGTTGTCGTTGTTCCTGGTCTCAACTGCGGGCGCCCAGTCGCTGCCCGCCGAACTGGCGCAGCTGGGGATCATCGCCGGCATGCCTTACGTCAAGGCCAAGCGCCTGCTGGATGCGGCCGGTTGGCAGGTGAAGCCGATGGAGGGCGCGCCGGAGTCGCTGGAAGGCTTTCCGGAAGTCGGATGCCAGAAGGGTGGGAAGCAGTGTGCGACGACTTTCGAGAAGGGCGGACAGCAGGTCGCGGTGCGGCTGGGCACTACCCTGGCAGGGCAGCCGTTCGTGCAGGGCGCTGATTGAGCGCCTGCTGCGCTCACGCCAGCGGCAGGCGGTCCTGCGCGTGCGCCAACCGGTCGTGCAGTTCGCGCACGTGCTCGGCCTTCGCATGGATGCGCGTGGTATCACCGAAACTTCGCAGATAGGCGCAGGCGGCAAAGCCAGCGCTCTTCTTCTCGTATTCGGCAATCCAGGCCAGGCGGTCCGGGTTGTTGGCCTGTTCGGCTGACCACGCGGCCACCGGTGGGCGGATGCGGTACTTCAGGCCGACGCGCCACGGCTTCGGTGTCAGTCGCGCACGGAAGCAATGCTGCAGCCGGCACATGCGCGCGTAGAGGGCGTCGGTGCCCAGTGCCTTGAAGAAGGCCTGCAGCTGCTCGTCCTCGGGGGAGAACGTGGCATGCATGGCCAGCACGCGTAGTCCGGCCGGCGTGCGGTACGCGCGCAGATGCCAGTCCGGATGCTGTTCGCTGAAGGTCGCGACCCGCTGCAGCGCTACACCTTCGGCGCCACCGGCCGCGGCCAGGCGCCGCTTGCGCTGCATCAGCATCGCCGTGTTGACCAGCAACACCGCCGCCACCCCCAGTACCAGTCCCACCAGCCAGTGCCAGAGCAGGGTGCCGATGATGGCGCCGGCGAACAGCAGCACTGCCGCGATGATTGCAGGCAGCACGCAACCTGCCGGCGGCTGCGCATGGTCGATGTCGGCGAACAGCACATCAGGGGTATTGAGGCAGAGCGCACCGTAGCTGTTGCGGGTGATGATGACGTCACCGTCGCGCTGCACGATCTGCTCGCGGATCGGAACGCCTTCCACGCCGTAGTTGCTGCGCACTTCGCGACGCGGCAGCACCTGCCCGGCAAGAATGGCATTGAGTGCTTCGTTGGCACGGCGGTCGGCGTGACCCTGGGCTTGGGCTGGGCCTTCGTCGGACCAGCCAAAGCGGCGCACCACCACCGGCCGGCCACGGAAACGGGCCTGCAGGCGGGCTTCGGCCCAGTACGCGGGAACGATCATCATCGTGCGGTGCTCCATCTTCCATGGCAGGTGCCGAAGCGAGTCTGGCACAGCGCCGGGGCGCCCGCATCCGCCTGCTGCAGTGGGCCGGGCGGAGTGATAGATTGCGCGCTTCGCATGCACTCCACCAAGGACGGAGCGATGTTCATTAACCTGCGCGGCCTGTTAGCCCTGGCCTGTGCCGGGGCGATGGGCGCGGCCACCGCAGCGGTACCGGCAGGGCCGCAGATCCTCACCGAGGATGCCAGTCGTTTCTATGCACTCTATGACAGCGCTGGCGGCAAGCCGAGCGTTGCGCAGCTGCGTGGATACATGGCGGAGGGTTCGGCCGGCCTGGCCGAGTTGGCCAAGGCACGCCGGGTCACTCCGGAGCGGATTGCCGAGTCCATCGCCAGCCAGCCGGAGCTGTATGCGCAGGGGCGGAACTGCCTGGCCGAGCTGCCGGCGGTCAAGCAACGGCTGGTACAGGTGTTCGCCAACCTGCAGGCGATCTACCCGCAGACCCGGTTCCCGCCAGTGACCATCGTGGTGGGCCGCGGCCGTCCTGTAGGGCTGACGTCGAAGAGCGGGGTGATCATCGGCCTGGAAGCGTTGTGCGCGGCCGACTTCATGCATCCCAATGTGCAGGACCGCTTCGTGCACGTGATCGCACACGAATACGTGCACATCCAGCAGACCGGCCTGACCGACTTCGAGCCGGGTGACCCGCAGGCGACGGTGCTGCGTGTTTCGCTGGGGGAGGGCATCGCCGAGTTCATCGCCGAGTTGATTTCCGGCAACGTGGGCAACGGGCGCCACGCGGCTTGGACCCGTGGCCGCGAAGTACATATCGAAAGCGCGTTCGCGCTGGATCTGGACAGCACCGATCTGTCGCCATGGCTGTACAACTACAAGCCGGGCTCGCAGGAGCCTTACGACCTGGGGTACTGGGTGGGTTATCGCATCGCCAAGGCCTATTACCTGCAGGCCAAGGACAAGCGTGACGCGGTGCGAGCGCTGATACAGCAGGACAACCCGAAAGCGATCCTGGCCGCCAGCGGCTGGACGCCGGGCATGTGGATGCCGGCAAAGGTCACGGGTGTGGCGGCGCGTACGGCTGCACGCTGAGCGCAGCACAGGGCGCTAGACTGCTGAAGTTGATTTCAGGAGTACCCGCATGCGTGGACCTGTTGAGCTTGCCGCCGTGACTGTCGTGACGCTGGGCCTTGCGTTGGTTTCTCCGCTGGGTGCCGCAGAAACTGTCGCAGTCAATCCACTGCTGCTGACGCCTGTCGAGCAGTTGCGCCCCGACGAGGTTCGTTTCATGCAGCAGCGCTTGGCCGACTGGCCGCAGCTGCAGCACTATCGCGACGCCAACGCACGGTTGCCTGCCGCAGTACCCGGGCAGCCACGCGTAGTGTTCTTCGGCGATTCCATCACCGAAGGCTGGGGCAAGGATGGCAGCGCTGGATTCTTCCCCGGCAAGGGGTGGCTCAATCGTGGCATCAGCGGCCAGACTACGGCACAGATGCTGGTGCGGTTTTCCCAGGACGCGCTGGCGCTCAAGCCGCACGTGGTGGTGATCCTGGCCGGCACCAACGACATCGCCGGCAATACCGGCCCATCCACGCAGGGGATGATCGAAGACAACCTGCACGCGATGATGGAGCTGGCCCGTGCACATGGCATCGCCGTGGTGCTGGCCTCCGTGCTGCCGGTGAGTGAGTACCCGTGGATGCCGGGCATCACGCCTGCGCCGAAGGTGCGCGCATTGAATACGGCGTTGAAGCGCTATGCCGAGGCGAAGCAGCTGGTCTATCTGGACTACTACACGCCGATGGCCAATGCGGCTGGTGGCCTCGATCCGCAGCTGGCCGAGGACGGCGTGCATCCCACCGCGAAGGGCTATGCGGTGATGGCGCCGTTGGCCGAAGCGGCGGTCAAGCGCGCGCTGCAGCAGAAGTAGCTCCCGCGGGCAGACTCGCCAGCAGCCACTCGCAGAAACTGATCACCAGCGGATCGGCCGCGCTGTCCTGGTGCACCAGCCAGCTCCAGCGCGGGCCGCGCACGCGCGCCTCATCCAGCGGTAGCAGCAGGCCTTGATCGCAGGCGCGGGCCGCCAACAACTCGCTGACCAGGGCGATGCCCAGCCCTTGGCAGGCTGCATCCAGCAGCTGCCCGGGCTCGGAGAAGTTCATGCCTTCGCGGCGCTGGCCAACATCGGCGCCCCCCTGTACCTGCCACTGGCTCCAATCCATTTCGCGCTCGCCATGCAGGGTCAGGCGTTCATGCACGGGCGTGGCCAGCAGGTCGGGATGGCAGGCCGGAAAGAGGCGATCCTGCAGCAGCACGCGATGCTGGCACTGGGCCTGTGAGTCCAGGTCGTCGCGTACCGCCACGTCCAGCGTCTGCGTGGTCATGTCCGGCGCGTCCTCGCTGGTCAGCAGCCACAGGTCGGCGTCGGGATGCAGGCGATGGAACCCGGCCAGGCGTGGCACCAGCCAATGGCGCGCAAAGGCCGGGCTGGTGTTGACGATCAGTTGATTCGGCTTGCGGTACTGATCGAGCCGGCGGATGCCACTGGCCAGCTGCCGCAGCAGGGACTGGGTGGTTTCCAGCAGGTCGATGCCGGCGTCGGTGAGGGTGACGCTGCGGCCCTGCCGGAAGAACAACGGCTGCTGCAGCGAGGCTTCCAGGCCCCGGATCTGCTGGCTGATGGCCGACTGGGTCAGATGCAGTTCCTCGGCGGCCCTGTGGAAACTACCCAGGCGGGCGGCGGCCTCGAAACCACGCAACGCGTTCAGCGGTGGCCAATGCTTGAGCATTTCAGGTAAGTAAAACTGTTCAATTGATGGCTGAAGCTATCGTTTGTTCTTATGGATGGGCAAGCGCAGCATAGCTTCCATCCCACACCGGCCCTGGAGCCCGTCATGAGCAGCCGTCGTCACTTCCTCACCCAGCTGGCCGGCGCCGCTGGTCTTGGCGGCTTGGCCGCCCTCGGCCTGGCAGGGCTGCCGGGCCGCGTGGCTGCAGCGGGGCCGGGCGCGGGTATCTGGCGGATGCCCGACGAGCACGGCCCGCAGGAGCGCGTCTTCCTGGCCTTTGCTGCGCAACCGCGGGTCTGGGGTGCGCAGGCCGACGCGGTGAACACCGCCGTCGCCCGCCTGGCCCGCACCATCGCCCGCTATCAGCCGGTCAGCGTGCTGTGCCGCCCGGCGCAGCGGAAGCTTGCGCAGGATCGCTGCGGCCGCGACAACATCGAGTTCCTCGAGGTGCCGCTGGATGACATCTGGGTGCGCGACTACGGCGGTTGTTTCGTCACCGATGGCAAGGGCGGGCTGGGCCTGGTTGATTTCAACTTCAACGGCTGGGGCGGCAAGCAGAGCGCACGCAACGATGGTGCGGTGGCGCCGTGGCTGGCGCAGGTGACCGGTGCCACGCTGCTGGAAAGCGATCTGGTGGGCGAGGGCGGCGGCATCGAAGTCGATGGCCATGGCACGGCCATCCTCACCGAAAGCTGCTGGGTGAACCGCAATCGCAATCCCGGCTGGTCGCGCACGGATATCGAGGCCGAGCTGAAGCACCACCTCGGCCTGCGCAAGGTGATCTGGCTGCCCGGCATCGCCGGCGAGGACATCACCGACGCACACGTGGATTTCTATGCGCGCTTCGTGCGTCCGGGCGTGGTGATCGCCAACCTGGACAATGATCCGGAGTCCTACGATCACGACCTGACCCGCGAGCACCTGGAGATTCTGCGCGGGGCCACCGACGCCGATGGCCGTCGCCTGCAGGTGCACACGTTGCCGCCACCGCTGGACGGGCGCGACAACGTGCATACCCGCCACAACGACGACCTGGCGATGGGTTACGTCAACTACCTGCCGATCAATGGTGCGGTGGTCGCGCCGCAGTTTGGCGACGACGCTGCCGATGGCTACTGCCGTGAACTGCTGGAGGATCTGTACCCCAGCCGGGAGATCGAGCCGGTGGACATCGACGCGATTGCGGGCGGCGGAGGTGGCATCCATTGCGTGACAAAGAACATGCCGAAGGTCGGGTGACGCGCTTCAGGCGTGGTCCTGCTTCAACGCGGCATCGGCCGCCAGCAACGCCTCGGCGGCCGCGCTGAGTGGCGGCGAGGGCGGGGCGACCACGCCGATCGCTTCCATCATCTTTGGCATGCCCAGGAACTGGCGTGAGCGGCGGTCGTAGATGCCGGTGACCAGCAGCGCGCGCGTGGCGATCTTCTGCTCAGCGCCGATCAGTACGCGCTGCTCCATGATGCCGCGCGAACCGACCCAGCCCACCAGGCGCGTTTCCAGGGTGAAGCGCTGGAACGGCTTCAGCTCGCGACGGAACTGGATGGTGCCTGCGCCGACGATCGGTGCCCACTTCTCGCGCAGCGCCACCCGGCCCAGGCCCATGCGCAGGATCAGGTCCAGCCGGCCCAGGTCGAAGATGTTCCAGTAGCGGCCGTTGGTCATGTGCAGGTTGCTGTCCAGATCGTTGGGCAGCACCCGGAACTGCAGGCGAGACACCCCGAACGGGGCCTCCAGCTTGGGCCGGAACAGGCTGCACAGCAGCAGGTGGAGCAGGCGGAACCAGAGATTCATGGCTATGACGACTGTTATAGAACGGCCGGTACGCTAATCTATGACGACTGTCTTAGCAAGGCGATCACCGTGAGCCCACGACCCTCTGATGCCCCGCAACGGGTGATTGATGCCGCAGCACAGATGCTGGCGCGGGTAGGCCTCAATGCCACCAGCATCCGTGAGGTGACCAAGCTGGCCGAGGCGCCGCTGGGCTCCACCTACCACCACTTCCCGGGCGGCAAGCAGGAACTGCTGGCGCGCGCCACCTACATGGCCGGCGACAAGGTGGAGGCGCTTCTCGTCGAGCTGTTGAAGGGCGGGGCCGTGCTGGGCCTGCGGCAGTTCCTGGCAATGTGGCGCGAGCGCCTGCTGCGCTCCGGGTTCCGCGCGGGCTGTCCGGTCCTGGCCGCGGCAGTGGAAGAGCCGGTGGAAGCCGTGCCCAGCCAGCCACGTGTTGCCGCTGCCGAAGTGTTCGCGCGCTGGCAGGGGCATCTCGCCGCAGCCTTCATTGCCGACGGCCACGATCCTGCGGCGGCGGATGGACTGGCCAGCCTGGTGATCGCCAGCGTGGAAGGCGCCGTGGCGATGTGCCGCGCACTGCAGGACATCGCCCCGTTCGACCAGGTCGCAGCGCAGTTGCTGAAGGCGACCGCGCCGCCCTGATCCGGCTATTCGTGTGCGGGAGACGCGCGGCAGGTCATCTGAAGATCACCAGGTAACCCCAGCCGAGCACGATGGGCAGGAAGGCTGCGACGGCCGACGCGCCCAACCAACGAAGGTAGCTGCGGGAGGCGGGCGCTCCCTGCCGCTTGAGGGCCCAGGCATTCGCCGGGAGCACCAGCAACGCCTGCACCGCAAAGGTGACCACGGCGGCAAGCCAGGCCACCAGGACGCCGAGGCAGCCATCGCTGAAGCAGCGGCTACCAAACCACGAACCCCAAGCGGCGAGGCCAATCATTGGAACGAACATCACGAGCGCGGTGGCGCGGGTGAACTGGGAGGCCTGCATGCCGTGGCGCATAGTTCTTCTGGTGGAAAATCATAATCCAGCCGCCGGCGCGCGGGTACAAGGCCGGCGCCAGTCCGGCCCGTGGCAGATGGACCCACGGCCCCATCGCGCTAGAATCCGTCCACCACCGCCTACGCGTGCCCGGCAAGGATGTCCGCATGCAGTATCAGGTTTCTGAGGTCCCTGGCCGCGATGCCTCCCGTCTACGGGTGGCGGCATGAAGAACTCGCGCCATTTTTCCATCAGTGCATTGAAGCTGCCCAGGAGCCGTGGCGGTGAAGTCGTGCGTGCGCGGCGGCACCTGCAGCAACGTGGCTGGCCCCGTCTGCAGATGGCCTTGATCGTTGCGTTGACTGGAGCCGCCGGGTTCCTTGCCTCGCATCTGCTGCGGCTGGCTGGCGTCGACGCAATGCTGTTGCGCTACCCGATGGCGGTACTGCTGGCCTACGGCGTGTTCCTGCTGCTGATGTGGATCTGGATCCGTTGGCGCTGGGACGACGTGCTGGATGGCCTGTCGTCGGAGGTGGGTGGAGGCAGCCCATCGGCACACGGCGGCGTCGCCGAATCACCGTGGAGCAGCGTCGGTGGCCGTTCTGGAGGTGGCGGCGCGTCAGCTTCGTGGAATGAGTCGGCGCAGGCCGGCGGCGGCGATGCCGGTGAGCTGCCGTTGACCGGCCTGGCCGAAGACGAAGCGGGCCTGCCGTTGCTGGTGATCCTCGGCATCGTCGCGCTGGTGGCGACCGTCCTGCTGGCGAGCATGTGGGTGGTGTGGTCGGCGCCGGTGCTGATGGCCGAATTGCTGGTGGACGCGGCCATTGCCAGTGGCCTGTACCGGCGCATGCAGGGCATGCAGGAGCAGGGATGGTGGCGGGTATGCGTGACGCACACGATCTGGCCGCTGCACGGCCTGCTGCTGTTCTTTGCTGTTGTTGGATGGCTCGCACAGGAACTGGCACCCGGCGCAGTCAGTCTGGCCCAGGCGTTCCGGGCGCTGTAGCGGCGCAAGTGGATGGCCGAGCTCGGCTTTTCGTTCCTGACCTACCCTGCGCTATGATCCGCGCCAAGGCCAAGGCATGTGGCCGGCTGTCAACCACCACGAATGAGGAAGAGCGCATGGATGTCGCTGCACGCAGGAACAGGACGTTGTTTCGTTGGATCATGGTGACGCTGCTGGCAGTACTGATGCCGTTTGCAGCACTGGCGGAGCCCGCAGCCGGGCAGGCCGATACCGCCGAAGCCGCTACCGCCGCGGAGGAGGCGCAATGCCGCGCCTGCAGCTATGAGCGTATCGGGCACAAGGTCGATATCGGGCTGGTTGCACTGGTGTCGCTGCTGGTGGTGGGCCTGCTGATCGCGGCGTCGCGGGAATGGGGCACCACCTCGCAGCGCTGGACCTGCCGCACGCTGTCCCTGCTGCTGGTGGGTGTCGGTGCGGCGTTGCTGTGGTGGGCTGGCAGCGTCGTCTACCTGGGCTACAACCCGTGGCAGGAAATGGCCGCCCCCGTCGATGGCTCGCTCACCTCGACACTGCTCACTACCTCACCGAAGTGGCTGGCGGCGCTGGTGTTGATTGGTTTCGCGCCCTCCATCTGGAAGCGCAGCGAACGCCTGCCGGCCTGGCGTATCGGCTGAACCTGGAACGACGGCGCCGGCTCACACCCGGCGCCGCCCGCGGTAATCAGTCAAAGCGCCAGCGCACGCCCGCATAGACGCCACGGCCTTCGCCTGGCGTCGAGCGCGCGACATCCTTGCCGGCGTCGTCGTAGCCCGGCGTGACCGTGGCCGCGTAGTGGCGGTTGCCGAGGTTGCGCATCTCCGCCCACGCCTGCCAGCGGCCACCGGGTGCGTCGTAGCCGATGCGGCTGCCGAAGATCACGTGGCTGTCGGCCCAGTAGCTGTTGGCGTAGTCCACTGCGATACGCGAGGCGTATTCGGTGTTCAGCGCGGCGTACAGACCGGACGCGTGATCGAAGCGCAGCTCGGCCTGGTAGCAGTGGCGCGGCAGGCCGGGCAGGCGGTTGCTGCCGAAGCGCGCGTCGTGGCGGTAACGGAAATCGCTGAAGGTGTACGCCTGGCGCAACGACAGGCGCCCCGGCGCGGCCTGCCACAGCGTGCTGTCCAATCCGGCTTCGATGCCGCGGTGCATGGTGGGGCTGGCGTTGTTCTCTGCGATGAACAGGTTCGGTACCGGTTGCAGCTCCACGCTCAGCAGCTCGTGGTTGACGTGCGCGTAGTAGCCGGTCAGTTCCCAGCGGCCCAGCGCCGCGTCGCCGCGCGCACCCAGTTCCAGCGTGGTGGCGGTCTGGTTCTGCATCGGTACCGGCGCGCGCTGGCGGCCGGTGGACGGGCCATTGCCCGCCCCGAAGTACTGGTTCGAACCCCAGATCATCGACCACGGATGCGGCGCTTCCACCGAGCGGCTCAGGTTGCCGAACCACTGCGTCTGCGCGCTGTGCTGCCAGGTGAAGCCCAGCCGCGGTGCGTAGTCCCAGTCGTGGTCGCGCAGGCGGCCGCCGCTGCTCGGCCAGGTCACCTGCACATCGCGACGGGTGTTGATCAGTGCCAGCCCGGTCTGCATGAGCAGGCGGTCACTCAAGGTGAGGGTGTTGCTGACGTGCAGCGTGCTGTCGGTGCCGTGGTGGCGGAAGTCACGCGTGCGCGTACCGGCGGCATAGCCGTTGCTGGCAAAGCGCAGCGATTCGCGCACGTCGGCATCCAGGTCGTGGGTGACGCGCAGGCCGACCGTGGTTTCACTGTCCAGCCCGAACAGCCGGTGGCGGTGGCGATAGTCCAGCGTGGCGTTGAGGTTTGCGTAGTCCAGCTGCTGGCGGTACAGGCTTTCGTTCAAGTCCATCGGGTACGTGTGATAGACCAGCCCGGCCTGCAATGAGGAGTCCTCATCGATCTGCAGCGTAGTGACATTGCCCACCCAGGTGCTGCCGGGTTGCGGGCGGCGCGCATCGATGGCCAGGTTGGCTGGATTGGCCGCATGCGGATCGTTGCGGATCTGGTCGCGGGTCAGGCGCCCGGGCGTTTCGTGGTTGGTTTCGCGATAGCGCACGAAGAAGCGCGTCTGCAGGTCGGGCGTGATCTGCCAGCCGATGTTCGCCATCGCACCTTTACCGTCGCCACGCGCATGGCGCTGGTAGCCGTGGAATTCGGTATCGGTGTAGGCCAGGAAGTAATCGACGTCGCCGCTGACACCGCCCCAGCTGAGACCGCGCTTCTGGTAGCCACGGCTGCCGGCCTCGTAACGCAATTGCACGCCAGCCGAATCACGGCCGTTGCGGCTGACGTAATCGATGGCACCGCCGAGTGCCAGCGCGCCACGTTCGAAACCATTGGCCCCGCGCAGCACCTCCACGCGCGACAGCCACAGCGGTTCCAGCAGTTCGTAGGGCGTGCCGCCCGGTCCGGTCAGCGGCAGGCCGTCGATCGCCACGGCGATGCCCGAGGCATGCGCGCCCGGCCCGCGATTGATGCCCGAGCCACGGATCGAGATCTTGGTGCCCTCGTTGCCCGGCGACTGCGCGCTGATACCCGGTTGGTAGGCCAGTACATCGGCACTGCTGGACAGTCGACTGTCGGCCTTGGCCACGTCGATGACGTTGCTGGCGCCAGGCACGCGGTTCAGCGCCTCGCGCGCCTGGGCACTGGCATCGGCGGCAGCGGTGACCCGTACGGCATCAAGGGTGGTGGCCTGCGGTGCGGCGACGGCAGTGGAAGCCAGGCCGAGGGAAACTGCCAGGAACAGCAGGGACGGGGTGGGGCGGTGAGACGGGAGCGACATGCGGGAATGCTGTAAACCACGAAAGTGGCGCGCAAGTTAACAGGTCGCGGACGGTACGTCACCCATCACCGGCGTATGGGGGCGGGTGCGCCTGTAGAGCCGAGCCCATGCTCGGCTATCGCGCGCAGCGCGGGTTTCCTTCGCTCGAAACGAAGAGCAGCCGAGCATGGGCTCGGCTCTACAGAAAGTTACGGCGAGGGCTTGGCCAGCGCTTTGGCCTTTGCATACAGCCGATCAGCCGCTTCTCTTTCGCCCAATGCCGCATGGCACTCAGCCAGGCTGTCCCACGCGTTGGCCGAATCCGGATACAGCTCGGCGTTGAGCGCGAACACTTTCAGTGCTTTGCTGGCACCCAGACTCTCGCGGATGGCATAGCCACTGGCGTTGATCGCACGTTCCAGCTCGCTGCCCGTCACCCGATTGTCATCGCGCAACCAGCTGCGTATCGCCTGGGCACCGCCAGCGTCATCATCCAGCGCATACGCGATCAGCCGCTCGGACAGCACCGCATGCGGAAACTCCTCGGGCGCGACCACCGCCATCGTGCTTTCCACCAGCGTGCTCGACCACACATTGCGCGCACTGCCATTGGTCAGGTACACGAATACCCAGTAGCCATTCGCCAGCGTGCCCTTGTAGGCCAGCCGCGCACGCACTCGGGTGCCGCCATCATGGCCGACCTGGGTGTAGCCGTCGCTGCGGGTGGTGTCCCAGCCGGTGGAGAAGAAATTTCTGCCGCCGCCGGTCAGCTTCTGCGGCTGCCACAGCGTTTCCAGCGTGGCCGTGCGCAGCAGCTTGCCGGTGGCCAGTGCCTGCAGGAAAAGGTTCATGTCACCCACGGTGGTCTGCAGATCGGCATGGCCCCAGCCGTAGTCCGGCCAGGGATCTTCATTGGCCGTCTGTAGTTGGCCGTCCTTGCCAATGTAAGGAACTGCCGCGAGCTGGGCCGGTACGCTGGCCACGCCCCAGGAGGTGCTGGCCATCTTCAGCGGCTGCAGGATGCGCTCGCGCGCGATGGCCGGGAAGGGTTTGCGATAGTGCGCTTCCAGCAACGCCGTCAGCACCAGGTAGTTGGCCTGGGTGTACTGCACGCGGCTGCCGGTGGCGAACTGCATCGGCGCGGCCGCGGCGACCTTCAGGGCCGCCGCAAGATCCGGCGCGACGCCACTGTAGCCCTTGCTCACCCAGCGGTTGTCGACCCGGTCGTAGTACTCGCCGATGCCCGAACTGTGGTTGAGGAAATCGCGCACCGGGATCGTCTTCCATGCGGCCGGCAGGTCCGGTACATAACGGCTGGCCGGTGCCTCAAGATCCACCTTGCCCTGGTCCACCAACTGCATCACCAGCGTGCTGGTCAGCAGCTTGGCCATCGACTGCGCAGTGAAAATGGAATCGACGGTGGCCGGCGCGTGGGTGGCCGGATCACGATCGCCGCTGGCGCCCTGGTAGAGCACCTGACCGTTGTGGGCGACCAGCACCGACTGGCCGGCAATGCCGTAGCGCTCGCGATTGGTCTGTAGCTGCGCGTCCAGCTGCGCGGTGAGCCCCCCTGGAACGTCACGGGCCGAAGCGGGCAGGGCGATGGCCAGGGCACAGAGCAATAGGACAGCAAGCGTGCGGTACATCGCGGTGTTCCGTCAGCGGCGATGGCGCATCTTGGTCACGGTGGAAGAGCAGGTCAAGCAGGTAGAGCCGAGCCGATGCTCGGCTGACTTTGGGCCAGACGTCGTGCACTCGGAAAAAATCGAGCCGAGCATGGGCTCGGCTCTACAGGTAGTTCCGGTAGCGCCGGGCCATGCCCGGCGGCAGTCGTGCAGGGATGCGATCAGCCGAGGATTCCCGGCAGATCCAGTCCCTTTTCCTTCGCGCAGTCGATCGCGATCTCATAACCCGCATCGGCATGGCGCATCACGCCAGTGGCCGGGTCGTTCCACAGCACGCGGCCAATCCGCTTCGCCGCCGCTTCGGTGCCATCGCAGACGATGACCATGCCGGCATGCTGCGAGAAGCCCATGCCGACGCCGCCACCGTGGTGCAGCGACACCCAGGTCGCGCCGCTGGCGGTATTGAGCAGGGCGTTCAACAGCGGCCAGTCGGACACTGCATCGGAACCATCGGCCATCGCCTCGGTTTCGCGGTTCGGCGACGCCACGCTGCCGCTGTCCAGGTGGTCGCGGCCGATCACCACCGGTGCCTTCAGTTCACCGTTGGCCACCATCTCGTTGAAGGCCAGGCCCAGACGATCGCGATCACCAAGGCCGACCCAGCAGATGCGCGCCGGCAGGCCCTGGAACTTGATCTTCTCGGCGGCCATGTCCAGCCAGCGGTGCAGGTGCGGGTTGTCCGGAATGAGTTCCTTCACCTTGGCATCGGTCTTGGCGATGTCTTCCGGGTCGCCACTCAGCGCCGCCCAGCGGAATGGGCCGATGCCACGGCAGAACAGCGGGCGGATGTAGGCCGGCACGAAACCGGGGAAGTCGAAGGCATTGGCCACGCCTTCTTCCAGCGCCATCTGCCGCAGGTTGTTGCCGTAGTCCACGGTGGGTACGCCCAACGCGTGGAAACCGAGCATGGCGCGGATGTGGTTGGCCATCGACGCGCGCGCGGCCTTCTCCACTTCCTTGGGGGCGGACACGCGCTTGTCGTCCCACTGCTCGACGGTCCAGCCCTGCGGCAGGTAGCCGTTCACCGGGTCGTGCGCGGAGGTCTGGTCGGTCAGCAGGTCCGGCTTCACGCCGCGGTTGAGCAGTTCGGCCAGCACGTCGGCAACGTTGCCGAGCAGGCCCACCGACTTCGGCGTTCCGGCCTTGCACGACTCCTCGATCAGGCGCAGCGCTTCGTCAAGATTGTCGGTCCAAGTGTCCAGATAGCCGGTGCGCAGGCGCATGTCGATGCTGCTCTTGCGGCACTCGACGGCCAGGCAGGAGGCGCCGGCCATCACGGCAGCCAGCGGCTGTGCACCGCCCATGCCGCCCAGGCCACCGGTGAACAGCCACTTCCCGGTCAGGTCGCCACCGAAATGCTGGCGGCCCATTTCCACGAAAGTCTCGTAGGTGCCCTGCACGATGCCCTGCGCGCCGATGTAGATCCAGCTGCCGGCGGTCATCTGGCCGTACATGGCCAGGCCCTTCTTATCCAGCTCGTTGAAGTGGTCCCAGTTGGCCCAGCGCGGAACCAGGTTGGAGTTGGCGATCAGCACGCGCGGCGCATCGGCATGGGTGCGGAACACGCCCACCGGCTTGCCCGACTGCACCAGCAGGGTCTGGTCGTCGTCCAAGCGCTTGAGCGTTTCGACGATGGCGTCGAAGCTCTCCCAGTCACGCGCGGCGCGGCCGATGCCGCCGTACACCACCAGTTCCTGCGGCCGCTCGGCCACGTCCGGGTGCAGGTTGTTCATCAGCATGCGCAGCGGCGCTTCGGTCAGCCAGCTCTTGGCGTTCAGCGTGGTGCCGGTCGGCGCGGCGATGGTGCGGGACGGGTCGTTGCGGGTCATGCGGCGCTCCGGTTCGTAGCGAATTCAAGGCAGGCATTGAGCACCTGCGCCAGGGTATGGCGCAGCGGTGCGGCGTGGTCGGGGTCGAGCGGGGTGGGCCAGCTGTGTTCGTCCACCTGATCCGGCAGGGGTTCGTGCATGTAGCCACGGCAGGCCAGCTCCATCTGCAGGCTGTGCACGCCGCCGGCGATGTTGCTGTAGTGGCGGGTGATCCAGCCACCCTTGAAGCGGCCGTTGCGCACCTGGCTCATGCCACTGATCTTCAGCAGGTTCTCCACCACGTCGCTCAAGGCGTTGTCGCAGGACGTGTCAGGTGCGCCGGACGGGCCAGCGGTGCCCAGGTTGAACTGCGGCAGCTCCCCGTCGAACAGATGCGGGATGTGTGAGCGGATCGAGTGCGCGTCGTACACCACCACGGTGCCGTGGCGTTCACGCAGACGCGTGATCTGCGAAGCCAGCGCATCGTGGTAAGGCAGGAAATACGTGTCGCGGCGACGGGCGATTTCTGCGTCGTCCGGTTCGCGCCCGGCGTGGTACAGCGGCTGGTTGTCGAAGGTGGTCAGCGGGCACAAGCCGGTGGTGTTCTGGCCCGGGTACAGCGACACGCCGCTGGGATCGCGGTTGAGGTCGATCACCGAACGTGAGATCGCCGAGCGCACTGTGGTCGCGCCCATGCCGCGCACGAAGTCGTACAACTCGTGCACCCACCAGTCGGCGTCGCGGCGTGCCAGCCACGGCGAGTGGTAGTCGCCGATCAGGTCGTGCGGCACCTCGCTGCCGGTATGCGGGAAGCTGACGATCAACGGGGCGTGGCCCTCGTGCACCGTCAACCATTCGGGATGCGTGTTCATGCCTGCGGTTCCACGGTCGGCAACAGGTCGGTCAGGCCACGTGCCAGCGCGCCGCTGTGCACCAGGTGGGTGGCGGTCACCATGTCCGGGTGGAAGTAGCGGTCTTCTTCCAGCGTCGGCACCTGGGCACGCAGGGTGGCGCGCACGTTCTCGAGCGCGGCGCTGGAGCGCAGCGGGGCATGGAAATCACAGCCCTGCGCGGCGGCCAGCAGCTCGATGCCGATCACGTTGGCGGCGTTCTCGGCCATCTGCATCAGGCGGCGTGCACCGTGCGCGGCCATCGACACGTGGTCCTCCTGGTTGGCCGAGGTGGGGATCGAATCGACGCTGGCCGGGTAGGCGCGCTGCTTGTTTTCCGAGACCAGCGCGGCGGCGGTCACCTGCGGAATCATGAAGCCGGAATTCAAACCCGGGCGCGGGGTCAGGAAGGCCGGCAGGCCGGACAGCGCCGGGTCCACCAGCATCGCCAGGCGGCGCTCGCTGATCGAGCCGATCTCGCACACCGCCATCGCCAGCATGTCAGCGGCGAAGGCCACCGGCTCGGCGTGGAAGTTGCCGCCAGACAGTGCTTCGCCGGTATCGGTGAATACCAGTGGATTGTCGGACACGCCATTGGCTTCGATTTCCAGCGTGGTCGCGGCCTGGCGCAGGATATCCAGCGCCGCGCCCATCACCTGCGGCTGGCAGCGCAGGCAGTACGGGTCCTGCACGCGCACGTCGTTGTCGCGGTGCGATTCGCGGATGTCCGAGCCCTGCATCAGCGTGCGGAGCGTGGCGGCGGTGGCGATCTGCCCGCGCTGGCCACGGATGGCATGGATGCGCGGATCGAACGGCGTGTCCGAACCCTTGGCCGCTTCCACCGACAACGCGCCGGTGACCAGTGCCGCCTGGAACACGGTTTCGATGTCGAACAGGCCGGCCAGCGCATAGGCGGTGGAGAACTGGGTGCCGTTGAGCAGCGCCAGGCCTTCCTTCGCGCCCAGTTCGATCGGCTGCAGGCCGGCACGCGCCAATGCGTCGGTTGCGGGCAGGCGTTCGTCACCGATGAACGCTTCGCCCACACCCAGCATCACGCTGGCCAGGTGCGAAAGCGGTGCCAGATCGCCGGAAGCACCCACCGAGCCCTGCGCCGGCACCACCGGCAGCACGCCCTTGACCAGCATCGCTTCCAGCAGCAGCAGCGTTTCCTCGCGGATGCCCGACGCACCCTGCGCCAGGCTGACCAGCTTCAGCGCCATCATCAACCGCACCACGCTGGCCGGCATCGGCTCGCCCACGCCGGCGGCATGCGAGAGCACGATGTTCCGCTGCAGGGTGGCCAGGTCTTCGCGCTCGATGCGCACGCTGGCCAGCTTGCCGAAGCCGGTGTTGATGCCATACACCGGCGCGCCCTTGGCGACGATGGCGGCCACCGCCGCAGCGCTGGCGCGCACCACCGGCAGCGCAGCCGGGTCCAGTGCAAGCGGCGCACCGCGATAGACCTGCCGCCACTGGGCGAGAGTGACATGGCCGGGGCGAAGAACCAGGGTGTTGCTCATGTGTTGCTCCAGGAGGCAGGCAGGTCGGGCTGACCGCGCACCACGCGCGCGTGCAGCGGGTTGAATCCAATGCGATAGACCAGATCGGCGGGGGCGTCGATGTCCCAGATCGCCAGGTCGCAGTCCATGCCGACAGCGAGTCGGCCGAAGCGCTCTCCATGGCCAAGCGCGCGCGCCGCTTCACGGGTGAAGCCGGCGATGCACTCGTCCACGGTCAGGCGGAACAGGGTGGCGCCCATGTTCATCGCCAGCAGCGGGCTGGTCAGTGGCGAAGTGCCCGGGTTGCTGTCGGTGGCCAGTGCCAGTGGCACGCCGGCCGCGCGCAATGCAGCGATCGGCGGCAGGGTGGTATCGCGGGTGAAATAGAAGGCGCCCGGCAGCAGCACGGCCACGGTGCCGGCGGCGGCCATCGCGGCGATGCCAGCGTCATCCAGATGTTCAATGTGGTCGGCGGAGAGCGCACCGAAGCCGGCCGCCAGTTCGGCACCGTGCTGGTTGCTCAGCTGTTCGGCATGGATCTTCACCGCCAGCCCGTTCGCACGCGCTGCCTCGAAGACCTGCCGTGCCTGCGCCGGGGAAAACGCGATGTTCTCGCAGAACACATCCACCGCTTCGGCCAGGCCTTCGGCAGCAATGGCCGGAATCATCACGCTGCACACCTCGTCGGTGTATTCCTGCGCTTCGCGGCCCGGCGGAATCGCGTGCGCGCCGAGGAAGGTGGTCACCACGTTGACCCGGCATTCCTCACCCAATGCACGCGCCACCTGCAGCTGCTTGCGTTCGTCGGGCAGGGTCAGGCCGTAGCCGGACTTGATCTCAAGGGTGGTCACGCCCTCGGCGCGCATTGCCAGCAGGCGCGGCCGGCTTTCGCGGGCCAGCTGTTCCGGTGTGGCGGCACGGGTGGCGCGCACGGTGGAGACGATGCCGCCGCCGGCACGGGCGATGTCGGCATAGCTGACGCCCTGCAGGCGCTGCTCGAATTCGTTGGCGCGGTTGCCGGCGTAGACCAGGTGGGTGTGGCAGTCGATCAGGCCCGGCGACATCCAGCGGCCCTCGCCGTCAATGCGGGTGGTCGGCTGCAGGTGGGCGTCGCTGCCGGCCGGGCCGACATGGACGATGCGGCCGTCGGCGCAGGCCAGCACGCCATCGCGGATGACACCCAGCCCCTCGCCATCAAGGGTGATCAGGTGGACGTTGGACCAGAGGGTTTCGACGTGCATGGCATCCACAATGCGGCTGTGCTTATATGTCTATACAATATAGGCGTCCATTTCGGGTTGTCCAGCCATGTCCGATTCGCGTTCCCTGCTCAGTTTCCATGCCGCCCACGCCTTGCTGGCCGAGGGCTGGGCCCGTGATGTCCGCCTGCAGGTTCAGGACGGCCGCATCACCGCGATCAGCACGGGGCAGGGCGCGCAGGACGGTGACACCCGCGTCGGCATTCTGGTGCCGGGCCTGCCCAACCTGCACAGCCACGCCTTCCAGCGCGGCATGGCCGGCCTGACCGAGATCGGCGGCGGTGACGGTGACAGCTTCTGGAGCTGGCGCGAACTGATGTACCGCTTCCTGGCCCATCTGCGCCCGGACGCGGTGCAGGCCATCGCCGCCCAGGCCTACATGGAAATGCTGGAAAGCGGCTTCACCCGCGTCGGCGAATTCCACTACCTGCACCACGATGCCGACGGCCGCGCCTATGCCAACCGCGCCGAGATGAGTGCGCGGATCGCGGCGGCGGCCGATCAGACCGGCATCGGCCTGACCCTGCTGCCGGTGTTCTATGCGCATGCCGATTTCGGCGGGGCAGCGCCGAATCCCGCTCAGCGTCGCCTGATCCACGATGTGGACGGCTTCGCGCAGTTGCTGGATGCCGCCAAGCCGGCATTGGCCGCGCTGCCCGATGCGGTGCTCGGCATCGCACCGCACAGCCTGCGCGCTGTCACGGGCGAGGAACTGGGTGCGTTGTTGCCGCTCACCGATGGCCCGGTGCACATCCATATCGCCGAGCAGATGCGTGAAGTCGAGGCCTGCCTGGCGTGGAGCGGCCAGCGCCCGGTGCAGTGGCTGTACGACCACGCACCGGTCGATGCGCGTTGGTGCCTGGTGCACGCCACCCACATCACCGACGACGAGCGTGCCGCCATCGTGGCCAGCGGTGCCGTGGCCGGGCTGTGCCCGATCACCGAGGCGAACCTGGGCGACGGCCTGTTCCCGATGCAGGCCTTTGCGCGCGAGGGCGGCCGTTTCGGTGTCGGCTCCGATTCCAACGTGTTGATCGATGCCGCCGAAGAACTGCGCCTGCTCGAATACGGCCAGCGGCTTACCTTGCGCGGGCGCAACGTGCTGGCCCCGGATGCCACCCGCAGTACCGGTCGTTTCCTGTTTGAAGGCGCACTGCACGGTGGTGCGCAGGCGCTGGGCGTGGCTGCTGGCCTGCAGGTCGGCGCCAGCGCCGATCTGGTTGAGCTGGACGCCGCGCACCCGGCGTTGCAGGCGCGGCAGGATGACGCATGGCTTGACAGCTGGGTGTTCGCCGCACGTAATGGCGCGCTGCGATCGGTCTGGCGGCATGGCCGCCAGTGCGTGGCCGAGGGCCGCCACCTGCAGCGCGAGGCGATCACCACCGCCTTCGCCGCCGCCCTGAAGGGCGTGCTGGGCTGATCGCCTCCGCCACCGGGACCCCATTACGTGAAGGCCAGCAAGTCCGCCACGCTCAACCAGCGTATCCGCAGCGATCTGGAAAGCCGCATCCTCAGCGGGGAGTGGGCGCCGGGCTTCCGTATTCCCTACGAGCACGAGCTGATGGAACAGTACGGCTGCTCGCGGATGACGGTGAACAAGGTGCTGACCGCGCTGGCCGAGAGCGGCATGATCGAGCGCCGCCGTCGTGCGGGTTCGTTCGTAGCGCGGCAGCCGCCGCACCTGGAGCAGGTGGCGCTGGAAATTCCCGATATCGCCATGGAGGTCGGCTCGCGCGGCCACCTGTACGGCTACCGGCTGCTGCAGCGCGAGCTGCGCCTGGCCGAAAGCAGCAATGCCGGCGAGGTGGAGCTGGCCGGCCAGCAGCAGCTGCTGGCGATGCGCTGCCTGCATCTGGCCGATGGCCGCCCGCTGGCACTGGAGCATCGCCTGATCAGCCCCGTCGGCGTGCCCGAGGTGCTGGAGGTCGATTTCAGCACCACCGCGCCTGGCAGCTGGCTGCTGCAGAACGTGTCGTGGACGCGCGCGCAGCACCGCATCAGTGCCTGGGGCGCGGACACCGCCAGCGCCCAGCTGCTGGACGTGAAGCCCGGCACCGCCTGCCTGGTGATCGAGCGCCTGACCTGGCGCGGCGAACAGCCGATCACCCGCGTGCGGCAGGTGTTCCTGGGGGATGCCTGGGACCTGGTGGCGCGCTTCGCGCCGGGCGCGCGATAGGGATTCCATCCACGCATGGCGTGGATCAACGGGTCTGGAACGGCTGTCGTCTTGAACTCTGTTGATGCGTGTGTACGATGTGTATCGTCCCTGCATGAAGAGCAGGGACCTCATCCGGGATCTGGAGGCGGCAGGTTGGACCTGTTGCAGGATTCGGGGATCCCATCATGTATTCGTGCACCCGCACCGGTCCCACATCATCACCGTGCCTCACCCCCAAAAGGATCTGGGCAAGGGTCTGGTGCTGGCGCTGCGGAAACTGGCAGGACTGACGTAGGAGGTCCCATGCGCTATCCAGTCTTGATTGAGGCCGGCGATGAACGCACCGCGTGGGGTGTCATCGTTCCCGATCTGCCGGGGTGCTTTTCGGCGGCCGACACGCTTGACGATGCACTCAGTGCGGCCGAGGAATCTGCGCTTGCCTGGATCGATGCGGCCCTGGATGAGGGGCGCTCGATTCCGAATCCTTCTGCGCCACAGAAGATCGTCGCCGAGGCTCCCAGTGGTACGGCCTGGATTCTTGCCTACATCTGCATTGATCCATCCCTGCTGGACGACACCATCGAGCGGGTCAACATCAGCCTGCCGCGTCGTATCTTGGCGAGGCTGGATGCGCAGGCCAGGGCGGCCGGCGAATCCCGCTCCAGTTACATTGCGCATCTCGCGGCGTTGGGCTGAGCAGGCGCCATGTAGAGCCGAGCCCATGCTCGGCTGCTGTTCGCGTGATGGGCGATGAGTCGGGGGATTCGTGCATCGGGATTCAGTAGATCCACGCCATGCGTGGATGCTCGCCCCCATCAATACGTGGCGCACTGCCGCCAGCGCACCGGCTCGTTCACGCCGGGGCGGGCATTGAGCTGGATGCGCACGTTGCGCAGGGCGGGGTAGTGCAGCACTTCCTCGCACACCTGGGGCCACACCGCTTCCAGTTCGCCGGTGCGGTTGATCGCCAGCGTCTGCCGGGTCAGCCAGACGCCGCTGGCGATGCCGGGCTTGCCGGCCAGGGCGCGGGCCAGGTCCGACTGGAAGCGCTCCAGCGTGGCGGCATCCGGATTGGGATTGCTGCGCGCGTCCGTTGCGGGTGCTGCAGCCGCTGGCGCAGCCGCCGGGGGTGCGGTGGCCGGGGTCTTTTCCAGAGCGGGCTCAACCGCAGGTGCCGGTGCAGCCGGCAGGGCCGTTGCCGGCGCAGGCGCAGCAGGCGGGACTTGCTCCACATGCAGGCCCTGCAGGCCGAGTCCCAGCAGCAGCCCCAGCGTTGCCGAACCCAGTGCGGCAATGGCGATCCGGCGAAGCGCTTCATGCCGGGCGCTGGCACGTACACGCGCTTCGATGTCGCCGGGCAGGTAAGGCTGCAGCAACGGCCACAGGCGGGGGCCATCAAGGACTTCCACCGCCTGCTTCTCGGCGGCGCCGCGGCCGTCGCGTTCGATCCGGCCCTCGGTCAGCAGCACGCCGCCCTTGGCGCCGGCCAGCCGCGCGGCGGCACCCAGCTCGTTCACTGCCGCGGTGCCGATGCGATAGGCCAGGCCGTGCTTGCAGGACACCAGCCACTGGTTGGGGCCGTCGCTGAGCAGGAAATCGCTGCTCGGCTCGCGGGATTCCTCGGCCGGGTCATTCAGTTCACGCAGGCCGCGCTGTTCCCGCAGCGCGCGCTTGACCAGCACCGAGAACTCGCGCCAATGCATGCCGGCCAGCGCCTGCAGGCCCAGTTGCATCTCCTTCTGCCGCCGCTTGATCCACCACAGATAGACAACGGCCAGGGAACAGGTAAGCAGGGCCGACAGCAGGGCCAGGATCCAAGGAAGCATGCAGGAGGTGCGCGGAAGGGGCGAATGCGGAAGACGACAGTGTAAAGGTCGCACTATCCGGCTGGGTCAGGACGTTCCTGACAGGAAGCGTGACGGAACGCTCAGATCGGCATATGGCAGGCACGAAAAACCCGCCAATCCTGAAGCCGTGAGGGGAGGGAACAAACGGCAGCCGAAGCGATTGGCGGGTTGCTCGCGATTGTCAATCAAAATTTATTGCATTGCAACAATCGATGTTCAGGGCACGCTGCCCGGCGACTGATGGCTGCCCGGTGCGGGGGCATCGGCGCCCGAGGCCGCACGGTTTTCCAGCTTGGCCAGCCGCGCGTGCAGGGCGTCGATACGGGCTTCCAGCGCGGTCACCTCGTCGGCAGTGGGCACGTGCAGGCGCTTGAGCACGCCCTGCACCTGGTCGTCGAAGGCCTTTTCGACCTTGTTCCAGGTACCGGAGGCCTTCTCGCGGGCCTCATCCAGTGAGGTTTCCACGTTGTCGCGCCAGCCCGGACCCTGTTCGCCATTGCGCTCACGGCGGCGGGCTTCCCAGGCTTCGCCTTCCTTCACCAGGCCATCGAAGAAGCGGCTGCCCTCGGCCTGTGCGCGGCCCAAGGCCCCCAGGCCAGCCAGCCAGACCTGCTGGGCCGAGTCGCTGAGCCTGCGCGAGAAGCGCTCGGCCTGGTCACCGAACGAGGCGTCGTCGTTGCGGCGGTCATCGTTTTCGTACTGGTTCATCGCACTTCCCGTGGGAGTTGGGCCTGGCCCGAGAGTAGCGCGCGTTGGCGTTGCACGGCCGTGACGGCCGCCGCCGGGGTTCAGCCCAGCTTTTCCTTCAGTACGCGCTGGATCTCGCCTTCCACCATGCCTTTCATCGCCGACAACAGGAAGCCCAGCTTGGCGGTCACGTGCACGGCGCCCGGCTGCAGCTCGATCGCACCATCCACGCCGCTGCCGGAAAAGTTCAGCACGTCGGCGGTCCAGGACGACTTCAGGCCGAAGCGCTCGGACAGCTTGGCGGCGACCTGTTCGATCGCGGCGCGTGCCTGTGCGTCGGGCAGGGCGTGGGCGTGGCGGACATCGATGGTGGACATGCAGGCTCCTGGCGCAGGGCGGGGATGATCTATGAGGGCGAGCATTGTGCGCATCGAGGGGCGTCGCGCCAAGCACTCATCGCAGGTTCTTCTTCGTTGGCGGCCAACCTGCTAGGCTGCGCCGCGTGCAGAACCTGCTTGTTCACTTCAGTCAACAACAACAGCCCGACCAGCCGCTGCGGCCCGGGGTGCAACGCATCGTGCGCCAGGCCAACGGCAGTGTGCGGCTCGGCGACGCCGGCCACGGCGCCCTGCTGCTGGCGCAGTTCTGCATGGACGATCGCGGCCTCTGGCTGCAGGTCGGCAACGGTATCCGTGGCATCCATGTGAATGGTCGACCAGTGCGCCGCATGGCCCTGCTGCGTGCAGGCGACGCGGTGTATGTGGACGGCGTGGAGATGGTGCTGCAGGGCGAGGTCGAGAGCCTGCTGCAGGCACCCGCGCCGAAGAACGATGACGGCAGCGACGAGCAGCAGCGCCTGCTGCGCGGTGTCGGCGGCCTGCATCATGGCCGCAGCTTCACCCTGTCGCGGGCCCGCCTGGTCGGTCGCGGCAGTGAGGCCGACATCGCCATCGACGACCCGGCCTTCGCCGAACAGCACGCCCGCGTGGAAGTGCACGGTGATCGTGTGTTGCTGCGCGACCTCGGCAGTGCCGACGGCACCCGGGTCAACGGCGTGGCCGTGCGCCACTGCTGGCTGCAGGCCGGCGATCAGGTGGTGTTCGATGGCCAACACCGTTTCGTGCTGGAAGTGCCGCATGATCCACGTCGGCGTCCGCTGCCGGCCGAGGACGAGTCCGGCGAGGACGCAGAACAAGCGCCGGTGCTGCCGGTGACACCGCGCAGGGTCCGGCGCTGGCCGTGGCTGCTGGCCAGTGCCTTGTTGCTGGCGGCAGTGCTCAGCCTGCTGCTCTGGTTCGGCGCGCGCTGATCCGCATCCGCCGGGTCCGCTCTGGTGGGTGCCGACCTTGGTCGGCACGTTCCTCAGGCGGGCATGACGCCTGACGGCGTACGCCGACCAAGGTCGGCGGCTACCGGAGCATTGCTGCTGGTAGATGGATTCCAATGAAACCAAATTTCCCTTGCGCCACAAGGCCGCAAGGCTGGTGCACTGCGGCATACTAGGGGTCTTGCCCCACAGGTGTGACATGACGCGCGCGTTCAACTTCAGTGCCGGCCCTGCAACCTTGCCGGAATCGGTCCTGCGCCAGGCGCAGGCGGAAATGCTGGACTGGCACGGCTCCGGTGCCTCCATCGTGGAAATGAGCCATCGCGGCGCGGAATTCATGTCCGTGGCTGCAGAGGCCGAGGCCGACCTGCGGCGCCTGCTCGACATCCCCGACGACTATGCGGTGCTGTTCCTGTCCGGTGGTGCCACCACCCAGCAGGCGCTGATCCCGCTCAACTTCGCCAGCCCCGGCCAGCGTGCCGACTACGTGGTCAGTGGCCACTGGGGCAAGACCGCGGTCAAGCAGGCCGGGGTCTACGTCGACGTCAACATCGCCGCCAGCAGCGAGGCCGATGGCTACCGCACGCTGCCGCCGCGCGCCGACTGGCAGCTTTCGCCCGGTGCGGCCTACGTGCACATCACCGCCAACGAGACCATCCACGGCGTCGAGTTCCGTGATGTACCCGACACCGGCAACGTCCCGCTGATCGCCGATTTCAGCTCGTCCATCGCCAGCGAACCGCTGGATGTGCGCCGCTACGGCGTGATCTACGCCGGCGCGCAGAAGAACCTCGGCCCGGTCGGCATCGCGGTGATGATCATCCGCCGCGACCTGCTCGAGCGCACTGGCCAGCCGCGCGCGGACATCTTCGACTACCGCTCGCACGTCGCCCGCGATTCGATGCTCAACACCCCGCCGACCTGGAACTGGTATCTGGCCGGCCTGGTGTTCAAGTGGATGCTGGCCGAGGGCGGCGTGACCGAGTTCGCCAAGCGCAATGCCGCCAAGGCCGCGCTGGTGTACGGCGCCATCGACGGCTCCGGCGGCTTCTACCGCAATGAGGTCGCACATGCGGCCCGTTCGCGGATGAACATCCCATTCTTCCTGCCCGATGCCGAACTCGACGCCCGCTTCGTGGCCGAAGCCAAGGCCGCCGGCCTGCTGGCGCTGAAGGGCCACAAGGTGGTCGGCGGTATCCGGGCCTCGCTGTACAACGCCATGCCGCTGGCCGGGGCCGAGGCGCTGGTCGCCTTCATGGCCGATTTCCAGCAGCGTCACGGTTGAGCAATGAATGGCGCGCACCGTCGGGTGCGTGCCCCGCAACAGGGAATTCCGATGGCAAGCAGCAAATCCAGCAAGAAGGCGCCGAAGAAGGCCGAACCGGCCAAGGACAGCGCCTCCACCAAGGCCAAGGGCAAGAGCACGTCCAAGGCCGCGTCGAACCCGGCGCCCACCCTGGCGCCGCTGGCGCTGGCCGATGTGCGCTCGAAGATCGACCAGATTGACCGCGACATCCAGAACCTGATCGCCGAGCGCGCGCGTTTCGCCCACCAGGTCGGCAAGGCCAAGGGCAAGCTGGCCGCCGCCGTGGACTACTACCGCCCCGAGCGCGAAGCGCAGGTGCTGCGCATGGTGGTGGACCGCAACGAAGGCCCGCTCAGCGACGAGCTGCTGGTGCACGTCTACCGCGAGATCATGTCGGCCTGCCTGGCCCAGCAGGAGCCGCTGAAGATCGGCTACCTCGGCCCGGAAGGCACCTTCAGCCAGCAGGCCGTGCTCAAGCACTTCGGTCGCTCCGCGCTGGGCCTGCCGATGGCCAGCATCGAGGAAGTGTTCCAGGAAGTGGAAGCGGGCAACGCCGATTTCGGCGTGGTGCCGGTGGAAAATTCGGGGCAGGGCACCATCCAGATCACCCTGGACATGTTCCTGACCTCGAACCTGAAGATCTGTGGCGAAGTGGAACTGCGCGTGCAGCAGTACCTGATGTCGCGCAGCGGCCGCATCGAGGACATCGAGCGCATCTACGCGCACCCGCAGTCGTTCATGCAGACCTCGGCGTGGCTGCGAGCCAACCTGCCGAAGGCCGAAAAGATTCCGGTGTCGAGCAATGCCGAGGGTGCACGCCGTGCGCGCAACGCCGACGACGCGGCGGCCATCGGCGGCGAGAGCGCCGGCCATGTGTACGGCCTGAAGAAGGTGGTCACCAAGCCCATCCAGAACGATGCCGACAACACCACCCGTTTCCTGGTGGTGGGCCGCAACATCTTCCCGACTTCCGGCCACGACCGTACCTCGGTGCTGGTGTTCATCCATGACAAGCCCGGTGCGCTGTTCGACGTGCTCAGCCCGTTCGCCCGCCACGGCATCAGCATGAACCGCATCGAGTCGCGCCCGTCGCACCACGGCAAGTGGGAATACGGCTTCTTCATCGACCTGGCCGGCCACATCGACGACGCGCCGATGCAGGCTGCCCTGGCCGAACTGGAAGCGCACTCGGCGCAGATCAAGGTGCTCGGCTCCTACCCGGTGGCCGTGCCCTGAGTGCTGCTGCGGCGGCAACAGCCGCCGCTCCCTGATGCATCGCCGGCACTGCCGGTGTTTACGGAATGATCGAACGATGAGCAACGCGCAACACTGGATTGCCCGCAAGGGCCAGCCGCTGCAGGGCAGCCTGACCATTCCCGGCGACAAGTCGGTCTCGCACCGCTCGGTGATGTTCGCTGCGCTGGCCGATGGCACCTCGCATATCGAAGGCTTCCTGGAAGGTGAAGACACCCGCGCCACCGCGCGCATCTTCAGCCAACTCGGCGTGCGCATCGAAACGCCCAGCCCGTCGCAGCGCATCGTGCATGGTGTCGGCATCGACGGCCTGCAGGCCCCCAGCGCACCGCTGGACTGCGGCAACGCCGGTACCGGCATGCGCCTGCTGGCCGGCCTGCTGGCAGGCCAGGCGTTCGGTTGCACGCTGATCGGCGATGAGTCGCTGTCGGGCCGCCCGATGCGCCGCGTCACCGGCCCGCTGTCGCAGATGGGCGCGAAGATCGACACCCAGGACGACGGCACGCCGCCGCTGCAGGTGCATGGCGGCCAGTCGCTGCACGGCATCGACTTCGCCTCGCCGGTGGCCAGCGCACAGATCAAGTCGGCGGTGCTGTTGGCCGGACTGTACGCGCAGGGCGAAACCCAGGTGACCGAACCGCATCCGACCCGTGACTACACCGAGCGCATGCTGTCGGCGTTCGGCGTGGATATCGAATTCTCGCCGGGCAAGGCGTGCCTGCGTGGCGGCCAGCGCCTGCGTGCCACGGACATCGTGGTGCCGGCCGACTTCTCGTCTGCGGCGTTCTATCTGGTGGCCGCCAGCATCATTCCCGGCTCCGAACTGCGCCTGAAGCAGGTTGGCCTGAACCCGCGTCGCACCGGCCTGCTGCACGCGCTGCGCCTGATGGGCGCGGACATCACCGAAGAGAATCCGGCCGAGCAGGGGGGTGAACCCGTTGCCGATCTGGTGGTGCGCTACGCCCCGCTGAAGGGCGCGCGCATTCCGGAAGCGCTGGTGCCGGACATGATCGACGAATTCCCCGCGCTGTTCGTGGCGGCCGCGGCCGCAGAAGGCCAGACCGTGGTGAGCGGTGCGGCCGAGCTGCGGGTGAAGGAATCCGACCGTCTTGCGGCGATGGCCACCGGCCTGCGCGCGCTGGGCATGCAGGTGGACGAAACCGAAGACGGTGCCACCCTGCACGGCGGCGTGCGCCTGGGCAGCGGCACCATCGAAAGCCACGGCGACCATCGCATTGCCATGGCGTTCGCCATTGCCGGCCAGATCAGTGACGGCGAAGTGCGCATCAACGATATCGCCAACGTCGCCACGTCGTTCCCGGATTTCGACGGCCTTGCGCGCAGCGCCGGTTTCAACCTGGCCTGACCGGCACCGCAACCGCCGGGCGTGGCCCGGCGCTACCGGACACGGTGTGGGTAGCGCCGGGCCATGCCCGGCGGATCGCATTCCGCGGTAGCTGCCGACCTTGGTCGGCACGTTCACATCACCCGGTAGGTGCCAACCTTGGTTGGCACGTTCACATCGCCCGGTAGGTGCCGACCTTGGCCGGCACGCTTTTCCGCATAAAAGGACGGAGGCCGAAGCCTCCGTCTAAACATCACGAACCCCTCGTCCGCGATCAACGCTGCTCGGTACGGAAATCCACCGGGACCCGCACCACGCTGGCGATGGCACGGCCTTCGTGCATCGCCGGCTGGAACTTCCAGTTCTGCACAGTGCTCAGCACTGCGCGGTCCAGATCGCGACTGCGCTCGCCGCTGCGCGAAACGATCGCGGCATTGGCGACGTTGCCGCGGGTATCGACACTCAGGCTGGCGATCACGCTGCCCTGCACGCCACTACGCAGCGCGGCGGCGGGGTAGGTGGGCATGCGGTTGCTGGCCAGCGGCCGGGCCTCACGATTGCGCACTACCGGGGCGGCCTTCCGCGAAGCAGTAGCGGGGGCTGCCTGGGGCGCGGCAGGGGCCGCTGCATCCGTCACCGCTGCCTCCTCGGGGGCGGGAAGCATGCGCTCACCAACTGGCGCCGGTGCCACGTCTTCCTGGTTCGAATGACGCAGCCAGAGCAGGGCGGCCGCAAACATCGCCACGATCAGCGCGATCCACATCCAGGGCGACGTGGGTTTGTGCTGCAGGTTGGAATCTTCCTGCAGATGCGGCGAATGAAGGTCTTCGTGGGTGGTGGCAGCCATCGCTAACTCCTTCCGTCAATGGACGACATGGGAAGTGTTGCGCGAGCCACGGACGAGAAGTGTCAGCGTTGCGTCAACGCCACCGGCAGGGTTCAGTTTGCCTGCCGGGAAGCGTTCAGTTACTGCGTCTTGAAGTCGAACGGCACTTCAATGCTGCCGGGGACGGCCTGGCCGTTGCTCTGCGCCGGAGTGAAGCGCCAGCGGCGCACGGCGTCTGTGGCGGCACGGTCGAGCTCGCGTGAACCGCTGCGCTGGATCACCGTGGCGTTGTTTGGATAGCCAGTGGCGTCCACGTCCACCCGCACCACCACGGTGCCGGTCTCGCCAGCGCGCAGCGCGGCAGCCGGGTAGGCGGGTGGCGGCGACTGGCCGGCAATCGGCATCGGCTGGCTGTTGCCGGTGGCCGCCGGCGCAGGGCCCGGTGCGGCCGGGGTTGCTTCAGCGATGGGGGCAGGCGGCGGTGGGGCCGTTTCGACCAGCTTTGGTGCTTCTTCCTCTACCGGGGCCGGCTTGGCATCGGGCATGTCGCTGGAACCGGCCGCAGCGGCCAACGGCTCCGGCAGGGGCTCGATCTGGGCGGTTTCCTGCGGGGTCTGCGCGGCAGGATCGGCGCGGAAGAACTCCTTGTCGCGACCGGTCAGCCAGACCAGCACGAACAGCAGCACGCCCACCCCGAAGGCGATACCGGCGATCTTCAGGGCATTGCGCGGGATATGCACAGTGAACGACTTGGCGGACGACGAGCGGGGTGCAGACATGGACCGGACCAGTACGGAATGGCTCGATTCTGCCACGGCGGGAATGAACCGGGCGGCAGAAATCCGTATAACAAGCGATAATCCCATCCCTGATACCCACCACGACACCTGCCATGCTTGATCCAGCCCTGCTCCGTCACCAGCCCGCCGACCTCGCCGAACGCCTGCGCACCAGCCGCGGCTTCGAGCTCGACGTGTCTGCCTTGGAGTCCCTGGAGGCCGATCGCAAGCGCATCCAGGTGCGGACCCAGGAGCTGCAGAGCCTGCGCAACAGCCGTTCCAAGGCCATCGGCCAGGCCAAGGCCAAGGGCGAGGACGTTTCGGCCATCATGGCCGAGGTTGCCGCCTTCGCCGACGAGCTGAAGGCCTCGGAAGTGGCGCTGGACGAGCTGCGCGAGAAGATCGAAGCGATCTCGATGGGCATTCCGAACCTGCCGGCCGATGACGTGCCGGCCGGTGCCGACGAGAACGACAACGTCGAGCAGGCGCGCTGGGGCACCCCGCGCCAGTTCGATTTCAAGGTGCTTGACCACGTCGAACTGGGCGCCCGCAACGGGTGGCTGGACGGCGAGACCGCGGCCAAGCTGTCCGGCTCGCGCTTCACGGTGCTGCGCGGCCCGATCGCGCGCCTGCACCGTGCGCTGGCCCAGTTCATGGTCGACCTGCACACCGGTGAGCACGGCTATGAGGAAACCAACGTGCCGCTGCTGGTCAACGCCGATTCGCTGCGCGGCACCAGCCAGCTGCCGAAGTTCGAGGACGACCTGTTCAAGACCGCCGTGGGCGACTCCACGCGTTACCTGATCCCGACCTCGGAAGTGCCGCTGACCAACATCGTGCGCGATGAGATCGTCGACGCCGAGCGCCTGCCGCTGCGCATGACTGCCCACTCGATGTGCTTCCGCGCCGAGGCCGGCAGTGGTGGCCGCGACGTGCGCGGCATGATCCGCCAGCACCAGTTCGAGAAGGTCGAGCTGGTGTCGATCAGCCGCCCGGAAGACAGCGATGCCGAGCACCAGCGCATGACCCGCTGTGCCGAAGTGGTGCTGGAAAAGCTGGGCCTGCCGTACCGGAAGGTGCTGCTGTGCACCGGCGACATGGGCTTCTCGGCCATCAAGACCTACGACCTGGAAGTCTGGCTGCCGTCGCAGCAGACCTACCGCGAGATCTCCTCGTGCTCGAACTGTGGTGACTTCCAGGCCCGTCGCATGCAGGCGCGCTGGCGCAACCCGGCCACCGGCAAGCCGGAACTGGCACACACCCTGAACGGCTCGGGCGTGGCGGTCGGCCGCGCGATGATCGCGGTGATGGAGAACTACCAGAACGCCGATGGCAGCATCACCGTGCCGGAAGCGCTGCGCCCGTACATGGGTGGGCTGGAAACCATCGCCTGACAACCGGCGCGTTGCGCCGCCGCCCGAGCATAGGCTCGGGCGCTACAGATCCATGTAGAGCCGAGCCTATGCTCGGCTGCTCCTGCCCATCGCCGGCCGCATTGATTGTGGGCGCTCGGCGCCGCCGCCGAGCATAGGCTCGGGCGCTACAGATCCATGTAGAGCCGAGCCTATGCTCGGCTGCTCCTGCCCATCGCCGGCCGCATTGATTGTGGGCGCTTGGCGCCGCCGCCCGAGCATAGGCTCGGGCGCTACAGATCCATGTAGAGCCGAGCCTATGCTCGGCTGCTCCTGCCCATCGCCGGCCGCATTGATTGTGGGCGCTCGGCGCCGCCGCCGAGCATGGGCTCGGCGCTACTGGGTTTCTGTTGCCCGCAGCTTCTCCAGGGGTACCCATCCCGGTTCGCCGGTCTCCGGCACGCACCACGCCCAACCATTGAGCGTGCGCAGCCCACGCAGCAACTGCCCGGGATCCACATCCAGTTCCCGCGCGCAGTAATCCTCCGTGGCAAACGCGTCACCCTGCGCATCGCGACCGATCACCGGTGCCGGCACGAATCCGGGCTGCTGCCCCTCGGCCTCGCACAGGAACCAGTCCTTCCAGCCCTCCGGGCCTTCATAGCGTTTGCCCACCGCCAGCGCCTGGCCGCGGCGCAGGGTGATCGGGTGTGGAAATTCGCTGCGGTGCGCAGTGGTCACGATGTAGTTCATGGCCCACTGTACCGTTTCCGCCGGGCATGGCCCGGCGCCACCTTCCGGATCCGATAGCGCCGGGCCATGCCCGGCGGGCGGGAATCGGTCCACAAAAAAACGGCCCCGCAGAGCGGGGCCGTCAGGGTGGGCCGGGATGGGGGAGGGGATCCCGGCCCGCGTTCAGCGCCTCGACGAGGAGAGAGCGGCGCCGAACGTTGGAACGCTTATGCAGCGGCGGCTTCAGCCGCTTCGTGCGACGGCAGAGCCGCCAGCGCGCCAGCGATGGCGTCTTCACGGTGCTGCGGCGAGTAGGCGATGCCCTCGGCACGCACGAACTCGATGTCGTTGATGCCCCAGAAGGCGAACGTCTGGCGCAGGAACGGCTCCTGGAAGTCGGCCGGAGAATCGGTGTAGATGCCGCCGCGGCTGCTGACCACGATCACGCGCTTGCCGCCGGCCAGGCCGACCGGGCCGTTCTCGGTGTACTTGAAGGTGCGCCCGGCCACGGCCACGCGGTCGATCCAGGCCTTCAGGGTGGACGGAATGCTGAAGTTGTACATCGGCGCGCCGATCACCACGATGTCCGCGGCAAGGAACTGCTCGAGCACCTGTTCAGCATCGGCGGCTTCGGCCGCGTCGGCCTTGGCCAGCGAGCTGCTGCGCAGATGCGGTACCGGATTGGCGTCAAGATCGCGATAATCGACCTGCAGGCCGTCGATCTGCTGCTTGAACCGGGCCACCACGGCGGCGGTCAGGTGGCGGGAGACGGAGTTCTCGCCAAGCACGCTGGCGTCGAGATGCAGAAGCTTCATGGCAGTCACCTATGTTCTGGAAGGAAGAAGCGGGTAGGCCCCGCCGACGGAGAGAACGATAGGTTGTTGCAAAGGCGGGATAAAGGTGATTGAATGCCACGTATTGTTCTAGATATGGAACTCGGGCATGCATGACCTGAATGATCTGTACTACTTTGCGATGGTGGTCGACCACGGTGGATTTGCCGCCGCCGAGCGCGCGCTGGGCATCCCCAAGTCGCGCCTGAGCCGCCGCATCAGCCAGCTGGAGACCGACCTGGGCGTGCGCCTGCTGCAGCGCTCCACGCGCCGCTTCGCAGTCACCGACGTCGGCACCAGTGTGCACCGCCACGCGCAGACGATGCTGGCCGAGGCGCAGGCCGCCCGCGAAGTGGTCGACCGCCTCAGCGCGGAACCGCGTGGCGTGGTGCGTGCCAGCGTACCGGTGTCGCTGGCGCAGATGCAGCTGCCCAAGCTGCTGCCCAAGTTCCTCGAGCAGTACCCGAAGGTGCGCCTGCAGCTGAACATCAGCAACCGCCGCGTGGACATCATCAATGAAGGCTACGACGTGGCCCTGCGCGTGCGTTCGCGCCTGGACGACGACGGCAGCCTGGTGATGCGCAGCTTCGGCCAGGTGCAGGAACTGCTGGTAGCCAGCCCTAAATACCTGGACCGCGCTGGCCGCCCGAAGGACCCGGAAGAGCTGACCCAGCACGTCACCCTCAGCATCAGCGAAGACGAGGCACGCCAGCGCTGGGAGCTGCATGGCCCGGAAGGCGAAGTGCGCCGGGTCGACCTGCAGCCACGCGTGGCCGGCTTCGACTTCCCGCTGCTGCAGAGCATGGTCAAGGACGGTTTCGGCATCACCATGCTGCCGGAAACCGTGTGCGCCGATGCCGTGCGCAATGGCGAGCTGGAAGTGGTGCTGCCGGACTGGTCGCTGCCGCAGGGCGTGTGCCACGCCGTGTTCGCCTCGCGCCGCGGCCTGTTGCCGGCGGTGCGCGTGTTCATCGACTTCCTGGCTGAGCACCTGCCGCCGCAGCTGGAGGCCTCGCGCCTGCATTGCGATGGAGCCTGTGAGAAGGCCAAGGAGCGCATCAAGGCCAGTGCACTGGGTGCGCTGGCGGTGGATGCGGGCTGAGAGAGCTGAATGGTAGCGCCGGGCCATGCCCGGCGTTGCTGTTTCCGGGGTCGATCACTTCCGCCCGAACAGCCGGCCCCAGAAACTGCGTTGAGGTGCCGGCATCGGCGTGGGGGTGATAGCCACCACCGGCGCTTCCAGTACTGCCATCAGCTCCGCGCTGCGCGGCTTCTTCAGGAAGTGCGCGTAGTCCAGATAGCTGGTCACTTTGCTCATGTGCAGGCGCTCCGGCATCGCCGGCAACGCGCCGCCCTGCAGCAGCACCCGCAACGCCTCCGGGCGGTCCTGCCGGATCGCCTCGAACACCGCGGTGCCGCCGCAGCCCGGTTCGATCTGATTGGCGCGCTGCGGCGCATCCTTCAACAGGTCGCGCAGCGCATCCGCGTCGTCCCGCTCCACGGCCTCCACCAGCCGCGCCAGCGCTTCCGCTTCTTCAGGTGGAAGGTTGTCGCGATAGGCCTGGTCGGCGATCTCGCGCTCGTCGCGCCCGTCACCGCCCTGGATGCACAAGAAATCGGTCACCAGGGCAACTGGAATGCCGGAGGTATCCAGCGCCCAGTAGCTCGGATACACCCCCCCCCCCCCGCCGGGGGGGAAAACGACCGGGCGGGGGGGGGTCCTCGCCCCACGGACGGTACTCGGCGCCTTCATCCAGACCGTCGTGGTCGATCAGCGCATCGGACCACGCGCTGTCTTCGTCGCCATTGGCCTGTTCGATCAGGGCCAGCAGTGCCTGCTGGGTGTCGGTGTCCATGAAACAGCCGATGCCGGCGTCGACCGGATAGCCGATGAAGCTGTCCTCATCCAGGCCGGTCAGGTCCTGCGTGGTCCAGCGCGCCATCTGCCAGTGCAGGGCAGATGCCGTGAGGGCTTCGCGGGGCTTGAACCAGACCACGGCCAGTGCCGGGCGGCCGCTGTGCACGATGATCTCGACCGGATGCCGGCCCAGCGGGGCGGTGTAGTCGGCCAGCGCCGGCGCCTCGGCCTGGACCAGAGGATCGCAGACCACCAGATGCCCGCTGCTGACCGGCAGGTGACCGGCGAACGTGCGGTGCAGGGCCACTGCGGCCAGCTGGGTGTCGTCCAGCAGGGTGGTGCGCAGGTTGGCCAGATCGAGGTGGGCCATGGGGGATCCGATTGCAGTGGAGGCCCCACCGTGCCGGATGCGAAGGGCGGGGGCAAGGGTGGTCTTGGGCAAATGGCCTTCACGTGCGAGAATACGCCGCTGCCCGGGCGACCGGGACCCGATTGGAGAGATGGCCGAGCGGTTTAAGGCACCGGTCTTGAAAACCGGCGAAGGGTTAAACCTTCCGTGGGTTCGAATCCCACTCTCTCCGCCAATCCTTAGTAAGTGTTTGTTTTTAAACGACATTTTTTAAGGTCTTGAAGGGCGGCTTGGGGCACAAATCGGGGCACAACTCCGATGCGATTACCAAGCTATCTCACTCGCTCTTCCACAGGTCGTTACCAGTTTCGCATGCGCGTTCCGACGGACATGCGCGGTATCGTCGGCAAACCTTTCGTCAAGCATCCCTTGGGCATCCAACTGCATAGCGCAAGAGTGGCTGCCTTGGCCATCGCGCAGCGTTATGCTCAAGCATTCGATGCCATCAGGGATGGGTGCATGACCAAGAAGGGACTCACGGTTGAGGATGTTCTGCGCAGCGTCGCGGAGAACGGCTCCCGGCGTTATGAAATTGACTTGCCGGGCTTCCGTCTTCGGACCACGGATGCGGCCGACCATGCTCGAGCAATGGAGGCGCTGGAAGAAATCGGCAAGTTCCACTTCCGTGATACGGGTGCAGTTCCGGCGGCGGCTGGGCCAAACCCGTTGGAATCAGCGGCGGCGCAGCCCCTGCCATCTGAGACCATCAGCCTGATCGATGCGAAGCGAATCTGGCAGGATAAAGTCGCCGCCGAGGACATCGAGGTCAAAACGGTCGGCATCAAACTGCTTCCCGTGACAGAGCTGATCGAGTTCTTGGGCGCCGAGCGCGAGCTGCACACCATCACGCGGCCTGAGATGGCCCGCTTCTACGACCATTTGGCCAAGCGCGGGTTAACGCGTTCTACGCTCAACAATCGCCAGAGCTACCTCGCAGGAAAGAGAGGATTCTTCACTTGGGCAATGGCTTCAGGCTACGTGCTCAAGGGAGACAATGTCGCCGCAGGTCACGTCAGCGTTTCGATGGCGGAGAAGCGCAAGCGCAGAAAATTTGGCTTCCAGGCCTTTACCTTGGATCAGGTTCATCAACTCTTCGCGCCTGATAGCTTCAAGCAGCTTTCAACGGGAGCGCGCTGGGCGGCTTTGTTGGGCCTGTATACGGGCGCCCGGGCAGGTGAGGTGGGGCAGCTGTTTACCCTGGACGTCAAGGAAGAGGAGGGAATCCCGTGCATACGGTTTACCGATGAGGGGGAGGATCAGCGATTGAAGACCGATGTTTCCAATCGGGTCGTCCCGTTGCATCCCGACCTGATCAAGCTTGGTTTCTTGGACTACGTCGCCGAACGAAGGGAGAGCGGGGACTGGCGATTGTTTCCGCAGGCTGACAGTAAGGCGAAGAATGGTGCGGGGAACTGGATATCGAAGGCGTTCAGCTACTACCTCCAAAAGCACAGTGGTGGGTGGTCGAAAGCGAAACGTGGTTTCCATAGTCTCCGAAAGACCGTGATTCAGGAGATGCAGGGCAGCGGTGTGGCCTCTGAGATGCGAGCCCAAATCGTCGGCCACGAATTGGACGACGAACACCACGCGACTTACAGCAGGCCCTTTACGGTGAGTGAGAAGCTCAACGGTGCCGGAGGAACGCCAGCTTTGGGTGTCCTAGATTACGGAATCGACCTGGAGGCGCTGCGCACCCTGCCGGCGCGCAAGGTCGGGCGGCGAAGCAGCAATGCTGCCGCGCGCTCTTCAAAGGTCGGCCGTAAGGGGAGCGAGCCGAACTAATGGCCCTTACTGCTGCTGATGCTTACCGCCGCGCCATCGATCGCTTTCTCGGCAAGCTCTCTGGCACCGAAAACGTGGGCCAGATGGAGAAGAAGATCGCAGACCATTTGCGCCTAGCGAAACAGCGGCCCAAGGTGGACGTGGCGTTGAGCTTCAATGAGGCCGCTGGGGTGTTGGCGATCAGCACGGCCCAATTGCAACACCTCTTGAAGGAACACTCCCCAAAAGGGACGCTGTTCACGGTGAAGGGAACTCGCAAGCGCTCGACCACCCTTGTTCCGTTGATGGCCTGGGCAGCCGAGCTCAAGGCTAAGGGCCTGTGGAAGCCGTTGAGCGAACGGGGCGTTGCGATCGACACCCTCCTAACTGCAGAACTGCCGTTTCTGGTGGCCAAAGGGTCCAAGGCTAAGCAGTTCTTCCTGGAGCCACTGACTGACCAACCCATCAGCGATGCGTTAATTCGCCAGCTCCAAGCATTGGGCGTGCAAATAGGGCTTGGGATTCGGGTCTGCACGCTGACCGAGGCCTTCGCCCAGCCTTGGCAAAACCCTGACGTCAAGCGCCAGTGGGTGGACGCATTCAACAACGCAGCCCAAGCCCAGGCCAGCCGTCTGCGGGACCTGGCTCAGCAGCTCGACGCCTCGCGAGCTGGGGTGATCGAACAAGCGCTGCACGAACGCCTGCAGCCGGCGCCTCCAAAGATGCCCGACAAGCGCAATGGGCGAATGTAACGGCTGCTAACGGATATTGGAGGCCTCCAATATCCGTATCGATGGAGGCTCTCAGTTCGGATGATTACTCCAACGCCTCGGTGGTCGGGGCGATGGAGCAAGCCGATGGGCCTCGATATGTATGCGGTCAAGACCCGCACTGATGTGCGAGATCGCACTCAAGAACTATTTTTCTACTGGCGAAAGCATCCGAACCTTCATGGTTGGATGTTCAAGTTGCACAGTGCTAGGACGGGGCAGGTTGATCCCTTCGATTTCAACCAAGTTCCCGTATTCCTTGGATTGGACGATCTTGATGCGTTGGAACAGGCTGTGCTGAACGATGATTTGCCTTATACCCAAGGCTTCTTCTTCGGTGAATCGGATCCCGATCGAGCTGAAGAAGATCTGGACTTCATTGCGCAGGCCCGCGCATTGATCAACGACGGTTGGGACGTGTTCTACAACTCTTGGTGGTAACCCGCCGCCAGCAGCGCCTCTCGGGCTGGTTCAAGCCCAACTCCCAAAACCCATTCTTCAACGCGGCAACGCAGCCGTGCTGACGGAGCCTTGCCTGGAGAATCCTCATGCAGCCCAAGTCCAACGTTCTGCCGTTCAACGCAGCAACCCGCTCCAAGCGCCTCGTAGCGGCTAAACCCACCCGGCTCACCTCCGTTTGCTACAAGGCAAGCGACAAGGCCCACACGAGCGTCGATTGGTATACCCCGCCTGCCATCGTCAGGGCGCTGGGGGGAAGGCGCGGCTTTGACCTCGATCCTTGCACGCCCGAAGACCCGTCGCGGCTGCCCGCACCCACGGCCAGCCGGATGATCCCGCCGAGCCAGGACGGCTTGGCTACGCCGTGGCCCAAGCAGGCATTCGTGTGGATGAATCCGCCTTACGGAAAAGGGATTGAGAAGTGGTTGAGCAAGCTGGCCAACCACCCCGGCGGCGGTATCGCCCTGGTGCCGGTCAACATGGAGACGGGATGGATGCACGACTGCGTGCTTTCCCACCCCAACGCGACGGCGATCCTGTTCACCCGTGGGAGGCTGAGGTTTGTGCGTCCCGACGGAACCACCGGCACGGCAGCGCCGTCGGGATCGTTGGTGGTGACTTACGGCAAGCGCGCCGCCGATCACCTTCAGCAAGCGCAGGCGAGCGGTGCGTTGCACGGGAAGTTCTTTGCCATCCAGCGGGTAGGGCAGGTGGCCACGGCGAACCAGGAGAGCTCCAATGGCTGATCGCTGGAACGTTGTTGTCTTGGGCCGCGCGACGGCCGAATTGGAAATCCGAATCGACGCGGACTCAGAGGCGGCAGCCTTGGAGATTCTGAACTCGATGGGAGTGGCTGACATTCATGCCGGTGGCTGGCGTACCGAGTTGGAGGAGATCTACGGCTTTGTGGAGGTCATCAGCCCCGATGGTTCCGAACGCGAAGATCTCAACTGGCCTTGTCCAACCATGCGCCACCACCTCAACTATTAGGAGGAGCCGATGGGAACTTACGAATTCGTCGTCCGGGGTGACTACTTGGTGAGCAAGGTGATTGAGGTCTTTGCCCAGACCCAGTCCGAGGCAATGGAGGCATTCGCGCGACTGTCCTTGGCGGAGTTGGATGCCATCGATTGGCACCATGGCGCCCTTACGATTGAAGAACACGTGGTGGTGACGGAGGTGGAAAGCGGGAGGGAGTTTCAGCATCCGTTCTTGACCGATCGCAAGCGCGAGCAACTGGAGTGTTTGGCCGAAAATGAGTAGGAACTTCCGGCTGCTGGTCTTCCACTAGCCAGCAGCGATCGAAGGCCAGCAGGAAGACCAGTAGTGCAAGGTCGTTGAATCCCAAGGGATTTCTGCGACTAAAAGTGCGCTGCTGGCTTGCTGGCTTTCGATTCAACTCCCCTGTGCAAATGCGTCCAAATCGCATGGAAAGTGTTGGTATCTCAAATTTCAAAACCGATTCTTTTTTGACCCAGCAGACCAGCGGAACGGTTTTCTATGAATGCAAAGCTTTTGGAATCAAGGGTTTGTAGCTGCTGGTCTTCCTGCTGGTCTTCTCTTTCTGCTGGCTAATGGAAGACCAGCAGGGAAGGGAAAGCCAGCAGAACAGGGCTTCCGGAAAAAGTGCGAGAGATTCCGCAGTTTTCGTGTTTAGTCAAAAACCGTGGGTTGCGGAAAGCTCCTGGAGTGGTTGAGTGGAAGTGTCCCCCATGTGGGACACACCAAACCTTTCACCTTCGGAGTTGCCACCGTGAACGCCGCCACCCATCCCTCGTCGCCGCCGACTTACAGCATCCGCGCCAGCGTGAAAAAGCACGTTCGGATCAAACGCCCCTTGGCCGAACGCCTTCGTCTCGCCGCGGCCGAAAACGAGATGACAGAGAGCGAGTTCATTCGCCGCGCCTTGGAAACCGCTCTCCCGCGCGCTGCCTGAGCAAGCCTGTCCCCCCACAACGACAAACCCCCACCGGCCAGGGCGAGGGTTTGAGAGGAGCCAACAACAATGTCTACAACCAATGTGTCCCCAAAAGGGAAGGCTGTCAACCCGACGACGGAAGAGCCAAGCAACATCGTGCCATTCGAAGCGTCGCGTTTCCTGGGTGCGGAAGCCTCCGCCCGCAAGGTCAACCTGGAGGCAGAGGAGCACAAGCAGCTCTACCGCCACTCGGTTGATCGAGAGGGCCAGCGCAAGCCACCGTCGCTCCCCATCCTGTTTGCCCGCCGCACCACCGAATGCGTCGATCGCTTGTGGGCGTGCCAAGCCACCAGCGGCACCGGCGAGATCGTACACCATTGGAACGGTACCTACTGGCAAGCGATCAGCGACGCGGAAGGTGTGGGTGTGGCATCCGATTGGATCGACCGCAACGCCGATTTCGCGGGCAGCCCCAAGCTCGCCAAGGACTGCTGGGACATGGCTTCCCTTCGGCTGCGCCAGAAAAACCCCATGCCAGCCCAAGCCAAGCGGGCCATCGTGCCGGTGGCAGACGGCTACGTGGAAATCCTTCCCGGCGGTTTCCATGTGCTCGCTCCTGATCCCGCCTTGGGCATGACCCACGCGGTCAGGGTGGCCTGTGGTGGCAGGCAGGGCCATGCATACAAGCCCCAGCCTTTGCCGGCTGACTCGCGATTCGCCAAGTTCCTCCGCCAAGCCCACGACGACCCGCGCGTCATCGACCTGCTCCAGGAGCAGTGCGGCATGACCCTGTTGCCGGGTGTCTACAGCCAGGCCGCCTGGTGGCACGGCGTCGCAGGTTCTGGCAAATCCACCCTGGCGGAAATCGTGGAAGCGATGCACCGTCAGGTGGCCCGCTGCAACCTTGAAACTTTGGGCGACCGCTTCAGCCTGGAACCCATGATTGGCGCCAGCCTGATCCTGGTGGACGAAGTGGAGTGCGAGAAGTGGGCCGAAGGTCGGTTCAAGACGATGGTCTCTGGCAATGGCATTGGCATCGACCGGAAGAACCAGAAGCAGCTGGCGAGCTACCATTCCACGGCCAAGTGGATCATCACGTCCAATTCGGCCCCCTTCATCCGCGACAAGAGCAACGGGGTGTGGCGCCGCCTCACCGTCGTGCACTGGAAGAAGGCGGTACCGGTCAACCAGCACGACCCTGATCTGGTCAAGAACATCCTGGCAGAGGAAGGCCAGCTTGTGCTGGACTGGATGCTCGAAGGCGCCCGACGCATCGTGGCCCGTGGTAGGGCGTTGTCCGACACCGACGCCGACATGCCCGAAGCCGTGCGCGCAGCGAAGCTGGCCGCCCGCCATGGCAGCGACCAGGTCATGGCTTGGGCTCAAGCCGAGCGCGTGGTGCGCATTGAGACGGATGAGTGCACGCTTTCCATGCGGCAGGTCTACGAGAACTACAAAAACTGGGGCTACCGACAAGGGCTGGCGGACATCGATCTCCTCACCGGTCGCCAGTTCTGGCGAGGCTTGAAAGAGATGGGCCTGGACGACGGCGCCCGCTCGAACCGTCGCATCAATGGCAAACAGGAAGAATGCGTGCGCCTGCGAATCAACGGAGCAGCCACCGTCGGCGAGGCCTGTGGCGATCTGCCGTTGAGATCATCGGCGACCGTGACAGCACTGCGCGTGGCGCAGGAGCGCTCTCAGTCTTTGGAGCCTTGGGAAACCGATGTGACGCCCACCCTCGAACAGCAAGGGGCTCGGCAGGAAGAGATGGAGCGTCGATTCGACCGCTTGAGCGCTCAGCAGCAGGCGGCTGAGATGGGAGCTCTCCATGCCGATGCGTTGAGGGAGGAGGCAGGGCGCACCAGAGCCAAGGCAATCCAACTCCAGCTGCAGGAACGTATCAATGAACTGGAGATTCGTGCGCTGTTCGGTGAGCCGTTGGCGGGCCGAGAAAGCAGCGAAACCCAAGGTGGCGGAAAGGTGGGAGATGGGGATGCGCGCCAACGGCGGTCGTAAAGGCGGGGCCAAATCCGTGTTCCCATCTTCCGTATCAGCTCTAGCCAATGGATTGGTCGGTGACGCTAACGGTCCAGCCCGGACTTGCCAAATCCGTATCCTGTCGCATGCTGAAACCATGACCCCTTCCGATGCCTTTGTAGACGACAGCATGGACCGCCAGGACTCCCTGGCGGCGTCCCCCCGTTTCACCGTGCAACGAACCCCCGAGGGCATCCGCGTGCAGCTCCAGGAGGGCGACGGGGGCCCCGGCACCGCTTTGACCATCGAACGGGCCTTGGCTTTGCTGGAGAACCTGTTGGAGCAGGGACGCGCCGTCACCATTCACGATTGAAGTTTCCAGCCTAACCCCCTTGGCGTTGCCGACAGGCGCCTTTCCTTGCCTTCCAGGAGAGCCTGCCCGTGTCCGATGCCACCCCCAACGAAAGCTTCCTTCAGCGTCATTCCCGCGACGTCGTCGAGCGCTTGATCCGCCAGATGGAGGAGGGCACCGGTCCCTTTCTCAAACCCTGGGACGCCCGCGTGGACCTCGGGTTGCCCATGAACCCCACGACTGGCAAGAGCTACCGGGGCGGAAACCTGCTCCACCTGTGGGCCCTTCAGAGCGCCTGGGACACCCAGGACAACCGGTGGATGACTTACAAGCAAGCCGCGGCCGTGGGCGCTCAGGTGCGCAAGGGCGAGAAGGCCAGCGTGATTGAGTATTGGGATTGGTCGCGGGTGGAGGAGGCCAAGAAGAGCGGGGACCCCGACCTCATCGCCAAGGCCCACCCCAAGGTCTTCTTCCCACGCGTGTTCAACGCGATGCAGATCGATGGGTTGCCGGCACTGGTCCTGCCAGCCGCGCGCCCAGAGCCCGACATTCACCAGGCCTGCGAAGCGGTGCTGAGAGACAGCGGAGCCGAGATCCACCACGACGGGGGCAACCAAGCGTTCTACCGTCCGATGACCGACAGCATCCACTTGCCCCAGCGCAACACCTTTCACTCGGCCAGCGGCTACTACGCCACCGCGTTGCACGAACTGGGCCACTGGACCGGCTTTCCCACCCGCCTCAACCGCGATCAGAAAGGGGCTTTTGGGAGCATCGACTACGCCAAGGAAGAACTGGTCGCGGAGGTGTCATCCATGCTGATGGGCGAACGCCTGGGCATTGGCCACGATCCCACCCAGCACGCGGCTTACGTGAAGTCGTGGATCCAAATCCTCCGGGACGATCCCCGGGAGCTCTTCCGAGCCGCGGCGGCGGCCGAGCGGGTGGTGGAGTTCCTGAAGGTGCCCGAGTTGGTTCGAGAGCCGCTCCAGAAGGTTGAGCAGCAGCGGCAGTCCGTGGCGGCCAATCTGCATGAGATCGAAAAACATGCCGCCAACGACCGGTCTCGATCGCGCTTCAAGGCAAGAGGGGCGCGCCTGAACTTGGCAGTTTGATTCGTGAACAAGCGACTGAACGCGCACCCGCCTGTCGGGAGGCAGCAGGGTGCGCGACAGTGGCTGACAAATTCTGGTTATTTATTCTTCGACAGCACGTCCATGCGCAGGAGCATCTGCTTGAGAACGTCGATGACGGAAACCTCGTCAGCATCCTTGGCCGGAGCCAGGGCAAGTGCCCAGTTGCGGACCGATGGGCTCAAGTCCTCTCCCAGTTCCACCACCAAGTCCTGAAGGTCGTCTAACGGCAGATAGGCCGTCGCAGCCAAGATATCATCGAGCTTTCCCGACAGGTCTTCTTCGTGTGCCTTCCGAAGTTCTCTCGCGGTGGCTCCGCGCTTTCTAAGCTCGGCGGCGTGCTCCACCTTGATCTCTTCAATCTTTGCTTTCGCTGATTTGCTCTTCTTGCGAACGGCGCCGCGAACAATGTCACGCACCAGCTTGGCGTCGTGCGTGTCTGTAAGGCTGGCAATGAGTGTGTCACTTTTAACGCGTGCCGGTCGGTAGACGCGGACCTTGCTGACCTCATCCCCCAGCACTCGCTGCGTCCACTTTTCCATCGTCTCCTTTGCCTTCTTTTGACCGGTTAGAGGCGACGGAACGTTCTTGAGGCGTGGTTTACCTTCGAAGTCCACCAGCAGGCCATAAGTCTTGAGGATGCGGTGGCTGTAGGTTGTGTCGGACATCCAATTTCCCCCTGTGAGTGATCCTGCAATTTTGCCAGTTCCGTAGACGGTTTGGCAGGTTGAGGGAGAGCGTTCCCACATCATCACAGGTTGAATGTCGATCAGGAACATTGCACGACAGGAGAGCTTGCCGGTTTCAGATTCCTTGCCAGACGCGGAGGGGCGAGAGAGAAAGGGGAAGAAATGGCCAGTCTGATCTACGTGCAGTAACAGAAATTCCGATCCGTGTGCTATCGAGCATGCGCGAACCCATCGTGCATCCCAACGTGTAGGCGCGGACTGCACCGCACTCCGCCGGCTGCTAGCCCTGCATGAACGGCCTCAGTGCGCTCGGGTTTGAGCGTCACGCCGCACTCTGGCTGCGCCAGCGGGGCATTGAGGTCAACGTGGCCTTTTGGTCCAAGGGCTTGAGCCACAAGTTGGTAAGAGCGGCCACCAAGGTTGCTAGCTTGGATGGCCACTTGCAGACATTGACGAAGCCTGCGCGACGTAGAGGGAAACCGCTTGTGGCAGTGGGCCAGGCAGAGCGGTTACTTCTTGGATGCCATGCGCTGGTAGAGCTTGTAGACGCCGAACATCGCCGCACCACCCGCAATTGGTGCAGCCGCGACCACCCCCAGTCCAGCAAGCATGCCACCGCCCACAACGCTCCCGACGGTTGCCAAGCCGGAGGTCACGGCGGCTGCACCGGCGGTCCCGGCCGCTGCACCACTGGTTACGCCGAGGATCGCAGAAGTTGCGCCAGCGACGGCTCCGCCGCCGGTCGAAATCGCGGCACCTGCGGCCGATGAACTCTTCTTCCTTGCCATACATTTCCCTGTTGGTTTTGAGTTGTGGGCAGAATCATCGCCTGAGCATCAATCTCTGTCCATATGCTTCATTTTGTCGCTTTTCCGTCAATTTAATGACGCGGACTGCAGTCTGTGTAACCGCGCTCCGAAGCCCCCCCCCTTGCGCATTCCCAGAATCGATCTATGCATAGGTGAACCTACTCACGAAATGGAGGTGCACCTTGAAACCCATCGTTCTGGCCCTTGCATTGGCGTTGTCTGCTCCGGCCGCCTTTGCCGCCGATTCCACCTCCGCTCGCCGTTACGGTTCGTCCGAGGCCCTATCCGTCCAGGACGCCCGACTGGGCGAGGTCCTGATGGTTCGCACGGTTCAACTGACGTCCGACCAGCGTCTGAACGCCGGCTCCGCCATCGGGGCGGCCGTTGGTTATGGGGCTGCTAACCAGGTCAAGAACCGGGAATACCGCAATGCAGCCCGGGTGACCGGTGGCGTCATCGGTGCGGCTGCCGGAACCGCGGTTCAAAAGGGCCTCAGCGGCCGGCGTGCGGTGGAGATCTACGTGCGCGATCTGTCCGATCGCCGCCAGCGCGTCCTCGCGGTGGTCCAAGACGCCGATGTGGATGTGCGCGAAGGTGATCGGGTCTTCTTGGTGGGGAAGGGTAAGAAGACCCGGGTGGTGCCGCTTGATGCTTCGCCGGTGCGCATTGGCGATTATTCGTGCGGAAGCCCTTGTGCCATTGGCATCAATGCCCGGTCGGACAACAACAGCGCTCGCGTGCGCGTGGGGCCGTAAGGATGCACAAAAGCGAACACGTTGGTGGAGGCGTGTATTGCGAAGGCACGGCTTGCGGGCTTCTGGTTGAGCTCATGAAGCGGCCATCCGTTGCCCACCGCCGCTCCGAAGTCGCCCGGATGGTCCGAGAGGGACACGGCCGCGCCGCCATCGCCCAAGCCCTGGGCGTTCCATCGCCCGTGGTGAGCGCCGATCTGGCCCACCTGGGGTTGCGTCAAAAGCCCCGGCGCCCACTGGCTGACCAACACGCTCTGGTGGTGCGCCTCCTGGAGCAGGGGAACAACGGCCCTGCAATTGCCAAGCGCCTGGGCGTGACCCGACAGGCAGTCCACGCTTACCTGCAGGCCCATGGCCTGCTCCCAACCCAGAGGAGGATCCCATGACCGTTATTCTGGTGGTCGTGCTGTTTGAGCTCGCCATGTTTGCGATCACCTTCGGAATCGCGTGGCTGTGCGCGTCCAAAGCCCGCAGCGCACGCAGGGGCTGGGAGGCGTTCCAAGCCGGCCAAGAGGACGCCCCATCCGTGGTTGCGTTGATGTGGCATTTGGCCGTGTTCTACGCGTGCTTGGCACTGCTGGCTTACCAGCTACAGCACGTGGTGAGCCAAGTCTGGTTGGATCCTTCCAACCTATACCTGTCATCCACGCTGGCTCTTGTCGTTTATTCGATCGCATGCGGGCTGCTTCACGGCAGCGGGCTGGCGCGGAGGCGGGCATGAGAACGAGTCACGGTCGGTTGCGCCCAGACCCCGTCGACGCCCGCCCACGCCACGATGGGCTGTTCCAAGGCGAAGACACAGGCGAAGAGATTCACGAAGAGCGTGACCCGTTGCTTCAAGCGCTTTACACCGAATCGCTCCATGCCCGCGGGGACGTGGACGCTGTCGATCGCTTGCTGGATGCCCACCGGGAGGCGTTTGGGGAGCCCGAGCAAGTCGCCTATGCCCGTCAGCAAGACGAACGCCATGATCGGACGTTGCCATTGCCGAGCGGTGGCCTGCCGTTGAGGCCGTCCACGGAGCGCTACCTAGAGGAGCATCGGTCATGGAACCCGCCGACCGCCAAAGAGGCCGCCATCGCACGTTCCAGGGGTCCCACCATGGTGCTCGAAGGGAAGGCATGGCGCGCTGAAGACGACGTTGCCGAGGTTACGGTGGAGGCTCCCAAGGACGACCCGTGGCAGCGGATGCGTTGAGTTCGTGTCTCAGCTGGAGAGACAGTTGGGCACCATCATTGCTGCTAGGAACACGGTGTTCCCTTCGGCTATCCTGCCCAGGGTATCCATCACTGGTATTGCTAACAACAGGGGGCGTTATGGCAAGCGTGACAGTAAGGACGCGGGATGAGCTGGAAGCGGCCAAGAATGCAAAGGCGCAGCAGATTGTGGTTGTGGGCAAGTTGGCAGACGACCTGAAGAAGACGCGCAAGTTCGCCAAGCTTGGTGCCGTCGGTGTTGCAGCAATCGTTGCTGCAGTTGGGCTCGCTCCAGTAACGGCTGGGCTCAGCACGCTCAGCCTGGGGGCGGTCGCGACAGTCACTGGAGTCGAGATCATCGGCATCATCACCGCCGCAAGCCTTGGTCTCTCTTTGATCCTCGCAATCTACAAAGGCTACGATGTGGAATACGAGGCTGGCGGAAAGGTCATTTTCAAGCGCAAGGAAGGAAAGTGATGCCCGGCTTCGTTCCAGGGGCGCCTTACCTTTTTGTTTGCGAGAAGTGCAGTCATCACTTTCAGCGGAAGATCAACTTGGGGCTCTTCTGTCCGGCATGCAAGTCGCTGTCCGTGAAGCCTCGTTTGGTCTGTAAGTAGTGCTCGTTGGCCGCCATAAAGTTGGCGGCCACTTCCAATGACCGGTCGAATCGGGTTTAACATCGCGGTCTCAGGTGCCCCGTAACCCTTTTGCTTCAAAGCGCTCCAGTATCGCCGTCACGGCTTCTGCGGCACGGTCCGGTGACGCATCTATGCGTTCCAAGCCCGTCATGGCGACGGGCAACGGCGCATTCGGATCGGTCGTGGCCACCACGGCCAGGACTCTTCCTCGGATGGTGTCTTCCACCGTGGTCCATTCGTCGGCGAGACGCTGGGGTTTATCGGTGAGAAGGACCACCATGACGGGGCCGGGTGTCAGCAGGCGGTTGGAGCGTCCCCGAAGTGCTGCGCTGTTGTGGACATGGATGGCCCGGCGGTGCCCATCTTCGGTCAGTTGGACCAGGACGCTGTGGCAGCTCGGCGCGCCCATCTCGTTGCAAACGATGTGGATGCGACCCTTGGCCCATTCCTGAAAGCCCACTGAGGAGGGCGCCAACTCATCGCTGGTAAAACAAGCCTCCACGAACCGTCGGCCTGCGAGGCTCAGTCCTTTCTCTTCGATCAGGCCCCAGCGTTCAAAGGTCTGGCGATTGATGCTGCTTTTCGACTGCAGTCCAAGGAATTCTTTTGGGTCCAGGTTACCCCCGCCGGTGCCAGGAAACACGTGGTGACGCTCGGTGATTAAAGCGCGTCGCAGAAGATCGACCTGGCCAAACGACAGGTCGCTCAGCGCCTTAATGAAGTGGCGCTTGAGATGGCCTGCGGTTTTGCCGGTAGCGATTGAACAGGCAAGGCGGCCATAGACGGTGGCCTTCTCGGCCTCGATGTCCATCTCCAATGCCCGCAGCATGGCCAGAAAATCTTCCGAGGTCATGGCCTCCGCGTTCTCGGGGAACACCTGACCCTCAAGCGCGGCACGGGTGAACTCCCGGTAGCGCTCCTCAGTGCGCTTGGCAAGCCAGGCGGCGATGAATTTTGGGCCCTTCGAAAGAAGGGCGAACGGACCGGAGATTTCCTCCAGGGGGGCAAGGTCAGGGTAGTCCATCGGGGTCTCGTGACGGTTTGCGGGTCCAGGTAGCTCATCCTCAAGCCTTCAAGCCCGTTCTTCAATCCTCCGGTTGAATTCCCCATTGGCAACGCGCGTGAGCTCGAACAGGTTGAGCGCTGGGAGCGCTGCAAGGCTAGTCTGCGCGCGAAGGTCGAGCATCCGTTCCGGGTGATCAAGCGGCAGTTCGGCTACACCAAGGTGCGCTATCTCGGCTTGATCAAGAACACGGCACAGGTGCTCACCCTGTTCGCGCTGTCCAACCTGTGGATGGTGCGCCGGAAGCTGTTGGCGGCACAGGGGTAACTCCGTCTTGAGGTGCCCGCAAGGGCACTTCGAGAGCGGAAAACATGGCAGTCCGCCGCGTCTGAAGGCCCAGGATGACTCCGGCGCTGAAAACCCACGACTCAGTGTGAATTGATCAGACCATCCCTATTTCTACTTTTGGCCGCTGCTAAAAATGGGGGGATTACCCGACGAGCTCCGCCAGGCCGCTTTTGACGAGCATTGGGACGACGAGACAAATTAAGATGAGTGGAAGGAGGACGCCCGCATCGACAGCGGCAAGACTACGAGGCCTTCCTGACGGCCGCGACCGAGTATCCGCTCCACTTCGCTGTTGCATGCGGCGATGCAGAATGGGCCGGTGACCTGCTCAAGGCTGGACGCACGCCTCAGGATCCCGATTTAGAAGGAACAACGCCCACGGATCTTCTGGGGCGGCCAGGTAATGATCAATCCGATCAGGTCATTCGTGCCCACAACCGATCCAAGCTTTTTGACGAGCTCCTTCCCGCTGCCAATGCTTGGAAGCCACCGGAAGGCGGATTTGGGGCCGACGCCAAACGTCAAGTCGGTGCGGCCATGAAAGCCCAGGGTGAGGAAAGGGAAGCCAGAAGCCTCGAATCCGACAACGGTTTTGACATGGAAAAAGAAAGGCGGCAAGAGCCGTCTTCTTCTATTTAATTCCCTTGCGAGGTTCTGATTTTCTGCTAATGGTGGGAGGTCAAAATACTATTGTGGAGGTGTGGGTTGAATATTTCGAATCTCAAAGACGTTCTTCTGAAGCAAATCGGGCTTACCAAAATCCCCGCTGATGTGAACGCAAGGGATGAAGATTGGCTGGATCAAACGCCACTTCATGATGCGCATCACCCGCGCGAAGTTCGGAGGCTGTTGGATGCTGGGGCTGACATCGAAGCGAGGGATGGCCTTGGAAATACGCCGCTTCATTCTGTGACAAGCGAGGGAGCCGTGATTGAACTGATCAAGGCCGGGGCAGACATCAATGCGCAGAATAACCAAGGGGAAACACCGCTTTTTAACGCGAGAGGGCAAGGGGATGCCAGGGCGTTGATTGCGGCCGGGGCAGACATTCATGCGCGCGATAACCGAGGGAAAACGCCCCTTTTCGGAGCGAGCGAAGGGGCTTTAAGGGAGCTCGTGAAGGCTGGCGCTGACATCAACGCTCGCGACACCCAAGGGAACACCCCGTTGTTTGGCGCACACAACGACAGTCTCAAAGCGTTGCTGAAGGCGGGAGCGGATGTCAGCGCGAGGAATAATGAAGGGCAAACCCCTCTCTTCCGAGCAACCGGGCAGACGGAGGCCCGCGCCTTGATTGCGGCCGGGGCAGACATCCTAGCCCGGGATAACCGAGGGCGAACCCCTCTCTTCGAGGCGAACACGGGCGCGCTTAAGGAACTTCTGAAAGCAGGCCTTGATCCCGCGGCGAGCGATGACCAGGGGAATCAACCGCTGCATATAGCCAGGGACCCCGAGGCGGTGGCCTTGCTCACCCGTGCAGGCGCAGACGTCATTGCACGGCGAATGGACGGCCAGGCGCCGATCCACCGTGCGATTTTTCCAGAGACGATTGAAGCGCTCGCCAAGGCAGGGGCGGATATGAACGCCCAAGACAACAACGGGAATACCTCTCTTCATGCGGGCCGCGATGCCACTGTCTGGAGTGCGCTGATTGAGGCGGGCGCAGATCCCCACATCCAAAACCAAAAGGGCGAAGCGCCGATCAACAGCGGCAAGCCATTTTTCAACGACTTGCGGGCTCAAGAGAGGGCCAAGCTCCTGGTCAGCCTGCTCCCGCCCGCCAACGCTTGGAAGCCACCGGAAGGCGGGTTTGGGGCCGATGCCAAACGCCAGGTTGGTGCGGCCATGAAGGCCCACGGGCAGGACAGCCAAACCCAGGAAGCCCCTCGCTTGCGAGCGCGCTTCTAAGCCCAAGGGAAAGGCGGCGAAAGCCGCCTTTTTCTTTTCTAGATCCCGTTGCGCAAACCAAACCTTTTGTTATGGGTAGTGCAACCCATTCATGAAAGGAGGCCTCATGCGCGTCTTGGTTCTTTCTCTGGCCCTTGTCGGCCTGCTCCCACTGACCGCCTCCGCCGCAGACACCACGCCCGCCCGTGGCTAATCCCGCGCCGGTGGAGAAAGCAAGTGAAGCGAGCCAACGACATTCGGGCCCAATACCAGCTGGCCATGGACGATGAGGGCATCCTCTTGGCCGCCTCGCACATCTTGGAGCGTCGCCTGCAGCGCCACGAGGCCATCACCGACCCCTCCAGTGCCAGCAACTACCTCACTGCCCGCTGCGCGCACCTGGATCACGAAGTGTTTGGCACGGTGTTCCTGGACGCCCGCCACCGCATCCTTGCCACCGAGCACCTCTTTCAAGGCACCATCGATGGGTGCGAAGTCCATCCCCGCATCGTCGCCAAGAAGGCGTTGGACCACAACGCCGCCGCGGTCATCTTCTTTCACAACCACCCCAGCGGAAACCCCGAGCCCAGCGTTGCCGACCGCGCCATCACCGACCGCCTCAAGCAGGCCCTTGCCCTTTTCGACATTCGAGTGCTGGATCACCTTGTGATCGCGGGCACCTCGCACGTGTCGATGGCTTCACGAGGGTGGGTGTGACCACCCCCTTTAAAGCAAAGACCTGCGGCGGAAGCCGCCGCCGACCGCTGCGCGCCGGCATCCAAAAGAGCAGGAGCGTGGATGGAAAGCAAAATCGCCTTTGGCGCGCAAAGGGGTGAGGTGAAAAATTGCGGCCTTCGCTTCGCACTTTTTGCTTTTAGTCAAAGATTTGTCCACGCCACCAGTGGACAAAATCATATGTCGATCTACCTTGAAGTCATGGGTAGGCAATGCCGCCGACCAAAACAAGAGGTGTCACATGAGCACGACCGTCGCATCCAACGAATTCACGATGATCCAACTAGGGATGAACCCAGATTTGTTGGAAGACTATGCAGAGGTTTCACTGGAGCCCGTGAGCTTTGAAGAAGAAGGCAGCCTCGGATGGGCGACCACGTGGAGCGCAGTTCATGCCGTGAAGCTGCACAACGGCGGGAAGATCCACGTCAATGGCCGATCCTTCCAAGTCACGCGAGCCAAGCCTAGTTACAAGCATTTGCTCAAGTGCTGGCAAGAAGAGCAGCGGAGGCGAAACGAAATTGCTCAATGGAGAGCAGCAAGGGCGGAAAAATATCGCTCGTTGGGATATTTAGAGTGATTGGCGGGGACGCGGCCACCGGGATGGGTAATGGGTCCCTCCGGATGAACGGACATTGGGGAGACGGAGAGCTCGGAAAGAGTGAGAGGGCGACCGTGCTTCATGGCATCCATTTCATCAGTCCCTCGGTGGGTGGCCCGCTGTTCAATACGGTGTGGCTTCCCACGCTTGCCGACTTGCGGGCGCTGCTCGCTGACGCCGAGCTCTGCAAGGCAGCCGAAATCGAGGTGAACGCGTATATTGAGACGTGCGTTGATCCGTTGCCCCCTGAGCTCGACGAGGTCATTTACCAGCCATCGATAAGAGAGATTTCGAGCCTGCCGGATGATTGCGGGATCGGCGTGGGCGTTTTTGTTACTGGCGCTTTTGCGTTCGTCCTTCAGCGCATGATTCAGGAGGCAATGGCTCAGCACCGGGCGCGTGAGCTGGATCGGGTATGGGAACAGTCAGCCACCGCAGGTGGCAAACGTCCCAGGCTCTGACGGCTGGCTCAATGCCCCCCCCCCCTTGCGCGTTTTCAGATTCGAGGTATCGGTAAGGGGATGGCCCTTTCTGGGGCTACTCATCCCCACTCAATCCCTCTCAAGGAGACGATACCCATGACACGCAAGACCTTCCTTCGCGCCCTTCTGCCCATCGCCCTGGCTTCGCTGGCAGTGCCCGCGTTCGCCGCCGACACCACCGCGGATCTGACGATTCAGGGCACCTTGACCAACACCTGCCAGCTGTCCGTGACCTCCATCGAAGGCATGGACTGGTCGGGCATCTCTGAAGCTGCCGCCCGCACCTCCGGGCTGAGCATCGTGTGCAACGCGGGCACGACTTACTCCATTTCGCCGGGCCAGGGGCAGAACTTCGGCCTGCTGTCCGGGTATGAGACCTACCGGGCTGTGACCAACGGCGCCGGGGCTTACATCCCCTACGGCTTCTTCAAGGACCCGCAGGGAAGCCAAGTCTGGGGGGATGACACCGACGCGTTCACCGGCGTTGGCGACGGCACCGTCCAAAGTTACAACTACGCGGTGCGCTTCCTGGCCCTCAAGCAGGCCGTGGGCGGCAACTACACCGACACGGTCACCGTCACCGCTACTTACAACTGATTCCCATCGGTTGTCCCGACGCCCCCGGCTTGCCCCGGGGGCTTTTTGTTGCTGCAAAGATGAGTAGGTATGGGTTGACGGAATGGTATTCCGATCTAGCTTGAATGGAGACACCCCCAAAGGAGACCCCATGACCCATTCCCAACGTTTTTTGGCCGTGGCCGCCGCGTCCTTGCTGTCCTTTTCGGCGTCCGCCGGTTCCATCTCCGTTGGCCCCACCACCCTGATGGCCGATACCTCGGCCAAGCACGTCGCCGTGACGCTGCACAACAGCGGGGACACCTCGGTGCGTTACCAGGTGAAAGCCGTGGGGTGGAATCAGGCCACGGGGCAGAACGTGTTTTCACCCACCACTGAGATCGTGGGGGCGCCTACCTTCGTGGACGTCCCGCCCCAATCCAAGCGCACCGCCCGGTTGATGCGGGTGGGCGCGCTGGGCGAGCGGCGCTACTACCGCGTGCTGCTGATGCAGCTCAAAGACCCCAACGCCCAGGGCGTCCAGTTGCTGGTCAACCAGGACTTGCCCGTGGCCTTTGAAGCCGCCAACGCGCCCGTCCCCCAGGTGACCGTCCAAGCGGTGCCCAATGGATACCGCTTGACGAATCACGGGCAGACCGCGGCCCGCGTGTCGTCCATTGGCCCGGCCGGTGGGAAGCCGTGGCGCGACGGTGCATTGGGTTGGACGCTACCGGGGGCCTCGATGACTTACGAGACCCAGCCTGGCCAGCGTGCCGAAGTGCTTTCGATCACCGTCAACGGCCAGCCCGTCACGGTCCCCGTGGGGCGGTGATCGATGCGTGGCCAAGCCTTGGCGTTGTTGTTGCTGGCTGCATCGTCGGCCAGCGCAGCGGTGCCCGACGGCGTGGCACCCGCGTTCCTGGTGCCGGTCATCGGCGGCAAGGCCAAGGCGGATCCGCTCACGTTCTGGCAGCAAGGCGGTCAGTGGTTCGCCGAGCCGGCCACGTGGCGCGAGGTCGGGCTCCAACTTCCCCCGGGTCAAACGGAGCCGATGAGTGCCCAAGCGTTGGGCGTGGGCTTTGTTGTGGACGAGGCCACCGCGACGGTCGCCCTGGATCTGCCGGCCGATCGGCTCAAGGCCCAACGCGTGGCCCGTGATCGCACCGAGCGCGGGCCCATCGCGCCGCCCGCTCCCGGGGTGCTGGTGAACTACAGCGTGGCAGGCATGGTGTCCGAGCAACAGCAGGCGCTCTCGCTGGGCCACGAGGTCCGCAAGGCGGGGCGTTGGGGCGTGATCAGCACCAGCGGGCAGGTCAACACCGACACGGCCGGCACCGGCTACGTTCGCGGCGTGACGCGCTGGCAGAAAGATGATCCCAACCGCTTGGTGACTTACCAGGCAGGCGATGTGTTCGCTGGTCCGTCGTCCTCGCTGGTCAACTTGGGCGGGGTGCGCGTGGCCAAGGACCCGCGGGCGTTGGACCCGTTGACGCCCACGTATCCGGTCCCGGTGCTCGGCGGCGTGGCGCTCGATCCGGCGACGGTCGAAGTCCTGGCCAACCGCGCCCGCGTGCTGCAAGGCCGGGTGGGGAAAGGCCCGTTCACCGCCGATGGCAGCGCCTTGGGCACCGGTGCGCAGCAAACCCAAGTGGTGGTGCGAGACCCTTACGGCCGCGAAACGGTGGTGAGCGATCAGCGTTTCTACGTCGCCCCCACGTTGCTTCGCCAAGGGCTCACCACTTGGGAGGTCGCGGCCGGCCGGGTGCGCCAAGGAGAGAGCGATTACGGGACGTTGGGCGCGACCGGGTCGGTGGCTCGGGGCCTCAACGACCGGTGGACCCTGCGCGGCACCGCCCAAACCTCAACGGACGGGAAGGCCAACGTGGCGTTGGGGGCCACGACGGCTCTTGGCACTTACGGCACGTTGGATCTGGAATTGGGCACTTCCACGCGAGGCGGCCAACGGCAGGCCGTGGCCTACGACTACCGCGGCCCGAGGTTTGGCGTGCGCCTGGAGCACGAGCGCCAGCAGGACTATTGGCGCCTGCGCGCCCCCGGTGCGGTGGAGGTGGAGCAGCGCACCCGGGGCTCGGTCTTCTGGCGGCCCACTCCCCAGTGGTCTCTCCGAGCAGGGTTCTCCGACGTGCGCACACCGCGCTTTCGCACCGCTTACGCCGACGCCGGGCTGACCTGGCGTGGCAACGGGCACACCGTGGCCGTCTCCGCTTTGCGCGATCTGGAGCGCAAGGAAACCCGGGTGGAGGTGGGCTACAGCTACGATTTCGGCCGGGGCAAGGGCGTGAGCGTTAGGGCCCGGCAAGCCCCCGATGCCACCGCCTGGGCCGTTCAAGGACGCGCCCGCCCCATGGTGTTGGGAACCCCGGTGGGCTTGTCCGCTTCGGTGGACGAGGGAGCGGCTGGCCAGACGGCCAGGGCCAACGCCAACTGGACCACCCGGGCAGGGTGGGCCCAAGTCAACGCCGAGCACGGGCCCAGTGGCATCTGGGCTTCCGGTTCGATGGCCGGTGCCGTCCACCTTGACCGCCAAGGCGTGACGTTCCTGGGTCCGGCCGAATCCTTCGCCGTGGTGGACGTGCCCGGCCAAGCCGGGGTGCCGGTGAGGGTGGGCGGCAGATTGGTAGGGAAGACCAACGCCCAGGGCCGCCTGGTGGTGGGCGAGGTGACCCCAATGGTGCCCACCGAGGTCCGCGTAGACGATCGGGCGCTGCCACTGGGCACCCAGTTGGCCGAGATCGAGCAAACCGCCACCGCTGGCCGCCAAGCCGGCATGCACCTCACCTTCCCAGTCCTGACCGAGACTGCACGAACCTTCCGCCTCACTGGCCCGGCCATCGAAGCGGGCACGGTGGCCAAGACGGCGACCGAGACCACCCAGGTGGGGTTCGACGGGGTGCTCTACCTGGAGCACCCGGAGCCGGGGCAGGTGGTCGAGGTGGCGGGGGTCTGCAGGGCCCGGTTGCCGGCAGACCTTGGCTCTGCGCAAACGGTGGTGTCGCTGGCCTGCCAGTGATCCTCCAACCCTTGGAAAACAAAGGTTTGAGCTGTCTCAGGCCTTGCGACACTGGCCCTGCATCCTTTGGCTGAACGATACTGTGGGCCTGTCTAAGGGGATCATTGGATGCCACTGCTTTCTTGGTTCAATCGCGATGCGGACCTTACTCGCGCCGCCTTGACGCCTTACCGGTTGCTGGAGCCGGTCGCCAAGCTTTCCTATGGGGACGAAGATTCCCCGAACATGCTCATCGAGGGGGACAACCTCGATGCGCTCAAGGCTCTGCTTCCTTACTATGCAGGTCAGGTGAAATGCATCTTTATCGATCCGCCCTACAACACCCAGTCGGCGGTCAGCGATCACTACGACGATAACATTGAACACTCTCAATGGTTGTCGATGATGTATCCCCGCCTTGAACTGTTGAAGGATCTCTTGGCCGAAGAGGGCTCCATTTGGATCACACTGGACGACAACGAAGCCCACTACTTCAAGGTCATAGCTGACGAAGTATTTCAGCGGAAAAACTTCATTGCGAATGTAATTTGGAACAAAATATATTCCCCGAAGAACTCGGCACGCCATTTCTCGGTAGATCATGACCACGTGTTCATTTACGCAAAGAATGCAGAAAAGTGGTTTCCGAATCCTATGCCGAGGACGGAAAAGCAGGATAAGGCATACACTAATAAAGATGGTGATCCTAGGGGGCCGTGGAAGGCAGGTGATCTTTCGGCACGTAATTTCTATGGTGCTGGCACCTATCCCATTACCACTCCATCGGGTCGAGTGATCCCGGGTCCGCCGAATGGTATGTATTGGCGAGTTTCGCAAGCCAAGCTGGCTGAGATGGATGCAGATAACCGGATCTGGTGGGGAAAGGGTGGGAATAATGTCCCGGCAATCAAAAGGTTTCTGTCTGAGGTAAAGCAAGGGCGCGTTCCGCAAACTATTTGGCCTTATGCTGAGGTCGGTCACACGCAGGACGCGAAAAAAGAAGTGGTTGCGCTATTTGGCGATGATCACTTTTCAACGCCCAAGCCAGAAGCGCTAATTCGGCGTGTTATGGAAATAGCGACGAAGCCCGGCGATCTAGTCCTGGATAGTTTTTTAGGTTCAGGCACCACGGCGGCAGTGGCCCACAAGATGGGCCGGCAGTGGATCGGCATTGAGATGGGTGAGCACGCACGCACTGCCAGCCGAGGCTTTTGAAGGTGGTGGACGGCGAACAAGGCGGAGTATCGAAAGAACTCAGCTGGGACGGGGGAGGTGGTTTCCGCTTCTACAAGTTGGGGGTTCCCGTGTTCGATGAGAGTGGTCACATCCGAGAGGGCATCCGCTTCGAACACTTGGCCGCACACGTGTGGTTTGCTGAGACCGGCGCCGCGCGCTCCACCCGTGCGCCCAAGACGGCATTCCTGGGCGAGCACCATGGTGTGGGCTACTACCTGCTGTTCAACGGAATCCTTGGCGACGAAAGCAAGGCCGGTGGCAACGTGCTGACCAAAAGGGTGTTGCGAGGACTGGAGCCGTTCGACGGACCCAAGGTGATTTACGGTGAGTCCTGCGACTTGCCGAAGGAGCAGCTGGAAGAGCTCCAGATCACCTTCAAACAGACTCCCTATGACATAAAGGCGCGTTGACGATGGCTCTCTCCCTGAAGGTGTATCAGCAGCGGGCCCTGTCCAGCCTTGCTCAGTTCTTGGAAGACGCACGGTTGAGTGGTCCCGAATCTGCGTTCGAGAGGAACGTGGATCCGGGTCTGGTCACGAACTACAAGCCCATGCCGGGAATGGAAGCCACCCCTTACGTGTGCCTGCGCATACCCACGGGTGGTGGAAAGACCGTGATGGGTGCGCACATCATTCAAGCGGCAGGGGATACTTACCTGGAACGGACGTATCCGCTGGTCATGTGGATGGTGCCCACCACCCAGATCAAGACCCAGACGCTGGAAGCGTTCAAGGATCCCCGTCACCCCTACCGCCAGGAGCTTGATGAGGCTTTCGGTGGCAAGGTGGCGGTGTTCGATGTCGAAGACTTCACTCACATTCGCCCCGCCGATCTGGGCACGAAGGTTTGCGTGGTGATTTCCACGATGGCTGCCCTTCGCGTGGAGAACCAGGACGGCCGCAAGGTCTACGAGCATCACGAGGACTTGGAGACACACTTCGCCGGAAGCGTGTCCGATCTGCCTTATCTGGAGCAGAACGCAGCGGGCAAGGCCATCGCCTCGTTCGCCAACCTGCTTAAGCTTCACGGCCCGTTGGTCATCACCGACGAGGCGCACAACGCCAACACCCCGCTGTCCTACGAGGTCTACCAACGTCTGGGTGCAAAGCTAGTGGTGGAGTTGACCGCCACGCCGGAAGCTAGCAAGAGCAACGTGCTGGTCAGCGTCAGTGCCTTCGAGCTGAAGGTGGCCAACATGATCAAGTTCCCAGTCGTGCTCAAGGAGCATGTGGGGCAATGGGAAGCGGCGGTAGGCAGCGCTGTAGCCCGTCGCAACGAGCTGGGCAAGACCGCGCTTAATGAGCAGCCGGACTACATCCGCCCCATCCTGCTGATCCAGGCTGAGAACGCCAAAGGAACGGCCACTGTGGAAGAGGTCAATCGGCACCTCATCGATATCGAGAAAGTCCCAGAGAATGCCATCGCCATCGCCACCGGCGACCAACGGGAAATCGACGGCGTCGACCTGTTCGCCAAGGACTGCCCCATCGAGGTCATCATCACCAAGCAGGCCCTCAAGGAGGGCTGGGACTGTTCGTTCGCCTACGTCTTCTGCTCGGTGGCCCAGGTCAAGAGCGACAAGGACATCCAGCAGCTGTTGGGCCGTGTGCTGCGGATGCCGTATGCCACCCGGCGCAAGCAGGAGGCCATGAACAAGGCCTACGCCCACGTCACCACCACCCACTTCAACGTGGCGGCGGCAGAGCTGACCAAGTCGCTCATTGACATTGGCTTCAATCCGTTGGAAGCCGTGGGCGCCGTCCAGCGTGAACCGACACCTGGGCCTGGCTTGGGCCTGCAAGGCGGAGCGAATCCTGTCCCCACACCGCCCAAGACGACCGTGGCGGTCAGCAAGCCACCGGACCTGACCAACGTGCCCGAGCGCGACCAAGGCAACGTGGTGTTCGTGCCCTACGGGGAAGGCAAGGGCGGAACGGTCGAGATCACGGGGGAGGTGGATGATTCCACGGTGGAGGCGATCACTCTGGCCGCCCCTGCAAAGGAACGCGAGGAAGTTGCGGCCACCATCGAGCGTCACCAGATCGCTTCCAAGGCCGTCAAGGCTCCCAGCCAGAACGGGGCCGTTTTCAGTGTTCCCCGCCTTTGCGTCATGGAGCAGGGCGAACTGGAGTTCATCGAAAGCGGCGCGGTGCCGCCCGGGTTCATGTGGGATCTGCTGGCTTACCCGCCGGATCTGTCCAGCCTCAAGTTCAACGCCGACAGCCAGACCTTCGAAGTCGATCTGGTGGATGAAAAGGTCACCTACACCAAGATCGACGACGACGTGAACACCTACCTTCCGGGCTTTGCCAAGGACCGGACCGAGGCGGACCTGGTGGGGTGGTTGGACCAGAAGATCCGCGACCCAGCCGTGAAGCAACCCGTGTTGCGGGAGTGGGTGCGCCGGGCCATCAGCGGTCTGTCCCAGGACCGGGGCTTCTCCCTATCGCAACTGCTCAATGGCCAGTTCGTCCTCCGGCGCAAGCTGAGTGAGCAGCTCCAGCTCGCCAAGGTCGAGGCACTGAAGGACGGCTTCCAGCAGGCCCTGTTCGGCGATGCCGCCGAGGTCGTGGTCAGCGACGAGCCCGACGCGATGTTCACCTACCCGGCGGACATGACCCTGTATCCGGCGCACTCCTACTACCAGGGCGGCACCTACCGGTTCCGCAAGCACTACTACCCCTTCGTGGGCGACCTTCAGTGGAAGACCGCTGGCGGTAAGGTGGGCGAGGAGTTCCTCTGCGCCCAGGCCATCGACCAGCTGGACGAGGTGGAGTTCTGGGTGCGCAACTTGGTGGATCGCAGCCAGTTCTGGATGCCCACGGCCAAGCAACGCACCTATCCGGACTTCGTCGCTCGTCTCAAGGACGGGCGCCTATTGGTTGTGGAATACAAGGGCGGGGACCGTTACTCATCCGACACCGAGAAGGAAAAGCGGATGGTGGGCGAGCTCTGGGCGACCAAGAGCAAGGGCAAGGGGATCTACCTAATGGCCCAGCTGAAGGACGAGAAGGGCAACAGCGTCACCGAGCAGTTGAAGGCGGCAATCGGGGCTTAAGCGGGGAGGCGATATGGAAAAGCCAGGACAAGTCCAGAAGGTCGTCAGGAAGACGGCCAGCAGTGGCAAGGTGGACTACGCACCACCAGTTGTGCTCAATGAGACCAGCAAGAGCAAGCTGCACGCCCTGGCTTGGTTCATTCCACATAGCGATGGTCGAACCACATTTTCGCTGAAGCTCGAAGGTTTCGTGAAGGCGAAGGATCAGCCTTGGATCGAGGACAAGGCCAAGACCCTCACGTTGTCGGAAACTTCGTCCCTCCAGCTGCTCAAATACCTACAGACACATCTGCCCCTTGCCGCTCAGTCGGAAACAGGTGAGTTCATCTTAATTCGGGTGGCCAACGGCGAGGCCAACCTGACGGGCCACGATCCTCAAGAACTGGTGGGTGCCCTGACAAAGGTCCTGTCGCAGTCGGAGTTGCTGGGCCATTTGTCCAGCACTGAACTCACGCATGAGTTGAGCACGGCGCTGCGTGGGTCAATCCGTCTGAGCGAGATGCGATCAGCCGTGGCCGAACTGCGCTCCAATCTGGGAAGCGGTGAGGCAGGGGAGCAGACCTATCAGGCCTGGTGTGAGAAGCACTGTTGGGCGTTCGGAAATGCCTATGTGGTCCGTGACGAAGTCAGGGCCATTTCGACTGGAGACAACCTTGACCTGTTGTTGCCGAACGTGATCGCCGGCTATCGGGACATCGTTGAGTTGAAACGGCCGGACAAAGAGGTTCTGCTCTACGACGCCGCTCACAAGAATTATTACTTTTCGGCAGACGTTTCCCGGGCCATCGGCCAATGCCACCGGTATCTGGACATCCTCCACCAAGCTGCGAAAGATGGGCTTCTAGACCACAAAGAGGTGGTGGCCTATCACCCCCGCGCCACGATTGTGATTGGCCGATCGCACGGATGGACCGACGAACAGCAGCGTGCACTTCATGGGCTCAATCGCCGTCTCCACGGCATCTCTGTAATGACCTACGACCATCTGCTGGCTCAAGGCGAGCGCCTTATTGAAATGATGAGCCCCGCAGAGGGTGCTGATGCGGAGTCGGCGGTTGAGGAGGACGATATCCCATGGTGATCATTCGCCGAATCGTCGGGACCTTTCCTAGAGCCTTGCGAAGCCACCCATGTCCAGTTTGAGTCCTCGCGAGAAACGGAAACTTGAAGATCTGTTCGGCATGAGCAGTGGTTACGTCCTCGATTTTTCGAACAATTCTTTTGCTCGGTTCTTCGAAGAGGAGGTTAATCGAGACATCTATGGCGGGGCATACAGTGGCAATGGCTCGTCCAAAGCCAACCACCTGCGCAGCTTCTGGACCAGAGAAGATGACTCGTTGGTGGGGCGGGTCATCCACGGACTGCTAGAGCACTGCCGGGACACCGGGCATTCGGCATTGGAGCGGCAGGCACTCTTCAGGGATTGCGAAGCCATTGCAGCGCGACTGGCGCAAGCCAAGCCGGTGGAGGACATCGAGGCCATCGATGGCGACACAGAAGACTTCCAGAAGGTGGCTAAAGCCGCCAGGGAGTGCTTCGAGCGTAACGAGCCAGAGCAAGGCTTGGATCGGCTACATACGTTCCTGGTCAAGTTCCTTCGCAAGCTTTGCGAGGAGCACGGCATCCCCAGGGACCGGTCGGTGCCATTGGGTGGCCTTATGGGCGCCTACGTGAAGCGCGTCAAGGAAGAAGGTCTTCTGACTTCCCAGATGGCAGAGCACATCCTGAAAGGCGCGACCACGATCTTCGGTCAATACGACTACGTGCGGAACAACCACACGATGGCCCATGACAATCCGGTGCTGGCATACGACGAGGCACTTCTGATCGCCAGCAACGTCGCCAGCACGGTGCGCTTCATCAAGGCCTGCGAGGAGAAGTGGAAGCTCGCACGGCAGCAAGAAGAAGCGGCTGCTGCCGAGGACTTGGAGATCCCGTTTTAGTCGTCTGGCGAGTTGCTACCGCACCCGCACAAGTTGATCCCAGCGAGTGGTGTAAGCCGGCGACAAGTTTTTCTGGTTCATCGCCCACACGGGCTTGGCCAGCGCTGGCCCCTTCGATCGCCAAGCCGAGGACGCCATGCCCATGGTGCCCCGGCCGAACTTCGCGTTGGCCTGGTCCATGACCTTCATGAGCGCTTGCGAGCGGGGGTCGATGCCGGCGAACAGGTCGCCCTGATGGACGTCGCCGTGCGTGAGGTCGAGCAATCCCACGCCGGCTTTCTTGTAGCGGTAGCCGTCCTTCCACATGGCGTTGGCTAACCCTTGCGCCACCAACAGCACTTCGCGGGTGTCACTCGTCGGCCCGATGAAGTTGAAGGCCTTGCTGGGGTGATACTGCGCCGCGCCGGGCTTGAAGGGGTTGGTGTTGAGCCACACCCACACCCCACTCGCCTGGAGCGAGCGCGACCGCAGCTTTTCACACGCCCGCTGGGCGAACGTGGACACGGCTTGCTGGAGGTCATCCAGCGAAGTGACCTCTTGGCCGAAAGAGCGCGACACAACGATCTGCTGCCGCTCCGGTTCCACTTCCTCCAGGTCGCTGCACACCACCCCCTGCAGCTCCCGCTGGGTTCGGGCCAGCGTGACCCCGTAACGGGCCCGCAGGGTGTCGGGATCGGCGCGGGCCAGGTCGGCCGCGGTGAGGATGCCTTCGGCGCCCAGCTTGGCCGTGAGCTTGCGCCCCACGCCCCACACGTCTTCCACCGGATAAGTTTCCAGCTCGGGCGAACCGGGGAGGGCGGTGACCACCCCGTGCGACGTCTTCTTGGCCAGCTTGTTGGCGAGCTTTGCCAACGTCTTCGTAGGACCGATGCCCACGCAACACGGAATGCCCACCCATTGGAGGATCTGGGCACGCGCTTGCCGGGCCATCGCCTCACGTTGTTCCGCCGGCACACCGTCGAACGTCACGAACGATTCGTCAATGGAGTAGACCTCCACGCGCGGGAACCACTCCCGCAGCACCGACACCACGCGACCTGACAGATCACCGTAGAGACCGAAGTTGGCCGAGAAGATTCGCAGCTGCCGCCGGATGTGGGGCGGCACCTCGTGGATGGGCTGGCCCATCTTCACGCCCAGATCCTTGCACTCTTGGCTGCGGGCGATCGCGCAGCCGTCGTTGTTAGACAAGATGCACACCGGCTGGCCGCGCAACGACGGGTTGAAAACCCGCTCGCAAGACGCGTAGAAGTTGTTCCCGTCCACCAAGCCGAACACGTCAACGTTCCCTCTGATCCATGGAGTGCCAATGGCGCATCACGCCTCTTGGACGATCGACACCCCAGCCAGTGCGTCGCCGTCGTTTTCGCGGCGCCGCACCTGGGAGAGCACCCCCTCGAACCGTTCCAGTTCGCCCTCATCGGTGGCGGCCCGCCGGTAGGTGTCCCCGTCGTCGAGCACGTCCACGACAACCGCCACGCCGGTGCCGTCCTCGGCCAGGGTCACCTGACTTTCGTAGATGCAGGTGCCGGTCCAGGAGCGCCAGCAGCGCAGCGTTTCCCCGTCCAGCCACACCGCCCACCGGTCGTCCATGTCGCGCGGCCAGAGGCCCTCGCGCAGGCGCGCCAGATCGTCGGCGGTGAAGGCATGGCCACACCGGATCGGCCAGCGGGGCCCTTCCATCGGTTTGAGCTGGCTCCAGCGGCTTGCATCGTCCATGTCAGCGCCTCCATTGCTTGCGGAAAGACCAGGTCACCACGCCCCACACGTCGAGCTCCACGTCCTCCGGGACGACGATGGGGGCGTTGGCAGGATTGCCCGAATGGAGCTCGTAGCGCCCGGCGCGCAGCCGCAATTGCTTGACCGTGAAGCCGCCTTCCCAACACACCATGACGATGTCCCCATGGCGGGCGGTCAGGGAGCGATCCACCACCAGGGTGTCGCCCGGGAAGATCCCGAACTCGACCATAGACGTGCCCGTGTCCGCTTCAACGTAGAACGTGGCCACCGGGTTTCGAACGACCCGCTGGTTGATGTCCAGCACGTCCTGCGAGCCGTAGAAGTCTTCAGCAGGCGAGGGGAAGCCACACGTGGCCCGCACCGGCAGCAGGAGCAGCGGCAGGGGAGTCGCGTGGAGGTTGGCGGGGCCCAGGTAACCGGGCGGAAGCGTGGTGTCGAGCATGGCGGAAGTCTCTACAAGTCAGAATCACCCGGTGAGACGCACCGGGGAGACAGGCTAGCTCCGCCTCCAGACCCTCGTCATTTAGTATTTCGCTGAACGGGCCCAACCCCTTGTCACTGCGAGGGTGGGGCAAGGCGTGAAACCGATGTGGCGCCGGTCGCGGGCGGTTCCACGCGCAGGACTGGACCGCCTCGGGTATGCTCCTTCGGCGGGGTAAATCGGGGAATCTATGGCAAGGCGTAAGGGCCGCGGGAGGCGGCACTACAGCAGCTACGGCAACTATGTCGTCTCCCAGCGCAGGGAGCTGACCACGGCGTTCGGTGGCATCGACCGGGATGTGGAGCGCCTGTTCCTGGCGCTGGATCCTTATTCGCTCGAATTGTTGTTCCAGGCATACGCCAGCCACTACGGCGGGTCGGCCGGTGCTTACGCCCGAAAGACCTACCCGAACTGGCAATCGGGAGCGGTCCGAATGAGCGGCGAGGTGGCCGAGCGGTTGCTCAACCTGCTTCCACCGCGGCTGCCGTATTCGGTGCGCTACGATCTGGTCAAGAAGCTTCGGAATGCGAACTTCCGGCCCATGACCCGTCATGTTCGCACCACCCAGGAGCGGTGGAGGGAGGATTTGCGACCCGCGATCGAAGAGGTGGTCGCGCACGGGGAAACCGCCAGCCTTTCCGATCGCTTGAAAGGCCGGGTTTCATGGTTGGCCAACGGGGACGTTGCCGCAGCCGAGGCGTTGATGTCCGAGGCCATTCGCGAAGAATCGTTGAGCCGGCTGGCCTATCTGAAAGTGGAGTTTCAGCGGCTGGACGCGATCATCGCCCAGCTCGGCGAATACCAGACGGCGGTGACCCACGCCATCGAATTGCCCCAGGGAAGCATCCAGGTGCACATCGCCATTCCGAAAGTGTCGATGTGGAAGAAGTTCACGAATTGGTTGGGATGACAATGAGCAACGATTTGACGAAAAAGCAGAGCGGCACGGGATTGAGCACCGAGAGTGGGCGATTCCGCCAGGACTTGATCAACCAGCTGACACCCGAGCAGCGCAAGGAGCTGGCCTTAAAGGCCGGGCAGGAGCAGTTGGATCTGGATAAGTCTGATGCCGATGCGGTGCGCCGATTCAACGCGTCGTCCGTGGAAATGCAACGAGATGTCCAAACTGCCAAGGATTTGAATGCTATCGGCTCGGATTTCACGATGGAAAATTCTTACAAGACCGCCAGCGGTGAAACGCGGATCAAGGTGACGAAGAACAACAACACCGTCTGGATCGTGGGATTGGTCGTCATTGCAGTCGTCTTTTTCGTGCTCTTCTCGCGCTGAACCATGACCCGCAAGGTCGTTGTTCACTCCAATGCCAAACGGTTCGTCCAAGTGATTGCCGTGGCGATTCTTGCTGCGGCCACCCTTACCGGCCTAAAGAAAGCATCGCAGTGGTGGCGGGCGCCTCCGGAGGTCGCGGAAATATCGGATACAGCGCCTCCCGCTTCTCTGCCGGCAGCAGCCAATATCCTGGTGGGCCGCAGCTCGGTTATTGACGCTGACACGTTGGAAATTCATGGCACGCGGATCCGCTTGGAAGGCGTTGATGCTCCCGAGGCCAACCAACGGTGTGGGTCGGAATCGCAAGATTGGGCCTGTGGCCAAGAAGCGGCCATGGCCCTTAGCGATTGGATTGCAGGTCGTCCAGTGACCTGTCATCCAAAGGGCGCGGATCGATACCAACGGGTCTTGGCCCGTTGTTTCGTCGGTAATGACGACTTGCAGGCATGGTTGGTGAGCAACGGGTGGGCGTTGGCCTACAGGCAATATTCCGCGGATTACGTGGCGGCCGAGCAACATGCAGAGGCCACGCGGGCAGGAATGTGGCGAGATGACTTTGTTCCGCCTTGGGAGTGGCGGAAGCAGCGCCGCTGAGTGCCCGCTTCATGGGTGAATTCAGCTAGTAAGGGTAAGCATGCCGACATGGAAGCCATCGCGATTGCGAAGTGCCCTGTTCAAGGGGGACGACTGGTTGTTCTCGTCGGATGGAGAAACATTTACCCTCTCTGCCCGCGGGCACGTCCCTTTCAAGGGGTCACTTGTTCTCTTACAGGCGTTCGCCTACCGCCGGAAGAATGCATTTCCCGCCACGGGGGAGTGTAAGTTCGTCATTTCAGGGGAGCGAAGAGATCAACTGCTCGGCGGCTTAAAGCCGGACCAAGCGGAGGAGCTAAAACGCTTTCTCGACCAGCATGTTCCAGAGAGCATCGCCGCGCACGCCCTAAGGGGACAGAAGGCACTCAACGAATGGCAGCGCGGACTTAATCGGCGCCTGGAGACGGATGGCTTTATTGAGCCGGCCACCGTAGAGAAGGTTAGGGACAGCATTCCTTCCCCCATCATTGCTGGACTCCCGACATGGGGGGCGCTGTTCAACCACCCCCAGTTGAGTCCAGCGAGGGAGCGATTCAACTCAAGCTTTCCCTTGCTGGGAATCACGCCATCGTCCTACGTGGACCAAACGGTAGAGCGGCACAATCGCCAAGTCTTCGATAGGGCGCTCCAGCGCTGGTCAAGCGCGTTGAGAAATCAGTTGGAGAGCCGAGGCTGGATCGGCCGTCGAACGGCGGCAGCGATGTTGAAGGGGAGCATGGTTCCCCAGTGGCCGGCTCGCGCATGGCGAGATGTTGCCCCGCCCGAATATCAGCCGTCCGCGGAAGCATGGCTTGAAGCCTCAGTAGCGGCGCACAACGCCGCTTTTGAGGCGCACCAGATGGAGGCCAAACGCTCGTTCTTCGAGCGGGTGGAGTCCAACCCCCTGACCGAGGAGCAGGCCAAGGCAGTGGTCTGCATGGACGACGAGCTGCTGGTCGTGGCCGCCGCGGGCTCGGGCAAGTCCTCCACCATCGTGGCCAAGGCTGGCTACGCGCTGGAACAGGGATTGTGCGCGCCGGAAGACATCCTGCTGTTGGCGTTCAACGCCGACGCGGCAGAGGAGTTGCGTCAGCGCATCGCCAAGCGGTTGGGCCACCTCGATGGGGCTGATCGCATCGCTGCCAAGACCTTCCATGCGTTCGGACTGGAAGTCATCGGCGCGGCGACGGGGAAAATGCCCACCCCGGCGCCTTGGTTGAGCAATGGCAAGGACGAGGCTTTCATCGGCCACTTGGTCGATGAACTTTGTGCCGAGAATCCGACGTTCGCGGCGCAGTGGGATCTCTTCCGATTGCTCTACTTCAAGGACGTGGGGCGGTGGGACGCGCGAGAAGAGCCGGAGGACTACGACCCGGAGAGCCAGCGAAAGCGTGGCTTTCGCACGCTGCGCGGGGAGATCGTCAAGAGCAAATCGGAGCGCCTGATCGCGGACTGGTTGTTCCTCCACGGCGTGAACTACCGCTACGAAGAACCGTATCCCCACGACACCCGCACGGCCACCAAGCGGCAATACCGCCCCGACTTCTACTACCCCGACATCGACGTCTTCCACGAACACTTCGCGCTCAACGCCAAGGGCGAGGCGCCTCCAGCCTTCAAGGATTACCTGGAGGGCGTGCATTGGAAGCGGCAACTCCACCGCGACCAGGGCACCCGGCTGTTCGAAACCACCGCCCATGGTCTGCGCACCGGGGCCGCCCTGGCCGCGCTCAAGGACCTGTTCAAGTCCAGGGGCATCGACCTGGTGTTCGATCCTGACCGCGTCCCTCCGGACAATGACCCGGTGTCGCCACAAGCCATCGCGAAAGTCATGCGCGTGTTCCAGCAGCACATGAAGGGCTCGCGGCAGACGGTCGAGCAGGCCCGTGAACGCATCGGCACATTGCCGGGCGCCTTCGTGCCGCGCATGGAGTTGTTCCTCGACCTCTACGAGGCCGTTGCCCTGCGCTGGGAAGACCGTTTGGCCGCGGAGGGGCTGGTGGACTTCGACGACATGCTCAACCAGTCCGCCGACCACATCGTTGCTGGCCGTTTTCCCTGCGGCGTCAAAATGGTCTTGGCCGACGAGTTCCAGGACACTTCCCGCGCACGAATGAGGCTGCTCCAGGCGATCGTTGACGCCAGCGGTGCGCAGTTCACGGCAGTAGGCGATGACTGGCAGAGCATCTATCGGTTCGCCGGCGCCGACTTGGCGATCATGTCGGGGTTCCAGATGTCCCACCCCCATGCCGCCATCCGACACCTTTCCCAGACGTTTCGGTGCCCGCAGTCGTTGTGCGATCTCACGTCGGAGTTCGTGTCCAGGAACCCGATGCAGTTGGTCAAGAAGGTCTTCACCAGAAACCCATTGAAGGGCCCCCGGGTGAGCGTGGTTGCGCTGCCAACTGTGGAAGACATCCCCGGACGTTTGAAGTCCAACATCCAGTCTCTCTACGACAAACTGCCGGAGCCTACCGACGGGAAGCCGCTGCGCTCCATGCTCGTTCTGGGGCGCTACAGAAACGACAAACCCAAGGAGCTGGAAGCGTGGCGTCAGCGGTTCGGGGACAAGATCGACCTCCGGTTCCTAACCATCCACCGGGCCAAGGGGCTGGAAGCCGATTTCGTGGCATTGCTCAACGTGGTGCAAGACACCCTGGGCTTCCCCAGCCAGGTCCAGGACGATCCCATTCTCCAACTGGCCATGCCCGAGCCGGAGATGTTCGAGTTCGGCGAAGAGCGACGACTGTTCTACGTGGCCCTCACCCGTGCGAAGCGTTCGGTAGTGGTTTACACCACCCAGCACCAACCTTCCCAGTTCCTGGTGGAGCTCCAGGCAGATCACGGCGTGGAAATCGTAAGGACGGAAGGGGAGCCTGCGGAAGCCTGCCCGGTGTGTGGTCAGGGCGTGCTGGTGGAGCGCGTCAATCGTGCGACCAAGGAGGTGTTCCACTCCTGTAGCAGGTTCCCACGTTGCCCACCGACCAAGGAAGACTGAAGTGGGTCAGGGCGCTTGAACGGGTCGGAGCAACTGGCGGTCGAGAAGATCCAACAGAGCATCCGCAACATCTGCGGCGGCCACCGCCCAATCGTTGTCTTCTCCGAAATACGTCTCCTCCAGCGGGTCTTCCTTGCCGCCATGGAAAAGGTTGTTTCTAACGCGTCGCATCGCAACGACCAAGGCTTCGGCGTCGTTATGGGGCAGGTTGACGGGCTGGTAGGTCGCCCGTGGTCGGCCCGTCTGGTCAAACTCAATGCGCTCCCTTTTCGGCCGATTGCGTGGTGGAGCAAGCAGCTTTCTCTGAGTGGGAAGGGGAACGAGTGCGACGAATGCTTGCCCCAAGCGCGCCACCGCTCGATCCACCTTGTTCCAGTCCACGTCTACCACGGGAACGGGGGCAGGTGCTGGCAAGGCGCTGAGACGCACATCGATCTCGAATGAGCCGATCTTGAACACCTTCCAGATGGGCGGTTTTGGGGTCTTGGTCTGAAAGAATTCGCTAGTCTGCTTAAGCTGGAACTCAAGCATTCCGAAGGCTTTCAATAGCCGATAGGCTTTGTCGGGTGATACGGGCATGGACTCATCTTAGTCCAGCTTCCTGCTACCACGCAGCCTCCCGCGGCCGCGCTTGCACGTGACGATACGCGACCAAGGTCTTGGCGCCCATGTTCCGGGCCTGGGCCAACTTCGTGCTCACCAACCGATCAGCTCCGCTGTCCAGCAACGCCCGAACCGTTGGTGCGTCAGCGGTCAGCAGGGCGACGTGGAACGGCGAGTAGCCACGGGCGTCGTGCGCGTTGGGTTGGGCCCCGCGCCCGATCGCCAGGTCCACCTGGGCGGGGTTGCGCTGTCGAATTGCAGCGAGTAAGTCGGTGTTGGCCATGCGTCCTCCTGACCCACTGATTTTCCGCTGTAGCGGAAACGCGCAAGGGGAGGGTGACAGTTTGGCAAACTGTCGTGCAACCCCAGCATTTTTTCGCTTTAGTCAGTAAAGCCCTCTGGACAGAATGTCCCTTTCTGCTTGCATGGATCTGAAGGGATACAAATGTATTCCATGGGGGCTGACATGAATTTCGTGGCAAGTATCAAAAAGGGTGTGCGGGGATGGTTAAAGAATTTGCGTGACCCACCAAATCTATTTCAAGAGCCGATCTGGAAGGTTCGCGTGGAGTTCCTTGTATTGACGCTGCTGTCTCCAATCCTGATCCCCCGCTATGTCATTGAGAAACGCATGGGTAAATGGAGGAGACATCGCCGGATGCCACCCATCTTTCAGCTATTCGAGCGCGAAGGAGGGTTCCAGCTGAGGGAGCTTGAGCAGTTGATTGCAGATGGCGCTGATGTGAACGCTCGGGAGCGAAAAGATGGAAAAACGCCACTTATTTTTGCTGTTATGCAGGACAGTCCATGGGAAGAAAATGGGCGAAGGTGGCTCGAGGTTTGTCGCGTGCTGCTCGAAGCTGGCGCAGATCCGGACGCGGATTACGACTGTGGCGAGATAAGGCGGTCACCAATCTATTTCGCCTATCTGGCGGGCAACGTGGAGCTGCTCGACCTGTTGTTGCAGGCAGGGGCCAATCCGCGTTCGAAGGCTTGGTTGCAGTTTGTCAATGCAGAGCCACGTCCCGATGCGTGGCTCGAACAGCAACGTCCGCAAATACGCGATCGCCTATGGAGATGGGAAACGGAACAAGAGGCCCTGCGTTTGGATGCGACTCTCCCTGGCGCAACGAAAGCCGTTCCGAATAGTAGGGCACGGTTATGAGGGTGATCCCATGAACCTGCAACTCACCTGCCTCTGCCGGGAGGACGTGTTCGCCGATGGGTTCGCCTTCGCAGAACTGCTGGAGGCGCCCTTGGCCGCGTTGCGCTGGGGTGGTGCGTGGTTGACCCAGTTGAAGCCCGGTGGGCCAGTGACCGAGGAGGCCATGCGGCGCTTCGCTATGGGCCAGGATTTCGATGGGCAGCCGCGGTTGTGGGAAGGCGAGGGCCACCACGCCCGGGCGGCGGGCTACCGCGTTTCGTTGCGCCTGCCAAAAGGGTTCGCCGCGCTGCTGGATACCGACGGCGAGGAGAGGGCACGGCTACAGGCTGCCCACCGCCATGCGGTTGACCAGGCGCTGTCGTCCCTGCCGTTCCAGCGTGATCACCGGGTGCTCTTCGTTGCATCCGATCGGTTGGAGGATGACTGGACGCACCACTGGTTGTTCGCCATCGCATGCGCACCGAACGGAAAGTGGGAACGGCTTGCGCTGAGCTTGCGGTTGGCGGCCAGCGAGGACGCTTATACCCACGCCATGGGGGCCTTCATGGAAGCGTTGCTGGAGACCAAACGATTGGAGCGCTTCTTCCGCCCAGCCCCCGTGGGCCGACTGAGGCAGAGGCTGTGACGCTGACGTCCAAGCCTCCCTTGACGGCCGTGCTGCCGAAAGTGTCCCTTTCTTCAACCTTGCGCCAGGCATTGGCCGCACGCGCTAGAGCAGCCGGGGTGAGCGAGAGCGAAGCCGTGCGCCAATGGCTCACCGCCTACCTTGCGCGCCCCCCGCTGCTGCGCTCTCCCGTTGCCGGCCGCAGGGACGACCGCTTGCCGCCTATCCGGGCTTCCCGAGACCTGGCCGACCGCGCCCGCCACGAGGCGCAGCGGCAGCATGTGAGCGTGGCGGAACTCATCCGTCGGGTGGTTGCGTTCCACACGTTCTGAGGCGCAACTTGGCCACGCTCGGCGGGTGCCACTTCCCCTTCGCCAGGCGATTCTGCACGAAGGCGCGGTAAGCCTCGGGGGAGGGCGGCGATTTGCGTTTGTGCCGGCGTGTGTTGCAGAGCCAGCAGGCGGCAGCAATGTTGCCGGCCACGTCCTTTCCGCCCTCTTGCTGGGCCACCAGGTGCTCGGCGGTGCAGCGAAGCGGCGTGGCCGTTTTGGCGCGCAGGCCGAACGGCTTTAGTTCATCGGGAGAGGCGTTCCACATCGGCACGCTGCAATAGCAGCACCGGCCCTTCTGGGCGAGGAAAGCCTCGGTTCTCAACCGTTGGAGGTTGGGCATGCTTAGATCTCAAAAGACAGGAAAAACCATCCCGTCGTCGCTTGTGCGATCGAATCGGGACCTGTTGCCTTGAGCTAAGCAGGCAATACGCCGGGGGCATTTCCCCTCGCGGCAAGGGAGTTATCGCGCCCCAGGCTGGTGGGTGTCAAGATGGGGCCCATTCGGGTGGCCATGCCCGGAGCGATGGGCTATAACCGTTGGATTCCCGACCGGAGTGCTCCTTTGGCCCTGACTACCCTGAAATCCCTTAACGCCGAAATCAAACAGCTCGAAGCCCAGAAGAAGCTGGTGGAGAAGCGCGACGGCGAGGTGCCCAAAGCCCTGGCGGTCCTGCAGAAGTATGCGAAGGTCCTCAGTCCGGCCCAGCGGCGGCAGGTGGCCAAGCTCATCGGGGAAACGATCGACGCCAAGCCGGCGCGTGCCGCCAAGGCTGCCCCGGGACCCCGAAAGGGCCGCAAGCTTGGCAAGGTGGCGCCGAAGTATCGCCTCCCAACCGGTGAGACGTGGGCCGGTCGGGGTTTGGCCCCCAAGGTCTTCACCGCGTGGGCCAAGTCCACCGAGGGCAAGGCGTGGGCTCAGGCCAACCCCGGAGCGAAGTTCCCGTCGGCTGATGGGACGGTGAAGAAAGCTCCCGCCAGGGTGGCCAAGAAGACGGGCAAGCCGGTGAAGAAGGCCGCCCAGAAGGCCGTCAAGAAACTTGCGAAGAATGCCGTCGCCAAGAAGGCCAGCAAGAAGGCCTGATCATGCGCGGCCTGTTCCCCAAGAAGAAGAGCCGGCTCTCGCCCCAAGGCAAAGCCATTGCGGCCGCCCACGTGCTGCTGGACAGTGCCGAGGGCCGATTGGACGAGAAGGCCGCCGGCAGGCGCTTGCGCGAGGAAGTGGGCCTTCAATGGTCCTACCTGACCTGCATCCAATGCCTGTCAGGGCAAGAAGCCTTGGCGGCCATTGAATCGCTGCCCAAAGGGTGGCAGGACAACGGGCGCACCCAGGTGCACCTGTTGGGGGCTGCCGTCATGGCGGCGCACACGGGAGCCAACCTGCGTTCGGACGGCAGCTCGCTATGCGCCAGCTACTTGCGATCGCCACACGACTTTCACGCCACTGTCACGCGGTTGTGGTGATCTCACCCCAAGCGAACAGGAGATTGCTGAGCGCCAATGGCCCGGGCGCCTTGACTTGCTGCCAACCCGCGGGCCTGTAGGATCCCATCATGGAGCTACTTTTGCCTCTTGCTATGGTTATCTTGGCCTGCGCAACTGGTCTGGCGCTGCTCCAACTTGTAATCGCGCTCTTCAAGGCGCTGTCCTGCCGGGAATGGTTGCGCCGCAGGAGAGCGAAATGATACGTTCGTTTCGCCACGCCTGCCAGAGGACTCGCGCTTGGCACAGCCCCACAGCGACATCGATTTGGGCCGGAGTCCGCTATTCGTTGACGGGCGACACCGGCTATTTCAGGTCGCACGTGGATGGCGTTTGTCTCGCGTGCACCGGGGGGGGGATGAATCGGCGGAGCAATGAGCGCTTCGGCTGAGCCTGGCGGGCCGCCAAAGGATTTAAGCCCTACACAGCCCGCTCGGTTTGTTTCGCTTACAGATCGGCCGTTTGTGGTGCGGTGAGCCCATCTACCCGGACGGCCGAAATGAAGGGCGGCGCGCAGGCGTTGCCCTCACCTCTGCCGCTGTCGGATACTGATCCTGTCCATCGTTCGTAGCTCGCAATTCGCGCCGCCCACGGAGCCACAAGAGGGGCGAATCGATCAATCAGGCCAACAACGAGCAGCCCGATGATACGTAGCAAGCTTGCTCACAGACGCGTTCTCGCCGAGGGCGGACCGATTCTGGTGTGGTTGACCTCGTTTAAAGATCATTACGTATTTACCGCCAGTGGCATCGGATTGTCTGGAAAATACGGTGTGGCGCTACGGCAGGACACGAAAGCAAGTCGGAGAGCCCTCGAAGCGCGCTTTGCGGGGTCGAAGTTTCACGAAGTGTTCGTGAGCGATGTGCCAGCTTCGGTGATCAGTGTCAACCGGTCTCTGACGTCGGCTGGGCCGCGAGACGGGATATTCTTCCTCTGCAACACAGAGGTCGTCCAAGCCGCGGTTCTCGCGCACCTCGGGGCCGTGATCCCTAGCGAGGTCATCGCTCTTGCAGCCAACTTGAGTCGGGGACGGGGCTAGCCATGGTGCACTCTTAAAGGTTCAGGAATAGCGCAACTGAAAACTGAAATTCAAGCTGGCCTGCGTTTTGTACACAGCTGATCCACGTTGGCCGGCTTGCACTGGTGCCGAGTGAAAGGTAGCCCGTAATGTCTAAGTGTGCGGTGGTGTTCGTAAGCGCGGCTGTGGAAGAGATCGGTGAGGAGCGCTTGCCCGAAGTCATGCGTGCAGGCCGAGAGTTCAATGCCAAGTGCGGCTCGCGTGCAGTTGTATGCTTCGACGGCAGCAGGTTTTTAACATATTTGGAAGGCACAGCGAGTGCGGTGGCTGCGAGCTCCGTTTACACCCAGTCCTTCACCCTGCATACCGAAATCGTTGAGCTGGCGCGGGGATCCATCCAGCAGTTGCGGTTCCCTGCGCATGCATTGCTCTTCCTGCGGATTTCAGAAGCCGAGCTCAAAGCACTGATGAGGTCGAACTGGGTGAATTTCTCCCAACGCTTCGGAGGGAAATTCATCCCAGAAACGGGGATGGAGCGGCTTGCCGCATTGGTCGGCAATCGTCTCGATGACGTTCCGCAGTGATGGGTAACGGATTTCCTCTGTAGGCCGCCCGATTCACGTTGCACAGTGGAAGCAGGGGAGTCATGAATTTGAGGCATTCGACAGGGGCATGCCATGCGGTTGGAATTTACTCACAGCCACATCTACCCAGGGGCCACCGCGTCCCTGACAGGCGAGCAGGCTGAACTGGGCGAGAGAGCCACCTGCTTGGTCGAGCTCAGTGACGGCGTGGTCCTCTCGACCAGCTGTCTGATTCAAGGGGGGGAGATCATGCTATTCATGCCGGACTACCTGACCGCCCGTGGGGCAAAGATTCCGGCGAAGGACTGGGTGCTGCGGAAGGATCTGGAAACAGGCGCCTGGAAGGCAAAATCAAAGGTTGCCGTGTAGCACTTGTTGCTCTTCCCGACCCGTCAGGTTGTTGGGTCTGAAGCAATCTTAGGAGCGTGTCATGCCAAACCGTGCGGTGGTTTTTGTGAGTGAGGCCAGCCCCTACCTTAGCCTTGGGCGGCTGGTTGAGTTGATAGCCGACGCGGAGCGGTTCAACAGACAGGCCGGCGTGACCGGGGTGACCTTGTACGACGGGGCCCGGTTCCTGTCCTACCTGGAGGGTCCACCGGATGGCCTTCGCGTTGCCTACGCCAGGGCATCCGAAGCGCGCAGCCACCTGAACTTCATCGAGTTGGCACGCGGGCGTGTCTCGCAACGTCGGCTGCCGCGGTGGCCTATGCGGCTGTTTTTGGCCAAGGAGGGCCAGCTGCAGAGCATCGCGATGGCAGACTGGGCCAGCTTCTCTCAGCGGGGCGATGCGGACGCAATGAATGCAACGGCGATGGATCTCCTTGTGCGCTTCACGGGAGGGCCGTCTGCCTCAGTCTACGTGGGGCCCCTCTCGAAACCACTCAGCGAAGGGGAGGCGAAATGAACATCGTGGCGACTGGTCTGTCACCCGGCGGAAGGATGCTGGGAGCTCCTCTCGCGCTCCCGATGAAGCGTTGGCAAAGCTGAGCAGATTCCGTCTGCCGAAAGCAGAAGTCGTCCCAACTAGCTTGAACCAGCTGCTGACCGTGTGGAAAATTTGACCCGACCTTGTGGAACGGCAATCCACATGAACGTTCTCTTCGTGGACATTGAAACCTCCATCTGTGAGGTGGTTGGAGTCGAACTAAGAGAGCTCGGCTATGACGTCGAATGCTTGGAATTCAGCTCAGGAGCCTTGCGCGCAGCGCAAGCGGGGCACGTCGACGTCGTCATTCTGGATGTGCCCGCCAGCCCTGACGCCCGGCGCAGTGCATACAAGTTGGCAGACGAACTTCGGCGCGATGGCATCGCTGTCTTCTTTACCTCCACGCTTCATCCGAACGATGTGATCAGCCGGCACCGGGATCGGGGTGTTTTGTCCAAGCCCTACGGCGTCAAACAGATCGCTTCCTGGATCGAGGCGCTTGGCAAAGATTGCAGAGGCGAACCGGCAGGCGCGCACGTGCGCTAGCTGACTGGCAACATGCATCCGCCCTTTGGAGTGCATTGGACCGCAAGCCTTCCTCTTTACAGTGGATACGCTGGAAGCGAACGTCGCTGCTGCCCATCAATGCGCGCTACTTGCATCATCAGAAGCACTGTCGTTCAGCACCGTCACTTTCAAGACGGCGACCAGATCGTTGTCCTGCAGACAGCGTTCAAGAACTGGCTCCTGAATACGTCGTTCGCCATTGGATTTCCCGACTCCAGCAATCGGCCGCTTTCTGATCGAGCGGAGCAGGCCAAGCGCGCTGTTGGCCACGGCGAGCGAGATCAAAGGCCACAGTTACCAGGAGGCCTTCGTCAGGTCTCCTTTCGCCGCGCTTATCTCCATTCATAGCGCGTTGAGTGCTTCAAGCCACGGCGACGCCGTGTTCTTCCTGTGCGCCGAAGAAGCCACGTCGGAAGCATCTCCAAAAAACTGATGCTGGCATTCGCCATAACGACCAGCATGACCTTGGCGTTGGGCATCTTCACTATTGTCCGCGCGTCACATTCGAAGCAGGAGTTGTCCAGGATTGAGTCCGTCTGGGCGCCTGGCAGCTATGCCATCGGAGAGATGCGTGCGCAGTTCGGCGATCTCCGCATCTACGAAACCTCCCAGGTCAGCGAAGCCACTTCCGCTGAGGCCGTCAAGCAATACGAACAGCGGATCGTGGCGGGCAAGGCCAAGATCAACGAGCTGGTGAAGCAATACCTGCGGTCCTTCGCCGATGGCGAAGATGCCGCGTTGTTCAAGCCGGTCAGCGCTGCGTTGAGCGATTACTTTGTCATCCACGATCAGCTTCACGCTGCGCTCCTCGCTGGCGATGCCGAGGCCGCGCAGACGATCTCGGTGACAGAATCCAGGGCAAAGCGCGTGGCGCTGTTCGACGCCATGGAGAAAGTCAGCGAATACAACCTTCGCGGCATGAAGGCTGAACTCGCAACCAACGCAGCAAGCCTCAACAACCTGATGTCGATCACAGGCTTGGTCTTGGCGGTGCTGTACTTGGTCGCAAGCGTGCTGGGGTGGGCGATCAGCCGTTCGGTCACCCGGCCCATTGGTGAGGCGTTGCCCGCTATCCGCAGCGTGGCCAATGGCGACCTCAACGTGCGAACCGACTACCAGAGCCGCGATGAGGCGCGCCAGATGCTGCTCTCCCTCCGTCAAATGGTTGCCACCTTGGAGCGTTTTTCGAACGACACCAAGGTCATGGTCAAGCTTCACGAGGCCGAAGACATCTCGCACCGGATTCCGGAGGACCTGCCCGGTGTCTACGGCGAGCTGGCCAAGGGCATGAACACAATGGTGTTCGAGCACCTTGAGGCCATCCTGGATGCCATCCAAGTGCTCAACGAGTATGCGGCCGGTGACCTGCGGCGTGACGCGCGACGCCTGCCCGGCTCCCGGGCGTGCTCCACGAATCGATGGACGCTGCCAAAGCAAGTCTGCTGGCGATCAACACGGAGATCAAGCGGTTGGCAGTGTCGGCTGCCGACGGCGACTTCTCCGCCCGCGGTAACACGTCTGCGTTCCAGCACGACTTTGAATTGATGGTTTCGGACCTCAACCGTCTGATGGAGACAGCTGACCACAGCCTCAGCGCCGTCTCCACCTTGCTTCAGGCCATTGCCTCTGGCGACTTGACCCACCGCATGGAAGGCGACTTCCGCGGCGTCTTTGCGACGATGAGCGAAGACGCTAACGCGACCGTGGCTCAGCTGACCGATATCGTCTCCCGCATCCAGCAGGCATCCACGGCAATCAATACCGCGTCGACGGAAATTGCCGCGGGCAATGGCGACTTGTCGCGACGCACCGAACAACAAGCGGCCAACTTGGAAGAGACGGCGGCGTCCATGGAGGAGCTTACCTCCACCGTGCGCCAAAACGCCGAGCATGCACGCCAGGCCAGCGAGTTGGCCAGAGTGGGGCCTCGCGCGTGGCCGGGCAGGGCGGTGGAGTGGTCGGGAAAGTAGTGGAGACGATGGGGGGTATCGAAGCCTCGTCGCGCCGCATCGGGGACATCATCTCCGTGATCGATGGCATTGCTTTCCAGACCAACATCCTCGCACTCAATGCGGCCGTGGAGGCGGCTCGAGCCGGGGACCAGGGTCGAGGGTTCGCCGTGGTGGCCTCCGAGGTGCGCACGTTGGCACAGTGCTCTGCCTCTGCAGCCAAGGAGATCAAGGGGCTAATCGAGGACTCTGTGGCCAAGGTCGCTCAAGGATCGGCGCTGGTTGACCAGGCTGGCCAGACGATGTCTGAGATTGTCAGCTCGGTTGAGCGCGTGTCCAACGTCATTGGTGAGATATCTGCCGCCTCTCAGGAGCAGGCGTCGGGCATCGAGCAAGTGAACCAGGCTGTTTCTCAGATGGACGAAACGACCCAGCAGAACGCCGCGTTGGTGGAAGAAGCGACCGCCGCTGCCCGATCCATGGAAGACCAGTCGGTACAGCTGGCAACCGCCGTCGCGGTCTTCAAGGTGAATGAACGCGCGCAGGGAAAGACGCCAGCCACGGCCAGTGCAAGCTTGACCAAGCCAGGTGCTGTGGACGGCTCCCGCCTTTCTCAAACCGCCTACGCGGGCAAGCCAACCCCGCCGAAGGCATTGCCAGCTCGTCCCGCACGGCAGGTATCTGCGGACGCAGCGCACTGGCAGGAGTTCTAACCGCCCTTCCAAGGCCAGTGCGAACGCATGGTCGCTCGCAGGGCATGGTTGACCGAAGTTGCCGCTGAAGTCACCGTGGGTGAGGCCGCCTGGATGGCGGCCTCAGACCCGCAAGCGCGCCGAAAGCTCGGCGCCTTGCGCCGTGAGGCGGCGAGGCGGCAATGGCATTGGCCGAGGTTACGGCCGCCCGATGGCCGCTCCGCTTTGGCAGTTCAGCGGCTCGGAGACGGGGGAATGCCAGCCAATGGTTCCCTCAGGATGCCCAGCCATGGCTCGACGATCTCCTCGAACGCGAAGACATGGTCCCGGTGCTGGTCCATCCCTTGGAGGTAGTGCCGAATGCTGCGCTCAAACTCGTCTGCGACGTTGGCGTTGCCGGCGTTCGTGCGAAGCAGGAGCACTGTGGCCGCTTCCAGCGCCGCAACACGTATATGCATGCGATTCATTGCTTCTTGAAGACGCAAAAATGCGTCCCTGACCTCGTCGTTCACCAAGCCCTCCGCGAGCAGGCACATCAACACAGAAGAGGATCAGTGGCTGCTGCTTGAGCCCGGGATCGTCAGGCGAGCACGGTTGGCGGCGATCAAAAGGGCATTGCCAGTTCGCTCCGCTTGCGTCGGAGTCATCGTCGAGCCGCACATGGTCGAGTCACCGGCCGCGTTGCGAACTTGGTAAAGCCCGAGTGCAACCACTGCTGTTTCGGCGTCAATGCCGACTTCAAACCTGTCCAGTGGGAACCACGTTGCTCCGTCGAATTTCTCCATCGAGCGCCTCATGCACGGAATCGCGGTGTCAGCCAGAGATTACCGCAAAGCGTGGAACTTGGAACGCGCGCGAATCGGTTGCAACTGAAAGCGGCAGCACCGTGCAGCATTGGGCAATCAACCTGAATCGATCTCCAGCCGTTGCTGAATGGATAGGGCACGACCAGGGTCAATGACGGCGACGCGTTTGCCGTTTCCCAGCTGCACGCCCTGCGGGCAGAGCTCAGCGAATCGGTCGCTGTGAGCGGCAGGCTCGGCACGCCAGGCAGACAGGCTCTCGATGACCAAGACTTCGTCCACTGCAAGGGCGAACAGCTGAACCGCGGATTGAACCAACAGCATTGCTGGACAACCCGTCCCGACTGCATCGCCTCCGGTGATCAAGCCCAGATCAACCACAGGGACGTCTTGCCCTCTGATCGAGACTACAAACTGGCGGTCCCGGGTTCGGGTCAGCGTCTCTGGTCCGCGTATTTCCACGGCCGACTCGACATCCACACCGAACAAATCGCAGCCCACACGCACAATCACCAGCTCCAGCAATGGCTCTGATGAGGCCTGCAGAAATGGATCATAAGGCAGGGGAACGGTCATGGTTTCTGTGGGCAAAGACCAAAGGGCGATCGCATCATGCCCTTAATGTGTCCACCGTGGCAATTCATGCCCTAAGAAATCCGAGGCGTTCAGATTGGCAGGCCAAGGGCCTCACTCTGACAAGACCTGCCCGTCGTCCGAAGACGATGGGTTAGCGGTGGCTGTAGCGTTCGTGCCGGCCATTCGCTTCATGAACTCTTCCAACCTCATCCGGCTCACCGCTTGGTGGTTCTGGCAGTGTGGGCACACCATCACACCGGCGCCTTCCAAGTCCGTCAGGCCCTCGCCCGGTGCTAGCAGCGAGGTGAGACCACAGCTGCTACAAGTGGCCTCAACAGCATGCAGACGCGCCAGAGCGCCGTCGGAGGTCAGTTCTCCATTGACAAAGCGAAGCAAAATAAAAGCCGGTATTAGCCACGGGTAGGGTCCTGAAATAGGCCAGAGGCAGTCAGCGGCCTCAGCGATCTCGCAGACTTCCTGAAAGCGATACGCACGCTGCAGGATCCTTCCGCGTGCTTCCATCCGGGACGGTTCGTCGGCTGGAAGACCGAGTATCAAACTCCCTCGGGTCAGGGCGCAAGGAGCTCGGCCAACTCAATGGCGCTGATGGGTCTGGAAAGCGCGAAACCTTGAATTTCGTCACACCCAAGGCCTTGGAGCTTGGCGACCTGACCGTTCGTCTCGGCTCCTTCAGCGACGGTCGAGTAGCCCAGATCATGGGCCAGACCGACGATCGCTTGGACCTTGAGCAATGCGCGTTGGTCTTCGGAAATATCGTCTATCAGCGACTTGTCGAGCTTGAGCGTGTGAATGGGCAACTCGGTCAGGTACCCGAAATTGCTGTAGCCGCTGCCGAAGTCATCCACCCCGAGCCGAATGCCTGACGAGGCCATCCGCTTGAGTTGCTCGCCCGGCAGCGAGTTGACCCGCAGCCATTCTCCCTCGGTGATCTCGACCTCCACGTCCTGGCAATCCAACCCCTGCGCGTGGATTTTGGCCACGAGTTCATCGGCCATTCCTTGCCGCGCGACATTCCGAGCGGAGAGGTTGATGGAAAGGCTCAACGCAAGGCCAGCACGCTTCCATTGCGCCAATTGTGCCAATCCTAGGCGCAAGCGAGCGGCCCCTGGGGGCATTTGTGGCCGCGGCCACCCAGTCGCGTTACTCAATCTCCCCCGATTGGCAGCAGGAGCAGATTTATCGCCAAGGGGACATGGCCGAGCTCAAGGCCACTGGGGGCAACTGGCGTCAACAGCTGATCCACCCCGAGGACAGGCCCGCGGTGGAATTGGCCATTGCTCATGCCGCGGAGTTGGCGTCGCCGTTGGAGGTAGAACACCGCGCCTTGTTGCCAGACGGCTCCGTCCGCTGGATACAGTTGCGGGCAGTCCCGTTGATGGACAGCGAAGGCAACGTGAGCGAGTGGTTCGGTGCAGCCTCCGGCATCACCGATCGCCGCGTGGCTCAAGAGCGTTTGCAGCAGTTGACCGCAACGCTTGAAGAGCGGGTGCAGGCCGGCACTGACGAACTGATGGCGATGGAGGAACGGCTGAGACAGGGCCAGAAGATGGAGTCCCCCGGCCAACTGGCCAGCGGCATTGCCCACGACTTCAACAACATGCTCACCGGGGTCTCCATGGGCTTGGAGCTGTTGGAGATGCGCGTTGGCCAAGGCCGTTTGGAGGACCTGGGTCGCTACGTGGAGATGGCTCGAACGGGGGCCGACCGAGCTGCAGCGTTAACCCAACGACTGTTGGCGTTCTTTCGCCGGCAGACGTTGGCACCGTCGGCCATCCACGTGTCGGCCATGGTGAACAGGACGCTCCACATCCTGGCCCGCTCCATCGGGCCCTCCATTGAGATCGAGACGCGGTCGGATCAAGTGGAGGACGTCGTGCGGGTGGATGCTCCGCAGCTGGAAAACGCCCTTCTCAACCTTTGCATCAACGAGCGCGATGCGACGCCGGATGGAGGGCGCATCTCGATTGAGGCCGAGCTCTCACACGTCGATGGCGGACTGGCGGAGCGTTTGGTGCTGACGCCTGGACCCTATGTTCGCTTGTCGGTCCGAGACACGGGAACCGGCATGGACGCGAGCGTTGTTGAAAAGGTGTTCGAGCCCTTCTTCACGACCAAGCCGATCGGGTAGGGCACGGGGTGGGGCTTGCCGATCTACGTATTCACGCGCCAATCCGGCGGTCAGGTGGCGGTTGACTCCATCCCTGGGGTGGGAACCACGATGCACCTTTATTTGCCGCAAAGCACGGCTGATACCGATGACCGAATCCAGGAAACGCCCGCGCTTCCCCCAGCCACGTCGCCTGGTCGCTCGGTCCTTCTGGTAGAAGACGAGACCGCCATGCGCACGCTGGTGAAAGAGGTGCTGAGCAGTTTGGGCCACCGCGTGAAGGCGGCTGCAAACGGCAGCGACGCCCTCACTGTGCATGCCAGCGAAAAGCACTTTGATTTGCTGATTACGGACGTGGGCCTGACGGGCTCGCTCAATGGGCGGCAGGTGGCGGACGCGGGCCGGCAGCGCCGTCCGACACGCCGGTGTTATTCATCACCGGCTATGCAGCAAGCGTCGCGGTAGGAGCCGGCCAGCTTGAGTCTGGCATGGAGATACTCACCAAGCCGTTCGCCGCGGGGGAGTTGGAAAGAAGAGTGACCGAGTTGTTGCTGGAAGCCGTCAAAGCGTCGAACGAACCGTTCCCAGCAACTCCAGCAGCGTGAAAGCTCCTTGAGCAGCATAACGTCGTTTTCGAGGAAGTGTGGGTCTGCGCCGGGAACGCCCCCGTGACCGGTGACCAGCAGGACCGTCACGGAAGGGTGGCGTGCCATGGCGTGCTTGGCGAGATCGTGCCCGTTCATCCCCGGCAGGCCCACGTCGGAGATGAGGAGATCGAAGGCGGGTTGCTGCGCCAAGCGCTCCACAGCCGCTTCAGCGTCTCCGACCGCAGTGATGTCATAGCCGCTGTCTTTGAGAACGTCCTGCATCGATTCGCGGATGGCGACGTCGTGCTCTACAAGAAGGATGCGAGGGTACGAGAGGCAGTCATAGCAAACCTGGTTGATCAAAAATTCGAGGAATCATGCAGGACTGGGAGTAAAGCGCTGGTGCATCCCTGTGATGACGGCAATCACGGGAAGGCGAGGGCGCCGTCGCGCCTTGACGCGGTTTTGCCGCGAGGGCTGGATACTCAATCCCCACCCCTCCCGCCTGGACACTCCCACTATGGCCCGATCCGCCCCCGATTTGCCGGCAGCGTCGCCCCACGCCCTTCGCGTCGAAATCATGCCGCTGGAGTGCGGTGATACCGCGGTGATCGTCGAATTTGAATCCGAACCGCCCGCGTCGTGGCGAGCTCTTCTGACGAAGAAGTTGGCAGACGTGGAGGGGCTTGAGCTGGTATCCGCCCAGTTTGAGGGGCGGGTTCTCTACGTGCTGGGTGCGGAGGGGGGTAGGGGAGGAAGCGTCCACAGGGTGAGTCAATTGTTGCGGTCTCTTCCCGGACGTCCTGGGGGCTCAAACCTGCTGGATGAGCCTGTGAGCCGGGGCGTCCCGGGGCCGGAGCAGGCTCTAGCGACGCACGCCTGAGCGCGTTGTTCAAAAGACGAGTTAAACGCCCGGCCGGAAGATAGGCCGAGCTCGGTTCGATCGCGCTAGCATCGCAGATTGATCACGCAAGGCAGCTATGTACGTTGAGGTATACCACCGGGTGGGATTTTGGGCCGGGATCACCGGGGCGGAAGGTTGGCGCTGGCGGCTGGTGGCGCCACGCGGGCATGTTTTGATGGCTCCCCGGGAGACGTTCGCCAGTCGGCAGGCGTGCTTGGCGGCCTTGGCTCTGCTGCAGATCGGGCCCATTTCAGCGGTGGAGTCGGCCGGAGATGCCCCGAACGCGGTGGGCGCGGCCCCCTCACTATGTCCCGCCCTTTCAACGCCATGACGGCCACCCCAGGTTGGGCAGGTCACGGTCACATCGCCGGCATCCAATGAGGACTGGGTCTGATCCATCGGGGGGCATTTCGCTTGAGTGTGACTCCCCGCGTCGCAGGAAGGCGATCAGTTGAGGCCAGCGGCGTTCGCGTGCACACTGCTTTTGAACAGTCAGGGTTCGAGGGCCATGGGTACTTCCAAGCCGGGCAAAGATTTAGAACGGGTCACCTTGTCGGTGGGAGAGCACGTTTACACCTCCGAGATCTGGCGGCTCAGTGAAAGCCGTTGGGTTCTTCTCGCTGTCGAGGTCCACGGCGTGGGAGGGCGCTCGGATTTGAGCATCAAAGCGTCGTCGTGCCTCCATGCGTTGGACGCGGGAGAGCGGATTGCGTCTGAGATTCTCAACAACCCCTATGGCTGAATTGGCGTTGGAAGGTTCAATCGACGGAATGGATCCCAAGGACGGCAGATGAGCATTTTGAACGTGTTGCTGAGTGCCGATCACTTGGCTGTGACCGTCGATACCCTTGCGCAAGATGCTCAAACCGGGGCGCACTCAGAGGGCGCCAAGTTGCTTCTGCTGCCTCAGCACAACGCCGTCTTGGCCACGCGTGGGTCGGCCCAGTTCTTCCTAAGAATCTACGAGCTCTGTCTCCAAGCCAGTTTTCGAGCAGACTTCACGATAGAGCGGCTGTCCGGCGAGCTTGGCGGCGTGATTGATCGCCTCTGGCCAAACTACGTGAGCGCGGCGGCAGCCGCTGGCATACCCATCAGCGCTATGCACACCGAGTTGGTTTTGGGCGGCTGGTCGGCGCACGCCCAGCGCATGGTTGCCACCGCTTATGCAAAGTCCGAAGATGGCCGTCCCGCCGTGGTCCAAGCGCTGGTGGGAGGCTTGGCGTCGCCAGGAGAGCCCTTGCGGAATCAGCCAGCAGGCATGGGACGGGCGGAGTTGATGGCAGCAGGACGCTTGCAAGCCGCTTACCTCAACGGCGACAGCGAGCGGCCATTAGCGGGCGGTCGTCTGTTGGCAGCAATTCTCTCAAAGGGCCAAGCAACCGTTCTCGATCTGGGAGGTCTCTAGGGGGCAGGGCAAAGCGTCGATTTGCTCGGCCACGGACCTCAGTCCATGACGCAAGCCAAGCAGAAAGTCCGCATTGGAGCGTTGGCTGGGGAGGCACATGGATGTCGACGATCATGGGCATCAGGTGGGCCCATGCAAGGCGCACCGCGGTGGGATTGGCAGAACTGGCCACCAAAGCCCTGACCGCATACTCCAAGGCATTGGTTTCGCCCTCAGCGTTGGGCAGGCGCCTCTCGCACTCGCTCAGGCGGAGCTCCAACTTGACCAACGCCTCCGTCTCAGCCTTGTGCATACCCCTCCTCCATTGGCTGGCCACCGAATCGCGGTCTGGCAGCAGGGTGGCCCCAAGCTCAAGCGTTGGAAACCGGTGAGCGTTCCGCTTGACTGCACCGTCAATCGGCCCTTTCGGGCCAGCACACAGCGGTCCACTCTTCAATCAAGACTCGCCATGCGCGGGTGGTTAGGTTGGGGGCAAAGCTTTTCCAACCTCGCGCGTGCCACCGCCTAGCGGTTGTCACAGAGCGGGCAAGTGAGCACGGCGGCGCCGTCCAAGTCCAGCAGGCCATGCCCTGGAACCAATCGCAGTTGGCGGCCGCATTCCAGACAAGCGCAACTGATCCGCGTGACCTGCAAGAGCGAGCCGTCGGCCCGCCGCACACCCTCAACCTGATCGATGAAGAAACGTCCAATGTTGGGCATGAAGATGAACAAAAAGCTGAACAGAGCGGAATGCATATGATGCACCGCGACAACCCCACCGGAACCAGATGAGACAATTGGATTCTGAAGAATTCATCTACGGGGTCGTCCGCGCAGTCCGCACGCCAGATACCGCTGTCCGATCCCTCTATTGCCGTCGCAGGAGCATGATAAAGAGGCGGGCTGCACGGCGACAGCCTTAGGCACAGGGAAGTAACCGAGCGGCGCTGTTGGAAAGCGCTGAGCCAGTTCGTTAACCAGCAAAAGGCCAGACCGGCGGCCAGTCGGTTGCGGACCACTGCTGAGGGTGTGTGTCGCGCGTTGCCCTAAAGAGGCCGCCTGCTAGGGGGGCCGATCACGACGATGCCCTGAACTGCCGGGGCGTCACCTAGGGGAGGGGGAGTCACCCCGTTGGGTTCGGCGGCGCCAACTGGGGTCAGCGCCATAGCGGAGATTTTCACGATTGTCGCGTCCATCGGACGCACGGACATCTTGCTAGGGCGAACGTCAAGCGCCAGTGAACGCGCTCGGGTCGACCCGTGCGCGAGGGCTACCCAACTTGGATGGCGGCAAGCGCGTCTTTGGTTGAGAGAGGGCAGCCATAGTGCCACCCTTGGCCAATAGCCTCTGGAGCAATCCGGTAGAGCAGCAAATCTTGCGCCTCTGATTCGACGCCTTCTGCGATGACATCCAGCCCAAGCTCACGTGCGATGCGATACATCCCTGGCAAAACGGGCCGCAGGGGGGAGTCCTCGTTGATAGCGGCCACGAACATGCGATCGATCTTGATTCCTCGAAACGGCGATTGGGCGAGGCGGGAGAAGTTGGCGCTGCCGGTCCCGAAGTCGTCGATCAAGAACCGGTATCCCAGAACTGAGAGGGCCTGCATGTTGCTCTTTGCGGCAGCGGACACGAGTTCTTCCCGCTCGGTGATCTCGATGCGAATTTGCTCTGGCAACACGCCAAAATCGTTGGTGACGCTGCCGATGTAGCGAACGACGCACTCTTGGGCCATGTCCACGGGCTCGGCATTGATGCTTACGTAGAGGTTCCTATGCTCCCTCAGCGCGGGGGCGAGATCATTCATGGCACGGGCCAGCACGTATCGAAAAAGATCAGGACTCAGGCCGAATCGGTGGGCGATGGGCACGAAGATGGCCGGCGGGATTTCATCGTCTCCCGGCGGGCGCCAGCGGCTGAGCGCTTCAAATCCCACGAGCTCCCGCGTGCCAATTCGACGCAGTGGCTGGTAGGCCAGTTCGATCTCGCTGCGCTTCAGTGCAAGCACCAACCGTTGCTGGATGGTTTGCCGAGCCGTGATTTGGTGTTTGATCAGCAAGAACGCGAGCAAAAGCCCTACCGAGGCACCCGCTGACAGGATGGTGGTGAGCAACGCCGAGGGCAGTTCGGACACCACGTGCGTAGGGCTGGTAACGAACGCGCAAACGTCGGCCACCCGGCTGCAATGTTGAGCTTGGACGAGAGACGGGGTGCCGACGCGGCTGGTCGGGGACAAGGTGCGGAATGTAAACGATCGGTCCTTCGTTTCGATGCTGATGGAGCTGCTGCGCGCAGGGTCCAAGCTCTCGAAGGCAGACGGGGAGGACACGGTGAATGTGTCGCCTTGGGCGATCAGATTGGACCCGGTGTAGGGGGAGCCAACGAGATCCGATGCGTGCCAAAGCCGGACAGCGCCGCTGGAGAAGCGTGGGGCGGGGAGGGTGTAGGGGCGCGAGCGCCCCCAGAGAGCGCTGCAGACAAGGCGTCCGTCTCGGATGCGACCGATGTCGTTCATGTAGCTGGAGCGGAACGCGATCTCTTTCAGTGAGTCAATGTCGGTGGCGGAGCAAGGCGGCTGTCCAATGCGAGAGGCTTGTTCGGCCGCGACGCGCCTTGCAAGGGATAAAGCCTCCGAGCGCGTCACCGCGGCTTCCGCCACTGCCTCCGCCCCTTCCTTGTCACGCACGTAGAGGATGGCTTGGGCGACCGCGAGCATCGCCAAGACGCACGCCGCCGTGGCTCCTATTACGGTCAAGACGTAGCGAAGCCGATTTTCTCGAACGCTCAAAGCAACCCCCGATCTGAAACGCGCCATCGCTTCGCTTGGCTTCTCGCCTCATTTACCTTGTTACAGGTTTATCGGCAAGCTTTCCATGAACTTCAGCCCCAGCTCCACTGGCTTGCAAGCCTTGATCGAACAACCATGCATCTGCGTCTGAACTGTACAGCAGCAGGCCGTGAGCCCGGCGATCGCCAGCATGGCCACCCAGGACCTGCTGGTGGCAGCGCAGCTCCAGGCTCGATACCTCAACGCCAGCATGGGGCGGACCGTCGCCGGCGGACGGTTGCTATTGGGCTTTTTGAAGCCTGGCCAGGCGGTGGTCAAAGACTTGGGCCCGATTTAGCCCTGCCAATTTGGTCACTCGGACCGTTCAACGCAATGCCCCAGTCGAGCGCCGGCTGACGGGCAAGTGCAGCCGCGCCTGCAGCGTGATTGGGCTTTTCTCCCAATTTTTAGCTTTAGTCAAAATAACCCCCTTGTGGGTTTCGCGTGCCGGTGTATCCCAAACGTATGGCGTTCGCGATGCGTGCGTCTGACACCGACCAACGAAACGAAAGGGGGGAAGATGTTCATTGGATTCAGACTGACGACGCGGCTTGTCGTCAACGCCGTGGTTGTCCTGGTGCTGGCGCGATTGCTGTTTATGGGCATGGACGGCTTGGACCGGTTTTCCGACACGTGGAACCGCACCTTTGGGGCGAGCATGCCCAACGCCAGCGGGTTGCGCGGCGCCGTCAACGGCGCACGCCAGGTTGTCCCGTCTGGGTTGGACGAGTATGCGCGCCAGGCCGAACGGGACGCGGCCCAAAGCACCTCGCTGATGGACGTGTTTGCCAGCGTGTTCGGACGCGTGAAAAACGAGGAGGTCATGTTGCCCTCCACCATCAATTCCGCTGGAGGGGAGGGCTCGATCTATGACCGCTATGACCATTGATTTTGAGTGGCTGTCCATCCTCTCCGGGTGGTCCTTGCTCAACGACAGCGCGGCGCTGCTGCGCACCCCCGGCCAACGCTGGGCGGGCTTGGAGGGATTGCTCATCGGCTACGGCCTCATCGCTGGACAGTGGTTCGTCCTGGCCACCATGGCAGGGGCGCTGGCATGACCACCGTGGGCGCGGTGTTGGCCGCCGTCCTGGCTGCAGCGTTCCTGGCCACCGTGTTGGGCCTGGCTGGCATCTTCTGGGTCAATGCACGGCACGCCAGCGGGGCGCTTCGTGTGCGTTACCGCTTGCGTGCCCAAATCCTGGCTGGGCTAGTGCTGGCGTGGGTGCTCACCCTGGCGAGGCTGTCCACGTGAGCCGGCCACCTTACGTGCAGATGGCCGTTCGCGTGCCACAGGAGCTGAAAGACCTGTTGGAGCAGGTGGCTGACCGGGAGGGAATGCACGTCAGCGAACTCGTTCGCGTGCTGCTGTCACAATCGTTGACGGACAACAGGTGGAGAGCGCAGGCCATACGCCTTAAAGAGCCGAAACCCCCTCATTCCGGATTTCCTTGAGCTTCGACGTGACGGTCTGGGCAATAGCCTTCAGTTCGATCACAAGAGCAGTTCCGTTTGCCTGTGCCAAGTGATCGGCTAGGTATCGTCGTTCCTCACCCACGAAGACCATGTATTCCTGAAAAGGTGGCCAGCACATGACCACGGCGTCTGTGGTGGCACTGCCTTCGCTGAAAAGCGCACGCATTTCTTCGTTCGAAACGATGGAGTTGGCCTGATCAAAGCTCAGTCCCATGTCCACCAGCTGTTTTGCCAAACGCATGAGGCAGAGGTCTGTGAATCCAAAGCGCTTCCAAGAGGCGCGAACCGCACTCTGGTCTGGGGCAGGCGAATCCTTCGAAACCAATGGGGGCATCAGTCCACTTTTACCCAGCAGTCCTCGCTTTAGGTAGCTCCGAAGTCCCTCATATCCAATGCCTATGATTGCCGCTGCGCGCGACGTGGTGACTGTTGTCTGCATGGCCTCATCTCGGAAAATGGTCTTAACGGGACCGATTTTGAGGTTTGTAAAAATCGGTGTCAATAGGACCGATTATTGCGCTGTTGGCCGTTGACACCCAAGGACGTCGCAGAATTCGCCGCTTCAGCGCCGCCATGAGAGCTAGCTGCGGCGTGGAGACGTGGCTTCCGCTTTAAGCAGCGGCCCTAACGCGATGGGATGCTCAAGCTACCCGTGCCTCCGGCCGATTGGTATAACGATCCACCACCCAAGGAAAGGACGGTCATGAGCGAAGAAGCAAGCACAACACCGCTTGAGGAAATGAGCTGGGAGGAAAAGCTTGAGGAACTTTTTCGAAACGGGGTGCAGTTGTCGCGGCTTGGGCTGAACCTTAGGTCGGACGACGTTCAGCGCTATGGGCACGTGTGGGTGGAGGCAACCGAGATTGCACTTCTTTCCGATAACTTCATTCGCGCCATGGTGACTGCACTGGAGGGCAGACGAGATGCTCCAGAGCTCGCTAGGGCGCTTTATGCAGAGGTAGACGCTGTTATCGCGTTGCAGCGCCATGCTCTCAGAGCTGTTGGCTCCTCTCCGCCTAGCGAGACTAACCGCAGGAAAGAATGGATTCGCCGGTGGATTGGGCCAGGGAAGCGAGCGGGCGACGCCACGCACTCAATTTCTGGAAGCTTCCGTGAGGCTTTGGGTGACCTGTTGCCAGATTGGGCAAAGGGCACTCTGAAGGTCGGCGAGGAACTCTGGGAAATCTACGGTAAGAAGTAAAGGGCAGTCGTCCAACAGCCCTGATCGACCCCTGGCGGGGACAGGACTACGACTTGGTTTCCCGTTCCGAAAGCTCTAAAGATTCCGCGTAGGTTCTCACCCGCGCCAGCAATTCACGCTGGCGTTCGGGTGGGAGCCGGGAGACCACCAAGATCACTTCCGCCAGCACGTCGGACGCGGCGTGGAAATAGGCCACTGGCAGTCCCAGTTCTTCGGCCAAGCGTTCCATGGTTGCTTCGTCGGGCATGCGCTCCCCTCTCTCATAGCGAGAAATGCGCGGTGCCGCAGAGTTCTGGTCTTCCAATCCCAAAACCGCCCCGAGATCCGCCTGGCTCAGCCCTCGGGCCAGGCGAGCCTCACGGAGGCGGCGGCCGTAGGTAGTGGACACAGGAAGCGGGGCTGGCATCGGTCGAAGCTGAACGCATGGATCGGCCCGCCAGTGTGATGCTTCCAAGCATCGCTTGCATTTGCCAAAATGGCAAATAGGAACGTGCATCCGACAGGGGTAGGAGCATGAAGAAGATGCTGTGCGTAGCGGGGGCTGTTGCAATCTTTTGGTGCACCGCTGAGCAGGCCCGGGCCGAATCGGATCTGCTTCGCCAGATCGGCCGAGCCATCCAAGGCACGCCCAAGGTGGTCAGTGATAGGGCAAGGAGCCCTTACGTCGAGCCGACCGGGACCTACTGGGACCTGGATCAGGACGTCTTGGAAGGGGCTCAGCACCTGCGGGCCGGGGTGACGGCTGTGGGTGGTGGCGGCGTGGACACTTGCGACATGCAGCTGCTCGCCATGGCCCATTCGTCCTATCGCATCGACGCCGACAAGCGCCAATGGTGCCTGAGGCAATGGTGGCTGATGGACACGAAGGCCCAGGGCGCCAACGGCATCTCAGGCGATGATCCGGCTGCCATCGAGCGCCGTTATGGCCCGGCTTTCGACGCGCGCCTGCAGCGCTTCAAGGCCATCCGACGGTTTGCCGTTCGTCCCACGTTCCAAGCCCTGGGCGATGTCGCCTATCGGGCCGACCGTGGCGTGCTGGAAGGATTCATCCCGATGTCTCAGGTGTCCGCGGCGGGACAAAGCGTCACCGGCAAGGGCTTTGTGCCGTGGGTTCACCGCACCTCCACGGGGGTGTCCAGCCCACCCAACGCCGGCCGCTTCCACCTGCTCATCCGAGTGGGCGCCCAAGAGGCCGCCAACTTGGCGCGACAAGGTCGCAGCTACCGAGACGATCTGGTGGTGTTCTCCGTCAACCGGGTCTGGGTGGAGGGCACGGTGCCGAAGATGGACGTGACGATAGAGAGGGTTCGGCTCGGATACCGCGACGAAACCATCGACGTTGATTTAACCCATACGCAAGGAGCACCGGCATGAAAGCAACCCACGTTTCCCTCGCCCTGATCACCGCAGGCTTGGCCGCCTGCAGCAGCAAGGCGGATTTGCCCACCATCGAACAAGTCGCCCACGCTTACGAGGCGCATGCCAACGCCAACCTTTCCAGCGAAATGGGCCAACGAATCGAGGTTTGGGGTTGGAAAGACCTCACCGCGGATTGCACCTCCAGTGGTCCCCAGCGGGCCACGTGCGTGACCGGTGGAACGCTGGACGTGGTCGGGTTCCAGGGCGGGCAGCAGTTGAAGCCCGATCCCGTTCCCGTGCCGTCGGCTTACGACTTCATCTTTGAGAAGCAACCCACAGGCTGGGTGCCGGTCGGAGCCCAGAAGAAGGGCTGACCTTGCCAAGGCGCGGAATCGCGCTATGCATTGAGGGAACACCACTTCAAGGAGGTCCCATGTCTTACAACGCTCACCACACCCCCGGCGGTCACATGCAGTGGGGCTTGCTGGCACCGGGCACCGTCATCCTCGGTGGTGCAGGCCTGCTGTTTCTTGCCGGAGCCCAAGAGATCGGCGAGAACATGGGCTACGGCTGGGAGGCCGGCCTGGCGGCCGCTGGTGGGGCAGCCGTGCTGCTCTTGCTGCTCCTGCTCTACGTGTTGAACTGGCGCGCGGCCCGCGTGCGCGCGGCAAGGGCCTGCGGGCTCCCGGTTTCGCCGCGCAAAGGTGGCTTTGGAAAGGGCGCCCTGGTGGGCTTGCTCTTCGTCGTTGCCCTGCAGCTGGTCAGCGTTGCCGTGGGCCTGCTCTACCCGGGCCTGGAAGAGGGCGAGCGAAACTTCTTCACCTCCGTGCCCCCGATGGCTCTGACGGCGCTCATGCCCGTGGCGCTGATCGTGGGTGGCATCGCAGGCAAGCTCTGGCGCTCCACCAGCCTGTAAGATCAGTCCATGTCCTTTGGGGCCCCCGCGAGGGGGCCTTTTTTTTTTCAAAGAACAAAGCCCAGAGCCACCGCCGGTCGCTTCGCGCCGGCTTCTGTAAAAGCGGTGGTGGGAAAAGAGCAGATGACGCCTTCGGCGCGAGAAGTGATGTTAGGAATAACTGCGGCCTTAGCTCCGCAGTTTTTGCTTTTAGTCAAGATTTTGTCCACCGAAACCGTGGACAAATTTTTATGGTGATCTACCTTGGATACATGGGAAGGCAATCGTGCCAACCGACAAACAAGGATCTCGCCATGAACCACGCGATGCTCATCACAAACGACACCATCACCATCAAGGAAGCTCACGAAGCTGCGCATGCCGCTGCCAGCACTTTGTTTGACCAGTTGTCTGGGTATACCTTTTCGACCGGCGCGGCGGGCTATCTCTATCCCGCGTTCCAGCCTTCCGTTGAAGACGCGCTGCTGGCTTTCCTGCTGAACCGCAATTCGGCAGAGCTGGGATGCGAAGACGACGAGCTGTTGGCTGACCAAACCGTCTCCGTCAACGTGGAGCGCCAAGAGGACGGGCAGCTCCTTTATGAGGTGGTGTTCGACATGGAAGGGTCGGATTACGGCACCAATTGCAAGGTCAAGGACCTGGCGACGCTGGACGAATGGTTCGATGAAGAATGGATCGGCGTGGAGTGCGCGGAGTAAGGCGTGCTGACAAAAACTGATCGCGTAAGAACAATTCATGTCCTTTGAGGCCCCGCGAGGGGCCTTTTTTGTGCAAAAAACCAACCGCCGGTCGCTTCGCGCAGGTTTCTGGAAAGCGGCGATGGAAGAAGCGCGGATGACGCCTTCGGCGCGAGAAGTGATGTTAGGAATAACTGCGGCCTTAGTTCCGCAGTTTTTGCTTTTAGTCAAAGTTTTGTCCACTCAAGCAGTGGACAAAATCATGGGGCGATCTACCTTGAGTTTGTGGATAGGCAATCGCGCCTTCCGGGAACCATCAAGGAAATCGACATGAAAATTCATCACCTCGTCAGCGACGGCAACCAAGCGGTCGCCATCACGCAATCGGCTTCGAGTGGCGGTGGCTACGCGCACCCGGTGAAGCTCTCCGCCATTCGCTTCAACGTGAAAGACGCCGAAGCGGTGCTCCAAGAACTCAACAAGTCTGGCCATCGTCATGAGAAGACGTTCGAAGTGATCGAGCGTTGGGACGCCGATGCTCGCAACCAAGGACCAAAGTCGAAGTTCGGTCGAACCCTTGCCGCCCTTGTGGATGAAGCGGGGGATCACCTGGAGGGGCAGGTGATCTACGAAGCCAAAGGCATGGAAGAGGGCACCGTGCGTGCGATCAACGCCGCAGCGAAGCAAGCCAGGCTTTCGCAGGTCCTTCCTGCTGCAGGCGGCCCGAGCATGGTCATCGGTGGGCAGGTCTGGAACCCACGGCAAGAGGCGCACAGCGAAGCTCCGGCGGCTGTCCTGGAAGCTCCTCGTCAGCGCGTGCGTCTGTAACCGCCGATCACCCACCAGCAAAAATCAGGAGATTCGACATGAACGTTCAAATTGCGGAAGCCATGAACAAAGCCAAAGACGACGCGGACCGCTACGGAATCCTTGCAGGGTTCGCCTCCTGCAACCGGGCCCTGCTTGAGAAGGGGGCCGCGCAAGAACTGGTGGACGCCCTGTATTTCGCCGGCGCTGCGATCAACCGTTGGCGTGCCATCGCGGTGGTCCGAGAGGCGGCCGCCAAGCCGTTGGACGCGGCGTCCTAAGCCGGAGCGCGACGTGCTTCAACCTGTCCCTTCCCCAAAACTTGTCACCCTTCCGTCCTCCCGGGGCTACTCCCGTGATTTGGAGCGCTTGCAGGCGGCCGCCGCGCGCGCGCAGGTCACCCGAAACGAAGCCGTGCGCCAAGTGCTCGCCATGTATGCCGCCCACCCTTACGCACTGAGCAAGCGTCGGCTGGGTGGGGAGAGGGACGTGCGCCTGGCCTACCTTCCGCTGCAGCGCAGCGTCTTGGAGGCGGTGGAGCAGGGCGCGGTGAACGCGGGGATTTCCACCGCAGAAGCGGTGCGCCAGATCATCCGAGACTACGTCCAAGGAGATCTCCTCGGGAACCAGGTTCGGGGCAGCCGCCATGGCTGACCACCGCCCACCACTGCCAGGAACTCCGAGCGCCGAGCTGATTCACGCGTGCGTCGAAGGAAGCCTTTTCGGCGTTCTACAGGCGCTGCGGCAGGGCGCCAACCCCAACGCGTGGCGCCTCAACGAAGGTCCTGCGCTCCATTCCGCACTTCCCTGGCCCCGCATCGTCGAAGCCCTCCTGCAAGCTGGTGCGCACCCTCAAGAGAGGAACCACTGGTGCGAGCGCCCGCTCGAAAAGCTGGCGGCGGACTACCAGTTGAGCGACGACGCCGACGAGCGCAATCGTCTTGAGCAGACGGCTTTGCTGCTGCTGCGGCTGGGTGGCAACCCTCACCGGGGCAGCCCATTTTGGAACACGCCATCGCTGAAGACGGCGATGCCGCACGTGGTGGCCACGGTGGAAGCCGAACAACGCGCGGTCCACCTGGAGCAGGCATGGGCAGCCCGGGGAAGTGTCAGTGCAAAGCGGGCAAGGCTGTAGAGCCAACGGCGCAACGCCGCCACCGGCCGCTGCGCGCCGGACTCTGTAGAAGCGTCGGTGGAAAAGAGCAGGTGACGCCTTCGGCGAGAGAAGTGATGTTAGGAATAACTGCGGCCTTAGCTCCGCAGTTTTCACTTTTAGTCAAGATTTTGTCCACTGCAACCGTGGACAAATTTCCAGGGCGATCTACCTTGGGATCAGGAAGAACGCACCGCTCTTTCAACCGACTGGAACCGCCGACATGACCCTTTCCCTTCTCGCCATTGCCGCCCCCATCGCCCTTCCATTCAGCGTTTGGTTGGCCCAGCGCCTTGAACGCTGTATCGACCGCGCCCTCTGGGCGCACTGAGAGAAATGCCATGACCACGCGTGCCTCCCGCCATCGCTACTACGCTTACGAGCGACAGGATGGTTCTGTGTGTTTCCTGCCAAAACTGTTGCACGAGGGGATTCAGCGCTACCCACGAACGATTGCGCACTACCATCTGGTGCAGTGGTTGGGGGTGTCCAAGTTGCTCAGTAGAGACGAATACAAGCAGATGGCGTGGCTGGGTTCGCAGCGTGGCACGCTCCGCAACACCCATGATTCAACGCAAGCTCGTCTCACCGGTTGATACACGGGCCGGGCAAAATGGCTCCATGACCCATGAAGCCCCTGCATCCATCCTCCACGCCCCGGCCTACGGCCTGCTGCTCGCTCAGACCGAGTGCCATTTCTGCCATGCCCCCACTCCCACCGCCGCGGTCTGGGTGCCCTCGTTCGAGGAGCACGACGACGAAGGGTTGGTGGATCAGGGGGAGGGTGCTTTGTTGCGCTACATCGAGCGCTTGAACGAGGAGGCCGCTGCGTTCGTTGCCGGCCACGCCCCTTGGCTTCGCTTCGACGCCACCCGGACGTCCGGGCAAACCTACTTGGCCCACCATTGCACCACCTGCGGGGCCCTTCAAGGGGACCACTTCGTGTTTTCGCCGGATGGCCCGTATTGGCCCCAGGACGACGTCCAACTGGCGTCTCTTCGCTTCATCCGCGGTTTGGGCCCGCTCACCGCTGAAGCGTCCGCGGCGCAGAGTGGTTGGATGAACAACGTTCCCCAGGTTTGCTCATACGTATGACCATTTCCATTCGTTCCGCTGTTGCAGAAGATGCCGCATGGATAGCTGCTCTGCTTCGCGACGGAGCACGGCAAGGGCATTTCCGGGAAACCCTCAGCGCCCAAGCGGTTCCCTTGGTGGAAGGGCTGCTTCATGTCGGCTTCTTGACGATGATGAAGCTGCGACACAATCGACCGGAGGTTTGCAGGGTGGACGGCGACGTGAGGGTTGCGACCTGGGAGGGTCAGCCGGCGGCGTTTCTGATCTGCATGCATGATCGCGAAGGCTACGAGCTCCATCTCGCCGGCACGCGACCAGAATTCACCCGGCGTGGTTGCTTCAAGGCATTGGTGCGCCACGCGTTGGCCAGTTCATCGGGGGAAGGCAGGGTCTTCGCACGGTGCTACGCGACGTCCAGCGTCGCCATTGAGGCATTGAAGGCCCATGGCTTCGTGCGCACCAGTGGCGGCGATCCGATCGAGTTGGACTGGGACAGGGCGTTTCCATTGCCAGAGAACGCGGAAGCGGTTCCCCGGTCCTGGTGGCAGCGCCTCCTTGGAGGATTCAGGCGGGCCGATTGAGGGCCAGTCGGTGTGCCGATCGCGGCACGCCATTCAAGCCCCTTGCGCTCCGCGCGGCCCCATCTCCCGGCTCCTCCGGTCAAGGGCCATTCCAGGGCCCGTGTCCTCGCTGCGCTGCGGGCCGCGCCAGCCCTTCCATTTCCTCCCTTGACCGCGCCGAGCGGTGGGGCGGTGGGTTTCCCATTCCAGGACATCCCGACCGGATGCCCTGGGCGGGCCATCACTTACCAAGCGAGGAACAACATGTTCGAGCCTTCCGACCTCATCCATTCTTACACCCGCGCCCAGGCAATCGAGGACGGCGTCCTGGTGGACGTGTCCGATGTGGCCAAAGAAGCCGGCTTCAAGCTTCCCGTGACCATCACCCGCGCTGCGTGGTCTCGCTACGTGGAAGTGCCCATAGGGTTGGAACTGCGCGGCCAGTCGGTGGACGGCCGGCTCTGGGACGTGCTTTTCATGCTCCACGTGGCCATCAAGCGGCAGCAGGGCAACGGTTCGGAGATCCACTACCAGCTCCACGTGGCTCTGCCCGACGCCGGCGACTGGTTGTCGAACGAAGCCCACCCGGCGACCGGGTCGGGCCTGACGCGGTCGACCCATCGCCAGATCACCTTGAAAGCGCTGTGCGGGCCCGGGGACGCCTTGGAACCGGTGGTCAGCATCATGCTGCCCAACGAGGATTGAGAAGGGAGGGGGCAGGACACCGGCCCTCATCGTTTTCCCGTGCTGGTCCCGCAGCTACCATGGCGGGACGACAAGGGAGGAGTAGGGGATGGAAAAGTTCGATTGGTCGAAGGTGGAGTTTGCACGCACACCCTGGCGGAGCCGGGTTATCCCGGACGCGCTGCCCATCCTCATCCGGTGGGCGCAGGAGGGCGAAGCTCATTCCTACAGCGACCTGGCCCAAGAGCTGCACGACACCTTCGGACACGAGATCAAACCCCGCAAAGACCTCTACGGCACCGTCGCCGGGGGAGTGGCCCAGGCCCTGCAGTGGCTCAGCGAGCAGTGGAAGGAACCCATCCCGCCCCTCCACGCAATCGTCGTCAACAAGAACACGAAACACCCTGGCGAGGGGGCGATCACCATCTCGCCAGCTTACTTCGCGGGGAAGAAGCTGGACACCGAGGAAGAGCGCCGTGCGCACTTGCGAGAGGCGATGGAAGACGTTTTCACCTATCCCAATTGGGACCGGGTCGCCCGCGCTCTGGGAGCCACCATGCTGACCCCGTCCGCCGGGGCGGTTGAAGAGGTGGCAGCGGATGCGCCTCTTCCCCTTCCTAAAGTCCAGGAGGGGGGGCGGCCAGAGAGCGACGAGCACAAAGCGTTGAAGGCGTGGATGGCCAGCCATCCCGAAGAGTTCGAGGACTTTGGGTGCTTCCCCATGGGGAGCAACGAGAAGTTGTTGAGCTCGGGTGACCGACTGGACGCGCATTTCGATAACGGAAGACATCGCCTGGCGGTGGAAGTTAAAACCAGCAAGTGCTCGGAGGACGAACTCCAGCGAGGCGTCTATCAAGCGGTGAAATACCGCGCCGTTCTCCGGGCCGAGCAGAAGGCCATCCGCCACGTGCCCAACGGGGAGGCGGTGCTGGTGTCCACGCGCGCTCCGAACGCGGAAACCCGTGCGCTCATCAAGCGGCTGCAGGTGCGGTTCCAGCAGGTGCCGCTGGAGGCGGAGCAAGAATGAAGCCTGAGGAACTGGAACAACGTATTCGCCAAATCGATGGATTCGTTCGGGTGCTCACGCAGGAGTGCCACATCCTCGACGAGCGCCGGCACATTCTGTCCCCACTCATTCAAGACCCCGAGATTCAGGCAGGGCTGAAAGCCAAGCTGGACAAGACGCCGGGGGCCAATGCCTGGAACCACTTGGCGCCGCTTCTTGGACAAGACCTGGTGCGCGATCAGTCACGGCTTTTTCTGGATAACGATTCGCGGTCCGGTAGCCTGACCAACCTCTGGCGAAAGCTTCAAGCAGATCCCGCGATCAGGGAGCACTACCGGGAGCGCTACGGTCGCATCTTCGATCACTTCCACGACGAACCGATCAGTGACCTGCCGCCCGAAAGCTCGGCTGTTTTCCAGGAGAAGTTCAGACAGAACGATCGGGACGAGAACTACTCGCGCTTCGATAGTGGCTGGGAAAGGGTCTCCAATGAAATGGTGATCCTTTCGGCTGATCCCGTGGCAGCGAAAATCAAGACCCTCCGGGACAAGCACCATGCCCACCTGGAAATGCGCAAGCTGGACGAGGAGCCTGGCGCGTTTGACATCAACACGCTTGGGTTGACCTTCAATGAGGTCTTGGCTTTTGGCGATCGCTGTCAGGCCATCGTGGCAGAGCTGGGGCTGCTCTTGACCGGAACCCGTTGGGATCCGCAGCAATACGCGTCGGTTCACGAAGCCCAGGGCAAGGCGATGTGGAAAACCTTGGCTGGGCTTTGACTTCGAAGCACAACAGCGAAGAGCCCAGAAGCCGCCGCAGGTGGCCAAGCCACCTGCCTTCTGGAAAGCACGCTTGGTGCGAGGGCATCGCCTCCGGTCGGTTTTGGAAATCCGAAGCTTTGCCACTTCCAACGTGAGGGATGCCCCCGCCTTCTTTGCCGTCAAGGGCACTTGAATTCAAAGCCCACCCAGTCGCTCGCTCCCAGGTCTTGCCAGTAGAACCGCGCGCCTGGACCCACGACGCTGCACGAGCAAGCCGCCGGCCAAACCGCGGTGCCTGGGTGGTTGACGAAGCCGTAACCTGGCATCGGAGTCAAGTTGGCGCGCAGCGCGTAGACACAGGCTTCCAAAGCCGGTGTTGGGCGGGTCACGCCAGGTGGCTCTGGCGTAAACGTGGGGGTGTCGTTCGTTTCGTATTGCCAAGTGCATGCCAACGAGGTGGCTTGAAGCTCGGCCAGGGTCCGGGGAGCGTTGCAGAAGATCGCCCAGCCGTAGTGCCCTCCGTCTCCCCACGAATGCCAAGATCGCCCGGTGTATTCGGGAAACGTCGGAGGTGGTGCGTTGGGGGTGCATGTATTGGCCTCGTTGCGACGAAACCCAGTCTCCGCCCAATTTGTCCAAGTGGTGAACGTCGGGCTGGGCAGCGACCACGTGGTGGCTGGGCAGTTGTATGACCCGGTCCTCGTCCGCCGCTGCTCGGCCTGCCACGTGTGCGATCCACTCTGGCCTGCCGGGCAAGCGGCACTCGCGGCGACCCACTGGGTTTCGGCTTGTGGGAAAGGCGCTGGGCAAGCCGCGCAGGTGGTGTTGGTCTGGGTCCACGCGTTCCACGAACCGGTGCCCGTGCACGCGAAGGTCCGCTGCTGCCCAATCGCGCCAAACTGACCTGCAGGGCATCCCACGTTGCGCGTCTCGGGAGCAGGGCACGGCGCGCAGGCGCTGCTGGTCGTGGTCCAACTGCCGGCCGTCGTGGACCCAGCCCACGCCTCGTAAACGCTCGGGTCGGGTCCGCAGTGGTGACGGCGGTTCTGGAACACCTGGCCGACCTGGCCCGATGGGCAATTGATCGTTCGGTTCTCGCTCCACTCCTGGCAAGACGGCACCGTGCTTGTCGGTGGCGGTGTGGCCGGGGGTGAACTCGGTGGGGCCGGAGGCGTCACGCTCACCGGGGGGGCGGGCGGCGTGACCGGTGGGGGTGTCGTGGGAGGAACGCTTGGTGGCGGGGCGGTTGGGGGCGACACCCCCGTGGAAGGTGGCACCGGACCTACGGGCCCCACCGGGGATCCCACGGGCGGAGAAGCGGGTGGGGTGACCGGGGGCGTTGCAGCTGGCAACACCAGCGGTGATCCGGTCCATTCGCCCCCCAACAACCCGCTGTGGTAGACGAAGACCACGCGCGATTTGTCCGCACACGTGCGGCTCAGCAATCCGACGTCGAGCTGGCCGCCGGTGTTTCGAATCACCGACACGTCCGACACCTGCGCGTCCCACACCCCGCCCGCGTTGGCCGCGACCAGGGCCACGCACGCTTGACGATCAAGGCCGGCGTAGCTGACGGAGAACGAATCCCCGAAGCGTTCGACGGTGTAGGGCTGGACGTTCACCGCGCCGCCCCACGCGTTGGTCAAGACGCTTTCCCCGGCGCCGAGTTGGGATTCAGGGGCCAAGCCATCGACCACCACGGCCGTGGTGCTCACCCCGCGAAACGTCCCCACCATCCCAAAACTGCTCTCGATGCGTCGGGACAGCTCGCGCAGGTTGCGCGTTTCGCTGGCCAGCTTGGCCTTTGCATCGACCTGCCCGAAGAACAGGAACATCGCGCCTGTGGCGGCGGTCACAACGCCCAGCGCCAGCAAGGTCTCGGTGAGGGTGAAGCCCAGCGCGCTGCGCACGCCCTTGGAAAGGCGGGTGAGGGTGGGCGAACAGCGGGGGCGGATCGTGTGCGTCATGCATTCAGCATGCGATGCACCTTGGATTCCGCAAGCCCCTGTTTCTAGTCAAAAAAAGTTGGATTTTCCATCTTGACATTGCTCGGTGGTCTGGTTGCATGGAGTTAGGGGAGTGGGGCGACCTACTCACGAAGACCGATTTAAATAACCCAAGAGACCGCCGCCATGATTGAAAGCCCCACCCGCTCGGCCCGCCCCATTGCTGGCCTTCCCTTCGCGCACATCCCACCCACGGCTCCCGCGTTCCTGCCCGAAGGCAAGCTTCGCCGGCAAGCCCGGCTGGCCCGCCAACAACGCCACTTCGAGCGCCAACTGCGGAAGGAGCTGAAATGGAAATGACCGTCCACCGGCTTGCAGAACGACTGTTACAGGCCATTGAGCACTGCAACCCTTGGGCGCTGAGAGAAGCCATCGCTGCTGTCCGCGAGGCGCGCCTGGAGGCTTGGAGGGGCCTAACGGCTTTCCCGTCCTTGGACCACCCGGTGGGGCCCAACGGAATAACCGCTTTCCACGTCGCTTGCATGGCGTGGCACGTAAACCAGGACCACCCACACAAACGGCAGTGCTACGACAAGATGGCCGGAATCCTGGCCGAAGCCGGGGCGGACGTGTTCGCGGAGTTTGGTCCGGCAAAGCAACGCTGGACGATCATTGAAGCACTGCATGGCGCAGCACCACCGTCTGTCAAAGCATGGATGGCCTCCCAGCCGTTCGATTTGCATTGCTCGCCTTCAAGCGTCGCCCACACGCTGCGGTGGGACTGCCGTCGTCCAGTCGCCTCGCGGGAAGAATAGAAAAGAATCCAAGGCCTGAACGGCCCGAAAGGGTTGCAAAAACATGCACTTGCGCAACGGTGGCGTCGGGGTAGATTCGGTAGGAACCCCTATCTACTCACGAAAGGATGCCGTATGCGCCTGTGCAACTTCTCACTCAAGGGTGGCGTCGGCCGCACGACGCTGGCCCTGAATCTTGCCGGGTGCTATGCCCGTGACCCCAACCTGCGTGTGTTGGTCAACGACCGGGACAGGCAGAGTTCATGCCTGGCATTCTCCGGGCTGTCGGACGAAACACCTTTTACCGTATCCCGCTCACGCTCCCCCGGCTTCGATATCGAGATCATGGACATGCGTAACGACATGCCTGATAACGAAGCACTCCCGGATGCCGATCTTTACCTGGTGCCCACGTTGCTCGATGTGGCGAGTTTTGTCATTTTCCTGCGAACCGTGGATGTGCTGGAGAAAAAGGGGAAGCGTTATCTGCCGATCGCCAATAGGGCCAACGAGAAGCGGGCAGCCCATCGCCGCCGCCTGGAGCACCCCAAGATGTCGGGAGCGATCCTGGTGCGCGATCGAGCGTTGTTTGCGGACTGCTACGAGGAGGGAAAGACCGTGTTCGACGCCAACGGTCGCTGGGCCCGGGTGGCCCAGGAGGAGATCCACGCCCTGGCTGTCCGGGTGCACGACATCCTTGTCGCTGGTGCAGGCCGGAGGGCTGCGGCATGATGGAGCTTCCCTTGGTTTCCCTCCCAGACCTACCCATGGCCACTCGCAAAGCTCCTGCCAAGAAGGCTGCCACGAAGAAGGCCGTCAAGCGCACCTTGGATGACGTCAAGGACGTGACCCATGCCAAACCCCGCCGGGCCAGCAAAGCGGACACTTCGACTGTCGCCCGCATCCCGGAGCACCTGTTGCTGGGGCCGGGCGACTACCCGCAGCGCAAGTCCTACTTTGACTACGACGACAGCCAGAAGGCAGGAAGCGTGGGAGGCAAGCGGGTTCACATGGTCATGCCCCGATCGGTCACGCTGCACGACTACCGCCGTCGGGAGGATGGGCTGCGCCACCACCGGGCCATGGTGACTATCCCGCCAAAGCTCCGCGAGAACATCGCCAAGCTGTTCGGCTTTGACGATTCGGAGGACGCCGGTAGTGAAGTCGCGTTGACCACCGCCATGGTGGCGCTGGCAGACTACGCGGCCGCGTCGCTCATCCAGGACAACACGCTGCTAATCGTGAGCTCGCCGGTGGACGAGCACGCGGAGGTCCGCAAGGCCGCCAGGGTGGCGGTGCGGAATCTGGGGATGAGCAAGAACGGTAAGATCTACTGAGCGTGGCACTTGCCCCTCTGAATGCTGATCAAGAGGACGCGATCTGGGCCAAAACCTGGCGTATCCCAGGCATGACGGCACAGCCGCTGACGGGTTGGCTGCTTCACTCGATGGGAATCTGGGCAGACAAGCGCACGCTTTCTGATCGGGTGCTCAAGATTTTTAAGGTCTCCGCCAAGACGTGGGAGATCGGGATTCCACGCAGGCCTAAGAAGCGGCAGCAGGTCTGCGATGGTCTGGTTGCTTACGTCCAGCAAAGCCACACTGAACTGATGCCGGAGTGTGCGGAGCGCCAAGCCCGTGCAATGGAGCGAGCCGCACGCGCGCTGGCCGAATATCCAACGCTTCCTCCATGCAGTTTTTTCCACCAGACAGTTGGCATCGCGGGTGGAGACCGCTTGGAAGCACTAGCAGTTGCCTTAGATGAGGTTTCCGCAGATGTTGTGCACGGGCGGCTATCCAGGGATGGCCTTTCCGTGGCGGTGGTCAAAGCGGCAGCAGAGGTAATTGGGCTACCCGCGGGAGCTATGCAGCCGGACAGCCGGCTCGATCCAGGCTTGGACGGGTTGCTCCTGCTATTGGCTCAGATGGATCACGACCTCACCACTCCCCTGATGGCTAACGCGGGTGAGATCAACAGCTTGGTGGCACTTTTGATTGATTCGCCCGGAAGTGGGGCGAGGAAGCGGGTTCAGCACCGACTTTTGGACATCTACTTCGCCTTGGCGCTTGCCGCACGCGGGCGTGACCTGCCAGAGAGTTTGCCGAAGGTCAGGGAGATCGAGGACGCGCTCATGGGCGGCCCGCCTGAATCCGGAGGCCAGTCCTGGGTGGTGCGTTGGCGCAATGGAACCAAAGCGCTTCGAGAAGAGGATGTGCTATCGGTGATCGCGCACGTCGGACACGTTTCGGGGAAAGACGTGTCATGGACGATGCGCCGTCTCTATGCTGCAGCCCAAGCGTGGGGGAGGGTGGAAGAGCAGGGTGTGGAGGCGGTAATGCTGGCCGGTGAGCGCTACAACCAATGGTGGAATGCTCTGTGCAACCAGGGGCGGGTCAAAACCCCATGGGTCCAACCCTACTGGTCCCAGTTCTCGCAGAGCAAATGATGAAGCGGCTCCCCTCACTTCGAGGCGAAGCCGCCATGGCTCACTTGCCGTTCCGCTTCGCAACCACTGAGGCTGCTTTGGCCTTGAACGCCCGTTGCTGAGGAGAGGGGCTGGGTTGCCGATCCACCGCGCTTTGGATGCGTCGCTGGGCCGTCTGCGTCATTGGCTTCTTCTTGCTGTTGCTCATTGTGTTCTCCTTTCAGGAGGTTGGGTGAGCGGTCAGCGTAGGAGGGAGAGCGGGGGGAGTGGGTTAGGAATCTTGGAAGTTTGACGAATCCGTGGGGAATACGGGGGCCAAGCACCGGCTATCCCGGTAGGGCGGTGCTGTTTAACTCGGACGACCCGTGCCCCACCAGCCTCTTTCTTAAAGCTTCCTTGGACATCTTCGGTGGGGCGGTTAACGTAAGATCCTTCCCGTCCAACGAACGGTAGTAGGGATCATCCACCCCAGCAGTGACGTAAACGACCAGGTCCGGCCCGATGGTCAACAGGCCCGCATCGAACAACGCGTGGATGTCCTTCCGTAGCAGTAGCCCGTTGCTCAAGGCGTTGGTAGATGCCCCGTTGTAGGGGACGATGTGGGCCGCGTCGATGACGCTTGCCAGGGCGGTGCCGGTGACCATGCACACCGCTCCGTAGTGATCGACCAGGCGTTTGCGAAACTCGGCTTGGCCCTCTCGGATCACACGGAGGACCTGCTCCATTCGCTTTCCCTCTGCTGCGACAGCGTCAGGAGCGGGGGGCAATGGCTTTTCCACCCTTAATCGCCCGCTTTCCTCAAGCACGCCTTGGAGGGCTTGGATCACGTCGTGACTGAAAAGCTCGGATGCCGGGCGCAGCTGAAGGTCAATCCCGGACCGGTGCCGGATGTGCGCCAACAGAAGTGCGGCGTCCTCCACATACTTGAGCTTCTTTTCGCGCATGTTCCAGAGTTGGTTCAGCTCGGTAAGGCTGTATACCTTCAGCGCGGACCTAATATCCCGGCTGCTCATCCGAAGGTGGCTCAGCCCCTTTTGCAGGTGTTGACGAACCAGGTATTCCTCCAGCTCCGGCGGGTTTCCATCTTCGTCAGCGCGGATGGTGAACAGGCTGCTGAAGGGCTTGTTGAATTGCTCCTTCCACTTCTTCTTTCGCCGCTGAGGCTTCGACGGGGTCCGGTTAGCCTTACTGTCGCTTCCCTTGTCCTGATCCTTTTCATCCATGTCGGTCAATTGATTGTCTGAGCTTGCCTCAATGGTAAGGGATCCCTGGTGTCCGGGCGCCCTTTCGACTGGCGCTTGCGGGCTTTCAACCACGCCGCCGCCAGATCGTCCACGTCTGCCTGCAGCGCGGCCCGCTCTCCAGGCAGCCATGCCCTCAACGTCCCTTTGGCCACGCCCGCGTCTCGCTTCGCCAAACGCCGCCTTGCTTCCAACCACTGGGCTTTCGTTTCCCCCTCACGTGTGGCTTGACGCTGGGTCCGCATGCGAACCGCATTGGGCTTGTCGCTGTAAGCCGGGACGTGGTCTTTGCCCATGCTGGGCCACAGTGTTTCGTGCGCGCCCTGTCGCCGCAGGCGGATCTGGCGCAGGCTTGGATACCGGGCCATCCACCGGTTCTCAAAGGTGCGGTCGGGAGGGGGAGCAGTCCCCAAAGGCAGGGGAATGACCAACGCGTGGAGGGCAATCAGTTGCCACACCGCCAATTGAAAAACATCCGCGGTCAACCGGAAGGCCACCACCTCGGGGTGTTCCAGCCATTCGCCCTGGTGCACGTTGCGCAAGAGCGCGGCCAAGTCGTTTCGCGTCAGATGGGCACGCTGGGCCAGTGGCCACCCCAACATCCAGCTGTCCGAATGCCGCTCCACGTGGACGAGGAACCGGGGGTGCATCCAGCGCTCTTGGAGCTGGGCAAGGACGGTGGCTGGCTTGGCAAAGCGCCCCACCTCGACCAGGTGGTTGTTGGAGCGCTGCAGGACAAACAGCCGGTCGGCCAGCAAGGCGTCCAAGGTGTCTGGTGGCAGCCGCTGGCTCAACTCGGGCCAGGCCAACAGGTCACGGCTGCCCCGCTCGGTGATGCAGCGCTTGCAAGCCATGCGCAGGTTCTCGGTGTCCGTTGGGCCGCCCTGGCTCAACGGAACGAGCGGTGAAAGCCCCCAGGCGTGGCGACGATCCAAGTCCAGGGGGGCGGTGCAGAAAGCGCACACAGGGCGTTCGGAACGGCGGGCCACGTCCAGCGCCCAACGGGGAGTGGCAGGCGCACGGACGGCATGGAAGGCCAGCACGCGACGGGCAAACGCGTCCAGGTCAGCGGTGGTCATGGGAGCACTCCTGAAACGAAAGCAGGTGGATCATTGATGGGCCAATGGCGGTGAATGAAGGCCATGGCGCGCACCCTTGTTTGACTAAAACGAAATGGGGCGAGGGCTCCGCGCTTTCCTTCCAGGGGTTCTTTGGCTGCCCACTTGCGATTCGGAAAACACGGTGTCGGTGTATCCAAGGGCATTGCACACGTTTGACTAAAACCAACGTGGCTTGGGTGTCGTGGGGTGGTGCGGCGGGTGGGCGAGGGCAACCTGTCCTGGGGATTCGAGGCAATGCGAAATAGTGGGCTGAGAAACTCCGCACGGATTCCCGGGGTGGGGCATCGGTGGGCGTGAGGGGTGGAAGAGCGGGAGCGTTGCGTGGGCATGGTGTGGGCGATGGTCCTGTGGGGCGAGGGGCGTAGACCACCAATAGCGCACCTGGGGCAACACGCAAGGGGCCGCCGAAAAGCAACTGCAAGAGCCCAACGTGTGTGGAAGCAATGTCGGCAGTGGCAGAGAAGCAGGAGCCCGGACGGTTCCCCAGAGTCGTCATACACATGACGCACTGAAGTGGGAGTGCGTTTTTCGCCCAAGAATCGCTGTAACGCCTGCCGAAACCTCAATGCAATCAAGGCCTGGCCATGTCACCACCGAATGGAGACAGTGTCAGTGCTTGTTAGCTCGTTTGGCCCATGTTTTTCAGGCTCCTGACGTGGGGCCTTGCCAACTCCGAGATTCGCGGTATCGGTGGAGTAATCCCGAAACGGAGTTACTCGACCAATGGCGTTCGTTCGTCAAAACGTAAACCTCGACCGTGGGCAGCTGAAACTTGCTCAGCGGCTTGCCCGTGAATCGGGCAGTGGGTTCAGCGCTTACGTGCGAGAGGCGCTGGAGCGACACAACACCGCCACGTCCGTGGTGAGCGTGCTGGAGAACGCCAACGCTCAGCTGGAGCGCCTCATTGACGATCTGCGGGAAGAGAACGCGCTGTTCCGGAGTGCGCTCCAAGAAGACCTGCGGCGGTTGCGAGACGAAACGAAGGCGGAGCAGGACAGCGCCATTCAGCGCTACGAAAAAGCGCTTCGCAAGGTCGTGACGGCGGCCCTCTCGCAACCCTCTCCAAAAGGTTCTGGTGCGGCCAAGGTGCCCGCAACCGGACCCATGACTGCTCCACGCACCTAATTTTCCCCCACAGCAGGAGATCCATCCCATGAAACGTTTTTCCGTTCCTCTCACTCTCTGCCTGGCGGCGTTCTTGCCGCTTCAGGTTTCCGCCCAAGCCGCCCCTGATGCGGTCCATGCCGCGGAGGACGATGGCAAGCCCAATGCCGACAAGAAGCGTCTGTTCAAAGCCGGTGGCATCGGCTGCGTGGCCGGCGGAGCCATCGCCTTGCTCACGGGCAAGAAAGACAAGGCCCTGGGCGCTTGCGCCGCCGGTGCTGCAGTGGGGGCTTCGGCGTCCTACGTGAAGCAGCAGCGGGAGCACGCCGAGCAGGCCGCCGACGCCGCCCGTGCGGCTGGCATGAAGGCCGAAGTGGTCACCAAGACCGAAACCGTGGATGGCAAGCAGGAAGCCGTCCTGGATTCGTTGCGCTTGAACTACAACCCCACCGACATGAAGCGGTTGGACAGCGAAACTCGGGCCTTCCTCGACAAGTTCGCGGGTCTGTTGAACAAGTCCAGCAACGGGTTGACGGTGGTGTTCAAAGGCGCCGACAAGGCCGCCTGCCAGGTGCCCATCGTTGAGCTGGCCAAGCGTGGCGCGCTGTCCAAGGTCACGGTGGACGACCGCTGCGGCAGCGGTGAGCCCGTGATCGTCGTTACCCCGGTGCCTGACGTCCGGTGATCTCAGTGCCCGGGTGTCGATCGATGCTCGGGCTTCCTTCCCCCTTCCGAGGAGCCCACATGACCCCAGAAGAAAAGAACCAAAGAATCCTTCAGCGCAAGCGCAAGGAACTGCTTGAGCGTGCCAAGGCAACCCCAACCGCTTCGCCCACGCAGGAAGAGCGGCTGGTTTCCGATGGCGTGAAAGAAAACCTGAAAGCTGCCGGTCACTGGGCCGGGGTGATCAGCAAGCGCACTGCCGAGTTGACCCAGAAGGGCTTTGTTGCCGCTGCAGAGAAGGCGAAGCAAGCCAAGGCGCAACTGGACGCAAAGCGCACCCGAGAAGCCCAGGAACATCGTGGTGTCGAAGAGAAGCCTCAAGACGCTCCGCTCACCGTGGAGCAGGAAATGTTGGTCAGGCAACTGACGTCCGATGCAGCTGCACCGGTTCTCGTAGGAGCGGGTGATAAGGGAATGTGCACCGTTTGGGAACTGGTTGATGAATTTGGAGAGCCTGGCGCACAGGTTGCAGATGGATTGGGTGGCCCATCGGTGGACGCCAAGGCGTTGAGCAATGAAGATACGGCAGCCTTGGTCAATCTGTCTCAGCAGGACGCAGTGGAAGTCCTGTCCGTTCCCGCGGTGCTTGAAGGGTCCAACCGGCCCCCGGAGGCCGCGTCACCAGAGCAGCCAGTAACTCCAATCCAACCCAGCCCCCGCTCTCGTTTGCCTTGGGTCTTGGCCGGTGTGGTGGCGGTGGTATTGGCCGCGGGGGCGATCTACTTCTTGCTTGGGAAGAACAACCAGGTGCCTCCGAGCACACCGCCTCCCTTGATGCCGGTTGCCACTCCAGCCGTTCCCGAGCAGCTGCCCAAGGTGGTGGAGGACCCCGTGGTCCCGCCCGTTCCAGCAGTGCTTCCAGAGCAGGCCGAGCCAGAACCTGCGATCGAGAAGCCAGAGCCGGTCGACGCTCCCCCGGTAACGACGACAGCGCTGATTGCGTCCCAGCCCAAGCCTTCGCCGAAACGTGCGACCGCCCCATTGCCGAGGACGGCCCCCGCACCCGCCGCCGAGCCAAGGAATGACTGGCAGCAAAAAGCCAACGCAGACCTGGACGCTTGGGCGAAGAAGTCGGGGATCGACTGATCCCCCTTGCGCATCCGCGGATTCGATCTAGAAAGAAGTGACCTACTCACGAATAAGGGGGCGACATGTTCAAGTGGCTGTTCACGCAATACCGGGAACCCGGAAAACTTCACTTCGGCTCAAAGTGGCTGAACCTGCACGGGCGCTTGTTCCTCGGCAGCCCTGAATCGTTTGGCATGGGCCACCTGAGCGAAGGCGTCCGCCGCACTTTCTACTACTTGCGCGCCGATCGCAGGCCTCCGGTCAGAGACGACGCCGCGTATGAGGCGTGGACCAAGGATCGGCTCTACGCGAGCAAGGTTGAGCAGGTCGCAGAGCGCTGGGTGGCCAAGGCGGGCTTCCTGGCGTGCGCGCCGCTTTGCTTGGTGCTTGCCGTCTTGGCGCATTGGCTTCGTTGATTTGACAGGGGAGGGAAACAGAGATGGAAGCAATCAGTTTGTTCAACGTGCTTGACTGGACGAGTGGCTTGGGCCGCAAGTTCCGACGGAAGAGCGGCGAGCCTTCGGGCGTGAAAGAAGAAATCATCGTCCAGTCCCACGAGGAGTATGAAAACCTCGTGGGTCGCTTTGACGTGACCGATCGCGTTCGCAGCCGAGAGCTCGATGTGCCGGAGGCTGATCGGGATTTCGCGAAGGAATGCGGCGCGGTCTGGGACGAGAACGCCCAGGTGTTCAAGGTGCCCGAAGGACGCAGCGAGGACGAGTTCCAGGAGTGGTGGCCGAAGGTTCCGGAGGATTTGCGTGACACCCAATCGCGGATCATCACGACGAAGCGTGGGCGGCGTGCCGAGGGCTTCTTGCAGGGCAACGACATGGGGCAGGGCGGCGACAGCCTGGCCACTCCCTTGATGTATCTGGCCTTCCCCGTGATCGGCGTTCTGGCAACCTTCCTGGTGAGCCTCATCGGTTGGGCCGGCTGGGCCGCTCTGCTGCTGACCATTCCATACTTCATCGCCCTCAAGCAAGGCGAGGGCATGAAGGAGGCCCTGAAAGCCCTGGTGCTGCTGCAATGGGTTCCGATGGCGCTTCAGTTCATGGTCGGCGACAGCAAGGGCGGCACCGAGGTGGCAATGCAAGCCGGCGGCATGGCTGTGTATGCCCAGATGGCCAAGACCTACCTGTGGTGGGCCTTTGGCTTGGTCGGCGTCCTGTTTGTGGTTTGCTTTGTGGCGGCGGCCTCGCACCCGCACCGGGGCGTCATTGGCGGGACAGCCGCGCGCTTCATTCAAGCGATGCAGTGGGTGGGCCTCATCTTTGCCGCCTTGGTTGTCGCCAAGGTCCTGCCGTTTGGCTTGGGCGAGGCGGCACCTTACGTGTTGGCCTGCATGTATGCGATGCAATACGCCGAAGGCAACTTTGTCCAAAACGCCGCCCGGCTCTACCTGCAGAACAACGACAACAACCTGGCCACCCAAGGGGCGTTGATCAACTCACACGTCAAGGCACGTGAACAGCAAGCCGAGGCGGCCCTGCGGGACAAGACCCCGCTGATCACCATCGGGCGCGCCACGGGGCATCTGTCCGACAAAGGTTATGGCTACTCGCCCGACTTGGGCACCGTGATGATGTTCTCATGGCGCGATTGCCAGCAGGGCCTGCTCGTGTTCGGGGCCATCGGTTCGGGCAAATCCTATGCCGCGTTGCGACCCATCGCTCGTCGGTTCCGTAAAGCCGCCTTGGCAATGGCGTGTGTGGCGTCGGAACAAGGCGATGTAAGGGAGCGTTTGACGCGGCAGAAGCTGGCCGGCGGTGCTCTCATTGCCGACGGTAAAGACGGAGCAATCATCGCGGATCTGGAAGGATTGTTCGACATCGTCGTCAAGCCAGGAATGCGCGTGGGGCCCTATGAAGGGTTGGCGCCGGATCAGATCGTGCGGGCATTGCGCGGCGCATCCGGTGGGCGCGTGGACGAGAAATCCAAGCTTTGGACGGATGGTGGCGATGCGTTTCTCTACCACACGGGCATCATCCTTCGTGCGCTCGTGGATCACGAGATGGCTTACAGGTCCTGGTGCTCGGCCAAGCTGGAAGGGTTGGAGCGTGCACAGATGAACGCGGAGCTTGAGCTGGTCAAACAGCGAAAGCTGGGCGAGGACGTGGCCGAGACTGAGGCGTTGATCGAGCGGATCGCCGAGCAGATCGCCATCCATCGAATCCCGGTGAGCGACGACAGGCAATGGCATTACACGCCATTCCACCACATCAAGTTGTTGTCCATTGTGGAACGCGTGATTCCCGCCAGCCCCGCGCCTCGTGCCAATGCAAAGCTGATGGAGGTGGTGAAATACTTGGGCCTGGAAGAGGCGGACACGAGCCATGAAGAAGAGGGGCGGCTGGCCTATGCGGCTTACCTGCAGCAGCACCGCCTTCGTCAGGACAACGCTCCCGAAACCATCCATCCAGACCTCTTCCGTCCCATGTCTCAGCTGCAGAGCTCGCTGGAATGGGCGTTCCAGGAGATTCCCGCGATGCATCCGGAACAGAGACAATCGTTCACGCTCAACTCACGAGGGCTGCTGGAGAAGCTCTTGCGGGGCGAAAAGCTGCGGGACAGCAAGACGGACATGCCTTGGCATTCGATTGAGACGGGCGAGGTGGACGTGTCCGACGCACTCTATGGAGCCATGGTAGGCCTCTTCTTGCCCCCCACCCAATTCGGTGAAGCGGGTGAAATGATGATGCGCCTGCTCAAACAGCGGGTCATGAACGGAATCAAGGCGCGTGGTGCATTCGGCGACAAGTGGCGCGAAGCGTTGCCTGGGCAAACCGAGGTGATGTTGATGATGGACGAGGCCCACCTGTTGTTGACGGCCGATGACATCAACCTGTTCTCCGTTTCGCGCTCGCTGGGGTTGATGCCCGTGCTTGCAACGCAAGGGTTTGAAAGCTTGGTCAACGCCTTTGGATCAGTCAACGAGGCGGAGCTGATGGCCAACACGATGCAATCGGTGATCGCGCTGAAGTGCTCGCACAACACCCACGAATACCTGGAAAAGCGGTTCGGACAGGCAACGTTGACCACGTTCAAACAGCGCACCCGGGGCATCGACTACCAAGGCGGCATGAACAATTGGCGCCACTCCGTGCTCAACGACCCGGATCATGCCTACGCGTCCGCCTACGACAAGATGCGAATGGAAGGGGCCGGGCGGTTGACGGCTTCGCGCATCGACGCCGTGACGGGTCGCCGCTGGCGGATTGGATCGGAGGACACGCTGGGCCAAGACGAGATCGCGCGCGACATCGACATGCCCACCGGGGGCAAGCGCGAGGTGCAGCCGCTCTTCCTGCAGGAAGAATACTCCGCTCTTCTTGAGCCCCGCGGTCACGCCATCGTGGCGCTGAGCCGTGCCGGCATCAAGCGCTTCGACCTGGCGGAGCTGCTGCCCGACGCGGATTGATGCGGATAGGCGAGGGGGTTTGCCCCCTTGCCAAACCTGCGGATTGATCAACGATGAGCCTATTCACCCCAGCGGAGGAAACAAACATGAGCAACACCCTCTCCCAACCCATCGAAGAAATGACCGAGCTGCGAGCACTCCAGGCGCAGCGCAACGAGCGGCTTCTGGTCGATCGCCCACCGCCCCAGAAGGACAGCGCGGCCCGGGCCGACTTCGAGCAGAACGTGGCCCAAGACCAAGACGCCATCGAGCAACGCCGACAGCGCGTTCTGGATTGGGCAGAGAAGGCCTCGCCCGATCAGATCGCCGCGCTCCAGGCAAAGATCCAGGAGGCCGACAAAGCCGTTCGTGATGCAAAGCCGGACGACAAGCACGAGCAGGTGGTTCATGCGACCGTTGCGCAGTGGCGGCAGCAACGCGGGGCCCAGCGGGAGGAGACCCCTCCCATGTTGACCCGTGAGCAGCGGATGGAGAACGGACCTGGGCGCCTGGGATACGCCGATTACGCCCGCAGTTCGTTGAAGGAGGCGGCTTTCATGAAGGACTACGCTGCCAATTACGATTGGGAGAAGCACCAGAAGCAGGCCCAACCGAACGTCTTCCGACAGTAATTTTTCATCGATGTTCAAATCTGCCCGGTTCTGCGCAGAATCGGGCATTTTTGCGTCTTGACGTCCAGTTTGATGGTGCTTTACTGGTTTTGTAAAGAGTAGGTAGACCTACTCATAAAGCCAAAAGGAGAGCCACCATGTCCACGTTGTTCAATGCCCTCAAAGACTTCGCTTTCGAAAACGCGGTTCCACTGCTGACCAGCTTGTTCCTGCTGACCGCGGCCTTCGCAGCGGCTGTTCTCGTCTACCCCCCGGCCGTTCCGGTTCTGCTCAAAGTGGTGGCCATGGCGGTGGCGGGCTTTGTGACCATCGGGGTAGTGGTCCAGACTTCCTTCCGGTGAGCAGCCGGCGCTGGCTCAAGCTGCGTGCAAGGTGCAGGAAGCGTTGGCGCCGGTTTGACTGGGATGGGTTTGATTTCTGGTTCTACCCCGCGCTGATTTTCTACATGTTGGGTTGGATCGTCTTTGGCCCACCCGACAGCGTTTAGCGTTCGGGTCAGTAGTCCGGTAACGAAGCCGGGGCAGTCTGTAAAACTGCTGGTTCACTCCCCTGCAGGTTCAAGTCCTGCCTGACCCACCATTTCTGCGTGTTGGCTTGACGGCCAGCGATTCAACGCTACAACCATGGGGATGGACACCCAAGAATCCCTGTTGCGCCTCTTGCGTCCCCTGGGCCTCCAGCGAGCGGAGGCCTTGACGGGCGCGCTCGCGCGCGAAGCCGATGCGTCCAAAGGCCTTCACGATTCGCAAGTGTTGGCGCGTGCCCACGCCCTGAGCGTTGCCCCTGTCGAGGGTCGGTTGGGCGATCTGGTCTGGCAGGTCCGCCAGCGGAAGCACGATGATGTGCCCCAAGTGGACCTGCGCTGGGGCTTGCATAGGCTTGGGTTCGACGCGCCCACGCGGGCGTCCACCCAGAACCTGGTGCGTGCTTACGAGAGGCGCTTGGCAGACCGTGACGAGCCGATGGTTTACAGCACCTTGGCAGAGAGGGTGGCTGGGTTGTCCATGGCAGAGCACGTCTCGCTCTTCCAAGGCATGGCGATGGCGGTGGAGGAAGCGCGGGCACGGCAGTCCGATGCAAACCGGTTGCGGGAGAACGCACCATGGCAGGGCTGGCTCGTGGGGGCGTCCCGGGCGGGCCACGAAGCAGCACTGCTGGCCTGCATCGGCATGGGCGCGGACGCCCGGCTGCCCGATGCCAGCGGCAACACGCCACTGCATCATGCGGCCCGGTTTGGTCGCGCCTTGCTGGTCACCCCGCTGGTCCAAGCCGGCGCTGATGTGGCGGCCCTCAACGGCCACGGGTGGGCACCGCTCCACCTTGCCGCCCTTCACAAGCACGCCCGGGCCTGCCTCCACTTGATGGCCCACGGCGCCAATCCTGAGCAGCCAGGGTGGCGAGGGCGGACCCCAACGCGCATGCACCGACATGAGCAAACCCAAGCCCTTTGACGCGCTGGGTGACGTGCCCGGCAGCGTTGCGCCTTCCCAGCCGGTCCGATACTGGCACCGCGCCGTTCTTGCCGGTGCATTCGTTTTTGGCTTGGCCTACGTGGGGAGCATGGGCGTTGCCTGGCTCTTGCCGAATCCCGATGGCTCGCTCATCCGCTTCGCCGATGCTTTGAAAGGTGGTCTGGTGACCGCTTTTCACTTCCTGACCGCTGGCATCTCGGCACGTGCTCCGGCACGGGAGTTCATCGAACTGGTGTCCTACCACCACCCAGTGGCGACATGGTCCCGGATCGGGGTGTCGCTTCTGCTGGCGGCGGGCCTCGGTCTGCGGGTGTTCCTCAAGGCGACCGAGCCGGTGAGCAACACCTGGCACCTGTCCGGACCGCGGTTGCTGGAAGGAAAAGAGGCCGTGGACGAAGCCCGGCACCGCTTGATGACACCCAAGGAAGCCGAGGCGGATCCCTTCGCCCTGTCCCTCCACCCCGATCTGTTGCTGTCTAAAAAGCATTGGGCGCGCCACGTCCTGATCACCGGCTCGGTGGGTTCGGGCAAGAGCGTCATCCTCAAGCACATCCTGGAACAACTGACGCGAAAGAGGGACGCAAAGCTGTTCCTTTACGACATCAAGGGTGATTTCACGTCGATTTTCAAAAGGCCCATCATCGTGTCGCCCTTCGATGCGCGCTCCCACGTGTGGGACGTCGCCGCCGACGTGCGGACCCCGACCCAAGCGGCGGCGTTCGCTGCCTCGATCATCCCGGAGGGCGACGGCAACGCAAAGTTCTGGAGCATGGCCGCCCAGGACTTGTTAATTGGGTGCGTGCGCGAGCTCCAAAACACCCGGCCTGGCCAGTGGGGGTGGCGCGATCTGGCGGCCGTGGTGCGCCGTCCGGCCGCGGAGATGGCCGCAGGCATGCGCCCGCATTACCCCCGCGGCGCCGCACTGGTGCGTGACCCGGAAAGCCAGACCACGTCCAGCGTGCTGTCTTCCTTGGGGGGCTTCACCCGCCTTATCGACGATCTGGCCATCGCATGGCCCAAGGTTGGCAAGCGCCGTTTCTCGATGACCGAGTGGATACGGGACGACTACAACGGGCGCAAGCAGGTCATCGTTCAATCCGGACCGGACCCAACCCTGACGAAGGCCTACATCGCCGCCATGATCAACGTGGCCGTGCCGGATCTCATTGGGCCAGGCTTGCCGGACAACGAGGGCGGGCGTGGGCTCTACTTCGTGTTCGACGAGCTGACCAGCGCCGGGCGCTTGAACATCGATCCCTTGCTGGCGTTGGGACGCAGCAAAGGAGTGGTGGCCATCATGGCGGTCCAGGATCACTCCCAGATTGAGTTGGTCTATGGGGACAAGACCGCCCAGGCCTTCTCGTCGCTGGTGGGGACCCACGTGGTGTGCCAAGTGCAAATGGGGGCGACCCGGGACAAGCTGGCCAGCCAGCTCGGCAAGCGAAAAATCGCCTGGCGTGGGCACGAGGACAAAGCCCAAGTCCACGAAGAAAGCCGCGCGTTGGTTTCCAGCGGTGAGCTCACCGATCGGCTGGGTTTCCGAAAAGGCAAGCGCTACGGTCCCGAGACGTGGGGCATCGAGGCGATCGTGCAGATGGGTGGGGACGTGCTGTTGCTGACATGGCCCGGGAAGAGCCACCCAACGGTTCGCGAGGGGCAGGTGGCCGCTGCGTGGACCACCAAGCCAGCTGGCCCGGTGGTCGAGGGTGAAGGGCCATCACCGGCCGCGTCCCCTGCAAGCGCTGGCGCGTCCGCCTTCCCAACCACCGCCGAAGGCATCGATGCGGTGCAGCGGGTATTGACCATGACACCGGAGGAAATCGACGCGCTTTTCCAGCGGTGAGCGGCCTTGCCAACTCTCCGTTTTCTGGGACCTTGGAACAGTCAACGTTCTTTAGGGGAGCCCCATGATCAATCGCACGCCCATCAATGCCAAGGGCCAAAACTCGCACAGTGGCAACATGTTCGACTACATGCTGGCCACCGAGCGCCTGACCATCGACAGCGCCGTGGCCTATTACGCCGGCAGCGGTCCCGATCCGCGGCAGACGCTCAACTGGGGCGGCAAGCTCGCCGCCGAACTCGGCCTGGAAGGGCAGCCGGTCACCCGTGAGGTGATGGAAAAGCTTGGCAAGGGCTTTTCTCCCACCGGAAGGCCGTTGTGCAAAAACGCGGGCAAGGAGCCCCAATTGGTTATCAAAACGGATCGCTGGGGAAACGTGCGGTTGGACGACGACGGCAAGCCGATGGAGAAGTGGGAGGGGGGCCATCGGGTGGGGTTCGATCTGACCATTTCCGCCCCCGGGGACGTGAGCGTGGCGTTCGCGCTGGCGGATGATCGCGAGAAGCTGGCCATCCTGGAGGCCCACCGCCAGGCCTGCGCCGTCGCGATGCGCTACATCGAGAGCAAGGTAGAGACCCGGCGCGGAGAAGCGGGCGTAGACGTTATAGGCACGGCGGGATTGGTTTGGGCAGCCGCCGACCACGTCAGCAACCGGAACGTGGAATCCGACCTGCACACCCATCATCTTGTGTTCGGGGTTTCGAGGGGCGAGGACGGTCGGTGGGGCACCTACGACGCAATTGAGATCTATCGTCACACCCGCGCTGCGGATCACCTCTACAAGGCCGAGCTCTACAACGCAATGAAAGCGTTGGGCTATGGGATCCAGCGGGAACGGGAGGTGGACGTGATGGGGCACGAGACGGGCCAGATTCTCACCACGATTGCCGGAATCGACCGGGAGCTGGTGCTTAAGATGAAGACCCGCCGCCAGGAAATCCTGGACTACGTCAAAGAACACCCCAACGCCAGCCACGACGAGGCCTGCAAGGCCACCCGCAAGAAGAAGGAAGAACCGCCCTTCGAGCAGGTGGTCAAGGACTGGCAGCAAACCTTGTCCAACATCGCTAAAGAGCACCCGGAGCTGGTTCCCACCACCCAGTCGCTCAAGCAGACGAAAGGCCAGCACCTGGACCCGCATACGTTTGACGAGGTTTTGAAGCGCATGCACGAGAACGAGGCGATGTTCTGCGAGCATAACCTGGTCCGGGAGTTGGGGATGGAGTTCGCCGGGCAAAAGAACTCGGAAGAGGTTCTCCAAATGGTGAAAGAGTTCACCGAGCAGGACGATCTGGTGCGCGTGAAACCCGAATACCTCCACAAAGAGGACCGTGGCGCTAGGCTGGCACGAAGGCACAGTGAGGACCGTTTTTCCGCCACCTGGATGGTCGAATTGGAGGCCGAGATCATCCGCCGCTCGAAGGAGCGAGAGAGCGAGACGGACCTGAAGCTTTTCCGCTCCACCGTGGATCGGGAGATCGCCGCTTACGAAAAGCGAAAGGGGTTCACCCTCACAGAGGAGCAGAAAGCCGCCATCGGTCACCTCACTTACGGCACGGCCGGTGTGGGGGTCATGTCGGGGTTGGCCGGCACCGGCAAGACCACCGTGGCCGAGGTCTACAAGCAGTGCTTCGAAGCCGAAGGAAAGCAGTTGATGGGCTTGGCCGTGTCGGGTAAAGCCGCGGCCAAGCTGGAAGAAGAGTCCGGGATGCCCTGCATGTCTGTTGCAAAGTTCTTTTCCCAGATCCGGCAGGGCAAGGTTGCTCTGACGAAGAAGGACGTGGTGGTGCTCGATGAAGCCGGCATGGTGGCCACCGATGACACCTTGAAACTCATGACCTACTGCCAGGGGGTGGGCGCCAAGCTTGTCATGCAGGGAGACAGTGACCAGCTTCAGCCCATCGCTGCGGGCAACGGCTTTGAGCTCGCGAAGATGGCCTTGGGGGACAAGAAACTGACCGAAATCCGCCGGCAGAAGAACGCTGATGACCTGACCACCGCCAACAGCTTCTACGAGCGGGACGCCGAGGGAAAGGTCAAGAACATGCGACGCGGGCACCGCAGCCGCCAAGGCACATTCCATATGGGCGAAGAAATCCTGAACAACCTCAAGCAACGCGACTGCATCGACGACTTCGGCACGGACAAGCAGGCCATCAAAGCGTTGGTGGACGATTACTTGAAAGACAAGACGCCCATGGACGAGAAGCTGGTCTTGGCCCACACGCGCTCTGAAGTCAAGGCGCTCACCACAGGAATCCGAAAGGGGCTCCAGGAACAAGGCGTGCTGGACAAGGAGGAATTCACCTTCCGCTCGATCGTGAAAGGGCAGTGGGAGGACCTGACGCTCTCACGCCGCGACCGTGTGATGTTCACGGCGACCAACAACGACTTGGGCGTCATCAACGGCACCGAGGGCACGGTGGAGAGCATTCGGAAGGACAAATCCGGTGGCTACGACCTGGTGGTGCGCATCGACTCTTCGAACCCGAAAGAGGACGGGCGCATCCTGAAGTTCAACACCAGCGAGCACAACGCCTTGGCCCACCGGTATGCCATGACCGTTCACAAGGCGCAGGGGCAGGGGAAATCCGAGGTTTACCACCTGGCCACGAACATGGGCATGCTCGACCAGCAGTCTGCCTTGGTGGCGTTCACCCGCCTCACCAAAGGCAGCTACCGCATGTATACGACGGACAACGTGATGGATCGCTTGGCCGAACGGCTGGGAACCGAACGGCACAAAGAAATGGCGCTGAGCGTCGGACTGTCCAAGAGGCAGGCCGTCCCGGTGCATAACCTGGTCCAGGACGTGGAAGAGTTGTTGGCAGGATTGAAATCGCAAACCCAGGTGCCGGTAGAAAAGCATCGGGGCGCAGTGCACAACCATTGAATGGTTAGTCCATTGCCAGTCGGTCTTCGATTTCCCCGTCATCAGTCTCTGTGAAGAAAGCGAAATTGACCGCATAGAGTTCAATGATGGATTTCATGATGGTAGAAATCCTTGAGTCCGCCATGGATGTTGATTTCGCTTTGAAGATGAGGTGGTAGATGGCGGCCCATGTCGCTGCGCTGTCGTGAAACTTGATACGATTTCGCGGGCCAAGAAGCGAGCGGAATCTGCCCTCGGTAACCAATGCCTCAGCGGATTCTTCATGAACTACTTCGCATGAGGACATGAATAGGCGGCAGTTCTTTGGGATGCCAGACAGAAGTTCAGCCAGTCGCTGATAGGTGACTCCTTCTTGATTGGTCGTGTCGATGCCGTTCTTGTCCCCATGAGCAGAGATGTGCAGGTATCTGTATCCTGAGGCCCTGAAATCTCGAACTGCTGCCTTGAACTCCTTTCGAGTGCGGACATACGAATACTTGGTCTCCTTCCCGTGGAGACGAAGAATCTGAGCTAAGAAGACACCCTCAAACCGGCCATTGCCCTCATCATTCGGATAAAGGGATTCGATGATGTAAACGTTGGGGGTGGTCTTCATTTTTTTAGGTGCTTTGTTTGAAAGCCCATTCTGAGGCAAGAGTCGTTCAACTTGTCAACGGGGGAATGGCGTCTACGTTTACCCAGTGATGCAGCGGGCCAGCAATAAGACACTGGTCCCCGCCACTACCCACGGCCACCACCCCACGCATTCGGAAGGGGCTTTCACCGGTGTTCCCAGCTGCCACCGCCGCTGATGGGCCAGCCATCGCACGTGGGGCGTTGCCCGACGGTGGGGGTTGACCACAATCCCTGGCGGCTTAGCGTAGATGCGCCACCCCTCCCGGGAGGCCTTCACCCGCCACGCCTGCTCATACGCTTCGGCTTCCGCCCTGGTGGCGGTCACCACCTCCAGCGCATGGAACCGGAAGGGACGGTGCCAGCCGCCTTTGGGGGAGCGGTGCTGCTTCTCCCGCTGCTGCGGGTTCGAGCTTTGGCCGATGTAGCAGCCCCCGTCGTCGAACAGCAGGGCGTAAAGGGTGCGGGGCAGTGCGTGATACTTCTCGCTGCGTCCGAGGTTGTGGCGGTGGGGCATGGTCTCTCCGTGAGTAAAACGACCCACTCACGAATAGATCAGAATCTTGAGTTGGCAAGCCTGCTGCGAAGGGTTCGAGACGCCTATAGGCATTCATGTAAGCACTTGGCAACGAACAAGGGCCCCGAAGGGCCCTTGCCGAGACACGATCACCTCCTTTTCGCTGCTGACATTCGTTACCAGCCGATGGCCCAGGCTGCGCCCATGGCCGTGTCCTGCCCGCTGCGGGAAACCCCGATCGAGAAGGCCGATGGGGATCCGCGTGGGGTGGTCACGTCGCGGGTGTAGCCGATGGAAATGGCGGCTTGGCCGCTGCAGCCACCTACGCCTACGGCCAAGCGGTTGCGGTTCTCCCCATGGATGGCCGACGTCGAGGTGGCCATCTGGGCGTTGGCTTGGGCCATGGCGCAGATACCGCTCACCCGCTTGTCGAGCTGGCGGAAACGGCGGTCCGTCAGGTTCCAGCGGTCGTCTTGCTGCCGCTGGTAATCCCACAATTGGCCACCGTTGATCGCGTCCGTGGACCCTGCGGCGATCGCCCCCGCTGCCACCCCGGTTACCCGCTGGTTGCCGGCGTTGATCCCGGATCTGGTGACCGATGGACCGCCCTGGACAGTGAAGCCGTCGCTGTTGTGGATGGCCTTGGCCACCTGGGCCGAGCCCTTTTCGGACAGTCCAACGTTGTCTTTCAAGCCAACGGTTTGGGTGCCGTCCCCGTTGTCAGTGACCTCGATGTTGGCCCCGGCCACCGTGGTGCTGCTTCCTCCGTCCTTACCGTCCTTGCCTGCTGGGCCTTGCGGACCGGTGGGGCCCTGTGGACCGGGGGTGCCACCACCGCCGCCAGGGTTTTGTTCCAGCTGGTGAACGCGCCCATCGAGATCGTAGATGGCACCGGCCACGGTGGTGTAGTTGTTACCGCTGCTCAGCTGGTAGTTCGGCGCCACGATCAAGCCGTTCACCATGGAGGCGCCAGCGCCCAAGGTTTCCACGGCGGTCCGCAGTTGGCTGACGGCCACGGCGTCGTCGTCCGCTTTGCCCAAGGCAACTTGGGTCAAGCGGCGGTTGCCAAAGGCTGCAGTGTCTTCTTCATCGCACGTGGTGTTGGCGCCCACGGCCACGCATCCCCATGCGTTGGCCACGGCACGGGGCCCCAATGCCACACTTTCTGTGGCGTTGGCCGTGGCAGACGCGCCGAAGGCGGCAGAGTAGGGCGCAAACGCCTGTGCCCATGGACCCACGGCGGTGCCGGCCTCGCCGGCAACGCCAGCGCTGTAACCGTAGGCGCCGGCAAAGTCGGCGGTTGCGTTGGCACCGGGCCCCACGGCGGATGCACCTTCGCCCTCGGTCTGGGATGCGGCGCCCAACGCGAGGTTGCGATCGCCTTGAGCATTCGCCCCGGCCCCGAAAGCCGCCGCGCCGTTTCCATCGGCTCTTGCGGTTGAGCCTACAGCGGTCCCGCCATCCCCGAGCGCGCGGGCACTAGAGCCGATGGCCACACCGGTGATCCCGCTGGCCAGGCTGTGCCCGCCAATGGCCACCGCGGAATCGCCGGTGGCTTGGGCTTGGGGTCCGACGGCGACGGCGTAAACCGCAAATGCCTGTGCGCGAGAGCCAATGGCGAGCGCATTTGAGCCCTGCGCTTCGCTCGAGAACCCCAGAGCGGTTGTATGGCATCCGCGAGCGGTGGCGCGATTGCCCACCGCAGTGGCCCCCAGGCACTCACCCGGAACGCCATTTTCATCCACCATTATCCCGCCGTCGGCGAGGGCGTCCGCCCCGATGGTCGTGGCCCCAACGGTCAACGATTGGGCGCGGTCGCCTACCGCAGTGGTCTCGGGTTTGGTGGCAACGGCACCGTTGCCCACTTGAACCTGGGCTTGCGCCGTGCCAGCAACAAGGCCTGCCAGCAAAGCGCAGTGGATGAGGGAGCGTTTCATGGGGTGGCCTCCTGGGTCTGAAATGAGTGAGCGTGTGCACTCACGAATAGATCAGATCCTGGAATGCGCAAGCCCCCCCCCAACGAAACTTCCCGGCGCAACGGCAGGAGGGGCCGGTGCGCCAGGAAGCGGTGGGGCCGACTTTTCCCCACCCCTGTTCTTCTACGACAGGGAAAAAATTCCGCAAGCCCCCTTGCGCGTTTTCGATTCTCCGCTTGCATGGGTGTATCGCTCATGTGAGTAAGGAGGCCTACTCATGTTTCAACGCTTGTTGCTCGCGCTCGCACTGGCCAGCGCACCCGTCTTGGTCCACGCGCACGCGCCAGCCACCGATTCCGTTGAGGTCCACGGGAAGAAGCCTGGGTTTTTCAAACGCCTGTTCCACCGCCACAAAGACGCCCCGCAGTGGGACGGTGTCCAGCCCGAGCTTCGCTCAGCGCTGGAACGCATCGCCTTGCAGATGAAGGACGAGGGCTACGACCTGCGGCTGATGGAGGGCTACCGTTCTAAACAGCGCCAGGCCGAGCTGCTCGCCAGCCAAAAGGGCGTGACCCAGGTGGGGCCAGGCAGCAGCTGCCACAACCACGGTTGGGCCGCGGACATGGTCATCTACAAGCGCGGGCGCCCTTCTTGGGACCTGAAGGACGAGCAGGTGCGGCAGGGCTACCAACGCTTCGGTGAGCTCGCCCAGCAGGCGGGATTGAGGTGGGGCGGGGCTTGGAAGAGCTTCAAGGACATGCCCCACGTCGAGATGCGCAGCGAGTGCCTGGTAGCCATTCGTGGCGGATCTGCCCCCCGCCGATCGCTGCAAACAGTGATTGCCAAGGCCGAGTCAGTGTCTGACGCACCGAAAGCACCCCGTTGGGCCTGGAGCGTCGATTCCGAGCTGGCGCCGGACTGGGCGTGCGAATCCGTGCTTTGCAGTGTGTCGTGGGCGACGGTGAGCCGGCCATGGAGCTATGGCGTAAGGCCGCCGTTGAAAGGACTCCGTCCAGAACCGTTTGCTGAGGCGTCCTGTCCCATGGCCCCAATTGCCCTGAGGCACACATGAGGAAGCGGTCCACCGGATTGCTTCCCTTTTCGGCGGAGAGTGGGGGCGAACGGGTCATCTGCCCTGATCGCGCCGGTTTGGAGAAGATCGAGATTGGCGATCCCAAGGGCGGCAAAAACGGCTGGATCCGTTGCACCGCAAGGGGTATGCTCATCGTGGGCACATTCAAGGGCACCTCCCAGATTCGTGAAACCCAAGCCGTCCAAGGGGTGAGGGCACTTCTCAAGGAAGTCCCACTCTCTCCGCCAATCGATCTTAAGCCATTGATTTTTAATTGAAATCGATGGTTTTTGCGGATTGGAAAGCAGGAAGCATGCAGAGGAAACACTCGCATGCGCATCCCCCATCATTTGAGCCGGTCTTCCACCGGCCGCTGGTCGTTCGTCCAGCGTGTCCCTGTCGATCTTCAAGCCGTGCTCGATTGCCGGCTCATCAAGCGGACTCTTAAGACCAAAGACCTCGCCCAGGCACACGTGCGTGCAGTCGTGCTTGGGGCGGGCTATGCTCGGCTCTTCGCACAGTTGAAGGATCAACGCGTGGCCAAGCTCAGCAAATCGGACGCTGACCTGCTTATTGCTCGACTGACGAGCGCCGAGAACCTTCAGGAACTGACGCTCAACCGAACCCGCCAACCGGATGGGACGGTGACCGAACAGTGGGAGATCGACAGCCCGAAGGACCTGAAGCTCTATCGGCAGCTGATGGAGCTGGAAGCAAGGGGTGGGGCAACCGCCCAGCCGCGTCTCCCAGTGGCCGCCTTCAACTCATTCGGAGCATCGCACCAGGCCAGCCCTGTGCGGCAAGCCTCAGTGCCTGCACTTGAAACGATGACGTTGGGCAGGGCTCGGGACGCGTTCCTGGCGACCCTCAAGGGCTCAACGCTGCCCAAGACCTACACCATCAAGAAGACCGCGATCGAGGCGCTGGTGGCATTCCTGGGTCCAAAGGCCAAGGTCCATGCCATCACCCGGTCCGATCTCGCTCGCTGGTATCAGGACATGCGCGAGAAGGGCGCTTCCACGCCAACGCTCACGAACAAGCAGAGCTATATCGGTGGCAAAGGTGGCTTTTTCGAATGGGCCATGGCCTCGGGGCACTATCCCCGTGGTGACAACCCGGCCAGCGGCCATGTCAGCTACTCCCAACGTGAGAAGCGTGCCCGAAAGAAACTGGGCTTCAAGGCCTACGATAGGGCGCAGATCCATGCCCTGTTCGCGCCAGAAGCCTTGGCCAAGCTGTCAGAGTCGGCCCGCTGGGCCTCGCTCCTTGGTCTTTACACAGGTGCCAGGGCCTCGGAAGTTGGCCAGCTTCTGATCAAAGACGTGTTCGAAGAGGACGGCATCCCGTGCCTCCGCGTATCGGACGAAGGCGAGCATCAGAAAGTTAAAACGGAAGTGAGCCTTCGGACGGTGCCCCTCCATCCTGAGCTGCTCAAGATGGGCTTCCTGAAATGGGTGGACGATAAGCGGAAGGCTGGTGAAAGCAGGCTCTTCCCAGCCGCGAAGGCCACCGCCGTGAACGGGCAGGGCAACTGGATCACCAAGGCCTTCAGTCGGCATCTGGCCGAGGTGGGGAAAGGTTGGGAGCCAGCAAAGCGCGGGTTTCACTCGCTCAGGAAGACGTTTATCCAGGAGCTGCAGGGAGCTGGTGTAGTTTCTGAGCTGAGGGCGCAAATCGTAGGGCATGAGCTCGATGACGAGCACCACTCAACTTACAGTCGAGAGTTTACGGCAAAGGAGAAGCTCAGGGGTATGGGGCCCGGTTCCCGCGGTTTGGACACAGTTGGGTATGGGCTTTTTCACCAATCCGGATCCACAAGTGGCCGCTCGTCATAGTCTGAGCGTTTAGTCAAAATCTTAAATTTGGAGTCATGATGTCGAATACGTCAAAGCTCGATGCGTTTGTGTTTTCCCTTGTGGTAAAGGCTGGTTCCGCTCGCTCCTTGGCGGTGGCTATTCCTATACACGGTGAGACGGAAGTGCTTGAGGGGCCCAAAGCAACTGCGCGCGCTGTTGCGCGGCGCTTTAGTGTGATCACAGACCTGCCGCGCGTCCGGAGACAGGTGGAAATAAATAAAGAAACATTCTTTGAGATCGCGGAATCGAGGTTTTTTAGCCTCAGCGCGGATGTTGAGGTTGTTGAGATCCTTGCCTTTGTTGGCGGATCGCTGGCTCCTATTCCGGTCAACTTTCTTGTTCGTAGAAAGCAAGGAGGTCTTGCCCTCTACACGCGCACGAATCTCACGGAAGCGGTTGGAGATGCACTCGCAGAGCAAGAGTTAGCTACCTGGGCGATGACGCCCCGCCAGATTCCGAAGGCGCCGGGCGTAAAGCCGTAACGTTGCCAGTGCGCCTATTATGATACTCCGCAATGAGCACAGGCACCTTTCCTATTAACTGGTCCTGCCACAGGGTGGCATTGTCCGGTGAATATTCAGAGGCCTTGCTCTGCCAATGGCTGATGCACATATCAGTTGCCCTGTCCGCTTCTACCTTGGCTTCTTCTGCGGGAAGTCGCGCGAGGCAGTTTAAGAAGGCTTGATTCCAGAACAATTCAATGTTCATTTTTCGGCTCGTGGCTTGTAGGTCCTCCTTTTATGCGTATTTGTTTTAATGTCAAGTTGCAAGGTCTGCTCCGCGTGCCCAGTCCAGAAATCTTAGATAGCGATTGGGATAGGGTTCGCCAATGGACCGGATCCGAGCTAAATGATTAAGCCGCCCTCGGGCGGCTTTGACTAGGGGCGATCGTGTGGCGGCTCTCTGGCAAAGTCGGAGAGCTCCAACTTGCAAGAACTACTGAATCAGTTGTGCGTAAAGCACGAAAAGGAACATCGGCAGCCCGCTTAGGACAGCGAAGGCTCCAGCAGCGCCCATCAGGGTCAGGACGGTCATGACCCACCACTGCCACCACGCAAAGCCCTTGTCCCGCGCCTGGGCCACGCGGGCCTCGGCCGGGTAGAGGCGTCCTACCTTCCGTGTGCGTCGTTGGGCCACCACTGGCCCAACGACGAACCCAAAAGGTCCCAGGAAGAGCAAGCTCAAGGAATACCACCAGAAAAACCGGTCTCGTGGCGTCATCAGCTTGCGCCGAGCAGGGGGCGACTGGTCAATAAGAGGGGGAGGGACGCTCATTTGGCGTAGGCCTTCCAGCTCCCTGACTCCTTCGCATACCTAAGGTTCTTGCTGACCGGAATGGGCACCTGGCGGCCACCGATATCGATGGAAACTCTCCCCTTGGTGTCGCAGCGGTAGCCCTCCATGTCTTGGGCCTCGACGCATCCGGTCAGTTCGAAGTCGCGGATGTCGCCAACCCGTCCGGCCCCGCTTTCCTCCAACAGAGTGGCAAAGGCCCGCTCTGCATCATTATTGGAGGGCGGTCCGCCGCAGGCCGAGAGGGTCAGTGCAACGGCCAAGCCGGCCAGGGGAGACCTTGCGTTCATGGTTCAATCCTTGAGGGTGATGATGGGGCGGCGGTAGGCCGCCCCAGACGGGTGGAGAAAGAGACGGCTTAGCGGTCTCGGTTGCCTTCCGGCTTGAAGCCAGCGAGCCACATCCTCGAATCTTTGAAGGGCGTCAGGATCCCGGAAGCCCCAGGGTGCAGGTCGGCGGTCCGAATGAACCCAGAGACCCAGGCCACGCGAAGCGCCACGTCGACGGCCTTGTCAGACACACCTGGTCGGCTCACGTTGAGGACGAACGGCTGGCTGGGCGGGTTGGGGCCGGTAGACCGACTGGCCCCAGTATTGGCCTTGTTGGAGGGCACCCGAACGCCAGTCAAGGTATCCCTGCCTTTCCACAGGGCGGCGGTGTTGAGCTCGGCCATGTCGCCCAAGTCGTCGACCTCGGTCAATGCCGCGTTGGCGCAGGTGCGGAACACTTCCGTGGTCGACGCGGAGGGGCTGGTCCACACACGCGCTTCAATCGTCCAGCAGGGCAGAGACGCCCCCCATTCCTGGAACGTCAGCGACACCCGGGGCCAGTCGAGCCGTCCCTGCTGGGCCAACTGGTGGTTGTCACCCATGAAGAGCCCTTGAATCTTTCCGGCCCCGCTGACCGGGGTGTAGATGGCACCGGAGCTGGCAGACTGAGCTCCGCTGGCCCCAGTGGGCTTCACCCCAATCATCTGGCCGCCAGCATCTTTCAGGCTCTTCCCCAGTTGCCGGAAGAAGCCCGGCCTGTTGGGTGCTTCTTCATGCTCCGTATGGGTCTGCGCACCAACTCCGTATGCCGTCAGCAAGAGCGCGGTGGCCAGTCCAGCGGCAGCCCACGTCCGATTCTTCTTCATGAAAACCCCTGCAAAGCCGCCCGTCTGGCGACGTTTGCAAATATGGCAAATGCAGGGCAAGATTGGAAGCGGCAGACTAGCGGGTCAATTCAGCATCCGTTGGTTTTCTTCATGCCCGCAGCGCTTCCTCCCGCATCCACCTTCGGCCGTCGCTTGCGAGAGGCTAGGTTGAGAAAGGGTCTCACGCAGGCCGCGCTGGGAGCGGTGTTGGGCCTGGAGGAGGAGAACACTGCCGCTCCTAGGATTTCGCGATACGAGCGAGGGGACCGGATGCCAGACAACGAGAGCATGGCAAAGCTAGCAGAGGCGTTGGAGCTGCCTGTGGCTTACTTCCACGCGGTGAGTGAGCCGATGGCTGAGGCCATCTTGTTGATGTCACAGTTGCCGGAAGGGGCGCAGGAGGAGCTGCTGCGGCAGATGCGCGACTTCGCCCGAAACAGCTTGCGGGGGCGTGAGGGGTAGTGCGGGGGTAGCACCTTGAAGTGTGTCGCCCTTATGGGACTCGAATAGCATCAGACATGCGGCGGTGGCAGCAGGTCAGTCAAGACTCGAGCAATAGATTGAAAATCTGCCTCTTGTCTTGCGATTAGGTAATCGAAAATCTGCTCTTGTGTGGCAATCTTCTTGTCTTTCAAATAGTTCTCAAAATCTTTGTCACCTGTAAAGTTATCTCGCTCGGTGACGAAGGGAAACGCTGCATCTTCTTGCCTAGCTGCCCAGAGTGCTTTCTCGACGCTCTTCAGGGGGATCATATGGATACGGTCGTTCTGAGCGTATTTCTCTTTGCATTGATCGCCGTCGAGGATCGCGATTACCCTTTCCGGCGCAGCTAAGAAACGATCTGTATCGTTGCTCTCGATGAAGCCTGCGACCTGAGATGCTCCTCCGATGTATATTACCTTGTAGCTGAGTAGGGTGGTTGGGCAATACTTCTTGACTAGATGGTGGATCAGGGCTATGAGCTTCTTGTCTTCCGTTGCGATATATCGGTCATATCCAATAAAGCCGAACAGCTTCAGCATCGCTTGGCTGAAAGAGGTGGGCGTGATCGAGACGCCACCATTTTGCTCCTCCATATAAAATAGCTCTTCAATCTCTAGCTGCTGCATAAGCGCAAGGGAGTGAGTTGTAAAGATTATCTTGCGGTCGTATTTTTCGCAGAACCCGCGTAGCCAGCCTGGAAGATTCGCTTGGGCTGCTGCGTCTAGCGAAAGGTCAATCTCGTCAATCACCAGCAGCTTTGAGGGACCCTTGATCGTCCGGAAGAGATTGATTAGGAAGTGCTCCCCAGAGCTTAGATAATCCTCTCGGACATATGTGCCGTCTTCCCTGACGAGAGCGTAGTAGCTTTTCCCCCTGAGTCGAACCTCGACCATTGCTGAGTAACGCTGAGTCTCGTAGACGGCGTTCAAAAACGAGATAAGCTCATCTGGGAGGTCATAAGTTCCAAGCGCAATAGCGGTCCGAATGTCTTGGTCTGCCTCGCTGGCGCTTCTGAAGTAGTTGAACCGAGCCCCGTATGGCATCGGAAGTTCGGCAGCAATTAGCTCGCGTAGCTCCTTGGGGATCTTCTCACGACAGTCGAGAGAGCGAACAACGTCGTTGTAGGCAAAAGTTACCTGTTCGCCGTCCAAATCATAGACAATGCGGCTCCCCTTCGAGAACGCGTAAGGCGTTGCTGTTCTCACGAACGTGTCTGAGTTCGAGAGGTTCCGAAGCGCCCTAACCAAGGTCGTCTTTCCTGCCCCGTTTCGGCCGACCAGGCACATCAGTCCGCTCGTGGAAAGATCCGCGTCTAAGTGAAGATGAGCGACGTGCTGGATAGCGTCCAGCGTCACCTGTAGGCGGCTCATTGCGCAGACCTGTGCAGAAGGCTGTCAATGACGGTGGTGCCGAACTTGCTTCTCAGCTTTTCGAGATAAGCCGGGTCCGCAGAATGAGCGTAGCTGACGAGGCCGCTAAGGCGCTCCAACCCCTCCTCCATCCCTTGATTGGGGGTCTCTTCAAATATCTTGAGCAACTTAGCCCTGTCTCGCAGGTAGAAGTGAATCCAAGACTCTATTCGATTCCTAACTTCACGATCGACAGACACATCTCCACTCGGAAGAATGACCAGCCCTAAGTGCTTGACCTTCCGGCCGACAGTTGTCAGCTTGCTCTTGGCGGGATTGAGGCGGAAATCGTCGCCGATCTCAGCAGAAAGGCAGTCCTCTATGACAGTGTCAGCGTTTGAGAGCTTGGCTCGATCGTCTGCCGACAGCATTATGTCGTCTGCATAGCGGGTGTAAATCCATCCCCGCGTCTTGCTGATCTGTGCCAAGCTCTGGTCGAAAGACAGGAGGCAGGCGTTGCTTAGAATGGGGGAGGTGGAGAAGCCAATGGGCAGCTTCCCTTCGACAGTTAAGAGATTGAGGATGTGCTCCAGGTGATCCTGTAAATCAGTCACTGGAGTCTGGTTTTCCGCCAACACCTTGCGAATCAGCGCGGTGGTGATGCTGTCGAAAAAGCGTTCCAGATCTGTTTGGAAAAATGCCCGGCTCTTCGCGTGCGGTTCGACCGCTTGGATGATGGTCGCGCCTCTGCGGTAAGCAAAAGAAACCGACGTATCGAGTGGTAGGTGCTCCAGGACGACCCGACTCAGAAAGACATGGAAGTCCTTGAGCGTGCTGGAAGGCTTGTAGATTGTGCGGTGCTTCCAAGGAACTGGAGTGTAGTTGTCTTGGGGATGAAGGGTCAAAAACTCTTCAAACCGATATTTGCCGTGAAACATGGCGTCGAACAGCTTAGATAGCGGCTGCGGGATCACTGGTTTCGGCCTATCGCTTCTTGGGATGAAGCGAAGCGTAGCCGATTACGTTCGGGCTGCACATACGAAATGCCCGGTCGGGCGTGAGCCTTCGACCGGGCATGCGTAAATTGATGAAACGCCCTAGGGACCAGACGGTTGACCGGAGCTACTCCTAGTCGCTGGTATGCGAGAAACTTAGCATAGATTTCGAGTTGGCGCAAGTGGGTGTGACCATGTCCCATCACGTCGTCCTGACGTAGATAGTCCGGCATTGTATCCTCTACCGATAACAATGCATGCGACATATCGGTAACGGCTATATGACTAAACGCTACCCTCCGAGGTTTCATCAAAATTTTTCTAAAGAACATGACTTAGGTGCCGATATGTAGCTACACCTGTGCGTTATGCGCGTAGGGAATAATGGTTGGGTAGAGCACGCTGGGCTGCTGAGGGATTCAGACGATGTCGAGGACGTTGAGAGCTTTTGTCGCGATGATTGCAGTTAGGTCTATGGCTAGATCAATCCTGAAGCTTCCCATCCTTCAATCGGACGACAGGGAGAGTAGAGAAAAAAAGCTTCTACAGATTAGAATGGACGCGCTGACTGCAGCGTTTATCTACTCAAGAAACCTCTACTGGATTGCTATATCCTCGAGCTCGCTCGTGCTGGGGTCGATCCTGACCCCGATATTCATACTTCTTGCGCTGAGTATTCCGGCGGGGCAGGCGCACAGAGAGTTTTTTGAGGTCGCTTCTCAGCTATCCTCCGCTATACTTTTGTTGTGGTCGGTTGCCGCTTTAATACTGAAGGTCGAAGTTAAAAAGGAAGCTTTCATTGCTGGAAGAGCTGCCAATAACTTTATTGCTAGTGAGGTGCTTAAGCTCTTGGCTGATCCGCAGCAAGATCTGGGTTGGTTCATTACCTATGTTTCGCGTCAGGATACTGTTGATCAAGACAATCTTGGCGGTCTCAGTGAACGGTTGCGAAAGAAGGCTTACAGGCAGAGCTTAAAGCAACTATTTCCGGGTGACGCGTCAGTTGTGTGTGGTGTGTGCGGGCTATCCCCATATAAGTTCAAGAGGGGCGATTGCCAGCTTTGCGGAAATAAAACTTAGACAAGGAATTTTATGTCAACTGTTGCTGAAGTGTTCGATGAGTGGTTCTCTCGCCTGTCCAGTCGTAATCAGGACAAGCTTATTGCGCATATTCTAGAGAAAGAAGGCATTGGCCCGGTGATGGAGGGTCTGTTTTCAGGGGCTATCGGCAAGGTGGAAGGGGGAGTTCAATCTGGTCCCGTTGGGGCGACATCTTCGAGGAATAGGTGCCGGACATGTGGGAAGCCCCTGTGAGGGGGCGCTGCGTCTGAGTAGAATTTTCGCAATATGCCTAGCCTTAGTGGTCTACCGCTAAGGCTAGCTTGGTGCATGAAGAAACAACATTGTGCGTCTTCGGGCAACGTCGGACTTGCTAGAATCTGTATCTGTGTGCTCACCGAAAGCTTGAGGAATGACTGAAGCTCCCTGCCTGTTCCTCAAGGATAGAACGTTTTCCGATTTGCGAGGCACTTGGCAAATTGCCCGCGCTGGTAACGGGGCAGCTCTACTTTGGGCTGATACAACTGCAAGGCGCTGATTTGCTTGCCTCGGGTCACCTGCGGCTTCTTGTGAAGGTAGTGGGTGCGGAGAACCTGGACCCGGTCCCGCTTGTCAGTCGCGTGGCCCGTGACCAAGGCAATCTCTCGCTCCGGCACGTCCTGGACATCGAGTTCGGTTGCCAGCGTGTGGCGGAAGGCATGGAATCCGACCCCTCTTGGAAAGCCTAGGCTCTTCAGATAGCGGCCGAAGTCCACGACGAACTGTTGGCTGTAACGGGCATTTGTCTCCCCCGTGGCGCGGTTCACGCCAGCAGAGAGCAGAGGGAACAAGCGGGGGTGCCCGGTCACTTTCATGTCCTCCACGAACTCCAAAAAGCCTGCCTCCAATAGAGGCTTGGCGATGGGAATGACGCGCATGCAGCCTGCACCCTTCATGCTCTGTCGGCTTCGCCGCTGCCGCTTTGGATCTGCGGCCAGGTCTGGGTCGAGTGTCTTTTGGAAGGCGATACACCAAACGCCGCGCTCCTCGATGATGTCGGTCAGCTTCAGCTGACAGACTTCATTGACCCTGGCACCGGTATACAAGCCGAGCATCGGTGCCCACCAGTGCTGCGGCTTTTTCGCCCAAGGGATGAAGGTTGCGGGGTCGAAGATGGCCTGCAGGTCTGCGTCCTCGAACAAACGAATGGCCTTTTCGGGATCAATGGTGTGATCCTGCTTGGGCTTGCGGAAGGCCTTCATGGGCGAAGAGACAATGGCTTGTCCGTTCACCAGGTGATTGAAGAAGGCGACCAGGAAACGCCTGTGACGCTCTTTGGTGGCGGCGGCCAGCGGCGGCACGTCTTGCTCTTTGCCCAGGGCGATGGCTTCTTCGAAGGTAAGGTCCTTCAGCAGTGGGTCTGACACCAAGTTCCTCGGAGCCCAGCGCAGCAGCTTCCAGAGATCTTGGATGTGGTGATAGTCCACTCGAGCTGCTGAAATGTTGCCGCAGGTGCGAAGCAATAGCTTGAGCGTGCGCTCGGTGGCGAGCACGGTTTTGGGATCCAGTTCCCGGCGGCGCATGTCCTCCAAATGGTCCTCGATCTCCTTGGCTAGGGGGCGAGCCGGGGTTCCCATAGGCAACGGCTCGGGATACCGAGTGCCGCGCCTCATTGCTTGGTTCCGGCCGGTCTCATCCAAGGCCGCCAAGATGCATTCCTGGAGATTGATGGCCGCCTCGCGGCCGTGGATGACAGCCCGGTCGATACGAAAGCGGCCGATGTGGATGCCTTCCAGATGCAGAGTGCCAAATGGCGAGGCGATGTAATCAGTGAGTGATGCGGAGGGTAGGGTGGTCACGGTTCACTTCCATCAGTAGATGGAAGTAGGGATAAAACAGGCGGCCATTTCGTCAACCCGGTTGATACAAAAATCTGCCTGCCGGGCAACGTCCCTAGGCGTTGAGTTGCTGGCGGGGTGGGCCCTTAGAAAGCGCTAGATCCGTTATCCTTGAAAAACCCTTTAAAACAAGGTGTTTCAGCGGATTGTTTGGCGATTTATCGCAGTCAATTCTGTACTGTTTGCAGGATATTGGCTAACAAATCGCTTAGAATCACGTCGGCGCTAGATGAATGCCAGTTAAACGGGGCCTCTCTATTGTTAGTGTCTTCTCCATCTTTTGTTAGCTAGCAGCCCTTAGTAGGGTGGCTGCCCGTGCTGGACAACGGTCATACTCTCCGCAACAGCTTCGGGGGGAGTGTAATGATTAGCGAGATATCGATTCTTAACCACAAGAGCTTTCACCCAACTCAGTCGACACGCATCTTTTTAGAGACTGAGAACCGAAAGCCAGTGTTCTTCTATGGCCAGAACGGGGCCGGAAAGACTGCAATCGGTGAGGTCATACGCGGACTTGCTGTCGGTGACCCGAAGTTCACCGGCTGTAAAGTCACAACGGTGGGGGAGGGGCGGTTCAGATTTCATGTCTACAACCACGAGTTTGTCCAGTCCGTGATTGGCGAAGCGGATGGCATGCCAGGGATTTTTACCATTGGCGAGACGGATGTAGCAACCCAAAAGGAAATAGAGCGGCAGGAGCAGATAAGCAGGGATGCAGACGAAGCGACTGAAGCAGCGCGCGTCGCCATCGAGGCGATTGATGGCCGCCTTGACAAGGCGCTGATTGCTGCCCAGGAAGAGGTATGGAAGGCCTTTAAGGCCTACGACACCGGCGAGTTTGCGGGCTACCTGAAAGGCTATGGGCGCGGAAAACCCAAGTTCTTCGAGGATCTGCGGAAGCTGGAGGTTTCGCCCGACGAGGATCTGGATGACATAGGTGAGCTGATCAGGCGGCTGGCTGATGTTTCCGGTGACGAGCAACCTAAGGCGAAGCACTCACTCTCTACAGGTAGTTTCTCATTGATAGAGGCCCGTGAGCTTTGGCAGGAAGTAGTGGAGGTCTCCAGTGACAGCAGCCTGTCAGCACTAATTGAAGCGCTCAAAAACGCAGACTGGGTGGATAAAGGGCGGTCCTTTGTCCAGGACGATCAATGTCCGTTCTGCCAACAAGGCCTGCCTCATGGGTTCATGGATGAGCTTCTAAGTCTGTTTGAAGGGACCAGACAGGAAAAGATTGAATCCATTGCCTCCTACGTGACCAGCTACGCCACTGACATATCTAATCTAGAGAGCCAAATCGCGTCCGCTTTGGCCGAGCCCTTGGCTAAAGAGACCGATCTGAAGGTTGCGTCCGAAGCTGTGATTGCCAAGCTCAAGGCGAATCTGGCAACAATGCGATTGAAGCAAGAGCGTCCTGGAGAATCCTTCGAGGTTGTCAGCGTTGACATGGGTTTGATGACAGCAGCGCTGGATGCCCTCAACACGCGCATAGGTGACTTCAATCGACGGATCGCGAACAAGGAGGAGGAGCGCAAAGCAGTCGGGGAGGTTTTCTGGAAAATCCTGTATCGCGATCGAGCAAATGCATACACCTCTTACGATGCAGCGGTGGCACCGCTCAATGAGCAAAGGGGCGAGTGGGTCATCAAGCAGAAGGCCGCCTCCAGCTCCAAAGGCGATGCCGCTGCCGCTTTGGTGGGGCTAAAGAAGAACCAAGAGGGAGTAGACGCGTCCGTTGCCGCTATCAACACACGGCTCAAAGGGCTCGGTATTGATACCTTCACCATTGACCGGAAGGCAGGAGAGGGCAGCCTCTACTGTTTGAAGCGTCCCGGTCTTGGTGAAAGCACGACTCAGTCTCTCAGCGAGGGTGAGAAGACGCTCATTTCCTTCTTCTATTTTATGGAGCTTTTGAAGGGGGCGGCCGAGCAGGGGCAGTCCATTGACTTGGCGCGGACCATTGTGGTCATCGATGACCCCATATCGAGCCTTTCGCACAACTACGTCTACGACATCGCGTCAGTCATCGTGCAGGAATTGATCAAGCCGCCCGGTGGGCAGAAGGTTCGTCAAGTTCTTGCTTTAACTCACAACCTCTTCTTCCTGCACGAGCTCGTTCTACAGCTAGGCTATCGTGAGTGGGCCACTGTGCCAAAGAAGTGTCAATTGCTGCGAGTCGTAAAGAATGATTGCAGCCAAGTCATGCCGATGAGCGGTCAAGAGTTCGCCAATGACTACGACGCACTTTGGCAAACAATTCGCGATGTGCGAGACGGCCGAGTCCCTGTGCAAGTCATGCCGAACACCATGCGCTGCGTTGTGGAGACATTCTTCGCATTCACCGGCCGTAGGAAAGAAATGAGCGCAGTGCTGGGCGAAATGTCGAAGGCGGATGCGACATTCAAGCCCTTGGAGCGATATTTACATCGAGGTAGCCACCGAGATGACGTCAATATCGCTCATGTGGACTGGGGCCAGTTCGATCTAAACTACTATTTCACGAAGTTGGAGATGCTATTTGACAGAGCCGGGCACCAAGACCATTACAAAATGAAGATGGGCTTGTTAGAGAATGAAGCGCTTGGAGTTGACGGAGATTGACGTGTTTTCGGCATGCGGCTGGGCGGCTGGGCGTGCCAGCGGATGCAGCCGGCACCGGGACTACTCGCTGCTTGATTCGGTTCCGAGCAATGTAATCTCTAGGGAGGCCCCTCGTGGGAAAAAGTCCTGTCAGGCCTGACGCTAAACTAGAGAAGCTGGTGGCTCAGGTTAAGGCGATCACCGAAGCGTGGGGCAACAAGCATGACTTGCTTCACGACTCGGGTCACAAGGATCCGCTGAAGCACTACGACTCCGAACCAGGTGACGGTGAGCCATTGTTGACCTTTTGGTCAGAGGGAGAGGCCCGCCGAGTCCTTTACGAAGGGATGGCAGAAGCCGACGAGCTTTCGGATGAGCTTGAGAAGGTCGGCGTATACATGGAGTTTGATGACTCGGTAACTGCCAACTACTACCTGATTGACCAGGAGTCAGAACTTCAGCGTCAGTTTGATGCGTGGGCTCAATGGAGGTGGACATGTCGACTGATTGAGGCCGACGTGGCGGACGTGTCAGGCGACGTCTACTCCTACTTTGCTCAGAGGCCGGAAGACTTTTACCGCCTACCTCACCGAAAGTTTGAGGAACTCATCAGCAGCATTTTTGCTGCGCGTGGCTGGAAGACGAAGGTGGGGCCGGGTAGCGGCGACGGAGGCGTAGACGTTCGTGTATGGCAAGAGTCTCCCTTGGGGGATAGCCTTACCCTGATCCAAGCCAAGCGCTATGGTGCGCATAAGCCGATCGGACTTGAAGCCGTCGCAGCGCTTGAAGCGCACTCGAAGCGGGAGGGGGCCAATGGTCTGTTCGTCACGACATCCCGTTACCTGCCTGGCACTCGCGACTGGGCAGGCCGAGAGGGCTTCCTCCAGCTGGCGGATACGACGGATCTACAGGAATGGTGTCAGGAGGCGACACATCTGGCAGTGAAGCAACGCGCCCACGCCATGGCAATGGAATCTTTCCTTCCACTGCTGAAGCGAATCAGGGATGGAGCGGAACTCAATCGGGTCGTATGTTGCAGTCCACGTGGCGGTTTCTGCATTGTGCTGCGGGAGACAACCACCGGGGCGTTGCTCGTTCACATCCCTTCCGAGGTGGTCGCTGGCGACGCGTATCGCGGTTCAAAGGTGCCCCTGCTGGACGGCACCGTCATTAATGAAATGCCAGGCGGCCCCGTCTTCAGGGCGCTTAGAAAGGAGAGTGGCGGCAGGCTCCATTACTGGGGTAAGCGTAACTACTATGCTCCTTGGGACGGCCTGCCCGTGGGATATGATCACTGGGATTAGCCCCAGCGTCTGGATCAAAGACGCTTTGGGTTCGACCGAGCGTTTAGATATGAGGGGGAGCGAGTGACCATATTCAAGGTGTTTGACATTCGTTGGGACGCAGACGACGAGGTTGCCTCGCTTCCGTCCGAGGTGGAGATCACGTGCTCGGGCCCCGAAGCAATAGCGGAGGCCCTTTCGCGTGAATATGACTGGCTGGTCATCGATTTCAAGGCCGTGCCGATCGTGCCAGGGTCGCCGGAGTAGCACGCGCATCAAGTGCCGCCCGGAGCTCAGTGTGCCTGCCTCGGCTTGAGGGCAAGGGGCTCTTAAGGCTGCATCGCGGAGAAGCTTCAGTCAGTGCGTGACGTGATGCTGTCTCTCCATGAAGTCTTGAAGGGCTTGGGTAAGATTTTCGTCGCTCAGCATGTGCGCTCCTGTGGCAAAAACGATGTCGGCGATTTCGCCTCGACGGCGAATTTCTGCGCGTTTCTTTTCGTTCTTCATCTTGGCGGTCTGGCGATGATTAGCCAGAAGGTCTCGCGCTTGTAGCTGGGCCAGGCGTTCGGTGGCCCTTTGGATTCTCTGGTGGTAGTGGGTGTGCTCTGTCATTGCTTTTCTCCTCTGGGTGCTTACGAGTCAACCAGAGAAATCGCGTGCGTCAAGTTCAGCGAACTAGAAAATTTTCGGCCTTATCGAAACTGAAGAGATCTGAAAAACAAGGCTCAGAAGAAAAGAGCAAGAGCGCACCTAGGCGTCACCACGTGACGCGTGCGCAAGGGGCGACGCCCCTTGAACCCCAAGCGCTTTCAGCGCTTGCGAAAATCAAAAGCCAGGGCATAAACAAAGCAACATCCACTGCTTTGGAGCCGCATGGCGATCTATCACGCGAACGTAAAGACCTTCAGCCGGGCCAAGGGACACTCGTCCATCGCGGCGGCCGCCTACCGCGCTGGGCTTCTTCTTGAAGATGAGCGCACAGGGCTCCGTCACGACTATCGCCGGCGAGACGGAGTGGTCGAGACGCGTTGCATCGTGCCCGACGATGCTCCGGATTGGGCGTTGATTCCTGCGGCGCTCTGGACGGAGGCCGAGGCGGCAGAGCGTCGCAAGGATTCCACCATCGCAAGGGAGTTTGAGTTTGCACTGCCGCACGAGCTCTCCGACGAGCAGCGCTCTTCCCTCGCCACAGAGGTGACCAGGGCTTTGGTCGACCGCTACGGCTTTGCCGCCCAAGCCAGCATCCACAGCCCTGGCAGCAAAGAAGGACTCAACTGGCATGTCCATGTGCTGGCGACTACACGTAGGATCGGGCCGGAAGGCTTTATGGACAAAACTCGCGAATTGGATGGCGGGCCTTCCGGCCGGGCGGAGGTGGAGTGGGTCAGAGAGCTGGTGGCCGCCAAGACCAACGCACACCTGGAAGCCGCGCACCTTGACGTTAGGATCGATCATCGCAGCTTGGAGGTTCAGGCGAAGGAAGCGCTGGCCCGGGGTGACCTGGTTGCTGCCGCAGTACTCTCACGGACTCCCACGCGGCACTTGGGGAAGGACGCTTCTGCAATCGAGAGCCGCGGCGGGCGTTCCGAGCTCGGAGATCGTAACCGGTCCATTGAGGAGGACAACCAAGAAGCCTTCGACGACCTCCTTAGCCATTTTGGACAAGAGGGGCGGGTCATGGCAACGCCGCACGGCCATGGCGAGGAGCAGGCCAGACGCGAGATGAGGCGCTCAGCATCGGGCAAGACGCTGTCTTTCTCCGATGGCGAAATCGTGATGTCAGCGGGAATGGCCAACGCCATCGACCGGCGCCGGCCCAGTAGTGCAGACGACGTCGTGGCGGTGTCGGTCGAAGCGCTCGGGAGCGAAGTGGTCCAGCAAGGCACGCTGCTTCAGGATGATTTGGCTGCGAATGGCTTGCAGGTCACTATCAGGGCGGTCAGGGCGCTGGCGTTTGGGGAGATTGTGCCGCAGGACTGCAAGGAGCACCGTGCGGCGCTCAGTCGATTGCTGCTGTGCCTAAAGCGCTTTGCGGCAGCGTTGGTCCGCTTTCCCAAACGTCTCCAAGCGGTTCGCCGCGCGATCCGGCTACGCCACATGGCCGAGCAGTCCTGGAATGACTTCGTGTCCAACTGCCCAGAGCCCGGTGTGTCCTGGCACGGCGGTGATTGGACGCAGCGACGTGGTCGGCGGTTGGCTGCCTTGGAGCAGCGAACGAGGGAGTTGGCCTACGCTCAGGCTGCGGCTGGGCCAGAACAACAAGCGTCACTTGCCAACGAGCTGGCCCTGCGCGGAGGTGAGCTGGAGGTGTCCAGCAAGGTGTTCTTGGAGAGGTGCACGATTCGCTTGGCGGTGACTCACAATGCGCCACAGGGCAGGCCGCAGGTAGCGCCAGCGCCGGCACTAGCCGCAAGCCCTCCGACACCGAGCCCGGCGCGACGCGGTCCCAGGCTCCACTAGACGCGACGAGCCCCGCATTGCGGGGCTCCTTGCATTCCGGGGATCGATCTTTAGTGAACGGTGGGTCCAGTCTTTCGTGTAGGTGGGGCAGGGGTGCAACGCGCCGCTCGGTTTCGCCGCCACTCTTCGGTGGAGACGAATGACCGGTCCACCAGCGCTTCCCGGGTGGTTGCCGGGGAGGCCGGCGCAGGCGGTGTGTAGGCGCAGTTCGGCAGGCGATCTCCTTCCCATTGGCGAATCAACTCCGCTGAAACTTCAAGCGCCTGTCGCACGTCCGCGACCTGGTTGGATCGCTCATAAGACTTGGTCCTGCACATCAGGCCTATCAGGAGCTGGCTGGCGATTTGGAACTGGGGGTTGGACAACACAGACGATTTCCTCAAAGCGTAATTGGTCTTTGTATGAAAGCGCGTCGGAATCGAAAGGCAAGGCATCGATGTGAGGTCCTATTCACAAAAGTGAGCTTTAGTCAAAGTCTTTTTGGGTTCGCTTCGGGCTCCATCCTCGCTATGGGAGGATGGATGAAGCCCCGGACAAGGCGCTATGATCGAGGAAACAATGAAAGGAAACCTGCCAAGCAGGCTTTCTGCAACGGTTTGAAGGGGTTGGGTCGAAGGTGATCCGATCCCACTCTCTCCGCCACTGATTTCAAAAGGCCCCTGGACACAGGGGCTTTTCTGTTTCTACGGCCTTCGCTACCCGCCCGCTTACCCATTCACCTGCAAAGATCGATTCTGCACGATCTGCTGCCGAACCCGGCCTTGCGCCTCGGATTGTATCCAGAGTGCGCGGCGTCCGATGCGGATAGAGCGCGGGAAGCGGCCGGCCTTGATCTCTCCGCAGATAAAGGTGGTGTCCATACCGGTCATCTGGCTCACGTGATCAAGCGATAGCAGCTCTTCCAGTCTTTCAGCCGCGCCCATGATGGCCTCCCCAAGCTGGAACTGCAGAACGATGTCGATCATCGGCCAAGGCAATGATAACGCTCAGGCGATCTCAGATCTCAGATCTCAGCACCAAGGTTACCCAGCATGACGAGACGATCACGTCGCAGGCAGGGCTGATCATTGCTTTGCGCAGCGATGTGACCGATGTGGCTGGAAGGACTGCGGCCAACACCACCGCATTGCAGCAGCTGACGACGCGCGTCCCGTCGCCTACTTCCAGGCTGTCAGCGAACCCATGGCAGAGTCCACCCTGGTGATGGCACGATTGCCCAAGGAAGCACAGGAGGAGCTGGTGCACCGAATGCGCGAGTTCGCTAGAAGGGGGGCGAGAGCTCAGCAAGGTGAGTGTGTCAATCAGTGATAACTGGCGCAGTCTAAGTGGATCTTTCGTCCCAGCCTCTCAACATCAGGCCGCTGACGGTAGACTGTCGGCTGCAGTCCTACGTATTGCGATCAGTCACGATTTTGCTATCTAGGTATTGAATGATGCTGCGGGTTAGATTGATGGCAAGCAGCGCCTCATCGCGTTCGACAAGCTGATCGTTGGCGTGAGCTAGGCTCCCTCTGTTACGGAGCGTATTAAGCGAATCTAGGATATTTCCGATGGAAAAGACAATCTTGCGCATTGCGTCGTCTTGGACGCCCATATCGCGCAGCGCAGGATGGCTTTCTCGCATCAGTTTAAAAACTTGAGTGACTCCAGGATCTGCTGGCAGCGAAGCCAGGTTCAGCCCTGCCGATTGGCATACCGTTTTCAAATAACCATGGAGGGCCGTGTGAACGCGATCCAAGGCACTCACTGGACCCTGCACCTCCAGCAGCGATGCAGCATCGGCCAAGGCTTGACGCACCAGCTCGCTAGCTAACCTGGGTGACGTCGGCTCTACGGCGGCTACTTGGTTGCATCGCTTTGCCATGGCAAGCAGCTTCGAACGTGCATCTAGGGTCCGCTGGACCTCTGACCCCACCGGAAATCGGCGGGCAACGCCTCGCACTATCGCCGCCTGAGTCTGCGGATCGGCGGAAGAGAGCACCGCCAAGAAGCGTTGCCGCGTGGTGCCCGGATAGTCTTCCGGATCGATCGTTAGGTCGCAATAGGCGGCATAGAACTCACGGTGGGATGAATAGGTGAAATCGCCCAGGTAACCGCCTGACACGCCAATGTAGTGGCTGATGATCCAATGTATTTCAGTCGGGCGTAGGCCTTCCATGGATACCTTTGGTCGCCGGCTGGAAGGCCGGCCCAGATGGAGGCACTATAGCCTTGGCGCCCAGTTCCGGGCCATAGGGGGGGAGACATGGATAAGTCGTTTGAGGAAGGGACGGTCGACGCCCCGGAGAGCGGATCTGTGCTCCGGGAGCGAGGCTCGCTGATTGACAAGGTCAATCGGGCCCGCCTCGAGCTGCTGGACCTATCGACCCGCAACCGGTTGCTTAGCGTCCCTAGGTCCGGCCACGCTAAGACGGTGGAAGTGGTCAATGAGCTCGCGAAGGCGATGTATCAGACGCTCGTCATCGATGGAAAGCGCTTCACTTTCGCTGCAGGTAGGGCCGACCCAAAGACAGCCGCAGACGATGCCGTAGGCGAGGAAGGCGATCAGTCCGACTCAGCCGGCGCCGTCCAGGTAAAGGGTGTTGATGCGGAAGCTGACCTCACGCTTGTCGAGGATGAGCTGGACGACCTCGAACTTCTGGCGCAGCCGAACTTAGAGCTGGACGAGCAGGGGCGCCGCGTTAGCCACTGGGACGCCCAGTTGATGACGCGCTTGACACCGACCGGCTTGCAGAAGCGACTCTTAGATCTTTACGTTGATGCCCGCACGCTTCAAGAAGAGCAGGGCATCAACGTGCTCTACCTCGGTATTGGCTATCTAAAATGGCGTGCGCCGACCACCCCTAAGATCGACCGATATGCTCCACTCGTGCTGGTGCCCGTCGCGTTGGAGCGCAGCAACGCAGGCGAGAAATTCCACCTCAGATGGCAGGGTGATGAGATCGTCGCCAACCTGTCGCTCCAGCTCTTCCTGCAACGTCAGTTTGAGATTAAGCTGCCAGAAATCGATGAGTTCGAAAGCCTCGACATCGATGACTACCTGTCCAAGGTTGCGTCCCTGATTGAGGGTAAGCCTGACTGGGCAGTCGTGCCGGACGATGCGGTATTGGGCCTATTCTCGTTTGCGAAGTTCATGATGTATCGGGATCTAGACCCTGCGAGCTGGGAGCAGTCTGGTGGCTTAGGAGCGCTCCCTGCACTTCGGGGCGTAGTTTCGGATGGATTTCCCGGCGCTGCTATTTCGACAAGCGAAGAGGACATTGACGCCACTGTAAGCCCGGAACATATGCGCCATGTCGTCGACAGCGACAGCTCCCAGTCCCTCGTTGTCCATGACGTACTCAAGGGGCGGAGCATCGTCGTTCAAGGGCCGCCGGGAACCGGCAAGTCTCAAACCATCGCGAATGTTATCGCGGGGGCAATTGCCGATAAGAAGCGCGTGTTGTTCGTGGCGGAGAAATTGGCGGCTCTAGAAGTTGTGAAGAGGCGCTTGGACCAAGTTCGACTCGGCGCCGCCTGTCTTGAACTTCACAGCAACAAGGCGAACAAGCGAGCCCTGCTGGAAGAACTTCGGCTCACATGGAACTTGAGCCCGCTGGCCAATGAGGACAGCGGGCCGATCGTTCGTCAGCTCACTGAGCGACGCGATTTGCTTAACGCCCATGCCTCGCGCCTGCACCAAGAAATGCTTCCGTCGAGACTGACGCCCTACGAAGTGTTCGGCAACCTTGTTCGGCTGCGTCGGGAGGGATATGTCACGGCCCGCATCCGGCTTGATTCGCCGCTCGAGTGGGCGTGGGACAGGGTAGAGGAAAACCAGAAGCTGCTTCAGGACCTGTGCGACCGAGTCCTTGCAATGGGTATCCCCGACCAGCACGCCTGGGCCGGTGTCGGGAATGACGCGCTGCTGCCGAACGATCGGGACCGGTTGATTGGGGAGATCGCTGAACTCGCCACTACTCTGGAGGAATGGAGGCAACGCACTGTCGAACTGACCAGCGCTCTCGACCTTACGTTCTCGGACAGCCTAGATGCGCCACAAGCCGCAATTGACCGAACCAAGGTTCTGCTGACGGCACCGGCACTCGGACCCGGTGCACTCGCCGACGCGTCTTGGGAGACTCCTTCGGGCCTCGAGAGCCTGGTCGAAGACGTTCGGCGTGCGCAGGAGCTGCGCCGAACTTGTAACGAATTTGCGGCCGATTCGGCAGTTGAACGCGTATGGGAGCAAACGAGGCAAGAGTTGTCGAGTGTTCCTGGTGACTTCGTCCTCGTCAGGGAACTGTCTGTGATGCGCGATGCGCACCAGAAGCTGTCAGGCATGGGGTCTGACCTAGAACGTCTAGCCCAGTTGGTAGGGGAGCAGCGGCCGCTAACATTCGAGGTAATGGCTCATGTCTGTGCGCTTGCGGAGCGCGCCAGCTCAGCGCCACAGATTGATCGCGATGCTTTGGTTGCTCGTATTTGGGAGCGAGGCGTTGATTCGGTCCAGAACTTGGTCGAATGGGTGCAACAGGTCCAGGCAGCCCGCCGTGAACTAAGTGAGGTGTTCCGCGACTCTGCATGGTCTTCCAACTTTGAGGGCGCTCGGCTGCAAATCGCCAGTCGTACCGGGAGCTTCTTGCGCTTTTTAAGCGGCGAGTGGCGTGCCGCAAATCGGCTGGTCCGCGCGCAGCTGCGAAATCCAAAGCTTCCAGCTGATCATTTGTTGCCAGCACTGGACAAACTCCTTGACGCCCAGGCAGCGCTCCGCCGGCTCGACGAGGGAAATGCTCAGGGTGAGGAAGCGTTCGGCGCCAACTGGGAGCGTGATCGTTCTGATGCCGCTTTCTTAAGAGGCGTTGTAGCTTGGATGCGTGGCATGCGCCCGCTTGGGCTGGGTGCGCGCGAGCAAGTCGCCGCCATTGGTGATAAGGGCTTAGCGGCTGAGTTGGCGGCTCGCCTTGGCCCGGGACTGGCCGAAGTCCAAGCCCTTTTGTCTCCCATACATGAATCATTGCTCACTAGCGGGCAGATGCTGTGGAGCGCAGTAGAGTCCTCGCTTCCAAGGGTCCCGCTGCATCGATTGTTAGACGACACGGCCCCGTTCGAACAGGCAATTTCGGCGTGCGATTCGCTGAATAACGCTAAGGCGATGACCGTGTCACTGGCCCTCGAACGCATCGACGCTCTGACCAGCACTCAGGCGGCACTTGCCGCACTGGCTCAAGTCGACCGGCAAGGCGAAGCCGCGTTCGGTGACCTGTGGCGAGGCTTCGCTTCGGATGCTGCTGCGCTCCAAGATGCTTGTCTCTGGATGACTACCAACGCTGACTTGAGGATGCTGGCCTCGCGCACCGTCGACGCCCAGCAGATGCTTGAGCAGGCGACAAATCAGCTTGAGGAAGCTGAAAGGCTGGACATCGAGCTTTCTGAGCTATTCACTATTTTACGATTTGCAGGCAACGACGAGGTCGCATCGAATACCGCTGACGTCTCCGTGAATGCCGCGATAGGCCAGCTCAAAGCGTGGGAAGCAGATCCGGAAGGGCTCCCGCAATGGGTTGCTTACATAGCTCAAGCAAATGTGGCCAAACGACGTGGACTGAAGAACTTCGTCGATGCGCTGGCGACCGGTGTCTTAACTCCTGATGAGGCTCGGGGCACGTTCGATCTAGCCTATTATGAGGCGGTTCTGTCAGCAATGGTGGCGCGGGCCCCTGAACTGGCGACGTTCGACGGTAAGAAGCAGACCGAGCTTGTCGAGTCGTTCTGCGAGCTAGATCGAAGCCGCATTGACTTGGCTCGGAGGCAGGTTTCCCGCTCGCATCGCGAGCGAATCCCGTCGAAGAACGGGGCGGCGGGCCCTGTGGCGGTGATTCTCGGCGAGATGGCGAAGAAGAGAAGCCACCTCCCTATTCGCCAACTGATGGTGTCGGCGGCGCCTGCCATCCAAGCACTCAAGCCGGTTTTCATGATGAGCCCGCTGTCGGTGGCGCAGTTTTTACCCCCAGGTGCGGTGGAATTTGATCTTTTGGTCATCGACGAGGCTAGTCAGGTCCAGCCAATCGACGCCTTGGGTGCCATTGCCCGCGCCAAGCAACTGGTCATCGTAGGCGACGAGCGTCAATTGCCGCCCACGCGGTTCTTCTCAAGAGCTCTGGGCGATTCGTCCACACATGTGGATGAGTCCGCAGCGCCGGCGGATGTTGAGAGTATCTTGGGACTTTGCCTCGCGCGGGGGCTACCGGACAGAATGCTCCAGTGGCACTACCGAAGCCGCCACCAGTCTCTAATTGCGGTGTCCAATAGTCAGTTCTACGAGAACAAGCTAGTGATCGTGCCAAGCCCATACACGAGTGAGGCGGGCGTGGGTCTGCGGTTCCACCACCTGCCCGACGCCGTCTATGATCGTGGTGGCACTAGCACCAACGCGCGTGAGGCGAAGGCTGTTGCCATGGCGGTCATTGCTCACGCACAAACGACACCGCATCTTACCTTGGGGGCTGCCGCTTTCTCGACCCAGCAACGGCGGGCAATCTTTGACGAAGTGGAGCTGCTGCGTCGCCAACATCCTGAGACCGAAGGTTTCTTCACGGCACACGCCCACGAGCCGTTCTTCGTCAAAAGCTTGGAGAACATCCAGGGCGACGAACGCGATGTCATCTTCATCTCTATCGGCTATGGCCAAGATTCGCGCGGCGGCGTGAGCATGAACTTCGGACCGGTCAGCAGCGAAGGCGGTGAACGACGTCTCAACGTGCTCATCAGTCGCGCCAAACAACGATGTGAGGTCTTTTCGTCCATCACTGACGAAGACATCGATCTCAGTCGAGGCAAGGGCAAGGGCACTGCTGCACTCAAACTGTTCTTGCACTATGCCCGCACAGGGCGCCTCCATATCGCCGACGAGGCTGTCGAACAGCGCAAAAGGACGTTTGAGCAGGAGGTTGCAAAAGCGCTCATCGCTCGTGGCTACGACCTTCACATGCATGTGGGGGTGGCCGGCTTCTTCGTCGACATTGCCATCGCCGATCCGGAGAGGCCAGGGCGCTACATCATTGGTATCGAATGCGACGGAGACTCCTACCGAAGGTCCAACGGTGCGCGTGATCGAGACCGTCTACGTGACCAGGCGCTCCGTGATAAGGGCTGGCAAGTCCACAGGGTATGGAGTGCGGAATGGTTCCTCAGGCCTGCCGCGGAACTTGATGCCCTGGTGCGCGTCATCGAGCGTTCAAAACTGGAGCCGGACCCCTTTGAGGCAGAGACGGTCTCTCGATCACGCGCCGTTCCAGTCAACATCGAGAGCGTGGAACACGACGACTTCGTCGAAGTGGGTCTGGTTAGCTCTGACGAGCTGCCCAGCACCGAGCCTTATGTGGAAGCCAACTTCGCGGTGCCCAGTCAGCAACAGGAGCTGCATGCAGTTCCTGCAATGCGGATGGCAGGTTTTGTGCGCGACTTGGTTCACGTCGAGGGCCCGATCCATCGGTCAGAGGCCGTTGTTCGAATTCGTTCTCTATGGGGCTTGCAACGAGCCGGAGGGCGCATCCAGAGTGCGGTGGATGAGGGCATCCGGCGGGCGGTTGAAGACGGTCTGGTGTTGCAGGATGGGGAGTTCCTCCTGTGGCCCGGTCGCGCTGTTCGAGTGAGGGACAGAAGCTGCGTTCATTCTCTGAGCTTGCGTCGACCTGAGTTGCTTCCACCCATGGAGATGGATGTCGCGATCTTGGAACTGGTGCGCGAGAACTTAGGGGCATCATTGGATGAAGTAGCGCTTCACGTGTCGCGCCGGCTGGGCTTCCGAACGACGAGCGCGCAGCTGCGTGCTGCTCTAGTGGGTAGGGCCGAAACACTTTTGGCGCGCGGTGTCTTGGTCCTGCGGAATGGATTGTTGGCGGAGCGACCTATTCAACAGTGAGCGTGCTGGAGCTGCTGTAAAGAGAGGGGGAAGTAGGCAATGCTGGTCTTAGTCACCCGCCACTGACGGCGGAGCCCAGCGGTGGGAAAAAGGGAGGGCAAAGAGGTCAAGGAAAAAACTTGCTGGAGTCGGTCAATCATTTGGCGAACTGCCCCTCCTGGTATCGCGGCAATTCCACCTTGGGCCGATACAGCTCCATGGCGCTGATCTGCTTGCTCCGGGTCACGTACGGTTTCTTGTGGAGGTAGTGCTTGCGCAGCACCTGGACCCGATCCCGGGGAGCAGTGCTGTGGCCGGTGACCAGCGCAATCTCCCTCTCCGGAGCATCGTTGACATCCAATTCGGTAGCGAGGGTATGGCGGAAGGTATGGAAGCCGATTCCCTTGGCAAAGCCTAAGCCTTTCAGGTAGCGGCCGAAGTCCACCACGAATTGCTGGCCGTAGCGAGCGTTGGTCTCTCCCGTCTTGCGGTTCACGCCGGCAGAGAGGAGGGGGAGCACCCGCGCATGCCCAAGGAGGGCGACCAACGGAGTCATGGCATGAAGATTGGATTCAAGCTTTCTGTTGCTGTTGCGGCCTGTGCGTTGACCTTTGGAATCAGTAGCGCCACGGCGAAAGCCCCTGGCCCTTGTTCCGTCTGCGAGGTCCAATACATTGCATGCGAGGCGTCAGGTACAGACTTGAGTATCTGTATCCGGAACTATATGCAATGCTTGCGTCTGAACGGCTGCATTATCCCGTAATAAGACGCGGCGAGGACGTGTGGGGACCTTGCGATACCCTGCAGCCTCGCCACCATCCAGACAAAAGCCTCGGTCCTGCCGGGGCTTTTTCGTTTCCGGAAACGCCATGCCGCGCATCATGCCGGGGGCGAAACCGAGACGGCGCCTGTGTGCCCTGATGCAGGTAGGCGCATGTGGATGGAGCGGGGTGTATTCATCCCCGGCGCCCACCCTTCGGCTTGTTATGGCACAGCGGATAGCTGGAGCACGATCTGAAAGCCCCGTGCGGCCCATTGCGGTCCACGAACACGCCCACCTTGCACACCGGGCAACGTTCTTCGTGGATGGCCACGCCAGACAGGCTCGTCACTTCCACCGCGCCGTCCCGCATCAGCTCATCGAGGAACGGCGAACGTTTCCCCAGCAGAGTGAACATCGCAACCGACCGCCGCGCTCGCGTCAGCGCCACATAGAACAACCGCCGTTCTTCGCTCAGTGGATAGGTGTCGCCATCCGGCATCGCCAGCGAAAGCACCGGGTCGTCCGACCGCAGGCTGGGGAAGCCTCGGTGGATCATCCCTGGCAGAATCACATAATCCGCCTCGCGCCCCTTCGATCGATGTGCGGTCAGAAACTCGACGTCCATCGTGCTGCCGAAGGCTGTCTTCCAATCCGGTGGCACCGCGCTGCGATCGGCGCGGTAGCGCCCCAGGATGAAGACCGTCACGCGTCCATTGCGGCCTTGTGGCACCGCCCCAGACAGCAACTGCTGATGCAGCCTGGCGAGGTACTGGCGAACACCATCCTGCATTTCCTCGCGTCGGGTCATCTGGAACGCCTGCAGCACTGGCCCCATTGCCGGTGCGGCAGAACGAACCGACTTGGCAATCTGCGCTGGATTCCGGCTGATGAAGCGGCTGGACGCATCGCAGAGCGCCTGCGGGCAGCGGAATGTCTGCTCCAGTTTCAGCACTTGGCCTTGCCCCATCCATTCGCGGAATCCGGTCATCACTGAAACGTCGGCGCCGGCGAAGCGATTGATCGACTGCCAGTCATCGCCCACCGCAAACAGGTAGCGCCCCGGTTTACTGACCAAGGCGCGGCATAGGCGAGCGCGGGCGCGCGAGGCATCCTGGAATTCGTCCGCCATCACCAGTTCGTAGGGCGATTCATAGCGGCCGTGTTCCAGCAGTCCGGCCGCCATGTTGAGCATGTCTTCGAAATCGATGCCGTGCTCGTCAGCCAGTGCGTTGCCCCAAGCCTGGAAAACAGGGCTGGCGATTTCCAGGAAGCGCCGATGCCGTTCCTTGAACTGGTCTTCGGGCATCTGTCGCAGGCGCTCGGCCATATCGTCCAGCGTCAGGCAGTTGCTCTTGGCATGGGCAATGAAGGTGCGCATCAAGCCGATCAGGTCCGCGTCCGGCATGGGCTTTGCGCCCTGCTCGGGCAGCTCGCGGTCGGGGTTGGGGTCGAGTTCGACACCGGACCCGCCAAGCCTCTCCGCAAGATCCTGCAGGGCATGTCCACTGCGCAGGCCAAACGAAGTGGTCTCGACAAGGGCGGTGCCGCGTGCCGCATGCTGCTGGCGCTTCCAGTGCATGCCATCGGCGTAGTGGGCGAAGTGCGCCGGCGGCTGGCCATCGGCATCCAGCGCAAAGTGCTCGTGATACAGCCCGGCATCCGGGTAGTAGAAGTCGGGGCGATACTGGCGATGGGTGTCGGTGGCCGTATCGAATTCGTAGCGCCGCTCGTAGTCGTACGTCACGCCGTTGTAGAAGAGCCAGTCGGCGATGACGCACTCTTCCAGGCTCTTCACCCGCTCACCCTGCAGGGCGCGGATGTAGGGCGTGCCATCGCGGTCGTAGCCGTCGGCCTCCATTTCCGCACCGAATGGCGGCAGGTCGCGCCCGAACACCAGGCGGAACATGTCCCATTGGGTGCGGAAGTGGATCGAGCGGTCCTTCAGGTCGTCCACCAGTTCGGCCAGCTTGTTGAAGCCCAATGTGGCGTCAGTGGCCCATTCCGGGATATCGGGCTTGCGCCCCGTGGCTTTGGCGATGATGGCCAGGCCCAGGGCGTGGAAGGTCCGCGACTCAACCACGGTGTCGCCCATGCCGAGCCGATCGAAAGATCGCTGCGCGCGCTCCTCCAGCTCCTTGGCAGCGTCCTTGTTGAAGGCGAGCATCACGATGCGTTCGGGTTCGACAAAGCCGCGGTCAATGGCGTAAGCGGCCTTGGCGACCATGGTGGAGGTCTTGCCGGAACCGGCCGCGGCCACGACCTGGACCCGGTTGTCGAAGCAGATGACGGCGCGGGACTGTTCCTCGGTCAGCGGCTTGCTCTCGACCCGGTCCAGGAAGTCCTTGGCCAACACCAGCTCACGCCGGGTCATGGCCTCGTTGGCTTCGGCCCAGGCAGCGGACCAATCCAGGTTCCAGTCGCGCAGGGCGTCCAGCGCCGCACGATGACTGTCCGCCTGCAGGTCCCCATGCACGTTTTCATCGAGGAACAGCCGCTCCAGCTCCGGCGGCTGCAGGGGCAGGGCGGAGCGCTTCGCCAGCAGCGTCTGCTGCTGCTCGTGGGTGATCCAGCGGCGGCCGGCATTGCCCCGGTCGATGAGGTCATCTGCTGCGCCCAGCCACGACTGGATCTGCTGCAGAACGCTGTCAAACAAGGCCTTGCGCCCACGCGTGGTTCGCGCAAAGAGCACGTCCTGCAGGGCCGCCGCAAGTCGGGATGCCTGTCCGTTGGGGAGCCCGTCTACGCTCAGCCCAGCAGCCTTGCCGGTCTGCAGCTCGACCCGTGACCAGAAGATCCCTGGATGGATCTGCACCCGCTTATCATCATCCACGCGCAGCCGGTACTGCTGGCCGGAGACACTGAGTTCAACATACCCGCCATCAAGCCGCAGCGACCAATGGGGCGAACGGGTCACGCGTCGGCCCCAGCCCGAGGGGCACCATTCCATAGACATCCAGATATTGCCTTGCAAGCGTCAATAGGGCTTATTGAGCCCTTAAGCCCACATGATAAGGGGCTTGGAAGCCGCCTGTGGTCGTCAGCTCGCGGATTGACCTCGGTACGGGCTTCGCATGCGCAGGAAGTGGCCCGTGGAGTGGCGCGGTGTCGCGTTTTTTCGCGTGCGTCCCGGATGTGCGCTCCGTACGTGCCACTATGCACCTGTGCAATGGTGTGCCACGATCCGGCGGCTCACTGCATGTTGAGTGGAAGCGGTGCTTGGAGAAGGGCTTGGGAGGGAATGCCCCGATGAATGCAGTGGATCCGGAATTGAAGAGGTTGCTGGCAAGGTTCGATGAGTGCCACACCTTCGAAGGCTGCGAGTTGACCAGTCCGGAAAGCCATGGGATCGACGACGATACGCCGCTGCATATAGCGGCGTTCAATAACGAAGTGGATCTACTCAAAGAGTTGATGCCGTTCGTCACCAATATCGACGTACTCGGGGATATTGGATTGACCCCGATGGCGAACGCGGTGATTAGTGAAAGCCTCGAGGCCGTTGTCTACCTTCTCTCCTGTGGTGCGGACCCCATGATCCTGGATGAAGTGGGCGATTCGGTGCTGGAGATCATGAAGAGGAGACCCGTCTTCAATCAGTTGGTTGAGCAGATCGAGAGCGAGCTGCCGGGGGCGGTTTGAGGCGGGCGAGGTGTGGGTGCTGGAGCGCGCTCGTGGCTCCGCAACCTGGGGCAGGCCGAGAAGATCACGGTGCTAGGATCGCGTGCCATCACTCGTGGGCGCGATCCTGCTTCGTTGGCGGTACTTCGACTACATCACCACGCCGGATCAGCTCATCCAGATCCACCGCCGAAGCGGCCAGGGCATCCTGTGCATCGAAATCCCACTTGTCCTTGTACTCGCGTGCCAGCAGGTCGCAGACCGCCTTGGCACGCGGATAGGCATCGTCCTTGCCCTCGCTCTGCTTCAGCGCATCGCGATGGATCTGGCACAGCATGAGCTGGTGCGCATCTTCGGCGCGCTCGCGCTCCCAAGTGATGTCGGGCAGGCCCGAAAGCGCAGCGGCAAGCGCGAATGCGGTCATTGGCATGTCAGGTGTCCAGGCGGCGATGGGAACCCGAGCGTATGCGAGCGGCGTTGGCTTGAGGCCACCGCCGCCCGCGTCGTTTCACTGCGTGTTCACCATTCGCCGCAGCATGGAAACTGCATCAAATGCAGTTGATCCAGACGATCTGCTCACGCATTCACATCCACCACAATCCGCCCACGCACCTTGCCCGGGATGATCTGGTCGTAGACGTCCAGCACCTCGGCAAGCCCGATCAGCTGCACGGTGCTTTCCAGCTTCTGCGGGTCCAGGTCGGTGGCAAGCCGGTCCCATGCACGCTGGCGCACGGCCTGCGGCGCATTCACCGAATCCACGCCAGCAAGCGTCACGTTGCGGAGAATGAAGGGCAATACCGAGCCATGCAGCTCATCACTCTGCGCCAGCCCGCAGGCGGCCACTGCGCCTCGGTATTTCGTCTCGGCAATGGCGTTGACGAGGGTGGGGCCACCCGCCACATCGACCACGCCGGCCCAGCGCTCGGCACTCACGGGCCGCTCGCGCGGTTCTGAAAGCTGCGCGCGGTCGATGATCTCGGCGGCGCCCAGGCTGTGCAGATACCCGGCGTGTTCAGGTCGCCCGGTGGCAGCCACTACGCGATAGCCAAGCTTGGACAGGATCGCCACCGCAATCGAGCCGACGCCGCCGTTGGCGCCGGTGACCAGCACATCGCCCTTCCCGGGCGTCACGCCTGCATCTTCCAGTGCCAGCACGCACAGCATGGCGGTATAGCCTGCTGTGCCGATGGCCATGGCGTCGCGGGTGCTCAGGTTGGCGGGAATCCTGTTGAGCCATTCGCCGCGAACACGGGCACGCTGGGCGAGGCCGCCGTGGTGGCCCATGCTGAGATCCCAGCCGTTCAACACCACGCGGTCACCGGGTTGGAAACCGGCATTGCCCGATTCCAGTACAACGCCAGCCAGATCGATGCCAGGGATCAACGGGAACGTCCGGATCACCGGGCGCGTGCCGGTGAGGGCCAGCGCGTCCTTGTAGTTCAGCGTGGAGTACTCGACCTGCACCAGCACGTCGTCATCCATCAGGTTGGCTTCATCGAAATCGACCAGCTCCGTGGATACGCCGTCGTTGGTTCTGCGCGTCAGCAGTGCCTTGAAACTCATGGTGCGGTCTCACGTTCAGTGGATGAGCCCATGCTAGGCTCGCACCGTTATCGCAACAAGAACGATGATTTTCCGTAGGTACTATGGTTTTCCGGAGTATGCATGCGTAGCAGGCGTTGGGACGGCAAGAGCGGTTGCGCGGTGGAAGTCACGCTGTCGGTGATGGGCGGCGTGTGGAAGCCGATCATTCTGTTTCACCTGATGACAGGCAAGCGACGCTTCATGGAGTTGACGCGGCGTGTGCCCAACGCCACCCAGTCCATGCTGACCAGCCAGCTGCGGGAACTGGAGGCTGACGGCGTGGTGATCCGCCACGTGTACCCGGAAGTACCGCCGAAGGTGGAATACGAGCTTTCCGAATTCGGGCGCACGCTGGTGCCGGTACTGCTTGCCATGCGCGAGTGGGGTGAAACCTATCGCGGCCATAAAGGCACGAACAGCGACGGCTGAGGCGTGAAGCGGCGAGCCGAGCGTCGCCGCCATGGCGCTTGAACCCCTGCAGCATTCCGGAGGCCGCGGCAATAGCCGAAGTACTGCAGGCAGCGCATGTGGAGCGCTGCCTCGCTCCGTGAAGGGCGGTGATGCGGTTCCTGTTCCGTTGACGCCCGGTTCCCTATAGTGGCCCCGGAACCCTGCAATGGAATGCCCATGCACGTGATGTCCCCCAGCCGTTGCCTGACGCTTGCACTTGCCGTCGCAGTGAGTGCCAGCGCGTGTGCGCGGCCGCCGTCCACCGAACACGAAAGGAATCCCGCCATGTCCGGCGCAACCCAGACCGGCCGCACGATCAACGGTCACACCTATACCGATGCCCCCGTGGACGTGAAGCTCGGGCCGAACACTTTCCGCATTCCGGCCAACTACCTGGACAGCCAGATCGCACCGTGGCCGGGCGAGGGGGTGACGCTTGTCATCGAGTGGCCGGACATGACGCCGACGCCGCCGGGTGCCCGCGCCAATCCGCGCACGAATGATTTCCGGAAGGAGATTCCCATTCGGATCAACTACGTTGATCGCGTTCCCGTCGAAACACTGCTCTCAAGGCTGTCGTCAAATGAAGCCATCACGGAGGAGGGTTCTGTGGAAAGGGAGGATCCCAGGGACCGTCTCGACCAACGCGTCGCACAGCCGGAGACCTTGGGCCTGACGCCCTATGCAATCGATGAAGCGAAGATGGTGGTGTACGCGAAGAAGCATGAGGCGCGGTACGGAAAGCCGCCTGTCCGCAATCCCGCCTACGAGAGAGACTGGTACATCGCACGCCAGGGCGACGGCCGGATCAGCTCGTTCATCAAATGTGACGGCGAGGAATTCCGACGCGACGGCGTGCGGCTGGAGGGGCGCGAGGTGATCAGTGAGCCTGGGGAAGTAGCAGCCGGCTGCGTTCATTACTTCGTGGACATCGACAACAAGCTGTCCGTCAGCCTGGACTACAAGAGAGCGTTTCTGAAGGACTGGAAGCGCATGGAAGAGGCCGTCAGGGACGTCATTGCGCGCACCCGGTCCAAGTGATCGGTGATTCAAGGAAGAGAAGAGGCAGGGTACGAGTGGATTGACCGAACGCGATCTGAGCGTCCTTGGAAACTATGCCAGAGACGGCAACCGCGAGCTTTACTGGAACTACCTGTCGCAACTGCCGGGAGCCGATGGGTACGGGACACTGGCACTGGGTGTTGTACGCAATGACAGCCTGCCGGGACGCGTCGCGAACACCTATGCACAGAACTATGCGAAGACCCAGCAGGAAGAGGGATCCCGGTTTTCAAATGCACAGTTGACCGAGCGGCAATGGGAGTCCTTTGGGCAGACCCTGCTCGAAAGAGATCTTGAGTTGCGGCAGCAGTGGATGAACGAGCGCCGCCCAGACCTGGCACTGAATCTCCCCGGCAAGGATGTGATGCTGGCCCACGACCGTGCATTTGAACGGCATGAACTCGATCCCAACTGCTGGACGCCGCGCGTGTTGCTGCAGGCGGCTGAACAGAAGAGCGGCCACGAGAAGCTGGAACAGATCTGGACCAACATGCTCAACAACGACTATGCCGGGGGGCCCCGCGTAGGCAACACCAGCGTCGATGCCATCAGCCAGATGGGATGGACGAAGGGTGGCCAGTACCTGACCCGGTTGAGCGTGCTGGAAGCCACCCAGATACTGGAAGGGCGCTCGGCGGTCGATCCGAACGTCATCGGTGGCAACAGCTACTACGCGATGTACTTCGAGGCGGACAGGAAATGGGCCAGCGTCAGTTCCGGCGGCGGCCACGTGTCGATGCGCGAGATCACCGACCCCACCCGCATCGCCGAACTCAACGACGCTCGCGACGTCCGCCTGGAGCGACAGGAGAAACGTACCCGGTTCCACCCGGATGACCCCTATCGGACCATAACCCGCAGCCCGCTTACCGCAGCAGTGGACGACATGCCTGATCCCTCGTTGGCACCGACTCGCCTGGCCGACATCCGTCCAGGCCACCGTGAGTACGCACTGATGCAGCAGGTACGCGAAGGCGTGGCCGCGATCGATGCCAGCGCCGGGCGTACCCATGATGAGGACAGCGAGCGTCTTGTGGCGAGCGTGATGGCGTTGGCCCGCCGCAACCAGCTTGAACGTGCCGACCATGTGCTGCTGAGCGCCCAGACCGCCGACAGCCCCGCAGGGCGGAACGTCTTCGTGGTGCAGGGCGGGATGAACGATCCCGCGCACCTGCGCGTCTCGATGCCCACTGACGTGGCGGTGCAGACTCCGGTTGCGCAGTCGCTGCAGCAGATCGAGGCCGCCAGCCTGGACCACCAACCGGCGGCTGTGCAGCGCCAGCAGGACATTGACGTGCAGGCTCGCGAGAGCCCTGGGATGCGGATGGGGTGAAATCGCAGCGCCGGGCCGCCAATGCCAGCCCCCGGATGGGGGCCGGCACGCATCACGGCAACGCGTGACTTACGGGATGGTGCAGCCACTGTTTCTCAGGCAACGTGCAAACGCCGGGTAGCAGACGTTCTCACCATTGCCCGCCGCCAGACAAGCATCGTAGGCGGTGTAGCACGGGGTACAGCGGGACTGCGCGGAGGCACTGCCGATTCCCAGGGTCAGTGCAGCAGCCGCAATAGCAACAGACAGCTTGAATCCAATCTTCATGCTTCACTCCGTTGATAGCCCTCCTTGGGCAACGGCAACGCTACAGGCGGAGGTGATCGTGCACAAGTGACTGGAAGTGCCGATGGTTTCGGACACGCGTGAACCAGTGCCAGGCAACGATCTGCTTGCCGACAGTGGATTCAGCGCTACAAATGCTTCCGGTCAGAAGCTGTAGGCCGCCTGCACATACACCCGTCGTGGCTCGCCGGGGAAATGCCCGTTGCGTTCGATGAAGCCACTGGCCGCATATACCTTGTCGAACAGGTTCTTCACATTGGCCTGGAACTGCCATTGCTTCCACGTCGTCTTCCAGCTCATGTCGAACACCGTGTAGGCCTTCACCGCCTGCCCATCCAGGCTGACACGCTCGCCCACATGGTCTGCTCCGAAGCCGATGGCGGAGTTGATTGCCGGCAGGTCGTAGCGGGTCCACAGGCCCAGCTTGTTGCGGGGCGCATTCGCGAAGCGGTCGCCGGAGGCGTTGGTGATGCCGTTCGGGCCGGCGTCCTTCACCCGCGCATCGTTGTAGCCGTAGGTCAGGTTCAGCACCCAGCGCTCGGTGAGGTCGGCCAGCAGGTCCAGCTCCATGCCGGTACTGCGCACCAGGCCCAGCGCGGCCAGCTGGTTCACGCCACCGATCACTTCGCCGGTGGCCTGCACGATGTTGCTGCGGTCGATCCGGTAGGCCGCCATGTTCAACGTCACGCGGTCGGCCAGCAGGGACTTCATGCCCACTTCCCACTGCTTGCTGCGCTCGGCATTGAACGGTCCGCCGGCCGCCGGATTCTGGTTGGCGGCACTCTGCGGCACGAAACCACTGGCGACGTTGGCGTAGAAATTCATGCCTTCGCGCACGGTGAACGTGCTGCCCAGCCGCCAGCTGATGTCGTTGCCATCCACGCTGCTGCCGGCGATGCGATCCTCATCCTTGAAACCGTCCCAGCGCAGCCCGGCCAGCACATGCCAGCGCGGGCCCAGTGCCAGCTCATCCTGCAGGTAACCGCCATAGCGTTTGCTGCGGGTGGACGTGCTGCGCCAGGGCAGGGCGCCCAGGGTGTAGTCATGCCAGGTGCTGGCGCCGTACACCGGATTGAACAGGTCGATGCCGCGCACCGGCCCTGCGCCGCGCGCAAGGTCAGCGCTGTTGGCGGTCTGTGCAGTGAAATCCGCATCCAGCTGGTACACATCGGCGCCGAACAGCACCTTGTGCTCCACCGCGCCGGTGGTTACCCGCCAGACTGCATTGCCGTTGGCAGTGAACGCCTCGTTGTCACGGATCTGGTTGCGCAGCTGTCGGGTCATCCATTCGGCCACACCATCGCGGTCGCGATCGATCAGGCCCATCGGCTCGTGGTACATCTGGTGTTCGTTGTTGCTGAACCAGCGGGCGGCGAAGTCCACGTCCAGGGTATCGAGCGGCGCGAAGCGATACTGTGCCAGCGCCACCTTGGCGCGCATGTCGAGAAAGTCGCTGGCTTCGTTGTGGTTCCACCGGCGGTCGGTCAGGAACGTGCCCGCATCGTTGACCGGTACGCCGCGCAGGCGGTTGCCGCCAAGATTCTGGGTGATGTCGGTGAACTGCAGCACCAGTTCGCCGGTCCGGCCCACGTCGAAGGCCAGCGAGGCATCGCCGATCACACTCTCGCTGTCGGTGTTCCAGCGCACGCCCTTTTCATTGTCGGCATAGAGCCCGGCGCGATAGCGCACGCTGCCGGTGGCATTCAACGGCCCGGTACCCTCGATCGATCCGGCACGGAAGTCGTTGTCGCCCAGCTGGATCTCGATGCGGCGCTCGGCAGCGGCTTTGGGCTTGCGGGTCACATAGTTGATGACGCCACCGGCATCTCCGCCGCCATACAGCGCTCCCGCCGGGCCCTTCAGCACCTCCACGCGCTCGATATTGAACAGCTGCGGCACCGAGAAGCCTGCATAGGGATCGCCGCGCAGGCCGTCATACAGCACGTTCTCCTGGCGGAAGCCGCGCAGGGTCACCCCGGCATAGCTGAAATAGCTGATGCCGCTGATGCTGCGATAGAGATCGGTCACCTGGCGCGCGGCCTGGTCGTCGATCAGTTCACGCGGGATGACCTGGACCGACTGAGGGACCAGTTCCAGCGGCGTATCCGTGCGGGTGCCGACTGCGGCATCGTCCACCCGATAGAGCGTCTGTGCACGTCCGCGGACTTCGACCTTGTCCAGGTCCCTGGGTGAGGTCGTCGAGGTGTCGGCAGCCTGGGCGAGGGATGCCAGGGGCAGGGCCAGTGCCAGGCACAGGGTGCGTTTCTGGGTCGTGGGGAGGGGCATGGGCGGAGGTTCGCGTGGATGCAAATGAGAAAGAGTAGCATTTGCAACACTTCGTGACCTATCCCCCGAATGCGTTATGGACGCGCGCCGGGATCGGTATAGGGGGTGCCAGCCAGGGCCACCAGTACTCCGGTGCCACCGCGCACGATCAGCTGCAGCATGGCCTGGCGTGGATCCTCGCCCTGCAGCTGGCTCGCCAGTCCTTTCTCATAGGCCGCCACCACCGAGGCCAGCAGCATGGCGGCGCCCAGGCGCGCTTCGGCGTCGCTCTCCGCTCGCCCGATCGCCTCGGCCATCCATTTCGCCAGATCGTCCGTCAGCTGCGCCTGCAGGCGCCGGGCATGTGCGGTCAGTACCGGGCTGTCAGCGACGGTTGCCCAGAATGCAGCGGCGCCAGCATTGATGCGCAGCAGCGGATGGGCCGCCTCCAGCAACTCGCGCACGAGTGACTGGAAGGCCGCCAGCGGGGTCATGCCGGTGCGCGCCGCCATGCCCTCGCGCAGCAGCGCACGTGCTTCCTCGTCGCGGTCGAAGACAAGGTCTTCCTTGCTGGCGAAGTAATTGAAGACCGTCTTGCGTGATACCCCCGCAGCCTCGGCGATCTCGGACATGGACACGGCCTCGAAGCCGCGCGCGATGATCAGCCCGGTGGCGACGTCGGAAATCGCTTGTCGGGTCTCGGCTTTGCGCTGATCGCGGCGGCCTGGGAGCGGGGTCATGGGCGGTTCACTTGTGAAAACGTACACCGAGTGTAACATTTGACTTGCCGGAGCGCCGGCCCGGCGCTCACGAGGAATCCCCATGCTGTACGACGTCGTCATTGCCGGTGCTGGCCCGGTTGGCTTGTTCCTGTCCTGCGAACTGGCCAATGCCGGGTGTTCGGTGCTTGTGCTGGAACAGGCCGGGTCCGCCGACTCGCCGTTGAAGCGCCTGCCATTCGGGCTGCGCGGCCTGAACACCCCCACGCTGGAGGCACTGGATCGGCGCGGCCTGTTGGACGCAGTCGCCGCGGCGCAGGTGCTCAAGCCCGACAAGGGCGCGCCGCCGCCCGGCACCGCCCATTGGTTGGCACAGCCGCGCGCGCTGGGTGGTCACTTTGCGGGTATTCCGTTCGCGCTGGACAGCGTGGACACCGGGCGCTGGAACTGGCGCCTGCCGACGCCGGTCGGCACCCAGATGGCGATTGAGCTGCAGGCGCTGGAAAGGGTCCTCGCCGAACGTGCGAGCGCGCTGGGCGTCTGCATCGAACGCGGGCGCGCGGTAGAGGCCGTGCAGGCTGGCGAGGCGGAGGTGGTCATTGAGACTGCTGACGGAGTCGTACGCGGTCGTTGGCTGGTCGGCTGCGACGGTGGCCGCAGCACCGTGCGGAAGCAGTGCGGCTTCAGCTTCGTCGGCACCGATCCGGAATTCACCGGCCATTCGCTGCTGGTTGAGCTGGAAGATCCTTCGGTGCTGACGCCGGGCCGGCAGAACACCGCGCAGGGCATGTGCAATTTCAATCCGCCGGGCGTGCTGGCGCTGGCCGATTTCGACGGAGGGGCTGGCCATCGCGCGCCCCTCGATCTGGACGCTGCGCAGGCTTTGCTGCGGCGCGTGTCCGGTTGCGATGCAACGATCACGGCCCTGCATCTGCACAGCACCTGGACCGATGGCGCGCGCCAGGCCAGCGCCTATCGCAAGGGGCGTGTCCTGTTGGCGGGCGACGCTGCGCATGTGCATTCGCCACTGGGCGGACAGGGCCTGAACCTGGGCATCGGCGATGCGATGAACCTCGGCTGGAAGCTGGCCGCCGTGGCGCGGGGCAAGGCCGATGAGGCGCTGCTGGACAGCTATCAGGCTGAGCGCCATCCAGCGGGCGCCAAAGTACTGGACTGGTCACGCGCACAGGTTGCGCTGATGCGTCCCGGGGCCGGTTCGCGCGCGCTGGCAGCGATCATGGCCGACCTGGCTGGCACCCGCGATGGGGCCACGTATCTGGCCGAGCGGATCTGGGGTGTTTCGCAGCGGCTGGATCTTGCTGGAGAGCACCCGCTTGTCGGCAGGAGCGCGCCTGACTTCCGGTTGGCCGATGGCCGCCGCTTGGGCGAATTGCTGAGAACGGGGCAGGGGGCGCTGCTTGTCTTCGACCGGGCATCTTCGTTATCGCAGTTTGCCCAACGCTGGCTGCCTCCCATCGCCTGCGCCGCAAATACTGGAGATGCGGCATCGGGCCTGGGAGCAGTGCTGGTGCGCCCGGATGGCATCGTCGCCTGGGCCTGCGGCGCAGGGGCGGATATGTCCGGCATCGATTCAGTGCTTGCTTCCTGGCCCGGTTCGACGCGGTGATCTGCCGGCTAAAGCGCAGTCACCATCGCCTGTGAGCGGCAACTGGCCTCGGTCATCACCGAGGCCAGCTGCTTCAGGGAGTAGGGCTTGCGCAGCAGCGTGAAACCGTGGCCTGGATCGCGGGCCAGCAGTTCGCTGTAGCCACTGGTGAGGATGATCGGAAGATCGGGCAGGCGGCTGCGGATGGTGCGGGCGAGATCCAGCCCATTGGTCCCGGGCATGACCACGTCGCTGAACACCACGTGGAAACGCGCAGCGTCGCGCTCGAGCTCCGCCAGTGCCTCGTCGGCATTGCGCGCGAGCACGACGTTGTACTCAAGCTCGCGCAGTGCCCCGACTGCAAACTCGGCCACATCCACGTTGTCTTCCACCACCAGTACGCACAATCCGTGGCCATGCAGCAGCCCCTCTTGCGCGGTCGGCAGCTCGATGGTGGCGTTTTCCTGCGCCAGCGGCAGATACAACGTGAAGCGCGTACCGACACCTGCCTGGCTCTGTACGTCCACTTCGCCCTCGGACTGTTTGACGAAGCCGAACACCTGGCTGAGGCCAAGCCCTGTGCCTGCGCCCACTCCCTTGGTGGTGAAAAATGGCTCAAAGATCCGATCCACCACGGATGGATCGATACCGGCGCCGGTGTCGCTGACGCTGATCGCAGCAAAGTCGCCTTTCATCGGCGCCGCGAACCGGACGGAAGGCACCGATGTCAGCTGTTCCACATCGATCGTCACCTTGCCGTGGCCGTCAATGGCGTCGCGCGCGTTCACCGCGATGTTGATCAGTGCGGTGTCGAGCTGGGTCCGGTCCAGCAGCACCGGCAATGGGGTGTCGGGCAGGTTCACCGACACGGAGATGCGTGCACCCAGCACTGTGGTGATGATGTCCGAAAGCGCGCGTACGCTCTCGCAGAGGTCGAACACCTGCGGCGACAGGCTCTGTCTACGCGAGAACGCCAGAAGCTGGGCGGTCAGGCGAGTGGCGCGGTCGGCGGCGGTTTCGATGGCCTGTACGTAGCGCAGGCGCGCATCTCCGGCTGGCCAGGTATGCAGCAGCATGTCCACGGAACCGGTGATGACCTGCAGCAGATTGTTGAAGTCGTGGGCAACGCCGCCGGTCAGCTGGCCGATGGCCTCCAGCTTCTGCGACTGCCGCAGCTGTTCGCGGGCGCGTACCAGTTCAAGATGGGCCTCGCGTGCCTGCTCGGTGATGGCCGCTACCTGGCGGGTGTGCCGGTCGCGTTCGATCACCCGTTCGGTCTGCTCGCTGACGACGCAGATGATGCCGGCCACGCCTCCGCAACCGGCACGCAGCGGCGAGTAGGAGAACGTCCAGAATGTCTCGCGCAACGTGCCATCACGGTCCATCATCAACGGCATGTTCTTGAAACTGCGGCTTGTGCCGCCGAAGGCATCGTTGACAGCATCGACGACGTCGGCCCAGACGTCCGCCCAGACGTCTTCCAATCGGCTGCCCATGGCGCCGTGCAGCTTGCTGCCCAGCATGGGCAGGTAGGCATCGTTGAAGAAGAACGCCTTGTTGTCGCGGCCCCATGCGATCCACAGCGGCTCCGGAGAATCCAGGATCATCGCCAGCAGAGCGCGAAGTTCGGGAGGAGCGTTGATCGCGTCGGTGGAACGGGCCCAGTCGCTGTCCTGCAGCAGTCGGTAGGCGAGTTGATCGGGTGCCGAGACAGGAAGGGGGAAGGGATGCATGGCCGTGCGCGAAGAAAGGTGCCGCAGCTTAGCCGAGGTGATGTCATTGCGCCCTGCACAGCTCCTTTGCCCTGGCTGTCATCGGCCCTGCCCAGCGGACGAGGTGGCTCACGGGGCGCCCTCTGACTGCATCATCATCCCTGCGCCAACAGCCTGCGTCGTGGCACCGTCGTACTGCAGCCTCAGACACCCAGAAGCGAATTCACCTGCCAATCGGCAACCCGCGCATGGCTCACCGCCTGATGACTGCCGCATCCGTCGCAGCGGAACAAGGCGCCGCCCGGCAGCTGGACCAGATTGTCTTCGCCGGCCGAGCGGGTTTCGGAGCAATGCCGGCAGATGACGGTGAGCGCCGTAATGCGCTCCACCCCGCCAGACAGGTCGAACACAGCTTCAAAGGCATGGATGACAGGGTGACCAGTGGCCGGCATCGGGAAAGTCGTCGTGATGGGGAGGCCTTATCCTGCCCCCCCGATCGTGACGGGCTGGTCATCCGCATGCATTGGAGCGATCAAGATGCCCGGCGGCTCAGAGATCCTTCTTCTTGCCGCTCAGGTCGATCGGCCTGTCACTGCCCTTGCGCTCGCTCGACCACACTTCCATGCTCTTGTTGCAGCGGCTCTCGCGGGCAGCCACTTCGGGCGGCAGGTCCTTCAGATGCGGCGACTCCTGGCAGGCCTGGTGCATGTTGCTGTCGTCATACGTGGCGCAGGCGCTGAACGTGACCAGGGCAATGGCGGTGAGGGAGACGCGAAGCAGGGGCTGCAGGTTCATGGGGGTCTCAGGTAGCGCCGGGCTGGCCATGCGATTCAAATCCGCGACCCCGGGCACGAGCAATCCGTCCAACCGCACTTGTTATTCTGTAACAGATGCGCGATAGTCCGGCGCCTGCTGCTGTCAGGCGACGCAGATCATCAGGATCATGCTCAGCGCCAGCATCAGCACGAATACGCGCCGGCTCAGCGCAAGGCAGGCCAGGCAGGCGGCCAGTGCCCAGGCAGCCAGCAGCGCGCAGGCCAGCAGCCACAGCCCGATCACGATCAAGGATCCGGTCGCCAGCGCCGACAACGCGATGGCCTTGTACAGAGCCACGCCCAACACGCTGCCCAGCACGCCCGCCTGCAGGGCGATGGCATCGTGATGTGCGGGGGCGGGCGCGTGAAGCATTGTGACTGGATGGTTCCAAGCGTGAGCGGCGCGCGTACTGTGCCCGAATACACATCCACGCCATGTGTACTTCGCCGACGACGCGATCAGTGACGGCGGCGCGACAGCAATAGCCCAATGCCCACCACGGGCACGATCCCAAGCAGCGGTGCTTTGTACAACGGCCAGCCATGCAGTACGCCCGTGATCACCAGTGCCGCCGTCGCCAGCAACAGGCCCGCACCCCAGACGCGTGCGGGCCAGGCACCGAAGAAGTGGCGACGTTGCGGAGCCGCGGCAGCGTTTGCGGGCCGATCTGCGAGCGCCTCTGCCAGTGCGTCCCGGAAGGTTGGGAAATCATGCATCGATGCCCGTGTGCGCTGCAGCAGCACGCTCGGTCCATCGACCAGGATCAGATCGACATGATCGTCCAGGTTGTAGGACCGGATCTGCTTGAACGGGAGAGGAGGACGGTGCTGGAATACCAGACGATCCTGTTCCAGTACCACCCGGTCCCGTTGTGGGGAATAGACTACGAAGCCGAGGATCAGCGGCGACAGCGTGAGAATCGCTGCCGCGCCCAGTGCCGGAAACGGCCCAAGTTCGGGCGCGACGGCGACCAGGAGTATTGCCAGTGGTCCGGCTCCGGCGGCAACGATGGCGTACTGGTGATAGCGCCTGAAGATGCGTACTTCGCTGCCGATTTTCCGCGGCCGGGCGGGGAGACGGGAGCGGGCGGTGGGCAACTTCATGGACTGTGTTCGATCACGGCTTTCCGGCAAGAAAGCGTGGCGTCGCGTTGCAATGAAGTCCATACAACTATTCCGAATCCGCCCTCGCTGGACCTCTATGTGCGTCTTCGCGCGCCTTCTCCCACGCATCTGTTCAGTCGAACTCGCCCTCCGCCGATTCCAGTCGCTGCCGGTACGCCGCCCGGTGCTGGTACAGGCGCTGGCACTCGGCGGACCGGTGGATCCGGCTGGCCGGTTCGTTGGCCACCGAGTCGCACATCCGCGCGATGTGGTTGTTGGCCGCAAGCTCGGTGACGAAGAACACGGCAGTGACGCCGGTGCCGAGCAGCACGACATAGAGCAGGCGGCTGAGCCAGCGCGTGCGCTTGCGCTCGAAGTGCTGCTGGAGGGTCAGGTCGAAGCGGATGATGCTGAGCACGATCCAGATGATTGCGGCGAGGAAGCAGATCGTGGGCAGCAGGCCGCGCCAGATGCCTGCTTCGTACACCGACTCGCTGTAATGGACCGCTGCGCCGGCACCGGCGATGGCGATCGCCAGTGCCCAGTTGCGGCCCAGCGAGAGCAGATCATCGAGCAGCTTTTCGCGGTTCTTGGTCGGTCCTGCTGCCACGGTGGTTCCTTCTGCCTGCTGCGACCGGCGACGGACTGCCGCAGGTCATGCAGATGGTGGAGCATCGCTGCAGTGATGAGAAGCCCGCCCGCTCAGCATCCACCTGCGCGTGCACGGATCCAGCGCCGGTAGCGGCGAGCCCGGCATTTGCCGGCGGCCTGCGCCAGCAACAGCGCCCACGCCGGCGAGACGCCGGGCGCAGTGGGGCGGCGCTGGCTGAGCCGACCCAGTTGGTATTTCACTGCCGCCATGTGCGCGCTGGCCGCCAGCGGCTTGCTGCGCCAGTTGATGTTGCGCAACGCCGGCACCGGGTCGCGGCCCTGCTGCCACTGCTGCGGCAGATCCGGCTCGATCGCCAGCGCGGTGGCGATGCCGACCATGGCCACGCCGCTGGCCAGCACCTGCTCTGCCACTTCGCGGCGGCGGATGCCGCCGGTGACCATCAGCGGCATCGTTGCCACCGTGGCGATCTCGCGCGCGAATTCGAGGAAGTACGCTTCCCGGGCCATGCTGCGTTCGTCGCGTGCGGCGCCGGTCATGGCCGGTGCTTCATAGCTGCCGCCGGACAGTTCGACCAGATCCACGCCGAGGGGCGCCAGCATCTCCACCACGGCGCGCGCGTCCTCGGGCGAGAAACCGCCGCGCTGGAAGTCGGCGGAGTTGAGCTTCACCGCCACTGCGAACGTAGGCGCCACGCTGGCGCGTACGCCCTGCACGATCTCCAGCAGCAGGCGCGCACGGTTGTCCAGGCTGCCGCCCCAGCGATCCTCGCGACGGTTCGACAGCGGCGACAGGAACTGGCTGAGCAGGTACCCGTGCGCGGCATGGATCTCCACGCCGCTGAAACCGGCGCGTTCGGCCAGCTCGGCACTACGGATGAAGCGGGCGATCACTTCTTCAATGTCGGCTTCGCTCATTGCCTTTGGCGGCGCGAACTGCTTGGACAGCGCGCCCATGTCCAGTGGCACCGCCGAAGGTGCCAGCGCCGGCTGGCCGAGCGCGGCCGGCATCTGCCGACCGGGATGGTTGATCTGCATCCACATCTGCGCACCCCGCGAGCGTGCTGTCTCCGTCCAGGCGCTGAAGCGGTCGAGATGGCGATCATCTTCCAGCACCACGCCGCCGGGGCCGGTCATGGCGCGGCCATCAACCATCACGTTGCCGGTGATGATCAGTCCGGCGGCGCCGTCGGCCCAGCGCTGGTACAACTGCAGCAGCGCTTCGGAGGGGGCGTGGTCGGCGTCGGCCATGTTCTCCTCCATCGCCGCCTTGGCGATGCGGTTGCGGATGACGGCACCGGAGGGTAGTGCCACGGGCGAGAACAGCGACATCGGACAGCTCCAGGACAGGGGAATGGCGCTACGCTAACCTTCAAGTTTGATTGAAGGTCAATGGGTTCCGATGTCGAGGATTCAGGCGGATGAAGATCGGTGAGCTGGCCCGGCGCACGGGCCTGGCGGCGTCACGCATCCGCTTCTATGAGGAGGCAGGGTTGCTGGTCGTCCAGCGGCAGGCCAACGGCTACCGCGACTATCAGGAGCAGGCGGTGCTGCTGCTGGAACTGATTACCGGTGCGCAGCGCGCCGGCTTCAGCCTGGAGGAGATACGCGCCCTGCTGCCGCCAGACATGGGCCAGTGGCAGCACGACGCATTGATCTCGATGCTGCAGCAGAAGGTGGCCGACATCGAGGCGCTGCAGTTGCGGCTGGTACAGAGCCGGACGCACCTGTTGGCCCTGATTGAGGACATCCAGGCGCGGCCGGACGGGATTGACTGCGCGGCCAACTCGCGGCGGGTATTGGACCGTGTGAAACGTGGCGAGCTGGCGCGACCGACGCTTGCAGCCGGCGACGTGGCAATGCTGCGGCCGGGACGCCGCCGCCGCATGGGCAGCGGCTGACGACCCGGCGCCGTGTTCAGTGGCTGCCGGCGGTGGCCTTGCGCTTCCTGTCCAGCATCACCGCCACGCACCACAGCAGCAGGCCGCCGATGGCGGTGGCGGCACCGACATAGCCGGTGCTGGCCGGGCTGAAGCCGGCACTGATCGCCATGCCGCCCAGCCACGGGCCGAGCGCATTGGCGGTATTGAAGGCGGCATGGTTGGAGGCGGCGGCCAGGGTCTGCGCTTCGCCGGCCACGTCCATCAGGCGCGTCTGCAGTACCGCCGCCAGTGCGCCCATGGTGCCGACGGTGATGATCATCGGGCCGATCGTCCACACCGACTGCGCGGCGAGCGGGTACAGCAGCAGCATCACGATGGACCACAGCAGCACCACGGCGGCGGCCTTGAATTGGAACTTGTCGACCAGCCATCCACCGGCGATGTTGCCGATGATCGCGCCGATGCCGAACACGCCCACCGCCAGTGGCATCCAGGATTCGGCGACGCCGGTGACCTGCACCAGGGTCGGTGCCAGGTAGGTGAACACGCAGAACATGCCGGCGAAACCGACCGCGCCGATGGCCAGCGCCAGCCACACCTGCGTGGTATTGAAGGCGCGCAGTTCGCGCATCGGCGAGGTGCGAACTTCATCCGGATCCGGCAGCAGGAAGCGCGCGATCATCGCCACGGTGGCGACGGCCAGCACGCTGACCAGGGCGAAGGCGGTGCGCCAGCTCAGCTGCTGGCCCAGCCAGGTGGTCAGCGGATTGCCGACCAGGATCGCGATCGACAGGCCCAGCAACACGCGCGACATCGCCTGGCCACGCTGGCCGGCGGGGCTGATCGCCGCCGCCACCAGCATCGCCACGCCGAAGTAGGCACCGTGCGGCAGGCCGGCGACGAAACGCGCAATGAGCATCGTGCCGTAGTTCGGTGCCAGCGCACTGGCGAGGTTGCCGATGGCATAGAAGCCCATCAGCGCCAGCAGCAGCTTGCGGCGCGGGAAGCTGGCGCCGACGAAGGCGAGGATCGGCGCACCGACGACCACGCCGATGGCATAGGCGCTGATCAGGTGGCCGACCTGGGTTTCGGAAATCGACAGGCCACGGCTGATCTCCAGCATCAGGCCCATGCTGGCGAATTCGCTGGTGCCGATGGCAAAGCCGCCCAGTGACAGTGCGAGGATGATCAGGGTGCGCTGACGGGGCGTCAGCCGCGCAGCCAGGGAAGAGTTGGGGCTCATGCGGAGGGCGCGAAGGGGCAGGGGAGCCGGACATTGTACTGCTGCACCGCAACAGGGGCAGCCATGCCAGGGGGCAAATCAGCGTTTGATCGATGGGATTGTGGCCAGCCGAGGGTGGCCCCGGGGCTGCAGGAGGTGTGGCGCACTGTGGCTGGCGTCCTGCATGTGATGACGACATGCGGAGCGGCATGATGGTGCACGCAGGGGATCGTGGAGCGCTTGAACAAGGAGGAAATCGATGCAGGAATTCAGGCATGTGCTGGAGACGCGTGGTCGCTATCAGCTGGTAGCGGTGTCCTACGAGCCGGTGTACGCTCCGGGCGATGTGGTCGGCCATGCGGTCGTCGCCGACGATGGGGATCGTCTGACCGACCTGGTATCACTGGCCGAAGCGCGCCAACTGCTGTTGCAGCGGGTGCGTGAAGAGGGCGAAGAGCCCGGGCTGGAGAACGAAAACAACCTGCGGAAGAAGGCGTCGCGCTGGCGCCGCCGCTAGGCCGTCGCGCCCTCGTGCGCATCATGGAGGATCCGGGTGTTGCCCAGTAAGAAGTATTCGATCATCGCCATCATCACGCTGGCGACCCTGCTGCTTGGTTTCGTGTTTTCCGGCTACCTGACTCTGCTGTTCCTGGGGCTGGACACCAAGCTTTTCACCTGGAACACGTACTACCAGTACTACCACGCCATCGGCCAGCCGCAGGTCGCGCCGTTCGTGGGCAAGATCAAATGGGCCGGCTACGTGGGCTTCGGCCTTCCCCTGCTGGTGCTGCTGGTCACCGGCCTGGTGCTGCTGCTGAAGAAGGACAAGCGTTCGCTGCACGGTGATGCACGCTTTGCCACCGGCGCCGACCTGGCCAAGCATGGCATGTTCAAGAAGACCGGGCAGAGCATCGTGGTCGGCAGCCACAGCGGCAAGCTGGTGCGGCTGGACGGCCAGCAGTTCGTGATCCTGGCCGCGCCGACCCGCTCGGGCAAGGGCGTGGGCGTGGTCATCCCGAACCTGCTCGAGTATGCCGAATCACTGGTGGTGCTGGACATCAAGCAGGAGAACTTCGACCTGACCAGTGGCTGGCGCGCCAGCCAGGGCCAGGAGATCTACCTGTTCAATCCCTTCGCCGAGGACCGGCGCACGCATCGCTGGAACCCGCTCAGCTACGTCTCCGATGACCCGGCGTTCCGGGTGTCGGACCTGATGAGCATCGCCGCAATGCTGTATCCGGACGGCGCCGAGGACCAGAAGTTCTGGGTCAGCCAGGCGCGCAACGCGTTCATGGCCTTCACCCTGTATCTGTTCGAGAACTGGGACGACGAGCGCAGCAGCGGCTTCCCGGGCGGCTCGGGTACGCCGACGCTGGGTTCTGTCTACCGGTTGTCATCCGGCGACGGCACCGACCTGAAGAAGTACCTCAAGGCCTTGTCGGAGCGTTCGTTCCTCAGCGCCAACGCGCGCTCGGCGTTCGCCAACATGCTGTCCCAGGCTGACGAGACCTTCGCCTCGATCCTGGGCACCTTCAAGGAACCGCTCAACCCCTGGATCAACCCGGTGCTGGACAAGGCCACCAGCAGCAACGACTTCCTGCTGACCGACGTCCGCAAGAAGAAGATGACCATCTACATCGGCATCCAGCCGAACAAGCTGGCCGAGAGCCGCCTGATCATCAACCTGTTCTTCAGCCAGCTGATCAACCTCAACACCAAGGAACTGCCCAAGTCCAACCCGGATCTGAAGTACCAGTGCCTGCTGCTGATGGACGAATTCACCTCGATCGGCAAGGTCGAGATCATCGCCTCGGCGGTGTCCTACATGGCCGGTTACAACATCCGCCTGCTGCCGATCATCCAGAGCATGTCCCAGCTCGATGCCACCTACGGCCGGGAAGTCTCGCGAACGATCATCACCAACCACGCGCTGCAGATCCTGTACGCGCCGCGCGAGCAGCAGGACGCCAACGACTATTCGGACATGCTGGGCTACACCACCATCCGCAAGAAGAACGTCACCCACGCCCGCGAGAAGACCCACAGCTTCACCGAGGAGCGGCGGGCACTGATGCTGCCGCAGGAGCTGAAGGCGATGGGGCCGGACAAGGAAGTGTTCCTCTATGAGGGCATACCGCATCCGGTGAAATGCGACAAGATCCGCTACTACAAGGACCGCTACTTCACCTCGCGGCTGCTGCCGAAGGTCGATGTTCCGATGCTGAAAGTCTGATTTCACAAACATAAAAACGTGAAGTGAATTCACATTCACTGACGTGAAATGGTGCGCTCCGTCAAAAAAACAACACGCTTCGGTGGAATTTCAGGTTTTCCTGACATGGAATTGACGCGCAGTTGTGTAACCCTGTGTGCGGCGTCCAGAGATGTGTGCTGGGTGTCAAAGTTTTGAAGCAGGGTGGCCAGGAGTTTGTGCCATGGAAACAAGGATGGTTTCGACGTTGGTATGGGTGTGCAGGTGCGTGACGGGGAAGCTCCGTCGTTCGGCCTGCAACCTGGTTGGCAGCCTTCGGGCTGCAGGGGAGCCGGAGTGGGTGTGCTGCATGTCAGTGCGTCCCTCCGATTCCGGCGTGCGCCATGCAGCGCCGGACGGCCAGGGAACCAACGTTCGAAACTGCTTTTTCGTACGTCAAAGTGAAGCCCGTATGAATCAGGCGTTTATCGCGAAAATGTCCATCGCCGCAGTTGCGGCGCTGATGGTGGCAGGGTGTGCCACCAAGCCCGCCCCCGATTTCGGAGGCCGCTGGAAGCCGGTCAACCGCTTCGCCGCGGCCACAACCGAGATTCCGCTGTATTCCAGTTACGTCTACCAGGCCTCGCCGATGGATGGCACGCTCAAAGCCATGCTCGAGCGTTGGGCCAAGGATTCCGGACGCACGCTGGACTATCGCCTCAGCTCGGATTTCACCCTGTACGGCGCGGTCTCGAACATCGACACCACCAATGCGCAGCAGGCCGTGATCGACCTCACCGCAGCGTATGCGGCGCAGGGTATCTCCGTCTCCATCGTAGGCAACCAGATCGTTGTGCAGAGCGCTGGCTCGACGCCCACCGCGTCGGCGCAGGGCGCTGATTCCAACAGCGGCACCTGAGTCCACCTCGAAACCATCGAACGTGCCGCTCCCCGCGCCTGTCGCAGGGGCTCCACGCCCATTGATGTTTCAGCAGTACGGAAGAATCCATGTTCCGCAAGAAGGATCCCGGCAATAGTCCCAAGGTCGAGCAGTCGGTCGCCAAGGCGGTCAGCTACGAGATCACCGTGGCCGACATGGCGCGTCGTAGTGAGCGCCGTGCCTGGTGGGTCGCCACCGGCTCATTGCTGATGTCGCTGGCACTGGCTGGCGGCTACTACTACATGCTGCCGCTGAAGGAGAAGGTGCCCTTCCTGGTGATGGCCGATGCCTACACGGGTACCGCTACGGTGGCGCGCCTGAGGGGTACGTTCCAGGGCGAGACGATCACCACCAATGAGGCGGTCAACCGCAGCAATGTCGCCCAGTACGTGCTGGCGCGCGAGTCGTACGACTCCGCGGTGATGGGGTTGCGCGACTGGGAGCTGGTGTTCGTCATGTCCAGTGATGCCGTCGCCGCAAGCATGAAGCAGCGCTATGCCAGCAACAATCCGCAGAATCCGTTCGTGATGTACGGCCGGGGCAAGGCGATCAGGGTCAAGATCCTCAGCATTACCCCGCTGGGCGTGCAGGCGAACGGCAGCTTCCGTGGCGCGTCCGTGCGCATCCAGCGCAGCCTGCTGGACAAGCGCAGCGGTGCATCGACCTATCTGGACAACCAGCTGGTCACCATGCGCTTCCAGTACAACCAGAATCTGGCGCTCTCCGAACAGGACCGCGTGCTCAATCCATTGGCGTTCCAGGTCACGGAGTACCGTGTCGACAACGACTATGCGCGCGGCGTGCCCGTGCCGGATGACGGTGCCATGCAGCAACAGGCCCAGGATGCTGCGCAACAGGCACAGCTCGCTGCACAGCAGGCGCAGGGCATGTACGTTCCGAACAATCCGGCCGCTGCCACCATGATCGATCCCGCCACCGGTCAGCCTGTCGCAGTGCCGGCCAGTGGGCAGATGCAGCCGATGCAGGGTGCGCCCATGCAGGGGCAGCCGGTCCAGGGGCAGCCGATGCCGGGGCAGGGCGCGCCGGGACAGCCGGCAATGATGCCGGCACCGAACCATTCCACCGGAAATGCTGATGGAGCAAGCAACCGATGAGTAGTCGAAAAATCAGGGGAAGCGCGTGGGCGCTGCTGTCGTTGCTGTCGCTGGTGTTTTCCAGCGCGGCGATGGCGCAGGCAGTTGACCACTACGAGTATGAGAAGGACCGCATCTACCCGGTTCGCACCGGCCTGGGCCTCACCACCCAGATCGAGCTGAGCCCGAACGAGAAGATCCTCGACTACAGCACCGGCTTCAGCAGCGGCTGGGAACTCACCCGTCGCGAGAACGTGTTCTATCTCAAGCCGAAGAACGTCGACGTCGACACCAACATGATGGTGCGTACCGAGACCCATTCGTACATTTTCGAGCTGAAAGTCGTTGCCACCGACTGGCGCCAGCTTGAGCAGGCCCGTCGCGCCGGCGTGCAGTACAAGATCGCCTTCGTCTATCCGAATGACACTGTGTTCGGGCCTGCCCAGGCAGCGGTCGAGGAAGAGGCGCAGCCGCTGCTGAGCACCGAGCTGGCCAAGGACCGCCAATACAACTTCAACTACTCCTATTCGACCAGCAAGGCGAAGAAGATGGGGTGGCTGATCCCGGTCAACGCCTACGACGATGGCCGTTTCACCTATCTGAAACTGCCCAACTCGCCCGAATACAAGACCGGCATCTTCCCGGCCGTGTTCGGTCGCGAGAAGGAGTACGGCGAGGATTTCGTGGTCAACACCACGGTTGAGGGCAATACGCTGATCGTGCACGGGACCTACCCGTACCTGGTCATCCGCCACGGCGACTTCGTCGTCGGCCTGCGAAGGAATGTGAAGAAATGAGCCAGCAGAACACTCCCGGCAACGATCCAAATCCGTCTCCGTACGGGCAGGGCCCTGCGGCTCAGGAGCCACCGACGAACCCGTATTATGGGCATGCGCAGGCCGAGGCAACCCCGGACCTGGATGCCAGTGCCCCGCAGCTTCGCTCTGCGGAAGAGCAGCGCTTGAACCGCAAGGCGCTGTTGTTCCTCGGCGGCATCCTGGTGTTGTTGCTGGCCATGGGCTTCCTGCTGCTGCGCAAGGGCAAGGAAGACGCTGAAGAAGTCAAGGCGCCGCCGCAGGTTGCACGTTCGAGCACCCCCGACCTGCCGATCATTGCACCCTCCGCGATTCGCGAGGCCGCCCGGGAAGCCGCCGAACCCATTCCGATGCTGCCGCCACCGCCGCAGGAAACGATGGGCCCGACGTTCATTCCTCGTGCCGAACCCGAGCGCGAGGTCGAGCGTGGCCCGAGTCTGCTGGATCGCCGCATTGCCGGTAGTGGTGGCGCAGGCGTGGGCACGGGCGATGCTGGCGGCCAGGCCGCAGCAGGGGACAACGACGATCCCTACATGCAGGCCACGTTGGCTGCGCTGCAGGCGCAGAACGGCAATGCTCCGCCGGCCAAGGTGCGCCGCGGGCCTGACGTGGAGGATGTGTCCAATGCTTCCTACATCCGGAGCCCCGACGCGCTGCTGGTGCGTGGCACCTATCTGCGTTGTGTACTCGAGACACGCATCATCACCGATCTTGCAGGTTATACGTCGTGCCTGTTGACCGAGCCGGTCTACTCGATCAACGGCCGCAGCCTGCTGCTGCCCAAGGGGTCCAAGATCTATGGTGCGTACGGTGGCGGTCCCAAGGGCAAGCGCGTGGAAGTGATCTGGGATCGCATCACCACGCCCAATGGCATCGACGTGGCCATGTCCAGCCCGGGCGTGGATCAGCTGGGTGGTGCTGGTCATCCTGGCCAGTACAGCGCGCACTGGGGTAGTCGCATTGCGTCGGCGTTGATGATCAGCCTGATCGCCGACGCCTTCAAGTACGCCGCAGCCGAGCATGGTCCAGAGTCGACGACGGTTTCCAGCAATGGTTTCGCCGTTCGTTCGCCCTATGAAAGCGCCACTGCGCGCACGATGGAGCGTCTCGCCAACGAAGCCCTCACCAGTTCGAATCGCCCGCCGACTGTCACCATCAACCAGGGCACCATCGTGAACGTCTACGTCGCAAAGGACGTTGACTTCACCAACGTGCTCAACCCGCGCCGGTAACCCGAAGAACAACCATGGACGCCGAAGTGTCACCCCTCGCCCTCGTTTCCAGCGATTTCCTGCGCTATCAGTACGAAGTGCTGGGCATCGCCGAGTACATGACATCCCCGGAAGTGACGGAAATCTGCATCAACCGTCCCGGTGAGCTGTACCTGGAAACCCGGGCCGGGTGGCAGCGGGTGGAGGTGCCGGGCCTGACCTTCGAGCGGGCCCGGCAGTTCTGCACGGCAGTGGTGAACGAGAGCAACACCGGCCAGCGCATCACCGATGCCGATCCGGTGGTGTCGCTCACGTTCCCCACCGGCCAGCGTGCGCAGTTCGTGATTCCACCTGCCTGTGATGCCGGCAAGGTTTCGATCACGATCCGCCTGCCGTCCAAGCACACCAAGTCGCTCACCCAGTACCACGAGGATGGTTTCTTCAACCAGATCCTGGAACAGGATGGCAGTCTGAGCGAGCAGGACCGCGAGCTGCTGGAACTGCGCCAGCAGCGCGAGTACGCAGAGTTCTTCCGTCGTGCGGTGATGTACCGCAAGAACATCGTGGTCTCCGGTGCGACCGGTAGCGGCAAGACCACCTTCATGAAAGCGCTGGTCAATCATATCCCGGACAACGAGCGCCTGGTCACGATCGAGGACGCACGCGAGCTGTTTCTGACCCAACCCAATGTGGTGCACCTGCTGTACTCCAAGGGCGGGCAGAGCACCAGCAATGTCAGCGCAAAGAGTTGCATGGAAGCCTGCCTGCGCATGAAGCCAGAACGCATCATCCTGGCCGAGCTGCGCGGTGACGAGGCGTTCTACTTCATCCGCAACTGCGCATCGGGCCACCCGGGCTCGATCACCAGTTGCCATGCCGGCAGCCCGGAGCAGACCTGGGATCAGCTGGCGCTGATGGTGAAGGCCTCGGCCGAGGGTTCGGGCCTGGAGTTCAACGTGATCAAGCGACTGTTGATGATGACCATCGACATCGTCGTGCATATCAAGGCGCATGCCGGCTCGCGCTACATCACCGGCATCGACTTCAATCCTGGGCGTGCCCAGGGGCAGGAGGGCTGACCAATGCTGCCAGGACTGGAAATGATGGCGTGCCCGGAAATGGCCGTCTCGATGGACGTGATGCAGCACGTCATCAACGTGGAATCGTCGCGCAACCCCTATGCCATCGGCGTGGTCGGCGGCGCCCTGGTGCGCCAGCCCAAGGCCCTCGACGAGGCGCTGGCCACCGTTCGCATGCTGGAGGAGAAGGGCTACAACTTCTCCATTGGCCTGGCCCAGGTCAACCGTTACAACCTGGGCAAGTACGGGCTGGATTCCTACGAGAAGGCCTTCCAGCAGTGCCCGAACCTGCAGGCTGGTTCGCGCATCCTCGCCGATTGCTACAAGCGCTCCGGTGGTGACTGGGGCAAGTCGTTCAGCTGCTACTACTCGGGCAACTTCGAGACCGGCTTCCGTCACGGGTACGTGCAGAAGATCTACGACTCGATCCGCCGCGGTCAGCAGGTCGCAAGCAACGGCGTCGCGCCGATTGACGTGGTCAGCCGCGGCGAGCGTCGGGTGGTCAGGGTCGAACATCATCCGCAGACGGCCTCGCCGGCCCAGGCACGCATCGTCGCCCAGGCCAGTGCGCCGGTGTACGTGCCGTCCAATGACCCGGCCCGGGCCTACACCGTTTACCCATCCACCGGTGCGATGGCCCGCGGCAGCCTGCTGAACATCGCCGACCAGGCGGTATCGCGCGTGGTGCTGGGTTCGGTCGATCGAATGATGCAGCCACAGGCGCAGGGCGGAAACGATATGCCGCAGCAGGCTCCGCAGCCGTATCAGCAGCCTGGTGCGGCGCAGGGTGGGGCAGCCATGCCGCAACAGCTTCCCGGGACGGCTGCTGGCGCGAATGCGCCGGTGATGCTGCGCCCCTGGAACGAGCGCAACGCGCCGGCAGCGGATGCCCAGAATTTCTACAACGCACCGGCACCACGTGCCCCGGTGCAGCAGATTCCCGCAGGGGATGCGGCCTTCGTGTTCTGACGAAGTCGTGGTGCGACCGGTCCCCCGGCTGGTCGATTCAGTTGTGTTAGTCCATCAACAAGGAAATCAATCCATGAAGCGATTCAATCTCGACCTCGTCCAGGCCCAGCGCACGCTGAAGACCATGCTGATGGCGGTCGCATTCGCAGGTGCTGTGTTCGCTCCCCAGGCCCTGGCCGGCACCGACTTCGGTGGTACCGATGGCAAGGTCTGCGGCTTCTTCTCCAACATCAACGGCCTGCTGAACATGGCCTCGATCGCCGTGGTCACGATCGCCGTGATCTTCGCCGGTTACCAGATCGCGTTTGCCCACAAGCGTATCGGTGACGTGGCCCCGATCCTGATCGGCGGTGTGCTGATCGGCGCGGCGGGCCAGATCGCGCGCATGCTGCTCGGCAAGGAAGCTGGCAACTGCGACAACGTCGGCGGTGGCGGCGACGGCGCTGGCATGGCGTTTGAAATGATCAAGCACGCCGTCCAGTACTACAGTGCATAAGAACGTCCTGTTCCGGGGCTGCACGCGCCCAGCGATGTTCCTGGGCGTTCCCTACCTGCCATTTTTCATGGTGGCGGGTGGGTTGTTGCTGCTGAGCATGTACACGAATTTCTGGTTTCTGCTGTCCATCCCGGTGGCGATCTTCATCATGCGGCAGATGGCCAAGCGTGACGAGATGATCTTCCGCCTGCTGGGGCTGCGGCTGATGTTCAAGCTCAAGACGCGCAACGTGCAGGAGCACGATGGCATGTGGGTGTTCAACCCGAATCACTACCGCAGCAAGCCGGCCCCCAGGGATTGAGGGCTGGATCCGGCCACGCGGGCGATGAGCGCCCGCCTGGCCAACTCCGAATCTTTGCCGGCAGTACCTTTTGGAAGCAGTCGTATGTTCAACCCAGATACCTCCATCAGCGAATTCATCCCCTTGTCGTCGCACGTGGCTCCGAATGTGGTGAAGACCACGGGCGGCGACTACCTGTTGACGTGGCACCTGGAAGGGCTGCCGTTCGTGGGGCGCGAAGAATGGGAGCTTGAGCATCGGCACAACACGTTCAACCGGTTGCTGCAGACGCTGCGCGCGCCGGATTTCGTCAACGTCGCCTTCTGGGTGCATGACATCCGGCGCCGTCGCACCCTGAAGGGAAAGAGCCACTACAAGCAGCGCTTCAACCAGGATGTGTCCGACCAGTACATGGGCATGCTGTCCTCGCAGCGCATCATGCAGAACGAGCTGTACCTGACGATGATCTATCGTCCGGTGGTGGCGGGTAAACGCTTCGTGGAGAAGTCTGCGAACGTGGACAAGCTGCGCGCCGAGCAGGAGCAGGCTGTCGAGAAGCTGATGGAGCTGGCCGGCAACGTCGAGGCGGTGATCCGCGACTACGCGCCGTACCGGCTCGGCATGTACGAAGCCAAGAACGGCGTGGTGTTTTCCGAAACGCTGGAGCTGTTCGGCTACCTGATCAACCGCATCGATGAGCCGGTGCCGGTACTGTCGGCGCCAGTGAAAGACTATCTTCCGGTCAGCCGGCACATGTTCTCGGCCAAGACCGGCGATTTCGTGATCAATACGCCCAATGGCGTCAATCATTTCGGCGCGATCCTGAATATCAAGGAGTATGCCGAGGGAACCTATCCGGGAATCCTCAATGGTCTGAAGTACCTGGACTACGAGTACGTCATCACCCATTCGTTCAGCCCGATGGGGCGCCAGGATGCCTTGAAGGTGCTGGACCGGACCAAGGGCATGATGATCTCCTCGGGCGACAAGGCGGTCAGCCAGATCGTTGAACTCGACCAGGCGATGGATCATCTGTCGTCAGGCAACTTCGTGCTGGGCGAGTACCACTTCATCATGGCGGTCTACGGCGACAGCCAGGCCAAGCTGTCGCAGAACGTGGCCTCGACCCGTGCCGAGCTGTCCAACGCCGGATTCGTGTCGACCAAGGAAGATCTGGCGGTCACCTCGTCGTTCTATTCGCAGCTGCCGGCCAACTGGCGCTTCCGCACGCGGCTGGCCAACGTCAGCTCGCTGAACTTCCTCGGCCTGTCGCCGCTTCACAATTTCGCCACCGGCAAGCAGCACAACAACCCGTGGGGTGACTGCGTGACCACGCTGCAGACCACCAACGGCCAGCCGTACTACTTCAATTTCCACGCGACCCATCCATCCGAGAATTCGCTGGGTGAGAAGGCGATCGCCAATACCATGGTGATCGGCAAGTCCGGTACCGGTAAGACCGCGCTGATCAACTTCCTGCTCAGCCAGGTGCAGAAGTACGAACCGTCGCCGACCATCTTCTTCTTCGACAAGGACCGCGGCGCCGAGATCTTCGTGCGCGCCTGTGGTGGCAACTACCTGGCCCTGGAGAATGGTGCGCCGACCGGCTTCAATCCGTTCCAGTGCGAGAACAACGAATCCAACGTGCAGTTCCTGGCTGACCTGATCAAGGTTCTGGCCGGCAAGCGCGAGTACAGCGCCCGCGAGGAAGAGGACATCTACCGCGCGGTGGAGAGCATGCTCGATACGCCGATGCACCTGCGCAGCATGACCAATTTCCAGAAGAGCCTGCCCAACATGGGCGATGACGGTCTCTACGCGCGCATGCGTCGTTGGACCTCGGGCAATTCGCTGGGTTGGGTCTTCGACAATCCGATCGATACGGTGGATCTGAGCAAGGCCAACATCATCGGCTTCGACTACACCGACATCATCGACAACCCCGAAGTGCGCGTGCCGGTCATCAATTACCTGCTGCACCGCCTGGAGTCGCTGATCGACGGTCGTCCGCTGATCTATGTGATGGACGAATTCTGGAAGATCCTGGACGGCGAGGGTGGCCTGAAGGAGTTCGCGAAGAACAAGCAGAAGACCATCCGTAAGCAGAACGGCCTGGGAATCTTCGCCACGCAGAGCCCGGAAGATGCGCTGAAGAGTGACATCTCCGCTGCCCTGATCGAGCAGACCGCCACGCTCATCCTGCTGCCGAACCCGAACGCCAGCAAGAGCGACTACATGGATGGCCTGAAGTTGACCGAGGCGGAGTTCAAGGTGGTCACGGCACTGGACGAGCGCTCGCGCTGCTTCCTGGTCAAGCAGGGCCATGCTTCCAGTGTCTGCCAGCTCAACCTGCGTGGCATGGACGACATCCTGTCGGTGATCTCGGCCTCGACCGACAACATCGACATCATGCATCGGGTGCTGCAGACGGCTGCAGTCCGCAATCGGATCACTGTGGACGAACTCACGCCGGAACAGTGGCTGGAGGACTTCTACAAGAACCGAAAGGGCTCTGGTAAAGCCAAGGCCTCTGCCGAAACCGATGCGGCTTGAAAGCCCTGGATCAGACAGCGCCGAATGAAATCCATTCCCCTGGAGAAGAACATGAGCATGACATCCCGAAATCACAAGCGCCACCGCGGTCTGCGTCAGAAGCGCCTGGCAGCCATCCTGCTGGGGAGCATGGTCATGTTCTCCACCACGTCGGTTTCGGCCGGTGGTTACCCTGTCTTCGACCTCAGTAATCTCATGCAGGCACTGAAGGACTTTGCCCAAGGGAAGGCGCAAATGAAGGCTGACGGGCTGGAGTACGCGGCTCAGGTAACTCGGTGGAGAAGGACGTTCCAGGAGTACCAAAATGCGCTTGTCCAGATCCAGGGCATGATCAACAACTTCGGCTTGCCGCCAGGCGCCACATTGGAGCGGGTTCCAGACGACTATATGGTCGCCGACCTCTGCCGTACGTCGGCGGGCTTCAGCGCTGGCAGCCTGCTGAAGAAGTTTGTGCTGGATACCTCCGGTGATCTCTACGCGCAGCAGCAGCAGCTGTGCGTCAACATCCAGATGATGGAAAACCGGAAGCGCAACGAGACGGTGGATTTCATCGAGAAGACCATTCCCAGCATCAACGCGTCGTTGTCTGAGATCATGGGCTGGAGAGGCGGCGCCGATGGCAACCTTGCGGGAACTCTTTCGGCCGTGAACAGCGACTCCCTGCGTACGGCAAACGATATTTCCAAGCTGCAGCAGGAGTGGGAGGCGCGCATGCGGTCCTACGACGCCTATCAGGAGTCAATGAAGGCCAATCAGCGCGTGCTGGCGCGCGTGGCATTGAAGGGCAAGCCGGGCGTCATCTCGCAGCTGGTCAAGACGGCTGCATTGGAAGGCGCTTTGCACATCGACTGACGTCGCTTGGGGCAGGTGCATAGGCACCGGCTCCATGAGGTTGTCCGGTAGGGATACATCAAGGGATTGCGGAAATGATCAGGTCGATTGCCAATTTTGATTTCAATGGCGGATTCCAGGATTTGATGGGGCACGTTGCACGTGTCCAGTCGATCGGGGATTTCGTGTTTTTCAAGTTCATCTTCGACTTCCTGCGAAAGAAGATAAACAAGTTCGGCATCGACATGATGGGGGAAATGATGCAGTGGGTCGGCGGCATCGCCCTCACGCTCATGACCCTGTGGGTGCTGGTGCAGGGCTTCCGCATCGTGACCGGCCGCAGCCGGGACTCAATGATGGTATTGGTGACCAATATGGCGCGTGCGGCGTTGATCGTCAGCGCGGCCACCACGATGGGCGCTTTCGGCACCAACCTGCAGAGCTTCCTCACCCACGACGTCAAGGCAGAAATCACGAAGGTCGTGACAGGCTCGAACGAGTCACCCGAAGCTCAGATCGACAAGAGCCTGGCATGGATGCAGGTGGCGCTTTCCAGTATCGACGCCATCCAGATCATGAATGACGGGGAGCTGCTGGAGGACAAGAAGCGGGCACTGTTCTTCATCGGCATGGGCACCGCAGGTCCAGCCATCACCGCTGGTGCGATGCTGATGCTGTATGAAATCGCCATGGCGCTGTTCATCGGCTTTGGCCCTCTGTTCATCCTCTGCCTGTTGTTCGACCAGACCAAGCAGTTGTTCCAGCGTTGGCTGTTCTACGGCATCGGCACGATGTTCTCCATGGCCGTACTTGCAGCGATGGTCTCCATTGCACTGGATATGGTGGTACGTGTAGCGGCCACTTTCTGGACCACAGCGCTGGTGCAGGAGTTCATCCTCAAGGAAAGCATGTCCGACGGCATGACCAGCCAGGCAATGCAGCAGGGAGGCATGGGCCTGATCCTCACCGCGTTGATCCTGACTACACCCCCAATGGCAGCGATGTTCTTCCAGGGTACCCTGGGCACCTTCATGGCATATTCGCAGATAGGTGGTGGCGCCAGTGCCTCGCCGAGTGCTGATGGTCGTCCGCCGGGCATGTCGGCTCCGCCGCCGGCGGCTCCAGAGGCCGCGTCGGGCCACAATGCAGCAAATCCTCAGAACAGTCTGGGCCGAGTGTTTGACGGCACGGGCGGGGCGGGAGGAACCACACCTGGTCAACGTGGCGCGGCGAACGCCAATCAAGGAAATTAGAGGCTGGACTGACGATGAGCGCCAACGGTTTTCTGAAATATCTTTGCTTGTCTTTCGTGTTTATGGGTTCTGCATACATCAATTCTGCGTCAGCAGAAGGTCGCTGCCCTCCGGGCCAGTATCCGATCGGCGATCAGGGAGTGGGCGGCTGTGCTCCCATCCCTGGTGCAGGCCGGAGCGCGCCTGATGAGAATCCCGGGCACTGGGTTAAGACGTGGGGAGCCGTTGCGGGATCCATGAATGGCGATGCGGGTGCATCGACTGGCCATCAGGCCAAGGCCTCGGCCGAGCAACAGGCGATCGAGCGCTGCGGTCACTGGGGAGCAACTGATTGCAAGGTTCTGTACACCTATTACAACCAGTGCTATGCGTCCATCAGAACCGGCCGGCCGGACAATGGAACGATGTTCAACGCGGGTGCTACCAAGGAACAGGCGCTGGAAAGGGCGACGCAGGATTGTCGGAATTCGGGAAGCCAGGAGTGCACGTTCGTCCACTCGGACTGCACCAAGCCCTTCTTTCAGGAGGGCTGATATGGCAAATCATATTGCCTCCCGTTCTTTGGATGTCGCTTGAAGCACTGCGGAAGGCTTCAAGGAAGATGACGGGTGCGGAGCATCAGACCACCGAGTGATCAACAGTGATGTCCAAAAAGTCTTGGCAATGGCCGGATTCAAGCATCTGGGTAACATTTCTTGGGTTTTTGACGCTGGCGTTTGCCGTGCTCGTCGTTACTGAAAATGCCAATGCCGAAGGCCGTTGCCCTGGGGGCCAGTACCCGATTGGTGGCCAAGGCGTTGGAGGCTGCGCACCCATACCCGGCGCGGCTCAGAGCGCCCCGCAGGAGAATCCCGGGTACTGGGTCAAGACATGGGGTGCAGTCGCCAGCTCGCCTGGAGGAGATGCAGGTTCTGCCACTGGGCATCAGGCCAAGGCTTCGGCAGAGCGCCAAGCCGTCGAGCGATGCCGGCAGGGCGGAGCTACCGACTGCACAGTCGTTTTTACCTACTACAACCAGTGCTATGCGGTTGTCCGGGCTGCACGACCGGACAATGGCATGAGATTCAACACCGGGGCGACGAAAGAACAGGCGCAGGAGCGGGCAACCAAGGACTGCAAGGATTTGGGAAGTCAGGCTTGCTCCGTTTTCCATTCTGACTGTACCAAGCCGTTCTTCCAGCAAGACTGATCGGTTGTGACATCACACGGAGATTCAAGGCAATGGCCGACTTCAAATCTCTGCGTGGTGATTCAGCTTTCGTGATTTCTGCTCTGCTGTTCGCTGCATTACTTGTTGCCAGCAACGCCAGTGCCGAGGGCCGATGCCCTTCCGGCCAGTACCCCATCGGCGATCAAGGGGTTGGTGGGTGTGCCCCGATTCCTGGGGCAGGGGCGACTGCCCGCGACCCCGGGCCCGCGAGTCAGTGGCATAAGACGTGGGGGGCGATTGCGTCGTCCGACGCGACCGCAGATGCGGGTGTTGCAACGGGCCGGCCGAGCAAGGAGAACGCGGAGCAGTTTGCTCTGGCAGACTGCGGTAGGCGCGGTGCTTCCGATTGCCGAGTCATCTACACGTATAGAAACCAGTGCGTTGCATGGTTGGTTCCCAATAGCCAGGGCGGGGCTTCCCGCGCCGGTCTTGCCAGCGCCAAGGACTCCGCCGAAGCGCGGAAGTTTGCCCAGCAGTCGTGCGTCAACACCGATGGAAAGGCGTGTCAGGTTGCATACGAGGACTGTACGAAGCCGGTCTATGAGTCATTCTGACCCGTTGATCGGATTGTCGGACTGGCAGCCAGTGCAACTCGAGATGGCGGCGAAAAGCTTCATGTGTTTGGGTGCAGCTCCGTTTGTTCTCTTGGCTCCAGCATCGGCTGTGGGCAACGATCATCTGCTCAGGCCGTCCCACCTCCCACAATGGGCAGCAAAGGAATGAGTCTCCCCATGAAACGGATCCACCTCGCTTTTCTTCCGTGTCTGCTGACTGCAGGCCTGCTGCCGTTCACTGCGCTTGCCGAAGGCAACTGCCCGCAGGGCATGTATCCCATCGGTGGCCAGGGTGTACAGGGCTGTGCGCCCATTCCGGTGAGCAGCTCAGGATCCCCGTACAACAATCGCCCCAACTGGGCGCAGACCGTGCGCGGCGTGGCGATGGATGCCCGCGGCGACACCTTCATCAGCAACTCGATGCGCTCGCGGGGCAAGGCAAAGCGTGCATCCATGAAGGAGTGCAAGGAGTTCGGGAAAGGCGAATGTAGGTTGGCGACCCTGTTCCAGGCGCAATGCGTGGCGGTCGCCCACGCGGGTCTGGGCACGGAAACCACCAGCGTCGCCACCGCCATGTCCGAACAGGGAGCGGTCGTTGTCGCGATGCAGCAATGCAGCGCGAAGGCGGCATGGAAGCAGCTGCCGCAGGGTCAATGCGGGATCGCCAGAACGGCCTGTACGGCGGATCTGTTCATCAGGTAAGGCGCCATTCACGCTAAGCCCCGTTTTCTGTGATCAATTCCGCTTTTCGATTTCCTCGCACTTCGACGCGGCAGAACACCTCGCGGTAAGCTCCCCGCGCGTCATGAAAATGACGCTCCAGTGCCGCCGAATGCAGGAGTTCTTCCGTCCAATGAGGACGCTGTCAGCCCCTGCATCGGGTGACGCTCGCCATCATCGCGGTCTTGCCGTACGCAAGGCTATGATCCCTGTCCGCGCAGGCGCGGATAAGCCGGAACGCGTTCCGGCTGGGCAGGGAGGCGGGCATCGGCATGACCACATTGAAGGAGTGGGAGGGGATGGAAGACAGGGTTGGCGCACACATGGACGATGCCCTGGCATTCGTTCCGTCCGGTGCGAACCTGCTGGAAGCTGTCAGGGGCGAGCTCAACGGCGATGGCATCGAGTATCAGCTGCTGGTCATCGACCAGCCGACACCGGAAGGGCTGGTGCCCGGCCAGCACGGACCGAACCGGGTGCTGCTGTTGCTGCGCGGTGACGGGTGCGGGCGCTGGCAGCTGGCCGCGCGCAACGACAAGCTGGTGCCGTGCTCCACCCGCGGCGGCATTGCAGGCGATCCGTTCGCCTACGTGACGATCGAGGATGGTGCCTTCAGCGTGATCACCAACGGCGGTAGCCGCGAGCGCTGGAGCAGCACCTACCGGTTCCGCTATGCGCCTGCGGACAAGGCCTGCTGGGTTGACGGGGTGAGACGCAAGGTCGTGGATATCGAGACCGAAGCGACCAACATCCGGGATTACTCGGCGGCGGAGCTGGGCAGGGTGAGGTTCGAGGACTTCGACCCATCCAGTGTTGCCGAGGTGTCGCTTCCATGAGCCAAGCTCCAACCGGCGGAAGGGAATCCGCGCTGATGAAGATTCAGGAGTTGCACTGTGTCGACCGATAGAGAGTCGCAGCTGTTGCGACAGGCGACCAAAGCCGGCATCGACTCCCCGCTTGAACTGGCCAATTTCATGGCCCAGGCAGGGCACGAGTCGCGCGGCTTGAGCCGGCTCAACGAGAGCTTCAACTTCACCCGGGGAATCTCGCAGATCCCGGTGGAGGCTGCGTGGCGCAATGGCAACGCCGCGTTGGAGAGCGCCCGCCAGGAAGCGCTGCGTGGTCGCCCGGAAAACCTGGCTGAGTTGATGTACGGCGGGCGCATGGGCAACGACGCGCCTGGTGACGCGCTGAAGTACCACGGCCGCGGCTATCTGCCATTGGTCGGCAAGGAGAATTACGAGCGTGCCGGCAAGGCGCTGGATCTGGACCTGGTGAATCACCCGGAGCTGGCAGCGCAGCCCGAGCACGCAGGTCGTATTGCCGTATGGCAGTGGCAGACACGGGTGCCGGAGGGGGCGCGCCATGATGTGCGCGAAGCAACTTATGCGCTCAACGGCGCGCTCAATGGCATCGAGGCGCGCCGGCAACGATTTGAGGTCTGGCAGCAGAAGTTGACGCCGGACGTGATGGCGCGACTGGATCGCGGCGAAGTCGGTGCGCCGGCGCAGACCGTTGCACGCGACATGTCGCATGCCGGTGAGCCCGGCAACGCATTGTTCGAGGATGCGCGCCGGCACCTGCAGCAGATGGGGCCACAAAGTGGACTGCGCAGTGCACAGGAGCTCGACAATACCGCTGGCGCATTGGCGCTGGGGGCGAAGAAGGCCGGCCTGTCGCGTATTGATCATCTGCTGGCGGGCAACGACGGCCGTACGCTGTTTGCAGTGCAGGGCGCGCTGGGTGATCCGGCCATGCTGCGTGCGTCTGTTGACCGGGAGCAGGCCTCCCAGCAGCCACTGGCGCAGAGCAGCCAGCAGTTGGCGGCCAGCGTTGCGCAGCAGGATCCGACGGCCGCGCTCGCCCGCGAGCAGGAGCAGCGTTCCCGATCCCTGTAGCACTTGATGCCGGCGGGCAGGGTGCCCGCTGGCGCTTTACGTACGACGCGTGGCGCCCTGTGGCGCCGACATGGAAACCCACCCGTAAGGACACCACATGCGAATCGTTCCCTTGAATGCCCTGCAGGCCGCTGCCCGCTGCAATGCATCCGCGCGCCGCCTGCCGCCGCTCTGGCTGCTGTCACTTGGACTTGCCGCAGCGTCGGCGCAGGCTCAGGAGGCATCGGTACCCGTCGCTGAGGCGCCCCTCGCTGCCGAGGCGCCCGTCGCCCCGCCTGCAGGGGCGACGCCCGTTGCAGCGCCTGTGGCGGCCGAAGCCGTTGTCGCGGCGCCGGCTCCCGAAGTACCAGCTGCCGTGACACCTCCTGCGGCACCCGGGGTGGACGCGCAGCCGGCGCCGGCTGCGGACCCGGCGCCCGCGCCCGTTGTGCCGGCAGTGGCGGCGCCTGTGGCTGTACCGCCTGCCACCGTCGAGCCAGCCGTCCCGGCGGTAGCACCCGCACCGACCGCATTGGCCATCGTGCCGTTGCCGCCCGAGCAGGCGACCGAGCGCGCACTTGGCGCCCGCTGTCCCGTGGACCTGGCCGGGCGACTGGCGGCCCAGGGCGAGCTGCTGATCGGCGCCTGCCAGGGTACGATGCCGGCGCATCTGGCCGCGCTGCTGGTCGCGCTGCCCGAGCAGGACATCCACCTGCCGCGCAGCTGGCGCGAGCGTGAGGTGCAGCAGAAGGCCTGGTTCAAGGCGGTGCCGGGCTACGGCCAGCGCCCGGACTTCATCGTGCGGATGGGTGACATCTGGGTGCGTTCACTGGAAGGGCGTGACGCCGACAGCACGTTCTATCTGGTGTCAGCGCCGTTCACCTGCAGCGACCGGGTCGCCAACCGCGACGAGTACGGCGCGGAGCCGGTACGCCTGCCAGCGGGGGATTGCCGCGAGGCCTATGTGGCCCAGCGTGTGTACCAGGCGCGTGGCGATACCGCACTGCGGGATGTTACCGCCGAGGCGATGCCGGCCATGCCGCCGTTGACGGAAGCCGATCGCGCACGCCAGTTGGCGCGCGAAGGCCGGATCACGCTGGATCACAGCAAGCTGCAGTACGGCCCGGCCATGCGTTGGTTCGTGCAGTACCCGGAGACCGCCCAGAAGGGGAGCCCGCGTGCGTTCAGTGACTGGAACCGTGAGCACCTGGCATTCGTTGTCTGGACCGGGGACCGATTCGAGTTGCGCGAAAAGGTTCCGCGCAGCCAGTGGCCCTGCGACCCGGTGGCGCCGGGGGATCGCGCTTGTGGCGGCTTCCCGGATTCCGGCCCGGATCTGTTTGTGACGGCCGGTACCTCCGCGCCGATGGCTGCCTCCGGTCCCTGAGCCGGAGTGCCGACGTGCAGCGGGAGCCGGGCTGACCGGCTCCCGCGCAGTCCATCAGGCCTGCATGCTGCGGGTCTGGTTCCGCTGCTGTTCCAGCTGCTGGTCGCGCTCCAGCGCAACGCGCTGGTCGGCGGCCTGCTGGTCGATGCGCTGGCTGCTCTGCTCCAGCGGCGTGTTCATCGCCATGGTCGTGTCCACCGACACGCGCAGGTGTGCCGGGTCGCCGCCCTGGCCCTGCACCGCGAAGCTTCGCGAGGCATCGGCATTCATGACCACCTCGTCGATGCGCTTGCCGCCTGCCGCGTGCATTTCGGCGGCGAGGCTGCCCGCCAGCTGAGTACTCATCACGTCCGGCACGCGCCCGACCCGCACGTCATGAGCATGCACGCCGCGGATCGCGTCGTTGAACAACGGGTTGCCCAGGTGGTTGGCATCGTCCATGCGCAGCATGCTGGTGTGATGGCCGTTCTTCTCCGCTTCGCGGCGTGCCGGTTCACCGGGCTGCAGCGGGCCGCGGATGTGGTCGTACAGATCGATGGCGCCGCCCGGGATGCCGCGTGCCGCGCGGGTGACACCGCGACGCAGTGACTCGACGTCATCGCGGTACTCCTCGATCATCTTGGCGTTGTCTTTCGCCAGCTTCTGCGTTTCCGGATGCTTCAGCACCGAGCCTTCGTCGAGGAAGTTGCCCAGTTTGTGCGCACCGAACGAGCTGCCTGCTGCAATCAGCGGGCTGTCCGGGATCAGGGCGCGCATCGGATGGTTGCTGAAACCGTTTGCGGCGAGTGTCTTGATTTCATCCGGCTTCGCATAGATGCGGACCTGGCCGAAATGCGGCGACGCGGCGCTGACCGGATCGGAGGCCATGACGTGGTTGATCATGGTGTTGCCGCCTTCCGGAATGCGATAGCTGAGGCTGACCGCGCCGTAGGCATTGAAGGTCTCGCCCTTGACGTTGAAATGGTGCGAGGTGATCTGGGCGAGGGCGCCGCCGAGGGAGTGGCCGGTGACGGTGACTTCGGGTGGACGCTGCCCGAGATCCTGCCCCTCCTTCTTGGCGTAAGCGAGGGCGCGTTGAGTCAGCGCGATGGCGTCCGGAGCCTGCACGTTGGTGCGGGCAACGACCATGCCACCATCGGTCAGAATCGCATCGCGTGCGATTTGTTCGGTGCCGCGATGTGCGACGACAATTTCATTGGTGTCGACTCGCTGGTAGATCGTTCCCTGATAACCGTTCAGTCGATTATCAACGTGCTCGAGAATCTTGTACTTGTGCCCGTTGATCGGGACGATCTCTTCTTGACCAGGTGCACGACGACCGACCGCATAATCCTTGTATGCATCTTCGGACAGCGCTGCATAATCTTGGCTGTTGAGGCTCATTGGCGGACCTCGCTGGCTTCAAGCGAAGCGGAGAACAGCGCATTCCTCAGTTCCGGGCGGAACTTGGTGGGATCTTCCTGGCCGCTTGCGCCGTAATCAGGAATCTCATTCACGCGCGGATAGTCTGCGCGAGGATAGTGGCGAGTCTCGGTCTCGCCTTTGACAAAGGGTGCTGCCTCAATGAACGACAGGAAGCGGGTTTCACCCTCGGCGCCGGTGGCTTTCAGCATCGCGCCGGCGCCGCTGAATTCCCACTTGCAGACGCCACGACCGTAGTAGTCCTCATCCAGCATCCGGTCGAGGTACACGGTGCCGCGATACTCGCCCTCAGCGACCTTGCGCAGCTCCACCGGTTCCTGGCTGGTAATGCGGGCGGCAGTGCCGGTGGCGGGTTCGATGTGGCCGCACTGGTCTTCGTTGGTGACGTCGTACTGCGCCACGCCTTCGACCACCGCGAAATCGCCGGGGGCATCCTTCAGGCGCAGTACCAGTTCATAGGCCTTGCGCGGGCTGGGGTTGAGCTTGGCGAGGCCGCGCCCACCCTGGGCGACATCGGCTTCGGCAGCGGCACGTTCCTGGTTCATGGCGGTCTCCGGGTTGCAGGCGGTCAATAGAAGCAGAGCAAGGCACGGAATCATCTTGTGGCGCAATGTCGGCCTCCTTGGGGGAAGGGATGGTTGAACTGGCAGCTCATGGCGCGAGTTTCTGCACAGTGGTGGTGGTTGAGAACAGCGCGCCGCGCAGCTCTTCTTTGTATGCTGAAGGATCTTCCTTGCCACTTGCAGGATAGTTGGCGGCAAGTTCGGCGCGAGGATAGGCGACCTTTGGGTAGTAGAGAGTCAACGGCGATCCAGCGTTCATGCGTTCCTTCTTGAAATACGTCAGGAATCGCGTATCCGCCTCGCCGGTCGTAGCGCGCAACATCGCGCCAACGCCCGTCAGTGCCCAGTGGCACGTGCCGCGCCCGTAGTACTCCTCGTCCTGCATACGGTCCAGGTAGAAAGTGCCGCGGTATTCGTTCTCACCGACCTTGCGTAGCTCGACGGGTTCCTGGCTGGTGATGCGCCCTGCAGTACCTGTCGCAGGCAGGATCCGACCACAATCTGCGTAGTTGCTGACGTCGTACTGGGCCACGCCCTCAACGATCGCGAACGGGCCCGGCGCGTCCTTCAGTGTCAGCACCAGCTCATAAGCCTGCTTCGGTGCGGGATTGAGCTTGGCCAGACCGCGTCCGCCCGCGGCGACATCGCGCTCCGCGTCTGAGTAAGGCGAGCACGCCGCCAGTGCCAGCAGCAGGGTCGCCGGCAGCCAGCATCGTGCGCTGCGCGATGGCGTTGCCGTGCTCAAAGCGTGTTCCTGCATCGTGCATCCATGTCCATATATCCTTCCCTGGTGACAGGTTTCCCGATTATGGGGTGCCCGGGAAACCCGGCGCCACCCGCGAGCGGGCATGGGTGCCAGAAATTTGACGCATTCAGGATTGGGCGGTGGCGTGGAAGCGCTTGCGGCACAGTCGATTTGCCGGCATCGGAACGACTGCGCACCGCATTCGACATTCTGCCGCCGTTCTGTGACATCGATCATTAATTCACGCGATCATCACCAAGCGAAGTCTTCCACCATGAACTACACGATCCGCCCGAATCCACTGCCGACCACGCCGTCATCCATGCGCTCACCGAAGCTGCCTTCCGCCAAGCCCCGCACAGCAGCCACACAGAGCAGTTCATCGTCGATGCGCTGCGTTCGCGTGGTGAACTGAGCATTTCGCTGGTTGCCGAAGCCCAAGGCCAGGTGGTCGGACACATTGCGCTGTCGCCGGTCACCATCAGCGATGGAAGCACAGGCTGGTTCGGCCTTGGCCCGATCTCGGTGCTGCCCGCGTGGCAGGGGCAGGGCATTGGCGCGGCGCTGATGCGCGCGGCACTCGACGCGCTGCGTGGACTGGGCGCACAGGGTTGCGTGCTGCTGGGCGAGCCGGCGTATTACGGCCGCTTCGGCTTCCGTGCCGAGCCAGGCCTGGTGCTGCCGGGTGTGCCTGCGGAGTACTTCCAGGCGCTCTGCCTGCAGCCTCCGCTGGCGCAGGGCGAGGTGCAGTACTCGCCGGCCTTCGAGGCGACGGCCTGATCCAGGGCGAGCGCGTGCCCGTCAGGGCGCGCGCCAGACGGTCGGTTCGGGTTGTGGCTTTGGAATGCGATAACCGCCGATGTGTTCAAGCAGTTCATTGGTGCGACGTTGTTCCGCCAGTACCTCACGCAGCAGGCTGCGCACAGCGAAGATGGCAAATGGCACCAGGATCCAGACCAGGCTGATGCCCAGCGCAAACAGGGTCAACAGGGCTTTTGCACCATCCATGCACGGCGTTCCTTGGTCGAAAGCAGCCACGCTAGCACGTGACCGCTGCCGACGGATGTCAGCCGTTATGCCGAAGATGGATCAGCGGATACGGGCGCCCCTGCGAATCGAGCGGTGAGCGACCGGTTTCGACGAAGCCCATGCGCAGATAGAAGCCCACGGCCTGCGCGTTCTGTGCGTTGACGTCGGTGCTCAGCTGTGGGCAGAGGGCCAACGCGTGCTGCAGCAGTTGGCGACCAACCCCAGTGCCACGCACGTCCGGATCGATGAACAGCGCTTCCATGTGGGTGCCGTCGATCAGCATGAATCCGAGGGGGCGATCCTGTGCGTCGACAGCAACGGTCATCGGCGCCTGCGGCAGGAAACCGGCCACTTCGGCATCGATGGCCTGGCGGTCTTCGGCACTGAGGAAGTCGTGGGTGGCGTCGACGGCGCGACGCCAGAGGTCGACGAGGGCGGCGCCTTCGTCGGCGCGCGAGGGGCGCAGGGTGGTCATGGGTTCACCAAGGTGCTTCGGAAGAGTGCGAAGTATGGGGCTTTCCGGTAACGCCTGCAGGCGAAGATTCATCCCGCGTCGCGGTGGCGGATGAAGGGGCTGTGCGCAGCTGCTTCGGCGCGCAGCACCACCCCATCCTCGAAATCATCGCTGTCGTTGAAGGGCACGGTCGGCCATCGTTGCCAGCGTGCCAGCCGCTCGCGGTAGTCGCTGGTGGCCGCCGCCAGTGCTTTGTCGTGCGCCTGCACGCGATCCGCTGGCAGCCCGGAACGCACGCCATGCACCACGAACGGTTCCATCACCTCGAAGCCGACGTAGCGCAGGCTGTACATCAACGGCCACAGCAGCAACCGGGTGTCGCCCTCGCGGCCGTCCACCGCGCATGCCCGCGCCGACGAGCCGGTGGTGACGCTCAGCAACGCGCGCTTGCCCTGCATCACGCCGTGCTCGTGGCGCTGCCGGCTGTTGTACATCGGCCCGTAGACGAGCACGCGGTCCAGCCAGCCCTTCAGCATGGCCGGAGCCGCGAACCACCACAGCGGAAACTGCAGGATCAGCAGGTCGGTGGCCCGCAGCAGCTGCAGATGGCGCTGTACCTCGACGGGCAGCTGGCCCTGCTCGGCGCTGTGCCGCTGCTCGCGTTGGGCGTCGAAGTGGTCGGGATGCAGGCGATGCGGATGGTGGTCAGCCGCTTCCAGCGGATCGAAGCGATCCGCATACAGGTCGATCACGTCCACCTGCAGGTTCTCATGCCGCAGCTGCTCGGCGGCCTGCGCGGCCAGATGTGCATTGAACGAGCGGGGCTCGGGGTGGGCAAGCAGGATCAGGGCGCGCATGGGGCGAGGGGCTCATGGAGTGTGCGACCATCCTCGCGATGCCGGCCTGCCCCGGCAATTACGCACCTTGAGGTAACCATGGCCTGTCCCGGAGACGTGTATGCCGCCGACTGCTCCGCACGCGATGCGCTTGCGCTGATTTCAGGCAAGTGGGTGATGCTGCTGCTGCCGGCATTGGCGCAGGGCCCGCTTCGTAACGGCGTGTTGCTGCGGAAGATCGAAGGTATCTCGCAGAAGGTGTTGACCCAGACCCTGCGACAGCTGGAGCGCAATGGCCTGGTCGAGCGTTGCGAACGGGGCAGCAGGCCGCTGCATGTGGAGTACCGGTTGACCGAGGTTGCGCGCGGCCTGGTCGACACGCTGGCTGCCCTGGACCGCTGGGCCGAGCACAACTTTCCTGTGCTGGACGCCGCCCGTGAGCGCTTCGACGCGCGTTAGCGGCGCCTGCACGACCCCGGGGCGTACAATGCGGCCCCGGCGGCCATCCTGGCCCAGTTGAAAAGCGAGAACCGCCATGACCGATGTCCTGGGTGTACCGGTGCACGACGCCGATGAACACTGGATGCGCCATGCACTGGCCTTGGCCGAGCGCGCACAGCGTGACTTTGACGAGATCCCGGTTGGCGCGGTGCTGGTAAGCGCCGATGGCCAGCTGCTGGGCGAGGGCTGGAACCTCAATATTGCCTCGCACGATCCCAGCGCGCATGCCGAGATCGTGGCCATGCGGGCAGGAGGGAAGCTGCTGGCCAACCATCGCCTGCTGGGCAGCACCCTGTACGTGACCCTGGAGCCGTGCGCGATGTGCGCGATGGCGGTCGTGCATGCACGGGTATCGCGCCTGGTCTACGGCGCCAGTGATCCAAAGACCGGTGCGTGCGGCAGTGTGTTCGACCTGCTCGGTGATTCCCGCCACAACCACCGGGTCGAGATCCACGGCGGGGTGCTGGCCAAGGAAGCCAGCACGCGCCTGACCAATTACTTCCGTGCCAAGCGCGGCAAGCCGCCGCTGCTGCTGGAAGACCATGTCGGCGAGGGCTGAGGGGCGAACGGGTATGATGGGCGCCTCTTTCCTTCACCGGTAGGCCGCGCGCCTGCCCAGCAACGAGGCGACACAATGGCGGACACCGGCGCGGCCAACGAACGACTTATCTGGATCGACCTGGAAATGACCGGGTTGGACACCGACAACGATTCGATCATCGAGATCGCCACCGTGGTCACCGACGCCCAGCTCAACGTGCTGGCCGAAGGTCCGGAATTCGCCATCCATCATCCGCTGGAAACGCTGGAGGCGATGGACGAGTGGAACCGCAACCAGCATCGCCGTTCGGGCCTGTGGCAGCGCGTGGTGGACAGCACCACCACCCTTGGCCAGGCCGAGGCGCAGACGGTGAACTTCCTGGCACAGTGGATTCCGGCAGGCCTGTCGCCGATGTGCGGCAACTCGATCTGCCAGGACCGCCGCTTCCTGCACCGCCAGATGCCGCGCCTGGAGAAGTACTTCCACTACCGCAACCTGGACGTGTCCACGGTGAAGGAACTGGCCAAGCGCTGGGCGCCGAGCGTGGCCGTCGGCGTCGGCAAGAACAGCAACCACACCGCCCTCAGCGACGTGCACGACTCCATCGCCGAGCTGCGCCACTACCGCCAGTTCATGGGGGCGCTGTCGGGCTTGCCGGTTGCCTGATGCTGTCACTCGTTGGGGTCGGATCCCTTTCCGGCGGAAAGGACTCTGATCCCTCTGTCGTGCCCCGCGACGAACCGTTCAACTCCCTGGCGCTAAGATCGGCGCCATGAACGAGCCGATCCTGCTCCCCCGCGACATCGCCCACGACGCCCGCGACTGGTCCGACCTGCAGCGGGCGGTGGCCCTGCTGGAAGCGCCGACCCTGACCGCGCGCATGGCCAACCTGGTCGGCACGCCGCTGGAGTTCGCGGTGAAGGCGCTGCCCAGCTCGGTCTCCAATCGCATCCATGGCGCCGTGCAGGCGGCACTGTCCAAGTCCGCGCAGGCCGCGCTGTGGAGCATGGACAACACCCCGGGCAAAGGCGCCTCCACCCGTTGGCACAAGCTGGCGGCCGCCACCTCCGGCGCGGTTGGCGGGGCGTTCGGCTTCGCGGCCTTGTTCATCGAGCTGCCGGTGTCAACCACCATCATGATGCGCGCGGTGGCCGACGTGGCCCGCAGCGAGGGCTTCGACCTGTCCGAGTTCAGCACCCGCCAAGCCTGCCTGGAGGTATTCGCGCTGGGTGGCAACTCGCCGCGTGATGACGCCAGCGAGACCGGTTACTACCTGGCCCGCGGCTTCACCACCGACGTGATGCGGCATCTGTCGGCCGAACTGGCCGGGCGTGTGGTGACCGGCCGTGACCTGACCCTGGGCGTGGCGCCGAAGGAAGCCGGCAAGCTGCTGGCGAAGATGGTGGAGAAGGTGGCGGCGCGTTTCGGCGTAGTGGTCACCGAGAAATTCGCCGCGCAGGCGGTGCCGATTGTCGGTGCCGCTGCCGGGGCAACGCTCAATACCATGTTCACCGACTACTACCAGGACATGGCGCGTGGCCACTTCATCGTGCGCCGGCTGGAGCTGAAGTACGGGGAAGATGTGGTGCGCACCTGCTATGACCGGGTGGCACATGGTGGCGTGTTGATCGAGCCGACGCTGTAACCGGCTTTGGGGTCGCTTTTGGGGTCAGAGCCCTTTGCGTTGCCAAGGGATCCGACCCCTGAGCAGGCCATCCTTGCCTGCCGGGCACAACTGTTTTGCCACGACACGCCTGTTGCCTTTCGCAGGCGGTCCCCATTCTTGCTGGCACTCCCCCTGCAAGAGATGTCCGCCATGTTGTTCACCTCCCACCGTCTGGGCCCGCTGACCCTGCCCAACCGCATCGTGATGCCGCCGATGACCCGCTCGCGTGCGGCTGCCGGCAACGTTGCCACCGCCGAGATGGCGACCTATTACGCGCAGCGTGCCGGTGCCGGCCTGATCGTCAGCGAAGGCACCCAGATCAGCCCGCAGGGCCAGGGCTATGCCTGGACGCCGGGCATCCACAGCCCCGAACAGGTAAAGGGCTGGCGGCAGGTGACCGATGCGGTGCACGCCGCCGGTGGCCGCATCTACGCGCAGCTGTGGCACGTCGGCCGCGTCTCGCATGTGGCCCTGCAGCCCGATGGCGCGGCGCCGGTGTCGTCCTCGGCATTGCTGGCCGAAGGCGTGAAAGTGTTCGTCGACCCGACAGGGGCAGGTCCCGAAGCCGGCGTCGGCGAGATGATCCAGCATTCGATGCCGCGTGCGCTGCGCGCCGACGAGATTCCGGGCATCGTCGCCGATTACGCGCAGGCCGCCCGCAATGCGCTGGAGGCGGGCTTCGACGGCGTCGAACTGCATGGCGCCAATGGCTACCTGATCAACCAGTTCATCGACTCGCAGGCCAACCAGCGCACCGACGGCTACGGCGGTTCGCTGCAGAATCGGCTGCGCTTCCTGCGCGAGGTGGGGCAGGCGGTAGTCGCAGTGGCCGGCGGTGATCGCGTTGGCGTGCGCCTGGCGCCGCTGACCACGCTGCAGGGCGCGGTGGACGATACGCCGCAAGCGACATATCTCGCTGCCGCGCACCTGCTCGGTGAGATGGGGGTGGGCTACCTGCACATTGCCGAGGCTGATTGGGACGATGCACCGCCGATGCCGGTGGCCCTCAAGCAGGCGCTGCGCATGGTCTACCCGGGCACGCTGATCTACGCAGGCAAGTACACCGCCGATCGCGCCGGGCAGGCGCTGGCCGAAGGCTGGGCCGACCTGATCGGTTTCGGCCGGCCGTTCATTGCCAACCCGGACTTGCCGGAGCGTCTGCGTCTGGGGGCGGAATTGAACCCGCCGGATCGGGCGACGTTCTTTGGCGGTGGTGCGGTGGGCTTCATCGACTACCCGGCGTTGGAGGAACGCGCCGTCGCCTGATCGGGGAGGTTGCCGGCCAGTGGTCGGCACTACCGGCGCATGGAAATGGGGTGGGTGCCGACCCTTGGTCGGCACTCTCCCGGGTTGGATCAGGGCTTGTCGCGTACCAGCGCGTCGGCCTCGACTACGCCGCCATCCTTGCCATGCAGGTACAGGTGCATGTCCTGCTGCGGATACGGAATGTTGATACCGGCCTTGTCATAGCCCAGCTTCAGCTGTTCCAGCAGCGTCACCTTGGTGCCGAACCAGTCGGCCGACTTCACGTAGCAGCGGATGCCCAGGTTGATCGCATGCGCTCCGAGTTCGTACACCACCACGTCCGGTGCCGGCGTCTGCAGCACGCGCGGGTCGGCCTTCATCAGTGCCAGTGCGGTGTCGCGTGCCAGCTGGATGTTGTCTTCGTAGCCGATGCCGATCACCAGTTCGACGCGGCGGGTCGGTTCGGCGGTGAGGTTGATGATCGGTGCGGCGGTGATCAGCGTGTTCGGGATGGTCGTGTGCTGGTTGTCGGCACCGGTAAGGACGGTCTGGAAGATGCGCACTTCGCGCACCGTGCCGGTCTGCCCGGCCACGGTCACTACGTCGCCGACACGGAACGGGCGCAGCGTCACCAGCATCACGCCCGAGGCGATGTTGGACAGCGAATCCTTCAATGCCAGACCGACGGCCAGGCCAGCGGTGCCGAGCACGGCCAGCAGCGGGGTGATCTTCACGCCGAGCGTGTCGATGGCCAGCAGCGCCACGATCACCAGTGAGGTGGCATAGACCACGTTGCGCAGGAAGGTGCCCAGCATCGGGTCCACGCCCATGCGCGCTGTGGCGCGCGGCATCGCGTTGGACAGGCGACGCGCCACCCACAGGCCGACCAGCAGCACCACGATGGCGGCGAGCAACGGCACGCCATAGGTTTCCAGCAGGCGTTCCCAGTCGAGCGAGTGGAACCAGGGCGTTGCGGCGGGGGCGGCGGGTGCTGCTGCGGCGATCATGCGGACATCCTTTGCTGCGAAGGGCAGGGCGTGCGTGCACGCCAGAAACACGAAGCCCCGCAGAGGCGGGGCTTGCGTGCAGCAGCAGTATGGGCTGACGCCGATGAACACGACGTCAGCCTGCGGCCATCAGTGCATCAGCCGTTGGCCTTCAGCTTGGCCAGGCGCAGCCAGGTGTCGACCACGGTGTCCGGGTTCAGCGACACCGATTCGATGCCTTCCTGCATCAGCCATTCGGCCAGATCCGGGTGATCGGACGGGCCCTGGCCGCAGATGCCGACGTACTTGCCCTTGGCGCGCGCAGCCTTGATGGCCATCGACAGCAGCTTCTTGACCGCCGGGTTACGTTCGTCGAACAGGTGCGCCACGATCGACGAATCGCGGTCCAGGCCCAGGGTCAGCTGGGTCAGATCGTTGGAGCCGATCGAGAAGCCATCGAAGATCTCCAGGAATTCATCGGCGAGCAGTGCGTTGGACGGCACTTCGCACATCATGATGATCTTCAGGCCGTTCTCGCCCTGCTTCAGGCCGTTCTGTTCCAGCACCTCGATGACCTTGCGGCCTTCTTCCAGGGTGCGCACGAACGGAATCATGACCCACAGGTTGTCCAGGCCCATTTCGTTGCGCACGCGCAGCACGGCCTTGCACTCCAGCGCGAAGGCGGCCGAGAAGCTCGGGTCGACGTAACGGCTGGCGCCGCGGAAGCCGATCATCGGGTTTTCTTCGTGCGGCTCGTAGTTGCTGCCGCCGATCAGGTTGGCGTACTCGTTGGACTTGAAGTCCGACAGGCGCACGATCACGGCGTTCGGTGCAACCGAGGCGGTGAGGGTGGCGATGCCTTCGGCCAGGCGGTCCACGTAGAAGCTGACCGGATCACCGTAACCGGCGATCTTCTCGTCGATCTTCTTCTTGGTCGCGGCGTCCTGGCGGTCGTATTCCAGCAGCGCATTCGGATGGATGCCGATATGGCTGGCGATGATCATTTCCAGGCGGGCCAGGCCGATGCCGGCGTTCGGCAGCTGGCCGAAGTCGAAGGCACGTTCCGGGTTGGCCACGTTCATCATGATCTTCAGCGGTGCCGGCGGCATGTTGCCCAGATCGGTGGTGGTGCGCTCGAAGCCGAGCTTGCCTTCGTAGATGAAGCCGGTATCGCCTTCAGCGCAGCTGACCGTGACCAGCTGGCCATCTTCGATGACCTTGGTGGCGTTGCCTGAACCAACCACCGCCGGCACGCCCAGCTCGCGCGCGATGATCGCGGCGTGGCAGGTACGGCCACCGCGGTTGGTGACGATGGCTGAAGCGCGCTTCATCACCGGTTCCCAGTCCGGGTCGGTCATGTCGGCGATCAGCACGTCGCCCGGCTGCACGCGGTTCATGTCGTCCAGCGTCTTCACCACGCGGGCCACGCCCGAACCGATCTTGGCGCCCACGGCACGGCCTTCGGCCAGCACGTTGCCGCCCTTTTCGGTCAGCGCGAAGCGCTCGATCTGGGTGGCGTGGCTGCGCGACTTCACCGTTTCCGGGCGTGCCTGCACGATGAACAGCTTGCCGCTGACACCGTCCTTGGCCCACTCGATGTCCATCGGGCGGCCGTAGTGCTTTTCGATGACCAGCGCCTGCTTGGACAGTTCCTGCACGTCTTCGTCGCTGATGGAGAAGGTGTTGCGCAGTTCGACCGGGGTGTCCTCGATCTTCACGCGCTCGCCGGGGACATCCGAATACACCATGCGGATCGCCTTGCTGCCGAGCGAGCGGCGCAGGATCGCCGGCTTGCCGGCCTGCAGGGTGGGCTTGTAGACGTAGTACTCGTCCGGATTGACCGCGCCCTGCACGACCATTTCGCCCAGGCCGAACGAGGAGGTGACGAACACCACGTCGCGGAAGCCGGACTCGGTGTCCAGGGTGAACAGCACGCCGGAGGAACCGACGCCCGAACGCACCATCAGCTGCACGCCGGCGGACAGGAACACGTCCTCGTGCTTGAAGCCGTGGTGCACGCGGTAAGCGATGGCGCGGTCGTTGTACAGCGAGGCGAACACTTCCTTGACCTTGTGCACGACGTCGTCGGCACCGGTGACGTTGAGGAAGGTTTCCTGCTGGCCGGCGAAGGAGGCATCGGGCAGATCCTCGGCGGTGGCCGACGAACGCACGGCAACGGCTACGTCGCCACCGCCGTTGTCGGCGCTCAGCTTGGCGTAGGCGGTGCGGATGTCCTGGTCCAGCTGCGGCTGCAGCGGGGCATCGATCACCCAGGTGCGGATTTCCTTGCCGGCCGCGGTCAGCGCGTTGACGTCCTCGACGTCCAGCGTGGCCAGCTTGTCGAAGATGCGCTTGGACAGATCGTTGTGCGCGATGAAGTCCTTGAAGGCTTCAGCGGTGGTGGCATAACCGCCCGGCACCGAAACGCCCAGACCGGCCAGGTTGCCGATCATCTCGCCCAGCGACGAATTCTTGCCGCCTACGCGGGCCAGATCGGCCAGACGCAGTTCGTGCAACCACAGGATGTTCTCGTTCAAGCGCGATGCTCCGTTTGGCCATCGCCCGAGGCGGGCTGAGTGGCCGCGTCCGTAGGAAGAAGCCGATATGATGCCGGGCAGAGCACCGTCGGCACAAGCTTGTGCTGGCGGCCTTTTTAAGCTTCGTAGGGGGTAAAAGCGCGCATGTCGACCATCCGTCCGGTGTTCTACGTTTCCGATGGAACCGGTATCACCGCTGAAACCATTGGGCATAGCCTGTTGACCCAGTTCTCCGGGTTCAGCTTCATTACCGACCGGATGTCGTTTGTCGACGACCCCGAAAAAGCGCGTGAAGCCTGTGCCCGGATCCAGGCGGCGGGGGAGCGGTACCAGGTCCGGCCGATCGTGGTGAACTCCTGCGTGGACCAGAGCCTGAGCCTGATCCTGGCCGACAGCGGGGCACTGATGCTGGATGTGTTTGCGCCGTTCATCGAGCCACTGGAGCGTGAACTGGCCAGTCCGCGCCTGGCCCGGGTCGGCCAGGCCCACGGCATGGTCGATTTCGACACCTATCACCGCCGCATCAATGCGATGAACTTCGCGCTGACCCACGACGACGGCATTGCGGTGAACTATGACGACGCCGACGTGATCCTGGTGGCGGTGTCGCGCGCCGGCAAGACGCCCACCTGCATCTACCTGGCCCTGCATTACGGGGTGCGCGCGGCCAACTACCCGCTGACCGACGAGGACCTGGAAAGCGACCGCCTGCCGCCGCGCCTGCGCAACTACCGGCGCAAGCTGTTCGGCCTGACCATCGACCCGGACCGCCTGCAGCAGATCCGCCAGGAGCGCCGCCCGAACTCGCGCTACGCCAACCTGGACACCTGCAAGCGCGAGGTGGCCGCGGCCGAGGTGATGTTCCAGATGGAGCGGATCCCGACCCTGAGCACTACCCATACCTCGATCGAGGAGATCTCCAGCAAGGTGCTGGCCACGCTGGGGCTGCAGCGCGAGCTGTATTGAGGCGCGCGCCCAGTGGATGCTGGGCCCTGTCGAGCCGAGCCCACGCTCGGCTGCCTTTCGGCCAGAACCAGGTGGCCCAGCCGAGCATGGGCTCGACGCTACAGCGGTGACAGCGACCGGCGGGTTGGCTGTGCCTCGAACCGCCCCCACGTTGAAGCACCAACGTGTAGGATCGACCCATGGCCCGAGCCTTGCCCCGTACCGAACGCATTCCCCGCCTGAGCCGGTTGAGCTGGCTCATGGGCCTGTACGCGGAAAACTACCGCCATCTGGTGCGCCTGTTCGAACCGGCCGGACTGGCGGCGGGCAGCTACATTTCCTCGATCGGCGACGGCCTGGACGTGCGCCTGGACGTGATCGAGTGCCACCGCTACACGGTGGAGCTGCGCTTGACCTACGATCTGGCCGACCCGGTCACCGGCGAACCGGATCCGTCGGCCTATGTGCGCCTGTACCGTGACGCGCGCCAGGCCGAGACCACCCATTGCTACGTCGGCCGCCGCTGGCAGGACACCATGGGCCTTTACCCGCCGCCAGCGGAGCTGATCAGCCACCGCATGCGGATGAACACCTTCCTTGGCAAGTGGCTGGAATACCTGGCCGAGCGCGGCCACGGCGTGGCCACCCTGCGCCGTGATCCCGATGGCGCGGATACGCCTGCCGAACGCCGCCTGTCGCTGGTGCGCTGATCGGCCATAATCCACGGCTGACCTGCCGCTGGATGCTGCCTCATGCCGTATACCCCGATCGTCGCCACCCTGGGCTACGTGCTGTCGCCTGATCGTCGCCAGGTGCTGATGATCCATCGCAATACCCGCCCCGGTGACCAGCACCTGGGCAAGTACAACGGCCTGGGCGGCAAGATCGAGGCGGACGAGGACGTGGCCGCCAGCATGCGCCGCGAGATCCAGGAAGAGGCCGGCATCGACTGCACTGGCATGCGCCTGCGCGGCACCCTCAGCTGGCCGGGCTTCGGCAAGCACGGCGAGGACTGGCTGGGCTTCGTGTTCGTCATCGATACCTTCGAAGGTACCCCGCACGGCGGCAACCACGAAGGCACGCTGGAATGGGTCGACCTGGAAAAGCTGGACACGCTGCCGATGTGGGAGGGCGACCGCAACTTCCTGCCGCTGGTGTTCGACGCCGACCCGCGCCCGTTCCACGGAGTGATGCCGTACAAGGACGGGCGCATGGTCAGCTGGTCCTACAGCCGCCTGTGAACCAGGGAATCGGGTCGGTGCCAACCATTCCGGTGGGTGCCAACCTTGGTGGGCACGCTCTCCCGGTATTATTAATACCCGGGTGATATTGACGGGCGCAAATTACCCGGGCAATATTTGTGCATCACCCCTGTTGCCATTGCCATGCCCACGTCCCGACTGCCCCCCTTCAGCTGCTTCGACGGCCATCGCCTGGTCGTTTCCGGTACCCCGGAAGTGGCCGCGCTGGCCCTCAAGCAGCTGCGCGCCGGCAACGCGGCCGGACCATTGCTGGTGTTCGACAACGCCACCGGCCGCACCCGTGATTTCGATACGCGCGGTAGTGACGCAGAGCTGCTGGCGCGAGTGGCCGATGCGCTCCCGTCGGCCGTGGAAGCGGATGCCGAAACCGCTCTCGCAGGCGAACCTGCCGCCCCACGTGGTCGTGGACGCCCGAAGCTGGGCGTGGTCGCACGCGAAGTGACGCTGCTACCGCGCCATTGGGCGTGGTTGGCCGAACAACCAGGTGGCGCCTCCGTGGTCCTGCGCAGGCTGGTGGAAGCGGCCAGCCGTGCGGGTGCCGACAAGGACCGGCAGCGCCGCGATGCCGAGCGTGCCTATCACTTCCTGCAGGCCATTGCCGGTGATCTTCCCGGCTTCGAGGAGGCCATCCGCCTCCTGTTCGCGCATGACCGCGTGGGCCTGGAAGCGACGTTGCACCGCTGGCCCGGGGACGTGCGCGATCACGCCCTGCAGCTGGCCTTCGATACCCCACCTGTTTAAGTACTGACGACCGACCCGGGGCGCCGTGGTTGAACGGCGGCGCCGCTTGATCGCGGGCGATTGCCCGCTTCCCTCGTGCTTGCTTTGCTGGCGGAAACGCCGGGCAGGGCAGCGCCTTGCCCAGAGAAACCCCATGAGCCCTTCTGCACACGCGACACCTCCGATTGCGCCGCCGCTGTCGCGCACCTACCTGGCCCTGCTGCTGCCCATGCTGTTGACCAATGCACTGCAGCTGGCCGCCGGCACGCTGGACAACGTCTACCTCGGCCATCTGCTCGGAACGCAGGCGGTGGCTGCGGCCGCTGCGTTCTTCCCGGTGTTCTTCCTGCTGATGGCCCTGGTGATGGGTCTGGCAACAGGCGCAATGGTGCTGATCGGCCAGGCTTGGGGCGCCGGCCAACTGCAGCGGGCACGCGCGGTGGCCGGCAGCGCGGTGGCGCTTGCCCTGCTGTTGTCACTGCTGGTGATGGGCGTGGGCGGCGTGTTCGCGCCGCAGATGCTGGCGGCACTGGGGACGCCGGCGCCGGTCCTCGGCGAGGCCATCGTCTATGCGCGGGTGCTGCTGCTGAGTGCGCCGGCGTTCTTCCTGTTGTGGCTGGCGACGGCCGTGAGCCGCGCGGTGGGTGACGCAAAGACGCCGCTGCACGCGCTGTTGCTGGCGACCGCGCTCGGCCTGCTGTGCACGCCACTGCTGATCCTCGGCTGGGGCGGCCTGCCGCAGCTGGGCGCGGCCAGTGCCGCGGTGTCGGCCGCATCTGCCTCGCTGCTGGCGCTGGTCTGGTTGCTGTGGCGCTGGCATCGCCTGGGGCATCCGCTGGCGCCAGGGCGTGAACTGCTGTGGGCCATCCGTTTCGATGGCGCGATCATTCGTTCGATGCTGCGCATCGGCGTGCCGTCCTCGCTGCAGATGCTCAGCCTGGCCATTGCCGAGATCGTGTTGCTCGGCTGGATCAACAGCTATGGCTATACCGCCACGGCGGCCTATGGTGCGGTCAACCAGTTGATGAGCTGGGTGCAGTTGCCGGCCATGTCGCTGGGCATCACCGCCACCATCCTCGCCGCGCATGCGATGGGGGCAGGGCGTGCGGCACGATTGCCCGCCATTGCCCGCACCGGCGTGATGCTGGGCCTGGCGATGCTGACGGTCGTGGTGCTGCTGGTGATGGCGCTGGCGCCGTGGCTGACCGGCCTGATCCTGGCGGCACCGGAGGTGCGTGAACTGGCCACGCTGCAGCTGCGCACGGTCGCGTGGGGCGTGCTGGCGATGGGCGTCACCACGGTGCTGGTCGGCGTGATGCGCGGCAGCGGGACTGTGCTGATGCCGGCGTTGCTGGGCGTGACAGCGGTGCTGCTGCTGGAGCTGCCGTTGGCGATGTGGCTGCAGGCGCGGCACGGGCTGGCCGGCCTGTGGTGGGCGTGGCCGCTGGGACTGGTGGCGATGCTGCTGTTGCAGGCGCTCTGTTTCGCGCGATGGCGGCGACGGACGCAAGGTGGGTAGTGCCGGCCGCTCGATCGGATCGCACCCGGCGATAATCAGCGCCGATTCGGGTCGGGTAGCGCCGGACCATGCCCGGCGGCAATCAGCGCCGATGCGCCAGCAGCAGGTGGAAATGCTTCTCCCGCGTCTGCCCGTCATTGCCGGCGGCGGTTTCGCGATGGCTGCGCCAGGCCGAGACGTTGAATCCCGATACGCGCAGGGCCAGCTCCACTGCGTCCAGCTCATGCAGCTGGAAATCGGCGGCGAACGGCAGGCTGCGCATGAAGGCCGAATCGCCGAACGCCAGGCATAGCCGGCCTCCCCGGCGCAGTACGCGCGCCAGTTCGTCCAGCACCGGGGCCAGGTTGGGCCAGAAGTACAGGGTGTTGACCGCCAGTGCGGCATCCACGGATGCCTCGTCCACCGGCAGCGCATGGGCATCGCCCAGCCGCATCGCCGCCCGGTCGCCCAGGCCGGCACTGGCCAGCCGCTGGTTGCCGGCCTCGACCATGGCGGCGGACAGTTCAACGCCCAGATATTGGCTGCCCGGCGCCTGCATCAGCTGTGGCGCGAAGGCCGCATTGCCGGGGCCGATCTCCAGGATGTGCTCGCCGGCCGCCACCGACAGCAGCCCGATCGCGGCCAGGTTCAGGGCGCTGTTGCTGCGGTTCATCGAGTCGGCCACCGCCAGCGCGGCGTCGCCATGTGGCTGCCGCAGCTGCGCGGCCAAGGTGGAAGCATCCAGCATCGTCGTCGTCCATCGAAGAGATTCGGACGTGGCGGCGGCGGGTCCGCCGGTGACGATAGCGCTGACCTTGCGGCTTGGGAAGTAGGGAAACCCCGCTGCGGGGTGATGAGGAAATGTCCAGCGTCGCAGTCGGTGAGATCTGGTTGTCCACAGGGGGTGTGGATTACGCGTGGGCAACTTTGTGGATAAGCCGCGACAGGCGCCACCCCCCTAGGCTGTCAAGATGGGTGGCGAAAAATTCACCGCTGGTGAGGGTGGGTGAGGGCATGGTGAAGAATGGGCCTGGCAGGCGCTGTCACCCATGGCGGTGCTCGCGGTAACCTGTGGGCCTTGATGCTCCGTGAGACTCCATGAAACGTCACTTCTCGATGCTGCGCGAATTCCAGCTGGCCGACTGGTTCACCCTGGCCAATGCTTTCTGCGGCACCGGTGCGGTGTTCGCCGCGATGCGTTTCCTGCAGGACGGCGAGCGCGGCTACCTGCTGTTCGGCATGGCGCTGATCCCGCTGGCCTTCATCTTCGACGCCCTCGATGGGCGCATCGCGCGCTGGCGCAAATCCAGCTCCACCCTGGGCCGCGAGCTGGACTCGCTGTCCGACGTGATCTCATTCGGCGTGGCCCCGGCGGCGCTGGCCTATGCATGCGGCATGCAGGGCGGCTGGGACTGGCTGGTGCTGAGCTACTTCGTCTGCTGCGGCGTCAGCCGCCTGGCGCGCTACAACGTCACCGCCGAGGCGCTGGCCGGCGACGAGGGCAAGGTCAAGTATTTCGAGGGCACGCCGATCCCGACCAGCCTGGTGCTGGTGATCGTGCTGGCCATAGCTGCCGGTACCGATGCCATCGGCCAGGACCTCTGGTTCGGCCAGTGGCAGATCGGCCCTTGGCAGCTGCACCCGATGGTGCTGCTGTTCGCCCTGTCCGGGTCGCTGATGATCAGCAAGACCCTGCGCATTCCCAAGCCATGAGCCAGCCCTGCGGAGGCCTGCGATGACCAGCTCGGCCCACGACGCCGGCAGCAGCGATTTCGAAGCCCTGGCCCGGCAGTACTTCGGTGCCTGGGGCGATGCCCTGCGCCATGCGACCACGCCCGGTGCACCGGCCGGTGATGACCCCGGCAGCTGGCAACGGCTGTTCGACTGGTGGGGCCAGCTGCTGCCCGAACAGGGGCAGGGTGCGCCGGAAGATGCCGTGCGCCGTTTCCGCGAACAGGCGGGTAGCTGGTACGGCACGATGCAGGAAGTGGCGGCACGTTTTGCTGGCCGCGACGCCAGCAGCGCCGATGTGGCCCAGGCCTGGCGCGAGGCGGTGCAGGGGCAGGGCGACGGCATGCTGCAGTGGATGCTGCAGGGCGCTCGGGGCAGCACCCACGCCGGCGCCGCCGTACCCGAGTTCGCCGCGTGGCTGCAGCAGTTCCAGCTGCAGGCCGGCCCGTGGCTGCAGAGCCCGGCATTCGGTCCCGGCCGCGAACACCAGGCGCGCTGGCAGGCCCTGCTGCGTGCGCAGGAGGAATACCAGCAGCATTCGCGTGCCTACGTCGAGCAGATCAAGCAGGCGCTGGACGAGGCCTTCGCGTTGTTCGAGCAGCGCCTGGCCCAGCACGAGCAGCCCGGCAGCCAGCTGACCAGTGCCCGCGCGATGTTCGACCTGTGGATTGAAGTGGCCGAGGAGGCCTACGCCAAGGTCGCCATGTCCGAGCCGTTCCAGCAGGTGTATGCCTCGCTGGGCAACGCACAGATGCGACTGCGCGCCGGCCTGCAGCGCGAGGTGGAACAGATGAGTGAGCGTATCGGCTTGCCGACCCGCAGCGAGATGGACGCTGCGCATCGCCGCATTGCCGAACTGGAGCGCAGCCTGCGCCGCCTGCAGGCGCAGGTGGCGGTGCTGGCGGGCACTGCCGCGGTGGATCCGGTGTCGCAGCCGGCACCGGCAAAGGTGAAGCCCGTGGCACGCAAAGCTGCGAAGAAGGTCGCACCGGCGAAGAAGCCGGCCGCGAAGAAGGCGCCGGCGAAGAAAGCATCGGCGAAGAAGGCTGCCGCACGCACCACCGCACGGGCGCGTGACCGATGAAAGGACCGCTGGGCTTCAATGCCGATGACCTGATGCAGGAGACCCTGGCCATGCAGCGCAAGCTGATGGAAGGGCTGAAGCTGCTGCCGCAGGTGGAAGACGTGGACTATGGCGTGACCGCCCGCGAGGAAGTCTGGCGCGACGGCAAGGTGGTGCTGTACCGCTTCGTCGGCGAGCAGGCACCCACCCGCCGCACGCCGCTGCTGATTGTCTATGCGCTGGTCAACAGGCCGTACATGGTGGACCTGCAGGCCGACCGCTCGCTGGTACAGAAGCTGCTGGCGCTGGGCCAGGACGTCTATGTGCTGGACTGGGGCTACCCGGACCGCTCCGAGCGCTTCCAGACCCTGGAGGACTACCTGCTGCGCTACATCGATGGCGCGGTGGATGCGCTGCGCGCGCGCAGCGGTGGGCCGGTGGACCTGCTCGGCATCTGCCAGGGCGGCGTGTTCGCGCTGTGCTATGCGGCACTGCGCGGGCAGAAGCTGGGCAAGCTGATCACCATGGTCACCCCGGTCGATTTCCAGACCGCCGACAACATGCTCTCGCACTGGGCACGGCAGGTGGATGTGGATCTGCTGGTCGACACGCTGGGCAACATCCCGGCCGATCTGATGAATGCCAGCTACCTGATGCTCAAGCCGTTCCGGCTGAACGTGCAGAAGTACGTCGGTCTGCTCGACATCCTGGATGACAAGGCCGCGCTGGAGGATTTCCTGCGCATGGAGAAATGGATCTTCGATTCGCCGGATCTGGCGGGCGAGGCGTTCCGTGACTTCATCAAGCAGTTCTACCAGGGCAACGGGCTGGTGAACGGCACGGTGCGGATCGGCGAGGAAGCGGTGGATCTGTCGCAGGTGACCCTGCCGGTGCTGAACATCTATGCCGAGCAGGATCATCTGGTGCCGCCGGATGCATCGCGCGCGATGCGTGGGCGCCTGGGCACCGACGACTACACCGAGTCCAGTTTCCGTGGCGGGCATATCGGCATTTACGTGTCCGGCCGCGCGCAGCGCGAAGTGCCGGCGACGATTGATGACTGGTTGAAGGCGCGTGACCTGTAGAGTCGAGCCATGCTCGACTGACCTGGGGGGATGATGACGTACCGGATTCTTTTGATTTTTGCGGCACTGCTGGCAGTGCCGCTTGCCCACGCCGCACCCAGTGCGGATGCACAGCGCGAGATCGCCCAGCTGATCTCCAGCCTTGATGGCTCGCAATGCAGGTTCCAGCGCAACGGCAGCTGGTATGACGGCAGTGACGCGCGTGCGCACCTGCAGCGCAAGTACGACTATCTGCTGAAAAAAAACCAGATCGACAGTGCCGAGCAGTTCATCGAGCGAGCCGCCAGCCAGAGCAGCATGAGCGGCAAGCCGTACCGTATCCAGTGCCCGGGACAGCCTGAACAGAGCGCAGCTGCCTGGTTCGGCGCACGCCTGCAGGCGCTGCGCCATCGCACGCCGTAGATATGGGGGCGGTGTAGAGTCGAGCCATGCTCGACTGGCTCTGCCCGCAAGCTGAGGAGACACCGCCATGAACACCACGCCCAAGACGCTGTCGCGTTCATTGAACGACCGCATGATTGCCGGCGTGATGGGCGGCATCGCCCACCGCTTCGGCTGGAACCCCACGCTGGTGCGGATCGTGTTCGTGCTGGTCTCGATCGGTTCGGCGGCCTTCCCCGGCATCCTGGTCTACCTGATCCTGTGGCTGCTGATGCCGAACGAGGCCGATTGAAGACTGCCCCGGAGCCCTGGCCGATCTGGCTGCGCGCGCTGCAGGTGCTGGGCGCGGTGTGGACGTCACCCAATTCCGTGATCGGCGTGATCGGCGGCCTGGCCGGCATGCTCGGCGGCGCGACATTGCGCTGGAGCGGCCGTGACTGTGCGCTGGTGTTCGACCGCTGGCCATGGGGGCCGGGTGGGGCGATCACGCTGGGCAATGTGATCCTGCACACCGGCCATGACCTGGGCATTTCGTGCCGGACCTATGCACATCAGGCGGGGTGGGGCGTGGAGCCGCTGATCCGGCTGGACGACCACGAACGCGCGCACGTCTACCAGTACATGGTGCTGGGGCCGCTGTACCTGCCGGTGTACCTGCTGTGTGGCGGGGTGAGTGCGCGGAATCCATTCGAGCGCGCGGCCGATTATTTCGCCCGGTACGGGCGTGGCTGGTGGCCGTAGTTTCCAGCCAACGGCGCAGCCCCTCGTGACGTGGTCGCGGAATGCGTTTCATGCGATTGGGCCGGGCAGGATGGGTTCGCGGGACACGCCGTAAACCCATCCATGGGGGCTCGATGGCGCCATCCATGGCGCCAACGGTCCCGCGAACCCACCCCGCCCGGCCCCTGACAGTTTCCGTGCGCGTCCAGCCACGGAGAAGAAAAAGAACAGCAGAAGCGGGTCGCGCGCTGCGCTTGCTCGTGTAGAGCCGAGCCTGCGCTCGGCTCCACAAAAAGCGGCCAGCCCGGCTGCTTTTGCTTTTGATCTTCTTTTTTCTTCTCCGTGGGTGGCGGCAGGCACCAGGAGCGTGTCAGCGGCCGGGAGGGTGGGTAGGGCGGGGTGTCCGCGGCATGGATGCCGCGGCCAAGCCCCCAGGGACGGGTTCACGGCGTCCCCGGCCTACCCACCTTCCCGGCCAGCCCCCAGGAAACCGGCTTTCCGCGACCAACCAAACCACCCACGAGGGGCTGCGCCGTTGGTGGAATCCCCGCGATTCGTTAGCCGGAGGTTAAAGATCCGTAAGCATTCTGCTGCGATCCCGCCGTCATCTCCATGCAACCGATCGTCATTAGACTTCGTGACGTTCCAGTCAGGTTCGACGCGGTAAGCTCTCCCTCGATGAGCTCGCAGCATCGCTCATCGAGTGCAGTACGCAGTAGCAATTTGGAGGAAGACATCACATGGCAATCGTTCTTTATGTCGGTGGTAGCAAGGATGGCGAGAAGGGCGTGGTGCCCTACGGCTTCAGCAAATCCCGCGCCGACACCGCGCTGGGGCCGGAGTTCTACACGGAGCGGTTCATGGAACTGCAGGGTGTCGGCAAGGTCCGCCTGATGGCCCTGGAAGGCATGCGTGACGAGATCGTCATGCAGCGCGCCGCCCGCCACTACCGCTGACCTCCGCAACACGCGGCAGGGCGCGCCCACCATCGCGCGCCCGCGCCGGCATCCCAGCCCCGGGCCAGTCCGAGCCCGCTCTCCGCCAGGATGCCGGCGTCCAATCCGGCCTCGCCGCTGAACCTTGCCCCCTGTCAATGCCTTGTCCGGCTGCGTCGTCGATTGCCAGAATGGGGTCTTCCCGTAACGCGGCACAGACCTGAAGCAATGCACGACGCCAAGAACGCCCAGAGCGCGCTCGCCCAGCAGATCGCCCAGACCATCGCCGACGAGATCGGTGCCCAGTCCGCCCAGGTACGTGCCGCCGTCGGCCTGCTCGACGAAGGCGCCAGCGTTCCGTTCATCGCGCGATACCGCAAGGAAGTGACCGGGGGCCTGGATGACACCCAGCTGCGCAACCTGGAAGTGCGCCTGACCTACCTGCGCGAGCTGGAAGACCGTCGCGCTGCGGTGCTGGCCAGCATCGGCGAGCAGGGCAAGCTGAGCGACGAGCTGCGCAACGACATCCTGGCGGCCGATACCAAGAGCCGGCTGGAAGACCTCTACCTGCCGTACAAGCCCAAGCGCCGCACCCGGGCTCAGATCGCCCGCGAGGCGGGGCTGGAACCGCTGGCCGATGGCCTGCTGGCCGACCCGACGCAGGACCCGCAGGTCTTCGCTGCCGGATTCGTCGACGCCGGCAAGGGCGTGTCCGACACCAAGGCCGCGCTGGAAGGCGCGCGCGCGATCCTGATGGAGCGCTGGGGCGAAGACGCCGCGCTGGTCGGCGAGCTGCGCACCTGGTTGGGCGACACCGGCGTGATCCGTGCCCGTGTGGCCGAGGGCAAGGAAACCGAGGGTGCCAAGTACCGGGATTATTTCGAGCACGCCGAATCGCTGGCGAAGATCCCCTCGCACCGGCTGCTGGCGCTGTTCCGTGCGCGCCGCGAGGAGATCCTGTTCCTGGAGCTGGACCCGGGCAGCGATGCCGAGGCGGGTCACCTGTACGCCGAAGGACGCGTGGCGTGCAAGGCCGGCATCTCCGACCAGGGCCGTGCCGCCGACCGCTGGCTGCTGGATGCGTGCCGCCTGACCTGGCGCGCCAAGCTGCACACCCATCTGCTGCTGGACCTGTTCAACCAGGCCCGCGAGAAGGCTGAGGCTGAGGCCATTGCGGTGTTCGGCGACAACCTGAAGGACCTGCTGCTGGCGGCACCCGCCGGCCCGAAGACCGTGCTCGGGCTGGACCCGGGCATCCGCACCGGCTGCAAGATCGCCGTGGTCGATGCCACCGGCAAGCTGGTCGCCACCGACACCATCTACCCGCACGAGCCGCGTCGCCAGTGGGAGCAGTCGCTGCAGACGATCAAGCAGCTGTGCGCCAAGCACAACGTGGAACTGATCGCGATCGGCAACGGCACCGCCAGCCGCGAAACCGACAAGCTGGCTGGTGAAGCGATCAAGGCCGCTGCCAACCCGAAGCTGCAGAAGGTAGTGGTCAGCGAGGCCGGCGCGTCGGTGTACTCGGCCTCCGAGTTCGCGGCCAAGGAGTTCCCGGAGCTGGACGTGTCGCTGCGTGGTGCGGTATCGATCGCACGTCGCCTGCAGGATCCGCTGGCCGAGCTGGTCAAGATCGAGCCCAAGGCGATCGGCGTGGGCCAGTACCAGCATGATGTGGACCAGTACCGCCTGGCGCGGGCGCTGGACGCACGCGTGGAGGACTGCGTGAACGCAGTCGGGGTGTACGTGAACACCGCCTCGGCCGCGCTTCTGTCTCGTGTGTCCGGCCTGTCGGCCACGGTTGCCGAGAACATCGTGCGGCATCGTGACGACAACGGCCCGTTCAAGCGCCGCAAGGACCTGCTGAAGGTCGCGCGCCTGGGCGAGAAGACCTTCGAACAGTGCGCCGGCTTCCTGCGCATCGCTGACGGTGACCAGCCGCTGGATGCCTCGGCGGTGCACCCGGAAGCCTATCCGGTGGTCGAGCGCATCGTCGCCAGCACCGCGCGCCCGATCAAGGCGCTGATCGGCGATGCTAGCTTCCTGCGCGGACTGAAGGCCGAGCAGTTCACCGATGACACCTTCGGTGTGCCGACCGTGCGCGACATCCTGAAGGAACTGGAGAAGCCGGGCCGCGACCCGCGTCCGGAGTTCAAGGCCGCGCGCTTCGCCGAAGGCGTGGAGGACATCAAGGACCTGCGCGAAGGCATGGTGCTGGAAGGCGTGGTGAGCAACGTGGCGGCATTCGGTGCCTTCGTCGATATCGGCGTGCACCAGGACGGCCTGATCCACATTTCGGCGCTGTCCGATACGTTCGTGAAGGACCCGCGCGACGTGGTCAAGGCTGGCGACATCGTCAAGGTGAAGGTGCTGGAAGTGGATGTGCCGCGCAAGCGCATCGCGCTGACCCGGCGCCTGGACGACACCCCGGGGCAGGCCACCAGCCGCCCTGGCCAGCGCGAGGAGCGCGGGCAGGGCCAGGGGCCGCGCCGTGACGCAGGCGGGCAGAACCGCGGGCCGAACCGGGGCCAGGGCAACAGCGGGCGGCCCGCGCAGTCGGCGCCGCCGGCCAACAACGCCTTGGCCGAGGCCTTCGCCCGGGCCAAGCGCAGCTGAGGTCCGTGCCCCCCGTCACGGTTGATCCGCGACGGGGGACTTGTCGGTTTTCCCCGTGATTGCGCACACTTGCGCTGGAGGGGAGGCGTTCGGCCCCCCCGCTGTCGCTGGGGAGGGCCATGACGCCAGCACGACCCGCCGTCTTCGTTGCACGCTGCAGCGCATTGCTGCGGCCAACGCCTGCCTGCGCGGGCCGGGGGCAGCGTTGATGGCGGGCCAGGGCACCAACGGCAACGGGTTGCTGGAGCGTCGCCTGCAGGAGCTGGCCGAAGAGCGTCGGCGGCTGGCGATGATCATCGATGGCACCGCTGCGGGCACCTGGGAATGGAACGTGCAGACCGGCGAGATGCGGGTCAACGCGCGCTGGGCCGAGATTGTCGGTTACCGCCTGGAAGAGCTGGAGCCGATCTGCCAGAAGACCTTCCTGAAGCTTGTCCATCCCGATGACATAGCGCTGTCCGACGCGGCACTGGACGAGCATTTCGAGGGACGCACCGACAACTACGCGTGCCTGCTGCGGATGCGCCACAAGAACGGCCAGTGGATATGGATCCAGGACCGTGGCCGCGTCTTCGAATGGGACGGGCAGGGCCGGCCGCTGTGGATGGCCGGCGCGCATGCCGACGTGACCGAACTGCAGCAGGCCCGCCATGATGCGGCCGAGACCCGTCAACGCCTGCAGGCTGTGGTCGATGCCTCCGATGAGGTGGCGGTGATCGCCACCGATACCGATGGCACCATCACCCTGTTCAATACCGGCGCGCAACGCCTGCTGGGCTACAGCGCGGCCGAGGTGGTTGGCCAGCGCCGGCTGGATGCCTTCCACGATCCGCAGGAATTGAACGCCTGGCTGCGACCGCTGGCCGATGCCGCTGGCCATCTGCCAGGCGTGTTCGAGGCACTCAGTGCGCGTGCCGATGGCCAGACCTATTCGCGGCAATGGACGCTGCTGCGCAAGGACGGCCAGCCACGCCAGGTACGCCTGTCGATCAGCCGCATGGACGGTGCCGATGGTGCACGCATCGGCTATGTCGGCATGGCCATCGACATCACCGAGATACTGCAGGCGCGAGCCGAGGCACGCTTGTCCGCGGAGAAGTTCGCTGGTGCGTTCACCTCGGCTGCGCTGGGCATGGCGCTGGTGTCGCTGGAAGGGCGATGGCTGGACGTCAACGATGCGCTGTGCCGGATCCTCGGCTATCCGCGGGAAGAGCTGCTGCAGGTGGATTTCCAGCGCCTGACCCATCCCGATGACCTGCAGACCGACCTGTCGCTGGTGCAGGACCTGCTGGCTGGGCGGCGCAGCCACTATCACCTGGAGAAACGCTATCTTGATCGCGACGGCAAGGTGATCTGGGCCCGGTTGTCGGTATCGCTGGTGCGCAACGAGCATGGCGAGCCGTTGCATTTCGTGTCGCAGATCCAGGACATCACCGCCCAGCGCAGCAGCGAGCAGCGGCTGTTCGAAAGCGAACAGCGCAGCCGCATCACCCTGGATGCCGTGGCCGACCTGGTGCTGAGCGTCAGCCTCGATGGCCGTATCGACTACGCCAACGCCGCCGCGGTACGCACGCTGGCCGGCGATGGCGCGTTGTCGCTGGCCGGGCACAAGGTGCAGGATGTGCTGGCGTTGACCACCGAGTATGCGCCGGGTTCGGTGCTGGACGTGTCGGTACTGCTGGATCCGGAAAGCAACGCGGTGGACCTGCATGCCGACCTGCTGCTGCGCCTGGGTACCGCCACGGTGCCGGTGGACCTCACCCGCGCCTGGTTGCGCGATGACGAGGGCCACGTTCGCGGCGCGGTCTGGGTGCTTCGCGACGATACCCAGCAGCGTGCCCGCCAGCGCGAGGCACGTCATCTGGCAGAGATCGACCCGCTGACCGAACTGAGCAACCGCCGTGGCTTCGAGGTGCACCTGCAGCAGGCGATCACCCGCGTTGAACGTACCGGCCAGGCTGCGTCGCTGATGTACATCGATCTGGACAGGTTCAAGCCGATCAACGATACCTGGGGCCATCTGGCTGGTGATGCGGTGCTCTGGGCGGTGGCCAGCGTTCTGCGTCACGGGGTGCGCGATTCGGATGTGGTGGCGCGGCTGGGCGGCGACGAGTTCGCGGTGATCCTGTCCGGCTGCACGCCGCGTCGTGCCGCCCGCATTGGCGGTGAGCTGCTGCACACTCTGGCGTCGCTGTCGATTCCGTGGGACCAGAACCGGTTGCGGGTAGGGGCCAGCATCGGCATCGCGCCGCTGGCCGGCGGGATGAGCGTGGACCAGGCGGTGGCCGCGGCCGATGCCCAGTGTTACCGGGCCAAGGCGATGGGCCGCAACAACGTGCAGGTGCAGGGCGAGGCCAGCGAGCTGCCGGGCGACGATACCGACGCGGCCGAGGGTTGATCTCATCCAGTGAGAAGGCGGGCGCGAATACTCCGCCCACTTCCTCTCGCACAGGTGATCCCATGAATGTCTGGAACCCGATGACGGTGCGCACCTTCGCCCCGGCCATGGTCGGTTGGTGCCTGACCCTGGCCGCCTGGCTGCGGCTGGAGGAGGTGCGTGAAGATCGTCTGGCCCAGGCAATGTTGCCGGTGCTGCAGGGAAGCGTGCTGGCGCTGCTGGCCCTGACCCTGGCGTGCACGATGGTGGCCAGCCTGGTGCTGTGGCGGCACAGTCGGCGGGATCACGGTTGCGTTGATGCCGGCACTACAGAGGCGCAGCATCCATCAGCAGGAACCGGCATGGCGCGCGCTGGAAGGCATTGATCTGCGGCACCAACCGCTGGAAATGCTCGCTGGCGCAGTGGATGTCCAGGGCGGCGCGGTCCGGCCATTGCTCGATGAAGACGAAATGCCCGGGATCCTTCTGGTCCACGAACAGTTCATAGCCAAGGCAGAGCGGCTCGCGCTGCGTGCACGCGACCAGTTCCCGGTACAGCGGAAGCACGGTGTCCACGGCGTCGGGATGGATGAAGTCTTCGGCGATGACCTTGAGCATGCGGGCACCTGTGGATGTGGCCCTGCAGGATAGTGCCGGCAGGTGGCCGGCACCCATCCTGTCAACGCAATACTGCGTCCGCACTGACCAGCTGCACATCGTGCATCTGGTTGAGGTAGGCCTCGTAGTAGCCCTTGTGCGAGGCACCGACAATGGTGAGCATGCGGGTGCCCGGGTGTTGGCCGAGCACGTCGCGCATGTTGGCGACCATGCGCAGGTTGCGGGTTTCCCAGTAGCCGAGGTAATTGCGCCCGAAGGCCTCGGGTGACGGCTCGACCAGGGCCGCGCCGAAGTCGCTGTGGTAGACGGTCATCGCCGTTTCCGGTGCGTTGTAGTTGCGATAGAGCGCGAGCATTCCATCGGGTTTGGCCAGATTGGCGTGCAGCGGTTCGTCGGCGGCGAACCGCGCCGTGGATGCCGGGTTGTCCCAGGCCGCCTGCAGGGCCGCGCCATAGGCCCTCTCCTTGTCCTTTGCAGTGGGCGCGTCGGCAGTGTGGTCATCGACCGACCACAGCCGTTCCAGGCCCAGGCGTGCAGCGAGGACGCCGGCGATCATGCCGGCCTCGTCGCGCCTGGCAATGCGCTTGTCAAGGAACTGCACCAGCTCCGGCGTCAGGCTGTCGGCGGCGCGACGTTCGTCGATGGGCAGGCGCAGCCATTGCACCACCGCCGAACCGTTCTCGCCTGCGGCCAGGAACACGGCCGCAAGGCGGCGGCGCTGGGCCGGCGTCGGGGCTTTCGGCCATTGCGCGAGCAGGCGCTCCATCTCGGCATTGGCGCTGGGAACGTCCAGGCCAGTCGCGGCCTGGGCCGGTGCCGGGTCGATGCAGTAGGTCTCGACACTTTCAGCGTAGCGGGTGGGGTTGCGGCGCATGAAGTCGCACTGCAGGCCGGACAGGTTCTCCACGGCGATGGCATTGGGCTGCCATGCCTGCAGGCGCTCGAGCAGAGGCTCCAGCAACGGCTGCAGAATGTCCGGTGTGAAGGCCTTCGGCAGGCCGGACAGATGCGGGCTGCCCAGCACCAGCACCTCGTTGGGGCGGCCTGCGGGCGGCCCCTTCAGCTGGTCGGGATGAAAGGCCGGCCGATAGGTGGCATCGGCGGCAAGCGCGCCGGTGCTGCACAGGCCGAGGATGAGGACGCTGGCCAAGCGAACGAACATACGATCTCCTTGTAAACGAACGTCCTGCGGATCGCTGCATGCTCGCCATTTTCGCCCGGCAGGGAACCTCCCGTTGGTCATGCAAACCTTTTTGCCCTGAGTTGCATCGATCTGCCGAGCGATGCTGTACTCCTTGCCCGGGCAATGCAGAACATGACATCCGATCACTGGAGCATCGACAGTCCGCGGCTGTGCCTCCGGCCATTTGCGTCCGGTGACGCTGACGAGGCATTTGCGGGCATTACCCCCGGGCTGACCCGCTACATGGCCTTCGAGCCACCTCCGTCAAAGGAGGCATTTGCCGCCGTCTGGCAGGCGTGGCTGCCTGCCATTGCCGGTGGGACCGACATCACGTTCGTGATCCGCAGGCGCGTGGATGGCGTGTTCCTGGGACTGGCCGGCCTGCATCGCACCGTTGATGCAGAGCCCGAACTGGGTATCTGGATCGCCGAAGCAATGCATGGCCATGGCTACGGGCGGGAAGCAGTGGCGGCGGTGTGGTCTTCGGCGTCGCAGCGGCTGTCATGCGCGGCGTTCCGCTATCCGGTGGCCGAGCAGAACCGGTCCAGCCGTTCGCTTGCCGAGTCCCTCGGTGGACAGCCTGTAGCACGTGAGCAGGGCGTGAAGTACACGACGATCATCTATCGCCTTGCTGCTGCAATGCACGAAGTTGCGACGGACGTCGCGGAATCCCGCTAAAGCGGCCGACCGCATCGCCGATATCCCCTCTGGATCCCGCTCCAGTCGCCCGCTGCAGGACCCCAGGCTGCCCCCGATGGGCGGCCCGCGCTGTGTGTTCCGCCGCTCCCAGATGCCGATCGCACCCGCACCAGACGTTCTTGCCAGCCGCTCGAGAGGTGCCTGCCGGTACCTGTAGTCCTTAGCAACTGAAGTTGCCGCCGGGCATCCTGCCCGTCGGGTCGCAACCCTTTGTCGGACACCGAGGATCAGACAATGCTCATTCCAGGCTTCACGGCGGGCGCGCAGGCGCCGGCCGAGCTGCATACCCGTTGGTCGCCGTGGCGCGCGCTGCTGGGCGCCCTCGCCCCGCAGCATCGCGCCAGCAACGAGCCGGCAGCGACCGACCGTGCCGAACTCGAGGCGCAGGTCGCGGCGCTGCATCGCGTGCAGGCGGTCATCGAGTTCGCGCTCGATGGCACTATCCTGCAGGCCAATGACAACTTCCTGCATGCAGTGGGCTACCGGCTGGAGGACATCCAGGGCAAGCATCATTCCATGTTCGTCGATCCCGAGCAGGCGCGCAGCGCCGAGTACCGTGACTTCTGGGCGCGGTTGGGGCGCGGCGAATATGACGCAGGGCAATATCGACGCTTCGGCAAAGGCCAGCGCGAGATCTGGATCCAGGCCTCCTACAACCCGGTGCTGGACCGCCAGGGGCGGCCGTACAAAGTGGTCAAGTTCGCCACCGACATTACTGCACAGAAGCTGCAGGCGGCCGATTCGGCCGGGCAGTTGGCGGCGATCGGTAAATCGCAGGCAGTGATCGAATTCAGCATGGACGGGCGCATTCTCTCGGCGAACGAGAACTTCCTCGAGGTCACCGGCTACGGTCTCGATGAGGTGCGTGGACAGCACCACTCGCTGTTCGTCGAACCAGGCCATCGCAGCAGTGACGAATATCGCCGGTTCTGGGAGAAGCTCGGGCGCGGCGAATACGATGCCGGGCAATACCGGCGGCTGGGCAAGGGCGGCCGCGAGGTCTGGATCCAGGCCTCCTACAACCCCATCCTCGACCTCAACGGCAAGCCGTTCAAGGTCGTCAAGTACGCCACCGACATCACCGCACAGGTGCATGAAAACCAGGCCATGCAGCGCGCCGTGGCGCAGACCCGCGAGGTGGTGGCCGCTGCGAAGCAGGGTGATCTGACCCGGCGCGTGGCGATGGCCGACAAGCAGGGGCCCATCGCCGACCTGTGCGACGGCGTCAATTCGCTGGTCGAGGCGATGGCTGCGATCATCGGCCAGATCAAGTTCGCCGCCGATACCATCGCGGTGGGGGCGACCGAGATCGCGCAGGGCAACAGCGACCTGTCGCAGCGCACCGAGCAGCAGGCGGCCTCGCTGGAGGAAACCGCGGTGTCGATGAAGGGGTTGGCCGAGACCGTGCAGCGCACCGCCACCAACGCGCGCCAGGCCAGCCAGCTGGCCGGCGGTGCCGCCGATGTCGCCGCGCGCGGCGGAAGCGTGGTGCATGAAGTGGTCGAGACGATGGCGGTGATCAACGCCTCCTCGCGGCGCATCGTCGATATCATCGGAGTGATCGATGGCATCGCTTTCCAGACCAATATCCTGGCGTTGAACGCAGCGGTGGAAGCCGCACGCGCAGGCGAACATGGACGAGGATTTGCCGTGGTCGCCACCGAGATCCGCGAGCTGTCCCAGCGCTCGGCCAGTGCCGCCAAGGAGATCAAGCATCTGATCGATGAGTCGGTGGCCAACGTCGGGGCTGGCACCGCCCAGGTGGAAAGCGCGGGCCGCACCATGGACGAGATCGTGACCAACGTCCGCCGGGTCAGCGATCTGATGACCGAGATCAGCACGGCCTCGCAGCAGCAGAGCGACGACATCCAGCAGATGAACCATGCGGTCGACCTGATCGACCAGGGCACGCAGCAGAACGCTGCCCTGGTGGAGGAGGCGTCGGCGGCGGCGCGCAGCATGGAGGAGCAATCGGCACAGCTGCTGCAGACCGTGGCCGGTTTCCGCGTGCAGGATGGTGCAGGGCATCTGCATGGCGGGGCAACCCTGCGGGTCGTCTAGGCAGGCGGGCCGACAGGTTCGTCGGAGGACTGCATGGCCGAGGAAAGGTGCACACGGTTGCGCCCGGCATGCTTGGCCCGGTACAGGGCCTGGTCGGCACGGCCGACCAGGTCTGCCGGCGCGTACTCATCGCTGGCGGGCTGCCAGGCCACGCCCACGCTGATGGTCACATGGCCCTCGGCAGCGGGCAGTGCGGCGCTTTCGACCGCAGCACGCAGGCGTTCTCCCAGATGCAGCGCGTGCATCGCCTCGGGCGATGGCAGGGCTGCGATGAACTCCTCGCCGCCATAGCGGGCCAGCAGGTCGTCACCGCGCTGCAGGCAGCCGTCGAGGATGCTGGCGACGGCACGCAGGCGCCGATCACCTTCCGGGTGCCCGTAGGTGTCGTTCAGCTGTTTGAAGTGGTCGATGTCGATCATCAGTACCGCCAGGCCCTGGCCCTGGCGCCGCGCGCGGCGGTGGGCCCCATCCAGCGACTCATCGAAGCTGCGCCGGTTGCCCAGCCCTGTCAGTGGATCGCGCCGTGCCAGCGTTTCCAGTTCGTCGCGCTGGCGCTGGATCTCGATCTGGCTCAGCACGCTGCGCAGGGCGTAGCCCAGCATCGCACCGATGAAACCTACCGCGGCCAGGCTCGGCTGCAGGCGCGCGACCAGCAGCGCGACCATCATCAGCAGCAAGGGCAGCATCAGTGGTACGCCGGCATCGACGATGCGTCGCAGGCTGCGGGATATCTCCACTGCCGGATAGCGGCGGTGGCTGCCGGCCAGGACGGCCAGCAGCACGAACAGCCCGCTGATCAGCAGGTCGCCCCAGCTGCCGTCAGGTGTCTGCGGCTGGCAGGTGTTGATGTAGAGCGCCAGCAGGAAGTAGCCCAGCGCGTAGATCGCAAGTGTGCGGAAGAAATCGCGGCGGTCGGGATTGTCCTCGGCCAGGAAGCGGATCAGCGCGAAGCAGAACACCAGGCTGTTCTGCACGCTGCTCATCGTGTTCAGGCACTGCGTCCATAGCGCGGTGTTGAGAGGCGCCATGGCCCGCGTATGCAGGTAGTACAGCAGCCAAAGCAGGGCAATGATCGCAAGGTCCACCGCACGGATGAAGCGATTTCCGCCGCCCGGGCTTGCAGCTACGTAGGTCAGGGGGATCCGGTAGAACACGTACAGGATCAGTGTGGAGACGGTCATCTGCGCAGGGGCGAGGCCGGCCACATTGCGGTACAGCAGGGCCAGCAGGGCGAGTGAGAACAGGCCGACGGCCGCGCCGAGCAGCCGCCACTTGCAGGCCGCCTGGCTGACACGTGCGCGCCGCACGCAGGCCAGTGCGGCCAGCAGGGGGGCGGTGATCAGCAACAGGTAGGAGCCGACAGGGTCCTGCGGGCCGACCAAGGCGATGACGAGTGCGTGCGCGACCAGAAAAAACAGTGCAGCACGCAGCGTCATGCATTCCCCCGCCCCCGGATCCGGCGGGATCACGATAGGCAGATGTACGTGAGGCTGGCAAGAAAAGTGTGCACTGCGTCTAGAAGCAATGCTGCCAGCGGTCGCAGTTATGCGTCAGCGCAGTGACACCGGGGCGGCCAAATGGGCATACGTCGCCTGGAAAAGCAAAAGGCCAGGTCATGGACCTGGCCTTTGATGCTGTGGTGCCGGTGAAAGGACTCGAACCTTCATGGGGTCACCCCCGGCTGATTTTGAGTCAGCTGCGTATACCATTCCGCCACACCGGCAGGCAGCGTGTGAGTGTAACCGAGGAGGGCAGGGCTTTCATAGGGGCAAGGCAGATCGAGGCGTTTCCTGTCGGCATCGGCTCTGTGATGGCTATACTGCGCCGGCTTGAATGCCTCCAGGAGCCATAGCCGATGACAGTGTTGCAGGACCTGAGGGTGCTGGTGGTCGAGAACGACGAGATGAGTGCGGCCCTGCTGCAGATGCAGCTGGTGCATGCCGGCGCGACCGTGGTCGGGTTGGCGGCGAGCGTGGCTGAAGCATTGCGCATGCTGGAAGACTCGGCCCCGGATGTGGCCCTGCTGGACTATCGCCTGGCCCGCAACGAGACCAGCGAGCCAGTGGCGGCAGCATTGTCGGCGCGTGGCGTACCGTTCGTGCTCGCCACCGGAATGCTGGCTGAGCAGCTGCCCGAGTCGATGCTGGCCGGAATACTGCTGGTCAAGCCGTATCTGTCGGCGGATCTGACCCGGGCGCTGACCCGTGCGGTGGGCCGTTCCAGCGCAACGGCGTGAGAATGGCGCTTCAGCCGGCCTCCTCGTACACGTAGCGGATGTCCTCGCGGTCGTCGAGGATGCGGTACTGCCCGGCCAGGTTGTCCGGATCGGGATTGAGCCACGCATCGAGATGCTCCCTGCGGATCGGTATCACGCCGCGATCGTGACCGGCCGCGGCGACGTCGCGTGGCGGGGTATCGGTGATCGTGGCGAACGAGAGCAGGCGTCCTTCCGGTCCCTCCCATTCCGCCCAAAGGCAGGCCAGAAGCAGGTCGCGGGGCGGGTCGGGGCGGAACTCCAGCACCACATCCTGTTCCTTTTCCGCGGCGCCAAGCGCGCGCCCTGTGATGGCGTGGCGTGGCACGTGCTCATAGAACGCCCGCACCACCACCACGCCGTGGCGAAGGCCGAACGCACCGCGCCAGTAGCCTTCCAGGCTGTCACGTCGTGCGTTGTAGGTGCCGGGGTAGAGCGCGTCGTTGCGTGCAGGTTTGTCAGGCAGCCGGCACTGGTAGCGCATCGGCTTGATCACGCGCTGGCCGTTCTCTGTGACCATCACCGGCGCGTAGGTACCGGGGAAAATGCGGTTGTCGCGCGGCAGTAGTTGTACCCGGTGCAGGTCTTCGAGCCGGGCCTGGGCGCGCTCAATGCGGTTGCCGGCCACGCGCAGGTCGTTGCGTGCCTTCTGGGTGGGGCGGGTGGCCAGCGTTGCGTGAGCGATATCGCGGCGCTCGCGTTGGCGGGCCAGCTCCGCCTCCAGGTCCTGGCGCTCCTGCGCATGCCATTGCTGGATCTTCGCTACGATGTCACGGCCCTGCTGGGTGCGCGCGCCGGCAAAACCGTCGTCCATGGCCTTGGGGGTTTTCGGTCGCTTCTTGCCGGGGTCGTGCGCGTACAGTTCGGCGAACTCCTCCAGCGACAGGATGGCACCGAACTCGCGGACCAGCGTGGCGTAGTCGGCACGGATCAGGGCGGAATAGCACATGGGAACTCTGCAGGCCTGGGTCGCAGTCGCTGCGACGTGGATGCGGCAGGATAGCCCGACCTACAGGGAGATACCGCATGAATGATTCCGTCAGCTGCCAGTTCCGTGAGGCAGTCCCCACGGTTGAAGACTACTGCCGGCTGCGTGTGCTGGCCGGCCTCAGTGCCAAGAGCCAGGAGGCGGCGACGCGCGCACTGCCCAACACCCTGTATGGCGTGTGTGCCTACCAGGGCAATGAGCTGGTAGCGATGGGCCGCATCGTGGGTGATGGCGGTTGCCACCTGCAGGTCTGCGATATCGCCGTGCTGCCACGGCTGCAGGGACAGGGGCTGGGCAAGGAGGTGATGCGCCGCCTGGATGGCTGGATGCAGGCGAACCTGCCGCCGTCGGCGTACGTCAGCCTGCTCGCCGATGGTGAAGCGCATCGGTTGTACGCTCAGTTTGGTTTCGCGCCGACAGCGCCGGCGTCGATCGGGATGTATCGCCGGTTCTGAGGAGTGATGGCGGTGAGGCCATCCACGCACGGCGTGGATCTACTGCAGCGCCCGGGTAGATCCACGCCATGCGTGGATGGCGCCTTCCCATAAATCGCAGGCAAAGAAAAACCCCGGCCTAAACCGGGGTTTTCAAGAATTGGCGTCCCCACGGGGATTCGAACCCCGGTCGCCACCGTGAAAGGGTGATGTCCTAGGCCTCTAGACGATGGGGACGCACGAAAACTTCAAGTTGTAGATGCTTCGACGGCCTAATGTCGAAGTGGTGGAGCCAAGCGGGATCGAACCGCTGACCTCCTGCATGCCATGCAGGCGCTCTCCCAGCTGAGCTATGGCCCCATTAAACTCCGGATGATCTGCCGGGAGCAGAGTCCGTTTTGAAACTGGCGTCCCCACGGGGATTCGAACCCCGGTCGCCACCGTGAAAGGGTGATGTCCTAGGCCTCTAGACGATGGGGACGCACGAAAAACTTCAAGTTGTAGAACTTTCGACGGCCTAATGTCGAAAGTGGTGGAGCCAAGCGGGATCGAACCGCTGACCTCCTGCATGCCATGCAGGCGCTCTCCCAGCTGAGCTATGGCCCCGTGTTACCGAGCCGCCTATCATACCTGCGTGTTCACGTTTGTGGAAGCTTTTTTTGAACTTTTTTCGTTCCGGTTTAACCGTAGCCACGGGGGCAGGGGAACCGCAACGCCACAACCTGAATGCCGGTAGGCGGTGAACAAAAAAGACCCGGTTATCGGCCGGGTCCTCGTTGTTCGTGATGAGTGGCGTCCCCACGGGGATTCGAACCCCGGTCGCCACCGTGAAAGGGTGATGTCCTAGGCCTCTAGACGATGGGGACGCAATTCTCATCAATGTTCTGTAGCGACCTTTCGACGGCCTAATGCCGAAAGATTGGTGGAGCCAAGCGGGATCGAACCGCTGACCTCCTGCATGCCATGCAGGCGCTCTCCCAGCTGAGCTATGGCCCCACGTCGCTGAGGAGCGAAATAATAGCCTTGCCCCAGGGGGTTGGCAAGCATTTGTTGCACTTTTCTTCACGTGCGTTGCAATGTCGATCTGCCCCAGGGATGTCTATGCGTTGTCGTCGGTCAGCGCCGCCAGGATCGGGCATTGGTCGAGCGTGCCGTGACCGGGGCATGCATCGACCAGCTGCGAAAGCGCGGTATGCATGCGCTGCAGTTCGGCCATCCGTTGTGCAATGTCCTGCAGGCGGGCCTGGGCGGTGTCGCGCACGCTTCCCATGTCCTGCCGGTGGTGATCGCTGAGCGCCAGCAGTTCGCCGATTTCCTCGAGGCTGAAGCCCAGCGCTTTGGCGCGGCGGATGAAGCGCAACCGGCGCAGGTCCGGCTCGCCGAAGATGCGGTAGCCGCCAGCCGAGCGCGCCGCTGTCGGCAGCAGCTGCTGCCGCTCGTAATAGCGGACCGTATCGATCGGCACGCCCGCCTGGCGGGCCAGTTGTCCAATGTTCATGGCAGTTTTCCAGCGGATCCTGCCGATCATTGTGAAGCCTGGAGTCTGGTCTAGAGTCAAGGCTTGAGCCCGGCGCGCGCATTCAGCCCACTTTGCAACTTTCTTCATAGCCCCGCAGATGGGCCTGTTCCTACCCTTCGCCTGAACCGGCCGTTCGATGGCCTGCAACGAACCGAGGAGGTGGTCTGTGGAGGGAGTCAGGAACGAAGCATTCGTCGAGGTTGCGGTGGTCGAATACCCGGGAGGGGACCCCTCCGCCGCCTCGGTGCTGGCCGAAATGGCCCACGTCGCAAACCGCCTGGCCCAGCAGCAGCGCCGACCGTTCAAGCGTGTGCTTGTCACCCGCTGGATCGTGCCCGCCAGCCAGACCGGTGTACATCGCATCGCGGGTGCTGAAATGCTTGACGCCGCCATTCCTGCGGTAATCGCGGTTCCCGGCCAGATCAGCCCTGGAGCCTGCCTGCGCGCCGAGGAGGTCCTGCTGGACTGGTTGCGGGCCCACTATGACGGTGGCAGCCTGCTGGCTGCCGCCAGCGATGGGGTCGGCGTGCTGGCCCGTGCGGGACTGCTGGCTGGAAGAACGGTCAGCGGCCCCGATCTGGGGCGACATCCAGGGTTGCAGGCGCAGGCGGTGAGCTGGGTCCCCAGTGAGCGGGCGCTGGTCGACGACGGTGATCTGCTGACGGTCGGCGGATCGCAGGCCTGGCGGTTCCTCGGCCTGCGTCTGCTGTACCGGCTGCACGGGCAAGGCGTGGCGAGCGCGGTCGCGCAACAGCTCGGGATCGTCGTGCCCGCGGGGATCCAGCAGGATCTTGAGCGGTTCAGTGCCAACTTCGCCCACGGTGACCGCGACGTACTGAAGGCCCAGCGCTGGCTGCATACCACTGCGGCACGAGGAGCCACGCTGGCCGCAATCTGCGAAGTTTCCGGATTGGAACCGCGAACCTTGCAGCGGCGCTTCCTCCGGGCGACCGGTCTGCGGCCGATCGAGTACTGCCAACGGCTGCGCATTGCCAAGGCGCAGACCCTGCTGCAGCAGGGCGCAGGCATCGAAGAGGTGGCCTGGGGTGTGGGCTACGCTGATCAGAGCGCGTTCCGGCGTCTGTTCCTCCGCATCGTGGGCATGACACCGGCCAACTATCGTCGCCACGTCAACTGCAAGCGGCGGGAGCGGCCGTTGATGCCGTCGGTGGCCGGAAGCCTGCGTGGCCTGCAGACGCCCCCCGGCATGCAGTTGGGGCGGAGTGCGGCCTGATGACAGGCGGCGGGCGAGCGCTTGCAACCTGGGCGCGACGCTTTGACCATGCAGGCAAGTGCAACTTGAACAGGTGGGCTGATGTCGAGTGTTGGACCGGTACCGATGCCGGTGGTGTTGATCCTCATGTGCACGTTGCTGGCCATGATCGTTGCCCGTCTTTGGCCGCGCAGGGCAGCAGGAATGCCGCTGCCGTCGGCAGCAAGCATGGTGCTGGACATGCTGCTGATCGGCCTGCTGTGTGGTCGTATCAGTTTTGTGGTGCTGAATTTTGCGCTCTATCGATCGGAACCCTGGAGTATTCTGCAGGTCACCGATGGTGGCTATCACCTGACGGTGGTGCTGGTGGCCGGGCTGGCGTGGGGATCATGGCGTCTGCGGCCGTGGCGTCAGTTGCGTGCACCGGTACTGACAAGCGCACTGGTGGGTGTGCTGCTCTGGGCCGCTGGTGGTCAGCTGCTGTCGGCCTGGCAGGAGCGGCAGATGCCATTGCCGACGCTGCAGTTCGCGGACCTGCAGGGCGGAACGGTTGATCTGCAGCAGTTCCGGGGCAGGCCGGTGGTGCTGAACCTGTGGGCCACATGGTGCGGCCCCTGCCGACGGGAGATGCCGGTGCTCGCAGCGGCACAGCAGGCACATGGCAACGTGCAGTTCGTATTCCTCAATCAGGGCGAAACCCTGGATGAAGTCCAGGTCTTTCTTGCCGGTGAGCGACTGATGCTGGGCAATGTGCTGCTGGATGATGAAGCGGCTGCTTCAACAGTGCTGGGTGTGCAGGCTTATCCTTCGACATTCTTCTTCGATGCCGATGGGCGCCTGCGTGAATTGCACCTGGGCGAGCTGACCGCGGCCGGTCTTGAACACAAACTGCGCCGGCTGCGGTAGCCTGCGCGGGCATCTCACTACGGAGTTCCCATGTTGTCGACTTCCCTGCGCACCGCCCCGGCGGTGCTGTTGCTGCCGGTCATGCTGGCATTGGCCGCCTGCAGCCAGGCACAGACGCCGCCGGGCAAGGCCGCCGCGGCACCGGCGACGAGTGCCCCTGCCTCTGCCGCCAAAGGCGACCGTCCTGCAGTGCTGAAGGGCATCGAAAAGCACGGCTTCGAGGTCGTTGCCGAGTTCGATGCGCCGGGTGGCCTGCGTGGTTTTGCGGGTGTGGTGGGTGGTCAACAGCCTGCAGCGGCCTATGTCACTGCCGATGGCAAGCACGTGCTGGTGGGCAGCCTGTTCGATGCCGAAGGCAATGATGTGGCTGCCGAAGCGGTCGAAAAGCTGGTCGCCACACCGATGTCGGCCAAGATGTGGACCAAGCTCGAAGCCAGCGCATGGGTGCGTGACGGCAAGGCCGACGCGCCGCGCGTGATCTATACCTTCAGCGATGCCAACTGCCCCTACTGCCACAAATTCTGGGAAGCAGCGCGGCCGTGGGTCGATGCCGGCAAGGTGCAGCTGCGTCACATCATGGTGGGTGTGATCCGCGAGGACAGCCCGGCCAAGGCCGCCGCCATCCTCGCCGCGCGTGATCCGAGCGCGGCGCTGCTGGAGAACGAACACCAGTTCGACCGTGGCGGCATCAAGGCGCTGCCGAACATCAGCCGCGAGATCGCAGGCAAGCTTGATGCCAACCAGGTCCTGATGCTGGAGATGGGCTTCCAGGGCACGCCAGGCATCCTGTTCCAGGATTCACAGGGCCAGGTGCAGCGCCGCGCCGGACTGCCGCAGGGCGACGACCTGACGACGGTGCTCGGCCCGCGTTGATCCGTGCCGACATGTTGATGTAGCCCACAGGCCCGCATGGCGACATGCGGGCCTGTTGCGTTCTGTGCCCCAGGCGGACACAGCCGCTTGCGCATGACCTGTTCGAGCTCACGTCTGAATCGTGACTGAGATCAAGCATCGCGCCTTGATTCCAATCAAGGCCAAAAACGACAGGTGGATTAGCCTTTGACGCATGGAATACAGCGTCAACGCGCCATGGATGCCGCGCCAAGGCTGCCCTGATGCGGGCAGTGCGGCACAGCCATTCACGACACTCTCACTCCCTGCTTGTTACCCAGACCGCTGCGGTCGCCACCTCTCTGGCAGCGCGGCCTTGATGGAAGCGACATGGGTGCAGGCAGGGCAGTGTCATCGTCCTGTTGCCTGCCGCGCGCAGGCTGGCCGATGTCGTCGACGCAGTACCCGCATTTCCAGCAACGGCAACGCGAAGCCGGGGCGGCGCATGCGTGCGCTCCGGAACCGTGATGCGAGTGTTCGTCCGGGGAGGATGCAATGCGTTTGGCAGTACTGAGTCTGGCGTGTCTGGGGGCACTGGCGATCACGCCGGCGTACGCCCAACAGGGTGATGCGGGGGATGCGCAGGCATTGCGGCGTGAGATCGCCGCAATGCGCCAGGCGCTGGAAGGCATGCAGCAACGGCTGGACCGGCTGGAGCAGCGCGATGCTGTGCCTGCGCAGGCAACAGCCTTGCCTGAAACGGGGCCGATTGCCTCCGCTGCCCCTTCCGATGTGATCCATCGCACCCAAGTGCCGGGTGTGGCGCAACCGGTACTGCCGCAGCGCGATTCGGTCGCTGATCCGTCCACCGCGGCATCGCGACCGGACAGCGCCGCTGGTCCGACCGATCCAGACCTGAAGGGGTTCTTTGCGATCCCGGGCACCGATACCGTGATCCGCATCGGTGGCTACGCCAAGCTGGATGCCATCGCCGATTCGCGCGCGGCTGGCGACGAGGACCAGTTCATTCCCTCGTCGATGCCGGTGGGCGGCAGCCACCGCGATGTCTCCAACTTCAACATCCACGCCAAGCAGACCCGCTTCAGCTTCGAGGCGCGGCGCCCGACCACGCACGGCAACCTGCGCTTCTACCTGGAGAACGACTTCTTCGGCAGCAGCGACGGCTACGAGTTCCGCCTGCGTCATGCCTATGGCCAGCTCGGCAATACCTATGCCGGTTATGGCTATTCCAGCTTCATGGACCCGGACAGCCTGCCCGACACGCTGGATTTCGCCGGGCCCGGCGGCGCGGGCTATCTGCTGGTGGCCGGCATCCACCACAGCTTCGCGATGGGCAAGGGCAACACCCTGACCGTGGCGGCTGAAGACCCGAAGACCGAACTGGCCGGTGCCAGTGATGAGCGGGCTGCGGTGAACCGTCTGCCGGACGTAACCGTGACCGCACGCATGGAGCGTGACTGGGGCCACCTGCAGCTGGGCGCGGTGGCGCGCAACCTGGCCTATGACGGCGAAGGCGAGCGCGACCGGCGCATGGCAGGCGGCCTGCAGCTGAGCGGCTCGGCATCGGTGGGCGAGCGCGACCTGCTGCTGTTCGGTGCACTCGGTGGCCGCGGTCTCAGCCGCTACACCGCCGACCTGACCGGCTCCGGGCTGGACGCGGTGGTCGGTGCCGATGGCCGTCTCGACGCGCTGGACCTGCACGGCGGCTTCGTTGGCTACACCCATTACTGGTCCGGGCTGTGGCGATCGAACCTGATCTTCGGCCAGCTGACCCTGGAGCGTAACCCCGCATTGGCCGCCGACGCATTCCGGCAGAGCCGCTACGGCGTGTTCAACCTGATCTGGAGCCCGGCGCCCTCGTGGACCATGGGCATGGAGCTGCTGTACGGGCGCCTGGAACAGCAGGGCGGCGCGCGCGGCGACACCGTCCGGGTGCAGGGCAGCCTGCAATACAACTTCATCAAGTAAGCGCCAGCGGCGTTACGCCAGCGCAACCGTCCCCACGCCCGGCCGCACCGGGCTCATGCCAGTACAGGAGATTGTCATGGCAGAAGCAAAGAAAATCGGGGTGGTCGGAGCCACCTTCCTCGTCGCCGGCAACATGATGGGCTCAGGCGTGTTCCTGCTGCCCTCCAGCCTGGCCAAGATCGGTACCGCCTCGATCTGGGGCTGGCTGATCACCACCGCGGGCGCGCTGCTGCTGGCCTTCGTGTTCGCCAAGCTGGGCAAGCTGGCACCGAAGGCGGGCGGTCCGTACGCATACGCGCGTGACTGGTTCGGCCCGTACATGGGCTTCCAGACCAACACCATCTACTGGTTCGCCAACTGGATCGGCAACGTCGCCATCCCGATCGCGGCGGTCGGCTACTTCAGCTACTTTTTCCCGATCCTGTCCGAGCCGCTGGTGCGCTGCATCGCGGTGCTGATCCTGGTGTGGGCGCTGAGCTTCGCCAATGTGATCGGCCCGGCCTTCGTCAGCCGCGTGCAGACGGTCACCACCAGCTTTGCGCTGGTCCCGATCCTGGGCATCGCCATCTTCGGCTGGTTCTTCTTCGATGCCGATATCTTCAAGGGCGCCTACAACGTGTCCGGCGAGTCGAACTTCGGCGCGATCTCCAGCGCTGCGGCACTGACCCTGTGGGCGTTCATCGGCGTTGAATCGGCGTCGGTGACTGCGGGCGTGGTCGAGAACCCGGAAAAGAACGTGGCCCGTGCCACGCTGGCCGGCGTGTTCCTGGCCGCGATCGCCTACATCGCCAGTTCCTCGGTGATCATGGGCATGGTGCCCAATGGCGAGCTGCAGACCTCCGATGCCCCGTTTGCGCTGGCTGCGGCCAAGGCGGTGGGCGGTTGGGGCGGTGCGCTGGTCAGCCTGTGTGCCTTCATCGGTGCGGCAGGCTCGCTCGGCGGCTGGATCCTGCTGACCGCACAGAGCGCCAAGGCCGCCTCCGATGACGGCCTGTTCCCGAGCATTTTCAGCAAGACCAACAAGGACGACGTGCCGGTCAAGGGCGTGCTGATCGTGGCCGTGCTGATGACCCTGGCGGTGCTGGTCACCTCCACTTCGGAAACCGCGTCTGCCCAGTTCGACGTGATCACCTCGGCGGCGGTGGTGCTGACCCTGCTGCCCTACATCTACTCGTGCGTGGCCTGCTACTTCGTGGTCGAACGCTCGCACACGATCATCCATACCGGCGCGTTCTGGACGCTGACCAGCCTGACCGTCGTGTACTGCCTGTGGGCGATCTACGGCTCGTCGGGAACCATCGTGCAGTACGCGTTCCTGTTCGTGCTGTTCATCACCGTGTTCTATCCCTTCTTCAGCGAGGAGCGCCGCCAGCAGCGGCAGCGCGCCCGCGAGGCTTCGGCGATCAGTGCCGGCGCCCAGCGTTCCTGAGTTAGACAAGGAGAATCAACGTGTACTTCAAGTCCCTGGACTATCCGGTCATTGTCATCGACAACGACTACGAGTCGCCGCGCATCGGCGGCATCCTGATCCGTGCCCTGGTTGAAGAGCTGCGCAGCAATGACCAGCGGGTGCTGTGTGGCCTGAACCTGGACGATGCCCGTGCCGGTGCCCGAACCTACGTGGCGGCGTCGGCGGTGCTGATCTCGATCGACGGCAGCGAGGAAGTGGATGGCGAGTTCCAGCGCCTGACTGCGTTCCTGCGCGAGCAGAGCGCGCGCCGCGCCAACCTGCCGGTGTTCCTGTACGGCGAGCGCCGCACCATCGAGAAGGTGCCGAGCAAGCTGCTCAAGTACATCCACGGCTTCATTTTCCTGTTCGAAGACACCAAGAGCTTCATCTCGCGGCAGGTGATGCGCGCGGCCGAAGACTACATGAAGAACCTGCTGCCGCCGTTCTTCAAGGCGCTGATCCACCATGCGGCCGAGTCGAACTATTCCTGGCACACGCCGGGCCATGCCGGCGGCGTGGCGTTCACCAAGTCGCCGGTCGGTCGTGCATTCCACCAGTTCTACGGTGAGAACACCCTGCGCAGCGACCTGTCGATCTCGGTGCCGGAGCTGGGCTCGCTGCTCGACCACACCGGCCCGATCAAGGACGCCGAGAACGAAGCGGCACGCAACTTCGGTGCCGACCATACCTTCTTCGTGACCAACGGCACCTCCACCGCCAACAAGATCGTCTGGCACGGCACGGTGGCCCGCGGCGACGTGGTGTTCGTCGACCGCAACTGCCACAAGTCGCTGCTGCACGCGCTGATCATGACCGGCGCGGTGCCGGTGTACTTCACCCCCAGCCGCAACGCGCACGGCATCATCGGCCCGATCAGCCTGGACCAGTTCACGCCGGAATCGCTGCAGCAGCGCATCGCCGCCAACCCGCTGGCCAGCAAGGCCTACCAGGCTGGCTCCAAGCCGCGCATCGCGGTGGTCACCAACTCGACCTATGACGGCCTGTGCTACAACGCCGAGAAGATCGCCGACGAGATCGGCAGCGCGGTCGACTTCCTGCACTTCGATGAAGCCTGGTACGCCTATGCCGCGTTCCATCCGTTCTACGAGAACCACTACGGCATGGCGAAGGGCAAGCCGCGCGAGCAGGATGCGATCATCTTCACCACGCATTCCACGCACAAGCTGCTGGCCGCGTTCTCGCAGGCGTCGATGATCCACGTGCGCAATTCGGCGCAGCGCGACCTGGATGCCGAGCGCTTCAACGAGTCGTTCATGATGCACACCTCGACCAGCCCGCATTACGGGGTGATCGCGGCCTGTGATGTGGCGTCGAAGATGATGGAAGGCGACGCCGGCCGTTCGCTGGTGCAGGAAATGCATGACGAGGCGATCGCGTTCCGTCGCGCGATGCTGCACGTGCGTGACGACCTTGGCCGCGATGACTGGTGGTTCAGCGTGTGGCAGCCCACCAAGGTCGAACGCAGCCTGGACAAGGGCGATACGCCGGCACCGCTGGTGGCCAAGCGCGAGGAGTGGTACCTGCAGCCGGATGCGCACTGGCATGGTTTCGAGAACCTGGTCGACGACTATGTGCTGATCGACCCGATCAAGGTGACCCTGCTGACCCCGGGCCTGGCGATGGACGGCAGCATGGGTAAGCTGGGCATTCCGGCGGCGGTGCTGAGCAAGTTCCTGTGGGGCCGCGGCATCACTGTGGAGAAGACCAACCTGTACTCGGTGCTGTTCCTGTTCTCGATGGGTATCACCAAGGGCAAGTGGAGCACGCTGGTCACCGAACTGATGGCATTCAAGGAACTGTACGACCGCAACGCGCAGCTCAGCCAGGCACTGCCGTCGCTGGCGGCCGACTATCCGAACGCCTACGCTGGTTGGGGCCTGCGTGACCTGTGCGATGCGCTGCATGCGTTCAACCAGGAGTTCTCGGTGGCCAAGGTGATGCGCGAGATGTACGTGGACCTGCCGACGCCGGTGATGACCCCGGCCGATGCCTACAACCACCTCGTCAAGGGCGAGATCGAGCGGGTCGACATCGAGCAGCTCAGTGGCCGCGTCGCGGCGACCATGCTGGTTCCGTACCCGCCGGGCATTCCCACCATCATGCCGGGCGAGCGTTTCGGCGACAGTGACGAACCGATCATCCAGTCGCTGCGCATCGCCCGCGAGCAGAACGCGCGCTTCCCGGGCTTCGAGTCGGATGTGCACGGGCTGATCATCGAGCAGGACGGCGACGTGACATCGTACAAGGTGGAGGTGCTGAAGGCCTGACCGGCGACGGTCGGCCCTTTGGCGAACGATGGATACCGCGCGCGAGCAACGCATCCTGAAGTTCTCGATCGGGGTCACCATCGCGGTCAGCGCGGTCGGCTTCAGCGGTGGCCTGCTGGTGGGATCGCAGGCCATCCTGTTCGACGGCGTGTACAGCCTGGTCGACGTTGCCCTGACCCTGGTGTCATTGTCGGTGCTGCGACTGGTGGCGCGGGAACAGAGCCCGCGCTTCCAGTACGGCTACTGGCACCTGGAGCCGATGGTCGAGGCACTCGGTGGGGTGATCCTGTCGTTGGCCTGCGTCTATGCGCTGGCCAACGCGGTGATCGGTTTGACCACGGGCGGGCACGAAGTGAAGTTCGGGCCTGCGCTGTGGTGGGCAGCATTGCTGAGTGCCAGCAACCTGGCGATGGCCGCGTTCGTCGCGCAGCGTGCGCGGCGCCTGCGCTCGGCGTTGTTGTGGCTGGACGTGCGTGGCTGGCTGTTGGGTGGGCTGATGAGCCTGGCGGTGGTGCTGGCCTTCGTACTGGCACTGGCGTTGCACGGCGGCGAGTGGCACCACTGGGTGCCTTACCTTGATTCGATCGTGCTGGCATTGATCAGCCTGGCGGTGCTGCCGGTGCCGGCGCGCAGCGCCTGGAAAGCCATGCGCGAGGTGCTGCAGGTGGCCCCGGACGATCTGGACCGGCGCGTGCAGCAGGTGATGCAGGCGTTCGTGGCCGAGCACGGCTATGCCGGATTCACCAGCCATGTGGCGAAGATGGGGCGCATGCGGTTCATCGAGATCCATGTGCTGGCTGACCCGACGACGCCGTTGGGTTCGGTGGGCGCGGTCGATGCGATGCGCGACGAGATCGCGGTACGCCTGGATGCCCGTGGCGGCACGTTCTGGCTGACCATCGATTTCACCGCCGACCCGGCGTGGACGTAGCCCCGCTTCTTTGGCACCGGGGCCTCGCCCGGCCAGGTTCCGTTCCCCTGTAGAGCCGAGCCCATGCTCGGCTGCCGTTCGCATGGAGCAGCCGAGCATGGGCTCGGCTCTACAACTGCCGTTCGCATGGAGCAGCCGAGCATCGGCCCGGCGATACAGCACGCTGCGATCGTTGCGCATGGCGGACTGCTCTGTTGCGCGGGGTGTATTTGACCTCAACCCGGGTTGAGGTCGCAGACTGCCTCGCAGCTCCACAGCGCCTAGCGCAGGTAGTACTCCACCGGTACCACCAGTTCCTGAGGTGCCTTCAGTTCATCGGGAATTGGGGGGAGTGGCTGGGCGCGACGGAAGGTCTGCAGGGCTGCGTCATCGAGCATCGGCTGGCCACTGGACTGCTCCAGCCGCAGGGCCAGCAGGCGACCTTCGCGGTCGATGCTGGCCCTGACCCAGGCAGTGCCCTGCTGCCGGCGCGAGCGCGCGGCGGCGGGGTAATAGCGGTAACGTTCCAGCCGCGCCATCAGGCGGGCTTCCCACTGGTCGCTGGCGGCGCCGGCCTGGAAGTCTGCCGGTGGCGCGTCCGGAGCGGGCGGCGCGGCCGTGATCGATGCCGGTGCGGGACTTGCATCGGTCGCGGCCGCAGGCGGGGCGACCGGCACTGGCTGGCGGCCCGTGCCACCCGTTTCGCTGGCGGCCTGCTCTCCGTCGCGCGCCGCCGTAGACTTGGGCGGCGGCGGTGACTTCGTGGGCTGCGAGGCGCGGGCCTGCTGCGCCTGGCTGGGGGTTTCGGCCTGGCGCTCCTCTACCGGCTGTGGCGGCGTGGCCGGTGCCAGCAGGCGCAGGCTGATGCGCACGTCCTGCTCCGGCGGCGGCAGCATCGGCGGCATCGCGACCCAGTGCACCAACAGCAGCAGTGGCAGCAGATGCAGGACGACGGTGATCGCGATCGCCTGCCAGTGTTGGCCGCGCTCACTCATCGTCCAGCACCCACAGCAGATCGGCATCAGCTGCATCGACGGTTTCACCCGGTGAAGCCAATGCGATCACCAACGCAGGCGTATCCGGTGACAGGTAGCCCGGTACCCCGGTACCGCGCAGTACATGCCAGCGACCTGCTACCAGCAGCGCCGGTGCGGGCGCGTCGAGCAGCACCTGCGCCATGCGCGTGTCGCGGGCCTGTTGTACGGCCAGCATCCCTTCCAGCATCGGTGCCGCGTCTGCGTGCTGGGCCAGCACCACCGCCGACAGGCGCTGGCGGGCAGCGGCCACTGGGAATCGCACGCCCTCGGTCGAGGCCAGCAGCGCGTTGACCTCGGCACGCGACAGGTTGCCACCGAACAACGGCGTGCCTGCATCGGCAGCCTCCCGTACCAGCCCGCCATACGCGGCCCACGGCCAGCGCGCATCCCAGTCCAGCAGATCCTGCAGGCGTGCACCCTCGGCATGGGTGCCCCTGGCCAGCCAGCGCTGCACCCGTTGCAGGCGCGGCTGGCGCTCGCTGGCAATCATCTCCATCACCAGCGCGCCTTGCGGGCGCACCTGTTGCAGGGCATGCAGCAGCCAGCGCTGGGCCGCATGGTCTCCGGCGAGGTCATGGCGTTCACCCAGCAGCAGCCGCTGCGCATTGGCCGCACGCTGCACGAATGCGGCCTCGTCCAGATGCTGGCCGCTGGCCAGGTCGGTCACCGTGCCGGGCATCGACTGGGCGCCAGCCACGCCCGCCAGCGCCAGCAGGCACAGCGGCAACCAGCGACGGCTAGAACGCCACATTGATGCCCATCGAGACGGTGCGGCCACGGCCGTTGCCGCGGTCCAGGATCGGGCTGAAGATGCTGTCGATCGAGGCATTGTTGTCATAGGACTTGTTCTGCAGGTTTTCGATGTTCAGCCACAGCGTGGTATTGGCCTGTGGCTTGAATCTGGCGTAGAAGTCGAGCAGCACACCGGTGCCGCCGGTCTTGCGGGTCTGGAAGAAGTCGTAGCCTTCCTCGGTGGGCCCGGAGTATTCGGCGCGCAGGCCGGCCTGCACGCGCTGCTGCCACCAGCGGCCGCCCACGTCCAGCGTCCAGTAGCGGTCGGGCAGGGCGGTGATGTCTTCCAGGTTGACGAACTCGATGGCCGGTGCGCTGGTGCGCGAGCGGGTCCAGCTGAGCGTGGCGTGGTAGTGCTCACTGGCGTAGTGCGCTTCCAGCTCGATGCCGCGCATGCGTACAACGCCCGGGTGGTTCATCCAGCGCGTGGTGGTGGTGAAGTCGTCTGCATCCAGCACATCGGTCCAGGCATTGAGCTGCGGATCGCTGTCGATCGGCACCACGAACGGCTCCAGTTCCGGCGGATGCACGATCAGCAGGTACTGCGGCTTGATGTAGTCGCGGATGCGGTTGTCGAAACGGGTGATGCGCAGCTGCGCCAGGTCACCGTCGACCAGCAGCGAATCGGTGCTGAGGTTGGCACCGAACTGCAGGTTGCGTGAGCGCTCGCGGCGCAGGAACGGATTGGCACCTACGCCGTCGGCATCACTCATGCCCTCCAACGGGATCTTCTCGAAGAACATCTCCTGCACACGCGGCGGCCGCGAGGTGCGCGAGACTTCAGCGAACAGCTGCAGCCAGTCGGTGGCCTGCAGTGAGAGTGCCAGGCTGGGGCTGAGCGCGCGCTCGCTGCGGCGCACGTCGATGTCGCCGCCATGGATCTCCGTGCATTGGCCCGGCACGTCGGAACACACCGGGATATGGCCGCGGATGCCGTATCGATCCTGGCGCAGGCCAGCGGTCAGCGCGTAGATGTCGTATTGCAGTTCCAGGGTGCTGAACACACTGTCGAGCTTGCTGCGGCCCTGTGGGTTGGCACCGCGCAGGATAGGGGTGTCGGCCACGTAGATGTCCGACTGATGCTTGATGCCGGTGTTCCACCGCGCCTGCAGGGCGCCGATATCAAAGCGGCTGGTGTTGTCGACGGTCCAGCTGCTCAGGCTGCTGTGGGTGCGGCGGCCGATGTAGCTCGAATCCTCCACCGGCGGGTAGAACAGCCGGGTCTTGTTGCTGGCGAAGGTGGCACGCAGGTCGATCCATGGCGTATAGGGCGTGTAGTGGTAGCTGGCGCGCTGGTTGCGCGCGGAAATCTGCCACGGGTAATTGTGGTAGAAGTCGTTTTCGTAGCGCATGTGGCTCAGGTCCAGCCGATGCTGGTCGCTGGGCTGCAGGCGGGCTTTCAGCAGCCAGCTGCTGGGCTGCTGGCTGCCCGGGTCGGCAGCGTTCTTCTGCCCACGGGCGGTGGCGTATTCGCTGCTGCGGCTGCTGCTGGCAGCGGCCAGCAGGCCGAACTGGCGATCACCGCCGTCCTCGCTGTGGCGCCAGGCGCCGGCGAAGGTGCGGCCGCTGCCATAGCCGTTGTTGCCATGCCGGTAGCCCGCGCGCAGGCCCCAGTCGCGACCCTCGCCGAGCAGATCGTCGATATCGAGCGTGCGGAAGTTGGCACTGCCGGCCAGCGTACCAGCGCCGTCACCGCCAGCGACCGCACCGCGCTGCACGTCCACACCGGCCAGCAGGAACGGATCGACGTAGGCGAAGGGGCCACCCGAGCCATGGCCGGCATTGTTGCGGAAGGTCTGGGTGACACCGTCGATCATGGTGTTGACCCGGCCGGCACCGGTCATGCCGCGGATGTTGACCTGCAGGCCCGGTTGGCTGCGCGAATGGAAGCTGTGGGTACCGGGCATCGAGCGCAGCAGGCTGTTGCCGTCCTGGCGTTCGGCCATCGCCAAGCGCTCGCTACCGACAGTGGGTGCGAAGCCATCGTGGGTGGCCGGCACGTACTGGCTGGCTCCGCTGCCCGGTGCATTGCCGTGCGCGGTGTCGCCCTGCACACGCAGCGGGCCGGTGCGGCGGCTGCCGTCGCGGCGTTCGGCCGGCGCCGGCTCCAGGGTGGCGCGGCGTGCATGGATGAAGCGCGGACGCAGGCCGCTGCCGGCCAGCAGGTGCGACAGGGCCTGCGCATCGTCGAAGTCGCCGCGCAGCGCGGGCGCGGCATGACCGGCGGGAAGCGCCGCGCCGACGACCAGATCGATACCGGTCAGCCGGCTGTAGGCATCCAGTGCGGCAGGCAGTGGCTGGGCGGGCAGGTCATAGCTGCGCGTGGCGGCCTGTGCATGGGCACTGGTCGGCAGCAGTGGGACGGTGCCGGCGCAGGCCAGCGACAGGGCAAGGACAAGGGGGCGGGGGCACAGCATCGGGGGCTCCAGGGGTTGACGCAGAGCGTCGTCATCCTGGGTAGACGCGGAACGAGGGCCGATGTCAGGGTGCATCGCGTTGTTCCCGTCGCGGCGGCAGCCACACCTGCATTCCTGCGCCGATCCGCAGCACGCGCACATGCAGCTGCGCGGCCAGCTGGTCGCGGTTGCCGGCCGCATCATCAGCACTGCCGAGCAGAGTGACCGGCTGCTGGCGCAGGCGGGCGCCGACAATCCAGGTGCGCCCGCCATGCCAGCGATCCAGGCCCTGGGTGACCTCGGCGAGCGGAGCGGACACCCAATGCAGCCGTCGCTCGCGCCAGGCCATCGCACCTGCATCGGCGGCATGCGGCAGGGCCGCCGTCTTTCCGTCGAAGCGCAGCTGCTGCCCTTCGGTGGCCTGCAGGTTGCCGCTGCCGCCGTCCACGCGCACGCGATGCTCGGTGACCGTGACCACGCTGTCGTCACGCTGCACGGCCAGATCAAACGCGGTGCCCAGCGCGGTGACGGTACCGTGCGGTGTGTGTACCTGAAACGGTCGCGCAGCGTCGACGCTGACTTGGAACCAGGCCTGGCCGCGCTCCAGCTGCAGCTGGCGGCGCTGTGCGTCGATGCGGACATGCACTTCGCTGCCCGGCGACAGCAGTACATGCGAACCATCCGCCAGGGTTTCGTCACGGATCTCGCCGGACGCGGTGCGCAATACCTGCGCAGCAGGCGGTGAGGCATGGCGGCTGTACAGGCCGAGCGCACACAGCAGCAGCACCGCAAGGCCGGCTTCACCCAGGCGGCGGCGCTGCCGTCGTTGTTGTTGCCGCTGCAGGCTGGGCATCGTCGCACCGGCCTGCCACAGCTGCTGCAGGTGCAGGTACTGCGCGGCATGGCTTGGATCGGCCCGGCACCATTGCTCGAACGCGTTCTCGTCGCGGTCGCCGTCGTGCCCATCCAGCCACCAGCGGGCAGCTTCGCGCGCAATGGCCTCCTGGCTCATGCGCCGGGTACCTGCTGCAGGGCGACCAGGGCGCGCAGCAGATGGCCATGCGCGGTCTGCCGGCTGATGCCGAGCTGGCGGCCAATCTCGGCCAACGCCATCTGTTCCACGCGGGCCAGCAGGAACACCTGCCGCGCGCGCGGCGGCAACGCGGCGATGATGGCATCGAGATGGCGCAGCTGTTCGGCATCAAGCAGGCGCTGTTCCGGCAGGGGCGCAGGATCGGCGATGGCATGCAGCTGGGCATCCTCCAGCGCCTCTTCGCGACGACGCTGGCGTTGCCGATAGTGGTCGACGATCAGGTTGTGGGCAACGCGATACAGGTATGCACGGCCATTGCTCAGCAGACCGCTGGCGGCGACTTTGACGACACGCAGCCAGGTTTCCTGGACGACGTCATCGGCGTCGCTGCGTTGCGGGAGTTTACGGCGGACATGGGCGTGCAGCGGCCGGTAATGGGCCGCGCACAGATGCGCGACATCCGTCGGTTCGACAGGCGTGGACACGGGGCGGGCGACAACTGGGAAAGGGAACAGCCCGCGGCGGCAAGGGCAGCGGCTGCACCTTACAGCAAAAGAGAATCATTTTCATCTGTGACGCGAGGCCGCTGCGCTGGGTGGCCGATCAGCCCGCGCGGCTGGCGCTGCGCATCTCCAGCAGCAGGCGGTAGGCGGGAAAGGTGCGCAGCGCTGGATGCCGTTGCCTGTGGTAGGCATTCCAATAGCTTGCGGCACGCTGCATGCACCGTTCGAAGAAGGCGGCGTTCTCGCGGACCAGGGGGGCGTAAGCGGCCAGGCCGATCCTCCGGGCATGCTGGTCGATCGTCAGCGCGATCTCTTCGACGTACTCGTTGAGCAGCGCCAGGTGGAACGCCAGGACCCATGGCGCCGATGCCTGCCCCAATGCCTCAACGGCCCGTTGTCGCAGGAAGCCATCGGGATGCCGGGTGGCCAGGCACAGGCACAGCAGGCGCTGATCGCCCGGCAAGGAAGATGCCAGGCGTTCCAGTCGCGCGCCGTAGGCGTAGAGGCGATAGGGGAAGCGCAGTGCTTCCCCATCGATCAGCAGCTGGCAGTCGTTGCTGCTGGGCTGCGCCTGGATGCGATCGAGCCGTTGCTGAAGATCGCAGGCGATGCCGTGCAGGTGAGCAGGTACATCGAACATGGTGGGAGTATCGCCTGCACGAGGGAATACGTCAGCCTATGGCGGGTGCTGCGGCACACCGCTGCCGGCCAGCGGCCGGCACTACCGGGGCAGGTAGTCGCAGTGGATCTGCAGTGCTTCGGTCGGGTTGTGGTGCAGCTGGAAGCCGCACTGCTGCAGGCTGTGCTTCACCCGAGCGATCGCCTCGGCATGGCGGGCGACGCGGCGCGCCTGCCAGCCGGTTGGCGTGAAAACGCCTAGTGTCAGCAGCCGTAGACGCTGGCCGCGCAGCACCATGGAAACATCGACGTGACGGCCATCGATGTCGTGACCGTTGGCACCGAAGATGGCATCGACTTCATCGCGGCGCCGCGGGTAGCAGGTGCGGAACACCACGATGCCGAGCCGCCGTACCGCGCGGCGGAACCCGCCGAGGCGACTGTGGCGGGATTCGAAGCCGCGTGTGAGCAGCAGGCGCAGTTCAGCAGGCAGGCGTGCCTGCGCGTCGAGCAATCGTTGCAGCACCTCTGCTTCGATCTGGATATGGGTGGAGGGCCAGCGCGGGGCGACAAGCAGCCCGTGGTGGTTGCCGCGTTGCAGGGTCAGCATGGTGGAAGATTGGCATGCCGGAATGCCGTCGGGTAGTGCCGGCCAGCGGCCGGCACTACCATCGTCGGGTCAAATGTCGCGGTACTGGATCTGCGCGGCCAGCACACGCAGTCCGTCGGCATTGCTGGAGAGGATGCGCTCTTCGCCGCTCCCCTTCTGCCGCTTCAACTGGAAGCCCTGGTGGGCAGGCAGCTGCGCGGCGATGCTGTTCATGCGCTGCAGGGCATCGGGCCCGCTGCAATCAAAGTGGCCCCAGTAGGCGCCGTCGCGGTGGATCTGCAACCGGTAGTTCATCGCGGTATCTCCGGCAGGTCCTGCAGCCAGTGGTCGAACATCGCAGTGGCGGCTGCGGCCAGTGGTGCGCCATAGCGGCGTGCCTGCGCGCGCAGGTCGTTGGGGTCGATGCCGGCCTGGGCCAGCTCCAGCGTGTGGCCGATCAGCCAGCGCTCGAACTGGCGGGCATCCAGTTCCGGATGGCATTGCAGGGCCAACGCGTGCTGGCCGATGGCAAAGGCCTGGTGGCGGCAGGCTGGCGTGCTGGCCAGGCGACGTGCATCGGCTGGAAGCTCGAACGCTTCGCCGTGCCAGTGCAGTACCGGAATGCCCTGCAGTGCCTGCAGCGGCGAGCGCTGGCCCTCATCGGTGAGCAGCAGCGGCGCGAAACCGATCTCCTTGCCGCCACTGGGGGCAACGCTGGCACCCAGCGCACGCGCCATCAGCTGCGCGCCGAGGCAGATGCCCAGCGTGGGCCGCTGCTGCTGCAACCGCGCCTTCAACAGCGCGATGCTGTCGTTGAGGAACGGGTAAAGATCAACATCGTTGACGCTGATCGGCCCCCCCAGCACCACCAGCAGGTCAGCCGCTTCGGCCGGATCGAGTGCATCTACACCAGCCTGCAGCACCTGCAGTTGCCAGCCCTGCGCCGACAGCAGTGGCTGCAGGGTGCCGAGGTCTTCAAAGGCAACGTGTTGCAGGACAACCGCGTTCTTCATGCCGGGGCTCCGTTGTTCGGCCAGTAGAAGCTGTCCGGAGTGGCGCGGGCGCCGAAGATGGCCTGGCCGACGCGGACTACGGTGGCGCCTTCCTCGATGGCCACTTCGAAGTCCCCGGACATGCCCATCGACAGCTGCGACAGGTCGATGCCGGGTGGGGCGGTATGCTGCAGCTGGTCGCGCAGTTCACGCAGGCGCACGAAGCACGCGCGCACACGTTCGACTTCGGGAGCGAAGATGGCCAGGGTCATCAGGCCGCGCACGCGTAGCCTGTCGAAGACTGGCAGCTGCTGCACGAAGGTCTCGACGGCGTCGGGTTCCAGGCCGTACTTGCTGGGTTCCGCAGACGTGTTGACCTGGACGAATACATCCAGTGTGCGATTTTCCAGCTGCAGGCGCTGCTGCAGCGCCTCGGCTACGCGCAGGCTGTCCAGCGCCTGGAACTCGCTGGCAAAGCGCGCCACGTAGCGTGCCTTGTTGGTCTGCAGATGGCCGATCACCGACCAGTGCACGCCCAGGTCGGCCATTGTCTCGGCCTTGCGCTGTGCCTCCTGCACCTTGTTCTCGCCCAGTTCGTGGCAGCCGGCGGCCACCGCCATGCGGATGCGGGCGTCATCGACGGTCTTGCTGACTGGCAGCAGGCGCACGCTGGCCGGATCCCGGCCTACGCGGGCACAGGCATCGGCGATGCGTTGTCGCACCGTGACCAGGTTGGCGGCGATCTGTTCAACAGACTGGGCGACGGGCCAGTCGGCGGCGGCAAGGGGCATGCGGGCACCTCCAATGCAGGGCGGCCAGGGTGGGATACACTGGCACAGGACAAGAATTATTTTGGCATAGGACAAAATGAAAATCACCGGGCATAGCGCCGAGTCGATCTTCGACAGCATCCGCGATGGCATCGGCAAGGGCCGTCTGCCAGCCGGCAGCGTGCTGCCGCCGGTGCGCGATCTGGCCGACCAGCTGGGGGTCAATCGCAACACCGTGGCCGCCGCCTACAAGCGATTGGATGCGGCGGGCCTGGCCAGCACCGCGGGCCGGCGCGGCACGGTGGTGCGTGGCCTGCCGCCGACGCTGGCCCGCGAGGGCAGTGTGCCCGGGCTGGCCCTGCATGACCTGGCCGGTGGCAATCCGGACCCGCGCCTGTTGCCCAGTCTGCGCCTGGCGCCGGCCGCGCCACGGCTGTATGGCGTGGGCACGGTCGATCCGCGACTGCAAGCGTTGGCGCGGGCCTCGCTGGATGTGGACTGCCCCGAGGGCTATGCGCTGGAACTGACCCATGGCGCGGTCGATGGCATCGAACGCCTGCTGGCGGCGTGGCTGCTGCCGGGCGATCGCATCGCGGTGGAAGATCCATGCTTCCTCGGCAGCCTCAATGTGCTCAATGCTGTGGGCCACGCGCCGTTGCCGGTGGCGGTGGATGAACACGGCATGCAGGTCGAATCGCTGCGGCAGGCACTGGAGAGCGGCGCACGTGCGGTGCTGTTGACCCCACGGGCGCACAATCCGACCGGTGCCAGCCTGGATGCGAAGCGGGCACGCGCATTGCGCCAGCTGCTGGCCGCCTATCCGCAGGTGGCGGTGTTGATCGACGATCACTACGCACTGCTCTCGCAGCAGGCCTATCACTCGGTGCTGCCGCTGGATGGCCGGCGCTGGGCGCTGCTGCGCTCGCTGTCCAAGCCGCTGGGCCCGGACCTGCGGCTGGCCTGGCTGGCCTGCGATGAAGAGACTGCGATGCGGCTGCGGTTGCGGTTGGCGTCCGGTATTGGCTGGGTCAGTCACCTGCTGCAGGATGCGGCGACGTCGGTACTGGCGTCGGCGTCGCAACGGGCGAAGATCGTCTCGGCGGGGAAGTGTTACCAGCAGCGGTTGCAGTCGCTGCAGGAACTGCTGCGGGCGCGTGGCGTGCCGACGCCACAGCCGATGGAAGGATTGAACCTGTGGCTGCCGCTGCAGGCTGACAGCCATCCGCAGGTGCTGGCGCTGGCTTCGCGCGGATGGCATGTGCGCGCGGGCGAAGTGTTCGCGGTGGCAGCACCGGGGCATGGCCTGCGCCTCACCTGCGCGGCGCTGGGGGCGGCGCAGCTGCGGCAGCTGGCCGATGATCTGGCGGCGGTGTGTGGGGTGTAGCGTCGAGCCATGCCCGACGTTGCTTCGCCTTTGTAGAGCCGAGCCATGCTCGGCTGCTGTTGATAGAAGCAGTCGAGCATGGCTCGACTCTACACAAGCAGGTCAGGGCGCGGCGTTCGCGCCCGGGCGCACGTAGTAGGACTGGCCACTGTCATCGACAAACATCAGCTCCGGCTTGCCCTGCCAGGACGTGAGCATGGCGCCGGTGTTGTTCTGGTGCTTGACCATCAGGCTGGCGCCACGGTCCGGGTTGGCGACGACCTTGAAGACTTCGGTGGTGCCGGTGGCATCGTCCAGAGTGAGCAGGGCTTCGCCGCCGCGGTCGCTGGTGCCATAACCGCCGCGCTCGGAACCGTCGGGCCCAAGCAGGATCAGGCCGGACAGCGCGGTGGCACGCGGGCCTTGGGTGCGGCCCTTGCTGAGGGGGTCCGGCACCGGCGCACCAAGGATCACCCGCGGCTGGCCGCCTGCGTCGTGGATGACGAGGCCGCGCGCTTCGATGATCCGCTCTGGCGATTGGCTGCGATGCAGGCTCCAGGCGGTCCAGCCGGAAACGAGCAGGGCAAGGGTCGAGACCACCAGGGTGGTCAGCAGCAGCGCACGGGGCATCGGGTCGTCCTTCCTTGGATGTGCCGACGATAGCGGATGCCAGCGGGCAAAGGCCAGTTCGTTGTGTGACGATGTGTATCGTCAGTGGAAATCGCGGCTGTGGCTGCGCAGTCCCTGCAGCAGCTCATCCAGGCAATGCATGCGCTGCACGATGACATGCTGCACGCCATCAACGCGTTCCAGGCGGCCATCGATCTGCATCAGCTGGGTGTCGACCAGCACCCGGTGCTGGCGGTCGGCCAGGTGGCGCCAGACCACCGCATTGACCATGCCGGTCTCGTCCTCGAGGGTCAGGAAGGTAACGCCACTGGCGGTCTGCGGGCGCTGGCGCATGCGTACCAGGCCGGCGATGCGCACGCGGCGGCCATGGCCGTGCCCCGCCAGTTGTGCGGCATCCAGGCAGCCACGGCTGCGCAGCTGCGTGCGCAGGAACGAGATCGGATGGCGGCCGAGGGTGGTGCCGGTGCTGCGGTAATCGGCCTGCATGTCGTCCCATGCGCTGGGCAGGGGCAACGGCACGCGGGCCTCGACGGTGGCACGCGCCTGGTCGAACAACGGCAATCGGTTCTCCACGCCGGAGATATCCCAGCGTGCGCGATGGCGATGGCCGCTGAGCCCACGCAGCGCACCGGCATCGGCCAGCAGGCCCTGGTGGCGGCGGTCCAGGGCGGTGCGCTGGCACAGGTCGCCGACGTCCTCGAACGGCCGCCGCGCGCGCTCGCGCATGATGGCCTGCACGGCCGCTTCGTTGCAGCCGTCGATCAGGCGCAGGCCGAGCCGGATCGACGCCGCGCCCTTGCTGAAATCCAGGGTGCAGTCCCAGTCGCTGTGGCGCACGTCCACCGGCAGCACGCGGATGCCATGGCGGCGTGCGTCCTGCAGCAGTTGATCGGGGCTGTAGAACCCCAACGGCTGGCTGTTGATCAGGCTGGCGGTGAACGCGGCCGGGTGGTGGCACTTCAGCCAACAGCTGGCATAGGTGAGCAGGGCGAAGCTGGCGGCGTGGCTTTCCGGGAAACCGTAATCGCCGAAGCCCTTGATCTGCTCGAACAGGTGCTCGCCATACTCGCGGCTGAAGCCGTTCTTCAGCATGCCGGACAGCAGCTTCTCGCGATGCGGTTCCAGCCCGCCACGGCGTTTCCAGGCCGCCATCGAGCGGCGCAGCGCATCGGCCTGGCCTGGTGTGTAATCGGCAGCCACCACCGCCAGCTGCATTACCTGTTCCTGGAACAGCGGCACGCCCAACGTGCGTGCGAACACGCGTTCCAGCCGTGATGGATAGAGCGGATTATCCGGATCGTTCAGCGCATCCGGGCCTTGCTCGCGCAGGATCCTTCGCCGCTCCAGATAGGGGTGCACCATGTCACCCTGGATCGGGCCGGGACGCACGATCGCCACTTCGATCACCAGGTCATAGAACTCGCGTGGCTGCAGGCGTGGCAACATGGCCATCTGCGCGCGCGACTCGATCTGGAATACGCCGATGGTGTCGGCGGCGCAGATCATGTCGTAGGTCGGACCGTCTTCATCGGGGATCGCATCCATGCGTCCTTCGTGCAGGCCGTGCTGCTTGAGCATCGCCAGGCACTTGCGGATGGCGGTGAGCATGCCCAGTGCCAGGCAGTCGACCTTCATCAGGCCGGTGGCATCCAGGTCGTCCTTGTCCCACTGGATGACGGTGCGATCGGCCATCGCCGCGTTCTCTACCGGTACCAGCGTCGACAGCGGATGTTCGGAGATCACGAAACCACCCGGGTGCTGCGACAGGTGGCGCGGGAAGTCGATCAGTTCGGCAGTCAGTGCCAGCAGTCGCCGCATCAGCGGTGTGTCCGGATCGAAGCCGCGCTCGCGCAGGGTCTCCGGCAGCGGTACATGACCGCCCCAATGGTCCATCGCCGCACCCAGTTCGTTGACCTGGTCCATCGGCAGGCCGAGTGCGCGGGCCACGTCGCGGATCGCGCTGCGGCCACGGTAACTGATCGCCACTGCGGTCAGCGCAGCACGTTCGCGGCCATAGCGCTTGAACACGTACTGCAGCACCTCTTCGCGGCGCTCGTGCTCGAAGTCGATGTCGATATCCGGCGGCTCGTCGCGCTCGGCGGAGATGAAGCGTTCGAACAGCAGGTTGCTGCGCGCAGGATCGATCTCGGTCACGCCCAGCACGAAGCACACCGCCGAGTTGGCCGCCGAGCCACGCCCTTGGCAGAGGATGTCCTGGCTGCGGGCGAAGCGCACGATGTCATGCACGGTAAGGAAGTAGGAGGCGTAGTTTTTCTCCCGGATCAACGCCAGCTCATGTTCGATCTGCTTGCGCTGTGCGTCCTTGATGCCTTCTGGCCAACGCCAGGGAATCTTTTCTTCGACCAGCTCGCGCAGCCAGCTGTCCGGGTCATGCCCCTCCGGCACCAGTTCGCGCGGGTAGGTGTACTGCAGCTGCTCGAGGGTGAAGTGACAGCGTTCTGCGATGCGCAGGGTCTCGGCCAGCAGTTCGGGCGGGTACAACTGGGCCAGTGCGCTGCGCGGGCGCAGGTGGCGCTCGCCGTTGGGAAACAGGCGCCAGCCGGCTTCGGCCACGCTGCAGCGATGGCGGATCGCGGTCAGCGTGTCCTGCAGGGCGCGGCGGCGTCGCACGTGCATGTGCACATCGCCACTGGCGACCAGCGGCAGGTGATGGCGTTCGCCGAAGGCCTGCAGCTGCTGCAGGCGGCGTGCGTCGTCGTGTTCGTGGTGCAGTTCCACCGCCAGCCACAGTCGATCATTGAAGCCGGCGCGCAGCAGTTCCAGATCGGTGGCGGCCGGTTGCCGGTCCAGCCACAGGCACAGCAGGCCGTCGGGCAGGCCGAGCAGGTCCTCGCGCAGGCAACGGTACTCGCCCTTGGCCGCGCGCCGCCGGCAGGTAGTGATCAACTGGCACAGCCCGGCATAGGCGGCCTGGTCGGTGCACAGCAGGGCCAGCTTGGGTCCGTCCTCGACCTGGAATTCGGCACCGACGATCAGCGCCACGCCATGCGCCTTCGCCGCCTGCCAGGCACGCACGATGCCGGCCAGCGAGCATTCGTCGGTGATCGCCAACGCGCGGTAGCCCTGGCCGGCGGCGCGCGCGAACAGCTCTTCGGCGATCGAAGCACCACGCTGGAAACTGAAGGCTGACAGGCAGTGCAGTTCGGCGTAGCCGGGCAGTTCGCTGTGCATGGCGGCTCAGCCGAACCAGCCGTGCAGCATCCACGGCGCATGCGGGTCATTGCGTGTGCGGAACGCCCAGCCGCGCTGGCCGTGTGCGGTTTCCACCACGTAGTAGTCGCGGCGCGCGTCGGCCTGGTCCCACCAGCCCGATTCGATCCGCTCCGGCCCGGCGATGATGCGCAGGCGCGGATCACGCAGTGGTTGCGGGGTGTCCAGCAGCCAGCCTGGGCGCAGTGGCCAGTAAGCGGGCGGTTTGGTCGGGGGCTGGATACCACTGGCGCGTTCAGGGCGATGGTCGGCCTGTACCGCCAGCGGCTGCACGGCGTCATCGCCCAGCCGTGCGCGCAGGCGCTCACGCAGCTGGCTCCAGGGCATCGCCTGCGCCGGCCGGGTATCGAACAGGTCGCGTGCGGCGGGCACGAACGGCGGCAGCTGCTCGGCCTGCAGGCGCAGTGCGCGGCTGCCAGCGGGCAGGGCGAAGGCCTCCATGCGATTGCGCGCGATCTCGAACAGCAGTGTGGGATCGCGTTCGGGTGCCAGCAGGCCGATGGTCAGCACGCTGGCCGGCAGCAGGTCATGCTCGAAATGCAGGTCGAAGCGTTGCACGCCGCCATCGCGCGAGCACAGGAAGGCGGCCAGGTCCAGCAGCAGGCGACGCAGCGGGAACAACAGGGCCTGGCTGGATTCGATCTCGTATTCGAATTCGATGCGCGCATCGAACCGGTCCGGTGGCTGGTAGTAGCGCAGTGGCGCGGTGGGCAGCCCACGCAATGCATCCAGCTGCTGCAGTACCTCGGGGGCGAAGCGCCGGGCCAGGCTGTCGCGCGGCAGTTCGAGCACCGCACCCAGCGTGCGCAGCCCGGAGCGGCCCAGTACGGTCACCGCTTCGCTGGGCAGGCCGCAGCGCGGCAACGGCAGTTGTGCCAGCGCCGCCGGCAGCTGCTGCGCATCGATGCCGAGGCCATCGTGGACGTTGGCCAGCACGCGCGCGGCATGTGGGGTAGGTGCGGCCACCAGACGGTGACGGAAGCCAAGTTCGTGCAGTTCGTTGCGAAGCCGCTGCTGGATCGTCAGCCAGTCGCCGAACAGGGCGCGGCTGGCGCCGATCTCCAGCACCAGCGCATGCGGGAAATCGAGGCTGACCTGCGAGCTGTAAGCGTAGGCCCAGCTGGCCAGCAGCTGTCGGGTGTGCTGTTCGGCGTTGGGGTCGTAATCGTGCAGATGCAGGTCCTGCACCAGTACCTGCGCGGCCGACAGAAGCATGCCCGGGCGCAGCCCCGCTGCGCGGGCGGCCGGGCTGACCGCACGCAGCACGCGACGCTGTGCCGGCCCCTGCAGCAGCACCAGTGGCCGCTGCGGGTCCGGCTGCAGGCGCAGCACGCTGTCCAGCGCCAGCTGCGGCAACAACAGGCAGGCCCAGTGCATGGCGCGACCTCAGTGGACGATGGCCAGCGGCAACGGCTGCGCCGGCGGCAGGCCGCCTCGGCACTTCAGCACCCGCACCTGGCCGTGGTCGAGCTGCAGGCGCAGGCTGGCCGGAGAGGGGTTGCGCGCCGCCTGCGCCTCGCGGAACACGAAGCCCAGGCACTGGCCGCTGTCGGCGGCCACCTGCAGGCGGCGCAGGGCGCGGTCGTCGGCCTGGTGTGGCCAGCACAGCACCGCCGCGCAGGCGGCAGAGCGCAGGCACTGCTCGGCGGCCCAGAGCGCCTGTTTGGGTGCGGCGTGGATGATCTGCAGCTGGGCCAGGTCCAGCCCGGCTGCCGCCCAGGCCGGGGCATGAGGCCGATAGGGCGGGGCGACCAGCACGATCGGGCGGTCGCGCTGGCTCAGCTTCGCCAGTGCGGGCCAGACCAGGGCCAGCTCGCCCACCCCGGGCGCGCCCTGCAGTACCTCGCACAGCCCGCTGGCCGGCCAGCCGCCGCCGGGCAGGCGCGCGTCCAGTGCCGGGTGGCCGCTGGCCAGGTGGTCGCTGGCCGGCCCCTGGCGGGCCGGGCCGCGCCACAGCTGGCGGCCGTCAAGCAGCCGGTCGAGGGCGACGACGGCACCCATCAGCCGGCCCTCCAGGGGAGGCGCCGGGCGGGCTGGAAACGGCAGGAACGGGCGGAAACGGCGGGCATGGCGCGAGTATCGACGGGCCGGTATCAGGGGCTGAGACCAGACATGCTACTCGCCTTGTGAGTAAAATTACTAATGAAATCGGAGGGCCCGGTTTCAGGTTGCTGAAGGGTAAAAAGGAGTGCCGACCAAGGTCGGCACCCACAGTTCCCGGTTACGGGCGCACTGGCAATGCCACCGGTCGCAGCGGTGCGGCATCGCCGCCGCGGATCTTCAGCGGGCCGCCGATGAAGGCGAACTCGTAGACCTTGTCGCGGGCCAGTTCGTCCAGCGCCACCAGCTCGATGATCGGCGCGCCCTGCTGGGCCAGCAGGTAGGTGTGCAGCGGCACGTAGTCGTCGGACACCTCCGAGGGGAAGGTCTCGAAGCTGAGGTTGTCGGCACCGACGATCATCGCGCCGCTGTCCTCGACCAGGAAGCGCGCCGCGTCCAGGCCCATGCCCGGCGGGTTGGCCATGTACGCCTTGGGCTGTTCGAACAGGCGCATGCGGCCGGTGCGGATCAGCACCACGTCGCCCTGCTGCAGTTTCACCTTCTGGCGTGCCAGCGCATCCTTCAGGTCCTGGCGGGTGACGCGGTAGCTGTCCGGCAGCATGTCCACGCCCTTGGCGGCGGCCACGTCGATCAGCACGCCCCGCGCGATCAGCGGCGGGAATTTCTCGATGCCGGTGACATTCCAGCCACGGTCGCCAAGATGCTTGTCGGCCTCGAAGCCGTTCCAGATCTTCCCGTGGATGCCGAAATGGTTCAGCGCATCGATGTGGGTACCGGTGTGGCTGTACATCGAGAACGCGGTGCCGGTGTAGCTGCGGGTGAGGTTCATGGTCTCGCCCACGCCCATCGGGTCGTCCATCACCGTGCCGCGCGGGGTGTGGGTCATCCAGAACTGGTAGTGCGGGTCGCCGGCATCCTGCCAGCTGGGCATGCCGACGTAGTACTCGGTGGCCAGGTCATAGGCCTTGCCGCCGCTGACCCGCGACAGGATCGCCGCGCGCGAGGCCTCGGTGATCAGGTTGAGGCGGCCGATCTCGTCCTTCGGCCCCCAGGGGCTGGTGCCGACCTGCTGGCCGGAGGGAACGCGTTCGTGCGCGGACACGGTGGTGGACGCGGCGGCGCCGGCCAGCAGCAGGGCCAGCGCGGTGGCCAGGATGCGTGGGGTCATGGGAAGTCTCCTTGCAGGGTGGGGGAGGGTGCGGCTCAGGCCGCGACCAGGGGCGCCAGGGCCTGGCGCAGGTGTGGCAGCGGCAGGGTCTGCAGGCGCAGGCCGTTGCCGCCGATCACGGTGGGTATGGAACGGATGCCAAGGGCAGCGGCTTCGGCACGATCGTCCTGCACGCGCTGGCGCACTGCGTCGCTATGCATGTGGTCAGCGAACGCGCCACGTGGGTGGCCCAGCGATTCGGCGATATCCAGCAGTACTTCGGCATCACCGATGTTGCGGTGCTGGTGCAGGTGCGCCCACTGCACGGCATCGAACATCGCGCCATGGGCGTTGTTGCCGCCCATCAATCCGGCGGCCTGGCAGGCCAGTGCGCCGAGCCAGCCGGAGGGATATTCGAAATCCTGTGCGCGCATGCCTTCGATATCGATGCGCGCGGTGTCTTCATGCGCGGCGCAGTCGGTCCAATGGCGCAGGATGATCGCCTTGGCGCGCTCCATCGAGCCGAACACCTCCACCATCTGCGCGCGCGAGTCCTGCAGCACGAAGCTGCGGTGGCGCACCTGGATGCCGAGTTCGGCCGAGACCTGCTGCAGGCGCGGGGCCAACACGAAGCACCAGCCGCAGACCACGTCGTGGAAGAAATCGACCACCGGCACGGCGGTGGTGGGGGACGGAACGGAAGACATCTGCCTGCCATCGGTGAGAGGGGAGGCGGCAGAGTAGGCAGCGTGGCGTGGCTGAAACAGCGCGCCGCGGGCAGCTCAGTTTTCGCTGGCGGTTACGAATCCAGGCCGGCGCAGCCGGGCAGCTCGGCGTGCAGGAAATCGATGAAGGCACGCACCTTGGGCTGCAGGTGGCGCGAGGTGGGATAGACCGCATGCACGAAGCGCGGCGGATAGCGGTGGTCGGGCAGCACCTGCTGCAGTTCGCCACGGGCCAGCGCCGGTGCCGCCAGGAACGAGGGCAGCGCGCCGATGCCCATGCCGGCCACCAGCAGGTCGCGCAGCAGCAGGCTGTTGTTGACGGTCACGCGCGCCGGCAGGGTGATCGTCACCTGGCCATCCGGGCCGAGCAGCGGCCAGCTGCCGGGTGAGTCGGACAGGCTGTAGGCCAGCACGCTGTGGACCTGCAGATCGTCTACTACCTGTGGTGCAGGGTGCTGCTGCAGGTAGGACGGCGCCGCGCACAGCACCTGCTGCAGCGAAGCCAGGCGGCGTGCCACCAGCCGTGAATCATCCAGCTCGGCACGCAGCCGCAGCGATACATCGAAACCTTCGCCAACCGCATCGAGCAGGCGGTCTTCCATCACCAGGTCCAGCGACAGCTGCGGATGCTGCTGCAGGAAGCGTGGCAGCAGCGGCGACAGCGTGCTCAGCGCGAACGATTGCGGTGCATTGACGCGCAGGCGCCCGGCCACCTTACCGCGCTGTTCGGCGATGCCGCGTTCCAGCGCGTCCAGCTCGTCGAGCAGGCGGCAGCATTCGCGGTAATAGGCATGGCCGGTCTCGGTCAGGCTCATGCGCCGCGTGGTCCGTTGCAGCAGCACCACGCCCAGGTGGGTTTCCAGCGTGCGCAGCTGTTTGCTCAGTCCGGCAGGCGACATGCCCAGGTCTTCGGCAGCGCGGGCCAGCCCGCCGCGTTCGACGATGCGGCGGAAGGCGCGCATCAGGTTGAAGGAGTCCATGCCGGTCCCGGGCGCGATGAGGGTGCCATTGTAGATCCACGCCATGCGTGGATGCAGGAAACGCGGTGCCGGCCAAGCCCGGCATCCACCCTCGGCACGCGCTTGCGCCGTTTGTTCAAGCCAGTAACCCGCATCCCACGCCAGCATGCAGGCCCCTCACTTTCCGGGTTGCCCATGAAGCACTGGATGCTCCGCCTGTATGCCCCGTTGTTCCTGCTGGGTTTCATTGCCGCTGCCGTCGTCTGGGTCGGCCACTGCCACGGTGACCCGCTGTGGTTGCTGGCCTTGCTGGCGGTCGCCATCGCGGTCTCGTTCGCCGCCGAGCGTGCCTGGCCGTACGACCCCGCGTTCAACCACGACCACGGCGACAGCCTGCGTGACACCCTGCATGCGCTGGTCAACGAAGGCCTGAACCTGCTGTCGATCGCCGCGGTGCCGTTGCTTGCGGCGATCATTCCGTGGCAGTTGTGGCCGGTGCAGTGGCCATTCGCGCTGCAGGTGCTGCTGACCATCGTCTGCGCTGATCTCGGCATCACCTTGGTGCACTACGCCAGCCATCGCATTGGCTGGTTGTGGCGGCTGCATGCGGTGCATCACAGCGTCACCCGCATGTATGGCTTCAACGGCCTGATGAAACACCCGCTGCACCAGGCGGCCGAAGCGGTGGGCGGCGTGCTGCCGCTGCTGCTGGTGGGCCTGCCGATGCCGGTGGCTGCGGTGCTGGCGTTCGCCATTGCCATCCAGCTGCTGCTGCAGCACTCCAACGTGGACATGCGCCCCGGCGTGCTGGGCCGGGTGATGGCCTGGGCGCCGCTGCACCGCTTCCACCACATGCGTTACGGCACCGCGGGCGACGTCAACTTCGGCCTGTTCCTGACCGCCTGGGATCACCTGCTGGGGACCGCCTTCGATGCGCCGGGCTATCGGCTGCGTCAGCACGACCTCGGCATCGGCAGCCAGCCGGACTATCCGCGCGATTACCCCGGGCAGCTGCTGGCGCCGTTCCGAGAACTGCCACATGGCGAGGTGCCGGAGCTGCCCGAAGGCCTGCGCAGGCGCGAATGATCGAACGTGTCAGGCCGCGTGAAGCTGCAGGCCCTGCAGCTGTGCGGCACCGATGCCGAACATGCGGCGCAGGCTGCGCGAGAGATGGGCCAGGTCGGCGAAGCCGGCGGCATGTGCACTGTCGGTCAGGCTGTGCCCCTGCAGGTGGTGCGCGAGCGCGGCACGCAAGCGTTGCCACAGCACCCAGCCGCGCAGGGTCACCGCCAGGTCAGACTGGAAACGCCGGTGCAGCTGGCTGGTCGACAGATGCGCCGCCTCGGCGATGTCGGCGGCCGGCACCGGGCCGGGCAGGTGCTGGGTGATACGGGCCAGCGCTGCCTGCACCCGCCGGTCCAATGGCTGCGCGCGGCTCAATCGCGGCAGCCAGTCCTGCAGTTCCATCGCAGTGTCGGGCAGCGCGTGCAGGTGCTGCTGGATCTGTTCGAGGTCGGCATGCGCCGGCTCAAGGAACACCGTGCAGCCCGCCTCCGGCGCCGACAGGATCGCGTGCGGCTGGAACGAAGGCAGCCACAGCCGCTGGCCCTGCTGGCGCACACCGTCGATTTCGACCCGCCAGGGAACATCCTCGCTCAACAGCAGCTGGTGGGCGTAGTGCGCATGTACATCGCTGTCACCGGCATGGCCCTGCAGCACGGCCACGTGAGCATCCAGCAGCAACGTGCCATTCCAGGGCAGGGCAGGGGAGGACATGGAGGGATTGTAGATCCACGCCATGCGTGGATGAATCTCCATCGAAATCGAATATTCCGAGAGTTGGACGAAGAGCAGCCGAGCATGGGCTCGGCTCTACAGCAGGCCGTGCGGGGAATTGTCGAAGGCGGGCCCATCCCGCCTACCCACAGGAGCCCGGCTGTTGCTTTGGCTTTGGCTGTCGCCTCTGCGGGTGCCGGGCGCCGCCCGGCCGAACCCTCACCGCCCCTGCGGATCCGGCCGGTGATGCACGTACTCGACCACCGTGCCATCGGGATGCACCGCGTTGAACGCCGCCCCGGTGGGTACCACCTGCAACGGGAAGATGATCTCGGCGCCAGCCGCGACCAGTTTGTCGTGATAGGGCCGGACGTCATCGACCAGCAGTGTCCCCGTGGTCGAAGTGAACGGTGCCAGCGCCGCCTCGCTGCCTTCGATCAGCAGGAACGCACCGACCATCGCCAGGCGCAGCCCGGCCTCCGGAAACGGGAACCCCGCATCGGCCACCACGCCCTGCAACTGCTCGTAGAAGGCCACGCTGCGCTCCAGCTCCCCCGGGGCCACGAACACCCGGATCAACACGCGCGGCGCGCGCTGGCTGGAGGTGTCACAGCGGTCGCGCCAGAGATGGTCGAAGTCGCGATGGACGGTCATGGGCTCGGTTCGTGGCCAGGGACCCTCATTATCGGCAGCCTCGCGCGGCGCGCTGATGACCGCCGGTGATGGCCTGATAACCGCTGGCCGGGTTGCCCCTGTGACTTAGGTCCTGTTGACAGGTGTGAACGCCCTCGCACAATCTTCACAGGATTGGGCCGCCCTGCGCGGCCTGGGCAGGCAGGTTGTCACGCCGGGAGGAGGGTCCCGCGCGCAGACCGGCCCGTCCATAGGCCTGCGGGACGTTGCCTGGCAACCCCTGCGCGGCATGAACGCTGCACCCTTCGGCGGCACTTTCCCTGGACCGATTGCCTTGGCAACGGAATTACGCCTGCCGATGAAAACGTTTACAAAGCCGCTTGCACTGTCCCTGGCCCTGTCTGCCGCACTGGCCGCCCCGGCCTGGGCCGACCCCGCCGCGTTCACTGTGCTGACCCTGGAACAGGCCCCGACGGACGAGGCGATGCCGGCCCTGGCCGCCCAGCTGAAGACCCTGCAGGTGGACGCGGTGAGCGTGCGCCAGGTGCAGCGCGGCATCGGCCAGGTCGATCCTCTGCAGGTGCTGGCCGATGGCCTGGGCTACGAGTACCGCTTCATTGCTGCCGGCAAGGACGATGGCCAGACCCAGCGCGGCCAGGCCGTGCTGACCCGACTGCCGATCGCCGCTGAATCCGGCCCCGACCAGCCGGGCCTGAACTACCTGCGCCTGGACGACGGCCGCCACACCGTGGCGGTCTATACCGATGCCGGTGCAGGTGCGGCGCAGCTGCCGGCGCTGGTCACCCGTTCGCGGCTGGGTGCACCGGCGGTGCTGCTCGGCGCGGTGGCCGGTGAATCGGCCAAGGCCGCAGGCTTCGATCCGGCGCGTGTGGCGCTGGAAGCCGATGCCAGCTATTTCAGCGATGGCTTCCAGGCCGCCAGCAGTGCGCCGTTCAAGGTGGAAGGCAGTACCCTGCGCGCCACCCTGCTGACCCTGGCCTACGCCGCCGACACGCATGGCGACAGGCCGTGGATGGACACCACCCTCAACGCCGATGCGCGCGCTGCGCTGCTGCTGAAGGCGATGACCGAGGACGAGAAGTTCCAGATGCTGCACAGCTACTTCGGGCTGGGCAAGGACGGTGGTCCGTTGCCGGAGGGCGCGGTCGGTTCGGCCGGCTTCGTGCCGGCAGTGCCGCGCCTGGGCATTCCGTCGCAGCAATCGGCCGATGCCGGCGTCGGTGTGACCAATCCCGGTGGTATCCGTCCGGGTGACTTTGCCACCGCCATGCCGTCCGGCCCGTCCACCGCCTCCAGCTGGAACCGCGAAGTGGCCTTCGCCGGTGGCGCCACGATGGGCCGCGAGGCATGGCAGCAGCGCTTCAACATCCTGCTGTCAGGCAGCGTCAACCTGCAGCGCGACCCGCGCAACGGGCGCAATTTCGAATACGCCGGTGAAGACCCGCTGCTGGCCGGCTCGATGGTTGGCGCGCTGATCCAGGGCGTGCAGAGCCAGCACGTGATCTCCTCGATGAAGCACTTCGCGCTGAACGACATGGAGACCCGTCGCAACTTCCACGACGTGCGCATCGGCGAACAGGCCATGCACGAGTCGGACCTGCTGGCCTTCGAGATCGCGCTGGAGGCTGGCCGCCCGGGCGTGGCGATGTGCTCGTACAACAAGATCAACGGCACCTACGGCTGCGAGAACGGTTACCTGATGAACCAGGTGCTGAAGCAGGAATGGAAGTTCCCCGGTTTCGTGATGTCCGACTGGGGCGGCGTGCACAGTGGTTCGAAGGCCGCGCTGGCCGGCCTGGACCAGCAGTCGGCCGGTGAAGTGTTCGATGCGGCCGTGTTCTTCGATGAGCCGCTGCGCCTGGCCGTGCACGGAGGCGTGGTGCCGCAGGCGCGCCTGAACGACATGGTGGCGCGCATCCTGCGCACGATGTTCCTGCATGGCAACTTCGACAATCCGCCGCAGCACCAGAAGGTCGATGCCGAGGCCGGTTTCGCCGTCGCCCAGCGTACAGTGGAAGAAGGCAGCGTGCTGCTGCGCAATGAGGGCAACCTGCTGCCGCTGGCCGACAGCGTGAAGCGCATCGTCATCATCGGCGGCCATGCCGACAAGGGCGTGATCGGTGGCGGTGGTTCGTCGATGGTGGGCGTGACCGCCAAGGGCACCAATGCGGTGCCGGGCGTGCTGCCGACCACCTGGCCGGGCCCGGTGATCTTCCACCCGTCCTCGCCGCTGGAATCGCTGCGTGCGGCGCGCCCGGACGCGACCATCGAGTACGTGGACGGCAGCAATGCCGCCGCTGCGGCCAAGGCAGCCGCGCAGGCCGACGTGGCCATCGTGTTCGCCACCCAGTGGGCCGCCGAATCGGTGGACCTGCCGGACATGCAGCTGCCGGACAACCAGGATGCCCTGATCTCGGCAGTGGCCAAGGCCAACCCGAAGACCGTGCTGGTGCTGGAAACCAACGGCCCGGTGCGCACGCCTTGGCTGGCGCAGGTGCCGGCGATGCTGCAGGCCTGGTACCCGGGCATCCGCGGTGGCGAAGGCATTGCCGCGCTGCTGACCGGCCAGGTCAACCCGTCCGGCCGCCTGCCGGTGACCTGGGTGGTGGACGAGTCGCAGCTGCCGCGCCCGCATATCGACGGCCTCGGTTTCAAGCCGGCCAAGCCGTTCGGTGATGTGTTCGATTTCGATATCGAAGGCGCCAACGTCGGCTACAAGTGGATGGCGGCCAAGGGCCTGACGCCGACCTTCGCGTTCGGTCACGGCCTGTCCTACACCTCGTTCGCCTATGAGAACCTGAAAGTCAGCGTGGAAGGTTCGCGCCTGGTCGCCAGCGTCGACATCCGCAACACCGGCAAGCGCGCCGGTGCCGACGTGGCCCAGCTGTACCTGAAGCTGCCGGCTGGCAGCACCACGCCGATCCGCCTGATCGGCTACGACAAGGTGAACCTGCAGCCGGGCGAACAGCGCCGCATCCGCATCGAAGCCGAGCCGAAGACGCTGGCGCACTACGATGCGCAGGCCCGCCAGTGGAAGATCGACGGCGGCACCTACCAGGTGCAGCTGTCGCGCAATGCTGCCGAACCGCTGCAGAGCGTGGACGTGCAGCTGGTGGAGCAGGTGCTGCGCTGATGCTTGAAGACACGGCCCCGGAAGGGGCCGTGTCGGTTTGCAGATTGCCGCTGCGCTCGCCGGGCACGGCCCGGCGCTACCGGATATCTACTGTAGAGCCGAGCCCATGCTCGGCTGTTGTAGAGCGGAGCCGAGCGTGGGCTCGGCTCTACAGAAGGCCGCGCCCGGCGGACGCCGTCATCACCCGGGCGTGCCGGTGAACCACCCGCGCAGGAAATCAATCAGCTGCCGCACCTTCGGTGAGGGCTGCGTGCTGTGCGGATAGACCGCGCACACGCTCTGCTGCGGGAAGCGATGATGGCGCAGCACTTGCCGCAGCCGGTCCTGGGCCAGGTCGCCCTCGATCAGCCAGCGCGGCAGCACGGTGACGCCTGCACCGGCCACGGCGAAAGCGCGCAGGCTGCTGGCCCCATCCACGCGTACCACCGCGTTCCCCGGGTTGGTGGCAAACAGCGCGTCGCTGCCGTCAGGCGCGATCACCGGCACATCGGCCAGGCGCGGATAGCCGAGGCGGGGCAGGGTGCCCAGCTGGGCCGGGTCATCGGCCGCATCGGCAGAGGGCAGGCGCGCCAGCAACGAAGGTGCGGCCACCGCGCATAGCGGGTGTCGTTCCAGTTCGCTGGCATGCAGCCCCGAGTCTGGCAGGCGGCCGAGGCGGATCGCCAGGTCGAAACGCTCGGGAATCAGGTCGGCCGGTGCTGGTGACGTGGACAGATGCAGCTGCAGCGATGGATGCCGCGCACGGAATGCCTCCAACGCCGGGATCAGTCGCAGCTGCGCGTACTCCGGCGTGGTGGTCAGGCGCAGCGTGCCCTGCAGCTGATGCTGGTCGCGGCGTGCGGCATCGATGGCCACCTGGGCCGCATCCAGCGCCTGCACGCAGTGCTGCAGGAACTGTTCGCCGGCCTCGGTCAGGGCCAGGTGGCGGGTACTGCGCAGCAGCAGGGTCACGCCCAGTTCCTGCTCCAGCCGCTTCAGGTTGAAGCTGACCACCGCGCGGCTCAGGCCCAGGCGGTCGGCGGCGGCGGTCAGGCTGCCGGCCTCGACCACGGCGCGGAAGATGTCGAAGCGATCGAGGCTGACCATGGGGGCTCATTGTCAAAAAATATTTGACAGTGTTGCAGCTGTCGTCGTGTTTTTCCAACAAGGCCAGGTCGGCATGCTGGCCGCTTCCCCGCTGGAGCGCCGCCGATGCCGTCCCCCCGCCTGCGCCATGAGGCGATCTTCCTGCTGGTGTTCGCCCTGGACCTGGTCAACATGTTCATCGCCACGGTGGCCTATCCCGCACTGGCAGCGGACCTGCAGGCCGACATCGGCAGCCTGGCCTGGGTCGGTACCGCCTACATGCTGGGCCTGAGCGTGGTGATTCCGCTGGCGCCGTGGCTGGCCGCACGCTGTGGCGAACGGCGGCTGCTGCTGGTGGCGCTGGCGGTGTTCGCCGCCGCCGCCATGCTGGCCGGTGCTGCGCCAGGCATTGGCTGGCTGCTGGGCTGGCGCTTGCTGCAGGGGCTGGCGGGTGGCCTGCTGATTCCGGTGGCGCAGGCAGCCGCCTATCGACAGTGCACGCCTGACCAGCGTGGCGCGCTGACCCGACGCATCCTGCTGGTTGCGCTGCTGGTACCGGCATTGGCGCCAGCGCTGGGCGGGTTGCTGGTGCAGTGTCTGTCCTGGCGCGGCGTGCTTTGGGCAAGCCTGCCGTTGGCGGCGGTGGCGATCGGTCTGGTGCTGGCCTGGATGCCGGCCGATGGTGAGCGCAGTGCGCCGCGCCTGCAGGCCTATGCGCTCTCCACGGCGATGCTGGCGCTGGGCGCGCTGCTTCTGGCGCTGACCTGGCTGGGCGAACCCGGGCATCGGGCCGTCGGTGCCGTACTGCTGCTGATCGCATTGCTGCTGGCGGCGTTCCACCTGCGGCATGCACGGCAGCAGGCGCATCCGTTGCTGCGCTGGTCGCTGCTGTCCCATCGCGGGCTGCGGCTGGCAATGCTGGTGTATCTGGCAGTGCCCGGCGTGTTCATCGGCAGTCAGCTGGTCAGCACGCTGCAGCTGCACCAGGCCGGTTACAGCGCCGCACGTATTGGTGCATTGATGCTGCCGTGGGCGCTGGCCTCGGCCGTGGCGATTACTGCCAGCAAACGCATGCTGGCCCGTTTCGGCCCGGCCACGGTACTGCGCGTGGGCATGCTGCTTCAGGCCAGCGGCCTGCTGTTGATGGCGCTGCTGCCACAGCCGGCCTTTTCCTTGGCTGCGTTGTTGTTCGCACTGATGGGCGCCGGTGGCAGCCTGTGCAGCAGCACCGCGCAGACGTTGGCGTTCAATGGTGTCGAGGGCGAGGCGCTGGGCGACGCCAGCGCGCTATGGAACCTCAACCGCCAGCTCAGCTTCTGCCTGGGTACCGCCGCCATCGCGCTGCTGCTGGCGCTGGCCATGCAGTGGCTGCCGGCACGCGCCACCCGCGTGGCGCTGGGCCTGGCCGCCGCAATGACGCTGTTGCCGATGGCGCTGTTGCGCCGCTCGCACTCTGTTTCCCTTTCGCAACCCGAGAATGCCTGATGGATAGCACCGCAGAACATGAAGTCCACCACCTGCACGACAAGCTGCAGGCCTGGTTCCGTGCCGACGTCGGCGCCGATGTGCTGGAGGATCTGATGGCGCACTTCTGTGTGGACTTCAGCATGGCCGGCATCGCAGGGCGGCGGCTGGATCGCGATGCCGTGCAGGCGCTGTTCGTGGGAGGCCATGGCGCGCGCGCAGGGTTGCAGATCAGCATCGAGGCCGTGCAGGCCGTGGACGCGCCGTCACCGATGGCGGTGCTGCGTTATCGCGAAGGCCATTCGATCGATGGCGGCACGCCTGCTTGGCGGGAGTCGCTGGCGGTGCTGCGGCAGGAAGCCGGGCGCTGGCGCTGGCTGGCGCTGCATGAAGTGACGGTGGCCTGATGTTGTAGAGCCGAGCCCACGCTCGGCTGCTCTTCGGGGAGGTTGCAGTGGCCCCAGCCGAGCGTGGGCTCGGCTCTACAATGGCCAGAGCGGTGCGTGCCCGTCGGGCAGCACATGTGCCATCAGTCCTGCCTGCTCCCGCCGCAGAATGCAAAGCCTGCACACACTTCACGGCACAGGGCAGGAGTAGGCTGGGGTCTTTCCCGCCGGAAGGGGTTGTCCATGCGTGTGCGTGCCGTCGCTGTAGCCATTGCCCTTTGCCTGTCCAGCACCGTGCTGGCCGCCGATACCCCGCCGATGACCCCGGACATCAGCGGCAAGCCCTTCGTTGCCCCTGATGTCGGTCGTGACTACGACAAGCGCGTGGTGATGGTGCCGATGCGTGATGGCACCAAGCTGTATACGGTGATCGTGGTGCCCAAGGGCGCCCGCAATGCCCCGATCCTGCTGACCCGCACCCCCTACGATGCCGCTGGCCGCGCCAGCCGCAGTGATTCGCCGCGCATGCGCGACCTGCTGCCGCAGGGCGACGAGGTGTTCGTTGATGGCGGCTATATCCGCGTGTTCCAGGACATCCGCGGCAAGTACGGCTCCGAAGGCGATTACGTGATGACCCGGCCCTTGCGCGGGCCACTGAACAACACCAAGGTCGACCATTCCACCGACGCCTGGGACACCATCGACTGGCTGGTGAAGAACGTGCCGGAGAGCAACGGCAAGGTCGGCATGCTGGGCTCGTCCTATGAAGGTTTCACCGTGGTGATGGCGCTGACCGACCCGCACCCGGCGCTGAAGGTGGCCGCGCCGCAGAGCCCGATGGTCGATGGCTGGATGGGTGACGACTGGCTCAACTACGGTGCGTTCCGCCAGGTCAACTTCAACTATTTCGCAATGCAGACCGAGAAGCGCGGCAAGGGTACGCCGCTGCCCAGCCTCGGTTACGACGACTACAGCACCTTCCTGCGCATCGGTTCGGCCGGCGACTACGCGCGCTTCACAGGCGTGGACCAGTTGACCTGGTGGAAGAAGCTGGTCGAGCACCCGGCCTATGACGGCTTCTGGCAGGGCCAGGCGCTGGATGCGGTGATGGCGAAGACCCCGCTGAAGGTGCCGACCATGTGGCTGCAGGGCCTGTGGGACCAGGAGGACATGTGGGGTGCCAACCATGCCTACCAGGCGATGGAAGGGCGCGACAGCGGCAACAACCGCAACTACCTGGTGATGGGCCCGTGGCGACACAGCCAGGTGAACTACAGCGCCAGCGAACTGGGCGCGCTGAAGTTCGACGGCGATACTGCGCTGCAGTTCCGCCGCGACGTGCTCAAGCCGTTCTTCGACCAGTACCTGGTGGATGGCGCGCCGAAGGCGGATACGCCGCCGGTGCTGATCTACAACACCGGCGAAAATCACTGGGATCGCCTGAAGGGCTGGCCGCGCAGCTGCGACAAGGGCTGTGCCGCGAGCAGCAAACCGCTGTACCTGCGCGCCGGCGGCAAGCTGGCGTTCCAGGCGCCGGCGGCGGGCGAGGGCGACTTCGAGGAGTACGTGTCCGACCCGGCCAAGCCGGTGCCGTTCGTGCCGCGCCCGGTCCGTTTCAGCGACCGCGACATGTGGACGACCTGGCTGGTCAAGGACCAGCGTTTCGTCGATGGCCGGCCTGACGTGCTGACCTTCATCACCGAACCGCTGACCGCGCCGTTGCGCATCGGCGGCGCGCCGGTGGTGCATCTTCAGGCCTCGACCAGTGGCACCGACAGCGACTGGGTGGTGAAGCTGATCGACGTGTATCCGGACCAGGAGGCCTCGACGCCGGAGATGGGTGGCTACGAGCTGCCGGTGTCGCTGGCGATCTTCCGCGGCCGCTACCGCGAGAGCTTCAGCGATCCGAAGCCGCTGGCGGCCAACCAGGTGCTGCCGTACCGCTTCGACCTGCCCAACGCCAACCACACCTTCCAGAAGGGGCACCGGGTGATGGTGCAGGTGCAGTCCAGCCTGTTCCCGCTGTATGACCGCAACCCGCAGACCTACGTGCCGAACATCTACCTGGCCAAGCCGGGCGATTACCAGAAGGCCACGCAGCGGGTATGGCACAGCGCGGCGCAGGCCAGCTACATCGATCTGCCGGTGTATTGAGGCGGAGAGGATGACGCCGGGCATAGCCCGGCAGCACGTGGTAGTGCCGGCCGTTGGCCGGCATTTCCATGTTCAAGGATAAAGGTTGTCGCTCGTCAGCAGCCCGCTGTCGAACTTACGAAAGAGCTCGACAATGGATTCGGCGATGGGCTTGCCCTGGCTGATGTCGAGATCGCCCAGATCGAATGAGACGATCTGTCCGTGACTGAGCGGGCAGAGAACCAGCGCGATGAGCGTCGATCCACCGTCCGTTCCAATGCCCATCAGGGAGTCGCCAAGATAAAGACGAATCTGGTAGCTGCGGTTGAGCTGAATGATGCTGGCGACGGACCATAGGTCGACATAAACATGAGGGAACACGCAGCGCCCACCGTTTGACCAACGCAGGAGCTGTATGAAGTCCTCTGGAATCGCTGCCTCGCTCCAATGTGCCTGTAAGCGGCGTAGATCGTCCGCATGCGCGCCTGTCTCGGGTAGCCATGGACTGTGGATGCATCGGATGAAGTAAGGCGTGCTTGGTTGATCTCGGTTGTCCACGAGAAGTCCCTGTAGTCAGCCTTACTGCGATGGCGCTGCCCATCTTTGGTGGCAATGGGCATATGCGACATGTGCAGAGATGTGTCGGGAACATGATCACTTCCAGCGCGTGTCGACCAAGGTCGACACCTACCAGAGCGGAGCCATGGCAGGTCGATTCAGGCGGCTGCGGTAGTGCCGGCCGGCGGTCGGCATCCGCGATGGCGTGAAGCAGAAGCTGCTATCCAACCTTTGAGGGCCCGGTGCGCCAGCGGCTGGGTACCAGGCCGAAACGCTTGCGGAATGCGGCGGCGAAGTTGCTGGGGTGGCGGTAACCACTGGCGGCGGCGGCCTGCTCGACCGTCCAGCCATCTTCGCGCAGGCCCTGCTCGGCATGACGCATGCGCTGTTCGTGCAGGTAGTCGAACACCGAGCTCCCGTACTGCTGGGCGAAGTGGCGGCGCAGCGAACTCGGGCTCATGCAGGCCAACTGTGCCAGTTCGACCAGGCTGTGGGCGTGGCTCGGATCATCGTGCAGGTAGGCACGTACACGCTCCAGGCGCTCGCGCTGGCCTGCGCGCAGCGTGCGCACAGGGTCGGTCTGCAGATCCTCGGCCTGCAGGCCGACGGCCAACAGCTGCAGGGCCACGCCTTCGCGCCACAGCGCGTCGATGCCGTCCTGCCAGGGACTGTCGAACAACTGGCCCAGCACCGGCAGCAGCGTGTGTGGAATCGCCCAGTGGCGGCATTCCAGGTGAGTGCTGAGCGCCGTGTGCAGCTGCGGCAGCTGGAACAGATCCGGATCGATCTCCGCCGGTACCATCACGCTGACGCCGCGCATGCGCGTTTCGCCGGGATGCGCGCCGGTCATTTCGACCTGTTCGCGGTGGTGCGCGGTCATCGCGGTGCCGGCGCGCAGGGTGAAGCCGCTGCGCCTGGGGATGCGTACATCCACCTGGCCCTGCAGCATCACGCGGATGGCCAGCCCGGGACTCTGTTGAGCCGTGGCGACGTACGGAAAACGATTATGGACATCGGACGCGATCAGACTCATGCCACCACGCAGGAACTGCTCGTTGACCTCGCCATGGCCAGCCCACTGGTCGTCGCGCAGGTGTTCCGGGTCGGCGCGGTAATCAAAACCGTGGCGGTGACCGAAGCGGCGGTAATCGGCAAAAGTGAAATATCGGGACATTGCTCGGCACATGCGCAGGAGGTGGACGCTGGCGGTGCCTTGCCGATGCGCACTGCAATGCAGACGCTGCTCCGATCGTTACCCGTCGCGATGCGGGCGGCAACGGGATACCGGAGGGCTGGGGAAACGCCAGATTGGGATGAGTGTGTGTCGAAGAAACTGGAAACGTTTCCCATTGTCGCCTTGATTCACCCGCATTTGATTTCAAGATGGTCAAAACGATTGGTAAATACGGCCAAATTGAAATATCCGGAAAACATACGGCAGCGTTTTGCATGCATATCCGTACGCAATTCCATACATCAACTTGAGTTGAGGTTTTATCAGTGGAACGATCGCATGCGGACGCAATGTCAGCCCGGTCGTCACGTGCAGGCGCGTAGCGTGGTCGGTTGGCGGCTGCATGCCGCACCGAGACCCCCCACTGATGGAGAACACAGATGATTGATTACCAGCTCACCGGCAAGACCGCGATCGTGACCGGCGGCGTATCCGGCATCGGCCTGGCGGTGGCGCAGACATTGGCGGCATCCGGCGCCCGCATTTCGGTCTGGGACCTCAAGCAGGACGCGGTGGACGCCACCGTGGCGGCGCTGCAGGCTGGCGGCACGCAGGCGATCGGCATTGCTCTGGACGTCACCGACGAGGCCGCGGTGGAGGCGGCGGTGACGCGCACGGTGAAGGAGCTGGGCGGCGTGCATATCGCGGTCAACAACGCCGGCATCAGCGGGCCGGCAGCCAGCAGTGGCGATTATCCGATTGATGGCTGGCAGCGCGTGATCGACGTCAATCTGACCAGCGTATTCCTGTGCCAGCGTGCACAGATCCAGGCGATGCGTGCGGCCGGCACGGGTGGCAGCATCATCAACATGGCCTCGATCCTGGGCCAGGTGGGGTATGCCGGGTCCACGGCCTATGTGGCGGCCAAGCACGGCGTTGTCGGGCTGACCCAGACCGCAGCCTGGGAGCATGCGGGCGACGGCATCCGTGTCAATGCGGTCGGCCCGGGCTTCATCAGCACGCCGCTGCTGGAGAAGATGGACCCGAAGGTGCGCACGACGCTGGAAGGGCGCCACGCCCTGAAACGCCTGGGCACGGCCGAGGAAGTGGCGGCACTGGTGGCCTGGCTGGCCAGCGACGATGCCTCGTTCGCGACCGGTACCTACTACGCCATCGATGGTGGCTACCTGGCGCAGTGAGCGAATGCGGTCAGTAGATCCACGCCATGCGTGGATGACAGCGTGGGGTGAAGAAGGCGTGCCATCGCCTTCACCCCCGTCCCACGATCGCCACGCGACGCTCCGGGAAACTCCCGGAGCCTGCCCATGGAACTCACCCAGGATGTCTCGATCCTGCTGCGCGTAGCCGCAGCGATGCTGTTCGGCGGCGTGCTCGGTGTCGAGCGCGAAATGGGCAAGCACGCCGCCGGCCTGCGCACGCACATGCTGATCGCCGGGGCCGCTGCGCTGATCGTCGGCCTCGGCGACTCGGTCGCCGAACATTTCCAGCAGGAGCGCTATCGCGACCTGTTGCAGGTCGACCCGGTCCGTCTGATCGAAGCGGTGGTGGCCTGTGTCGGCTTCGTTGCCGCCGGCACCATCCTGCGCGGCTCGCGCGAAGACCAGGTCAGCGGATTGACCACTGCCAGCTCGTTGATCATGGCGGCGGCCATCGGGATTGCGGTGGGGATCAGCAAGTACGTGATCGCCATTGGAGTGAGCGTGCTGTGTGTGCTCGTGCTGGCGGTGATGCGGCGGTTGGAGAAGAAGATCTCATAGGGGAGGGGGCGGACGAGGTTGCCAGCCAGCGGCCGGCACTACCACGGGTAGTCATAATGGTAAGACCAATATGTGATCTAGCCCTATGGTCTAATAGGCGCTTCGTCAGTGTGGCGGTTAAATCCGCTCTACGTGGCCTGATCAAGATCGATATTGGTAAGACCAATGATCGACAGGCACGGCGACCCACCGCCTGCGGTGGAGCACATCCCGCCCCCAGTCGAGAGCTTTCATGCAGCCCTGGCAACACCTGTACGACCCCGCCGGCAACCTGTGGTTGTCGAGTCTGATCGCGCTGCTGCCGATCGCGTTCTTCTTCGTTGCCCTGGCCGTGCTGCGCATGAAGGGCTGGCTGGCCGGCACCATCACCGTGGCCATCGCACTTGGCGTTGCGCTGCTGTTCTACCGCATGCCGCTGACCCAGGCGCTGGGTGCGGCTGGCTTCGGCTTCGTCTATGGGCTGTGGCCGATCGCCTGGATCATCATCGGCGCGGTGTTCCTGTACAAGGTCTCGGTCAAGACCGGGCAGTTCGACATCATCCGCGCCTCGATCCTGTCGGTCACCGAAGATCAGCGCCTGCAGATGCTGATGGTCGGCTTCGCCTTCGGTGCCTTCCTGGAAGGTGCGGCCGGTTTCGGCGCACCGGTGGCGATCACCGCGGCACTGCTGGTCGGGCTGGGCTTCAAGCCGCTGTATGCGGCTGGCCTGTGCCTGATCGTCAACACCGCGCCCGTGGCCTTTGGTGCCATGGGCATTCCGATCATCGTGGCAGGGCAGGTCACGGGGCTGGATGCGTTCGAGATTGGCCAGATGGCGGGCCGCCAGTTGCCCTTCCTTACCATCATCGTGCTGTTCTGGATCATGGCGATCATGGATGGCTGGCGCGGCATCAAGGAAACCTGGCCGGCGGTGCTGGTTGCGGGTGGCTCGTTCGCCATCGCCCAGTACCTGACCTCCAATTTCATCGGCCCGGAACTGCCGGACATCACCGCGTCGCTGGCGTCGCTGGTGTGCCTGACCCTGTTCCTGCGCCGCTGGAAGCCGGTGCGGATCTTCCGCTTCGACACTGAAACCAGCGCCGAAGCGGCCGCCCAGGCACTGGAAGCGCCGCGCTACAGCGTTGGCCAGATCGCCAAGGCGTGGTCGCCGTTCCTGATCCTCACTGCGATGGTCACCCTGTGGAGCATCAAGCCGTTCAAGTCGCTGTTCGCGGCGGGCGGCCCGCTGGAAGGCTGGGTGCTGAAGATTCCGGTGCCGGGGCTGGACCAGCTGGTGCAGAAGATGCCGCCGATCGTGGACGCGCCGCTCAGCTATGAGGCGGTCTATAAATTCGACTGGTTCTCGGCCACCGGGACCTCGATCATCCTCGCGGCGGTGATCGCGATCATCGCGCTGCGCATGCCGGCCCGTTCGGCGCTGCAGACCTTCGGCGAGACCGTGCGTGAGCTGCGCATGCCGATCTACTCGATCGGCATGGTGCTCGCGTTCGCCTTCATCGCCAACTATTCGGGCCTGTCGGCCACGCTCGCCCTCGCGCTGGCGCACACCGGCGATGCGTTCCCGTTCTTCTCGCCGTTCCTGGGCTGGCTGGGCGTGTTCCTGACCGGTTCGGACACCTCGTCCAATGCGTTGTTCTCGGCACTGCAGGCCACCACAGCGCAGCAGATCGGCGTGTCCGACGTGCTGCTGGTAGCGGCCAACACCACCGGCGGTGTCACCGGCAAGATGATCTCGCCGCAGTCGATTGCCATTGCCTGTGCGGCGGTCGGCCTGGCCGGCAAGGAATCGGACCTGTTCCGCTTCACGGTGAAGCACAGCCTGGTCTTCACCACGATGGTCGGCCTGATCACCCTGGCCCAGGCCTACTGGCTGACCTGGATGATTCCCTGAGCCATGCCACGCCGGCCATCCCTCTGCCGCGTGCTTCGGGCCACAATGGCGCCATGAGCACGCAACGTATTTCGGACAAGGTGGCCGCGCAGCTGCGCGGCCTGGTACAGGAACAGCGGCTGCAGCCGGGCGACCGGCTGCCGGCCGAACGCACCCTGGCGGTGCAGCTGGGGGTCTCGCGAACGGCGTTGCGCGAGGCCATCGCGCAGCTGGCCAGCCAGGGCCTGCTGAGCGCACGGGTCGGCGGTGGCACCTACGTGGCCGAGCCGGCGGCACGTGCGCGGCAGGCGCTGGACGAACCGCTGGCGCCGTACCTGCCGCTGTTCCAGGGCGACCCGGAATACCGCTTCGACGTGCTTGAGATCCGCCACGCACTGGAAGGCGCCACCGCCTGGCATGCTGCATTGCGCGCCACCGACGAGGACCGCGCGCGCATCGCGCAGGCGTTCCAGACCATGATGGATGCGCACGGCAAGGACGACCCCACCGGCGAGGCCGAGGCCGACGCGGCCTTCCACCTGTCCATCGCCGAGGCCTCGCACAACCTGGTGCTGCTGCAGGTGATGCGCGGCCTGTTCGAGCTGCTGCAGACCAACATCTCGCAGAGCCGCGAGAAGCTCTACACCTCGGCGAGGACCTTCTCGCCGCTGTCCGACCAGCACCGCGAGATGATGGATGCGGTGCTGGCCGGCGACCCGGAACGCGCGCGCGCCGCCGCGCATGCCCACCTCGAGTTCGTGCACACCACGCTGCGCACCCTCGATGACAACGAAGCCCGGCGTGCGCGGGCCTCGCGTCTACCTTCCCCACACGGTTGACCCAATGATCATCTCCGCCTCCACCGATTACCGTGCCGCAGCGCAACGCCGGCTGCCGCCGTTCCTGTTCCACTACATCGATGGCGGCGCGTATGCCGAGCACACGCTGAAGCGCAACGTTTCCGACCTGTCCGACATCGCGCTGCGCCAGCGCATCCTGCGCAACATGTCCGACCTGAGCCTGGAAACCGAGCTGTTCGGCGAAAAACTGGCGATGCCGGTGGCGCTGGCGCCGGTCGGCCTGACCGGCATGTACGCGCGGCGCGGTGAAGTGCAGGCGGCGCGCGCGGCCGACAGCCGGGGCATCCCGTTCACCCTGTCCACGGTGTCGGTCTGCCCGATCGAGGAAGTGGCCCCCGCCATCCAGCGGCCGATGTGGTTCCAACTGTATGTGTTGCGCGACCGAGGCTTCATGCGCAATGCGCTGGAGCGGGCGCAGGCCGCCGGCGTGACCACCCTGGTGTTCACCGTGGACATGCCGGTGCCGGGCGCGCGCTATCGTGACGCGCACTCCGGCATGAGTGGCCCGAACGCCTCGCTGCGCCGCATCGGCCAGGCCATCACCCACCCGCACTGGGCGTGGGACGTGGGCCTGTTCGGGCGCCCGCATGATCTGGGCAACATTTCCACCTACCGTGGCAACCCGACCGGGCTGGAGGACTACATCGGCTGGCTGGGCAGCAACTTCGATCCGTCCATTTCATGGAAGGACCTGGAATGGATCCGCGAGTTCTGGAAGGGCCCGATGGTGATCAAGGGCATCCTCGACCCGGACGACGCACGCGATGCGGTCAAGTTCGGTGCCGATGGCATCGTGGTCTCCAACCATGGTGGGCGTCAGCTCGACGGCGTGCTGTCCACCGCACGCGCACTGCCGGCCATTGCCGACGCGGTGCAGGGCGATCTGAAGATCCTCGCCGATTCGGGCATCCGTACCGGGTTGGACGTGGTGCGCATGCTGGCGCTGGGTGCCGACACCGTGCTGCTGGGCCGCGCGTTCGTCTATGCGCTTGCGGCACAGGGCGAGGCCGGCGTGGCCAACCTGCTGGACCTGATTGCCAAGGAAATGCGGGTGGCGATGACGCTGACCGGCGCGCGCCGCATCGCCGATATCGGCCGCGATTCACTGGTCAGCCTGCCGTGAGTGGCCACGACGCGGTGCTCGCGCAGTTGCGCGACGCGGTCGGCAGCCGCCATGTACTGACCGACGACAAGGCCACGCGCCGCTTCCGTCGCGGCTACCGCTTCGGCGATGGCCCGGTGCTGGCGGTGGTGCGCCCGGGCACGCTGCTGGAGCTGTGGCGCGTGCTGCAGGCGGCGGTGCAGGGTGGGGCGGCGATCATCCTGCAGGCGGCCAACACCGGCCTGACCGGCGGTTCGACCCCGGATGGCAACGACTACGGTCGCCCGATCGTGCTGGTCAGCACGCTGCGCCTGACCGGCATCCAGCTGTTGAACGAAGGGCGCCAGGTGCTGTGCCTGCCCGGCGCGACGCTGGACCGGCTGGAGCAGACACTGGCACCGCTCGGCCGTGAGCCGCATTCGGTGATCGGCTCGTCCTGCATCGGTGCGTCGGTACTCGGCGGCATCTGCAACAACTCCGGCGGCGCGCTGGTGCGCCGTGGCCCGGCCTATACCGAGCTGGCACTGTACGCGCAGGTCGACGCGCAGGGCCGGTTGCAGCTGGTCAATCATCTGGACATCGCGCTGGGTGATACGCCCGAGCAGATCCTGCAGCGCCTGCAGGCCGGCGACTACACGGCGACGGACGTGGGTGACGGCGACGGCCGTGCGGCCTCCGATCCGCGCTACGCGGAGGAGGTGCGCAGGGTCGACGCCGAGACCCCGGCGCGCTTCAATGCTGACCCCAGCCGTCATTACGAAGCGGCCGGTTCGGCCGGCAAACTGGCGGTGTTCGCGGTGCGCCTGGACACCTTCGAGAAGGAAGCTGCCGAGGTCTTCTACATCGGCAGCAACCGCACCGACAGCCTCACCGCGATCCGTCGCCAGCTGCTGACCGGCTTCGAGCGCCTGCCGATTGCCGGTGAGTACATCCACCGCGATGCCTATGACATCGGTGAACGCTACGGCAAGGACAGCTTCCTGCTGATCGACCGCCTCGGCACCGCGCGCGTGCCGGCCGCGTTCGCCCTGAAGAGCCGCGTCGATGGCTGGTTCGAGCGGTTGGGCCTGCGCGGCGTGACCGATCGGGTGATGCAGGTGCTGACGGGCCTGCTGCCTTCGCACCTGCCCAGGCGCATGGGTGAGTTCCGCCAGCGCTATGAGCATCACCTGCTGTTGAAGGTGTCCGCGCAGGACGCAGCGCAGACCGAAGCCTGGCTGCGCGATTTCTTCGCTGGCCACGAAGGCGGCTATTTCCACTGCACGGCGGAGGAGGGACGCAAGGCGTTCCTGCATCGCTTTGCCGTGGCCGGTGCCGCAGTGCGCTACCGTGAAGTGCATCGTGACCAGGTGCAGGACATCGTCGCGCTGGACATCGCGCTGCGACGTGACGACGCCGACTGGTTCGAACAGCTGCCGCCGGAGATCGACGGCCGCCTGCTGCACAAGTTGTACTACGGCCACTTCCTGTGCCACGTGTTCCACCAGGACTACATCGCCCGCAAGGGGGAAGACCCGATGGCGATCGAGCACGCAATGTGGGCATTGCTGGACCAGCGTGGTGCCGAGTACCCGGCCGAGCACAATGTCGGTCACCTGTACCCGGCCAAGCCGGCGCTGGCGGGCTTCTACAGGCAGCTTGATCCGAGCAATACGTTCAACCCGGGCATCGGCCAGACCTCGAAGGCCAAGGGGTGGGGGGGCTGCGACTGCGGATGATGTAGAGCCGAGCCGGCGCTCGGCTGGTATTTGTGGTGAGAAGCAGTCGAGCAGGCTCGACGCCGCCTGGTCAACGGTTACCATCGGAAGCCCATCCGCAGGAGCCGTCCATGCCCACCGCTGCCGCCCGCGCCTCCCTGTGCGCTGCATTGCTGGCGACCCCGTTGCTGGTGCTGGCCCAGAGCGCGATCCTGCCGCAGCAGCGCGACGCCGCAGGCAATGTGATGGAGCCACTGGGGCAGGTGCTGATCGCGAGTGAGGCCGGACCGTCGGGGCTTTATGACTGCACGCGGGACGGCAACTGGTGCGTGCGCGTGCAGCCCGCAGCCGAGGAGGGTGATCGGCCCACCCTGCTTGAAGTGCTTGAAAAAGTGCAGGGCCAAGGCAAGCCCCACAGCTATCACGTCAGCATTGACGTGCCGCAGGAAAGCGAGCTGAAGCTCTGGCCCTTGATCGTGCGCCTGGCCCCGGGCGTCGGCAGCGATGAGCCGGTGACCGATCCGCAGCAGCGCGCCCGCCAGAACGTGCTGGTGGGCGGCATCGTCACATTCAGCGCCATGTACTCCGGTGGCGGTGCCGATGCGTCCACGCTGCAGTTGGCACGCGTGCGTCACCTGCGGGACGATATCCAGGTGGACGATGATGTGCTGACCCTGCCATGGCGGGGTAACGCGATGATCCGCGCCTGTTTCAGCGAACAGGACAGCAAGCAGCGCGCAGGCGCCTGCCACGATGAATACAGCTTTTCGGCGAAGCTGGCGCTGGATCCAGCAGGGCAGGGCATGCCGGTGCTGCGCTACCAGACCGTGGCGACCCGGTTCCCGGCCGGTGTTTCGCGCTTCGAGGATTCGCTGGCCAAGGGGCCGCTGAAGAAGAAGGACCTGCGCACCGAGCAGGATCCGGCGTGCACCTATACGCGGCTGTTCCGTTTCCGCGAGGGCATGTTCCACCCGGACCAGGCACTTCCGGACTGCGCCGGTTATACCGAGCCCTGAGCCCTCAACCCTGGATTGTAGAGTCGAGTCATGCTCGACTCGCGTTTTCTGTAGAGCCGAGCCTACGCTCGGCTGTCACGGAAGCGCAGCCGAGCGTGGGCTCGGCTCTACAAAAACCGAGGCGGCGCTTACTCGCAGCGGGTAGCGGTAATGACGTTGTCCTTGTCCACGAACACGCGCAGGCGGTCCTGGCGGATGTCCTTGGTGGTGATGGTGCTGGGGCCGATCGGGTTGACCAGGCCGGCGCCGCTTTCGGCAGACAGGCGGCGGATGTTCGCTTCATTGGCCGGCTGGCCGATTGCCCAGCCCAGCTGGCTGGCATCGCAGTGGCCGCTGCCCTTCACCTGCGGGCCGGGTGTACTGACGCAGGCCGAAAGCAGCAGGGCCGAGGCGGGCAGCAACAGGAACAGACGGAAGGTGGACATGCGAGCGCTCCTGCGCAGGGGAGATGGCGGGAACGATAGCACCCAGCGTGCGAAAGGCGTCAGCATCACGGTCATTGCCGGCAGAGCGTGGCCATTGCATAGTGGGAGGGATGACTGGCAGCACGCCAGCGGGCGAGCCGGGCCATTCCGGTGCAGGTGCTGGACACGGTATGACGGCAGGCAGTTTCCGCGACAAGGGCAGGACGATGATGGCACTGGCGCTGTCCATGCTGAGCATGGCGTTTGCCGTCGCCGCTGCCGAACCGGAACCTGCGTCGGCCGAACCCCCGGTGTTCGGTGCCTGGCGCAACCTGCAGACCGAGGCCGGCTTCGTACCGGCCCAGCGCAACCTGGCCTTCGGCATGCTGCCGCAGGCGGCGAGCCGGGGTGATCGCTTTGCCATTCTCGATCGTGAAGGCAAGCGCACGGTGTGCTGCCTGCAGGTGGCCAGTCCCTCGCTGGGCGTGGCGGCGCTGCATGAGCAGTACCACCTGCCGCAGGCCTGGGTGACCGACCTGAGCAATGGCCGCAGCCCTGCACGCCCCTATGTTCCGCACGTCTACGCGATGCAGCGGGTGGACGAGCTGGCCGACTACAGCTTCGCCGATGTACCGGGCGCCTACAGCGACCTGGGTGGGCTGCTGATCCCCGAGGGAGCAGCACTGGACGCCGATGGCAGCGCGGCGCGCCTGGGCGACAGCCGCTATCCGCTGCATTTCCAGCGCCAACCGCACGCCGACGACGATGGTGCGCTGGACCGCTACACCCTGCAGGCAGGCGAGGGCGCCGCCCCGATCGTGGTTGAAGTGCCGTTCGGCACTTACTGATTGCAGCACTCCACTGGCTAGAATGCGGCGCGGCGCCGTCTGCCGTGCCTGTTCCGTGAGCCGTTGCCGTGTCCCTGCGCCCCTTCCTGCTGCCGTCCCTGCTGCTGTTGTCCGCCTGTGCCAGTGCCCCCCCACCGCCACCGGCCCATTCCGATGCGCTGTGGCGATTGATTGAACGTGATTGCCGTGGCGCCGAAGGCCCGCGGGGTGACTGTCTGCAGGTGGACGCTGCGGCGGATCGCCGCGATGTGCTGGTCAAGGACGCGCACGGTGACTACCAGTTCCTGCTGATGCCGCTGGACAAGGTCAGCGGCATCGAGAACCTCGCCCTGTACCAGCGCGGAGCGCCGAATTACTTTGCCGCAGCCTGGCAGGCCCGCAGCCATACCGAGCGGGCTCTGGGCCAACCACTGCCACGCAGCGTTGCCAGCCTGGCACTGAATTCCCCCCACGGCCGCTCGCAGCACCAGCTGCACATCCACGTCGACTGCCTGCGCGCCGATGTGCTGCAGGCCCTGGATGCACATGCCGGTGCCCTGGGCGCCCGGTGGGCGCCACTGCCGGTGCTGCTGCGCGGCCATCAGTACCAGGCCCGGCTGCTGCCGGGCACGGAGTTGACCGCCAATCCGCTCAACCTGCTCGCCTACGACCTGAGCGGCGTGGATGACGTCGGCCAATGGAGCCTGGTGGTGGCTGGCCGGGACAACGTGCAGGCTGGACCGGGCTTCATCCTGCTCGCCACCCGCGTCGACGCGGGTAGCGGCAACGAGGCCAGTGGCGAAGAGCTGCAGGATCACGCCTGTACAGTCCTGACCGGTGCTGGCGACGCGCTGGAGCGGGTGCGCTAACCCGCTGCAAGCTGGTGGCTGCGCCAGATCGGCGCAGTCAGCGCCAATAGCTGGCGGTCCTGCCAGCCCTCCGGACCCAGGTGCTGGTCGCGCAGCACGCCTTCCTGTTCAAAGCCACGGGCGCGAAGCGCGTGGGCAAACGGGGCGCCGCAGTCGGGCGGCAACATCACGAACAGGCGGTGCAGGCCGACATCCTCGAACAGGAACGGGCACAGGGCCCGCAGGGTCGCATCGGTGTGGGGATGCCAATGCTGCAGTGACAGCAGCTCGGCGCAGCGTGAATGCAGTGAATGCAGGCGGACGTGCAACTGGTCCAGCACGGTGCCGTGTTCGTCGTCGAAGACGCCCAGCATCAGCTGGTCGTTGTCCTGCTCAAGGCGCGAGCGGTGCATGTGCGCCAGGAAGCGGGCTTCTTCGTCGATGCCGGGTTGAAGATGCCGGCCGCGGCGGCGGCGGTCGTCGAACAGGCGCCAGCTCGGCAGGTCGGTGCGCTGGAACGGGCGAAGGGTGACCGGAGCCACCTGCAGCTGCAGCAGATGGCGGCGCGACACAGGGCGCAGGGCGGGGAGCACGGATGTGGGATACGGGGTCATCATCCCCGGAACGATGGCAATGCCTGGTTTGCGAGACCATTCAAAAGATTGCAAAAACGCGACGATCAGCGGGCGGAGCCTGATTCGGTTCAGGCATAAGTCCATCAGGGCTGGTCATTTCCGTTGAAACCACCCATTCAGGACACTTTCGTTACGGGATCGTTATGTGCCGCACAGGCCTCCGACCCCGTACCACCCGCCCAACTCCCCCAGGAAGCCCATGTCTGCCTCTCACAAGGCGCTGCGCCCGCGTCCGCTGGTGCTCGCGCTGTCGTCCCTGATGCTGCTCTCGTTGCCGGCCTTCGCGCAGGAAAGCGCACCCACGTCGTTGCAGGAAGTGAAGGTCACCGGCTCGCGCATTCCGCGCGCCAGCGTCGAGGGGCCATCCCCGGTGACGGTGATCAGCCGCGAGCAGATCGACGCGCAGGGCTACCGCAATGCGTTCGACGCGCTGAGCGCCCTGACCGAAAACACCGGCAACGTGCAGGGCGAGGACTTCGGCAACACCTTCACTCCGGCGGCCAACACCATCAATCTGCGGGGGCTGGGTCCGAACCGCACGCTGGTGCTGGTCAACGGCCGCCGCCAGGCCGACTACCCGCTGGCCTACGAGGGCTCGGTGAACGTGGTCAACCTGGCCAACATTCCCAGCGCCCTGATCGAGCGCATCGAGGTGCTCGCCGCGGGTGCGTCGGCGGTGTATGGCTCCGATGCCATCGCCGGCGTGGTCAACATCATCCTCAAGGACCGCTTTGAAGGCGTGGACGTGAATGTGCGCGCCGGCGGCACCCAGCAGGGCGGGGGTGACAACCAGCGCGCGCAGGTGGTCGGTGGCAGTTCCGGCGAGCGTTGGGATGCGCTGTTCGGCTTCGAGTTCGACGTGCGCAAGGCGATCCACGCGCGCCAGCGCGACTTCATGGATTCACTGGACGATGATCCGGCCGGCAAAGCGCCGCAGGCGACCGCGATCGCCTATCGCCGCAATGCTGCCACCGGCCGCAACATCGATCCTGGCGTGAGTGGCTGCGACGCGGCGTCGGACATCTATGGCGGCAGCGTGTTCCGCGCCTTCAACCCGCGTCAGGGCTGGTACTGCGGCAGCAACGAGGCCACCGCCAGCTACTGGACGGTGCAGACCGAGAAGCGCAACCTCAACGGCTACGGCCTGCTGACCTTCCACGTCAACGAGACCACCGACCTGTTCGCCGATCTGGCCGTGGGCAGCGCACGCATCACCAACAACACCCGTGCGCCCACCTGGACCTCGGCCCGCAACTACTTCTACAACCAGACCACCGGCAACCTGGAAAGCTGGTACCGCCGCTTTGCACCCGAGGAAATCGGTGGCCTGCCGCGCAATGCCAACCGTTTCCTGGAAAATTCCTGGTCGTTCAACGTCGGCGCGCGCGGCCAGATCGGTGACAGTGGCTGGGATTATGAAGCGGTCTACAGCCGCTCACGCTACGAAAACCGCACCCGTCGCCCGGTGCTGCTGGCCGGCATCAATGAATACCTGCTGGGCCCGAAGCTGGGCGTGCGCAATGGCGTGGAGGTCTATGCGCCGGACCCGGCGCGCCTGTTCCAGCCGCTGAGCCCGAACGAGTACCAGGACCTGTCCGGCTACCAGGAGAGCCGCAACGCGGCGTGGCTGCAGACCTTCAGCGCCAGCGTCAACGGCCGGTTGTTCGCACTGCCCGGTGGCGACGCCGCGCTGGCTGCGGTGGTCGAGGCCGGCAGCCAGGGTTACCGCAACCGCCCGGACCCGCACCTGGGCACCGGCGAGTTCTGGAACACCAGCGCCGGCATCGGTGCCGGGGGCGAGCGCGACCGCTATGCCGCCGGCGTGGAGCTGCAGCTGCCGTTGCTGCAGTCGCTGACCACCACCCTGGCCGGTCGCTATGATCAGTATCGTGCCGGCGGCGAGCACATCGGCAAGGCGACCTGGAGCTTCGGCGTCGAGTTCCGCCCGATCGAGAGCCTGTTGATCCGTGGTACGGCGGCGACCAGTTTCCGGGCGCCGGACATGAACTACGTATTCGCCACCGAAACCCGCGGCTACAACCCGGGCATGACCGATTACTGGCGCTGCCGCACCGCAGGCCAGTCGTACGACAACTGTGACTACAACGGCCTGTCGATCGACTACAGCAACCGTGCCAACCCGCAGCTGCAGCCGGAATCGGCCAAGTCGTATGGCTTCGGCGTGGTCTGGTCGCCGCTGGCTGGCCTGGATTTCAGCGCCGACTACTACGACATCCGCATCGACAACGAGGTGACCAGCCTCGATACCAGCCGCATCCTGCGTGACGAGGCCGATTGCCGGTTGGGAAAAACGCTGGGTGGTGAGGCGCGTGACATCGGCTCACCGCTGTGCCAGGACGCGCTGTCGCGGGTGATCCGTAATCCGTCCAATGCCACGGTGCAGCCGGACCAGGTGACCCGCGTGCTGATCAACCCGATCAACGCCGCCTCCGAGTCGGTGCGCGGTCTGGACCTGAAGGGCAACTGGCGTTTCGATGCCGGTCGCTATGGCCACTTCACCACGCGCCTGGCCTACACGCTGGTGCTGGAGCACACGTACCGGCAGTTCTCCGACGACCCCGAGCGCGACATCCGCAATTCGCTGGATGACTACCAGTGGCGCAGCAAGGCCAACGGCAGCATCACCTGGAACCAGGGCGACTGGACCACCACCCTGTACGGCAATCGTTTCGGCTCACTGCCGAAGACCGATGGCAGTGGCCGCATCGCGCCGTACATGACCTACAACGCCAGTGTCTTCCGCCAGTTCGGCGAGAACCTGTCGGTGGGCGTGATCGTCAACAACCTGCGTGACAGCCGCCCGCCGGCGGACAAGAACGGAGGCGGCTGGCCGTTCTACCCTGTTGGCAACTACGACCCGTACGGCCGCCAGTACTGGGTGCAGCTGGATTACCGGTTCCGTTGAACCGGCAGGCGAATGAAAGGCCCGGCAATGCCGGGCTTTTCTTTGTGCACCGCACCGGTGCTGCCACTGCGCGCATGGCATGCTGTGGCGCTACCCGGAGGAGGATGCGCATGGATGTCAGGGTGTGGAGCGTGATTGCCGTGCTGGCCATTGCCGGTTGCAGCAGCAAGCAGGCGGCCAGCGTGGATGATGCTGCGACCTAAGGTGCACTGTCAGCGGAAAAGAGCGACGTGATCCTGGGCTCGGACAACGCCTTCGCGCAGGCGATCAGCCAGCTCGAGCGGGATGCGGCGGGCCAACCGGAAGTGCAGGACCTGACCAGGCTCTACAGGACGGCCGCGACCCGGCTCATCGGCAGCGACGGCACGCTGGTGTCTTTTGCCTGTGGCTACAGCCTGTGTGTCGGCGAGATCCGAAGCCGTACCGATGACGATTTCAATGCCTGGTCCGAGGCGATCGGCATGGACAAGGCAGCCCCGGTCTACAGCCTGGCGACGGCACCGATGACATGGGGCAGGGACCAGCGTGGTGGGCGCTTCGTATTCTCGGTGGATCCGTCAGCCAACGCGATCTCGAGCCGGTGATCCGGTCGCGCCCCGCCGCGTGCCAGCGTCAGCGTCAGGGCAGCGCCTGCTGCAGGTACGATTCGATGACGTAGCTGAAGGGCTGCTGCTGGCGGTCGCGCAGCAGGGCGCGCACCTCCAGGATCACGCCGTGGTCGCCTTCGCCGCGTGGCGGCCAGAAGGTCTGGTCGGCCAGGGTCTGGCGCTGGAAGCCGAGCGGGCCAACCACACGGCCGAAGGGTTCGTCGGTGCTGTCCAGCACCTGGTTCATGGCAGGGCTGAGATGCTCCGGCAGGTACCAGTTGTCGGCCTCGGAGAGGACGCGGCTGCCACAGACCAGCTGTACGCGGCGGTAGCGCAGCTCGGCGCCGGGTGCCGCACCCAGTGCCTGCAGTACGTCGGCCGGGGCCGGCTTGTCCTGGCCGTGCACACGCACCGCGCGCACCCGCGCCTGTTCGGCCAGGCCGTGTTCGGCGCACCAGTGTTCCAAAGTGGCGGTGGCGCTCTGCCCGGACAGCACGCGCTGGTGCAGGCGCTCGACCAGTGCAGCAGGGGCGATGCGCTGCTGGCCGGGCGGTGACTGCAGCGGCGCGGCAGCCGCGGCATCGGTGGCGGACAGGCTGGCGATCGGGGCGGCGGCAAGCAGGGACGCGGCCTGCCAGCGGCGGAGACGATCGTGGCGGTCGGACGGGCCCATGCGGCATCACAGCGGAAACAGGCGCCCATGGTACCCGTTCAGGCGTGTGCACGGCGTGGCTGCGACCGGTTGTCGCAGGGCAATCATCGTTCTGGTGAATGTGTGCCATCCAGATATTTCGTTGGCCGATGGCTGTGCCGAGGCGCACGATGGCGCCATTCTTGGCTTTCCGGGAGTTCCCGATGACCCTCCAGTTCGTCCATGGCGGTGTGGACCGCAACGGTATGCCACTGCATTTCCATATCCGTGATGGCCGCATCAGCGGCCTCAATGCAGATGACAGGCCTGCTGATGGGGCGGATTGCATCGACCTGGAGGGTCTCGCGGTCCTGCCCGGCCTGGTGGACGGCCATATCCACCTGGACAAGAGCTTCGTCGGTGACCAGTGGCACCCACACCAGCCTGTGAACAGCCTGCGTGAACGGTTGGCGGTGGAAAAGGCGGCGGTGGCCGGCGCAGCACCGATGGTGGATCGCGCCGAGGCCTTGATCCGCCAGTGCAGCGGCTTCGGCACGGTGGCGATGCGCTGCCATGTCGATATCGATGGCGGCACCGGACTGCGCCACCTTGAAGCGGTGCGCGAGGCAGCACTGCGCTGCGCCGACATCATGCGCATCCAGCTGGTGGCGTTCCCGCAGGCAGGCGTGATGTCCTGTGCGGGCACCGCCGCTGTGCTGGAGCAGGCGATTGCGGCGGGCGTGGAAGTGCTGGGCGGAATTGATCCGACCACCCTCGATGGCGATGCCGAAGGCCAGTTGGCAGTGCTGTTCGGCCTGGCCGAGCGCTATGGCGTGCAATTGGACATCCATCTGCATGAGCCGGGCGAGACCGGTCTGGCCCAGTTGCTGCGCATTGCCGCGCGCACCCGGGCTGCCGGTCTACGGGGGCGCGTTGCTGTCAGCCATGCCTATTCGTTGGGCGAGGTGCCTCTGGCGCGCGCGCTGCAGGTGGGCGAAGCGCTTGCCACGGCCGGCGTGGCAATCATGAGCAATGCACCCGGCGATCATCCATTCCCACCGCTGCGCGCGCTGCATGATGCTGGTGTGCGCGTGTTCGCCGGCAACGACAACATCCGCGACTGCTGGTGGCCCTATGGCAATGGCGACCTGCTGCAGCGGGCGATGCTGCTCGGCTATCGCTCGGGCTTCTACACCGATGACGACCTGATGCTGGCGCTGGACATGGTCACCACCCATGCCGCGCAGGTGATCGGTCTGCCGCGCTACGGTATTGCCGAAGGCCTGCCGGCCACGTTCGTGGCGGTGCGCGCCGACCACGGCCCGGCCGCGGTGGCTGCGGTGCCGGTGGAGCGCCGCGTGGTGGTTGATGGTCGCTGGCTGTAGATCCACGCCGCGCCAACCCCCTTGTAGCGCCGAGCCATGCCCGGCGGCATTCAGGCGTAATCGTCGGCGCGGGTAGCGACGAATTCTTCCAGCCATGCCAGCAGATGTGCGATGTCGATGACCTCGCCCTGTTCGACGCGCTTGAGCAGCAGCGTGCTGGCGCCGATCTGCAGGCTGCTGTCGGCATAGCGCAGCACTGCATCGATGCCCCAGGCATCGGTGACCTGCATCCAGGCCAGGCCAGGCACGCGTTGCGCCAGAGTGTCACCGAACGCGACGCCCAGGGCTTCCCAGCCATCGCAGTCGTCACGATCGATCAGCTCGGCATCGACCACGCGCTGCAGGGTTGTGGCCGCCAGCGGCCACTGCACCGGCAACGTCGGGAAGCCCACAGCCACGCGCGCGGCGATCAGCGAGCGCTGGTGCTGCAGATGCGTCTGCAGGGCCGCGGGTAGGGGATCGAAGCGGGTCGAGGGTTGGTCGGACATGGCGAGGCGCCGTGGAGCACGGAAACAACGGGCACTGTACGAGGCGATGATGCCTGCCGTGCGGCAGGATTGATCAGATATCGATGATCAATGCGCGAGATCCACGCACATGGGGTCAGATCCGTTTTCCGTAGGAAAACGGATCTGACCCCACGCCAGGCAATGCGGCTGTCGAGGTTGCCGGCCAGCGGCCGGCAACACCTCAGGTGCGGTGGTCAATCCGGTTCGTGCTGTACCTGCCGCCACAGCTCGCTGGCCAGTGCCCGCACCGCATCATCGGCATCGGCACGATGCAGCAGGCCGATCTCGTAGTTGTCGATCACCGGCAGGTCACGCTCGCCATCGATGATGCGGTGCTCGCGGGTGACTGCGCGACGCGGCAGCAGGCTGATGCCGATGCCATCGGCCACCGCGCCCTGGATGCCACTCAGCGACGAACTGGTGAAGGCAATGCGCCAACGCAGGCCCAAGGCCTCCACGGCGTGGATCATCTCGTCGCGGTACAGCCCTCGCGGCGGGAAGGTGACCAGCGGCAGCGGCTCCTGCTGCAGGCAGCTGCTGCGCAGGCTGTCGATCCAGTGCATCGGCTCGCGCCGGCAATGCACCGCCTGGCGGCTGTTGCGGCGCTGCTTGACCAGCACCAGGTCCAGCTCGCCGTGGTCGAAGCCGTGCGCCAGGTCACGGCTCAGCCCGCTGCTGATCTCCAGCTTCACCTGCGGGTGGCGGCGGCTGAAAGCGGCCAGCATGCGGGTGGTCTGCGGGTTGACGAAGTCCTCCGGCACGCCGATGCGCACGGCGGTTTCCACCGTTGCGCCGGCCAGGGCTTGGGCCATTTCGTCGTTCAGATCCAGCATGCGCCGCGCGTAGCCGAGCAGGGTGTGGCCGGCGTCAGTGGGGTGCACGTCGCGGTGGCCGCGCTCAAGCAGGCGATGCCCGGCCAGTTCCTCCAGCCGGCGTACCTTCTGGCTGACCGTGGACTGGGTCGAATGCAGGCGCGTGGCCGCCGTGGTGAAGCTGCCGCAGTCGGCGACCATCACCAGCGCCCGAAGCAGGTCCAGCTCGAACAGAGTTCTATTCGATTTGGAACTGTCTTGCATTTGAACATTTCACTTCTGGATACCGAGGCCGACTTCTACCATGCGGGACGGGGGCCGGCAATGCCCGGCTGTTGCTACCGTCACGCTGCGTTCCGTGGCGACGGACATGAGGAGACACTGCCATGCGCTTCCGTCGTTCCCTTCGCTGGCCCGCACCTATGGCGCGCATGCTGCTGCTATGCCTTCTGGCCATGGTCACCCCTGCCTGCACTGCGACCCCCAAGGCTGATGGGGGGATCCGACTGCGCGATGCCGCCAGCCGTGGCGACGCCGATGCCGTACGCGAGGCGATCGAGCAGGGGGCCGATCTGGAGGCGCGTGACGGCCAGGGCCGCTCCGCGTTGTTACTGGCGACCCATGGCAACCACGTGGATGCCGCGCGCGAGTTGATCGAGGCCGGTGCCGACGTCAACGCCAAGGATGCGCTGCAGGACAGCGCCTACCTGTACGCCGGCGCGCGTGGCCTTGACGAGATTCTGGCGATGACCCTGGCGCATGGTGCCGATCTTCGCAGCACCAACCGCTATGGCGGAACCGCGCTGATTCCCGCCGCCGAGCGCGGCCATGTCGCCACCGTGCGCACGCTGCTGCGGGCCGGCGTGGCGGTGGACCATGTCAACCGCCTGCACTGGACCGCGCTGCTGGAAGCGATCCTGCTCGGCGACGGCGGTGCGCGCCATGCACAGATCGTGCAGCTGCTGCTGGAGGCCGGTGCCGACCCGGAGCTGGCCGACGGTGATGGCGTTACACCGCTGGCCCATGCCCGTCAGCGCGGCTATACCGACATTGAAACGCTGCTGCGCCAGCACGGCGCAACGCGCTGATACAGAGCCCCTTCCACCCCGCACGCTGGTCGTGCCCACCAGGATGCTGTCCATGTTCCGTTCCCGTCCGTTGTCCCTCGCCATCCTTCTTGCGGTGGCACCGCTGTCGGCTTCTGCCGCCGAGCGCGCCGACCTGTTGATCCGCAACGCCACCGTGGTCGATGTCGAGCACGCCAGCACCGTGGCCGGGCAGAGTGTGGTGATCCGTGGCGAGGACATCGTCGCCGTCGGCCCGGACGCGCAGCTGCGCAGCCAGTGGAGCGCCGCCCGCCAGATCGACGCCAAGGGCAAGTACCTGATCCCCGGCCTGTGGGACATGCATGTGCACTTCGGTGGTGGCCCGGCGCTGATCGAGGAGAACAAGGCGCTGCTGCCGCTGTACATCGCGCACGGCATCACCACCGTGCGTGACTGCTCAGGCGACCTGCCCGGGCAGGTGCTGCAGTGGCGTGGCGAGATCGCCAAGGGCACGCTGTTCGGCCCGCGCCTGCTCAGTTCGGGCGCGAAGATCGAAGGCATCAAGCCGGTCTGGAAGGGCACCATCGAGGTGGGCAGTGAGGCCGATGTCGACAAGGCCATCACTCGCCTGCAGCACGACAAGGTCGACTTCGTGAAGATCACCGACAGCACGCTGAAGCCGGAACTGTTCCTGTACTCGGCCAGTGCGGCGCGCAAGGCGGGCTTCAAGGCGTCGGGCCATATTCCGATGGCGTTGACGGTGGAGCAGGCGGTCGATGCCGGCCTGGCTTCGATCGAGCACCTGGACTACGCGTTCAAGGCCGGCAGCAGGGACGAGGCGCAGATCGCCGCCGACTTCGGCGCCGGCCGCATCGACCGCGCCGAAGCCAACCGCCGCCTCGACGCCAGCTTCGACCGGGACACCGCGATGCACGCCTACCGTGATTTCGCCAAGCGCGGCGTGTTCGTAACCCCGACCCTCAACGGTGGCCGCATCCTGGATTTCCTTGACCAGGACGACCATGCCAACGATCCGTACCTGGCCTACATCGGTCCGGGCCTGCGCGCGACCTACCAGTGGCGCGTGGACCGTGCAGCGAAGGCGACGCCGGCACAGATCGAAGCGCGCCACGCGCAGTACCACCAGGTAGCGGCCGTGCTGCCGTTGCTGCAGGAGGCGGGCGTGACGATCATTGCCGGCACCGATGCGGGCTTCCTCAACTCGTTCAACTTCCCGGGCATCGCCCTGCACCAGGAACTGCAGCTGTTCGTGAAGGAAGGGCTGAGCGCGCCGCAGGCATTGTCGGCGGCGACCCTTTCCGGACCGGCCTGGTTCGGCCAGATGGACCGCTATGGTGGTGTCGCGCAGGGCAAGGCTGCCGACCTGGTACTGCTGACCGCCAACCCGCTGCAGGACATCGCCGCCACCGAGAAGATCGACAGCGTGATCCTGCGCGGCAACGTGTATGACCGCGCCGCGCTGGACAGGATGCTGGCTGATACCAAGGCCAAGGTGGCCGCGTGGAATGCCGAGGCTGCCAAGGCCAACTGATGCCCCCGGGGTCGGATTCCTTTCCTTCGGAAAGGGATCCGACCCCGACCGACGCCCTTGCTTCCGGCACGGGAAGGATCGGGCATGAGCGCCTAGCATGGTGGCCGGTTCCCGTTCGACGCCGTGCATGTCCGTTGCCCCCGCCTGTGTGTTGCCTGCCCCCGAAGCACCGTTGTCGTTGCCGCGCCCACGCGTGGTCATGCTGGGATTGTGGGCGCTGCTGATCGCCACCGCGGTGCCGGCGGTGCACCTGAGCCAGCAACCGGGTGGTCTGGTTCCAGCGGCGTTGTTCATCGTCGGTGCCGAGCTGCCCTGGATGCTGGCGACGCCAGCGCTGTGGGCGGCCTGCTGGCGCTGGCCCTTGCCGGGACGGCGCCCCCTGATCGGCTGGTTGTTGCTGGGCCTGCTGCTGACACCGGCATTGACTGCGCTGGGCTGGGGGCTGGGCCATCTGCTGCTGCAGCTGTGGCAGGCGCAGCCGCTGCCGTCGTCGCGCCACGTGGCCCGAGCAATCGGCGTTACCACGTTGTTCGCCTTTCCCACCTTCATCGCAGTGGCCGGTACCGGTCACGGCCTGGCCTGGTTGCAGCGGCTGAACGCGCAATCGCAGGCCCTGCGACTTGCCCGCGAGGTCGCACTGCGACAACACCTCCAGCACCATTTCCTGTTCAACGCACTCAATGCCATCGGTGGCCTGGCGCTGCTGCGTCCACTGGCGGCGGACGCGGCCCTGGTGCAGTTGTCCTCGTTGCTGCGCGACACCCTGCAATGCCCGGCGCAACGTCCGCTGGCGGATGAGCTGGGCGCTGTACAGGATTACGTGTCCCTGCAGTCGCTGTTGCATGACGAGGCGTTGCATCTGCACCTGCAGGCCAGCGCCGAGGCCCTGCACTGGCCGGTGCCGGGGCTGCTGCTGCAGCCGCTGATCGAGAACGCCGTGCTGCATAGTGGCTGGCAGGCGGGGGATCCTCGTCTGCAGATCGAGCTGAAAGCGGAGGTGCAGGGTAGCGGGTTGGAGGTGGCCGTGTTCAATCCCTGCCTGCGTCCTGCGCGCAACGAAGGCCTCGGCAGTGGCCTGGCCACACTGCAGCGCCGGTTGGCGATGATCGGCGGCCATGTGCAGGCCGGCCACAGCGGCAGCGGCTACAGAGTCTGCCTGTTCCTGCCGGAACCGATGGCATGATGCGCCCGTTGAGCGTGCTGCTGGTGGATGACGTGGCATTGGCGCGTCACCGCCTGCGTGAGCTGCTGGCGCACATTCCGCAGGTCAGGGTCGATGCTGAAGCGGCCAGGCTGGACCACGCACGCAAGCACCTGCAGGGGCGGCGCTTCGATCTGTTGCTGCTGGATCTGGTACTGCCCGATGGCCGCGGCTGGGAACTGCCGGCGCAGCAGCCTGCACTGGCTGCGCACACCATCTTCGTGACCGCACTGCCACAGCATGCGCTGCAGGCTTTCGAGCTGGGGGTGGCCGACTATCTGCTCAAGCCGGTCGCGCTGCCACGACTACAGGAAGCGATCACGCGGGTGCGTCGCCTGGCCGGGCTGCTCGACGATGGGCAGGCCAATACGCAGGTTCTGGCCGTGCCGGCGGTGGGTGGAACACAGTACGTACCGTTGGCGCAGATCGACTACATCGACATGGCCGGGCACTATGCGTGTGTCCACGTCGGGCAGCGCCTGCATCTGCTGCGCGAGACGATCGCGCGGTTGGCCGAGCGCCTGGCGCCGGGCGGCCTGCTGCGCGTGCATCGCTCGGTGCTGGTCAATCCGTTGCGCGTGCAGGGCGTGGTCGAGCGTCACAACGGGGATGCGCTGCTTGAGCTGGCCGGGGGCGCGCAGGTGCCGGTCAGTCGCAGCTATCGCACCGCCTTGGCGTCCGCTCTGGACGCGCGGCTGAAACACCGTTGAGGCCAGCCGCGGCACGGTTGGCACCATCGACGCCGGTTCCTGCGGTACATGCCGCTCCCTCCGGGCACCCTCTCCCTTTTGCGGACGAGGGCAGGACATGCGGAAACGAGCGGGGTGGGGATGGTTGCTGAGTGCGCTGGCGATTCCGGCGATGGCCGATGTCCGCGTTGAGGTTGATGACCAGCACGGGCGTGCCGATCGTATTCCGGTGATCAAGGTCGAGGGCCTTGCCGTCGCCGAGACGGTGCGCCTGCGCCTGTCGATGCAGGACAGCCGGGGCCAGCGCTGGCAGTCAGAGGCCGTGCTGCGTGCCGATCTGCGTGGCCAGGTCGATACCACCGGCAGCGGATCGGAGCAGGGCAGCTACCGGGGCATCGATGCGGGCGGACTGATCTGGTCGATGCAGCCGCAGCAGAGGCGCGCCAGTGCAATGCCGCTGAATTGGCGACGCGCGGCCGATGGCATGGGCTTCCTGCCGCAGACGTTCGAACTGGAGGTTGAGCGGGCCGGTTCGGTCGTTGCACGGCAGACCCTGCAACGTCACCTGATGCTGCCTGGGGTGCGGGTGCAACGGGTCGATATCGGCGGGCGCGAGGCGCGTCTGTACCTGCCAGCGGACAGGCCCGCCCGGACACGAGGGCCGGCGCTGGTGACGCTGGGTGGCGCGGAAGGCGGCTTCGAGGGCGGCGACCAGTACGCCGCCTGGTTGGCCAGCAACGGCTACATCGCCGTGTCGATTGCGTGGTATCGCGGGCCCGGTGTGCCCAAGGATCTGATTGACGTGCCGCTGGAGACCGTTCGTGATGCGGTGCACTGGCTTCAGCGGCAGCCTGGCGTGGATCCGCAGCGGGTCGGTCTGCTGGGCGGTTCCTGGGGCGGGATCGCAACCATGGCCACCGCCGTCCATCTGCCCACGCTGCGCGCGGCGGTGTCCTGGGTTGGCAGCCCGGCTCCGTTCCGTGGCATTGCGCGCGACGTTGCCCCGGCCGATTTCAGGGCCGTGGATCGCTCACCCCTGAGTTGGCAGGGCAAACCGCTGGCGTGGCTGCCGTATCGGGAGGATGTGGACTGGGGACGGCCGGGGCCGCAGTGGGCGCCTGCATTGCAGGCGGCGATGCTGCCGATCGAAACGATCGCTGCACGGACATTGTGGGTGGGAGGCGGCGATGACCGCCTGGGCGACTCCGGCGTGATGATGGCCGTTGCCCAGCGTCGGTTGGCCGAAGCAGGGCGAGGTGATCGCGACCGGTTCCTCTACTACCCCGATGCGGGGCATCTGATCACGCCGATTCTTCAGCCGAGCTCCCATCGCCATGACGTGGGTCCGTTCCTTGAAGTCGGGGGCACCGCCGAAGGCCATGCGCGCGCCGACCGTGAAGTGGGCCCGGCCGTGCTGGCGTTCCTGGCCGAGGCGTTGTGAGCGGGTGCTAATGCGTTGCCGGCCGCATGCCGTGCAACTGCGGAAGTGCGGCCTTCATCGCTTCGATGAAGGCGCGCAGCCGTGGCGGCTGCTGGCGCGCGGCAGGAAACACGACGTGTACCGGCAGTGCCGGCGCCTGCCAGTCCGGCAGCAGCTGCACCAGGCGCCCTTGTGCCAGGTCCTCGGCAACCAGCCAGGCCGAGACCACCGCCGCGCCCAGCCCGGCGCGTGCAGCCTGCTGCACCACGAACAGGTTGTCGCTGAGCAGGCGTGGGCTGATCGAAAGGGTGTGCGCACGCCCCTGCGCGTCGTGCAGCAGCAGGCGTTCGCGGTAGTAGGTGACCAGCGAGATCCACGGTAGGGACTGCGCCTGTTCCGGCGTACTCACCGCAGTGTCCTGCACCAGCGACGGCGCCGCTACGACGATGCGCGGCACCTCGGCCAGTGGCAGTGCCACCATGCGCGGCTCGTCGACAGGGCCCACCCGCACCGCGCAGTCGATGCCTTCTGCGATGAAATCCGGGCGACGATCTTCAAGGATCCACTCCAGGCTCAGCTGCGGGTGCTCGGCGAGGAATGCGAGCATGGTCGGCAGCAGCTGCGCCTGGCCAAAGGCGTGCGGCACCATCACCCGCAGGCGTCCGCGCAGCGTTTCTGGTTCGCCCTGGAGTTCGGCCTGCAGCGACTCCCATTCGTCGACCACGCGCTGCGCATGACGCTGGCAGCGCAGCCCGTCCTCGGTCAGTTGCAGGCCATGGGTGGAGCGCCGCAGCAGGCGCAGGCCCAGCTGCCGCTCCAGTGCCTGCAGGCGGCGGCTGACGGTGGGCTGGGTGGTTCCCAGCTGCACGGCTGCGGCCGACAGGCTGCCGGCATCGACGATGCGCAGGAAGGTACGCAGCAAGTCCAGGCGATCGGCGCCGGTGGCGAGGTCTGTCATGCGCAGAGCGTATGAAGGGTATGCGAATCAGCCTGCTACAGACGTTGGGTGAATATCGGCACGATACGCCCACTTCCTCCACCGGACTTCCCCATGTCTACCCCCTCGCTGTCCGTCGCCGCACCCGCGACCGCGCCTTCCACCCCATTGGTGCTGGCGATGGCGGCCGGTGCCGGCTTCTCTGTGGCCTCGCTCTACTACAGCCAACCGATGCTGGGCCTGATCGCCCAGGATCTCGGCGCGGGGGAGCGCGCGGCCGGCCTGGTGCCGACCCTGACCCAGCTGGGGTATGCGCTGGGCATCCTGCTGCTGGCACCGTTGGGTGACCGTTTCGACCGCCGTACCCTGATCCTGTTGAAATCCGCGCTGCTGGCGCTGGCACTGGGCGCGGCAGCGATGGCCGGGCACCTGCCGGGCCTGCTGATGGCCAGCCTGCTGGTGGGGCTGATGGCCACGCTGGCGCAGGACATCGTGCCGGCCGCTGCGGTGCTGGCGCCGGATGCGCAGCGCGGGCAGATCGTCGGCCGGGTGATGACCGGCCTGTTGCTTGGCATCCTGCTGTCACGGGTGGTCAGTGGCGTGGTGGCCGAGGCGTGGGGCTGGCGTACCCAGTTCGTGCTGGCTGCGTTGTCGGTGGCGGCGATGGGCGCGGTGATGGCGCGTGCGCTGCCGCGTTTTGCACCGACCAGCACGCTGCGCTATCCGGCATTGTTGGGTTCGTTGCTGGCGTTGTGGCGCGAGCAGCCGCAGCTGCGCCGTGCGGTGGCCAGCCAGTCGTTGCTGGCGGTGGGCTTCAGCGCGTTCTGGTCGACCCTGGCGCTGATGCTGCATGCACGGTTGGGGCTGGGTAGTGCCGCAGCGGGTGCATTCGGCATCGCCGGTGCGGCCGGTGCGCTGGCCGCACCGTTCGCCGGCCGCTTCGCCGATCGATTGGGGTGCCACGCGGTGGCGCGGCTGGCGATCGCGGTGGCGCTGCTGGGTTTCGGCCTGCTGCTGGCCGAGACCTGGCTGCCGGCCGTCGCGCTGCTGCCGCTGCTGGTGGTGAGCGCGCTGCTGTTCGACTTCGGGTTCCAGTCGGCGCTGGTGGCGCACCAGACGCTGGTCTACGGCCTGGTGCCGCCGGCACGCAGTCGCCTCAATGCGCTGCTGTTCACTGGCATGTTCATCGGTATGGCGGCAGGTGGCGCGCTGGGCAGCCTGGCGCTGGCGCAGTGGGGATGGCACGGCGTGGCCTGGGTGGCGGTGGTGTGTGCGGGCGGCAGCCTGCTGCTGCGTTTGAAGTAAGGGGGGGCGTTCGGCAGGGCTTGCAGCCCTGCACCTGCTGGGAGCCGGAGCCACAGCAACATCAACATCAACAGCGTGGATTCCGTGGGATGGTGGGGCGGTGTCGGAGTGCGGGGACGCCGCAAGTACGTCCGTGTAGGCTTGGCAGCCGCATCCATGCGGCCGACACCCCGCACTCCGACACCGTCCCACCTCTGACAGATTCTCGCGGCTGTTGGTGGGTGTCGACCTTGGTCGACACCTCTGTCAGATATCGAATGAGTCATCCACGCATGGCGCGGATCTACTGTGTCGACCAAGGTCGACACCCACCAGGGCAATATGCCGTACCGACAGCCCGCAGAGATCTGTCGAAGGCGGGGTGGGTCCGTTTGCGGGGGGCGTGAGCCGCATGGGCCCGAGGCATGCCTCGGGCGGGTTTGGCAGGACGCCCAACCCCGGTCTTGCCGTGTGCGCGGGACTGCGCACACGAGCAAGCGGCGACCGAGCTTACATGGACGTACTTGCAGCGCCTCCGCAACCGGACCCACCCCGCCTGCCCACAGGAGTCCGCTTTTGCTTCAGCTGTTGCTGTTGCTCCGGCTTCCAGCAGGTGCAGGGCCGCAGGCCCTGCCGAACAACCCCCTAATCGTGACCGCTGTCGTCCAGGCTGATGATGCCGCGCCGCAGTGCCTGGGTGACCGCATGCGTGCGGTCACCGACGCCGAGCTTGTCCATCAGGCTCTTCATGTGCGCCTTTACGGTCTGCTCGGAAATCTGCATGCGCTCGCCGATGCGCTTGTTCGACAGCCCGCCGGCGACATGACGCAGTACCTCGGTCTCGCGGGGCGACAAGCGGTCTTCCACCACGTGCGCGGCGATGCTGGCGGCCACCGCCGGGGGAATCGGTGCGCGCCGGCCGCCGGCGACCATGCGAATGGTGTCGACCAGCTCGTGGCGCAGCATGTCCTTAAGCAGGTAGGCGCTGGCGCCGGCCTGCAGCGCCCGCACCGCGCGCACATCGCCGCGGTAGGTGGTCAGCACGATGATGCGCGCACGCGGGTCCATCGCGCGGATCCGCACGATTGCTTCGACGCCATCCAGGCGTGGCATCTGCAGGTCCATCAGCACCACGTCCGGCTGCAGCTGCTGGTAGCGTGCGATGGCTTCCTCGCCATCGGCGGCCTCGCCGAGCAGGCGCAGGTCGGAATGGGCGCCCAGCAGCGCCGCCAGGCCGTCACGCAGCAACGGGTGGTCGTCGACCACCAGCACGCCGATCGGGGCAGGGTTCTCAGTCATGGTTTGCTTTACTCCAGGGCCAGCGCCAACGTGAGGGGCGGCGGTGATACAGGCGCCGCGCGGGAACCGCCAGCGCTACTTCCGTACCCAGTCCGGGGCGGGTCCACAGCTGCAGCTCGGCACCGAGCCGCTGTGCACGCTCGCGCATCCCCTGCAGTCCCCAATGGCCGTGCCCAGCGTCTTCATCGGTGATGCCGACACCGTCATCCCGCACGTGCAGCAGGAAGCAGCGCGTGCCGTAGGACAGCTCCACTTCGATCGCGCTGGCATTGGCATGGCGCAGCGCATTGCGGATCGCCTCGCGTCCGATCAGGAACACTTCCTCGGCGGCATCGCTCTGCAGCGGCGGCAGCGCACCTTCCACGGTCAGGCGCAACGGATTGGTACCGTGCCCGGCGTACTCGGCATGCACATCGGCCAGTGCCGAAGCGAGGTCGCGACCCGCGAACGGCCCCTCGCGCAGCGCATTGACCCGCTCGCGACCCTCGGCCAGATTGCGTTCGGCCAGTTGCATCGCTGACTCCAGCTGGCCGCGTACCGGCTCCGGGGTCTGGGGTGACTGGCTGATCGCGTGCAGGCGCAGGATCAGGCCCTGGCTTCCCTGCAGCAGGGTGTCGTGCAGGTCGCGCGCGATGCGTTCGCGCTCGCCGTTGCGTTCCTGCAGGCGCGCGCGGAACAGCGCGGCCAGCTGCCCGCTGCGGATGCGTACCGCCATCACCAGCAGCGCGAGTATCGCGGCTGCGCACAGCAGCTTGAACCACACGGTCTGCATGAAGGTGGGCGCGATACGGAAGCTGCGGCTGGCCGGCGCCGTACTCCAGATGCCGTCTTCATTTGCCGCTTCCACTTCGAAGCGGTAACTGCCCGGCGCCAGGTTGGTGTAGTACGCGCGCGTGCTGCTGCCGGCGTCCTGCCAGCCATCATCGACGCCGGACAGGCGGTAGCGGTAGCGGTTGCGCTCCGGGCGGGCCAGGGACAGGGCCACATAATCAATCTGCAGCTGGCTGGTGCCGGCCGGCAGGCGCAGACCGTCCCGCAGGGGCTGCTGCTCGCTGCCGTACAGCACGTCACCGATGCGCACGCTGGGGGCCATCGCATTGATGTGCGAACGGTGGGTGTCCAGCCAGGCCAGGCCCTGGTTGGTGGCCAGCCACAACAGGCCATCGTCGGCCAGGACAGCCGTGGAGATCGGCCCGCTCTGCAGGGCGATACCCGGCATGCCGTCCACGGCATCGAACAGGCGCGGCGCAACCTGCGATCCCGAGCGCAGTGCGCGGCGCAGCAGGTTGCTTTCCAGCCTTACCAGGCCACGGCTTCCATTCAGCCACAGGTGCCCGTGCGCATCGGCGACCATGCCGGTGATGCCTTCGAGCACCCCAGCCATATCGGTGCGTACCGCGGTGAAACGTCCCTCGCCGATGCGAGCGGCCAGCCCGGCTTCGCCGGCGACCAGCAGCAGGTCCTGGTGATGCAGCATCGCCGTGATCGGCCCCACCGACAGGCCCTGGCTGGCATCGAAGTTCTCGATGCGGTTCGCACTCATCCGGCGCAGGCGGCCGTCGGCATAGCCAAGCAGCAGCTGGCCTTGGGCATCCAGCGCCAGCGACGAGCAGGCCTGCTCGGGCAGGCGGATCTCGCGCTGCCACTGGCCGAGCTGGTAGTGCAGCACCCCGCGTTCGCCGGTGCACACCCAGGCCTGCGCGTCGTCGGGGAACAGCAGCGCATGCAGCGGTTGCCCGGTGAACGGCGCCGGCAGCGGGATCAACGAGGTACGGCCGGCGACCGTGCGCGCAAGATTGACCCAGTCGAACTGCCAGATTGGCGTGGCTGCCTGGCGTGCGGCGGACTGCAGTTGCATGGCGCTGCCATCCAGCAGGGTACGTCCCAGGTCGTACGGCTTGAGGTCTTCGCCGTAGCCATACACGCGGCCATCGCTGGCCCGCACCAGCGAGCGGTAGGGATCACTCGGGCCAACCGCCAGGGTGTGCACGCTGCGTGCGCGGAAGCGGTTGAGGCCGAGATTGGTGCCAACCCAGAGATTGCCTTCGCGATCGACGATGATCGGCACCGCCGAGGTGGCGGTCAGTCCGTGCGGTGAATCGAAGCGCTCCATGCGCACGGCCCGGGTGCCGTCGAAGGTGATGCGGGCGACGCCGCCGTGCGGGCTCATCGTGGCCCACAGCGCGCCATCGGCAGTGAACTGCAGGCGCGCAGCAACCAGTTCCGGAAGACGCCGCGCTTCACGTTCGCCAGCCGCCAACAGGCCCTGCGCGTTGGCCAGGGGGGAGGTGCCGCGCACCCGGTCGGCCAGCCACACTTCACCCTGCGGGCTTTCAGCAAGCGTTGCCATCTGCGAGACGGCGATGCCGGTGTCTTCGAACGCGGGCTGACCGGGCGCACGCATCCAGATCTTCAGGTCGGCCAGTACCCAGAACCTGCCCCGGCTGTCGTGCAGCACCCACTGCACTCGGCGCTCGGGCAGGCCGGCAGCGGCCGGCAGTGGCTGCCAGCGTTGTCCGTCAAAGCGGCGCAGTCCGCCATTGATCGCCGCCCACAGCTGGCCCTCGCGATCCTGGCTGAAGTGCGGGACCACGCCGACCGGCACCCCTTGCTCGTGGCCGTAGCTGTGCAGCCGCCCCTGCGCGAACCGGCTGATGCCGGCCTGGAAGTAGCCGATCCACAGGGCGCCATCGCGGCCCTGTGCCAGCGTGACCATGTTGGTGGACGGGAACTGGTTGTCGACGGGCGCCGCCTGCCGTTCGAAACGACGGCCATCGAAGCGGTACAGGCCCGAGCCCGTGGCCAGCCACAGCAGGCCGTCGCGGTCCTGGCTGATGTCCCAGATGTCGCCTGGAGCGCCCTGGCCGACGCGCCAGGCGGTGTGCTCGTAATCGGGCAGCCCGCCGCTCACTGGCGGGCGCTGCACGGCAAGAGCGGGCAGGGCGGTCAACAGCAGCAGGCACGTCAGCAGCGTCGGCAGGCGACGCAGGAACGGGAAGGGGCAGCCTCGCATGGCGCGCATTCTGGCAGGTGCGGGGCAGTCCCGGGTGACCCGAACGGGGTAGGCGCCCGGCGCCCCGGTCGGCTATCACGCCGACATGTTCCCCGGAGCCCGGCCATGCAGCGCCTGTTCGTGATGTTTCCCGATCGTGGCCCGGGCGTCGGTCTGCTGTGGCTGCGGTTGTGCCTGTCTGCGGCACTGTGCATGCCCGGCACGCATGCGGGTGGGTGGTCGGCGCTGTGCCTGCTGGCAGTGCCGATGCTCATGCTGGGTGTATTGACGCCACTGGCGGTGCCGATAGCGGCCGTGGGCATGCTCGTGCAGCAGGCTCCGTGGCCACAGGTGGTGCTGCCGTTAGCGCTGTTGATGCTTGGTCCTGGCGCCTATTCAGTGGATGCGCGGTTGTTCGGGCGCCGTCTGCTCGGCCGTCGGCCTCCCCCATTCGGGTAGGTGCTGGCCTCGACCGACGGGGGTAGGGCATCGCGCGCACGCGCCGCACCATGGGCCACCCCCTCACGGCGTCCTCGATGGCCACCGTCCTTCCACCTGCCCCCCCCGCCGCGTCGCTGGCACCGCAGCAGGCCGCCGCGTTGCAGCGCGCTCTGCGCTATGTCGATGAACACCTGTCACAGCCGCTGCGGGTCACCGAACTGGCGGCCGCCGCCTGCGTCAGTCGCTTCCATCTGGTGCGCCTGTTCCGCAGCGGTACCGGCGCCAGCCCGCTGCGCTATGTACGCCGCCGCCGTATCGAACGTGCGCGCCAGCTGTTGTCGGCCCAGCATCTGCCGATGTCCTGCCTGGCGCAGCAGCTGGGCTTCTTTGACCAGAGTCATTTCGTCCGCAGCTTCCGCGCAGAGACGGGCTGCAGTCCCGGCCAGTACCTGGCCGGTGATGCCGCCCTCCTGCTTCCCCCAGACCTTGATTCCAACGGAGTCCACGCATGAACCTTGCAACCGCCACGCCCGCTCCTTCCCTGCTGTCACCGACCGACCATGCGCTGGTACTGATCGACTTCCAGTCGCAGATGGCCTTTGCCACCCATACCATCGACATCTCCGCGCTGCGCAACAACGTGGCGCTGATCGGCAAGGGCGCCAAGGGCTTCAACGTACCGGTGCTGTTGACCACGGTGGCCGAAGCCTCGTTCTCCGGCCCGATGTTCCCGGAACTGCCTGCGATCTTCCCGGGCCAGCGTGTGTTCGACCGCACCTCGATGAACACCTGGGAAGACCAGCCGGTGATCGACGAGATCAACCGCATCGGCAAGCGTCGGCTGGTGATGGCCGGGCTGTGGACCAGTGTCTGCATCGTGGGCCCGGCCCTGTCGGCACTGGCGCAGGGCTTCGAGGTCCATGTGATCACCGATGCCTGCGGCGACGTCAGCGAGGAAGCGCACGAGCGCGCGATCACCCGCATGGTGCAGGCCGGTGCGGTGCCGATGACCAGCGTGCAGTACCTGCTGGAGCTGCAGCGCGACTGGGCACGCGGTGAAACCTACGATCTGACCACCGGCATCGCGCGCGATCATGCGGGTGGCTACGGCATCGGCATCCAGTACGCCAAGCGCATGTTCGGCGCGCAGGAAGGCGGGCACTGAGCATGCTGGCCGGCCATGGCCTCGACCTGGCCCTGCTGATGCTGCGCGTGGCGGCAGGAGGCTTCCTGCTGCCGCACGCACTGGGCAAGCTGTTCGGCTGGTTCGGTGGTCCGGGGTTGTCCGGTTTCGGCACCGAACTGCGCGGCTTCGGGTTGCCATCGGCAGCGCCGTTGCCGCTGCTGCTGGCGTTGACACAGGTGGCGTCCGGCCTGGCCGTGCTGCTTGGCTGGCAGACCCGCATTGCCGCGCTGGCGGCAGCGGCCTTCATCGGCTTCACCGTACTGCTGGCCCTGCCCAAGGGCTGGTTCTGGATGCGCGGCGGCACGGAGTACCCGTTGATGTGGACGGCAGTATTGCTGGCCCTCGCCCTGGCCGGGCCTGGCGCCTGGGCGCTGGACGGCCAACATCTTCCGGGAGATTTCGCATGAGTCACGATCCCCTCGATCCCGGCCGCCGCAACGTGGTGTTGGCCAGCGGCGCTGCTGTAGCGCTCGGCCTGGCCGGCCGCGCCGCTGCCGCACTCGATTCCACTTCCAAGGAGCGTCGCATGAGCACGCTGGTCATCCGCAATGCCCGCATCACCACGCTCGATCCGCAGCAGCCGCATGCACAGGCGCTGGCCGTGCAGGAAGGCCGCATCGTCGCCGTCGGCAGCGACGAGGAGATCACGCGTGGCTGGGGCAATGAAGCGACCTTGATCGACGCCCAGGGCCGGCGCCTGCTGCCCGGCCTCAACGACAGCCATACCCATCTGATCCGTGGCGGCCTGAACTACAACCTGGAACTGCGCTGGGATGGCCTGCGCTCGCTGGCCGATGCGATGGCGATGCTGAAGGCCCAGGTCGATCGCACGCCAGCGCCGCAGTGGGTGCGCGTGGTCGGTGGCTTCACTGCCACGCAATTCAACGAGAAGCGCCTGCCGACCCTGCAGGAGCTCAACGACATCGCACCGGATACGCCGGTGTTCCTGCTGCACCTGTATGACCGCGCGCTGCTCAACCGCGCCGCGCTGCGCGCCTGTGGTTACAACAAGGACACTCCCGATCCGCCGGGCGGGCAGATCGTGCGTGATTCGCTGGGCAACCCGACCGGGCTGCTGCTGGCCAAACCCAATGCGCTGATCCTGTACGCGACGCTGGCCAAGGGCCCGCGCCTGCCGATCGAGTACCAGGCCAACTCAACGCGCCACTTCATGCGTGAACTGAACCGTCTCGGCATCACCTCGGTGATCGACGCCGGCGGCGGTTTCCAGAACTATCCCGAGGACTACCAAGTCATCGAGCAGCTTCACCGCGATGACCAGCTGACGGTGCGCATTGCCTACAACCTGTTCACCCAGAACAAGGGCAAGGAAGTGGATGACTTCCGCGGCTGGAGCGAGATCCTGCAGCCGCGCCAGGGCGATGACCTGCTGCGCCACAACGGTGCCGGCGAGATGCTGGTGTTCTCGGCCGCCGACTTCGAACTGTTCAACGAGCCCCGCCCGGAACTGCCGCCGGAGCTTGAGCCAGAACTGCATGACGTGGTGAAGCTGCTTGTGGAGAAGCGCTGGCCGTTCCGCATCCACGCCACCTACGACGAGAGCATCACCCGCATCCTCGATGTCTACGAACAGGTCAACCGTGAGGTGCCGTTCGATGGCCTGCACTGGTTCATCGACCACGCCGAGACCATCACCCCGCGCAACATCGAACGCATCCGTGCGCTGGGTGGCGGTATTGCCGTGCAGCACCGCATGGCCTACCAGGGCGAAGCCTTCGTCGAGCGCTACGGTGTGCAGGCCGCGCGGCACACGCCGCCGGTGAAGCGGATGTTGGCCGAGGGCGTGCCGGTGGGTGCGGGCACCGATGCCACGCGCGTGGCCAGCTACAACCCATGGGTGGCGCTGTCCTGGCTGGTGACCGGGCGCACCATCGGTGGCCTGGCCCTGTATGGCGAGGAAAACCTGCTTGAACGCGAGCAGGCGCTGCGCCTGTGGACCCAGGGCAGTGCCTGGTTCTCCGGCGACGAGGCGGTGAAGGGCACCCTGAAAGCCGGCCAGCTGGCCGACTTCATCCTGCTCTCGGCCGACTTCTTCCGCGTCGACGACGCGCAGATCGCCGACATCACCAGCCTGCTGACCGTGGTTGGTGGCCGCATCGTGCATGCCGACGGCGACTACGCAGGCCTGGCGCCGCAGCTGCCGCCGGCGATGCCCAGCTGGTCGCCGGTCAACAGGTTCGGTGGCTACCATGTCGGGGGCGCCGCCACCGGCTTGGCAGCTGCACATCGCCACCATCACGGCGTGGCCTGCAGCACCCACGGCGCGCACGGGCATGCCGCGCAGCACGCGGCACCCACCGACGATCTGACCGCGTTCTGGGGCGCGATGGGATGCTCGTGCTTCGCGTTCTGAGCCTGGCGCTGCTGGTTGTGCCGACACTGGCGCTGGCCTGCGAAGGTGGCCGTTGCACCGAAGCAGGCGACGGCCAGCTGCAATGGGACGCGTCGCTGCGCGTGCGCGGTCTGTACTACGACCCGACCCGGTTCGGCATCGGCGGCAGCGAGGATGGCTATGGCCTGCTGCGTGCGTTGGCGTCGGCCACCTATGCCCGCGATGACTGGCAGGTGAAAGTGCAGCTGGGTGTCCACGGCGAAAATGGCAGGGCCGGTGGCCCTGGCCGCACCGACCGCAGTGCGCTGGACGTGCAGCAGGCGTACTGGCGTTGGCAACGTGGCGGTTTCCACATGCAGCTGGGGCGGCAGGAAGCCGGCTATGGAAGCTCACGGTTGTTGTCGGTTCGCGATGGCCCGAACATCCGGTTGGCCTTCGATGGCGCACGGGCAGGATGGAAGGGGCAGTTCGGCACGCTTGACCTGATGGCCCTGCGACCGGTGGAGAACCGGCCGGGGGCGTTCGATGATCGCGGTGAGTCCGGGGCGCATCTGTGGGGGGCGTATGCCACCACAGCGCGCGGCCGCTGGCCTGGGCAATGGGACCTGTACCTGCTGGATTACCGTCGCGACGGTGCGCGGTTTGCCGCTGGCTCCGGCAACGAGCGGCGGCAGACACTCGGCATGCGCTGGTTCGGGCAGGCCGGTTCGCTGGACTGGAACAGCGAGCTGGTGGTGCAGGGCGGTGAACTGCGTACCGCTGCCGGCAATCTCGACATCCGCGCCTGGACGCTGGCGACCGATACCGGCTGGCGCTGGAGCGATGTGCCGCTGCAACCGCGCCTGGGGCTGAAGGCCGACATCGCCAGCGGCGATGGCAACCTGCACGATGGACGATTGGGTACCTTCAACGCGTTGTTCCCGAAATCGGCCTACTTCAGCGAAGCCAGCCTGTTGGCGCCCGCCAACCTGATGGACGTGCAGCCTACGCTGGCACTGCGCCTGCACGACGCGGTGACGACGGAGCTGGGCGTACAGATGGCCTGGAAGCATCGTCGCGCAGATGCGGTCTACACCACGCCGGCACCACTGGTGGCATTGCCGGGCAGTGCCGGTGGTGGGCGCCGAATCGGCACCCAGTACAAATCCGAAACCCGCTGGCAGGCCAGCGAACACTGGCAATGGCAGCTGCAGCTGGCCTGGGTCGACGCCGGACCTGCACTGACGCAGGCCGGTGGCCAGGACACGCTGTTCGCCTCGATCGTTGGAGCATGGCAATGGTGAACGCAACCGCTTCGCACCCCCCCGCACAGGCCGCAGGTGCCTGGTCCCCGCTGAAGATCCGGATGTTCCGTTCGATCTGGCTGGCCATCCTGGCCAGCAACATCGGCACCTGGGTCAATGACGTGGCCGCCGCCTGGGTGATGGCCGAACGTACCGGCTCGCCGTTGATGGTGGCGCTGGTGCAGTCGGCCACCACCGTGCCGATCGTGCTGTTGGCGCTGGCGGCCGGAACGCTGGCGGACATCGTCGATCGCCGCAGGTACCTGTTGGCGACCCAGGGCTGGATGCTGCTGGTGGCGGCAGTGATGGCCGCGCTGACGGCGATGGACATGCTGACTCCGCAACTGCTGGTGCTGCTGACCTTCTGCATGGGCTGCGGTGCGGCGATGGCGATGCCGGCGCAGGCGGCGATCGTGTCCGAACTGGTGCCGCAGCCGATGCTTGCCTCGGCGGTGGCATTGAACTCGATCGGCATCAACATCGCGCGCTCGATCGGCCCGGCCATCGGTGGCGTGATCGTCGCCCAGCTAGGTGCGGTGTGGGCGTTCGGATTCAACGCGATCACCTTCGCTGCGATGCTGTTCGTGGTGTGGGGCTGGAAGCGTGATCCGAAGCAGTCCAGCCTGCCGCCGGAAGGTTTCGGCGCCGGCCTCAAGGCGGGCCTGCGCTATGCCAGCCGCGCTGGGCGGTTGCAGGCGGTGCTGATCAAGTCGGTCGGGTTCTTCTTCTTTGCTGCTGCGATGAATGCACTGCTGCCGGTGGTGGTACGCGGGCAGATGCAGGGTGGGGCGGGGCAGTACGGCATGCTGCTGGGCTGCATCGGCATGGGTGCAGTGGGCGGTGCCTTGCTGCTGCCGAAGCTGCGCGCGCAGATGGATCGTGACCTGCTGGTGCTGCTGGCCACGCTCTCACTTGCGCTGAGCCTGGTCGGGCTGGCGCTGACCCGCAGCTGGTACGTGCTGCCATTGGTGATGCTGATCAACGGTTTTGCCTGGATCACCGTGCTGTCGTCGCTGCAGATTGCCGCCCAGACCGCGGTACCCGCGTGGGTACGCGCGCGTGCATTGGCGCTGTACATCATGGTGTTCTCCGCCGGCATGGCGGCCGGTGGCCTGAGCTGGGGCGCGCTGGCTCAGCGCACCTCGCCGGAGCTGGCGCTGCTGGTGGCTGCCGCAGGTGCGGTGATCGGCGGATTGCTGGTGTGGCGCGTGCGCATCGCCGGTACCGAAGACCTGAACCTGCGTCCAGCCGGGCACTGGCCAGCGCCAGAGCTGTCGGTGCCGGTGTCGAACGATCGCGGCCCGGTGCTGGTCACCATCGAGTACCGCATCGACGATGCTGATCGTGCCGCGTTCCAGGCGCAGATGCGCGCCCTGGGCACGATCCGCCGCCGCGATGGCGCCGTGGTCTGGGGCGTGGTCGAGGATGTGGCCAGTCCGGGCATCCACCTGGAGTATTTCGTGACCCCGTCGTGGCTGGAGCACCTGCGCCAGCACGAACGCATCACCGCCGACGACAAGGCGATCCAGGAAGTGCTGCGTGGGCTGCATCGCGGTGAACGCGCACCGGTGGTGCGTCACTTCGTGGGCGGTCACGATCCGCTGCCCAGGACTGGGGTCCCGCACCACCACAGCGATATCTGAACTGCCCTTGGTAGAGTCGGCCGCTGGCCGGCTGTGCAGATTGCGATGGATTGATCGGGTTGCCGACCAGCGGCCGGCACTACCGAAGGAGCGGCGGCACCGTTGGGGCGCCGCCGCGGCACATCAGCTGCGTGCGAACGCCAGCAGGTCGGCGTTGAACTGGTCGGCGTGGGTAACGGTCAGGCCGTGCGGCGCACCGGGGTACACCTTCAACTCGGCGTCCTTGATGATCTGCGAGGACAGTTTGGCCGAGGCATCGAACGGCACGATCTGGTCGTCATCACCGTGCACGACCAGTGCCGGCACATCGATCTTCTTCAGGTCCTCGGTGTAATCCACTTCCGAGAACTCGTGCACGCAGTCGTACTGACCCTTGACGCCGCCGAGCATGCCCTGCAGCCAGAACGAATCACGCATGCCTTGGGTGACGCTGTTGCCATCGCGGTTGGCACCGAAGAACGGCGTGGTCAGGTCCTTGAAGAACTGCGAGCGGTCGCCGCCGGTGCCCTTGCGGATGCCGTCGAAAACTTCCAGCGGGGTGCCCGCCGGATTGCCGGCCGTCTTGAGCATCAGCGGCGGTACGGCGCCGACCAGCACCACCTTGGCCACGCGCTTGCTGCCGTGGCGACCGATGTAGTGGGCCACTTCGCCACCACCGGTGGAGTGGCCGACCAGGATCGCATCCTTCAGGTCCAGCGCCTCGATCACCGCCGCCAGATCGTCGGCGTAGGTGTCCATGTTGTTGCCATCCCAGGTCTGGCTGGAACGGCCGTGGCTGCGGCGATCATGGGCGATCACGCGGTAGCCGTTCTGGCCCATGAACAGCATCTGCGGGTCCCAGGCATCGGAGGACAGCGGCCAGCCGTGGGCGAACACGATCGGCTGGCCGGTGCCCCAGTCCTTGTAGAAGATGCGCGCGCCGTCGGCGACGGTGACGAAGTTGCTCATTGCGGTTTCCTTGGCGGAAGGGAGGGGTGGCGCCGGCCAATATGCCGGTACCGCCGGCAGTACAACGCACGTCCTGGCGGAGGGCTTGCACGGCTGTGCTGGATTGACCGGGGTGTGACGCGTATCGCTCTGGAACCCGGCCGCTTTCGCGCTGACGATGATGGCCGTCCTGTCCAGGAGCGAGCGATGTCCAGAGTGCGGTGCAGCCCGCTGTTGTGCTTGCTGCTGGCCACGGCGGTTCATGCGCAGACCAACGTCTACAAATGCGTTGACGGTCCGCATCCGGTCTATCAGCAGACACCCTGCCAGGGGCGTGCGGAATGGCGCTGGGAGGTGCCGGAGGAGCAATCGCTGTCGCGCGGACCGGTGACAAAGGCGGCCAGGGCGGGCAGCGCGGTGCTGGCGCCACCACGTACCGTGCGCTCGGGGCGGGCGCATGCCGTGCTGATACCCATCAGTACAGACCCCAGGGCCTGTGAACGCGCACGCCAGCACCGCGGGAACGTGTTGGCCAGGAACAAGCAACTGCACTTCCTGCAACGCCGTCAGCTGGACGACGCGGTGTACGACGCCTGCCGCTGAGCGTGGTTCGCGAAAGGCCAAAAACGACAACGGCGCCCTGGGGCGCCGTTGTGCGTGGATGCGGAAGGCGGGGCCTCAGCGGCCGTCGCTGGCGGCAGCCGGTGCCGGCGAAGGCACGCTTTCCGGCTTGGGCAGGCTCAGCTCCGGGTTGCCCTGTTCGGCCTGCAGGATCTGGATGCGGCGTTGCAGGGCATCCAGCTGGCTGTTGGTGCTCTGCACGTCGGTGCTGAGGCTGACCGCCTGCTGCTGTGCCTGCTGCAGGGCGGCGCTGACCTGGGCCGACTGCGCCTGCTGTTGTTCCATTTCCTGCTGCAGGGTGCGCAGGCGTTCCTCGTTGTAGGCCACCAGGCGCTCGGTGTAGCGCTTGCCGGCTTCCAGGCGGGTGGTATCGATGTAGACCTGGGCCAGCTGTTCGGACTGCTGGGCAAAGGTACGGTAGACCCGCTCGGCGTTGTCGACGGCATCGGTCTTGATCACCCGCCAGAAGTTCTTCTCCTGGAACAGGGCGACGTAGTAGGTCAGAGTGTTGGCGTTGAACAGCAGGCTGGCGCCGTAGTTGCCGTTGTAGGTCGTGCGCAGCTCGGTCAGCTGGCGCGAATCCATCAGCTGCTTGAGCTCGTCAACGGTGTTGCGCACCACCGGCGCGCTGCGTGCGGCCGGCTCGGCGGCTGCCTCACGGTCGCCACGGGCAGCCATCGCCGCCGGTGCCACCAGCATCATGGCCACGGCCAGCAGTGCCGCGCCGCGCGCGTGCCGGGCGAAGACCGCGCCCCCTGAAGTTTCTCGCATGTCTAGACCATCCACGGATGAGTGTGGGTTGAGATGAAGGTGGTTCCCCGCCGGGAGTCTAGCATGGGCGCGGGCGCCGCCAAGGGCGCCCGTCACGGGTCAGTAGACCAGCTGCGCCGCGCTGCACTGAATCGACTGCACGTTGACGTCGGTGCGGCCCAGTTCCAGGCCCAGCACGCTCGCCAGCAGGTTGGTCAGCAGCGTGCCGACGCTGTTGAGCACCGGCCGCAGGGCGGCCAGGATCGGCTTGAGCAGCGTGCACAGCAGGCCACTGCAGCTCACGCTGCCATCCGGATTGGTGACGCCTGTTCCCCCGGCGCCATCGAGGAAGCCGGCCGGCGCGGTCTGGATGTACGAGGCCAGGTTGTTGCGTACGCAGCCGTTGTAGTCGATCAGGTTGCCGAGCAGGCTGTCGCAGCGGTTGATCAGCAGGCCGCCCACCAGCGATCCGAGCAGCCCATCGAGCACGCCCAGTCCCTGGCCGGTGACGGTCACCTTGAACGCGTCCCAGACCGGACCGTCCTTGTGGCAGGTGGCCAGGTTCAGCAGGCCGCAGGCGTAGGGCAGGCCTCCGGGCACGGTCCAGCTGTTGAGCGGGGCCAGTTGCCGGCTCGCGTCGCCATCGCGCAGCAGTGGAATCAACTTGTCCACCTCATAGCGGGTGTTCGGCGGGAAGGTGGCCTGCAGGTAGCGGTCGGCCAGTGCCTTGGCGGTGTCGTTGGCGCTCATGCCCTGCTTGGGTGAGCTGAGCATGCCAGACAGCACGCGCAGCAGTTCATTGACCAGGTCTGACACCGCGTTGCCCACTGCCAGTGGATTGATCCGGGTCGAGGCGGTTTCGCCCGCAGCCAGGGTCAGGCTCTGCGAGCTGGTCAGGGCGGGCAGGGTGATCTTGTCATTGATCAAGGGTTGCCCGAGCAGTTTCAGCAGCTGCTCGTTCTTCAGGGTGGCGTCGCAGACATTGCTCTTGGAAAAGCGCTGCGCCGGATCGACATTGCCGACACAGGCGCGCAGCACCGACGAATCGACCTGGATGGTGGCCTTCTGCGGGCTGGCGCCGCATTGGATGCCAGTCAGCGTGCCCATCGCATTGGCCACATCGACATGCAGTGGCAGGTGCAGTCGCGTGCCGAGCAGGTTCAGCAGCGGGCCCACCGCGAACAGGTTGTTGCTGTCCACGTCCACCATCAGCCGCACCTGCGCGTTGTACGCGCGGGTACCAACACCACCGATGGCGATCGAGGGCGGCTCGACCACGCCGGCCTGGATGTTGATGCCCAGCAGGTCCAATCCCTTGACCGCCACGCCGTTGCCGTCATTGGCGATGGAGATGGCGGTGCTGATCAGGTTGAGTACGTTGACCTTCGTTTCCAGCGCGCTGCCGACGGTGCCATCCGGCGAGACGACTTCGGCGAACAGGCCACCGCCGCCGGACTGGCTGCCCAGCACGATGTTGAGCTTGTTGATGTCCAGCTGGGTGGCGACCAGATCGGACAGCGCGCGCAGCTGTACGCCCACGGTGGTATCGCGGCCGACCACGGTGGCGGTGGCATCGACCAGCTGTGCCAGCGAGATCTTGTTGACCGACAGCAACCGGTTGAAGTCGGCCACGCTGAGGTTGGCGCTGACCGGGATGTTCAACGCCTTCAGCAGGCCCGACGGGGTGATGTTGGCCTGGGCCAGGCCGTCATAGGAGAGCACGGTGGCATTGGTGACATCCAGGCCGACCAGGCGCAGGGTCGAAAGCAGTACCGAGTCGCCATTGGTGCGAAGCAGCTGCGAACCGACCGCGAAGACCGCGGTCGGTTCGGAACGTCGGGCCACCGCCTCCACGCTGACGGTGGGCAGGCGGGTGTTCTGGCCGAAGAACGGCACCACGCTGCGCTGCGCGACCACCTGCACGGCATTGCGTGGGTTGCTGGCATCGACGGTGGTGACGAAGCGGTTCGACGTGCTGCGTGCGGCGCTCCAGTTGCCGCAGCGGATCTGCAGGGTGCCTGCAAACCTGTTCTGGGTGACCGCGCTCTGCCGCGCTGCGCTGTTGTCGCTGTTGTCAGGCGTGCACAGCTCCAGCCGCTGTGCACCGGCCAGTGCGGCGAGGTCTGCGACCTTCTGCGCGTCGCGCTTGGCCCAGAACAGATAGCCGATCTCGATCAGGCCCAACATCGCCAGCAATGCCAGCATGACCAGCATCATGGTGATCGACATGCCGCCGCGCGGGCGGCTGAAACTGAACTGGCGTGGGCGTTTCATGGCCTGTCTCAGCGTCCGGATGAGGATGTTCCCTTGGACTTGGCGACATCGGTTTCGAAGAAGTCCGGGATCTCGTGTTCGAAGCTCTTCAAGTAGCGGGCGTAGCTCAGCGTCGCCTGGTCGCCGAGGATCGGCAGGCGTTGCCCGGCCTGCTGCCCCGATGCCTGCAGGCGGAACAGGTCGCGCGCGGTATCGCCGATCTGCGTGCGTGCAGGGCGGGGCGCGGGTGCGACGTGGTCGGTGGCAATGATCGCCGGGGCGGTGGCCGGTGATGCCGACGGAGCAGGGGCTGCAAGGTCCACCGTGGCCAATGCCTCGGACTGCAGCGGCTGCGGGGCCGCTGCGACCGGTGCGCTGCCGCCAAGCATCTGCCCGGTCAGGGGTTGCTGCTGCGCCTGCGCGCCGCCGGCCATCAGCAGGCAGGCCAGTGCAGGCAACAGGCTTCGGGTCAGGGGCATCGCGCTCATGGAGTGTTCCCGTTCGGCTGATCGGAGGTGCTGAAACGTTCCAGCATCGAGGGCGGCAGGCGCTGTGGATCGCGCGCATCACGGATGTCGCGACGTGGTTCGGCGGCCAGGCGCGTGGTGCCTTGCTGCACGCGGGTGGTGGCACCGGCGTTGGCGCGGGCGGACGGGGACGCAGGGGCAACCTGCGCCGCGGCGGCCTGGCGCTGCTGCAGGCGAGCACGGATCTGCGCGGCCTGCTGCTGGATGCTGTGCTGGGTGTCCTGGTTGAGGTTGGCCTGCTGGACCAGGCGCTCGGCGGTGGCGGCATCCCCGCGCAGTACGGCCCACAAGGCAAGATTGGCGGTGGCCTTGGCATTGCCCGGCGACAGTTCCAGTGCCTTGGCAAGTGGCTCGCGCGCCTGCTCGAAGCGGCCCGCACGCAGGCGCGCGTAGCCAAGATCGCCCAGGTAGTCGGTGTTCAAGGGCTGCAGCTGCGTCGCCCGGGCCAGCGCCTCTTCACTGCCGCTGTCGTCGTCACGGCGGGCAGCGATCAGGCCCAACCCGTGCGCGGCCGCTGCGGCCTGCGGACTGCTGGAAAGTTCCCGGTACAGGGCGATGGCCGCGTCGGCCTGGCCGGTCTCGCGCAGGGCGTCGGCCTGCAGCAGGCGCAGCGCTGGTGGATCGCCATAGCGCTGGCGGAAGGCATCGACGTGGGCCAGCGAGGCATACCAGGCACCCTGCTGCTGCATGCGCCCGATCAGTTCCAGGTAGGCATTGCGGCTGTCCTGCGGTGCCGGTTCGGGCGCAGCCAGGCTGGGGGCGCGCAGGTACTTCGGCGTGGTCGACGCACAACCACTGGCGACGGCGGCGAGGGCAAGCAACAGGCAGGAGGTGCGCAGGGCAGGCATCAGGGCGATCCCATCTTGGACATGGTGGTGGCCAGCGCGACCAGCGCCGGTCCGGCAAGAACCAGCATCAGCGCTGGCAGCAGGGTCAGCATCATCACCACGGTCATCTTCACCGAGAGCTTGCCGACCTTTTCCTTCAGGGTGTTGCGGCGCTGTTCCCGCAACCGGATGCTGAACTGCCGCAGCGGTTCCTGCACCGCGCCGCCATGTGCGTGCACCTGCAGGATCAACTGCATCAGGCTGGTCAGGTCGTCATCCGCATAGACCTCACTCAGGCGACGCAGGGACTGCGCGCGGGTACGGCCATGGGTGTAGGCGACGTTGGCCTCCTGCAGCTCGCCGCCGAGCACCGGCAACGCATCGCGCAGCTTGTCGCCCAGCGTCTGCAGGCTCTGGTCCATGCTGAAGCCCACGCCTTGCAGCAGGCGCAGCAGGTCGATCAGCAGGGGCAGCTCGTTGTCGACCGCGCGCCGGCGGCGCTTCACCCACGAAGAGAGGATGAACTTCGGCAGCAGCAGGCCTGCCGCGAGCGCACCGATCACGACCATCATCCTGGCCAGCCCCTGGGCACTGCTGAACGCCAGGGCCAGCGCCAGCACCAGTACGCCCAGCAGCAGTCGCACGCCAAGATAGATGGCGGTGCCACGTCGTGTGTTCCAGCCTGCCAGGTCCAGCAGCAGCCGGTCTTCATTGGCCAGCAGCGCGGATTCCAGGCGGCCGCCACTGAGCGCGCGCCCGAAGCGTTCCAGCCAACCCAGCGAATCACGGCGCGCGGCCTCCGGGTCGCGTGCTTCATCCCGCGGTTGCAGCGCGGTCTTCAAGGTGGCCGAGGTGCGCTGTTCGCGGTGGCTGCGTATCCATCCGGCGATGCCCAGCAGGGCAACACCGGCGGCCAGCACCAGCAGGGACAGGGCAAACCAGGTGCTTGCGCTCATCGGGCACCTCCGTGGTGGATTCCGGTGGTCATAGCGACTTGGCCAGGCGATAGAGCAGGAAGGCGCCAAACAGCTCCAGCCCGAGCGCGATCAGCAGGATCTTGTGACCCAGCGGATCGTGCAGCACCGGCTGGAAGAACTCAGGGCTGGAAATCGCCATCAGCACCGCGCTGGCCGGTGGCAGCAGGCCGAGCACCCAGGCCGACATGCGCGTTTCCGACGTGGTCGCGGCCAGCTCCTGCTGGGCCTGCTCCAGGTCGCGCATGAAATCGCCCATGCGCTGCAGGATCTGATCGGAGCGCCCGCCGATGCGCACGCTGACGCCGATCACCACGGACAGTACCTTGAGCACGTCCATCCGGTAGGGTTGCGCCGCCAGGCTCAGGGCACGGTCCAGGTCCATGCCGCTGCGTGCGTAGCGCACGGTGGTGTCCAGCAGTCCGCGCAGCGGCGCGCTGGTCTGCATCGACGCCACCTGGAACGCCGCCTGCAGGCTGTTGCCGAGTGCGGTCAACCGCACCAGGTTGTCGAGGAAGTCGGGCAGCTGGTGCAGTAGCTGTGCACGCAGTTTCGTGGTGCGGCGCATGACCCACAGCCAGCAGCCCAACAGGTACAGCAGCAGGGTCAGGGGGAACATCCACGCCGTGCCGAGTCTCAGCATCGCCACGACCGAGAGCACCAGCCCCGGCACCAGCAGCATGAGGGGCAGCTTCCAGCCCGTCTGCAGGCCCGCACGTTGCAGCAGGACATCCAGCGGCAGCACCCGGCGCCCGGCACTTGCAGGTCGCGCCGGGTCGTTGGCGGCGGCCACCGATGCCCCGGCCGGTGCTCCGCCACTGGCACCTCCGCGAGCCAGCTGCTGCTCGGCGTGCTGCAGCGAGGCCTGGCGCTGTTCGCGGTTGCTGGCGGTGCCCCACAGCCACACCGCAAGCGCCAGCAGCACCGAGATGATGCTCAGTACACCCAGCAGCAGGCCCGTGCCCATGCTCAGAAGTCTCCGTACAACGATTCGCGCAACTGCTGGCGGAACGGTTCCAGCTTGTGCGAGTGCGGATGGAAGCCCAGTCCGATCCAGCGGTCGGTTTCCTTGCCATTGCCGTCGATCTGCAGTTCGTGACGGAACATCTCCTGGGTCGTGATCAGGTTGTCGCTGACACCGGTGATTTCCGTGATCGAGACCAGCACGCGCCGGCCGCTGCCCAACCGCGATATCTGCACGATGAAGTCGATGGCGCTGGCGATCTGCCGGCGCAGGCTGTCCTCGCTGCCCTGGAACCCGGCGAAACCGGCCAGCATCTCGATGCGGTACAGGCAGTCACGGGGTGAGTTGGCGTGGATGGTTGCCATCGATCCGTCGTGGCCGGTGTTCATGGCCTGCAGCATCTCCAGCACTTCGGCACCACGCACCTCACCGACCACGATGCGGTCCGGGCGCATGCGCAGGCTGTTGCGGACCAGGTCGCGGATGCTCACCGCGCCATGGCCTTCGGCACCACCGATGCGGCTTTCCAGGCGGACCACGTGCGGATGGTTGAGTGACAGCTCGGCGGTGTCTTCGACCGTGATCACGCGCTCGTTGGGCGGTACGTAGCTGGCCAGGGCGTTCAGCAGCGACGTTTTGCCCGAGCTGGTGCCGCCGGACACCAGGATGTTGCAGCGGCCCAGCACCATCGCCTTCAGCAGCGCCTGCATCGGCGCATCGAAGGTGCCCTTGGCCAGCAGCTCGTCGGGGGTGAACGGGTCCTTGCGGAACTTGCGGATGGAGACCATCGGCCCATCCACCGCCAGCGGCGAGATGATCGCGTTGAGGCGGCCGCCGTTGGGCAAGCGTGCGTCGACCATCGGATTGGAGTCATCCAGGCGGCGGCCCAGTGGCGCGAGGATGCGGCGCAGGATGCGCAGCAGGTGGGTGTCGTCGGTGAAGCGCTGGGTGGCGCGCTTGAGCTGCCCTCCCTGCGAGACGTGCACATCCTTGAATCCGTTGATCAGGATGTCTTCGATCGTCGGGTCATGCAGCAGGTCGTCAAGCGGGCCGAAGCCGGTCAGCTCCTTGACCAGTCCTTCTGCGACCACCTGCATCTCCTCCTCGTTGATCGGGATGCGCCATTCCTGGATGAAGCCCACCGTCTGCACCTGCACCCAGCGGGCGATGGTGTCAGGCGCCCAGGAATCGATGTCGATGCGCTCGTCTTCGATGCTGTTGAGCAGGTGTTCGTGGGCGGCCGACAGCACCTTCTGGTACTGCTCGGTCTGCGCGAACGGCAGGTGGCCCGGGGCGCTGTCGGGCAGCACCGGGCGGGTGGCGGCATGCGGGAACGGGGTTACCTTGTCTTCCATTGCGATCCACCCAGGGCAAGGGAAAGTCTTTCCCGCAGGCCATGGGCCTGGACCGGGCAGGCAGCCGGATCCAGGCGCGAGACGAGCGGGGCGAGGGCACGCAGGTAGGGGTCGCGCGGTGCGTCCTGCAGCAGCAGATGCCCCTGGCTGGCCGCCAGGCGCACGCGCGGGCGCTCGGGCAACGTGGCCAGCAGTGGCACTTCGAATCGGCGCGCGATCTGCTCGGGGCTCATGCCGCTGCTGTCGTCGTGGCGGTTGATCACCAGTTGCAGCCGCTTCTCCCGTTCGCGCTGGCCGGCCAGGTGCTTCAAGGCCTGGTCGAGCGAAACCAGCGTGGCGATCGAAGCGTCCGTGACCAGCCAGATCTCGTCGGCCTGGTCCAGCAGCAGGGGCGGCATCTGCCGCAGCGGGCAGCCACCGGCATCGCACAGCACGCTGGCGAACACGCTGCGCAGGCGCTGCAGCAGTGCGCCCGGGTCCGACGGCGGCACGGCATCACTGCCGCTGGCGCGGTCGAGCAGCACCAGGCCGGTGTCATGGCGGGCCATCGCCGTCCGGGCCAGGGTGGCGTCGATGCGGCTGGCGTTGCGCAGTGCATCTTCGTAGTGGAAGCGGCTGTCCAGGTTGAGGTACAGCGCCAGGTCGCCGGACGGCTGCGCCAGTTCCATCAACAGGCCGTCCTGCTGCAGGGCCTCGCCCTGGGCCAATGCGCGGGTCTGCTGGGCCAGTACCGAAAGATGCGCGGCAAGGGTGCTGGTGCCGACCCCGGCACGCACGCCCAGCAGGACGATCAGGCGCGCCTTGTGCGCGTGCTGGGCGGTGGCGGCTGGACGTGGCGACAGGGCACGACGCAATGCAGCCTCGATGCCGATGTTGTCGCTGTCCAGGTCCAGCACATCGCGCAGGCCGGCACGCAGCGCGATCACCACGCCTTCGACCTGGGCGGCGCTGGTGGCGCCGACGGCGACCAGGGGCAGGTCGGGTTGGGTCTGCTGCAGCTGTTGCGCCAGCAGGCTGGAGGCCGCGGCGTGTTCCGGGCGGAAGTCGAGCAGCACCAGGCTCTGTGGCCCGCGCTGCAGGTCCTGTGCGGAGGTCGGCATGCTGCTGTCCTGCCAGTGCAGGGTGGTGGTCGGCGGCAGTTTCGCCGCCAGCCGGGGCAGCAGTTCGCGATCCATTCCGTACAGGACCAGATTCATCGGCGGTCCTTGCGGATGCAGCGGCTGGGCGGTGGCGTAGGGCATGGGCGTGGTATCGCAGGCATCATGGGAATCAGCGTGAGAAGCCAGGTACCGGATCCTGGCTGATCGGGCCAAGCAGCCACGCCCCCCACTCGGGAAGGTTCGGCCTGGCTTCGCGTTCGCCAGGCAACGGCAGCTCGGTATTGCGCGCCAGCGGCTGCACCAGCCGCGGCGTGACGATGATCACCAGCTCCTTGTCCTGTCGCTTGTAGTCGAAGTTGCGGAAGAACGAACCGATGATCGGCAGGTCGCCAAGCAAGGGAATCTTGCCGACGTTGGAGACGACATTGGAGCTGACCAGGCCACCGATCACGAAGCTCTCGCCGTCACCCAGTTCGACCGTGGTGTCGGCACGGCGCGTGGTGATCGATGGAATCTGCACGCCGTTGAGGGCAATGGCGTTGCTGTAGTCCAGATCACTGGCTTCCGGTGCGACCTTCAGCGCGATGCGGTTGGGGGCCAGCACCGTCGGGGTCACGGTCAGGCCGATGCCGAACGGCTTGTAGGTGATGGTGGTGGTGCCCAGGCCCTGCGGTTCCAGGATCGGCAGTTCGCCGCCTGCCAGGAAGCTGGCGCTCTGGCCGGACAATGCAACCAGGGTAGGTTCGGCCAGCACGCGCGCCATGCCGTTGCTCTGCAGCAGGTCGACATCGGCGTTCCACAGGCCCTTGGTCGAGCCGAACACCAGCCGGAACGCCGAGGAAATGGGCGACTCGGACTCATTGCCGGAGTTGCCTTCCTTCATGCCGGGCAGGATGCCGGTATTGCCCGGCAGCTGGCCGCCCGGGCGGGCGAAGCCGTAGGCGAAGTTGCCATTGCGGTTCTGGAAGCTGATGCCGATCTGCTTCAACGCGGTCTTGTTGAATTCGACCACCTTGACCTCGACCTGGACCACGCCGCCGCTGCTGACCGTCGAGGCGTCGGCAAGCAGCCCGTCCTTGCCCAGCGCCATGGCGGCGGTCTTCTGTTCCTGCATGTGCGAGAGCACGCTGTCGGTGCTTCCCTGCAGCAGGCCCTGGTTGTCCTGCTGGGTGAACACCAGCCCATTCGAGCCCGCGTCTGCCGCGCCCTGCACGGCACTCTGTACGCGCACCTGCAGGCGTTGCGGCTCGGCCTGCTTGCGGTGCCACAGCAGGAGGGTGGTCGTACCCGGCGCCTTCCCGACCAGCAGCGCCTGGCGCTGCCCACGCAGCATCACGATGTCGGCGACGCCCGGATCGGCGATGGCCACCCGTTCCAGGTCGGCCGGGAGGGTCCATGGGCGTTGCTCACGCGCCTGCAGCACGAGATCGTCGGCGGCCACGCTTGTCGCCGGAGCCAGCAGCACCAGCAGCAGGGCCAGCCAGCGCTGGCGAGGGGAGGGGCGTGGGCGGAGGCGTTCGGTCATGGATGCGCTCGATGCAGGTCAAAGGGAACCACGGGGGGCGGAGCTGTCGCCACGGATGATCTCGATGCCCGACGCACGCGGTGCGCTGCGCCGAGTCGGCGGCGCACGCGCCGGGATCCCCGGGGTGCTGCGGGCCGGCGTGTTGCCGCGGCCGGCCAGGGCGTCACCATCGATGCCGGCGAAGGCATGGTTCTCCGGCCGCTCCAGCGCGAGCTGCTGTTCGGCATCGAGTCCACGCAAAGGATCGATCACGCCACGCGCCTGTGGAAACAGTGCAAGGTCGGGTTGCCCCGTATCAGCCGGGTTGCGCAGGGCCAGGAACAGCTTTCCCTGCTGCGCACCCAGCAGCAGCCGGTTGGCATCGGCCACCGGCACTGCCAGCACCGCGCTGCGTGCCGGCTGGGTGGCCTCGTTGCCCGAGCCATGGCTGCTGCCATTGCCGGTGATGTCCGCGGCGCGGGGGTCGTTGCGGGTATCTCCTTCGTTGCCGGCGACGGCATCGCCGGTGACCGGAGCGATGTCCTGTTGGCCGTAGCTGAGCACGCGCAGCCGTGACAGCAGCAGGCGGGTCTGCGCGGCCTCTGCCGGACCGCTGGCGTTGGGCTGGGCATTGCGCAGGTTGAGGAAGACATCGACGAAATCACCCGGCAGGATGCGGTTTCCGGCGCCGACCAGTTCATCCACCGGAACGGCCAGTGCGCGTTCGCCCGGGCGCAGCTGCAGCGAGAATCCCTGTGCCAGGGCGTTGCTGCTGATGGCGGTGCCCTCGGCAATGTCCTGCACTGGTACCTTGCCGACCACGGCAGAGATGCTGGTGGCAGCACCGGCTACTGCCGTGGTTCGCTGCGCCAGGCGCAGGCCGTTGGCGGTGATCGGTTCACCGGCAGGCAGCCGGGCCACGGCTTCGACCACGGTGATCGCCTGGGCTTCGCTGTGCGCGACGGGCGCGGCCGTCGCTGGCGCGGCCGGTTTGCGCCCGATCATCAGGGCGATCACTGCCAGCAGCACGGCCAGCCCGATCAGGGCGACGGCAGCGATGCGGGTCAACTTGAGCATGGAACCGTCTCCTGTACCGATCGTCAGTTGCCGCTGCCGAGGTCGAGCTGGGCGACCGCGACACTACGGATGGGAGCCTGCATCACCCACTTGTAAAGCGTGGCGGTGCCCGGCAGGAAGGGATGGCTGGCGTAGTCATAGCTGACCGTCACCGTCATGCACTGGGCAGTGGCCAGGCCGGCGCAGGGGGCCTGCGCGGAGACCACGATGGCGTTGCTGCCGCCATTGCTGCAGTCGACACCCTGTCCAGAGAATTTCAACAGCCACTGCATCGAACTGCGGGCTGCGAGGCAGGCTGCAGTACGCCGTTCATTGGCGCTGCCATAGCGCAATGAAGCGCGAGCGCCCTCGGCCGAGGCCGTCGCCAACGTCTGTTGCGCGGCCATGATCATCACGCCGGAGAATGTGAACAGCAGCAGTGGCAGTAGGCCCAGCATCAGCATCAGGGCAAATTCGATGCTGGCCACGCCGCGTTGAAGCCGTGGATTGTGGATGCTCATGCCACACCTCCATAGACGCTTGCCAGAACCCAGCCGATGCCGGCGATGGCCAGGTAGGCTGCATAGGGAATGCCCTGTCGTCCCTGGCGGGCGGCCTGCATGTCGCGCAGGGCGGGGTGCGATTGCCATTGGCTGCTGGCGCGGTTGACCTGCATCTGAAGGCCCGTGGGTAGCATCACGCCCAAACGGCGGCCAATAATGATCACTGCCGCGTGCAGGCCGGCCGCGAGACTGGCCACCACCCAGATCGGCAGCAGGGCCTTCCAGCCCAGCATCAGGCCCAGTACCGCGAAGAACTTGACGTCGCCGGCGCCCATCCAGCGGATGGCATAGAACGGCAGCAGGGCCACCAGGCCGAGCGCCGCGCCCGCTGCGTGGTCAAGCCACGGCTGGCGCGGCGCGCTGAACTGCCCCGCGATGATCAATGCGATGGCAATGGCGGATGCAGACAACAGCCAGGCATTGGGCACCCGGCGGGCATACAGGTCGCTGATCGCGATCCGCAGGCACACGCCGATGGCCAATAGTCCCAGCAACGTCATCGCACACTCCGTCGTCCGTCATTGGACAGTCTGCAGTTGCCACCGGGCACATCCCAGCACCGCTGCAGGGACGTGCGATGCACGCAGGCTCAGCCGCCGGTCGCAGGTGCCGACCCGGAGGCCTTGGTGGCAAGGTCGGAGAGGTTCTTGAACAGCGTCTCGAAGAACCCCTTGATCTCCTTGTTGCCGACCGCGATCAGGATGCCGGCGATGACGGCGGCCAGCAGCCCGTACTCGAGCGCGGTGACGCCATCTTCTTCCTTCAGGAACTTGCGGATGGATGCGTTCATGGCCTTGTCTCCCTCTACTTGTTGTCTGCAGATGCAGGACACCTGTTGGGCGGTGGCCCGGCTCCGCCGGGATCGTCCGTGGGCCCCGCACATCCTGGCGGGGTGGCATGGCGGGAATGCCCCGCCGTGCTCATTCTGGGTAATCGGCCCCGGGGAAAATGCCGGCCGCAACGTCGCGACCACGCGGCGCTGCGCCGGTGGTCGAACTGTTCCGCGATACGGTCGTGGCCATGCGCTCCCCCAGGTGTGGTCGTTTTGAAGCGACCGGATCACCGTGTCATCGACTTTGCCTGAATGGCGGTTGGCTGCAACTGGAACCTATATGCAAATTCGGCAGAAACGCGCCGACCCTTAGACTTTCAGGCTGTTTCTGTGACGTATATCCGTTCGCTGGCAAAACGATTCATCGACGTGCAGATAATGTGATTTCGCAAATGACGCATGCGAAAATCGTGCCACTGGCGACCACGTTTTCTTCATCTGTGTGTCTATTTTCTTCAATGCAGGGTTCGGGTTTACCTTCGATGATTATCGGGCATACTCGGTTTCGAGTTGCTGCTTTCAACCGGGTTGGTCGCGCGGCACCGGCCGCAGCCATCCCGGCAATGGCGAAGGTTCCTGGAGGAATGGTGTGGCCCTGTCAGGCAGTGGGGGCCGCAGCGTGTTGCGGATCAACGGGGGGACGACACTGTCATGGTCGATGGTGGGGTAGAAGACAGCGACGACAGCGGCCTGCGATCGATTGATCTGGCGACGCTGAGCGGCGTGCTTCGTGTATGCGATGTCGAACTGCTGCTGCTCGATGGCAACGGGCCGCGGGCGGCCTTTGTTTCGCGCGTGCATGAGGAAGCCCTGTTCTGCAGCATCAGTTGCGGCTTCCATTGCCGTGGCCGCTTCATGCTGCCACCTGACTGGGCGATGCTGGGGTATCTGCACGCGACCGATGAAACACTGAGTTGGTGCCACGGGGTGCCGCTTACACCGGGGATGGCGCTGACGGTGATGCCCGAAGGCATCAGCGAGTTCACGCTGAGCCCAGGTACGCACATGACCCTGATGCTGGTGCCGGTCGCACGGGTGCAACGCAAGTTGACCGAACTGAGCCTGCGCAGCACGCCGCCCGCGGGCCAGGCGCTTTCACTGTTCAATCTGGCGAACGATTCGGCACCACTTGCCCATCATTATCAGCAGCTGCATCTTCAGCTCGGCCAGGGTGCTGGCCTGCAGCCGGAAGAAACCGAACGATTGCTGCACGAGCACGTGCAGGCCCTGCTCGGTGCAGGCGCCGCCGATCGCCCTGGTTGCAGCCGCGCGCGGCGCACGCATTATCTGATCGCGCAGCGGGCGGAGAACTTCATGCGGCTCAACCTGCGCCGCAATATCTACATGAACGAGATATGCGACGCGGCGGGTGTCAGCGAACGCGGCCTGCGCTATGCCTTCGAGGATCTGTTCGGAACCTCGCCCAACCGCTATCTGTCCATGCTGCGCCTCTGCGCTGCCTGTCGCAGCCTGTCGATGGCCGATTCCAGCCGCCGTTCGGTGAAGGCGATCGCCCTCAGCTGCGGCCTCTGGGACCTCTCTCGTTTTGCCGACAACTACCGCAAGGTCTTCGGCGAACTGCCGCGCGATACGCTGATGCGCGCTCCCGCGCAGATCGGTCAGCCGGCCTGAATCAAGCGCCGCAAGGGTTTCGGGGTGGTTTCTGCCGGAATTGCGCATGCGCTTGCCGATATCGTTGCCGCTTCTGCATAACCCGCTGCCGATTCCGGCCGTGGATTTGCCGGAATGCGCGATTGCCGTGCCGGAATGAAGTGCGCAGCTGCCGCCGCGAGCGCTGAAATGTCAATCACCTGCCAAACGGCAAGTCCACTGACATTCCAGTTGTTCGCCTACGGGGGAAGTGCTCATGAATCGCATCTACCGGCGTGTATGGAACCGCCAGCTCAATGCTCTGGTCGTGGCCTCCGAACTGGCCACCGGCGACAGCGGTGGCAGTGCCGCGCGGGATCCGCGCGCCTTCCTGCTGATGCCCACCACGCTCGCCCTGGCCCTGCTGTGTGCACTGGCCAGTGGCCACGCAGGGGCCTCCGAATCCAATCAGTCGCTGCGTGATCTGCAGGCACTTGCAGCCAAGTACACCCAGCCCATGCCGGTCAAGGTCGATGCCGAGGTGGCCCTTGCGGCTGCCGCAAGCCAGGCCCAGAGCAGCCCGGCAATCAGCGCGGATGCGCGCGTCGGCCTGCAGTTGAGCACCGCGGCGCTGCCGGTGGTGCGTGACGTGCTGCCGGCCACCGTGCAGGTGAAGCTGGCCGCGAACACGGCGCCGAAGCAGGTCGCCGTCCCGGGGCTTGCTGCGGATGTCCACGCGAAAGCCAACATCGGCCTCGGCGGTGCGCAGGTGGCATCCATCGATACCGGTGCAAAAGCGGCCGCCGGCATCAGCGGCGCGCCGGCGGGTGCACTGCGGGGCCTGAAGGCTTCTGTAGATGGCGCGCTGGATTCGAAGCTGAAAGTGGCGGGCCATCAGATCGACACCCAGGGCCAGGCGAAGGCGACGGCGGCGATCACGCTGCCCGCCAAGGAGGAACTGCCTGGAGAAACCCACGATCGGACGATCACTGCCGCATTCGATGCCGGTGCAGCCGGCAAGGTGCGCGTGCAGGCGCCGGATGGCCAGGAAGTGGTTGCCGATCGCAATCTGAAACTGGCGGGCCAGGCAACGGTTGCGGCGCAGAACAGCGCACTGGGTGTCGGGGGGCTGGTGGGTGGCGTGGTCGGCGCCGCGGGCAACGCCGTTGGCGGCGCGCTGAACGGCACTGTCGGTACGGTCGGCAGCGCGGTCGGTGGAGCTCTCAATGGCACGGTCGGTAGCGTCGGCGGTGCAGTTGGCGGAGCCCTCAATGGCACCGTCGGCAGTGTGGGCGGTGCGGTGGGTGGCACGCTCAACAACACGGTGAGCGCCGTGGGTGGCGCACTGAACGGCGCCGTCGGCACCGTCGGTGGCGCGGTCGGTGGAGCCCTCAATGGCACGGTCGGTAGCGTCGGCGGTGCTGTAGGCGGCACGCTCAACAACACGGTAGGCGCCGTGGGCGGCGCACTGAATGGCACTGCGGGCACGGTCGGCAGCGCGGTGGGCGGAGCCCTCAACGGCACGGTCGGCAGCCTGGGCGGTGCGGTAGGCGGCACGCTCAACAACACGGTGGGCGCCGTGGGTGGCGCACTGAACGGCGCCGTCGGCACGGTCGGTAGCGTCGGTGGTGCAGTTGGCGGAGCGCTCAATGGCACCGTCGGCAGTGTGGGCGGTGCGGTGGGTGGCACGCTCAATAACACCGTAGGCGCCGTCGGCGGCGCACTGAACGGCGCCGTCGGCACCGTCGGTGGTGCAGTTGGCGGAGCGCTCAATGGCACCGTCGGCAGCGTGGGTGGCGCCGTGGGCGGCACGCTCAACAACACGGTGGGCGCCGTGGGTGGCGCACTGAATGGCGCTGTGGGCACGGTCGGCAGCGCGGTGGGCGGAGCCCTCAACGGCACCGTCGGCAGTGTGGGTGGTGCCGTAGGCGGCACGCTCAACAACACTGTAGGCGCCGTGGGTGGCGCACTGAATGGCGCCGTAGGCACCGTCGGCGGTGCGGTGGGTGGAGCCCTCAACGGCACTGTCGGCAGCGTAGGCGGCACGCTCAACAACACTGTGGGCGCCGTAGGTGGCGCATTGAATGGTGCGGCAGGCACTGTCGGCGCGGTCGGAGGCGCTGTTGGCGGAGCTCTCAATGGCACCGTCGGCAGTGTGGGCGGCGCAGTGGGCGGCACGCTCAACAACACGGTCGGTTCCGTCGGCGGCCTGCTTAATGGCGCCACTGGCTCCGGCACGGGCCTGGGTGGCCTGCTGGGCAATACGCTCGGCAACGTCGGCAGCGCCGTGGGCAACCTGCTCAACGGCAACCTCAATGGCACTCTTGGCAATCTGGGCAGCGCGGTCGGTGGCCTGGTCGGTGGCACGCTGAGCGGCCTGGGCCTGACCAAGCCCTCCGCGATTCCCCCCACCAGCCCGAAGGCCCCGGCCGCGGCGGATCCGAATGCGGGCCTGATCATCGGCACCGGTGGCCTGGTCGGCAATGTCGGCCAGCTGATCGGGCCGACCACCACCAGCCTGTTCGGCGGCAACGGCTACCTGAGCAACGGCAACCTCAAGCTCAGCAATGCCAACGTGATGCAGACCTACTCGACGGTCAACGTGCTGGGCCTGCCGGTAGTGAACCTGTCGCCGGTCGGCAGCACCCTCAACGGGCTGGGTGGTGCCGTTACCGGTGGCAGCTCGCACCTGACCCTGATCGGTGGCGTGACCTCCGACAGCTACATCTACAACATCAACAACGGCAATCCGGGCGGCCTGCTGGGCCTGCTGCTGCCGAAGGATTCGCCTGCCTGGGCCGCCAAGTGCCTGGACGTCGCCCTGGCCGACATCTCGTGCTGGGCGGTCAACGCCGCGCAGGACTACCAGGTGCTGATGGGCGACGGTGCGTTCGCCAACGGTTCGAAGGAAGTGGTGATCGGTGCCAACGCACGTCACGAGCTGCCGAAGGTTGATGCCAACGTTGCCTTCCCGGGTGATGGGGTCAACGACCCGAGCAACCCGACCGGTGTGCCGACCGCCGACTACGCTGCACGCATGGGCCATTCGGTGATCGTGGGTGACAGTGCCGTGGGTACCGCCAACGGCCAGACCCTGCTGGGTGCTGAGGCCACCTCCAACCAGGCCAACTCGGTGGCACTGGGCTACCGTTCGGCCGCACTTCGCGGCGCGCAGGCCAGCTACACCGCGTATGGCCTCACTGCGCCGCAGGTCTCGGCCGGTGAAGTGTCAGTGGGCACCGCCGGTGGCGGCGAGCGCCAGATCACCAACGTGGCTGCCGGCAGTGTCAACACCGATGCGGTCAACGTGGCCCAGTTGAAGGGTGCGATCAGCCTGATCAACGGCGTGGCCGATGCCGCGGTGACCTACGACCTGGATGCCGGTGGCAATCCGAACTACCGCCGGGTCACCCTCGGCGCCGGTACCGGCACCACCACCATCGGCAATCTGGCCGGCGGCGCGATCACCGCAGGCAGCCTGGAGGCGGTCAACGGTGGCCAGCTGGCTGGTACCAATGCAGCCATCGCCAGCTTCTTCGGTGGCCGCGCGGCGTTCGACCCGGCCAGTGGTGTCTTCACCGCACCGCTGTTCGAGATCAGCAGCATCTCCACCGGTGGTGCCATCGCCAAGGGCCTGTATGAGAACGCCACCGATGCCTTCGCCGCTGTCGATGGCTCGCTGGTCAACCTCAACACGCAGATCACCGACATCCGTAACGGTGGCACCAAGTACCTGCGGGTGAACTCGACCGGTATCGAGGCCCTGGCCAGTGGCACCGACTCGATTGCAGTCGGCACCAATGCCCGCGCCACCGCCGCCAACAGCATCGCGGTCGGTGCCGGCAGCCTGGCCGATCGTGCCAACAGTGTCTCCATCGGCGCGGCCGGTGCCGAGCGCCAGGTCACCAACATGGCAGCCGGTACAGCGGCGACCGATGCGGTCAACGTGGGCCAGTTGCAGGCTTCCGAGCAGGGCGCCCTGCGCTACGACCTCAACGGCGACGGCAGCGTCAACTACGCCAGCGCCACGCTGGGCCAGACCGGCACCGCGACCACGCTGCGCAACCTCGGCCCGGGCCAGGTCAGTGCCACCAGCAGTGAAGCCATCAACGGTGCACAGCTGTTCGCCGCCAACCAGGCCGTGGCCACCCACCTCGGTGGTGGTGCAGCGGTCAACGCCAGCGGCGTGCTGACCGCACCGACCTACTCGATCAACAACGTGGCCGCCAACGGCACGATCACCAAGGGCAACTACAACGACGTCGGCACCGCCTTCGACGCGGTCAGCAATTCGCTGGCCAACGTCGCCGACCAGACCGGCGAGATCGACAAGCTGGCGGTGAAGTACGACGTCGATGGCAGTGGCAACGTGATCAACAGTGTCTCGCTGAAGGGCACCGGCACCGGTGCGGTGAAGGTGACCAACGTGGCCGCGGGCAGCATCCTGGCCGGCAGCAGTGATGCCATCACCGGCGACCAGCTGTTCAGCACGAACAGCACCATCGCCAACTACTTCGGTGGCACCACCGCCTACAACGGCACCACCAACGTGTGGACCGCACCGAAGTTCAGCATCTCCAGCATCGCCACCGATGGCACCTTCACCAGCGGTGATTACAACAACGTCACCGCCGCATTCACCGCCGTGGATGGCTCGCTGAAGGTCCTCAACCAGCGCATCACCAATGGTGGCGGTGGCAGTGCCTACCTGGCGGTGAACTCGACGGCAGCGGCTGCAACGGCGGCCGGCGCGGAGGCGGTGGCGGTCGGCCCGCAGGCGAGTGCCGCAGGTGCCAACAGCGTGGCGGTCGGCAATGGCGCCAGTGCCAGCGCGGGCAACAGCGTGGCGCTGGGTGCCGGTTCGGTGGCCAGCGTCGGTGCGCAGAGCGGCTACACCGGCGCCTATGGGCAGACCGGTGCCAGCAACTCGGCAGGTGAGGTGTCGCTGGGCAGCACCGGCAGCGAGCGCAAGATCACCCATGTTGCTGATGGCTCCGACGACCACGATGCGACCAATGTCGGGCAGCTGAAGAACGGCGTGAACTACGCCATCGACCAGTCCAAGTCCTACACCGACCAGAAGATCCAGAACATCACCAATGTGGCCGGCAGCTTCCGCGCCAACAACACCAACAACCTGGCCGACCCGTCCGCCAGCGGTGCCAATTCGGCCGCCGGTGGTGCAGGCTCCACCGCTGCCGGTGCCAATTCGACAGCGCTGGGCAATGGGTCGCAGGCACAGGCCGACAATTCGGTGGCCCTGGGTGCGGGTTCGGTTGCGAACCGGGCCAATACGGTGTCGGTCGGTGCCAGCGGTGCCGAACGCCAGGTAGTCAATGTGGCCGATGGTTCGCAGGCCACCGATGCGGTCAACGTGCGCCAGCTGCAGGCTTCGCAGCAGGGCACGATCCGCTACGACACCACGGTGAACGGCGCGACCAACTACAACAGCGTCACCCTGGGCAGCACCACCAGCGGCCCGACCACGGTGCGCAACGTCGCCGCCGGCACCGCCGGCACCGACGCGGTCAACGTGGACCAGTTGAAGTCGGGCATGGCACAGACCCTGGATTGGTCGAAGGCCTACACCGACGAGCGCATGGGTGGCTTCGAGCGCGACCTGCGCAAGACCGACAACCGCGCCTCGGCCGGTATCGCTTCGGCGATGGCCACCGCAGCCCTGCCGCAGCCCAGCGAAGCGGGCCGCAGCATGGCCTCGGTCGCAGCCGGCAGCTACAACGGTGAGTCGGGCGTGGCGATCGGTATCTCCGGAGTCTCCGAAGGTGGTCGCTGGATCTACAAGTTCAGCGGCTCCACCAACAGCCGTGGCGAGGCCGGCGTGGCCGTCGGTGCCGGCATCCAGTGGTGATCCCCGCCGCCGGGTCGCAGGTGCGGCCCGGCATCGCGGAAACGTCTACAGGGGGAACGACATGAAACAGCATCGCATCGCCCGCACCGGCCAGCTGGCCGCTACGCTGGGCCTGATCCTGGGAATGGGGCTGCTGGCCGCGTGCCGCAGCCATGCGCCGGCCGCCGACGGTCCGGCCGAAGCCACCGCCGTCCACTTCCCGGACGCCTCCAAGGCCTCGCTGAAGGAGGGCATCTATCCCGATGTCGCCGACCTGCGCCGCTTCGCGCCGGGCATGAGCAAGCGCCAGCTCTACACCTTGTTGGGCACGCCGCATTTCAACGAAGGCATGTGGGGCGTGCGCGAGTGGAACTACCTGTTCAACTTCCGGACGGCGCAGGGTGCCGAATACTTCACCTGCCAGTTCCAGGTGCGATTCGACAGCAAGGGCATCGCCCAGGGCGGCTACTGGAAGCCGGAATCGTGCGCGGCCGTGCTCGAGCCGCCGCGGCCGCCAGCACCGCCGCCGCCGGCACCGTTACCGGAACAGCCGCTACGACTGTCTGCCGATGCGCTGTTCGGGTTTGACAGCGCCGTGCTCAGCGCAGAAGGCCAGCAGGCGGTGCAGGGGGTGTTGGCGCAGGTGCGCGAGGCCGCGCAGGTGCAGTCGATCCGGGTGACCGGGTACACCGATCGCATCGGCAGCGCCAGTTACAACCAGACGCTGTCGCAGCGCCGCGCCGAGGCCGTACGGAATGCCCTGGTGCAGGGCGGGGTGCCCGCCAACGCCATCAGTGCGGAGGGGCGTGGCGCGTCCGAGCCGATCGTGCAGTGCGAGCAACGCAACCGTCGCGAGCTGATCGCGTGCCTGGCCCCGAACCGGCGCGTGCAGATCGCCGGGATGGCCCAGCCGCGCTGACAGTCCCGCGCCGGGGAGTGTCCCGGTATACCGAGTCCCCCCTGACCGCCGGCAGGACGTGGTTACGTCTCCCCCGTCGACCACGCCTGCCGGCGGCTCAGGTTTTCTCCATGGTGCACGCGATGAATGCCCAATTCCTGCCTCTTTCCATGAAGACGGAAGCCACACTGAGTGTGTATGGCCAGCTCGGCAACCATGCCGTGGTGCGCATTCCCGGGCGGCGCCTGCCAGGGCTGATCCTGCAGGCCGATACCGTGGCCGGGTTCCTGGCGCAGTTGCAGGAGGCCCAGGCATGCCTGCGCAGCGGGCGCGCACAGCGCACCGACGCCGAGCTGGACATGCTTATCGACGTGTTGCAGCAGTGGTATGCGCTGATCGAATCGCGCCTGGCCGACGCCGGCGAGGCGCTGTAGAAGAAAAAGGGGACGGAGGGGATTAAGTCGTTTCCGGCACGGCTGGGGCATTGACGACTTAATCCCCTCCGTCCCCTTTTCTGTGTCATGCGCGTGCGCGGATCAACCAGCAGGCAGCGTCCACGCGGACCCGGTCGCCCTCGATGAATGGCGTGAATGCTGCCAGCGCCTTGTCGCGGAGTGCAGCGGCGCGTTCTCCGGGCAGGTCTCGCAGGGCAAGACCCAGTGCACCGAGCTGCCCCACATAGGTCGGCAGTTCATTGCGGGCGAGCGAGCAGGGCAGATCCACCGCAGTCACTTCGACGTCCTTCCAGCCGGCGGCCTGCAGCAGGTGGCCGATGCGCTCGCCGTCGGCGAAGGCGAACTGCCCGGGTGCGCCAGGTCTCCGCGGTGGCAGATCCAGCTCATCACCGATGGCCCGCTCGGCGGTCGTCATGAACGGGTTTTCCTCTGCGCTGCGCCAGGCGATGAAGCGCAGGCCCGAATTCGGCCTGGCTGCACGATGCAGGTTGGCGAACGCGGCCCCGGTATCCTCGAAGAACATCACCCCCAATCGCGACTGGATCCAGTCGAAGTGCGCCGAGGGCAGAGGGTGCTGTTGCGCGTCTGCGACGATGAAGTCAGCGTCCAGCCCCGCCGTTTCCGCGCGCTTGCGCGCCATTGCCAGCATCGGTGCGGAGATGTCCACGCCGGTGCAGTGGGCGGCCGGGCGTGCCGCGCCGGCGGCAAGCAGGCTCGCGCCCGTGCCGCATCCGATGTCGAGCAGTTGCGTGACGGTTTCTGGCAACTCGGCGACCAGCAGGTCGGCCATCGGCTGGAACAGGCCATCGAGGATGGCCTGCTGGGCGACCCAGATCTGGCCGCCGGGGCCATTCCAGAGAGTGTTCTGATCAACGGGGGATGTGCTGGCCATGGCCTTGCCTTGCCGGGAAGTGGCCCATAGGTTGCTGCTTGAAGGCGACTTGAGGTCAAGCCCATGGGTGAACTGGATATCGGCGAGGTGGTGAAGCGCAGCGGGGTGCCGGCCTCGACCCTGCGCTATTACGAACAGCTGGGGCTGCTGCAGGCGCTGGGGCGCCGTGGCCTGCGCCGCCAGTACGACGAGCAGGTGCTGGAACGGCTGGCGCTGATAGGGCTTGGACAGGCCGCTGGGCTGTCGCTGCAGCAGATCGGGCTGTCATTGCCACGGCAGGGCTGTATCACCCTGGATCGCGAGGCGTTGCTGGCGCAGGCCGAGGTGCTGCAGCGGCAGATCACCCAGCTGCAGCGGGTGCGGCGGCATCTGCAGCGGGCGGCGGCTTGCCCGCAGGCAGAGGATGCCCGGAAGTGCGGTTCGTTCCGGAAGCTGTTGCGCGCGCAGCAGCGTATGGGTGGGTGAGAGGAGGGCATCCACGCATGGCGTGGATCTACTGCACCACGGCTTCGGCAGATCCACGCCATGCGTGGATGAATCAATCGCGGGTACTGACTTCCCAGGTGGCATGCAGCACGCCCGGCACGTGCTCCATCCGCGCCAGCACCACGTCCAGCTCATCGGCACTCACGGCGGTACTGACCAGCACCGCGATCACATCGGTGGGTGCATCGGCATGCTCGACCACCTGCACATCACCGACCGGATACTGCGCTGCTTCCAGCGCGTCGACCAACCGCTCGCGCACGCGCGGCACGGCTTCGGCGTCCACGCTCAGGCGCACCTCATAGGTGGCCTCGGTGGCAGCCTCGTTGATCGGAATGCGGTTGATCGCATTCACCAGCGGCCGCAGCAGGGTGTTGCCGGCGATGATCAAGACCGTCAGCAGCACGCCCTCGGCCAGCATGTCCGCACCGGTACAGCTGCCGACCGCCGCCGAGCACCACAGGGTGGCGGCGGTGTTCAGGCCGCGCACGTTCATGCCTTCCTTCATGATCACGCCGGCGCCGAGGAAGCCGACGCCGGAGACCACGTAGGAGATCACCCGCACGGCTTCGGCGCTGCCGGCGATGCGCATGCCCAGGTCGACGAAGGCGGCCGCGCCCACGGCCACCAGTACGTTGGTGCGCAGGCCGGCGGTGCGCTGCCGGTATTGGCGCTCGGCACCGATCAACGTGCCCAGGACGAAGGCGGCCAGCAGGCTGACCACGGTGTCGGCGAAGGGACCGGCCTGGAAGGTTTCAATGAAGCGCATGGCCGGAGTCTACCCGGTCGAGGTGACAGTAGATCCACGCCATGCCTGGATTTCGAAAGTGCCAGAAACGACTTGATCCCCTCCGTCCCCTTCTTTGCGGGGTCAGTCGGTGTCCTCCACCCGCTCGCCCATCAGCTCGCGCTGGCGCTTGTCCAGTTCTTCGGCGTAGCGCTTGCGCACGAAGGCTTCGGAGACGACGCCCAGCACCTGGCCATCGGCGCCGACCACCGCCAGTTCGTCGGCCTGGGTCTGGTCGAAACGCTGCATCACGCTGACCACGTCGGAGGAAGGTACCAGCGAGACGTCGCGGTTCTCGGCCAGCTCGCCGACTGCGGTCTCCGGCTTCACGCCGTCGCCGTAGACGCGTGGGATCTGCACGATGCCGGCGTAGTGGCCTTCGCCATCGATCAGCACCACCCGGCTGCCCGAGCCCAGCGGGAAGCGCTGGCGGAACGCGTCGGCATCGAGATCGGCCGGAGCGGTGGCCACGCCTTTGCGCATCAGCCGCCCGGCATTGAGGTTCTGCACCCAGCCCACGTCGCGGGCGCTCTTGATGGTCTCGCCGCGCAGGTGCATGCGCCAGGTCGAGAACGAGTAGCCGAACCATTGCCGCACCAGTGTGCTGGACACCAGCACGGCGCTCATCACCACGCTGGTCAGCAGGAAGTCGTGAGTACCTTCCAGCACCAGCATGGCCATGGTCATCGGCGCGCCAACGACGGCGGCGGCCAGTGCGGCCATGCCGGCCAGCGCGGCCGAGGTGGCGTCGATCACCGGAACGCCGGTGGCCATGCCCAGCAGCCCGGCGAACAACGCTCCGACCAGGGTGCCCATGAACAGCGAGGCGAAGAACAGGCCACCGCGGAAGCCGAAGCCGAGCGAAATGCCCGAGGCCAGGCACTTCAGGGTCAGCAGGCCGCCGATCCAGATCAGCGGCAGGTGGGTGGTCAGGTCCAGATGCAGGGCGCCGTGGCCGGACGACAGTACCTGCGGGCTGGCCAGTGCCAGCGGAATCAGCAGCAGGCCACCCACCACTGGCCGGCCCCACAGCGGCAACGGGCTGCGCTTGACCGTGCCCTCGATCGAGGCGATCAGCCGCATGATGGTGATGCCGACCATCGCGGAGCAGCAGCCGAGCAGGCCGTAGATGGCATAGTCGGCGGCGCGCACGTCGATGGTCGAGGCCGCTGGCAGCAGATAGGCCTCGATGCCGGCCTGGTCGGCCACGAACGCGCCGGCCAGCGCCGCGACGGCCACCGGTGCCAGCGCAGCGGGGGTGTAGGCGCCGATGACGATTTCGAAGGCGTAGAACGCACCGGCCAGCGGCGCACCAAACGCAGCGGCGATGGCACCGGCGGCACCGGCACCGACCAGGATGCGCACGTCGTTGCGACGCAGGCGCATCACCCGGCCCAGCTGCGAGCCGCTGCCCGCGCCCATCTGCGTATACGAAGCCTCAAGGCCGACCGAGGCGCCGCAGCCGTTGGACAGCAGGGTCTGGGTCAGCACGATCAGGTTGTCGCGCATCGACATGCGGCCGCCGTGCAGTGCATTGGCTTCCACCGCATCGAGCAGTGGCCGTTTCAGCCGCGTCGCCGCCAGGCTGACCAGGCCGACCAGCAGCCCGCCCAGTGGCAGCACCAGCAGCGCGGTCCAGGTCAGCGAGGGCAGGGAGCTCAGGCGCATGCCGTCGTCCAGCCCGTACAACGTGCCCTGCAGCCAGCGCGCGATGCCCGACTGCAGCAGGGTCAGGTAGCCGGCGATCAAGCCGACCAGCAACGCCAGCGCGATGAACCACAGGTCGCTGCCACGCAGGCGCAGGCGCAAGCCCTGGAAGGCCAGATGCAGGCGCGATGGCGAAACGGGCGAAGACATGGTGGCGGCATGATACGCCGCCACCGTGAGCGCCACCGTCACCGCATCGGGCGGCTACCGGCTCAGAAGTGGTAGCGGCCCTGCACGTAGAAGGTGCGCGGCGCGGCCACCATGCGGCCGGCGTTGCCATCGACGTTGCGGGTGTACCAGCGCTTGTCGGCCAGGTTGTTCACGCCCAGCGCGATCTCGCTGTCACCCAGCCCCGGCACCTGCCAGGCCACCTGGGCATTCCACAGGCGTACGCCCGGCACGCGGCCCACGCGCGCATCAGCGGTTTCTTCCCAGGTGTTGGCGGCATCGGAGAACTGGCCGCTCTGGTGGGTGCTGGAGACATTGAAGGTCCAGCCGGCCAGCGCGTAGCGGGCGCCCACGCTGTCGGTGTCGCGCGAGTAGAACGGCACGTCCAGGCCACGGTTGTCGCCCGACTGCTGGATCGCCTTGGTCCAGGTGTAGTTGGCGTACACCTCCAACCCGGCCAGCGCGCTGTCCTCGGCGAAGTGGTACTCCAGCGCGCTCTCCACGCCCTTGTGGTCGGTGGCGCCGATGTTCTGGAAGGTCGGCGGGGTGATCCCCGGCACCTGCAGGATCTGGTTGTCGAAGCGCATCTTGAACACGGTCACTTCCGCGCGCAGTGCACCGTCCTGCCAGCGCGCGCCCAGCTCGGTGGTCCTGGCCACTTCCGGATTGAGCGGATTGCTGGCGGTCTGCGAGTTCAGCTGGATGTTCTGCACCGGCCCGAACGAGGTGGTGTAGTTGCCGAACACGGTCAGCTGCGGGGTCAGCAGGTAGGCGATGTTGAGCGAGGGCAGGGCCTTGTCGTTGCGGCTGCTGAAGATCGCCGTGCCACCGGCCTGGCGGCGGTCCATGTCGATCCATTCCATGCGCACGCCCGGAGTGATCCGCCACTGGCCGATCGCAATGCGATCATCGATGTAGAAGGCGTGCGCGTCGGTGGCGTTGTCGAAGCGGGTGGTGGCACTGGCCGCGCCGGTGCGGCGGGTTACGGTGTAGCTGCGGTCGTTGCCGCGCTCGCGCAGGAAGCGGTAGCCGGCGGTGATGTCATGCACCGTGCTGCCCAAGTGCAGGCGCTGGGTGTAGCGCGGCTCGATGCCAAGCACGCGGTAGTCTCGCGGCTGCACGGTCAGCTGGGTGTTGGCCGCGTTTATCAGCGAGCTGGCGCGGGTGCTTTCGTTGTAATAGGCCAGCACCTCGAACTCGCTGTTGGCCGACAACGTGTTGGTGTAGCCCAGGTCGATGCCGGTGCGATGGCCCTTCCAGAAGTCGGTCGGCCGGGTGTTCTGGAACGGGTCGGTCTCGTACTGCGCGCGGGTCAGGCCGCCCGGGGTCAGTGAGCGAACGTCGTAGTAGGACAGCTTGGCTCGCAGCGCCTGCTGTCCGTCGATGGCATAGGCGAACTTCAGCGCGAGATCGTTGAAGCGGTCATCGCTGCCCTGGCGCCAGCCGCGGCCATCCTGGCCGGAGTAGAGCAGGGCGGCGCCCAGCCCGTTGTCGCCGGTGCCGCCGAGGAAGGCGTTGTACTGGGTGCTGTCACCGCCGCCGTGGTCGTAGGCGGTGTAACGCACCCCGGCTTCGCCGTGCAGGCCGGTCCCGGTGGGAATGGCGCGGGTGCTGAAGTTGATGATGCCGCCCACGTTCTGCGGCCCGTAGCGCACCGCGCCGCCGCCACGCACCACGTCGATCGACTCGATGTTGGACAGGCTGGTCGGTGCGAACGACAGCTGCGGTTGGCCATACGGCGCTACCGCAAGCGGCACGCCGTCCAGCAGTACGGTCGAGCGCGGCGAGTAGCGGCCGGTGAGGCCACGCACGCCGATGTTCAGCGACACCGAGCTGCCGGCGGTGCCGGCGTTGTCGGTGACCTGCACGCCGGGGATGCGTCGCATCGCATCACCGATGCTCGCCGCGCCGCTGGCCTCGATGCGCTGGCGGTCGACTACGGTGCGTGCGCCGGCGAAGCTCTTGACGCTGTCATGCAGGCCGGTGCCCAGCCAGTTGCCGGAGACCTGGATGCTGTCCAGCGTGGTGGCGCTGTTCTGGGCGGAGGCGGTAGCGGCCGGCAGCAGGCACAGGGCAAGGGCGGCGGCCAGCGGCAGGCGGGCCGGTTGCATGGCGTGGGTGGGCATCGGTGCGGGCTGTGGAAGGTGGTAAATGAGAATTATTGCTGATTCCATTCGCCAATGGAATGCGCCGCCGGTTCACGCTGTTCCCCCGGTGGTAGAGTGGGCGATTGCTTCCTGACTCGCTGAGATCCGCCATGTCCCAAGCCGCCTTCTACCCCGTCGGAATCCCTGGCCAGCCGTGGGGAGCGGCGGAACGGGAGGCGTGGCGTGGCCGCCAGCAGCGCCTGCGCCGCTACGACGAGGAGGTGCTGCCGCGCATCGAGGCGCTGGCCTCCCGCTTCGAGAAGGTGGCCTATGGCCAGCTCGACTACGCTGGCGAGACCTACACCCTGTTCGCCCTGCGCAGCCGCGACTGGAACCCGGCGTTGCCGGCCGCGCTGGTTACAGGTGGCGTGCATGGGTATGAAACCAGCGGCGTGATGGGCGCGCTGGAGTTCCTTGAGAAGCATGGCACCGACTATGCAGGCAAGGCCAACCTGCTGGTGGCGCCGTGCGTGAACCCGTGGGGCTTCGAGCGCATCAACCGCTGGAACTTCGATGCGATCGATCCGAACCGCAATTTCCGCGCCGATGGCCCGGCCCGCGAATCGACCGCTGTCATCGAGCTGATCGCGCCTTACAAAGGCCAGTTCGTGCTGCATATCGACCTGCACGAAACCACCGACAGCGACGAGAGCGAGTTCCGCCCGGCGCTGGCCGCACGTGACGGCAAGCCGTTCGAGCCGGGCCTGATTCCCGATGGCTTCTATCTGGTGGATGACAGCGAGAACCCGCAGGCGGCGTTCCAGCAGGCGGTGATCGCCGCGGTGGAAAAGGTGACCCATATCGCCCCGGCCGACGACAAGGGCGAGATCATCGGTTCGCCGGTGGTGGCCCACGGCGTGATCGAATACCCGCTGGTGAAGCTGGGCCTGTGCGCTGGCATCACCGGTGCGAAGTACACCACCACCACCGAGGTCTACCCGGACAGCCCGCGCGCCACCCCGCAGCAGTGCAACGACGCCCAGGTGGCAGCGGTGTGCTCGGCGCTGGATTACGCGCTCGCCCATCGTTGATCGGTAGTGCCGGCCGCTGGCCGGCAACCGCGGGACACCGGGATTGCCGGCCAGCGGCCGGCACTACCTCATCCAAGCGCGTCGGCCCACCACAGGGCGGCTGGCCCCGGCGGCGTATCGCGACGCCACAACAGATCGCTGTGGATGCGCCGTGGCCAGCCGGGCAGGGTCAGTTCCACCAGCTGCCCGCGGTCGTAGCGCCGTACCAGCGCGCGTGGCAGCTCGGCCCAGCCGATGCCGTCCTCGGCCATCTCCATCACCATCAGGTAGTCGGTGGCGGTCCATGCCAGGCCCGTGGCCGCGCGGGTGTGGTCGACCTCCGCGCTCAACCGCACCTGCCGGTGCCGTGCCAGCTGGGAAGCCGCGCGCCGGCCGGCGTCGGCCAGCGGATGGCCGCGCGCCACATACACCGACAGTTCGCTGTGGTGCGCCAACGGTCGCGCCACCAGTCCGTCCGGATAGCTTTCCTGGCGTGGCAGCAGGCCCAGCGCGGCGCGACCACTGCCGACCAGTTCCAGCACGTCATCGCCTTCGGCATCCAGCCATTCCAGTTCGATCTCGGGGAACGCTTCGGCAAAGCGCTGCAACACGCGCTGCTCCGGATCGAGCTGGTAGACGTCGGAGAACACCACGGTCAGCCGCGCTTCGACCGGGGCGGCCAGGCGAACGCTCAACTGCTGCAGGCGCGCATCGGCGGCAAGGATCTCCTGTGCGTGGCCCAGTACCTGGCGCCCGGCCTCGGTCAGCTGCGGGTAGCGCCCGCTGCGATCAAACAGGCTCACGCCCAGGTCGGCCTCCAGGTGGGCGATGGCGGTGCTGACCGTCGATTGGGTCTTGCGCAGGCGGCGCGCGGCTGCCGAGAACGAGCCCAGTGCGGCCGCTTCGACGAACGCCTGCAGGGATTCAGGGGAGTAGGGCATTGATCCATCGCTCCTGTCGATGGAATCCATTTTGAATCGACCGTAAAAGGCGATGATACTGGCCGCCGTCGCCCCTGTCTGCGGGGTGTTCCGGATCATCCACGCATGGCGTGGGTCCAATGAGGGCGGGGCGCTGTCCCCGTCCCGCAAGGAGTTTCACATGTCCCGTACTGTTCCCGCCCGTGGCGCGCTGGTCGCCTGGGCCTGCCTGACCGTGGCGATCGTTGCCGAAGTGGTCGGCACCTCGTTCATGGCCCATGCCGCCCGCGACGGTGGCTGGACCGGCTACCTGATCATGGCCGGCGCGCTGGCGCTGTCCTACTACTTCCTGGCGCTGTCGGTGCGCCGCATCGCGGTCGGTGTCGCCTACGCGGTGTGGGAAGGCCTGGGCCTGACTCTGCTGACCGTGGTCGGCCTCACCGTGTTCGGCGAGAGCCTGTCGCTTCAGCAGCTGGCCGGTCTGGTGCTGGCGGTGGTCGGCATCGTCTGTGTCACCCTCGGGGAGGCGCACTGATGAATACCCTGGCCCTGTTTTTCGTGATCTGTTCGGCCTTGATCGACGTCGCCGCCAACATGATGGTGGCCAGGTCGGAAGGCTTCCGCCGCTGGCGCTGGGGTGTCGGCGCGATCGTCATGGTCTGGATCGCCTTCGCCCTGCTGGGCCAGGCAGTGCGCTACATGGACCTGGCCACTGCGTATGCGATGTGGGGTGCGATCGGCGTGATCGGTACCGCCACCTGCGGCCGCCTGCTGTTCGGCAACCGCCTGCGCCCGATCGGTTGGGTCGGTATCGGTCTGGTCACCGTAGCGGTGCTGCTGCTGAGTACCGCGAAGTAACGCGTTGCTGTGCCAACCAAGGTTGGCACCTACCAGTGCTGAGTCGCTGGTTGGCACCTGCCAGTGCGTGAGTCGCCGCATGCAGACGCCCCGGGGATGATCTCCCCGGGGCGTTGCTGTTTCTGCAGCGGTCAGAAGCGTGCGGTGAAGTTCAATCGCGTGGTACGGCCCGGGCCGGGCATCAGGCTCATCGCCAGCGTGTCCATGTAGTAGGTGTTGCGCAGGTTGCTGACCACCAGTTCCACTTCGGCCTTCGGGGTGAACTGCCAGCGCGCATAGAAGTCGTAGATCGCGGTGGGCAGGTAGATGTTCTGCAACCCGGTCGAGCCGGTGGTATTCCAGGGCTTGTCCAGCTCGTGGGTGGGGCCGCTGTTGTAGGTGCGGCGGATGCCGGTATCCAGGCGTTTGTCGAACAGGCGGAAGCCCAGGGTGCTGTGGATCGAGTACTTCGGCGGATTCTGTGCGTTGACGAACGAGGTACCGAAGCCGCCATCCACGCAATCCGGCGTGGTGTCCAGCTTGCTCCACTTCGCATAGGGGTCTTCGCGCAGGCGCTTGGCGGTGGCCGCGTCGCAGGTGCGCGCGCGCTGGTAGTAGCTGGCCGACAGGTCCAGGTAGGCGATGCCGGCGTCATAGCCGGACTGCAGCTCGTAGCCGGATACCGTGTAGTTGTCGACATTGTCGACATAGAATGCCCAGTTGCTGGAGTCGAAGCGACGGGTGATCGCGTTGTCGATATCGTTCTTGAACCAGGCCACCTTGAACGCCAGGCGGTCGCCATCGCGCCACAGGTCCTGCTTGAGCAGGCTGAAGCCGATGTCCCAGGAACGGTTCTTCTCCGGCTTCAGGTCGGCCACCGGTGCCGAAGTGCTGTTGCCCAGCGTCGATTCGAACAGGCTGGGCATTTTCCAGCCCTGCGCGTACTTCACGTAGAAGAACATGTCCTCGTCGAGGTTGAAGCGGGCCTCGGCATACGGTGCGAAGCCGTGGCCGGAACGGCGGATCGCCGGCTTGTAGCCCCATGCGGCAGGAATCTGCTTGGTGTAGAAGCCGTTGGCGCCGCGCGGGTCGGGAATGAAGCCATCAAAGGCGTAGCTCTGGCCCAGCGTGCTGTCGCCATAGGGCGTAGCGCGCAGCGAGTCGTAGGTGTAGTTGCCCTGTGCATCCGGGTGCCACTCCTTGTACCAGCCCGGCAGCAGCTGGCCGCCCTTGCTCAAGCGCGCGAAGGTATAGCGCAGGTCGCGCGATTCACTGACGAAGGCGACCCGGTTGCGGTCGCGGGTGCGGTAGTCGATGAAGCGGCCGCCAGCGGTCAGCGACAGCCAGTCCCACGGCTGCCATTGCAGCGACGCCACAACGCTGGCTTCGCGGCGCGTGCCGGAGCGCAGGTAGCGGTTGTTGTTGTAGTCCACCGGCAGCACCGGCGAATTCGGTGCGGTGTCCTCGTGCTGGAACGCAGCACCATAGCGCAGCGTCCAGTCGCCCAGGCTGTTGTTGAAGCGGGTGGTGTTGCTGCTGTCCACGCCCCAGCGCCGGGTTTTCACGTCCGACTGCAGGCCCGGGCCATAGGTCTCGCCCAGCGTGTCCGGCATCTGGTCGTTGGGCACGTCCTTGAACAGCGGCGTGTTGGCGATGTTGCTGTTGAACATGCGGCTGGTGGCGGTGGTGAACCACAGCGTGCTGCTCAGGTCCAGCCACGGGTGTGCCTCGGGCCGGTAGCGGTGGCGCAGCGAGGTGGCGTTGAGCCGCATTTTCCCGGGCTCGAACTGGAACATGGTGTTGGCCTTGTCCACGTAGGTCACCCATTCGTTGGACTCACCGACACGGCCGATCGCCGACGGCATGATCTCGCCGAAGCTGGAGTTGAAGTAACGGTGGCTCAGCTCCAGGCGCTGGTCGGGGCTGGGCGTCCAGGTGAATTTCAGCAGCGCCGATTCGTTGTCGGTATGCGTGTTCAGCACCTCATCGCCGGGGAGGTACATGTCCGAGACCGCCTGGCTGGACATGCCGGTACCGCCGCTGGACAGGTGCTGGTCGTCGTACCGGTGCGCGCCGTTGCTGCCAGCGAAGTAGTTGCCCTGGCGGCGCCGCGCATAGGCCGCCACCAGCTGCCAATCCTCGCCACGCTGGGCGAAGGCCACGCTGCCGTTCCAGTCGCGCGGATCACGCAGGCTGTTGCGGTTGTCGCTGCCGCGCGCGATCTGCTTGAACGTGCGGGTACGGTCGATGCTGTTGTCGGCCACGCCACCACGCACACGCAGGCCCCAGGCCTGGCCGTCGTCGAGGATGTCATCGACGTTCAGCGTTTCCATGTAGACCACACCACCGATCGCGCTGGCGGCGTTGGCGGCCAGGCTCGGCCCCTTCTCGATGCTGACCGCGCTGACCAGGTCCGGGTCGAGGTAGCTGCGCTGCTGCACGCCGGCATAACCGCGGTACACGTCGATGGCCTGCTGGCCGCCGTCGACGATCACTGGCACCCGGTTCTGGCCCTGCAGGCCGCGGATGTTGACGTCCAGTGCACCGCCATTGCGCACGTCTCCGGTGTGCACGCCGACTGCGCCGGCCAGCACGTCGCCAATCGACTGGCCGCGGAAGCGTTCCAGCTGCTGGCGGTCCAGGTGCACGCGCGAGCCGCTGTCACGGTAGACCGCATCGGCATCGGCCAGGCCCCACGGCGAAGCACCTTCGCTGGCCTGGCCGGCCACACGCAGGGTGCCGATCTGGCGCACGCCGGCATCGCTGGCGGGGGCGGCCTGCAGCACCACGCCGCTGGCATCACGCTGGAAGGTCAGGCCGGTACCGGCCAGCAGCTGCGCCAGCGCGGCCTCGGCAGTGAGCGCGGCCCGCACGCCGCCGCTGTGCCGGCCTCGGGTCAGGCGCGCATCGGCAGCGATCGACAGGCCCGACTGCTGACCGAATGCGGTCAACGCCTGGTCGAGCGGACCGGCCGCGATCTGCCAGTGGGCGGCGGCGGTAGCGTCCTGTGCATGGGCAACGGCCGGCAACAGGCACGGGGTGGCCAGGGCCAGGCACAGCGCGATGGCCAGCGGGCGAGGGGAAGGGCAGGGTAGTTTCATGGGGGCGGCGACATCCGCAATGGGTTCCCTTGTAGTGCCCGCCGAGCGCGCAGAAAGGGAACCGCCATTTCAGATCGGACGCACGACGGTCCACCATGGCCAGCGTTGCTCGATGCGGATCGGCAGGGCGCGCGCCAGCAGTTTCAGGGCCTGCAGGCTGTCCAGGCGCGGTAGTACCGCAGTGACATTGAGTGTGGCGAGCGCCGGATCGCAGCCCAGATAGCCCCGGTGGTGGCGGGCCAGTTCGTCGATCACCCGGATCAGCGGCGTGTCCTGCACCTGCAGGCGTCCGTCCTGCCAGTCGCCGCGCAGCGGATCCGCAGCGAGCGTTGAGAGCCCGCCCATCGGGCCGATCCGCACAGCGTCTCCCGCAGCCACGTCCAGCGCTGCGCCGAACTGCGGCAGGCAGCGCACCGCTCCTTCGAATACATCCAGCCGACTGCCCTGTGCCTCGCGCCCGACCGCAAAGCGGGTGCCGATCGGCTGCAGGCGCGCGCCCGGTACATGCACGGTCAGCGGCAAGCCGGTGAATGCAGGGTGGTGGCCGGTCTGCAGCAGCAGTTCGCCGAGCAGCAGGTGCAGGGCACGGCGACCGTTGCCGATGTCGACCGTCACTTCGCTGCCGGCGTTGAGCCACAACTGGCTGCCATCGGCCAACGTCCAATGACCGGTGCGCCCCGCAACCGTGCGTTGCGTCTGCAGGCCGCGTTGTTCGCGCAGCCCGTGCAGGCCAAGCAGGGCGATCGCACCGATGCCGAGGCCGCCGCCGAGGCTGCGAAGCGCGCGACGGCGGCGGCGGCCGGCAGCATCGAGCGCCGTTGCCGCGGCCGGTGCAGACAGCGGGGCGAATGATTGCCAGACCGACTCGACCCGGCGCCATGCATCGGCATGCCCGGCATCGGCCTGCAGCCAGGCGTGCCAGCGCTGCTGGTCGCCGTCAGACCAGCCCTGCTGGCGCAACGCGAACCACTCGGCAGCCTGCTCCAATGCCGGTGAAGCCATCACCGCGCTCATGCCGCAGCATCCCCGGACAGACGCAGGCAGTGCAGCATGGCCTGCGCCATGTACTTCTTGACCATGCGTTCGGACACGCCGAGCTGCACGCCGATCTCCGCATAGCCCAGGCCGGACAGCCGCGCCAGCAGGAACGCACGCCGTGGCCGCTCGGCCAGGCCGGACAGCATGTCGGCAATCGCGTGCAGCAGCTGCAGCGCCTGCGTGCGCTCTTCCGCCGAGGGATGCGCCGGCTCCGGTTGCGCAGCCAGCGCGGCCAGGTAGGCGCGCTCCAGGTCCGCGCGCTGCCAGTGGTTGACCAGCAGGGCATGGGCGATGGTGCTGAGATAGGCGCGCGGCAGGCGCAGTTCGGACGGATCGACGCGGCGGCTGAGCAGGCGCAGGAAGGTGTCCTGGGTCAGGTCGGCGGCGCAGTCGGCGTTGTGGGTGCGGCGGCGCAGCCAGCCCAGCAGCCAGCCATGGTGTTCGCGGTAGAACCCCGCCAGCGCGTTGCTGGAGGCGGCGGGCACGGCCATCGGCACGGGTCATTAATGAGAATGATTCCCATTATAGAGTGATAGGGCGGCGCACGACAAATCCTGGGCATGCCGCAGCGGGGGAGATCGCCGGATTTGCGATGCCCGGCGTGCTCGCCGACACTGCGGCTTTCCACAGGGAGTGCCCGCATGTTCAGCCACATCACCGTTGGAACGAACGACATGGACGTCGCGCATCGCTTCTACGATGCGCTGTTCACCGCGTTGGGCGCACGCCCCGGCGTCTTCGATGACAAGGGCCGGCTGGTGTACTTCAAGGATGGCCGCATGTTCATCGTCACCGCGCCCATCGATGGGCAGCCTGCATGCCATGCCAACGGCGGCACCATTGGTTTCACCCTCGACAGCGCCGAGGCCGTGCGCGGTTGGCAGGATGCCGGCGTGGCCCATGGCGGTACGGCCATCGAGGATCCGGCTGGCGTCCGCAGCATGGCCGGGCGCCAGCTGTTCCTGGCCTACCTGCGCGATCCCGATGGCAACAAGCTGTGCGCGGTGCATGTGATGTCGTGACGCACTGTGGGCAGGGCGGCGCGCGCGTGATAGCACGAAACCACGCGCGCGGGCCGTGATCGCAGGCCACAACTTCATGCTCTGTCCACTGCGGTTCAGCCAGAATCGGTCGGCTAATTCCTCGATCTACCGGAGAACGCCGCCCCATGGATGTACTGGAGCCGCAACAATCCCCGGTGCGCACCCTTCGGCCTGTGTTCGCCTTCGCGGCGATCGTTGTCGTGGCGTTCGCGCTGTTCGTCAGCCTGTTTCCGCTCGGTGCGGGCCGCCTTCTGCTGAAGGCACAGGACTGGGCCGCACTGAATGTCGGCTGGTACTACCTGCTGGCCATGACCCTGTACCTGGTATTCGTGGTCGGCGTGGCGCTGTCCAAGTACGGTGGCATCAAGCTCGGCGCCGACCATGACGAACCGGAGTTCAGCTATCTCTCCTGGGCCGGCATGCTGTTCGCGGCGGGCATCAGCATCACGCTGTTCTTCTTCTGCGTCTCCGAACCGCTGACCCACTACCTGCAGCCGCCGCAGGGCGATCCGGCTGCGGGCGAGGCCGGTGCACGGCAGGCCATGCAGCTGTTGTTCCTGCATTGGGGCCTGCACGGCTGGGGCGTGTTCGCACTGGCAGCGATGGCGATGGCCTATTTCGCCTATCGCCACAACCTGCCACTGGCGCTGCGCTCGGCGCTGTACCCGCTGATCGGCAAGCGCATCAACGGCCCGATCGGCTACACCGTGGATGCGCTGGGCATCGTCGCCACCGTGTTCGGCATCGGCGCCGACATGGGCTTCGGGGTGCTGCACCTCAATGCCGGGCTGGCGCACCTGTTCAACATCCCGCATTCCAACCTGGTGCAGATCATCCTGGTGGTGGCGATGATGGGCGCGGCGGTGGCCGTGGCCGTCTCCGGCGTGGAGAAGGGCGTGCGCTGGATGGCCAACATCAACATGCTGCTGGCGATCGCGCTGGTGCTGTTCATGCTGTTCGCCGGGCCGACGCAGTACCTGTTCAGCACCTTGATGCAGAACCTGGGCGATTACCTGGGCAGCGTGGTCGGCAAGAGTTTCGATGTGTATGCCTACGGCGGCCGCCCCGAATGGCTGGGTGGCTGGACGGTGTTCTACTGGGCCTGGTGGATCGGCTGGGCACCGTTCGTGGGCTTGTTCATCGCACGTATCTCGCGCGGCCGCACCATCCGCGAATTCGTGTTCGGCGTGCTGCTGATCCCGCTCGGCTTCACCCTGGCGTGGTTGTCGATCTTCGGCAACAGCGCGCTGGACCAGGTGCTGCACCACGGCCAGCAACAGTTGGCGCAGCTGGCGGTGGATGATCCACCGACTGTGCTGTATGCGCTGCTGGACGGCTACCCCTGGAGCCGCGCGGTGATCACGGTGACAGTGCTGGTCAGCTTCATCTTCTTCGTGACCTCGGCCGACTCGGGCGCGGTGGTGTTGTCCACGTTGTCATCGCATGGCGGCGCACCCGAGGATGATGGTCCGCGTTGGCTGCGGGTGTTCTGGGGCACGGTGATCGCGGTGCTGACCGCGGGCCTGTTGCTGGCCGGGAGTATCGACGCACTGAAATCGGCGGTGGTGCTGGCGTCGTTGCCGTTCTCGGCGATCCTGTTGTTGATGATGTGGGGGCTGACCCGCGCCTTCAGTGACGAGTCGCACCGCAGGCGCGCGCTGCAGTACCGGCCGTCGCCGCTGATCGGTGACGATCGCCACCACCAGGGCTGGCGTCAGCGCCTGAGCCAGGCGATGCATTTCCCCGTGCGCGACCAGGTCTACCGCTTCATGGATGACACGGTGAAGCCGGCGATGGAGGCGGTGGCCGAGCAGCTGCGCGGGCAGGGCTGGGACGTGGCCACGCGCTTCGAGGCCGGCGACATGGAGTTGACGGTGAACCACGGCGAGCAGCAGGACTTCCTGTACCGGGTGATCCTGAGTGGCTACCTGACGCCGTCGTTCGCCGCGCAGCAGCTGCGCAACCAGCGCTACTACCGCGCCGAAGTGCACCTGTTCGAAGGCAGCCAGGATTATGACCTGGTCGGCTACAGCCGCAAGCAGATCATCAACGACATCATCAGCCAGTACGAACGGCACCTGCAGTTCCTGCACCTGAGCCGGTGATGCGGTGGGTGCGGACCGTTGGTCCGCACACCCCTGCAAAGCCGAGCATGGGCTCGGCTCTACAGGGTTTGTCGCATTCGGCACGCGACGCCATCTACCGCCTGCTCGGCAGCCCGCAGCGCATCCGCCAGGTGGAGCCGCTGATGGTGAGCCGCTGCGGCGGAAAAGGGCGCGGCACGGGCCAGTGCATGGTCCTGACACGCATAAACCGGGCAATCGCCAGGCTGGTCGTGCTGCGGCACGCAATCGAGCGCGTGCGCGAGGATGGCGATGAGGCGCAGCAGATAGGCAACGATGTGTGCGAGGGCCTGCTGCTGGCCTGCCGTGGGCTGTCCGAATATGTGGATGAGCAGGCGCAGGTGACTTGAGGCCATCCCGCCGGGCGTGGCCCGCTGTCGGCGCGGCGCTTTGCAAGATTTTGCATGGCGCGAGCTGGGCAACGCGCACAGCATCTGCACACGTCAATCCGGAATGCCTTCTTGTCCTTTCTCACGCCACTGCATGGACCGACACATCTTCTACTGCTGGCCGTGGCCTGCACACTGCCTGCGCAGGCCTTGGCACAGAATTTTTCGACCAAACGCGCTGCAGATCTGGAGCGGCCTCCACTTCAGATCTTGCAGGACGTCATCCTGTGCCGCGCGCCGTCAAGCAGTTCGTACCACATCCGACAAGGTTTCATCGATGGCCTGGATGACCTGAATGGGAATCCTCGCTATGCCAACTGGAGAGGTACTCCACGATCGGACGGCTCAGGCCTTGAGATCGAGTTGCCGGCAGAGATCAGTGTTTTCGGCATGAATACGCGGAAGGTCCTTCTCAACTATGCTTCATTCTGGGCCATCCTTGAGGGTACGTCGCTTGATGACGTGATCCATCGCGGAGGACTCAAGCATAGGGCCGGACTCTATGACACCCACGATATCGTGGGCACCCGACCCGTGGCGCTTCGGACCATGTCAACTGGCATCGCCAATGTCCGCTCCATTGTCGCGCGGACAGTGGACAACTCGGGCAACGTTTATGTTGGCTGCGACGATGTCAGCGAATCCCGCCCGCGGGCAGGCGAATCAGACGACTTGGATACATCGGCTGATTACCACTCCAACGCGGGCAGGTTGAAGATCATTGGCGATTACCTCTCGTGTCGTCTGGAGCGCGCAGACGCCGCTGATTCTGCCGTTGCGCTGGTCCGCAATTATCACCGCGTCCCACCCGCAACACGGTGGAGTGGGCAAGCACTCAAAGACACGTCGGAGTGGCTGCTGCCGGAGCCCATCATGGTGGACGGCATCTCCGTTTCCAGGATCTGGCTCTCAGGTGAACACGCCTATGGTGTGGTAGAAGCAACGCCTTCGAGCGCGCTGGCCGGTCGCTGGGCAATGACGGCGACCAAAAGCGATGCGGTCGAAGCGCTTTTCGTACGCAGGCTTGACGATCGTGTCGCACCCGACGGCTGGATCGAGGAGCGCGAGCGCATTGCATTCCAGTGGGGGCAAGGCGCCACATTGACAGGCTGCAGATATGGCCAGTCCTACCCTGCGTATGGATGGTGGCCAGAATGGGACGAGAATCGGGAGGGCGATTGAGCTCCCCTCAGCCCACGGCGCGTGCAGCGCCTTTCGGGAGAATCATCAGGTTCCAGAACGGCGTCGGATCACTCCGGCGCCGTTCCAGATGGAGACAAGCCAAGCATGGGCTCGGCTCTACATCGGCGGTCAGAACCGGTAGCGCGCGCCCAGCGAGACGAACTGCCCGCGCAGGTTGTACTGGCTGATGTCGAAGCCGTTGGAACCGCCAGCCGGGTCGAACGGCGGGTCCTTGTCGGTCAGGTTCAGCACCGACAGCGACAGCGTGGTGTTGGGAATCCCTTCGTACGCCACGTACAGGTCCAGCTGGTGATAGGGCTTGACGCGGTCGCGCAGGCCCGGATTGCTGGTCGCGGTCGCCACGCGCTGGTCGTAGCCGCTCACGTACTGCAGGCTCAGCGTGCTGCTCCAGTCACCGACCGCCCAGTTCAGCGATGTGGTGCCGCGGGTACGGGGTAGCGCACCGTGACGGTTATCGCCGGCGCCGTCATACGGTGCCTGCCCGGCCACCAGCGGCTGCTTGAAGCTGAGCAGGTGGGTCCAGCTGCCGGCCACGGTGAAGTTGCCCCAGCCCTCGGTGCGGAAGGTGTGGTTGGCGTCCAGGTCCAGCCCCGAAGTGGTCAGTTCCCCCTGGTTGGCGTACTGGTTGGTGATGAACTGGATGCGCCCCTGCGCATCACGTTGTACACGACCGGGGAACAGCGTCGGGTTGTCGACGATGAACTGCGCACTGTCAGGCTTGACCAGGTTGTCCTGCTCGATGCGGTACCAGTCCAGGCCGATGCTGGTATCGCCATCCGGCGACCACACCGCCCCCACATTGAAGTTGCGCGAGCGCTCGGCCTTCAGGTCCGGGTTGCCGGTGCGGATGTTGGTTACGCCACGGCTGCCGCCGGGCTGCAGCGGATCCAGCGGATCGATCACCGAGCCATAGCTGACGGTCTGGCCGGGCGCGATCTCCGGCAACGAAGGTGCGCGGAACCCGCGCGAGAACGAACCACGCAGCAGCAGGCTGTCCAACGGCTGCCAGCGCAGCGCCACCTTCGGCGAGAACGCCTTGCCGAAGTCGTCGTAGTGGTCGCCACGGCCGGCCACCTGCAGTTCCAGCGTGCGGTGCAGCGGCACGCTCAGCTCGGCGTAGGCAGCACTGACCTGGCGCTCGCCGTTGACCACGTTGATCGCCGGGCGCAGTTCGGTGCCCGACAGCACCTGGGCGCTGGTGCGCGCATCCAATGATTCTTTGCGGAACTCCGCGCCCCAGGCGAAGCCGACCGTACCGGCGGGCATCTCCCACAGCGAGGTCGAGGCCTTCACGTTCAACGCGTGCAGCTTGTACCAGCCCGGACGCTTGGTCTGCAGGCGCAGTGCATCCAGCGCGCCCGGCGTGCTGGACGGGTTGAGGAAGTTGTAGCTGCCATCGCGCAGGATCTGCTCGAACGCATAGCGATTGACGAAGTTGTCGACGTACTCGCGCTGTGCACTCTGCGAGGTCAGCGCTGCCACTTCCCAGTCCCAGCGTTCGCCGCTGCCGCGCACGCCCGCCAGGGCACGGTAGAACACCTGCGTGTTGTCCTTCAGGCGCGGGCCGAGGTCGAAGAAGGTGTACTCGAACGGCAGTGGCGTGCTGCCCGGGTTGTTGGGATGGCCGACCGGCAGCACCGCCGGCACGTCGATGAGCGTGCCGGTAGCCGGGTTGTAGGCACGCAGGCCAGGGCCAACGGTCAGCGGCGCACTGAAGATCTGGTCGGCCTTGTTGTGGCTGTACAGCACGTCGGCGAACGCTTCGACACTGTCATTGAAGCGGTAGGTCGCACTCAACGACGCCTGCAGGCGCTCGGCGCCGGGCTGCAGGGTCTTGAACGGCTGCGCGTTGAAGGCGCAGGCCTGGCCGGGCAGGGTGCTGCCGAAATCGCTGTAGGGACGCAGCTGACTGCCATCCGGGCAGTTGGCGAACGGTTGCGGCGCGCGCGGGTTGGACAGCCAATTGCCACCGGCGGTGGACCAGCCGGCCAGGCGTCCGCCGGGCTTGTCACGGAAATCGCCGCTGCGGGTATAGGCGCGCTGGTCGGCGTCGAGGCGATCACGCTTGAGCAGGTCCAGCCCGAACAGCACGTTCCAGCCCTGCTGCTCCAGGTCGCCGAAGCCGGCCAGCAGGTTGGCCTTGCGTTCGTCCAGGCCGCCCTGGGTGGCGGTACCGAAGCCGCCGCCCACTTCCACGCCCTGGAAGTTCTTGCGCAGGATGATGTTGATGACACCGGCGATGGCGTCGGAGCCATACACCGCCGAGGCGCCGTCCTTCAGCACTTCGATGCGTTCCACCGCGCTGATCGGCAGTGCGTTGAGGTCGACGAAAGTGTCTTGGGTGTTGAGCGCGAAGCCGAAGTTGGATACGCGGTAGCCATTGACCAGCACCAGCGTGTTCTTCGGCGACAGGCCACGCAGGCCGATCGACGCCGAGCCGGCGGCGAAGCTGCCGGTGTACTGCTCGTCGAAGCTGTTGCCGGCATTGGCCGACAGGTTGCGCAGCACGTCGGTGAGAGTGGAGCGACCGGTCTGTTCGATCTGTTCGCGGCTGACGATCTGCACCGGATTCGGCCCGGCGGTGTCGCTGCGCTTGATGTTGGAACCGGTCACCTGCACGGTGCCCAGGGTGGTGCTGTCCTTGCCGGTATCGGCGGTTTCAGCGGCGCTGGCAGTGCCAGCGGTGAGGCCCAGCGCGATGGCGCCGGCAAGCAGGTTCAGGGTGGTGCGGTACATGGAAGCGACAACGCCGAACGGGGGAGGAGCCGTCAGTACCGCATGCGACCGCGTGCGCCTTCCAATGACGAAAGCGCATTCAGTTATACATCACAGGTTCTTAACGACCGGGATGCCCCGTTCGTGCGCGTCTGGGTTCTGGGATGGAACTGCGCCAGGCGTTCCCGGAATCGAGGAGGAGGTAGAGTCGACTGGGTAGAGTCGACTGTTAGTCGACTGCTCTTCCGCCCCCTTGCCGGAAACCTCATCCCCCCGCGCTACGCGCGAGAGTCGACTGACAGTCGACTCTACCGGGGCAGCGCCATTACCGGGACAGCGCCGTCTGCTGCCGCATCACGGCCGCAGCAGCACCTTGCCATTGCGTCCCGACCCAGCACCGGCCTTCGCTGCCTGGGCGATATCGTCCAGCGCGAAGATCTGCTCCACCGGCAGGGTCAATTCACCCTGCGCCGCACGCTTTAGCAGTTCGCCAACCAGCCGGCGCTTGTCCTCCACCGCCATCGCCTGACTGACCTTGCTGCCCCAGAAGCCCTTCACCGTGGCTTCCTTGTAGATCAGGCCGCCAGCGGGAATGCGCATGGGTTCGCCGCTCATCACACCGAACGACACCAGCGTGCCGTGGTGCCCGAGCAGGTCGACCAGGTCACCGCTGGCGTCGCCGCCGATGGAATCCACCGCGGCTGCGGCCTGCGTTTCGCCGGTGGCTTCACGAACGCGATCCTTCCAGCCTTCTACCGAGGTGTCGAATACATGATCGATGCCGAGCGCCTGCAACTGCACCACGGCGGCGGCGTTGCGCACCAGGTTGGCCACATGCACGCCACGCGCCTTTGCCAACATCGCCAGCGACTTGCCGACCGCGCCGTTGGCGGTGTTCTGCACGACCCATTGCCCCGCTTCGACATGCAGGAATTCCAGCAGCATCAGCGCACTCAGCGGCATCGCGATCAGCTGCGCGGCCATTTCGTCGGGGATCGCCTCCGGCATCGGAATCACCATGCGTGCCGGTGCAATGAACGCCTCGGCCCAGGTGCCGTCTACCGAGGCGGCGGCAACCCGCTGGCCGATCTGCAGGCCGTCGACGCCATCGCCGAGTGCATCGACCACGCCCAGTGCTTCACTGCCACCGATCGCCGGCAGCGTCGGCTTGTAGCCATACAGGCCACGCACGGTCAGCAGGTCGTGGTTGTGGATCGAGGCCAGCACGGTGCGGATACGCACCTCGCCGGGGCCGGGCTCGGGCAGGGCGGCATTGGCAATGGCGAGGACGTCGGCCGGGTTGCCGAAGGAGGAGTACTGGGCGGCGCGCATGGGCGGTGTTCCGGTGAAAGTTGATGTTGTACCGAACTGGGGACGCAGGGGATGTCGACAAGGCGTCGCCGCTGCAACACGGCATCCTGCGACTGATCGTCGCGACATGTGTTGATTACCGCATATTGTGTTGACGGCTCGGGATATCCCCACTATGTTGTGGCCGTCACTCCCGGTCAGCCGCCGCCGCCGGACATGCAGCAAACGTCCCGCGGCCCGCCCCTGAAGGCTTGCCGTGTCGACGCGGCCGCTATCGCGCGGACCCAGATCGCCCCCACGGCCCGGATACCGGCCGCAGGCGCAGGCCATTGCCGACGACCTGGTGTTCCCGCGCTATGGCATCCCACCCCGACCGCCCCGTGCGCCGGTATCGCGTGCAGGGCCGCCACGGCATCGACCGCCAACGCGCGTGCGAGCCTGGAGTTCCACCACCATGACCGACAGTACCTTCCGCGTGGCCGATCTGGCCGGCGCTGGCGACGCCTTGCGCGCCGGTGGCGAGCGTGTGCCGACCTGGATCACCAAGGAGGCCGGCAACCGCCGCCTGCCGTTCGACGCCGAGCGCCTGCAACGCAGCATCGATACCGTGCACGCCGAGTTCCCGCAGCTGGATGTGAGCGACTACCGCCGCGTGGTGCAGGCGATGGTCGAGCGCAAGCCCAGCCTCAGTGCTGATGACCTGGTCGACCTGCTGATCCGCGAGGCCGAGTCGCGCGTGGACCTGGTCGCGCCGGAGTGGGAACAGTTTGCCGCGCGCATCTACCTGCGGCGGCTGTACAAGCGCGCCAGCCGCAACCGCTTCTACGATGTCAGCCTGAAGTACGGCTCCTACGTGGGCCTGCAGGAGAGCCTGGCTGACCGCGGCATCTACAGCAACGACATCCTGCGCTGCTATTCCAAGGAAGAGCTGCAGCAGGCCGGCGCGATGATCGATCCGGAGCGCGACCGCCTGTTCGCCTACAACGGCCTGTACCTGCTGGCCACGCGCTACCTGGCCAGCGATCGCAGCCGCGAGGTCTACGAACTGCCGCAGGAGCGCTGGCTGACCATCGCGCTGTACCTGATGCAGGAAGAGGGCGGGCCTGGTGAGAGCGGCCGCGTACGCCGCATGCAGCTGGTCGGCGAGGCGTACTGGGCGCTGTCCAACCTGTACATGACGGTGGCCACGCCGACCCTGGCCAACGCCGGCAAGGTGGGCGGCCAGCTGTCCAGCTGCTTCATCGACACGGTGGATGACAGCCTGCAGGGCATCTATGACTCCAACACCGATATCGCCCGTGTTTCCAAGCATGGCGGCGGCGTGGGGGCCTACATGGGATACGTGCGCAGCAGCGGTGCGCCGATCCGTGGCGTGCCCAATTCCTCCGGTGGCGTGGTGCCGTGGATCAAGCAGCTCAACAACACCGCCGTATCGGTGGACCAGCTCGGCCAGCGCAAGGGCGCAGTGGCGGTGTACCTGGATATCTGGCACCGCGATATCGAGGCCTTCCTCGATCTGCGCCTGAACAATGGCGACCAGCGCCTGCGCGCGCATGATGTGTTCACCTCGGTGTGCGTGCCGGACCTGTTCATGGAGGCGGTCGAGCGCCGCGCCGACTGGTACCTGTTCGACCCGCACGAAGTAAAGAGCGCCAAGGGCTGGTACCTGCAGGACTTCTACGACGAGAAGCGTGGCTCTGGCAGCTTCCGCGACCGCTACGTCGAACTGGTGGCCGACGAGCGCATCAGCCGCCGAACGGTGAAGGCCATCGATCTGTTCAAGCGGATCATGCTCAGCCAGCTGGAGACCGGCAATCCGTTCTTGTTCTTCCGCGACGAGGTCAATCGCAGGAATCCGAACAAGCACGCGGGCATGATCTATTCCAGCAACCTGTGCACCGAGATCCTGCAGAACATGAGCCCGACGCGGATGATCCAGGAGATCGTCAGCGGCGATCAGATCGTCACCACCCGGCGTGCCGGTGACTTCGTGGTCTGCAACCTGTCCTCGATCAATCTCGGTCGTGCGATCAGTGCGCCGGATGACCTGCTGGCCTCCGATGTGCTGGAGCGGCTGATCCCGATCCAGGTGCGCATGCTCGACAACGTGATCGACCTCAACGCGCTGCCGGTGCCGCAGGCCACGATCACCAACCGCAAGTACCGCGCCATCGGCCTGGGCACGTTCGGCTGGCACCACCTGCTGGCGCAGCAGGCGATCCAGTGGGAATCGCCGGACGCCGAGGCGTTGGCCGACCGCCTGTACGAGCGCATCAACTTCCTGACCATCCAGGCCAGCGCACAGCTGGCCAAAGAAAAGGGCAGCTACCCGATGTTCGCCGGCAGCGACTGGCACAACGGCCGCTATTTCCGTGACCGCGACTATAGCGGTGCCGCCTGGGACGGCCTCGCCCGCGAGGTGGCTACACACGGCCTGCGCAATGGCTGGCTGCTGGCGGTGGCGCCGAACATGAGCACCGCGCAGATTGCGGGTTCCACGGCTTCGATCGACCCGATCTACAGCGCGTTCTACTACGAGGAAAAGAAGGACTTCCGGCGGCCGGTGGCCGCACCGGGCCTGTCGCTGGAAACCTGGCCGTACTACGAGAAGGGCGCCTACAAGGTCGACCAGTTCGCCAGCGTGCGCCAGAACGCGCGCCGCCAGCGCCATGTCGACCAGTCGATCAGCTTCAACCTGTACGTGCCCAGCACCATTCGCGCCAGCACGTTGTTGGAGCTGCATCTGACGGCATGGCGTGAGGGTCTGAAGACCACCTACTACGTGCGCTCCAACGACATCGACATCAGCGAATGCGAGTGGTGCGCCAGCTGATCGCGGCCGCCCTGTAGAGCCGAGCCCACGCTCGGCTCAGACGCGAAGAGCAGCCGAGGATGGGCTCGGCTCTACATCCGCAATGCACGTAATGCGAAGGCAAACGACCATGGCAACCCCGCTCGACCGCATCAAGATCCTCGAACCGCGCCACCCGAACCGCAGCACCGGCATCATCAATGGCCGCACCAGCGGCATCCTGAACTGGAACGACATTCCGTACCCCTCGTTCTATCGGGCCTACAAGGAGTTGTCGACCAACTTCTGGATTCCCGACGAGGTGGACATGAAGCTGGATGCGCGCCAGTACGGCGAGCTGTCCGGGCGCGAGAAGAACGCTTACGACTCGATCATCGGCCTGCTGGCCACGCTGGATTCGCCACAGACGCGCTTCATCTACAACGTGGCCGAGTACATCACCGACCCGGCGGCGCATGCCAACGCGGCGATCATCGGCCAGCAGGAGGTGATCCACAACGAGAGCTACAGCTACGTGCTGGCCTCGATCACCGACCTGCCGAACCAGAACCGCATCTTCGAGATCGCCCGCACGCACCCGACCATCATCAAGCGCAACGCGCCGATCATGGGGGCGTATGACGATTTCATGCGCGAAAAGACCGCCGAGACCCTGCTGAAGTCGCTGATCCAGTCGTCGATCCTGGAGGGCATCAACTTCTATTCCGGGTTTGCCTACTTCTACAACATGGTGCGGCAGAACCGCATGACCGGCACCGGCAAGATCATCAGCTTCATCAACCGTGACGAGCTGGCCCACACCAAGTTCATCAGCGAGCTGATCCGCGCCATCATCGGCGAGAACCCGGAGCTGCAGACCAATGAACTGACCGCGTACGTGCACCAGGCGTTCGAGCATGCGATCGAACTGGAGACGCAGTGGTCCTCGGAAGTACTGGACGGCATCGACGGCATCGATGTCGAGGAGATGACGCGCTACGTGAAGTACCGGGCCAACAAGATGGCCGGCATGCTGGGCATCGAGCGCCTGTATAGCGACACCACCGACAACGTGATGCCCTGGATCAAGGCCTACGCCGACAACTTCACCGAGACCAAGACCGACTTCTTCGAGATGCGCAATGCAAGCTACAAGAAGACCAACGTCGACAACGGGTTCGACGACCTCTGAGCCCAGCGCCGCGCTGAGCATCCTGGTGGTGGTTGCCTCGTTGAGCGGCAACACCCGCGAACTCGGCCGGCTGATTGCCAAACGCTGCCGCGCTGCCGGCCATACGGTGCACTGGCAGGAGGCCGACGACCTGCGCCAGGCACCGCCGCTGGCGGCCGATGAGGCCGACCTGGTGCTGCTGGGCTGCTGGACCGACAACGCCGGGCGTACGCCAGCGGAGATGAAGGCGTGGGTGGCCGGTATTGTCGAGCGCGGCGAGCGGCCACGGCAGCTGGCGGTGTTCGGCACCGGCGAAACGCAGTGGGGGCAGGAATACTACTGCGGTGCCGTGCACCGGCTGATCCACTATTTCCGCAGCGACTACCCGCCGCTGGAGATCGAACAGATGCCGCATGGCGTTCGCCACGCCGAGGCCATCAGTGCCTGGACCGATGCGGTCCTGGCCCACTACTGGAGCAACACCGATGCAGATCATCGACGCCACCACGCCTGAGCAGTTCCAGCAGCTGCTGGCCGAGCACCCGCGGGTGCTGGTGGATTTCCACAAGGACCAGTGCCCCGGCTGCCGGATGCTGGAAATGTCCCTGCACCGGGTAGCTGCCAGCAGTGCGGGGCAGGGAACCACCCTGCTGCGCGTGCAGCTGGAGGTGCTGGGCGAGGCGTTCTTCAGGCAGCTGGGCCTGCGGCAGACGCCTACGCTGGCGTTGTTCCGTGACGGCGACGAACGCACGCGACTGGCCGGGTTCCAGTCGCCGCAGCAGATCGAGGTCGCGATCGCGTTGTATCTGTGAGGCCCGGGTGGTTGCATCGGTAGCGCCGGGCCATGCCCGGCAGCCTTTCGCGGGATCCTGATCTCTGTAGAGCCGAGCCATGCTCGGCTGCTGTTCGCGCGGTGCGCGATGAGTCGAGCATGGCTCGACTCTACAAGCGCATCCACGCATGGCGTGGATCTACCGGGGCAGGGGCCGTCCATTTGGCGTCACCCGCCGCTGAAGGTATCCACCAGCAGCTTCACGTTCAGCACCACGATCACCAGCGCGATCACCCAGGCAATCGCACCCAGCCAGCGCGGCGCCACCAGCGCACCCATCGTCACCTTGTCGGTCACGATCCGCACCAGCGGAATGATCGCAAACGGCAGCTGCATCGACAGCACCACCTGGCTCAGCACCAGCAGCTTCACCGCGCCCTGGTCGCCGAACAGCATGATCACCACCACCACCGGAATGATCGCCAGCGCCCGCGTGATCAGCCGCCGCAGCCACGGCGGCAGGCGCAGGTGCAGGAAGCCTTCCATCACGATCTGCCCGGCCAGCGTGGCGGTCACCGTTGAATTCAGGCCCGACGCCAGCAGCGCCACCGCGAACAACGTCGCCGCCGCGCCCACCCCCAGCATAGGCGCCAGCAGCTGGTGCGCCTGCTCGATGTCTTCCACATCGAAGCGGCCATTGGCATGGAACACCGCCGCCGCCAGGATCAGGATGCTGGCGTTGATGAACAGTGCCAGGGTCAGCGCGAGGGTGCTGTCGGTCACCGCCCAGCGCAGCGCGCTGCGACGGCCCTCATCGGTGCGCGGGTAGGCGCGGGTCTGCACGATGGACGAATGCAGGTACAGGTTATGCGGCATCACCGTGGCGCCGATGATGCCGATGGCGATGTACAGCGCGTGCGGATCGGTCACCACCTGGGCGCGCGGAATGAACCCGCCCAGCACCGCCATCACCGGTGGTGCGGCCAATGCGATCTGCACCATGAAGCAGCCGAAGATCACCATCAGCAGCGCGATTACGAACGCTTCCAGTGCGCGGAAGCCGCGGTTCATCAACAGCAGTACCAGAAGCGTGTCCAGCGCGGTGATCACTGCGCCCCAGAGCAGGGGCAGGTCGAACAGCAGCTTCAGCGCGATCGCAGTGCCGATCACCTCGGCCAGGTCGCAGGCGATGATGGCCGCCTCGCACAGCGCCCACAGTGCCAGGTTCACCGGCTTGGGGTAACGCGCGCGGCAGGCCTGCGCCAGGTCCATGCCGGTGGCGATGCCCAGCCGCGCCGACAGCGCCTGCAGGATCACCGCCATCAGGTTGGAAATGAGGATGACAGACAGCAGCAGGTAGCCGAAGCGCGAGCCGCCGGCCAGATCGGTGGCCCAGTTGCCCGGGTCCATGTAGCCGACCGAAATCATGTAGCCCGGGCCGAGGAAGGCCAGCAGGCGGAACCACCAGTGCCCCTTGTCGGGTACCGCCACCGAGGCATTGAGCGCGCCCAGGCTGGCCGGGGTGGGGGCCGAAGGGTCGCGGGGCGCCAGGGTGTTCATGGGTCCAAATATAGCTCCTGCTATAGTCATTAGCAATGTGAAACAATCGTCTTTATCGCGTTACTGGTCCAGAATTCAGTTTCAAACCCGGAGTAGACCGGAAGAACAGGCGCAGGCGTGGGCAAGACCGACGATTCGACATCGCTGAAAAGCACCCCCTTGATCGAGGCCGAGCGCCAGGTCGAGAGCTTCCGCCAAGTGCGCGAGGCGCACCGGATGGAGCTGGTGGAGGACTATGTCGAGCTGATCTCGGACCTGCTGGCCGACGGTGGCGAGGCCCGCCAGGTCGATATCGCCACCCGCCTGGGCGTGGCCCAGCCCACCGTGGCGAAGATGCTGCGGCGCCTGGCTCGTGATGGCTGGGTGGTGCAGCGGCCGTATCGTGGCGTGTTCCTTACCCCGGAAGGCGAGGCGCTGGCGCATGCCAGCCGCCAGCGGCACCAGACCGTGGAGCGTTTCCTGCTGGCACTGGGCGTGGACCCGGATACCGCACGGCGCGATGCCGAGGGCATCGAGCACCATGTGAGCGAGCAGACGCTGGCGCTGTTCGAGGCGTTCGTGCGCAAGGCCGAGGGTGGTTGAGCCACGTTTCCTGTAGAGCCGAGCCATGCTCGGCTGCCATTCGCGTGATGACAGGGGCATCCACGCATGGCGTGGATCTAAAATCCGGGCGGGCAGCGCGCCTGCGCTTGCGCGCACGCGCGTTTCGCCCATTCCTTCAACACCGGCTGCAACCCTTCGTAACGCCGCCCCTGCCAGCCGTTGGCCAGCACCTTGCCATCGGCATCGATCAGCACCAGATTCGGCGGTGCCAGCCCAGCCAAGGCCTGCAGCGCCGGCATGCGCGCGGCGCGGCGCGGGTCCAGCACCGGCCACGGCATGCCCTGCGACTGCATGTAGCGGCGCAGCGTGCTCTCGCTCTCATCCAGGCTGACGTACACCACTTCGGTATCGGCACCGGCCTCGCGCAACGCGTCGCGTACGCTGCGCAGTGTGGGTACGAAGGCATGGCACGGCGCACACCAGTCAGCACCGAAGTACAGCGCCACCAGTTTCGGCGGTGGCGTCCATTGCATCGGTCGCAGCGTGCGTTGTTCCGGACGCATCAACGAGGCCGAGACCTGCGCATGCAGGTCCGTGGCCATTGCCGGTGCGCCCAGCAGCAGGGCGCCGGCCAGCGACAACGCCCGCAGCAGCTCAGAATGCATAGCGCAGGTTGACGTACCACGAGCGCGCGAAACGCGGCCCGTAGACATAGTCGCTGTCACGCAGCGCACCCACTTCGAGATCCTTCTGGCGCTGGTCGAACACATTCTTGACGCCTGCGGCCACCGATACTTCCTGCTGCGCCTGCGCACCGAGGTGGCGGTGCCAGCGTGCCCCCAGATCAGTGACCAGGAACGAACGCGTGCGGTGCAGCTCGCCCAGCCGGTTGTTCAGCACCGACATCGGGCCGGTATGGCGCAGCGCGACGAAGGTCTCCCACGGCTCGGCCGGCATCCAGCTGAGCTGTGCCAGGCCGGTCCAGCGCGGTGTCTTCAGGTAGTCGCGGCTGTCGATCACGGTGGTACCGCCGTCGCCGCTGTCGTCGAAGATCCGTTGCGGTTCGCGGAAGCGCGAGCGGTACCACGAAGCCCCCGCCGTCAGGCGCCACTGCGGCGACGGTTGCCAACCGAGATTGGTTTCGGCGCCCAGTACGTTCGAGCCCGAAGCGTTGTAGCGCAGCTGGCTCAGTTGGCCATCGTCACCGCGCTGGATCTCGCACAGTGCGAAGGTGTCGCGGATGCGTGCATAGGAGGCGGTAGCATCCCAGCTCCATACCGGATTGGCCGGGTCCGATCGCCAGTCGAAGCCGAACAGGGTGGTCAACGCGCGCTCTTCCTTGAGACCGTCGGTGTTGCGCACGCGCACCTGTTCGCCACCCAGCGTATCGACATGCACATCCTCGACGAAGATCTCCGGAGCGCGGAAGCCGGTGGCGATGCCGGCGCGCCATTTCAGGTTCGGCGTGGCCTGCCAGGCCAGCGCGATGCGCGGCGAGAACACCGCGTTGTCCAGCTCCGAGCTCTTGTCCACGCGTGCACCCAGCACCAGGTCGATGTTGTCGCGCAGGCTCCATTCGTCCTGGATGAAGGCGCCCAGGTTGTGGAAGGCTGCATCTTCCAGCACCGCCAAGCGCTGCCCGTCACCTGTGCGGTTGTCGTCGCGCAGCGCCTCGTGCTTGTACTGCACACCAAAGGCCAGCGCGTGCGCACTCAACCGCCAGTTCAACTGGCTGTCGATGTAGTGCAGCGGGTTGTGCGTGCGGCCGTACTGGCGCCAGGAACGCGAGGCCGCGCTGCCGGCTACGTTCGGGTCCAGCTGCGTCGGGTCATAGCCGGGCGTGGACGGATCGGTCACGACATCACCCAGGCCGCCATAGAAACTGTCGCGGTCGATATCGGCGAAGGCGTAGGCCAGGCGGAAATCGACGTCGGCATTGATTTCCTGGTCCCACGACACGCTGCCGCGGCGGTATTTCGTATCCAGCGATTCGGCGATGTTGGCCAGGTATTCGGGCTGGTCAAGACGATTGCCACCACGGCGGGTTTCATCGGTCACCTGCAGGTCCAGGCGCAGCCGCGTGCCGGGATTGGGCGCATACCAGGCCTGCAGCCCGCCGACCTTGAGGTTCTTGCGGGTGATTTCGGTGTAGCCGTCGCCGTTGTAGTCGATGCCACTGTTCCAGTTGCGCTGGGCAATCACTGAAAGTCCGGCGTCGGCGTCCTTCGCCACCAGGTCCAGGCGCACATCGGCGTTCTTCTGCGGCGTGCCCTTCAGCACGTCCGCACCGGCCTGCACATGGCCGCCGCTGCGCGCCGGCAGGGGCGGGATCAGGTTGATTACACCGGCCACCGCACCCGGGCCGTACAGCGCCGAGCCCCCGCCTTTGACCACTTCAATGCGGTCCACGAACCCGGCCGGAATCTGTTCCAGGCCATAGACGCTGCCCAGCGTGGACAGCAGCGGGATGCCATCGAACAACAGCTGGTTGTAGGCGCCGGGCAGGCCCAGCAGCTGTACTTCGCTGGTGTTGCAGTTCTGGCAGTTGCTTTCCACGCGCAGGCCATTGATCAGCTCGGCGGCCCGCGAAAAGTCGGTGGCCGCGCGCAGCGCGATGTCTTCCTTGCGCAGCACTTCGGTGCGGATCGGCACGTCCGACAGCAGGCGTTCGCTGCGGGTGGCAGTGCTGACCTTGACCTGCACGCGGTCCAGCTCAGTCGGCTGGGACGCGGCGGCCAGCGTAGGTAGCGGCAGCGTGAGCGCGATGGCGGCGGCCAGTTGCAGGGGGCGGGGGAGGCGGGAGTCACGCGGCATGAGGGCGTCGTCCTTGGGGAGGGAGGGCGGCGAGGGTGGCCTGGCTGACGCATATGAAAGCAGTAGCTTATCAACATAGCAATGGCTATATAACGAAGCCGTAGCCATTCCGTGTGGGGCGGCGGTCGAGTCAGATCATGGGGGTGTTATAACATTACACAAAGCAGCGACAACCCTGCCGGTGGTCATGTCGTTCTGGGGCGCTGCAGAGGGTGGGGGTCAGAGCCCGTTCCTGCGGAAAGGGATCCGACCCCGGGCGCCGGCCTCGATCAGCCGCGGCGGAAGGCGGCGGGGCTTCGGGCGCCGACGATGATCATGCGGATCATCGTGGAGATCTGTTCGACCAGTTCCGGATCCTTCTCCGGCGGCAGGTCCATGGCGGTGGCGCCCATCGCGAACACCAGCCGGGTGATGGCTTTGGCCACCAGTTCCGGGGCGTGCAGCACCGCGCCATCCAGCGCGGCCAGGCGCACCAGGTCGTGCTGCAGTTCTTCTTCGAAATAGTGCAGCTCGCGTTCGACGGCGTGCTTGAAGTCGTCCGATCCGACCGCGCCTTCGCGCAGCAGCACGTGCAGCAGCTTGTCGTCGGCGCGCAGCTGCTCCATGAAGGTCTCCACGGAAACGCGCACCACGCTGGTGGCGGTGGAGGTGGCGCGCTGGCGGGCCTCGCCGATGATGGTGCGCAGCGAGCGGCCGGCCGCATCGATCAGCGCCACGGCCAGTTCGTCCATGTCGCGGAACTGCCGGTAGAAGCTGTTGGGCGCGATGCCGGCCTCACGTGCCACTTCGCGCAGGCTGAGCGTGGACAGGCTGCGGTGCGGCCCGATCAGTTTCAGGGCGGCGGCAAGCAGATCCTCGCGGCTCACCGTACGGCGGGCCGGGCTGTTGGCATCTTCGGGCGTCGACAAGGCGGTGGCGGCGGCCATGGGGGTTCCGGTGGGGCGAGGCTGAATCATACCCAATCCGGTTCAATATACACATGTATACACAGGTGTATGTGCGCCCGTATAGTGCGCCCATGAGCGCTGTCGTCCGTCCGTCCCTGTTCTCTCCGTACCGCTGGGTCTCGCCGTCGCTGTTCGATTTCTGGGCGGGCCAGCTCAATCCCCTGTGGACACTGCGCGAGCCAATGGCCCGCCTGGTCCGGCGCGAGCCGGCCGGCGAGGGCGCGGCGACCCTGGTCCTGCGCACCAACCGGCACTGGGCTGGCATGCGCGCCGGCCAGCACGTCACCCTGGGCGTCGAGATGGAAGGACGCCTGTGGCAGCGCAGCTACAGCCCCACCGCGTTGGGGCCGCGCGAGCTGGCCATCACCGTCAAGGCGGTAGACGGCGGCCGGGTCAGCCAGCATCTGGTCCACCATGCGCGGCCGGGCGAACTGTTCCGCCTCGATGCCGCCTTCGGCGAGTTCCATATGCCGGCCGCCGCCCCAGTGCTGCTGCTGGCCGCCGGCAGTGGCATCACGCCGATGCGCAGCCTGCTGCGTGAGGCCTGCCAGCGCCCGCTGGCGGCGCCGGTGGACGTGTTCTACTGGGAGCGCACCGCGGCCCATCTGCAGTTCCGTGATGAACTGCAGGCGCTGGCCGCGGCGCAGCCGAACCTGCGCGTGCATCTGCTGACCACCCGCGACGGCGAGGTGCCGGCCGCGCGCATCGATACCCACGATCTGCAGGTCGCGGGCGATGACACGCCGCTGGCGCAGCGCCACGTGCTGGCCTGCGGCCCGGATGGGTTCGTCGCCGCTGCACGTTCGCGGCTGGCGCAGCAGGTCGCCGGCTTCCAGGGCGAAGCCTTCACCCCGCCGGCGCCGCTGGGCGATGCCAGCAGCGAAGGCGAGGTGTCGCTGACGCTTGCGCGCAGTGGCCGCCAGTTGAGCGTGCCGCGTGGCCGCTCGCTGCTGGAAAGCCTGGAAGCGCATGGCATCAAGCCCAGGCACGGTTGCCGCATGGGCATCTGCAACACCTGCACCTGTGATCGCGTCAGTGGCGCTACCCGCCACCTGCGCACCGGCGACCTGCAGTCCGAGTCGGCACAGCCGGTGCGGATATGCGTGAGCGCACCGACCACCGACCTGACCCTGGATCTCTGAGGACGCCTGCCATGACCCGCGCTACCGACCGTGCCTTGAGTACTGCCGAGATGCATGCCTTCGGCGAGGAGCTCGACGCGATCCGCGACCGTGTGATCGGCAGCCTTGGCGCCTCCGATACCCGTTACATCCGCCGCGTGGCCGCCGCCGTGCGCTGGTTCGGCGTGGGTGGCCGTGGCCTGCTGTTCCTGGCGGCGTTCTCGCCGCTGTTCTGGATGCCGCTGCTGTGGCCGGCCGCGATCACCGGCACACTGCTGCTGGCGTTGTCCAAGATCCTGGAAAACATGGAGCTGGGCCACAACGTGATGCACGGCCAGTTCGACTGGACCGGCGACCCCAAGCTCAATGGCAACACCTACGAGTGGGACATCGTTGCCACCGCCGACAACTGGCGCAAGACCCACAATTTCCGCCACCACACCTACACCAACGTGCGCGGCATGGACGATGACATCGGCTACGGCCTGCTGCGCATCTTCCCGGAACAGCGCTGGAAGCCGTTCTACCTGCTGCAGCCGATCATCGCGCCGATCTTCGCGCTGCTGTTCCAGTGGGGCGTGGCCGCGCAGGACCTGCGCCTGGGCCGTTGGCTGAAGGGCCGCATCAGTGGCCGTGCGATGTGGATGCAGACCCGCCCGGTGGCACGGAAAATGGCCCGCCAGGTGCTGAAGGACTACGTGTTCTTCCCGCTGCTGGCCGGCCCGTTCTTCCTCACCGTGATGCTGGGCAACATGGTGGCCAACGGCCTGCGCAACATCTGGACCTACGTGATCATCTTCTGCGGCCACTTCACCGCAGAGTCGGAAACCTTCCCGAAGGAATGCCTGCGCAATGAATCGCGCGGCCACTGGTACCTGCGCCAGCTGCGCGGTTCGTCCAACATCAGCGGCGGCTTCCTGATCAATGTGCTGTCGGGCAACCTCAGCCACCAGATCGAGCACCACTTCTACCCGGACCTGCCGGCCAACCGCTATGCGGCCATTGCCAAGGAAGTGAAGGACATCTGCCGCCGTTACGGCCAGCACTACAACAACGGCTCGCTGCCGCGCCAGTTCGGCCAGGTGGTCTGGCGCATCCTGCGTCACGCGTTCCCGAGCAAGCCGCGCCGCCTGCCGATGCCGGACATCATGTCCGCACCGGCATCGGCCAACGCGGGCTGATCGACTCAGCCCGCCTTCGCCAGGGCCGCCTGTTCGCGGTCCAGGCGGCGCAGGAACACCTGCATTTCCTTGTGTGCCTGCTGGTCACCCTTGCTGCCGGCCACGCTCAAGCCGCGTTGCCATGCTTCGCGCGCCGCCAGCGGCTGGCCACTGGCCAGCCAGGCTTTGCCCAGCAGCTTCCACGCCGCGGAATACTGCGGATCAAGCACCACGCACCGGCCCAGATGGGTAGCCGCGCGCACCGGGTTGCCCGCATCCAGCCAACCCTTGCCCAGGCCGAAGCGCAGCAGCGCGCCGTCCTTGCCGTTGGCAAGCATGCATTCCAGGGCTTCGATGTTCATCCGCGCACCTCCACCAGCAGTTCGGTGGGGCCGGGCTGGAAGCGGCCACGATGGAACAGCAGCGGCGCGCCGCCGTTCTCGTGCACTTCGATGATGCGGCCAGCCAGCAGCAGATGATCACCCACCGGCCACTGTGCGTGGCGGGTACAGGTGAGGTGGGCGACCGCACCGGCGATGCGTGGTGGGGCATCCTCGTCATCATCCAGCAATGCCAGGCCGTCGAAGCGGTTGCGGACCTGCGGATCGGCAAAGCGCCGGGCCAGCGCTTCCTGGTCGGCCGCCAGCACGTTGATTGCAAAGCGGGTGGCGCGCTGGAAGGTGGACAGGCTCTGTGCGTGCAACGCCAGGTTCCACAGCACCAATGGCGGCTGCAATGACACCGGCACGAACGAATTGATGGTCAGGCCGACCGGCTTGCCCTGTGCATCGCGCGCGCAGACGATGGCCACCCCGGTGGGGAAGTGACCGAGCAGCCGCCGCAGTGCACGCGGCGGCATCTCGACCGACGGCACCGGCGCCGGGGCGGGGAAGACCCCCGCCCACGGCCCGGCGTACGGCAGTGTCTCGCCGCTCATGAGGCCCGGGCCTGGCGGTAGCGCCGGCCGACCTCGGCCCAGTTGATGATGTTGAAGAACGCACCGATGTAGTCGGGGCGGCGGTTCTGGTAGTGCAGGTAGTAGGCGTGTTCCCAGACATCCAGTGCGAGGATCGGGGTGTTGCCGGACAGGCCAACGGCTGCACCCATCAATGGGCTGTCCTGGTTGGCGCTGCTTTCCACCTGCAGGCGGCCATCGCGATCGCTGGTCAGCCAGGCCCAGCCGCTGCCGAAACGGGTCTGCGCGGCCTTGGTGAAGGCGTCCTTGAAGGCATCGAAACCGCCGAGGTCGCGGTCGATGGCCGCTGCCAGTTCATCGTCGGGTGCGCCACCGCTGGCGCTGAGCACGGTCCAGAACAGGCTGTGGTTGGCGTGGCCGCCGCCGTTGTTGCGGATCGCGCCGCGCTGCGCTTCGGGCACGGTATCGAGCTGGGCGATCAGTGCCTCGACCGGCTGATCGGCGAGGCCGGCCTGTTCGATGGCGGCATTGAGGTTGTTGACATAGGTCTGGTGGTGCTTGCTGTGGTGGATCTCCATCGTGCGCGCATCGAAGTGCGGCTCGAGGGCGTCGTAGGCGTAGGGGAGCGGGGGAAGCGAGTACGACATCGAAGCAATCTCCGTGGGGAAGGCCAGGGGGCTGGCCGTGGGGAGATCGTTATCGCACCTCAACATTGGTTGAGGTCAAGGGTCATGGATGGAAGGCGTGCGCTCCCGGCGCTTTGACTGTTCAGCGAGGGCGCGGGCGGATGTGCGTAGCCGGGACACGCCGTGAACCCATCCATGGGGGCTCGATGGCGCCATCCATGGCGCCAACGGTCCCGGCTACGCACACCCCCCCACGCTGGATAGCTCCCTGCGCCGGCGCGGAGACGGAGTCAAAGGCAAGAGCAGGAGCAAAAGCGGAATGGTAGTGCCGGCCGCTGGCCGGCATACAGGCAGGGTCGGGTTGCCGGCCAGCGGCCGGCACTACCAGAACCCGAGCCTTCATCAACTCAACCAATCCTTGCAGGCACCATCCACCTGGTCACCGCAGGCCTGCTGCATCCGCTGCTGCAACCGCGCCAGCGTCTCCGCACCCTGGTGCTTGCCGCTCCACGCCTTCAACTGCCCGGCCAGGCGCTCGAAGCGTTGGCGGGTGCGCTGGTGGTAGCCCGACGGCTGTGCCTCCAGTTCGGCGATCAGCGAGGCGGTCGCCTGCTCGATGCGTGGTGCATCGTCCGGTGCCAGCTTCAGCAGGCCTTCCACATACAGCACGCCCCACTGCACGCGGGTTGCCGGGCCCTGCGCGCCGTCGTAGGCGCGCTTCAGCCACTCCAGCGCACCGGCGGTGTCGCCGCGCTGCTCGGCCAGTTCGGCCAGTTCGGGCATGTAGTAATAGGGCTGCTCGCTGCGCTTCAGTTCCGCCAGCAACAGCGACTCGGCACCGGCGTCGTCACCGACCTGGCGCAGTGCGTAGACCGCGCTGCTGATCGTGGCCTGGCGCGCATGCGCATCAGTGGAGGCCGCGTCTGCAGCAGCCACGCGCTGCTTGACCCGATCAACCAGCGCGGCGGGGAGTACACCCTTCGGCTGCTGCTGGCGGGCAAGGGATACTTCGGTCAGCGCACGCGACAATGCGTCGTCGGCGCGGTCGCCGCGCTCGGCGTCTGCGCGCTCCAGCGCGACGAGCAGCTGCTGCCCCAGCGTGTTGCTGGTGGCCGGCCCTGCACTGGCCTGCTTGACCAGCTGCGCGCCTGCATAGCCCAGCAACTCACGGTTGCGGCGGACTTCGGCCGGCTGCGCCAGCACGGCCTGCAACAGTTCACGCACCTCGGTGGGCGGTGCATCCGGCTTTTCCGCAGTAGCCAGTGCCAGCAGGGCTAAGCGGCGCTGCAGGGCGGCATCCGGTGCGGTCCTGGCAAGCTGGCGCAGCACGTCGGCACTCTTGCGCTCGCCGGCCAGGCGATTGGCGTCCACTTCCCAGCCGTAGTCGCCCAGCACCTGCCAATCCTCGGCGGCCAGCCTGTCCGGCGTGGCGAGCGCGGTGGCCAGCGTAGCGGCGACCGCGCTGCGACGGCCGGCGGCCACGGTCAGTGCACGGGTCAGTTCGGCGGCGTCGTTGCCACCGGCCACACGGGTGATTTCGTTACGCTCCGGGTCGAGCACGATCAGGGTCGGGTAACCACGCACGCCGAAGCGCTCGCCCCAGGCCTGCGCACCTTCCTCGTCGCCATCCAGATAGACCGGCACGAACTTGCCGGTCAGCGCGATGAAGGCGGGGTCCTTGAACAGGCCGGCCTTGAGCTGGTTGCACGGCGGGCACCAGACCGCGCCCCAGTACAGCAGCACCGGCTTGCCGCTGTCGGCGGCCTCAGCGAAGGCATCGTCCACATCGCCCTGGCGCCAGGCGATGGCGGTGGCTGGCGCGGGTGCCTCGGCCGAGTTGGCGGTGGAAACCGGGGCCGGGGTACAGGCGCTCAGCGCCGAAGCCAGCAGCAACACGGAAAGCGCGACGCGCATCGGCAGCATCTCGAAGGGCAGGGTGACAGGCCATTGTAGGAACGACCGGGGAGCCTGCTGATTCAGTTTGCTCATGACGGGCGTGCTGCAGGGCATGACGCCCACCGGGCATTACCGGGCGGATGCCTTCAGGCCGCTGCCCGCATCATCTGCTGATACACCAGCCCATTGAACTCGCCGACATCGCCGTCCGGCACGAAGCCGTAGCGCCGGTAGGTTGGCACTGCATTGAGCGAGGCGCGCACGGTCAGGACCGGCTCGCGCACCAGCGGCAGCACCGCCTCGAACAAGGCATGGCCGATGCCCTGGCCCTGGCAGGTGGGATCGACGAACAGCATCGCAAGATGCCGGCCTTCCTTCAGTTCGATCACACCGACGATACGGTTTTCGTGTTCGGCCACCAGGATGTGGTTGTCGCCCAGCAGGCGTGTGCCGAAGGCATCTGCCGCAGCGATACTGCCGAAGGTGGCAACGCCGGTTGCACTGAGCGAGGGCGCGACCGCCGCGTTGAATGCGGCCAGGCACACCGCGCTGATCGCGGGCAGGTCATCGGCGTGGGCAGGGCGGATCTTCGGCATGCAGTGTTCTTCCCGTGGTGGGCGGCGCGTCATCGTTGCCGCATGCCTGCACGCTAAGCTGCGGGCATGAGTGATTTCAATCCCGCTTACGCTGCCCTGTTTCCGCAACAGGGCCTGAGCCTGGGCCTGATGACGCCCGTGGCAGCACACGGGCTGGCCGATCTGGGCGAAGCCAGGCGCATCGCGCGGCTGGCCGATGACCTCGGCTTTGCCGCGCTGTGGACGCGCGACGTGCCGTTGATGGTGCCGCAGGGACCAGATGCGGCAGCCAGCGCGCTGGACGATCCGTTCCTGTGGTTGGGCATGCTGGCTGCCGCAACCGAACGCATCGCCGTTGGCAGCGCAGCCATTGTGCTGCCGTTGCGCCATCCGCTGCAGGTGGCGAAGTCGGCGTTGAGCCTGGACCGGATCAGCGACGGACGCTTCGTGCTGGGCCTGGGGTCGGGCGATCGGCTGGAAGAGTTCGCCGCATTCGGCGAGGATCTGCAGGGCAGGGCGGCGACGTTCCGCGAACGTTGGACGTTGTTGCGCGCGGCGTTGTCACCGGAGGCCGAAGTACGGACCGCGGTAGTGCAGGCCACCGGTGGCTTCGATGTATTGCCAGCGCCAACCACGCGCATTCCGATGCTGGTGGTGGGTACCGCGCGACAGAGCCTGCAGTGGATCGCGCGCGAGGCTGAAGGCTGGGCCACCTATCACCGCGAAGAGGCCGCGCAGGAGGGACGCATCGGCCTGTGGCAACAGGCGCAGGCGCTGCAGGGCGGACCGGCCAAGTCGTTCGTGCAGTCGATGCTGCTGGATCTGCAGGCCGATCCGCAGGCACCGCCCGAGCCGCTGCCACTGGGCCTGAAGGTCGGCCGCGACGGCTTGCGTGACTACCTGCTGCGCGTACATGTGCAGGGCGTGGCGCATGTGATGTTCAACCTGGTCGACAACGGGCGACCGATGGACGCGGTGCTGCGCGAAATTGGAGAGCAGGTGCTGCCACATATGCTCCGGTAGGTGTCCACCTTGGTGCACACGTTCCAGCAGTCGAGCACGGCTCGGCTCTACATGGGGTGTGCATCTGCGTATCATTCGCATTTGATATCCCGATGCCGGAGCCCCGCGTGACCCAACGTTCCCCCATGCACCCGACCGGACGCCTGTTCGCCGCGGTCGCTTTCATCGAAGCCGTGACCTGGGCCGGCCTGCTCATCGGCATGTGGATGAAGTATGGCCCCATGGCCAACGTGGCGCTGGTGAAGTTGTTCGGGCCTCTGCACGGCGTGGCCTTCCTGGTGTACGTGGCAGTCACCCTGTTCGCAGCGGTGCGCCTGCGCTGGCCGTGGTGGGCCAGCGCCCTGGCACTGCTGGCAGCGATCCCGCCGCTGGTGACGCTGCCACTGGAATGGTGGTTCAAGCGTCGCGGCCTGCTGGGCCTGCGTGCAATGCGCTGAACCCACTGTTGCGCGCCCATTCAAGAGAATGGGTATCAAATGCAAATACGAGACGTTATCATTTGAAAGTGGCGTCCGGTCCTGAGCAGGGCCGGTGCCGGGTGGGGCGCGCAGGTGCGCCCGGCCATCCTTTCCTGTTACGGCTGGTGTTTCATGCACGCACGTCCCGTCGTTCCCGGCTTGCCGGCGCTGGTGTTGGCTGCCCTGATCGGCACCATGGCGATGATGTCCTTCGTCGCCGTGATCGGTCCGGTGGTCCGCATGCTTGGCCTGTCCGAGTGGCATGCCGGCCTGTCGGTTACCGCCGCAGGCGTGCTGTGGATGCTGGCTGCACGCCCGTGGGGGCAGCTCAGCGACCGCATCGGCCGCAAACGGGTGTTGATGCTGGCGATGAGTGCCTACACCGTGGTCTACATCGCACTGGCCGTGTTCATCGACGTTGCCCTGCAGGCGGTGCCGCCGGTGCTGCTATCGGTACTGGTGCTGGTGGGCGCGCGCGGCCTGATCGGCCTGTTCTACGCTGCGGTGCCGCCCACCGCTGCGGCGCTGATCGCCGACAAGGCGCCAACTGGACAGCGCGCCAGCTTCCTCGCGCGGCTGGGCAGCGCAAACGCATTGGGCATGGTGCTGGGCCCGGCCGCCGCGGGCTGGCTGGCCTATACGAACCTGTCGCTGGCGCTGTACGTGGCCGCGCTGCTGCCGTTGCTGGCACTGGCATTGCTGGCCTGGCGGCTGCCGGCTACACCGCCCGTGGTGGGCGCGTCCGCACAGCGCCGCACGCCGATGAGCCGCCTCGACGCGCGCCTGTGCCTGCCGCAGCTGGCAGCGTTCATCGCCATGGTCTCGGTGACTATCGCGCAGGTCACGGTCGGCTTCTTCGCAATTGATCGCCTGGGTCTGGATGCGGCGACCGGTGCGCGCATGGCCGGCATTGCACTCACCGCCGTTGGCGTCGGCCTGATCCTGGCGCAGGCGCTGGTGATGAAGCTGGAGGTGCATCCACGTCGCTGGATCGTCCTCGGCGCTCTCATTTCCGGCATCGGCTTCACTTCGGTGGCGGGCGTGCAGCAGGCCTGGCAATTGCCTGCGGCGTATGCGCTGGCTGCGTTCGGCATGGGCTTCGTATTCCCCTCGTTCCAGGCGCTGGCCGCCGATGCGGTAGAGGCGCACGAGCAGGGCGCCGCCGCAGGCACCGTGGCGGCCGCGCAAGGGCTGGGCATGGTGGCCGGGCCGATGCTCGGCACGCTGTTGTATCGCGGCGGGCCAAGCCTGCCTTACCTGCTGGTGGGCGCGCTGCTGCTGTTGCTGTGCGCGCTGGCCGCAGCGCATCGGATGAAGGAGATCCCATGAACGATTCCCTGATGCAGGGCGCGTGGCCGGAGGCTGTGCCAGCACCACAGGAGAGCACCGACGACGCGTCGCTGTTCCTGCTGCGGCATGCCGGCCAGCACGTGCACGCCCGCGGTTGCCGCGCCACGTTGCCAGCCGGTGCACTGGCGACGTTGGCAGAACGCGTTTCGGAGTTCTTTGCCCAGCAGCGTGGCGGCCCGGGCCTGCTGGTTGGCGCGGTGCCGTTCGAGCCGCGTGCCGACGATGCGCTGTACCAGCCCGAGCGCCTGCTGCCGGCGCTGGCACTGCAGCCGCAGGCCGCACCGCCGCTGGACGGCGCCCTGCGGGCCGAACCTGTGCCGCAGGACTATGCCGCTGCAGTCGCTGCGGCAGTGCAGGCCTTGCGTGCGCCCGAGCAGAACCTGCATAAGGTGGTGCTGGCGCGCAGCCTGCTGGCACGCACCCGCCAGGTGCTTTCTCCGGACGTGCTGCTGGCACGTCTGGGCGCGGATCCGTCGGTGGCGACCTACGCGGTGCCGCTTCCGGTGGAGCTGGGCCAGGCACCGGCCTGGCTGGTCGGTGCGACGCCGGAGCTGCTGCTGCGCAAGCGCGGCGCCGAACTGTTGTCGCATCCGTTGGCGGGTTCCGCGCGGCGCAGTGCCGATGCCGCCGAGGACGAGCGTGCGGCGCAGGCGCTGCTGGCCTCGACCAAGGACCACGACGAGCACCGCCACGTGGTCGAAGCCATCGTCGAAGGCCTGGCACCGTACTGCAGCCACATCGATGCACAGCCGCGCCCGGTGCTGCATGCCACCGCCAGCATGTGGCACCTCGGCACACGCATCCACGCCACCCTGAAGGATCCGCAGACATCGGCGGCCGAGCTGTTGGCACAGCTGCATCCCACGCCGGCGGTCTGCGGTACGCCGCGGTTGGCGGCGCTGCAGCGCATCCGCGAGCTGGAACCTGTACCGCGTGGCTTCTATGCCGGCGCCGTGGGTTGGTTGGACGCGCAGGGTGACGGCGACTGGTACGTGGCGATCCGCTGCGCGCGCCTGCAGGGCACGCAACTGCGCCTGTATGCCGGTGCCGGCATCGTCGCCGAGTCGCACCCCGAGGCCGAGGTGGCCGAAACCGCAGCGAAGTTTGCTGCCCTGTTGAACGCGCTGGGTGTCCATGAATCCGCGCCCGCCATCGAGCCTGCCGCATGAATGCTTCCGTTGAATCCTCCCGCCTGCCACTGCGGCAGGTTTGGCCCGACGCGCTGGTGGCGCGCTATCGCGAGGCCGGTCACTGGCGTGGCGAGACATTCCCGGCGTTCCTGCGCGACCGTGCAGAACGCTATGCCGATGACATCGCGGTGGTCGCCGGCGACGTCCGCCTGAGCTATGCACAGCTGTGGCAAGAGGCCGGGCGGCTCGGCGCCGGCCTGTTGGCGCTGGGCCTGCAGCCAGGGGGGCGGGTGCTGGTGCAGCTGGGCAACACGGCAGGCTTCATCACCACGGTCTGTGGCCTGTTCCGTGCCGGGCTGGTGCCGGTGTACGCGTTGCCGGCGCACCGCATCACCGAGCTGGTGCATTTCGCCAGCAAGGCCGAAGCCAGTGCCTACATCACCACGGCACTGCACGACGGCTTCGATCACCGCGGGCTGGCGCGGGCGCTGCAGGCCGAGGTCCCGGCGGTTCGCCATGTGGTGATCGACGGCGAAGCGGCGGAGTTCGTCGCGCTGGAGGCGCTGCAGGGCGATCGCAGCCAGCTGCCGCCCGACCCGGACCCGCAATCGGTAGCGTTCCTGCAGATTTCCGGTGGCAGCACCGGGCTGTCCAAGCTGATTCCACGCACGCACGATGATTACATCTACTCGTTCCGTGCCAGCAACGCTATCTGCGGCATCGACCGCGACAGCGTGTATCTGGTCGCGCTGCCGGCCGCGCACAACTTCCCGATGAGTTCGCCGGGCTTCTTCGGTGCGTTGTACGCCGGTGCCCGCGTGGTACTCAGCCCCGGTCCCGGCCCGGACGCGGCCTTCCCCCTGATCGCGCGGGAGCGGGTGACCTGCTGTGGCCTGGTGCCGCCGCTGGCGTTGCTTTGGACGCAGGCGGCTGCAACCAGCAAGCACGATCTGTCCAGCCTGCAGGTACTGCAGGTGGGTGGGGCCAAGCTGGTGCCGGAAGCCGCGCGGCGGGTGATCGATGGTCTTGGCTGCATGCTGCAACAGGTGTTCGGCATGGCCGAAGGCCTGGTCAACTACACGCGTCTGGATGATCCGGAGGAACTGATCGTGGCCTGCCAGGGCCGGCCGATCAGTCCGGATGATGAAGTGCGCGTGGTTGATGACCATGACCAGCCGGTGGCCGAAGGCGAGGTGGGGCATCTGCTCACCCGTGGCCCGTACACCATCCGTGGCTACCACAACGATGCGGTGGCCAATGCGCGCTCGTTCACCGACGACGGCTTCTATCGCACCGGCGACCGCGTACAGCAGCTGCCCGGAGGCTACCTGGTGGTGCAGGGCCGTGCAGGTGACCACATCAACCGCGCCGGCGAGAAGATCTCCGCCGAGGAGATCGAGGACCACCTGCTGGCCCACCCCGGCGTGTTCGACGCCGCCGTGGTCTCCATTCCCGATGAGTATCTGGGCGAGCGCAGCTGCGCCTTCGTGATTCCACAGGGCGAACCGTTCAAGGCCCCAGCGCTGAAATCCTGGATGCGCGGGCGCGGCTTGGCGGCGTTCAAGGTGCCGGACCAGATCGTGTTCGTCGACAGCTTCGATACCACTGCGGTCGGCAAGATCAGTCGCCGCGAACTGCGCGCGCAGCTGCGTGCGCGTCATCTGCAACAGACAGGAGGAACGCGCTGATGGCGCTGCCCCGTATCACCGACTATCCCTTGCCGACTGCCGCCGAACTGCCGCAGGCGCGTGGACCATGGCGCCCGCAGCGCGATCGTGTCGCTTTGCTGGTGCACGACATGCAGCGCTACTTCCTGGCCGCGTTTGACGCTGGCAACCCCCCGCTGCGGCCGGCCGTGGACAATATCGCACGCCTGCTGGCGCACTGCCGCGCGCACGGTATTCCGGTGTTCTACACCGCCCAGCATGGCGACCAGGACCGCCGTGACCGTGGCCTGCAGGCCGACCTGTGGGGACCGGGCATGCGCCGCAGCGCCGACCACGAACCGATCATCGAGGCGCTGGCACCGCAGCCAGGCGAGCACGTGCTGGTGAAGCACCGCTACAGCGCCTTCCAGCGCAGCAACCTGGAGACGCTGATGCGGGTACGTGGGCGCGACCAGCTGCTGGTGACCGGCGTGTACGCCCATATCGGCTGCACCGCGACCGTGGTCGAGGCCTTCCAGCGTGACATCGAGGCTTTCATCGCCGCTGACGCGGTGGCGGACTTCTCGCGCGCCGATCACGATCAGGCGCTGCACTGGATCGCACGCACCAGCGGGGTGCCGATGACCACCGACCAGCTGCTGGAGGTGCTGTGATGGCTGCCACGGGTGAGGTGCTGGATCTGGAGCGGATGCGTGCCGATGTGGCGCGCGTGCTGGAGTGCACACCTGCCGAGATCGGTGACGACGACAACCTGATCGACCTGGACCTGGATTCGATGCGCATGCTCGGCCTGGTCCTGGCCTGGGGCAACACCGGCCTGCCGCTGGAGTTCTCGCAGCTGGCCGAACACACCACGCTGCGCCAGTGGTGGAACGTGGTGCAGACGCTGCAGGCCGCGCAGAGCGCATGAACGCCGTCGCGCTGGCCACGCCGGTGGCATTGACCGAGGCGCAGGCGGGATTGTGGTTCGCACAGCGGCTGGCACCGGACAACCCGTCGTTCAACACGGCACATGCGGTGTGGATCGATGGGCCATTGGATGTGGCTGCGTTCGTCGCAGCGGCAGACCAGGCCGCAGTTGAGGCAGAGGCCTTCGCGCTGCGCTTTGCCGAGGGCGACGACGGTCAGCCCCTGCAGTGGTACGACCCGGCACATGTGCCACGGCTTTCGGTGAGAGATGTTTCCGCCGAAGCGGATCCCGCAGCTGCGGCGCGTGGCCTGATGCAGGCCGACCGGCTGAGCCTGGTGGATCCCACCCGCGACCGGATCAGCCAGCAGCTGCTGCTTGATCTGGGTAGGCAGCGCTGGGTCTGGTACCTGCGTGTGCACCATCTGGCCGCCGACGGCTACGGCATGGCGCTGTTCACGGATCGCATGTGCGCGTTGTATGCCGGCCGTACCGGTGAGCCGCTGCCGGGGCTGGCGGGCGTGCTGGCCGATGACGTCGCCTATCGTGCCGATCCGCGTCGCGCGCAGGCCGGGCAGTGGTGGCGCGAGCACATGCAGGGCGCACCGGCAGGCGTGGGCCTGGCCGGTACGCATGCGGCCAGTGACGACGCGGTGCGCTGGGTGCAGCCGCTCGATGCGGCGTTCCGTGGGCAGCTGCTGCAGGCCTCGGTGCGTTGGCTTCAGCCCTGGCCGGATGTACTGGCCGCGTTGTCGGCCGAGTACCTGCGACGGATGAGCGCCGCCGATGAAGTGGTGCTGGGCGTGCCCTACATGGGACGCCTTGGCAACGCGTCGGCGCGGGTGCCGTCGATGGTGATGAATGTATTGCCGCTGCGCGTGGCCACCAGCGAGGGCAGTGTCGAGGCCTTCACCCGCGCACTGGGCCGGCAGCTCAGCCAGGGTCGCAAGCACGGCCGTTATCGAGGCGAGCAACTGCGCCGGGATCTGGGCCTGGTGGGCGCGCAGCAGCGTCTGCACGGTCCGATGGTGAATGTGCAGCCGTTCTACAGGCCACTGGCCCTGCCAGGCGTACAGGCGACACTGGAGGTGCTGTGCACCGGGCCGGTGGATGACCTGACGCTGGGCTTCCGTGGTGATGGCCAGAGCCTGCTGGATCTGGAGATCGAGGCCAATCCCGCGCTGTACAGTCGCGAGGATGTCGAGGCGCACGCGGCGCGGCTGCTGCATTTCGTGTCCGCGGCACTGCAGGCTGAAGACATCTCGGCCGTACCGCTGGCCACCGTCGAAGAAGCGCAGCAGGTGGTGCATGAATTCAATGCCACCGCGCACGGGATGCCACCGACCACGTTGGTTGAACTGCTGCAGCAGGGCATGGACCGTGATCCGCACGCAACCGCGCTGGTCTTCGGTGTTTCCACGCTGGAGCATGCAACGCTGGAAGCGCGCAGCTTCGCGCTGGCGGCACAGCTGCGGACAATGGATGTCGGCCCGGGCAGCGTGGTGGCGGTGGCATTGCCGCGCTCGCTGGAGCTGGTGATCGCGCTGGTCGCGGTGCTGCGTGCCGGCGCCGCCTACCTGCCGTTGGACCTTGCCCATCCGGACGAGCGCCTGGCGCGTATTCTCGCCTCGGCACAGCCGGTATGCGTTCTGGCTGCGGCGGACGTAGCGGCACGCATGGCCGGCGTGCCAGTGCTTGCGCCGGAGCAGTGGACTGCGCTGAGTTTTGCCACACCGTGGGCCGATCCGGCACCTGACGATGCGGCCTACGTGATCTATACGTCCGGTTCGACCGGCGAGCCCAAGGGCGTGGTCGTCGAACACCGCGCCATCGTCAACCGCCTGCTGTGGATGCGCGAGCACTATGGATTCAAGGCAGACGATCGCGTGCTGCAGAAGACCCCGGCCACCTTCGACGTCTCGGTCTGGGAGTTCTTCCTGCCGCTGCTGTGCGGAGCCACGCTGGTGGTCGCCGGGCCGGACGCGCATCGCGACCCCACCGAACTGGCGCGGCTGATCCGCGAGCATGGCATCACCACGGCGCATTTCGTGCCATCGATGTTGGATGCCTTCCTCGCTGCACCGGCCTCCGAAGGGCTGCAGCTGCGACGGGTGTTCACCAGTGGCGAGGCGCTGGATGCTTCGTCCCGCGACCGCTTCCACGCGCGTGTGCACGCCGAGCTGCACAACCTGTATGGCCCGACCGAAGCTGCGGTGGACGTCAGCTACTGGCCGGCGTCGGCGCAGGATCGTTCGCGGCCGGTGCCGATCGGGTTCCCGGTCTGGAACACCCGCCTGTACGTGCTGGACGCCCGGATGCAGCCGGTGCCGGTGGGCGTGCCCGGTGACCTGTACCTGGGTGGCGTCCAGCTGGCGCGTGGCTATCTCGGTCGCGATGATCTGACTGCCGAACGTTTCATTGCAGATCCGTTCCGGGCGGGCGAGCGTATCTACCGCACCGGCGACGTAGCCCGTTGGCGCCGCGATGGTGCGGTCGAGTATCTCGGCCGCAGCGACCACCAGGTGAAACTGCGCGGCCTGCGCATCGAACTGGGCGAGATCGAGGCGGCACTGCGCGAGCTGCCTGGCATGGAGCGGGTGGAAGTGCTGCTGCGCCAGGATGCTCCCGGCGAAGTGCGTCTGGTGGCGTATCTGCCGACCGCGCTTGCCGATGCCGTAACGCTGCGCAGCCACCTGGCCACGCGCGTGCCGGACTATATGGTGCCCTCGGCGTTTGTCGGCGTGGACCACTGGCCGGTGACCGCCAACGGCAAGCTCGACCGCAACGCGTTGCCGAAGCCACCGCAACTTGAAGTTGCCGGCTTGGCGCCGCGCACGCCGTTGGAACAGGAGCTGGCGTTGTTGTTCGCCCAGGCGCTTGGGCGTGAGGCGCCGGTGGCAGTGGATGCAGATTTCTTCAGTCTCGGCGGTGATTCGCTGTCGGCGGTGCACCTGCTGCTGGCGATCGAGCAGCGCTGGCGCTGCGATCTGGGTCTGGGTGCATTGTTTGCGCAGCCCACCGTGGCCGCGCTGGCGGTTCGTATTGCCGAGCCTCCCGCGCTGGCCGATCACGCACTGGGGCCGGTGATCGCATTGGCCGCAACCGACGCCGCCGGGCCCACGCCGCTGTTCGTGCTGCATCCGGCCGGGGGGATCGCCTGGAACTACCGCACCCTGGCCCGGGCACTGCAGCCGGCACGCCCGGTGTACGGCCTGCAGTCGCCGGCACTGGACGCCCGGCAGCCGCTGCCGAGCAGCATCGAGGCGATGGCCAACGACTACGTGCAGCGCGTGGTCGCACTACAGCCGAAGGGGCCAGTGCATCTGGTGGGGTGGTCGGTAGGTGGCATCCTCGCCCAGGCGATGGCGGTGCGCCTGCATGAAATCGGCCGCGACGTCGGCGAGCTGGTGCTGCTGGACGCGTATCCCAGCGAGTGCTGGCGGGCCGAACCGGAACCCGATCCCATCGCTGCATTGCGGGCATTGCTGGCGATTGCCGGCCACGATCCGGATGCGCATCCGGAACTCGACAGCCGTGAACGCATTCTGGGGTTCCTGCGCCGTGGCGGCAGTGCACTCGGCAGCCTGCCGGATGTGGTGCTCGATGGCGTGGTGCGCGCGGTGACCGGCACCAATCGACTGATCCGCGAACATATTCACCAACCGTTCGACGGCACGCTGGTGCACGTCCGTGCTGGTCGGGATCATCAGGCGCGGCCACAGCTGCAATCGACGTTGTGGCGGACCCACGCGCGCAGGGTGCAGGCGCTGGAACTGCCGTTCCTGCACGCCGAACTGACCGGCCGCGATGCGGTGGCGCAGCTGGCGCCGTGGTTGTCGGCGCGGCTGCGCCACTGGGATGAGCAACAGGAGATCGCAACATGCAGTTGACCGGTTTCGACGGCCGCGTGGCGTTGGTTACGGGTGCATCCGGCGGCATTGGCGAGGCGTTGGTACGGCTGTTGGCCGAGGCCGGCTGCACGGTGGTGGCGACCGATCGCGAGACGCCGCGCGTGGCCGATACCCGGGTGAAGTCGCTCGCACTCGATGTAACCGACAGCGCCGCCGTGGACGCCTTGGTGGATCAGGTCGAGTCCAGCATCGGGCCGATCATGCTGGCCGCCAGCGTGGCCGGCGTACTGCATCTGGGCGGCGTCACCGGGACCACCGACGACGACTGGCGCCGGGTGTTTGCAGTCAATGCCGATGGCGTGTTCCATGTCGGAAGGGCGTTGGCGCGGGTGATGTCACCGCGTCGGCAGGGCGCGATGGTTACCGTCAGTTCGAATGCGGCCGGTGTACCAAGGCACGGCATGGCGGCCTATGCGGCCTCCAAGGCCGCCGCCACGATGTTTACCCGCTGCCTCGGCCTGGAACTGGCGCCGCTGGGCATCCGCTGCAACATCGTTGCCCCGGGTTCAACACTGACCCCAATGCAGACCGGCATGTGGCTGGACGAGCATGGTGCCGAGCGGGTGATCGCTGGCACCCTTGAAACCTACAAGGCCGGCATTCCGCTGCGCAAGCTGGCCACCCCGGAGGACATCGCGCACTCGGTGATGTTCCTGCTCTCCGAACAGGCCGGGCATGTGGCGATGAGCGACCTGTATGTGGACGGCGGCGCCACCCTGCGTGGGTGAGCTTTTGTAGAGCCGAGCCCATGCTCGGCTGTTCCTTCAGACATACGGATGCCTGAAGGAAAAGCAGCCGAACATGGGCTCGGCTCTACAGAGAGCGTGACATCGGTTCTCGGTCAGGGCAGCGTGAGGCGGTACACCAGCACGCGGTTGTCGTTGTCGTAGGGGCTGTCGCAGGCCTGGCCCTGCATGCGGCAATAGCGGGCGATGAAGTCGTTGTCGTTGCCGATCAGCAGCAGTACGTCGTTCGGGTGCCGTGGGTCCAGCGCCGGCAGCACGTCCATGGCTTCCCACTTCTCTGACAGCAGTCCGGCATGTGGGCCGCGCTTCGTGTCCAGGTCCAGCCCGGCACGGGCCAGCTGCGGGCGGTCCAGCAGGTTCAGCAGTTCGTCGCTGCGTGCTGGCATGATCTCCGGCTTCAGCGCGGTGTCGGTCGGGTCGGCCAGAACCGAGGCCGTGCCGGTTTCATAGGCACTTTCGGCCAGGTTGGTGGCATCGGCCACATCGACCAGCAGCACCGACTTGTAGACGATCGGGTCGTCGCCGTCCTTGCCCAGCCCGTTTCCGTCGCGGGCCAGCAGCAGGAAGCGATGGCCGTCCAGCGCGCGCAGCTCGCTCTGCGCCGCGGTTCGGTCCAGCTTGCCCTTGCCGTCGTGCGCGTAGGCAGGCAAAGCCATCACGTAATGGCCGATCGGCTGCTGTGGCGTTGGCGAGGCCGTCACGTCGTAGACCAGCACGCGGGTGTTGATGCGGCCCGCCGCGTTGCCCTGCGCGCTGTCCTGCAGCGTCGCGCTCTGCAGGGCGACGAACAGGCGGCTGCCGTCGGGTGACAGGCCCATGCCTTCCACGCCCTGGTTGTTGCGTCGACCGGTCTGCGGTGGCGCCAGCGAACCGAACGCCGGCTTGCCGTCGCGCTGCGGACGGATCGCGGGCGGTGCCACGAGCACACCCTGCAACTGGCCCTGCGCATCGAAGTAGTAGACGTTGGCGGTGTACTCGTCGCCGATATAGAAGTGGCCATCTGCGGTGAACTGCAGTGACTCAGCATCCAGCGAGACCTTGCCCGCACCGGCGCCGCTGGCCGGCGAAGGCAGCACCACCTGGCGCTGGATGACCGTGTGGTCGCCCGGGTCGGCACCGGTGAACGGCTGCCCGTTGAAATCCTTCAGTACCACGCCCTTGTCGGGCGCCATCGTCAGCGTGCCAAGCTCGGGCTTGCCCGGGGAAACGTCGATGCGCAGCTGCATGCGCTCGACGCGGCCGGTGTAGTCGTAGAACAGGCCAGCCCCGGGATCGTTGCGGCCGCGGTCGGGCAGGGTCCACAACACGCCTTCGTAGCCGTTGGCAGTGCGCTTCCAGGTGCCGGGCTGCACCGCCAGCGACGAGAACGATCCCAGCGTGTCACCCAGGAAGTCCACCGTGCCCGCCGACAGCCGCCCGGCGGCGACCAGGCCTTTGTCCACATAGCTGCGACCGCCCAGCTGCAGGGTACCCGGCGCTGCACCCGTTGCCTCATGCGGAGCGGAGTATCCGCTGGCGGAGAGAGTGGCCATCAGCAGGGCGGTCGTGAGCATCAGTGGACTCCTGGCGGTCAATCAGAAGCGAAGGTCGATCGTACCGAACACCTGGCGTGGTGCCGAGGCATGGAACACGTACAGTTTGCCGGCCGGGTCGCTCGGGGCGAACACGCTCGAATCCAGGTTGCTGGCATAGCGCTTGTTGGTCAGGTTGGTCACGTTGAACGACACGCGCATGCCCTTGGCGAAGCCGACCTGGCCGAAGTCATAGCCACCGGCCAGATCGAACACGGTAAAGCCGCCGAAGCCCTGGTCGTTGGTGTAGGTGTAGAAGCGTTCGCCGGTGTACTTGCCGCGCAGGCTGGCGAACCAGCCGTTGTCGCGCCAGGTGATCTCGGTGGCCAGCAGCTGCTTGGGTGTATCGGTCTGGATCTTGCCCTTGATCTGCTGCTCGACGCCGGCCTGCACGTAGTTCGACGCATAGGTCGAGCGGTTCAGCGAGGCCGAGGTGTACCAGCTGAAGTGCTCGTTCGGGGTCCACAGCACGGTCAGCTCGGCACCACGGCTGTCGACGCCGCCCACGTTGTAGAAGCGGTTGCCGCAGGTCGGGCCGACCGGCTGCCGCGAGTCGCAGGGGTTGTACTGCAGCAGGCGGTTGTCGAAGCGCACGCTGTAGGCCGCGACCGAGGCCTGCAGGGTATCGGTGACGAAGCGGTAGCCGGCCTCCAGCGAGCGGGATTCTTCCGGCTTCAGGTTGCCCTGCGCGTTCCAGGTGGCCTGGCTGACTGCCTGCGGGCCCAGCTTGAAGCCGCCCTGGAACATGGCGATGTTCTCGGCGTAGCTGGCGAATACTTCGTGATGCTCGGCCAGGCGGAAGTTGGCGCCGATGCTGGGCAGGAAGTTCTTGCTGGCCTTCAGTGAGCCGGTGGCGAACTGGTTGTTGGAGGTCGGCGAGATCGGCGCCTTCGCGTCGCCGGGCAGGGCCTGCGCATCGGAGGTGGCATGCGGGCTCTTTGCGCCGAACTCCAGGGTCAGGCGATCATCGAGCAGGCGCCAGGTGTCCTTCAGGAAGAACTGGTGGGTCTTCCAGCGCGTGCGCTGGGCGAACACGCCAACGTCGGAGGGCAGGGTGTTCATGCCGCTCAGGTCGCGCGGGCCGTCCACGGCGGTCTGGTAGCGCTCGGCGCTGCTGGTGTTGCGCTCGTACCAGACGCCGCCTTCGATGCGGTGCGCGCCCAGTTCCCAGTCGAACGACAGCGTGCCGCCATCGCGGTCGATGGTGTAGATGGTGTTGCGGAAGATGATCGGAATCTCCTGCGCCGTGCCCTTGTTCGACCAGGCGCCGCTGTTCCAGTTGTGGCCTTCGCCGCGGTCATCGTGGTGGTAGGCCAGGGCCCGCAGGCTGAAGCCATCGGCCAGGAAGAAATCACCGGCCAGGTAGTACAGGTTGTCATCGCGCAGGATCTGCCCGGCAGTAAAGGCACCGTCGGCATCCTTGTCCGGACCGCTGCTGTCGCACTTCTTCGCATTGAAGCTGGCGGTATTGCAGTAGGCCTTGGCCACGGCCTTGTTCCAGTCCGGCGCGTAACCGCCCCAGTCCCAGCCCAGCCCGCGCGACATCTCGTCCTTGGACAGGTAGAAGTAGTCCGCCTGGGTAGTGCGCGAGGTATCGACGAAGCCGGTGATCTGGCCGCGGCCAAAGTTCCACACGCCCTTGGCGTTGAACTGCTTGGTGGTGGATTTGTTGTAGGTGGTCTGGTCGTTCCACAGATCGGAGACGGCATTCATGCCGGAGATATAGCCGGAGAAACCGTTGTACCCGCCGCTGTCCACACGCACGAAGGTGCGGCGGTTGGCATCGCTGCCGAAGGTCTGCACCACGCGGCCGCCGAGTTCCTGGGCCGGGCGGTCGGAGGTGTACGAGATGGTGCCACCGAGGTTGCTGGTGGATGGCGTGCCGAGGCTGCCGATGCCCACCGCCAGCTCGGCGCCGGCCATGTTCTCGCTGATCAGCGCACGGTTGATGGTCAGGCCGTTGTAGTTGTTGTACGCGCCATCGCCCAGCGGCACGCCGTCCAACGTGTAACCGAGACGGGTGGAGTTGAAGCCGCGCAGGCTGAGCGTCATCGACTGCTCGTTGGTGCCCAGCGCATCGGCCGACTGCGCGTTTACGCCCGGCAGCAGGTTCAGGGTCTTCTGCAGGCTGGTACCCGGCGGCAGGATGTCGAGGTTCTCGCGGGTGATGCGCTGCACCTGGCGGGCTTCACCGCTGCCGATCACCGAGACCGCATCGAGGGTGGTGGCGGACGTGCCATGGGAGGTCGGGGCAGCATCCTGCGCCCAGGCCGCGGGAGCAAGCGCGATCGACAGCGCGGCGGCCAACAAAGTCTTCGTCATGTTGCAGACACTCAGGCAAGCACGAGCCGCCGCGTGGGCGCGGAGCTCATGGAATTCGAAAGGGGAGACAAGCGATGCGACTGCGGACGCTGCAGGCGCCGTGGGTCAACCTGAAAATGGTGCGCTAGACAGATGACTGTCTGGTGACATGTCTGTAGAGCCGAGCCCACGCTCGGCTGCTTTTGGCCGGAGCCGAGCGTGGCTCGGCTCTACAATGGCACGCGACGGCGCTACTCCTTCGGCGTCTGGCGCGGCTTGCGCGTGCGCTTCGGCTTTGCGGTGTCACCACCACTCGCGACACCATCCTGCAGTGCCTGCAGCCATGACAACGTGTCCACGTAGTCGATGAAGTGGCGCAGGTAGCCAGGGCTGGTCGCCTGCATCGTGTCCAGCATCCGTTGCACCAGCACCGCCGAGTTCAGCGGGCCGCCGTCGGCGGGGGCTTCAGTGCGCAGCGAGCGGCGCACCTGCAGTTCGGTGCGCAGCTCCGACCATTCGCGCTGCACCTGCTGCAGCATCGGCACCTGCGGGTAATGCGGCAGCGAGCGCGACCCCGCATCGAGGTCGCGCACCAGGGCGCGCAGGCCATCCAGCGCTGGCGGCTTACTTGGCATCCGGGGCCTTGGGCTTGGGAATCGGCGCGATCTCCACGCGACGGTTGCGTGCGCGGCCTTCCTCATTGGCATTGGAACTGACCGGCTGCTCGCTGCCGAAGGCGGCGGCGAACACGGCGTCCGCGGGCACGCCGTCGGCAATCAGGGTGCGGGTCACGGTCAGCGAGCGCTGCGCGGAAAGCTCCCAGTTGTCGGCGAAGCGGCGGTTGCCTTCGCGCACCGGCGCGTCATCGGTGAAGCCGCTGACCATCAGGATCTCTTCGCGGCTGCCCAGGTAAGCGGCCAGCGGTGCGGCCAGGCTGCGCAGCAGCTCCTGGCCTTCCGGCTGCAACTGGTCGGAGTTCAGTGCGAACAGCACGCTGCCGCTGATGCCGATGCGGCCATCGACCAGCGTCACCCGGCCAGCAGCCAACGGGCCGGCCAGTGCCTGTTCCAGGGTCTGCAGGCGCTTGGCTTCGGCCTGGCGCTGCTTCACTTCCTGGTCCAGCCGCTGCGACAGCTCCAGCTGCACGGCGACCACCCCGACCAGGATCAGCACGAACGCGCCCAGCAGCACCGACATCAGGTCGCCGAAGGCGGCCCAGATCGGGGCGTGTGAGCCGCCATCGACCTCCAGCTCGTCGCTCATGCGCTGCCGGCCTTGCCGCGGCGCGTGGCCAGCTGCTGCAGTTCTTCCATCACCTGCTTCTGCGACAGCAGGCTGAGGTCGACCACCTCGCGCGCCTGCGCCACGTAGTAAGCCAGCTGCTCATCGCTGCGGGCCAGCGAGGCATCCAGTGCACCACCGATCTGTTCCAGGCGGCCGGAAAGCTCGGTGGCGGCACTGCCGAACTGCGCGACCGCTTCACCGAAGGCGCCGGCGAGCTGGCCGACGTCACCGGCGCTGCCGTTGAGCGCTGCGGCGATGCCGTCCAGCTTCCCGGTCTCGGCGGCGATATGGTCGGTGAAGCGGTTGCCGACGCGTTCCAGCAGCTCGGCCGAGCCGCCGACCAGCGCGTCCACCGCCGTGCGCTGCTCGTGCGAAGCATGGTTGATCGCATCGAGCAGGGTCTGCACGGTGGCCAGCAGGCGGCCGCGTTCTTCCAGCATCGCGTTGTCGCGCACCAGGCTTTCAGAGAGCGTGCTGCGCAGCTCGTTGATGACGTCGGCTGCGGCCTTCGGTGCGGCGGCAGCGGTCTGCAGCAGGGTGGAGACTTCGGCCAGCGTGGCGCTGGCCTGTGCACGACCGTTCTCGCCGATCTGCTGTGCGGTCGCCGCCAGCGTGTCGCAGACCTGCTGCTGCTGCGCAGCCAGGCGTTCGCCGTTGGCCTGCAGGCGCTCGGCCAGGTCGGAGGAAACGTGCTGCAAGGCATCGCTCCAGCGCTGCAGGCGCTGTTCGTCGCCGGCCTGCAGCTGCGCATGCAGCGCGGCGTGGGCTTGCTGCAGTTCGGCGCCGACCGCGTCCCAGCGCGCCTGGCGCTGCTGTTCGCGAGTGTCCAGGCAGGCCTGCAGTTCGGCGTGTGCGGTTGCGGCGGCAGCCTGGGCGGCCTGCCACTGCTGCGAGCGCTGCTGTTCGTGGTCCTGCAGCAACGACTGGTTGGCGTCGTGACGCTGCTCAAGTGCCCGCAGCAATGCCTGCGCATGCTCGTCCAGCTGCTGGCCGGCCGCCAGCAGCGCCTGCTGCTGGCGCTCGACCAGCGCGCTGTTCAGAGCCTGCTGCTGCTCGATGGCGGCGCGCCAGGCCTCGGCGTTGCCGTTGGCATCGACCTGCAGGCGCTCGCCGATGCGCGCGACCAGCGCTTCGGCCTGCGTGCCCTGGCCATCGCTGAAAGCCTGCAGGTGCTGGCGCAGATCGTCCACCAGGGCCTGCTGTGCCTGGCTCTGTTCACTCACCACCTTGGCCCAGCTGGCTTCGGTCGCAACGCGGCTGCGCTCGAAACCGTCGCTCAGGCCAGCCAGCTGCTGCTGCACGGCCTGCTCGACGCGGGCGTGCAGTGCTTCGCTGTGATGGGCCAGGCCAGCCAGCGTGGTCTCGGCCATCGGCTGCAGCGCACCGCCGATGGCGGCGGCGCTGGATTCGGCGCCTTCGCGCAGCGACTGCTGCAGCGAGACCGCCAAGCGCTCCTGAAGCGCCTGGCTCTGGGTCAGGAACTCGGCCTGGCCGGCCAGCAGGCGCTCGTTGGCGGCCGTGCTGTGCTGTTCAAAGGTCTGTGTCATCGCCTGCAGGCGGTCGACCAGGGCAGGCAGGGCGGCAGACTGTGCCTGCAGCAGGCGCAGCGACTCGGCACGCTGCCAGGCCTGCGAGTACGGATGCAGGTCGCCTGCAATGGCCCGGTCCAGCTGCTGCACGGCCTGCAGGCGGTCGCGGCGCAGCAGGGTGGCCAACAGGCCGAGCATGGCCGAGCTGGCCACACCGGCGATCGAGGTACCGAATGCCACCGCCAGGCCCTGCACCGGCGAGGCCAGCGAGCCGCGGATGGCGGCCATGTCGGTCGCGCTCTGCAGGGCTAGTCCGGTGCCACGCAGCGTGTCCATCATGCCCAGCAGGGTACCGAGCATGCCCAGCAGCACCAGCAGGCCGACCAGATAAGGGGTCAGCACCGGTGCGGGCAGGGCGATGCGCTCGCCTTCCACGCGCAGGCGCACGGCGTTGCGCAGGCCTGCCGGCACGCGCTCCAGCCAGGGGGCGAGGCTTTCCTTCGCGCTGGACAGGTCGTTCAGTGCGGCGCGCAGGCCGTTGCTGGCCTGGCGGTAGCGGTACAGCTCCACGCCACCGGCGATGTAGCAGGCCGCGATGATCGCCGCCACCGCTGCACCCAGCGGATGCACCGAAACGTAGCCAATGCCGATCCAGCACACGGCCAGCAGGCCGACAAGGAAGACAACGACATGGAAAGCAGTTCTGGACATGGTGTTCCGGTCAGTGGGAGCGCAGGGCGTCTTGCAGCCCTTCGATCGGGTGGAAGCGCAGCTGCAGCTCGGCGAGCAGCAGCGTGCGCATGTCATGGCGGAAGGCCGTGCGCCAGCCGGGCTGGCCGTGCACGCGTTCAAATCGGGCGCCGAGCACGGCCGGCGCAGTGGCCAGCAGGCTGTGTTCGCGCGGGGTGAGGGTCTGTTCCATTACCGCGTCGACCTCGGCCAGTCGTGCCAGCTCGGGTGAAACCTGCACCAGCTGGTCGCGCAGGCGGCCGCGCAGGCGCCCGGTGGCAGTCTGGATGGCCTGCTGCAGCACCCGGTAGCGCTGGCGCAGCGAGGCGAAATTGGGGGCGGCGGCGGCTTCGGCCAGGTCCAGCAGGCGCTCGGCCTCGGCATCCTCACTGATCGAGGCGAGCAGGCTGGCGTGCGCCTGGGTGCAGTCGGCCAGTACATCCTCGACCGCTTCGGCGGCTTCACCGGGTTCGGGCAGGCGTCCGCCGAGCGCCCCGGACAGGGCCACGGCACGGCTCCAGTCCACCCACTGGCCGAGGCGATCGGTCAGGGCGGGACTGCTGGCCGGCATCGCGCCGTCGCTGAGACGGGCGAGCAGGCGGAGGAACTCCGGTCCACCCAGGACCGGCTGCGCTGCGTTCGCCATCAAGGGGTGAGGGGCCAAAAACCGTTGATTTTACAACCAGATGACCCGGCCTGGATGAAGGCGGGTCCGGGGGGAGGGCACCCGCAGGCGCGACAGGGCTTAGAATGTCCGGCTGCACCCATCCGTTCGACCCCTGGAGTTCCCCAATGACTGTTGCGCAGTTCTACCCGATCGGCACCCCCGGCCAGCCCTGGGGCGACGCGGAACGCGCACAGTGGCGGGCCCGCCAGCAGCGCCAGCGCAGCTACCACGACGACGTGGTGGCCGCGCTCGAGCGCCTGGACGACAGCTTCGATGTGATCCAGTACGGCCAGCTGGACTATGCGCCGGACCATTACCCGCTGTTCGCCGTGGTCAACCACGACTGGAACCCGGCGCTGCCGACCGCGCTGATCACCGGCGGCGTGCATGGCTACGAGACCAGCGGCGTGCACGGCGCCCTGCAGTTCCTGGAACAGCAGGCCGAGCGTTACCTGGGCCGGCTGAACCTGATCGTGGCGCCGTGCGTCAGCCCGTGGGGCTACGAGCGCATCCAGCGCTGGAACCCGGACGCCATCGATCCCAACCGCAGCTTCCGTGACGGCGGCCAGATCGTGGAAGCCGCCGCCCTGATGGCCTGGGTGGCCGAGCGCAAGCCGAACCTGCTGGTGCACCTGGACCTGCACGAGACCACCGACAGCGACCTGCACGAGTTCGATCCGGCGCGTTGTGCCCGCGACGGCAAGCCGTTCGAGCGCGACACCATCCCGGATGGCTTCTACGTGATCGGCAACAGTGAAGATCCGCAGGCCGAGTTCCAGAAGGCATTGATCACCGCCGTCGCCCCGGTCACCCATATCGCCCCGGCAGACGCCGAGGGCAACCTGGTCGGCCTCCCGCTGCAGTCGCCGGGCGTGGTCTGGGGTGAGTCGCGTTCGATCGGCGCCTGCGCCGGCTTCACCGACGCACGCTTTGCCACCACCACTGAGGTCTACCCGGACAGCCCGCGCACCAGCCCGCAGGAATGCAACGACGCCCAGGTGGCGGCGGTGTGCGCGGGCCTGGATTTCGCCCTGGCGGCGCAGTAACGCGCCACGTTCCGGGCAGCGACCGGCATCAGCCGGCGCCGTTCTTTGGCCGGCGAGGTGGCCATCGATGGCGAAGGCGAGGCGCGGCATCCGGCGAACACATCCAGATCGCGCCGGTACACCGTGCTGTTGACTCCGAACAGGCCCAGCAGCGAGTGGAAGAGGTTGTCGTGGCTGTGCGCCCGGTGCAGGGCATTCTGGTGCAGGCAGGCCAGGTCCAGGCCTGCGTTGCGGCCGAAGTCCGGTGAAAACCACATCACCATCGGCACCTGGGTCTGCTCGCGCGGGGCGATGAAGTAGGGCGTGCCGTGCAGGTACATCCCGCGTTCGCCCAGCGACTCGCCATGGTCGGACACATAGATCAGTGCGACATCACGCTGGTCCGCATAGCCCTGCAGCAGGTCGATGGCCTTGCCCAGCAGGTGGTCGGTGTGGACCAGGGTGTTGTCATAGGTGTTGACCAGCGCCTCGTTGCTGCAATGCTGGATCTGGTTGCTGTCGCAGGTCGGGCTGAAAGCCCGCGACGCTGCGGGATACCGTTCAAAGTAGGTCGGCCCATGACTGCCGAGCTGGTGCAGCACGACCAGGGCGTCACCGTTCATGGCGCCAATGCGTGTTCCGAGCTGATGCAGCAGCACCTCGTCGTAGCAGGTGCCGTCGGCGTTGACGCATTGGCCGGCCACCTTCAGCACGGGCATGTCTTCAGTTGGCACGCGTTCGCACACGCCCTTGCAGCCGCCATTGTTGTTGTTGCGCCAGAGCACGCTGACGCCGGTGCGCTGCAGGATGTCGAGCACGTTTTCCTCGGTTGCTGCGCGTACATCGTCGTACTGGCTGCGGGTCATCTGCGAGAACATGCACGGCACCGAGATCGCCGTTGCGGTTCCGCATGAGGAGACATCATTGAAGCTGATGACGCCTTCCTTGCGCGAGAGCCGGGGATTGGTCGCGCGTGGGTAGCCGTTGAGCTGGAAGTTCTGTGAGCGCGCGGTCTCGCCGACGACCAGGATCACCAGCTTCGGGCGCGGGCCTGGTATTCGCCGTGCGTCCATGCCGATCGCGCGCAGCGGTTGCTGGCGGGTGCTGTAGAGGCTCTTCAGATAACTGTGGGTATGCCGCACCACGTTCAACGGCAGCAACTGGTCGCGGATGTAGCGGTTGTTGCGAAGCAATGACGAATAGTCCTTGTAGAACGCAAAGCCGATCGCCAGCAGCACCATCATGGATACCAGGACGTTGACTGGCCACACCAGGAACGAACGTATCGAGCCCGCCCCGCTGGCGGTGCGCATCAGGACCAGCCCGGTCGCGGGCAGCCCGCCCAGCGCCAGCAGGGTCAACAGCAGTGGCAGCGACAGATAGGCGTTCAGTTCAGCCTGGTTGGTCTCGAACACGTTCTGCACCATGCTGCGATCGATCAGCACGTTGTAGTGCAGCATGAAGTAGCTGCAGGCGGCGCTGACGACAACGAGCAGCACCAGCAGCGGCCTGCGCAGGAACGGCAGTGCCAGCAGTGGCGTCAGCAGCAGGTTGAACAGGCAGAAAAGCGCCACCGGCAAGCTGGCCAGGAACAGCACGCTGCGCAGGCTGTTGAGGTCGATCAGCCCCCACAGCGTCTTCCAGAGGGCGATGTTTCCAATCGTGGTGAAGAACAGTGCGGTGGCCCAGACCAGAACGATCGGATGGGGCCGTGGAAAACGGCGGCGTTGACGCACGAGCAGGTTCCGTGGAGTGGGAGTGCGCGCAGTATCGAAACCGCTTTATCAGGAAGTTGTCAGGTTGGGCGGACTACCCCAGCAGGATCACGCCCCACACCGCGCCCACCATCAACAGTGCGGTGGTCTGCGCGGCGCTGCCCATGTCCTTGGCGTTCTTGGACAGCGGATGCTGTTCCAGCGAGATGCGATCGACCACCGCTTCGATCGCCGAGTTGAGCAGTTCCACCAGCAGGCTGATGAAGCAGACCGCCAGCACCAGCGCCCGTTCGAGCTTGCTGATGTCCAGCGCGAACGCTGCAATGATCAACAGCGCGTGCAGAAGCAGCAGCTGACGAAAGGCAGCTTCGCCGCGGAAGGTGGCGATGAAACCATCGCGCGAATGGATGAGGGTATGGAAGATGCGGCTCAGGCCGGTCTTGCCGTGCGGGTACTTGCCGCTGTCCTTGGGGTGCTGCATGCCGTTTCCGCCGTGAAGTGAGCAATCCCCAGCATGTGCACGCGCGCGTCAGGAAACCGTCAGATGGGCCACTCCAGGCTGAACCGGCAGCCCTGCTGCGAGGAACACACCGTCATCCTCCAACCGAGGTGCTCGACGATGCGCTGCACGATGGACAGCCCCAGTCCCTCGCCACTGTGCGGGCTGCCGGGCACGAAGCGCTGGAACTGCCGTGGATCGATGCTGGAGGGCAGCCCGGGTCCGGTGTCAGCGACGATGAGTGCAGTGTCGTGGAGGGTGATCCGCACTTCGCCGTTTTCGGTGTACTGGCAGGCGTTGCGCAGCAGGTTCCAGATCACGCTGTGCGCCAGATCCGCGTTGGTGTCCAGCTCGGCGTCATGCCGGGCATCAAGCGCAACGATTACCGGCTTTCCGGAAATCCAGGGCCGGCAGCGCTCCATGCAGGATTCGATCAGCGGACGCAGGGCCACCTTGTTGCGCGGCACGGTACTGGGTGCGCGTGAGAGCAGCAGCAGGCAGGTCAGCTGGCGCTGCATCTCCTGGGTGGTGCGCAGGATGCGCTGCGCGCTGGGAACCAGGTGGCTGTCGGCCGGAAGCTGGCAGGCGAGCGTCTCCGCAGCACCGCCGATGATGGCCAGCGGCGTGCGCAGCTCGTGGCTGGCATCGCCGCTGAAGCACTGTTCGCGATGCAGGAACCGTTCGAGCTCGTCACTGTGTCGGGCGAAGGCGCGGGCGAGTACACCGATCTCGTCGCGCGCGTTCTGGTAGGGAAAGGGCTTCTGGCCGTCCTGCACCGCGTCCGCCAATCGCGTGATGGGCGCGATGACGTGCGTCGCTACCTTCCGGCCGATCAGGAAGGCGCCGAGCACGCAGATCGAAATGACCAGTGCCGCAAAGGCATTGATCAGATGTTCCAGATAGGCATAGTGCGCTGCGTCCTGCAGCAGGTAGTAGCGCTGGCCGCCGCTGTCGAAGACGCTCAGGTGCCACTCGTTGGGCGCCTCTTCGCCGTGATGGCCCGGGCCGTACTGGCGCAGCACCACAGGCACGTTGCGGGCATCGTACAGTGCGCTGCCAGACGGCAGGGCGGGGCGTTGGCCACGAGCCAGTTCGTCCTGCAGGCGGTGTACTTCGCTGGCCTGGGTGCGTGCAACGACGACGGCACGGACCTGGTCGTAGTCGACTTGTTCGGCCAGCACGATGAAGCCCATTGCTCCGGCCATCAGCAGCACGAACGAAATCGTGATGCGGGTGCGAAGGGTCAGGCGGCGGTAGAGGCCTGCCGGGGTCACGCCTGCATGCGCCAGCCGACGCTGTGCACCGTAGTGATCAGCGCGCTGTCGAAGCTGCGGTCCACCTGCAGGCGGAGTTCGTGGATGTGGGTCCGCAATGCTCCGCTGTCCGGTGGCTCGTCGCCCCAGACCAGGTATTCCATCTCCTGCTTGCGGACCACGGCGGGCGCCGCCCGCACCAGGCACATCAGCAGCTTGTGCGAAGTGGGCGTCAGCGCAATGCAGCGGCCTTGCCGCCAGGCCTGGGGCGAGCGCGTGTCCACCTGCAGGTCCTTCCACGCCAGAACGCTCTGGACCTGGCGACCCTGTGCCCGTCGTATCAGTGCCTTGATCCGCGCATCCAGTTCTGTCAGCGAGAACGGTTTGACCAGGTAGTCGTCCGCACCCATTTCCAGGCCCTGAACGCGGTCTTCGACCGGGTCGCGCGCGGTCAGCATCAGGATCGGAACCGGATTCTGGAACTCCTGGCGCAGCTTCCTGCACAGGGCCATGCCATCCAGACGCGGCAGCATCAGGTCCAGCAGGATGGCGTCGTAATCATTCTGCGTGGCCCGGCGCAGGCCGCTGGCACCGTCGCGGGCATCGTCCAGCACGTAGCCCAGCGGCTCGAAGAAGGCGTACAGATTGGCAACCAGCTCGGGGTTGTCTTCGATGATCAGCAGGCGGGTCATGGCGTGCGTCCTTGCGCGTGGCCGAACTCTGCCCGATCTCTTGCCGGATGCCAATGCCCTGGCTGAATGGATCGCAATCGGCAATCGGCAATCGGCAATCGGCACTCACCGCCCTCAAGCGACGTTCAATCGGCCGGGCTGCGTGAGTCGCGGATCGAATAGATCACCGAAAAGATCTTCCAGCCCTGTTCGGTGCGGATCAGCTGCCACATTTCCTTGCCCCAGTTGGTCTTCACCCCATCGTCGTTGAAGCTGTAGTCGAACGACACCGAGGCCACGTCGCCATCCGTCTCGATCTTGGTGTTGGAGAATGTCTCTTCTTTTGGCTTGGGCGAAGCCACCGCTCCGTCGATCAGCGCGATGAAGTTGTTGGTGGGAATCTGCCGAGCCTTGATCGCATCGGGCTTGGCCTTGCGGATGTCCTGCAGGCGCGCGTCCTCGGAAACATACTGCCAGCCGATGTCTTCCGGCTTGTCCGAGAAGAACAGGCCCATGTAGGTCGGCTTGTCCTTGTTGATCAGCGAGGTGCGGAACGATTCGACCACCTGTTCGATGGCCTTGACGTCGGCGGTGGCGTTCTGTGCGGCATAGGCCGACAGGCACGCCGGAAGCAACAGGGCGAGGGCAGTGAAGCGTGCGCGTGCGTTGGGCATCATGGGGTCCTCAGGGGGGAGTAGGGTGGCGCTGGCGCATCACCGCGCGTAGGTTCGCCAGAAGAGCACGCGGCCTTCGGTCCTGTTGATGGCGACGAAGACTGACTTTCTGGATTCGGGCGCGCAGCGAAAGACGCGGTACGACGCACTGAGCGTCGCGTTGCCAGGCCACCAGTGTCGATTGAATGCAACAGGATTACTGTTGTTGAATGTGGTCGCCTGGCAATCCGCAGGAAGCTGCAGTGGTATCGCAGGGGGCTTGGCGAAGGCCAGCGCGCTGGTGTTTGAGTCGAGGTCGTGCACTTCGCGCAGGTCGGTCGCTTCGTGGGGCACCCAATCGGGAATCCATCCCTTGTTCACCATGTCGGCGTCGATGGCCTGCTGCTGGGTGTCGAACGAACTGTCCATCACCAGGCTGCAGGCGCTGAGCATCGTGCAGACTGCCAGTGCAAGAGTGCTTCTCATCCCGTTCCTGGCAACGGCTGTAACGCTCGTGTTCATGCTGGCATGGGCTGCCATTGAGCTATCGGGTCAGCGCGTCGAACAGGCGATTGCGGTCCGCATCGCTCATCGACCAGCCCTGTCCGAGCGGGGCCATGCGAACGGATTCGGTCCGGCCGCAGGCGCGGTACTGCCAGGTCTCCGAGCCATCGGGCTGGGCTTCCACGTCGATGCCCTCCAGGCGCGCGCACTGCAGCCGGGCCAGCGCCATCGGCGCGAAGTGCAGCATGTAGTGCTGTACCCGGTCGGCCGGCATTGCCGTGCCGGCAGGCAGCGGGTGGGCCGGGCCGTACTCGGCGAGCAGGCCAACGCAGGTCGCTGCGGCGGACAGGGGATTACGACCGAAGGCGCGGGAGGCATCCCGCTCCACACTCTTTCCCAGAGTCTTGCCTTCCTTGCTGCTGGCATAGACCTCGGCGGCCTGCAGTTGCGCGGCGTCGAGTGTCGATAGCCAGTGCTGACGGCCCTCCTGCAACTGCAGTTTCAGGCCGGGTAGAGTCTTCTGGCAGCGCACTGCGATCGCCTGCGTCTGCACGAAATCCTGCCCACGATCGCCCGGCGTTGCGGTCGCTGTTGCCGCCGCTGGGGCAACAGCGAGGGCCATGCAGGCGATCACCAGATTCCGTCCCATTCCATTGCGCATCCTGCACCTCATGGCGAGTTTGACGGCGCACGCTAGCACGGATGACGGGCGCCGCAACAGGCCGGTTTGACGTTGAGGAAGGTCTGCGAGGATGATGCGCGGGCGCGCGGCGCAGGAGGGGATCTGTCAATGAGGACACTGATGTGGGGGCTTGCCGGCCTGTTCTTGGCGTACGTGGCCGGTTGCTCGGCGATCTCGGCGTGGCATTCCCACGCGCTTGCCTCGGTCCCGGTCGGGGCGAGCAGGGCCGAGGTACTGCGGGCGCTGGGGCAACCTGACGTGGTGGAGCAGGCCGGTGTTCCCTTTGCGCGCTATGCGAGCAGTGGATGCAGTGGTCGCTGTGCGCAGCGATGGTGGTATGAGAACCGGCTGGGCCTGGATACCGAAGCCTGGTCGGTAGAGCTGGATGCTTCCGATCGCGTGCTCGCAGCGTCGCGCTGGACATCACCGTAGAAGACCGCGACGAGCGCATGCGCATCCACCGTCCTTTCATATTTATCGCAAGCCTGGCCCTGATGGCGTGGTGCACGTTGATGGGCATACTGGTGCTCATCTATGGCTTCGACGGGCAGGGCCTGCGCTGCGGCAGGCTGTGCTCACTGGAGGTCTCCATCCGCCTGCTCTTTGGTGATCGGGGATTCGAAATACTGGTGGCGATGGGGTTATTTGCCACAGCGCTGATGTGCGGGCGTACCGCACTGCGGGAGGGCATGCATGCCGGGCGGCCACGGAGGCAGGCGGGGCGCCGTGGGCGCAAACACCGCCGACCGGGGCGACCCCTGTCGTAAGGTGTCTGCACCGAGGTAAATAGCTCAGTGTGGGACGCTGCAGGTCGCTTCAGCGATGCAGCGCGTCAATGATCAACCCGGTGGCGATCTCCACCAGCAGGTACTCGCTATCGGACTGGCGCACCCAGCGCCGGTCGCGGCCCGGCTCGCGCAGGTCATAGCGCGCGTAGTCGTCCACCCAGTAGCGGCGGTCCACTTCGGCCCAAGGCAGGCGGTCCCCACGACGCCAGGCCTTCTTCTGCCAGCCCGGCGGCGGCGCATCGCGGTTGTGCGGGCCGCCTGCATGCGGCGGCGGGCCGTTGCCGCGGGCGTGGTGCGGCGGATCGGCGAAGGCGGGGGCCGCAGCCAACGCGGTAGCGGTGGTCAAGGCGATGGCAAGCAAACGTGTGGTCTTCATGGATGTGCCTCCGTCATGGCCGCAGCATGCGGCGCTGTGGTGGGAATATAGGGCGGAGAGCGTGAATGAATACGGGTGTGCGCGGCACTTTCCTGAACACACGGCGTGACGTGCAGTCGCCGCCCTTGAACGGATCAACGGGCTCCGCCCGCGGCCGAATCCGTTGCGGCCCAGCCTCCGCCCAACGACAGGAAAAGATCCATCTGCCGGTCAATGCGCTCCGCGCGGGAGGCGGCCAATGCGGACTCCGCATCTGCCAGCGCGGCCTGGGCCGAAAGCACGTCGAGAAAATCAATCCTGCCGAAACGGTAGAGTTGCTGTGCCTGCCCGGCGGCCCGCGCTGCATCCCAACGTGCCTGCGCCAGGCTGTGCTCGCGTTCAAGCTCCTGCGTGCAGGCAGAAAGCGCAGTCTCGGTCTGGCGAAGTGCCTGCAGCACTGCGCCGTCAAAGGAAGCAAGAGCCGTATCTGCATTGGCACCGGCCGCTGCGATGCGGGCCTTGACCACGCGGCGGTTGGGCCAGTGCCATGACAGCAGCGGCCCGACGCTCGCCCCGAAACTGTCGGCGGAAAGCAGCTGCCCTCGCGTGCCTGCTGTGCCCAGGGATGCGCCCAAGGTGACCCGCGGATAAAGGTCTGCGGTCTCCACGCCGATCATCGCCGTGGCCGCCGCAAGGCTACGTTCCGCAGCACGTATGTCGGGGCGCCGCTGGAGCAGCTGCCAGCCGTCACCGATCGGCAGCGCCTGCTGCAGCTCAGGGGGCTGGGGGCAGGTTTCCGCCTCCCTGGGATAGTCTGCCGGGACCCTGCCCATCAGGGCGGCCAGTTCGAACAGTGCGGCCTGGCGTTCCGCCAGCAGGTGCGGTATCCCCGCCGCGCTCCGGTTGACTGCGGCTCCGGCACGGCTGACATCGAAGTCCGTTCCGCGCCCGCCCGCAGCCAAGCGACGGGTTGCCTCCAGCGTGGCGCGCTGTATCGCCAGCACCTGCCGGGTCGCAGCGAGCGTGTGATTGCTTGTGCAGATCTGGAGATAGGCACGGGTGACGGCAGCAGCGACGACCACGCGGACCTGGTCCCGTGCCGCAGCGACGGCCTCCGCGTCCGCATTGGCGGCTTCGATGCCGCGGCGGATGCCGCCTGCTAGATCCAGCGGATAGGAGAGGTGAAGGCCCAGCGCATAGGATTGCGGTGCGGCCGACGCCTGGGTGTAACCACCGGCATGGGTGAGCGCGCCCGATGCATCCACGTCGGCCTGCACGGAACTGCGCGCGCGGTACTCGGCCACGGTTGCACTGGCGCGCCGAAGGTTGGCATCGGCGGCGCGCAGGTCGGTATTGGCCGCCAGTGCTTCGCGTACGTAGGCGTCAAGCTGGGGGTCGCCATACAGTTGCCACCATCGATCCGGTGGCGCGTCGCGGCTGAACGGTGCTTCCTGGCCCGAGACGAACGCCCGCGCCGCCTGGGGGGAGGCCGCGAACGCATTCGCAGGCAGGTGATAGTCGGGGCCGGATACGCAGGCCGTCATGGGGAGCAGCAGGGCAAGCAGCCCACCGCGTAGTGTTCGCACGCTCACTTGCAGGCTCCCGGCGCCGAGGGCGTGATGGTCACACTCGCAGTGCGACCCACGATCAGGCGGGTATCCGACGGCGCATCATCGATGCGGATGCGTACCGGGATGCGCTGTGCCAGCCTCACCCAAGTATAGGTTGGCGCCACGGCCGGCAGCAGATTGTGCGTGCTTGAGCGCTGATCGTCGGCAATGCCGGCGGCGATGGTGTCCACGTGTCCGCGGACGTCGCGGGTGTCGCCCATCAGCTGGGCCACGGCGGCATCGCCCTCGGTGATGCAGCCCAGTTTGGTTTCCTCGAAGTAGCCCTCGATGCGCAGGCTGCGGGTGTCGATCAACGCCAGCGCCTGCGCGCCCGGTTGCAGGTAGTCGCCCGCATGCAGGTCCAGGTTGGTGACGATGCCATCGGTGGTCGCGCGCACCTCGGTGCGTTGCACGTTGAGCTGGGCGACGCGCTGTTCGGCCCGTGCCTGCGCCAGGGTGGCCAGCTCGGTATCGACCTTGGCGGCATTGCGTTCGCGCGTTTCCGACGCGACCAGGTTGCCCAGTGCGTTGTCCCGCGTCGATTCGCGACGGGCCAGCGCCAGCGTGGCATGTGCGCTGCTGACCGCTGCGTCGGCCTTCTCAAGCGCGGCAGCGAAGCGTGGCTGATCCAGCACCAGCAGCAACTCTCCGGCGCTGACCCGCTGGTTGTCGTGCACCAGCACCCGGGTCACCAGTCCCCCCATGTCCGACGCAACGCGAACCACATCGGCGCGCACCCGCCCATCCCGCGTCCAAGGGCGCATTTCGTAACGATTCCAGAGGGAGAGCGCGGCAGTCGCGGCAAGCGCACACACGGCCAGTGTTGCGCTCCAGCGGCCGATGACAGCAAGCAGGTGTTTCATTTCATTTCTCGAGCAGGGGCGAGAGCCGGACCATCAGCTCCGCCAGGATCACGAACAGGGACAGGCCCACCAAGGGCCGCGCGGCGAACAACCGGTACAGGCCGAGGCTGGCGAGCAGACGTGAGGTCAGCATCGACAGCGCCAAGGCGGCAGCGGCCACGGCGAGCAGGCCGGGAATGAGCACGCCATCAATGGAAAGATCAGAAGGCATGAGGTCAGTGCCGATGGGTATGCGGGGAAACGAGCAGATCGCGGCGCAACCCACAGAGCAGGTGCGACAGATGCTCCTGCTCAACCCCGCTGCTGGCCGCCGCTGTCTCGCGCATGCGGTCCAGCAGTTCCAGAAGATGGGTGTCGACACTGCGTGCCGCGTGGGCGCGGATCCTGAAATGTGCGGCGACGTGTTCGATCAGCGCCGCATGAAACGCTTGCGTGCGTGGATCGTGCAGACGCGTGTCCAGTGCGCGGAGCTGGTTGGATGCATGTGCCGCGCGAACGTCCGCAAACAACGCCCGCAGGTCGTGTGCTGCGCTGGCACGGCCCTGCAACCTGGGAGCGAGCAGCCCGATTCGATCCAGCATCCGGCTGAGCCAGGCGCGGGTCACATCACCTTGTCCGGCGGCGTGTCGTGCGATGTCCCGGCGGATCGAGCGCTCCAGCCGTGCGCGGTTGCGGCCCGCATCGGCGGTCTGGAAAAGCTGCATGCTGCACAGTGCTACCGTCGTACCCACGAACAACGCAACGCTGTTGTTGAGCGCGCCGACGATGTTAACCGTGCTGGTCGCACCGAGGCCCGCGATGAGCGGGAAGGTCAGTACCACGCCCAGGGCGGCCATGATGAACGGTGGCCGGGCAAGGAACGATCCGCACAGCAGCAGCACCGGCGCGAGCGCGGCAATCAGGCCGGTGATATCGGACAACGCGGGGAAGATCAGCAGACCGTAGAGCAGGCCGACGGCCACGCCGATGCACGATCCCACCAGGTAGCGCATGACATGCGGTGCCGGCGCTTCGATCGTGCCGAATAGCACGCACGCCGTGCCGATGATGGACACCGCCGTGGCGCCCTCCGACCAGCCGGTAGCGATCCATAGAACGCAGCTCAGCAGGATGCCGACGAACGCGCCCAGCGCGCTACGCAGGGCAAGCCGATGATCCCGGTGAAGTACCGCACCCTGCGCATGTCGCACAAGGCGAGCAGGTACATGCCGGCGCCAGTCGGAGCGGGCAGTGCGCAGTTGTGCCTGCAGCACGCGGCAGTCGGCGTGGGCGAGGTCGAGCTCGGTCTGTTGCGCGGCGAGGCCGGCCTGCAGGAGATTGCGCCACCCGGTTGAATCCATCTGCGGTGAACGCAGCCGGTCGATGGAATCTTCCACCGCGCTGGACAGCATCAGGACGTCCAGCATCCGGTCATGCAGGGCACGCAGGATCTGCACCTGCGCCACGCCGTGGGCGCTGTCGAAGGGCAGGTGGATCGACAGCACATGCAGCTCGAGCAGGTCGGCGGCCACTTTCGAGCGGTCCGTCGCCAGCACCGTGTCCGATGCACCGGCCCGCATGTCGCGTGTCCATCGTTCCGCATCATCCAGCACAGCGGCAACCCGCGCGTGCACGCGCATCGAGACCCGGCGCGGCAGCACCAACCCGTGGACCAGCGTTGCGGCCAGGATGCCGATGGCGATTTCCTGCACCCGCGTGATGGCGATGGTGAACACGTCTCCCGGCACCATCACCGCAGGAAACCCAATCAGGCTGGTGGTATAGCCGGCCAGCAGGAACGCATACGCACGCGGCGTGCGGTCGAGCATCGCCAGGTACAGGCACAGCGCCATCCACGCCGCGAGCGCGGCGCTCAGCACCAGGGGGGCATTGGCAAATCGTGGCACCAGTGCGACGGTGGCGAAGGCCCCGCCCACGGTGCCGAGCAGACGGAACAGGCCGCGGCTGAGTGTCGCCCCGGAAAGGGGCTGCGACACCAGATAGACCGTGCCGATCACCCAGAACGGGCGATTCAGGCCGATCCTTAGAGAGACATACAGCCCCAGCGACGCGGCGAGCAGGCATTTGAACGAGAACAGCACTGCTTCCTGGTCGGTCCTGAGGGCAGGGCTTTTCAATCGGGCAAATGCCTGGAGCACGTGGGGGCGGAACGGGGTGGGGTAGGGCATGCGGCTCATGCTAGTGATCGGCCGCCATGGCGAATTTCGCTACAATGACAATCAATCGCTGAAACCGGTCAATGTGAGAATGGCTCGCATTTTGCTCCCCGGCTTTGACCTCGACCCGGACGAGACCGATCGCCCGGCGGTCGCCAGCCGCCTGCAGGTGGCCGAGCACGACGCGGAAATTCCCGTGCATGAGCACCGCAAGGGTCAACTGATTCTTGCGCTGCATGGGGCGGTGACCTGCGAAGTGGCCAATGCGTTGTGGATCGTGCCGCCCCAGTGTGGCGTCTGGATTCCGGGTGGCATGCCGCACAGCAACCGCGCCACCGCCAACGCGCGCCTGTGCTACCTGTTCGTCGAGCCCGGCATCGTCGATCTGCCCATGCAATGCGTGACGCTGGCGATCTCCCCGATGCTGCGCGAGATGATCCTGCACCTGGCCGACGCGCCGCTGGACTACCCGCATGGCAGCCACACCGACCGGCTGGCGCGCGTGTTGCTGGACGAGCTGGTACAGATGCCGGCCGAGCACCTGTCGTTGCCGGTCAGCCATCACCCGAAGGTGCGTGCATTGGCTGCGGCATTGTCGGCTGATCCGGCAGACCGCAGCACCATCAGCCAGTGGGCCGTGCGCCTGGCCCTGGGCGAGCGCACGTTGACCCGGCTCATCGAACGGGAAACGGGATTGTCCTTCGGGCGCTGGCGGCAGCAGCTGCACCTGCTCATCGCCATTCGTGAACTTGCCGCGGGTGCACCGGTACAACGCGTTTCCGAGACGCTGGGCTATGAGTCGGTGACGGCCTTCATCACGATGTTCAAGAAAGCGCTTGGCCTTTCCCCGGCGCGGTACTTTGCCGTGCGGCTGCGCGGGCAGTAGCGGGGAACAACGGGGGAAGCCGTTGCCTGGAACGTGCGCGATATCCAGGGCCGCATCAGCCAGATCGGCCTGACCCGGCCCGGCCAAGCCCGCCAGATCGTCGTGAACAACGTGACCTATGCGGCCTTCGGACCGGCGACCGGTTGGACTTATGGCAACGGCCGCCAGTTGCAGCGCCCGCTGGACCTCGACTATTGCCCGCAGGCGGTGCACGACCCGGCGGCAGGCGGCCTGTCGCTGGGCTACGGCTATGACCCGGTCGGCTCGGTCACCGAGCTGAAGAACGGCACGGGCTCGACGGTGCTGGCCAAGTACGCCTACGACACGCTGGGTCGCCTGACCCAGACTCAGGACGGCGCGACCGGCACGCCGATCGAAACCTATGCCTACGACGCCACGGGCAATCGGACCGCGCTGACCACCTCGGCAGGCACCGCCAGCTACACCTATCCCGCAACCAGCCACCGGCTGACCGCCGTGGATGGCGAAGCGCGCACCCAGGACGCGGTGGGCAACACCACCAGCATCGGCAGCAAGACGTTCATCTACAACGATGCGAACCGCATGAACGCGGTGAGGCAGGGTGATGCCGTGCTGGAAAGCTACGGTTACAACCATCGCGGCGAGCGCGTGCTGCGTACTCCAGCCGGTGGCGCAGCTCAGATCACGCTGTACGATGAGGCCGGACAGTGGCTGGGCAGTTATTCCGCCACGGGCGAGGCCCAGCAGCAGGCCATCTGGCTGGACAACTACCCGGTGGCACTGATCAATGTGCCAAGCACTGGTGTGCCGGAGCTGGCCTACGTCCAGTCGGATCACCTAGGTACGCCGCGCGTGGCGTTCGATCGGGTACGGAATGTCTCGATCTGGGAGTGGAGCAACAAGAGCGAGGTATTCGGCACCCAGATTCCGAGTGCCGATCCGGATGGCGATGGTGTGGCGTTCGAACTGGCGTTGCGCTTCCCGGGCCAGCAGGCCACGGATGCGAGCGGGTTGTTCTACAACCATAGTGGTTCGATCAAAACATCAAGGGCGACTCCAGCGCTGACTCCGCTGCGGATCAGCTGGCAAACCGCCTCGGACGATCATCTGGACAAATGAGCCGTACGCGAAGTTGCTCGCAGATGTGCGGGAGCTATCGACCCGGTGGAAACTTCCCTTACTGATGACTCGGATGCCTCAGATGTACGCTCCCCAGCTGCTCCCAATCGTGACGCTGTCAATCGCACTTTCTGGTTGCATGGAAGTTGCCAGCACCGAGTATGCAGACCGCAATCAAGCCGTCTCAAGGCAAGCAATCGGTGAATCCAAATGGTTGCCTTCATGGTTGCCAGAGGATGCAGTCAATATACGCGAGTCGCACGACATTGACACAAATGAATCGTGGCTGGTTTTCCGCCTGACCAGCGGGGCTCTTACTTTGCCCGAAGAATGTAGGCTGGTGAGCAGGCCGGAGGTGTCCGGCGCGCGAGTCATGCGGAGATTTCCACAGTTTGCTCGCAGCGCGTGGTCACGAGAATCAAGCTACTCCGGGATGTTCTATCTGTGCCCGGAGGGTGATGCTGGTCGCTGGGTCATGCGCGATGAAGAACAGGGCCTTGTTTACAGCCGAATAGCGCTATAAGTGGCCGGGCGGTCTCGCCTGGGAAGCGAAATGCGTGGCTGGCACTTGGCGATCTCCTTTCCCGGTGCCTGGTTCGCTACTTTCCGGCCGAGCGTCGAGGTCCGGCATGGGTCACATCGACCTCGTCACTGGCCATGTTCGCGAATGGGAAGGCGCTGTCTGAGCATTGCAGGTTCCGGCAGGTCCTGGGGCGCGTGGCCGTGGTGACGACTGTATGGGAGGGGTTCTGTGATATCGGCTCCATGGCCTATTGTGGCTGCAGCGCAGGCGGCGGGTGGAGGCGAATGGAAATGAAAGACAAAATGAGAGAAAGAGAGGCGCTGTCGCCAACTGGCTTCTATGACCAATACTATGCGGACAGTGGCCTGGATCAGGAAGTACAGCTCATACAACCGGAACGAAGTGGAACGGATGATTGAGCTGTTTTGCACGCAGCAGGAGCGGCTGGGTGTGTACGAAATCCTCAGGCAAGGAACCAATCGCCTGATCCATGAAGTGCTTAAACTCATCTAAAGATGCGCGAACGAACACCACCACAATACAGACACCAGGGTGCACAATCATTCCACTGAGACTTGTGAGCTAGGTCGCGGTGTCGGAGGGTAGACAGTGCTAGGCTCGCGCATCGAGGCATGTGAAAGCCTCGATGATTTGTTACAAGCTCTGGAGATGTCGCATGAAATGGAAGGTTCTAGGATGCTCCGCAGCACTTCTTGTATCCACCTGTGCTTTGGCGCAGGTGCCTGACGCTGACACGCAAGAAGGCAAGGAGATGCAGATTCAGATTCACAGCTATATGAGTGAACACCCCACGGTCTCGATAGACGAAGCAATCACGCGCCTAGCGGTACAAGGTGAGGTGATGTCGGATATTGAAGCGTTGCGTATCGAGTTCGCAGATCGTCTAACGGAGCTGTCGATAAAAGACGCGCCAGATCAACACATCTTGGTTCAACTCAAGGGGCCAGATCCAGTCGCGGATCGAACGATTACCACCGAGAGCGGGACGACCCGTGTGGTGTTCGAGGTTGGTCACAAGTACACCCAGGACGAATTTTACGCGCTCCTTGCTCAGCACAGACCTCTTCTTCACAGCGCCATACCAGGCATCACGGGGACGACTGGGTTCCCAGGCGAAGAACGGGTGCTGATTGACATAAACGGCGACAGCCGCCAAGCAGAAGAGTTGAAGGATACAATCAAGAAGCTTGAAAGAGTCACCGGTCTCAAGATTGAAGTCCGCCCCAACATGCCGAAGTCGGTCAACGCGGAGTATGTTGTTGGCGGCGCCCCCCTCCAATCCAACAATAGCTACTGCACCTCAGGATTTCCGGTTATTCATAAGGCCACTGGACGAAGGGGTATCACCACTGCGGCGCATTGCCCCGACAATCTAATCTATGGCAACTACGCAACCGGCGCAGGGAAGTACACCGTGCCGCTGACGTTCGTGGACCAGATCAATGATGCGAGCCACGACGTTCAGTGGCATACGGTGGGGTCACACACACCGCTACGGGAGGTGTATGCCACCTCCACTTCGGATTACAGTAGGCGCCGCATCATGTACATGTGGACCAACGCTACTCAAGGCCAGAGCATGTGCTTCAGAGGCGTCACCAGCCAATACACCTGCGGAACAGTCGTGAGCATCAAGCACAGGCCCGAGCTCGCATGCGGTCCAACCGGAAACCTTCCCTGCGCGGACGCGTGGATACGCATCGAAGGATCGTCGTTGGCGTGCGGATTTGGAGATAGCGGTGCCGCTATCTTCTTCGGAGACAATGGATACGGCATTGTCGCTAAAGCAAGCCTGAAAGACGGAAGTTGCAAGGGAGTCTCCGCAATGCCTTGGGGCGCAGTCAGCGCATTAGGGCTGGAGGCAGGCGGTTAGTCGCTACAACGAAACGTCCGGCTGAGGATGCTGGCTTTGCATCCTCAACCGGATATCCGCGATCGACTCTTTTTAATTGATTAAGTGAGCACGCCCGGTCCCTCTGGAGTTGAGGCGGTCAAATCGATGCTGGACGTGGTGAAGGAGAAGAATGTTAAGAAGCTGGGCGGGGTCTGATTCAAAGGTTAATCGTCCAGTGCTTCCTGGGTAGCCATCAGCCGCCAAGTGCATGCCGCGTGTCGAACTTTATTGGGGCGGCTCGTCGCTGGCGCGGTGGCGCTGTCTTGGGTTCTAGAATATCTCGATGTGCAGGGCGACGTTTGCGCGTGTCTCGTCGTGATTGCTTTAGATCCTCGGCTTTGTATGTTTCCCGCTACTGTCGCTGGAAGACGTTCTCCATCGATGCGTTGTCATGGCTGTTTCCTATCCGGCTCATGCTGCACAGGATGTCTGCTCGCGCAGAACGCTCTGCCAGTTTTACTGGGGGGAGAGCGAATTGAGTTCGCCAAGGTTGACGATAACGAGCCGAGACTCGCTGATCTTCTTGATCGTTGGAAGGCGGTCGGCTATCCGCTGTCCGGTCTGAAGTGTTTTCGTATCGAGACCAGCTCGACCGGAAGCGTCATTCTGATCTACGCCAGGACATGGCGGATCGAGCATCTGTCGATGGCGGATGCGGTGCCCTGAAGGACATTCCGTGCCCAGATTGCTCACCCCCGACGAGGTCTCCCTCATCCATAGGCTGCTGCCGGAGACGACCGAGCTGTCCGAACGGTTGTTGAAGGATCTGGCGCTCGCCCAGGTGGAGGACGTGGAGGTCGTCGGATTCGGGGGCGTGGTGTTCCTGTCCAGCACGACCCAACGCTTCGGAAGTGACATTGCCACGGCCATGCTCGCCGATGCCGACGGTGTGCCGGTGAGAGTCACCCTGTGCCTGGACAATCACGATCAGCTCTTCGAGCTGGAGCTGTGCAAAGTGGACTTCTCACCGATCATCGGGGTCGATCTGAGGAGCGCTTTCAGCGAGCACTGACACCTGCTGAAAGCGGTCCTCGCCGAAGGGCGCGGCGCATCGCGTTCACCCTTCGGGCTGCAACCGCCCCACCGCCTGCGCGCACAACGACTGGCAGGCCATGACCAACCCCTCCATCACCCGGTCGCCCACGTACTCTTCCGGTTCGCCATTCTGCCGGGTGCGTTCGGCCGCCATCAGCATTTCCAGCACTACCCGCAACCCGTTCAACTCACAATCGGCATCGGCCAGGGCCAGGCAGCGCCCGGGCAGCTGATGCCGCTCCGGCCAGGGTTGTCCGTCGGCCGCCGCACCGGAGCCGATGCGGTGGAGGTTGGCGATGAAGGTGTTCCTGTCCATGGCAGGCGCAGCCTGTGGCGAACCGTCGTCGCCGGCGGCGCTGCGGTAGGCGTGCAGATGCGGGAAGTCCGATTCGTTCATGGCGAGGCTCCGTGCAGGGCAATCGGTAGCCGCCACCCGAAAGGTGGCGGGCGGTACGTGGTTCGAATCCGGGTTGGCCTCAAGCCGGCGGGCGCGAACGCCCCCAACGCACCGCCCGCCATAGCCGGCAGACGGATTGCCAGCCGGCGCCACGCATGGTGACGCCGGCTGGCAAGCGCACTTACTCAAGGCCAACACGGGATTCGAAACCCGGCCACCCTTTTCCGGTGGCACGCCATCTGAGCCCCTGGCGCTGTGCAATGCCAATCAGAAGAGTTGCAAACATCACTCGATTGGAGACGCTTTTGACATTGTCCTACGCTGTTAAGCCCCGCCAGTGCTGGCTGGCGTAGCGATCCACCCGCAACGTGCAATCTGCGACAGGTGTCGAGGTTGTCACGGCGAACGGGACGGGCGGGGAGGGCCTATCACGACAGGCGGTGCCAATTCAGGCTGCGTGCCTCGCGGGTTGACGCTTTCAGCGCCCCAGCGCACTCTGCGGGCTGGGGTCGACAACCCGTTCAGGGGCAGGGCTGCAGGGTGGTACCAAGAGGCGGAACAGCGATGAGCCAACTCACCGACAGCTTCGGACGCAGCTTTCCGTACCTGCGCTTGTCGCTCACCGAAGCCTGCAACTTCCGGTGCAGCTACTGCCTGCCCGACGGGTACCAGGCCGATGGCCACCCGCGTTTCCTGCAGGTGGAGGAGATCGGCCGCCTGGTGCGGGCCTTTGCCGCGCTGGGCATGAGCAAGATCCGCCTGACCGGTGGCGAGCCCAGCCTGCGCAAGGATCTGGACGAGATCATCGCCACCGTGGCGGCGGTGCCGGGCATCCGCAAGGTGGCCATCACCACCAATGGCACGCTGCTGCCGCGGCGCCTGCCGGGTTGGCACCGGGCCGGCCTGACCGCGCTGAACGTGAGTATGGACAGCCTGCAACGCGAGCGTTTCCACACCATCACCGGCCACGACCGTCTGCCAGAGATCCAGCAGGGTCTTGCGCTGGCGCAGGCGCTGGGCCTTTCGGCAATCAAGCTCAACGCAGTGCTGCTGCGCGGCCTGAACGACGACGAGCTCCCGCAGTGGATGGAGTACCTGCGCGATCGCCCCTTCAGCGTGCGCTTCATCGAACTGATGCGTACCGGCGACAACGAAGCCTATTTCCAGCGCCACCACCTGCGCGCCGAAGTGGTGATCGAGCAGCTGCTGGCCGCCGGATGGCGCGAACGCCCGCGCGTGGCCGATGCGGGCCCGGCGCGCGAGTTCAGCCACCCTGACCATCGCGGCAGCATTGGCATCATCGCCCCGTACTCGCGTGACTTCTGCAAGGGCTGCAACCGTTTGCGGGTGACCGCCAAGGGTGATCTGCGGCTGTGCCTGTTCGGCGAGTTCGGCGTGCCGCTGCGCCCGCTTCTGCAACGCGACGATGACCATGACGCGCTGCTGGCACGCATCACCACCCAGCTTGGCCTGAAAGCGGCCGGGCATGGACTGCACCAGGGCCAGACCGGGCTGACCCCGCACCTGGCCTCGATCGGAGGATGAGCAACACGATGAGTGGGGAATTGAATGCGGCCTTCCACATGGCCGATGTCCGTAACAAGCGCATCAGCCGCCGCCGTGCGGTGGCGGTGGGCGAGCTGCATGCCGGTCCAGTGGCCTATCCGCTGATCGTCGAGCGCCGCCTGCCCAAGGGCGATGCGCTGGTGATGGCCGAGATTGCCGGCCTGCAGGGCGCCAAGATGGCGTCGATGCTGATGCCGCTGTGCCATCCGTTGCCGCTGGAGCTGGTGCAGGTGTTCTGTGCGCCGGTGCCGGAACGGCAGGCGATCCGCGTGTGGTGCGAGTGCGCGAGCGAGGCGCGCACCGGCGTGGAGATGGAGGCACTGGCCGGCGTCAACGCGGCGCTGCTGACCCTGTACGACCTGAGCAAGCCGGTGGAGCCGGCCCTGCGCATCGAAGGCATCCGCCTGCTGTTCAAGGAAGGCGGCAAGCGCGGGGTCTGGCTGCACCCGGACGGCATGGACGAGGCCGAGCGTGCGCGTTTCAAGCCGCGTGCACCGAAGGGGTTGGAGGGTGCGGCCTGCGCGGTGATCACACTGAGTGATCGCGCCAGCGAGGGCAGTTATGAGGATGTGTCCGGCCCGACCCTGGTGACCGGCCTGAAAAAGCTGGGGGGCGAGGTGGTGGCCGCCGAGGTACTGCCCGATGGCATCGAGCCATTGGCGGGCCGCCTGCAGGCCTTGGCCGCCGAGGGCGTGCGCCTGTGCCTGTGTACCGGAGGTACCGGGCTGGGCCCGCGTGACCTGACCCCGGAGGCGCTGCGTTCCTTGAACGCGCGGCCGGTGCATGGCCTGGCGCAGATGGTGCGGGCACTCAGTGCACAGCACACGCCGATGGCCTGGCTGAGCCGCGCCGAGGTGGTGCAGCTGGGCAACATGCTGGTGTTCGCATTGCCCGGCAGCCCGAAGGCGGCGGCGCAGTGCCTGGACATCCTGGCGCCGGTACTGGGCCACGCCCTGGCGATGGTCGAGGGTGGTGGCCACTGATGATTGCCTACAGCGAAGCCTTGCAGCACCTGCTGGACGCGGCCACGCCGCTGCCGGCCGAGCGCCTGCCGCTGCATGAGGCCGGCGGCCGTACCCTGGCCAGTGACATCCACAGCGGGCAGTCGTTGCCGCCGTTCGACAATTCGGCGATGGACGGCTTCGCGCTGCGCGCCAACGGCGCGACGTTCGAAGCTGGTACCGAGTTCGCTGTGCAGGGCTGGCAGGCAGCCGGTGATGCCGGCGCCGAAGGCGGCGAGGGTGCCTGGGAAATCATGACCGGTGCGCGCATGCCGGCCGGGCTGGATACGGTGGTACCGGTCGAGAACGTGGAGATCCTCGCCAGCGAGGATGGCCGCCCGACCCGCATTGCCCTGAAGGCATTGGTGAAGCCGGGCCAGAACGTGCGCCTGCGTGGCGAGGATGTAAGCGACGGCGAGCGCGTGCTGCAGGCCGGGCAGGTGCTGGACATCAACGCGCGCACCCTGCTGCATGCCATCGGCGTGGGCGAGGTGGCGGTGATGGCGCGGCCAAAGGCGGCGGTGATTGCTACCGGCAAGGAGCTGGTGACCGAGGCGGCGCAGACGCTGGCATCCGGGCAGATTCGTGACAGCAACCGGCCGTATCTGGTCGGCCGCCTGCAGGCCGCCGGTGCCGAGGTGGTCTGGCAGGGCACGGTGGGCGATGAGGTGGCGGCGTTCAACGCGGTGCTGGATGAAGCGCTGGACGCGGGTGCTCAGCTGTTGATCAGCACCGGCGCGGTGTCGGCCGGCCGCTACGATTTCATTCCCGACGCGCTTCGCGGCCGGGGTGCGCGCATCGTGTTCCACAAGGTGGCAATCCGCCCGGGCAAGCCGTTGCTGTTTGCGGTGCTGCCCAATGGCGCGCTGTATTTCGGCCTGCCCGGCAACCCGGTGTCGGCTGCGGTGGGCCAGCGCTTCTTCGTCGAGCCGGTGCTGCGCCGCCTGCTGGGGCTGGCACCGGAGCCGGTGCTGACGTTGCCGCTGCAGGCCGACGTGCGCACGCCGCCGGGCCTGCGCTTCCACGCGCGGGCGCGGGTGGAAGTGGACGCGCAGGGCCGCCTGAGTGCGCGCGTGCTGGCCGGGCAGGAGTCGTTCCGTTTGATGTCCATGCTGCAGGCCAACGCCTGGGTGGTGCTGGAAGGCGAGGGCGGTCTGGCCCCTGCCGGCACGCCGGTGCGTGTGCAGGGCTGGGGTCATCAGGACCCGGTGCAGCTGGCGAGCCAGGAGCCGTAATGAGACAGGTAAATCTGCAGTTGTTCGGCGCGTTCTCCGATCTGGATGCCAGCCGCGAGATTGCCGTGGAGGTGGCCGGCGGCACCGTGGCCGATCTGCGCCAGGCGCTGCGCGAGCTGCTGCCGCTGCGTTGGCCGGGTTTCCGTGCCGGGCTGCTGGATTACTCGGCGTTCGCCGACCAGCAACGCGTGCTGCGCGACCACGAGGCGTTGCCCGACGATGGCCGGGTCGCGATCCTGCCGCCGGTGAGCGGGGGCTGAGCGATGAGCGAGACGATCATCGCGAAGGTGGTGGACCGCGCGCAGGCGGCGATTGATCCGGCCGAAGGCATCGCGGCGGTCTCCGATCCGGGCTTCGGCGGCATCGATGTGTTCATCGGCAAGGTGCGCGACGTCAATGTGGGCCGGCAGGTGACCGGGATCACCTACGACCTGTTCGAGCCGTTGATGCTGAACGAGTTCAAGCGCCTGGCCGCCGAGGTCGAGGCCACGTTTGGTCCGAAGCTGAAGCTGTATGTGGCACACGCCAAGGGCCGGTTGGGCATCGGCGATGTGGCGGTGGTGGTGGCCGCCGGCAGCCCGCACCGTGACGAGGCGTTCCGCGCCTGCCGGCAGTTGATCGAGGTGGTGAAACACCAGTGCCCGATCTGGAAGCAGGAGCATTACGAGGACGGCGACAGCCAGTGGAGCGAAGGTTGCAGCCTGTGCCATGCGGACGATGAGCCTGCGCATGCGCACAGCCACAGCCCGTGACGCCAGTAGATCCACGCCATGCGTGGATAGCGCTCTCCCGGCGCACCCGGCCGACGCAGCCACGCATGGCGTGGCTCTACCATGAATGGAACCATCAACGGCATCGTGTTGGCCGGTGGCCTGTCGAGCAGGATGGGCCGCGACAAGGCAACGCTGCCGTGGCAGGGCCGCACCCTGCTGGAGCACATGCGGGGCCTGTTGACGCAGGCCGGCGCGCGCGAGGTCTGGATCAGCGGCAACTACCCGGCCTTCGGCGGCATCCCCGATCGTGTGCCCCGATGCGGGCCACTGGGCGGGCTCTACAGCGTGGCAATGCAGATGCCTGACGAGCCGGCATGGGTGGTGCCGGTGGACACGCCGCGGTTGAGCGCGGTACTGCTGCAGCGACTGTGCCTGGCAGGAGACACTCCCTGCGTGGTGTTTGCCGACGAACCATTGCCGATGCGGTTGCAGATCGATGATCATTGCCGCCGCGTGCTGCAGGAATTGATTGAAGATCCGAGGGCACGCCGTTCGCTGCGTGCCCTGCAGGAACGCCTGGGCGTGACCCGGTTGCCACTGGCGCCAGGGGATCAGGCGTTGCTGCTCAACTGCAATACCCCATCGGAATGGGAGTCCACCGCACCATGAAAGTCCAGCTGCAACAGCAATCGATGCGCCTGCGCGTGGATGAAGAGGAACTGGCGCGCCTGCTGGTCGGTGAGTCGGTGGAGAACCTGACCCGCTTTGGCGGCAGCGGTGGCTGGGGTGTGGCACTGTCGTTGCATGCCGGCGATCAGGCGGTGCTGCTCGATGGCGGTACGTTCTGCCGGCTGGTGCTGCCGCGCGAAGCCGTGGAGGCACTGGCGGCGCGCCTGCCGTGCCGTGAGGGTCTTGGCTTCGGCATCGCATTGGATGACGACAGCATGCTGCAACTCCAGTTCGACGTGGATGTGCGCGACAGCGTGCGGCAGCGCGGTGCGCAACGGCGTTCGAAGCCTGCGTCGGAGTAGGTGCATTGCGCAGGGGCGGGCGGCATGCTGTCGTATGATGGGGGCCTTCGTTCCTGCGTCGCTGCAATGCCCCTGAACCCCTCTGCTCCTTCTCTGCTGCGACCGGCCACGCCCAATCCTGCGGCGGCCGATGACGGTGATGCGCTGCATTTCTGCAGCACCTGCGCGTTCTCCGATGCCTGCACGTCGCAGGGCTATGACAAGACCGCGCTGGGCGAGCTGCATGTGCTGGTTGACCACGTGGGGCCGTTCCAGGCCGGTGACTACCTGTTCCGTGCCGGTGATCCGTTCGATTCGATCGCCGCCGTGCGTGCCGGCATGGTCAAGACCTTTGTCGATGACAGCCAGGGCAACGAGCAGGTGCTGGGCTTCAACCTGCCCGGTGAAGTGATCGGGCTCAATGCCATCCACGGTGCGCGCTTTCCCTGCAATGCCGTGGCGCTGGACACGGTCTATCTGTGTCGCATCTCCTTCCCGCGATTGAGCCTGCTGGCCACCCGCATGCCGGGGTTGCAGGCACGGCTGTTCAGCCTGCTCAGTGCCGAGATCGGCAAGGTCGCTACGTTGGCCGCCAACCATCGCACCGAGGAGCGCATGGCGGCGTTTCTGCTGGATCTTTCCGAGCGCTATGCCCGGCGCGGATTCTCGGCTACCCGCTTCAACCTGAGCATGGCCCGTACCGAGATTGCCAACTACCTGCGGATGGCGCCGGAGACGGTGAGCCGGGTGCTGCGCCGGTTGAGCGACGAGGGTGTGATTGCGGTGAACCAACGTGAGATGCTGTTGCTGCAACCCGAGCGGCTGGCGGAACTGGCCGTGACCCGGGAACCCGGACTGGACTGATCAGACAACCAAGGGGCCGACCATGAAGCGAGTGGGGCTGTTGTTGCTCGGAATGCTGGCTGCAGTTCCGGCCTGGGCGGCCGACCTGACGGTGTCGGCGGCGTCGAGCCTGACCGAGAGCTTCCGTGAACTGGGCGCGGCCTACGAGAAGGCGCACCCGGGCACCAAGGTCGACTTCAACTTTGCCGCGTCTGGCGTACTGCTGCAGCAGATCAGCCGCGGTGCACCGGTGGATGTATTCGCCTCGGCCGACGAAACCACGATGGACCAGGCGCAGCAGCAGGATCTGCTGGCCGCCGGTAGCCGCGAGGTGTTCGCGGTGAATGCGCTGTGGGTGGTGGTGCCACCGCAGGCCAAGGTGGCGCCGCGTACCTTGAAGGACCTGGCCGGTGCTGGTGTGCAGCGCATCGCGCTGGGCAACCCGGACAGCGTGCCGGTAGGCCGCTATGCCAAGGGAGCACTGGAAGCGGCGGGCCTGTGGCCGTCGGTGCAGGGCAAGGCCATCACCACGCAGAACGTGCGCCAGTCGTTGGACTACGTGGCACGCGGTGAAGTGGATGCCGGCTTTGTCTATGCCACCGATGCGCAGGCGATGCCCGACCGGGTGCGCCGCGCCTTTGCGGTGCCGGTGGCCGGTCGCATCGCGTATCCGCTGGCAGTGATCAAGGCCAGTGCACAGCCGGCGGAGGCCAAGCGCTTCACCGCCTTCGTGCGCTCGGCTCAGGGCCAGGCGATCCTGGCTAAACACGGGTTCGGCAAGCCCTGAGGCATGGATCTGGACTGGAGCGCGCTGGGGTTGTCGCTGAAGGTGGCCGGTTGGGCCACCGCGATCAACCTGGTGCTGGGCGTAGCACTGGGCGCCCTGCTGGCGCGTCGGCGCTTTCCCGGCCGCGAGCTGCTGGATTCGCTGCTGACCCTGCCGATGGTGCTGCCACCGACGGTGCTGGGTTACTACCTGTTGGTACTGATCGGTCGCAACGGCCCTATCGGGGCGTGGCTGCAATCGTGGTTCGGCATCAACCTGGTGTTCACCTGGCAGGCGGCGGTGATCGCTGCGGCGGTGGCCTCGCTGCCGTTGGTGTTCAAGCCGGCACGCGCGGCGTTCGAGGAAGTGGACGGGCAGCTGGAGCAGGCCGCACGCACGCTGGGTGTGTCCGAAGTGGCGGTGTTTTTCCGCATCACGCTGCCACTGGCGTGGCGCGGCATCCTCGCCGGCCTGCTGCTGGCGTTTGCGCGCGCGATGGGCGAGTTCGGTGCGACGCTGATGGTGGCCGGCAGCATTCCGGGCCGGACGCAGACGTTGTCGATCGCCATCTACGAGGCGGTACAGGCCGGCCAGGACGGCAAGGCCAATGCGCTTGTGATCCTGACCTCGGTGGTCTGCATCGTGATCCTGTTGCTGGCCGCGCGGCTGGTGGGCGGGCGTCGCCGGGAGCCGCGCGATGTGGCTTGAACTGCAGGTACAGCGCCGCCTGCAGGCGGCCGCCCAGGATTTCGTGTTGGACGTATCGCTGCAGTGCACGCAGCAGCAGGTGGTGTTGTCTGGTCCGTCCGGTTCCGGAAAGAGCCTGACCCTGAAAGCGGTGGCCGGGTTGCTGCGGCCACGCCAGGGCCATGTGCGCCTGCAGGGACAGACCCTGTTCGATGCGGCCACCGGCGTGGATCTACCGCCGCAGCGCCGCCGGATAGGCTATGTGTTCCAGGACTACGCATTGTTCCCGCACCTGAGCGTGCGCCAGAACGTGGCATTCGGTCTGGAGAAGGGGTGGTTGAATCCGCGGATCGGCCGGCGCATCGATGCGGTGGAGCAATGGCTGCAGGCGTTCCGTATCGACACGGTGGGTGATCTGCTGCCCTCGCAGGTGTCCGGTGGCCAGCGCCAGCGCACGGCGTTGGCACGTGCGCTGGTGACGCAGCCGCAGGCGCTGTTGCTGGATGAGCCGTTCTCCGCGTTGGATCATGACCTGCGCCAGCATCTGCGCCAGGAGCTGGAGACCGTGCTGGACCGGACCGGAATCCCGTTGCTGTTGATCAGCCACGACCCGCAGGATGTGGCGATGTTCGGCCAGCAGGTGGCGCGCGTGGTGGACGGCCGTATCGTCGGGGGGTGACCCGGCACCTGTAGAGCCGAGCCCATGCTCGGCTGCTCTACCGCCAACAGCAGCCGAGCATGGGCTCGGCTCTACAGGATCAACGGATCAATACAGTTCACAGTGCGTGCGGCCTTCGCTCCGCAGCGCGTCCCAATGCCCTTCGCCACCGATGGCATCGATGGCCTCGCGCACCGCGCTTTCCAGGTGGCTCTTGTTGCCGCACAGGTACAGATGCCCACCGCGGGCCAGGACGCCGCGCACTTCGCTGGCACGCTGCTGCAGCACATGCTGCACATAGACCTTGTCGGCACCATCGCGCGAGAACGCGGTATGCAGGCCGGCCAGCACGCCACGCGCGTGCCAGTCCTGCAACTGGTCGCGATACAGGTAATCGTGCTGGCGGTGCTTCTCGCCGAACACCAGGTGCACTTCACGTTCGCAGGCGTTGGCCTGCAGTTCCTGCATCAGGCCCATCAAGGGCGCGATGCCGGTGCCGGTGCCGACCAGCAGCAGCGGTACCTGGCCGGTGTCGGGCAGGTGGAAGCCAGGGTTGGAGCGGCAGTACACATGGGCATGGTCGCCGCCATGCAGCAGGCTGCCGGTGGCAGTGCCGAAGCGCGCGCGGCCGCGCAGGGTGTAGCGCACTTCGCGCACGCACAGGCTCAGCTGGTCCTCGCGCGGGTGCGAGGCAATGGAATAGGCGCGCGGCAGCCGCGGCGACAGCAGTTCACGCAGTCGGGCCAGCGGCACGCTGTCCGGAGTAGCGTGGTCCTGCAGCACGTCCAGCAGGTCCAGGCCGTGCAGGTAGGCGTCCAGCTCGCGCTTCTGGCTGACCCTCAACAGGCCCTTCAGTACATCGCTGCCACCCAGCTTGGCCAGTTCGCGCAGCACACCCTTGCTCAGCAGGCGCAGCTCGCGGTCATGCAGCAGGACCATGGTTTCATCGTCGCCGTACCAGCAGGCCAGCGCCTGCAGCAGCATCGGATCGTTCTCCGGCACCACGTGCAGGGTGTCGCCCGCGCGGTAGGCCATGCCACTGCCGGCAATGTCCAGCTGCAGGTGCCACGCCGCCGGGTCGCTGCTGTTCAAACGGCGACGTTCGAGAATGGGGGCGGCAAACGCATTGTCCTCGCCATAGGCGGTGACCTGCAGGCGCAAGTCCTGGCCGGCGCTGAGGTCGCCGTCCAGCACCTGGCCGAGCACCGGCTGCCATTGCTGGAAGAACTGCTCGTAGCCCAGGTCAGCGTCCACGCGGTGCAGCAGCGGCTGCGCCTGGCGCTCACTCAGCGCAGCATCCAGCGCCTTGGTGAAGCCACAGAAGCTGGGGTAGCCGGTGTCACCAAGGCCAAACACCGCATAGCGCAGGCCGCTCAGCGTCGGGGTCTGGCGCAGTGTTTCGAAGAACTGCTCGCCGTTGGCCGGCGGCTCGCCATCGCCGAACGAGCTGGAGATCGCCAGCAGCACATCGCCGTGGCCGAGACTGGCCACGTCGATGTCGTTGAACGGGAGCACCTGCGGCGCGTGCGGCTGCAGGTCCGCGCCCAGGCGCTGGGCCAGAGCGCGGGCATTGCCCGACTCGGACGCGAAACCCACCAGCAGGCGGCTGAAGGGCGCACTGGTCGGGAGGGCGTTCACGCGGCCTCGTAGAAGTCGTCGAACTTTTCCTTGCTGAACTCGACCAGGTCGTAGTTCTGCATCAGGTCGTTCACCACGCGGCGGATGCTGATATAGGAGGTGATGTTGCCGTCGGCGTCGAACAGCGGCTGCACCGTGGTGTCGACCACGTAGAGCACGCCGCCCTTGCCGAGGTTGGGCACGATGCCGGTCCAGGTCTTGCCGGCCTTGATGGTGTCCCACATGTCCTTGTAGACCGCCTTGGGCACATCCGGGTGGCGCACGATGCTGTGCGGCTGGCCGATCAGCTCCTCGCGGGCGAAGCCGGTGAGCGTGCAGAACAGGTCGTTGGCGTAGGTGATGTTGCCCTGCAGGTCGGTGGTGGAGATCACCATGACGTTCTGCATGGCGTTCAGCAGCTGGGCGTTGTCGGGGGTGTAGCTCATCGCAGGGTCCTTATGGATGCCGGTAGCGCCGGCGTGTTCGGGTCCTGCATAGAGATACGCCCGCACGGCGGCGGGCGGTTTGACATTGGTCAAGCGGGGGGCGCGAAGGGCTGCGACGGGGTGTCGCAGGGAGGTTCTCTGTAGAGCCGAGCCCATGCTCGGCTGCGGTGACCGTTACAGCCGAGCGTGGGCTCGGCTCTACAGAAAGGGCAAGGTGTCAGCCCATCAGATAGCGCAGCACACCCGCCGAGACCACGCCGATCAGCACCGTCGGCAGCATCGACAGCCGCGTGGCGGCCAGCAGGGTGATCGCCAGTGCGGCCAGGTCGGCGGGCTTGTCAGCGACGAAGTCCGGGGCGATCACCGAGATCAGCACGCAGCCCGGCGCGGCTTCCATCACCGTCACGGCGCGTTTGCTCAATGTGCGGTTGCGCAGCGCGAGGAAACCGACAATGCGGGTCAGGTAGGTGGCGGTGGCCATCAGCACGATGGTCAGCACCGAGGTCCAGTGGATCAGTCCGTTGAAGATCATGCCGCGTCCTCCGCCAGCAGCCAGGCGGCCGCCAGGCCGGCCAATGCGCCGCTGGCTACGTACCAGGCGCCCGGAATCAGCAGATAGGTGGCAGCGGCCACCACCAGGCTCACCAGCCACGGCCGCGCGGCCTTCACGCCCTGCCACATGCCGCGCAGTAGCACCAGGAACACGGCGGGGAAGGCCATGTCGAAGCCATAGGCGTGGATGTCGCCCAGCATCGGTCCGACGATCGCGCCCAGCGCGGTACAGGCTACCCACACCGTATACAGGCCTGCCGATACGCCCAGGTAGTAGGCCAGGCTGAAGCCAAGTGCGCGGCGTCGCGCATCGGCCACGCCCATCGCCCAGCTTTCATCGCACATGAAGAACAGGGCCGGCAGCACGCGGCGTCGTGGCAGGTGCTGCAGCAGCGGGGCCAGGCTGGCGCCCATCAGCAGGTGGCGGCTGTTGACCAGTGCGGTGATGGCCACGATCAGTGCAATGTGCGGTGGCGAGGTCCACAGTTCGACGGCGGCGAACTCTGAGCCGCCAGCGAAGTTGAGGCCGGTCATCAGCGGCACTTCCAGTGCGCTCAGGCCTTTCTGGGCGGCCTGGGCGCCAAGTACCAGGGCGAAGGGAATGAAGCCGATCATCACCGGCACGGCGGCGCGCAGGCCGCGCAGGAATTCGGCACGCGGCGGGGTATCGCAGGTGTCGGGCAGGGGGAGGGTGGTACGGGCGTCCATGGAACGGCACAACGAGGTGGGGGTGGCCCATGCTAGCGGTCCAATCGCGAAATCGGGTTGCGTTGATGCCACTTGATTCTTGATGATTGATATTTCGTGCGGCCATATGTCAAAGGGGTGAAATCCCATGCAGTACCAGCTCGACAATCTGGATCGTCGCATCCTCGACGCCCTGCAGCGCGACGGCCGCCTGCAGAACCTGGAACTGGCCCGCCAGGTCGGGCTGTCGCCGTCGGCCTGCCTGCGCCGGGTGCGGTTGCTGGAGGAGGGCGGCTACATCGACCGCTATGTGGCTTTGTTGAACGAGGCCAAGGTGGGCCGCGGCTTCACCGTGTTCGTGCGGGTGTGGCTGCGCGGGCAGGACGAGGACACCACCAATCACTTCATCAACAGCATCAAGTCTTTCCCGGAAGTGCTTGAATGCCATCTGATGGCTGGTGACTGCGATTTCCTGCTGCGGGTGGCGGTGGCCGACCTTGATGCCTACCGGCAGTTCCAGATGCAGCACCTGAACCGGATTGCCGGGGTGCAGAACACCAAGACCGAGATTCCGATGCAGCGGATCAAGCAGACGACCCAGCTGCCGCTTTGAGAGGTACGGCCGGGTTGCACCCGGCACCCGCGGTAGTGCCGGCCGCTGGCCGGCAACCTCAGGAGCAACAGCCGAAGCAACAGCCGGCTTGGCGCGGGATGGCGTGGTGGGTCCGGCTGCAGGGGACGCCGTAAACCTGTGGTGGTCCAGTATTTTTGGACACTCCCAAAGGGAGTTCAGGCCACCTGCTCTTCACAAAGCGCAGGTGGCACAAGGCCGTTGGCACTGTGTAGCCGACGGTGGTTGTACCAGTCCACGAACTGCTCGATGTCTGCTGCCGCCTCCTGTCGAGTGGGGTATTTGGAGTAAAGCCATTCCCCTTTGAGGGTGGCGAAAACCCGTTCCACCACCGCGTTGTCCCAGCAGTTGCCCTTCCGGCTCATGCTCTGGGTGATGCCGTTGTCACGCAGGATTTCGGCCATGGCATGGCTGGTGTACTGCCGACCTTGATCCGAGTGGAAAAGTAGTCGCCCGTTGGGACGACGCTGTTTCAGCGCCCCGCGCAGGGCTCTGACGGCCAGCCAGGCATCCCCTTCGTGAGAGTGAGCCCAGCCCACGATCCGGCGGGCAAACAGATCCACCACGATGGCCAGATAGAGCCAGCCTTGCTGGGTCGGGATGTAGGTGATATCCCCTGCCCAGACCTGGTTGGGGGCCGCCGGGTTGAATTGGCGTTCCAACACGTTGGGCGCCGTCAGTGCCTGCGGCCCAAGGCTGTGGTACTTGTGCCGCCGGTGCTGTCGCGCCCTGACACCGGCTCGGCGCATCAGCGTCCGGGCGCGGTAGCGCCCCATGGGTAGGCCGCAGTTGGTCAGCTCCCTGGCCATCTTGCGAGAGCCACAGCTCCCCCGATGGGACTGATGAATGCGACGAACCAGATCAACCTGGGCCAGCAGCGCCCGGTCAATCCGGGGCTCCCGGTGCAGCCAGGCGTAGTAGCTGCTACGGGGATAGTCCATCAACTGACACACCAACCGGATCGGAGCGACCTTCCCCAATTCCTGGATCACCTGTTCCGGTGATCGCTGTCCCGAATGAAGAAGGCGATGGATTTTTTTAGCAGGTCGCGCTCCTCCTTGAGCCTGCGATTCTGGGCCTCCAGCTCGGCGATTCTGACCTGGGCATCCACCGGCGGTGCCTCGGCCTGAGGGTCATGCTTTCGCCGCCATTGCTCGATCCAGCGCCTCAGCGCCGTCGGGCCGACATCCATCAGCTGGCAGACGTCCCTGACTGTCTGCCCCTCCACAACGACAAGGCGAACCGCCTCATCCCTCATGCCCTGAGTGATCTGTTTTGCCATGGGTCTACCTCGATGCTCGAAATTGATCCTATCGAGTGTCCAAGTTGATTAGACCACCACAACCCGTCCATGGGGGCTTGGCCGCGGCATCCATGCCGCGGACACCCCTGCAACCGGCCCCACCCCGCCTTCGACAGATTTCCGCGATCTGCCGGAACGGCATGGGGCGACACGCTCTGATCGGCACGGGGTCGGATCCCGTTGCTGCGCAACGGGCTCTGACCCCACGCCCGAATGACGTGGTCTGTTCGATCCATTGATTCCTGATTCGTGACCGGCTCCAGCGAACCTGACCCGTCCGTTGGCAGTGCGCGGCAGTCATCGCAATGACATGTGCTCCCGGTACGGTTTGATCCGCTTGCAGCTGCTGTCGCTGCCGAGGGTCATGTGTTCGACGTCAGGGGGCTGAATGGACACCATGCGATCAGAACGTGGAGGCTGGCCATCGCCGGATGGCTGCTGCTGGCCTTTGCCGCGGCAGCCCAGGACGGTGTCCATGCCTACGACATCCCCGCGCAGCCGCTGGAACAGGCGGTCGAGCGCTTCAGCGTCATCAGCGGCTGGTCGGTGATGTACCCGGGCGAGCTTGCCGCGGGCCGCAACAGTCACGCGCTTCGCGAAAGCCTTGCGCCGCTGCCGGCCTTGCAGGTTCTGTTGCAAGATTCCGGCATCAAGGCCGAGGTGATCGGCGAACAGCGGGTGGTGCTGCGTCGGAGCACGTCCTCGACGGCCGAACCCGGCGTTGGCGCGGAACTTCCCGATACCGAGCGGCGCCGTCGCTACGCTGGCCTGCAGCAACGCCTGCGCGCTGCGTTCTGTGACGATCCCGACCTGGCTCCAGGTCGCTATGCCGCGACCCTGCGTTTCAGCGTTGCCAGTGACGGCCAGGTGCATTCCCCTGAACTGCTTTCCGGCAGTGGCAATGCCGGTCGCGATGCGCGCCTGCTGCAGGCGCTGCAGGCACTGACGGTGGCAGCCGATGCCGCCGCGCTGCCGCAGCCGGTGACGCTGCAGATCCGCCCTTCCGGCACCGAGCACGACTGTGGCCGGCGCTCGCCCCTTCCATGATTTCAAGGATTCGAACATGAGCAACGGTACGGCTGGGGCAGTTGACCTGATGGACCACCTTCTGGGCGCCTATGACGAGCTGAAGCGCAGGCTGGTGCGCAAGCTGGGTTCGGAGGAGCTGGCCGGCGATGCGCTGCAGGACACCTGGATGCGCCTGAGTGCGCGCCGTGACCGCCTGGATGCGGTGCAGAATCCGGCGGCCTACCTGCTGCGCATGGCGATGAACACCGTGATTGATCGCCAACGTGCTGACCACCGGTTGCTCAGCCTGGAAGAAGTGGACACGCTGATAGACATGGCCGATCCGTCACCGGGCCCAGCACAGGCGGCCGAGCTGGACTTCGCGCTGGAAGACATGGTCGGGCTGCTGCAGCGCATGCCCGAGCGCCGTCGCCGCATCCTGCTGGCAATCCGCGTCGACGGCCTGCAACAGCGCGACGTGGCCGATCACCTCGGTGTATCGCTGCGGCTGGTGCAGCGCGAGCTGAAGGCGGCCCAGGACTACCTTGCCGAGCGCAGTGGGCAGGGGCGCCAGGTGCGGTTCTGAGCGGCGGCATCCGTCTACACTTTGACGCCGAGCAGAACCCCGCAGCGTGCGGGTCCGGCATGAGTCCCCATGGATCCTGACGATCGCCCGCAACGCCCGCTGGATGCCGTCGAGCGGCAGGCCCACGCGTGGGTGGTGCGGTTGACCTCGGGCGAGGCCACCGCCGCCGATGGGGACAGGTTCCGCGCGTGGTGTGAGGCCGACCCGCGCCATCGTGAGGCGTTCGGCCGTGCGCGCCGACAATGGGAGCAGGTACGCCTGGCGGGCGAGCAGTTGCCTGCAGAGGCACGGCAGCCTGTCGCGCCGACGCCGACCCAGCGCTGGAGCCGCCGTGCCTTCCTCGGTGCTGCCATCGCGGCGCCGGCCAGCCTGGTGGTGGTGGCGGCGATCCGCCCGCCGCTGGGGTTGTGGCCATCGGTGACGGCGATGGCGGCCGATTTCCATACCGGAACCGGTGAACGGCTGCAGATCGCGCCTTCGCCGCAGCTGAAGATCGAACTGGATACGCAGAGCAGCCTGCGCCGGCGGGCGGATGCAAAGGGCGCAGGCTTCGAGCTGGTGCAGGGCCAGGCCGCGATCGAAACCGGGTCTGGCCTGCGCCTGGCGCTGTTCGCCGGGGCGGGCTGCGTGATTGCCGATGAAGGTGCGGTGCGCCTGGACGTACGCAACACCCTGGGCCAGGTGCGGGTGACCTGCCTGCACGGTAGTGCGCGCATCGAGCACCCGCAGGGCCGGCTGCAGCTGCAGGCTGGCCAGCAGACCCGGTACGACGAGCGCCTCAGTGGCGTGGTGGCCGAGGCCGTGGCCTCGGACGTGAGTGCCTGGACCGAAGGCATGCTGGTGTTCCGCCGCGCACCGCTGCGCGAGGTGGTCGACGAGATCAATCGTTACCGCCGCGGAAAAGTGTTGCTGGGCGAATCGGCGCTGGCACGTGCCCCGGTGAGCGGCCGCTTCCGCATCGATGATCCGGATGCGGCGCTGGAGCAGCTGCGACTGACGATGTCGCTGGATCTGCGTCGCTTTCCGGGTGGCATCGCCGTCCTTGGGTAGATGAAGACGCTGGCCGTGCGCACCGCGCAGGGCTGTTGCAAGCAAGGAGAGGCCAAGGATGCGCAACGAGACCATCGGCGTGCTGGATCTGCGCCGCAATCTGTCGGCGCTGCTGGAAACCACGCAGCGACGCCCCTTGATGGTGCATCGCTATGGCTCGCCGTGGGTGTGCGTGGTGTCCGACGCGCAGTGGCAGCAACAGGCTGTGCTGCTGGACTTCGATCCGCAATCGCATCCGTTGGCGATGCTGCTGCGGCTGCAGCAGCAGCTGTTGCCGTTGTCTGAAAGCGGGGCACTGCCACGTGCGGCGCTTGCGCGCGCGTTGCTGCTGATGGACATGCATGGCGTTGACGATCTCGTGCAGCTGCACGAGCAGGTGCTGCACCACCGGCTGTGGCACTGGTTCGTGGCAGGCAGCCACGGTGTGATGGAGGGCTGGCAGCTGCCGGCGCTGCGCGTCGCGGTGGCGTCATGGTGCGATGACGTGGACATGACCGATGCATGGGTTGCATTCGCCGCGCGCAGCGACGTGGCGATGTTGGCCCGCCGCTGCGGCGGTGACGCGCCACGCCTGCAGCGTGAAGCCTGCAAGCGGATGGCGCTGCGATGACGTTGCCGATGAAGCACTAACCAGCGCACAGAGTCACGTTCCCGGTGTCGCTTCACCTGCCTTGCTGACGTCTTCTCCAGAGTACGACGCACTACGCGTCGCGGAGCATGGGCGACGCAGATGGCAGAAAGTCGCAGGATCAGCATGCTGGAGCTGGATCGCCACCTGAGCCAGTCGCTGGAGCAGGCGCGGCACGCCCCCCTGAACGTGCAGCGCTATGGACGTTCATGGGTCTGGGTGCTGTCCAGTGATGCGTGGGCGGACGCGGCGCGCTGGGCTGCGCTGGACAGCAGTGCGCACCCGCTGCTGGCGCTGCGCAGGGCGCTCGACCTGCAGTTGCGGCCGTGGCCCGAAGCGGCCATGGGCGCGCTGCCGCTTGACGCGGGCGATGCGCGGCTGCTGCAACGTGCGGCCCTGCTGGTGGTCGTGCGTGATCTCAGCGGCGCGCAGCGCGTGTACGACGACCTGCGCTATCACCAGGCATACAGGATGTTCATTGGCCTCGACCACGGTACCGCGTGGTCGCCGATGCAGTGCGTGCGCCTGCTGCAGGCGTGCGTGCATCCGCTGCTGCGGGCGTGCATCGACGAAACGCTGGCCAGTGTGCCGCCGCAACTGATCGAGGCGGCACGGGTGCGGGCTGCACGTGCGTCTCCTCTGGCGCCCGCGCAGCGAATTGCAGGCGGATGTTTATCGTACTGACACATGCACCGCTGACCATGGCGCAGCGGTCTCTTCCAGGATGACGAGGGCGGAACAATGGCAAGGCAGGTTCGCGGTCGCAGGGCTCGGCAGCAGGGCTTCAGCCTGATCGAGATCATGGTGGTGGTGGTGATCATCGGCATCCTCGCCGCGTTGATCGTACCGCGGTTGATGGATCGCCCTGACCAGGCACGCGTGGTCGCGGCGCGACAGGACATCGCGGCGCTGATGCAGGCGTTGAAGTTGTTCAAGCTCGACAATGGGCGCTATCCCAGCGCCGAGCAAGGGCTGCAGGCACTGGTGAAGCCCCCGCAGGGCAGTGGTGCGATGCCGGTCACGCCCTATCTGGACCGCCTCCCGAATGATCCGTGGGGCCATCCTTACCAATACCAGATTCCCGGCACCCACGGCGACATCGATGTGTTCTCGCTGGGTGCGGACGGCAAGCCCGGGGGCGACGCCGGGAACGCGGACATCGGCTCCTGGCAGTTGTGAGGCAGGCCGATGTCAGCCCGGATGCGTTCTGTTTCAAGTGTCCGTCAACGTGGCATGGCGGTGATCGTCGCCCTGCTGGTGGTGGCGCTGGTGGCGGTAATTGCCACGGCACTGCTGACCCGGCAGTCGGCCCAACTGCGCGCGCTGCGGGGCGACCAGCTGCGCGCGCAGGTGCGCATGGCGGTGGACGCAACGCTGGAGCGTGCGGCGCAGCAGCTGCGTGAGGATGTAAAGGAACAGCTGACCACGGTGCGCAGCGGGCGCTGGGCGCGTCCCTTGCAGCTTCAGGCACCGCTGCCGGTGCAGCTGCAACTGGTCGATGCCCAGTCGATGTTCAACCTGCGCAATCTGCTGGCCCATGGCCAGCCGGATCCCGAGGCGCGGCGCGCGTTCATCGCGTTGTGCGCCGGGCAGGGGTTGGGACAGGGTGCCTGTGCCTCGGCGGCGGACCATATCCAGGCACGCCTGCGCGATGGCGACATCCAGGCGCAGGCGCCGCTGCCGCGTGAATCACTGATCGAACAGGCGCTGCCGGGTGCCGATCCGGTGGCGTTGCAGGCGCTGGCGCGTCGCACCGTGGTGTTGCCGGCGCAGACCCTGGTCAACGCCAACACCAGCGACCTGCGCGTTCTGCAGGCGGTGACGCCTGCGGTCGATCCGGCGCGGCTGCAGGCGCTGCTCGGTGAGCGCGACGCTGGCCATTGGCTGCTCAATCGCGGCGACATCGCCAACCGACTTCAACTGAGCAACGAACAGATGGTCGTGCTTCCCCTGGGTATCCATAGCGAGTGGTTCCTGGCCATCGGTCAGGTGCAGGCTGACGGCAGCGCGGTTGATTTTCGCGCGCTGCTCTGGCGCGAGTACCGCGACGATGGCGTGCGTGTGCAACGCGTGTGGACGAGGATCGGCGCATGACCGTGCAGATTCGGGTGCGCCTGCCGGCGCTTGAGCGTCTGCGCGCCGACAGCGCGGTGGACTGGGCGCAGCTGCACAAGGGCGAGGTGCTGGCGCACGGGCGCGACACGCTGGCGGCGCTGGGCCTGCGGCATCCGCAGGCCGCGGTGCATGCCTGCCTCGATCCGAATGACCTGATCCTGCTGGAACTGCAGCTGCCACCGTTGTCCGGGCGCCGCCTGCAGTCGGCGCTGCAGGGTGAGGTGGAGGCGATGCTGCTGGATGACCTGCAGGAGGTGGCGCTGGCCCACGGTGCGCAGGCGGCGGACGGCACGGTTCCTGTGGCCTGGCTGGGCCAGCAGGCGGTCCTGCAGGCCCAGCAGCTGCTGGCTTCGTGTGCACTGCGGTTGCAGGCGCTGTATCCGACGCCGCTGCTGCTGCCCTGGCAGGACGGCCATGCCACGCTGCAGGTCAGCGGCGAGCACCTGCTGGTACGCAGCGGGCGCGATCGGGGTTTCGTTCAATGGTATGGCGGACGGGATGCCTGTGCGGTGATGCAGGCGCTGGCCGTGCGCCTGCAACAGGCCGGCATGCAGGCCGTGCAGTGGATTGATGGTGTGCCGCCGACGTGGCCGGAACGTCTGCCCGCCACTGCCATCCCCCATGAACGGCAGGCCTCTGGCCCCTTGCCAGGCTGGTCATTGCCTCTGCCCGGGGCGGGCCAGAAAGCGCCGCGGCTTGCGATCGGGCTGGCATTGGCGGCGATGTTGCTGGCCGCGCTCGGTCTGCAACTGCAGGTCTCGCGGTGGCGAAGTGAGGGCGAGGCCCTGCAACAGGACATGGCACGCCAGTTCAGCGCACGCTTCCCGGAGATCACCGACGTGGTGGACCCGGTGCTGCAGGCAAGGCGAGCACTGGCCGTGCCACTGCCGGCGCCGCCGTTGCCGCCGCTGCAGCGTCAGGTAGCCGGCATGCTGCAGGTGGTTCCCGAGCTGGCCGGGCAGGTGCGGAGCCTGCATTACCAGCCCGGGCAGCTGGACATGGAGCTGGATGCCGACGCCCAGGCATTGGCCGACGATCCGCAGCGGCTTGAGCATTGGCAGCAAGCGGTCCAGGCGCAGGGCCTGCAGTTGGCGCGCGAAGCCGGTGGACGCCTGCGGGTGAGCGGAGCTGGACAGTGACGACCCGGACCCTGCGGCTGGTCGCGGGAATGACGGGCCTGCAGCAGCGCTGGCAACGCCTGCCACCGCGCGACCGGCTGATGCTGTGGGTGATGGTGGTGGCGCTGCTGGCGGCGGGTCTGTGGATGTTGTGGCTGGAGCCGCTGCTGAAGCAGCGCACGCACTGGCAGGCCGAGCTGCCGCGGCTGCAGGCGCAGGCGCGTGTCCTGGCGCCACTGCTGCAGGCACGCGAGCGCCAGCAGCAGATGCAGGGGCAGCGCCCGACGATGGCCAGGTTGCGTGACGAAATCAAGTCGGCCGGACTCGCCGACGGACTGCATATCGAAGCGCGCGACGGGCATTGGCACCTGCAGGTTCAGGCGGTGCCCGCTGACGCGCTGTGGAACTGGCTGCTGCCCGTGCTGGCCGATCCGGCCATCGAACTGCAGCAGCTGCAACTGACACGCACAGGGGATGCGAACATGCCGGCGGCACGGATTTCCGGAAACATCGTGATGGCGCTCAACGTGGGTGCCCATCCATGAGGGTGATGCCCAGCCTTGCCTGCAGTACCGCACTGGCCCTGATCGTGTGCATGGCCCACGCACCGGCGCCGGTGCTGGCGCAGGACGCCCGCGATGAGCCGGTGCAGTTGAACCTGGTGGATACCGATATCGGTGGCGTGTTGCGCATGGCGGCACGCTTCACCGGACGCCAGTTCCTGGTCGACCCACGGGTGACCGGCAAGATGACAGTGGTTTCCGACGGCCCGGTCAGCCGTACCCAGGCCTACCAGTTGCTGCTGGGCGCACTGCGCATGCGTGGCTTTGCGGTGGTCGAGAACAGCGGGGTCAGCCGGGTGGTGCCGCAGGCCGACGCCAAGCTGCTCGGTGGCCGCGTGGGCAGCGGCGGTGCAGGGGGCGAGATCGCCACGCGCACCTTTGCGCTGCGCTACGAGAACGCGGCTGCGCTGGTGGCAGTGCTGCGGCCGATGATCAGCCCGGACAATCCGATCACTGCCAACCCGGGCAACAACACCCTGGTGATCACCGACTATGCCGACAACCTGGAGCGCATCGCACGGGTGATCGCCAGCGTCGACACGCCGACCGGCATGGACACCGATGTGGTGAAGCTGCAGCAGGGCATTGCCGTTGACGTGGCGGCGATGGTCGCGCCGCTGCTGGATGCGCAGGGCGCCGAGCCTACCCAGAAGGTGGTGGTGATGGCTGACCCGCGCAGCAACAGCGTGCTGCTGCGTTCCAGCAGTCCCGGTCGCACCCGCCTGGCGCGGCAGCTGGTGGAGAAGCTGGACCGCGCGCAGGACGAGTCCGGCAACCTGCATGTGGTCTACCTGCGCAATGCCCAGGCCAACCAGCTGGCCGGTGTGCTGCGGGGCGTGGTGGCCGGGCAGAGCGATGCACCGGCAATGGGCAGCAATGAAGGCATCACACCACTGCCGGGTGACGCCAACCGTTCCACGCCTGCGCAGCCGTCGCAGCCGCAGCAGGCCAAGACTGGAGGCAATGCGCTGGAATCGCAGCGGCTGGACCCTAGCCGGCGCGATCCGATAGATGCGGGGAGCACCGGCTTCAGCCAGAACGGGGTCTCGGTGCAGGCGGACGTGGCCACCAATACGCTACTGATTTCGGCGCCGGAGCCGGTGTACCGCAACCTGCGCCGGGTGATCGACCAGCTCGACCAGCGCCGGGCACAGGTGCTGGTCGAGAGCCTGATCGTGGAGGTCAACCAGACCGATGCGGCCGAGCTGGGCGTGCAGTGGATGCTGGGCAATGGCCGCACCTTTGGCGGCACCCACTTCGGTGGTGCCACCGGCGGCAGCGGGCTGAGCACCACCGCGCGCACCACGCTGGACGTGCTGCCCAAGGATGGCCTGAAGATCGGCGTGATCGACGGCACCATCAACCTTCCTGGTGTCGGCCAGATCCTCAACATGAAAGCGCTGGCCAACGCGCTGCAGAGCAAGGGCGGCGCCAACATCCTGTCCACGCCGAACCTGATGACGCTGGACAACGAGGCGGCCAGCATCATGGTCGGTCAGACCGTGCCGTTCGTCAGCGGCCGCTACGTGACCGACGGCGGTGGCGGCAGCAACAACCCGTTCCAGACCATCGTGCGCGAGGACATCGGCCTGAAGCTGCGGGTGCGCCCGCAGATTTCCGAGGGCGGCACGGTGAAGCTGGACATCTACCAGGAAGTCAGCAGCATCGACGCGCAGAGCGCGAACAGCACGGCCGGTATCATCACCAACAAGCGCGCCCTGGATACCAGCGTGTTGCTGGACGATGGCCAGATCATGGTGCTGGGTGGCCTGCTGGAAGACAGCGTCAGCCATGGCCGTGATGCGGTGCCGGGGCTGGGCAAGCTCCCGGTGCTGGGCGCCTTGTTCCGCAGCGACACGCGCAAGCGCGCCAAGACCAACCTGATGGTGTTCCTGCGCCCGCACGTGGTGCGCGACCCCGCCGCCGGCCAGCGCCTGACCCGCGACCGCTACGACTACATGCGCAACGCGCAGGCCGGCGCGCAGCCGGTTCAGAGTTGGGCGTTGCCAGCGCTGTCCGCACCACAGCTGCCGCCGCAGGACCTGTCTGTCCTCGGCCAGGGCAATGCGCGCGATGGGCAGGGTCAGCCGCTGCAGAACACCAGCCTGGCGGCGTTGTATCCGGCCGGTAACGGCGATGCCCAGCTGGTGCAGTTCGCGCAGGGGCTGGACCCGGCGCGTGCCAGCCAGGTCGTGGCACAGGTGCGGGCACTGGGCCTGCAGGCCTATGCCGAAGCGACGCCCGGCGAGAGCGGGCAACGCCTGCGCGTGCGATTGCCGCGCGATCCGTCAACGCTGGACCCGGCACTGCAGCAGCTGCGCGGGCTGGGCTACACGCCGGAACTGGTGATCGGGCCGTGAGCGCCACCGCGCCGCTGCCGTACGCCTGGGTGCGCAGCCATGGCGTGATGCTGTCCGAGGCGGGCGGCGAGCCTGTGTTGCTGGGCACCGCCGACACCGCGGCGTGGGCCGTAGCCGAACTGCGCCGCCGGCATGGCCCGCTGCCCTTCCAAGCGCTGGACGCCGCGACCTGGCAGCAGCGGTTGGGTGAGCAATACCGTGACGGCGGCGATGCCGCTGCCGTGGTCGGTGCCGCCGAAAGCGAAGTCGATCTGGACCGGCTGATGCAGGACATGCCGGAGGTCACCGATCTGCTGGATGCGCAGGACGATGCGCCGGTGATCCGCATGATCAACGCATTGTTGGCACAGGCTGCGCGCGATGGCGCCAGCGATCTGCACATCGAGCCGTTCGAGACCCATTCGGTGGTGCGCTACCGCGTGGACGGCACCCTGCGCGACATGGTGCAGCCACGCCGCGCCCTGCACGCAGCGCTGGTGTCGCGTATCAAGATCATGGCCCATCTGGACATTGCCGAGAAGCGCCTCCCGCAGGACGGGCGCATCGCGATCCGCGTGGGTGGGCGTCCGTTGGACATTCGTGTCTCCACGGTGCCGACCGGGCATGGCGAGCGCGCCGTGCTGCGACTGCTGGAGAAGGATGCCGGCCGTCTGCAGCTGCAGCGCCTGGGCATGGCTGATGACACCCTGGCCACGTTCACCGGATTGATCCGGCAGCCGCACGGCATCGTGCTGGTGACCGGCCCGACCGGCAGCGGCAAGACCACCTCGCTCTACGCCGCGTTGGGCCAGCTCGACAGCAGCACCAGCAACATCCTCACCGTGGAGGACCCGGTGGAGTACGACTTCGCTGGCATCGGCCAGATCCAGGTCAATGCGCGCATCGGCATGAGCTTCGGCACCGCGCTGCGCGCGATCCTGCGCCAGGATCCGGACACCATCATGATCGGCGAGATCCGCGACCTGGAAACTGCGCAGATTGCCGTGCAGTCGTCGCTGACCGGCCACGGCGTGCTGGCCTCGCTGCATACCAACGATGCGATCTCGGCGGTGACCCGCCTGGCCGACATGGGCGTGGAGCCGTTCCTGCTGGCCTCGTCGTTGCGCGGCGTACTGGCGCAGCGGCTGGTGCGGCGGCTGTGCATGCAGTGCCGGCGTGCCGAGGTGGACGGCGATGGCAGAACCGTGTGGCGCGCGGTGGGCTGCGCGGCCTGCGCCAACAGCGGCTATCGGGGGCGAACCGGCATCCACGAGCTGTTCGTGGTGGACGATCGCGTGCGTGCGCTGATCCATGAAGGGCAGGGTGAGCCCGCGCTTCGCGAGGCGGCGCGGCGTGCCGGCATGCGTACCCTGCGGCAGGACGGCCAGCGCTGGGTCGACTGCGGGGTAACCACGCTGGAAGAGATCCTGCGCGTCACCGGCGACGATTGAGGCCTGCATGGCACTGTTCGACTACCAGGCTGCCAACGCGCAGGGCCGCATCGAGAAAGGGCAGCTGGATGCCGACAGCCCACGCGGTGCTCGGCAGGTGCTGCGTGGGCGCGGGCTGACTCCTGTTCAGGTGAGTGCGGCGCGCAGTGCCGGCAGTGGCTGGGGCGCTCGCAGGCTGTCCGCGAGCGAGCTGGCCTGGTCCACGCGCCAGTTGGCCAGCCTGCTGGCCGCCAGCCTGCCGTTGGAAGGTGCATTGAGTGCGGTGATCGAGCAGGCCGAGCGCCCGCATGTTGCGCAGTCGCTTACCGCAGTGCGCGCCGATGTGCGCGGCGGCCAGCGCCTGACCGTGGCGCTGGCCGCGCGACCACGTGATTTCCCGCCGATCTATCGGGCATTGGTGGGTGCAGGTGAAGACTCCGGCGACCTGGCGCGGGTGATGGAGCGCCTGGCCGACTACATCGAAGAACGCAACGCGCTGCAGGCCAAGGTGCTGACCGCCTTCATCTACCCGGCTGCGATCAGCCTGGTATCGGTGGCGATCGTGATCTTCCTGCTCAGCTACGTGGTGCCACAGGTGGTGACGGCGTTCGTGCAGGCGCGGCAGACGCTGCCGATGCTGACCCAGGTGATGCTGGCGGCCAGCGCATTCGTGCGCAGCTGGGGCGTGTGGGTGGGGCTGGGCGTCGCTGCGCTGGTGGTGGCCTGGCGCTTGGCTCTGCGCAGGCCCGAGTTGCGCCTGCGCTGGGACGCGGTGCTGCTGCGGGTGCCGATGGTCGGGCGTTTCGTGCTGGGCGTGAACAGTGCGCGCTTCGCCTCGACACTGGCGATCCTGCTGGATGCCGGCGTGCCACTGCTGCGTGCACTGGAGGCGGCGCGACAGACCCTCGGCAACGCGCTGCTGGCGCGCTGCGCCGATGACGTGTCCGCACGCGTGCGCGAAGGGGCTGCGTTGGGTGCGGCATTGAAGGTACAGAAGGTGTATCCGCCGATCCTGGTGCACCTGGTGGCCAGTGGCGAGAAAACCGGTTCGCTGGCACCGCTGCTGGATCGCGCCGCGCAGACGATCTCGCGTGAGATCGAACGTCGTGCGATGGCGCTGACCGCACTGCTGGAGCCGACCATGATCCTGGTGATGGGCGGCGTTGTGCTGACCATCGTGCTGGCCGTGCTGATGCCGATCATGGAAATGAATCAGTTGGTGCAGTAGATCCACGCCATGCGTGGATACGTCGTACGGCCCGCGTGGTGGGTGATCCATCCACGCATGGCGTGGATCTACTGACATCCTCAACCCCTTGGTGCAATGATGCGCAAAGCGCATCACGGGTAGAGTCGACTGTTAGTCGACTAGCGCGCAGAGCGCGTGCTTCGTACTGCTACTGCGGGTGAAGGGTAGTCGACTAACAGTCGACTCTACCCAGTCGGCTCTAGCCGGCCGATTCCATCAGTCGATTCCATCCAGCCGATTCTCCACACAATCCTCCACACCTTTTTTCGATCTTCCACAGGTTTCTTAAGCGGCCTGTCATCGGCGGCGACCAGCATAGCCACGTCGCCGCAGAGTGGGCTGGGAGGCCCTCGGCGGCAGCAGGCGTGTAGTGACCGTTCCTCCCTCGGTGTTTCCCTTCGCAGTAAACCCTTCAGGAGAAGATCATGAACAAGTACAAGACCCTGGCCGCGCTGGTTGCCACCGCGCTGCTCGCCACCGCCGGTGCCGCTTCGGCCCAGCAGTCCCTCGTCAACGGCGGCGGCGCTTCGCTGCCGGCCGATCTGTACAAGGGCCAGGCCGACAGCATCCTGCCGTCGACCTTCAGCTACGCCGTGACCGGTTCGGGCACCGGCAAGAAGGCGTTCCTGGAAAACAAGATCGCGCTGTTCATCCCGACCGGCACCGGCAACGTCCACTTCGCCGGCAGCGACTCGGTGCTGAGCCAGGCCGAAATCGACACCTACAACACCACCTACAACTCCGCGACCTCGACCACCAAGTTCGGCCCGCTGCTGCAGATGCCGTCGGTCGCCACCTCGGTCACCATTCCGTTCAACAAGGCTGGCTCGGCCGTTGACCTGACCGTGGCCCAGGCTTGCGGCATCTTCTCGGGCAAGATCACCGATTGGTCCGGCACCGGCACCGGCCGCACTGGCCCGATCCAGGTTGTCTACCGTGGCGAGAGCAGCGGCACCAGCGAGCTGCTGACCCGCTTCCTGGCCAGCGCCTGCCAGCCGGGCGACGTTGCCGGCACCAACCTGAAGCTGACCAACGGTGCGCCGGCCTTCTCGGTGCAGTCGACCTTCGCCAACCTGTTCACCACCGTGCCGTCGAACTTCGTCGCTGCGCCGGCCACCGGTGGCACCGCGCTGTACAACGCCGTGTACGCCGCTGACGGTCGCATCGGCTATGTGGGCCCGGACGTGATCCCGAACCTGCAGGACGCGACCAAGGTTGCCAAGCTGAAGGGCTATTCGCCGGATGAAGTGAGCGTTGCTGCCACCCTGAACACCATCGCTCCGCCGTCCTCGGCTGCCGACATCGCCAACCCGGCCAAGTGGGTGCCGGTGTTCACCAACCCGTCGGCGGGCTATCCGATCGCTGGCTACACCAACCTGGTGTTCGGCCAGTGCTACCGCGTCGCCCTGGCTCGCAATGCGATCCGCGACTTCCTGCAGAACCACTACAACGTGGGCGCGACCGGCAACAACGATGCCGCGGTGCGTGCGCACGGTTTCATCCCGCTGACCCAGGACTGGCGTGAAGCGGTTGCTGCCAACCTGGTTTCCTCCTCGGCTGCTACCGGCCTGAGCAACCCCAGCACCTGCACCACCGGCGTCGGCCGCTGATCCAGCGGTACTGCTGAAAAGGGCGCCGGCCGCGAGGTCGGCGCCTTCTTGCGTGTCGGCCCGGGCCGGCAAGGACGTGGGTACCCAAGGGAGAGGAAGATGAAACGTACATTGGTTGTGGCAGCGCTGTGCATCGGTGCCTCGCTGTGTGGAACCGCAGCTGCGCAGGTCAAGGTCCTGCCCATCAAGGGCGCGGGATCGGGTGTGCCCGCCAAGCTCTATGCGGAATCGGCGGACAGGATCCTGCCGGCCAACGTGACCTATCGCGCTGTGGGTGATGAACCTGCGCGGCGGGCGTTCCTTGAGAATGTGCCCGAGTCTGCCGGTGAGACCCGGCCGCCCCATTTCATCGCAACCGAATCGGTGCTGACCAGCGCCGAGATCAACGCATACAACACCGTTCATGCAAAGCAGTTTGGTGCGCTCGTCCAGGTGCCCGTAGCCGGCCTGGCGATTGCGTTGCCGTTCAACGCGCCCGGCGGCACCCTGGATCTGAGCGTGCCGCAGCTGTGCCGCCTGTTTTCGGGCAAGGTCGAGTACTGGAATGACCTCGATCCTGGCCGTGCCGGCGTGGTCACGGTGGTCTACCGCGCCGAGAAAGGCGGAACCACTGAACTGCTGACCCGCTTCCTGTCCACGGCGTGCTCACGGATGGATACCGAGGGTTCCAGGCTGGTGGGAGGCACGTTCAGGACCACCCGCGATTTTGCTTCGCTGTTCTCTGCATTGCCCACCAACTTCGTGGCTGCAGCCAGCGAGCAGGCACAGTACGACCGGATACTGGCCACCGCCGGTGCCATTGGATACAGCGGTCCGGACATCGCCGCACCGCTGTCCGATCCAACCCGCGTTGCCAAGGTGCGCGGCTACTCGCCCGATGACGCCAGCGTGCGCGCGACCTTGAACTCGATCGCGCCTCCGACCGGCTCTGCGGCAGAGCGACCGGAAAACTGGGTGCCGACGTACAGCTACCCGCCCGTGGGCTATCCCATCGTCGGCACCACCAACCTGATCTTCAGCCAGTGCTATGCCGAGGTCTGGGAAGCGATGTCGCTGCGGGTGTTTCTGATTCCGCATTACGCCAGGCGGAATGATGCGGCCGTCACCGCGCATCGGTTCATTCCGCTGCCCTCCGCCTGGGCCGAAGCCATCCGCAGCCGGTTCGCCGTGGCGGGCGTGCCGACGGGCTTGAACAACCCGAGCACCTGCGCGGGCATCGGTCGTCCGTGACGAGGCGGTGTTGGCGCGATGCCATGAACAGGCGCCGGCGCGATTGCCGGCGCCTTTTTCATTGTGGCGAATGCTTTCTTGATGTCGGCTTCACGCCCCCGGCCTCGTCTAACAGGGGCAGGGCACCCATCGCCCCATCCATCAGACAGTGATGCGGCTGCGGCCGCCCAATCAGGTTGACGAGGTCCAGATGTCGCATCCGCTCACGACCGTTTCCCGTCCGTCCATGCTGCGCCGCAGTCACCCCATGGCGTGGGCCGTCGCAGTCGCGCTGGGTACGGTGGTCGCTCCCGCCAGCCAGGCCCAGCAGGCGTTCAGTCCTGGCTGGTTCGCTGATCGCGGTGCGGCCCAGGGCGCGGCAGCGCAGAGCGGACGGATGCCCAACGGGGTACCGATCCAGTTCCAGCTGCCGGCGCAGCAGCAGGACGCCGCACGCCAGAAGCTGCAGCAATCCATCGACAACCTCGGCACCGCCGCACAGGCCATTGCATTGCAGCAGCGGCTGCAGGAGCAGGCCCGGCAGGCGCGTCGGGAGGCTGGCTTCATCGTGGCCGACGGGCTGGGCAAGGACGGCCTGAAGGTCGATGAAAACCCGCTCACCCGTGGCTGGTTGAATGCGCGCGAGGCGATCCAGTCACAGGGCAGCGATGGCCGGGTCCAGGTGAGCGTGGAGCAGACGGCGGACAAGGCAATCCTGAACTGGGAAACCTTCAACATCGGCGGCAACACCACGCTGACCTTCCAGCAGAATGCGGACTGGGCGGTGTTGAACCGGGTCAACGACCCCACTGCCCGGCCCAGCCAGATCCTCGGCCAGCTGAAGGCCAATGGCACGGTGTTCGTGGCCAACCGCAATGGCGTGGTGTTCGGCAACAACAGCCAGGTCAACGTCCGCAACCTGGTTGCCGCTGCCGCACGGATCAGTGATGGGCAGTTCCGCGACAACGGCCTGTTCAGTGCCGACGGCACCACTGCCGCGCTGACCGAGGCCTTCGGCAAGGTGATGGTGGAGCAGGGCGCGCGCATCGCCACCCACGATCCTTCAAGCGCCACCCGTGGCGGCGGCTACGTGCTGCTGGCCGGAAGCAGCGTGGAGAACGCCGGCCAGATCGAGACGCGCAAGGGCCAGGCGCAGCTGGCGGCGGGTGACAGTTTCGTGATCCGTCGCGGCGTCGGCACCGCGCAGAACACCGCGTCGACCACGGCCGGCAACGAGATCGCGCCGCGCTTCGTGCAGGGCAGCAGTGCCGGCGACGTGCGCAACAGTGGCCTGATCCAGGCGCGCGAGGGCGACATCACCCTGGCCGGGCGCAGGGTCGAGCAGGCCGGCGTTGCCGTCGCCACGACCACGCTGGGCCAGCGCGGCACCATCCATCTGCTCAACGCGATCAGCGACCGCCAGGGCCAGGTGACCCTGCAATCCGGTGCAACCACCGCAGTGCTGATCGAAGACGACGGCAAGAGCGCGGTGCTGGACAGCCAGCGCGATGCGTTGATCAAGGCCTCGGCGGAGCAGGATGTGCTGCGTGCGGCAAGCAGCGCTGGCACGTTCGACAACCTCTCGCGGCTGCAGGACCGTCGTGACCAGTCGCGCGTGGAGATCGTCTCCGGTGGCGACATCAATTTCAAGGATGGCTCGTTGACCGTTGCGACCGGCGGCCAGGTGGTCGGCGATGCGGCACGCCGCAGCTACGTGGGCAACGCGGCGCAGGTCGATGTCTCCGGCGCAGTCGGTGTGCGCGTGGCGATGGAGAGCAACAACGTGCAGGTGAAGGTGCAGGGCAACGAACTGCGCGATTCGCCGGACAACCGCGACAATGGCACGTTGATCAGCAGCGAAGTCTGGATCGATCGTCGTGAACTGCAGCGCGTCGCAGCCGGTACCGGCGGTTATGCCGCCGAGCGCTGGTATGCCGGTGGCGGGCTGCTGGAAGTGGGCGGCTATCTGGACAACCAGCGCCACTCGATCGGCGAATGGGCGGCCCAGGGCGGCACCGTGCAGTTGAACGGCAGCGAGGTGGTGACCCATGGCGGGTCGAAGATCAACCTGGCCGGTGGCAGCCTGGATGTGCAGTCCGGCGTGATCAAGCAGAGCTGGTTGCGCGGCACCGATGGGCGGTTGTACCGCTTGGACGATGCGCCGGCGGAGATGCAGTACGCCGGCCTGTACAAGGGGTTCGAGGTTGATCACCAGCGCTGGGGCGTCAATGAGGCCTTCCGCAATCCGTTGGTGGCGCCGGGCGAGCGGGTCGACAACGGCCATACCGTGGGGCGCGATGCCGGCCGGTTGGTGATCTCCGCGCCGACCGCGGTGCTGCAGGGTGACATCAACACCCAGGTGTTCCAGGGCGCTCAGCAGGCCAAAGCACCGGACCAGGGCAAGGACGGCTACGCGCAGGCACAGACCGCGGTGGCCCGCAACGCCCAGCTGTGGCTGGGGCGCTATGACAACGCAGGGCGCAATGCGGTCTTCGACACCCAGGTGCGGATCGCTGATGGCGCGGTGCCCGTGGCTGACTGGACGCTGCAGGCGCCGATCCCGGTACCGCAGCGCAACACCCTGTGGCTGGATGCGGGCCGCCTGAGCGAGCAGCAATGGGGACGCCTGGACCTGGCCACTGCCGGCAGCATCGGCATCGAGGGGAAACTGCGCCTGCAGGATGGCGGGCAGCTGGTACTGACCGCCAGTGACATCCGCCTCGGCGGTGATATCGGTATTGCAGGCGGTCAGCTGCAGGCCGGCAATCTGCTGGCGGTAACCGGCAGCCCGGTGGTTCCGCTGCTGCAGGCCGGGCGTGGACGGGTGGAGATCGCCGATGGCGCGCGCATCGACCTTGCCGGCCGCTGGAGCAATCTGCTGCTGGACCCCGGCGCGGCGCAGGGCCAGGCGTGGAGCGATGGCGGTCGCCTGCAGCTGGAGAACAGCCAGGATGTGGTGGTCGGGCGTGGCAGCGAGCTTAGCGTAGACGCCGGCGGCCGTGTCGACAGCGCCGGCAAGGCGCGCATCGGCAAGGGCGGCAGCGTCGGCCTGCAGGCCAACACGCTGGACACCGGCAGAGGGGTTGTCGGCCTGCTGTCGTTGGCCGACGATGCGCGCATCAGCGCGCTGGGCCAGGGCAGTGGCAGCCTGTCGCTGACCGATGGCGGGCATGTCCGCATCGGTGGCGAAGGCCAGGCCGCCGGCGTGCTGACGCTGCGCAGCGCACTGTTCGGCACTGGCTTCAGCCAGTACGACATCAACGCGCACCAGGGTCTTGAAGTGGCCGATGGTGCGCAGGTGGAAGTGGTCATGCCGGGCCTGCGCCTGGCCAGCGATGCGCTTAAGGCGGTCACCCGCGAGGACGCCGTGCAGGCGTGGCTGGCCCCGCTTTACAGCGCCGATCCGTTGAGCGGCCGCATCAGCCAGCGGGCCGGTGCGGGCCTGTTGCTGCGCTCGCAGTTCGGTAACCGCGGCGGTGATCTGCGCATCAGCAAGGGTGCCAGCGTGCAGGTTGATCCGGCACAGTCCATTGAACTGCGGGGCGCGGGCAACATCGCCGTGGAAGGGCGCCTGCACGCGGCCGGTGGCCGGATCCGGCTGGATGACGTGCGCACGGCCATTGATCTGTTTGACGGGCAACCCAACAGCCGCACCTACCGCATCGCGGACGGGGCGGAACTGGATGTCAGTGGCGATGCCTTCAGCGTGAAGGATTCAGCCCAGCGGCTGCGCGGGGGGGGGCGCAAGGGCGGCAGCATCGAGATTGGCGGTGCCCTGGATTGGGAAGGCGCCGGCGACGTCACTGATCGCCCGGTGGATGCGTTCATCGTGGTCGAGCGGGGTGCGCGGCTGCGTGCCGATGGCAGTTCAACGGCGTTGCATATCGACGGCCAGGGCACCCAGCAGGTGGACAGCGATGGCGGCGAGATCGTGCTGCGCTCGGCCAATGCACTCTACCTGCAGGGCGATCTGCACGCCGCGGCCGGAGGTGCCGGTGCGCGCGGCGGTACCCTGGGCATCGCCTTCGCCGGGGGTGTCTACGCACCCAGCGCAAGTGAGGGCGTGCGTGCCCCCCGATTCCTCGCCCTCAGCCAGAAGCGGGAGGAAGCGTCGACGCCGGCGGCACCCACATATGGCCACGCGACGCTGTCGGTGGAACAGATCCGCGACGGCGGGTTCGACAACCTGTCGTTGTTCACCGCGGTCCGCAGCCAAGGCGACATCGATCTGCGGATGGGGCAGAGCCTGCGCCTGGCAGGTTCCGTCGGCGTGTTGCCGGGCGCTGCGGCGGCCCGATCCATCACGCTGCAGGCGCCCTATCTGAAGCTGTCCGGCCCGAGCTGGGCCGTGATTCCCGGCGAGACCACCGTGGTCAGCGCGGACGTGCCGCTGGCATCCGGGCAGCAGCACCGGCTGCAGGCCGATGCGCAACTGATCGATGTGCGCGACACGGTGCGGCTGGATGGTTTTGACGATGTCGCCCTGCGCAGCAGCGGTGACGTGCGGCTGCTGAAGGGCAATCCGCGCGCAGGTGCGCTCGATACCGAGCTGCTTGCAGCGCGACGCCTGGAGATTACCGCCGCTCAGGTGTATCCGGTGGCCGGCGCGTCCGGTCGGCTTGGCACCGGGCTGGATCCTGTCGCCGTTTCAGCGGATCCGCGATGGAAGGATGCGGCCGGCCTGCTGCGCATCAATGGGCTGGGGGGCGTCGCACCGGCAACGCCATTGTCGGCACTGGGCAGCCTTATGCTCACCGCGGCGACCGTCGAGCAGGCGGGCGTGGTGCGCGCACCCATGGGCAGCATCGTGCTGGGCGGGACCGACAGCAACAGTGTGCTGGCCTCACGTGTCTCATTGCTGCCGGGGAGCCTGACCTCGACCAGCGGCGCAGGGCTCAGCCTGCCCTATGGTGGCACGCTGGATGGCATCCAATGGCGCCTGGATGGTGCAGTCGTTGAGCCGAGGAATGTGGGCGGTGGCGCGCTGCCGATCGGCGTCCGTCTGGTCAGCAGCGAGACCGACGTGGCACCGGGCGCGGTGCTGGACATGTCGGGTGGCGGTGAGCTGACCGGCGCGGCCTTTGTCAGTGGCCGTGGCGGTTCGGTGGACATCCTGCGCCATGCATTGGCTGATGCGAATCCACGCTATGGCTTCAGCCAGCCGGGCAATGAGGTCTACGCCATCGTGCCGGGCTATGCAGGCAGCGCCGCCCCGCTGGGCCTGTCCGATGGCTCGGCCGATCCGGCCGTGGGCCAGCAGGTCGTGGTGCCGGCAGGCGTGCCGGGCCTGGCAGCGGGCACCTACACGTTGCTGCCGGCCAGCTTTGCGCTGCAACCAGGGGCGTACCGGGTCGAGCTCGGCGCCAGTGGCGCGACCGGCGCCACGACCGCGTTGGCCACCGGGACCGGCTCATGGCGGGTGGCCGGCCATCGGGCCGACGCACTGGGCGGTGCGGTATCACCGTTGCTGACGGACCTGCTGCTGACCCCGGCGGCGACCGTGCGACGGCACTCCGGATACAACGAGACCAGTTACAACGCCTTCGTGACTGCCAGCGCGCAGCGACTGGGCCTGCCACGTGGGTGGCAGACGGTCGATGCGGGCACGCTGCGGCTTGAGCTGGGCGCAGGTGCCGGCCGCCAGGGGGCCTCTGCATTGCGCTTCCAGGGTGAGGCACGCTTCCAGCCCACCGCTGGCAGTGGCGGGATCGGCGGCAGCGTGGAGGTTGCACGGGTCAGCTCGGTGGGCTCGCTGGAGATCATCGCGGCGGGTGGCAACACTGGCACAGACCCGCAGGGGGCGACCATCGAAGCCGATGCGCTCAATGCGCTGCAGCCTTCGCGGTTGGTCATCAATGCACGCCTGCGCTCGGTCGCACCATCCGTCATCGATGTCATGGGCATTGGCCAGGACGTGGTGGTGCGCAGTGGCGCCGTGCTGCGCGCGCCGGAAGTCCTGATTGGTGCGGTTGAAGGTGGGCGCGGCATCGTGGTCGAGGCCGGGGCAGGAATCGACACGATTGGGCTGGGCGCCGCCGGGCTGCCGTCAAGCCTGGGCTATGTCTACCAGGTGGGTGGTGGGCTGCTGGCCGTTTCCAATGACCACCCCGAAGTGCTGGCTGCGGCCACAGGAACGGCCGGAACACGCGTCGACATCGACATTGGCGCCTGTGATCCGGGCGCTACCTGCGCCGGCCAGGCCCGCCTGGTATCGGAGGGCAGCATCAATGTTGCATCCAGTGGGCAGCTGCAGCTGCGCGAGGGCGCCGTGTACGGCACGCGCGAGCTGGCGCTGGGCATGGGCAATATCAACCTGGGCACGGCCGAAGCCATCGCGCGGGCGGCGGGTGCCTCGGCGCTGCCACCGGGCCTGATGCTGAACCAGCAGGTCCTGCGCGATCTCCTGCGTGGTAATACGGCTGTCGGCGCGCCTGCACTGGAGACCCTGCGCCTGAACGCTGCCGAGGCGATCAACGTGTTCGGCAGCGTGGATCTGGACACGCGGGATGCCGCAACGGGCAAGCCGAGCCTGCGCAGCCTGGTGCTGGGCGCGCCGGCGATCCATGGCTACGGCGACAGCAACGACCGCGCACGCATCTTCGCTGCGGAACTGACCTGGTCGGGCCAGCAGGGCGCCACGTCGGTACTGGGGGATGCGAAGACGCAGCCGGTGGGGCCAGCAATCGCCAGCCGGTTGGGAAGCGGGCAGCTGGACATCATCACCCACACGCTGCGGTTGGCACCGTCGACGCGCTCGCGCCCCTCATCGGAAGCCAATGCCGGGCGCCAGGTGCTGGGCTTTGCCGGAGTGAACCTGCAGGCCGCGCGCCAGCTGGTGTTTGCCGGCAGCGGTGACCTGACGGTCTACCAGCGCCAAGGCGATTACGTGGCGGGCAAGGGCTGGGTGTTCAGTGGGGGCAACCTGGATATCGAGGCGCCGCTGATCACCGGCGAGGCCGGGGCCAAGCTGGCGGTGAAGACAGGTGGCACATTGTCTGCGCGCAGTACCACGACCGGTGGCAGCGCAGACGCCCTCGGCGCCGAGCTCGATCTTCGCGCCGGCGACATCGTGCTCGATACACGGTTCGCGCTCGCCTCTGGCAGGTTGTCGGCCAACGCCGACCATTCACTGCGCCTGGGCAGCCGGGCCGATCTGGATCTCTCCGGGCGCAAGGTCAGCCTGTTCGACGTCGACAATTACAGTTGGGGCGGCGACGCGGAACTCACCGCGGGCGACGGCAGCGTGCAGACCGACGCGGCCTCGCGCATCGATCTGTCTGCCCGCAACAATCGTGCCGGCCGCCTGACCGTGACCGCACTCGGTGCCAGTGATGGGCGTGTCGACCTTGCTGGCCGGATCCTTGGCCAGGCGTCGGGCCGTCAGGACGTGGGCGGCAGCGTGGTGCCCTACGACAGTGGCGAACTGCTGGTCCGTGCGCAGCAGTTGCACGATTTCAGCGGTCTGAACCAGCGCCTGACCGGCGATGGCGTGACCGGAGCACGCAGCTTCCAGCTCAAGCAGGGCGACCTGCTGATCGGCGACGAGGTGAAGGCGCGCAAGGTCGATATCAGTGTTGATGGTGGCGCGCTGCAGGTTCGCGGTCGGATCGACGCCAGTGGCGAGCAGGTGGGCAGCATCCGCCTGGCCGCGCGGGACGGCCTGCAGGTGGATGGCACTCTGGATGCACATGGCACCGCGCTGCGCGTGGACAGCTACGGCGGCATCATCGACAGCCCCAACCGCGCCATCGTCGAGCTGGAGAGCCGATCGGGCACGCTGGTACTCGGCCCTGCTGCCAGGGTCGACCTGCGCAGCGGCACCGGGGTCGCGGTGGGCACGGCGCCTGGCCAGAACGATGGCCGGGCGCGCGGTACGCTCGCGTTGAACGTGCCGCGCAGTGGTGGCTCGGATGCAGCGATCCGTAGTGACGCAGGGCTGCAGGTGATGGGCGCACGCGATGTGTTCGTCACCGCGGTACGTCGCTATGAGGATGCGCCGCTGGCGACCACGCCGGATGTGAACGGCCATCGCTCGCAGATGGTCACCCAGGCCTGGCTGGACACCGTGGTGGATCCGGCCAGCACGGCCTGGATGAACGCGGCGCTGGGCAACGCCGATCTGTCGGCGCGCCTGGCGGCGCTGGGCAGCGTGCGCCTGCGGCCGGGCGTGGACATCATTGGTGTTGCGTCGGCCGCCAATCCCGAGGGCGACCTGACCGTCAGTGGTGACCTTGACCTGTCCGGCTATCGCTATGGCCCGCAATCCGACCGCCAGGATCCAGCACGCCGCGGTTTCGGTGAATCCGGTGCGATGCGCCTGCGTGCCGCCGGCGACCTGAATGTCTACGGCAGCATCAACGATGGTTTTGCGCCGCCCCCGGCCAGTCCGGACGACGCGGGCTGGCAACTGGTCGAGGGCGCCGTGTTCGGCCTCGGTGTCACCCCGTTCGGTGCAGACCTGGTGGTTCCCGGCGATGGCGTCGTGCTGGACATCGGCACGCGGTTCCCGGCCAGCGCGGTGCTGAACTACGCCATCCAGGTGCAGGCCGTGAAACTTCCGGCGGGCACGACGCTGCCGGTCGACATGACCCTGACCGGGCCTTTGGTATTGCCCGCAGGCACGGTGCTGGCGGCGGCGGTCAAGCTCGCTGACGGCCAGGTGCATCCGGCGGGCAGCGTACTGGCGCAGCCATTGTCGGTGCCGGCCGGAGCGAAGCTCTCTGCAGGCTTCCAGCTTCGTGGCGAGGCCAACGTGGCCGGCCACACCTGGCCGGCCGGCGTACCGCTGCCGATCGAACTGCGCCTGGCGGCGCGCACGCCGTTGGCGCGCGGTGCACTCATCCCCTCGATGGCCACGGTCAAACTACCGGGTGGCACGCCGATCAAGCTGCGGCCGACCGGCAGTGATGGACGCCAGGGACGCAACTGGGCGTTGGCGCAGATGCTGCCTGAAGGCTCCACTTCCTGGGACGTGTCACTCGTTGCCGGCGCCGACATCGACGCTGCGGACCCGCGTACGCGCCGCTTCGGTGCAAGCGGTGACCTGACCTTGTCCGATACGCACTACGGTGCGATCCGCGATGCCAGCAAGCAGATGAAGTTCATCCGCGACCGGTTGTTGACCGCAGACGGCGCGCAACGGCTGGGGGTTGACGGCTCCTGGGTGGGCCGGACGATCAAGGACCTGGCCGTGCACCTGGGCCGGGAGGAAGATGCACTGTGCAGCGTGGCCGCGAGCTGCATCACCTCGCCGTATATCTTCACCGAGCTGGGCGCGGAGGAACTCGCGGGCGATCCGTCCCTTGCGGGAACCAGCGTCAGGGAATTCGGCGAGATGATCGGCATGACCGAGGAGGCCATCTGTGGGCAGCTCAGCGATGGCTTCTGCCTGATGCCGGGCGAGACGCGCGAGGTCACCACGATGGACCCGCCGCGGCACGGCACACCGATGTGGAGTGTGCTGCGTACGGGCACCGGCGATCTGCAGCTGCTGGCGGCGCGCGATGTGCAGATGCGTTCGGTGTTCGGCGTGTATACGGCGGGCACCCCTGCATCGCTGGGCAACGGCCACGACGAACGCTTCCAGTCCGAGCGCAGTCCCTTGAACGGGCGCAGCACGTTGTTGGGCCTGCAGCAGGCCACCGGTGACTATGATGCGGCCCTGGCTGCCTATCGCGCGTGGTATCCCGACCACGGTGGCAATCTGAGCGTGATTGCCGGCCGGGACGTAACCGGGGCCACCTGGGCGACCTTGTCGTCCGCAGGTACCGATCGTGACAAGGCCGACAGCGCCAGCAGTTCGGTCGGCGGCTGGTTGTGGCGGCAAGGCACGGGCAGTACGCCCGGTGTGGAACCGGTGCCGACCAGCTGGTGGGTCAACTTCGGTACCTATGCGATCACCGGAGTGACGGCCACGTCGACGCCACGCATGGTCGGGTTCACTGGAATCGGCACGCTGGGTGGCGGCAATGTGGATATCGAGGCGGGCCGCAACGCGGGCGTCACGGCGGCCAAGGGCGATGCCCAGGGCGTGCTCGGCGGTGGACGCTATTCCACGGCGATCAACGCGGCGGTGGCGTCGACCGGTCGTGTCGACGATGGCCGCCTGGTGCAGACCGGTGGCGGCGATCTGCGGTTGCGCAGTGCCGGTGCGTTGAATCCGCTGCTGGCGGCTACCTCCTACTCGCAGGCCGAAAACCAGCAGAATCTGGAGCTCAACGGTACGCTGGTGAACCTGCGTGGCCATCTCAGCGTCGAGGCTGCACGGATCGGTGGCAGTGCCGTGGGGCCGAACAACTATCAGGCCATCGCCAGCGGCCTGCGCATGATGGACCCTTATCGATCGACCACCAGTGCGGCCATGGGTGGGCCGGTTCTGGTGCTGGGAGATTCGGTTGCGGATCTGACGGCCCGGGGCGACGTGGTCCTTTCCTCTGCGGCCGATGCCGGCCGGGTGAGGTTGTTCAACGCGAACCGGGTGACCGCAGATGACGGCACGCGACTGCTGGGCGCTGGCGGATTCTCGCTCTGGACACCGTCGACGGCGATCAACCTGTTCTCCGCCGGTGGCGACGTGGTGCCGGTCGCGCAGCGGACCATTGAACGCATCGAGGACGGCCGTGCGGAAGTGACTGCCGGCGGGGCGGCCTACTGGATCTATCCTTCGCGCCTGCAGGCCGTGGCTGCCAGCGGTGACATCAAGCTGTCGCGCGCCGATCCTTCGACCGTGCTGCTGACTGCACCTGGTGCCAACGGCAGCCTGCAACTGCTTGCAGGCGGCTCGATCCTGGCCGCCAGCGATGCACCCGCGATCAGCAGTTCCGGGGCCGACACCCGCTTGCCATCGCCGTTTGATCCGGCCTTCAGTGCCTTCTCTGCCAGCGGTACACTGCGGCTGACCAATCTGTCCCCGGATGGCACTGTGGTGCCTTCCCTGGCGGGTAGTGCGGACCCCACCCCGTTGTTCGCCTTCGGTCCGAATCGACCGATGCTGGCGACGCCGCGCGCTGCTGGGGGGCAGCCAAACCGCTTCTATGCCGGTAGTGGCGACATCATCGGGCTGCGTACCGGCGGTGAGTGGACGCCGGCCTCCCCAGACACGCCGCGCACGGTCGGCACCTGGTACGACGTGGCCGCACCGGTCCAGCTGCGCGCGGGCACGGACATCCTCGGCAGCACGGTGATGGCGCTGAACAACAGTGGCACCGATCTGACCGTGGTAGAGGCTGGCCGTGACATCGTGCACGCCAACGTGACCGTATTCGGTCCAGGCAATGTCGACGTCAGTGCAGGCCGCCAGCTGCGCCAGGAGGATAGCGGCAGCATCGTCAGCCGTGGCGGTCTGATCCAGGGCGACACTCGTCCAGGCGCCAGCATTGCAGTGACCGCCGGCAACCAGAACATCGCGTTCGATGCCGTGCGCGCGCGCTACCTGGATCCGTCCAACCTCGCCGACCCGGCGCAATCACTGGCGTCGCAACCCGGCAAGGCGGCGAAGATCTACGACAAGGAGCTGAAGCAGTGGCTGCAGCAGCGCTTCGGCCTGGCGGTCGATGGCGCGGAGGCCCTGGCGGCGTTCGATCGCTTGCCGAAGGAGCAGCAGCGCATCTTCCTGCGCCAGGTCTACTACGCCGAGCTGCGCGAGGGCGGCCGCGAGTTCAACGATCGGGATGGGCCGCGCTTCGGCTCCTACCTGCGCGGTCGCGAAGCCATCGCCACGCTGATGCCGGACAAGGATGCAACGGGAGCGACGATCCCGCGCACCGGCGATATCGTGATGTACGGTGGCTCGGGCGTGCGCACCGAGGCGGGCGGCAACATCGAGCTGATGGCGCCGGGTGGGCAGATCGTGCTGGGCGTTGCGGGTGAGGTGCCGCCGGCCAGCTCCGGCCTGATCACGCAGGGCCAGGGCGACATCCGCCTGTTCAGCCAGGACAGCGTGCTGTTGGGCCTGTCGCGTGTCATGACGGCCTTCGGTGGCGACATCCTGGCCTGGACCGAGCAGGGCGACATCAACGCCGGCCGCGGCTCGCGTACCACGCTGCTTTACACGCCGCCGCGCCGGATCTACGACAACTGGGGCAATGTGCTGCTGTCGCCGCAGGCGCCGGCCACCGGTGCCGGCTTCGCCACGCTGGCGCCGATTCCCGAAGTGCCGCCGGGCGACGTCGACCTGATCGCGCCGCTGGGCACCATCGACGCGGGCGAAGCGGGTATCCGTGTCTCGGGCAACATCAACCTGGCCGCGCTGCAGGTACTCAACGCGGCCAACATCCAGGTGCAGGGCGAGAGCAAGGGCCTGCCGGTGCTGGCCACGGTGAACGTCAATGCGCTGGCTTCGGCCAGTGCGGCAGCGAACAGCGCCAGCCAGGCGGCACAGGATGTGATGCGCAAGAGCCAGGACGATGCACGACGCAACCAGCCGTCGGTGATCAGCGTGCAGATCCTCGGATTTGGCAGTGGCACCAGCGCCATCAATCCGCCGGCGCGTGGCAACACTGCCAACAGCGGTTATGACGCCAACAGTGCCTTCCAGTTCCCGCAGGCGAGCCGCGACGAGGGCACGCAGCGACGCTAGGCATCTTGCAACCGTGCCGACCAACGGTCGGCACCCACCGTGCATCCACGCCATGCGTGGATGCAGCTGGACCGCAGGAATGGACAGCATCGGGCCAGCCGCCACGGAAGGGTGGCGGCCCCAGCCAGGACGGCACGGAGGGCAGGGAGCGGCCATCAGCGGTGAGGACCACCGACACGGCGCCGCCGGGTGCAGGAGAGCGCCCGGCGGCAGGCTCGGCAGTAGATCCACGCCCTGCGTGGATGCGTAGCGGGGATGCGCCCTAAAGCTCCAGCACCCGCCGGTAGCTCAACGGCCCACGTGCATCGCGCAGGCCCAATCGCAGCTCCAGTCCAGTAGCCGGCAGCACCTCGCCGTCGCTGGGCAACATCGCCCACCCGGCGCCCGGCTGCCACGCTCGCACCTCGAACCGCTGCACATCGTGCGCCACCGCGATTCCCTTTGACGGATCCGGTGCGGGCAAAGGGTAGCGATCCGTTGCAGCGCCGCTGGCCCGCCACAGTGTGTTTCCCTGTCGCCACCAGCGAACACGTTGCCAGCGCAACCCGTCGCTGCCCAAACTGCGGGTGATCTCCAACGCGAAGCTTCCATCCGGATGTCGTTCGCTCACCAATGAAGGGGGTAGCAGGCGCTGCGGACGATCTGCCGGACGTACTGCGCCATTCATCAGCGCATCGTCGGCCCGCATCTCGATATCACGCTGGAACTGTTGCAGCACGCGCAGCGCCGTCGTGGTCTCGGCATCGGCCCGGCGCAGGCGCTGGTCCGTGCTGGCGACACTGTCCAAGGCACGCCAGCAGATCACCGCCAGCACGCCCATGATGGTGATCGCGATCATCACTTCGATCAGGGTGAAGCCACGCACTGTGCGTTTCATGGCGACGCCGTCCATGGTAGCTGCAGACGCGCCAGCGATTGCCTCGGTGCATCTTCAGCTACTACGCTCAGCTCCAGCTGCGGTTGCCCGTCGGCGCCGCTGCCCAGGTGCTGCTGCACCAGGAAACGGGTGCGTCCCTGCAGACACAGCAGGCGAGCATCGCTGGGTGGCAGCGCGGCCAAGCGCAGCTCCTGCCAGCGGTCCTGTGCGCACAGCAGGGCCAGCCGACGGTCACGCAGGCGCGACTGGTCATCGGTCGCCACCGCCACCGAGCGCATCACCGCCGCCAATGCGATGGCCACGATGGCCAACGCGATCAGCACCTCGATCATCGTGAATCCGTGTTGCGTCCGCTTCACTGCATGACCTGCAATTGTCCACTGCCATCATCACGAAGACGCAGTCGACGGCCATCCAACGACAACGCCAGCTCCCACGGCACGCCGATCCATTCGGGGCTCAACTCAATGGCGTTCGTCGGTTGCACTTCAATCCCGCGGGTCTGCCACTGCTGGGGGCGCAACAGGTCATCGCGCTGCAGCTCGACCCAACCTTCGCTGTCGCGACGGCTGAAGCGATAGCCTTCTGCGTTGGCCTGCCAGCGGATTGGCCGACCATCGATGCGTGCTTCATCGCGCGCAACCTGCAGGCGCTGCGCCAACCGCTCCGATTCCTGGCGCAGCTGCCGCGCAGGGTCGAGCAGGCTGCCCAGGCCCAGGCCGATGCCCGCCGTGCAGATGCCGATGATCACCAGCACCACCATCAGTTCCAGCAGGGTGAAACCGCGTGGCCTGCGTTGCATCGGGCATCGCCTCCTGTCCTTGCCGATACCTGCCAGCGTAGGCGCGGATGATGAAACAAAAGCGTCAGCAGCAGGTGCTAGCGTGGCCGTAAAGGACCATGGCGAAGGTGCGGAACATGGACGGCAGACATTGGGATCGCAATCGCATGTTGACCCTGCTGGCGGGGACCCTGCTGCTGGCGGTGGTGGCCTATTGGAGCGTCACCCTGTCTGCGGTGGCGCCCATCGCGGCTGCCAGCGAAGCACATGCAGAGCCGCCGGTACGTCCGATGTTCGACGCGATGGCCAGCCTGCCGCTGGTACGGCTGCTGTCCCCTGGGGCAGTGCAGACGGAGGTGGTGGTGCTCGGCGTGATGGCCGGTGAACACGCGCCGCTGGCGTTGCTGTCGGTGGATGGCCGACCCGCGGAGGCGTACGCACCAGGCCAACGCCTCGGACCCTGCACGGTACTGGCCAGCATCAGTGCCAGCGCAGTGGAACTGAACCAGGCCGGTCAATCGCGCAGCTTGCCGGTGCCTGAGTTGCCGCCGGTGCCGACCGAGGGCATCGTACCGGCTGACTTGTAGAGCCGAGCCTACGCTCGGCTGCTCCTGCGCGGCATCGCCGATGAATGCAAAGACAGCCGAGCATGGGCTCGGCTCTACAAAGGCGCTGGCTCAGCGCGCCGGGCGCTGTGGCACCAGGGAACGACCAAAGGCATCGCCCATGCGCTGTCGCGTGCCTTCCAGGTTGTACTGCATCAGCTGGTTGCCGGGCTGTTGCATCAGGCGTTCGGCCTCCGGAAGCGCCGGTGATTTCGCCGCTTTCGATGCCGGCGCAAGTTTGCGCTGCAGGCAGTCCCACGCCGGAATGCGCTCGCCATTGACCTGTACTTCGATGCAGGGCGCGGCGTCTTCCTGCTTCTTCGTCTCGTCAGCGCGCACCGGGGGCAACACCAGCAACAGCGCAAGGGTGAGGGCAGCGCGCAGGCCCGCCATCAACGATTCACGCATCTCGAATCTCCCGCAGCAATCGACGTTCTGCAATGAAGACGTGTGGCGAAGGCAGGGTCCGCCTGCGTGCGTTGCGGCGCTGTCAAAAGATGACAGTGCTGTCACAAAACTGTTGGCGGTTTTGACGCGACGTACACGTCCTGTTGGTAGACCCACGCGCCGCTCCATGGCCATTCCCTTCGATACGACGCGATGCCTTCGATGACTCCTGTTCCGTGCCGAGCCGTCCGCCTTCCCCTGCGCTTGCATCCCCTGGTGCTGGCCCTGGCCGCGATGCCGCTGCCGTTGTTCGCGCAGGAGGCAGCGCCTGCGCCCAGCGTGAACATCAATGAATACATCGTACGCGGCAATACCGTGCTCGATCCGCGCCAGATCGAGCGCGCGGTCGAGCCCTTCCTCGGCCCGGGAAAGACCCTGGCCGATGTCGAGAAGGCACGCGATGCCGTCAGTGCGCTATACCAGCAGGCGGGCTACCAGTCGGTCTACGTGGAGCTGCCCGAGCAGCAGGTCAGTGGTGGCGTGGTGCTGCTGAAGGTACAGCAGACACCGATCGGCCAACTGCGGGTCGTGGGAACGAAGCACGAATCGCCCGAGCGCATCCGCGAACGCGTGCCGGCGCTGGCGGAAGGCAAGGTGCCGGACTTCGACCAGGCACAGAAGGAATTGACTGCGCTGAACGAAGGGGGCCGCCGCCAGGTGATGCCGCTGGTGCGCGAGGGCCAGGTGCCGGGCACGATGGATGTGGACCTGCAGGTCGAGGAGAAGTCGCCGTGGCGCGCCAGTGCGGCGCTCAACAACGACCACAGCGCCGATACCGAGAAGCTGCGGCTGAGTGCATCGCTGGCCCATGACAACCTGTGGCGGCGTGGGCACAGCGCGAGCATCGGCGTGTTCATCGCGCCGGAAGACATGGACCAGGCAAAGGTGTTCTCTGCCTCCTACACGGTGCCCTTCGAGGGCACGCCGTGGAGCCTGGAGGCCTCGGGCTACAAATCCGACAGCCGCGTACTCAATGCGGGTGGTCAAGGCGGTGCAGGCGCGGGTACCGGCACCAATGTGATCGGTAACGGTCATTCGATCGGCCTCAAGCTCAACTACCGCCTGCCCGGCAGCGGTGCCTGGTGGCGACAGCTCAGTCTCGGCGTGGACTTCAAGGACACCGAGGAAGACACGCAGATGGGCAAGGACAGCCTGAAAACGCCACTGAAGTACGCACCGATCACCCTGGCCTTCGTCGGCGTGCGCCAGGGCGAGCAGGATCTGCTGAGCATCAACACCCAGCTGGTGGCTGGCACCCGCCGCCTGTTCGGCTACGGCAGCGACGCCATTGCCTTCGACCAGAAGCGCTACTGGGCCGACCCGAGTTTCGTGGCCTTAAAGGCCGATGTGGCCAACACCCACACCTTCGGCAGCGACTGGCAGTGGTACGCACGCGGCTCGCTGCAGGTGACCGATGCGCCCCTGGTGTCGGCCGAGCAGTTCGCCGCCGGTGGCATGTACACCGTGCGTGGCTACCTGTCGGCCGAGGCGATCGGCGACTACGGCGGCCTGGCCAGCCTGGAATGGCGCACCCCGGCGTGGTCGCTGTGGAGCGGCACCGACCTGCGTGTCTACAGCTTTGCCGACGCGGCCTACCTGCGCCTGCGCCAGCCGCTGCCCGAGCAGCGTGACAAGTACAACCTGGCCTCGGTCGGCCTGGGCGCGCAGCTGCGCCTGGGCGAGCACCTGCAGCTTCGCCTGGACTACGCCTGGCCCTACGCCGATGGCCCGGTCACGCGCAAGGACGACCCGCGCCTGCATTTCAACATCAGCACCAGCTACTGACCCTTCCCTTGAGATGCGTTCTCCGGAGACCCTTTGCATGGACCGTCTGCTTTCCCGAATGTTGCTGCTGCTGGCTGCGCTGATCGCGCTGCCCGCCGCCGCGGCCGATGCCAACTGGTGGCAGGCCGAATGGAAGTACCGCAAGCCGATCACCGTCGACGCCGGCCCACAGGGTGCGGGGTTGGCCGGTAACCCCGGGCGGACACCGCTGCTGCTGCGCCTGCATACCGGCAACTTCGGTTTTGATGGCACCCAGGAGGGCGGCAATGACCTGCGCTTCGTTTCTGCTGACGGACGCACCGTGCTAGCCCATCAGATCGAACAGTTCGACCCGAACCTGGGCCTGGCCCTGGTCTGGGTGGACGTGCCGGCACTGACCGCCAGCGCGCCGCAGACAATCTGGATGTACTACGGCAACCCAAAGGCACCGGCCAGCGGCAATGGCCAACAGGTGTTCGATCCGGACTACACGCTGGTCTACCACTTTGCCGAAGCCAATGCGCCGGCGCGCGATACCACGGCCTACGGCAACACGGCCGGCGCGGTGGTGCCCGCAGCGGAAAGCACGGTGATCGGGCGTGGCGTGCAGCTCGGGACCGGCCCGCTGCCGCTGCCGGCCAGCGCTTCGCTGGCACAGGAAGCGGGCGCGCCGCTCACCGTTTCGGCCTGGATCAAGCCGGGCGCGCTGACCACCGCGCAGGCGATCTATGCCCGGCGTGATGGCAGTGCCGAGCTGGTGGTGGGTATCGACAACCGTGTGCCGTTCGTGCAGCTCAACGGCCAGCGCAGCACGCCGGCACAGCCAATTCCGGAAGGGCAGTGGGCGCATCTTGCGCTTACCGCCGAGAAAGGTTCGTTGCAGCTGTATCTGAACGGTCGCGTGGTGGCCCAGCTCAGTGGTGAACTGCCGGCACTGACCACCGCAGCGGTGGTGGGTGCCGACGCACCGGGTGCGACGCAGGCGCTGGCCAACTTCGATGGCGCGCTGGATGAACTGCGGGTCTCACGCGTCGCGCGCCCGGCGGCACTGCTGTTGGCCGATGCCACCGCGCAGGGCGCCGACTCGCGCCTGATCAGCTACGGTGCCGACGAGCAATCGGCGGGGCAGAGCCACTTCGCCTTCATCCTCAAGGCGATGCCATTCGACGCCTGGGTGGTGGTCGCCATCCTTGGCCTGATGATGCTGCTGTCGTGGGCGATCATGATCGCCAAGGGGCGCCACTTCGGTCGAACCAGCAAGGCCAATGCAGTGTTCACCGAGAGCTTCAGCAAGCTTTCCGGCGTGCCGCTGCGCACCTTGTCCGAGATGAACCAGCAGGGGAAGGTGCCGACGGCGATGCACGACGGTTCGCTGTGGCGCATCTACCAGGTCGCCATCGATGAAATGCAGCAGCGCCACCAGCGCGATGGCAACAGTGGCTACCTCAGTGGCGCCACCATTGCGGCGATCCGCGCCTCGATGGATGCGGTGATGGTGCGCGAGCAGGAATCGATGGCGCGGCGCATGAACTGGTTGTCGACCACCATCGAGGGCGCGCCGTACGTGGGCCTGTTCGGCACCGTGATCGGCATCATGCTGGTGTTCGTGGTGGCGGCGATGGCTGGCGCGGTGGACATCAACTCGGTGGCGCCGGGCATGGCCGCGGCGCTGCTGTGTACGGCGGCTGGCCTCGGCGTCGCGATCCCGGCGCTGTTCGGCTACAACTATCTGGGTGCACGCGCCGAAGCGATAGGCGCGGACATGGCGGTGTTCATCGACGAGTTCGCCGCGCGCCTGGCCGAAGAGCAGGACGGGCGCGGCCCGGCCGCGGTCCAGGGCTGAGGGGCGCGCCATGGGCCAGAAGGCGAAGTTCGGCATCAAGAAGCGCGAGAAGGGCATCAACGTGACGCCCTTCGTCGACGTGCTGCTGGTGGTGCTGGTGATCTTCATCCTGACCAGCAACGCCTCCATCCCCGGCATCGAGGTCAACCTGCCGAAGGCCAGCAACAGCGTCGCGCTGGAGAAGCCGAAGACCAAGGCGATCACCATCGACCCCAGCGGCCAGGTGTTCCTGGATGCCTACCCGGTGACGATGGCCGAGCTGGAAGACCGGCTGCGCACCGAGCGCGCGACCACGCCGGATTTCCCGGTGATCGTGCGCGGTGATGCGCAGGTGCAGTACGCCCGCGTGGTCGAGGTGCTGGACCTGCTGCGGCGACTGGAGCTGGCCCAGGTCGGCCTGGTCACCGGCAAGGCGCAGGGCTGAGGCATGACGGCCCATCAACCCCCTCGGCCGGAGCCCGGCATGCGCGGCCGCCAGCTGTTGGTGACCGTCGCGCTGGTGCTGGCTGCGCTGCTGGTGCTTGGCATTGCCGTGTGGTGGATGCTGTTCAAGGACACCGCCAGCACCCGCAGGCCGGTGGTGCAGCCGCCGATGCTGGCATTGCCACCACCACCTCCGCCGCCGCCACCGCCGCCGGAAAAGCCGCCGGAGCCGGAGACGCCGCCGGAAGAAACGATGCCCGAACCGGAGCCGCTGGATCAGCCGACGCCCGCTGAAGAGCCCACACCGACGCCGGACAATGCAGACCCGGTAACGATGAATGCCGACGCGCAGGCCGGTGGTGACAACTTCGGCATCCAGTCCGGCAGCGGCGGCGGTTCATCCGGCGTCGGCCGTGGCGGCGCCGGCAATGCGACATATGGGCGCTACCTCGGCTACCTGATGCAGCAGGCGATCTCGCGCGACGACAAGGTCAAGCGCCTGGCCTTCCAGCTGCAGGTGAACGTCTGGCTGGCCACGGATGGCCGCCTGGAAAAGGTCGAGCTGGTGCGCGGCAGTGGCAACGAGGAGGCCGACGCTGCCGTGCTCGATGCGCTGCGACGCATCGGAAAGGTTGACCAGGCACCGCCACCGTCGCTCGATTTCCCCGCCCGCGTGCTGATCCAGGGCCGCCGTCCCGGCGCCTGATTCCCGACTTCCGTGATTTCCCTTCTTTGGATGAGAACCGTGATGAACGACCACGACCGCGCACAAACCGATTCCCGCCGCCCGCGGCCGGCCCGACGGGCGCTGCTGTGCTGCGCCGTGCTGCTCAGTCTGGCTGCCCCGACCGGTGCGATGGCCGCTGAAACCACCATGGTCAAGCTGATCAAGGGCCTGATCGCCAGCGGCGCGCTGAAGCCGGAAGATGGACAGGCACTTCTGGTGCAGGCCGAGGCTGAAGCAGCGGCCGAATCGCGCATCGCGACCACTGCACCTTCGGCCGCCAGCGGCGGCGTGGCTCTGGAAGCCGGCGACGTGCGCGTGCCGTACGTGCCGCAGAGCGTGCGCGATGGCATTCGTGACGAAGTGCGCCAGGACGTGATGGCGCAGGCCAAGTCCGAAGGCTGGGCTGCACCGAACGAAGTGGCCGAATGGACCAAGCGCATCAAGGTCACCGGGGACATGCGCGTGCGCAGCGAGTCGCGCTTCTATTCCGAGCGCAACAGCGACATCGTGAGCAATTGGGCGTCGATCAATTCCGGCAACGGCTTCGACACCAATACCAACACCAATCTGCAGTTGCCGCCCCTGCTGAACACCCGCCAGGACCGTCGCAACCTGTGGCGCATCCGTGCCCGCCTTGGCATCGAGGCAACCATCGGCCAGCACACCACGGCCGGCGTACGCCTAGCCAGCGGCAGCAGCAATGGCCCGGTGTCGACCACCGAGCAGCTGGGCGGTGGCCTGAGCAAGAAGGACGTGTGGCTGGACCAGGCCTGGCTGGCCTACAGCCCGGCCGACTGGGTGACAGTGCGTGGTGGCCGCTTCGGCAATCCCTTCTGGACCAGCGACACGCTGTTCTCCAACGACCTCAACTTCGATGGCCTGGCCGCGAACCTGAAGTACGACTTCAACGGGGGGGACGTCGACCTGTTCGGCAACCTCGCGGTGGTGCCGCTGGAGTACACCTCCGACAGCTCGCCCAGCCAGAGCCGGGTCAAGGCCCCGAACGAGAACAAGTGGCTGTCCGGTGCGCAGATGGGTGTGAACTGGCGCTTCAATGACCAGAATTCGTTGCGCGCTGCATTAGGCTACTACGACTTCAAGAACATCAGCGGCCGCCTGTCCTCGCCGTGCGCGCTGTACGCAGGCGCGGTCGGCTGTGACACCGACTGGTCGCGCCCGGCCTTCATGCAGAAGGGCAACACCCTGATGCTGATCCGCGACATCGCGCGCAATCCGCTGGACCCGGCCAACACGCCGACCCCGCAGTATGTCGGCCTGGCCTCGGCCTTCCGCCTGGCTACCTTGAACCTGCGCTGGGACACGCAGCTGGCCCAGGGCATCGCTCTGCGCCTGGATGGCGACTACATCCGCAACCTGGCCTACGACAAGCAGGCCATGTTCAGCCGCGCCAACAACGGCATCGTCAACAACTACGGTGCCGGTGGCACCGCCAGCATCGATACCTTCCGCAGCGGCGACACGGCCTGGATGGTGCAGGCCACCTTCGGCGCCACTGACCTGAAGGAGAAGGGCCAGTGGCAGGCGCTGCTGGGCTACAAGCACATCGAGGCCGATGCGCTGCCGGACGCTTACAACGACCCGAACTTCCACCTCGGCGGCACCAACGCCCGTGGCTACTACGTGGGCGGCGCCTACGCGCTGGACGCGCGCAGCTGGATCAGTGGCAAGTGGATGGCGGCCAAGGAAGTATCCGGTGCGCCGCTGTCGATCGATGTGTTCCAGCTGGAGTTCAACACCGGGTTCTGAGCGGCGGGCGTGATGCGGATCACGTCGTGCGTGGCGGGGGTGCAGCGATGCGCACGTCTAAGGAAAGGAGACCACGCGTTGCACATAAGGAGAAGTGGATGAGCCGTCGCAAGCTGTTCGAGAGTCCCGAACCGTCCAGTCAGTCGCTGGGCATCGGGCCGGCCTACGTCTCGGTGGAGGGGCTGCGCCAGCACCTGGCGGAGTTCCTGCTGTATGCGGGACGGCCGGTGGTGATCATGCGTGGGCGCAGCGAAGTGGGGTATTTCCTGCCGGCGCGCTTCTGGCGCCAGCGTGACGATGATCCGCTGGCAGCGGCTGCCGCCGACCAGCTGCTGGACGCGGCCGGTTTCCAGGCCGAGGACATCCAGCAGGTGGAGCAGGAGTTCAACGCGATGCGCCAGCGCACCGTGTTGCATTCACGGCGCTGAGCGGAATGTAGAGCCGAGCCCACGCTCGGCTGCATGCTGCGGAGCGGAGCATGGGCTCGGCTCTACAGTAGATCCACGCCATGCGTGGACGGGGTTACGCGGCGGCCCCGCGTTCACTGGTGATGCGCGCACCCTCGCGCATCACCAGCGTAACCGGGGTCTTCTCCACGACTTCCAGCAACCGATGCCACTGTGCATCGCTCAGCTCGGCGCTGGCATGCAGCACGCGGTGCACATGGAAGCGTCCATCCTCGTCACGGTCCGAGCGCAGCTCGGCATGGAACTCGCCCAGCTCCCAGCCCTTGCGCTGCGCGTACATGCGCAGGGTGATGGCAGTACATGCCGCCAGCGAGGCCAGATACAGATCGAACGGCGCGAAACCCTTGCCCTGACCGCCCAGCGAGGCAGGCTCGTCCGCATCCACCTCGAATGTGCCGTTGCTGATGTGGTGCAGGTAGTTGTCGGCGCTCGAAACAATGCGTGCGTAGGCCATCGGGATCTCCTGTTGTCTGTAGGGCCGAGTCATGTTCGGCCAATCCCACCGTAGCGTCGAGCCATGCTCGACTGCTTCCGAAGGCGGCGCCAGCCAGAACCGGCGCCGTCACGACGATCGTATGAGAACGGGATGCCGCAGCCTTGCAGGCCAGTACACGCGTTGATCGATTACCTGGTCGAGCGTTTCGATGCGTTGGACGAGCCGTAGCCTCCCATCCGCGCGTGGCGTGGATCCACTGTAGAGCCGAGCCGATGCTCGGCTGCCTTTGGCGCAGGCACAGCCGAGCATGGGCTTGGCTCTACAAGGCGTGGCTTGCCGCCTGCGGCTGCGCAGCCCACAATCCACGTCCGGACCGTCGCCATCACGCCCATCATTCCCCGGTCCGGCCTTGGCACCTATGTCTCCCAATGCCCTGGCGCTGGTCGAGCTGCTGATCCGCGAGCGCCGTGCGTTGTCCCGCTTCATCGCGCGCTACCTCGACCCAGCCAGTACCGAGGACACCCTGCAGAACCTGTACCTGAAGGCCAGCAGCGTACCCGGCGATCCCCCCATCCTCGAGCCGCGCGGGTATCTGTACCGGATGGCCTACCACCACGCGCTCAACCGCAGCCAGGCTGACGCCCGCGAGCGGCGCGCGATGGCCGAGTACGCCGTCGACATGGCCGATGCACGCCATGATGGCGAGGCCCAGGCGCTGGACCAGGCGCAGCTGCGCGAGATCACCCAGACCATCCTTGCCTTGCCAGCGCAGGTACGCGAGTGCTTCGTGCTCAACCGTTACCTGGGCCTGAGCGAGCGCGAGATCGCCGCGCGCCTCGGCATTTCCAAGAGTGTGGTGGGCAAATACGTACTGCGCGCGGCATTGCTGATCCAGCAGCACCAGCAGGGAACACGCCGATGAGGCGCGATTGCCGTGGGCAGATCGCGCCCGCCGTTGTCACAACAGGAAAGCGCATCCGTTCGCGGTGCGGCAGGCCACAACCATGACCACGTCCGAACCCTCGCCGCGTCAGGCCAGGCAGGCGTTGCGCTGGGTGATACGGTGCAGTGCGGGTCCGCTGCCGGATCGCCAGCAACGAACCCTGCAGCGCTGGCTGCAGTCCGATCCGCGCCATGCGCTGGCATGGCGCCGGCAACAGGCCTTCTGGCAAGGGTTGGATGGCGCTGGGCCCGACGTACTGGCCGCGTTGCCCGGGTTGACGGCTGATCGCGAAGGGCTGCGTCCGCTCGCGCCGCGCCGCCGGCTGCCATGGCTGCTGGCCAGCGCTGCGGCGGTGGTGCTGATGGTTGCCGCTGCGCCACACGCGCTGCTGCTGGCACGCAGTGACCTGCGCAGCAGCGATGCACCGCGCGTGGTGCAGCTGGAGGACGGCAGCACCGCTGTACTCGACGCCGGCGCCGCACTGGCGATTGAATTCAATGGCCAGCAGCGCCGCCTTCGCCTGCTGCGCGGCCAGGCCTGGTTCCAGGTGGCGCACGAGGCGCGCCCGTTCCAGGTGGAGGCGGCGGGCGGGCTGGTCCGTGATATCGGCACTGCCTTCAGCGTGTCGAGGCTGGACACCACGGTCACCACCCGGGTCAGCGAAGGCGCGGTCGATGTGCGTCCGGGCGATGGCAGCGTGCAGCGCCTGCATGCCGGGCAGGCGCGCATGTTCCGCGACGGTCGCTGGCTGCAGCCGGTGCAGCTGGAGGATCCCGAGGCCATGGCGCCGTGGCGGCGTGGCGAGGTGGTGATCGACGATCAACCGGCCGCGCAGGCCATCGCCGATCTGGCGCGCTACCGTCGTGCCCCGGTGTGGGTGCTGGGCGGGCAGGGCGCACGCGTGCGGGTGAGTGGCCTGTTCCACCTGCAGCAACCGGAGACCGCCATCGATGCGGTTGCCGCGCAGGCGGGACTGCGCGTGCAGCGCCTGCCGGGCGGGGCCATGGTGCTGTGGTGATACGGCCCTGGCGCATGGACGAACCGGCCGCATGAAAAAAACATGAAAAAACCGTGGGCAGCCACTGTGCCCTGCTGTCTATAGAGGTATAGCCAGAGCGAAACACCGTTTTTCCTCAAGCCAGACACACCACCGGCACCGGATGTGCCCGTGGTCCCGCCCCGCTTGAGGAGTTCCTGTCCATGCCGTCCACGGCATCCGCCTGTCATCGTCGCGCCACCGTCCTGGCCCTGTCCATCTCCACCGCACTGCTGCCGCTGGCCTGGGTGCCGGTCGTGCATGCGCAACCGGCGATCGTCGCACCGGTGCGCCAGTACGCCATTCCGGAGCAACCACTGGCCGACGCGGTGCGTGCCTTTGGCCGCCAGGCTGATGTGCAGGTGGTGTTCCGCAGCGACATTGTGGAGGGCCGCCGCTCCAGTGCGGTGAGTGGCGAGTACAGCCAGATGCAGGCCCTGCAGCAGCTGCTGCGGGGCAGCGGCGTGCGCGCGCAGCGCGGCATGGACGGCACCTGGAGCCTGCGGGCCGCAGCGGAGGCGGGTGAGGGGGAAGGGGTACGGGTGACCGAGACACTGGACGTGGCCGGTCGCCTGCAGTCGGAAGGGGGAGAGGCCCGTGATCGGCGCGGCTACGATGATGTGTTCGCGCTGGACCTGACCACGGCGTATTCGGGGCGCGACCGGGTAGAGCGTTACCGCGGCTCCAACCCGGCCGATGTGGTCAAGGATCTGGTCGGCGTGTTCAGTGGCGATGCGCGCAACAGCGGCGCGCTGGACATCAACATCCGTGGCATCCAGGGGCCGGGGCGGGTGCCGGTCAGCATCGACGGTGGCGAACAGGCGCTTACGGTCTGGCGCGGCTACAACGGCGTCAGCAACCGCAACTACATCGATCCCAACCTGATTGGTGGCATCCAGGTCATCAAGGGGCCAGGGCTGGTGCGCGATGTGCACAGCGGGATCGGTGGCGCGCTGGTGATCAAGACCATCGATGTCGATGACATCGTTGCGGCCGGCGAGCGCTTCGGCGGGGAGCTGAAGATCGAAGGCAGCAGCAATGCCGTGGCGCCGCGCCTGCCACGCCTGCACACCGGCGAGGACTACCGCATCGTGCCGGGATTCCCGCAGGGCTCGCCGAACTCGCCCTATGACGACCGCACCCTGGTGGTGCCGGTGAAGTCGCGCAGCGGCAACAACCCCTTCAACGGCGAAGACCAGGCCTGGCGCCTGGCACTGGGCTACCGCGGCGATACCGTCGACCTGATGGCGGCCTACGCCTGGCGCAAGCGTGGCAACTACTTCTCCGGCAGCAAGGGAAGTGGCTACTACGACCAGGATCCGCGCGAGCAGTTCGAGTACCAGGGCATCGATTACATCACCACGCTGGCACGCTACTTCAAGCCCGGCGATGAAGTGCCCAATACCTCCAGCGAACAGGAGTCGTGGCTGGTCAAGGGTGGCTGGCAGATCAACGACGACCAGCAGCTGAAGGCCACCTGGCGGCGCACGCTGTCGCACTACGGCGAGATCATGCCCTCGCGCATCCTGTCCGCGCCGGATTACGGGCGCATCCAATGGCCGCTCAGCCGCGTCGCCTCCGATGCCTGGAACCTGGAGTACCGCTTCCAGCCAGCCGACAGCCGTTGGCTGGACCTGTATGCCAATCTATGGCGCACCGAGACGGACAGCGACACCTACACCGCAGGCGGCTTTCCGAACTTCGCGCCAGGCAACCCGGCGTGGAACCCGGACGCCAGCCCGATCCTGCGCAACACCGCGTTGGCCAATGCGCGCAACGACCGCACCGGCCTGACCCTGAGCAACCGCTTCGCGCTGCATTCCACCCTCGACCTGACCGTGGGTGGCAACTGGCAATACGAAAAGCTCGGCTCGCGTGACCCGTACTTCGGTCCCTCCGATGGCTGGCGCATGTACCCGCGCGCCGGCCGCCGCCAGGAAGGCGAGGGCTATCTGAACCTGGAATGGCGCCCGGTCGATTTCCTCACCCTCAATGCCGGCGTGCGCTACAGCCGGTACTGGGCGTTCGACGACTTTCTGCAGGCGCATCCGGAGCTGCTGACCAAGGGCGTGGGCAGCAGGGAGGCGACCTACCGGACCAACGAGCTGCCCGAGCGGCCGGCCAGTCTGCAGGCGGAGATCGACGCGCTCGAGGCCGAACGTGAGTTCTGGGAGAGTATCGGCATGGGTTCGGTGATCGACGATGCATTGCATGGCCTGCTGGCGTACTACGAGACGCCGCAGGCGGTGGAACACCGCATCGCCTGGCAGCCTGATGCCAGCGGCAACTACAGCCGTGCCACCAACCCCTGCCTCAATGGCCATGTGGCGGCGATTCCCGGTGCGCTGCCGCTCTACGCGGGCAGCGACCTGGTCTGCAGCATCGGCAGCACTCTGCAGTCGCGACCGGTGGATGGACGCAATGAACGCCGTCGTGACCATGCCTGGCTTCCCAGTTTCTCGGCCACGGTGAACCTTTCGCCGGCCGCACGCGTCTACCTGCGCTACAGCGAGGCGGCGCGCTTCCCGAGCATGTTCGAAAGCACCATCGCCTTCTCCAGCAGCCTCAACCCGCTGTATGCGCTCAAGCCGGAACACGCCTACAACTACGAACTGGGCTACGTGCACAACCTTTCCGGCCTGTTCGGCAACACCGCCGATGCCGACGTCAAGCTGGCCTATTACGTGCACAAGACCCGCAACGTGATCGAGCGTGATGCGTATTTCATGTTCGACAACATCGACAAGCAGACCATTCGCGGCATCGAGCTGCAGGCGCGCTTCGACAACCGGCGCTTCTTCACCGACCTGGGCATCACCCGTACGCTGGAAAACGAGGTGTGCGACGAAAGTACGGCCGTGCTGCTGGACGCCAATCGTGGCCTGGTCCCGAACTGCGTGCAGGACGGCTTCGTCAGTGGCTACCTGCTGACCCAAGCGATTCCGAAGCTGTCGGTGAACCTGTCGCTGGGCACGCGCCTGTTCGATGAGCAGTTGGAACTGGGGAGCCGCATCGTCCACTACCAGCGCCACGAGAACCCCGATCTGCAGGCGTACCGCGACCGGCTGCTGGCCGGCGGCAGCAGCCTGCTGTGGCAGAACGTGCCGTTCACCTGGGGCAACATCACCACCGTCGACGCCTATGCGCGCTGGCGCTTCAACCAGCACGCCAGCGTCGAGCTGGTCGGCAGCAACCTCGGCAACCGCTACTACGTCGACCCGGCCACGCGCTCCACGCTTCCGGCGCCGGGCCGCACGATCAAGCTCGGCGTCACCGCGCGCTTCTGATGTATCCGTTTCACGTGTTGTACCCGTAGTTCCCTCAACCCAAGGAGCAATACCATGAAGATGATTTCCCGTTCGGTTCTCGCCGTTGCGGCAACCTTCGCCCTGGCCGGTTCCGCGCAGGCAGCCGATATCGTCGGCGCAGCCAGCCCGGTGACCGATGCCGAGCTGTACGTCGCCGTCGGTGAATCGCAGGTCAACGGCGGCCCGCACCAGGCTGGCAAGGCCGGCATCGGCGTCGGCACCGTCTCCGGCGCCCGCCGTGTCGACTTCCAGGGCCTGTCAGCGTACTCGGTGCCGACCACGGTCAACGGCACCACCGTGCGCACCGTGGCCATGCCGATCACCGGCGCGCCGGGCAGCCACTCGGGCATGGGCCACTTCAACTTCGTCAAGGTCGGCAGCGGCGATGTGTGGTTCGGCGAGTGGTCCAAGGATGGCGCCGCCGGTGGTTTCAACAACCGGCAGGTCTACTTCGTCGGTGATCGCGCCGGCACCACGCTGCCGGCCGGTGTGGCCACCTACAGCGTGGCGGGCCTGAACAAGTTCAACGGCAGCAACCTGCTGTCGGGCACCTTCCGCGCCAACTTCGGGAACGGCACGCTGCTCGGTGGCCTGACCGGTGGTGGCCTGGCAATCAACGTCAACGCCAACATCAGCAGCGCCAACGCCTCGTTCGCGGGCACCGCCACCGCCAACGGCAGCGTTGCCGGCACCACCCAGGGCCAGTTCTTCGGCGCCAACGCGGCCACCCTGGCCGGTATTGCCACCTTCAGCGGCAACAGCCAGTACGACACTGCCTTCGGCGGCAGCAAGAACTGATCGCCACGCCCCTGACGGGGCAGGGCAGGGACAAGCCGCGATCCGCCAGTCCCTGCTTCGGCCCGTTGCACGCCCCACCACGGATCGACCATGCGCCACCCCATCTTCCTACTCGTTCTGCTGCTGGCCGCCGCCGATGTGCGCGCCCAGCAGGACGATCTGCGCCGTGTGCTGGAACAGGGCAGCGAACTACGCCACCAGCGGCAGGACCAGCAACGCCTGCAGCAGGCCGAATCGCAACGGCCGACCATCACCATCGACGGTCAGACCCTGCGCGTGGAGCGCACCGTCGATGACCTCGGCCAGGCCTTGTACCTGTCGTTGCAGCACCAGCAATGGCAGGCCGCCGCCGCGTTCCTGGACGAATACATCGAGCTTTCCGGCCATGATCCACTGCTGCGCCACTATGCGCAGGGCGCGCTGGCCCGGGTGGCCGGCGATCATCATCGTGCGGCCCGTGAATACGAAGCGCTGTTGACCGCGCAGCCGGATTTTCTGCCAGCGCGACTGGAACTGGCGCGTGTCTTTGCCGAAGACCAGCGCGACCGCGAGGCCACGGGGCTGTTTCGCGCGATCGCCTCTGGCATCGATGGCGACGACCCTGCCACGGCCGGCGTGCGTGCGCGCGTCGACGGCTATCTGGCGGCGCTGCAGGCACGGCAACGCTGGAAGGGAGCGGTCGCGGCCGGGCCCGCCTGGAGCGACAACATCAACCGCAGTTCGGCCAGCCGCACCTGTCTGTTCGGCGTGGGCGACACCTGCATCATCCAGCGCAATCTGCCTGATGCCCAGCACGCAACGGGCCTGGACTACGATGGCAGCCTGGAACGTCGCTGGGCGCTGGCCGGCCACCATGGCGTGTATGTGCGCGCGCTTGCGTTCGGCCAGGCATGGCGCGGGCACAGCGCCTACAACGAACTCAATGCGAGCGTGCAGGCGGGCTACAGCTGGCGCAGTGCACGGCACACCGTGCAGATTGCCCCGAGCTATGACTACCAGGGCCTGGGCAACCAGACCCTGCAGGGCGGCAGCGGGCTGCATGGCGAATGGCAATATGCACTGGACGCGCGCAGCCTGCTCAAGCTGGAGGCCGACTGGAAGCGCCAGCGCTATCGCCAGCACGGCCTGGCCAGCAACTACGATGGCGAGCTGGCGGCGGTGTATGCCACCTGGTTCCGCGCGCTCAATCCGCGCTGGACGCTGTTTGCCGGCCTGGACCTGAGTGACAGCAGCGCCGCCAATCCGGCCAACGGTTACCGCCAGCACGGCCTGCGCCTGGGGGCGGCGCGGCAATGGAGCGGCACCACCGCCACCGTATTCGTCTCGTTGCGCGAGCGTGATTACGATGCGTTGAGCCCGCTGCTGGAAGCTCGTCGCCAGGACAGCGAGCAGAACCTGATCGCTATCGTCCGCAGCGAGCGCCTGGCCGTGGCCGGGCTGGTACCCAGCCTGAGCCTGCGCTACGCGCGCATCGACAGCAACGTCGGCTGGCTGTACAGCCACGACCGCAGCCTGCTCAGCCTGAAGTGGGAACGGGCCTTCTGAACGCGCCGTTGCAACGCGGCGGTGAACGTGCCGTGGTCGCGATCTTCATCCATCATCACGCGCTCTTGTAGCCCGGTTCGCGCATCCTGCGGGCGTTGCGGCAGAGGTGGGCCGCGTGTATCGAGGAGCGCCGGTCGTGCTGGAAGCGGGCAACAAACCAGAGGGCCTGAAAGGGCTGCGCGTACTGGTGGCGGAGGATGAATTCGCCATCGCGATGTTCCTGGTCGACTATCTGGAGCTTGAAGGCGCACAGGTGGTGGGGCCTGCCGGTGACCTGCAGGCGCTGGGGCAGCTGGTCGATACCCATCCCATCGATGTGGCATTGCTGGACATCAACCTGGGCGGTGAGCAGGTCTATCCGCTGGCCGATCGGCTGGCCGAGGCGGGTACGCCCTTCCTGCTGACCTCCGGTTACGACGACAACCTGCCCAGCCGCTTCGCCAGCGCGCCGCGCTGTACCAAGCCCTATCACATCGAAACCCTGGTGCAGCAGCTGGCCGGGCTGGTGGCGGCGCCGCAGGTCGCTGCGGGCATCGCCTGATTGCGCGGCATGTCGCGCCGTCCTGAAGGCATCCACGCCGCCAAGCTGCGTGGCCAGATGCCACCTGCACCGCAGCTGCATGTGCGCCACGATGGCATGGCCGCGCGCATCGCCCGCCACGACTGGTCATCCACGCCGTTGGGTGCCTGCGAGCAGTGGCCGCCCCACCTGCGCGCCACCGTCGACCTGATGCTGGCCCATGGTTTCCCGATGATCGTGCTGTGGGGTGAGCAGCTGGTGCAGCTCTACAACGATGGCTATGCCGAGATTCTGGCCGACAAGCATCCCGGCGGGCTCGGCCAGCCGACCCGCGAGTGCTGGCCCGAGGTCTGGCATATCAATGGACCGATCTACCAGCGCGTCTGGCAGGGCGAAACCATCACCTACGAGGACAAACTCTATCCCCTGGCGCGCCGCGGGCGGTTGGAGGATGTCTGGTTCACCATTACCTACAGCCCGATCCGTGGCGAGGAAGGGCGCATCAACGGCGTGCTCGTGACCATGTTCGAGACCACAGCGGCGCATGTGGCCCAATCGGCACGCGAGCGCGAAGAGCAGAAGCGGCGGGAGGCGGACCGGCGCCTGGCATTGGCCTTCAAGGTGCTGCCGGTGGGCGTCTGCATTGTCGACACCGAAGGGCGCCTGCAGCTGTCCAACGACCAGATGCGTGCCTATCTGCCCAGCGGCAAGGTGCCCTCCACGGATGAGGTGAACCTGCATCGCTGGCGTGGCTGGCATGCGGACGGCAGCGCCATCGGGCCGGAGGATTTCGCCATCGCCCGTGCGATGCGCGGCGAGACCGTGGTGCCGGGGCTGGAGTTCCAGTATCTGCATGATGATGGGCGCGCGCGCTGGACCCGGGTCGCGGCCGCGCCCCTGCGCGATGGCGACGGTGAGGTCAGCGGCGTATTTGCCATCGCCGTGGACATCGACGATCTCAAGCGTGCCACCGAGCGCCAGTCTGTATTGCTGGCCGAACTGCAGCACCGGGTGCGCAACATCATGTCGACCATCCATGCCATTGCCTGGCGGACCCGCGAGTCGGTCAGCAGCGTGGATGAATACGCTGAACGGTTGTGCGGGCGACTGATGTCGCTGGCACGCACGCAGAGCCTGCTGACCCGTGGCGCCAATGCCGGGGTCTGCCTGCGTGGCATGATCGATGAGGAGATCGCGGCGCTGAGGCCGGCAGCGGCCGCCTACCGCCTGCAGGGCGAGGACGTGTTGCTGCCGCCGAAGGCGGCCGAAGTGCTGTCCCTGGCGATCCACGAATTGGCGACCAACGCCCTGCGGCATGGCGCACTGAGCCATGAGGATGGCCGGATCGAGGTGACCTGGCACCTGCATGTGCAGGGCGGGCAGCCGTGGCTGGGGCTGCACTGGTGTGAACGCCATGCCGCTGTGGAAGACTGGGAGCTGCCCCGGCAGCGTGGGCTTGGCCGGGCGCTGATCGAGCAGCGCGTGCCCTATGAACTGGCCGGCAGCGGTGAACTGCGCTTCGACCCGCAGGGACTGGATGCCTGGATCCGCTTCCCGCTGCGCGAGCGTGACAGCCTGCTGCAGACCGATGCGCCGTGCGCTGCGGCGGACGGCTCCGGCAGGTAAAGGTTCATTTATATCCAATTTGACCAAATTGGGTATAGTGGCCATTATCCACCCTGCCCGGAGCCGTGCCATGACCCTGCCGCTGGATCTGCCTGGCCTCGAAAAGGCCCCCGCGTCGTCGGTGAAGACCCGTGGCTGGCCGAGCCTGATGCGCACCGTGCGCGAGAAGCAGGCGCTGGTCATCACCAACCACAACCACCCCGAAGCGGTGATCGTGGACATCCGCACCTACCAGGAACTGCTGGCCAAGGCCGCTGGCGGCGATGCCGGTGAGCGCAGCGAAGAACTGCTGCGCCTGCGCGGTGAGTTTGACCAGACCCTGGCCAGCCTGCAGCGCGGGGAGGGGCTGGGCAAGGTGCTGGGCCAGCCGATCCGCCGCGGTCGCAAGGTCACCCTCGGCCGTCCGCTCTGACCGATGGGGCGGATCCTGGTGCTTGCCGGCGTCAATGGCGCCGGCAAGAGTTCGCTGCTGGGTACCTGGCTGGAAGCCGAAGGGCTGGGCTGGTTCAACCCCGATTCGTTCACCCGGCGCCTGGTGGAGGCTGGCTGGCTGATGCCCGATGCCAATGCCGAGGCGTGGCAGGAAGGCACCCGCCGCCTGCGCCAAGCCATGGCCGAGGGCACCGACTTCGCCTTCGAGACCACACTTGGAGGAAACACCATTCCGCGCCTGCTGCGCGAGGCCTGCGCCCAGCACCAGGTGGCGATCTGGTTCTGCGGGCTGGCATCGGTGGAGCTGCACATTGCCCGCGTTGCAGCGCGGGTGGCGGCGGGCGGGCATGACATTCCGGTGGAGAAGATCCATGCCCGTTTCGACTCGGCGCGCGAGAACCTGCTGGACCTGCTGCCGCACCTGGCCGAACTGCATGTCTACGACAACAGCGCCCCGGCCGATGCCGAGGGCTGTGTCGAACCGCTTCCGGTGCTGGCGATGGTCAATGGCCAGCTGCAGTACCCGGTCTCGGTGGCCGAACTGCTGCACACCCCGGACTGGGCCAAGCCCATCGTGATGCGCGCGATGGAGTTGAACACCTCCCGGTAGATCCACGCCATGCGTGGATGGCGTATCGCCGCTCCCTTGCAGCGCCGAGCCCATGCTCGGCTGAGCCCCCCCAAGAGCAGCCGAGCGTGGGCTCGGCTCTACAGGGCCGGCTTCACCTGCTCGGGCTCGGCAACGTCCGGCAGCGACGGCAAGGTCGGGTCCACCGTCACCGGTACATCGCTCTTCAGCAGGGCGGCCGCTTCCTTGTCGCTGCCGACCGCCGGCGGTGAACCGCGCAGCGGCAGGCCGGCGGTTTCCTTCACGAACAGCATCGTCACCAATCCGATTACGGCCGCGCCCATCAGGTAGTAGGCCGGCACCAGCGGATCGCCGGTGCGCTCCACCAGCCACGCGGTCACCAGCGGCGTGGTGCCGCCAAACAGCGACACCGACACATTGAACGCGATCGACAACGCGCTGTAGCGCACCGGGGTGTAGAACAGCGCGGGCAGCGTGGACGGCATCGAGCTGGTGAAGCACACCAGCGCCAGGCCCAGCAGCATCAGGCCCATGAAGATCAACCCGTCGTTGCCGCTGCCGACCAGCAGCAGGCACGGAATCGGCAGCACCAGCAGTGCGATGCAGGCACCAATGATCATCGGTCGGCGGCCCAGCCGGTCACTGAACAACCCGCCGACGATGTTCAGCGGCATCATCACCAGCATCACGATGATGATCAGCAGCAGCCCCTTGCTCTCGGCATAGCCCATGGTGACGCTGAGGTAGCTGGGCATGTAGGTCAGCAGCATGTAGTCGGTGACGTTGAACACCAGCACCAGGCCCATGCATACCAGCAGCTGGCGGCCATGCACCTGGAACAGTGCGCCCAGCCCGGGACGATCGTGCTCGCGCTTCTCGGCTTCCTCGGCGAAGGCGCGGAACGCCGGGGTTTCCTCCAGTTTCATGCGCATGTACAGGCCGAGCAGGCCGAGCGGACCGGCCACCAGGAATGGGATGCGCCAGCCCCAGTCCAGCATCTGCTCGCTGTTCAGCACCATGTGCAGTGCGGTCACGGTGCCCGCGCCGGCGATGTAGCCGCCCAGTGTGCCGAACTCCAGCCAGCTGCCCATCAGGCCGCGGTTGCGGTCGGTGGAGTACTCGGCGATGAAGGTCGCCGCACCGCCATATTCACCGCCGGTGGAAAAGCCCTGCACTACGCGCGCGAGCAGCAACAGCACCGGGGCCCATATGCCGATGCGCTCGTAGGAAGGAATCAGGCCGATGGAGAAGGTGCCGAGCGCCATCAGGATCATGGTGAACGCCAGCACCTTCTGGCGGCCATAGCGATCGCCCAGCGGGCCGAATACCAGGCCACCCAGCGGCCGGACCAGGAACGCCACGGTGAATGTCGCGAAGGCAGCGATCACCTGTGCAGTGGGATTGCTGGACGGGAAGAACACCTGGCCGATGGTGACGGCCAGATAGCCGTAGACACCGAAGTCGAACCACTCCATGGCATTGCCCAGTGCGGCGGCACCGACGGCGCGCTTGAGCATGGGCTTGTCGACGACGGTGATCTCGTCGACCTTCAGGTGGCGGCGGCGCTTGAACCAGCCGAAATGGGCATGTGCCTCGGGCGTGTCCTGCATGGGGGCTCCCTTGGAGATGTGGAATGGGAAAGGCAGCACGCGTGGATGCACGCGCACGGCAAAGCACCGCCGTTGCGGCGGAAACATGGCAACGCGACTACGGCGGCGCAGTCAGCGGCCGGGAATCACAGCGATGCGGGAAGTGGCAGGCGAAGTGCCTGCGGGCGTCATCCGCCAGGATCCAGCGCGAGGCGGTGGATGGGCGGAGCAGAAACATGCGTGGCAAGCGAAGCGCCGGTCGGCAGTGCTTTCCACGTAACAGGTGCGCCCGTCACGTAGTGGGTCGTGTCGATCATCGGTTCATCATAACGGCACGCGCGTGAGCGTGCAGCGAAGCGGACTGATCTGCATGCTGTGTTCCACCGTGCTTGTTCATCTTCACGGCGGTGATGACATGCGTTGAACGGAATCTGGCCGCACTGCTCACACGTCGCCCTCTACGTTGGAGGCGAACGCAACAGAGAAGGAGCATCGCATGACCCGTCGCATTCCCGAAGGTACGCTCGTGGTTGTCGCCGATGGTGGCTCGGCCCGTGTATTCACCAACGTTGGCAGTGATCACCAGCTGGCCTTGAAGCAGGAGGGCGAACTGCGGATGCAGGACATCAGCGAGCAGGGCGTTTCCGGGCAGGGACCGGCCGGTGCGGTGCCGAAGGACATGTCCATCTCCCAGCTCAACGAAGCCACGTTTGCCAAGCAGGTGGCCGAGCAGCTCAACGATGATGCGTTGAACAACCGCTACGCACACCTGGTGCTTGTGGCCGACCCGACCACGCTGGGACGCATCCGCCCGCTGCTGCACAAGGAGACCCAGGCACGCTTGCTGGGTGATATCGCCAAGGACCTGACCAATGCACCGCTGGCGGATATCCAGAAAGCAGTTGCAGCCTGATCCTGCCGGTTCTGCCACAGCGGTTGTGGGGCCGAGCCCAGGTTCGGCCCCACGGTGAAGCGTTCACCAGCTGTAACTGACACCCAGCTGCGCACTGGTCTGGTGGAAGCCACTGGCCTTCTGCAGCGACAGACCGCCCCAGGCGCCCACGCCGTTGGCGAACTTCAACGACGCACCGGCACTGAACTCGCCGCGATTACGCGGAATGCGCGCGTCCACCACCTCATCGTCCATGCGGATCTGCGATTCGCTTCGGGTATGCAGCCAGTTGGCGGCCAGGTACGGCTGTACATCGGTGGTGCCGCTGCCCCATCGGGTCACCCCGGACAGGCGCACCCCCGCACGGCCGAACAGGCCATCGGCATTCTCGGCACTCACCACCGTACCGTTGGTTTCGGCGTGGCGGTAGCTGTCCCAGCGGCTGTAGCCCACCTGCAGCTGCGGCTCCAGATAGATGCCACCATGGCTGGCGCCACCCACGCGGAACGCATAGCCGGTCTCCACCGCACCCTGCCAGGCGCGGCTGGCATAGCGCTCGGTGTCCAGGCCGATGCCTTCCACACGGTTGCGGAACTGTGCACGCTGCACCGAGCCATCCACGTAGAAACCGGCATACGGGTCGCCATCGTTGCCGCCGCGCCAGGTGCCGTACACGCCCAGGGCTTCGCCCTTCACCTTGCCGCGCGCGTAGTAGCCGGTCAGTTCATTGGTGGAGGTGCTGGTGGCATTGCCGCTGGACAGCATCACGCCCACGCTGCTGCCTGAATCGTGACGCCATAGATCGGCACCGACGGTCAGCGCCTGGCTGTTACCGCGGATGTCAAGCTGGCGGCTGATCGCATCGAAGCCATTGCGGGAGCCATCCACGCGCGCCCAGGCACGGCCTGCGTTCTGGCCGGCATGGCGGTCGTGATAGCCAATGCGGAACATGGTCTGCGCGGCCTGCAGGTTGGCCAGGTAGGCGCCCGGTTCGGGACGCAGCACCGGGTCCGGATCCGGGCCGGGCAGCACCGGGTTGCATTCGGGCAGCGCCGGGTCGGTTTCGCACGGGTCCGGCTGGGTCGGAAGCTGCGAACGCAGGTACCAGTTGCCATCGGCCCCTGTGCCTTTGAACAGGAAGTACTCGTACTGCCCGCCCACGGCACGACCGGCCAGGTTGAACTGGCCATTGGAGGCGCCACCGACCGAGATCAGCTCGATGCCCTGGCGGGTCTGCGCACCGGCACCACCCACGTTGTTCACGCGCACGTTCGCAGTACCAACGGTGTCGCCCTCGATGACCAGCCTGTCAGTGGCGGCACTGTCATCGGCCAGCACGGTGTTGAACACGATCGTGCCATCGTTGCCGATGAAGTCTCCGGCCACGGTGAGGGTGTTGAACGTGCTGCCATCGCCCAGCGACACCGTGCCATTGCCCAGGTCCAGACGGCCCAGGGAGGAATCGCCGTTCATGACCCAGGTGGATGCATCCAGCGCGAGGCTGCTGACGTTGCTCATCGCCCCGGTCAGGCGTGCCTGGTTCTGCAGGCGAACGTGAGTGGTGGCTCCTGCGCCGTTGACGATGTCACCGGCCAGCACGCTGTCGTCCACGGTCAAGCTGACATCGACGTCACCGTTGGTGTCCAGCAGCACGCCGTTGCCCGCCGAGACCGTCGTACCATTGCGGAGCACGATGTCTGCGCCAAACTGCGCCGGGGTCACCCACTCGGTGACATGGATGGCCGAGCCGGTTGAGCTGGCCAGATGCGAGCCGTCGACCGACAACAGGCTCCTGCCCGGAGAAGGGCCGCCGAATCCCCGTGGGTCATTGGTGATGGTCACTGCGTGATCGTCACCCTGGACCAGGCTGCCGCCACTGACGCTTGCCTGAGCGGTACGACGGAAGCTGATCCCCGCTGAACCAAACAGGCTGGAGCCGGATGCCGTCACCCGGGAACCCACAAGACTGAGAATCCCTCCCTCGGTAAGGCGGATCGCATCGCCACTGCCGTTGAACTCGGAACTCGTGGCGTGCAGCTCTGAACCCGAGCCCACGATGGCTGCAGCGCCGGATGAGTTGTTAACCAGCGCACTATTGAAGGTTCCAACCGAGCCATCGCTCAGCTGTGCGGTGCCGCTGATGGACGCGCCGTTGACCTGCAGTCGGGAGCCGTTCGCTGCGGTTATGTCTTGTGTCGTCGCGCCCGGCGCGAGCATCAATGTGGCGCCGTTCAGTGTCCAAGCCTCTACAGGATCGCCCGAGTTCACCGTGGCGGACTCACCGGGGATGAGGTTTCCCGCCTGGGCGGACAGGGTGATGCAGAGTGCACTGGCAATTCCCAGGGCGAGCGAACTACGGACTGCAATGGACATGGCAGACTCCTGTTTGATGAGCATTGGAGGCGCGGCCGCATTCACGTTGCTGGGATGAATAAGACGCGCGCGGAGGGTGAAGGTTGTGTGACCGCGTGGGGCTGCGTGGCAGCGAGAAATGGATGAGACGGGAGGATCTCGGTCGGGTTCCGACCCGCCTGCCGCTTTCATCCTTGCTGTTCCATAACGGTCATGGCAGGAGTGTGCTGCCTGCCATTGGATCGATCCATGCAACTTGTTGCATACGATCCCGCCATAGGGCGTCGCTTTCGGAACCGTTCAGCTGCAGCGCAACATGCCGCCACGCAAGGCCGGTGCTAGGATCCAGTCACCATCTGAATCGATCCAAATGCCGATGCCCATGCTGGACCGTCGTCTCCTGATCGCCTTCGCCGCCACCGCGATGCTCGCCTCGGGTGCGGCCCTTGCGGCCACGCCGAAAACTGCCGCCGAACGTGCCTATGCCGCGGTCGATCCGTTCATCGGTACCGGCGGGGAGGGGCACACGTACCCGGGCGCGACGGTTCCGTTCGGCATGGTCCAGCTCAGCCCGGATACGCGCATCCAGCCGCGCGAGAAGGCCTATGGCTGGGCAGCCGGGTACCGCTACGACGACAGCAGCATCGTCGGGTTTTCGCACACGCATTTTTCCGGCACCGGCCATTCCGATCTGGGTGACATCCTGGTAATGCCGTTCACCGGCAACCCCGGGCTGGAGCGCGGCGACCCGGAAAAGCCGCGCAGCGGCTACGCATCGCGTTTCCACCATGACGATGAGAAGGCCGAGCCGGGCTACTACGCGGTCACCCTGGACGACTACAAGGTGCGCGCCGAGCTGACCACCAGTGCGCGCGTGGGCGTGCATCGCTATTCGTTCCCGAAGGGTGCCGACGCCAAGGTGCTGCTGGACATGCGCACCAGCATGTACGACTACCCGGGCAAGATCCTGTGGTCACGGGTGCGGGTGCGTGCCGATGGCACGGTGACCGGCTTCCGCGAAACGCGCGGTTGGGCGCCCGGCCGTCAACTGTTCTTCGCAATGCGCTTCTCGCGTCCGATGTCGGGCCACGAATTGCACAGCACCGAGCAGGACATCGTCTACAAGGGGTTCCCGCCGCCGGGCGAGAAGGATCCGGCGCAGCGTGCACAGATCGAGGGCCGGCAACTGGTCGGCACGTTCGCATTCGGCAAGCTGGATGCACCGTTGGTGGTGAAGGTGGCGATCTCGCCGGTCAGCGAGGCCGGCGCCATCGCCAATCTTGATGCGGAAGTGGCCGACTTCGATTTCGACCGCGTGCGCGTGCAGGCGAAACAGGAATGGACGCGGGCCTTGTCGGTACTCGATATCGATGCGCCCGAGCACGCGCGCCGCAGCGCATATACCGCGCTGTACCACACCCTGCTGGGCCCGACGCTGTTCATGGATGCCGATGGCCAGTACCGCGGGCCGGACAATGCGGTGCACAAGGCTGATGGCTTCACCCACTACTCCACGTTCTCGCTCTGGGACACCTACCGCGCGCTGCATCCGTTGCTGACCCTGGTGCAGCCGGAAAAGCGCAACAGCGACTTCATCAATTCGATGCTGGCCCACCATGAGCACAGCCCCTACGGCATGCTGCCGGTGTGGTCGTTCCATGGCCTGGAGGACTGGTGCATGATCGGCTACCACGCGGTGCCGGTGATCGCCGATGCCTACGTGAAGGGCATCCGTGGCTTCGACGCCGACAAGGCACTGAAGGCGATGGTGGAGACCGCCAATTACGGCCCGTATGACGGTATCGCGCAATACCGCGAATTCGGCTATGTGCCGATCGACGAAGAAGGCGAGGCCGCCAGCAAGACGCTGGAGTACGCCTTCGACGACTGGACCATCGCGCGCATGGCTCAGGCGATGGGCAAGACCGATGTGGCGGCGACCTTCGACAAGCGTGCCGGCAACTGGCGCAATGCCTTCGACAAGGACACCGGCTTCATGCGCGCGCGCAAGCGCGATGGCAGCTTCCGCACACCGTTTGATCCGAGCGCCAGTGGCTATGGCACCGACTACACCGAAGGCAATGCCTGGCAGTATTCGTGGTATGTGCCGCAGGACGTGGCTGGACTGGCTGCAGCACATGGCGGCAGTGACAAGCTGCTGGCGCGCCTGGATGAAGTGTTCAATGCAAAGGTTGATCCGTCCATCTTCGAGCACATGGAAGACATTACCGGCCTGATCGGCTGGTATGCGCACGGCAACGAGCCAAGCCACCACGTGGCCTACCTCTATTCGTACGCCGGTCAGCCCTGGCGCACGCAGGCGCGCCTGAAGCAGATCATGGACACCCAGTACGCCGATCGCCCCGATGGCCTGGCCGGCAATGACGACGTGGGCCAGATGTCGGCGTGGTACGTGTTCACCGCGCTGGGTTTCTATCCGGTGGCGCCAGGTTCGGGCGAGTACATCCTGGGCCGTCCGTTCCTGCCGAAGACCGCGATGCGTCTTCCGAACGGGAAGACCTTCACCATCGTGGCCGAGGGGTTGGACGACGCGCATACCTATGTGGGCAGTGTGAGCCTCAATGGCAAGCCGCTGCAGCGCACGTTCCTGCGCCATGACGAGATTCTGGGCGGTGGCGAACTGCATTTCACCATGCAGGCCGAGCCGAACAAGGATTGGCCGGGGCAGGGCGCACAGGCACCGTATTCGATGAGCCGGTGATGCGATCCTGGCAGGTGCCAACCTTGGTTGGCACACGGGACGTCAACGGCGCCAAACAAGGTTGGCGTCTACCCAAGCACCGCGCCAACGGCAGCCGAGCGTGGGTTCGGCTCTACAGGGCAGGTTCGGCAACGGTCAGGTGAACCGCAATCCCACCCGCGCGCCACCGATCGGTGCCGTATCAATCACCATAGCCGCGCCGTGCCGTTGCGCGATCTCGGCCACGATCGCCAGCCCCAATCCACACCCATCGCCTTCGCTGCTCACGCGGTAGAAGCGTTCCGTGACACGGCCGCGCTCGGCCTCGGCGATGCCGGGGCCATCATCGTCCACCCACACTTGCACGCGGTCGGCATCCTGCTGCACACCCAGCGTGATCACGCCGCGCACTGCGCCATAGCGCAATGCGTTGTCCAGCAGGTTGCCCAGTGCCTCGCGCAACAGCTGCGGGTCACCCTGCACCGGCACCCCGTCATCGGGCCCGTCGTAACCCAGGTCCACGCCTGCGGCCAGTGCCCGGTCGGCGTAGCGCTCCACGACGCCACGCGCCAATCCGGCCAGTTCCACCGCCTGCAACGGCAGCGCACCGCCGTGCGAATCCTCGGAACGGCTGAGCATCAACAGCTGGTTCACCAGATGCTGCAGCCGCGCCAACCCCGCCAGCGTGCCGGACAAGGCCAGTTGCTGCGCCTGCGGATCATGCTGGCGCAATGAGCTTTCAAGTTCGACCTGCATCGCCGCCAGGGGCGTGCGCAGCTGGTGCGCGGCATTGCTGACGAAACGTCGCTGCGCAGCCTGCATGGCGTCCAGGCGTTGCAGCAGCGCGTTGTAGGCCTCCACCGCAGGCCACAGTTCGCGCGGCGCTTCCTGCGCCGGTTCCAGCGGCGCAAGCGGATCCGGCCGCGGGCTGGCCAATCGCCGCGCGACCTGGTTGGCGTGCCGGGCGGCGGCGCCGGTGCCCGACCAGGCCAGCCATGCGGCCAGTGCCAGGATCGCGGTCTGGAACGGGATGCTGGTCATCAGCAGCTTGCGTTCAAGGCGATGGCGCTTGCGCAGCGTTTCGGCCACGCGCAGGCGGATGTCATGGCCTGGCCCGGCGCTGACCACCACTTCCACCATGCGCACCGCCTGGCCGCGCAGGCGTGCGTCGTAGTAGACCGCGTCGTTGCCATCGGCGGCGACCGTTGGGCGCGGCAATGCTCCGGGCAGATCGCCATACAGGCGCCCGCCCGCGGCGTCGACTACCTCGCCATGCACTTCGTCGGCGGTGTCCCAGGTGAACATGCGCGAGACCGCCGGCGTGATCTCGATGGAAACTTGGTCGTCCTGCACCTTCACCAGTTCGGACAACGACATCGCCGAGTCCAGCAGCCAGCGGTCGTAGACCTGGCCGGCATAGAAGCGGGCCAGCGCGAACGAGCCGACCGCGCTGCACAGCATCAACACCAGCAGCGGCAGCCACAGGCGACGCAGCAGCAGGCCGCGAAGGCTGTGCACTCGCTCAGTCACCACCGGCCTCCAGGCGGTAGCCGAGGCCGCGCAGCATGCGGACGCCAACGCCGGCACGCGCCTGTTCCAGCTTGCGGCGCAGGCGGCTGACATGCACCTCGATCACCGACAGGTTGGCTTCGTGGTCCCAGCTGTACAACGCATCGAACAGGCGCTGCTTGGTGACAGTGCGACCGGGATGCTGCATCAGGGCATCGACCAGCGCCAGCTCGCGCGCGGTCAGTTCGATGCGCTGGCCATCCACCTGTACTTCATTGCGGATGCTGTCGAAGCACAGGCGCCCGAGCCGCTTCTGCGCCGGCGCGTCGCTGCGCCGGCGTGACAACGCGCGCAGGCGTGCTTCCAGCTCACCCAGTGCGAACGGCTTGGCCAGGTAATCGTCGCCACCCCGGTCCAGCCCAAGGATGCGGTCCTCCACGCCGTCGCGTGCCGTCAGGATCAGCACCGGCAGGGTGACGCCATCGTTGCGCAGCCGCGACAGCAGGTCCATGCCATCGACGTCGGGCAGCGAGAGGTCCAGCACCATCACGTCATACGGTGCGCTGGCCAACGCTGCGGGCGCGTGCAACCCGCGCGAAAGGTGGTCGCATAGATGACCGGCGCCCTGCAGGGCGCGGATCAGTCCATCGGCCAGAGCGGCATCGTCTTCGATCAGCAGGATTCGCATTGCAAGCTTCGTGCAAGGTTGGGGCAAGTTTGGCGCAAGTGCATCACCTTACCGTGACGCGCATGAACTTCACCTCTTGTCTCGTGGCCGTACTCGCCACTCTTTGGTGCGCGCCCTCGGCTTCGGCGTTGTCCCTGCAGGAAGCACAGCGTGCAATGGAAGCACACAACCCGGACCTGCGCGCGGCGGCGCTGGAACTACGCGGGGCGCAGGGCGATGCGCAGACAGCGGCATTGCGCCCGGCCACCGAGCTGTCGATCGGCACCAGCAAGATCAGCCCCAAGCAGGGCATCGGCCCCGGGCGCTGGCAGGACAAGCGGATGGACAGCACCGTGGGCCTGGGCTGGACCTGGGAACGCGGTGGCAAGCGCGCGTTGCGCGTCCGCCAGGCTGATGCGCTGCTGGAAGTGGCCGGGCTGGAGATGCTGGATACCCGGCGCCGACAGCAGGTGGCGCTGCATGAAGCCTACTTCGGCCTGAAGGGCGCACAGGAGCGGGCGCAGATTGCCGAGGCCAACCGCCAGAGTTCGGCCGAACAGATGGCCGCTGCCGACAAGCAGGTCGCAACCGGAGCGATGGCGCCGGTGGATCGTGCGCGGCTGGCGGTGGACGACCTTGCCGTAGCCGACGCGGCGCGCGAGGCGGCGCTGGATCTGCGCGATGCGCGGCACACGCTGGGCCTGTTGCTCGGTCGCGATGACAGCGGCGAGCTGAGTGCCGATGACGCGTGGCCGGACGCCGCCGGTGTGGCCGGTACGCCGGCATTCGATCCGCAGCAGCGCGCCGATCTGCGCGCGGCGCGCTCGCGCCTGGCCGCCGCCGATGCCGGCGTGGCGCTGGCACGCAGCGAGCGCCACCGCGATATCCAGCTGGGCGTGGAGGCGGAGCGGGAGCCGACCGATATCAACGGTGTCACCTGGGGCGTGTCGTTGACCATTCCACTCGGCGGCCCATCGCGTGCGCGCGGTGCCATCCAACGTGCCGAAGCCGACCGTGACAGCGCGGCGCTCGAGCTGCAGGTGCGGCAGCGCGAAGCGCGCGCCGAGCTGGACCAGTTGCTGGCCAGCGCGCAAGCCGCCACGCAGCGCCGCACCGACTATGAAGGCCTGCACGCCGACGCCGCGCGCAAGGCGGTGCAGGGCATCGAGCTGGCGTACCGCCGTGGCGCCGCCAGCCTGACCGACCTGCTGGATGCGCGCCGTAGCTGGCGCGACTTCGAGGGCGCGCTGATCGAAGCACGCGCCGACCATGCCATTGCCCTGGCGCGCTGGGAAGCGGCCACATCCGTTGCTGAAGGAGAATCCCGATGAAGTCCACTGTCGCCCATCGCCTGCGGGCGCGACATGCCGTGCTGCCGGCGTTGCTCGCGCTGGCCCTGCTCAGCGGCTGTGGTCGTGAGCCGGCCTCGTATACCGAGGATGCGCCGCAGGTCAGTGCCGGGCAGATCCAGTTCCCGGCCGACAGCCGCCAGTTGGATGTGCTGCGGAGCGAGGCGGTGACCGCTGGTGCCAGCGCCAGCCTGCAGCTGCCGGGCCGGGTGGTCTGGGATGAAACCCGCTCCAGTGCATTGCGTACGCCGCTGCCGGGGCAGGTGGCGCGGATCGAGGCGAAGCCGGGGCAGCAGGTGAAGGCCGGCCAGGTCATCGCCTGGATCACCTCGCCGGAATTCGGCCAGGCCCAGTCCGAAGGCGCGCGTGGTCGCGCCGAACTGCAGCAGGCGCGCAAGGAGCTGGAGCGCACCCGCGAGCTGCACGCCGCGGGCGTAGCATCCGGCCGCGAACTGGATGAGGCCGAGGCCAACTTCGCCGGCAGCCAGGCCGATCATGCGCGCGCGACCGCCTTCGCCAAGGCCTATGGCAATGGCCAGCATGTCGACCAGCGCCTGCCGCTGCGCGCGCCCATCGACGGCGTGCTGGTGGAGCGGCGGATGAGCCCGGGCATGGCGGTCAGTCCCGACAGCGAGCAGCCGTTGGCGGTGATCGGTGACCCGGATCGCCTGTGGCTGTTGCTGGACATTCCCGAAAGCCTGGCCGGGCGACTGAAGGCCGGCATGCAGGTGAGCGTGCGCGGCGCCGACGGCACGCCCCTGCAGGCCACGCTGCAGCACGTGGACGACTTCGTCGACAGCGAGCGCCGCGTGGTGCAGGCACGCGCTGAGCTGGACAACCGCACCCGCGGATTCAAGGCCGGGCAGTACGTGCGCGCACAGGTGGCGTTGCCGGCGGAGGGCGGCGTCAGCCTGCCGGATGCGGCGGTGCTGCTGATCGATGGCAGGCAGGTGGTGTTCGTGGAAGAGGGCAAGGGGCGCTTCGTGCGCCGTGCCGTGCATGCCGAAGAACTCGGTGACGGCCGCCTGTGGGTACGCGATGGCCTGGTTGCTGGCAGCCGGGTGGTGGTCGAGGGCGGGCTGCTGCTGCAGCAGCTGGTGGACAGCGCACCGATTGCTGCAACCACCGGCAGCGGCACGGGGCACACCGCGCCATGATCGATCGCCTGATTGCCTATTGCCTGCGCCAGCCGTTGATGGTGATGCTGGCGTTGCTGTTGTTCATCGGCGCCGGCATCGCCGCGTTCCGCGTGTTGCCGGTGGAAGCCTTCCCGGATGTGTCCGACACCCAGGTGACGGTGGTCTCGCTGCATCCCGGTCGTGCTGCCGAGGAAGTAGAACGTGAGGTGACGATGCCGTTGGAGGTGGCGTTGTCCGGTATCCCGCATTCGGTACGGGTGTTCTCGCATACGCAGTTCGGCCTGTCGATGATCATCCTGACCTTCGATGACAAGGCCGATGACTATTTCGCGCGCCAGCAGGTGCTGGAGCGGCTGCAGGGCGTGGAACTGCCGGAAGGGGTGACGCCGGAGCTGGAGGCGATGAGCTCGGCGGTGGGCGAGATCTACCGCTACGTGCTGAAGGGACCGCACATGACGTCCACCCAGCTGCGTACCACCCAGGAATGGGTGATGGAGCGCAGCCTGCGCACGGTGCCGGGCGTGGCCGATGTGATCAGCTTTGGTGGCTTCGCGCGCACGTTCCAGGTCAAGCCGGATCTGGACAAGTTGCGTGACCGCGGTATCAGCCTCGGCGAGTTCGCCGAAGCGCTGGAGAAGGGCAGTTCGAATGCGGGCGGCGGCTACGTGGAGCGCGGCCAGCAGCAGTTCCTGATCCGCGGCGTGGGCCTGATGCGCTCGCCGGCCGACATCGGCAACGTGGTGGTAGCGCAGCGTGGCGGAACGCCGATCCTGGTACGCGATCTTGCCGGCATCACCGACACCGGCCTGCCCCGGCAGGGCCTGGTCGGCCAGGACGACAACGACGACGCGGTGTTCGGCATGGTGCTGATGCGCAAGGGCGAGAATCCGTCCGATGTGCTCGACGCCCTGCATAAGCGCATCGCCGAGATCGAAGCGAACCAGCTGCCGGCCGGGGTCAGCATCGAGCCGTTCTACGACCGCTCGTGGCTGGTCTCGACCACATTGAAAACCGTGTTCCGCAATCTGCTGGAAGGCGCGGTGCTGGTGTTCCTGGTGCTGTGGCTGTTCCTGTACAACGCCCGCGCGGCGCTGATCGTGGCGGCGATGATGCCGCTGGCGTTGCTGTCCACCTTCCTCGGCCTGCACCTGTGGGGCGTGCCGGCCAACCTGCTGTCGCTCGGTGCGATGGACTTCGGCATCATCATCGATGGCGCGGTGATCGTGACCGAGCACATCGTTTCGCGACTATCGAAGCTGCCGCCCAACGCCGACAGGAAGACACGCTTCTCGACCATCCTGTCGGCGGCATCCGAAGTGGGGCGACCGACGTTCTTCTCGATGATGATCATCATCGCCGCGCACATCCCGATCTTCACTCTGCAGCGCCAGGAGGGTCGCATGTTCGCGCCGATGGCGTACTCGGTGACCTCGGCGCTGATCGGTGCGTTGATCCTGGCGTTGACCGTGGTGCCGCTGTTCTGCTTCTGGTGGCTGCGGCGCGACCGCATGCGTGACGGCAATCCGCTGATGGACCGCCTGACCGGTTGGTACAAGCCGGTGCTGGAGCGCGCCCTGGCGCGACCACGTGCAGTGGTGCTGACTGCGGTGGCGCTGCTGGTCGCCACGCTGGCGCTGGGCACGCGGCTGGGCTCGGAGTTCCTACCGGAGCTGGACGAGGGTTCGATCTGGTTGACAGCCACGCTCGACCCCAGCACCAGCCTGGCCGAGGCGCAGCAGCAGTCGCGGCGCATCCGCGAGCTGGTCGGCACCTTCCCGCAGGTGTCGACGGTGGTGGCCAAGCTCGGCCGCCCGGAAGACGGCTCCGATGCCAAGGGCGCCAACCAGATCGAGGCACTGGTAGCACTGAGACCAGAGAAGGAGTGGCCGAAGGGCGTGGACAAGCGGCAGCTCGTGAGTGACCTGCAACGCACCTTGGAGCAACGCATTCCGGGCCCGGAGTTCTCGATCTCGCAGCCGGTGCGCGACAACATCCTGGAGAGCATTTCGCAGATCAAGGGCCAGGTGGTGATCAAGGTCAGCGGCTCGGACCTGGAGGTGCTGAACCGGCAGGCGCAGGCCATCCTGGCCCAGGTGCGCGGCGTGGAGGGCGTGGAGAGTGCCTTCATCGACCGTGATGGCTCGCTGCCGCAGCTGCAGATCGAGATCGATCGCGACCGTGCCGCGCGCTACGGCCTGAACGTGCGGGACGTCGACGAGGTGATCGAGACCGCGCTGGGCGGACGTCAGGTGGGCGAGCTGTGGGAGGGCGACCGCAAGTTCCCGATCACGCTGCGACTGGACGACGCCGACCGTGACCTGCAGCGCCTGCGCACGGTGCCGGTGGGCATCGGCGATGGCCATACGGTGACGCTGTCCGACGTGGCCGACTTCCGCATGGCCAGTGGCGCGATCAATATCTCGCGTGAGAACGCACAGCGGGTAAAGGCGGTCAGCATCTTCATCGCCGGGCGTGACATGGGCAGCGTGGTGGCCGACATGCGCAAGCGCGTGGATGCGAACGTGCAGCTGACGGAGGGTTACCGGCTGGAGTGGTCCGGTGAATTCGAGAACCAGCAGCGCGCGATGAAGAGGCTGGGTTGGGTGATTCCGTTGTCGGTGCTGCTGATCTTCGTGCTGCTGTTTGATGCCTTCAAGGACATCAGCAGTGCAGCACTGATCCTGGCCAACGTGCCGCTGGCGATGATCGGCGGCATCCTGGCGCTGTGGCTGACCGGCATTCCGCTGTCGGTGTCGGCGGCGATTGGATTCATCGCCTTGTTCGGGCAGGCGGTATTGAACGGGGTGGTGATGCTCAGTCGATTTGCACAGCTGCGCGAACAGGGCATGGATCTGCTGCAGTCGGTGGTGCAGGGCTCGCTGCAACGCCTGCGCACGGTGCTGATGACCGCGCTGCTGGCGATGTTCGGCCTGCTGCCGATGGCCACCTCGCACGCGATCGGTGCCGAGACCCAGAAGCCGCTGGCGGTGGTGGTGATCGGCGGCCTGCTGTCGGCGATGCTGCTGACCCTGCTGGTGTTGCCCACGCTGTACTACTGGGTGCATCGCCGCCGTGAGGCCCGTTCCGCCTGACCACACTGTAGAGCCGAGCCCGAGCTCGGCTGCTTCTGGTCTTCGCGCCACGAGCAGCCGAGCACGGGCTCGGCTCTACAGGGGCTCCACGGGCTGCGTGGATACGATGGGCTGCCACGGGTTCCCAGCCAGATCCACGACATGCGTGGATGCCCTCCGCGCGATCTACACCATCCCACCGTTGGCGCGCAGCACCTGGCCGTTGATCCATCCGCCTTCGGTACCGGCCAGGAACCCCACTGCACCGGCAATGTCCTCCGGCGTACCCAGCCGTTCCAGCGGGTTCATCTTCGCCAGCCGCTCGATCAGCTCCGGCGATTTGCCATCCAGGAACAGCTCCGTGGCGGTCGGGCCAGGTGCCGCTGCGTTCACGGTGATGTTGCGCCCTCGCAGCTCCTTGCTGAGGATCGCCCCCATCGTTTCCACGGCTGCCTTGCTGGCGGCATACACGCTGTAGTTCTCCAGCTTGATGCCGACCACGCTGGTGGACAGGGTGATCAGCCGGCCACCGTCGCGCACGCGTCGCGCGCTTTCACGCAGCACATTGAAGGCGCCCTTGAGGTTGATGCCGATCACCCGCTCGAACAGGGCGTCGTCGGTGTCGGCCAGTGGTGCCAGCTGCAATACGCCGGCGCTGTTGACCACCACGTCGATGCCGCCGAAACGGGCCTCGATGGCGTCGAACAGCTGGTTGACCGCCTGTGAATCGACCACGTCGGCCTGCAACGCGATGGCCTGCGTGCCGGCTGCGTTGAGTTCGGCCGCCAAGGCTTCGGCGTCGTCGCGGCGCCCTGCATAGTTGATCGCGACGGAGTGGCCATCGGCGGCCAGGCGGCGGGAGATGGCGGCGCCGATACCACGGGAGCCGCCCGTGACCAGGGCAACGCGGCGGACGGGGGAGGTAGGCATGGTGGATTCCAGCGGGACACGCCGGAGCGGCGCAGGACCATCTTCGCCACATCGCGGGCCCGGATAATCCTGCATAATCCGCCAACATTATCCGGATACGCGAACAATGGACCGTTTCACGGCAATGCGCGCCTTCGTCCGTATTGTCGAGCGCCGCAGCTTCACGCGTGCCTCCGAAGACCTGGGCCTGCCGCGCGCCACGGTGACCGATGCGATCAAGGCGTTGGAAACGCGGCTGGGCGTGCGCCTGTTGCACCGGACCACGCGGTTGGTGGTGCCGACGATGGAAGGCGAGGCCTTCTACGGCCGTTGCCTGCGCCTGATCGCCGACATGGACGACGCTGAAGCCGCGTTCCGTGACGTGCCTCCGCGCGGCCCGCTGCGAATCGAGGTGCATGGCACGCTGGGGCGCCATCTGCTGCTTCCACACCTGCCGGCGTTCCTGCAGCGCTACCCGGAGATCGAACTGGAGATCAGCGAGGGCGACCGCTATGTGGATCTGCTGCGTGAGGGTGTGGACGCGGCGCTGCGGGTCGGCGCGCTGGCCGACAGTGATCTGGCGGCGCGGCGGTTGACGATGCTGGGTGAGGTCACGGTGGCCTCGCCAGGCTACGTGCAGGACAGGGGCCTGCCGGGCAGCATCGAATCCCTGCTGCAAGGCCACGAAATGGTCGGCTATCGCTCCAGTGCCACCGGCCAGCTGATTCCGCTGGAGTTCCAGCAAGGCATGCAGGTGCGTTATGTGCCGCTCCCCGCACGGGTGCGTGTTTCCGGCGCGGATGCGTTCCTGGGCGCCGCGCTGGCGGGGCTGGGAATCATCCAGGCACCGCGCTACCGGATGGACCCGTACATCGCGCGTGGGCAACTGCTCGAACTGCTGCCGGAGGTGCCGCCGACGCCGAGTCCGTTGAACTTGGTCTACCTGCGCAGCCGCACACCATCGCCACGCCTGCGGGTATTCATTGATTGGGTGGCCGGTGTGTTTGACCCGACAGGGGTTGCGGGCCAGCGGCCGGCACTACCGGGCTGAGGTGCTCGGCAGCACCAGCTCGAAAAAGGTGCCGGTGTCATCTGACGCAACACTCACGCTGCCGCCGTGCGCCTGTGCAATCGCGCGGGTGATCGCCAGGCCTAGTCCGGCACCTTCATGGCGGCCACGTTCGGTGCGGTAGAAGCGATCGAACAGGCGCGGCAGCGCTTCGGCGGCGATCGGCGTGCCAAGGTTGTGCACACTGACCCTGCACACGCCATCGGCCACGACCAGCCGCACCCGCACTTCGCTGCCCACGGCTGCGTGCTTCAACGCGTTGGACAGCAGGTTGGCAATCGCCCGGTGCAGCATCAAGCGGTTGCCTTCCACGCTCGCCACACCTTCGCGGCGCAGGGTCAACTGCCGGTCCCCGGCCAGAAGCTCGTAGAACTCCAGCAGCGAATCCACCACCCCATCCAGCGCCACTGGCTCGCGCGAGGGCAGTGCACCCGGCGCTTCGGCCTGCGCCAGGTACAGCAGGTCACCCACGGTCTGCGCCAGCTGCTGCAGTTCCTCGGCGCAGGACGCCAGCGTCTCGCGATAGGCCTCGTTGCTGCGCGGGTGCGCCAGCACCACCTGCACCTGGGTCAGCATGTTGGTGATCGGTGTGCGCAGTTCATGGGCGAGATCACCGGAGAACTCGGTCAGCCGCGCGAAGTCCTGCTGCAGGCGCGCCAGCATCCCGTTGAGCGTCTGCGCCAGCTGTTCCAGTTCGGCCGGTGCACTGCGTGCACTCAGCCGGTGCTGCAGCCGGCCGGCGGTGATCTGCCGGGCCTCATCGGCCAGCGCGCGCAGCGGCCGCAGCGTGCGCCGAACCACGTAGCCGCCGAGCAGGCTGCTGGCCACCGCGGCGCCAATGATGGCGATTGCAAGAAGATGGCGGAAGCTCTGCAGGAAATCGGCATGGCGGTCGTCATCGATGGCCAGCAGGGTGACCAGCCGGCTGCCGTCGGCCAGGGTCTGGCGCAGGTGCAGAGCATGCATGCAGCGGCCATCGGCGAGGATCCAGTCGTGTCGTCGTGGCGCGGCGTCGATCGGCTGGCTGCGTGCATGCTCGCGCAGCAGTGCCGGTGCGGTGGAAAACAGCACCGCGCCGTTCCCATCAACAATGTGGAAGGCGATATCCGGATGGTGGCCCAGTGCCTCCGCCAATCGCTGCCCGCGTGCGGATGCAGGTCCGTTGCCGGCCAGGTCACGGATCAACGCTACCTTGTTCTCCAGTTCGCTGAAGTCCTGGGCCACAAGGTCGTGGCGGGCGCTGACATAGATCGCCACGCCCAATGCGGCCAGCACCAGGGTGGCCACGATGGCGAACAGCAGCGTCAGCCGTAACGCAATGGAACGGCGCAGGCTCATCCGTTGCTCACAGTGCCGTCGTCCGGTGCCTCGAGCACGTAGCCCATGCCGCGCACGGTGACGATCAGCTTGGCGTCGAAGTCATCGTCGATCTTCGCGCGCAGGCGGCGGATCGCCACGTCGATCACGTTGGTGTCGCTGTCGAAGTTCATGTCCCATACCTGCGAGGCGATCAACGAGCGCGGCAGCACTTCGCCGCGCCGCCGCGCCAGCAGTTCCAGCAGGGTGTATTCCTTCTGGCTGAGGGGGATGCGCTGGCCGCCGCGTTCGACCCGGCGGCGCAGCGTGTCTACCACCAGGTCGGCGATGACGATGCGTTCGGCCTGCGGCAGCGCCTGGCCACGACGCAGCAGGGTGCGCACGCGCGCCAGCAGCTCGGCGAAGGCGAACGGCTTGGCCAGGTAGTCATCCGCGCCCAGCTCCAGGCCCTGCACGCGGTCGGCGATGCTGCTGCGCGCGGTGAGGAACAGCACCGGCACCTGCCATCCGGCCTCGCGCAGCCGCGACAGCACGTTCCAGCCATCCAGGCCGGGCAGCATCACGTCGAGGATGACCAGCTGGTACTCGCCGCTGCCGGCCAGGTGCAGCCCGTCGACGCCGTTGCAGGCGAGGTCGACCACGTAGCCGGCCTCGATCAGGCCCTGGCGCAGGTAGTTGCCGGTCTTGGGTTCGTCTTCGACGATCAGCAGTTTCATGGTGTGCCCATCATCGCAGCTTGAGCCCGTGCTGGAACGGATGAATCATGCCAATGGGTCCAGCGTGCCGAGTACCGCTACGCAGGCCAGCACCAGCACGGCCAGCACCGATTCGCAGGCCAGGCTGTGGCGAAGTGAGCGCAGCGGCCTGGCTTGCCAGCCGCCGCGGATGGAGCTGGCCAGCGCTGGTACCAGCCGCCAGCGATGCAGCCCGGCAAGCCCCAGCATGCCGCCCACCAGCGCCAGCTTGAGCAGCAGCCAACGCCCATGCGCGGCGCCGGTCAGGGTCTGTATGGAACCGCCGAGATCGACATAGGTATAGGTGCCGGTCATCGCCAGCAGGGCGACGATGATCGTGCCCGGCACGGCGAAGCTGTGCGCGGCCTGCCACAACTCGTAGGTGCGTTCGCGCAGGCGCAGGCCCTGGCGTCGCAGTGCCAGCTGCAGGATGGCGGCGATCGCACCGACCCAGGCGCCGGCGGCCAACAGGTGGACGATGCCGGTAGCAAGACGCAGCCTGCCAGCGAGCCCATCGCCAGCAGCGGCGTGGCCATTCCAGGCGAGGCTGGCCAGGGTCGCCGCCGAGAATGCCAGCAGCGCCAGACGGCGCAGGCCCTGCACCGGGCGTTTGACTGCCAGCAGCGGCAGCATTGCCAGCAGGGCCAGGATGCGCAGCAGCCCCGCCTCACCCACCGGCGTACCGGTAAGAAACCAGCGCGCCGTCTCGCCATCGATGTCGACCGGTGATATGCCAAGCACGCTGGACAATCGGCTGGCCGCATCGGTGACGACCAGGATCAGCGCAACCACGGCGAGTGCCAGCGAGATGCAGCGTGGCAGCCCGGGTCGGACGAACAGCAGCCGCCCGAACAGCAGCATCAGCACCAGGTACAACGCCAGCCGCAACGCATACGGTGAGAGCCCGGCCACGACGACAGCCTTACTTCACGGTGAAGCGGTAGCTGCCAGTAATCGGATGAGTGTCCTGGCCGACCGCGCGCCATTGCAGTGCGTAGCTGCCTGCGGGCAGCGGCTTGGCGAAACGTGCGCGCAACGTGTGGCCATCTTCGGAAATGTCCTGTGCGGTGGTGGCCATGGCCATCTTCATGCGGCCATGGTCCATGCTCAGTTCGATGCGGGTGGCACGCGGCATCACCTTCTCACTGAACTGCAGCGTGATCTCGGTCGCCGGGGCTACGGTGGCGTCGGCGGCAGGCGTCGAACTCACCAGGCTGGGATGCGCCAGCGCCAGCGGCGCAGCCGCGAGGCCGGACAGGAGAAGAACAAGGGAAACGGAGCGGATCGGGAAACGGGTCATGCGCGGGACACCTGTGGGAGAACTGGCTCTCAGGGTGAAGAGTGGCGCCTTTCGCTGCCCTGACGCGGACATTACCGCCTTGTAATGTTCGTTGGCTGCCGGCCCGCGGCCGGCACTACCGGGTACGTGACTGCGCGATCCATGCAGACGGCGAACAGCCGAGCACGCGGCGGAATGCCGCGCTGAATTTGCTGGGACTGGCATACCCGCTGGCCAAGGCAACATCGGTGACACGGCGGCCCTGCGCGAGTTCGGTGCGCGCCCAGTGCATGCGGCGCTGGGTGAGGAATGCGTAGGGTGGCAGGCCTGTGGCCGCGCGTAGCGCCCGACTGAACGTTGCGGTCTCCATCTGCACTGCAGCAGCCAGCTGTGGGACCGTCAGCGCCCGACCGTGCTGCGCGTCGATGTAGGCCTCCAGTTGTCGCAGCCGTCGTGCCGACAGCGCGGACGTGGTGCCGCGTGCCTCGCGAGGTTGGCCGGCAAGCTGGCGCAGGCGGTGCAGCAGCACCCGCGCGCCATGCTCAAGGAAGCCGGGCAGGCAGGCATCGGCCTGCGTGCTGCACCACAACGCGGTCAGCACCGCGGACACCACCGGATCGCGGTGCAGCCGTGCAGCCAGCGGCTGCAGGGGATGCAGCGTCTGCACGTTACACCGGCTATCTGGCCGCACGCTACCAGTTCGAGTCTGGACTTTACGCGCGGCTGGAATCGCAGTTCACCGGCTCCAGCGCACTTGACGAGCGCAACCGCGCCTTCCAGCCGGCCGCCGCCGTGCTGGGTGCGCAGCTGGGCTACGAAACCGGGCCGTGGAGTGCACGGCTATTCGTGCAGAACCTGACCAACAAGCGTCGCATCAACGGCCTGATCTTCGACAATCTGGCTTTTGGGCGTGATGGCAACTACTACGGCCCGGTCGACAGCCCGCGCATCTTCGGCGCGGAACTAGGCTACCGCTTCCGATGATAGGTAGTGCCGGCCACTGGCCGGCATTTTCGGGGCGCTGACTAGCGGCCGGCACTACCGTTTGCGCAGCGCCCGCCGGTTGCCGATGTGAGCGAACGCCAGCAGCGCGCCACCACTGGCGGTCGCTATGCCATGCCAGAGCAGCGATTCCTTCAGCGGCAGGTACAGGGAGGCCGACAGCAGCAGGATGGCGCCGGTGCAGGCCAGCTGCACAGGCCGCCAGCGCCCATGCCGATGCACCCCGGCCGAGGTACTCGCCAAGGCCAGCGAGGAGGCCAGCAGCGCGAACAGCCACTCCCAGCGCGACATCAGCAGCAGCAGCGTCATTACGCCATGACCGGGGTGCTGGAACGAGCGCAGCGCCATCACTGCCGCTGGCATGAACGCAAGCAGCAGGGGCAGGGCGATGCAGTGCGCGGCGCAGGCCAGCGACAGCCAGGCGCCGGCGAGGTCGATGTGGGGGTGCCAGCGTGCCGAAGTTGGCGGCTGGGCTGGGGCCCTTGCAGGCGTCGTGGGGATGTGGTCCATAATGTTACATAGTAACAACTGGAGTCTCCCCCCATGAAGCTTCCTGCTGCTCTTTTCCTGCTGCTGGCCGCCAGCGCCGCGCAGGCCCACGACATCCGTCAGCACGCACCGCACGTGCATGGCCAGGCGACCGTTGATGTTGCCCTCGATCAGGGCACTCTGGATGTTGCCCTGCAGGCGCCGGGCATCGGCATCCTCGATTACGAGCGACCGCCGGCCAGTTCAGCCGAGCAGGTCGCGCTGGCACGCGCTACGTCGCTGCTGAAGGGCGGCAGCTGGGTAACCCTGCCCACCGCTGCAGACTGCCGTCTGATCAGCAGTAAAGCCGATGCCGAGGGCTTCGATGCGCCTGCCGCCGCGCCATCGGCAGGACAGCATCTACACGCGGGTTTCACTGCCACGCTGCAGTACCGCTGCACGAATCCGGCCGCGTTGCGCGCCATCGTCATGCGGTTGCCCGTGCTGTTCCCGGGCCTGCACGAAGTCATCGTCAACAGTGCGACAGCCAACGGCCAGAACCGCAACGTGCTGACCCCCGACAACCTGCGCGTGGTGCTGGCCCCGTGAGCGCGGCCCCGGTGATCGCCCTGGAAGACGTGCAGTTCGGATACGGCATGCAGCTGGTGCTGGATATCCCGCGGTTATGGGTCGAGCAGGGCAGCAGCGTGCTGCTGCGCGGAATCAGTGGCGGCGGCAAAAGTACCTTGCTGGGCCTGCTGGCTGGTGTGCTGCTACCCGGCAAGGGTCGTGTCGAGGTGGCAGGCCGGGCACTGCAGGACATGGGAGGGGCGGCGCGGGATCGTTTCCGAGCCGACCAACTGGGCGTGATCTTCCAGCAGTTCAATCTGCTGCCGTTCCTCACGGTGCGCGACAACATCGCATTGGGCCTGCGCTTCTCGCGCCTGCGCAGCGCGCGCATCAGTGGGCCGCTGGATGCCGAGATCGCACGCCTGTTGTCAGCCCTGCAGCTGGACCCGGCGTTGATGCAGCGACGCGCGGGTACGCTCAGCGTTGGCCAGCAACAACGCGTGGCGGCAGCACGCGCCCTGATCGGCCGGCCAGCGTTGCTGCTGGCCGATGAGCCCACCTCAGCGCTCGACCGTGAAGCGGCGACCGCCTTCCTGCGGCTGATGTCCGCGCAGTGCCAGGCGGCCGGCACCACGGTGCTGGTGGTCAGCCATGATGACAGCCTGGAGCCGTTGTTCGACCGCACGATTGCCCTGTCGCAGATCAACCAGGCAGGTGCCGGCCATGCTTGAGCTTGCCTGGGCCAGCCTGCGCAGCCGCGCATTGAGTGTCGGCTTGACCGTACTGGTCATCACCCTCAGCGTGGTGTTGCTGCTGGGCGTCGAACGTGTGCGCACGCAGGCGCACGAGGGGTTCGCCAGCACCGTGTCGGGCACCGATCTGATCGTCGGTGCGCGTTCGGGGCCGGTGAACCTGCTGCTGTATTCGGTGTTCCATATCGGCGACCCGACCAATAACGTGTCCTGGCAGTCCTACCAGGAGCTGTCCGCGTTGCCACAGGTGCAGTGGGCGGTGCCGCTTTCGCTGGGCGATTCCTGGCGCGGCTACCGCGTGGTCGGCACCAGCGGTGGCTATTTCGAGCATTACCGCTACGGCGCCGGGCACGCGCTTGCCTTCGCGGACGGTCGGCCGTTCGTTGACCTGTATGACGTGGTGATCGGCGCGGAGGTGGCACGCGCGCAGAAGGTCGGTCTCGGCGACGAGATCGTACTGGCCCACGGTACCGGCGCGGTCACCCTGGCTACGCATGCCGACAAGCCGTTCCGCGTGGCAGGCATCCTGCAGCGCACCGGCACGCCGGTCGATTCATCGGTGCTGGTTTCGTTGCCGGCCATCGAGGCGATCCATGTCGACTGGCGCTCAGGCATGCAGCTGCGCAGCCAGAGCGTCAGTGCCGAGCAGGCGCGCCACCTGGACCTGACCCCGACCAGCATCACTGCCTTCATGCTCGGCCTGAACTCGCGCATCGCCACGTTCTCGGTGCAGCGCAGGATCAACGAATACCCGGACGAGGCGATGCTGGCGATCCTGCCCGGTGTGACCCTGCAACAGCTGTGGCAGTCACTGGGCACCGCCGAGCGGGCGTTGCAGCTGATCAGTGCAATGGTGGTGCTGCTGGGCATGGTCTCGCTGGTGGCGCTGCTGGTCTCGACCCTGCAGGAGCGGCGGCGTGAGATGGCCATCCTGCGTGCCACCGGCGCGCGACCGGGCTACATCGCCGGCCTGCTGGTGGTGGAAGCGGTGGCGACCAGTGCGGTGGCCTGCGTGCTGGCCCTGTCGCTGCTGGCGGCCGCCAGCATTGCCGGTCGCGGCTGGGTGCTGGCCACCTTCGGCCTGTCGATCACCCATGCCTGGCCGGATGGCCGTGAACTGGCATGGGTTGCGGGCGTGCTGCTGATCAGCGCCGTGGCCGGGCTGGTGCCGGCATTGCTGGCTTACCGGCGCACCTTGGCCGATGGCCTTTCATCGGGAGGTTGAGCATGCGCTGGATGCAGGCATTGCCGATGCTGTTGGCGCTGGCCGCCTGCGAGCGGCCGGTGGATACCGGTGTGCAGGCATTGCCTCCCTCGCCGGCGGTCGACCGCGCCGACCCTGCGGATGCGGCAGAGCAGGAACTGGACTGGCTGCAGATGATGCCCAAGGACGAGCTGGCCGCGCTGGAGCGGGGCGAGGGCCCGGAGGTCGAGCACAACGGCAACCGGCGCATGCCGCAGTTCGGTACGTTCCGTACGGTGGAGACGGTGCTGCAGCGACCGGTGCGCCTGCCGGGCTACGTGGTACCGCTGGCCAACGCGCAGGACGGGCGGCTGACCGAATTCCTGTTCGTGCCGTACTACGGTGCCTGCATCCACGTGCCACCACCACCACCGAACCAGATCGTGCACGTGGTGCTGCCCCGGCCGATCGAGATGCCGGACATGTACTCGCCATTTTTCCTGGCCGGCACCCTGCGTGCCGAACGGTTGGATGACGATCTGGCTGGTTCGGCCTACACCATGCGTGACGCACAGCTGAGGCCCTATGAACCGTAGCCACCTGCTGCTCCTGCTGGGATGCCTGTGGTTGGCGGGCTGCACCTCGCCGGGCAGCGATGCCGTGGTGGCCACGCCGCAGGACAAGCCGGCACCCTTGGCCATGGCCGAAGCGCCCGTCGACCGCTGGGATGCACTGCGGCCCGACGAAGTCACCTACCAGCGCCCGCCGCCGCAGATCGGCCTGTCACGCGATGGCATGGACGGCGTGGGCGGCCTGATCGACGACACTGGCTCCGGCACGCCACCGGGGCAGGAGATCGACCATTCCAGCCCGGATCGCGCCAAGCAGTTCGGCTCTTCGCGTGTGGTCGATGCCGTAGACGGCCGCGCAGTGGACCTGGACGGTTACATGGTACCGCTCGGCACCAACGATGCCGGCCTGGTCGATGAACTGCTGTTCGTGCCGTTCTATGGGGCGTGCATCCACGTGCCGCCACCACCGCCGAACCAGATCATCCATGTGACCCTGGCGACACCGATCGCGCTGGGCGACCTGTGGGATCCGTACCGGCTTGCCGGCCGCCTGCAGGTGAAGCGTTTCGATGCGGATATCGCCAGCGCGTCCTACGATGTGGCGGCGGCCACGCTCACGGCGATCCACAACTGATGCGCAGGCGCTGGATCATTGCTGCCGGGGGACTGCTGGCGGCGCTCGCGCTGCTGGTGTGGTGGCAACGGCAGTCTGCACCCACCGCGCCGCCGGCGGTGGCGTTTCCGGCACCCGCGCCGGATGCCAGCCAGCGCATCGAACAGTACCTGGGTGACGACAATGCATTCCGCAACGACGTGCTGTTCCTGCTCGCGGCAACCCTGCGTGATCGCTGCCAGCCGGCGCAGGCGGGATTGCTGGCGCGCATGGCCAATCGTGCATCACTGCCGGTGCTGGCGGCGGTCAGCGCGGTGACCCAGCAGGATCCATCGCTGGACCGGCCGATCTACCAGTACATCCAGCATCGCGCCGATGCCACGCAGTGCGGCCAGCCGCTGCAGATGCCATTGGGTGGAGGACGCAGCATGGCGGTGGACATCGAGCAGTACGCGCGCACCTTCCCCGACAGCTATTTCGACCCGCAGCGCAGCAGCGAGCCACGCGATTTCGGTGGGCTGTCGTTGCAGCAGCGCGCCGGCAACGCCTGCAACAGCGTGGTGTACTCGGTGCTGCCGCTGGGTGGTGCCGACTGGCGTTGCAGCAGCCTGCGGGCGAATGCGCGTTCGCGGGTGCGCGGGCTATGCGAAGACGAGCTGCGGCGCCAGCATGGGGGGACTGGTGGGGAGCTGGACATGGCCGTGGGGCAGGGCATGCAGGGGGCGGTGGTATCGGCGATCGCCGCGTTGCCGCAGGACTGCCAATGAAGGTTCCATTCCGCGGAGCGTGGCCCGGCGAGACGTACGCGGGAAGATGAACATTTCCCGCCGGGCAACCTGAATTGCTGCCCGGACAGCCATAACTATACAGGACATCCGGTATAGTTATGGCCGTACTTCACCCCATCAGGTTGTCCCATGGCTCTGTCCCAGCCTTTGGCCGGTGCTCCGGCCCTGTCGCGTGCCCGTCGCTGGGCACTGTTGTTCACCGTCGCTGCCGGCCTGTTGCTGGTCACGCTGGACAACTCCGTGCTCTACACCGCACTGCCCACGCTGACCGAAGAACTCTCGGCCAGTGCCGGCCAGGCGCTGTGGATCATCAACGCCTATCCGCTGGTGATGGCCGGCCTGCTGCTGGGTGCGGGTACGCTGGGCGACCGCATCGGCCACCGCCGCATGTTCCTGATCGGCCTGGTGGTGTTCGGCGTGGCCTCGCTGGCGGCGGCGTTCGCCGACACCGCAGCGCAGCTGATTGCCGCACGCGCGTTCCTGGCGGTCGGCGCGGCAGCAATGATGCCGGCCACGCTGGCGCTGATCGGCCTGAGCTTCCATGAGGAGCGCGAGCGCAACATCGCCATTGCGATCTGGGGCTCGGTGGCCATCGTCGGCGCGGCGCTTGGCCCGATCATCGGCGGCTGGTTGCTGCAGCATTTCTGGTGGGGCTCGGTGTTCCTGATCAACGTGCCGGTGGTGGTGGTCGCCTTCGTGGCCACGCTGCTGCTGGCGCCGGAAGGCCAGCGTGACACCTCGCGGCCCTGGGACCTGGTTTCGTCGCTGCTGGCATTGGCCGCTCTTTCCGGCCTCGTGCTGGCGATCAAGTCGCTGATCGCCACGCCGCCATCGTATGGACTGGGCGCTGGTGCGCTGCTGTTGGCCATGGTGACCGGCGCGGCGTTCGCTCGTCGCCAACAACAGCTGCCGTACCCGCTGCTGGACTTCGCGATCTTCCGCAACCCGGCGTTCCTGGCCGGCACGTTGTCGGCGGTATTCACCCTGTTCGCGATGGCCGGCCTGCAGCTGGTCACCACCCAGCGCTTCCAGCTGGTGGCGGGCTTTACGCCGCTGCAGGCGGGGCTGCTGGTATCGGTGGCAGCACTGGGCAGCCTGCCCAGTGCGCTGCTGGGCGGCAGCATCCTGCATCGGGTCGGCCTGCGTCCGTTGATCTGCGGCGGCCTGGCTGCGGGTGCGCTGGGTGTCGGCGTGGTGGCGTTCGGCTTCCCGCACGGGCTCGGCTGGGTGGTGGCAGGCATGGCGATCACCGGTTTCGGCATGGGTTCGGCCATCTCGGTGGCGTCCACCGCCATCCTCAACAATGTGCCGGCACACCGGGCAGGCATGGCCTCGTCGGTGGAAGAGGTGTCCTATGAGTTCGGCGGCCTGCTGGCGGTGGCGATGCTGGGCAGCCTGAGCGCCGCGATGTACAGCGCATTCCTGCCGGTCTCGGCCGACATGCCTGTACTTGCCCGGGAAGGCTTCACCCAGGCGCTGCATGCCGCGCGCGAGAGCGGGCAGGGCGAGTGGTTCGCATTGGCTGCGGCGGCGTATGACCGTGGCTACCAGATCGTGCTGCTTGTGATCACGGCGGTGCTGGCGCTTGGCGCGACGATCCTGGCGCGCCTGCTGCGCGGCCGCGTTGGCAGCCGCGAGGGCGCGGCCGATCGCGTAAAATGACGCGATGAGAACCAGCAAGCGCGACCGCATCCTCGACGCCGCCGTCAACGTGATCAATCGTGACGGCGTGCGTGCGGTGACCTTCGAGTCGGTGGCGGCCGAGGCCAAGCTGACCCGTGGTGGCCTGCTGTATCACTTCCCGTCGCGCGAGGCGCTGCTGCGCGGCATCGACGAGCATCTGGTGCAGGCCTGGGAGACGTCGATGGAAACGCTGTTGGGCAAGACTGCCGAGCAGGCCACTGCGCTGGAGCGTTACCAGACCTTCGTGCGCGTGTCGGCCCAGAGCGCCACCCGTGCCGAGCTGATGTTCATGCTGGAATCGGCCGACCCTGAAGCGGGCGAGCGTCCGTGGGGCCCGGCGGTCCAGCGCTGGGCACCGTCCGCGCCGGAGGCCGGGAATGTCGACCCGACGACGCTCGACAATTTCGTGGCGCGCTTGGCGGCTGATGGCCTGTGGATCTATGAGGCGATGTACGAAGGGCAGCTGGATGAAGATGTGCGCGCCCAGGTTGCCGAGCGCATCGCCGGGTTGCTGGCGAAGTCTGATGGGTCGCCGCACTTGTAGAGTCGAGCCATGCTCGACTGCTCTTCGGTCAGGCAACGAAACCCCCGCGCTACCCAGCCGGCGCTACGCTCGCGGCCAACCACGCCCGCGGCGAGGCCCCCAACCGCTTGCGGAACGCCTTCGACAGCGAGGCGGTATCGGCAAACCCCACCTCGATCGCCACCTGCTTGACCGCCATGCCGGCCCGCAGCTGCGCGCAGGCCAGACTCAGCCGCCAGTCCAGCAGGTAGCTGGCCGGCGTGGCCTGCATCACGTCCTTGAACACCGCTGCGAACGCACTGCGCGACATGCCGGCGGTCGCGGCCATGCGCGGCAGCGTCCATTCGTCCTGCGGCGCCTGGTGCATCGCCACTAGTGTGCGTGCCAGCCGTGCATCGGACAGGCCGCGCATCAGCCCATGGCTGACGCCTGCTGCATCCGGGTGATCGACCACCCAGCGCAGGATCTGGATCAGCGCCACCTCGAACAGGCGATTGGTCAGCAGCCGGGAACCGCAGCGCTGGCGATCGGCCTCGGCAAACAGCAGCTGCAGGGTGTCATCCAGTTCGCCGATGGCCGCCAGCGGCACCACCATCACCGGTGGCAGCGACTGCACGATCGGATTGCGCGCACCGCCATCGAAATCCAGCGTGGCGCAGGTGAAATCCGGGCCATCCAGCGGTGCGTTGAAGAACACGTGGTGCAGCGGCTGCGGATACAACAGCAGGCTGGGTGTGTCGATCTTCAACCGGGGCAGCGCGATATCGCCGCCGGGATGGCGGACCTCCATTTCACCCTGGCGCAGGATGTGCAGGAAGGCACGACCGGGCTGCGGCTCGAAGACATGGCGCCCGCACAGCGGACCGCTGTGGAACAGCGCGGCCTGCACCCGGAAGCGCTCCAGCAGGGAGGAGAGGCGGTCGGGTGGGGAGGTGTCGGCGGGCGTGCTCATGGATGAATGGACAACAGGTATGGCTGATTTAGCCTGATTCGTCCGGCGAGTCTACCTAGGATGAGCGGGTCGTCCAATCCCGGGCGCTTTCCCAAGGAAATCCACCATGTCCCGTGTCCCCCTGATCGATGCCGCCAACACCACCGCCAACCGCCAGGCCCTGCTGGGCCAGGTCCACGCCGCTTTCGGCGCCACCCCGGCAATGTTCCGCGCCGTTGCCAATTCCCCTGCCGCTCTGCAGAGCATGTGGGGTTCGTTCGGTGCGCTGGGCGGCGGTCGCCTGTCACCGCTGCTGGGCGAGCAGATCGCTGTGGCCATCGCCAATCGCAATGCCTGCGAGTACTGCCTGGCGGCGCACACCGCGCTGGGCCGCAAGGCCGGTGCCAGCAGCGAGCAGATGGCCGCCGCGCAGATCGGCCAGTCCAGCGATCCGGTTACCGCAGCTGCGCTGGACTTCGCGCTGAAGGTGGTCGAGCAGCGTGCGCGGATCACCGATGGCGATGTGCAGGCGCTGCGGACGGCCGGCTTCGACGACGAGCAGATCGTCGAGATTCTCGCCCACGTGGCGCTCAACCTGTTCACCAATTACGTCAACGTAGCATTCGACGTGCCGGTGGACTTCCCGAAGGTGGCGTTGCGCTGAGATTCGGTTCGGCCCGGGCGGCAGTGGTCGCCGGGGCCGGTCTGAATGGAGCCGGCCGGGTAGAGTCGACTGTCAGTCGACCATCGCGCGCAGCGCGGGGTTTTCGCGGGTCTGAACGAAGAGCAGTCGACTGACAGTCGACCCTACCCGGTCGATTCTACCCAGTCGATGCTACTTGTCGTTTGCCTGCAGTCGCTCGGGATGGGTATACACATTGAACCCGCTTTCCCGTGCGAACCCGACCAGGCACAGGCCTGCACCACGGGCCAGGTCGATCGCCAGCGCGGTCGGTGCCGAGACTGCCGCCAGCACGCTGGCACCGGCCCGCACGGCCTTGCTGACCATCTCGTAACTGGCCCGGCTGGAAATCACCAGCAGGCCGCCCTCGATCGTGTGTTCGTTGTGATGCAAGGCGCCGATCAGCTTGTCCAGCGCGTTGTGGCGACCGACATCCTCGCGCACCCAACCGATGCGGCCGCTGGCATCGGCCCAGGCCGCGGCGTGGGTCGAGCCACTCACCGCATTCATCGGCTGATGCTGCACCAGCGTGGCCAGCGCCCGTTGCAGGGCTGCCGGTGAATAGGTCCGGCGCTCACGCACCTCGGGCAGTGGCCGCAGCACCTCTTCCAGTTGGCGCGAACCGCACAGGCCACAGCCGCCGCGGCCGGGCAGCAGGCGCCCATTTGCCGGATCCAGGCCGGCGCCGGGCGCATCGCCGGTCACCGCCATCTGCAGTTCGATGCCCTCCAGTTGCGGGTGGATGTCGATCGACAGCAGCTGCGAGGGCGTAGCGATCAGACCCTCGCTGAGCGAGAACCCCAGCGCGAAGTCCTCCAGGTCGCAGGGCGTGGCCATCATCACTGCGAAGGCGGCGCCGTTGTAACGCAGCGCCACCGGCACTTCTTCGGCCACCACATCGACCAGCGGCTGTTGCCCCTCGCTGCGCCAGCGCTGCAACGGGCGCTGGGCCGTGCCGGCAGGCGGGGTGTGCGATGTGGGCGAATCAGGCATGCAGCGCGTCCGGACAAGGGAGATACGCAGGTGGTGGACCACCCACGGCATCGAGAATAGCGCAGCGGCCACGCGCTGACGCAGGTGTAACCGTTGTCATGGCAGGCTGCGCTGAAAACAGCGTGCACCCACTGGCGAAGCGGCGTGGGCCGTGCTTGACTGTGGGGCTGGCCGTGCCATCGAACGCGCCGCCGGACCGCGTTGTGCCGATTGTTGCTGCGTTCCTCCCGCCAGGTTCCCGAACATGTCCGAGCAGAAACCGCCGCGTTACAAGCCCTACAACCAGCCCGCCGGTGGCTGGGGTGCCGCCGGCGCCACCGCCAAGGTGCTGCTGCAGCAGAGCGTGATCGGCAAAGGCTCGAAGGCGCTGCTGGCGATGAACCAGCCCGGTGGCTTCAAATGCCCCAGCTGCGCGTTCCCCGATGCCGACGAACGCAAGAAGCTGGAGTTCTGCGAAAACGGTGCCAAGGCGCTGGCCTGGGAGGCCACCCAGTTCCGCGCCGGCCGTGAGCTGTTCGCGCAGCACACCGTTGCCGAACTGATGGCGCAGACCGACTACTGGCTGGAGATGCAGGGCCGGCTGACCGAGCCGATGCGCTACGACGCGGCGACCGACCACTATGTGCCGTGCAGCTGGGACGATGCCTTCGCGCTGATCGGCCGCCATCTGCAGGCGCTGGACAGCCCGCACCAGGCCGAGTTCTACACCTCTGGGCGCACGCCCAACGAAGCCGCCTTCCTCTATTCGATCTTCGTACGCGAGTTCGGCACCAACAACTTCCCGGACTGCTCGAACATGTGCCACGAGCCGACCAGCCGCGGCCTGCCGCCGGCCATCGGGGTGGGCAAGGGCACCATTGTTCTGCAGGACTTCGAGCACGCCGAGGCGATCTTCGTGATCGGCCAGAACACCGGCACCAACTCGCCGCGGATGATGAGCAACCTGGTTGAGGCGCGCAAACGCGGCATTCCGATCATGGCGGTCAACCCGATGCCCGAGCGTGCGCTGATCCGCTTCGCCGAGCCGCAGGACGTGGTGCAGATGGCCACATTCGGTTCGACCGAGATCACCAGCGAGTTCGTGCACATCCGCATCGGCGGCGACCTGGCGCTGATCAAGGGCATGATGAAGGTGATGTTCGAGCGCGAAGCGCAGGGCGAGCGCGTGCTCGACCATGATTTCCTGGCCGAACACACGGTGGGCCTGGAGGCGCTGCGCGAGGACGTGATGGCGCAGGACTGGGACGAGATCGTGCGGGTCTCCGGCATCACACAGGCGCAGATCCGTCGCTGTGCGGAGATCTACATCCGCTCCAATGCCACCGTGATCTGCTACGGCATGGGGCTGACCCAGCACCAGTACGGCTCGCGCCTGCTGCAGCAGGTGGCCAACCTGCTGTTGCTGCGGGGCAACTTCGGCAAGCCCGGTGCTGGCATCGGGCCGATCCGCGGCCATTCCAATGTGCAGGGCGACCGTACCGTCGGTATTGACGAGAAGCCCAAGCCGGCCTATCTGGACCGCGTGCAGCAGGTGTTCGGCTTCGATCCGCCGCGCGAGCACGGGCACCACGTGGTCGAGTCGATCGAGGCGATGCTGGATGGCAGCGCCAAGGTATTCATCGGCCTGGGCGGCAACTTCATCCATGCCGTGCCTGATACGCCGCGCGCGTACGAGGCCATGCGCGGCCTTGAGCTGACCGTGGGCATCGCCACCAAGCTCAACCGTGGCCACCTGGTGCATGGTCGCGATGCGCTGATCCTGCCAGTGGTGGCGCGCTCGGAGCGCATCGTTACGCCGGCCGGCGAGCAGTTCGTCACCATCGAAGATGCGATGTCGAATGTGACAGCGTCGCGCGGCGTGCTGGAGCCTGCCAGCGCCGACGTGTTGCCCGAGGTCGAGATCGTCTGCCGCATGGCGATGGCAACCCTGCCGCACAGCAGGGTCGACTGGGCAGGCTGCATGCACGACTACGGCCCCATCCGTGATCTGATCGCTGCTGTATACCCGGAGATCTACACCGGCTTCAACGAGCGCATCCAGCAGCCGCATGGTTTCCACCTGGACATCCCGCCGCGCCGCCGCGCATGGCCCACACCCAATGGCAAGGCCAACATCCTGGTGATGCCCGGCCTGGACGTGGACGATCCCGTGCACGACCCGGACATGCTGCGCCTGGCCACTGTCCGTTCGCACGACCAGTACAACACCACCATCTACAGCTACAACGACCGCTATCGTGGCGTGTACAACGATCGTATGGTGCTGTTCATGAACATCGAGGACCGGCTGGCACGAGGCCTGGAGAAAGAGGCGCTGGTCAGCCTGGAGACGATCAGCGGCGATGGCGTGCAGCGGCGCATCGAGGGCCTGACCGTACTGGACTACCCGATGCCGCGCGGCGCGCTGGCCGGCTACTACCCCGAACTGAACCCATTGCTGCCGCTGGACTACTACGACCGCATCAGCGGCACGCCCGCAGCCAAGTCGATCCCGGTGCGGATGAGTGCGATGGCGGCGGCGATTGCGTGAGGCGCGCATCGGCTATCATCCGCATGTGAACCTGCCTGGCCTGCTGCTGCGATGGATGCTGCTCGTTGCCCTGGTGCTGAATGCACCGGCGCTGGCGCTTGCTGCAACTTCGTACAGCGGGCCGGCCAGCCAGGACCAGTGCACAGCACCGCACCCGGCCGCGATGGCTGCAGCGGGCTGCTGCGATGATGCAGCCCCGGCAGCCTGCCAGGGCGGTGAGTGCGAATGCCCGCCGGCCAGCCTCGGCATGCTGGCCTCCCTGGGCGGAACGCCCGCCTCGCCATGGCGGGAGGCGCCTTTGCCAGCCAGCGCCCAGCAACGCGCACCGCCGCCGTTGCCGGATCCGCTACGGCCTCCCATCGTGTGATTCCCTGCAGGCATCAAGTGCCTGCCATTGCTGCTCGACTCATTCTCGACTCTGCCTGTGCCTTCGATGCGCAGGCAGCGGGCCGCGTTGCCCGCATCTGCAAAGGAATCACTCAATGAACCGTATTCTCTCTCTTGGCCTGCTGCTGGGCACCGTACTGGCCACGGCTGCCTGCGCGCGTGCCGCCGAAGAATCGCCTGCCACGCCGGTTGCCAGCGAAGCACCGGCGGTGCCGGCCCAGGTCAGCCCGGCCAAGATCGATCCGGCCTTGCCGGTGGCCATCGTGCACAAGACCGCCAGCTGCGGTTGCTGCGGCATCTGGGTCGATCACCTGAAGGCCGCCGGCTTCCAGGTGGATGTGCGTGACACCGACGACATGAACCCGATCAAGGTCCGCCTGGGTGTACCGGTCGGCAAGGCGTCCTGCCACACCGCCGAGATCGGTGGTTACGTGGTTGAAGGCCACATCCCGGCCGAGGACATCAAGCGACTGCTGGCCGAGCGGCCCGCAGCGCGCGGCCTGGTGTTGCCGGGCATGCCGGCCGGTTCGCCGGGCATGGAAATGCCGGATGGCTATGTGCAGCCGTACACGGTTGAGCTGGTACGTGCCGATGGCAGTACCGAGCCGTTTGCCCGGCATGGGCAGGGCGGCTGACACCCAGTGGCGGTGCCGGTCGGCCTGATCGGCACCATCCTACGCGGCCTGTGTAGAGCCGAGCCCACGCTCGGCTGTTTTCTTCCGGCAAGCCGAGCATGGGCTCGGCTCTACAGGATCAGCGGTGTGCCGCAGATTCCTTGGCCAGCTGCGCCTCGAACTTCTTTTCGGCGGCATCCGCGTAAGCCTTGCAGGTCAGTGCGTTGGCACTGGCCTTGCTGCCGGCGGCATAGCTCCAGTTGCTGGCACCCGGATGCGGGGTCAGCAGCAGGTCGCAGGGAAGGCCGCGCACCGTGGCGAAGGTGCGCTTGTAGTCTTCGATCAAGCGCGGATAGCGGGGGTTGTCCTTGAGCTGGTAACCCGGCGCGCTCAAGCTGTCGGCGTAGGCGATGCGCACTGGCTTGCCATCGCGGGTATCGGTCCAGGTCCACGCAGTGCTTCCCGGCGTGTGCCCCGGCATGAAGTGAGCGGTGAAGTCGATGCCGCCGATGGAGACCACTTCGCCATCCATGATGATGCGGTCGGCGCTGGCCGGCGGATAGGTGATGCCGTCGCCAAAGTGCAGGTCGTCGCTGCCACCACGCGCCAGCAGCACGGCCGATTCGGCGTTGGCCACCACTTTCGCGCCGGTACGGCGCTTCAGTTCCGCCACCGGCCCGGCGTGATCGGCATGCGCATGACTGAGCAGGATCAGCCGCAGATCCTGCGGTGCCACCCCGCGTGCCTTCATGTTGTCCAGCAGGTGACCGGCCATCTGTGGCATGCCGCCATCCAGCAGCACTGCGCCCTCGGCGGTCTGCACCAGCAGGGCGGTCAGCTCCTGCGTGCCGATCTGCCAGGTGTGGTCGGCAATCTGCAATGGTGCCATTGGCTGCAGCCAGGAGGCATCTACGGTGTAGGCGCGCAACTGCGGTAGCGGCGCTTCGGCGGCATGCGCCTGGGCGAATGGGAGCGCGGCAGCAAGGGCGAAGGTGAGCAGGGAACAACGCATGGTTCACGTCCGTTTGAAGGAGGCCCAGAAACTAGCATGGGCCTCCTTCAGCGCGTCTCGCATAGATTTCATGACTCCCATAAGGGCGCAGATGGCTCAGTAGCGGTACTGCCAGCCCAGTGTCAGCACCCGGCCGCGGCCGGAGAAGTAACTTGGGTTCGACGGCGTGGTCTGCGAGTAGTAGCTGATGTACTGCTTGTCCGCCAGGTTCTGCACGCCCAGCGTGAGCGCGTGCTTGCCCAGCGTGTAGCGCGCGACCAGGTCCACCGTGGTGTAACCCTTGAACTCTGCCACTCGTGCGCCGCGCAGGTCGAAATCGCGGTCGAAGGCATGGCTGGCCTGCAGGCGGGTGCTGAACTGCGGCGTCCAGCTCTGTTCCCAGAACGCGGTCAGCCGGTTCGGTGCGATGTTGACGCCGGCCAGGTCGCTGTCGAGGCGGCCGTCGATGTCGGCGTCGTAGCGACCGTTGGCACGGGCGTAGCCCAGGCCGAGCCGGCCTTCGCCCAGACGCAGCCGCAGGTTGCTTTCAAAGCCCTCCACGCGGGTCGCCTGGCGCTGCACGGCGTAAGCATCGATGCCCGGGTCATAGACCAGCACCGAGCCCAGCTTCGATTCGGAGGTGTAGTAGGCGATGTCGCCGCTGAAGCGGCCATCGTCGTACTCCAGCCCGATCTCGCGGTTGTCCGACACCACCGGCGACAGGTCGATGAGGCTGTCGACGCGCTGGCCGTCGCGGTTGATTGCGCGCAGCACGCGGCCGACATCGGCCACGGTGTATCCCTCCGAGTAGGAGGCATAGGCGCTGAGGCGATCGTTGATGTACCAGACCGCGCCGAAGTTGGGCAGGGTCTCGCTCATGGTCGGCTTGCCGCCGGCCACCTTGCGCGCGCCATAGCGCGGCAGGGTGGTGTAGTCGCCCACCTCCAGCTCACCCTTTTCGTAGCGCAGGCCGCCGGACAACATCAGATGGTCGGTTGGCCACCAGTGCAGCTGCAGCAGCGGCGACAGGCTCTGGTAGGTGGTCAGCGGTACCCAGTTCATGCCGCTGGCCAGCAGCACCTGGTGGGTGCGATCACGCAGGCCATCCAGGCCCAGGGTCACATCCAGCGTGGTGTCGGCGATGCGGCTCCAGCTCTGGGTCAGCTTGAAGCCGCGCTTGTCCGATTCGTTCTGGGTCTGGTCCCAGGCGGCATTGGCGCCGGTATTGCCCCACGGGTCCCACTGGCTGGCGCCATAGCGGCCCTCGAAGTCGACCGCGAACGCCTGCGCCTGGAAGCGGCCACCGAGCAGGTCTGCGGCGCTGTAATCCACGGTCAGGGCACGCGAGCGGTTCATCGGTGGGTCCAGCGGCGTGTCACCGCGCACCGAAATCGTCGGGCGGCCGGTGCGGAAATCGCCATTCACCGCGAAGTAGTTGTCCAGCCCGCGCAGCTCGTAGCGGTTGGCCATCACCTGCAGGCGCTGGCCTTCGGCAATGTTCCAGCCCAGCTTGGCGAACACGTTCGATGAGGTCGAGTCCATCAGCTCGCCCTGCGCGTTGGTGCCGATCGATCGGCCCTCGCCGTCGTGGTACAGGCCCTGCTTCTCATAGGCCAGGCCGGCAACCAGGTCGAACTGTTCGCCGCGCACGCCCACCAGGGCCGAGCCGCGCTGGCCATTGTCGTCGTGGCGGCTGGGCAGGGCGGAGCTGTAGCTGACATTGGTGTCGAGCAGGAAGGCACCCGGCTCGCTGGGCGCGCTGCGGGTGATGATGTTGACGATGCCACCGGTACCGCCGATGCCCTGCAGCGCGTTGGCGCCGTGGATGACCTCGATGCGCTCGATCATCGCCGGGTCGATGGTGTGCGAATCCCGTGAGCCGTCACGCAGGGGGGTGGACTGTGGCACGCCGTCGACCATGTAGAGGATGCCGCGGCCACGCATGGTTTCGCCGTAGTTGGACATCTTCTCGCGCGCCGGGGCAAACGCCGGGATCTGTGACGAGAGCACCCGCGACACATCCGAACCCAATGCCAGCTGCTGGGCGATGTCCTCGCGGGTCAGCACCGTGATGGTGTTGGGCATCGCCGTCTCGCCCTGCGGCATGCGAGCGGTCGAGGCCGAGACCGTGACACGGGCCAGCGAGGTCGGATTGGCCGGTGCGGCGGGGCGTATCGTTGCGTCGGGCCTGGCCTTGGTCTGTGCGGCAGTTGCACTGACCACGAATACCCCGGGGACGCGTTCCTGCAGGGTCAGGTCGTGGCCCTGCAACAGGCGTTGCAGCGCATCGCGCGGTGCATAGCGCCCATCCAGTGCCGGCGCGCTGCGGCCACTCACACTGTCGGCGGCGAACAACAGCTGGATGCCACTCTGGCGCGCGAGCGCATTGAGCGACGCATGCAGCGGGCCGGCGGGCAGGTGAAGCTCGACGAGCGCGGATGCAGCGCTCTGCGCCATGGTAGGCAGGGCCGTGCACAGGCAGGCGGCGAGCAGGGCAGGGGCCAGCCGGCGCAGGGCGGCAGGTGGGACAGGGCGGGTCATGCAGGGTCCTTCGGAGGGGTTCAGGCAGCTGCCGGATGGGACGACGTGCAACCCACCCTCGCGTGCGCAATCAATCGCGTGCGCGCAGATGCAGGCTGCCATCGCTGGCCGTGTGCACCTGCACCGGCAGGATCTCCGGCAACAGTGCAACAGCGGTCTCGGCGTGATCGGCATCGAACACGCCCGAGACCCGTAACGGTCCCAGCTGCGGGTCATCCAGCACGATCGGGCGGTCGTGATACCGCTGCAGGATGCGCAGCACTTCGGCCAGCGGCAGGCGATCGAACTGCAGGCGGCCATGGGTCCAGTCGGCCCGGTCCGGGCTGACCGGTTCGGGTGGCGACAACGATCCCGGCTGGGCCAGCATGCGCTGCCCCGGCTTCAGGCGCTGCTCGGCGCCCCGGCCATCCACGCGCACGCCCACCTCGCCGCGCCACAGGGTGACCTCGCTGAGGTTGCCCTGCCGGTCCACGTCGAACACCGTGCCGTAGTTGCGCACCCGCACCGGCCCGGCCTCGACCTCGAACGGGCGCCAGCTCGAGTGCTGCACCTGGAAACGGGCCTGGCCCTGCACCAGCACTACCTGTCGCGAGCGAATGTGCCTGCGAACCTGCAGATGGGTACCGGCGTCGAGCAGGAGATGGCTGCCATCGGGCAGGCGGATGTCGCGGCGTTCGCCCACCACAGTCCGATAGTCGTGCACCTGCCATGCCGGGTCGGCAATGAACACGCCGGTGGCCGCGATCAGCAGCAGCGGCAGGACGATCTTCGCCGCACGCCCACCGCGACGACGCTGCAGGGCATCCGCGCTGGGCATGGGGAAGCGTTCCTTCAGGGCGTCGCGATGCTGGTCCAGCACCTGGTCGGTGGTGGCGGGTTGGATCGGCGGTTGCGGTGTGGACGGCGGCGGCTGTGGACTCATCGCAGGCCAGCCGACAGGTGGCAATCGGCCATGGCCAGGCGCAGGTGGCGCTCCACCGCCTTGAGGCCGATGCCCATGCGCCGGGCGACCTCGGCCTGTGGCAGTTCATGGATCTTGTGCAGGATGAAGACCTGCTGGCGGCGGCAGGGCATGCGTTCGATGGTCGCGCCCAGTCGCTGCATGGCCTGCTGTCCCTGTGCCTGCTGCTCCGGCCCGGGGCGCGGGCAGGCGTCATCGGGCAGCTTGGCACGCCCCTCCACCCAGTGCCGGCGCAGATCCTCGGCGCGGCAGCGGTCCACCGCGGCATCGTGTGCGATCCGCCGCAGCAGCGCGACCGGTTGCCGTGCGTCATGCGCGACCGGACGCTCCAGCAGGCGCACGCAGACATCGTGCACCACCTCACGGGCCAGCCCCGGCGAGCGGAAACGGCGGCGCAGATATTCCACCAGTTCCTCGTAATGGCGCACCAGCGAGGACATCAACGGCGGCGCAGGCGGGCAGGGAGAGGGCAGGCGGGGCATCCGGACCGGCAGTGGAAGCAAAGGGCGGGCGCGGGAGGGCATCCCTGCGCGATGACGCAATACTAATGGGAACTGTTCTCGTTTGCCATGTGGCACGCGGGTCGGGATTGTTCGTCGGGGCTGGAAGGTGAAACCACGATCATCGGCTGGAGCGCAGAATCGGCGGCGGCTAGCCTGCCAGCGGGCTCAAGGAGATGGACCATGCACGTGCTTCTGGTGATGGTGGGTGGGGTGCTGCTGTTGGGCGTGTTCCTGCTGTTCGGGCGGCTGTGGAGCGTAGGCCAGTCACAGCTGCCTGCGGCCCTGATTGCGTTCATCGCCACCTGGTTGCTGGTGACGGTAGCCAACATGTGGGTGGGCGTGAGCAAGGCCGGCTATGCCGTCCGCGAGGAACTGCCGATCCTGCTGCTGGTGTTCGCCGTGCCGGCGTTGCTGGCCGGTCTGCTGTACTGGCGCCTGACGCGCTGAAGGACGGCCATGAGTACACGACTGCGGCTGCCCGCCCTGCGCCAGCGCGATGGCCACCATGCCCGCGTGACCTACGAAGAGTTGTTCTTCGACCTCGTCTATGTATTTGCGGTTACCCAGCTCAGCCATCACCTCCTGCACCACCTGGACCTGGTCGGCGTGAAGCAGACGCTGGTGCTGTGGTTCGCGGTCTGGCTGGGCTGGCAATACGCCTGCTGGGTCAGCAACTGGTTCGATCCGGAGGCGCCACGCATCCGTGGCCTGCTGTTCGTCACCATGCTGCTGGCGCTGCTGATGTCTTCGTCCATCCCCGAGGCCTTTGCCGATCGCGCCTGGGTGTTTGCCGGGGCCTACGCCACGATGCAGGTCGGGCGCACCGTGTTCGTGCTGCTGGAGGTCGGTCGCGGCCATCCGCTGGCGCCGAATTTCCGCCGGATGCTGGCCTGGGTCAGCGTCTCGGCGTGCTTCTGGCTGGCCGGGGCGGCCACCGAGGGCAATGCGCGGCTTGCGCTGTGGGCGGTGGCGGTCGCCTGCGAGTATGTCTCGCCGATGTTCGGTTTTGCGTTCCCGGGGCTGGGCCGTTCGCACACCCGTGAGTGGACCATCGAAGGTGGGCACCTGGCCGAGCGATGCCAGTTGTTCGTCATCGTCGCGCTGGGGGAGACCCTGTTGGCGACGGGGGGCGTACTCAGCGAGATCAAGCACTGGAGCAGCGCTGTGGTATCGGCGGTGTTGGCCACCTTCGCCGGGACCATCGCCATGTGGTGGCTGTACTTCGGCATCTCCAGCCGCGACGCCACCGAGGCGATCACCCATGCGGCCGACCCCGGGCGCATGGGCGCCAACTTCCACTACGTGCATGCACTGCTGATCGCGGGCATCATCGCCACAGCGGTGGGCAATGACCTGGTGATGGATCACCCGGGCGCGGCGGTCACGCCGGTGTATGCGACGGTGCTGGTGGCTGGGCCGCTGATCTACCTGCTGGGCAGCGCCTTGTACAAGCGGGTGGTCTACGGGCGTGCGCCCTGGTCGCATCTGTTCGGTGCCGTGGCGCTGGCCGTGCTGGGCGTCGCGCTGACGCAGGCCCATCTGCTGGCTGCCGGCTGGCTGACCAGTGCGGTGCTGCTGGCCGTGGGACTGATGGACACGCGGTTGAAGCGCCGCCTGCAAAGCGCCTGATCCGCACGTTGCCCGGCATTGCTTGCGCAGGCGTGCGACGGGTGTAGCGTTGGCAACGGGACGCATGGATCCGGGAGAGGCGCAGCATGCAGAACGTTCCGCAGTGGTTGGTGTGGGCCGGGTTGTCGGCGTGCTTCGCCGCGCTGACCGCGTTGTTCGCCAAGGTGGGCGTGAAGGGCGTCGACTCGGACCTGGCCATGGCGATCCGCACCCTGGTGGTGGCCGCGGTGATCCTGCCCTTGGTGGTGGTTACCGGCAAATGGTCCAATCCGCTGCTGTTGCCGGGTCGCACCCAGTTGTTCCTGGTGCTGTCTGCACTGGCCACCGGCGCTTCATGGCTGTTCTACTTCCGCGCGCTGCAAAGTGGTGAGCTGGCCAAGGTCGCGGTGGTCGACAAATTCAGTGTGGTGCTGGTGATCGTGCTGGCCTACCTGCTGCTGGGCGAACGACCGACCCTGCGGGAATGGAGCGGGATCGGCCTGGTGGTGGCCGGGGTGATCGTGCTGGCGACGAAGAAGTAGCGGCGTTCAAACCCATCGACGAGGGAGAGCAGGATGCAGGGCGAAGCGCACGGAACCTTTAAAGTGAACCTGCTGCCGATCGGTGGCAACGACGGCCCGATCGGGGTGATGTCGATCGACAAGGTCTTCCACGGTGACCTGCAGGGCAGCAGCGTCGGCCAGATGCTGGCGTTCCGCAGCCCGGTACAGGGCTCGGCCGGCTACGTGGCCATGGAGCGGGTGAGTGGCACGCTGGCCGGACGCCAGGGTGCTTTCACGCTGCAGCACAACGGCCTGATGACCCGTGGCAGGCCGGAGCTGAGCGTGGTGGTGGTGCCTGACTCGGGCAGTGAGGGGTTGCTCGGCCTGAGCGGCACACTGGAGATCACCATCAGTGAAGGCCGCCACGACTACCGGTTCGCCTATGCATTGCCGGAACCGGAATAGCCGGCTTCCGGATTCAAGCGCTGCCCGCCTGCAGGCGGTCATACATTCGCACCAGATCCACCAGGGTGCGCGCACCCATCTTGCGCATCACCTGTGCGCGGCGAACCTTCACCGTGATCTCGCTGACGCCCAGGTCGCCGGCGATCTGCTTGTTGAGACGGCCGCGCACCACGCCATCGACCACCTCGCGCTCACCGGTATTGAGTGTGGCCCAGCGCTGTTGCAGCGCGCCCAGTGCTTCGCCCTCGCGGCGCCGCAGGCGGTCGAGCTCGATGCCCTTGTGGATCGCATCGAGCAGTTCCTGGTCGCGGAAGGGTTTGGTCAGGAACTCGATGGCGCCGTCCTTGATCGCGTTGACGCCCATCGCGATGTCGCCGTGGCCGGTGATGAACACCACGGGCAGCTGCAGGCCCAGGCTGCCCATGCTGCGCTGGAACTCCAACCCGCTCTGGCCCGGCATGCGTACGTCCAGCACCAGGCACGCAGGGGTGTCTTCCAGTTCGTGTTCAAGGAAGGCCTGGGTGGAGGCGAAGGCGCGCACCTGCAGGCCCATCGAGGCCAGCAGGTCTTCCAGCGCCGCGCGCACCGATGGATCGTCGTCGACCACGTAGACGATCGGCGCCGGTTCGGCCGCAGGTGCAGGGGGCTTACGCATGAGGGGTATCCAGGGCGACGGGCAGGTCGAAGATGAAGCAGGCACCGCCGCCTGCGGGGCGTTCGGCGCGGATCTGGCCGTCATTGGCCTCGATCATTGAACGGCTCAGGCTGAGCCCGAGCCCCAAGCCGTGTGACTTGGTGGTCCAGAAGGCATCGAACACACGCTCGGGATGGTCGGCGGGCAGGCCGACGCCGCGGTCACGCACACTGAGACTGACCCGCTGGCCGTCACGCCGGGTCAGCAGTGACAGGCGCCGGTCGGCGGCGGGCACGCCTTCCATCGCGTCCACCGCATTGAGGATCAGGTTGCCGATCACCTGCTGCACTTGCACGCGATCGGCCTGCACCGGAGGCAGGTCGGCGTCCAGCAGCAGCGCCACGGCCACGCCGTGCTGGTCGAGCTCGCTGCGCGACAGCGCCAGCATTTCCTCCACCGCCTGGTTCAGATCGAAGGCGCGTCGTTCCGGTGCCGCGCCCTGGGTCAGGCCGCGGATGCGGGCGATCACGTCGCCGGCGCGGTGCGCATCGGCCAGGATGCGGGCCACGGTCTGCCGTGCCTTGTCCACGTTCGGCGGGTCCTGTGCCAGCCAGCGCTGGCAGGCTTCGGCGCTGCTGGCGATGGCGGCGAGCGGCTGGTTCACTTCATGCGCGATGGAGGTGGTGAGCTCGCCCACGGTGGAAGCGCGCGCCACCCGCAGCAGGCGGCCCTGTGCTTCCTGCACGGCGGCCTTGGCCGCTTCCATGTTCAGGGCGAGGTAGGTGGTGATGCCGATCACCAGCATGCCGATCACCGAGTTGACCAGGCCGATGCGGTAGGTGCCGAAGCGGGTCAGGAAGAAGCTCAGCCCGGTCAGCGCGATGCAGGCAATGGCCAGGGTGATAAGCCCGCGCGCGCTCAGTACGCGCGACGCGGCGAGGATGACTGCTGCGTAGAAGCAGGCGGCGGCAACCGCATAATCGGTGACGGTGTCGATCAGGAAGATCGCCGCCATCACGACGATCAGAGCCAGCAGCACCAGCGGGCGGCGGGGCGACAGCGATGGCATCGGGACGGCTCCCTGGCGTGGGCGGAAAGGATAGCAAAGCCGCCATTGGGTGGATGCCGGCCGGCAGTACCGAACCACTATTCCTCCAGGCTGGCGTTCCAGAACCCCTGCAGTACGCCGGGCGTCGTCGCCAGTGTGGCCAGCACCGCATCGAGCTCACCGGCATCGACGGTGGTGGCATACAGCACCGCCTCGATCTCCACGTCGCGCTCGCCGAACGGCCGCTGGTCCACCGCGCGCACCGGGTACTGCGCCTGCTCGAGCAGCAGCAACAACCGGTCCAGCACCTCGGCCTGCTGCTCGCGCTGGCAGACCACGTTGATCGCATAGGTCGCCTCGCTGAACGCTTCCGGCAGTGGCTGCCGCTGGATGCGGTTCACCACGGGCCGAAGCAAAGTATTGGCGGCCAGCACGAACACCGCCGCCAGTACCGCCTCAGGCAGCAGCTTGATGCCCGCACATGCGCCCACGGCCGCCGATCCCCACAGGGTGGCGGCGGTGTTCAGGCCGGACACCTGGGCGCCGTCCTTCATGATCGCGCCGGCACCGAGGAAGCCGACGCCGGAGATCACATAGGCAACCACATGCAGCGGCGACGGCGGGCCGCCGTACAGGTCATGGAAGCGTACCGCCAGATCGACGAACACCGCCGCTCCCACCGCCACCAGGGTGTTGGTACGCAGGCCGGCGGTGCGTTGCCGCAGCTGCCGTTCCAGGCCGATGATCGTGCCCAGCACGAATGCCACCGACAGGCTGATCAGCGAGCTGAGCGTTGCGCCGGCGTTGAACGCCGGCAGGTTGGGATTGATGTCCATTGTGTTTCTCCCTGGACCAGGCGGCGGGCGCTTACTGCCAGCCGTAACGGCGGATGTAGAACCGCTTCAGCGCAGTGGTCAGCACCGCATAGCCGAACAGGATCGCCACCAGGAAAGGCCAGTAGCCGGCCGGCAGGGCCTGCAGCTTGAAGTAGCCGGCCAACGGGCTCATCGGCAGGGCCACGCCGATGGCCATGATCAGGCCGGTCATCAGCAGCAGGGGCGGTGCAGCGATGCTCTGCAGGAACGGTACTTTCGGCGTACGGATCATGTGCACGATCAGGGTCTGGGTCAGCAGGCCGACCACGAACCAGCCGGATTGGAACAGGCCCTGGTCGGCCGGCGTGCGGGCATCGAACACGTACCACATCAACGCAAAGCAGGTCAGGTCGAAGATCGAGCTGATCGGCCCGAAGAAGACCATGAAGCGACCGATGTCCGTCGGGTTCCACTTCAGCGGCTTGCGCACCAGTTCCTCGTCCACGTTGTCGAACGGAATGGCGATCTGCGAGATGTCGTACAGCAGGTTCTGCACCAGCAGCTGCAGCGGCAGCATCGGCAGGAACGGCAGGAAGGCCGAGGCCACCAGCACCGAGAACACATTGCCGAAGTTGGAGCTGGCGGTCATGCGGATGTACTTCAGCATGTTGTTGAACGTGCGCCGGCCCTGGATGACACCTTCTTCCAGCACCATCAGGTTCTTTTCCAGCAGGATGATGTCGGCGGCCTCCTTGGCGATGTCCACGGCGCTGTCCACGCTGATGCCGATGTCGGCCGCACGCAGTGCCGGGGCATCGTTGATGCCGTCTCCAAGGAAGCCCACCACCTTGCCCTGAGCACGCAGCTCGCGCACCAGGCGCTCCTTGTGCAGCGGCGTCAGCCGGGCGAACACGCGATGGTGGTGCAGCGCCCGCGACAGCGCACCGTCATCCATGCGCTCGATCTGCGGGCCGGTCAGGATGGTGTCGGCATCCAGTCCCACCTGTGCGCAGACACGGGCGGTCACCAGTTCGTTGTCGCCAGTGAAGACCTTGACCTCCACGCCATGCGCGGCAAGCGCCTGCAGCGCCTGCGCGGCCGATTCCTTCGGCGGGTCGAGGAACGCCACGTAGCCGATCAGGGTCAGGCTACATTCGTCGGCCTGCGAATAGGCGGTCTGGCTGGCCGCGGTCTCCTTCATCGCCACCGCGACCACACGCAGGCCCTGTTCGTTCAGCTCCTCGGTGGTCTGCCGCACGCGGGCCAGGCGGCGCTCGTCCAGCGGCATGTCCTGGCCGTTTTCACGCACGGTGCTGCAGACCGCCAGCATCTCTTCTACCGCCCCCTTGCAGATCAGCTCGTGGTGGTCCTCGCGCTCGGAGACCACCACCGACATGCGGCGGCGCTCGAAGTCGAACGGAATCTCATCCACCTTGTGGTAGTCCTGCGACAGCCGCAGCGAACTCTGCAGCTCCACGTGCTCCAGTACCGCACGATCCAGCAGGTTGATCAGCCCGGTCTGGAAGTGGCTGTTGAGGTAAGCGAACTTCAGTACGTCTTCCGAATCGTGGCCGAACACATCGGTGTGGCGCTCCAGCGCGATCTTGTCCTGGGTAAGGGTGCCGGTCTTGTCGGTGCACAGTACTTCCATCGCGCCGAAGTTCTGGATGGCATCCAGCCGCTTGACGATCACCTTGCGCCGCGACAGCAGCACCGCGCCCTTGGCCAGGGTGGAAGTGACGATCATCGGCAGCATTTCCGGCGTCAGGCCCACCGCCACCGACAGCGCGAACAGGAAGGCCTCGGTCCAGTCGCCCTTGGTCCAGCCGTTGATCAGCAGCACGAACGGCACCATCACCAGCGCAAAGCGGATCAGCAGCCAGCTGACACTGTTGACGCCGGCCTGGAACGCGGTGGGTGCGCGGTCGGTGGCGGTGCTGCGCTGGGCCAGGGTGCCGAAGTAGGTGCGGTTACCGGTGGCCAGCACAATGGCGGTGGCCGTACCGGACACCACATTGGTGCCCATGAACAGCAGGTTGTGCTGCTCCAGCAGGCCGGCCAGCCCGTCGCCCGGGTGCGCGAACTTCTCCACCGGCAGCGACTCACCGGTCATTGCCGCCTGCGCCACGAACAGGTCCTTGGCACTCAGCACGCGGCAATCGGCCGGGATCATGTCGCCGGCCGACAGCACGATATGGTCACCGGGCACCAGCTCGCGGATCGGAAGGTCCAGCAGGCGCGCCGGGCGACGGCTGTGCAGGTGCGCGCCGAAGTACTGGTCGGCCACATCCGCAGCCTCGGTGCCGGGATTGCGGCGCAGCACGCGCGCAGTGTTGCCGACCAGTGCCTTCAGCCGCTCGGCCGCTCGGTTCGAACGACCCTCCTGCACGAAGCGGATCAGCGTGGACAGCAGCACCATCGCACCGATGACGATCGTCGCCTTGATGTCCTCGGTCAGCCAGGACACCGCCGCCAGCACGGTCAGCAGCAGGTTGAACGGATTGCGGTAGCACTGCCACAGGTGGCGCCACCACGGCAGCGGCCTTTCGTGATCCACCTCATTGGGGCCGAGCGTGGCCAGTCGCTCCTCGGCCTCATGCGGGCTGAGGCCATCGGCATGTGATTCCAGCGTGGCCAGCAGCTGGTCTTCATCCTGCTGGGCGAGGGTGACCAGGCCGGTGGTGAGTGCGAATGGTGCCGCTTCGGCGCTGCCCGGGCCGAAGCCGGCCTCGGGCATCGCGCGGCGGCGGAACAGGTTGCCTGCGCGACGGCTGCGCAGGAAGGCGTTGAACCAGGCGTTGAGCAGGCTCATGGGACGCTCCTTGAATGTCAGAGCCGGCCGGGGCCGGAACACGAAGGGAATGGACGAAACAGATCAGGCGTGGCGCATCGCCAGCACCGCCGGTGACCACGGCTGCATGTGCAGGCGCTGGCTGCCGCCGATGCACAGTGGCTTCATCGCATCGCGCAGGGGGTAGGGCAGGTGGCGCAGCACCGTGATGCGTTCGCTGATCGGCAGCAACGACAGCGCGTCGGCCACCACGCGTGGCGAGCCGAGCGACAGCGAACGGGCGAACATGACCGGGCCGTGCTGCAGCAGCTGGCTGCGCAGAGCGGCAACATCGCGCTCACCGATCAGGCGGCGCAGGGTGATGTAGAGGATCTTGTAGGACATGGGGGCGATCTCCAGGCAGGCGGCACCTGGCGATCCCCCCTCACTCAGACAGGCAGGGACCGGCGGGCAGGCGCCAGGAACAGGCAACAAGCGGGCATCCGGGGCGCGGTGCGCCCGGCAGGGTCGGGGTCCATCTGCGTCTCCATGAGGGGAGGGGCCGGCCAGGGCTGCCCTGGCCAGTGGCGCTATTGTCCGCCCCTGAATGGGGCAGTCCTAGAGGCTCGTGGGTTACCCCGGCTATACCTTGGTATAGCCGGGTACCCGTAGCGCCAATCGAGGGTTCAGTAATGGATCAATGCGAAGCGCTGGTCTGCTTGCAGACGTCGTACTCGCCACGGGTCAACGTCTTGTCACGGTCGGTATCGCAGGCATGCAGGCGTTCGGCCCAGTCCGGTGCTACCGCATCGACTTCCGCCAGGGTGACGATGCCGTCCTTGTCCCTGTCCAGCGACTCGTACGGCGGTATCAACTTCACTTCGGTGACGTCCTCGGCGGCGGTGGCCTTGCTCGCCTCCTGGGTCCTGGAACAGGCGCCCAGCAGCAGGGCCGCACAAAGCGAGAGTGCAATGGGAAGGTAGCGACAAGCGATCATGGCGTGCTCCTGAAGAAAAGGCGGACTACCGGTGCGGTGGTCACGGCCGGATCTTCTGCGGGAGGCTGTAAGTGGGCTGCGAAGAATGGGGCCCGTGGACCGTTGCCGGTGGGTCGCCATTCACCGGGCCGCACAGCTACGATTGCGCGGAGACGCCTGGGCGAGGTGGCTCGACGGAGACGGCTCGGTAGAGTCGACTGCTAGTCGACTATCGCGCGCAGCGCGGAGCTTTCAGCTTCCTGCCAAGAGCAGTCGACTAACAGCCGACTCTACCCTGGAACGGCAGGAAGCCGGCCAGCGGCCGGCACTCCCGTCTGCTTCAGAAGCGGTCGGCAAAGGCGTCCGTGGCCCGCACCAGCGCATCCACCGTGGCCGGCTCGTTGGCACTGTGGCCGGAGGTCACCATCTCCAGCCGCGCTTCCGGCCAGGCCTTGGCCAGGTCCCAGGCGCTGCGCGGCGGGCAGATGATGTCGTAGCGCCCCTGCACGATCACGCCCGGCAGGTGGCGGATGCGATCGATATCACGCAACAGCTGGTCCGGTTCCAGGAAGATGCCGTTGCGGAAGTAGTGCGCCTCGATGCGGGCCTTGGCGAGGGTATCCAGCGGGTCATCGGTGGATTCGGCATCCACGTCGTGCTGCAGGGTGGCCGCGTTGTCTTCCCAGCCCAGCCAGGCCTGCGCGGCTTCGATCCGGATCGCTTCATCCGGGCCATCCATGCGGCTCCAGTAGGCTGCGATCATGTCGCTGCGCTCGGCTTCCGGAATGTAGGCTTCATAGCGGTCCCAGCGCTCCGGGAAGATCCAGCGCGCACCGCCGTCGGCCTCGGCGAACCAGCGGTTTTCCATTTCGCGGCCGAGGAATACGCCGCGCACGATCAGGCCGGTGGCGCGCTCGGGATGCGCCTGTGCGTAGGCCAGTGACAGGGTCGACCCCCAGGAGCCGCCATAGACCAGCCAACGCTCGATGCCCAGGTGCTCACGCACCTTCTCGATGTCGGCCACCAGGTCCTGCGTGGTGTTGTCGCGCAGCTCGCCGAACGGTGTGGAGCGGCCGCTGCCACGCTGGTCGATCAACACGATGCGGTAGCGTGCCGGATCGAAGAAGCGGCGATGAGTGGGTGAAATGCCCGCGCCTGGGCCGCCGTGCAGGTACACCACCGGAATGCCGTCCGGTGTGCCGCACTCTTCGACATGCAGCGTGTGCAGATCGCTCACCGGCAGGGTGAACTCGCGGTAGGGCTCGATGGCGGGGTACAGGCTGCGCATGGCGGGTGTCTCACAAGCAGGGGCGGCCAGCATAGCGCCGCAGCCGGGTGCCTGCAGTGGCACATGCTTTCGCGATGCTGGAAATGGGCTGACCGATGCGCATAAGCTGCCGCGATGCAAGCGACCACGACCGGGACGTCAACCTTCAACTTCACTCTCCGCAGCGGCGCGCGCGAGCTGCTGAAGTGGATCGCACTGCTGGCCATGACCGGTGATCACGTGGCCAAGGTGGTCTTCGACGGCTACGTGCCGGTGGTCAGCGAACTGGGGCGCATTGCCTTCCCGCTGTTCGCGCTGGTGATGGCCTGCAACCTGGCCCAGCCCGGGGCCGACCTGCGCAAGTCGATGCGCCGGCTGGCGCTGTGGGGGCTGATCGCGCAGCCATTGCACGCATTCGCGTTTGGCGCCTGGTTGCCGCTCAACATCCTGCTTACCTTCACTTTGGCGGCCGTGGCCGTGCACGCGCTGGCGAACCATCGGCCCGTTCTGCTGTTGCTGGCTGCTGGCGTGCTGCCGATGTTCGTGGATTACCAGTGGGCGGGTGTCGGCTGCGTGCTGCTGGGGTGGATCGCGTTCCGGCATCGCGCGTGGTGGCTGCTGCTGGTCGGGCTCGCAGCGGTGTGCTGGGTCAACCACAACGGCTGGGCATTGCTGGCCGTACCGGTGGTGCTGCTGGCCGCGCGGGTAACATGGCCACTGCCGCGCTGGCGGTGGGCGTTCTACGGGTATTACGTGGGGCATCTGGCGGTGCTGGCGTTGGTTGCCCATCTGCTTGTGTAATGTCGGAACTGGCATGTCGAGTGTCTTGAATGCCGGATGCGGTCAAGGAATGCGCGTCGCAGGTGGGGGGTGAAGCATGCCGCCATCGGCGTGTGTAGAGTCGAGCCATGCCCGACTCAGCGGGCGAACCGGAGCCGAGCATGGCTCGGCTCTACACGTTCTGGGAAATCCACGCCATGCGTGACCGGCAAAGCGAGCCGAGCATGGCTCGACTCCACAGGTGATGCATGTCTGGCGTGGAGGCGCCTGTCTCAGAAGTCCATCGTCGCCGACACCAGCACCGTCCTCGGTGCACCCAGCGCCAGGCTCGACAACAACGGCATGCCCCAATACGCCTTGTTGGTCACGTTGTTCACACTGGCTCTCAGCGCAAGCGGTCGACCCGCCACGGTGGTGCTGTAGCGCGCCCCGACATCGAACAGCGTGCGGCCCGGCACCGACAGGCTGTTGTCGGCACTGATGTACTGCTTCGACATCGCCGTGGCATTGCCGGTCAAGGTCAGGCCCTGCAAGGTCGGCACATCCCACTCCACACCCAGCTTGGCCTGCCGCTGCGCAACCGCTGTGGCCATGCGGCCTTCATTCACGCCGCCTGCCGTGCGGGTCAGTTTCGGCTGCACATAGGCCACGCCGCCCAGCAGGCGCACGCCGTCCAGTGGCGCACCGAAGAAGCCCCATTCCAAACCGCGGTTCCGCTGTTCGCCGCCGAACGAGAAAATATTCGTGACCGGGTCGGTGTAGCTGCTGGGCCGCTTGATTTCGTACACGCTGAAGGTGTGCGCGAAGCTACCCATGTCCAGCTTCATGCCCAGCTCCTTCTGCTTGGTGCGGAACGGTGCGAACACATCGCCCGCGTTGGCGGCGGTCATCGGTGCGGTGGCGCCCTGGCTGAGGCCTTCGATGTAGTTGGTGTAGACCGAGATCGTGTCGGTGGCCTTCACCAGCAAGGCTGCCGCCGGGGTAGTAGCGCTCTCGTCATACCGCGAAGTACGTACGCCCGTGGCCACGTTGAAGGTCTCGCTGACTACCTGCTGGCGGCGCACGCCCAGCGTCAGCTGCACGCGGTCATCGGCGAAGGAGAGGGTATCGGCGAAGCCAAGGCTGTCCAGGCGCAGGTCGGTATGCGAGATGTGTGGCGCTACGAACGGCGCGGCCGGGCCCCACACCGGGTTGTAGAGGTTGGTGGTCCAGTCCCAGCCGGGCACGCTGCGGCGGCCATAGTCGTTCTGGGTGTGCTGGTAGTGGGTCACGTTGGCGGCCCATTGGTGGCCTACGCTACCGGTGCGGAAGCTGCCGCGCAGGCCGGCGTCACCGGATTGCTTCTTGATGTCAAAGGCCAACTGGCCGATCACAGTGCTGAAGTCGCCGGCCGGGTTGAGGATCTGCGCGCTGATCGAGCCGTTGTAGCGGTAGTTTGTCTTGCTGGTGCCATAGGCCAGGTAGGCCATCACGCTGTCATTGATGTCGAACTCGCCGCGTAGCATCGCGCCCTTGTCCTGGCTGTCCACGTAGGCCCAGTCCGGGTTGATCAGGGTGTCGCCCCGCGGCGGGCGGGGAATGGCGACGCCCGGTGCCAGGCCGACACCACGGGCCGGGCCGTCCACGCGATCGTCGGCGCTGTACAGATCGGCCGACAGGCGGGTGCGACCACCGCGCCAGTCCACTGCCAGCGATCCCAGTTGAACCTTCTTGCTCTGCTTGCCAACGGCGCCGTCGCCATCACGCCAGGCGCCGTTGAAGCGGATGCCGAACTGCTTGCCTGCGCCGAGGCGACGGCCCATGTCCACGTGGGCACCGAACTGCGCATCGGAGGCGAAGTTGGTGCTGACCCGCAGCAGCGGCTGCTCGCCAGCGCGCTTCGGCACCAGGTTCACCGCGCCGCCCACCGAGCCGCCCGGTGGCATGCCGTTGAGCAGCGCGGACGGCCCCTTCAGCACTTCGATGCGCTCGAACATCTCCGGCGAGGTGCGGTAGTAGGGCGCCATGCCGCTGAGGCCGTTGAAGGTGGTGTCGCTGGTGTTGGAGGCAAAGCCACGGATGGCATAGTTCTCGCTCCACGCGCCGGTGACGCCGTTGCTGAACACCGTCGGGTCGGTGGCGGCGATGACGTCGGTGAGGTCCTTGGCCTGGCGATCACGGATGAACGACTCGGTGTAGCTGACCGTGCTGAACGGCGTGTCCATGAAGTCCTTGTCGCCCAGCAGGCCAACACGACCGCCGCCCGCCACCTGTCCTCCGGCATAGTCGGCGGTGGCCCGTCGCTGTTCCTGCACCTGCACCGAGGGCAGGGTGGACGGCGCGGAGTCGGCCAGCGCGGCAAACGAGGCCAGCAGCCCCAGCGCGAGGGTCGAAACGCGATAGCGCCGGGCCAGGCCGGGCGGCTGCATCGGCAGCCGGGTAGTTGCCACGGCCGGACGGATGGGCGAAGAGGGGAGGTCAAACACGGTCATGCCAGATTCCTGTGAATCGCAGGTGCGAACGCGCCTGGCGCGTTGCCAACGGCAAGCACGCGGGAGGGCGCAGCGCAGGGTTGTCGGCTGGGTGGGGACCTGGCGGGAAGTGAGCCACGGGCTCGATTCCGGATGGCGGCGGGGTGCGGCCCAGACGCATTCCGAATTAGTTGAGTAAAATAAACTAAACCATATGAAGCGGACAAGAGGGTCCTTTTACTGGCACCCTCGCGACGGTATGAGCATGCAACCCGAGATCCCGGCGCCGGCCCGTGGCCGCCCGCCCACCATCACTCCCGAGCGTCTGGCTGACATCGGCATCAAGCTGGGCCTGCCGAACCTGACCATGGCCAACGTGGCCGCCGAGCTGGCGGTGACCCAGGCCGCGCTCTACAAGCGTGTGGCCAACCTGGAGGCCTTGAAGCGGCTGGTGGCCGATACGGTGTTCCAGCGCTGGCAGATTCCGCGCGCGTCGGTCGAGGCGCCGGGTGGGCTGCAGGGCTACCTGATGGTCTTCGTGGAATCGCTGTGCGAGGTGGTGAAAGCGCACCCTGGATTGCCGCCCTACCTGTTGCGGCGCTCGGTGGCGACCACGCCGATGCTGGAAAAGATCGCCTCGCACCAGGCCCATGTGGCCGAAGTATTCGGCCTGCCGTTGGACAAGGCGCGCTGGGTGCTGGCCACGATTGCGTTCTACTGCATTGCCGGTGCGGACACGGTGTATGGGCTGGTGGATGACGAGGCCGAAGCGTTGACCGGGCGGCGCGTGCAGGACGAGGAAGTGATTGCCGAGTTCAGGCAGGGCATGCGTGCGCTGGTGATCGGCTCGCTGGACGTACTCGGCGTCCGGTAGATCCACGCCATGCGTGGATACCGGCACACGGTCCGCCAGGGCCCCATCCACGCATGGCGCGGATCTACAATGCGGCCATGCCTGCCACGCCCACCCTCGATGATCTGCGCCGCCACGCGGTGGCGCGCACGCTGTTCAAACCCACCACGCTGTTGGCCGCGATCCGGCGCCTGGGTTTCGTGCAGGCCGACCCGATCCGCGCACCGGCACGGGCACAGGACCTGACCCTGCGCCACCGGGTGAAGGACTACCGTGCAGGCGATCTTGAGCGGCGCTATGCGCGCCTGCCGGTGGAAGAGGACTGCCTGGTGAACTACGGCTTCCTGCCGCGCGAGCATCTGGCGCTGATGCACCCGCGCGTGTCCAAGCGCGAGTGGGACGCCGAGACCCATCGTCGTGCGGCCGACGTGCTGGCGTTCGTGCGCGAGCGCGGCAGCGTGCACCCGCGTGAGGTTGACCAGGCGTTTGCGCATGGGCGGGTGACCAACTACTGGGGCGGCACCAGCAATGCCAGTACGCATCTGCTGGATGGCATGCACTACCGTGGCCTGCTGCGCGTGCAGCGGCGCGACAGTGGCACCCGCATCTATGCAGTGGCCGAGCATGCCGAGCTGGATGCCAGCGAACAAGCGCAGGTCGAACGCGCGGCCGCCCTGATCGACCTGGTGGTGCGCAAGTACGCGCCGCTGCCCTCGGCCAGCCTGACCTATCTGGTGCGGCTGCTGGGCTACGGTGCACCGCATCTGGCCGAACAGAGCCGGCAGGCGCTGAAGCTGGCCAAGCAACAGCTGGCCAGCTGCACGCTGGATGGAACGACCTGGTACTGGCCAGCCAACGAGAACCCGCGATCGCGCCGACACGCACCGGACGAGCAGGTGCGCCTGCTGGCACCGTTCGACCCGGTGGTGTGGGACCGCCGCCGCTTCGAGCTGCTATGGGGCTGGGTCTACAAGTTCGAAGCCTACACACCCGCACCGAAGCGCCAGTACGGCTACTACGCATTGCCAGTGCTATGGCACGACCAGGTGGTGGGCTGGGCCAACGTCAGCATGCGTGACGGTGAGCTGGCATCCAGCGTGGGCTATGCCGGCAAGTCGCTGGCCCGTGACAAGGTGTTTCGTGGCGCGTTGGACGAAGAACTGCAACGCATGGCCGCTTTTCTGTAGAGCCGAGCCATGCTCGGCTGCGCGTTGCGCTGAGCTGCGTTTCGGTATCCATGAGACCCACCTATTGCGCGCGGGGCGCACGAAGGGCAGCCGAGCATGGGCTCGGCTCTACAAGGCGATGATCGAGGCGGACCCTTGAGCAATCTCAACGCCGCGCATGTACCGGCCAGCGGATCTCGAATGAACTGCCGCCACGTTCGGTAGCCCGGCACCGCGCGGTTCCGTGATGGGCCACGGCAATCGCACGCACGACCGCCAGGCCGAGCCCGGAACCGCCGCTCTGCCGCGAGCGCGAGACATCGGTGCGCTGGAAGGCCTCGAAGATGCTGTCGCGCAGTTCGTCCGGCACGCCAGGCCCCCCATCTTCCACGGCCACCGTGCAATGCCCCTCGGCGAGGGTGACGCGTACCCGCAGCGGGCAGGGGATGGCATGGCGACGGGCATTTTCCAGCAGCGCCAGCACCGCCTGGCGGATGCGGGCCGGATCGCAGTCCGCCAGCGACGGCCGCGCGTCCAGGCTCACCGAGAAGCCACTTTCGGCCAGCGCCTCGGACATCGCCTCCACCACTGCCGCCACCTGCACGCTGACGTCGCTGCGTTGCAGGCGCAGGTCGAGATGGCCGCTCTCGGCCAGGCTGACCACGCGCAGGTCCTCGATGATGCGGGTCAGGCCTTCCAGCTGGGTGAGCATGCTGTTGAACTGCTCGGGGCCCGGCTCGAATACACCTTCGGCGATGCCTTGGAGGCGGCCGCGCAGAATGGTCATCGGGGTGCGCAGTTCATGCGCGATCGCCGCGTTCCAGAACACCCGGTTCTCCGACATCCGGCTCAATCGCTCGGCCATGGAATTGAAGTCGCTGACCAGCGTGGCGGCCTCGGTCATCGAGGTGTCACCGCCGCGCGCGCGGGCCTCCAGATCGCCACTGGCGACCCGGCGCAGGCTCTCGGCCACCGAGTTCAACGGGGTGATGATGCGCCGGGTCAGGCGCGAGGCGACCAGCGTGGCGAAGATGACGACGACGGTGGCGGTCAGGCCGATCCACAACCATTCCAGCCCGGACGGCATGATCGTTTCCGGCTCGTCATACCAGCGCGGATAGAACACCTCCATCAGGTAGTAGAACAGGTAGAACCCGCTGATCGACAGCACCGTCGAACACAGGGATGCGACCGTGATGGAAAGCGTGATCTGGCGGCCGATGCTCTTGCCTTTGGGGTTCATCATTCAGTCCAGGAAACGATAGCCAACGCCGCGGATGGTGGCGGGAATGCCGATCACGCCGACGTCTTCCAGCTTGCGGCGCAGCTTGCTGACGTGGCTGTCGACGGTGCGCTCCTGCGCATCGCCTTCGGGCAGGCAGGCATGCAGGAGGTCCACACGTGCATGCACCTGGCGGGGGGCGCGGGCCATGTGCACCAGCAGGCGGAACTCGGTGAGGGTGAAGTTCAGGGCATGCACCTGCTCGCCAAGGCGCACCGTCACCTCGTGGCTGCGCAGGTCGATCTCGAATGGCCCCTGGCGGATCAGGCCACTGGGCTCTTCGACCACGGTACGGGCGCTGCGACGCAGTACAGCCTGGATGCGTGCCACGATCTCGGCCGGGTTGAATGGCTTGGCCACATAGTCGTCGGCACCCACGCGCAGGCCGGTCAGCTTGTCCACGTCCTGGTCGAGCGCGGTGAGCATGATCACCGGCGTGTTGCCGCGCCGCCGCAGTTCGCTCAGCACCTGCCAGCCATCGAGTTTGGGCATCTGCACATCCAGCAGCACGAGGTCCGGGCGCAGCTGGCGGTGGCTGGCCAGGGCCGCTTCGCCGTCGGCGGCGCGGGCGCTGCGCAGCCCGGAGCGGGCCAGGTAGGCGCCGAGGATATCGGCGATTTCGCCCTCATCTTCGGCAATCAGCACCAGGGGGGCCTGTCGGGAGCGGAGATCGTGTTTCATTGCGTTCTGCAGCATCATGGCAAGGTCCGGAAGTGGCGGCATCAAGGGCAGCGTCATCGTCGTTGCTCCATCGCCTGCGCTTCCTCGTCCGCTGCCCAGGCCAGGGTGGCCAGCACCAGCGTGCGCTGAAGGCTGGGCTGCACTGCACCCGCGCGGTGCAGCTGTTGCACCAACAGCGCGGACACAGAGGCTGGCAGCTTGCGCCAGCGCGATGCCATGGGCGTCGCCTCAACCCGAGCCTGCAGCCTGCGCGCCATGCCCACGACGGCGTGCAGGCGCAGCGCCAGCAGGATGACAACCAGTGCGGCGGCCAAGGCAAGCAGGCCCTGCAGGGTGGCAGTGCCGGCGGTCGGGAGCGCCGCCGCCCAGACGGCCAGGCCAATCAGGGCCAGTGACGCCACAGCCCCCGCGCGGCCTGCGTGACCAGGGCCATCGCTGCGGAACCACGCCAGCGCGGCGGCTCCGAAGCCCGCCAGCAAGGGCGGCATGGGACGGGGGCTGGCCAGCAGCCAGGTGGAGGTCGACGCCAGAACCAGTGCGATCAACCACGGCGAAGGCGCGCACCACCCCAGGTAGGCACGGCGCACATCGATGGGTGGCAGGTCTGGACAGGAAAGGGACACGGCAGGCTGGCAGTCGGCGAGGCCGACGAGGCTAGCGACCGTTGATGGAGACTCGGTCGAGATTGTGTCGAGATTGCGTGGACGCAGGCCACGGCGTTCAGGAGCGGGGGGGGGGATGCCTGAACGGCCGGCGCATCTCCATGCAATCTCCACGATGGCTCCAAGGAATGTCCATCCACGGCTTCCAGACTGCAGTCTCGGCGGTCGCATCGGGCGACTGCAGGCAGCCGGGCGTTTCGATGAGCAATCGCAGGATCTGGATCATTGCCGGTGCCGTGGCCATGCTGGTCGCGGGCACCGGATGGTGGGCGCTGGCCGAAGACGGGGATGCCGCGCTGATCACCGCGCCGGCGCAGGTGGCAGATCTGGAAAAGACCATACAGGCGGTCGGCCGGGTCAATCCCAAGGAGCTGGTTGCGGTGGGCGCGCAGGTGTCCGGCCAGGTCAAGCGCCTGCATGTGGTGCTGGGGCAGCGGGTACAGGCCGGCCAACTGATCGCCGAGGTCGACTCGCAGCCGCAGCGCATCGCGCTGCGCAGCGCCGAGGCAGCCACCAATGCACTGCGTGCCCAGCATGCCGCCAGCCAGGCGCGCCATGCGCAGGCCAGCGGTGTCTACGAGCGGCAGTCGCAGCTGGTGGCGTCGCGACTGGTGTCACAGGAGGGCTTCGAAGCCGCGCGCATGGCACGCGATGCGGCGCGTTCGGAAGTGGCCGCGCTGCAGGCACAGATCGACCAGGCAGTGACCCAGGTGGAAACCGCACGGATCAACCTGGGCTATACCCGCATCGTCTCGCCCAGCGACGGCTACATCGTGGCCATCGTGACCAAGGCAGGACAGACGCTGAACTCGATGCAGACCACGCCGACCATCGTGATGCTGGCGCAGATGGACACGATGACGGTGCGTGCCGAGATTGCCGAGGCTGACGTGGAACTGGTGGCGCCGGGGCAACCGCTGTGGTTCTCGACCCTGGGGCCGAGCGGTCGCCGTTATGAGTCCCACCTGCAGCAGCTGGAGCCAGCGCCATCTTCCATTGCCGACGTCGCTACCGGCAATGCAGGCGGCTCGGCGCAGTCGCCCAAGGCGGTGTACTACGCCGGCCTGTTCGATGTGGCCAACCCCGGCCTGAAACTGAAACCATCGATGACGGTGAAGGTGACCGTGCAGCTCGCGCGCGCCGCCAATGCGCTGCAGGTACCGTTGACGGCGCTGGTTGCGCCGGACGACATGGATGGCAACCGCGGCACCGTGCGCGTGGTCGACGCCAAGGGCCGAGTGCGCAAGCGTGCAGTGACGACCGGCCTGCGCACGGCCACCGCCGTGCAGATACTGAGCGGCCTGCGGGCGGGAGAGAACGTGGTGATCGGCCAGGCGCCCAGCGGCGGCGAATCCGAACCGACCAGCCTGCTTGGGATGTGAACATGACCGACGCACTGCTGGAACTGCATGGCATATCGCGCAGCTATCGCTCGGGTGCTGGCGAGGTTGTGGTGCTCAAGGACGTTTCCCTGCGCATCGACGCCGGTGAATTCATCGCCATCATCGGCCCGTCGGGTTCGGGCAAGTCAACGCTGATGAACATCCTCGGCTGCCTGGACAGGCCGACCGAGGGCAGCTATCGGGTGAACGGCGAGGCCACCGAGCAGATGGCTCCGGATACGCTTGCACGGCTGCGCCGCGAGCATTTTGGTTTCATCTTCCAGCGCTACAACCTGATGGAGAACCTGAGCGCTACCGAGAATGTAGCGCTGCCGGCGGTCTATGCCGGCATGGAGGCGGAAGCACGCACGGCCCGCGCGCGCAGGCTGCTGGAAACGCTCGGCCTGGGTGAGCGCACCGCGAACCGGCCGAGCCAGCTGTCCGGTGGCCAGCAGCAGCGCGTGTCCATTGCCCGTTCGCTGATGAACGGCGGCGCCATCGTGTTGGCCGATGAGCCGACAGGGGCGCTGGACCATGCCAGTGGCCAGCAGGTGATGGCCGAACTGAAGCGCCTGCATGCACAAGGCCACACGGTGATCCTGGTCACGCACGACGCGGCGATCGCGGCCAACGCCAAGCGATTGATCGAGATCGCAGACGGCCGGGTGGTGGCCGACCGCGGTGAGCGTGGCCCGGCTTCTGCATCTGTAGTGACCGCGCCCGATCGCGGTGTTCCATCAGTTACCGAGCGCCGCGCACGCATGGACGCCATACGCGAGGCCACGCGGATGGCCGTGCGGTCGATGCTGGCACATCGCCTGCGTACTCTGCTGACCATGCTCGGCATCATCATCGGCGTGGCGGCCGTGGTGACGGTGGTGGCGCTGGGCAAGGGCGCCCAGGCGCAGGTGGAGTCGCAGATCAACGAACTCGGCGCCAGTACGCTGGAGATCTTCCCCGGCGCCGATTTCGGCGACCCACGCTCGGCGGAGATCGAGACACTGGTGGTCGGCGACGCGGATCATCTTGCGGCGCTGAGCTACGTGGACAGCGTCAGCCCGAACCTGACCGGATCGGTGGCAGCCCTGCAGGGCAGTCGTCGTGCCAACACCCAGGTGCTTGGCGTGGGGGCCGACATGCTGCGCGTGCGTGGGCTGCGACTGAAGGCAGGGCGCTTCTTCACCGGCGCGGAAGTGGGTGAGCATCGTGCGCTGGGTGTGGTCGACCAGAAGGCCGCCAAGGCGCTGTTCACGGGCAACCCGATCGGCAGCACGGTGCTGCTGGGCGGCATGCCGGTGGAGGTGATCGGCGTGGTGGGGGCCAATGCATTCGCTGGCGGCGCAACCCCTACGGTCTACGTGCCTTACACCTCGGCGGCGTCGCGACTGCTGGGCAGCCAGCGCCTGGAGAGCATCACCGTACGCGTTCGCGACAACGTACCTACCAATGCTGCCGAGGCCTCGCTGGGCGCCGAACTGGAGCGGCTGCACGGTCGCCGCGACTTCTTCGTCTACAACGCCGACCAGATCCGCAGGGCAGTGATGAAGTCCAGCCAGACCCTGGCGGCGCTGGTCTCCGCCATTGCTGCGGTGGCGCTGGTGGTGGGTGGGGTGGGGGTGATGAACATCATGCTGGTGTCGGTGAAAGAGCGCGTGCGCGAGATTGGCGTGCGCCTGGCCGTGGGCGCGCGGCAGGGTGACATCCTGCGCCAGTTCCTGATCGAGGCGGTGCTGATCTGCCTGTTCGGCGGCGTGCTGGGGGTGCTGCTTGCATTCGGCGTGGGGGCGCTGTCCAGCCTGCTGTCGCTGGGTGTGCCGTTCCTGTTCACCGCCGGGCCAGTGCTGGCTGCGCTGGCGTGTTCCTCGGCAATCGGGCTGGGCTTTGGCTACTTCCCGGCACGCAGTGCAGCGCAACTGGACCCCATCCAGGCGCTGGCGGCCGAATAGGGCCGCACCCGCTGCTGGAACCTGTAGAGCCGAGCCCGCGCTCGGCTGCTCTTCGGCCTCTTCGGCCAGGCCACGATGAGCGCCGCGCGCAGCAAGCCGAGCGTGGTCTCGGCTCTACAGGAGCGGCGCTGGCGGCGGGGTGGGTGTGTCAGCGCGGCGGGAACTCAATGACGATGTCGTTCAGCGGCAGCTGACTCCCATGCTGCGCGGTCACGCCGGGTGTCCAGGCCTCCCCTTGGCCGAACAGCTGCGCTTCGCTTTCAGGGCCGAAATCGTTGAAAGCCTGGAAGACATAGGGGATGCCCTCGGAGCCTTCGAACGTTGCCTTGTTGGAGAGCTGGAAGTGCAGATGCGGGGCGGCGGAGTTGCCCGACTGCCCAAGCTGGGCCAGCGCCTGTCCGCGCTGGACGCGCTGCCCGGGTTCCACCTTGATGCTGCCGGTGCGCAGGTGGGCGTAGCTGGCAAAGATGCCCGGTGAAACTTCCAGGACAACGTAGTTGCCAAACAAGCCATCCGCCGTGAGCGAGGCGGGTTCCGGTTGCGCGGTCAGGGGCGCATGTTCGGGTTGCCCGTCACGTGTTGCGCGCACGATGCCGTCGGCCACGGCCAGCACGGGTGCTGCGTAGCCCACCCAATCCGAATGGCGGGTGTGCTCCAGATCGCTGGCCGTTGGGCGCACGGCGCGCCCCTGTTCGTCGACGCCGACCAGATCGAGCGCGAAGCGCTGCGGAATGGTCAGGTCACCATTCACTGCCACCAGGCTGCCCCAATGGTGTGACTGCGCCGCGCCGGGCCCTTCATGGGCAAGCCATCGGCCACCCCGTAGGGGCGGGCCGAGCGCCATCACCTTCGCCGCGCTGACCGCAACAAGGGCGCCGTCCAGCGCCACGCTGCCGTGGTGCTCGGTGCCCAGCAGCATGCGGTGCCGGAGGGTATGCGGCACGCGATCGGCGGCGGGCAGTGACAGCCACAGGAACACCACCAGGCGCTTGCCCGGTGCAATGGATATCGCCCCATCCTCTGAAGGCGATGGCCGTACCCAGTGGCGCAGGGCAGGGCCATCCAGGCTCAGCAGCGGAATGCTGGAATCGTCGCCGAACACCTGCAGCGATTGCGGCAGCAGCGCACCGGTATCGCCGTAGTAGTTGGTGATGTGCAGCTCGTAGGCCAGATGGCGCAGGCCGTCGCTGCCGACGAAGGGCGTCGGCGCGAAAGGCACCCGTGCTTCAACCGGTGCAGGGGCTGGTGCTGGCATCGCAGGAAAAGGAAGGAGCAACAGCAGCAGAGCCAGGCAGACACTGCGGATCATACGTGTTCCCCCAGGCCGACGGTGGCCGCTGCCGAGCATAGCGCCACGCCGGGGGCTCGAGGTATCAGGGCGCCGGCCGGGGATGCTGGCGCACCCGCGCGCGTTCCCGATACAGGCGACTGTCGGCACGCTGCAGGGTATCGGCCACCGATTCGCCCGGGGTGTGGTGGGTCGAACCGAGCGAGAACGGCGTCGGTGACTGTCCGGCCTTCTGCACATACCACAGTTCCAGCGCGGCCAGCCGTCCGGGTTCCGGCGCGGTCAGCACCACCATGAATTCGTCGCCGCCCATGCGCACCACGTGCTCCGCCGCACCCAGCGGGCCACGCAGGAAAGCGACGAACTCGACCAGCACCGTGTCACCCCGCGCATGGCCTTGGGTGTCGTTGATCCGCTTGAAATGATCCAGATCGAACATCAGGCAGGCCCATGGCTGGTCCGCCAATGCGTCCAGCCGAGGCAGGAAGCGCCGGTTGTAGCTCTGGGTGAGCGGGTCCTTGAAGGACATCTCGCGCAATTGCTGTTCCTGCATCCGCAGCGCCGTCACGTCCTGCGCATGGCCCAGCACGTACGGCGGACTGGCCTCGTTGTCGAGCACATTGTGATAGGCCCAGAAATGCCGGGTGCCGTCCGCAGCGATCAGCTCGATGACGCCAGCATCGGTGTGATTCACCGCAATGCGCTCGAGATAGGCCTTGAAAGCGGCGCGCTTGTCCGGCGGCATCAGGTCACACAGGCTGCGCCCGATCATCTGGCTCTCATGGAAGCCCAGTGACTGCACGGCGGCCGGATTGACCGATGTCAGCACGCCGTCCAGCGTGTGGGTGCAGATCAGGCCAAGGCTGTAGTGGAACAGGCGCCGGTAGCGTGTTTCGCTGGCTTCCAGGGCATCCAGTGCCGCGCGCTCTTCGGTGATGTCCTGGATGGCCCCAACCAGCCGCGGGCGTCCATCTACCTGCTGCCGCCCACCGACCACCCGGGTCCAGATCGCGCGCCCGTCGGCGGTGGTCATTGGCAGCTGCACCTCCCAGGACGTGCCTTCGTCGATGCAACGCTGCACTGCCGCGCGGATGATGTTGCGGCTGTCTTCGCGATAGAACGACAGCGCGGTGTCGAGCGTCGGTTCAAAGTTGCTGCGCACGCCGTGCAGCTGCTTGGTCTCGCGGGTCCAGCGCACTTCGTTGGTGACCAGGTCCATCTCCCAGCCACCCACCCGTGCTGCGCGGTTGGTGCGTTCCAGGAAGTCCTCGCTGCGCTTCAGCTCTCGATGCAGGGCCTTGGCCTGTCCAACCTGGGCCATCAGCGTGCTGCGCTGCTCCAGGACCTGGGTGGTGACCCGCGCCAGATGCACCATCAGTTCGCGCTGGGAGGGAGACAGCACGCCGGGCATCGGGTCGAGCAGGCACAGCGTGCCAATGCGTGCACCATGGGCCGAGCCCAGCGGGATGCCGGCGTAGTGCCGGATGCGCGGCCCGGCGGTCACCAGGGGATTGGTCGAGAAGCGAGGGTCCTGGCGCGCGTCGGGTATTTCGAACAGCTCGTCGTGACGGATCGCATGCGTGCAGAAGGAGATCTCGCGGGCCGTTTCGGTGACGCCCTCCAGCCCGATATTGGCCTTGAACCACTGCCGGTCTTCGGCCACCACGGTGATCAGTCCCATGGTCATGCCGGTCGCGGCGCGGGCGGCGGCGACGATGGCATCGAACACCGGCTCAGGGGGCGTATCCAGCAGGTGCAGTCGTTCGATTTCGAGCAGACGTTCGGCTTCGTCCATGGCGCTTTTCAGGGCTGGGTGGCGAGGGCGGTTGCGGCGGCTGGCTGGCGCTACGCTTGTGCGCACGGCGATATGTATCGCCATGGCGGAGTGATGCCGATGTGAGGTGGCCGCGCCCGCTCAGTGTTGTTGGAGCGATGCCTGCAGGGCGGTGGCCAGTGCGGCATCGCCGGATAGCAAGTCCTGCCAGCGTAGCGTGATGCCCTTGCGTCGCCCCCTTTTCGACCAGCTTGAGGCCTTCGGGGTCCACGGTGAGGGTATAGGGCCGGCCATCGATGTCCAGTTCGCGACGCAGTGGTTTGTCGAGCGGGGTCATCATCGTTTCCTCGCAGGGGCGGGAGTACGACGTGGCTGGATCGATACGTGACGATTGTCACGGATGTGCCAGCGCCAAGGGAAATCGACAGCGCGGGTAATGCCGATGCGTGGACCCACTACCGGGTCGGGCGGAGGCGGGGTCCCATCGCTTGCGATCACGATGCCATGGCTGCCGGTCACCAGGTCGGCGCCGTCGAAACTGCGGTCCAGCCCGAATGCCTGCGAGAGCTTGCCGGGGCCGCTGGCCAGATCGTGGTCCCGGCGCGCGGCGGGGCGCAGCTCGTGCATGCGCTCAAGGCCTGCCAGCGGCTCGACGGCCCGCAGCAGCACCGCCACGCCGTCACCGACCTCTCCGCAGACCACGTTGCTGCCCCAGTGCATGCCGTAGGTGAAGTAGACATACAGGTGGCCGGCCTCACCGAACATGCTGGCCGTGCGCGGCGTCTGCCCGCGATAGGAGTGCGCCGCCGGATCGGCGCTGCCCGCGTACGCTTCGACTTCAACGATGCGACCGGCTCGGCCATCGTCACGGACCAGAAGTTTGTTGAGCAGCTCGGGCGCAACCTCGACGGGCGGGCGCCGGTAGAAGCTGCGCGGGAGGATCTGTAGAGAGGCGGGCAACCAATCCGGCACGGTTGAGGCAGGCTCGGGCAAATGTTGGTGGGACTGTGGCATTGGACTGGTGAAACGGGCGCAGACGCAGCGTCATTCCGGCGCGGGCGGCGCCGCCAGCGTGGCGCGCCGGGCGGCATAGACCTCGGGCGTCTGCGGTTTGATGAACAGTGCCACCAGTTCCGGATACTCGCGCTTTACCGCCGTTTCGATGCGGGTGATGCAGGCTTCAATCTGTGGGGTCTGCCGATCGTCCTCGAACTCGGCGCTGAGCATGGCCACCACCTGTTCCGGGCCCATCTGCATGGTGGTCACGCCATTGGCGCGGCGCAGGTCCGGATCGGTTTCGGCCACCGCCATGATCCGCTCGGCCACTGCGGGGTGGGCAGGCTCTCCAACCAGCAGGCCCTTGGTTTCACGGGCCAGGAGGAAGGCGGTTGCGGCCAGCACGCCGGCGATGCACAGCGACGCCACACCATCAAGCACCGGCATATCCAGCACCTGCGCGGCCACCAGACCGATCAACGCGAAGCCCAGCCCGAGCAACGCAGCGCTGTCTTCCAGCAGTACGGTGAAGGTGGAAGGATCCTTGCTGCGGCGGAAGGCTTCGAAGTAGCCAAGTTTGCCTTTGGTACGCCGGAACTCACGCAGCGCCACCCACCAGGAGGCCCCCTCGAACAGGATGGAAATGCCCAGCACACTGTAGCTCAACGCATGATTGGTGGCCGGCTCCGGCCGGCGGATGTGCTGGATGCCCTCGTACGCCGAGACGCCGGCGCCAGCGGCGAACACCAGCAGGGCGACGATGAAGCTCCAGAAGTACAGCTCGCGGCCATAGCCGAATGGATGGACCGGGTCCGGCGCCTTGCCGGCACGGCGCAGTCCATACAGCAACAGCAGTTCATTAAGGGTGTCGACCAGCGAATGCACGCCTTCGCTGAGCATGGCCGAGCTGCCGGAGATGCCGGCAGCGATGAACTTGGCGATGGCAATGGCGAGGTTGCCGGCGAGTGCGGCATAGATGACCAGGCGGGAACCGGTGGGAGCGGACATTTCGGCGGCGGGGTGAGGCGGACGCCTGATCTTCCCGTTCAGCGCGTGCCCACTGCGTGCACGGTGCGATCAGCGTCCCTTGGGATTGAGATACAAACGCGCCCCATCCGATTCACGGTACCCCGTCCAACGCCCGCCTCCCGACGCGCGGAACCGCCCGAACACCGTGTTGCTGGTGTCGGTCAGCTGCAGCTGGTTGCCCGACAGCACCCAGCGGTTGGCCGAGAAGAAGCCATCCGGGCAGCCGGCAGGCACATAGGCATTGTAGCCGCCGAACCACTCGATGTTCTTCAGCTCGATGGTGCAGGTGCTGCCGTTCTCCTGGCCCAGTGTCCAGCTGCCGAACAGGTCGCTGTCGCGCAAATCGCGGCCACCACGGTGGCGGTCTTGGCGCCAGTCGTCGTTGTCGTCGTGGGACCCGAAGCCCACGACGATCTCTTTGCTTCCGCTGCGTGACTCGGACTGCGAGATGCCGCTGGTGGTGGTCTGGGTGGTCACCGCGCCACTGCCCTGGGTCTGGGTGCTGCTGGATTGCGTGGTCTGGTCGGTGTGGGTGGTCTGTCCGCCGAAGCCGAACGAGGCGTCCTGGGCGAGGGCGGGCAGGGCCAGGCAGCACAACGCGGACAGGCAGGTACGGGCGAGCACGGCAGCCATTGCAGCATCCTCGGAAGGGTGGACCGCGCGAGTATCGAACCGGTGGGGCGGGAGACGGTGTGAGGGTGTGCCCTGGGGCAGCCCAGCGAAGGCTGGGTGCTGTCTGCTGAAGGGTAGTGCCGGCCGCCGGCCGGCTCCTCTTTGGCGCCCAGAGACCGAAGGAATGCCGGCCAGCGGCCGGCACTACCCGCAGCCAGGCAGGGCCTGGCGCTACGGGTCGGGCTTTACCCGCACCACCCGTTTCCGGTACTCATACACATTGTCACCGCGGATGCGCTTCTCCTCGGTACCGGTGACCCTGCCCACCTGCTGGTCCGAGCCGGTGACGGGCTTCGCCTCGATCTCGGTTTCATGCTCGAAGGAGTGGGATTTGTCGGTGTTGCGGTAATAGCGGTACAGCGCCCAGTACAGCGCGGTTGCGCCGGCCGGACCTGCCGCCAACAGCCAGAGGCCACTGTCGTCGCTCATGTCGATGCCACCAGGAATGCTATTGCGAGGGCTTCAATGACGGTGCCGGTGGCCAGTGCCGCCAGCAGCATCTTCCATTGCTGCACGGGTACGCTGCCCATGGTCTCGCCGGTGCGGCCATTCACTGCGATGTAATGCAGCATGCCGCCGTTCTTTCCCGGCTGATGGTAGGAATACAGCCACACCGGCAGGTACATCGATACCCAGCGGGTACCATGCACCTCCAGCTGTTCCTGTTCCCAGCGCACGCCACGGTTGTAGCGCTTCACCGAACCTTCCACCTGTGCGCGGGCAATCGACAGCAGCTGGTCTTCCAGCCGCGGCCGCAGTCTTTCCACATCCAGGTTGCGCTTCTCCGAAGTGAAGCCGGCCAGGTACGAGGCGTTCCACTTCACCGCGTTCTTGGTGTCGAACGGCAGGATGGTGTTGATGATGTTGTTGGTGTTGGCGCGAGTATCCAGATTGCCGCGCTCGGCCGAGGATTCCAGTGGCAGGTCATCGACGGTGAAATCCACCTGGCGCTCGACCTGGTAGACATCGGCGTCGTACAGGGTGCGCTTGTTCTTCTCGCTGCCCACCGTGTATTCGCGCGTCTTGATCTCGCCCTTGCCGGCCACGGCCGCGCTGACATTGCTGTCGACGATCATGTAGGGCAGGAATACGCCCACCACGTTTTCCGGGGTGAACTGGTCCTTGAACGCCTTCAGCGCAAACATCCGGCGCTTGTCGACGAACTGGCGGATGCGTGCGACCGCATCGTCCTTCTTGATATGGAAGGGCAGCACGGCATCTGGCACCGCGCCGTTGGCGATCTGCTCGTTGACGCCGAAGACGTGGCGGCACCAGTGGCAGCGCGTTGTCATCGTGCTTTCGGTATTGACCATGACTTCGGCGCCGCAGCCGGTGCACTTGAACGTCATCAACGCCGAGGTGTTGGCATCGATGTCGCGTGCGCCGGAGGCGATGACGGTGCCGCGCAGCTGGTCGATGGCCTCGCCCAGCCCGAATTCCTCCTCGACCCGCGCGCCATGCCATTCGTGACGGCAGTACAGGCAGACCAGGATATCGGTGCCGGCCTTGGGCCGGATGTCGGTGGCGCCGCACTTCGGGCAGCGGTTGAGGCCATCCTTCAGCTCGCTGGCCGAGGTGTCGATGGCAACCGGATCAGGCGCTTCCACTTCATCGCGGATCGCCTGCGGCAGCGTCGAAGTGTCCAGCGGGAAGCTGCCGGGCAGGGGAGGGACGTCCTGCGGCGAACCCGGCCCATCCAACGACGCCGCCGGCAGGGGCGGCGGCGTCGCGGGCACGGATCCGGGCAGCGGCGGTGGGCCGTTTCGGGGATCGGACATGTGGTGTATGCGTCCTGCCGGTTACAGGCCCAGTGCCTTGGCCTTGAGCGCGTCGTAGTCACTCTGGGTGATCAGGCCCAGGTCCAGCATTTCCTTCGCCTTCTTCAGCTTGGCGACCGGGTCGTCCGCAGCCGGGGCCACCGGCTGCTGCATGCCGCCGACACCGAACATGCCAGATGCCATGCCGACTCCGACCAGGCCTGCCGCGCCGCCATTCTCGCCTGCCGACTGGATGCCCTGGGCAACACTGGCCTGCAGGTTGGAGTTGCCACGCGCACCGGACAGCGCATCGGCGCGCTGCACGGTTTTCAGCAGTTCGCGGGTGTTGGCGTCGTATTCGATCGAGACGATGGCGGTCTTGACGATGGCCAGGCCGCGGTCCGACTTCCACTGGTAGCCCTGTTCAACCGCGGCCGACAGGCTCTGCGCGAAGCCCAGCGAGTCCTGCTGCAGCTTGGTGATGCGGTTGCCCTTGCCCGGGTCGTTGGTGTACAGGCTGAAGGCCGGGGCCAGCGAACCGACCACTTCATTGAACAGTTGGTTGGCGGCGGCATTGTCCAGATCAGTGAAGTCGAACACCTGGCCGGGCCGCAGGTAGCTGGCCGGCACGAAGTTCTTCACGAACAGGATCGGGTCGACGATCTTCAGCGTGTACGAGCCACGGGTGACCGCGCCGACCTGGGTGTTGAGGAAGCCGTCGTCCCAGTAGATTTCCGACTGGGTGCCGAAGCGGTTGTCGGGCAGCTCCTTCAGCGAGACGAAGTAGGCGGCCTGCTGCGAGCCGGGCTGGCCGCCGAACTTGAAGCGTTCCCAGCTCTGCTTGATGAAGGTGCTGACCAGGCCGTCGCCGGCGAAGATCGACTGCGAGTTCAGATCGTCCGAGCGCCACTCATAGCCACCCGGTTCGGCGACGAACGCAGTGATCGCGCCGTCCTGGAACAGCAGCAGGCCGTAGCCTTCGGGCACGATGATCTTCGAGCCGTTGGTGATGATGTTGGACGAGCCGCTGGTGTTGGAGCCGCGTCCGGCATTGGTGCCCTGCGGCACCGCCGCGAACAGGGCCGCCGTGGACGGCAGGCCCGCCGGCACGGTGTAGAAGTCCTTCCACTGGTCGGCCAGAACACCGCCAACCGCACCCTTCACCGCCTGTACCAGACCCATGTCCAACTCCCTGTGATTCGAGGGCAGGCACCGTGCCTGCCGAGCTGGACTGAATATAGCAGCGGTGGGGGGCGGCAGTGGTGCCGGAACATGAATCCGGATCAGCGCCGGCCCGTGCCGGTTGGCCCGGCCCGTACAGCCTGCAGCACGGCCGCCATGTCCAGCGCCCCCGACCCGGACGCCAGTGCCTGTGCGAACAGCGCGTCGCTGGCGTCGATCAAGGGCGCATGCATGCCGACCTCATGGGCGGCAGCGGCTACCAGCCCACTGTTCTTGCGCACGTCGGTGATCGACGCCTGCACGCTGAAGTCGCCACGGACCATCTTGTCCAGCTTGATGCGTGATACTTCGCTGGCCATCGGCCCTGCGTTGAGCACCTGCGCGAAGCGGTCCAGCTCGATGCCGTGGGCTTCGGCGAAGTGCACCGCTTCGGCCAGGCCGGTGACCAGGATGATCAGGTACAGGTTCACCGCCAGCTTCATGCGCAGCGCGGACGGCACTGCGCCACAGCACACCGTTTGCCTGCCCATCGGTGCAACCAGTGGGGCGGCTGCCGCGAGGTCGGCATCCGCACCGGCCAGCAGTATCACCAGCTGCGCCGCTTCGGCCTGTACGCGTGAGCCGGACACCGGCGCCTCGACGTAGCGGCCGCCCGCGGCACGGATCTGCTCGGCCAGCGCCTGCGAGTACGCTGCCGAACTGGTGCCCATGTTGATCAGCAGGCGGCCCTCGACCCGCTCGCCGAACGCAGCGCTATGGCGGTCGAGCACGCTGTCGATGGCATCGTCATTGGCCAGCATCAGGATGAGGTGGTCGCAGGCCGCGAATACTTCGTCCACTGCCTCGCAGACGTCGATGCCGGCGGCGCGCGCGGCAGCATGGTTGCGGTCTGAGCGCGACCAGCCGCGTACCTCGTAACCTGCGCGAGCCAGATGGGCCGCCATGGGCGTTCCCATCACTCCAAGTCCCAGGAATCCGATGCGCATGATGGACGTCCGCTGGCCGCAGGGCGCCCATCATGCCATGGGCAGTGGTCGCTAGAGCATGTACGGAATCTTGAACGCCAAGGTGAAGTCCGGCGCATCCGGGGTCAGCCCGATGCCCAGCAGGGTGACCAGCGTGGTGTGCTGGTTCAGCGCGTAGGTCACGCCCAGATTCAGTGACGCCGCATTGGCGTCGCTGCCGATCACCTTCGTCCACTTGCCGCCCTGGAAGCGGGTCGAGGCACGGGCGCTGATGCGGTCGCTGAAGGACAGGCTGAGGCTGGTGCGTTCATTGAACGCAAAGGCAACGCCGGCACCGAAGTACACCGAGCCGCCCAGCTTCACATCCCCCGGGTTCACGGTATCCGGATTGCTGTCGATATCGTTGAACCCGCGCGGGATGGAGTGCACGTAGCCGATGTTGGCGAACAGGATCGCCGGATCAGCGGTCTTGACCATCGAGAGGCCCAGGTTGGCCTGCCAAACGCCGTTGCCGGTGGGCTGTTCGCGCGGCACGGCGAAGCGGATGTAGTCGTCGTCATCACGCTCGATCACCTTCCAGTCCAGGCCGTAGGGCGCGCGACCGGTGGGCGCGGTCACGCCTGCCGTCAGTACCGTCTCGGGTCGCCAGCCACGTTCCCCGAACAGCCGGTAGTTGGCGCTCAGGCCGATATCGCCCAGGCCGTTGCCATTGGTCTCTTCCTGTGCAATGGCAGCAGCTGCGCCGCCCGCCCCACCTTTCTGGTAAACCGTGCGCCGTGCGAGGTAGGGCACGTCCAGGTTGAAGGTGAGGTTCGGGCTGACGCCCCAGCGCGCAGCCAGGTTGTAGGTGAGGGAATCGGACTCCACGTTCTCGATGGCGATATTGCCGAGGAAGATCGCGTCCAGTGCGAGGAAGCCGTTGAGGGTGAGCTGCTTGCGGTCGTAGCGGGCGTAGCTGAGGCTGTTTTCGACGGTGAAGCGGCGGGAAAACAGGGCCGATTGCTGCTGCTTCACATCATCCACGCTGCGTCGCGACTCCTGCTTCGCCTGCTGCGCCTCGGCCGCCGTGCTGGCGTAGCCTTCGCTGCGTGGTGGAACGTCTGCACCTGCACCGGCCTGTAGTGCCGTGCCGCGCTCTCCTGCCGTTGCCGGAGCAGTTGCGACTGCCGGACCCATTGCTCCAACCCGGCCACTCAATCGCGCCTGCATGGCCTGCACCTGCATGTCCAGTTCGCGCAATCGTCGAACCTCCTGGGCGTAGTTGCTCTTGAGCTGCTCCAGCTGGTTGGCCAAGGCCTGTACATCCGCATTGTCGTCGGCCGCCGCCGGAGGTGCGGCGAGGGCGGTGCCCGCCAGCGCCGCCAGCGCCAGCGGGGTGATCCTCAGTAGGGTGTGCATGTTCGTGTCCTGCGTTGTGGAACGCGTCCCCCAATGCCGCGCCGTGTTACTGGCCCGGCCCCATGCCGCGGTTCAGCGCGATTGCCTGGGCCACGTTCTGGCTCAACGGCAGGTTGCCGCCCGCGGTGTTCCTCACCAGTTCCAGCCGCAGCTGGTTGCTGGCTGCCTGGCCGTCACCGGCCAGGGCGATGCCCTGGCCGACGCTGCCATTGCGTATCCATTGCTGCACCAGCCCCTGGCCGTCCACCTGCAGCATCAGGCGTGCCTGGTTGCCGTCCAGCACAGCACTGGCACGGATGCCGGCCTGCTGTGCGCTGGCCGCATGAGCGCCGTCGGATGTCGCCACGGGCACGGCACCGTCGCGCACCACCAGCGTGGTGGCGTTGCGTGCGACGTTGCCATCGCCGGCCACCTGCACGCTCTGCACCAGCCCACTGGCGTTGGCCAGGCCGCTGCTGTCGATGCTGCGGCCGTGCGTGTCCGGTAACGGGGCGTCGGCGGCGGTCACATGCACGCTGGGCTGGAAGCTCAGCTTCGGGGGGCCGCCGCCGCGGAAGTCCATGCCCAGCGTCAGCGCGCCCTGCAGCGCGGCGCCGTTGCCGGCCTGCCATTGCGAGACCATGGTTACCCCGAACCAGGCCACGGTGTTTCCACCCACGGTGTAGCGGCCACGCATCAGGTTCAGTTCGGGATCCGGAATCTCTTTCAGGCCGCGTCCTGGCGCGCCCTCGGCTGCAAGCAGGGGCAGGGCAGGGCTTGCCAGCAGCAGGACCATCAACAAGGGGCGGCGGAACATGGCGAAGCCTCCTTCAGAACAGGTCGGCATGGCTGAAGCCGAAGTCGACCAGCTCGGCATCGGTGATCGGCCCCTGTCGCGCGAAGAGCGCGCGGGCACTGGACCGTTCGTTGGGTTGCAGCAATACCGTGTTGCGATCGAAATCACTGCCGATCACCACGAACACGGCACGTGAGGGCCAGGCGGCCAGAAACTCCGGCAGGGCCAGGCTGCGGTTGCCGAGGATCGGGTCTGCCACTTCCACGATGCCCTCACGGACCTGCTTGAGCACCACGAAATGGCGGAAGCCGCGCACGTCCATCAGTACCAGGCCGGGAACGCGCAGTGTGCGCAGGCGTTGTTCGTCGATGCGGTAGCCGCGCCCACGCATGCCCAGTGACTCCACGTAGCGCTTGATGTCGAGCAGCGAAAAGCCGCGTTCGGCGACCAGCGCCGGATCGGATACCCCCATCATCCCTTCGATGACCGTCGCCTCGTCGGTGTCCAGGTGGTAGGCGTGGCGCAGGATGGTCGCCAGCGCCGCAGCCCCGCAGCTGTAGTCGGTGTGCTGGCGTACCACGTTGCGGTAGCGCCGCTCCTGCATGCTCTCCACCGTCTGCTGCAGCAGCGCGCCATTGGGCAGCACGTCACTGAAGCGCACGTCGCCCGCCCACGCAGATGCAGTGGCCAGCAGCAACAGGCACGAGAGCAGGCGCATCGAAAGACGGCAACGGATCATCACGGTCTCCGGTGGCAGGGGGGAGCCCCTGTCCCAAGGGGGAGGAGGAACAGGGGCTCCCGGGAACCCGGCCATTGGCGGACGGCCGGGGTGTTGCGCTTACTCGCCGCTGCCGCCACCACCGCCGGTGCTGGGCTGGGCGACTGCCAGGGCAAGGCTGTTGGCCTGCAGGTTGCCGGTGCCGGACGCCACGTTCACGCCGATGTTGCCGGAGGCGCCGGAGAAGGCGCTGCCCGACAATGCCGAAGTGTTGGTGGCGTTGACGTTCACCCAGCGCGTGGTGCTGACCGTGCCGCTGAGGCTGGCATACAGGTCGGCCACGCCCAGTTCGACGAACTGGCTGGTGCCACTCTCACGCGTATCGAAGCCCAGGCCGCCCACCCCCGGCCGGTTGGGGTTCATCGTGGCGTTCTGGATCTGGTTGTCCAGGTCGATGTGGCCGGTGCTGTTGCCACTCGGGTGCGGCAGTTCGCCATTCCAGGTGTCCAGATAGTAGTTCGCCATCTGGTAGGCGTTGCCGGTGCCGCGGTAGGTGCCCGCGCCATAGGCCAGGGTCAGGCCGCTGACACCGCCACGCATGCCGACCTGCACGGTATCCGTGTAGGACTGCACGAAGCCGGCGTTGCTGACCGTGTTGCCGGTGGAGACCTGGTTCGAACTGATGCTCGACTGCGCCACCGCCGTGGTTGCTACCGAGGCCGCGAGCGCGTTCTTCTGCTCGTTGTTGTTGCCCGAAGCGATGTTCACGCCGATATTGCCGGACGCGCCGCCGAAGGCATTGCCGCCCAGGCCTGCGGCGTTGGTGACGCCGGAGTTCATGGTGGCGTTGCCGAAGCCAGCCTGGTTGACGAACACCTCGGCGTCGGCCATGCCGAAGCTGAAGGATGCATCGGCAGCGGACAGCGACGCGGCGTTGTCCTGCGCGTTGTTGTCGCCCGATACCACGTTGAAGCCGAGATTGCCCGATGCACCGGCACCGACGCTGTCACCGATGGAGGCGCTGTTGGTGACCAGGCTGTTGCTGGTGGCGTTGTTGCTGATCGACTGGCGATTGTCGATCACGGCGATGGCGGCCGAGTCGAGGTCGATGTCACCGTTGATGTTCGGGTCGCCGGAGAAGTTGATGTCGGTACTCAACCGCAGGTCCTTCTCCAGGTTCACGTCGACGCCGTGGTTGTTCCTTTCCTTGCGTTCGTCGGCCTGGATGTTGCTGTGCTTCTGCACATTGACGTTGACGGTGCGGTTGCGCACATCGTTGTCGGTGTGGTTGTGCGTGTCGTTGCGGGTTTCGCTGACGGTATGGTTGTGGTTGATGTTCGCGTTGGCGTTCTGGTTGTCCCAGCCATTGGCCGCAGCGGCGGTCGAGGCAGTGGCAATCGCCATGGCGAGCATGGTCTGTTTGACGGTCGCTTTCATGGTGCCCTCTCTCTCATCAGGTGGTGCATCGGTTGGGTGGTTGTCACGGGCGGTCCTGCACGACCAGGCCCAGTACGTTGGCCGTGTCGTTGCCGCTGCCCGCTACCTGATTGAGTTGCAGGACCCCGTCGAATCCCCGCAGCGCGGTGCTGGCCACACCAACGCTACGGGTGCCCGTCGCAACGCCGCGACCGGCGTCGTCCCGCCCCCCTGCCAACGCGGAACCTTCGGCGGCCAAGGCCAAGTCGTCGGTTTCGCGTATGCCCTGTCGGGCCAGCGTCGCGCTGACGACGTTGAGCGTCGTGTTGGCGATGCCACTGGCCTGGTTGATGGATGCGATGCCACTGGCGCCCGCCAATGCGTCACCGCCGATGAGAGCGGCGGCATGCAGCGGCCCGGACAGCACGCGGTTGCCGTGCTGCAGTTGCCGGGCTGTGATCGCCACATCGGCGTGATCACCCTTGGCGATGCCGTGCAGGTTGGCCTGCAGGTTGAGGTCGCCTGCGGCCTGGTTCACGGCGATGGCGCCGTTCGCGCCGGCCAGTGCGCGGCCGTCGATGCGGGCCACGTCGAGGTAGGCGAGCATCCCGCTGTAGTCATCGGCATGCACTGTCCAGGGCAGTGGGCCGAGCAGCAGAAGCAGCCAGAGCGGGCGCTTCATTTTCCACCGGCCGGGGCTGTGCCCTGCAGTGGGAACTGGCCGAGCGCGCCGCGCACGGTATCGGCAATACCACGCGTGCTGCTGCCAACCGCGCCGAGCGGGCCACTCATGGCGCCACCGAGGTTGCTGCCGATCATGCCGTCGCCGCTGCGGCCGAGCGTACCGCCCAGGGCCTGCTGGGTGACCCGTTCAACGGTGGTGCCGCCGGTCGCTGCGGGGGAGCTGGCCTGACCGGCGCCCATGCCGGCGTAGTCCTCATCGCTGAGCTCGTCCATTCCGTTCGTGCCGCCGCCGGCCCCCAGCGCGGCGGCGATCTCGCGCTGCGGTTTCGGGTCGGCAATCAGGGCAACGCCCGGAGGGGCCATGCGATAGGCTGGACGCGCGGACACATCACGCAACAGGACAATTTCGCCCGGTTGCGGCTTCACGCCTTGGCGTGCGCCCGAAGCGGCTGCAGTTCCGGGCAGCAGCAACAGCAGGAAGGCCAGGAGAGCGCCAAGCCCGCGAACAAGTGGGGTGATACCGTCCATGCCGATCTCCCGCGATGGGTGCGGCGGAAACACGCATCAACCGTGCCAACATCAAGATGCCCACGCGACAGCGCCCGAGCGAAGCAGTGGGTATCCAGGCTGGTGCCACCGTGTTACAGGCACGTCGGGGAACTGTCGGGGTTTCGCAGCCCGAGGCTGCGCGGGGCAAGGGCGCGGCCGGACTGTCGCATTGCTGTTACAGCCCGCAGCGCGGACTGCAACGGTGCCGCTTCAGGCAAGCATTCCTTGACGCGCCAGTCATTGCGCCGCCGTTTAGGGAAGCGCTAGGATCCGCCCAACAAGGGCTGCCCTGGCGGCCGTAGAGGTCCCGGCGGGGGGCGGCACGCCGGTGATTGGCTGACAGTCCGCCGTCGGTGTCCGGATGCTGGGGGAAGCATGGCAGCGGTCCCGGAGGCTTCAACGTCACGTTGCGTGCTCTGGTTTGGCGAGCCGTTGGCGAACGAGCGCAGTGCGCTTGCGGCGGCAGGCTGGTATGTACGCAGCATCCGTCCCGATCCCGCGATGGCGATTGGCCTGCGCGGGCGTGATCGATTGCTCGCGGTGCTTGACCTGCGTCACCTGGATGCGGTGGCACTGCAGCTGCTCGCATCGTGGATCGAACAGCACCAGCACCTTCCGTGGCTGGCTGTGCTGCCGCCGGGTGCAGTGATCACGCCGCCTGCGTGGCAGCCGCTGCTGCAGCGATGCGTCGCGCGCTTCACACTGCCATTTGGGCTGCAGGACCTGGTCTGCGCGATGCGCCAGCAGTTCGATGCGGATGATCCACCTGTCGAAGAAGCGTGCAGTGGGCAGGGTCCACGCGCATTGATCGGCGAAAGCCCCGCGCTGCACGCCGTACGTACGGTCCTGCACAAATTTGCTCCGGTCGAACTTCCAGTCCTGGTCACTGGCGAAACCGGTACGGGCAAGGAACTGGCCGCGCATGCGCTGCATGCGTTGTCCGGTCGCGCGGGCAAGCCGTTCATCGCCGTCAACTGCGGTGCGATCCCGGCCAACCTGGTGCAATCGGAGCTGTTCGGTCACGAGCGCGGCTCGTTCACCGGTGCCGACAAGCGCCAGATCGGTGTTTTCGAGTCGGCCCGCGGCGGCACCGTCTTCCTGGATGAAGTGGGCGATCTGCCGCCAGAGGCACAGACCAGCCTGCTTCGCGTGCTGCAGGAAGGCACCTTCGAGCGTGTCGGCAGCAGCCAGCCGCTGCGGGCGGACGTACGCGTGCTGGCCGCCACCCACGTTGAACTGGAACATGCGGTGGCACAGGGCCGGTTCCGCAGCGACCTGTACTACCGGCTCAACGTGCTGCGCCTGTTGATGCCCCCTCTGCGTGAACGCGGTGCCGATGTGCAGCTGCTCGCCGGGCATTTCCTGCGCTGCTTCCGGCTGCGGCACAGCGTGCGCGCGCGTGGCTTCACTGCAGGCGCGCTGCAGGCCATGCGCCGCTTCGATTGGCCCGGCAACGTGCGTGAGCTGCTGAACCGGGTCCAGCGCGCGGCGATCATGGCCGAAGGTGAACTGATCAGCGAACGCGACCTGGAACTGGGCGCACCTCTGGCGACCCTGCCGGGGGCGATGCTGCACGATGCCCGCGGCCAGGCCGAACGCGATGTGCTGCTGCAGACGCTGCGCCAGACCGGCTACAACGTCTCCGAGTGCGCACGGCAGATGCAGATCTCGCGGGTGACGGTGTATCGCCTGTGCCGCAAGCACCGACTGGAGCTGCCTGCACAGCGCTGATCAGCGTGCCGCCACGTGCTTGAACAGGCGCAGCGGTTTTCCCGGAAGGCGCTCGATCACGCCCTTGGCCTCCAGATCAAGCTGCACGGCCTTCAACCACCAGCCAGCGGTGGCACCTGCCGGGAACAGCGAGGCGGGCAGGTGCGGCAGCAACGCCTGTTTCGCCTGCGCAACGGTCAGGCCTGGGGGGTGCGCAGGCAGGACTCGCAGCAGGGCCTGACGCATGGCCATGTACTTGGCGCGGTCCACGCGCTGGATATGGCCGGGCGTGGTGAAGCTCTCGATCTCGATCCGATCGGGCTCAGACATGGGTATCCCCCGCAACCTCGATGCGTGGGCTGCGCAAGCCCATGGCGATCCACGCCTTCATCAAACGGGCATGGAACCGCAGTGAGCGGGTCTGCAGGTTCGGCACGTCGTCGGGAAGGACAGAGGCATCAGGAAGATCACTGACCATCGTCCGCATCTCCACGGCGGGTCTTGCCGATGCCGGCCACAGCAGACCATACAGGCTCAGCCAATGGCCGCCGCTGAACTCCAGGAAGAGCGGCGTATTGCAGCAGCCTGCCAGGACGCGGCGGCTGCCGCCCCTGCTGGACAACCGCAACGCGCGCAGCATTGCATGCCCGGCATCGATGCTGACGCGATCCTTGCGGTGCATTACGAAGAGCGTCTGGCCATGCGGGCCCAGTACGTCGGGTGCTCCGGGCATCGACTGCAGGGTGGTGCCTGCCTTGCGGCAGCTGTCGCAGCAGCATTCGACGGTGGCAATGGGGTGCCCCGTGGTGGTCAGGCGGACCTGGCCGCAGGCGCAGGCAAGGGACTGTTGAGAGGGCATCTGAAGGATTTCCTGGGGTACTCGTCCATTCGACGAACCGGGGCGCCGGAAATCGACGGCATCCGCCTTCAAGGGCGCGTCATCCGATAGCGGATGCGGTACAGGTCCAACCCTGCACCGTCCGCGCGCCGCGCCGAATAGGTCAAGGTGCCGGGTTGCGAGCCATCCAGCATCGCGCCGTAGCTGTCGCCGGAGACCTCGTTCAAGGGGGAGGGCAATGCATGGCCCGTGTCATAACGGCCTCCACGCTCGTAGGCAATGAACTGGCGCACCGGTGCCCTTCCGAAGTCCAGGGCGCGGGCAAACACGAGCGTCCGGCCGTCGCCCAGGAAGGTGGCATCGAACTCCTGCGCTACGGTATTGAGGTCTCCCGCCAGCGGCCGGGCACGCTCCGCGACGCCACGGACCATCGTTGCGATGTAGAGGTCATGGCCACCCGCACCGCCTGCGCGATCGCTGGAGAACAGTAACGTGCCTGCATCCGGCGAAAGCATCGGCGCGAACTCATCGGCTGCGCTGTTCACTGCGGGGCCAAGATTGATCGGCTCCCCGAATCGACCGTCGCTCCCCATGCTGACCCGATACAGATCGTCGCCGCCCTGGCCGCCTGCGCGATCCGAACAGAAGTACACCACGCGGCCATCGGCGGAAAAGGCGGGATCGAAGTCGCGCCCCGGCGTGTTGAACGGCACCGGCGTCGCCAGCCGCCAGCGCTGCCCATCGTGGCGGGAGACCCAGATGTCATACCCGCCCGGACCGCCGGGCCGGTTGCGGCTGAACCACAGCGCGGTCTTTCCGTCGGGGCTCAAGGTCAGTCGAATCTCGTCGTACTGCGTGGATGCAACGCCCGGGGCAAAGCGCTCGGCCGGGCCGACGATCTGCAGTCCCCTTGATGGAGACGCGGGGGGCGACGCAGCAACCAGCAGCACCACGGCCAACAGCGTCTTCATGCCTGTCGCTCGAAATCGCTGACCCAGTTGGTTTCCCAGCTGCGCCCACCATCGACCGAGGCCGCCTGTTCCCAGCGCGCCGAACGCGGGGTAATGCGTGACCAGATCACCCGTGTCTGGATTGATCGACCGTCGTGCTGGTCTTCGCCGAAGAAGTGGCCGACACCGGCCTCGAAACCACCGCGCAGCGGCGCGCCGATCCGGGTCGGCTCCCGGCCATCCAGCCACCAGCTCAGCCAGTGCTGCTCCGCCGCATTCCAGGCACGGATGCCCATGCCGCGCAGCGGTGCTCCAGGCACGTCCATCAGGTTGTCACCCACGTTGCCGAATCCTCCCAGCACCGGCCAGTTGTGCAGGGTGCCGTTGAACGCGTCCCACGCATCGCTGCCTGCCAGCCGAGCGCGCAGGCGACGATGGCGCACGTTCCAATGGCCCACCAGGAAATCAAAGTCGCCTGGTGCATCCGGCAGCTTCGGAAGCGGAGAGGGAGCCGCAGCAGTGCGGCGAAACCAGTTGCGCCAGTTCACTTCCCAGTGCGCACCGGCATCATCGGAGAACGCCTGTTCCCACCACGGCTCCTCGCCGTGGATGTCATGCCAGCGGAACCACACATCGATGGGGCGCCCGTCGATCCGGTCGGTGCCATGGAAGCTGCCGGCGTTGCCTTCGAAAACACCGCGCACGGGGGCTTCGATACGGGCAGGGTTGCGGCCATCGATCCACCAGATCGACCACAGGGAAGACACCGGATCAAATGCACGCACGCCCAGGCCCCTGTAGGGGCCCGAAGGCAGCGCCATGACGTTGTCATCGATGGTGCCGAGTCCGCCCAGGGTGAGCCATACCGCGCTGGAGCCGGTGAAAGACTCCCAGCGGGTATCGCCCACCAAGCGCTCCTTCAGGCGTTGGTGCCGGACCTGCCAGTTGCCCTGCAACCATTTCCAGTCTTCGCTGTGGCCGGGCAGGGCCCACCCGGAGGGCAGCGCCGTGGACGCTGCCGCGGCGGCCAGGGTTGCCAGGAACTGCCGTCGATCCATGTGCGTGATCCCCTGTCGAAGGTGCCTCCATCGTTGCGCGTACCAAGGGGATTGACCACGCAGAAATCGGGGCTCAGGCTAAGTCACACTTATGGTCACCCAACGCCAACTGCCATCGCTTGCCGCCATCCGTGCCTTCGAGGCGGCGGCGCGACTGGGCAGCTTCGCGCGCGCCGCCGAAGAGCTTGACACCAGTGCGGCGTCGGTGAGCTACCACGTGCGGCGGCTGGAGGCCCAGACCGGGATCTGCCTGTTCCTGCGCCACGCACAGCACGTGGAACTGACGGTGGCGGGTGCCAGCGTCGCCCAGGAGGCCACCCGGGCATTCGATGCACTGCGCGCCAGCTTCATGCGCGCCGCTGACAGGGATGCGGCGCGACTGCGCCTGTCCGTGCTGCCGACGCTGGGCACCAGTTGGCTGACGCCGCGGCTGGGCACGTTCCGCGCCCGCCACCGGCAATTCGTGCTGGAACTGGACCTGTCGGCAGCGCCGCAGGATCTGGCCGCCGGCCACTTCGACGCCGCCATCCGCAATGGCCAGGGCGAATGGCCGGGTCTTCAGGCAACTCCCTTGTTTCCCAGCGTGTTCACACCGTTGTGTGCGCCGGCGCTGCTGCACGAGGCGCGTGGGCTGGGCAGCAGCGCGCTGGAGATTCCCCTGCTCGGGCGGCCGGACTGGTGGGCCCTGTGGTTTGCCGCGCACGGGCACCATCCACCGCCGGCACCGGAGAGTTTCGTCGCGCCCTTTGCCGTCGAGCATCTGGATGTCGGCGCCGCGATCGCCGGGCAAGGCATCGCCATTGGTTCGCCGATCCTGTTCCAGGCCGAGCTGGACAGCGGGCGGCTGGTGCAGGCGCATCCGGGCGTGGCCAGCGACGGTCGCGGCTTCTGGTTCGTGGCACCCACGGCGCGAGGTGGCAGTGCCAAGGTCATTGCATTCCGTGACTGGCTGGTCGAGCAGGCCGCCGAGGCGCGGCACGCAGCCCGCCATTACCTGGCCCGGGCGGTAATGCCATGAACCAGAGCCCTGAACTGCTGCGGCGCCTGCTGCGTGCCAAGGACCGGATGGATCGGGCCAGCCATGAGGAATGGCCCGTCGCGCGCCTGGCCGAGGTCAGTGCGGTGTCGCCGGCGCACTTCGCCCGCTCGTTCAAGCAGGCCTTCGGGCTGCCACCGCACCGCTATCTCCTCAGCCGGCGCATCGAACGGGCCGTGGCGATGTTGCGTGACACCGAGTTGCCGGTCACCGAAATTGCCGCGCAGACAGGGTGGAGCAGCCTGGGTACCTTCGGCCGCATCTTCCGTGACATCACCGGTGACAGCCCGGGCAATGTGCGTGAGCGTGAGCGTGCGGGTCAGGCGGCGTCGGCCAGCGTGCCGGAATGCCATGCACGCGCCGCGCAGCGCCCGGACCTGAAGATCGCAGTTTTGGAGAAGCGCCGCCGCGAGGCGGTTGCTAACGTGGACCCTACCTGAGGGAGGTCCCATGACGAACACTGTGAACACGGTCGGCCTGTATGTGCGCGACCAGGATGAGGCGCTGGCGTTCTACGTCGGCAAGCTCGGTTTCGAAGTGCATACCGACGTGCGCAATGGCAGCTACCGCTGGCTGACGGTACGCAGCCCGGGCCAGGACGGTTTCCAGCTGGGCCTGTTCGTGCCGGGCCCGCCCACCCACGATGCGGCCACCGCGCTTTCGCTGCAGCAGCTGGTAGCCAAGGGCGCAATGCCGCCCCTGGTGCTGGCGGTCGATGACTGCCAGGCACGCTACACGCAATGGCTGGCACAGGGCGTTGAATTCACCCAGCAGCCGATCGAGCGCTATGGCGCCGTCGACGCCGGATTCCGCGACCCATCGGGCAATGGCTGGAAGATGATCGAAGCCCGTTCCGAAGCGAGGCGCCGGCAATGAGCCGCGGTGGCTGGGCACGGCCCGTGCATCGTTGGACCTCGATCGTGTTCACCCTGGCGGTGATCGCCAACTTCGCCGTACGTGGGCTGGGCCAGGGCGAACCGGCGGCGTGGATCACCTATTCGCCGTTGCCGCCCTTGTTCCTGCAGCTGTTCACCGGGTTGTACCTGTTCGTGCTGCACTACAACGGCAGGTGCCGCAGCGCCGGGCAGGGCACTGCGGGTTGACGCTGGGTCAGGCGGCAGCGTCGGCGGCGTAGGCCGCCAGCAGCGCGGGAAGGTCTTCCATGCGCTGGAAGATCACCTGGGCACCGGCTGCGCGCAGCGCCTCGGGCGTGCTGTGGTGCGGGCCGCCCTCGCTGAAGCCGAACACGGTGGCGCCTGCCGCCACACCGGCGGTCGCACCGGTCACGGTGTCTTCGATGACCGCGCAGCGCTTCGGATCCACGCCCAGCGCGGCAGCGGCCGCCAGGTAGACGTCCGGGTGCGGCTTGGTGTTGGGCATGTCCTGGCCGCTGTAGACGTGGTCGCCGAAGGCATCGAGGATGCCGACCTTGCCCAGCTGCAGCTGCACCTTGTGCAGATCGGCGCCGGAAGCGCAGGCAATCCGCCCTTCGGTCGCAACTGCGATCGCACGCACCGCTTCCGGCGCGCCCTGGATCGCCTGCAGGTCACGCTCCAGGGCGATGTTGCGCTGCTGGCGGAATTCCTCCAGCCATTCCTCGGTGAACGGCTTGCCGGTGCGTTCTTCGATCAGTCCGGCCAGGTGGGCAACGGATTGGCCAAGGAAGACTTCCCCCGCCTGCGCTGGAGTCAATGGCCAGCCACGTTCGGTCAGCATCTCGGAGAGGACGCGGGCGACCAGTGGCTCGGAATCGACCAGTACGCCGTCGCAGTCGAACAGCACGGCATCGAAGGGGAAATGGGACATCTACAGCTCCAGAGGGCAATGCGGTGGTGCAATTGCCCGCCATTTTCCCACAGCCATCCTTGCGTGGCACCCGGACCGGGTGCCACCCATTCCCGGCAGGCCGGTCAGCCCAGGTCACACCCCGCCGGCTGGGGCCAGGTGGTGGCCGGCAGCATGTTCTTCAGCGAGGCAGGTGCGTTGATCGCCACGTAGCTGGCACCCAGCAGCTCCTCCAGATCGGCGATGGTCACCAGGTAGCTGTCCAGGCTGCCCAGGTTCGCTTCATTGGGGATGATCCAGCTGATCGCCTTGGCCGTGCCGGTGTTCGGATCGCGGGTGATGATCGTCTTCCAGAAGAACTCCGGCGTCGGGATGCCGTGGCTGGAAAGGAAATAGTCGTTGGCGGCGTCGCCGTAGACCACGCCACCGTAGACATCCACCGGCGCGATGTCGCGATAGCACTCGGCCACGTTCTCGGCCTTCACCCAGATGCCCTGGTTGAAGCTGGACACCTGCGGGACGATGTTGGTCATGTAGTTGGCGCGGCGGATGTACGTCGCGTTGTAGTCCATGTGGTTGGACGTCACCAGATGGCCCCGGTCATAGCCGGACTTGATGCTGGCGTAGGAGGCGGTGCTGGTCTGCCCGAGGCAGCCGGCCGGCAGGTCCGGGTCCTTGTAGAAGCTGGACGGCCGCGCGGCCGAACCAGTGTCTGCGGTCAGGGTGTATTCGTAGCGGGTGGCGCTGTGGATGCTGCAATCGTAGGTAAGCACGAAGCCGCCCTTGTTGAGGGTGACGACCTGGGCCTGGGCAGCGCCGGCGAAGGCACTGAGGACGAGCGCGAAGAAGAAGCTTGCAAGGCGCATTGCGGTTCTCCAGCAGAAGTTCAGGGCGCAGCCGTCCGCCACGGCCTGGCAGGGCGAGGTCATGGGGAGACGGTGCGGAGTGGGTGCAGCGGATTGCGGTGGGACGTGGCCGCGTTGTTGGGCTGTGGAGGCCCTGCGGTGTCGTAAGCGTCACAAGCTGTCGTCTTTCGGTCAACGACGAAAAGACGAAGCTGTGACCGCGCGCAAGCACTGGAGAGGTGTCAGATCACACGGCACGTGGGTGACATACGCGGGTGCTAGGGCGTTGTAGCGCAGGCGGTGTACGACTCGATATCCTGCGCAGCAGGACCGGGAGCCATGGGATCGGGCAAGGCGAATGATCAACAGTGAACTGCTTGCAGGGGCCGCTGCTGCCGCCCTGATCGGGATTGCAATCGTGGCCGCGCTGCGTCGACAGAGACGCCCGCCACATCGCAGTTTCAAGTGTGGGCGCTGCGGCAACGCCGCCCTCCATGACGAACGTACCCGTGGCGCCTGGCGCGCCGGCAAGCAGCGCTTCTACTGCAGCGCCTGTCATGCCGCCTGGCTGCGATCGCATCCACAGACTTCCGCGCCGCACCGCGGGGCGTCCGGATGCCTGGGCGTCGTTGGCACACTTGCATTGATGCCACTTGCAGGCCTGGTGGCGTGGGTGATCCACCGCGCCTGAATGTGATCGTGCATCGATCCAACCGGGCGCCGGGTTCGAAAGCGTCATGCTGCGTCGCAAGGTGCCACCCACCATTCGCACTGGTACGGTCCGACCCGTTGCACCACCACCGACGGGGAGAGACCACGATGCGCAAGGTAGTGCTGCTGTTGATCCTGCTGACCGGGCTGGCGCCCACCGCTTGGGCGGCCACGGTCAAGACCACCCATCGCACCATTCCCAGGTGGGATGGAACGCCTCTCGGGGCCTTCGTCATCGAACCGCAGGACGCGGGCAGCGGACGGCATCCGCTGCTGGTGATGCCCAGCAGCTGGGCCGTGCCCAGCGTGGAGTACGTGGGCGTGGCGCAGTCACTGGCCCGGCGCGGCTATGTAGTCATCAGCTACAGTTCGCGTGGCTTCTGGGAGTCCGGCGGCAGCATCGACATCGCCGGGCCGGCCACGGTCGAGGATGTCAGTGCGCTGATTGACTGGGCGCTGGACAACACCCGGGCCGATCCCACCCGTGTTGGCGTCTCGGGCATCTCGTACGGCGCCGGCACCAGCCTGCTGGCCGCGGCGCGCGACCCGCGCATCAAGGCGGTGGCGGCACTGAGTGGCTGGGCCGACCTGCAGGCCTCGCTGTACAGCAACGATACCCCCAGCGCACAGGGCATCGCGCTGCTGGTGGCCGCCGGCCTGGCCACTGGCCGTCCGGGAACGGAACTGGCCACCATCAACCGCAATGTGCTGGTGGGCAACTACCAGGGTGCTGTGGACTCACTGTTGCCTGTGGCGGCGCAGCGCAGCCCCGGGGCCAGCATCGATGAGATCAACGCCAACCAGCCGGCGGTGTTCCTGGCCAACGCCTTCAACGACAGCCTGTTCCCGCCGGGCCAGCTGGTGGACTTCTTCAACCGCCTGAAGGGCCCCAAGCAGCTGCAGTTGCGCCATGGCGACCACGCGCTCAACGAAGCCTTTGGCGCACTGGGCATTCCCAACGAGGTCTACGACGCGGTTGGCGACTGGTTCGACCACTACCTCAAGGGTGAAGCCAATGGCATCGACCGGCAGCCTGCGGTGCAGCTGAAGTCGCAGAAGGGCAGCTGGAGCACGTATCCGAACTGGCAGGCGACCAATGCCGGCGCCATCAGCTATGCGCTGACCGCGCCCAAAGGGCTGCTGCTGCCCACCGGCGGCCTGGCATAGAGCGGAAGCAGTACCGGCTGGAACTACCGTATCGGTAGTGGCCTGCTGACCGCTGCCAATTCGGGCGTGGCGATGGCCTCTGGCGCGCTGCAGATGATCAATCTGCCGCCAGGCGCCTATGTTCCGTTCGTGGGCCGCAACGCGGCCGGCGTCTGGCAGGGGCCGGTCCAGTGGAGTGCGCGACGCCTGGACGGCGCGCCGGAGGTGCGCCTGACCGTCACGCCCAGCCGCGCCGACACCACGCTGTATGCCTATCTGTACGCCGAGGATGTGCTGGGCAACGGCCAGCTGATCAGCCACAAGCCGTACACGCTGCGCGGCGCCACGCCGGGCCAGCCGAAGACGCTGGACCTGCGCCTGGAAGCGAGCAGCTGGAACATTCCGGCTGGCAGCCGCCTGACCCTGGTGGTTGATACGGTGGATCTGCGCTATTCCGGCATCAGCCAGTTGGGCGGCACGGTGACCTTCAGTTCACCAGCCAACGCGCCTTCGGTGCTGAAGGTGCCGTTGCATTGAGGCCAGAAGCCAGGGCCGTCGCCCGATGCCAAGTCGAGCGGCGGCTGTTTCCTGATGGGGTCAGTTGCTGCGCGCCCGGGCGGCCGCCGCGTTCGCGCGATTGATGCGATCCAGTCTTTCCTGTTTTTCGTATGCGTCCTTGGCGTCCATCACGCCACTGGCAGCATGCAACCACCCGCTGGTGGTGCACCCGGAAAGCAGAAGAGTGCAGGCGAGAGCAGAGGCGGCGAGGGTGACTTTCATCTGGATTCCTTGAGGCAACGGTCGCTCCCACGGATCTGAGCGCCTACGCGCATCGGGCGGGAGCGTCGCAAGCCTACTTCACGATGGCTTAACTTTGTGCGACCGACTGACTGGATTTATTTGTATGTTCAATTGGTTGGCGCCCATTTCCTGGCGTGGACAGCAGGCCGGATACGTTTCACGGGAGTCGCGGATGTCTGCAACGACGATGCTGGTCGCGGTACTGCTCGGTACCTCCGCAACGGTAGTCCCGCCCATCGATTGGCCTGACGTGCTGCAGAAGGATCTGGATGCAGCCGACGCGGCCATGCGCGGCAGCCATCCGGGCGCCGTGGATCTGCGGAATCCTGGTTTCGGCGCGCAGCTGGATGAAGCATTGGCCCTTGCGCGCTCGCGCACGGATCGGGTCTCCAGCTACCAGGGTTACTGGTGGGCGATGAAGGGCTATGCGGCGTCCTTCAACGATGGGCATGTCAGCCTCAACGCACTTCCCGGCGCGCCCGTGCTTCCAGCGCAGTGGCCCGGGTTCCTGACCGGTTTCGACGGCGATGCGCAGGTGGTCATGACCGTGGGCGGTGGTCCGGGCCACCCGCCGCTGGGGGCTCGATTGCTGTCCTGTGACGGCATCGATGCGCAGACGCTGGCTGCGCGCCGGGTGGGTGACTTCAGTGGGCGCTGGAACCTGCAGGCCAGCCGCATCCAGGGTGGCGGCGAAGTGCTGCTGGAGCAGGGCAATCCGTTCGTGCCAAGGTTACGCAGCTGCATTTTCCGTGTGAATGGTCGAGAGCAGGCCCATTCGCTACGTTGGACGCCAATCGATCCGGCAGCCCGGAAGGAACGCCTGGCCGATACCCGTCGCAGCTTCCGCCCGGCCAATGGCTGGCACATCATGCCCGATGGCGGCTACTGGATCACCACCAGCAGCTTCAATGCCGACCCTACGGAGCAGAACTTCAAGGAACTGACCGCGCTGCTCGAGCAGCTTGCTCCAAATGCCGAAGCACTGCAGCAGGCACCGTCGGTCGTGCTGGATGTGCGTGGCAACAGTGGCGGTGCTTCGCAATGGAGCATCGAACTGGCGCGATTGATCTGGGGCCGTGCCGCCGTGGACGGGCTGTCCGATCCCAGCTGGGTGGAGTGGCGGACCTCCGAGGCCAACATTGCCCAGTTGCGCAGCTTCCTGCAGAAGCTGGTGCGGGCGTCCGACGCATCGCCAGAGCTGCGTCGCATGCTGGAATCGGTGACGACGGGCATGGCACAGGCACGCGGCCGGGGTGAGGCAGTGTGGCGCGAGCCATCCGATACCAGGGCAGATACAGCATCAACCGCAGGCCCGGCAGCACCGCTGCGCAAGGGTAGGGTGGTGGTCGTGGCCGATGCGTCCTGCGGCTCGGCCTGCCTCGATGCACTCGATCTGTGGAAACGGCTGGGCGCGATGCAGGTCGGCGTCGAGACTTCGGCCGACAGCCTCTACATGGATGTCAGGCCGGAGCGGCTGCCGAGCGGACTGGCCAGGATTTCCGTACCGATGAAGGTTTTCCGAGGCCGGGTGCGCGGTTCCAATGAACCGCATGCTCCGGATCGTCGCTTTGACGGCGACATGCGGGACACACGCGCACTGGAAGCGTGGCTGCTGGCGCTGTGAGGACGCGCCTGCCCATGACACGGAATTCCCACGTGCTGTTGCCGGACGCAACGCTGGGTCAGCGCAGGTCCGGTGGATTCATCGAAGCGTCGCGGACACAGGGATCACCGGCGTCCGGTGTCAGGCGCGCCTCGATGTCTGGTGGAAACCGCGGAATCCTGCTGGTCTGCATCACCACCCAGCGCATGATCGTGTGCAGGTAGTTGAGTGGCAGCATCGTGAGCCACATGAAACCCGGGAGCTGCGCGTCTTCGGCGAAGATGCGCTCCTTGCCGGACGCGAAGCTCTCGCGCTTGCCGTCCAGCGGCATGCAGTAGCGCACCGCGTCCACGACGGCTGCCGGTCCTTCTTCCATGTAGCGCCGCAGGAACTCCCAGTGGGCATGTGCGTTCTCGATGCGAGAGGTCGCGATGCAGAACGCGAACGTCTCCCGTACTGTGACGCCATCCGCGTCCAGGATCAGTCCGCGTACATCCCAGTTGTACCATCCGAAGGTTCCGGTTCCGCGGCCAAGCGTGAAATAGACCTGGTCCCAGGGCACGCTGAGGGTGGTGCCATCCAGCCCGAACACGTGTATCTGCCGGTGCTTGCGATCGAGCGCGATCGGATAGTAGGTCCAGCGGAACAACTCGAGGCAGGCCACCCAGATGCTCGCTGCAGTGAAGGCGGCCAGCATCGCCATGCCGATGAATATCGCCTCCCACAGGCCATTTTCGTTGGGTAGCCTGTTCACGATCAGCAACCAGAGCAGCATCAGCACGCCGCCCAGCCCGAAGGCAATGCCGATCGCGCCCAGCAGGGCTGCAAAGCCACGCGCGGCGAACCAGCGATCCACCGAAACCAGGCAGTTCGAATTCATCTTCACCACGCACAGATGCGCCAACGGCACGACATCCAACCGCTTCTTCTGCAGCAGGCGGTGCTCGCGATCAAACGCATTCAGCGGGCGGTTGTTGGGAAACTTGCGCGTGTATCCGGTGTAATCCATGGGCGATCCCTGCGCGATTCCAGCGCCCGTTGGATTCTAGCGGGATTCTCCTGGGGGGGGGATCAGCGACGAACGTCGAACGGATGGCTATCCATCAGTGCCCGGACTTCAGCTTCGCGGGCAGGGCTGAAGTCGCCGGGAATGGCGTGCTTCAACGCGCCCGCGGCTAGTCCGAAGCGGACGGTGCTTTCTGCGTCTAGACCGGACAGCAATCCGTGCAGGACGCCGGCGGCAAAGGCATCGCCACCGCCGATGCGATCAACGATGCCGGGCAGCGGCCTCGGAGCGGCCTGCGCGCGGGTTTCATCGCGTCCCAGCAGCAGCGCACCGAGCACGTGATGGTCGGCGCTGATCACCTCGCGCTGGGTGCAGGCCAGCCACCGCAGGTGCGGGAACGCAGCAAAGGCAGCGGCCGCAGCGGCCTCGGTTCGAGCGACCGCATCGTCCTGCGGGAAGCGCAGTCCCAGCACCAGTTCGATGTCCCGATGATCGGCAAAGAGAATGTCGGTCTCGGCGAACAGCTCGCGCAGGATCGGCGCTGCATCGCCATCCCAGCGTTGCCACAATGAGGGACGGTAATTGCCGTCGAACGACACCTGCACACCGGCCGCGCGAGCCGCACGCACGGCACCCAGCACCGACTCGGCCACGTTGGCGCCCAGCGCCGGGCTGACGCCCGAAACATGCAGCAGGTGCGCGCCGGAAAGCAGGGCGGGCCACGCATGATCTTCGGCGCTGCTGTTTGCGAATGCAGAACCGGCGCGGTCATACACCACTTCACTGGCGCGCTGCACCGCACCGGTCGCCAGGAAGTACAGGCCCATGCGGTGACCCTCCACTTCACGCACGCCGGCCACGCCCACCCCATGCCGCCGCAGCTCGGCCACGGCGTGCCGGCCCAGCGCGCTAGCGGGTACCGTGCTGACCATCTGCACATCGTGGCCCAGGCAGGCCAGCGAGACCGCCACATTGGCCTCGGCGCCTCCCACATGAACCTGCAGCTGCGGCGTCTGCAGCAGCAGTTCACGACCGCGGGCGCCCAGGCGCAGCAGCAACTCACCGAAACAAACGACGCGGCTCATCGGTTCTCTCTCACTCGGAGGTGGTGCAGCCCAGCATGCGCATATCGATGGCATCGGCCATGCGCCGGTAGCCTTCGTCGTTGGGATGCAGATGGTCGCGGGTGATCTCGTTGGGCAACGACTCGGCTCCCTTCGGGTCACGCAGCGCGGCATCGAAATCGATGATGCCGTCGAAGCCGCTGTTGCCGCCGCGTGCCCACTGGTTGATCGCGGTGCGGGTGGCTGCGGACACGGGCTCGTAGCGCTCGGAACCGCCGAACGGGGTCAACGTACCCAGCCAGGCGCGGATGCCGTGCGCATGCAGCCGCGCCGCAACCTGCTGATAGCCCAGCAGCATGTCCGCCGCATTGCGTCCAGGCAGCGGCTGCGCGCCACCACCGTGGCGGATGTCATTGATGCCTTCGAACAGGATCACCTGATCGGCATCAGCCACCGCGATCACATCGCGATCCAATCGTGACAGCGCACTGTGGCTGCGGCCATGGTCAAGCAATTTGTTGCCGCTGATGCCCTGGTTGAGCACCACGAAGCGGTTGGGGCAGGCCTGCTGCAGGCGGTGCGCCAACCGCTCCGGCCACTGGTTGAAGGTGCCGCGACGTGCGGTGGCGCCTTCGGTGATGGAATCGCCCAGCGCCACGATTACCTGGGGACGATCATCACGCTGCACCATCACTGCCGAGAACACGTTCTGCTGGTAGCTCAGCCGCACGCTGTCGGCAACGGTTGCCTGCCTGCCGTCCGCTACCCGCAGCTCGGTGCGGCGCACGGCGGGACGGGTGGGCTGCGGGAAATAGGCACTCACGCTGATTTCCTGCAGCGCCGCCACCGGCATCCGCACCGGGTCGCTCAGCAGCGCGGCCCCGACCGGCACCTCGATGACCGCGCGGCCGTCCACCGTTACCGGCAGTGGTGCGGCCTTGCTGTTCTTCACTCCCACGCGCAGGTCCTCGACGCGCAGGGGCGCCGTGCCGAGTTCGTTGCTGATGCGCAGCCGCAGCACATCGCCACGGCTGCCAATGCGCATGTCCTGGCGCACGGTCTGTGCGGCGAACTGTACCGGCGCATCGGACGTCCCGTCCTTGCGGTCGGGCGCGGGCGCGGCCGTCCAGGCAGTGACCCACACGGGTGCGGCCCACGCAGCGGGCGCCGTCATGGCGGAGCAGAGCATCAATGAAAACAGAAGTGTCCAGCGCTGCATGGGCAGGAGTCCGGTCAGGTGTCAGGAGAAGTAAGTACCGCCGTTGACGTCCAGATTCGCGCCGGTGATGAACGCGGCCGCATCCGAGGCCAGGAACACCGCAGCGTCGGCAGCTTCGTCCGGCGCCCCCTGGCGGCGCAACGGGGTGGCGCCGGCAACGGCCGTGCGTACTTCCGGCTTGGTGAATTCGTCGTGGAAGCGGGTGGCGATCATGCCGCAGCACAGCGCGTTCACGCGGATGCCCTTCGGCCCCAGCTCCTTGGCCATGGCGCGGGTGAAGGTCATCACCGCCGCCTTGGCGGTGGCGTAGATCGATGCGCCCGGGCCGCCGCCATCACGGCCTGCCTGCGAGGCGAAGTTGACGATGGCCGCGCCTTCGCGCATGTGCGGCACCACTGCGTGGGTGGTGAGGTAGGTCGAGGTCAGGTTCAGGTCCATCACGGTGTGGAAGAACACCGGGTCGATGTCGGCCAGCGGCCGGCGCTGCACCATGCCACCGGCCACGTTCACCAACAGGTCGATGCGCTCGCCGAACGCGGCCTGTGCCGCAGCGACCAGGCCGGCGACGGCCGTGGCGTCGGTGGCGTCGGCGCGATGCACGATGGCCTGGCCACCGGCCGCATGGATCTGTGCCAGCGTTTCCTGGGCACTGGCCTCATCATTGGCGTAGTTGATGCAGACGCGTGCGCCGGCGGCAGCCAGCTTGATCGAAACGGCGCGACCGATATCGCGGCCACCGCCGGTGACAATGGCCACCTTGTCCTGGAACGACATGCGGAAAACTCCTTGGTTTGCGGGGGAATTGAAGAGAGATGCAGGCTCAACCGCCGCGGCGGTCGAGCTTGTGGATAGGCCCGGTCCACCACCACAGCGCAGCAAGCGACAGCGGCACCAGCGCGGCAACGAGGATGAAGATCGGGGCGTAGGAGTGGCGGGTCAGCACCGGCACCAGCCAAGTGGTGATCAAGGTGCCGGCTACTGCGGCCAGGCCCCCCAGGCCCGCCAGCGTGCCCACCGAGCGGCCGTCGAACAGATCGCCGGGAAGGGTCTGGATGTTGCCGATGGCCACCTGGAAGCCGAACAGCACCGCAGCGATTGCCAGCACCGCCAGCAGCGGCTGGTTGGCCAGCACGGCACCCAGCAGGGCAGGAGCCATGACCACGCAGCCCAGCGTTATGGACAGCTTGCGGGCGCGGTCCACGCTGTGCCCGGCGCGGATCATCCGCCCGGAGAGCCAGCCGCCGCTGAGGCTGCCCAGCATCGCGCCGACAAACGGCACCCAGGCGAACAGGCCGATCTGCTTGATGTCGAAGCCGAAGGTTTCAGCCAGGTAGATCGGCAGCCAGGACACGAACAGCCACCAGATCGGGTCCAGCAGGAAGCGGCAGGCGAGCATGCCCCAGCTCTGCCGGTGGGCCAGCAGCTCACGAACGCTGGCCTTCGGCGCCACCACCGCCTTTTGCCCGGCCTGGTCTTCCTGGATCAGCCGGCGCTCGGCATCGCTCACCCACGGATGCTTGTCCGGGCCGGCGCGGTAGACAAACAGCCACGGCAGCAGCCACAGGAAACCGATTGCACCGACCAGCACGAAGGTGCCGCGCCAGCCCAGCCACAAGTAGAGGCCGGCGATGGCCGGTGCGGAGACGATCGCCCCGATCGACGCACCTGCGTTGAACACGCCCTGCGCCAATGCGCGCTCGCGCGCCGGGAACCACTCGGCATTGGCCTTCACCGCGCCCGGCCACGCGCCTGCTTCGCTGATGCCGAGCATCGCCCGTACCAGGCCGAAGGACAGCATCGAATGGGTGACCGAATGCAGGGCGATGGAGATCGACCACACGCTGATCGACAACGCGAAACCCAGGCGCGTGCCGATCATGTCGAACAACCGCCCGAACAGGAGCTGGCCGGAGGCGTAGAACAGCATGAACACCGTCACCAGCAGGGCGTAGTCATCCTTGGTCGCCCCCACTTCCTTGGCGATTTCCGGCCACATCACCGCCAGTGCATTGCGGTCGATGTAGTTGATGACCGTGGCCACGGCAATCAGGCCCACGATCAGCCAGCGCACTGCTGAACGCACCGGCACCTTGCGCAGCTGGGCCACCACCGCAGGGCCGTTCATTTTGCGTCACCCTTGCTGCGGTCCATGCGCGCGTGGCTGCCGCTCCAGCGGTAGGCATGGCCGTCCACGGTCACGCTGTGCTCGCCCTTGGCGCTGCTGTCATCGGACACGCCCAGCGCGATGCGCGCTCCACTGGCAAGGCGCAGTTCGATCACCTCGGCATCGCTGCCGCGGGTGCGCACGATGTCCTTGATGCGGCTGTCGGCGCCGTGCACGTACTCGGCGGTGCCGTTGTACTCGCCATGCGGCTCCAGCACGCTGAAGAAGGTCACGTCCTTCTGGCCTTCCACGCGTTGCAGCAGCGCCGGCTCGCGGCGCAGGTTGAACTCCGGATCGTTGGCACCGCTTTCCACCAGCAGCGCCTGTGCAGGCGCACTGCTGCCGAAGCGGTAGGTGTAGAAGCGCCCATCCAGCAGCCAGGCCAGCGAACGCGGCGCGCTGCCGGGTTTGCTGCGTGCATCCAGCCACAGGTGCTGGTAGCCGTTGTCCTTGCCCAGCACTGGGCGCTGGGCGGGGAAGTGTTCGGCCTCGAAGCCGGTGGTGACGATGTGGCCATTGAAGTGCAGCGGCAGGTCGTAGCGCGCGGCCTTGTCCCCGTGCACCTTCAGCAGGTCCAGCACCACCGGCAGGCCCAGGTCGGGGTGGCGCAGCAGCGCCTGGGTGCGGGTGAATACCACGCCGGGATAGGCATCGCTCATCGTTGCCGAGGCAATCTGGGTATCGGCATCGGCCTGGAAGAAGCGCACCTGCGGGGCGTGCTCCTCGCCGCGCTTCCAGTCACCCTTGAAGTGGCTCTGCTCGTCCACCACCAGGGTGTTGTGGGCCACGGTCTGTTTGGCCCAGCTGCGGTTCTCCGGCAGGTAGATGCCACCGCGCTTGGCTTCCACGTTGAGGAAGCGTGCTGCACCGTAGTCGGTCACCACCGGATTGCCGTTGTCGTAGAACAGCCAGTTGAGCTTATCGAAGTGGCCATGGCCCATGCCCTGCATCGTGTCCTTCTGCACCAGTGCCTGGCCGCGTTCGCCGTTCATGCGCAGGATCGCCAGGCCGCCGCGTTCGCCGTCGGGGCCATCGCGCAGCAACATCGGCCGGTAGTCGAAGGGCCTGGCCTTGTTCGCGGCCAGTGCCTGCGCCACCTGCAGGCCGTCGGGTGACAACAGCAGGCGTTTCTGCTGCTGGGCCACCGACAGCAGGCGGTCATCGCCGGTGCGCGCATAGGCGATGCCGATGCCGGCCACCAGCTCTTCGGTGTCGATGCCCTTGTCCAGGATGGCGTCGTTGATCGGGAAGAACAGGCCGTTGTAGCTGGACTGCACCAGCACATCCACGGCCTTCAACAGCACGCCGTCGCGGCGCGCGAATATCTTCCGCTGCGGTTCGTTGCGTTCGATGGCATTGGCGAAAAGCAGGAACGGCGCCAGTGCGTAGCGCTGGTAGTAGGGGCCTTCCTCGTAGTAACCATCGGGCGAGAACAGCAGGTCGATCTGCCGCAGGAAGCCGAACCGGTCATCTTTCTGGCTGCCCCGCAGGGACTTCTCCACGAGTTCCTGGTCGCGCAGCACGTAGCCGGTCATGCCGGTGGCGGCCACCGCCCAGGTGGCGTGGTTGTGGATCTGGTCGTAGTTCTTCGGCTCGCTGACGAGGAACTCGGCCATCGGCCGGAACACCTTCGATTCGATGGTGTCGCGGTCCCCGATGGACAGTGCGTCACGGATCGCGTCGTAGCCCTGGATGGCGTTGACCAGCCATACCGAATCGTTGAGCACCTGCCAGAACACGCGCCCGGGGATCTGCCCGCGGCCTTCCGGGTGCGGGCCCAGCGCCGGGTAGAGCTGGGCATACTGCAGCAGCATGTCGCGCGCATAGTCCACGTAGGCCCTGTCGCCGGTCAGCCGGTACAGCGTGCCCGCCGCCAGCAGCGCCTGGTAGTTGCGCTTGTGCTGTTCATGGGTGCGGCCGCCGCCCTTGTCCTTGGGTACCGGCACGTCGATACCGGCCTTCATCATCTTCTTCAGCGTCGCCTCGGTGCGCGCCTGCTCCTTGGCGAACCACGGGTAGCGGCGCCCTTCGCTGGCCATCTGCTGCCACTGCGCAGCGGTGACCAGCACCGGCGCGGCCTCGGCCTGTCGCACGGCAGCAGCGGGGGCCGCGAACAGCGATGCGCTCGGCAGCAGGGCGAAGGGGGCGGCCAAGGCCAGGGAAACGAACAGCGGCTGCAACCTCATCGATCAACTCCATTGCGGGTGCGTGACAGGGCAACTTCGCCCACCTTGGGATACCAGTCGACGCCGATCGCCTCGCGCGCGGTCATCGCCAGGGCAGGATCGGCACCCACGGCGGGCAGGGCAGGCGTGGCCACCCACAATCCGCTGGCAGCCTGCTGCAGGCTGACGGCTCGGCTCTCTACGCCTCCCGGGAACACGGTGCTGGCTGCCGGCGACTGCACGTTGCCGCTGAAGCCGATGCCGGCCAGCGAACTGGCGGTATTGGGCGGGTTGCTGCTAGTGCGGTTGACGATCAGGTTGCCAGTGAAGCGGCTGTTGCTGGCGGCAACCACGATGCCCTTGGTTTCATCATGGCCGACACCGAAACTGATTTTCGCCACGTCCACGAAGGTGTTGCGGCTGATCGTGGCATTCACCACCGGCGCATAGCCGGACAGCGGCGGACTGGCCTGCGCATCCATCACCGCCAGTGCCGAACGGTTGCTGGACCCGGCCAGCCGTTCAAAGTAGTTGTTGCTGACGGTCTGGTCGGCGTTGATGATGCGTACGCCGCCGGTGCCGGCCTTGTCGTCGCCGAGGAAGACATTGTCGATCACCCGGTTGCCATTGCCGTGGCGCAGGGTCAGCGCGCCGGCCGAACGATAGAACACGTTGCCGCGGTAGGTATTGCCGCCAGACTTGTTGGAGACGATTTCGGTCTCGCCGTCGCAGCCTTCGAACCAGTTGTTCTCCACCGTGCTGTTGGAATTGCTCAGTGAGGTGTCACTGGTGCCGACGCGGATCGTTTCACCGCCGTTGACGCCCAGCGCTGGGCGTGGGCCGAACCAGTTGTGGTCGATGCGGTGCTGGTTGTCCAGGCCCTGGGTGGCATCGCGCACCACCACCACGGTCGGCCCGGCGTTGGTCTTGCCGCGCAACTGGCTGTGATCCAACCGGTTGTTGCTGCCATACAGCGATACCCAGTAGTCCTGGTCGCTGGCATCCGGGTTGGTGTAGTCATCGATCACCAGGCCGGTGACGCGACTGTTGCTGGCGACGGCCTTGCTCGACTCGCGGAACGCGACCACTGCATCACCCGGCGTATAGCCGTTGCGGAACACCAGGTTGGACACCTGCAGGTAGTTCCCCGCCAGGCGCAGGTCCGAGCGCCCGCTGAGGACGACCTTGCCGGCGGTCTGCGCGCGCAGCACGATCGGCGCGGCTGCCGTGCCCTGGGCCTTCAGCAGCAACCGGGCGTCGGTCCAGATGCCGTCAGCCAACACGATCTCATCGCCGGGCTGCAGCGCCGAGGCGGCGGTAGCGAACTCAGCGACATCGTGGACGAGCCAGCTGGCTGCACTTGCTGCTGAAGTGGTCAGGCACATGGCTAGACCAGTGGCCAGGCAAAACAGTGATGAATTGTTGTGCGGGTGACGCGCCAGCGAGTGAATGCGCATGAAATCCTTCCAGGGATGGCCCGGCCGTCGTTTCAGGGTGGGTCTGCATACCACTTTCGGGCCTGTTGTAAGCCAGCTTTCGCGCAAAGTCATGCTGCAGAAGCACATTAAATTGCGATCAACTGGTATGGATAAAAGGCATTTGCGCAGTGACATACCAATTGGTTGACATTTTCATGTCGACGTGCCGAAGCTGCGTCCCACGCCTGGCATGCAGGCGATCCTTTGGGAGGAGGAAACCATGCGGCGACCCGCCGGAGCAGTGCACAGCATCTCGTTGTCCCCCACACCCCTGATCGTGGCGCTGCTCGCCGTGCTGGCGGGCCTGCCCACGGCCCAGGCGCAATCCAGCAGGGACGCGGCAGGGCAGGATCCCACCACGCTGGACCAGGTGCAGGTCACCGGCATCCGCGAGTCGATGCAGAGTTCGATCAACAAGAAGCGCGACGACACGGTCATTGCTGACGTGCTCTCGGCCGATGACATCGGCGATCTGCCGGCGCCCTCGCTGGCCGACGCGATCGAAACCCTGACCGGCGCCGCTTCGACCCGCGACAAGACCGGGGCCTCGGAAATTTCCATCCGTGGCCTGGGCGCCTTCCTCAGCAGCACCAACTTCAACGGTCGCGAGATCACCAACGGCAGCGGCGACCGCTCGGTGAACTTCAACATGTTCCCCGCCGAGCTGATCAATACGGTCGCCATCTACAAGACCCAGCGCGCCGACATCATCGAAGGCGGCGTGGCCGGCACCATCGGCCTGGAAACGGTGCGCCCACTGGAGTACGGCAAGCGGGCGGCGCAGATCGATCTGCGTGGCAGCTGGGCCGAGTATGACAAGAAGTACCGCGACGACGACGGCATCGGCTACCGCGGCACCGCCAGCTACATCGACCAGTTCGAATTCGGCAACGGACAGAAGCTGGGCATTTCGCTGGGTTTCCAGCGCCTGGATGGTACTGATCCGGAAGAGAGCATCACCAGCGGTTCCACCTGGTATGCCTGCGATGGCACGCAGAACGTGGGCAATGCCAACTGCAATGAAGTGTCCGCGCAGGCCATCGCCAACGGCGCGCCGTACTACCTGGTGCCAAGCAGCCGCATCTACCGGCTCAAGCAGGAGCGCAACGACCGCCAGAGCGAGTTCGCCGCACTGCAGTGGCGGCCCAATGACGTGGTTGAAGTGAATCTCGACTTCGAACACACCGAGCGCAACTGGTACGAGAACCGCAGCGATCTGAGCCTGTCCAACGCACGTCGCGGCATCACCCAGCGCGACGTGGACGCAGAGGGCATCGTGCGCCACCTGCATGGCAGCACCTCGATCGACTCCACCTCCAACCGCTACTGGCGTGGCGAGGAATACACCGGGGGTGGCCTGAACCTGATCCTGCGACCGACCCCGGCCTGGGAGCTGTCCACCGATCTTTCGTACTCGCACACCAATCGCCTCGATAGCGAGCGCATGACCCGCCTGCGCGCGAACCAGCGCGACGTCAACAATGCCGCCGTGCCCGGCATCAGCAGTGGTGCCACCGGCTACGTGGACTATGACTGGGACTGGCACGGCGAAGTGCCCAGTGTTGCGCTGGCGCCGAACTTCGACCCCACCAACTGGGACGCCTACACCGGGGCGGCGCGGGTGACCTCAAGCGCAACGGAGAACGACCACAGGATCAAGGCCGGCCGCTTCGACGCCAGTTTCATGCCCGAGTCCGGTTTCTTCAGCCGCATCAAGGGCGGCGTGCGCGCCAGCCAGGCCGACTACCGCCTGCGCGACAACACCCTGGTCACCGACTACGACCAGCGCGTGGCGGCCGACAAGGCGAAGATCATCGCCGCCAACCAGGCCTGCCGCGCACCGTTCCCCCAGGATGACTTCATGGATGCCGCCAGCGGCAACACGATCTCCTCGTGGGCGTACTTCGATCCGGACTGCCTGTACCGGTCGTTCCGCGGCAGCCTCGACAGCGGCCTGGATCCGGGTTTCCAGGATCCGAACAATGTCGACATCACCGAGAAGACACGCGCGCTCTATCTGATGGGTGAGTTCAGCAGCAGCCTGTTCGGCTTGCCGGTGACCGGCAACCTTGGCCTGCGCTGGGTCAAGACCGATGTTCGCTCCGAAGGCGTGCGTACCGGCCTGCGTATCGAGGACAACGGTGACGGGACGATCCGCCTGCAACCCACCGGCGAGTACAGCACGCAGGTGTTCAAGGCGGGCAACGACAAGCTGCTGCCCAGCCTCAACGCGGCTTTTGAACTGCGCCCGGACGTGTTGCTGCGGGTGGGTGCATATCGCGCGATGTCACGGCCGGACATCGCCGCGCTGGGTGCCGGGCGCACCATCAACGTGAGCAGTGATGCCACCTACGGCAATCTGGCCGACGCGCTGGATGACATCAGCGCCAGTGGCAACCCGGCGGCACAGCCGCTGATGTCCTGGAACGGCGACCTTTCCCTGGAGTGGTACCCGAACCCGGACACGATGCTGGCCGGCGCGGTGTACTGGAAGCAGTTCAACGGCGGCACCGCCATCGCGCTGGTGCCTGAAACCTACACCATCGACGGCCGGAGCGTGACCGTGCCGGTGCGGCAGCAGGTGACCACCGACGAGGACAGCACGCTGACCGGCTTCGAGCTGACCGCCACCCATCGACTGTCGTACCTGCTCAAGCCGTTCGACGGGCTGGGCTTCAAGGTCAGCTACAACTACGCCGATGCCGACTACCAGACCCAGGACTCGCGACTGGGCGAGCAGCTGGCCAGTGACGGCACGATCATTCCGGCCATCGTGCCGCCGGCGGGTCTCAGCGGCTTCTCACGGCACGTGCTGTCCGGCTCGATCTACTGGGACGTCGGGCGCTTCAACATCCAGGCCATCGGCAAGTTCCGCTCGCACTACTACCAGGACTTCACCGGCAACACCGCGCAGCAGAACCGCTACTACGATGACAACACCAGCGTGGACCTGCGCCTGCGCTACCGGGTGAACAAGCAGTTGTCGCTGTCGCTGGAACTGATGAACCTGACCAACGAGCCGCGCGTGGCCTACCAGCCGCTTTATGGCAACTTCCGCGAAGTGGTGACCTACGGGCGGCGTGCGTATTTCGGTGTACGATACAAGTTCTGAACAGGGCGGCGCGGCCACTGGTCGCGCCGTCGCTCCAACCGGACCCTTGCCGGCCGCGGTGGCAGGGCAGGGACCCGGAAGGAATCGCCAAGGGTCAGCCGCATGTCCGCCAACCGCCTTTACCAGACCATCGCTGCCAAGCTCCGCAAGCTGATCGAGGACGGCGAATTCCCGCCGGGCTCGCGCTTGCCAGGTGAGCGTGAGCTGGCCGAGCGGTTCGGTGTCAGCCGGGTGACCATCCGCGAGGCTGAAATTGCCCTGGAGGCCCAGGGCTGGATCGCGATCCGCATTGGCTCGGGCGTGCATGTGAAGCCGCGCCCGACGCAGGTTCCGGGTGGACTGCCGGATGTCAGTGCGTTCGACCTTACCGCTGCGCGCGCGGTATTCGAGGCCGAGGCCGCCGCTCTGGCGGCAAGCAATCTGGATGATGCCGGCATTGCCGAGCTGCAGGCGCTGGCCGAAGCGCTGTGCCGTCGCGACCTGAGCGACGCGGAAGCCGGCGAGTACGACCGCCGTTTCCACCTGGCCATCGCACGGCTTTCCGGCAATCCGGTGGTGGAATTCTTCGTGCAGCAGATCTGGCGCATGCGCAGCGAACTGCCGCGGGTGACCGAGGTCTATGCCCGGGTCTGCCATGATGATGGCGCCAACCGCGCCGACGAGCACATGGCCATCTTCGAAGCATTGCGCGCGCGTGATCCGATGGCCGCACGCAATGCCATGCGCCATCACTTCCAGCGCCTGTTCGAAGCCATGCTGCAGGCGACCGAAAGCCAGGCGCTGGAGGAGATCCGTCGCCGCACGCAGCAGGACCGCGAACGGTTCATGGCCACGACGCGGATCTGAGTGCCGCGTTCAACACAATCGGCGCTGCGACCTTCAGCAGGGCAGATCGCGCTCGACGCCTGATGGATATGAGAAATGGGCATGACTGCGGCGATGCCCAGCGTGTCCGCAATGCCTACACTGCCCCCGGGTCATACACGGCCCGTTGAGAAAGCTGCATACACACAAGGAGCAGGGTATGAAGTTCTCGCTGTTGGGCGCGGCGCTGCCATTGGTGCTGGCACTGAGTGGAGTCCCCGGGGGAAGCGTCAATGCAGGACCGATCGCGGGCACCGCGACCGCCACTGTGGTTGCGAAGGCCACGTACGCGTCGGATTCGCTGGAGGCCGGCTACATCGTCGATTGGATCAAACGGAATTCGCCCGCCTACGCGCCGGCGTTGCAGACGGGTGAACTGGCCATCTCGCACAGCTATCAGTCTGCTGGCAGTCTCAAGCTGGCCGGTGCGGCGGGCCCGCCTGTTCCATTGCCTGCGCGTGGCGTGGAGGGCGAGGTCATCTCGATCTCCAATACCTTGCCGAGCGGCGCTTCCGAGTCGTGGACATACCGGTGGTCGAGCGGGGCGTGGAAGCTGATCAAGTACAGCTTTGATGCATGCCAGGGCCCCGCCAGCATCGGTGCGAAGGGATCCGACACGGCGATCGCTGCAAAGGGACCCTGCATCGACTGAGGGCGACCTGTGCTGGCAGAACAGCGCTGAGTCTGCTGCAGGAGAGTGGTGCCCCGGGAGATCATGGTCCCGGGGCGCCACTTCATACCTTGCCGTGCGAACATTGACCTCGGCGATCAGGCGGAGATCACCCACGGTCCGAGTCAGTCGCTGGGTCATGCAACCCACGCAGCTTCTTCTTGTTGATCTTACCCACGCTGGTGCGCTCGATCGCATCCACGAAATTGACCCGCTCCGGAATCGCATAGCGTGAGATATCCCCGGCGCGGCTGCGTGCTGCGACCAGTTCGATGATCTCCGCTTCGGCCACATGTTTTCCCGGCTTCCTGACCACCAGCGGCAATGGCCGCTCACCCCATTTCGTATCGGCGATACCGATCACCGCGACCTCGCTGACTGCCGGGTGCAGCGCGATGATGTCTTCCAGCGCAAGCGAGGAGATCCACTCGCCGCCGGTCTTGATCACATCCTTGATGCGATCGGTGACACGCAGGTAGCCACCTACGTCGATGTTGCCGATGTCTCCGGTGTGCAGGTAACCGCCCGCCCACAGCGTTGCCGAAGCCTCGGGATCGTGCAGGTAGCCCTGGGTCAGCCAAGGTGCACGCGCCACCACTTCGCCGGTGGCGACGCCATCGTGGACGACATCACCCATGTCCGGGTCGACGATGCGCAGATCCACCAGCGGCACCGGCAGCCCGGCCTTGGTCCGTAGTGACAGCACCTCATCGGCATCGGTCACGGTATCCACGTCGATCTGGGCGATGGTGAGCAACGGGCAGGTCTCGGACATGCCATAGCCGCCGAAGATGTCGATGCCCCGTGCCAATGCACGCTGCGCGAGCGCACGGGGCAGGGCGGCGCCGCCGATGATCACCTTCCAGCCCTGCAGATCGGCCTGCGCAGCGTCCGGGTGCTCCAGCAGCATGTGCAGGATGGTCGGCACGCAGTGCGAGAAGGTCACCTTCTCGCGGGCGATCAGTGCCAGCAGGTTGGCGGGGAGATAGCGGCCCGGGTAGACCTGCTTGATGCCCATCAGCGTGGCCACGTAGGGCAGGCCCCACGCGTGCACATGGAACATCGGGGTGATCGGCATGTAGACGTCGTCGCGGTGCAGCCGTCCCTGGCTGGGCGCACTGCCGAGGGCAGCCATCCCCGCCAGTGAATGCAGGACCAGTTGCCGATGACTGAAGGAGACGCCCTTGGGCAAGCCGGTGGTGCCGGTGGTGTAGAACACTGTCGCGCGGGTGTTCTCGTCGAAATCAGGGTATTCACTGGCCGCTGCAGCGTCGCGCAGCCCGGCTTCGTACTCGGCGACGAAACCGGCTGGCAGCGGACCATGGGTATCTTCCATCAGGATGCGCGTGCGTAGATCGGGTAGCTGTCCGTCGATTCCATCCAACAGCGGCAGGAACTCGCGATTGACCAGCAGCACCCGTGCACCGCTGTGATTCAATGTGTAGGCAATCTGCTCCGGTGCCAGGCGCACGTTCACCATCATCAGCACCGCACCGATCATTGGTACCGCGAAGTAGGCTTCCAGGTAGCGGTTGCTGTCCCAGTCCATGACCGCCACCGTATCGCCATGCTTCACGCCCAGCGAGGTCAGCAGCCCCGCCAGCTGGCCGATGCGGGCATGCAGGGTGCGGTAGTCGTAGCGGACCGTATCGCCGTAGACGATCTCCTGCCCGGGGGACACCGCCAGGGGTGTCAGCAGCAGTTGCTTGATCAACAGCGGATAGGCAGCGGCATCGGTAGCGGGGGCGGATGGCATGAGGGTTCCTCGTGGCAGCATGTCGGTGGCCGGTCTTCTCCTGGCCACACTAGCCATCCCTCCCGCCCGTACCAGCGTACCTAGGTACCTGTGCCCAGCCGCGGGCGATTTGCTAATCTCGCCTGGACATGCCGACCCTGCTCATCGCCGACGACCATCCCTTGTTCCGCGCGGCGCTGCATCGCGCGGCCGAAGAGGCGGTCGCCGACCTGCAGATCTGCGAAGCCGATTCGCTGGACAGCGTGCTCGATGCGCTTGAGGGGCAGTCGATCGACCTGATGCTGCTGGACCTGCACATGCCGGGCAACCACGGACTTGCAGGCCTGGCGACCATTCGTGCGTTGCAGCCGGGGTTGGCGATCATCATCGTCTCGGCCAATGAGGAACCGCAGGTGATCCGGCGTGCCATCGACCTCGGTGCGGCCGGTTACCTGCCCAAGAGTTCGGGCCTGCACGAGCTGCAGGCAGCGCTGCAGTCGGTACTGGAGGGCGAACGCTGGATTCCGGCCCTGCTGCGGGAGCCAGTGGCGCGCGTGGCGCCGTTCAGCAGGGACGCCGACCTGGCCGCGCGCCTGGCCAGCCTTTCCGCGCACCAGTACAAGGTACTGGGCCTGGTGGCCGAAGGGCTGCTCAACAAGCAGATCGCGGACCGGCTCGGTGTGCAGCTGCGTACGGTCAAGGCACACATGACACGCATCATGGGGCGGCTGGGGGTGCGCAACCGCGCGCAGGCCATCCGCGTACTGCACGAAATGGGACTGGCCGATCCATCCCGGCAGATCGAAGAAGCGCCCGGGCCCTGATGGATCAGGGCGTGGCCGCAGAGCTCGCGGACAGCAGGTGGTTGATCGCCCAGCGAAGTGCCAGCGGCTTGAACGGCTTGCTCAACAAAGAGAGCCCCGCGCCACGAACTGCATCGCGCGTCGCGCTGCCGGTGTCCGCACTGAGGATCACCGTCGGCCGCAGCCCATGCATGGCCGTCAGTCGCTTCCACAGCGCGACACCGGTATCGCCGTCATCCAGGTGATAGTCGAACAACCACAGCGCGGCCTCATGTGCTGATGCTCCGATCACATCGGCGCCCGTTGCCGCAATGACATCACAGCCCCAGGAGTGCAGCAGCTGCTGCATCGCCTCCAGCGCAACCGGGTCGTTGTCCACCACCAGCACGCGGATGCCCTTGAGGGCGGTGCTGCCATTGGCCATGGTTCCGCCGCGCGGCGCTTCCGGCCGCGAAGCGCGTGTCACGCTGAGCGAGAAGGTCGAGCCGCGATCCGGCACGCTGTGCAGGTGCAGTGGGGCATGCAGCAGACCGGCAATACGGTGTGCGATGGTCAGGCCAAGCCCCAGGCCCTGGCCATTGCTGCGATCGATCCGATGGAATTCTTCGAAGACCACCGCCTGTTGCTCCGGTGCAATGCCGGGGCCGGTGTCATGCACGCCAATCGACAGCCTCCGGCCCTGGCGGCGCACCCCCAGCAACACGCCGCCACGGCGGGTGTAGCGGATGGCATTGGCCAGGAAGTTCTGAAGCGCCCGGCGCAGCAACAGCGGATCGCTGTAAACCCAGGTGTGGCTTCGCACATAGCCGAACTGCAGGCCGCGGGCTGCCGCGAGCACGGCAAACTCCTGTGCAAGCGGATCCAGCACGTTCGACACCGGGAACGGTCGCGGATCGGCCACCAGCCCACCGGCCTCCAGTCGAGAAATGTCCAGCAGGCCCGACAGCAGGTCATCGGTGGAATCCAGCGCACCACGGATCTGGCGCAGGAAGCTGTCGAGGAACTCCGATTCGATGTGCTGCGACATCGCATCGGTCAGCAGCTGCGCGGCATGCAGGGGTTGGATCAGGTCGTGGCCCACGGCAGTCAGGAAGCGGGTTTTCGCCACGTTGGCGCGCTCGGCTTCCTGCACCGCCTGTTCCAGCCGTGCGGTGCGGTCCTGCACGCGGTGCTCGAGTGTTTCATTGCTGCGCTTGAGTGCATCTTCCGCCCGGCGGAACGCGGTGACATCGGTGAAGGTGGCCACGTAGCCGCCACCCGGCATCGGGTTGCCGCGGATCTCGACGATGGTGTCGTCGGGGAAGATGCGCTCGGACAGGTGCGGCGTGCCGCGACGCATGTGGGCGACGCGGCGCTGCAGCGCTCTGTCGGGCGTGTCGCCGGGGCCGTCGCCAATCTTCAGCTGGCCCAGTGCCCAGGCGGTGAGATCGACCACCGGGCGCCCCACCTGCAGCAGCTCCGGCGGGAACCTGAACAACGCGGCGTAGCGGCTGTTCCAGGCCACCAGCTGCAGCTGCGCATCGACCACGCTGATGCCCTGGCTCATGTTTTCCAGCGCCGCCTCCAGTAGCCGCTGGTTGAAGCGCAGTACCTGCGTTGCCTCGCCCACCGCGCGGGTCACCGCATCCAGCGGCGCAGCGCCACCCTCGCGTGCGGCTTCGACAAGCAGCCGCGCCATGCCCGCGCCCACCACGGCGGTCAGCTCGCGCTCGATGGCGATGACCCGGTCATCATCCAGCATCTGCCCGGCGTGGCCCTCCAGCAGCTGGCGCGCACGCTCCTGGCCGAGGAAGCGCCCGGCGGTCCTGCGCAGGGAAGCGGCAGCCACCGCATCCCGCCTCCGGGGCAGCGGCGGACGCACGGCGCGCGACACCAGGGCAACCGTCAGCAGATTGATCGCCAGGCTGGCGCCCATGCTGAGCGCGATATGGCCGGGTTGCACGCGCAGCGAAACCACGGCCAGCCAGTGCAGTCCGTCGGGACTGGCCGACGGTGTCGCGGCCGGGATCACCATCGGCAGCAATACCAGCCACAGCCAGGCCAGCGAACCCAGCACGATGCCGGCCATGATGGCCGGGGACGGCGTGCGTGGGCGGTACACGGCCAGCAGCACCGCTGGTGCCAGCTGCGAGAGCGCGGTGAAGGATATCAGGCCGAAATCACTGAGTGCCTCGGTATCGCTCATCGCGCGGCTGTACAGCCACGCCATCAGGAACACGGCGAGGATGCCTGCACGTCGGAACGCCAGGACACGCGGGCGCAGGTCGGCATTGGCCACGCCGCCACCGATGCCGCCGAGCAGGTGCGACCCGAATCCATGGTTGCCAAGCATGATCGACAGGGTCAGCCCCGAGAGGATCATCATGCCGGTGGCCGCGCTCAGGCTGCCCAGGTAGGCCAGCAGTGCCAGCAGGTGACGACCGCCGGCCTGGGGCAGGGCCAGAACATACAGGTCCGGAGATACCGATGCCGGCAGCTGTGCTGCACCGGCCAATGCCATCGGCACCGACGGCAGCCCGATCAACAGCAGGTAGACCGGGAACATCCAGCGTGCCGTCTTCAGGTCCGAGGTCTGGCGAAGCTCGACCACGCCGACATGGAACTGGTGCGGCAGGGTGAATGCAGAGATGGCGCCCAGCGCAACCATGGTGAGATAGTCCGGCACGATGGCCGGTGGCGGCAGTTGTGCCATCTTTTCCAGCAGCGGCGTGCCGGCCGCGTGCACCGACAGCGCGGCATACAGGCCGATGGCCAGCAGGGCGGTCAGCTTCAATACCGATTCCAGGCCCAGAGCGACCACGATGCCGCGGTTCGGTTCGGTGGCCGATGCCTTGCGGGCACCGAACAGCAGGGTGAAGGCGGCCATCGTCAATGCGAACCAGAACGACATGTCCAGCTGCCAGCCGGCAGCTGTGAAACGATCACCCAACAGTGCGCCCAGCCCTTGGCTGACCGCTCTCAGCTGAAGCGCGATGTAGGGAATGATGCCGAGCAGCGCGACCAGGGTGATGGTGAAGCCAAGGCCGCGATCCGCACGCAGCCGTGCGACCACCAGGTCGGCGATGGTGGCACTGTTGTGCTGCTTGGCCAGTCGCCCCAGGCGGAGCAGGAACGGCAGGCCGAACGCGAAGATCAGCGCCATGCCAGCGAGGGTGGGTGGAATGGGGAAGCCCCATTGCAGCCCCTGCGACGCCGCGCCGTAGTACGTCCATGCGGTGCAGTGCACCGCCAGGGACAGTGCGTAGATGAGCGGCCATGCCTTCGAAAGCCGATGCCCCCGGCGCTCGCCCCACAGGGCCACGCCAAACAGCAGTGCGGTCCACGCAATGCAGGCCAGCAGCACGAAAGAGGGCGTCAACATCGCTCCAGTGTAGGCAGAAGCCGGGCGCGGCAGCGCTAGGCTGCGATCACGATCAGTGACAACTGCTCGGCAACCAGTGCCATATCACCATCGGGAAGCCGTTCGACACTCTTGTGCTGGGTCAGCAGCCACTGCCCGGGCTGGCGCAGCTCCAGCGAGAGCAGCCGCGAGCGGACGCGCACCTCCGATCCGCTCGGCACCGGCGCCAGGAAGCGCACCTTGTTCAAACCGTAGTTGAGCACGTGGGCGATGCCGGGGAAGCCGGCGAGGGCGGCGACGTCGTCTTCCACGGTCAGTGAGAGCAGCAGGAAGCCATGCGCGATGGTGCGCCCACCCGCCAGCTGTGCCTGCGCCCGCGCCGGATCGACATGGATCCAGTTGTGGTCGCCTGTGGCATCGGCGAAGGCGTCGATGCGCGACTGGGCGATGCGGGTGGCGCCACTCAGCCGCTCGCTGGCCGCCCATTGCTGCAACGGCTGCAGGACGGCCGGCAGGGTGGCGTCGATGCCCTGTGGGTTCATTCCACACGCTCCAGCAGGGCCAGGATCGCACCACGCGCCTCAGGCTCGGACAGCATGGGCGCGTGGCCGACATCCGGCACCTCCACCAGCCGGGCACGCTCCGACGTCGCCGCCATCTGCCGTGCAACGTCGGCCGGCAGGATGTCGGACAGGGCGCCACGCACGACCAGCACCGGCACCCGCGAGGTCAGCCCGCGCACCGCGCGCCACAGCACCGGCCGCAGCAGCCACAGCACCCACGGCCGCGTGGTGCGGATCACCGCCGGGTCGTAGTCCAGTTCCAGCAGCCCATCGCTGCGCGTGCGGAAGGTACGCACCGCCATCTGTCGCCAGTCATCGGTGCTGAAGCGCGGGAACGCGGCCTTGCCGATCGATGCCACATAGGCAGTGGCCTGCTCGAGATCCATCGGTGGCACCGGCTTGCCCGCGTACTTGCCGATCCGTGCCAGCGCCTCACGCGGCACCTTGGGGCCGGCATCGTTGAGGACCGCACCCGCGATCCGCTCCGGCGCGCGCGAGGCGAGGGTGATGGTCACCAGTACGCCCAGCGAGGTGCCTACGAATACCGCCCGGTCGATGTTCTGCGAGCGCAGCAGCGCCACCATGTCGTCGGCATAGGTGCGCGGGTTGTAGCTGGTGGGATCATGCGCACGCTCCGACCCTGCGCGCCCGCGCAGGTCAACCGCGATCACGCGCCAGCCGCCGGCAGTGAGCGTATCGGCCAGCGCATCGAAATCGGCACCATTGCGGGTCAGGCCGGGAATGCAGACCACGGTGCCGCGCGGTGCCGTTCCCGTACCCGGTGCATGGTCGCGCGCATGCAGGCGCAGGCCATCATTGCTGTTCCAGTACAGATCTACGTAGGACTGCATCATGCAGGAGCTTCCTGGAAATCGTAACGGATGCGCTAGAAATCGTAACGGACGCTGAGGCTATATTGGCGCGGCGGGCCATAGAAGCCAATCAGCGTGCCGACCGCCGGAATGTTGTAACCGGTGGTGCGGTATTCCTTGTCGGCCAGGTTGGTGCCCTGCAACGAGAAGGTCCAGGCGTCATCCAGGCGCCAGATCACACCGGCATTGACCAGTCCATAGCCGTCCTGGCGGATCACCGGGCTCAGGTCGGTGGTGGGCCAGACCTCGCTCTGGTAGCTGTAGCTCACCCGTGCAGAAAGGTTGCTGCCGTTGGCCAGGTCAGTGCGGTACTCCACGTTCAATGCACCCGAGAATTCCGGCGCATTGGTGAACTTCATCTGCCTGGCGACGTTGACGCCGCGATCGATGTACTCATCGTACTTCGTGTCCAGCCAGGCCAGGTTGCCGGAGATCAGCCAGTGCTGGCTGGGCAGGTACTGGTACTCGACTTCCAGGCCCTTGACGGTGCCGGCGCCGGCATTGGTGAAGTCGCCGAAGAAGGAATCGTCGATGCCATCGCCATTGGTGTCCAGGCCGGTGAACACCGACAGCTGGATATCCTTGTACTTGTTGTAGAACGCCGACAGGTTCAGGAAGAAGCGCTGGTCGAAGAAGGCCATCTTGCTGCCGACCTCGTAGCTGTCCACGGTCTCATCGTCGAAGGGCTCGGCCGAGCGTGGCACCGCCACCGCGTTGGCGCGGATGTTGTAGCCGCCCGACTTGAAACCGCGCGTGGCCAGCCCGTACACCATGATGTCCGGGGTGATCTGGTAGTCCAGCGAAACCTTGGGCGAGACGTTCCTGAAGTTGGTCTTCTTGTCGAAGTCCGCCGTCACCGCCACCGGCCGGCTGAAGCCCGGGTCAGCATAGAGGCGGTTCAGCACGATCGCGCGCTTGTCTTCGTCGGTGTAGCGGGCACCCACATCAAGCTTGAGCCTGCTGGTCAGGTCGAACGTCCAATCCGCGTACAGCGCGATGCTGTCGGTCAATACCTTGCCCTGGTTGTCGGCGAACTGGGCGCTGAAGTAGTTGTTCTGGATCTGGCCGCCGGCCTCGCCACTGAACTGGTACAGGCCGACCACGCCGCGCACCCGTCCGCCGGCATCGTAGTTCAGCTGTATCTCGTTGCTGACCTGCTCGTCGTGGTAAGTGCCGCCCACGTCGGCCAGCTTGATCGGCGTGGTGTCGAAGTCGATGTTGGCCTCACTGTCGGATTCACGCTTGGCCACCACGTACTTCACCGCGATATCTTCGTTCGGGCGCCAGTTCACCGTGGCCGACGCGCCCTTGGTTTCCACGTTGTTGAGATTGCGCATGCCCGAACGGATGTCATAACGGCTGTCCATTGGCGGGTAGGCGCGCAGGAACGGATTGGGCGCCAGCATCTTCGAACCGCGCATGCCGGAGTGGTCGTCGATCCAGTCCAGTGCGAACTGCACGTCGAAGTCATCGCCGGCGTACGCACCCAGGTTCACGCGCGCCGCGTTGATCTGCTTGTCGCTGACCGGCTGACCGTTGAACGTGTTCTCGCCGAAGCCATCGTGGTTCATGCTGGCCACCGCCACGCGGGCACGCAGGCCGCTGTCGGCACCACCGATCGGACCACCGATGGCGGCCTTGGCATCCAGCTGGCTGTAGTTGCCCACGATGACCTGGGCGAAGCCCTCGGTTCTGGTGGGCAGGCCGCGCGAGATGTACTTGATCGCGCCACCGATGGTGTTCTTGCCGTACAGCGTGCCCTGCGGGCCGCGCAGCACCTCGATGCGCGAGACATCGAACACGTCCAGCAGCGCCCCCTGCGGCCGCGCGATGTAAACGTCATCCAGATAGATGCCTACGCCCGGGTCGGCGCCCCAGGTGGGATCGGACTGGCCGATGCCGCGGATGTAGGCGGTAACCGTGCTGCTGGCGCCACGGGCGGCGTAGATGGTCAGGTTCGGTACCTGCGCATCCAGGTCGCTGATGTCCTGGACATTCATCCTGTCCAGCGCCTCGGAGGTGAAGGCGGTGACGGCGACCGGTACCTCCTGCAGCGTTTCCTCGCGCTTGCGTGCGGTGACCTTGATGCTGTCCAGGTTTGTGGGTGAAGCGGTCCTGCCTGCCGTCGGCACGGCCTGTGGCGTGTCCTGTGCCAGTACCGGCCCGGAGGCCAGCAGTGCGCCGATCATGAGACTCAGGCAATTCCGTTTCATTCGGTCCTCCCCCAGGCAAGTGCTCACAGATGGCCCATTGCCACCCCTGCAGCGAAGGCTAGCGGTGTCATCCGGCAGCGGCGAGTGGACCTAGGTCCAGTCGGCAGTGGCCGCCGGATGCGGATACTGGGCGTGCCCTCAGCCGGACGCGCTCCCCGGTACTACTTCATCCACGACTCACGCATGAGGATCTGGCCATGAATTCCGGAATCGATTCGATCAAGGCGGTACTGCTGGCGCTGTGCTGCTGGCTGGCGTCGGCAGGCAGCGTGCTCGCCGCGGGCCCTGCCGGGCATTGGGACATCGGCCTGTACGGCAACCTGTTCGGCGCCCGCGAATACCAGGTCTGGGTGCCGGCCGGCTACAGCGACCAGCAGCCGCTGCCCTTGCTGTTGGTGCTGCACGGCTGCGTCAACGGCCCCAACCTGATGGGCGAGGCCTCCGGCTTCAACGATGTGGCCGACATCGAGGGTTTCATCGTGGTCTATCCGCGCCAGAACGTGACCTCCAACCCGGCGCGCTGCTGGAACTGGCAGCTGCCGATCAACCAGGCCCGTGACAGCGGCGAGGCGTCGATCCTGGCCGGCATCGTGGACAAGGTGAAGGCCGGTTACAGCGTCGATCCGCACCGGGTCTACGTCACCGGCATTTCTGCCGGCGGTGCTATGACCTCGATCATGCTGGCCTGCTATTCGGACGTGTTCGCCGCTGGTGCCATCCATTCCGGCGGCATGTTCAAGGGTGCGACCACCATCTCCGGCAGCGCCTACGCGTTGCTGGCCGGCAGCATCCATTCGCCGGACAGCAACGGTCGGCTGGCCTGGCAGTGCTCGGGCTCACCGATGCCGCGCCCGCTGCCGGTGCTGGTGTTCCATGGCAGCGCCGACCTCACCGTCAACCCGGTGAACGGTGAGCAGGCCGTGCGCCAGTTCCTGCAGACCAACGACCTGGCCGACGACGGCCTGGACAACGACTCGGTGAAGTACCTGCCGACCAGCACCTACCATGGCCAGGTGCCGGGTGGGCGTGCCTACACGGTGGACACCTATGCCTATGGCGGTCGCACGCTGGCACAGCACTATGTGGTAAAGGGCATGGGGCATGCGTGGAGTGGCAGCCAGTCGGGCTTGCCGTTCACCGACCCGAAGGGCCCGGATGCCACGTTGATCACCTGGTTGTTCCTGAAGAACTACCAGCGCTGAAGGCAACAACCGCTGTAGTGTCGAACCTGATCGACGGTTGCAACCCCATGCTAGCCTTCGCCCTGGCAGGACTGCCTGACAGGGGGAGGGCATGGACATCCGACGCGCTTTTTCAATCGCATGGCTCGCATTCGGCCTGCTCGCATTGCTGTTGTCGGCAAACGCCCTCGGCCATCCCGGCGGGCTCGACAGGAATGGCTGCCACACCAACCGCAAGACCGGTGACTACCACTGCCATCGAGGCGCTCCAGCAGCGCCTCGATATGTCGACACCCCGCGCAGCAGTTTCGCCCCCGGTTCTGCGCGCAGGTCCGGGGTGTTTGCCAACTGCACGGAGGCCCGCGCCGCCGGAGCAGCGCCGGTACGGCGTGGTGATCCGGGGTATGGGCCACACCTTGATCGCGACAATGATGGCGTGGGCTGCGAACCCTATCGTGGTCGCAGGTAGGGCAAGGCCCGCCTGGCTTCAGTCGCCGTTTTCCCGCGTTCGTCGGTCATCAGCAGGGCTGGTCGCACGACCTCCCTGCGTCGGGGGCGATGCCCTAGGCTGTTGTCACTTGACCGCAGGGACGAAGGCTTCCATGAACCGCTGGCTTTTCCTCGCGCTTGCCGCGCTCCCGTTCGCCGCCGGTGCCGTGGTCATCCGCGATGATGTTGACGATGCCAGGTACCAGATAGACGCAACGGAATTCCCGGCACTGGCAGACATGCCGGGCGAGGGGCACGGCGTCCTGATTGCACCGAGATGGGTGGTGACCGCCGCGCATGCCGCACCGATGGAGGGGATGGGCGCCACCATCACCATCGATGGCAAGGGCTATGGTGTCGAGCGTGTCTTCCTGCACCCCGGCTATCGGAGGATGCCCGAGGCGCTGGGCATGGAGGCGATGGCAACGGGGAGTGCGTCGAAAATCCACGCGTTTCTGGCGGCGTCGGATGACATTGCGCTGATCAGACTTGCCACACCGGTGAGCGACGTGCAGCCGCTGGCGCTCTATCGTGGCAGCGCCGAGGTCACCCAGATCGCCACCTTGATCGGCAAAGGCGCCACCGGCAACGGTGCGACTGGACTGGTGCCCGGCGGGCCGCATCGTACGACGCTGCGGCGGGCCTACAACGCGATTACCGGCGGCAACACGCGTTATCTCTGGTACCGGTTCGACCCGCCTCCGCAGGGCCTGCCCCTTGAAGGCGTGCTCGGCAACGGCGACAGCGGCGGCCCGCTGCTGATCGAGGATCAAGGCGTGTGGAAGCTGGTCGGCCTTGGGTCCTGGATCACTGCCGTTTCCGAGCACGCACTTGAAGCCGGCTACTATGGCCAGGTGGTCTACAGCGTTCGCGTGTCCCGCTACATTGACTGGATCGAAAGCACTATCGATCGTGACGCGTCACGTTAACTGACTGCCCAGGAGCCTGTCGCGTAGATGCTGGCCCGGTCTCAAGGCATGCGACCGGCGTTTGTATCCTTCCAGCGATGGCTTCTTCGTTCAAACATCCTGCGTGCATGATCGACTTCCAGCCTTCCGGCTGGGTGCAGAACGGCGGGCGCTGGGATCTATGGTGGAACGGCCGTTCGGTGGCGCACATCATGGCACACCCCGTACTCGGTATCCGCCTATGCCTGGATGCGCGCAGGATGTCACGAAGCAAGGTCGTCGCTGCGGCGAATGTACGCCAGGCCAAGCGCTATGCCGAGCGCTGGTGCGCCGTTCGGCTTTGCCCCCAGTTGCGGCTGCGCGATGCAGTGGCACGACTGGTGGATGCAACGCCCGGCACGCAAGGTGCGGGGACGCCACCGCTCTCCCGCGAGCAGCGGCAGCAGGCCCGCCGCCTGGCTGAGGCGGGAGCGGGGGAGGTGAGGCGGATCAAGGAGGCGCTCGCGCCCCGTCGGCCGCCGATGGCAGTGCGGCCTGATGTGCAGGAAAATGGCAGAGCCTGGTCGACCACAGACCAGGCTCCACCCAGTCGCCCGCCGGGTGGCCGCGCTACGCCGAAAGCTCCTCGCGCACGATCTTCGCCCCTGCGCTGAGCGCGCGCAGCTTGCCGCGTGCCACTTCACGCGCCAGCGGTGCCATGCCGCAGTTGGTGCTCGGGTAGAGCTTGTCGGCATCCACGAACTGCAGCGCCCTGCGCAGCGTGTTGGCCACGTCTTCCGGCGTTTCCACCGTATTGGAGGCCACGTCGATGGCGCCCACCATCACCTTCTTGCCGCGCACCAGTTCGATCAGGTCGATCGGCACGTGCGAGTTCTGGCATTCCAGCGAGATGATGTCGATACTGGAGGTCCGCAGCTTCGGGAACGATTCTTCGTACTGGCGCCATTCCGAGCCCAGTGTCTGCTTCCAGTCGGTGTTGGCCTTGATGCCATAGCCGTAGCAGATGTGCACGGCCGTCTGGCACTTCAGGCCTTCGACGGCCCTCTCCAGCGCAGCCACGCCCCAGTCGTTCACTTCGTCGAAGAACACATTGAAGGCGGGCTCATCGAACTGGATGATGTCCACGCCGGCGGCCTCCAGTTCCTTTGCCTCTTCGTTGAGGATCTTCGCGAACTCCCAGGCCAGCTTTTCGCGGCTCTTGTAGTGGGCGTCATACAGCGTGTCGATCATGGTCATCGGGCCAGGCAGGGCCCACTTGATGGGTTGCGCGGTCTGGCGGCGCAGGAACTTCGCATCCTCCACGAACACCGGTTTCGGGCGGCTGACCGCGCCAACCACTGTCGGCACGCTGGCATCGTAGCGGTTGCGGATGCGCACGGTTTCGCGCTTCTCGAAATCGACACCGCTGAGGTGCTCGATGAAGGTGGTAACGAAGTGTTGCCGGGTCTGTTCGCCGTCGCTGACAATGTCGATGCCTGCGTGCTGCTGTTCCTGCAGGGACAGGCGCAGCGCGTCCTGCTTGCCTTCAATCAGGCCATCGTCCTGCAGTTTCCAGGGTGACCAGAGCTTCTCGGGCTCGGCCAGCCAGGATGGCTTGGGCAGGCTGCCTGCGGTGGAGGTGGGAAGCAGTTTCTTCGTCGACATTGCGTCTTGTTTCCTGGGGCGAGTGGGGAATCGATGGATCAGCGGGCGGCCCACTGCTCAAGCACGGCGCGGTATGGCTTGATGAAGTGTTCTTCGGTGAACCTGCCCTGCTTGACCGCCAGCTGGCTGCGCTCTTCGCGGTCGTAGACGATGCGGGTGGAGGAGTAATCCTGGTGCTTCAGGCTGGGCTGGTAGACCTTGCCGGCCACGGAGTTGGCGTTGTAGATCTCCGGGCGGTAGATCTTCTGGAAGGCCTCCATCGTGCTGATGGTGCCGATCAGCTCCAGGTTCGAGTAGTCGCCCAGCAGGTCGCCCTGGAAGTAGAACGCCAGCGGTGCGACGCTGCCCGGCGGCATGAAGTAGCGCACCTGCAGGCCCATCTTGTCGAAGTACTGGTCAGTGGGAGAGAACTCGCCCTGCCGGTACTCCACGCCCAGGATCGGGTGGTGGTTCTCGGTGCGGTGGTAGGTCTTGCTGCTGGATACGCTGATGCAGATCACCGGCCCCTTGCTGAAGTTGGCACGGTAGGCGTCAGATTCCAGGAAATGCCTGAACAGCTTGCCGTGCAGGTCGCCAAAGCCTTCCGGAATGCCAAAGGTGGCCTTGCCTTCGTTGCTGGCCGGCAGCACCACGCTGAAATCGTAGTCGCGCACGTAGGACGAGAAGTTGTTGCCGACGATGCCTTCGGTACGGGCACCGGTGCGGGTGTCGACGATGGTCGGTCGCAGCACTTCGATCAGCGGGAACGGATCGCTGCCATTGCCGCCATCGATGTGCATCTCCACCGAGATGATGTCCAGCTCGACCGCGTAACGATCCGCGCTGGGGTTGTCCCAGTGCGCCAGATCGTTGAAGCGGTTGTTGATCATGCTGATCGTGTTGCGCAGGTTCTCCTGGCGCGACGCGCCGCGGGCCAGGTTGGCAAAATTGGTGGTGATGCGCGTCCCATCGGCGGGCTGGTAATCCTCGTTGAAGGGGATGCGCGTGATGCTGAAGGTGAAGGTGTCGGTCGTCATGGATGGCGTTCCGTAGTGCGGGGTGACATCCGGATGCCGGCGAAGGCATCCGGCATTCAATGTGCTGGGGCGGCCTCAAGGGCGGCGGCGCGGTGGCGGGGCAGGGCCAGCAGCGGCAGGGCCCGCCGCACCGCCAACCGCGTCCGCTCGATCAGGGCATCGTTGTGCACGCGGCCGTCGACGAAATCGCGGTCGGTGGCGTAGACGCCCAGCGGCAGGGTGCGCGCCTGGAAGAAGCTGAAGAGCGGGCGCAGCTGATGGTCGATCACCAGCGAGTGGCGCTCGCTGCCGCCGGTGGCGGCCAGCAGGATGGGGGTGTCGACCAGTGCGTCCTGGTGGATGAAGTCGAAGAAATGCTTGAACAGCCCGGTGTACGAGCCGCGATAGACCGGCGTGCTCACCACCAGCACATCGGCCTGCTCGACGGCGGCCAACTGGCGTTCCACCGTGTCGGGCAGCTGCGAACGCCAGAGCGCACCCGCCAGCTGCGGGGTCAGCTCGCCCAGTTCAACCAGGTGCTGCTCGCTATGGATGTCCTCGCCCATCAGGTCCAGCAGATGCTCGGCCAGGGCCGCGGCCCTGGAGGGGCGCTGCAATCCGCCGGAAACGGCGACGATTCGAAGGGGGCGGGTAGGTGAAAGCATGACCCGATGCTAGCCACGCCCTTCCATGACGTAAAATGGTATTACTTCACCAATCCATGAGCGGGATTCATCATCATGCTGGAGCGGATCCACCTCAGTATCGTGCAGCAGGTCGAGCAGCAGGGCTCTCTCACCGCTGCCGCCGGCGTACTCAACCTGACCCAGTCGGCCCTGAGCCACAGCATGAAGAAGCTGGAGCAGCAGCTGGGTACCGACGTCTGGCTGCGCGAAGGCCGCAGCCTGCGGCTGACCCAGGCCGGGCAGTACCTGCTGGCGGTTGCCAACCGGGTGTTGCCACAGCTGGACCTGGCCGAGGAGCGGCTGGGCCAGTTCGCACAGGGTGAGCGGGGTGCGCTGCGCATCGGCATGGAATGCCATCCCTGCTACCAGTGGCTGCTGAAGATCGTCTCGCCGTACCTGGCCGCGTGGCCGGACGTGGACGTGGACGTCAAGCAGAAGTTCCAGTTCGGCGGCATTGGTGCACTGTTCGGGTACGAGATCGACCTGCTGGTCACCCCGGACCCGCTGCTGAAGCCGGGCCTGAAGTTCATTCCCGTATTCGACTACGAGCAGGTGCTGGTGGTGGCCAGCAATCATGCGCTGGCCAAGCTCGACCATGTAAAGCCACGCCAGCTCGCCCAGGAAGTGCTGATCAGCTACCCGGTGCCGTTCGAGCGCCTGGACATCTACAACCAGTTCCTGCTGCCGGCCGGCATCACCCCGCGACGGCACAAGGCCATTGAAACCACCGACATCATGATGCAGATGGTGGCCAGCGGCCGTGGCGTGGCCGCCATGCCACGCTGGTTGGTGGAGGAGTATGCCGCGCGCATGGACGTGGTACCGGTGCGCCTCGGTGCGAAGGGCATTCCCAAGCAGATCTATCTGGGTGCGCGCCAGGCCGACACCGGCATCGACTATCTGGAGGCCTTCATCGACCTGGCGCGGAACAGTTCGCCCCTGGCCAGCAGTGCAGGCATGGGCAAGTAATGTCCGCACCTACGTCACTGCGGGCGCAGGCCTTCCTTGATGCCTTTTCGCTGGAGGTAAGCGCCAAGGCCATGCCGGCGCTGGCTGCCGAAGCCGCCCGCATTCCGCGTGGCACGACGATTTCCATTCCCTGGCTGGCCAGCGAGGACGACGACGCACGCCTGGCAGCGGCGCGCAGGGTGCGTGAACTGGGCTTCGAGCCGATGCCGCATCTCCCGGCCCGCCGAATCGGGTCGCGTGCCGCGCTTGAGCGGTTCCTGCAGCGTGCCTCCAGCGAGGCCGGTGTCGCCCAGTACCTGGTGATCGCCGGCGATCTGGCTACGCCCGCCGGCCCATTTGCAGATAGCGCTTCGATCATCCAGACAGGGCTTCTAGAGAGGGGCGGCATCAAGGTCGTCGCCATCGGCGGTCATCCCGAGGGCCATCCGGTGATGGGCAGTGACGAGTGCTGGCAGGTGCTGGATCACAAGTGCCGAGCCATCGAAGCACGCGGCATGGCGCCGATGATCATCACGCAGTTCGCCTTCGATGCCGACGTCGTTCTGGCCTGGTTGGACGCGCTGCGCGCCCGTGGCATCGATGTTCCGGTACTGGTCGGCGTGCCGGGTCCGGCAAGCATCGCGCGGCTGGCACGCTACGCCGCAATGTGCGGGGTGGGTGCCAGTGCATCCATGCTGGCAAAGTACGGCATCTCGATCGGACGACTGCTCGGAACCGCGGGGCCGGAAGTATTCGTGGACCACCTGGTGAGCGGTTTGACTGAGGCCCACGGGTTGGCCAGCCCGCACTTCTTCCCGTTCGGTGGTATTGCCCAATCACTGGACTGGATCAAACGGCATCGGGCGCAGGCGTCGGTTGCCCGCCGCTGACAGGTCAATCATGGCGGCCGGGCAGTTCACGTGGTTGCCCGGTCCCGTCCCGGTCAGCCCTGCCGGTGTCGTATCCCGGGCGGGCAGCTGATCAGGCCGGCATTGCTGATGGCCTGGCGCGTACCGCACGCGCGGCACGCAAGCACGGTGCCTCCTCTCACATGCTCCATCTCCTGCTCACCCCAGACGCTGGTTGCGCCGCACGCCGTGCAGGTTGCTTCTATCTGCAGGGCCCGGGCCAGGTCGCCCTCTGCGCCCGGTCTGTAGGTGAGGTCGGTGATCTTGAATATGCCGGTATGACTCATTGGAACGCCGTTGTGGGTCTACTACGGGAAGATATCGATGCAGAGGTGTCGGGCGCGTTGGCGCGGCGTCGAGAAGCGGTGCGGGTCCACTCAGGGGTCAGTCCGCAATGTGAATTCCTCCAACCGCGCACGGCTGACGGACTGATGGTTGCCGCACCCCGGGCAGCTGAGCGAAGCAGCGCCGTTGAGGTCGACAAGCCCATGACCAGGAATGGCCCGGAATTGCCTTGAGCATTTCAGGCAGGAGCAATCAATCCGGGTGACCTGCAGCAGGGTGCCATCCTCACGCGCCACTCCTTCGACGCTGACTACATAGAACTGTCCGATGTCTCGCATGAAGATGAACAATGCCCTGAACGTTTGGGGCGCCCATCATGCCGTCTGGCGTGCCGTACGGCGCAGCCATCGACCGTCCTTATTCTGAAGAATTAAGAATACGCATCACGGCCCGGGCTTGTACCGGATGCTAGAGTGTGAATAGGTGCCGACGTGGCGCCACATTCAAGGCGGATGTCCATGCCCATCAGGGCCGTTGTATACGCAAGCCAGGCCGCCGAAGGTCTTTCGATTGATCGTCTGAAGGCGCTCGTGGCCGATGCTGCAAGGTTCAACAAGCTTGCAGGGGTGACAGGCGTGCTGCTGCACGACGGCACGCGATTCGTGCAGTACTTCGAAGGCCCGGAAGATGGCGTGGCCAGCGTCTACGAGCGCGTGCTGCAATCGGCCAGCCACACGGATGTCGTGGAGCTGGCCCGCGGGCGCGTCTCTACCCGCCAGTTTCCCTATTGGTCGATGCACCAGCTTCCTGCCGATCAGCTTCTGGTCGGCCGACTTGCCAGGGCCGACTGGTCACGCTTCAAGAGAAGGCAGCCCGAGGAAATCGCAGGCTCCGCGTGGGGAATCGATGTGCTTGCTGCGGCGGTAGCGCCCTACGTACACGCCGCTTAGTTTCCGCTTCGGCGGCCACTTGATCGAGGTGTGCAGTGAAATGAAGGCTCTCATCACGCTCATTGCTGCACTGGCTGCGGGCCCGGCGCTTGCCGATGCCCCGCTGCCGCCGCCGGAGAGGTTCACGGCATGCTCCTCCGCGCGGAATCTCTGTGCTGATTCCGATCCGGCCTTGAATTCAACACGGGTAACGCCGCAGGCATCCGGTCAAGAGGCCTGGCTGATACCCGGGTGGCATCGCTGGCTGTTCCCGTCGGACGATGGGGAGTCGGTCGTGGTCGGCTACGAGGGCATGAACCTGGTTCCGGCTGACGTGAGGTTGAGCGAGCCGGTGCTGCTTTTCTACCATCGTGGCCGCTTGGTCCGCACCGTCACCCTGGGTCAACTGTATCGCCGCACATCGCAGCTTCGGCGTACCGTCTCGCACTTCGCCTGGGCGAGTACCATCGGCTTCAATCACTCCAACCAGCTCGTGGTCGAGCTGGTCAATGGAGAGAAGGTGGCGTTTGCTCCCAGAACAGGTGCTCGCGAGCCGGTTCGGCCGGACGGGCGCTGACTGCCCGCCGCTGTCACCGCCCGGATTGATCGGGACGCAACACAGGCGCTGCCGGTTGCAGCCGGGCCTGGATGAATTCCAGCAACGCCCGGACCCGCGCCGTGACCGAATGGCGATGGCTATAGGCTCCAAGCAGTTGCAGCGGCGCAGGTAGCAGATCCAGTTGCACTTCCTGCAGCCGGCCGTCGGCAATGTCGTCCTGGCACGGATGGGCCGCAACGATGGCAAAGCCCAGGCCTTGGCGTGCGCCCGCAACGGCCAACTCCCCACTGTTGACCCGATAGCGGCTGCGCACAGACACCTTCACGATGTTTCCCGTGGCGTCGAGAAACTGCCAGGGCTGCCCCTTCAGGGCACTTGCGGTGGTGATGCAAGGGAAGCGCTTGAGTTCATGCACCCGATGCGGCACGCCAGTCCTGGCCAGCAACGCCGGCGCGGCCACCACAATGCTGGGCAATGTCGCCAGAACACGGGTGATGAACGCACTGTCATCCTGCGGGCCACGGTGGAAGAACAGGGAGAGATCGATGTCTTCGCGCAGCACTTCCAGGCCGGTCAGGCGCGTGTCGCACTCCAATTCAATGCCGGGGTGGAGACTGCAGAACTCGGCGAGGATGGGCGCGAGCAGCCGTGGCGCTTCGGTCGGAATGCACATCCTCAGAGGACCCTTCAGTTCGCGCTGCACCGCGCCGAGCTCCTCCTCGGTGGACAGCAGGGTATCGAGCAGGGGCTTGGCGCGCGCGTATAGCAAGGTGCCGGCTTCTGTCATGCGCAGGTGGCGGGTACTGCGCTCCAGCAGTCGAACGCCCAGGTTGCGCTCCAGTGAAGCGACATGGCGACTGACGTTGGATGAAGGCAGGGCCAGCAGGCGCGCCGCACCCGAAAAGCTCTGCTCGTCTACAACGGCCACGAACACACGGACGGTGTTCAGGTCGAAACTACTGCGCATGACTATCCCGTCCAGGGTATGAACTTCTCTCACTTCTGCATGCTAGTTGCCAGTATTGGCAGAGTCCAGACTGCACTCCCGCCCCATGGATGCTCCGCAATGGCGTACCCGGGGCTGATAAAAAGGCGTGTTGGAATGGACGTAGGAATCCTGGGTGGCGGCATCGCAGGCCTGAGCGTGGCCCTTGCCCTCCACAATCAAGGGCACAGCTGCTTCGTATACGAGCGCCGCACCGCACCATCAACCATGGGCGCCGGCGTGACACTCTGGCCCAACGCCGGCTTCGTACTGCAGGAATTCGGGCTGCTGGAGGACATGGGTGCAGTCGGCGGCCGGCCGACATCCGTGCACCGCTGGAATGCAGCGGGTGACCCGCTGGGTGGCCTGGATATCACGTTGCTGGACCAGATCATGGGATACCCGACCCATACGATTCTGCGCAGGGACCTGCAGGCGGTTCTGCTGGATCATGTGATGCGAGCGCGTATCCCGGTGGCGTTCGGGCATTGCGCCGAAACAATTGAGCTGGATGCCAGCGGCAAGGCCGTGGCGCGGTTCAACAATGGGCACAGCATCCGCCCGGATCTGCTGCTCGGCGCGGACGGGCGCATGGATTCGGTGGCGCGCAGGTTCGTCGCGGGGGACAACACGCCGATCTACCAGGGCTTCGTGAACTGGATCGGGGTTGCACAGGGCAGGGCACTGGCAAGCGACATCAGGATCGATGACTACTGGGGTGCCGGGGATCGTTTCGGCTGCGTCGCCGTCCGCGAAGATCGGGTGTATTGGGCGGCCGCGCAGGCGCGCCCACTCCCTGCGGCGTCCCCCGCCGCGGGCATGCACGACGAAGTGAGGTGCTTGTTTGCAGGATGGCCCGAGCCTGTCGACCGCCTCATCGAGGCCACGCCGGCGCACGCCGTCCAGCGGGTCGCCGTGCACGACCTTGAGCCGCTGCACACCTGGAGCCGCGCAAACGTGCTGCTCATTGGGGACGCAGCCCATGCGCCGCTGCCAACATCGGGGCAGGGAGCATGCCAGGCACTTGAAGACGCGTGGCACCTGGCACGCTGCATTGGCGGGGGCGATGGCTGCCTGGAAGAGGTACTGCTGCGCTTCGCCACCATCCGCGGCCCCAAGACTGCCCGGCTGGCAGAGCAGGGCCGCATGTTCGCGCGCGGCCTGTTCGCCAACGACCCTGAAACCTGTCGTATCCGCAACGAGCGCGCCAGGGCATCCGACCCAATGCGCGACGCGCTGGCCATGGCGGCAGGATGGTCGCAGGGCCTGCCGATGGCCGACCGCGTTGAAAGGCTGGCGGCAAACAGTGCAGGCAGCATGTATCGCCTATGAAAGTTGGGAATCACCCATGGCCTGACCGCGCCATCCCCCACCTTCACCCCGCAGCAGCGAGAATGCACCATTGGGCGCGCTTCGACGCGCGCCGTTCACTGCCCGCAGGATCGCGAAGATGTCCAAGCCCCCCTTTGGTGAATCGTCATGTGCCGCCGCTGCCAGCGGTTGCGTCGAGGTGCGCGGTGCGCGAGAGCATAATCTCAAGAATGTCGACGTCTCCATCCCGCGCAATGCACTGGTGGTGTTCTCCGGGGTATCCGGTTCCGGCAAGTCTTCGCTGGCCTTCGGCACCGTCTTCGCCGAGGCACAGCGGCGCTACTTTGAATCCGTTGCGCCCTACGCGCGGCGCTTGATCGACCAGGCCGGCGTGCCCGATGTGGACGCCATCGACGGGCTGCCACCGGCAGTGGCGTTGCAGCAGCAGCGCGGCGCGAGCAATGCACGTTCATCGGTGGGCAGTGTCACCACGCTGTCCAGCCTGGTGCGCATGATGTATTCGCGTGCAGGTGCATACCCGGCCAACCAGCCGATGCTGTACGCCGAGGACTTCTCGCCCAACACGCCGCAGGGCGCCTGCAGCACCTGCCACGGGCTTGGGCATGTGTACGAGGTGACCGAAGCGCTGATGGTTCCGGACCCGTCGCTGAGCATCCGCGAGCGCGCCATCGCTTCCTGGCCGCCAGCCTGGCATGGCCAGAACCTGCGCGACATCCTGGTCACGCTCGGCTACGACATCGACGTGCCGTGGAAGAAGCTGCCGAAGAAGGACCGGGAGTGGATCCTGTTCACCGAGGAAACACCCACCGTGCCGGTCTATGCCGGCTTCACGCCGGCCGAGACCCGGGCCGCACTCAAGCGGAAGCTCGAGCCGAGTTACATGGGCACGTATACCGGCGCGCGCCGCTATGTGCTGCAGACCTTTGCCAATACCCAGAGCGCGTTGATGCGCAAGCGGGTTTCCCGCTACATGGAAGGCAAGCTGTGCCCGGCCTGCCACGGAAAGCGACTGAAGCCGGAAGCGCTCTCGATCACCTTCGCGGGCGTGGATATCGGCGAGTTCATGCGGCTGCCCCTGGATCAATTGGCGGATCTGCTGGAGCCCATCGCGCAAGGTGACTTCAGCGCGCACAGCCGGGGCGAACCCACCAGCAGGAACGCCACGCGCCGCGACCGCAACCAGCGTGCGGCCAGCGGGCGCGCCGTCCATGCTGCGGCCCCGGATGTCCGCCTGACTTCGGCCCTTTCGGAAGAGAAGCGGCTGGCTGCACAGCGACTGGCGGCTGGGGTCATGGCGCGTGTACGGCAGCTGCGTGAGCTGGGCCTGGGCTATCTCTCGCTGGACCGCGCCACGCCAACGCTGTCCGCCGGCGAACTGCAGCGCCTGCGGCTGGCCACCCAGCTCAGCTCGCTGCTGTTCGGTGTGCTGTACGTGCTCGACGAGCCTTCGGCTGGCCTGCACCCGGCCGACAGCCAGGCGCTGTACGACGCGCTGGATCGGCTGCGTGATGGCGGCAACTCGGTGTTCGTTGTGGAGCACGATCTGGAGCTGATGCGCCGCGCGCAGTGGCTGGTGGACGTGGGGCCGGAGGCCGGCGAACGGGGAGGGCGCGTGCTTTACAGCGGCGAGCCCGACGGCCTGCGCCAGGTGCAGGATTCGCGCACGGCCCAGTATCTGTTCGACCGGGTGCCGGCACCCGCCAGCCGCCAGCGCAGCGCAAGGCATTGGCTGGAACTGCAGGGCATCCATCGCCACAACCTACAGGGCGTGGACGCCCAGGTGCCGTTGGGGTTGCTGACGGCAGTGACCGGCATTTCCGGCTCGGGCAAGTCCAGCCTGATGGCGCAGGCACTGCCGGAGCTGATGCTGCTGCATCTGGGGCACGAACCCGCGGACGATGGTGCCGAGGCATCGCCGACCGACGGGCCGACGGTGATCGAAACCACCCGAGGCCAACTGGCCGGGGATGTGGACGCCATCCAACGCGTGGTGCAGGTGGACCAGAAGCCGATCGGCCGCACGCCACGCTCCAACCTGGCCACCTATACCGGGCTGTTCGATCACGTTCGCAAGCTGTTCGCGGCGACGCCGGCCGCACGTCGTCGCCGGTTCGATGCGGGCCGTTTCTCGTTCAACGTGGCCAAGGGCCGATGCGAGACCTGCGAAGGCGAGGGTTTCGTGAGCGTCGAACTGCTGTTCATGCCCAGTGTCTACGCCCCATGCCCCACCTGCCACGGCGCGCGTTACAACGAAGCCACGCTGAAGGTGCTGTGGAATGACCGCAACATCGCCGAGGTCCTGCAGATGACGGTGGACCAGGCGCATGCGTTCTTCAGCGGGGAGGAGCCCATCGCCCGACCGCTGCAGCTGCTGCAGGAAATCGGCCTGGGTTACCTGCGGCTGGGCCAGCCGGCCACCGAGCTTTCAGGGGGCGAGGCCCAGCGCATCAAGCTGGCCACCGAACTGCAGCGCAGCCAGCGCGGGCGCACGCTCTACGTGCTGGACGAACCCACCACCGGCCTGCATGCCTCCGATGCGGACAGGCTGCTGGTACAGCTGCAGCGGCTGGTCGAGGCAGGAAACACCGTGGTCATGATCGAGCACGACATGCGTGCGGTCGCGCAGGCCGACTGGGTGATCGACGTCGGCCCGGGCGCAGGTGGCGCGGGCGGCACCATCGTGGCGAAGGGAACGCCGCATCAGGTGGCGCGTGCCAAGGGCAGCCGGACGGCGCCGTTTCTGGCGCGCGAGCTGGCGCCTCTGTAGGGCCGAGCCATGCCCGGCCATCACTTTCCGCCAGATCTCGGGTCCGCCGGTCCATCAAACGATGTTCAGCTCTCCCCGCGCCACTGGCTCATCAACATCTGAAGAAAGCGTTCCGCAGTAGGCGAGAGCAGGGCGCCTCGGCGACGGACGATCCCGATCGTGCGCGACACCACAGGGTTGCCTATCGAGCGCGTCACCAGGGTGGGATGATCCCCGTCCGGCGTCGCCATTTTCGGCAGGACAGAAACGCCGATACCGGCCTCGACCATGCCCAGTGACGTCGACAGGTGGGTCACTTCGTAGTGCCAGCTCAGTTTGAGGTTCTCGCGCGCCAGGGCGCCGTCCAGCAGCGTGCGATTGCCGCTGGTGCGATGCACGGTGATCAGCTGATGCTCGGCCAGGTCGGCCCACTCCACCTTGCGCTTGCGGGCCAGCGGGTGGTCGCGTCGGCAGGCCAGCACGAACGGGTCTTCGGCCAGTACGTCGAAATCGAGATTCGGATCGTTGGCGCCCATGAAGTTGATGCCGAACTCGACTTCGCCACGTTCCACCGCCTGCAGGCCCTCGGTCGCCGGGATATCCAGGATCCGGAAGCGGACGTTGGGATGCGCTTCGTGGAAACGCGCCATCACGCTGGGCAGGAAGTAGAACGCCGCCGTCGGCAGGCACGCGATGGTGACGGTAGCGCCGCGGGTGTCTTCGCGGCCGCGCAGTGAGAACAGTGATCCATCGAATTCCTCCAGCATGCGACGCACCAGTGGCAGCAGGTTCTCACCGACGGCAGTGGTGCTGACGCTGCGCGTGGTCCGCTCCAGCAGCGGCGAACCCACGGCCTGCTCCAGCTTCTGGATCCGGCGGCTGAGTGCCGGCTGGGAGACATGCAGGATCTCCGCCGCCCGATGAAAGCTGCGCGTCTCTGATACCAGCAGGAACGCGCGTAGATCGAGAATTTCGCAATTAATGCTCATCAGGTATCAATCATCCAAAAATCAGCAATTCACAGATCAATTGGGGTCATGCCAGTATCGAATCACAGAGGGGTCATTAATCTCCTATACGCATCAATCTAGCACACGTATGTCCAACGATCTGCTCAGCATTCCCTGCGTGCTCATGCGCGGCGGCACCTCCAAGGGCCCGTTCTTCCTGGCCAGCGACCTTCCGGCGAACACCGCCGAACGCGATCGCCTGCTGTTGGAAGTGATGGGGTCGGGTCATCCGCTGCAGATCGACGGCATCGGTGGTGGCAACGCGCTGACCAGCAAGGTGGCCATCATCGACCGATCGAGCCGGGCAGATGCCGACGTGGACTATCTGTTCGCCCAGGTAAGGGTGGAGCAGCAGGTCGTGGACACGTCTCCCAACTGCGGCAACATGCTGGCGGCGGTGGGCCCGTATGCCATCGAGCGGGGGCTGGTGCAGGCTCAGGACCCGCAGACCGAGGTGCGCATCCACAACGTCAATACCGGCAAGCTGATCATCGCGACGGTGGAAACGCCTGGCGGCAATGTGGTCTATCGCGGTGATACGCGCATTGCCGGTGCGCCGGGCTCGGCCTCGCCGGTCAGGCTCTCTTTCCTTGATGCCGCGGGCGCCCGCACCGGCAAGCTGCTGCCCAGCGGGCACGCGCAGGAGTCCATCGATGGCGTCCCGGTCAGCCTGGTGGACTGCGCCATGCCGATGATGCTGGTGCGTGCCGAGGACCTGGGCGTACGGGGTGATGCTTCGCCCGCCGAACTGAACGCGGACGCGACGTTCATGCGCCGGCTGGAAGCGCTGCGCATCCAGGCAGGTGCCCGCATGGGCATCGCCGACGCCGGCAACAAGGTCATTCCCAAGCCGGTGCTGCTGTCGGCGCCGCAACAGGGGGGCGATCTGCAGGTGCGCTATTTCATGCCGCACCAATGCCACACCGCACTGGCCATCACCGGCGCGGTCGGCCTGGCCACCGCCGCCGTCACGCCGGGCACGCTGGCCCACACTTTGGTCGGATGCCTGTCCGTTCCCGGCAGCATTACCCTCGAACATCCGAGCGGGGCCCTGGAGGTGAGTCTCAGTCGCAGTTCGGACGATACGCCGGTGATTGCCAGCGTGGTGCGCACCGCACGCCGACTGTTCGACGGTCGGGTATATGCAACGTCGCCCGCGCACGCCACGGCCAGTACCACCCAAGACCGCCAATGGACGTCAGCGGCATGATCTGAAACCGGCTGGGTCGGCACAGGCGTGCCTGCCCCGCCACCACAACGTAGATGCTTCACTCCTGGGAGGGATGATGTACAAGCAGTTCCTGATGGCCGCGCTGTGCGCGGCCGGCCTGGCCGCGGCCGGGTGCAGCAACAGCGGCCGCGCCGAAGGTGCGACCACAGGCAGCGCTGACAACGCACCGGTGCGCATCAGCGTCGGCTCCTACAACCTCAACAACCTGCCGTTCTTCATCGCCGACGCCAAGGGCTATTTCAAGGATGTCGGTCTCGAAGTGAAGACCGAGAACTTCGCCCAGGGCGGCTCCAAGGTACTGCAGGCGCTGGTGGCCAATTCCACAGATGTGGCCGTCGGCTTCTACGACCACACCATCCAGATGCAGGCCAAGGGCAAGGACGTCGTCGCCTTCGTGCTGCTCTCGCGCAATTCCGGGCTGGTGATGGCCGGCCGTGAGGATGCCACCTTCGATCCGGCCCGGCCGGAAACCATCAAGGGCCAGAAGGTCGGGATCACCGCGCCGGGCTCCTCGTCAGACTTCTTCGTCCGTCACTTCCTCGCCCAGCATGATATTCCGGCCGACAGCATCTCGCTGATCGGCGTCGGCTCCGGCGCCGCAGCGGTTGCCGCCCTGGAGCAGGGCAAGATCGACCTGCTGGTCAACTACGACCCGGCTGCCACCCTGATCACCGAGCGCAAGGTCGGCAGGATCCTCCTCGACGCGCGCAGCGACGACGGCGCCCGCCAGGTCTATGGTGGCCTGTACCCGACCTCGGTGATGTATGCCAACCAGAGCTTCCTGGACAAGCGCCCCGAAGCGGCCGAGAAGATCGCCCGTGCCGAGCAGATGGCATTGAAGTTCATCGCCGACAACAGTGCCGAAGAGATCGTTGCCGCGCTGCCGGACAGCTACGTCTCCGGCGATCGCGCCACCTATGCCCGCGCGGTGGAGAACGCGCGCGCGATCTTTACCCGGTACGGTCACTTCACGCCGGCCGACCTGGAAACCCCACTGAAGGTGCTGCGCGAGTTCAACACGGATGTGGCCAAGGCCAACATCGATCTGTCCAGGACCTACACCAATGCCTTCGTCGAGCGTGCCAACGCTGCGGCGCCGGCGGCCCAACCGTAAGCGGAGGTAACCCCATGGCCCTCAATGCCACCGTGCGCCAGTTCAATGGCGCACCGCAGCTGGAGCCTGCACAGACCATGGTCGCCATCAACAAGGTGACCATGTCCTTCGGCGAATTCACCGCCGTGCGTGATGTCGACATCCAGGTGGGTGACGGCGAGTTCCTTGCCATCGTCGGCCCGACCGGCTGCGGCAAGAGCACCATCCTCAATTCCGTGGCGGGTCTGCTGAAGCCGTCTTCCGGGCAGGTCAGCATCGACGGCCGCGCCGTCAGCGGCGTGCAGGAGTCGGTCGGCTACCTGTTCCAGCAGGATGCGCTGCTGCCGTGGAAGACGGCTTACCAGAATGTTGAACTCGGCCTGCGCTTCCGCGGCGTGCCCGAAGCCGAACGCAAGGCCAAGGCCAACGCGTGGTTGGCCAAGGTCGGCCTGGCCGGTTTCGAGCACCGCTACCCGCACCAGCTGTCCGGTGGCCAGCGCAAGCGGGTGCAGATGGCGCAGGCGCTGATCGTCGAGCCGAAGGTGATCCTGATGGATGAACCGTTCTCGGCGCTGGACATCCACACCCGGCACCTGATGCAGAACGAGCTGCTGCGTCTGTGGCAGGAGGACCGGCGCTCGGTGATCCTGATCACCCATGACCTGGAAGAAGCGATCGCCCTGGGGGATCGCGTGGTGGTGCTGTCCTCCGGCCCGGCCAGCCGTGTCGTGCGCAGTTTCGACGTGGATCTGGAACGGCCGCGCAACGTGGCCGAGATCAAGCTGGATGACCGTTTCACCGATCTGTACCGCGACATCTGGGCCTGCCTGCGCGGCGAAGTGGAGAAGAGCTATGCACGCCAAGACTGACAAATTCATCCAGCTGGCCCTGGTAGTCGCCGTTTTCGGCGGCTGGGAAGGCGGTATCGCGCTGGGCGTGATCGATCCGTTCTTCTTCCCTTCGCCGACGGCGATCGTGCAGCAGGCCTGGACCTGGCTGTCCGATACGTCCTTCTACCAGCACGTCTACATCACCCTCACCGAAACCGCGCTGGGCTACATCATCGGCACCGGTCTGGGTGTGGCTGGCGGCGTGTGGCTGGGCCTGAGCCGACGCTCGGCGCGCATCCTCGATCCCTTCATCAAAGGCTTCAACGCAATTCCGCGCGTAGTGCTGGCGCCGATTTTCGTGTTGTGGCTGGGGCTGGGCCTGTGGTCGAAGGTGGCGCTGGCGGTCACCCTGGTGTTCTTCACCACGTTCTTCAATGCCATGCAGGGCGTGCGCGAGGTGAATCCGGTGGTGCTGGCCAATGCCCGCATCCTGGGCGCAAGCCGCAGCGACCTGCTGCGCCATGTCTACTTCCCCGCAGCAGCCAGCTGGATCCTGTCCTCGCTGCGCACCTCGGTGGGCTTCGCGGTGGTCGGCGCGATCATCGGTGAGTACCTCGGGGCCTCGGCGGGCCTGGGTTACCTGATCGCGCAGGCCGAGGGCAACTTCAATGCCGTGGGCGTGTTCGCCGGCATCATCATCCTGGCCGCCTTCGTGCTGGTCATCGACGCCCTGCTGGACGTGGTCGAGAACAAGCTGATCACCTGGCGTCCCAACGCCCAGGCACAGGCCACCAGCTGAACCGGCCGCGCTGAGCCGGCCTGCCGCCGCCGGACCGATCCGGCGGCGCGCACTTCTTCCCCCGATCTTCCCCCGCACCACCGCAACAGGCCAGCGCCGGGCCAGGGGGCCGGCTGGCCGGAGAGAGAGCCCATGAATCATTCCACCGTGCTGCCGCTGGCAGCGCTGTCGGTCGCGCTCGGCCTGCTGTTGGCCAGCGGTCACGCAGGCGCCCAGTCTACTTCGCCCCCGCCCGCACCACTGAGCCAGGCCGAACTGTCACACCTGGTGCAGCAGCAGGCGTTGCAGATCCAGCAACTGGAAGCTCGCCTCCGCGCCGTGGAGGGCGGGCAGGGCACTGCGGCCGCAACGCCCACGCCGCCCGCACCTGCGCTGGAGACGCGGGTGGCCGCACTGGAATCGGGACAGTCCAAGCTGCCCAAGGTCTCCTGGGCCAAGGGCGCACCGGAGTTCAGCAGTGCCGACGGCAATACGGTGTTCCGTCCCCGCGGCCGCCTGTTCGTCGATGCCTCAAGTACTGACGGTTCCGCGGTCGCCGAACGCAATGTTTCGGGTACCGAGATCCGTTCGGTGCGCCTGGGGGCAGAGGGACGCTACGGAACCCTGGGCTGGGTGGTGGAGGGTGACTTCGCCGACAACGCGGTGGCCTGGAAGTCGGTCTACGCCACGCTGGACCACACCCTGTTCGGCCTGCCGGCCGATCTCACGATGGGCAACCGCTTGAACGATCGCGGTATCGATGGCTCCAGCAGCACCTCCAACACGCCGTTCCAGGAACGCAACGTGGTCGGCACGTTGATGCTGCCGCAGCGCGGCCTGTTTGGTGTCGGGCTGACCGAGCGCGTGCATGGAAAGGGGTGGCACGCCAGCCTGTCGGTGTCCGGCAACGACCTCAACAACGCCGGCACCGACAACGACAGCCAGACCTGGGCCACGCGCGTCCACTGGAATCCGCTGGACACCGCTGACGCCACGGTGCATCTGGGCGCATGGGCCTTCCACGAGAAGATTCCCGCTGGGGCCAGCGGCGTGGTGCGCAGTTCGGCCATCGCAGGGCATTTCAACGATCTGGTCAAGATCGCGCCGGGCACACTGCTGGGTGCCGAGCGCAGCACCGCCTACGGTGCGGAACTGGCCGGCTTCTTCGGCCTGGCGTGGGCAACCGGCGAGTGGGGTACGCGAAGCCTGCGCGGGGCCGATGCCAGCGGGCGCTATGGTCGCGACCACGAGGCGTGGGCGATCTCGGCCGGCTGGTTCCTGGCGGGCGCGCTGCCGTCCTACTCGGGCAAGGCCGGCACGTGGGGCAAGGTGAAGGTGGCCGATCCGGTGACGCGCGGCGGCAGCGGTGCGTGGGAGCTGAAGGGCCGCTATGAGGACGTGGACTATGCCGAACTGCCCAGTGGCGGTACCGGCCACGCGTGGACACTGGGCGCGAACTGGTACCTCAACGATTTCAGCCGGGTGATGTTCGAAGCCGTGCGTTGGCAGACCCGCCACCGCAGCGGCAGTGCCGCGGGCAGGGATGAAGGCACCACCTTCAATACCCGGCTGCAGTTGGCCTTCTAGAGCCGGGCCGCCGCCTGCATTCTGGTCACAGCAGCAACAGCGCAGCGATGAGTGCAGGCGGCATCACCAGCGCGCCGACGCGCAGGAAGTCGAGCGCGCTGACATGCTCGCCTTCGCGACGCAACGCCACCAGCCACAGCATGGTGGCCAACGAGCCGGTCACCGACAGGTTCGGCCCAAGGTCCACGCCGATCAGCAGCGCGGCACGGGTCTGTGCGGGCAGTTCAGCCATCTGGCCCAGCGAACCGGCCGCAAGGCCCACCGGCAGATTGTTGGCCACGTTGCTGAGCAGTGCGGCCGCGCCACCTGCCAGCCAGCTGGCCTGCTGCGGTGACGTCTTCGCCAGCGCCTGCAGCGCGCTGGCCGCAGTCTGGATGACGCCGGTCTGCGCTACCGCTTCCACCAGCACGAAAAGCCCGGCCACCAGCGGCAGCACGCCCCAGGCTACGTGGCGCAGCAGCGGTAGCGGGCTGCGGCGCTGGCGAACCACCACCGCCGCCACGCTCAGGGCACCGGCGCAGAACGTGGCCAGGCCCAGCGGCCCGTCAAGTGCAGAGGTCACCAGCAGCACGCTGCCGGTGAACAGCACACCCAGCGCACTCAGGCGCCCGCCCTCGGTCAGCGGGCGATGCTGCGGCGCGGCCACCAGCGGCTGTGCGATCTCGCGCCGGTGCACCCAGCGCAGCACAAGATAGGTCGCACCGATCGCAGCCAGCGAGGGCAGTGCGAACTGCGCCAGCCACTGCAGCAGCGGTGGCATGTGCTGGCCGTAGACCACCAGGTTGGCCGGGTTGGAGATGGGCAACACGAAGCTGGCCGCATTGGCGATGAAGGCACAGACGAACAGGTAGGGCAGGGGATTGGCGCGGGCCGCCTTGCAGGCCGCGTAGACCGCCGGGGTCAACACCACGGCTGTCGCATCATTGGAAAGAAACACCGTTACCAGCGTGCCGACCAGGAACACCAGGTCGAACAGGCGCCGCCCCGAGCCGCCCGCATGCCGCACCGCATACAGCGCCAGCCAGTCGAACAGCCCTTCGCGGCGGGCGAGCTCGGCCAGCACCATCATGCCGACCAGGAAAAGGTAGACGTCGCGGCCTTCGGCGACTGCGTGCCAGGTGGTGCCGAACGACACGGTGCCGCTGAGCGGAAGCAACGCGGCCGCGCCGAGCGCCCACACGTACTCCGGGATGCGGAACGGGCGGAACAGCAGGCCGACAGTGGCAACGGCCACCGCCATCCAGATGATGAGCGAAGAATGGGAAGCGAGCATGGAGTAGGGCGTGCGCGGTGCCGTCCATCGACCCCGCCGCCGGTTCCCCGGCGTATGTGATCGGCGTGCAGGCGCCCGCTGCGATCAGTGCAAGTGCCGGGGTTGCAGCATCATACCGTGCCGGCTGCCCAGCGAATGCCCTGGCGCGGCGCGGTCCGTGACGGCCGCGCCAAGGCATTCAACACGGCGCCTACTGCGTCGCGCACTCCACCTTGCGATCGAACTCGGTGCCCAGTACGACAGAGGTGATCGCAAGCGTTGTGCCCTTTCCGGCGCGCAGTGCAAACGGTACGCTCAAGCGGCTCATGTCTGCCCCGGCCTTGGCCAGGCATTTGAGGGGAACGCCCAACCTGAGCCACTCATTCCGCGGCGCTGCCGACAGCGCAGGGCCCAGCGCAACCTCGGCAGAACACGCCGCCCCGCAGGCGGTACCCAGTGTCACTGCGGATGCCGCAGGGAGCTGCTCGACACGCACGGTCGCTACCACGGAGAGCTCGCCGTTGGTCTCGCGCGACCAGTCCAGCGGAGTATTGGCCTGCAAGGCCACCGTGGCCGGCGCCCGGAAACTGAACTGGCGTGCGCCCTCCTGCACATCGGTGTTGATCGCGACCATCGCCAGTGACTGGTCGGCAGTGGTTGCATTGGGATGCACGACATCGGTCGATTCGCCATTGGCGGCAGTCAGGCGAAGCATCAGGCCGGTGCCGGCCACACCACGCTCGAACAGGGTGCCGCTACCCGCGGCGTCCGGATCAATGCCGGGGTCCTCGGAAAGCGCAGGTAGATTTCCCTTGTCGGCATAGGTCAGGCCGTATCCGAAGGCGAACTGCGGGTCGTAGTCCTTCTGCCCCACGTTGTTCTCGTACTGGTTGGCGCGGCGTGGCCAGGAGTAGCTCAGCTTTCCGCGGAAGTCGTGTTGCACGCGCCCATCGCCGCCGCGCAGCAGCACATCGGCCACGCCCCCACCTTCCGAGCCCGGCAGCCACGCAGCCACGAAGGCATCGGCGGCGTTGATTTCGCGGTTCAGCCACAGCGGGCGCCCACTCAGGAACACCCCCACGACCGGAATGCCGTCTGCCTTCAGGCGTCGCATCAGCTCCAGGTCTCCGGACTTGCCGTTCTTGAACATCAGGTTGGGCAAGTCGCCCTGAAATTCGGCGTAGGGATCTTCGCCAAACACCACGATGGCTACATCGGGGCGATTGCGGTAACGGCCATCGATGGCCAGTTCGGCCTGGCCGCCGCCCGACTTGACCTGTGCCTGCAGACCTTCCCAGATCGTTTCCGCATTCGGGAAGTCCTCGCGACGCGTGCCGTCGCCCTGCCAGCTGAGCGTCCAGCCGCCCGCCTGACGGCTCATGTCGTTGGCGCCATCGCCCGCAACCAATACCCGCTGTTTCGGCGAGAGTGGCAGCAGCTGGTTCTGGTTCTTGAGCAGCACCAGCGATTCACGCACGGCCTGCCGCGCCACCTGGCGATGCGCCGGCGCCCCGAGCAGCTCGAACTTGCCGCCCAATGCGCGCTCGGAGGGCTTGGGCTTGTCGAACAGGCCCATGCGCATCTTCACCCGCAGGATGCGGCGGACGGCATCGTCCAGCCGCGCCTCCGGCAGGGTGCCGTCCTTCACGTGGGCCAGCGTGCTCTCATACATCCCCTTCCAGCTGTCCGGTGCCATGGCCATGTCCAGGCCGGCGACGTAGGTCTTCGCGCAGTCGGTGTTGCTGCAGCCCTTGATCTGGCCATGGCCGTTCCAGTCACCGACCACGAAGCCGCCGAAACCCATCCGGCCCTTCAGCACATCGGTCAACAGTGGCTTGTGCCCGTGCATCTTCTCGCCATGGAAGCTGTTGAACGACGCCATCACCGACTGCGCGCCCGCATTGATCGCCGGCAGGTATCCAGCGGCATGGATGTCACGCAATGCGGCCTCGCTGACCGTGGTGTTGCCCTGGTCCTTGCCGTTGCCCGTGCCGCCATCGCCGAGGAAATGCTTGACCGTGGTCATCACGTGGTGGTCGTCGAGGAAGTCCGCGGCCCCCGCCTTGCCCTGCAGGCCCTCGACGAAGGCCCCTGCATAGCTGGCCACCAGTGCCGGATCTTCCGAGTAGCCCTCGTACGTGCGCCCCCAGCGGTCGTCCTGCGGGACGGCCACGGTCGGCGCGAAGGTCCATTCCATGCCGGTCACGCGGGTTTCGGCCGCGGTGATCCTTGCGATCTCGCGCAGCAATTCCGGGTTGCGCGCTGCGCCCAGGCCGATGTTGTGCGGGAACAGAGTGGCACCCACCACGTTGCTCTGGCCATGCATCGCATCAATGCCCCAGACGATGGGAATGGCCTTGCCACCGTTGCGCGTGTCCATCGAGGCTTCCCAGAACGCGTCGGCCAGCGCAAGCCATTCGGCGGGCTTTGCGTTGTAGCGGCCACCTGGGTCGGATGCGCCGCCTGCCAGTATTGAACCCAATCGATATCTGCGCACGTCATCGGGCGTGATGCTGGCGATATCACCCTGCACGATCTGGCCGACCTTTTCTTCCAGCGTCATTGATGCGATCAGCGCGTCGATGCGTCGTTCCATGGCCGGATCGTCGGCCAGCGGCCAGGTTGCCCTGGGCCAGTGCGCGGGCGTGATGGTGCCTGCGTCGTTCACCGGGGCAGGGGCCGCACCGGCCGCAGGTACCAGCGCCATGGCAAGCGCCGCAGCCAGCATCAGGCGGTGGGGACGGAACACGGGGTTGCGCTTCGCACGATCGGAATGACGGATGTTCATCGGAACAATCATCTCGGAAGGGTGGCTTGGGTGGGCTCGGCGGCCGGAAAGCAACCTGACAGCGTTGTCAGTCAAAACCGAGCATACCCAGCCCGTGGGACGAATGCTTGCTGCACAGCGGCATGGGATTTGAGGATAAAGTTGCATCTGTATCCACATCCCGTGGTGCAGGATTCCGGTAAAGATGGTGAGGCTATGACGGGCAGAGGGCGGGGGATGCCGGGAGCTGAGCAGGTGCTCGCAGGCAGGCCGGGACGCGTGCGGATCGAGGATGTCGCGGCAACGGCCGGGGTCTCGATGAAGACCGTCTCGCGGGTGCTCAACAACGAGCCGAACGTCTCCAAGAGCACCCGGGCCCGGGTGGAGGCGGCGGTGGAAAAACTGCGCTACCGCCCCTTGCCCTCGGCACGGGTCCTCGCTGGCCGGCGCTCCTACCTCATTGCGATGCTCTTCGATAACCCGTCCTCGAACTATCTGATGGAGATCGAGATGGGGGTGCTGGACGCGTGCATGGAACAGCACTACAACCTGATGCTCGCTCCGCTGATCTACGATGCGGCCGATATCGTGGAAAAGGTCGAGTCATTGATCATGCAGTCGCAGCTCGACGGCGTGGTGCTGACGCCGCCGCTGACAGACGACACCGCCCTGCTGGAACGCCTGGTCGACCTGGGCATCCCGTATTCCAGCATTTCGGCGAAGGAACAGAACCGGAACGTGGGCGTCGTCGTGGATGAAATCGGCGCGGTGGTGGCGCTGATCGCACACCTGGCCTCGCTGGGCCATACCCGTATCGCCCATATCAAGGGACACGCCGCGCATGGCGCAAGCATGTGGCGCCTGGCAGGCTATCGCGAAGGCCTGCGCAGGGCAGGCCTGCGCTACGACCCCAGCCTGGTCCTGGAAGGCGAGTTCTCATACGAATCCGGCTACATCGGCGCCAACGCGCTGCTTGATCGGCCTGATCGGCCGACCGCCATCTTCGCCGCCAACGACGATATGGCGGCAGGCGTCATCTGTGCGGTGTTCGAACACGGCCTAACGGTGCCATCCGACATCTCGGTCTGCGGTTTCGATGACACGCCGATCGCCCGCCAGATCTATCCGGCACTGACCACCGTCTGCCAGCCCACCCGTGAGATGGGCCGGCGCGCGGCCATGGAGCTGATCAAGGAAGTGCGCGAGCTCGGCAGCGGTGGCGTGGTCGATATTGCTTATGCCTTGCAGGTCCGGCGATCCACGGGACCGGCCCGTCACGATTGAACGCAGGCGCGATGGCGTGCCGACGCGGCCGGCACGCCATGCTGGCAGGCAGGGGCGCGGCTCAGTGGCCGCCTTCGGTGGCCAATCGCTCCAGATCCACGCCCTGGCGACGCAGCGTACGGCCGGCCGCCCACGCGTAGAACGCCAGATAGCAGAAACACAGCACGCCAATGATGAAGCTGTAGTGCACGCCGACCTTGTCGGCCAGTGCCCCCTGCGCCCAACTGACGATGCCGCCGCCCATGATCATCATGATCAGCAGGCTGCTTGCCTGGTTGGTGTGGCGGCCCAGGCCCGTGATTGCCAGGGTGAAAATGCAGGGCCACATCGTGCTGCAGAACAGCCCCACACTGATGAAGGCGATCACACTGGTCATCCCGGTGGTGAACATGCCGACCAGCTGCGCCCCGATGCCACACACGGCAAAGTACAGCAGCATGCGCGATGGATTGCCCTTGCTGGCCAGGGTGGCGATGATCATCAGGGCGATCACCGGTGCGTAGTGGAAGAACTGTGCGGAGTTGTGGCCAGAGATCGCGTTGACGGCAAGGTAGATCGCAAATGCAATGAACGGCAACACCAGCATCAGCAGCCTCTGCGCGCCTGCGCGCACGTCGAAGGCTCCGGCGGCCCCTCCCCAGCGACCGATCATCAGGCTGGCCCAGTACAGCGACACGAACGGGGCGATCACGGAGGTTTCCAGGCCTAGACCACCCTTGCTCAGGGGTTGCTCAAGGTAGGCTGGAAGATTGTCGATGGTCGACACCTCCACGCCGACGTAGAGGAAGATCGCGATCATGCCCATCGCCAGCTGCGGGTAGGAGAGCGCAGATCCGCGATCAGCCTGGTGATTCGTCCCGGTCGCAGCTGCGGGGACCGTGGCGCGCAGCTCGACATGATTGGGCACGCTCGAGAACCGCAGCAGTACGGCGACCAGTACGAAGGCGGCGCCCAGCACCAGGTATGGGATCTTTACGCTCTCGATGCTCGCCTCTGTGTTGCCCGCTGACACGCTGCCAAAGATGGCAATGCTCACCAGCAGTGGGCCTACCGTTGCGCCCAGGTTGTTGACACCGCCGGCCATGGTCAGGCGCTGCGATCCGGTGGCCGGATCACCCATGATCACCGCCAGCGTATTGGCTGCGATCTGCTGGAGCGAGAAGCCCAGGCCCACGATGAACAGGCCGGACAGCATCAGTGCAAACGAGCCGGTATTGGCCGCCGGATAGAAGAGCAGGGCACCGAGTGCCGACACCAGCAGGCCAAGGCAGATGCCGTTGCGATAGCCCACCCGATGCAGCAGGTCGTTGCCGATGGCGCGGGAGATGGCGATGTAGATCAGCGAACCGGCGGTGTAGGCAACGTAGAACGCCATCGCCACGTACATGCTCTGCGCCTGGCTGAGATGGAACGCTTTCTTGAACACCGGAATGAGGATGCCGTTGCTTGCAGCGACGAAACCCCAGAAGAAAAAGACGGTGATGAGTACACCGAACTGCGACCAGCGGGTTGTGTGTTTCATGATTCTCGTGTCATCACGGACAGGACGACGCCCCGTGCGTTGTCGCACAGGGCAGGACGTGGTGATTGCGCGCGGAGGGCCGGCAAAACCGGCCCTCCTTCAAGGCTGCACTGCTCAGAACTGGTAACGCAGGCGCAGGCCGTAGCTGCGCGGGTCGTTCAGGAAGCGGACGTTGATGCCGGAACCCACCAGGGCCTTCTGCGAGACATCGTTGCCCAACAGATTGTTGCCCCAGGCTTCCACGCGCCAGTTGCCGCTCAGTGAGGTGAAACCGATGCCCGCGTTCAAGGTGGTCTCGCCCTTCTGGCGGTCAGGGAAGCCGGCCGCAGCGGCGCTTTCGGTACGGTCATGGACCAGCTCGCCACTTGCTGGATCCTGTCGGATGAACTCCACGTCCCGGTTGTTGTACTGGGTGAGGTAGAAGGCCGAGCGGTACGAGGCCAGCAACTGCCAGTCGAAGGTGCCAAAGCGCAGCTCGGTCGTATGCTGCAGCCTTACGTTGAAGGTAAGCTTCGACGCCAGCGGCAGTTCGTTGCCGGACAGGTCGATCAGCGAGGTGGCACCACCGGCGTCGTAGTTCTGGCTGCGGACATCGGCGACGGTGCCACGCTTGATCTCGCTGTCCATCCAGAGGGCGTTGATGTTGACCATGAAATTGTGCGGAAAGCGCAAGGTGCTTTCCGCCTCCAGGCCGTACACCGCGGACTTGCCGACGTTGCGGTTGACCAGGGCATAGCCGGTGGCTTCACCGGTGGTCGGGTTGGTGGCGATCACCGCCAGGTCCTGGAACACCTGGTCGCTGTAGTCGTAATAGAACCCGCTGACGTTGAAGGTCGAGGTGCGCCCCAGCATCTGGAAGGAGTTCTTGCTGCCGATCTCGTAGGCAATGATCGATTCGGGCTTGAAGGTCTCGGGAATCTCCTTCGGATCAAACGTGTCGTTGAAACCCCCCGCCTTGTGGCCGGTCGACACCAGGCCGTACAGCAGGCTGTCATCGCTAACGTCGTACTCGAAACCCGCGCGCCAGTCGGTAAAGCTGAACTTGCTCTTGCCGAACTGCTGGGCCGGAATCGCGCTGACCTGGGCCCAGCTCTGGTACGGGCAATCGACGGTATCGCCACCGATGTCGGGGCGATCCACGCAACCGAATGGGCCGCCATCGGGCACCGCGCCGATCTGCTGCAGCAAGGTGTCGTTGCGACCATGTCGCAGCACACCCTGCAGCAGGAAGCGGGCCATCTCCGCCTGCGAGGTGATGTTGCTGACGTCAAAGTTCGGACGGCTCATGAAAGCCGGCTCGAAGCCGGGCGTGCCGAGGCGCGTGGCAAAGTCCCCGCCCTGGCCAGGCAGGCCCAGCGACCAGTTGCCGCCAATGCCGTAACGCGACTTCTTCTCCTCGGAGTAGCGCAGGCCGCCCTTCAGGCGCAGGCGATCGTTGACGTCGAATGTACCGTCGGCGAAAACGGCGGATGACTTGCCATTGACCTTGGGCATGGTGAATTCAGTGCCCGAATACCAGCGCCCTTTGTCCACCAGCGAAAGGTAGCCCACCCGCTGGTCCTCATTGAAGTGGAACAGGCCGGTGGTCCAGCGCAGCCGTTCGTCCTGGTCGGACGTGAACCGCAGCTCATGTACCTGCGACTCCGACTCGGTCAGCCAATACTGCGTGGAGTAGTTGTCGTAGTCGATGCCGCCCGGGTTGCTGGGTGATACCGGATCGATGTTGCGGCCCGGCCAGAGGATGCCTTCGCTCTGCGCATTGGTCTGGCGGTAGTCCACGTTGCGGTAGCTGCCGTTGTACTCCACCGCCACCTTGCCGAAGTCATAGGAAATGCTGGTCTGCGCCCCCCAGTTGGTGCTGTCGAGCTTGCCCTGCGCGCCGCGGTAGATGATCTTTCGCAGGTCGACATCGTCCGGCAGGTAGCCGGCCTTGGCGGCGGTGTAGACGTTGGCGCCTGGATAGCCCGTACCGCCCTCCTTGCCGATGTCGGCCATTGCGAAGATCGACAGCTTGTCATCTGGCTGGTAGAGGAACGACAGGCGTGCGCCCCGGTCGTCCTGCACGCCAGCCGGTTCCAGGTCCTGCGCGCGCCCAGCATTCTTGAACGGAGAGTCTTTCTCCACCTTGTAGCCAGCCACCCGGAAGGCCGCGCCACCGCCGATCGGAAGATTCAGGGCGAATTCGCCACCGCGATGGTCACGATTGCCGGCCTCGGCCTGGACGTACCCGCCGAACGCTTCCAGGTCAGGGCGCTTGGTGATGATGTTCAGCGTGCCGGCCAGCGCATTGCGGCCGCGCAGCGTGCCCTGCGGGCCCTTGTTGATTTCCACCCGCTCGACATCGTAGAACATCCCGCCCAGGCCGCGCGGTCGTGCAATGTAGGCCCCGTTGATGTGGGGCGCGGCGCCTGGATCACCCAGCTCGGTGTTGTTCGAAGAACCCACGCCGCGGATGAAGATCTCCAGGTTGCCTTCCTGGTTGGCCATGCTCATGCCTGGCACCAGGGCTTGGATGTTGCGCAGCTCATTGTTGATGCCCAGCGCACGCGTGTCGTCCGCAGAAATTGCCTGGGCGGTACCTGCATATTTCTGCAGGTCCTGTTCCCGGCGTTCGACGGTGACGATGACGGCGTCCAGCGTCGAGGCCTCCCGTGCCTCGCTGGCGGCGGTGGAACTGCTTTCCTTGGCTGATTGCGCCGCCACCGGCAGCGCCGCAGTGGCGGTGACGATGGTGGCAAGGACTGCCTGTGCGAGTGTGCTCTTCCTGAAATGGACGGTCATAGGGTCCCTCTCTCCCCATAGATGATGTCTGGACGTTCCCGCGCCGTGCGCCGGACGTGGGCTCTTGTAAGTGCCGCCTGACAACGCTGTCAATCAGAATGAACGATGGATGACCAGAAGCTTGGGAAATCAGACAGTTGAGCGATCAGCAGTGCCGCTTGGCACGCCGCATTTGCTGCAGTGCGAAACGAAATCGGGCGGCGTTGCGCTCGCCGTACGGCTGCACCCGCCGGATTGGATCAGAACGCAGGCCGGCGGCGAGGGCCATCGAGTTCGCGTGTTCCCTTGGCGGGCTGCGGGGGCCATTCGTGTGGCGCCGTGATGATGCTGCCATGTGGTCGGGCATGACTTCAGGCACTCGGTCATGACTACACCTGTAGTCAATGTAAACAGGCATTCATCGTAGGAGATGCCAATGAACACTGCACGATGGCTGTCCAGCTTCGCGGCCTTGATGCTGGCCGTCCCTGTACTGGCCACCACGACCACCACGACCACCACGGCCGACGCCGTCGCGACAATCGAACACAATGCCCGTGCCGCGCATTCGGACGCGGTACTTGTCTGGAAGAATGGAAAAACACTGCTGGAGCCCCGGCCAGGGACGGCCGATGAACCGGTTCACCTCATGTCGGCCACCAAGTCGGTGGTGGCGCTTGCCATCGTGCTTCTGCTGGACGAGGGAAAACTGGCCTCGCTCGACGAGCCGGTAAGCAACATCTTCGCGGAGTGGAAGCAGGGGCGGAAACGGGACATCACGGTACGCATGCTGCTGGACCATACCTCTGGCCTGCAGAACGTGGCCAACGCGGGGGAAGAGCTGGAAGCTGCGCCGGACCTGGTCAAGCTTGCGCTGGCTGCAGAGCTGAGCAGCGATCCAGGCACCACGTTCTCCTACAACAACAAGGCTACCAATCTGCTGCCCGGTATTGTCGAGCGTCTGGCAGGGGAACCGATGGATGCCTACCTTGAGGCGCGCCTTTTCAAGCCGCTGGGCATTGCCCGATATACGTGGTTGAAGGACGGTGCGGGCACGCCCTTGGGCATGGCCGGATTGTCGCTGAGCGCCCGCGATCTGGCGACCATCGGGCAGCTGCTGCTTGATGGCGGCGTCACCCAGGCGGGTACGCGCGTGCTGAGCGAGCGGTCGGTGGCGCTGCTGACGGCAGCAAGTGCCCGCTCGCCGGATGTTGGTCTCCTGTGGTGGCGCATTCCAGCATGGGAGCGTTATGAGCTGAAAGGCCAGATGGCCGGCTTCCTGGCGCAGCATGAAGTCAGCGATCCGGTCCAGCAGGCATTGCTGGCCACCGAGGGCAGGGCATTCGACAGCAGGAGTGCACTGATTGCGTACATGGCCGAGCGACTTGGGGCGGACTGGCCGCAGCACTATGGCAGCGAGATCACCGGTCGTGGACTCAAGCTCTCCGACATTTTCGACATCCAACGCGGCCCAACCGTTGCCTACGCCGCCAATGGCTACCTGGGCCAGCACCTGGTCATCGTTCCGCAACAGCAGGTGGTTGCCGTGCGCCTCATCCACCGACGCGACACCCATCGCGCTCCATTGGATGACTACGCGACGTTCCCGGCGGATGTACTCAAACTGGCCCAGGCGCTTCAGTGAAGGGAGGAGCCGGGCCTGTGCCCGGCTCCTCGTCCACTACTTCATGCTGCTGGCCGGAGTGGCAGGGCGTGCCACTACTTCGGCATCAGCACAGCATCAACAACGTGGATGACGCCGTTGGATTGGTTGACGTCGGCGATGCTGATACCTGCTTTGCCGCCCTTGGCGTCGATCACCCACAACATGCCGTCATGGAGTGCGACGGTAAGCGGCTCGCCTTGCACAGTCTTCAGCGTGGCTTTTCCACCGTGCTTCCTGGCATCGGCCAGGAGCTGGGCGGAACTGAAGCGTCCTGGCACCACGTGGTAGGTGAGGATCCGTGTGAGCTGTGCCTTGTTTTCAGGCTTGACCAGTGCATCGACCGTGCCTGCTGGAAGCTTGTTGAAGGCGGCATTGGTGGGTGCGAAGACAGTAAAGGGACCGGCGCCATTGAGCGTATCGACCAGGCCCGCGGCCTTGACCGCTGCCACCAGGGTGGTGTGATCCTTGGAGTTCACAGCGTTTTCAACGATGGTCCTGGTCGGGTACATCTCGGCCCCGCCAACCATCACGGTATCTGCGGCGAAGCTGGCGGAAGCGGTTGAGACGAGTACGGCGAAGCTGACTGCGGCGGCGATGCGCTGAAGAGCGTTCACGGTGCGTTCCTCGGTAGGATGCCCGCACAGCGCGGGCATCCTACATACGGCTGGCGGGAGCGGCTGGATGCACCAGCGTGATGCTGAGGCCGGCGTCGATCGAATCCACGCTGCCGGACAGACGTGCGGTCATTGACCAGAGCCGCTCGCTGCCGCCCACAGGGCAAAATGGACTGCGTGGGCATCACGAGCCGTTGATCGGCAATCGCGTGGACGAAAACGGATTCTCCTACAGACTCCAATCGACCCGCAGGCCGGCGATCAGCGCATTCGGTAGATCATGCTGGCGTGCGGGTTCGTTGAACTGGTCCGGATGCACGATGTAGTGCAGGTTGGGTGCGACCCGAAGCTGCGGGGTGACCTGGATGCCATAGCTCAGTTCCATCATCACCTGGCTCCCGTGCGGGGTACCGCTGCCACCCGCCGCGGCACGGGCGAGGCGCAGGTTCTCCAGCGCGATGCTGCTGTACTTCTGCTGGGTCACGACGAAGGCGATGCTGTCCTGCGGCCGGCTGGCGAACGTGCCTTTCTGCACCAGGCCGGCCTGCAGGAAGTGATCCTCGATCAACTGGCCGGAGGTACCCTTGAGTGCGGCACCGAAGAGGGTCAGGCCACGACCGCTGCCATCGCTGCTGAGCTGCTGCTCGAAGCGGGCGAACGCACCGGAGCGACCATGACGCGTCGCGTACTCCTGGCCACTGAGCAGCGCCGGCATGCCGTTGGCATCGCGCAGCGGGTCGCGGTAGGTCGAGTTGTCCTGCCAGCCACCCAGTTCGTAGCGGGCCTTCAAGCGCGCCGACGCGGGGCTGCGCCAGCCGATCGTGTAGGGCACGACCCAGCCGGTGGCCTGGTTCGTGCTCCATTTCAGGCCGTGCTGGCCATCTTCGGCCTGGCTCGGGTCGACCTGGTACGCGCCCACGCGTACGTAGACATCCGGCGTCACCCATGCCGTGGCATCAGCCATCCAGCTCGATACCGGCCACCATGTGAAGCTGCTGGTGCGGAACACATAGGTCGGGTTGCCGCAGGCCGAGTTGCCCTGGAAGTACTGGCACCACTCCGAACCGAGATGATGGATGTTGGCGACGCTTCGCCCTGCTTCCAGCACCAGTCGGTCGTTGAGCAGTTTCTGCTCGATCGTCAGATTGGCCAGGCGCGTTCCCTGGCCACCGTAGATCTCCTGCACCGAGGTGCTGTTGCCCGTACTGCTGTTGGCGAGATTGGTGCCGTGGCGGTTGATGCCGTAAGCCTTGATCGTTGCGCCCCGCCAGCCGAACGCGGCGTCCAGGTCCACGTCGGCACCGAACATCAGCTGGCCGGCATAGGCCGTGCCGCTGCGCTTGCCGCCGTCAAGCGTGGCGGCCGCCTCGCCGGTGTAGGCGAGCCTGGGAGTGAAGACGTCGCTCGCGTCTGCGGTGGCGGCCAGGGATGGCAGGGCAAGCGCGATCGCCATCGGCAACATGTGTCGGGAAGAGCGGGTCATGGGCGAGGGTCCTTGTGCAGGGCGTAGGTCGCTGCGCCCCTGCGTGCGCAGGGGAGGTGGCAGGGTCTTGGCGATGGGGTGGATCAGGCCGGCGTGGTGACCGGCTTCTTGAGGATGCGCAGCGCGACCGCAGTGACGGCCACGCCGGCCAGCAGTGCCAACAGGTAGATGCCGAGGTGAGTGACTGCGTTCGGGATCGGCAGCACGAACACGCCGCCGTGCGGCACCTTCAGCTCGACGCCAGCGGCCATCGAGATTGCACCTGCCACGGCAGAACCAAGGATCAGCGCTGGAATGGTGCGCAGCGGATCACGCGCGGCGTAGGGGATCGCGCCTTCGGTCACGAAACTGAGGCCAAGCACGCCGGCAGCACCGGCCGTGCCGCGCTCCTCGGCGGTGAAGCGGTTGCTGAACAGCCATGTCGCCAGTGCAATACCCAGCGGCGGCGTCATGCCGCCGATCATCGTCGCCGCCATCGGCGTGTAGACCTGGCTGGAAATCAATGCAGTAGAGAACGCGTAGGACGCCTTGTTGACCGGCCCGCCCATGTCCACCGCCATCATTCCGCCCAGCAGCAGGCCAAGCAGGATCGCGCTGCCGCCCTGCATGCCGCGCAGCCAGTCGGTCAGCCAGGCCAGCAGCCCGGCGACCGGCGTGCCGATCACGTACATCATCAACAGGCCGACCAGCAGCGTGCCCAGGACCGGCAGGATCAGCACCGGTTTGAGGCCTTCCAGGCTGCGCGGCAGGCGCAGCGCACGGTTGATCCAGTGCACGCCGTAGCCAGCGATGAAACCAGCCAGGATGCCGCCGATGAAGCCAGCATCCATGTTCACTGCTACCAGCCCGCCGATCATGCCGGGCGCAATGCCGGGGCGGTCGGCGATGGAGTAAGCGATGTAACCGGCCAGTGCGGGCACCATCAACATGAAGCCGGACTTGGCCCCGATCTGGAACAGCGACCAGGCCAGCGTGCCCTTGTGGGCATCGTCGAAGGCATAGATGCCGCCGAGTGCGAATGCCAGTGCGATCAGCAGGCCGCCGGCAGTGACGAACGGCAGCATGAACGACACGCCGGTCATCAGGTGCTTGTAGGGCCCGGTGGCCTTGGTCTTTTCGGTCGTGCGCCCTGAAGTTGCCGTACCTGCCTGCATGCCGGCCTCGGCCAGCGCCTTGCGGATCAGGTTCTGGCCGTCGTTGATCGCCGGTTTGGTGCCGCTCTTGAACAGGCGATTGCCAGCGAAGCGCGACAGATCGACTTCGCGGTCTGCGGCGATCAGGACGAGGTCAGCAGCCGCGATTTCCTCGTCGCTCAACGCGTCCTGCGCGCCGACCGAGCCCTGGGTTTCGACCCGGATTGCATGGCCCAGCGCCTTGGCGGCCTGTTGCAGCCCCTCAGCCGCCATGAAGGTGTGAGCAATGCCGGTGGGGCAGGAGGTAACGGCAACGATGCGCTTGCCCGCATCCGTGCCGGCGTCGTTCGACCGTGCGGCCGCGAGCGGTGCGAGCGCCGCAATCGGGTCGTCCAGTACCTCGCCCAAGCTGGCATGCGCGATCTCAGCATTGGCGAAGCGCGCGATGTCCGGCTCACCACCACCCACCAGCAGCAGGTGCGTCGCGGCGGCGGCGTTCGATGCAGGCAGTGCGCCGGTCACGCCCTGGTCGCTGCGGATCTCGATCATCAGCTCGAGCCCGCGCTGGCGGGCGGCGCGGCGCAGCGCTTCGGCGGCAAGAACCGCCTCGATGCTGCGCTCGCCAGCGGCGATGACTACGGTGAAAGCGTGCATGGGAACTCCTGGAATTCTTCGGGTTCGTCCTTGCCGAAGGCGCTGCGGTCGGCGTGAAGCCAGCCGCCGTGCCTCCGGCAGACAGGGTCAATCCAACCGCTCGATCAGTACATCGCCGGCCCATGCGCGTACCTGCGCCGGGTCCAGCCGTCGTGCATCACCGCTTTGCAGCCGGCTCATCGAGAACACGGTCGCCAGCCGTGCGCAGCCGGCCAGATCGAGGGCGGGCTCCAGCATCGCGGCAGCGATGCCGGCGACCATGGCGTCGCCCGCACCGACCGTGCTGCCCTGGGCCAGTCGCGGCGGTCGTGCGACCAACGCGCCGCTGCGATCAATGAACAGCGCGCCGTCGGTGCCCATCGAGATCGCTGCGAGCGCCACCCCGCGTTCGACCAGGGCCTGGCCAGCGACGCGCAGGGCGCTGCGGTCCAGCAGCGGCGTGCCGGTCCAAGCCTCCAGCTCCTGGCGGTTGGGCTTGACCGCGTAGGGCAGTGCACCCGCAGTGCCACTCAACGCAGCGGCAAGCGCATCGCCACTGGTGTCCAGCAGCACGCGCGCCCCGGCGGCACCGGCCTGCACCTGCAGCCGCGCCCATGCGTCGGCCGGCAGGCCGGACGGCAGGCTGCCGGACAGCACCACCGGCAGGCCCGGCAGCAGCAGGGCACCGAGCCGGCGCGACACGGCGTCCAGATCGGCATCGTCGAGTGCCAGGCCGGGCAGGTTGATGTCGGTGGTCTCTCCGTCTTCCTCGTCAACCAGCTTGATGTTGGTGCGGGTGCTGCCCGGAATACGCAGGCAGCCATCTACGATGCCGCGCGCCGAGAACAACGTACCGAACACACCGTCGTTGCCGCCACCGAGTACGCCCAGTGCCGTGGTCGGCACGCCCCAGTCGGCCAGGCAGGCGGCCACGTTGATGCCCTTGCCACCCGCATCGTCGCGGCTGCTGCGCGCGCGATGCACATGGCCCGGCCGCAGGCTGGCCAGCCGCACGGTCTGGTCGATCGCCGGGTTCAAGGTAACGGTGACGGCGCGGGCATTCATGCACCTGCTCCATCGAGGGCGCGTACCTGCTCGGCGGTTTCGCAGTCCAGCGCGGCATTGGCCAGCCTCTGCAGATCTGCCAGCGCAGTGCCGCGCAGGCGTGCCTTCACCGAAGGGATGTCGTTCGGGGTCATCGACAGTTCGTCCACGCCCAGCCCTGCCAGCAGCATCGCACCGAACGGATCGCCGGCCAGGCCACCGCAGACACCCACCCAGCGCCCCTGCGTGCGTGCACCTTCCACCGTGGCGCGGATCGCGCGCAGCACGGCCGGATGCAGGCTGTCGGCTTCTGCGGCCAGCTCCGGGTTCTGGCGGTCGATGGCCAGCACGTACTGGGTCAGGTCATTGGTACCGATCGAGAAGAAGTCGGCGTGGCGCGCCAGCGCATCACTCTGCGCTGCGGCGGCCGGGACTTCGATCATGATGCCGATCGGCACGTCGGGTGCCTCGAGTTCGCCGCGCAGGCGCTCGCAGATGGCGCGCAGTGCCGTCAGCTCCGGCACCGAGGTGATCATCGGGAACATGATGGACAGCCGTGCACCGTCCTTGGCCGCGCGATACAGCGAACGCAGCTGCGGCTCCAGCAGGTCGGGGCGGCGCAGCAGCAGGCGCGCGCCACGTACGCCGAGGAACGGGTTTTCCTCGTGCGGCAGCTCCAGGTGGGCGACCTGCTTGTCGCCACCGATATCGAGCGCGCGCACGATCAACGGACGGCCGTCCAGCGCTTTGGCCATGGCCATGTAGGTTGCGTACTGCTCATCCTCGCTGGGCGTGCTGCCGCGTTCGAGGAACAGGAATTCGGTGCGCATCAGGCCAACAGCTTCCGCGCCCTGTTCCAGCGCCAATGGCACCTGCTCCGGCAGGTTCACGTTGGCGCCGATGTCGATGCGATGGCCATCGGTGGTCTGCGCCGGCTGCGCACGCTGTGCGGCTTCACGCGCGCGGATCTGCTGCTGCCCAGCGATCCAGGCGCGAGCCGAAGCAAGATCTGCCTCGGAGGGGGACAGGTAGAGCCGCCCGCTGCTGCCGTCGATGATCGCCTCGCGGCCGGCCTGGATCGCCAGCAGTTCGGCGCCACCGGCAACCAGCGCCGGCAGGCCGAGCGTGCGCGAGAGGATTGCGGTGTGTGAGGTGGGACCGCCCAGTGCAGTGGCGAGGCCGAGCACGCGGCGGGTGTCGAGGTTGGCGGTATCGGAGGGCGACAGGTCGGCGGCAAGCAGGATGCACGGCTGCGTCGGCAGATCGGCCAGGCCGCCGCCGGCCGCAGAGGGGTCAAGCTGCGCCAGTACGCGCCGACCCACATCGCGCAGGTCGGCAGCGCGCCCGGCCAGCACCGGATTGCCCAGCGCCGCCAGCCCGGAGGCGATCTGCTCGATGGCCTGGTGCCAGGACCACGCAACGCCGTGGCCTTCAACCATCAGCTGGCAGGTGCGGGTAATCAGGTCGGTGTCGTCAAGCAGCGCAGCCTGCGCCTTGAAGATTGCTGCATCCGAGGCGCCAAGGCGGCGCTGGGTGTCGTCCTGCAGCGCGGCCAGCTGCTGGCGGGTGCGACCCAGTGCATCCTGCAGGCGTGCGCCGCCCTCGCCGAGCGGGGCCGGGCGATCGGCAACATCGGCCTGCGCGCTGGCCAGTACATGCACCGGGCCGATGGCCAACCCGGGGCTGGCGCCGATGCCGACGATCGCCGCCTGCGCTTCGGGCGGATTCCAGCCCGCGACCGGCGCCGCCTTCCGCTGTGCTGCACGCTCCGCATCGGTCTTTTCCTGCGCCACCAGCCCGTTCATGACCTTGCGCAGTGCGGCCAGCAGGGCGGGGGCATCGGCGCCCTCGGCAGAAACGCTCACGGCATCGCCCTCGCGAAGCCCGAGCTGCAGCAGCGCCACCAGACTCTTGGCATCGGCCACCTGATCGCCCGCGCGCACCTGGGCACGGGCCGTGAAACCCCGCGCCGCCTCGGCCCAGCGCGTGGCCGGGCGCGCGTGCAGTCCACTGGGGTAAGCGATGGTCCAGTCGAAGCGCTCGGCCAGGTCCGTCACCGGTACGTGGGCGACAGTGACAGTCGCATCACGGGCCAGCGCATTGACGATCTCGCCCGCATCGAGGGTGGTGAACAGCCGCTGCAGCGCCGCCTCGTCCTGGATCAGGCGGGTCAATCTGCGGAGCAGGGTGATGTGGGTGTCGGACTGGGCGGCGATGCCAACCACCAGGCGGGTGACCTGGCCCGGGTTCCATTCCACGCCTTCCGGCAACTGCAGCACCGCAATGCCGTCGCGGCGCACCAGGTGGCGGTCCTCGCCGAGCCCATGCGGGATGGCCACGCCATGGCCGAGGAAAGTGTTCGCCAGCGCTTCGCGGCGCCCCATGCTGGCCTCGTAGCCCGGCGCCACGCAGCCTGCGGCGACCAGCATCTGGGCCACCTGGGCGATGGCATCGGTCTTGTCCTGTGCCCGCGCGTCCAGGCGGATCAGTTCCCGGCTGACGGGAGAGGGGGAGGTCAGGGGCGACAAAGCGGGCTCCGGGAGGGGGTGGTTGGGGCGTATTGGGAACGTTCCCAGTCCGTATTTCAATGTGCGCTGCACAAAAAGCCAATAGTCCTTTGGCGTTAGCATTGTGCTGAACGGCCATCGCGCCATGAACAACCCACGCTTCAGGGAACGTTTCCAATGAGCATCAGCATCAACGACGTCGCACGCGTGGCGGGGGTCTCCAAATCCACGGTGTCACGGGTGCTCGGGGGCGGTCCGGTCAGCGAGGACGTGCGCGGCAGGGTCGAGCTGGCGATCCGGCAGACCGGCTATCGACCCAACCTGCAGGCCAGGCGGTTGCGCTCCCGGCACACCGGCATCATCGGCCTGATCGTCGCGGATATCCGCAATCCGTTCTTCACGGCGCTGATCCGCGCCGTGGAGGAGGTGGCCTATCGCGAAGGATTGCGCGTGACCCTCTGCAACACCGACGAGGACCCGGAGCGGGAGGCGCTGTATCTGCAACTGATGCACGAAGAGCGCATCAGTGGCCTGATCTTCGCGCCGACCCGGACCACGGTGGGCCGGCTCGAACGGCTCACGCTGGATTATCCAACGGTGCTGGTGGACCGCGCCGCCCCCGGCGGGTCGATCGACAGCGTGGTACTCGACAATCCGGCAGCGATGGCGGGCCTGGTCGAGCATCTGGTCGAGCGCGGCTATCGCCGTATCGGCGGCTTGTTCGGCAGCACCAGTACCACGGCGGCCGAGCGTCGCGACGGCTATCTCGCTGCGATGCGCACCCATGGGTTGCAGCCGGACTACCGCGAGGTTGAACCCACGGCCGAAGCCGCCATCGCGACGGTCGGGCAGTGGCTCGCCACGCCATCACGCCCCGAGGCACTGGTGACCAGCAACAGCCTGCTGTTGATGGGGGCATTGAAAGCCGCCCGCAGCGCTGGGCTGGCGATTCCCGAGGCGTTGGCGCTGGCCGGCTTCGACAACGAACGCTGGACCGAACTGGTCGAGCCGGGCATCACCGTGATCGAGCAACCGGTTGAGGAGATGGGGCGGGCCGCGATGTCGATGCTGCTTGAACGCCTGCGCACGCCTGCGCTGCCTGTGCGCCGACTGGTGATGACGGGTCGGTGCGTGGCCAGAGGGTCGACGGCTGCGCGATAGCTCGACGCCCGATTGCGGCCAACCCTGAGAGCGCCGTCCGGGTGTTGGCGAGCCGACCGTCGTCTGTTACAAGCCATCTGTACACGCAGACACAATGGATGATCGCCTTGTCAGAGCCTTATTCAGCGCTGCTCCGCCTGCAGTTGTGCCCCGAAGATCTCTCCAGATGGCTGGCAGCGCCCGTGCCCGCAGCATCCCGATGGTCCGACTGGCGATGCATCGCCGGGCAGTGGCACCTGGGAAACGGTGAATACCTGGCCTCTTCAAGCGACGAGGCGTTGGATCACCTGCTTGCGGACTGCCAGGCGCTGCTGGCCCGCTACCCCGACAATCGCGCCGCATTGAACGCCTTCCTGGCCTCTGCACAGGCTGAGAACATCCGGGTCGCCGCCTATGACCGCAGCAGCACGCACTTTGTTGCAGGATCGCTGACCTATTCAGAAAGCCTCTACGATCTCATTGCGTTTCTTGCGGTGGCACGAAGCGCCGCCGACTTCCTGAAGGCAGGTGACCAGGGGGTGGCGCTGATCCACGACTATCTCTGGGCCGAGAACGATCAGCGGGAGACCATTGCCGCGATTGCGCTGGCAGGCCACGGCGAATCCAGCTTCCTGTCTTCCACTGACCTGGATACCGCCACCGCATCCTTCGAGACATTGGTGGAGGCCATGCTGGAAGACCGGGACGACCCGGAGTTTCATCCGCGCAACCAGCTCGATCGACTTTGACCCTCGCTGCGTGGAACCCACAGAGACGACCACCAAGGACCCCGACATGAAAGGACATCACGCCCTCCACGCGCGCCGCGGCATGCGTCGGCTCATCGCACTTGGCCTCTGCGCCCTGGCGGGGTCCGCCCTCGCCGGAACAACGCAACCGGCACGCACCTGGCTTGTCAGTGGCGCCGAACTCCTCACCCTGCTGCAGGGCAAAGGCGCCGACGGCTTCTGCGACGGCGATCAGTGCCGGAACCTGTCCAGCGCTCGCGCCAGCGCCTATATCCAGGGCGTTGCCGATGCCAGCCACGCCCAGTGGTGTGGCCAAGGCCGGATTCTTCCGCACGAGCTGGTTGACCGGGTCGCTTCACATCTTCGACAGCTGCCCCAAGGGAAACTGCAGCAGGATGCTGCACCCTTGGTCGTCGATGGGCTGAGGGCGGCCTTTCCCTGTGATCGAGGGGCATGACCCAGCAATGCCCGAGGTGACTCGGCCTCCTCCGCGGAGAGGTCCGCGCCCTTCGTGGAGCCCTCTCTGTTCCGCCTGAAGCTGGAGCCGAAATAGTGAAGACACACACACGAGTGGCGAGCGCGGAAGATCTTGAACAGGTCGCGATGCTGTTCGACAAGTATCGACAGTTCTACGCGCAGCCGGCAGACCTGCCATTGGCAAGGCAATTCATGCATGCACGCCTGTCAGAAGGCGATTCGCTTGTACTGGTGGCCGAGGCAGATGGGGACCGCCTTGTCGGGTTCACCCAGCTGTACCCGCTGTTTGACTCCATCAGCGCACGCCCAAGCTTCGTACTCTATGATCTTTACGTCGACAGACCAGCACGTCGCACTGGTGTTGCCCGCACCCTCATGATCAACGCCGTTGAAGAAGCACGAAGACGCGGCGCAGCGCGCATCGAGCTGCAGACGGCGAAGGACAACGCGGCTGCGCAGGCGCTCTATGCAGGACTCGGATGGCAGCGCGATGAGGATTTCTTCATCTTCGCCATTCATCCTTGATGGCCGTATCCGCCGCGCTTTGGATCGCCGAAGAACTCAGGCGACCATGGCAGAGGCGGCACGCCCTTCGAGGGCGTGCCGTGCTGGGTAGCGGGGATCAGTGAGTGATGGCGGGTGCGCCGTCGTTTCCCATCACACGCTGCACAGCCTCCTGCAATCGCTCGATATGGAAAGGCTTGGCAACAAAGGTGGCACGCCGATGGCGCAGCGGCACCAGCTGGTCGTACACCGCAGAAACGAACAGATAGGGGATGCCGAGTTCAGCCAGGCGATCGGCGACGGGGAAAACCACACCGTCACGAAGCTCCACATCCAGAACGGCACCGTCGAATCGCTGCGTATCCAGCAGCCCCAATGCATCGAACACACTGTAGGCGTGTGTTACCTGGCCACCGCCCTCTTCAAGCGCCTGTCCCATGAGGGCAACAAGGTCCAGTTGGTCTTCCACCAGCAGCAGACTGTATCGATTCCGCTGGTTCATATCGGGTTGCATTGGCACATGCCTGCGTTGCCATCGGAGCTGCAGTGTGTCCTGTGCTGCATCAACGCGACGCGTGTGGGTTGTCAGCTCGGTGTCGAAGCGACCCCGCCTCTCGATGCCGTCCACGTCGCATGGAAGGTGCCACGGGACGTGTTGACGGCGTCTTGGCGAGCGCCATGGATACTGCCGCCGTCCCCTGCACTGGAGTGTCCGTCATGCACCGATCCCACGCCAACCCCGCTTCGCCACGTGTACTGCGTGTGGAGTGCATGCGCCTGGACTGCGGAGGCGCTGCCATCGTGGTGGAGCTGGACCGCATCCCTGAACGGGCGTGGATGAAGTCATTGAAGCGGGCACTGCAGGCCGACGATCTCTTCGAGGGCGCACAAGCCAAATTCGACGGACGTTTCGTTTACGTCGTGGGCGTCGAGGGCAGCGAGCATCGTGCGCAGCATCGGGTGGTGCAGGCGCTTGAAATGCCGCAGGCAATGGTCAATACGTCGCGCTCACGCATTCCGGTGGCGGACGCGCGGCATGCCGGCAGGGTTGACGCTCAGGTTGGCCATTGATTCCAGATGGAGCGCGCGCATGCGTAGCGCATCGACGGTCACCCGTCGCAGAGCCGGCCACCCACTCCTGCGGGGCAATCCGTTGTATTGTGGACAGTGCTCGCAGCGCCCGTCAGCGAGAGGATGTTCAGGTGAACGCTTCCATGCTCCCAAGAATCGTCGGCTTCGATGTCCCGTTGCTGCATGAGCGTGTAGACGCATCCACCGACGAGGCCATCACCGCGCTGCTCGATCTGGCGCCAGGCGCCCGCTGGACAGAGATGTTCCTCATCAAGTGCAGAGCCCTGGCGTCCCAGCTCCAGCTGGCGGATGTTCGCATTGAAGGCGCCAGGATCTACTTCTACGGATCCATCAGCGATTCCCGTGGACTTGCCGACGCGGTGATGTCCATTGTCCACGTACTGAATGATGAGCTGATGCGCGAGCGGAATCACGCAGCCAGCCGCGCCTAGGCGCAGCCAAGCAGCGACCAGCACCGATCGGCGATCTCTGCTGCGCCAGGATGACCGCGCAGGCTCGATCGCTTCGCAAGCCTGCCCTGCAGATCGTCGATCCATGCCGACCGGGCGCCGTGCGGATCTCTCACATAGATATCGCAGGCAAGCCGGATAACCGGCGCCACTTCGTAGCGGAAGCTCATCGCGGGCAGGGCGCCCAGGTTGAACGCGGCCTTCCAGTGGGCCAGTTCACGCTCTACGTCCACAACGTGCTTGCTTCTTCCCTGGATCACGGCGTTACCCCTTTTTGAAACCTCACTGTACACACTTCTTGCTGCGAGCCTGTTCATGACAGTCGTTCATATGGGGCGCTTCCCCGTACGTTCCCGTAACGGCGACACGCCCACAGTCAATCGGCAGCAGACTTGCTGCGGCGGAGAATCGAAATGAACAGCGTCCCCGAACAGAACAGGAATGACCGCTCCAATGCTTCCTCTGAAGCAGAACGGCCCACGCAGCAGGGGCGGGTCGAGGGGGGCGAACCCGGAGGGGAGGAGCCTGGCAAGCAGGGACAGCAACAGCAGCAGGACAACAAGGATCGCGAGAGCCCAAAGCCAGCGGACGAAAAGAAGGGCGGTCTCGGCGGCGATACACGGCGCTGAGAAAGAGGAGGAGCCGCGCGCCGCGCGGCTGCTTCCGTTGCAGACAGGGAGCGTGCATGTCCTCGCAAAGCCAGGCGATCAGCCTGATGACCAAGATCATGTACCAATGTCGTCCGGAGAGAACCACGACGATGGCGCAATGCCGTTGCTGCCATGCGCCCAGCCCAGGCGGCATGGAGTGCGCACGGTGCCTGACCGGAAGGCTCGGCGACATGATTCAGAACCGTGGCGCAGCATTCAGCTGGCTGGACTCATTCCGCAGGGTCCAGCAGGACGAAGCACACGTGTTCGAATGCGCAAAGCGCGTCGATGCGGCATCTCCCTAGGCGTCGCATCCGGACCTGACATCGCGCAAGCGTATGCTCAAGTCATTCAGGAGCAACGCGATGACTTTTCCGATCTGCATCTACGATAGAACGGGCACGGGGCTCCGGCTGCCCGCGGGATGGTGGATCGACCTTCAGTCCGATCTGCCTGCACTGGTGAAGGGTGCCGCGCGCATCGACCTTCCGCGATCTTCAAAGGACGAGCATCCACGATTGGATCCTGAAGTTCTCAGGGATCTCTTCCGGCGCATTGGAGGCTCGCAGTGGCTAGGTTGAATCCAACCCAGTCCCTGGGAGTGCGCTGGCTGTTCTTTCGCCTTCGCAACGGGCAGTCCATCAGTCCCGCCAGGCTGATGTCTGTCTGGTCCGAGGCGGCTGAATCCAACGACTGCGCCGTGCGCCGTGAGATCATCGACGGCGCCGGCTACGTCTATGCCTTGTATGCGCCCAACAGCCTGCTTTCACCCCGGCGCGTGGAGCTGCGCATGAGGGCGCTGCTGGAGGAGGCCGGCTACGCCTTCACGATGGGCAGCCTGGCGGGGCGGCACCCGGGCGGCGGCTGAAGCGCGGCGCTGACGCGGCGGCCGCACAATCCAGGACAACAGGTCTCATTTCGGGCCGTCTGGCTCCAGGGGGTCGTCAGGCACTGGATCAAAGAGCGCCAGCATCCGTTCGCGGCGGCACTGCTCAAGCCAGTGGTGCCATATCTCCACCTCGTCCATCAGCCCTGTTGCACCGCATGCAGGGCAGGTGAGCGTCGTGCCCGATGGACTCGTCTGAATGCCGGCGTCCTCGGTCATTGATGAGCGCAGGCCGCAGCTCTTGCAGGTCGATCGCAACTGATCGAGGCGAACGATGGCGCCATTGCGCGCAAGAAGGGGCTGGATCGCATGGATCCGGAAGGCATTGGGAGGGTGCATGGCCGTGTCGTCTTGGGCTGGACACGGGAGCAAAGGATTCTGCGCCGGAGAAGAGCCGTGAGGGTGCAGTGTCCTCCGTCGGAGGTTAACCCTTCATCAAAGTGCGGGACGCGCTCCATCGTTGGCCTGAAATCCCACGCCCGCAATCGTGCACTGACACGGCACCCGGCGCATATCCGGTGCCAGCCCTGCTTCTGGGCAGGAAGGGCTCCGCCATCACAACGGAGCCCCGGTCACTCACTTTTCCTGCAGGAACGTCAGCAGATCCTGGTTGACCTTGTCCTTGTGGGTGTCGGTCAGGCCATGCGGCGCACCCGGGTAGACGATCAACCTGGCGCCCTTGATGAGCTTTGCCGATTGGCGGCCTGAGATATCGATCGGCACGATCTGGTCGTCGTCACCGTGGATCACCAGCGTGGGCACATCGAACTTCTTCAGGTCCGCGCGGAAATCGGTGGCCGAGAACGCGGCGATCGAATCGTAGGTGTTCTTGTGGCCGCCCTGCATGCCCTGCGCCCACCACGCATCGATCAGCCCCTGCGACACCTTCGCGCCCGGGCGGTTGAAGCCGTAGAACGGGCCCGACGGGATGTCCTTGTAGAGCTGCGCGCGGTTATCCATCTGTGCCTTGCGGATGCCATCGAACACTTCGATCGGCAGGCCGTTGGGGTTGTCGGCGGTCTTCAGCATGAACGGCGGCACCGAGCTGATCAGCACGACCTTCTTCACCCGCCCGGTGCCATGCCGGCCGATGTAGCGCGCCACCTCGCCGCCACCGGTAGAGAAACCCACCAAGGTGACATCGTGCAGGTCCAGCGTATTGATCACCGCGGCCAGGTCATCGGCGTAGTGATCCATGTCGTTGCCGTCCCACGGCTGGCTGGAACGGCCGTGGCCACGACGGTCATGCGCGATCACGCGGTAGCCATGATCGGCCAGGAAGATCATCTGCGATTCCCAGCTGTCCGAGTTCAACGGCCAGCCGTGGCTGAAGGTCACGACAGGCCCGTTCTTCGGGCCCCAGTCCTTGTAGTACAGCTGCACGCCGTCGGCGGTGGTGATGTAGCTGGCGGTGCGCGCGATGCTGGTGGCCGCCGCCGGCGTGGCCGGTTCGGCGGCATGCGCAGACAGGCCGGCCTGGACCGAGAGGGCGAGGGCGGCAACGGCCAGGGTACGGGCGAAGGTGTTCATGCGGGAACTCTCATGGGTGGGTGGTGAGACGTACTTTGCGCCTGCAATCAGGCATCCGGGTGATGAACTGTCCGGATTTCTTGATAGAGCGTCCTGCACGGATGTGCGCATACGGGCTATTCGCCATCGCATGTTGACAAGGTAGAACGTGCGTTCTACCTTGTGGCCATGAGCAAGACCACCACCGATACGCATCAGAAGATCCTGGCCACGGCCGAGGCGCTGATCTACCAGAACGGGATCCACGCCACGGGCATGGACCTGCTGGTGAAGACCTCGGGCGTGGCGCGGAAGAGCATTTACCGCCACTTCGAGAACAAGGACGACGTGGCCGCTGCGGCGCTGAGGGCGCGCGACGTGCGTTGGCTGGCCTGGTTCCGGCACGAGTGCGAGAAGGCGGACACCCCGGAAGCACGCATCCTCGGCATGTTCACCGTGCTCAAGAACTGGTTCCAGTCCGAGGGCTATCGCGGGTGTGCGTTCATCAATACCGCAGGCGAGGTCGGCGACCCAGCCGATCCGATCCGGCAGATCGCGCGTGATCACAAGCAGAAGCTGCTTGATTACACATTGGAACTTACCGGACAACTGGATGTGGAGCAGCCGGCGGAGCTGGCCCGTCAGCTGCTGATCCTGATGGAAGGCGCCATCACCCTGTCGCGCGTGATGGGTGATTACGACGCCGCAGACACCGCGAAGGATGTCGCGAAGCTGTTGCTGGAACAGGCCAGGCGTTAGCGCCTGGGTACGTCAGATCGTTTGAAGCAACCCGTGTGTCCATTTCGATTGGAGGTTTCCCCGTGTCCACTGAACACCCCCGTCCGCCGTTTCCTCCGTTCACCCTCGAATCGGCCACGCAGAAGGTGCGCCTTGCCGAGGATGGCTGGAATTCCCGCGATGCCGACAAGGTGTCGCTTGCCTATTCGCTCAACACCCAGTGGCGTAATCGTGCCGAGTTCACCAACGGCCGGGAAGAAGCCCGGCAGTTCCTGGCACGCAAATGGAACAAGGAGCTCGAGTACCGCCTGATCAAGGAGCTCTGGGCCTTTACCGAAAACCGCATTGCTGTCCGTTACGCCTACGAATGGCACGACGACTCCGGCAACTGGTTCCGTTCCTATGGCAACGAAAACTGGGAATTCGGCGCGGATGGCCTGATGCAGCGGCGCTTCTCGTGCATCAACGACATGCCAATCAAGGAAAGCGACCGCAAGTTCCATTGGCCGCTGGGGCGTCGCCCGGATGACCATCCGGGGTTGTCTGATCTGGGTATGTGATTCCCGCTGAGGCGCCACCTGAAGCGCGCTCAGGTACGATGGGGCGGCCGGCATCTGCGCCGGCCGGGGCAGGGGGCGCAATGGACATGCAGACAGGGGGCGGATTCGTTCCGCCCGCGAAGACCGATTCGCAGGAACTGACATTCCACTGGCTCTACCAGCGGGTGCAGGGACTGGTTGAGCACAGCATCTACCCCAAGGCGGGCAGGGTGGAGACGTGGGCGTTTCGCATCGGCGTGGGTGCGGCGATCATCGGCATTCTCATGGGTCAGCTTCCGGATCGATGGCTGCCTCTTGGCGTAGTGCTCCAGGTGGTTGTTGCCTGCCTGGCAATCGAGATCGGAGGGTTCATTGTCGGTGGCGTACTGGCCGCCCGCAGGGGCATTCGCCAGTTCAGTCAGCCGCGGCTCTCGCACGCCCGGGAGATGGATGAAGACTTCGCCCACTGGCAAGCGGTGGTGACCGAGCTTCGCGGATTCCCGCGCGTCCAGCGCGAGCGGCGACTCAAGTTCGTCAGCACCTTGCGCACAAACATGATTGAGCGCATGGGCATGATGTATGGCGGCCTGCAGCGGCTGGGACCATTCCCGCTGTTGATTGCCCTCTACCTGCAGTTCCGCGGATGGAAATGGGGCGACTGGGCGGGCGCTTTCGATGTTGGCCCGCTGGGTGCACTACTGATCTTCGCCATGGTGCTGCTGTACCTGCTGGGCTGGATGCTGATCGGCCTTCGCACCAGGCTCGATACCTACGTTGCCTTGTTGGAAGGCTCGATCCACGAACCCGAGTCCTCCCAGCCAACGCCTTTGTAGCGTCGGGCCATCATGTTCCTCATGCTGAGGGACAAACAGGACTGTGAGTCATCCAGTGAGGCATACGCATGGCTCAAGAGTGCCGCGCTGTGGCTGGATGCAGCCGATTTCTTCGGGCTTGCTGCATCATGTTCGTACATTTCGCCGACTTCACAGGTCTGTACCCCGCAGATGGGCATAGTGGCCCTTCGGTAGTGTGAGCGCGTCCATCCAGCCACGGGGTTTCCCCGAACGCCAGGAGGTCACTGTGCCAAGTTGTGATGAAGGAATGAAGTTGACGCGCCGCCAGGTGATCGCCGGCGGCGTCACGACCGTGGCAATGTCCGCCGCACCGGGGGCGTCCTCGCTCGCCGCCGAACTGGCGGCGCCCCCGCCGCCCAGGCCGCCGGTCATCAGCACGGTGGCCTTGACCGTCAACGGCAAGCGGCGGGAACTTGAACTGGACACCCGGACCACGCTGCTCGATGCCCTGCGCGAACATCTGAAGCTGACCGGAACGAAAAAAGGCTGCGACCACGGTCAATGCGGTGCCTGTACAGTGTTGGTCAACGGTGAGCGTATCAATGCCTGCCTCAGCCTGGCGGTGCAGCACCAGGGCGACGCCATCACCACCATTGAAGGCCTCGGAACCCCCGATGACCTGCATCCGATGCAGGCCGCCTTCATCAAGCATGATGGCTACCAGTGCGGGTATTGCACGCCGGGGCAGATCTGTTCGGCGGTGGCGGTACTGGACGAAATCAAGCGGGGTGTCCCCAGCCATGTGCAGGCGGATGTCAGCGCACGGCCCCGGGCCACCAACATGGAGATGCGCGAACGCATGAGCGGCAACCTCTGCCGCTGCGGGGCCTATTCCAACATTGCCGAGGCGATGGAAGAGGTCGCTGGCGTGACCTCTGCAGGGAGGCGCTCATGAGGGCCTTCAGTTACGAACGCGCGAAATCCCCGGCCGAGGCCGCCAGGGCCGTCGCCGGTACCGAGGGCGCGAAGTTCCTGGCCGGAGGGACCAACCTGCTCGACCTGATGAAGCTGGAGGTCGAGACGCCAGCGCACCTGGTCGATGTGCAGGACATCGGCCTGGACAGGATCGAACCCACCGACGAGGGCGGCCTGCGCATCGGCACGCTGGTCACCAATACCGCGCTGGCCTCGCATGAGCGCGTGCGCCGCGACTACGCAGTGCTGACCCGCGCGATCGTGGCAGGCGCCTCCGGGCAGCTGCGCAACAAAGCCACCACCGGCGGCAACCTGCTGCAGCGCACGCGCTGCCCGTATTTCTACGATCCCAACCTGCCCTGCAACAAGCGCCTGCCCGGATCCGGCTGCGGCGCACTCGAGGGGTTCTCCCGGCAGATGGGCGTGATCGGCACATCGGACAGCTGCATCGCGACCTATCCGGGCGACATGGCGGTGGCCCTGCGGGTGCTGGACGCCTCGATCCAGACCGTCAGGGGTGACGGCAGTACGCGCAGCATCCCGATTGCCGATTTCCATCGTTCCCCGGGCGACAGGCCGCAGCAGGACAACGTGCTGCAGCGCGGTGAGCTGATCACCCACGTCACGCTGCCGGAGCCTCTGGGCGGTCGGCACGTGTACCACAAGGTACGTGACCGCGCGTCCTTTGCATTCGCACTGGTGTCGGTCGCCGCGGTCGTGCAGCGTGACGGCTCGGCGCGGTTCGCCTTCGGTGGGGTCGCGCCGAAGCCGTGGCGCGTCGAGGCAGCCGAACCCCTGCTGCGCGACGGCGTGAAGACCGCGACCCGGCAGGTGTTCGCCGGTGCCCGTCCGACGCGGGAGAATGCGTTCAAGATCGCTCTCGCCGAGCGCACCCTCGCAGCCGTGCTGGTGGAAGGAGAGCGCTGATGCCCCTTGAATTCAACGCCCCCGCCGGCGACAACCTGTTCGACAATGCCAAGGTCGTCGGCAAGTCGACGCCGCGCATCGACGGTCCACGCAAGACCACCGGCACCGCCCCCTATGCCTACGAGCGCCATGACGTGGCGCCGAACCAGGCCTACGGCTACATCGTCGGTGCGGGCATCGGCAAGGGGCGCATCATTTCGATGGATGCCTCCTGCGCACGTGCCGCGCCCGGCGTACTGGCGGTCATCACCGCACCGGAAACCAAGCCGGTCGACAAATCGAACTGGAACAATGCGCCGCTGTTCGGCGGACCCGAAGTGGCCCACTACCATCAGGCCATCGCCTGCGTGGTGGCAGAGACCTTCGAGCAGGCCCGCGCCGCCGCGGCGCTGATCCGCACCCGCTACGAGCGCGACAAGGGCCGCTTCGATTTCCCCGCCCTGGCACCAACCGCGCCGCTGGCAAAGGGACGCGACGGCAAGCCCGACCGGCAGACGCTGGGCGAATTCGACACCGCCTACGCGAGCGCCGCGGTCAAGCTGGACGAGACGTACCACACCTCCGACGAAAGTCATTCGATGATGGAGCCGCACGCCACCATCGCCGCCTGGGAGGGCGACACGCTCACGCTGTGGACGGCGAACCAGATGATCGACTGGGCCAGGCAAGGCATGGCGGCGATCCTCGGCATCGATCCTGCCAAGGTGCGTGTGGACTCGCCCTATATCGGCGGCGGCTTCGGCGGCAAGCTGTTCATCCGTGCCGACGCGGTACTGGCCGCGCTGGCGGCCAAGCAGGTCGGGCGGCCGGTGAAGATCGCGCTGCAACGCCCGTTGATGCCCAACAACACCACGCACCGGCACGCCACCCTCCAGCGCGTGCGGATCGGCTGCGGAAAGGATGGCCGGATCTCCGCCATCGCCCATGAGAACTGGTCGGGCAACATCAACGGCGAGGACGGCGAAAACGGCACCCTGCAGACGCCCAAGCTCTATGCGGGCGCCAACCGCCTGGTGGCCAATTACATCGCCACGCTCGACATGCCCGAAGGCAATGCGATGCGCGCACCGGGCGAAGCACCGGGCCACATGGCGCTGGAAGTTGCGATGGACGAAATGGCCGAGAAGCTGGGTCTCGACCCGATCGCGTTCCGCATCCTCAACGAGCCCGAGGTGGTACCCGGCGATCCGTCCAAGAAGTTCTCCGACCGCAACCTGGTGCGCTGCCTGCGCGAAGGCGCGGAGCGCTTCAACTGGAACAAGCGCAACCCCAGGCCGGCGCAGGTCAGGGAAGGGGACTGGCTGGTCGGCATGGGCGTGTCTGCGGGCTATCGCGGCGCACCGACGATGAAGTCGGCGGCGCGGGTCCGGCTTGACGGCCAGGGCGGGGTGATTGTCGAGACCGACATGACCGACATTGGCACCGGCTCCTACACGATCATCGCGCAGACGGCAGCCGAGACCATGGGCGTGCCGCTGGACCAGGTCCAGGTCACCCTCGGTGACTCCCGTCATCCCGCCTCCGCCGGTTCCGGCGGCCAGTGGGGCGCGGCAAGCTCCACCGCGGGCGTGTACGCGGCGTGCGTCAGCCTGCGCCGCAAGGTGGGCGAGAAACTCGGCTTCGACGGCGACACCGCAAACTTCGCCAATGGCCGCATCCAGGCGGATGGGCGGACCATCACGCTGGCGGAGGCGGGAACCCTGTCGGCGGAGGACGGCATTGCCTTCGGCGACTTCAAACAAGGCTACGACGTCGGCACCTATGCAGGACATTTCTGCGAGGTCGCCGTGCATGCCTACACTGGAGAAACGCGCATTCGCCGCATGCTTGCCGTATGCGATGGCGGCCGGATCCTCAATCCGCTCTCCGCACGCAGCCAGGTCATCGGCGGGATGGTGATGGGTGCGGGCGCGACCCTGATGGAGGAGCTGGTGGTCGACAAACGGCTTGGTTTGTTCATCAACCACGACCTGGCCGGCTACGAGGTTCCCGTGCACGCCGACATCCCGTACCAGGAAGTGGTCTTCCTCGACACGCTGGATCCGGTGATCTCGCCGATGAAGGCCAAGGGTGTGGGTGAACTGGGCATCTGCGGGGTGGGCGCCGCGATCGCCAATGCGATCTACAACGCAACCGGCGTGCGCGTGCGCAGCTATCCCATCACCCTGGACAAGCTGTTGCCCGGCTTGCCCGACATAGGCTGACGTTGCGCATGACCCTGGACAAGCTGTTGCCCGGCTTGCCCGACATAGGCTGACGTTGCGCATGGACCGACCCGTAGCCTCGCCCACTCTGGAGGTCTCCGCCGCAGGCGGAGGGGAGCCCGGCGATCTTGCCGAGGACCTGTCCGCAGCGCCGGGCTTCCTCGCCGAAGGCAGCCCGCGCGGCGTACTCGAGACGGCCTTGACGCGCGTGCGCGCGGGGGAGCACGCCGTGCTCGCGCTGGTGCTGGAAACCGATGGCTCCACCTACGCCGGTGCCGGCGACATGGTGCTGTTCTGCAACGGCAGCCAGGTCGGCTGGCTGAGCGGCGGATGCCTGGAGCCCGAGCTCGCGCGACGCGCGGAGCAGGTGAGCGCGGCAGGGCGGGTCGACTGGATCGAGATCGACACCCGCAGTGACGACGACCTGTTGAGCGGGTCCGCGCTCGGCTGCCGCGGCCGGCTTCGGATTGCGCTGCTGCCGTTGCGTGCCATGGCCGGCATCGACGACGTCATCGAGGCTTGGTTGCGCGAGGGCGTGTCACTCCAGCGCGACCTTCGCACGTCGGGGCAGGTCGTTTTCCGTGCCGGCCATCGCGAGCAGGCGTGGCAGCTGCATCCGATGGAGGGTACACAGCCCTTTGGCGAGGGCGCGTGGCGTTTGCCGTTGCCCCGGCTTCCGCTGGCCCTGGTATTGGGGGGCGGTCCCGAAACGCCCTTGCTGGTTCCGCTGCTGCGGGGACTGGGGTGGCGGGTCAGCGTGGCCGAACGGCGAGCGCGCTGGGCCTCGGCCGGGCAGTGCGCGGATGTGCATCTTCAGACCAACCCTGCAGAGGCCCTTCATGGCGACCCGTGCGACGCGGTACTGGTGATGCATCACGATTTCGAACTGGACCGGGAGGCGCTGGTGGCCCTGGCTGATACCAAAGTCGCGTTCATTGGACTGCTGGGTCCGCGGCGAAGGCGCGAGGACCTGTTCAAGCTGCTGACACCGGATCAGCGCCACCGCCTTTCCCCGAGACTTCGATCACCGGTCGGCCTGAACATCGGCGGCCGAGGGCCAGAGGCGATTTCGCTCAGCATCGCCGCACAGCTGCAGCAATGGCGAAGCGCGCACGGTACGTGACTGACGCGCATGCGGTCGTCGTGCTGGCTGCCGGCGGGAGCACCCGACTTGGCCAGCCCAAGCAGCTTCTGACCCGGCAGGGCGAGACCCTGGTACATCGCGTGGTGCGGTTGGCCTTGGAGTTCGCGCCATCACAGGTATTGGTGGTGGTGGGCGCGAACGCACAGGCCGTGACATCCAGCATTGCCGGGCTGGATGCCACTCCGGTAACCAACCACCACTGGGAACGCGGCCTGGCGAGCAGCCTGCAGGTTGCCGGCGCGCACCTGCTGCCCACGGTGACCGAGGTGATGGTCGTGGCATGCGACCAGCCCGCAATCGAGCGCTCCCATCTGCAGGCGCTGCTTTCGGGTGCCCGCGCCTCGGCGTCAGGGTGTGCGGGTGCCCGTCATGGAAACGCGCTTGGCATTCCTGCAGTAGTGCCGCGTGCATGGTTCAACTCTGCGCGTGCAACCGGTGACCGCGGCTTCGGAGCGCGCCTGCGGCAACTTCCTGTCGATACGGTGCATGTCCTACAGGCACCGGAACTGGGCTTGGATATCGATACGCCAGAAGATCTTGCGCGTGCGCGCGATGCGGGCTGGATCGATGCCGGGAAGTGACTCGCATGATCACTGGACCAATGCCTGTCGCGCAGGTGACGAGCGGCAGGGCTGGAGCCCGGAGCCTCGCTGCCCGCAGCCTTGTAGAGTCGAGCCATGCTCGACTACGGCACGCCACATCGCGCCCCATCAGGCACATCACCAGCAAGAATCTGCAGCACCCGATCCAACAGAACAGGCTCCGGCACGCCAGCCAGTACCTGCTCCAGGTAATCCAACGGCTCCAACTGCCATTGGAGGAGCGCCCGCAACCGCACAATGGCAGGCGCCCGCCGCTCCGCGTCCAGTGAGACCTGCAACAGCAGATGGTGCGAGCGCCCCTCCAGCCACAGCACGGGTATGCCCCGGCAATGAACCTGGAACGCGGCATCTCGATGCCGCTCGACGAACTGGAAGCCCTGCCGAGGCCGAGAGTCCACGAACTGCATCGCCTGGCGGCGCAGTTGTGAGAATCGATCATCGTTGATGCTTTGGAACGCGACAGGCGAGGGCACCGGCGGCGCCGGCCACAGCGCCTGTGCCGCAACCACCACCACAAGACAGAGCGCGGTGGCCGCCCAGCGCCACCAGGCCACTCAGCCCTCCGGATGCAGTCGGGTACTGGCGTGTGCGGTAAGGCCGATTCCGGCCATGATCAGCCCCTCCATCACGCGCGGGCCGACGTATTGCTCCAGCTCGCCGTTCTCGCGGGCACGCTGCGCGGCCAGCAGGATCTCCAACACCACGCGAAGGCCCGCCAGCGAGCAATCGGTATCTGCCAGGGCGATGCGTCGGCCGGGCATCTGATGGCGTTCCGGCCACGGCTGGCCATCGGAGGCGGCGCCCGAGCCGATGCTGTGCAGCAGGGCGATGAGCGTGTTCGGATCCAGCTCGGGGCTGTTCGCAGACGCTTCGTGGATCGGATGCGGGGCAGGGGAGTGGGGCTTGGTCATGGCTGGGCTCCTTGCGTGCATGCAGAAGCCGCCACCGATAAAGGTGGCGGACGGTGCGTGGTTCGAAACCCCGTGTGTGGATGACCGGGCAGGCACAAGGCCTCCACGCACCGCCCGCCATAGCCGACTGACGGATTGCCAGCCGGCACCGCGCGAAGCAGTGCCGGCTGGCAAGTGCGAGCAACATCCACACAACCGGGGTTTCGAATCCCGACCACCGATGCACGGTGGCAGGGCAAGGAATACGCGGACCTATGCGTGATGCCAATGCAGTAGGGCTGATGACGTCACTACTTTCAACATTTTCAGAATCGTTGCATACGACGCAACCAAGCTGGAGCCTTGCGCTGCAACGCTATCGGCGATGTCGGTGGTGCAAGCCTAGCGAGTGTCGGCATCTGCCCGGCGAGGCTGTGAGCGAGGCAGATGCGACAGGATTGCCAACGGCTGCCAGGCGTCAGTAGCCCTTCAACGCGGCCTTGGTCCGCTCCAACCAGACGGCATTGTGGCTGCGCGCGTGGCGCGACCAGTGCTGGGCATCGTCGATGATGCCGGCGAACAGGCTGCGAGCTTGCTCGCGGTCGTCGGGTTGCGACTGTGCCATCAGCCATTCGGCATACAGACAGCGGGCGGCCGCGTCATTTCCGCACTCCACCGCGCGCTCGAACGCGGCACGGGTGCCGAGCGCTTGGGTGGCCGCCAGTGCCTGCGCGTAAAGCAGCGTCTGTTCCGGCTTGCGGCGCACATCCGGGTGGCGGGCGAACAGGCCGTCCAGTGTCTCCGCCGCAAGCGCGGGCTGCCCGGAATCGAGGCGGGCACGCGCCAGGCCGGTCAGGATGTAGGGATCGTCGCCCAGCGGTGAGCTGGCCGCCTGCTCGAGCAGGGTTCTGGCTTCCTCGGCCTGGCCTGCATCCAGCAGCGTCATCCCCAGGCGAACCCGGTTCTGCACGGTGGGCGTGCGCGCCAGTTCGGCACGGGCGTTGCGCAGGTCCTGGCCCGGGTCCATGAGCTGCTTGGCGGAACGGACGACCTGCCGGGCGCCGCGCGAGTGACGGACTTCCGGAAAGTAGATCGCCAGGAAGTAGACGACGCTGCCGAGCAGCGGGAAGGAGAAGAGCAGGATGAGCCAGTAGAGGCTCTGGCCTGAGCGGATGGCGTGCACCGCGAAGTAGATGGCCGCCAGTACGTGGAGTCCGATTCCTATATAGGGCATGTGCGCCGCCTCGTCCTTGTGAGGGGTGGAACTATAGTGGGGGAGGGGTGGGGCGCCAATGGGGTGGGGGTGAGTGGGCGCGACGCGTCACGTTAATGAGGCGATTCCTGCAACGCGCCTTGCCGCATGTCACTATCAGATCAGACGGTACATCGCGGAACTGCACCTCCAACTTATCAACCCGTTCTCCAGCCTGGATCGACCTTTACCCGGAGATGATCAAATGAGGCCGTACAACATCGTCCTTTTGGCGGTCGAGTCCTTTTACTCGGTCGAAACCGGTGATTGGCCCGGAATGATTGAATTGTTCGAAGAGCGGCTCGAACAGGTACAGGTGTACAGGGAAGGCGTACGGCGGGAGCTCTACGAGAGCTTGAGCGATTCCGAATTCTCCTGGAAATCGGCACTCTGGAATGACGATTGCCATGTGGAAGAGTTTGATGGGGAGGAAGATGCACGTTCTTTCATCAGGAATGCTGTACTGCGTCTGGTCGAGCGCGCCTTCACAAAGATGCAGGCTTCGCCGAGTATCTGAGACTAGGCGTCGCCGCTGCTGCCGCGCTCACGATGGCTACAGAAGAGCAACATGGGGATCAATGGAATCATCATGAAGATGCTGCGAATGCTGCGCGCTCCGTACTCGTACGCCTATCTCGTTGCCGCCAACCTGGAGATATTTTCTGATCTCGACGGAGGTTGGCGACGCATTGGCGCCTCCATCATTGTTGCACTCTATATGGTCCTCCAGGCGCTTTTCGTGATCACGCTGGCGAGATACTTGGGGGGTGACCTCTTTGAGGGCAGGACCAATCCGCCATTCTGGGCGATGCTGATCGCAGCGTTTGTGCTGGCATGGCTCGTCTCAGGAGCGGCCATTAAGAATGGCGAATCTCTGATAGCTGGACATGACGGCAAGTGGAAAACCATCTTTGCGATCTACCTGATACCAGGGGCGGGCTTCGGATGGATGCTTCTTTGGAAGCTATACGTGCCATTTGCGTTCGTGCACGCTGCCATTACCTGTCTTCTGTACTTTTCGTATGATCGATATGTTGAATGGCGACCGGAATGATGGCGCCTATATTAGAGAACGAACAAGGCCGAATGCAGCCGGGCTCTGACTGGCGGCGCGCCCGCGTTGCTGCTCACCGGTTGGCGGCAGCTGTCGCCGACCACATGTACCCTGTACTGCTCTTCCGCGAGACATTCAAAGGCCTTGAGTTCTTGATTGTCGAGGAGCGAGTCAGCGATCTATACTGGACTGGGGCAGGTATCCACTTATGACTGGAAGCGGGCGCTTGGCCGGACGCGGCGTACCTGCAGTGCTAAAGTCCCCTTTCGGCGCAAAGCGGTCGCACGCATGATTCCGAGAGAGATCTCATGGAACTTCTACTAAGTGTCGAGGACCGCTTCTTGCTCGGCGGTCGAGGGTTGGTTCTGGCGCCCGATTTACCGCTCCAGTATAGTGAGAGCAGCCCCGTTTTTACCGTCATCGTCGAGTGTCCGAGCGGTACTAGATTGCAAGCACAGGCGGAGCTGCGTCTTGACCATTTTCGACCTGGAGGCTACAAACTGATCGTCCATCTCCCTGGACTCGATAAGACTGACGTGCCCATAGGCAGCAAAGTCTGGAAGGTGTAATTCAAGTCTCCGCTTTTGGCCGATCCTCGACCTTCTGCAGGACGAGCTTCTGATAGAGGGATTGGCCAGCGTTCGCCTGGTGTCTGCCGCACCGAAAACGCCCGGCCTCTAACGCATTGATTTTAGAAGATATGGATGGGGTGAGCTTAGCCTCTTCCTGGCAGCTTCCGTCCACCAAAGATGCCCGATATTTCCGGAAGTCCACCAAAGATGCCCGATATTCCCGGAAGTTCACCAAAGACGCCCGGCATTTCCAGAAGTACATAAATAACGCCCAACAGTTCCGGAAGCCCATAAAACACGCCCACGACTGCCGGGGGGTCTTTAGAATTACCAATTAGCCCACGCGGCGGCAAAGCCTCCCCTTGTGTTGCGTACTCGCATGAAGGCTACTGCCGTTCGCAGTCCGGCACGAGACAGTGCCGTTGCCCCAATGATGGCAAAAATTGCTAAGAACTGCCTGCCTTAGGATTTCTGCTGGATTCTAGCTGTTTTTCGAGGTGTCACCCAGGCGACCCGGACTTCTCTCAAGGAACGGGCGGAACCCTGAAGCTCGATGACCGGATACCCACCTGAAGGCAGTACATCCTTCGGATTCAGCTTGAACACCCTTGCAAGCGTCAACGCCAAGCCTTCCTCATAAGCGGTTGCCAGAACCCACACAAGCGCGTCGACCAAGGCGGATCTTCCCTTAATGCTGTCCAATACCGAAGCGACGATTACGGAAGGGGACCTATCCGGCTTGTCGTTCGCGATACCAAAGGCCGCAGCGGCCAGCTCCAGCGCTGTGCCGCACGCTAACGTTACCATCGGGTCGACAACCGAGAGATTGAGCCAAGTCGCGCCGCTGGCAGAAACACCATAGGGAGCTAGGAACGACTCGTGCCGCTCTACCTCAGTGGGTCCTTGGGTGTCGTAGTGCGTTGAGCGGAAGCTCAGGACAGATAGGCCTTCAAGTCCGACCCTGGCGCATGCCGCTGCAGTGGCCCGCGTCAAAGCATCGTAGGCCATCAATGGGAGCGGAGCGCACATGAGGCCCGAGTTGCCGCCAATCATTGCCCAGCCCCAGAACGCCCCTGGCTCCGGATCGTCAGCGGATGGCTGGAAAGCCTCATACCTTACGTGAGCATTGCCATCGTCCTGGTGGACGGGCGGCATAGGAGTCGTTCTATCAATCAGGCGCGCCAGAGCTGAAGGCCAGCTTTGCGCATCACTGGGGAAGTGAATCACTCGGCCTGCCCGCTGGCGTGATGCCCAATGAAGGTAGTCATCCACCCACTGCGACACTTCACGAGCGGGAAATTGCCTGACGTCCAGTAGCGCTGTGTGGGCGTCGATTGGCTGAAATCCACAAGTACAAGTCCCGAGACCACCGGAGTGGTCAAAACTGGTGCCCAGCGTCCTTCCGCATGCCTCGCAGTGGCTGATGAGCTTCTCGCCATGCCAAGGGCACGCAGAGATGGAAGGAAGGAGAAATAGTGAACAATGGTAGCCGTGAAGTGCGCATGCGGGGCACCGCATATATGGAAGCTCACTACCCGCGAGAAGTCGAAGTGATTGAACTGGAAGCCACGCGGCCGGATTCCATAGATTCTTCGTTGTGACGTCACGGACTTCGATGGCTGACGCAAAAGTATCCTGCACCCGGCCCGGCAGAAGCAAAGGGCGGAGCATGGAGCGCCCAGTCTTACGCCTCACCCCCATGATCATGAGTTGCTCACTTGTTGGCATGCCCAGTGCAACGATCCGCTGCAGCACGCCGTAGCCCGATATGTATGGATAGAACTCATGCTCTGCGCCGACAATCCGAGGCGTAGAAGGATTTACGGCGCGAGAGCTATTCATTGCTTCCCCCTACCTGGTTTGCCGTATTCTGTATCTTCTCAATGATGGCGATTGCCTTGTCGGACATCTTCTCGCGCATGCGAATGAACTCGGTTCGCAGGTACCCGACATGCACAAGCGCAGCACGGACGTCAGATGGAGTGAAGCGTTCGAAACTCTGCTGAAACCAAGCGTTCGTTAGCAGATTCCGCACGGTCGATGTGAAGGAGCACATCGGCCAGCCACTATGTTCGGGAAGTCCCACCTCCCTCCGGAGGGCGGACACAGCATCGCAAATCATCTCCGTTTCAGATTCCAGCCGCCATCCGCGATCAAATGCGTCGGTGGCGAAGTATCTAGAAAATGGCATGTCCTCTGTCGGCCACCATGCTGCGCCGTCGTAGCGCGACAGGGCATGCCTGACCTCATCTCGCGCCGCAAGAGGAAGAAATGGGGCTGAGTCCAGAAACCACCGGCGAACAACATGTGACGGATGGTGCTGCCACATGTCGCCAAGCTCGATGCCCTGCTGGTCACTTTGGTACACAAAGACCAAAAAGAGAGTAAGCCTGTCCTTGCTCATCAAGTTATCAAGATCTTCTAAGCACTGAAACTCAAGATTGGTGAGCCGTTGAGCACTGTCGATGAACAATACGTACCTGCGTACGTCGGCGTGCCCACACGCGGCGCGCATGTGATTGTGTATTCGTGCCCTCAGCTCGTGAGGCCTGGCCGATGACCAGCGCGGCATTCCCAGTTGATGTGAAAGCGCGTGCCAGAAGCTCAGCGGGCTCCTGCATGCATCTGAGGTTGCGACGATTGCCCTGGCCACACCTGCGCGGCGTCCGTCCTCCACGAGCCAGCGCCAGTCGGTTTCGACTAGATAGTCTTGCGCCGTGGATTTGCCAACCCCGCTCTCTGAATAAAGAGAGCACCCATGATGACCCTGCTGAATGTTGTACAGAACGAAATCCGCCATGCGTTCGACAGGCTTCGTGTTGATACGGTAGCCAGACTCAATGAAAAGTGGATGGTCGGGGTCAAGGCGACGGACGGCCATGATGGCCTCCGCAAGGTCCGATCTAGTCATCAAGATTCACCTTGCCTCCCCGGGGGACTCTTACCGGGATGTGAGCTGGCTGGGACCGAATGTCGGGCAGACGGCCGAAGTGCAACTGCTGCAAGCGCGCAAGTTGGTCGACTGCGGGTTGGGACGTGTCTGCAGTAGATCGAAGATGCGCTATGAAGGCTTCAATTGCACACTCCACGCCAGCGATTGAGAAATCACTGCGCTGTTTGGACCAACGACAGATGATCCTTCGCGTCCTCTCGTCATGCGGCGCGCGCGACCAAGGCGCTCGCGCGGTAGCCACTCCGAATGGCACGGTGGCACTTTGAAGTAGCACGATTGAACGAAGATCGCGCCTATTCACGCGCGCAAGAATCCTGGTGCCAATCAGTCCCCATTTATCGTTAAGGGAAGGGGATCGGTAGTCCGCATACAAGTAGGTGACATGGGGCAACTCCCCATTATCCTTGTTGCCTTTTACGGGCAGGCTTACGATTGTCGAAGCCATATCTGCAGCATCCAGGCCACAGGTTTCCGGCGCAAACGCAAACGCTGACTCTTTGCGATTCGTGAGATACGCTAGCGGCGTCATCTGTCCGAGTGCGGAGTGAGGCGTCGCGTTGTAGTTGGCTATGATGACGTCCAGGAGCTCCTCGAGAAGGTGCATCTGGATGGGATGGGCATCCGGAGAGAAGTTGCTGATCCTGATCTTGTTTTCCCCCAGCCGTTTGGCGGGCTCAAAACCGCCGGGGATCTTACGCAGCGCACCACGTTCCAAGCGCGAGAAGAATTGCTCTACAATGGGTCGTGAGCGCGGTGTGTGCGACTTTCCGAAGATCATCACACCTCCCCGAGCCCTGCAGAATGCTGCTTCGAGTGCATGGGCCGAGTGCGCAAGGAAGTTGTCCAGTGCGACAGCGGCCGAGCGCGTGACTATCGGCGTTGCTGCCTGATAGACGGGCATTCCAGCGCCAGGTGCGTAGAAGAGGTCCGGGATCGTCAGGTCCCTGGGAGCCCAGGGTTCCATTGACTTGGACAAGCAGAGCGCTACATCAAGATTGTCATAGCTCTGGCCGACACAGAGAAGCCATCCCGTTACCGCCCTGGATTCAGTCTCTATTTCGATGAGAAGCCATAGCCGTGACACTTTGCGCGTAACACGCGCGCCATTGGGCATATCGATGGAGATCTTGCATTCAACATCGATTTGGTGCGCGTCAAACTCCGTTCTGGCGAACAGGCCCATCCGTACTGCTTGCTCCAAAGCGACAGGAGCGTTCGATGCCGATTGAGGTTCATAAAGGTCCACGTCGGCTACTGCCGACTGCCGCCGCTTGAGCAAAGCAAGCAGCGAGCGCTTCCCCTTGCCAGGATCGTTCAGGGGGAATTTGTCCTCCAGGTTGTGCTGCTTCAGCTCCGCAAGGACTCGTTGGTGCAATTTTACGAACGCGCTTGGAGGGCGGCCCGGCGGCAGATGGGTTGCAAAGCCATCGATCAAGGCTTTAACACTCGGCACAGCTTCGGAGACTTTGTGCCACGCAAATCTTCCTGGAACCAGCGGCAATTCCGCGGGTTCGAAGGAAAGCTCAGTCGAGTAACTGCCCCATGGAATGCATACGCGAAATCCGTGCGGCATGCCATCGTGGGCTATCGTGGGCGCTTTCATTGCCATGCGCTTCAGGCGTTTGTGGCAGATTCCATATCTCCGGGATATAGCGGTGATGGTGGAACGGCCCAGAAGCAAGGCGGTGAGTGCTTCCTTGGCCACGCGGAACTTGGAGAGATGATCTGGTGCAATATCAACCGGATGTGGGGAGTACCACTCGTCGAGTGTCGCCTGATCATAGATTTCGTACCTAGCCATGACGCACCTCCACGAGGGCATCCGGATCCCCTGGGCGATAGTCCACGAGTTGTACGCGGCCGGTGTAGACGAGGCTTGCCACTGCGCAAGCCACTGCGAACCGGGCCTGGCCCGTCTGCAGTTGTAATGCGCTCATGGTGAGGCGCTCAACGTTCTGGAGCATGTCCTCAATCCTCACTTCCAACTGCCTGGCCCCCGCGATCTTTGCATTGGCCCAGACAAGCGGAAGTAGTTCGTAGGCAACAGCGACCTCGCTGGCGCGAGATGCCAGAGAGTTTTCGTGGACAAGTCGCAATACGAGCCCTTGATTCAAGGCCATGTGGATGAGCTCGTCATCTGCGGGAAGCTTGACTAAGCCAACGCTCAGTGAAGCCACCCGTTTTGTAGGGATTACAAACTGGTAGTGCTGGGTGCCATCCCTCCGCCCGACCCAGAAGCTCAACTCAAGGTCGCGCTTCTCGCCTACCGTGATTCGACGCGGCCTCTCAACATACATCTCCACCTGGGGGTCAAATTCGAGCATCAGCGCCTGGCAAAAGTTGACCAGGTCGGCCACCGTTACGGTCCGCCCATTCTTCGGGGACTGAAATACAAAGATTTCGCGGCGGTCGCGCTTGCCGCGTGCTAGCTCGAGAGGGGAATGGGGCAGATGCCCCTCACGGCGGTCTTCGTCCGTCGGTTTGGCGGTCGCGCTTTTTCCTGCGGTCATCATCCTGCTCCTCAGCCGTCGGCTTGCGAACGTCTGCCCGGTCTCGAGATTGGAACAAGGTGCCCATTCAGGTTCGCCTCCGCCATATGAGATGGGGAGGAAATGGGCGCACCCCTCCGCGCGAACGGGAAGTCGCTTGACTTTGTCAAGGAAAAGGGTGAGCCTCAGGGCACAGGCTGAGTTTCACCACCATCTGCTCCAACAGATGTCACTTGCCCCCGCGCCAACGGGGGCAAGTCATTTCCAGGGTTCGGAGATGTTAGTTTCCGGCTCTTGGTACTCTCCTCGGCGCTCGGCGAGCGCATCTTCGGGGACGTCTTGAGTCTGTTCTTGAAACGCTACAAGCCCGGCCCCTTGAGTTTGGGTTGTGGGGCGTCATTCCTGGTTGGGCTTCAGAGCAGCCGCTTCATCTTGCGGGGTGCCAGATACTGCCGGCGGACTGATTGCGGCCCTCAGCCCAACCATCCAGTCGGCGATGTCCATCGCAAAGGCAAATTTGCCGCGGCGGCCGGGCACTTTGAATATCTTCACGGGCAAGGTTCCGCGTGCCTCTGCTTGGCGGAGCGCGTGGCTGGAGCGATAGCCAAGAGCTCGCGGCAAGTTTTCATAGCCGATGAGAGGCCCGAAATGAAAGGTCAATTCTCTTTCGATCTCACGGCGTTCCGGGGCCAGGATTGATTCGTTGGTCCGCTCCGTCATGGCGTGGTCACACCCCGTCGCTTGTGTCCTCCTGATTCTGCCCCTCTAATACGGATGGTGGAAGGAGTAACAAACTCGCGTTTCGTTACCCATCAAAGGTGAATGGGGAGGGGCACGGCCATGGCGCTCAAAGAGATACCCTTTTACGGCGAGGCGCGACTTGCCCGCATGCGTGCAAGCACGAGCATACTTCCCGCCAACCGAGCCGTGCCGTACTGCCTGCGATCACTCAGTGTCGGATTGTGGTTTGAATGCTTGCGAAGCCGAATGGGCCTATCCAGCGCATACGCGCTCGGACAGTCGATATCCCCGGAGCGTCCCGGCTGCCACTCCAATGTGTGGGTGAAATATGCCCATGCGGAACACGTCCCGTCCCAGGCGACGCAGGCAGCAGCCGAGGCGCGCTATCCCGGCTCCCGCATGGTTCTATGTTCACCGGTCTGGGCCGCTCTGAATGTCCACGAGGCACTTGGCGGTTGTGGAGAATCAATACTCATGTCGCTCAGTGCACCTGTGCAACTGGAAGTGTTCAGCGGAGCGAGCTTGCGAGCCGGCATGTTTGTCCGCCGAGACCGTCGGTTACGAGAGATCACCGAGGGCTTGTGCGGGCTGGGCACTCTGGATAGCCTGGCGGCACTAGTGGTGATGTTGAGGGTCGCCCATGAGCAGGGCAGACGGCATGACTGCTTTGCCTTGGGGCGTGCACTGCACGATTGCCTGCTACTGGTGGGGCAGGATAGTCCCATCCAGCTTATTGCCGAAGAGCTGTTCTGGTACTTCAGCCATTTCGTGCTTCCTTTCACAGGGTGCCGGGGTGTTCGGATTGCATCGTCGCGACGCCGCTTGCTCCTGCAGCATGAGGTTCTCTCCCGCCTCGTACTTGAGCTTGAAGACAGCGGGTTCGACTATCTCCCAGGCATGCGTCACCCGCTCTTGCGGGTAGTCCGCAATCAGCAGCATGCTCCGTCTTCGCGCTTCTTCTCGCCCGGCGTCGGACCCTGCAGCGCAACATCGCGGCAGATGGCGCGGTAGCGCTATCAATACAGAGTCTTGTTGAGACGAGGAGGCATCCAGGATGGTGAGCGCAGAGACTAAAGGCTCGACCGATTACGAAATGAGCCGCTTGTGGTGGGCGGCACGGCTGTCGCAGTCGAGTAGAGGCTCAAGATGATTGCCTATCTTGGTTGGGGGTCGCTGGTATGGCAACCCGACGGTCTACCGGTTCGTGGACAGTGGCTGGCAGACGGGCCAACGGTTTGCGTAGAGTTTTTAAGGCAATCCGGCAATGGACGGCTTACGTTGGTCATGCATGCGGCCGCGTCTGCTGTCACCTCCTTCTGGGTTGAGGCTGGTACCGACGACGAGGGCGACGCCAAGCGAGCCTTGCGTGAGCGGGAAGCCATTCCCTCAAAGAACATGGAGCGACACTTGGGGGTCTGGACACATGGCTGTCCAGCACCGGCGAGTATTCCTGGGCTCGCTGACTGGGCCGCTGCTCGCGGGATTACCACTGTGCTATGGACGGCGCTGCCACCGAAGTTCAACGGGGAAAATCAACGCGTCCCATCAGTGGAAGAAGCAGTTGCCTACCTCGCAAGCCTCTCAGGGCAAACTGCGACGCTCGCAGAAGAGTACGTCCGGCGAGCCCCGCCCCAGATTGACACCGTCTATCGTCGTGAGTTTGCTGCACGTCTAGGCTGGCATCCCCTTCCGAAAGGGAGCTAACTGCGACGTGCGTGTGATAGCCGATGGCCAAACTCCGGCAATGGCCAGCACCGTTTCTCACCTTGGGCCGACTTGGGCCGGAAGGCCCGGCCCTGTCAGCGCTGCCCGGGGCTCCGGCTCAACAACTGGATGAGCAGAAGCCACTTGTGTGTCACTTTGCCGGCGGAGGCAGCACAACGATGAGTGCCATCCATGGGGCGATTGCCAGAACAGTGGCAATGTACGCGTACTTCAAACAGCTGAATTTTGACGAGAGAATCTTGGAATTGCGCCAACATTGACCCAGGAGGTCTTCCTCGAACTCCATCAGCGTACGCTCCGCGCACTTCTGCAAGAACTCGTGCTCGGCCATGCTCGACACCCGTTCAAAGAAGATGAGCGAATTTGACCCGCCTCGCAGTTCCGGAAAATATCCGTACCACAGGTGCCAGAAGCTAACAGTAAGCGGTGTAAGGAACAAAACGCCCGCAACCGAGATCAGGGCCGTTAGTTCATCAAGTTTCGGCAGCCGCGTCGCGATCATGGCAAGCATGCCCAGGTTGATACCCAGGCCGACCGAGAGTTTTGTGTCTACACGGGAGAAGAAGCCCAAGACCAAATTCAGCTGCTGCCAAGCGGCACTAACGCGGTCGCTTTGATTTGGCGGGTGGCCGCCAGAATTTTGAGGTTCTTGCACGGGGTGAGTTCTCTGTCTTGAGGGATACGGTTTGTGTTCGTTTGATGGCAGATCGAAGACCGCAGATGTCCAGCGTTCCGCAGCAGCGCGCTCCTGCAGCCGCACAATCCTCAAGGAAAGCTGTGTCGGCCAGCGCACATCGGTGCTGTTCCAAGATGAAAGTGACCAGGGCCGCAGCGTGGTCGCCACATGCAGTGATCGCACCGTCAGGATCGCGGCCACATGGGCAGACTGGGGGTCTCCCGACCAAGGTTTCAGTGCGCGTCGACACCCGAGCAAGGAGTAGTTTGCCGTGCCAGAGCTCGAGCCTCCGCTTCTGAGGGCGCGAATCCTTGCGGACCATGAACTGCCCCGCGAGCACATCTGCCTTGAATGCCGGACCCAGTCGTTCGGCTGCCTGCTCAGCATTGGCCTGATGCTGCGCAGCACGACCGTGCGCGCGGCCGTTCTCCGCTCCAGGAAAGACCCGGCGGGCGTTCGCGCCGATCTGGTAGGTCAGGTACTGGTAGACCGTGGCCCACCAATGCCTCGCTGCTGCTTCGTCTTGGATCCGGCTCGGATTGTCTTCTCCCCAGCCGAGGCAGAAGCTACGGTCACCGTTGATATGCCGATCGGGACAGAACCCCGGCAGCATGCCGGGGTCGGCGATCTCGCGCACTGAGACGTGCTCGCCTGCAACGGAGACGAGCAATCTAAATGCGTACTCGGCTCCGCCGGCCCGAACCACTGTGATCCCAACCAGCCCCCCGACAGGGTCTACGATCAACGTGGCACCGTAGTCCGGTGCCACGCGCTGCAGCAGCTCCAAAGGCCTTGGCGTCACGTCGCGGCCACATGAGGACGGATCGGCTGCGCGAGCGCAGGAGCCACTGCGGGTGCCACTTCAGCGTAGTGTGCCTCCAGTGTTGCCTTCGCCACGCGGTCCCCGGATGCGGCGAGTTCCTCCACCGCTGCGGCATAGTCTAGGTTCGCCGCCTTTCGCTTGTCGGTAAAGACGGTCCGTATCGCGGCGCTGGCGGCCTTGTAGGCATTTTCACCAATGGCCGTCTCCACACCGTCGCAGAGTCGTTGTTGGGCTTCAGATTCCAACACCGCTCGCCCCGTGGCACACCGCAGAAGGCTCCCCTTCATGCCCAGGCGGGAAATGGCAAGGGGGCCAAGTTCGAAGCCAATGGCCAATCCCAGCTCTGCCACTTCCGCGCCTTCGGCGCTCAGTTGCTCCAGGGCAGTGGAGAAACTGCTGCGCAATGCACCCGCGCACTGGGCAGCGGTGCTGACCGTGTCCTGCGCATCTGTCGTCTGTGACGTGCCCTCCAGCAGCACCCCATGAAGGCAGTCGCCAATAAAACGGACACGACGCCCTCCAAAATCCTCGTGTACGACCGCATCCAGCTCAGAGCGCAATACGTGCAGTGTTCGAACCAGATGTTCGGGATCCTCCTCTAAGTGCTTGTCCACGAAGTCGGTGAATCCGTCAATGTCGGCATAGATCGAAACGCCATCAAATCGCCTTGAGTTCGCCGCGCTGAGCAGGGAGAAGTCCAGATCAGAAAGCGGAGGCGTCGGTCGACTGAACTTGAATTCGCCGATAGGGAGCTCGGCCTGTTCATCTTTCCAGAGTTCGATGATGCGCGACTTGGAAATGCCGAGTGCAGCGGCCTCGACGCATGCGGAAATCTGAGCATCGGTCAGCGAAGTGGTGCGGTCCTTGTTGCCGGTCAAGGTAGGCAGTTCAAGCACGGCACGTGCGCCGTGCGTCAGGTAGATGCCTTCAGCCCCTCCATGCCCGGCACACTTGGCCGCCTGATTGGCTGGGGAGCCTAAGAAAAGAGGTTCTCGGCTGGCGCGACGACCATTGTTGACGGCCAACGCCATCCCGCTGTCAATGCCGACACGAACCTGGGCATTGGGGATGTGCGCGTCCGAGTCGCCCGTTTCAGCCAGCACATCGATGGCGAGCTGGGCGATCGCAACCGCGCGCTCGATCCGGGCGCGTTCGTTGGCATCGCCGTACGGCTTGGTCACAACCGCATGCAGCCGCTGGTTGTGAAAGTCCACACGGATGGCATCACTTTCAACGAGGATGCGATGGACGGCGCGGTAGTGCTGATTCAGGAATCGAAGGGCCCGCTTGTGGCAGGTTTCGCCTTCGATGTCAGTGCAGCTAAGCATGTCCGCCAGATTGACGATGTCGATGTAGACATGCGCCCCTTGGACGCGATAGGCGCGATTGACTGGAATATCCACCAGCGAGGTTTCCCGCTTGTAATCGCGGATGTCCACGTCGCGGACTTCGGCGTAACGGGTGGCAATGCGCTTCTTGGTGCGATCTTTTTTCCAGCTGTGTCCCATCGTGCTACTCCCTGCGCCCAAGAGGAGGCCAGGCCGGGCGGGTCGCGTCGCCTACGGCGTGGCTGGCAGCCGGATTCATTCCAGCTCCTTTGGGCGTATATTGGGACCCAGTTCACACTTTCAAGGGGGCAGTATGGGGACTGGGATCGTCGAGCGCCTCGCGGCGGATGATGGCAGGCGACTGATCGCCGCCTTGGCTGAGTTCCGCCTGCTGGCCGGCTTGGACGCGGCCGCAGCCCAGCTGGCACAGGCCGGGGAATTGCTCGACGTGGGGACAGGGCAGGCCTTTATCACTCAGGGCGCCCCAGAGACCGACGTTTTCTTCATTGTCTCCGGCTCCGTGGACGTGCTGGTCAACGGCAAAGTGGTTAATACCCGAAGGGCTGGGGACCACGTCGGCGAAATGGCAGCCATCGAACCGGCGCAACTGCGGGCGGCAACTGTTACTGCACGCGAGCCGACCGTAGTGCTAAAGGTGCCGGAAATCGATTTCAGCAGGATTGCGGATTCACACCCCGTCATCTGGCGGCGGCTGGCCGCGACCCTTTCGCGCCGTCTAAAAGAGCGCAATCACATGATTACCCAACCTCGCGGACAGGTCCGGGTCTTTGTGATGTCGTCGGTGGAGGCGCTCCCTGTCACGCGGTTGCTGGTACAGCACTTCGAGCACGACCCGTTCCTGACGGTGGTATGGGACCACGGGGTGTTCCGCGCCGCCAACTACACACTTGACGAGCTCGAGCGCCAGCTGGAACAGGCAGACTTTGCCATTGCCGTGGCCCACGCGGATGACATGGTCATCAGCCGCGGTGACGAGTGGCCTGTCATGCGCGACAACGTCGTCTTTGAACTGGGTATGTTCATTGGATTCCTGGGGCGTCGGCGCGCCTTCTTGATGGAGCCGCGCGAAGACAAGCTGAAGCTTCCCAGTGATCTCACGGGGCTCACGACCGTCCCCTACCGATACACCCCTGGCCCGGACGCCCGGGCTTTGATTGCACCGGCATGCGAACAAATTCGCTCCCGCATTCTCGAAGCTGGGCCGAGGGACTGACGGTGGCACTGCTGGAAGAGATGACGGCCGCCGTGCAGGCGATAGCACAAACCCGATGGTCTACACGGAGAGGTCAAGTTGTACCCGATCCAGAAGATCTGCGATTGGGCAATGACGCAGTGGAGTTTGATCGTGCCACTGTTTTGTACGCGGACCTGAACGGCTCAACGAATATGGTCGACACCGAAGCCTGGCAGTTGAGTGCAGAGATCTACAAAGCGTTCCTGCACTGTGCAGCGACGATCATCAGGAAAGAGGGCGGCAAGATCACCTCCTACGACGGAGATCGTGTCATGGGCATCTGGGTGGGTGACCGGCAAGCCACGCCGGCGGCTAAGGCCGGGTTGAAAATCAACTATGCGGTCAAGATGATCGTCATGCCAGCGTTGAAACAGCAGTACCCCGACTGGACAGGTACCGTGAGGCATGTCGTCGGAATCGACAGCAGCCCAATCCGAGCTGCTCGCACGGGTATTCGAGGCGGCAACGACATCGTCTGGGTTGGACGCGCGGCCAATCATGCGGCCAAGCTCACGGACCTGGACCTTGCCCCGTCAACCTGGATTACCGATGAGGTGTTCATCCGGTTGGCTGATGAGTTGAAGTACGGTGGAACGCCGCCGACTCTGATGTGGGAGGCGTTCCGCTGGAACCGGCAGGGTGGTCGCCGCATTCACGGATCAGACTGGGCTTGGCGCGTCTAAAGCGCCCTCTGCGGACCCGGCATTCGCAGGGCCAGCATGGCAGGGAAAGGGCGCACTGTTAGAGGCCGATTTCATGGCGCGGGAGTCAGGCAGCCGAGTCCTGCCCTCCGATGAGTGCGCGCCGGGAGAGGAACCCGCTGCCATTGCGGAGCTCTGGCAGAGGTTCATCTACGCACCGGCCCCTAGCGCCGCATTGATCTCAGCGAAGGCCTTCTCAAAGCGCTCCAGCGTTTCATTGATGGCCGTAGTTTCCGCGGCCAGCACGTGCTGATTCTGGATGAGCCAGTTGGCGGGAGTGAAATGATCCAGGGGCGGAACGGAAGCCCCCATGACATTAAACAGTGCTTCGGCCTGTTTGACCTGGCGCGTCAGGGCACCGTCTTGGCTGAACTGCCGGGCGGAAATTTGCCCTTTTCCCTTCAGACCGTAGGCACCGTTGAGGATGTCGGCGAAGACGGCGGGTGCGAAGAAGTCCTCAATGTCGCTCTCCGCCTTTCCGGTGAAATCCGTGGCTACCAAGACGCCGGAAGTCTTCATGATCTGAGACTCCCTCAGCCGCTGCACCTTGCCTTTATCGCCATTGCCGTAGTCACACAAGGCGACCATGTGGATGCCCTTGCCAGAGAAGAGCGAGGCGAACGATTGCACTTTGTCTATGCCGCCTGTGGGGCAGATCACCCACCGGCTGTCCAAGCCTTGGCGCTTGCGTTGCTTGAGCGCGTGCGATGCCGCCTGAAGATAGAGCACATCCGAAGGTCCTTCGACCAACAGGGTATGCGCTCCCACAAACAGGCTTTGGGTAACCTCGTAACCGAGATGGGCCTGAAGGGGGAACAGCGTGTCCTGATCGACGCTCAGGACGTCCGCGGAGACCTGTGTGCCCTTAACGGTGGGGCGGCGACGCTGGTCGTAGGTGACAACGTCCTCGACGACGCGAACGTCCGCAAGACGATCGGCCGGCACCATAAAGGGCGAGTGGGTGCTGTAGATGACCTGGGGGTCGGGGAGTAGACGCTCAATGATGTAGCGGAGCAGATCAGCTTGCGCCTTTCCATGTAGCGTCAATCCAGGCTCATCCAGAAGGATGATCGCACCGGGGTTCCTCTTTCGCATCTGCTTGAACTGCGACAGGAAGGAGAAGAACCAGACGAATCCGGCGCTGCGCTCAGACAGGGGCACCGAAACCTTGTGGTTGTCATTCCGAATGCGGATTTTGGCAACAGTCCCGCTATTGAAGGGGGCGGGATCCTCGGAGAGGCCTTGGGCAAGCGCTATCTCTACACTGAGCGCGTCGTTCTGACTCCAAAACTCGAAGATCTCATCGGTAATTTCATTGGAGGCGGCTTGGCAACGTGCGTTGAGCTCTTCCAGGCGTGTGCTGGACTGCAATTCGCTGACCGACGTCCCGGCGTACTCGAGGAAGTCGAGGAAAATCTGGTCACCCGGGGAGATCGTCGCGCCGCTTTGGGTGTCACGAGACAGCTTGTCCAGCGATATCTCCCCGGACATGCGATCAAAGTGAGAGGTATAGAAGAACGCCGGCATCCTTTTCTGCAGGATATCGATGGCCGCCAGCACTGGTTTCCCCTTGCGGAAGCCGCTGATGGACCGCTTGACCGCCTGCAATTGGTCAGACGGCTCGGGGTGCGCATCTATCTCGACCACGAGTCGATCCAGCAATATCTTGGAAAACTTCTCCCGCTCCTCGCCTGCCACACCGTGCTGGTCGAGCAGAAACGCGCGCACCACGTTGGGATCGACGTGAATGCTCCAAGTGCTGTGGCCACTGTAATCTGTCGTTACGTCAACGGTCGTACTACTTAACGCGCCGGCACCCAGGACGTCGGCGACCGCCTTTTGGTCTTCGTGGCTGAGCTCCCAGGTCAGGGTGGCAACCGGTGCGGGTTCGTCGTCGTGGCGTTCCTCATACCGCGTGAGGAAGCGGCGGGGGTAATCGTGCACCGTGTCGTAAGCAAACTGGTCGGCGATGGGACGGGTACCAAACAACGCCGTCAGAATTGCAGTCTTGCCCGCCTCGTTCTTACCGACCAAGCAGGTCAGCTCTCCGACATCGAACGTTCCGGAATCCTCTGCAGAACGGAAGTTTCGGATCCGTGCCTTGACTAGCTTCATGCTGCCCCCTGATTCCTGCCGTGGATGGTGCGCGTCTTGTGCAGGATAGGGCCCGAGCGGGGCACATTCAACGCGCACTGCTGGCCGCTCGGGCCGGAGGCTCAGTCCTCATCCATCAGGCGCGCGGCGGGGTTGCTGCCGACGCCGCCCTGCTGGAAATATCCGATCACGCTGGCCACGGAGCGGTGATCGGTCATCGCCATCAGCGCCGGCAGGGCCACCCCACGCCGCGCACCTTCGGTAACAAAGCCCGAGCGCAGGCTGTGGCCGGCAAAGTCCCCGTCCAGACCGGCCAACCGCGCCCGGTCCTTAACGATGGCGGCGACCGCCTTGCCGCTGAGCGCGCCGCCCAATGACCGTGGCCAGACGCGCCGGAACAGGGGGCCGTCGGTAATCTCGGCCATGTCCAGCCAGTCCTGCAGTGCGGTGGCTGCCTCTCCCAGGATGGGCTTGTCGGGGCTGCTGCCAACCACTGGCCCGGACTGCAAGGTTTTTCCGTGATCCAAGCGATAGGTGTAGCCGCCTTCGGGCAGTCGGGTGAGGTGATTCACCGTCGCCTCGGCGACTTCGCTGCGGCGGCGCCCGCCGCTAGCAAAGGCAAAGTAGAGCAGGGCGCGATCGCGCTTCCCCTTGAGCGAGGTGTCGCAGGTGGCCGCCATTGCGCGCAGATCTGCGGCTGACAGCGCGGTCTTCTTGGCCGGGCGCTCGCCTCGTTTGTGAGAAGCCCTGCGCCCCTTGGACAGTAGGGTCCTCACGGCGCGATCCTCGCAAGGGTTGTCTTGGCGGGCCTGCTTGTGGGCCGCCGACAAGACCGCCACCCGGTGGACCAGGCTGGAGAACGCCAGCGGCCCAGGCTTCTTCTTCAGGCCCGCATGCACCAAGGCACTATCCAAGTCTGCAGGCAGATCCCAACGAAGCCCCAAATCGCCTGAGCGCCCCATGTGATCCACGATGAACTGAACCACTGCCGCCGGGGGGACGGGTAGGGCGATGGGCCTGCCATAGCGCCCTTCGAACCAGCCCGCCCAATAGCGCAGGGCGCCGGCGTAGCTGCGAATGGTGTTAGGCGCTTCGGCCTCCTGCAGGATGTCTCGCACCGCTTCTGCGGCGGAAGTGGCCAGCCGCTCCGGAACCAGCCCCGAAACGAGTTCCCCTGACGCAGCAGTGATATTATTCATATGTACTATGTATTGTGCACTATGATTAGGTTGAGCTACATCTGATAAATATGCCTTATCAGACATGGCCTGCCAATTCTCACCGTTCCGCAGAAGGACACCCAATGGCCAAGGGCATCAGCGAACTGGATGTGCACCAGGCAGCGGACGACATCATCGCCGCCGGCGAACGTCCCACCGTCGAGCGAATCCGAGCCCACTTGGGCACCGGCTCGCCCAACACCGTCACGCGTTGGCTGGAGACCTGGTGGCAGACCGTAGGCTTTCGCCTGCGCCAGCGCGCCATTGAGGCGGCGGTTCCAGGCATCCCAGAGCGGGTAGCTCACCTGAGCCAGCGTTTGTGGCAGGCCGCGCTGCAGGATGCCGGCGAGCTCGCTCAGACCCAGCTGGAGTCGACCAGGCACGCACTGGAGGAACGCGAGCGCCTGCTGGAGGAGGACCGGGTGGCCCTGACGCTGGCGATTGAGGCCAGCCAGAAGCGCGAAAGGGAGGCTCAGGTCCAGACTCAGGCCGCCGCCACCACCGCGGAGCAGTTGGCGGCACAGGTCTCCCAGATGACGGCACAAGTACAAGACCTGCTGCGCCAACGCGATGGAGCCTATGGACGGGCGGAGCGACTCGAGCAGGAACTGGATGCCGTACGCCGCAGTCTGGGCGAGGCCGCGGCCGCTCACGAAGAAGAGAGGAGGGCGCTCCAGGCGCACGTCAGGGCAGTGGAGGATCGTGCCCATACGGAGGTTGACCGGCATCGCCAGGCGTTGCGGTCAGCCGAGCAGGAGTGGGGGCGGGAGCGCATGGCCTTGGCCACCTCATTGCGAGAGAGCGAGCAACAAGCCATTGCTGCTGCCAACCGCGAGCAACAGGCATTGCGCCGACTGGAAGGCGTGAACGCGCGGGCTGATGGCTTGGAGGCGCAGCTGACGTCACTGAAGGAAACCACTCGGCAAGTTACCGAGGCACTCCGACAAGGGAGAGCGAACACGGCAACGCCAAGCAGGCAAAGCAAGCCACGCCGCACCGCGCCCAGAAGAGTGGGCGAGCCGACACAAGAACCCAATAGCAGGAAATCTAAGACTTGAGGCCATCCATTCGATCAAGGCTTCTTTCCCCGAAAGACTTGGAGGACGTACACGCCCCCCCCAAAGTTCATCCTCGACCGCGCCCGAGAGCACGGCGCGACAGGCCCCGTACGAACGGTAGAAACCAGCACGCCGGAGGAGGAACGCCATGAAGCAGGGAAGAACTGACAGAGATTGGGCGGTGGTCGCTGTGATGACCTTTGCCGCAGGAGCCGTCTTGACTTGGGCACTCATGAGCAAGCCGAGTCCCAAATCCGCCACGTTAGCGCTTGACTGGCCGGCGTGGGTGCAAGCGATCGGCAGCATCGCAGCCATCATCGCCGCGGGACTGATCCCCCTTTGGCACGCCAGAGTCAGGAGACGGGAGGTCACACAGTCCCTCATAGAGCTGATTTCCTATGCGCGATTTCCAGCGACACTGATGCTGGCGCAGTTCGAGGGAGGATTCGGCGGCCCCCGGCTGATCTTGGCGCATCTGACCCAGCTTCATAAGGCTTTCGATTCAGTCAACTATGTTGACGTGCCGAACCGATCCTTGGCGATTGCGCTGCAGCAATCAGCAACGGCTGTGAGTGCACTTAAGGAGATCCAGGAACTCTTTCTGAGAAAAGAAGAGATGAAAAAGGGGCGGGGGAGCGAGATCGTTAAAAAGTACCTGCTCATGCTCGATAGAGCCGTCGAAGAAGCAATCAAGGCAACCGGTCAGCGGCCTCGAGACTTCAACTACGACACAATCGTGCTGCCTAATGAATAGCCCATGCAAATGCTGTTCGTTACAACTACGCGGTAATAGTCACAAACCTCTCTCTAGTAATCCACTGCCGAGGGCTATCCGGCAAATCGTGCGGAGTCGGAGGGAGTAGCTGGCGTCTGAACGGGGGAACTCGCCTGGCGATGTAGCAGGGGCCTGGTGCACTGGACTGTAACAGAGCAGTTTCACTGTCACCGCGCCTTGTTACGGTAAAGAACCTCCGTTACATTCGCTGCTATGAACGACCTCGACGCCGCAGCCCGCTATCTTCAGGGTCTACTACCCGACATGGTCGGTGAGCTCGAGCCCTGGCCCAGCTCCAAGACGCGCGGCTTACCCCACTTCCTCGCCACCCTATTCGGCCTGGCCGAGCTTGACCTGCTCGGCCACAGGGTGCTGCTGGCCACCGTCCCGGCGCAGACGGAACCGTTGCCACCTTTGCGGCTGATCGCGCAGGTGCATCGATTGGCGGAAAAGGCCGGCTTGAGGGTCATTCTCGTGCTCTCCGGCGTTTCGCCCTACATTCGCTCCAAGCTCATCGAGTCTCGGGTGGATTTCGTTGTGCCTGGTAGCCAACTGTTCGCTCCGAGCTTCCTGATGAGCTTACGCGAGCGCGATTCGTCTCCAAGGGTGCTCACATCCGCTGGGGAGCGGTTGAGCCATCCGGCACAAGCGGTTCTGATCGCGGCCCTGTTGCGGCCCGACTTGGAGGAGCGCGGCATCCCTGGCAGCGTCCCGTGGGTGCCGCTCGACCTGGCGCGCGAGGCAGGCTACTCACGCATGACTGCCTCGCGGGTCGCCCGTGAACTGGTGGCGGCTAACCTCGTCAGCGCCCAGCGCGAGGGGCGGGAGACGAAGCTACGGTTCTTGAAAGCGCGCCGCTCCTTGTGGGCGGTCGCGCTGCCGCGGCTGCGCTCGCCGGTGCTGCGCACCACTTGCATCGGCAAAAGTGGCTTGGACATGCTGCTGGCCGATCATTGTCGTGCTGCGGGAGAAACCGGCCTGTCCGTTCTCACCGAACTGGCGGCGCCATCGCGTCCGATCGCTGCGATCGGACGAGACTGCTTCCGTCGGCATCCGGAGCCGGAATGGTTTCCCGTGGCCGGCGAGGGCTATGCAGACGTGCAGCATTGGGCGTACTCCACCCGCCTGGGTGGCGCGGGCACCGTCGTGGACCCGTTGTCGCTGTACCTGTCCTTGCAGGGACAGGGCGACCCGAGGCTGAACGGCGCGCTGCGGGACCTGCTCGATGAGGTCTTCGTCTGATCGCAGGCGCGCGGGAGCTCGGCGAGTGGTGCCTGAACTCCGGTACCAGTCCGCGGTCATCGGGGCCGTTGCGCTGGCCGTCGTAACGCAGGAAGCGAAGCGGCAAGTGGGGCCACGAAGGATCTGGAACGTGGTGCTGAGCGTGGAGGCGCTGACGCTTGCGTTCGGCCAGCGGTTCTCGGGGGGATATCGAGGCAGCGGCTACGAGGTGCGCCAGCCCTCGGACCGACACTCAACGTTCTATCGCTTCCGGCGGCCTGCGCCCAGAAACTGCAGGAGTGGCCGACGGGTCGTTTCGACCTGATCGTCTGCAGCGGGATGGACGACTAACCCGGGCCGGATGCCCTGCTCGAACTGCGTGACGGTGCGCATGGGGCGACGAAGGACGGTAGCCTGCTGGTGGCTTGCCAATGGCTGCCCATCCTTCAAGTAGCAATGCCTTGGGCGCATGCGCTGGCTAGGATTGTGCCGCGCTGAATCTGCTTCTGGCCGGCAGACGATCACCCTCGAAGTCGCAGGGCTAGGACAACTGATCTCAATCATGGAGGGATAGATGTGGCCTAACCCTTAACAACTCCGTGAGGGCGGCTTACATCGCATCCACAGTGATGCCATGAAGGATCATTGAAGCATGCTGGGACGCAAGTTTGTCCAGCGCAGGTGCATGCGGACTCGAGGTCCCGAACAGCTCGTGGAACAGCACACCCATTACGATCGGAGCCATGATTGAAAAGGCCATGAGATTTGAGTCGCCGGCGCGGACGGTCCCCTTGGCCTGCGCCCGCTCGACAGCGCTTGCCACCAGCCGGATCATGCGAGATGCAACTTCGTCATGCCAGATCCTCGCAAGCTCAGGAAACATTCGGCTCTCCGATAGCACCATTCGCAATGCTGCAGACAAGCGGGCATCGCCACCTGATGAGACCGCTCGCTGGAGGAGCGTCGGGATTAGCTCCTCAATCGACCCGTCGAAGGTCGCCTGTGCCGTCTCAAGGCCTTCCAGATTTGTGGAGATCAACTGGCGCGCTGCGGCTCGAAACAGCTCTTCCTTGGTTTCAAAGTAGAGGTAGATCGTGCCCTTCGCGACTCGTGCGCGCTTCGCGATATCAGAGAGCTTTGCGGCAGCAAAGCCGTTCTCAAGGAAAACATCTACCGCAGCGTCTACAATCTCGAGCGGCCGCGCCTCCTTGCGACGACTCCACTTAGGTTGCATCTCGCTCACGTGCTCAATCTCTTGCCCATGCGGGAATCCCAATAGCGCTGCAGCTCGTCTAGGGACTGCGTTGGCTGTGCCAATCCCACCCAAGTGTCAGGCCGCAGAACGTAGACAGCGTCCTGCTGACGTCCAGCGCGGCCATGTTCTTCGTGCCAGGTAAACTCGCGAAGAGCCATGCCGCGGCTGTCGCACCAGCCCTTTAGTTCAGTACTGGCTCGTCCATAGACATGGACCTGCCAGCCGATTTGCTCTGAGATCGCGTAGTTGTCCTCACCACGCGTCTTCACCCAGGGCAGGCGATCGCCGCCTTCAATCTTTCCAGCCTTGCCCTGGCTCAAGGGGCTATGCGATCTACAGCATCATCATGATCAACGTTGTCTTCCACGTGATCCCGCTGATTCTCGGGGTCGGCTACGGCGCGGGAACGCTAACTGCGATCATCATCTTCATCCCCCTCTGCGCTTGGATGATCTACACATCCTTTGGCGCGGGTCGTATGAGCTATCGAGCACTAGCCCTTTTGGTTGGTGCGGGAGTGTTGTTCCATGCCCTACTCACTATTCCGATGATTCTCCTGCTGCAAGGTGCAATCTCAGAGACGTCCGTAGTCATGATTCAGGTAGCCAACCCCTTTGTGCTGATGGTCATCTTGTCGGCGGCGGAGCGCTCGCGCTTGAGCATGCCGGCAAGGCAGCGTCGGCCAAGTGCCTCTCGCTAGCTCGAGTCTTCTTCGGCGCCTAGTCAGACCTCCCATCCCGTCTCGCTCACGCAGCCGCTTCGGTGACCCCTGGCGGACAAGGCGGAGCAACTTTAATGGTGCCTGTCCCCGCCTGTGTTGAGGCGGGGTAGCAGCTTGCAATGGCGTTAGGGATTCTCGATGGGAGCCAGATCATTTGCCCCTATTGCTCGATGGAGGAGGGGGCTGGCTCGCTCCTATTGAGCCGACGCCTTGCCCGGGCCTTTGTATCTGCTCAGCCAATAGCTGTAAGGCGTGGGTAGCACGCTGGCTGGGAGCTCCTGGCCAAGCGCAATGGCCATTTGGTACGGATAGTGCGGATTGGATAGGTGGGCCCGCCCGATCATCACTAGGTCAACCTGACAGTCCGCTACAACGCGCTCGGCAGTCTGTGGATCATCGATGCACCAACCTGTGGCCACCGGAAGCCCAGTTTCATTAGCAAATCGCTCAGCAAGGGGTGCCAGGAACGCCTGTGTACCCCATGGGACGCGGCCACCAAGAGCACTGAAGCCAATGCTCACGTTGAGCAGATCAAGCCCCAACTCTCGCATTTCTTTGCCAATCTCAATGGAGTCGACCAGTGCTTGGCCATCGCGCGAGTTGTACTCCACAACTCCAAAGCGCGCGGTCAGCGGCAGATGCTCGGGCCAAACCTTACGGACGGCCGCCAATGTCTCCAGCAGGAAGCGTGCTCTGTTCTCCGCACTGCCACCGTAGCGATCCTCCCGCTTGTTGCTGTCGGGGCTGAAGAAGCTCTGCGCCAGATAGCCATGAGCGAAGTGAAGCTCCAGCCATTCAAATCCTGCAGCAAGCGCACGCTTGGCTGCAGCGACGAAATCCGCTTGAACGCGATGAATGTCCTCAACCGTCATCTCGTTGGGAACTCTATCGAGCGAGCCGCCAAAGGCGATCGGCGAGGGACCAAGGATCGCCCATCCTGCGGGATCATCGGCTGCGATGTGGTCATCGCCTTGCCATGGCCGATTTGCACTAGCCTTGCGCCCTGCGTGGCCGATCTGGATGCCAGCTACGGCACCGCCTTGCTTGATGGCAGAAGCGATGGCTGCCATTCCTGGAATTTGCTCATCACCCCACAGGCCAGCACATCCCGGGGTGATGCGTCCTTCCGGAGACACGGCGGTAGCCTCGACAATCACGAGCCCAGCGCCTCCGCGCGCAAGCGCGGCATAGTGGCTGAGATGCCAATCGTTGATACGGCCGTCCTCCGCACTGTACTGGCACATGGGCGGCACCGCGATACGATTCTTAAGAGTGACACCTTTGAGCTCGAATGGGCTAAACAGGGCAGACATAAACGGGGCTTTGGGGAGAGCAAGAGGAGCAAGCACGGGGATTTACTCCGGCTTAGGACGTTGACTTGGCGGCTCGAGCTGCTTCCACCAGGCCGTCCAGCCAATCCTGGTGACCATTGATCATTGGATTCGGCTTGGCCAGACGCAGGGCTTCTGCAGGCTGTCCCTTCTGCGTCTCCTGCGTGAGGATCCGCACTCGGCCACCATCAAGGTCTTCGACAATCCACGCATGATGAACGTCAAGTCGATCGGCAGACCCGGGCTCACCGGCCCAGCCATGCCAAGCGATCCGGCCCGGACCCTCGGAGGTAGGAGCCTCATGCTCGACGCATTGAGCCTCCACGGGGAAGCCAAAGGTTTCAAAGTAGAATCGATCCCCGTTTCGCAACAGAGGGCCGGCGCCATCGTGGAAGCGCACATTGGCTGAATTTCCGTAGTAGGTCGGCCACAGACGTGGCTCTTCAAGCAACGGCCAAACATCAGCTGCGGCAAGGCCGAGGACGATCAGCTCATTCGAGACAAAGTTTTCGGTGTAACCAGGAAGGTAGCCTTCCGGCCAACGAATGCCGTTCATTTTCATCATATGCTCCTTAGGGCTAGCGGCGCGGCTCGCCGATGAATCGTTAAAATTACGTTCGCCAGCTTCTAACTTGCAGACCTCTGACTTCTACAGCCGAGACACTTGCTCCGTACCGTCGTGTCTCAGTTTGGCGAGGACTGCCTGGCAGTCGAAAGCTGGCTGAGGGTGTGCGTGGAGCTAGACGTACGCGCCAGCTGAATACGTAAGCTCGTAGCTGTGGCTGTAGATCTCCAGGATGTTGCCCAGCGGATCCTCCATGTAAACCATCCGATAGGGCTTCTCCCCTGGGAAGTACTCTCGAACCGGCATTCGCTGCTTTCCACCAGCTGCCACAATCCGAGCGGCCAGGCCTTCAACGTCCGGATCCTGAATACAGAAGTGGAAGACGCCCGACTTCCAGTACTCGAAGTTGTTCGCGGGACGCTCGGCGTTATTGAACTGGAAGATTTCGACTCCAACCCGGTCACCAGTGGATAGATGTGCAATGCGGAAGCTGCCCCATCCAGGCCCAAACACATCCGTGCACATCACGCCAATTGCGCTTTCGTCTTCAGCAATCCTGGTCGGCGGCATGACGAGGTACCAGCCCAAGACTTCTGTATAGAAGGAAACCGCGGCATCGAGATCGGTAACAGACAGGCCGATGTGGGAGAAGGCGCGAGGGTAGGGAGGGGGTAGGGCAGGCACGGCACACCACTGAAGAGAGGGGTAGCCGCAAGATTAGACCCTGCAACTCAACCATGATCTGATCCATTTTTATCAGATTGATAAAATATTCTTATGCTGAATGAGCATTGGCTCCGATCCTTTCGGGCTATCGCAGAGGTCGGGAGCTTTACCAGGGCCGCAGGCCAGCTGCAGCTCACCCAGGCTGCGGTCAGTCAGCATGTACGTCATCTTGAGCAACAGCTGGGTGCCCTGTTTCTGCGCAGACCACGATTTATTGAGCTGACGCCGGCGGGAATGGCTCTATTGCAGTACTGCCAAGAGATGGATTCGGCCGATCGCCGGCTTCAAGCCAAGCTCGCGAGCGCGGACAGCGATCAGGGGGAGTTTGCGCTGATAACCCCCGGGAGTGTTGGCCTTGCTCTTTACCCGGTGTTGCTGGACTTCCAGCGCACCCATCCCGGCTTGATCATTCGTCATCGCTTCTCGCCGGACCCAGAAATCCTATCGGCGGTACTGGAGAAGAAGTACGAGGTGGGTCTACTTGCACTTCGGCCGGATGACCCTCGGCTGCGGGCTGAGCCCTTCACCGAGGAGGCGCTTGAGCTGGTAGTTCCGAGAGGTGCCTGCGCGGACAGCTGGGCGGATCTTCAAAAGTTGGGTTTCGTTGATCATCCAGATGGCCAGGCTATGGCCACCCGCCTTCTCGCCCGCAAGTTCCCAGGAAATCCAGGCGTACGCGCGCTTCCTATACACGGCTTCACCAATCAGGTTGCGCTCATCCTTGAGCCGGTATCGCTCGGGCTGGGATTCACTGTCATTCCGCGACACGCCCGTGAATCCTTCGCTCGGCAAGACGCAATTGAGGTGGTTGACTGTGGATCTCCGGTGGTTGACACCCTCTGGATGATCCATCGATCCGAATGGCCACTGTCTGGGCCAGCTAAATGGTTGACCCAACAGCTTCGAGGCCTGCCTCGATTCAGCGGGAGGAGGGCTCCACCTCTCGCTGGAGCGGACTGAGGCCCCTTCTATACTGGTCTGGGGTCCGGCCAGAGTGTCGCTTGAACATCTCACTGAAAGACGTTGAGTTTGCATAGCCCAGATCGTCTGCAATCTGCGTAATGGATCGGTCTGAACCCAAGGCATCAATTGCCCTCAGAAAACGAAGCCGACTGCGCCACTCTCCGAACCCCATCCCTAGCTCGCGCTTTGCCAAGCGCTCAAGTGATCGAACACTAATGTGGTGGCGCTCTGCGACCTCAAGTGCCGACGGAGAGTCCTGAAGGGAGGTCTCGGCATAGCTCAGAATCCGCTTTAGCACGTCACCGCTGGCCAGCGGCAGGAAGCTCGACATCACCGGCGCGGCCAGAATCAGGTCAAGGGCGACCGCGGAGAGTCGCCGGTCTTCTGGCTTAACGGCCTCGCCGATGTCACGACGGGCCAGTTCGTCCAAGATCTCCCTAAGCAACGAGCTAACCGCTAACGCAGTCGGAATGCTGGGCATCTGCGCCGACGCGCCGACCGAAAGGTATGCGGATCGATAAGCAACCGCACCACGGTTTCGGGATGAGTGGTGAACACCAGGCGGAATCCATATCGCATAGTGGGTAGGGGACACCATCCAGTCCTCGCCTACCTGTAACTCCATGACACCCTGCGCAACATAGTTGAACTGCCCCCACGGATGCACACGAGCATCCCAGTCGGAGGGAGGCAAAGTCCCTTGCCGAACGTAGATGTCTCCAGGGATGGAGCTGAACGAGGGGACGGGGTCCATTGCCATGTCGCATTCAAGATGAAGATTGGCGCAAATTATGGATGTAACGAAATTCCGCCAAGTCTACGCTACTGGCTGTTGATATCCAGTATCTGAGGATGCCATGTACTACCTGCTCCCCCTCCTGGCCTGCCTTCTCTGGGGCGCCAACACCATCGTTACAAAGCTCGCTGCAGGGACCGTCGGCCCGGTCGATATTAGCTTCTGGCGATGGCTTGCTGCGGCCATCATCTTGCTCCCATTCGCCCTGCCGCGCCTGAAGTCGAACCTAGCGGTCCTGAAAGCCAATTGGGCACGCTTCCTCGTGCTCGGTGCTTTGGGCGGTGTCATGTTCCAATGCCTGGCGTACTACGCCGCACATTTCACTTCTGCGACCAACATGGGCGTTATCCAGGCACTCATCCCGTTGATCGCTCTTGCCTTGTCGCGCATCTTCATGGGTCACGCAGTCCGCGGTGGCGCAGTGATTGGTTCGATCATCTCCTTGGTTGGGGTGATAGCGGTAGTGTCCCATGGTGACTTTGAAGCCTTGGTTTCCCATGGAATCAACAAAGGTGACGCCCTGATGCTGCTGGGCGCTTTGGCTTTTGCCACCTACAATTTGCTGATGCACAAGTGGCGCATTCCCGTAACGCTGATCGAATCCCTGTTTCTTCAAGCCATGTCTGCAACGATCCTGCTGCTACCTCTTTTCCTTGTCGCAGGCACTGGCGTCCAGGGTGGCGCAGCCATCGGCTGCATTGCATTCGCAGCAATCGGCGCTTCGATCATGGCACCGTTGGCATGGATGACCGGCCTGCATCGGCTGGGCTCTGCTCGCGTGGCCGGGTTCTTCAATCTCGTCCCGATCGTCACTGCATTGCTTGCGGTGGTGGTCCTCAAAGAGTCTCTGAGCACCTGGGTCGTGGGTGGCGGTTTGATGGCAGTATTTGGTGTGGTACTGGCGGAGTACGCAGCTCGCAAGAAGCCTGACGAGGTCATGGTCGTGGATGACACCTCGACCAAGCGCTGAAAGACAATTGCATAGCTGCAGTTCAAATGAAAACGGGCCGCTTGAGGCCCGTTCTCCTTGTTCGGGGAACGCTTCTTCGGCTAGCCAGGTTCAAAGGGCCCTCTCCTCAAGGTGAAGTTGCATCTAGACAGCGCTCTTCAGCTGAGTTGGGCACATGCCGGTTAGTCGGCGAAACATTGCAATAAAAGGGGAGGGGCCGCTATAGCCCAGCCGCTTGGCAACATCACCAACTTTGCAGTCGCTCTGGAGGAGAGGGAGGGACGCAGCAAGCTTCAGCCTCTGGCGCCACTCACAACATCCCAGGCCAGTAGCGGCAACCCAGCGTCTTGCAGGAGTCCGAGAGGATACGCCAGCAACTTCTGCCCATTGAACTAGTGACTGGCCACTTCCTGGATCGGCTTGTAGCGCATCGATGATGGGGGCTAACAAGCGCGAAAACGCCAAGAATGCGCGGCCAAAGCTTCTGTTCCGGTAACTCAGCGAATGACCGGGGATCACCCCAAAGCGGAAAGGCTAACAGTAGGAACCGGGGATGCTTCGCGGCCCAGCTGCGCATCTTGCGCTGCCGCCGCCAAGCGATAGCCTTTGCGTCTCGAAGCTTGTGTAGGGCGCAATCCTCCACGTCAGACAGTCGCGCCGAAAGGGTATAGGCCCCGCGACAAGCCCATCGGAGGCATTTAGGGGTTCGCTTTAGCGACCTGTGGAGCTGCTGTGGAGTGGGCCGGAGAAATGTCTTCACATCAACAACTGTAAAGACGTCGCTTCACCCGGATCTACACGAGGGTTCAGACCCCACGGTTCCACAAAACAGCCTAAAGTTTCGACCCGGCACGCCGAGGCCGATCTACGTCACGGATTTCCGGCAGGGCGTGCCCCTTCCATCCGGTTGGCCGTCTGTCACTGGCGTGTGCGCCTGGTCCCGACCGGCCGGCAAGAAGCGCGAACCTACCGCTACACCCTAAGGGGCTTTAGTCTTTGATTCGCTTCTCAAAGTTTGTGATCAACTTGCCCAGCGAAAGGCCTGTCAGGCGGGCGATATCTCTCAGCTCCACCACATCAACCCTTCTCTTGCCTGTTTCGACGTCGCTGATGAATGACTGGCTGCGGCCCAGCATGCTGGACACCTGGGCCTGGGTCAGACCGGCAGCTAGCCGCGCCTCGCGAACAGCCTCAATGAGGGCAGCGTACTCTTTTCGATGGATGGACTTCGACACGACCGCGCCTTGGCTGAGCGGCCTAGAAAGCTATATCCAGTTCTCCGATATCTAAAAACCAGATATTCTGTCTTCTTCATTGACAGGGGGACGCATGAGCGAACAGCCATACCGCTTCATCACCGCGGCCAGAAGCAGAGCAACACTGATCCTGGCAGCATCAGCACTGCTAGCTGCCTGCAGCGGTCCGACAGACAAGAAGATGGTTACGAATGGAACCCAGCAGCAATACCGGCAGTCAATTGACGCTATCGACGCGGAACTCAATGCCCACGAAAGAGCGGCCTTCAACTGGGCAGTCGCTGGGATGAACCTTGAAGAGGGTCGGCAGGGAATCATTACGTACAGGGCCAAAAGCTGCCTAAGCGACTGAATTTCAAAGTTGATTGCTCGTCTCTCGATCAGGTTCTCCCCATCTATGGGGTCTGTTCAAGCACCTTGGCTGTGTAGCTCAGCGGCGCCACTTCCCTTTCAAGATCCAGGTGGTAGTCGCCGAAGCGATTGATGTGGCTGGTCCGATAAGGCGACAGGCCGGCCAGGATCTCGGGCGTCAGTTCAATCCCCTCCTTCCTCATCTCGGCCAAGGTCCGGCTCATGCCTTCCACGTTGTGGAGGATGATCATGTTGGCCACCAGCTGGCTGTACTTGATGATCTTGCGCTGCTCGTGTTGGACGTTCTCAGCAATGATCCCCTGGCTGCCAAAGAACACCCATTTCACGAAGCCGTTGTATTCCTCGCTCTTGTTGGTGGCAGCATGGATCGTTTTGCGGATCTCATTGTCATCAATGTAGCGCAGCAAGAACAGCGTTCGAACGGCCTTGCCAAGTTCCCGGAAGGCGAAGTACAGCTTGTTCTTCCGGCTGTAGGTGCCCAGCCGGCGCAGGATCGAGGACGCGGTGATCTTGCCCAATCGGATTGAGATCACCACCCGCAGCATGTCGTGGAGATGGGTGGCGATCAGTTGCCAGTCGATGCTGTCCCCGAACAGTGCCTGGATGTTCTTATAAGCCCTACCCGGTTCGGGCCGAAAGAATGTCAGGTCCTTGATGTTCCGGATCCGGGGCATCAGCTGGATGCCCAGCATGTGGGCCAGGCCGAAGACCGGATAGCTTTGGGCCTGCGTGTCGCCATGGACGATCTCAGGCTGGATGTCGGAAGTGTTGGCCAACAGACCGTCGAGGATGTAGATGCCCTCGTGCACGCCACAGGGAATGAAGTGGCTGAACGGCGCTACGTATTTGTCGGACACGTGGCAGTAGCCGATGCCACCGTAGCCGCCGTAGCGGATGTGATACTCCGACAGCAGGTTGTCCTCGTAGACGCTCCACTTCGTGCCATCAGCTGATGCGCTCTTGCCGCTGCCCCAATAGCCAGGCAGGTCGAATCTGTTGTAGGTATTGATGACCTCCACGATGGCCTTCTCAAGCACATCCTCGGTCACGTATTTCAGGTTGAGCCAAGCGACTTGGCGCCGGCTGAAGCCCTTGATCGACCGCGCCGTCTGCGTCGGCCCCAGGTTGCAGCCATAGCAGAATAGCGTGGTGATCACACGTCGGGGCAGATCTTCGACCTGGCTCTCGGTGCCGGCGATCGGGCGGAAGAAACGGTGCAGATCCAGCCATTGGCTGGCATCGATCAGGACATCGACGATGCTGGATTCTGGAAGCCGTTCGGCGATGAGGCGATCCACCGTGGTAATCGCGCTGGAGACTTCGGCGCGTTGCCCCTTCCGCAGCACCAGGCGCCCATCCAGGATGTCCGCATGTACGTTCTCCGGGAAACGCGCGTCGACCTCATCGGCCAGGGAGGTCAGTTGTGCACGTAATCCCGCCACGAAAGACTCGGCGTCGGTGGGCAGGCCTGACACCTGGCCGTAGGCTTCCAGTTCCTGGGCCAAGGTGGCTTCATCGACCAGCTGCTCACGGTAGTCATCAAACCGTTCGCTGCTGGGAATGAAGAGATCTCCGGACTTCAGTTCGTCCTTGACCTGCACCAGCACGGCCAGCTCGAAGTACTTACGGTGCATCCAGCCGGCGCCGGCTGCACTGGCCCGCTTGCCGAACACGTGCTGACACCAGAGCTTGGACATCCAGTCAAAGTCCTTTTCCGGGTCCAAACCGAGGGAGGCGACCTCGATCAGCTCACGGCGCTGGTTGCGCAGCGAGAGCACCGCTGCGATCAGCGGCTCCATGCCGGCGTCGTGGCTGGTCGCCCGAAGTTTCATCAGCTCCAGCCCATTGAACAGCAGCGGCCTGACCGCGCCATAGGGCTGCAGCATGAAAGGCAGGTAGTTCTTCCCGGCGTAGGCCATATGTTCTTCGCATTCGGCCAGCAAGGTCGACACTTCCGCTTCCAGGCTGTTGTCGATGGCATCCACGCGCTGACTATCGCTGCCGTCTAGCTGATAGGCCTGCAGGATTTCCTTGAGCTGGCCGATGAGGAAGTCGGCCCGTTTGGCATGTTCGAGCTGGTAGGCCAGCAATTTCTGCTGGGCCGTGTTCTCCAGCCCGCGCACCTGCTTGATGAACAACTCGGCTGCATCATCCAGTGTCTTGGCATGCTGGGCGCGAATGAAGATGGTGGCCAGCGCATAGCGCTTGTCCGGAGCCAGTTCGGCCAGCTCGCTGGCGTCATAGGCCCGAGCCATTGCACGGAACTGCTTGAGCTTGGGCACCGGCACATCGATGGGAGGCAGCTGGTCGGCCAACTGCTGCAGCATGCGGATGTGCTGCAGGTAGAACCGAACTTCCTTGTTGGTGGGCCGGCCGGGCTCGCGCTTGAGTGATTGCCAGCCGGTGAACCTGGACCCTTCCGGTGCGCGCAGCAGTTCGTCGATGAGCGTGCGCGTGGCAGGCGTCAGCGCGTGGCTGATGCTGCGGTAGTAGCCCAGATTGACCCGCTCACGGGCGCCGATGGCGGCCAGCTCCAGAGTGCGGAAACCGGGCAGTTCGTAGCGATGGTGCACCAGCTCTTCGAGCAGGACGTTCACGATGTCCGGGATGGTGTGCTTGGTCTGGGCTGCTCCGGTGGCCACTGTGTCCAGCCAAGCCAAGCCCGATTTATCCAGGGGACGTACCCCGATGAATTGCCGAAGCTGCGGCATATGCCGGCGCTGGCTGCCGGAAGCGTCGTAGCGTTCGAGCTGGTCGGTGTCCAATACGCGCCCGAGTCGGGCGGCCTTGGCGATGTGCTTCCGGATCCGCTCGGGTACGTCGGCCAACAGCGTGAAGTAGCCCAAGCGTTGGAAGAGCTTGAGATGAATCAGTACCGCCAGCTGCGGACCCGGCTGGGTGGTCAGCTGCTTGGCGAATGCAATCTCAGCGGCGGTCGGGGTATAGATCTCCTCCAGTTCCTTGGCGGTGGGATCAGGCTTCAGTCGCGGGTAGGCGGTCTCGTGAAGGGTAGCCATTGGATCCGGAGGGTGTGAGGGGGATCAGTCCCAGTGCCGGCCGTCGTCTGTACTGAGCGACGCTTCCAGGAAGCACTGGTGCGTATCGGCCATGCGGTGCATGTCATCGAGCAACGTGGCCAGGATTTCATCCAGATCCCTTTCGGGATCGGTGGGAGCAGTCAACTGGTACTCGCTGCTGGCGGTGTTCAGGCGCACAGCCTGGAACGGGGCCAAGCAGATCTCTTCAATTCGGCCTCGGGCCTTGGCCGCGCCGCGGCCCGTGCGGGCAAACGGGGTCAGCACCATGCGCAGGCGCAGCTGCAGGGCCGATTTGCCCTCCGGCGCCGGCAGTGCCATCGCCGGTACCGGCACGGTTGGACTGGGCAGGCTTGCTTCAATGCGGTCCCGGGCAAACGGGTCACGCCCGTCCAGGTAACGCATGGCCGACTGCACATCGCGCCAGCCCACGTACTCCATCAAGGCCTTCATGTCCCAGCCTTGGTCGTTGGCCCAGCTGGCAAAGCCGCGGCGCAACGAATGGCTGCTGTGGAGCCCCGCATCGGCAAAGCCTGCACTGGTCAGCAACTCGCGCAGCAGGCGCACCAAGCTGTTGGGATGCAGGCCTTCGGCGCTCACCTGGCCCCATTGGTTGACTGCCCGAAACACCGGCCCTTCTTGCAGGTCGGCCGCCTGCAGCCACGCCTGGGTCGCCTCCACCGGACATAACCGCGACAGCGCCGGCACCTTGTAGGTGACGCCGGCTGCTTGGCGATCACCCTTGCTGCGTGGCAAGAAGCAGGTCATCCCCTGTCCCGGCACCAGCGTGAGATGGGCCACGTCCAGACGCAGCAGTTCATCGCCACGGAATCCCCGCCAGAACCCGAGCAGCACCAGCGCTCGGTCTCGTTGATGGCGCAGCGCCGCCGGCCCATCGCCCCGGGCATGTGCCGCAGCGATCGCCGCGGCCAGCCAGTCATCGAGCTCGACCAGCCGCCGAATCTGGAGCGGCGCGGCTTGCTTGACCTGGCCCGGGTGCAGGGTCTGGATGCCTTTGAGCACCTTGCGCACCAGCGGCGATCGGGTCGGGTCGACAAAGCCGTGGTCGCGGTGCCAAGAGGCGATGGCCGCCAGACGTTGGCGGAGGGTGCTGGTCGCCAAGGTCTGCGCATAAGCGGCCAGGTACCGGGCCACGCTGTCAGGTGTCGCTGGGAGGTGGCCTTGCCATTCAACCTCGAAGTGCCGCAGCGCCGACGCATAGCTGCGCACCGTGTTCTGGCGCGTGGCCGCATCGAGGTAGCGGTCCAGTTCGGTCACTGGCGCGTGGCCTCCACCGAGGTCGTCTGGCGCAGCGTCGACAGGATGGTGCATTCCGCCCGCTGCCCGCCATGGCAACTGGCAATCACCCGTTCCAGCTCGCTGGCCATGCGCTGCAGGTCGGCCATGCGGGCGCGCACGTCGGCCAGATGGCTGCGGGCCAACCGGTCCACGTCCCCGCACGAAAGCTCCTCATCGCCGGCCAGCTGCAGCAGGCTGCGGACCTCCTCCAGGCTGAAGCCCAGGTCCCGGCCACGCGCAATGAAGCGCAGCCGCTCGATGTCGGCCGGGCCATAGACCCGGTAGCCGTTGCCCGTGCGCCCCGGGCGCGGCAGCAACCCGATCCGCTCGTAATAGCGAATCGTCTCCAAGTGGCATCCGCTGGCGTCGGCAGCCTCACTGATTTTCATTCGTAGTACGCTTGACTCCGTAGTAGCTACGGACTTTACGCTGAACCCGTATCCGCCGCCACTCCGGCCGCGGCGCTGCATGTGACGACCATGCCACTGCCCATCGCCTTGATTCGCTACTGCCTGATTGCCTTGCTGATCGGCTGGGTTCTGCCCGCTTCTGCTCAGGCGGAGCCTGCCGCAGCAGACCTGCGCCAAACCTGGCAGATGCTCGATTACATCGCGGTCGACTACCCCGGCGCGGTCCAGGCCGGTCGCGTAATTGCCCCCAACGAATACGCCGAAATGAGCGAGTTTGCCGGCGCCGTGCGCAGTCAGCTGGCAGCATTGCCCAGTGGCCAGAACCAGCAGGAGCTGACGGCCCAGGCCGACCGCCTGGTCCAGGCGGTGGCAGAGAAGGCCGACCCGGCGCAAGTGGCAACGTTGGCGCGCGGGCTCGGCACGACGCTGTTGGCCCGCTACCCGATCGGCGCTGTTCCGGCGAGCGCGCCGAAGACCTCCCAGGCCGCGTCCATCTACAGCCAGCAGTGCGCGGCCTGTCACGGCCCCACAGGTCACGGTGATGGCCCCGCCGCGCAAGCGTTAAGTCCGCCGCCGATCGCGTTCACCGATGCCACTCGCGCCGCGCAGCGAACGCCGCTGTCGTTGTACGAGGTCATTTCCCAGGGTGTGCCGGGTACCGGCATGGTCAGCTTCTCTGGGCTGTCAGAAAGTGATCGCTGGGCGTTGGCATTCTATGTGGGCAGCTTGGGGTACTCCTCGCAAGCCAAGGCTCAAGGTGAGGCGTTATGGCGCACCAGTGCCGAGGCCCATACGCACATTCCCTCGCTCGAAGCGCTGACACGCACGCGAGAGGCCGATCTTGCCACCACGATGCCCGCCGATCAGGCAAACGCGATCATCGCCTACCTGCGTTCGCAGCCACAGGTAGTAAACGAAGCGGTACCAGGAGCCGATCGCTTTGCGGTGGCGCGGCAGCGACTGGCCGCCAGCCAGCGCGCTTACGCTGATGAGGACCTGGCTCAAGCCAAAAAGCTTGCGCTCTCGTCCTATCTGGATGGTGTAGAGCCGCTTGAACCCACGCTGGCCACGCGCAATCCGTCATTGCTGCGAGAGATCGAGACGGCCATGGCAGGCTACCGCGCGCAGCTGGATCAGCATGCGCCCGCGGCTGACGTTGCCGGGCAGGCAGCGCAAATTGCCCAGCTGTTTGATCGCGCGGACGTGGCGCTGCAGGACACCCGAATAGGCGCCAGCACCGCGTTTCTAGGCAGCTTTACCATCTTGGTACGCGAAGGACTGGAAGCGCTGCTGATCGTGATTGGTATCGTGGCGTTCTTGCGTAAAGCCGAGCGGTCTGATGTGTTGCCGTATGTGCATGCGGGTTGGATCTGCGCGTTGTTGGCAGGCGCAGCTACCTGGGCGGTGGCCACTTACTTTGTTGATATCAGCGGTGCGAACCGGGAAGTCACTGAGGGCGTCTCGGCCTTGTTCGCTGCCGCTGTCCTGCTCAGCGTAGGCATCTGGATGCACCAAAAGAGCCTTGCAGGGCGGTGGCAGGAGTACCTGCACGCCAAGCTGACGACTGCGCTGACACGGCGCTCGGCTGTTTTCCTGTTCATGCTGGCCTTTGTCGCGGTGTACCGCGAGGTGTTTGAGACGATCTTGTTCTACATCGCGATGTGGAGCGATCAGGCGTCCACCGCCATCCTCGCAGGCCTGGCGGCGGGAATCGCGGTGTTGGCTGCGGTGGCGTACTGGATGCTGCGCATGAGCAGGCGGCTGCCGATTGGCCGGTTCTTTTCGATCAGCTCGATTCTCATCGCGGTGATGGCGGTCATCCTGATCGGTAAAGGCGTGGCCGCGTTGCAGGAAGCGGGCTGGATCTCTCAAACACCGCTCGCGTTGCCGCGCATCGAGTGGATCGGCCTGTATCCCACCTGGCAGTCGCTGCTGGCGCAGGTATTGGTAGGCACCGCCGCCATCGTGGGGTTCCTCGCCAATGCCCGTTCCGGTGTGCGTAGACAGCCAGGCGCAAACAAGCAATGAAACAACACAGCAGAGGACCAAGACATGAGTGATTGCGGGTGCCACCACGAAGCCAAGAACAAGGAGGAGCGACGCATCCTCTGGATCGCCTTGGTCCTGAATGCAGCGATGGCCGTGATCGGCGGCATTGCCGGCTGGATTGCCCATTCCACCGGGCTGCTGGCTGACGCGCTGGACATGCTGTCTGACGCCACCGCCTATGCCATTGGCCTGGTCGCTATCGGGCGCACGGCGCGCTTCAAGGCCAACGCCGCGTGGGTCAGTGGCAGCGTGCTGCTGGTGCTGGGCGTAGGCGTGCTGGTCGAAGTCGGCCGCCGGGTGATGTACGGCGCCGAGCCGGTCAGCGGTTGGATGATCGGTACCGCTCTGGTCTCGCTGGCCGTGAACCTGAAGGTGCTCCGTATGCTCGCCCCCTTGAAGTCTGGCGAAGTGCATCTGCGAGCGACCTGGCTGTTTACCCGCGCCGATGTGGTGGCCAACGTTGGGGTGATTCTGGCCGGCCTGTTGGTGTGGTGGCTGGCCAGCCCCTACCCGGATTTCGTGATCGGCGCCCTGATCGGCCTGTATGTGATCAAGGAGGCTTTCGAGATCTTGGGTGATGCTCGCCGGGCGCGTGCCGACGCGCGCAAAACGCCTGCATGACAGCGCTTGGCCGGCTGAGCTGTGGCCTGCGCTGGCTGCTGCTGGCGCACTTGGCCGTGGGCCTTGTGACGCAGCCGGTGCTGGCAGTGGTTGGCGAGCTCCATGCTCAAACCCATCTGGCCGCGGCCGACCATGACCCGGCAGTGGCATCACCAGCTTCCGAGCGTGGCGTAGACGCCGCGCTGCACCGGCTACAGCAGCTGGTGCTGTGCTGTAGCCAGGCCGCGCCGGCTCCAGAAATAGTGTTGGCCATTGCTCATATCGGCCGGCATTGGCCGTCGGCGACAGCCCATGCGGACAGATATCGGCATGAGCACCTGCTCGCGCCGTTCCGGCCGCCGATCGCAGGGTGATGCGCGCCGGCGTGCGCCGGATCCCTGTTGGCTATCGAAAATTCTGGAGTACTTCATGCATGTGCGATTGGCGGCCCTGGCCGCGTGGCTACTGTTGAGCGCGGCGGCAACGCCGGCGACAGCAGAAGAGCTGATGACCTTGGACGACGCGTTTGCACGCGTGGCCCAAACCCACCCCGAGCTGCGCCTGGTCGATGCGCGAGCCACGGTGCTCGCTGCCGAGCGCGACCAGGCCGTGCAGCGGCCACCGTGGACGTTGGGGGCGGAGGTTGAAAATGCGCTGGGCACGGGCGCGGCCCGTGGCCTGGACAGCGCGGAGTTGACCTTGAGCCTGAGCTCGGTCCTGGAGCGCGGCGGCAAGCTCGACGCCCGCCGCACCTTGGCCCAAAGCCGGATTGATGCACTGGCCGTGCAGCGCGAGACCAGGCGGCTGGACCTGCTCGCCGAGACGGCGCAGCGCTATTTGGCCGTTGTCGGTGCCGACCGGCAACGCAGCCTGACGAACATGGATGTCGGCCAGCGCCAGCGGACCGTCGCCGCTGCCCGGCAGCGCCTGCAGGCTGGCGCGTCTCCCGAATCGGTGATGCTCACCGCACAAGCAGCACTGGCGAGAGCAGAGTTGACCCGTGATCGGGCCGAGCAGCAGCGCATTGCCGCCCGGCAGCACCTTGCTGCCCTCTGGGGCGAACGTGCTCCGAGCTTCGAGGTGGCCGCGGCGGATCCCATGACCCTGCCGGCGATCGCGTCCATGCAGTCGCTGGCCGAGGAATTGGAGCGCACTCCCGAGTTGGCGCAGTTTGCCGATGCCCGCCGGATCGCGCAGGCACGACTGCAGCTGGCGCGTTCGGCGGCCTCGCCGGACTTGTCGTGGCAGCTGGGCGTGCGCCGCCTGCAGGAGACTGACGACACCGCGCTGGTGGCCAGCCTGTCCATGCCACTGGGCAGCCGCAGCCGCGCGCAGCCGGAGATCCGCGCCGGCGAAGCCGAGCTGGAGGTTCTGACGATCGAGCGCGAGGCCAAGGGCCTGTCGCTGTATTCCACGCTGGTCGAAGCCCATGGTCGCTACACCGTGGCGCAGGCCGAGGTGGCACGGCTGCAAGGCGAGGTGCTGCCGAAGTTGGCCCGGGCTGAGAAGGCCGCCGAGCGCGCCTATCGCGCCGGCGCGATCAGCTACCTGGAATGGGCACAGCTGCAGTCCGAACGCACGGCCATGGCCCAGCAGCAGCTGGACGTGGCGCTCGATGCGCAGCGCGCCCTGATCGAAATTCAACGCCTGACCGGCCAAGCGCTTGTCGCGCCGCCGGCGGCTGCTTCCACCGGAGAGACCCCATGAATCGCTTTTCTTGGACCGCACTGGGCATGGCCCTGATGATGCTGGCCGCCTGCAACGCGTCGGCCCCCAACGAAGCGTCCGAAGGCGGCGCCGCCGCTGAGGGCGAAGAGCACGGCGAGCACGAGGAAGCGCCGCTGGAAACCAAGATTGCCGCCAAAGCTGCGCAGGCAGCGGGTATCCAGGTCGCACCGGCAGGCCCCGGTGAGATTGCTGACGAGCATGAGGTGCAAGGGCTGTTGACCCCGATTGACGGTCGCATCGCGCAGGTCACGGCACGCTTCCCCGGACCGGTCCGCTCCGTGCGTGCGGGCGTGGGTGATCAGGTACGGGCCGGCCAGGCACTGGCCACGGTAGAGAGCAACCTGAGCCTGACCACCTATACCGTCACCGCGCCGATCAGTGGCGTGGTCATGGCGCGCACGGCCGCCGTAGGCATGGCCGCCGCTGAGGGCGCGCCGCTGTTTGAGGTCGCCGACCTGTCCACGCTGTGGGTGGACCTGCACATCTTCGGCGCCGACGCCCAGCACATCGGTGCTGGCGTGCCGGTGACGGTTACCCGCTTGAGCGATGGCGTCACCGCACAGACCACCTTGGAGCGCGTCCTGCCCGGCACCGCCACCGCCAGCCAAAGCACCATTGCGCGCGGCACGGTGGCCAACACCGATGGCCTGTGGCGGCCGGGGTCGGCGGTCAAGGCGCGGGTCACCGTGGATCGCCAATCGGCAGCGTTGGTGGTGCCGATCACGGCGCTGCAGACCGCAGAAGACCAGGACGTGGTCTACGTGCAGCAGGGCGAAACCTACCACACCCGGCCGGTGAAGCTGGGGCGCCGCGACGCCGAACGCGCCGAAGTGCTGGAAGGCCTCAAGGCCGGTGAACAGGTGGTGGTGGCCCAAAGCTTCCTGATCAAGGCCGACATCGAAAAGTCCACCGTGGAAGAAGAATGAGGCCCGCCATGCTCGAACGCCTCATTGGGCTGTCCATCCGCCATCGCTGGCTGACGCTAGTGCTCACCGCTGCGCTGGTTGCGCTGGGCGTGTGGAGCTACCGTCACCTTTCCATTGACGCCACACCCGACATCACCAACGTCCAGGTCCAGATCAACACCCAGGCCCCGGGTTACTCGCCGCTGGAGGCCGAACAACGGGTCACCTTTGCCATCGAAACGGCCATGGCCGGTCTGCCCAAGCTGGACTACAGCCGCTCGCTGTCGCGCTACGGGCTTTCGCAGGTCACCGTCGTCTTCAAGGACGGCACCGACCTGTACTTTGCCCGCCAGCAGGTCGCCGAGCGCCTGCAGCAGATCGCCTCCCAGCTTCCCGAAGGGTTGGACCCGGAAATGGGGCCGATCTCCACCGGGTTGGGCGAGATCTTCATGTACACCGTGGAGGCCGAGCCCAACGCTCGCAAGCCCGACGGCACCCCGTACACGGCCACGGACCTGCGCACCCTGCAGGACTGGGTGATCCGGCCGCAGCTGCGCACCACGCCCGGCGTCACCGAGGTCAACACCATCGGCGGCTTCGAGCGGCAGATCCACATCACTCCCGATCCAGCTCAGTTGGTGGCGCTGGGCTTCACGTTGAACGACGTGGTCGCCGCGGTCATGCGCAACAACCAGAACATCGGCGCCGGCTACATCGAGCGCAACGGACAGCAGTTCCTGGTGCGCGTGCCGGGCCAGCTAGCCAATCTGGAGGCAATCGGCAACATCGTGCTGGACCGGCGCGATGGCGTGCCCATTCGGGTGCGCGACGTCGCTAGCGTGGGCGAAGGCAAGGAGCTGCGCACGGGCGCGGCCACCCAGAATGGCCACGAGGTCGTGGTCGGTACCGCCTTCATGTTGTTCGGCGCCAACAGCCGGGAAGTCTCCCAGGCGGCCGCGGCCAAGCTGGATGCCGCCAACGCCAGCCTGCCTGCCGGCGTCCATGCCAAGGCCGTCTATGACCGCACCGCGCTGGTGGATCGCACCATCGGCACGGTGTCCAAGAACCTGATCGAGGGCGCGCTGCTGGTGGTGGTGGTGCTGTTCCTGCTGCTGGGCAATGTGCGCGCCTCGTTGATCACCGCGGCGGTGATCCCGTTGGCGATGCTGTTCACCATCATCGGCATGGTGCGTGGCGGCGTGTCGGGCAACCTGATGAGCCTGGGCGCGCTGGACTTCGGCCTGATCGTGGACGGGGCGGTGATCATCATCGAGAACTGTCTGCGCCGGTTCGGCGAGGCGCAGCACGCGCTAGGCCGCCAGCTCAACGATGAAGAGCGCTATGACCTGACCGCCTCGGCCACCGCCGAGGTGATCCGTCCCAGCCTGTTTGGCCTGGGCATCATCGCCGCGGTCTACCTGCCGATCTTCTCGCTGTCCGGGGTAGAAGGAAAAATGTTCCACCCGATGGCGATCACGGTGGTGCTGGCCCTGACCGGCGCCATGGTGTTGTCGCTGACCTTCGTGCCGGCGGCGATCGCCAGCTTCCTGCGCGGCCGTGTGGCTGAGCACGACAACCGCCTGATGCGCTGGTCGCGTGCCCGTTATACGCCGCTGCTGGATTGGGCCCTGCGTCGGCGCGTGGTGGTGCTGGCCGGCGCGGCCGTGCTGGTGGTGGGCTGTGGCGTGCTGGCCACCCGCTTGGGTTCGGAGTTCGTGCCGAGCCTGGATGAGGGCGACATCACCTTGCAGCCCATGCGTATTCCCGGCACCAGCTTGGAGCAGTCGGTGGCCATGCAGGAAACGCTGGAGAAGCGCCTGGCCCAGTTCCCGGAGGTGGCCAACATCTTCTCAAAGATCGGCACCGCCGAGGTGGCCACCGATCCTATGCCGCCGTCGATGGCCGACACCTTCCTGATGCTCAAGCCCCGCGACCAGTGGCCCGACCCGCGCAAGCCCAAGGCCGAGCTGGTGGAAGAGCTGGAGGCGGCGGCCAAGGAAATCCCGGGCAGCAACTACGAGTTCACCCAGCCCATCCAGATGCGCACCAACGAGTTGATCTCCGGCGTCCGTTCGGACGTGGCGGTCAAGGTCTACGGCGACAACCTTGACCAGTTGACGCGCCTGGCCAGCCGGGTCGAGCGGGTCATGCGTAGCGTCCCCGGCGCCGAAGACGTCAAGGCCGAGCAGGTCTCCGGCCTGCCGCTGCTGACCATCACGCCAGATCCGGCGGCATTGGCACGGTATGGCCTGAACCCGGGCGATGTGCAGGAAACGGTGGCCACCGCCATTGGGGGCAGTGTTGCCGGCCAGTTGATCGAGGGCGACCGCCGCTTCGACCTGGTCGTGCGCCTGCCCGAAGCGCAGCGCCAAGACCCCGCTGTGCTGGCAGATCTGCCCATTCCGCTGCCGGCAAGCACCAGTGTCGATGAGTCCAGCCGTCTGGCCGCCGGCGCCAATGGGGGGCCTCGCACGGTGCCGCTGCGGGAAGTGGCGAAGATCCAGGTAGAGCGCGGGCCCAATCAGATCAACCGCGAGAACGGCAAGCGCCGCGTGGTGATCACCGCCAACGTGCGCGAGCGCGATCTGGGCGGGTTCGTCGGCGAGTTGCGCACACGCATCGGCCAGGATGTCGCGCTTCCAGAGGGCTACTGGATCGATTACGGCGGCACCTTCGAGCAGCTGATCTCGGCCACCCAACGCCTGGGCGTGGTCGTTCCGGTGACACTGGCGTTGATCTTCGCTCTGCTATTCATGGCCTTCGGCTCGGCCAAGGATGCGGCCATTGTGTTCAGTGGCGTGCCGCTGGCGCTGACCGGCGGTGTGCTGGCACTGGCTCTGCGCGGGATTCCGTTGTCGATCTCTGCCGGCGTGGGCTTCATCGCGCTGTCGGGCGTGGCCGTACTCAACGGGCTGGTCATGATCGCCTTCATCCGCCGTCTGCGCGAACAGGGCGATCCGCTAGACGACGCTGTGCGCGACGGCGCCCTTGGACGCCTGCGACCGGTGTTGATGACCGCCCTGGTAGCCTCGCTGGGCTTCCTACCCATGGCCTTGAATGTCGGTGCTGGCTCGGAAGTGCAGCGGCCGCTGGCCACTGTCGTCATCGGCGGCATCGTCTCATCCACCGCATTGACCTTGTTGGTGCTGCCGGTGCTCTATCGTTGGCTGCATCGCGACCGAGCTCCCCGCGCCGGTAGCACTGCTTTGGAGTCCCCATGAACGAGCTCAACCTGGAACAGGTCCGTGCGGCGATGTTTACCGACCCGGGCGTGAAAGCGGTGGACGACCTGCGCCTGGTCGCCGGTGAGCATGGCCGTGCGATCGCGGCCACCATCACGGTCGCGGCGCCCTCGGTCGACCTGGACCTGGTGCATGCTGTGATTGCCCAGGTCCTGGCCGATCAATTCGGCATCGATCAGATCATGCTGTGTTTCAACGACCCGGGCCCGGTACCGCCGCCGCCCACCGCGGCGCCGTTAAAGAAGATGTGATCGCAGCCCCTGGCTCTATGCGTCTGCGCTGGCAGGCGCATAGAGCTGATGACCCGGCAACGCGCACGCGCCGGCATACACAAAGGCCACGCTTTGCCGCGCCCGGGTGAAGGCCACGTAGTATTTCGGCGGCGCGGTGATACGCGCTGCATCGGCCGTGCGCAGGTACTGCGTCAACGGCCCGTTGGGAAAGATGAGGACCCGACTGTAGGTGCGGCCCTTGCACTGCCCAAAGTTCACCGCCGGCAGTCCGTCGCACGCCTGCCGCCGGTCATGCCGGAGCACGGTGGGGGCGAACTCCTGCATGTACGCGGCCACATCCCCTGGAGCGACGAGGTAGATGCCATCGTGTCCGGTGACCTCGCCATTGCCTGATTGGGTCCGCGGCATCTGCGGATAGAGCGTGTCAGCCATATCGCACAGGGCCTGGACGCAGCGCAGACTGGTGAGGCGGTGATCCAGCCGGCATAAGCCGTCGGCCTCCCAAATCTGAAACAGCGCTGCCAGATTCGGACCACGGTATTGGCTGTACCTTTGCGCATAGTTGGTCGCATACGTGGCTTGGCGCGTATCGCCTACCAACGTGATGGCAATCTCGCTCTTCAACAGCCGTTCGACCAGATCCAGATCAAAGCCGGCCAGATCCTGGACTTCGTCGATGTAGAGCTCGTCGTACATCGCCGCCAATCGCGCCACGACCTGGCCTTGGGTCAGCTCATCGCAGCGCACAGCGAAATCGGCCGCTCGGTCCGAATACATCCGGTTGCCCGCCAGGTAGTGGCGCGCCACCTGGGTGCGTGGGGCGCGGTTGTTGGTGACACCTTCTACGAACAGGATGGTCTCGATGCGAGGCTCAGGGCAAAGCGCAGCCTGGTACGGGCGAATGCACTGGCGCAGCAGAAAGCCATACCAGCTGTGCAAGGTGACATGCGCGGGGACCGCGCCTGCGTGGGCCTCAAACGAGCGCCGGATCTCTTCCAGGTTTTCCAGCGTGTAGGTGACAATCGCGATGCGGCGCTCAGGTCGCTCCAAGGCCTGCCGGACCAGCAACGTGGTCTTGCCCGAGCCGGCTGCCGAGAGCAGGACCCGGTTAGGTGATGGCACGCTGGACATAGTCCGGGAACCTGATCGAGTGCGGGCTATTGAAAATCGCCAAGGCCGTATCGGTCTTATGGCCCTTCATGTACTTGAGCAGCGCCACCTCATCGGCAAAGGCCTTGCCCAGCACGGTATTGAGTTCGGCCAGCGAGTTGGCTTTGATCAGCTGCTCTTCCAGCGAAGGGGCGCTCTCGTCGGAATCGTAATAGATCGCGTTGATGTGCTCGGCATAGCGCTCTTGCACAACTGCGATATCACCGTCGTTGTCGGTGATCACCTTGGCCTGAATCCTCAGTCGATCGGCAATCTGCAAGAAGCGTTTGAATGCCAACGACTTGACCGAAATGATGTCTACGCCGTGAGCCATCGGCGCCACGCCGTGATGGTCACTGTAGGCACGCTGCACGATCAGTTCGTCGGAAGGGCCTTCCACCAGGATCGCCTGCTTGGCCAGGATCAACCGCAGCGTGTCGTGGCCCGGCAGCTTCATGAAATAGTCGTGGGTATCGCTGGGCAGCTGGTCCAGCTTCATCTGGCCTTGCGCGCTGAACAGGATCACGTTGTCCACGCCCAGCTTGTTCAACACGAAGCTGCTGTGGGTGGCGATGATCACCTGCTGGGCGGTGGAGAGGGCCGCAATCTTGTCGATCAGCTGGGTCATGCTGGAATAGGACAGATGGTTCTCCGGCTCCTCGATCAGCAGCACGTGAGCCGCGCCGGCCGCGTGCATCGCCAGCTTCATCTTCACCGCGCTTTGCTCGCCCTTGCCGGCCTGGGTGAACGGGAGCTCATCCAGGTAGGGTGACAGGCTGGTTTCCCACGTTGAGCGCGGCGATGTGTCCACGCCTACCGTCAATGCCCTGTGGCTGATGTCCCCGGTGTGCTCGGTCAAGTAGGCATTGATCGCTGCCACATCCGCTTCTTCGGAAAAGCTCTGCCGCATGCGGCGGAAGCTCAGCGACAGCGAGACGCGCTGCGCAGGCGTCAGTGCCTGCTCGATGATGCCGGCGATATAGCGATCGGCACCGGACAAGGTCTTGATGCCGTGCGTGTCGATGATGGTCGAGTCGAACGGAATACTACGGGCGGTGACGCCATTGTTGGCGAAGGAGTACCAGCGCACCGTGTAGTACTCCACCGGCAGGCTGACCGCGCCCTGGTGCTGCTGCAGGTAGGCGTTGAACTCCTCGCGGTAGTCGTCGTTGAGCTCGACCAGCAGCCGGATGCCGGCGGTATCCAGACGCAGGGAGTTGTTGGTGCCGCGTAACGACGCCAGCGCGGCGTCGGCGCCCAGATAGGCTTCGATGGAGATCCGTGGCGGCGAGGCCGGCGTGCCCGTGGCAAGCGCTCCCAAGTACTCCTGCACCGTGGGCTGGTGGAACAGGTAGGGCGTGAGCTCGTAGGCAAGATTGCGCCCATGCAGCTGGCCGGTGACCACCGCGTGGATGGCCTCCAGCAGGGTGGATTTACCGACCTCGTTGTCGCCCACCACCAGGTTCATGTGGGCATTGAGGGGCAGGTCCAGATGGCGAAACGACTTGAAGTTGTCGATGACGATACGTTCGATCGGCATGCACAGTCCTATGATGGCCAACGGGCTCGGTGGCGGAGCCTGCCTGCACCCTGGCTGGCCTCCTTTCCGCTCTGGGCCATACTACCCAGCGATCGCCGGCCCTGGGCGGTTTCGTACTGCTTGGGACGCCGGGAAGGGTCAGAATCCGCCTTACGCGGGATAATTCAATATTATCCCGTATAACTATTTTCGCCGACGAGCGGTCGTCTACCTGCTTTAATAGTATGTAATTACATGGTATGTAATACATTACGAAATAAAGTGAGGTGGCACGATGGCGCGCGCAGGACTCTATAAGAGTGACGTCCAGAAGGCGCGCGACGCGCTGCTGGCCCAACGCAAGAAGCCGTCAGTCGACGCGGTGCGAGTGGCCTTGGGCAACACGGGCTCCAAGACCACGATCCACCGCTACTTGCGTGAACTGGAAGGAGAGGAAGGCGGCGGTCCGGCGAGGACGGTAGCCGTTAGTGATGCTTTGCAGGACTTGGTTGCGCGCTTGGCCTCGCGGCTCCAGGAGGAAGCAGAGGCCATCCTCACCCAGGAGCGTGAGCGCCATCAGGCTGAGCTCCACAGTCGGCAACAGGCGCTTTCCGGTGCCCAAGAGGAGGCTGCCGCCTTGAGCAGTCGGCTGCAGCGCACCGAAGCAAGCCTGCACCAAGAGCAAGCTGCTCACGCCCTCCTTCAACAGAATCTAGGTGACAGGATCGCGGAAATCGCCCAGTTGAACGAGCGCATCGCTGGCATGACGGTGCGGCTGGCTGATCATGAGGCGCATACGCGTTCTCTGGAGGACAAGCATGCCCATGCCCGGGAAGCGCTTGAGCACTACCGCACTTCAACCAAAGAGCAGCGTGAGCAAGAGCTTCGCCGTCACGAGCATCAGGTCCAAGAGCTGCAAGTAGCCTTACGTCAGGCCAATGAAGCCTTGGGCGCGAAGAATCAGGAGCTGTTGGTGCTGAACCGCGACAATGGTCAATGGCTGGAGCGCCACGGGCGGATTGAGCGTGAGCTTGCCCAGCTACGACAGGCCCACGAAGGCCAACACAGCGAGGTCGTGGCGTTGCGCCAGACCGCGACGGACTATTTGGCACTGCAGGAGCGCTGGAAGACTGACGCCAAGACCTTGGATACCATGCGCAACGAGCTAGCTCAAGTTCAAGACACCCTTGCGCGGGAGCGTGAGCGCCGCGAGAGCGCTGAAGCCGATGCGTTGCGTGCCAATGCACGTCTTGAAGCGCTAGAGCCTCTACTGAATCAACTGACGCCAGCACAAAATGCGGTGAAGAAAACTCGGCGCGGCCATGCGCAAGATGGGGGAGCCGACTGACGAGGCTGCTCGTTTGTCTGCTAGCGGCTGGGGTGGCGCTCACCTGTCCAGTACGCCCATTCCATAGGGACGACCCAATCTACAAACAGTTTGGCTACTGAGGACTCCGGTGCCAAATGATAGGGCTTGAACATGCCTTGCTCGGGCGAACTGGTCATCAGGTAGCGCAGGCGCTTCTGGACCTCCTGAAAGATGGCTTCCCGCACATGGGCGCTGTCGTGCACGCCAAGACGCATCGCCACCGAGGCACCTTGGCGTACCGCCGCCCAGCAGCAGTAACGCCACCGCGCGATCGGCAAGCCCCGCGGTCCGGATTGAAAGACGAACCCCACATCACGTGCCCAGCCTGGGTCGAAGTGATGTTTGAGCAATTGCTGCTCCAGAAACTGCTCGGTCTCCCAGAGTGCAAGTTCATCCCACAGCTCCAGTTTCGCGTCCGCCAAGTCTACATCGTGTGCCATATCGCCGAGTTGGTCTTCCAGCACCGGGAGCAGGTGCCTGCGCTCGTGGGTAGACCAGGCGAAAGCCCATTGCAGATCTTCGATGGGCGTGACCTCGGCATCGGGGCGGATCTGCCATCGATCCGCTGGCCAGGGAACTTGGATCAAGGCCAAGTCTCGCAGCGTGTCCAGCACCAGCAAGGTGGAGCGGCGTGTGGGCGCCACCGGTAGGCGTCGTAGCTGCGCGGCTAACAGTGCGGCTAGGAAAAGGGTGCCACGAAGGCCCAACTCCTCGATGCTGGCGACCCCAGATGGCGTCATTGACGAGGTTCCGGGCATGCGGTTTCCGGGGATGAGGGAGCGGCGTGGCTCCTGGGGGGGGGGGGGCGGCGCTACCGGTGTCGCCGGTTGCCTCAAAGCTAAGAATATCTTAGTATGCAAGGCTGGGTACATCCGCCATCCTTATGGGGTCTCCATGGGGTGCGCGCGTGACTTTGTCCGTCGACTCAACACCGACCTTCGCTCGACGCCTCAAACAAGCCCGCCTGCACACGGGTTTGTCGCAGAAGGAGTTGGGCATCCGGGCCGGTCTGGATCCTCACGTGGCCAGCCCCCGAATCAACCAGTACGAGCGTGGCAAGCACGAGCCCATGCTGGAGATTGCTGAGCGGTTGGCCCAAGCGTTGGGGATCCCCGCCGCCTTCCTTTACACCGACGATGATCTGCTGGCCAAGTTGCTCCTGCGCTGGGGCTCGCTAAGCAAGCAGCAGAAGCGCGAGTTGGTGAAGCTGATCGAGGCCACGCCCGAGAAGTAAACCGAACAAGCGCTCGCCCTATGGGCAACTCTTCGCCTCAACCCGCCCTTTGGGCGCTTCTGGAGGGAGCTGCAGTGTCCGCGGCTAGTGCGACTGACAAGTCGCGACATCTCAGGCTTACTTGAGATTTTGTTCACGACCGATACACACGCGCCTTGTCTAAAGTGATATACCATGTCGCCCGTGTCAGCCTCCTCACTTCTACTGCGACTGTTCCTGATCGCCATGCTCGTGCTTAACGGCGCGTGGTCGGCGTTTGCGTCCGTCAGTATGAACCCGGTCATGGAAGAGCAGGCCAGCGAAGTGGCTGCCGCGGTGCAAGTCGACGAAGACTGCTTCGCCCATCACAGTGCTGAGCATCATCCCGATGCCACATCGATTGAAAAGGCTGGCACTGGGCATGGCGACCATGCCGGTCCCGACTGTTGCAAGTCTTCTGCGTGCCGGTGCGCCTGCGTACACGCTTGCGCGAGCGCACTTCCTGCGCGCCTGCATGTTTCGGTGCAACTGGCCTTGGGCCTGGATGTCATGCCGCTGCCCCTAGGGCATGCGGCACCTGCCTTGCCTCATCTGATCCGACCACCGATCGGCTAAGCGTCCCTAGGCGCCGCAATGGCGCCGTTGGTGTGGCTTGCATGCCTGTTTAGGCCAGCCGCCCGCTCTGTACCACCGCCCGCCGGTGGCAACACGACGCTTGGAGCATTTTCATGTCGCATGATGATTTTCGTGGTCCACGCGGTGGACCGCTGCTGCCTTCGCGGCGGCGATTTGTCCAAGGCTTGGCCTTGGGAGGCGCAGTCGCAGGATTAGGTTTCTGGCCCAAAGCCAGTTGGGCGCTCAAGGGGCCGGGACAACCCAACGTACTATCGGGCACTGAGTTTGACCTGACCATTGGCGAGACGCCGATGAACTTCACCGGCAAGACCCGCACCGCGATCACGGTCAACGGGTCCGTTCCGGCGCCGTTGCTGCGGTGGCGGGAAGGCACCACGGTCAACTTGCGCGTCTCTAATGCATTGCCCGCTAACTCCATCCATGGCGCGGACACCTCCATCCATTGGCACGGCATCATTTTGCCGGCCAACATGGACGGCGTGCCGGGTCTGAGCTTTGACGGTATCGGACGTGGTGAGACCTACCACTACCGGTTCACCCTGCATCAGGGCGGAACCTACTGGTACCACAGCCACTCAGGGTTCCAGGAACAAGCCGGGCTCTATGGCCCGATCGTCATCGACCCATTGGAGCCGGAGCCCTTCAGTTTCGATCGCGACTACGTCGTGATGCTGAGCGATTGGACAGACCTGGACCCGACGGCCCTGTTCGATCGTTTGAAGAAGATGCCGGGCCATGACAATTACTACAAGCGCACGGTCGGCGATTTTGCGCGCGATGTGAAGCGCAACGGCCTGTCGGCCACGTTGGAAGATCGCAAGATGTGGGGCGTGATGCGGATGACGCCCACGGACCTGTCCGACGTCAACGCCAACACCTACACCTACCTGATGAACGGCACGACCTCACTGGGCAACTGGACCGGTTTGTTCCGCAGTGGCGAGAAGGTGCGCCTGCGTTTCATCAATGGCTCTGCCATGACGTACTTCGATGTGCGTATTCCGGGGCTGAAGATGACCGTGGTGGCGGCAGATGGCTTGTATGTCCATCCGGTTTCCGTCGACGAGTTCCGCATCGCGGTAGCAGAAACCTTCGATGTGATCGTGGAGCCCTCCGGGCAGGACGCATTCACCATCTTTGCCCAAGACTCCGGTCGCACCGGCTACATCAGCGGCACGCTCGCTGTGCGCGAAGGATTACGCGCGCCCGTTCCGTCTGTGGATCCCCGGCCGCTGCTGACGATGGCAGACATGGGCATGGATCATGGGTCGATGGATATGTCTGGCGGCAGCAAGGGCATGGAAGGCGGCTGTGGTGCGGCCATGGGCATGCCTGGCATGACCCCACCTGTCAGCGGTAACGCGACCTCGGCCCATGCAGGCCATGCGATGCCCGCCGCCGGCGATGGTGCCATGGCAGGCATGCAGCACGGGGGCATGCAATCACACCCTGCTAGCGAGACCAACAATCCCCTGTTGGACAACCAAGCCATGAGCGTGAGTTCGCGCTTGGATGATCCGGGCAATGGCCTGCGCGATAACGGCCGTCATGTGCTGACGTATTCCATGCTCAAGAGCACCTTTGAAGACCCTGACGGACGCGACCCCGGTCGCGAGATCGAGCTGCATCTGACCGGACACATGGAGAAATTCTCCTGGGGCTTCAACGGTCAGAAGTTTTCCGATGTCGAGCCGCTGCGGCTGAACTACGGCGAGCGTATGCGCATCGTATTGGTTAACGACACGATGATGACCCATCCCATCCATTTGCACGGCATGTGGAGTGACGTGGAGGACGACAACGGCAACTTCATGGTGCGCAAGCACACGGTGGATATGCCGCCAGGTAGCCGACGCACGTATCGCGTGCGTGCCGATGCGTTGGGCAGCTGGGCGTTCCATTGCCACCTGCTTTATCACATGGAAGCCGGAATGATGCGCACGGTGAGGGTCGACGAATGAACATCAATAGACGCGATACCACCCTGACTGCGCTGACGGCTATCTCGCTGGCCCTGGCCAATGCGGCCAGCGCCCAATCTATGCAGCACGGCTCCATGCAGATGGAGCAGGGCGCGCAGACCCAGACTCAGGATCACTCTGCACATCAGGCACCGACATCAAAACCTGCGCCAGCCCAAAAGCCTGCAACACCGGCCAAGACGAGCGAAGCGACGATCGATCATGCGGCGATGGGCCACGCCGAGCCGCAGGCTAACGCAGCCGAGCCTGCCATGCAGGGCATGGACCATTCGCAGATGGGGCACGGCTCGCCCGCGAGCACACCTGCGGCGCCCACAGCGCAGGCGCAGTCGATGCAGGGCATGGATCACAGTCAGATGGCACAGCCCGCTGCAGCCGACACCTCCGGCACGGCCACGCCTGCGATGCAGGGGATGGACCATTCGCAGATGGGCCATGATTCGCCCGCGCCCGCTACACCAGAAGCGGGAATGCAATCGATGGAGGGCATGGACCACAGTCAGATGGGACACGGGCCTGCAGCGCCAACGCAGCCGCGCACCCCGATTCCCGCGGTGACGGACGCGGATCGCAAGGCGGCCATCGCGCCGGAACACGCGCATCCGGTGCATGACAACTCGATCAAGAGCTACGTGCTGCTCAATCGCCTGGAAACCTGGGATGCCGATCCGGGCACCGGGCTGGGCTGGGAGGGCCAGGGCTGGATCGGTACGGACCTCAATCGCGTCTGGCTCCGCAGTGAAGGCGAACGCACGGATGGTCAGACCGAGTCGGCTGATCTGGAAGTGCTTTACGGCCGCAGTATCTCCACGTGGTGGGATGTGGTGGCCGGTGTGCGTCATGACTTCAAGCCTGGGGCATCGCAGAACTTCGCCGCTATCGGTGTACAGGGCTTGGCGCCGATGAAGTTCGAAGTGTCCGCCACAGCCTATCTCGGCGAAGGGGGCCAGACTGCCGCCAATGTCGAGGCCGAGTACGAATTGCTGCTAACCAACCGGCTGATCTTGCAGCCGCTGGTGGAAGTCACCGCCTATGGCAAGAACGATCCATTGCGCGGGATAGGTTCGGGTCTGAGTGCCGCTGAGGCGGGGCTACGACTTCGCTATGAGTTCACCCGAAAGTTCGCTCCCTACATCGGCGTGGTGTACGAGCGCGCGTTTGGCAATACCGCAGACATGCGACGCGAGCATGGCGAGTCCTTTGAAGACACGCGCTTGGTCATCGGCCTTCGTACCTGGTTCTAAGGGGAACTGACAATGAAATCCAACAAAAAGATGTGGGTATGGCTCGGTGCCGGCGTGGCATTGGTTGCGGTGGTCGCAACCGCCACGCTCTCTCTGGGCGTGTACAACGTGGCCGCCGACGATCCGCATAGTCGCCCGGTGTATGCGCTACTTGAAACGGCGCGCGAGCGTTCCATTGAGGTGCGCGCCGCCAAGCTTCAGCTACCCACGAACCTTGATGATCCTGAGCGTATCCGCCAGGGTGCGGGCAACTACAACGCCATGTGCGTGACCTGCCATCTTTCACCAGACGCGGCGGCCACCGAGATGAGCAAGGGCCTGTACCCCGCGCCACCGAACCTAAGCAAACAGCCGGTCGCTCCAGCTGAGGCGTTCTGGGTGATCAAGCACGGCATCAAGGCCAGCGGCATGCCCGCTTGGGGCGGCAGCATGGACGATGAGTTCATATGGAACATGTCGGCCTTCCTGCAGAAGTTGCCCACGCTGGACGCGACTGCGTACAAGGAACTTGTCGACAGCAGCGAGGGCCATTCGCATGGCGGCGGCGAGACGCAAGGCCACCATGACGACGAAAAGGCCGAGGATCACCCTGCCTTATTCGAGCCGGGCAACAACTCCATGCCGCATGCGCACCCGCCGGGCGTGGACGACGATCACCACGGCCCGACACCCAGCGACACGGAAGTCGGGTTGGTGAGCCACGGCCATCCCGACGGCAAGGTGGAGTCGCACCCTGCACCACACACGCCCGTGGCCGATGACGGCCATGCGCACCCCCATTGATCTTCTTGGAGCCCACGCAATGAACGCAACAGCAATCTCGTTCACCCTCGCACTGGCACTGGCCGTCGTGTCCCCCGCAATGGCGCAGGCGACACAGCCGCACGCACATCACCCCGCTGCCGCGGCATCTGCGGACGTCGACGTCCCAGTCACTGCAGAGGCCGCGGTCGCCGTAGCGGAGCGTTTCAACAGGGCCCTGTCTAGCGGCGATCTGGCCACGGTCGAAGCCCTGCTCGCTGCCGACGTTCTCATCCTCGAGTCCGGGGGCGCCGAACGCAGCCGCGAGGAATACATGGGCCATCACGCAGTCAGCGATGCGGCGTTCCTCAAGGGCGCCCATCGCCAGCTGCTCCGTCAGCGCGCACGAGCCGCTGGCGAGTTCGCGTGGGTCGGAACCGAAAGCGAGTTGCATGCCCAGAAGGACGGCCAGCCACTGACCGTCCAGAGCGACGAGACGATGGTGCTGAAGGAGACCGCGGACGGCTGGCGGATCGTCCACATCCACTGGTCCTCGCGGACCAAGCGCTGAGTCGAGAGATTGAAATGACTACGCTCACATTGCACCGTCTGACTTTTGTGGTCCTTGCCGTGGCTGGTCTGGGTGCTTGCACCCAGGATGCTTCATCCGCGCAACCCACAACCTCGCCCTCCGCACAGGTTGTCGTCCAATCAGCCGACGCGACTCCAGCAGCCCTGCCACGCATGACCGTCCACAAGACCCCGACCTGCGGGTGCTGCGGTGTCTGGATCGACCACGTGCAGAAGGCGGGATTCACCGTGGATGTGCACGACATGGATGACCTGGGTCTGGTCAAGGAGCGGTTGGGTGTCCCCTATGCAAAGGGCTCCTGCCACACGGCCGAGATCGGCGGATACGTCATCGAAGGCCACGTTCCGGCCGCGGACATCAAGCGTCTCCTCGAAGAAAAGCCGAACGCACGCGGCCTGGTCCTCCCAGGGATGCCGCTTGGTTCTCCGGGCATGGAGGTCCCGGAGGGACGCCAGCAGCCGTTCACGGTCGAGCTGATACATCGCGACGGAACCACTGAACCGTTCGCACAGCACTGATCCGTCGCAGCAACAGGGGACGGTGTTGCGGGCGCGCCGATTCTCGCCCGCGAGGAAGAAGGAGAACTACATGACTCACCATTCCGCAGCACACCGGCCCCAGGCCATGAACGAGTGCATCGACAACTGCACGCAATGCCATGCGATCTGCCTGGAGACCATCAACTACTGCCTGACCAAAGGAGGTGTTCACGCGGCCCCGGAGCACATCGCCCTGTTGGCGACGTGTGCCGATACCTGCGCAACCAGTGCCGACGCGATGCTGCGCGGTGCCAGCGTTCACGACGTGGTTTGCGGTGCCTGCGCGGAGATCTGCCGCCAGTGCGCCGATGCATGCGACGCCATGAACGACCCTGAGATGACGCGCTGCGCCGAAGTTTGTCGCCGCTGCGCGGAAAGCTGCAGCGCCATGGCAGCGTAATGCGTCGAGGATCCCGCCTGAGCCGGTGGGATCCTCGTCTCGCGAAAGCGGAAGTATCAAGAAAATCCGACAAATCGTGGTTTCAGTGACAGTCCGACATCTAACGCTTGTCGCATCGAACACAGCGCGGCCCCTCCCGAACGGGCTTTGCATCACATTCCAATGAGGATTTATCCATATGAAGTCGTCCAACGTCATTCGCTCCTTCGCGCTCGTCCTCGCAATCGCGGCCGGGCAGTTTTCGCTGCAGGTCGCGCACGCCCACGCCGCGCTGCAGCAGTCCACACCGGCGGCAAATGCGGTGGTGGCCTCGCCAGGCCAGATCGATCTCGTGTTCAACGAGACATTGATTCCGCGGGCGTCGCGTCTCAAGTTGCTCATGAAGCACGGCAGTTCCACCATGCCGATCGAGAATTTCACGACCGAGATCGTCAACAACGGCAAGACCCTGCGTGCCAAGTTGCCTGGACCGCTGGCTCCGGGCGTCTATACCGTGGAATACCGCGCCGTCGGTGGTGACAACCACCCCATGCCGGGCAGCTTCAGCTTCACGGTGCGCTGAGGAGTCGCGAATGTTCGACCTGTCGGCTTATGCACTGAGATTCTTGGAATACCTTGTCATCATGGTTCTTTTCGGGGTTCCACTCTTCGGTTGGTACGGGTCGCGTCGATCGGCACTCGCCGACGCCTTGGCCGGGTGGTCACTCATGGGCGTTCTATTGGCGGGTGCCGTAGCCGGTCTCGTGCTCACCGGGCTCGATGTCGTCTTCAAGACCGCGGGCATCATGGGAATGCCGCTTGCCGAGGTTGATCGCGCATCGCTTGGCTGGTATCTGCTCGAGACGTCCGCGGGCCGGGCAGCCATGGCGAGAGGCGCGCTGCTGGTCGCCCTGATGTTCGTGCTCGGATGGCATCGTCGCCGCGGGAAGGTGGAGACCGCCTTCCCGCTGGGGGCGATGCTGGCGGGCGGCGCACTCGCTTCGCTGGCATGGAACGGCCACGCCGCCGCTGGCGAGGGCTTGGCAGGCGCGGTCCGGCTTGCTGCAGGCATCGTCCATCTTCTCGCGGCAGGCGGCTGGATCGCAGCGGTCCTGATGTTCCTCGCCATGCTGCTGCGCGGCAAAGAGACGAACGGCAGCGGGCGTCTGCGATCAACGCATGACTTTCTGCATGGTTTTTCGACGCTGGGAACGATCTTCGTTGGTGCGCTCATCGTGTCCGGCATCGCGCACTACGGGGATCTCACCGCGTGGTCGTTTTCGGCCCTGTTCCAGAGCACCTACGGGAAGTTGCTGCTTTTCAAACTGGCCCTGTTCGCTGGAATGCTGGGTTTGGGAGCGCTGCACCGATGGACGCTGGTGCCGCGCTTGGAACGAGCGCTGACCAGCGGAGATCCCGCGCAGGAGGTGCGGGCTTTGCGGCAGAGTGTTACGGCTGAGGCCGCGCTGGCCATCTTGATCCTGATTGTTGTTTCAGTGCTCGGGACGCTCAGCCCCGAATAGCTGTGTAACCCGCAATGGCACACTGCCTTGGCAGTCCATCCCCACTAAAGCGAGCATCGGCATGAACTCACCGTCGTCCCATGACCATCACCATTCTGCAGGCGCAGCCCCTGTCGAGGCTGCGGATGGACGGGTCATCACCAATCCCGTCCGCTATACGGACGATGCTCCCCAGCAAGTTGAAGTGACCGCCCCAGCAGCGGTGGCCCAACCCAGCGGTACCCACGCCACGGTCTACACCTGCCCGATGCATCCGCAGATTCGTCAGCCAGGTCCCGGCACCTGTCCGATCTGCGGCATGGCGCTGGAGCCGGAGATGCCCTCGCTGGAGGAGGACGACAATCCAGAGTTACGCGATTTCACCCGAAGGTTCTGGTGGACGTTGCCTTTGACGTTGATCGTCCTGGTCTTGGCCATGCTGGGACACCGTCTGCCCGGCTTGTCCACGCAGGCGCGCACCTGGATTGAGCTCGTGCTGAGCGCCCCGGTGGTGCTCTGGGCGGGGTGGCCTTTCTTTGAGCGCTGCCTACAGTCCATCGGCAATCGCAGCCCCAACATGTGGACGCTGATCGGCATCGGCGTGGCCGCCGCGTTTGGCTACAGCGTGGTGGCCACCGTGGCACCGGACCTGTTTCCGGACTCTTTCCGCGAGCATGGACGGGTAGGGGTCTACTTCGAGGCGGCAGCGGTCATCGTCTCGCTCACCCTGCTCGGACAGCTGCTGGAACTGCGGGCGCGTTCCAAAACCTCGGCGGCCATCAAGTCCCTGCTGGGATTGGCGCCCAAGACGGCTCGCCGCGTCAAACCCGATGGGGGCGAAGAGGACGTTGCGCTGGATCACGTGCACGTGGGTGATCTGCTTCGCGTACGACCGGGCGAGAAGGTGCCGGTCGATGGGGAAGTCATCGAAGGCCGCGCCAGTGTCGATGAGTCGATGCTGACCGGTGAACCCATTCCGGTGGAGAAGGCTGTCGGTGATCACGTTATAGGCGCCACGCTCAACGGGACGGGCGCCTTAGTCATCCGGGCGGACAAAGTCGGATCCGGGACGGTACTGGCGCAGATTGTGCAGTTGGTAGCCCAAGCCCAGCGCTCCCGCGCGCCGATGCAGCGTATGGCGGACAAGGTGGCGTACTGGTTTGTCCTGGCCGTGCTGGCCACGGCGGTGCTCACGTTCTTCGGATGGGGTCTGTTTGGACCCGAACCGTCCTGGACCTTTGCCGTCCTCAATGCCGTATCGGTTCTGATCATTGCTTGCCCGTGTGCCTTGGGTTTGGCTACCCCCATGTCGATCATGGTCGCCACTGGCCGCGCTGCGCAGGTCGGGGTCCTGTTCCGCGATGCTCAGGCGATCGAGCAGCTACGTCTGATCGACACGTTGATCGTGGACAAGACCGGTACGTTGACCGAGGGGCGTCCAGCCTTTCGCGACACGCTCTCCAACGCCGGCTTCGACGCCGATCAGATCCTTTGTTTGGCCGGCAGCTTGGAGCAGGGCAGTGAGCACCCCTTGGCCGAGGCCATCGTGGCTGAAGCCCAGCGACGTGGCTTGAACCTGGTGGCCGCCCAAGATTTTGATTCGCTCACCGGCCAAGGCGTCCGCGGGCGCGTGTCCGATCAGGATGTCGTGCTCGGCAACCAAAGCCTGATGGCGTCGGTTGGCGCCGATGTAGCACCTTTGCAAAGCAGCGCCGAGCGTCTTCGGAAAGAAGGCGCTAGCGTGATGTTCCTGGCGGTCAATGGTCGGTTGGCCGGCGCCATTGCGGTGGCTGATCCCATCAAAGCCACGACCTTGCCTGCCTTGAACCTGCTACGTGCCGATGGCCTGCACGTGGTGATGGCCTCCGGTGACGCACAGGCGACGGCCGAGGCCGTGGGGCGCACGCTGGGCATCGAGGATGTGCGTGGTGGCGTCAAGCCGCAGGACAAGGCCGACCTGGTCCAGCAACTCAAAGCCCAGGGTCGTCGCGTGGCCATGGCTGGCGATGGCATCAACGATGCGCCGGCCCTGGCGGCAGCCGATGTGGGCATCGCGATGGGGACGGGCACGGATGTGGCCATGTCCAGCGCCCAGCTCACCCTGGTCAAGGGTGATTTGAGGCGCATCGTGCAAGCCCGTGCCATCTCGTCTTTGACGGTGGCCAATATGAAGCAGAACCTGGGCTTCGCCTTCGTCTACAACGCCATCGGCGTGCCTATCGCCGCCGGCTTGCTGTATCCCAGCTTCGGCCTTTTGCTCAGTCCGATGATGGCGGCCCTGGCCATGAGCCTGAGCTCGGTTTCGGTGGTCACCAATGCCCTGCGTTTGTCCGGCTCCACCGTTGTTGCCACCCCCCACCCTGACCGCGCCGATGAGCCTGCGCGCGGCCATTCCTGTCACTGATGGCTCATATCCCACAAGGAGTACTGCAATGAAGCGTTATGCCTCCCTCTCGATGATGGCCTTGTTCCTGATGGCGGGCGCGGCCTTCGCCGGCGGCCAGACCACCACGCCCACCACCGACCACGGTCAGCACAAGCCGGCGGCGGCCGATGCCGATTTCACCAAGCTCGATGCCAACAAGGACGGCTCGCTGTCCAAGGAAGAACTGGCCAAGCACAAGCTGGCGCCGCACTTTGGCATGCTCGATAGCAACAAAGATGGCAAGCTGAGCCCGCAGGAATTCGCTGCCGGCAAGGGTATGTAAGTGTTCTCAGCCCGGGAGCTGTTCCAACAGTTCGCGGGTTCTTCCGCCGTTCTGCCATTCCCACGGAGATTGTTATGTCCTCTTCGCACGGTACGCACGAAAACGCGCAAGACCCGCAGTCCCAGCACGCAAAACCGCACGCCTCACACCAACCTGCCCACCAGGCACAACAAGGGCATCAAGGCCATTACGGCCGCCTGTTGTTGATGATGGGCCTGTCTTTCGTGGCCATGTACGCATTGATGTACGCAATGGTCGATCAGTGGGCTAACGTCTATAACAACGTGAACCAGTTCTACATGGCGGGCCTGATGGCCGCTCCCATGCTGCTGATCGAGCTGTGGCTAATGTCCAGCATGTACCCCGATCGCCGACGCAATCTGATTCTGGCTGGTCTGACGGTGGCGTTCATGCTGTTCTGCTGGTGGGGCATTCGCACTCAAGCAGCGGTCACTGACAAACAGTTCATCCGTTCGATGATTCCCCACCACGCTGGCGCCATCCTGATGTGTGAGGAGAATCGTCTGAAGGATCCTGAGTTGGTGAAGCTCTGCCAGGACATTATTACCTCGCAGACACAGGAGATCGCGCAAATGAAGCAGTTGCTGGCTGAGCGTTCCCATTAGCTCACTGCCTTTTGCCAGCCGATATCACTTCACTGAGCCTGCGCACTGACCATTCGGTGGATCAAACGCGCGGCCACACGTGCGGTGGCTTGATCCGGATCCAGGGGCGGACACAGTTCCGCCACGTCGACCACACGTACCTTGCCCGAGGCCATGACCAGATCCAGCAGGGCTTCCAGGACCTCCAGACTCACCCCGCGTGGGTTGGGGGCGCTCACGCCCGGGGCCACCACCATTGAGTACGCCGGCAAGATCACCAGCGGCTTGGGTAGCTACACCCAGTGGCGTGGCTTGGGCTCACTGCGTATGGGCAAGAACCGTTGGACCGGCGTCTATTCGGCGCAGTACATCGGCAGCGCGGACGACATCATCGCCGTGCCCGACACGATCGGCTCGCATGTGTCCAGCGTGGTGTACCACAGCCTGCAACTGAGCTACGGCATCAAGAAGAAGTGGGATATCTCCGCCGGCGTTGAAAAAGTGCTCGATAAGAAGGCGCCGTTCGTGAAGAACAACCCCAACACCGACACCGACACCATGACGTACGACTTGCTGGGTCGTCGCTGGAATGTCCGCTTTGGTTACCACTGGTAAGCCACGATCACGAGGAGCTACACATCATGAGAAACACGCAACTATCCGCCACACTACTGCTGTTCGCTGTGGCCGGCAGTGCCGGTGCGCACGACCTGTTTGTCGCTTTCTCCAAGCCTGGCACCGCAGCGGGCGAGGCGAACACAGCGTTGGTGAACAATGGCACCTTCGATGAAAGTGCAGGTGCAGTCACCCGAGCGCGTCTACAGGACGTTTCGCTGAGTCAGGGCGGCGCTAAGGCTGCACCGGACTTGGCCAGTTGGAAAGAGGTCGGCAAGCAGAGCCAGCTCACCGTGCATCCGGCGGGCGAGGGCACCTATCTGCTGGGGGTCTCGACGATGGCCTCCACCAGCACGCGTACGGCCAGCGAGTTCGGCAAGTACCTGGAGTTGGAAGACTTGCCCGATACCCTGGCCACCTATGATGCGAGCAAGTTTCCCAAAGGGGTCACCTATAGCTATACCAAGCATGCTCGTACCATTGGACAGGTGGGCACAAAACTGACCGACGATTTCGCTGCCTCGCTGGGCTATCCGCTGGAGATCCGCTTGGCCCGCAATCCTGGAAGCGTGAAGGTCGGCGAACAGCTGTCGTTCCAGGTGCTGCAGCAGGGCACGCCAGTGCCCAACCTACGCGTGTACGTCGGTCATCGTGCTGACGCACCGGTCAAGGGTGGGCACGGTAGCGCTACGCTCCTGCGCACCGATGCCCAAGGCCAAGCCAGTTTCCAGGTGACCACCGCCAAGACCTGGTACATCCACACCAATCACATTGTGCCCTCTACACAAAAGGGTTTGGATTTTGTGTCGGATCGGGCGTCGCTGAGCTTTGAGATTTCCCCGCACGCCGGGCACTGATAAGTAAGCATGTAGGCGGTACTCTCCCCTTTGACGCCAGTCATGACTTCTTCCATGACTGGCGTCTTTTTGTGGGGACTTACCTCAAGTGCTCAGTCTGTCTCTCATTGGTCGCCCCGCGCCGCGCGCAATCCACGTCGCCGCACTAGATAGAACGCTGCGGGAATCACCACCATAGAGAGCACCGGTGCGGTGAGCATGCCACCCAGCATCGGCGCGGCGATACGTTGCATGACCTCCGAGCCGGCACCGGCACCGACGAAAAGCGGAAACAACCCGGCCAGGATGACGGCTACCGTCATCGCCTTCGGGCGCACCCGTTGCACGGCGCCTTCGTAGATAGCCTCTTGCAGGGTAGACACATCTTCCGGCGCACCGCTGGCCAAGCGCTGCTCCCAGGCATGACGCAGGTACAGCAGCATGATGACGCCGAACTCAGCCGCAACGCCGCCCAGGGCGATGAATCCGATCATGCTGGCCACCGAAATCGCATGGCCCAGCCCCCAGATCAACCAGAAACCGCCCACCAACGCCAAGGGCAAGCTGAGCAGGATGATGGATACATCGCTAAGCCGGCGAAACACCATCCAGATGACCAGGAAGATGATCGCCAACGCCGCGGGCACCACCCATTGCAGGCGTGCCAAAGCCCGTTGCAGATACTCGTACTGCCCCGACCACGCCAGACCATAGCCGGCAGGCAAACTCACCTGGGTCTGCACCGCGGCTTGCAGGTCCTGGACCACCGATCCCAAGTCGCGATCGGCCACATCCACGTAGATGTAGCCCACCAACCGGCCGTTATCGCTCTTGAGCATCGGCGGGCCTGGGCTGATTGACAGCTCCGCCACCTGGCTCAAGGTCAGTTGCACACCGCCTGGCGCGATCAGCGGCAGATCCTGCAAGGCCTGCAACGAGTCACGCTGGCCACGGGGGTAGCGCAAGACGATGGGATAGCGTTCGCGCCCCTCGATCGTTTCCCCGATTGGATCACCGCCAACGACCGTGGCAATCAGTTGCTGGAGTTGGCCTTGAGTGAATCCGTAACGTGCAGCGATTTCCGGGCGCACCTGTACATCGACATAGCGCCCACCCGTGACGCGTTCGGCCAGTGCCGAACTCACGCCGGGCACAGTCTTGGCCACCTGCTCGATCTGCTGGCTCAGGCGCTCGATCTGCTCCACATCGGGTCCGGAGACCTTGATCCCAATCGGGCTCTTGATGCCGGTGGCCAACATATCGATGCGATTGCGAATGGGCGGGACCCATAGGTTGGTCAGACCGGGAATCTTGACCGCTGCGTCCAACTCCTGGCGTAGCTTCTGGGGGGTCATGCCCGGGCGCCATTGATCCCGCGGCTTGAAGGTCACGGTGGTCTCAAACATTTCGATCGGTGCCGGATCGGTCGCACTTTCGGCACGGCCCGCCTTGCCGAACACGTGCTCAACCTCCGGTACGGTCTTGATCATCCGGCCCGAGAGCTGGAGCAACTGACGGGCCTTGTCGGCGGACAGGCCGGGCAGGGCCGTGGGCATGTACAACAGGCTGCCTTCTTCCAAGGGCGGCATGAACTCACTGCCCAACCGGCTAAAGGGGATCAAGGTGAGCACTAGCAGCAGGCCGCTGAGCAGCAAGGTGACACCGGGATGTTTGAGGACCCACAGCAGGATGGGCCGATAGCCAGCGATCAGGATGCGATTGATGGGGTTCTGCTGTTCCGGGCGGATGCGGCCGCGGATCAGGTAGCCCATCAAGACGGGGATCAAGGTCACCGACAACCCTGCTGCGGCGGCCATCGCGTAGGTCTTGGTGTAGGCCAGAGGCGAGAACAATCGCCCTTCCTGCGCCTGCAGGGCAAAAACCGGCACGAAAGACAGGGTGATGACCAGCAAGCTGGCGAACAGGGCCGGTCCGACCTCGGCCGCCGAGCGGGCCATCAGCTGCCAGCGCTCCTCACCCTGAGGTTCCCGGCCGTGCGCCTCCCGCCAGTGCTCCAGATGCTTGTGTGCATTTTCGATCATCACCACCGCTGCATCGACCATCGCACCAATGGCGATGGCGATGCCGCCTAATGACAGCAAGTTGGCGGAGATCCCCTGGGCGTGCATCACGATGAAGGCCGCCAGGATACCCAAAGGCAGGGTGATGACGGCCACCAACGCCGAGCGTAGGTGCCACAGGAACAGCAGGCATACCAGCGCTACGACCAGAAACTCTTCGCCAAGCTTGTGGGTGAGGTTGCGTACCGCATCCTGGATCAGCTCGGAGCGGTCGTACACCGGCACCACTTCCACGCCCTCGGGCAAGCTGGATTGCAACGCCTGCAGTCGCGCTTTGACGTTCCGAATGGCCCCCAAGGCATCCTTGCCGGTCCGCAGGACGATCACGCCGCCGGCCACCTCACCTTGACCATCCAACTCTGCGATACCACGACGGAAGACCGGCCCGCGACTGATCGTGGCCACCTCGCCGAGCAGGACGGGGATGCCGTCGTTGCCGGTTACCGGCACCTGTTCGAACGCCTCCTGTGTGCGCAGGTAGCCTTCGCTGCGCACCATCAGTTCGGCTTCGCCTTGTTCGATCACCGAGCCCCCGGTAGCGCCGTTGGCCGCATCCACCGCCTCGATGAGCTCGGCCACCGTCAGTCCACGGGCCGCCAACGCCTGCGGATCGGGCTGGATCTGCCAGGCGCGCACCGCACCGCCCACACTGGCTACTTCAGCCACGTCCGGCACGGTTTTTAGCTCATAACGAAGAAACCAGTCCTGCAACGCACGCAGCTGCCCCACATCACGTTGACCTGTCCGATCCACCAAGGCGTACTGGTAGATCCAGCCCAGTCCTGTCGCATCAGGACCCAGCGCCGGATTCACATTCGGCGGAAGTCGATCGCGTACCTGGCTCAAGTACTCGAGCACTCGAGAGCGCGCCCAGTAAAGATCAGTGGCATCGTCAAACAGGATGTAGACGAATGAATCACCGAAGAAGGAGAAGCCGCGTACCGCCTTCACGCCCGGCACGGACAACATCGTGGTGGCCAACGGGTAGGTGACCTGGTCTTCGATGATGCGCGGGGTTTGCCCCGCCCATTGCGTGCGGATGATGACCTGGGTATCGGACAGGTCCGGCAGCGCATCCAGCGGCGTGTTCTTTACCGACCAGATACCGACCACCGCCAGCAGCGCGGCGGCAACCAGCACCAGCACGCGATTGGCGATGCAAGCATGGATCAGGCGCGCGATCATGGTGTGCCCTCCATCGCTTCGGACATGACCTCGCTTGCCTGGCAATCAGCGGCTGCGGCGGGGCCGAACTTGGGTACCAACTGCATATCCATGAACGGTGACTTGCCCGGCTTGTCGAAATGCTTCTCCGGCACCATCGGGTCATACCAGTACTGCACCGGGCAGCGCGGCGGCGTAGAGGTGGAGGTGTCTGGCGCGACAGGCGCCGGCTGTCTGGACGGTGACGGCACGACAGTGCGTGGTTCGTGCCCGGCGTCATGGCGCTCGTGCACACCTGATGCGCTGGCAGGGCGTGTCGGTTGTGCAGCACCCAGGCGCTCCAACGCACCGGAGAGACTGGCTTCGGAGTCGAGCAAGAACTGACCCGAGACGACCACGCGTTCACCACCGGCCAAGCCTGCCACGATCTGCGTGCGCCCTTGCACGCTACGTCCCACACTCACCCGCACTGGCCGGAAGCTCCCGTCCGGATCCTGCACGATGACCCGGCTGTCCCGCCCGGTGGCGATCAGCGCCTCCGTGGGAACGACTGGCAGGGCCTGCTCGGCGTCGGGCTGCACCAGAACCTCGGCGAACATGCCCGGCACCAGCCGACGCTGCGGGTTGCGCAGCACAATTCGCGCCCGCTGCGTGCGACTAGCCATGTCGACCTGGGGAAGCAACGCCTGGATCTGTCCGGCAAAGCGCTCTGCCGGCCAGGCACTGACCGTGGCCTGCACTGAGGTCCCCGGCCGCAAGGTGCCCAGCGCTGCCTGGGGTACCGAGGCCTCCAGCCACAACGTGTCCAGCCCATTGATCTTGAACAGTGGCGTACCGGGCATCACCGTCTGTCCCTCGCGTGCCAGGATCTCGGTCACGACACCACTGTGGTCTGCGCTAAGCACGACGCCACTTCTGGCCGAGGCGCCAGAAGGAACACCCAACGAACGCAACCGTTGTTGCGCCGCACCCTGCAGCTCACGCGCGCCCGCGGACTGAGCTTGGCTCAGGGCATGTGCTTCGGCGATGGCCGCGTTCCATGCCGGGGCCTGCACGGTGGCCAGCGTTTGACCACGACGAACCTCGGTAAACGGCGCCTTTACCTGCACGTGGGTGATCAAGCCTTCCATGCGCGCACTGATCACGCTTTCCTGGGTCAGATCCCACGTCAGTGTGCCCGGCACGCGTACGGCAGTCCCTAGTAACTCTACCGTCACTTCCTGAGTGCGTATGCCCACGTTCTGCTGCAGGCGCGGATCGATCTGCGTTCCGCCCCCTATGGCCTCATCTGCGTATTTGGGCAGCAACTCCATATCCATGAACGGAGATTTGCCCGGCTTGTCGAATCGCTGCTCCGGCGCCATGGGGTCGTACCAGTACAGCACCTTGCGTGCTTGATCTGCGACGCTCGTGCCGGGGGGCGGGGTGGTATCAGAGGTTCGAGTCATCCAGGCGTAGCCGCCGGCAAAGCCGAGCGCCAGCAACCCGAGGGCCACGGCGAGCTGTGTGAGACGCGTCTTGGTCGGGCTCATGGCGTGTTCTCCTCATGGGGTAGCAGATAGGCCAGTGCCGCCCAGGCACGGCCCTGTTCGCCCAGCAGACGGGCGTTCTCCAGGTGCAATTCGATCTCATCGCGCCGCGCTTCCAGCCACGGCTGCAGGTCGGCACCGGCGCCGTAGGCGGCCAACGCCGTGCGTGCACGATCGCGCGCCAAAGGCAGGCTCTGCGTGTTCTGGCGCTCCAACTGGCCGGTTAACCCGCGCCATCGCGCTATCGCGCGTTGCACCGACTCGGCTTGGATGCGCCGGGCCTCATCGCGCTCTGCGGACACCGCCTCCAGCTCGGCCCGCCGTGCCGCGATGCCTCGTGCTTGGCGGTTCTTCTGGAACAGCGGCAGGCCCACACCCACTTCCACCATGAGCATGTCGCTGCGCGCCATGCCGTCGGGTGCGCGCTCGCGACGTCCGTAGGTGAGCTCCACACTCCAATCCGGGCGGGTTTCGGCCACGGCCGCATCCACCTGGGCCTGGGCTAAGCTCTCGCGTGCCTCCCAGCCCAGTAGTGGCGTGTGTTGGTCCAGTTTGGCCAGCAGTTGGGTGGGCTCCAATGGCAACTGCGAAAAATCCGGTGCCGCACCACTGGCCAAGATCGCCTCTGGTGCAATACTCAACCACCGCGCCAGGCCGCCCTGCGCGGCGGCGTGCTCCGCATGTACCTGCTCCAGGCGATTGTCCAACTGCAGTAGGGCGGCCTGGGCGGCAAGCACATCACTGGCCCCGGCCGTGCCGCCTGCCAAGCGAGCACGCGCCGCACGCTCGGCTATACGGGCCGGCTCGCGCAGACCTTCCAACGCATCTACGGCTTGCTGCGTACTCCACAGCTCGATCCAGGCCAGCGCGGCCGCTTGGGCCACCATCTGCTGTTCGGCCATCGACAGTGAGCGCGCTTGCGCCAGCGTCGCTTGCGCCAACGCGTGCTCGGCACGTCGTTTCGCACGCGCAGGAAACTCCTGCATCAGACCGATTTGCTGGGTGGTCATCTCATCGGCCCGCAAGCTGAAGGCATCGGGTCCGCTGACGGGCCAGTTCGCCAGCCCCACGATCAAACGTGGGTCGGGAAGCGCGCCAGCACGCGCGGCTTCTTCGGTACTGGCATCGATCTGCGATCGGCGCACCTGCAGGGTTGGGGCGTTAGCAAGCGCCCGTTGTAGGGCTTCTGTGTAGCTGATCGGGATAGCGGGCGATGCCGCCAGCACAGGACCACTGAGCGCCAGGGCAAACACGAACCCACACGCCATCTTGCGCCTTGCACGCAAGAAGAAAGACATCTCCATAAGACCTCCGGGAAACGACAACGAGCGCGCTGCAACGCATGCAGCACGAGCACGGGTCAATCCAGGAGGGGGCTTAAATCAGCAGGCTACAGAAGCGCTGCAGGGGAGGCGGATCGGACACGCACACCGGAACATCCCGATACAACTGCGCGTGTACCGGTGGCAACAGAGCCTGCACCAGCGCGAAGGCGGCCAGCGCGGGCTGGTAAGGCACTTGAGGGGCCTTCGCATCGGCCGTGGCGATGTGATCGCGCTGGCAATGCTGGTCGCACAACGCCGGAGCATCGGGATCCGGCGTGGACATCTCTTCGCAACCGACCATCAGGGTCGCTTGTCCAGCTTCCACCGATTCCAGCGGACAGGCGTAAGCCACCAGCGCGAGTTGCTGCAGCAGCAGCGCCCACAGTCCCAGCCATGCCAGTCGGGCACGAGAACGGGGTCGCCGCCATCGCCTCAGCAGCCTCACCATGACAGCTCCCGCACGCCCGAAGCAGCGCCTGCGGACGCTGGGCAGATCAGGGCAGGGGACGTGCGAGCTCTCATGATGGCCAGTCTAGCCCTCTTGGGGCCGACTGTCATTGATCAGGATCAAGCCCTCGCGCGGACTCAGCGGTGGCATCCGCCGCAGCAGGAGGATGCGACGGCCGGGGCGGCCGGCGTACCAGCCTCAGAAGGGAGCACCGCAGCGATCACATAGCCTTGCCGCTGGATAGCCTCAACCGCCTGTTCTACGGCAAGCAGGCCCTCGATCTTGACCACGCCACTGCCCAGATCGACGTCCACCTGGGCGTGGGGGTCAAGGGCCTGAATGGCTTGGGTGACCGTTCGGACACAGTGACCACAGGTCATACCTTCAACAACGAGATTCATGGACAACCCTCCAAAAGCATCGGCGGTTTGCCGACGGCGTGACGATGAGCCTTCCCACGGTGGGAAGGTCAAACGACAGGCAAGTTGAGTGGTAATCCGTCCCGCGTTGTTGACCTTCCCATCATGGGAAGGCTCAGGCTACCTGCTCGTTCCTATTGGCCCTCACTCCATGGACATAACGCTCACTTATGCGAATTAAGTTATTGATTATATTACATTAATACAGGAATCGCAAGGTCTGTAGTTGCACCGTGCCCTGGCCGGCCACAAACGCGATAAGCTAAGCATTCCTTAGTGCTAGTCATTCTTGATGTCATGACGATGCCATCTGAGCGCACCCGCAATGTGCTGCAGGCGGGCGCGTTCCTCAGGCAGCTAGCGGCCAGCCAAGCCGTGCCTAAAGAGGTGCGGCAAGAGGCATATCGACTGCTGCGGCACTATCCAACCGTCAGCGACATCGAGGCGATTGCTGAGCACGAAGAGCGGCTGCGAGCGCTGACCCAGTCGGCCTTCGTACGACCCTACCTGAGCAGCGAGATCGAGGCGGATTGGTTCTCCGGGTACCCGCTCGGCCCTCATCGCATCTGACCATGAAGCAACCGAGCAGGCCGCGTGGAAGAGGGACTACGTCTGCGGAGACAGCGCTGGAGGCTTCCTTTGAACGGGCCCGCGACAGTGCGGCCGAGGAACGCGCATTCTTCAAGCGACTGATGGATGCGATCGTGTACGTGCATGCGCCCATCTCGGACGACGCGCAGACACTGCGGCTGGTCCAGTTCCGCCATCCTGACGGTTTCGATGCGATCCCTTTCTTTACCTCGCTCGACAAGGCGCAGGCGGCCAGCTCGTCTGCTGTCAGAATTCTGGGAGTTTCAGGCCGTGAGCTGCTAACCGGTACTCGCGGCGCGACGTTGATGCTCAATCCCAACTACGGCGGCGTTGTCCTGTACCCGGAAGAGGTTGCGACATTGTTGGATACGGGCTTTCTGGCCAGGGTGGAACGTCTGGCGCCGGCGGAGTTCGCGGTGAGACCTGCCCAGGCCGCGCCGGCTTGGCTCGCTCCGGCCATCAGCGGCAGCCTTGAGCACGCCGACTTCGTCTCGTCGGCCTATCTCCTGGAAACTCACTCGTCAGGGGGCGTCGAACAGCCTCCCGGTCTGTTGATCTGGCTGGTGGTGGACCTGGCTTTCGCCGAGCGGGCGGCTCGTCTGGTGACCACCGCCATACAGCCCTTATGCTCAGATTTGGACGTCATCATCGACTTGGCGGTCCACGACGTATCGCTGCCTTTGCCGGCGGGCTTGGATGATCCCCAGATCCTGCCCATATTTTTTCACGAGAATCAAGCCAACTTGAGCACAGCTCATCGGCCTATGAGCCCTGAAGATAAGCTACTAGCACTCCTTCCGGGATTGACCGAGGAAGAGAAGGAACGGCGGACCCGCGAGGGTATGGCCGACGTCGACGCTGGACGTACGATCCCGCACGAGGAACTACTGCAATGGATCAGGCGACGGTCAGAGCCTTCTTGAAGGTTTCCGTTGGGTCAGGAGCGTGGAAACTCTTGAATCCAATATTCAAGAAGGGCACGCGTGCCTGAGCAGTACTCCAGGAATGCCTGTGTCACGCGGCTTCTGGTTCAATCAAGCCTAGGTCTGTAATCCACGAACTGCCTGACGTCGAGGGGTGTTTCCTCGTTGAATCATGGTGTTAGAGACGATTCGGCTGTTTTTCTCACGAATCCCTGCCGACCTTCTTGAAAAACTGAACCAGACCTACCCAAACGCTTCCGTAAGGCAGGTGGTGAGAGGGCAGGTTAAGCACATCAGGGATAGCAATCCCAAGGAGATAGAAGCGCTACGACAGGAGGCCAACGATCAACTTCCTACTATCGCCGAGCTAAAGAGGGTCAGTGCGGTTGATCCAGAGTTCCGGATGGAAAACAGCTTCTTTGGGCCCAAGCCAGTCATCACCGCCCGCATCATCAACCGCTCAACACTGCCATTGAGCGAAGCGAGCTGGAATGCGGCGCTGTACATCAATGGCGATGTACAGCCTGTAGCCACGTCGAAGGTGCGCAGCGATTTCCGTTCCATCGAAGGCCTCAAGCCCGAACACCATGTTACGGCTCGATTCACTGTCGGATTCGTCAAGGGCGATAAGGCCTGGACCACCTTGGCAATTCGTCAAGCTACATCCACACGCGTCGAGCTGGAGATGATCCCTGAGACAGCAATGGACTTTACGGACAAAGCCTATCTAAGTGCCGATCTTCAGAAGCGCATTGATTTCCTTGAGAACCAACTCAAGCAAGCGAGCGAGTTCGAAGATGTCTGATGCTACCAAGCCCCGCCGGCGGATCACCCTCCGGCGGGGCTTGGTAGCGGTACCGACGTTCACCCCCGCCAAAGAGGACCATTACACAATGCGCCCGTCCATCCTCGCCTTGGACTTAGAAGGAACGCTGATTTCCAACGCTGTAAGCCAGATCCCGCGCCCGGGCCTCTACGAATTTCTGGAGTCGGCAAAGTCGCTCTTTGAGGGTCTAGTCATCTTCACCACAGTTCCGGAGCCTAGATTTCGCGAGATTGCCGACCTATTGGCTTGCGAAGGAGCGGCCCCGGGTTGGTTTGCCCGCTTGCCATACATAGACTGGACTGGGCCGACGAAGGATCTTGCCAACGTTTCCCAGCCCATCGGCTCTGCATGGCTACTAGATGATTACGCCCCCTATGTACAACCGGGACAGGAACATTGCTGGGTCCCGGTTCAACTGTTTTGTTCTCCTTACCCCGAGGACGACGCGGGACTGGACGATGCCATCGAGGCAATCCGTAAGCGACTGAACGAGTACTAGAGGGCCATCTCTTGGCCAGCGTCCAATGGGCCACAGGCTCGCCGGTCAACCAAGGTCCAGCGCTTCGTTGGAGAACCGTCGATATAGACCTGGGGGGGCGTTTACCGCGATAGAGTCCTGAGCCCCCTCAAACCATCTCATGGACCCGTGGCAGCTGGTCGGTCTACTCAGACTAGAAGCTAAAGCTGCCAACTGCCGCTAGGTTCCAGCCAGTACGCCATGCCCAGCGGCAGGAAAGTCTCCATTGCAACGTCCAGGATCAACGGCTGACGCCAACCCTGACCAGGCAAGAAGCAAAAATCCTTCCGGGCGAGGGTTCCAGCTTGCTCGCGTCCAGCTAACCAGATGCATCTGCGTTTTATCTCGCGATCAAGTGCTCGCCTCGCGGCATGCTCATCCAAACCGCTTTGTATGAACTCCGAGGCAGAATTTCGCATGCTCGCCCACAGCACGTAGCGCTTACGCCCCAAGCTGAGCGCATTCCATTCAGGCGATCCAATCGACTGAAGCCCGTCGCCTAGCTTCGGGTCCAACCGATGCTTCCGCAGAAGGTTTGCCAAGTACGCTCGAGCTTCGGTGGATGCCAGTGAAATTCCGAGATTCCGCCTCGCACTGGGCGTGCACTCAGCCGCCCACTGGGTGAGCGACCGGGTCAATGCCGACTCAAGGTTCAAGTCACTGCGAGACCACGGAGATTTGTAGGACCAAGCCAGGGGCTCATACAGAGATCTTGCGGCAAGCCGAGAACATTCGACTGGTTCGCGATGGAGGACGCGCAGCGTCGCAAGCGTGTCAAGTGCCTGCGAGGCCAACCCCTCAGCAGCTACCGGCGAACTAGCCGTTCTTGAGCGCTCTAGCGCGCACCACGCGCACGCAAGAAAGGGACCTATTGAACGAACGAAATTGTCCAGTTCTGGCCAGGGCGCGATGAGGGTCGGTTGGCTAACGACATAGGCCACACAGCCCTCAAATCGCGATACCAGTTGTCAGGATATCAACCTGCCCACAGACTGTCTATCTGACTTTCCGATATTGACCCTTAGGTGTTCTCTCCAGTTCAACGATATCTGAACATCCGATATCCTAGCCGTGCAGCGAATGAGCGGGGAGCGCCCCGGCGCACGACGCAGAACGTTACCGCATGTTGGGAGAGCCGAAATGATGCGCACCAGCGCTAGCCACCCGTTACTGATTGCAGAGTTGCCTGTTGGAGCCCATGGAGGCGGCATAGGGGTGACATTTGCGCCAGGCAAGTACCAGGAAGTCGCCATGACTGGAGCATGGGCGAGAGACCTAGATGTGGACGTCTCGGCTATTCAGGACTGGGGTGCCACTCACCTAGTCACCTTGCTTGAGCCTTGGGAGCTCAAGGACCTTCGAATCGAGAGCTTACCGGCGATAGTGGCGGGGAAGGGCATCTCTTGGCATGGACTGCCAATCACTGATGGAGCCGCACCAGACGACAGACTCCTCAAAGATTGGCTACAGCTAAGTGCTGAGCTCGTCGCTGACATGCTGAGCGGTCAAAGGATCGTGGTCCACTGCAAGGGGGGGTTGGGACGCGCGGGAACGGTCGCTGCCATGCTTTTGCTGCAGTCTGGCGAGGCCAAGCGGGCATCGGATGCCATCCACATGGTGCGGCATGCCAGGCCAGGCGCAATCGAAACGATTGCTCAAGAGGAGTTCCTAGAGTACTGGGCGCAGAGCCTTCACCCGGGCGGAGCTTGACCACTCAGGTGCGCAGTCAGGAACTCAAGGACGAGTTGCCTGTGGATCCAGAACTCGAGGGCTTCTTAGGTCTGGATCCAGAAATCGACGGCGTCTCCATAGTGGATCTTCGCGAGGGTTCAGGGCACATCAAAAATTCGCTGCCTCGAAAGCTAAGAACCTTGCTGTCGCACGAATCAGGGTCTTGTGCTGGGGCCGGACCAGCGCTATCGCTGACTAAGGCAGGGCAACCTCCAGGGACTGTACTGCGACGGCGCGATCAATAGACATCTGTCAGATGTATCGCCACCACTATCGATCTAATGAATGCTGACTCAGCCGATGCGTGCTGCCTTAGGAGTTACGATCTGACTGCACTCGTGGCCGAGGCGAAACGCCACGACGTACAGGACCGTGGCATCCATCGGCATACCTGAGCCCATCCGAATGACGACCTTACGCTGACCGTGCGACAGTGATACTCCCAGTTCCCGCAGGACCTCAATGCGCTGCTGCAGCCCGTCGTAGATGTCTAGCTTGTCGACTTCTGAATACAGGTCTTGGCAGTCGCGATACTCACGGTAGTAGTCGACCAGTGCAGCAAACTCGCTCGCCGCCTCGCGCGACAGCTCGAAAGCCGGTTCGGACAGATCCATGTCGCACGAAACGATCAGGCTGGCCAGCTCGCGCCCAGCAGCAAGCGGGGACACCGCCAGGGTGATGTAGTCGCGCTCAAACTGCGCTTGCGCCGCCTGCAGTTCCTCGTCTGTCGGCAGCGAGAAAGGCTTGTTGAGTGCATCGATGTCATTGAAATCGAAGGCGCGCGCCAGTGCGCGACGGGTGTCGAAACTGGCCGAGTCACCCTGCTCAACCCGCTGAACTGTTCGCACGTTCAGGCCCGAGATCTCGGCCAATTGTTCTTGCGACCAATGACGCAACTGGCGGAACTGGCGAATGCAGGCGCCAACCTCAGCAGCGGTAAGCAGGCGAGGCGGGGTCTTGGTGGTCATAGAAGATAACTCCGGAGGGGTAGGGAGCCCAGATTAGGAGGGTGCCGAACTTGGAAACATGACAGTCGCCCGACAGGCCCCCGACACAGATCAACTGCCAGGACTTGCCCCAACGAGAAATCCGGGGCAACTGCTTATGCGCCCGTGATGTTCTCCCCGTGCCCCCAGAGGGGGGCGAGGCCCAACTGCCTAGTCACTCACCACAGACCCCACCCTAGACGCGCAGGCGATCCGGGACAGCTCTATGGCGAGGGCTGATGGGGGGTCAATGGCTCCAACTCTGGCAAAACACCCCCAAATTGATGATGCAGTGCATTCATCCATGCCAGAACTGGTTCGCCTGGCCACAGGTGCGCCAGATTCAGAAGGGTTAGCATGGCAAGCGCATTGCTGTTCATGGCCACCCCCGCCAGAAGCGCGCCCGGGTAGCCATTTAACTGCCTTGCCAAGGGGTGAATCCCGGCATGGAGATAGGAGTTCAAGCCGACATAAAGGCATTGTCTGGCTCTGCCCAACAACTGTGATGCTCCTCGGGGCCCAGAGGACTCAAGCTTTACGAGCATGTCCTGAACGCCAGGGAGCCTCTTTGCCGCTTGCTGACTCTCCAGAGTCAGGGGCGCAAGAAGCTTCTCGATGTCGGTGTCGGTAGCTGCATAACATGCCCAGGTTGCACGCACGAGGGCCTCATACTGGGGCCGGACCAGCGAGATTGCTGACTGGGGCAGAGTAGCGATCAGGGACTGTACTGCCACGGCGTGATCAAGGGACATCTGGCAAAGTGCCGCCACCGCCGTCGATCTTCGGTCACGTCCATGCTCTATCTCCATCCAAGCGGCTCGAATTTCACCCAAGAGCTCTAAGGAGCCCTCCAGCACAGACGCCCGATCCTGGTCAGCCGATTGAGGCACAAGTCATCCTAGAATCGTGATCTGCAGGCAAGAGTAACGGCTCGTCCATCGGGCAAAGCCCTCAGTTGGCCGGCTGGGCTGCAGCATCTGTTAGCCGGTAATCTCTGCATTGCATCATCCGTGCATCAGCAATTTCTGCGTTGCGTCAGTCGCAAGTCAAATTTTTCTGCAATGGACCGTCTTGCACTGAAATTTTATTCCTCAAAAGCTGAAATCTCTGCAATGGCACCCTAAGAATGTCTGCGATGAACAGCGTTCTGGTCCGCGCGCGATTGCTTCCTATATTGCAACCATACGCTCAGCCAGCCAACCGCCGGGATCCATGATCGCGCGAGCGGACGATCCCGGTCGCAAATGGCTGGCTGCCGTCACTCTCGTGGCTTTGAGCGATCAAGGGGAGCAGTCTGGCCCACGTGTCGAACAGAAGCCTTGGATCTTGGTGGATCAGAAGCGAAACCCGCAGCGCATCTTCCATCGCCTTGAGGTAGCCGCGGCGTATCTCAAGTGCGTTCTCGCAAGCATTGGGGCGACCAAGAATTTGTGTGATCGCGGAGGCCATAGCAGTCTGGACAGGAGGGGAGGGGAAGGCGATAGTCTGCAAACGTCTAGACGATCCCGCAATGAGCATCCTCAACGTTCTCCTCACTCGTGACCACCTCGTCGTCGCAGCGGATACCCTGGCAGAGGATGCTCTCACAGGGGCGTATTCCGCGGGGGCAAAGCTGCTGCTGATCCCTCAGCACAACGTAGTGCTTGCTGCGCGCGGGTCTACGCAATTCTTCCTGGGGGGCTCGCAGAATTCGGAAAAAATCGTACGCTAAGGTTTTCCGGGCATCCGTAGGGGCCGAAACTTCCCGTCTTCCAGTCTGCGGCTCTGCCGCCAGACGTAATCGCCGGTGAGGTTGATGTGCTCCCAGCCCAGCGGCGACAGGAATTGCAGCAACTCGCCGTCCACCGGCTTGCCGGCCTCGACCAACCCCTGGGTGGCGCGCTCCAGGTACACCGTGTTCCACAGCACGATAGCCGCCGTCACCAGGTTGAGGCCGCTGGCCCGGTAGCGCTGCTGCTCGAAGCTCCGATCCCTGATTTCCCCAAGGCGGTTGAAGAACACCGCCCTGGCCAGCGAGTTGCGCGCCTCACCTTTGTTCAGGCCGGCATGCACGCGGCGGCGCAGCTCAACACTTTGCAGCCAGTCTAGGATGAACAGCGTGCGTTCGATCCGGCCCAGCTCGCGCAGGGCCACGGCCAGGCCGTTCTGGCGCGGATAGCTGCCGAGCTTGCGCAGCATCAGCGAGGCAGTGACGGTGCCCTGTTTGATCGAGCTGGCCAGGCGCAGGATGTCGTCCCAATGGGCGCGGACGTGCTTGATGTTCAGGGTGCCGCCGATCAGCGGCCGCAGCGTCGGGTAGGTCTGCACGCCCTGCGGCACGTACAGCTTGGTTTCGCCGAGGTCGCGGATGCGCGGCGCGAAACGGAAGCCCAGCAGGTGCATCAGGGCGAAGACGTGATCGGTGAAGCCGGCCGTGTCGGTGTAGTGCTCCTCGATCCGCAGGTCGGACTCGTGGTACAGCAGGCCGTCGAGCACATAGGTGGAATCGCGCACGCCGACATTCACCACGCGGGTGCTGAACGGCGCGTACTGGTCGGAGATATGGGTGTAGAACAGCCGTCCCGGCTCACTGCCGTACTTCGGGTTGACGTGTCTGGTGCTCTCGCCCCGGCCGCCAGCCCGGAAACGCTGGCCATCGGAGGATGAGGTGGTGCCGTCGCCCCAGTGGGCGGCGAAGGCATGCTGGTACTGGTGGTTGACCAGCTCGGCCAGGGCCGCCGAATAGGTCTCGTCGCGGATGTGCCAGGCTTGCAGCCAGGACAGCTTGGCGTAGGTCAGACCGGGGCTCGACTCGGCCATCTTGGTCAGCCCGAGGTTGATCGCATCACCGAGGATCGCGGACAGCAGCAACGTCCGGTCTTTGGCCTCGGCCCCGTCCTTCAGGTGGGTGAAGTGGCGGCTGAAGCCCGTCCAGTCGTCCACGTCCATCAGCAGTTCGGTGATCTTGATGCGCGGCAGTAACTGACTGGTCTGGTCGATCAGCGCCTGCGCCCGATCCGGCACCGCCGCATCCAGCGGGGTGATCTTCAACCCGGACTCGGTGAGGATGGCATCGGGCAGCTCGTTGTCCTTGGCCAGGCGGGCGACAGTGGCCAACTGCTCGTCCAGCAGCTGCAAGCGCTCTTCCAGATACTGGTCGCTGTTCGGGTTGATCGCCAGCGGCAGGGCCTGTTCCCGCTTGAGCGCGGCGAACTTCTCCGCCGGCAGCAGGTAGTCGTCGAAGTCGCGGAACTGCCGCGAGCCCTTGACCCAGATGTCGCCGGAGCGCAGGGCGTTCTTCAGCTCGGACAGGGCGCAGATTTCGTAGAAGCGCCGGTCGAGGCCTTCCGGGGTGATCACCAGTGGCTTCCAGCGCGGCTTGATGAAGGCGGTGGGAGCATCGGCCGGCACCTTGCGCAGGTTGTCGGCGTTCATCTCGCGCAGCGTCTGCACGGCTGCCAGCACGCCCTGCGCGGCCGGGGCGGCGCGCAGCTCCAATACCTCCAGCAGAGCCGGCGTGTAGCGGCGCAGGGTGGCGAAGTTCTCGCCGACCAGGTGCAGGTGGTCGAAGCCCTCCGGCCGGGCCAGCAGCTCGGCTTCGCTGACGCTCTCGGTGAACTCGTCCCAGGGGATCACCGCCTCGATGGCGGCATAGGGGTCGCTGCCGGCTTCCTTGGCCTCCAGCAGCGCCTGGCCGATCTTGGAGTACAGGCGCACCTTGTCGTTGATCGCCTTGCCCTGCTTCTGGAACTGCTGCTGATGCTTGTGCTTCGCGCCGCTGAACAGCTTGACTAGGATGCGGTCGTGCAGATCCACCAGCTCATCAATCACGGTTGCAGTGCTCTCCAGCACCACGGCGGCCAGGGTCGCATAGCGCCGCTGCGGCTCGAACTTGCCGAGGTCTTTGGGCGTCATCTGCCCACCCTCGCGGGCCAGCTTGAGCAGGCGGTTCTGGTGGATGTGCCGGCCCAGGACTTCGGGCAAGTCCACCAGCTGAAATGTCTTCAGCCGCTCGATGTGCTCAAGCATGTGCCGAGAGTTGGGTTTCAGCGGTGCCTGGCGCAGCCAGGTCAACCAGGTGATGCTGCTGCCGGCCTTGAGCTTCAACAGCTCGTCCAGCTTGGCCCGATGCGAGTCCGTGAGCGGTTCAACCAGGGCGCGGTAGACCCGCCGATTGGCCCGTGCAATGGCCTCCGAGCAAGCCCGGTCGATCACGCTCAACGCCGGCAGGATGCGTCGCTTCTGCCGCAGGCTCTCCAGCGCCTGGCCGGCCAGCAGCAAGCCCTTGTCGGTCTGCTGGGCCAGTTCGGTCAGCTCGCGCACCAGGGCGCGGAAGTCGGACAGGCCGAACGGGGCCAGTTGAAGGTAGGTGCGCAGTTCCTGGGCGTGCTCGCGACGGGTCACATCGCGCTCGCCGTACTTCGTCCAACTCGCCGGATCGGTCTGGACTTGCTTGGCCACCCACAGGATGACCGGTTCGGGCAGCTCGCTGTCAGTGCCCAACGCATAGCCGGGGTAGCGCAGCAGGCAGAGTTGCACGGCGAAGCCGAGGCGGTTGGCGTCGCCGCGCCGCTGACGGATCAGCGACAGGTCGGAGTCGTTGAAGGTGTAGTAGCGGATCAGGTCATCCTGGCTTTCTGGCAACGCGAGCAGGGTGCCCCGCTCCGTGGCCGAGAGGATCAAGCGACGCGGCATGTGTCAGTCGTCCGTGCGGAGGTACTGGTAGAGGGTTTCCCGGCTGATGTTGAACTCGCGGGCAAGCTGCGCCTTGGGCTCGCCGGCCGTCGCTCGCTGCCGCAGGGTAGCAGCCTGCTCATCGGACAGGGCTTTCTTGCGGCCCCGGTACGCGCCACGCTGCTTGGCCAAGGTGATGCCCTCACGCTGCCGCTCGCGGATCAGGGCGCGCTCGAACTCAGCGAAGGCCCCCATCACCGACAGCATCAGGTTGGCCATCGGCGAGTCCTCGCCAGTGAACACCAGGCCCTCCTTCAGGAACTCGATGCGCACGCCGCGTTGAGTCAGCTTCTGTACCAAGCGACGCAGGTCATCGAGGTTGCGGGCCAGCCGGTCCATGCTGTGCACCACCACTGTATCGCCTTCGCGGACGAAGCTCAGCAGCGCTTCGAGCTGGGGGCGCTGGGTGTCCTTGCCCGATGCCTTGTCGGTGAACACCTTGCTCACCTGTGTCTGTTCCGGCTGGTGTCATTTTCAGAAGGTGACTGCACGGAATATCAAGAGTCGGCTGCACAGTCTTTTCTGATCTGTGGTCGTCTCAGAAAACGGAAAATAAAGCACGCTAAGCTGTGGAAGCCCCTGCCAAGCTCGTTCCACCTTGCAACGACGCAATCAGCGGACACGAAACATTCCCCTGCCGCGAATGGCAGGCGCACACCAGGTCAGACAGCACAGCCTCCATGCGCGCCAAATCGGCCATCTTCTCGCGCACGTCTTGGAGCTTGTGCTCGGCCAGGCTGCTGGCCTCCTCGCAGTGGGTGCCATCGTCGAGCCGCAGCAACTCGGCGATTTCATCCAGGCTGAAGCCCAACCGCTGGGCCGATTTCACGAATCGCACCCGTGTCACGTCCGCCGCGCCATAGCGGCGAATGCTGCCATAGGGCTTGTCCGGCTCGGGCAACAAGCCCTTGCGCTGATAGAACCGGATGGTCTCCACATTGACCCCGGCCGCCTTGGCAAAAACGCCAATGGTCAGATTCTCAAAATTAATTTGCATATCGCTTGACTCCGTACATAACTACGGAAGTAAGCTTAAGCTATCCAAACCAAATTTGAAAGGACAAGCGTATGTCTGAACCACAAAACGGGCGCGGCGCGCTCTTCGCCGGTGGGCTGGCCGCCATTCTTGCGTCGGCCTGCTGCCTGGGGCCGCTGGTTTTGATCGCCTTGGGGTTCAGCGGGGCATGGATCGGCAACCTGACGGTGCTGGAACCCTATCGCCCGATCTTCATCGGCGCAGCGCTGGTCGCGCTGTTTTTCGCCTGGCGGCGCATCTACCGCCTGGCGCAAGCCTGCAAACCGGGTGAGGTCTGCGCGATTCCCCAAGTGCGAGCTACTTACAAGCTCATTTTCTGGATCGTGGCCGCGCTGGTCCTGGTCTCGCTCGGATTTCCCTACGTCATGCCATTTTTCTATTAATCACAGGAGTTCATCATGAAAAAACTGTTTGCCGCCCTCGCCCTCGCTGCCGTTGTTGCCCCCGTGTGGGCCGCCACCCAGACCGTCACGCTGTCCGTACCGGGCATGACCTGCTCCACCTGCCCGATCATCGTCAAGAAGGCGATTTCCAAGGTCGAAGGCGTCAGCAAAATTGACGTGACCTTCGAGACACGCGAAGCGGTTGTCACGTTCGATGATGCCAAGACCAGCGTGCAGAAGCTGATCAAGGCAACCGGAGACGCGGGCTTTCCGTCCAGCGTCAAGCAGTAAATCTACCCGGAAAGCGATGATGAGTAACTTGTTTAGATACGGACGTTCGTCCGTCGTAAGCGGCCTTCTGATGCTCATGAGCGTCGGTGCGTTGGCCTATGACTTCAAAAGGATGGAGGCGGCCATCGAGTCGCTCTCGCCTACCACGCAAAGCGAATGGGAGCGCAAGGCCACAGCGGGTGAACCCATTGCGCAGAACGTCACCGGCATGGCGTACAAGTACGGCATCGGCGTCGCGCAGGATCAGGCAGTCTCGTGGAAGTGGTTCCGCTCAGCGGCAGAGCAGGGCGAGGCGGACGCCCAGTTCAACCTCGCGCGCATCTACGAAGGGCATGCCAACGACACCTTCTATCGTCGCCACGCACGGCCTGTGCCCGCTGACGACAGCGAGGCCGTGAATTGGTACCGCCGCTCCGCTGAGCAGAACCACACACAGGCGCAAGTTAAGCTGGCACAGCTGTACGCGAAGGGCGTCGCTCCGGCCGCGTCCGATCTGGTCCAGGCGTACAAGTGGTTCGGCATCGCCGCCGCCCGCGGCGACGAGACCGCGGTCAAGCTGCGCGCCGAGCTTGCGGCCAGATTGACACGTGAGCAGATCGCGGACGGCGATGCTCAGGCTATGGAATGGACAAGAAGTTCCAGTGTTAAGCAGTGAGCGACATCATGGGCTTGATTACACGCATCGCCGATAAAACCGGAGCGCTCGGCAGCGTCGTTTCCGCGATGGGCTGCGCGGCTTGTTTCCCAGCCATCGCCAGTTTCGGCGCGGCCATAGGGCTGGGCTTCCTGAGTGAATACGAGGGCCTGTTTATCTCCAGGCTATTGCCGCTGTTTGCCGCCATCGCCCTGTTAGCAAACGCGCTGGGCTGGCTGAGTCATCGTCAATGGCACCGCAGCCTGCTCGGCATGATCAGGCCGGCCATCGTATTCGCGGCCACGGTTTGGCTTCTCGGCAACTGGTGGACGGCGAACCTGATGTACGTCGGTCTGGCCTTGATGGTCGGGGTGTCGATCTGGGATTTCGTCTCGCCGGCACATCGCCGCTGCGGCCCGGACGGCTGCGAACTGCCACCACAACATGGCTGACGGAAACGACCGTCGCCGACAACAGAGAAGGAACAAACATGACCACCCTTAAGATCACCGGCATGACCTGCGATTCGTGCGCTACGCACGTCAAGGAAGCCTTGGAGAAAGTGCCCGGCGTACAGTCGGCCGTCGTGTCCTACGCCAAGGGCGCGGCCCAACTCGACCTTGACCCCGGCACCGCATCGGACGCACTGACTGCCGCCGTGGCCGGACTCGGCTACAAGGCAACGTTCGCTGATACCTTATCGACGGACAACCGCGCCGGGCTACTCGACAAGGTACGCGGCTGGATGGGGACCGCCGACAAGGGCAGCGACGGTGAACGCCAGTTGCAGGTCGCCGTGATCGGTAGCGGCGGCGCTGCAATGGCGGCGGCGCTGAAGGCCGTCGAGCAAGGCGCGAAAGTCACGCTGATCGAGCGCGGTACTATCGGCGGCACCTGCGTCAACATCGGCTGCGTACCGTCCAAGATCATGATCCGTGCCGCCCACATTGCGCATCTGCGCCGTGAAAGTCCGTTCGACGATGGCATCGCGGCTACTGTGCCGGCGATTAACCGCAGCAAACTACTGGCCCAGCAGCAGGCGCGCGTCGATGAGCTGCGCCACGCCAAGTATGAAGGCATCCTGGATGGCAACCCGGCCATCACCGTTCTGCATGGTGAAGCGCGTTTCAAGGATGACCAAAGCCTTACCGTCCGTTTGAACGATGGCGGCGAGCGCGTCGTGGTGTTCGATCGCTGCCTGGTCGCCACTGGTGCCAGTCCGGCCATTCCGCCCATCACTGGTTTGAAAGGCACGCCGTACTGGACATCTACCGAGGCCCTAGTGAGTGACACCATTCCCGAACGCCTAGCCGTGATCGGATCGTCGGTGGTGGCGCTGGAACTGGCGCAAGCCTTCGCCCGGCTGGGCAGCCAGGTCACGATCCTGGCGCGCAGCACACTGTTCTTCCGCGAAGACCCGGCCATCGGTGAGGCCGTCACAGCCGCCTTTCGTGCCGAAGGAATCAAGGTTCTGGAACACACGCAAGCCAGCCAGGTCGCCTATGCGGACGGCGAATTCGTGCTGACCACAGGGCACGGCGAAGTGCGCGCCGACAAGTTGCTGGTCGCTACCGGCCGCACGCCGAACACGCGCAGCTTGGCGCTGGAAGCGGCGGGTGTCGCCGTCAATGCGCAGGGAGCCATCGTCATTGACAAGGGCATGCGCACCAGTACGCCACACATTTATGCCGCAGGAGACTGCACTGACCAGCCGCAATTCGTCTATGTGGCAGCGGCCGCCGGCACCCGTGCGGCCATCAACATGACCGGCGGAGACGCTACGCTCAATCTGACCGCGATGCCGGCGGTGGTGTTCACCGATCCGCAGGTCGCCACTGTGGGCTACAGCGAGGCGGAAGCGCACCACGACGGGATCGAGACCGACAGCCGCCTGCTAACACTGGATAACGTGCCGCGTGCGCTCGCCAACTTCGACACACGCGGCTTTATCAAGCTGGTAATCGAGGAAGGTAGCGGACGACTCATTGGGGTACAGGCAGTGGCCCCGGAAGCGGGCGAGCTGATCCAGACGGCGGTGCTCGCGATCCGTAACCGCATGACCGTACAGGAACTGGCTGACCAGTTGTTCCCCTACCTGACGATGGTCGAGGGGCTGAAGCTCGCGGCGCAGACCTTCACCAAGGATGTCAAACAATTGTCCTGCTGCGCAGGATGAAAGGAGATGGAACCATGAAGCTCGCCCCATATATTTTAGAACGTCTCACTTCGGTCAATCGTACCAATGGTACTGCGGATCTCTTGGTCCCGCTACTGCGGGAACTCGCCAAGGGGCGTCCGGTTTCACGAACGACACTTGCCGGGATTCTCGACTGGCCCGCTGAGCGAGTGGCCGCCGTACTCGAACAGGCCACCAGTACCGAATATGACAAAGATGGGAACATCATCGGCTACGGCCTCACCTTGCGCGAGACTTCGTATGTCTTTGAAATTGACGATCGCCGTCTGTATGCCTGGTGCGCGCTGGACACCTTGATATTTCCGGCGCTGATCGGCCGTACAGCTCGCGTCTCATCGCATTGCGCTGCAACCGGAGCACCCGTTTCACTCACGGTTTCACCCAGCGAGATACAGGCTGTCGAACCTGCCGGCATGGCGGTGTCCTTGGTATTGCCGCAGGAAGCAGCCGACGTTCGTCAGTCCTTCTGTTGCCATGTACATTTCTTTGCATCTGTCCCGACGGCGGAAGACTGGGCCTCCAAGCATCAAGGATTGGAAGGATTGGCGATCGTCAGTGTCCACGAGGCTTTCGGCTTGGGCCAGGAGTTTAATCGACATCTGTTGCAGACCATGTCATCTAGGACACCGTGATCGGATATCGACCCAATGTTCTACGGCACCGGCATCGGATTCGCAGCGCGCGGATTGAACTCGGCGAAACGGTATATGCATTGCCGTGAACCGACCAAAAGGAGGTGTTCGATGAACGCCTACACGGTGTCCCGGCTGGCCCTTGATGCCGGGGTGAGCGTGCATATCGTGCGCGACTACCTGCTGCGCGGATTGCTGCGGCCAGTCGCCTGCACCACGGGTGGCTACGGCCTGTTCGATGACGCCGCCTTGCAGCGACTGTGCTTCGTGCGGGCCGCCTTCGAGGCGGGCATCGGCCTCGGCGCATTGGCGCGGCTGTGCCGGGCGCTGGATGCGGCGAACTGCGATGAAACTGCCGCGCAGCTTGCTGTGCTGCGTCAGTTCGTCGAACGCCGGCGCGAAGCGTTGGCCAATCTGGAAGTGCAGTTGGCCGCCATGCCGACCGCGCCGGCACAGCATGCGGAGAGTTTGCCATGAACAGCCCCGAGCGCATGCCGGCCGAGACGCACAAACCGTTCACCGGCTACCTGTGGGGCACGCTGGCCGTGCTGACTTGCCCCTGCCACCTGTCCATCCTCGCTGCCGTGCTGGCCGGCACAACCGCCGGTGCATTCCTTGTCGAGTATTGGGTCATCACGGCGCTCGGTTTGACCGGCCTGTTTCTTCTGTCACTGGCGCGGGCGTTGCGGGCATTCAGGGAAAGATCATGAGCGCTTCCCGGCCGGATGGATGGACTACGGCGGAGGGCCCAAGCGTTCGAGCGCGGGCAAGGCTTTCTGTTCGCAAAGCCGATGCCGGCGGCGGCATTCGCCGTCTTCGTCAGTCAATGGAGGGGTGCCACCATGAATGCAAATGATCCGACCGCCACCAGTTGCTGCGTGTGCTGCAAGGAAATTCCGCTCGATGCCGCCTTCACACCGGAAGGCGCGGAGTACGTCGAGCACTTCTGCGGGCTGGAGTGTTATCAACGTTTCCAGGCGCGGGCCAGCACTGCGACCGAAACGAGCGGCGAACCGAACGCTTGCGGTTCGCCGCCGTCAAATTGAGACAAACCACGCTTTCGCTACGTCGCCTCATGTCGGCATCAAATTCGGCTGAGTAGCTTCTCGCCATCTGGACGTAGCTCGCCCTTGGGTGAAATATGCCGATACAGGGTCTGCCGCGTGATGCCAAGTTCCTGGCACAGGTCGCCGACCTTGGTCTCTGACTGCCCCATTGCCGCCATCGCCAGCCGCAGCTTGGCGGCGGTCATCTTGAACGGCCGGCCGCCTTTCCGGCCGCGTGCCCGTGCTGAGGCCAGGCCCGCCACGGTGCGCTCGGCGATCAACTCGCGCTCGAACTCGGCCAGCGCGGCGAAGATACCGAAGACCAGCTTGCCGGCGGCGGTCGTGGTGTCAATGGCCGCGCCGTGCCCGGTCAGCACCTTGAGGCCGATGCCGCGTCCGGTCAGGTCATGGACGGTATTGATCAGATGGCGCAGGTCGCGCCCGAGCCGATCCAGTTTCCAAACGACCAACGTGTCGCCTGGCCGTAGTGCCTTCAGACAGCTCGCCAGACCGGGACGATCCTCGCGTTTTCCGGACGCTTGGTCTTCATAGAGATGCGCCGGATCAACACCGGCCGCGACCAGCGCATCGCGCTGCAAGTCCGTCGCCTGGGAGCCATCCGCCTTCGATACTCGCATGTAGCCAATCAGCATCTTGTACCTGTCACATATACGTTCGATTATGTGACAGTTTGCATCGGGAAGCTCTGCACGTCAAAATTTGTCACTTAACCCGTCATTCTGTCTAAGGCATGCAAAGGGTAGGCTAGGCTCATAATGTGACAGAAATTCCGGGGGGATGCCTTCCTTCGCGAAGGTGGCGCGCAACTGTTCCAAGGAAGCGGGGTCGCGCCGACCATAGGAAGCCAACGCGAACAGCGAGCGTGCCGTCTCGGGGTTGTGTCGTGCTTCAATGATGGCCTCATCAATGGCCTGGATTGCACGCTGCCAGTGATCGACGGGTTCGGGCTTCGGCGCTTTCGCCGGCAGGCCACTGGTGAACCCGGTTTGGGGCTCGGACCAGAATAGCTTTGCGTGCTCGCCTGGCGGGCTTATATCCCTCACCTCAATCAAGCTGATTGCCGTTGCCGCCGCCTCCAGCATCTGCAACCGTACTGCCGGGTTCAGGGTTTCATACGGTCGCCACAGACTTTGCCCAGCACGCAGCGGATGCCCGCAGCATTCCCAGATTTGGCGGAGATACCCCGCGTAGGTGCCGCACGTCGAAAGCGGGGTGTTCAGCTCATCGAGCAGCGTGCGTAGCAGCCTAAACCACAATCCGGCGTGGATGCGTCGGCGCGGCAACTCCACGTGGCCGGTCGTCAGTGCCTGCCAGGTACGCTGGTCCATCGCCGCAATCGCGTCGCTGGCAGTGCGCGGTTCGGCGTCGGCGTTCTCCCAGCCGAGAAACCGCCCTGGCACGCCCCAATAGGATTCCAGCCAGCAGCCATGCAGTGGGCAGCTCAGCATCAGGGGCAGCTTCCACGCGAGCAGTACGGCTTGGTTCTCCGGATCGTTCAGGCAGAGCGGACAGGCGCGGTGTATCGGTTGGGTGGGCAGCCAGGCACGCCAGCTCGTGATGGATCGCGTCTTACGGCGGAGTCTCGGCAGCAGTACCGAGAGCTGGAACGCATAGGTTTCCAATGCGGCTGGAATCTGATCATCAAGGCTGTCCAGTAGCCAAGGCACCCAGCCGGCGAAACTCATGCAGCGCAGCCGATCCAGCTCGATACCGCTCCGCTGGAAGAGCATCATCAGCAGCGACAGTGGTGGCGCGGTATCCAGGTCATCAACCTGGCCGTGACCAAGATCGTGCTCCAGCAGGTCGGACACCTCCATGTGATAGCAAAGGGCCACGCGGTTGAGCCATGAAGACAAGGCTTCGCCTTCCTTGGGAGCCGGATGCAGCGGCCAGCGTGGCGCTGGCTTCACATCAGTTCCCGCTCGAATTGCCGACGCCGCTCGCTTGGGCCGGTGTAATCGGCCATGCTGAGCGTGCGGTGGTTGATCGCTTCCTCGCCGCTCTCCACGGCGACGAGGGCCGCCGCCATCAGCAAGTGCGCCAGTTCGCCGATGGTGCCCTCGCTGCGTGTGAGCAGGTAGCGGGCCATGTCCAGCGTGGCAATCGACGAGGGTCGCCGCAATGGAAGCGAAGCGGCGAAGCTGGCCAGCAGTGAGCAGCAATCGTCGTTGGCCTCCCACACCGGCAGCATCATGGGCTCGAAGCGGTTTTCCAATTGGTCATCCGAGCGGATGGCCAGGTAGGCGTCGCGCGTGCCGACCCCGACCAATGGGATGCGCAGCTCATTGCCGAGGAAGCGCAGCAGGTTGAGAAATTCCCGCCGGTTGACGCTGTTGCCGGCCAAGACGTTGTGCAGCTCGTCGATCACCAGCATGCGCACGCCGACCTTGCGCAGCAGTGCCAGCGCCAGTTGCTCCATTTCCGGCAGCCGTGGGCGCGGGCGCAATGGTGCCCCCATCGCGGCAAGTAGCGCGACGTAGAAGCGGATCACCGACGGTTCGGACGGCATCTGCACGACCAGCACCGGCATGTGTTCCTGGTCCGCGTCGGAGCTGGCCGGATGCGTGCGCCGGAATTTCTCGATGATCATCGACTTGCCGTTGTTGGTCGGGCCAACCAGCAGCAGGTTGGGCATGCGTTGCTTGTTTGGCCACGCATACAGGGTTTCCAGCCGGTTCAGCGCCTCGACCGCGCGCGGGTAGCCGATCCAGCGGTCGGCGCGAAGGCGCTGGATGCGCTCGTCCGCCGGCAGCCGAGCCAGCCCCTGTGCCGCTGGCAGCAGGTGTGACAAGTCGATGATGGGATATTCGTCCACGGCTACCACTCCTCGATCTGGTCGAACGGTTTGGCCGGAGGCAGGTTGTCTGCCTGCGGATCAGCAACGTCCGTTTTCGGCGGAATCGGCTTGTCCGGCGGAGGCGATGCCTTGAGGTGCTGGCGTCGATCCGCGTCGCGCCGCGCCTTGCGCGTGGCCTTCTGTGCGGTGGTCACGATCTCGCGCATCTGCCCGATCATGCGGAACAGCGCCGACTCATCCACCTGTTCGCGTCCCTGCTGCCGCAATTTCGTCAGCGCCTGCCGTTGTTCCCAGAGGGTGACAGCCGGGTGCGACAAGGTACGGTAGGGGATTTCCAGGTAATGCTGCCCCTCCGGTTCCAGCACCCAGATACGGCTGATGTCACGCGGGTCGCGCCGGATCAGGAAAGCGGGCAAGCGGTCGCGTCGTGCGATCCACGGTTTGAGCGCATCGGCGTAGTAGTGAATGTGGTCGATGACAAAGCCGGTGCGAGTCAGAGTACGGCGAATGATGGGCAGGAAATCGACCAAAAAAGCCAAGGCGCGGGTGACGACAGCCGGTACACCGACACGCGCCACGGCTTCTGACCAGCGCGCCGCCGGCGGCTGAAGCAGGCCGTTGTGCACAGAGCCGTGATAGGTGCCCACCGCCAACGTGAGCCAGCGCTCCAGCTCACGCGATGTCAGGGCGGCCTTGTTTTCGGAATCGTAGTCCCCGCGCTGGTCAGGGTTGGAGAAGGTCGTCCCTGGCAATTCATCGTGGATCATCTGCATCGCCGTACCGATGATCCGTTCCACGATGCCGCCGTAGTGCGGCTGCCCTGGCGGACGATAGTCCAACCGGATGCCGTGCTGCTCGCAGCCACGGCGCAGCGCCTCGCTCTTGAACTCGGCCGCGTTGTCCAAGTAGAGCAGCCTGGGCTTGCCGCTCATCGGCCAATCCATTTCTATATTCAGACCCTCCAGCCAGGGACGCTTGTCGCAGGCGACATGCACAAGGCACAGGCCGACCGAAACAGATGACGGCGCTTCCAGCGTGACGACCATGCCGAGCACGCAGCGGGTAAACACGTCGATGGCGATGGTCAGATACGGACGGCCAATCGGTTGCCGGTCGCGCTCGTCCACCACGATCAGGTCGATGACCGTGTGATCAATCTGCACTTGTTCCAGTGGCGCGGTCACGGCGGGAGGCTCACCACCGACACCTTGCAGGCTGCGGGACGCATCCTGACCTTCCCGGCGGCGAGTGGCCTTGAGCGGGTCGAGGCCGGCGATCCGCAGGGCCAAAGTGTTGCGCGCCGGCACCCGTAGCTTTTGCGCTTTGCAAGCCTGCGCGACCTCGCGGTGGAACGCCGCCAGGCTACGCTTCTGCTTGGTCAGGAAGCGCTTTTGCAGCAACTCGCGGATGATGCGCTCAACTGATTCCGGCAAGCGTCCCTTGCCTTTTCCGCCGCCGGACTGGCCGGGAACCAGGTCCGTCACAAACCCAGCACCTTGCCGGGCACGCCGGATCAGGACATACACCTGCCGCCTGGATAGGCCCAGCGCTTGAGCAGCGGCATCGGCGGCTTCATGCCCAACCACTTCAAGCGCTGCCAGCGGCCCGATGATTTCGGTCCGGTGCCGGGCCTGTGCCCATGCCGCATCGGGCAGGGTGGCCACGCCCTGCTCGGCAATTGGTAATGTGTCTGACGCCATGCTCACACCTCGCTTTGGTGCACACGAGTATTGAGCATAGTCGAGATTGGTGCAGATGACTTCTGATATTGCGTGGTCAGGAGCCGACTGCACACCTGGCGTTACGCCCCGTCAATTGGTGCAGTCGTCTTCTGAAAATGACAGCTGGCGTTCCGGGTTCTGGTCGAAGCTGCTGACCCGGACGTAGCCGATGCGGTGCCCCTGCACGATGTCTCCTTGGTTGAAGGCGGCTTAAGTGCTCCTTCTGTTCCGTTGTGCCTCAAACCCCGTTTCTGTCAGGCTGAAATCTATGACCTTCGCAGGCATGTGTCAAAAAATGCGAAAGATGACTCTATTCTGACTAAGCGGCGCGGCCCTGCCTGACATCCAGTTAGGGTATGCCTCAATCTGACGGTAGCGAGTCGCAGGCGTTCGGATCGGCATCGGTTTCGTTCCCTGTCTTGGCACGCGCTTCGAAGCGTTGATAACACTCCAACCCGCAGAAGTGCTCGACGTATTCCGCGCCTTCCGGGGTGAAGGCGGCATCGAGCGGGATTTCCTTGCAGCACACGCAGCAACTGGTGGTGGTCGAGTCACTTGCATTCATGGTGGCACCCCTCCATTGACTGACGAAGACGGCGAATGCCGCCGCCGGCATTGGCTTCGCGAACAGGAAGCCTTGTCCTGTGTCGCAGTCCGCTTGTCGCAATAGATCAAGACTCGCCGATGTTTCCACGCCTTCAGCCACCACATCCATGCCCAGCCCGTGCGCAAGCTGAATCACGGTGTGCACGATGGTTTGGTCGCGGCGGTCGTTGGCGAGCCCGGCGACAAACGATTGGTCGATCTTGAGCGTGCTGATTGGGCAGCACTTCAGATGTTGCAGACAGGAATACCCCGTCCCGAAGTCATCGGCGGCGAAGCGCACACCGATCTGCCGCAAGGCGTCCAGGGCGGGGAAGATCGCCGGATCACCAAACGCGACCGATTCGGTCAGCTCGATTTCGAGATACTCGGCGGGCAACTCGGCATCAGCCAGCACGCCCTTTACCCACCCGTCGAAGTCCGGTCCCACTTGGCTCGCCGAAACATTGACGGCCAGCCGGAACGGTCGCCATGCCAGCATTCGCCAGTCACGCATCTGGCGGCAGGCTTCGCCCAGCACCCAAGCGCCGATTTCAGGCATCAGGCCGGACGATTCGACCACGGGCAGGAACTGGCCCGGTGGCAATAGTCCAAGCGTCGGATGACGCCAGCGCAACAGGGCTTCCGCGCCGACAATCCCACCACTGCGCAGATCGACGACGGGCTGGTAGTGCAGTTCAAGCTGCCCGCGCTCGACCGCTTGGGCCAGTTCCGGCGTCGTCCATCCATCCGGCCGGAAAGCGCTCATTCTCTTTCCCTGAATGCCCGCAACGCCCGCGACAGGGACAGAAGGAACAGGCCGGTCAAACCGAGCGCCGCGATGACCCAATGCTCGCCGAGGAAAGCACCGGCGGTTGTGCCGGCCAGCACGACAGCGAGGATGGGCAGGTGGCAGGGGCAAGTCAGCACAGCCAGTCCGCCCCACAGGTAGCCGGTGATCGGTTTGTGCGTCTCGGACGGCAAGCGCTCGGGGTTGTTCATGGCAGACTCTCCGCGTGCTGTGCCGGCTCGGTCGGCAGGGTGGCCAACTGCACTTCCAGATCGGCCAACGCTTCGCGCCGACGCTCGACGAACTGACGCAGCAGGGCAAGCTGCGCGGCCGCTTCGTCGCCGTCCGCCGCATCCAGCGCCCGGCACAGCCGCGCCAGCGCGTCGAGGCCGATGCCCGCCTCGAAGGCCGCCCGCACGAAGCACAGCCGTTGCAAGGCGGCGTCATCGAACAAGCCGTAGCCGCCTGGTGTGCACGCCACCGGGCGCAGCAATCCGCGCAGCAGGTAGTCGCGCACGATATGCACGCTCACCCCGGCATCAAGAGCCAGCCGGGACACCGTGTAGGCGTTCATTGAACACCTCCTTTTTCTCACCCGGCGCAGCAGGAAAGCTGCTTCACATCCTTGTTGAAGGTCTGCGCCGCGAGCTTCAACCCCTCGACCATCGTCAGGTAGGGGAACAACTGGTCGGCCAGTTCCTGCACCGTCATGCGGTTGCGAATGGCCAGAGCCGCCGTCTGGATCAGTTCACCCGCTTCCGGCGCGACCGCCTGTACGCCGATCAGCCGATGGCTGCCTTCCTCGATAACCAACTTGATGAAGCCGCGTGTGTCGAAGTTGGCGAGCGCACGCGGCACGTTGTCCAAGGTCAAGGTGCGGCTGTCGGTCTCGATCCCGTCGTGGTGGGCTTCCGCCTCGCTGTAGCCCACGGTCGCCACTTGCGGATCGGTGAACACCACGGCCGGCATTGCGGTCAGGTCGAGCGCCGCATCGCCGCCGGTCATGTTGATCGCGGCACGGGTGCCGGCCGCTGCCGCCACATAGACGAACTGCGGCTGGTCGGTGCAGTCGCCGGCCGCGTAGATGTTCGGGTTGCTCGTGCGCATGCCTTGGTCGATGACGATGGCACCTTGCGCATTGACAGTGACCCCCGCTGCGTCCAGCGCGAGGCTGCGCGTGTTCGGTGTCCGACCGGTGGCAACCAGCAGTTTGTCGGCGCGCAATTCACCGTGCGTGGTGGTCAGCACGAATTCACCGTCCATATGGGCGACCTGGCTGGCTTGCGTGTGCTCCAGCACCTCGATGCCCTCGGCACGGAAAGCGGCTGTCACCGCCTCGCCGATGGCCGGGTCTTCACGGAAGAACAAGGTATTGCGCGCCAGGACCGTGACCTTGCTGCCCAGCCGGGCAAAGGCTTGCGCCAGCTCCAGCGCCACCACCGACGAGCCGATTACGGCAAGGCGTTCGGGAATGGTGTCGCTCGCCAGGGCCTCGGTGGAAGTCCAGTAGGGTGACTCTTTCAAGCCCGGAATCGGCGGGACCGCCGGGCTGGCACCCGTGGCGACCAGGCAGCGGTCGAACATCACGACGCGCTCGCCACCCTCGTTCAAACGGACGGTAAGGCTCTGGTCGTCCTTGAAGCGCGCCTCACCGTGCACAACGGTGATGGCCGGATTACCGCCCAGGATGCCTTCGTACTTGGCGTGCCGCAGTTCGTCGACGCGGGCCTGCTGCTGGGCCAGCAGCTTACTGCGGTCAATCGTAGGCACAGTTGCCGCAATACCGCCATCGAACGGGCTTTCCCGGCGCAGATGGGCGATGTGGGCGGCGCGGATCATGATCTTGGACGGCACACAGCCGACATTGACGCAGGTGCCGCCGATGGTGCCGCGCTCGATCAGCGTGACCTGCGCGCCTTGCTCGACGGCCTTCAGCGCCGCCGCCATCGCGGCTCCACCGCTGCCAATGACCGCTACCTGCACCGGGGGCTCGTTGCCACTGTGCTTTTCGGCGGCGGCCATCCATCCCCGCACCTTGTCGAGCAGTCCGACGCGGTTGTCCGCCAGTGGCGCATCGGCTAGCGTTGCCTTGTAGCCCAGTCCGGCCACGGCGGCAGTCAGCGCGTCCGGCGATGTGCCCGGCACGATGGCGAGTTGCGCTGTGCCCTTCGGATAGGACACCAGCGCCGACTGCACGCCTGGCACTTTTTCCAGCGCTTCCTTGACGTGCGCCGCGCACGAGTCGCAAGTCATGCCGGTGATTTTTAGATGGGTCATGCAACAGATCCTTTATCGTTTGTGGCGCCAGACAATGACGTCCGTTGTGCTGCGGTGCCGTTTTCAGTGACTCACTGCTTGACGCTGGACGGATAGCCCGCGTCTGCGGTTGCCTTGGTCAGCTTCTGCACGCTGGTCTTGGCATCGTCGAAGGTGACGACCGCTTGGCGTGTCTCGAAAGTCACGTCAACTTTGCTGACGCCTTCGACCTTGGAAATCGCCTTCTTGACAGTGATCGGGCAGGCGGAGCAGGTCATGCCCGGTACGGACAGCGTGACGGTCTGGGTGGCGGCCCAGACGGGGGCAACAACGGCGGCGAGGGCGAGGGAGGCAAACAGTTTCTTCATGGTGAACTCCGATCAGTAGAAAAATGGCATGACGTAGGGAAATCCGAGCGCGACCAGAACCAGCGCGGCCACGATCCAGAAAATGAGCTTGTAAGTAGCTCGCACTTGGGGAATCGCGCAGACCTCACCCGGTTTGCAGGCCGCTGCCTGCCGGTAGATGCGCCGCCAGGCGAAGAACAACGCCACCAGCGCCACGCCGATAAAGATGGGGCGATAGGGTTCCAACACCGCCAAGTTGCCGATCCAAGCGCCGCTGAACCCCAAGGCGATCAGAACCAACGGCCCGAGGCAGCAAGCCGAGGCGAGGATGGCGGCAAGCCCTCCAGTGAAGAGCGCGCCGCGCCCGGTTTTTGGTTCAGACATGCGCTTGTCCTTTCGAATTGAAATTGGATAGCGTAACCTTACTTCCGTACTCATGTACGGAGTCAAGCGATATGGAAAACAATTTGGAGAACCTGACCATTGGCGTTTTCGCCAAGGCGGCCGGGGTCAATGTGGAGACCATCCGTTTCTATCAGCGCAAGGGCTTGTTGCTGGAGCCTGACAAGCCCTATGGCAGCATCCGCCGCTATGGCGAGGCGAATGTAACGCGGGTGCGCTTCGTGAAATCAGCCCAGCGGCTGGGCTTCAGCCTGGATGAGATCGCCGAGCTGCTGCGGCTGGAGGATGGCACCCATTGCGAGGAAGCCAGCAGTCTGGCCGAGCACAAGCTCAAGGACGTGCGCGAGAAAATGGCTGACCTGGCGCGCATGGAGGCCGTGCTGTCTGAGTTGGTGCGCGCCTGCCATGCGCGAAGGGGGAACGTTTCCTGCCCGCTGATCGCGTCACTACAGGGTGGAGCAAGCTTGGCAGGTTCGGCTATGCCTTAGCGTGCTTTATTTTCCGTTTTCTGAGACGACCCCTTAGAAAGCCTAGTCAAAGAGCTGTCACGAGAACACCGTTAGCTTAGCGTACGATTTTTTCCGAATTCTGCGGTTCCCCCTTCCTCCGCATCTACGAGCTTGCACTGCAGGCCAGCTTCCGCGCAGATTTCACAATAGAACAGCTATCTGCCGAGCTAGGGCTGGTGGTGGACCAACTCTGGCCGAACTTTGAGAAAGCGGTTAGCGAAGCGGGATTGCCGATCGAGCAACTCGGGACCGAGTTGGTGCTTGGTGGATGGTCGTTGAAGAACGGCCGGATGATGGCCACGGCGTATGCGAAGAGTGACAGCCGGCGCCCTTGCGTTGTCCAGCCGATCGGGGGGCAGATGGCGTCGCCGGGCGAACCGCTCCAGGCCGCGACCCCTAGCATGGCCCAGGTGGATCTGCTGGCCCATGCGCGTCTCCAGGTCAGCTACCTCAATGGGCAATTGGGCCGGAAAGTAGCAGGAGGTCGACTGCTAGTTGGGTTTCTGCAGAAGGGGCAAGCCCTGCTCAAGGATCTAGGAGAGATCTAGGTCGCGGGAGTCAAATACGCTAGGGGCTGAAATCGAAGTTCAGGTCTGGCCCTAAGGCAGAAGGCCAAAGCAGACTAAGGTCGTCCGTGGATTTGGGATGTTTATCGAGGGCAGGGTGGATGTCCGCTTCTGGCCGGAAGCGGACATTGGGCGGCGACCGGCCCGGTGATGGCATCCGCCTTCGACCCAAAGCGGGCATCGTTCTCGACACACCTGAGTTGATCCGTACTCCAAAGCCTGTTTCCGCTACCCCTTGTAGTGCTCGACGTAGAGCCCCAAAGCTGCCAACGACGCATACACGGCGGACCCAGCGTTGGTCGCGTACAAGGCAAAGGGAACCGGAGGATCGCAGGGAACTGTTGCGATGAACCACGGAGCTGAGCTCGTCAAGCTCGTCCTAGGTGATGTGAGGAATCCTAGCTCCCTACGCATACCTAGCGCCTCGCGGACGTACGCCTTGTTCCAGCCGCCAGTCTTGCACGAGACCCCAAGAAGTAACTCCGTAAATGCGGGATAGCGACGGGTCTTAATCGGACGATATACACCGACGTCAATCTCGTGACGGTCAGCCGCTTTGACCACCGTCGTGCCTTTCCAGCTATGGCTTAGTGTGGTGACCTGCACTGAAATCCTAATCTCGAGCTTCTCAGTAGACGTAGATCCACTGATGTAATCGTGATCCGGATGGTTTGCTTTGCATGGAGATCCTCCAAACGTCAGGACGCCTGCCATCTTGGGGGTACACGTGAGCTTGTAGCCCGCACTATCGATGATTCGCAGAAGCCTAAGCAGCACCCGAAGTTCGTAAGCCTTTCCTTGCGCGTAGGGAGACCCGCTCGCCTTAGCACGCGAAATGGCTGCTTTCACAGCGTTGAGGATTGCTAACTTACTGATCGTCACAGTCGCGGTCCTCGTGGCGCGTGTTCCTCGCGAGGGTCGTCCGGTGGCAGATATCGAGCGATATAGGCCTCAAGATCTGCCTGCTCGTGATCCGTCAAACGCTGGGGTGATACAGTTGGTAGATGTGACCGGATTGAGCGAACTCGGCGACCTTCTGGTGTCTCAACAGTGTAATGAACGTCCTCCAGTCCGGTGAGACCTTGGACCAGCTTCCCGATCTCACCCAAGGTTTGCGAGAGGGCGTCTTGGGTCGTCACAGGTCTAAAATCGAGAACCGCCGCAAGTGCGGCTGCAGCTTGTGCATTCGTGTCGTCCTCGTAATCAGACATCGCCTGAACAATCGCGGAGCGAAGCGATCTAACAATTTGTGGATCAAGCTCAGACGCAAGGGCTAGCGCCTTCCCTATCTCCCTAATTACCTCTTCACCACCTTGATCTTCTGCCATTCACAACTCCACAGCTGTAGACATTAACGGGCCGCGCGGGATGAACCGCCCGGATTCTCTAAATTCAATTGCCGAAGGTTGCCGTTGGCAATGTTCCTTAAGAGTAAGGCACAGTGCGGTTGGTTCCATAAGCGGATCGCGCTGGCTGTATCCCGAAGTGTGCGATGACGCCGAAGCTGGATAGTGTCGCTGAATTGGACCATCAGGCACTTAGGTCTGAGCCCTGATACAGATTGATGATATGACTCCAAGTCGCGTACGGGCTGCGAAGAGCACCGGCTACTTTGGTCCGCTTCTGACCGAAAGCGGACATTCGTTTAACCAAGGGTGAAGGAAACTTTTAGGGCCAGGATGGACTTCAACTCTCTCGTTCGCTCGCTTCTATCCGATGCGAAGATGCGCCGTAACAAGCCTCTGCGAGACTAGTGCGCGAGCCAGGTCGCTGACATTGCTCCATGGCCTATGACGTGCCCCGCACCCGCTGGTCAAATGGAACCGCCCTCGGCACCATGGGCACGACCATCTAAGGAGTTCTTCATGCTCTACCAAGATAAGTACGTCGCCTTCATCGACATGCTCGGGTTCTCCGCACTTGTCCAAGAGTCGGCAGCCGACATGAGCAAGCTTGATGAAATAGCAGAGGCCATCGACAGACTAAAGAACACAGCGTGCTGCAACCCAGCAACAGGACTTTTGTTCACTTACTTCAGCGACTGCATCGTCATATCAAGCAGCCGCTCTCCTGCTGGCCTTGCCGACATCCTGAGCTGCATCAGAATGTTGGCCGAGAACCTGCTAGTGGTTGATATATTGATACGTGGAGGGCTCACAGTTGGAAGCATTCATCATGATTCTCAGATGATCTTCGGACCGGCGATGCTGGACGCCTATCGCATGGAATGTAAGGAAGCACGCAATCCCATGGTGCTCGTGAGCGAAGAGGTGCGATCGGATGCTCGCGCTGCGGGGTTAAGCAACCTGTTGACGTGGGATGACGAAGAGCCAGACCGCCACTATGTCCACTATCTGATCTCGTACAGCGCTTATGACTCTAATCCAAGGGCGGGCGTCGTGATTCTCGATAGCCAGGCCGCTCTCATCCGGCATTTCATCGCCAAGAGGCTGCTAGGCGCTCCGGGTAAGATCCTGGATAAAGCCGAGTGGATGGAACGATATTGGAACGAGAAGGTGGCGACAGGTGGAATTCTCGGACGTGTTGACAGGGTCGCAGACCTTGTTAGGCCCAATGCGCGACCATTTCGCAGCAGACTCGCCGTTCTAGCACCGCAACCGGGCGCCACTAGTGTGGACTAGCGAATCAGGCAAGCAGCTGCCGATTCCTTGCAAAGATTCAATTCAATTGGCCATACGGAAGCACGTGCAATCCCTGATGGCAGTCGGGACCACCATCTCCCCATTGCCAGCCGCGTCTGAACCAGCGCCCGGAACGCTTCAGCGGAAGGGGCTGGTCCCTTCCGCTGGTGCCTGCCCTGGTTGCACCGGCTATGCGCGGCCACCACGTTCCCGGACACGTCTCTGCCCCCGTCCTGTTGGGCCACCAGGTGCTCGGCGGTGCATTGAAAGGCTCGGGCCTTACTGGCCTTCAGCCCGAGCTCTGAGGGTGCAGTGAGCCACATCGGCAGGCCGCAATAGAAGCAACGGCCCGATTGGGCGTAGAAGGCAGAAGTGCGAAGGGATCTGCGGCGTTTGGCGGTCATGGATGGCTCCGGAATCGAAGGATTCCCGTGCCCCCATTGGGTGGACCTCGGGCACCCGGAGCCTATTGGCTATGCGGGCACAACACCGGCGCTTTATAGCGACTGGCTAAGGCGTTATAGCTCAGCGCTTGAGCCGCTACAAGGCCCAGATGCCGACCAGAACGGGAGGGAGTCACCGACGCCCAGTTAAGGTCAAAGCTTGGTCAGGGGGCGAGCGACGCGCTTGAGCAGGTGGAGCGGGGCGTGGCGCGTCACCCAGGGAAGTCGCGGTGTTGTAGTCCTGCTCAACCCGCTGAACTGTTCGCACGTTCAGGCCCGAGATCTCGTCTAATTGTTCTTGCGACCAATGTCGCGACTGGCGGAACTGGGAAGTGCAGGCGACAAGCTCTGACCGATCAGGTGCGCAGTTGGGAACTCAAGGGCGAGCTGGATGTGGAGCCAGAAATCGAGGGCGTCTTAGATGCGGATCCAGGAATCAAGGGCATCTTTGGGGGAGATCTGGAAATCGCGGGCGTCCTTGTGGGGAAATACGGGCGGACAGCTGTGGGATCTGGGGCGTTTCCGTTGTGGCAGTCACCTGGCTCGAGAAGCTGGGCGTAATGCGACCCTAAGCAGCCGTTCGGCAGCGGTGTGCCAAAAGCAGCCCGCCCCTGACGACCAAGCAATTTCAATGGCTAACAGCCTCAATTCAACTGCCGCCCGACCGAAGCTGGGAATGCTCTGCCCAGTTGCGATGTCGCCTGGGCGCCCGTGTGTGGCCCAGCTGAGTAAAACGTGTTCATCTCAGTCGCCATGTCAGGCCCTTTCCCTGTTAGCGAATACACGACCCAATGCTGAGCGCGGGCAAGGGGAGGGTCTATTGCGGCCTGATTCCAGCGTCACAGCTCTTGAGGCGGACGTTTCGCCCTTTGGACCGAACATCTGCGGGCCGTGCATTCGTCGAATATAGCCTCAAGGTAGCGCGATTTCGGCCGATGAATGCCTTTCAACTTCCAGAAGTACGCACGAATGGGCAAGAAGAGAAAGGTGAATCAGCGGCCAAGTAGTGCCACTTCATGGGGCCACGGTGACAACTCCAGCGCCGCCCCCAAGGTCACTACAAAGGACGATGATTTTGAGAAGGAACTGCGGGACTTTCTAGAACTGATGAAGGGCCTCACGCTAGGTTTGGCAGTGCTTGGTGGAGCGTTCATCGTTATGCACAGCTCCATGCCAACTGCCTTGCGCGTCATCGGCCCGTGGGCATGCGCGGTGCTGGGACTTTCCGCCGGAATGGCCTCTGCCCTGATCTATGCCCGCCACCGATTCAGTGTCAAGGGGCAGCCCTTACTGATCGTCATTGTTCGTGGATTTGGGCTGATCACGCTGCTTCTGGCGATTCTTGGCACCTTCGTCGTGGCTGGCGAGATCAACCGACAAACTTCAGCATCTGGCAAAGCTTTGTTGGCTCCAACTACAATTTGCCCATCCGAGAGCGGAGAAGTAGTTGCTTCACAGAGCATAGCTAGAATCCCAGCGCCCGGTGACTGACCTGCTTCGCCGGCGGCGCTTTTGCTTGCATGTTCCCGGGGCCAGTTCTGTGCATGGACCTTCGACATCCAGTGAACTCAAAACAAGGCACTTCAAGGGCACGTACTGCTCGGCGCCGGAATCGGGATTGCCCATGCCCAACTGCCGTTCCCGGTGAATTCTGAGGACTTCGGCTAGTTAGATGACGCTGGATTTCACGGCAGTCGAAGCATTCCGAGCGGTCGAGGCCCAGAGAGCTACCTCAGCCATCATCACCAAGCCAGAGCCGGAGCCATTGCCACGCGGAGCCCACGAACCGTATCAGGCCAGATACGGCATTTCGCATAATGTATATTATGTTCGCAGCATCTGGGCCAGACTGGCACGGAGCTTGCCTCGACCCTCAGCCCTGCTGTGGCATGGAGCCTGATTGTGCGTGATCGCAACCTAACCGGCCCTTGGGCCGGTTTTTCGTTTAAGGCCGGTCGACTGGTCACACCCGAAGGCCGTGAGCTGGAACCGCAGGATCTGGCTTGGCTCTCTCTGCTGGCAGCACAGGCGCAGGAATGGCGTCGGATGATGGAGATTGCCCGAGGCGGCCAGAAACGGCCGTTCGGGCGTGCCGGTATCGTTGACCTGGCCGAGGTCGCCCATCGTCGCGCAAAGCGGTCTTCGGGGGTGATGGCTGGTCCTGACGCCGATCCTGTGGCGGGTGTCCTGCCAGTACCGGGGCCGAGGCCTCGCCAGCGCGTGTGAGGCGCTTCCGTAGGGGCGCTGCCCCTACACCCCGGCTACAATGCGCTCAGGACGCCTTGGGGGACGTATGGAACGCGAACGACCGGAATACCTGCCGCCTATCGAGCGGCGCCGCTGGTACTTCCCGTGGCTGGTCACAGGGTTTCTGACGGTGATAAGCCTTGCCACCATCGGTGTACTGACGCTTGGACGCACTAACAGTGCATGGAACGAGCGTTTTGAGGGGCTGCGACGCACCGCTGATGCTGTCGAAACAGCGGCCCCTACACAAGCCATGCAGCAGCGTGAGGTCGTAGCAGCACCGGTTGTGACGCCTTCCCGCGCACGTCCCGAGCAGCTGGGCCGTGATATGCGATGCATCAACGGCATGCTGTTCCGTCGCATCGAAGGCGGCTGGGAGAATCTACCGGGCTCGCGCTGCGGCGACCAGCCGACGATGAACGTCCAGTGCTTCGCAGGAAAGCCGTACAGGCAAATGGCCGCTGATGGTGGCTGGGTGCTTTCTCCGAACGATCGCTGCCCGTGATCAGTCACACAAATCAGAAGCTGGCCTGATACGGCGGCGTTTCGGGGAACGTGCCCAGCGGGCGCTTGCCAACTGCAATCAGGGTGCTCCCGTTCGCCGCGGCGGTGGTCGGCTGTGTCTCGCTCGCGCTCGTCACAGGCGACCCCGCCGCAGCCCTTATGCGCTCGGTAGTTGAATCGGACTGTTCGCCGAACGGATCCACGGGCCAAGTGGTCGCGATGATCTCATGGCCTTTCGCTGACAGCAGCACACCAAACTCTGTCCGTTTTACGGACCAGCCCAGCGCCCACAGCTGCTCCGTAGTGAATCTGTCGAGCACCTGCCCTCCCCCCGATGCTCGGAACTCCACGATATCCCGGTGACCGTACCAACCAGCGTGCCGCGCCCTGGCATTGGCCGCCATGTCGAGGACGTACTGCACGCCTGCGGGCATTTTCTCCTTGGACTTCGGGGTGTCCACCACCTTCGTGACCACGGTGGCCGGCTGTGCGCCGGGCGCTTGCGCGATTGCCGGAATCGCGGCTTTCTGCGACTTCACAACCTCTTTCAGCTTGCTTTCCTCGCCGGTTGAGCCACCAGCGAAGAAGAATCGCAGGAACATGACAACGCCGATAACGAGTGCAAGCCCCATCACGATTGAGGGCCCCCGCAGTGTCTTCCACAAGGTGCGGGTGTTGCCCTTGTAGACCTCGTTTGACTCAATGCCCGGCTGCACGCCGTGGTAAAGCTCCCAGATGGCCGGATCGTACTTGCGAACCTCGGTGCCTACCGTCTCGTACTTGCCGGTGCCGGTGGCGGCGTAGAACCTCACCGAATAGCGCTGATCGGAGCCCAGCGCATCGAGCTTGGTATACGTGTTCTTCTTCGCCATGCGGCGAATGATCAGCCGGTGCAGGTCTTTGCAGTCCTGCGAAATGATCACCATGTCGAGGCTAATGTGGCCGTGCTTCGCGAAGAAGTTGGCCGTGCGCTCCGGCAAATTGGCCCGGTTCGTGGGCCAGTACTCATGCGCCTCATCGATCACGACTAGAGCATGCTTCTCGATGTGCGGGAACGAGATAGCGCCGTCGTTGTCCGTGTCGCATACACACCAGTCAACCACCTCCTTGTCGCCCATCACGTGGACAAGATCACGCACTTCTTCCTCAGGCATCCCGAGGTGAGCCGCAATCTTGCCCAGGCTCTCACCTACGCCGTTGAGGCGCACGTACACGTGCCGCTTAGCGCGCAGCGCGGGCAGGATGTGGTGGAGCACTGCCTCGTAGCTCTTGCCGCTGCGCGGCAACCCTTCATGGCCGAAGATCATTTCGTTACGTCCACTGGAATACGGTCAGGAACACCCGCACAAGGCGGAAAATAAGGGCTGCGGTCAGCAGCGCGATTGCCTCTCCGACACGCAGCTGCCCGACTATGAAGGCGGTCCATGGGCCGGCCGCATTGAGCATCGCGCAGAAGCTGATTTGCGTAAGGAAGTCCGGTGCCGGGATCAGGTACACAATCGCCTTCACGAACGACAACACGAGCTCGATGAAGTCCGTTTGCAGGTCCGTCATGAAATCGGAGAAGTCCGCCCACAGCGACGTGATCTGCTCTTTGGCCCATGCGGTGATCGCAGCAATCGGGCTCACGCCTTCGGCATACGCCCATGATGCCGACAGCGCCAACACAAGAAGCGCTGCACCCAACACGATCAGATGTTTCCGATTCATAGCAGTGCCCACCTCAGGGCAACAACGCCCATGCCCGCAAGGAAGACAAATCCGGCGTACTGGAAAAGCTGCAGCAATGGCCCGCTGCACAAGCTGCTCAGATCGAACTTACCGACGTACTGACCGCCGTCCCATGTTGCGGTGGGACAGGAACCGCCTGCGCCGGTGCAATTGCCGAAGAACCCCTTGACCTTGGACAGGATCGGCGCGCCCTCAATGGCGGTCTTGAACTCGGCCAACACCTTCTGCACCGTCTTGCCGGACTTCTTGTAGAGGCGCCCTGTCGTCGGCCCCGCCCCGCCGCCCTCGCCTCCTTCGCCACCATCACCGGGACCGGGGCCCGGGCCGGGACCGGGGCCCGGGCCTTCGCAGCCCGCAGGGTCTTTGCAGTCGCCGTCACCGTCGCCATCACCTGGGCCGGTTCCACCGCCGCCACCACCGCCGTCACCACCGCCGTCGCCGCCGCCATCGCCGCCGCCATCGCCGGGGCCGGTGCCACCTCCGTCGCCCCCGCCCTCGCCCGGGTCGGGCGTAGTAGGGGCGGGATGATCGTCAGTACTGCACGTTTGCCCTGTCGGCTGGAAAAGACGACCAACGGGAGAGCCCGCGTAAAGCGAACCTTCGTAGGCGCAACCGTTGTGGCAGACAGCACCCAAACCATCTGTACCTCCGCCTTTCCACCCCGTTTCTTCCGGGCGTTTGTCGCACGTCTCGTTGCAGGTGTAGGACCAGAGGCCCAAGTACCCCGTCCCAGTTTTAGAGGTAAGTCCCACCAGGCATTGCGTCTTTGAGCCGGGCTGCGGGCCAATATCAACGCACTGCTTTGTCGATTGCGTCGAGTTGAATGACGAACTGTTGCGGCAGTCCCGCATGGCTAGCCCAATGTCGTAAGCAGCAGCCCGAAAGCTGGGGAGATAGAAGCAGAGGGCCAGCAGGACTGCGACAAGAGCGCGCATCACTGGCTTGCCTCATTGAATGCCAGGGCGACGGCGTGCCCGGCCAATCCCCCGATGAATGCGAATACCATGCATACGAGCATCGTCAATCTCCCCTTTCTGGCGCGCCGCAATAGACGCATTCGCCGCCGTCATAGTCGTGACCGGTGTCACCACACACCGCCTCCTCCACCTCGCCTGCCTCATCATCGGCATGCTCATCGGCGTCCTGATCCTCGCGGTCCTCAAAGAACCCGGCGACCTTGTCGACACACCACCGGCCAAACCACGGCAGTGCCATCAGTGTCCCAGCCGCCACGATTGCAGCGACGGCCTGAGCGACAGACAGCCCGAGAAACACCCCACTGAAATCCATCACCTACCCCTAGTAGTCGATGACGGTGCGGCACTCCGTACACCACAGGCTGCCGTCGTCCAACACGATCACGTCATCACCGCCACACTCAGGGCACCAGTCGTCCTGGCATTCATCGGTGTTGAGGTCATCGGGCTGTGTTTGCATAGGAATCGGGGCCGGTTTCCCAGCCCCTCCCCGTCACGATTCGACCGCGATCAGCGGAAGAAGGTCGCGACCTTGTTGGTCGCCCAGCGGGCGAAGCCCGGGGACGCCTTGATGGCACCTGCGCTGATGATTGCGCTGACTGCGCTGGCGGCTGCGAGGCCGGTCAGAATGTCGCCGAAGTCCATTGCACTGCTCCTTGGTTATGCGCGTTGTGCGCGTTGAATGGGGTGGTCAATCCCGCTCTGTACTGACCGACTTCACGACGGCGCCCACGATGTAGCCGAGCACGTTCAGTGCTAGAACCAGCGTGAACACCCCCGAGAACCAACCAGTCGCCACCTCAGGTTCCGGCCACTGGAATAGATCGATGAGAATTGAGGCCTGTGCGTGCTCTGCTGCTGACACAAGCACATACCCACCACACTGCGATGCAGGCTCCCCGGTGGGTACGAGCGTCCCCTCAGCCGTCAGAGACACGCACACGGCCATGACTTAGGCCTGCGCGGTTGAGCGCGGTGCAGCCTTGGGCACCATGCGCAGGACGGTGAACTTGCTCAGCGAGGCTACGCCCTTGTTGACCTGCAACATGGATTCAACATCGAGCTCGTACTCGCCCTCGGGGTAACCCGGCTGGCCCTTGTCCAGGCGCACGTCGAACGGGTAGGCAAAACCACCGGTTTCCAGCTTGGCCTTCTGCTTGCGGGTGGTGTATTCCACGTTCTCGCCAGCGTCGTTCTTGAAGCTGCCGCCGCGTTCGTCAATTTCGTTCTTGAGGACGGTGACCTTGATGCTCATGTGCTGTTACCCCTTTGAGGTTGGCTGTACGGCCGCGATTTCGGGCCAGTGCGCTGCTGTGTCACCTGTGACCCACTTCGGCAGCGATGGCGAAGTGCAGGATTCGATTACCGCCCGCAATGCCTGATCGTCAGGGCAGTTCTTGGCGATGAAATTGAGGGCTGCGCCGTACTGGCGGCGGATGTGGCGCCGAACACTCTTCCACGTCGCTTCAACGGCGGCTTTCGTGATTTCGATGCGCGTGGCAACGCAGCGCAGAAAGGACAGGACCGGATAGGCACCCAGCAGGTAGGAGGCCGGGTCACGCAGAATGTCGAGCGGCAGTTCCTTACGGTTGGAGTTGCGGAACTGCGCCTCATAGCGCACCCACGGCGAACTCTTGTCGCCCTGCTCCCTGCCCTTCTCGTAGACGCGCAGCTGCTTTTCCGACTTCTTACCGCCGACGTAGAACGTCTTGCCGTCACCGCTGTCGTAGTCGTCCACCAGCTGCGCCTTGGGGCGCTGACCACGGTTGTCGAAGTCGCCATTGGCGTACCACTTCTGCGCCATACGCAATGGGTAGTCGCCCACCAGGTCATCAGCGCACACGTCGACACGGGTGATCCTTCCGGCGCAGCTTTCGAGCTTCGCTCGAAGCTCCAGCCACCGCTGCGCATGGCCGCAGCGCGCTGCGCCTATGGCCTTGCATCCATCACCCGTTAGCTCGATACGAGCGGTATACGTGCCATCGGCGCGGCGGCAATCTTCGCCGCCCAATTCGATCATGCCAACGAACTTCTTAGCTGCGTCGATGATCTTGATTCGCCACGTGTAGAAGCGACCGCCGCCCACGGTTTCATCAAGTTCAAGGCCGAGCCCGGCGAAGAACCAGCAGAACACCTGCAGGGCCGCGATGCGGGCGTTGTCCGGGGAGAACTCGATCCACTGGCGGACCTCTTCGAAGCTGTCGCCATCACGGAACGCGAGTTCGTCCAGCGCTGCGCGCAGATCGATGGAAGCGGAGAACCAGTCAATGCCGACCGTCAGGGTTCCCTCGGGGTTCCTGAATTCACTGACTCCCCTGTTAGACGAGGGGAGTCCCGACCCGGCCAGCACCGCGCGATCACCGACCATTGCCCGGCTCCTTCTTGCGCAGCGCAAACACGACAGTCCAATACACGACCGTCACCAGTACGCCGCCGGCAGTAGCAACAACGAGCGGATCGCGGAAGAACTCAGCAATCTCAGCGGCCATTGGAACGATCCTTCCGCAGCTTCCACAGGCGACGAAGCCCCAGCCATGCCTGCTCGATGACGATGGAGACGATGGCCCCGCCGAGAACGAGCGCGAGAAAGACAGCGCATGCTGTGAGGCCCATGTCGAACTCGGCGAGCTCGGCGAATGAGGGATACCTGCTCATGCGGCGCGCTCCTGCTCTTCGGCGTAGCAAGCGGCGCCCAGCAAATCGCCGCGCTTGGTGGCGGCGATTTCGGCCTGATAGAGGGTTTCGTGATCAAGGGTCCAGCCGGTTGCTGCCAGCTCGGCGCGTGCCTGGGCTACGAAGATGGCTTCGCGGGACTGCTGCGAGGCGGTGTAATCACGCCGGTCGAGCAGCCACGAAACGAGCTTTGCGCCGCCGATGGACACGGCCACGATGGCCGCCAGCAGCACGAAGGTAATGAGCGGATCGATCATCCCTGTCCCCTGCCCCAAGCCCCAAGGGGACCCGCCACGGCCTTGGGGTGCCGGTGGCGGGTGTGGTCCATCTGGACCACGCGGAGCATGTAATCTAAAAGGACCACACGTTGTCAACCAAGAGGACACCATGACCGCCGTAGGTGAACTGCTAGATGCCGCCCGCGAACGCACCGGAATCCCGTCTGACAACGCTTTGGCGGCGCGACTGGGAATTCAGAGGCAGCTGCTGTCGAAGGCCCGTGCGGGCGAAAAACCGATCTCTGATGAGCGAATTGCGCAGATTTGCGCCCTGGCGAAGCTCGATGGCCCGACTTGGATCGCCATGATCCATGCCGAGCGCGCCACGACGGCGACCGAACGCGCCCTGTGGCGGCTGATGCTGGACCGAATGGGCGCGGCGGCTGCGGTCGTCGCGCTGGTAGCGCTGTCGATGCCGGGCCTCGCAAACGCAAAAACCACCCAAAATCAGGCGGTTAGCGTCGGTCTACTGGCCCATTCTGTATATTATGTTACACACAACGGGGGACTGCCATGCTTCCTGCCTCAGCCTCGACACCTGCTCAGTCTTGGCGTTTGATTGTGGGTCATCGCAACCTGGCCGGGCCGTGGGCCTGTGTGATCAACCGTAAGGCGTCGTATTTGGGAGTGCTGCTCAGCTGCCCACCCTTGCCGGGATCATCTCGCAGCGGGACGACTGCAGAACGTGCAGCTGGATCTGAAGCCAGCGCCCCTGCAGCTGCTTGGCGCCTACAGCCACCGCCATTCGGTCACCGCTCGGGTCCGGGCGGCGCTGGAGTTCATACTGACCCGGCTGCATCCGACTGTGCGAACAGCTCCATTCGCTCCGCGCCAAACCGATCGCTCAGGAAACAGGGCCGGTCAACCTCGGTGATGACATGTGCAGGCTTGTCACGCAGCTGATACTCACCTGCATCCGCCGCGTTGAACCTGGGATTCGGCGTGACGGCGGTCTTCTCGATGACGTTGAACTCCGGCCAGCCACATTCAGCGGCAATGCTGATCAAAAGCTCGTCGATCAGTGCGGCGTCATTGTCGCTGTTGGTCATCACTACCGCACCCTGCCCTGTATGCGTGTCGCCATACAGCTGAGTCCGGAAGCCATCGGTACCGCCGCAATGGCCGAAGCTGGTTCCGTCCCCCAGCTTTTCAACAAACAATGCCAGTTCGTAGTCGCCCAGTGCGCAGGTGAGGCCGCGCGACCCGGCTTGCCGCGCCATCGACAACAAGCCACGTGTTGGACATGTGTGCAGATTCTCGTGCAGAACCAGTAAGGGACGGGATCGGGTATTAATATCGAAGAATCAAATGACTTTCAGTGATGGGTACCTGCCAGAAGTCACGCAGTAGAGACGGAGGCTGGGCATGGATATTGAGCGCTTCACCGCTCCTCCGGCACGACAGCACGCTTGCTATCAGCTGCGCCGCTCCACGGTACGCAGGCAGCCGTGCCTGGCGTAAGCCCTGAAAGGGCAATGCGCGTTTGTGAGAAAAGTCACGGTTGCCAATCGTGAGGGGAATTAATGTTTGATCCATCGGCATTATATTTAGCCGGAACGGGACTCTGATATTCCCAGCCTGGCAAAATGGCTTGAAGCGGAGGGGCAATGCGCATGGCATCCTGGCGTTTCTCAATCAGACGGGCAGCTTTCACGCTTGCGATGATCGCTGCCGGCATTTCAACCACCCCATCGGCAGTGGCTCGGGAGACCCGGTCGGTCGTGCTGGTCAGGCTTTCGCCCGCGGCCAGCGCAGTCCTCGCCACAGGCCTGCTTAGAGGCAGGCTGAAGCCCATCAACGGCTGTGTTTACTTCGTTGATCAGAATGGCACGGCCTACCTCGCGGCGTGGCCTTATGGCTACTCGCTGGCGCTGGATGGAGGGACGCCGATCGGCATTCAGGGCGCGGGATCAGGACAGGTCCTGAAATTCGGGGTTGCAGCCTCTTTCGGGGGTGGCCACGCGGCTGAACTGCCCCGATCGAGCCTTGCCACCAACATCCCGGCGGGCTGCAGCGGCCCGATGATGACCATGCACTTGATTCGCCAGGCAAAGGAGTCGCCATGATCAACCTGATTCCGAACAACTGCATCCGCCTGCTGACATGGCTGGCGCTCAGTTCAATTGCATTCGGTTCACATGCGCGTGCGGGAGTTGAGAACCCCTCCGCTTATACGTACTCGCGCATTTTCGGCGTGTCTGAGGCCGAGGCCAGGTATCGATCGTTGAAGTCGGTCGCTGCAGCGCCCTTGGAGGCGAGGATCCAAGCAGCGGAACCCGCAACCTTTGGCGGCCTGTATGTAGAACACCAACCAGACTTCAGAATCGTCGTCATGTTCACCAGGAAGCCTGCCGAGACGTTGGCGAAGTACACCCAGGATCCTGTCTTTGTCGCTGGCACGTCCCCCCAATCCCTTGAGATGCTGCTGGCTACCCAGGCCGAGGGCGGCGCCCAGCTCCAGGCAAGAGGTGTCGAGTTCGAGTCGGGGCTTGATGTCAAACGGTCTTTGGTGACCTTCTATGTGAAGGACGAGGTCGCCGCCAGGCGTACGCTACGGCCGCTGCTCGTTGCAGTCGATTTTGTGAAGATCAAGGCGGTCAAAGGGTTCACTGTCACCACAGCGATCCAGGGCGGCAACAGAATCGCCGGGGCTACCATTGCGTGCACCACCGGTTTCAACGTCTTCGACGCAGAGCGTGAGCTTGGCATTCTCACCGCAGGCCATTGTGACAATGCCGCCAGCTATCAGGGTGTCGCAGCGCCTATGGTATTCCAGGCGGAGCAGGACGCGGGCGACTACGATGTCCAGTGGCACAAGGAATCAGCCACCGGGCCACGCCAGCCACAGGCAAATGAGATCACCCTGATCAACGGACCGTCGCCGACCCTCGAGATCACCAGCGTACTCCCCTCGACGGCAATGCATCTGGGCGATGTTGTCTGCAAGAGCGGAATCAGCGGTCATTACGCGTGCGGCACCATCCAGGACATGAACTCAATGTCCAACTACAACGGAGTGATCGGGCGCTACATTCGTGCGCGCAACCTTTCCGCAGGCCCGCTGAGCGTCGAAGGCGACAGCGGAGGACCAGTCTTCTCCAATCACGCAGCCGTTGGCATCATTCATGGCCGCGGGGGGGAAGGGACCGGGTTCGAGAACGACTTGTACTACATGCCCATCGAGCGGGTTTCGGTACTGGGCGTTTCCGTGCTGACAGAGGCGTTTGAAGTTACCGGCATCGCTGATCGTACAGAAAACTATTTCAGGCCATTCTCCGTTCCGGTGACATACAGGGGAGTGCCGAAGTTCCCGATCGAGCTGACGCTCGAGCGTCCCGTATGCCCCAGCGGCCCCTGCGAACCTGCGACGGAGACGCTGTCCGAGAAAACGCCCTCTCCTCTCAACTACACCTGGGTCTGCTTCTATCCAATCGTGCTGTACCCGCCACCGGTCATCCCACCTCCGCCCCTGACCTGGAGGGAACGGGTGACCTTGAAGGATGCCTCTGGAATTGCGGCCGAGCCGGTGGAGTACAACCTGCACTGCAGCGGATGCCCTGATTGCCCATAGCTTGCTTGAGGCGGATGGCGATGGACAGTGAGGCCGTCCGAGGCGGCTGCCCGCCGGCAGCCGCCTCGTTCAGCGCACCGCTTCGTCGATCAGAACTTCACCGGCAGCACCTTCATCGCGCCGTGGGTATCGGCTTCGATGACGATCAGTCCGTTGGAGTCGGTCACCAGGATGTTGTCCGTGGTCTTCCGGTTCTCGCCCGTACCGCTGTTCCCGCAGAAGTACTCGTGCTCAGGCAGTGCAGCGCCCACGGTGGTGTAACGATCCACGGCGTCGCAGCGCGGGTGGCTGTAGCGGAGCCCGGCGCTGAAGATCACGAAATCGGGGCTGGTCGCCTTGGCCCACTCCACCGAATTGCTGCCCTGGCTGGACGCGCCGTGATGTGCTCCGGTCAGCAGATTGGCCTTGAAACTCTTGAGACCGTTCGGCAGCTGCAGCTTGTTCTCGGTCGCCTGGGTCATGTCACCGGTGAAGGTCGTGGTGAAGTCTCCATAGCGCATCGCCACCACCATGCTTCCATCGTTCTTGGTGGTGCCCGCGTTGACGCCCAGGATGTAGCTGGCCACCTGCATGCTGCTACCCCCGTGCTCGGGCTTCCAGCAGCTCAACCCCGGCTCGGGCGTGGCGGATGCGTAGAACCCCGTGTACATGTTGACCTGCGCCGCACTTTTGATCCTCTGCGTCTTGACCCAGTCTTGGAAGGTGCTGTTGTACTGGCTCCAGTCACCGCCCAGATACAACGACGTCACCTTCATGTTGGCAAACACCGGGGCGATGTAGTTGTAGTGGTCCTCGTCGGGATGGCTGATACTGACCGTGATCTCGCTCTTGTCATCGATCAGCGTTTCGACGTAGCCCTTTACCTTGCCCGCGTCCCAGTCCTGGGTGCCGGCGCCCTTGGAGCCGCAGTCCATCACCACCAAGCGGTTACCCGAAGGGCATTGAGCGATCTGGCAGTTTCCAGCACCGATCGGCAGCGTATGCACGACCAGATTGCCAGGATCCACCACGTTGACGACGGGAGCGCCCACCAGTGGTGGTGGCGTGGGTTTGATGCTGCCTGTGCTGCAGGCGGCCAGTAACAGGATCGCGGACAACAGCAGCCCGCGACCGACGAAGTCGATGCGTGTCATGGGATGACCCTCGTTGGGTTGAGACAGGCCGGATGGCTGTCACGAGGGATAAACGCACGATCCATGCCAAGTCATCGGTGTGCCTGCAGCACACCGGTTCGCACCGCGATCGCGTGGTCTACAGGCGCTTGGCCAGGCCCAGTTGGCGCACGCGCCGGCGCAGGGATTCGCGCGGCGTGCGCAGCTGCGAGGCCCAGTGGCCCGGATCGTCAGGGGCCTGCGCGACCGCGCGGCTTATCTCTTCCAGCGGAATGTCATCGGCGCGGCGGATGCTCGGCGATGCGTCCAGCAGCACGTAGAAGGAAGCACGCGAGACGCAGAGATGCTCGGCCGCCTTGCGCACACACCACTGGTGTGCTTCCAGTGCAGCAATCACATCGTCCTCGCGGACCCGCGATGGTGAGCGATAGCGCACTGCCGGCGCCACAGCGGCCACCTGGCCTGCGTTCATCGCAGGCGCAGACAGGGAGACGGGCGCGGGCACGGGAGCCGGCAGCAATGCCTGCATGTCCGGCCATTCCTGTACCTGTGCCGCCAGGCTCAGTCGCCGCAGCACATGTGCCAGCTGGCGGACGTTGCCGGGCCAGTCATACAGGCACAACGCCTGCACCACCGAGCCAGGCAGCTCCACCGGCGCCGCGTCGCTGCCCTGCCAACGTTGCAGCAGCTGCACGATCAGAACACCGATGTCCTGGCGACGCTCGCGCAGTGGCGGCATTGCAATCACGAACGCTTCAAGGCGACGTAGCAACGGCTGGTTGAAGCCTGGCGTGGAGAGATCCCGATCGGTGGCCGCTATCAGGCGCACGTCGGCGCGCTCGTTGCGTGCACTTCCAAGCGGTCGGTATTCGCCGGTTTCCAGCGCCCGCAGCAGCATCGGCTGCACCGCCGCAGGCGTGTCGCCAATCTCATCGAGGAACAACGTTCCGCCGTTGGCTTCGGCGAAATAGCCTTCGCGCGCCACCTGTGCTCCGGTGTAGGCCCCTTTGTTCGCGCCAAACAGATCCGCCGCCGCCAGCGACTCGTTCAAGGCGGCCATGTTCACGCTGACCAGCATCCGGTGCGAACGCGCACTGGCGGCATGGATGGCCTGCGCCACGAGCTCCTTGCCGGTGCCGGTCTCCCCCAGGATCAGGGTCGGCATGTCGGTTGCCGCGACCTGGGCGATCGCTGCACGTACCCGCGTCATCGCCGGGCTCACCCCGACCAGTGCACTGCCGCCCTGCCCGGCGCTGCCGATACCGATATAGCCCAGGCACAGCAGGACACTGCCACCCAATCGAAGTACCACCCCACGGCGAAGCCGCGTCGTGTCGAATGCAATGGGCGTCCCGCGCATGTCTTCGCTGATCGGCACACCGTCGATCTCGACGCGCATCGTCGATGCCGGGGCGCTCAGCAGCACACTGCCGTCGTCGCCTGCACGAAAGCACAGGGATTGCCTCGAAACGCCCTGATGTTCAAGCGCCTCGCCGACGTCACTGGCGGCGGCGAAGAACGCGGGCGCATTCCGGTTCAATTCGGCCGCGCCACGCTCAAGGAGCAAGGCTGCCTGCTCACCAATGCGACGCCGACGCGGATGCCAGAGCACCGTCAATCCGAGCGTTGCCGTGGCCTGTGCCGCCAGCGCCTCGATCGGCGCGGACAACGTGGCTTCCCTGTCAGCTGTGCGTCGCGACACCGGTCCCTGCCCCCATTCCGTGGCCGTTGCCGGATCGTACCTGATGTCGGCGCGGACCGCGGAGGGACATGCCGGGCATGTCAGCCGACATGTCAGCCGACCCGCCAGCCCTGGCCATGGCCTGTCCGGGCTGGCGCGAACCCTTGCCATGGCGGGTTCGGTGGAGTTGGCACGGTTTGTGTGTACGCCCTCATCGAGGCGCACGCTGCGTCTCGCCCATCAACCCTCAATCTCAAGGAAGTCCTTCATGTCGACCATCACTCTGATCAACGAAACCGGCGAAACCGTTCGACTGGCCGTGTTCCAGAAGCCGGTGAGCAACCCGACCCTGGCCACGATCGCCTGGCAGGTTGCCGCACCGCCGCCGGGTGGCAACTCGGTCATCCAGATCCCGGATGACTTCGGCCTGCAGGTGCGTTACTCGAACGATGCTTCCCGTCCCGACCAGCTGGACACCTCGGCCAAGCCGGCCTCCTTCGCCGAGACCTCCGCCGCGTTCACCATCGACAGCGTCGCCTCGCAGGACCGCCGCTCCAATGGTGCGGTGATCAACCAGAGCTTTACCGACCTGGTGCTCAATGAGGTGCGCGTGGTCAACAACTTCAGCATCGGCGTGGAAGCTTCCATCCTGCGCGGCCAGGACGCGATCTACGAGCCGCAGGTCATCTGGCCGGGCGGCCTGTTCATGGAAGATGTACGCGCGAGCATGTTCGTCGCCGTGGTTTCCCAGTTCACCTACAAGGGCCAGCGCCTGGTGCAGGAAGAAATCAGCCAGACCCAGCTCGAGGTGCTCGAGGGCGATTCGCTGATCGTCACTGGGTCCAAGTGGAAGGGCTACTCGCTGACCAAGGCCTGATCCGCAGCGGGACGGGCCCTGGCCCGTCCCGCTCCACTCCAAGGAGTTCCATCATGACCACTGCGCCTTCGCTGCCCCCGCTCCATGCCGACTCGCTCCCCCTGCCCAGCAACATCTGGGCGCCCTCGCCAGACGCCAGTATCGAGATCTACTGGAGTGATCCCGTGGATGGTGCATTCGATGTCGCCCTGCTGTTGATCGACCGGGCCATCTCCTCGATGGACCCGGTCAACCTCATCGCCCGCAGCATTCTGGACAGCACCACCCCACGATTGACGTTCTCGCTTGTGGACCCCTATTCCAACAACCGGATCCTGTGGGGACGGATCGAGCGTCGTGTCGATGCTGACGGCTGCATCGGAGTCTGGCTGGTGGACACCGGCTATCCCGGCGGCTTTACCGATCTCGCAAGGATTGCTGGTCCCTTCGAAGGAGGCGCGCATGGCGATGCCGGGCACTGACAACGCGGGGGTTTTCGAGCAGGGGCCGGTGCGCATCAACTGGACCTTCAGCGCCGATGCGCTGGCCTGCGATGTGGATGTGTCCTGGCAGGGGCAGCTGCTCGCACGCAAGCATCTGGTATCCAACGATCCGATACTGGCGTTCGATGCGCGCGGCGAAACCTCGCCGGGCATGATGATCGTCGGGCAGCTGCATTTCGATGCCAGTCGCGCCGCACTTCTGCTGGACCAGCTCCGCTATCCCGGCGGAAGCGCCCCGCCGCAACTGCTGGGCGAAGCAGTGCCGCCCGCCCCGGTGCCGGAATCGGCGCAGGGCGAAGTGGTGCAGTCGCGGCTCGAGGAGGCGGGCGACTTGTTCCCCTATATCCAGCTCCGGGCGTGGCCGGGCACTTCGACCCGGACCCAGGAGGACAACTTCATCGCTTACTCCGGCACCTGCACGACCGCCGACCCGCGCCTGTACTGCCAGCTGGCCGCGTTGCTTCCAGCGGGAGACAGTGCGCGCAGCCAGATGCTTGAGCAGGCGGTGATGTTCCTGCAGGGCGATGCGCCCTATACCGGCCAGTGCGTACCCACGATTGCCGTGCTGGGGCCGGACGCTGTTGCGCTGGAGCGCTTCGCGCTGGCCGCTGCAGCGATTCCGCTGCCAAGCCGCGAAGCGTTGATCGATCTGATCGTGCAGCTCTGGGGTCAACCCTGGCCGGCGATCACGGAGGCCATGGCCTCGACGGAATTCGCGCAGACGCTTGATCGGATCTGGCAGAACGTGTTCGCCTTGAACTGTGTGCTTGGCTATGACCGTCGCCAGCGCGACGCACTCACCCGCACCCTCCAGGCGGCAACACTGCTGGGCCGCCTGTCGCGCGATACCGCACCGGGTTTCGAGGGGCGTTGGCCACCAGAACGTCTGCGTAATGGCCTGGCCGCCACCCTGTTGTTGCCTTCTCCCGTCTTCCCGCTGCCCGCCGCCGGGCCCGCCCGGGCCGAAGAGCCGTCGAGCATCCCGATCCAGCCCTATGCGATCGGTGAGCTGCAGCAGGTCAAGCGCCGCCTGTTGGGCTACGCGCTGGGAGAAGTCAGCCACATCGAGAGCGTGATGGCCGATGAGCGCAAGGTGCGCGCCCGGCATGAGCGCGCTGACACGCTGAGCGAGCATAGCGCTCGGACAGGCGTGGCCGATACCCATGAGGATCTGCGCGACGGCCTCGCCAGCACGCTGGAGTCGGAAGTCCACAACGCGCTGCGCGAACAGTTCAAGCTCGAGTATTCAACCACCTACGGTCCGCCCACCCAGTGCCAGCAGGACGGAAGCTGCACGCTGATGCCGGTGGACACCCAGCCCACCCGTGATCGCCTGGCCGACAGCGCGACGCTGGCGCGGCGGATCGTCCAGCGTGCCGCACAACGGGTCACCACCCAGCTGGGCGAGCAGCGGCTGCAGCGGCATCGTCACACCCGCCGCAATGAAGTCTCACAGTGCTTCGATCGTCGCGGCCGCGCCAACAACCAGCGTGGCGTCTACCGCTGGCTCAATGCCCGCTACCGGTGCTGGGTGGTCTCCGTCGGCCATCGGCTGATGCTGGAATACCGTGTCCCGCGGCCGGGCGAGCGGCTGGTGCACGCTCGCCGTGACCAGTATGGGCAGGCGCTGGAACAGCCGCTGGCGCCTGCACAGCTGGGCCTGCGCCAGTTCAATGATCTTTCGCTGGATCCGCAGAGCCCCTGCTACTACGCTGCGCTGGCGGCACGCTACGGCGTGGAGGTCACCGAGCTTCCGCCCACGCCCGAGGCACATGCCTGTACGGTGTTCGAGAGCGGCACACCCTTGTTGAGCCAGCAGCTACCGCTGCCGCCGGGCTATCAGGCGATCTCGGCGAGCATCGCCCTGGCCAGTGCCAGCCCGGGTTGGAGCATGCGAGGCAGCATCGGCACGGCCGGGTTCACCACCGAGGGGAATGCATCAGCCGTACTGCCGGACATTGCCTTGGCCGGGCAGACCGGCGCGCTGCCCATCAGCATCGTCCTGGTCGCACCTGCCGGCGCGGAGAAGGCGTCCGACCCTGCACCCACGGCAACGCCGCTGCCCGTCTTTGGATTGAACATCGATGTACGCCTGGCCAGCACGCCGGAGCTGCTCGCGGCCTGGAAATCACGACTCTACGATCGGCTGATCGAGGCCTGGCGGCGCGAGCTGCTCCGCTATTTCGATGCCGCCGGTGCATCGCCCCGGCGCCACCCCGACGGGCAGGCACAACAGCGCAGCATCCGCCTTGAACTGCAACGGGCAGGAGTGCGCGGGCTGCTTTGCCTGTCCCGCCGGCGCACCGGTACCGATGCGCCTGACCAGCAGGTGGCGCCCACCCTGCAGCTATGGCTGGACCAGGCGCTGGAATGGCCGGAGCTGACCTATACCCTGATCGATGATCCGGAGGCTGCACCCGCGCTGGATCCTGATGACGCCGGGTTGACCCCGTTCCTGCAGGCCGCGCAGGCACGGGTACTGCTGCCGGTCGCGCCGGGCCATGAGAACGCGCTGCTGTACTTCCTCGCTACAGGCATGATGTGGCTGGGTGATGACGCGCTGGTGCCTACGTTCCAGGCAACACTGGAGGCAGCCCCCGCTAACCAACCTGCGACGCTGCGTTACCTGGACCTGGCGGACGATCTCAAGGTGATCTCGGCCACACCGGCCCCAGCACCTCAGCGGGAGGCGTGGGAGCTGATGGTGGCCACCGATATCAGCGTCCTGCAAGACGGTGAAGCCCTGCCCGACTTCAAGGACGAGGCATGAACACCGCCCAGCCCATCGGCAGCGTCTGCCTCTATCTCGGCGACCTTGCACAGGTTTCGCAGGCCCCCAATCCGGCCTGGTCGAGCGGCGACAGTGCCGTTGCCGCGTCCGCCGCGAGCCGCACAGATGGCCCACTCCGCGCCTTGCTGGAACCGCTCGGTTGGATGCCCTGCGATGGCCGCGAAATGCGCATCTCCCGCTACCCGGACTTGTTTGCCGCGCTCGGCTGCCTGTACGGCGGCCAGTACGAACGCGGCATCTTCAACCTGCCCGACCTGCGCGGCATGTTCGTCCGCGGGGTTGACGACGGCGCCGGCGTGGATCCGGACCGCGACCAGCGTCGTTCCCCGGACGGCAACCCGGACTATTCCGGTGTCGGCTCGCTGCAGTGGGATGCCCTGCAGGCGCATCAGCATGACTACAGCGAACCCACCGGCAGTACGGTCTCCGGCGATGCAGCGCAGGCCTGCAATCTGCCAGCCAAGCCCCAGAAGACCACCGATCCTGTCACCGGTCGCGTGAGCGTGCATGAGACACGCCCACGCAACATGGCCGTCCACTACATCATCCGTGTTGAGTAGTGGTGACCGCCAGGGGCTTAGACCGGCGGCTCGGTGCCCGACCCCACCTCGGCTTCTGGGTCGAACGAGAACACCCGGATTTCCTGCTGCGGGCCCGCCTTGGTCAGGCGTTCGATCACCACGGTGAGGATCAATGACAGCTTCCAGCGGCCGTCGTCCTGCACGACGGTCAGCGGGGTCAGCGAGTGCTGCACCGACGCACTGAAGCCGGGTTCACGGTCATGCTCGATCCGGGCCGGCTGCCACTGCTCGATCGGCGTGGTGGCTCGCACGCTTGAGAACGGCGATGGCGCCGAGAACCGTTCGCCCGAGGTGTGCGGAACCGTGTAAAGCATCGCATCGAGGATATTGGTTGACAGCAGCGTACCGCTGCGGCCAAAGCCGGTGACCTCCACGCTGACCGTATCGCCTTCTCGGAAATGCACGGCACCGGCATAGCGGCCGACCGGCGAATAGAGATCTCGGTGCGTCTTTGCGACGGCAGCCTGCCACAACAGGTCCGAGCTGACCTGGTCGATATCGAAGCTGACCCGGATGATCGCGGCATCGGCCGCGGGCGGGGTGATGTTCACACTCATTCTGTCTTCCCTGTAAGCATGCGGTGGTAGCGCCGATCCCGGCGTAGAGCCAGAAGATCCGGCTCCCCGGCGATCATATGCGGGGGGTAGCCGCGCGCGATAGCGTCCTGCAGGTGAGCCAACGCAGCTTCGCGACGGCCGCCAAGTTCGGCCACCAGCGCTGCGCGAAACTGCAGGTCTGCATTGTTATTGCCACCGGCGAGTGCGGCGTCGATGCGCTGCCGTGCCAGCGAAGCCTGTCCCAGCCGGGCGGCGTACAGCGCGCTGCGACTCTGCAGCGTTGCGCTGTCAGGGCTGCGCTGCAGCAGCGTGTCCACCATCTGCAGGGCGCGCTGGTGGGCCGCGCGCGCCTGCGCTTCATGGCCAGGCAACCAGCGCAGGGTATCGCCCAGATTGGCCCATTTCAGGTAGTCGTTGGGGCTGCCCTTCGCATCGGACAATGCACGCTCGAACGCCGTGGCGGCCTCAGCGTAGTCTCCCCGCATGTACAACAGGGTGCCGAGGTTGCCATACAGGCGGCCATTGCTGCCCTGCCGAAGGCCCTGCTGCAGCACATGAAGCGCCTCATCGAGACGGTTCGCGCGCAGCAGCACGCCGCTCAAGCTGACGTAGGCCTGCACGCCATTGGGCTTGAGCAGGATGCTGCGGTGGAACGCCTGCTCGGCACCGGCGAGGTCGCCCTGCTGGTAGAGCAGCGTCCCCTGGGTGTCGACAAAGCCGCGGTCGGCAGGGAGCCGCCGCATGGCGTCGGCCAGCACCTGCTGGGCCTGGCTTGCGCGGCCCGACTGCGCGTACAGGCGCGCCAGGCCCAGCAACGCATGGCGATCGCCCGGGTCCAGCATCCGCGCCCGCAGATAGTGGGCTTCTGCGTCGGCCTTGTTGTTCAGATACTCCTCCACCCAGCCTCGCGCCGCCTGCACGATGGCCCGCTGCGGTTCCTCACGCTCGGCCTGCTGGGCTGCCGCGCGTGCGCGACTCAACCAGACCTCATCGCGCTCATCACCGGCGTAGCTCAGGCAATACCCGATGGCCAACAGCGCTGCGGCACCGGCATCGTGCGGGTCGCTGGCCAGTCGCTGCTCCAGCAGCGCCACCGCTTCGGCTACAGTGCCGGCCTGGTCGAAGTCAGCCAACAGGCGTTCCGCGCGGACCAACGGGTCGATCGCAGCACCGGCCTCCGCCACAGCCTCTGCCCCCGCCAGGCGCACGTCGCGCGCCTGGATGAACACAGCGAGCAGTCCGAACAACACGATCAAGCCCAGCACCCCACGCTGCTCCGCACGCTTTCGGCTTCGCTCGTGCCGCTGCTCCTGCGCCTTCAGCAGCGCCCTGTGCACATCGGACATGGAGCGTGGACGGTCCTGCGCGTGACGGCGCGTCATCCGCTCGACCAGATCGGTCAGCGCGGCGTCGGTACCGCGCGGCAGCCGTCGCCCTGCCGCTCCACCATGCAGGCGTCGATGTAATCCGCCCCACGCCGCGCTGGCCTCGAAATCACGGCTGCCCTTCAGCGCCTCGTGCAGCACCAGCCCAAGCGCATAGATGTCACCGGATGCGCCCGCGCGCGCGCCCAGCAGGCGTTCGGGGGCCAGGTAAGCCAGCGTCCCTGCCGCGCTCTGGGCAGTCACCGTGCTGACGGTCTGCTCGGGGTCGATGGCCGCAGCAGCACCGAAATCCAGGATGCGCACGTCCCCGCATTCGGTGAGCATCACGTTGGAGGGCTTCAGGTCACCATGCGCCCAGCCATGGCGATGGGCCACAGCCAAGGCTTCGGCCACCGCCGCACCCAGACGCAGCACACGCTCGGCGGGCAACGCGCCGGTCCGGTCCAACGCCTGCGCCAGAGTGATGCCGCGGATGCGCTCCATCACCATCGCCAGCTGACCGGCGTGCTCCTCCAATGCATAGACCGCTACAAAAGCACGGTGCGCCTGCGCGGCCAGCCGCTGGGCCTCGTAGCGCAGACCTCGTTGGCCGGATTCATCGCCTATCGAGAACTTGATCGCGACTTCGCGCGCCAGCCGCTCATCCCAGGCCAGGCAAACCCGACCGAAGCCCCCCTCGCCCAGCGTGCCTCCGATCCGATAGTGACTGAACTGCTGTCCCGCCCCCGTAGAGGGTTGCTCCACAACGTTGTCCATTCCCACTCCTGATTGATTGAGAGGGAGCAAGGATCAGTCACTTTTCGCGACTTCACGGGGTTGAACGCGCGTGTGCGATTGCAGTCCTCCACGTGCCGGGTGCGTCACCCTACCGCAGCAGACACTGCCAGAAAATTGACAGGCGCCGCTGCACAGGCTGGCTGCAGAAGCCACCAGCATTGCCACCGCCGCTGCACGCCATGGCTGCACCGATCAGGCGCACGCCACCCATGATCTTGTGCGATCGTGGCAGCGATGCCGCGCTGCGACTGGCGACCTCCTGGTACGTGGAAGCAGCGTGGGGGTGTCTGGGCCTGGAACCAATGCGTGCGAAACGTGCTGCCCTCAAAAGCGCCCGCGAATGGCCGTCTTGAAAAGGCAGCACATCCTGCGTCGCGCATGCCCCACATCACGTCGAAATCGCCTGCACGGGCGGGCCGGATCTCCATGCGTCTACTGCAGATCTGTGGTCGTGACCAGGCCGGGTACTAGCAGATTCCAGCAAGCGCCCCGCACCCGCTTCACGCGCCACCGCCATCGGTTCGGCAATAGTTGAGTGAATTCCGGCCCTTAGAGCAGTACATGCCCCCTACTTCCGCGCGCATCCCGCACCGGCTCCGCCGATGGCGCGTCGCTGGCTACGTCCTGCTGGGCATCTACCTGGTGTATCTGCTGGCCGGCAACATCTTCCTCAACACGCCACTGTTCGACCAGGTCACCAACCGCAAGCCGCACAAGTTCGTGATGACCACGGGCCCAGCCCTCACCTTGCTGCCCGGCCACGTGATCGCCTGGAACGTGCACATGCGCGGCCACGTCAACCACACCGTCTACGTGCTGCATGCCGACCGGGCAAGCGCCAGGCTGGCAGTCCTGCCGCTGTTCCAGCGCGAAGTGCGGGTTCCGCGCCTGCAGGCCACGGGCGTCTCGGCCGAGATCAGCCGTGTTGAAGAGGCCATCCCGCCGCCCCCGCGCAGCGACCAGGGCTGGACGCTGCGGTTCGATGCCATCCACAGCGACAGCATCCGCAGCGCCCGTTTCGGCAAGCTGCTGATCATCGGCAAGGGCCAGGGCACGGTCGGCTTCGTCAAGCAGCTGCGCGGCGGTCCTTCGGAACTGCTGGATTCAACAGTCACATTCAAGGGTGCAGACACCAGTTTCGACGGCGTGCAGCTGCTGGGCGACATGAACCTGGCTGCGCGCTTCAGCTACCCACGCCACTACCGTGACCAGGCGCCTGGGCTGGCCAAACTGAAGATCCTGCATGCCCAGCTGGACGTTGATGCACGCAGCCAGGGCCTGCGTATGGATACGGATGCCACCACCCCGAAGATCTCCAGCGCCCCGGTGCCGGGCCGCCTGCAGCTCTCGGCACACCTGATCGATGGTCAGCTGCAACCCGGCGACCGCGCTCTCTGGCAGGTGCCGCTCTATCTTGGCGACGGGGCTCCAGACCGCGGCGTGCTGGCCCTTCAGCTCAACGTGGCCAACGACCTGCGCCTGCAGGCACGCCTGCCACCACGGCCCGGCTCAGGCAGCGAAGTGGACGCGGACCTGCACATCACCGGCCGTGAAATCCCCTTCCAGGATCCGGGCCAGTTGCTGGAGCGCAGTTCAGGTACGGTACGCGGCGAATGGACATTCACCTCGCTCAACTGGATCCCTGCCCTGTTCGTCCGCAAGCCGTGGCTGCAACTGGACGGCGGCGGCACGCTGAAGGCCGACCTGCGGCTGCACAATGGCGAGCTGAGCGAAGGCAGCACGGTGGACATTCCCTCTGCCGAAGCAGTTGCCGAGGTCGCCGGCGTCCTGCTTGCCGGTACCGCCAGCGCGCATGGGGAACTGAAGTCAGGTACTCCGAATCAGGCGCTGCTTGCGGTCCGCCTGCCCCGCTTCACCGCGCGTCCCACCGATGCCAAGGACGTTCGGCTGTTCGACGGCCGCAATCTGGCGCTGGACCTGACCGGCGACGGTCGTCTGCAGGAGCTGCGCAAGGGCGTGCGCGCGCACCTGAGCTTCAGCGAAGCCACCATTCCAGATCTGTCCGCCTACAACCGTTATCTCGGTTCAAAACAGGTGCGCCTGCTGCGCGGCACCGGCTTACTCAGCGGTGATGCCACCCTCGATACCGATGGCCGCGTTGGCCATGGCACGGCCCGCCTGCAGGGGCGCGGCACCAGTGCGAGGGTGGCAGGGCTGGACATGGGCGGCGATGTGGACGTGAACGCAACGCTGCGCCGGGGCGACTTCAACCAGCGTCATTTCGACCTGTCCGGCACCACGGTCGAGCTACGCAACGTGCAGGTGGCCGGCACGGAACGCTCGACGGCGTGGAAAGGGCGTGCCACCTTCAGACGCGGCCGCATCGATGCGCAATCGCCCTTCCAGGTGGACGCCACCACCGACCTGGCGCTCAGTGATGCGCGCCCCTTGCTGGCGTTGTTCGCCGAGCGCACGGACTACCCGCGCTGGACCTTGTCGCTGCTGGACTCCGGCCAGGTGGATGCGCAGGCCAGGCTGCGCTGGCGCCCGGGCCATCTGGTGATTGATGGCCTGCAGGCCGAGAATGATCGGCTGTCGGTGCGCGCGCGACTGGATCTGCTGGAGCAGCGCAAGCGCGGCGACCTTTATCTGCGCTGGGGGCTGTTGGGCGCGGGCATCGAACTGGATGGCGACCAGCGCCAGTGGCACCTGGCCAAGGCGCGCGAGTGGTTTGACGAGCGCCCTTCCCTGCTGCCAACAGGCACTGGCGGATCCTCAGACTGAATGCCGCGGCATCTGCATCCATATGCCGCGTTCATGCGTATGCAGGGGCATACGGAGCATGGAGCGGTATCGGGATGAAGCGCGGCACACAGATTTCCGGGTTTCTGGGCTGGTTGGCGATCACCTTCGCTGCGGCCGCATTGGGCGCGTGGGCATCTTCATCGGCGGCCACCTTCTATACCACGCTTGCCCTGCCCGCGTGGGCGCCGCCGGCCGGCGTGTTCGGCCCGGTGTGGACGCTGCTCTATGCGCTGATGGCGGTTGCGGCTTGGCGGGTCTGGCGCGAGCGCGGCTGGCGCGGCGCGCAACCGGCACTGCGGCTCTATCTGTTGCAGTTGGCCGTCAACGCACTGTGGAGCTGGCTGTTCTTCGGCTGGAAACTTGGCGCCCTTGCGTTCGCGGACATTCTTCTGCTGATTGCGCTGGTGTGCGCCACGATCGTCAGGTTTGCGCGCGTCAGCCGCATTGCGGCAGTAATGCTGCTTCCCTACCTGGCCTGGATCGTGTTTGCCTGCGCGCTGAACTACGCGGTGTGGCGCGCCAATCCCGCACTGCTGTGAGCGCAACAGATCTGAGTCAAGCCTGGGCAATGGCCTGCGGGCGCCACGCCCGCAACAGCGACGACTTGAAGGCCTGCTGGCCACAGCCGGTGGGGCAGCGCACCACTCTGGCTGCAGAATGGCTCACCAACCCTTGGCCTTCCTCTGCCTTGAACACCGTTTCGCAGGAAAGGCAGCGGGCCACCAGCGAGTACAGGTGCAGAAGACGACCGCTGGCAGGATCCTGCAGGGCATCCACATCCAGCAGTTCAAACTGGCAGTTGTCAGGCAGCATGCGGTACGGAAGAGGTGGGAGCGTCTGCAGGTTCACGGGCGTGGCAACGGTTGGAGGTGGATTCACCCTAGGACAATCGCTGTCGAGCTGGCGTGCAGCCGATATGCATTGGATGCAAAACCTCTGCACGGGCGCCTTACACATCGTCCGCCGCTGTGTAGATGAAGAATTCAGGTTTGGATGAAACGGCCTTCACGGGCATCAGGTGGTAGGCGAATGCGCGATTTTGCTTCACCATCCCTGCTAGCCGGATGTATCGCTGGGCTTTTCCAGCCATCCATGAAACATGAGCCCCTCCGTTGATGCCTTCTGCCCAGTCCACGCCCGACCTTGCGCTGTCCCGTTGTGCGCGCGAACCCATCCACACACCCGGCGCGATCCAGCCCTACGGTGTGCTTCTGGTGCTGGAGCCGCAGTCGTTGCGGGTGCGCGAGCGCGCCATCAGTCAGCCGAGCGTCCTTCAGCAGTTCGGCGAGCCGTTGCTTCAGCACGTCAGTGAGGTACTCGGTGGCGTGCTGGCGCCCTTCCAGGCGCTGCTCCGGCAGACCACCATCGGCAGCAGTGCGCATGTGGGCGCCGTGCACCTGGATGGCCACGGCCGCCATCAGCTGCTGGTGCATCGCTCCGCCACCGACCTCCTTGTCGAGCTGGAAGCGCCGGTTGCGGGCCAGCCCGGTTCTCTTGAAGAGCTGTATCCGGCCATCCGCGAGCTGATGACCGCCATCGAATCGGCCTCGACGGTGGAAGACCTGTGCCAGCTGGCCGCCGCGCACATGCGCCGGCTCACCGGCTTCGATCGCACCCTGGTCTATCAGTTCGACGCCGGCTGGAACGGCATCGTGGTGGCGGAAGAAGGCAATGGCCTGTTGCCCTCGTACCTGGACCTGCGTTTTCCTGAATCTGACATTCCCGCCCAGGCACGCGAACTCTACCGCCGCAACCGGGTGCGCCTGATCGCGGACAACAACTACACCCCTGCCCCGTTGATGCGGGCCGAGGAGCATCGCGACGCACCGCCGACTGATCTGAGCCTGGCGGTGCTGCGCAGCGTATCCCCGGTGCACCTGCAGTACATGCGCAACATGGGCACCGGGGCGTCGATGTCGGTCTCGCTGGTCCATGAGGGCCAGTTGTGGGGGCTGATGTCGTGCCATACGGTGCAGCCGCGCCGCCTGCCCTACCACGTGCGCACGGCCTGCGAGTTCATGGGCCAGATCCTGTCGCTGCAGATTGCCCTGAAGGAGCGTGCGCGCGCGATCGAGGAACGCGTGGTTCGCCGTTCCGTGCTGGTCAAGCTGCTGGGACGCATGGCCGGTGACGAGGACTTCATTGCCGCGCTGCGCCTGGATGAGACCAGCCTGCTGTCGCTGACCGGTGCCGCTGGCGCGGCCATCGTGCACAAGGGCGACTGCATGCGCGTTGGCCGGTGCCCTTCTGCCAGCGACGTCCTGGCGCTGACCGACTGGTTGTCCGCGCAGCATGCCGGCCAGGAAATCTACTGCACTGATCATCTGGCCGCCGACTGGGCGGAGGGCGCTCGCCTGGCGGAGGTGGCCAGTGGCCTGCTGGCGGTCTCCATCTCGCAGCTGCATGACAGCTACCTGATGTGGTTCCGCCCAGAGGTGGTGCGTACTGTCAGTTGGGGTGGCGATCCCCGAAAGACCGCAGCGCCGGATGTCGTGCTGTCTCCACGCCATTCCTTTGAGGCATGGAAGGAGACCGTGCAGCAGCGCAGCCTGCCATGGGGTGACGCCGATCGCGATGCCGCGCACGAGATGCGAACCGCCATCGTCGACGTCGTGTTGCGCAAGGCCGAGGAAATGGCCGAGCTGAACGAGCAGCTCCTGCGCAGCAACAAGGAACTGGAGGCATTCTCCTATTCGGTCAGCCACGACCTGCGCGCCCCCTTCCGCCATATCGTCGGTTATTCGGAGCTGCTGGGCAGCTCGGCCGGTGAACGCCTCAACGAGACCGAGCGCCGCTTCCTGGACACCATCGTCGAGTCGGCAAAGTCCGCCGGAACGCTGGTGGACGACCTGCTCAGCTTCTCGCAGATGGGACGCTCCACGCTGGGACGGGTGCGGCTGGACATGGCTGCGCTGGTCGGCGATGTCCGCAAGAGCCTGGCGCTGGACTACGCCGGTCGCGATGTGCAGTGGACGATGGCGCCGCTGCCGGAGGTGGAAGCCGACCCGACCATGCTGCGCCTGGTCTGGCAGAACCTGTTGTCCAATGCGGTCAAGTTCACCCGCGAGCGCGACCAGGCGGTGATCGAGGTCGGCCACGAACGCAGCGACGATGAAGATCACTTCTTCGTGCGCGACAACGGCTGCGGCTTCGACATGCGCTATGTGGACAAACTGTTTGGCGTGTTCCAGCGCCTGCATCACGTCGAGGAATTCGAAGGCACCGGCATCGGCCTGGCCAACGTGCGTCGCATCATCGGCCGCCACGGCGGCCGCACCTGGGCCGAAGGCGAACCCGGCAAGGGCGCCACGATCCACTTCACCCTACCCCGTTCCACAGGAGATTACCCATGAGGGACCTGCGGCCGATCCTCCTGGTCGAGGACAGCCCAAAGGATGCCGAACTGACACTGGCCGCGTTGTCGCGCTGCCAGCTGCTGAATGACGTCATCCATGTACGAGACGGCGCCGAAGCGCTGGACTACCTGCGCTGCGAGGGAAAGTTCGCCGGGGCCAACCATGGTGGCCCCGTGGTGGTGCTTCTGGACCTGAAGCTGCCCAAGGTCAACGGTCTGGAAGTGCTGGAACAGGTTCGCGGAGATCCGCAGCTGAGCAGCACCCCGATCGTCATGCTGACCTCTTCCCGCGAAGAGCAGGATCTCGTGCGCAGTTACGAACTGGGTGTGAATGCCTTCGTGGTGAAGCCTGTCGACTTCAAGGAATTCTTCGACGCGATCCAGGGGTTGGGCATGTTCTGGGGCATCACCAACCAGCCACCGCCACATCGCCCCTCCGGTACGGGGCAGCACAATGCATGATGGATCGCGCAGCAGCGAGCGCCTGCGCATCCTCATGCTGGAGGACAGTGCGCTCGATGCGGAGCTGATCACCGCACAGCTGCAGCGCGCCGGCCTGGACTTCGAGGCCGAGCGCCTGTGGACCCGCAACGCCTTCATCGAGGCAATCGACAGCCGACCGTTCGACGTGATCCTCGCCGATCATGTCCTGCCTGGCTTCGATGGCGACGCTGCACTTGCCCTGGCACGCGAGCGCGTGCCACAGACGCCTTTCATCTTTGTCTCCGGCACGCTGACCGAGGAGCTGGCGGTCCAGGCTCTCACGCGCGGTGCCCGCGACTATGTGGTGAAGCAACGCCTGCAACGCTTGCCCGATGCGATCCGCCGCGCCCGCCAGGAGGCGCACGAGCGCACCCAGCTTGCCAATGCGCAGGCCGCGCTGAACGACAGCCAGGCCCAGCTGCAGCAGGTGACCGACGCCGTTCCTGCACTGATCGCCCAGCTGGACAAGGACCATCGCTACAGGTTTGCCAACAAGGCGTTTCTGGACTGGCATGGCTTCAGCCTTGCCGAACTGCTGGGCCGCACCGCACGGGAAGTCAGTGGCATTTCTGCGTTTGAACATGCGTTGCCCAGCCTGGAGCGCGTGCTTCAGGGCGAGCGCTCCAGCTTCCAGGTGGAGCTGATCCATCGCAGTGGCCAGTCACGATTCGTGCAGATGGATTGCGTGCCGGAACATGCGGCCGACGGCAGTGTGGTTGGCTACATCTGCATGGCCAGCGACGTATCCCTGCTGAAGCAGGCCGAACTGGCGCTGCGCGAAGACAACCAGGAACTGGAGCGGCAGGTCCAGGCGCGCACGGCCGAGTTGAGGGCCAGCAAGCGTCGCCTGCAGGCCATTTTCGAATCCAGCTTCCAGCACCAGGTACTGCTCGATCTTTCCGGCGGCGTGGTTGATGCCAACGTCGCCTCGCTGGCCGCCGTGCTGGCCGACAAGAAGGATGTGGTGGGCCAGCCTTATGTGCAGTCGCCGTGGTTCGCCACGACCGACGAGGTTGCCACCACCGTTGATCAGGCCGTCACCGATGCCGTGCACGGCCACAGCTCGCTGCATGCGCTGGATATCGAGCTGCCGACCGGGCGGCGCAGTTTCGACTTCTCGTTCCGCCCCCTGCTGGACGCAGACGGTGCGGTTACGGCCGTGGTCTCCGAAGCGGTGGAAACCACCGCCCGGCTGCAGGCCGAACACGCGCTGCGCCAGTCGCAGAAGATCGAGGCCGTGGGCCAACTGACCGGTGGCATCGCCCACGACTTCAACAACATCCTGACGGTCATCTCCGGCAACGTCGAACACGCCATGCTGCTCAGCGAGCGCGCTGGTGAACCGGCCGCGCTGGTCGGTCGCGCTCTGGACAATGCCCTGAAGGGCGTGGGACGTGCCGCCAGCCTCACCCAGCGGTTGCTGGCATTTGCCCGCCGCCAGCCGTTGCATAGCCAGGCGGCCAACCTCAACGACCGCCTGCTGGACATGCACGACATGCTGCAGCGTGCGTTGGGCGAACTGGTGCAACTGGAGATCCGCAGCGCCCAGGACATCTGGTGCGTGGAGATCGACGTCAGCCAGTTGGAGGCCTCTGTGCTCAACCTGGCGGTCAATGCCCGAGATGCAATGCCTCACGGTGGCCGGCTGGTCATCGAGGTCGACAACAGCCACCTGGACCATGACTACGCCGCGCTGTTCCCCGATGCCGAACCCGGCGAGTACGTGATGCTTCGCGTGCGCGACAACGGGCACGGCATGGATGCAGCCACGTTGGCGCGCGTGTTCGAACCGTTCTTCACCACCAAGCAGGTCGGCCGTGGCACTGGGCTGGGCTTGTCGATGGTGCACGGCTTCGTCAAGCAGTCCGGCGGTCATGTCCTGATCGATTCGGTGGAAGGCGGCGGCACCAGCATCACCATGATGTTCCCGCGCTCGCCGCTGGCGCTGCCCAGCGAAGCGCGTGCGCCACAGTCTGGCTTGGCCGGCTACGCGCCGCGTGAGGAAACCATCCTGGTGGCCGAGGACAACGACGATGTGCGCGCGCACACGGTTGATTCACTGCGCCTGCTGGGCTACCGCGTACTGGAAGCGCATGACGGACCGTCCGCGCTGCGATTGCTGGAGCGCCCGGACACGAGGGTCGACCTGCTGTTCTCCGACGTGGTGATGCCCGGCATGTCGGGCTGGGAACTGGTCCGCGAGGTCCGCGAGCGCTGGCCTGAAGTTGCTGTGCTGTTCACTTCGGGCTATCCACGCGACCACGAGGCGGTGGGTAGTCAGGGTCGGTTCGCTGCGCTGCTGCCGAAGCCGTTTACCCGCAGTGACCTTGCACAGGCGGTGCGCACCGCGCTGGACGCTGCCGCGCACTGAGCTCACGCCGCCGGATCACGCGTGCCTGCCGCGATCCGGTTGATGTCCGCGCACTCCACCGTGGCAGGCGGATGCTCTCTTCCTGCCAGTGCGATCATCGCTTGGCCCACCGCCAGATTGCTGGTGACCAGTGAAGGGACGAGTGCGCCCGCCAGTTTCATCAGCGGCGCGCCACCCCAGTACAGGGGCTTGAGCACCGCGTGGCGCGTGCCGGTTCCCGATACCGGCCGCACGCCTCCCGGGCGCAGCATCACGGTACGCACCGGCATCCTGCGGAGCGCCAGTTCGATTTCGCCCTTGATCCGCAGCGGCATCACCCGGCTCTGCGGGTCCGCGCCGGCGCCGGACACATACAGAAAGCATCCGTCGGGATTCACTGCCGCCCACGCGCGGGCCACGGCCAGTGTGGTGTCCAGCGTCACCCGCCGGTACTCGGCTTCGGCGGTGCCCACCGGAGGCGCGCCCGCGCAATAGAAGCACGCGTTGAAGCCAGCCAGATCGTCACGCTGCTCATCGATGCGCAGGAAATCCGGCACGACCCGCTCGCTTCCCGCACCGCTGAGGCTGCCCGGACGCCGTACCAGCGCGGTCAGATGGCCGACCTGCGATGAGCGCTGGCAGGCCAACGCCACGCCCTGCCCCACCAACCCGGCGGCGCCGGTCAACAGAACACGCAATGCTTCTGCCCTCGCCATCACCGTCTCCCGCCCCGCTAGAGCTTCACGAAACGCTGCACCTTCCGCGCCAGCCAGCCACTGAACACCAGGGGTGCATCCAGCGCCGACACGCAGATACACGGCACCCCTGGCGCGGTCACCGGCTGGTGCTCCACGTCCTCATCCAGGTCCGCCACGTCGCCGGGCGCGAACAACCCCAACGCATCATTGTACGAGCCCCGCAGGATCTGGGTCAGCTCGCTTCGGCCGTGGCTGTGCATCGGCAGGCACTTGCCCGGGGCAATCTTCAGCATGATCAGCGAAGGCATCTGCTCGGCACGGATGCAGTGCACGCCCGGCGCCATCCAGCGCCAGCGCAGGCCACTGAGCGACGCGCCGAAATACGGGTGAAGTGACGCAGGAAGATGGTCCGGATCGGCTTCGGGGCGCTCTCTGGAAACGGTCCGTGATGACACTGCCGCGGCAGGCACATCCGTCGCCAGGCGCATCAACATCGCGTCGCGCAACTGCTCGCGGCGTAGATCGCCCGTGGATGGCTGGGTCTGTTCCAGCAAGACCGATCCGATCGCCTCGGCCTCGCGCAGGCGCTGGCGACAGTGCGGGCACTGCTCCAGATGGGCGCCCGCCACGATGCTCAACGGCGCCGGAAGCGCGCCTGCGGCGTAGCTCATCAGTGTGGATTCATGCAGATGGTGGTGCGGATTCACAGCGCACCTCCCACTATCGACTGCAGTTGCAGGAACGCACGCCGCAGGTGCGATTTCACCGTGCCCAGCGGCATGCCCAGTGCCTCGGCGATCTCGCTGTGGCTCTTGGCCTCGAAGTAGGACATGCGCACCAGCCGCGCCTGCACTGCCGGCAACTCATTGATGCGTTGGCGAAGCCGGGCCTGGTCGGCGAACTGTTCGGCGCTGCTGCGCTCGACCACGTCCATCGTTGCCGCGTCTTCCACCGCCACCTGTACCTGCATCCAGCTGCGCTCGCGGCGCACGCGGTCGATATGCAGGTTGCGGGCGATGCGGTACAGCCAGGTGCTCAACGCACCCTGCGCGGCATCATAGTCGGCCGCGCGCAGCCACAGGCGCAGCAGGCACTCCTGCGCCAGCTCCTCGGCCACCGCCTCGGGCGCGCCCAGCCCGCGCAGATAGACGCACAGGCGCGGCATGAAATGGTCGTAGATCCGCATGAAACAGTCGCGGTCGCGCAGCCGCGCGACACCGTCCATGTCGCCGGCCCAGTTTTTCGGCTCGCTGCTGGGCTGCTGGGAGCTGGACACGATGCGTGCGCTGTTGAAGTTGGCGAGGGTGCTGGCGGCGTCAGGATACATCTGCGTTCGCGGCGGGCGGGTGAAGGTCTGTCCCCTGTACGCGCGGGAATGGCAATCGGATGCAGCCCGCATTGCGCATCCAACCCGCCCCGCCCGCCGTACGACCTGGACCCGCCCTTACGGATGAATGCCATGCGCATCGCCTGGCTGTTGTTGTGCCTGCCCCACGCCGGACTGGCGACCCCTTGGCTGCGCAGCGAGGGCGTGGCGACGTCCTCGCAGGGCCGGATCCTCTACCACGAAGTTCACTGGCGCCGCGACGCCAGCGAGGGGGCCGAGCACTGGGTGCTGTACCAGTGCCCCGGTGGCCAGCCGTTCGCCCGCAAGCACCTGCCGGCCAGCCCCCTGGCGCAGGCTCGTGGCTATACGCTGCAGGACCGGCGCAGTGGCCAGACGGCCGAGATCGAGGCCGCCAGCGGCGCTGTGTCCGTCGTCTGGAAGGAGGATGCCGCCAGCCCGCTCCGGCAGCGCAGGCTTGATTTGCCGCCGGATGCGGTGATCGATGCGGGATTCGACGCGGCGGTGCGCCTGCACTGGACAGCGCTGATGCAGGGCGAGCGCGTGTCGATGCCGTTCCTGGTGCCCGGGCGGCAGCGCTACTTCCCGGTGCAGGTGCGGCATACCGGCGCCCTGCGCTGGCAAGGCATCGACGCCCAGTCGATCGAGGTCAGCCTCGACACCTGGTATGGCGGCGTCGCACCCCGCCTGTCGCTGGTCTATGCCAACGCCGACAGGCGCCTTCTGGAATTCAATGGCACCAGCAACCTGCGCGATGCACGCGGCACCTATCCGCGGGTGACGGTGCGCTTCAGCGCACCTCCCGCGCAACGCCCCGCGTCTGAGTGGCAACAGGCATGGGCGCAGCCACTGGTCGACCGCTGCCCTGTTACGAACACGTGAAGCCAACATTCACCGCAACACGTCGCATCCATTGCGCATTCTGGTGCGTACAGGAAGACACGACACCCGCCGAGATCCGCCATGGCCTCTGTATCGCCCCTCCCCCGTCGACGCTGGCGCCTGCTGCGCACCCTGCAGCGCTGGGTTGATACCGGCGAAGCCGCGGACGTTGGCGCGGAACAGTCGGGCCGCATCGACTGGCTGCGTGCGGTGCCGTTCGCACTGATGCATGTGGCGTGCATCGCGGTGATCTGGGTAGGTGTCTCATGGACGGCTGTCATCGTGGCCGCAGCGCTCTACGCGGTGCGCATGTTTGCCATCACCGCGTTCTATCACCGCTACTTCTCACACCGCACCTTCCAGGCACCGCGCGCGGTGCAGTTCGTGTTCGCGGTGATCGGCGCGGCCAGCGTGCAGCGCGGCCCGCTGTGGTGGGCGGCCCATCATCGCCACCATCACCGCCACGCAGACCAGCCACTGGACCCGCATTCGCCGCGCGAGGGAGGCTTCTGGCGCAGCCACATGGGCTGGTTCCTGACCCGCGAAGCCTTCGCCACCGACCTGTCGCGGGTGCCGGACCTGGCGCGCTTCCCGGAACTGCGCTGGCTGGACCGCTTCGACACCGCCATTCCCGTGCTGCTGGCCATCGGCCTCTATGCATTGGGCGCAGCACTGGAACACTGGGCGCCGGGCCTGCACACCTCCGGCCCGCAGTTGCTGGTGTGGGGATTCTTCATTTCCACCATCGTGCTGTTCCACGCCACGGTCACCATCAACTCGCTGGCCCACCGCTTCGGTCGTCGCCGCTTCGAGACCCGCGACGACAGCCGCAACAACCTCTGGCTGGCCCTGCTGACGTTCGGCGAAGGCTGGCACAACAACCATCACTTCTTCCCCGGCACCGTACGCCAGGGCTTCCGCTGGTGGGAGATCGACCTGACCTGGTACGGGCTGCGCGTGATGGCGGCGTTCGGCCTGGTCAAGGGACTCAAGCCCATCCCCGAATGGGTGCTGGCAAAGGCGAGGTACTGACATGCGCATCGCCATCATCGGTTCAGGCATCTCAGGGCTGGCCAGCGCCTGGTGGCTGCAGGAGCGGCACCAGGTGACGCTGTTCGAGGCCAACGATTACCTGGGCGGCCACACCCATACCCACGACGTGCAGATAGACGGCACGCGCATGGCCGTGGACACCGGCTTCATTGTCTTCAATCCCCGGCACTACCCGCTGCTGACGGCACTGTTCGATGAGCTGGGCGTGGCCTCGCAGCCGACCACCATGAGCTTTTCGATGCACAGCGAGCGCAGCGGCGTGGAGTACAACGCCACCTCGCTGGATGGCCTGTTCTGCCAGCGACGCAACCTGGTATCGCCGCGCTTCTGGGGCATGCTGGCCGACCTGCGCCGCTTCTATCGGGATGCCCCGCTGTTGCTGGGCGAGGACGAAGGCCCAACGCTGGGCCAGTACCTGCGCGATCAGCGCTACGGCGAGGCCTTCATTGAAGAGCACCTTCTGCCGATGGCCTCGGCACTGTGGTCGTCTCCCACCGCCACGGTGCAGGACTTCCCCGCGCGCTATCTGGCCCAGTTCATGGCCAACCACCAGATGCTGCAGATGACCGGGCGGTCCTCCTGGCGGGTCGTTACCGGCGGGTCGGCCCGTTACGTGGATGCACTGCGCCGCCGTTGGCGGGTGCATGAGCGCCTGCAGTGCCTGGTGCAGCGGGTGGAGCGCACGCCTGAGGGCGCACGCGTGCACAGTGCCGCCGGCGTCGAAGCCTTCGACGAAGTCATCCTGGCCTGCCATAGCGACCAGGCCCTGGCCCTGCTGGGTGATGCCGACCCCGTCGAGCGCGAGGTGCTGGGTGCCATCCGCTACCAATCCAACGAAGCGGTACTGCATACCGATGCCTCGCTGCTGCCACGCAACCGCAAGGCCTGGGCCGCCTGGAATGCACATGTACCGCGGGATCCAACCGCGCCCTGCACGGTCAGTTACTGCATGAACCTGCTGCAGGGCCTGCCCGGCAGCACGCCATTGGTGGTCACCCTCAACCGCAGCGAAGCCATCGACCCGGCCAGGGTGCTGCGCACGCTGCACTATGCACACCCGGTGCACGATCATGCTGCGGTTCGCGCGCAGCAGCGATGGGCAGACCTGCAGGGCCATCGCCACACCTGGTTCGCAGGGGCCTACTGGGGCTGGGGCTTCCATGAGGATGGTATTCGCAGCGCCCGCCGCGTGGTGGATGCGCTGTTGGCCTGCGCACCGCATCGCCAGGTATCGCTGGCGCGCGAGGTGGCGGCATGAGCGCCAGCGCACTCTATTTCGGGCAGGTGATGCATCGCCGGCATCACCCGCATCCGCATACGTTCCGTTATCCGGTTGCACAACTGCTGCTCGACCTGGATGAACTAGAGACCGTGTTTGCCGGGCGCTGGCTGTGGTCGGTCAATCGGCGCAACCTTGCCGAGTTCCGGCGCAGCGACTATTTCGGCGATCCCGCACAGCCTCTGGCAGACGCCGTGCGCGACCATGCCGCGCAGACGCTTGGCCATCGACCTTCGGGGCCGGTACGCCTGCTGACGCACCTTCGCTTTGCCGGGCATGTGTTCAACCCGGTCAGTTTCTACTACTGCTACCAGGCCGACGGCAGTTCGCTGGACTGCATCGTGGCCGAGATCACCAATACGCCCTGGAAGGAGCGGCACGCGTACGTGCTGCCGGTCACCACGGCCGTCCACGAAGGTGCGTCACTGCGTTGGCAGTTCGACAAGCGATTCCACGTCTCGCCGTTCATGCCGATGGACTGCCGTTACGACTGGCGCTTCAACAGCCCCGATGAGGACCTGCGTGTGCACATGCAGGTCTGGCGAGACGGCATTCGCCAGTTCGATGCCACCCAGACGCTGCAACGCCGCCCTCTGGATGGCCGCGGCCTGGCGCGGGTTCTGGCCTGCTATCCACTGATGACCACCCAGGTGGTGGCCGCCATCCACTGGCACGCACTGCGGCTGTGGCTGAAGCGCAACCCCGTACACGACCACCCCACCCTTGCCGGGAAACCGCGATGAACTCGATGACACCTTCGGTGACCCTGCCGCGCCCCAGCGCGCTGGACGCCTTCCTGCGCCGCCGGCTGCTGGCACAGCTTGCCCCCCTGCGTGATGGCCACCTGTGCGTGCGCGATGCCCTTGGCGAGGTCCGGCTGGGCAACGCCCATGCCGGGCTGCAGGTGACGGTGACCATTGATGACCCGGCGTTCTACCGGAAGGTCGCTGCGCAGGGCAGCGTCGGCGCCGGCGAGAGCTACATCCAGGGCGAATGGCACTGCGATGATCTGGTGGCTCTGATACGCCTGCTGGTCCGCAACCGCGACCTGCTTGATGGCATGGAGCAGGGCCCGGCCCGTGTGGCTGGCTGGCTGCTGCGCGGCTGGAACCGGCTGCACCGCAACAGCCGCGAGGGCAGCCGGCGCAACATCGCCGCCCACTACGACCTGGGCAACGATTTCTTCGCCCTGTTCCTGTCGCCGGACCTGATGTACTCGTCGGCGCTGTTCACCAGCGAATCCGAATCGCTGGAGTCTGCCTCGCGCCGCAAGCTGGACCGCATCTGCCAGCAGCTGCAACTCACGCCGGGTGACCGGGTGGTGGAAATCGGTACCGGCTGGGGTGGCTTCGCGGTGCACGCGGCGCAGCACTATGGCTGCCACGTCACCACCACCACCATCTCCGCCGAACAGCATGCGCTGGCCGTCGAGCGCGTTCGGGCCGCCGGCCTGCAGGACCGGGTCACGTTGCTGATGCAGGACTACCGTGACCTGCAGGGCCGGTTCGACAAGCTGGTTTCGATCGAAATGATCGAAGCGATCGGCGCCGAGTACCTGGACACCTACATGGCCACGCTGCAGCGGCTGCTGAAGCCCGATGGCGTTGCCCTGCTGCAGGCCATCACCATCGAGGACCATCGCTACGAGCAGGCCCGGCGCAGCGTCGACTACATCAAGCGCTACGTGTTCCCCGGCAGCTTCATTCCCTCCATCAACGCGATCATGGCGGCCAAGACGCGGTCCAGCGACCTTCAGCTGATCGCCCAGCAGAATTTCGGCCATTCCTACGCGCTGACCCTGCGCACCTGGCGCCAGCGCTTCCTCGCACAGCTGCCCGCCGTGCAGGCACAGGGGTTCGATGCGCGCTTCTGCCGCCTGTGGGACTTCTACCTGGCCTACTGCGAAGGCGGCTTCCTGGAGCGTTCGATCGGTGTTTCGCATCTGCTGCTGGCGCGCCCGGGCCATCGACCCGCGGTCCCGGCTGGCGAAGGCAACTGAAATGCGCCGGTTCTGGGCCAACCTGCTTGGCAACCAGCTGGTCTGGCTGTGCGCGGTGGCTGGTGCGGGGCGCGGCTGGCAGTGGCCCGCGTTGCTGGCCGCGTCGCTGTATATCGGCAGCCAGCTGCTGACGTCGGCGCATCCCCGACTGGACCTGCGGCTGCTGCTGCTAGCGTTGGCCTGCGCCTGGCTGGTCGACGCCAGCGCTGCCGCCAGCGGCACCGTGCGCTACGCCGCTGCCCCGCTGGGATGGGCGCCGCCGCCCTGGATCATGGCCTTGTGGGCTTCATTCGCCATGACCCTGAGCACCTCGATGCGCTTCCTGCAGCGACACCCTGCCCTGCCGCCCCTCTTCGGCCTGGTGCTGGCGCCACTGGCCTACCTGTCGGCCGCGCGTGGATTCGGCGCGGTGCAGTTCAACAGCCCGACGTGGCATGGCGTCCTGGTCCTCGGCACGGGCTGGGCCATTGCGCTGTCCCTCCTGTGCCGCGCCGCCCTTGGCGGCACGCGTACTACGCCACACCCCCCTCTCGCCGGAGCGTCATCATGATCAACCTGCTCTGGGTGCTGCTCTACGCGCTACTGGTGATGAGCTGGGGCTGGGCCTGGCAGCGCCGCCACCACAACATCGGCGTTGTGGATGTGCTCTGGGCCAAAGGCGTGGCTGCCGCCGCGCTGTTGCTGGCGCTGCTGGGCGATGGTGCGGTGACGCCACGGGTGGCGCTCGCTGTGCTCGGCGGCCTGTGGGGCGGTCGCCTGGCCCTTCATCTCTGGCATCGGGTCCGGCACGAAGCAGAGGACGGGCGCTATCGCTACCTCCGAGAGCACTGGCAGGGACACCAGGGAAAGATCTTCGCGTTCTTCATGGCGCAGGCACTGCTGGTGGTGCTGTTTGCGCTGCCCTTCGTCGCGGTCGCTGCCAATCAAGCCGCTGGCACCCCCCCCTGGGCGTTGGCGGCCGCGTTCGTCTGGCTGCTGAGCGTGGGCGGAGAAGCGCTGGCCGACCGCCAGCTGGCCCGGTTCCGCGCGAACCCGGCCAACAAAGGCCGTACCTGCCGTGATGGGCTCTGGCGGTATTCCCGCCACCCCAACTACTTCTTCGAGTGGCTGCACTGGTTCACCTACGTGCTGCTGGCCGTCGGCTCCCCGCTGTGGTGGCTGGCCTGGCTCGGCCCCGTGCTGATGTATGTATTCCTGCGCTATCTGAGCGGCATCCCGTTCACCGAAAAGCAGGCCCTGCGCAGCCGCGGCGACGACTACCGCGCCTACCAGCGCAGCACGCCGATGTTCTTCCCCTGGTTCCCCCACCCTTCCAAGGAGCATTCCGCATGAGCGCGATACCGTCACTGAATCCGGCCGAGGAAGCAGAAACCGGGCTGACCGCCTGGGCCGAACGCGGCCTGGTGCCGGACGCTGCGCTGCGTGCCGGTATCCGACGGCTGTGCGCGCAGCGCCTGCAGGAAGAATCGGCAGGTGGTATCGAAGCGCAGTCCGCGCGCTTCAGCCGCCGCATCGCCGAACTGGCCGACAGCCCGCTGGCACTGCATACCGATGCAGCCAATCGCCAGCATTACGAAGTGCCTGCGGCGTTCTTCCAGGCCTGCCTGGGCAAGCGCTTGAAGTACAGCAGCTGCTACTACCCCAACGGCCACGAAACGCTGGACCAGGCTGAAGAGGCGATGCTGGAGCTGTACGGCCAGCGCGCTGGCCTGGCCGATGGACAGCACATTCTCGAACTGGGCTGTGGCTGGGGCTCGCTGACGCTGTGGATGGCCGAGCGCTACCCGCGCGCAACGATCACGGCCGTGTCCAACTCACACAGCCAGCGCGAACACATCATGGCCCAATGCCAGGCGCGCGGACTGCCCAATGTGGAAGTGCTCACCCGTGACGTGAACCAGCTGGAACTGCCCACCGCGCAGTTTGATCGCTGCGTTTCGGTCGAGATGTTCGAGCACGTGCGCAACTACGAGCGCCTGCTGGCGCGCATTGCACAGTGGCTGAAGCCGGACGGTGCGTTGTTCGTGCACATCTTCGCCCACCGCACGCTGATGTACCCGTTCGAAACCGAGGGCGGCGACAACTGGATGGGCCGCCACTTCTTCACCGGCGGCCTGATGCCCGCCGCCGATACCTTGCTGCATTTCCAGCGCGACCTGCGGCTGGATCAGCGCTGGTTGCTGGACGGCACCCACTACCAGCGCACTGCCGAACACTGGCTGGCCAATCAGGACGCGGCACGCGATCGGGTGATGCCGGTGCTGGCGGCGACCTATGGGCCTGCGGCTGCGCGCATCTGGTGGCAACGCTGGCGGATGTTCTGGATGGCGTGTGCCGAGTTGTTCGGTTACGACGATGGCCAGCAATGGCTGGTGGCCCATTACCTGTTCCGTCCCCGCTGAGGTGTGACATGCGCATGTTCTCGCTGCTTCCGCTGATCGCGGTCGGCCTGTTCGGCTCGGGCTGCTCGTCCAGCGACACCCGGCCACTTCCGCGTGCGCCCTCGGTGGATGTGCCGCGCTTCATGGGCGACTGGTATGTGATCGCCCATATTCCGTCCTGGCCCGAGCGCGAGGCCTACGATGCGGTGGAAAGCTATGCCCTGAAGCCGGACGGGCGCATCCAGACCACCTTCACCTATCGCAAGGGCAGCTTCGATGCCCCGCCGAAGTCGATGCACCCCATCGGCCGTGTCGAAGAGGAAGGCCATGGGGCGGTCTGGGGCATGCAGTTCATCTGGCCGATCCAGGCCGAGTACATCATCGCCTGGCTGGATGACGACTACCGACAGACCATCGTGGCACGCAGCAAGCGCGATTACGTGTGGTACATGGCGCGCACGCCCCAGGTGTCCGATGGCGACTACCAGAAAGCCGTGCAGCGCATCGCCGACATGGGTTACGACATCCACCGGCTGCGGCGTGTGCCGCAGTCCATCCGGTAGTGCATGGCAGCGAAGTGCCGATTGCGTTCTTCGTCATGCATCGCCCGGCAGAGGGTGCCAGAATTGCCGGACAGACCTGAGCCGGGGATCAGCATGATGGGCAGCCACGCAGAGGCGACATGGAACGGGCTTGAAGTGCGGCAGATCCGTGCGGGCGACCTGGATGCAATCTGCGCCCACCGCGAAGCCATGTTCCGCGATAGCGGGCGAACCGAGGAGGTCCTGCGGGCGATGGCGGCTCCTTTCCGTTCCTGGCTGGCGCCGCGCCTGGCCTCTGGCGAGTACTTCGGCCATGTCCTTGCAGACCACGGCAGAACCATCGCCGGCATCGGCCTGATGCTGATCGACTGGCCGCCCCACCCTGCCCATCCGGACCAGGGCTACCGCGGCTACGTCCTCAACGTCTACGTGGAACCGGAGTATCGCCGCCGCGGTATCGCCCGGAAGCTGATGGCCCTGGCAGACGACGCCTTCACCGAGCGTGGCGCCACTTACGCAGTCCTGCATGCCACCGCGCAGGGGGCGCCACTGTACGCCGACCTTGGCTGGGCTGGAACCAGCGAGATGGCGCGCAGCCTGCACGGCAACGATCAGACACCATGAAGTCGATCCCGGTGGGCGCGGATCGGCGCCGTGCTGCCCCAGATGTTTCCCGATGACATCCGCACCAGGCGCCATCTCGCTTGCGGAAACGGATTGCCCCCGGCCTGGCAATCCATACCATCGATGGATAGCCCGGAATCGATGGATGCAGCACATCGACTCTTAGGAATAATCGCAAAAATCAAGCAATTTCGATGTTCGACGCGACAGCAGCGCCAGAATGATCATCACGCCCCACGGGCGCCGATCACCTCCCAGCGCATGAATGGAATTCCTGCACCGCGTCGGCTGCGGCTGGCGCTCCTGGACGACCATGAAGTCGTTCCTCGTGGTACCGCCCTGCACCTGTCCGGCGATGACCGTTTCAGCATCGTCGCCAGCCATGCGTGCAGCGACGAATTCATCGGCAGCCTGCGGAAGATGTCCGTGGACGTCGCAATCATCGACCTTGCACTGGGCCGCGAAGACCGCAGTGCCACAGAACTGGTAAGCCTGCTGCGTGACTGCTTCGCTCGCGTGCCCCTGCTCGCCTTCGCCACCCTCTCGCCCACCACGCACGTCAGCCAGCTGATCGCCAGCGGCATCAGTGGCATTGTCAGCAAGGCCGAACCGCTGGCAATGCTTTCGGATGCCATCGTGCGGGTGTCGCAGGGGTTGTCACGACTGCCTCCCGATTGCACGCTGCCGGCCGCTTTCGACGAACTCAGCCGCAACGAGCGTGAAGTGCTCGATCTGCTGCTCGCAGGCCTGACCGTCTCCGAGATTGCGCTTCAACGCCATCGCAGCGTAAAGACGATCAGCACGCAGAAGACCGCGGCCCTGCGAAAGCTCGGGCTGCGCAACGATGCCGAGATCTACGCCATGCGACGACAGCTGGAGGCGATGTGAGAACGGCCAGTCGAATGCGCCTGCACATGCCGGCCCTGCTGCTGGCGCTGCTTCTGTTGCCTGTGGCTTCCGCAGAAGACGCGCCAATCCGGCCATGGGAGTCCGGCCGCGAGGTCCGGGTGGCCACCGCACCCGCCCTGCGCCAGATGCCCGCCACCCTCGCTGATTCGGCGCCGATGCCGAGCCTTGCACATGGCTATGCCAGCCTTGTGGAACGACACGCACGGCTGCGCTTCCTGGAGCAGGCCTATCCCAGCGGCAGCGCCTCGGTTGTCGCGGTCTGCCAGCACAAGGCCGATCTGGTACTGGTAATGGGGCAGTCCCGCCAGCAGCCACGCCCGTGCCCCGGGCTGCTGGAGTCGGTCGCGTTTCCCGGAGGAAGAACCATGCTGGCCGGACGCGCCGGCCAACCCCTGCCGCACGATATCGTGGAGTTGGGAACAAGGGTGCTGGCCGTCGTCGAAGGCGGGCCCTACGCCGATTGGCTTGCCCTGCACCATCCCAGCATCAAGCGGCTGCACCTGGCCGATCGGCATGCCGCGCTGGCGGCGGTCGAGAGCGGCATCGCCGACGTCGCAATCGGCCTGGAAACGACCTTGCGGCCCCTGATCCGCCATCACTTCCGCGGGCAACTGCAGCTTCAGCGGTTCGACAGCGACTTTTCCACCGACCTTCACCTGCTTACGCGCAACGAGGACCGGCAACTGCTGTTGCGCATCGAGCAGGGCCTGCGCGACATCACACTGGAAGAACATGCCAGTCTGTTGCAGGCATGGGCTCAGCAGGCAGTGCCAGCGACCGTCGAGCGCGCGTTGGACTGGATGCGCGCGCCCTCTTCGCCCTGGCTGCTCACCCTGCTTGCCACGCTGGCCGGCACCCCTCTGCTGTGGCGCGCGGTGCACAGCCACCGGGCCCGCAAGGGACGGAGCCACGCGCGCGCAGTCGGCATGATCAGCCACGAGATGCGCAATGCTGCGCAGGCCGTGCTGGCCTCGATCGACCTGCTCGGCCAGTCTCCATCGCCCAAGCGGCAGCGTGAGCTACTCGCGGCCGCGCATGCGGCTGGGCATTCGCTGCGTGGCCTGCTGAATCGATCGCTGGAATTCTCACGATTGGCCAGCGGAACCTACAGACCCCAGGCACAACCCTGCGACATTGCCCGGCTCTGCCGTCAATCGCTGGATGCCCTGCGGCCACACGCGCGACAGAAGGGGTTGGCGCTTCGCTTCGAGTGCCAGCCCGACCCCGCCCCGGCTGTTGCGCTTGATCGGGAGGGGCTTCGCCAGATTGTCGGCAACCTGCTTGGCAATGCGTTGAAGTTCACCGATATCGGCGGCATCGAGCTACGCCTGCAATTGACACCGCCTGACCATCCGCAGGAGCTGCTGCTGGATGTGATCGACAGTGGCATCGGCATCCCGGCCAGGCAGATGCCCCTTCTTTTTCGCCCGTTCGAACAGAGTGAAGGCGGGCAGGCGCGCGGCGGTAGCGGGCTGGGCCTGATGATCGCGCATGAACTCAGCCGGGCGATGGGCGGCAATCTGTCCGCGCACAGCGTGCATGGGCGTGGCAGTCGCTTCACCCTGCGCCTGCCGGTGCAGGCAGTCAGCAAGAGCGAAGGGCCGGTCGGCACGCCCGAAAGCGACACGCCACTGGCTGGACTCGACCTGCTGCTGGTCGAGGACCATGCGCTCAATCGCCGGATCATCGGCGAGCAGCTGCGACGGCTGGGCGCCGACGTGCGCGCGCTTGCCGACGGCGCCAGCGCGCTCGCCGAGCAGGCCGCACAACCGCGCAGCGTGGTGCTGCTCGACATCGGGCTGCAGGACATGGACGGCTATGCATTGGCCACACAGCTGCGCCGTCAGGCACAACAGCCATTGCGACTGATTGCGCTATCAGCAAGGAAGGGGCCCCGGCACGCAATACGCGCCCGCAAGGCTGGCTTCGATGCCAGCCTGGCCAAGCCGTTGCAGGTCGCGGACCTGCTGCTGGCACTGGACCTGCCCATTGACGGCTACACCGAGCGGTCCGTAGCCCCTGCCTGCCGGGATCTGATCTATCGGGAAGACATCCGCCACGAACTGGCGCAGATTGAACAGGCCGTGGAAGCCGCTGATGCAGCCTCCCTCTGCCACCATGCCCATCGCCTGCAGGGCGCACTGCAGATGTGCGGCGCCGCCGCGCAGGCCGACACTGCGGCCGACCTGTGGGACCTGGCTGGCGAGCCCACGCCCGACTGGGTCGATGCGCGACGCCTGCTGCAAGCCCTGCAGCAATGGCATGGCTCCCGCACTGCGGAAGCCATGCCCAGGGCCTGATCAGGCCGCCAGACGCTCGACTTGGCGACGGGTCAGGTCGTTGAAGCGACCCAGCGACATCAGGTGCTGGTGGATCAGGGCCAGCCAGCCGCTGCGGTGCCACTCGACCACGGTGGCTTCCGGCAGCGCGACGAACTTCTCGACGTCGACGACCTGGAAGCCATTGAGGTTGAACTCACGGCCATCCGGGGTACGCACGGTTGCATTGCGCTCGACCAGCAGGCCGTTGTCGATCAGGGCCTTGGAGAAGGCCTGGGTCTGTTCGTGCTCACGGGTGAACTGGCCACAGAACTCAAGCGCCTGCTGCACCATGTCGGTGGCCTTGCCGTCGACGAACAGCGGCTGGCCTTCGTCACCGCCCTTGACCACGCGCGAGCTCTCTTCGTCGATGCCCAGCAGGAAATCATTGTCCGAGCCGGTGTCGATGAAGATGAAGGGATGGCGACGCAGATAGGCCGGGATATAGGCCTCGTCTTCCCACAGGCCGTCCTTGATGAACAGGTTCTGGTCGGACACGCCAACGGCGGCCATCGGCACCGCGGTCGGGCCAGCGAACAGGATCGGGAAGTGGTGCAGTGCCAGCGAGAACTCGCCGAGCACCAGCGGAATGGCGTTGTTGCCCGCGGCAAACTCGAGCCTGCCCGGCAGGATGCGCAGGTCGGCATGCACATCGGCCTGCAGCGGCACCGGACGGGTGTAGAACAGGGGGGCGTTGCTCGGCGCCGCTTCGGTGGTGGTGTCGCTGGTGGTGGTCATCTTGGGAACCGTTCGATCATGCGCGCCTGCCATCCCGGGCGCGCCAGCGGGAACAACCTGAATCCCGCATTATCAACAAGCTCGATGACAACGGCCACCCCATCGTTGGCCTATTTCAGCTGCAGGGGGTACCGCTGCCAGAGCACATGCACCAGGAAACCGGCCAGCTCAGTGTCGCGGGCGCTGACCGCCGCGCGGATCTTGTCCAGCAGCACCATGTCCGAGCAGGAACGCACATCGGCATGGTTGGCCTGCCCCGCCCGGCGCGCGCGATAGCGTGCGGCCCGCTGCGCATCACTCATGGCGTACCCGAACTTGGGCGGACGACCGCGCTTTCGCGGCAGGGTCAGCTCCAGGGTTCCGGGGTCTTTGTCATCACGCATGAGAGGGGTGCGGGCGGCGGCGAGCAACGGGGGGTGCGCAATTTATCGTGAGGCATCACTTTAATCCAGCTTTTTCTGCAGTTTTGTTGCAGTGCAGTGCAAAAAAGAAAGCGACCCGACGAATTCATCCACGCATGGCGTGGACACGAAACGCCATCAACACCCACAAAAAAGGGAGCCCGCGCACGGGCTCCCCTCGCCTTCCTCATGCAACCCGCACCGGCTCGTAGCCATGCAGGTGCGCTTCGCTGCTGGCGCGTCCCTGGCTGAGCGAACGCAGCGAGGTGGTGTAACCCACCAGCTGCGCCAACGGCGCGAAGCCACTGACCTCAGCCCGACCTTCCTGGTCGTCGATGCGGGTGATGCGGCCGTGGCGGCGGTTGAGGTCGCCAACAACGTCACCCACCGACGCCGACGGCGAATGCACCGTCACCGCCATCACCGGCTCCAGCAGCTGCGTGCCACCCTCGGCCAGCGCCGCCTTGATCGCCTCGGCACCCGCGCGATGGAACGCCATTTCGGAGGAGTCCTTCGCATGGGTCTGGCCATCGACAAGACTGACCTCGATACCGACCACCGGATGGCCCTGCGGACCCTCCGACAGCGCGGCACGCACGCCCTTCTCCACCGCTGCAATGAAGCTGCGCGGCACCACGCCACCGACGATGCGGTCGTTGAACACCACCTGGTCGTCGTCGCGCGGCGCCACATCCAGCACCACGTGCGCGAACTGGCCCTGGCCGCCGGTCTGCTTGACCAGCCGCCCGACTACACCGGACATCGCGCGCATCGGTGTCTCCTGGTAGGCCACGCGCGGCGCACCCACGCCCACATCAACCTTCCACTCGCTGCGCAGGCGCTCGACCATCACCTCCAGGTGCAGCTCACCCATACCCCAGACCAGGGTCTCCGCCGTGTCGCGGTCGGTTTCGACGCGGAACGAGGGATCTTCCTGGGCCAGGCTGGCCAGGCCCTGCGCCATCCGGATCAGGTCGGCCGCACGCGCCGGCTCCAGCCGCCACGCCAGCACCGGCGCCTGAGCCTGGATGTTCTCCAGGCGCAGCGGCTGTGCACGGCCGCTCAGCGTTTCACCGCTGACTGCATCCTTCCAGCCCAGCACCGCCACGATGTCGCCGGCCACGGCCTGTTCGATGTCATGGGTCTGGTCGGCCTGCACCCGCACCAGCCGGCTGACACGCCTGCCCTGCGGATGCTGCGAGCTGGCCACCGCGTCGCCCACCTTCAAGGTGCCCGAGTACAGCCGCACGAAGCTGAGGGCGCCGTGCTGCTGATGGGTGATCTTGAACAGCAAGCCTGCCAGCGGACCATCCGGGTCCGGCGGCAGTACCACCTCGCCGCGCTCGCTTTCAGCGGTCACCGCAGGCCGGTCCAACGGCGATGGCAGGTAATCGACCACGGCGTCCAGCAGCGTCTCGATGCCCTTGTCCTTGAACGCGGCACCGGCCAGAACAGGCACGCCCGCACCCGCCAGCGTCGCCCGACGGATCGCTGCGCGCAGCTGTTCGGCATCGATAACGCGCCCTTCCAGCCAGGCATCGGCCAGCTGCTCGTCGTGATCAGCCACGGCTTCGACCAGCGCATCGCGCTGTGCCTGCCACTGGGCGCGCACCGCGTCGTCCCACGGGGTCATCGTGGTTGCGTCGCCCTCCTGCCACTGCAGCACGCGCTCATCGACCAGATCGACCCAGCCGTTGAACGCGCTTTCGCTGCCCAGCGGTACGCCCAGCGCCCACGGGCGTGCCTGCAGCTTGCCCTGCAACTGCTCCAGCACGCGCTCGAACGAGGCGCCGACGCGATCCATCTTGTTGACGAAGGCGATCAGCGGCACGCGATGGCGGCGCGCCTGGCGCCACACCGTCTCCGACTGCGGCTGCACGCCGTCTACGGCCGAGAACACGGCCACGGCGCCGTCGAGCACGCGCAGCGAACGCTCGACTTCAATGGCGAAGTCGATGTGGCCGGGCGTATCGATCAGGGTCAGCCGATGCGGCGGCAGGTCGCGCGGCGCCCACTGCGCCTGCACGGCGGCCGCGCCGATGGTGATGCCACGTTCTCGCTCGATCGCCGAGAAATCGGTGGTCGCGTTGCCGTCGTGTACTTCGCCGACACGATGGATCTCGCCGCTTTTCCACAGCAGGCGTTCGGTCAGCGTGGTCTTGCCGGCGTCGATGTGGGCAATGATGCCAAGGTTGCGACGGCGGGAAAGGACTTGGGTGTTCATGTAAGGATTCCTGCAAAGCCAACTTCGGGGGCCGCGCACCCCGGTTGGCGACAGGGTGCGCGGCTAGCGTTCGGTCTCGGCGATCTGGTGCATGGCACGTTCTCCTTGGGTACTGGGTAGAGTCGACTGTTGGTCGACTTCCGGGAAAGCAGAAACGAAAAGAGCGCCCCGGAGGGCGCTCTGTCGAAGGTCCATCGATGGCCGTTTCAACGGCCCCGTGGGGCTCCAGGCAGACACGCCCGTTCCGCGCTTGCGCGGGTCAGGGTGAAAAACTTCAGGAGCGGCATCCGGTTCATGGGGCGCATTCTAGACCTGCCAATCTGGCGCGCAAGTGAATATTGCAAACATAAATGGAACGATGAGGCCAGCAAAGATCGGGGTCAGATCCCTTTGCCCCGGGCAAAGGGATCTGACCCCTGGTGGCCCTCACTTGCAGCCGTGCAGCTTGCGCGCCTCGGCCACCGTCGCAGCCTGGTCATCGCCCATCGAGATCCAGCCCTTCAGCGACATCGCCGGATCCACATGCGGCTGGCGTGCGCCACCGCGGACCACCACTTCGGTCCAGCTGCCCACCGGCGCCAGCTCGGACAGGCGTGCCGCCTGGTCGTCCTCGGTGCTGAACATGTCATCCGGACCCGCTGGTGGCGTGGTATTCACGGTTTCCGTCTTGTGGGTCCGGACCCGAAGTGCGCCGTCCGGCAGCCGCTGGGTGATCACCTCGTATCGCTCAACACCATACGCCCAGCTGTTTTCGCCAACGCTGCGGGTCTCGCTACCGTCATCCGCCACGGCCACCACTTCGCCTGCCGGCCCGACAATGCCCGCGACAGCCCCCAGACCGGACATCAGCGCCTGATAGACGATCATCTGCCGCTGCTCGGTGGTCAGCGCACCGCCCTCCAGTTTGGCAGCAGGAATCTTCAGGTACGCCGCCTCCTTGCACAGCACCAGCACCTGCTGGTCGTCCCAGCTCACCGACATTTCCTCGTTGGCGAAGTACTGCGTCCTGATCGAGGTGACGGCAGCGCCCTCGCCAGTGGCATGCCGGGTCTCGATCCGCGAGGCGTTCTCGGCCGCATTGGCCAGCGAAACCTGGGAGGTCGACGCTGCATTGGCAGCGCACACCGAAGCAACCATCGCAGCAAGCAGCACGCCGCGCGTAACGGTACGGATCATGGCATCAGTCCATTGAAGAAAACGAAGCAACCATGATACCGGAGCAACTTGGCGACCTTCGCTCAGGCAACCACCACCAGCGGCACCCCGCGCCGAGGATGCTCCAGCACCACTACATCCTGCTGGTAGACGCGCTGCAGGTTGTCTTCGGTCAGCACCTGCAAGGGCGTGCCATCGGCCGCCACCCTGCCCTGCTCCAGCAGCACGATGCGATCGGCATAGCCGGCCGCCAGATTCAGGTCATGCAGCACCACGATCACGCAGGCACCTGCCTCGGCACAGGCACGCACACTGCGCAGCGTACGCTCCTGATGGCGCAGGTCCAATGCGGCGGTCGGCTCATCCAGCAGCAGCAACGGGGTGTCCTGCGCCAGCACGCGCGCGAACGTGGTCCGCGCGGATTCGCCACCGGACAGCTGCTGCACTTCGCGCAGCCGCAATGCCTGCAGTTCAGCGGCATCGATCGCCGCTTCCACCTGGGCATCATCGGCCACCGCGTCCGGCGGGTGCGGTAGGCGCCCCATCGCCACCACCTCTTCGACACTGAAGGCAAACCGCACGCCGTGCTCCTGTGGCATCACCGCGCGCTCACGTGCCAGTGGCCCGGCCTTGTAGCTGGCCAGCGGCTTGCCCAGAAGGCTCACCTCGCCCGCATCGGCGCGCAGATCGCCGGCCGCAACCGCCAGCAACGTGGATTTGCCTGCGCCATTCGGGCCAACCAGCGCCGTCACCGTACCCGGCTCGAACGCCAGCGAAATGCCATGCAGGATCACGCGCTGCTGGCGACGCACCACCACGTCGTGCAGCTTCAGCAACACGCTCATGGCGTCGCCTTGCGGCGCTGCTGCAGCACCAGCCAGAGGAAGAACGGCGCGCCGAGCGCAGCCGAGAACAGGCCCAGCGGAATCTCCGCCGGCGGATCAAGCGTGCGGGCTGCAGTATCGGCCACCACGATCAGCAGCGCGCCGAGCAGGCCGGACAGTGGCAGCAGCCAGCGATGGCCGGGGCCGACCAGGAGGCGCGCCACGTGCGGCACCACCAGGCCAACGAAGCTGATCGAACCGGCAAAGGCCACCGCCGCGCCCACCAGCAGCGCACTGAACGCCACCAGGCGACGACGCGTGCGGGCCACATCCAGCCCGAGGTGCTGTGCCTGGCGCTCGCCCAGCGCCAGCATGTCCAGCGGCGTGGCCAGCCGCTGCAATGCGCACACGCCAATGGCGAACAACGGCACCACCGCCGCCACGTCGGCCCAGTTGGCACGCGCCAGCGAGCCCATCTGCCAGAACACCAGCGACTGCAGTTCGCTTTCGCTGGCGATGTAAGTGAGGAAACCAATCAGCGCCGAGCAGAACGCGGCCATCGCGATGCCGACCAGCAGCAGCGTGGCGTTACCCATGCCCTTGCCGGGCCGGGCCAACGCATACGTCAGGCCGATCGCCAGCGCACCGCCGGCGAACGCGGCCACCGGCACCAGCCAACCCGCAGCGCCCGCCGCGCCCAGCACGATGGCGGCCACCGCACCCAATGCAGCACCCTGGCTGACACCGACGATGCCCGGATCCGCCAGCGGGTTACCGAACAGGCCCTGCAGGCTGGCACCGGCCATCGCCAGCGACGCGCCCACCATCGCACCCAGCAGGGCACGCGGAATGCGCAGTTGCCAGACCACGGCCAGATCGCGGCTGCTGACTGCCTGCGGATCCAGCAGGCCCAGCTTCACCGCCAGCGCCTGCATCACCTCCAGCGGCGGCAAGCGCAGCGGCCCCACGGCAAACGACGCCAGCACTGCCCCCAGCAGTGCCAGCAACGCCACCATCAACATCGTCCGCCCGCGACGGCGGCGCCGATCCGCCGGACTCATGCCTTCGGCAACGCCGCCAGGGCCTTGGCCAGCGCCAGTGCGCCAGCACCGGAACCGACACTGGTGTACTTCAGCTGCACATCCGGCATCACCCAGACCCGGTTGGCCTGCCCGGCCGGCGTCTGCTTCAACATCGGGTACGCCTTCCACAGGCCCTCGGCGCCGCCGAACAGCTGCAGGTCATGCTCGGTCACCAGGATCACCTCCGGTGCCGCAGCGACTACGCCCTCGTTGCTCAGCTGCGAGTAGTTCTTCACCCCGGCTTCGGTGCCGATGTTGACGCCACCGGCCAGTGCGATCAGCTGCGCCGACGCACTGTCGGCACCGGCGACGGTCGGAGAGCCACCGGCGCCGGTGGCCGAGATGTGGATCACTCGCGGCGCATGGCCCAGGCCCTTGCCAATCGCTGCAGCCTCGTCCAGCTGCCGCTGCACCTGCGTGGCCAGTGTTTGCCCCGCTTCGGCCAGCCCTAGTGCCGCGGCGACCTTGCGCACCTTGTCCGGCGCCGGCTGCAGGTCATCGATGACCACCGCCGGCTCGCCCACCTCGCGCAGCTTTTTCGCCAGCTCGGTGTGGCGGCGCAGGCTGTTGCCAAGGAACAGCGAGCCCTTCAGGCTCAGCACGCCTTCCACGCCCGTGGTGCGGTTGAACAGGAACTGGTGCGGCGCGGCGAGGCCAGCCTGGGTGGTGGTGTTGGTGGGCGCAGCGAACACCTGCCTGCCCAGCCCCAGCGCCTCGATCACCGCGATGACATCGTCGCCACCGGCAATGATCCGGCTGGTGTCGGCCACTTGGACGTCGGCGCCATCATCGGAATGCACCTTGGCCGGCAGCACGGCCTTCTGGTCGAGCACCGCCGGCATCTTGGCACCGACCACGCGCTGCCAGCCTGCCGGCAACGCGGTTTCCGCAGCCGACGCTGTGGCCGACGGCTCGACAGGCTTCGCGGCATCCGAAGGAGCCGAGGGTCCGCCACAGGCAGCCAGCGCCAACGAAACAGCCAGCGGAAGCGCACACAGGCGCAGACGGGACGCGATGTTCATGGAGGTTCTCCTTGCTGGCGGGGCGACGTGCACGCCGCCCCGCCGGGTGACTTACTGCTTGGGGGTGATGCGGGTGATGCGATCACCCTTCGGATCTTCGGCGCCGCGCGACTTGTTCACCGCGAACACATTGCCCTTGCCATCGGCACGGACATGGTTCGGCAGCGTGCCGCCGTCGAGGTTGGCGACCACCTTGCCGTCGCCGTTCACCACGGTGACGGTACCGGCGCCGCGGTTGCTGACATAGGCCAGGCCGGAGGCATCATCGAAGGCGACGTTCAGCGCACCGGCGCCGACCGGGACATCGTGCAGCACCTTGCCGGCGGCCACATCGACGATCAGCAGGTTGTCGGTGCCCTGCGAAGCCACGTACAGGCGGTTGCGCGCCGCATCGAAGGCCACGCCCGAGGCGCTGATCGAATTACCCAGGTCGATGACCTTGTCGACCTTCCCGCTGGCCACATCAATCACCGCTGCTTCCGGCGTACCGATGCTGACGGTGAACAGCTTGCCGCTTCTCTCGTCCAGCACCAGGCTCATCGGGGTGAACTTGCCGTCATCGACGCCGGATTCCAGCGTCACCTGCGGCAGCTCCTTGAAGGTCTTGGCGTCGAACACCGACAGGTGGTCCTCACCCGTGGCCGAGGCGAACACCTTGCCGCGGGCGCCGTCGACCACCACGTCGCGCGCGTGCGGCACGGTGTCGACCGGGAACTGGTGGACCAGCGACAGGTCCTTCTGGCGATAGACCGCGATCGAGTTCTGGCGGGTATTGGTGACCCAGACATTGCCGTTGGTGTCATCCACGCCCACGCCATAGACCGCGTACACCGCACCGTTGGTGCTGCCTGGCACCTGCGCCGGGGTGATCGCCTTGGTCACCTTCAGGGTCTTCGGGTCCAGCTTCAGCAGCTGCGACTGGGTCACCGGCGGGCGGCCCACGGCCGAGGTGACGAACACGGCATTGCTGGCCGCGCTGTAGGCGGACTGGTACAGGCCCGGCACCAGCTTGTTGGACTGGGTGACGAACTGCGCCTGGCCCGACAGCGGCAGCTGCGGCGACACACGCAGCTTCAGCACCGTGGCCGCGGCCGGCTGGCTGGCGCGCACCACCACCGGGTGGGTACCAGGTACCGCATCGGCCGGAATGCTCAGCTGGGTCTTGAAGTTGCCATCGGCATCGACCACCACCGGCTGTGCGTTGAGCACGCTGTCGCCACGCAGCAGGCTGACCTTCTGGCCGGGCACGAAGCCACGACCGACCACGTCGGCGGTGCTTCCGGGAACCACGTTCTCACCGCGTGAGACGACCTCACCCTTGAAGGTGGCGTTGGCCGGCTGATCGAACACCGGTTGCGCGGTGGCAGTCACCGCCAGCAACAGGCCGGCGGCGAGAGAGGTGAGACGGAAAGACGGACGGAACGACATGGAAGGCTCCTTGCACACGTAGGCCGCGCCACATGGCGCGGGATTCATCGGTTGCCTGGGCCGCTGCACGCCGGCAGCCTCGCCTGGGTAGTGGGGACGCACGGCATTGCGTGCGAAGGGATTCATTCGGCGGCGTTGTCACCGCCCGTGGCGGCGCCGTCACCGGCACTGCGATCGGTCACGCCGTACAGCTCGTGCAGCGCCGCGTGGAACGAGGCCGGCAGCATCGGGCCGTGGCCCAGACCCTCGAACTCGCGGTACTGCACGCTCAGTCCCGGCACCCTGGCCAGCCGCTCGGACAACTGCATGGCTGCATCCGGCGTGGCACCGCCAATGCGGCGCAGGTGCGCGACCACGCGCGGGTTGTTCATGTCGCGCTTGCCGCGATCACCAACGCGCTCGGCACCGCCGAGCATCAGCCACAGCTTCGCCGGCTGGCCATGCACGTTCTGCACGAACTGCTGCTCTGGATCGCCCAGCGCAGCGCCCTGGCTCCACCACAGCGACGGGCTGGCGGCCAGATAGGACTGGAACGCGGCAGGACGGGTGTACAGCGCATTGAGCACGAACAGTCCCCCCAGCGAGTGGCCCCACAGCGCTTGCTGCTGCGCATCGATGCGTGCGCGGCGCTCGACTTCCGGCTTGATGCGGCGCTCGATCACATCGAGGAAGGCCGCTGCACCGCCGCCAACTGCCTGCGTGCTGCCGCTCTCGTCGTCGGCGCGGTCGATCCACGCGGTGTAGTCACGGGTGCGCGCCTTCGAATCGATGCGCAGATCGTTGTCGTAGCCGATGAGCACCAGCACCGGCGGCGCCTTGCGCGCGGCCAGCTCGGCCAGGATCGGCTGGTCCAGCACCATCGCCACGGCATTGCCATCCAGCGCGTACAGCACCGGCAGCGGCGCCTTGCCGGCCTTGGCCGGGATCGCCACATTCACCCGCCAGCGGCGTTGCTGGTCGGGGCTGTCCACCACGAACTGCTCGAAGCGATAGCTGGCCGCCGGCTCGTCGAGCACGGTGTGGCCGATCTTCTGCAGCGGATTGCGCTGCTGCGCATGGGCGTAGGGGGTGGCCAGGAGCAGACCCATCATCAAGGCGGCCAAGCCGCGGGCCAGCGGACCACGGCACGAAAGCGGGACGAAATGCTTCATCAGCGGCGGCAGGAGCGGCCCACGGCCGCCGGTTCACAAGGGACCGCAGTCTACCTTAAACGCGAATGATTATCACATCGATCAAACGTCACGCTATGTATCACGCGCGCGCACGGCCAGTTGCACAGGAGGCGGCACTTCCCCTATTTTGCCGGCCACCGGGGCATTGGATCGCCCCGCTTCCAGCGCAGCCATGGATGGCGGGCACTTCCCGCCATCCGGGTCGCGCTCATCTGCACACAACCGCCATGGGATTGGATCCCATGATTGTGAGACCCCCTTGAAGCACACCGCACTGATCGCCCTTACCTTCGGCCTGCTTGCACCGTTGGCCGCCCACGCCGCGCAGGATCTGCCGTCGCTCTACCAGGCCTTTGAAGAGGCCGGCAATTCGACGTTGAGCATGGAACAACTCAACCAGACGGTGACGTTCACCGCCGTGGCGCTGGGCGTTTCCAGCAACCTGGCGGGCGAACCGCTGATCGAGGCCGGCGATGACCAGGGCAATGTCCTGGCCCGGCTGACCACCGACGACGAGCAGCAGGCGGCCAAGCTGGGCGCCCTGGAAGAAGGCGCAACGTTCACCGCCAGCTGCACGCTGCAGTTCAGCTCCGGCACGGACTACCTGTCCTTCGGCGATTGCACCGTCAAGTAAAAACGAAGCCGGCAAGATGCCGGCTTCTCTTCCTTGCCTCTGTAGAGTCGAGCCATGCTCGACTCGCACAGCGTCACGGCCCCGAAGGCACCGAACCATAGACATTCTCCTGCGGCGTGCCCGGCAGCAGCGAGAAGATCATGATCACGATTCCACCGCCCGGCACCAGCGCCAGCAGGAACAGCCAGCCCGACTGATTGCAGTCATGCAGGCGCCGTACGGTCACTGCGATCAGAGGAACGATCGTCGCCAGCCACGTCACACACAGCAGTACCACCATGCCGATCAGGATGCCGGCCAGCGCATCGGGACTGTTGCGCAGCAGGATCGCCAGCACGCCGGCCAGCAGCATCACCGCCGTCGCCACCAGGAACAGGAACAGCTGGTACATCCAATATTCGCGGCGGTTGGCGCGGCCCTCGAACTGGGCATAGCGCTTCAACGGCAGAATCATTTCCTGCACGGCATCAATCCTTGAAAAAGTGGCCGCGCAGTGTGCCAAATGCACGCGCACAGAACAATGTGGCGACGAACCATGCTCGACTGCCATTGCCCTCTGTAGAGCCGAGCCATGCTCGGCTGCTTTTCCAGAAGGCACCCGTAACCGGCGCAGGAGCGAAGTCGAGCATGGCTCGACTCTACAGAAGCTGGGTCAGCGGCCCTTCGCGGCCCTTGCCGCCTCGCGCTCGGCGCGCAGCCGGTCCAGCTTTTCCTTCAGCTTGATTTCCAGGCCACGCGGCACCGGGTTGTAGTACACGCGCTCGCCCATCGCGTCCGGGAAACCGGTCTGGTCCAGCGCGATGCCCCCTTCGGCATCATGGTCGTACTGGTACTCAGCGCCGTAGCCGAGCTCTTTCATCAGTTTGGTCGGCGCGTTGCGCAGGTGCAGCGGCACCTCTTCGGTACCACTCTCGCGCACGTCGGCCTTGGCCTGGTTGAAGGCCGCGTAGCCAGCGTTCGACTTGGCGGTGCTGGCCAGATAGAGCACCAGCTGCGCGAACGCCAGCTCGCCCTCCGGGCTGCCCAGCCGCTCGTAGATGTCCCAGGCCTCCAGCGCCATGCTCTGCGCACGCGGATCAGCCAGGCCGATATCCTCGATGGCCATGCGGGTCAGCCGGCGCGCCAGATACGACGGATCGCAACCGCCATCGAGCATGCGGGTCAGCCAGTACAGCGCTGCATCGGGGTTGGAGCTGCGTACCGATTTGTGCAGCGCCGAGATCTGGTCGTAGAACTGCTCACCGCCCTTGTCGAAGCGACGGGTACGATCGGCCAACACCTGGGTCAGGGTCTGCGGCGTGATGCGCCCGCCCTCCCCGCCTGCCAGCTCGGCGGCGATTTCCAGCAACGTCAGGGCCCGGCGCACATCACCGTCGGCAGCGGTGGCGATTTCCAGCAGCAGCTCGGGCGCGACCTCGATGCCCTCTTCGCCCAGTCCCCGCTCGCGGTCACCCAGTGCACGCTCCAGCGCCTCGACGATATCGGTTGGCGAGACCGCCTCCAGCACATGCACGCGGCAACGCGACAGCAGCGCCGAGTTCAGTTCGAATGATGGATTTTCAGTGGTGGCGCCAACGAACAGGATGGTACCGCGCTCGATATGCGGCAGGAACGCATCCTGCTGCGCCTTGTTGAAGCGGTGCACCTCGTCTACGAACAGCACGGTGCGGCGGCCTTCGGCGAAGCGCTGCGCGGCCTCGGCCAGCACCTGGCGCACTTCCGGCAGACCGGACAGCACGGCGGAGATGGCACGGAATTCAGCGTCGGAGTACTCGGCCAGCAGCAGCGCCAGCGTGGTCTTGCCGCAGCCGGGCGGCCCCCACAGGATCATCGAATGCACGCGGCCGGATTCGACCGCGCGACGCAGCGCGCTGTCCGGCGCCAGCAGGCGCTTCTGCCCGACCATCTCGTCGAGGGTTCGCGGGCGCATGCGCTCGGCCAGCGGGCGCAGGTGATCCCGATCGACGCTCAGCAGATCGGGGCCGGGGAAGGAAGTTGAACGATGTCTTGCCACCTGCCCATTGTACCGTGAGAGCGTGCCAACCAAGGTTGGCACCCACCAGGGCGGTGCTGGTCGACACCCACCAAGGCGGTGCCGGTTGGCACCCCCAGAGCAGGTAGCGCCGGGCCAAGCCCGGCGTCACCCATCAATTGCCGATGACGTCGGTGCCCTTCGGCGGGGTGAAACTGAAGGTGCCGGCGGCGAAGCCCGGGTTGCGCTTCCAGCCACTGAAGCTGATCACGGTACGCTGGCCCACGGCGTCGGTGATCTCCATCTTCGCCAGGCCCTGGGCGTTGAAGCCCAGCGCGGCGTACTGGAAGCTGGCCTCGGTTTCGCGCTTCGGCGACAGCGACAGCCACTGCAGGCCATCACGCTGTGCGGCCTCTTCGCTGACGTCGTACTGCTGTTCCAGCAGCGCCGGGTTGATCAGCGCGGTCAGCGGGCTGTTCTGCTCTTCCTTGCCCTGCTCGCGCACGGTGGCCTGCTCCAGGTCCGGCTCGTACATCCAGACCTTCTTGCCGTCGGCCACGATCAGCTGCTCGTGCGGGCGCACGTACTCCCAACGGAACAGGCGCGGCGCCGACAGCGCCACACGGCCACTGGTCGATTCCTTCACCTTGCCGCGGCTGTCGAACACCTGCTGGTTGAACTGCCCATCCAGGCCCTTCAGGCCACTGGTGAAGGTCTTCAGGTCATCGCGGGCGCCGGCCCAGGCGCTGCCGGCGGCGGCGCAGGCCACGGCCAGGGTGGTGGTGGCAAGGAAACGGCGGAAGCGGAAGTTCATGCGGAAATCCTGTGGGCGCGGGCGCCAGGAAAGGTGGTTGCCAGTGTGCCCGGGTAAAGATGAATGGGCGATCAGGGCGACATTATGCCGCCCCTAACGTCCATCGGCGATTCAGCCGCCCGAGCCGGGCAGCTTGCCGTACAGCACCTGGCCACGGAAGCCGCGCCGCACTTCGCGATACAGCGCGCGGAACGCCGGATAGTCCTGCGGCTGGCACAACGCCTCCGGCCCGCGCACCGCGTTCTGCTGCAGGCGATGATGCACGGTGACCTCCTGGCCTTCGCGGCTCCAGTCCACCCGATACTCGCCGGCCGCGTTGGCGAAGCGCTGGCTGGCCGGAATGGCGATGATCGGTGCATTGGCCGGGAACTGCAGGCGGTAGGTTTCCTCGCGCAGGCTGGCATTGCAGTAGAACGGCGTCTCGTTGGCGGGCGCCGAGGCGGTGGCGTACAGGCCGCGCACCGACTCCCCACCTGGCGGATCCGGCACCGCCATGCCACCGGCCACGCTGAAGTCGGCGTAGTCCTCGGCCTGGAACGCCATGCGATAGCCGAACGGCCGGGTCAGGTCGACCGGCACGCCCTGGATCTGCAGCTGTCCTCGCCCGTCGAAACCGGACGCGGCCATGATCTGCTCTTCAGCGCGCGCACGGTTCTGTGCGTTGAGCTGGGAGAACTGGGCGCGCATGCCGATCTCGGCGTTCTCGCCAAGCTTCGGAATGGTCTCGCCGCGCAGGTTGCCGTTGGCGTCGAAGGTGAAACGCACGTCCATCGAGGTGGCATTGCGTTCCGGCGTATTGGCCGGGGTGCGCGCCAGCGTGGCATCGCGCGTGCGCATCACCGGCGCACCGAGGTCACCTTCCGGCAGCTGGCCGAAACGCGCCCACGCGGTGGTCGAATCCAGGTACAGATCGAACTCGGGAATGTAGGTGATGGCGTGGTTGAAGCGGCCCAGCACCGGGATCTTCGGCAGCGTCGGTCCACCACCGGCACCGATCAGCACCGGCGAACTGGCGATGCCCTTGGCCGCCAGCAGCGCCTCCAGGATCGTGACGTGATCCTTGCAGTCACCGTAGTGGTTGTCGAGGATGCTCAGCGCACTGTTCGGCTCCAGGCCGCCATTGCCCAGGTACACCGCCACATAGCGGATGTTCTGCGCAACCCAGCGGTACAGCGCGTCCGCCTGCTCGCGGCGGTCGCTGATACCAGCGGTGATCTCATCAGCCAGCGCCTGCAGCGCCGGGGTCACCTCGGCCGCCGGGCCCGCCTTGAGCTGGTAGGCGCGACCCATCTGCGACCAGTCACGATAGGTACTGGCCATGATGTTCGGGCCGAACTCCCAGCCCGCCGCCGACCAGTTCTGTGCCGGCATGGCTTCGCGACGCTGGTAGCGCCAGCGCCACTGCGCCTGGCCGTTCTTTACCGTCGGGCGATCGCTGCCCTGCACGCCACGGCTGTCGACGAACATGGGCAGGTTGGCCGGCGCACTCAGGGTGACCTCGGCGTCCTCGTACTCGGTAAACACATTGAACGTCTCCCACAGGCCGAAGTAGCCCGGGAAGTACGGCGTGGCCTGCGTGCGGCGCACCTGGTAGTACAGGCGCGTGCCCGGGGCCAGGTTCGGGAACACGATCACCCGCACCTTGCGGTCGGCGTACATCGCCGCCGAAGCGCTGGAGTAGCTCTCCTGGGTGTAGATGCGATCGGCCGGCACGTCGCGGCGCTGGCCGTCGGCGGTGATGGTGTAGGCGCCGAGCACTTCCAGCGTTTCCATCTTCTCGCTGTAGCTCAGCCGCACCTGGCTGAACTGCTCGACGGAGGCCTTGGTCTTGAGCAGCACTTCGTAGATTTCGGTCTGCACATTGCCCGCATCGGGCCGCACCTGGTAGTCGGCGCGGTAACGGACAATGCTGAAATTGTTGCTGGCTTCGGTATCGCCGCGGGTGGAAGGCGGCGCCGTGGCGGGCGCGGAGGTGGCGGTGTCTGCCAGTGCCGGGCCGGCAGCCATCAAGGCTGCCAGCGCCAGCGCCAGCGCGCTTGGTACGGGGTGAAGCATGCGTCGGTTCCTTGGACGTCGTGGGGGATACGTCGGTTCTTACTTCGGCGGCGGCGGTGCCAGCACCGTGCGGTCGCCGTTGTGCTCGGGCGGGCTGACCACCCCGGCCGCTTCCATGGCCTCGATCAGTCGCGCTGCACGGTTGTAGCCGATCTTCAGCCGGCGCTGCACGCCGGAAATCGAGGCACGGCGGGTCTCGGTCACCACCCGCAGTGCTTCGTCATACAACGGGTCGGACTCGTCGCCGGACGAACTGTTCTCCGGCAGCCCGGTGGCGCCGACGACCACGCCGTCGCCCATTGTCTGCACTTCGTCCAGCACGCCGTCGACATAGTCGGCCGGACCCATCGCCTTGAGGTGCTCGACCACGCGATGCACTTCATCGTCGGACACGAACGCACCATGCACGCGCTCGGGCAGCGCGGTGCCCGGCGGCAGGTACAGCATGTCGCCGTGGCCGAGCAGGGTTTCCGCGCCGGACTGGTCGAGGATGGTGCGCGAGTCGATCTTGGAGCTGACCTGGAAGGCGATGCGGGTCGGGATGTTGGCCTTGATCAGGCCGGTGATCACGTCCACCGACGGGCGCTGCGTGGCCAGGATCAGGTGGATGCCGGCCGCACGCGCCTTCTGTGCCAGTCGCGCGATCAGCTCTTCCACCTTCTTGCCGACGATCATCATCATGTCGGCGAATTCGTCGATGAAGATGACGATGAACGGCAGCGTTTCCAGCGGGCGCGGCGCCTCGCCCAGCTCGGGGTTCGGCTTGAACAGCGGGTCCATCAACGGCTGGCCGGCATCCTGGGCTTCCTTCACCTTCTTGTTGAAGCCGGCCAGGTTGCGCACGCCTACAGCGCTCATCAGCTTGTAGCGGCGCTCCATCTCGGCCACGCACCAGCGCAGGCCGTTGGCAGCCTCCTTCATGTCGGTGACCACCGGCGCCAGCAGGTGCGGAATGCCCTGGTAGACGCTCAGTTCGAGCATCTTCGGGTCGATCATCAGCATCCGCAGGTCTTTCGGCGAGGCCTTGAACAGCAGGCTCAGCACCATCGCGTTGACCGCCACCGACTTGCCCGAACCGGTGGTGCCGGCCACCAGCAGGTGCGGCATGCGCGCCAGGTCGGCCACGGTAGAGCGGCCAGCGATGTCCTTGCCCAGCGCCAGGGTCAGCACGCTGGCCGACTTGTCATACTCCTTCGACCGCAGCAGTTCGGAGAGGTAGATCATCTCGCGGGTGACGTTGGGGATTTCCAGGCCGATCACCGACTTGCCCGGAATCACGTCGACCACGCGCACCGACTTCACCGACAGGCCACGCGCGATGTCCTTGTCCAGCGAACTGATCTGGCTGACCTTGATGCCCGGCGCGGGCTCGATCTCGAAGCGGGTGATGACCGGACCGGGGTTGGCGCCGACCACCTGGGCGTCGATGCGGAAGTCCTTCAGCTTGAACTCGATCTGTCGCGACAGCGCGTCCAGGGTTTCCTTGTCGTAGCCCACCGGCTGCGGCTTGGGGTCGTCCAGCAGGGCCAGCGGCGGCAGGTCCGAACCATCGCCGTTGACGCCACGGAACATCGGAATCTGCGTATCGCGCTTGGCCCGGTCACTCTTCTCGATCACCGGCTCCGGGCGCGGCTCGATCTTCACCGGCTCACGCTTGGCGCGCACCTCGGCGTCGGCCTTGCGCACTTCCTGGCGCTCCTCGCGCATCACCCGCGTCTGCTGCCACTCGGTGACTTCTTCCTTCTTGCGCGCCAGCAGCGGCGCCAGCGACATCACCCCGCGGCCGATCTTCTCCATCACCGTGAACCAGGACAGCCCGGTGGCCAGCGTGATCGAAGCCAGCAGCAGCACCAGCACGAACAGGTTCGCGCCCAGCGCGCCGAAGCCTACCGTGAGCGAATTGCCGACCAGCTTGCCGAGGATGCCGCCGGCACTGGAGACGTCGCCACTGAACAGTCGTACGTGCAGGAAGCCGGTGCCGGCGATCAGGAAGCCGACCAGGCCGACCAACCGCAACGCGGGGTCCAGATCGTTCTCGCCCTTGCTTTCGCGCTTCAGGCCGAACATCGCGATCCAGGCCAGCGCGCCCAGCACCACCGGCAGCAGGAAGGCGATGTAGCCGAACAGCTGCAGCAGTACGTCGGCGATCCACGCGCCCGCGCGGCCGCCCATGTTGTGGACCGGCGCGACCACGCTGCCGGTGTGCGACCAGCCCGGATCGGTGGCTGAGTAGGTGAAAAGGCTGGCTGCCAGATACAGCAGCGCCGGTGCGATGGCGATCAGACCCAGGTCGCGCCACAGGCGCTGACGGCGTGGATTGTCGGTCGGGGCCGCTGCCGCCGAGCGACGCGATGCCTTTTTGTCGTCGGACTTGGAGCGTTCGGGGACCTGCTTCGCCACCTTAGACCATACCTTTGGAATGCGCTGTTAGTGTTTGATAATAAACGAGACGGCGTCAGTTTTCAGTTATCCGTTGCCGCACAGGCAGGGACAGGGCCCAAAGCCGCCCGTGGATGACGGCGTTCTGTTCATCGGCTTGAATCGCCCTGCCCCAGCCGCCACTCTATGACCAGCCAAGGATGCTGTGCAAACATCGCCGCGCCTTGTCCCATCTACCTTTTCGCGAGTCTACATGAGCACCAGCCTGCCCTCCCGCCACCAGCGTCTTGTCATCCTCGGTTCCGGCCCGGCCGGTTGGACCGCTGCCGTCTACGCTGCCCGCGCCAACCTGAAGCCGGTCGTCATCACCGGCCTGCAGCAGGGTGGCCAGCTGATGACCACCACCGAAGTGGACAACTGGCCGGGTGACGCCCACGGCCTGATGGGCCCGGACCTGATGGCGCGCATGCAGGCCCACGCCGAGCGCTTCGAGACCGAGGTCATCTTCGACCACATCCATACTGCGGACCTGTCGCAGCGCCCGTTCAAGCTGATCGGCGACAGCCACGAGTACACCTGTGACGCCCTGATCATCTCCACCGGCGCGACCGCCAAGTACCTGGGCATCCCGACCGAAGACGAGTTCAAGGGCCGCGGCGTGTCTGCCTGCGCCACCTGCGACGGCTTCTTCTACCGTGACCAGGACGTGGTCGTGGTCGGCGGAGGCAACACCGCCGTGGAAGAAGCGCTGTACCTGTCCAACATCGCCCGCAAGGTCTACCTGGTCCACCGCCGCGACACCCTGAAGGCGGAAAAGATCATGCAGGACAAGCTGTTCGCCAAGGTCGCAGCCGGCAAGATCGAAACCGTCTGGCACCACCAGGTGGAGGAAGTGCTGGGCAACGAGGCCGGCGTGACCGGCGTGCGCGTGAAGTCGACCCTGGACGGCAGCACCCGCGACATCGACGCGCATGGATTCTTCGTGGCCATCGGCCACCACCCGAACACCCAGCTGTTCGACGGCCAGCTGACCATGAACAACGGTTACCTGGAAATCCGTTCGGGCCTGGGCGGCAACGCCACTCAGACCTCGGTGGAAGGCGTGTTCGCCGCCGGCGACGTGGCCGACCAGCACTACCGCCAGGCGATTACCTCGGCCGGCTTCGGCTGCATGGCCGCACTGGACGCCGAGCGCTACCTGGATGCACAGGGCAAGGCCAGCTGAGGCTGGCTTCTGTAGCGTCGAGCCAGGCTCGGCTCAGGTAAAGGCCGACGCTTTCGCGTCGGCCTTTTGCTGTCATGAAGACGCCATGGCGACGTTCTCCGGCAGGCCATTGCGCTCGCCGCCCACTTCCGGGTACGCAGCGAACTGTATAAGGCATCGGCTTGGACTGTACTCCGTCGGTATCAAGCACATGCGTTTCCCAACCAAGCGTCCCTATGCTGTTGCGACCGCAGCTCAGCTTTACCCGGCTGGGCTGATCGGGAGTATCGACGATTACTGTCGTGCCGGTACAGGTCCAGCCTGGTGGACATACCGTGTTCTTCGTGACCAGGCGAATTGGAAACTGCGGATGGCCGTCGAACGTCACATCTACCTCGCGCGAGCTTCCGGCTGGCACGTCGATATCCGCGACGGGATGCCCGGTTAGCGGCGCACAGGCTTTGCCCTCCGCCCACAGGCGATAGCCCTTCTCCACACCTTTCATCGACGCCGCGCGGAAAACAGGATCCTGCAAGGCAGCCACATCGTCGGGATTGGAGTGATATGCGGTCTCGACGATGATCGATGGCATCGTTCCGATGCGGTTCTCACCGTGCCGACCCGAGGTCGCCATCTCACGGACAGGAAAATTTTCGTACCCCGGTTGACTCTGGATGATCTCACGCATTCCACACAGGATGCTGTCCCCCAGTGCCTTGTCCTGCGGTTTGGATTGGTGGTAATAGACTTCCGCGCCGCGAACACCTGGGTCAATACTGCCGTTGGTGTGCAGGCTCAGCATCACGTCGACGCCGAGATGATTGGCGTAGTTGGGACGAGCACGGATATCCTCCTTCACCTCTCGATCACTGTCGGGACTATTTGGAAACTCATTCCAAATGTCAGCGCGGTCAGGAAAAAGCGCCTTGAGGTGGTAGCGCGCCGACATATGCTCCCACGGATGTATGGCCTCCGGATGAGGTTCCACCGAGCGGCTTCGGGCGCGATACACGACCAGACCACTCCTTTGCTCTAACAGATCCTCAAGCGCGTCACCATATATCGGGCTCAGCACATCTTCCTGCAGCCCGAGCGGAGACGGCCGCTGGAACTCCCATTCCCCGCCCGGATGCAAGGCAATGTATCCATGACTCGAAGACACCAAGGCTTTGCTGTGCGCTGATCGGGATTCCGTCATCGCGGACGGGGGGGTGATCCTCTGGGAAGTGCTCGTCCATCGACTTACCCTGAAAGAGGAATTCCACATCCAGGGATTCCATCCCGGACCGCTCTGAATAGCGTCGCAGATCGGCAGCCAACGGCTCCAGGAAGAGCTCACCATAGCTATCCTTCTTTCCGGGAAGGTACCCCGGACCAAAGTTGATGACCATCCTGCGCTTTCGGGGTTCAATCACTATGCCGACAGTCACCTGACGTAGTTTCCCTTGGTCCTGCAAATGACGCGTCAACCGGGTTGCCACTTCCCGCTCAAGCATTGCCACAAGTTCGGCATACATGCCCGGATCTTCGACTGATGACGAGGCTTCAACTCCGGAGGCTGACACTGGCGGCACACAGACCAAGCCCAGCGCGACTACCAGGACTGTAGATCTAAATCCATTCATTGTTGATCTCTCCATATGGATGTTTACGCGCACCACTTCGGTTGCGTGCCACCACCGTGCGCCCGCACCCACTGACAAACCGGCATCGGGCGCGCACATATGGAAATTTCAAACTTTCCTCATACAGGCAGCGAAACGAACCAACCTTATCCCACCAACACCGTTCGCATCCCACCTGCCCTATCCTTCCCCCATGCCCTCCGCCCGCTTCCTCGACTCCCTGCAGTCCATTTCCGCCACCGACTGGGATGCCCTGCACGACGGCTGCAACCCGTTCGTCAGCCACGCCTTCCTGTCAGGCCTGGAAACCCACGGCTGCTTGCGCGAGGACTGGGGCTGGCAACCTCAGCACTTCACTCTGTGGGAAGGCGACACCCTGGTCGGCGCCATTCCCGGCTACCTGAAGACCAACTCGCACGGCGAGTTCGTGTTCGACCACGCCTGGGCCAATGCCTATGCGCGCCACGGGCGCGACTACTACCCGAAGTGGCTCGGCGCGGTGCCGTACTCGCCGGTGACCGGCCCGCGTCTGCTGGCCCGCGATGAATCGCGGCGCCCTGCCTTGCTGGCTGAGCTGCACGACCAGTTGCCCGCACTCGATGTGTCGTCAGCACACATCAATTTCCACACGGCGGCTGACGAAACCGCCTTCGGCGATGACTGGCTGCTGCGTGAGGACATCCAGTTCCAATGGCAGAACCCCGGTGACTGGACGACATTCGACCAGTTCCTCGGTGCGATGAACCACAAGCACCGCAAGAACATCCGCCAGGAACGCGCCAAGGTCACCCGCCAGGGCATCACCTTCCGCGTGGTGCATGGCGACGAGGCCAGCCGCGCCGACCTGCAGGCGATGTACCGCTTCTATCTGCAGACGTTCCTCGAGTACGGCAACGCCCCGGCGCTGACCGAGGCCTTCCTGCGCCATCTGGCCATTTCATTGGGCCGCGGGCTGGTGCTGTTCCTGGCCGAACAGGACGGCGAGCCGATTGCCGGCGCGCTGTGCCTGCGCGGTGGCGACACCCTGTACGGCCGCTATTGGGGCGGCGCCACCCTGCCCGGCCTGCACTTCGAAGCCTGCTACTACCAGGGCATCGAATACTGCCTGCGCGAAGGGTTGATCCGTTTCGAGCCGGGCGCGCAGGGCGAGCACAAGCTGGCGCGGGGCTTCCTGCCGACGCTGGTACGCAGCCGGCACTGGGTGGCTGATGCGGACTTTGCAGAAGCACTGCAGGACTGGTGCCGGCAGGAGCGTCGCGATGTGCGTCGCTACCAGCAGGAGTTGCAGGGGCATGGGCCGTTCCGCGTAGAGCCGTAGAGTCGAGCTTGCTCGACTTGGGCACAGCCAAAAGCGTGCCAACCAAGGGTGGCACCCACCAGAGCAATAGCGAGAGCCGCACGCATTCGTAGAGTCGCGAGCGATGGCGAGGAAGCCGTACTCAGGTGCACTGCCAGAAGTGCCCGCTCACCCGGCACTTCGCACACCAGAACGTGTAGAGCATGCCGCCACTGCCCCATAGCAGCGCGCCTCCACCAGTGGTCGGCAGCGTCGAGTCCAGCTGCATCACGAAGTGCATTTCCTCGCCGCAATCGATGCACGCCGGATACCAGGCACTCTGCACCCAGCTCGGTGCGCCGCCCACGCGCGACAGGTTCTGCCGATGATTGGACTGTCCCCAGTCCTGCTGCCGCCAGCGCGCGCTGTCCATGACGGCCAGGTCCACTTCGGCACGCATCAGGTCCCCGCTGTCGGTGGGCGTGGCCGGTACTGCACGGTACTGGCTCGGGTGGCAGGCGGGCAGACCAGTGGCATCATGGCGATAGAAGCGCACAGGCGGCTCCTCCCAGCCACAGCAATCCAGGCACAGGCCCAGCGTGATCTCACCCGCCGCGCCCGGCTGCAGCGCGGCAGCGTCGGTTCGCAGCAGGCCCTGCAGCGGTGCATGGCAGCTGCCACACAGCGCCTCCAGCGGTCCTCCCATGTGCCCAGCATGATGCACCCGTCCCCCATTCCAGGTCGGGTGCAGGCGCCAGATGCGCTTGCGCCAGCTCGGTTCGTCCGCCTGCTGCGCGCGATGCTGCTCGCGGCCGAAGCGGATGTGCAGCGGCCGCTCCCCATGCAGGCGCCGCGGCTGCGGTCCGTCGGCGACGCCGGCCCAGTGCGCCCAGACCTCGGCATCCAGCCGCCCCCAGTCGACCACGTAGCCGCGGGCAACGGCGTAGGTCTCTGGCTGGGCAGCCAGCAGCAACGCCCTGGCCCTCGCCATTTCGCGATCATCGTCGGCTTCGGCCAGGACCTGCGCCCAGTGTGCGGCAATGGCAGGGGGCAAGCCCTGCCACACCTGTGAGGCCAGCTGCAGCTCATCTTCAATGGCCACCGCCAGCAACGCCTCCCAGTCATCCTGCAGCACCTGCGGCGCCTGGTAGCTGGCGAACTCCAGCACGCTGGCCAGCAGTTCACCGCGCTCGCCGTCGCGATAGCGGCGCCAGGCCTCGGCGCAGACCGGCTCGACAGCTTCATCGGGCAGCAGGTCCAACGCCATGTCGAGAAAGGCTGAAGCCGGTGAGCGCCGCGCCAGCGCAACCCGGATCAGTTCGCCCAGCTTATCCGGCGCCTCGCCAGCCAGCGACAGCAGCATCTTCTGGCTGTCGTTGCGGGTGCGCGGGGTGTCGTGCACATCGAGGATGGCACTGATCGACTCACTCATGCGGGGCTCCTTGCCGATGGAGACTGATGGTGCCAGACATCGCCGATCACCACGACGAATAAAATGCCGGCATGACCCGTCAACTGCCCTGGCGCCTGGCCGATACGCCGGACGCCCCCTTTCCTCCGGCCGAGACCGCGCTGCGCCAGCCTGATGGCCTGCTCGCCATCGGTGGTGACCTGCACCCTGTGCGGCTGCTCAATGCCTACGCTGGCGGCATCTTCCCGTGGTTCAGCGAGGGCGAGCCGATCCTGTGGTGGTCACCGGACCCGCGCGTGGTGTTCCGCACCGAGGGCGTGCATCTGTCCAGCCGGTTCCGCCGCCAGCTGCGTAGCAGTACGTGGGAGGTCACCGCCGACACCGCTTTCAGCCGCGTGATGCGTGCCTGCGCGGCGGCACCACGGCCCGGCCAGGATGGCACCTGGATCAGCCCGGCGATGGTCGAGGCCTACAGCCAGCTGCACGACCTGGGCTTCGCCCATTCGTTCGAAGTCTGGGACCGGGAGACCCTGGTCGGTGGCATCTATGGGGTGGCAATCGGGTCGATGTTCTTTGGCGAGAGCATGTTCAGTGGCGCCAGCGGCGGCTCCAAGATCGCCCTGGCCGCCCTGGCCTCCACTCTGCATGGTTGGGGCTGGGAACTGATCGATGCCCAGGTGGAGAATCCGCACCTGCTGCGGATGGGTGCCGAGCACCTTCCGCGCGCGGAATTCCTGCAGCACGTGCGCCGGGCCGTGCGCGGTGACGGCCGGGAAGGCCCATGGACCCAGGCGGTCGGGCGCTTGCCAGCACGGGGTTTGGCCGGGGGTTAACACAAACTTTGCAAGCTGGCGCCGTCACGCGTAAAATACTGCGCCTTAGGCCCAGCGTGGCCGTTTTCTGAACCGCACAGGACTACATGTCGAAAGACGATTCCATCGAGTTCGAGGGCACCGTCAGCGAGACGCTGCCGAACACCACTTTCCGCGTTCGCCTGGAAAATGGGCACGAAATCATCGCCCATATCTCCGGCCGCATGCGCAAGAACTACATCCGCATCCTCACCGGTGACCGGGTCAAGGTTGAAATGACCCCGTACGACCTGACCAAGGGCCGTATCACCTACCGCATGAAGTAAGCGGTCGGCGCCTGGCGCCATTTCGACAAGGCCAGCCCTGGTTGCTGGCCTTTTGTCATGCCCGGAATCCGGCCCTGCCGGAGGTCACAGTGACCGAGCTCACCGTGGCGTCGGTCAGCCCTGCTTGCGGCAGATTCGCGCTTGCAGCCGCCGCGGCATCGTGGGATCCGATCCAGTCCGGATCGCCACCCCCCGCCCGATCATGAACGCCCTGCTCCCGCACGTCCTGCTGCCGGCAGTTCTGCTGGCCAGCCTGCCCCTGGCGGCATTCGCCGCTGAACCCACAAAGCCCTCCAATGCATCCGAGTGCATCGCTCTCGGCGCCAATCGCGATATCCGCCCTTCCAGCACGGAACGCGAGGTGCTGCTGCGCGACGGTGACAGCCACTATCGGGTGCATCTGCAGAAGCGCTGCCTGGGCGCTGCCGCCTCGGCCAGCTACGTCTTCTTCACCCCCAGCACCCCTGAACGGATCTGCGGTGACGCCCGCAGTACGCTGAAGACAGACAGCAACCACTGCACTGTGACCCGGATCGAGCCGATCGACGCGGCAACCTTCAGGCGGCTGGCACAGCAGGGGCGTTAAGTTTTGGTACATGCAACAAGGGCGGCCGAAGCCGCCCTTGTCGCTGCCCACATCGGGCACCGGCCCGACGTGGAATTACTCCACCGTCACCGGCAACAGGCGCTCCGGCTCGGCCTGGGTTTCGACCACCAGCTCGTCGTCGCGCACGTCGATGCTGACCTTGCCACCGTTCACCAGCTTGCCGAACAGCAGTTCGTCGGCCAGCGGGCGCTTGACCTTGTCCTGGATGACGCGGGCCATGGGCCGGGCACCCATCAGCGGGTCGAATCCGTGGTGGGCCAGCCAATCGCGCGCAGTCGGGGTGGCCGACAGGCTGACGTGCTTCTCCTGCAGGCGCATCTCCAGCTCGATCAGGAACTTGTCCACCACGCGCAGGATGTGCTCGAAGCCCAGCGCCTGGAACTGCACCACCGCGTCGAGGCGGTTGCGGAATTCCGGGGTGAAGCTGCGGCGGATCGTTTCCATCGCGTCGGTGGCATGGTCCTGCTTGGTGAAGCCGATCGAGCGCCGCGAGGCCTGCGCCGCGCCGGCATTGGTGGTCATCACCAGCACCACGTTCTTGAAGTTGGCCTCACGACCGTTGGTATCGGTCAGCACGCCGCGGTCCATCACCTGCAACAGGATGTTGAAGATGTCCGGATGCGCCTTCTCGATCTCATCCAGCAGCAGCACGCAGTGCGGCGTCTTTACGATCTTCTCGGTCAGCAGGCCGCCCTGGTCGAAGCCGACGTAGCCCGGAGGCGCGCCGATCAGCCGGCTGATCGAATGCGGCTCCATGTACTCGGACATGTCGAAGCGGACCAGCTCGATGCCCAGCTGCAGCGCCAGCTGCTTGGTCACTTCGGTCTTGCCGACACCGGTCGGGCCGGCGAACAGGAAGTTGCCGATCGGCTTTTCCGGGTTGCCCAGGCCTGAACGGGCCAGCTTGATCGCCGAAGACAGCGTCTCGATGGCCGGATCCTGGCCGAAGATCACCATCTTCAGGTTGCGCTCCAGGTGCTGCAGCACATCCTTGTCGGTGGCGCTGACCTGCTTGGCCGGGATGCGCGCCATCTTGGCCACGATCGCCTCGACCTCCTCGACGTCGATCAGCTCCTTGCGCTGCCCCTCGGGCAGCAGGCGCTGGCGGGCGCCGGCCTCGTCGATCACGTCGATGGCCTTGTCCGGCAGCAGGCGGTCGCCGATGTGCTTCACCGACAGATCCACTGCGGCCTGCAGGGCCTCATCGGAGTAGGTCACGCCGTGATGCAGCTCGTACTTGGATTTCAGCCCCTGCAGGATCTCGTAGGTCTCGCCCACGGTCGGCTCGACGATGTCGATCTTCTGGAAGCGGCGGGCCAGTGCCCGGTCCTTCTCGAAGATGCCGCGATATTCCTGGAAGGTGGTCGAGCCGATGCAGCGCAGCTCGCCCGACGCCAGCGCAGGCTTGATCAGGTTGGACGCATCCATGGTGCCGCCCGACGCCGAACCGGCACCGATGATGGTGTGGATCTCGTCGATGAACAGCACCGCGTTGGGCACCTTCTTCAGTGCCGTCAGCACGCTCTTCAGGCGCTTCTCGAAGTCACCACGGTACTTGGTACCGGCTACCAGTGCGCCCAGGTCGAGCGAGTAGATCACCGCGTCGGCCAGCACGTCGGGCACCGAGCCTTCGATGATGCGACGGGCCAGGCCTTCGGCGATGGCCGTCTTGCCCACGCCCGCCTCACCCACGTACAGCGGGTTGTTCTTGCGACGGCGGCACAGGACCTGGATGGTCCGCTCGATCTCGTCGGCACGGCCGACCAGCGGGTCGATGCGACCTGCCCGCGCCTGGTCGTTGAGGTTGCTGGCGAACTCGGTCAGGGCATCTCCCTTGGGCTCGCCCTCCCCGCCTTCCATGCGGCTCTCGCCCTCCGAGGACGAAGACGGCTGCTCGCCCTCCTCGCCCAGCTTGGCGATGCCATGGGAAAGGTAATTGACCACATCCAGCCGGGTCACATCCTGCTGGTTGAGGTAATAGACGGCATGGGAGTCCTTTTCGCCGAAGATGGCGACCAGCACGTTAGCGCCGGTGACCTCCTTCTTGCCCGAGGACTGCACGTGGTACACGGCCCGCTGCAGCACGCGCTGGAAGCCCAGCGTCGGCTGGGTATCGCGGCCGTCATCCTCGGCCAGGCGGGACACGGAGGCCTCGATGGCCTGCTCCAGCTCCTGGCGCAGGCGTTCGGCGTCGGCACCACAGGCCTTCAGTACGGCCTGGGCGGACGGGTTGTCGAGCAGTGCCAACAGCAGGTGTTCGACCGTCATGAACTCATGCCGGGCCTCACGGGCGCGCTTGTAGCACTGGCCGATGGTGTGTTCGAGGTCTTTGCTGAACATGGATTACTCCGGCGGCAGATGGGAACAATATGCGGCCTGACTACGCGTTTTCCATCACCCTAGCGGATTGCTGCGTTCAGATGGCGTTAGCAGTACACATCGCTTGATCTTCATTCACTCCAGGACAGCCCGCCCAGCATGAGCGAACCCTACCTGAGCCTCTGGCGATTGCGGCGTGATGGCGAGGCCATCGAAACGCCGCGCGCCCACCTCTGGCCGGTGCTGACCGCCGCCGGCGAACCGGCGATGCTGAAGGTCAGCGACGAACCCGAGGAACAGAACGCCCATCGGCTGCTGCGCTGGTGGGCTGGCGACGGCGCTGCCCAACTGCTGGCCCACGAGGGGCCGGCAATCCTGATCGAGCGTGCCGGTGGCGACTCGCTGCGGCAACGTTCGATCCAGGGCGACGACGACGCCTGCACGACGATCCTGTGCGAGGTCCTGCAGCGGCTGCACCGGCCACGGAGCGCAACGCCAGCGGAACTGGTCTGCCTGCGTACATGGTTCGCCGACCTGCTGCAGCCAAGGGCTGCGCTGCCGCCACTGCTGGAACAGTGCAGATCACTGGCGGAGGGGCTGCTGCAGGACGAACGGGAGATCAGGCCACTGCATGGCGACCTGCACCACGACAACGTGCTGGATTTCGGCGCGCGCGGCTGGCTGGCGATCGACCCGAAGCGACTGCTGGGCGACCGGGCCTTCGACTACACCACGCTGTTCAGCAACCCGGACCTGTGCGGTCCCGGCATCCATGTCGCGACGCGATCGGAGCGCTTTGCCGCCCGGCTGCAACAGGTCAGTGCGCTGGCTGGGCTGGAACGCACGCGCCTGCTGCGCTGGATCGCAGCCAGCACGGGATTGTCGGCGGTCTGGTTCCGGGATGACGGCGACCCCGCCGACATCGATGAGACGGTGGCGCAAATGGCGTTGGAGGCACTCGCGGAAGCGTGACCCAGCTGTAGAGCCGAGCCTGCGCTCGGCTGCCGTTGGCAGAGATCTGGATGCCTGGGTGAACAGCAGCCGAGCGCGGGCTCGGCTCTACAGGCTCCTGCCCTGGTAGGTGCCCACCTTGGTGGGCACGATGCGTCAGGCGTCGGCACGCCTTGACGATCGGTCTACCCGGACGAGAACCGGCAGCCGGTCAGGCCTTTTCCATCGTGCAGAGCAGCGGGTGCTGGTTCATCCGCGAGTACTCGTTGACCTGGGCAACCTTGGTCTCGGCCACCTCACGGGTGAACACCCCGCACACGCCGCGGCCGCGGGTATGAACGTGCAGCATCACCTGCGTGGCCTTGTCCAGGTCCATGCTGAAGAACTGCTGCAGGACGTCCACCACGAAATCCATCGGGGTGTAGTCGTCGTTGAGCAGCATCACCTGGTAGAACGGCGGCGGCGCCACTTCCGGGCGCGCGGGCTCTACGGCAACGCCGTGCTCGTGCTGGGAATCAGGGGAAGACTCATGAGGCATCTGCCCATTATAGAGGCTCGGGCGAGCCTGCGTCGGCCTGCCGCACATTGGACGGCACGCACGCCCGCCGTCACAATTGCACCCTCTCTCAGTAATGTTTCACAGGATCTTCATGAAAAGGACGCTTCTCTCCACCCTGCTGATCGCCCTGGCTGCATCCGGCTCCGCCGCTGCCGCAGACGCCGACAAGGCCGTGGCCCGCCACCTGGACAAGCTGGGCTACACCTATGAAGTCGACGAGGACGGCGACTACCGCATGGTCTTCGACGTCGAGGGTGACCGCACCCAGATGGTCTACGTACGCTCGGCGGTGGAAGATTTCGGCACCCATAATATCCGCGAGATCTGGTCGCCGGCTTACAGCGCCAAGACCAAGCAGTTCCCGGTGGCCGTGGCCAACCGCCTGCTGGAAGATTCGCAGGACGCCAAGATGGGCGGCTGGGTAAAGCAGGACACCACCGCCATGTTCGTGGTGAAGATCGGCGCCGATGCCACGGCCGACCAGCTCAGCGACGCCATCGATGCGGCCATCCGCACCGCCGACGCCATGGAGCTGGAACTGACCAAGAAGGACGAGTTCTGAGTTGAACGCCACGCCGGACCCGCGCTGGGCACCGCACGCCACCGTCGCCACCGTGGTGGTCGACGGCGGCCGCGTGCTGCTGGTTGAAGAGACCATTGACGGCCGGCAGGTGCTCAACCAGCCGGCCGGCCACCTCGAGCCCGGCGAAAGCCTGGCCGAGGCAGCCCTGCGCGAGACCCGCGAGGAAACCGGCTGGACGGTGCAGCTGACCCATTTCATCGGCTGCTACCAGTGGACTGCCGGCGACGGCACGACCTTCCTGCGCTTCTGCTATGCGGCGCGCCCGGTCTCGCACGACCCGGCGCAGCCGCTGGACACCGGCATCGACCGCGCGCTGTGGCTGACCCCGGCAGAACTGCAGGCCGCAGGCGAGCGCCAGCGCAGCCCGCTGGTATGGCAGGTAGTAGCGGATTACCTGGGTGGCCAGCGCCATCCGCTCTCCCTGGTCCGGGAGGTCGCATGAGCACTCCGCGCGTGATGGTGGGCGTTTCCGGTGGCGTCGATTCCTCGGTCGCCGCCTGGCGCCTGGTTCAGCAGGGCGAGGCCGTGGCTGGCCTGTTCATGCAGAACTGGGCCGACGATGGCAGCGGCGACTGCCGCGCCGAGGACGACCGTCGCGATGCGGTGGCGGTATGCGGCCTGCTCGGCATTCCCTTCCACTTCCGAGATTTCTCCAGCGAGTACTGGCAGGGCGTGTTCGAACACTTCCTGGCCGAGTACGCGGCCGGCCGTACGCCGAACCCGGACGTGCTGTGCAACCGCGAGGTGAAGTTCAAGCATTTCCTGGATGCCGCCCGCGAGCTGGGCGCCGAGCGCATCGCCACCGGCCACTACGCGCGCGTCGCCCAGCGCGGCCACCAGTGGCTGCTGCTGCGTGGCGCCGACCGTTCCAAGGACCAGAGCTACTTCCTGCACCAGCTGGGCCAGGAGCAGCTGGCGGCCACCCTGTTCCCGATCGGCGACCTGGAAAAGAGCGACCTGCGCCGGATCGCGCGCGACGTTGGCCTGCCGACCCACGCCAAGAAGGATTCCACCGGCATCTGCTTCATCGGTGAGCGCGACTTCCGCGAGTTCCTCGGCCGCTATTTGCCGGCCAAGCCCGGCCAGATCCTCGACCCGGCCGACGGCAGCGTCATCGCCGAACATCCGGGCGTGTTCTATTTCACCCTTGGCCAGCGCGAAGGTCTGAACATCGGCGGCGTGCGCGGCCGCCCGGCCGCACCGTGGTATGTGGTCGGCAAGGATGTGGCCAGCAACGTGCTGTACGTGGACCAGGACCGCGACAGCCCGTGGATGCTGTCCGGGCGACTGCGTTCGGAACGCGCGCACTGGATTGCCGGCTCGCCGCCGGCGCGGCGCTTCGAATGCACCGCCCAGACCCGCTACCGCCAGCCCGACGAGCCGTGTACGGTCGAGGTGCTGGACGATGGCAGCGTGCTGGTCACCTTCGCGCGCCCGCAACGCGCCGTTACCCCCGGTCAATCGCTGGTGCTGTATGACGGTGATGTGTGCCTGGGTGGCGCGGTGATCGCCGCCACCGATGCGCCGCTGGAACAGCGCCTGCGCACCACCCCTTCCCCTTTTGAGGTAATCGCTGCATGAGTTTCACTGTCGACGACCGCGTCCTGGCCCTGGCCGGCATTGCCCAGGCCCTGCAGCAGGTACGCCGCATCGCCGATACCGGCCATTCCGACGCCGCCGCCGTGCGCACCGCCGTGGACAGCGTGTTCCGTGTCGATGCGTCCTCGCCGCAGGAGGTGTTCGGTGACCGTCATGCACTGAAGGCCGGGTTGCGCCTGCTGCACAACTACTTCCGCAGCCAGGGCCAGGACCCGATCCTGCCCAAGCTGGCCCTGTCGGTACTGCAACTGGAGCGCCGCTTCGTGCAGGACGGCGCCACCGTGAACAAGGTCGCCTCGGGCATCGAGCGCGCCCAGCGCCAGGCCACCGAGCTGGGCGACAGCGGCCATCCGGATGTGCTGGCCAACCTGGGTGGCCTGTACGCGGACACCATCAGCCACCTCAAGCCGCGGGTGATGGTGCAGGGCAACCCGCACTACCTGGGCCAGGCCGGCGTGGTCGCCGAGATCCGCGCCCTGCTGCTGGCGGCGGTGCGCTCGGCGGTGCTGTGGCGCCAGCTGGGCGGCAGCTACTGGGACTTCCTGTTCAGCCGCAGGGCGATGATCGAGGCCGTGGACCGCCAGCTGGCGTGAGCCCATGGGGTCAGAGCCCTTTTCCATGAAAAGGGATCCGACCCCGCCGCTGCCTACCCAGGGGTCGGATCCCTTTCCGGCACGGAAAGGGCTCTGACCCTGAAGTCGCCGGGGCGCCGGAAAACCGGCGCATTCAGAATGCACTTCAAGGCACATCGACGTTAAAGAGAAAGGGGGTACGGCCGATACATCCTCCGTGCACCTCCCGAGAACGTCCATGTACTCACGCATTTTCATCCGTCTGGCCGCCCCCCTGGCTCTGACCCTGCTGCTCCCCATCGCCATCGGTTTCGAATGGCCGGCCGCCCTGCGCTGGGCGATCCTGACCACGATGACGCTGAGCTGGCTCGGCTTTGCGTGGTGGACCACCCGCGCCCAGGCGCACCGTTCCCCGGAACATGCCCGTGTCCTGCGTGAGCAGGACCAGCTGCTGACCGAACTGCGCAACTTCGTCGGCAACGAGATCGACGGTTCGCGCGGCGAAGTGGAACGCGCCCGTGACCTGATCCGCCAGGCCGTCTCCAGCCTCGGTGGCAGCTTCGATGCGATGAACCGCAAGTCGCGCCAGCAGAGCCAGGCCCTGTCGCGCATCGTCGACCGCGCTGGTGATGAAGGCAATGCCGGCCTCGACGTTGCCCGTTTCGCCCAGCACGCCAGCCACCGCATGGAACAGCTGGTGGAAGCGCTGGAACAGGTCAGCGGCCAGAGCAGCACCACCGTGCAGCACATCGACCAGATGGCGCAGCACCTGGATGGCATCTTCGCGCTGCTGGAAGACGTCAAGTCGATCGCCGACCAGACCAACCTGCTGGCGCTGAATGCTGCCATTGAAGCGGCGCGTGCCGGTGAAGCCGGTCGTGGCTTCGCGGTGGTCGCCGACGAAGTGCGCAACCTGTCCGAGCGCTCGACCACGTTCAACGAGCAGATCCGCAAGCTGGCGCACAGCTCCAAGGACGCCATCGCCAAGGTGCGCGAGACGGTCTCGCACATGGCGTCGCGTGACATGGATCGCTCCCGCGAAGCGCGCCTGGAAGCCGCGGCGATGCTCGACAACGTCGCGCAGATCAATGCTTCGCTGGGCGACGGGATGCGCGAAGTCTCCGAGTGCGCCCGTTCGATCGATGGCAGCGTGGCCGAAGCCGTGCGCGCCCTGCAGTTCGAAGACATCGCCACCCAGGCCCTGGGCGGCGTGCACACCCACCTGGACCGCCTGACCGCGATCAACCGTGAAGCGGTGGCCCTGCAGGAGCTGCTGCACCGCAATGGCGGCGTGTTCGACGAAGAGATCGCCACCGCCCTGCAGCGCACCGGCAGCCGCCTGCGCGAACTGCGCAGCGAGTGGGAACGCCCGCCGCACAAGCCGGTTGCCCAGCAGAGCATGGGCGCCGGCACCGTCGAGCTGTTCTGATCCTGATGTCCGCTGCCGTTGCCGGCAGCCCGCAAGGCCCCGGTCATCCCGGGGCCTTTGCCTGTACCCTGCCGTTGGATGCATCCTGTACGCGCACCATGACCCTGATCCGTGCCCTGCCCTCCCTCACCGACACCGAGCGCCCGCGCAACGCGAGCGTGCGTGAGCAGCTGCAACAGCTGGAAGAGGTCGCCCGCGAAGAGATCCGCGAACTGCAGCAGCTGGCCGATGCACGTCCGGCGCCGTCCCGCGCGGACGAGGAACTGCTGGGGCTGGCGTGGGACCTGGGGCTGGATGGCGAAGCCCTGAGGTAGATCCACGCCATGCGTGGATGGCGTCCGGGAACACGCGCTGCCACATCATCCACGCATGGCGTGGATCTACCAGATGGGCTGAATCTCTGTGGCATGATGCGCGGGTCCCGCTCATGGAAGACCGATGGCCATCGCCCTGATCGCATTGATGCTGTTGGAGCTGCTGCTTCTGTTGTTCTGGGCACCGTTCTTCTTCCGAACCGGCATCGTCCTGTTCAACCAGCGCATCGCCGCCTCTCCGGCTGAACTGACCCAACTGTCACTGATCGGGCTGGAGCACGACCTTCCTACCGACAAGTGGCTGAGCTTTGTGTTCCGTGTACTGCCCGACCGCAGCGTGGCGTTCCGTGAGAGCTTCGCACCGGGCTATGGCGGCCGCTATTTTCCGTTGATGCACGGCCAGCTGTTGGTCGACAAGCGACGCCGCGAAGTGCGTGTGGTCGGGCGATGCAGCTGGTTCGCGCTGGCCCTGACCGTGCTGGTGCTGCCCATCATTCTGGTGCGCCCGGTGGCATGGCCGATGCTGGGCATGCTGCTGGTGTTCTATATGGGGTATCGCATCCAGCTGCGGCGCTATGCCGAGGTTGTCGAGGCAGTGCGGGCGCGGGTGCGGTCGGAGTTCCCGCAGCGATTCGTTGACCCAAGGCGGTAGATCCACGCCATGCGTGGATGATCGCGAGCGCAGGCATTCGTGCCGACCAAGGTCGGCACCCACCAAAGCGGGTTGCGGTAGATCCACGCTATGCGTGGATGGTCGCGCGCGCAGGCATTCGTGCCGACCAACGGTCGGCACCTACCAGAGCGCGCTTTCAGCGCACCAGCACCACTTCCCCACTAGCATCGGTGCGCAGCGAAACCGGCTGTGGCTGGCGCAGCCACTGCGCCAGATCGCGAGGGCTGAGCGGGCGTGAGTAGAGGTAGCCCTGGATCTCGTCGCAGCCCTGGCGGCGCAGCATGTCTTCCTCCTGGTGCGTTTCCACGCCCTCGGCCACCACCTTCATGCCCAGCGCGTGGCCCAGGTGCACGATGGCCTGGGTCACTTCGGCCGTGCCCGAATCGTGCAGCATGCCCTGCACGAAACTGCGGTCGATCTTGAGGCGCCCCACCGGGAAGCGGTTGAGGTAGTTGAGGTTGGAGAAGCCGGTCCCGAAGTCATCCACCGCCAGCGGCACGCCGTGACGTTCCAGCACGTCGAAGCAATGCCGCAGGATGTCGGTGTCACGGATCAACGCCGACTCGGTCAGTTCCAGCTCCAGCCGCTGCGGCGGCCAGCCATGGGCGTGGCAGATCTCGATCACGCGCTCGGCAAAGCCGCGGTCACGCAGCTGCACCGCCGAGACATTCACGGCGATGCGGTCGAAGCGCAGGCCGGCGCGGTCCCAGGCGGTGGCCTGGCGGCAGGCCTCGTTCAGTACCCAGTCGCCGATCCGTACGATCTCGCCGCACTTCTCGGCGATGGGGATGAACTCGGCCGGGCTGCAGTAGCCGATCCCGGGCCGGTGCCAGCGCAGCAGCGCCTCGATCGCCGGCGGCTCGCCGTGATGGGCGTGCAGCAGCGGCTGGTAGGCCAGGCTGAACTCTTCGCGCTCGATGGCGCCGTGCAGGGCGTGCTCGAGCTCCAGCTTGCGCTGGATGCGGGCCAGCGCGTCCTGGCTGTAATACTGGTAGGTATTGCGGCCGGCTTCCTTGGCCGCGTACATCGCCGCATCGGCGGCACGCAGCAGGGAATCGAAGTCGGTCTGCGCGTCACCCAGCATCGCGATGCCGACGCTGGCGCCCACCTTCAAGGTGGTTTCGCCCCGGCGCAGCGGCTCGGCCAACGAAGCGATCAGTTTGCGCGCCACATGGCCCGCATCCTCCGGTTCGGCCAGGTCACGCAGCACCACGATGAATTCATCGCCACTGAAGCGGCCGAACAGATCGTTGTTGCGCAGGTTCTGGTGCAGCCGGGTGGCGGCCGCCTTCAGCAGCGCATCACCGGTGGCATGACCGAAGCTGTCGTTGATGGTCTTGAAACCATCCAGATCGATGAACAGCATCGCCAGCGATGTCCCGCGGTCGCGCGCTTCCTCGATGGCTTCGGCGGTCTGTTCGCCGAGCAGCACGCGATTGGGTAGGCCAGTGAGCAGATCGTAATGAGCCAGCAGCTCGATACGCTCGTTGGCCTCGCGTTCGCGGGTGATGTCACGGAACAGCACCACGAAACGCGGCGGCAGCCCATCACGACGGTCCAGCTCGATCAGCACCTGCACCCAGACCCGCAGGCCGGACTGGCGGTAGAAGCACAGGTCCAGCTGCTCGGGCAGTCCACCATCGGCGATGCGCCCCAACGCCGCTTCGAAAGCGTTGCGTGAGTCCTCGGTGTACAACGCCAGCGCCTGGTCGAGGGTGATGGGTTCCTTGCGCAGGCCGTGGATGCGATAGCACTCCTCGGTCCACTGCATGTGCCGGGCCTGCACCTCGATCTCGCAGCCGCCGATGCGGCCCAGCGCAGAGACGCGGTTGAGCAGTTCGGTACGCCAGCGGATCAGCGCATCGGTCTGGTGCTGCTCGGTGATGTTCTGCACCTGTCCGAGCAGCCGCTTGGGCTGTCCGTCCATGTCCAGCAGCGGCTGCATCCACAGCCGCAGGTGCTGCGACGGTTCATGGCCGCGGGTCAGTTCCAGCTCGAGATTGGCGGCGCGGCCATCGCGCCACAACCGTCGCCAGGCTGCACGCAGTGCACCACGTGAACGCGGGTGCAGCTGCTTCAGCCAGCGGCGCTGGCCGGGCACGGCGCCCTGCTCCAGCGCCAGCAGCGAACGCAGCTCCGGCGACCACCAGAAGTGACCGCTGTTGGGATCGAACGACCAGCTGCCCATGCTGGCGATGCGCTGGGCCTCGCTCAGGTGCAGCTGCTGTTCCTGAAGCAGCCCTTCCAGCTGCTTCTGCTGTTCGATATCGGTATGGGTGCCGACCATGCGCAACGGCTGGCCATCGGCGGTGCGTGCGACCACGCGGCCCCGGTCCAGCACCCAGCGCCACTGGCCATCGGCCTGGCGGAAACGGAACTGTGCGCTGTACTGCTCGCTCAGCCCTCGCAGATGCTCGTCCAGTGCGCCCCGTACCTGGGCGATGTCCTCGCTGTGCACGCGCGCCAGTATCTCGGTGGCGGTTTCATCGCCCAGTGCGGGAGTCCGCACCACACGGTCGCTGGGAATGTCCCAGTCCCACAGGCTGTGGCCGGCACTGTCCAGCGCCAGCTCCCAGCGCCCACCGCCGCCGAGCGGCACCGGTTCGGGAATGCTCAGCGTGAAGGCCAGCAGATTGCCGGCGCCATCATGCACGGCGCGCAGGTGGCCGTCGTAGTGCCCGTGCGGGCCACCCGGCAGCGTGCAGGCCACGATGCCGCCATCAGCCGCCATCAGGCGCAGATCCTCCAGCATCGGCGCATAGGCGGCCACGGTGGCCGGCAGGCCATGCGCGCGCGCAGCCGGATTGGCCGCCAGCGGGCGGCCCGTGCGGTCGACGATGACCAGCGCCGACGCAAGCGGGTGCTGCAGCAGGCTGGCGATGATCCCTTGGTCCACGCGATCTTGCTCCGGATGACACGCCCGTCAGCGGGGCACGCAGTGGTTAACGGCGCCTGCGGCGGATAATTGAGTGGTCAGGGCACACCCGCGCGGTAAGATGGCCGGCGCCCCTTTCATCCAGCCCGTCCATGCCTGCAGAACCGACCGGCATCGCCCCTGTTCCCGACCCGCGGATGGCGCAGGCGCTGAGCCGCGACCGGCGGCGGGTGGTGCTGAGCTACCTGGTGATGGCATTGGCCTGGATGATCGCCTCCGACAGTGCCGTGCAGGCGCTGGTGCCGGATCCGCAGCAGGCGGCGATGTGGCAGAGCGTGAAGGGCTCGTTCTTCGCACTGGCCAGTGCCGGCCTGCTGTACCTGCTGCTGCGGCCGCTGGCTGAGCATGTGCTGCACACCCATGCGCGCCAGCAGGCGTCGGAGCTGCGCCTGCGGCAGATGTTCGAGGGCAACCCTGGCCCGATCCTGGTCTACGACCTGGACACGCTGGCGATCCTCGACGCGAATCCGGCGGCGTGCAGCGCATTCGGCTGGGAGCGCGATGAACTGCTGGAGCAGACCATCGACGCGCTGTGGCCACCCGGCCAGGACCAGGCGCTGCAGACCAAGCTGGAGGCGATCCGCGAGGCACCCGAGGAGCTGTGCATCCTGCGGACCCAGCTGCAGCTGCGCGACGGCTCGCTGCGGCAGATGGAACTGCGCTCCAACGCCATCAGCTATGACGGTCACAATGCCCGGTTGCTGATCGCCATCGACCGCACCGCGGAAGATCTGGCCCAGCTGCGCCGCGACCAGGCGCTGGCCCGGGTCGAGGAAGCCCACGAGCTGGCGCGCATCGGCGCCTGGGAACTGGATCCATCCACCGGCATGGGCCGCTATTCCAACCAGGTCTACCGCCTGCTTGGCCGCCGGCCTCCGGAAGCCCGCCGCTGGCACCGCTTCGACGAGCTGCTGGTGCCCGCCGACCCCGCCACCGCCACGCAGACCGAGCAACTGCTGGCCGACCTCTGCTCGGGTGATCCGGTGCAGGTGGACGTACTGCTGCCCCTGCTGTCGATGGACGGCCGCGCCCTGATGGTGCACCTGCGTGCCGCCAGTGGTGTCGATGAGTCCGGCCGCAGCCGCGTACTGGGTACCCTGCAGGACGTGACCGAGCGGGAGCAATCGCGACGCCTGCTGCGCGAGCGCGAAGAACAGTTCCGCGAGCTGGTGCGGGTGCTGCCCGATGGCGTGGTGATCCTCTCCGACGAGCACGTTCTGTACACCAACGCCTGGGCGGCCAGTCTGTTCGGCTATGGCAGCCACACCCTGCTCGGTGAGCCGCTGTCGGCACTGGTCGCTGCCGGTGACCTGGCCCGCGTCCGCAGCCAGCTGCGCGCCGGGCAGCCACACCTGGGCCCCGGCCACAGCAGTGTGGTGGCCATGCAGCGCGCGGACGGACGCAGCTTCCATGCCGGTCTGGCGGTGGGCGAGGTGCGCTACGGTGGCCGCGACTGCAAGCTGCTGATCGTGCGTGACCTGAGCGATTCCGAACGGACGCGCAGTGCGCTGGAAACCAGCAACCGCGAATTGCAGGCGATGGCCGGCCGGTTGTTCTCGCTGCAGGAGGACGAGCGCCGCGCGATCTCGCGCGACCTGCATGACGACATCGGCCAGGCGATCACTGCGATCAAGCTGTCCGCCCATGCGGCGCAGGACGAGCACGATCCACAGCGCCGCAGCGAGGACCTGGCACAGATCGTCAGCCTGGCCGATACCACGGTGGCAAAGCTGCGCGACATCTCCACCCTGCTGCGCCCGCCGCAGCTGGACGCGCTGGGCCTGGAAGCGGCCCTCAGCTGGCAGGCACGGGTGCTGTTCCGTTCTTCGCCGGTGGAGCTGCTGGCCGAAATCGAGCCCCTGCCGCACCGCCCTGACAACAGCATCGAACAGGCCTGCTTCCGCATCGCGCAGGAGAGCCTGACCAATGTGCTGCGGCACGCGCGCGCCAGCCAGGTACAACTGCAGCTGCGCGACGTCGGCAAACGCGGCCTGCACCTGCAGATCCGCGACGACGGCGAGGGTTTCGACCCGGACGGTCCGCGCGGCCTGGGCCTGATCGTGATGCGCGAGCGCGCGCAGAGTGTCGGCGGCCATGTGCGGATCGAGTCCGCACATGGCGAGGGCACCCTGATCGACGTCCACCTCCCCTACCAGGCGGCCAGCATGGCTGCCGTCGATTCACCGGAATACTGAGCCTATGTGGAATCCCAACCAGCCCCCGGTCAGCATCGACGATGCACCCGACCGCCTCGGTGCCGGCAACCCCGAGCTGCAGGCGATGGTCGCCGAGGCGGCCTCCGGTGGCACCGCGCTGATGCTGATGCACGTGGACATCGACCACTTCGCTTCGGTCAACGAAAACATGAGCGCCGAGGTGGGCGACCAGGCGCTGGTGCTGGTGGCGCAGCGGCTGCAGTCCTACCTGCGCGGGCGAGGCAAGCTGTGGCGCCACGGCAGTGACGAGTTCCTGATCGCGGTGCCGCGCGCCGCCGACGTGCCGCTGCCGGAGGACTTCGCCGAGGAAATCCGCCAGCAGATGGAGCTGCCGCTGTCGGTGCTGCCGTACACGCTGTTCATGACCGGAAAGCTGGGCGTGAGCCTGTGCCCGGAGCATGCCAGCAGCACGTCGCGCCTGCTCGATCACGCCGAAGATGCGCTGTACCAGGCGGCCCGCGAGGGAGGCAACGCAGTGCGCATCCATGCGGTGGACACCCCGCCCAGTGCGCACAGCGAGAGCATCATCGCGCGCCAGATCGTGGATGCCATTCCCAATGGCGAGCTGAAGCTGCGCTACCAGCCGCTGGTCAGTGCCCGCGATGGCCACGTGGTGGGCATGGAAGCGCTGCTGCGATGGCAGTCCCCTACCCTGGGCATGCTGGTGCCGGAGCGCTTCATGCGCACCGCCGAGCGCCTGGGCATCATCGTGCAGATCGGCACCTGGGTGCTGGAAGGCGCACTGAAGCAGGCCCGCCTGTGGCGCGACCAGGGCTTCGACGACTTCACCATCGCCGTGAACGTGTCGACCCTGCAGCTGCTGCGGCCCAATTTCTTCGCCGAAGTGATGGGCCTGATCCAGGCGGCAGGCGTGCCGGCGCAGATGCTGACGCTGGAGATCAACGAGAGCGCGCTGACCAACAACGTCAACTTCGTGCACGAGACGCTGGCCAACCTGCGCAACGAAGGCATCAGCCTCAGCCTGGACAACTTCGGCACCGGCGATTCCAGCCTGAGCGCGCTGGTACGCTATCCGGTGGACAAGCTGAAAATCGACCGCAGCTTCATCAAGAGCGCGCCCGCCGGCAACCGCGAGGCCGCCATCGCCCGCGCGATCATTGCCATGGGCCACCAGCTGGGCATGACCGTGATTGCCAACGGCGTGGAATCGCAGGCCCAGCTGGGCTTCCTGAGGCGCAACGACTGTGACGTGTTCCAGGGTTACTTGTTCGGCGAGCCGATGTCAGCCGATGCCGCCGGCATGACCCTGCGCCGCCGCTACCTGCGTCCGGAGGCGTTCGCCGAAACCCGCCCGGACCGTACTTTGCTGCTGCTGGACGACGAGGAGAACGTGCTGCGCTCGCTGGTGCGCCTGTTCCGCCGTGATGGCTACCGCATCCTGGCGGCCGGCAACGTGCGCGATGCGTTCGACCTGCTGGCGATCAACGATGTGCAGGTGATCCTGTCCGACCAGCGCATGAGCGACATGAGCGGCACCGAGTTCCTGGGCCGGGTGAAGATGCTCTACCCCGATACGATCCGCCTGGTGCTGTCCGGCTACACCGATCTGAACACGGTGACCGACGCGATCAACCGTGGTGCGATCTACCGCTTCCTGACCAAGCCCTGGAACGACGATGAGCTGCGCAAGCACATCCACCAGGCCTTCCGCACCTACGAGGAACAGCGCCGCAGCAATGCGGGGCCGGCGCCGGTGGAAAGCGGAGATGGTGGCGAGGACCGCCCGTTGCGGTAACCGGCCATGTAGAGTCGAGCCATGCTCGACTCTACAGAATCGCCTTAGCGCGGCTGCTTCACCGGCAGTACCACGCGGAAGCGCGAACCGACGCCTGGAGTACTGTCCAGATCGATGCGGCCATGGTGCTTGTTGATGATGCTGTAGGAGATCGACAGGCCCAGGCCGGTGCCGCTGCCAACGGGCTTGGTGGTGAAGAACGGATCGAAGATGCGCTGGCGCAGTTCCGGCGAGATGCCGCCGCCGGTGTCTTCGAACTCGACCCACACCTGGTCACCATCGACACCGGTACGCACAGTGATCGTGCCGCGCTCGGCAATGGCGTGGCCGGCATTGAGCAGCAGGTTCATGTAGACCTGGTTCAACTCCGACGGCAGGCACTCCACCAGCGGCAGCTGGCCGAACTCGCGGTGCAGGGTGACCTTGTACTTGAGCTCGTTCCAGATGATGTTGATGGTCGATTCCAGGCCTGCGTGCAGGTCGACCAGCTTCCACGATTCGTCGCGGCCGGAATATGAGAAGTCCTTCAGGTCACGCACGATGCGGGTGACCCGCTCGATGCCCTCGCGCGATTCGGCCATCAGCTGCGGCAGGTCGCGGCTGATGAAATCGATGTCCAGGCGGTCACGTATATCGTCGATTTCCGGAATCAACGCCTTCGGGTCCGGCGCGCGCAGGGCGCGCTCGTACGCCTCAATCACGGTGAAAAGGCTGCGCAGGTATTCCTGCAGGCTGCCCAGGTTGGAGTGCACGTAGCCGATCGGGTTGTTGATCTCGTGCGCGACACCCGCCGCAAGCTGGCCGATCGAGGCCATCTTTTCCGACTGCAGCAGCTTCTCCTGGGTACCGTTGAGGCGCAGGTAGGCCTGGCGCAGCTCGGCGTGGCGCTGCTGCAGCTCGCGCTCGTAGTCTTCCTGTCCTTCGATATGGCGGAACAACGCCAGGAAGTGCCCCTGGCCCACCGGACCGTGGTGGTACAGGTGGGCAATGACCACGCCCTCGCCCAGCGGCAGGCTGCCGTTCCAGTGGCCATGCTGCCGCGCCTGTTCCAGCGCATCGGGGGGCAGCAGTTCGCGCAGGCGCTGCGGTGGCGGCAATGCGCCATCCTCGCCACTGGCCAGCAGGTTCTGCGCGGCCGGATTGGCCAGCGCCACCTGCCCGTCTTCAGTGAACAGCAGCAGCCCTTCGCGCAGGCGCTCAAGCAGGGCCTGCAGCACCGGCTGAGGCGGAAGGGGGGCGGTAACCAGGGCGTTGGCAGCGGACACGGCGACTCGGGGCATTCGAACAGGCGCCCAATATACGCGGTCACGCAGCGGGCTTCAGCCCGCGGGGGTGGGTAGTGCGACCGCCGTCGCGTCAGGCGACGGCGAGTGGGCGGCGGGCAGTGACGGTGTGTGACTGGCCCTTGGCGTCATAGGCCGAGGCGTCTTCGGTACGGCCCAACTGGCGCAGTGCCCAGTTGACCTCGCGCCGGCGCCGCGAAAGCAGCACGCCGTTGGCGCGGTTGCGCTCGGCCAGTTCCTGCAGCTGTTCGCCCTCGCCGACCGGCGGTGCGCCTTCCAGCGCCCGCAGCGCCTCCAGCTTGGCGCCGGTGGCACGGATCAGGGCGTGCACGTCGTGCTCGACCAGGGCCTGGCGTTCAACGTCCAGGGCCTGGGCGAGACGCTGCAGCGGCTCGCTCATCGCTGCGGTCATCCCTGCAGCTGCTGGTCCAGATCGAGCATGCGCGATGCGATCGCGTCCGGATTGATCTTGTAGGTGCCGTTCTGCAGCGACTCGCGCACGGCGGCCACGCGCTGGGCGTCGATCGCCGGGGCGGTGGTCAGCTCACGCTCGATGGCCTGCAGATTGGTGGCCTCACCGGTCAGGCGCAGGCTGTCGGCTGCCTCGACCGGGCGCGCCGGCGCATCGCTGCTGACGCCGGGCTTGCTGGCCGGGGTCGTCACGCTGCGCAGTGCCTGGGGGACCTGCAGGTTGCCGTCGATTTTCTGGCTCATGGGGTGTCCTGGAGTTGCCGTTCACAAGGGATAACGGCCTCAGGGCCGCGATCTTTAGGGATATTTTGCGGTAAATCAACGCGCCACGATTACGTCACCTGCGGCATCGACCGTGCCCTGCACGATCCGCCGCGAGGACAGGTTCTCCACCGAGACCCGTTCATTCTCACCGGCATCGCCCATCGCGCGACCGGCAATGCGGACCTCGACCGAGCCGCGACGCGATACCAGGGCCACATTGTCTCCTCGCTTGATGAGACGCTGCACCACCAGATCGTTGTTCGACAGCAACGCCCCGGCCTGCAATGGACGGCGGGCGATGCGACCGATCGCCGCGTTGGGATCGGCCAGCACCGCACCGGCAATCCGGGCAGCGTCACGCTGGGCAGTGGTGATATCGGCGGCAGTGAGGGTTTCTCCAGTGCCGATTCCACGATTGAGCACCAGCACGGTCTGGTTGCGCCGCACTTTCACCGGCACGAACAGCCGCCAGCCGCCCGCATCGGGGCAACTGACCTCCACGGTGGTGTTGGCGGTGGGCTGCACCTGCAGTGCGCCGCCGCACTTCGGCAGGCGCAGCGCATCGGCCACCTGGGCCTCACCCTCGCTACCCGTCGGCAAGGTCGTCAGCGCCGCGGCGCGGATGCTGGCCACGGGCTGCCAGTCGGAGGCCACCGCCCACGGCGAGGCCAGGGCAAGCGCGATGGCCAATAGAGATGTGACCCGGCGCATGGCGCCTCCTGTCGTTGGGACCTGGCCCAGCTGCGTGCAAGGGGCGTGCCAGAGGGGCCGCGCTGCCTTTTGTAGCGTCGAGCCATGCTCGACTGCTTTGCGCCCAACAGCCAGTCGAGCATGGCTCGACGCTACAAGGCCCTCGGTCGAGCATGGCGCAGCGCCACAATTGCGGTGCGGACCACGTGGGCGGCAGAGCGCCCTCAAGTTCCGCCACTGCGGCGCCGATACAGCAGCCATGTCCCATGACCTGCTCAACCGGATCGACCAGCGAACCCGTCTGGCCGGCCACAACCGACTGGCGCTGCTGCTGTTCCGTCTCGGCGGACGTCAGCTTTTTGGCGTCAATGTCTTCAAGGTGCAGGAAGTCCTGCGGCGCCCGGAGCTGTTCCAGGTGCCCGGGCTGCCCAGCCAGTTCTCCGGCGTGGCCGACGTGCGCGGCCGCTCGGTGCCGGTGCTGGACCTCGGCCTGGCCATCGGCCATCCCGAGCGCGAGCCGGAGGCGGACACCTCGCCCGGCTACCTGGTCGTGACCGAGTTCAACCGCTCGATCCAGGGCTTCCTGGTCAGCGGTGTGGAGCGCATCGTCAACATCGCGGTGGAAGACATCCACCCGCCACCGGAGCTGGGCGCCGAATCGAGCTACCTGACCGCCGTGACCCGCTTCCAGGGCGAGCTGATCCAGGTGATCGACGTGGAAAGCGTACTGGCCGACATTGCCCAGGTGCGCGGCGAGGCAGTGCTCGACCCGGCGATGGCGATGCCCTCCGACGGCCCGCAGCTGCAGGTGCTGGTGGTGGATGACTCGCGCGTGGCCCGCCAGCAGATCCGCAGCGTTCTCGACCAGCTGGGCGTGGGTGCCACCCTGCTCTCCGACGGCAAGCAGGCGCTGGACCACCTGCTGCAGATCCATGCCTCGGGCGAGAACCCTGCCGAACGCTACGCCATGGTCATCTCGGACATCGAGATGCCGGCCATGGACGGCTATACGCTGACGACGGAAATCCGGCGCCATCCGGGCCTGGCCGGCCTGTATGTGCTGCTGCACACCTCGCTGTCAGGCGTATTCAACAATGCGATGGTCGAGCGCGTGGGCGCCAATGCCTTCGTCGCCAAGTACTCGCCGCACGAGCTGGCCGACTTCGTGCTGGACCGCCTGCGCAAGGTCGCGATGGCGGCGTAAGGCCCTCTCCTGTAGAGCCGAGCCCATGCTCGGCTTGTGCGGCGCCTGAACGAAAGGCAGCCGAGCATGGCTCGGCTCTACAGGATCGCGCGCACTTTGGCACACCCCTTGCAGCTTCCCGGGCAACGTTCCCGTGGGAGTGCACCGTGCGCAACCTGATTACCGACTACCTGGGCGTCCACGCCCAGGCCATGCCGTTGCGCGAACAGCGGATGAAGCTGATCGCCAGCAACCTCGGCAATGCCGACACTCCCGGCTACAAGGCCCAGGACCTGGACTTCGATGCCGCCCTGCGCCATGCCCAAGGGCAGGATGCCAATGGCCTGATGGCCACCACCCATGAGCAGCACTACGAAATCAGTAGTGGCCTGAACCCGTTCCAGATCGCGCGCGAAGGCGTGCAGCCCAGCCTGGACGGCAACACCGTCGATCCCGATGCCGAGCGTGCGGCCTATGGCCGTGCCGCGCTCGAGTACCGCGCTTCGCTCAGCTTCGTCGAGAGCAAGGTGCGTTCCATGTTGACCGCGATCACGGGGCAATAAGCCATGAGCAACCTGCCGATCTTCGATATCGCCGGCTCCGCGCTGCAGGCGCAGTCGGTGCGCATGAGCACCATCGCCTCCAACCTCTCCAACGCCGACACCGTCGCCGGCTCCGCCGACGCCGTGTACAAGCCGCTGGAGCCGATCTTCCAGGCCGTCACCAGCAAGAACGATCCAAACATCACCTCGGTGAAGGTGAAGGAGATCACCCAGAGCGATGCGGCGCCGATCAAGCGCTACGAGCCCGGCCATCCGCTGGCCGACGCCGACGGCTACATCTACCAGCCCGACGTCGATCCGGTGGCGCAGATGGTCAACCTGATCTCGACCTCGCGCAATTACCAGGCCGGCGTGGAGATGCTGACCACCGCCAAGGAACTGGCCCTGGCCACCCTGACCATGGGCCGCTGAGGCCCGCAGTACCGGATACCGCCATGACCACCGCCGTCAACAACCAGACCAACCAGGACGTCTACACCGCACTCGGTCTGAACGCCCCGAACAGCAACGCCACCAAGAAGAAGAACACGCTGGACCAGGCCGATTTCCTGCGCCTGATGACCGAACAGCTGCAGCACCAGGATCCGCTGAAGCCGATGGACAACACGCAGATGGTCGCGCAGATGGCGCAGATGTCCACCGTGCAGGGCATCACCGACCTGAACAAAACGGTGAAGGGTTTCCAGGAATCGATGGCCAGCGACCAGGTGCTGCGTGGCGCGGCGCTGGTCGGCCACCAGGTGCTGGTGCCGTCGGAAAAGCTGGTACTGGAAAAGGAAGGCAACGTTGAAGGCACGGTGGCCGCGCCTTCTGCCGGCATCATCACCGTGGACATCACCGATGCCACCGGCGCCAAGGTCACCTCGCTGAGCGTGGAAGCCAAGGCCGCCGGAGAGACCGCGTTCCAGTGGGACGGCAAGGATGCCAACGGCAAGCGCATGGAGCCGGGCAAGTACTCCATCGTCGCCAACCACGTCGACACCGCCGGCAAGAGCACCAAGTTGTCCACCTACGTGCAGGCGCCCGTGGAAAGCGTGACCGTCGGTTCCGACGGCCTGTACCTGAACCTCAAGGGCCTGGGCACGGCCCCGATCGACTACGTGCTCCGCGTCAGCTGAGCCGCACACCCCGTACTTACCAGGAGCATCCCATGGGCTTCAATGTCTCGCTGTCCGGCATCAATGCCGCCAATTCCGACCTGAGTGTCACTGCCAACAACGTCGCCAACGTCAACACCACCGGCTTCAAGGAATCGCGCGCCGAATTCGCCGACCTGTTCTCGGCCACCGGTTACGGCCTGTCGAAGAACGCCGTGGGTTCGGGCGTCCGCGTCTCCAACGTTGCCCAGCAGTTCAAGCAGGGCCACAACGAACAGACCGGCCGCAGCCTGGACATGGCCATTTCCGGTGAGGGCTTCTTCACCATGAACATGAACGGCACCCGCGTGTACTCGCGCGCCGGCAACTTCCAGACCGATGCATCGGGCTACGTGGTCAACCCGCAGGGCGCGCGCCTGCAGGTGTTCGCACCGAATGCCGACGGCACCAACTTCGATGCCGGGCGCATGGTCGACCTGCAGCTGCTGACCACTGACAGCCCGCCGAAGCAGACCAGCGAAGTGAAGGTCGGCTTCACCCTGCCGGCCAACGCCAAGCAGCCGACCGTCACCACCTTCGACCCGACCGACTCCAACAGCTACAACCACTCCAGCGGCGGCATCACCGTGTACGACTCGCTGGGCGTGAGCCACATCCAGGTTTCGTATTTCGTGAAAGGTGCCAACCCGAACGAGTGGACCGTGCGCAACTACGTGGACGGCCAACCGGCGGGTACACCGACCCCGGTCACCTTCGACAACAGCGGCAAGCTGGTCGCACCAGCCAACGGCAAGGTCAGCCTCGGCACGTTCACCCCGAACACGGGCGCCGGCGTGTTGAACATGACGCTGGATATCAACGGTTCGACCCAGTACGGCGAGAAGTTCGCGCTGCGCAACACCCAGCAGGACGGCTATGCCGCCGGCAAGCTCAATGAGATCACCGTGTCGGAAACCGGCGTGGTCTATGCCCGCTATTCCAACGGTGCCGACAAGCCGCTGGGCCAGGTCGCGCTGACCACCTTCAACAATCCGCAGGGCCTGGAATCGAAGGGCAACAACCTGTGGGTGGATACCTTCAGCTCGGGCACGCCACGCACCGGCATGCCGGACACCTCCAACCTCGGCAAGATCCAGGCCGGCTCGCTGGAAGCGTCCACCGTCGACCTCACCGAGCAGCTGGTCAACATGATCACCGCGCAGCGCAACTTCCAGGCCAACGCGCAGATGATCACCACCCAGGACCAGATCACCCAGACCGTCATCAACATCCGTTGATGAACTGCTGACCCCGTCTCGGAACTTCCCGCATGGATAAAGCCCTCTACGTGGCGATGACCGGTGCCCGCGCCTCCCTGCAGGCGCAGGGTACGCTCAGCCACAACCTCGCCAACTCGGACACCCCTGGCTTCAAGGAAGCGCTGGCCAACACCGAAGCCTTCCCGATCAAGGGCCAGGGCTTTGCCTCGCGGGTGGATGCACTGCACGTCGACGCCGGCTTCAACCGCCGGCCCGGCGCGCAGCACATCACCGGCAAGCCGCTGGACCTGGCGCTGCAGACCGGCACCTGGCTGGCCGTGCAGTCCACCGATGGCACCGAGGCGTACACGCGTGGCGCCGCACTGTCGGTCACGCCGAACGGACAGCTGGTGACCTCCAGCGGCCGCGCGGTGCTGGATGACAACAACAACCCGATCGCCATTCCGCCCTACCAGGCGATGGAGATCGGTGCCGACGGCACGATCTCGATCATTCCGCAGGGCGAAGGCCCGCAGACGATGGCGCAGGTCGGACGGATCAAGGTGGTGCAGGCGCCGGACGAGCGCCTGGAGCGCGGCCTGGACGGGCTGTTCCGCAACACCGATCCGCGCCAGCCGTTCGCACCTGCGCAGGGCACGGCGGTGCACAGCGGCCAGCTGGAAGGCAGCAACGTCGATGCCGCCGGCGCGCTGGTGCAGATGATCCAGCTGCAGCGCCAGTACGAAATGCAGGTGCAGGTGATCAAGCACGGCGACGACAACGCGCGCAGCGCCAACAGCCTGCTGCGCCTGGGCAGCTGACGGAAGTCCGGCGCCGCTTGAATGCGGCGCTGGCACACCGCTTGCACACCCGAAGACAAGGGCCGCACCGCGCGGCCGGCTCCACCAGACAGGACACCGAAGATGAACCAGGCATTGTGGATCGCGAAAACCGGACTGGATGCGCAGCAGATGCGCATGTCGGTGGTTTCCAACAACCTCGCCAACACCAACACCACCGGCTTCAAGCAGGACCGCGCCAGCTTCGAGGACCTGCTGTACCAGCAGGTGCGCCAACCCGGCGGCTCCTCCTCGGCACAGACACAGCTGCCGACCGGCCTGCAGCTGGGTACCGGCGTGCGCGTGGTCGCCACCGCCAAGAACTTCGAACAGGGTGGCCAGCAGCAGACCGGCCGCGCACTGGACGTGATGGTCAACGGCCGCGGCTTCTTCGAAGTGCAGATGCCCGATGGCAGCTCGGCCTATACCCGTGATGGCTCGTTCAAGATCAACCAGGACAGCGAGCTGGTCACCAACAGCGGCTACCCGGTGCAGCCGGGCATCCAGATTCCCGAAGGCGCGCAGTCGGTGACCATCGGTACTGACGGCACCATCAGCGTGAAGATGGCCGACGGCGCGGCCTCGGTGGAAGTGGGCGCGCTGACCCTGACCGATTTCGTCAATCCGGCCGGCCTGCAGGCACGGGGTGAAAACCTGTTCCTTGAGACCACCGCATCGGGCCCGGCGCAGAACGGCAATCCCGGCCTCAACGGCCTGGGCACCGTGGTGCAGGGCGCGCTGGAGGGCAGCAACGTCAACGTGGTGGAAGAGCTGGTGTCGATGATCGAAACCCAGCGCGCCTACGAAATGAACGCCAAGGCGATTTCCACCACTGATTCGATGCTCGGCTACCTCAACAACAAGCTCTGACCGGCCAACCCGGGAAACCGCCATGTCGCCCATTTCCAACTTCGCCCGCACTGCCCTCGCCTGCACCGTGGCTGCCCTGCTCGGTGGCTGCGTGATTGCCGGCGACGTGCGCCCCTATCCGGCAATGGCACCGATCCAGCCGATCATGCCACCGCAGGCCGAGCCGACCGCCGGCGCCATCTATGCGGCCGGTCCGACCCTGCAGTTGTATTCGGACCGTCGCGCACGCGATGTCGGCGACCTGCTGACCATCACCCTGCTGGAAAATACCACCGCGCAGACCAGTGCCAACACGGCCACCAACAAGGAATCCAACCTCAGCCTGGGCACGCCCTCCATCCTCGGCGCGCCGGTCACCCTGGGCGGCAAGGACATCCTGAGTGCGACGGCCAAGGGCGCGCGTGACTTCACCGGCAAGGGCAACAGCGCGCAGAGCAACCGCCTGCAGGGCAACGTGACCGTGACCGTGGTGCAGCGCCTGCCCAATGGCAACCTGGTGGTGCAGGGGCAGAAGAACCTGCGCCTGAACCAGGGCGACGAGCTGGTGCAGGTACAGGGCATCGTGCGCCCCGGCGACATCGGCGCGGACAACACTGTGCCTTCCAGCCGCGTGGCTGAGGCACGCATCGTCTACGGCGGCCGCGGCCCTGTCGCACAGTCCAACGCGATGGGCTGGCTGAGCCGCTTCTTCAACTCCGGCCTGACGCCGTTCTGAGTATGGCCATGAAACTCTTCTTCTCTTCTTCCTGGCAGCGGCGCACGGCGTCGTTCGTCGCCTTGATGCTGCTGATCGTTGCAGCCCCGGCCAGCGCCGAACGCATCAAGGACCTGGCCCAGGTCGGTGGCGTGCGTGGCAATGCGCTGGTGGGCTACGGCCTGGTGGTGGGCCTGGACGGCAGCGGCGACCGCACCAGCCAGGCACCCTTCACCGTGCAGAGCCTGAAGAACCTGCTCGGCGAGCTGGGCGTCAACGTACCGCCGAACGTCAACCCGCAGCTGAAGAACGTGGCGGCGGTGGCGATCCACGCCGAACTGCCGCCGTTCGCCAAGCCGGGCCAGCCGATCGACATCACCGTGTCCTCGATCGGCAACGCGGTGTCGCTGCGCGGCGGTTCGCTGCTGATGGCCCCCCTGCGCGGCGCCGATGGCCAGATCTATGCCATCGCCCAGGGCAACCTGATCGTGGGTGGCTTCGGCGCGCAGGGCAAGGACGGCTCGCGCGTCTCGGTGAACGTGCCCAGCGTCGGCCGCATTCCCAATGGCGCCACCGTGGAGCGTGCCCTGCCCGACCCGCTGGCCAATGGCGGCGAGATCACCCTGAACCTGCACAACAATGACTTCACGACCGTCTCACGCATGGTCGCTGCACTCAACAATGCATTCGGCGAAGGTGCGGCACGCGCGGTCGATGGCGTGACCGTGGCGGTCACCGCACCGACCGATCCGGGCGCACGCATCGGCCTGCTGGCGCGCATCGAGAACCTGGAACTGACCCCGGGCAGCGCCCCGGCCAAAGTGGTGGTCAATTCGCGTACCGGCACCGTGGTCATCGGCCAGCAGGTGCGGGTCGGACCCGCCGCGATCTCGCACGGTTCGCTGACCGTGACGATCCAGGAAAACACCAATGTCAGCCAGCCCAACGCGCTGTCCGGCGGCCGTACCGTAGCCAGCCCGCAGTCGACCATCACCGCCACCAATGAAGGCAGCCGCATGTTCAAGTTCAGCGGCGGCACCACCCTGGACGAGATCGTGCACGCGGTGAACGCGGTAGGCGCGGCACCGGGCGATCTCATTGCGATCCTGGAAGCCCTGAAGCAGGCCGGCGCCCTGAGTGCCGAGCTCGAGGTGATCTGACATGCGCATCAATCCCGCATTCGATCTGCACCCGGCGCAACAGAATGATCCGGCCAAGATCGACAAGGTCGCGCGACAACTGGAAGGCCAGTTCGCGCAGATGCTGGTCAAGAGCATGCGTGATGCCAGCTTCGGCGACTCGCTGTTCCCCGGCGAGAACAAGATGTTCCGCGACATGTACGACCAGAAGATCGCCGAGGCGATGACCCGAGGCAAGGGCCTGGGCCTGTCCGGCATGATCAGCCGGCAGCTGTCCGGCCAGGCCGCCGATGGCCCGGCGCTGGATACCCGCGTGGACCCGGCCAAAGCCAGCCGTGCCTATCAGCTCAATGCGCCGGCCAAGCCCGCGCCGTCGGTGCCGCTGGAAGACGGCAGCCAGGCGGTGCGCCTGCTGCAGCAGATGGCGGCCGGCGCCCAGTCGGGCGCACACGCGGCGGTTGCACCGATGGAACAGGCGCTGGACCTGATCGCCGGGCGCGAAAGCAGCAGCATGCACCGCTCGCTGGGCACCGAAGATCCGTACATCGGCAGCCTGCAGGGCGAGGACTGGGCCGCCAACAGCGATCAGTGGTCGGCCACCGCCAGCAACCGCGGCACGGCCATCAGCCCGGCCGATGCGATGGCTACCCGCACCGCCGTCGCCCAGCTGGGCGAGCACACCCCGGAAGGTTTCGTCGCAAGCATCTGGCAGCACGCGCAGCGTGCGGCCAAGGAGCTGGGCGTGGATGCCCGCGCCCTGGTCGCCCAGGCAGCGCTGGAGACCGGCTGGGGCAAGCGCCACATCAAGCATGCCGACGGCAGCACCTCGCACAACCTGTTCGGCATCAAGGCCAATGGCTGGAACGGCCAGCGCGCCGTGGCCGGCACCCACGAGTATGTCGATGGCGTGCGCCGCAACGAGACCGCCAGCTTCCGCGCCTACAGTTCGCCGGCCGAGAGCTTTGCCGACTACGTGCGCCTGCTGAAGACCAGCCCGCGCTACCAGCAGGCCCTGCAGGCCGGCACCGATGTGCAGGGCTTCGCCCGCGGTCTGCAGCGCGCCGGCTATGCCACCGACCCGCGCTACGCGGCCAAGATCGCCGCGATCGCCGGCGGACCGACCATCGAGCGTGCCGTCAGCGCCGTGGCAGACGCCGGCTCGCGCCTTGGCCAGACCTTCGCCAGCACCGCAACCGCGGCGCTGGGTATCACCCGTCGTTGAGGAACCCCATGTCCAGCGTACTTTCCACCGGTACCGGTGCCCTGCTCGCCTTCCAGCGTGCGTTGGCGACCACCAGCCACAACGTGGCCAACCTCAATACCCCGGGCTACAGCCGGCAGAAGGTCAACTTCGCCACGGCTGATCCCCAGAACTACGGCTACGGCACGGTCGGCAACGGCACCCGCATCACCGACATCCGCCGTACCGCCGACCAGTTGGCGATCTCGCGCCTGCTCGACAGCAGCGGCGAGCTGGCGCGCCTGAAGCAGCTCTCTGGCATGGCCGACCGGGTCAACTCGCTGTTCTCCGACGCGGCAACCAACGTGTCCGGCGTCTGGTCGAAGTTCTTCGATTCGGTCAGCGGCCTGTCCTCCAATGCGGCCGGCACCGCCGACCGCCAGAACATGCTGGACGGTGGCAAGGCGCTGGCCAACCGCTTCGTGCAGCTCAACACGCACCTGAACAACCTCAACAGCGAGGTCAACAACGGCCTGCTGGCTGGTGCCACCGAGGTCAACCGATTGGCGCAGGAGATCGCGCAGATCAACGGTGCGATCGGCACCAACATCGCTACCGCCGCACCGGACCTGCTCGATCGCCGCGACCAGCTGATCACCCAGTTGATCGGCTACACCGGTGGCACCGCAGTGATCCAGGACGGCGGCATCATGAATGTCTATACCGCCGGCGGGAACGCGCTGGTGGTGGGTACCACGGCAACCAAGGTCACCACCGTTGCCGACCCGTACCAGCCGGAGCGGCTGCAGCTGGCGCTGGAAACGCAGGGCAACACCATCCGGCTCGACCCGAAGGCGGTCGGTGGCCAGATCGGCGGCCTGCTGGAGTTCCGCGACACCGTGCTGACGCCGGCCCAGGCCGAACTGGGCAAGCTGGCGGTAGGCCTGGCCGAGAGCTTCAACCAGGTGCATCACCAGGGCGTGGACCTGTATGGCCAGCTGGGGGGGGACTTCTTCAACATCGGCAACCCGCGCGTCACCGCCAACAATGCCAATACCGGTACCGCAAGCCTCAGCGCCGCTTACGGCGACCTCGGCAAGCTGGACGCGCAGAACGTGGTGCTGCAGTTCGATGGCACCAACTGGAAGGCCAGCCGTGCCGACACCGGCGCCAACGTTCCGCTGACCGGCACCGGCACGGCCGCTGATCCACTGGTGATCAACGGCGTCAAGCTGGTGGTCGGCGGTACGCCGGCAGCCAACGATCGCTTCCTGCTGCAGCCGACCGCAGGCGTGGCCGGCAGCATGGAAGTGGCGATCACCGATCCCTCGCGCATCGCCGCCGCAGCTGCGGTGAAGGGCGCGGCAGCGTCGTCCAACACCGGCACCGGCAAGCTGAGCGGTGTCACCGTCAGCGATTCGACCAACGCCAACCTGCGCAATCCGGCCGCGATCGTGTTCACCTCGGCCACCACCTACACCATCGATGGTGGCCCGCCACAGACCTACACGCCTGGCCAGACCATCAGCGCCAATGGCTGGAGCTTCGTGCTGGACGGTGCGCCAAAGGTCGGCGACACCTTCAACATCACCCCGACCCCGGCGGGCTCTTCGGACAACAGCAATGCCTCCAGGCTGTCCAAGGTGGAGAGCGCCAAGGCGTTCAACAGCGGCACGGTCACCCTCAACGGTGCCCTGGGCGGCCTGACCACCCAGGTCGGTGCAGCCGCCCGCTCGGCCGAGTATTCGCTGGAAGCGCAGCTGGTGATCAACGACAAGGCGCAGGAAGCGCGCGATGAGGTGTCCGGCGTCAACCTGGACGAGGAAGCGGCGGACATGCTGCGCCTGCAGCAGGCCTACCAGGCCGCGTCGCAGCTGATCTCCACCGCCGACAGCATGTTCCAGACCATTCTGGGAGCCGTCCGTCGATGAGCAGCCGTATCTCCACCAGCATGATGTTCAACCAGTCCGTGTCGCTGATGATGGCCAAGCAGGCCAAGCTCAGCCACCTGGAGCAGCAGATCGCCACCGGCAGCAAGATCGTCAGCGCCAAGGACGATCCGGTCGCCGCGGGTGCGGCCGTGGGGCTTGACCGCAGCCTGGCCGCACTGGACCGGATGAAACTCAATGCCGGCAACGTGCAGAACCGGCTGGGCGTGCAGGAAAACACCCTGGCCCAGGTCAACGACCTGATGGCGCGCGTCAACGACCTGACCATCCAGGCCAGCAACCCCGCGCTGGGCGCCGCCGACAAGAAGACGCTGATCACCGAATTGAACCAGATCCGCGAGGGCCTGCTGTCGCTGGCCAACGCCGACGACGGTACCGGCCGTTACGTGTTCGGCGGCACCAACGATGGCGATCCACCGTTCGCCAAGATCAATGGCAAGGTGGTCTACCGTGGCGACCAGACCCAGCGCCAGATTGAAGTCGGCCCCGACACCTATGTGCGGGACGCCCTGCCCGGCAGCGAAATCTTCATGCGCATTCCTACCGGCGACGGCTTCGTCGATGGTGGCGCCGCGGCCGGCAATACCGGCAACGGCGTGCTGACCAACATCACCCGCGATGGCAGCGACAGCTGGAACGGCCAGTCCTTCAGCATCCGCTTCACCGCCGCCGACCAGTACCAGGTACTGGACGGCGCTGGCAACGTGACTGGCACCGGCACGTTCAAGGCCGGTGACAACGTGGAAGTCAACGGTGTACGCCTGCAGATCACCGGCGCACCTGCTGCCGGTGACAGCTTCAACGTGAAGCCGGCAACCAGCCGCGACATCTTCGACACCATGGACAAGCTGATTGCCGCGCTTGATGCCGACACCGGCACCACCGCGAAAATGAGCGCGCAGCAGAACGAACTGCAGAGCGCCCTGCGCGATGTGGCCCGTGCATCGGAACGGATGATCGATTCGCGCGCGGCCGGCGGTGCGCAGCTGAAGGCACTGGACAATGCCGCCGACATGCGCGAAGCCAACAGCGTGACCCTGAAGACCACGCTGTCGCAGATGCGCGACCTGGACTACGCCGATGCGCTGAGCCAGTACCAGCTGCAGAGCACCGCACTGCAGGCGGCACAGACGATCTTCTCGCAGATGCAGTCGATGTCGTTGTTCAACAAGATCCGCTGACGCTTCCCAAGCGTCACTCCCTGAAGGCCGCGATGCCCTGCATCGCGGCCTTTTTCGTTCCTGCGTGCCCGTTCCGTCGCGCTCGCCGGGCGTGGCCCGGCGCTGCCGGAAAGGTGCTCCTGCGCATTTTCCGTGATTGCCCATCAAGCCCGGCCCTGCCCCGCCGATACCTTCATCAGCGCTGGTTGGGCATGCCCAACCGCCCCTTCCGGGGTCGCCTTCACGCCCGACAAGGGCTGAAAAACCCCGGGAAAACAGCCGCCGGCACCGGATTTCAGCATCGACGGAATTCACGGCTAAAGGTTGTTGACAAAGCGCCGTTATTCATTTGGCAACAGCGAAGCACACAGCCACACAAAAAAACAGGCGGCGCTTCGTTTCATTCACCAACGGGTTCCATATAAGAGGAGACGACCCCATGGCACAGGTAATCAACACCAATACGATGTCGCTCAACGCTCAGCGCAACCTGAGCACCAGCGGCAGCTCGCTCGCTACCACCATCCAGCGCCTCTCGTCCGGCCTGCGCATCAACAGCGCGAAGGACGACGCGGCCGGCCTGGCCATCAGCGAGCGCTTCACCACCCAGATCCGCGGGCTGGACGTGGCCATCCGCAATGCCAACGACGGTATCTCGCTGGCCCAGGTCGCCGAGGGTTCGCTGAGCGAAGTCGGCAACAACCTGCAGCGCATCCGTGAACTGGCCGTGCAGTCCTCCAACGCCACCAACTCGGCCAGCGACCGCAAGGCCCTGCAGGCTGAAGTGACCCAGCTGGTCTCGGAAGTCGACCGCGTGGCCAAGCAGGCCGACTTCAACGGCACCAAGCTGCTGGACGGCTCCTTCACCAGCCAGCTGTTCCAGGTCGGCGCCAACGCCGGCCAGGCCATCGCCATCAACAGCGTGGTCAACGCCAAGGCCGATTCGCTGGGCGCGGCGACCTTCGCCAATGGCTACACCGGCACCAGCCTGGCCGCGGCCGACAAGGCCACCGCCGACACCACCTACTCCGGCCTGCAGATCTCGGTGACCCCGCCGGGCGGCACCGCCACCACGGTCACCATCAACGACTTCACCGTGAAAGCGGGTGAATCGATCACCTCGGCCACCTCTGCCGCGATCAACAACAAGCTGGGCGAAACCGGCGTCATGGCCTCGGTCAATGCCGGCGTGATCAGCCTGGCCTCGGTCAAGGACGGCCAGACCTTCACGCTGGGCGTCAGTGCCGCAACCCCGCCGGCCGGCGCCACCGCCGCGACCATCGCCGGCCTGGGCCTGACTGAAACCAGCACCAACGGCGGCCTGCTGACCGGCGCCACGTCGAACTTCGTCAAGGACCTGAACGTCACCACGGCCGAAGGCGCGCAGAAGGCGCTATCGATCGTCGACAAGGCCCTCGAATCGGTCAACAGCGTGCGCGCCGACCTTGGCGCGATCCAGAACCGCTTCACCTCGGTGGTGGCCAACCTGCAGACCTCCTCGGAGAACCTGTCGGCCTCGCGCAGCCGCATCCGCGATACCGACTTCGCCAAGGAAACCGCCGAACTGACCCGCACCCAGATCCTGCAGCAGGCCGGTACGGCCATGCTGGCCCAGGCCAACCAGGTACCGCAGAACGTGCTCAGCCTGTTGCAGCGCTGACATGAGCCGCCCCCGGGGCACGTCGGGGGCGTCTAACCCAACTCACGTGCAACCGCTCAAGGACCTCTCCTCATGGCACAAGTCATCAACACCAATACGATGTCGTTGAATGCTCAGCGTAACCTGAGCACCAGCGGCAGCTCGCTGGCCACCACCATCCAGCGCCTGTCCTCCGGTTCGCGCATCAACAGCGCCAAGGACGACGCCGCCGGCCTGGCGATCTCCGAGCGCTTCGGCACGCAGATCCGCGGTACCGACGTTGCCATCCGCAACGCCAACGACGGCATCTCGCTGGCCCAGGTCGCCGAAGGTTCGCTGACCGAAATCGGCAACAACCTGCAGCGCGTCCGCGAGCTGTCGGTGCAGGCCTCCAACGCCACCAACTCGGCCAGCGACCGCAAGGCCCTGCAGGCCGAAGTGACCCAGCTGGTCTCGGAAATCGACCGCGTCGCCAAGCAGTCGGACTTCAACGGCACCAAGCTGCTGGACGGTTCGTTCTCCAGCCAGCTGTTCCAGGTCGGCGCCAACGCCGGTCAGGCGATCGCCATCGACAAGACCATTGATGCCAAGGCCAATGCCCTGGGCGGCGCCAAGTTCGACACCAACGCACTGGCCCTGGCCGACCCGGGCACCAACGCTGACTTCAGCACCAGCGGCCTGTCCATCAACGGCGTGGCCATCGCCGATGTCTCGGTCAAGCAGGGCGCCGACGCCGCTGCCACCGGCAAGGCATCGCGTGAAGCGCTGGTGACCGCGATCAACGCCAAGATCGGCGAGACCGGCGTCTACGCTGAAGTGAACGGCACCGCTGGCGTGACCCTGACCTCGGTCAAGGACAGCACCAACGCCGACGGCTCGTTCAAGGCCATCACCGCCACCCCGGGCACCTGGACCGGCGCCACCGCGCCGACCTTCACCGCCACCACCGCTGCTGCGGCCCCGGCTGCGAAGTACGCCAGCAACCTGGACGTCAGCACCGTGAAGGGCGCCCAGCAGGCAATGGAAATTGTCGACAAGGCGCTGGGTGCGATCAACAGCACCCGCGCCGACCTCGGCGCCGTGCAGAACCGCTTCACCTCGGTCGTGGCCAACCTGCAGACCTCGTCGGAAAACCTGTCGGCTTCGCGTAGCCGCATCAAGGACACCGACTTCGCCAAGGAAACCGCCGAGCTGACCCGCACCCAGATCCTGCAGCAGGCCGGTACGGCCATGCTGGCCCAGGCCAACCAGGTGCCGCAGGGCGTGCTCAGCCTGCTGCGCTGATCCGCTCGCTGATCGACCTCCGGGCGCCGCATGACGCGGCGCCCGGATCCTGAAATACGTTCCACCTTCGCCAAAGGAAAAGCACCATGGCACAAGTCATCAACACCAACACCATGTCCCTGAATGCTCAGCGCAACCTGAGCACCAGCGGCAGCTCGCTGGCTACCACCATCCAGCGCCTGTCCTCCGGTTCGCGCATCAACAGCGCCAAGGACGACGCCGCCGGCCTGGCGATCTCCGAGCGCTTCGGCACGCAGATCCGCGGTACCGACGTCGCCATCCGCAATGCCAACGACGGTATCTCGCTGGCCCAGGTCGCCGAAGGCTCGCTGACCGAAATCGGCAACAACCTGCAGCGCGTCCGCGAGCTGTCGGTGCAGGCCTCCAACGCTACCAACTCGGCCAGCGACCGCAAGGCGCTGCAGGCCGAAGTGACCCAGCTGGTCTCGGAAATCGACCGCGTTGCCAAGCAGTCGGACTTCAACGGCACCAAGCTGCTGGACGGCACCTTCTCCAGCCAGCTGTTCCAGGTCGGCGCCAATGCCGGTCAGGCCATCGCGATCGACAAGACCATCGATGCCAAGGCCGGTTCGCTGGGCACCTCGACCTTCGCCACCGGTGCGACCGCTGCCCTGGCCGCCAGCACCGACGGTGCCCGCTTCTCCGGCACCGTGATGGGCGTGGACATCGGCACGGTTGAAGTGAAGGCCGGCGCCACCACGGCTGATGCCTCCAAGGCCGTCGCCACCGCCATCAATGCCAAGATCGGCGAAGCAGGCATCTACGCCGAAGCCAATGCCGACGGCTCCCTGAAGCTGAGCTCGGTGAAGGAAGGCAAGGCTGTCGCCGCCGCCGATATCGCCCTGATGCGCAGCGACTACGACGCGACCGCCAAGACCTGGGGCACCGCGGCAGCTGCGGGCGCCTACACTGCCGGCACCGATACCTCGGCCAACGTGCAGAAGCTGGACGTGAGCACCGTGCTCGGCGCCCAGCAGGCCCTGGAAGTGGTCGACAAGGCCCTGGGTGCGATCAACAGCACCCGCGCCGACCTCGGTGCGATCCAGAACCGCTTCACCTCGGTGGTGGCCAACCTGCAGACCTCCTCGGAGAACCTGTCGGCGTCGCGCAGCCGCATCAAGGACACCGACTTCGCCAAGGAAACCGCAGAGCTGACCCGCACCCAGATCCTGCAGCAGGCCGGTACGGCCATGCTGGCCCAGGCCAACCAGGTGCCGCAGGGCGTGCTCAGCCTGCTGCGCTGATCCACGGCAAGAAGGCGCCGCTACCGTCGGATCGAACCGACGGTAGCGGCAACCCGGAAGCCACGGTGCACGAAGGCGCGGGCCATGCCCGGCCCGGGATCACTCCCGAACCGGCTTGGCATCGCCCGCTCCTGCGGACCTCTCTTTCAGCGCTGTACCTTTGACTGTACGTACCGGGCGGCTTCGTCTCCCCCCGATTGTCAGTAGCCTGATCCCTCCCCTGCCTTGGGGGAGGGTTTTTTGCAGACTCCCGGCAGCCTGCGGTGATTCCACCCGCACCCTGCCCCAGCCCTCTTGCAAACCGCGTGCCAGATCCGCCGCCAGACAACTGGCACGGCGCATGCATCAACGAAGTCCTCAAGACCCAGCGGCGCAGGCCGCTATTTTCGTTGACGACGGGCCACCGCACGGCGGCCAGGCCCGGATACCAGGAGAATCACATGGCAAGCTTTGGATACGGTGGCATTGGCTCGGGGCTCAACATCTCGGACATCGTCAACCAGCTGGTCGCAGCCGACCGCAAGCCCGCCGACAACGCGCTGAACCTGCAGCAGTCCAAGGCCAAGATGCAGCTGTCGTCGATCGGCACCGTCACTTCGGCCTTCGACAAGCTGAAGACCGCACTGACCGCACTGAAGGCCACCACCGCGTTCGATACGCGCACCGTGACAGCCACCGGCAAGGCCGGCCCCACCAATGCCGACGACGTTCTGACAGCCTCGGTGGCGCTGTACGACCTCGGCACGACCAAGGCAGCCGCCTCCAACGGCACGCACCAGGTGGAGGTCACCTCCCTGGCCACCGCGCACAAGCTGATTGCCGACACCTCATTCCCGAAGACCGACACCTTCGGTGCCGGAACCTTGACGCTGACCGTTGGCGTCGGCGACAAGGCCAAGACCATGAACGTGGCGGTGGAGGACGGCGATACGCTGACCACCATCCGCAACAAGATCGATGCGGCCGGCCGCAAGGAGGGCGTGCAGGCCACACTGATCACCTCGGGCGACAACCAGTATCTGTCGATCGCCCAGGAAAAGACCGGCGCTGCCAACGCGATCAAGCTGGAGTACGGTGGCAGCGACCCGAAGCTGGGCGCACTGGTCGGCAGCCTGAAGCAGAACACGGCCGCAGCGGACGCCGAGCTGACCATCGATGGTGTGAAGGTCGTCAGCGCCAGCAACACGGTGGCCGATGCGGTTCCGGGCCTGACCCTGAACCTCAAGGTTCCCGGCAAGAGCACCGTGGTGATCAGTACCGACACTGCCGCCGCGACCAAGGTGATGCAGGAGTTCGTGACCGCCTACAACGCGGCGATCGCGGCGATCAACACCGAAACCAAGTACGACGCCAAGACCAAGGAAGCGGCCACGCTGACCGGTGACGCGCAGATGCGCGGTGCCTCCAGCCAGCTGCGCTCGATGATGTCCGGCGTGCTGAAGGAGCTTTCCGCTGACGGCCTGGACCCGAAGGTGCTTGGCCTGCAGACGCGCGGCTATCCCAATGCCGACGGCAGCCTGGTGCTGGATACCACCAAGTTTGCCGCTGCACTGGCCAGCCAGCCGGAGAAGATCCGCGCCGCCATCACCGGCGACACCGGCGGTGCCGGCACGCTTTACACCATGGTTGACGGCTACGTCAGCACCACGGTCGGCAAGGAAGGCGCCTTCGTCGCCCGCACCAAGGGCCTGAACACCACGCTGGACAACATCGACAAGCGCCGCAAGGACCTCGACACACGCATGAAGAACGTGGAAGAGCGCTACAAGAAGCAGTTCATCGCGCTGGACAGCCTGATGGGCAAGCTGCAGCAGAGCAATACGTCGCTGCAGCAGCAGCTGGCACAGCTGAACCGTTAAAGGACGGCGTGCAACGCTCAAGTTTGGCGTGCAACGCACCGATAACGGACGCAACAGCAATCAACGCCGCACCGCCGGTAACGGTCCCCACGACCTGCCGGCGGCACCCAGCGCAAGGAGAATCACGAATGTACGGTTCCAGCCGTCAATATGCCGAGCAGTACCGCCAGGTGGGAGTGACCAGTGCGGTTGCCGACGCCGATCCGCACAAGCTGGTGGCGATGCTGCTGGCCGGCGCGCTGGAGCGCGTGCGGCGCGCACTGGCCAGCCTCGAGCGTGGCGACCAGGCCGGCAAGGGCAAGGCGATCGGCGAGGTCTGCGCGATCGTCGGCCACCTCAACGGCTCGCTGGACCACGAGGCCGGCGGCGAGATCGCCGGCAATCTGTCGGCGCTCTACGACTACGTGCTGCAGCGCCTGACCGAGGCCAACCTGCACAACGACCGTGCCGCCCTCGACGAATCCCTGCAGCTGCTGGGCGAGATCGACAGCGCCTGGAATGCGATCCCGATGGAACAGCGCCGCTCGGCCGCGGTGGCACCATGAGCCTGCACGAACTGCACGCCCAGCTGGATGCTTTCGAAAAGGCCCTGGGCGAAGATGCGCTCGACCAGGCCGACAGCCTGCTCGACGGCCACGACAGCACGCTGCATGCCCTGCTCAGCCAGCCGCTGACCTTGGACGACCACGCACCACTCAGTGCGCTGTTCGAGCGCCAGCAGAACCTGCTGGGCCTGCTGCGCCAGCGCCGCGATGCGGTGGCTGCACTGATGAATGACGGCCAGCGCTCCCTTCGCGCGGCGCATGCCTACCTGCAGGCAGAATCGCTGGCATGACCCAACTGCCGACAACGTCGCTGCACCATCCTGCCGAAAGCGAGCTGTTCGACGAAACGCTCAGCTGCGAACTGGCCCTGCCCGCCGAGTTCCAGCCCGGCAGTGCCGCCGGTCGTACCAGCAGCGCCGAAGGCCTGCTGCGCAGCCTGGCGCTGGTGGAAGACAGCCGCGTTGACGAGCATGACGACCGCAACGAGGCCAGCCTGCAGCTTCAGCGGCTCGAGGCGAAGCTGGATCTGGCGATGGTGCTGCTTGGCCGCCTGGTCCGCCAGCAGGGCCAGGAGCTGACCCTGCGCCCGGTGCGCTGGTCACGTCGCGGGATACGCCTGCAGCTGGGCCCGCGCAGTGGCGCCAGTCCCGGCCAGGCAGGCCTGGTGCGCCTGCAGCCCAGCGACTGGCTGCCCGACCATATCGACCTGCCGGTGGAAGTGATCGCCGAAGCAGCGGATGGCGGCGGCGGCCACTATCTCTGGCTGCGCTTCCAGCGCCTTGGCGATGGCCTGGAAATGGCCATGGAGCGCCACCTGTTCCGCCTGCACCGTCGACAGGTGGCCGAAGCACGCCGGGCGCGCTGAAACCTGCCACCATCACGCTTGGCGGGCAAGCCTTGGCGGGCCCGTTCAGCTAAGTTAAGGTGGACTCCCCTACCCGGACCTGCTGCGTGCCTGTGCGAGTTCTCATCGTCGACGATCACACCCTGGTCCGCGCCGGCCTGGCGCGGCTTCTGCAGGGGTTTGCCGACGTGCAGCTGGTGGCCGAAGCCAGCAACGCCGAGCAGGCGCTGCAGCTGGCCCTGCAGCACGCACCGGACGTGGTGCTGATGGACCTGTCACTGCCGGGCCGTACGGGCCTGGAAGCGCTCAGCGATATCCGGCTGCGCGCGCCTGGTACCCGGGTCGTGATGATGACCATGCATGACGATGCCGCGCACGTGCGCGATGCGCTTGACCGCGGCGCGGTCGGGTTCGTGGTCAAGGATGCGGCACCGCAGGAACTGGAACTGGCGCTTCGCGCGGCGCATGCCGGCCAGGTGTTCCTGAGTCCGCAGATCTCCGCCAAGATGCTGGCACCGATGCTCGGCCGCGAGAAGCCCACTGGCATCGCCGCGCTGTCACCACGCCAGCGCGAGATCCTGCGCCGCATCGGCAAGGGCGAAAGCAACAAGGAAATCGCCGCCGACCTCGGCATCAGCGTCAAGACGGTGGAAACCCACCGCGCACGCATGATGGAGTCACTGGGCTGCCGTCGCGCCAATGATCTGCTGCTGCTGGCCGCGCGCCACCAGCACGAGCTGGAGTGATCGGCTGTCGGTAGAGTCGACTGTCAGTCGACTTGCGCGCGGAGCGCGGGACTTTTCCAGAGCCTGATCGGAGAGCAGTCGACTAACAGTGCAGTCGACTAACAGTGCAGTCGACTAACAGTGCAGTCGACTAACAGTCGACTCTACTACCAACCTGCGACATCCCGCATCCGCGACGAAATCCCGTCATCCCGACACTCCCCGACGGGAATCCGTACACGGCACACGGCGGGATCGACGGATCTGGTACCGCGAATCAATGCCTTAGCTCCACCCATCGTCAATATCCCGCAACCATGTAGGGAAAACCCCTACACCCTGTCGGGGCAACCACCAAGCCCCTCAGGAACCCCCTGATTCCGCCCCCGCCGGATCAAAAGCAAGATGCGTTCCACAAGGCGCCGGGGAGCGGTGCCGGGGAACCACGATGAAGGCTGCACTCTCGACCCAGCTGGGCCAACAACTCCACCTCACCCCGCAGCTGCTGCAGTCGATCCGGCTGCTGCAGCTTGATGGCCTGCACCTGGAACAGGAAATCCAGCGCCTGCTGGACTCCAATCCCCTGCTGGAAATCGAAGAACCCGAAGCACCGACCGCCGACGCCACCGAGGTTGCCGCCACGACGCTGGAAACCGCCGCGTTCGATGAGCTGCCGGAGTCCTCGATGTGGGACGTTGCCGGTACCAGCTGGCAGGACGGTGACGACGATCGCATGGCGCGTATCGCTGCCGGCGAATCGACCGACCCGCAGCTGCGCGTGCTGCAGCGCCTGTCGCTCGACATGGATGATCGCCAGCTGGCAGTGGCCGCATTCTGGCTGGACCACTGCGACGAGGCCGGCTACCTGCAGGCGCCACTGGACCAGCTGCAGCTGCTGGCCAGCGCACAGTTCGACATCGCTGCCGACGGCGTCGAAGCCATCCGCCAGCAGCTGCTGCACGGTGAACCGGCCGGCATGGCCGCGCAGGACCTGCGCGAGGGCCTGCAGGCGCAGCTGCGCAGCCTTCACGGCGCGGTGCCTGCCCGCCACCTGGCCACGCGCATCCTGGACGGCGCGCTCGATGCGCTGGCCGCACATGATTACCCCGCCCTCGCCCGCCAGCACGACGCCGAGATCGACGACGTTCGCGAAGCGGTACGCCTGATTCTGTCGCTGCAGCCACGCCCGGGCGACAGCCTGCTGCCGGAACGCAATGCCGTTGTGGTTCCGGACGTGGTCGCCTGGCACGCCGATGGCCAGTGGAAGGTGGCATTGAACCCGACCACCAGCCGCCGCGTCTCCATCAACAGCCAGTACGAACAGGCGCTGGCAGAGACCAGCGAGGCCGCCCCGGCACTGCGCGAAATGCTGCAGGAAGCGCGCTGGTTCAGCCGCGGCCTGTCGCTGCGCTACGACACCCTGCTGCGCACCGCGCGGGTGATCGTCGAGCGCCAGGCCGCCTTCCTGGCCCGTGGCGAAGAGGCCATGGCCCCGCTGACCCTGAAGGAAGTGGCCGAGGAGATCGGCATGCACGAGTCCACCGTTTCGCGCATCACTACCGGCAAGTTCCTGCAGACCCCGCGCGGCACCTTCGAACTGAAGCACTTCTTCGCCGTGCGCCTGGAAGGCGCCAGCGTCTCCGGGCAGGCGGTGAAGGCCATGGTCCGCCGCCTGATCGACGCCGAACCGGCCGGCCGCCCGCTGGCAGACGAGGCCATTGCCGGCCTGCTGTCACGCCAGGGGGTGAACATTGCCCGCCGAACCGTCGCAAAATACCGAGAACAACTGGATATCGCCCCGGCCCGCGAACGGCGCCGGCTCAGCGCCAGGCAACCCCAGCTGGCCCGGGTGGGCTGAAAAGGATGTTGGACATGAACAAGCTCACGGTCCTGCTGGTCGATGACCACGAGGGCTTCATCAACGCGGCGATGCGCCATTTCCGCAAGATCGACTGGCTGCAGATCGTCGGCAGCGCCGGCAACGGCCTGGAAGCGATCGAGCGCTCGGAAACGCTGCGCCCGCAGGTGGTGCTGATGGACCTGGCGATGCCGGAAATGGGCGGCCTGCAGGCCACCCGCCTGATCAAGTCGCAGGACGATGCACCGTACATCGTGATCGCCAGCCACTTCGACGACGCCGAGCACCGCGAGCACGCACTGCGTGCCGGCGCCGACAATTTTGTCAGCAAGCTGTCCTACATCCAGGAAGTCATGCCGATCCTGGAAGGCCTCAGGGAGGATCGATCGTGAGCGAATCGCGCATCCTGGTGCTGGACAACGACGCCGTGCGCGCAGAGCGCACCGTTGCCCTGCTGGAATTCATGGACTTCAACCCGCGCTGGGTCTCCGACGCGGCCGACTTCGATCTGGGCCGGCAGCGCCAGAACGACTGGATGGCGGTGATCGTCGGCAGCCTGGACGACAGCGCCGCCAGCACCGCACTCTACAACTGGCTGGGCGGCAGCAGCCTGCCACCGCCGGTGCTGCTGGCCGATGGTGATGCCTCTGCGTTCGCGCAGCAGCACGGCCTGCACGAAGCCAATATCTGGCCGCTTGAAACGCCGCTGCGCCACGCGCAGATGGAAGCCCTTCTGCGCCGCGCCAGCCTCAAGCGCCTGGATGCCGAGCATCAGGCCGGTGCCGTGCAGGATCAGGGGCCGACCGGCAACGGTCCGGCGGTGACCGCACTGCGCACCATGATCGAACAGGTGGCCGCGTTCGATACCACCGTGCTGGTGCTGGGTGAATCGGGTACCGGCAAGGAAGTGGTGTCGCGCGCGATCCACCAGCGCTCGCCGCGCCGCGATGGCCCGTTCGTGGCGATCAACTGCGGCGCCATTCCGGCGGACCTGCTGGAAAGCGAACTGTTCGGCCACGAGAAGGGCGCCTTCACCGGTGCGCTGACCGCGCGCAAGGGTCGTTTCGAAATGGCCGAGGGCGGCACCCTGCTGCTGGATGAAATCGGCGACATGAGCCTGCCGATGCAGGTGAAGCTGCTGCGCGTGCTGCAGGAGCGCAGTTTCGAGCGCGTGGGCGGCAACCAGACCATCCGCTGCAACGTGCGCGTGGTGGCGGCGACCCATCGCGACCTGGAAACCCGTATTGCCGAGGGCAAGTTCCGCGAGGATCTGTTCTACCGCCTGAACGTGTTCCCGATTGAAGTGCCCGCGCTGCGCGAACGTCGCGAGGACCTGCCGGCACTGGTGGAAACCATCGCCGCACAGCTGGCCCGCACCGGCCGTGGCGAGGTGCGCTTCACCCCGGAAGCCTTGCAGGCACTGGCCGGCTACGAATGGCCGGGCAACGTGCGCGAGCTGACCAACCTGGTCGAACGACTGGCCGTGCTGCATCCGGGTGGTTCGGTGCGCGTGCAGGACCTGCCGGCCCGCTATCGTGGCGATGCGGCACTGGCCGCCGTCGCTACGCCGGCACCGGCACCGCCCGCCGCCAGCGAAGAGCGGCTGGACCTGCGCAGCTTCTCGTTCCACACACCCGGCAGTGGCAACCAGCCGGCGCTGGAGCACGGCATTGCCGTCAATCGCCCGGCGGCTCCGGCCGCACTGCCCGACGAAGGCATGGACCTGCGCAACCACATGGCCAACATCGAACTGGGCCTGATCCACGAAGCACTGGAACGCACCCAGGGCGTGGTCGCCCACGCCGCCCAGCTGCTCGGCCTGCGCCGCACCACCCTGGTGGAAAAGCTGCGCAAGTACGGCATCGAGCGCGAGCAGGCCGAGCTGGCCGGCTGAACCGCGCTATCAGCATGAAGGGGGCACGAACGCCTGGGCTTGCCCGGGCGTTGGTGTTTGTGGCGCCCGGGGTCAGATCCCTTTCCGCTGGAAAGGGATCTGACCCCCCGCGCACTCACAGCGCCGGAATTCCGGCCACTGGACCCTGCGGCCCCAGGCCAGAAAACCGACGCCGGTTAAATGGCGCCATGACCGGGGTCAGAGCCCGTTGCACTGCAACGGGATCTGCCCCCCTCCGAGCAGTGTCGACCAAGGTCGACACCCACCATCAGATCGCAGAGAACTGTCGAAGGCGGGGTGGGTCCGGTTGCGGGGGCGTGAGCCGCATGGATGCGGCGACCGAGCCTCCATGGACGGATTTACGGCGCCCCCCGCAACCGGACCCACCCCGCCATCCCACGGAATGTTCGCTGTTGCTGTTGCTGTTGCTGTTGCCGGCCAGCGGCCGGCACTACCGCGGGGAGCGGGGTGCAACCCCGCACGCACACCCAACCTCCTCACTTCACTGAATCGAAAACCGGTTTCGGCACGGCACTTGCACTGGCTCCAGCAGACAACCCCATCCCTGTTTCTGGAACCGTTGCAGATGTCCCACTCCGTCACTTCGATCCTTTCGCAGATCCGCTCCTATCAGACCCAGATGGGACAGCCGGCGCTCAACCCGCTGGGCGAAACCCCGCGCAGCAATGCCCTGCCGGGCACGGTGCTGGAAGCACCGCAGGCCCAGCCGGCCAGCTTCACCGAAACCCTGCGTGGTGCGATTGCCGGCGTCAACGACGCGCAACAGAAATCCGGCGCCCTGGCCAAGGCCTTCGAAATGGGCGACCCCAGCGCCGACCTGGCCAAGGTGATGGTCGCCTCGCAGCAGTCCCAGATCGCCTTCCGCGCCACCGTGGAAGTCCGCAACCGTCTCGTCCAGGCTTACCAGGACGTGATGAACATGCCGCTGTAAGGAACATTGACGCATGGCACTGACGCTCTCCAAGGACAGCCTGAACGCCGAGAAGGCCGGGCAATGGTTCGACCGCCTGCAGAGTCTGCAGATCACCCGTCGGCTGGGCCTGATGGCGATGATCGCGGTGGCGGTGGCGGCAGGCCTGTCCGTGTTCTTCTGGTCACAGAAGCCGGGCATGGTCCCGCTGTATACCGGCCTGGACCAGAAGGCGACCGCTGAAGCGACCGACCTGCTGCGCGCCGCGCAGATTCCGTTCGCGCTCGATCCCGCCACCGGCGGCATCACCGTGCCGGAGAAGAACCTGCACGACGCCCGCCTGAAGCTGGCCGGCTCCGGCCTGACCGACAGCGGCAAGCTTGGCTTCGAGCTGATGGAACGCGACCCGGGCTTCGGCGTCAGCCAGTTCGTCGAAAGCGCGCGCTACCAGCACGCGCTGGAAACCGAGCTGTCGCGCACCATCAACACGCTGCGCCCGGTGCGTGATTCGCGCGTGCACCTGGCCATTCCCAAGCCCAGCGCCTTCACCCGCCAGCGCGATGTCGCCAGCGCTTCGGTGACCCTGGAACTGCGCGGCGGCCAGCAGCTGGAACGCAGCCAGGTGGACGCCATCGTGCACATGGTCGCGGCCAGCATCCCGGATCTTGCCCCGGAACGGGTGACCGTGGTCGACCAGAGCGGGCGCATGCTCAGCATCACCGACCCCAACAGCGAGGCGGCCGTCAACGCTGCCCAGTTCGAACAGGTGCGCCGCCAGGAAACCTCGTTCAACCAACGCATCCGCGAGCTTCTGGAACCGATGACCGGCCCGGGCCGCGTCAACCCGGAAGTGAGCGTGGACATGGATTTCTCGGTGACCGAAGAAGCCCGCGAGCTCTATAACGGCGAGCCGCAGAAGCTGCGCAGCGAGCAGATGAGCGAGAACACCACCAGCACGCCGGGGCCGCAGGGTGTGCCGGGGGCGACCAGCAACAGCCCGCCGGGCCAGCAGGCCGCGCCGGCCACCGCGCAGACCCCGACCGAAAGCAGCAAGAACGCGACCCGCAACTACGAGCTGGACCGCACCCTGCAGCACACCCGCCAGCCCGCGGGCCGCATCAAGCGCGTGTCGGTGGCAGTGCTGGTGGACAACGTGCCGCGCGCCGGCGCCAACGGCAAGATGAGCCCGCAGCCGCTGTCGGCCGCCGAGCTGACCCGCGTCGAGGCCTTGGTGAAGCAGGCGGTCGGCTTCAACGCCGAGCGTGGCGACACCGTGTCGGTGATGAACGCCCCGTTCGTGCGCGAGATCACGCCCGAGGAAGGCCCGGCCTGGTGGGAGCTGCCTTGGGTCCACGACGCCGGCCGCATGCTGCTCGGCGCGGTGGTGGTGCTGGCACTGCTGTTCGGCGTGCTGCGCCCGGCGCTGCGCGCGATCACCGGCCAGAACAAGAAGAACGACGAGCACGCACTGGAACCGCATACCGCGGACGTGCAGCTGGTTGATGACGATGGCACCCCGCTGCCGGCGCTGGGCGCCGACCGGGCCAGCCTGGCCGGGCCAGACGCACTGGCCCTGCCGGTGGATTCATATGAGGAACGACTGCGGATGGCGCGTGAAGCCGTGAAGACCGACTCCAAGCGCGTGGCCCAGGTGGTCAAGGGCTGGGTGGCCAATGACTGAGCCGCAATTGACCGGCGTGCAGCGCGCGGCCGTGCTGCTGCTTTCGCTGGGTGAGCTGGACGCGGCCGAGGTGCTGCGCCACATGGAACCCAAGGAAGTGCAGAAGATCGGCATCGCCATGGCCACCATGACCGACATCACCCGCGAGCAGGTGGAACGGGTGATGGACCAGTTCGGCCAGGAGCTGGGCTCGAAGACTTCGCTGGGCGTGGGTTCGGATGACTACATCCGCAACATGCTGGTGCAGGCGCTGGGCAGCGAGAAGGCCGGCAACCTGATCGACCGCATCCTGCTCGGCCGCAACACCACCGGCCTGGACGCGCTGAAGTGGATGGACCCGCGCGCGGTGGCCGACCTGGTGCGCAACGAGCACCCGCAGATCATCGCCATCGTGATGGCGCACCTGGAAACAGACCAGGCCGCCGACGCACTGAAGCTGCTGCCCGACCGTACCCGCGTCGACGTACTGCTGCGCATCGCCACCCTCGACGGCATTCCGCCGAACGCGCTCAATGAACTCAACGAGATCATGGAGCGCCAGTTCGCCGGCAACCAGAACCTGAAGTCGTCCAACATCGGCGGCGTGCAGTGCGCGGCCAACATCCTGAACTTCATGGACAGCGGCCAGGACCAAGCGATCCTGGGCGAAATCGCACGCATCGATGCGCCACTGAGCAACCGCATCCAGGACCTGATGTTCGTGTTCGACGATCTGGTCGATCTGGACGATCGCGAAATGCAGCTGGTCCTGCGCGAAGTGAGCGGCGAGCGCCTGGGCCTGGCCCTGCGCGGTGCCGACATCAAGGTGCGCGACAAGATCACCCGCAACATGTCGCAGCGCGCGGCCGAAATCCTGCTGGAGGACATGGAAGCCCGTGGCCCGGTGCGCCTGTCCGACGTGGAAGGCGCGCAGCGCGAGATCCTGGCCATCGTCAAGCGCATGGCCGATGAAGGCACCGTCACCATCGGCGGCAGCGCGGAGGCCATGCTGTGAGCAACGTCGTGCGCTGGCTTGCCCCGGACCTGCTGGCCCAGCCCGAACCGGCGCTGGCGCAGGAAGATGTGTTCGAACTCACCGAGCCGGACCCGGAACACGAACCCGAGCCACCGCTGCAGCTGCCGACCCTGGAGGAGATCCAGGCGATCCAGGACAGCGCAGAGAAGGAAGGCTTCCAGCACGGCCATGCCGACGGCTACAGCCAGGGCCAGGCCGAGGTGCGGCGCCTCGCCGCGCAGATCGAAGGCATCCTGGACAACTTCAGCCGGCCGCTGGTGCGGCTGGAGAATGAAGTGGTCGGTGCGCTCGGCGAGCTGGCCGTGCGCATCGCCGGTGCCCTGGTCGGGCGTGCCTACGAGGCCGACCCTGCGCTGTTGGCGCAGCTGGTCGGCGAGGCCATCGACGCGGTCGGTGGCAGCACCCGCGAAGTCGAGGTGCGCCTGCACCCCGACGACATCGCCGCCCTCGCCCCCCTGCTGAACCTGTCGCCGCAGCAGCGCCTGGTGCCCGATACCAGCCTGAGCCGCGGCGACCTGCGCGTGCATGCCGAAGCGGTGCGCATCGACGGCACCCTGGAAGCCCGCCTGCGTGGCGCGCTGGATGCGGTGATCCGCCAGACCGGAGCAGGCGCATGACGCCCGAATCGCAGCCCACGCCACCGCCCGCCGACTGGGCCATGGCCCGCAACCTGCGCCTGGCCCGTCGTCTCGACGGCCTGCGCGTGGATACCGCGCATGGTCGCGGCCTGATCCGCGAGGGCGTGCTGCGTCGCGCGGTCGGGCTGACGCTCGAAGCGGTTGGCTGCGAGGCACCGCTGGGCGCCAGCTGCAAGGTGGAAGTGGTCGACGGTGGCTGGGTCGATGCCGAAGTGGTCGGCTTTGCCGGCGAGCGCACCTACCTGATGCCCAGCGCTGAACTGCACGGCCTGCTGCCCAACGCCCGCGTGGTGCCGTCGGCGCGCCGCGGTGGCGTGGAAGTCGGCGAAGGCCTGCTCGGCCGGGTCATCGACAGTGATGGCGTGCCGCTGGACGGCAAGGGGCCGATCCGCGCCGAAGGCCACGTCGGCATGGCCGGCGTCTCGATCAATCCGTTGGCACGTGAACCGATCACCCAGCCGCTGGACGTGGGCGTGCGCGCGATCAACGCGCTGCTGCCGATCGGCCGCGGCCAGCGTGTCGGCCTGTTCGCCGGCTCCGGCGTCGGCAAATCCACGCTGCTCGGCATGATGACCCGCTACACCGCTGCCGATGTGATCGTGGTCGGGCTGATCGGTGAACGTGGCCGCGAAGTCCGTGATTTCGTCGAAACCACTCTGGGTGAGGAAGGCCTGCGCCGCGCCGTGGTGGTGGCCAGCCCGGCCGACCGCCCGCCGCTGGCACGCCTGCACGGCGCCTACCGTGCCACCGCCATTGCCGAATGGTTCCGCGACCAGGGACTGAATGTGCTGCTGCTGATGGACTCGCTGACCCGCTTCGCCCAGGCACAGCGCGAGATCGGCCTGTCGGTCGGCGAGCCGCCGACCACCCGCGGCTACCCGCCGTCGGTGTTCGCCAAGCTGCCGGCGCTGGTCGAACGCGCCGGCAACGGCGCCAAGGGGCGTGGTTCGATCACGGCGTTCTACACGGTGCTGACCGAGGGCGACGATCCGCAGGACCCGATCGCCGATGCCGCCCGCGCGATCCTCGATGGTCACATCCTGCTCTCGCGGCGCGTGGCCGACAGCGGCCTGTATCCGGCCATCGACGTCGAATCGTCAGTCAGCCGAGTGGTCACGGAAATCGCCGACGAGCCGTGGCGCCTGCGCATCCGCAAGCTGAAGCGGCTGGTCTCGGCCTACTCGGCCAACCGCGACCTGATCGCCATCGGTGCGTACCAGCGCGGCAACGACGCGGCCACCGACGAAGCCCTGGAACGCTGGCCGGAAATCATGGAGTTCCTCGGCCAGGACGTTGCCAAGGCCGCAGATCTCCCGCACAGCCAGGCGGCACTGCAGCGCCTGGTGGAACAAGAGAGTTAAGCCATGAACCAGTCCAAGCGCATCGATCCCCTGCTCAAGCGGGCCCAGGAACACGAGGACGCGGTCGCCCGAGACCTCGCTGAACGCCAGCGCGTTCTCGATACCCATCTATCGCGACTGGACGAACTGCGACGTTATGCCGAGGAGTACGCAAACGCGCAGATGGCAGCGACCAGCCCGGCGCAGCTGCTGAACCGTCGCGCTTTCCTGGACCGCCTGGACAGTGCGGTCGAGCAGCAGCAAGCCACGGTCAACGGCAACCGCGAAAAAGTGGAAGCCGAGCGTGCCCGCCTGATCCTGGCCAGCCGGGACAAGGCCGTGCTGGAACAGCTCGCCGCCAGCTACCGCGCGCAGGAAAAAGTGGTGACCGATCGCCGCGACCAGCGCGAGATGGACGACATCGGTGCGCGCCGCGCGCGCCTTGTACAGGCCGAAGACCAGGATGGCACCGAGCAGGGAGGCCGCTCGTGATGCCCTCCCCGCTCGCCAGCAGCGCCAACGCGCAGACACAGAATTCCGGCGGCGCTGCAGCGCGCGCACCGCGCAGCGAGCGCGGCAAGGAATTCGGCCAGCTGCTGCAGGGTGGCGCGCCCTCTGCAGCCGCCCCTGCCAGCAGCGCCACCACGCCGACGCCATCCACGCCGAGCCAGCCATCGACCCCCGACAGCAATGGCCAGGCTCCCGGCGAACGCAACGCAGAAGGCGAAGCGGCAAGCGCTGAAACGTCGCCGCTGCCGCCCGTTGCCGCCACCCCGGCTGGACCCGGCACCGACAAGGACACGCCCGCCGCGACCGAGGATGCCCCGTGGCCACCGCTCGGCCTGGCCGGCCTGGTGCTGGCGATGCCGACGCCCGTGGATCCGGCCGCCGCTCTGCCGACCACCGCTGCACCGTCGCTGTCCAGCGACGGTAGCGCGCTGCCCGCTGCCCCCGCCGCGAACCCGGCGCTGCCCGCAACCGCCCCAGCAGCGGCTACCGCAGCCGCAGCGACGGCCGACGGCAAACCTGCGGCGACCAGCGCTGGGGATGCCAGCGCGCTGCCACTGCCGGAGATGATCCCGCCCGGCAAGCGCAGCGAGCGCGGCGAAGGCAGTGACGTGGCTGCCTTCGGCGACCGCAACAGTGCACCACTGCTGCACGCACCGGCAGCGGCCGCCGTGCAGGACCTGAAAGCGGCGCTCGCCACCGGCAACGCGATCTTCAATGGCGAACCCACGCCCAAGCCCGTGCTGGGTGACGACGGCTTCGACCAGGCCATCGGCGCGCGCCTGGGCTGGCTGGCCGACCAGAAGATCGGTCACGCCCACATCCGCCTGAGTCCGGACGACATGGGCCCGGTGGATGTTCGCCTGCAGTTGAACGGCGACAAGGTGCATGCCAGCTTCAGCAGCCCGCACGTGGACGTGCGGCAGGCGCTGGAAAGCAGCCTGCCGCGCCTGCGCGAGCTGCTGGGCGAACAGGGCTTCCAACTGGCCCACGCCGATGTCGGCCACCAGGCGCCTGGAGGTGACGGCAGTGCGTCGGGGCAATCCGGCGCCGGCGGCATGGCCGGTGACGGAGAACCGTCGCCGGGTGACACCAGCGTGTCGTCCGCGCAGTTGATCCGCCAGCGCGGATTGCTGGACGCCTACGCCTGACAGACGTGCCAACCAAGGTTGGCACCTACCAGAGTGGGGCGGTCGGCGCCCACCAGGGCACAGGGGCACCGGGGCAATGGAGCCGGCCAGGATCGGCACTTCGCCGTATCGCGTTGGTGGCTGCGGAGCTTGCTCCGCACGGCCGCACCGGCACCCCGACGGAATTCCGTCGCACCCCACCGTCCCATCTTCGGCACACCCCTTGCATATCCCGGTGAAGCAACCCTCAGGAGCTTCACCCCGTGGCCGCAGCCGCTGACAAAACCAAGAAGACCGCCGAGAAGGACAAGGCCGCCAAGCCGCGCAGTCCGATCCTGATCACCGCATTGGTGGCCGTGCTGGCCGCCGCCGCCGCTGGTGGCGGCGTCTGGTTCTTCACCCAGTCCAAGCCGGAAGAGAAGACCGCGCAGGCCCCGAAGAAGTCGGCCACCCCGGCGCCGGCGCAGTACTTCGCGCTCGACCCGGCCTTCGTGGTCAACCTCAACGGCCCCATCGACGGCCCGCGCTACCTGCAGCTGGAAGTGCAGCTGATGACGCGTGACCCGGCCGCGCTGGAGGCGATCAAGACCCACGCACCGGCCATCCGTGCACGCCTGCTGATGCTGTTCTCGCAGGTCAGCCCCGACCAGATCGCCGATGTCGCCGGCAAGCAGAAGCTGCAGGCTGCGTCGCTGGCCGAAGTGCAGAAAGTGCTCAAGGCCGAGACCGGCAGCAATGGTGCCGACGACCTGCTGTTCACCAGTTTCGTGACCCAGTAAGGGCCCACCAATGAATGATCTGTTGTCCCAGGACGAGATCGATGCCCTGCTCCACGGCGTGGACAGTGGCGCGGTCGAGACCGATCCGGAACCGCCGTCAGGCGAAGCGCGCTCATACGACTTCGCCAGCCAGGACCGCATCATCCGCGGTCGCATGCCAACCCTGGAAATGGTCCACGAGCGTTTCGCACGCCTGTGGCGGATCGGCCTGTTCAACCTGATCCGCCGCTCGGCCGAGCTGTCGGTGCGCGGCATCGAGCTGATCAAGTTCAACGACTACATGCACTCGCTGTATGTGCCGACCAACCTGAACCTGATCCGTTTCAAGCCGCTGCGTGGCACCGGCCTGATCGTGTTCGAACCGACCCTGGTGTTCGCCATCGTCGACAACTTCTTCGGTGGCGACGGGCGCTACCCGACCCGCATCGAAGGCCGCGAGTTCACCGCCACCGAAATGCGGGTGATCCACCTGCTGCTGAAGCAGACCTTCGCCGACCTGCGCGAGGCCTGGGCACCGGTGATGGATGTCGACTTCGAGTACATCAACTCGGAAATCAACCCGCACTTCGCCAACATCGTGACGCCGCGCGAGTACGTGGTGGTGTGCCGCCTGCACGTCGAGCTCGATGGTGGTGGCGGCGATATCCACGTGACCCTGCCGTACTCGATGCTGGAGCCGATCCGCGAACTGCTCGACGCCGGCATCCAGAGTGACCGCAACGACCGCGACGAGAGCTGGGGCCAGACCCTGCGCGAACAGCTCAACATCGCCGAGGTGACCCTGTCCAGCGTGCTGGCCAGCAAGCGCATGACGCTGCGTGACCTGACCCAGCTGAAGGTCGGCGACATCCTGCCGATCGAGCTCAGCCCGCAGGTGCCGTTGTGCGTGGAGAACATCCCGGTGTTCACCGGCGAGTTCGGCATCGCCAACGGCATGAATGCCGTGAAGATCACCGCTACCCATCCGCCGGGCACCCGCCCGCGCGTACCCGTCATCCAGGAAGACCCGCAATGAACGATATCGACGCCCTCGAACCCACCCCGGCCCAGTTCAGCAGCCTGCAGGCCGACGAGGCGAACGGCCCGGACCTGAACCTGGACGTGATCCTCGATGTGCCGGTGACGCTGTCGCTGGAAGTCGGTCGCGCGCGCCTGCCGATCCGCAACCTGCTGCAGCTCAACCAGGGCTCGGTGGTGGAACTGGAACGCGGCGCCGGCGAATCGCTGGATGTGTTCGTCAACGGCACGCTGATCGCCCACGGCGAAGTGGTGGTGATCAATGACCGCTTCGGCGTGCGCCTGACCGACGTGGTCAGCCCGAGCGAGCGTATCCGGAGACTGCGTTGAGCCTGCTGGCCTCCACCCTGCTGGCGGTCGGCAAGGCCGCCGCCCCGGTTGGCCCGCAGATTGGCCAGCATGCGGCCGCCGCACCCAGCCTGTTCGGTGCGGTGCTGGCGCTGCTGGCGGTGCTGGCCCTGGTCATCGGCCTGGGCTGGCTGCTCAAGCGCATGCCCGGCAGCGGCTTCCGCCCTGCCGAAGGCATGAAGCTGGTAGCCAGCCTCAGTGTCGGCGCCAAGGAACGCGTGGTGGTGGTCGAGGTCAACGGCCAGCAGCTGCTGCTGGGCGTCACCGCCGGTGGCATCAATACCCTGCATACCCTGCCCGAACCGTTGCCGCCACCGGCGCCGGTACGCGTGCCGGACTTCAAGAACCTGCCGAATTTCGCCCAGCTGCTGCAGCAGCGGCTGCGCAAGGACCCCTGACATGCGTGTCACCCGTACCCGTCTTGCCATCCTGATGCCGTGGCTGCTGTTGCTTGCCCTGTGCCTGTTGCCGGCACTGGCGTTCGCCGCGCCCGGCGCACCGACCACGCCGCTGCCGGACATCAACGTCGGCAAGATCGGCGGTGCGCCGGTCAGCCTGCCGCTGCAGACCCTGCTGCTGATGACGGCGATCACCCTGATCCCGTCGATGCTGATGGTGCTGACCTCGTTCACCCGCATCATCATCGTGCTGGGCCTGCTGCGCCAGGCGCTGGGCACGGGCCAGACGCCGTCCAACCAGGTGCTGCTGGGCCTGGCCCTGTTCCTGACCGCGATGATCATGCTGCCGACCTGGGACAAGGCCTGGAGCACCGGCATGGCGCCTTACCTCAACGGCGACATCGACTTCCAGACCGCCTGGACGCTGACCACCACGCCGCTGCGCGCCTTCATGCTGGCGCAGATCCGCGAGACCGACCTGATGACCTTCGCCGGCATCGCCGGGCACGGCACCTACGCCAGCCCCGACGCGATCCCGTTCCCGGTGCTGGTCGCCTCGTTCGTCACCAGCGAGCTGAAGACCGCCTTCGAGATCGGCTTCCTGATCTTCATCCCGTTCGTGATCATCGATCTGGTGGTGGCCAGCGTGCTGATGTCGATGGGCATGATGATGCTGTCGCCGATGCTGGTGTCGGCGCCGTTCAAGATCCTGCTGTTCGTGCTGGTCGATGGCTGGGTGCTGACAGTCGGCACACTGGCGGCGAGCTTCAATCCGGCTTGACCCAACCCCGCAACGGCCGTCGAGCACGGCTCGACGCTACATGAGCGTTGCCGGGCACCGCCCGGCGCTACCGATGGAAAGACCATGTCTCCCGAACTTGCCCTGACCGAACTGCGTGGCGGCCTGATCACCGTGTTGTGGGTGGCCGGCCCGCTGCTGCTCACCGTACTGGTGGTGGGCGTGGTGGTCGGCGTCGTGCAGGCCGCGACCCAGCTCAACGAACCGACCATCGCCTTCGTCGCCAAGGCGGCGGCGCTGACCGCGGTGCTGTTCGCGCTGGGCAGCCTGCTGATCGGCCACCTGGTTGAATTCACCACGCTGTTGTTCCAGCGCATCCCGCACCTGATCGGCTAGGACACACGCTTCGATGGACGCCGCCACCCAGATGGCTGCCGACGGCCTGCAGGCCTTCGGCATGATCGGCACCGTACTATGGACCATGCTGCGCATCGGTGCGGTGGCCATGGCCATGCCCATGGTCGGCACCCGCGCGGTGCCGGCGCGGATCCGCGTGATCCTGGCCGGCACCCTTGCCATCGCGTTGGCACCACTGCTGCCGCCGGTACCGGACTGGACCGGCTTCGACGCCGCCACCGTGCTGACCATCGCCCGGGAACTGGCCATCGGCGTGTCCATCGGCTTCCTGCTGCGCCTGGTGTTCGAGGCCGGTGCGCTGGCCGGCGAACTGATCGCCCAGGGCACCGGCCTGGCCTTCGCGCAGATGAGCGACCCACTGCGCGGCGGCACCTCCGGCGTGATCGGGCAGTGGTTCTACCTGATGTTCGGCCTGCTGTTCTTCACCGCCAATGGCCACCTGGCGCTGATCTCGCTGGTGGTGGACAGTTACCGGGCACTGCCGATCGGCGCCCCGCTGCCCGACCCGCACGCGTTCTTCAGCATTGCCCCGACCTTCCTGCTGACCGTACTGCGCGGCGCACTGACCCTGGCCATCCCGCTGACGGTGGCGATGCTGGCGGTCAATCTGGCGTTCGGCGTACTGGCCCGCGCCGCCCCGGCGCTGAACCCGATCCAGTTGGGCCTGCCGGTCTCGCTGCTGCTGGGCCTGTTCCTGCTGGCCCTGCTGGCCGGTGAAATGGGGCCGCCGGTGCAGCGCTTGTTCGATGCCGCCTTCCAGGCTGCGGACGCGGTTACACACTGACCTGATCATCACGTTTTACTGGTTGCCATGCATTCGTTTCTGTAGAGCCGAGCCCATGCTCGGCTGCCATTGGCCGAAGCGCTAGCCGAGCATGGGCTCGGCTCTACAGGGGCGCAATTTCACGTCTTGCCGCTTGAAGTCCCCCCGGGTCCACGCGTTAGAGTGAATGCGCGGCGCCCAGGGGGACGCCGCGTCTGGTCGACGCACTGCGTCGGCCTGCCTCATGCATGCCCCACCGTGGTTTCCGTCGACAGGCAGGTCCGGGAGACTGACGAATGCTGGTAGGCACGTACAATCCTTGGCTGGTGGCGATCTCGTTGCTGGTCGCCGTGATGGCTTCCTACACCGCGCTGGCGATGGCCGGGCGCACCGTCACCGCACCAGGCAAGGGCGCGGCGTGGTGGTGGCGCCTGGGGGGCGGCTTCGCCATGGGCCTGGGCATCTGGTCGATGCACTTCATCGGCATGCTCGCCTTCGACCTGCCCATTCCACTGGGCTACGACCTGCCCATCACCCTGCTCTCGCTGGCGTTGGCGATCGCCTCGTCTGTGTTCGCGCTGTGGCTGGTGTCACTGCGCACCCTGCCGCATCCCCGCCTGGCCGGCGGGGCATTGCTGATGGGTACCGGCATCGCCTGCATGCACTACGTCGGCATGGCGGCCATGCGCATGCAACCCGGCATCGACTATGACCCGGGCTGGCTGCTGTTCTCGCTGATGGTGGCGGTCGCCGCCTCGTGGACTGCGCTGTATGTGGCATTCCGCCTGCGCGCGCAGCGCACCCGTGTCGGCGACCGCCTCGCGGCCGCCGGCCTGCTCGGGCTGGCCATCGTCGGCATGCACTACACCGGCATGGCCGCCGCACGCTTTCCGGAAGGCAGCATCTGCGGCGCGGCGGTCGGCGATGGCCTGCAGAGCGAATGGCTGGCCATGCTGGTGGTGCTGCTGACCGTCGCAATCCTGGCCGTGGTGCTGGTGGTGTCGTGGCTGGACCAGCGGGTCGAGGCCCAGCTGCTGCGCCTGCGCAACTCGATGTTGAGCACCTCCCTGACCGACGCGCAGCAGGAGCTGACCCAGGCTGCACTGCATGATCCGCTCACCCGCCTGCCGAACCGCCTGTTGCTGCAGCGGCGCATCGTGCAGGCGCTGGCCGAGGCCGAACAGGGCGGCAGCCGTTTCGCAGTGATGTTCATGGATCTTGACGGCTTCAAGCAGGTCAACGATGCCTATGGCCACCAGGCCGGCGACGCGCTGCTGGTGGCGGTGGCCGAGCGCACCCGCGAGCTGCTGCGCCCCCATGACATGCTGGCCCGCCTCGGCGGCGATGAGTTCGTGCTGGTGGTACGCATCGAGCACGACGAGGATCTGCCTACCCTCGCCCGGCGCATCCTGCAGGCGGTCGGCAGCGGACCGCTGCTGCCGGACAACGAACTTCAGGTAACCGCCAGCATCGGCGTGGCGATCTGCCCCGACCATGCTGCCAGCGAGCGGCAGCTGATGGCGTTTGCCGACGCGGCGATGTACCAGGCCAAGGAGTCCGGACGCAACGCCTTCGTGCTGTTCGCGGACTGGATGAACGACAGTGCCGAGCAGCAGTTCCGGCTGCTGGCCGACCTGCGCCGGGCGATCGGCAGCGACCAGTTGTTCCTGAACTTCCAGCCCAAGATCCGCGTCGCGACGCAGAAGGTGGCCGGCGCCGAGGCGTTGATCCGCTGGCGGCATCCGGAACATGGCCTGATCCCGCCCGATCGATTCATCCGCCTGGCCGAGCGCAGCGGCGCGATCAACGACATCGGGCGCTGGGCGCTGGACCAGGCCTGCCAGCAGCTGCGGCGATGGCACGATGCCGGTCATGAAGGCTGGTCGATGTCGGTGAACCTGTCGCCGGTGCAGTTCAGCTCGCCGCACCTGCTGCAGGACGTGCGCACGGTGATCGAGCGCCACAACATCGCGCCACGGCACCTGGTGCTGGAAATCACCGAAAGCACGGTGATGCGCGATACCGACACCAGCCTGCGCCTGTTGCAGGCACTGTCGGCACTGGGCGTAGGCATTTCCATCGACGATTTCGGCACCGGCTATTCCAGCCTGCTGTACCTGAAGCGGCTGCCGGCCACCGAGATCAAGATCGACCACGCCTTCGTGCGCGACCTGGAGCACAGCGCCGAGGACGTGGTGATCGTCTCGGCGATCGTGGCGCTGGGCCATGCGCTGGACATGGACATCGTCGCCGAAGGCGTGGAAACCGCCGCCCAGCGCGCCTACCTGGAGCGTCTGGGCTGCGACTACCTGCAGGGCTACCTGCTGGGCCGGCCGGTCGATGCAGCGCGCTTCATGCAGCTGCACGACCTGCCACGGCCGCGGGTGGAACTGGCGCAGAGCCCGCCGCCGCAACACCCGCCCGGATAACGCCTCGCGGCGCGGCCGCCCGCCATCACGGAACGACTCCTTCGACACCCTCCTGTAGAGCCGAGCCTGCGCTCGGCTGCGCTTCGCGCTTGAGCCAACCGCAGCCGAGCATGGGCTCGGCCCTACAAATGCCCCGCGCCTCCTGTAGAGCCGAGCCTGCGCTCGGCTCCCGTATGATGGGCCGCGCGACCGTCATGCAAGGAAGAGCCCGTGGCACTCCGCACCACCCTGGCAGGTCTGCTGCTGGCCCTGAGCTGCGCCCGCGCATTGGCCAGCGATCTGTCATGGTCGCTGCCCGCGGATGCATCTCCCGCGCAGACCGACGCAGCCCTGCGAACACTGGGCACCGAGCTGCTGAAGTCTGCCTCCCTGACCGACGCACAGCGCAGCCACGCGCTGCTTGCGCTGGACCGGACCAGCGAAGCGCGGCGATCGATCCAGCAGGCACGCGCATCGCTTGCAAGCGACGGTGATACCGCGGCGGTGCAGCGCTGGGTGCCGATGCTGCTGCTCGCCACCGCCGGCGAGCAGGACGCAGCGGGGTATGCGCGTGCCTTCCACAGCACCTTCGCTGCCCTCGACGACGTTGCCGCGGTGCAGGCCGATGCCGCGCTCTCGGTCGAGCCAGCCCCGGTGCGCGCGCAGCTGGAGCAGGCCATCGCCGCGCAGGCGGGGGCCGCGACCGTCACCGAGGCCGTCGCCCTGGAACTGCTGCGCCTGCGGGCGGTACTGCGTGCACAGACCCTTGCCGCCGCACTGGCCCCTGCGCTGGTCGCCGCGGAAGAGCAGCGTCGCTTCGTCATCGACGATGCCCTGCGCATCCCCGCCGGCGATGGCGTCGTGCTGTCGGCGCAGCTGGCACGGCCACGCGCCGCCAGGGCTCCGCTGCCTGCAGCAATGCTGTTCACCATCTACACCGATCCACCCAAGAACCGGCAGAAGATGCTGCTGGCCGCCGCACATGGCTACGCCGGCATCGTGGTCGATGCCCGTGGCAAGGGTCGGGGCATCGGCACCATCGCTCCCTATGAGCATGACGGCGGGGACGCCAACGCAGCCATCGACTGGATCAGCCACCAGCCGTGGAACGATGGCCGGGTGGCCATGTATGGCGGCAGCTATGAGGGCTTCACTGCCTGGGCGGCGGCGCGCCATCACCATCCCGCACTGAAGACCATCGTGCCCTACGTTGCCGCCATCCCCGGCCAGGGCCTGCCGATGGAAAACAACGTGTTCCTGAGTGCCAACTACGGTTGGGCGTTCTATGTGGCCAATGGCCCGATGCTGGACAACGACACCTACAACCAGAACGAGCGCTGGTCGCAGCTGCCGCGCCGCTGGTATGCCTCCGGCCGCCCCTACCGGCAGATCGACCAGGTCGATGGCACGCCGAACCCCTGGCTGCAGCGCTGGCTCGACCACCCGGCGTACGACGCTTACTGGCAGTCAATGGTTCCCTATGGCGACCAGTTCGACGACATCCGCATCCCGGTACTGACCATCACCGGCTACTACGACGATGGCCAGATCTCGGCACTGCAGTACTTCAAGGACCACCTGCGGCACCGCCCCGATGCGGACCATGCCCTGCTGATCGGCCCCTACGACCATCGTGGTGCGCAGTCGGCGGTCAAACCGCTGCAGCTGCGTGATTACGCGATCGACCCCGCCGCGCAGTTCGATACCCCGGCAGTCACCTTCCAGTGGCTGGACCATGTGCTGCGCGGCGCGCCGCGTCCTGCGCTGGTGCCCGACCGCGTGAACTACCAGCTGATGGGCGCCAACCGCTGGGGCCATGCGGCAACGCTGGACGCCGCCGCGGGTGCCCACCGCCGCTACCACCTGTCGGCCGCACCCGCTTCGGCCGATGGCTACCACCGCCTGCAGGAACAGCCGCCAGCGCCAGGCCAGCTGGGGCAGACCGTGGACCTGGCCGACCGCAATGAAATGCGGCATGGCTACTACCCGTTCCCGATCATCGCAGCACAGGACGAAAGGGATACGGCGCTGTCCTTTGTCACCGATCCCTTTACAGGCCCGATGGATCTGGTGGGCAGCTTCTCCGGCGACCTGAAGGTCCGGATCAACAAGCGCGACTTCGATTTCACCGTCACCCTGTACGAACTGATGGCCGATGGACGCCGGATGCAGCTGTCCTACTACATGGGCCGGGCCAGCCACGTGCGTGACCCGACCACGCGCCAGCTGCTTCAGCCAGGCCAATGGACCCACCTGCCCTTCGACCGCACGCGCATGGTGGCGCGCCGACTGGCCGCCGGCAGCCGCCTGCTGGTGAAGGTGGATGTACTGAAGGACGCGATGCACCAGGTGAACCACGGTACCGGCCGCGATGTCAGCGACGAGAGCGTGGCCGATGCGGGTGAACCGCTGCGGGTGGACTGGCACAGCGACAGTGTTCTGACGATTCCGCTGCGGGCGGTAACGCCGGATGGATGATTGCGCCGGGCACGGTCCGGCGTTACCCGTGCCGCCGCCCGCCATCACGGAACGGTTCCTGCAACACCCTCCTGTAGAGCCGAGCCTGCGCTCGGCTGCGCTTCGCGCCTGGGCCCAACCTCAGCCGAGCGTGGGCTCGGCTCTACAGTAGATCCACGCCATGCGTGGATGCGCCACCCGCCATGCGTGGAACGGTTCTTGCACGCACCCCGGCATCCCCTGCCGTAGTGCCCCGTGATGTCCGAGAACGAATCCGCCGGCGAAAAGACCGAACAACCGACCGAGAAACGCCTGCGCGACGCCCGTGAACAGGGCAACCTGCCGCGCTCGCGCGAACTCGGCACGGCCGCCGTATTCGGCGCCGGCGTGCTGGCGGTGATGGCGATGAGTGGCTCGATCGGCCGTGGCGCCACGGCCTGGATGAAGCAGGCGCTGAGCCCGGAACAGAGCCTGCGGCAGAACCCGAAGGAGCTGTTCGGCCACTTCGGTGACCTGCTGCTGCAGTTCATGCTGGTGATCGCGCCGCTGGTGCTGGTCTGCCTGCTGGCCAGCTTCGTCGCCCCGCTGGTGATGGGAGGCCTGCGCTGGTCGCAGAAGGCGTTGCTGCCCGACATCAACCGCATGAACCCGATGAGCGGGCTCAAGCGCCTGTACGGCCCGGAGGCCATTGCCGAGTTCACCAAATCGTTGCTGCGCGTGGCCTTCGTCGGCGTCGCCGCCGGGCTGGTGGTCTGGACCGGCTTTGACACCCTGCGCGGGCTGATCCACCACCCGCTGGAGACGGCCATCACCGACGGGCTCGGCTTCACCCTGCGCCTGCTGCTGGCCACCGCCGGCGCCATGCTGGTGCTGGCCGCCATCGATGCGCCGTACCAGCGCTGGAACTGGATGCGCAAGCTGAAGATGACCCGTGAAGAGCTGCGCCGGGAAATGAAGGAAAGCGAAGGCAGCCCAGAGGTGAAGGGCCGCATCCGCCAGCTGCAGCAGCAGATGGCCAACCGCCGGATGATGGAAGCGGTGCCCACCGCCGACGTGGTGGTGGTCAACCCCACCCACTACGCGGTGGCCCTGAAGTACGAAGGCGGGGCCATGAACGCCCCCACCGTGGTCGCGCTGGGCGTGGACGAGACCGCCCTGCGCATCCGTGAGGTGGCCGACGGCAACAAGGTCGCGATCGTCTCCGCCCCGCCTTTGGCACGCGCCTTGTATCGGGAAGGCCAACTCGGAAAGGAAATCCCCGTGAGACTGTATTCGGCCGTCGCCCAGGTCCTGTCCTACGTCTACCAGCTGCGCGCCTGGCGCACTGGCCCGATGCCGGACGCCCCGCACATCCAGGTGGATGAATTCGGCAAGGGAGGCCGCCCGTGAGCGCCCAGCCCTCCGCCGGATTCAATACCCGCCGCGCCCTGGAAATGATCCGCCAGGGTCTTGGCGCACCGCTGATCGTGCTGGCCCTGCTGGCCATGGTCGTGGTGCCGCTGGCCGCGCCAGTGCTCGATGCACTGTTCACCTTCAACATCGCCATCTCGCTGATGGTGCTGCTGGCGGTGGTCTACGTGAAGCGCCCGCTGGACTTCACGATCTTCCCGATCGTGCTGCTGATCACCACCATGCTGAGGCTGGCGCTGAACGTGGCGTCCACCCGCGTGATCATGCTCAACGGCCAGAACGGCCACGACGCCGCGGGCAAGGTCATCGCCGCCTTCGGCGAATTCGTGATCGGCGGCAACTACGCGGTCGGCATCGTGGTCTTCGCGATCCTCACCATCATCAACTTCGTGGTCATCACCAAGGGCGCAGGCCGCGTCTCCGAAGTGACCGCGCGCTTCATCCTGGACGCGATGCCCGGCAAGCAGATGGCGATCGACGCCGACCTCAACGCCGGTTTGCTGACGCGTGAAGAAGCCAAGCTGCGTCGCGAGGAAGTCCGCGAGGAAGCCGACTTCTACGGCGCGATGGACGGTGCCAGCAAGTTCATCCGCGGCGACGCCATCGCCGGCATCCTGATTCTGTTCATCAACATGCTCGGCGGCCTGGCCGTGGGCGTGCTGCAGCATGGCATGCCGTTCGGCGAAGCCGCTGCCACCTACACCCTGCTCTCCATCGGTGACGGCCTGGTGGCGCAGCTGCCGGCCCTGCTGGTGTCCAGCGCGGTGGCGATGCTGGTCACCCGCGCCTCGCGTTCGCAGGACATGGCCCAGGCCATGACCGGCCAGGTGTTCGGCCAGTACCGTGCGCTGGCGATCACTGCCGGCATCATCGGCGTGGTCGGCCTGGTGCCGGGCATGCCCAATGTCGCTTTCCTGACGCTGTCCGCGATCCTCGGCTTCATCGCGTGGAAGGTCTATCGCAAGGGCAAGGCTGCCACCACCGATCCGGGAGCTGCAGGCAACGACGCCGCTGCGCTCAACGCATTGGGCCGCCCGTCCGCGCCGGCACCGACCGCCGAACTGAGCTGGGACGAGCTGCGCCCGGTCGATCCGCTGGGCCTGGAGGTCGGCTACCGGCTGATCCCGCTGGTGGACAGCAACCAGGGCGGCGAATTGATGGCGCGCATCAAGGGTGTGCGCCGCAAGTTGACCCAGGACGTCGGCTTCCTGATTCCGTCGGTGCATATCCGCGACAATCTGGAGCTGCCGGCCAATGGTTACCGCGTGCTGGTGCACGGCGTGCCGGTGGCCACCGCCGAGATCCACCCGGACCGCGAACTGGCGCTGGACCCCGGCAGTGCACTCGGCGCGCTGGAAGGTATCGCCGGCAAGGACCCCGCGTTCGGCCTGGATGCCACCTGGATCCAGCCGCACCAGCGTGCCCAGGCCGAAACGCTGGGCTACACCGTGGTCGACCCGGCCACCGTGGTCGCTACCCACCTGTCGCACCTGATCCGCGAGCACGCGCCGGAACTGCTCGGCCACGAGGAAGTGCAGCACCTGCTGGCCAACCTGGCCAAGAGCGCGCCCAAGCTCGTCGAAGATCTGACGCCGAAGGCGCTGCCGCTGTCGGCGGTGGTGCGCGTGCTGCAGAACCTGCTGGTCGAGCGCATTCCGATCCGCCAGCTGCGCAAGATCGCCGAGGCACTGGTCGAACACGCGCCCAGCAGCCAGGACCCGGCGGTGCTGACCGCTGCCGTGCGCACCGCGCTGGGCCGCTTCATCGTGCAGGAGATCGCCGGAATGTCGGCGGAGCTGCCGGTGTTCACCCTCAACCCGCAATTGGAACGTGTCTTGCAGGAGTCCACGCAGGGCAACGGCGCCGCGCTGGAACCCGGACTCGCTGAGCGACTGCACCAGAGCCTGGCCGAATGTGTCAGCAAGCAGGAAGCCCGCAACGAGCCCGCGGTCGTGCTGGTACCTGGCCCGGTGCGCGCCGCGCTGGCCCGCCTGGTCCGCCACAGCGTTCCGTCGCTGTCGGTCCTGGCCTACAGCGAGGTGCCGGAGGACAAGCGCCTGAAGCTGGTCGGAACGATCAGCTGACGCCGCCCTCCGATGCGCCAGAAAACAGACACCACTTTCGAACCAACGCAACAGACAGATACCAAGGGGAACCCGCACCGTGCAGACCACCGACCACCCGAGTTCCCCGACCGCCACCCCGCCGTCTTCGTCCCGTGACCACAGCATGAAAATCAAACGATTCGTCGCCGCCGACATGCGCTCGGCCATGAACCTGGTGCGCAAGGAACATGGTCCTGACGCCGTGATCCTGTCCAACCGCCGGATCGAGGAAGGCATCGAGATCGTCGCCGCGGCCAACTACGACGAGAGCGCCGTGCAGCGCGCACTGGAAGCCTCGCGTCGTGACGTCGCCCCGCCGCCGGCACCGAAGCCGCGCACCGCCGCCGACGCGGTGATCGCCGCGGTGACCCGCCGCCGCAGCGCTACCCCGGCGCCGGAGCCGGTGGCCGCCACCACCTCGGCCGTGGCCGCCCTCGCCCGCGCCGCGGTCGGTGCCACCGGCCGCACCCTGGACAGCGCCGACGAGATCGTGCCGACCCGCGGCAGCACCGGCTTCGCCGCGACCCTGGCCCGCGCTGCCGTCAACGAACCGGCGCTGCCCGAACAGATCTTCGCCCCGTTCGCCGAGGCCATCGTTGCACCGGCACCGGCCGTCAGCGCGCCAGCCAACCGTGCCCGCTTCCAGATCGACCCGCCGCACGACATGCATCACGAAAGCGTGCCCCCCGCCGTGCAGCCGCCGCCGCTGCCGGGCGCGGCCGTCGCCGAACCGCAGCCGGCCATCGCCGCCAGCGAACCGGCGTTGGCCGATGCCAGCGCCGAAACCGCGCCGGAGCCCACCCTCGCCCCGGCCCCGGTGCTGACCGTGGTTGCCCAGGACGACGCCGAGATCCGCCAGCTGCGCCAGGAAGTGGCCGGCATGCGCCAGGTGATCGAGCGCGAGATGAACCGCTTCACCGACGAGCGCCTGCGCGGCTGCCCGGTGCGCGCCACCGCGCTGGACCTTATGGACGAGTACGGATTCGACGCCGGGCTGGCCCGCGACGTGGCCATGCAGATCCCGCTGGAGACCGAAGCCCACCGTGGACGCGGCCTGATGCTGGGGCTGATCTCGCGCAAGCTGCCGATCGCCCCGGTCGACCCGCTGGAAGAAGGCGGCGTGATCGCGCTGGTCGGCCCGACCGGCGCCGGCAAGACCACCACCATCGCCAAGCTGGCCTCGCGCTTCGCCGAGAAGCACGCCCCGCGTGACGTCGCCCTGGTGACCACCGACACCACCCGCATCGGCGCCCGCGAGCAGCTGTACGGCTACGGCCGCCAGCTCGGCATCGCGGTGCACGAGGCCAACAGCGGCACCGACCTGGACCAGCTGCTGGAACGCCTGAAGGACTACAAGCTGGTGCTGATCGACACCGCCGGGCTGGGCCCGCGCGACCGCGCACTGGCCGCCCAGCTGCAGTGGCTGCGCGCCGCCCGCCAGGTCCGCACCCTGCTGGTGCTGCCGGCCAACACCAGCTTCGGCGACATGGACGAGGTGGTCCGCCGCTTCGGCGCCGCCAACCTGCAAGGCCTGGTGCTGAGCAAGCTGGACGAGACCGGCCGCTTCGGCAACGCCCTGTCGGTGGCCGTGGACCATGCCCTGCCGATCACCTGGGTGACCGATGGCCAGGACGTTCCGGACGACCTGCACCGGGCCAGTGCAGCCAATCTTGTACTTCGCCTTGAAGATTTGCGCCGAGCGGCCGATATGCCCTGCAACCCGGAGTTGAACCATGCCGTCGCGTGAGTACGCCAAGCTGACCAAGACCTTCCCGCTGTCGGCCACCCGCAGCGAGCCGCTCGGCCCTGTGCGCACCCTTGCCGTCACTGGCGGCAAGGGCGGCGTGGGCAAGACCAATGTCTCGGCCAACCTGGCCGTGGCACTGGCCGGCATGGGCAAGCGCACGCTGCTGCTGGACGCCGACCTTGGCCTGGCCAACATCGACGTGATCCTGGGGCTGAACCCCACCTTCACGCTGGCCGACCTGGTCGCCGGCCGCTGCTCGCTGGACGATGTGATCGTCGAAGGCCCGAACGGCGTGCTGGTGGTCCCGGCCGCGTCCGGCCGCCGGCACATGGCCGAGCTGGCCCCGGCCGAGCACGTCGGCCTGGTCAACGTGTTCTCCGAACTGGAACGCGAACTGGACATCATGGTGGTCGACACCGCCGCCGGCATCACCGACGGCGTGCTGACCTTCTGCCAGGCCGCACAGGACACCGTGGTGGTGGTCTGCGATGAACCCGCGTCGATCACCGACGCCTACGCGCTGATCAAGGTGCTGTCGCGCGAACGCGGCGTGGACCGCATCCAGGTGGTGGCCAACATGGTGCGCGACCCCAACGAGGGCCGCGTGCTGTACGAGAAGCTGACCCGCGTCTGCGAGAAGTTCCTCGCCGATGTCTCGCTGAACTACCTGGGCTGCGTGCCGCAGGATGACTGGCTGCGCCTGTCGGTGCAGCGCCAGCAGCCGGTGGTGAAAGCCTATCCGTCCAGCCCGGCAGCACTGGCGATCACCGAGATCGCGCGTCGCACCGCACGCTGGCAGGCGCCAACCGAACCGCGTGGCGGCGTCGAGTTCTTCCTCGAGCGCATTCTCAAGCAGCGCGGGGTGGCCGCATGAAAGGTGCAGCCCAGTACCGGGAGGTCCAGCGCTCGGCGGCCAACGAGGTCATCGCCCAGCACTCGGACCTGGTGCGGCGCATAGCCCACCACCTGGCCGCGCGGCTGCCGGCCAGCGTTGAAGTGGACGACCTGATCCAGGCCGGCATGATGGGCCTGATCGAAGCCTCGCGCAGCTACGACGCCGACCAGGGCGCCTCGTTCGAGACCTATGCCTCGATCCGCATCCGCGGTTCGATGATCGACGAGATCCGCCGTGGCGACTGGGTGCCGCGCTCGGTGCACCGCCGTGCCCGCGATGCCGCCGCCACCATCCGCCGCCTGGAACAGAGCAGCGGCCGCGCCGCCAGCGCCACCGAAGTGGCCGCCGCGATGGAGATGCCGCTGCCCGAATACCTGCGGTTGATGGAAGACGCCGCACGCGGCCAGGTACTGAGCCTGGAATCGCGCATCGAGGACCAGGGCGAGCTGGACACCGTCGCCCAGGGCGGCCCGACCCCGCAGCAGGTGCTGGAGCGCGGCGAATTCGGCCGCGAGCTGGGCAAGGCCATCGGCCACCTGCCCGAGCGCGAACAGCTGGTGCTCTCGCTCTATTACGAGCAGGAACTGAACCTGAAGGAGATCGGCGCGGTGCTCGGCGTGAGCGAGTCGCGGGTCTGCCAGATCCACGGCCAGGCGGTGCTGCGCCTGCGTGGCCGGCTCAAGATTTTCGAGGCGGCGGACGCCGGCCTGGAAGAATGAACATGCCCGAGGCGGCTGCCCCCGGCCGCCCGGAATGAACAACAAAGGAACTCTGCTTTGAACAAGAACATGCGCATCCTGATCGTCGACGACTTCTCGACCATGCGTCGAATCGTCAAGAACCTGCTGGGCGATCTGGGCTTCACCAACACCGCCGAAGCCGAGGACGGGCATGCCGCGCTGTCGCTGCTGCAGAGCCAGCCGTTCGATTTCGTGGTCACCGACTGGAACATGCCGGTGATGACCGGCATCGAGCTGCTGAAGGCGATCCGCGCCGATGCCAAGCTGAAGACCCTGCCGGTGCTGATGGTCACCGCCGAGGCCAAGCGCGAGCAGATCATCGAAGCCGCCCAGAACGGCGTGAACGGCTACATCATCAAGCCGTTCACCGCGCAGACGCTGGAAGAGAAGCTCGGCAAGATCTTCGAACGCCTGGCGGCCAGCGCCTGATGGATACCACGGTCGACAAGAACGCCCTCGCCCTGCGCCTGCAGGAAGCCCTGGACGCACTGGAGTCCGGTGACGAAGCCGCCTGGCGGCAACGCATCGACGGACTGGTCGCGCTGCGTACGCAGCCGATGATGAGCGGCCTCTCGCGGCTGGCCCGCGAGCTGGGACAGGCACTGGGTGAACTGCCGACCGTGCCCAGCGAGGCCGGCGAGCTGGACGACGCCTGCGCACGCCTTGACCACGTGGTGGCGATGACCGAACAGGCCACGCACCGCACCCTGGACCTGGCCGAGGAATGCCGCAGCCTGACCGAACAGCTGCGCGCCGAAGGCCTGCAGCCGGGCCAGGACGCGCAGCTCGAGCGCATCCGCCACAACCTGACCGAGATCGCCCTGACCCAGAGCTACCAGGACCTGACCGGGCAGATCATCCGTCGCGTGGTCGGCATCGTCCGCCGCGTGCACGAGGGCTTTGGCGCACTCGGCCTGCCGCCGGAACAGCATCGCACCGATCCGGAACTGGCCGGGCCGGCACTGAAGGGACTGGACCGCCACGCGGTCTCGCAGAACGACGCCGACGACCTGTTGTCGGATCTGGGGCTGTAAGCATGAGCGCGGTATCCGACGACATCACTGCCGATTTCATCATCGAGGCCCAGGAAATCCTGGATCGCCTGGGCGAACAGCTGGTGTCGCTGGAGCAGGCACCGCAGGACACCGAGCAACTCAACGCGGTGTTCCGCGGCTACCACACGCTCAAGGGCGGCGCCGGCTTCCTTGGCGTCACCGCAATGGTCGAGCTGTGCCACGCCGCTGAAGAAGCACTTGGCATCGCGCGTGCCGGGCAGGCGGTACTGCAGGCCCACCACTTCGACGCCGCCCAGCAATCGCTGGACTACCTGCAGTCGATGCTGGACGCCGTGTCCTCCGGTACGGAGCCGGGCTATGCGCCGCCGGACCTGATCGCGCAGTTCGACATGAACGGTGGCACTGCCGCACCGGTCGCTGCGGCCGCGCCTGCGGCAGGTGGCAGCGATCTGATCACCGACGACGAATTCGAGGCCCTGCTCGACCAGCTGCACGGCGGCAACGCGCCGACCGCAGTCGCGCCGGCGAAGAAGGCCGACGACGGCCTGATCAGCGAAGACGAGTTCGAAGCCCTGCTGGACCAGCTGCACGGTGGCGCTGCGCCAGGCGCCAAGCCTGCTGCCGCCGTCGCGGCGGCACCCGCCGCAGCACCGCGCCCGGCACCCGCAGCCAAGCCGGCAGCCAAGCCGATGGCCGAGGCCGAGCACACCGTGCGCGTGGACACCAAGCGCCTGGATGCGATCGTCAACCTGATCGGCGAACTGGTGCTGTCACGCAACCGCCTGAAGACCCTGCGTGCACGCCTGCGCGACGAGGAGCTGGACCGCGCCGTATCGACGCTGGACATCGCCACTGCCCGCCTGCAGTCGGCGGTGATGCGTACCCGCATGCAGCCGGTTGGCAAGGTGTTCTCGCGCTTCCCCAAGGTCGCCCGCGACGTCGCCCGCTCGCTGAAGAAGGAAGTGGACCTCGAGCTGGTCGGCGCCGAGACCGAGCTCGACCGCAACCTGGTCGAAGCGCTGGCCGACCCGCTGGTGCACCTGGTCCGCAACGCCATCGACCATGGTGTGGAAATGCCCGAGCTGCGTGAAGCGCAGGGCAAGCCACGGATGGGCCATGTGCGCCTGTCGGCGCAACAGGAAGGCGACTACGTCAGCATCGAGGTGCAGGACGATGGTGCCGGCATCGACCCGGAAAAGCTGCGTGCCAAGGCGCGCGAAAAGGGCCTGATCGATCCGGAAGCCGCCGCTCGCCTGAGCAGCGAGGAATGCCTGCACCTGGTGTTCCTGCCCGGCTTCTCGACCAAGCAGCAGGTCACCGACATTTCCGGCCGTGGCGTCGGCATGGACGTGGTGCAGTCGCGCATCCGCGAACTGAGCGGCCAGATCCAGATCCAGTCGGAACTGGGGCGTGGCAGCCGCTTCCTGATCCGCGTGCCGCTCACCCTGGCGATCCTGCCAACCCTGCTGGTGCAGGCCGGCGAGGACGTCTACGCGCTACCGCTGGCGCGCGTGATGGAAGTGCTGCACGCACCGCGCACGTCGCTGGGCTGGTTCGATGGCCGCGCCGTGCTCGACCGCCGCTCGCACACCCTGCCGCTGGTCGACCTGCGCCAGTGGCTGGATGTGACGCCCGCCGCGTCGACCCTGCTGACCATCGTGGTGCTGCAGGCCGGTGAAGCGCGCTTCGGACTGGTCGTGGACCAGGTGCGCGGGCGCGAGGAAGTGGTCATCAAGCCACTGCCGAAAGCCCTGCGCGGCCTGCGCGGTTATGCCGGTGCAACCTTGATCGGCGATGGTCGCATGGCACTGATCCTGGACGTGGACGGCATCCGCTGAACACCGCCGGGCGTGGCCCGGCGACCCGAAAACTGTGACTACCGTCTGTACGCGTTCTCCCGGTGTCTCAAGTCCCATTCATACAAGCCGATACCGGAACCATGGATAGACTCAGCCTCATTGGACTCTTTCTCGCCCTGGCCTCGCTGGTCGGTGGCAGCATCCTCAAGGGCGCCGGCCTGGCGTCGCTGTGGTCGCCTGCGGCGTTCGTGATCGTCATCGTCGGCACCGTTGCCGCGATCCTGCTGCACACCTCGCCGGCGGTGTTCAAGCATGCGTTCAAGATCGTGCGCTGGGTCGTGCGCCCGCCGCACAGCGATCGTCGCGAACTGATCCAGCAGATCGTCGAGTGGAGCAACATCGCCCGTCGCCAGGGCCTGCTGGGCCTGGAATCGCAGGTGGAAGCGCAGCAGGATCCGTTCCTGCGCAAGGGCCTGCAGTTGCTGGTGGACGGCGTCGAGCCTGAATCGATGCGGCACATGCTGGAAATCGAACTGGGCAGCCAGGAACACCAGGACCAGGCCGGTGCCAAGGTATTCGAGGCGATGGGCATCTACGCGCCCACGCTGGGCATCATCGGCGCCGTGCTCGGCCTGATCGCGGTGATGAAGAACCTGGCCGACCCGAGCAAGCTGGGCCACGGCATCGCTGCCGCGTTCACCGCCACCATCTACGGCATCGCCTCGGCCAACCTGCTGTTCCTGCCGATCGCGGCCAAGCTCAAGAGTGTGATCTCGCACAACACGCGCGACCGCGAAATGGTCATCGAAGGCCTGATCTCGATCGCCCAGGGCGAGAACCCGCGCAACATCGAAACCAACCTCTCCGGCTTCCTGCACTGACATGGCCCGCCGCAAGCACCACGAAGAGCACGCCAACCATGAAGCATGGGCGATCCCCTATGCCGACCTGATGACGCTGCTGCTCGCCTTCTTCGTGGTCATGTACGCGATCTCTTCGGTCAACGAGGGCAAGTACCGGATCATGGCCGACGCGCTCACCGATGCCTTTGGTGGTGCGCCGCGCACGATCAACCCGGTGCAGGTCGGCAACAAGCAGGTGCAGGGCGGCGGCTGGGACAGCCCGTCGGTGATCAAGTCCGGCACCAAGATCGGCCCCTCCGCGCCGGCGCCGTCGCACGACCCGACCCTGCTGCCGTCGATGGCCTCGCAGATGCGCATGCCGGTCTCGGTGCACAACCAGGAACAGATCGCCCGTGCCGAGCGCCAGCTCAACAGCATCGCCGACCGCCTCACCGCCGCGCTGGCGCCGCTGATCGACCGCGGCATGATCAGCGTGCGCCGCACCGAGCTGTGGATCGAAGTGGAGATCAACAGCGACATCCTGTTCCCCACCGGCTCGGCCGCGCTGGACATGCATGCACGGCAGACGCTGGCCAGCCTGGCCGAGGTGCTGCGTGACGTGCCCAACAGCGTGCGCGTGGAAGGCCATACCGACAACGTGCCGATCGCCACCGCCACCTTCCCCTCCAACTGGGAGCTGTCGGCCGGACGCGCGGCCAGCGTCGTGCACCTGTTCGCCGACCAGGGCGTGCAGCCGTCGCGGCTGGCGATGGTCGGCTATGGCCAGTTCCGTCCGCGCGAAGAGAACGACAGCGCACAGGGGCGCAACCGCAACCGCCGGGTGATGGTCATCATCCTGGCCGACACCTCGCATGCGGTGGATCCACTTGGCCAGCGCCTCAATGCGGCCACCGGCGCCGCCGACAACAGCACCACCGAACAAGCCGCCGCAACTCCGGCTAACGCCCCCACGTCCCCCATCGCACCGGTGAAGTTGCCGCCGGTGCCGGCTGGCAGCCGTGTCGGCGCCGCCGTTCCCCCGGCAATGAAGGAGTAAACCGATGCGCATCTGGGCAGTCGCCAACCAGAAGGGCGGAGTCGGCAAGACCACCACCACCCTCGCCCTCGGCCGTGGCCTGGCCGCGCTTGGCCATCGCGTATTGCTGATCGACCTCGATCCGCATGCCTCGCTCAGCCGCGCCTTCGGCGTGCCGGTGGATCCGCCGCCGGCCGGCGTACTGGAACTGTTCGGCGCCCCGCCGGCAGATCTTTCCAGCCTGTGCCATGCCAGCAGCATCCACGGTCTGGACTATGTCTGCGCGCAGTCGGCGCTGGCCACGCTGGAGCGCCGCAGCGCCAACCAGCCCGGCCTCGGCCTGGCCCTGCAGAACGCGCTGGCGCGCCACCAGGGCCAGCACGACTACATCCTGCTGGACTGTGCCCCCACCCTCGGCCTGTTGATGATCAATGCGCTGGCCGCTGCGGACCGCCTGATCATTCCCACCCAGGCCGAGCCGCTGGCCCTGCACGGCCTGGATGGCATGGTCCGCACCGGCGAGATGGTCGAGCGCTCGCGCCGCCGCCCCCTGCCGATCTCGATCCTGCCGACCCTGTTCGACCGCCGCACCCGCGCCGGCAACGAATCGCTGCGCACCATGCAGGATCGTCACGGCACCCGCGTGTGGGAAGACGCGATTCCGATCGATACCCGCATCAGCAATGCCGCAGGCCTGACCCTGCCCAGCGTCGGCGAGGACTACCCCGGCCGCGGCCTGGCCGCCTACCGCCGCGCCCTGAACTGGATCCTCGGCGAAGATGCCCGTGCCCTGGAGCAGGCGGCATGAACAGCACAGGCGTATTGGACGACTACCTGGACGAACTGCTGGGCGAAGCGATTGTGGCGACGCCGCCCTCCACCCTGTCATCCGACAACGCCGGCCCCTGCCCGACGAGCGCGGTAGCGCCCGAGCGTGAGCCGACCTGGGACGACCTGCCCGCCGAAGTCATCTACGAGACGGACGCCGTCGTCGCGCAGCCCGCTGCAGACAACGCAGCCCTGGAGGCCGCCTTCGACGCCGCCTCCACGCCCGCGACCGTGACCGACACGGAACGCGAGCCGACATGGGACGACCTGCCCGATGAGGTCGTTCATGAGACCGCGCCCGCCCTCGCTCCGGTCACAACCAAGGCTGGCCCAGAGCCCACCTGGGACGACCTGCCCGACGAAGTGATCTACGAGACCGACGCGGCCGACAGCCATCACCTCGCCCACACTGACAGCCCAGGGCTGCAGGCCGCGTTCGAAGCCGCCGCCGGTGGCGAGGATGTCCCCACGCCGCCGCCGGCCGTGGTGACGCCCCCGGCACCGCGCCCTGCACCTGTACCTGCCCCGGCTGCACGCGCTGCAGCCGCGCCGCCCCCGCGCGTTGCCGTGGATGCCCCGGCCAGCAGCCGTCCCGGCACCTGGCAGGAGCTGCAGGCACAGGCGCACCAGCCCGCCAGCAGCCCACACCCGCAGAACCGCCGCGCCGGCGAGCGCACCTCGCGCTGGCTGCGCCTGCGCTGCGGGACCCAGGCGTATGCGCTCGAACTGCTGAAAGTGCAGGAAGTGGTGTTGCCGGTGCCGCTGCTGCCGTTGCGCGGCACCGCACCGGCGATGCTCGGGATCATGAACCTGCGTGGCCAGGTGGTGCCGGTGATGGACCTCGGCCTGCACCTCGGTGCCGCGGCGGCGGAAGACGACGCCCAGACCCGCATCGTGGTGCTGGAAGAGGATGGCGAGACCATCGGTCTGCGTGTGTCGGCAGTGGAAGATGTCGCCAACCTCACCGATTCGCAGATCGAACCCCCGGATACCGCCCGTATCTGCCAGATCTCCAATGATCTGTTCCGCGGCGTCGCCCGGGTCAGCCAGCGGCCGATGATCCTGCTCGATGCCACGCGGCTGTTGAGTTGAGCCGACGCACCGCGTCGATTCCTCTAAAGAACCCCGCCGGGGTGCCGTTATGGATCACGGAACCGTTTGTCCGGAGCAACGATGAGCACTGTCGAACTGGGTGAGGATCTCGGCATCGAGAGCACCACCGAGCTCAAGAACCGCCTCGCCCCGCTGGTGGCGCAGGCAGGCGAGCTGATCCTGGATGCAAGCCAGGTCGCCCGCATCCACACGGCAGCCGTGCAGGTGCTGTGTGCCTTCGTGCAGGCCCGCCGCGAGGCAGGCCTGGGCACCGGCTTCCACGGTTGCACCGCAAACTTCCGTGACGCCGCGCGCCTGCTGGGCGTCACCCAGGCCCTGGGCCTGGACGTAACCCATGACAACCTGAAATCTGTGGAGAACGCTGCATGAGCGCACGTATCTTGGTGGTGGACGATTCGGCGTCGATGCGCCAGATGGTTTCCTTCGCCCTCACCTCGGCCGGTTTTGCCGTCGAAGAAGCCGAAGACGGCGCGGTCGCGCTCGGTCGCGCCAAGGGCCAACGCTTCAACGCGGTGGTCACCGACGTCAACATGCCGAACATGGACGGCATTGCGCTGATCCGCGAACTGCGCCAGCTGCCGGACTACAAGTTCACCCCGCTGCTGATGCTGACCACCGAGTCGGCCGCCGACAAGAAGTCCGAAGGCAAGGCCGCCGGCGCCACCGGCTGGCTGGTCAAGCCGTTCAATCCGGAACAGCTGGTCGCCACCGTGCAGAAAGTGCTGGGCTGATCGCCCGGCACTGCTCCCCCTCTTCGCTTCCGGACCACCACTGCCATGAGCATGGACCTGCAACGCTTCCACGCCACCTTCTTCGAGGAGAGCCGCGAAGGCCTCGACGCGATGGAGGCTGGCCTGCTGGCCCTGGAATCGGGGCAGCAGGACGCGGAGATCATCAATTCGGTGTTCCGCGCCGCCCACTCCATCAAGGGCGGCGCCGGCACCTTCGGCTTCGATGCCATCGCCGGCCTGACCCACGTGCTGGAAACGCTGCTCGATGAGCTGCGTGCCGGCAAGCGGGCCCTGGAAGGCCACGCTGTCGACGCCATGCTGTCCTCGGTGGACGTGCTGCGCGCGCTGCTGCGCGAGGCCGAGCACGGCCAGGCTGCCGACCCCGCCGCTGTTGCTGCGGTGAAGGCACGCCTGGAAGCCGTTCTCTCCGGCCAGGCCGCACCGAGCGCGCCGGCCGCTGCCGCCGCCAAGGTGGACGATACGCCGGAAGCCTGGCAGATCGGCTTCACCCCGGCACCGTCGCTGTTCATGAGCGGCAACGATCCGTTGCGCATCATCCGCGAACTGGAACACCTCGGTTCGCTGCAGGTGGCCGCGCGCATGGAACGCCTGCCCGGATTTGCCCAGCTCGACCCGCTCGAGGCCCACCTGGCGTGGGACCTGGGCCTGGTCGGCAAGGTGCCGCGCAGCAAGATCGAAGACACCTTCGCCTGGGTACTGGACGACTGCGAGCTGGACATCCGTCCGGCAGCGCCGCCGAGCCTGGCTACCCAGGCGCCCGTTGCAGCAACCCCTTCCACGCCTGCTGCCATCGCACCGGCAGCGCCTGCTGCGCCAGCCGCCAGCGGCGCTGCCAGCCAGGAAGCCGAGACCTCGATCCGCGTCAGCGTCGACAAGGTCGATGCGCTGATCAACCTGGTCGGCGAACTGGTCATCACCCAGGCCATGCTCAAGCAGGTCTCGCACGCGCTGGACCCGGTCCACGCCGAGAGCCTGTTTGCCGGGCTTGACCAGCTGGAACGCAACACCCGCGACCTGCAGGAAGCAGTGATCGGCGTGCGCATGCTGCCGGTCGATGCGGTGTTCCGCCGCTTCCCGCGCCTGGTCCGCGACCTGTCCAGCCGCCTCGGCAAGCAGGTGCGCCTGCGCACCGTCGGCGAAGGCACCGAGCTGGACAAGGGCCTGATCGAGAAGATCGCCGATCCGCTGGTGCACCTGGTGCGCAACTCGATCGACCACGGCCTGGAAATGCCCGATGTGCGCCGCGGCGCGGGCAAGGACGAGACCGGCACGATCACCCTGGCCGCTTCGCATCAAGGCGGTCATATCGTCATTGAAGTGAGCGACGACGGCCGCGGCCTGGATCGCGCCAAGATCCTGGCCAAGGCCACCGAACGCGGCCTGGCCGTGCCGGACAACCCGACCGATTCGCAGGTCTGGGACCTGATCTTCCAGCCCGGCTTCTCCACCGCCGATGCGGTCACCGACCTGTCCGGGCGCGGCGTCGGCATGGACGTGGTCCGCCGCAACATCCAGGCGCTGGGTGGCGAGGTGCAGATCGAAAGCAACCTCGGCGCCGGCACCCGCACGTTGATCCGCCTGCCGCTGACCCTGGCCATCCTCGATGGCATGACCGTGGCCGTGGCCGGCGAAACCCTGATCCTGCCACTGGCCTATGTGCTTGAGGCGTTGCAGCCGCAGGCCGAGGACATCCGCAGCATGGCCGGCGAAGGCCGCGTGCTGCGCGTGCGTGGCGAGTACCTGCCCATCCTCTCGCTGAGCGAGTACTACGGCTACGGCAACCGTGCACCGGGCAGCGAATCGCTGGTGGTCGTGGTCGAAGGCGATGGCCAGAAGATCGCACTGGAAGTGGACGAGCTGGTCGGCCAGCAGCAGGTGGTGGTGAAGAACATCGAGAACAACTACCGCCGCATCGGTGGGGTGTCCGGTGCCACCATCCTTGGTGACGGCCGCGTGGCACTGATCGTCGACATCGGTGGGCTGGTGCGTTCGCTGCGGATGCCGCAGGCCGCCTGATCCATCCTGCAAGCGTTCATGAAACCGCCGCCCTTCGGGGTGGCGGTTTTTGTTTGTGCACGTTCCGGCGATGGGGCGGCGATGGGGTCAGATCCCTTTCCTGCGGAAAGGGATCTGACCCCCGCCTGACGGCGCCGCCCATTCCGTGAACTTCGTCGCCATGATGGTTTCGCGCGCAACCACGCCACTCAAGCGAAGCCCCGCCGCTACGCCACTTTCGCGCCCTTATCCCTACGCATCCGAATGTGATCTGCGTCCATAAAGTCCGCGCAGGTTGCGCCGCTATTCCGCAATGACGGCCGTCACCGAACCCCCACCGGGCACTCCCGTTCGCTCTGCAACCACCCCCAAACCGGCGCACAGACGCCGGCACTCTGCCCACCTGGAGCACCCTGCATGAAGTGGTTCCAAGATCTGCCCATCGCCCGCAAGCTGGCCGTGGGGTTCACCCTCACCACCTTGATGACCCTGGTCCTCGGCGCCTTCGCACTGGTGCGTCTGAGCGAAGCCAACGCGCAGCTGCGCGAGATGGCTGGCAACGACATTCCGTCGGTGCAGCACCTGGGCGAGGCGCGCTCGCAACTGGGCGAGTTCCGCACCTACGAACTTGCACAGCTGAGCATGCTCGACCAGCCGGAGAAGGTCGCCGACTACAACAAGCGCATGGACGACACCGCCAAGGCCGTGCATGACGAGCTGGCCGCGTACTCGGCGCTGCCGGCGCTGGCCAAGGAGCGTGAACTGTATCGCGCGGCGAGCGCGCAGCTGGATCGCTACTTCGCCGCCAACAAGGCGATGCGCGACGCCGTGGCTGCCGGTGATGGCGCACGGGCCCAGCAGATCTCCGACGAGCAGTCGCGCCCCGCGCGTCGCGATCTGTTCGCTGCAATGAAGGCACTGGGCACCCACATCGCCGGCCAGATGGACGGCAAGATCGCCGGCGCCAATGCCACCCACCGCACCAGCATGATTGCCATCGTCGGCTGCATGGTGCTGCTGTCGCTGGTCGCAGCCGTGCTGGCCGTCGTCATCTCGCGTGCAGTGACCGGCCCACTCGGCAAGGCCGTGCATGCCATCCAGGCCGTCGCGCGCGGTGATCTCAGCGTCAGCACCCAGGCCACCAGCAAGGACGAAGCCGGCAAGATGCTGGCCGCCACCGCCGAGATGACCGCGATGCTGCGCCGCTTCAGCGAGCAGACCCAGCTGATGGCGCAGATGCATGCCGGCCCGGACATCAGCCACCGCATTCCCGAAGACTTCCCGGGCGTCTACGGCCAGCTGGCCAACGGCATCAACACGGTGATCTTCGAACACCTCGATGCGATCGTCGATGCCATTGAAGTACTCAACCAGTACGCCATCGGCAATCTGACCCCGGACGCACGCCGCCTGCCCGGCAGCCGCGCCATCCTGCATGAATCGATGGATGCAGCCAAGGCCAGCCTGCTGGCAATCAATACGCAGATCCAGCAGCTGGCTGCAGCAGCGGCCGCAGGCGACTTCAGCCAGCGCGGCGACGCCCAGCGTTTCCAGCACGACTTCAAGCTGATGATCGAACACCTCAACACCATGATGCAGGTGGCTGACGGTAACCTCGGCCAGCTCTCGCAGCTGCTGCAGTCCATTGCCGCAGGCGACCTGACCGCGCGCATGGATGGCCAGTTCAACGGCGTGTTCGCCCGCATGCGCGACGACGCCAACACCACCGTTGCGCAGCTGACCCAGATCGTCGGCCAGATCCAGGCCAGCGCCTCCAGCATCACCCTGGCCGCCGGCGAGATCGCCTCCGGCAACAGCGACCTGTCGCGCCGCACCGAGCAGCAGGCCGCCAACCTGGAAGAAACCGCTGCCTCGATGGAGGAGCTGACCTCCACCGTGCGCCAGAACGCCGAACACGCGCGCCAGGCCAACCAGCTCGCCATCGGTGCGCATGGTGTCGCCTCGCAGGGTGGCGACGTGGTCGGCCAGGTGGTCACCACCATGTCGGCCATCGAAGCCTCGTCGAAGAAGATTGCCGAGATCATCTCGGTCATCGACGGCATCGCGTTCCAGACCAACATCCTGGCGTTGAACGCCGCGGTGGAAGCCGCCCGCGCCGGTGAACAGGGCCGTGGCTTTGCCGTGGTTGCCAGCGAGGTGCGCACCCTCGCCCAGCGCTCCGCTGCCGCCGCCAAGGAGATCAAGGGCCTGATCGACGATTCGGTCGGCAAGGTCGCCGAAGGCTCCAGCCTGGTCCATCAGGCCGGCAGCACCATGGGCGAGATCGTCGCCTCGGTGCAGCGCGTGACCGACATCATGGCCGAGATCTCCGCTGCCTCGCAGGAACAGTCGGCCGGCATCGAGCAGGTCAACCAGACCGTCGTGCAGATGGACGAGACCACCCAGCAGAACGCCGCACTGGTGGAGGAAGCCACCGCTGCGGCGCGCGCGATGGAAGACCAGGCCATGCAGCTGGGCGAAGCCGTAGCGCGCTTCCGGCTGGCATCGCAGGGCGTCGCTGCTGCACCGGCACGGCTGGCAAATGCGCCGCAGCCACGCCAGGTCGCGGCTGCCCTGCCCGCCACCAAGGCAGCACCGGCACGACCGTTGCGTGCATCGGCCGCCCAGCCGGCGCTGGCTGCCGAGGGTGACTGGCAGGAGTTCTGAGGACACCGGGGTCGGATCCCTCTTCCGTGGAGGAGGGATCCGACCCCACGCAGAAGGCATCCACGCATGGCGTGGATCTACCGATGCCGAGAGCCACGGGGTCAGATCCCTTTCCCACGGGAAAGGGCTCTGACCCCTTACGCATGGAAAGTGATGCAAATCTCACTTCATAATCCAATGCAGAGGCCGATATCCCCATCGAGCCTCGCGCCAACGCGTGCTGGCGCCCGCCCCTGATCACAGATTCCATGTCCGACGGCCACGACACTGAACTGCACGATGTCCACGCGGCCGACGCCGCGGACGAACGCTTCCTGGTCCGCAACCCCCGCCAGCTGCGCCACCTGCTGCGCTCGCTGATCGACCAGCGATCACTGATCAACGCGCATATCGACGGCCGGGACCGTTCGTTCCCGACCGCCCTGCTTGATCTCGACGAGGACGAAGACTACCTGCTGCTCGACGGCAGCCCGCAGGAGGCATCCAACCGTGCCGCCGAGCAGGCCGACCATCTGCTCTGCTTCGCCCAGCTGGAACGTGTCCTCGTGCGGTTCCGCCTGCACGCGCTGCAACGCGTGGACAACGATGGCCACGTCGCCTTCCGCGCCCCGCTGCCGGACGAACTGGTGCACCTGCAACGCCGCGAGCTGTACCGGCTCGAGACCCCGGTCACCGACTCACCACAGCTGCTGCTGCCACCCGGCGAAGCCCGCGCCGAAGCACTGTCGATGCGGGTGGTGGACATCAGCGGTGGCGGCCTGGCCGTAGTGGTACCCAACGACTGCGCCGTGTTCGGCCTGCAGAAGCGCTACACGGCTCAGCTGTCGCTGCCCGATGGCCCGGACCTGGACATCGAACTGGTGGTCTGCAACCTGCTGCCTCAGCGACAGCCCAACGGCATCGAGGTCAAGCGCGTAGGCATGCGCTTTGACAGCCTGCCGCGCGGTGGCGACAGCGCCATACAGCGCTACATCTTCCGCATCGACCGCCAGCGCAAGGCCCGCCGCAACGGCGAGCTCTGAGGCCCGTCCAATGGGTATGCCGGCCAGCGGCCGGCACCATCCACGCCGTGCGTGGATGCCCAACCCACCGCCCCGGTAGACCCACGCCATGCGTGGATGCCTCTCCCCCGGCACCTAAAGTCCCCCCATGCGGGGCCGATATCGAGCCTGACACCGGGACTTCCGGCAGAACCAGGACCCCTCGATGAACGACAAGACCAGCTCCGCCGCCAGCGCCGGCGGCGAATTCCTCAGCTTCACGCTCGGCGCCGAGCACTACGGCGTGGACATCCTCAAGGTGCAGGAAATCCGTGGCTACGATGCGGTCACCCGCGTGCCGGATGCCCCGGACTACATCAAGGGCGTGATCAACCTGCGCGGCACCATCGTGCCGGTCATCGACCTGCGCCTGAAGCTGCGCCTGGACAACGCCCGCTACGACGCCTTCACCGTGATGATCGTGCTCAACGTCGAAGACCGCGTGGTCGGCATCGTGGTCGACAGCGTGTCGGACGTGATCCCGCTGTCGGCCGAGCAGATCCGCCCGACCCCGGAGTTCGGCGCTGCGGTCGATACGCGCTTCATCTCCGGCATCGGCACACACGACGACCGCATGCTGATCCTGCTGGACATCGAGACCCTGCTCGACAGCGCCGACATGGGCCAGTCCACCCTCGCCGAAGACGCTGCCGCCTGACCCAGCGGACCTGCTTCACGTTCTGGTCACAAAACCCTTCAGTTCCCCCCGGCGGTGCCGATAGGGGGACAGAAGCCGGTCGCGCAGGAGCGCGCGGAACCGGAACGACCATCACCATCCCCGGAGATACACCTCGATGAAGTCCCTGCTTGCGTTCGTTTCGGCCGCTGTCCTGGCCACCACCGCTTCCTCCGCGTTCGCCCAGGCGGCCGACATGATCCCGCCGGAACTGGCCCCGCGTTCGGTCGGCAAGGACGGCATGGTCTGTGGCAAGGTCGAAAAGGCCCGTTACGCAGAAGGTTCCGAAGGCCAGCCGACCTTCCTGTACATGGGCGGCGCCTTCCCGCGCCACACCTTCTCGGCGCGCATCGCCGGCGAGAACCGCGGCAAGTTCTCCTTCCCGCTGGAAACCCTGGAAGGCAAGACCGTGTGCGTGATCGGCAAGATCCAGCGCGACGCCTCGCGCGCGGAAATCGAAGTCAGTTCGCCGGCGGGCCTGAAGCTGGCCAACATCAAGTAATCCGCTGTCCGTCGAACCACGCCGGAGCTTGTGCCGGCGTGGTTTCTGCTGCAACCGGGCCCGACGCCCGGACGCGTCTGCCTTAGGAGATCGCAACGCCCATGCCGTGGATCAACAACCTGAAACTGATGCCGAAGCTGCTGTTGACCTTCGGTGTCCTCCTGCTGGTGATGCTGCTGCAGGGCATCGTCGCCTATCGCGGACTGCATTCGCTGAACAACGTCACCACCGAGTTGGCCGGTTCGCGCATGGAAAGCATCCGCATGGCCGGCGAGATGCGCGGCATGCTGGGCGAGTACCGCAATGCCGCCTACCAGCAGCTGATCCGCGCCAGCGATGACGTCAAGGCCGACGCGCGCAAGCAGGCCGTCGACCTGCGCACCAGCATGGACACGTCGATCAAGGACTACCCGAAGCTGGTCGACAACCCGCAGCAGAAGAAGCTGTTCGATACCTTCGCCAAGGAATGGAAGGACGCCCTGGCCTCCTATGACAGCGTCACCGAGATGCTGGAGCTGGACCTGCCGGACGATGCCATCGATACCTTCGTGGGCGAGACCCGCACCAAGCACCGCAAGGCGGCTTCGGCGCTGGAAGCGCTGATCGCCGAAGACAACCGCCTCGCCCGCGCCTCGCGCGAAGAGGCCGCGTCCACCTATTCCGCCTCGGCCGTGCTGACCGTGATTGCCCTGCTGGGCGGCGCCGCACTCGGCCTGGTGCTGGTCTGGCTGTTCGCCCGTGCTCTGGTCGGCAGCGTGCGTGGTGCCGTTTCGGTTGCCAACGACGTCGCCGGCGGCAAGCTCGATGGCCACATCGACGTCAGCCGCCAGGACGAAGTGGGCGAGCTGATGCAGGCCATGCAGCGCATGCAGCGCGACCTGCGCGAGCGCATCGAAACCGACCAGGCCGTCGCCCGCGAGAACCTGCGCATCCGTACCGCGCTGGATTACAGCTCCACCGGCGTCTACCTGACCGATACCAGCAACACCATCGTCTACAGCAACCGCGCCCTGCAGCAGACCCTGAGCCAGTACCAGGACGAAGTGCGCCGCGACCTGCCGGACTTCGACGCCCAGGCCTCGCTGATCGGCAAGCCGGTCACCGTGCTGGAGCACCGCGGCGAGATGGACCAGACCCTGCTGGGCAACCTGAAGGCGCACGGCGTCGCCCGTCGCCCGATGCAGTACGGCGACGCCCAGTTCGCGCAGGTGGTGTCGACCATCCGCAATGAAAGCGGCGACACCGTCGGCTACGTGGTGGAATGGCGCGACCGCACCCAGGAGGCCCTGGTCGAAGCCGAAGTGGCGCGCGTCATCGCCCAGGCCGCCGCCGGCGACCTGTCCGGCCGCATCGACGCCAGCGACAAGGAAGGCTTCTTCCTGCAGCTGGCACAGCAGATCAACGGCCTGCTGGACGCCAACGCCGGCAGCATCGAACAGATCTCCGGCCTCCTTGCCGCACTGTCGCAGGGTGACCTGACCGTGCGCATGCACGGCGATTACCAGGGCGTGTTCGCCCGCATGCGCGACGACGCCAACGCCACCGCCGCGCAGCTGAGTGAAATCGTCACCCGCATCAAGCAGTCCAGCCGCGCGATCAGCTCGGCCGCCGGCGAAATCGCCTCCGGTAACAGCGACCTGTCGCGTCGTACCGAGCAGCAGGCGGCCAACCTGGAAGAGACCGCCGCCTCGATGGAGGAACTGACCTCCACCGTGCGCCAGAACGCTGAACATGCCCGTCAGGCCAACCAGCTCGCCATCGGCGCGCATGGTGTCGCTTCGCAGGGCGGCGACGTCGTCGGCCAGGTAGTCACCACCATGTCGGCCATCGAAGCCTCGTCGAAGAAGATCGCCGAGATCATCTCGGTCATCGACGGCATCGCCTTCCAGACCAACATCCTGGCGCTGAATGCCGCGGTGGAAGCCGCGCGTGCCGGTGAACAGGGCCGTGGCTTTGCCGTGGTCGCCAGCGAGGTGCGCACCCTCGCCCAGCGCTCGGCCGCCGCCGCCAAGGAGATCAAGGGCCTGATCGACGATTCGGTCGGCAAGGTCAACGACGGCTCGGCACTGGTGCACAAGGCCGGCGCGACCATGGGCGAGATCGTTGCCTCGGTGCAGCGCGTGACCGACATCATGGCCGAGATCTCCGCCGCCTCGCAGGAACAGAGTGCCGGCATCGAGCAGGTCAACCAGACCGTGGTGCAGATGGACGAAACCACCCAGCAGAACGCTGCACTGGTGGAAGAAGCCACCGCCGCCGCCCGGGCGATGGAAGAACAGGCCGGCCACCTCAGCGAGGCCGTTTCGATCTTCGTGGTCGACGAAGCCGATACCGTGGTTGCACCGCCGCGCGTTGCTGCCCCGGCCCCGCGTGCTGCTGCACCGGCAGCACCGGCTCCGGCCGCTCCGCCCGCGCGCCGCACCGCGGGTGGTCGCCCGATGGCCACGGAACTGGCCGACGGGGACTGGCAGGAATTCTGATGCCTGCCTGACCTGATGTACGAGAACGCCCTGGCCCTGTGCTGGGGCGTTTTTGTTTACGGGGTATCTGGATTCCAGCCAACGGCGAAGCCCCTCGGGGTGGTCGCGGAGAGCGGCGGATTTCCTACGTTTAGGCCGGGAGGGTGGGCTGCGCAGGGGACGCCGTGAACCCGTCCCTGGGGGCTTGGCCGCGGCATCCATGCCGCGGACACCCCTGCGCAACCCACCCTCCCGGCCACGGACAGTTTTCGTGCGCGTCCACCCCGGATTGAAGAAAGAAAAGCAAAAAACAAAAGCCAGGTCACTTCCGGGGTCAGATCCGTTTTCCGCAGGAAAACGGATCTGACCCCTCTTTCCACTTGGAAACCCAACGCTCTTTCCGTCCGACACCGAAGTGCCGAGAGGGCTGGGCCGGGGTGGGAAGGCAGGACCGTTGGCGCCATGGATGGCGCCATCGAGCCCCCATGGGTGAGGGCGCTTTGCTTGCGAAGCACTGCTTCGCAAGCGCCCGAACGCACAGCCGCCAGCGGCTGGGCCGGACCCCGGAGGGGGGTTTACGGCGTGTCCTGCCTGCCCACCCCGGCCCAGCCACTTACTGACAATCCAGCGCCGACCAACCGCTGTTGCTGTTGCTGTTGCTGTTGCTGTTGCTGTTGCTTCAAAAGCCTGCCGCAGGCAGCGCCGCAGCCGCCGCTGCACGGAAACCTGAATACGTTCGGACACAACACCTCAATCCCCCGCCCCAGCGGCCGATAACGGGGTTGTCACGGCGTATCCCGCCGCTGACCGGCTCGGCGCCGCCCGCCCGTTTCGACCTGGTCCTGCTCGATGAATCTCCTGCATCGCTGGCAACACTACTTCAGCAATCTCTCCGTCCGGCGCAAGCTCAACCTGCTGACGCTGCTCATCGCGCTCGGCGTGATCGCGCTCTCGGTGATCGCCGCCCGCATGCAGTACCTGGACCTCACCGAGACCCGCAAGACCGCACTGAAGACCCAGGTCGAACTCAGCTACGGCATCCTGCAGCACTACCATCGCCTGGCCGGCACCGGCGAGCTCAGCGAGGACGCCGCCAAGGGCGCCGCGCTGCAGGCGCTGGAATCGATGCGTGCCGAGAACGATACGTACTACTTCAACATCTACGACACCGGCTACCGCCTGCTGATGCACCCGTTCCGGAAGGACCTGGTCGGCAAGGACATGAAGGACTTCCGCACCGACGACGGCGTGCGCATCTATTACGACCAGGTCGAAGCGGCCAGGGCCGGCGGCGGCTTCGTCAACTATCGCTGGGCCAAGCCTGGCAGCAAGGGCGAGGTCGAGAAGGTCGCCTACGCCGGCCTGTTCGCGCCCTGGAACTGGGTGGTCAGCAGCGGCGTCTACATGGACGACGTGCAGCAGCAGGCGCTGGTGTTCACCGCCATCATGGCAGTCTCCGGTGGCGTCCTGGTGTTGATCGTCCTCGCCCTGAGCTGGGTCATCGGCAACCGCATCGCGCGCCCGCTGAAGCAGGCCACCGCCGTCGCCGAAGGCATTGCCAATGGCAAGCTGGACAGCCACATCGGTCCGCAGGCGCATGACGAACCCGGCCGCCTGCTTGAAGCCATGTCCGGCATGCAGCAGCAGCTGCACGCGGTGATCGGCGGCCAGCGCGAAATGGCCCGCCGTCACGATGCCGGCGAACTGAGCTACCGCATCGACGCCAGTGTCTTCCCCGGCGAGTATGGGTTGATGGTGCAGGAGACCAATACCCTGGTCGGCAGCCACGTGCAGACCCTGCATGACGTGCTGGACGTGGTACAGCAGTATGCGGTCGGCGACCTGAGCCGCGACATCGCCCGCTACCCCGGCGAAAAGGCGGCGATGACCACCACCGTCGACACCGTCAAGGCCAACCTCGGCCGCATCAACGCCGAAATCAAGCAACTGGCCAGTGCCGCCGCTGCCGGCGACTTCAGCCGTCGTGGCGACGCGCAGCGCTTCGATCACGATTTCCGCCTGATGCTGGAAAACCTCAACGCGATGATGGCGGTCAGCGATGACAACCTCGGCAAGCTCTCGCAGCTGCTGTCGGCGATTGCCGAAGGTGACCTGACCGCGCGCATGCACGGCGATTACCAGGGCGTGTTCGCCCGCATGCGCGACGACGCCAACACCACCGTTGCGCAGCTGACCCAGATCGTCGGCCAGATCCAGGCCAGCGCCTCCAGCATCACCCTGGCCGCCGGCGAGATCGCCTCCGGCAACAGCGACCTGTCGCGCCGCACCGAGCAGCAGGCCGCCAACCTGGAAGAAACCGCTGCCTCGATGGAGGAGCTGACCTCCACCGTGCGCCAGAACGCCGAACACGCGCGCCAGGCCAACCAGCTCGCCATCGGTGCGCATGGTGTCGCCTCGCAGGGTGGCGACGTGGTCGGCCAGGTGGTCACCACCATGTCGGCCATCGAAGCCTCGTCGAAGAAGATTGCCGAGATCATCTCGGTCATCGACGGCATCGCGTTCCAGACCAACATCCTGGCGTTGAACGCCGCGGTGGAAGCCGCCCGCGCCGGTGAACAGGGCCGTGGCTTTGCCGTGGTTGCCAGCGAGGTGCGCACCCTCGCCCAGCGCTCCGCTGCCGCCGCCAAGGAGATCAAGGGCCTGATCGACGATTCGGTCGGCAAGGTCGCCGAGGGCTCCAGCCTTGTGCACCAGGCCGGCAGCACCATGGGCGAGATCGTCGCCTCGGTCCAGCGCGTCACCGACATCATGGCCGAGATCTCCGCCGCGTCGCAGGAACAGAGCGCTGGTATCGAGCAGGTCAACCAGACTGTGGTGCAGATGGACGAAACCACCCAGCAGAACGCCGCGCTGGTGGAGGAAGCCACGGCCGCCGCACGTGCGATGGAAGACCAGGCCGCGCAGCTGGCCGACGCCGTGGCGATCTTCCGCCTCGACAACCAGGTTTCCGCCGCAGTGAAGGCTGTGGCGGAACGCGTGGAACCGGCGCGCGTCACCACCGTGGCCCGTCCGCAGCCGACCAGCACGCCCGCGCCGGTCCGCCGCAGCAGCAACGCCAGTACCTTCGTGGCCAGCGACAGCGACTGGCAGGAATTCTGAGACCCACCCGCGGTGGCTTCGGCCACCGCCCTCGCCGATGGACACGTCCCCCGTGCAAAGTCCCACTCCCATCGTCACCGGCCCGCGCGAATTCGAGTTCGCCGACCGTGATTTCCGCCGCGTCTGCGACCTGATCTACCAGCGCGTGGGCATCGCCCTGGCGCCGGCAAAGCGCGACATGGTGTATGGCCGCCTCTCTCGCCGCCTGCGCACGCTGGGCATGCGCAGCTTCCAGCAGTACCTGGACCATCTGGAGCAGGAAGACGGCGACGAGTGGCAGGCGTTCACCAACGCCCTGACCACCAACCTGACCTCGTTCTTCCGCGAGCCGCACCACTTCGACAAGCTGCGCGAAGAGCTGCAGCAGCGCTCCGGCCGCACGCCGCTGCTGCTGTGGTCGTGCGCGGCGTCCACCGGTGAAGAGCCCTATTCGATGGCGATCACCGCCTGCGAGGCCTTCGGCACCCTGAAGCCGCCGGTACGCATCATCGCCACCGACGTCGATACCCAGGTGCTGGCCACCGCCGGCCGTGGCGTCTACAACATCGACCGCGTCACCAACCTCGACCCGGACCTGCGCCGGCGCTACTTCCAGCGCGGCAGCGGCCCCAACGAGGGCCAGTGCCGCGTGCTGCCGGCACTGCGCGAGCTGATCGAGTTCCGCCCACTGAACCTGCTTGCCCCGCGCTACGACGTCGGCGGCCCGTTCGATGCGTTGTTCTGCCGCAACGTGATGATCTACTTCGACAAGCCAACCCAGCGCGCGATCCTCGGCCGCCTGGTACAGCAGCTGGCCGATGACGGCCTGCTTTACACCGGACACTCGGAGAACTACCTGCACGCCGCCGACCTGATCCAGCCCTGTGGCCGCACCCTGTACCGCCGCGCGGCAAAGGCCGGTGCATGAACGCCTCGCTGCGTACCGACGATGTGATGCGCTACCAGGATGCGCGCTTCCAGACCATTGCCGCCAAGCTTCTGCCGACCCAGTACCTGGTGGTGGACGACACCACCGCGCTGACCACCACGCTGGGTTCCTGCGTGGCGGCCTGCCTGCGGGACCCGGTACTGAAGATCGGTGGCATGAACCATTTCCTGCTGCCCGAGGGCAATGCCGGCGACGGCGCGCCCGCGCGTTACGGCAGCTACGCGATGGAACTGCTGATCAACGACATGCTCAAGCGCGGCGCCCACCGCAAGCGCATCGAGGCCAAGGTGTTCGGCGGCGCCAACGTGCTCAAGGGATTCACCAGCAATCCGGTCGGTACCCGTAACGCCGAGTTCGTGCGCCAGTACCTGCAGGCCGAGCATATCCCGATCATCGCCGAGGACCTGTGCGGCATCCATCCGCGCAAGATCTGGTTCTTCGCCGATACCGGCCGCGTGGTGGTGCAGCGCCTGCCGCATGCCCACGAAGCCGAAGTGGCTGCCACCGAATCTGCCGTGCGTGCACGTCTGTCCAAGGCCCCGGTCACCGGCGGCGTGGAGTTGTTCGAATGACCTTCACCGGCAACGCCCCCTGCCGGGTCCTGATCGTCGACGACTCTGCCGTCGTGCGGCAGATGCTCACGGAAATCCTGTCCAGCGACCCGGCCATCGACGTGGTCGGCACCGCCGCAGATCCGCTGCTGGCGCGTGAGAAGATCAAGCGCCTGGCCCCGGACGTGATCACGCTTGACGTGGAGATGCCGCGCATGGACGGCCTGGCGTTCCTGGAAAACCTGATGCGGCTGCACCCGCTGCCGGTGGTGATGATTTCTTCGCTGACCGAACGCGGCGCCGACACCACGCTGCAGGCGCTGGCACTGGGCGCGGTGGACTTCGTCTCCAAGCCCAAGCTGGACGTCGCACGCGGCCTGCAGGCCTACGCCGATGAGATCATCGCCAAGGTCAAGATGGCGGCGCGCTCGCGCGTCCGCCCGCTGGTGCGTGCGGCCGCTCCGAAACTCCTGCTCGAAGCAGCTCCTGCAATGCGCCCGGCTGCGCCGCAGTTCCGCACCACCGACCGCCTGATCGCGATTGGTTCTTCGGCCGGCGGCACCGAAGCGCTGCGCGTTGTGCTGGAAGGCATGCCTGCCGATGCTCCCGCCGTGGTGATGACCCAGCACCTGCCCGCCAGCTTCAGCAGCGCCTTCGCCGAGCGACTGGATCGGCACTCGGCGATGGCCGTGCGCGAGGCCAGCGATGGTGAAGCCGTGCTTCCCGGCCATGCCTACCTGCCGCCGGGTGGCAAGCACCTGCGCATCATCCGCGACGGTGCGCGCTGGCGCTGCCGCGTCGACGATGGCCCGGCGGTGAACCGGCACAAGCCTGCGGTCGACGTGCTGTTCCGTTCGGTCGCGCAGAATGCCGGCGGCAACGCGATCGGTGCCATCCTCACCGGCATGGGCGATGACGGCGCGCGCGGCCTGCTGGAAATGCGCCAGGCCGGCGCACCGACGCTGGTCCAGGACGAGGCCACCAGCGTGGTCTGGGGCATGCCCGGCGCCGCGTTCAAACTCGGCGCCGCTGAGGAACAGGTGCCGCTGGAACGGATTGCCGAGCGGCTGCTGGCGCTCGCTCGCGGCTGATAGCGCGCCCCGGCTCAAGGACTCCGCGGGCAGTAGATCCACGCCATGCGTGGATGCCTTTGTAGAGTCGAGCCGCGCTCGACTCATCGCGCATCGCACGAACAGCAGCCAAGCATGGACTCGGCGCTACAGGCCATCATGCAACAAGAAAAGGTGCCGGCTTTCATCGGGGTTCTTCGTTTCAACGCGCTACCCGCATGTGTGCTTTGATAGCGGTATTGCACAAGGAATGCTGCACATGATCAAAGGCATATGGAAGGCCGCCCTGGCGGCCGTACTGCTTTCATTGCCACTGGCACCCGCCAGCGCCAGTGGCGATCTGTTCTACTTCGAGGCCAAGCAGGGTGATGTGTTCTTCATGCTGATGCTGGTGGGTCGCGAAGATCCCGGCGCGGTAAGCGTCAGCTGGAAAGGCCCGTCTATCCCGCCGTACCCCAACGTGCATCGCCGCTACTACATCGAATTCAACCGTGCAAAGCGCCAGTCCTACGTGCGTCCACTTGACCGTGATGGACTGCCTTGGTTCGAGATGGATGTCTCCGGTAAGAGCGGCAACGTGCTGATCGGCGGCCGTCGGCTGGAAGGCAGCGCAGACTGGACCGTGCAGTAGCGCCGGAAGCCTGAGCGTTGCGTTGTTTCCAACACGCCCAGATCTTCCATTTGGATCGCACCAGGCTCCAGCCATACCAAGCAGTCAATGGTCCGACTATTGGCTGGGACGAGGATGCAGACGCCCCAGAACGGTCCCGTCAAGCTTGATCAGCTCCAAGGTCTGATCTGTCTTCAACGTCTCAAACAGACCATCCGGTCGAGAATGAATCGATAGAAATCCCTGTTCGAACAGCGTCGTTTCTGTGTCCGGGTCAAGAAAATTAACCGTAATATCACCGGCACTGTTTCGCTCACGCACGGAAACCAGGCCTTTCGAAACATTCACGTAGCCGTAGCGGGGCGCCAGCCTCCACCGCCCCGACTCATCCAGAAGACCCCAACGGCCACGTAGTGAGAGCGCATAGACTCTTGTTCCATCCGCCAAAAAATCCGGCAAGGGATCATGCAGCGTGAAATCAGCCACCGCATTGCCACGCAGATCGAGTATGTGATAACCGGGGTCATATCCCGGCCGTTCGAATGCCGCGACCAGATTCGGACCCAATGGTCTTATTCGACGGTAGCGAGGAGGAATCAGCCAAGCACCCGTAGCATCTATTACACCCCATCCTCCATCGGCTTGGGCCAACAGCAGTTGGTCATCCAGCCCTTCCGCGGTTTGAAAAGGCGCAAGTCGGTAGTACAGGGAAGACGAGATGCTGCCATCTTCCAGCATCATGAAACGCACCCCCGCTTCGCCGGGCTTTTGATACTCGACGATCCTGCGGTTCAACGGATGCAGGCCTGCAGCGCGTTGCAGGGAGCGCAGCGACCCATCCAGGCCTACAACGTATTCATCATCTTCCGAACTGAAGATTACATACCCCACTCGTTCAGCGAACTCATCTGTCTTCATACAGTGGCCTGCAGGCGTCGGAAACATCAAACCCGCGCGCGTGAAATGCAGGCACTGGCCGTCTTCGGCTACCGCAGAAAGCAGGTACCCACCCCGACCAAACTTGAACCGATATCGACCCATGGGCGCCACTTGCACCCCGTGGGGATCCAGCACCGTGTCGTTCCCGCCCTGGGTGGCGAGCGCGAAACCCGAACTGTTGAAGGTCATCTGATCGTAGTCCTGGCGCCCTATGCCTGCCAGTGATCGATCAACCAGGCCAAAGTGGACACCATCGCGCGAAGCGATGGCCACTTCCCCCTCATGACCCACGGGACCAAAGCTACCAAAGACACTGAAAACGGGACCGGACCTGCCCTTTGCGTCAAGGAAGTGGGTCCTGCAGCGCCGCTTTTCACTGTTGCAGAGTTCTACAGCCGGGTTTCCTGCCCAGGACGCCGAGCGCAGGAGATCGATCTCGCCTTTCTCCTCAAACCGACGCACCAATCGGCCTCGTGCATTGAAGAAGTCGATTCGCGTGTACGCCTTGGGCGGGCTCCGCAGCAATACCTTGGCTTCGATCATCCCGTTGCCATGTACCTCAACCGAGTCGTAATGCGCTTCAAGGACGATACGCCCTTCTGAATTCATGACGCCCCTGTTCTCCCCCCTTTCGAAGACCGCCACCCCATTTTTGAAGGGGCGGAGGTATTGCATTCCCCGATGCTCGACCAGTTGCCGGCCCGTGCCATCCAGCACCACGCAGCGACCCTCATGACAGAGGCTGTGGCGTGTAGTCCTGTCGAGACGGGGCGGCGGCTTGATAGACAGCGGCATCGCAGACGCCGGAGTTGCGCCGACCGATGGCGCTATGGTCAGAAGTACGGAGGCCAGCAGAGCCCCGAAGGCTTGGGTGATGACGCTGCGGCGATGGGCAGGGCTGGGAGTCGTCAGCAGAAATGAATGGCGCATCTCAGGCAAGACCCGAATGGTGGGCATCCACGGTAGGCGCCATGCGTCGCCAGAGACATACAATTTGTCCGAAAGTGCCCTGTCCACAAAAAAACCCCGGCTCTCACCGGGGGTTCTTCGTTTCAACGGGGCCGCCAGCCAGCGGCCGGCACTACCGCATCAGGCAGCGACCGTCTTGGCCACGTCCTGATATTCCTCGATCTGGTCGAAGTTCATGTAGCGGTAGATCTCCGCACCATTGGCGTTGATCACGCCGATGTCCGCCATGTACTCCTCCTTGGTCGGGATGCGGCCCAGGCGCGAGCAGATCGCCGCCAGTTCGGCCGAACCCAGGTACACGTTGGTGTTGCGGCCCAGGCGGTTCGGGAAGTTGCGGGTCGAGGTCGACATCGCGGTGGAACCTTCGCGGATCTGCGCCTGGTTGCCCATGCACAGCGAGCAGCCCGGCATTTCCATGCGTGCGCCGGTGGCGCCGAAGGTGCCGTACACGCCTTCCTTGGTCAGCTCCGAGGCATCCATCTTGGTCGGCGGGGCCACCCACAGGCGGGTCGGCAGGTCACGCTTGCCTTCCAGCAACTTCGCAGCGGCGCGGAAATGACCGATGTTGGTCATGCACGAACCGATGAACACTTCGTCGATCTTGGCGCCGGCGACTTCGGACAGGGTCTTCACGTCGTCCGGGTCGTTCGGGCAGGCCACGATCGGCTCGTGGATGTCGGCCAGGTCGATCTCGATGACGGCAGCGTATTCGGCGTCGGCATCCGGCTCCAGCAGCTGCGGGTTGGCCAGCCACGCTTCCATCTTCTCGATACGACGCTGCAGCGAGCGCGGATCCTGGTAACCCTCGGCAATCATCCACTTCAGCAGGGTGATGTTGCTGGTCAGGTACTCGATGATCGGTTCCTTGTTCAGGCGCACCGAGCAACCGGCGGCCGAACGCTCGGCCGAGGCGTCGGACAGCTCGAACGCCTGCTCGACCTTCAGCTCCGGCAGGCCTTCGATTTCCAGGATGCGGCCGGAGAAGATGTTCTTCTTGCCAGCCTTGGCCACGGTCAGCAAACCCGACTTGATCGCGTACAGCGGGATCGCGTTGACCAGGTCACGCAGGGTCACGCCCGGCTGCATCTTGCCCTTGAAGCGCACCAGCACCGATTCCGGCATGTCCAGCGGCATGACGCCGGTGGCCGCAGCGAAGGCGACCAGGCCCGAGCCGGCCGGGAACGAAATGCCCACCGGGAAACGGGTGTGCGAGTCACCACCAGTACCGACGGTGTCCGGCAGCAGCATGCGGTTGAGCCAGCTGTGGATCACGCCGTCGCCCGGGCGCAGCGAAACGCCGCCACGGGTGGAGATGAACTCCGGCAGGGTGTGGTGGGTCTTGACGTCCACCGGCTTCGGGTAAGCGGCGGTGTGGCAGAACGACTGCATCACCAGGTCGGCCGAGAAGCCCAGGCAGGCCAGGTCCTTCAGCTCGTCACGGGTCATCGGGCCGGTGGTGTCCTGCGAGCCGACCGAAGTCATCTTCGGTTCGCAGTAGGTGCCCGGGCGCATGCCCTGGCCTTCCGGCAGGCCACAGGCGCGGCCGACCATCTTCTGCGCCAGCGAGAAGCCCTTGCCGTTGTCGGCCGGCTGCACCGGCAGGCGGAACAGGTCGGTCGGGGCCAGGCCCAGCGCCTCACGCGCCTTGCCGGTCAGGCCACGGCCGATGATCAGCGGAATGCGGCCACCGGCGCGCACTTCGTCGAACAGCACGTCGGACTTGACCTGGAACTCGGCGATCACTTCACCGTTCTTCAGCGCCTTGCCTTCGTACGGACGCAGCTCGACCACATCGCCGTGCTCCATCTTCGACACGTCCAGCTCGATCGGCAGTGCGCCGGCATCTTCCATGGTGTTGTAGAAGATCGGGGCGATCTTCGAACCCAGGCAGACGCCGCCGGCGCGCTTGTTCGGGATGAACGGAATGTCATCACCGGTCCACCACAGCACGCTGTTGGTGGCCGACTTGCGCGAGGAACCGGTACCGACCACGTCGCCGACGTAGGCGACCAGGTGGCCCTTGTCCTTCAGGTCGAGGATCTGCTGGATCGGACCGCGCTTGCCGTCTTCTTCCGGGGTGAACGGCGCATCGTCGCGCTTGTTCTTCAGCATCGCCAGGGCGTGCATCGGAATGTCCGGGCGGGTGGTCGCGTCCGGCGCCGGCGACAGGTCGTCGGTGTTGGTCTCGCCCGGCACCTTGAACACGGTGACGGTCAGGCTCTGCGGCACTTCCGGGTTGCTGGTGAACCACTCGGCATCGGCCCAGCTCTGCAGCACGGCCTGGGCGTTGGCGTTGCCGGCCTTGGCCCTTTCCTGCACGTCGTGGAACGCATCGAACACCAGCAGGGTCTTCTTCAGGCCGTTGGCGGCGATGGTGCCGACGCTGGCGTCGTCCAGCAGCTGCACCAGCGGGGCGACGTTGTAACCGCCGAGCATGGTGCCCAGCAGTTCGGTGGCGCGCTCGCGGCTGATCAGCGGGTTCTGCTCGCTGCCCAGGGCGATCGCGGCCAGGTACGAGGCCTTGACCTTGGCTGCGTCATCGACGCCGGCCGGCACGCGGTGGGTCAGCAGGTCGAGCAGGAACTCGGCCTCGCCCTGCGGCGGGTTCTTCAGCAGTTCGATGACATCGGCCGTCTGCTGCGCGCTCAGCGGCAGCGGCGGGATGCCAAGCGCAGCGCGCTCGGCGACGTGGTGGCGGTAGGCTTCCAACATGACAACTCCCGGGTAATGCGTAGGTTGAAAAAAAGTGGGCTCAGGCGTGCGGCACGATCAGCTTCAGGCCCTTGAAGTAGTCGCGGTAAAACGTATCGTTCCAGGTGATCAGGCCATCGCACTGCAGCAGTGCGTGGGCGCCGACCATGAATTCGTCCAGGCTGCGGCGGCTGCCACTGCGCTGGCGGTGGCGGCGGTGCATCTCGCCGGCGCGCAACGCCGACTTGGCTTCCATCGGGTTGAAGTGCACGCCCATTTCTTCCAGCGCTTCGAGCACCTCGGCGCCGCCGCGCAGCGATGCGCAGACCTCGGCCAGCGTCGCACCACACACCACCACGCGGCCACCGACCAGGCTCTGCCGGAGGATGGCTTCCACTGCATCGGCCTGCGGGCCATTGCTGAGCAGCTCGACCAGCACCGGCGAATCGACGGCGATCATCACGGCTTACTCCTCGTCACGCACCGCGCGTACCGCTGCGTCGGACGATTCGAAGCCGTCCAGCGCGAACTTGCCGCGCGCCCGTGAAATGGCATCGTCAACACTCTTGCGCAGGATGATGCGGCTGCCGTCCAGCTCGACCTTCAGCAGCGTGCCCTTGGTCAGGCCGAGGGCATCACGCACCGCCTTGGGCAGGGTGATCTGTCCGCGTTCTGCAACAGTGGCTTCCATCGGTAGGCCCTCCAGAGTATGCACAAATTATACATACTTCCCCGGGCATACTTCCACTCTGAACAGGACCGGCGACCCGCCAGCCCTTGCCTCGCAAAGGATCGGCCACAAACGTGACATACGCCATACACCTTCCCCTGTAGTCTGGAACCGATGCCGCAGGCCGGACCCGGCCCGGGTGAATCCATTCAGTTTCGGGTTCATACTGGAACCTCCGGGGCCACCAGGCCCGCGGCGACCGCAAGCAGGTCCGCCCATGCGCGGGCCACTGCAAGCCATCCGCAAGAAGGAGTTACCCCGCATGAGCGATTCGTTCTCCACCCGCAGCCAGCTCAAGGTCGGCGGCAAGACCTACGACTATTTCAGCCTGCCCACGCTGGGCCAGCGCTTCGATATCTCCCACCTGCCCTACTCGATGAAGATCCTGCTGGAGAACCTGCTCCGGCACGAGGACGGCGGCGCCACCGTCGGTCCGGACCACATCGAAGCCGTGGCCCGCTGGAACCCGTCCGCCGAACCGGACACCGAGATCGCCTTCATGCCGGCGCGCGTGGTCCTGCAGGACTTCACCGGCGTGCCCTGCGTGGTCGACCTGGCCGCAATGCGCGACGCGGTGGTCAAGCTCGGCGGCTCGCCCGAGCAGATCAACCCGCAGATTCCCTCCGAGCTGGTCATCGACCACTCGGTGCAGGTCGACGTGTTCGGCAAGCCCGACGCGCTGGACCTCAACGGCAAGATCGAATTCCAGCGCAACCAGGAACGCTACGGCTTCCTGCGCTGGGGCCAGAAGGCCTTCGACAACTTCAAGGTGGTGCCGCCCAACACCGGCATCGTCCACCAGGTGAACCTGGAAAACCTGGCCCGCGTGGTGATGACCGCGGACAAGGACGGCAAGGCCGTTGCCTACCCCGATACCGTGTTCGGTACCGACAGCCACACCACCATGATCAACGGCATCGGCGTGCTCGGCTGGGGCGTGGGCGGCATCGAGGCGGAGGCGGCCATGCTCGGCCAGCCATCGTCGATGCTGATCCCACAGGTGGTCGGCTTCAAGCTGACCGGCAAGCTGCCCGAAGGCGCCACCGCCACCGACCTGGTGCTGACCGTCACCCAGATGCTGCGCAAGCTGGGCGTGGTCGGCAAGTTCGTCGAGTTCTACGGTGACGGCCTGCAGCACCTGCCGCTGGCCGACCGCGCCACCATCGGCAACATGGCCCCGGAATACGGCGCTACCTGCGGCATCTTCCCGATCGACGCCGAATCGCTGAACTACCTGCGCCTGTCCGGCCGCAGCGAAGAACAGATCAACCTGGTCGAAGCCTACGCCAAGGCGCAGGGCCTGTGGCACGAACCGGGCAGCCCGCACGCCCAGTACAGCACCACGCTGGAACTGGACATGGGCACGGTGAAGCCGTCGCTGGCCGGCCCCAAGCGCCCGCAGGACCGCGTGCTGCTGGAAGACGTGCAGAAGAACTACCGCGAAGCGCTGGTCGGCATGACCGCCAACCGTGACAAGCGCAGCGAGGATGTGTCCTCGTTCGTCAATGAAGGCGGCGGCGCCGCGGTCGGCAACGAGCAGCTGGCCAAGGGCTACGCCGACATCGAAACCGAAGGCCGCAAGGTCCGCCTGAAGGACGGTGCGGTAGTCATCGCTGCCATCACCTCGTGCACCAACACCTCCAACCCGGCGGTGATGATCGGCGCCGGCCTGCTGGCCCGCAACGCGGCCGCCAAGGGCCTGAACCGCCAGCCGTGGGTGAAGACCTCGCTCGGGCCGGGCTCGCGCGTGGTCACCGACTACCTGGAAAAGGCCGGTGTACTGAAGGAGCTGGAGAAGATCGGCTTCTACGTGGTCGGTTACGGCTGCACCACCTGCATCGGCAACTCCGGCCCGCTGCCGACCGAAGTCAGCGCCGGCATCGCCACCGGCGACCTGGTGGTGACCTCGGTGCTGTCGGGCAACCGCAACTTCGAGGGCCGCGTGCATCCCGAAGTGAAGATGAACTACCTGGCCAGCCCACCGCTGGTGGTGGCCTATGCCATTGCCGGCACCACCGACATCGACCTGACCACCCAGCCGCTGGGTACCGGCAGCGATGGCCAGCCGGTGTTCCTGCGCGACATCTGGCCGAGCAACAAGGAAATCGGCGACGTCATCGCCGCCACCATCGGCCCGGAAATGTTCAAGCAGAACTACGCCGATGTGTTCAAGGGTGACACCCGCTGGAACACCATCGCCTCGCCGGACGGCAATCTGTACGAGTGGAGCGATGCCTCCACCTACATCAAGAACCCGCCGTACTTCGATGGCATGACCATGCAGACCGGCAGCATCGACGACGTGCACGGCGCGCGCGTGATGGGCCTGTTCGGCGATTCGATCACCACCGACCACATCTCCCCGGCCGGCAACATCAAGAAGGATTCGCCCGCAGGCCGCTTCCTGCAGGAACGCGGCGTGCAGCCGGCCGACTTCAACAGCTACGGCAGCCGCCGCGGCAACGATGACGTGATGGTCCGCGGTACCTTCGCCAACATCCGCATCAAGAACCTGATGTTCGGTGGCGAGGAAGGCGGCAACACCCTGTACTACCCGGCCGGTGGCGGCCAGCCGGAGAAGCTGGCGATCTACGATGCGGCCATGAAGTACAAGGCCGACAAGGTGCCGCTGGTGGTGCTGGCCGGCAAGGAATACGGCACCGGCTCGTCGCGCGACTGGGCAGCCAAGGGCACCCTGCTGCTGGGGGTGAAGGCGGTCATCGCCGAAAGCTTCGAGCGCATCCACCGCTCCAACCTGGTCGGCATGGGCGTGCTGCCGCTGCAGTTCCGCAACGGCGAAAACGCACAGAGCCTGGGCCTGGACGGTTCGGAGGTGATCGACATCACCGGCCTGCAGGACGGTGCCAGCAAGCGCGCCACGGTCACTGCGACCAAGGCCGACGGCACGAAGAAGACCTTCGAAGTGTCGGTGATGCTGCTGACTCCGAAGGAAGTCGAGTACTTCCGTCATGGCGGCCTGCTGCAGTACGTGCTGCGCCAACTGGCCAGCAAATAACGCCTGACCTGTAGAGCCGAGCCATGCTCGGCTGCATTGCCACCAACCGCAGCCGAGCATCGGCTCGGCTCTACAGATGCACTGCCCCTACGGCCCGACGCCGTAGATCCGCCACGGCGCCGCGCTCGGCCCGACGTCATACACCAGGCCGCGCAGGCCCTCCGGCATCACCGTCCCGCCATTGGCGGCACCGGTGTTGAGCACGGTTACCACCATCTCGAACGCCGGATGCGGCGCCTGGCCTATGCGCGAACAGACCACGCCACGGTCCTCGTAGTGCACCACCGGGGTAAAGCCACCATCGCCGCAGGCCACCGCAATGAAGCGGTAGCCGCGATCCTCGGCACTGCCCGGCATCAGCGCATGCGCGGCGTAGGACACGCGCCCCTGCCCGCCGGCATAGGCCGGCACCTGGACACGGAACTGGCCGATATCCCCCACCGCCAGCACCGGGAAATCGAGTTGCTGCATCGGTGGGGGGATCGGCTCGGCACGCAGCGGAATCGCAACGGACAGCAACAGGCCACAGAGAAGTCGTTTCATCGGGGTCTCCCGCTTGAAGAGACTCCATGGTCGATCACGACCCCATGCGACGTATCTAGGAATGCAATGAAATGTGGCAGGCATCGGCCCGCGCCGATGCCCACCCGCACCGCCCCTCAGCGCCGCGGCGCGTCCGGATCGGTGCGCAGCGCCTTCAGCAGGCCCCACATGTAGAAGGCCAGCGTGAACGAGAACGGCAGGCCGCACAGCACCACCGCCGTCTGCATCGCACTGAAGTTGCCGGCCAGCAGCAGGCCGACGCTGGCCACGGTGATGCCGGCCGCCCAGAACACGCGCAGCCAGATCGGCGCGTCGTGGCCGTCCTCCACGCCGTCATCGACACGACGGGTGCACAGGTTGGCGATCATCAGCGTGCCCGAATCGACCGGAGTCAGGAACAGCACGAAACCGATCACCACCGCGGCACCGGCCATGTAGGGCGCGGCGGGCAGGTATTCGAGCAGCTTGAACAGCGTCATCGCCGCATCGTGCTGGGCGACGTCGCCCAGGATCGCCTGGCCGTGGTTGAGCACCAGGTCGATGGCGGTATTGCCGAAGATCGACAGCCAGGCCAGGGTGAAGCCGAGCGGGATCAGCAACACGCCCATGATCACTTCGCGGATGGTGCGGCCACGCGAGATGCGTGCCACGAAAAGGCCGACGAACGGTGCCCAGGCAATCCACCACGCCCAGTAGAACAGCGTCCACGAGCCCATCCACTCACGGCCCTTGGGGTCGTTGAGGTACATGTCGAAGCTCTTGCGCACGAACGCGCCCAGGTAGTCGCCGGTGTTCTGGATCAGGCCGTCGAACAGGTGCAGGGTCGGGCCGGTGACCAAAACGAACAGCAGCAGGCCGCACAGCAGGCGCACGTTGAGGTTGGAGAGCCAGGCGATGCCCTTCTCCACGCCCGCGACCACGCCGATGGTGGCCACCGCCATCATCACCAGCACGATCGCCACCAGCACCTGCGGCGTATCCGGGATGTTGAACAGGTAGACCAGGCCGGACTGCACCACCAGCGCGCCGATGCCGAGGTTGGTCACCATCGAGATCAGCGTGGCCAGGATGCCGAAACCATCCACCATGTCACCGATGCGGCCGTGGATGCGCTCACCGAAGATCGGGTACAGCGCCGAGCGCAGCGCCAGCGGCAGGTCGCGGCGGTAGGCGAAGTAGCCCAGCGCCACGCCGACCAGCGCGTACAGCGCCCAGCCGTGCAGGCCCCAATGCAGGAAGGTCAGCACCATCGCCTCGCGGCCGGCGGCCACGGTACCGCCGGGCTGCCCGGGAGGATTGAGGAAATGGTCCAGCGGCTCGTAGGCGCCGTAGTACAACAGCGCGATGCCGATGCCGGCCGAGAACAGCATCGACACCCAGGCCACGTAGCCGAACGCCGGTGATTCCTCGTTGTGGCCCAGGCGGATGCGGCCGTACGGCGAGAACGCCAGCCACAGCACGAAGCCCAGGCACAGCACGATCAGCAGCATGTACCACCAGCCGAACGCCGCCGAGACCTCGGCCTGCGCCCATTGCAGCCAGTGCTCGCTGCCTTCGGGATAGAGAACGGTGAGCAGCCCGAGGATGCCGATCGACACCGAGGAACTGAAGAACACAAAACGGTTCAAGCGCAGGGGCGAACGCTTGGGATGAGCCAGGGAAGACATGGGGTCGTCTCATCAAGTCCGAGGGAGCACATGGGCGGGGCCGGACCGGTAAACCGGGCCCATGGCGTGGGGCGCGAGCGCATCCTAGGGTTTATTGATTGAACGTTCAATCAATAAAAAGCATAATGGCGGGCAGCCCGATCCTTCGGGTCGCAATCCGTGGAGAGACAATGCCGAAGAAAGGCGTGGAACCGGTACGGCGCGAACAGCTGATCCGGGCCACTTTCCAGACCATCGACGAGATCGGCATGGCCGATGCGACCGTCGCCACCATCGCGAAGAAGGCCGGGCTGTCCAGCGGCATCGTCGCCCACTACTTCGGCGACAAGGACGGCCTGCTCAATGCTGCAATGCGGCAGATCCTGCGCGAACTGAAGGACGCGGTCGCCCGCTACCGCGCCGACGCAAGCGACGATCCGCGCGAGCAGCTGCGCGCCATCGTCGACGGCAACTTCGACGACAGCCAGATCAACGGCACTGCGATGCGCGTCTGGCTCACCTTCTGGGCCGCCAGCATGCACCAGCCGGAACTGGCCCGGCTGCAGCGCGCCAACGACCAGCGCCTGTTCTCCAACCTGTGCCACCAGTTCAACCGCCTGCTGCCCCACCCGCAGGCCCGCCTGGCCGCCCGTGGCCTGGCCGCGATGATCGACGGCCTGTGGCTGCGCGGCAGCCTGGTCGGCGGCCAGTTCAACGCCGAGAAGTCCCGGCGCATCGCTTACGGCTATATCGACTTCCAGTTGCAGGCTGGCGCGCTATAAGCGCTTCAGCACCCGCCCCCTTCCAAGGAGTACGCCCGATGACCACCCTGCCCGTCCAACAGCTCTACATCCACGGCCAGCGCGTCGACGCCACCAGCGGCAAGACCTTCAAGACCGTCAACCCGGCCACCGGTGAAGTGATCGCCGAGGTGCAGGTCGCCAGCCAGGCCGACGTCGAGCGCGCCGTGCAGAGCGCGGCCGAAGGCCAGAAGGTGTGGGCCGCGATGACCGCGATGGAGCGTTCGCGCATCCTGCGCCGCGCCGTTGAGATCCTGCGCGAGCGCAACGACGAGCTGGCCCACCTGGAAACCCTGGATACCGGCAAGGCACTGGCCGAGACCACCACCGTGGACATCGTCACCGGTGCCGACGTGGTCGAGTACTACGCCGGCCTGGCCACCGCCATCGAAGGCATCCAGCTGCCGCTGCGCGAATCGAGCTTCTTCTACACCCGCCGTGAGCCGCTGGGCGTGGTAGCCGGCATCGGCGCCTGGAATTACCCGATCCAGATCGCCATGTGGAAGTCGGCCCCGGCGCTGGCCGCCGGCAACGCGATGGTGTTCAAGCCGTCCGAAGTGACCCCGCTCACAGCAATCAAGCTGGCCGAGATCTACACCGAAGCCGGCGTGCCGGCCGGCGTGTTCAACGTGGTGCAGGGCCCGGGCCGCGAGATCGGGCAGTGGCTGACCGAGCACCCGGTGATCGAGAAGATCTCCTTCACCGGCGGCGTCGCCACCGGCAAGAAGGTGATGGCCAGCGCCGCCTCCTCGTCGCTGAAGGAAGTGACCATGGAACTGGGCGGCAAGTCGCCGCTGGTGATCTGCGACGACGCCGACCTGGACCGCGCCGCCGACATCGCGGTGATGGCCAACTTCTTCAGCTCCGGCCAGGTCTGCACCAACGGCACCCGCGTGTTCGTGCCGCGCAGCATGCTGGCCGCGTTCGAAGCCGCCGTTGTCGAGCGCGTCAAGCGCATCCGCATCGGCGACCCGATGGCCGCCGAGACCAACTTCGGCCCGCTGACCAGCTTCCCGCACATGGAAAACGTGCTGCGCTACATCGAGAGCGGCAAGGCCGAAGGCGCCCGCCTGCTGACCGGCGGCGGCCGTGCCACCGAAGGCGCGCTGGCCAATGGCGCCTACGTGCTGCCGACCGTGTTCTCCGACTGCCGCGATGACATGACGATTGTCCGCGAAGAGATCTTCGGGCCGGTGATGAGCATCCTCGCCTACGACGACGAGGACGAAGTGGTGCGCCGCGCCAACGACACCACCTTCGGCCTGGCCGCCGGCGTGGTCAGCAAGGACGTCAGCCGCGCCCACCGCATCATCCACCGCCTGGAAGCCGGCATCTGCTGGATCAACACCTGGGGTGAATCGCCGGCCGAAATGCCGGTGGGTGGCTACAAGGAATCCGGCGTCGGCCGCGAGAACGGCATCTCCACCCTCGGCCACTACACCCGCATCAAGTCGGTGCAGGTCGAGCTGGGCGACTACGCCAGCGTGTTCTGACCGGCGCGCCCTGCGCGCGCCCCATCGTCCGGCCATCGTGCCGATCCGACATTCCGCCCGGACGCCTGCATGCAGCGCGCCCCGGCCTGCAGGAGACACCCATGAGCACCCATAACGAGTACGACTACATCATCATCGGCGCCGGTTCGGCCGGCAACGTGCTGGCCACCCGCCTCACCGAAGATGCCGATGTCAGCGTGCTGCTGCTGGAAGCCGGTGGCCCGGACTACCGGCTCGACTTCCGTACCCAGATGCCGGCGGCACTGGCCTTCCCGCTCCAAGGCAAGCGCTACAACTGGGCGTACAAGACCGATCCGGAGCCCTTCATGAACAACCGCCGCATGGACTGCGGCCGCGGCAAGGGCCTGGGCGGCTCGTCGCTGATCAACGGCATGTGCTACATCCGCGGCAACGCGATGGACTACGACAACTGGGCCAGCATGCCGGGCCTGGAAGACTGGACCTACCTGGACTGCCTGCCGTACTTCCGCAAGGCCGAAACCCGCGACATCGGCCCCAACGACTACCACGGTGGTGATGGCCCGCTGCGCGTGACCACGCCGAAGGCCGGCAACAACGAGCTGTTCGCCGCGATGGTCGAGGCCGGCGTGCAGGCCGGCTACCCGCGCACCGACGACCTCAATGGCTACCAGCAGGAAGGCTTCGGCCCGATGGACCGCACGGTGACCCCGAAGGGCCGTCGCTCCAGCACTGCCCGCGGCTACCTGGACCTGGCCAAGCCGCGCCCGAACCTGACCATCGTCACCCACGCGCTGACCGACCGCATCCTGTTCTCGGGCAAGCGTGCGGTGGGCGTGCAGTGGCTGCACAACGACCAGCCGCAGCGTGCCACTGCCCGTCGCGAAGTGCTGCTGTGCGGCGGTGCCATCGCCTCGCCGCAGATCCTGCAGCGCTCCGGCGTCGGCCCGGCCGACCTGCTGCGCAGCCTGGACATCGACCTGGTGCACCACCTGCCGGGCGTTGGCGCCAACCTCCAGGACCATCTGGAAATGTACCTGCAGTACGAGTGCAAGAAGCCGGTCTCGCTGGCGCCGGCACTGAAGCTGTACAACCAGCCGGCGATCGGTGCCGAGTGGCTGTTCCTGGGCACCGGCATCGGCGCCAGCAACCAGTTCGAGGCCGGTGGCTTCATCCGCAGCGACGCCGAGTTCGACTGGCCGAACCTGCAGTACCACTTCCTGCCGGTGGCGATCAATTACAACGGCTCCAACCCGATCAAGGCACACAGCTTCCAGATGCACGTCGGCTCGATGCGCTCGCCCAGCCGCGGCCGCATCCACGTGCGTTCCAAGGACCCGCGCGAACATCCCAGCATCCTGTTCAACTACATGTCGCACGACCAGGACTGGCGCGAGTTCCGCGCGGCGATCCGCATCACCCGTGAGATCTTCGCGCAGCCGGCACTGGCCCCTTACAGCGGCCGCGAGATCTCGCCGGGCAGCGCGCTGCAGACCGACGCGCAGATCGATGCGTTCGTCCGCGAGCATGCCGAGACCGCCTACCACCCGTCGTGCTCGAACAAGATGGGCCACGCCGATGATCCGATGGCGGTGGTCGACGGCCAGGGCCGCGTGCACGGCCTGGAAGGCCTGCGCATCGTCGATGCCTCGATCATGCCGCAGGTCGTGACCGGCAACCTCAACGCGCCGACCATCATGATGGCCGAGAAGCTGGCCGACGTGATCCGCGGCCGCACCCCGCTGGCCCGCAGCACCGCGCCGTACTACAAGGCCAATGGTGCACCGGTGCGCAAGCAGGGCTGAGCCAGCCGCTCACGGTGAAACATCCGCCGGGCATGGCCCGGCGCTACCAGGCGCGTCCTGCCTTCGGTAGCGCCGGGCCATGCCCGGCGGCGTTTGACGCGTTCGCACAATGCGGCACGCAAACCCCTCTTCGCGTTTTCCCTACGGCGGGGTATGCTGCAATGAACGGCCATTGTCGCTACGCTCAGGGCCGAAACCTAATACATCACGATTCCTGGAGGGGGAATATGAGTCTGGATCGTCCCTGGCTGCAGAGCTATCCGAAAGGCGTTCCCGCCGAGATCGACGTCAACGAGTTCCATTCGGTAGCTTCGGTCTTCGACGCTTCCGTCGCGAAATTCCGCGACCGTCCAGCCTACTCCAGCTTCGGCAAGGTGCTCACCTACGGTGAGACCGATGCGCTGGTCACCCAGTTCGCGGCCTACCTGCTGGGTGAGCTCAAGCTCAAGAAGGGTGACCGCGTCGCCCTGATGATGCCCAACTGCCTGCAGTACCCGGTGGCCACCTTCGGCGTGCTGCGCGCAGGCCTCACCGTGGTCAACGTCAACCCGCTGTACACCGCCCGCGAGCTGAAGCACCAGCTGGTCGACGCCGGCGTGACCGCACTGGTCGTGGTCGACAACTTCGGCGATACCGTCGAGCAGGTCATCGCCGACACGCCGGTCAAGCACGTGATCACTACCGGCCTGGGCGACCTGCTCGGCGCCAAGGGCGCGATCGTCAACTTCGTGCTGAAGTACATCAAGAAGATGGTGCCCAACTACCACGTCAAGGGTGCCGTCCGCTTCAGGCAGGCACTCACGCTGGGCAGCCGCCACGCGCTCCCGCCGGTCGAGATCGACCACGACGACATCGCCTTCCTGCAGTACACCGGCGGCACCACCGGCGTGGCCAAGGGTGCGATGCTGACCAACCGCAACCTGATCGCCAACATGCAGCAGGCCTCGGCCTGGATCAGTGCGTCGGGCATCGAGATGGGCAAGGAGTGGATCATCACCGCCCTGCCGCTGTACCACATCTTCGCACTGACGGCGAACGGCCTGGTCTTCATGAAGTTCGGTGGCTGCAACCACCTGATCACCAATCCGCGCGACATGAAGGGTTTCGTCAAGGAGCTCAAGTCGGTGCGCTTCACCGCCATCACCGGCGTCAACACGCTGTTCAACGGCCTGCTCAATACCCCCGGTTTCGACACGGTCGACTTCTCGTCGCTGAAGGTCACCCTGGGCGGCGGCATGGCCGTGCAGCGCGCCGTGGCCGAACGCTGGAAAAAGGTGACCGGCGTTACCCTGGTCGAGGCCTATGGCCTGACCGAGACGTCGCCGGCGGCCTGCATCAACCCGCTTACCCTCACCGAGTACAACGGTTCGATCGGCCTGCCGATCCCGTCCACCGATGCCTGCATCAAGGATGACAACAGCAACATCCTGCCGCTGGGCGAAGTCGGCGAACTCTGCATCAAGGGCCCGCAGGTGATGAAGGGCTACTGGCAGCGTCCGGAGGAAACCGACAAGGCCATCGACGCCGACGGCTGGCTGCACACCGGCGACATGGCGAAGATGGACGAACAGGGCTTCTTCTACATCGTCGACCGCAAGAAGGACATGATCCTGGTGTCCGGCTTCAACGTGTACCCGAACGAAGTCGAGGATGTCATCGCGATGATGCCCGGCGTGCTGGAAGTGGCTGCGGTCGGCGTGCCGGACGAGAAGTCCGGTGAGGTGGTCAAGGTGGTCATCGTGAAGAAGGACCCGAACCTGACCGCCGAAATGGTCAAGGAACATGCCCGGGCCAACCTGACCGGTTACAAACACCCCAAAATCGTAGAATTCCGAAAGGAGCTGCCGAAGACCAACGTCGGCAAAATCCTCCGCCGCGAACTCCGCGATACGCCCGCCCAGTAAGGGTTTCGGGCAATTTGAACGGCATCGGGCCCGGGACGGAAACGTTCCGGGCCCTTTCGCATGCGGCGCCCCGGTGGCGGTGTAGCATCGCCGCGTGTGTGGACCGTTCGGCCCGCCGGCCACCCACCTGACTCTGCGGGCCGCATGCCGAGGACCCTTCCATGAGTACCATCGAAAAGCTGCCGAGCAGCGGCTCGCGTTTTGCCACCATCCGTACCGAGGACAGCGCCGACGGCACTGCCCACTGGTTGTTCATGCATGCCGATGCTGCCACCGGCATCCGTCCGTGCTGCCGAAAGGACATGCTCGATGAGATGTGGAGCTTCATGGCCGCCATCACCCGCAGCCCCGCCGAGCGCCACAGCGGCACGTTGCGGCATTTCGTGCTGGCGTCCGATGCCGTCGCCTACAACCTGGGAGGCGACCTGGACCTGTTCACCCGCCTGATCCGCGAAGGCAACCGCGACCTCCTGCTGAACTACGCCCAGCGGTGCGTGGAAGGCGTGCACCACCTGCACACCGGATTCGGCGGCGACGTGCGTTCGATCGCCCTGATCCAGGGCGACGCGCTTGGCGGTGGCCTGGAAATGGCATTGGCCTGCCACACCATCGTGGCCGAGGAAGGCAGCGGAATGGGCCTGCCCGAAGTGCTGTTCGGCCTTTTCCCCGGCATGGGCGCCTATTCGTTCCTGTGCCGGCGGGTGTCACCGCACCTGGCCGAGAAGATCATCCTTGACGGCCGTGTCTACAGCGCCGAGGAAATGCATGCGCTGGGTATCGTCGATGTACTGGCGAAGAAGGGCGAAGGTCGTGCCGCGGTTGAAGAGCTGATCCGCCAGCAGCAACGCACCCCGCAGTCCTATCTGGCAATGAACGCCGCGCGCAGCATTGCCCAGGCGGTCAGCTACGACGAACTGCTGGAGATCACCAAGGTATGGGTCGATTCCGCCCTCGCCCTTGGCGACCGCTCCTTGCGTACCATGGATCGCCTGATCAAGGCCCAGACCCGTCGCGCCGGTCTCGACGCGGCCTGATTCATCCCCTCCCCCAGGATGGGTTCAAGCCCGGTTGGCCACCGGGCTTTTTTTATGACACCACACGCCCAGGCTCAGCGCGCCTCACCATCCTCGGCGGCACCGCGCAGGCGGCGCTCGGCGCGCGCATCCAGCGCACGCCGGCCTTCCTTGATGGCGTCCTGCAGCACACCCAGGCGTACGCGCCATTCGGCCTTCAACTGCCAGTCGGCCATCCGCATCAACTCGCCGGCACGGTTGGACGCGCGCATCAGTCCGAGGTTGCTGGCCACGCCCTTGATCGCATGGGACTGCTCACGGAACACCTCCCACTGCGCGGTTTCACCCGCCTGCTCGGCCTTGCCCATGCAGCTCGCTGCGTCCTCCAGGCACTGGCGGATGAACTCACGCTCGAACCCTTCACCCATTCCCAGTGACGCCAGCTCGTCCAGCACGCTGCTGTCGAGCACCCCATCCTGCAACGGCGCCGCGGGTCGCACGACCGGCGCGGCCATGGTCCTCAACTGGGCATTGCTGGCGATCTCGGCCAGGGTGTCGAGCAGCCGTACCGCCACCACGGGCTTGGCCAGGAATGCATGGGCACCGGCCTGGGTGCACCGCTGGATCGCCTCCGGCGTGACATCGGCACTGAGCACCAGCACCGGCGTGCGCGGACCACCGCCGGCCTGCATCACGCGCAGTTCCTTGAGCATGTCCAGCCCACTCATGCCCGGCATGTGCAGATCGACGATGACCGCATCGAACTCGCTGTCGGCCAATGCGTCCAGTACGGCTTCACCACCGTCGACGCACAGCACCCGGTGACCGGCCTTCTGCAGCAGGCGCTGCAGGACCATGCGGTTGGCCTCGTGGTCGTCGGCCACCAGGATCTGCATGCTGCGCACGCGCGCGCGATGACGCAGGAATGGATCGGCAAAGGCAATCACGTTCCCGCCGGGCCCCGCGTCCTCCTCGCCGGACAGGGTCGGGACCGCGCCCGGCACCATCGGCTGCGGTGGCGCGAAAGGCAGCTCGACCCAGAAGTGACTACCGCGCGGCGGGTTCTCCAGATAGCCGATGTCGCCGTCCATCGCTTCGACCAGGCCCTTGGCGATGGTCGTGCCCAGTCCCGTGCCCTCATGGCGGCGCGCCATGCTCACATCCGCCTGCTCGAAGGCATCGAACAAGCGCGCACGCATCGCCGGCGCCACGCCGATGCCGGTATCGAAAATATCGAAGCGCAACCGCACCGCGCCACTGGTATCAGCATGCACCACACCGACACGGATCTCGACCCGGCCGTGGTCGGTGAACTTGACTGCGTTGCCCGCCAGGTTCAACAGGATCTGCCGCAGGTGCCCGACGTCGCCGCGCACGCGCGGTGGCACGCCGTCGGCAACCTTCACCCGGTAATCCAGGCCCTTGGCCCTGGCCTGCGGCATCAGGATCAACCCGATCGCCTGGATCACGTCGGTCACGGCGAAATCCTCTGCCACCACCCGCAGCTTGCCGGCCTCGATGGCAGAGATGTCCAGCACCTCCTCCACCAGCGCCAGCAGGCTGCGCGAAGACGCCTGGATGGTACTGAGGCACTCGCGCTGCTCATCATCCAGGCGCGTGGTCGCCAGCACTTCGGTCATACCGTTGAGCCCATTCAACGGGGTGCGGAACTCGTGGCTCATGTTGGCCAGGAAGCGGCTCTTGGCCTCGCTCGCGCGCCGGGCCTCGGCCATCGCTTCGGTCAGCTGCCGCAGCAGCGTGGAGAAGTACAGCGGCACTGCGGCCAGTCCGAGCCAGAGGCCGATGGCCAAGCGGAAATTCTGCATCCAGTACGGTGTCTGGAGCACGGTGAAGCCGAAGCTCACCAAGGCCATTGCCACTGCCACGTACAGGTAGTGGTTGCCGAACCGCATGCCGTTGCCGACCGTCACCCACATCACAACGATGTAGACCCAGGCCAGCGGCTCACCCATCTGCACCATGCCGGCCGCGATCAGGCCGTAGTCGGCCAGCATGCCAAGCACGCGGCGCGCGTCGGAACGTGCCGGTCGCCACAGCAGCCAACCGAACAGCAGCAGGGACAGGCTCAACCCGGTCAGCACGATCGCCAACACACCCACGTACTGCCCATGCGGCAGGTCGTGGCGCGGCGCCGGCAACAGCACGTAGGCAAGGATCAGGCTGATCAGGACAATACGGACAATCTGCTGGCCGTGCTCGCTGTCCTGCCGCTGGGACAGGCGCAGCCGCAGCCGCGACAGCAGGCGTTTCACGCGCCCAGCCCCGGGCGTGCGGACGCCATCGAATGCTCGGCGCAGATCTGGTCCAGCTGCTCACGGCCGCGCATCAGCGCATCCACGCAGCGCGGATCGAACAGTCGCCCACGCTGGGCGTACAGATAAGCCAGTGTCGCTTCCATGGTCCATGCTTCCTTGTACGGACGGGGTGAGATCAGTGCATCGAACACGTCGGCGACAGCAACGATCCGCGCTTCCAGCGGGATCGCCTCGCCGACCAGGCCATCAGGATAGCCGCTGCCGTCATAGCGCTCGTGGTGGCGCAGCGCGATGAGCGCGCCCACCTGGATGAAACGGTTCTGGCTGCCACTGAGCAGCTCATGGCCGATTCGCGGGTGCCGGCGCATGATCGCCAGCTCCTCGTCGTTGAGCTTGCCCTGCTTGAGCAGCACCGCATCGGGAATGGCGATCTTGCCCATGTCATGCAGCGGCGCCGCCATCTCGATCAAGCGCACGTCGTCTTCGGGCAGGCCCAGCTGCTCGGCGATCAGCCCCGCAACCCGTGCCATGCGTTCGAGGTAGGCACTGGTGCCGGCATCACGGAACTCGATCGCCCGCGCCAATCGCGACAGGGTCTCGCGTTCGCGCTCTTCGACCTCATGCATGCTGGCCAACAGGCGCTGCTCCAGCGACAACGCGCGTTGCTTCACGTTCTCGGTCTGCTGGCGCAGCTGCAGCAGGTTGTAGCAGCGCGCGCGCAGTTCGCGCGGGCGGATCGGCTTGACCAGGAAGTCGATGACACCCGCTTCCAGCGCCGCCTGCCGGATCGGCTCGTCACCGACCACAGTGATCAGGATCACCGGGATGTCGCGGTGCTTGGGCAGGCGACGGAAACGACGGGCGAACTCCAGCCCGTCCATCTCCGGCATGCGGTAATCGAGCAGCAGCAGGTCGACCGGATGCGCCTCGCACCAGGCCAATGCGGTCAGCGGATCACCAAAGTCATACACGCTCAATTCCGGCGCGATGTCTTCGATGACGTGACGCAGCATCGTCCGCGCGGACGTCTGGTCGTCAACAATGACGATGTTCAACGCGTACTCCGCCTGGTTTCTCGACCATGCTGGATCATCAGCAGGCGAGGATACCCTGCTGCTGCGAACGCTCGCACCCTGCATCGGCCCGACTCCCGTGTCATGCGTCCCGGTTCATGATCGTCATCGCATTGTGAAGCGGACTCTCCACAACGCGTCATCCCCCTGACGCCGATCAAGCCATAACGGACGTCAAGGTAGTGCATTAACGATACGCCGAGTGCGGGAGGCGTCAAATGCGCCGTCTCGTTTCGCGACGGCGCGCACAATCAGGAGTCAGAAAAGCGACTTACTGCTCCGGACGCATGTACGGGAACAGCAGCACGTCGCGGATCGAGCTGCTGCCGGTCAGCAGCATCACCAGGCGATCAACGCCGATGCCCAGGCCGCCGGTCGGCGCCATGCCGTACTCCAGCGCACGGATGTAGTCGGCGTCGTAGTGCATGGCCTCGTCGTCGCCGCCTTCCTTCGCGGCCACCTGGGCCTGGAAGCGCTGCGCCTGGTCTTCCGGGTCGTTCAGTTCGGAGAAGCCGTTGGCCAGCTCCTTGCCGTTGACGAACAGCTCGAAGCGGTCGGTGTAGCCCGGATCGTTGTCGTTGGCACGGGCCAGCGGCGAGACCTCGACCGGGTGATCGGTGATGAAGGTCGGCTGGATCAGGGTGTGTTCGACCGTGGCTTCGAAGATCTCCAGCAGCAGCTTGCCCCAGCCGTAAGACGGCTTGACGCGGATCTTCAAGCGCTCGCAATGGCGCAGCAGCGCCTCGCGGTCGGTGCAGTCGGCCGCGGAGATTTCCGGGTTGTGGTGGCGCACCGCTTCATCCATGCGCCAGCGGCGGAAGGCCGGGCCCAGGTCGATCTTCGCGCCGTCCCATTCCACTTCAGTGCCACCGTTCACGGCCTGGGCCACGTCACGGATCACGCCTTCGGTCAGGTCCATGATTTCGTTGTACGTGGCATAGGCCTCGTACAGTTCCATCATGGTGAATTCCGGGTTGTGGCGGGTGCTCACGCCTTCGTTGCGGAAGTTGCGGTTGATCTCGTAGACGCGTTCCAGGCCACCCACGGTCAGGCGCTTGAGGTACAGCTCCGGCGCCACGCGCAGGTACAGGTCCAGGTCCAGCGCATTGTGGTGGGTGGTGAACGGCTTGGCCGCCGCGCCGCCGGGGATGTAATGCATCATCGGCGTCTCGACTTCCAGGAAGTCGCGGTTGTCCAGCCAGGCGCGCATGGCGCGGATGATCTTCGAGCGCTTGATGAACACCGCGCGCGATTCCGGGGTCACGATCAGGTCGACGTAACGCTGGCGGTAACGCTGCTCGACGTCGGCCAGGCCATGCCACTTGTCCGGCAGCGGGCGCAGCGACTTGGTCAGAAGGCGGATCGACTCGGCCTTGACCGACAGTTCGCCGGTCTTGGTGCGGGTCAGGCCGCCTTCGACGGCGATGATGTCGCCCACGTCCCAGCCCTTGAAGGCGGTGTAGGCATCACCCAGTACGGAACCCTGCAGGAACAGCTGGATACGGCCGGACTCGTCCTGGATCTGCGCGAAACTGGCCTTGCCCATGATGCGCTTGGCCATCAAGCGGCCGGCCATCTTCACCTGGCGTCCGTTGCCTTCCAGCGCCTCGGCGGTCCAGGTTTCAGCGTCGGCAAACTCCTCCTGCAGGCGGCCGGCGAAGTCTTCGCGACGGAAGTCGTTCGGGTACGCGATGCCCTGCCCACGCAGCGTTTTGAGTTTCTCGCGGCGCTCGGCGATCAACTTGTTTTCGTCAACGGGGGGGGTATCGGTAGCTTCGCTCATGGATCTGCGGGAATCGTGTAGTGAGGGGGGTGTCGCGCCCGGCACGGCCGGCCCCACAGCATACCAAAACCGCCCTGCCCCGGCCTGGAGAGGGGTCAGAACCCTTTTGCGAGGCAAAAGGGATCTGACCCCATCCGGGACCCTGCCTGGACCCTGGATATCTACCTGTTCCCCGGGAACGCCTGCCGCAACTCGTCCACCAGCACCCGCTGGTTCTCCGAATAATCGATCGGCACCGACACCAGGTGCACCCCACCCTCATTGAACGCCGCCTCCAGCGTCGGGATGAACTGCTCGATGGCGGTTACCTCATGCCCCTTGCAGCCATAGGCTTCCGCGTACTTGACGAAATCCGGGTTGCTGAAGGTCATGCCGTAGTCGGTGAAGCCATCCACCGCCTGCTTCCAGCGGATCATCCCGTAGGCACCGTCGTTGAGGATCAGCACCACCAGGTTCAGGCCCAGCCGGCGCGCGGTCTCCAGCTCCTGGCTGTTCATCATGAACCCGCCGTCGCCGCACACCGCCAGCACCCGCCGCTGCGGGTACAGGATCGAGGCCATGATCGCCGACGGCAGACCTGCACCCATCGTCGCCAGCGCATTGTCCAGCAGCAGCGTATTGGCCACCTGGGTGCGGTAGTTGCGCGCAAACCAGATCTTGTACATGCCGTTGTCCAGCGCCACGATGCCGTCCGGCGGCATCACCTGGCGTACGTCATGCACCAGCCGCTGCGGGGTGAAACCGACCTCCTCGGCACGGTCGGCCAGATGCTCAAGGATGGTCGCGCGCAGTGGCAGCAGCGCATCGGCGTTCGGCACCGCACCTTCGATGCGGTCAGCCAGCTGGGTCAACGAACGACCGATATCGCCGATCACTTCCACCTGCGGGAAGTACACCTGCTCCACCGCCGCCTGCGAGTAACCGATATGGATCACGGTCGGCCCACCCGGACGCATCACGAATGGCGGCTTCTCGGTGACCTCATGGCCGATGGTCACGATCACATCTGCCTGGTCAATGGCCGTGTGCACGTAGTCGCGTTCGGTCAGCGCCGCAGTGCCCATGTACAGGCCCGAACCACCCGCCACCGCGCCCTTGCCCATCTGCGTGGTGAAGAACGGGATGCCGGCGCGCAGCACGAACGCCGACAGCGCTTCGCTGGACTGCGGCCGCGAGGCGGCCGAGGCGATCATCAGCAGCGGGCGCTTGGCAGTGCGGATGATCTCGGCCGCGCGATCCAGCGCCTCCGGGCTGGCAATCGGCCGGTCCACCGCGTGCGGTGGAATCAGCGCCACGCCCTCGACCTCATCGGCCGCGATATCCTCTGGCAGCTCCAGCAGCACCGGTCCGGGGCGCTCTTCCTGGGCCACACGGAATGCCTCGCGGACGATGGTCGGTATGGTGCGTGCCGAGACGATCTGCCGCGCCTGCTTGGTCAGTGGCTTCATCGTGCTGACGATGTCGACGATCTGGAAGCGCGCCTGCTTGCTGGCGACGATGCCCTTCTGGCCGGTGATCATGATGACCGGCCACGCACCAAGGAGCGCGTAGGCGGCGCCGGTGGTGAAATTGAGCGCGCCCGGCCCGAGCGTGGCCAGGCACACGCCCGGCTTGCCGGTCAGGCGGCCGTAGGTGGCGGCCATGAACACCGCAGCCTGTTCGTGGCGGGTGATCACCAGCTCGATGCTGGAATGGCGGAGTGACTCGACGACGTCGAGGTTCTCTTCGCCGGGAATGCCGAAAATACGCTCGACGCCTTCGTTCTCAAGTGCGGCGACGAGCAGGTCTGAACCCTTGGACATGGGAATGCCGTCCTTTTTTCGCTGGACTGATGGTGGATCGTTGCAGGAAGGATGGAAGCCGTGCGTCAACGCTTGTCGAACCACACCGTCTGCGCATTGACGAACTCGCGGATGCCGAAGTGCGAGAGCTCGCGGCCGAAGCCGCTCTTCTTCACGCCACCGATCGGCACGCGCGGGTCCGAAGCGGAGAAACCGTTGACGAACACGCCGCCGGTCTGCAGCCGGCGCGCCAGCTGCATCGCACGGGCGCGGTCGCCGGTCCACAGGTTGCCGCTGAGGCCGAACTCGCTCTGGTTGGCCAGTTCCACCGCATGGTCGGCGTCGCGGGCGCGGCTGATCGAGGCCACCGGGCCGAAGGTCTCGGTATCGAAGGCCTGCATACCCGGCTCCACCCCGGCCAGCACGGTGGGCGCATAGAACGCGCCCGGACGATCCAGCTGGTGCCCGCCGACCAGCAGCTGCGCACCGGCATCGACCGACGCGCGTACCTGCGCATCGAGCTGTTCCAGCAGGTCCTGGCGCGCCATCGGGCCGATGCGGTTGGCTGGGTCGCGGCCATCGCCGATGGTCAGCGCCTGCACCTTCTCGCAGAACTGCGCCACGAACCGTTCGTAGACCGCGTCTTCGACGATGATGCGCTTGCCGGCGATGCAGACCTGCCCGGTATTCTGGAAGCGCGAGGCCACCGCCGCATCGACGGCCGCATCAAGATCGGCATCGGCCAGCACGATGAACGGATCGGAACCGCCCAGCTCCAGCACCACCTTCTTCAACGCCTGCCCGGCCTGCGCGGCGATGCTGCGGCCAGCGGCCACGCTGCCGGTCAGGGTCACCGCGGCAATGCGGTCATCGGCAATCGCGCGACTGGTGCCCTCGCGGCTGATGTTGGCCGCGATGAAGGTGCCCTCCGGCAGCCCGGCATCGCGCCAGGCCGCGTCGAGCAGCTGCGCGGTGCCGACGATGTTCTCGGCCGGCTTCAGCAGGAAGCCGTTGCCGCCCATCAGGATCGGCACTGCCGCCCGCATCACCTGCCAGTACGGGAAATTCCACGGCATGATGCCCAGCACCACGCCCAGCGGCAGGTAGGACACGTAGGCCTTGTCGTCCGGCACCTGGGTCGGTTCGTCGCGCAGGAACTGCGCGCCATGGTCGGCGTACCAGTCGCACAGCACGGCGCACTTTTCGATCTCGGCCAGCGCTTCGGCCTGGACCTTGCCCATTTCAGCGGTGGCCAGCGCAGCCAGCTTTTCACGGTCACGCCGCAGTACGGCGGCCATCGCACGCAGCACCTCGGCCCGCTGCTCCAGGCTCCTGGTGCTCCAGGCGGCAAAGCCGGCCTGGCCGCGATCGAGGATCGCCTCAAGTTCGGTGTCGGTAGCGAAGGGATGGCTGGCGATCTGCTGGCCGGTGGCCGGATCGCGGGAAATGGCGGTGCTGGGGGCAGCGGACATGCAGGGCTCCTGTTGTCTCGACAACGGGCGGTGGCCCGTCTCCTGCACAGGAATGTGGACCCGATTGGCGGAGGCAACAAGGCGTCTGTTTATCCTGTGACCTGCACTTACCTGCCTGAATGGGGTTATCGGCAGGGCTGCGCCCTGCACCCGCAGAGGCCAGGGCAACGTCAAGGTCAAAGGCCTGCATTCCGTGGGATGGCGGGGTGGGTCCGGTTGCGGGGGACGGCGTGAATACGTCCATGTAGCCTCGGTCGCGCCATCCATGGCGCTCACGCCCCCGCAACCGGACCCACCCCGCCTTCGACAGTTTTCCGCGATCTGTCGGAAATACTCTTGGGGTCAGATCCGTATTCCTATGGAAAACGGATCTGACCCCGAAATTTCATTCGATATCTGACAGATGTGTCGACCAAGGTCGACACCTACCAACATCCGCGCGAAATCTGTCTGAGGTGGGGCGGTGTGGGTTGGCAGGACCGTTGGCGCCATGGATGGCGCCATCGAGCCCCCAAGGACGGGTTTACGGCGTGTCCTGCCAACCCACACCGCCCCGCCAAACCACGGAATCCAGCTCTGGCTCTGGCTTTGGCCGTTGCATTGAGCAGGTGCAGGGCTGCAAGCCCTGCCGAACACCCCCTACTTCCGCGGCAGGTAGGTCACCAGTGACAAATCGTGCCGGCTCTCCGGTACCAGCGCCACGTACTGCAGGTCCAGCAACCCACGCGTGGGATGGTTCAACTTCTTCGCACCTTCATCGAACCGCCGCACGTCGTGCTCCGGCCACCACTGGCGGAACTCCTCACTATGCGCGGCGAGATCCTCCACCAACGCCAGGAACGGCGCCTTGTCCGGCGCCTGCGCCATCGCCGCGCGGAAGCCGGCCAGCAGGCCGCGGGTCATTTCTTCCCAGTTGAGGATCAGCGTACGGTACGGCGGGTACAGGAACATCAGCCGCAGCGTGTTGCGCTCATGCGGTGCCAGCTGGCTGTAGTCCACGAACAGATCGGCGATGGCCGGGTTCCAGGCCAGGATGTCGAAGCGGGTATTGCGCACATACGCCGGGATCGGCTGCATCGCTTCCACCAGCTGGCGCAGGCCGTCGGTCACGCTCTCGTCCGGTGATTCCAGCGGCACGCCATAGCCGGACAACGCGAACGCATAGGCACGCTCGTCATCGCTCATGCGCAGCACCTGCGCCAGGCGCTCCAGCACCTCGGGCGAGGCGCGCACTTCACGGCCCTGTTCGATCCAGGTGTACCAGCTGACGCTGACCCCGATCGCCAGCGCCACTTCCTCGCGCTTCAGGCCAGGGGTGCGCCGCCGCCCGGCCGGCAGGCCGAGCGTGGCGGGGTCGACACGGGCGCGGCAGGCCTTGAGGAAGCCGCCGAGTTCCTTGCGTTCACTTTCGCTGCGCATCATCGGCCCGTCCTGCCCTATGTAGCGTCGAGCCATGCTCGACGCATCTGCTACTGCGCCAACAGCAGCCGAGCATGGGCTCGGCTCTACCGGAAGCGCGATCAGCCACCCTCGGCGTTGCGCGCGAGGGTGACGATCTCAGCGCACGCGCGTCGATCAGGCATCGACGCGTTTGGAGCCCACGGCCAGGCCGGCCTTCAGGCTGGCCTCGACGAACTCGTCCAGGTCGCCGTCGAGCACCTTCTGCGTGTCCGAACGTTCGATGCCGGTACGCAGGTCCTTGATGCGGCTCTGGTCCAGCACGTAGTTGCGGATCTGGCTGCCCCAGCCGATGTCGGACTTGGTGGCTTCCACCGCGTCCTTCTCGGCATTGCGCTTCTGGATCTCAAGCTCGTAAAGCTTGGCGGCCAGCATCTTCATCGCGTTGTCGCGGTTCTGGTGCTGGCTGCGGCCGGTCTGGCACGCCACGACGATGTTGGTCGGGATGTGGGTGATACGCACCGCCGACTCGGTCTTGTTCACGTGCTGGCCACCGGCACCGGACGAACGGTACACGTCGGTACGCAGGTCGGCCGGGTTGATGGTGATGTCGATGTTGTCATCGATTTCCGGCGACACGAACACCGAGGTGAAGCTGGTGTGGCGGCGGTTGTCCGAGTCGAACGGCGACTTGCGCACCAGGCGGTGCACGCCGGTCTCGGTCTTCAGCCAGCCATAGGCATAGTCGCCTTCCACGCGCAGCGTGGCCGACTTGATGCCGGCGACGTCACCACCGGAGACTTCCATCAGCTCGGTCTTCCAGCCGCGCGATTCACACCAGCGCAGGTACATGCGCAGCAGGATCTCGGCCCAGTCCTGGGCTTCGGTACCACCGGCACCGGCCTGGATGTCGACGAACGCCGCCGCATTGTCCATCTCGCCGGAGAACATGCGCTGGAATTCCAGCTTCTCCACGTGCGCCTGGTGCTTGTCCAGGTCCGCGACCACGGCCAGTGCGGTGTCCTCGTCCTGCTCGGACTCGGCCAGCTCCAGCAGCTCGGTGGCGTCGGTCAGGCCGTCCAGCACCGAGGCGATGCCGCCCACGGTCTTTTCCAGGCTGGAACGTTCGCGGCCCAGGTTCTGGGCGTACTCGGCGTTGTTCCAGACATCGGGGCTTTCCAGCTCCCGTGTTACTTCTTCAAGACGCTCTTTCTTGGCGTCGTAGTCAAAGATACCCCCGAAGCGACAGCACGCGATCGGTCAGATCGGTGATGCGCTGGCGGACAGGATTCAGTTCGATCATGTCGGCGGTTATGCATTCAAAAGATGACTGCCAATGATACCGCAGGCCGGGGGTGCCCGGAATGAGGGACCCGGGTATCCTGCTGTGCTTCAACCCGGCCGTTGGTAGAGTCGACTGTCAGTCGACTGCCTTTCATTCAGGTTGCGGCGAAGCCCGCGCTGCGCGCGATAGTCGACTAACCCGCGCCCGCCCCCCCCAGCGCCTGCCGCAGCACCGGCAGCTGTCGCCGGCTGCACGGCACCTTGGCCCCGTCGGCCATGTGCAACAGGGCCTCGCCGCCGTCCAGCGGCTCGATCGAGCGCAGCTGCCCGCGATGGATCAGCCAGCTGCGGTGCGGGCGCAGAAACAACGCGGGATCCAAACGCTGTTCCAGCACCGCCATGGTGATCCGCAGCGGATAGTCATGTCCACGTACCCGCAGGTTCACGTAGTTCCCCGCCGCCTGGGCGTACTCCACGTCTGCGGTGGCGACCAGGAACTCCTTGCCCAGTTTGCGCACCAGGAAGTGCTGCGGGCGCTCGACCGGTTCCACGGGCGGGCCTACATCGGGCTCGGCCAACAGGCTCGCCTCGCCCTGCCTGCGCCGCCCGAACCAGCTGGTGAAGTGCTCCAGTGCCACGAACATCGCGAACGTGCGGACATCCTTCAGGTATTCGTAGGCAAAACGCTCCAGCCATCCCGCATCGTCCTGGTAGCGGTAGCCCAGCGATGCATAGGCCAGGTGCCGCAGCACCATCATCCCCACCACGTGCAGAAACGACCAGCCCACGCTGGCCAGCAGGTACAGCGGCAACCGCTGCTTCCAGGTATCGGCATGCAGCGGCCAGCGCTCGCAGCCCCACCACAGCAGCGGCAGGGTCAACAGGATCAGGGCGAGGCTGCTGAATTCCCAGATCATCGGCTCCCACAGGCCGAGATCGCTGCCCCGCCGCGTGGCGTCCATCACCTCAACCAGCGCATTGGTCACCGCCGAGGCCGACAGGATCGCTGCCCAGACCAGCAGACGGATGGTGGTGCGCCAGCGCGGTGGTCGGCCCTGGGTCATTGTGGCGTCCATGTGGTTGCAGTGCTCCAGCGTGCCCCAAGGGACCGAGAGTAGCGCCTCCATTGGTCCCACCACCCCCGCCATTGGTCACTGGGCGGGTTCCGGCGGCCCCTTGGCAGTCGCTGCACGGACCGGGCGGCGTCACCTTGGCTCGACTCTCCGGCACACCACCACCATGACCCGACGCCACGACATCGACGCCCTGCGCGTGTTCGCCTTCGCGCTGCTGATCCTCTACCACACCAGCATGGCCTACGTGGATGACTGGGGTTTCCACCTCAAGAGCCTGCATACCGCCGAATGGCTGCAGTGGCCGATGCTGTTCATCAACCGCTGGCGGATGTCGCTGCTGTTCCTGATCTCGGGCATCGCCATCGCGATGATGCGACCGGAAGGAAAGCTGCTGCGCTTTGCCGGCCTGCGCACGTGGCGGCTGCTGCTGCCATTGCTGTTCGGCATGTTCGTGATCGTGCCGATCCAGCCCTACTGCGAAGGCGTGGCCAACGGCCACGTGGCACCCGGCTTCGGCCACTTCCTGTTGCGCTACTGGCAGGTTCGGCCGTGGCCGGAAGGCAGCTTCGCCGGCTGGCAATACGGCATCACCTGGAACCACCTGTGGTACCTGGCCTATCTGTGGAACTACACGCTGGCCCTGGCCCTGTTGATGCCATTGCTGGGAACGGCCGTGGTTCGCCGTGCGATCGCGTTCTGCGCCGCCTCGCCGATACTGCTGATCGGAATTCCGTCTGCGCTGCTGCTGGCCTGGGTGATCTGGCTGGAGCCGATCTATCCGTCCACCAATGCCCTGGTTGGCGACTGGTACCAGCACGCGAAGTACGCGACAGTGTTCCTGGCCGGCTACCTGCTCGGTCGCGAGCCGTTGTTCTGGCAGCGCGTGGTCTCCCTGCGCCGCACCACGCTGTGGCTGGCGCTGGCGGCGGTCGGCTGGTATCTGGGGTTGCGCATCCTCGGCCAGGTGCTGCCGGCTGACTCCTCGCTGCGGCAATGGCCTGAAACGTTCTGGGACCTGCAGGGCAGGACCAGCCAGTCGGTGTATGTCTGGAGCGCGCTGCTGGCCATCCTCGGCTGGGGCAAGGTCTTCCTCGACCGCCCGTTCGGCTGGCTGCCGTACTGCACCGAGGCAATCTATCCCTGGTACATGCTGCACCAGAGCCTGATCATCGCCCTGCTGTTCTGGCTCAAGCCGTTGCAACTGGGTCCTTGGCTGGAGCCGTCGCTACTGCTGGGCGGCACCGTCGGCGGCTGCATGCTGATCCACGAACTGCTGATCCGACGCTCCCGCTGGCTGCGGCCCCTGTTCGGCCTGAAGGCCGATCCGAAACGGCCCAGCGAGCATCATACTGATGTAGAGCCAAGCCCATGCTCGGCTGCTCCAGCCATGCGCGGCGCATGGGCTCGGCGCGACCCACCCATGAACCGATGATCCGCTGTCCTCAACGATTGCGCCCATGCTCGCCCGCTTCCACAGTGAGCCGAGCATGGGCTCGGCTCTACAGGATCAGGGCTCGGACAGCCACGCATGGCGTGGCACTACTTCACCTCGAACTCGCCCACCAGCACGGTTTCGGCGCGATCCTTCAACCGCATCGTGACCATCTGGTCCTTCTGCTTCGGCGTGCCCCAGTGGGTGGTCAGGCGCAGCATCAGTGTCGTCGCCCCGGTCACCAGCTGCTGGCGGCTGCCGAAGTAATTCGCTTCCACCTTGTACTTGCCGGGCTTGGCGTTGCGCAGCGAGAACTGCTCGGGGCCATAGCCGCCGGTGAAATCCTGCGACATCTGCCCGCCCTGGTAGGTCAGGCGGTTGCCGTAGTACGCGCGCTCGCCGTTCGGGTCGGTCACCCACAGGTCCATGTCGCTGTTGTCGGCATCCCACGACAGCACCACGCGCAGGTCCAGCGGCATCGCCTGCAGCAGGCGCGGGTCGATGCTGGTGGTGTCCAGCCGGGGCGTGCTGCGGGCCACCAGGTTGGTCAATTCATCCAGTGCGATCAGGGCGATGCCGTTGAAGCGGTTGTCCCACGGCCGCACCACCACCTGGTACAGCGGCGCCAGCGCCTGCTGCGGCTTGCCGGCCGCTGCCAATGCCAGGCCGAGGTCGCGGAAGCTCTGCGGCTCTTCCTGGCCCATCGCCAGCACCTGCTCGAACACCGGCACCGCCAGTGCGGGGGCATCAGCCTGCATCAGTCGATAACCGAGCACGCGCAGCAGGTGCCGGTTGTCCAGATCCATCTCGGCCAGGTTCGACAGCACACGCAGCGCGAGGTCGCGCTGACCCTGCTCCAGCAGCAGATCAGCCACGTCGAGGAAGAATGCGCTGCTGTCGGTGTGGGCATCGCGCTCGGCCAGGTAGCGGTCATACAGTTGCGACGGAGGGCCCTGGCGCAGGCGCCTGGCGATGGCCGAGTCCGGCTGCCAGGCCGCCAGCTGGATGCCGAGCTCGCCCTCGTTGGCCGCAACGGGCGCAGCGACACGGCCACCCGTGACCGTGATTGAATCCAGGGCCTTGTTCGATGCAGGCGCTGAGCGACGTGCACGCGCGCTACTGGCTTCCATGCGCTGCTCGGCGGCGGCCATCGGTGCCGGGGCGGGCGGTGCCGCAGGGGCCGGCGCGGCGAGCATCGCCACCGGCGCCGACTCCATCGCGTAGTCCGCGGAGGCGACTTCGAGTGCCCCGCCCTTCGCCTGCGGCGGCATTCCCTTTGGCCAGCTGCGGTTCCACCACTGCTGGCGCTCCTTCCAGCGTGCCGCCACTTCATCCAGGCGCTGGCGATCAGCAGCGGCGCGATCACTTACCTGCACTGCAAACCTGGCGTCGTACTCGGCGCGCAGCGTGCCCGAAGGGCGGATCGCATAACGCAGGTAGTCCTCCAACGTCTCCAGCACGATCAGCGAGGTATCCGGTCCGACCAGGCCAAACTGCTGCGACAGGCGCTGCATCGCCTCGCGGTTGCCATGACGGTTGGCGGCCAGCTGCTGCAGGCGCGCCTGCGCCCACAAGCCCGCCAGCAGTTCACCTTCATTGCTCTTCTGCGTGGCAGGCAACGCCTGCCATTCGCCGCCACCCACGCGCACCCGCATCGGCACACCATCGGCCGCCAGTCGTGCATGCAGCCACAGCCAGCCTTGGGCTTCACTGCGTCGATCGATCACCACGTCCTGCACGCCGCGCCCTGCATCGACCTGCACATCCAGCGGCGACGACAGCAACTCACGGGCGGCCAATTCGACATCCTTCCCCAGCGCGACGAAACGGCCACCATGCGCTTCGCTCCAACCACGCAGTCGCACGGCATCGGTGCGCGCGCCGGCGCTGCTGATCGCAAACAGGCGTTGATCCGCCGCCATCGCCGGCAGCTGTTCCGGCCCATAGGTCAGCAGGCCATCGCTGACCAGCAGATATTCCTTCACGCTTGGCTGTGGCTGCCACTGCGCCAGCGCGCTGGCACCGTCCGGGCGTACGGCCTGCAGTGCCGCACGCAGCTCACTCCAGTTACCGGCGCGGATGCGGAAGCGCCTTACCGGCTCGGCGCGATCGCGCAGCACGGTCAAGGCCACGGTGCCGTCGCCCATCGCGGCGAAGTAGCGATCCAGCAGTGCGAACTCGCGCGTGCGATCGCGTTGCCCCGCCGAGCCGGAGCCATCCCACAGCAGGCCGATCTCGCTGGGCAGCGTGCGGGGCGTGCTACTGGCCGCCACCGGCAGCTGCGCCAGCAGGTAATGGCCATCCTGCCAAGGCGCCACCTGCACCTGTGCCTCGCGAGCTGCCGGCAGGCTCCACTGCAGCTGCTTCGGCAGCTGCGCGCCCTTGCCCCGCCACTGCAGCTGGCCCGCGCTGATGCGGAATGGCGCCGTACCTGCGCTCGCCGCGCCGGGGGCCTGCAGCTTCAGTTCAACCGAGGCGGCACCGGCGGCGAACTGCAGCGGCAGCGTCCACTGCCAGCCTTGGCCGGTGAAGCCCAACGGCTCACGAATCACCAGCTGCACGCGCCGACTGCCACCGGCCGGCAGCGGGTAGATGCGCAGGCGGAACTGGTTGCCAGCGGTCTGTTCCAGCAGGCCCGGATCGACGCCCCGACGGGCGATCTCCTCGAACACCTGGCGGCCGCGGTCCTTCGGCACCGGCACCGCGTCACGCATCTCGCCGTTGATATCCAGCGCAAAGCCGCTGATCTGCTGACCGTCGGCCAGCGGGAACTGCAGCTCGCCCTCCAGCACACGCCGGTTCGGGTTGTGGAATTCCAGGGAGATCCGGGTCTGGGCGACGCCGGCCTGGACTTCGCCCTCGATGCGGGCGTGTCGCAGTTGGACCGCCTGCTCGGCAGCCGGGGCGATCAGCAACGGGGTAGAGCCACTCGGCACGGGCGGACGCCGCGCCGACTGCGCCGACGCGGGCATGGCCATCAGGCCAAGCAGGAACAAGGTGCAGCAACGGGCGAAGACCATGACAGGACTCCAGTGGGATCGTGATTGTCTGAACGCACAAGGTGGATGAATGGGGTTGACCCGGTTCGATGCTGGTCCTCGACCCTGCCGACGCCCAGCCTATATGACCTCTCCTTCCAACCCGAGAATGCGCATGCGCGTCCTTTTTCCGTCTGTCTTGTCTGTCTTGCTCGCCCTGTCCTCTCCGTTAGTTGCTGCCGCCACCACGATGCCCGAGGGAGCCTACTTCCAGCATCACGATTGGGTCGTGGCCTGTGACAACACCCGTACCTGCCGTGCCGCCGGGTACGCCAGTGGCGAAAACAGCACCTTGAGCGTGTTGCTGACCCGCGATGGTGGCCCCCAGCAACCGGTTCGTGGCGAAATGTCGCTGCGGCCGATCGACGGCCAGCAGTCGCCCAAGGGTGCCCTGCACCTGCGTATCAAGCAGCGTGATCTGGGCATGCTGACGCCGGCCAAGGAGGAAGGCATGTACACGCTGAACCCGGCACAGACCACCGCTCTATTGTCGGCGCTGGTGCGCGATGGCGGCATCACGGTGATCGATGCTGGCGGCCATGCATGGCCGCTGTCGGACAAGGGCGCTGCAGCGGCGCTGCTGAAAGCCGATGACTTCCAGGGCCGCGTGGGCACGGTGGGCGCGCTGATGCGCAAGGGCCCGGCGGCCGAGAGCAGCGTGCCGGCGGCGCTGCCAAAGCCGGTGATACACAAGGCGTCGATGCAGTTCCCTCTGCCCGATAACCGGGCGTTCGCCAAGCTCGCAACCTCGCCTGCATTGCGTGCAGCACTGCGCGCGACCTTGAAGGAACCGAGCTGCGAAGGACTGCTCGATGCTGATCGGGACACCCCCCTCAAGAACCCGCCACTGGGAATCCAGCGCCTCGATGGGAGGCACCTGCTCGTCAGCGTGCGGTGCTGGGACGCGGCCTATAACACCGGCGATGGTTACTGGGTCATCCGTGAGCAAGCGCCTTATCGGGCAGCTTGGGTGACCAGTGACGCCACCTCCTACGGGAATGGCGAGATCATCGCTTCCCAATCTGATCGCTCCGAGCCCAGCTGCAGGTCCGAACAATCATGGACCTGGGATGGCACCCGCTTCGTTGCGACCTCAGCTACGGAAAGCGTCTTCTGCCGACATGCGCTGGACGGAACCTGGCAGTTGCCCATGCAGGTCACCGATGTGCAGTGAACGCTGAGAGCCTCGCGGCCACGAACGAGAATCATTGCGGGACTTCAGTGTGACTGCGTTGCTTGGGGGGGGTGATGCCGTTCGGCGCTGGGGATGACCTCTCGGCACAACAAGAGCGGCATTCCAACACAACGCAAGGTTGCCTACGACGACGGCCAGGTCATGCCCTCGCAGAAGGGCCGCAGCTTGGGGGGACTGCATCACGCTGGCCATCCTCCAGCGGACACTGCAGTTCGCGCTCCAGAACACGGTCTTTGGACTTCCGGAATTCAGGGACGATGCGCGCCTGGGAAGCGCCGACCTACACCGCGCTTGCGGTGCGAGATTGTCGCAACTGGACCGTTTACTCAGCGGCCGGAGAAATCAGCAGCGGGATAAAGCCCATCGGCGTAGGTAGACAACGCGCCGGCTGCGCCGACGCTGGCATCACCATCGAGCCGTGCACAGCTTTTCATTGCCTTTACCTGCAGTCACGATGCCTGCTGTCCCAAACCACCCAAAACTGCCGATGCGATTTGCTCGACGCGTATCCCTGCTGGTCTTGGCCTGGCCGCTGGCATCCGAAGCCATGCCCTCACCCAAACACCTGGAGTTTCACCATCTCGACTGGTTCGTGGCCTGTGACAACACGCGAACCTGCCGCGCAGTCGGCTACCCAGCCGACGAGGAAGGCACTCTGAGCGTACAGCTCACTCGCAAAGGCGGCCCTGGCCAGGCCATTCAGGGTCGACTTTCACTTCAGCCGGCAGAAAATCAGGCCCAACCCAAAGGCGCGCTACGTCTGCATATCCAGCAGCAGGATGTCGGGGTTCTTGCGCCCACCAAGGGCAAAGGCACGCACATCCTGAATGCCACGCAGACCAGCGCACTGTTGTCCGCACTGGTACGCGACGGCGGAATCAGTGTGACCGATGCTGCCGGCCACCGTTGGCCGCTGTCGGACAAGGGTGCCGCAGCGGTGCTGCTGAAAATCGATGAGCACCAGGGCCGCCTCGGCACTCCCGGGGCGGTGATGCGCAAGGGCAGCCTGCCTGAAACCCGCGTTCCCGCGGCACCGCCGATGCCGGTGGTGCGCAAGCCCACTACTCCGAACTCAAACCTGCACGACCCTGCATTGGCACGACTGGCCATCTCGCCGGCTCTGCGCTCAGCCCTGCTCACCACGCCCAACGCCGACGGCTGCGAAGGCCTGATGGACGCTGATGCCGATTCCCCACTAAGCAATTCCCCGCTGAAGGTCCACCGCTTGGACGCACAACATGTGCTTGTCAGTGTTCCCTGCTGGCGTGCCGCCTACAACTTCGGCGACGGCTACTGGATCGCCCGCACACGGGCACCCTTTCGGCCGCAACTGGTAACCGACGAAGCGACCGGCTACGACAACGGCCAGATCACAGCTTCAAAGCTGGGGCGCAGCCTCGGCGATTGCATATGGTCGGCAACCTGGACGTGGAACGGAACCGCCTTTGTCGCTACATCGGAAATGGCAGTCGGCCTATGCCGCGGCGTACCCGGCGACACTTGGGAACTGCCTAGACTGGTCAGCGAGATCCGCTGACCCGACAGGAAAAGGGGAACGGAGGGAACAAAATCGAACGTTGATGCATCCCGCCCGGCCATGCCCGGCGAGCGCGAAGCGCGGTGCCTCCGCCGCTCAGGCGGGCAGGCAGTGCTCGACGATCAGCTGGATCGCTGCGCCACCGCGGTAGTCATCACAGGCCAGGCGGTAGGCCAGGTGCACGTGACGGCTCGGCGCATTGCCGTGCCAGCCGCCGAAGTGGATGGCGTTGACCGTGCCCGGCAGGCCCGGCAGGCGCAGTTCCAGCTTCAGGTGGCGCTCCTTCAGCACGCGCCAGTTGGCCACCTCGAAATGACCATCGAACATCGGTTCCGGGAACCCCTGGCCCCAGGGACCGGCCAGACGCAGGGCGTCGGCATGGCGGTGGTCGAGTTCGTGCACGGCCAGTTCGCCATCGCTGAGCACGTGCTGCTGCAGCGCGGCCGGGTCAAGCACTTCCTGCACGATGGCAACGAAGGCGGCCTCGAACGCGGGCAGATGCTCCAGGCGCATGCTCAGGCCGGCGGCCATCGCGTGGCCACCGAAGCGCTCGACCAGGCCGGGATGACGCGCATCGACCAGCGCCAGTGCATCACGGATATGCAGGCCCGGGATGGAACGGGCCGAGCCGCGCAGGGTATCCGCACCCGGTTCGGCCGGCGCGAAGGCAATTACCGGGCGATGCAGGCGATCCTTCATCTTCGACGCAACCAGGCCAACCACGCCCGGGTGCCAATCGGCATCGAACAGGCAGGCCGCCACCGGGCGCTGACCGGCCATGTCCAGCACCACGCGGGTCAATGCCTGCTCGGCGTCGTCGGTCATCGACTGCTGCACCGCGCGCCGTTCCGAATTGATCTGCTCCAGCGTCTGCGCGATCTCGCGCGCCTGGCGTGGGTCTTCGGTCAGCAGCAGCGCGATGCCCAGCGCCATGTCTTCCAGCCGGCCCGCCGCGTTCAGGCGCGGGCCGAGCGCGAAGCCGATGTCAGTGGCGGTCAGTCGCGCGGCGTCACGGCCGCTGGCTTCGATCAGGGCGCGCAGGCCGACACAGCCCTGCACTGCGCGCAGACGACGCAGGCCCGCGCTCACCAATGCACGGTTGTTCGGGTCCAGCGCTACCAGATCGGCGACGGTGCCGACCGCCACCAGGTCCAGCAGCGTGGTCAGGTCCGGTCCCTTGCCATCGGCAAAGACACCGGCTTCGCGCATCTGTCGGCGCAGCGCCATCAGCACGTAGAAGATCACGCCGACACCGGCCAGCGATTTACTGGGGAAGGCGTCGCCGTCCAGATTCGGATCGACAATGACGTCGGCCGGCGGCAGCTGCGGGCCCGGCAGATGGTGGTCGGTGACCAGTACCTGCCAGCCACGTGCCTTGGCCGCAGTCACGCCGGCATGGCAGGCAATACCGTGGTCGACCGTGACCAGCAGGTCCGGCTTCAACTCGGCCAGTTCTTCCACCAGCGACGGCGACAGACCATAGCCGTGCACCATGCGGTTCGGCACCGCGTGGAAGACATGCTGCGCGCCGAGCATGCGCAGGCCACGCACGCCGACCGCACAGGCGGTGGCGCCATCGCAGTCGAAATCGCCGACCACCAGGATGCGCTTGTCATTGGCGATGGCCTCGACCAGCAGGCCCACCGCATCGTCGATGCCGGTCAGCAGTTCGGGGGCGTGCAGATTGCCCAGCTTCGGCTGCGCCAGCTCCGGTGTGCCCGCGCCCCGGCTGGCATAGAGACGCGCCAGCAGGGGCAGCGTGCCGTCCGGCCAGCTTCCGGGCACGACCGCATCGCGGCGGCGGATCGTCGGCGTATCAGGGGATGACTGCACAGCATCGGCGGCAAGGGACATCGGCATCGCCGGGTGACGGAGGACCCGTCGATGATACCGCCACGGCGGCCGCCCGGTAGAGTCGACTGTTAGTCGACTAACGCGCAACGCGCGGGATTTTATGCATCCGAGCGAAGTGCAGTCGACTAACAGTCGACTCTACCTACCGGATCCTGCCGGATGCTCAGTCGTGCAGCTGGCGCGGCTTCTTCCAGAACTGCCAGCGCTGTCCGCGGTCCAGCTGGAACTGCAGGCCATCCTCGAAATCCAGCACCAGCCGCTGCAGTTCGCCACGCTTCAGCGCGGCCAGCAACGGCCGGATCGCATCGTTGCCGAGCTGCTGCAGCGAACGCAGCTGGCGCAGATCGACCAGTGCATCCACGGCCTGCTCGCCATCGACCGCCACACCCGCGGCCAGAGCCAGGCCCTGCAGCAGGGCATCGCGGCTGCGCACCTGCGCGTGTGGCGTACTCACCGACACCGGCATCACGCCACCGCCCCAGAACCACAGCGAGTTGATCGGCTGCTGGCCCTGCGCGGCACGTTGCTGGTTCCAGGAATGGTTGTGCAGCAGCACCTGCGCTTCGGTCATCAGCGCGCGCCAGCGGCGACCGCCCTCGCCTTCGGGCAGGTGCGAGAACAGGTCATCGCCGAGCACCTCGTCCGGGCTGTCGAAGTCAGGCAACGCCATGTCGATCGGAAGCCGCAGGTACCAGCGCGAAGGGTCCGGCGCGTCGAGCACGAATCCGGAATCGGCAAACAGCGGCTGCAGCACCGGCAACAGTGCCAGGCAGTCGGCCAATGTCGGCCGCAGCGTCTCGCCGTAGGCCATCATCCGCGCGCCGTGCATGTCCGGCACCATGCAGGCCGGGTCGGCACGCAGCCAGCTGGCGCCGGCTGCATCGCCGACGTCGCGCTGGCGGGTCATCGCGGCTACCGGCCAATGCGGCGCGGCAACCGTGAAATGGCGCGTCAGTTGTGCACGTTCGCCCGGTGCGACCTGCACCGTCGTGGCACGGCCGAGCGCACGCGCCACATCGTCCGGCAGCGCAGCCGCGGCAAAGCGGCTGCGTGCAGGCAACAGCAGGGTCGCCGTCGCCACGCGGTCAGTCCACGTAGCTGACGCTGACGATCTCGTACTCGCGCTGGCCGGCCGGGGCGTCGATCACGATCGAATCGCCTTCCAGCTTGCCGATCATCGCGCGCGCCACAGGCGAGGAAATCGCGATCAGGCCCAGCTTGATGTCCGCTTCCAGGTCACCGACGATCTGGTACTTCTTCTCTTCGTCGGTTTCCACGTCAGCCAGCGTCACGCTGGCGCCGAACACCACCTTGGAGCCGGCGTTGAGCTTGCTCACGTCGATGATCTCGGCGTGCGACAGCTCGCCTTCCAGCTGCTTGATGCGCCCTTCGATGAAGCCCTGCTCCTCGCGCGCGGCGTGGTACTCGGCATTCTCCTTCAGGTCGCCGTGCTCACGCGCTTCGGCGATGGCCGCAATGACTTTCGGGCGCTTGACCGACTTCAGGTGATCCAGCTCATCGCGCAGCTTCTGCGCGCCCTTCATGGTGATCGGTGCTCTCATGCATTCAACTCCTTGTGCAGCTCCTGCAGCGACCAGACGGGGCCGGTACCGCGGAATTCCAGTGAATCCACCAGCGCCTTGGCGCCGGCAATGGTGGTCGAGTAGGTGACGCGGTGCTGCAGCGCCTCGCGACGGATCGAGAACGAGTCGTTGATCGCCGAACGACCTTCGGTCGTGTTGACGATGTAGACGATCTCGCCGTTCTTGATCGAGTCGACGATGTGCGGACGGCCTTCGACCACCTTGTTGATGATCTCGCAGTCCATGCCGTGCTGCTGCAGCCACGCGGCGGTGCCACGGGTGGCGACCAGGCTGTAGCCGCGCGCCAGCAGGGCCTTGGCCACCGGCAGCACGCGCTTCTTGTCCGGATCGCGCACCGAGACGAAGGCCTTGCCGACCGGCGGCGCCTTGATGCCACCGGCTTCCTGCGCACGCGCAAAAGCGGCGTTGAAGGTGCGGCCGACGCCCATCACCTCACCGGTGGAGCGCATCTCCGGCCCGAGGATCGGGTCGACGCCCTGGAACTTGGCGAACGGGAAGATCGCTTCCTTCACCGAGTAGTAGTCCGGCACGATTTCCTTGGTCGCGCCCTGCTCGGCCAGGCTCTTGCCAGCCATGCAGCGGGCGGCGATCTTCGCCAGCGGCATGCCGGTGGCCTTGGACACGAACGGCACGGTGCGCGAGGCACGCGGGTTCACTTCCAGCAGGTAGATGGTGTCGGCACCTTCGTCGCTGGTCTGGATTGCGAACTGGGTGTTCATCAGGCCGACCACGTTCAGGGCCTTGGCCAGCTCCACCACCTGGCGGCGCAGCTCGGCCTGGGTTTCAGCGGACAGCGAGTACGGCGGCAGCGAGCACGAGGAATCGCCCGAGTGCACGCCGGCTTCTTCGATGTGCTCCATCACGCCGCCGATCAGGACGTTGCCATCCTTGTCGGCGATGATGTCGACGTCGCACTCGACCGCGTTGTCGAGGAAGCGGTCCAACAGCACCGGCGAATCGTTGGACACCTTCACCGCGTCGCGCACGTAGCGGGCCAGATCGGCTTCGCCGTAGACGATTTCCATCGCACGGCCGCCCAGCACGTAGCTCGGGCGCACCACCAGCGGGTAGCCGATCTCGCGGGCCAGCAGCAAGGCTTCCTGGTCGTTGCGGGCGATGCGGTTCGGCGGCTGCTTCAGGCCCAGCTTGTCCACCAGCTGCTGGAAGCGCTCGCGGTCTTCGGCCAGGTCGATCGAGTCCGGGCTGGTGCCGATCACCGGCACGCCGTTGGCTTCCAGCGCGCGCGCAAGCTTCAGCGGGGTCTGGCCGCCGTACTGCACGATCACGCCCTTCGGCTGTTCCAGCTCGACGATTTCCAGCACGTCTTCCAGGGTCAGCGGCTCGAAGTACAGGCGGTCGGAAGTGTCGTAGTCGGTCGACACGGTTTCCGGGTTGCAGTTGACCATGATGGTTTCATAACCATCCTCGCGCAGCGCCAGTGCCGCGTGCACGCAGCAGTAATCGAACTCGATGCCCTGGCCGATGCGGTTCGGGCCACCGCCCAGGATCATGATCTTGTCGCGGTTGCTCGGCGCAGCCTCGCACTCGTCCTCGTAGGTCGAGTACAGGTAGGCGGTACCGGTGGAGAATTCACCGGCACAGGAGTCGACGCGCTTGTAGACCGGGCGCACCTTGTGCGCACGACGCAGCGCGCGGATGGCGGCTTCGTTGGTACCGGTCAGCTGCGCCAGGCGCGCGTCGGAGAAACCGGCGCGCTTCAGCTTGCGCAGGCGCGCGGCGTCCAGCGCGTCGATGCCATCGGCGGCGACGGCGGTTTCCGCGGCGATGATTTCCTCGATCTGGTCCAGGAACCAGTGATCGATGAACGACAGTGCGTAGATTTCTTCAACGCTCATGCCGGCGCGGAACGCATCAGCGACGAAGAACAGGCGCTCCGGACCCGGTGCCTTCAGTTCGCGGCGCAGGGTCTGCAGGTCTTCTTCATTGCCCAGGTCCAGGCCGGTCGGATCGAAGCCGACCTTGCCGGTTTCCAGGCCGCGCAGCGCCTTCTGCACCGACTCCTGGAAGGTACGGCCCATCGCCATCACCTCGCCCACCGACTTCATCTGGGTGGTCAGGCGGGCATCGGCGGCCGGGAACTTCTCGAATGCGAAGCGCGGGATCTTGGTGACGACGTAGTCGATGGACGGCTCGAACGACGCCGGGGTCAGGCCGCCGGTGATCTCGTTCTTCAGTTCGTCCAGGGTGTAGCCCACGGCCAGCTTCGCGGCGACCTTGGCAATCGGGAAGCCGGTGGCCTTCGAGGCCAGCGCCGAGGAACGCGACACACGCGGATTCATCTCGATGACGACCACGCGGCCGGTCTTCGGGTTGATACCAAACTGCACGTTCGAGCCACCGGTATCGACGCCGATCTTGCGCAGCACGGCGATGGAGGCATCGCGCAGGCGCTGGTATTCCTTGTCGGTCAGGGTCTGCGCCGGCGCCACGGTGATCGAGTCACCGGTGTGCACGCCCATCGGGTCCAGGTTTTCGATCGAGCAGACGATGATGCAGTTGTCCGCCGTATCGCGGACCACTTCCATCTCGAACTCCTTCCAGCCCAGCACCGACTCTTCCACCAGCACTTCGGTGGTCGGCGACAGTTCCAGGCCGCGGCTGACGATCTCGACCAGCTCTTCGCGGTTGTAGGCGATGCCGCCACCGCTGCCGCCCAGGGTGAAGCTGGGGCGGATGATGGTCGGGTAGCCGACGCGGGTCTGGATCTCCAGCGCTTCGTCCAGGGTGTGGGCGACGGCGGCGGTCGGGCATTCCAGGCCGATCTCACCCATGGCCACGCGGAACAGCTCGCGATCTTCGGCCATGCGGATCGCTTCGCGCTTGGCGCCGATCAGTTCGACGTTGTACTTCTCCAGCACGCCGTTGTCGGCAAGGTCCAGCGCGCAGTTCAGCGCGGTCTGGCCACCCATGGTCGGCAGCAGCGCGTCGGGCTTTTCCTTGGCGATGATCTTCTCGACCGTCTGCCAGTTGATCGGCTCGATGTAGACGGCGTCGGCCATCTCCGGGTCGGTCATGATCGTGGCCGGGTTGCTGTTGACCAGCACCACGCGGTAACCCTCGTCACGCAGGGCCTTGCAGGCCTGGGCGCCGGAGTAGTCAAACTCGCAGGCCTGGCCGATGACGATCGGGCCAGCACCGATGATGAGGATGGTCTTGAGGTCAGTGCGCTTGGGCATTTTCTTCTCTAAGTCAGTACAGCGTGACAAGGGGGAGTGATCGCACGCTGTCGATCAGGAATCTTGATCCGCAGCGCCGCGCCGGGGGCAGCAGCGATGCGGGGTTTACGGTCCATCGCGACGCCACCGGGAGGCCGGCGGCGTACTGATCACGCCTTGGCCTGCTCCATCAGCACCACGAAGCGGTCGAACAACGGACCGACGTCGGTCGGGCCCGGCGACGCTTCCGGGTGGCCCTGGAACGAGAACGCCGGCACGTCGGTGCGGGCGACACCCTGGTTGGTGCCATCGAACAGCGAACGGTGGGTCACGCGCAGGGTCGGCGGCAGGGTCGCTTCATCGATCGCGAAGCCGTGGTTCTGCGAGGTGATCATCACCCGGCCGCTGTCCAGGTCCTGCACCGGGTGGTTGGCACCGTGGTGGCCATGGCCCATCTTCATGGTCTTCGCGCCCGAGGCCAGGCCGAGCAGCTGATGGCCCAGGCAGATGCCGAAGGTCGGGATCTTCACGTCGATGAAGGCCTTGATCGCGTCGATGGCGTAGTTGCACGGTTCCGGGTCACCCGGGCCGTTGGACAGGAACACACCATCCGGCTTCAGTGCCAGCACCTCGGCGGCCGGGGTCTGCGCCGGCACCACGGTCACTTCGCAGCCGCGCTCGGCCAGCATGCGCAGGATATTGGTCTTCACGCCGAAATCGTAGGCCACGACCTTGAACTTCGCCGGCACGCTGACGAAGGCATTGGCATCCAGGTCCAGCTGGCCCTCGGTCCAGGTGTAGGTCTTCTCGGTAGTGACAACCTTGGCCAGATCCATGCCCTTCAGCCCCGGGAACTTGCGGGCGGCTTCCAGTGCCTTTTCCACGTCGATGTCACCGGCCATCAACGCACCGTTCTGTGCGCCCTTCTCGCGCAGGATGCGGGTCAGCTTGCGGGTGTCGATGCCGGCGATGGCGACCACGCCACGCTGGATCAGCCAATCCTGCAGCGACACCTGGCTGCGCCAGTTGCTGGGGCGGCGCGGAACATCGCGCACGATCAGGCCGGCCGACCACACCTTGGACGCTTCATTGTCCTGGTCGGTCATGCCGGTATTTCCGATATGCGGATAGGTCAGCGTGACCATCTGCCGGGCGTAGGACGGGTCGGTCAACACTTCCTGATAGCCGGTCATGGCGGTGTTGAACACCACCTCACCGACGGACAGGCCGGGCGCGCCTACGGATTCGCCCTCGAATACGGTGCCGTCTTCGAGGACGAGGATTGCGGCTTGGGTCACGGGAATCTCACTTTGGCTACCGAGGGGGCTGCCGAAGTCACGCCTGCGCTTCACGGAAATCCGGTTGCAAAAAAGCGCGGACGTACGGTCTGGGACCGGTCCGGCTTTCGTGATTCGGCGAGTGCGAATTGTAGCGCTGACGGGGCGCTCGCGCCAGCGGTTATCGCGCTTCATGAACAGGCGATTGCGTATTCATTTCAATCCGGCGGCGTATGCGGGCCGGACGCGGGGTCGGATCCTTTCCCGAACGGGAAAGGCTCTGACCCCAGGCGCCCTAGGATGTCAGAGCCGTTTCCGCTGGAAAGGGCTCCGACCCCAGGAATCAGCCCGCCTTACGCCAGCAGATCCCGCACGCGGTAGCTGCCCGGCGCGCGACCGTGCAGCCGGCGGGCGGCGAACAGCGCGCCACGGGCAAAGATGTCGCGGTTGGTGGCCCGATGCACCAGTTCGATGCGCTCACCCAGGCCGGTAAACTGGACCAGATGCTCACCGACGATGTCACCGGCACGCAGGCTGGCGTAGTGCGGCTCCGCCCCGCCCCGTTGCGCGGCGGCACCCAGGGTCAGCGCGGTGCCCGAAGGCGCATCCTTCTTCTGGGTATGGTGCGATTCGACAATGTCGCAGTCCCAGCCGGCCAGCGCCTGCGCCGCGCGCTCGACCAGCTCGTCCAGTACCGCCACGCCCAGGCTGAAATTCGAGGCCCAGACCAGCGGGATCTTCGCCGCCGCCGCCTCCAGCGCCTGGCGCTGCGTGCTGGAGATCCCGGTCGTGCCCGAGACCAGGCCCGCGCCTCGCTCCACGCACAGCGCCAGCATCGGGTTGAAACCCTCCGGCAGGCTGAAGTCGATCGCCACGTCGAATGCCGGCGCACCGGGCAGCTCACTGGCAGCGAAGAACGGTACGCCATCGACCACGCGCTGGGCCGGCGCACGGCCGGTCACCGCGGCCACGATCTGCAGCGTTTCGGGATGTTCGACGGCCAACCGCAGCAGGGCCTGGCCCATGCGCCCGGAGGCGCCGTGAATGAGCAATCGCAGGGGAGTCTGGTTCATGCCTGCAGGCTAGCGGCAGCACGCCCGCTCCGGCAAGCGCCATCGCTGCTACGCTGCATGCCCTTTCATGCAATGGATGGCAGCTCCCTCATGCAGATCAGCGAACAGCTGGTGCTGGTCACCGGTGCCGGGCGCGGGCTTGGCCAGCACATCGCCCGCGCCTTCGCCGCACAGGGCGCGCGCGTCATCGTCAATTACCACCGAAGCGAAGGCGCCGCACGTGCCCTGGCTGCCGGGCTCGGTGGACAGGCGATCGCACTGCCGGCCGACGTCACCGACCGCGCCCAGGTCGATGCGATGCTGCAGCAGGCACTGGCCCACTTCGGGCAAGGCGTAACCACCGTGGTCAACAACGCGCTGGCGGCGTTCTCGTTCAATGGCGATGCCCGCGACAATGCCGCAGACATCGGCTGGCCGGCCTTCCAGGCCCAGTTCGAGGGCAGCGTGCGCGGCGCACTGAACACCGTGCAGGCTGCCCTGCCCGGCATGCAGGCCCGGCGTTTCGGCCGCGTCATCAACGTCGGCACCAACCTGTTCCAGAACCCGGTGGTGCCCTACCACGACTACACCGCAGCCAAGGCCGCACTGCTGTCACTGACCCGCACCCTGGCCGGTGACCTCGGCCCGCACGGGATCACCGTGAACATGCTGTCCGGCGGACTGCTGCGCACCACCGATGCCAGTGCCGCCACACCCGAAGCGGTGTTCGACTACATCGCCGCCAACACGCCACTGCGCAGCGTCACCACCCCGGCCGAGTTCGCCGATGCCGCGCTGTTCTTCGCCAGCCCGTGGTCGCGCGCGGTGACCGGCCAGAACCTGGTGGTGGACGGCGGACTGGTGCGGGACTGAGCCGATGCGCATTTCCGAGGTCAGCCGCCTGACCGGTGCCAGCGCCAAAGCCATCCGCCTGTACGAGGCACGCGGGCTGCTGCCGCCGGTGCCACGCGTGAACCGCTATCGCGACTACAGCGAACAGGACGTAGCCTGGGTGCAGCTGATCCGCCAGGCGTTGGCGCTGGGCATCACGCTGGCTGCGATTTCCCGCCTGCAGGGCCGTGACGGGCAGCTCGACTGGCCCGCGGTACTGGCCTTGCTGGAGCAGCAGCGTAGCCACATCGCCAGTGAACGGGCACGACTGGAACAGGTCGAACTCGCCCTGCGACAGGTCAGCGACGAACTCCGGCAATGGCTGCATGCCGGCCGCGGTGACTGCGTGCTGGACCCCAACGGCTGCACCACCCCGGCTTGACTCTGCCCCAGGGGCAGACTGCACCCTCGCGCACTTTCCACTGCCCGAGGTTGCCGTGTCCCGTTCCATCCTGATCCTGCTGGGCCATCCCGACCGCGACAGCCTGTGCGGCGCTCTCGCCCAGCGCTACGCCACCGCCGCCGAGAACGCAGGCCACCAGGTACGCCTGATCGCACTGGGCGAGCTCGAATTCGACCCGGTGTTGCGGCACGGCTATCGCCAGATCCAGCCGCTTGAACCCGATCTGCAGGACGCCGCCGATGCGATCGAGGCCTGCGATCATCTGGTACTGGTCTACCCCACCTGGTGGGGCGCGATGCCGGCCCTGCTGAAGGGCTTCTTCGATCGCGTGCTGCTGCCGGGGTACGCCTTCCGCTACAGGCGTGATTCGGTGTGGTGGGATCGCCTGCTGGCCGGGCGCAGTGCACGGGTGATCACCACGCTGGACACGCCCCCCTGGTACTACCGCTGGATCTACCGCGACCCGGGCATCGTCCAGATCCGCGCCACCATCCTGGAGTTCTGCGGCATCCGCCCGGTGCGCGTCAGCCGCCTCGGTGCGGTTCGCGGCAGCACCCCGGCGCAGCGAGAGCGCTGGCTGACGGTGGCAGCAGATCTGGGAGCGCGGGCTCGATAGATTCAGGCCATGGGCAAGGCGTGCGAACCAAGGTTCGCACCCACCTGGAAGGATCGCACCCACCCGGGGCGCTCGCTGCGCGTGTCGCATTTGCCAATTGATCTGGAATCATTGCGCCTCAAGGCTGTGGGCCCTTCTTCCGGCTCGGACAGAACGCATGAAATCCGCGACAGTCTTCAGCAGATGTGCAAGGAAAACAGGCTTTGCCGGAACAACGACCACCCGCTACCGGTTGCTGGACGGCGCTTCGCTTGTCGTAAATCACCAGGCCGCCAGTCACGGCAGGGGCTTCTATGTGAATGCCGGGCTCTACTTCGCGGAGCTGCTTGAGCACACGCTTGAACCGTGCGACCTCGAGAAGGCCTTCAGATACCGCACCAGCATTCCCACGCCCCATGTGGACTGGCGGATCGAAGAGACGCCAGGGCTGCGCCGGGCCTTCACCCAGCAGGATCTCCATGACCTGCTCGAGGCCGGCGACCGCAGCGCGATGAAGCGCCTGCTGCTGGATGCCTTTCGCGATGTCCTGCGCTTCGTCGCAGCCCACGGAAACCGCGCCTCGGTACGGCGGATGCAGCAGGAAGGACGCTTTCGCGCGATCATCCGCAAGGAGGTCTGAACCCGGCCGACGTTCGGTAGATCCACGCCATGCGTGGATGAACCCCGCAAGCGTGCGAACCAGGGTTCGCACCCTCCAGGGCAGGAAAAGCAGCGTCAGTGCTGCTTCGGCGGCGTCGGCCCGCAGCTGTCGCAGCCACCACAGGCGCCACCGCCGCCCGTAGCTGGTGGCGCGATCTTCCGCCCCAGCGCCTGCATCCAGCCGGGACGGCCCGGCTTCAGCAGGGCCAATGCCAGCACACCGCGCAGCTTGCGCACAGTGCCCGGGAACTGCTTCTTCAACACCACCCAGGCACTGACCAGCACGGCCACCGCGATGATCAGGTACTGGATCAGCAGGCCGGTATCCATCAGCCGCCTCCCAGCGCCTTGGTCACCTGGTAGGTGATCAGCGCGGCCACATAGGCCGCTGCGAACAGGTAGAACGCGGCGAAGCCCATCTGCTTCCACGAGTTGGTCTCGCGCTTGATGGTGGCCAGCGTCGAGATGCACATCGGTGCGTAGATGTACCAGACCAGCAGCGACAGTGCGGTGGCCAGCGACCAGCCGTCGCTGATCAGCGGGGTCAGCGCCTGGCTGGCGGCATCGTCATCGGCCGCGGACAGCGCGTAGACCGTGGCCAGCGACGATACTGCCACTTCGCGTGCGGCCAGGCCCGGGATCAGTGCGATGCAGATCTGCCAGTTGAAGCCCAGCGGCGCGAAGAACACCGCCATCGCATGGCCGATCTGGCCGGCGTAGCTGTAATCGATCGCGGGCATGGTGGCGCCGACCGGCGCGGCCGGGAACGACAGCAGCACCCACAGCAGGATGGTCAGCGCCAGGATGATGCCGCCGACGCGCTTGAGGAAGATCATGCCGCGCTCGTACAGGCCCACGGCCAGGTCGCGCACGTGCGGCAGGCGGTACGACGGCAGCTCCAGCATCAGCGGGTGCTCGCTCTTGTCGCGACGCCACTTCTTCATGATCCACGACATCGCCAGCGCACTGAGGATGCCCGCCGCGTACAGGCCGAACAGCACCAGGCCCTGCTGGTTGAACACGCCCCATACCGTCTTCTGCGGAATGAACGCACCGATCAGCAGCGCGTACACCGGCAGGCGTGCGGAACAGGTCATCAGCGGCGCCACCAGGATCGTGGCCAGGCGGTCACGTGGGTCCTGGATGCTGCGCGTGGACATGATGCCCGGCACTGCGCAGGCAAAGCTGGACAGCAGCGGGATGAACGAGCGGCCGGACAGCCCGGCGGCGGCCATCATGCGGTCGAGCAGGAACGCCGCGCGCGGCAGGTAGCCGGATTCCTCCAGCACCAGGATGAAGAAGAACAGGATCAGGATCTGCGGCAGAAACACCACCACGCCGCCGACGCCGGCGATGATGCCGTCGGTGAGCAGGCTGGCCAGCGGCCCTTCCGGCAGCACGCTGCCGACGAACTGGCCAAGCCAGGCGAAGGCGGCTTCGATGCCATCCATCAGCGGCGTCGCCCAGGCGTACACCGCCTGGAATATCAGGAACATCACCACCGACAGGCTGACCAGGCCGAACACCGGGTGCAGCAGCCAGCGGTCCAGCGCGTCATCGATCTTCGCGGTACGTGCGGGCATGCGCACGGCCACCGCAAGGATCTGGCGCACCTTGGCGTGGTAGTCGATGCCGCCTTCCGGGCCCGGCACCGGTGCATCCAGGTGCGGCACCATCGCGTCCAGGCGCTCGACCAGGGCCTTGGCACCCTGCTTGCGCACCGCCACGGTCTCCACCACCGGCACGCCCAGCTCGCGCTCCAGCGCGGCCACATCCACCTGGATGCCACGGCGCTGGGCGGCATCGACCATGTTCAGGGCCACCACCATCGGCTTGCCCAGTTCGCGCAGTTCCAGCGCGAAACGCAGGTGCAGGCGCAGGTTGGTGGCGTCAATCACGCACAGCAGCACGTCCGGCGCGGCCTCACCCGGGTAGAAGCCCCGGCACAGGTCGCGGGTGATCGCCTCGTCCAGGCTCGCCGGCTGCAGGCTGTAGGCGCCCGGCAGATCGAGCACGGCGAACTCGCGGCCGGACGGCGCACGCAGGCGGCCTTCCTTGCGCTCGACGGTGACGCCGGTGTAATTGGCGACCTTCTGCCGGCTCCCGGTCAGCTGGTTGAACAGTGCGGTCTTGCCGCTGTTCGGATTACCGACCAGCGCAACGCGCAGGGGGGCGGTAGTGGCAGTGGCGGTCATGCACGTCGTTCCTGGCTGGCGGCGTCAACAACGACGCGCTTGGCTTCACTGATCCGCAGCGCGAACCGGGTGAACCCGACCTGCACCAGCAGCGGCTCGCCCCCCACCGGACCCTTGGCCACCAGGCGTACTTCCTCGCCCTTCACGAAACCCAGCTCGCGCAGGCGACGGGCGATGGCATCGTTGGCATGCAGGTCCTGCACGGACTCGACCACGGCCGAGGTGTGCAGCGGCAGTTCGGACAGCGTCATCTAGCGTGTTCTCTGCTGGATGTAAATGGTTCTCGATTCTAACATTCCCGCGTCGCGTCATGGCCCATGACCAATGGCCCGCTATGATCCATACAGGTATGGAGTGACCCTGGAATCCCATGAACGATGCTTTGCAGATCGAGCGCAGCGGCGCCACCCTCACGCTCTGGCTGAACCGGCCGGAGCTGCACAACGCCTTTGACGCCGGGCTGATCGCCCGCCTGACCGCTGCACTTGAGGCCGCCGGCCGCGATGATTCGGTGCGCGCGGTGGTGCTGGCCGGCCACGGCGCCTCCTTCTCGGCCGGTGCCGACATGCAGTGGATGCGCGGCATGGCCTCCGCCAGCGAGGCCGACAACCGCGAGGACTCACTGGCCCTGGCGCGCCTGATGCGCACCCTGGACGAGCTTCCCAAGCCGACGCTGGCCCGGGTCCACGGCGCGGCCTTCGGCGGCGGCGTCGGCCTGGTCGCCTGCTGCGACATCGCCATCGCCAGCACCTCGGCCCGCTTCGGCCTGACCGAAAGCCGCCTTGGCCTATTGCCGGCGGTGATCTCGCCCTATGTGATCGAGGCCATCGGCCCGCGCCAGGCCCGCCGCTGGTTCGCCACCGGCGAGCACTTCGACGCCGATACCGCACTGCGCATCGGCCTGGTCCACCAGCTGGTCGAGCCCGAACGCCTGGACGAGGCCGTGCAACGCCAGCTGGCCCTGCTCGACAAGGCCGGCCCGATCGCCTCGTCCACCGCCAAGCAGCTGGTGCGCCAGGTCCGCGACAGCCATGACCGCGACACCCTGGATCGCGATAATGCCGCCCTGATCGCGCGCCTGCGGGTGTCCGCCGAGGGCCAGGAAGGCCTGGGCGCCTTCCTCGACAAGCGCGCGCCCCACTGGGTCACGGAAGCCTGAATATGCTCGATCATCTTGGTTTGACCAGCGCCGACCTGGCGCGCAGCAAGACCTTCTTCCTGCAGGCCCTGGCACCGTTGCAGATCGGCGTGGTGATGGAAGTGACCGCCGAACAGACCGGCGCGCACGACCACATCGGCTTCGGCAGCGACGGCAAGCCGTTCTTCTGGCTGGGCAATGGCGGCACCGCCAGCCATGGCGTGCACGTGGCCTTCGCCTGCGCCAGCCGCGACCAGGTGGACGCCTTCCATGCCGCCGCCCTCGCCGCCGGCGGCCGCGACAACGGCGCGCCTGGCCTGCGCCCGTGGTACCACCCCGACTACTACGGCGCCTTCGTGCTCGACCCGGACGGCAACAACATCGAGGCGGTCTGCCATCGCCCCGTCAGCGAGGTGGCCGCATGAGCGACTACGTCCGCATTGTCGAGGTCGGCCCGCGTGACGGCCTGCAGAACGAAAAGCAGTCGGTGTCCACCGCTGACAAGATCGAACTGATCAACCGCCTGTCGGCCACCGGCCTGCGCAGCATCGAGGCGACCAGCTTTGTCAGCCCGAAGTGGATCCCGCAGCTGGCCGACGCCGCCGAGGTCTACGCCGGCATCCAGCGCCGGCCCGGCATCCACTACCCGGTGCTGGTACCGAACGAACAGGGCTACGACCGCGCCCGTGCGGTGGGCGTGGAGGAAGTGGCGGTGTTCACCGCCGCCTCCGAGGCGTTCAACCGCACCAACACCAATGCCGGCATCGATGAATCGCTGGCCCGCTTCGAACCGATCCTGCGCCGCGCCGCCGCCGATGGCGTGCGCGTGCGCGGCTACGTCTCGACCGTGCTCGGCTGTCCCTACCAGGGCGAAGTGCCGCTGGCCGACGTGGTGCGTGTTGCACGCGCCCTGCACCAGATGGGCTGTTACGAAATCTCGCTGGGCGACACCATCGGCGTCGGCACCCCGCGCAAGGCAAGGGCGATGCTGCAGGCGGTGGCGGCCGAGATTCCGATGTCGGCACTGGCCGTGCACTTCCACGACACCTACGGCCAGGCCATCGCCAACATCGCCACCTGCCTGGAAGAAGGCGTGCGCGTGGTCGACAGCGCGGTATCAGGCGCCGGTGGCTGCCCGTATGCGAAGGGTGCCAGCGGCAACGTCGCCAGCGAGGACGTGGTCTATCTGCTGCAGGGCCTGGGCCTGGACAGCGGCGTGGACCTGCCGGCCCTGGCCGAGACCGGGCGCTGGCTGGCCGGCCTGCTTGGCCGCGCCACTGCCAGCCGCACCGGCCAGGCGCTGGCCGCCGCCGGTTGATGGTGGCACTGCGCCGCCCTTGCCGGGCGGCGCAGTGCACAACGGCGACGGTCCCGGCTTCCGTTAGAATCGGCGGTTCTCGAACCTGCAGGACCGTTCAATGCAGCTGTCTTCCGTACGTGCCGTGATCACTGGCGGCGTCTCCGGCCTCGGCCTGGCCGTGGCCCAGCACCTCGTCGCCCAGGGCGGCAAGGTGGCCCTGTTCGACCTCAACGACGACAAGGGCGCAGCCGCCGTTGCCGGACTGGGCGCCGACAAGGCCCGCTACTTCAACGTCAACGTCAGCGATGAGGCGGCGGTGACCGCGGCCATCGACCAGGCCCACGATTTCCTCGGCGGCCTCAACGTGGCGATGAACTGTGCCGGCATCCTCGGCGCCGGCCGCGTGCTGGGCAAAGAGGGCCCGATGCCGCTGGCCGGTTTCCAGGGCACGGTGATGGTCAACCTGGTCGGCAGCTTCAACGTCGCCAAGGCCGCGGCCAACCGCATGCAGCACAACGAAGCCGGCACCGACGGCGAGCGCGGGGTGATCATCAACACCGCCAGCATCGCCGCCTACGAAGGCCAGATCGGCCAGGCCGCGTATGCCGCCAGCAAGGGCGGCGTGGTCTCGATGACGCTGCCGATGGCGCGCGAACTGTCGCGCTTCGGCATCCGCGTCAATACGATTGCGCCTGGCGTGTTCTGGACGCCGATGGTCGACGGCATGCCCGAGGCCGTGCAGCAGTCGCTGGCCGCCTCGATCCCCTTCCCGTCGCGCCTGGGCAAGCCGGAAGACTTCGCCAGCCTGGTCGGCTTCATCCTCGGCAACACCTACCTCAACGGCGAGACCATCCGCCTGGACGGCGCTACCCGCCTCGCTCCGAAGTGATTCCCCCCGGGCGCCGGGACGGCGCCCTCCCCCAACGACCTAGATCACCATGAAAGCCAACGACATCAAGAAGGGCAACGTCGTCGAGTACAACAACGGCGTGTACCAGATCCGCGACATCGAGCGCAGCTCGCCGCAGGGTCGCGGCGGCAACGTCCGCTTCCGCTTCATCATGTACAGCGTGCCGGGCGGCAACAAGCTCGACGCCAGCTTCGATGCCGACGACAACCTGGTCGAGGTCGAACTGCTGCGCCGCCAGTCCACCTATTCGTACAAGGATGGCGATGCGTTCGTGTTCCTCGATGACGAGGACTACACCCCCTACACCCTGGACGCGGACGTGATCGGCGACGACGCCGGCTACATCACCGACGGCCTGACCGGCATCTACGTGCAGGTCATCGACGAGCAGCCGGTGGCGATCCAGCTGCCGGCCTCGGTGGTGCTGGAAGTGATCGAGACCCCGCCGGAACTGAAGGGCGGCACCGCCACCAAGCGCCCGAAGCCGGCCAAGCTCAACACCGGCATCGAGATCATGGTGCCGGAATACATCGTCAACGGCGAACGCGTGCTGGTGAACACCGCCACCGGCGAATTCGCCGGCCGTGCCGACTAAGCGCCTGGCGCTGATCGCCTGCCTGTCCCTGCTTGCGGCGTGTTCGCCGCAGGCAGCGGACAGCGCTGCCGATGCCGCCCCGGGCAGCACGCAGGTCGAACCGGCCGTGACGGCCGCGGCGGCGGCGGAGGCACCGGCCGCCGTGGAGGCCACCACCGAAGCGGAGCCATCGACCGGTCTGCCCTCGGGCGACGATGCGCTGGACAAGGCACGTGCGGCAGCCGGCTGTCCGGTCCCTGAGGATGTGTATGACGTCGAGGACGTGCGCATCTACTGCACGATGCCGGCCGATGTGCAGGCCTTCCTCGCACGCGAGAACACCTGCCAGCATTTCGCCGGCGAAGAGCCGTACGACGACGAGCGTCGCCGCGAACTGGAAGAGGCCAGCGCGAAGTACTGCGAGGGCCGCGAGAAGATCTTCACTGATCTGGTCGCGCGTCATCGCGGTGACTGTGCGATCCGTGATGCGCTGATCGCGATCAACGGCCGCTACGATCTGGTGTTCGAGCTGGACCTGAAGACCTGCGAGGGCTGAGCCGGCAATGTTGATGTAGAGCCGAGCCCACGCTCGGCTGCTTCGTGCTCTGCACAGGCACTGCAGCCGAGCGTGGGCCCGGCTCTACAGAGGGCTTACGGCTGCTTCGCGCCGAAATTGCCGCAGCCGTGGTACTGGCGCGTGCCGACCGTCAGCATCACCTTGGCCTCGAACGCCTCGCCACTCATGTCGTCCTGGCAGGTCGTGCGCTGGAAGCTGAGCTTGACGTCGGTGCCATCGGACGCCTTGCCACTCCAACCGTCAGCACCTTCGGTGGGCTTGGCCACGTCGAAGCGACGCTCGCCATAGTCGACTTCCACCTGCAGGCCCGGCGCGTCGCCATCAACGACCGCAAGCCAGCCGGGTTCATTGCCGGTGGCACGGAACGCAGCGTTGCCGGCACTGCCATCGCCTTCGGCAGCCTCCACCGCGTGGCACTCACGATCCGCTTCGCCCTTCAGGCTCAGCAGACCGTCATCGCTGCCCCTGGTCCAGAAGCTGTTGCCCTGGCCATCGCCATATTTGGCGCCGGATGCCGTGCGTTCGGAGGTCATGGCGAAGGTGCGCTCGCCGATCACCACCGTGGCCGCGTCTTCGCCATTGAAGGTCGCACGCACGTTCAGATCACCACACTGGTAGGCGGTCTCGCTGCCACCCGCGGTGCTGGCACCTGGCTGCGGCGTGGGAGGCGGGGTGTCATTGCCGCCAGCGGCGGGTGCCTGGGCCGGCTGGCACGCGGCCAGCGCCAACCCGAGGGAGGCTGCCAACAGACTGGGAACTACACGCATGGCTCGACTCCTTGTCGACACTACTGAGATCATCGACCCTACCACCTGCCGGTGAGCGGGGCCTGAAAGGGGCCTGACCATGCTCACACGGCCAACACCGCCATCGACAGCAGTTGTGCGCCGCTGTCGCCGGAACTGCAGGTCCACACCCGCAGCAGGCGCAGTTTCAGTTCGCGCTCCTGGCCCTGCCCGCGCACTGACAGGCGCACGTCGCTGGACAGCAATGCCAGACGCCCGCACAGCAGCGTTTCCACAGCGCACGTCTGCAGGCTGCCCACCTGCAGTTTCCCAGCCAGCCAGTCGCCCAGCCATGGCAGGTCGAGCATGCGGCCGCCGTGGCCATCCATCATGAACAAGGCCGGCGATACAAGCGTGCTCAATGCATCGTGATCATTTTCCAGCAGCGCTGCGCACAGGCGCTGCTCCAGCGCCATCAACTGTTGCTCGTGCAGATCTTCAACGATGTTCCGTTCCATCCACGATTCCTCCCGGCATCGGCCGGCGCCTGCGCAGGCGCTGCGCGATCCATTGCCGCGCGCCCTGCACCACTACATAGAAGACCGGCACGAAGAACACGGCCAGCACGGTCGCACTGACCATGCCACCGAACACACCAGTTCCGATCGCCCGCTGGGTTTCCTTCGACGCCCCCTGCGCCAGCATCAGCGGCACCACGCCCAACGCGAAAGCCAGCGAGGTCATCACGATCGGCCGCAGGCGCAGCCTGGCCGCCTCCAATGCTGCCTCGACCAGGCCGCGCCCCTGCTGTTGCAGCTGCCGCGCGAACTCGACGATGAGGATCGCGTTCTTCGCAGACAGCCCGATCACGGTGATCATGCCGACCTTGAAGAACACGTCGTTGGGCATGCCGCGCAACAACACCGCGGCGACCGCACCGAGCAGGCCCAGCGGCACCACCAGCATCACCGCCAGCGGAATCGACCAGCTCTCGTACAGCGCCGCCAGTACCAGGAACACCACCAGCATCGACAACACCAGCAGCCATGGCGCCTGCGCCCCCGACTCGCGCTCCTGCAGCGACTGGCTGGTCCACTGCAGGGAGAAGCCGGTTGGCAGCGCTTCGGCCAGCCGCTCCATCTCCGCCATCGCCTGGCCGGTCGACACGCCGGAGGCCGGTGCACCGGACAGGTTCAATGCCGGAAAGCCGAGGTAGCGCTGCAGCTGCAGCGGCGCCTCGGTCCAGTGTGGCGTCACCAGTTCCGACAACGCCACCATGCCACCCTCACTGTTGCGCACGTACAGCTTCAGCACGTCCTCCAGTTCCATCCGGTACGGCGCATCGGCCTGCAGGATCACCTGCTGCAACCGGCCCCTGTTGGGGAAGTCGTTGACGTACTGCGAGCCCATTGCTGCCGACAGCGTGCTGCTGATGTGCTCGAAGCCCACGCCCATCGCCTCGGCCTTGGCCCGGTCGATGTCCAGCCGCACGCTGGTGCCCGCAGGCAGGCCATCGGCGTGCACTTCCGACAGCAGCGGGCTGGCCTCGGCCAGCTTCAGCAGCTGCTGCAACGCCGCGCGCAGTTCCGCCTGGCTCTGCCCGGTACGTGCCTGCAGGGCCAGCGAGAAGCCGGAAGAACGCCCCAGGCTGTCGATCGCCGGCGGCATCACGCTCATCACCTCGCCCTCGGCCAGCGTGGCCATCGCCTTCTGCGCGGCCTCCACCTCACCGGCCGCAGTGGCGCCTGCACGCTCGCCCCAGTCCTTCAGCATGGTGTAGGTCAGCGCCGCGCTCGGGCCGGAGCCTGAGAAGCTGTAGCCGAGGATGGACTGGTTGGAAGCAATGCCCGGGCGCGAGGCCACGTGCCGCTCATAGGCTTCGACCACCGCCAGCGTGCGTTCGGCCGTCGCTTCGGCCGGCAGCTGGATCGATGTCATGAAGTAGCCCTGGTCCTCTTCCGGCAGGAACGCGCCCGGCAGCCAGTGCAGGCCCAGCAGCAGGGCCGCCACCAGGGCAGCGAACACGCCCATCACCCGGCCACTGCGCTGCAGCACCGAGGCCACGCCACGCTGGTAGCGCCCGGTCATCCTCTCGAAGCCACGATTGAACGCGCCGAACAGCCCACCACGACCGTGATGACCATGGGTACTGGGGCGCAGCAGGGTCGCGCACAACGCCGGCGTCAGGCTCAGTGCCAACAATGCCGAGAACAGGATCGACACCGCCATCGCCACGGTAAACTGACGGTAGATCGCGCCCACCGAACCGCTGGCGAATGCCATCGGAATGAAGACCGCGGTCAGCACCAGGGTGATGCCGATCACCGCGCCGGTCAGCTCACGCATCGCCTTGATGGTGGCCTCGCGGGGTGGCAGACCTTCCTCGGCCATGATGCGCTCCACGCCTTCGACCACCACGATCGCATCGTCAACGATGATGCCGATCGCCAGCACCATGCCGAACATCGTCAGCACGTTGATCGAGAAGCCCAGCGCCAGCATCACTGCAAAGGTGCCCAGCAGCGCGATCGGCGCGACCAGCGCCGGGATCAGCGTGTAACGCCAGTTCTGCAGGAACAGGTACATCACCGCGAACACCAGCAGCATCGCTTCCAGCAGCGTCTGCACCACCTTCTGGATCGAGATCTTCACGAAGGGTGCGGTGTCGAACGGAATGCTCGACTCCACCCCACGCGGCAGCAGCGGCGCCAGTTCGGCCATGCGTTCGCGCACTGCGGATGCGGTCCGCACGGCATTCGCGCCGGGGCGCAGCTGCACGCCGGCGGCGGTGGCGGGATGGCCATCCTCGCGGGTACCCCAGGCATAGCTCTGCGCGCCCAGTTCGACGCGGGCGACATCGCCCAGCAGCACCCGTGAGCCATCGGTCCCGGCGCGCAGCACGATGGCCGCAAACTGTTCAGGGGTCGACAATTGGCCATCGGCGCTCAACGGCACGGTGATGCGCTGGCCCGGCACGCCCGGCGAATCGCCGATGCGTCCTGGCGAGATCTCCAGGTTCTGCTGCTCGATGGCGGCCGCCACGTCGCCCATGGTCAGGCCGTAGCCGGTCAATCGCGTCGGGTCCAGCCACACACGCATCGCCTGTTCGGCACCGAACAGCTGCACGCGGCCGACGCCATCGATGCGGCGCAGCTCTTCGATGATGTTGCGTGCCATGAAGTCGCCCAGCGCGGCCTCGCTGACGCTGGCATCCGGCGAACGCAGGCCCACCAGCATCAGGAAGCCGGAATCGGCGGCCTCCACGAACAGGCCGTTCTGGCGCACGCTGCGCGGCAGGCGCGGTTCGATCGCCTTGATCCGGTTCTGCACGTCCACCTGCGCCAGCTCCGGATTGGTGCCGGGCTTGAAGGTGGCGGTGATGGAGGCCTCGCCGGAGGTGTCCACCGACGATTCGAAGTACAGCAGGTGCTTGACGCTGGACAGCTCGCGCTCGATCAGGCCGACCACCGCATCATTCAGCGTCTGCGGGCTGGCACCGGGGTAGCTGGCGTAGATGCTGACGCTGGGCGGCGCCACCGCCGGATAGCGCTCCACGGCCAGCCGTGGGATCGCCAGTACGCCAGCCAGGATGATGAAGATCGCCAGCACCCAGGCGAACACCGGGCGATCGATGAAGAAACGTGCCATGTTGGATTTTCCTGGAGGGAGCGGCCCGGGACAGGCTCAGCCCTTGCTGCCGGCCTGCACGGCACCGGCGCCTGCGACCGGCAGCTGCCAGTCGCGCGCATCGACCACCACGCCTTCCTGCAGGCGTTCCTGGCCCTCGACCACCACCTTTTCGCCGGCCTTGAGGCCAGTGCGCACCAGCCACTGGCGATCGACGCTGCCATCGACCTCCAGCGTGCGGATCACCGCCTTGCCGTTGGCGCCGATCACCCAGGCATAGGCCTGGCCGCCGGCGCTGCGCAGCACGGCCTGCTGCGGCACGGTCAATGCGCTGGCCGGTGCACCGCGCGGCACCTTCGCACGCACGTACATCCCCGGCAGCAGCTGGCGCTGGGGGTTGTCGACCAGGATGCGCAGGATCACGTCTCCGGTGCGCGCGTCGACATTGATACCGGAGAACAGCAGCTGGCCGCGTTCGGACAGTGGCTTGCCCGCTGCACCGATGATGGTTACCGGCAGTTCGCCACCACCGGCACTGCGCTGCAGCGCCTCCAGCTGTGCGGCCGGCTGGCGCACGTCCACGTAGACCTGGTCGATCTGCTGCACCACCGCCATCGGTTCGGCGTCGGCAGCACCGACCAGCGCGCCCTCGGTCACCAGCGCCTGGTCGATGCGGCCGGCAATCGGTGCGCTGACCGTTGCGTAGCGCAGGTCGAGCTGGCGTCGTGCCAGGATCGCGCGCGCCTCGTTCACTGCCGCACGGGCCTGTTCGTACTCGGCACTGGCATCGTCGCGGTGCTGTTGGCTGACCGCCTGCGCGGCCGCCAGCGCATGCAGGCGCTGCGACTGCACGCGGCTGCGGCCCAGCGCCGCTTCGCTGCGCTGAAGAGCCGCCAGTGCCGAATCCACGTCGGCGCGGAATGCCGCCGGATCGATCTGGAACAGCGCCTGGCCGGCGCTGACTTCCGCGCCCTGGTCAAACAAGCGGCGCTGCACGATGCCACCCACCTGGGCACGGATCTGTGCGGTGCGCACGGCGGACACGCGGCCGGGCAGTTCGTCATCGCGCTGTACCACCTGCGGGCCGACGGTGACCACGCTGACACGCGGCGTGGCTTCCGGCGTGGCTTCGGGGGTGGAGCAGGCCGTCATGGCCAGGGCGAGGGCCGCGATCAACGCGACCGGAGTCCTGAAGGTTCTCATTGCTGTGCACAATGCCGCGCAGGCGGCTGATAGGTTCTGAAGCGTGCAGTCTGCGGGGTGATGATGGGGTTTCGATGGAGGAACTGTGGAGATACGATGGAGGCAAGCACCTTAAGGCCCCGCCCCTGCATGCATGCCTCCCCTGCCCTCGCCGCCCTCGTCCTGATCGTCGAGGATGAGGCCGAGATCGCCGATATTCTTACCGCCTACCTGGAACGCGAAGGACTGCGCACCCTGCGTGCCGCCGATGGCCACAGCGCGCTGGACCTGCACCGCAGCGCCCGCCCGGACCTGGTCCTGCTCGACGTACAGCTGCCGCGACTGGATGGCTGGAGCGTGCTGACCCAGCTGCGCCAGCGCGGCGAAACGCCGGTGATCATGCTGACCGCGCTGGACCAGGACCTGGACAAGCTGACCGCGCTGCGCATGGGCGCCGACGACTATGTGGTCAAGCCATTCAATCCGGCCGAAGTTGCCGCGCGCGTGCGTGCGGTACTTCGGCGTACGCTGCGTGCCTCACGCGTGGACACGCCGACGGCGCTGCGCGCGGGCCCATTGCTGATCGACTCGGCCACCCACGCCGTGCACGTCGAAGGCGATGGCTACAGCCATGAAGTACTGCTCACCCTTACCGAGTTCAAGCTGCTGCACTGCATGGCGCTGGCGCCGACCCGCATCTTCAGCCGCAGCGAACTGATGCACGAATGCCTGCCGGAAAGCGAGGCACTGGAACGCACCGTCGACAGCCATGTCAGCAAGCTTCGCCGCAAGCTGGATGAAGTCGGCATGGTCAACGTACCGGCCAGCGTGCGGGGTGTCGGCTACCGGTTGATGGCCGACCGCTGATGGGCCGCCTGCGCCGATCCGGGCTCAGCCGGCACATCATCGTCTCGATGTCGCTGATGGTCATCGGCGTGATCGTGATGATGATCCTGTCGTCATGGTTGCTGTATGCGGTGCTGGTCGAGTTTTTCCCCGGCAGCACCGAGGAACCGGAAGGATGGCTGCCGACCGGGCCGGAGCTGGCGTGGATGGTCGGCGTGATCCTGACCGGCCTGGCGCTGGCCATCGCCGCCTCGTTCCGACTCGCCCATCGCATCCTGTCACCCCTGAATTCACTGGTGGATAGCGTGCGTGCGCTCGCTGGCGGCGATCTGGGTGCACGTGCCAGCGTCGAAGAGAATTCGCCGGGCGAGGTGGCGACCCTGGTCGAGGATTTCAATGCGATGGCGCGCCGCCTGCAGCATATGGAGAGCGAGCGTGCGATGTGGCATGCGGCCATCGCCCATGAACTGCGGACCCCGGTGACGATCCTGCGCGGCCGCCTGCAGGGCCTGGCCGAGGGCGTGTTCCAGCCAGACGAATCGCAGTTCCGCAGCCTGCTCGCGCAGGTCGAGGGCCTGTCGCGTCTGATCGAGGATCTGCGCGTACTCAGTCTGTCCGACAATGCACGGCTGGACGTGCGCCGCGCCCGGACCGACGTGGTGGCCGAAGTGCACTCGGTGATGACCCTGGTCGACCCGCAGTTCCGCGCCGCCGGCTTCGTGCTGGAACTGGAAACCAGCCGTGAAGAACACAACGCGCACTGTGATCCGACCCGCCTGCGCCAGGCCCTGCTGGCGCTGCTGGAGAACGCACGCCGCTACGCCAGCCCGGGCAAGGTGCGGATTGCCGTGCATGACACGCCTGGGCACGTGCAGGTGACAATCGAAGACGAAGGTCCGGGCATCGACCCGGAACTTCACACCGACATCTTCACTCCGTTCATGCGCGCCGATGGCTCGCGCTCGCGCCAGGGCGGCGGCAGCGGGCTTGGCCTGGCGGTGGTCAAGGCCATCGCCGATGCACATGGTGGCCGCGTCTACTGCACGCCCGGCAGCGCCGGCGGCAGCCGCTTCGTCATCGAGCTTCCGCGCCAGTAACCGACGTCGCTGCCTGCTCGCGCAGATGCGCACCGAGTTCGGCCAGGTTGGCATCGATCGCATCCATCTGGTCGCGCTGCCTGGACGGCAACTGCTGGCGCAGCTGCACGCGCAGCGCCTGCCAGGCAGGTACGGCCTGCGCACTGGCAGTGGCCACCGCCTCGGACAGCAGCGCCTGGTCGTCGCCCAGCGGCAACCCATAGCCTCCGTCCTGCAGCAGCGTCCCCGGCCGCAACCACTGCCCGCTCTGCTCCAGCAGGCCGCGCAGGCTGCGGGTTTCCGCACTGTCCGGTGAAGCCAGCAGCTGCCGCTTCAGCACGTCACGCGCGCGCAGCTCGGCACGCCGCTGTGCGGCCTGTTCCAGCAGCAGCAAGCCGGCACTGGCGCGCAGGTCGCCCTTCAGCAGCCACGGTGCGCGTTGCTGTGCAGGCAGCTTCAACCAGGCGCGCACATCACGGACGGGCAAGGCCAGCTGCCCCGCCGCCACTGCGAACAACTGCTGGTAGTGGTCGCGTGCAGAGGCGAAGTAATAGCCCTGTGCCTGCGCTGCGCTGCGGTCGGCCAGCACCTGCTCGTCAAGTACCTGCAATCGCGCCAGGCGGCGCTTCAACCCACGCGGGCTCAGCTGGGCCAGACCGGCCCGCCCAAGGCGCGGCACGCCCGCCTGCAGCAGCTTGGCGGTTTCCACCGCGCAGTTGTTGCTGACGAAGTAATAGCGCCCGTCATAGCTCCAGTGCACCTGGGCAGTGCGCTCGAGCAGGCTGGCGATCTCCTCGCGTCGCAGCTGTAACGGCAGCGATTGCAGGCCACGCAGTTCGACCTTGGTGTATTCGTCCACCACCTGCTGCAGCGGCAACACGAACAGCCGCGAGGGATAGCCGCCAGTCAGTCCGCGCCAGTTGGAAATCTGCACGTCGCCGACGAATGCACGGAACGACAGCACGCGGTGGTACTCCAGGTCCAGGCGGCAGTCCGGCCCCGGTGCGCGGCCGGGTCGGCAGATCACCAGCCGCAGCATGCTGTGGCCCCAGCGGCTCATCGGTTGTGCGCTGCCTTCGGCGAACAGGTAGTCCACGGCATAGACACGCGCGGGGTCGAGCTGCAGCAGCGATGCGGCACCCTCTTCTGAGTCGGACTGGAGCAAGGGCAGCGTCGTAGCGCAGTGCGACTGCGGCAGCGATGGCGGTGTTCCGAAATGGGCCTGGTACCACTGCGCCAGTGCCGGGCGCCGGCAGGCGAATTCGGCATCGAGCACGAAATGCTCGGCGTTCACCGCCAGGTATTCGGCCGGGTCCTTCAGTTCATAGGCATCCGGGCTGCGGTCACGGAAGTCGTTGTCGCCGCGCCCCATATGCCAGGGCTTGCGCTGCCACCCGGCCAGATCGCGCCAACGCGGGCTGCGCGACCATGCCGCGCCGCTTCGATCTGCCACATGGGTCAGTTCGTGCACGAGCGCGCTCCGCCTTGCCCGGCGCGCACCCGGCAGGCCGTCTTCAAGCAGGTCGCGGCGCAGGGCAATGCCGCCAGCAAAGGCGCGGCCGTGCACGTCAGCCGGCAGGTCGTCGCTCCAGCGCACCTGCACGCGTGCCGGCAACGCGCGCAGCAGGCCATCGGGCAGCAATGACTGCACGTCGGCCAGGGTCTGGCTGGCGAGCTGCTGCTGCGCCGGATCGAGACCTGAGGGATCGAGCTGAAGGCGATCGGCTGCGTGCGCGGAAGGGATGAGCAGCCACGCCAATGCGGCGATCCACCCGCACCGCCCGCTGTGCCTCTGTAGAGCCGAGCCATGCTCGGCTGAATGCCCGGCGCATGCGGATCGCAACAGCAGCCGAGCATGGCTCGGCGCTACAGAAAGCGATGACGCCGAGGCCATGCTGCCTGGATCACCGCGCCAGCAGCGCGCGGGCCAGTTCCAGATCGCTCTGCTGCTGTGCGGCGGCGCTCTGCTCACGCAGGTGGACCAGCGCGGCCTGCAGGCGCGCACCCCGGATCTGGCCGTCGCTGGCAACGAATGCGGCGGCATCATCGCGTGCGGCAAGTACCACCTTGTCATCACCCGAGCTGCTACCCGAGGAACCGGACGACGCACCCGTGGCCGAACCGGCCGAGGTGCCGGCAAAGCTGGAAGCGAAGCCGGCCAGCGGCAGGGACAGCAGGGCAAGCAGCAGAAGCGGACGGGTCATCGGTGCGAAGCCGGTTGTGAAGGTGCGTGGAGCGTAACGGGTACGTGAAGGATTTTCCCGGCTCAGAGGTCGAAGAGCTTGCCGGGATTCAGCCGCGCTTGGGGATCGAACGCGCGTTTGACCGCCTTCATCAGGGCGATCTCGGCCGGGCCACGGGTGCTGTCCAGGTACCCCTTCTTGACCAGGCCGATGCCGTGTTCGGCCGAAATGCTGCCGTCGAAGCGGGCCAGCACCTGCGCCAGCAGCTTGGTCACCTGCTCGCACTGCGCTACGAATTCGGCGTCGCCGGTGTCGTCGGGCTTGAGCACGTTGATGTGCAGGTTGCCGTCGCCGATATGGCCGAACCAGACCACGTCGAAGTGCGGATAGGCCTGCCCGATCAGCGCCTGGGTCTCGGCAAGGAACGCCGGCATCGCCGAGATCCGCACCGACACGTCGTTCTTGTAGGGCTTGTAGCGCGCCAGCGATTCGGTGATGCCTTCGCGCAGGCGCCACAGCTGGGCGGCCTGGGCGTCGCTGGCGCTGATCACGCCGTCGCTGACCCAGCCGTTGCCCATGCAGTCCTCGAAGGCGGCCATTGCCGCCGCTTCCTGCGCCTCGTCATTGGCCGCGAACTCGGTGACCACGTAGTACGGGTGCACCTCGTCGAACGGCGCCTGCGCGCCGTGCGCCAGCACATGTTCCAGCGCCCGGTCGGTGAAGAACTCGAAGGCCTGCAGCTGCAGGCGCGCGCGGAACGCGGCGAATACCTGCATCAGCACCTCGAAGCTGGGCAACGCCAGCAGCATCACGTTGCTTGCAGGCGGCGGGTCGGTCAGTTTCACCGTCGCCTCGACGATAACGCCCAGGGTGCCTTCCGAACCGATCAGCAGCTGGCGGAAGTCGTAGCCGCTGGAGTTCTTGATCAGTCCCTTGTTGAGCTCGAGCAGTTCGCCACTGGCAGTGACCACCTTCAGCCCTGCGATCCACTCGCGGGTATTGCCGTAGCGGATCACGCGGATGCCGCCGGCATTCGTAGCGATGTTGCCGCCGATCGTGCAGGAACCACGCGCGGCGAAATCCACCGGGTAGATCAGGCCATGGTCCAGCGCGGCATTGTGCACGGCTTCCAGCGGCATGCCGGCCTGCACCACCAGCGTGCGATCGACCGCATCGTAGGCCAGTGCCTTGTTCATCCGTTCCAGGCTGAGCACCAGCTCGCCGTTGGCCGCCACTGCGCCACCGGACAGGCCGGTGCGGCCGCCGGACGGCACCACCGCCACGCCATGCTCGGCACTCCAGCGCATCACCGCCTGTACTTCCTCGACCGTGGCCGGCAGCGCGACCGCCAGTGGCGCCGGTGTCCAGCGCCGGGTCCAGTCGCGCCCGTAATGCTCCAGGTCGGCCGGGTCGGTCTTCAGCTTCAGGCCGGGACAGGCCTGCTGCAGCGAGGCAATGCGGGAATCGGTCATGACGGTCCAGCGCGGGGCGTGAAGAACGGGCAAGCGTGCCAGCGGCACGCGCCAGCGTCCAGCCCCGCAGGCAGGCAGATAGCTACCGATGCAACCAATTGCGCACTGCACCATGGGCGTCGCGATCTGGCATAGTGATTGGCCCCTGTCCCACTGGCCGTGTTGCCCCATGTCGCCGAAGAAGACCTCGTTCCCGAAGCAGGATATCCGCGTGCTGTTGCTGGAGGGGGTCAGCCAGACCGCCGTGGAGGTGTTCAGCGCCGCCGGCTACAGCCAGATCGAGGCGCACACCAAGGCGCTGCCCGAGGACGAACTGAAGGCGCGCATCGCCGAGGCGCACATCGTCGGCATCCGTTCGCGCACCCAGCTCAGCGCCGAGGTACTGGCCGAGGCCAAGCGCCTGATCGCGGTGGGCTGCTTCTGCATCGGCACCAACCAGGTCGACCTGGACGCGGCCGAGCTGGCCGGCATCCCGGTGTTCAACGCGCCCTATTCCAATACCCGCAGCGTGGCCGAGCTGGTGATCGCCGAGGCGATCATGCTGACCCGCGGCATTCCGCAGAAGAACGCTGAATGCCATCGCGGCGGCTGGTCGAAGTCGGCCAGCGGCAGCCATGAGGTGCGCGGCAAGACCCTGGGCATCATCGGTTACGGCCACATCGGCACCCAGGTCGGCGTGCTGGCCGAATCGCTGGGCATGCAGGTGATCTTCCACGACGTGGAAACCAAGCTGGCGCTGGGTAATGCCCGCGCTGCCGCCAGCCTGGACGACCTGCTGGCGCGCGCCGACATCGTCACCCTGCACGTGCCGGAAACCCCGTCCACGCAGTGGATGATCGGCAGTACCGAGCTGGCGAAGATGCGCAAGGGTGCGCACCTGATCAATGCCGCACGCGGCACCGTGGTCGACATCGATGCACTGGACGCGGCGCTGGCCAGCGGCCACGTCGGCGGCGCCGCACTAGACGTGTTCCCGGTCGAGCCGAAGGGCAACGGCGATATCTTCGAATCGCCGCTGACCCGCCATGACAACGTGATCCTGACCCCGCACGTGGGCGGCAGCACGCTGGAGGCGCAGGACAACATCGGCGTGGAAGTGGCGGCCAAGCTGGTGCGCTACAGCGACAACGGCAGCACCCTGTCGGCGGTCAACTTCCCCGAAGTGACCCTGCCCGAGCACGCCGACAGCCTGCGCCTGCTGCACATCCACCAGAACGTGCCGGGCGTGCTGTCCAAGGTCAACGAGATCTTCTCGCGCCACAACGTCAACATCGACGGCCAGTTCCTGCGCACCGACCCGAAGGTGGGCTACGTGGTGATCGACATCACCGCGAGCGAGGAACAGGCCGCGGCCGTGCGCGACGAACTGGCCGCGATTCCGGGCACGCTGCGTACGCGCATCCTGTATTGACGCGCGTTCCACCTTGCACTTGTAGAGCCGAGCCCATGCTCGGCTGCGCTTCTGGCCGACATTGAGCCGAGCATTGGCTCGGCTCCACATATTGCTAGCGCGCCAACCACCGGCGCGCCATGCGCTGCATCGACTCATCCGATTCCGGGTCTGCGGCGACCTCCGCCACCGGCCGCCAGGCCAGCTCCAGCGACTCCTCGCTGAGCACGAAGGCCTCGCCGCCCAGTGCCCGGATCACGAAACGCACGTCATAGTGCCAGTGTCCCGGCACGTCCTTGCGTTCCGGAATCCAGTGCTTGTCGATGTCGAAGATGGCAGGGTCTTCCAGCACCAGGCCGCTCAGGCCGGACTCCTCCTCGGCCTCCTTCAGCGCGACCTGGGCCAGGTCGCGGTCGCCGTCGGCGTGGCCGCCCAGCTGCAGCCAGCGCTGCAGCTTGCGGTGGTGGGTCAGCAGCAGGCGCTGGCCATCGGCACTGACCAGCCAGCAGCTGGCGGTGAAGTGGCCGGCCAGGCGCTCGCGGCGGAACGGATCTTCCGGATCGTCCAGCAATGTGCCGAATTCGGCAGCCAGTGCGTCGTGGGCCGGTTCGCGGCGGGCATAGTCACGCAGCAGGCCACGCAGGCGATCGTCAAGCACGGCAAGGGTTTCGGCGGTCTGGCTCATGAATGGGCGGCGTTTGGAAAAATACTGCTCATTATCGCCGTTCATTGTTGCGATTGCGCTTGTGCGTTGGCTTCAGCTTTGGCTAAGGTACAGCGGGCCGTTCGCGCGGCCTTCACCATTCCAGGGTTGCCGGCAACGTATCGGCGGCCCACCCAATCCGATCACTAGGAAGTACTGCATGCTGAAAGCTCTGTTGAGGGTCAAGCCGGTTGAACCGGCCGGGCACGTCGATGCCGGCGAACCCATCGAAGGCAGCCTGGATGGCGAAGCCACGCTGAAACGGACCCTCACGGCTAAACACCTCATCCTGCTTGGCGTAGGTGCGGTGATCGGCGCTGGTATCTTCGTGCTGACCGGCCAGGCCGCGGCCAACCATGCCGGCCCGGCGGTCATGCTGTCGTTCGTGATCGCCGGCTTCGCCTGCGCCCTGGCGGGCCTGTGCTACGCCGAGTTCGCGGCGATGATGCCGGTCTCCGGCAGTGCCTACTCCTATTCCTACGCCACCCTGGGCGAGGGCATGGCCTGGTTCATCGGCTGGTGCCTGGTGCTGGAATACCTGTTCGCCTCGGCCTCGGTCGCGGTGGGCTGGTCCGCGTACCTGATCAGCTTCATCACCACCACGCTGCACATGCCGTTCCCGGATGCCCTCAGCGCGGCCCCGATTGCCTGGACCGGCAGCGAGTTCATCGCTTCGGGCAAGCTGTTCAACCTGCCGGCGGTGCTGATCGTGGCGGCGGTGTCCGGCCTGCTGTACGTGGGTGTGACCCAGTCGGCCTTCGTCAACGCGATCATCGTGGCGATCAAGGTCACCGTCATCTGCCTGTTCATCGGTATCGGCGCGGCCCACATCGACCCCGCCAACTGGCAGCCGTTCATCCCGGAAAACACCGGCGTGCCGGGTGAGTTCGGCTGGAGCGGCGTGTTCCGCGCGGCCACCATCGTGTTCTTCGCCTACATCGGCTTCGATGCTGTCTCCACCGCAGCCGGTGAAACCAAGGACCCGCAGCGCAACATGCCGATCGGCCTGCTCGGCTCGCTGGCCGTGTGCACCATCGTCTACATCATCGTCTGTGCGGTGCTGACCGGCATGATGCCCTACCACCTGCTGGGCACCGACAAGCCGGTGGCCACCGCGCTGGAGCCCTACCCGACCCTGTCCTGGCTGAAGACGTTCGTGGAGATCGGTGCCATCGCCGGCCTGTCCTCGGTGGTGCTGGTGATGATGATGGGCCAGACCCGCATCGCCTACACGATCTCCCGCGACGGCCTGCTGCCGAAGTTCTTCGGCAAGGTCCACGCCCGCTTCCGCACCCCGTATGTCGCTACCATCGTGGTCGGCGTGATCGCTGCCGCCCTGGCCGGCCTGGTGCCGCTGAACGTGCTGGGCGAGCTGGTGTCGATGGGCACCCTGCTGGCCTTCGCCACGGTCTGCATCGGCGTGCTGGTACTGCGCTATTCCAAGCCGGAAATCCATCGCCCGTTCCGCGTGCCGATGGTGTGGATCATCTGCCCGCTGGGCGCGGCCACCTGCCTGTTCCTGTTCTGGCAGGCGTTCGTGGTGCACTGGCACCTGTTCGTGGGCTGGACGCTGCTCGGCCTGCTGATCTACCTGGGCTACGGCATCCGCAACAGCAAGCTGGCCAAGTCGCCCTGATCCGCCTACGGGCCGGCCTCGCGCCGGCCCGTCCGTTTTCCCCGCGCGCCAGCCACGGCGCGCTTCGACAAGACCACCACACATGTTCAAGCAACTGTGGGCCACCAAGCACCCGCACGCCGCCCATGAAGACGCCAATGGCCTGAGCCTGCGCCGCCACCTCGGCCCCTGGGGGCTGACCGCCCTCGGCATCGGCGCGGTGATCGGCGGCGGCATCTTCGTCATCACCGGCCAGGCCGCCGCCAACCACGCCGGCCCGGCCATCATGCTGTCCTTCGTGCTGGCCGCCATCTGCTGCGCCTTCTGCGCGCTGGCCTACGCCGAGTTCGCCTCGATGGTGCCGGTTTCCGGCAGCGCCTACACCTACACCTACGCCACCTTCGGCGAGCTCTCGGCCTGGTTCATCGGCTGGATGCTGGTGCTCGAATACGGCGTCTCCGCCTCGGCGGTGGCGGTCAGCTGGACCGGCTACTTCCTCAGCCTGCTCAGCCAGTTCGACATCCATCTGCCCGCCGCGCTGGTCAGCGCGCCACTGGACGCACAGCTGCGCCCCACCGGCGCGATCGCCAACCTGCCCGCCGCGGCACTGGTGATGCTGCTGACCTGGCTGTGCTACGTCGGCATCAGCAAGTCCTCGGCGATGAACATGGCCATGGTCGTGCTCAAGACCGGCCTGATCGTGCTGGTCATCGTGGTCGGCTGGAAGTACGTGGATACCAGCAACTGGACCCCGTTCATCCCGGCCAACGAGGGCCCCGGCAAGTACGGCATGGAAGGCGTGCTGCGCGGCGCGGCGATGGTGTTCTTCGCCTACATCGGCTTCGAGGCAGTGTCGGTGGCGGCGCAGGAATCGAAGAACCCGCAGCGCGACATGCCGATCGGCATGATGCTGTCACTGGTGGTCTGCACCGTGCTGTACATCGCGATGGCCGCGGTGATGACCGGCCTGGTGCCGTTCCAGCTGCTGGGCACCGATGAGCCGGTGGTGACCGCGGTGGCCGCGCATCCGCAGCTGGGTTGGCTGCGCTGGGTGGTCGAGGTCGGCGCGCTGGTCGGCCTGTCCTCGGTGGTGCTGGTGATGATCATCGGCCAGCCGCGCATCTTCATGATCATGGGCCGCGACGGCCTGCTGCCACCGGTGTTCACCAGGATCCATCCGAAGTACCGCACCCCGCACATCAACACCGTGATCACCGGCATCGGCATCGCGCTGCTGGCGGCGCTGTTCCCGCTGGACATCCTCGGCGAACTGACCTCGATGGGCACGCTGATCGCGTTTGCCGCCGTGTGCGCGGGCGTGCTGATCCTGCGCCGCACCCAGCCGGACCTGCCGCGCCCGTTCCGCATGCCGATGGCGTGGCTGATCTGCGGCCTGGGCGTGCTGAGCTGCCTGGCGCTGCTGTCGGCGATGACGATGCACAACTGGATGCTGATGGGCGTGTGGACGTTCGTCGGTTTCGTGATCTATTTCTGCTACGGGTTCAGGCACAGCCGCCTGCGGGGTCAGTGAGGTTTTTTGTTTTGCAGGGCCTGCGGCCCTGCACCCGCGTCTGAAGCCAGAGCAACGGCAAGAGCGGGTGTGTTGATTTGGCGGGGAGGCATGGGTACGCGGGGGACGCCACGTACCCATGCCCCCCCACCCCTGACAGTCTCCCGGCGTGTCCGGTAGATCCACGCCATGCGTGGATGAAGCGTTCCCGGAAGCGAATGTATCGGGACGAATCTTCTGTAGAGCCGAGCCATGCTCGGCTGCGAGCAAGCGCAGCGCCGCGACCCGCTTTTCGCTCTTCCTTCTTCACTCCGTGGCCGGCCGCAGCCGGAACCTGTCCGAGGCGGGGCGGGTGGGCCGTGCAGGGGCGTTGGCGCCATGGATGGCGCCATCGAGCTTACAGGGACGTACTTGCAGCGTCCCCTGCACGGCCCACCCGCCCCGCCAAACCCATGAACCGCTCTGCACGACCCGCCACGAGGGGCTCAGCCGTTGGCCGAATCCAGTAAAATCACCCGCATGAACGCCCCCACCTTCCCCTACGACACCGCCCGCCTGGGCGAACTGGCCCAGCTGCTGATCGACAACGTCCGCGAGCTGGCCCAGGCCGGCTGGACCCCGGCTACCAGCAGCAACTTCTCCCACCGCCTGGACGACCGCCACGCCGCGATCACCGTCTCCGGCAAGGACAAGGGCCGCCTGATCGAGGACGACATCATGGTGGTGGACTTCGATGGCAAGGCCGTCGGCCGCCCGCTGCGCCCCTCCGCCGAAACCCTGCTGCACACCCAGCTGTACCGCCGCTTCCCGGAAATCGGCTGCGTGCTGCACACCCATTCGCCGGTGCAGACCATCGCCTCGCGCCTGTACGCGCCGCAGGGCCATGTGCACCTGGAAGGCTACGAGCTGCTGAAGGCCTTCGCCGGCAACAGCACCCACGAGATGGCCATCGACGTACCGGTGTTCGCCAACACCCAGGACATGAACGTGCTTTCGCAGCAGGTCGATGATCTGCTTGACCGGCAGAACCTGTGGGGCTACCTGATCGACGGCCATGGCCTGTACGCCTGGGGTCGCGACATGGCCGAAGCGCGCCGCCACCTGGAAGCCTTCGAATTCCTCTTCCACTGCGAGCTGGAGCTGCGCAAGCTGCGCGGCTGAACCCGCGCGCAGGTGCAGATGCCGATCCGGAATCTGCGCCCCGCCCCCGCCCTGCTACCCTGTCTTCCCCCCGAGACGTTCAAGCTGCCGCCATGAGCCGACTGCGCATCTACGACGACACCCGCCCCGAATCGCCGCTGCTGGACACCCAGGACGGCGCTGTCATCGCTGCCGAACTGAAGCAGATCGGCGTCACCTTCGAGCGCTGGCAGGCCACCGCACCGGTCGCGCCGGGCGCCAGCCAGGATGAAGTGTTCGCCGCCTACCGTGCGGACATCGACCGCTTGGTCGCCGAGCGCGGCTTCAAGAGCGTGGACGTAGCCTCGATCGCCCCGGACAACCCCAACCGCGCCGAGCTGCGCAGGAAGTTCCTCGACGAGCACTTCCACAAGGAAGACGAGGTGCGCTTCTTCGTCGCCGGCTCCGGCCTGTTCACCCTGCACGTGGGCGACAAGGTCTACGAGATCGAGTGCGTGAAGGATGACCTGATCGCCGTGCCCGATGGCACCACCCACTGGTTCGACATGGGCGATGAACCCAGCTTCGTGGCGATCCGCTTCTTCACGGAGCCGGATGGCTGGGTCGGTCACTTCACCGGCACCGACATCGCACAGAAGTTCCCCCGTTACGTACCCACCCAGGCATCCTGATCCATGCAACCCCGCGTCATCCTGACCGATATCGAAGGCACTACCAGCAGCATCTCGTTCGTCAAGAACGTGCTGTTTCCCTATGCGCGCCAGGCGCTGCCCGGCTTCGTCGCCGAACACGGCCAGGACCCGGACGTGCGCCGCTGGCTGGACGCGGTAGCCACCGAGATCGGCGGCACCTGCCAGGACAGCCTGGTGGTCGAAACGCTGCAGGGCTGGATCGACCAGGACCGCAAGCACACCGCGCTGAAGGCCCTGCAGGGCCGGATCTGGGACGCCGGCTACCGTCGCGGCGACTACACCGCGCACTTCTATCCGGAAGTGACGGCGGTACTGAAGGGCTGGCACGCCTCGGGCCTGCCGCTGTACGTGTACTCCTCCGGTTCGGTGCCGGCGCAGAAGCTGTTCTTCGGTTTCAGCGACGCCGGCGACCTCAGCCCGCTGGTGTCGGGCTGGTTCGATACCGAAGTCGGCGGCAAGCGTGAGGCCGACAGCTATCGCCGCATCGTGCAGGCGATCGGCGTCCCGGCCGGCGAGATCCTGTTCCTGTCGGATGTGGTGGAAGAGCTGGACGCCGCCCGCGAAGCCGGCCTGCAGACCCGCCTGATCGACCGTCTGGATGATTACCCGCTGCCGCGCACCGGCCAGGCCGCCAACGGCCATGAGCGGGTCGAGAATTTCCAGCAGATCCAGCTGTAACTCGAAAAGGGTAGATGCCAACCTTGGTTGGCATGCTCCCAGCGTGCCAACCAAGGTTGGCACCTACCAGAGCAGAATATGCCTGCCCGATGGTCCGGTAGATGCCAACCTTGGTTGGCATACGGCCGATGTGTCAACCAAGGTTGACACCTACCAGAACATGGTTCGCCTGCCCTCAACGATCGTTGAGTGTTTTTACCTTCAACGCTTCTCGCAGCGTCGTCAGATCCACCGGACCACGCACTGCAATGTCCCGGGCTTCACCCGGCAGCAGGTCCAGCAGGTTGTCTTCGATCTGCACATCCAGCGCACCGAAATCGATCCACATCGCGCGCACGTAAGCCGCGCTTTCCAGCCGTAGTCGATAGTGGTCGCCTTCTATGGACAACGTGGCCTTGAGCTTCTGCCGCGGCAACACCTGGTCCTTGGCTTCGGCGAAACCGACCACCTGCCTCGCGCTCACCTTGCCGTCCTGCAGCAGTTCGAACACCGCCACCGTGCGCTTCGGGTCGGCACCGGCCAGCAGTTCGGCGTCGCGGAAATCACCGATCGAGGTGACACCTTCCCCCGCCAACGTGACCGCCTCCTCACGGCGGCCCAGCACCTTGCCCTCCACGTCCATCACCCGCAGCCGCCAACGTGCCTCCTGCGCGGCGCCATCATTGATCAGGCGCACCCGCGTATTGCCCTCGTCGCGCAGCGCAGCCACCGTCACCGGCGCGAAGAAACGCCGCGCGGCAAAGTGCAGCGCCTTCCAGCGGCCGAAGTAGTCCACGCTGGACCATGAAGCGCCCGGCCAGACATCGTTGAGCTGCCAGTACAGCGAACCCATCGTGTACGGACGCGAGGCGCGGTGATGCAGCGCCGCCAGGGCGATGCCATCGGCCTGCATCACCTGGCTCAGGTAGACGAAGTCCTCGAAGTCCTTTGGCGTGCCGTAGCCCAGTTCGATGTAATGCAGCAGGCGGCTGTTGCCCTCGCCGGCCATGAATTTCTGGTGCGCGCGGATGACCGGGCTGTCGATGCGCTGCTCGGCACGGGTGGCGATCTGGTCCACCGTCGCCACCGACGGCCACGCCTGCAGCCCGTACTCGGACATGAAGCGTGGGGTCTCGCGCAGATAGGCCTGCACCGGCAGCGCCGGATTGCCCCAGACCTGCCAGTAGTGCTTGTCACCGCGGGTGGAATCGTTGGCCTTTTCATCCAGATCGTTGCTGGGCGAACTGGACCAGTACGGCACGCCCAGCCCTTCCTCGCCAACCACCGCACGCAGATCGTGGCCGAACAGGTCCACGTAGCCCTGCCAGACCTTCGCCGCGAACGCCGGATCGGCCGCCTTCAAGTCGCGGCCGTGGCCCCAGTCCTTCCAGGCGGTTTCCTCTTCGTTGTTGCCACACCACAGCACGATGCTGGGGTGATGCCGCAGGCGCCGCACGTTGTCGCGCGCCTCGGCGACCACGCTGGCGCGGAACGCCGGATCGTAACCGGGCTGCATGCCGCCGCCGAACATGAAGTCCTGCCAGACCAGCAGGCCGAGCTCATCGGCGATATCGAAGAAGGCATCTTCTTCGTAGTAGCCGCCGCCCCAGTTGCGCAACATGTTCATGTTGGCGTCGCGCGCGGCCACCAGCACCTGGCGCAGGCGCGCGGCATCGACGCGTGCGGGGAAGGCATCGAACGGAATCACGTTCGCGCCCTTGGCGAAGATCGGCACGCCATTGATGACGAAAGCGAAGCCCTGCCCGCCCTTGTTGTCCGAATCGCGGCGCAGTTCGACCGTGCGCAGGCCGATGCGCTGCTCGCGGGCCAGCGCCGGCGTGCCACCGTCGTCCAGGCGTGCCTGCACCGTGTAGCGGTCCTGCGCACCATGGCCTACTGGCCACCAGCGCCGCGGGTCAGCCAGTTCAACCGGAACCTCGATGCTGTTCTGGCCGGGCTTCAGCAGCACCGTGCGCTTCACCTGGGCCACGCTGCGACCCTGCGGATCGCGCACATCCACATTGACAACCGCAGAACCGGCTGCATTCCCCTGCTCCACCTGCAGCAGCACCGCCAGCTTCGCCTGCTCCGCGCTCAATGCACCGGTGCGCACGGCAAGATCGGTCAATCGATGCGTATCCCAGGCCTGCAGGTCGACGCCGCGCCAGACACCGGCGGTGACATAGCGCGGCCCCCAGTCCCAACCGAAGTGGTAAGCCGGCTTGCGCGCGAAGTTGCCGACCATCGCATCTTTGGGCTCATCGCCATAGGGCGAAGGATAGTTGCCGGCGATCTTGTGCGGCATCGCCTGCACGTCCGGCAGCAGCATGCGGATCGGCGAACGGAACACGATCTGCAGCTCATTGTCCTTCGCACGCAGGCGGCCTTCGACCCGCGCACGCCAGCTGCGATGCGCGTTGTCCGCGCGCAGCAGCGGCCTGCCGTTGAGAGTGACTTCGGCGTAGGTGTCCAGCCCGTCGAAGCGCAGTTCGGCATTGGGCTGGGCCAGCGTCCCCGCATCCACGTCGAAGCGCGCGCGGTACTCCCAATCGGCCAGGCCGATCCACTGCAGTTCAGCCTCCGGCGCACCCACGTAGGGGTCGCGGATCAACGCGTGCGCCAGCAGGTCGGTGTGCACGCTGCCGGGCACCTGGGCTGCACGCCACTGCTGCAGGCCCGGGTGGGCGGCGCCTTGCGCATCGCCGGGCAGCATGCGGAATTCCCACTGCGCCTGCAACGGGGCCGCCAGTGCAGGGAACACAGAGGTTGCGACCAGCAGCAGGAGCAGGCGGACAACGAGGGAAAGGCGATGCACGGGATGCTCCTGTTTTTCCGCCGGGCCTGGCCCGGCGCTACCTGCAAGTCTGATTCGAGGTAGTGCCGGGCCATGCCCGGCGTACCCATCTCAACGCACGACGTTCAATACTTCGTAGCACGCACCCATGGTGTGGTAATCCACCTTGCCTGCCGGGCTCTTCTCGTCGCTGTACTTGCGGTTGTCGGCATCGAGGATGCGGAACCAGGCACCGTACTGGTGGTCGACGAAGTGCTCCCACGAGTACGCCCAGATGCGCTCGTACCACTGCCAGTAGCGGTCATCGCCGGTGCGCTGGGCCATCAGTGCGGCGGTGGCCAGGGTCTCGGCCTGAACCCAGAAGTACTTGTCGTCGTCGCAGACGAAACTGTCGCCACCGATCGGGGCGCCCTCCATGCCCGGCTGCCGGCGCGATTCCGGCGCGAAGCCGTAGTAGAGGCCACCACGCGCCTCATCCCAGCTGCGGGCCACGGCGACATCGAACAGATGCTGCGCGGTCGCCACCAGCCAATCGGCCTGCACATGGCGGTCCAGGATCAGCAGCAGCTTGGCCCACTCGGTCTGGTGACCGGGCTGGAAGCCCCACGGGCGGAACAAGTGCTTGGGGTCGTCCAGGTTGTAGTCCCAGTCGATCTCCCAGTTCACGTCATAGTGTTCCCAGACCAGGCCACCGGCCTTGGCGGCCTGGCGGCGGGTCATGTTGTCGGCCAGCTGCAGCGCGCGTTCCACATAGCGCTGCTCGCCACTGGCCTCGAACGCCGCCAGCATCGCCTCGCACATGTGCATGTTGGCGTTCTGGCCACGGTAGCCGGTAAAGTTCCACTGGCCATCGGCCTCGTCCTTGTACAGGCCGTGTTCCGGCTCCCAGAAGCGCGCTTCCAGCAGCTGCCAGGTCTCGTCCATCCACGCGCGGGCCTGCTCGATGCCGGCCTTCAACGCACAGCTGTAGGCCAGCAACACGAAGGCCACGCCGTAGCAATGGTTCATGTCGTCCTCGACCTTGCCGTCGCGCAGGGTCCAGGCATAGCCACCGGTAACCGGATTGCGATGCACCTCGCGCAGGTAGCGCACGCCGTGATCGACCGCGTCGCGGTATTCAGCGTTGCCGAATTCGCGGTAGGCCATCGCGTAGTTGAAGACGAAGCGCGTGCTGCTGACCAGATGGCGATGGCTGGCATCGTAGATGCTGCCGTCATCGCGGAAGTAGTGGAAGAAGCCGCCGTTCGGGTCGATGCAGCGCGGGTGGTAGAACGCCATCGTGTCGGCGATATGCGCACGCAGGAACGCGGGCGAACGGAAATCGGGCGAGGTGTTCATGCGGTAATGTCCTGGGCCTGCAGCAGCTGCTGCACTTCATCGAGCGAGGGCATCGCGGCGAACGCGCCCTTGCGGGTAACAGCCAGCGCGCCGACCGCGGCGCCGAAGCGCAGCGTGGCTGTGATCGCCTCGGGGTCCTGGCAGAACGCGGCAAAGCCTGCGCCCGCCCCGCCACGCTCCAGCAGTCCGACCAGCACCCCACCGACAAAGGCATCGCCGGCGGCCGTGGTATCGACGGTGGCTACGCGGAAGCTGGTGACCGTGCCGTGGTTGTCGCGCGTGTACCAGTGCAGCGTGGCCGCACCATCGGTAACGATGACCCAGCGTGCCTGCGCAGCCAGCAGGCGCTTCAGCACCACTGCCTCACCATCGGCACCCAGCGGTGCCGCCAGGTAGTCCAGCTCCTCGCGCGACAGCTTGACCAGGTCGGCACGCTGCAGCGCCTGCCACAGGCGCGGCGTCGGATCTTCGCTGGCCGGCCACAGTGCCGGGCGCAGGTTGAGGTCCAGGCTGACCACCGCACCGGCGGCACGGGCGCGCTCCATGCCGGCGAAGGTCGCCTCGGCGATGGACGGCTCGGTCAGGCTGTTGGAGCAGACGTGGAAGCACTGCGCGCTGTCGAAGCACGCGGCCTGGAAGTCGCTGTCACGGAACAGCAGGTCGGCGGCCGGCGGGCGGTAGAAACTGAAGCTGCGCTCGCCGCTGGCATCCAGCGCGACGAAGGCCAGTGCGGTCTTGGCCGCATCGGTACGCACGATGTAATCCGTGCCTACGCCGTGTTCGACCAGGCTCTCGGCCAGGAAGTCACCGAACATGTCACGGCCCAGCATGCCGACGAACTGGGTCTTCGCACCCAGTCGCGCTGCCGCCACCGCAACGTTGGCCGGCGCCCCGCCGGCGTACTGCAGGAACGCGCGCGGCGTGTCGGCCGAGGCCGGCGGCTGCGCCAGTAGATCGATCAAAATTTCGCCGAAGCAAACGATGGAACCCATTCCGGACTCAGCCTCCCTGCGTTGCGGAAGCCGGCGTACGTGCGCCGACCAGTCCGTAGAAAATGATGTAGCCGTAGCACAGCAGCGGCAGGATGAAGCTGGCCTGCACACCGATGTGGTCGGCCAGCACGCCCTGCAGGTACGGCACCACGGCACCGCCGACGATGGCCATGATCAGCAGGCTGGAGCCCTTGTTGGTCAGCGGGCCCAGGCGCTCGATGCTCAGCGCGAAGATGGTCGGGAACATGATCGAATTGAACAGGCCGATCGCCACCACCGAGTACAGCGCGATGTTGCCGGAGGTCAGCATGGTCGTGACCAGCAGTGCCACGTTGACCAGCGCGAAGATCGCCAGCAGGCGGCTGGGCGAGAAGCGCGCCAACAGCGCCGAGCCGGCGAAGCGGCCGATCATCGCCATGGTCCAGTAGGCCGACACGTAATGGGTGGCCTCCTGTTCGCTGAAGCCACCGATGTTCGGCATCGACAGGTAATTGACCAGGAAGCTGCCGATCGATACTTCGGCACCGACGTAGAAGAAGATGCCCAGCACGCCCAGCAGCAGGTGGCGCTTGCGCAGCGCATCCAGGTAGCTGTGGCGGTGACCCTGGTCGGCCTGTTCGGTGGCATCGCTCAGTGCCGGCAGGCGGAACAGGAACACGAACAGCGCCAGCAGCACCAGCGCAACGGCCAGGCCCACGTACGGGCCCTGCACGGCCTGCGCCTCGGCGGCGCGGTAGGCCAGCTGTTCGGCGGGCGGCAGCGCGCTCAGTTCATCGGCGCTCTTGACCGTGTTGGACAGGATCAGCATGCCGCCGAAGATCGGGGCGATGGCCGTGCCCAGCGAGTTCAGTGCCTGCGCCAGGGTCAGGCGGCTGGAGCTGGTCTGCTCCGGGCCCAGCAGCGCGACGTAGGGGTTCGCAGCAACCTGCAGCACGGTGATGCCGGTGGCCAGCACGAACAGTGCGCCGAGGAAGGCGCCATACACGCGCAGCTCGGCCGCCGGCCAGAAGCCCAGTGCGCCGATACCGGCGATCACCAGGCCGGCCACGATGCCCTTCTTGTAACCCAGCGCCGCCACCAGGCGGCCGGCCGGCAGCGACATCAGGAAATAGGTTCCGAAGAAGGTGAACTGCACCAGCATCGCCTTGGCGTAGTTCAGCTCGAACACTGCCTTCAGGTGCGGGATCAGGATGTCATTGAGGCAGGTCAGGAAGCCCCACATGAAGAAGATCGTGGTGACCACGGCCAGCGCCTTGCCGTTGGTGACGGCGGGTGCGTTGCCCGAAGAACCCGATGGACGGGGCGTTGCGGAGATCGGCATGCGGTACGCGCCTCGATGCGCGGAAGGTCGTTGGTGCGTGGAAGGGGTACGTGGAAGGAATCAGTTCGGCCGTGCGGCACTGCTTTCGCGGATGCGCAACTGCACCGGCGCCACCGTGCGCCGTGGTGGCGCGTCCGGTTCGTCCAATCGTTGCAGCAGCAGCGCGGCCGCCTGCCGGCCCCGCTCGCGCGGATCGGCGGTGAGCGTGGTCAATGGCGGCACCGCGACCGATGCCTCGGAAATATCGTCGAAGCCGGTCACGGCAAAGTCACCGCCCGGACGAATGCCTCGCGAGTTCAGGCCCAGCATCAGGCCCAGCGCGACGGTGTCGTTGTAGCAGACCGCCGCGCTGGGGCGATGGCCATCGGCAAACAGCTCATCGGTGCGCGCAGCTGCTTCCAGCCGGTTCGGCGCCGACTCGATCATCCAGCCCGGCGGCAGCGACAGACCGGCCTCGGCCAGCGCCTGCTGGAACCCGGCACGCCGCTGGTGGCACGAGCTCGATGCGGCGTGGCCGCCGAAGAAGGCGATCTGGCGATGGCCGCGCTCGATCAGGTGGCGCGTGGCCAGATAGGCGCCGTGCTGGTTGTCCAGGGTCAGGAAGTCCCAGTCGGCCCCTTCCAGTTCGCGGTTGAACAGCAGCACGTTGGCATTGGCGCCCAATGCCTGGCGCAGCTGCGCGGTGTCGCTGCCTTCGGCCGGCGACAGGATCAGGCCGGCCGGGGTGTGCTCCATCAGCGTGGACAGCACCGCCTGCTGGCGCTCCGGCGATTCGCCGGTGCTGCCGAGCAGGGTCACATAACCACGCCCGCCCAACGCCTCGTCCACGCCGGACGCAAATTCGGCGAAGAACGGGTTGGACAGGTCGTTGATCACCAGCGCGATGCTCGACGAGGTACGACGGCGCAGGTTGGCGGCCGCACGGTTGTAGACATAGCGCTGCCGGCGCAGCTCGGCCTCGACCTTGGCCCGGGTATCGACATTGACCAGCGGGCTGCCGCGCAGCACCAGCGACACGGTCGCCCGTGACACGCCGATGGCACGCGCGATGTCGGTCACCGTCACTGCCTTGCCGGCGCGTTTGCTGGGACTGCTGCCGTTGTCGTTCATCGTCTTCCCGGACTCCGCTGGAGGCTCAAGCCTAATGGATCAGGGCCGTGTCGTGCCGTGCCGTTCGCTGGGTCACCGCGAAGGGCACAGTCCGGCTCAGCGCAGCTGGCTGCCCGGTGCCGCGCACCAGGATACCGGCAGGTCCTTCACCGCCGTGCCCCAGCCCTGCTCCGGCACCTTCGCATCCAGCGCAAAGCGCACGCGCGGGCCCTGCTGCAGGCGGCTCCAGTCCAGCCACACCGGTGCATGTGCCTGGCCATCGACCTGCACGCCCTGCACGTACTGCAGGCGGCGGCCATCGGCGCCCGGCGCGTCGATGCGCAGGGTGCGGCCATTGCCCATGTCCACTTCCACCCTGCTGAAACGCGGGGTGTGCAGCAGGAACTGGCCGCTGCCCGGCACCGCCGGGTACACGCCGATGGCGCTGAACAGGTACCAGGCCGACATCGTGCCGAGGTCGTCGTTGCCGGTCACGCCGTTCGGGGCGTTGGTGAACAGCTGCTGCGCGGCACGCACCACGGCAGCGGTCTTCCATGGCTGGCCGATCAGCGTGTACAGCCACGGCGAGTGCAGGTCCGGTTCGTTGTTAGGGTTGTAGCGGAACTGGTTGTAGTAGCTGTACGGCCCGACCACCCACTCCTTGCGGGCAGCGTTGAGCGGGTCGGCCTGCAGCGCATCCATCGCGAAGAACGCATCGAGGCGGCGACCGGCCTGCTCGCGGCCATCCATCGCTTCGACCAGGCCTGGCACGTCCTGCTGCGCCAGCCACTGGTACTGCCACGCGGTGCCCTCATGGAAACCGTGGTGCGAACGCGGGCTGTAGTGACCATCGGCCGGGGTGTACCACTGGCCGTCCTCGGTACGCGGGCGCGGGAAACCGGTGAAGCCGGTCTCGGCATCGCGCACCTGCGGGTCCCACACCTTGCGCCAGTTGCGGCCGCGCTCACGCAGCGTCGCCGCGTCCTGCGCGTGACCCAGGCCATCGGCCATCTGCGAGAGCGCGCAGTCGGCCAGCGCATATTCGAGCGTCGCCGAGCCACCGTGGTGCGGATCGACGTCCATGCCCTTGGATGGGAACGCACGGTCGTAGACCACGTAACCCTTGTCCAGGTAGGTGGGGTTGCCGGAGCGGCCGGCCATGCGCGAGTTCAACGGCGGCGTGCCGAAGGCGTTGCGGCGCAGCGCATCCCAGGCCTGCGATTCACTGCCCTTGAGCGCACCGAAGCGCCACAGGTCGACCATGAACGGGGTAACCGGATCACCGGTCATGATGTTGGTCTCGAAGTTGGCATAGCCCCAGCGCGGCAGCCAACCGCCCTGTTCGTCAATCGCCAGCAGGGTCCGGCCGATATCGCGCGCCACGTCCGGGCGGGTCAGCGCCAGCCACTGGTTCTGCGCGCGGTAGGTATCCCACAGCGAGAAGTACTCGTAGTAGGTCCAACCATCGGCGCGATGGATGCCATCGTCGTAGCCGCGATAGCGGCCATCAGCATCGTTGCCGGTCATCGGCTGCAGCAGTGCGTGGTAGACCGCGCTGTAGAACACGGCGCGGTCGTCGGCGTTGCCGCCCTGCACGCGCACCCGGCCCAGCTGCTCGCGCCAGGACTGCTGCGACAGCGCACGCATGCGGTCGAAACCGAGCAGCGCCCCACCCTGCATGCCCTCGGCGCGCAGGTTGGTGCGCGCGCCTTCGGCATCCACGTGCGAGATCGCGCTGACCGCCGTCACCGACTGGCCCTTGGCCAGATCGAAGCTGAGCCAGGCGCCATTCGGCTTCTGCTCGCCTTCCATGCTGTGACGCGCACCGGGCAGGCCACCGCCCTCGCCCCAGGTGCCATGCGCCTTGAACGGACGGTCGAACTCGATGCGGAACCAGGTGGTGTACTGGTGGCCGCCACAGAAGCTCTTGGTGACCAGCTTGCCTTCGACCACGCGGTCGCCGACCACGTCGACCACGCTGCCGATGACCGAATGGCGCTCGTTGGCCTGTCCGACATTGACCAGCACGTGGCCATCGCCGCTGCGCTGGCTGAAGGTGTAGCGCTCGGCGGCGGCACGGGTGCGCGCGGTGGCCTCGGCATCAATACCGCCGTAGCTGGTCAGGCGCACCTTGTAGTAGCCGGCCTGACCGATCTCGCCGTCATGGGTGTAGTTCGATGCGTAGGCCTTGTGGTCGAACTGCTTGGCGTTGCCGGTATCGAAATCGCCACCGGGGCCGATGCTGCCGGTGACCGGCAGGATGGACACCTGCCCGCCCTGCTCCCAGCAACCGGCGCCGGAGATGAACGAGTGGCCGAACCCGCGGATCTTCTCGTCGTCGTAGCGCCAGCCGGAATAGTGGCTGCCGATCGGGCTGACCTGGATCAGGCCAAACGGTGCCGACGCGCCCGGGAAGGTATTGCCGTCGTCCTTGCTGCCGATGAAGGTGTTGACCTCGCGCTCCAGCGCTGCCGGCGCAGCCTGCAGCAGCATCGGCATGGCCGAAAGCGCCAGCAGGCAGGCCAGGCGCGCCAGCGGGCGCGAGGTCGATGGGACGGCGGGAGCGGACGGCACTGGACGCATGTCGGGTTCCTGTAGTCGATGATGGGGAGGCTGACGGCCGGGGCCTTCCGGCACCGTTCCGCTGAGCCACGCCGTGATCGGCAGAGAGCTCCCTCTGGAATGACGCCCGACCCGTGCGACCGTGAATTTAGATCGATTCAAGTAGAGCATGCAGGTTCAGCCGAATGCATTCTGCGGCGCAGCATGAAAGGGGTGTTCGGCAGGGCTGCGTCCTGCACCTGCCGAAGCCGAAGCCGAAGCCAGAGCAACAGCAGAAGCTGACTTCCTGAGGGGAAGCGGGGTGGGTCCGGTTGCGGGGGACGCTGCAAGTACGTCCATGTAAGCTCGGTCGCCGCTTGCTCGTGTGCGCTGTCCTGCGCACACGGCAAGACCGGGGTTGGGCGTCCTGCCCAACCCGCCCGAGGCATGCCTCGGGCCCATGCGGCTCACGCCCCCGCAACCGGCCCCACCCCGCCTTCGACAGATTTCCGCGATCTGTGGATCCACGCCATGCGTGGATGAATCTCTGTCGGATAGCGAAATTCAATCGGGGTCAGATCCGTTTTCCAACGGAAAACGGATCTGACCCCAAGCCATTCCCCATGCCGTCCCCAGGACCCATCCAACCGTCACCGGGAAATTGTCGAAGGCAGGGCGGTGTCGGATTGCGGGGTGTCCGCGGCATGGATGCCGCGGCCAAGCCCCCAGGGTGAAGTGACCCCCGGGAGTTGGACGCCAGATCCAACCCCGAGGGATACATGAACAGATACGACGCGCGTTTCAAACTGCAGGTCGCCAAAGAGGCCTGCAAGACCTCCACATCGGTCAAAGCCGTTGCTCGTCGCCACAGCCTGGAGTTCTCCACGGTCAGACGCTGGGTGGCGACCTATCGGCTGCACGGTTGGCGCGGGTTTCACCGCCAGGCCCGGTCCTATGACCTCGCGTTCAAGCTGGCTGTCCTGGAGAAGATGAGCCAGGACGGCATGTCCGGGCGCGAGGCCACCACCTACTTTCAGATTGGTGATGCCGGCGCAGTGGGGCAGTGGCGGCGCCTGTATGCTCAGGGCGGTGCCCAAGCGTTGGCACCGCCCCTGCCGCCGCCCCGAAAGCCGATGAAAAAGACCCGTTCGTCCAAGCCACCTGAGGATATGAGCCGCGATGAGCTGCTCAAGGAAGTCGCCTATCTGCGCGCGGAGACCGACTACCTAAAAAAACTCGATGCCTTGATCCGGGAAGAGCAGGCGGCGCAAGACGCAAAGCGCAAGCCATCCAAGGATTGAGGCAGGTTCATACGCTGTCGCTTCTGCTCGAAGCGGCAGGGCTGTCGCGCAGTACGTTCTATTACCAGAACCATGTCCTGGCCCATCCGGATCAGGACGAGGCAGACCTGCGTGAGCGTATCCGTGCAATCTACGATCAGAGCCAAGGGCGCTATGGCTATCGCACGGTGACGCTGGAACTGGCCAATCAGGGCCATCGGACCAATCACAAGCGGGTACAGCGCCTGATGGGGGAGATGGGCCTGAAATCGCGCGTGCGCGTCAAGCGCTATCGGGCCTTCAAGGGGGCGGCCAATATTGTGGTTGGCAACGATCTCAATCGTGAGTTCCAGGCCGAGCGACCCAATCAGAAGTGGGTGACCGACGTCACCGAGTTCAAGGTGCAGGGCATGAAGCTGTACCTGTCGCCGATCATGGACCTCTACAACGGTGAAATCGTGGCTTATCAGATCAAGCGCCAGCCCGTGTTCGATCTGGTGGGTCAGATGCTGGAGGAGGCCATCAGCAAGCTTTCCCCGGATGAGCGCCCCATGATCCATTCTGACCAGGGCTGGCAGTACCAGCATGAAAACTACCGGCACATGCTGGAAAAGCACTCGTTGAAGCAAAGCATGTCCCGGCGTGGCAACTGTTTGGACAATGCGGCAATGGAGAGCTTTTTCGGAACGTTGAAGTCGGAGTTCTTCTATCTGAACAGCTTTGACAGCATCGAGAGTCTGGAGGCTGGGCTGGTGGAATACATCCAGTACTACAACGAAGAGCGCATCAAACTGAAACTGAAAGGTCTGAGCCCGGTAAAGTACCGGGAGCAGGCCCAATCGGCCGCCTGACCCCGTCCAAGTCTCGGGGGGCACTTCAGGGATGGGTTTACGGCGTCCCCGCAATCCGACACCGCCCTGCCCAACCCACAGACAACCCAGAGCCGCTTTGGCTTTGGCTTTGGCTTTGGCTTCAAGCAGGTGCAGGGCGCAGCCCTGCCGACCCACCCTCCCCTGCGCACGAAAACGATTTCACTGATTTCAGCAAACCGTCATCCCTTCGCCACGCCAGTACCATATTGCGGAGCAGCATGCGTCCGCGGGCGACCCATGCTAAAAAACGCCCGCCCATCGCTTAGATCGATCCAAGACGACATTGCGATGGCCGGGAGTTGGGGGAGCGGCAACAGGACGTACCAGGCCACGCGCACGGTGCTACTGCCACTGCATGGCGATAGCGACAATGTCACTTCAAATTAGATCGATTCAAGTTGTCCGTGCCACGTCACCGGATCAATCCAGGAGAGAGGGAGAGATGGGAATGAAGCATTCAACACGTAAGCATGGCCAGGATGCATTGTCGCTGGCCATCGCGCTGGCCCTGGCCGCCGCCGTCGTTCCGGCCGGCGCCGCCGCGCAGCAGGCAACCACCACCGGCTCGCAGGAAGCCACCAACCTGGACAGCGTCCAGGTCACCGGCTACCGCTACGCCATTGAAAAGAGCCTTGAGCAGAAGCGCGACGCCAATGCCGTGGTCGAAGTGATCACCGCCGAGGACGTCGGCAAGTTCCCCGACAAGAACGTGGCCGACGCACTGCAGCGCGTGCCCGGCGTGGTCATCACCCGCAGTGGCGGCGAAGGCAAGACCGTCAGTGTGCGCGGCCTGGCCCCGGACCTGACCCTGACCCAGTTGAACGGCAACTACGTCGCCACCTCGGAAACCAACGACGAGGCCACCCGTTCGTTCAACTACACCCTGCTGCCGTCGAACATGCTGTCCAGCGCCGAGCTGTTCAAGTCGCCGGAAGCACGCATCGACGAAGGCGGCATCGGTGGCACGGTCATCCTGCATACCCGTCGTCCGCTGGACATGGAATCCAACTCGGGCTTCGTCACGCTCGAGGGCACGTCTTCCGACACCCATCACGATATCGATCCGCAGGCCTCGGCCCTGTACTCCTGGCACAGCAAGGATGAGCGTTTCGGCGTGCTGGTCGGCGTGACGCAGCAGAAGCGCACCACCCGCACCATGGAAGCCAGCACCGAGGACTACCAGTGGTATGGCGCCGGCAAGGCGCGCGATGCCTATGGCAACGTGCAGTCGCAGGATGGCATCCACTACTGGTGGGGCAAGTCCGGATTCAACAACCAGACCGGCGGCAACTACAGCGATTTCTTCATGCCGACCTCGGCCAACTTCGCGGTGAAGGAAGAAAAGCGCGAGCGCAAGGGCGGCCAGCTGACGTTCCAGTTCAAGCCAGTCGACAACGTCACGATGACGGCCAACTACTTCCGCTTCGAGCTGCAGGGTGACTACACCCAGAACATGCTGAAGATTCCGGAATGGAGCATGGCTCGTTTCAACGGCGATGGAAACTGGGCGGGCGGACGCCTGCTCAATGGGTTGGACTTCGACCCCAGCGGCAACACCGTCACCGGTGCACAGTTCGAAAAGCTGGCCGGAAAGACCTACTACTGCAGCGAAGACCAGGCCAAGGCCGCCGGACTCAAGCCCGGTGGCTGGGGCCCGGACGACTGCACGGTTCCGACGCCGCAGCTGACTGGCGGCTACAGCAAGGAAAAGGCACTATCGCAGACCGCTGACCTGACCATCGAATGGGATATCAGCCCGCTGTGGAAGGCCTCGTTCACCGGCGGCCGCACCTGGTCCGAAGGTGGCCCGTCGATGAACTTCCGGATGTCGGCCAAGCCGCGCCGCAAGGTCGGCAGCGATTACCTGTCGGGCAACCAGTACAGCGCCTGGGACCTCACCGGCACGCCCTCGGCCACCTTCTCGCCCGACCTGCAGCAGCAGCTGATGAACGGCATCGCCGAAGTCGACACCGGTTCGACCGATTCGTCGTGGAAGCGCACCGAGGTCAAGCAGAACTACTTCCAGGCCGACGTCACCAAGCTGTTTGAATCGGGCTGGCTGGACTCGATCCAGTTTGGTGCCAAGTACCGCGACGGCAAGGTCCACCGCAATACCGGTAACACCTACTGGACCTGCCAGGGCCGTGATCCGGCCGACTACAAGGACGGCCGTTACCAAGCGGGTTGCGACCCGACTGCCGGCGACGCGCAGCCCGGCTTCTTCCTGTCCAATCCGATCAGCAACATCGCCGGCGGTTTCAATGCGAATGTGTTCCCGGGCATCAACTACCCGGCCTACATCGACTACCTGAACAAGACCTACGGCGGTTCGCACAACCGTACCGAGGAAGACTTCGTCTACAACGTCAACGAAAAGATCTACTCGGGCTATTTCCAGGCCAACTTCCGCACCGAGCGTCTGCGCGGCAACGTCGGCGTGCGCGTAGTACGCACCAAGCAGTTCGCGCAGTCCTCCGACTCGATCGAGAAGTTCAACGATTACTTCCTGGACAACGCGTCCGGCGCGCCGATGGCGTGCACCGACCCGGCTGCTGCGGCCTACCCGGGCTATGGCTGCGAGAGTGGCTTCGTGCGACTGCCGTATGATCTGGCGCAGAGCAAGACCCATGAACTGATCGGCGTCGACCGCACGTATACCGATATCCTGCCGAGCTTCAACATCGCCTGGGACATCACTGACACCCTGGTGCTGCGCGGCGCCGTGTCAAAGGTCATCGCCCGTCCGGGCTACACCGATATCGCCACCCCGGGCGCTCTGAGCTTCTACAGCGCCGAATACGTCGACGATCGTCGCGTCGCCGGCGGTGCGCCGAACCCGGGTTGGGCCGGCGAAGGCAGCAACAAGCAGCTGCAGCCGTTCAAGGCCACGCAGTACGACCTGGGCCTGGAATGGTACTTCCAGCCGGGCGCCGTGGCCGGTGTCGGCCTGTTCCGCAAGGACGTGAGCAATTTCACCGTGCCGGTCGTGCGCGACACGCAGATGACTGTCGGCGGCGAAGTGGTGACCGTGCAGAACTACAAGACCAAGGCCAATGGCCAGGATGGTGTTTCGCAGGGCGTGGAACTGTATGGCCAGTACACCTTCGATTCCGGCTTCGGCGTGCAGGCCAACTACACCTACAATGACACCAACCTGGCATCGATCGTGATTGACGGACAGAACATCGGCTCTTCGCCGCTGGTCGGCAGCGCCAAGAACCAGGCCAACGTCACGGTGTTCTACGAGAACGACAAGTTCCTTGCGCGTGCCTCGTTCAACCGTCGCGGCGAAGTTGTGGGGGGCCTGCAGAACGGCATGACGGTCTACACCGAGCCGTATGACCAGCTGGATCTGAACGTGGCCTACAACCTGACCCCGGACTGGACGCTGACCGCCTCGGTGATCAATGCCACCAAGTCCGAGCAGCGCGTGCACCTGGGCAATGACACCAAGGCCCGCCTGATCTCCAACACCTATGCAGGCCGCCAGCTGTACTTCGGCGCCACCTGGAAGTTCTAAGGCCCGACCGGGCGTGCCGGGTCCTGCCCGGCATGGCCCCGCCCCGCTCCGTGCGGGGCCATTCCTCCACGGCAGCCGCGCTGGTACAGGTGGCTGCCGTTTTCATTGGCTCCGATATGCCCGGCGTTCAGTCCGGCGCTTGACCCTGCCATCGTTGGAAGGTGCACACTGGCTCCACCCAAGAGCACAGAAGGAGCTACAGATGGAATTCCATGTTGACGGCATGACCTGCGGCAGCTGCGCACGCAGCGTGTCCCGTGCAATCCAGCAGATCGATCCCAATGCCAGCGTGGTCGCCGACCCGCCGACCGGCCTGGTCAGGGTGCAGACCACCGCATCACAGGAAGATGTCTTCGCCGCGGTGAACGATGCCGGGTTCCCGCCGCGCACCGCCTGATCCGCAGCCTCGCTTCAACAACAAAGCCCGCCCGGTGCAACCGCATCGGGCGGGCTTTTTCATGTGCGCGACAGCGGCTCAGTGCTTGTGTGGACGGCGCCGCACCGCACCGGTCTTCGGAGCATCAACCGGTGACTCTATTTCGTCATCCTCGCCCAGCCGCTGCAGGATCGGGCACTCCGGGCGCTCGTCGCCCGCGCAGCAACTGATCAACGACTTCAGCGTGTCGGCCATCTGCCGCATGCTCTCGATGCGCTGCTCCAGATCGACGATGTGCTGTTCTGCCAGGCGCTTCACGTCGGCACTGTGCCGCGAGGTGTCGTTCCAGAGGCCCAGCAGGTCGGTGATTTCGGCAACCTGGAAGCCGAGATCGCGTGCGCGGCGGATGAAGCGCAGGCGGTGGATGTCCGCCTGCGAATATGCCCGGTAGCCGGACTCGGTGCGATCGGCCGCAGGAATCAGACCAATCTGTTCGTAGTAGCGGATCATCTTCGCCGACACGCTGGAGGCCTTGGCGGCTTCACCGATATTCATACGGTTCTCCTTCAGTGGCTCGCAGCGGGGGCATCCGCCATCGGCGGCTGGAAGCGGCGCAGGCGCAGCGCGTTGGCCAGCACGAACACGCTGGAGAGGGCCATCGCACCGGCCGCGAACACCGGCGACAGCAGCACGCCCCAGGCGGGGTACAGCACGCCGGCCGCCACCGGGATCAACGCGGTGTTGTAGGCGAAGGCCCAGAACAGGTTCTGGCGGATGTTGCCCAGCGTCGCCTTCGACAGCGCGATGGCATTCGGCACGCCCTGCAGGTTGCCTGACATCAGCACCACGTCGGCCGATTCCACCGCGATATCGGTACCGGTGCCGATGGCCAGACCAACATCGGCCTCGGCCAACGCCGGCGCATCGTTGATGCCATCGCCGACGAACGCGACATGACCATGCGCGGCCTTCAGCCGGCGCACTGCTTCAACCTTGCCTTCCGGCAGCACCTCGGCCACCACCTCATCGATGCCCAGCTGCCGCGCGATCGCCTGCGCGGTACCGGCATTGTCGCCGGTGATCATCGCCACCTTCAGGCCAAGCCGGTGCAGCGCCGCGATCGCGGCCGGCGTGCTCGGCTTGATCGGATCGGACACCGCGATGATCGCGGCCAGGCGGCCGTCGATGGCGGCATACAGCGGCGACCTGCCCTGCGTTCCAAGCTGGCTGGCCAGTTCAGCGAACGGGCCGATGTCGACGCCGAGCTCACGCATGAATCGATCAGCACCAACCTCCACGCGCGCGCCATCAACACTGGCACGCACGCCCATGCCGGTGACCGATTCGAAATCGGCCATCGCCGGCAGCGCGATGCCCTGCTCGGCAGCCGCGTCGACGATGGCGCGGGCTATCGGATGCTCCGAGCGCGACTCCACTGCCGCCACCGCTGCCAGCACCGTACCGTGATCAAACCCGTCGGCGATCTCCAGATCGGTCAAGCGCGGGCGGCCTTCGGTCAGCGTGCCGGTCTTGTCCACCGCCACCACCTGCGCATCCTTCAACAGCTGCAGCGCCTCGCCCTTGCGGAACAGCACGCCCATCTCCGCGCCGCGGCCGGTGCCGACCATGATCGAGGTCGGCGTTGCCAGCCCCATCGCACACGGGCAGGCAATGATCAGCACCGCCACCGCATTGACCAGCGCGAAGCTCAGTGCCGGTGACGGGCCGAAGATCAACCAGACCAGGAAGGTCGCCAGCGCAGCCAGCATCACCGCCGGCACGAACCACAACGTGACCTTGTCGACCACCGCCTGGATCGGCAGCTTCGAGCCCTGCGCCTGTTCGACCATGCGGATGATCTGCGCCAGCATGGTCTGCGCGCCCACCGCCGTGGCACGTACCGTCAGTGCGCCCTTCTGGTTGACCGTACCGCCCACCACGCCGCTGCCCGGCTGCTTCTCGACCGGAATCGGCTCGCCGCTGATCATCGATTCATCGATGTAGCTGCGGCCTTCAACCACCTCGCCGTCGACCGGCACGCGCTCGCCCGGCCGCACTTCCACCACGTCGCCGCTCTGCACTTCATTGACCGGGATATCGACTGCGCGGCCGTCACGGATCACGTGGGCGACCTTGGCCTGCAGGTTGACCAGGCGCTTGATCGCTTCGGAGGTGCGGCCCTTGGCCCGGGCTTCGAGGAAGCGGCCGAGCAGGATCAGCGCAACGATCACCGCTGCCGCTTCGTAGTAGACGTTCACCGTGCCCGGCGGCAACAGCCGCGGTGCAAAGGTCGCCACCACCGAATAACCGAACGCTGCGGCGGTGCCCACCGCCACCAGCGAATTCATGTCCGGCGCAAGCCGCAGCAGCGCCGGGAATCCCTTCTGGTAGAAACGGCGACCGGGGATGGCCAGCACCAGGAGGGTCAGTGCGAACTGCAGATGCCAGCTGGTCTGCATGCCGATGTTGGCCATCACCCATTCGTGCATGCCGGGAATCAGGTGCGAACCCATCTCCAGCACGAACACCGGCAGCGCCAGCGCGGACGCCACGATCAGGTCGCGCTTCAGTTCGGCGCGCTCGGCATCCTTCTTTTCAGCGGCTTCATCATCGGACTGCACACCGGCCTCGATCGGGCGGGCGGCGTAGCCGACCTTGTCGATGGCAGCCACCAGCGCGTCCACGCCCGCCACGCCGCGTACGGTGGCACGCTCGGTGGCCAGGTTCACGCTGGCCTGGCTGACCCCGGGCACCGCCAGCAGCGCGCGCTCCACGCGACCAACGCAGGATGCGCAGGTCATGCCCTCCACCGCCAGTTCAACGGTCGCGGCGGGTACGTCGTAGCCCACACGTTCAACCGCCTGGATCAGCGCCGCGCGATCAACCGGACCGGAGGGCCGGATGTCCGCGCGCTCGGTGGCGAGGTTCACAGAGACACTGCCGACGCCCTCGACCTTGGACAGCGCTGCTTCGACCCGGCCAACACAGCTGGCACAGGTCATGCCCTCGATGGGAAGGCTGATGGTGGAGGGGCTGACGGGGACTGCAGTGGCGCGAGGCGTGCTCATGATCGGATTCCCGGGGTTCCTTCTGGATGCGGACAGGCTAAACCTTGCCATCGTTGGAAGGTCAAATCCATCCACCCCGGGACCGTCCGGTAGCGCCGGGCCATGCCCGGCGTACCGCCTGCAACCCGCCTCAGAAGGTGAACACGTACTCCAGCGCGAACTCACGGCCCACCGCGCCCAGCAGGCGGGTCGGGGCGAAGTCGTAGTCCAGCTTGTACGGATCCTTGTGGTTCCAGCTGGCCGAGTTGAACGCGTTGTTGACGTACACGTTCACCTTCGCGTGTTCGGTCACCTGGTAGCCCACGTTGAAGTTCCAGGTGATGAACGGCCCGACCCGGCCGAAATAGCGGGCGGTCTGCTGGCCTGCATTCGGGTTCGGGTTGGGCGAGCCATCCGGACGCGTCGCCGGCTCCAGGCAGTTCAGCGACGGGCTGTCGCTGGGCACGTAGCCATCGGCGAACGGCAGGCAGCCGCCGGGGTTGTCCAGGCGGTCGGTGCCCCAGTGGTAGCGCACGCCCGGCACCGAGCCGACGCGGTCGGCGTAGACATTGGCGTTCCAGTTGCCACGCTGCCAGGCCAGGCTCGCGCGCAGCTTGCTGCGCAGGTCACGATCGCGCCGCTCCGGATTCGGGTCATTGGCGTAGCGCTGTTCCTTGGTGGAGATCTGGTTGGTGTAGTTCAGGCCCAGCTGGAAGCTGCCCCACTGCACGGTGTCCAGGCGATAGCGTGCGGTCAGGTCGATGCCACGCACCTCGCGGCTGGCCAGGTTGAACGGGCCGCGCTCGATCGATACCAGGCGCCCGTTGCTGTCACGGTTCACGCGGGCCAGGATGCCGGCGCAGTACTCGCCACCGGCCGGATTCGCCCACGGCGTACCGTCCATGTTCTTGCCGGTCAGGCAGCCCGCTTCGCTGGCCAGCACCTCGTCGGCGCCAACGTCGACGATCATGTCTTCCAGCTTGATCGCCCAGTAGTCGGCGCTGACCGACAGGTTCGGCAGCACGTCCCAGACGAAGCCGACCGTCCACGAATCACCGGTTTCCGAGCGCAGCAGCGGCGTGCCACGGCGGTTCACATCGAACGTGTACCAGACATCGGTGTTGCCGACGCCGCAGTTGTTGACCAGATAGGCGCCGCTCTGGATGCAGCGCAGGCGGTCATAGGTCTGCACTTCGGAGCTGCTCGGCTGGCCCAGCAGGTAGTGCATGTCCGGCGCATGGAAGCTGGTGGCATACGAGCCGCGCACCAGCAGCGATTCCACCGGGCGCCATTCCAGGCCGACATTCCAGGTGGTTTCCTTCTGGCTGCCGATGTTCAGCGCTTCGCTGCTGTCGTCGGCCTTGTAGTTGCCATAACGGTCATAGCGCGCGGCCGCGGTGGCGGTCACGCTCTCCAGCAGCGGGATCTTGAACTCGACGCCGGCCGAATAGCGCGTGCGCTCGCCACCACCACGGTCGACATTCTGCAGATCGAAGTCGATGCCGGCGCGTGGGTCAGGACTGAGGTGATAGCCCTGCTGCGCGACTTCAGCCACGGCTGCGAACGAGATGGGGCCGGCCCAGCCCTGGAACAGTTCGCCGGTGATGTCCGCCGACGCCTGGTTGACCCAGGAGGTCGCGCGGTTCTTCGCCACCGTACCCATCTGCCAGTACTGGTCCGGCGTCAGCGGATTCCACCAGCGCGATTCGTTCAACGCGTAGATCGCCTCGCCATCGGCAGTGGTGCCCAGCTTCGGGCCGAGGAAGTAGTCGTACGACTTCTGCTTGTCGACCACGTTCTGCCGCTCTTCCACACGGTAGTACGAACGCCCTACCGTTGCGCTCCAGTCGAAACGGTCGGCGAGGCGCCCGCGCAGGCCGGCACTCCAGTCCCAGGACAGTTCGCGATTGGTGTTGCGCAGCGTATCGAGGCCGCCCACCTCGTTTGGCGTGAACTGGCGCACGCCGAGGATCGGGCGGTTGCGGTTGGCATCCCAGTAGTAGCCGTTGTCATCGTCGATCAGCGACACGCCGGGCGGATTGGTGCCCCATATCGCCTCCGAGCGGTACACCGCCAGGTTGGTCCAGGCCTGCAGGTCGTTGCTGAAATCGAAGGTGGCATACAGGTTGCCGGACACGTTCTCGGCACCGCCGGTCAGCAGCCAGTTGGCGTAGTCGGCGCTCATGCCGCACAGGCGGCCGGTATTGGTGATGGTGTTGGCGGCGTAGTTGTAGACCAGCCGGTCGGCGGTGTAGTACTCGCCGTTGAACTTCTCGCAGGTGCCGGCGGGCGGCGCCACGCGCTGGCCGTTGCTCGGATCGATCAGCGCCAGGCCGGCAGTGGGACGGAAGCCGACCTTGCGCTGTTCCATGTTCCAGGATGGATACGGAGCATCATCGGCATCGTCCATCTGCGGGCGGTCACGGCCGAACAACGGATCGCGCTTGGTGTACTGCAGCGCGTAGGTCACGCTCCAGTTGTCGCCGGTCTTGCCGCCAGCCCAGGACAGGTCCCAGGTATCGCGCCCGCCCTCGGTGGAGGTACCGCCGCGTACGCGCACTTCATCACCGTCGTAGTTCGTTTTCAGGATGACGTTGACCACACCGGCGATCGCATCGGAACCGTAGATGGCCGAGGCACCACCGGTCAGTACTTCGATGCGCTCCACCGCCGCGGCCGGAATGTTGCCGTAGTTGGAGAAATTGGTTTCGCCGCCATAGGGCAGCGGGTAGTCGGCCACGCGACGACCATTGACCAGCAGCAGCGAGCGGTTCGGGCCCATCCCGCGCAGGTTCAGGCCGCTGGCGTTGGGCGTGTGCGAGCCCCACTGCGAGGCCGCCTCGACGGTGCCGGTCGCTTCGGTCAGTGTCTTCAGCGCGTCATACACGCTGACGAAGCCTTCCTTCTGGATCTGCGCAGCGGTGATCACGTTGACCGGTGCAGGGCCTTCGACGCTGGCGCGCTTGATGCGCGAGCCGGTGACGGTGACCGCGTCGAGATCCTTGGTGGACGAGCTTGAGGCTTCCTGCGCATTGGCAGCCAGGGGAAGCAGGGCCAGGACCAAGGCCTGGGACAGCAGGTGACGGCGCTTGCGGACGATCTGAGCCATGGGTGGTTGCTCTTCGAAAGTGTGGACGCACGGACGGGTGGTGGCGCGGCACTACGGCTGATCCGGGCACCTGGATCGGTTCAAGACCGTCCCGGCACCCTCCCCTGTGGATCGATCCAAACTAAAGCACAGCTGAACCGTGCCAAGCATGCGGCGACGCAGCAAGCGGCGACGGAATGCCGTTATTGGCTACCGGTATCGAGAGCAATCAATAGGTTGCGGACTATCGCCGAGAGAGCGGCGCAGGTATGCATGACACGATTGCGACAATCACGCGCGGAACGGTTTTGTCCGCCTCAAGGACTTGCCGCACCCGGTTGATCCACGACGAAGCGGCTGTTGCGGAGCAGATAGCGGCGTGAAACATCGCTTCCGGGCCCGCTCCCCCGCCACTGGACGGTGAATCCATCCCGTTGCCAGGTAACCGAGGAAAAGTCGGACTCGTCGCCCACTTGCCCCGAGTTCTGGCTGGCCAGTGACACATTCTCAAGGCAACTGCTGATCCGTATCCTGCCGCGCTCCACGGGCTCCAGCGGCGTCACTTCGTAGACGAAGAGATGGATCTCGCGTCCAGCGCCGCAAAAGCCCATCGGGTTATCCGCGTTGGAATCGAATACCTGATACAGCGCGCGAAAACGCCTCGCCCCGATGCGATGTGCACGCGTGTCGAGGAGCGCGCTCCGCGCGGTCGGCTCAAGCCTCACACCAACCATTTCGGGGTCAACCTGCAGGTCCTTGTCGGCAGCCACCTCCCGCACCCACTCCGGTGCCTGCCCTTCACGTGCGCCGATTGCAATGGCTGGCACCGCGCAGACAAGCAGCAGAAACAATCGAAACATGCGGGAATTCGATGGCGAACGACGGTATGAACCACTATCGGCAATCGCCGACTGCGCCGCCATGCGACGGCGCGCCAGCGTATGCATTTCAACGACTTGGCCTGCCCCCCGAGCCGTTCGAACGTGCTGTAAGCGTCACATCTTCGGCCGCAACGGTGGGCAGAACCGAGGTCAGAGCCCTTCTGCGAAGGGATCCGACCCCGGGCCCAAAGAGCAGCCGAGCGTGGGCTCGGCTCTACAGAAGAAGCGGGCTAGCTTGCGCCGTCCAGCGCCTGCCGCAGTGCAGCCACGGTGGCGGTGGCGGTCTGGCTCCAGTCCGGGTCCAGGCCGCGCAGGGCCGGATTCTGGAACTGCATGGCCGAGCGCCGCAGGCCCTTGGCCGAGGCGTGCAGTTCGCTGCAGCCACTCTTCCGCGCGACCGTGGCAATGTTGGCCGGGCCCAGTCCGGCACCAGCCATCACCGTGATGCGCCCCGCCGCCTGGGTAACCAGGCCCGCCAGCACCTCGGCACCGGCCTCGGCGCTTGCCTGGCCCCCCGAGGTCAATACCCGTTGGCATCCCAGCCCGATCACCTGCTCCAGTGCGGCAGGCAGGTCGCGGGCGGCATCGAAGGCGCGGTGGAAGGTCACCTGCAACGGCCCGGCGGCCTGCACCAGTTCGCGGCACAGCGGCAGGTCGATGTCGCCCTGCACATCCAGTGCGCCGATCACAACGCCATCGCAGCCGAGGGCACGGCACTGCGCGATGTCACGCAGCATCAGTTCGGTTTCCAGCGCGTCGTAGTGGAAATCACCCGGACGCGGGCGCACCAGCACGAACAGCGGAATCGACAGGCGTTCGCGGGCGATGGCGATGCTGGCAAACGACGGCGTGGTGCCACCCTCGGCCAGGTTGTCGAACAGCTCGATGCGGTCGGCGCCGCCGGCCTGGGCGGCCAGCGCCGAGGCCAGCGAGTTGCTGGCGATCTCCAGGGTGCGCCGCGTGCTCACGCCTGGGTGCTCGTGTAGATCGACGGCGAATCGCGCAGGTCGTCCTGGCGTTGCGCATCACACACCGCGTAGACGAAACCGCGGTGCAACGCGTACGCGCCCACCTCGCCCTGCTTGTTCATGGCCAGGAAGCACACCTGCAGCGTTCTGCTCGCTTCCGGGCGCTTGCGCACCACACGGTCGATCGCCTCGCGACAGGCCTGCGCCGGCGAGCGCCCCTGGCGCATCAGCTCAACCACCAGGAATGAAGCGGCGTTGCGGATCATCTCCTCACCCACGCCCGAGGCAGTGGCCGCGCCCACTTCATTGTCGACATACAGGCCGGCACCGATGATCGGGCTGTCGCCGACCCGGCCATGCAGCTTCCAGGCCATGCCGCTGGTGGTGCAGGCACCGGCCAGATGGCCCTTGGCATCCAGCGCCAGCATGCCGATGGTGTCGTGGTTGTCGCTGTTGCCGGGGATGCCACGGCGCTCGGCATTGATCTGCGGCTGGTACTTCTCGGTCTTCAGCCACTCGCGCCAGGCCGCTTCGGCCTGCGGCGTCAGCAGGCGCTGGCGTTCGAAGCCCTGCTGCACGGCAAACTGCTGTGCGCCCTCGCCCACCAGCAGCACATGCGGGCTGTTCTCCATCACTTTGCGGGCCACCGACACCGGATGCAGGATGTCGACCAGCGCGGCCACCGCGCCACAGCGGCCATCACCATCCATGATGCTGGCATCCAGGCTCAGTACGCCGTCGCGATCCGGGTTGCCGCAATGACCGACGGTGGGGTTGCACAGTTCGCTCTCGGCCCAGCGCGCACCGGCTTCCACCGCGTCCAGCGCGCTGCCACCTTGCGCCAGTACTTTCCACGCAGCCTGGTTGGCCGGCACGCCGAAATCCCAGGTTGATACGACCTTCGCCCCGCCCTGGCTGCGCGCCTGCACGCCCGGTAATGCTGCGATGCCTGCGGCCAGTGCGCCGGCCTGAAGGAACTGCCTGCGATCCACCATCTTCCCCTCCCAGTCTGCAATGTGCGGCCGGCACGATGCCGGTCGCAGCGATCAGTCGTGCGCGGGCTGCCGTGCGGCGTGCCAGACCGCTGCGCCCAGCACCCCCAGCTGGCCATGCTCCACGCGCCATACCGGCACCTGGCGCAGCACCTCGGTCAGCACACCCTTGTTGAGGAAGCGCTCACGGAAACGGCCATCGGCCAGGAAATCCTGCACGTGCGCGGAAATGCCGCCGGCCAGGTACACCGAGCGTGCGCCGACGGCGATCGCCGCGTCACCGGCCAGGCTGCCCAGCCAGGCGCAGAACACCTGCAGCGTCTCCACCGCCAGCGCATCCTCGCCGCTGCGGGCGGCGCCGATCAGCGCCTCGGTGCTGGACCACACCGGGGTGACGCCACGCAGTTCGCACAGGCACGGATACAGGTTCATCAGGCCGCTGCCGGAAAGCACGCGCTCGTTGTCCACGTGCGCCCAGCGCTGAAGCAGCTTGCCCAGCACCTGCAGTTCCAGCGCGTTGCCGGCGCCAAGCGCGGCATGGCCGATCTCGCTGGGCAGCACCGGGCGCTCGCCATCGGCGAAGCGCAGCGCGGCGCCCAGGCCGGTGCCCGCGCCCAGCACCAGCGCCGGGAACGCCTGCGCCGGATCGGCGTCGCCGTTCAGTGGCACCAGCGTCTCGCGCTGCAGGTACGGGATGGCCAGTGCCACCGCCTCGAAATCATTGATCAGCTGCAGCTCGCGCAGCCCGGACTGCGCGCGGGTGGCCGACAGCGATACGGTCCACGGCAGGTTGGAATTGATCAGCACATCGCCATCGAGCAGGCCGGCGATGGCCACCACGGCGGTCTGCACCGGCTGGCTGAGGCCAGTGGTGAAATCAGCAAGGATCGCCGCCAGGCTGGGATGCTCGGCGCAGGCGTAGGTGCGATGGCTGCCCAGCAGCGGCGCCTGGCCGGGTTGCGTTTCAGCCAACGCCAAACGGGCGAAGGTGCCGCCGACATCGGCGACGACCAGATGGCGCGGAAGACCGCCGCGGGCGGAGTCGGAGGAAACCGGGGACGCTGCTGCGATGGTCACGCTGGCCTGCTTGGATCGATCGAATCGCCCCGATTCTCAGGCATCAGGGCGGCTTTGCCTAGCACGCCGGTGGTTCAGGTTGGCCTACATGCCTTCCTGTTCGGCCACCTGCACGCCGTCCACCAGCACGCGCAGGCGCTGCGGGCGGAAGCCGGCGAACAGCAGCGGCCGGGTGCGTTCTACCAGCACTTCATGGCCAGCAATGTGGCGCAGCCACGACTGTACCAGCGAGAACGAGAAGTGGGTGCCCGGATGCAGCGGGTGCTGCACCCAGACCTTCTCGGTGGCGCTCTGCAGCAGCATCGCGCCGGTGAACCAGTGGCGGCTGAGGGTCACCGGCGTAGTGCCGGCCATGAAGCGGATATCCATGCGGGGTCCTTTCGCTGGAGAGGCCTTGCGGCGTGTCAGGGCTGGGCAGTCTGCAGGCTGTAGCTGGTGGTGGCAGTGAACACTGCGCCATCGGGCTGGGTGGAGCGTACCTCGACCTTGTGGCTGCCCACCGCCAGATCGGTCGGCAGCGCGCCACGCCACAGGTGAGGCGATGCGGTAGCCTCCGGCGAACGATCGTAGCCACGCAGGCTGTTTGCCATATCGTCGGCCACGTTCTCCACCATCAGGCGCGGGTCCGGCTGGCTGACCTGCTTCATCGGCTGCCAGGCACCGCCGTCGACGCGGTACTCGACCACGCTGGCATCCTCGCCCATGTAGACGTTGGCATAGATGCCCCATGCCGGGTAGGCCCCCTGGCGGAGCACCTTCGGTGCATGCAGGCCGATCTGTTCGCTGGCTGGCCTGCCGGCCACGCGGTACTGCAGTTTGTAGCTGCCATTGCCGGCGACATCCAGCAGCGCATAGCCCTTTGGCGTGCCATCGCTCATGGTGCTGTCCGGCACGCCGGCGGCATCCTTCACCCCGGACCAGAATGCACCGCAGTTGGCACCGACATTGTATTCGTGCAGCGGCTTGTCGCCGTTCCAGCCCTCGGCCTTGCCGTGATAGACGTGCTGCTGGGTGTGGCTGTGGCCGCTGAGCACCAGCACGTTGCGGAAGTCCTTGAGCAGGTCGAACAGGCGCTGGCGGTCGGCATGACGGAAGGTCTCGCGCCCTGGCGCCGCATCGAACAGCGGAATGTGCATGCCCAGCACCAGCAGGCGGTCCTTGTGCAGGCCCTTCAGATAGCTGGCGAGGAAAGCGAACTGGTCTTCGCGCAGGCCGCCGACATACTTCGGCCTTGCCTTGGGGTCGTACACCACGTCGTCGAGGAATACGAAGCTGGCGCCGCCCTCTTCCACCGCGTAGGTGTCCGGGCCATAGATGTTGCGCCAGCTGTCCAGCGAATGGTCGTCGCTGGCTGCATCGAAGTCGAGGTCGTGGTTGCCCGGCACATGGAACCACGGCACGCCCAGCGACGTGGTGACCTTGTTGATCGCCGGGTACAGGGTCAGGTCGTCGTTGACGATGTCACCCAGGGTTGTACCCAGGCGCGCCCTGGTCTGGCCAACCAGTGGCGCCACGATCGACTGCTGGTAGTAGCCGATGTCCTTCAGGCTGGCCGTCTGCGAATCGGTGAACACCAGCATCTGGAATCCACGGCGACTGTCATGGCGGTCCGGATGCAGCGCGAAATCCCAGTTGCGGGTGACGTCGCTGGTCGCGGCGATGCCGCCGTACTTCAGTGCCGGCGAACCGTTCGGGCGGTAGTGGCGCCAGAACGACGGCAGGCCATCGGTCGCCTTCGGGAAGGCGTAGGCGTCCGGCTTGATCACGAACACGGTCTGGCCGTCACGCACCGGAAGGCTGTAGCTGCCATCGGCGGCGGTCTTGACGATGGTCTCGCCATTGGAGACCTGCACCCCGGCCAGGCCCGGATCGGTGGCACCTCGGCCCGGCTTGCCGTCGCGCTCCAGATAGACCTTGCCGGTGACCACGGTGTCCGCGGCCCAGGCCGGCGAGGTCAGCAACAGGCAGCACAGCCACGCGGCAGGCAGTTTCATGGGACGGTCCGGGAGAGAAGAAGACTCCCTATTGTAGAGCCGAGCCATGCTCGGCTGCATTGAAAAGGTAGGTGCGGACCGTTGGTCCGCACGCCTCCTTCAACGATGGCGCTTTTCCAGCACTGCCCGCGCATCCTCCAGCGACAGACCACGCGCGCGCAGCAGCACCAGCAGGTGGTACAGCAGGTCCGAGGCCTCGCCCAGCAGCGCCTCGTCATCCTGCGCCACCGCCGCCAGCGCGGTTTCCACGCCCTCCTCGCCCACCTTCTGCGCGATGCGGCGGATACCACCCTCGAACAGACTCGTGGTGTAGCTGCCCGGTGGCCGCTGCGCCTCGCGCATCGCCACCAGCTGGCCCAGCCCGCCAAGGAAGTCCTTCGGCGCGCCATCGAAGCAGCTCTCCGCACCGGTGTGACAGGTCGGCCCGGCCGGGCGCGCCATCACCAGCAGCGTATCGGCATCGCAGTCCACGCTGATCGACTGCACCAGCAGCACGTTGCCGGACTGCTCGCCCTTGGTCCACAGCCGCTGCTTGCTGCGGCTGAAGAAGGTCATGTGGCCGATGGCCAGCGTGGCCGCCAGCGACTCTGCACTGACATAGCCCAGCATCAGCACCTGCAGGGTATCGGCATCCTGCACGACAGCGGGCAGCAGGCTTTCGCCCTTGCCCCAGTCCAGCGCCTGCAGCGCATCCAGTGACGGCCTCACTTCAATAGACATCCCGCACCTCGATCTGCTGCTCGCGCAGGTAGCGCTTCAATTCCGGAATGGCGATGGCGCCACTGTGGAACACGCTGGCGGCCAGCGCGCCATCCACATCGGCCTGGTCGAAGGCCTCGGCGAAGTGTTCCATCGCACCGGCGCCACCGGAGGCGATCAGCGGCACCTGGCAGAGTGCCCGTGCCTGCTGCAGCTGGGCGACATCGTAGCCACGGCGCACACCGTCACTGTCCATGCAGTTCAACACGATTTCGCCGGCACCACGCCGCTGTGCTTCGACGATCCAGTCCAGCGTGCGCAGCGGCACTGCCTGGGTCTTGTCCGGGTCGCCACTGAAACGGCGCACCCGCCACTGGCCATCAGCCTCGCGCACTGAATCGATGCCCACCACCACGCACTGCACGCCGAACTCGTCGGCCAGCTCGGTGATCAGTTCCGGGCGCCCCAGCGCCGGGGAGTTGATCGACACCTTGTCGGCACCGGCGAACAGCACGCGGCGTGCCGTTTCGACGCTGTCGATGCCACCGGCCACGCAGAACGGGATGTCGATCAGTCGCGCGATGCGCTCGATCCAGGCCACGTCCACTGAACGCGCCTCGGGGCTGGCGCCGATGTCATAGAACACCAGCTCGTCGGCGCCCTGGTCACGGTAGCGCTGCGCCAGCTCAGCGATATCGCCCATGTCGACGTGGTCGCGGAAACGCACGCCCTTGACCACGCGGCCATCGCGCACGTCCAGGCAGGGAATGATGCGCCGGCTCAACATGCCAGTGCCTCCGCCAGGTCCATGCGCTGCTCCAGCAGCGCCTTGCCAAGGATCGCGCCACCGCAGCCTGCACGTCGCGCTTCGGCAACGTCGGCCACGTCACGGATGCCGCCGGAAGCCTGCACCGCCACGCCCGGCAGCAGCGCCGACAGGTGCTGGTAGAGGCTGATGTTGGGCCCGGCCAGCATGCCGTCGCGGGCGATGTCGGTGCACAGCAGGTGGTGCATGCCGGCGCGTGCGTAGCGCTGGGCCAGATCATCCAGGGTCACCCCGGCGTTCTCGGTCCAGCCGTGCACCGGCAGCTGCCACTGGCCCTGTGCATCCTGGCGGGCATCAAGCGCAATGGTGATGCGTTCGGCGCCGAATTCCTCCAGCCAGCCCACTACCTCGTCGGGGCGGCGCACGGCCAGTGAACCGACCACCACGCGGTGGGCGCCGGCATCGAGGATGCGCGCCACGTCATCGCGACCGCGTACGCCACCGCCGGTCTGCACCCGCAACGGCGTCTGCGCGCGAATCGCTGCCAGCAGCGGCGCCAGCGTATAGCCGCCGGCACGCGCCGCATCAAGATCGACCAGGTGCATCCACTGCGCGCCCTGCGCAGCAAAGGCCTGCGCGCGCGGCAGGCAGTCGTCGCCATACGAGGTTTCCTGCGCGTAGTCGCCCTGGCGCAGCCGCACCACGCGGCCATCACGGATATCCAGCGCGGGGTAGACGATGAAACTCATGCAGCGGTGCCCTCAAGGAAGTTGCGCAGCATCAGCGAGCCGGTTTCGCCGGAACGCTCGGGATGGAACTGCGCGCCGTAGTAGCGCCCCTGCTCCACCACGGCCGTGAACAGGCCGCCGTGATCGCAGGCAGCAACGGTGTGGGTATTCAGCGGCGCCGCATAGCTGTGCACGAAATAGGCGCTGGCCCGCTCTGGTACACCCTGCAACAGCAGCGACTCACGTAGCGGCAGCAGGCGGTTCCAACCCATGTGCGGCACCCGGATGCCGCAGGCCGGTACCAGCTTGCGCACCACCCCGGGAATCAGCCCCAGCGTTTCCACGCCGGCTTCCTCGGAGCGCTCGAACAACAGCTGCATGCCCAGGCAGATGCCCATCAACGGCACTTCCAGCCGCTGCAACGGCTCGACCAGGCCCTGCGCATGCAGGCGCTGCATGCCGGGACCCGCCGCACCGACGCCGGGCAGGATCACCCGCTGCGCGCCGACCAGCCCATCGGCATCGCGCACCAGCCGAACGCTGGCGCCAAGGCGTTCGAGCGCATAGCGCACCGAACCAAGATTGGCACCGCCCGCGTCGATCAGCGCTACGTCACTCACAGCGCCCCCTTGGTGGTCGGCAACGCCGTGCCCTGCCGGGCCAGCGCCGGGCGCAGCGCGCGCGCCAGCGCCTTGAAGCAGGCCTCCACCTTGTGATGGTCGTTGTCACCGCGTACCTGCAGGTTGAGGTTCAGCCCACTGGCATCGCACAGCGAACGGAAGAAGTGCGGCACCAGTTCGGTCGGCATGTCGCCCACCCGTTCGCGCTTGAACTCGCCGTCGAACACGAAGTAGGGGCGGCCGCTGAAATCCAGCGCAGCGCTGGCCAGGGTCTCGTCCATCGGCAGGGTGAAACCGTAGCGGCCGATGCCGCGCTTGTCGCCCAGTGCTTCGCGCAGGGCCTGGCCCAGAGCCAGCCCGGTGTCTTCGATGGTGTGGTGCTCGTCGATGTGCAGGTCGCCCTCGGCCTGGATGTCCAGGGCGAAACCGCCGTGCTTGCCGATCTGTTCCAGCATGTGGTCGAAGAACGGCAGTCCGGTGGCGATGCGCGCATCACCGGCACGGTCCAGATCGAGTTCAACGCGGATCTTCGTCTCCTTGGTGTTGCGCTGGACCACGGCAGTACGCGGCGCGTCGGCCAGCGCATGGGCGATGCCCGGCCAGTCCCACTCGCCACCAAACTGCTCGGTACGCAACTGGAAGCCACGGATGTTGAGATTGTCGGCGAACTGCAGGTCGGTGATGCGGTCGCCCACCATGCCGGAGCGTGCCCAGTCGATGCTGCGGTCCTGCAGATAGGCGGTCATCAGCCCGATGCCCGGCTTGCGGGTCGGTGCATTGTCCTGCGGCCAGCTGCAATCGATCAGCACGTCACGGAAGGTGATGCCCTGGCTCTCGAAGATCTGCAGCATCAGATCATTGGGGCCATCGAAGCTGGCGCGCGGGTAGCTGTCGCTGCCCAGGCCATCCTGGTTGGTGACGATCACGAACTGGTAGCCGGCATCCCGCAGCTTCAGCAGCGCCGGGATCACCTGCGGCACGAAGCGCAGCTTCTCGTAGGCATCGATCTGGAAATCGGACGGCTCCTCGATGAGGGTGCCGTCGCGGTCGATGAACAGGATCGGGGTCATGCTGCGGCCCTCCGCGCCGACAGGGTCGCAAGCACGCGGTCGTTCTCTTCGGGGCTGCCAATGCTGATGCGCAGGGCATCGCCCAGTTGCGGCGCGGCGCGCTGGTCGCGCACCACCACGCCAGCAGCCAGCAGCGTATCGAACGCGGCCTGGGCATCGGCGAAGCGCACCAGCAGATAGTTGCCGGCCGAGGCATACACGCGGCGCACGCCGGGCAGGCCGGGCAGCGACGCGAACAGGCGTTCACGCTCGGCGATGACCGTGGTCACGCGTTCGGCGGTGCGCCCCAGTGCGGCCGTTTGCAGCGCCTGCACCGCCAGTTCCGCGCATGGCGTCGGCACCGGGTACGGCGCCTGGCAGCGACGCAGGACGGCAATCAGTTCCGGTGCGGCGATAAGTGTTCCGATGCGCGCGGCGGCAAGAGCGTGCGCCTTCGACAACGTTCTCAGCACCGCCAGATTCGGGTTCACGGCCAACAGCGTGGTCGCCGACGGACGTTGCGCGTACTCGACATAGGCCTCATCCACCACCACCAGCGCCTGCCCGCGCAACGCAACCGCCACGCGTTCGACCTCGTCCAGGGCGATATCACTACCGGCCGGGTTCGATGGTGCGCACAGGAACACCAGCTTGGCATTGCGCGCCTTGGCGGTGTCGATCACCGCATCCAGATCGGTGCGCAGGCCATCCTCGCTGTCCACAAGCGGCACTTCGATCAGCGCGGCGCCCTGCAACCGTGCACACACGGCGTACATGCCGAACACCGGCGGCGTGACCAGCACGCCATCACGTCCGGGCACGCACAGCGCGCGCACCAGCAGATCAATGGCTTCGTCGCTGCCGCGGCCGACCAGCAGCTGCTGCGGTTGCACGCCATACAGTGCGGCCAGGCTCTCGCGCAGCGCCAGCGGCTGCGGTTCGGGATAGCGCCGGCTGCTGCCGTCGGCATCGGCCGGATTGGCCCAGGCCGACTCGTTGGCGTTCAACCAGACCTCGCCCTGCACCGCCGCACTGCGCGCCGAGCTGTAGCCGGCGAAGGCCTGCAGATCCGGGCGCACCAGTGCCAGCACGTCATCAATGGCGGCGCTCATGCGGCGGCCTCCATGCGCAGGGCCACTGCACGCTCATGCGCATCCAGGCCTTCGGCGCTGGCGATGATGCGTGCGCAGCCGCCGATTGCTGCCAGTCCTGCAGCGCTGGCACTCTGCACGCTGATCAGGTTCTGGAAGCTGGCGACGCTGACACCGCTGTAGGCACGTGCAGCGCCTGCTGTCGGCAGTACGTGGTTGGTGCCGCTGCAGTAGTCACCCAGTGCTTCCGGCGTGAAATCGCCTAGGAACACCGAGCCGGCCGCCTGCACCTTGTCCAGCCAGTCGCGCGGCTGGCGCAGCGCCAGGATCAGGTGTTCGGGCGCATACCGGTTGCTGATTGCAAAGGCGTCAGCCAGCGAATCGACCTCGATCAGGCGCGACGCCGACAGTGCCTGGCGTGCGATCTGCTGGCGCGGCAGCAAGGCCACCTGGCGTTCCACTTCCGCCTCGACCGCCACCAGCATCGCGGTATCGTCGGTCAACAGAAGCACCTGTGAATCCGGGCCGTGCTCGGCCTGCGACAGCAGATCGGCAGCCACGAACGCCGGGTTTGCGCCCGCATCGGCAATCACCAGCACTTCCGACGGGCCGGCCGGCATGTCGATGGAGGCGGCGCCGTCCTGTGCGACCTGCTGCTTGGCTTCGGTAACGAAACTGTTGCCGGGCCCGAACAGCTTGTCGCACGCCGGGATGGTGGCGGTGCCATAGGCCATCGCGGCAATCGCCTGCGCGCCGCCGAGCTTGAACACGCGCTGCACGCCGGTCAGGCGCGCGGCCACCAGCACCGCAGGGTCGGCCGTGCCATCGGCGCGTGGCGGCGTGCACAGCACCACCTGCGGGCAACCAGCCAGTTGCGCGGGCACGCCCAGCATCAACGCGGTGGACGGCAGCGGCGCACTGCCTGCCGGTACGTACAGGCCGACCCGGCCGATCGGCCGCAGCATGCGTTCACAGACCACGCCCGGCGCGGTCTCCACGACATAGCCCTTGCCCATGCCAGCCTCGTGGAAGCGCGTGATGCGCTCGGCAGCTTCCCCCATGGCCTGGCGCAGATCCACGGGTACCGCCGCTTCGGCGGCCGCGAACTCGTCATCGGACACTTCGAAGGACGCCAGCTCCACGCCATCGAAACGAGCGGTAATCGCACGCAGCGCCTCGTCGCCCTGCGCGCGCACCTGCGCGATCATCGCCGCCACCGCATCGCGGGTCTGCTGCGCCACGGTCTGCACCGGGCGGGTCAATGCCGCGCTGCGCGCGGCCTCATCAAGTTGCGACCAGATCAGACGATTCATGCCAGCGACCGCTCCACGCTCAACACCATCAGACCCTGTGCACCGGCGCGCTCGAGTTCTTCCATGCGTTGCCAGCTCAACGGACCCGGGCACATGGTCTGCAGGCGCAGTGCACCGCCATCGGCCGGCAGCCGCACCAGCGGCTCGGCATCGGCCAGCAATTGTGCCAGCGCATCGACGCGATCCTCGCTGGCGCGGAACATCAGCAGCTTGCGGTCCTGGCGCTGCACCACGCCGTCGAGACGGCGCAGCAGCATCGCACGCAGCGACGCGCGTGCGTCATCCGGCACGCGCACCGCGCCCGCCAGCACTGCCTCGCTGTCGAGCAGGTTGTGCACCGGGGTCAACTGGTTGGCGCGCAGCGTAGCGCCGCTGGAGACCAGGTCGCAGATCAGGTCGGCGGTACCAAGGCGCGGCGCGATCTCCACCGAACCGGACAGCTCGACCACCTGCGCATCCACGCCCTGCTCATCCAGCCACTGCTTGAGGATGGCCGGATAGCTGGTGGCGATCCGTGTGCCAGCCAGCTGCGCCGGACCCTGCCACTGCCACTCCTCGGGCACCGCCAGCATCAGCCGGCACTGGCCGAAGCCCAGTCCGCGCAGCGCCTGATAAGCATCCGGCAGGCCGATCTGGCGGCGCGCGGCGGCCTGCTCATCCAGTTCATTGCGGCCGACGATGCCGAGGTCGCAGACACCGTCGGCGATCAGGCCCGGGATGTCATCGTCGCGCACCAGCAGCAGGTCCACCGGCAGCGACTCGCCGTAGCAGAACAGCTTGTCGCGGCTTTCGCGCCAGCTCAGGCCACAGGCACTGAGCAGATTGCGGGCGGGCTCGGCCAGCCGGCCACTCTTCTGGATGGCGATACGCAACCGGTCTCGTGCCGGTGCTGCCTGGGTTGCACTCATGGGGGAGGTCTCGAAGGTCGGAACGGGGCGCGGATCAGCGCGAAGCAAGGCGGTCTATGGCGGCGGCATAGCCTCGATGGCCATGCTCGAGCGTGCGTGCCACCCGTCCGGTGGTGGTCACGCTGACCCCGGTGCGCTCGTGGATCTCGCGATACGGCACGCCCTGCTGCAGCAGCGGCACCACCTTCCAGCGGTCGGCCATGGCTTCCAGTTCAGCGGGGGTGCACAGGTCGCGCAGGAACGCTTCCACCTGCTCAGGCTCGCGCAGGGCGGCAAAGGCCCGGGCCAGGGCTTCCAGGTCGGCCTTCGGGTCTTTGGCGGCAATTTCGGGGCGGACTTTCACGGGGTCGTTTCCATGCATCAATGTAATAGCGCGTTAGTACATTAGCGCATTCTTGCGCGGTGCGTCAAATCCGGGCGGCGTGGGGTCAGATCCGTTTTCCTGCGGAAAACGGATCTGACCCCTTAACGGGCAGCCGGAAACGAAAAACGCCCACCAAAGGTGGGCGTTTTTCTTTTTAATCATAGATTCGGCACAACTCAGGGCTTCAAGCAGCGCACCTCGGCCTGCAGCGCCCCGCGCCGCAGGCATTCGCCGAGCAGGCTGCCCTGCCGGCTCGGCAGGGACTGGATGTTTTCCAACGCACCCACGCCCGCCGGGCACTTCTGTGCGGCCAGGGCCTGCAGGTCGCCTTCGAGTTGCGCGCGGTCGATCACATGACAACGATCAACCTGCAGCCGGTAGTGGTCCGGACCGATGCGCGTGCTGTGCAGCGACGGGTCACTCTGGCAGCCGGCCAGCAGGAGGACGAACAGCCCTCCTGCCGCGACCCGCATCACGCCATCGCCTTCGACTGCTCCAGCTCCACCTGCAGGGTGCTGGCCAGCTCATCGCGGGAGACTTCGAACTGCTGCTCGCGCAGCAGGTCCTTCACCGCCACCACACCGCGTGCCAGCTCATCCTCACCCGCAAGCACCACGAAGCGGATACCGGCCTTGGCGGCGTACTGGAACTGCTTGCCGATCTTCTTCGGCTCCATCTGCACTTCGGTGTTGATGCCGCCGGCGCGCAGTCGACGGGCGATGTCCAGCGACTGCGGCATGCCCTGCTCGTCCATCAGCGCCACCAGCGCCTGCACGCTGCTGGCTTCGATGCCGTCGATCAGGCCGGCCTCGCGCAGCTGCCAGAACAGGCGCGACAGGCCGATGGAGATGCCCACGCCCGGCAGCTTCGACTTGCTGTAGTGGCTGGCCAGGTCTTCATAACGGCCGCCCGAGCAGATGGAGCCGATCTGCGGGTGGTCGGTCAGCGTGGTCTCGTACACGGTACCGGTGTAGTAATCCAGGCCACGCGCAATCGAGAAATTCAGGCAATAGGCGCTTTCCGGCACGCCCAGCGCCTGCACCAGCTGCAGCACTTCGCGCAGCTCGGCAACACCGGTGCGCAGCGTTTCCGACGAAGCCGCGCCGGTTTCCAGCGCGGCCAGCTGGGCCAGCGCATCGGCATGGCCCTGCGAACGCACAGCCACGAAGGCCAGGATCTTCTCGACCTGTTCGGCCGGGATCCCGAAGCCTTCGCCAACCAGCGTCTCGCGCACGTAATCGGCGCCGCGCTTGTCCAGCTTGTCCACTTCGCGCAGCACCGCCAGCTGGCGCTCGCCCTCGGCCACGCCCAGGCTTTCGAAGAAGCCGCGCATCAGCTTGCGGTTGTTCAGCTGGATGCTGAAGTCGCCGATACGCAGTTCCGAGAACACCGCGTGGATGACCGCCAGCACTTCGGCGTCATAGCGAACGCTCAGGCTGTCCTTGCCGATCACGTCGATGTCGCACTGGTAGAACTCGCGGAAACGACCGCGCTGGGCGCGCTCGCCGCGGTACACGCGCTGCATCTGGTAGCGGCGGAACGGGAAGGTCAGTTCATGTTCGTGCTCGGCCACGTAGCGCGCCAGCGGCACGGTCAGGTCGAAGCGCAGCGCCATCTCCGGCAGCGAACGGTCGCCTGACTCGGCGGCGTTGGCCAGCGCACCGGTGGACTGCACGAAATACACCTGGCGCTCGGTCTCGCCACCGGACTTGGTCAGCAGCACGTCGGACAGCTCGAACACCGGCGTCTCCACCGGCAGGAACCCGAAGCGCTCGTAGTTGCGGCGGATCACGTCCAGCATGCGCTGGAACGCAATCTGCTCGCGCGGCAGCAGTTCAAGGGTGCCGGGCGGGGTACGGGGCTTGATCACGGGCGGAACTCCTGCTGGAACGGGACGTGGGAGGGGGCGACATTCTAGCGCCCCCGCCTCGGGCAGGGTCGAACGGCCGCTTGAAGTATCATAAGGCCCTCCCCGCCCGCGATACGCCCCCGCAACATGTCACGGCCTTCCGGCGCCCCGCCCGCCACCAACGATCCCGCCTCGCCGTCCTGCACCACGCTGGACTGCCTGCACTGCTCGGTTCGCCACCTTGCGGTGTGCTCGGCGCTGTCGCCCGATGAAGTGCAGGCACTGGAACAGGTCACCGTTTCCCAGCAGGTCAGCATGGGCAGCACCCTGGCCCGCACCGGCGAAGAGCGCGACCATGTCTATACATTGACTGGCGGCGCCCTGCGCCTGGTGCGCACCCTGGCCGACGGCCGCCGCCAGATCAATGGCTTCGTACTTCCCGGCGACTACCTGGGGCTGAGCGGCAGCGACCACCACCGCTACGATATCGAGGCTATCGCCGACAGCCGCGTGTGCCGCGTTGCGCTGCCGCAGATGAAGGCGCTGCGCAGCCGCTTCCCGCACCTGGAGCGCAAGCTGCTGCAGCGTGCCTGCCAGGAACTGGACGCCGCACAGGACGCCGCACTGGCACTGGCGCGGCTGCAGCCGGCCGAGAAACTGGCCGACTTCCTGCTGCGCCTGGCCGCGCGCGAGGCCAAGCTGGGCGGCGATGGCCTGCGCGTCTCGCTGCCGATGGGCCGTGGCGACATCGCCGACCATCTGGGCCTGACCATGGAAACGGTCAGCCGCACCTTCACCAAGCTGCGCCAGCAGGGGCTGATTGCCCTGCCCCACCTGAACGTCGTGGAGATCCTCGACGAGGACGGATTGCGCGGACTGGCGGGCGAAGGCCTGGCCTGACCTCCGCCAGCGCTCCCCGGGAATGGCCCGGCGCTACCCCGCTCGCTGACCTTCGGTAGCGCCGGGCCATGCCCGGCGGCTCTTGCTCAACCCAACAACACCTCACGCAACGCCGCGTAATCGGCGGCCAACGGTTCCGCGTGCGCAGGCCGCTGCAACAGTGCATCCAGCGCCGGCGGCACCGCCACCGCTTCGCCAATCAACGGCTCCACCACCGCCTCGAACTTGGCCGGGTGTGCGGTGGCCACCACCGCCCAGTCACCCTTGGCGCCGCGCGCACGCAGGTCCTGCAGTACCTTCACCGCCGTCGCCGTGTGCGGGCAGAACAGCTCGCCGCGGCTCGCATGCGCCGCCGCAATCGTGGCGCGGATGGTCACGTCGTCCACCGCGAACGCACGGAAGGCCGCACGCAGCTCTGCATCATCGCCGTGATAGAGCCAGCGAAGGCGCTCGAAGTTGCTCGGCGCGCCCACGTCCATCGCATTGGCCACGGTGGCCACGCTGGCCTGCGGTTGGTAATCACCGCCATTGAAGTAGGCCGGCAACACGGCGTTGGCATTGGTCGCCAGCACAATCTGCCCGATCGGCACACCCAGCGCACGCGCCAGCACCGCAGCCATTGCGTTGCCAAGGTTGCCGGTCGGCACCAGCAGGTTGAGCCGGCGACGGGTTTCAGCATGATGGGTCAGTGCCGCATGCGCGTAGTAGCTCATCTGCGGCAGCAGGCGGCCCAGGCTGATGCTGTTGGCCGAGCTCAGCGGCACCTGCACCTGCAGTTCGCGGTCGGCCAGCGCCTGCTTGACCATGGCCTGGCAGTCGTCGAATGCACCGGCCACACGCAGCGCCTGGATGTTGTCGCCGAAGCAGCCCAGCTGGTGTGCCTGGCGTGGTGACACGCGGCCATCCGGATACAGCACCACCACCCGCACACCGGGCTGGCGATGGAACGCCGCCGCCACCGCGGCACCGGTATCGCCGGAGGTGGCGACGACAATGGTCAGGTCGCGGTCCTTGCCGGCCTGCAGCCGCGACAGCGTACCGGCCAGGAAGCGCGCGCCGATGTCCTTGAACGCTGCCGTTGGTCCATGGAACAGCTCCAGCACGTGATCACCGTTGCCGAGCGGGCGCAGCGGCACTGGGAAATCGAACGCTTCCCGGCAGATCGACGGCAACGCAGACTCCAGCGCGTCGCCGAAAAAGAACGGCGCCAGCAGGTCGGCGGCGGTATCGGCCAGCGCCGCACCGGCCTGCAGCTCACGCGGCGCCGGCAGCACCTGGGGCACATACAGCCCACCATCGGACGCCAGTCCTGCGGCGATGGCCGCGCTGAGGCCAACGGCTGGAGACTGGCCGCGGGTCGAAACAAATTGCATGGGTTGGGTATCCAGTAAGGGGGAAGGATTCAGCACAGCCGGGCTCCCGGCGCGTCCAGCGGCGACACCCAGGCATCGCTGTCGAAACCGGCGACGGCGAATGCCGCCTGCACCGGCGCCACGGCAGCGTGGGCCCGCTCGGCATCTTCAAACCAGGCGAACACGCTCGGACCGGCACCAGAGATGCCTGCCCCCATCGCCTGTGCCGATAGCGCCGCATCGCGTGCTGCCTCGAAGCCCGCAATCAGGCCGGCGCGTCGTGGCTCCACCAGCACATCACGCAGGCCAGCACGGACCAGCGCGGCGTCGTTGCGATGGCAGCCGCTGAGTACCAGCGCGAGGTTCGCGCTCTGCGCCACGAACTCACCCAGCGCATAGCTGCCCTGCAGCGCCTGGCGGGCGCGACGCGTCTCAAGCACCGCGTGTGGGTGCACCAGCAGGCTGTGCCACGTGGCCGGCACCGGGATCGGCAGCAGGCGATCGGCCGTGCACAGCGCGAGGCCGCCCAGCAGCAACGGACCCACGTTGTCACCGTGGCGGCCACCGCTGGCCACTGCTTCGCCATCCAGCGCAAACGGGTAAAGCGCCTCGCGCGACAGCGGCGCATCCAGCAGTGCGTTGGCCGCCACCAGCGCCGCCACGCACGATGCCGCCGATCCGCCCATGCCCGAGCCGAACGGAATGCCCTTGTCGATCTCGATGGCGAAACCGAAGTCCAGTCCGAGCCCTGCGCGCAGCGACATCAGCGCAGCTCCGGCGGTATTGCCGGCCGCTTTCAACGGCAGCTCGACCGCACTGCCCCGGATCGCCTCGATGCGTACCATCGGCTCATCGATGCGGCGCACGCTCACAGTATCGCCAACCCCGGCGATGGCATGACCAAGAATGTCGAAGCCCACCGCCACGTTGGCCACCGACGCAGGCGCAAACGCACGTGCGATCACAGGCGCGCTCCTTCACCGGCAGCCACCCGCAGCAGGTCGGCGAACACTCCGGCGGCGGTCACTTCCGGACCCGCACCCGGCCCCTGCACCACCAACGGGTTGTCGCAGTAGCGGCGGGTACGGAACTGCACCACGTTGTCGGTCAGCCGCAGGTTGGCGAAGGCGTGATCGGCCGGCAGCTCCTGCAGACCCACCGAAGCACCATCGGCGCCAAGCCGCGCCACATAGCGCAGCACGGCACCGCGCGCCCGCGCATCGTGCAACCGCTGCAGCAGGCTGGCATCGGACTCGCCCAGGCGCGCCATGAAGTCATCCACACTGCCCTCGCGCAGCAGCGCCGGCACCAGGCTTTCCACCTGTACCTGCTCCAGGCTGAGCGCATGGCCGGCCTCGCGCGCCAGGATCACCAGCTTGCGTGCCACGTCCACGCCGGACAGGTCATCGCGCGGGTCCGGCTCGGTGTAGCCCATCGACCGCGCCTGCGCGACCAGCGAAGAAAATGGCTGGCTGCCGTCGAAGCGATTGAACAGCCAGGCCAGCGTGCCGGAGAAAATACCTTCGATGGCCAGCACCTCGTCGCCCGTATCCATCAGATCACGCAGTGTGGTGATCACCGGCAGGCCCGCGCCCACCGTGGCCTCGTAGCGGAAGCGCGCACCACTGGCGGCCGCAGCAGCACGGATGCGCTGGTAGCGTGGCAGCGGCCCGGCACCGGCCTGTTTGTTCGGGGTGACCACATGGATGCCGGCCGCCAGCCAGCCCTCATAACGCTCGGCCACCTCGGCGCTGCCACTGCAGTCGATCACCACCGCATGCGGCAGGTGCGCGGCCAGCAGGTGTTCGGTGAAGCGATCGAGGTCGCTGGACTCCCCCGCGTCCTGCAGTGCCTCCCGCCAATCGGCGTGCAGGCCGTCCACTTCCAGCCGCATGCGCGAGCGCGAGGCCATCGCACGCAGGCGCAGGTCGACATTGGCCTTGGCCAGCAGTTGCGGGCGCGCCGCCAGCAGCTGGTCAAGCAGTGCCGCGCCGACATTGCCCGGCCCGATCACGCCCACCGCAAACGTCTGCGGCGACAGCCAGAAGCCGGCATGTGCGGCGCGCAATGCGCGGGTGGCATCGGCACTGTCCACCGCCACCGAGATGTTGCGCTCCGACGAGCCCTGCGCGATCGCCAGGATGTTCACCTGCGCACGACCCAGGGCTTCGAACAGGCGGGCCGCCACGCCCGGCTGGCCGGCCATGCCATCGCCCACCGCGGCCAGCACGCTGACGCCCCCGCTGACCTGGACGCGCTGCACTTGGCCGACCGACAGTTCATGCGCGAATGCGTGCAACAGCGCCTCGCGCCCCCGCGCGGCTTCGGCGGCACGCACCACGCAGCAGATCGAATGTTCCGACGAGCCCTGCGAGATCATCACCACCGACACCTGCGCCTGGCGCAGCGCGGCGAACACACGCTCGGCCGTACCGGGCACGCCGATCAAGCCGGTGCCTTCCAGGTTCAGCAGGGCCAGCCCGGGGCTCAGGGTCAGGCCCTTCACCGGCCCACGCGGTGAGCGCTCTGCCGAGATGCGCGTACCGGGATGCGCCGGCTGGAAGGTATTGCGGATGAAGATCGGCAGGCCCAGGCGGATCGCCGGCGACATCGTCTGCGGGTGCACAACCTTGGCCCCGAAATAGGCCAGCTCGCAGGCTTCGTCGTAGCTCAGCGATTCCAGCTGTACCGCCTCGGGCACCAGCCGCGGGTCGGCCGACAGCACGCCATCGACATCTGTCCAGATGTGCAGTTCATCGGCGTTGAACAACGCGGCGAAGATCGCACCGGAATAGTCGCTGCCATTGCGTCCGAGCGTGGTGATGCGATCGTGGCGGTCACGGGCGACGAAACCCGTGGCAACCACCCGCGGCTGGGGATGCTGCAGGCGCCACTTGGCCAAGCGGTCCGCACTAGCTTCCCAGTCGACATCCACACCCAGTTCGCCATGGCCGACCACCAGCACATCGCGCGCATCCAGCACCGCGCAGTCTTCGCCCAGCGCCTGCAGGTGCGTGCCGAGCAGCTGCGCGGAGAATACTTCGCCCAGGCCCTGCACGCGGTCGAGTACTTCGCGCGGCAGCTCGCCGATCACCGCCAGCGCCGCCAGTACCTCGGCCAACTGCTCGAAGCGGGCATCGATCCATTCCACGGTCTCGCCCACCTGCTCGCCCAGCAGCGCCACGGCGGCGCCCCGATGGCGTGCGCGCAGCGCATACCAGGCCTCGCGCCACCCTTCGTCGCCCTTGGCCGCCAGCTGCGCCAGCTCGATCAGCGCGTCAGTGACGCCCTTCATTGCCGAAACGACAGTGACCTGCAGCGATTCGGGACGCGCCAGCAGCAGGCCGGCGACATGGCGGTAGCGCTCGGCGTCGGCCACCGACGTGCCGCCGAACTTGTGCACGACGATGGACGGTGCGGCCAGATCGGCCGGGGCAACGGGTTGGGCGGGGGCGTGGGAAGACATGCAGACCTCGGCAGGAGGCCCCGTCGCATGCAAGTGTCGAGTCTCCCCGCCACCTGGATGGTGCGGGGCCGTGGTTTTCGGGAGTTACACGAAGACGACGGGCCGCACCAGGCGAGTGGTGACGGTGGTGGTGGTAATGGTGGTGATGGCGACCGGCACAGTCGAACGGCCCGCAGTGGCGGGGGCGATCAGGCTGGCGTGGGCGGCATCAAGGACCATGGCGTACAGAAAACACTGCACGCCGGGCGGCTGTCAAGTGCTGCGATGCAAAATTTCTCTGCGGCGATCATCGGCCAACGTGCCGGCATTTGGTTGCAACTGAGACAAAGTGGACATCAGCGCGCTTGCGGGCCGTATTCAGCCGGCATGTTCGGCGATTGCCCGCGGCGTGCGATGTGCATGCGCGCACAGCATCACACCCGCCACCAGGATCACGATTGCCAGCGCCTCCAGCAGCGTCGGCCAACGCTGCTGCCAGGCGAAGGCGTACAGCAGCGCGAACAGCGTCTCGAACACAATCATCTGCCCGGTGAGGGTCAGTGGCAGCAGGCGACTGGCCCGGTTCCAGAATGCGTTGCCGAGGATCGAGGCCACCACTGCCACACCCGCACTGATGGCCCAGAACCCGCTCCATTGCGCCGCCGAATGGCTGCCGGTGTGACCGATGAAGGCCATCGGCACCAGCAGCAGGGCCAGGCCACCGGTGGTGACGCCGGTCAGCAGTGACCAGTCGTGGCTGGACAGGTCCGGCCGGCGCGCCAGCCAGCGGCTGTTGCCGATCGAGTACAGTGCCCACGAGAACAGCGCGCCAAACGCGCACAACAGGCCGATCAGGCGCTGCCGCCACGGGGTTGCCAGGTGCTCGGACATCAGTGCCTCCCAGCCGACCAAGGCCACGCCGAGCACGCACAGGCCCAACGCCGGCAGCAGCTGCTTCAAAGGCACTGCACCCTGTTCGCGCACGCCGACCAGGGTGACCACCGCCGGAATCAGGCCGACAATCAGGGACGCCGCCGCGCCGCCTGCCCACTGCACCGCGGTGGCCAGCAACAGGAAGTACACGAGGTTGCCAGCCAGGCTCAGCCACAGCAGGCCGATCCATTCGGCGCGACCGAGCTTCGGCGCCAGCCGTTTCCAGCGCGGCAGCAACAGGGCTACGGCAATCAGGCCATAGACCAGGTAGCGACCGGCGGACAGTTGCAGGGCGTTGAACGACTGCAGCACAGCGGGCGCGAGGAAGACCACGCCCCAGAGCGCGCCGGCGGCAACGCCATTGGCGATGCCCAGGGCCATCGGGTTGTTGCGCATTCGGGTTCTTCGGGGGAGAGAGAACAGGCCGCGCAGTGTAAGCGCTGGCCGGTGCACGCTCTTGACCCAGGCTACTGCCCTGCGCTGTCGCTGATCTGTAGAGCCGAGCCCATGCTCGGCTGCGATTGCCCGCTGTGTAGATAAAGGCAGCCGAGCGTGGGCTCGGCTCTACAGGTCAGATGGCGCCCCGGCGCCACGCTGCGGGGGTCTGGCCGCACTCGCGGCGCAGCGCTCGGGTCAGTGCGCTCTGCTCGGAATAGCCTGCAGCGAGTGCGATATCGCAGATCGACGCGGTGCTGGTGCGCAGCTGGTGCTTGGCCCAGCGCAACCGGCACGCACTGAGCCAAGCCTGCGGGCTGAGCCCGAACTCACGCTGGAACAGCGCATGCAAGCGGCTCTCGCCGACACCCACGAACGCGGCCATGCGCGCCACCGGCCACGCCTGGCCGGGCTCCGCCTGCACTGCCGCGCACAGCCCCTGCATGCGTGCGCCACTGCCGGCGGGGGCAAACACCTGCAACAACTGCGGCAACAGCGCCGGCATCGGTTGCCCAGCCTGTACGCTGGCAAGACGCCGGCGCAGCGCCAATGGCAGGTAAAGCCAGCGTTGGCGGCACAGATGCTCCTGCGTGCCGTCATCGAGCACACCCGGGGCACAATCGACGATCACGAAACCATTCGGCCCATCCGCCATCTGGTCATGCGCCTCACCGGCGGCAACGAATGCCCCCTGCAGGACGTCCAGGCGACCACCGCGGCCTTCCATTTCGAATTGCAGTTCACCCCGCAGCGGCAGCACCCACTGCGCATAGTCATGGCGGTCCAGGCCGGTGGCCTGGCCGTAGTGCCGCAGGTGGAAGATGGCGCCCATCGGCGCAGTGTGCGCGTGTAATACCGGCCGCGCAAACCGCTGCTATAGTCGATCCGTCATCCAACGCAGGGAATGCAGGTCATGACCGATCAGTACGTGCGCCTGGTGCTTGCTGCCGGCCTCGGCCTGGCCCTCGCCGCGACGGCCTCCGCACAGCAACGTATGCCACCGGCACCGCATTGCATGGACGCTGTCGGAGTGCAGGAAGTGGAGCAGGCCTCGCCGCGCTCGATTGCCCTGCGCGCTGCGTCCGGCCAGGCCTATCGCATCGATTTCAGCGAGGATTGCCCCGGGGTCCGCGCAGCCACCACCTTGAAGCTGGAAGCGCCCGCCGGTTGGGCCTGCGGCCGACCCAGCGAGCGCGTCGTGGTTGACGGCCGCAGCTGCGCCGTCAGCGCGGTCACGCCGGTACAGAACCGCGACTATGCCAGCGTGGCCCGCGACAGCGACCGCCTGCGCACCGCTACCCTGCCCGCCATGACCATCCGCGAACGCAAGGAGGTGCGCCGCAGCTTCGGCGGCTCGCCCTCGTACTGCTTCGCGACCCGCAACGTGCGCGCATGGTCGTCCGATCCGCAGGGCATGCTGGTGGAGACCAATCCGCGCCGCAATGGCGGGCATCGCTACTACCGCGTGGAACTCGGCAGCCATTGCCGCCAGCTTGATCGTGCGCCACAGCTCAGCTTCCACTCCGGCCTGCAGAATGGCCTGATCTGCGGCAATCCCGGCGACCGGGTCACGACCGCCGGGTTCGAAGCAGGCGACCTGCGCCATGACGGGATCGCGCCGCTGCCGCAGTACACCCGCGGCAGCTGCACGATCCAGGCGGTCTACCCGGCCTCCGGCCAGGCGTCGAACTAACCGTCGACGCCGAGGAAGGTGAACGGTGCGCTGGGCACGAACTGGCCCAGTGCATCGCCGGAGAAGGTATTGCGCTGGTCCGGGCCAAGATCCAGCTTGAGCACCTTGCCACCGAAATCGACCTTGTTCAGATCGACCCAGAACGTGTTCGGGGTCAGTGCGGATTCGAAGAAGTACAGCCTCCGCTTGTGGTCGGCCACGGTGCGCCAGCGCGTGGATGAAATGTTCGGCTCGCCCGGCGTGGTGATGCCGTAGGGCACCGAGGTATTGCGGATCACGCTGAACACACTGGCCAGCGCCACGACCGGGTCTTCGGCCTTGGGAATGGCGTTGATGTAGAAAGAGGCGCGCGCGAAGCGGTCGGCGGAACGGTTGGTGCCCGGCAGCATCACCGTGCCACCGATCTGCTGCCAGTAGGTGTTGAGCGCCAGCTGCTGCTCGAAGATCGGCGAGTTGGTCATCACCTGGTAGCGCCGGTCATGATGGATCACCTGACGACCGCCGATGTACTCGACGATGGCGCTGTCGCCGCTGGCATCGGACAGCGACAGGTGCAGCGTCGCCTGGCGATCCTCACCGGGCACCTTGTCCGTGACGATCGAATACGGTTCACGCCTCAGCGCTGCCACCGCCTCGTCCACCGTGGCGAAGTTGTCCAGCACGTACTGTGCCCACAGCGAGATGGCCAGGCCCGGTTTGGTGCCACGCTGCTGTGGATACTCCGATTCGACCAGCCACAGCAGGTTGGCCACCAGGCCCTTTTCGTTCATGCCATCGGTGGTCGACACGTCGTAGCCGGTCGCCACCACCGAGCCGTAGCGCGCGGTCCAGGCCAACGACTTCGGGCCTGCCTGGCCGGTGCGCGCAATGCCGCGCGGCAGTATGTAGAGGTTGGTCGCCACATCGACCTTCCAGTCCATCGAGCGCGCGGTGATCACATCACCGTTGTCGCCCAGGTACACCGCGCGCGTGCAGGCCAGAGCCGGTGCCACGGCTGCGGCCAGCGCGACCACCAGCATCCCTCTTCCCATCCACTTCATCCGTGCCATGTCGTTGCACTCCTTTCCCCGTGATCCGAAGATAGGACCCCAAGCAGGGTGACACAAGGGTGAAGCCTCAACGGACGAAGCGGTCGTGCAGCCAGAATCCTGCAAGCATCGCCGGCACGAACCACAGGGATTCGCGCGATGCCACGGCCAGCCCGGCGATGGCCGGGCCCGGGCAATAGCCCGCCCAGCCCCAGCCGATGCCGAACAGCGCGGCACCCAGCAGCAGGCGAGCATCGACACCCCGGGCAGCAGGCAGCTGGAAGTGGAGCGAGAACCACGGCTGCACGCGCCGCAGCACCCAACGCTGTCCGACCGCACTGACCAGCAGCGCCGAGCCCAGCACCCACATCAGCGTGGGATCGAAGTCGCCCGTGATGTCGAGGAAGCCGAGGACACGACGCGCGTCGGTCATTCCCGAAAGCGCCAACCCCATGCCAAACAATGCGCCCGCCGCGCCGGCGGCCCAGACTGCGCGGCTCATGCCAGGCCTCCGCCATGACGGACCAGGAAGGTGGTCAGCATCGCGCAGGCCATGAACACCAGCACGGCTGCCAGCGAACGCTTTGAGCCGCGGGCCATGCCGCAGACGCCGTGACCACTGGTGCAGCCATTGCCCAGCCGTGTACCGAAGCCGACCAGCAGCCCGGCTCCGATCAACTGCCAGGCCGGCAAAGCATCACGCAGCAACACGCGTGGCGATGCCTCGGGCACCGATTGCCACCACAGTACCAGCCCAGCCGACGCGAGCAGTCCGGCCAGGAAGGCCCAGCGCCAGCCACGCTCGCCTTTGGCTGCGTGCAGGCTGCCCGCGGCGATGCCGCTGATGCCCGCCACGCGTCCGATGGTGGCGAGCAACAGCACCGCAGCGGCGCCGATCAACGCACCACCTGCCACTGCACTCCATGGCACGTTCATGCCCTGCCCTCTTCACTGCCGCACATGGGATTGTCCATTTATTTAGATTATTCTAAATTAGATCATCCTAAACAAAATGGTCAACCATGGCCCGCACCCAGCTCGACAGCGCCGCGATGGCCGAACACGCTTCACAGGCAGCCACGCTGCTCAAAAGCCTCGCCCACCCGGCCCGGTTGCGGGTGCTGTGCCGCCTGGTAGAAGGTGAGGCACCGGTGCCGGAACTGCAGGCACTGACCGGCCTGAGCGCATCGGCGCTGTCACAGCACCTGGCGGTACTGCGCGGACTGGATATCGTGGCGACCCGGCGCGAAGCACAGGCAATCCACTACCGGGTCATTGAAGGGCCGGCGCTGGGCGTGCTGCAGGCGCTGCATGCGGCCTACTGCGGTGGTACTTCGCGCTGAATCCGGCGCAGGCCTTCAACCAGCGTGCAGCACCGGCTGCACCACCTGATCGAGCAGGTCCACCGGCGTCGGTGCCGAACGGTCGCCCTGCAGGGTGCGGGTGAACCCTGACCAGTCACTGGAAGAAAGCTGGCGCAGCATCGCCGCGTCGACCGGGAGCGACCGCATCGCCCAATAGGGAAACTGGCGCTGGCCCAGGCGCCCGCGTGCCAGTTCGATGATGTCGATGTGGCTTCCTGCCTGCAGGATGCGCTCGTAGACCGAATCGATGCCGTCCGGCGGACCCTCGATGTACTGCAGGAAACGTTCGCCGTCATGCAGCAGCACGCCGGTCACCCCTGCCAGCTTGTTGAAACGTGCCGCGTCTTCCACCAGCCGATGCAGGCGCTCGGCGGAAAGGTCCGGCAGCGCCCGGCTGACGTAGGCGATGACGCGCAATGGCATGGCGCTTCCCTGGCAGGATGTGCACCCACGGTAGCAGTTGCGGACGAGTCCGTCTCAGTCCGCCGGGCCGTTGCCTGAAGAGTTCAGGTTGCCGCCATGACCGCGCCGTCGAAACGCCGTGGCAGCACTGCCTCGAACACCACCTGCCCCGCTTCGTTGCGGGCCGCAATGCGCCCGCCGTGCGCGCGGACGAACTGATCGACGATGTACAGGCCAAGGCCCAGGCCCTTGCTCTGGTGGAAGCTGGCCTTGAAGGGCTCGAACAGTCGCGGCAACAGCGCATCATCGATCCGGCCGGCGTTACTGACCCGCAGCAGCACGCTGCGCGGGTCGCGCCCATCCACCTCCACCCTGGCCTCGCTGCCATGGGTCAGCGCATTGCCGACCAGGTTGGCGGCGACCTGGCCAAGGCGATCCAGATCGCCCTGCAGCCGCGTGTCTCCCTGCATGTCCAGGCGGATCCGGTCCATCCCATGCGCGCTGCCTGCTTCGGCCACTACCGCGCGCGTCACGTCGGCCAGATCGCAGGCACTTGCCTCCAGCCTCAGGCCACCGCTGCGGATCCGCGAGAAATCCAGCAGCTGCTCGACCATCCGCGCCATCCGCAGGGTGCTGGCTTCCAGGTACTGAAGGGTCTGCTGCGCGCCTGCGTTGCCTTCCGGAAGCTCCAGCGCCAGCTTGTCGGTGCACAGCAGGATCGCCGACAGCGGCGTGCGCAGATCGTGGGTCAGCACCGCGGCCATCGTCTCGTTGAGCTTCAACGCGCGCTCCAGTGCCTCGTTGCGCGCCTTCAGCAACTGCCGCTGCTGGTACAGCTCGATGAAGACATTGACCTTGCTCAGGATCACCTGTGGCGCCACCGGCTTGTGCAGGAAATCCACGGCGCCGCTCTCGTAGCCCTTGAAGACGCGCAGCGGATCGTCAGGCGAGGCGGTCAGGAAGATGATCGGCACGTCGCGACTGCGATGCGAACCGCGCATCAGCTCGGCCAGGGTGAAGCCATCGATCTCGGGCATGTGCACGTCGAGCAGGGCCAGGGCCACTTCGTGCTCCAGCAACAACTCCAGTGCCTGCGCACCCGAGCCAGCCAGCAGCAGGTTGACCCCTTCGCGCTGCAGCAATGCCTGCATGGCTACCAGGTTCTGCGGCACGTCGTCGACGATCAGCAGGTTGACCCGGGTCTGCGAGTGCGCAGGGTCCGGTGGCAGCAGGTTCATGCAAACGACTCCTTCAGGCGGCGACACATCATTTCAAGAGGCAGCACGGCATCGGCACCGGCGTACTGCAGGGCGGACGCCGGCATCATCGACGCCTCGGCTTCCTCGGGACATTGCAGCCAGGCACGGCCACCGGCAGCACGCACCGCGGCGACACCTTCGCTGCCATCGCTGCTGGCGCCGGTCAGCAACAGTGCAAGCACCTGCGGGCCGAACACCGCGGCGGCGGATTCAAACAACGGGTCGATGGCCGGCCGCGAGAACAGCACCGGCGCATCCACCGACAACGCCAGCGAACCGGCGTCTTCCACCAGCAGGTGGTAGTCCGGTGGCGCGAACGTCACCGTACCGGGCTGCAGTGGCTGCTTGTCCTCGGCCTCGCGCACCGGCAACGCGCAGTACGGCGCCAGCACCTCGGCGATGCGGCTGGTGCGGTCACGCGGCAGGTGCAGCACGGCCAGCACCGGCGCCGGCAGCCCCGACGGCAACGCACCCAGCACGGCCTGCAGGGCCGCGACCCCACCCGCCGACGCACCGATCACCAGCAGCGCGGGACGCGCCGGCACCACCATCAGGCCACCTTCCGGTACAGGCGGTGCTCGCGCGAACAGACCTCGAAGGCATCGTGGTGACGCCCGAACTGCAGCGACTCCTTGCTGCCCAGGCCGAGGAAGCCACGATGCACCAGCGCCTCGCGGAACAGGCCGACGGCGCGGTCCTGCAGGTCGCGGTTGAAATAGATCAGCACGTTGCGGCACGACACCAGGTGCACTTCGGAGAACACGGTATCGGTGGCCAGGCTGTGATCGGCGAACACCACGTTGCGGCGCAGCTGGCGGTCGAACACCGCACCATCGTAGGCGGTGGCGTAGTAGTCGGACAGCGACGCCGTGCCACCGGCGGCCAGGTAGTTGCGGCTGAACTGGGCCATCCGGTCGATGCCATAGGCACCCGCCTCGGCGGTGGTCAGCGCGGCCGGATTGATGTCGGTGGCATAGACGATGCTGCGATCAAGCAGACCCTCTTCGTGCAGCAGGATCGCCAGCGACCACACTTCCTCACCGGTGCTGCAGCCGGCCACCCACAGCTTCACCGAGGGATAGGTGCGCAGTACCGGCACCACCTGCTCGCGCAGCTCACGGAAATACGCAGGGTCACGGAACATTTCCGAGACCTGCACCGTGAAGAACTGCATGGCCTGGGCGAACAGTTCCGGCTCGTGCAGCAGGCGGTGCTGCAGGTCAGACAGGCGCTCACATTCGTAACGCTGCATGGCCTGGCGCATGCGCCGGCGCAGCGACGATACCGCGTAGCTGCGGAAATCATAGTGGTAGCGCTGGTAAAGCGCCTCCAGCAGGACCTTCAGCTCCAGGTCGAACAGGGCCTGTTCGTTCATTGCCGCGAGCACCAGACCCGGCACAGCGAGACCAGCTTGTCGACGTCGATCGGCTTGGCGATGTAATCGTTGGCGCCCGCCTGCAGGCAGCGCTCGCGATCGTCGGGCATGGCCTTGGCGGTCAGCGCGATGATCGGCAGGTCCTGCAGGTGGCGCTGCGCACGGATCTCGCGCATCGCGGCAAGGCCATCCTTCTCCGGCATCATGATGTCCATCAGCACCAGGTCGACCTCGCGCTCGGCCAGCCGATCCACCGCTTCCTGGCCATTGCGCGCGATCTCCAGCGTGACGCCGAGCGGTTCGAGCACACTGGACAGTGCGAAGATGTTGCGCACGTCGTCCTCGGCCAGCAGCACCGTCCGACCGTCGAGCACGGTGTCGCGACGGCGGGCCTCGCGCAGCAGGCGCTGCTGGTCGCTGGGCAGGCTGGCCTCCACGCTGTGCAGGAACAGGGTCACCTCGTCCAGCAGGCGCTCGGGCGAACGTGCGCCCTTGATGATGATGCTCTTGGAATAGCGGCGCAGGCGCTGCTCTTCCTCGCGGCTGAGCGCGCGGCCGGTGTAGACGATCACCGGCGGGAAACCGACGTCATCGTTGCCGGCCATGTGTTCGAGCAGGTCGTAGCCGCTGCCGTCGGGCAGCGACAGGTCCATCACCATGCAGTCGAACGTGACCGTGCTGAGCTGTTCCAGCGCACCGGCCAGGGTGCCCACCGCGACAATCTGCAGCTGGTCGCGGCCCAGCAACAGTTCCAGGTTGTGGCGCAGCTCGTTGTCGTCCTCCACGATCAGCAGCCGCCGCACGTCGCGCTGGCTGGTCTGTTCCAGCTGCTCGATGGCCGTCACCAGACGCTCGCGCGTGGTCGGCTTGATCGCAAAACCGATCGCGCCCAGCTCGCGCGCCACCTGGCTGCGGTCCGTCGCCGAGACCACATGCACCGGGATGTGCCGGGTATCAGGGTTGCGCTTCAGGCGCTCCAGCACGCTCAGGCCCGACACGTCCGGCAGGCCGATATCGAGCAGGATGCCGTTCGGACGCAGTTCGCTGGCCAGCGCCAGCGCCTCTTCCGCCGTGCCTGCCACCACGCAGTCGAAGTCCAGTTCATGGGCCAGGGCCACCAGTGCTTCGGCGAACGTGGCATCGTCCTCGACCGCCAGGATCAGGCGCCCGGCGCGCTGGCGGCGACCGCGGTCGTCGGCTACGCCGGCCATCGCAGCAACCGGCGCTGCCGCGGTCGCAGCGCGTACGGGCGCGGCCGGCAGCACGACCGGCGCCGTCGGCGGCGCTGCCACGGGGACCTCGGCAGCGTCGGCTGCGCTCGCCGCGGGCGCACCCTGCAACGGCAGCTCCAGGATGAAGCAGCTGCCGCGCCCGGGCTCACTGTCGACCTGGATGCCGCCGCCCATGCGCTCGGCCAGATCGCGCGAGATCGACAGGCCCAGGCCGGTACCGCCGTAGCGACGGCGGGTGCTGCCATCGGCCTGGCGGAACGCTTCGAAGATGACATCCAGCTGCTCGCGGGCAATGCCGATGCCGGTGTCACAGACCTCGAACCGGATGCGGCCGTTGCCGCCGGCACGCACGTGCAGGCTGACCTTGCCATGCTCGGTGAACTTCACCGCGTTGGCCAGCAGGTTCTTCAGGATCTGCTGCAGCCGCTGGCCGTCAACCACCATCTGGCTCGGTGCCAGGGCGTCGGCCTCGATCTGCAGGGCCAGGCCCTTCTGCCGCGCCATCGGCTCGAACGTCTCGCGCAGGCGCTGCAGCGCGCTCTCGACCACCACCACTTCATCGGACAGTTCGACATGGCCGGCCTCGATGCGCGACAGGTCGAGGATGTCGTTGATCAGCGCCAGCAGGTCGTTGTTGGACGACAGGATCGCGCGGGCGTACTTCACCTGCTCCTCGGTGAGCGTGCCGTCCTTGTTGTCGGCCAGCAGCTTGGCCAGGATCAGCGAGCTGTTCAGCGGCGTGCGCAGCTCGTGCGACATGTTGGCCAGGAATTCGGACTTGTAGCGCGACGTAGCCGCCAGCTCGTTGCTGTTGCGCACCAGCTGTGACTGTGCAACCAGCAGCGCCTGCTTCTGCGCTTCCAGCTCGTGGGTGCGCTCTTCCAGCTGCACGTTGCTCTGTTCCAGCTCGGCCTGCTGCTCTTCCAGATGGCTCTGCGACTGCTGCAGGCTGCGGCTCTGCTCTTCCAGCTCTTCGTTGGCCACCCGCAGCTCTTCCTGCTGCGCCTGCAGTTCCTCGCCCTGCCGCTGTGACTCTTCCAGCAGCACGACCAGCTGTGCGCGCAGCAGCGAAGCGCGCAGGGCCATGCCGATCGTCTCGGCGCAGCGCTCCAGCAGCTCACGATCCAGATCACGCTGTTCACCCGCCCGCGCGCGGCCCAGCTCGACGACACCGACCACCGCACCATCGCTGCTGATCGGCGCCAGGATGCGCTCGCGCACCGGCAGCCGGCCCAGGCTGGTCTGCAGTTCGAGCACGGCAGCGTCTTCGCCGCGCAGGTGGCGGATGCGTTCGTCCCGCGCAACCTGCCCGGCCAGTCCTTCGTGCAGGGCCAGGGAGGCCGGCGTCCCAGAGGGCAGCGCCACGCCACCGGTCAGCTGCAGCCGACCGCCGTCCAGCCGATAGACCGCACCGACCTCTGCGCCCAGCTGCCCGGCCAGGCTCACTGCTGCCGCTTCGGCGATCTGCTCCGGCCCGAGGTCACCGCGCAGGCTCATCGCCACGGCATTCTCAGCCTCCTGCAGCCAGAGCGCGCGCATCGCCTGGCGCCGGGCCTGGATCGCGCGCGAGACGATCAGTGCGATCATCAGGAAGGCGCAGCCACCCACGGTACGGTTGACAAGCGAGAACGACGAATTGTTGCTGGCTGGCGCAACGTTGAAGCCGATCACCAGCAGGACACAGGCGATCACCGCGACCACGAACGGCGCGCGTGCACTGCGCTGGAACACCGTCACGCCGACCGCGAGGAAGTAGGCCAGCCATACCGCGTAGCCGAGCGGGACGACCAGTTCCAACGCGATGGTCGCGGCCAGGAGCAAGGCGGACGTCATCCAGATCCAGCGGTCACGCGTAGTCGCACCAGGACGCATGCAGGTCGGTTCCAGAAGGCAAAGGGTGGAAGATGGTACTCCGTGTCGCATTCAGCCGCACAGGACAAATGGCACGTGTCAGGTGTGCACGCATCCTTCACACTTGAGTGCCTAGCTTCACGTCCCTCACAGGGGTAACACTTATTTACACGTGGACGCAGCCGCTTCTACGACGTCCGTGCTGACGGACCCTTCCCGACAACTGCGACTGCTGATCGACAGCGTGCGCGACCATGCGCTGTACCTGCTTGATCCTGAAGGCATCGTGTGCAGCTGGAACCCGGGCGCCGAACGTATCAAGGGCTATTCAGCCGATGAAGTGGTGGGAACGCACTTCAGCCGCTTCTACCTGGCCGCCGACCGCGAGGCCGGTGAACCCCAGCGCCTGCTTCGCGTCGCAGCACAGCAGGGGCATGTCGCCAGTGAAGGCTGGCGCGTTCGCCGCGATGGCTCGTCGTTCCGCGCCAGCGTGGTCATCGAACCGGTCGTGGAAGCCGGCGAACTGCTCGGCTTCGTCAAGATCACCCGTGACATCACCGAGCAGTGGCAAGCGCAGCGGCTGCTGCGCGATGCCCAGCGTGCGCTGCGCAACACCCAGCAGTTCGAGACCGTTGGCCGTCTCAGCCGTGGCCTGTCGCATGAGTTCAACAACCTGCTGACCACCATCGGCAATGCGCTGGACCTGCTGTCGCTGCGTGTCAGCAGTGACGATGCACGCGCAGCCGAGCTGCTGGATGCCGCGCAGGCAGCCACCGACCGCGGCGCGCTGCTGACCCGCCAGCTGCTGGCCTTCAGCACCGGCCAGACCCTGATCCGGGAATCGGTGGACATCAATGCGATGGTACGGCAGTGGCTGCCGGACCTGCAACGCGCCTGCCCGCCCACGGTGGTACTGGAAGCCCATCTCACCCCAGGCCTGCCGCAGGTGAGCACCGATGCGATGCAGCTCCAGACCGCCCTGGCGAACCTGGTGGCCAATGCCGTGGAGGCCACCGCCGATGGCGGCCGCATCCTGATCAGTACCGCGTTGGAACATCGCCTCGACCCGGATGCGGACACCACGCTGCAACGCGGCTATGTCACCCTCAGCGTCTGCGACGAGGGCCACGGCATGGCCGCCGACATCGCCGAGCAGGCCAGCGAGCCCTTCTTCACCACCAAGGACATCGGCAAGGGCAGCGGCCTGGGCCTGAGCCAGGTGTTCGGATTCACTACCCAGAGCGGCGGCTTCGTCGACGTGTCCACCACGCCCGGTGTCGGCACCACGGTCAGCCTGCTGCTACCCGCAACCGAGGAAGCAATCCATGACCGATGACCCGATCCGCGTTCTGATGGTGGAAGACCAGACTGATCTTCGCGAAATGATCGGCCTGGCCCTGCGCGATTTCGGCATCGAGGTGGCCACCACCGCCGACGGGCATGAAGCCGCAGCGTTGCTGAAGGGCGACGCGCGTTTCGACGTGGTGTTCAGTGACATCAGCATGCCCAACGGCATGTCCGGCATCGAGCTCAGCGAGCACGTCGCGCGTGAGCAGCCGCAGGCACGCATGATCCTGTCCTCCGGCTATGCGCGTTCGCAGCTGCCGCCCCTGCCTGAGCAGGTGGAGTTCCTGCCCAAGCCCTATCGCCTGCGCCAGCTGGTGCAGCTGCTCAGGCAGGAATGATCCGTCGCCGGGCATCGCCCGGCGTATCCGCTCATGTACAGCCGGGCCCATGCCCGGCTGCGCTCCTCAATAGCGCCCCACCAGGTTCAGGTACCACCCGCGATGGGTGTAATCGAACCTGGTCAGGTCATCGCTGAAGTCGGTGAAGTTGTAGCCCACACCCACGCGGAAGTTGCGGCCGATATCGCGATCGACACCGGCCAGCCAACCCTGCCTGCTGCCGCCGTCGCGGACATCCAGCAGCCGATACTCCAGCAGGCCGTGCCACTGGTAGTACAGGTCATAGCGCAGCTGTCCCGCAGCGAAGTTGGTGGCCGAGTCGAACCAGGGGCCGCTGCCGCGTCCATAACGCACCTCGCCTTCGCGCCGCGCCGCCTTGGCCGCCACCTCCCAGCGCTGGTCGATGCGGTACACGCCTTCCAGCGACAGGATCTGCGTGCGCTGATCGTAGTCCACGCCGTTCACCTGGCCCATCGTCGACAGGTCGTACAGGTAACTGTAGCGACCGAACAACGCCCAGCGGTCGTTGTCCCACGGCCGGTAGGCGAAGCCCAGGTTGCCTTCGATGAAGCGCGCACCCGCCACCGGATTGATCGCATCGTCGGTGTCGGCATAGTTGAAGCGCGCCGCGATGCGCCAGCTGTCGCTGAGGCGGTGGCTGAGGCGATTGGTGCTGACCCACTGCGTGCGCCGCTCGGCACCGGTATCGCGCCGCCATTCCAGCTTGCTCTGCCACTCGGTACCGGGCGCGGTGCGGCCGCCGGACAGGCTGACCGCCTTGCGATCCACCTGGCCACTGCTGGCGTCCAGCTTGCCGTTGCTCAGGGTGAAGCCCGCGTTCCAGCCCACCGCCGGATAGAAGTCCATGCCGAAGGTGTGCGCCAGGCCGGACTCCTGCCCGGATTTCAGGAACTGGCTTTCGTTGAACACGTTGACCTGGTCAGACAGGCGCCAGCGCTGGCCCAGAGTCCATCCATCCTGTGCGTTCGGGCTGAACAACGGGTCGTACTCGCTGCGGTCGGTGGACTGGGTGAATGCACCGTAGAAGCTGTGCTGCGGGGTCAGCCGGTACTCGGCGTTGACCTGCGCGGCGGTGCCACGGTCGCCGTCCGAGACTTCCGCACCAATGGTGGACAGGTTGGCGAAGGTCCAGGTGCCACCGGCCACCACCGCGTCGTTGTCGGCATAGCGGCCATGGTCATCGTCGACGGTCAGCTGGCCACCGCCGTACACATCCAGCGACGTACCGATGCGGTGTGTGTAGCGCGCCGCAGCCAGCACGCCAGCCACATTGCCGCCAAGGCCGCGGTCCTCCTGCACACGGCGCAGTTCGGCCGACAGTCGGTCGTTCTCGCCGATCCGCCATTCGGCGGTGGCCTGCGCCTGGATCAACGACGCATTGCCACGGCGGGCCTCGCTGTAGCGCGCATACAGGCTGAAGTCGTCGGTCACGTAGCCCAGCAGCTCGGCGCCCTGCTCGCGCACGCGCTGGCCGGTGTCGAAGCGGCCCACCGAATAGCCGCCGTCCACCTGGCGCCACCAGGCGCCGGCGCTCCAGTCGCGCTGGGTCCAGCCCAGTTCGCGCAGATTGACGCGTGCTTCAACGGCGGTCGCTTCACCTTCGCGCAGCCCCTCCGGGTTGAGGCGGCTGAAGCTCAGACCGCCGTTGTCCGAGAAGAACACCGGCGCACTGGTCGCCTCGCTGCGGCTGTGCTCGACCTTCAGGTAGGTGCCACGGCCGGCCTGCAGGGTCAGGTCCGCACCCTTCATCGAATAGTCCTGGCCGGAGCGCTGCTCGTCCACGTAGGTGGCGCCCACGGCAACGTGATCACCAAACCAGTGCTTGCCGCGCACGCCAGCGGTGATGTCATCGCTGTCGAAGCCGGTCGGCACCCATTCGTAGTCCACGATCAGGCGCTGCTCATAGCCGTCCAGCGGCACGTCGCGGCTGATCCGGCGCAGGTTCTCACGGCTGACCTGGGCCAGCGGCCGGGTCAGCAGGATGCGGCCCTGCAGGGCGTCGATCTCGTAGTCGGCACCGCGCACCATCGGCACGCGCTGCTCGACGCGGCCGGTGGTGCGGTCACGGATTTCCAGCACCACCTGGTCCGAACCACTGAGGATGCTTGCATGCCGCAGGTAGTACAGACTGCCACCGGTGCCGATGAACTCGCTGTGGCCCGGCGCCGTTTCGGCCTGTGAACCGAATACGCGCAGCTCGCTGCGTGCATCCCCCCAGGCATTTGCTCCGCGCGAGCGCCACGACAGTGCCGCACCGTACAGCGAACGCACGTACTGCGCGTACTCGGTGCCGGTCAGGCCGGTGTTGTAGTTGCCCCACAACGCCTGGTTCTTGTCCCAGTCCATGCGCAGGTAGAAGCGGCCCATGCTGTCAACATCGCGCTGGGTCAGCGAGTCGTCGCCATAGGTCGGGTAGTACAGGTCCGGGTCCAGGCTGCGGAACAGGTCGCGCGGATCGGCCGTGGTGAAGCCGGTGAACAGCTCGTCCAGCGGACGGTTCTGGGTATCGGCCTGTGCGGTCAGCAGGTAGCGGCCACGGGTCTTGGCCTTCAGGTAGAAGGCCAGGCGGCCATCGCTGAGCACGTCATCATTGCGCTCGCCCCGGGCGAAGTCCTGCCCTGCCCCACTGGCCTTGTTCTGGTACACGGTGATGTCGGCCAGGCCGACGCCAAACAGATACTGGCCGCTGACATCGACTTCCAGCGTGCGCGCGATGGCCGGCGCATCCGGTCGCTCCACGCGCACGTCGAAGGCATGATGGCCGATCGGCATCAGGTACTCGGCGGCGAACTTGCGATCCTGGTCCAGCGGATAACTGTCGCCATTGATCTTCAGCGACGCGCCCAGTGGCAGGTCGCGGCCACGCAGGCGCACCCGAGATCCATACACCGGGATGTTCTGCTGGCGCAGGCCATTGCCATCGAACACCTGCTGCAGCAGTGACAACGACGCGGCCTGGTTGGCGTCCACCGAGGTACCGCGGCGGTCTTCCAGCGCGTCACGCAACTGCTGGTTGCCGCGCTCGAATTCCGCCGGCGTCACCAGCTGCATCGACTGCGCGGTGGTTTCATCGACATTGCCCTCGGCATCAAAGGCGCGCAGCACGTAGACCAGCCGGTCGCCGCGACGCAGCGGCGTCGAGGCCGGCAACGCCCCATCCCACACGCCCTGGGCAACGGCGGCCACCGGCAGTTCGAACGTCGCCAGTGCTGCCACACGATCCGTGTCGCTGCCGCGGTAAACGCTGACTTCCAGGCGCTGGATGAAGGCGGTGTAGTTGCCACGCACGTAGAACTCGACCGGCCACACGATGCGGCCTTCGTCGAAGGCGACCATGCCCGGTGCAGAGACCGACAGTTCCGGCTGGCCCATCGCCGGGTCTTCGGTGGCCCAGATCGCGCCGCCTTCCGGCAGGCGGATCATGAACTCGCCACGCACGGTGGCCTTGCCCGGCTCATCGATCGCCACACTGACCCGGCGGTCCGGTTGCAGGGCCTGCGAGCTGGAACGCGTGGACGTTCCCTCGGTCACCGGTTCGTCATAGCTGCGCGAGCGCAGGCTGAACAACAGTTCGCCCTCGGCATTGCACTGGGTGCCGTCACAACGGATCGGCGCCGGCTCGGCGGCGGGCGGCTCGGCATGGGCGGCACCGGCCAGGCCAAGCAGCAGGGCCTGATACAGCGCAGCGCGCGGCAGGCGGGCCGCACGGCGGGCGGCAGAGTGATGCGCGCTCATGGGCGTGCCTCCTGTTGGCGGGCAGCCGCACGGGTGGCGGCGCTCTCCTCGTTGCGAACGCGCAGGCGCTGCTGCACGGCGGGGCTGAGCTGGCTGCGCAGCGCCTCGAACACGGCGTTGGCACGGCGCAGGCCCAGTGCCTGGTTGTAGGCATGGCTGCCGCGCACATCGGTGTGGCCGACCAGGCTGACCTGGCCACCGCCCAGCTGTTCCAGACGCGCGGCGATGGCGGCCAGCAGCGGCTTGAACTCGTCGCGTACGGTGGCCTTGTCGGTGTCGAACAGCACGTTGCCCAGCAGCGCGCCACCGGCATCCACACCGGCCAGCAGCGAGTGGGGATCGCGCACATCGGTGCGCAGCTGCACGGCCAGGCCGGCGCGTGCGCTTTCCGCAACCTCGGCCTGCAGTGCATCGCGTACCGCTGCGGCGCGGGCAAAGGCCAGTGCCTGGCTCTCGCCATTGGCAGCGATCACCACGTCGCCGCCCTGGTAGCGGTCGACCACCTCGGCCATCTTCTTCAGCACCGGGCGATAGTTGGCCTGCAGCTCGCTGCTGTCCGGTGCGAACAGCACCTCGCCCAACGCAATCTCCATGCGCTCGGCGGCGGCCTGCGGCGATGGCGACAAGCGCACGCCGAAGCTGAAGCGGGTCGGCACGCCCCGCGTCACCCGCCGCAGCAGCGGATTCTCGGTGGTCAGTTCAGCCCCGGCCGGCAGCGTGGCCGGGTCCAGCTTGATGATGAAGTTGCGGCCCAGGCGCGCGTCACCTCCGTGCACGTCAGCCAGGTGGTAGCGCCCGAACGGATCGGTCTCCACCAGCAGGCCTTCCACCGTGGCCAGACGCACACCGGGGATGCCCTGCTCCTGGATGCCTTCGTTGCCGATCACATAAGCCACTTCGTAACCCTCGGCGACACGGGCGATCTCGCGGCGCACGCTCGGCTCGGCTGCGGTGAGGCCTTTGCCGGCCTCACCGCTGCGTTCCACGCGCGTGGCGCCCTGCGCGTCCATCCGCAGGCGGTGGCCCTGCGCGCTTTCCAGCACGAAGTCATCGCTGAAGGACAGTTCGCGCAGGCGCTGGCGCAGCACCACCTGATGCGCCTCGGCGGTGTCGGACGTGGACGCGCGGCCATGCACCACGCCAATCTGCACTCCGTGCAGCAACGGTGCACTGGCATCGGCCAGCGGTTGCGGGCCATCGCCGCGATCCAGCGTGGTCGAGCCCGGCACGTAGGCCGCAGCAGCGAAGCCGCCCTGCACGCGAACGCCGCTCAGCTCGGCACTGTCCTGCCAGCCATCGCCGTCACGATCATCAAACACAGTGCCGAATACCAGGCTGTCTTCCAGCAGCGGATCGGCATCCATGGCCACCTCGGCGGTGGCGATGTTCGACAGCGGCGTGCCATCGTCGGCGGTGGCAACGGCCTGGTTCACGTGGTTGCCCGCGCGCACGCCGGCGCCCACACGCAACAGGTAGGTGATGGTCGCACTGCGACCCACGGCAATGTCCACCGCACCGATGCGCAGTGGAACCTGGCTGCTGGCCAGCGAGAACGCGCCGTCATCGTCGGCCACGCGCATCGAGCCGTCGACGTAGCTGAAGCCCGGCGGCGGTGTATCGACCACCACGCCGTTGCGCCAATGGCTGCCGCCCACGTTCTCGACCACCAGCTGGTAGCGCACCAGGTCGCCCACCTTCACCCGGCGCGGGCTGGCGGTCTTGGTGATCCGCAGGGCGAAGTCGGACACCACCTTGTGGCGCGTCTCGCAGGTCGTGCAGTCCGGCGGCGGCGAGCCATCCGGATACTGTCCGCGCAAGCGGTTCAGCACCTCGATGCGGGCCTCCTGGTTGACCACGGCCTGGTAGGCGAACTCGTGGCGACCGATAGCAGTACCCGTCGGCACCGTGCAGACGATGTCGGGCCCCTGCTGGACGCATCCGGCGGGCAGGCTTTCGATGCTCAAGCCGGCGTCCGGCGTATCCACCAGCTGCAGCGGCTGGCGCAGCGCCGCCCGCTCGACCGTGGCCACCAGCGTGTAGCGCAGGCGGTCGCCCGGTCGCACTTCGGTGCCACTGGCAGGTCCGGAATGCTTCTCCAGCACCACGCGCGGTTCGGCCAGCGCGTGCTCGGTGCTGCAGTCACCGCTGCAGGTGGGCGTGTCACCGCCGGTGCCGAGTACGGCGTTGCGCACGCTGCCGCTGGCCTGGGCGTTGACCAGCGCGCGGTAGCCCAGCGCATAGGTCCCGGGAGCGGTACCGGCCGGCAGCGTACAGACCAGCGGATTGCTGGCGTTGCAGGTGAACGGTCCCGGCTGGGTGACCGACTGCAGGTCCAGGCCCGTGCCCAGGGTATCGGTCAGGGTCAGCGTATCGAGGGTCTGCGAGTTGGCGACCGTCACTTCCACGCTGTAGTCCACCGCATCGCCCACGCCCACCGGAGCGACGGTGGTCGACTGCTTGCGGTAGGTCACCACCGCCGACAGCACCGGCGTGGTGGTTCCGCAGTTGCTGGTGCAGGTGGTGACGCCGGTGCCACTACCGAGCACGGCATTGCTGACGCTGCCCTTGGCCCGGGCATTCACCCGAGCGGTGTAGTCCACCGTGTAGGTGCCCGGCACAGTACCGGCCGGCAGCGTGCACACCAACGGATTGGCGGCATTGCAGCTGAAGCCCTGGCTGGCAGTCACCGCACCGAAGTCCAGGCCGGGGCCCATCGTGTCGGTCAGGGTGAACACCGCCGTGGTGCGCGAGTTGCTGACCACTGCAGTCAATGTGTAGGCGATGCTGTCGCCCACCTTCACCGAACCTGCGGCGGCCGAGGTCTTGCGATAGTCGATCGCGCTGCCGGTCACCGGCGTGCTGGTGCCGCAGTTGGCGGTACACGACGGATTGTCGCCACCACCGCCGAGCACGGCGTTGGTGACCTGCCCGGTGGCCTGCGCATTCACCACGGCGGTGTAGGTCAGGCTGTAGCTGCCCGGAACGGTGCCAGCCGGCAGCGTGCACACCAGTGGATTGGCGGCATTGCAGGTGTAGCCCCCCGCAGTGGTCACCGCGCCGAAGTCCAGGCCGGTACCCAGCGTATCGGTCAGGGTCACCACATCGGTGGTGCGCGAGTTGGTCACCACCGTAGTCAGGGTGTAGGTCAGGCGATCGCCCACCGAAACCGGACCGGTGCTGTTCACCGACTTGGCATAGCTCACCCCCGGTGTCGCCACCGGGGTGGTGGTATCGCAGTTCACGCTGCACGACGGATTGTCGGTGCCGCTACCAAGCACGGCATTGCGCACACTGCCGCTCGCCTGCGCATTGACGGTGGCGCCATAGGTAACACTGTAGGTACCCGGCACGGTGCCGGCCGGCAGCGTGCACACCAGCGGATTGGCGGCGTTGCAGGTAAAGATGCCTGCGCTGCTCACGCCAGCGAAATCGAGGCCATTGCCCAGCGTATCGGTCAGGGTGACCACGGCACTGGTGCGCGCGCGCGTCACGGTTGCAGTCAGGGTGTAGTCGATGCGGTCACCCACCCGTACCGGCCCACCTGTGGAGGCCTGCTTGGCATAGACCACCTGCGCTGCGGCCATCGGCGTGGTGGTATCGCACGCACCCACGCAGGACGGGTTGTCGGTGCCGCTGGGCACCACCGCGTTGCGCACCTGGCCACTGGCCTGCGCGTTGACCACGCCGGTGTACGAGAATGCATAGCTGCCCGGCACGGTCCCGGCCGGCAGCGTGCAGACCAGCGGGTTGCCTGGCGTGCAACTGAAGCTACCCGCGCTGGTGACGCTGCCGAAGTCCAGGCCGGGACCCAGCGTGTCGGTCAGCGTGGTCACCGCCGTGGTGCGCGCGTCGGCCACCAGCACCGTCACGGTGTAGGCAACACTGTCGCCGATGGCGACCGGACCGGCGGTGCCGCTGGCCTTGGATACCGAGATGCGTGGCGCCGCCACCGGCGTGGTGGTGGTGCAGTTGCTGCTGCAGGTGGGCGTGTCAGTACCCGTGCCGACCACGGTGTTGACCACCTGGCCACTGGCCTGCGCATTGACCGTGGCCGTGTAGCTCAGGCTGTAGGTGCCCGGCACCGTGCCTGCCGGCAGCGTGCACACCAGCGGGTTGGCCGCATTGCAGGTGAATGCACCGGGGCTGCTGACGCTGGCGAAATCCAGGCCGGTGCCCAGGGTGTCGGTGAAGGTCAGCACATCGCGGGTGTTGCCGTCGGCCACGGTGACATCCACCGTATAGTTCACGGTCGCACCCACCGCGACCGGGCCGGCGGTGTTCGAACGCTTGGCGTAGCCCACCCGTGTCACCGGCACGGTCACATCGCTGCGCGTGCAGTGGTCAACGTCGGTGCAGCTGCTGCCGGGTGCCGGCGGATTGCCGTTGTTGAAGGGATCGTAGCCGCCGCCCACGCTGGCATGGTTGGTCAGCACGCCGTTCGCAGCCGCGGTGACCGTCACCGGCAGCGTGAACGCCGAGCTGGAGCCGGGGCTGCCGGCTGCGGCCAGCACCTGGCTGCTGGTGCAGGTGACGTCCTGGCCACTGGCCGTACAGCTCCAGCTGCCGCTCACATGGGCACCCGCCCAGTTCGGCACGATCCCGGCCGGCAGCTGGTCGCGCACGATGATCGCACCCACCGGCACATTCGGTGGATTACCGGTGGGCACATCACTGGTATTGCTCACCGTCAGCGTGTACTGGGTGCCGGCCTGCCCGTAGTTCCAGATGCCACCGGTGGCGTTGCTGCCCTTGACCACCTTCAGCGAGGGAGCGGTGATGGTGATGCGGTGGTCTTCCACCTCGCCGTCATCGGCCACGCCGGTCGGGTTCTGGATCTGCGCGGCGATGGTGGAGTAGCGCAGCCGCACGTAGCTCGTGCCGGCGCTGACCGCGCTGGGTACCGTCCAGCTCAGGTTCGCCTGGCCTCCGCTGCAGGCGGCGGTCGTGCTGCGTTCGTTGAGATCGAAGGTGCCATTACGGTTGAAGTCGATCCAGCCGGCAACGCTGCCATTGCCCACACAGGCTACTGACTGGGTGATCAGCGTACCGGCCTGCATCACCGTCAACCGGTAGCTGGTTGGCCAGGCATCTTCTTCACGGCTCCCCACCTGCGGGAAGTTGTCATCGCCCAGTGCGTCCGCGCTGTAGCTGCTCTTCTGTTCGGTATCCGGGCCCAGGCTGCCGAGGAAATCAGTCAACGGTGGTGCCAGGCCACCCGGCGTATAACCGGCGGTATTGATGTTGAAGTTGCTGGCGCCCTGCGGAATGCCATCGGAACGGAACTGCAGATCGTCCACCACGTGCATGGCATCGCCGTAGCTCTGCGGTGCGTCACCGAAGTCGGCATACGGCACCAGCAGGCCGATGGCGATGGCGGTGGTGCCGCCGCCGCGCATCGAGAAGCCCATGTTCACCGCCAGGTTGCCCGGCGCGTGTGCGGCATTGTCGAAACTGAGGAAGGTAACGGCCGCCGTGTTGTCGTCGTTGCCGGGACCGAAGCGGATCACCTGGTTGGCGCCGCTGGTCGACTTGTTCACCAGATAGGGCGTGGCATTGGCCAGGTTCTTGCGAACCTCCACCACGTTCCAGGTGCCCTGCGCGCTGGCTTCGACGAACTCGCCGCTGTTGTTGATCGATTCGGCATCGGCCATCACCACGCCGCGCAGGCGGTAGGGCGCGCCCCCCAGGGTCGACGTGCAGGTGATGCTGAAACTGGAGGTGCCGCCCGCACGTGCGATGCCGGCAATCAGCTGGTTGCTGGTGCCAGTGCCGCCGATGTTGTACAGATCGTCAAGACTGTCACCGCCGAAGTTGCCAGGCCGATAGCTGCGCAGCACACCGGTCTCGGCGGTGTTCAGGCGGCAGTCCACGCGCAGGTTCACTCCCGCCGCCACAGGCATATCGATGGACGACGTCGCGCCGTCGTTGAGCGCGACGTTGTTCACGCCATTGGCACCGCCGCCCCAGGTCAACCACAGCACGGTGTTGCGATACGGGCTGCTACCGCCGGTGGCATAGGCCGCAGCCCAGGCCAGCGAGGGTGCCAGCATTGCCAGCAACAGCAACAGGCCGGCCGCCATCCAGCGGCCGGGGTGCAGGTACTGCAGGTTTTTTCCGGGATGAACGCATCCACCGCCCGCGCGAATGCGCGACGTCGTCGACTGCCACATGTTGATTTCCCCGCTCAGCCCTCAGACGGGCCGAAGTTCAATGGGTGACCTGGGACGAAATCCCGGCACCGGCGACGCACGCAACTACGTGTTCTGCCGACTCCGTGGCACCCGCCTTCGTCCCTGCACCCGGATGGTTGGGCACATATATCTGTGACCAAGTTAACACATTTCGCACAAATGTGTGACATTCATCACATTAATATTTGCCAACTCTGGCGCCAATCGCCTGGCTACAGTTGTAGCAACACGGCCCCGGCGGCCCGTGCACGATTCCGGCAGCTGCAGCGCCCTTTCCGGCAAGTTGCCATGCGAATTCGGCGCACAGTGGGGCCAGCGACAAGGTGGCGCGCGCTGCGCGCCATCGGGAATCAGCCCTTCATCGCCCCATGCCGGAACGAGGCCAACAGCGTGGATGCGGCCATTGCCGGGGCCAGACGGCCGCGCGCAAGCGACCAGGTGATGCCGTAGAAGCAGGTCCAGTAGAAGTCGGCCAACCACACCGCGGTGAACTCGACATTGAACTCACCCGCTCGCTGGCCGCGCAGGAAAAACGCCTCGAAACGTTCACCGATCGGGGCCCAGCGCTCCGGCAGCAGGTGCAGGTCACCCTGGCGCTGCTGCTCTTCCATCATCCGCGCGAACACCAGCGTCACCAGCTCCCAGTCCGCCAGCAGTGCCGCCGTAACCTGCTCCAGCACCTGCTGCGCAGGCTCGTTGCCATCGAACGAGCTCGCCGCTGCTTCCAGGCGTTCGAATCCCGCTACGAACAAGGCCTCGTCAATCGCCTCCCGTGTTGGCGCGAACCGGTACAGGGTCGCGCGACTGATGCCTGCCCCGCGCGCCAGTTCGCTGAGCGTGCAGCGAGGATGGCTGACCAGGGTGGCAGCAAGGGCGTGGTGCAGGTTGCGGCGTGTGCGGGCAGCGGCAGGTCGCATGGAGGGGCCTGGATGCGGGGTCCGGTCACGCTAGCATGAATCATAAATTAATAAACTGAATCATATTTGATTCACTCGAATCACGAATGCGCTACAACAAGGCTGCGTCCGGTGCACCCGGGTCGGTGCACGGCAGGGAACGCGTCACAGGCATCGAAGGAGACAACGCCATGCTGCATCCGCTACGCGACATCGCCGTGCTGTTCGACGCCAGCGATACCGGGGACCGCGTACTGAACATTGCCGCGCATCTGGCGCAGGCACAGCAGGCGCATCTGGTCGCGGTATCGACCGCCCAGCATCCCACCGACATCGCCAACGGCTTCGCGCGTGGCGCGGGCATCGCCGCCGCACTCGACCATGAAGCCCGCGCTGACGCCGCCTGCACCGCGCAGTTGATGCAGAACCTGCGCGACGCCGCCGAACCGCTGCAGATCAGCACCGAACTGCGCATCGTCTCGGACTATCTGGGCGGCGCCGATCTGGCCCTGCAATCGCTGTATTGCGACCTGATCGTCGCCGGCTATCCGCATACGCCCGGTGCCCCCTCCGGTTGGCATCCACTGGGGACACTGCGCCAGACCGGCGTGCCGATGCTGCTGGTGCCGCCGCACTGGAAGGGCGAGCAGGTCGGCCGGCGTATCGTGGTGGCCTGGAATGCCAGCAAACAGGCCCGCCGTGCCGTGGCAGATGCCCTGCCTCTGCTGGCCCGGGCGCAGGCCGTACACCTGCTGATGGTCGACACGCCCAAGGCTGAAGCCGCGCCCGGGGCCGAAATGGCCCAGCATCTGGCGCGGCACGGCGTCGAGGTCGAAATCCAGGCGATCAGCTCCAGCCAGGGCGGCGTTGCCGCCACCATCCGCCAGCATGTGCTCGATGCCGAAGCCGATCTACTGGTGTTGGGGCCGTACAGCCGCAGCCGCGTGGTCGAACGCGTGCTCGGCGGCGTCACCGAGGATCTGCTGGCCGAAGTTCCGGCGCCGCTGTTCGTATCGCACTAGCGCCACCCTGGCCGGCGCGGCGGTAGCCGGTCAGCGACTGGCCGGTATGCCGCCGGAAGTAGCGGCACAGGTAGGACGCATCCTCGAAGCACAGGCGTTCGGCGATGCGTCCGATCGACAGTTCGCTGTAGCTCAGCAGTCCCTTGATCTCCAGCACCACCTGGCGGTCGATCAACGCCTTCGGCGTTTCATCGAAGCATTCCCGGGTCAACTGCGAGAGATAGAACGGGGTGATGCACAGCGCCTCGGCGTAGGACTGCACGTCACGCTGGCGCATGCTGCGCCGGCCGACCAGCTCCCAGAAGTTCCAGGCCAGGCGCTCGCGCCGGCCGACCTTCGGCGCGGCCTCGTAGTGTGCCGGGAGCAGCGTGGCGAACTTCAGGAAAAAGGTCTGCAGCAGGTTGCGCAGCATCACGTGCCGATGGCGGCCACCGTTGTGCTGGGCATCCATCAACTGCTGAAGCCAACCCTGCAGCAGCGGCACCTCCAGCGGTGACGGCACGCAATGGGGATGCTCGTGCAGGAACTTGAACAGTGCATTGGGCAGCACATAGGCGACCTCCGAGGCCAACGCCTTCGGCATCAGGCAGACCACCGCCAGGAAACCGCGCGAACGCTGCCGCAGCAGCGCCAGCGTATCCTCGGCCAGCACCAGCACGTCGTGCCGCTGCACCGCCACCTCGCGGAAGTTCAGTGCGAAACGCGCACGCCCGGACACGCACACCAGCACCGCCAGATACGTATGCCCGAACGACAGTGGAACACCCAAGCCTTCAGCCAGCGTGCTGACCTCCAGGCGCATGGATTCGTCCTGTTCCAGAAGCTGGGGGATTCGATCCATGGGCCGATCCGGCTGGATTCCGGGGCCCAGCATATCGGGCCCGATGCCAGACTTGTGAAAAGTACCGAAATGATCAAGATGCCGCCCCCACCCGCAGTAGCCGACGCTGGGGGTGGATCAGCCCCCGCTGCGCTGCATGAACAGCAGCTCCGGCGTCGAAGCGTGTTCCACCGGCTGGAAGCCGAGATCACGGTAGAGGGCCACCGCCGCGAGGTTGTCACGATAGACACGCAGGGTCAGGCGCTGCACCCCGGGCGCCCGCAGGGCCTCGGCACCCAACAACTGCATCAGCACCCGCCCCAGGCCGCGCCCACGCGCCTGCGGCGAAACAATGATGCGGCCCAGGTGGGCGGTGCCAGACGCGGTCAACCAGTACTGGCCGAACCCCATGCACGCGCCCTCGCCGTCCAGCAGCACCCAACCCGGGCGCTTGGCCAGTTCAAGTGTCTGTGCGAACGCTTCGGGCGGCAGAGGAAACGCAACGCCTGGGCCAGCCCAGCGTTGCGTCGCTGCAACCGAATCGAGCCAGCCAGCGATACACGGGTAATGCGGAGGTTGAACCGGTTGCAACTGAGCGGGCATGAGGATGCCAGTGTGGTCTGGTCTGCTGATTGTGAGCGACCCGGTCGGCACCGTCACGCTGCGCGGCAGTCCTTGAATATTGTCCTAGGACAATATTCAATGCCGTGCATCCATGCACCTGCCTGCGCCTCGCAGCACTCCCCCCACCTCTCCAGGCCCCCTCATGTTCAAAGGTCTCAGCGCGTTTCCGCTCACGCCCTTCAACAACGAAGACATCGACACCCGCGCGTTCGCCGGCTTGGTTGAGCGCCTCGCGGCGTCGGGGGTGGACTCGATGGGCATCCTTGGCTCCACCGGCAGCTATGCCTACCTGGAAAAGGCCGAACGCAAGCGGGTGCTGCGCCAGGCCCTCACCCACGCCGGTGGCGTTCCAGTAATCGCCGGGATTGGCGCACTGCGCACCCGCGACGCGGTGGAACTGGCCAAGGATGCCGAGGATGCGGGCGCGACCGGTCTGCTGCTGGCACCTGTGTCCTACCATCGGTTGAAGGAGCACGAGGTCTACGCGTTGTTCGAATCGGTGTGCAATGCAGTGCGTACCCCGATCTGTGTCTACGACAACCCCGTTGCCACCCACTTCCGGTTCAGCGATGAACTGCATGGGCGAATCGCTGCCCTGCCGAACATCGCCTCGATCAAGATGCCTCGCCTCTCCGATGACCCTGCGGAAGCGGTGGCTCGGGTTTCCACGTTGCGTTCCCACATCCCGAAGCACGTCACGCTGGGCATCAGCGGCGATGCGGCCGCAGTGCATGGGCTGGCCGCCGGCTGCGATGGCTGGTACTCGGTGATCGGTGGGCTGTTCCCCGAGGTGGCGCTGCGGATCACGCGCGCGGCCCTCGGCGGCGGGATCGCCACGGCAAAGGCCTTGTCGGCGAGGCTGGCGCCACTGTGGGCGCTGTATGACCGGTTCGGTGGGATACGTGTAATGGCGTGCGCTGCAGCGCTGATGGGGCTGAGTGGGCACGGCAACCTGCCGCGGCCGCTGCTTGGCCTGGAGGGTGATGACCGGGCGCTTGTAGCGGACGTGCTTGCGCAGCTTGGGCTGTGCTAGCCGGGCCAGCCCGCGTTGCAGCCGCCCTGCATGCCTCTCACCACAGGGCGGCAGGCCTGCAACGCCGCAGTCACCAAATTGCAGACCGATCAGAATGCCATTGCACCATCACCACCACAGTCGCAGCTTCAGCCCTGCAGGTAGGTAGGGCCGTCCCACCCATCAAGGTACTTCGGCAACTCATCGCGAACCTCAACTACGCGATGCCGGTAGTAGAGATGCATTGTGGGCGCCATGGCAACGTCCAGCCATCCATCGCTTGCTCGGGCGAGCATGGCGTTGGGAACAACACACATGCCCAGACGATTCGTGCCGAACACAACCTCGCCGCACGTAGCACAGAAGGTCTTCTTCAGCTGCTTGTGGGGATGGTTGAAGCTTCGCGCATCGAAGGAGGCCATCTGAACCGACGAAGCCTCCCAAGCCGTCGCAGAGAACATGGTGACACCGTAGAAGTCCCTGCACGATGAACAGTGGCAGTTGGCGCGTGCGACCGGCGCTCCAGCCAACTCAATGACGACGTTTCCGCACAGGCACGCTACTCGTATTGACATGATGACCCGGAAGTAGAGAGGACTGGCGCGGATTCTACTGGCCTTTCTGAAACACATGCCGGCTGCCCCAACAGAAAACCCAGTCTGGCTCACCCACAGACGCAACGTATCGTCCATCGCCTTCGGGGTCTTCGGGCGCTTCTTCCCGATACCCTTTCCCTTCAGGGCCATCAAGGTATCGGGCATGCCGTACCGCACGACGATGGTGCTGGTGGCGCGCTCGCCGATGCTGCCGACCTCCTTCAGCTGGACGATGGCGACGGCAGCGAACTGGGTGGGGTGCAGAAAAGAAAGGCCCGCTGGAGAGCGGGCCTTTCTTCATTCATTTGCCAGTTGTTGACGACTGGATGGGCTTCGGAGTGGTTAGATCGTAGGCAAAGCATGCAGCCTGCATTTCGGTAAGCGCCTTCCGTCGATCGTGCGACGTCTCTCTGCGATCCGTGATCACTGGGAGCTTCAGACGAATCACGTCAGCGACGGCTCTACGATCAGCAATTGCTGCGGATCCGCCAAACCCAGAGTCCTCCAGCGCCTTTCCCGCCATCCCAGAGGCGCCCCCCAATGCACTTAGTCCGGCTATCGCACCGGCGTGCTTGGCAGCGTTCGCCGCCGTGAGTGCAGGTGCGATGACCGTGCCCGCGACCAGCCCGATCCCGTACACCGAGAGGGACGCCTTTCGCTGATCAACGGATTTGTTCTCCATCCCGAGGATGAGCTTCTTGCATTCCGCCAGTACCGCTGGCAACGCCTCCTCAACGTCTGAGGCGTCATCGACCTCCCCTTCAGGCTCATGCCATCCGTCGCGGGGATGCCTCCTCGGAGGCTTGACCCCGTTGGGATCAGGCGCCTGGGTCTGCCCCCCCAACGGGGGGCGGCGGAGGTGGAGGTGGTGCTACGTCGGCCCGGGAAGGATGGCCAACGAAAGAAACGTTGTAAGGTGCAGTAGAACCACCCGTGGTTGAACAGCCAACGCAAAGCACAGCCGCAACCAGAACAGCGATCATCGCTTTCATGTTGCCCCCTGTCGGCGGCGTCTTGCCACCGCTGGGGCCTTTACTACCACAGGATTCCGACTTTCACGGGCGCGACAATCCGACTCTGCCTGCTTTTTACCGGGCCCAGCTAGGCCGCCAGCAGTTGCATGGCCTGCGGCCGCGTGAATCCGTTCTCCACTTGGGACAGGTACTCAGCCCGGACGCACGCCGCCACCAATGGTGCTGGTCAAAACGGGGTACACCGCGTTCGTCGGAGATGGCCTCTGTACGTCATTCTGTCTGACTGACGATTCGATCATCGACGGCCGAGTCCGCCTCATCCAGCACCTGCAAGGCGTTGCATGACCTGCAGCGCTTGGCTACTGCTCGCGGCTCAGGCGAAGGCTCCCGTCGGACGGGAGCAGGATTCGATAGACCTGCCTTTCGCCCGCGTTGATGGTCAGGTTCTGGGAAGTTGAAATGTTCGGACAGGCGCCACCGCCTGTGTCGAGCTTCACGAAGTAGGAGCCTGGGGATACATACAGGGTGGCGGCCTCAGACTGGCGAATGTCCATCACCTTCTCATTGTTGAGAGAGATGGCATGCGTGCATGCGGATCCGTGGAAACCCTTGTCCCGCATGATGTAGATCTGCGCACTACGGTCCGGCGACGGCGCCAAGCGCGCGGCCTTGTAGATGCGATCAGGAGGCACCGGCCTGGCGGCCCCCTCCGTGACGGGGACCGTGGAACAGCCGATCAACGTGGCCATTGCCGCCGCAGCACCAAGCATTCCTTTCCGCATGATCCCCTCCATTGTCGTTGCCTGATTCTACCGCGCGTCCGCTCCCTCGCAATTCCGAACTGATTGACAGGAAAAGTCACCTTCCGGCATTGCGAGTCAGTTGCCGCGTAGCAATCCAACTCCAGCCGCCCACGAAGCTTCCCGGCAGAGGCGGGCCGCCGAAGTGCTGTGAGTGATCCAGACGAAGATGGCCAGGGGCGCACGAAGTCGGCAAGTGGCGCGAGGCCCCGCTGAGCCGGTATGCGCGCTGGGCACTTCGCCGCCCATCCGATCCGCTTGCCGCCGTGCACAAGAACACGGTATGGCCAACACCGGAGTGCCGTTGCGACAGGTGCAGATCCTGGCCGGGCATCCCGACTACGCCACTACTGAGAAGTACTACGCCCACCTGCCCCCGGAGGGCGATGACAGGGCGGCGCGAAAGCTCAGATTCCGGGGTGTGCCAACTGTGCCGGTTCGCGGTTAGAAACTGGCCAGAATAGTCCAATCGACACCACTGGGCTCAGCGTAAGTCGTTAAATCTGGTGACCCCGGCCCGATTCGAACGGGCGACCTTCCCTTAGGAGGGGGATTTCGTCGCCCGCTCAATCAGCTACTTACGAAGTGCATGGGACCGGCATGGGTCCATTTCAGCTCAAATACCCCGCCGTAGCTGCAGCAGCCCCCCGCCCTCACCGGCTCCTTGTCGGATCCTCGCATCATTTGCTGCCAAGGTGTCCGTTGGGGCGCAGATAGACGTCTCCGGTGTTGGTGTCCAGCAGAATGTTGAAATTCCTAAGGACTTCGCTGCCGATTGTGCCGTCACCGCTTGACCCGTCTTCATCGATGGTGAAAGAGACCTTGGGTTGGTCCAGCCGAAGACTCTGAAGCTCTACCGCGGGAGCCCGAACGTCGACCGACCGGATCTTCTTGCCTGCGCTCCCACTGAATTGTGACGTTCCGACCTTCTGCGTGAGAACATCTTTGAGGTTGTGTCGGGAACTGTAGGCATAGCTCAGATCGATGGTTCCGTTGTTGCCGGTGTCCAAAGATAGCCACGCTTGGAGTCGTGAGCCTTCTGTCTGGAGGGTCACTTCGATAGCGGGAGTGTTGTCGATCCACCGCGTTTTCATCCGCGTGTAGCCCACTACGCTGGGCAAACTGCCATGCACGAACAGAGTCATCTTGTCGTAGTCGATCTCGACCACACGGCCCTCAAAAAATTTCCAGCCGAGAACGGCGTCAAAAGGCCGGTTCTGGTAGTCAATCACTGCGGCGCCTAGCGTTCTGCTAGCGCCTCCAAGGGCAACCCTATTTTTCGTGCTGTAGTCAACCAAGGTCGTCCCGTCTGCACCGGTGTTCTCGGATTGATCATCGATTTTCATACCAGCCAGATCGCGCGTAGCGAGTGACACAGCCATGCCGTCCGCTCCTGTGTCTACCAGGAAACGCAGAGGACGCGACTGATTGATCGTGCCCTCTGCGTAGATTCGTTGGTCTTTACCGAGCTCGAACGGGATAGCGATGGTCTCCGCAGAAACGGCAGGAGCACCAGTGAGGGCAGTCACCACAAGAATGGCAATAAACTGAATACGGCAGATCTTGGACATTGGCAGCTTCCGTTGGGCGAGGTATGAGTCCATGCGCCTACTTGGATGCATCACCGGGCCAAATGGTTTAACAGGTAGGCTGGCAGCTACCTCAGATCGCGGACCTGCCGCTGCTCAAGCGCGTCTCCACTGAGTCAGATGCCTTGGCCTGGGCATCGGTGACTTGCGCGGCTCCAGCGCTTCCTTGATGAGCGCGCCCTCTCTGGCTCCAGCCGCGGCTAGGCGCCGTGCCTGTTGCTGTTGCTCGCGGGTCAGGGACTGGGCCCATTGGGCGGCGACGGCGGCAGTACAGCCGACCGCCTGCTGGATTGTCGAGGCGGTCAGGATCATGGCGGGTCCGGAAATAGAAAACCCCGGCTGGTTGGCCGGGGTTGGGTCGTGCGCGATGGTAGTGAATCTACTCCGAAATGTGCGGGGGCATCAACCCCGCACTACTGCCATGGCCAACGATGGATGGTCCAAAGCGCAGGAATGTTGATGACCTTGGCCTGCAATAGTGCGGCGATCACCATGACCCCCGTCAGCCACTTGATGCCGCTCTGCAAGCGCATCGATTCCCTGTGCTTCCGCTCCTCCTCCTCGTATTGCGACAACGAAGCAATGCCCTTACCGTTGATGACGAATCCATTGCCGGTCTTCTGGATCTCCTGCAAATCCACTAGAGCAGCCAACATCGTCTCAATCTCGTCGAGCTTCTTCGAGGCATCAGGTCTTTCCATCCAGCGCTTTCCAACTATGGATTGGCACACTACCCAGGAGGAAACGGCATCTCTTTTGGATGACAGCTCTCTAACTGTCTTGAGAGTGGCGTATCTCTCGACAGATACTTCTTTCCGATAAGAGGCGCTAAAGGTCAACTTCCGCCACGCGCTAATCAATTGCCATGCGATGGCGTTGAACCGCCAGGTCTGTTCTCGCGCAAAACTTGTCCAATTATTGAACTTAAACTCGGCCCGCCCCCAGTACTGAGTAATCTCCGGCCTAGCCCGCCACACATCAAACAAGCTCAGTTCAGTTCGCACCGAAAATGAATCATCCTTCCAAGCCCGGCAGCTGACCACATCCCCTTCAATGCGATCGAACAGATAGTCTTGCTCGTCAATGTTTAGAAATACAGATACACATCGGACTGTTGCACCATCCGCCCCAGACCTTGGAATCAGTTGTGGAGACTTTACGGTCCCCGCATACCTGAGCCAAAAGCGAAGACTATCTGATGAGAACACGGAATCTCCTGGGATGTCCCTAGCGATCGAGCCAGAACGGCCGCCGCGTCGTTTTCAGCTTCTCGCATTCTATCCAGCAGCCACTCGTATACGCCACGCCAACGTTCCCTGTAGCTGGACTCATCTCGGCAAATAGCTGCAGCGCGCTGCCGATCGCTTACTGGAACGAGCCCGGTCCCGCCGCATGTCTTGCATGACACCAGCAGCTCCCCAACCATCGCTTGGCTCCTGCCCTCGCAGGCCACACAGTGCGGCCGCTTGGCGATCTCGCTGATCACCGCCGCCGCCAGGGTCGGAAGCGACTCCAGGGTGCTGATCGGCCAGCACTGAGCCTTCACCCGGCCAAGCCTCTGCTGGGCCGCGCCACGGTTCGCGCGCTGCTCCGCCGTCGCCGCGCCGCCCCAACCCATGCACACCTCGGCCAGGCCGAGATCTGTGCGGGCCTCGGCGAGGCGCCGCTGCTGCCGCTGCAGCTCCGGAGTCACCAGCGCAATCACAGCGTCCCGCAGCTTGTGCCGGCGCAGCGCGGCGCCGTCCGGCCACCAGCACGCCTCCAGCAGCTCCCGGCCCAGCCCGGCCGGCACCATGCCCAGAGCCGCGGCAATGTCCTGGTTCGTCAGGTCGGGCTTCCCACCTCCCCGGCCGATGTCGAACTTCACCGTGCTCGGCCCCAGCCGCGCTATCGTCTCTCGTGGATTCATGCCCGTTCCCCTGCCGCTGACAACGTCGTGCAGTTCAACCTCAGCCTCGCCGAGCAAGCGCCGGCCAGGAGGAAGGACGCGGGAGGCACCAATGGGCGCCGCTGAAAGGCTCGACCTGTCAGGGAAAGACTGGCTCACCGTCGAGGAAGCCGCCCACTACTGCGGCGTCTCAAACAGCCAGTTCAGGAAGAACGCCAGGGGCTACGGGCTCACGCCCCGCCGCTTCATGGGAAAGCAGTTGTACGAAAAGGCGGCGCTCTATGCCGCGATCGAAGGTGCAGAGGAATGGCAAAGGTTCGACTCTACTGGCGCGGCAGCAAGGCCTACCTCGACTGGGCGGAAGGCGGCGAGCGCTTTCGCCGGTCCATTGGGCAACCTGACGCCCGTGAGGCGGAGAGAATACGTGCCGCGAAAGAAGCAGAACTGACCCATGGGGTCCGGATCCTGGCGCGCTTGCCGAAGGTCCGCGACTACCTGGAGTGGTATCTGGACTGGTACGAGGCCGAGCACCCGACCACCATCGCGAAAACCAGGAGTGAGGTGAAGCGCTTCATAGAGCGCTTCGGCCACCGGCCGATCGACAGCATCCGAGCGGTCGAGGTAGAGCAGTACAAGCGCGGCAGGCTGCTGGACGACAGGGCGGCAAAGGAGACTGTGGGTAAAGAGATTCGACGGCTGAAGGCGGCATTCAACCGCGGCCTGGAATGGAAAGAGCTGGACGTGAACCCTCTGGCCTCCGTGAAGGCGCCCCGGGGCGTGCGGAGCGTGGCTGTGAAGTTCTATGACCGGGCCGCGATGCGCCGGCTGTATCGAGCTAACCCTGCACGGGCGCCGTTGTGGCTATTCATGGCCCACACGGGACTCCGGCGGGGCGAGATCATCGGCCTGGAGAAAAGCTCGGTCGTTGCCGGGCGACTGCTTGTGGAAAGCGACCCGGACGAAACGGGAGAAGGCCGAACTAAGTCAGGGAAGTGGCGAGAGGTTCCCCTCAACCGCTATGCCAGATGGGCACTGCGGCATCTGCCTGATCCGCTCGTCACGGTCCACAAGGACACACTATCGGACTGGTTCTCCAAGGACGCGTACACGGCAAGCATTGGCGGGCATCTCCATCGACTGCGACATACATTCTGTGCACATCTGGCTACCAGCGGAGTGCCTCTTCGCCGTATACAGCTTCTAGCTGGACATGCTGACTATGCGACCACGGAAGAATACTACGCACACCTCACGCCAGAGGGGAACGAAGAAGCAGTATCAAGATTAAGATATTGAACAATTACACCAACTTCGAAACATAAGGCTGCGCGAAAATTCAACGCGAAGCAAAGGAAGACAGATAGATTTTGGCCAAATCAGTGCAGGTCCTTGCGATTAAGGTTAGGAATTTTGCAGTCTTAAGAACTTGACCTGGATCAGGGAAGTTTGTACTGCCAGTAGGGTGAGCCACTTGGTTCCGCTCATCCATGATGTTATTAAGCCGACTCTGAGCCTCCCTCGTCGCCTCCGGATCAGTGGACTTTTCCAGAAACAACTTTACTGGAGCTTGCTTGCCGACATTCGCCCAGAACTCGGTAATCCCGACACGCAGAAGAACATCAGAAAGAACACGATCTCGCATGTTTGATTCTGTAAGGGCCAGTACTTGAGACGAAATGGAAACAGGGGGCGAAGTGATGGCCCTGCTTGCCACATACGATTCAAGCAGAGCCTCGGCCTCAAGATCGTCATACCCGTACTTCTTGGGAGCCTTCGCTACATCCAGCACCCTGCTTCTGAGCTCGGCCTGAAGACTCTTCGGAAGATCTGCATATTTTTCGACCCGCGTACAAATCTCGTCAGCTACCGCCTCAACGATTTGACGTATGCAGTATTCAAATCGACCGGCAAGATACAACTGCAACGATCCCGAGAGAACTGGGAGGTCGGTCCGCCTGCCAGATGCCGTTTGATGGAGCTGAGCCGCCTCGACCCAAACTGGCGGCTCGCCTTCGCCAACCGCTGGCGGAACGCTTCCACCAAAGTCCTTAAAGCCCCGGATTAAAGTGAGCAGATGCTCGACTCTCTCCACATCAGATGTAAACTCAGCTAGCACCATATCGAGGTCAGGCATAGATCCATCTCAAGCTTGGAGAATTTGTCGAGCAAGCTCAACCCGCTCTATCACCGATTCCATGGTGTTGCCACGGCCCACAAGCACATCGTATGTATCGTCGTCAGCAAGCGCGGCTGCAAGCGCCGCCTGAATCTTCCTCTTCCTCTTTTCCACATCAAGGTGAGAATTCAAGCTCAACGCAATCATTAATGCATCGTAAAGCGGCCTACTCGGACGCGACGTTTTGGGAAGCCTAAAGGGATGACCGCCAAATACGCTATTCAACCGCGACAGCGTCTCTATATATTCATCCTCCATGAGGGCAGCTGTACCATGAGATATCAGCTGTTTCTCTCTCATAAATCTGTCCAAAATTCTTCGCAAGGATCCCGCCCCTGAGTTTTGGACAGCATCCCTCAGCGCGAAGAAGCGCAAGACGAGCTCCGCATCTGCGAGTGACGAGAAAAGTGGATTCCTGACCAACTCCTCTGACGGCTCTGCCTCCTCCGATTTCTTATACGCAGGAATTCCCCAAGTCTGTGTAAACACCTTAGACCTGGCGATTCGAATGAGAAGCGCATTGAGCTCACCGGGGTACAAGGCATTGCGCAACTCCTGAGGATTCAACCTCATGCCACCCGTGTTCAACCGGTCGAACAAGAGACGGCGCACATCCAGTCCACCTTCAGTCGGCTCTTTGGTTTCAGCCAAAAGCACAACGGCTGGGAGACTTCTACGGAGCAGGCCTTTTTGCAGGACCTGAGGCAATTCATTAAATCGCTTACGGTTGAGCTCGGGCCAATACTCGAGCCCAGATAACGCGAATTCGCTGGATAAGAATGCCCTGATCGTCTCAATGCGTTGACGACCGTCGATCACTTCATAGGCATTGTAATCGCGCTCAAACAGAAAAACCGGAGGCACTGGTATATTCAGAAGAAAAGACTCAATCAAAAGAGACCTTTTCTTGTTTGACCACCTCAACCTACGCTGGTAAGCAGGAGCCGTATCTATAAGCTCCTTTCCTGGCTTTAGGGCATGTTGAAGATAGTCGAGCTGATAGTCTTTCGTTTCACGGACGACCCGGAGCTGACTTCTGGCATATTTCGTAGCGGGATCAAGCTTCTCGTCGTCCACGAGGCTTGAATCATCGACCTCGTCTTCGAACCACTGTTCGACCTCGTCAGCGTCAATGTATTCCTTGGTCATCCTAGCCATCCGATTACCTCAAGTTGAGCGCTTACCTCGCGGGCAGTGGCGAGCATAGCGTCAACAAGGGGAGAAAAGATCAGCTAGTAGCAACCTCCCCCCAAAGAATGCTCGGCCACTGAACTCCGCTCACGTTAGTCGGGAAGCTGCTGTGCCATCTGTGCCAGATGAGGTCCACTTGATGGCAATTAACAGCAACCTCTGGCCAAGCGCGCGAACCTAAGCCATTGATTCTGGTGACCCCGGCCCGATTCGAACGGGCGACCTTCCCCTTAGGAGGGGGACGCTCTATCCAGCTGAGCTACGGGGCCATGCAGCCGTGAAGTTTACAGGCAACCTACCCCACCCTCCAAGCATTCACGTTCCACCCGCTTCCGCTGGCGCGTTGCACCATGCCCGGGCAGACCGCTCTGCTACCATCGGCGATTCAGTTCATCGCGTCCCCCACCTGCCCGCGATGGCACCAAACAACGTAACGAAACACAGGAGTCTGCATGTCTTCCGAGCTGCTCAAGTCCCTTGGCCTGGACGCGATCAACGCTGGCACGTACCTGGGCAACGGGGAGTGGTCGAGCGCGACCAGCGGTGAGCTGATCACCCCGGTCAACCCGACCACCGGCGAGCCGATCGCGCAGGTCCGCGCGACCACCGAGGCCGAGTACGAGACTGTCGTCGCCCGCGCCCAGGAAGCCTTCAAGGTCTGGCGCACCACGCCGGCGCCGCGTCGCGGTGAAGCCGTGCGCCTGTGCGGCGAAGCGCTGCGCAAGCACAAGGATGCGCTGGGCTCGCTGGTCGCCCTGGAAATGGGCAAGAGCAAGCCGGAAGGCGATGGCGAAGTGCAGGAGATGATCGACATCGCCGATTTCGCCGTGGGACAGAGCCGCATGCTGTACGGCTACACCATGCATTCCGAGCGCCCCGGCCACCGCATGTACGAGCAGTACCACCCGCTGGGCCTGGTCGGCATCATCTCGGCCTTCAACTTCCCGGTTGCGGTGTGGAGCTGGAATTCGTTCCTGGCCGCCATCTGTGGCGACGTGTGCATCTGGAAGCCGTCGAACAAGACCCCGCTGACCGCCATCGCCTCGCTGAAGATCTGCAACGATGCCCTGCGCGAAGCCGGCTTCCCGGACATCTTCTTCCTGATCAACGACGCTGGTACCGCGCTGTCGGAAAAGATGGTCGATGACCGTCGCGTGCCGCTGATCAGCTTCACCGGCTCGACCCAGGTCGGCCGCACCGTCAACGAGAAGGTCGCGCGCCGCCTCGGCCGCTGCCTGCTGGAACTGGGCGGCAACAACGCCATCATCCTGGACGAAACCGCCGACCTGAAGCTGGCCGTTCCGGGCATCGTGTTCGGCGCCGTCGGCACCGCCGGCCAGCGCTGCACCACCACCCGCCGCCTGATCGTGCACCGCTCGATCTACGCCGACGTGCTGGCCACCCTGGTCAAGGCCTACAAGCAGGTCGAAGGCAAGATCGGCGATCCGACCGATGCCGCCAACCTGATGGGCCCGCTGAACAGCGACGGTGCCGTGCAGCAGTTCCTCGATGCCATCGCCCAGGCCAAGGCCGCTGGCGGCACCATCGAAACCGGCGGCACCCGCATCGACCGCGCGGGCAACTTCGTTCTGCCGGCCATCGTCTCCGGTCTGAAGAACAGTGACGCCGTGGTCCAGCACGAGACCTTCGCACCGATCCTGTACGTGATGCCGTACGACAGCATCGACGAAGCCATCGACATGCAGAACGGCGTGCCGCAGGGCCTGTCGTCCTCGATCTTCACCCAGAACCTGAAGACCGCCGAGAAGTTCCTGTCGGCGGCCGGTAGCGACTGCGGCATCGCCAACATCAACATCGGCACGTCCGGTGCGGAAATCGGCGGCGCGTTCGGTGGCGAAAAGGACACCGGCGGTGGCCGCGAGTCGGGTTCGGATGCGTGGAAGGTCTACATGCGCCGCCAGACCAACACCATCAACTATTCGGACTCGCTGCCGCTGGCCCAGGGCATCAAGTTCGATCTGTGATGCCTTCTGTAGTGCCAGGTCATGCTCGGCAGGATGCGCCATGAACACCGTTGGAAATGCAGCCGAGCATGGCTCGGCTCTACAAGGTCGCAAGCCGGTGATTGATTTCACCGGCCGCCGCGTGCTGATCGCCGGCGGCAGCAAGGGCATTGGCCGTGAAATGGCGCTGGCATTCGCTGCTGCCGGTGCGCAGGTATCGGCCTGCGCCCGCGGACAGGCCGGGCTGGACGCCCTGCAGGCCGACGCCCATGCCCAAGGCACGTCGCTGCACACGTTTGCCACCGATCTGGCCGACATTGGCCAGATCCAGGTGTGGCTGGACGCTGCCGCCAACGCACTCGGCGGCATCGATGTGCTGGTCAACAACGCCACCGGCTACGGCATGGCCGATGACGAAGATGGCTGGGCCGCCAGCCTGCAGATCGATCTGATGGCGGCGGTGCGGGCCTCGCGCCTGGCACTGCCCTGGCTGCGCGCATCCAGCGATGCCTGCATCCTCAACCTGTCCTCGATCGCCGCACAGCAGCCACGCCCCGGCGGCGCACCCTACGCCGCCGCCAAGGCCGCGCTGTCGCACTACACCACCTCGCAGGCACTGGCGCTGGCCAAGGACCGGATCCGGGTCAACGCCATCGCACCCGGTTCCATCGAATTCGACGATGGCCTGTGGGATCGCCGCCGCACCGAAGACCCCGCGCTGTACCACGGCACCGTGGCGAAGATCCCGTTCGGCCGCTTCGGCCATCCGCGCGAGATTGCCGACGCGGCCCTGTTCCTGTGCTCGCCGCTGGCGCGTTGGATCACCGGCCATGTGCTCAATGTGGACGGCGGCCAGGTGTTGATGGGCTGAATCTGTAGAGCCGAGCCCACGCTCGGCTAGCGCGCGAGGCGCGGTCGACACTGCATTGTCCAGGGTCCAGCCGAGCATGGGCTCGGCTCTACAGGGCGCTGCCCATGGGATTGCCCGGGCAGAGGCACTATCATGTGCACACTGCCAAGGAGGACCCCGATGAGCGTGGCACCCCGACAGACAAGCGCCCTGGCTGTAGTCAGCCTGGTCATGGGCATCGCCAGCTGGACCGTCCTGCCCTTCGTGGCCAGCATCGTGGCCATCGTCACCGGCCACATGGCCCGCGCCGAGATCCGCCGCCGCCCGCAGGAACTGGAAGGCGATGGCCTTGCCGTCACCGGTCTTGTGCTGGGCTGGGTGATGGTCGGCGCGGTAGTCGCCGCCATCCTGGTCTTCATCCTGTTCTTCGGCGGCCTGGCCTGGCTCGCCGCGATGTCGAACTGATCGCCATGACCGTTTCCGACAGCACTGAACGCTTCAGCAGTCGCGTCGCCGATTACGTCCGCTACCGGCCCGACTACCCGCCCGCCCTGCTGGAGTGGCTGCATGGCCCCATGGGCGTGGGCCACGAGGCCGTGGTCGCCGACATCGGCGCCGGCACCGGCATTTCCAGCCGCCTGTTCCTGGCCACCGGCCATCCGGTCATTGCGGTGGAACCGAACGCCGCCATGCGCGCTGCGTCCGAGCAGTGGCTGGCACCGCAGTACCCACGATTCAGCGCTATCGACGGCCGCGCCGAGGCCACCGGCCTGGACGATGCCAGCGTTGACCTGGTCAGCGTCGCGCAGGCCTTCCACTGGTTCGATACCGTAGCGGTGCGCGCCGAGTGGCAGCGCATCCTGCGCCCGGGTGGCCAGGCACTGATCTACTGGAACTCGCGCCTGCTCGATGCCAGCCCGTTCCTGGTCGGCTACGAACAGCTGCTGCTGGACTACGGCACCGACTACACCGCCGTGGCCGAGCGCTACCAGGACGACGCCACCATGCAGGCCTGGTTCGGCGCCGGGCTGCGCGGCATGGTGCAGCTGCCGAACGTGCAGTACCTGGATCTGGATGCCCTGCAAGGGCGCCTGCTGTCCTCCTCCTATGCCCCCCAACCCGGTCACCCGCGCCATGCGCCGATGATCGCCGCTCTGCAGGACCTGTTCGCCGCCCACGCGGTCGACGGCCAGGTTGCTTTTGAATATCGAACCCGAGCCTTCCTCGGCACGCTGGACTGAACCGACGCATGTATTCGCTTGCCCGCCCCTTCCTGTTCTCGCTCGACGCCGAGCGCGCCCACGGCCTCGGCCTGTCCGCACTGGACCTGGCCTACCGCACCGGCACCACGCCGCTGCTGGCCGCCCGCATCGCGCCGATGCCGAGCACCGTGTTCGGGCTGACGTTCCCCAATCCGGTCGGCCTCGCTGCTGGCCTGGACAAGAACGGCGAGCATATCGATGCGCTGTTCGCGCTGGGCTTCGGCTTCGTCGAAATCGGCACCATCACCCCGCGCCCGCAGGCCGGCAACCCGCAGCCGCGCCTGTTCCGCCTGCCGGAGCACAACGCGATCATCAACCGCATGGGCTTCAACAACGCGGGCGTGGATGCGCTGGTGCGCAATGTCGAACGCGCGCGCAACCGTCGCGGCCTGCTCGGCATCAACATCGGCAAGAACAAGGACACCCCCAACGAACAGGCCGTGGACGATTACATCGCCTGCCTGGACAAGGTGTATCCGCTGGCCGACTACATCACGGTCAACATCTCCTCGCCCAACACCGCCGGCCTGCGTGAGCTGCAGGAAGAGACCGCACTGCGCCAGCTGGTCAGCCAGCTGCGTGACCGCCAGGAAGCCCTGGCTGCGCAGCACGGTCGCCGCGTGCCGATGCTGGTGAAGGTGGCGCCGGACCTCAGTGAACGCGACATCGATGCCGCCGCGCGCGTGCTGGGCGAACTGCAGGTGGACGGCGTGATCGCCACCAACACCACCATCGACCACAGCAAGGTGGCCGGCGATCCGCTGGCCAACGAGGCCGGTGGCCTGTCCGGCGCGCCGGTGCTGGAGCAGTCCACGCTGGTGCTGCGCCGCCTGCGTTCGCGCCTGCCCGAATCGGTACCGCTGATCGGTGTCGGCGGCATCCTGTCCGGTGCCGATGCCGTGGCCAAGATGGCCGCCGGCGCCGCGCTGGTGCAGTGCTACAGCGGCCTGATCTTCCGTGGCCCCGCCCTGGTCTCCGAATGCGTGGAGGCGATCCGTCGCCGCCGCGAGGCGCCGAGCCGCGGCGCGGTGGCGCCGCTGTGAGCGCGCCCATGGACACCACCGATGCAGCCGCACCGCTGCGCTGGACGCTCACCCGCAATGCGCCCCTGCAGGCACTGAACACCTTCCATGTGCAGGCCAGCGCGGCACGGCTGCTGGAACTGCACGACGCTGCCCTGCTGCCGGAAGTGCTGGCGCTGCCCGAAGTCGCCAACGGCCCACTGCTGGTGCTGGGCAGCGGCAGCAACGTACTGATCGCCGAAGACCTGCCCGGCACCGTGCTGGTGTTCGGCAACCGCGACATCAGTTTCCTTGAACACCGCGCCGACCATGCGGTGATCCGCGCCGGCGCCGGTGTGCCCTGGCATGGCCTGGTGATGTGGTCGCTGCAGGAAGGCCTGTCCGGCCTGGAAAACCTGGCCCTGATTCCCGGCACCGCCGGTGCCGCGCCGATCCAGAACATCGGTGCCTATGGCGCGCAGGTCGGCGAATTCATCCAGGCCGTCGAGGCCTGGGACTGCCAGGAACAGGCCTGGGTGCGGCTGGACAACGAACAGTGTGGCTTCGCCTACCGCGACAGCGTGTTCAAGCAGCAGGTGGACCGTTACCTGATCACTGCCATCGAGCTGAAGCTGCCATTGCTGCATGACCTGCGCATGGACTACGCCGGCATCCGCGAGGAACTGCAGGCACAGGGCGTGGAACTGCCGGGTGCGGTGGACGTAGCCAATGCGGTGATCGCGATCCGCCGCCGCAAGCTGCCCGACCCGGACGTGCTGGGCAATGCCGGCAGCTTCTTCAAGAACCCGGTGCTGCCGCTGGAACAGGTTGACGTGCTGCTGCAGCACTTCCCCGACCAGCCGGTGTTCCCGTCCGACCAGGACGGCAAGCGCAAGGTTTCGGCGGCCTGGATGATCGAGTCCTGCGGCTGGAAGGGTTTCCGCGAAGGCGATGCCGGCGTGGCCGCCAGCCACGCGCTGGTGCTGGTCAACCATGGCAACGCCAGCGGCGCTGAACTGCTGGCACTGGCACGCCGCATCTCGGCCTCGGTGCTGGAGAAGTTCGGCGTGCCGATCGAACCGGAGCCCCGCCTGCTCGGCGCCCAGTGGTGAACACCCCCGCCCTTTCCACAGGCGCCACTCCGATGCGGGCGGCGCTGCTGATGCTCGGCAGTACGATGGCGTTCGGCCTGATGGCGGTGGCGATCCGCTATACCACGCGCTACGTGCCGACCCAGGAAGTAGCGTTCTTCCGCAACGCCTTCGGCCTGCTGGCCCTGTTGCCGATGCTGTTGCGCCCGGGCCATGCGCCGCTGAAGACCCAGCAGCTGCCGCGCTATTTCGTGCGCAGTGCGATCGGCCTCGGTTCGATGCTGTGCGCGTTCTGGGCGCTGGGCCACCTGCCTTTGGCGCAGGCGGTTTCGCTGTCGTATTCCACGCCGCTGTTCGTCACGATTGCCGCCGTGCTGTGGTTGGGGGAAACCGTGCGCGTGCGGCGCTGGGGTGCGGTCGTGGTCGGCTTCATCGGCGTGCTGGTGATCGTGCGGCCCGGTACCGCGGGCTTCACCGCGGGCAGCTTGGTGGCGGTGGCTGCCGCCGTGCTCAGCTCATTGGTGGCGATCCAGATCAAGCAGCTGACCCGCGTCGACAGCGCCGACACCGTGGTGCTCTACACCTACGTGTTCTGGGTACCCCTGTCGCTGGTGCCGGCCCTGTTCGTCTGGGTCTGGCCGACCGGCATCGCCTGGCTGTGGCTGCTGGCCACCGGCGTACTCGGCACTATCGGCCAGCTGCTGTGGACGCGGGCACTGCGGCTCGGTGAAGTCTCGGCACTGACCCCGATCAGCTTCCTGCAGCTGCCGCTGGTAACACTCTTCGGCTGGCTGTTGTTCAACGAAAGCGTGGATCGCTGGACGCTCATCGGCGCCAGCATCATCCTCGCCGCGAACGCCTACATCGCCCACCGCGAAGCGGTGTTGTCGCGGCGTGCCGCAAGTGCGGCGGCCTCGGCAGCGGCCAAGCCCGCAGAATGAAAACCACCTGCATGGACAACCCATGGGTCGTGCACGGACAGGCTGCGGGTAGAGTCGACTGTTAGTCGACTATCGCGCGCAGCGCGGGCATTGCTGGTTCATTCGAAGAGCAGTCGACTAACAGTCGACTCTACCCGGGCGATCCTGGCAACCCGGGGCGATCCTGGCAACGGCCCGGAACCTACGCCAGCGCGCGATACGCACGCTCCGCAGCATCGAACACATTGCCCGGCGCGAACTGTTCGCCCAGATAGTGCAGCGACTGCCGCCGCAATGGAGGCGAACGCTCCTCTCCATCGCTGCCCAGCAACACCTGCTGGAACTCGATCAGGTCCTGCAGGATGCGCCAGTGCCGGTACCACGCGATCCAGCGCGGGTCGCCGCGGTCGCTGCCATAGCCCTCCTCGAAGCCCAGCGGATTCTCACGCCCCCAGCGCCCGCCAACCGCGGCACCGATGAACATCAGGTCACGCTCACGCGGGGCCAGCGACAGGCCGTCCCAATCGATCAGGTGCAGGCCACCGTCATTGCCCATCAGCAGATTGCCGGCATGCAGATCGGTATGACACAGGTGCAGGTCAACCGGAACCTCCTGCAATGCCGCGTGCAGCTGCAGTGCCTGCGCGTGCAGCGCGGTGATGCGCGCATGCTGCCGGTCCCATACGGAAACGAATGCACGGCCCAGTCCATCCTTTGCAGCCGCAAGGCCCTCGCCGGCCAGCCACTGCCCAACGGTCTCAAGTGCCGCAGTTTCCAGCCGCGTGGTCGGAAGCGCACCCTGCAGTTCGGTCGGCAGCTGAGACGCGTGCAGGCGCCGCAGCACCTCGCCCAGGCGCCGCCACTGCCCATGGCTCAACGCCGCCTCGAACCCGGACTGGCCTTCGATGTAAGGGAACAGGGTGAACTGCAATCCCCAACGCTGCACCGACGCGCCACCGGTCAACGCCGGCCACGGGGCAACGATTTCATCGATGCCCAGCGTACCGCGCAGCCAGTGCAGGCTGTCCCATACCGCCGGATCAACCTGGTACGTGCGGCATTTCAGCCACCATTGCCCGTGGCGCGCGTCCACACGATACACGCTGGCATTGGCGTCGGCGCCCACCGGGCGCGGCACCACGGCGGTGGCGGTAATGCCATAGGATTGTTGCAGGACTTCGCCGAGATGCTGCGCCGAAGCGAATGACATGGATGCAAGCGGAAAGTAATACCTGCCGCCACTATCGCAGATGCGATCGCCGCGACACAGACATGTCCGTCACAACATCACCTCGGCGCGACCAAAGGACTAGCCCGCGATGCGCCGCATCATCGCTTCCAGCGGACCGCGTGCGAACCGCCACGACCACAGCCACGCCGCGCCTGTCGCCAGCATCAGGAACAACAGCGCCCACAACAGCACCGACGCAAGCGAAGCACGCCCATCAAGCAGGCCAAGGCTTTCCAGTGTTCCCATGCCCAGCAGGATGTGGCCGACATAGAGCGTGAGGGTCATGCGCCCTGCCGCCGTGAACGGCTCCAGCCAGTCGCCCGGATGTACCCGTGCCAGCCACAGGCAGGCGGCGATGACACTGCAGGCCGCGCCCGCACCGGTAAGCACGTAGGCGGGGCCCGGCGGCATCGGTTGCGTACCCAGCCACGCCTGCCATGGCGTTCCCTGCGCAAGATGCTGCACGCCCTGGCCGGCACCGATCAACAGCACGCCCAGCACCAGCAGTGCACGCTGCACCCGCGGTTGCGACAACTGCAGCCGCGCCAGCAACATGCCCAGCAGGAAGAAGCACAGCCAGGGCAGCAGCGGATGGAAGCCATTGAACAGCAGGTTGCGCGCGGCACCTGGCCATTGCCAGAGGCCGGCGTACTCCAGCGTCTGCCAGTTCCATCCCTGGCTGTAGTCCCAGTGCAGCAGCGCCCAGAACGAACAGGCGGCAAGGCCAACAATGCTGGCCAGCAATACCTGCGGGGAGGCGCGCAGCCACACCACGGCCAGCGCGAAGTACACCGCGTAGTAATGCAGGATGTCGGCGGGGAACACGGTCAGATTGAGCAGGCCCAGCACCAGCAGGAACAGCGCGCGCCGCCAGGTCTGCACGCTGGCTGGCCACCATTGCTGCCGCTGCGTAGCCAGCACCAGGCCAAGACCGGCCAGGGTGACGAAGGTCGCCGACGCCTTGCCTTCCAGCAGATGGAAGAATCCTGCCAACCAACCCTCACCCTCTGCCGGCAAGGCCATCGCCAGGCGGAAGTTGACCAGCACCATGCCGGCCAGCGCCAGATAGCGGGCCAGATCCAGGCCGTGCAAGCGCCGGTCATCGGCGCTCATGCGCGTGCCCCGAGCAGCCGCGCGAGCAGGCCAAGATCCAGCGATGCCCCATCGGTGCCATCGGCTTCGCCCAGCCCCCGACGTAGTGCATCGCTTTCGATGGCATCCAGCAGCACCTGCGCCTGCAGTGCCGCTGCCAGCACGGGACGCCGCCGCTCGCGCTGAGCCACCTGCTGCAGGGCTTCGGCCAGCGTCGCCTGCAATTGCCTGCGATTGGCCGCAAATGCCTCGGCCACGGCCGGATTGCGTGCGCTCTCGGCCAGCACTTCGACGGCAAGCGCCGCCCATTCCGGCTGGCGGCACAGTGCGTGGAAGTCCTGAAGGAAAACCAGTACCTGTGCACGCTCGCCATTGGACGCGACCAGTCGCTGCAGCAACGGTGCCAGTTCTTCGCTCTCGGCCACCGCCACTGCGAGGATGATCGCTTCCTTGCCCGGAAAGTGGTTGTAGAGATTGCCCAGGCTGACGCCGGCCGCCTGCGCGATGTCACGCATGCTGGTCTGGTGAAATCCCTTTGCGAGGAAGCACTGCAGTGCCGCCTGCAGGATCAGGATCATGCGCTGCTCATTGCGGTCGATTCTGCTCATGCCACAAATAGTGAACGAACGTTCGTCCGTTTTGAAGAGGGTAGCCCGGCCACCACCGGGCTTCGTTCAGGCAGCCTTGACCTCAACCGCTGTTGAGGCCCGATGCTGCCCGCCCTGCCCAACGCTCAACCCGGAGCTGCTGCATGCCACGGATGATCTCCACCCTGCTCGACAGCCGCGCGCTGTGGTTCCTCGCCCGCCTGCTGTTGGCCGTGGTGTTCCTGTCCTCGGGCCTGGCCAAACTGATGGCGTGGGACAACAGCGTCGCCGAGATGCAGGCGGCCGGGCTGCACCCACCTGCGCTGTTCAACATCGCCAGCGCCATGGTGCTGCTGGGCGGCTCACTGTGCCTGCTGCTCGATCGCCTGCTGTGGCTGGGCAGCGGCGCACTTGCGGTGTTCATGCTGTTGACCATCGTCATCGTGCACACCTTCTGGGCCAAGCAAGGTGCAGAACAGCAACTGGCCCTGTTCTTCGCGCTGGAACACCTGAGCGTGGTGGGTGGCCTGATCTGCGCAGCCATCGCCAGCCGTGCGCGGTCTCAGAAGAACTCGTCAAGCAACCGATAGAATGCAAGCCGCCGCTCATCAGGGACCGCACCGTAGCGCCGGAACAGCGTGGCGACACAGCGGGTCTCACCGGAATTGTGGACCAGGCTGCGCGCGGCCAGGGCCAGGTCCTGATAGCGGTCGGCCACGCCCAACCGGCCACAATCGATGAAGCCGGTGAACCGCCCATCGGCCACCATCAGGTTGGGCAGGCAGGCATCGCCATGACTGACCACCAGGTCTTCATGAGCGGGCCGGGTAGCGCGCAGCTCGGCGAAAACCTGCTGCGGGCTCTGGCCCAGCCGCTCGTCGTCGAAGTCATCGGCATCGACCAGCCCCGCCTCGACGCGTGCCTGTGCGGCCTGCAGGCGCGATGCCAACCGCTGGTCGAACGGGCAGTTGGCTACAGGCACGGCATGCAGGCCACGCAGTGCGTCAGCCAGCAGTTCTGCCACCTGCCTCGGCGCGAGCTCCGGCGAGGAGGCCAGGTCGCGGCCGGGCAGCGCGCTCATCAACAACCAGCGCCGACCGCCCTCCTCGGTCGTGGCAATCACCGTCGGCGCCGACTGCCCCTGCGCCTGCAGCCAACGCAGCCGGGCGATCTCATCACCCAGTTCACTGAAGGCATCGATCACTTCCGATTTCAGGAAGGCATCCGCCTGGCCCGATCGATGGACGCGGGCGACGTCGGCACGCGACACACCGATCGACTGCCGTTCGATGTATGCGTCGGTCAGCATTTCCTGCCATGCCTGCGGCAGCTGCATCCCGCAGGGGACCGCTTCGTTTTCGTCCATGTGCATTCAACGACCCAGGCAGGTGGATGGCACTGCCGATTGTCGCGCACCCTGCCGGTTCGCGCCCATCCCTGCAAAGGTGCGCCTGGCGTGGCACCGTGCTGAACGGAATGAGTACGCCGACGCGCACGCAATGGACGAATTGCCGCGCGCCGTCCACAGTAGCCGGCCCCGTACAGGCAGCAGCGGCCGCTGCAACTCCCAACGACAAGGAAGCAGCATGAAGTTGATGGTCATCGGCGCCAGCAGGGGCCTGGGGCGGGCATTCGTTGAAGGCCTGTGCCAACCCGGCGATACCGTTGTCGGCGTCTCCCGCAGTCGCCCGCGCGACATCCAATGCCCTGCGGGCGTCACCCTACAGTGGATCGAAGCCGACCTGGCCCAACCAACCCTGGCCGCCGACCATATCGCGACGCAGGCACCAGCCGATATCGACGTGCTGATCCACAATCTGGGCATCTGGGAAGCGAACGCCTTCAGCGACGATTACGCCTTCCTCGATGAATCCGACAGTGCCCTCGCACAGCTGATCGACGTCAACGTCACCGCCACCCTGATGCTGCTGCGCCGCCTGCTGCCTCGCGTGCTGCAGGCATCGCGCCCGCAACTGGTGCTGACCGGCTCAACCTCGGCCCTGCCACGCAGCGGCCGCCCGGAAGTGGCGTTCGGCGCTTCGAAATTCGCACTCAACGGCATCGCCGACGCATTGCGCGAAGGCTTCCGTGATCGACGCCTGGCGGTGACCAGCCTGCAGCTGGGTTATCTCAATACCGACGATGCACTGTCGGTTCCCGTGGCAGCGGCGGCAGCGCGCGGCGATGGCGAACTGGTGCCGGTGCACGACGTGGTGACCATGGTGCGTGCGCTGCTGCAGCTGTCGCCGTCCGGCTTCGTACGTGAACTGGTACTGCCCGCCATCGCCGACCCGCGCTACTGACCCCAGGGGCAGCGCAGCGCACTCGCGGTGGCCGCACAGGCGGACGTGGTTTACCCTGCTCCTCACTGGCCGTCGGTCACAGGCGGGAACCTGCTATGGATGCGCTTTCACGGGTTGCGGCTCAGGTCCTGGACAGCGCCCTGCCCAGCCTGCCGCTGTACCTGCTGCAGGCCACGGCGGTGATCGGCATGATCGGCGTGCTGCTGATCGCCACCCGTCGCGCCGGCCACGCCATTGAAGGCCGCCGCCTGTACGTAGGCGTAGCGCTGGGCCTGATCTACCTGTTCAACTCGTGGTTCGTGGCCCGCTATACGCAAGGGGTGGTCAAGCTCCATCTGGGCTTCGACATCCTGCTGGTCAGTGGCCTGCTTGGCGGCTGGCGCGGCGGCCTGGCCTGCCTCGGCGCCAGCCTGCTGGCCCGCTACCAGTTCGCAGGCACGCTGTACTTCCTGCCTGCTGGCCTGGAGGCCGCACTGCAGATGTTGGCAGGCGTCTGGCTGCGCAGGCGCCTGCACCCGCGCATGCTCAATGAACTCTCGCTGCGCATGATCCTGCAGGCCTGGGGCGTACGTATCGCCGTCACCGCGTTCGGCCTGGCCCTGGGCGTGGCGATCATCGGCGCCGATCTGCTGCCGGTGGAAGAGCTGGCGATCCAGCGCCTGCTGGCGCTGCCGCTGTCACTGCTGATGCTGGGCGCGGTGTTCGCACTGGTCTACAACGATGCGCAGATCGACGCGCAGCGCCAACGCGAACAGGCCTGGCTGCGTATCGATCCGATCAGTGGCCTGCCCAACATGCGCGCGCTCGGCGAACGCCTGCAGCACTTCTGGCGCGACAACGACGGCATCGGCAAGGCCTGCCTGATCGTGGCCGAGATGGGCAACCTGCGCGATCTGCGCCTGCGCTATGGTCCTCTGCAGGACAACGGCCTGTGGCAGCGCGACACCACCGACGAGGTGCATCGGTTGCTGCCCGCGCTGCCGACCGGACAGCTGGAGATCCATCAGTTCGGCGACGCCGCGCTGGCGATCCTGGTACGCGACCTGACCCTGCCCGAACTGCGCACGCAACCACAGATCACCGAGCTGGCCAGCAACCTGGCTGACCGGGTCGGCCGTGACTGGCCGGGCTTCCGCCCGTTGTTCCGCTGCGCGGTGGTGGAGCTCAAGCCCCCAACCCCTGAAGACGACGGCCACCTGCCGTTCCGCGCGATCACCCTGGCGCTCAGCGCGATCGAATCGGGCGTGGTGTTCTTTGATGACCCGATCCAGCGCGACAGCGAGATCGACGCCCTGATCGAGAGCTCACTCGAACGCTGGTTGCAGCAGGGGGATGCGCCGCTGTGCTACCAGCCCAAGCATCGCCTGCAGGATCGCCGGCTGGTCGGCGCCGAAGCACTGCTGCGCATGCGCGATACCGAGGGCAGGATGATCGCACCGATGCGCGTGATCTCCCTGCTGCGTCGGCATGGGCGGTTGGCCGAACTGGAATGGGCCACGCTGCAGTCGGCCATCCATTTCCTGCAGCAGTGCCGGCGTGATGCCACAGCGTTGACCGCTGCCGTCAACGTTTCCGCCGAGTCCCTGCGCCAGCCCGGCTTTGGCCAGCGCCTGCAGGAACTGCTGCAGCTGCACGATGTGCCTGGTGAGATGCTGCGCCTGGAGATTGTCGAATGGACCGAGATCGTCGAGCGCGACGTGGTCGATGCCAACATCGCGCAGTTGCTGGCGGCCGAGGTCACCTTGTCGCTGGATGATTTCGGCGCCGGCTATTCAACCCTGATCCTGCTTTCGCAGCTGGCCATTGCCGAGGTCAAGATCGAACAGGCGCTGATCGCCACGCTGTCCGACGCCAAGTCGCAGTCGATCGTGCGCTTCATCGTCGAAGTCGCGCACCGCTGCGGTGCGGTTGTCGTGGCCGAGGGCACCGAGACCCTGGCGCAGGAACAACAACTACGTGCACTTGGCGTGGATGTCGGCCAGGGCTATCTGTACTCGGCAGCGCTGCCGGCCGACGAGTTCCGCCGTTTCGCCGCCAACTAGACTGCGTAGAAGCCCAGGAACATCGCCACCGCCGACTCGGCCACGCGTGCACGCTCATGCGCATTCAACGGCGCCTGCCCCATCGTCACCTGCGGCCAGAACGCGAAGCTCTTCACCAGGCCGTGCAGCTGGTGGCCAGCAAATTCCGGATCAACCTCGCGCAGCCGGCCATCGGCGATGGCCGCGCGGATCCAGGCACTCTCGCCGCTTTCCTTCTCGCCCATGCGACAGACGATGGCCTGCGCGCGCTCCGGCGAATGGATGATCTCGGCCATCGCCACCCGCGCCAGATCGATGAAGTTGGCATCGCTGAGCAGTTCCAGCTTCTGCCCTACCAACTGCAGCAGCTGCGCCTGCAGCGTCTGGTCAGGCCGGTACGGCAACGTATCACTGGCTACGCTGCGTTCCCACAGCTCCTCCAGGATCATCGAGAACAGCGCTTCCTTGCTCGGGAAGTGGTTGTAGACGGTGCGCTTGGAGACCCCGGCCACCTCGGCGATGCGGTCCATGCTGGTCGCCTCGTAGCCCGAGGCACGGAACTCCTCCACCGCCGCGCGCACGATGGCTTCGCGTTTGCGGTCGGTCAGGCGTTGCGGGGCACGGGGCATGGCGGAAACCGGATAGCTGAACGGACACCGACATTTTACACCCGTCAGTGTACTTTTCAAAAAACGGAAACTACACTGTGCAGTGTACTCAGCGGACGTCACCCATGAAGCGCCTGCTCCTTGTCCTCCTGCTTGGAATCCTCGCCGTGACCGCCTACACCTTCTGCAAGTCCTGGTCCCTCCCCGACTTCCCCGACTCGCCGCAGTACCGCGACGGCAAGTTCCGCAACGCCCTGCCGAAGCCGGCAATGGGCCTGCGCGACGGCCTGGAGATCTGGTGGACCTTCCTGTTCAACAAGCCCAAGGGCACCGTGCCCAATCATCCGATCCCGGTGCAGCCGCTGGACCGTGCCACGCTGGACGCTGCGCCGGACCGCAGCCTGTTCCGCATCGGCCATTCCACGATCCTGTTGAAGCTTCGCGGCCAGTACTGGCTGACCGACCCGGTGTTTTCCGAGCGCGCCTCGCCGGTCCAGTGGATGGGACCGGCCCGCTTCCATGCGCCGCCGATCAGCATCGACGAGCTGCCGCCGATTGCCGGCGTGATCCTCTCGCACAACCACTACGACCACCTCGACCACGCCGCCGTGATGCAGTTGGCCGGCAAGACCGCGCGCTTCATCGCACCGCTCGGCGTGGGTGACCAGCTGATCGCCTGGGGCGTGGACGCCGCCAAGGTCGAACAGCTGGACTGGTGGCAATCCACCGAAGCCAACGGCCTGCGCCTGACCGCCACCCCGGGCCAGCATTTTTCCGGCCGCGGGCTGGGCGACAGCGACCGCAGCCTGTGGGCGTCGTGGGTGATCCAGGACGGCGACTTCCGCATCTTCTTCAGCGGCGACACCGGCTACTTCGACGGCTTCAAGGCCATCGGCGAAAAGTATGGCCCGTTCGATCTGACCATGATCGAAACCGGTGCGTACGACCCGCGATGGGCGTTCGTGCACATGCAGCCGGAACAGACCCTGCAGGCGCACCTGGACCTGCGCGGCAAGTGGCTGCTGCCGATCCACAACGGCACCTTCGACCTGGCCCTGCACGCGTGGCAGCAGCCGTTCGAGCGCATCACCGCATTGGCGGCCGCGAAGAACGTGCCGGTGGCTACGCCGATGATGGGCGAAGCACTGGACATGCAGGCGCCGCAGGCGGGTACGCGCTGGTGGGAGACGGTGGAGTTGTAACCGGCGTGACGGGGCGTCATGTATCCCAAGGCCCTGTAGAGCCGAGCCATGCTCGGCTGCTTCTGAAACGTGTTCAGTGGAAGTCAAGCAGGCTCAGCTCTGGCGAAACTGCAGGTAGAGACGCTGGCAGCATTGCTGACATCAGAATGCACCGCTATCAACTCGGCTTCCGGGAGCGCCTTCTGGACCTGCGCGCATGTGTCACGCGCGACATCGTTTGCGGCCGTTCCCTCTCGCCAGAATCGCAACGCCAAGATGCCCGGCAAACCGCTGCCCAGCAATGCATCGTCACATCCCGACTCTGCAAGACATCGCTCAAATGCACTGAGATCTTCTCCGGTATCGGGCACCCGATACATCAGCGTGAAGCTGAATTCCATCATCAATCCATTTCAGACCTGAGGTCGCTATCAATCAGCGTATGACCTAGCCGGCAGGCGTCCAGAGCCACATGCGTCAGTCCCATCGATGAATCGTGACTCAAGCCCACGAAGGAGGCGACCGGGGATCATCCGCAACCTATTGCAGCGCGTCATGTAACCGATTACATACCTTGCTAGCGTAGCGCTCGCCCGATACCGGTCGAACCTGCGAGGCTGTCCGTAATGACGTTGCGCGCCGAACGCTCCAAGGTCTCCCGCTCAGCCTTCCCGTGGCAATCTGCCGCCACCCTGCTGTTGGCCGCCCTCGCCGCTGCCGCACAGGCACAGACCCTTCCCCCCCGCAGTCAATGGCAGGCCAGCAGTTCCTCCCAGCAGGTGCCGGCGATGGCGATCAGCCACCTGATCGACGGCGACCCGAAGACCGTCACCGGCGGCGCCTTCAGCCCCGGCCACTGGTTCCAGATCGACCTGGGCGCGCCCACCCTGCTGGCCGGCGCGCGCCTCACCTGGGATGTCTCCAATCCGGAAGGCTATTCACTGCAGACCTCGCTGGATGGCACGCAGTGGCAGACCGCGTACACCATGGCCGATTCGCTGGGCGACGTTGAAACGCTGTACTTCGCACCACGCCAGGCACGCTACCTGCGGCTGGCCAGTCCACGGCGCACCTCCGACTGGGGCGTGTCGATCTTCGAGATGGAGCCACTGGACAGCACACTCAGCGCGCGCATCGGCGGTGTCGATGCGACGCAGGCAGCCGCACTCTGGCAAGGCGGCAGTCCGGTCGCCTTGCCGACCGGGAAAGGTGGCAGCCACACGCTCGACATCACGCTGCCGCGCACGCAATCCACGGCTGGCCTGGCAGTGGAATGGGCCGACGGCGCGCGCGGTGCGGCCCGCCTGCAGGCACAGGACGCCCAAGGCCGCTGGCAGGAACTGGCCCACGATGCGCAGGCGGCAGATCACAAGCAGAGCTGGCTCGCCGCCGATACCGCGCAATCCGTGCGTGCATTCCGCCTGAGCGTGGAGGGTCCTGCACCAACGGTGGCACGCCTGCGCCTGCTCGGGCCGAAGGCGGTGATGACGCCGATGAAGCAGTACCAGATTGCCGCCAGCGGTGCGCAACGCGCGTTGTTCCCGGCCTCGCTGCAGATGCAGCAGACCTACTGGACCGCTGTTGGGGTGCATGCCGGGCGACAGAAATCGATCTTCGACGAGTACGGCAACCTGGAAGCGTTCAAGGGCGCGCCGCTGGTGCAGCCGATCTGGCGCAGCGCCAGTGGGAGCACTGCAGGTGCCGCCGGGCAGAACGTGCAGCATGCTTTGCGTGATGGCTGGAAGCCGATGCCCTCCGCCACCTGGTCGCCGCAGCCTGGGCTGGAACTGCGCAGCGAAGTGTTCGCCATCGAACGTGATGGCCAGCCGGTAACGTTGTTGCGGCATCGCCTGCACAACACGGGCAGCGCCAGGATCGAAGGCACGCTCAGCCTGGTCGTGCGCCCGATGCAGATGAATCCGCCGTGGCAGAACGGTGGCCTGTCGCCGATCCGCGACGTTGCTGTAGACCGTCAGGCCGTGCGCATCAATGGCCGCACGTTGTTGTATTCGCTCACGCCGGTATGGGCGTCTGGTGCGGCGCCCTTCGGCAAGGAGGGGGCCACGGAAATCACCTCGGCCCTCGCCGTTGGGAAGCTGCCTTCCACCCAGCAGGCACGCGATGAGCAGGGTCTTGCCGCCGCCGCTATGGACTACCGTATCTCGCTGGATCCGGGTGCCAGTGATGCCGTCGTGGTTGCCTTCCCGCTGGGTACTGCCGCCGCCGATACCAAGGGTGTGCTGCCCGAGGCACCACCGCTCGATCTGGCCTCGCTGCCGCGCGACGCCAACACGGCATTCGACACCCTGGCCACACAGGCCTCTGCGGACTGGCAGGCACGGCTGGGCCAGGTCGGCCTGCGCCTGCCCGATCCCTCACTGGTGGACATGCTGCGCGCGCAGGCCGCCTACATGCTGATCAACCAGACCGGCCCAGCCATGCAGCCTGGCCCGCGCAACTACAACCGTTCCTTCATCCGCGACGGCATGGCCACCTCGGCGGTGCTGCTGCGCATGGGCGAAGCCCGCGTAGCGCGTGACTACCTGGCCTGGTACAGCAAACACGGAGTGCATGCCAACGGCCTGGTCTCGCCCATCCTCAACGACGATGGCAGCGTCAATACCGGCTTCGGCTCGGACATCGAGTACGACAGCCAGGGCCAGTACGTCGCGCTGGTGGCCGATGTCGCGCGCCTCGACGGCGGGCCCGGGTCGGTGCGTGCCTATCTGCCGAAAGTGAAGGCGGCGCTGCGTTTTCTGCAGGAACTGCGCGAGCGCACGCTGGTGCCCGGCTACATGGCCGACCAGCCAGCGCCGGAGCGCTTCGCCGGCATTCTTGCGCCATCGATCAGCCACGAGGGCTATCCCTCGCCCACCCACAGCTACTGGGATGACTACTGGGGACTGAAGGGCTGGCACGACGGCGCGTGGCTGGCTGAATCGCTGGGCGACCACGAGACTGCGATGTGGGCACGGGAACAGTACAAACTGCTTTACGACGCGCTGCACGCCTCGATCCGGGCGACGATGGCGTGGAAGGGCATCGACTTCATTCCCTCCTCGGCCGACCTGGGCGATGGCGATCCCACCGGGGTATCGATCGCGCTGGATCCGACCGGCGCACAGAGCGTGCTGCCCGCCGAAGCGCTGCGCACCACCTTCGCCCGCTATCTCGATGACGTGCGCAAGCGCAGCCAGCCCGGCGCGCTGTACGCCTACACGCCATACGAGATCCGCAACGTGCTGAGCTACGTGCACCTTGGCCAGCCACAGGTGGCCGACGAGCTGCTGCAGGGGCTTCTGCACGATCGGCGCCCGCTTGAGTGGCAGGTGCTGGGCGAAGTGGTGCATTCGCGGCTGCGGTTCCCGCGCTATCTCGGCGATATGCCCCATACCTGGATCGGCGCCGAGTACGGCCGCACGCTGTTCGGCATGCTGATGCGCGAAGACGATGATGCGCTGTCGCTGCTGCCAGGCACGCCGCCGTCGTGGGTGGCGGGCGATGGCTTGGCGGTGGAACGCCTGCCGACCGCGTATGGCACGTTGCAGATGCAGGCGCGGCAGCGCGACGGCGTGCTGACGGTGGCGCTTGGCGAGGGGCTGCGCAACGGGACGGCGGTGAAGGTCTGGTGGCCGGCGCGCACGATGCCGAAAACGGTGCGTGTGGATGGACGTAGCGTTTCCGACTTCGATGCCGAGGGTGTGCGGTTGGCGAAGCCCTTCAAGACGCTGGAGGCGCGTTGGTAGAGCAGCCGAGCATGGCTCGGCTCTACAGAAGCGGAGGTAGCGCCGGGCCACGCCCGGCGTCACTGCAGCGTCGGCAACCCCGGTGGATTGGTCTGCGACTGCGGCACCGCTTCCTCGGCCACATTCCAGCGCTTCAGCGCCTGCGCATAGGTGCCGCTGCCGATCTGGGTGTTCAGCGCCTGCGTCACCGCCTCGGCCAGGCCACTGCCCTTGCGCGTGGTCACCGAGATCGCCGCGGCGTTCGGCCAGCCACCGGGGAACAGGCCCACGCGCCGAACCTTGCCATCGCGTGCCGAGTACGCGCCGGTGGCATTGGGCTCGAACGAGACATCGGCGCGGCCGGTGATCACCGCCAAACGGCCGACCACCGCGTCGTCGAAGTACTGGTACTCCACCGCTTTCAGGCCCGCGGCGATGTTCTGCTGGTCCCACTGGCGCAGGATCTGGTCCTGGTTCGTGCTGGCACCCACCACCACCTTCAGCCCCGCCACGTCCGCCGGCTTCTCGATCTTCTGGATCGGCCCATCCGTGCGCGTGTAGATGCCCAGCAGGTCGTAGCGATAGCTGGAGAAATCGAACTTCTTCTTGCGCTCTTCAGTGACCGTCACGTTCGACAGCACTGCATCGTACTTGCCCGACTCCAGCCCCAGCGGCCAATCGGCCCATGCCACCGGCACGATCACCAGCTTCAGGCCCAGCGCATCGGCGATCAGGCGCGCGATGTCGGGCTCGATGCCGACCACGTCCTTGCTGTCGGCGCCGTAATCGGCCAATGGCAACTGTCCCGGATGGGTCGCCACCGTAAACGCCCCCGGCGTGACGAAGCGGTAGCCCGCGGGAATCAAGGCCTGCGCCTTGGGATCGGGCGTGCCCTTCAGCACCGTGCTGTTCGCTCCGGCCAGGCTGCTCGCGGCCACCGCCGCAGCCTCCGGGGCCTGGCGCACGCGCGAGTAGACGATGCCGGCGATGCCGATGACCAGCACGCCGGTGATCAACAAGGTACTGCGTGAGGGACGACGGGGTGCTGCAGGGCTCATGGCATTCCTTGAGGGTTACAGGGTCTTGGCCAGGAAGTCGGCCGTGCGTTGGTGGCGCGGGCGCTCGAATAACGCCTCGGGCGTGCCCTGCTCGATCACCCGGCCCTGGTCCATCATCACCACGTGGTCGGCCACTCGGCGGGCGAAGCTCAGCTCATGGGTGACGATCACCAGCGTGGTGCCGGAGCGGGCCAACTCTTCGATCACACTGAGCACTTCCGCCACCAGTTCCGGGTCCAGCGCCGAGGTGGGTTCGTCGAACAACAGCACCTTCGGCTGCAGCGCCAGGGCACGGGCGATCGCGATGCGCTGTTGCTGGCCGCCCGACAGCTGGCGTGGGAAGGCATCGGCCTTGTCGGCCAGGCCGACCCGCTCCAGCAGCGTGCGCGCCTGCTCTTCGGCCTGCGCGCGCGGTACGCCGCGCACGGCGATCGGCGCCTCGATGATGTTCTCCAGCGCGGTCAGGTGCGGGAACAGGTTGAAGCCCTGGAACACCATGCCCACCTCGGCACGCCGACGGCGGATCTCACGCTCGGGCAGTTCGTACAGGGTGTCACCGTCGCGGCGGTAACCGATCAGCTGGCCGCCGACAGTCACGTAACCACTGTCCGCGCGTTCCAGGTGGTTGATCAACCGCAGCAGCGTGGATTTCCCGGCACCGGACGGGCCGATCAGTACCGTCACGCTGCCAGCGCGCAGGTCCAGGTTCACGTCTTCCAGCACCGGCTGCTCGCCGAACACCTTGCCCACGCCATGCAGCGATACCGCCGCACCCTCGCCCGCTTCCACCTGGGTGGCGATGCGCGGGCGGTTGGCCACGCGCGGCGCAGCATCACTGGATGTCCGCACCGGTGACGACACCCGCGACACCGAGCGCTCGCGCTGCAGCTGGCCGCGCGCGAAGCGCTGTTCCACGCGCCGCTGCAGCAGCGACAACACGGTCAGGATCACCAGGTACCAGACCGTGGCCACCATCAGCAGCGGCACCACTTCCAGGTTGCGCCGATAGATCACCTGCACGGTGTAGAACAGCTCCGGCAGCGCCAGCACGTAGACCACCGAGGTGCTCTTGGCCAAGCCGATCACATCGTTGAACGCCGCCGGCAGGATCGAACGCATCGCCTGCGGCAGGATGATGCGGCGCACCTGGCGGCCACGCGGCAGGCCAAGCGCGGCGGCCGCCTCGTACTGCCCATGGTCGACCGAGAGAATGCCGCCGCGAATCACCTCGGCCGAGAACGCGGCCTGGTTCAAGGTCAGGCCCAGTACTGCTGCCGTGAACACGCCGATCAGTTGCGTGGTCGGGTACGAGAACAGGCTGATGCCGGTGAACGGCACGCCCAGCTCGATGGTGCTGTACAGGTAGCCCAGGTTGTTCAGCAGCAACAACAGCACCAGCAGCGGGATCGAGCGGAACAGCCACACGTAGCCCCACGACACCGCCGACAGCAGCGGCGAGCCGGACACACGGGCCAACGCCAGCAAAGTACCCAATGCGAAACCAAGTCCGGTGCCAAGCGCGGTCAGCAGCAGCGTGCGGCCCAGGCCCTCGAGCACTGGGCGTGCGAAGAACCATTCGGCAAAGGTGCCCCAGCCCCAACGCGGATTGCCCAACACCGATTGAAGGCCGATCAGGATCAGCGCAAGTGCCAGCACAGTGCCAACCACCTGCAGCGGATGGCGCGCCGGCACGATCTTCAACGCGGGCGCTGGCGCAGGTCGCGCAGTGATCCCCTCAAGCGCAGACGACGGCGTACTCATGCGTGGGCTCCGTGCAGCACTGTCTGGGACGGCGAAAGCACTGGCGTCGGTTGCCCAAGAAGCTTCTCGAACGGGAGGTGCGCGATGGTTTCCGGATCCGCGTCCAGATCGAACAGCGCGGTGTAGCCATGGCTCAGGTACAGGCCGACCGCCTCGGGCTGGCGGAAGCCGGTGGTCAGGAACACCCGCCGATAGCCCTGGCGTGCCGCCTGGTCTTCCAGCTCCTGCAGCACGCGCCGCGCGATGCCCTGGCGGCGCAGCCCAGGCAGCGTCCAGATACGCTTGAACTCGGCGGTATCCGGATCACGATGCGGCATGAAGGCGCCACCCGAGATGGCAGCGCCATCACGCAGCAGCAGCACGAACGCCCCTACCGGTGCGGCGAAGGCCTGCGCCGGATAGCGCTGCAGCTCCTCGCGTGCGCTGCCGCCGATGCGGCGGCGCACGTCGGCGTAGCGGCTGTCGTACTCCTGCTCCAGGCCATCGAACAAAGGCCGCGCCAGCGGATCATCCACCGAGGTATAGAGGAAGCGTTCGTTGCTGCTCATGTCGCGTCCTTCACCAGATAGTCTTCGGCCAGCCGCGCCCACAGGCTGGCGGCGGGTGCGATGGCCGCATCGTTGAACACATAGCGCGGGCTGTGCAGCGGGGCGCTGTCACCGTTACCCACGAACACGAAGCTGCCGGGCCGCGCCTGCAGCAGGAAGGCGAAATCCTCGCTGGCGGTGCGTGGCGCGAATTCGGGCACCACCTGTTCGGCACCGAAGCCCTGCACCGCCACCTCGCGGATGTAGGCGGTCTGCTGCGGGTGATTGATCACGCTGGGGAAGCCGCGCGGGAATTCGATCTCGGCGCGCGCACCAAACGCGGCGGCGGTCTGCTCGGCAATCTCGGTGACCCGGCGCCGCAGGGTATCGCGCACCTCCGGTAGATAGGCGCGCACGGTCAGCTTCAGCTCGACCACGTCTGGAATCACATTGGCGGCCTGCCCGCCGTGGATCGAACCGACGGTGACCACGCCCATCTGCCGCGGATCGACATTGCGCGACACCACGCTCTGCAGCGCGGTGATGATGTGCGCCGCCACCAGGATCGGATCGACGCTGCCCTGTGGCTCGGCGCCATGGCCACCCTTGCCGATCACCTTCAGCCGTGCCCAATCCACCGACGCCATCGCCGGGCCATCGACGAAACCGAAGTGGCCCACCGGCACGCCCGGCCAGTTGTGCAGGCCATAGATCGCATCCACCGGGAAGCGCTCGAACAGGCCGTCGGCAATCATCTTCGATGCACCCGAGCCGGTTTCCTCGGCCGGCTGGAATACCAGCTGCAGGGTCCCATCGATCCGTCCGTGGTGGGCCAGGTAATGCGCGGCAGACAGCAGGATGGCGGTGTGGCCATCATGACCGCAGGCATGCATCAGGCCCTCGGTCTGGCTGGCATAGGCCAGGCCGGAGTCCTCATGGATCGGCAGTGCGTCGATGTCGGCGCGCAGGCCGAGGCGACGGCTGCCCTGCCCGCGCTGCAGCGTGCCGACCACGCCGGTGCCACCGAGCCCGGTGGTCACCTCATAACCCCACTGCTGCAGCAGTTCGGCCACGCGGGCGCTGGTGCGATGCTCCTCGAAGGCCAGCTCAGGGTGCCGATGCAGGTCATGGCGGATCGCGATGGCGGCCTCGGCGCGTGCTGCGATCTCAGGCAGCACGCCGGTTGTTGGGGAAGTCCGCCGGGCGTGGCCCGGCGCTACCGCGCTTTCTCCGCTCATCGCCCTACCCTACCTTCCGCGCCGGTTCGGCATCGGTCGAATAGCGGCTGGCCTTGTACGGCAGCCCCAGATGCTCGCGCAGGGTCTGTCCTTCCAGCTCGCGCTGGTGGTAACCGCGCGCCTGCAGGATCGGCAGCACCTGGGTCACGAAATCGTCCAGGCCTTCGCGCTGTGCGGCGAAGCCGAGAATGAAGCCATCGCTGGCACCCGCATCGAACCAGCGGATCAGCTCATCGGCCACATGCTCCGGTGTGCCGATGAAGTTTGGCCGTGGGCTGACCGCTTCCAGCGCCACCTGGCGCAGGCTCAGTCCCTTCTCGCGCGCGTCCTGCTTGATGCGGTCGGTGGTGGAGCGGAACGAATTGCTGCCGATGTCGCCAAGCGCCGGGAACGGTGCATCCGGGTCGTACTGGCTGAAATCATGGTGATCGAAGAAGCGCCCGAGGTAGGCCAGCGCATCTTCCAGCGTCGCCAACGCGGCAATCGCCTGGTATTTGGCTTCGGCCTCCTCGGCAGTACGGCCGACGATGGGACCGATGCCCGGGAAGATCTTCACGTCGTTGCCGCTGCGGCCGTGCGCGATCGCCGAGTTCTTCACCTTCTGGGTGAACGCGCGGGTTTCTTCCAGCGACGGCGAATGGGTGAACACCGCATCGGCGTACTTGCCGGCCAGCGCGATACCATCATCAGACGAACCGGCCTGGAAGATCACCGGCTGGCCCTGTGGCGAACGCTGGATGTTGAGCGGCCCTTCCACCTGGAAGAAGCGGCCCTTGTGATCGAGGCGGCGGAACTTCTCCGGTGCGAAGAACGTGCCACTGTCACGCTCGCGCACGAAGGCATCGTCATCCCACGAATCCCACAGCCCCTGCACGACGTCCAGATACTCATCGGCGATCTGGTAGCGCAGAGCGTGCTCCGGATGCGGGCGGCCGTAGTTGCGGCCGGAGCCTTCCAGCGGTGAGGTCACCACGTTCCAACCGGCGCGGCCGCCGCTGAGAAGATCCAGCGAGGCAAACTGCCGGGCCACGGTGAACGGGTCGCTGTAGGAGGTCGACAGCGTGCCGGCCAGGCCAATCTTCTTCGTTGCCGTGGCCAGTGCCGAGAGCAGCGAGATCGGCTCAAAGCGGTTGAGGAAATGCGGGATCGACTTCTCGTTGATGTACAGCCCATCGGCCACGAAGCCAAAGGCAATTCCGTTGTTCTCGGCGGTGCGCGCGATGTCGATGTAGAACTGCAGGTTGACGCTGGCATCGGCCGGATTGGATGGATGCTTCCAGGCATGCATGTGGCTGCCAGGGCCCTGCAGCATGATGCCGAACGGAATGTGGCGCGGGGTGGTGCTCATGGGGATCGCTCCTGCAGGTCAGGCCACCGCCGCGCGTGGCGCGGGCGACAGCAGTTCAAGGGATGTCAGGCGTGCGTCGAGGTCGGCCACCGGCGCATCGAGAATGAACTCACCCACGCCGAAGCGCCGGTGCAGCGCGTCCAGTTCGTCACGCACATGCTGCGCATCGCCGGACAGCACGCTGGGGCGCGTTTCCTCGATGCGGAAGTCCGCCACGCCCACCTGGCGTGCGTACTCGGCAGCCGCCTCGGGGCTGGGCAGGTTCACCGCCTGCCCGGGACCAAGGTGCAGCTTGTAGACGCGTAGCGCACCGATGTGCCGCGCAGCCGCTTCGGCCGTAGGTGCGGCGAAGGCCACCGTCGCCAACAGAGGGGGCTGCGAGGAGACGCTGCGATAGGCATCGAACGCGGCCTCGATGTGCTTCGGGTCGCCATCGAAGTGCGCGGCGTAGACGAAGCGCCAGCCCAGCTCGGCCGCCTGCTGCGCACTCTGCGGGCTCGCACCGAGCAGGAAGCGCTCCGGCGCCTGCTGCGGAACCGGACGCGCCAGCACATCGGCTTCAGCGCCGGACAGATAGCCCTCAAGGTCGCGCAGCTGCTGGTCGAAGTCGGCGAACGCCGGGCGCCCGGCCGCCAGCGCGGCAGTCGACGCTGGCAGGCCGCCCGGCGCCTTGCCCACGCCCAGATCCACGCGCCCTGGCGCCAACGCTGCCAGCAGGTTGAAGTTCTCCGCCACCTTGTACGGCGCGTAGTGGCGCAGCATCACCCCGCCGCTGCCGATACGGATGCGCCGGGTCTGCGCCAGCACCCACGCCGCAATCACCTCCGGTGCGGGACTCGCCAACGTCGGCGTGGCATGGTGCTCGGCAAACCAGTAGCGGTGGTAGCCCAGCTGTTCGGCGCGCTGCGCCAGCTGCAGGCTGTTGCGCAGCGCTTGCTCCGGCGAGGCGCCCTCGGCCACCGGGCTCTTGTCCAACACGCTGATCTGATAGCTCATCGTCGCGTCCTCGCTCAGGGGTGGGCCACGGGAATGCCGAGCAATCCGTTCAGCGCGGCCAGGATCGGCTCGGCACCGGAGATGTACTGGCGATCCTGGTGCGCGCCGCTGGCCAGCTCGCTGCGCACGCCCTGCGGCAGCACCAGCTTGGGCAGCGACTGGTCCTGCTCGCCGATCTCGGCGATCACCTCGCGGCGCGGCCGCGCGAAGCCGATGCGGCGCACGTCCAGCTGCGCGTCCAGACCGTCGATGCTCGACAGCGCCCCTTCCAGCAGCAGGCTGTGCCGGCAGAAGAAGCGCTGGCCGGGAATCTGTCCGTCCTCGAACTCACGGTCGAGCAGGAACAGGATGGGCTTGTCGGTTGCGTCCAGACTCACGGGGGCGTCCTCATCGGGGGGCGGCAATGCGATGCCGCTTCGATATCGATGCTAGAGATGACGGCCGCCGGGACGGCGATGCCAGGCGACAATCGGCGGTCAGATCCGGCCATGCAGATGCGCCTTGGCCATAAGCAAAGCGCCGCCGGTTATGCCGTCAGGCGATCCGTCGCAGCGGCGCCGGTACCGCCAGCGCCTGCACAGCCAGATGCCCGGCCGCGCGCTCGGTCGCCAGCGCGATGCGTGCCTGCAGGGCCGCACTGTTGATACGCTCGCCATCGAAGTCGGCCGACGTGGCGTACACCCCGATTGGCAGCGTGTGCGCCTGCAGGAAGCTGAACAACGGCCGCAGCTGATGATCGATCACCAGTGCGTGGCGCTCGCTGCCGCCGGTTGCCGCCAGCAAGACCGGCGTATCCACCAGCGCTTCCAGCCCGATGAAATCGACCAGGTGCTTGAACAGCCCCGGATACGCCCCCCGATAGACCGGTGCAGCCACCACCAACAGTTCGGCCGCCTCGATCGTCTGCAGCGCCTGCTCCACGGCGGGCTCCGCTTCATCGCGCGACAACGACTGCCCCAGCGAGCGCGCGATCGGCGCCAGCTCCACCAGATCCACACTGGCGTGCACCCGCTGCTGCAACGACTCCAGCAGATACCGCACCAGCAGCAACGTGCGCGACGTCGCCGAACTGGTCGGCGACCCCACCACTGCAACCACCTTCAATGCAGAAGACATGAACTGCTCCTCGATGATGCCGGACTACGTCCGGCCGCCTTTCGCCTTTTGTAGAGCCGAGCCATGCTCGGCTGCTTCCCGCCCTTGTAGAGTCGAGCCATGCTCGACTGCTCCAGGTCAGAACCGGTAATTGACCCGCCCATACCAGTACGCCCCAACGTTGCCCAGCACGTCGCCGTTGTCCCAGGTCGTCTCGATGCTGGCCACATCGGTGGCACTGCGCGCGTACTCCGGCACCTTGCGGGTGCGCTTGTCGAACACGTTGTTGATGCCCAGCGCCGCACTCCAGCCCGCACCCAGTTCCACCGCACCGGAGAGATTGGTCACCAGCACCGGCGGCTGCTTGTACTCCACGCCGTTGTTCAGGCGCTTGATCGGGCCGTAATACGTGAAGTCCACATTCGAACGCCAGCGCCCGTTCTGCCACCCCAGCCCGGCCACCTGCGTGTAGCTCGGCGTACGGAAGCGCAGCGCGTACTCGCTGCTCTTTGTCAGCAGGTTGATGTTCGGCAGCCCCTGCAGCGCCGCCGGAATGTCGCTGACCTTCTGGATGGTGGTGCGGCCCACGTTGGCCGCGTAGCTCCAGCGCAGCTTGCCCCACGCAGTCTCCTGGTTCGCTTCCAGGGTCAATTCGACGCCGCGTGTGCGGGTGTTGCCCACGTTGGTGAAGTAGCTCGCGTAGAACGCATCACCCGGCAGGATGCTGATGCCGGCCGAACCCAGCAGTGCATCGATGGTGTTCTTCTGCACCGCGCTCAGCACCGTGCCGCTGTTGTCGGTGATGCGCGCCGGATCCTGTGCGTTGTAGCCGATCTGGCTGGACTGCCCGAGCTGGCCACGGATATCGATCTGGTACGCATCCACGGCCAGGTGGAAGGCCGGGCTCGGGTCCCAGGTCACGCCGAGGCTGTAATTGGTGGCCTTCTCAGGCTTCAGCGGCGTGGCACCCAGTGCGACCGCCGCCGGCGAAGACACCTGTGCCACCAGCGTGGTGCCGCACGGGCAGCTGCCGGTTGCCTGGTAGTACTGCGCGCCCAGGCTGGGCGCATGGAAGCCGTTGCTCACCGTAGCCCGCACACCCAGCGCATCGGTGAAGTCGAAGCGCGTGGTCAGGCGGCCCGTGGAAACGCTGCCGAAGTCGGAATGGTCTTCCCAGCGCGCGGCGGCATCCAGGTACCAGCGCGAGGTGATGTTGGTGGCTGCACCCACGTACACCGCCTTGCTGTTGCGGGTGGCCTTCACCGCATCGGCGGTGGAGTAGCCGACGAAGGCAGCCGCACCGAAGCCAGTGTACGACTCCCACTGCCCTGCCCCGCGCTCGTATTTTTCGTGCTGGTACTCCGCGCCCGCGCTCACTTCCAGGGGCGAGGCGAACGCCGCCACCTCGAACCCGCGCCGCAGGTCCAGGTTGGCGATGCCCTGCTGGTAGTCCAGCTTGCCGTCGTAGAAGTCGGTGGGCGAACCGGGGTACGGCAGCGAGTAGTTCACCGAATTGCGGGTGTAGGTACGCACCGTGCTGCGGTTGCCGGTCAGGCTGGCGTCGTAGTCCCATCCCGCAATCTGTCCCTTCACGCCCGCGGTACCCGTGTACTGCTTCTCCTTGGTTTCCAGCACCGGCAGGAAGCCATCGGGAAACACGCTCAGTACGCCGGGGGCCTTGTAGGTGGTGAAGATGGTCGCCGGCAGGCGGAAGTTCTGGATCGCCTGCGCGGTGCGATCGCTGGCGGTGGCATTGGCATAGAACTGTGCGCTCTCGCCCAGCCCATGGCCCACGTTCACCGCAAACGCCTTCAGCGCGTACGACGGGGAACTGAGGATCGTGTTGGCCTCGGCATTGCGGCCGGCTTCTGCCGGGTTCGGCGATGCGCCGGTCGGCAACCGGTTGTTCGGTCGCAGCGCGACCAGATTGCCGTTGGCATCTACCGCCGGATAGCTCAGATAGCCATCGATGTAGCGGCGGGTACGGATCGCGTGGTGCTGCCGCGTGGTCTCGCCGGACAGGTTGACGAAGCCATCGGCGCCCCACGGCAGGCCCACGTTGGCACGCACGCTGGTGCGCGATCCATCCCCGTCGATGCTCTGACCGCTTTCCACAGCCAGTTCGCCACCCTGTGCCTGCGATTTCAGGATCACGTTGACCACACCGGTAATCGCATCCGAGCCATAGATGGCTGAAGCGCCATCGCGCAGCACTTCCACATGGTCGATGGCCGAGACCGGAATCAACGCCAGATCGGCCCAGGCATGGCCGGGGAAGCCACCGCCGTTGGCGCCACTGACATAGGCACTGGCATTGCGGCGCTTGCCGTTCACCAGCACCAGCGTGTAGCCCGGCGACAGGTTGCGCAGCTGGTAGCCACGGATCAGGCTCTCCTGGTCGCTCTGGTAGCCACCGATCTGGCTGAGCGACGGCAGCGCGCGTTGCAGTGCTTCCAGCAGGTTGGCCTGGCCGGTGGCGGTGAGGTCTTCGGCCGAGATCACATCGATCGGCGTGGAGCTGTTCTTCACCGTACGCGTGCTGGTGCGCGAGCCGGTCACCACCACGGCATCCAGCGTGGATGCCGCGACATTGGCGGTTGCTGCCGTGGTGGCAGGATCCGTATCGGCTTCAGCGGCATGGCTGGGCGACGTGGCCAGGGTGGCCGCGATCAGGACGGCAAGAGAGCTCAGGACAGGAGTGTGGGCGGCAGGCATGGGGGCTCGTGGGGGTAGGCCGGAAACACGCTTCCATTCAAGGGCCTGTTCACCCACTGCGACAGGCACGAACGCGTCACCCAGCCGTAACATCCGGCCACCCACATGACCGCTGGTAATGACGTTAGGCGGCATTGCCGGTGCACTGCTGTCTGTAGAGCCGAGCCCACGCTCGGCTGCTCTTCGTGACGGCGTCAGATGCATCCCCCCTGCCGGTATTGAGCCGAGCGTGGGCTCGGCTCTACAAGAGGGGAACGACCGCTCCATATGCCTGCCCGGCATCACCTCATGCCCGTACACCACTCCGCACCGCGCATCACCGCCCGTAGCATCAGGCCATGCCCAGCCCACCTGCCGATCCCGCCGCACCGCTCGTCGCCATCGTTGCCTGCCACGGCCAGGGCCTGTTCGAGTTCGGCTGCGCGGTCGGCCTGTTCGCACCCGTGCGGCCGGAACTCGGCGTGGCCTGGTACCGCACCCAGCTCTGCGCAGGCGAGCCCGGCGCATTGCGCATGCTCGGCGGCACGCAGGTGCAGCTTCCCTACGATCTGAGCACAGTTGATGACGCTGACATCATCGTCATTCCCGGCTGGCGTGAGCCCAGCGAGCGTCCACCACAGGCGCTGCTCGAAGCCCTCATCCGTGCCCACGCACGTGGCGCGCGCATCGCCTCGATCTGCTCCGGTGCCTTCGTGCTGGCCTGGGCCGGGCTGCTCGACGGCCGCCAGGCCACCACCCACTGGCGCCTCACCGAAGCGCTGGCGCGTGACTTCCCGCGCATCGACGTACGCGAGGATGTGTTGTACGTGGACACCGGCAGCATCATCACCTCCGCAGGTTCGGCCACCGGCATGGACATGATGCTGCACATGGTGCGCAAGGATTACGGCGCACGGGTAGCCAACCTGGTGGCCGAGCGGCTGGTGCTGGCACCGTGGCGTGATGCCGGCCGCAGCCAGCGCGTCAGCCGGGCCATTCCCAATGGCGAGCCCTCGCGTCTGGCAAAACTGATGGAATGGATGCGCCGCAACCTGCGCGAGCCGCACTCGCTGGGCAGTCTTGCCGAGCAGGCCGCGCTCAGCCAGCGCACGCTGCAGCGGCAGTTCCTGGAAGCCACCGGCCTGTCACCCATCGACTGGCTGATCCGCGAACGCGTGGCCTTTGCCCGCGAGCTGCTGGAGACCACCGACCGGCCGCTGCAGTGGATCGCTGAGCAGGCCGGCTTTGGTTCACAGGAATCGTTCCGTCGGCACTTCCGGGGTCAGGTCGATGCGAGCCCTACCGAGTACCGCAGCCAGCATCGCAACGGCATCGGTGCCGACCGCCTGGTCGGCTGCTGAGCGCCCTCTTTCCCGGCTTTCCACGGCGCCCCCACCGCCGAAAGATAGGGGCACGCCCCACACTGCCGATGGAACGGTGATGACTGACAGCCCCTACAGGAATTACCGCGTCGGCATCGGCGTGTCGCTGCTGCTGGCCGTGCTCATCGCCGCGCTCTCGCTCATCGCGGTGGCGACGCCCAACCTGGGCTGGGGCGTCGTGGCGCTGGCCACCGTCGCGATCTGGGTCGGCCTCCCATTGCTGCTTGTCCTGCTGCTGGCCTGGCTGCGCTACATGGTGCGGCAGCGCGGTCAGGTGCCCGGCCGGGTACACGCGCTGATGTTCGTGCCGACCGTCGCCGCCATGCTCATCATTCCGCTGTGGCATTCCCTGCAGAGCAGTTGGGCCAGCCTTGGTGGCGGTTCGCGTGCCTCCATCGCAGAGCTGCACGTCAACCTCAGCGGGCAGCCGCTGTGGCTGGACACCACGCCGTATGCATCCACCGGCTCCGGCGCTGGCCCGGACCTGCCCATGAAGGGTGAAACGCCCGGGCAGTTCATGGCCTTCCATCGCTATCCCAATGCACAGTCCGACGCAGACGGAGCGTTCCCGTATGAGGACGGGCGCCTGAAGCGCTCCGTTGACCACTATCGCTACGCCACACCCTCTGGAGATCGCGCTGTCACCGATGTGCCCCTGGAGCGCCAGCCGTATCCGGACACCGCCCCCTTCAATGCCGGATGGCGCCGCGCAGACACACCGGAACTCGTGTACATCTACTACCACTACAGCGATCACGTGGAGGTCGCGCCAACACTCGCACGCCTCAGCGGCTTCACTGCCGACGATCTGGAACGCAGCCGCTTTGAAGGCCTCGTGCTGTTCAGGATCCACAACTACGGCAGCGCACCGATCGTGCGGCTGGAGGTCAATGGCACCGCACTGGACATCGGTGACAGGGCCATCGAGAGCATCCCGGACGCGCCCGGGGACTGCACGGCCTACGGCTCCCCCCTCGGCACCGCATTGTTATCGCTGGACGCACCCCTGCAGGTGCGCTGGCAAACCGTCGATGCACCGACTCGTTGGCACAGCGCGCGCGTGCAGGTGCCTGCGTTCCGGCAGCCGCTGCCACTGCAGGGGCAATCCACGTTGCAGCGTGTCCTGCTGTACGTACTGCCCGACGGCACGCTGGCCGCCGAACGCTACGCCGAAGTATTCGAGGGCGATAGACTGCGCGGCATCAAGGCCACCGGCCTGCCCGCCAGTGCGGCCACCCATGCGGTGTGTGGCAGCGCCCGCGCGAGCTACCGCGAAGGTGCCGACACCGTGCTGGCCGACTGACTCGCGGGGCACGCGGGCTCAGCCTTGATGCCATCTCTCCGTCGCTACGTTCGCCGGGCATGGCCCGGCGCCACCTGACGCGGCTTTCCTGGTAGCGCCGGGCCACGCCCGGCGAGGCCTAGTCCTCCTGCACCAGCTTGAACTCGCGCAGCAGGCCACCGATCTGGGTCTTGTCCAGCTTGTTCATCAGCAGGTTGCGCAGGAACGCCGGCCCGGGAATATCCAGTTCCTTGCCATCGCGCAGCCGTCCGGTCGCGGCCAGCAGCGAACGCACATCGTAGGTGGAATTGAACACCTCCGGCACACCGCGTTCGATGTCCAGCAACGTGTACACCGCCTCCATCGGCGTGCGCACCGAGTACTCGGTGGTGAAGATGCAGTCGCGCTGCTTCGATTCAGCGAACTGGCCAATGAAGGCGAAGTTCACCGCACCTTCCGGCACCACGTCCGGGCGATCACCGGCCTGGCGCGGCATGAAGAACGCGGTGATGTACGGCATCATCACCGGAACCGTCTTGGCACCGGTCGCGGCCAGCGCATCAATCTCTTCCACCGGCACGCCCAGGTGGTACAGCCACTCGCGGGTGATCTCCTCGCCGGTACAGTCCTGCATCGGCTTCTTCACGTAGTCACCGGGCGTATCCACGAACAGCGAATACACCCAGACCACGATCTGCTCCTTGGGCTGGTTCTTGAAATGCGGCTGACGGTTCACCGTCCAGCTCATCAGCCAGCGCGAGTCGCGCACGCTGACGATGCCGCCGGTCACCACCTTGCCGCTGAAGGGGTCGCGCTTGGCAATCTTCTGGATGTAAGCCGGAATGCGCGCATCCAGCGTGGTTACCGTCGCCGATTCCCACTTGGTTTCCGGGATATGCGCGCCGAACACATCCGGGCGCCCGAATGCCGCATCCTTCGCGGCAATGCGTCGCCACAGGTCCCAGGCCGGCGCCGGACCTTCATTCAGGCGTGCCGCAGTGTGGTGGTCGCCATTGTCCGAGTTCTCAGTCAGCGAGCCGATGGTCATGAACAGAAGATCGTCCGCGCCCAGATCCACGCCACCGGCTACACCATCACGCATCCAGTGGATGCGCGTGGCCTGCTTGCGGCCCGGCTGCAGATCGAAGTCGACGTCGGTCACCTCGGTGCCGTACTGGAACACCACGCCATGGTCCTGCAGCCACTTCACCAGCGGCAGCACCAGCGATTCGTACTGGTTGTATTTGGTGAACTTCAGTGCCGAAAAGTCCGGCAGGCCGCCAATGTGATGGATGAAGCGATGCAGGTACAGCTTCATCTCCAGCGCCGAATGCCACTCCTCGAATGCGAACATGGTGCGCCAGTACAGCCAGAAATTGCTGTCCAGGAAATCACGGCCCAGCACTTCGTTGATGCGCTTGTTCTCCATCTCCTGCCGGGTGGCCAGGAACAGCGCGATGATGTCCTTCTGCGCCTGCTCGGTCAGCGTGAACAGGCCGTCGGTGTGCGCATCCTCGCCGCGATTGATGGTGGCGCGCTGCAACGAATAGTTCGGGTCGTCCTTGTTCAACCAGTAGAACTCGTCCAGCACGCTGGCGTCCTCGATCTCCAGCGAGGGAATCGAGCGGAACAGATCCCACAGGCACTCGAAATGGTTCTCCATTTCGCGGCCACCGCGGATCACGAAACCCTTCTCCGGCACCTTCAGGCCATCCAGCGCGCCGCCGGCAATCTGCTGCTGCTCAAGGATGGTGATGCGTTCACCAGCCATGCGGCCGTCGCGCACCAGGAACGCGGCACCGGCCAGCGAGGCCAGCCCCGAGCCCACAAACCAGGCGCTCTTGCCATCCACACCGGCCGGCTTACGCGGGCGCGCGAAGGCTTCGTAGTTGCCACTGCTGTAGTACATGCACTGCTCCTTCCTGGAGGGGGTCCACCCCACTCTAGCGCCGAACCCTTCTCCCTCATGCTTCAGCCCGCCTGTGACCCAGTGACGCAGTAGTGCCAGGCCAGGCCTGGCAGATCCCCTCCACACCGAAGATTGACATGCAGGCATTTGCCTGCATATAGTCACCCCAAGGGCGGCGCCTGCCGGCCCATCGCGAGGAACCTGCAATGGTGGATATCGCACACAGGGTCGGCATCAAGGCCCCCGCAAGCCAGGTGTACCAGGCCTTGGCCACCCCCGAAGGCGTGTCCGGATGGTGGGCCGAAGATACTCGTGGCGACCGCCAGGTTGGCGGCACGGTCAAGGCGCGTTTCACGAACAACGGCCAGGAGATCGGCGCCATGGAAATGAAGCTGGAACAGCTCATTCCCGGCGAGCTGGTGCTCTGGAAGTTCCTGGCGGGCCCCGCCGAATGGATCGGCACGCATGCGCGTTTCGCCCTGAAACAGGAAGGCGACTACTGCATCGTGCTGTTCACCCACGAGGGCTGGAAGGAACGCGTCGAGTTCACCTCCCACTGCAGCACCAAGTGGGCGGTGTTCCTGATGAGCCTCAAAGCCCTGCTGGAAACCGGCAAGGGCCAGCCCAACCCACACGACATCAGGATCGACAACTGGAACTGACGACGCTCCGCATGAATGCAGACAAGGTGTTCAAGGCCCTGGCCGACCCCACGCGCAGGACGCTGCTGGACCTGCTCTGCGCAGACAACGGCCAGACCCTGGGCCAGCTCTGCGAGCACCTGGACATGGCCCGGCAATCGGTCACCCAGCACCTGGGCCTGCTGGAAGACGCCAACCTGATCAGCACCGTGCGCCGTGGCCGCGAGAAGCTGCACTTCATCAACCCGGTGCCGCTGCATGAAGTCTACGAGCGCTGGGTACGCAAGTTCGAGCAGCAGCGCCTGAGCCTGCTGCATGACCTGAAACGCGAACTGGAAGGAGAATGACGATGTCCGCAGAGTCCACCCGCTTCATCCACGTGATCTACATCGCCTCCACCCCACAGAAGGTGTTCGAGGCCATCACCCGCCCCGAGATCGCCAGCCGCTACTGGGGCCATGAAAACGTCTCGGACTGGAAGCCCGGCTCGCGCTGGCAGCATGTGCGTGCCAACGAAACGCGCTCGGTCGAGCTGGTCGGCGAGGTGGTGGAAAGCACCCCGCCCTCGCGGCTGATCATCACCTGGGCCGCCGCCTCGCAGGCCGACAACCCGGACGCCTACAGCCGGGTGACCTTCGAGATCGTGCCCTACCAGGACATGGTGCGGCTGACGGTTACCCATGAGGAGCTGGAACCGGGCAGCGGCATGGATACCGGCATCCGCCAGGGCTGGCCGATCGTGCTGTCCAGCCTGAAGTCGCTGCTGGAGACGGGCAAGGGGCTGGATGTGTTCGCCAAGCCAGCGTAGCTGTCGGGATGATTTGCCCGCGCGAGCGGCACCGGGCAGATGGCCCCCTGTTGCCGCCGCCGCGCAACCCCCAATCGCTCCCGAAAATTGCATTTCATGGAACAATAGGGAGCACATGGTTCTCGAGTTCCGTTATGTCCCCCGCGTTGCTAACCGTCGATCAGGCTGCCCAGCAGCTCAGCCTGCACCCCAAAACCGTCCTGCGGCATATCCGTAGCGGCCAACTGCGCGCGACCCGCATCGGCAAGTCCTATCGCATCACCGCTGAAGACCTCGACGTGTTCACCGGCACCGTGCGTGAGCCCTCCGCTGCGCGCCCACAGCTGACCACAGTGGTGGATATTCCCGGATGCGGTGCGGCACGTGCCGCCGACCTGGTCCGTGCCCTGCATGCGCGCGTCACCGGCCGCGAGGCCAACGATGAGCCGCTGCGCATGGAGACGATCTATTCGCCTGAGCACGATGTGCTCAAGCTGATCGTGATCGGTGGCCTGGCAGGTTCCACGGCGCTGCTGGTCAGCCTGCAGCGTCTGCTGCAGGACCGCAGCGCATGAAGCGGCAGCGCCCCGGCATTCCCACGCAGCACGTACTTGCCGCCTACCGCCAGGTGCTTTCGGACTGGCCGGGACCCCACGAATCGCACCATCTCGCCACCCGTGCCGGTTCCACATTTGTGGTCAGCTGCGGCCCGGAACACGGCCCTGCCCTGGTGCTGCTGCATGGCACCCTCAGCAATGCCGCCAGCTGGATGTTCGATGCCGAACGTTGGAGCGAGCACTACCGCGTGCATGCCGTCGACATCATTGGCGAACCGGGCCTCAGCGAAGGCACGCAACCTGCGCTGGACAGCGATGCGCATGCGCAATGGCTGGATGATGTCCTCGACGCACTCGGCGTGGAAAGCGCAGCATTCGTGGGCCTGTCGTTCGGCGGCTTCCTGGCACTGGACTACGCGCTGCGAAGGCCTGCCCGGGTCAACGCACTGGTCCTGGTCAGCCCCTCGGGTATCGGGCGCCAGCGTGCATTCCTGCTCAAGGCGCTGCCACTGTTGCTGCTTGGCCGATGGGGACGCGAGCGCCTTCGCCGTGCTGTCATGGGTCCCGCGCCACTGCATGCACCTGCACGTGCGCAGCCGCTGCTCGACCTGCTGGCATTGATCCGTGCCGAGGTTCGGCCACGTCCGCTGCGCATCCCCCGCATCAGCGACGAGCGCCTGGCTACCTTGCATCCGCCGGCAGCCCTTGTCATGGGCGCGCGTGATGCCCTCATCGACACCCCTGCCGCCGCCGAACGCATGAAACGGCTCGTCCCGACGGCGGACGTCACCCTGCTCGCAGACGCCTATCACTACATCCCCGGCCTGCGCGAAGACATCCTCGCCCGGCTGCGTCAACTGCAGAACCTCCAGCATGAATGATTCCATTGAACACATCGGCACCACCCGCCTCCTGCGCATCGAGCCGCAGGGCCCCGCACTCGATGCCAACGGCCTGCGCGATCTGGTCGGCGACGCCCTTGGGCATCAGGCCGAGTGGATTGCCGTGCCGGTGCAGCGCCTTTCGGCAGACTTCTTCGAGCTGCGCTCCGGCACGGCCGGGCAATGGCTGCAGATGCTGGTGAACTACCGCCTGCGCTTCGCCGTGCTGGGCGATGTCAGCGGCTACCGCGCACAGAGTGAATCGCTGGACGCGTGGATCACCGAATGCAACCGTGGTCGCGATGGCTGCTTCGTGGCCGATTGGGATGCTCTGCTGGCTCGCCTTTCGGCCCCCGCCAGCGCGGGCTGAACGCCAACCCCACGCTCACCCTCACCGAACCCGGTTCCGACTGCACTCCGACGGCGCCCGCCACAGCATCGCCGGCAGGCTCCCCAGGCGACGTTCGATGAGTGCTTCAGACGCAGATTCCCTGCACAGCAAAGTGGCGGCGGTCACCCTTGGCTTCTGGGTGATGAAGATTGCCGCCACCACCCTCGGCGAGACTGCGGGCGATCTGCTGTCGATGACGCTCAACCTGGGCTACGTGACCAGCTCGGCCATCCTGCTGACGATCTTTGCCGGCCTGCTGGGCATGCAGTTGTCGGCACGGCGCTTCCATCCTGTGCTGTTCTGGTCGGTGGTGCTGGCGACCAGCACCGCTGGAACCACCATCTCCGACCTGCTAGACCGCACGCTTGGCCTGGGCTACGCCACCGGCGCCAGCCTGCTGGCCGGCTGCCTGGCGCTGGTGTTGCTGGCCTGGCGCATGTCGGAGAAGTCGATCTCGGTCAGCAACATCGCATCGCGCCGCGCCGAAGGCTTCTACTGGACCGCCGTGCTGTTCTCCAACACGCTCGGCACAGCGCTGGGCGACTTCCTGGCCGACGATTCCGGGCTGGGCTTCACTGGCGGCGCACTGCTGATCGGCAGCCTCATCGCGCTCACCGCGCTGGCCAGCCGCATCAAGGTCATCAACCGGGTCATCCTGTTCTGGATCGCCTTCGTACTCACCCGCCCGTTCGGCGCCACCTTCGGCGACCTGCTCACCAAGCCGCTGGAAAAGGGCGGCCTGGGCTTCGGCACGGTCGGCTCGTCGCTGGTGCTGTTCACCATTCTCGCCACGTTGGTGGCGCTGCCGATGCTGCAGCGCAAGCCGCAGCCAGCCAACTAGCGCGCCGTCCAGCCCCCATCCACCGGCAGCGCCGTGCCGGTGATCTGCGCTGCGGCGTCCGAGGCCAGGAACACCACCATCTCGCCCAGCTGATCGGGCGTCACGAACTGCAACGACGGCTGCTTTTCAGCCAGCAGCGCACGCGCGGCGGTTTCCTGATCCGTGCCTTCGTGCTCGGCCAACGCGGTGATCTGCTGCTCGACCAGCGCCGTTCGCACCCAGCCCGGGCAGATGGCATTGGCGGTAATGCCGGTGCCCGCATTCTCCAGCGCGGTCACCTTGGTAAACCCCACCACGCCATGCTTGGCCGCCACATAGGCCGACTTGTTCACCGAGCCCACCAACCCGTGCACCGACGCGATGTTGATGATGCGGCCGGCGCCCTGCTGCTTCATGTGCGGCAAGGCCGCCGCCGTTGCATGGAACACCGCCGACAGGTTCAGCGCCAGGATCGCATCCCATTTCTCGACCGGGAATTCCTCGATCGACGCGGTGTACTGGATGCCCGCGTTGTTCACCAGGATGTCGATGCGGCCCATCTTCGCAACGGCGTGGTCGATCAGTCCGCGCACCGCCTCGCCGCGCGACAGGTCGGCGCCGTCATGCGCCACTCGCACACCGAACTCAGCTTCCAACCGCGAACGAATGCGCTCGATCTCCGCCGCATCGCCGAAGCCATTCAGCACGATGTCCGCGCCCTGCCGCGCCAGCGCGGTGGCAATGCCAAGACCGATACCGCTGGTGGAGCCGGTGACCACCGCAACCTTTCCATTGAACATGGGTGAGCTTCCATCGGGCATAGGCAGCCAGTGTAGCGTCACCGACCGCCGCACCCACTTCCTACGCGTCCACATCCAATGAATGCGCCAACAGGAACTCCCGGGCGTACTCATTCCCACCCTGCGCCGAAGCGCGGATCAGGGACACCGCACGTGGCACGTCGCTGGCGACTCCCTTGCCATGGAACAGCGCCAGGCCAAACTCGTACATGGCCGACGGATAGCCGGCCTCCGATGCGCGCTCAAAATGCGCGGCCGCCCGCATGACATCCTGCTCGACGCGGTCACCCGTCAACAGACACAGCCCTACCGCATGGATTGCCGGAATATAGCCCTTCTCTGCGGCTCGCTTGAGGGTCGCAAAGCTGTCAGCCTCGGCATGTGCGTCATCCTCCCCCACAGGCATCGAAGAAGAGAGGAACAACGCTTCGGCACAGCCGCTTGCAAGCTGCGGAGCCAACAGCCGCCGCGCCTCGGTAATGTCGCCACGGTCGAGCACCGCATCGAAGTCAGTCGTGAGCTGGGTTGGCATGTTCGTCATGGCGCAGGCTTCCTTCCTGTTTGCGGGCATCCGTTCGCCCGGCTGACAGTATGCCTGCACCAGGCCAGGGCATTGCGCCAGCCCCACAAGACCGGGTGACCAGAAGGCTCTCCGCGTCCATCGATGTTGGCCCTATAGTCAACGCCATCCACCCAAGGATGGCCCGATGAACCCCTGCAACGCCCTACTGCCTGCCGCCCTGATCGCGCTGCTCGCTCCCGCTACCAGCGTGGCCGCACCGGCCGCACAACCGGCCACACCGCTCACCACCGGCAGCGTGCGGCTGGATATTGCCAGCGGCCGTGTCGAGGGCGATGTCTGCATGTCCAACCTCCCAGCCGAATCAAGGGGCGCGTTCGTACTCAACGCCGGTCTGAACGTCGCGCGGGTCTCCGACGGTGACGGCAAGCCGGTAGGGTTCGATGGCTGGTACGACCCGGGTGTGGATGGCGAAGCGCGTGTCTATACCCTGGCAGAGCCCGCCGCCGCGCTCTGCGTGCAGTATGTGGGCGCGTTCCCGCTGTACCCGAAGCACGATGCCCTGGGCGACTTCAAGGGCATGATGGCCTTCAACGGCGACAGCGCCCGCTTCACCGAGCAGTCCGCATGGCTGCCGCAGGCGTTCGATCCCAAGGCGCGCGTGCGCAGCAGCGAGAGCCGCTACGACCTGCAGGTGGACTGCGCCGGCTGCCGCTTCCTGTATCTCAACGGCAGCCCGGCCATCGAAGGCGCGCAGGGGCGATTCCGCAGCGACAACGCGCGGCCGATCCTGCTGTTCGGCGGCAGCGGCCCGATCACCCGCACTGCGCAGGTCACCATCCTCAACGAGACCCTGCCCACGGCCAAGGTCGATGCACTGTCCAGCACGGTGCAGAAGGTTGCCGACGTGCACAGCCGCTACATGGGCGCGCCGCTGGCCGACCGCCCCACCTTCCTGCGCATGGTCACGCTCAACCAGATCGAGCGCGACCGCGAAGGCAGCGAATGGGGCTTTGCCACCTGGCCGACCATCGCCATGAGCGGCAGCATCGGCAATGTGGCCGACTCGCTGCTGGCCGGGGGCGAGCAGGCCGAGCGGCGCGTGCAGTACATCGCACACGAAATGGGCCATTACTATTTCGGCACACTGAACCGTCCGCAGGGGCCGTATTTCTGGGTGCTGCTGGAGTCCAGCGCCGAGTTCCTGTCGATCAGGGCGCTGCGTGAGATCAGTGGCGATGCCGCGGCCGATCGCTATATTGCGCGACTGCAATCGGCCATCGACACGCAGGACAAGCCGCTGCCAGCATTCGATGCCATCGACAGCAGCTCGGACCTGGGTGAGATGTATCTCTACGTCTATGGCCCGTTGCTGCTGCTCTCGCTGGAAAAGCAGGTGGGCGAAGCGAAGATGCAGGCCTTCATGCGCGGGCTGCTGGCCGCGCCGTCGCCGAGGAACTGGGCCGAGCTGCAGACCATCGCACTGAAGGCCGGCATCGACGCCAAGGCCTGGGAGCGTTGGCGGGCCAGCTGTGTGGCAGGTGGCACACCGAGGTGCCGGTAGATTCACGCCACGCGTGGATTCACTCCCTCAACGCCCGCACAACTGAATCGCCCAGCACCGTGTCCAAGGCAACTCGCCCCCTGGCCCCTCCATTTGCCAATCAGCGCCGCTGATGTCCCCGCGCAATCAGAAGAACAGACCCGCCTGATCCAAAGTCGCCAATGGATTGGCCTTCCGCACCGCCTCCAGGAACAGCAGGAAATCGCGATTGAACAGCGTCAGGTTGTTGGTGAACGTCACGCATTTTCTGCCCGATGCTTTGCTGAAGCACACCTGCCACACATAGCGCCCGTAGATCTTGTCGGAGGTGCGAGTGACTGAGGTGATCTGCGAAAGCGGAACCGCCGTAGGCACCGGGCCACGCCGTAGGTAAAAGGACGCCGCATCAAAGAAGTAGTGCTCCCGATCCTCTTTCCCATCCACCATCACCAAGGTCATGGATGTACCGGAGATCCGGCGAGGGGCATGCAAACGCAGCCCCGACTTCACGGACGAGCGAGCAGTTGCTGCCATTCGCCGAAGTGTGAACCAGAGGATCACCAACGGAAGTGCCGCAAGGACAATGAAACCTACGGTCTTCAAAACAGTTTCCAGCGTGCTGGGCACACAGATCTCCAGGATGAATTTTCAGGCGATACCCAAGTAGATCCACGCCACGCGTGGATGCTCTGGCTTCAACACCCCATCACTTCCAATGATCCGGCCCCAGGAACGGCAGGCTCAACACAAACACCGGCACCGCCACAGGGATCAACGCCGCGCCGAGCACCTTGCCAGCCGCCGAACCCACACCCGGCTTGTCCTCCCTCTCCGGCAGGATCCGCTGCGCCCGCGCACTGATCGGCTGTGCCAGCTTCCCCTTCTCCGCCAGCGCCGCAGCATCGGGCAACTTCACCCGCTCGCCGTCGCCCTCGAACAGCGCGCTGTAATAGCTGCCACCCTTCTTGGAAAGATTGCAGGCACGGTCAAACGCCAACGCGTAGCGGCTCCGGTCCTGCGGCAGGTAGTAGCGCGCACGCTCATCCACATACTTCGCCTCGCGCGGGAGCACTTCAATCCGCTCCAGCTTGAACTGCGCGGCCTGTTCCGGCGTCACCTGCTCCGGCCGCAGCAGCAGCGCATAGCTGCCGTGCACCTTGGCCTTGTTGGCTGGGTCGCGCCAGTCCTCATGGAAGTACATCTGCGCGCAGGCCACTGCCTCGCGCAGCGGGCTGTCCATCAGCGCGCGGTACTCGCGGAACGGCGCGGCATTGAAGCGCATCGGCTCGTCATAGCGCGGCAACAGGTACAGCTGGCCGTCGTCGGCCACGAATGCGCCGGTGATCTCGCGGCTTGAGGCGTGTTCCTCCGGGCCACTGGCACAGCCGGACAGCAAGCCAAGGCACAGGGCGGAGAGAATGAAAAAAGACGTTCGCATGTCGTGTTCGAGGGCTTCCCTGGGAAAACGGCCCCGCCCGGAAGAACGAGGCCAGCCCACCATGGTGCCACGGCACCGCATGCGATGCTGAATCCGCCCTACTTCAACCGCTCCACCAACCGCTGCCCCACCTCCAGCGCCGAAGCCGGGTTCTGCCCGGTAATCAGCTCGCGGTCCACCACCACATGCCCGGTCCACGGCGTCGCATTGCTGCTGAACCGCGCCCCCGCCCGCTGCAACGCGGTCTGCGGGTAGAACTTCATCTCACCGCCGCCCAGCAGGGGTTCGGCCTGCTCCTCCTCCTGGTTGCTGATCACCGTCATCTGGTAGCCGCTGTAGATCCACTTCGGCGTGGCCGGCATCGCACCGGCCTCCAGCTTTGCCACGAAACCCGCAGCATCCGGCAACGTGGACAGCAGCGCGATCGGCCCATGGCAGACCAGCGCCGTGGTCTTGTTGCGCTGGTGGAAGTCGGCCAGCAACCGGCCCAGCGCCGGGTTCTTCAGCAGGTCCTGCATCGGCGCGTGGCCACCGGGAATGTAGACCGCATCGAAACGCACGTAGCCCTGTTGCTCGATGCGCGCCAGGCTGACCACCGGCGAAGCCGTCGGCGAGGTCAGCGCCAGTTTCTCCAGCAGGTCCTTGTGCAGTTTCAGCTGTGCGGCATCGTTGCCGAAGTACGCCGGCGTCACCGAGGACGCATCCACCGTCGGCGCCCGCCCCTGCGGCGTGGCGAAGGTCACCACGTGGCCGGCGTCCAGCAGCAGCTTGACCGGCTGCATCAACTCGTTGAGATAGAAGCCGGTGGACAGCACCTTGCCGTCCTTCAGGTCCAGGTGGTTTTCGTCGGACAGCACCACCAGCACGTTGGCGGCCTGCGCGCCGGTGGCGGCCAGGGTCAGGGCCAGCGCTGTGGCCAACCGGGTCATCAGGTTCATGGGGTAGCTCCTATCGGGGAATGGCGGCCACTTTATTCATCGCCCCAGCGGCGATAAATTGGCCCCATCGCAAAACATCTGTTCCCCGGAGAGCCAAATGAGCCGCAAGTTCGACTACCTGGGCGATGTGGAGGTGTTCCTGGCGGTGGTCGAGCACGGCTCGTTCACGTCCGGCGCGGTGGCGCTGTCCACCACGCCCTCGGTGCTGAGCCGCGCCGTCACCCGCCTGGAAGCGCGGCTGGGCCGCCAGCTGCTGCAGCGGACCACCCGCCGCGTGGGCCTGACCGACGCCGGGCGGCTCTATCTGGAACAGGTGCGCACCGCCTTCGGCCTGCTGGACGACGCCGAGCGCGACGTACTGGCCCAGGACGGTGCGCTGGCCGGCCGCGTGCGCCTGAGCGTGCCCACCACCTATGGCCACTACCGGCTGCCGCCCGTGCTGGCGCGCTTTGCGCAGCAGTACCCGCAGGTGCAGGTGGAACTGAACATCACCAACCGCAACGTGGACCTGGTGGCCGAAGGCTTCGACCTGGCCATCCGCCTGGGCCAGCTGCCGGACAGCGGGCTGGTGGGGCGAAAGCTGGAAGACGCGCCGCTGCTGCTGGTGGCCGCGCCGGACTATCTGCAGCGCCACGGCACGCCGCAGACCCTGGACGACCTGCAGCAGCACCTGTGCCTGCCGTTTGTGATGCCGCGTACGGGACGGCTGGCGCCGTGGGTGTTCCGCGATGGCGGGCGCGACGTGGACTGGCTGCCGCGCTCGTCCATCGAAACCTCCGACGACGTGCTTGGCGTGGTGTCGCTGGCCGAACAGGGCATCGGCATCTGCCAGAGCTATGCGTTCATCGTGCGCGAGCGGTTGATGCGTGGGCAGCTGGTGGAAGTGCTGCCGCAGCTGCGGGGAAGATCGCGGCCGTTCTCGGTGATCTATGCGCCGCATCGGCGGCAGTCGGCGGCGGCGCGGGCGATGATTGAGTTGTTGGTGGGGAATGCGGCTGAGGATGGGGTGGGTTGAGGCTGCGAGGCTCGCTGGCGTTGTCGGGTTTGAACCGCTTTTCAGGGTATGCGGCTGATCGCGCGCCGTTGCCTGGCGAGGCTGACTAAGAACTGTTGCAAAGCAGGCTGTCGCGCTATTCGCTTGTGGCATGGGCGATTGCGCCACTTTTATTCGCCATCAGCAGAGCAGCTGCGCGAATGCGTCTGCTGGCGTCGCGTGCTGCATGAATGGTGCGTGCAACAATAGTTCTTCGCTCTCGGATTCCGCGATTCCTTCGCGAATTTCTATTGGCATTCGAAGCGGCCGCGTAAACACCATGGCGCGCCACCGACAACGGGTGGCAGCGGGCGTCCAAACCCGAGACAGATAGTTGTTTACGCTTGCCCGTCGGCACCGTCCTTAACCGGTGCCGGCGGGCAATCCGTCGGCCTTTATGGCGGGCGGTGCGTGGGGGTCTTCGGACCCGCCGGTTATTGACAACTGTCTGTCCCGGTTTGGAACCCGCACCGTCCGCCACCTCTTCGCGGTGGCGCTGTTAAGCACAGCCACGGAAGCCGACGCCATGAACGAATCCGACACCTTCTCTTCGTACACCGTTGTTGAACCCATCAACGACGACACTCCCCTCCCCGATCTGAACTCCCTTCTCGGCATCCTCAAGCGCATGCGCGGCTGCGAAGGAGCTGATGGGCATCCTTGGCCGGAAACCGATGTGTCGCCCGGCCGCCGCGTGAGTCTTGCCAGGAGCGAGCGCGCGATGGTGGGCGCGCTGACGGTGCTGGAGGTTCTGCATGCAGCGGACCGCTGCCGGGTGGCAGCGGATCCGGAACGGCATTTGGATGAGGGGGTTGTGGATGGGCTATTTCTGGCCTGCCGAGGGTTGGTTGAGTGGGCGTGCCATGAGGTTAGGCCGGAGTGATCATCCTTGGTCACATCGATGCCTGCTGACGAATCTAGCGCCCGCCTCCGCTTAATAGAGGACGTTTAACGCCCTTGTTAAGCCGTGCCACGATTCGGCGTCAGCCTAAATGAAGTGCAAGGACGAGACATGCTTCAGAAGCTCGCGAGTTCTTCTAAGCTAACGATCGGGGTTGCTGCAGCGCCAATTAACTTCTTTAGCTCCTCAATGTGGATCGTTGACTCTTCGAGACTTATGAAGAAGTGGTTGGATAGCATCGCAGATAGTCGATTGACCTGCGCACTACCAGGGAACTCCGCCTCTGGGGTTCGAGCCCCGTGTATAAGCAGGTCTGGGCTGATAGGCAAGAAGATCTGATCAAGGAGGACACGCTTATCAACGTTACCCAAGGCCACGCGGGGCCGTGACTGACTGTCTAAGGCGGCGACCGCGCAATCACCGAGTACAAACGACTCCTCGGTTGTCTCAACCAAGGTGTATGAAAAATCATCAAAAAACGAGCTCCTCTTGTCCAATGCGCTCGTATCAGTAAAGACGCGAGACAAAGCCCCATTCGCAATCGTTGCTGCCTTCGATTCCAGATAGTCGAACAGTTGGTGTGATAGTGCATTGAAATCTTCGAGAATTCGGGGCTTACTACTTTCAAGCTCTCTCTTTATCTGCGGCCTGATGATGGCCCTCATGGCTGCGCGTCTATTTCTGTCAACCATACCGAACTCTTGCAACTGCTTATCTATCTGCGTGTCAATCCAGGCCGCGTCATTTATTTGTTCATCCAGCGCCTCTAGAGCCCAAGCCTGCTCAGCGGCCTTCTTTCTTAAAGTGCTAATCATGGCTGGCGCAAGCTCTTCCATCGCGTTTCGCATCTTGAGCGTGCGAATCGATAACGCGCCGAAAAGCATGGAAATATCACCACTCTCAGGCAATTCTTTGGTGCGCAACACCCGATCCAGAATTCCTCCAAGAATCGACTCGTTTGCTGTGATGTTGTCGTCAGCGCGGGTGTCTTCGATCGTTGAATAAAAGTCACGAATCGCGCCAACTCCCGTAGTGCTTGGGCTGTACCTCGATCGCTGCTCGTGAACATGTACGTAGTAGTTGTTTCTGACAACGCGATGACTAAAGGGGCGCTGCAAGAACTGAGGTAAGTAATGTTGCTTGCGACCGCTCATGTGGTGCGCCTTAGTGCCTGAATCAAGCCGAGCCGTGAAGCGGATTCGGCTTGGATGAATTGCCAGTAATCATTGCCACTGCTAGCGATAGCCTTGAGGCTTGCTTCGTGCGAGGCCGAATTCTCTCGGAATAGAATCCACCCACATCCTTCACGAAAACCATCGGACCCCGAGTCAGTGTGGTGAATGTACCAGCCATCCAATGCAGGTCCTCCACGTCGAGCTAGCGCTGCAAGCGGCTCTATTCCAAATCCCGAGAATAATATGGCGGTTCGATGGGCCTGGAGTTGTGTGTCATGAGGCCAAACATCTGAATTGAGCCGTGCCGCGAAGCGGCATCGGCTTGAATCAATTCTCAGGCAGGAAGCCTCGTTTCACCGAACTACTTCTTCTTAGGTGGAGTCTTCTTCGTAGCTGCTGTCTTGGAAGCGGTCTTCTTAGTGGCTGCTGTCTTAGAAGCGGCCTTCTTCTTGGCCTCGCTTAGCGCAACACGAAGTTCCTTCTTCTCTGCATCCTTCACTTTTCCCTTTGCCTTCTCTGCAGCAAGACCCGCCTTAAGTGCCGCCACCTGGGCCAAGAGTCGATCCTCTCGAGGAGAGTGGTTCTTGCTACCTGGCCTGCGGCCACCTGCGCTCTTCTTCGTTGCCACGAGTTCCCCCTGTTATTGAATCGAAATTATGGGCCATGGGGCCCGATTGTACTGCCGCCCAACTAGCGAATAGCTGGCCTCTGGGTCCGGTTACGCGAACTATCTATAAAGCACCGCCAAGTGGATTTTCCCTTTGGTGCAACTCGATCTTAGAGGGACTGGATCCAACTAACAAGCCATCGCGTAACCGAGTCCAGCGGCGGACACGCCGCCTACTGTAAGCAGAAGCGCAAATTACGCGCAGGGTCCCATCACGCGCTGCGCGCAAAAGCGGTCATTACGGCACCTCAGCCTTTCAGTGTTACCACTTGACGTACCGTTAGCGCAGCCAGATCCGCGCGAGAAACACGCTGGAATGTAAAAATTGCTAGATCAAGAGCTTCCAGAGACTTGATTCTTATGGCACCAGATAACGCTTGTGCGAAGCGCAGTTCAACGAAAGCTGCGCGAGCCATATGCGGCCGATTTGTCCAGACCCTGATCAAACACGTCGCCAGATTGCCCCCCACCTAGTGGGCGACCCACTGCCCGTACCTGTGAGCCACAGCCTTAGTGCCTACCCGGCGCGCTATCGCGGTTCTAGACCGCGGAGAAGGACCTACAGGCGCAGCGACTGGCTTGGAGCCTCCTGCCTGAAGGGCTCTACCACCAATATCTGTATCGATACCGCGGCCACCAAGCCGGGATTCCGGAGCGCATTCAAAGCACGCAGGTGCTTGATCCCATTGGCGGGCGACAGCAGCAATGTGATTGCCGACCAGCATGACCGCAAACCGATATGCCTGGCACAATCAGCGTCTTGGCAGTTCGTTACAAGGCCTCGACTACCAAGGATTCACTCACCTTGCGCGCCCCCCCCCCTAGAACCTTACGGAGCTCTCAAGGTAGTGCCAAGTCACCTAGTACGTCGAAGCGGGGCTTCGTTTTTTTCAGCCTGAAAGCCGTCAATCTGGATTTGATAGAACGCGGTGCTATGAACGTACTCTCTGAGGTGGGTGACGTCCTAGAGCGGCAGACAGGCGATGCGCTCTCGACAGTCGCATTCCAAACCCACGTCACGGGCAATGCAACCTTTTGGCAGAGCAGGTACTCCATTGCCCGCTGGTGCGCCTGATGAACAGCGAACCGCACAAAAAACAAGGGCGCCTTTCGGCGCCCTCATTCTTTCAAATCATTCCCACTCAATAGTAGCCGGCGGCTTCCCCGAGATGTCATAGACAACCCGCGACACCCCCCGCAACTCATTGATGATCCGGTTGCTCACCGTCCCCAGGAACTCATACGGCAGGTGCGCCCAGTGCGCGGTCATGAAGTCGATCGTCTCCACGGCCCTTAGCGCAATCACCCACTCATACGCACGCGCATCACCCACCACGCCCACCGACTTCACCGGCAGGAACACGGCAAACGCCTGGCTGGTCTTGTCGTACAGATCCGCCTTGCGCAGCTCATCAATGAAGATGGCATCGGCCTTGGCCAGCAGTTCGGCGTATTCGCGCTTCACTTCGCCCAGGATGCGCACGCCCAGGCCCGGGCCCGGGAACGGATGGCGGTAGACCATGGTGCGCGGCAGGCCGAGCTCGACGCCCAGGCGGCGCACTTCGTCCTTGAACAGCTCGCGCAGCGGCTCCACCAGGCCCAGCTTCATGTGCTCCGGCAGGCCGCCCACGTTGTGGTGGCTCTTGATCACATGCGCCTTGCCGGTCTTGCTGCCGGCCGACTCGATCACGTCCGGGTAGATGGTGCCCTGCGCCAGCCACTTGGCGTTCTTCAGCTTGTTCGACTCTTCGTCGAAGATCTCAACGAACAGGTTGCCGATGATCTTGCGCTTGGCTTCCGGGTCGCTCACGCCTTCCAGCGCGGTAAAGTAACGGTCGGCGGCATTCACGCGAACGACCTTTACGCCCATGTGCTCGGCGAACATCGCCATCACCTGGTCGCCTTCCTGCCAGCGCAGCAGGCCGGTATCCACGAACACGCAGGTCAGCTTCTCGCCGATGGCCTTGTGCAGCAGTGCGGCCACCACGGACGAATCAACGCCGCCGGACAGGCCCAGGATCACTTCGTCATCGCCCACCTGTTCGCGCACGCGGGCGATCTGGTCGTCGATGATGTTGGCGGCGGTCCACAGGGTCTGGCAGCCGCACACGTCCACCACGAAGCGGCGCAGCAGCGCCTGGCCCTGCAGGGTGTGGGTCACTTCCGGGTGGAACTGCACGCCGTACCAGCGCTTTTCTTCGTTGGCCATGGCGGCCACCGGAATGCGGTCGGTGGTGGCGGTGATGGTGAAGCCCGGCGGTGCAACGGAGACGTGGTCGCCGTGGCTCATCCAGACATTCAGCTTCGGCTCGCCGCCGTGGTCGCTCAGGCCCTTGAACAGTGCATCCGGGTTGATCACGTTCACTTCGGCGTGGCCGAACTCACGCTGGTCCGCCGCTTCGGTGGCACCGCCGAGCTGGGCAGCCAGGGTCTGCATGCCGTAGCAGATGCCGAAGATCGGCAGGCCGCTGTCGAACACTTCCTGCGGCGCGGCCGGGGCGCCCGGCAGCGTGGTCGATTCCGGGCCACCGGACAGGATGATGCCCTTGGCGCCAAACGCGGCAATGTCGGCCGGGTTGTGGTCCCACGCCCAGATTTCGCAGTAGACGCCCAACTCGCGGATGCGGCGGGCGATCAGCTGCGTGTACTGCGCGCCGAAATCGAGGATGAGGATCTTGTCGTTATGGATGTTGGTCATGGTGCCGTTCCAGTGGTGTTTTTCGCAGCGCCCGGCGCTTCAAGGCTCTGCGTCAGCGTGGCGATGAACGCCTCGCGTTGTTGAATATGTGAGGGGTCTTCCTCATCCCAGCGCAGCATCAGCAGGCCGTGCGGTGCGTTGGGGTTGGCGCGGTCAGCGCGCGGCAGCTCGGCGATTTCCTGCACTTCGGTGCCGGGCACGATGCGCCGTTGCAGCGCCGCCATCGAGAAGCCCGACTCCGCAGCGCCCCAGGACGCCCACTGCACGCTCATCCGTGCGGGCTCCAGCGCGCCCAGTACCGGCGTCAGCACCGGATCATCCGGGCCATGCAGCAGCTCGGTAACGCACTGCAGCAAGACCTGCAGCGGGCGCTCGCCAGTGCCTTTCAGCAGCCAGCGCTGCTCGCCAGCGGCCTGCACCTGCCAGCCCTTCGGCAGCGAGAACGCGTTCTGGCACGCCTGCACGTCCTGCAATTGCGAAACCGCCGCGCCCGGAGACCCGGAGCGCGGCGGCGGTTCGGACAACGAACAGCCTGCCATCAGCAGGCTGCCCGTAATCGCAAGAGCAGTTCGCAAGCGCATCAGGCGCGGTAGTTCGGCGGCTCTTTGGTGATGGTCACGTCGTGGACGTGGCTCTCACGCTGGCCGGCGCCGCTGATCTTCACGAACCTGGGCTTGCTGCGCATGTCTTCGATGGTGGCGCAGCCCACGTAGCCCATGGTGGCGCGCAGGCCGCCCATCAGCTGGTGGATGATGCCGCCCACCGGGCCGCGGTACGGCACGCGGCCTTCGATGCCTTCCGGTACCAGCTTGTCGGCGGTGGCGGCGTCCTGGAAGTAGCGGTCCTTCGACCCCTTCTCCATGGCAGCCAGCGAACCCATGCCGCGGTAGCTCTTGTACGAACGGCCTTGGTACAGCTCGGTCTCGCCCGGCGATTCCTCGGTACCGGCCAGCAGGCCGCCGACCATGATGGTCGAGGCACCGGCGGCCAGCGCCTTGCCGATGTCGCCCGAGTAGCGGATGCCACCGTCGGCGATCAGCGGGATGCGGTCCTGCAGCGCTTCGGCCACCAGGTCGATGGCGGTCACCTGCGGCACGCCGACGCCGGCAACGACGCGGGTGGTGCAGATCGAGCCCGGGCCGATGCCGACCTTGACCGCGTCCGCGCCGCTGTCCAGCAGCGCCAATGCGGCTTCGCCGGTGCAGATGTTGCCACCGATGACCTGCACGTTCGGGAAGTTCTTCTTGACCCAGCTGACGCGGTCCAGCACGCCCTGCGAGTGGCCGTGCGCGGTATCGACCACGATCACGTCCACGCCGGCGGCGACCAGCGCTTCCACGCGGCGATCGGTATCGCCACCCACGCCGACGGCAGCGCCGACCAGCAGGCGGGTCGACAGATCCTTGGCAGCGTTCGGGAAGTCGGTGTTCTTCTGGATGTCCTTGACGGTGATCAGGCCACGCAGTTCGAACGAGTCATTGACCACCAGCACCTTTTCGATGCGGTTGCGGTGCAGCAGCTGCAGCACTTCATCAGACGCGGCGCCTTCCTTGACCGTGATCAGGCGATCCTTCTTGGTCATGATGTGGCGGACCGGATCGTCCAGCTCGGTTTCAAAGCGCATGTCGCGATGGGTCACGATGCCGGCCAGCTGGCCGTCGCTGCCCACCACCGGCACGCCGGAGATGTTGTGCGCCTGGGTCAGGGCCAGCACGTCGCGGATGGTGGTTTCCGGGCCGACGGTGATCGGGTCGCGGATGACACCGGCCTCGAACTTCTTGACCTTGGCCACTTCCGCGGCCTGCTGTTCCAGGCTGAGATTCTTGTGGATGATGCCCATGCCGCCGAGCTGGGCCATGGCGATGGCCAGGCGGGCTTCGGTGACGGTATCCATGGCTGCGGACAGGATCGGAAGCTTGAGCTTCAGGTCTCGGGTCAACCGCGTTTCGAGGTTGACGTCCTTGGGCAGGATGGTCGAGTGGGCGGGGACGAGCGAGACGTCGTCGTAAGTGAGTGCTTCAGCCTGGATGCGCAGCATCGGCATACCCGAGATGTGGGGAAGCGCGACATTTTACCCCTTTTCAGGGGCCAAGAACAGCATTTTTGGTAGCCAGAATTGGAACTTCGCGCGACACAGTGTCGCACCCGCTCACCTGTAGAGCCGAGCCCACGCTCGGCTGCTTTCCGCCAGACCGCGATGAGCCGAGCATAGGCTCGGCTCTACAGGGGGCCCGAGGCCCGGCACCACCAAGCGGTGCCGCAGCGTCGCGCGGGGCGGTGATTCATTCAGGCGGGGCGGGTCAGCTCAGCGCTTCCGCCGCTTCCAGGGTGTTCTGCATCAGCGTGGCCACGGTCATCGGGCCGACGCCACCCGGCACCGGGGTGATCCAGCTCGCCCGCTGGGCAGCGGCCTCAAACCCAACATCGCCCACCAGGCGACCGTCATCCAACCGGTTGATGCCCACGTCGATAACCACCGCGCCCGGCTTCACCCACTCGCCCGGCACGATGCCCGGGCGGCCCACCGCCACCACCAGGATGTCGGCGTTGCGCACGGCCTGTTCCAGCACGTCCTTGGGGGTGAACTTGTGGCAGCTGGTCACGGTGCAGCCGGCAATCAGCAGTTCCAGGCCCATCGGGCGGCCGACGTGGTTGCTCACGCCCACGATGGTGGCGTTGCGGCCGCGCACCGGCTGGTCGGTGTGACCCAGCAGCGTAGTGATGCCGCGCGGGGTGCACGGGCGCAGGCCGAACTCGCGCAGGGCCAGGTGGCCGACGTTTTCCGGGTGGAAACCGTCCACGTCCTTGCGCGGGTCGATGCGCTGGATCAGCCGGCGCGCGTCCGGAATGCCCGGCAGCGGCAGCTGGATCAGGATGCCGTTGATCTTCGGATCGGCGTTGAGCTGGTCGATCAGGTCGAGCAGCTCAGCTTCGGTGGTACCGGCCGGCAGATCGTAGTCGTGTGCTTCGATGCCGACCTTCTCGGCCGCGCGGCGCTTGTTGCGCACGTACACGGTCGAGGCCGGGTCGCCACCGACCAGCACCACGGCCAGGCCTGGGCGGCTGCCACCAGCGGCCACGCGGGCGTCGACGCGCACCTTCAGGCTGTCGAGCAGGTCCTCGGCGATACGGCGGCCATCAAGGATGCGGGCAGGATGCTGGGGGGCGGAATCGGTCATCGGGGGCAGGCGTGGGGCGGCGGGGACGCTATTGTCCCCGATTCAGGCCCCCTCGCCCACCGCCACGACGCCGGCCGACCCGCCCCTGTAGAGCCGAGCCTACGCTCGGCTCACGCGCGCAGCGCGGCTTTTTCGCAACCTGACCGAAGAGCAGCCGAGCATGGGCTCGGCTCTACAACCGTCCGCCCCACTCTTGTAGAGCCGAGCCTACGCTCGGCTCAAGCGCGCAGCGCGGCATTTTCGCAACCTGACCGAAGAGCAGCCGAGCATGGGCTCGGCTCTACAGCCGACCGGCCCGCCCTTGTAGAGCCGAGCCTACGCTCGGCTCACGCGCGCAGCGCGGCTTTTTCGCAACCTGACCGAAGAGCAGCCGAGCATGGGCTCGGCTCTACAACCGTCCGCCCCACTCTTGTAGAGCCGAGCCTACGCTCGGCTCAAGCGCGCAGCGCGGCATTTTCGCAACCTGACCGAAGAGCAGCCGAGCACGGGCTCGGCTCTACAGCCGACCGGCCCGCCCTTGTAGAGCCGAGCCTACGCTCGGCTCACGCGCATAGCGCGGCTTTACCGCAACCTGACCGAAGAGCAAGCCGAGCATGGGCTCGGCTCTACTCTTCCTCTTCCGGCACATCCTGCGGGTTCAGCGTTTTGCTTTCCCGCTTCGGCGCGGTGAACGGCGTCGGCGTCGGTACGCCCTGCGGACTGTTGCCGTAGATCATCCGCGCACCTGCATTCAAACCACCACCGGCAATCTCCAGCTCAAAACGCTCGGCATCGCGGCGACGGATCTGCTCGGCAATCTCCACCGCGTCGTCCTCGTCCGCGCCCAGCTCCACCAGCGCGGCCTGGCCGAACAGCACCGCCGATTCAAACGTTTCGCGGATCTGGAAATCGACGCCGGCATGGATCAACCGCAGCGAATGCTCGCGGTCGAACGAGCGCACCATCAGTTTGGCCTGCGGGAACTCGTGCGACACCAGTTCAACGATGCGATCAGCCGCCTCGGCCTTGTCCACGCACACTGCAATCGCGCGCGCAGTGGCGGCGCCGGACGCGTGCAGCACATCCAACCGCGTGCCGTCGCCGTAATAGATCTTGAAACCGAATCGCGCCGCGCTCTGGATCATCTCCACATCGTTGTCGATGATGGTCACGTCCACGTCGCGCGCCAGCAGCGACTGGCTGGCGACCTGGCCGAAGCGGCCAAAGCCGATCAGCAGCACGCTGCCGGACAGGCCATCGGCTTCGTCCACGCCGTCCATGTTCACCGTCGGCTTCGGTGCGATGCGCTTGTAGAGCAGCACCACCAGCGGGGTCAGCGCCATCGACAGCACCACCACGGCGGTGAAGTTGGCATTGATCTCCATGTTGATCACGCCGGCCGATGCCGCGGCGGAGAACAGCACGAAGGCGAACTCGCCGCCCTGTGCCATCAGCACGCCACGGTCCAGCGCCTGTGCGTGGTCGCTGCCCATGATGCGCGCGACCACGTAGATGCACAGCGCCTTGGCCGCCATCAACGCCAGCACCAGGCCGAGGATCAGCTGCCAGTTACCCGCCACCACGCCCAGGTCCAGCGCCATGCCCACGCTGAGGAAGAACAGGCCCAGCAGGATGCCGCGGAACGGCTCGATGTCCGCCTCGATCTGGTGGCGGAAGGTCGATTCGCTCAGCAGCACACCGGCCAGGAACGCGCCCATCGCCATCGACAGGCCGGACAGCTGCATCAGCAGCGCCGCACCCAGCACCACCAGCAACGCGGCGGCGGTCATCACCTCGCGCGCCTTCGATTCGGCCAGCACGCGGAACAACGGGTTGAGCAGGAAGCGGCCGACCAGCACCAGACCGACGATGGCACCGACGCCGATCGCCACCGACAGCCAGCGCGAGCCTTCGCCATCCACGCTGCCCGCGCCCGGTGCCATCCAGGCCACCAGTGCCAGCAACGGCACGATCAGCAGGTCTTCGAATAGCAGGATGGAGACGATCTTCTGCCCCGATGGCAGCGCGATGTCACCGCGCTCGGCCAGCAACTGCATCACCACTGCGGTGGAGGTGAGCACGAAACCGGTGGCGCCGATGAAGGCCACCTGCCACGGCAGGCCGAACAGTTTGGCGATGCTGGTCAGCATCAGCGCACAGGTGACGATCTGCAGCGTACCCAGCCCGAAGATTTCCTTGCGCAGGCTCCACAGGTGCGAGGGCCGCATTTCCAGGCCGATCACGAACAGGAACATCACCACGCCGAGCTCGGCGGTGTGCAGGATGGCCTGCGGGTCGGAGAACCAGCCCAGCCCGAACGGTCCGATCGCCAGGCCAGCAGCAAAGTAGCCCAGTACCGAGCCCAGGCCGGCCCGGCGGAACAGGGGCACCATCACCACCGCCGCGCCCAACAGGGCCACGACCTTGACCAGCTCGCTGGTCGCTGCTTCTACCGCCATGCGGTGTGTTCCCCAAGATCCAGAATCGGGTTCAACAATAGAGCAATGCCGATGACGGCAATAGCACGCATGTTGCGCCGGATTGTCTTGGAGGTGGAACGATGATGGGAGTGACCCCCGACATCATCCCGAAATCGTTGCAAGTCACTGTAGAGCCGAGCCCACGCTCGGCTGCTCTTCGTGCCGAGGCCAGAAGCAGCCGAGCATGGGCTCGGCTCTACAGTAGATCCACGCCATGCGTGGATGACGCACAGCCGCCGCGCCCCGGTAGATCCACGCCATGTGTGGATGACGCACAGCCGCCGCACCCCGGTAGATCCACGCCATGCGTGGATGACTCCCCGGCCAGCCTCACCCGCCCCGGCAGAACGCGGCGTAATCGATATACCCGGGGAACGGCACGCCCGGCGCGCACACCGGGCAGTGCGGGTCCGGCCGGATGCCGGTCTCGCGGAAGCGCATGCCCAGCGCATCGAAGCGCAGCAGCCGGCCAACCAGCGGCTCGCCGATGCCCAGCAACAGCTTCAGCACCTCGGTGGCCTGCAGCACGCCGGCCAACCCAGGCAGCACCCCCAGCACCCCGGCCTCGGAACAGTTCGGCGCGAACTCCGGCGGCGGCGGCTCGGGGAACAGGCAGCGGTAGCACGGCGCCACGCCACGCTGGCGGCCTGCATCAAACACGCTGACCTGGCCGTCGAAGCGCTCGATGGCGGCATACACCAGCGGTTTTGCGTGCTTGATGCAGGCGTCGTTGAGCAGGTAGCGCAGCGGGAAGTTGTCCGAGCCGTCCAGCACCACGTCCACGCCCTCCAGCAGCGCATCCACGTTGTCGGAGGTGACCCGCTCGGGCACCGCTTCGACGTCGATGGACGGGTTCAGCGCCAGCAACCGCTCGCGCGCGGAATCGACCTTGAGCTGGCCGACACTGGCTTCGGTATGCACGATCTGCCGGTGCAGGTTGCTGCGCTCGACGCGGTCGTGGTCGGCGAAACGCAGGTGCCCCACCCCGGCCGCGGCCAGATAGAAGCCGGCCGGTGCGCCCAGTCCGCCCGCACCCAGCACCAGCACGCGCGACTGCTGCAGCCTGCGTTGCCCGGCTTCACCCACCTGCGGCAACAGCAAATGGCGCGAATAGCGGTCAAAGAAATCGCGGTCGGCGGCGCTGGCCAGCGGCTGCACCAGCGGCAGCGACTGCTCGCGCCAGGCCACGGTGCCGCCCGTCACGGAAGCGACGTTGGTGTAGCCCGCCTCCAGCAGGAACTGCGCGGCATCGGCCGAGCGCTTGCCGCTCTGGCAGATCAGCAGGATTTCCTGGTCGTGACGCGGCAGATGCGCGGCCGGATCGGCCTGCAGCTCGCCCTTGGCCACGCCGCGTGCGCCTTCGGCCATGCCACCGGCACGCTCGTGCGCCTCGCGCACATCGATCAGCACGGCGCCATGGGCCAGGCGTTCACGCGCCTGCGTGGGGGAAAGCTCTTGGATGCTCATGGCCGCATTATCGCCCACGTCATGCCAGCCCGCCTCGGCCAGCGCCTGTAGAGCCGAGCCCGCGCTCGGCTGACGCGAGCAGCGCGGCGGTGGCACTACGCGAACAGCAGCCGAGCATGGGCTCGGCTCTACAGGGTTACCCCCGGCAACGAAAAAGGCGGCCCTGCGGCCGCCTTCTCGTGAATCACTTGCCCTTGACGTGCTTCATCAAGCGCCGCTTGGCCTTGACCTGCCGCTCGGTGAGGACGTTCTTCTTGCCCTCGTACGGGTTGGTACCCTCGCGGAAGATGAAGCTCACCGGCGTGCCGATCAGCTTGAAGCGCTTGCGGAAGAAGTTCTCCAGGTAGCGCTTGTAGGATTCCTGCAGCTCCTTCAGGCGCGTGCCGTGCACGATGAAGGTCGGCGGATTCGCACCGGCCGGGTGCACGTAGCGCAACTTGGAGACGTGGCCGCGGATGGTTGGCGGCGGATTGGTCTCGTAGGCCACTTCCAGCGCCTTGTTCACTTCGCTGGTGGTGAAGGTCTTGTTCGCCGATTCGTGCGCGCGGTGCACGGCGCGGAACAGCTCGCGCAGGCCCGAGCCGTGCTTGGCCGAGATGCGCACCGATTCGGCCCACGGCACGAAGCCCAGCTTCAGCGACAGCATGGTTTCGGCCTGCTCGCGCTGGTATTCGGTCAGGCCATCCCACTTGTTGATGGCGATCACCAGCGCACGGCCGGCGTCGAGCACGGCACCGAGCACGGTGGCGTCCTGGTCGGTGACGCCTTCAGTGGCGTCGAGCATCAGCACGGCCACCTGGCACTGCTCGATCGACTGCATGGTCTTGACCACCGAGAACTTCTCGACGACCTCGTCCACGCGCGAACGGCGGCGCAGGCCGGCGGTGTCGATCAGGCGGTATTCGCGGCCATCGCGCTCCAGGTCCACCGCGATCGAATCGCGGGTGGTGCCCGGCACGTCGGAGGCAATCATGCGCTCCTCGCCGAGGATGCGGTTGACCAGCGTCGACTTGCCCACGTTCGGGCGGCCGACGAAGGCGATGCGGATGCGGTTCGGATCGTTGTCCAGCTCTTCGCCGCTGCCTTCTTCCGGCAGGCGCTGGATCACTTCGTCCAGCAGGTCGTCCAGGCCTTGGCGATGCGCGGCCGAGACGGTCAGCATTTCGCCGAAGCCGTAACGGGCGAACTCCGAACGCACGCTGTCCTCGTCGGTGCCGTCGATCTTGTTGATCAGCAGCAGCGTCGGGCGCGACAGCTTGCGCAGCCAGGCCAGGATCTCGTCGTCCAGCGCCGAGGTGCCCTCGCGGGCATCGACGACGAACAGGATCAGATCGGCTTCGGCCGCGGCCGCCCGCGCCTGCCGCGTGGTGGCGCCGGCCAGGCCTTCGTCTTCGCCGGCGATACCGCCGGTATCCACGACGAGGAAATGGTTGTCCTCGTCGAGGCGGCAGACGCCGTAGTTGCGGTCACGGGTAACGCCGGGCTGGTCATGGACCAGCGCGTCACGGGTGCGCGTAAGCGCATTGAAAATAGTCGACTTGCCGACATTCGGCCGTCCAACCAGGGCGACCAAAGGCAGCATCGCGATTACTCCAATTTTTAATTTGCCAACCGGAAGGCGGTCAGCTTGCCATCCACGTTCTGCACCAGCAGCACCCCGTCGACGACGACCGGCTGGGCCAGCAGGGCGTCACCGCCGCTCTTCGCCCGTGCCGCCATCGCACCATCGGAGGTCTTCAACCAGTGCACGTATCCCTTGTAGTCGCCAACGACCACGTAATCACCGTGCAGCGCCGGGCCGGTCAGCGAACGACGCGCCAGCTCGGTCTGCGACCACATGGCAGCGCCGGTCGCCTTGTCCAGGCCGAACACGCCACCCTTGTTGTCGGTGACGAACACATTGCCCGACGACACCGCCACGCCACCTGCACCACCATGGTCACGCGCCCACAGCGGGCGACCGGTCGGACCTTCGATGGCCATGGTCTGGTTCTTGAAGCTGCTCACGAAGAGGGTGTTGCCCTCCAGCACCGGAGCACCGTCGACGTCGGCCATGCGGTCCAGCTCGGTACGGCCTTCGCCGTTGCCAAGGTTCTGTTCCCACAGGGTACGCCCATCCTGCATGGCCAGCGCGGCAACCGCGCCTTCGTCCTTGCCGATGAACAGCACGCCCGGACCGGTGACCACCGGGGCGTTGCCGCGCACGGTCAGCGCCGGCAGCTCGCTCGGGTTGAACCACTTCTGGGTGCCGTTGCCGGCATCGAAGGCGGTGACGCGGCCGTCGTTGCTGCGCACGAACACCAGGCCCTGGGCCACGGCCGGCGCGGCAATGACCTCACCCGGAACACGGGCGCGCCACTTCTCGCTGCCGTCATTGATGTCCAGCGCGATGACCTGGCCATCGAGCGTGCCGATCACGACCAGGTTCTCACCAACACCCGGACCGCCGGACAGGCGCAGCTTCGGCTTCTTCTTTTCCTTCTGCGGCTCCCAGGTCCAGACCTTCTTGCCGGTCTGCAGGTCGATGGCGTGCACGCCACCGGTGATAGCCGCGGCGAACACATGGCCATTGGCCACGGCCGGGCCCTGGCGCACGCCGATGCGGCGCTCGCCCTTGCCGAGGTTGACCGACCAGGCCTTGTTGACCTTCACGCTCGGCTCGAACTTGACCAGCTCAGCCGGCTCCTGGGCCTTCTTCGCTGCCGCGTCCTTGCCGGCGAACCAGCCCTTCATGGTGCTGCAGCCGGTCAGGGCCATGCCCATCAGGAGCACGGTGGCGACGCGGGTGATCATGACCTTCTGACTCATCAAACCGACTCCGCAGGGGCGGCGACCGTGCCGCCGGCATCCATAACCTTGGTTTCCAGCAGGCGCCGCTGCGGCGCTGCCACGTCCAGCGACTTCAGCGCCTTCTCGTACTGTGCGCGGGCATCATCGCGCTTGCCCTGCGCCATCAGCGCATCGCCATGGATTTCCAGGCTGCTGCTGTCGGTGGCGCTGCCCAGCAGCTTGATTGCCTCGTCGCTCTTGCCGGTGGCCACCAGCAGGCGGGCCACACGCTGGTCGACCACGCGCTGCAGGTCGCTTTCGACCTTCACGGCGCGCAGGGTGGCCAGCGCTTCTTCGTTCTTGCCGGCGTCGACCTGGGCCTTGGCCAGCTGCAGCGCCGCGAGGTCGCCGTAGATGCTGGACGGGCCGGCTTCGAGCGCCTTGACCGCCTTGGCGGCGTCGTCGAGCTTGTTCTGCTGCAGGCCAACGAGCGCCTTCTGGTACTCGACATTGGCCGAGGCCAGCTTGCCGCCCTGATCCTTCTGGTACCACTGCCAGCCGGCAATGGCACCGATGGCGATGACCACGCCACCGAGGATGCTGGCGCCATTCTTCCGCAGCCAGCTGCGGACGCGTTCACTTTGTTCGTGCTCGTCGAGCAGATCGTCGATCGCCATGCGTACTCTCGCCCCGCCCATCGGGAGGGACCATTGGGTTTAATCGAAGGTGGTGAAACCGCGCCTCAGTGCGAAACCGGGACTACGGAGCCTTCAGAGGATACCTGAAAGCGTGCCACGTTGGCTCGCTGGTAGGGGGTCAGATCGACGATAGCGCCGTTCTGCTGAACCTGGACCGCCGAAGCGTTGCCCAGGGTCACCCGGGCCACCTGGCCGGGCGTGAAGCTGCGGCTCTCGCCGGACTTGATCAGTGCCTTCTCGACGGTGCCGCCGTCCGGACCACCGATATCGACCCAGCTGTCGCCGCTGAACTGCATCTCCAGCGTATTGGCGGCCGCGGGCGCAGTGGGTGCCGGACGCGGCACCGGGGACAGCGAAGCGACATACGGCGTTGCGGCCGGCTTGCTGGCCGGGGCGCTTGCGACTTCAACCGGGGCCGAGGGCTCGACACCCGCAGCGGACGGTGCCACCGGCACAGCGGCCGGGATCGCGTCCAGCGAGGCGGTGTTCGGCGACGGCGTGGCGCTGCCATCGAAATGGCCGCGGGTGGCGAACCACACCGGCACGGCCAGCACGGCGGTGATGCCGACGTACAGCACGCGCCGGCCGAGGTTCTCGGCAATGCGGCGCGCACGCGGGGTATGGGTATGGCTGACCAGGGTGGGCGGCACCACCGGACCCACCTGGGCCTGCTCGAGCAGCTGGCCCACATCGACATCAAGCAGGCGCGCGTAGCTGCGCAGCTGGCCGCGCACGAAGACGGGTGCGCCCAGCTTCTGCCACTGCTCTTCTTCCAGCGACTTGACCACCTGGACCGGCATGCGCAGGCGCGAGCCGACATCCTCAAGGGTCAGTCCGGCCGCTTCACGGGCCTGGCGCAGGCGGGTGCCGCAGCCGGCCGCAGTCTCGAGAGCGCTCACAGTCTGGTCATCAATCACAATGCATCAACCCTGGAGTTAGGAGCCCGCTTCCTGCGGAAATTCCTGTCGAATCCGCTGGAGATAGCGGTCAGATGCCGCCCTATCCCCCAGCCGCGCTTCGATTTGAGACGCAAGTTGTAACACGGAACGCGTTGCGGGTGCAGCCGCAATCCTACGTTCGGCGAAGGCCCGGGCCTCCATGTAGCGGCCCTGGCGGAAGCTGAGCTGGGCCATGGCCTCCAATGCGACCGGGTTGCCGGGCAGCGTCGCCAGCGCCGCGCGCAGGTCGCGCTCGGCACGCTCGAACTGGCCTGCATCCAGCGCACAGCTGCCGGCATTGGCCTGTGCTTCGGCTACGGCGGGGTTGCCCGGCGCCCGCTGGGCACGATCGAACCAGATCAGCGATTCGGCCGCCTGGCCCTGCTGGCAGAGCCACGCACCATAGTTGTTGAGCACGTCGCCGCGCTGCGGCGCCAGCTCGGCGGCCTTGCGGAAGTTCTCGCCGGCCTGCTGGCTGCGACCGCGACGCTCGTCGATGCCCGCAAGCAGGACCAGGCCGTCGGGGGCCGTGGGCACCAGCTTCTGGGCTTCGCGCGCCTTGCGCTCGGCGGCATCGAGATTACCGCCCTGGATGTCGCGACCAGCCAGGGTCAGCAATTCCTGCCAGCGCACCTGCTGCCGCACCCCATCCGGATCACGGACGGAGTAGACCGGCGCCTCGCTCGGGCCGAGCTTGGCCTTGGGATGGGATTTGCAGCCGCCGACCGCGAGGGCCAGCGTGCCTGCGAGCAGAACCAGCCAGAGGCGGTCAGGCCGCGGCATCGCTCCCCTTCCCCGCCTGCAGCGTCTTGTTGAACTCCGCCTGGCGGCGGGTACGGTCCATGACTTGCCCCTTGAGCTGGCCACAGGCGGCGTCGATGTCGTCGCCACGGGTGCGGCGGACCATGGTCAGCACGTTGCTGTCGAGCAGGATCTTCTGGAAGGCACGGATGTGCGCCTCTTCCGAACGCTCGTAGCGGGTGCCCGGGAACGGGTTGAACGGGATCAGGTTGACCTTGCCCGAATCCTTGGCCTGCACCGCGTTGTCGAACTGGCGCATCAGGCGGGCCAGCTCACGGGCATGCTCGGGCTTGTCGTTGATGCCCTTCATCAGGGTGTATTCGAAGGTGACCGATTCGCGGCGCTTGTTGGCGCGCAGGTAGCGTGCGCACGAGGCCATCAGCTCGGCGATCGGGTACTTCTTGTTGAGCGGCACCAGGGTCTCGCGCAGCGCGTCGTTCGGCGCATGCAGCGACACCGCCAGCGACACGTCGCTTTCGGCAGACAGGCGATCGATCTGCGGCACCAGGCCGGAGGTCGACAGGGTCACGCGCTTGTTGGCCAGGCCGTAGCCCAGGTCGTCGCGCATCACGCTCATGGCGCGCACGACGTTGTCGAAATTCATCAGCGGCTCGCCCATGCCCATCATCACCACGTTGGTGAGGCGGCGCATCTGGTGCGGCACGTTGCCCAGGTGGCGTGCGGCAACCCACACCTGGCCGATGATCTCGGCGGTGGTCAGGTTGCGGTTGAAGCCCTGGGTGGCGGTGGAGCAGAACGTGCAGTTCAGGCCGCAACCGACCTGCGAGGACACGCACAGCGTGCCGCGGGTCTTGTCCGGGATGTACACGGTCTCGATGGCGTTCTTGCCATCAACGCCCATCGCCAGCAACCACTTGTGGGTGCCGTCGGCGGAGGGCTTGTCGAACACGATGTTCGGAACCAGCACCTCGGCATGGGCCTGCAGCTTGGCGCGCAGGACCTTGCCGAGGTCGGTCATTTCATCGAAGTCGGTGACGTAGCGATGGTGGATCCACTTCATCACCTGATGGGCACGGAACTTCTTTTCGCCAAGAACCTCGACGAAAAACTTCTCCAGGCCCGCGCGATCGAGGTCGAGCAGGTTCTGCTTGCCAGCCGTGGGTGCCGACTTCGGCAGCGGCTGGATGGCGGGGGACTGTACGACCTCGTTCACGGCATTACTCTCAGCGCGAAACGACTTCGGTGGCGGCGAAGAAGTAGGCGATTTCAATCGCGGCATTCTCGACCGAGTCCGAGCCGTGGGCGGCGTTGGCATCGATGGATTCGGCGAAGTCGGCGCGGATGGTACCGGCAGCGGCTTCCTTCGGGTTGGTGGCGCCCAGCAGGTCGCGGTGGGCCAGGACGGCGTTCTCGCCTTCCAGGGCCTGGATCATCACCGGGCCGGAGATCATGAACTCGACCAGCGCGTTGAAGAACGGACGCTCGCGGTGCACGGCGTAGAAGCCTTCGGCTTCACGGCGCGACAGCTGCTTGTACTTGGCGGCCACGACCTTCAGGCCGGCCTTCTCGAAGCGGGCGTAGATTTCGCCGATGACGTTCTTGGCAACGGCGTCCGGCTTGATGATCGAAAGGGTGCGCTCCAGCGCCATGGGATGTCTCCAATGGAATCGGGCCGCTGATGGCCCGAAGGGTAACATGAAAAAAACCCGCGTCGGGACGCGGGCTTAGCCTGATAAACGTAGGCGAATTGTAAAAGATAAAGCGCTGCCGTGGTAGAGGGCGGCCAGCGCCCCCTGTAGAGCCGAGCCCATGCTCGGCTGCTTTTGGCCAGAAAGGCAGCCGAGCATGGGCTCGGCTCTACAGAAGCCGCACAGCCTTCCAAGCCCCCTCACCCCATTCACCCACCTGAGCGGATTCTGACCACCCTGCGCATTTTTGCTGCACTGCAAAATGCCATACGGTACCGTCCGGTTCTAGTATCAAACAATCGTTTGATTAAGGTCTGCCCACCGATGGCCAAGCCCGCCCACTTCTCGACCAAGGACCGGATCCTCGGTGCCGCCGAGGAGCTGTTCGCCCAGCACGGCTTCGCCGGCACCTCGCTGCGCCAGGTCACCAGCCAGGCCGACGTCAACATCGCCGCGGTCAACTACCACTTCGGCTCCAAGGAAAACCTGGTCAACGAGGTCTTCCGCCGCCGCATGGACGAGATGACCGGCGCCCGCCTGTCACAGCTCGAGCGCGCCCGCGCCGAGCACCCCGGCGAACTGCGCCCGGTGCTGGCCGCCTTCGTCGAGCCCGCCCTGGCGCTGGCCCAGGACCGCCAGAACGGCGGCGCCTTCGTGCGCGTGATCGCCCGCGCCTACGCCGAGAAGAACGACAACCTGCGCAAGTTCCTGTCCGACCATTACGGCCACGTGCTGCGTGCGTTCGGCAAGGCCATCGGCGAGTGCGTGCCCGGCCTGAGCAAGGAAGAGCTGTACTGGCGCCTCGACTTCCTGGCCGGCTCGCTCACCTATGCCATGGCCGACTTCGGGCTGATCAAGCGTCCCGCCGGTGTCACCGAAGCGGCGCATCGTGCCCATGCCGCCCACGAACTGATCCATTTCGCCGAAGCCGGGTTCCGCGCCGCCGCACGCGCCAGCGCCCTGCCCGCTTCCCTTTGATTCCACCCAGTAACTGCTGACCAACAAAGGCCCTACACCATGTCCAATTCCCTGCTAGTCCGCCGCGCCGCCGTGCTGGGTGCCGGCGTCATGGGTGCCCAGATCGCCGCCCACCTCACCAACGCGGGCGTCGACACCGTGCTGTTCGACCTGCCTGCGAAGGAAGGTCCGGCCGACGGCATCGTGCTGAAGGCGATCGCCAACCTGGGCAAGCTGAGCCCGGCGCCGCTGGCCAGCAAGTCGCTGGCCGAAGCCATCACTCCGGCCAACTACGAGTCCGGCCTGGAACAGCTGAAGGACTGCGACCTGATCATCGAGGCCATCGCCGAGCGCATGGACTGGAAGCAGGACCTGTACAAGAAGATCGCCCCGTTCGTGGCCGACCACGCGGTGCTGGCCTCCAACACCTCGGGCCTGGGCATCAACAAGCTGGCCGACGTGCTGCCCGAGCAGCTGCGCCACCGCTTCTGCGGCGTGCACTTCTTCAACCCGCCGCGCTACATGCACCTGGCCGAGCTGATCCCGGCCACCACCACCGACGCCGCCGTGCTGGAAGGCCTGGAAGCATTCCTGGTCACCACCCTGGGCAAGGGCGTGGTGTACGCCAAGGACACCCCGAACTTCATCGGCAACCGCATCGGCGTGTTCTCGATCCTGTCGACCATCCACCACACCCAGCAGTTCGGCCTCGGCTTCGACGAAGTGGACGGCCTGACCGGCCCGCTGGTCGGCCGCCCGAAGTCGGCCACCTACCGCACCTCCGACGTGGTCGGCCTGGACACCATGGCCCACGTCATCAAGACCATGGGCGACACCCTGCCGAACGACCCGTGGCATGAATTCTTCAAGTCGCCGAAGTGGCTGGACGCGCTGATTTCCAAGGGCGCGCTGGGCCAGAAGACCGGCGCCGGCATCTTCCGCAAGGTCGGCAAGGACATCGTGGTGCTGGACCTGGAGAAGCAGGACTACCGTCCGGCCGACCGCACCGCCGCACCGGAAGTGGTCGAGATCCTGAAGATCAAGAACCCGGCCGAGAAGTTCGCCAAGCTGCGCGAGAGCCAGCACCCGCAGGCGCAGTTCCTGTGGGCGACCTTCCGTGACCTGTTCCACTACAGCGCCTACCACCTGGCCGACATCGCCGAAACCGCGCGCGACGTCGACCTGGCCATCCGCTGGGGCTACGGCTGGTCGCTGGGCCCGTTCGAAACCTGGCAGGCCGCCGGCTGGAAGCAGGTCGCGCAGTGGATTGCCGATGACATCGTCGCCGGCAAGAGCATGAGCAACGCCCCGCTGCCGGACTGGGTGTTCGATGGCCGCGACGGCGTGCACGCCGCCGAGGGCAGCTACAGCCCGTCGCGCAACGCCAAGCTGCCGCGCTCGTCGCTGCCGGTGTACCAGCGCCAGCGCTTCCCGGATCCGCTGCTGGGCGAAACGTTCGCACCGGGCGAGACCGTGTTCGAGAACGACGGCCTGCGCATGTGGCACGACGGCGATGGCATCGCCGTGGTCAGCTTCAAGACCAAGATGAACACCGTCTCCGACCAGGTGCTTGATGGCCTGCAGGAATGCGTCAGCCGCGCCGAGAAGGATTTCCAGGGCCTGGTGATCTGGCAGCAGAAGGAACCCTTCTCCGCCGGTGCCGACCTGGCCGGTGCGCTCGGCCTGCTGCAGGCCGGCAAGGTCGACCAGTTCGAAGAGATGGTCGCCAACTTCCAGCGCACCAGCCAGCGCATCAAGTACTCGCTGGTGCCGGTGGTGGCAGCGGTGCGTGGCCTGGCCCTGGGCGGCGGCTGCGAGTTCCAGATGCACAGCGCCAAGACCGTGGCCTTCCTGGAAAGCTACATCGGCCTGGTCGAAGCCGGTGTAGGCCTGCTGCCGGCCGGTGGTGGCCTGAAGGAACTGGCCGTCCGTGCCTCGCAGGCCGCGGGCCCGGGCGGCGATGTGTTCGCTGAACTGAAGAAGACCTTCGAGACCGTGGCGATGGCCAAGGTGTCCAACTCGGCGGTCAACGCCAAGGAACTGGGCCTGCTGCGCAGTACCGACAAGGTGGTGTTCAACAGCTACGAGGCCCTGCATATCGCCAAGGCCGAAGCACGCGCCCTGGCCGAAGCGGGCTACCGTCCGCCGCTGCCGGCGCGCCGCATCCAGGTCGCCGGTGACGTGGGTATCGCCACCTTCAAGATGATGCTGGTCAACATGCTGGAAGGCCGTTTCATCAGCCCGTACGACTACGAGATCGCCGAGCGCATCGCCACCGTGCTGTGCGGCGGCAAGGTCGACCGCGGCACCCTGGTGGACGAAGAGTGGCTGCTGACCCTGGAGCGCAAGCATTTCGTTGAACTGGCCCAGCAGGAAAAGACCCAGGCCCGCATCGCGCACATGCTGAAGACCGGCAAGCCGCTGCGTAATTGATCGCCATCCCTGCTTTTGGTGGGTGCCCACTTTGGTGGGCACTCCCTGATGTGGCAGTCGAGCATGGCTCGACTCTACAAAACCTATTCGAGAGATCACTGCAATGACCAAGCAAATCCAGGACGCCTACATCGTCGCCGCCACCCGTACCCCGGTCGGCAAGGCGCCCAAGGGCATGTTCCGCAACACCCGCCCCGACGACATGCTTGCGCACGTGCTGCGCAGCGTCGTCGCCCAGGCCCCGGGCGTGGACGTCAACCGCATCGATGACGCGATCATCGGCTGCGCCATGCCGGAAGCCGAGCAGGGCATGAACGTGGCGCGCATCGGCGTGCTGCTGGCTGGCCTGCCGAACACCATCGCCGCGCAGACCGTGAACCGCTTCTGCTCCTCCGGCCTGCAGGCCGTGGCGCAGGCCGCCGACGCGATCCGCCTGGGCAACGCGGACCTGATGCTGGCCGGTGGTACCGAGTCGATGTCGATGGTGCCGATGATGGGCAACAAGATCGCGATGGCGCCGAGCGTGTTCGACAATGACCACGTCGCCATCGCCTACGGCATGGGCATCACCGCCGAGAAGGTGGCCGAAGAGTGGAAGGTCTCGCGCGAGGACCAGGACGCCTTCGCCCTCGCCTCGCACCAGAAGGCCATGGCCGCGATCCAGAACGGCGAGTTCAAGGACGAGATCAGCCCGTACGAGATCGTCTCGCACCTGCCCGACCTGGCCGACGGCCAGCGCATCATCACCCGCAACAAGGTCGCCGACACCGACGAAGGCCCGCGCCCGGACTCGTCCGCTGAAGGCCTGGCCAAGTTGCGCCCGGTGTTCCGCAACGGCCAGTTCGGCGGCACCGTGACCGCCGGCAACTCCTCGCAGATGAGCGATGGCGCGGGCGCGGTGCTGTTGGCCTCGGAGCAGGCGATCAAGGATTACGGCCTGACCCCGCTGGCCCGTTTCGTCAGCTTCTCGGTGGCCGGCGTGCGTCCGGAAGTGATGGGCATCGGCCCGATCGCCGCGATTCCGAAGGCCCTGAAGCAGGCCGGCCTGACCCAGGACCAGCTGGACTGGATCGAACTCAATGAAGCCTTCGCTGCGCAGTCGCTGGCCGTGATCCGCGATTGCGGCCTGGACCCGAGCAAGGTCAACCCGCTGGGCGGCGCGATTGCCCTGGGCCACCCGCTGGGCGCGACCGGCGCGATCCGCACCGCGACCCTGCTGCACGGCCTGCGTCGTCGCCAGCAGAAGTACGGCATGGTGACGATGTGCATCGGCACCGGCATGGGCGCAGCGGGTATTTTCGAGGCGCTGTAAGGTTCAAAGCGTTGCCGGCGGGATGTCGGTCTGCTTGCAGGGCCCGGGTGGGTGAGGCTGCCCGGGACACGCCGTGAACCCGTCCCTGGGGGCTTGGCAGCGGCATCCATGCCGCTGACAGTCCCGGGCAGCCTCACCCACCCGCGCCATCCATCATTCCGCGCGGCGGAGGGGTGAGCAAAGGCAGGATCAAGAGCTGGGATCAGATCCCTTTGCTGCGCAAAGGGATCTGACCCCAACAAGTAAAAAAGGCAGCCATCGGCTGCCTTTTTGCTTTTGCTCTTGCCCTTGATTCCGCCCTTCCCGTCCGCGCTCGCAGGAAACTGTCGAGAGGCGTGGGCAGTCCGCTGCAGGACCGTTGGCGCCATGGATGGCGCCATCGAGCCCCCAGGGATGGGTTTACGGCGTGTCCTGCAGCGGACTGCCCGCGCCTCCCCCACTTTGCAGGAGGGCGCTGCATGGAGCGCTTGATAAACCTTATTCCGCTAACATCGCCGTCAGCTTCTCCCGCGCCGGCCCTGCCAGCTTCGGGTTGTCCAGCGCGAAGCGGATCGTCGCCTCCACCAGCCCCAGGTGTGTACCGCAGTCGAAACGAGTGCCCTCGAAACGATAGGCATCGACCTCTTCGGTCTTCAGCAGCTGCGCGATCGCATCGGTCAGCTGGATCTCGCCGCCGGCACCGCTGCCGGTCTGCTCCAGAAGCTCGAAGATCTTCGGGCTCAGCACGTAGCGTCCGACCACCGCCAGGTCGCTTGGGGCGTCCTCCGGCTTCGGCTTCTCCACGATCTGCGAAATGCGCCCCTTGCGGCCATCAAAGGCCTCGGTGGCGACGATGCCATAGCTGGCGGTCTTGTCGTGCGGCACATCTTCAACCGCAATGACGCTGGCGCCACTGGCTTCGTTGAGATCGGCCATCTGCTTCAGCGCGCCATCACCACGGTTCCAGATCAGGTCGTCCGGCAGCAGCACCGCGAACGGTTCATCGCCGATCACGGCCCTGGCACACAGCACCGCATGGCCCAGGCCCAGCGCCTCGGCCTGGGTCACGAAGATCGCGCGCACGCCATTGGGCAGTACGTGACGGATCAGTTCCAGCTGCTCCTGCTTGCCAGCGCGCTCGAGCTTCTGCTCCAGCTCGTAGGCCTTGTCGAAATAGTCGGCGACTGCATGCTTGTAACGGTTGGTGATGAACACCAGCGTGTCACAGCCCGCCTCGATTGCTTCATCCACCGCGTACTGGATCAGCGGCCGATCAATGATCGGCAGCATCTCCTTCGGTACGGTCTTGGTTGCTGGCAAAAAACGCGTCCCCAGACCCGCCACGGGGAAAACTGCTTTGCGAATTCGCTTGCTCATTGGTGCCTGTTGGCCTCGCGTGCCGGAAAGGGCACGACTTTAGCGGATGAAATGTAAGCATCCTGTTCGATTGGCGAGAACTCGGGCATCGTCGCGAACAGGACTTCCTTGATGGTTTCGGTGTCGTAGCTGCAGACTGCCTCGCGCAGGCGCGGGACGTTGCCCAGCACCAGATCGCGCGAGAACATGCGGACACCGGCCTCAAGGACCTTCGGATGCGCGGTGGCGCGGTAGTCCTCGTCCGAATAGAACAGGGTCTCGTGCAGCTTCTCGCCCGGACGCAGGCCGGTATAGATGATCTGCACATCCTTGTACGGCTGCTTGCCCGCCAGGCGGATCATCTGCTCGGCCAGAAGCCGGATCGGCACCGGTTCGCCCATGTCGAGCGTGTAGATCGCACCGTGCGAGGCTGAGGCCGCTGCCTGCAGGATCAACTGGCAGGCCTCGGGGATGGTCATGAAGTAGCGGGTGACTTCCGGATCGGTGACCGTGACCGGCCCACCACGCAGGATCTGCTCCCGGAACAGCGGCACCACGCTGCCGGCCGAGGCCAGCACATTGCCGAAGCGCACCGTGACGAAACGGGTATGCGTGGACTTCTGGTCCAGGCTCTGGCAGATCATCTCGGCATAGCGCTTGCTGGCACCCAGCGCATTGACCGGGTCCACCGCCTTGTCGGTGGAGATGAACACGAAATGCTCGACGCGGGCTTCCAGGCAGGCGCGGGCCACGTTCTCGGTCGCCAGGATGTTGTTGCGCACGGCTTCGCGCAGCTGCCGTTCCAGCACCGGCACATGCTTGTAAGCGGCAGCATGGAACGCGGTGTCGACCGGATGCAGCGACAGCGCATGGCGGATCACCGCGGGATCGCCACAATCGCCCAGCACCGCTTCGATCTCGATATCGGGGAAGCTGCGGCGCAGCTCACCTTCAATGGTCAGCAGCAGCAGTTCGCTGATCTCCAGCAGGATGATGCGACCGGCACCGTGGCGCGCGCACTGGCGGCACAGCTCCGAGCCGATCGAGCCACCGGCACCGGTAACCATCACGGTGCGCCCACCCAACCAACCCCGGATCAGGTTCCAGTCCGGGGTGATCGGCTTGCGGCCGAGCAGGTCCTCGATCGCCACTTCCTTCAGCTGGCCGGGCAGCGACTGGCCCTGCAGGATGTCGCTCAGCTTGGGCACCGTGCGGAACGGCACGCCGGTGCTTTCGCAGATGGCGACCACCCGCTGCATGCCAGCGGCATCCAACGACGGCATCGCGATCACCAGCAACTTGGCCGCGGTCTCGCGAACCACCGACGGTGCGTCATCCAGGCTGCCCAGGATGGGCAGGCCCTGCAGCTTGGCGCCGCGCAGGTGCGGTGCGTCGTCCAGCAGGCCAACCGGCTCGAAGTTGCCGGAACGGCGCAGATCGCGGACCAGGGTCTCGGCTGCCTGCCCGGCGCCCAGGATCAGCACGCGGCGTGCGCTCGAATCGGACTGCAGTGCCTGGTAATCCTTCCAGGCACGGTACAGCAGGCGCGGCGCGCCCAGCAGCGCCGACAGCGCGAACGGATAGATCACCAGCACCGACATCGGCACACCGTCGAAACGCTTCCACATCAGCACCAGCACGATGCCGACCAGGCCGATGAAGCTGGCCTTGAAGATGTTCAGCAGGTCGCTGACGCTGGCGAAACGCCACAGCCCGCGATACAGGCCCACGCGCCAGAACACCAGGCCCTGCAGCAGCAGCACCAGCGTGGTATCGACGTTCCAGAGGGGCAGCGCGGGCGCGTTGGGCAGGATCGAGTACCGCCCCGCATGGAGCAGCTGCCAGCATGCCCAGACCATGAACAGGTCGTGGCAGACGATGGCCGAACGCGGCATCAGGCCAAGAATTCTGTCCCGCCAAGGTGAAGCCATAAGTCAGGTCGTTCCTTATCGGTGACGCAATCCATTGCGCAGGAGGAGCCAGAGGACGCTCAGCGCGAGAAACCACGCGATCGCCAGGACAGCCTCCCACCTCGGCTGCAGATTGGAGCAGACATTAAGCACTGTAATACTGAACAGGCCCAAAGCAAAGTACATCCCTGTCACCTGGGCGTGGCTGGCTCCTGCCTGCACCGCCCGCTGGTAGACGTGCTGGGTATGGGGTTCCATCCAGCGTTGTCCGGAAATGATGCGCGCCGCCAGTGTGAAGCCCGCGTCCACAAGGAATGCCGAAGCCGGCACCAGCAGCAGGATCCAGTGGATATCTGTACGCACCGCGGCGATGGCCAGGACGACGGCGACTGCATAGCCCAGCGCGCCACTTCCGACATCACCCATGAATATCCGCGCCCGCGGGAAATTGAACGGCAGGAAACCCAGGCAGGCCAGGCCCAGCGCCACCGCCGCCAGCGAGTACGGCCAGGGCAGTACCGGCGCCAGGCCCAGTGCGACCACGATGGCCTGGCTGGCAGCAATACCGTTGATGCCATCCATGAAGTTCCAGATGTTGATCAACGAGGCTGTGAATACCAGCACCAGCCCGGCCAGCAACCAGCTTCCACCGTGCACCTTGACCAGGGCGGCCAGCAACGCGGCGGCAATGAAGTGCACCAGCAGGCGGCGCATGGCCGGCAACGGCCGGTGGTCGTCCCACCAGCCGATGCCCGCCACCAGTACCAGGCCCAGGCTGGCCACCAGCAGGCTCGGTGTCGATTCCGGCCAGACCCACATCGCTGCACCGGCGGTGATCAGCAGGCTGACGACGATGGCGATACCACCACCGCGCGGCGTTGCCACGCTATGGCTGCGACGCTCGCCGGGCTGGTCCACCAGTTGCTGGCGCAGGGCATAACCCCGTGCCGCCCAGGTCAACCCCGCACTCAGCAGGGCCAGCCCCAGCAGCGCGCCCATCACGAGCCACGGCATGGATCAGAGCACCGCGTAGTTCAGCAGTGGCTTGACCGTGCCCCATTCCTTGCAGCTCGGGCACTGCCAATGGTGGGTGCGTGCACCGAATCCGCAACGGGTGCACCGGTAGGCGGGATTGCGCACCAGCAGCTGGTCGGTGATGTGCTTGAGGTCATGCAGGGTCGCAGTGGAATCGGCGCCCTCGGCCAGCGTCAGGTCGATCAGCGCGGATTCGCCGCGCACCGACGGACGATCCTTGAGCTGGCGGCCAAGGTAGGCACGGGCCGGAGCCACACCCTCCTGCTCTTCCATCAGCCGGGTCAGGGCCAGCACCGGGGCGATGCCACGGTAGTGTTCGGTCATTTCCGACAGGAACGCACGCGCGCCCCCCAGATCACCGACCTTCCGGTAGTTTTCCATCAACGCCGGCAGCAGCTCGGGCAGGTATTCCGGATCGTTGCGCGCGGCACGTTCGAATGCACGCACGGCGGCTTCAGCGTTGCCCGCATCCGTCTCAAGGCGACCTTCGATGATGCCGGCGCGCACCGACATGGCGTCGGCCTGGTAGGCGCGGGCGATCGCCGCCCTCGCCTCTTCCAGCTTGCCGGCACCGCGGAAGCGTTCGGCCAGTTCGCATTCGAACTGCCCGATCAGCTTGCCCATCGGCTCGCCGGTGACGTCTTCGAAGCGGGTGGCGTTGTCGATCGCCTTTTCCCAGTCACGCTCGGCCTGGTAGATGCCGATCAGGTGCTTGAGCGCCTGCGGGGCGCGCTGGTCCAGCTGCGCCAGCTCGGTGAACACAGTCTCTGCACGGTCCAGCAGGCCGGACTTCATGTAGTCCTCGCCCAGCGCCAGCAGGGCCTGCACGCGCTGCGCGTCACTCAGATCGTGGCGGTTGACCAGCCCCTGGTGCAGGCGGATGGCGCGGTCGACTTCACCGCGGCGGCGGAACAGGTGGCCCAGCGCGACCTGGGTCTCGAAGGTTTCCTTGTCCAGCTCGGCGATGTGCAGGAACAGTTCGATGGCCTTGTCCGGCTGCTCGTTGAGCAGGTAGTTCAGGCCACGGAAGTAGGTGCTGGACAGGCGGCTGACCTGGTTGTCACCGTGGCGCTGGCCACCACGCCGGCCAATCACCCACCCGGCCAGTGCGGCCAGCGGAACGAACAGGAAAAACCACAGCCATTCGGTGACGAAATCCATCTTCGATCAGCGTCCATCAAAAGATTGGGAGGAAACACCCGCGGCCGGCGTGGCGGCGGACTTGTTGGCGCGGCGCAGCTGGCTGTAGAGCGGAATGACCACGCTCACCAGCACCAGGCCGGCACCGACGATGACACCGATCAGCAGGGCCGCAATGAGCGCCACGCCCACGGAGGTATTCAATTGGGTAAACAGCAGGTTGATCGACATCGCGGTCATGTTGACCGCACCAATGATCAGCCCAAGGATCAGGACCGCCAGCAGGACCAGCAGACGAAAGACCTTCATGCGACAGCTCCAGTGGCAGGAGTCCGTAGCTTATCCGACCCGCGGCTGGATTCGCACGCGGTGGCGCGACGGAGGCTCAGGCCGGATCGGCGTCCAGCGGCAGCACACTGCTGACCCGCTCGCGCAGTTCCTTGCCCGGCTTGAAATGGGGGACGTGCTTGCCCGGCAGGGCAACCGATTCGCCGGTCTTCGGGTTGCGACCCAGGCGCGGCGGACGATAGTGCAGCGAGAAGCTGCCAAAACCACGGATTTCGATGCGATCCCCGGCGGACAGCGATCCGCCCATCATTTCCAGCAACGACTTCACCGCCAGATCGACATCATCGGCCTTCAGGTGCGCCTGGCGGCGCGCAAGGATTTCGATCAGTTCGGATTTGGTCATTACCGGCTCACATCAGGGGCATCTCAGCCTGAAACGGCCCGGGCAGAAGCCCGGGCCGTCCAGGAAACAACAAACAGCGTAAGGCCGATTACTCGGACTTGTTGCCGTTCAGCTGTGCACGCAGCAGCGCGCCCAGCTGGGTGGTGCCGCTGGAAGCCGAAGAGGACTGGTATTCCTCCAGCACTTCGCGCATTTCCGCGTCATCCTTGGCCTTGATCGACAGCTGCAGGGTACGGCCCTTGCGGTCCATGCCCACGAACTTGGCTTCGATCTTGTCGCCGACCTTCAGGTGCTGGGTGGCGTCGTCAACGCGCTCGTTGGCGATGTCGCGGGCCGAAACGTAACCCTCGATGCCGTCAGCCAGCTCGATGATCGCGCCCTTGGCGTCGACTTCCTTCACCACGCCTTCAACCTTGGAGCCCTTCGGATTGGCAGCCATGTACTGGCCGAACGGATCCTGCTCCAGCTGCTTCACGCCCAGGGAGATGCGCTCGCGCTCCGGATCGACAGCCAGGACAACTGCGTCCAGGGTATCGCCCTTCTTGAAGTTGCGAACGACGTCTTCGCCGGTGGTGTTCCAGCTGATGTCGGACAGGTGGACCAGGCCGTCGATGCCGCCGTCCAGGCCGATGAAGATGCCGAAGTCGGTGATCGACTTGATCTGGCCCGACACCTTGTCACCCTTCTTGTGGGTGGCAGCGAAGGTTTCCCACGGATTGGCGGCAACCTGCTTCATGCCCAGCGAGATACGGCGACGCTCTTCATCGACGTCCAGCACCATCACTTCGACTTCATCACCAACCTGGACAACCTTGGACGGGTTGACGTTCTTGTTGGTCCAATCCATCTCGGAGACGTGCACCAGGCCTTCGACGCCCGGCTCGATCTCAACGAATGCACCGTAATCGGTGACGTTGGAGACCTTGCCGAAGACGCGGCTGTTGGCCGGGTAACGACGGCCGATGTTGTCCCACGGATCCTCGCCCAGCTGCTTCAGGCCCAGCGAAACGCGGTTGCGCTCGCGGTCGAACTTCAGCACGCGGACGTCCAGCTCGTCGCCGACGTTCACGACTTCCGACGGGTGACGCACGCGCTTCCACGCCATGTCGGTGATGTGCAGCAGGCCGTCGATACCGCCCAGGTCCACGAACGCGCCGTAATCGGTCAGGTTCTTGACGACACCCTTCAGGATCGCGCCTTCCTGCAGCTTGTCCATCAGCTGCTCGCGCTCTTCCGAGTGCTCGCTTTCGACGACAGCGCGGCGCGAGACCACGACGTTGTTACGCTTGCGGTCCAGCTTGATGAGCTTGAACTCGAGTTCCTTGCCTTCCAGGTAGGCCGGATCGCGCACCGGGCGCACATCGACCAGGGAACCCGGCAGGAAGGCGCGGACATCCTTGATGTCCACGGTGAAACCACCCTTGACCTTGCCGCTGATGCGGCCGGTGATGGTTTCGTTCTTTTCCAACGCTTCTTCCAGCTCGTCCCACACCATCGCGCGCTTGGCCTTCTCGCGCGACAGGACGGTTTCGCCGAAGCCGTTCTCGATCGAGTCGAGGGCGACCTTGACGATGTCGCCTTCGGCGACGTCGATTTCGCCAGCGTCGTTACGGAACTGTTCGATCGGCACGATGCCTTCGGACTTCAGGCCAGCGTTGATCACCACGACGTCGCCGCGGACTTCAACAACGGTACCGCTGACGATGGCGCCCGGCTTCAGCTTGGCCAGGTTGGCCTGGCTGGCTTCAAACAGTTCGGCAAATGATTCGGTCATTAGATTTACTCTGTTGGACACATGGGTCGGTGGCGTCCCCTTCAGGGGAATGGCGACCGCCCGCCTGTTGGTCGACCCCGGAAACGCAGGTCGTGTGTAGTAGGAAAACCGCCACGCATCATTGCGCGACGGAGCTGGTACAGCACTGCTTTGCGCGACCACCACCGATGCTGCTGGCAGTGCTCCTGCGCGAACGGATCAGGCAGCCGGAACCGGAAGCAGATCCATCACTCGGGCAACGACACCATCGATGCCGATGCCTGTGGTGTCGATGAGGACAGCATCGTCTGCCGGCTTCAGGGGCGCCACGGTACGCTGAGCATCACGGGCGTCGCGGGCCATGATCTCGCGCAGGAGGTCATCAAAGTTAACAGAAACCCCCTTGTCTTTCAACTGCTTATGCCGGCGCTCGGCGCGCTCCTCGGCACTGGCGGTCAGGAAGACCTTGTAGGGGGCGTCCTTGAAGATCACCGTGCCCATGTCACGGCCGTCGGCGACCAGGCCCGGCAGCTCCCTGAATGCGCGCTGGCGCTCCTTCAGGGCAGCCCGGACCTCGGGAATGGCGGCAATGGCGGAGGCCAGGGCGCCGGTGGTCTCCAGGCGCAGCTCGTCGGTGGCATCGGTGCCGTTGACCATGACCCGCATCGACTCGCCCTGTTCAACAAACTGAACATGGGTGTCGAAGGTGCACCGCACCAGCGCCGAGGCGTCAGAAGTGTCGATGTCGGCCCAGCTCGCGGCCACGCCCACCGCGCGGTACAGCGCGCCCGAATCCAGGTAGTGCCAGCCCATCCGGCGCGCGATGATGCGGCTGATGGTACCCTTGCCGGCCCCGGAAGGGCCGTCGATGGTCAGGACGGGAGCGAGTGGATTCATGGGGTTCCCAGAGCGTGTGAAGGGGTCATTCTAGCCCCTGCCCGGGGCCCCGCGCGGCGACTTTCGTGCAACCACTTGAAACATCGACAAAAAGCCCGGTAGAATGGCGGGCTTGAACGAGCGTCAACTGCCGATTGTCTTTCGCATATCGCGGCCACGCTCCACCCGAACAACTACTGTTTACGCCGAGGTATGCCATGAAAGTCCTGTCCTCCCTGAAGTCGGCGAAGGCCCGTCACCGCGACTGCAAGGTCGTCCGTCGTCGCGGCAAGATCTTCGTCATCTGCAAGTCGAACCCGCGTTTCAAGGCGCGTCAGCGCTAAGCCCAACAGCCCTCGCGGCTGCGGCTGGCCCTACGCGGGGCCGACCCGATGCAAGAAACCGCCTTCGGGCGGTTTTTTGTTTATGCGGCTTTTCCCTGCCGTTTTTGCTGTAATCGCCTTTCTTGACCACTGGGGAGTAGATCGAGATGAAGCGTTACCTGTCCGCCCTGGCCGTGATGGCCACCCTGGCTGCCGCCACGCCGGCGATGGCCGATACGCTGCTTGTCGACCGCGCCCGCGAGAAGCCGGCCGGCGCCCTGCCCGTTCGCGGCCAGAGCATGCAGCAGGTGCAGGCGCAGTTCGGCGCGCCGAGCGAACAACTGCAGCCGCGTGGCGGGCAGAAGCGGCAATGGCCAACCATCAACCGCTGGGTGTACCCGCAGTTCACCGTCTACTTCGAGAAGCAGAAGGTGATCGACGTGGTGGCCAACCAGGCGGACCCGAACGAAATCGGCCCGAAACCGCCGATCCGTTGATCCCTTTACCCGCCGTGGGCGGGCCTGTGTAGCGAGACCATGAACCAGACCCTTCGTTTTCCTGCCGAGTGGGAAGCCCAGAGCGGCGTCCTGATTGCCTGGCCCACCGCCGACACCGACTGGGCCGACCGCCTGGGCCAGGTGGAAGAGACCTACATCGCCCTGGTCGCGGCCATCACCCGCTTCCAGCCGGTGCTGATCTGCGTGGCCGACGACGATGTGGAGACCTATGCCGAAATGCGGCTGCGCTCCAACCGCATCGACATGGACAAGGTCCACTTCACCACGGCCGCCTACGACGATACCTGGCTGCGTGATTCGGGCCCGATCACCCTGCGCCGCGCCGATGGCAGCTTTCAGCTGCTGGACTTCCGCTTCACCGGCTGGGGCGGCAAGTTCGATGCCACCCTCGATGACCAGCTGGTGGGCGTGCTCGACCAGGCCGGGGTGTTCAACAACGCGGCGGTGCGCAGCATTCCGTTCGCGCTGGAAGGCGGCGGCATCGAGACCGATGGCGAAGGCACCCTGCTGACCACCTGGAAGTGCCTGCACGAGCGCCACCCGGACCGCGACCGGGCAAGCCTGAGCGCCGACCTGACCGACTGGCTGCAGCAGGACCGCGTGCTGTGGCTGGACCACGGCTACCTGGAAGGCGACGACACCGACGCGCACATCGACACCCTCGCCCGCTTCGCCTCGCCGGACAGCATCGTCTACCAGGCCTGCGACGACGAGAGCGACTCGCACTACGCCGAACTGCAGGCGATGGGCAATGAGCTGGCCGCGCTGCGCACCAAGGATGGCAAGCCGTACCGCCTGTTCCCGCTGCCGTGGGCACAGCCGGTGATCGACGAAGGCCGCCGCCTGGCCGCTTCGTACGCCAACTACCTGATCATCAATGGCGCGGTGCTGATGCCGGCCTATGGCGACCCGGCCGATGACCTGGCCCGCGACGTGCTGGCGCAGGCGCACCCGGGCCGCGAGATCGTGCAGGTGCCCTGCCGCTCGCTGATCTGGCAGAACGGCAGCCTGCACTGCATCACCATGCAGCTGCCGGACGGCCTGCTGAAGGCCTGATGGATGACGTCGGGCCCCGCCCGGCACCGCTTTTGTAGAGTCGAGCCATGCTCGCCTGGCTCCTTGTAGAGCCGAGCCCACGCTCGGCTGGCCGCTCGCGCGATCGAAGCGGAACGCAGCCGAGCATGGGCTCGGCTCTACAACACCGGCCCATTCAGCGCGCGACACGCCGTCGCCGCCCATCCGCGCTAACATGCAGGTTTTCCCCCGCAGGAACGCCCCGCATGAACTCGCGCAGCCCCCTTACCGTCGCCCTGATCCAGGAGCGCAACCACGGTGATGCCGCCGCCAACCTGGCGGTGATCGAAGCACGCGTGGCCGAGGCGGCTGCGCAGGGTGCCAAGCTGGTGCTGCTGCAGGAACTGCACAACGGCCCGTATTTCTGCCAGCACGAATCGGTGGACGAATTCGACCTGGCCGAGCCGATTCCGGGCCCGAGCACCGAGCGCCTGGGCGCACTGGCGAAGAAGCATGGCGTGGTGCTGGTCGGCTCGCTGTTCGAGCGCCGCGCTGCCGGCCTGTACCACAACACCGCCGTGGTGTTCGAGAAGGACGGTACCCTGCTCGGCAAGTACCGCAAGATGCATATCCCGGATGATCCGGGCTTCTACGAGAAGTTCTACTTCACCCCGGGCGACATCGGCTTCAAGCCGATCGATACCTCGGTGGGCCGCCTTGGCGTGCTGGTGTGCTGGGACCAGTGGTACCCGGAAGCGGCGCGCCTGATGGCGCTGGCCGGCGCCGAACTTCTGCTGTACCCGACCGCGATCGGCTGGGACCCGGACGATGTGCAGGACGAGAAAACCCGCCAGCGCGACGCCTGGGTGCTGAGCCACCGTGGCCACGCCGTGGCCAACGGCCTGCCGGTGCTGAGCTGCAACCGCGTCGGCCACGAGGCGTCGCCGCTGGGCGCGTCGGGCATCCAGTTCTGGGGCAACAGCCACGTGCTCGGCCCGCAGGGCGAGTTCCTGGCCGAAGCCGGCACCGATGCCACGGTTCTGCTGTGCGATGTCGACCTGCAGCGCAGCGAGCACGTGCGCCGCATCTGGCCGTTCCTGCGCGACCGTCGCATCGACGCGTACGGTGACCTGCTCAAGCGCTACATCGACTGAGCCGGAGCCGCGCATGGCCGTCCTCATCCGTGATGCCGGCCCGGCCGACATCGACGCGATCACCGCGATCTATGCGGTGGAAGTGACCGACTTCGTCAACACCTACGAGTACGACATCCCGGACGCGACCGAGATGCTGCGCCGCATGCGCGACATCATCGATCGTGGTTTCCCCTACCTGGTCGCCGAGATCGACGGCCAGGTGGCCGGCTATGCCTACGCCAACACCTACCGCACCCGCGTCGCCTACCAGTGGACCGTGGAAAACTCGGTCTACGTCGATGCCCGCTTCCAGGGCAAGGGCGTCGGCACCGGCCTGCTGCAGGCCCTGATCGACGCCTGCGTGGCGCGTGGCTACCGGCAGATGGTGGCGGTGATCGGCGAACCGACCAATACCGCTTCCATCAAGCTGCACGAACGCTTCGGCTTCGAACTGGTGGGCGTGTTCCGTGGCCTCGGCCGCAAGCACGGCCGCTGGCTGGATACCGTGCAGATGCAGCGCGCGCTGGGCGATGGCGCCGACACCGCACCTTCCAATGAATGAACCCATGACCGAAACCCTTCCCGAGACCGGCGACGATCTGTTCGCCGGCCAGCCGGTGCGCGTCGTCGAACGCGACGGCGTGCGCTACACCCTGCTGGGCACTGCCCACGTTTCGCGCGCCAGCGTTGAAGCCGTGGAGAAAGCCATCGACAGTGGCCGCTTCGATGCGGTGGCGGTCGAGCTGGACCCGCAGCGCCTGCAGGCGCTGAGCGACCCGGACACGCTGGCCAAGCTCGACCTGGTCGAGGTGATCCGCAAGGGTCGCGTCGCCCTGTTCGCCGCCAACCTGGCCCTGTCCGCCTACCAGCGCCGCCTGGCCGAGCAGCTGGACATCGAACCGGGCGCCGAACTGAAGCGCGCAGTGGAACTGGCCCGCGAACGCGACCTGCCGGTGCACCTGATCGACCGCGAGGTCGGCCTGACCTTCCGCCGCGCCTCGCAGCGGCTGGGCTTCTTCGGCAAGCTGAAGCTGGTCGCCGGCCTCGGCGCCGGCCTGTTCTCGTCCGAGGAAGTGGGCGAGAACGAGATCGAGAAGCTCAAGCAGGGCGACATGCTGGAATCGAGCTTCGGCGAGTTCGCCAGCGAGAGCCCGGCGCTGTACGAGACCATCATCGGCGAACGCGACCGCTACATGGCCACGCGCCTGCGCGAGGAACACAACCCGCAACAGCGTGAAGTACTGGCGGTTGTCGGTGCGGGCCATCTTGCAGGCCTGGCGCGCTACCTGGAAACCGACACCGAAGCACCGGCACCGCTGCGTGCCGAGCTGGAAGCAGTACCGAAGAAGCGCAACATCCCGTGGTTCACGCTGGGCATCCTGGCGATCGTGGCGACCGGCATCGGCGTTGGCTTCTACCGCGGCGGCCTCGGCGTGGGTACCGAACTGCTGGCGACCTGGGCGATGTATACCGGCGGCCTGGCGGGCCTGGGCTGCCTGCTGGCCGGCGGCCATCCGCTGAGCATCCTCACCGCGATCGCGGTGGCCCCGTTCAAGCCGTTCCGCCTGAGCATTCCCACCGGCGCGTTCTCGGCGCTGGTGGAAGCGCGACTGCGCAAGCCGGCGTACGAGGACTTCCTCAAGCTGCGCGACGATGCGCAGAGCCTGAAGGGCTGGTACCGCAACCGCGTCACCCGCGTGGTGCTGACTTTCATGCTGACCAACATCGGCAGCATGCTCGGTCTGTGGCTCACCACGTTCAAGGTATGGGGCAAGGTCGCGGGGTAGGCCTCAACCGGCCACAGAATCTGTAGCGCCCGAGCCCATGCCCGGGCGACGCCGCGACGCGGCGAACAGCAGCCGAGCATCGGCTCGGCTCTACATGGGCGCGGAATCTGTAGCGCCCGAGCCCATGCCCGGGCGACGCCGCGACGCGGCGAACAGCAGCCGAGCATCGGCTCGGCTCTACATGGGCACGGAATCTGTAGCGCCCGAGCCCATGCTCGGGCGACGCCGCAACGCGGCGAACAGCAGCCGAACACCGGCTCGGCTCTACATGGGCACGGAATCTGTAGCGCCCTTAGCCCACGCTCGGGCGACGCCGCGACGCGGCGAACAGCAGCCGAGCATCGGCTCGGCTCTACATGGGCACGGAATCTGTAGCGCCCGAGCCCATGCTCGGGCGGCGCCCGCGACGCGGCGAACAGCAGCCGAGCATGGGCTCGGCTCTACATGGGCACGGAATCTGTAGCGCCCGAGCCCATGCTCGGGCGGCGCCCGCGACGCGGCGAAGTGCAGCCGAGCATGGCTCGGCTCTACATGGGCACGGAATCTGTAGCGCCCGAGCCCATGCTCGGGCGACGCCGCAACGCGGTGACCAGCAGCCGAGCATGGCTCGGCTCTACATGGGCACGGAATCTGTAGCGCCCGAGCCCATGCTCGGGCGACGGCGCGACGCGGCGAACAGCAGCCGAGCATGGCTATGCCGGCCGTCTTGGCCGACACCCTCCGGGCCGTCGCAAGCGACGTTGGCAGCGGCTCCTGCCGCTGCCTTCGGCTCTACAGAGGCAAACAGACGCGGCGAGCAAAAAAAAGGGGGAGGCCGCCCCACTACGACCGGCCTCCCCCACACCACAACACGTTGATGTGCATTACGGTCGAGCAAGCTCGACCACTACACCGGGGTACCCGCCACGACCTCCAGGCCACGCGCGCGGCGGATCAGCCGCGTCACGGCATTGCGCAGGTCATCGAGCACCGCATAGATCGTCGGCAGGAACAGCAGGCTGACCACGGTCGAGAACGCCAGGCCGCCGGCAATCGCGCGCGCCATCGGTGCGTACTCCGGGCCGTTGCCGAACATCTGCGTGTTGGTCAGCGAGATCGGCACCATCGCCAGGATTGCCGTGCCCATGGTCATCATGATCGGGCGCAGGCGCTCGCGGGAGCCTTCCACCAGTGCCTGCGTCCGGCCCATGCCGCCGCGCCGCAGGTTGTTGATGTGCTCGATCATCACGATGCCGTTGTTCACCACCACGCCCATCAGCACCAGGATGCCGATGAAGGACATGATTCCGAACGAGGTGCCAGTGATCCAGAACAGCCAGAACACGCCGAAGATCGAGAACAGCACGCCGCTCATGATCGCCGCCGGGAACAGCAGCGACTCGAACACTGCCGCCATCACCACGTAGATCATCACCAGCGCGATCAGCAGGTTGAACACCATCTGCTGCATGGCCTCGTCATCGTTGCCGTAGTCGCCACCATCGAAGGTGAAGCCATAGCCTGCCGGGAAGTTCATCGGCTTGAGCACCGACTCCATCGCCTTGCGGCCATCCGGCGCGGTGACTTTCTCGGCCAGGTTGGCCTTGATGGTCAGCGTAGTCTGGCGGTTGGTGCGGCCGATCTGGGTGGCTGACGAACCGACGTCGACGGTGACCAGGCTCAGCAGCGGCACGCTGCGGCCATCGCCGGTACGCACGCTGAAACCGGCCAGGTCTTCCGGGCTGCTCTGCTCGGCACCCGCGAAACGCACCCACACCGGCACTTCGTTGTCGCCACGGCGGAACTCGCGCATCGGTGCACCGCGCAGCGCCAGGCCGACGAAGCTGGCGACCTGTTCGGCGTTGAAGCCGAACGCCGCCGCACGCTCGCGGTCGACACGCACCTTCAGTTCGCCGCCCTTCTCGCCATTGTCGATGCGCACGTCGCGCAGCTCGGCACGCTGGGCCAGCAGCGGCACCACTTCCTGGCCGATCTCCTGCAGCATCGAACTGGAATCGCCGACCAGCTGCACCTGCACGCCCTGGTTGCCGCCACCGCCGCCATCACCACCCTGGTTGCCGACGAAGTAGTCGGTACGCGCCGACTTCGGCAGCCCCTTGCGCAGTTCTTCCTGCAGCGCCTTGATGTCCTTGGCGTACTTCTCGTCCAGGGTGACCACGGTCGAGCTGCCTTCCTGCTCGCTGTACCAGGAGTACACCTGCTTGACGTGCAGGCGCTCGCGGTTGGCGTCGATCCAGTTCTCCACCCGCGCCACTTCCTCTGACATCTGCCGGTAGGTGTAGGCGCCCTTCCACATGTAGCCGATGAAGATGTCCTTGCCGCCGTCACCACCGAACATGTCGATCTTGGTCAGCTTCATCGGCACCAGGCTGACCAGCACCACCAGCAGAATGCCAAGCAGGCTCCAGCCGCGGTGGCGCAGCGACCAGTCCAGCAGCCTGGCGTAGCGGCGTTGCAGGCGCGCGATCAGGCCGGTCTGCGAGTGCACCAGCTTGGGCGTGGCCATGCGTGCGGACAACATCGGGATCAGGCTGACCGCGACCAGCCACGAGGCCAGCAGCGAGACCGAGATGGTGATCGCGATCTGCGCCATGAAGATGCTGATGTTGTTGGTCTCGCCGAACAGGTTCGGCACGAACACGATGCAGTGGCACAGCGTGCCGGCGCTGAGCGCGATGGCCACGTTGCGGGTGCCGATGATCGAGGCCAGCCGCGGCTGCCCCGGCAGGCGCTCGCGCTCCTGGTAGATGCTCTCCACCACCACCACGGCGTTGTCGACCAGCATGCCCACCGCCAGCAGCAGGCCCATCATGGTCAGGATGTTCAGCGTCACCCCGACGAAGTACATGAAGCCCAGGGTGATGGTGAAGCAGATTGGAATGGCCAGGGTCACCATCAGCGTCGATGGCCAGTGCCGCAGGAAGAAGAACAGCACCGTCACCGACAGGATCAGGCCGACCGCACCGGCCTCGGCCAACTCCAGCAGCGAGGAGGTCACCGCCTTGCCCTGGTTGTCGATCACCTTGATCTGGACGTCGCGCATCGACGCTTCGGCACGGATCGCTTCAACCTCCGCCAGCGCCGCGCGCGACACCTCCACCAGGTTGGCGCTACGCTCCTTGAAGATGTCCAGGCCAACCGCCGGGTTGCCGTCCAGGCGGCGCCCGTAGTTCATCCGCGCCGGCTTCAGGCGCACGTCGGCGATGTCGCCCAGGCGCAGGCCCTTGGCGTTGATCACCAGGTCGCGCATTTCCTGCAGGTCGGTGATCTCGCCCACCGGCTGCACGCGCACGCGCTGCCCGTTGTCATCGATCTGCCCGGCCGAGATCGAGAAGTTCAGCGTGCGCAGGCGCTCGCTGAGCTCATTGATGCTCAGGCCATGCGCGTTGAGCCGGTTCGGGTCGATGGCAATCTCGACTTCGTTCGGCGGCGCACCGGTGATGTCGACGCGGGCCACGCCGGGAATGCGCTCGATGCGCCGCTTGAATTCGCGGTCAAGCATGTCGTACGCGGTGGTCAGGTCGGTGGTGCTGGCCAGGCGCACCTTCAGCACCGGCTGGTCGCTGCTGGACCACTTGAACACGTTGTAGCGCTGCAGGTCATCGGGCAGGTCGCTGCGGATCGCATCGATGCGCTCGCGGGCATCGGACGCGGCGATGGCGATGTCGCGGTCCCAGTCGCTGAACTCGATGAAGATCAGCGCCGCTTCGGAGGTAGCCGACGAACGCATGCGCTTGATGCCGGTCATCGTCGCCAGCGATTCCTCCACCGGGCGGATGATGGTCCGCTCCACTTCTTCCGGGGTTGAACCGGTATACGGAATCTGTACGAACAGGAACGGCGCGGAGATGTCCGGCAGCGCTTCCAGCGGCAGCCGGAACGAGGCGATCAGGCCGATCACCACCAGTGACACGAAACACATGATGGTGGTGACCGGGCGGCGGATGGAGAACTCGGCAACACTCATGCCGGTTCCTCCGCGCCCGCCTCACTGCCCGCCACACCCGGCTCGATCTCACCGGCGTGCTTGCGGCCACGCTCGCGGTAATAGGCATCACCGCGGCGATCCATCAGGTCGTACACCACCGGGATCACCAGCAGGGTCAGCAGGGTCGACACCAGCAGGCCACCGATCACGGTGATCGCCATCGGCGCGCGCACTTCGGCGCCCTCGCCCATCGCCACCGCCAGCGGCAGGAAGCCGAACAGCGTGCACAGCGTGGTCATGATGATCGGCCGCAAGCGCGAGCGCGCACCTTCCACCAGCGCTTCATGCTTGGCCACGCCGGCCTCGCGCAGCTGGTTGACCTTGTCGATCAGGATGATCGCGTTCTTGGTGACCAGGCCGACCAGCAGGATCAGGCCGATGAACACCACCACCGAGATGGGCTTGCCGGTCAGCATCAGCGCCAGGATCGCGCCGACCAGTGCCAGCGGGATGGTGAACAGGATCACGAACGGATGCAGCAGCGACTCGAACTGCGAGGCCATCACCAGATAGACCAGGAAAATCGCCAGGCCGAAGGCGAAGATCAGCGATTTCGCCGCCTGCGCCAGCTCCTCGCCCTGGCCGCCGATGTGCAGGCCAACGCCCGCACCCAGTGGCTGTTCGGCCACCATCTGCTGCACTTCGCGCATGGCAGCGCCCAGATCGATGTCACGCAGGTTGGCCGAGACCACGGCGACGCGGGTCTGGTCGGCGCGATGGATCTCGCTGGGGCCGGTGGTGGCGACTACGTCGGCTACTGCGTCCAATGTGACCGGACGGGTGCTGCCCGGATTGACGATCAGCCGGCGGATGCTCTCCACGCTGGCACGGTCGCCCTCCTGCGCACGCACCAGCACGTCGATCTTGCGATCGCGGAAGCTGTAGCGGGTGGCCACGTCGCCGCGCACCTTCTTCACCACCACATCGGCGATCTGTCGGGTGGTCAGGCCCAGTGCACCGGCACGCTCCTGGTCGAAGCGGATCTGGATTTCCGGGAAGCCCTCTTCCACCGTCGACTTCACGTCGGCGTAGTGTGCATTGCCACGCAGCATCGCCGCCAGGCGCTGGCCAGCCACTTCCAGCGTCGCCATGTCCTGCCCGCGCAGCTCGATTTCCAGCGGCGTGGAGAAGCTGAACAGCGCCGGCCGCGCGAAGTCGACCTGTGCACCTGGATGCTGGCCCATGGTGTCACGCAGGCGCTCGGTGATCTCCGCTTCGGTTCGCGCGTTGCCACCGCCTTCCATCACCACGGTCAGCTTGCCGATGTTCTCGCCGCTCTCGGTCGGGCTGGCATCCAGGCGGGTGCCGCTGCCACTGACGCCGTACAGCGAGGCCACGCCCTCGCCGTTGCCGTGGGCCAGCTGCAGTTCGCGCACCAGCGCATCGGTCTGCTTCAGCGGCGTGCCGGCCGGCAGCTTCACCGTCATTTCGAAGCGGTCCTGAGCCAGCTGCGGGATCAGGTCGGCACCAAGCATCGGCACCAGCGCCATGGTCGCCACGAAGATGATCGTGGCCACGCCCAGCACCTTGCCCGGATGGGCCAGCGCGCTTGGCAGCAGCCGCAGGTAGCCGCGCTCGGCACCGGCATAGGGCTTCATCGCCAGGTCGCTGGCCTTGCGCATCACCGGGCCGACCACCGCCACCACGCCACGCCATGCACGCACGACCAGCCAGGCCAGTGCATAGAAGCTCCAGCGCGCGGTTGCGACAGCACCACGGCGACCCAGTGCCACCGGCTTCTGCCAGCGGTTCTGCGGATGCCACGGTTCGTTCGGTGCTTCTTCCGGGAACGCCAGCGGCGGCCGTCCCTTCAGCGAGCTGAGCATCGGGATCAGGGTCATCGACACCAGCAGCGAGATCGCAATGGCGATCGCCACGGTCAGTGCCTGGTCGCGGAACAGCTGGCCGGCGATGCCGTCGACGAACACCAGCGGCAGGAATACCGCGATGGTGGTCAGGGTCGAGGCGACCACCGCCATGCTCACTTCGCGGGTACCGACGATGGCCGCCTGCAGGATGCCCAGGCCACGCTCGCGGGCCTTGGCGATGCTCTCCAGCACCACGATCGAGTCGTCCACCACCAGGCCGGTCGCCAGCGCCAGGCCGCCCAGCGACATCACGTTCAGGCTCAGGCCGAGCTGGCCCATGAAGAAGAACGTGGCGATGATCGAGACCGGCAGCGACAGGCTGATCACGAACGTGCTCCAGCCATCACGCAGGAACAGGAAGATGATCAGGATCGCCAGCAGGCCGCCGATCACTGCATCCTTCTTGACGTCGGCGATGGCGTGCTCGATGAAGCGCGACTGGTCCTCGATGGTGGTCATCTCGACATCGGACGGGAACGTGCCCTTGATCTGCCCCAGGCGCTTGCGCAGCGCTTCGGCGGTGGACACGGTGTTGGCATCGCCTTCCTTGTAGATGGCCAGCTCAACCGACTCCTTGCCGCCCAGGCGGATCACTGCTTCGCGTTCCTTGTAGCCCTGGCGCACGGTGGCCACGTCCTTCAGGCGCACCGGCACACCATTGGCGACCACGCTGGAACCACCGCCGGACGATGCGCTCTGCGCCGCCGAGGCCGCCGCGATGGCGGCCGCCGAACCGGTCGATGCGGCGATGTTGAACATCTGCTGCAGCGCCGAGTCGGCCGCGCTGCCGTTCGACGCCTGGGTGGTGACCAGCAGGTTGCGGATTTCCTCCAGGTCGGCGAACTGGTTGACGGTACGCACCAGGAAGCGCTGCGAACCCTCCTCCAGGCGACCGCCGGAGATGTTGATGTTCTCGTCCTTCAGGCGCTTGATGACGGTGTCGATCGGCAGGTTCAGCTGCGCCAGCTTCTGCTGGTCGATGTCGACCTGGATCTCGTCTTCCAGGCCGCCACCGACCTTGACCGCCGCCACGCCGGTGACCGGCTCCAGCTTCTTCTTCAGGTCTTCATCGGCATAGCGGCGCAGGCCGGTCAGCTCGCGGATCGCATCGGCATCGGTGGCCGGCGCGGTCTTGCTGGACAGCACCAGGCGCATGATCGGCTCGGTGGACGGATTGAAGCGCAGCAGCACCGGGGACTTGGCCTCCAGTGGCAGGTTCAGCGCTTCCATCTTGTCGCGCACCTCCAGGCTGGCCTGGTCCATGTTGGTGCCCCAGGCGAACTCCAGCACCACATCGCTCTGGCCGGTGCGCGAGACCGACTTCAGCTTGCGCAGGTTCTTGACCACGCCCACCGCTTCTTCGACCGGCTGGGTGATCAGGGTTTCGATTTCGGTCGGCGCCGCACCGGTGTACTCGGTGCGCACGGTCAGCGTCGGGTAGCTCAGGTCAGGCAGCAGGTTGACCTTGAGGTTGCCCAGCGCGATCAGGCCGAACAGCAGCAGGGTGACCGTGCACATGGCGATGGTCACGCGGCGGCGGGTGGCGAATTCCACCAGGCCGCCGCGCATGCTGGCGGCGGCGCCGTCGCTCGCCGGCGAGGCACCGTGGTCGTGGCCCGGGGCGGTCATTGCTTGCTCCCGGCCTTGTCCGCCGGCTTGGCGGCCGCTGCAACCGTCTTCGCCTTTGCCTTCGGATCGGCGATCACCTGCACCGCGGTACCGTCGCGCAGCGCGACCTTGCCGGCGGTGACCACCTGATCACCGGCCGCCAGGCCATCACGGATCTCCACCCACGGGCCCTCGGCGTAACCCAGCTTGACCGGAACGCGTGCGACCTTGCCTTCGCGCACCCGGAACACCGCCGGCTCACCGTCGTCGAGCAGCGCCAGGCGCGGCACCACAAGCGCATCGGCACGCTGGTCGTAATCGATGCGGATGCGCCCGAACATGCCGGGCTGCAGCGCATGGGCGGCGCCATCGAAGGCACTGACCACGCGAAACGTGCCGCTGCCCGAATCCACCACCGGCGCGATGCGGTCGACGGTGCCGGTGAAGCTCTGGCCCGGCAGCGCATCGGCAGCCAGCGTCACCGGCTGGCCGGCACGCAGCGTGGCCAGTTCGCGCTCGGGCACGTTGAGGGTGGCTTCCAGGCGCGAGTTGTCGACGATGCGGAAGATCGGCGTGTTGATCTGCACGAAATTGCCGGTCTTGATCGAGCGCGAGGCGATCACGCCGGAGATCGGCGCCACCACCGTGGTGTAGGACAGTTCCAGCGTCGCCAGGCGGTACTGCGCGCGGACGTTTTCCAGATCAAAGCGCAGCTGGTCGACATCGGCGGCACTGACCATCTGCTGGCCAACCAGTTTCTGGGCGCGCTGGTAGTTGTTTTCCAGCTTGCGCATCTGCGCTTCGCTCTGGGCAACAGCCAGGCGTGCGCGATCCGGGTCCAGCCGCACCAGCGGCTGGCCAGCGGTCACCCGCTGGCCTTCCTCGACCAGCACCGCCAGCGCCACGCCGGAGGTCTTGGCGACCACCTGCGATTCGGCGCGCGGCTCCAGCGCAGCGGTTCCGGTGTAGCTGGCCGCGACCGCACGGTGGCTGGCCACCGCCACTTCGACCGGCACCGCGTCGACCTTCTTCTCCTCCTTGGTCTCGGCGGCCTTGGCTTCGGAATTGGGCCCTGCGGCGCAACCGCCCAGCAGCAGGGAGGTGGAGATCAGCAGTGCGGCGGCACAGATTCCGCTGCGACGGCCGGACAGGAAGGTTGGGTGCGACATCGTCAGGTCCCTGGAGGATGCGTGGACAGGTGTGGTAGCAAAGTAATGCACCACTTCACGGCCACACCATATCCCAAAGGTCATGGTGCCTTCACGCCACCGGTCGGGCCGACCCCATTTCAGCTAGATGAAACCTGAGGCTATACTCGGGTCGTTCCGTACCCCACGCCGGAACGACCAGACCCGAATCCCCGGAAACGACACCATGCGCCCGCAGCCGCTCGCCGCTTGTCTCGCTCTGGCCGTCCTCCTGCCCCTTGGGGCCGCCGCACAGCCCGCTCCTGCTCCTGCCACACCCGCTCCGGCCCCGGCTCCTGCCGCTGCGCCGGCGCCTGCCGCGCCCACCGGCAACTTCGACAATGGCCGCGTGCTGGCCTACACCTGCCAGGGGTGCCATGGCATCACCGGCTACAAGAACGCCTACCCCAGCTACCGGGTGCCGAAGATCGGCGGCCAGACCCAGCAGTACCTGGCCCAGGCCCTGACCGAGTACCGCCAGGGCAAGCGCCGGCATCCAACGATGCAGGCGCAGTCGATGAGCTTCAGCGAACAGGAGATCGCCGATCTCTCTGTTTACCTGTCCACCGTCAAGTAAGGCCCGCCCATGTCGAAAGCCGCGCATCCGATGCGTCATGCCATCGCCCTGTCCGTTGCCCTGCTGCTGGCCGCCTGTTCGCAGTCGCAGGTGGAAAACAGCGAGAAATCCGCCGCCGACCCGGGCCATGCCAGCGGCGAACACGGCTCTTCTTCTTCGGCCGGCCTGCCCGCAGGCCGCGAGGCCGCCGGTGAAGCCCGCGCCAAGGTGAAGGGCAAGGCCACCAACCAGAGCTGCATCGACTGCCACGGGGCTGACGGTAACGCGCCGATCGACCCGACCTATCCGAAGCTCGGTGGGCAGTACGGCGACTACCTGGCGCATGCCCTGCAGGCCTACCGCGCCGGTGACCGCCAGCACATGCTGATGACGCCGCAGGCGAAGGACCTGAGCGATCAGGACATCGCCGATCTGGCCGCGTATTTCGGCAGCCGGCCGAGCCAGCTGCGGGATCTGCACGGGGTCAAATGACCGGCCCCGGCGGGTGCGGAATCCGCTTTGGTGGGTGCGGACCTTGGTCCGCACTGATGCAGGAATCCACGGACCTACCAGCCGAGCATGGGCTCGGCTCTACAGCGCCTGCTGGCATGCCTCGGTAGAGCCGAGCCTACGCTCGGCTGCACTCGGGCCAGATCGCGATGAGCCGAGCATGGGCTCGGCTCTACATCAATAGCCTCGCCGCTGGCGCCGACCGGCGCTCAGCCTTCCAGCTCTTCCCAGCGCGCGTACGCGGCATCCAGCTCGGCCTGCACCCTGGCCAGCTGCTGGGTATGCGCGGTAACTTCGGCGCTGCTGCGGGTGTAGAACGACGGGTCGTTCATCGCCGAGGTCAGCCCTTCGACATCGCCTTCCAGCTTTTCGATGGTCTTCGGCAGCTGCTCCAGTTCGCGTGCTTCCTTGTAGGCCAGCTTGCGCTTGGGCGCGGCCGGAGCCGCGGCAGCCGGGGTAGCCGGTGCGGCGGCCGCCGGCTTGGCGGCGGGGGCTGCGGCAGGCGCCGCGATGCTGGCCGCATAACGCTGCCAGTCGCTGTAACCGCCCACGTACTCGCCGATCACGCCGTCGCCTTCCATCACCAGCGTGGAGGTCACCACGTTGTCGATGAAGTCACGGTCGTGGCTGACCAGCAGCAGCGTACCGGTGTACTCGCCCAGCAGCTCTTCCAGCAGCTCCAGGGTTTCCACGTCCAGGTCGTTGGTCGGTTCGTCCATCACCAGCAGGTTGGACGGCTGCGCGAACAGCTTGGCCAGCAGCAGGCGGTTGCGCTCGCCACCGGACAGGCGGGTGATCGGCGCACGCGCACGTTCCGGGGTGAACATGAAGTCCTGCAGGTAGGCATGCACGTGCTTGCGCTTGCCGTTGAACTCGAGGAAATCGCGGCCTTCGGCCACGTTCTCGATCGCGCTCCAGTCCTCGCGCAGCACCGCACGGTACTGGTCGAAGTAGGCGATCTGCAGATTGGTACCGGCGTTGACCTCGCCCTTGGCCGGCTGCAGTTCACCCAGCAGCAGCTTCAGCAGCGTGGTCTTGCCACTGCCGTTGGGGCCGATCAGGCCGATGCGGTCGCCACGCAGGATGGTGGTGGTGAAGTCGCGGACCATGGTGCGCTCGCCGAAGGCGAACGAAATGTCCTTGACGTCGATGACCTTCTTGCCGGAGCTGACGCCCTGCGCGGCTTCCATCTTGACGTTGCCACTGAGATCGCGGCGCTGCGAACGCTCGGTACGCATCGCCTTCAGGCGGCGCACGCGGCCTTCATCGCGGGTACGACGCGCCTTGATGCCCTGGCGGATCCACACTTCTTCCTGCGCCAGCAGCTTGTCGAAGCGCGCGTTTTCCTGCGCCTGTGCGTTGAGGCGTTCCTCGCGGCGGCGCTCGTAGTTGGCCCAGTCGCCCGGCCAGCTGGTGACCTGGCCGCGATCGATCTCGACGATGCGGGTGGCCAGTGCGCGCAGGAAGCGGCGGTCATGGGTGACGAACACCACGCTGCCGCTCCAGCCCTTCAGGAACGCTTCGAGCCAGTCGATGGCTTCGATGTCCAGGTGGTTGGTCGGTTCGTCCAGCAGCAGTACGTCGGGGCTGGACACCAGCGCGCGGGCGAGCAGCACGCGGCGCTTCATGCCGCCGGATAGGCGGCCGAATTCGGCATCGCCGTCGAGATCGAGCTTGGTCAGGGTTTCGCTGACGCGCTGGTCCAGGCCCCAACCGTTGGCGGCGTCGATCTTGGCCTGCACGTTGCCCAGTGCTTCGCCATCGAACACCTCGGCGTGGCTGAGGTGGTGGAATTCGGCCAACCACTGGCCCAGTTCGCCGAGGCCATCAGCGACGACGTCGAACACCGAACCGGCGGCGCCATGAGGCACCTCCTGCTCCAGGCGTGTGACGCGCACGCCCTGCTGCACGCGGACTTCGCCGTCATCGGGCTTGTGGTCGCCGGACAGCAGCTTGAGCAGGGTGGATTTGCCGGCGCCGTTGCGGCCGATCAGGGCGATGCGTTCGCCCGGCTCGATCGACAGTTCGGCCTTTTCCAGCAACAACGGGCCGCCGACGCTGAAGTCGACGTTCTGCAGAGTAATCAGAGGCATCCGGATATTGTACGGGTTGGGGGCGTCGGCCGGGTTGCACCCGGCACCCGCAGAGGCAACGTCAACCGCCGAAGCAACAGCTGAAGCGGGTTTCCTGTGGGATGGCGGGGCGGTGTGGGTATGCAGGACACGCCGTAAACCCATCCATGGGGGCTCGATGGCGCCATCCATGGCGCCAACGGTCCTGCATACCCACACCGCCCCGCCTTCGACAGATTTCCGCAATCTGTCGGAACTGCATTCTGCTCCGGTGGGTGTCGACCTTGTCTGTCGGAACGGCATTCCGCTCAGGTGGGTGTCGACCTTGTCTGTCGGAACGGCATTCCGCTCAGGTGGGTGTCGACCTTGGTCGACACGGTAGATCCACGCCATGCGTGGATGAACGCTGCAGGGACTGTCGACGGATGGAATCGACTTGGAATCTGATGGCTTACCCCACCTCCCCCAACAACGCCTGCAGCCCCGGCAGCCATTGTTTGCCCGGGTGGCGCACCAGCCACAGGGTGCGCTGCAGGGCGGGCAGCGGGGTCTCGAGTACGCGCAGGCGGCCGAGGGCCAAGGGTTCTTCCAGCGCGTGGCGCGAGAGGCAGGCCAGGCCGAGGCCGGCGATGGCGGCCTGCTTGATCGCTTCGGTATTGCCCAGCTGCAGGGTCTGGGCGAAGCCACGCAGGTGCGGCAGCAGCGCCTGTTCGACGGCTTCGCGGGTGCCGGAGCCGGGCTCGCGCAGCAGCCAGCGGGCAGCGCGCAGTTCGTCCAGTGACCAGCTGGCGGGGGCATCGGCGGCAGCCACGATCACCAGCGGGTCCTGCTGCCAGGCGGTCACCTGCAGGCCGCGCTCGTGGCACGGGCCTTCGATCAGGCCGGCGTCCACGTCCAGGCGCTGCACGGCAGCGACCACGCCGGCACTGTTGTCGATGCGCAGGTCGACCTCGGCCTGCGGCGCCTGGCGCAGCAGGTCGGCGATGCGCGGCGGCAACAGGTAGTTGCCGATGGTGGTACTGGCGGCCAGCACCAGCCGCAGCGGTGCGCCCTGCCCCGGGTCGCCGCCGGCGGCCAGCTGCCGCTCCAGATCGGCGGCGTTGACCAGCAGCGTGCGTGCAGGCTCCAGCAGCGCGCGGCCGTGCCCGTTCAGCGCCAGGCGGCGGCCGATGCGGTCGAACAGCGGGGTGCCGAAGTGTGCCTCCAGCTCCTGCAGGGCGGCGCTGCTGGCCGACTGAGAGAGCGCGATGGCCTGGCCAGCGGCGGTGGTGCTGCCGTGATCGGCGATGGCGACGAAGACCTGCAGCTGGCGCAGGGTCAGGCGCATGGAAATTACCCGCTGGATAGGTAGGTTTCACCCATATTATTCGTTTTACAGGTCATCGTCTCCGGCGCACGCTTGCCCCATCTCTCCAGCGCTGCCGTGCCATGAACGTCCCTGCCCTCTCCCCCTGGACCCTGCCCGCCCTGCGCCAACGCTGGCAGCCGCGCCTGCCCGGCCTGATGCTGGTCGGCCTGATCGCAGCGGCGTCGCTGTACCTGGCCGAGCTGCCGTGGCTGCAGGCACACGGCCTGAGTGCGCTGACCGTGGCCATCGTCGCCGGCATCGTGATCGGCAACACCCTCTATCCGCGGCTGGCACCGAGCAGCGCGGCCGGTGTTGGTTTCTCCAAGCACTGGCTGCTGCGCGCCGGCATCGTGCTGTACGGGCTGCGCCTGACCTTCCAGGACATCGGCCATGTCGGTGTCAGCGGCGTGCTGATGGACGTGCTGGTGGTTGCCAGCACCTTCGGCCTGGCCTGCTGGCTGGGCGTGCGCGTGTTCAAGATGGAACGCGAGGCGGCCATGCTGATCGGCGCCGGCAGCGCGATCTGCGGCGCCGCGGCGGTGATGGCTGCAGAACCGGTGGTGCGCGGGCGCGCAGCACAGGTCACGGTGGCTGTGTCGACGGTGGTGGTGTTCGGCACGCTGGCGATGTTCCTGTACCCGGCGCTGTATGCACTGGTGCAGTCGCACGGCTGGCTGGCGATGGACGCACGGCAGTACGGCCTGTTCACCGGTGCGACGGTGCATGAAGTAGCACAGGTGGTGGCCGCCGGCCGTGCGGTCAACGAAGCGGCGGCTGATACCGCGGTGATCACCAAGATGGTGCGGGTGATGCTGCTGGCGCCGTTCCTGATCGCGCTGTCGCTATGGCTGGCACGTGGGGGCAAGGCCAGCGCCGACGGCAGCAAGGCGCGCATCGTGGTGCCGTGGTTCGCGTTCGGTTTCGTGGCGGTGGCCGGTTTCAACTCGCTGCACCTGCTACCGGCTGGCCTGCAGGCGGGGCTGGTGCAGCTGGATACCGTGCTGCTGGCGATGGCGATGGCTGCGCTGGGTCTGACCACCCACGTCTCGGCGCTGCGCCAGGCGGGCCTGAAGCCGCTGCTGCTGGCGCTGATCCTGTTCGCCTGGCTGCTGTTCGGTGGCCTGGCGATTCATCAGGGCGTGCTGGCGTTGCTGGGCTGAGTCTACCCCCGATGTAGAGCCGAGCCGACGCTCGGCTTCAGAGGTGAAGCAGCCGAGCATCGGCTCGGCTCTACAAAGGGCAGCCGCGCGCGACCGGACGGGTACAATGCGCCATGACTGACTTCTCGACCCTGCCGCTGAGCCCGGCCCTGCAGCCCGGCCTGGACGCCCTCGGCTACACCACTCTCACCCCCGTGCAGGCGCAGAGCCTGCCGGCCATCCTGGATGGCCGCGATGTGATCGCACAGGCGCCGACCGGCAGCGGCAAGACCGCCGCCTTCGGCCTGGGCCTGCTGCAGTCCATCGACCCCAGCCTGATCCGCGTGCAGGCGCTGGTGCTGTGCCCGACCCGCGAACTGGCCGACCAGGTCGGCAAGCAGATCCGCAAGCTGGCCACCGGCATTCCCAACCTGAAGCTGTTGCTGCTGGTCGGTGGCGTGCCGCTGGGCCCGCAGCTGGCATCGCTGGAAGGCCATGACCCGCACGTGGTGGTCGGTACGCCCGGCCGCGTGCAGGAGCTGGCACGCAAGCGCGCGCTGAATCTTGGCGCGGTGCGCACGCTGGTGCTGGACGAGGCCGACCGCATGCTCGACATGGGCTTCGAGGAGCCGATCCGCGAGATCGCCGGCCGCACCCACAAGGACCGCCAGAGCCTGCTGTTCTCGGCCACCTTCCCCGACAGCATCCGCGCCATGGCGCGTGACCTGCTGCGCGAGGCGGTGGAAGTGACCGTGGAAGGCGCCGACCAGGCACCCGCGATCCGCCACATGTTCTGCGAGGTGGAACCGGCACACCGGCAGAAGGCATTGGCCGGCCTGCTGCTGAAGTACACGCCGGAATCGGCGGTGGTGTTCTGCAACACCCGCAAGGACGTGGACGAAGTAGCCAACTCGCTGCAGCAGTTCGGCTTCTCCGCGCTCGCCCTGCATGGCGACATGGAGCAGCGCGATCGCGAGGAGGTGCTGCTGTTGCTGGCCAACCGCAGCTGCAACGTGCTGGTCGCCAGCGACGTGGCCGCGCGCGGCCTGGACGTGGAAGAGCTGGCCGCGGTGATCAACTACGAGCTGCCGACCGACGTGGAGAGCTACCAGCACCGCGTGGGCCGTACCGGCCGTGCCGGTGCCAGCGGCCTTGCGATCAGCCTGGTGGCCGGCCGCGAAAAGACCCGCGCCGAAGCCATCGAAGCGCAGATGGCGCAACCGCTGGATTGGCAGAAGACGCCGCTGGCGACCGCGCGCCCGGCCGAGCTGCCGCAGGCCGCGATGCGCACGCTGCGCATCGACGGTGGCAAGACCGACAAGCTGCGCCCGGGCGACATTCTCGGTGCACTGACCGGCGACGCCGGCCTGTCGAGCAAGTTCATCGGCAAGATCGCGATCTTCCCGACCCGTTCCTACGTGGCGATCGCCCGTGAGCAGGTCAACAAGGCCGTGGCCAAGCTGGAAGCCGGTAAGATCAAGGGCCGTCGCTTCCGCGTGCGGATGATGTGATTGACGCAGCGTTGCCAACCACGGTTGGCAACGACCGGCTCCCGGCCATTCGCTCTGGCAGGTGCCAACCTTGGTTGGCACCCATCCTACGGTCAGAACACCAGTTCGGTGTGCAGCGGCAGATCCGCTTCCCAGCGCGCACGGCCGCCGAGGCCATCGAGCTCGACCAGTACGCCGGCACCCACCACCTCTACACCCAGGCGACGCACCAGCGACAGCGCGGCGACCAGCGTGCCGCCGGTGGCCAGCACGTCGTCGATGATCGCGACGCGGGCACCGGCCGGCAGCGCATCGGCGTGCACCTCGATGCAGTCGCTGCGGTATTCCAGCGTGTACTCCTCGCGCAGCACCTGGCCCGGCAGCTTGCCCGGCTTGCGCACCGGCACGAAGCCTACGCCCAGTTCCAGCGCCATCGCGGCGCCGAGGATGAAGCCACGCGATTCGATGCCCACCACCGCGTCCAGCTTCTGGTCGCGCCAACGGTCGGCCATTGCGGTGATCGCACCACGGAAGTCCTCGCCGTGGGCGAGCAGCGGCATGATGTCCTTGAAGAGGATGCCGGGCTTGGGGAAGTCGGCGATGTCGCGCAGGCGGGAGGCCCACTGCGGAGCGACGAGGGCGTCGGTCATGTCACGTTGGCTATCTGATGGCGGCATAGGGTACCTGTTCCGGGCGCCGGCTGCCTGTTGGGGGTGTTCGGCCGGGCTGCGCCCGGCACCTGCAGAGGCCACGGCACAAGCAAAAGCGAAAGCAAAAGCCGTATTCCGAGGGATGGCGGGGTGGGCCCGCCTTCGATAGTTTCCTGCGATCTGTCGGAACGGCTCGTGGGGTCAGATCCGTTTTCCGCAGGAAAACGGATCTGACCCCATTCTCGTATAACGATATCTGACAGATGTGTCGACCAAGGTCGACACCTACCCACAGCAGCGGGAATCTGTCGGAGGTGGGGCGGTGTCGGAGTGCGGGGTGTCAGCCGCATGGATGCGGCTGCCAAGCCCCCAGGGATGGGTTTACGGCGTCCCCGCACTCCGACACTGCCCCGCCAAACCACGGAATCCAGCCTTTGCTCTGGCTGTTGACCTGGCCTCTGCGGGTGCAGGGCGCAGCCCTGCCGAACCCCACCCTCAGGAACTGCAGGAAAGCATCGAGCAGCCGGCGCGGTTGTCGGCCCACGCCGGGCGTTTGCCGGCGAAGTGCTCGAGCCCCGGGCGTTCGGTGTACGGGTCGCGCAGCACATCCTGCAACGCATGAACACCGCCGAGGTCGCCCTGTTCGGCGCGATCGATGGCCTCCTGCGCCAGCCAGTTGCGCAGCACGTACAGCGGATTGGCCGCGGCCATCTTCGCCGTGCGTTCGCTGGCCGACAGCGTATCCATGCGCAGCCGCGCCGCGTAGTCCTGGAGCCACTGCTGCAACGGTGCCTGCACCGACTGCTGGCGCGCCTCGTCGTAGTACACCGCGTCCAGCAGGCCCACATCGGGCGACGCTGGATCAACGCGCATCAGCGCGCGCCAGGCCAGCGTCATGTCCATGCTGCCGTCCTGCATCAACTGCTGCCAGCGCAGGTAGAGCTGCAGGTCCTCATCATCGGCCGCAGCCAGGCCGAGCTTGGCCGCTGCATCGCGACGGGTGCAGGCAACGAACGTGGACTGGTACGCCGCCAATCCTGCCTGCAGCGGTTCGACATCGGCAAACAATGACGACAACGCCTGCGCCAATCGGCTCAGGTTCCAGTACGCCACCTGCGGCTGGGTACCGAAACGATAGCGCCGGCCTTGGGCATCGGTGGTGTTCGGCGTCCAGTCCGGATCGAAGTCCTCGACCCATCCATAGGGACCGTAATCCAGCGTGAGGCCGAGCACGGACAGGTTGTCGGTGTTCATCACGCCATGGACGAAGCCCACGCGCATCCAGTGCGCGATCATCTCGGCGGTGCGCACCGCGATCTGCGCGAACCAATCGCCATACAGCGCCTCGCCCTGCCCTTCCAGCTCGGGGAAATCGCGGGCGATGCAGGCATCGACCAGCTGCTGCAGCAAGGCGGTTTCACCACGCGAGGCCGGCAGTTCGAAGGAACCGAAACGCAGGAACGAAGGCGATACCCGGCACACGATGGCGCCGGGCTCGGCACGCGGGTGGCCGTCGTAGAACATGTCGCGCACCACGTCTTCGCCGGTGCCGACCAGCGACAGCGCGCGCGTGGTCGGCACGCCCAGGTGATGCATCGCTTCACTGCACAGGAACTCGCGGATGGACGAGCGCAGCACCGCGCGACCATCGGCGCCCCGCGAATACGGGGTCGGGCCGGCACCCTTCAGCTGCAGCTCCCAATGACCGCCATCCGGTGCGACCACTTCGCCCAGCGAGATCGCGCGGCCATCACCCAGCTGCCCCGCCCAGTGACCGAACTGATGGCCGCCATAGTTGGCCGCCCACGGCTGCATGCCGGGGTATAGCGCATTGCCGCCGAATACGCGCGCGAAGCCTTCGCTCTCAACCTCAGCGGTATCGAAGCCGAGCATCGTGGCAACGTCCGGCGACCAGGCCAGCAGCGTGGGGACTGCCACGGGCGTCGGCATCACCGGCGACCAGGCGGCGCCCAGTACTTCGCGGCGACGCGGGCCGGATTCGGGGTCACCCGGCAGGGCATTCAGCAGGCGATTGTCGAAACGGGGGCTGTCGGTATCCATGGGGTTGAAGATGGGGGCGACCGCCGCCCGCCTCAATTGCCGCTGAGCGCCTGCAGATGCCCGCCATGTGCTTCGGCGCGCTGATAGGCCGGGCGCTCGCTGATGCGCTTGAGGAAATCGCGTAGCGCCGGCTTGTCATCCAGGCCACCACCACGGGCGGCGGCAGCCTGGATCGGGAAGCTCATCTGGATGTCGGCCGCGCTGAACCGCTCACCCGCGAACCAAGGGCTTTCGGCCAGGCGGCGCTCCATCCAGTCCAGGTGCAGGCGCCTTTGCGGGCCAATGAAGCCACGCTCGGCCTTGTCGGCGATGCTGCGCGCGATCGGGCGCGCAAAGAACGGCATCGGCGCGTTGCGGATGCGGCCCATCACCAGGGTCAGCAGTAGCGGCGGCATCGCCGAGCCTTCGGCGTAGTGCAGCCAATAGCGGTAGGCGATGCGCTCGGCGCCATCGGCCGGCGTCGGTGACGGCGACAGCTGGCGCTGGGTGTCGTAACGGTCGGCGAGGTAATCCAGGATTGCGCCGGACTCGGCCAGCACCAGTTCGCCATCCTGCAGCACCGGCGACTTGCCGAGCGGATGCACGTTGCGAAGCTCCGGCGGTGCCAGCAGCGTCTTCGGATCGCGCGGATAGCGGCGCAGCTCGTAGTCCAGCCCGAGCTCCTCCAGCATCCACAGCACGCGCAGGGAACGGGAGTTTTCCAGGTGGTGGACGATGCGCATGGGGACGATCCTTGGGGAGGCCCACATCGTACCGTGATGGCTGCATGCCCCATGTAGAGTCGAGCCATGCTCGACTGTCTTTGGAAAGCAGTCGATCAAGGCTCGACGCTACAGAACAACGGGCAATAAAAAACGCCGGAAGCTTTCGCTTCCGGCGTTCTGGCTACCAAACGGTAGCAGACGGATTAGACCGCCTGCACCTGGTCAGCCTGCATACCCTTCTGGCCCTGGACGGCGATGAAGGTAACCTTCTGGCCTTCCTGCAGGGTCTTGAAGCCGGTGCCCTGGATGGCACGGAAGTGCACAAACAGGTCCGGGCCGCTTTCCGGGGTGATGAAGCCGAAGCCCTTGGCGTCGTTGAACCACTTGACGGTGCCGGTCTGACGATCAGACATTTGACTAACTCCTGAAACACATGTTGAAAAAATCGCAGCCACCGGGTATCGGGGCCGAGACTGAGTTGCAGGCGTTGGTAAAGCGGATCGATGAGCGGATCGTGAGATCAACTGCACCAGGCCACGATTCACGGTGACCCTAGCAAACACAGTGGGACGAACGATACGCGTGTTTTCTGCAAAAAGCGATAGCCCGGACGTTCATGGGCGGGCCCCGCCCGCTAGGCGTGGCAAGGGCTGGCAGCTGATCAGGGCTAAACCCGAGTCCCCATTCAGGTTTTTCCTACCCTACACTGGGTAAATGACTGAAGCTGAAACCCAAGCTGAACCCGCCCTCCCCCGCATCTGGGTGGACGCGGATGCCTGCCCCACCGTCATTCGCGACATCCTGTTCCGGGCCGCTGAACGGGTCGGGATCGAGCTGACCCTGGTCGCCAACCAGTGGATCCGCACCCCGCCCTCGCGCTGGCTGCGCTCGATCCAGGTGCCGCAGGGCCTGGACGTTGCCGACAGTGCCATCGTCGAACGGGTGGCCGCCGGTGACCTGGTGGTCACCCAGGACATCCCGCTGGCCGCACTGGTGCTGGAAAAGAAGGCCGTGGCGCTGAACCCGCGCGGCCAGCTGTACACGCCGAACAACATGGCCGAGCGGCTGTCGATGCGCAATTTCATGGAGGAGCTGCGCGGCGCCGGGGTGCAGACCGGAGGACCGCCCCCGTTGGGACCGCGCGACCGGCAGCTGTTCGCCGCCGAGCTGGACCGCTGGCTGGCGCGGCGCCCGGCTCGCTGAACAGACCTAGTCGCCGTTGCCGGGCAGGCACAGGCGCCGCTGGCTGCTGAACCGCCGCGGCTCCCCGGTGAGTGGATCATCGAAGGCCAGCCCCTGTGCCAGCAACTGGAGCGGTGGCTCGGCACTGCTCTCAGGCCGCGACTGCAGCTGCGGGTAAAGGTCATCACCCTCGATCGGCGCGCCCAGCGCGGCCATGTGCACACGCAACTGGTGCTTGCGGCCGGTTTCCGGCTTCAGCCGGTAGCGCCAGATCGGTCCCTCCGCCTCGATCGGCTCGATCAGGCTGCGCGCATTGGGCTCACCTGGCACTTCGGCCATGCGGAAGAACGGCTCGTCCGGCGCCAGCCGGCTGTGCCGTCGCAGCGGGAACGCCAGCCCGGGCAGCGCCGGTGCCAGCGCCTCATAGGTCTTTTCAATGCGGCGCTCGCGGAACAACCGCTGGTAGGCATCGCGCGTGGCCGCCTGCGTCGAGAACAGCACCAGGCCAGCGGTCAGCCTGTCCAGCCGATGCAGCGGCGCCAGCCCGGTATTGCCCGTGCGTGCGATCAGGCGTGCCAGCAGGGTTTCGCGTACGTAGCTGCCGGCCGGCGTCACTGGCAGGAAGTGCGGCTTGTCGGCCACCAGCAGGTGCTCATCCAGATGCAGGATGGTCTCGGCGAAGGGAATCACCGGTTCGTCGGCCACCTCGCGGAAGTACTGGATCTCCAGTCCCACCTGCCAGGGCATGTCCGGCGACAGCGCCCTGCCCTGCATGTCCTGCACGCGGCCACGGGCGAAGCGATCCTGCCACTGCGCACGGTCGATGCGCGGGAAACGTGCGCACAGGCCATCAAGCAGGCTGGGCCAGAGGCCGGGCGGCAGCTGCAGGCGGCTGGGCAGGGTCATCGTATCCACTTCTGCGGCGGGAAAGCGTGCAAGGGTGCCACGTTGACGTCCCGCAGACAGTCTGGCAACGGACACCCCGGAAGCAAACCTCTATCATTGTCGTCTTTAGTCCACGGATCCCCCATGGCTCTTACCGCCACCATCCGCAAGGCCGAACTGCAGATCAGCGACATGGATCGCGGCTACTACGCGACCCACAACCTGACCCTGGCCCAGCACCCGTCCGAGACCGACGAACGCCTGATGGTGCGCCTGCTCGCCTTCGCCCTCAATGCCGGTGACCGCCTGGAGTTCGGCCGTGGCCTGAGCACCGACGATGAGCCGGACCTGTGGGAACACGACTACACCGGCGACATCCTGCAGTGGATCGACCTGGGCCATCCGGACGAATCGCGCATCCGCAAGGCCAGCAACCGCAGCCGCCAGGTGCAGGTGATCAATTACGGCGGCAACGCCTCGGACATCTGGTGGGGCAAGCAGGGCAAGGGCCTGGCGCGCTTCGACAACCTGTCGGTGGTCGACCTCGATGGTGCCTTCGTAGAACTGTGGGGCCAGCAGATCCAGCGCGCGATGCGCTGGAGCGTGCTGATCCAGGACGGTGAAGTGCAGCTGCTCAACGATCAGATGCAGCTCGACGTGATCCCGAACTGGCGCAAGCGCGCCAAGGCATGAGCACGATCCGCTGCGACGTGGTGGTCATCGGCGCCGGCGCGGCCGGACTGATGACCGCGATCACGGCTGGCCAACGCGGCCGCCAGGTGCAGGTGATCGACCATGCCAACAAGGTCGGCAAGAAGATCCTGATGTCCGGCGGTGGCCGCTGCAACTTCACCAACACCGGCACCACCCCAGCCAATTTCCTGTCAGCCAACCCGCACTTCTGCAAGTCGGCGCTGGCGCGCTACACGCCCTGGCACTTCATCGAGCTGGTCAGCAAGCACGGCATCGCCTATCACGAAAAGGAGCTGGGCCAGCTGTTCTGCGACATCTCCTCCAAGCAGATCGTGAAGATGCTGGTGGACGAATGCCAGGCGGCCGGCGCGCAGATCCGCACCGAGTGCAGCGTGCAGCGCATCGAGCACGGCAGCGACGGTTTCCGCGTGCACACCACGCACGGCCTGTTCCACTGCGCTTCGCTGGTGGTGGCCACCGGCGGCCTGTCGATTCCGAGCATGGGCGCAACCGGCTTCGGCTACGAGATTGCCCGCCAGTTCGGCCACCAGGTGCTGCCGACCCGCGCAGGCCTGGTACCGCTGACGCTCAGCGGCAAGCACCAGGAGCGGCTGGCCGATCTGAGTGGTGTCGCCCTGCCGATCGAGGCGCGCTGCAACGGCAAGCGCTTCCAGAACTTCATGCTGCTGACCCATCGCGGCGTCAGCGGCCCGGCGATCCTGCAGATCTCCTCGTTCTGGCAACCCGGCGATGCACTGGAGCTGGACCTGCTGCCCGGCCAGGATGCCGGCGAGTGGCTGCGCCAGATGAAACGCGAGCGCCCGGCCGCCGAGCTGCGCACCGTGCTGGGCGAGGTACTGCCGAAGCGGCTGGCGCAGCGCCTGTGCGAGCACTGGCTGCCCGACCGGCCCGTGCGCCAGCTGGACGAGCCGGTGCTGCGCCAGGCCGCGCAGCTGCTGGGCGCGTTCCCGCTGGTGGCCAGTGGCACCGAGGGCTACCGCACCGCCGAGGTCACCCTGGGCGGCGTGGATACGGCCGAGGTGTCGTCCTCTACGATGGAATCCAAGCGTGTGCCCGGCCTGCATTTCGTTGGCGAGGTGCTGGACGTGACCGGCTGGCTGGGCGGCTACAACTTCCAGTGGGCCTGGGCCAGCGGCCATGCCGCCGGTGGCGTGGTGTGAAGCAGATCGCCGTTCGATGCGTGCAAGGGGTGCACGCATGGACGGTTCGCCGCGCATCGTGTATCTAGATTCGCAGATTGGGGAGCAGTGCATGCAGAACGCGAACGACATCACCATCCGCCTGCTGATCGTCGATGACAGCGGCGAAAACGCCGAAGCCATTGTCAGCACCCTGCGCAACAGCGGCATCGCGGTGCGCCCCTGGCGGCCGCAGGATGCGGCCGAGCTGTCCCAGGTGCTGTCCGGCCAGGCCATCGACCTGGTGCTGGCATCGCCCTCGCAGGGCATCCCGCTGCCACTGGTGGCCCAGCACATCGCCGCCAGTGGCAAGGACATCCCGCTGGTGCTGCTGGCCGAGCGCATCGACGAGGACGAGCTGGTGCAGGCCAGCAGCCACGGCATCCGTGCCCTCGCCCTGCGCCAGCGCCCAGAGCACCTGCTCGCCGTGGTCCGCGACCAGTGGGTGGACCTGCAGGCGCGGCGTGGCCTGCGCCGCATCGAGGCGCAGATGCGCGAGACCGAGCGCCGCTGCGATGCGCTGATCGCCTCCTCACGCGACCCCATCGCCTACGTGCATGAAGGCATGCACATCCGTGCCAACGACGCCTACCTGGAAATGTTCGGTTACGAGCATTTCGACGATATCGAAGGCATCTCGCTGCTGGACATGGTCGCCGCCCAGCATGTGGAGGGCTTCAAGCAGCTGCTGAAGGGCCTGAGCCGTGGTGAAGCGCCACCGCCGCAGTACCAGCTCGATGCCCGTCACGAAGATGGCAGCGCGTTCCCGGCAACGATGGAATTCACTGCCGCCACCTACGAGGGCGAATCCTGCCTGCAGGTGGTGCTCCGCCGCCGCATGGAGTTCGACCCGGAACTGGCGCGCGAGGTCGAGGACCTGCGCCAGCGCGACCAGGTCACCGGCCTGCTCAACCGCCCGACCTTCATGCTGCAGCTGGAAAGCGCGGTGGCCCAGGCCGGGCGCAGCGAGGGCCAGTTCGGCCTGCTGCTGATCGAGCCGGACCACTACGCGCGCCTGCTGCCGGACATCGGCCTGGCGTCGGCCGACACCCTGATCGGCGCCCTGGCCGGCCTGCTGGCCGAGGTGGTCGGCGAGGACGCGCAGCTGGCCCGCTTCGGCGAACACAATTTCGCCGTGCTGCAGGCCGGGCCCTACGCGCAGACCGTGGCGCTGGCCGAGCGCATCCGCGAAGCCTACGCCGCACACGTCTTCAGCATCGGCGCGCGTTCGGCCACGGTGACGGTCAGCATCGGCGGCGTACAGGTGGGCGAGAAGATCGCCAGCATCGGCCAGGTGCTCGCACGCGCCAGCGAGTGCACGCATGCCGCCGCCGAACTGGGCAATACCTGCCGCATCTTCGACCCGGCTGCGGCCGACCGCGTCGAGGAAGAGCGCGTGCTGCGCTGGGTCACCCGTATCCGTGAAGCACTGGCCGGCGACGGCTTCCAGCTGCACTACCAGCCGGTGCTGAACCTGCAGGGCGAGCCGCTGGAGCTGTACGAAGCCTACCTGCGCCTGGAGCACAACGGCGAGCTGTTGAGCCCCACCGCGTTCCTGGGCATCGCCGAGGAGCACGGCCTGCTGGCCGACATCAACCGCTGGGTGGTTTCGCAGGCCATCGCCGTACTGGGCCAGCGTGCGCGCCAGGGCCATGCCACCCAGGTACTGGTGAAGGTGACGCCGGAATCGTTCGACGACCCGCAGATGATCGCCACCCTGCGCCGCGAACTGCACGCGCAGGGCGTACCCGGTGAGCGACTGTGGCTGCATGCACCGGAAGCGAAGGTGTTCACCCACCTGCGCAGTGCGCAGCAGTTCCTTGCCGAAGTGGCGCCGCTGGGCTGCCGCATCGGCCTGGAGCAGTTTGGTTCGGGATTGGACTCGTTCCAGCTGCTGGCCCACTTCCAGCCGCAGTTCCTCAAGCTGGACCGCGGTTTCACCAGCGATCTGGCGGCCACCCGCGAGAACATCGACCGCATCAGCCAGATCACCGCACGCGCGCAGGAAGCCGGTATCCATACCATCGCCGAGTTCGTCAGCGATGCCAATTCGATGACCCTGTTGTTCAGTGCCGGGGTGGACTACGTGCAGGGCGACTTCGTCGGCCCGGCGCTGCCGGAGATGGGGTTCGAGTTCGGGTGACGCGTCTCTGTAGAGCCGAGCCATGCTCGGCTGCAGGACTCAAGCGAAGAGCAGCCGAGCATGGCTCGGCTCTACACAAACGAGAAGGCCGGCTTTCGCCGGCCTTTTCATTGATCAGGTCATGTCGACCAGGTTGTCGATCTTCACGTCCGGGTTGACGTCGGCCTCGTAGTCGACACCCTCCACGCCAAAGCCGAACAGGCGCAGGAAGTCGGCCTTGTAGCCGGCCAGGTCGCTGATCTCGTACAGGTTCTCGTTGGTCACCTGCGGCCACAGCGCGACCACCTTGCCCTGCACGTCCGCCGCCATTTCCTTGTAGTCGGCACGCAGGCGGCCTTCCTTATCGACCAGCGCGACGGTGTGGCCCTCGCCATCGACCAGGTCGTGGCGCAGGCGATCGATCGCCACGCCGTCGGCCTTGCCGCCGTAGAGGATGTCGTACAGCACGTCGAGCTGCTCGATGCAGCCTTCGTGGGTGCCCTTTTCCTTCATCACCTTGAACAGCAGCGACAGGTACAGCGGCATGGTCGGAATGGCCGAGCTGGCCTGGGTGACCACGGCCTTCAGCACCGACACGCGCGCGTCGCCGCCGATTTTCGCCAGCTTTTCGCGCAGGCCAAGCACCTTGGTGTCCAGGTCCTTCTTGGCGGCACCGATGGAACCGTTCCAGTAGATCGCCTGGGTGATTTCTTCGCCCACGTAAGTGAAGGCCGTGGTGGTGCAGCCGTTGGCCAGCACGCCGGCGTCGGCCAGCGCATCGATCCACATCTGCCAGTCCTCACCGCCCATCACCGCAACGGTGCCGGCGATTTCTTCCGGCGTGGCCGGCTGCAGGTGGGTCTCGGTCAGTACTTCCTTGTCGGTATCCAGGCCACGCAGGGTGATCGGCTCACCGATCGGCTTCAGCGTGGAGCTGATGATCTCGCCGGTCTTCGGATGCTTGCGGCGCGGCGCGGCCAGGCTGTAGACGACCTGGTCGACCTGGCCCAGATCGGCCTTGATCATCTCGATGGTCCTGGCCTTCACTTCATCGGAGAAGGCGTCGCCGTTGATGCTCTTGGCGTACAGGCCGGCTTCGTCGGCGTACTTGTGGAACGCGGCCGAGTTGTACCAGCCGGCCGTGCCCGGCTTGGATTCGGTGCCCGGTCGCTCGAAGAAGATGCCCAGGGTCGCGGCGCCGCTGCCAAAGGCAGCGGTGATGCGCGCCGCCAGGCCGTAACCGGTGGACGCGCCGATGACCAGCACGCGCTTGGGGCCGTTCTGGATCGGCGGGCGCGCGCGGATGTAGTCGATCTGCTGCTTGACCGCGGCCTCGCAGCCGGTCGGGTGGGTGGTGACGCAGATGAAGCCGCGGACGCGCGGTTTGATGACCATGGATACCTCGGGTTGGCAGATGCGGCGCACGGGGCGCTCAGCAGGAATACGGGCGCGCGCCTGCGCGCGCGAACCGCAGGATCGTAGTGCGCGGGGGCCGAATGCACAACCGACGCTGGCGTAGGGTGGTGTTTGTTTTGCAGGGTTGCACCCTGCACCCGCAGCGGCCGGAGCAACGGCCACAGCCGGAGCAACGTCAAAAGCTGGGCTCCTGTGAGATGGCGCGGTGGGTCCGGTTGAGCGGGACGCTGCAAGTACATCCATGTAAGCTCGGTCGCCGCATCCATGCGGCTCACGCCCCCTCAACCGGACCCACCCCGCTTTCGACAGTTCTCCGCGATCTGCCAGGAAGGCGTGCGGCCCTGGTAGGTGTCGACCTTGGTCGACACGGTTGAATTCACTCGATATCTGACAGATGTGTCGACCAAGGTCGACACCTACCAACAGCTACCGGAATCTGTCGGAGGTGGGGCCATGTGGGTTGGCAGGACCGTTGGCGCCATGGATGGCGCCATCGAGCCCCCAAGGATGGGTTTACGGCGTGTCCTGCCAACCCACATGGCCCCGCCCAACCAGCAGAAAGCCAGCTCCGGCTTTTGACGTTGCCGTTGCCGTTGCATTGAGCGGGTGCAGGGCTGCAAGCCCTGCCAACAAAAAAGTGCCGGTGTCAAGTCTTTCGTGCCAATCACGCAAGGCTTGAAACCGTATATGGGACAGTAGGTTAGCTCTTTTCCAGGCCACTTTGCAGAAGTTTGGCCGCGTGGGCTAGGAGCCACATAAGAGCGTCGGGAGAGAAAGCCGCATCGCACTGTGTCGTGCTGGATTGCCGAGGAACGGCGGGCCTGTCGCAGCATCATAGCCCAAGCGGCTCTTGGCGGCGTCCAGAATGAAGAACGCGCAGCCTTGGGCTGCGCGTTCAATGGCTGCCGCTGGATGATGGGCCAGGCCATCATGTCGGCTTCGGTGGCGCGCTCCGCGTCGCGGTGCCCTTCTTGAACCCCCGATCCCCCGCCATGAACGCCTCCAGCATGTGCGGGATCAACTTCTCGGCATCGACCGCCTCGCCGTAGGTCTGCGCGTGCAGCGCGGCGTAGCGGTCGAGGTCGGCTTTCAAGCTGGCCGGGCAGGCAAAGGTTAGCTTGACGCTCTCGGTCTTGGGCAGCGGCCCGAGCCGCAGCTTCTTCGTGCTCATTGCGAAGCCCCCCGGTTGAAGAACAGCGGCTGGTACGGCCGCAGCACCAGATCCCGGTTCACGATGACGCGAACCGGCAGGCCCGGCCTGATGGTCAGCGTCGGCTGGATGTCCATGTTGCGCCGGGTAATCTCCTGGCCGACTTGGTTGATGCTGTCCTGGGCACCATCGCGCCCGGCGATGATGATGCGGTTGCCGTCCTGGCGATTCTCCGGCGAGGCCAGCTCGGCACCGACCCCTAGCAGTGTCGTCAGCACCGCGCCTGCAACGATGCGATCCCAGTGCCAGTCCACGTCATCCTCCAGGCCGGAGTAACCGGCCGGGTCGGTGCCGATGAGGTTGTCGAGCGTCAGCGAGGACGTGTCGGGCAGGATGACCCGATTCCAAACCACCTGCACGCGGCTCTGCCCGTGGCTGACTCGGCTGTTGTAGCGCCCGAGGATCCGCGATCCCTGCGGAATCAGCAGGAACTTGCCTGTGGCCGAGTCATAGACTGGCTCCGTCACCGTGGCGATCACGTCGCCCGGAAGATCGGACTTGATGCCCGTCACCAGCGCGCCCGCGATCACCGTTCCGGCCATGACCTGATAAGGCGACGCGGGCAGCGCCAGATTGCCGGAATTGCGGGTTTCCGTAGAACCGCTTTGCAGGAATGCTTCGTTCTGGTCTTGCCGACTCCGCGCAGCGGCTGGGGCGGCAACCTGGGCCGCCACCGAGGCCGGCCCGGCAGCGAGCGGGTCGAAGGCCGCGAGCGCATTGGCAGCACTAGGCACACCCGGCGCCGTCTGCGCCATCGTGGCGGTGGCGGTGGCGACGGCCTGGCCCTGACCGCCCGAGCGGAAGAACACCGACGAAGCCGCTGCGGCTTCGGCCTCCTTGCGCAAGGCATCGTTCGGATCGTGGCCGGGGGCCGCGTAAGCGGCCACGGCTGGCTGCTGCGAGTTCACGATGGCCGGGCCGAGGTCGCCCGGCAGCGGCGGCCCCAACTCGGGCGCCTTCGGCGGCAGCTTCGAGTAGTCGGCCGGCAGGCCATCCAGCCCTTCAGACTTCGAGACGCGATCGACGTTGTAAAGCTCGGTCTGCTCGTTGGCACCACGCCGCTGCGGTTGCAGCGACCAGATCGTGGCCCCGAGCACGGCGACCGACAGGCCGCCGACGAGGACGGCCAGCGTGCGCCGGTTCAACCGGGTCACAGCACGCGGCTGGGCGCGCAGTGCCACCGCCTCGGGCGCGACCTTGCCCGCTTGCGGCGTGGCGAGGTCGGGAGTGTCGTCCTGGCTCATGGTCAGTTCCTCCGTGCCACGCCGTCCGTGCGCTCGATCCGCACCACGTCGCTCTTGTCGCCGCCCAGGCGCAGCTCGGCCGCGCCAAACAGGCGATCCACGATGTAGTACGGCGAGCGGAAGCGGTAGTTCACCAGTTGGCCGTCGCCTTCGGCCCCGATCACGAACAGCGGCGGAAGATCGCCCTGCGCGATGCCTGCGGGAAACTGGATATAGACCTTCTGCCCGTCGTCGAAGGCGCGCAGCGGCTTCCACGGCGGATTGCTGCCGCTGATCGCGTAGCGGAAGCGCAGGTTCTCCAGCGACAGGCCGCTATCGACCGGCGCGGCGGCGCTGGCCGCCTGCGCCTGGCGCTGCAAGGCCAGCATCCGGTCGCGCGGGTACTCCCAGGAAACCGACGCCATCCACGTCTTTTCCGTGGAAGTCAGCTCCAGCAGGTACGTCCTGCGGCTGGTGGTGATGACCAGATTGGTTTTCAGGCCCGACCGAATGGGCTTCACCAGCACGTTGACGCGCAAGTCGGCACCGCTGCCGCTGGATGTGTCGCCCACGATCCAGCGCACCGTATCGCCGGCGGCCACCGTCACCAGTTCCTCGCCCGGCTGGAGCGAAACCACGGTCACGCGGCCCACGGCCGCATAGACCTGATAGAGCGCGCCATCGGTGAAGGGCCACACCTGAATCGCGTTGACATAGCCCTCGCGCGTGGGCGCGACGCGCGCCTCGGTATTGGCCCGCGAGACGCGCACCTTCTCGTCGGCAGGTTCAGGCGCGGGCTTGGCGTCCTCGGCTTCGGGAGCCGGCATCAACTGCGCCGGCATCGGCAGCACCTCGGGCACGGCCACCACCTCCACCGGCGCGGGCGGCTCGGGCAGCGGCTGGGCCTGCACCGGCTCATCGAGTGAGATGGTCGGCGGCGGCTTGCCCTGCGTGGCGCAGCCCGCGAGGGCCAGCACGATCAACGACAAGGCGGATTTACGGAAAAGATCATTCATGGTTTTGCTCCTTCGGAAGAATCCAGTTCACGGCTCCACGACAGGCCGTTGACGTAGATGCCTAGCGGGTTCTTGCGCAGGCGTTCTTCGGTGCGCGGCGGCTGGAGCACGATGGACACCACCGCCGTCCACCGCTCCAGGCCCGCCGCGGCGCCGTTGACGTAGCGCCGTTCCGTCCAGCGCACGTTGAAAGACGTGTCGCTGGCGCGCACGACGCTGGTGATCTGCACCGTCACCGACTCCTTTCCGATGCGCGCGAACGGGTCGTTGACCCGCGCGTAATCGTTGAGCACGGCTGCGCCCTTGTCGGTCGTGTAGTCGTAGGCGTCGAGCCAGTTCTGGCGGACGACGATGGGGTCGATGGACAGCGAGCGCACCAGCGTCACGAAGCGCGCGATGTGGTGCGCCGTCTGCGCATCGCCCGGCCGGTACGGCGTGGCGGCTTCACCCACTGCGCGCACCTGGCCCGCGTTGTCCACCTCCACGACGTAGGGCGTGACGATGGACTGCGCCGAGCGCCACACCAGGCCGCCGGCCATCAGCAGCGCGAGCGTCAGGCAGCCGAAGGCCATCAGGCGCCAGTTCTTCGCCTGCACGCGCGGCGAGCCGATACGGTCGTCCCACACCTGGCCGGCAGCTTGGTACGGCGTGGCAGGCTGCGGCGTGTCGGCGTAGCGCACCTGCGGTTTCTTGAATCGCATGGTCAGTTCTCCTTATGAATCGGAATCGCGCAGGCTCGGCCCCTGGCCGGAGCCGCCGCCATCGCCACCGCGGAGCGTGTGGGCGGTGGTGGTCGCGGCCTGGGTGAGTTGCTGGCGGCGTTGCAGCCGCTTGGCCCAGGCGGGCTGCTCGGAGGGCTGTGCAGCGGCAGCGCCTGCGGGGGCTTCGCTGGTGGCGGCCTGGCCGGCTGACGCGCCGGCGTCGCCATTCCAGCCCGCGCGGAACGGCGCGGCCATGCGCTGCCCGGCAGCGGAAGCGCGGGATGCGGCTGCGCGTCCGGCAGACTGCGCGCCGGTCTTGGCGACGTTGCCCAAGCCCGCCATCGCGCCTTTGGCACCGCCGCCTGCTGCTGCGGAACCCGCCTGGAACGCCGACTTCGCGCTGCCAGCCGCCGACGTGGCGGCACGCGCGCCGCTGCCGGCCAGCTTGGCGGCGGCCGGTGCCATGCGAGCACCAGCGGCCACCGCACCGCCCACGCCCGTCGCGGCGGCACCGACAGCCACTGCGGTTCCGGCTGCACCGACGGCGGCGCCGGCCATCGCGCCTGCGCCGAGTTGGGGCGCACCGGACACGAGGCCCGTGGCGATGCCAGGGCCGAAGATCCCGAGCGCCAGCAAGGTGAGCGAGGCCAGCATGATGACCAGCGCGTGGTCGATGTTCGGTTCGGCGGGATGGACTTGGAACTGCGAGAACAGGCCCGAGCCGATGCCGACGATCACGGCCAGCACCAGGACCTTGATACCGGCGGCCACGACATTGCCCAGCACCTTCTCGGCGAGAAAGCTGGTCTTGTTCCACAGCGCGAACGGCACCAGCACGAACCCGGCGAGCGTGGTCAGCTTGAACTCGATCAGCGTGATGAAAAGCTGGATCGCCAGCACGAAGAAGCACAGCACCACGACCAGCCACGCGAGGAACATCACCACGATGGGGTCGAGGTTCACGAACACCTCGGGGAAGCCGGCCATCTCGCCGATCTGCTCCAGAATCGGCGCCCCGGCGTCGATGCCGGTCTTCGCGAGCCGGCCCGGCTGCAAGAAGTTCTCCATCGTGATGGACGAGCCGGTGGCGGTGATGCCCAGCCCAGCGAACGAGCGGAACACGATGCTGGCCAGCCAGTTGAAGTTGTTGAGGATGTAGGCGAAGGCACCGACGTAAAGCACCTTGCGCAGCAGCTTGGCGATCACGTCATCGCCCTGGCCGGTAGCGTGGCTCATGGCCCAATACAGCCCGGCGATCGTCATGTCGATGACGATCAGCGTGGCCGTGAGGAACGCCACTTCGCCGCGCAGCAGCCCGAAACCCGAGTCGATGTAGGTGGCGAAGGTGTTGAGGAACTGGTCGATGATGGTCACGTCATTCATGGCGTGCCCTCCGGGGCGGCGGGCAAGGCCGGCGCGGTGCCATCGGCCGGTTCCTCGAAGCTGGGCGGGATCGGCGGCATGTCGGCCAGCGTCCGGTATTCATCCGGCCCGGCCTCGCCGGAAAAGAAGCGCCGCCGGAAGGCTTCGGCGGCGGCGCGGCAAGCGTCCTCGCCCGTGGCCTCCCGGTCGGCCGCGCATTGCGCGCGCAACGCCTTGAGCCGCGCGGGGTCGGCAGCCAGGGCATCGGCGAGGTTGTCGGCCGGCTGCTCGCCGCAAGCGGCCAGCAGCACGGCACCAAGGACGAGGACGCATCGCATGTCGGCCCCCGTCAGTCGCGGTAGAAGTTGACGGACTGCGGCGTGTACGGCGTGCCTTCCCCGAGGAAGCGCCGCCGCACTTCGCGGGCGCGCTCGGTCGCCGCCGCCTGCCGCGCCAGTTCCAGCGAGGCGGCCCGGTCTTGCGTGATCTGGAGCCGCTGCGACTGGATCGACTGCTTGGCCTGCAAGGCGAGCAACTGGTTCGTGGCCTGCATCGCCTGCAACGCGCCTTGCGCCGACTGGCTCTTGCCAACCAGATCGGCCAGCACGCTTTCGTCTTCGCCCAGGTTCTGCGACACCTGCGCCTGCATCTGCATGGTGGTCTGCAAGCCGTTGAGCGTGTTCTTCCACCGCTCCTGGGCATCGCGGTACATCTGGTCGCCGCTGACGGTGGCGGCGTACTGCTCCGGGTACAGGCGGGCAAACTCCCGATCCAGATTCGTCACGTCGTAGGCCAAGCCTCGGGCCTGGGCGATCAGCCGCTCGGTCGTCGCCAGGTTGGCGCGCAACTGGCCGACCACGCTGGACGGCAGGCTGGCGAGGTTGCGCGCCTGGTTCATCAGCATTTGCGCTTCGTTCTGGAGCTGGCGAATCTGGTTGTTGATCTGCTCCAGCGTGCGGATCGCGGTCATCGTGTTCTGCACGAGGTTGGTGGGGTCGATCACGACCCATTGCGCATGGGCAGTGGCGGTGCAAAGCATGGCCGCGATGGCAGCGGCGACAAGGCGCTTCTTCATGGCAGGATCTCCTGTGGGTGGTCAGCGAAGGAACCCGGCGCGAGGCCGGGGAACGAGGGCAGCAGGTCAGCCGCCCAATCGAGGCCGCGATGGCGCAGCCAGGCGCCCGCGAAGCCAGGCGTGCCGGCGTCCAGCAGCACGCGGTCTATGTCGCGCTGGTCTTGCGGCGTGGAAGCGCCCGCAAACGCCAACGCTGCCGGCCCCAGGTCGAGGTCGAATAGGCGGTTGCCGAGGCGGGATTGGTAGTAGTAGTCGCGCTTGGGCTGCGCGGTGGCGACGATCTCGATCTGCCGCGAATTTAGGCCGAAGCCTTCGTAGATCGTGCGAATCTGCGGCTCGGTCGCCTGCGGGTTCGGCAGGAAGATGCGGCTTGCACAGCTTTCGATGATCGCGGGCGCGATGCTCGAATCCTTGATGTCCGCAAGCGACTGTGTGGCGAAGATGACGCTGACGTTCTTCTTGCGAAGCGTCTTGAGCCACTGCCGGATGCGCGCGGCAAACACGGGGTCATCGAGGAACAGCCACGCTTCATCGAGGATCAGCAGCGTGGGCGCACCGTCAAAGCGTTCATCGAAACGCGCAAAGAGGTAATGCAGCACGGCCATGACGGCGGCCTTGCTGTGCATCAGCTCCTCCATCTCGAAACCCTGCACGTCGGCCATGCCCAGCCGGTCGTGATCGGCATCCAGCAGCTTGCCGTGCGCGCCGCCGAGCACATACGGCGCGAGCGCCTGGCGCAGCGCATTGCTCTGCAACAGCACGGACAGCCCGGTCATCGTGCGCTGCTCCACCGGCGCACCGGCAAGGCTGCCGAGTGCCGACCAGATGGCCGCCTTCTCGTCCGGGCCGACCGCCACGCCTTCGTGCAGCAAGCGCCCCTCGATCCATTCGGCGGCCCAGGTGCGGTAGCCCTCGCGGTCGATGCGGGCGAGCGGCTGGAAGGCGATTTCGCCATCCATGCTCAGGTCGTAGTGCTCGCCGCCCAGCCCGAGGATGGTGGCGCGCATCGAGCGCCCCATGTCGAAGGCGAAGATGCGCGAGCCGCGATAGCGGCGGAACTGCATCGCCAGCGTGGCGAGCAAGACCGACTTGCCCATGCCGGTCGGGCCGGCGACCAGCGTGTGGCCCACGTCGCCGATGTGCGTCACCAGCCGGAACGGCGTCGCGCCATCGGTGCGTGTGACGATCAGCGGCGGGCCGCCCAGGTGGTCGTTCTTCTCCGGCCCGGCCCATACCGCCGACACCGGCATCATGTGCGCCAGGTTCAGCGTCGAGACGATGGGCTGGCGCACGTTGGCGTAGGCGTTGCCGGGGAGCGAGGACAGCCACGCATCCACGGCATTGAGCGTTTCGGGGATGGTGACAAAGCCCCGGCCCTGGATGACGCGCTCCACCATGCGCAGCTTCTCGTCGGCTGCGCCGGCGTCCTCGTCCGTGACGGTGACGGTCGCCGTCAGGTAGCCGAAGGCGACTTGATCGCTGCCCAGCTCCTGCAAGGCGGCATCAGCGTCGGCGGCCTTGTTGTTCGCGTCGGTATCGACCAGCGGGCTTTCCTGCTGGAAGATCGTTTCGCGCAGCAGCGCAATGACGTTCTTGCGCTTGGCAAACCACTGACGGCGCAGGCGGGCGAGTTCTTTTTCCGCCTCGGATTTATCCAGGCACAGAAAGCGCGTACTCCAGCGATACCCAAATCCCAGGCGGTTGAGGTCGTCCAGAATCCCCGGCCAGGTCGAGGTCGGGAAGCCCCGCACCGACACCACACGCAGGTGCCGGTCGCCCAGCATGGGCGCCAAGCCACCGACCAGCGGCGAGTCGGTCAGCAGCGCGTCGATGTGGAAAGGCACCTCGGGCACGCCGACGCGAAAGCGCCGCGTCGAGATAGTCGAATGCAAATAGGTCAGAGTCTGCGCGTCGTCCAGCCAGGCGATTTCCGGCATCACGCCATCGAGCAGGTCGAAGACGCGATCCGTTTCCGCGACGAAGGCTTGCAGCCGCTCGCGCCAGTCCACGCCACTCGTCGGCGTGTTCTCGTAGAGCATCTTGGCGGCTCGGGCGCGCGATTCCTCGGGCGGCAGGTACACCAGCGTCAGGTGATAGCCGCTCTCGAAGTGGTGGCCGGTATCCTCGAAGGCCGAGCGGCGTTCTTCGTCCACCAGCCACGAAAGCGGCTCGGAAAAGTCCGAGTGCGGGTAGTCGGCGGCGGCGCGGCGCTCGGCCTCGATGAACAGCGCCCAGCCCGAACCCAGCCGGCGCAGCGCGTTGTTCAAGCGCGCCGACGTGGCGATCAGCTCGCCTTGCGTTGCACTGTCGAGGTCAGGCCCGCGAAACCGGGCCGTGCGCTGGAAACTGCCGTCCTTGTTCAAGACGACACCCGGCGCGACCAGTCCGGCCCAGGGCAGCCAGTCGGCGAGCAGCGCGGGCCGCTGGCGGTATTCGGCGAGGTTCAGCATGGCGGCCCCCTCACACGTCCAGCAGCGGGCGGTGTTTGATGTGCCGGGCGAACACGGCCATGAACTGCGGATCGACGCGCGCACCCCATACCGCCAGCGAATGGCCGACGATCCAAAGCACGACGCCCGGAATCCACAGTTGCAGGCCCAGCCCGACGGCGGCGGCCAGCGTCCCGTTGGCAATCGCCACGGTGCGCGGTGCGCCGCCCAGCAAGATCGGCTCGGTGAGCGAGCGATGCAGCGGCACCTCGAACCCGGCTGCGAAGCTATCCGGGGCGCTCATACGACAGCCCCGCCCGAGAACGAAAAGAACGATAGGAAGAAGCTCGAAGCCGCGAACGCGATGGACAGGCCGAACACGATCTGGATCAGCTTGCGGAAACCGCCCGACGTGTCGCCGAAGGCCAGCGCGAGGCCCGTGGCGATGATGATGATGACGGCCACGATGCGTGCCACCGGCCCCTGGATGGATTCGAGGATGGATTGCAGCGGGCCTTCCCACGGCATCGAGGAACCGGCGGCCTGCGCGGTTCCGGCCAGGAACAGCAGCAGCGCGGCCAGCAGCAGCCCTTGCCCCGCAGGGCGGCCCAGGCAGCGCAGCCGCGCGAGGATGGACAGGTGCGAAGGCGGATTTACGGAAACACGGAAGGCATGGGCGTGCGTCATGGCAGTTCTCCAGAGGGATTGAGGGACGGGGATGAGGAAGTCGCCGCAGCGGATGCGGCATCGGGAACTGGCGACAGCTCGGGAAACGGCGTGTCCATCGCATCCGCCAGTTGGTAGCCAACGCCGTCGAAGCCGACGACGCGGGCGATGCTCTCGATGCGGCGCTTCCGTCCGCGCCCGGCGATGTGGATCACCACGTTGACCGCCTCGGCGATCAGCGCACGCGGCGGGTTCACCGCCACTTCGAGAATCAGTTGCTCCATGCGCAGCAGCGCGCCCAGCGCGGAACCGGCGTGGATCGTGGCGATGCCGCCGGGATGGCCTGTGCCCCACACCTTGATGAGATCTAGTGCCTCGGCTCCGCGCACCTCGCCGACGACGACGCGATCAGGCCGCAGGCGCATGGATGAGCGCACCAGCTCGGTCATGGACACCACGCCGGAGCGCGTGCGTAGCGGCACGTGGTCGCGGGCGACGCATTGCAGTTCCACGGTGTCTTCGAGCACCAGTACGCGGTCGCCGGTGGCGGCTATCTCGGCCAACAGCGCGTTCGCCAAGGTCGTCTTGCCGCTGCTGGTGGCCCCGGCGATCAAGACGTTCTGGCGCTCGCGCACGGCGCGCACCAGAAAGCCTGCCTGGGCGGCGGTCATCATTCCGTCCACGACGTACCGCTCCAGCGGGATCACGCCGATGGCGCGCTTGCGCAGCGCGAAGGCCGGCCCCGGCGCGGCGGGCGGCAAGATGCCCTCGAAGCGTTCGCCGGTTTCGGGCAGTTCGGCGGACAGCAGCGGCTGGCCGCGATGCACCTCCGCGCCGACGTGGGTCGCGACCAGGCGGATGATTCGCTCGCCATCGGCTTCGGGCAGCTCCACGCCCATAGGCGCGCGGCCCGACGACAGGCGATCCACCCAAAGGGTGCGGTCGGGGTTGAGCATGATTTCCACCACGTCGGGGTCTTCGAGCGCGGTGGCGATTAGCGGCCCCATTGCCGTGCGCAGCATCTGGATGCGCCGGTCGAGCGACGTGGCACTCATGGATTGGGGAACGGCACTCATGACGCACGCTCCCGCGCCTGAGCCGCTGCGGCGGCGTCCTCCATCCGCATCGGGTCGGGGTGCAGTTCCTCCACCACGTCGCGCACCAGGCTGCGTCCGCGCATCAGGTGGCGGCCAAGCTGCTCGGTGAACTGCTCGAAGCGCGCCTTGCCCTGAGCACGGGCCGCGTCTTGGTGCGCTTCGGGAACCGGCGTGCTGACGGTCAGGTAGTAGCGGATGAAAAGCGCCAGCGTCTCGATGGCGATGTTCTGGTCGCGCTCCATGCGCTCGGCCTGGCGCGACAGCCGATCAAGGCGCTTGGCGATAGCGGCCTCGCGCTGGTCGGCGGCATCGGGCGACAGCCACGATGCGAGCGCCGCCGCGACGATGGATGACTTGGACACGCCTTTCTTGGCGGCCAGTTCATCGAGCCGCTGGGCGTGCTCGGGCTGAATAAAGAGGTTCAGGCGGTAGCTCATAGCTCGATTCCGTCGTTGGGGTCGAGGGACGCCAGCCGGGCCACGCGCTGCATGGGCGGATCAAGCTGGCGAGGAAGGGGAAGCGGCAGGTCGTCGTCGTCATCGAGCAGCGCCAGGTCGGCCGCGGGCGCGGCCAGCTCGGGGTCGTAGGCGACGGTTTCGGAAAGCTCTGGCTGACGGCGCGGGCCGCCGTCGTCAGTGCTGGCCGGGAAGCCCTCGGCTTCTCCGGCGGCAGGCGGAGTCAGCACGGCGGGGATCGCCAAGCCGCTCCAGTCGTCAGCGCGCGCAGGCGGCGCGTCCGCGTACTGCCCGTCCGCCAGCGCAGGCGGCGGCATGACACGCTGCTTGAAATTGGTGTCGGCGTAGTAGCGCAGCTTCGTGGCCTTGATGGGGGCCACGCTGGACACCATCACCACGGCCTCATCGGGCGGAAGCTGCATGACTTCACCCGGCGTCAGCAGCGGGCGGGCCGTCTCTTGACGCGACACCATGAGGTGGCCCAGCCACGGCGCGAGCCGGTGGCCTGCGTAGTTGCGCTGGGCGCGCAGCTCGGTCGCGGTGCCCAGCGTCTCGGAGATGCGCTTCGCTGTGCGTTCGTCGTTCGTGGCGAACGTCACGCGCACATGGCAGTTGTCGAGGATGGAGTGGTTCTGCCCATACGCCTTGTCGATCTGGTTGAGCGACTGCGCGATGAGGAAGCTGCGGATGCCGTAGCCCGCCATGAAGGCCAAGGCCGTCTCGAAGAAGTCGAGCCGGCCCAAGGCCGGGAACTCGTCGAGCATCAGCAGCAGCTTGTGCCTGCGCGCTATGCCGTCCGAGCCGTCCAGCGATTCGGTCAGGCGCCGGCCGATCTGGTTGAGGATCAGGCGGATGAGCGGCTTTGTGCGGCTGATGTCCGAAGGCGGCACCACCAGGTACAGCGACACCGGGTGCTCGGCGGAGATGAGATCGGCGATGCGCCAGTCGCAGCGCGACGTGACTTCGGCCACCGTGGGATCACGATAGAGGCCCAAGAACGACATGGCGGTGCTCAACACGCCGGAACGCTCGTTGTCCGACTTGTTGAGCACTTCGCGCGCCGCCGAAGCGACGACGGGATGCGGGCCATCGCCGAGATGCGGCGTGGTCATCATCCGGTGCAAGGTCAGCTCGAAGGGGCTGGCCGGGTCACTGAGGAAGTTGGCGACGCCGCGCAGCGTCTTGTCTTCGCTCGCGTAGAGCACATGCAGGATGGCCCCGACCAGCAGCGCGTGAGAGGTCTTTTCCCAATGGTTGCGCTTCTCCAGCGCGCCTTCGGGATCGACCAGAATGTCCGCGATGTTCTGCACGTCGCGCACTTCATGCGCGCCGCGCCGTACCTCCAGCAGCGGGTTGTAGGCCGCCGACTTCGCATCGGTCGGGTTGAACAGCAGGCAATGGCTGAAACGGCTGCGCCAGCCGGCGGTGATCTGCCAGTTCTCGCCCTTGATGTCGTGGATGACCGCTGAAGCCGGCCAGCTCAACAAGGTGGGCACCACCAGGCCGACACCCTTGCCGCTGCGCGTGGGCGCGAAGGTCAGGACGTGCTCTGGCCCTTCATGGCGCAGGTACTGGCGGTCGTGCTGGCCGAGGAACACGCCCGCTGGCTGCGTGAGGCCCGCCTTGCGAATGTCCTGCGCGTTCGCCCAGCGGGCCGACCCGTAGGTCGTGACCAGGCGTGCCTGCCGCGAGCGCCAGACCGACATGGCAATGGCGACGGCCACGGCGACCATGCCACTGCTGCCCGCGATGGCTCCGCCGGTGTCGAAGGTTTCCGGGGTATAGGCGCCGTAAGAAAACCACCACTCAAACAGCTTCCACGGGTGATAGATCGGCGTGCCAAGAAGATCGAACCAAGGCGAGCCAAGGCGTACTTGATAGCCAAGGGCTGCTGCTGTCCATTGTGTGGCGCCCCACACTCCGGCGATCACGATGCCGAATACCACGGCGATCTGACCGAATAGCACGTTCGTCCCTTGCATGACCTCGCCTCCGATTTCTCCTGCGCTGATTCCTCATGGAAAAAGCGGCACACGGACGTGCCGCAGGCGTCAGGATCGGTGCCGGGCCAGTGCCGGTCAAAGACCGTTTAGGACAGAAAGGTCGAACAAAAAGAAAGAATTAGCGCACTGGCGAGCCAAAGAAAAACGCCGCAAGCGCGGGCGCATTGCGGCGTGTTGGGCGGAAAAATGAAGGTAATGCGGCGAACCGACAACAATCAGAACTTGGGCGATTCCTTCGGTGGCGTGTACGGGGTTTCTCCGTCGCCATAGAACCGCTTGCGCGTGGCTTCGGCGACCCGATTACACAGCACGTCGCCCAGCTTGGCACGGTCGGTTTTGCATTGCTGGCGCAGCTCCTTGAGCCGTTCGGGGTTGGCTGCCAGTTCTTCCACCGTCGGGATATTTGCCTCCGAATCGGCGGCTTTCTGCGGCGCCTCGGATTGGCCGCAGGCGGTCAATGCGGCCGCCAGCAAGAAAGGAATGGTCTTCTTCACGGCGTAGGTACCTCCGGTAGGTCAAGAGTATGGCCCGTGATGGGCCGGGGAGATTCCGGTGATTCGATAGCCTGCACACGTTTAATGAAGCGTGTCAGCACATCGGAGGGGAAATTCTCTGGGCGGAGCAGGTACGTCGTCAGCGGCGGTACACGGGACGCCAGTGGTCGCGCTACCACGCCCGGTTCACGGCTTGCGACAATGTGCGCTGCACCCGCCAGGCCAAGTGCGAAGCCTGCCGATACGAGCGCCATCATCAGGTCGCAGGAAGCGACCCGCTCCGCAATTAGCGGCTCCATGTCCGCCCGACGCAGCACTCGATCAACGTGTTTGGCATGGCCTTCGCACACTTGCGGGTCGCACAAGACAAGCGGGTAGCGCAGCAACTCATCCAGAGGGATGCGTTTGTGGGCCAATAGCGGATGCCTCGCCGGCACCGCCACCATAAGCGGATCGCTCCAAGCCGGTAAAGCGACGATGCCATCGCCTGCCTCCCTGGACTGCGCGAATCCTACGTCGTACAGATCGTCATGTAGTCGCTTGATCTGTTGTGACAGTGGCACCTCGAAGAATCGGATTTCGACCTCTGGTTCTTCTTGTCGGCAGACGGCGAGCAAAGCAGATAGGCGTGACGGGGTGATGCCGTCGGACAGCGCCACGCGCAACTGTCCATGAAATCCATTGGCCGCTGCCCTCACACTGTCCCGTGCTTGTTCCAAGGCGGCGAAGACGCGGCGCACGTGCTCCAGAAACAGTTTCCCGGCGCGGGTGAGTTGAGTGCTGCGAGTGGTTCGAGCAAACAGCACAACGCCCAGTTCTTCTTCCAACTCTTTGATAGCACGCGACAACGGTGATTGCTCGATGTGCAGCTTCTCCGCGGCGCGGCCGAAGTGGAGTTCTTCGGCTACGGCCCAGAAATAGCGTAGATGGCGCAACTCCATGAGAACTTCCCTATATATAGGCGTGTGCCGCCTTCTCCACGCGCATGCATATCTACAGCCTTGTCGCTCTGAAACTGTCAACGCGCTAGCAGAGCGTGTAATCAGACCGAGTTGTCGTAACTGAAAAACTCAAATGTTCGTGTTGCCGACCAACTTATCTTTAGGCCCTCACGATGCAGATTGACTACCCCATCAGGCGGCAATGGGGCCTCGTTCCAAAACAGACGACTGCCTTGTGGCGATCGCCTCTTGCTACCGCAGTAAGAGCGTTGGAATGCGTGACGAGCGCAATAAGTCCGTCGTCTTGCTTCCAAATAGCAGGCCGCGCAGTGGTGAATGACCAAATGCGCCCATGATGAGCATGTCAATGGACTGTTCTTTCACTGCCGTTGCAATCACTGTTTCGGCATCTCCGGGAACCAGTGAAACCGTCACCTCGAAGCCTGCTGCTTTCAGGGTGTCCCTGGCCCAATCAAGCGATTTGGGTGCGTCTCTGCTTTGCTTGCCGGACATCAGCAATAGGATGGGCAATCCGCGAAACAGCGGGCTGCCCGCCACCATTTCAACGCCGCGCCGTGTGACGGTGCCGCCATCGAAGGCGATCATCACCCGTTGGGGCGCCTTGAAGTCTTCGGTCACGGTCAGGATGGGGCGATTCAGAGCGCGAACCAGATGCTCGACATGATGGCCCAGCTCACGTCGCGCCACTTCGGCCCCTGCACCTCGTCGGCCCAGCACTAACAGACGCACGCCTTGCGCCTGTTCCACCACTGTGTCTTCCAGTGCGCCGTGACGCTGCCGCACATCGACGCGCGCCGCACCCGCCGCCAATGCGCGTTCGCGCAGTTGGTTCAGGAACAGCCGGCCTTGCTCTCTCGCGCTCTTGGCGCGTGCTTCGTCCTCGGCTGACAGTTGTGCCAACAGGCTTTCCTGAGCGTCGACGCCGATGGCACCGCTGTGGTCGTCGCCCGGTCCCCGCTCGGGATGGCTGTCGATCACGTGTAGGAACTCCAGCGGTGCATCCATGCGGTGGGCCGCCCAGGCCGCGCAGTGGGCCACATGAACCGCGTATCGTGATTGATCGACGCAAGCCAGCACCTTATTCTCGTTTTTCATGATCCGTTCTCCTTGTTAGTGGCCCGCGAGCATGTCGGCAGCGCCGTCCTTGTCGTGGACGCCGAACTTGTCCACCATCGTGGTGCTGGCCTCGTTCAGGCCGATCACTTCCACTTCCGTGCCTTCGCGCCGGAACTTGATGACCACCTTGTCCAAGGCGCTCACCGCGGTGATGTCCCAGAAGTGGGTGCGGCTGACGTCGATGCGTACTTTGTCGATGACTTCCTTGTAGTCGAAGGCATTGACGAAGCGTTCGGCCGATGCGAAGAACACCTGGCCGGTGATGGTGTAGGTGCGTATGCGGCCTTCGTCCTCCGTGAGGGAGGACGCATGGAAGATCCGGCCGACCTTGTGGGCGAAGAAAAAGCCCGAGAGCAGCACACCAACCAGCACGCCCTTGGCTAGGTCATGGGTACCTACCGTCATGGCGACAGTCGCGAGCATCACCACGCTGGAACTCTTGGGGTGCGCGCGCAGGTTGCGAAACGATGTCCAGCTAAAGGTACCGATGGCCACCATGATCATCACTGCAACCAGTGCAGCCATTGGAATGCGCGCCACCCAATCTCCGATGAACACCACCATCAGCAGCAGGAATACACCGGCTGCAAGCGTGGACAGCCGGCCCCGGCCACCCGACTTCACGTTGATGACCGACTGGCCGATCATGGCGCAACCCGCCATGCCGCCGAGAAAACCGCTGGCAATGTTCGCCACGCCTTGGCCTACGCATTCACGGTTTTTGTTGCTGTTCGTGTCGGTCAGGTCATCGACGATGGAAGCCGTCATCATGGATTCCAACAGGCCCACCACGGCCAAGGTGGCCGACACCGGGAAGATGATCTTGAGCGTCTCCAGATTCAACGGCACATCGGGCAGTAGGAACACCGGCAGGCTGTCGGGCAACTGGCCCATGTCACCCACGGTGCGGATGTCGAGGCCAAGGACGATCGCCACGGCGGTCAGCACCACGATGGCCACCAGGGGGGACGGCACGGCCTTGGTGATACGGGGGAAGAGATAGATGATGGCCAGGCCCGCCGCCGTCATGGCATAGACGTGCCAGGTCACGTTCGTCAGCTCGGGCAACTGGGCCATGAAGATCAGGATCGCCAGCGCGTTGACGAAGCCGGTGATGACCGAGCGCGAGACGAAGCGCATCAACGCGCCGAGCTTTAGCCAGCCAGCGATGATCTGAAGTACACCCGTCAGCACCGTGGCGGCCAGCAGGTATTGCAGTCCGTGTTCTTTGACCAGCGTGACCATCAGCAGCGCCATCGCGCCGGTGGCCCCCGAAATCATGCCCGGTCGGCCGCCTGTGAAAGCAGTCACTGCGGCGATGCAGAATGAGGCATACAGGCCGACCTTGGGATCGACGCCTGCGATGATCGAGAAGGCGATGGCTTCGGGGATGAGGGCGAGCGCTACGACGACGCCAGCCAATAGGTCGTGCCGGACGTTGGAGAACCAGTCCTGGCGCAGGGATTTCATCATTGATCTATTCCGGGGGCAGGCTCGGCCGCAGGCTGGAACGGATCTAGGCGCGAATGCCTCTTTCCGAACCCGGAATAGAGAACAGCCCAAAAAGTAAGGGCTGGCAAAACACAGCCAGTCGAACGTACAGCCTCGTGCGAGCGAAGTTTGAAATTAGAAAAGCGGCTCGCTGCGAGACTGATAGTTACACTGGTAAGAGCTCCAAATAGGTGGCTGTGTGCTGATGGGTAGTGCGGGGATTGTAACTGCTTTTGCGCACCGCAGCAAGTCCCGGCAGCGCGTCTCTTGCTAGGTTGCTGCCGTTCCCGATGATTGCCCAGACGCTTGGTAGCTTCTAAGGTCTCTTTCTTAGCGACCGCTCGGCGATGTCCGAGTTCTGCGACTCATGTTCAATGCCAGCACTAGAATGGGTCATGTCCCATTGCGGTCGTATGTCTTGGAAGCATCAGCCTGCCTTGGTTGGTCGGCCACTTCCTTGCGGCTACTTCTTCCCTGTGACTCCGCCCTGAGCGCACATCGTGTGCTTGTCGGCAGTCGCCAGGTTGACCACGAATAGCCGAGTACGCCTCACCCCCTGTCTTGAGGGCGTGAACCTCGTAGCTCATTGTCGGCAACATGAAAGTGTGACTTCCTCGCAGATGTCGATCTAGCGAGGATGTCGAGCTACGAGAAGATGGATGGAACAGCCTAAAGGGCATCTAACCATCAGATCCTGCGATTCCGCAGGCCCTCGCCGATCTGTCATGTACGGAGTCGGTGTGAAGACCGACCAACATAGAACCGACATGGGCCGACATGCGTTGCCAGACAGATTCCGTACAACCCGCCGACTCGCCTGCCGAATGGCCTTTTCATACCGTCTATCTTTGGGACGCACAAACAAGACTCGCTCCGTTGCTACTTCTGGTAGGGGCGTTCGGCTCATGGCTGACGGTGGACATGCTTCGGTGGCAGACGTTTCACCGTAGCCTGGATGTAGCGTTGCCTTGGCTTGCCCTGTTTCATGTGCTATGGCCACTGTTCGGGCCGCGCGGTGCAGCCGTGCGAGCGCAGTTGGGCGCAAGCTGGAATTGGCACAGTTCCCTGGCGCCTTGGTCATTAAGAATGCTCGGCCCAGGTCATCAAGGATTAGCCATCAGAGCACTGGTGCTATTGCTTGCGCTAGGAATGGCCTTTTCCGCCATGTTCTCCCGCACGTGGCACCAAGGACTGGCCTCCGTCTTGGTGCTGGCCGTCGTTTTGCAGATGTTGGGCCAACTATGGGTGCATTGGCGTGCAGGTGACGCACTGCTGCCAGCACTGCTACATGGCATGGGCCCAAGTCGCCTCAATGAAGCCTTGCCAAAACACGCACGTGGCATGGCACTGATTCTGACAATGGTGATTCCGGTCTGCTGGGGATGGCAAGAGGTACGCATTGAACCTTAACTGTCCTGTAGCAGAGCTGAAATTGGGGGTTGGTTATCGCCCGAATCCTCGCTGCCGCCCAATCTCCCACGACACCCTACCGCCGCGCACCGTGGCGGCAAGCTGCTGCCCCAAGCGTTGTTCGATCACCGGCTTCCACGGCACCAGACTGAATCCCATGCCGTCATCGAGCATCGCGTAGCGCCCGCTGGCGAGCATGACGGAGCGCCGGTAGATTCCGGCCACGCGCTGCCCGTCGGCGACCGGGCGATGCTCCAGGCCGGTATCAGCAGCAATGGCCTTCGCGGCCTGTGCCAGTTCCCGGTTGCGCAGCGTGCCCAGCAGGTTGCGCGCCAGGATCACGCGCTGCCCGCGCCGCTCGGCCAGCCCTTGTTCGGCGAGGAAGTCGGCGCGCTGCTGCATCGCCTGCTTGGCCTCGCCGCCAAACCCCAGGTCGCCCAGGCCAGTGCCGCCGCCGATCAACTGTTGGTCAAGCCAGGTGGCCCCGATCACGCGCGCCTGCCGCTCGATGGGCAGGTGCGATTTCAGCTCCACGGCCACGCCGCCCAGGCGCTGCGCGTCGTAGCGGCGGCCCTGCTCGGGCAGGTCGCCCGGCACCTTCCATAGCCCCTCGGCTACGCGCTCCACGATGCCCGCCCGGCGTAGGGCTTCCAGCCTGCGGACATGGGCCGCCACAACTTCCTGCGGATCGCGTCCGGGGACGGCCTGGCCCTGTGTCACGGCCAGGTGGTGGTCGGTGCGGTACAGGCCATCGCTCGCCAGCGCGGCAATGTTCCTGTCGGCCGCGCGCACGTCGGCCGATCCCTTCACCTCCACCATGGCCCCGGTCGGATAGTTCGCCAACTCGTCGCGGGCGTTGAGCGCGACGTAGTGGGCCTTGCCGTCCACGCCGTCGATGACCAGATAGCCCCGGTCGTGCAGTTCGTCGGCCAGCCCCTTCGCGGCCACGCGGCCGACGATGGTGCGGCCATCCTCGCCCGGCTCGAACACCGCCAGCTCGCGCGGCTGGCCGCTCATGGCCCGCTGCATGGTGCGGATAATGTCGCCGCGCTCGCCCAAGGCGCGCAAGGTCTTCTCGGCATCGGCATGGATGGCCCAGGAGCCGGGCTGCGTCTCGTCGGCCAGGCCCAGGCGCTGCAAGCGTTGCAGGCGGCCGATCAGCAACAGGCGTTGGCGCTGCAAGCGAGGTTCGTTGAGCCGTTCGACATGCACCAGGCCATCGTCGCCGGCCTCGCGCTTCAAGGTGCGATCCAGACTCGTCCACCGCTCTTGCTCCACCTCGCGCTGCAAGGTCTGCTGGATCTCCAGCTCAGTGCGCGGCCCCAGCCACTCGGTCGCCAGTTCGGCGGCGCGGTGGCGGAAGCCGTCGGCGATGTAGTCGCCCGCGATGATGAGGTCTTTGCCGGTGTCGTCGCGCCCGCGCACGACGATGTGCGTGTGCGGGTTGTCGGTGTTCCAGTGGTTCACGGCCACCCAATCGAGGCCCGTGCCCAGGTCGGCCTCCATGCGGCCCATGAGGTGCCTCGTGTAGGTGCGCAGGTCTTCCAGCTCCGCGCCATCCTCGGGCGAGAGGATGAAGCGGAAATGGTGCCGGTCGTCGGCGCAGCGTTCCTTGAAGGCGTCGAGGTCGGCCACGTCTGTCTGCGCTCCGTAGGCTTGACCCGGTTCACCGTCGCGTCCCACACCGTCGCGCTCGATGTAGCGCAGGTGCTTGGCGAGCGACTGCGGGCTGGCCCGCTGGTGATTCACCAGCAGCGTCTTGATGGTCACGCGCCGGGACATGGGCGTCAGCTTCGCGTCCGCGAAGCGCGCCGCCGTATGGCCGCGCCCCAGGCGCGAGCCGGGCCGCTGGCCGGTGCCACCCGTCGCGCCAGGACGGCGCACCGAGGACTTCCCGCCGCTGGCCTTGCCGGTCTGCTTGAGCACCTTGGAAACGAAGCTCTGCCCCTGTCCCTTGCCCCGGTTCTTCGGGGCGCTGGGGCGCACGCGGAAATCGTCATCGCGGCGGTCGCTCATGGCTGCGTTCCATGAAAGCTGGGGCGTGCCCCGGCGTGCGAAGCACGCGGGCCGCCCTGTCTTGGCGTGGGCCTCGCACCACACGCGGCACGGCGGCGAAGCCGCTCCGTGCCGTGCCAACCCCACGTGCAGACTGGCTTTCGACGCGGCCCGGTGCCGCGTACTTTTGTCTTGCCTTCCGCCTTTGCCCCTCGCTGACGCTCCGGGCAGCGGCGGCCCGGCGGCGTTGCTGCGCGAGCAGCCAGCGCGCCGGCGAACGCAGCGACGGCCAAAGGCCGGGCGCATTCGAGGCAAGACGCCTGCACATGGGAAGGCAGCGCGAAGTGCGGCGCCCGATACGTAGGATCGGCGCTCGCACGGCACGCGCGACGACATGAGGAAAGCCACGGGATCGGCACGCCCGATGGCACGACAAGATGCACGGCAACGTGCAGTGAGTCGGCGGCCATCATGGGTGGGCCTCCAGCCAGATCGGGCGCGCGACGCCGATCACGGCAGATGCGCTGACCGGCCCGAAATACCGGCTGTCGAACGACGCCGGATTGGTCACACTGAGAAGGAACAGTTCGCCAGGCCGAAGCTGCCGGCACTGCGGCCAGGATGGCAGCGGGCGGCCCAGCCGGTCGGCGGGCCGAACGGCAGCCACCGGCACGCCGTCGATCCACACCAGCGCATCGAAAACGCAAACGTGCTGCGGCGCGACTGCGCCTACACGTTTGAGCAGCGGCACGCGCACCGGCAGATAGCCGCGCTGCGCAGCGAGTGCGGCGGCCGTGGTCGGCAGCGGCACCAGCACGATGCTGTCCACGGACAAGGGACGTGGCAGCGAGGCGGTGCGTGGGTCGAACGGGTCGATGCGATACCAGCCGACCGCCACGCTGTCGGACGGGTTGTAGATCAGGCGCGGCAGCGGATGAACGAAGGACGCCCAGGCCAGCGCAGCGAGGCCGCAGGCGGCGAGGCCCGCGAGCACGATGCGAGCGCGCAAGCGTGAGCGGGTGTGCGAGCGAGGACGCGGCGCAGTGCCGCCAGTGGAAACGGCGGTCATGGCAGCGCCCTCCCGGTCAGCCAGGCGGCGTGCCGCTCGGTGGTGTATTCGGGCAGCGGCAGGCGCGCAGCAAGCCGGTTGGCGAGCGTGCGCCAGTACGCGGGCGAGACGGCGATGGCTGCGATGCCCAGCGCCTCGATGGCGTCGATGCGCTCCAGCACGGCGCGCACTTGCCCGTCGCCCTCGGCGTGCAGCAGCAGGCGCGCGCCCGGCTGCACGCCGGGGATGCGCTGCGCGCCGTCCAGCGGCGTGCAAGCCTGCATCACCATGAGCTGCCAGCGCACGGTGCCGAAATCGTTGGACTGCCAGCGCACGCGGCAGAACACCGCACCCGGCAGGAACACCGCGCTACGCCGCCAGCGGTCGAGCTGGTGCGTGCGCGCGGGTTCGCCGAAGCGCAGGTAGAGCTTGAAACGGGCCTCGATGTAGGCCAGCGCCACGCGCGTCAGCGGCGCGCTGGCGGGCTGGCCGGAAGGCGCGCTGAATGATGGCTGTGGCGCAGCCGTGGCCGCGCCAGCGGCAGGCGCGGCAGCAGGTGCAGTGGATGCGGTCATGGTGTGTTCTCCCTGCGGTTCTCGGAAAACTCCCGCTCCAGCAGGCCGCGCAGCAGGTCGGCCACGGTCACGCCTTGCGTGAAGGCCGATACCTTGATGCGCGCCCGCATGGCGGGCGTGATGTCGAGCGTGAGGCGGGCGGTGTAGAGGTCGCCCTTGCCCAGCGCATCGGCGTCGCCTTGCCGAATCCACGCTTCAGCGTGCGGATTCGCGGGCGGACGCGCGCCTATGCCGACGCGCTTTGCTGCGCGCTTGCCGTTCGGTGGTGGCTTCGCTGTCATGTCGTCCACCGCAGCAGTTCGTCCACCAGGACGGTGATTTCACGGGCGGCGGCGCTGTCCGGTGCCGTCTCGCGTGCAAGCCGGCCAGCGGCCACGCTGTCGGCGAACACGATGCGCTGATGCACTTCCGCGCGCAGCGCAGGAAGCGGCTGGTCGGCGAGCGCCTGGCGTGCTTCGCGCCCGATCACGGTGGTACTGACACGCCGGTTGATGACGAAGGCCGCGCGCAGCGCAGGCCGAAAGACTTGCGCCTCGCGGATCAGCGCCACCATCTCGGCGCTGGCCCACAAGTCGTAGGGGCTGGGTTGCACCGGGATCAGCACGCGCTCGGCCGCCAGCAGCGCGGAGCGCGCCAAGGCGGCGATGCGCGGCGGGCCGTCGATGACGACGTGATCGGCGCGGCGTGCCAGCTCTGGCGCTTCCTGATGCAGCGTCTCGCGTGCGAGGCCCACGGCGCTGAACAGCCGTGGCAAGCCTTGCTGGCTTCTGCGTTGCGTCCAGTCCAGTGATGAACCCTGCGGGTCGGCGTCCAGCAGCACGACGTGCTGGCCGCGCATTGCCAGTTCGCCAGCGATGTGGGTGGCGAGCGTGGTCTTGCCCACGCCGCCTTTCTGGTTGAGTAGCGCGACGATCATGGCTTGGCCCTCCATGTTGGAAAGCCCGGCTGTTGCTGCTGCGTTGATGGCCGCGTGGCGGTTATCCACCGCAGCGGCGTTTCCCTACTAAAAGTTAGAGAAATTAAGTTAGGGAAGTTAGAGGGCGCGCAAACCCAGTGCTGGCGCGGGTTTGCGGCCGATTTTGTTGCCTGATAGCACGATAGTTCGTTGCCTGATAGCACGATACTTCTGTTGCCTGATAGCACGAGTCCGTCCACAGGCTCTCCCGCACTTATCCCCGTGCCGTGGACGGCACGGGCCGGAACGTGAGCAGCGGCGACGAAAGCCCGGATACGTGCTCGATGCCCAAGTGGTAGCCGGGCAAGGACTGCCGCGCGACCAATGCCCGCAGGTCGGCGGCGAAGTCGTAGTAGCGCGCCACGCTGCCCGATTTGCGGTACAGGTGCTGAAAGTCGAACTGCCAGCCGTGTTCCTGCCTGCCGCCGTGCTTGCGCACCAGGCGGTACAGCCACCGCTCGATGCCGCCGGTCAATCGGAAATACGCCGGGTCGATGGTCAGCACCAGGGCGGCGTCGATCACGCCCGCATAGAACCAGTCCGGCAGGATCAGCTCGATGCCCAGCGGCGTGCCGCTGGCATCGGCCAGTTCCTTCCATTCGTTGATCCATGAGAACCGATGCAGGCGCCGGCCTGTCGTCTCGCGGATGGACGTGGCCACGGTGGTCGATTGCAGGCGATCCAAGGCCGCTTTGAGGCGCTGGTAGTCGCGCAGCGACGTGCCGCGCCCGATGAAGCGCAGGATCTCGTAGGGCGTGGCCTGCATCAGCCGCGACGGGCGCAGGCCCGCGTCGCGCGCTTCCACGATCTGGCTGGCGGCCCAGATCAGAATGTCGGCATCCCAAATCGTGGCGATGCCGTGCTCGGCTGTGCCCTCCACGCGGATCGTGACGTTGCCGGCCCGGAAGTCGATTGGCGCAACGCGCCGAGACTTCGCCAGCGAGAAGAACGGAAAGGCCATCAAGTCCTGGCTGTCGCGCGGCGCCATGTCGCCCGGCAAGGCGCGGAACAGGTCGAGCTGTTCGCGCTCTTGCATCGGCCGCTGCCGCACGGGCAGCGCGGGGCTGGACATGACGATGGCCTGACGCGCGCCAGCGATCAGCGCGCACGGCTGTCCGCCGAGTGGTGCTCGGCGTACTCGGGATCGGAAGTCGTCTCGAAGCTGCGGTCGGCGGCCCAAGCATCGAGGTCGGCCACGGCGTACATGACGCGCCGGCCGAACTTGCGAAAGCGTGGGCCGCCGCCGATCACGCGCTGCTTTTCCAGCGTGCGCGGCGACAGGCGCAGGTACTCGGCGGCTTCGTCGTTGGTGAGGTAACGCTGCGGCTGCGCGGCAGCGGTCGAGACAGTGGCGGCAGGCCGCAAGGGAGCGGGACGCATGGTGTGAACCTCCATCGGTTGAAAACGACCAGCCACACAGCGCGACCGGATGGAGGCAGTCTCAAGAAGCGAGGGGTTTTCGATCAGGGACGTTTTGCGTCGGCTGCAAAACGTCCCTTCTCAAGCGGCGCAAGCTGTGCTAGGCGGCGATAGCCGCCGCGCATCAGCGCATCGCCGCGCCGTACCAGACGGCGCACGCGGGCGCGCAGATCACCGTCGGCGTGCCAGTCGGCCGCCACGGCATCGGCGCCGAACAGCCCTTCGGCGATTTCGCGCAAGGACGCGCCCGCCAGGGCTGCGTCGAGCGCCTGCAAGGTGTGCAGTTCCAGCAGCGCGGCGAGTGTCGGCCGGGGCTTCGTATCGGCCATGTCGGAGCTGGGCAGATGCCCATGCACCGGCGCGGCAGCGCCGCCGCGGTGGGCATAGGCGACAGCCATGCCGTCCTCCAGGCCGGGCGCCAGCACGAAGCGCACGCATCGGCCAGGGCTGCGCGCGATCAGCGCCAGCCCTTTGCCGTCATGCAGCAGTTGCTTGTGCCCAGGGATGTGCCAGAACGCAAAGACCGCCGCATCGAGCGGCGGGTCGGCGTCGGGATAGAGCTGCACCACGGCAGCGTGGCCGGGCAGCCAGGCTGGATGCGCGTCGCGCACATCCAGCACCGGGTCTTCCAGAAGGCGCAAGCCCCAGCGATGCGCCGCGTCCTGTGCCGCCTGCGGCCGGCGATGACGGCGCAGCCAGTCGAGCCGGTAGTCGGGATGCCTGCGCAGGTATTCCCAGGCGAGCGCGAGGTCGTCCAAATGCAGCGCGTACAGGTACGCGGCAGTCGGATACCAAGGCTCGGCGCTGCGATCGACCATGACGCAACCTCCCTGCGAACAGGACTGGCCGCCACGGAAGAACTACGCGCTACATCGGTATCGTCAGAACGTCATGGGTTAAAAAAGATGGATGGACCTGTCAAGACCGATTGGCTCCGACGCGTTGCGGTAGTCGTCTCAATGGCGGGGCAGCGGCGCCCCAGCCGTGGGACGCCGTATCGTCCAGCCTGCCGCAGCCCGCGCGGGGCATCATGTCTATTTGGATCAGACTGGCGTGGGTATGCCGCAATAATCCCGATTGAGACTTGCCCGGTATGACAAAAGACTGAAAAAGTCACAGTCGGCGGTGGTCAATCTGGAATGGCCCCGTCTCGCTCGGCTAGGCGGGTGTACTCCGACAGCGTGCGCGTGGGCCGGAAATAGAGGTCGCGCAGTACGGGCTGCTGGCGCGGCCCGACGATGCCGGCCAGCTCGGACAGCTTGACGGTGCCCTGCGCGGGCATCCCGATCCCCAGGTCGATAAGGCCCCAAGCGGTGTCGCCATCGGCGGGATCGAGCGCCGCCAGCAGCCAAGTCACATGCGCGTCGGGCGTGAACAGCCGCACCACGGGCACCGGGTCGATGGCCCGGCCAGCGGCACGGGCCTCGCCGTTGGCGAGCAGTTGCGCGCGCTCTGGGTCGGTGGCGAGTGGCTGGGGCATGGTCGGTAATCCCACGAATCCAATGATGCACGGATGCGGTTTCGCGCCAAAGCGCAGAACTGCCGAGCCGGATTTGTGCCTTCGTGCGCAAGCACGGACGCGGTTCCGTGGCTTTGCTGGAACCCGCCGATGCGGATTTCCGTAAAGGCACAAAAACGGATAGCAACACCAAATGAACACTATAGATTGTAGTCCTATAGGGCGCAATGGGCTGTCATCTTGGTTTTTTGAGGGAAACCATAGGTGGCGGCTGGGTATTCATTGGCAAAGGCGTTGAAGACGGTCAGAAAGGCGCGTGGCTTGAGCCAGGAAGCCTTCTCTGACGTGTCCAGCCGCACCTATATGAGTACCCTCGAACGCGATCTGAAAAGCCCGACCTTCTACAAGCTGGCGGAGTTGTGCGAGGTGATGGAGATCCACCCGCTCACGCTGCTGACGCTGGCCTATGCGGGCAACAGCCCGAGCAAGGCCGACGAGCTGCTGGCGCAGGTGCGCCAGGAGCTAGAGGCGGTGTTGAGCGAACGCGACGCGGCGAAGCCGCGTGCGTGATGCGGTGATGTGCTGCGATCAGCAGCACAGCGCCCCGCCGCGATGGGCGGGGCGCTGTGGCGGTCACGCCGCCTGGGGCTTGCTGCGCGACCAGATCAGGTCGTGCGTGCCGTCCTCGCCTTCGATCAGGCGGGCATAGACCGGCGCCGGGAACGAAGGATCGTCAATGCTCACGGACTTGTAATCCCGCCCGGCCTCGCTTTTCTTGTTCCATGCCGCGCCGATGTCGTGACCGGCGGCCTGGAGCCGGAAGTCGGGAGCGTTCTCGCTGCTGCCCTTGTCGTTGGGAACCAGTTTGACCTTGACATTGAGCGTCAGGGTGCGAAGCGTGCCGGTGAAGCCGTCTTTGTCTGCGGTGAAGGTGCCGATGTTGGCCATGATGTTTTCTCCTGTCGGTTGAACAAGGTTCGCGCCCATCGCGTCCTTGTTGTGATCCGGCTGGCGGGAGACGGGCTGGCTGCACCGCTTGCGGTCGAAACGCAGTGGAGAACCGGAAGGCGAAAAGAATTTGCTGCGCGAGGAAGCCGCGCAGCGGCGGGGAAATTGTTTTCGCCGGACGGTTGCAGTCATGAAGCCCGAGGCGCAGCCGCGCCACCGCCAGGATTCACAACGAGACAAGGACGCCTTGGGCCGAACCGCTCCGAAAGGAGATGGGGCCGGCTCGGCATCCCCGCATGAAGGCTGCTCCGGCTCGCCCGCTGACGCGGGCCAGGTCAACCACCCGACGACAGGCGAGAACGCCCCTGCCGCACCTTGCGGTGCCGGTCTTGAGGCGTGGTGTGGAAGCTCCATAGCGATGTCGGGCGGGTTGTCCGTGAACCGTCCTTCGTGACGTGACAGGCAGGAACCGCCAGCGTTGAGGACCGCACGCATTTGCACAACCCGCCGCAGCAAGCGCCAGCGTGTTCGCCGGCACGCCGTCCATCGCGGCGGGGCGCTGGCCGAGCCGATCCGGCGCAGCCGGTTCGGCGGCATCAAGGGGCGCCAAGCATTGCGCGGCGGGGGATAGCCCGCAGGGCTTTCCCCTGGACATAAGCGTAGCGCGCAGGTATGGGCCGGGCGAATGCTCGGCTGCTCTAACGCCGCCGCCTGAGCCACCGCGAAGGCGGCGGCGTTCTGATTCGGCTGTTGGCCTTGAACACCGGGCGCGGCCACCGCCGCGCCCGGATTTTCTTTTCACCGCGCCCAGGGCGGAACGGCCTGGGCGCGGTGCTGTTCGGGTTATTCCTTCGTCTCGATGAGCCACCACACGGCACGCGGCAAGGCGCGGCCCGTGATGGGGTGAATGTCGGTGAGGTCGGCGCGGGCTGACCAGCCCGAGGGCGGACGGTAGCCGCGCACGTCGCCGTCGCCGTGCCAGCGGCGGGCGCGTACCACGCCGGGGGCATAGATCGCCGCCATGCGTGGGCGGCTGGTGGTAGTGCGGGTCATGGGGCGTTTTCCTTCCAGCGAAGCGCCCCGGTCGAGGCCGGGGCGCTTGCTGTCGGCGCGGGTCAAGCGGCCAGCGCCACGGCGGGTTCATCCGCCATTGCCTCGGAATCCTCCGGGGCGTCGTCCTGCTCCTGCGGTTCTGCCTGCGGTTCTGCCTGCGTGGCTGCCTGCGTGCCTTCGGCCTTGAAGATGGCAGGCATCCAGCCTGTGCCGTTCGCCAGCCGCTCGGCTTCGCTGGCAATGTCGGCCTTCTTCAACTTCGCCAGCCGGGAAACCTGCTCTGGCGCGTACTCGCCCACGGCTTGCAGGATGGCGGCCTTGGGAACGTGCTGGAAGTAGCCTTCCGCGCTCGGCTGCCACCATGCTGCCATGTCGAGGCCCACGGCCTGCGCCAGTTCCTCGCCGGGCTGGCGCAGCATGGCGCGAGGCGTCACCACGTCCACCGTGGAAGCCACGCACACGGCCAGCAGCCGCACCAGTTCGTCTTGCGGCTTTGCCAGCAGCGCGGCGAACAGTTCGGCGCTGTCCTGCGGCAAGCCTTCACCGGCCACTTGTTGCAGTTCGCGCAGCGCCACGGCGGCGGGCGATTCCGGCCAGTCCGGGGCCATGCCTTCCAGCCGGTCTTGCATTTTCAGGCTCACGCCCAGCGGCAAGTCGTGGCCGTAGCGGCTTTCCTGCAAGACGGTCTGCACCATGCCATGCACCAGCGCGGCCAGCGCCACTTGCGGATGCCGGGCGACTTCGATTTGCAGCGCGGCGGTGCGGTGGGCGCTCAACCGTTGCGCCAGCCGGTCGGACATGGCGGCGGTCTTTGGCTGCCCGTCGCCGTCGCCGTCTCCGTCCTCGCCTTCGTCGTCGTTCCCGGCATCCTCGCCGCTGAAACCTTGGCGCAGGCGTTCCAGCGTGCGCAGCGCCTTGGCCTCGGCCTCGCGCATCAGCCCGCGATGAATCACGGCCTGCCCGTTGCGGTCGATGGTGACGATGGCACCGGCTGCGGCCTTCGCGGTCGGGCTGTAGTCCTGCAAGCCATCTTCCAGCGCCTGCAACTGCTCGCCCACGGCTTCGCCTTCCTCTTGCAGTGCATCGGCCTTGTCCTCGTCCTCGGCGTCCAGCGCGTCATCCACGGCTGCGGCCAGTTCCTGCATCTTGGATTGCAGCTTCTCGATGCGCTGCGCTTCGCGCTTGGTCGGCTCGCGCCGCTCCCTCGGCGCACGTTGGAAAGCGTGCAGGTCAGCATGGGTCACGCCCGGCGTGGCATCCACCCATGCCCAGCCTTCGGCCTTCACCTGGGCGGCCATGCCCGCCAGCCGGTCTTGCGCCAGCCTGTCCAGCAGCGCGGCATCGGTCAGATACACGCCCGCGTCACCTTCGGCGAACAGATCACGGCGCACGCCACCGCCTGCGGCTTCATAGGTGTCCAGCCCGACGAAGTGCACCAGCGGATGCCGGTAGGCGTCGATTTCCCGCTCGGTGAGGCGGTCGCGCAGCGCGGACGGCTGGCGCTGCCACGTCGGCGCATCGTAGAAGGCGGCTTCCTGCGCGGCGTGGTCGTCGGTGATGGCAAGGGCCATCAACTGGTCAAGGCTTACGGCTTCGGCGCGGTAGTCGGCCAGCAGCCGGGGCGAGACGTTCGCCAGCTTCAAGCGGCGCTGCACCACCAGCGGGGACACGCTGAAATCGGCGGCTATGTCCTCGATGGGTCGGCCTTCGGCCACCAGCGCGGCGAATGCCTCGAACTGGTCTGCGGGGTGCATGGCTTCGCGCTGCACGTTCTCGGTCAGGCTGGCGGTGCGCGCCGTGCCATCGGCCACCAGCAGGCAAGGCACCTCCCATTCCTTGCTGATGCGGTGCTTCTTCGCCAGCAGCTTCAACGCGGCCAGCCTGCGGCCACCGGCCACGACTTCGTAATGTTCGCCATCGGCGGCGGCAATCACGATCAAGTTTTGCAGCAGGCCCACGCGCTGGATGCTCGCGGCCAGTTCGGGGATGGACATGCGCGGGGTCTTGCGCACGTTGCGGCCCGTGGGGCGCAGCACCAGCCGCGACAGCGGAACCAGAATCAGGTTCTTGGTCGGGTCGGCGGCTTCCAGCGGGATAGCGGCGGCGGCATTGACGGCGCGGGCTTCGGTGTAGGTGGTTGCGTTCATGGTGATAACTCCTAACGGTTCAGGGATGCAGCAGCGAAAGAAGCGGCAAGGGCTGCTGCCTGCCCCTGCCGCGTGGGGAATCAGGCTTTCAACTGGCGCAGGCCATCGGCCAGCATCCAGAGGGCGCGATTGAGGCGCACACCGGAATCAATGCCCTGCACGGGGCGGGTCTGCTGGCGGCGTCCGTTGGCGCTGCGGCCATGCAATCCGCCTTTGGTCAGGTTTTCTTGCGTGCGGTTGAACACGCTCCACAAGTCCGGGCGGCGGTCGTCGAACCGGCGCGGCATCAGGATTTGCGATTCGGTGATGGGCGCGGGCTTGTTGTCGGTGGGGTCGTACTTGAGGGCCAGCGCGGCGCGGGCGAATACTTCGGCCTCGCCTTCGTCCAGCGTGATCGCACGCATGGCATCGCGGGAATCCTTCACCCGGTCGAAGCCGCGCAAGACTTCGTAAGCGCCTTCGATGACATGCCCGGAAACGTCGCCCTTGTGGGGTACGCGCACATCGGCCACGGTGTCGCCACACACCAGCCCATTGCTGCACACGAACCGGAACATGCCCGCGAGCATCTGATAGCTGCTCGTGCCATCGTGCGAGTTCAACAACACGATTTCATTGGCCTCCGCGCCGTTGATCTGGCTGGCGTGGCGCAGGCGCAGCATGTGTTTCGTATGCTCGCGCTTGCCTTCATCGCGCACGCGGGTTTGCGTCACCAAGAAGGGCTGGAACCCTTCTTTGCGAAGCTCGGCCAGCACGGCGGCGGTGGGGATATAGGCGTACCGCTGCGAACGGCTTTCATGCGGCGCGTCCGCGAAGATGGACGGCGCTACGCGGTGAATCTGGTCATCGGACAGCGGGTAGTCGCTGCGCAGCGAGGGGGAGCGGGAAGCGAAGCGGGATGCGAGTTGCATTTCATTTCTCCTGACAAAGAAAAAAGGGTTTGCTGTTCACCGCACACCGGATTCCTAGATTCGGAGCCCAGCCTTTCGGCTGTTTGGTGCGGTCGGCGAGAGGAACCCGGTTGGCCCTGTTGCCACCGTCTTCCTGAGTTCATCGCCCGCGACGGTCAGGAGCGCGCGGACGGGGGCCGTCAAGGAAACAAGCGCAGGGGGTGGTGCGGCCCGCAGGCGTAGCCGAGGACACGGCCCTGCGCGCCTTGATGGCACGCGGGAGCGGGCTACAGTCGCGGACAAGGTGATGAAGTCAGGGGAGACGGCTGGACATGGCAACGGCCTTCCCCTTGCGCTGACTGCACGGCAAGCGAAGCGCGCAGGCCCGGATCTGGAAGCCGGGCCGAAGGCGTCAGCCGAGCGGAGCGAGGGAACGATGGAAGCCCGACAGGGGCGAGACGCCGCAGGCGGCTCGATGCGCTACGCGCACGACAGCGCGACCGGCCATGTTTCTTGGCCGGGGACGCCCAGCCTTCAAGGTTCGATGAGCACCAGGCGCACTACGCCCCACGCATCGGGAAGCGGGTTCTGCTGTGGCTGCGGATTTCTGGCCGAGCCGACGCAGCCGGTTCGGCGGTCTTTAGGGGTGCCAAGCATCGCGCGGTGGGGATAGCCCGCAGGGCTTTCCCCTAGAGGCAAGCGAAGCGCGCAGCGCCCCGGAAGGGGCGCGAAGGCATCAGGCCGAGCCATCAGGACGCAGGCTGGATTCCGCAACCGGCATCCACGGCGATGCCGAGTCCAGCAGGTAGCGCGCACCGCGGGCGTACATACCTGAAAGCCCGGTGGGCTGATAGAACCCGGTGACGCGGAGCCGGAACTGTGCGCCGTACTCGTTGGTGAAGATCACCGCGTCGCCGATCTTGAAGCGCAGCGGCTGGCCGTTTTCCGGCGCGAACGGCTTGAGCGCATCGTGCTGCGCGGTGATTTCGATGATGTAGTCGTGATGGCTGCTCATGGCATTGATCTCCTGTGATGGTCGAGAAAGCGCAAGGAGCGCCTTGCGGCGCTCCAGGTGCGAGGTCAGAGAACGATCCGCCCAGCCAGCCGCGCATCGCGCGCATAGCCGCTCAACCGCTTCTCGGCCCGGAAATACAGGTCACGCTCGATCGGCAGGCCCAGCCCGCCGCGCACGGTCGCCAGCTCGTTCAAGCTGACCCAGCCGATTTCCGGCTCGCCCAGGCCCAGGTCGAAAAGACCAAAGGCGTGGTCATGGTTGTCGGGATCAATCTCGGTCAGCAGCCAGGTCGCGCCACCGTCCGGCGTGAACAGCTTGACCACCGGGGCCGGATCGAAGTCCGGGTTCTCCAGCGATGCGCGGCCGTTGGCCTGCAGCACGATGCGCTGCTCGGCAGTGATGAGTGCGTTGTTCATGGTGAACTCCTGAAAGGTTGCCGGGCGGAATTGCCCGACCCTTCCGGGGCACGGCGCAGCGCAAGCAGTCAGGGGTCGCAGACGGCCGCCAGGACGCAAGCGCCATCGCGCGCAGCCCTTGACGGCGAGAACGCCGTGGCACGATGAAGGGGACAGCAAGACCGCCCCATACCTCCATGCAGGCCATGAATTTCCGAAACGCTGTCTCGGAAATCCGAGGCAGCGTTTTCGCCCGGCCCGCGCCGGGCGCAGCAAAAAGGGGCCGAAGCCCCTTGGTCAGATCAAGCCGCATTCGGCAAACGATGTGGTGTCGGTGCCCGCCACGATGACGTGATCCAGCACGCGCACGTCCACCAGCCCCAGCGCCTCCTTGAGCCGCTGGGTCAGCGCCCGGTCGGCACCGCTCGGCTCGGGATTGCCGCTCGGATGGTTGTGCGAAATGATGACCGCCGCCGCATTGAGCCGCAGCGCCTCCTTGACCAGCTCGCGCGGATACACCGATGCGCCGTCGATGGTGCCGCGGAACATTTCGGCGTATTCGATCAGCCGATGTTGCGTGTCCATGAACAGCACCGCGAACACCTCATGCTCGAAGCCGGCCAGCTTGGCGCGCAGGTACTCCTTGACCGCCGCCGGCGACGTGAACGACGTACCGCGTTGCATCTTGCGCTCGATGGCCTGGCGCGCGGCCTCCAGAATCTGCTCGGCAGTCGCCAGCAGGTAGCGGCCCTGTGCGTCACGCACCATCAGCGAGGAATCGAACGAGGAAAAGGACAGTTGCGACATGATCGTGCTCCGGTTGCTCGGGCGGAATTGCCCGGAACCGTGGAGAGCACGGCGCAGCGCAAGCAGTCAGGGGTCGAGGACGGCTGCCAGGCCGCAAGCGTGCAAGCACGCGCAGCCCTTGACGGCGAAAACGCCGTGATACGGTGAAGGGAACAGCAAGACCGCCCACACCCGCCCAATGCACACACTCGCCTTTGTGCAAGCGGAGCGCGCAGGCCCGCCAGGGCCGAAGGCGTCAGGGGTCAAAGCCGGATGGCCGCGATTCGGCACGAAGCGCGGGGCGCAGCCCGCGAACCCGACGGCGGTACGCCGGGACGCCACCAAGCGGTGTTTTCCTTTCTTCTTTCTATTAATTCTATAATTGTTGTATCATCGAATAATGAATGAAGATCAAGCCGTTTCCGCCCTGAGTGCGCTGGCCCACACGCAACGACTGCGTGTATTCCGCGCCCTGGTCGTCGCCGGGCCGGAAGGACGCACGCCCAGCGTCCTCGCCGATCAGCTCGACGTGGCCCGCAATACCTTGTCCTTCCACTTGAAGGAACTGGCCCACGCTGGCCTCGTTTCCATCGAGCAGCAGGGCCGCAACCTGATCTACCGCGCCGAGTACGGTCACATGAACGGCCTGATCGGCTACCTGACCGAGCATTGCTGCCAGGGCGGCGTCTGCGAGGTTTCCGAATCCCCTAACTGCAACTGCTGACGCCATGACCGACACCACCTACAACGCACTGTTCATCTGCACGGGAAATTCGGCCCGTTCCATCCTCGCCGAAGGCTTGCTCAATGAGCTGGGCCAAGGCCGCTTCCGTGCCTGGTCGGCCGGCAGCCACCCGAAAGGCGAAGTGAATCCGCTGGCACTCGCCACGCTGGAACGCCTGCGCCTGCCGACCACGGGCTACCGCAGCAAGAGCTGGGACGAATTCGTGGTTCCCGGTGCGCCGGTGTTCGACTTCATCTTCACCGTCTGCGACAACGCCGCCGGCGAGGCGTGTCCGCTGTGGCCGGGCCAGCCCGTCTCGGCGCATTGGGGCGTGCCCGACCCGGCCGCCGTCGAAGGCACCGAGGAACAACAGCGCAAGGCGTTCATGGACGCGGCCATCACGCTGCGCCGGCGCATAGAACTGTTCCTGTCGCTGCCGCTCCAGCGCCTCGATGCCATGTCCTTGCAGCGTGAGCTGCACGACATTGGACGCAAGTGAGGCAACCATGACCGCCAGTGCATCCGCCAGCCGCGCACCGACTGTTTCCGCCATGAGCGTGTTCGAGCGATACCTGACCGTGTGGGTGCTGCTGTGCATCGTCGCCGGCATCGCGCTCGGCCAGTTCGCGCCCGGCATGTTTCAGGCCATCGGCCGCATAGAAGTCGCCCAAGTCAATCTGCCGGTCGGCGTGCTGATCTGGGTCATGGTGATCCCAATGCTGCTCAAGGTGGATTTCGGTGCGCTCGGCCAGGTCAAACAGCACTGGCGCGGCATCGGTGTGACGTTATTCGTCAACTGGGCAGTCAAGCCGTTCTCAATGGCACTGCTGGCGTGGATCTTCATTCGGCACGTCTTCGCCGAGTGGCTGCCGGCCGACCAACTCGACAGCTACGTGGCCGGCCTGATCCTGCTGGCCGCCGCGCCCTGCACGGCGATGGTGTTCGTCTGGAGCCGGCTGACCGGCGGCGACCCCGTATTCACGCTCTCGCAAGTCGCACTCAACGACACCATCATGGTGTTCGCCTTCGCGCCCATCGTTGGCCTGCTGCTCGGCCTGTCGGCCATCAGCGTACCGTGGGACACGCTACTGATCTCGGTGGCGCTTTACATCGTCATCCCGGTCATCGTCGCGCAGCTCTGGCGGCGGGCGCTGCTGCGCCGGGGCCAGGCCGCATTTGACCGCGCCCTTGAACGCATCGGCCCGCTGTCCATCGCCGCGCTGCTGCTGACGCTGGTGCTGCTGTTCGCCTTCCAGGGCCAAGCCATCCTGCAACAACCACTGATCATTGCCATGCTGGCGGTGCCGATCCTGATCCAGGTGTTCTTCAATTCCGGCTTGGCCTATTGGCTCAACCGCAAGACAGGCGAGCAACACTGCGTCGCCGGCCCGTCGGCCCTGATCGGCGCGAGCAACTTCTTCGAGTTGGCCGTGGCCGCGGCCATCAGCCTGTTCGGTTTCCATTCCGGCGCGGCGCTGGCCACCGTGGTGGGTGTGCTGATCGAGGTGCCGGTGATGCTGCTGGTGGTGCGCGTGGTCAACCGCTCGCGCCGCTGGTACGAGCGCGGCCACGCAACGAACTGAGAGAAACCCATGAGCAACATCACGATCTATCACAACCCGAACTGCGGCACCTCGCGCAATGTGCTGGCCCTGATCCGCAACAGCGGCGAGGAACCCACGGTCATTGAGTACCTGAAGACGCCACCGACGCGGGAAACGCTGGTCAAGCTGCTGGCGGACGTGGGCCTGAGCGCGCGCGAGGTGCTGCGCGAGAAAGGCACGCCCTATGCGGAGTTGGGCTTGGCCAACCCAAAATGGACGGATGATCAGTTGCTCGATGCCATCGGGCAACATCCGATCCTGATGAACCGGCCCATCGTGGTCACGCCGCTGGGCACGAAGCTGTGCCGCCCCTCGGAAACCGTGCTGGACATTCTGCCGAATCCGCAGCGCGGCGCGTTCAACAAGGAAGACGGCGAGGCGGTAGTGGATGCAAAGGGGCAGCGTGTCTGATACCCGTATCGGCCTGCCGAACCTCGATGCCACGCTGTTCCAGCAGCCGGACAAGGAACGGCTCCTGACACCCGAACGCGCCACGCACGCGCCGCGCTTCCTGCTGCTCTACGGCTCGCTGCGCGACCGCTCGTACAGCCGCCTTGCCGCCGAAGAAGCGGCGCGCATCCTGCGTGCGCTCGGCGGCGAAACACGGTTCTTCAACCCGTCGGGCCTGCCGTTGGTGGACGATGCCGGCGACGATCATTCGAAGGTAAAGGAACTGCGCGAACTGGCGCAATGGATGGAAGGCATGGTGTGGTGCTCGCCGGAGCGCCACGGCGCGATGACCGGCCTGATGAAGACGCAGATCGACTGGATTCCGCTGTCCTCCGGAGCGGTGCGCCCGACCCAGGGCAAGACGCTGGCGGTGATGCAGGTATCAGGCGGCTCGCAGTCATTCAATGCGGTCAACCAGATGCGCGTGCTGGGTCGCTGGATGCGGATGCTGACCATCCCGAACCAGTCTTCGGTCGCCAAGGCATATCAGGAGTTCGATGAAACCGGGCGCATGAAGCCCTCGGCCTATTACGACCGCATTGTGGACGTGATGGAAGAACTGATGAAGTTCACGCTGCTCACGCGCGACGCGGCACCGTATCTGGTGGATCGGTACAGCGAGCGCAAGGAAAGCGCCGAAGCGTTGTCCAAGCGCATGAAACAGGAGTCGATTTGATGCCAGAGCCAGCCACCGCAGAGCGCGACAACGCCGGGCGCGTTTTTCTGGTCTTTCTGCGGCTGGGGCTGACCTCCTTCGGCGGGCCAATCGCGCACTTGGGCTACTTCCGCACGGAGTTCGTCGAGCGTCGCCGCTGGCTGGACGATCGCAGCTACGCCGATCTGGTCGCGCTGTGCCAGTTCCTGCCGGGGCCGGCCAGCAGCCAGGTCGGCATGGCGCTTGGCTTGGGCCGTGCTGGTGGGTGGGGCGCACTGGCGGCTTGGGTCGGATTCACGTTGCCCTCAGCGCTCGTACTGATCCTGTTCGCCTACGGCATTTCCGAATACCACCCGCTCGCTGAAGCCGGTTGGGTGCATGGCTTGAAAGTGGTTGCCGTCGCCGTGGTGGCGCAAGCGGTGTGGGGCATGGCGAAAACGCTGTGCCCCGACCGGCCCCGCGCCGCGCTAGCGATCCTGGCCGCGTTGCTGACACTATTGCTGCCGTCGGCCTGGGTGCAAGTCGCGGCCATCGTCATGACGGGCCTGATCGGTCGCTGGTGGCTGCAACTGCCGCCGCTGCCGGCAGCGCATCTGGCCTCGTATGCGGTGTCGCGCCGTACTGGCGCGATAGCGTTGGGCTTGCTGGCCGCGTTGCTGCTCGGTCTGCCGTTGTGGGCGGCGGCCAGCGGCTCGACGATGGCTGCGCTGATCGACGGCTTCTTCCGCGCCGGCGCACTGGTGTTCGGTGGCGGCCATGTCGTGTTGCCGCTGCTGCAAGCAGTCACCGGCTCGACCGGCGCGGTCGGCAATGCCGATTTCCTGGCCGGCTACGGTGCGGCGCAGGCCGTACCGGGGCCGCTGTTCACCTTCGCGGCCTATCTCGGCACTGTGGCCGACTGGCCCTTGCACGGCTGGCTTGGCGGGCTGGTGCTGCTGATCGTGATCTTCGTGCCAGCCTTCCTCGTGCTGATCGGCACGCTACCGTTCTGGCAGCGGTTGCGCCACCGGCCGAGCATCCAGGCTGCAATGGCGGGCATTAACGCAGGGGTGGTCGGCATCCTGCTGTCCGCGCTCTACGACCCCGTATGGACAAGCGCCATCCACGGACGCACCGATTTCGCTCTGGCCTTGGCCGCCTTCGGCCTGCTGGTCTATGGACGCTTGCCGCCGGTGCTGGTGGTTGTGCTGGCCGCCATAGCGGGGCAAATCCTGTCTGCCTGATCCTGCGCAGAATCAGGAGGGCGCTACGTCATGCACCTGGGTGTGCTGGGCATCAGGCGCATGCGGGTAGGCAAACGGGATGAGTGTGATTCGGAGCGAAACGCGGGGTGCAGCCCGCGAACCCGACGGCGGCACGACAGGACGCACAAATGCTGCTTGGCCTACTCCGTGTCCTGCGTGCGCTGTTCGATCTGTAAGCGCGCCCGCTCGGTCGCCTGCTGCAATCGTTCGCCCAACACCGCACGCGGCGGCAAGGTGGTCAGGTACTCGGCGACGTGGATGCCCGACTTGTCCAATTCCAGTAGTTCGATTTGCTCGCGCTTCTTGCCCGTGCAGAGGATGATTCCCAGCGGCGAGGCTTCTTCCGGCTCCCGCTCGTGCTTGTCCAGCCAGCGCAGATAAAGCTCCATCTGCCCCTTGTACGCTGCCTTGAACTCGCCGATCTTCAATTCGACGGCCACCAGCCGCCGCAGCTTGCGGTTGTAAAAAAGCAGGTCAAGGTGAAAATCCTCGTCGTCAATCGGGATGCGCTTCTGCCGGGCAACGAAGGAAAAGCCCGCGCCAAGCTCCAGCAGGAAGGCTTCCATTTCGCGGATGATCGCGGCTTCCAAGTCGCCTTCCTGCCAGCTATCCCGCAGGCCCAAGAAGTCGAGGATGTACGGATCGCGCATGACCAGCGCCGGGGTCATGCGCTGCGCATCGCGCAGGGTCGCCAGTTCCTGCGCGATGGTTGCTTCCGTCTTTTGGGACAGCGCCGTGCGCTCGTACAGCATCGAGTCGATGCGCTCGCGCAACGTCCGCACGCTCCAGCGTTCGGCGCTCGCCATCTGCGCGTAGTAGTCCCGCTGGAGCGGGTCTTTCAGCGGGATCAGGGCGATGAAGTGCGTCCAGCTCAATTGTCGTATCAGTGATACGACAATTCGCTCGTCCGGGTAAGCGACGGCGAACTGCACCATCCGACGCAGATTCTTGACCGAAAAACTGCTGCCGTACTCCTTCACCAGTTGCGCTGCCAAGGTCAGCACGACTTCCTCGCCGTAGTCGGCCCGCCGACCTTCCAAGACCTGCGTATGGATGCGCTGGCCGATGCGCCAGTAGAGCATCGACAGCTCGCTATTCACCGCCGAAGCGGCGCGCTTGCGCGCCGCTTCGATCAATGTCCGAATGTCGCCCAGCAGCGCCGTCGGCGCTGCGGGCGAAGGAACAGATGCTTTGCGCCTGTTCATGCGATGGCCTCCTGGGGCTGCCGCGCGCCCGTGATGGCCTGCCGCCGGCTCGCCACCAGTTCGGCCGCATCACGCACCGGCTTGTCCTCGGTGTGAACGTAGTGCATGAACATTGCCACGGTCTTGTGGCCCGTCAGCTTCATACCTACCTTGGTCGGCACGCCCGAATTGGCAATGTCGGTAGTCGAGCGATGGCGGATGCCGTGCGTACCGACATGCGGAACACCGGCGGCCTTGAGCACGCGGCACCAGCCGCCATAGTGCTCGCCAAAGGTCAGGTGCTTGGTCGGGTCGTTGGGCGACGGCAGGACGTAGGGGCAACCGTCCCGGCGCGGTGCGGTCGAGAACAGCCGATAGGCTTCCGCGCTCATGGGCTTGGAAAGGCCGCCGGTCTTGCTGTCCGGCCACACCACGCGCCGATTCTCCAGGTCGATCCAGCTCCATTCGAGCGTGCAGATTTCGGAGCGACGACCGGCAAACTCGAATTGCAGGCGGATCGCCAGCGGGATGACGTAGTTCTCCAGCCCTTCCGCCTCCAGCTTCTCCAGTTGGCGGAAGATCAGCGCCAGCTCGTCGTCCACGATGAGCCGGGTTTCCTCGCCGGGCGGATACATCGGGACGTGGCGGCACGGGTTCGTGCCGTCCGGGCGGAAGCCCCACACTTCGGCCAGGTTGAACATCTTGCGCAGCACGCCAAAGGCATTGTTCGCCTCGGCCGGCTTGTAGGCCAGCTTCTCCATCAGCCCGGCAATGTCGGGCCGCTTCACGTCCTGCACCTTCTTAGGGCCGATCAGCGGGACGATACAGCGGTCGATGACCGCCTGATAGCCGCGCTGCGTGCTGGGCTTGTTGCGCTTTTTGGAGTAGTCCTCCATGAACTTCTTGCACAACGCTTCGACCGTGGGTGCCTTGCGCGCCTCGGCCTTGGCACCGCCGGGATCGCCGCCCCGGCGAACCTCGGCCAGCCAGTCTTGCGCCATGACGCGGGCCTGCTCCACGGTCAGTTCCCCGAACAGGCCCAGCGAGGGCTTGCGAGGCTGCCCGGAGTTCGTGCGGTACTGGAGCATGAACACCCGGCGGCCCTTCGGGGTAATCTTGCAGAGGAAGCCGGGCACAACGGTATCCCGTAGTTCGATGTCCTTCGCCTGGGGTTGCGCAGACTCTACGGCGGTCTTGGTGAGCTTGATTTTTGCCATGATGACTCCTTGGAACGACCCGGATTCCAAGAGCCAGATAGGAGCGGCGCGAGGGCAAACCGGGTCAGATTTCAGAAAGCACCGGCATATGATGGACGCGCGTAAGCTATTGATAAACCTGCTGTATCGAGCTGCTGCGCAGTCCAGCGAACTACCGGGCTGGAGTCATCGTCAAACAAAAAACCCCGCTTGCGCGGGGTTCTCTGTGTGCTGCGGGCAGCAGGTGATTACGGGCGACGCTCCAGGGCTTCGATGTCCTTTGCCTTGGGCAACAGGTCCTGCTTGCTGACGCGCAGGAAGCCGATCGTCAGCATCGGCACCGCCACCAGGATCGAGGACAGCACCACGATCACTGCACCGATCATGTGCGTCTCGGCCAGGCCTTCCATCGAACTGCCACCGTACAGGTACAGGGCAAGCGCCGACAGGAAGAACATCACCGCGGTGATCACCGTACGCGACAGCGTCTGGTTGATCGAACGGTTCAACACTTCCATCGAGTCCACGCGCAGGCTGCGGAAGTTCTCGCGGACGCGGTCGAAGACCACGATGATGTCGTTGATAGCAAAGCCCATCACCGACAGCAGGCCGGCCAGCACGGTCAGGTCGAACTCACGGCCCAGCAGGGACACGTAAGCCACCGTCACGATCAGGTCGAACATCGCCACGATGCTGGCGGTGACCGCGAACTTCCATTCGAAGCGCACCGCGATGTAGATCAGGAAGCCGGCCAGCATGAAGATGGTGGCGTACAGGCCATTCATCGCCAGGTCCTTGCCGATCTGCGGACCCACGAACTCGTTGCGCAGCACGGTGGCCTGGTTGTCGGCCGACGACAGCGCCTTCACCACAGCGGCAGCAGTGGCCTTGTCCTCGGCGGCGGCGTCACCGGTACCCGGCGCATGCTCACCGTGCGGGGCCAGGCGGATCAGCAGGTCGGTGTTGCCACCGACGCTCTGCACCTGGGCGCCTTCGAAGCCATTCTGCTCGAGCTTGGTGCGGACCTGCTCGACGTCCACCGGCTTGTCGAAGCGGGCTTCGATCAGGGTGCCGCCGGTGAAGTCCAGCGCGTAGTTGAAGCCCTTGATGCCGATGATGGCGATCGAGGCCAGGAACACCACGATGGTGACTGCCATGGCGACATGGCGCCAACGCATGAAGTCGATCTTGGTGTCGTTCGGGAGGATGTGCAGCGGAAACAGTTTCATTGTGCGTGTCGTCCCGTCAGATGGCCACGTTCTGGAGCTTCTTGCGACGGCCGTAGATCAGCGTCGCCAGCGCACGCGACACGGTGATCGCGGTGAACATGGAGGCGAAAATACCGATGATCATGGTCAGCGCGAAGCCCTTCAGCGGACCGGTACCGAATGCGAACAGCGCCACGCCGACGATCAGGCCGGTCAGGTTGGCGTCGAGGATGGTGCCCGAGGCACGCTCGTAACCAGTCACGATCGCGGTCTTGCCCGGCACGCCGGCACGCAGCTCTTCACGGATACGCTCGTTGATCAGCACGTTGGCGTCCACCGACAGGCCCACCGACAACGCCAGGCCGGCGAAGCCCGGCAGGGTCATGGTGGCACCGAACAGCGACATCACCGCCACTACGATCAGCAGGTTGAACAGCATCGCCGCCGAGGTGATCACACCGAACATGCGGTAGTACACGCTGAAGAACACCAGGGTGAACAGGAACGCGAACACCACCGCGCGCATGCCGTTCTTGACGTTCTCGGCGCCCAGGCTCGGGCCGACCACGCGCTCTTCGACGAAGTCCATCGGCGCGGCCAGCGAGCCCGACTTCAGCAGCTTGGCCAGGTCGTCGGCTTCCTTCTTCTGCAGGCCGGTGGTCTGGAAGTTCTTGCCGAACACACCGTTGATGTTGGCCACCGAGATCACTTCCTCGTTGACCTTGAAGCCACGCACTTCCTGGCCGTCAACCATGGTCACGGTCGGCACGCGTTCGGTGTACACCACCGCCATCGGCTTGTTCACGTTGGCGCTGGTGAAATCGAACATGCGTTGGCCGCCGACGTTGTTCAGCGTCACGCTGACCGCCGGGGCACCGCTGGTGGAGTCGGTCACCGCCTGCGCGCCGACCATCTGGTCGCCGGTGACGATCACGCGCTTGTTCAGCAGGATCGGACCGCCGCCGTCACGACGCTGATAGACCTTCGCTTCCGGCGGGATGCGACCGGAGTTGATGGCGTCCTGCGCATTGCCCTCGACCACCGCACGGTATTCAAGGGTGGCGGTGGCGCCGATCATGCGCTTGGCTTCGGCCGTGTCCTGCACGCCGGGCAGCTGCACGACCACGCGGTCGGCACCCTGGCGCTGGATGATCGGCTCGGCCACGCCGAGCTGGTTCACGCGGTTGCGCAGGGTGTTGATGTTCTGCTCGATCGCGCCGTTGGCGATCTGGGTGATCTCGGTTTCCGGCACGGTGACCGTGATGCGGTTGCCGCTGACGTCATAGCCGAGCGTCGGCTGCGCCTTGACCAGGGCCGTACGGGCACGCTGCGCGGCGTCATCACCGGCGGACGGGCTCAGGTTGGCCACGATGCTGTTGTCCGCGCGGCGCTCCACCGACTGGTAGGCGATGCGCGCGTCACGCAGGGTGCTGCGCACGTCTTCGGTATAGGCGTCCAGGCGCTTGTCCAGGGCGGCCTTCTGGTCGACCTGCAGCACGAAGTGCACACCACCCTGCAGGTCCAGGCCCAGCACCATCGGACGACCGCCGAGGTTGGCCAGCCAGTCCGGCACGGTCGAGGCCAGGTTCAGGGCCACGGTGTACTTCTCGCCGACGGTGTCACGCAGGGCGTCGCTGGCGGCGGACTGCGCCTTCAGGTCCGGCAGGCGGACGATCAGGCTTTCCCCTTCCTTCTCGGCACCGAGGGTGTCCACTCCGGCCTTCTTCAGGTCGGCCAGCACACGGTCGCGCAGCGCGTCGTCGACCTGCCCGCCACGGTTGGCGGTGATCTGGACGGCCGGGTCCTTCTGGTAGATGTTGGGCAGCGCGTACAGCGAGCTGAGCGCCAGTACGATCAGGATGACGACGTACTTCCAGCGTGGAAATTCGAGCATTGCTTGGGTCCCGCGCGGCGCCATCCCCGGCGCCGCGGTTGTGCATCGGAAAGGGAGTGGCTTACTGGGCCGACTTCAGGGTACCGGCCGGCAGCACGTTGCCGACAGCGCCCTTCTGCACGCGGATGCGCACGTTGTCAGCCACTTCGATGGTGATGAAGTTGTCGCCGATGTCGGTGACGATGCCGGCGATGCCGCCGTTGGTCAGCACTTCGTCGCCGCGCTTGATCTTCTCCAGCATGGCCTTGTGCTCCTTCTGCCGCTTCATCTGCGGGCGGATCATCAGGAAGTACATGATGGCGATCAGGATGATCGGGAACAGCAGGGTGGTCAGGCCCATGCCCTGCGGTTGGCCGCCGGCGGCCTGGGCGTGGGCGGCGGGAATCAGGAAGGCAAGCAGGTTCATCGTTGGTCCTTTGGTTGGGCGGCGCTCCGGCCCTTTCACGGGCACGGGGTGTCGACCGCGGATCTGGGTCAGCCTTGAAGTATGCCACGGCCCCGGGCGTTCGTCCTTGGGCCGTTTGGCAGGGGGCGTCCGGGTTACAGGGCCGGCGCGACCGCCCCGCGTGCCGCGTAGAAAGACTCACGGAAGGCCAGGAAGGTTCCCGCCTCGATCGCCGCGCGGATGTCGGCCATCAGCTTTTCGTAATAGAACAGGTTGTGCAGCGTGCCCAGCATCGGCGCCAGCATCTCGTTGCAGCGGTCCAGGTGGCGCAGGTAGGACCGGGTGTAGCCGCCGGTGCAGGCCACGCAGCCGCAGCCCGGCTCGATCGGATCCATGTCCCGCGCGTACTGGGAGTTGCGGATGCGGACGGTGCCGAACGAGGTGAAGTAGTGACCGTTGCGCGCATTGCGGGTCGGCATCACGCAATCGAACATGTCCACGCCACGTGCGACACCCTCGACCAGGTCCTCCGGCCGGCCGACACCCATCAGGTAGCGCGGACGGTCGCCCGGCAACTCCGGGTCCAGGTGGTCAAGCATGGCATTGCGCTCGTGCTCGGGCTCGCCCACGGCCAGGCCGCCGATGGCATAGCCGTCGAAGCCGATCGCCTGCAGGGCCTCGGCCGAGCGGCTGCGCAGGTCGGTGTGAACGCCGCCCTGGACGATGCCGAACAGCGCCGCGTCATTGCCCAGCTCGTCATGCGCATTGCGGCTGCGCTGGGCCCAGCGCAGGCTCAGTTCCATCGAGCGGCGGGCAACATCCTCTGTAGCCGGGTACGGGGTGCACTCGTCGAAGATCATGACCACGTCCGAGTCGAGCACCTTCTGGATCTTCATGCTCTCTTCCGGGCCCAGGAACACGCGGGCGCCGTCGGTTGGCGAGGCGAAGGTCACGCCCTGTTCGGTGATCTTTCGGCGGTGGGCCAGCGAGAACACCTGGAAGCCGCCGGAGTCGGTCAGGATCGGGCCATCCCAGCGGCAGAAGCCGTGCAGGCCGCCGTGGTCGGCGATGATGTCCAGGCCCGGGCGCAGGTACAGGTGAAAGGTATTGCCGAGGATGATCTCGGCACCCAGCGCACGCACCTGGTCCGGCAGGATGCCCTTGACCGAGCCATAGGTCCCCACCGGCATGAAAGCCGGCGTTTCCACCGTGCCACGCGGGAAGGTCAGGCGGCCACGGCGGGCACGGCCGTCGCGGGTCTTGAGCTGGAACTGCAATCGGGACATGGAGCGGTCGTTCAGGCAAATAGTCGCCTATTGTCTCCCAAAACCGGGTCGGCCGCCCATTCAGGCCTGAATGGAGCCGAGGACCTGGCGACGCGACTGCTGGGCTGTCGTCTCTGGCCTTGGCCTTGGCCTGTCGCCACTCCAAGATGGGCGGCATATGTTGTTCCGCCAGAAAATCAGCCCCGAAAATGAATAAAGATGGCCGCGAGGTACTAGAGACAATTCTTGGGGGAAAGATCGAGCAACGAGCCGATCGAATCGCCCCGGGTATCAATCCCGTGGCCGGAGTGGAAGTTGTCTACTTTGAAGCTGACAAAACGACCCGCGCGGCAAGACAATTCGATGCGCTGCAGGACTCTGCTGGCGAGCTCACCGCAAGCAGCGGTGGCATCGTATCGGACAGCTGCCGGATAACCCTGCCCAACGGCCAGTGCTTCCGAGCCCTTTCCTTCCACGGCGATCTGGATGGATGGCGGAAGGCGGTTGAAGCCGGGGCAAGGACCCTGGGTCTTCGCCTGGCCCGTATTGAAGATGACCACCTGATCATCTCCGACGGCCAGTCTGTTCCGCTCAGCGAATGCGAGGTGGATTTGGGCTGAGCAGCCCGGCGGAACCGACTTGCGGAAGGAATTATCCACGCATGGCGTGGATCTACCTGGGTAGTAGAGCCACGCCATGCGTGGCTTTCCTGGCCTCCAGGTACCTGTAAGTGCGCACCAACGGTGCGCACCCACCACATGCGGAGGCTGTGGCCCTACCCCGCCTGCGGGAACAGCAGCATCGCGTCGCCGTAGCTGAAGAAGCGGTAGCGCTGCTCGATCGCGTGCTGGTAGGCCTCGAATACGCGCTCCTTGCCGGCGAACGCGGAGATCATCATCAGCAGCGTGCTTTCCGGCAGATGGAAGTTGGTCACCATCGCGTCGACGCTGCGGATGCGGTAACCGGGGGTGATGAAGATCTGGGTCTCGCCGGCAAACGGCAGCAGCTCACCGTCACGCATCGCGCTCTCCAGCGCGCGCACCACGGTGGTGCCCACGCCAATCACCCGGCCGCCGGCCGCGCGCGTGCGCCGTACCTGCTGCACCAGCTCAGCGCCGACGTTCAGCCACTCGCGGTGCATCACGTGGTCCTTCAGGTCATCGGCGCGCACCGGCTGGAAGGTGCCCGCGCCAACGTGCAGGGTGACGTGGCCGAACTCCACGCCCTTCTCCTTCAATGCGGCCAGCAGCGGTTCGTCGAAATGCAGGCCGGCGGTCGGCGCGGCCACCGCGCCCACTTCGCGCGCGAACACGGTCTGGTAGCGCTCGCGGTCGTCCACGCCCGGCTCGCGCTGGATGTAGGGCGGCAGCGGCAGGCGGCCGGCATGCAGCAACCACTGCTCCAGCGACTCCGGCACATGGAACTGCAGCACGTAGAACTCGCCGTCACGGCCCAGCACCTCGGCTTCGCCACCTGCGTCCAGGGCGATGCGACTGCCGGCCTTCGGCGACTTGCTGGCGCCGACCTGCGCGCGGGCCTGCTGGCCACCGAGCAGGCGCTCGATCAGGATTTCAACGCGGCCACCACTGGCCTTCTGCCCGAACAGGCGCGCCGGGATCACCCGGGTGTCGTTGAACACCAGCAGATCGCCCGGCTGCAGCAGCGACGGCAGGTCGCGCACCTGCAGATCGGTGAAGGCGGCCGGTGCCGGCGGCACCAGCATCAGTCGGCTGGCGGAGCGCTCGGCCAGGGGAGCCTGCGCGATCAGTTCAGCCGGCAGGTCGTAGTGGAAATCGGACTTCTTCAAGGCGGTGGGCGGCAACAGGTCGACAATGGCGCGCATTGTACGTCCAGCGTCTGCGAGCCGGCGCGCTTCGCGGCGAACGTCGCGCAAAATGCTGCTATGCAGCAGGTTTCTGCGGGGTTATCGCGCAAAAAAACAAGTGCTAGCATCGAGTCGGAAGTCCGCTGCACGAGCCTGCCCCAAGCGCGCGTGATGACGCGCGTTTTGCTTTTGAAGACCCGTGCGACCCATTGTTTCAGGAGATCTGCAATGAGCTTCATCGAACGCCTCGCCCCCCTGCGCAGCCAGCCCGGCACCCGCCTCACCACCGGCCTGGACGACGCCACCCTGACCGCCCTGTCCGCCCACCACCCGCAGCTGATCGCCGCGGTGGACGCCGCCGCCGAGGAATTCGCGCGTGTGCAGGCCGACCTGGGGCCGCTGCTGGCGCAGGACGAACAGGCGCAGATCGACGCGATGCAGGACGGTTTCGTCAATTTCTACGCCGATGACGCAGTGACGCCGTACGTGGCGCTGGCCGCGCGCGGCCCGTGGGTGGTCACCCTGAAGGGCGCCGTGCTGTACGACGCCGGCGGCTACGGCATGCTCGGTTTCGGGCATACCCCGGACGCGGTACTGGAAGCGATGGCCCGTCCGCAGGTGATGGCCAACATCATGACCCCCAGCCTGTCGCAGCAGCGCTTCATCACTGCCCTGCGCGCCGAGATCGGCCACCGCCGTGGCGGCTGCCCGTTCACCCGTTTCATGTGCCTGAATTCCGGCTCCGAAGCGGTCGGCCTGGCCGCCCGCATTGCCGACGTCAATGCCAAGCTGCAGACCGACCCGGGCGCGCGCCACGCCGGCGCCGCGATCAAGCGCGTGGTGGTCAAGGGCAGCTTCCATGGCCGCACCGACCGCCCGGCGCTGTACTCCGATTCCAGCCGCAAGAGCTACATGCAGCACCTGGCCAGCTACCGTGGCGAGGATTCGGTGATCACCGTGGCGCCTTACGACGAGGCCGGCCTGCGCAAAGTGTTCGAGGATGCCGCGCGCAACCAGTGGTTCATCGAGGCGGTATTCCTGGAGCCGGTGATGGGCGAAGGCGACCCGGGCCGTTCGGTGCCGCCGTCGTTCTATGCCGTTGCCCGTGAACTGACCCGTGCCCATGGCAGCCTGTTGCTGCTGGACTCGATCCAGGCCGGCCTGCGCGCGCATGGCGTGCTGTCGGTGGTCGATTACCCCGGCTTCGAAGGCCTGGACCCGCCGGACATGGAGACCTACTCCAAGGCACTGAACGCGGCGCAGTACCCGCTGTCGGTGCTGGCGGTGACCGAACATGCCGCGCAGCTGTACCGCAAGGGCATCTACGGCAACACCATGACCAGCAACCCGCGTGCGCTGGACGTGGCCTGCGCCACCCTGGCGCAGCTGACCCCGCAGGTGCGCGCCAACATCGCCGAGCGCGGTGCCGAGGCCGTGCGCAAGCTGGAGCAGCTCAAGGGTGAGCTGGGTGGCCTGATCACCAAGGTGCAGGGCACCGGCCTGCTGTTCTCCTGCGAGCTGGCCCCGCAGTTCAAGTGCTACGGCGCCAACTCCACCGAGGAATGGCTGCGCCAGCACGGCATCAACGTGATCCACGGTGGCGAGAACTCGCTGCGCTTCACCCCGCACTTCGGCATGGACAGCGAGGAGCTGGACCTGCTGGTGGGCATGGTCGGCCGCGCCCTCCGCGAAGGCCCGCGCCGCGAGCAGGCCGCGGCGGCGTAAGCCCCTGCTTCTTGTAGAGCCGAGCCATGCTCGGCTGGGACCTTGCCGCGATCTGAACGAAGAGCAGCCGAGCATGGCTCGGCTCTACAAGGGCATGTGGCGATTCAAGGCCTCATACTCTACGCACACCCCGTCCCTGACCGCCTTCCGGTTGGCGACGGGGCGTTTTCGTTTCCGGCCAAGAGACAGGAAGATCCATGAAATCGATCTGTGTGTACTGTGGTTCCAACGCTGGCAGCAAGCCGGCCTATACCGAACGTGCCATTGCCCTGGGTGACCGCATTGCCCGCGACGGCCTGCGCCTGGTGTATGGCGGCGGCAACGTCGGCCTGATGGGAACCGTGGCCAATGCGGTACTCGCCGCCGGTGGCGAGGTGACCGGCGTGATCCCGCGCCAGCTGGCCGATTGGGAAGTGGCCCACCGTGGCCTGACCGAACTGGAGATCGTCGGTTCGATGCATGAGCGCAAGTCGCGCATGTTCGATCTTGCCGACGGCTTCGTCACCCTGCCGGGCGGCTTCGGCACCATGGAAGAGATCTTCGAGATGCTGACCTGGCGCCAGCTGGGCATCGGCAACAAGCCATGCGCATTCCTCGACGTGGAAGGTTTCTACGCCCCGTTGATCGGCATGATCGACCGCATGGTGGAAGAGCGCTTCCTGCACCCGGACCAGCGCCAGGACCTGTGGTACGGCTCGGACATCGAAGAGATGCTGGAGTGGATGAAGAACTACCAGCCGGCGCAGGCCTCGAAGTGGATCGACGAGAAGCGCCGCGCCGCCCTGCGATGATGCAGCGGCACGCGGCGGCTCAGGCCGCCGCGTGCGCCCACGGGGCGGGCCGCCCCAGCAGGTAGCCCTGGCCGTAGTCGCAGCCCAGTTCGCGCAGGGTATTTCGCTGCGCCTCGGTCTCGATGCCTTCGCCGATGGTTTCGATGCCCAGCGTGCGCGCCAGCGACAGCACGCCCTCAACCAGCGCGCGCGTACTCTGCACTTCCGGACCATGCAGGCCGGCGATGAAGCTCTGGTCGATCTTCAGCGTGCTGATCGGGAAGCGATGCAGGTAGGACAACGCGGAGAAGCCGGTGCCGAAATCATCCAGCTGTACCTGGATGCCGCGCTCGCGCAGGCCCTGCAGGATGCGCAGCGTGTGCGGGCCATCGTCCAGCAGTGCGACCTCGGTGATCTCCAGCCGCAGTCGCTGCGGATCGGCGCCGTATGCATCAAGCAGGCCGAACAGGCGGCCGCTGAACTCCGCCGAGCGGAAATGACGCGGTGACACGTTCACCGATACGTAGCTGTGCCCCCCTTTGGCCAGCCCCGCGATGACCTGCTCGTAGATCAGCCAATCCACCTGTTCGATCAGGCCACTCTCTTCGCCCAGTTCCAGGAACGCACCGGGCAGCAGCAGGCCACGGCGCTCGTGCTGCCAGCGAAGCAGCGCCTCGTGACCGACCACTTCGCCGTCGGACAAGCGCACGATCGGCTGATAGAACGGCAGGAAGTCGCGGTTGTTGATCGCACGTCGCAGATCGGCTTCCAGGTCCAGGCTGCGCATCGCTTCTTCGCGCATGTCTTCGTCGAAGATCGCGCAGCGGTCATGGCCCTGCGCCTTGGCCCGGTACATCGCTGCGTCCGCATCGCGCAGCAGCTCTTCACCGGTGCGGTAGCGCGGATTCCACAGGGCAATGCCCAGGCTGCCGGACGGAAACAGTTCGCGCCCGGCGATCCACATCGACTCCTGCAACGCCAGCAGCAGCCGCTGGCCGAAATCCAGTGCCTGCGCCAGCCCCTGCGGGCACTGCAGCAGCACGGCAAACTCATCACCGCCGAGCCGTGCCACCACATCTTCGGTACCGGCCATCGACACGATGCGCTTGGCCACTTCCACCAGCATGCGGTCACCGGCGGCATGGCCGATGCTGTCATTGACCAGCTTGAAGCGATCAAGGTCGAGGAACAGAACGGCAAACACCGGCCCGCCCTCACGCTTGGCCAGTGCCAGGGCATCCTGCAGGCGATCCAGCAGGTGCAGACGATTGGGCAGGCCGGTCAGGGCATCGTGCATGGCCTGGTGGGTCAGGCGCTGTTCCGCACGCAGGCGCTCGCCGATCTGGCCGAGCAGTTTCTCGTTCACTTCGGCCAGTTCACGGGTGCGTTCTTCCACGCGCTTTTCCAGCTCGGCATGCGCCGAACGCAGCCGCTGCTGGTCGCGCTGGCGGGCCAACCCGGTACCGATGTTCTGCGCAACGAAGGTCAGCAGGCGCTGGTCGTGCACGCTGAAGGTACTGTTCTGGCTGTAGCTCTGCACCACGATCGCGCCGACCACTTCGTCGTCGCGCAGCAGCGGCACGCCCAGCCAGCAGTGCGAACGCGCGCCGTGTTCGCGCACTTCGCCGGCCGCCAGCAGGGCATCGATCTGCGCGCGCGATGCCAGCAGCGGGCGCCGGTTGCGCACCACGTATTCGGTCAGGCCACGGCTGAACGGCCGCGGCGCGCGGCTGGCGTTGTGCTCGTCCACCGAATAGACGAAGTCCAGGCCATTACCGGCGGCGTTGACCAGGGCGATGTAGAAATTGCGCGCATCGAGCAGGCGCCCGACCACGCCGTGCACCTGGCCGTAGAACTGGGCCAGGCTGTCGGCCGACATCGCCATCTCGGCGATGTTGTAGAGCGCGGTCTGCAGCTGCTCGGCACGGCGCCGTTCGGCTACTTCGTCCTGCAGGCTGCGGTTGGCGCGCTGCAGTTCCTGGGTGCGCCGCTCCACCTGCTGCTCCAGCCGTACCTGCGCCTGGCGCCGGTCCATCGCGGTCTGTACGTGCTGGGCGACGAACCCCAACAGGGCGCGCTCGGCCTCACCATAGCGGGCGGCACGCTCATAGCTCTGCACCACGATGGCGCCACAGACGCGGCCATCGCGCAGCATCGGCACGCCCAGCCAGTCCAGGCTTTCGGGGCCACGCTGCGGGTCATGCTCCTGTTCCACCACCCGCGCCAGCAGTTCGCGCGACGGGCCACTGAGCGGCTTGCCATGGCGCAGCAGCGCCACGGTCAGGCTGCGCGGCATCTCGCTGGCGTCATGGCTCTGCGACGGATCGGCAACGAAGTCATCCACCTGGTCGGCGAAGTACAGGAAGCGGATCTGTTCACGCACATCGTCGTACTCGACGATGTAGCAGTTCTCCGCGTACATCAGCGTGCCCAGCACACCGTGCACGTGGCGCAGCATCTCGCCCATCTCCAGGTCTGCGCCGGCCAGGTCGGCGATCTGGAACAACGCCTGCTGCAGCCGCTCGGTCTCTTCCAGGGCCTTGATCTGCCCGGCCTGTCGCCCGCGCTGCAGGGCCAGTTCCATCGCCTGCCGGGCCAGTCCCCACCACGCGGGCGAAGGCGCCGCACCGACCACCGACAACAGCAGCCGCGCGCCGTCGTACTCCCAACCGTGCTGGCCATCGCCAACGCCGGGGTCCACGAACGCGGCGCCGTCGATCACGACCGGGGGCCAGCCGCCCTGGCCACGCCCCACCTGCGGGTCGTCCCAACCGACCCGGACCACCGCCGATTCAGGCAGCAGCGCATGCAACGCGCGCACCAGCGCCGTGCTCAGCACGACCTCGTGTGGTGGCTCTTCCGCCGGTTCAGCATGCGTGGACAAATGACAATCTCTTGGCGCCGTCTAAGCGTCGCCTCCCCTGAGCCGCCGAGCATAGCGCGCCACCCGGGGGGCAATGGAAGCCCGTAAACCCCGAATCGTGCGCCCGTACGTTTTTCGTGCTGTCCGTAGCCGCTTCCATGCCATGAACCTCGCCCTGCCCGCCCCTGCCACCGGCTATGCGCCACCGCCTGCAGGCCTTACCCTGTACGCCGTGGAAGCCAGCGCACTGCCAACCGATGAAGCCTTGATGCTGGCCTGGGCCGGTGGTGACCTGCGCGCGTTCGAAAGCCTGTATGCGCGCCACCGCAAACGCCTGTTCGGCTTCCTGCTGCGGCAACTGCGCGACACGGCACTGGCCGAGGAGATCTTCCAGGACGTGTGGCAGCGGGTGATCAGCGCGCGCGCCGGCTGGCAACCCGAGGCGGCGTTCAGCACATGGCTGTTCCGCATCGCCCACAACCGACTGAACGACCATTGGCGTGCGGCACGTCATCGCCCGGCCGCACCTGCCGATGCCGATCTGCGCCTTGCGGCGATCGAGGATGGGCAGACCCCGGAAGCGGAACTCTCTGAATTCGAACAACGTCGCCGCATCCAGCTGGCGATGGAGCAACTGCCGCCGGAGCAGCGCGAAGTGCTGCAGCTGCGGCTGGATCAGGAACTGAGCCTGGAGGAGATCGGCCAGATCACCGGCGTGGGCCGGGAGACCGTGAAATCGCGGCTGCGCTATGCGATGGACAAGCTGCGTGCGGGACTGAACGCATGAACCGAGACGAACCCCTGACGCCGGAAGAACGCGAGCTGGCCCGGCTGCTCGGCCGTCGCGCCGAGCAGGCACCGCCGCCCGCGCTGGATGCTGCCATCCTGGCCGCGGCGCGTGCCGCCGTGGATGCTCCGGCCGCTGGCGCCGTTGCCTCTGCGGACGCACCGCGCGCACGACAGGCACGCCCTCGCTGGCCGGCAGTGTTCGGCATTGCCGCCTCGATGGTGTTCGCCATCGGCATCGCCTGGCAGCTGCGCCCGGAGCCGCCGCCGGTTCCGGCCGGTGAGGCCGCTGTTGCTGCGGCACCGGCAGCGGCAGAAGACGTTGCGGCTGCCGATCAGGCCGCTGGCCGCAGTGCATCCGACAGCGCTGTGGCGGCTGCCGAACCAAGCGCTGCGCCCGCAGCACCCGAGGCCGCCCCTGTTGCCGCTGCCCCGGCACCGGCCATCGCTCGCGCGCCCGAGCCGGCGCCGGCCGAGACCGCTGAAGCGCCGGCCCAAGCTGCACGATCGATGGCTGCGGATGCGGCCGCCGATACCGCCTTTGCGGCCCTCCCACCGGCGCCGACGGCAGCGCCGGCAGCAGCGCCGCCTGCGCCACCTGCACCCGCAGCCTACTCGGCACCGGCATTCGCGCCGGCAGAGTCCGGGGCACTGAAAGCACGCACGGCCGCGGCACCTGCACCGGCAGCCAATGCCGCCGAGGTCGAGCGGGCGGAGGCGCTGGATCGGGTGGAGATCACCTCGATGAAGCGTGAGGCTCCCAGCCGTTCGGCTCCGGGCATCATGCGCCGCGGCAGCGATGCGGGCCTGAGCGCGGACACGGTGCAGGCCGAAGTAGACGCCGACGCGCGCCTGCCACGCCGGCAGTGGCTGCAGAAGATCCGCGAGCGCCGTGACCAGGACCAGCGCGACCTCGCCCGCGCCAGCCTGGAACGCTACATACAGCAGTATCCGGAAGCGCGCCTGCCGCGCGACCTGCGCCCGCTGCTGGACGACTGAAACGGAGGGGGGGACCCGGCAACGCCGTAGAATGATGGGAATGCTCGATACCCTCGCCCAGCCCGTCAGCCACACGCTGGAAGTCAAACACAGCCGCTTCATCGCCCATGCCGCGCCGATCGATGGCGCCCCCGCAGCATTGGCGTTCCTGCAACAGGTTGCCGTGGCCGACGCCACGCACAACTGCTGGGCCTACCGGCATGGCCAGGACTACCGCTCCAGCGATGACGGCGAGCCGGCAGGCACCGCCGGGCGGCCGATCCTGGCCGCGATCGACGGCCAGGGCTTCGACCGGGTGATGGTGGTGGTGACGCGCTGGTTTGGTGGCATCAAGCTCGGAGCAGGCGGCCTGGTCCGTGCCTACGGCGGGGCCGCCGCCGAATGCCTGCGCACCGCGCCGCGGCTGGCGCTGGTCGCCATGGCACGGCTGCAGCTGCAGGCCGGCTTCGAGGACCTGGGCACCCTGCACGCCGCCCTGCCTGCGTTCGGCGTGGAGAAGCGCGATGAGCAGTTCGACGCGAACGGGGTATGCCTGCGGGTCGAATTGCCGGCCGATCAGGTCGACGCATTGAAAATCCGCCTGCGCGACGCCACTCGTGACCGTATCCGCATAGAAGACGACCACCAGGATGACTGACAAGGACGGCGCCCCCGCCTCGCCCCCGCCGCTGCGCCGCCTCGGCAGCCTGCGCACGCTATGGCCGTTCGTGCGCCGCCATAGTGGCCTGTTCACCGCCTGGCTGCTGGCGCTGGCGGTGTCTTCGGCGGCCACGCTGAGTCTGCCGCCGGCGGTCAAGCAGATGATCGACCATGGTTTCAGCAGCGGCGGCCAGATCAACCGTGCCTTCGCCCTGCTGATGCTGGTGGCCGTGGTGCTGGCCCTGGCCACCGCCGCGCGCTTCTACTTCGTGTCGCTGCTGGGCGAAAAGGTCGTAGCTGACCTGCGCAGCCGCCTGTACGCACACCTGATCCAGCTCGGTGCCGGGTTCCATGACCGCAGCCGCAGCGGTGAGCTGGTCTCGCGCCTGACCGCCGACAGTGAACTGCTGCGCAGCGTGGTCGGCTCGACCATGTCGGTGGCACTGCGCAGCAGCGTCACGGTGGTCGGCAGCCTGGCGATGCTGTTCGTCACCAGCCCACGGCTGGCGGCGTGGTCGCTGCTGGGCATTCCGCTTGCGGTACTGCCGATCATCATCGGTGCGCGCAAGCTGCGTACCGTCGCGCGCAGCAGCCAGGACCGCATCGCCGATGCCAACAGCCTGGCCAGCGAGACCCTCGGTGCGGTACGGACGGTGCAGGCGCACGCACGCGAACCCTACGAGCGCGGCCGCTTCGACCACGCACTGGGCGATGCCATCAAGGCCGCCCGCCGCCGCATCGGTGCGCAGTCGCTGGTCACCGCCAGCGCCATCCTGCTGGTGTTCGGCGCCATCGTCGGCGTGCTGTGGCTGGGTGCGCACGATGTCATCGACGGTCGCCTCAGCGCAGGCACCCTGGGCCAGTTCGTGCTGTACGCACTGATCGGCGGTGGCTCGGTCGGTGCGCTGGCCGAAGTCTGGAACGAACTGCAGCGCGCGGCCGGCGGCATGGGCCGCATCGGCGAACTGCTGGAGGAAGACATCGAGATCCGCGCGCCGGCGCAGCCGCACGTGCTGCCGCAGCCGCTGCGTGGCGAGATCCAGTTCGACGACGTGGTGTTCCACTACCCGCAGCGACCTGACCAGGCGGCGCTGGACCATTTCAACCTGCACGTGCGCCCGGGCGAGACCGTGGCCCTGGTCGGCCCGTCAGGCGCGGGCAAGAGCACGGTGCTGTCCATGCTGCTGCGCTTCCACGATCCGGCGGGTGGCCGCATCTGCGTGGATGGCATCGACGTTCGCCAGGTCGACCCGGCCGAGCTGCGTGGACAGCTGGCGCTGGTGCCGCAGCAGCCGACGCTGTTTGCCGCCAGTGCGCGTGACAACATCCGCTATGGCCGCCTGCAGGCCAGCGACAGCGAGGTCGAGGCTGCCGCACGCGCCGCCGAGGCAGACGGCTTCCTGCGCGCGTTGCCGCAAGGCTACGACAGTGAGCTGGGCGAGCGCGGAGCGCGCCTGTCCGGTGGCCAGCAGCAGCGTGTGGCGATTGCCCGCGCACTGCTGAAGGACGCACCGATCCTGTTGCTGGATGAAGCCACCAGCGCGCTGGACGCACAGAGCGAACATGGCGTGCAGCAGGCCCTGGAGCGCTTGATGGCTGGCCGCACCACGCTGGTGATTGCGCACCGCCTGGCCACCGTACTCAAGGCCGACCGCATCGTAGTGATGGACCAGGGCCGCATCGTGGCGGAAGGTACGCACGCACAGCTGCTTGCCGAAGGCGGCCTGTACGCTGAACTGGCACGACTGCAGTTCATCGATTGATGACGGCCGGCTAACATCGGCGGAGTGAAGCTGGCACCGCATCAACAGCATCCGCTGAAGGAGGTGCACGATGTCGTTCCGTCAGTTTCCCGCCGTCGACAGCCATGGTGAAAGCCACATCATTATCGAGTTCAAGCCCGAGGCGAACGGCAGCGGGCACCACTCCGAAGCCACGCCCCGCTACGAGCTCGACGATGGTCGCTTGCTGGTGCGAAATGGCCGCGAATTCACTACCAGCGGTGGTGAGCTGAGGCTGACGATCTGAGGTACGCCGGGCATGGCCCGGCACTCCCGGATCCGCTCTGGTGGGTGTCGACCTTGGTCGACACGCGCCGTGGCCGAAAGCAGCCGAGCATGGCTCGGCTCTACGGTAATGGCATGGTCAATTTTTGATCAACCATCTTGACAGCCTTGGCTGCCAAGGGCTGCACGCGGTTATCCACATGTTTGCTCAGGAATCATCCACACCGCCTGTGGATGAATGCGCTCAGCCGAGCACGCGTCCGATGCCGCTGGCGTCCACGTCGGCCGCCGCCAGGGTGATTGCAGCAGGATCACTGCCCGCAACGAAACCGATGCGGAAATGGACTTCGCCGCCGGGCGTACGCGAGGAGTGGATCGAGGCCAGGCTGATGCGGTGCTGCTCGAATACGTTCAGCAGTTCGCGCAGCGAACCCGGCCGGTCTTCGGGCAGGTGGACCGACAGCGCGTTGCGCTCGGTCAGGTCTGCCAGCAGATAGCCCACGCGTTCGAAGGTGTAGTTGCCCTCGGCCAGCGCCTGCTCACCGAACGCACTGCGATTGGCCGACAACAGCTGCTCGCGGAATGCACTGCGTGCAGTGTCGTCGCCCTGCCCGACCTGGCCCTGCAGGGCCTGCAGTTGGGCGACCAAGCGCTCCAGCATCGGCGCCACATACGGGTTGCCGAACTGGATGTCCTCGTAGATCGCCGGGTTCAACGACAGGATGCGCGAGATGATCGCCGTATCCAGTTCGAACGACGCCGAACGGTACGGCATCATCGCGGCCAGGTCGCCCAGCTGCGGCTGGTACTGGCGCAGCACGCCGGCCTGGGCCAGATGGGTGGCGTGCACCATCGCCTGCACCAGCGCCATCATCTGGTCGTGGTGCTGCGGCATGGCGCGCACGCATTCGGCCTGCAACGCCGCGCACAGCGTATCGACCCACGGCTGCCAGTGTTGCAGCCGCGCTTCGCAGACCACCATCACCCGGCCCTTCAGGGTGGGTGCCTTGGGCGGCGCGGTCATCGGATGCAGCCCGACCACCTCTGCCAGCGAGGCCAACATCGCCTGCACCGGCGCCTCCTTCACCGAGGTCACGTCCAGCCACAGTCGGTCGCGTTCACGGCCTGCGGACTGCCGCACGTACTCGGCGATCAACGCGGGCGTGTGCCGGATCGGCGCCGAGAACACCAGCACGTCGGCCTGCGCCAGCAACTGCTCCGGTGTATGCGATTGCGGATCAGCCGGATCATGGCCAATCACCTGCAACTGCATGTGCTGCTGGAAGAAGCGGGTCAACCAGCGCCCGTAGGCGCCAGCACTTCCGACGATGCCGACCGTGCGCGGCGTGCGTTCAAGCAGGCCGCTCATGCCACGCGTTCGGCGCGGAAGCGCGTGCCTTCGGCGAGGGCAGCGGGTGCTGCGACTATTACGTCGAACTCTTCGAAACCGTTGTCCAGGGTTGCTTCCAACGCCGCATGGGTACCGGCGATCGCACGCGAGATCGCCTGCTGCATCGATTCACCGCGCAGCAGGAACGACACCACCAGCGACATCAGCACATCGCCGGTGCCGGCCACGTCCACCGGCAGCAGCGGCGAGGTCCAGCGCCAGGTTTCCTCGCGGCCAACGGCCAGGGTCACCAGTTCCCCCGGGTTGCCGCCGACGCTATGCGCGATCACCCAATGGGGGCCACGGTCCAGCAGCGTGCGCGCGGCGGCGATGGCATCGGCTTCGGCCAACGCCGGCATGCCAGTAAGGCGATTGAGTTCGAAAGCATTCGGCGTGACCAGCCAGGCATGCGGCAGCAGGCGCTCGGCGAAGATCGCTTCCAGGCCTGGCTCCACATAGGGGCCGGTGTGGGTGTCGCCGATGACGGGGTCGAGGCAATAGCGCAGCTGCGGGCAGGCCGGCAGGATTTCGTCCAGCCAGTCGGCAAACGCGGCACCGTTGGCGGTGCTGCCGAAGTAACCGGAGACGAGCATCTTCGCCCGCTGCGGCAGGCCGCGCTCATGGGTACCGAGCAGCAGGTCGGCGAACCAGTCGGCCGGCAGCACGCGGCCACGGGTGGTGTCGTAGAACGGCGCATTGCTGAGCAGCACGGTCGGGATTTCCGCGACGCGCACGCCAAGTGCGCGCATGGGCGGCACGGCGGCGCTGTTGCCGGCGTGGCCGTAGACGAGTTGCGACTGGACCGAGATGACATCGATCGGCGACGGACCGTCGGGCCGCTGGCGGCGGCCGTGGACCAGGTGGTTATCAAGGGATTCGCTCATGCCCGCATTCTACGCCCGGTAAGGGGTTCGGCAGGGCTTGCAGCCCTGCACCTGCTCAATGCAACAGCAACGGCAACGGCAACGGCAAAAGCGAGCTATCCGTGGGGTGGCGGGGCGGTGTCGGAGTGCGGGGACGCCGCAAGTACGTCCCTGTAGGCTTGGCAGCGACATCCATGCCGCTGACACCCCGCAATCCGACACCGCCCCGCCTCTGACAGGTCTCCGCCGATGTTGGTAGGTGTCGACCTTGGTCGACACATCTGTCAGATATCGATACACAAAAATGGGGTCAGATCCGTTTTCCTTCGGAAAACGGATCTGACCCCACGAGATGTTCCGACAGATTGCGGCCAACTGTCGAAGGCGGGGTGGGTCCGGTTGAGGGGGCGTGAGCCGCATGGATGCGGCGACCGAGCTTACATGGACGTACTTGCAGCGTCCCCCGCAACCGGACCCACCCCGCCAACCCACGGATAGCCAGCTTCTGCTGTTGCTTCTGCTGTTGCTTCGGCCCTGGCTTGCAGCAGGTGCAGGGCTGCAAGCCCTGCAAACCCACCCTCCCTCAGTGAACAGCAGGCCGCGACGGCGGCAGCCACGCCGCCACGATGCCGAGCAGCGGCAGGAACGCGGTCAGGTGGTACACGTACTCGATGCTGGTCTTGTCCGCCAGCAGGCCGAGCACGGCTGCACCCAACCCGCCCATGCCGAACGCGAAGCCGAAGAACAGGCCGGACACCATGCCGATGCGGTGCGGCATCATTTCCTGCGCATAGACCACGATCGCCGAGAATGCCGATGACAGCACGAAACCGATCAGCACGGCCAGCACCGTGGTCCAGAACAGATCCGCATGCGGCAGCATCAGCGCGAACGGCGCCACGCCCAGGATCGAGGTCCAGATGATCGGCTTGCGGCCAATGCGATCACCCAGCGGACCACCCAGGAAGCCGCCGGCGGCCGACGCCACCAGGAACGCGAACAGGTGCAGCTGCGCCTGTGCCACCGGAATCCCGAAGTGATGGATCAGGTAGAAGGTGAAGTAGCTGCCGATGCTGGCCATGTAGAAGTACTTGCTGAAGATCAGCACCAGCAGGATCGCCAGCACCTTGGCTACGGTGCGCGGCGGATGGCGCGGGGCCATCGACGCGGTGCTGACCGGGCGCGGGGTGCCCAGGTGCAGCGCGTACCAGCGGCCGACATAGGTCAGCAGCGCGATGCCGATCAGTGCAGCGCCAGCAAACCACGACGCGGCATGCTGGCCATACGGCACGATCACCGCCGCAGCGATCAGCGGGCCGAGCGCGGTACCGAAGTTGCCGCCGACCTGGAACACCGATTGCGCGAAGCCATGGCGACCGCCTGAGGCCAGCCGCGCGATGCGCGAGGCTTCCGGATGGAAGATGGCCGAACCAATGCCGACCATCGCCGCCGCCATCAGCACCATCGCGTAGTTCGGTGCGAAGCCGAGCAGCAGCATGCCGCACAGGGTCGAGGCCATGCCGATCGGCAGCGAGTACGGCGCCGGGCGGCGGTCGGTAGCCATGCCGATCAGCGGCTGGAAGATCGAGGCGGTCAGCTGGTAGGTCAGCGTGATCAGGCCGATCTGGGTAAAGCTCAGGTTGAAGCCGCCCTTGATCACTGGATAGATGGCCAGGATCAGCGACTGCATCATGTCGTTGACGACGTGCGAGGTGGAAATGGCGGCCAGCACGCCGGGAGCCACCGGGCGTGAGGGTGTTGCGGGGGAAGCCAAGGCGGACATGGACGCAGTCAGGTTGGGGGCGAGCCACGCATGCTACGGTTGCCCTCTCTTCCCTTCTGCCGCGTTCGGGTCATGCCCTATCGCAAAAAGGACATTGCCAGCGATGTCGATCCGGCCGCACCGTGGCGGGAGGTGCCGCTGCATCGCCCTGTCACCTACCGGGTTACCCAATACCCGGCCGGCACCCATATCGCCGGGCACAAGCACCAGCGCCACCAGCTGGTCTACGCCATCTCCGGACTGATGGTGGTGCGATCGGAAGTGGGGCGCTGGGTGGTGCCCTCGACGCGCGCGATCTGGATGCCGGCGGGCATGGTGCACGCGGTGGACTGCATCGCCGCCGTGCACATGCGCAGCCTGTACATCGATCCGTCATTCGCCCCGCACCTGCCATCCGAACCATTTGCGGTACAGGTGGCACCGCTGCTGCGCGAACTGCTGCAGGCCGCCACGCTGATCAAGGGGGAGCACATCGAAGACAGCCGCGATGGCCGCGTGGTGCGCCTGCTGTTGGACGAACTGCACCGCATGGACGTGCTGCCGCTGCACCTGCCGGCCCCGACCGACCCGCGCCTGCGGCGGATCTGCCAGCACCTGCAGAAGCATCCGGGTGACGACGCCACGTTGCAGGACTGGGCGCAGGCACTGGAGGTGGACGTGAAAACCATCCAGCGCCATTTCTCCGGCGAACTGGGCATGACCTTCGGCCAGTGGCGGCAGCAGGCACGGCTGCTGGCCGCATTGGAGCGGCTGGCGGTTGGTGACAAGGTCATCGATGTCGCGCTGTCGATGGGCTACGACAGCCCCAGCGCGTTCACCAGCATGTTCAAGCGGCAGCTGGGGCAGACGCCCGCGGCATTTTTCCGGTAACCGCATTCACGCATGGCGTGGATCTGCCACAGCGGCGTATGCCCGGCGGAAACCACCGCCGCCCGCAAACGAAAACGCCGGGCATGGCCCGGCGCTACCGTTCACCGTCTGCGTTGAGAACTCAGGACGTCATCCGGTCCCAGAAGCCCTTCACGCCATCCATGAAGGTGGCCGACTTCGGCGAATGCTTACGCGCTTCCTCGCCGACGAAGGTGGCTTCGAACTGCTCCAGCAGCTTGCGCTGTTCGTTGGTGAGGTTCACCGGCGTCTCCACCACCACGCGGCAGTACAGGTCGCCTTCGCTGCGGCTGCGAACCGAACGCACGCCCTTGCCGCGCAGGCGGAACAGCTTGCCGGTCTGGGTCTCGGCCGGAATGCGGATCTCCGCTTCGCCGCCCAGGGTGGCCACGCGCACGGTGTCACCCAATGCGGCCTGCGAGATGCGGATCGGCACTTCGCAGTGCAGGTCGTCGCCATCGCGCTGGAAGATGGCGTGCTCGCGCACGCGCACTTCCACGTACAGGTCACCCGGCGGCGTACCGGCCGGGCCGGCCTCGCCCTCGCCCTGCAGGCGGATGCGGTCACCGGTGTCGACGCCGGCCGGCACCTTCACCGACAGCACCTTGTCTTCCTCGACACGGCCGTTGCCGTGGCAGGTCTTGCAGGGCTTGGCGATGATCTGGCCACGGCCGCCGCAGTTGTGGCAGGCCTGCTGCATGGCGAAGATGCCGCGCTGGATGCGCACCTGGCCACGGCCATGGCACACATTGCAGGTTTCGACCTTGCCGTCTTCGGAGCCACTGCCATCGCAGTCGCCGCACTCGGCCAGAGTCGGAATCTCGATGCGGCGCTCGACGCCGCGCACGGCTTCTTCCAGGTCCAGCTCCATCACGTAGCCGATATCGGCGCCGCGACGGGCCTGGCGCGGACCACCGCCCCCGCCGCCAAAGATGTTGCCGAAGATATCGCCGAAGATATCGTTCATGTCCGGGCCGCCCGGACCACCGCCGCCCATGCCGTGCTCGAACGCAGCGTGGCCGTGGCTGTCATACATGCGGCGCTTGTTGCCGTCGGACAGCACTTCGTAGGCTTCCTTGCACTCCTTGAAGGAGGCTTCGGCCGCCGCATCACCCGGGTTGCGGTCCGGGTGGAACTTCATCGCACAGCGACGGTAGGCCTTCTTCAGCTCGTCGTCGGTGGCGGTGCGGGCAACGCCCAGCACTTCGTAGTAATCGCGCTTGCTCATATCGTGAATCGGGTTCCGAAACGTCGGGATTCGTCAAAGCGGAAGAGCGGAACCAGGTCCGCTCTTGCGTCGGGCGCCCCGACACGCCGGTGGGCGGTCAGGACCCTGATGCGACAACGGGACGCTGGTGGCCAGCGTCCCGCGTCGGTCCGGATCAGGACTTCTTGTCGTCCTTGACTTCGGTGAACTCAGCGTCGACCACGTCATCCTGCGCCTTGCCGGCATTGCCGGCGTCGGCGCCCGGGGCACCGCCCTGGTCGGCCGAAGCAGCGGCGAACAGCGACTGGCCAGCCTCTTCCAGCGCCTTCGACTTGGCTTCGATCTGTGCCTTGTCGTCACCCTTCATCGCGGTTTCCAGGTCGGCCAGCGCGGCCTCGACCTTGCCGATGACATCGCCGCCGACCTTGCTGCCGTGCTCGGTGATGGCGCTGCGGGTGCCGTGGATCAGGGCGTCGGCCTGGTTGCGGGCCTGCACCAGCTCCTGGAACTTCTTGTCTTCTTCGCGGTTGGCTTCCGCGTCGGCGACCATGCGTGCGATCTCCTCCTCGGACAGGCCCGAACCGGCCTTGATCTCGACCTTCTGTTCCTTGTTGGTCTTCTTGTCCTTGGCCGACACGTGCAGGATGCCGTTGGCGTCGATGTCGAAGGACACTTCCACCTGCGGCAGGCCACGCGGGGCCGGCTCGATGCCGGACAGGTCGAACTTGGCCAGCGACTTGTTGAAGCGGGCCTGTTCGCGCTCACCCTGCAGCACGTGCACGGTCACGGCCGACTGGTTGTCCTCGGCGGTGGAGAACACCTGCGAGGCCTTGGTCGGGATGGTGGTGTTCTTCTCGATGATCTTGGTGAACACGCCGCCCATGGTCTCGATGCCCAGCGACAGCGGGGTCACGTCCAGCAGCAGCACGTCCTTGACGTCGCCGCCCAGCACGCCGCCCTGGATGGCCGCGCCCAGTGCCACGGCTTCGTCCGGGTTGACGTCCTTGCGCGGTTCCTTGCCGAAGAACTCGGTCACCGCCTGCTGCACCTTCGGCATGCGGGTCTGGCCACCGACCAGGATCACTTCGCTGATGTCGCTCGAACGCAGGCCGGCATCGTTCAGGGCGACGCGGCACGGCTCGATCGACTTCTTGATCAGGTCGTCCACCAGCGCTTCCAGCTTGGCGCGGGTCAGCTTGATGTTCAGGTGCTTCGGACCCGACGCGTCAGCGGTGACGTACGGCAGGTTCACTTCGGTCTGCTGGGCGCTGGACAGCTCGATCTTGGCGCGCTCGGCAGCATCCTTCAAGCGCTGCAGGGCCAGCGGATCCTTGCGCAGGTCGATGCCCTGGTCCTTGTTGAATTCTTCAACCAGGTACTCGATGACGCGGTTGTCGAAGTCTTCGCCGCCCAGGAAGGTGTCGCCGTTGGTGGCCAGCACTTCGAACTGCTTCTCGCCGTCGACGTTGGCGATCTCGATCACCGACACGTCGAAGGTGCCGCCGCCCAGGTCGTACACCACGATCTTGCGATCCTTGTTGTCGCCCTTGTCCAGGCCATAGGCCAGTGCGGCCGCGGTCGGCTCGTTGATGATGCGCTTGACGTCCAGGCCGGCGATGCGGCCGGCGTCCTTGGTCGCCTGGCGCTGGCTGTCGTTGAAGTAGGCCGGCACGGTGATGACCGCTTCGGTGACCTTCTCACCGAGGAAGTCCTCGGCGGTCTTCTTCATCTTTTCCAGCACCTTGGCCGAGATTTCCTGCGGGGCCATCTTCTTGCCGTCGCTGGTGGCCACCCAGGCGTCGCCATTGTCATGGGCGAGGATGCTGTACGGGACGTGCGCGATGTCCTTCTGCACTTCGGCGTCGGTGAACTTGCGGCCGATCAGGCGCTTCACCGCGTAGAAGGTGTTCTTCGGGTTGGTCACGGCCTGGCGCTTGGCCGAGGCACCGACCAGGACTTCGCCGTCCTTGGTGTAGGCGACGATCGACGGGGTGGTGCGATCGCCTTCCGAATTCTCGATGACGCGGGCCTTGCCGCCGTCCATGATCGCCACGCACGAGTTGGTGGTGCCGAGGTCGATACCAATGATCTTGCCCATGGGGGAGACTCCTGAGGATGCTTGTTGGTGTCAGTCCGGCCGTTCGGCCGGTGGATGAATACGATGTGGGGGAGGCTCGTGGAACATTCAAGCCATCTCCCGAACGCTGTGTTTCCGGTCGTCCGGCGCGTTCAGCGTCGGGCCGGGTCGCGGGTCATTCCCGCCTCCCGGCCCCGCAGGGTCAGTCGGCGGCCACCACCACCAGCGCCGGCCGAAGCAGGCGCTCGTTGAGCAGGTAGCCCTTCTGGAACACGGTGACCACGCTGCCCGGGGCTGCGCCCGGGGTCGGCACCTGGCTGATGGCCTGGTGGTGTTCCGGGTTGAACGGCTGGCCGATCGGGTCCAGCAGCACCAGGCCGTTGTCGGCGGCCACCTTCAGCAGCTGCTTGTAGGTCAGCTCCAGGCCTTCGCGCAGCGGGTGCGGGTCGTCGCCGGCGGCTTTCAGGCCGGCATCCAGGCTGTCGAACACCGGCAGCAGCTCGCCCAGCAGCTTCTCGTTGGCGAACTTGCGGGCCTGCTCGATGTCACGGGCCACGCGCTTGCGCTGGTTCTCCAGGTCGGCGCGCTCACGCAGCGCATCGGCCTTGATCTGCTCGACTTCGGCGCGCAGGCGCTCCACTTCGTCGTTGACGCCGGCTGCGGCAGCCGCGTCGGCGGCACTCTGCTGGGATTCGATATCTGGATGTTCGTGGTTCATGTCTGGGTCCCTGGCGGTCACTCTCCGCCTCCACCCACCCTAGTGTGGGCGGGATGCTTCGTTTCAAGCGTCGGATGTTTCCGGCGTGCGTCCGGCCGGCGAAAAGGCCGCGCCGAGCACATCGGCGGTGGCCTGGACCAGCGGGATCATGCGGTCGTAGGCCATGCGCTTGGGGCCGATCACGCCCAGCACGCCCAGCACCTGGCCGTTGGCGGTGTACGGGGCAGTGACCAGCGAGACGCCCTGCAGCGGCATCATCCCGGTCTCCTCGCCGATGAAGATGCGAACGCCCGGCGCCTGGATGGTCCGCTCCAGCAGCTGCAGGATCTCGCGCTTGCTGGAGAACAACTCGAACAGCTCGCGCAGGCGCTCCAGGTCGGACAGGTCCTGTACCCCCATCAGGCGGGTCTGGCCGGCCACCAGCATGTCGTCGGCCGCTGGCTGCAGGGCCTGCTCGGCCAGCTCGATGCTGTGCGCCAGCAGCTGCTCCAGCTCGGAGCGGGCGTCGCGCAGCTCCAGCAGCAGGCGGGTACGGATCTCGGCCATCGGCAGGCCGGCGAAATGGGCATTGAGGTAGTTGGCGACCTGCTCCAGCTGGCCCGGCGCGAACTCCTGGCGGGTCTCGATGACCCGGTTCTGCACCTCGTTGTCGGCGAACACCAGGATCGCCAGCACCCGGCGACCGTCCAGCGCCACGAAATCGATCTGGCGGAAGGCGAACTGCTCGCGTCGCGGCGCGCTGACCACGCCGACGAAGTGGCTCATCGCCGAGAGCAGCTCCGAGGCGCTGCCGAGCAGGGCCTGGGTGCTGCCGCCGCCAGCCAGCTCCTGGCGCAACCGGGCCAGCTCGCCCTCGCCCGGCGGCTGCATCTGCAGCAGGCTGTCGACGAACACCCGGTAGCCATGCGCGGTCGGGACGCGCCCGGCCGAGGTATGCGGCGAGGCCAGCAGCCCCAGGTCCTCAAGGTCGCCGAGGATGTTGCGGATGGTGGCCGGGCTGACCTCCAGGCCGGCCACGCGCGCCAACGTCTGCGAGCCGACCGGCTCACCGTCCTGGATGTAACGCGCGATCAGCGTGCGCAGCAGATGGCGCGCACGCGGGGCAAGCTGGTCGGGAGAACCGTGCATGGAATCAACCTGTGAGACACGGACACTAGATAATGGCGACGCATCACCTTGGCAAGTCATTGGACCTCCCTCGCCCGCGTGCTAGCGTTGCGCGGCTGCTGATACCCCCTTACCCATGCTCAGACATCTTTCGATCAAGGATTTCGCCGTCGTCCGCGCCACCGAACTGGAGTTCGGGCCAGGCATGACCGTAGTTTCAGGCGAGACCGGCGCCGGCAAGTCGCTGATGGTCGACGCGCTGGGCTTCCTGTCCGGCCTGCGCGCCGACAGCGGCGTGGTCCGCCATGGCGCCGCCCGCGCCGAGCTTTCGGCCGAGTTCGCACTGGAGCAGCTGCAGGCCGCGCGCCAGTGGCTGGCCGACAACGAGCTGGACGATGAGGAACAGTGCCAGCTGCGCCGGGTGATCCGCGCCGATGGCGGTTCGCGGGCCTGGATCAATGGCCGCCCGGTGACCCTGGCGCAGCTGGGCGACCTGGCCTCCCTGCTGGTGGAGATCCACGGGCAGCACGAACAGCAGGCCCTGCTGACGCGCCCGTCGCAGCTGGCCCTGCTCGACGCCTATGCACGCAACGAAAACGAACGCCGCCAGGTGCGCCGCGCCGCCGCGGCCTGGCAGGCACTGGTCGACGAATCGCTGGCGCTGTCGCAACAGGGCGACGTGAGTGACCGGATCGGCTTCCTGGAGCACCAGCTGCGCGAACTGGACCGCGAAGACCTGGAGCCGGAGTCGATCGTGGCGCTCGGTGCCAGCCATCGCCGCCAGGCCCACGCCAGCGCCCTGCTGAGCGCCTGCCAGGCCGCCAGCAACCAGCTCAACGGCGATGACGGCAGCTCCGCACTGGACCTGCTGCAGCAGGTGCGCCACGAGCTGTCGCGCCTGATCGAACACGACCCGCGCCTGGGCGAGGTGGACGGCCTGATCGAGAACGCCTCGATCCAGCTGCACGAAGCCCTGTCGCTGCTGGACCGGGTGCACGATGACCTCGATGCCGACCCGGAACAGTTCGAAGAGAACGAGCGCCGTCTCGGCCGCCTGCACGACCTGGCCCGCAAGCACCGCGTGCCGATGGACGAGCTGGGCGCGCAGCGGGAGCGCATGCACGCCGAAGTGGAGCAGCTGCGCGGCGCCGACGAACGCCTGCAGCGCCTGGCCGGCGAGATCGACAAGGCCGCTGCGGCCTGGCGCGTGCAGGCCGAGGTGCTGACCGCCAGCCGCCGCAATGCCGCCGCCGAGCTGTCGGCTACCACCACCGGCATCATCTCCGAGCTCGGCATGGGCGGTGGCCAGTTCCTGATCGAGCTGGAACCGCAGGATGCCGGCAAGCCCGATCCGCAGGGTGCCGAGCGCGTGGAATTCCTGGTCGCGGCCAATGCCGGCCAACCGCCGCGCGCCCTGCGCAAGGTCGCCTCGGGCGGTGAACTGTCACGTATCTCGCTGGCCATCGAAGTCGCCGCGCTGGACCTGGATGCGGTGCCGACGATGGTGTTCGACGAGGTCGACTCCGGCATCGGCGGCGCCGTGGCCGACATCGTCGGCCAGAAGCTGCGCGCCCTCGGCGAGAAGCGCCAGGTGCTATGCGTGACCCACCTGCCGCAGGTCGCCTCCAAGGGCCACGCGCATTACCGGGTCAGCAAGGCGCCAGTGGAAGGCATGACCCAGAGCGCAGTGGAAAAGCTGGACAGCAAGGCGCGCGAGGAAGAGCTGGCACGCATGCTCGGCGGCGTGGAAGTGAGCAAGGAAGCGCGCGCCGCTGCGCGCAAGCTGCTGCAGGTGTAGCGCCGGCGGAGCCGAGCATGGGCTCGGCTCTACAGGAACATCCCGAACGAAACCGACATGTAGAGCCGAGCCCATGCTCGGCTTCTGTCCGCCGGCGCTCTCACCCCAACGGCCGCGCCAGATCCACGTTCTCCACCAGGTAATCCAGGAACGCGCGCACCCGCAGCGGCAGGTAGCCGCCCTGCCCCAGGAACACCGCGTGCACCTCTTCCAGGTCACCGGGATTGGCTTCCTCCAGCACCGGCAGCAGGCGTCCGGCAGCGATGTCGGCCTGCACCTGGAACGCTGCCAGCCGTGCCATGCCCAGCCCCCCCAGCACCAGCTGGCGCAGTGCATCGCCGTTGCTGGCACGGGCGTTGCCGCTGGGCAGCAGCATCCGTTCGCGACCGTCCTGCAGCAGCGGCCAACCCTGCATCGCCCGCGCATGGCCAATGTCCAGACGGTTGTGCGACTGCAAGTCCTCCACGGTGGCCGGCAGGCCATGCTGTTGCGCATAGGCCGGCGCGGCCACGATCATCATCCGCGTCGCGCCCAGCCGCCGCGCCACCAGGCTGGAGCTCTTCAGCGGACCGGCCCGCACCGCCACATCGGTGCGCTGCTCCAGCAGATCGATCACCTCGTCGTTGAGGGTCAGGTCCACGCCTACCTGCGGGTTGCGCTGCAGGAACACCGGCAGCAGCGGCAACAGGAAATGCTGGCCGAACGGCACATTGGAATTGACCCGCAGGCGTCCACGCGGCTCGGCGTGGGCACTGGCACAGCGCTCGGCCTCGTCCAGGTCGGCCAGCACGCGCAGGCCGCGCTCGTAGAACGCGCAGCCCTCGGGAGTCAGCTGCAGCTGGCGGGTGGAACGCTGCAGCAGGCGTGTCCCCAGCCGCTGTTCCAGCCTCGCCACCAGCTTGCTGACCGCCGACGGGGTCATCTCCAACGTTCGGGCGGCCGCGGAAAAGCCCCCGGTCTCGATCACCCGCACGAACACTTCCAGTTCGCCGGATCGGTTGATGTCGGAGCGCGCCATGGCAATGAATCCCGTTCACAGATGATTTTCCATGCGCAGTCTAGTTCACAGATGAGTGCGGAATCACCATGGCCTTCCCTCCACCCGGGATTGCCCGATGAACCGCTTCAACCAGCTCGTAGCCACCGCATTGATCGGTCTGTCCGGCGCCGCCAGCGCCGCCTCTGCCCCGCACTGGGTGGCCAGCTGGCAGGCCAGCCCGCAACCGGTCTGGGGAGCGGACTTCCTGTTCCCGTCACTGATACCGGCGTCGCTGCACGACCAGACCTTCCGCCAGACCGCGCGCATCAGCCTGGGCGGCCTCCGCCTACGGGTGCGGCTGAGCAATGCCTATGGCACCCAGCCGCTGCGGATCGGCGGTGCCAGCGTCGCGCCGCAGGCCGGTGCGACGCCGCATCAGCTCCGCTTCGATGGCCGGCCCGAGGTGCTGATCGGCCCCGGCCAGGAACGGCTGAGCGATCCGCTGCCGCTGGCGGTGCAGGACCGTCAAGCGCTGCAGGTCAGCGTCTTTGTGCCGGAGTCGACGCCGTTGCAGACCTTCCACTGGGACGGCCGCCAGACCAGCTGGATCGCCCCCGGCGACCAGAGCCTGGCGCGCGAGCTGGACAGGGCCAGCGCCACCACGGCCCGCCTGTTCCTGACCGGCATCGAAGTCGAGGCCCCGACCAGCGCACGCAGCGTGGTGGTGATCGGCGATTCGATCACCGACGGCGCCACCGCCAGCCTCGACCGGGACCAGCGCTGGACCGACCACCTGGCCGCCCGCCTGGCCCCGCAGGGGGTGGCGGTGGTCAGTGCCGGCATCTCCGGTGGCCGCCTCTTGCGCGACGGCATGGGCGAAGCCGCGCTGGCCCGCTTTCAACGCGATGCGCTGGATCAGCCTGGCGTGTCCAGCGTGATCGTGCTGATCGGCATCAATGACATCAGCTGGCCCGGCACCGCCTTCGCGCGCAAGCAGGCGCGGCCCACGCTTGCCGAACTGCAGGCGGGCTACCGCGCCCTGGCCGGACAGGCCCATCGCCGTGGCGTTCGGATCGTGGGCGCGACCCTGCCGCCGTTCGCTGGCGCCCTGCCCGGTACGCCGCTGGACGACTACTACCAGCCGGACAAGGACGCCCTGCGCAGCCAGCTCAATGCGTGGCTGCGCACCGACGGCCCGTTTGACGCAGTGATCGACCTGGACGCGGCGCTGCGCGACCCGGCCGATCCGTCGCGGATGGCCGCCGCCTATGACTCCGGCGACCACCTGCACCCGGGTGATGCGGGGAACCGGGCGATGGCAGAGGCGGTGGATCTGGACGCGCTGCTTGGAGGTCAGGGGTCAGAGCCCTTTTCCCATGGAAAAGGGCTCTGACCCCAGCATCAGGCCCACCAACGAAAAACCCCGGGCAGGCCCGGGGTTTCGTCGCATATGGCAGGCCGGATCGGCCTACTTGCGCTTCTTGCGCACGTACAGCACCAGCGAGTGCTCTTCCAGCTCGTAGCCGTGGTCGGCTGCGATCTTGCGCTGCAGCTCCTCGATCTCGTGGCTTTCGAACTCGATGATCTTGCCGCTGTCCACGTCGACCATATGGTCGTGGTGGCCGCCACGGTCCAGCTCGTAGACGGCCTGGCCACCTTCGAAATTGTGCTTGAGCACGAGGCCGGCGGCCTCGAACTGGGTCAGAACCCGGTACACCGTGGCCAGGCCGATCTCGTCGCCATGCTCCAGCAGCTGGCGGTAGATGTCTTCGGCGGTCATGTGGTGCTGGGCATTGCGCTGCTCGAGCAGCGCCAGGATCCGCATCCGCGGATGGGTCACCTTCAGGCCGACTTTACGCAGGTCGTGGGTTTCCATAGGTCTCCGTTCATTGGCGATTTAGCGCCAGCTGCCTCGGATTGGGTCGCGGTGGCACGCCGGGAGTGTATCATCGGTTTGATTTCCCCAACCGCCAGTCCCGATGCGCAATCTCCTGTTGGTCGCCGCCGTCGCCCTGTCCACCACCGGGTGCGGCATCATCTACAAGCAACCCATCTATCAGGGCAACCTGATCCGGGAAGATGCCGTGGCCAAGCTGCAGGTCGGGCAGAGCAAGCAGCAGGTCACCGCCCTGCTGGGCACCCCGTCCATTCCCGATGCGTTCCACGCCCAGCGCTGGGACTACACCTCCAGCCAGCGCGTGAACCGCCTGGGCCGTACCGAAGTGAAGAACTTCGTGGTGTTCTTCGAGAATGACACCGTGACCCGTTGGGAAGGCGACTACTTCCCGGGCAACGACAAGGCCCTGGCCCAGCAGACCGTGCGCCAGTTCGGCCGCAACCTGCCGAAGGACAAGAAGAAGAAGGGCCGCTGAGGCCCCCTGCCCGTCCCCACGGGCGGGTTGCGGGCATCAACCGCCGAGCGCACGTCGCCGGCGGTTGTCCTTGGGGTCGGCCAGCAACGGGCGTAGCAGCTCGATACGGTCACCCTCCAGCAACACCTGCTGCGGGCGCGCCAGTACGCCATGCACGGCCACGGCCGGGCATCGGTCACTGCCTTCCAGCGCGGCGGCGGCAATGGCATCAGCCACGGTCGCGCCCTCGTCCAGCTGCAGCCGGCGCGACAGCACCTGCTGCGGCCAGGCCAGCACCACCTCGACCTCGATCATCGCTCAGGCCTCGTCGGCGACGCGGACGAAATCATTGACCATCCGATCGGCCAGCCCCTGGAAGCCGATCGCCAGGGCCGGTCCCAGCAGGCGTGAGCTGGGCTCGAATTCCAGGGTCAGGGTGACCTTGCAGGCGTCCTCGGCCAGCGCATGGAATTCCCAGCGGCCGTGCAACTGCTTGAACGGGCCATCGCGCAGCTGCATGTCGATGCTGTGCGGGCGTTGCAGGGTGTTTTCGGTCTGGAACCAGGTGCTGAACGAACCCAGGCCCAGATCCAGGCGCGCCACCAGCCGGTCCTCGCCCTGCTCCAGGATCTGGGCAGCCGAGCACCAGCGGAAACGGCGCGGATAGGCCTGGACATCGTTGACCAGGTCGAACATGCGCGCGGACGAATGCTCGACCAGGGCGCTGCGGCGAATAGTAGGCATGAATACAGGACGTTTCGGCAATCGACCGGGCGGGCCCGAATCGGAGACAATACGGAAATGAGCAAGAACAGCGGCAAGGATAAAGCAAAGAGCGCGACGGCCAACAAGACCATCGCGTTGAACAAGCGTGCCCGCCACGAGTACCACATCGAAGAACGCTTCGAGGCCGGCCTGGCGCTGCAGGGCTGGGAGGTGAAGTCGATCCGCGCTGGCCGCGGCAACATCATCGATGCCTACGCCTACGTGAAGCACGGCGAGATCTTCCTGATCGGCGCCCAGATCACCCCGTTGATCCAGGCCTCCACCCACGTGGTTGCCAACGACCGGCGCGAGCGCAAGCTGCTGCTGCACCGGAGCGAGATCGACAAGCTGGTCGGCAAGGTCGAGCGCGATGGCTACACGATCGTGCCCACCGCGATGTACTGGAGCAAGAACAAGATCAAGCTCGAAGTCGCGCTGGCCAAGGGCAAGCAGACCCACGACAAGCGCGATGCCGCCAAGGACCGCGACTGGGCGATCGAGAAGCAGCGCGTGATGCGTCGCGGCAACCGCGACGCATAAGGCTGCAATACCGGGCCATGCCCGGCGGCCTTGGCCTTCTGTAAAGCGGAGCCACGCTCGGCTGCCGTGGCTTTCTGTAGAGCCGAGCCATGCTCGGCTTCGGCGAAGAAGCCGTCGAGCATGGCTCGACTCTACAAAAGGCGGATCACCCCGCCAGTACGCCCTGCCCGCGCATGCGCGGCGCCAGCGCCGCGTGCATCACCGCCAGGTGCATCACCACCGCCAGTTCCGGCGCGTAGCGATCATCCCCCGCCCGCCACTGCTGGGCCAGCTGCGCGGCATCATCCGGCAGCAACGACAGCAGCTGGGCATCATCCATCGCATCGGCCGCGCCCTGCAGCTGGCGCGCCATCTGCCGCGACTGCCACACGTGCACGCCAATACTGAGACTGGCCAGCGACATCAGGACCACGGCCAGCCCGTGCTCGAACCACTGCGACAGCACTTCCGGCCCCCACAGCAGGGCCGCCAGTACGGCCAGGCCCGGCAGGCGCCACCCCAGCCAATGGATGCGACCGCGCTGCGACCAGTGCACCACCACCGCGCTGGCGATCAGCGCGGCCGCAGCCGTGGCCGGCAGCTCGGTCAGCCAGGTGGCCGCCAGCAGCACCGCCAGCAACGCCCAGACCCAGACCGGCGGCAACGCGCGCCGCTGGTAGTCGGCACCGACCGGCCCGATCAGCTGTCGCAGGCTGCGTTGTTGGCTTGCATCGGTCACCCACCGTCTCCGTGTCTGTCCTGGCTTGGATGGTCGTCGCCAGTGTGTCGCAAATCCGTGCCAATGACGTTACCAATCCGCTATGACGGCGGCTCTACAACTTGTTGTGGATTGCCAAGGTGACTGTTCAGGCGTTTTGCCGTAGCATTGCAAGCGTTGGGCAGGCCCTGACCGTGGCAACGCGGGATCGGCCCTGTACCTTGCAGCACTGTAGAAACCGGGGGTGCATTGGTTTCGACGGGGGTTGTGAAGTCGCCTGGCGCATGCCGAGGGGGTAGCTTTCCTCGTAAATCCAGCTGCAAAACTCTAGTTGCCAACGACGACAACTACGCTCTGGCCGCTTAAGGCCTAAGCCTCGAAACCGCTTGTGTCCATGCTCGCGGTGTAGAGTCACTATCATGGAATCGCGCTGGGTGGCTGCCTGTCAGTCCGGCACTAGAACACAACAGGCTGGTTCCCGGATGCGCTTTGCACGCCGTGCTGTTCGGGGACGAGATCTAACGGCGAGCTAAGCATGTAGTGCTGGGGATGGAGTGCCTTCGGACGGCGGTTCAATTCCGCCCACCTCCACCATCTGTATGGCCTGTCGAGGCCGCAAGAAGCCGGATCTCCCGCAACGGAGCTTCGGCTTTTTTGTTTCCCGAAGATGGCGCCCCCGCCTGCTGATCCGACCTCCCCCAATGCCACCCGCATCGGGAGCCAGTCACAGAAGCTGAGATCCGGATCCAGTAGAGTCCATGCGTCACACGACGTGACCCGAAACCTGAAAGGACATCAGATGAAGCGCATCACACTGTTTGTGGGCTTGGCCGTGGCGTTGGCACTGGGGCAGGCTTCCGCTGCCACGCCAGGCTCCCGCTATCTACAGCTGGCCGCTGACCAGCGCGTACAACCCGGCACGGCAACCCTGCTTTCGAGCACCATCGATCTGAGCGCCCCCGGTTGGGTGTACGTGCAGTCGGATGGACGGTACTTCCCTGGCGGCAGCTCGGCTGCCAATGCCTACATCACCATCAACGGTGAGGTGGTCTCCAACGACAGCTACATCGACTGGCGGCAGTCAACGTCGGCCCAACAGCACTCCTTCAATGTCATCGGTGCCAAGTACCTGCCTGCCGGACGCCATACGGTCAACCTGGCCGGGCAGGCCATCGGTTCGGCCGTCAATTTCGGCTCCGCCAGCAACCTCTCCGTGCTCATCACCTCTGCGGGCGCGGTTACCAACAGCGGCCTTGCGAGTGACACCGCACAGCTGGACTTCAATACGGTCGGCAGCCCTGAAGGAATGGCGCTGCAGGCCAAGGACCGCAAGCTGCTGATGACTGCCCAGGCCGGTAATCCCGGTGGCCCCATCGTGGCCATGGCTTCCGGCCGCGCGTTCGCGTGGGGCAACTACGGCGATGGCATGATGGGAATTTTCCTGAACGAGCAGGAGCCCGGCATCGAATCGATGACCTGGTCGATCAATGACATCTTCAGTGGCGCAGAAACGCAGGCTCCCTTCTATTCGCAGGGCCTGTTCGTCAATCCGCCGGCTTACAGCACTGTCAGCTTCGTCGCGTCCGAATCGCCGTACTACCAACCGCAGGACGCCAACACCAACAACGTAAAGTACAAGTTCGGCGCCAACTCCCGACTGGTGACGCTGTCCAACGGCTTTGGCGTGGTCGGAAAGGGGTTGAATCCTGGATTCAACTACGCCGCCGCAGGCCCGTACCGCCGATTCGCCTATGTCTGCGTCGGGACCAATGGCTTCGCGCCGGGCTGTCCGTCGGTGGGCTCGCAGGTGGTCATTGGCGAGGGCCAGGTCTGCATTCCGCAGGGGCACAACGGCGTGGTGCTTTTCTCGACGAAGTCCCGCGTGCAGGGTGACCCGAACGACGGTGGCGGAAGCGTGTTCCTGTTCCTGAAGATCGATGGCCAGCAGGTGGGCAGCCTCGGCACCCAGCAGTTGGGCTCCAAGCCGGACTCGGTCAGCACCCGCACCATCTCCGCCAGCTACCTGAGCGCGGGATCATCCGCGCTGGGGACGGGCTGCCACACTGTGCAGGCCGTGGCCCAGGTATTGGGAGATTTCCGCCACATGTCGCTCAATGCCGACATGCCACTGGTCTGGTTCGACTGACCCATCGCGTCGAATGTGGCCGGTGGCCGGGTCTGTTCGCCCCGCCACCGGCTATCCCGCAACACGTTGAAGGACCTGCCATGAAAGCCCCTCTCGCCCTCACCCTGCTCTTCGCCGCATTCGCCGCAGCCCCAGCCACGCTCGCCGCCGCACCGGCCATCGCGCCCCCCGGCACCGCCACGCTGGAAGCCCTGCTCGCCTGCAAGGCCGGCTCCAACTTCAGCGAGGCTGAAGCCATCGATGCACTGCAGGCCGCTGGCCTGGCCAGGAAACCGGGTGGCACCTTCGAGCCGGAGGACAAGCCGGTCGCTCTGTTCGGCGGTACCGTCACCAGTGCCGATGTGAACGTGGCCGAGGGCGAGAAGAGCCTCTTCGTCTATTTGAACGGCGTTGATTCCAAGCGTCTGGCCAAGGCATGGTCAGTAACCACGGTCAACGAGCACGCCAACACGGAAGAGCCTTCATACGTGAAGGCCATCGACAAGCGACACACCCTGCACGTGATCGCAGGCGACGACTACGAAGGCTATTCCGCTGCCGTGAAGTGCCAGATCACCCGGTAACGGGTTGATCCCCGCTACAGCCAACGCCGCACACGTTGGCGGAACAACGGATACACCTCGGGGAAGCGGGCCAGCAACGCCCGCTCTTCCGGCATGATCTGCAGCCAGGTGATGTACAGCACGAACAACGGTACAGCCAGCAACGCGATCGCGTTCTGCAGGTACAACATCGCACCGGCCAGGATCGTTGCCTGGCCCAGATACATCGGATTGCGCGTGTAGCGGTACACGCCGTGCATGACCAGCGCGCTCGATGCTGAAGGGCGCAGCGGATTGACCGTGGTGCGCGCCCGCTGGAACGCGAGCTTCGGCAGCAGGTTCAGCGCCACACCAATCGCCATCACCCCGCCTGCCATCAGCGCCGGCATCGGCAGGGGCAACGCCGCCTCCGGCCACAGTCGGCTCCCTAGCCAGCCGATCCCCGCGCATAGCAGCATCACCAGCGGCGGCGGGATCCGGGTCTCAAGCCACGTCATCGCAGTCCCTGCATCGCTCCATTCACCCCAGTGTCACACGAACCTGTCTGAATCGCTTGCACGGCAGCGGCTCAGGGGCCCAAACCGACCGCCCGGTATCTTCCGCTTTGACAGGCCGACCGCTAGAGTGGCGCGACCGCGCAGGAGGATCGTATGGCTACCATGGGCTTGGGCTTCATCGGCCGCACGACCCTCATCATCACCGTGCTGCTCACCCTGGGCGGCTGCGCGACATTGCGCCAGTTCGGCCCCTCGGTGCAGGTGACTTCGGTCACGCCCGGCCAGTACATCGCGCTCAAGCGCGGCGACATCCTCACCACCGGCAAGCTCAGCTCGGCGACGATGGAAACGCTGCGCGTGGCCGGCCTGGATGAAGGCGTCTGCGCCAAGCCGGGCCTGCCCTGCATCGAAGCGATGGAAGGCAGCATCGTGGTGCGCGAGGAGGACAAGCGTTCGAGTCTGTCCGAGTTGTGGCTGCAGTATGCAATGACCCTGCCCGCGCCGAAGCGCGAGTACTCCACCTCCGGCCGTGCCAAGAGCGCGATCAACGAGCTGGATGCCGATTTCCAACCGCGCCTGGACGCGTGGATGCAGGTCGCGCGCCAGGCCTACGCCTATCTGTTCTTCACCGAGCGCACCGCCAACCAGCGCGGCTTCGAAGACCGCCAGACCCAGGTGCGCGACTACTACAACCTGGCCGTGCAGGAAGCCTCGGTGCAGCTGTACAACGCGTATGCCACCGGGCGCGTGCACAGCGAAGCCAGCCACTTCCAGCTGGGCCGATGGACCTTTGTGCTGGCCCCTTCAGGCGAAGCATCGCCGCTGGATACGCGCACCCCCACCGAGCTGGTGCCGGCGGCCTCGCTGTCGTTCACCGGCACGCTGCGCAGCGTGCACCGCCGCGATGGCTTCGGTGCCGAGCTGGTAGCGGTGATGGACGATCCTGCAGCCGCCACGACCACGACGCCGCCGGCAGCGACGCCTGCCACGCAGGCCAGCGCTCCGGCCACGCAGAGCTGGAGCGAGATGCCGTCGCCGTCGATGACGGTGCTGCTGCGCTTCTCGGGAAAGAACCTGTGGGAAGTGCTGCACGACGACGAGCCGAAGCTGGAGATCCACGACCCCTACCAGGTCACGGAAGTCACCCTGCATGGCCAGCAGGTGCCGCTGGCCGCGAACTTCACGGCTGGCTACGCGCTGTGGCTTGCCCGTTCCAACTTCAGCCACCAGTCGCTGCGCTCGTTGTTCGGCAGCAAGGGCGGCATCGACACGCCGCATCTGTACATGATGCAGCCGTACGATCCCAACCGCCGCGTGCTGCTGATGATCCATGGCCTGGCCAGCAGCCCGGAAGCCTGGGTCAACGTTGCCAACGAGCTGATGCGTGACGACGAGATCCGCCAGGATTTCCAGATCTGGCAGTTCTATTACCCGACCAACATGCCCATCGCGATGAGCCACGATGCAATGCGCCATACGCTGGCCGAAGTGCTCAAGCATTTCGATCCCAGTGGCAAGGCGCAGGCGTCGCACGACATGGTGCTGGTCGGGCACAGCATGGGCGGCGTGATCGCGCGGCTGATGATCTCCTCTTCCGGAGATCATCTGGTGGACACGCTGCTGGCAACCGCGCAGATGACACCTGCACAACAGGAGCTTCTGCGCACCAAGGGCGCACCGGTGCTGACCTTCCTGCCGGAACCGGAAGTGTCGCGCGTGGTGTTCATCGCCACGCCGCACCGTGGCACCGACGTGGCCGGCACCCGCCTGGGCCGCTGGATCGGACGTCTGGTGCGGTTGCCGCTGACCGTGCTGGAAGACGTGGCCACCATTGCCAACGATGGTCAGATCGACCGCAATGACGGCAAGCACGGCTACCAGATGAACAGCATCCAGAACCTGGACAAGGATGATCCCTTCGTCCGCGCGGTGGCCGACCTGCCGATGTCGCCGAAGGTGCACTACCACTCGATCATCGCGCGCGCCAAGGCCGATGGTCCGCTGGAAAAGACCGACGACGGACTGGTGCCCTACTGGAGCTCGCACCTGCCGCACGCGGACTCGGAGAAGGTGATCGTGTCCGGTCACAGCGTGCAGGAAGCCACGCCGGCCATCGTTGAGCTGCGGCGGATCCTGCATGAGGACATGCAGGAGCACGACCGCCAGAACAGGTAGCCCACATCATCACGGCCGCTGGCTGTCCAGCGCGGCCGCATCACAGCGGCGGTGCCCGGGCTTGCCGGAACACCGCCACTGCGGCAGGCGCGAACTGCTCAGCCTTCCCCGCCGGCTGCAGCGTCGATGATCAGATCTGCCACTGCTACCGGCTGCGATGCCAGCGACGCGTGGCTGGCATCCAGCGTGAGGGTGGCACGCGGCTGCATGCGCGCCGCCATGCGCCGCTGGTTGTCGGGATGGATCATGTGATCGGCGCTGGAGACCTGGTACCAGCTCGGCTTGTACCGCCACGCTGGATCGCTGATGGCATCACCGAACGTGCTCGCCAGAGGCGCCTTCTGCGTGACCGCCATTACCCGCGCCTCGTCGACCGGCAGGTCCTGGCAGAAGCTCTCGTGGAACCTGCCCGGCTGCAGCCACAGGTAACCGTCGCTGTCTGGCGCCAGGTTGGCCGCCGCCTCGGGCAGCTGCTGCTGGGTAATGCCGCCGGGGCTCTCGCCCGCATCCGGCGCAAACGCGGCAATGAAGACCAGCCCTATCACGTTGGGTTCGTTTCCGGCCTCGGAGATCACGGCTCCACCATAGGAATGGCCGACCAGCAGCACCGGCCCCTGGAACTGGCGGATCATGCGGCGGGTGCGTTCCGCGTCGTCGGCCAGCGATGTCAGTGGCAGTTCCACGGCATGCAGGTCGCGGAAGCCTCGGCGATCGAGCTCCAGGATCACCTTGGCCCAATGCGCGGCACCGCCCCAGAAACCATGAACCAGAATGATGCTTGGCTTGCTCATCTTGCAGGACTCCTCACTTGGATGGGATGGTTGGCTGGCAGCAGCCCGCGCTGCCTGAAGCCACCCGGCCAGACTACGGATCGCACCCGCCAGCAGCGATGCACGGACTCCTGAAAACCATGCCAAGGCTCCACAACACCGAATCGCTCCAGGCTGGATCCGACGCACTGTTTGCGATCTTCCAGTCATCGCGCATGCAGGGCGGCGACATCAACCGCCACGTCATGCAGCCCGGCGGATCACTCACCGTTGCCGAAGGCCAGGGGTGCTTCCATTTCATCGAGCACGGCACGGCGCGGCTGCATGCAGATTCCGCCGTCGTGCCGCTGCGTACGGGCGAGCTGCTGTTGATGCCGCATGGCCGGACGCATCGCATCGACTGCGCCGCCGACGCGCAGGGGCCGGCCCATCTGACCACCGCATCGTTCGGGTTCGATGGCCCCGGCAGCCGTCTGCTGCTCGATGCCCTGCCCGGTTGGTTGCATGTCCCAGGGGTGGACCGGATGCCAAGCGGATTTCCCGCCAATTCGGCCGACTGGATGGCGGTAACCCTGGCCGCGATCCAGGCTGAAGCGTCCCGGCCTACGCTGGGCAGCGGCTTGATGCTGTCACGCCTGCTCGACCTGCTGTTTGTCTGGACCCTGCGCTACTGGCTCGGAACGTCCGGTCCGCACAACTGCCAGCGTCTGCACGCCTTGGCCGACCCCCTGATCGGACGAGCATTGGCGTTGATGCAGGCCCAGCCCGCACACGCATGGACCGTCGAGTCACTTGCAGCGTGCCTGAATCAGTCCCGCTCGAATTTCGCGCAGCGATTCAGCCTCGCCACCGGCATGTCACCGATGCGCTATCTGACTGAATCGCGACTGCAGCTGGCCGCGCAGATGTTGCGCAGTGGCAACCGACGGGTGTCGCAGATTGCAGGAGACGTCGGGTATCTGTCCGAACCCGCATTCAGTCGTGCGTTCCGCCGCGCGTTCGGCATGAGCCCGAATGCCTGGCGCCAACAGGCACCGGCGACATCCGACTGAGGGAAATCCCTCATCGCGCGTGCGCACCCGCCCTCCTATGCTGGCCTCACATTCCCCGCAGGAGGTCCGCATGACCACGCAAGAGCCCAGCCGCCAGCCCAGCCCCGACCCGGCCGAGCGCGATGCCTTCTTCCCGTCGCCCTACTCGCTGTCACAGTTCACATCGCCCAGGAGCAACCTGTCCGGCGCCGACTATCCGGACGCACGCCGCGACGGTCGCTGGAAGGTGCTGATGATCGCCGCCGACGAGCGCTACCTGCCCACCGCCAATGGCCACCTGTTCTCAACCGGCAATCATCCGGTGGAGACCCTGCTGCCGATGTACCACCTCGACAAGGCCGGCTTCGGCATCGATGTCGCCACGCTGTCGGGCAACGCCGCCAAATTCGAGTGGTGGGCGTTCCCGCGCGAGGACACGGAGATCGGCGGACTGTACGAACGTTACGAGTCGCGCTTCCGTCAGCCGCTGCCGCTGGACGAGGTGGTCACCGGGCTCGATGCGGATTCGGACTATGCCGCCGTGTTCATCCCCGGCGGCCATGGCGCCCTGATCGGGCTGCCGCAGAGCCGCGCGGTGAAGGCCGTCCTGCACTGGGCGATGGCCCAGCAACGCCACATCATCACCCTGTGCCACGGTCCGGCCGCACTGCTGGCTGCAGGCGTGGACGAGGCCGATGGCGGTTCGCTGTTCCGCGGCTACCGCATCTGTGCCTTCCCCGATGCGATGGACCGGCAGACGCCAGAGATCGGCTACATGCCCGGGCAGCTGCCGTGGTTCTTCGGCGAGCGCCTGGCGCAGCAGGGTGTGCAGATCGTCAACGATGGCATCGACGGCAGCGTGCTGCAGGATCGCCTGCTGCTGACCGGCGACAGTCCGCTGGCTGGTAATGCGCTGGGCAAGCTGGCAGCGCGCACGCTGCTCGACGCCCTGGCCGGGCGCTGAACCGGATGACCGCGCTGGTGCAGGCGTTGCTGGAACTGGAACGCGCCCGTTCGCTGAGCGCGGTGGGTGCGGTCCTGCGAGGCATCGCGGCACCACTCGGCTACGACCGCGTGCTGGTGTTCGCCACCGGCACCGGGCTGGAGCGCGGTACACAACGCGTGTACTGGATCGAGGGCGACTGGTTCGGCGACGGCAGCAGTACCGACCTTGCGCGCTATCTGCACGCCTGTCCGGTCAACCGCCACGTACTGGACAGTGACGCGCCGTTCTTCTGGAGCAAGCGCCAGGGCGTTCGTGGCGAACGCTATCAGGTGGTGACGCAGCCACGTGGTGAAGGCCTGCACGGTCTGCAGGTGCCGGTATTCGGAACCACCGGTCTGGAGGGCGCGATCAGTTTTGCCGGGACATCGATCGACGCGTCGGCCAGCGCGCGCCTGCAGCTGGAAGCTGCTGCAACCGCAGCATTCCGAGCCGCACGCCACCTGGCCGAATCGCCTGCCGAGCTTTCGGGAAGCGCGCTGAGCAACCGCGAGCGCGAAGTGCTGCGCTGGGTTGCCGCCGGCCGCCGGCAGGCTGAGATCGCGGCCACGCTTGGGCTTTCCACGCGCACGGTGGAGAACCATCTGCGCCACGCGCGTCAACGCCTGAGTGTGGCGACCACCGCGCAGGCAGTGCGTGCCGCCAGCCGTCGCGGCGAGATCGAAGACTGATCGCGGCGAGGCACTTCCGGCGGTCTGGTTCGCGTGTTACACACGCCATGCGCATGTGCGCGATTGCAGAAAGCAAGGATGATGCTTATGAAACTGCAACTGGCCACGATGGCCGCGTTGGTGGTGGCAACTGCAACCCTGGCTCCGGTGGCGGACGCCAACACAGGGGTCCCGAGAGAGAATGTTTCCTGTGTGCCTGTGAATGTGGACCGCAACCGCGTCCACCACCACTGCACGGAAACCTACACCGATGAATTCGGCAACGTCTACACAGCCGAGTACTGGATCGACGAGTACGGCAACCCTTACCTGCGCGACTGAGCCGGGAAGGGACTGCGCCGGGCCGCGAGCCGGGCCGGCGCGTACGCAGCAGCTGCCGCACGGTCGCCTGATCTACCGGGGGTAGTTGCATGACACCGCGCAGATGCGCGATTGCAAACACAAGGATGATGCCCATGAAACTGCACCTGGCCTCGATGGCCGCACTGATGCTTGCTGTGGGAGCTCTCTCCACGTCGTCCCAGGCCACCGCCAGCGGTGGTGGCGGTGGTCCGGAGAACACGAACTGCGTCCGGGTCAAGATGGGGCCCTATTACCATCAACGTTGCGAAGTGACGTACTTCGAAGAGGATGGCACTCCCTACATCCGGGTGTACTGGATTGACCAGAATGGCCAGTGGTACCTGCCCGCCGACTGAGCAGACATGATCTCCTGATCGCGCCCGCGCGATCCGCCGGGCGGCGCTTTCACCGCCCGCCCGGCACCTGCCATCCGCCCATCCCGGCATACCGCTGCCCTCGCCTTCCATGGCATGCTCCATGAAACCGTTTTCATGGAATGGAGGGATTCCACGATGTTGTCGCGCTTCCATCGCCCTGCGCTGTGTGCGCTGTTGGCGCTTGTTCTGCCTGCCGTTGCCTGGGCCGCCGCACCGGCGCCACTGAAAGTGATGTCGTTCAATGTCCGCACCCCGGCTGATACCGAACCGGGCAAGCGCTGGCCGGACCGTCGCGATGCCATGGTCAAGGTCATCCTCGATGCACACCCGGCCGTGATCGGCACCCAGGAGCTGGTGAAGGAGCAGGCCGACTTCCTGTCCGAGCACCTGCCCGGTTACCGCTGGTTCGGCGAAGGCCGCCGCGGCGGAAGCGGTGACGAACACATGGGCGTGTTCTACGACAGCAAGGTGCTGGCCGTCGAGGAATCCGGCAACTTCTGGTTGTCCGATACGCCGGAGGTGCCCGGTAGCATCACCTGGGGCAACCTGTACCCGCGCATGGTCACCTGGGCCCTGTTCCGGCGCCTGGACGATGGCCGTCGTTTCTACTTCATGGATACCCACCTGCCCTACCGCGACGAGGACGAGCCGCGCCGGGTGAAGGGTGCCGAACTGATCGGCAAGCATCTGGCAACCCTGCCGGCCAACCTGCCGGTGGTCCTGACCGGCGACTTCAACAGCGAGCCCGGTGGTGACACCTACAAGGCATTCACCCGCCTGCTGCAGGACACCCGTACCCAGGTGAAGGCTCCGCAGGGGCCACGCCTGACCTTCCACGATTTCACCGGCAAGGCCACCGTGCAGCTGGACTGGGTGCTGGTGCGCGGCTTCCATGCACGCAGCTTCGTCACCGATGACCGTCGCATCGACGGCATACTGCCGTCGGATCATTTCCCGCTGGTGGTCGAGCTGGACTGGCCGGAACACTGAACCTGCGCGGCAGCCGCAGCTACGGCGGCGGCTGTCGCGACATCAGCCGGTACAGCGCCTGATGCTGGTTGCGTGCCTGGCTGATGCGGGCACCGACCGCCAGAAACACGGAGATGCCGATCAGGCCCAGCCCCAGCATCTGGTCCGGCAGGCGCACGAAGCCGATCGCAGCCGCCATCGTAGCCAACACTATCAGCACTACGACCGCTACCGACAGCCCTGCACCAGGCGGCCCCGGATCACCGAACAGCATGCGCTGGGTATCGCGCTTGTCATCGCTCATCGCCTGCCCTCCTGGAATCTGCCCCACTAGTTACACCGCGGGCCCCGATTCCGGCAGAGTCAGAAACGTCATGACTGTGACAACGTCCACAGCACGCGACGCGCTACCCTGCCTCCATTCCCAATCTGCGGAGGACGTCATGGCGCACCAGAGCCGTCTGGCCGGATTCATCATCGACTGCCAGGACACGCCCGCTGACGAAGGCGCACGCTTCTGGGCGGCCGCACTCGGTCTGCAGGCGCAGCCATCGTATGGCGAAGATGGCGCCGAGTACGCCGAGCTGCGGGATGCGCCGGGAGGGCTGCAGGTGGAGGTGCAGCGGGTCGCTCACCCCTCGCGCGTGCACCTGGACATCGAGAGCGACGACATCGATGCCGAGGCAGATCGACTGGAGAAACTCGGCGCGCGCCGGATCGGCTTCGTCAAACGCTGGTGGGTGATGGAAGCGCCCACCGGCCATCGCTTCTGCATCGTGCGCATGCGCGAACGCGCAGTACCGGCCAATCTCTGGCCCTGAAGCAGAAAGGGACGGAAGCCGCGGCTTCCGTCCCCTCATGCCTACTGCAGCTGCGCCACGCTGGGTTGCTGCGGCGATTGCCCCCAGCCGCCCAGCGCCTTGTACACACCAACCACGCTGACGTTGACTTCGGCCTCGGCCGCCGCCAATGCATCATCCGCCGCCAACTGCGTGCGCTGCGCATCCAGCAGGGTCAGGAAGTCTTCCGAGCCCTCGCGATAGCGGATCTGCGCCAGCGATTCGGCACGTCGTGCCGCCTGCGCCTGCTCGACCACGATCGCCAGCCGCGCCTGCTGCTTGGAATAGCGGGTCAGCGCGTTTTCGGTGTCTTCCAGTGCCAACAGCACGGCCTGCTCATACTGCGCAGCCACACCCTCGGCTTCAGCCTTGCTGGCACGCAGGCGTGCACGCACGGTGCCGAAGTCGAACGCGGCCCAGCTCAGCGACGGGGTCAGCGACCAGGCCTTGTTGTTGCCATTGACCAGGCCACTGGCGTCGCCGCCGAGGAAGCCGACGAAACCGGACAACGACAGCCGCGGGAACAGGTCCGCAGTGGCCACGCCCACCCGCGCGGTGGCGGCGGCCAGGCGACGCTCGGCCACGCGCACGTCGGCGCGTTGGCGCAGCAGCTCGCGGGTATCGCCCAGCGGCAGCGCCTTGGCAAATGCCGGCACGTCGTGCGGCGCAAGCATGGCGGTCAGCGTTTCCGGACGCTGGCCCAGCAGAACCGCCAGCCGGTTGCGCGACTGCGTCTCGGCCACTTCCAGCAGCGGGATATCGGCCTCGATCGCCTTCAACCGGGCACGGCTGCTCTGCACATCCAGCTCGCTGCCGGCGCCCAGCTCCCAGCGCGCCTCGGTCAGCTTCTGCGTATCGCGCAGGTTGGCCAGGGTGTGCTGGGCCACGGCGATGCGCTTCTGCGTGCCACGCAGCTCGAAGTAGTTGCGCGCCACTTCGGCGGCGACCAGCACCTGTGCATCGGCCAGGTTGGCCTGCTCGGCGTCGAGGTCGGCGCGCGCGGCTTCTGCAGCACGGCGCTTGCGGCCGAACAGATCCAGCTCCCAGCCGGCGTCGAAGCCGAGCTGGTAGCTTTCACTGAACACCCGCTGCCCACCCAGCTGCGGATCGGGTTGCTTGCGGCGGTCGTAGCTGCCGCCTGCGGTGATGTGCGGGGCCTGGTCGAAACGGCTTTCGACGAACACCGCACGGGCCTGGCCGACGCGGGCCACCGCCACGCGCAGGTCGAGGTTGTCCGACAGTGCACCGTGCACCAGCTGTTCCAGCACCGGGTCATCGAACTGCGCCCACCAGCTGGCAACCGGCGAGGTGGTGCTGAACACCGGCTGCTGCGCACCCTGCAGCACCACAGGCTCCTGTACCGGCGCCTTGTAGTTGGGGCCGACGCTGACACAGCCTGCCAGCACCAGGCTGGAGACGGCCATCGCCAACGTGCGCATCACCATGGCAGCACCTCGCCCAGGTAGGTGAAGCTGCCGCTGGCGCCGGATTCACCGATCAGCGCCATTTCCACGCTGGAACGTGCGCCTTCGCTGATTTCGATTTCGCCGTTGCCGCCGTTCATGTCGGTCTTCACGTAACCCGGATGCACGGTGTTGACCTTGATCGGGGTATTGCGCAGTTCGTAGGCCAGGCTCAGGGTCCAGCTGTTCACCGCTGCCTTGGAGGCGTTGTAGGCCGGGATCTTGAAATCGTAGATGCCCGACGCCGGGTCGGAGTGCAGGGTCTGCGAGCCGAGCATGCTCGATACGTTGACGATGCGGCCGGATTTGGCCTGCTTGACCAGCGGCAGGAAGGCCTGGGTGACCGCCACCAGCGCGTACACGTTGGTGTCGAAGGTGCGCTTCCAGGTCTCGAGCGACTGCTCCGACGGCGCCTGCGCCGGGTTCTCGATCATGATGCCGGCGTTGTTGACCAGGATGTCGAGGCGGCCATGGCGCTGGCGTACCTGCTCGACCGCTTCGGCGATGCTGGCTGCATCGGTCACGTCCAGCTGGATGGCTTCGACCGGCAGGCCTTCAGCCTGCAGCTGCAGTGCCAGCTCCACTGCCGTGTCGCGCTTGCGACCTGCCAGCAGCGTGTGCACACCGGCCTGGGCGAGCTGGCGCACGGTTTCCAGGCCGATGCCACGGGTGGCGCCGGTGACCAGCGCGATCTTGTTCTGATGGGTGTTCATGGATTCATGCCTTGTGAGGGGAAAGCCGCCGCCGGCCAATGACCGGCGGCGACGGGGTTCCATGTCAGTGGTGGATGGTGGGCTCGCCGTGCTGCACCAGCTGGCCACCACCATTGCGGGTGACGAACTTGCGCAGGGCCACGTAGAACACCGGGGTGAGGAACAGGCCGAACAGGGTCACGCCCAGCATGCCGGCGAACACGGTGATACCGGTCACCGAGCGCACCTCGGCGCCTGCACCGTGCGACAGCACCAGCGGCACGGTGCCGGCGATGAACGCGATGGAGGTCATCACGATCGGGCGCAGACGCAGGCGGCAGGCTTCCAGTGCGGCTTCAACGATGCCCTTGCCGCCCATCTCCAGCTCTCTGGCGAATTCGACGATCAGGATCGCGTTCTTGCACGCCAGGCCCATCAGCACCACCAGGCCGACCTGCACGAACACGTTGTTGTCACCGCCGGTGAGCCAGACGCCGAACAGCGCGGACAGCAGGGTCATCGGCACGATCAGGATCACCGCCAGCGGCAGCGACCAGCTCTCGTACAGCGCAGCCAGCACCAGGAAGGCCAGCATGATCGCCACCGGGAACACGATGAAGGCGGCCTTGCCCTGGGTGGCCTGCTGGTAGCTCAGGTCGGTCCATTCAGTGGTCATGCCCACCGGCAGCACCTTGCCGGCGATCTCGGTCAGCTTGGTCATCGCTTCGGCCGAGGACAGCAGGCGCGGGTCGGCTTCACCGGCCAGGTCCGCTGCCGGGTAACCGTTGAAGCGCAGCACCGGGTCCGGGCCGAAGGTCTGCTTGATGGTGACCATCGAACCGATCGGCACCATTTCGCCGCGGTCGTTGCGGGTACGCAGCTTGCCGATGTCCTCGACCGTCTCGCGGAACGGACCGTCAGCCTGGGCGATCACCTGCCAGGTACGGCCGAACTGGTTGAAGTCGTTGACGTAGGCCGAACCCAGGTAGGTCTGCAGGGTGTCGAACAGTTCGGTGAGCTGCACGCCCTGTGCCTTGGCCTTGACGCGGTCCACCTCGGCATCCAGCTGCGGCACGTTGGCCTGGTAGCTGGAAATCGGGAAGGCCATGCCCGGGGTCTGCGCAACGGTGCCCTGCATTGCCTGCACGGCATTCTGCAGCGCGCCGTAGCCCAGGTTGCCGCGGTCCTCGATGAACATCTGGTAGCCGTTGCCGTTACCCAGGCCGAGGATCGGCGGCGGCATCATCGCGAACGCGAAGCCTTCCTGCAGCCCGGCGATCTTCTGGTTGATCTCCGCGTTGATCTGCGCGGCGGTACGGCCATGACGTTCGGCGAACGGCTTGAGCGGAATGAACGCCACACCGGTGTTCGGCGTGTTGGTGAACTGCAGCGCGTTCAGACCCGGGAACGAGATGGTGTGGGCCACGCCATCGGTTTCCTGGGCGATCTTGGCGACCTTGCGCAGCATTTCATCGGTACGCGCGATCGACGAACCTTCCGGCAGCTTCACGCCGGCAATCAGGTACAGCTTGTCCTGGGTAGGGATGAAGCCCGGCGGCACCAGCTTGAAGATCACGCCGGTACCGACCAGCAGGACCGCGTAGACCACGAACACCGCGCCGCGACGGCCGAGGATGCGCGCCACGCCACGTTCGTACTTCTCCGAGCTGGACTTGAAGAAGCGGTTGAACGGACGGAACACCCAGCCGAACAGGCGGTCGATCAGGCGGCTCGGTCCGTCCTTCGGTGCGCCGTGGGCCTTCAGCAGGCGCGCGGCCAGCGCCGGCGACAGGGTCAGCGAGTTGATCGCCGAGATCACCGTGGAGATGGCGATGGTGACCGCGAACTGCTTGTAGAACTGGCCGGTGACACCGGACAGGAACGCCATCGGCACGAACACGGCACACAGCACCAGCGCGATCGCCACGATCGGGCCGGACACTTCGCGCATGGCCTGGTGGGCCGCGGCGGTGGGCGACAGGCCTTCTTCGATGTTGCGCTCGACGTTCTCCACCACCACGATCGCGTCGTCGACCACGATGCCGATCGCCAGCACCAGGCCGAACAGGCTCAGCGTATTGATCGAGAAGCCCAGCAGGTACAGCGCGGCGAAGGTACCCACCACCGACACCGGCACGGCGATCAACGGGATGATCGAGGCACGCCAGGTCTGCAGGAACAGGATCACCACCAGCACCACCAGCGCGATCGCTTCCAGCAGCGTGGAGACCACGGCCTTGATCGAGTCACGCACGAAGATGGTGGTGTCATACACCGCTTCGTACTTCACGTCGGCCGGCATGGTCTTCTGCATCTCGTCCATCGTCGAGATGACCTGGTCACGGATTTCCAGCGCGTTCGCACCCGGCGACTGGAAGATGCCGATACCGACCGCGTTCTTGCCGTCCAGCTGCGAGCGCAGGGTGTAGTCACCCGCACCCAGTTCCAGGCGGGCCACGTCGGACAGGCGCACGATCTCGCCATCGGTGCCGCTCTTGAGCACGATGTCGCCGAATTCCTTTTCGGTCTTCAGCCGGCCCTGGGCATTGATCAGGGTCAGGAACTTGCTGTCCGGCAGCGGTTCGGCGCCGAGCTGGCCGGCCGACACCTGCACGTTCTGCTCGCGCATGGCGCGCACCACGTCGCTGGCGGTCAGGCCGCGCGAAGCCACCTTGTCCGGATCCAGCCAGGCGCGCATGGCGTAGTCGCCACCACCGAAGATCTGCGCATCACCGACGCCCGGAATGCGCGCCAGTGCATCCTTGACGTGCAGGCGGGCGTAGTTGCGCAGGTACAGGGTGTCGTACTTGCCTTGCGGGGAGGTCAGGTGCACCACCATCAGGAAGGTCGGCGACTGCTTCTGCGTGGTCACGCCCTGCCGGCGCACGTCCTCGGGCAGGCGCGCCTGCGCCTGCGCCACGCGGTTCTGCACCTTCACCGCCGCTGCGTCCGGGTCGGTGCCCGGGCGGAAGGTGACGGTCATCTGCAGCACGCCGTCGGAACCGGCGACCGACTTCAGGTACATCATGCCTTCGACGCCGTTGATGGCTTCTTCAAGCGGCGTGGCGACGGTCTCGGCGATGACCTTGGGGTTGGCGCCCGGATAGACCGTGCGCACGACCACCGACGGCGGCACCACTTCCGGGTACTCGCTGATCGGCAGGATTGGAATCGTGATCAGGCCTGCGGCAAAGATCACGATCGACAGCACCGCCGCGAAGATCGGCCTGTCGATGAAGAAACGGGAAAAGTCCATGGAGGAATTCCTGGGAAAGGCATTCGGCGGGCAACAGCCACCCTGCCCCTCGCCGAAATGACGAAGGCAGGGAAGGCTGCCGCTGGCGCCGGCAGCTAAGCGGGGACGCGGATCAGTGCTTCAGGGCGGCGGTGGCATCGCGGCCCGGTGCCGGCGCCGGCTGTGGCTGCATCGCCACCGCCTTGGCCTGCACCGGCATGCCCGGCATGAAGACCTTCTGCACGCCGTCGATGATCACCTTGTCGCCCGCGGCCAGGCCGTGTTCGACAATGCGCAGGCCATCAGCGGTGCGACCGAGCTGGATGTCGCGGCGCTGGGCCTTGCCATCCTTGTCGACCACGTAGACATACTTGCGGTCCTGGTCGGTCAGCACGGCCTTGTCATCGATCAGCAGGGCCTGGAACTGGCCGCTGCCGAGCAGCTGCACGCGGGCGAACAGGCCCGGCGTGAACTGGCGGTCGGCGTTGTCCAGCAGTGCGCGGACGCGGATGGTGCCGGTGCTGCGGGCGACCTGGTTGTCGAGGAAGTCGACCTTGCCCGAGTGCGGGTAGCCCTCTTCGCCGGACAGGCCAACCTTCACCGGCAGTTCGCTGTCACGCTCGCTCGGGCGCTCGCCCTTGCGTGCCATCTGGGCGTAGCGCAGGAAGGTGCTTTCGTCGGCATCGAAGTAGACAAAGACGGTATCCAGCGAGACCAGCGTGGTCAGCACGCTGGCACTGTCGCCGGCGGTGACCAGGTTGCCGGCGGTGACCATCGCGCGACCGGCACGGCCGTCGATCGGTGCGCGCACCTTGGTGAACTCCAGATTGAGCCGGGCCGCATCCAGCGCGGCCTGCGCCGCCTGCACGGCGGCACCGGACTGGTCAGCGGCGGCACGACGTTGCTCGGCGGTCTCGGTGGAGATCGCCTGCTGCTCGGACAGGCGCTTGGCGCGCTCGGACTCGCTGCGGGCCAGCGTGGCCTGGGTACGTGCGCGGGCCAGTTCGGCGGCAGCGCGATCGTACTCGGCCTGGTAGCTGCGCGCGTCGATGGTGAAGAGCACTTCGCCCTTCTTCACTTCCTGGCCTTCGACGTAGTTGACCTTGTCGATGTAGCCGGACACGCGCGGACGCAGTTCAACGCTCTGTACCGCTTCGACGCGGCCGCTGAATTCGTCCCACTGGCTGACCTGCTTGACCAGCACCGGCGCTGCGCTGACCTGCGGCGGAGGCGGTGCACCGGCTTCTTCGGCATGGCCGCCGCTGCACGCCGCCAGCACGGCCGCAGCGAGGATCGACACGCCGACCATCGCGATGCGATGGCCGAAACGATGTGGGGTGGTATTGGGGGAAGTCATGGCATGCATCCGTACGGAGGGGTGGTACAGCTATATGAGAACGTGTTGCAAAAATCGGCGCCGCATACTGCGACCTCAACCATGGTCGAGGTCAAGCGACGCCTGCGGTATCGCGCCACAAAGGGGGAACTTCCAAGTGCAGCAGGCCACGCGGCAGTTCGGCATCGCTGCTGTCACAGCGGACGATGGCGCGGTTGTCGCGGCAACCATCCAGCAGCGAGACCACGCGACGGCCGACCAGCAGCGAGCTGGGCCACTCGATGCAGGCATTGGCCGCGTTGGCCGGGGTACAGACCGGGCTGCAGACTTCCAGCATCTGCGCACGCACGCCCAGCGCCTGCGCCTCCTGGTGCACGACCTGCGCGTACATGCGCAGCGCGGCGGTGGTGATCGAGGTCTCGCCGTAACCCGCCCACGGTTTGGCGTTGGCCGGGCTGCCGATCATCACGTAGCGCCGTGCATGCACGTTGTCCTGCAGCAGCGGCAGCAGGTGACGCACCGCGTGCACGTGCGGCATCAGATCGGCCTGCATCGCGCCCATCAGTTCGTCACCGTTGCGGTCGACCACGCGACCGCGGCGGTATGGCCCACCCATTGCGGCGATCACTGCCGCCAACGGGCGCGGGCGCTGCGCGATGCGTTCGGCCAGCGCGCGCGCCGATCCGTCGTCGCTGAGCGAACCCAGCACCGTCTCCAGGCCCGGCTCATCGGCGAACTGCTCGTGCAGCGCCGCCAGCCGGCCCGGATCGCGGCCGACAACCAACACCGGGCTGCCGGCCTCCAGCAGCGCGCCCACCACACCCTGGCCGACGGCACCGGTGCCGCCCAAGACCAGGACTTCGGGCGTCAGCATCCCATTCACGGGACATTTCCTCCCATATCCGGGATAGTCCCGATTCGACGCAGTCGGTCACCCTTGTGAGGGACCAGGCGGAGGGCGCCGCCACGCTGCTGACGCATGGGCGCGGTAAACTCACGGAAGTCCTTGTGTACCAAGGAACTCGGGCGGGCTTCGACGGTCATCGCCAGGTCCAGGGTGTTCTGGCCGGCGTTCCGGAGTCGGGCAAGAATGTTGCGCAGGCTCATGGCGGACGGGCTCCAATTAACGAATGGCGCCACGATAGACCTCAAACCTTTACTTGATTAGTCCTGATTAAGGGGAATAATCATCCCGCTCCCGGTCCAATCGTTCTGTCACGATTGTCCCATCCCCGACGTCCAGGATCCCCGACCATGTCCCACGATCTCAACGAGACGCTGATCTTCGTCAAAGTGGTCGAGCAAGGCAGCTTCATCGCCGCTGCCAAATCGCTCGGCCTGCCCAAGACCACGGTCAGCCGCAAAGTGCAGGAGCTGGAAACGCGCCTGGGCGCGCGCCTGCTGCACCGGACCACGCGCCGCCTCGGCCTGACCGAAGCCGGTTCGATCTACCACGAACATTGCCAGCGCATCGCGCGCGAACTGGAAGAAGCCGAGAGCGCGGTGAGCCAGCTGCAGTCCGGCCCGCGCGGCTGGCTGCGCTTCACCGTGCCCTATTCGATCGGCATCACCTGGATCGCCCCGCTGCTGGGCCAGTTCCATGCGCAGTACCCGGAGATCCGCCTGGACATGCACATGGGCAACGAGAAGCTGGACCTGATTGCAGGTGAAGCGGACCTTGCGCTGCGCGTGGGGGCCCTGCCCGATTCCAACCTGGTCGCGCGCAAGCTGGGTAGCCTGCGTACGCAGGTGTTCGCCAGCCCGGCCTACATCGAGCGCTATGGCGAACCGCTGCACCCGGAAGAACTGCAGTTCCATCGCATCCTGGCCATGCGCAAGCCGTACCACACGGGTAATTCGCCGCGCTTCACCTGGCAGCTGGGCGAGAACGGCGGTGAACTGCGCGACTTCCCGGTCACCCCGCTGATGACCGCCAACGACATGTCTGCGTTGAATGGGGCATTGGTGTGTGGCGAAGGCCTGCTGCTGACCGGCGACGTGATGGCCAAGCCCTTCGTCGAATCGGGCATGGTGCGCCGCGTACTCGCTGGCTGGACCGGTCCGGAAGTGGACTTCAACGCCGTGTTCGCCGGTGGCCGCCTGGTCTCGCCAAAAGTGCGTGCGTTCGTCGACTTCCTTGTCGAGAAGCTCAACTTCGACGCCAATTACATGCTGGCGCAGTGCCCGGGTGCGAAGCTGGCGCAGCAGCAGAAGGAAAAGGAAGACGCTGCACTGGAAAGCAGCGGCAAGCGGATCCTGGAGAAGGTGGCCGCTTCGGCGGCATGACCGAGGGTATCCTCGCGTGGCGTGGATCTACCCGGGCGCGCGATATCGCTTTCTGTAGCGTCGAGCCATGCTCGACTGCTTTTCGAACGGCGCCGACCAAGGTCGGCATCTACCAGAAGAGGTAGCCGAGCGTGGCTCGGCTCTACAGGCGCTATCGGCGTGCCGAGCAAGCTCGGCACCCACAAAAATGCCGCCTGCAAGGGCGGCATTTTCGTTCCGGGTGCGCCCGGTTTCCGGTAGATGCCGACCTTGGTCGGCGCCGTTGGGAGAAGCCGCAAACGGGAACGCTATCGGTGTGCCGAGCAAGCTCGGCACCTACAAAAATGCCGCCTGCAAGGGCGGCATTTTCGTTCCGGGTGCGCCCGGTTTCCGGTAGATGCCGACCTTGGTCGGCGCCGTAGGGAGAAGCCGCAAACGGGAACGCTATCGGTGTGCCGAGCAAGCTCGGCACCTACAAAAATGCCGCCTGCAAGGGCGGCATTTTCGTTCCGGGTGCGCCCGGTTTCCGGTAGATGCCGACCTTGGTCGGCGCCGTAGGGAGAAGCCGCAAACGGGAACGCTATCGGCGTGCCGAGCAAGCTCGGCACCCACAAAAATGCCGCCTGCAAGGGCGGCATTTTCGTTCCGGGTGCGCCCGGTTTCCGGTAGATGCCGACCTTGGTCGGCGCCGTTGGGAGAAGCCGCAAACGGGAACGCTATCGGTGTGCCGAGCAAGCTCGGCACCTACAAAAATGCCGCCTGCAAGGGCGGCATTTTCGTTCCGGGTGCGCCCGGTTTCCGGTAGATGCCGACCTTGGTCGGCGCCGTAGGGAGAAGCCGCAAACGGGAACGCTATCGGTGTGCCGAGCAAGCTCGGCACCTACAAAAATGCCGCCTGCAAGGGCGGCATTTTCGTTCCGGCTACGCCCGGTTTCCGGTAGATGCCGACCTTGGTCGGCGCCGTTGGGAGAAGCCGCAAACGGGAACGCTATCGGTGTGCCGAGCAAGCTCGGCACCTACAAAAATGCCGCCTGCAAGGGCGGCATTTTCGTTCCGGCTACGCCGGAACTGTAACGCTGCGCGTTACTGCTTGAGCGGAATCACACGAATTTCGACACGGCGGTTCTTGGCACGGCCCGCATCGGTGCTGTTGTCGGCAATCGGGTACGACTTGCCGGCGCCCAGCGTTTCGATACGCACGCTCTGCACACCCTGGCCGATCAGGTACTGCGCGACCGAGTCGGCACGTTCCTTCGACAGGCGGTTGTTGACCGCGTCGCTGCCGATGCTGTCGGTATGGCCGACCACTTCGATCATGGTCTGGTTGTAATCGCGCAGGGTGCCCGCCACGCCGTTGAGCGACCCGTAGAACTGCGGCTTCAGGGTCGACTTGCCGAAGTCGAAGGTGATGCCGTCCGGCAGGTTCAGCATGATGTTGTCGCCCTGGCGCTGCACATCGATGCCGGTGTTGGCGGTGCGCTCGCGCAGCGCGCGTTCCTGGCGATCCTGGTACTGGCCGACGGCGGCGCCGCTGAGCGCACCGATACCGGCACCGATCAGGGCATGCTGACGACGCTCGGTGGCGCTGTCGCCGGTCAGCAGGCCGGCTGCCACGCCAATGGCGGTGCCGATCAGGGCGTTGCGGCCGGTGCGGTTCTGCTGCTCGGTCGGGTTGCCGTACTGGTCACTCTGTACGTAGGAGCCGCCGGTGGCGCAGGCCGACAGGACGGCCGCACTCATCAGGGCCAGTGCGACGTTGCGGGTGGTGTTGCGGATCATGAGATTCTCCTTGGTTTCCGGTCGGCCGGCGGCCTGCGGGCGCAAAGAGAATAAACAGCCCGATGCGATGCCGGAATGATGATCGGGCACCGCGACAGGCCCACGTTCAGCTAACTGACCGGATCGCTCAGGTCGCTCTTTACCCTGCCCCCGACTGGCGGTAAGCCGCCAACGCGGCGTCGCGGCCCGCGGCCAGATCCACCAGCGGCGTGCGTGGATAGCCCGGTGCATGCGCCGCCAGCAGCAACGGATGCTGCCAGGGCGCGAATCGTGCCTTCACCGGCAGTGCGGCCAGTTCGGGCACCCAGCGGCTGATGTACCGAGCCTGCGGATCGAATTTCTCGGCCTGGGTCACGGGGTTGAACACACGGAAATACGGTGCGGCATCGGCACCGGTTCCCGCCACCCACTGCCAGCCCATCGTGTTGTTGGCCAGGTCGGCATCGAGCAGGGTGTCCCAGAACCATCGCGCGCCATGCAGCCAGTGCGCACGCAGATGCTTGCACAGGTAGCTGGCGACGATCATCCGCACCCGGTTGTGCATGTAGCCGGTGTGCCACAGCTCGCGCAGGCCTGCATCGACGATCGGCACACCGGTGTTGCCGCGCTGCCAATCGCGCAGCTGCGCGTCACTGGGCGTTGCCCATGGGAAGCGATCGAAGCGCGGGTTGAGGTTGTCGGTGGGCGTCTTCGGGAAGTGATGCAGCAGGTGGTAGGCGAAGTCGCGCCAGCCCAGCTGGCGCAGGTAGCCATCGATGTCGGCGTCGGTGCCGGCACTGCGCAGCCCTTCCAGCGCGTGGGCGATGCGCCAGGGTGCGATTTCGCCGAAATGCAGGTGCGGCGACAGCCGCGAGGTCCCGACCCGGTCCGGCAGGTCGCGCTGCTGGCGGTACCCGCGCAGGGCACCGTCTTCAAAGACGGACAGTGCTTCCAGCGCACCTGCCTCGCCTGGCTGCCAGTGCTCCCAGAAGCCGGTATCCCAGTCCAGTGCTGGCGCCAGCTGCAGCGCGTCCAGCGCGCGGCTGTCGACCTCATGTGCCGGCAGTTTCTCCGGTGCAGCCTGCAAGGCTGGCAACCGCCAATGGCTTAGCACGTTGCGCCAGTACGGGGTGAATACCTTGTACGGCTGCCCTTGCTGGGTCGCGATGTCCCAGGGCTCGAACAGCAGGCTGCCATTACAGCTCTGCGCATCGATGCCCTGCTCGCGCAGCGTGCGCTTGATGGTGGCATCACGAGGTTGCGTGGCCGGCTCGTACTTGCGGTTCCAGTACACGGCTTCTGCGTCGCTCTGTTCGATCAGGGCCTGCAGCGTCGGCAGGCTGTCACCGCTGCGCAGCACCAGCGAGGACCCCCGCGCGCGCAGGTCCGCATCCAACGCGGCCAGTGATCGGTGGCGCCACGCATCGGAGGCGGCACCCGGCGCCCAATCGCCTTCTTCGTGCGGCGCATGGATGTAGACCGGCACCACGTCGTGACCGGCATCCAGCGCGGCCTGCAGGGCCGGATTGTCCTGCAGCCGCAGATCACGGCGGAACCATACCAACGCTACCGACACAGACACCGCCTTCGTTGTGGAAGGCGGACATGATAGCCAGCGACGGTGAAGGCGTTGCACGCAGACGCCGTCTGCTAGGCTGCCGGGCCGCTCCTCGTTGGACCCCGCCATGGATGATCTGCATGCCCCATTCGCCCGCTTCGGCCTGCTACGGGCCCAGCACGAGGGTGACTGGCAGGGACCTTTCCCGCTACCGCCTGTATTGGCATGCTTCTACGCGCAGGTCGGACCCCTGGGTCATGAGATCAATGCGAAGGTGGGCAACGCCGGCATCACCCTTCCGGGCCTCGATATCTGGATACCGCCGCTGCAGCGCCTGTGGAGTCACCAGGCCGGCTATCGCTGGCACGGCATCAGCGGCGAGCCGATCCACGACTGGCCATCGAACTGGCTGGTGATTGCCGATCGCAGCGCCGATCCGTTCATCCTCGATCTGGATGACGGCCACGTGCTGTTCAGCCATCACGGCGCCGGCCTGCTGGATGCCGGCGAGATCGCTGCCGACGTCCCGACCCTGATGGCTGTGCTGGCGGCGGCCGGCACGGTATACCTCGGTGCCGGCGATGACCTCTACAACGACGATGACGATGGCGGCATCCGTCCTGAACACCAGGAGGCAGCCGTACAGGCGGTGGCCCGGGTACTGGGCCACCGCCTGCAGGCCGAGTCGTTCATCGAGACGTTGCTGGACTGAATCCACGCATGGCGTGGATCTACTTTTCGAAGCGCTGCATCGCCTCGCTGATCAGTGCCCGCGCCTCGGCGGCGTTGCCCCAACCGTTGAGCCGCACCGGGTTGCGCCCGGCCGGCAGGTCCTTGTAGACCCGGAAGAACGCTTCGATGCGCTGTCGTTCGATCTCCGGCAGATCGGCCAGGTCGCGGATACCAGCGTAGGTCGGATCCACCTTGTCGGTCGGCACGCCGATGATCTTTTCGTCGTGCTCGCCGCCGTCGATCATCTTCAGGTAGCCGATCGGCCGGAAGCGCACGATCACGCCCGGGTACAGGGGTTCACGGGTCAGCACCAGCGCGTCCAGCGGATCGTTGTCGCCAGCCAACGTGCGCGGCATCGAACCGTATTTGGCCGGATAGGCGACCGGCATCGACTCGAAGCGGTCCACATGCACCAGGCCGTCTTCCTTGATCTCGTACTTGGTGAAGCTGCCGGCCGGAATCTCCACCGCCAGATTCACTTCCTGCGGGGCTTCCCTTGGTTGGGCCACCAGGAACGGATGCAGCACGGTATCGGCAGCGGTCACCGCTGTCGCGAGCAGGAGCAGGGCCCCGCCGATGGCAGCCATGGGGACAAGACGGCGTACGGTTTTCATCTGGATCTCCTCATTCCCAGCAGCGATCAGCGCGGCCCTTGGCAGTCTGCGCACGCGGGCAGTCACGCGGCGTGATGCGGCCTTCGGTCAGCTCCATGCGCTGTTTTCCCCCCTTGGCATCGCGGCGCAGTTCGAAGGCATCGTAGAGACGGCCGGTCACGGTGCGCGCTTCATAACGCAAGCGCTGCGGGTCGATGTTCAACACCTGGAACAACTGGGTGTCTTCGGCCACTGGGTTCATCGTCCTGCGCGCTTCATCGGACAGGCGGTACTGCTTCGGTCCGGCTACAGTCACCACGTACTGAGGCGTCGCGGCCTGCCCTTCGCCACGGCGACCATAGGTGTGATCGTGGCCCTGCAGCACCAGATCGACGTTGTGGCGGCGTACCACCGGCAGCAGCACGTCGCGCAGCGCGGCGTTCTCGCGGCCTTCGCGCGGCGAATAGAACGGCTGGTGCAGCAGTACGAGGGTCCACGGCTGCAGATTGCCGGTCAGCACCTTGTCCAGCCACTGCGCCTGTGCCTTGGCCGTGCCAAGGTCGAGTGCCGATGTGCCATCGACCACCGCCACGCGCACGCCCTGCGCATCGAACCAGTAGCTGGTCTGCCGTGCCGCGGCAGCACCATTGCCCGGCAGCGCGAACGTCACCGGCCAGTGCCTGCCCAGCACGCGGCGCTCCTGCGGGGTGTCCTCGAACTCCTCGAAATACTCGTGGTTGCCGATCGCCGGCGCCACCAGCGTTTCCTGCGCGAGCCAACCGGTGGCGGCAAACCACTCCCCCCACTCGCTGTCATCCATGTTGTCGCCGCCGCTGACCAGATCGCCAGCGAACAGGCTCAGGCGTGCCCCGGGTGCGGCCTTCTGCGCAGCGCGCACCAGGCGGCTGACATGGCTGACGTTCTTGTTCTGGGTATCGCCGAAGTACAGCAGGGTCAGCGGCTGGTCGGGCGCAGCCAGCGTGCGCAGCTGGTTCCAGGCGCTCCAGCTGCCATTGCCCTGCACGCGGTAGACGTACTGCGTATCCGGCTTCAGGCCATCGATGTCGGCGCGATGATGGTGCGATACACCGTTTTCTGTCTGCAGTGTGCGGGTCGTCGCACGGATCTGGCGGATGCCCTCGATGGCGGGTGAATCACCGGCCAGGGCGATTTCCAGCAGCGGCGCCTGCACACTGCCGTCGGTGCGCCAGGCCACGGCGAAACCGTGGCTGGGATCGGCTGCAGGCGAAGCCACGATGCGGTCAGGCACCGTGGTTGCCGCGTAATGGCGGCTGCCCGCCGGCACCTGGGTGTTCGGTTCAGCCGCCGCGAACGACAGCGACGGCACGGCCAACAGCAGGCCAAACACCAGCGTGCGCATCACGCAACGCCGGCTCATGCGCCACACTCCAGCGGCAGCGCCAGCTGCTTGGCGATGCTCTCCCAGTCGAACGCCACCACGCCCTGGTCGTCGTGCACCGCGTACAGCGCACCATGGGGGAAGCGCGCGCTGGGCTGCTGCATCATCCAGATGCCATCGGTGTTGGCCACGGTATTGCCCTGGAACGCGCCGACGGGCTTCAGGGTATGGCGGTCGAACAAGTGGAACACGCTGCGCTGCTTGCCCTGTTCGGTGGTGATCCACCAGCCGTCCTTGCCACAGGTGCGCAGGGTCACGCCTTCGGCCTGTGCCTTGAACACATCACGGCCGAAGGTGGTGCCGGTGAAACGCCCCGCCAACGTGTAGACCTTGAACTCGCTGGCGTAGCTCTCGTCCTCCTCGGCGATCAGCAGGCGGTCGTTCTCGGGGTCGCCCCAGATCGATTCGACCACGCGCAGGGCGCCGGCCTCCGTGGTGTCACCAATGCTGGCCACAAGTTTCGCTTCGACCTTCGCACCGTCGCGGGTCACGTGGTACTGGCGCACGCGCTTGTCCAGTTCCTCCAGCGGCGGCAGGATGTCACGGCCCTGTGCATCCTCGCCGTTGTCCCAGGAGTCGGTGACGTAGACGCTGTAGCCATCGGCACGGCGGTCGACCCACAGCCCGTACGGCTTGCGCAGGTCGTCCGCAGCGAAGGTCGCCAGCGGGGTGAAGTCCGGAAGGCCCAGTACCTGTACGCGGTGATTGTCGCGCTCCACGATCCACAGCAGATCGTCGGTCACCGCGATGCCGTTTGGGCGGTCGAACTGCCCTGGCGCGGTGCCGCTGCTGCCTACGTCGCGCAGGTGCTGGCCGCTGCTGCCGTCGTAGACCACCAGCTTGTCGGTGGCCTTGGCAGTGGCGATCAGCCACAGCTTTCCGTCAGGTGCACGCCAGGCGGCGGGCGAATCGATGTTGTCGGCCGGCGTCATCGGCGAAAGGAATGCCTCGGCGATGGTGGTCACCGCACGCTCGGCCGTGGCCTTTGCCCCGGGCTTGGCCACGGACGGATCGTTGCTGGAGCCCGGCGTGCAGCCCGCCAGCAGGGCAGCCGTCAGCGCCGCGGCCATGACGGTGATGCGACGCCCCATCACAGTGCCACCTTCAGGCCCAGCACGTAGGTACGGCCATACTCTTCCATCTGCAGCGTGCGCGAGCGCGTGCCCTGGTACAGCTCAAGCGGCTTGTCCAGCAGGTTCTGTGCTTCCAGGTACATGCTCACGCGTGGAGTGAACTTGTAGTCCAGCGAGAAGTCGAGCTGGGTGTTCGGCGCAACGTAGATGTCGAAGGCGCGGCCCTTGCCGATGCTGTCCAGGTACTCGCTGCGGTATACCGCCGCCAGCCGCGTACTCAGACCGTACTTCTCATAGCCGATATGGGCACTGTAGACGTGCTTGGAGGCACGCGGCAGGGTGAAGTCCTCGCCTGGGCGGTCCTTGATGCCGGCATCGAACGTGGTGTCCAGCCAGGTGCCGCTGGCACCGACCAGCAGTCCATCCAGGCCGGAAGGCAGGAAGGCCAGCTGCTGCTGCCAGTTGAACTCGGCACCACGCACGGTGGCCTTGCGGCCGTTGATCGGCTGGGTCACGTCGAAACCGCCGTAGGCCGGATCATTGGTGCGCACGGTTTCCACGATGTAGCCGTCGATCGACTTGTGGAACAGGCCCAGCGAGACGATGCCGCTGGTGCCGATGTACTTCTCCACCGACAGGTCAATGTTCTTCGATTCGTACGGGTCCAGTTCCGGATTGCCCAGGCGCACTTCCTCGTCACCCCGGCTGTAGCCCACGCGCGGTGAAATGTCACCGAACGAGGGGCGCGATACGGTCTTGTTGGCCGAGGCACGCAGCACCCAGTCGTCTGCGGCGTCGTAGCGCAGGTGCAGGCCCGGCAGCACGTTGGTGTAGCTGCTGTTGGCCACGCGCGGGGTGACGGTGAAGCTGCGGCCGTTGGCCGCCACGTCCACCTGGTTGCCGGTCGCCTTGAACTGGGTGTTCTCCACGCGCACGCCGCCGATGATGCGCAGTGCGCCGATGTCCCAGGTACCCATCGCGTAGCTGGCGAAGATGTCCTCGCTGGCCACGTAGTCTTCTTCCAGCGAGGTCATCGCGTTGCCGCCAATGTCCTGCGGTCGGGCGCTGTACTGGCTGCCATTGGCCGCCCAGAACGCGCGCATCGCCGCCGAGTCCATGCCGTCGCCCAGGTTGCCATGGCGGTGTTCGGGCGAGGAGGTGCTCCAACTCGACAGCGCGACCTTCGGGCCGACCCGCAGTTCGTTCTCGTCGACATTGACGTCGCGGTCGCGCCAGCGGCCCAGCAGGCCGATCTTGATGCTGCCGCTGTCGCCGTCGAAGCGCACGTTGACCTGCGCGCTGTGTTCCTTGTCATTGACCTGCTTGGGCGAGAGCACGAAGCGGTCGAAGGCGTAGTTGCTGTTGTCCAGCCACTGCGGATTGTCGAAGCTGTAGCTGGGCAGGCGGCTGCTCTGGTCAAGAGTGCCATTGAAGGCCTTGCCGCTGAGCTTGAAGCGCGCTTCCATCTCATCGTTCACCCGCTCTTCGGTGCGGGTGTAGCCCACCTTGTAGTCGACCACGGCGTTGGTCAGCTTGTTCTCACCGCCCAGGCTGGCCGCGAAGGTGTTTTCCTTCTTGGTGCGATAGCGCATGCGCTTGTCGATCGAATCCTTCGGCATGCCATCCAGGCGGTACTGGTCCGTGCCGGTCTTGACCATCTTCGCGTCGTCGAAGTTGAAGATCACGCGCTGGCGGGTTTCGGCATCGTCGAACTGGCTGTACAGCGTGCGCAGGTAGTACCTGCTGTCTTCGTTCGGGCGCCAGTCGAGGTTGAGGTTGGCGCCGATGCGCTTGCGCTCGATCTCGTACTTGCGGTGCTGCAGGTTGATCGCGGTGACGTCGCCCGGTGCGGCGTCATCCTCGCCGTCGTACTCCACTTCGGTATTGTCCGACTCGAACTTGCGCTTCTGGTAGTTCACGCCCAGCGCCACGCCGAAGGTGTCGTTGAACACTTCGCTGTAGTTGAAGGCCGCCTTCGGGCTGGTTTCACCGGACAGCTGCTGATGGCTGCCTTCGATCTTGCCACGCAGGCTGCGGCCGTCACGGTCGAAGGCCGAGGCCGACTCGACCAGCACCGCGCCGCCGATGGCGTCGCCGGGCATGTCCGGGGTGGGTGACTTCACCACGCGCAGGCGCTCGGTGGAATCGGACGGGATGACGTCCAGCGGGGCGGCGCGACTGGAATCCTCCGGCGTACCCACGGCGATGCCATCCACGCTGACGCTGTTGAGATTGGCATCCAGGCCACGGATCACCACGAAGCGGCCCTCGCCCTGGTCGCGGGTGACGCTGATGCCCGGCAGCCGCTGCAGCGACTCGGCCACGTTCTTGTCCGGGTACTGGCCCAGCGCGTCGGAGGACACCGCGTCTTCGATCGCGTCGCTGCTGCGCTTGAGGTCCACTGCGCGGATCTGCGATTCAAGCTGGGCGCGCACTTCAATGCGGTCCAGGTCGACCGCATCGGCGGCCACGGCGCCGGTGGCGGCGACCGCCTGCTGCCCGGCGGCCTGCAGCGGTGCGGCAGCCCCCATCGCCAGGGTCAGGGTGATGGCAACGGCCAACGGAGTCTTGATATGCACTGGGAATCCCCATTCCTGTTAAGAATGGGTCTGCACGGTATGTCCGCAAGGTTGCATGGCAATGACATGCATCTGCACATTTCATGCAGGCCGTCTCCGGCCCCGGTTTGGGGTTGTGCGCCCAATCCGGCAAAATGGCGGCCTCTCTCCTTCTTCCCCTTCCCGACCATGAAGATCGTCGAAGTGCGCCACCCGCTGGTGCGGCACAAGATCGGCCTGATGCGCAACGCCGCGCTCAGCACCAAGGATTTCCGCGAACTGGCCAACGAGCTGGGCACCCTGCTGGCCTACGAGGCCACCGCCGACCTGGACACCGAACCGCACACCCTGCCCGGTTGGGCCGGTCCGGTCACCGTGCAGCGCATCGCCGGTGCCAAGATCACCGTGGTGCCGATCCTGCGCGCCGGCCTGGGCATGCTCAGCGGCGTGCTGTCGCTGATCCCGGCCGCGCGCGTCAGCGTGGTCGGCCTGCAGCGCGATGAGGAAACCCTGCAGCCGGTGCCCTACTTCGAGCGCCTGACCGGCCGACTGGAAGAGCGCGATGCGCTGATCCTGGACCCGATGCTGGCCACCGGCGGCACCCTGATCGCCACCATCGACATGCTCAAGCGTGCCGGCGCCCGCCGCATCAAGGGCATCTTCCTGGTGGCCGCGCCGGAAGGCATCGAGGCGGTCAAGGCCGTGCACCCGGACGTGGAGATCTACACCGCGGCCATCGACGCCCAGCTCAACGACAAGGGCTATATCCTGCCGGGCCTGGGCGATGCCGGTGATCGCATCTTCGGTACCCGCGTCGGTTGATCCGGCGAACCGGGGTCAGAGCCCTTTCGTGCCGAAAGGGATCTGACCCCAGGCGCTACCCCAAGCGCTGTACTACAGGCCGGCTGCGGCGGCCGGGGCACGTTTCTTCACGTGGCCTTGCTGCCAGCAGGCCAATGCTCCGCGCACCCGCCACCGCTTGGAGTGTCCCCGATGAAAGCTTCATTCCTGCTGGCTGCTGTCCTGCTGGTCAGCCTGCCCCTGGCCGCCAATGCCACCACGCCGCAGCAGCAGCGCATGGCCGACTGCTCGGCCAAGAACAAGGGCCTGAAGGGTGACGCCTACAAGACCGCGCAGAGTTCCTGCCTCAGTGGCCACGCCGCCGAAGCCAAGCCGGCCAATGCGCAGCAGGAACGCATGCGCAAGTGCAACGCTGACGCGGGTGCCAAGAAGCTGGCCGGTGATGCGCGCAAGACCTTCATGAGCAGCTGCCTGAAGGCGTCGTAAGACAGTCCAGTTCAATCGAATGGGGTCAGAGCCCGTTGCACAGCAACGGGATCCGACCCCGACAGATCGCAGCCAACTGTCAGAGGCGGGGCTGCAAGCCCCGCCGACAACACCCCTCACCCCAGCGCGCGCGCCTTCAGTTCGCCCTGCTCGTGCAGGGTCACGAAACGGCCTTTGTCATCGCGCCCCAGCTGCGCCAGTGCCACCTGCGGATCGTGGGTGAAAAACAGATGCACGTTGCGCGCCAGCTTGTCCTCAAGGAACTGCCGCTTCTCGTCGATCAACAGTTCGGCGTTGCGGTCGTAGCCCATGGTGATCGGTACATGCACCCAGGAGCGGCCGGGAATCAGGTCGGCACAGAACACCACCCCGCCGTGCGCATCCTCGCCGGCGTGCGCATGGCCGACGATCTCGGCCAGCATCAACCCCGGCGTGTGACCATCGCTGTAGCTGAAGCGGACGCTGCGACCCAGTACCTTCGAGTACTCGCCGTCCACCACTTCCAGGCGGCCACTGGCCTGCAGCAGGCCAGGCAGCTCCGGAATGAAGCTGGCGCGGTCGCGCGGATGCGGCTGCATGGCGCGCTGCCAATGCTGCGCACCGACCACATAGGTCGCGTTGGGAAACAGCAGTTCCGGCTCACGCCCTTCGCTCCACGCCGCCAGCAGGCCACCGGCGTGATCAAAGTGCAGGTGGCTGAGCACCACCACGTCGATATCCTCGTGCTCGAAACCGGCCTCGCGCAGCGAATCGATCAGCACGTGCTGGCTTTCCTGCACACCGTAACGCTCGCGCATGCGCGGATCGAAAAATGCGCCGATACCGGTTTCAAACAGCACTGTCTTGCCTTCCAGCGGGCTGGCAAGCAGCGCACGGCAGGCCAGCTCGATGCGATTGAGCTCGTCCGGTGCCGCCCATTTTTCCCACAACGCACGCGGCGCGTTGCCGAACATCGCGCCGCCATCGAGGCGTTGCGAGTTTCCACGAATAGACCAGAGTTTCATGGGCTGATTATCGGCGCCGGCTCGTTAAATAATCGCTAGGAAGAAAACAGAAAACCCCGCCGTGGCGGGGCTTCAAGGTTTGCGTCCGCCGGGCATGGCCCGGCGCTACCGCCGCATCAGCGGGCCGGCACGACCTGGGCGCTGCCGACCGGGTTGCGCGGGTCGCTGCCGCCGAACAGTCTATTGGCCTTGCGGTCCCATTCCACGGTCTGCAGGTTGCCCCACACGTGGCTGGAACCGCGGCCGCCGGCGGCGACGTTGCCCGGCAGGTCGATCTTGTGGCCCATCGCCTGCAGCTGCTTCACCGTCGCCGCGTCGAACGCATCGTCCTCGGCTTCGATCAGGTCCGGCAGCCACTGGTGGTGGTAACGCGGCAGCGCGGCAACCTGCTGCGCATCCAGCCCGGCGTCGTAGCCGAGGATGCCCAGCAGCACCATGGTGATGATGCGACTGCCACCCGGGGTGCCCAGCACCACCACCTTGTCGGCATTCTCCATGAAGGTCGGCGTCATCGAACTGAGCATGCGCTTGCCCGGCTTCGGTGCATTGGCCTCGTAGCCCATCACACCGAACGCATTGGGCGTGCCCGGCTTCAGCGCGAAGTCGTCCATCTCGTTGTTCAGCAGCACGCCGGTGCCCTTCGGAATCAGCCCCGAGCCGTACAGCAGGTTGACGGTCTGGGTGGCGCCGACACGGTTGCCGTCGCGGTCGATGATCGAGAAGTGCGTGGTCTCGTCGTCTTCCAGCGGGGTCGGATTGCCCGACAGCAGGTCGCTGGGCGTAGCCTTCTCCGGATGGATGGTGGCGCGCAGGCCCTGTGCGTAATCCTTGCTGGTCAGCACCTTCTGCGGGATCTGCACGAAGTCCGGATCGCCGAGGAAGAAGGTGCGATCGCGGTAGGCACGGCGCATCGACTCCACCACAAGGTGGGTGCGGTGCGCCGGGTCCATCTTGTTGATGTCCCAGCCTTCCAGGATCTGCAGCATGCTGGCCAGCGCGATGCCACCGGACGACGGCGGCGGCGCAGTGGTGATCTTCCAGCCGTTGTAGTTGAACACGATCGGCTCGCGCTGCTTCACGCGGTAGCCGGCCAGCTCTTCAGCGGTCCACTTGCCGCCAGCCTGCTTCACCCCGGCCAGCAGCAGTTTTCCGGTCTGGCCCTTGTAGAAGCCATCAAAGCCACCCGCGGCCAGGCGCTCCAGCGTCTGCGCCAGTTCCGGCTGCTTGAACAGGTCACCGGTGGCGATCGGCTTGCCGTTGCGCAGGTAAACCTCGCGCGTGCCGGGATAGCGCTCCATCACCTCACGACGCGAGGCATAGCCCTTGGCCATGCGGTCGTACACCGGGAAACCTTCGCGCGCGATGCGGATGGCTGGCTGCAGCGAGGCCGACAGCGGCAGCTTGCCATGCTTGGCCGACAATTCGACCAGCGCTGCAGGCAGGCCCGGAATACCGGCCGACCAGGCACCGTTGACCGAGCGGTCACGGTCGAGGTTGCCCTGCTTGTCGAGGAAGGCCTGCGGCGTTGCAGCGGCCGGCGCGGTCTCGCGCGCGTCCAGCATCACGTCCTTGCCGGTGGCCGCGTCATGCAGCAGGAAGAAGCCGCCACCGCCCAGGCCGGAGCTGATCGGCTCGACCACCGCCAGCGTGGACGACACTGCCACCGCGGCGTCGAAGGCGTTGCCGCCCTGCGCCAGGATGTCGATGCCGGCCTGCGTCGCCAGCGCGTGCCCACTGGCAATGGCCGCGCCATCGGGGCGCTCGGCACGGGCCGGGCTGTCGGCCCAGGCAATCGGGCTCAGCAGCAGGCCGAGCAGCAACAGGGGGCGGACGATCAGCGTCTTCATTCGGATGGGGGCTCCGCATAGAGTTCGGGGTGATCGTGCTGCAGCTGGCGCAGCTTGGCCAGCAGCTGGTCTTCCGTTTCCACGATCTCCGGGTCCGGATCGATGCACTCGACCGGGCAGACGACCACGCACTGTGGCTCGTCGAAATGACCCACGCATTCGGTGCAGCGCGCAGGGTCGATCACGTAGATGGTTTCACCCATCGCAATGGCCTGGTTCGGGCAGGCCGGCTCGCATACGTCGCAGTTGACGCAGAGCTCGTTGATTTTCAGCGACACGGCGATACTCCTCGCCCGCGCCCTGGGACAAAGGACCGGCCAGCGCGGGCGCGCGGGCCGGTCAGGTCATCAGCGACGCCCCTGCGGAGCGCCGCCCGGGCCATGCCGGAACATGGCCGCCATGGCTCGGTATTACTTGGCTTCGACGAAAATGTACTCGGCACCGGTCGGCTGGATGGCAGCCTGCACGCGGGCGTTGTCGGCCGACTGGCCGATGAAGACGACGCGCACGCCCTTCATCGAATCCGGCGACACGTCCTTGAACACGGCCTGGATCATGTCAGCCATCTTGCCCGAGGCCGACGAACCGAAGGCCAGCATGTTGCCCGGCTGCACGCCACGGGCCACGGCCTGGGTCGCGCTCTCGGTCTGGCGCTCGTACTTGGACTGGAAGTCCGGGTCCGATTCCGGCGAGAGGTAGTACAGGAACGGGCTGTTGGTGATGTTGCCCATGTTCTGGATGGCCACTTCCTGCAGGTACTTCTTCCAGCCTGCATCGTCATCCTTGGCCGGGGCGACCAGGGCCTGCTTGGCCTCGTCGACCGGAGCGGCCTCTTCCTTCTTGCAGGCGGTGAAGGCCAGGGCCAACGAAGCGATCAGCATCGCGCGCATGGTGGTGTTCATGGGTTTCCTCCCGGAATGGTGCGTGGTGTTGTACGTAATGGGGTGCGGGTACAGCGGGGCTTACGACTGTGCCGCCTTCGCTTCGCGGACCTTGCGCAGGGCTTCGAGCACCGCGGCCGGCACGAAGCCGGACACGTCGCCGCCCAGGCGCGCGATCTCGCGGACCAGCGAGGACGAAATGAAGCTGTGCTGCTCGGCCGGGGTCAGGAACAGGGTCTCGACCTCGGGGATCAGGTGTCGGTTCATGCTGGCCATCTGGAACTCGTACTCGAAATCGGACACCGCGCGCAGGCCGCGCAGCAGCACCCCGCCCTGGACCGAACGTACGAAATGGGCCAGCAGGGTGTCGAAGCCGATGACCTCGACGTTGCCATGGTGGCCGAGTGCGCCACGCGCCAGCTGAACGCGCTGTTCCAGCGGCAGCGCCGGGCCCTTGGACGGGCTCTGCGCCACGCCCACCACGACCTTCTCAAACAGCGGCGCGGCCCGGCTGACCAGGTCGATATGACCATTGGTGATCGGGTCGAACGTGCCGGGGTAGACGGCGATGCGGCGGTTGGCCACGGTCATGGGCGGATGCAGATGTTCAGATGAAGTCAAAGTGTAGCAGCGGCGCGGCGGTACAGGGCAAAGCGCACCTCACGGGTGCCGCCCTCGCGGTGCAGCAGCCAGTCCGGCGGCAGCACCGGCACGTGGCCGGCCGGCGATTCCAGGTACAGCCAGGCATCGGCGGCCAGGTGCCGCGGCAGCTGGGCCAGTACGTCCTGCCACAGGCCATCGGCGAACGGCGGATCGATGAACACCAGATCGGCCTGCTGCGCCGGCGCGTCCTGCAGCCAGCGCAGGGCATCGGCCTGCACCAGGGTGACCTGTTCGGTAGCCTGCAGCTTGGCCACGGCGGCGGTCAGATTGCGCCCCAGCTGAGCATCACGCTCGACCAGGGTGGCGTGGGCGGCACCGCGCGACACCGCTTCCAGGCCCAGCGCGCCGCTGCCTGCGAACAGATCCAGCACCCGTGCACCGCCCAGCTTGGGCATCAGCCAGTTGAACAGGGTCTCGCGCACGCGGTCGCTGCTGGGCCGAAGCCCGGGCAGGGACGGCACCGGCAAGCGGGTGTTGCGCCAGCGCCCGCCGATGATGCGGACCTGGCCGTCGTTGCCCGCACGGCCGCTCACAGGCGCCCCCGGCGGGGTTCATTCGAGAATTTCAGCATGAGCGGGATTGTAGTCGTCCGGGCGGCGCCCGGGGACGCGCCAACGCATGCGCGCTGTCGCTCCCACGCTTCGCTGCGCGAAACGCGGGCCCCACTTACCAGCTTCCACACCCCCGCCGCTTCGCGGCCGCCCCCTGACTCAGGGGGCTCCACCCCAGACGCGATCCAATGCTCGACATACAGGCAGGGTCAGATCCGTTTTCCTGCGGAAAACGGATCTGACCCCAGTTTTATTTCGATATCGGACAGATGTGTCGACCAAGGTCGACACCTACCAACAGCCGCGTGAACCTGTCAGAGGCGGGGCGGTGTGGGTTGGCAGGACCGTTGGCGCCATGGGCCCGAGGCATGCCTCGGGCGGGTTGGGCAGGACGCCCAACCCCGGTCTTGCTGAGTGCGCAGGACAGCGCACACGAGCAAGGCGCCATCGAGCCCCCATGGGTGAGGGCGCTTTGCTTGCGAAGCACCGCTTCGCAAGCGCCCGAACGCACAGCCGCCAGCGGCTGGGCCGGCCCCCGGAGGGGGGTTTACGGCGTGTCCTGCCCACCCACACCGCCCCGCCATCCCACGGATAGCCCGCTGTTGCTGTTGCATCGGCCTCTGCAGGTGCAGGGCTGCAAGCCCTGCCCGACCAACCCCTTGATTTCGGGACAATCATCCCTACCCCTTGGCGAGGCCGCACGCGCTGGCGCGGCATTGCACATGGAGCCCTATCGATGACCGAGACCACCCAGACCGAAACCCTTGGCTTCCAGACCGAAGTCAAGCAGCTGCTGCAGCTGATGATCCACTCGCTGTACTCCAACAAGGAGATCTTCCTGCGCGAGCTGGTCTCCAACGCCGCCGATGCCGCCGACAAGCTGCGCTTCGAGGCCCTGACCCAGCCTGCCCTGCTGGAAGGCGACAGCGAGCTGCGCGTGCGCGTCAGCTTCGACGCCGCCGCCCATACCATCACCATCGAAGACAACGGCATCGGCATGAGCCGCGCCGAAGCCATCGCCCACCTGGGCACGATTGCAAAATCCGGCACCGGTGACTTCCTGCGCCAGCTGTCCGGCGACCAGAAGAAGGATTCGCAGCTGATCGGCCAGTTCGGCGTCGGCTTCTACAGCGCCTTCATCGTCGCCGACGAAGTGGAAGTGACCTCGCGCCGTGCCGGCCTGGCTGCAGGCGAAGGCGTGCGCTGGACCTCGCGTGGCGAAGGCGATTTCGAAGTGGCCACCGTCGACAAGGCCGAGCGCGGCACCCGCATCGTGCTGCACCTGAAGGACGGCGAGCACGACTTCGCCGATGGCTGGCGCCTGCGCAGCATCCTGAAGAAGTACTCGGACCATATCGGCCTGCCGATCCAGATGCCGAAGGAAGGCGGCGAAGAAGGCGCCGCCATCGAGTGGGAGACCGTCAACCGCGCCAGCGCGCTGTGGACCCGCCCGCGCACCGAGATCAGCGACGCCGAGTACAACGAGTTCTACAAGCACGTGGCGCACGACCACAGCGACCCGCTGGCGTGGAGCCACAACAAGGTCGAAGGCAAGCTGGAGTACACCTCGCTGCTGTACGTGCCCGGCCGCGCGCCGTTCGACCTGTACCACCGTGACGCGCCGAAGGGGCTGAAGCTGTACGTGCAGCGCGTGTTCGTGATGGACCAGGCCGAGCAGTTCCTGCCGCTGTACCTGCGCTTCATCAAGGGCGTGGTCGATTCCAACGACCTGTCGCTGAACGTCTCGCGCGAGATCCTGCAGTCCGGTCCGGTCATCGACTCGATGAAGGCCGCGCTGACCAAGCGCTCGCTGGACATGCTGGAGAAGCTGGCCACCGACAAGCCTGAGCAGTACGCCACGTTCTGGAAGGAATTCGGCCAGGTGCTGAAGGAAGGCCCGGCCGAGGACTACAACAACCGCGAGAAGGTGGCCGGGCTGCTGCGCTTCGCCTCCACCCGTGGCGACGCCGATGCGCAGGCCGTGTCGCTGGCCGATTACATCGGCCGCATGGCCGAAGGCCAGGACAAGATCTATTACCTGACCGGTGAGAGCTATAGCCAGGTGCGCAACAGCCCGCACCTGGAAGTGTTCCGCAAGAAGGGCGTGGAAGTGCTGCTGCTGACCGACCGCATCGACGAGTGGCTGATGGGCTACCTGACCGATTTCGACGGCAAGGGCTTCGTCGACATCGCCCGCGGCGACCTCGACCTGGGCGCGCTGGAAAGCGAGGCCGACAAGCAGGAACAGGAAGCGGCCGCCAAGGACAAGCAGGGTCTGGTCGAGCGCCTGAAGACGGTGCTGGGCGACGACGTGGCCGAGGTGCGCGTGTCGCACCGCCTGACCGATTCGCCGGCGGTGCTGGCCATCGGCGAACAGGACCTGGGGCTGCAGATGCGCCAGATCCTGGAAGCCAGCGGGCAGAAGGTGCCCGAAAGCAAGCCGGTGCTGGAGATCAACCCGGGTCACCCGCTGATCGCCAAGCTGGACGCCGAAGGCGATGGCGCACGTTTCGACGACCTCGGCCGGGTGCTGTTCGACCAGGCCGCACTGGCTGCCGGTGACAGCCTGAAGGACCCGGGCGCGTACGTGGCACGCCTGAACAAGCTGCTGCTGGAGCTGTCGGCCTGATCGACCCGGTAGCGCCGGGCATGGCCCGGCGCTACCGGGTGCTGGTGGATGCCAACCTTGGTGACGCGCTTTTGTAGAGTCGAGCCATGCTCGACTGCTCCATGAGTGCCAACCAAGGTTGGCACCTACCGAGGCGGGTCGGGCGTGCCAACCAAGGTTGGCACCTGCCGAGGCGGGTTGCTCAGGCTTCGCGATCCAGCAGTGAGCCCAGCATCTGGTCCTGCCGCCGGATCACTGCGGCGTTGGCAGCGAAAGCCACCACTTCGGCCTTGGCCGCCAGCAGATCACCCAGTGGCGCGCCCGGATCGGAGCCGGTGGTGGCCACCGCCGTCTCCACTCCGCCCTGCTCCACCGCACTGCGCTGCAGTTGCAGGCGCTCGGCATCCGGGGTCGCCAGATTGGCCACGTTGTGCGCGGCCACCTGAACACCCTGCTGGGCCGCGCGCATGCCGCTGAGTGCCGTTCCCATCACGTTGTTCATGGCGGTCTCCGGGCCGCACTGCGCAGCCCTCCGGACCGGTTAACGGCCGGCGGGCCGCGACCTTGAGTCCACATCGGCCGGACAGGCCCGAGTGGTAGCATATCCATCTGATTTCAGCGCCTTTTGCCAATGCTCAGTTTTTTCCGCCGCAAGAAGCCCCAGGATGCCCCCGCAACGGAGGCTCCCAAGACCCAGCACTACTCGGCTGAAGAGCTGGCGGCGGCGTTCCCGTCGGCCGCACCGGTCGAGGACAAAGAACCAGCACCGGTAGTCGTACCGGTCGAGCCTGCGCCGGTCGAGCCGGCCCCAGCAGCCGTCGCTCCAGTCGCTGTCGAGCCCACTCCGGTGATTCAGGCTCCAGCCACTCCGGTTCCGGCAGCTCCGATGGTGATCGACGTCGCTCCCATCGCACCCGCGGCCATCGAACCGGCACCGGCGCCTGAATCCACTCCGGCACCGGCCGCCGACGACCTGCCAGCCGCCGCTTCGGTCGACGCCGTTCCGGCGCCGGCCGGTAAGCCCGGCTGGCGCGAACGCCTGCGCAACAGCGTCATCGCACGCAGCTTCGGCGGCCTGTTCTCGCGCAACCCCAAGCTCGACGACGACCTGCTGGACGAGCTGGAAACCGCACTGATCACCGCCGACGTCGGCGTGGGCGCCACCACCGACCTGGTCGAAGGCCTGCGCAAGCGCATGAAGTCGCGCGAGTTCGCTGATGCCAATGCGCTGCTGGCCGCGCTGCGCGCCGAGCTGATCGCGATCCTGCAGCCGGTGGCCAAGCCGCTGGTGATCGACCGCAACGCCAAGCCGTTCGTGGTGCTCACCGTCGGCGTCAACGGCGTCGGCAAGACCACCACCATCGGCAAGCTGGCCAAGCGCTTCAAGGATGACGGCCACAGCCTGATGCTGGCCGCCGGCGACACCTTCCGTGCCGCTGCCGTGGCCCAGCTGCAGGCCTGGGGCGAGCGCAACGGCGTGGCCGTGGTCGCCCAGGGGCAGAACGCCGATGCCGCTTCGGTGGCATTCGACGCACTGCAGGCCGGCAAGGCCCGCGGCACCTCGGTGCTGATCGCCGATACCGCCGGCCGCCTGCACACCCAGTCCGGTCTGATGAACGAGCTGGGCAAGATCCGCCGCGTGCTCGGCAAGATCGATCCCACCGCCCCGCACGAAGTGCTGATGGTGATCGACGGCACCACCGGCCAGAACGCGCTGTCGCAGCTGCGCCAGTTCAATGCTGCGGTGAACGTGACCGGCCTGGTGGTGACCAAGCTGGACGGCACTGCCAAGGGCGGCGTGGTGTTCGCGCTGGCCCGCGAGTTCGGCATTCCGATCCGCTTTGCCGGCATCGGCGAGCGCCCGGAAGACCTGCGCGTGTTCGATCCGGAAGCCTTCGTCGACGCCCTGCTGCCTGAAGCTTTGGGCGCCTGATACACCGTGCAGCCACCGCACTCTGGTGCGGCCACCCATGGGGTGGCTCTACAAGGGTGAACCCACGGGTGGCTGCCTCTCTGGAACATCGATGCCCCGCCAGCCGCACGCCAGCGCCGACACCGCCCAGCAAGACGACTTCGTCGCCCGCATGCTGCACTGGTTCGACGACCACGGCCGCCACGACCTGCCCTGGCAGCACCCGCGCAGCCCGTACCGGGTCTGGCTGTCGGAAATCATGCTGCAGCAGACCCAGGTGGCCACGGTCATCCCGTATTTCCAGCGTTTCCTGCAGCACTTCCCGACCCTGCCCGACCTCGCCGCCGCCAGCAACGACGCGGTGATGGCGCAGTGGGCCGGGCTCGGCTACTACGCCCGCGCACGCAACCTGCATGCCGCTGCAAAGCGCTGCGTGGAACTGCACGACGGCGACCTGCCGCGCGATTTCGATGCACTGCACGCCCTGCCCGGCATCGGCCGCAGCACTGCCGGCGCGATCCTCAGCCAGGCCTGGAACGACCCGTTCGCGATCCTCGACGGCAACGTCAAGCGCGTGCTCAGCCGCTACCACGGCATCGACGGCTTCCCCGGCCTGCCGGCCATCGAGAAGCAGTTGTGGGCCATCGCCGAGGCGCACGTGGCACACGTGCCGGAAGGGCGCATGGCCGACTACACCCAGGCGCAGATGGACCTGGGCGCCACCGTGTGCAGCCGGGCCAAACCCGCCTGCGTCATCTGCCCGCTGCAGGACCAGTGCGTGGCACGCCGTGAAGGCCGCACCACTGATCTGCCCACGCCCAAGCCCAGCAAGACGCTGCCCGAACGCGAAGCGGTCGCCCTGCTGCTGCGCGACGCCCAGCAGCGCGTGCTGCTGCAGAAGCGGCCGGACACCGGCATCTGGGCGCAGCTGTGGACGCTGCCGCAGGCCGAGGCGGGCAGTGACCTGCAGGACTGGTTCGACACGCATGTCGACGGCTCGCTGGAAGATGCCGACGAACTGCCGGTGTTGCAGCACACCTTCAGCCACTACAAGCTGCATCTGCAGGTATTGTCACGGCAGGTACACGGACTGCGCGTGGAAGAACCCACGCTGCGCTGGGTGGCTGTCGACGAACTGCCCGCGCTGGGCCTTCCGGCGCCGATCCGCAAACTGCTCGACGGCGCCACGATCAAGACGCCGAAACGAACCTCCAAGAAATCCCGCAACCACGAGTGAGTGCCATGCCCCGAACCGTCTTCTGCCAGTACGAACAACGCGATGCCGAGGGCCTGGACTTCGTGCCCTACCCCGGTGAGCTGGGCCAGCGCATCTTCAACAACATCGGCAAGCAGGCCTGGGCCGCGTGGCTGGTGCACCAGACCATGCTGATCAACGAGAACCGGCTGTCGCCGCGCACGCCGGAGCATCGCGCGTTCCTGGAAGGCGAACTGGTCAAGTTCCTGTTCGAGAAGGACGCGGAAAAGCCGGCTGGCTTCGTGCCGGAAGCCTGACCCACAGGGAGTGCCGGCCGCTGGCCGGCAACCTGGCATCTGTGCGATGCCGGCCAGCGGCCGGCACAACCGCTATTTCGTGGCTTCCTCGCGCTCCTGCACCTGCGCCTGGCGCAGCTCCTGCTCGGAGGCGCGCAGTGCCTTCACGTCCAGCTTGCGGATGCTGTCGATGAAGCACGGCATGCGCGGGCCGCCGGTGGGGTCGCGCACAAGCACCTTGTCAAAGCGCGCCGAGACACGGTTCATCTGGCTGGTCAGGCCGATGGCGGTGGCATACGGCAGGTCCTGGCAGGGGCCTCTCAACTCCAGCAGATAAGCCTCGCTGGGCCGGGTCCACACCGCCAGCGCGCTGTCACCCAGTTCGGTCCAGCCATTAAGGCTGCCGAAGAACTGCATGTCATTCTGTGGCGCGCCCGCATGGGCGCGGTACAGGGCCAGTTTTTCAGTGCTGCTGATCCGACCGGTGGTGGCACAGGCGGCCAGGGCCAGGCAGAGGCCGGCCAGCAGAAGCGGGGTCTTCATGGCGATCTCCTCGGGGAACTGCCGCCATCATGCGCCTTGCCTGGCAACGCCGGCGCGACGACCGGCAGCCCCATTCAGCCGCTGGTCGGCGGCTGCCCTGGTCGACCAAGGTCGGCCTCTATCAAAGCGGGCCCGGAACGCCGGATTCCGGTAGACGCCAACCTTGGTTGGCGCTTGCCCTGCAGGAGCAGCCGACCAAGGTCGGCTTCCACCAAAGCGGGCCCAGCGCCTCAGACGTCGGCGTGGGCCAGCGCGTGCAGGCGCCCTTCGCGCAACTCCAGCACCCGGTCCAGGCGACGCGCCAGGCTCCGGTCGTGGGTGACCAGCACCAGGCTGGTGTGCCGTGCGCGGTTGAGCTCAAGCATCAGCTCGAACACGGTGCCGGCGGTGCGGTCATCCAGGTTGCCGGTCGGCTCGTCACCCAGCACGCAGGCCGGATGATTGACCAGTGCACGAGCTACGGCGGCGCGCTGGCGCTCACCACCGGACAGTTCGCCTGGCTTGTGATCGAGGCGGTGGCCGAGGCCGACCGCTTCCAGCAGCGTGGTGGCGCGGCTGCTCGCCTCGGCCACCGCGGTGCCGGCCAGCAGCACCGGCATCATCACGTTTTCCAGCGCGGTGAACTCCGGCAGCAGGTGATGGAACTGGTAGACGAAGCCCAGTGCCTGGTTGCGCAGCAGGCCTCGCGCGGTGTCCGACAGCGCCGACATGCGCTGGCCGGTCACGTAGACCTCGCCGGCGGTCGGAATGTCCAGGCCGCCCAGCAGGTGCAGCAGCGTGCTCTTGCCGGCGCCGGAGGCACCGATGATCGCCACCGTTTCGCCGGCGGTCACGGTCAGGTCCAGGCCATCGAACACCGGGGTCTGCATGCGCCCTTCGGCGTAGGTCTTGCCCAGTGCTTCGGCGCGGATCACTTCATCGCCGCGGTTGAAGACCTTATTCATAACGCAGGGCCTCCGCCGGCTGGGTGCGTGCCGCCCGCCAGGCAGGGTACAGGGTGGCCAGGAAGCTCATCAGCAGTGCGACCACGGTAATCGCCACCACGTCGCCGGTCTGCATGTCGGTCGGCAGGCCGGTGATGTAGTAGACATCCTCCGGCATCAGCTTGACGTTGAACACGCTCTCGATGGCGCCGAGGATGCGCTCCAGGTTGAGGGTCAGGGTGATGCCACCGATCAGGCCGGCAAGCGTGCCGAAGATGCCGATCAGCGAGCCCTGCACCATGAACACCTGCATCACCCCGCCCGGGGTCAGGCCGAGGGTGCGCAGGATGGCGATGTCGGCCTGCTTGTCGGTCACCAGCATCACCTGCGAGGAGACCAGGTTGAAGGCGCCCATGGCGATGATCAGCGACAGCAGGATGCCCATCACCACCTTCTCCATGCGCAGCGAGTGGTAGAGGTTGGCATTCTGCTGGGTCCAGTCGCTCACCCGGTAGGCACCACCGAGGTTCTGCGCCAGATCCACGCCCACTTCCAGCGAGCGGTCCATGTCGTGCAGTTTCAGGCGCACGCCGGTGGCGCCGTCGCTGCGCAGTACGCGCTCCAGGTCCTGCATGTTGGCGAAGCCCACGCCACGGTCGACTTCGTTGTAACCGGCCTCGAAGATGCCGCTGACGGTGAAGCGTTTCATCCGTGGCACCGCGCCGGCAGGCGTGCCCTGCACTTCTGCAAAGGTCACCAGCACCTGGTCGCCGACGTCCACGCCCAGCCAGATCGCCAGCTCCTTGCCCAGCAGCACGTTGAAGCTGCCCGGCTTGAGGCTGTCATAGCTGCCCTTGGCGATCTTCTTGTCGATCACCGACACCTTCGGTTCCAGCGCCGGATCGATGCCTTGGATGATCGCGCCCTGCACGCGCGGGCCGCTGATCATCGACTGGATCTCGATGTACGGCGCGGCACCGGCCACGCGCGGATCCTTGTTGGCCACGTCGACCACCCGCATCCAGTCCGGCATCGGCTCGCCGTCGCGGCTGATGGTGGTGTGCGCGGTCATCTGCAGCAGGCGGCTGCGGATTTCCTTCTGGAAACCGCTCATCACCGCCAGGGTGGTGATCAGCACCGTGACGCCGAGCGCGATGCCCAGGATCGATGCCATCGAGATGAAGGAGATGAAGCCGTTGCGGCGCTTGGCGCGCAGGTAGCGCAGGCCGATGGCCACGGGGATGGGTTTGAACATGCAGGCACGCCGGTCAATTCAGCTTATGGTGCCATCGACCGGGGCCGACGGGAAACGCTGCGTGCGGCGACGGCCAGTCGCAGTTCACGTCGCTGCCCGGAATCGAGCACATCCGGCCAGAACAGCAGGCGCCGGCGGCGCCGATCCTCACGCCAGAGCAGCAGCAGCCAGGGGCCGCGCACCACCATTTGCGGCGCCGCCACCTCCTTCCCCGCCACCTGCAGCGGTTCGGCTGGCGCCGGCAGAAGCACCTGCACACGTGGCCTGCGCTGTCGCCAGGCCAGTTCGGTCACGCCGATGGCCCAGGCCAGCAGTACCGCGGGCATCAGCAGGCGCGGCGGCAGGTCCGATGCGCGCAGCAGCCAGGGGGCGGCCAGCAGCACCGCCAGCTGGGCCGCGGCCTGCAGCCGTGAGGGCCGCCACTCAAGGCTTGAGGGCGAGGATCTTCTGCATGAGGGGGATTGCGTGCGCATGCGGGCAGGCCTCATAGCCCATGAACCAGCGCCACAACCTATCGTCCTCGCAGTCGAGCAGGAACAGGAAAACCTCGCGCTCTTCTGTCGGCGCAGCGCTCCATTCGTGGTCGAGGTAACGGCCGAACAGCTGGTCCAGCTCGCGCATGCCGCGGCGGCAGCGCCAGCGCAGCTTCTTCAGCAGAACGTCTTCTTCCATCGTGTTTCTCCAGATACAGCAAAGCCACGCATGGCGTGGCTCTACTGAGGTGGTGCAGCCACGCGTGGCGTGGCTCTACCCGGTACAGCCGGACCGTATCAGGCGCGGCGTTCCATCATCAGCTTCTTGATTTCGGCGATCGCCAACGCCGGGTTCAGGCCCTTCGGGCAGGTCCGGGCGCAGTTCATGATGGTGTGGCAGCGGTACAGCTTGAACGGATCTTCCAGATCGTCCAGGCGCGCACCGGTGTCCTCATCGCGCGAGTCGATGATCCAGCGGTAGGCCTGCAGCAGGATCGCCGGGCCGAGGTAACGCTCGCCGTTCCACCAGTAGCTCGGGCAGCTGGTCGAGCAGCAGGCGCACAGGATGCACTCGTACAGGCCGTCCAGCTTCTTGCGGTCTTCCGGCGACTGCAGGCGCTCGCGGTCCGGCGGTGCCGGGGTCTGGGTGCGGATCCACGGCTTGATCGAGGCGTACTGCGCGTAGAAGTGGGTCAGGTCCGGAACCAGATCCTTGACCACGTTCATGTGCGGCAGCGGGTAGATCGGCACTTCCTTCTTGCCGCAGTCCGAGATGGCTCGGGTGCAGGCCAGGGTGTTGGTGCCGTCGATGTTCATCGCGCACGAACCACAGATACCTTCGCGGCAGGAGCGGCGGAAGGTCAGCGTCGGATCAATCTCGTTCTTGATCTTGATCAGGGCGTCCAGGACCATCGGGCCACAGGCGTCCAGATCGACTTCATAGGTGTCGGTGCGCGGGTTGCTGTCGTCGTCCGGACTCCAGCGGTAGATCTTGAAGGTGCGCACGTTCTTGCCGCCGTTCTTGACGGGGAAGTGCTTGCCCTTCGTGATCTTGGAATTCTTGGGGAGTGAAAACTCGGCCATGGCTGCTCTCGTTGGCTCAGGCGGCCCGCGCCCGTGGGCGCGGATTGCATGGTAGGCGGGGTCGGATCAGTACACGCGCGGCTTCGGCGGCACCACGGACACGTCGTCGGTCAACGTGTACATGTGCACCGGACGGTAGTCGAAGCTGCACTTGCCCTTCTCGTCGACGCTGACCAGGGTGTGCTTCTGCCAGTTGACGTCGTCGCGGTCCGGATAGTCCTCGTGCGCATGCGCGCCGCGGCTTTCCTTGCGCTGTTCGGCCGAGTTGATCGTCGCCACCGCGTTGAGCAGCAGGTTGTTCAGCTCGTAGGTCTCGATCAGGTCCGAGTTCCAGACCAGCGAACGGTCGGAGACCTTCACGTCCTGGAACGAGTCGAAGATCTTGTCCATCTTCTCGCAGCCTTCCTTCAGCGTCTGGCTGGTGCGGAAGACGGCCGCGTCGGCCTGCATGGTGCGCTGCATGCGATCGCGGATGACCGAGGTCGGGGTATCGCCGTTGGCGTGGCGCAGCTTGTCCAGCAGGCCCAGCGCCTTGTCGCAGGCATCGGCCGGCAGCGGCTTGTGCGAAGCGCCCGGCTTGATGGTCTCGGCGCAGCGGTTGGCCACCGCACGACCGAACACCACCAGGTCCAGCAGCGAGTTCGAACCCAGGCGGTTGGCGCCGTGCACGGACACGCAGGCCGCTTCACCGATGGCGTACAGCCCCGGCACCACGGCATTGTCGTTGTCGCCGACCTTCTGCACCACTTCGCCGTGGTAGTTGGTCGGGATGCCGCCCATGTTGTAGTGCACGGTCGGGATGACCGGGATCGGCTGCTTGTGCACGTCGACGCCGGCGAAGATGCGGGCGCTCTCGGCGATGCCCGGCAGCTTCTCGTCGATCACGCCCGGGCCGAGGTGGGTCAGGTCGAGCAGGATGTGGTCCTTGTGCTCGCCGACGCCGCGGCCTTCGCGGATCTCGATGGTCATCGAACGACTGACCACGTCGCGCGAGGCCAGGTCCTTGTAATGCGGCGCGTAGCGCTCCATGAAGCGCTCGCCGCTGCTGTTGCGCAGGATGCCACCTTCACCGCGGACACCCTCGGTGATCAGGCAACCGGCGCCGTAGATGCCGGTCGGGTGGAACTGCACGAACTCCATGTCCTGCATGGCGATGCCGGCACGCATGGCCAGGCCGCCACCGTCGCCGGTGCAGGTGTGCGCCGAGGTGGCGCTGAAGTAGGCACGGCCGTAGCCGCCGGTAGCCAGCACCACGCCCTGGGCGCGGAACAGGTGCAGAGTGCCGTCGGACATGTCCAGGGCCAGCACACCGCGGCACGCGCCCTCATCGTCAAAGATCAGGTCGAGTGCGAAGTACTCGATCATGAAGCGCGCGTCGTGCTTCAGCGACTGCTGGTACAGGGTGTGCAGCATCGCGTGGCCGGTACGGTCGGCCGCCGCGCAGGTACGCTGCGCCGCCGGGCCTTCGCCGTACTTGGTGGTCATGCCACCGAACGGGCGCTGGTAGATCTTGCCTTCGGCGGTGCGCGAGAACGGCACGCCGTAGTGCTCGAGCTCGATGATGGCCGGGATGGCCTCACGGCACATGTATTCGATGGCGTCCTGGTCGCCCAGCCAGTCCGACCCCTTGATGGTGTCGAAGAAGTGGTAGCGCCAGTCGTCCTCGCCCATGTTGGCGAGTGCGGCCGAGATACCGCCCTGGGCGGCAACGGTGTGCGAGCGGGTCGGGAAGACCTTGGTCAGGCACACGGTCTGCAGGCCCTTGGCGGCCAGGCCGAACGTGGCGCGCAGGCCGGCACCGCCGGCGCCGACCACGACCATGTCGTACTTGTGTTCGGTGATCTTGTAAGCGGACATCTAATCTGGATTCCTGTGTAGGTGCCTGGGCTCAGGCAACGCCGAGGGCGATGCGGCCCACCGCAAACACACTGACGATCATGCCGAGCACGGCGACGAACTTCACCGCGGTCTGCAGCACCAGGGCCAGCAGCGATTCGTGGATGTAGTCTTCCAGCACGACCTGCATGCCGAGCTGCGCGTGCCAGAACATGGCGATCAGCAGGCCGATCAGCGGCACGGCGTTCCACGGCTTGGCCACGGCGGCGGCGGCGGTCGCGTAGTCCGAGCCCAGCAGGCCCAGCACGAAGACCAGGAACCAGATGCCCAGTGCCACCAGGGCGGCGGCGGTCAGGCGCTGGTGCACGAAGTGCTCGGTGCCGGTCTTGGCCGAACCGAGGCCGCGCACGTTCTTCAACGGGGTACGGAACTTGCTCACGCGGCACCTCCGAACATCACATAGGCCCACACCAGCAGGGTGATCACCAGGCTGCCGATGACCGACAGCCAGCTGCTGCGGATGAAGGCGGGGATGCTGAAACCAATGGCGAAGTCCTGCACGACGTGGCGAATGCCATTGCACAGGTGATAGGCGAACGACCATGTCCACGCGAACAGGAACACGCGGCCATACCAGGCCCCGGCATGGCCGGTGAAGCAGTTCCAGGACTCGGGCCCCATCATCAGGGCCAGCAGGCCGGCAGCGATGATGAGGGCACCAACAGACAGAAAGATGCCAGTAGCTCGATGCAGGATCGAGGTGGCCATCTGAATCTGCCAGCGATACACCTGAAGGTGCGGGGAAAGTGGGCGTTGTCTGGTCGCCATTCGCTGGGCTCGTTGTCTCGGCTGGGCGGCACGCGGCCGCGTTGGCTCAATGCTGATCAGAAATCGATGCAGCGTCCGTTTTTCTCCCAATCGCCATACCGCACCGGATCAAGTCCGCCGCGGCCGCCGAATTCCTCCGCCTTTTCCTGTTCCACGGGCACGGGTGCCGCAGGGACCAGCGGGGCTTCAGATTCGTCGTCGGGAGTGGGGGTTGTTTGGCCTATCATGTTCGGTCTCGCAACGCACAAATTTTAGACCTCGTTCACGTGCCTGACAACCTGCCCCCTGCTTTCGTCGGATATCCGCGCCTGCCCGGCCACCAGCTGCTGAGCCTGCAAGGCCCGGATGCGGCTGTCTTCGCCCACGCCCAGTTCAGCAGCGATGTCACCGCCCTGCCCCTGCAGCACTGGCAGTGGAGTGCCTGGCTGAGCGCCAAGGGCCGCACCCTGGCGGTGTTCCAGCTGCTTCGGCTGGCCGAGGACCACGTGATGCTGGTGCTGGCCGACGGCGATGCCGATGCGATTGCGTCGCAACTGCAGCGCTTCGTGTTCCGTCGCAAGGTGAAGGTGCAGGTGCGCAGCGATCTGGCCGTGGCCGGCGCGTTCACTGCGCCGGAGGCCGCCAGCGGCGCCGCGATTGCGCACGCTGCAGCGGACGACTGGGAACTGGATCTGGGCAGCGACGCACTGCCGCGCACCCTGCGAATTGGCGCCGCTGATGCCTTTGCCGCCGGCAGCGAAACCGATGAGGCCGCTTTCGCCCTGGCTTGGCGCCAGTCCGACCTGCGCTACGGCCTTCCGCGGCTGGAGGAAAGCCAGCGCGAAGTGTGGACCCCGCAGCAGCTGGGCCTGGACCGCCTGAACGGCTACAGCGTGAAGAAGGGCTGCTACCCGGGCCAGGAAATCGTTGCCCGCACCCACTTCCTCGGCAAGGCCAAGCGTGCGGTGCAGTTGCTTCAGACAGCCGCACCGGCGCAGGCCGGCGATGGCGTGCAGCAGGACGGCGCCGCGTTGGGCACGATTGCCAGCGTGGCCGGTGAGCTGGCGCTGGCGGTCTTGCCACTGGAGGCCGGCGACGCCGAGCTGCAGGTGGGTGGCGCCGTGGCGCAGCGCGTGCCGTTGCTGGATGGCCTGGCACGCTGAGGTTCACGCCGGGCACGGCCCGGCGCTACCGCTTCATCCACGCATGGCGTCGATCTACTGAACCCACCTTCTGTAGAGCCGAACCCATGCTCGGCTTCTCCATGAAATACAGCCGAGCGTGGGCTCGGCTCTACAGGGTCAGAGGCGCTCGCCGGTTTCCGCGTTGAAGAAATGCAGGCCCTGCGGGTGGATCGCTACGCGGATGTCCTCGCCCACCGCAGGCAACGCCTGCGGCGCCACGCGCATGGTCAGCGCGTGCTGGCCACTGCTGAGGTTGACGAATATCTCGTTGCCGACCGGTTCGATGCCTTCAATGCGCGCGCTGAACGCATGCGCATCGTCGGCGGTCGCCGGCTGCAGGTGCTCTGGACGCACGCCCACCGCGATCGGCTTCTGCAGCCACGCCGGATCGATCGTGGCCTGGCCCAGCGGTGCACGCCAGTCGCCGTCGACCACGGTCACGCCACCGGCGTCGCCCTGCAGCGTGCCACGCAGCACGTTCATCGCCGGGCTGCCGAGGAAACCGGCCACGAACAGGTTGGCCGGGCGGTCGTACAGCGCCATCGGCGTATCGATCTGCTGGATGATGCCGTCCTTCAGCACCACGATGCGCTGGCCCAGGGTCATCGCTTCCACCTGGTCGTGGGTCACGTAGATCATCGTGGTGCCCAGCTTGCGGTGCAGCTGCGCGATCTCGGTGCGCACGCTGTGGCGCAGCTTGGCGTCGAGGTTGGACAGCGGCTCGTCCAGCAGGAACACCGCCGGCTCGCGCACCAGCGCACGGCCCAGTGCCACGCGCTGGCGCTGGCCACCGGACATCGCCTTGGGAAGCTTGTCCATCATCTCGGTCAGGCCCAGCGTCTGCGCCGCCTCGGCGATGCGCTTGTCGATGGTGGCCTTGTCATGGCCGCGCAACTTCAGGCCGAAGGCCAGGTTCTCGGCCACGGTCATATGCGGGTACAGCGCGTAGCTCTGGAACACCATGGCGATGTCGCGGTCCTTCGGCGCCACGTCGTTGACCACGCGGTCGCCGATGCTCAGCGTGCCGCCGCTGATCTCCTCCAGGCCAGCCACCATCCGCAGCAGGGTCGACTTGCCACAGCCGGACGGGCCGACCAGCACCATCAGCTCGCCATCGGCGACCTCGAAGGTGGCGTCCTTCACCGCGACCTGGCCGTTGTCATAGACCTTGCGCACACCCTGCAACTGCACTTTTGCCATATCACCTATCCGGTCCGCCCGAAGCCGGGCTGTCTTTTGGGACTGCCTCGGCCCTCCCGATGGCAGTGATGATTGCGCGCTTGCCGCATGACGGCGAGCACTGCAATCGAATACAGTTGCCCATTCTGCCATGTAAACGTTTTCACGTGGCACTATCCGATGATCGGTGCGCACCGATCTGCGTCGGCGGTGGAACGAAGCTTCCGCCGAGGCAGTGGTTTCGAATGGAACGGTCTTCCGGTGCCCGGTAGAACGCCCCTGACGAACCTCGGACAGGCAGTTGCGCGGATGTCCCCCGAACCCAGCCATGAAGCGATTGACAACGATGTCACCCGGATCTGAAACTCGAGCGATGCACGACACCCTCTTCCTGTTCGGTGCCACAGGTGATCTGGCCCAGCGCTACCTGTTCCCTTCGCTGCTTCGCCTGCTTGGCGACGGCCTGCTGCCGGAGGACTTCCGCATCCGTGCGCTGGCCCTGTCCGGGCATGACACCGAAGCCTTCCATGACATCCTGCGCCCGCGCCTGCAGCAGGCCATGCCGATGGCCTCGCAGGACGACATCAACGGCCTGCTGCGCCGCATTGACTACCGTTCGGTCGACCTGCGCGACGTCGACTCGGTCGCCGCCGCGGTCTCCGACCTGGTGCACCGCAAGTGCGTCAGCTACCTGGCCATTCCGCCGGGCCTGTACATCTCCACCTGCGAAGGCCTGGCCAAGGGCGGCGCCCTCGCCGCGCCGGCGCGCCTGATGCTGGAAAAGCCGATCGGCAGCGACAGCGAGAGCGCCGAGGAGATCATCTCCACCATCGGCCAGTGGATCGACGAGGACCGCGTGTTCCGCCTCGACCACTACCTGGGCAAGGCGGCGGTGCAGAACCTGATCGCGCTGCGCTTCGGCAACACGCTGCTGGAAGCGGTGTGGAACCGCAACTACATCGAATCGGTGCACATCCTGGTGGCCGAGAGTGAAGGCGTGGATGGCCGCGATGCCTATTACGCCCGTTCCGGTGCGCTGCGCGACATGGTGCAGAGCCATATCCTGCAGCTGCTGTGCATGGTGGCGATGGAGCCGCCTGCCTCGCTGGAAGCCGACCGCATCCGCGACGAGAAGGTCAAGGTACTGCGTGCGCTGCGTCCGCTCGATGCCAGGCACGCCGCGCGTGACAGCATCCGTGGCCGCTACACCGCCGGCAGCATCAACGGCCAGCCGGCCCAGGCCTACCAGCCGCCGGAAGGCAGCGACGTGGAAACCTTCGCCGGCGTCACCGCGCATATCGACAACTGGCGCTGGAGCGGCGTGCCGTTCCACCTGGTCACCGGCAAGCGCCTGCCCGAACGCACCACCCGCGTGGTGGTCACGCTGAAGCCGGTCACCCACTGGCTGTTCGAGCGCCCGCAGCGTGCGCAGGCCGCGCCGAACCGCCTGGTATTCCAGCTGCAGCCGCAGGAGAACATCGAACTGGGCCTGATGAGCAGCCTGGCCGGCCCGGAATGGGGCGCGCTGGAACTGCATCCGCTGGAACTGGAACTGTCGGTGCCGACCGGCCTTCATCGCCGCATCGCCTACGAACGCCTGTTCCTGGACGCCTTCAACGGCAACCACACCCTGTTCGTGCGCGACGACGAAGTGCGTGCCGCCTGGGCGTGGATCGACAGCGTGGCCGATGCCTGGAAGGCGGCCAAGCTGCCGCTCGAACCCTACCCCGCTGGCCAGTGGGGCCCGAGCAGCGCAACGGAGTTCCTGCCGCAGGGCGTGGACGCACCGGACAGCGGAGCCTCGGCATGAGTGCCAGCTCGCAGCCGGTTCTGGTCGCCGACATCGGTGGCACCAATGCGCGCTTCGCCCTGGCCGACACCTCGCTGGACGCGCCATTGCTGAAGGAGAGCATCCGCGAATACGCAGTGACGGAGTTCCCGTCGCTGGGGGATGCCGCGCACCACCACCTGGAACAGATCGGTGCCACCGCAAGCCGCGGCGTGTTCGCGGTTGCCGGGCGTGTCGACGGCGACGAGGCACGCATCACCAATCATCCGTGGGTGATCTCGCGCAGCCGTACCGCAGCAATGCTGAGCTTAAACGAACTGCACCTGATCAACGACTTCGCCGCACAGGCGATGGCGATTTCATTGCTGCAACCCGACGACGTGGTCCAGGTGGGCGGTGCCGCCTGGGTGCCGGGCAAGCCGGGCCAACCGCGCAACTACGCGGTGATCGGGCCGGGTACCGGCCTCGGTGTCGGTGGTCTGATCCTGCGTCACGGCCGCTGCTATCCGCTGGAAACCGAAGGCGGCCATGTAAGCTTCCCACCGGGTACTCCGGAAGAGATCCGCATCCTGGAGATCCTCTCCGAGCAGTTCGGGCGCGTCTCCAACGAGCGGCTGATCTGCGGCCCCGGCCTGGTCAACATCCATCGCGCGGTGTGCGAGATGGCCGGCATCGATCCGGGCCAGCTGCAACCGGTGGACGTGACCGCCCGCGCCCTGCATGGCGATCCGCAGGCAATGCGCACCGTCGATGTGTTCTGCGCGGTGTTCGGCGCCATTGCCGGCGACCTGGTACTGACCCAAGGCGCCTGGGACGGCGTGTTCCTGACCGGCGGACTGACCCCGAAGATGCTCGATTCACTGCAGCACTCCGGGTTCCGCCAGCGCTTCGAACACAAGGGGCGGTTCTCTTCGATCATGGCGCGGGTTCCGTCGCTGGCCGTGATGCATCCTCACGCCGGGCTGCTGGGCGCCGCTGCCTATGCCGCCGACGCCGAACGTGACGCACCAGGAGTTGCCGCATGAGCCCCACCTTCCACGACGACCGCATCGATTTCATCCACCACGGCGATGCCGATGGCTGGATCGAAGCGGTAGCCGCCGAGATGGCGCAGACCCTCAACCACGACATCAATGAAGTGGGCCGCGCGCGCATCCTGCTGTCCGGTGGCACCACGCCGGCACCGGTGTATCAGGCGCTGGCCGAACTGGACGTGCACTGGGACCGGGTTGAAGTGAGCCTGGCCGACGAGCGCTGGCTGTCGCCGCAGGATCGCGACAGCAATGCCTGGCTGGTGCGCGAACACCTGCTCAAGCGCGCCGAGGGTGCCCACTTCGATCCGCTTGTGCGGATCGGCAAGCCGCTGCCGGAATGCGTCTACACCGCCAACCTGCAGGCCCAGCACAGCCAACCGCCGAGCCTGGTGGCACTTGGCATGGGCAACGACGGCCACACCGCCTCGCTGTTCCCGGGTTCGAAGGACCTGGCCCGTGCACTGGAAAGCACCCTGCCCTACGCAGCGCTGGATGCCACCGGCTGCCCGGGCGCGAACCAGTGGCCGCTGCGCATCACGCTGACCCCGCACGGCCTGCGCCAGTGCCGCCAGCGCCTGCTGCTGCTGCGCGGCAAGCAGAAGCTGCAGGTGCTGCGCCAGGCGCTGGATAGCAACAACGCCCAGCAGTACCCGATCCTCAATGCGATCAACCTGGACGGCGCGCGCCTGCGCGTCCACTGGGCTGATTGATGTCGGCGGCGGCGCATGCCGCCGCTTGCCTCTCGCCACCACGAACGCCGGTAGCCAATGAGCCTCCATCCGCAACTGCAAGCCATCACTGAGCGCGTCATCCGCCGCAGCGCCGCCTCGCGTGCCGCCTATCTGGCCGCGATCGACGCCTCCCTGCGCGAGGGCCCGTTCCGCAGCCGCCTGAGCTGCGGCAACCTCGCCCACGGATTCGCCGCCTGCGGCGGCACCGACAAGAGCCGCCTGCGCGGTGGCGTGACGCCGAACCTGGGCATCATCACCGCCTACAACGACATGCTGTCGGCGCACCAGCCGTTCGAAACCTATCCCGAGCAGATCCGCGAGATCGCCCGCGAACTGGGCGCCACCGCGCAGGTGGCCGGCGGCGTGCCGGCGATGTGCGACGGCGTCACCCAGGGCCGTGGCGGCATGGAACTGTCGCTGTTCTCGCGCGATGTGATCGCACAGGCGACCGCCATCGGGCTCAGCCATGACATGTTCGACACCACCGTCTACCTCGGCGTGTGCGACAAGATCGTGCCGGGCCTGCTGATCGGTGCGCTGGCCTTCGGCCACCTGCCGGCGGTGTTCGTGCCGGCCGGCCCGATGACCCCGGGCATCCCGAACAAGCAGAAAGCCGAAGTCCGCGAGCGCTATGCTGCCGGCGAAGCCACCCGCGAAGAACTGCTGGAAGCCGAGTCCGCCTCGTACCACGGCGCCGGCACCTGCACCTTCTACGGCACCGCCAATTCCAACCAGGTACTGCTGGAAGCGATGGGCGTGCAGCTGCCGGGTGCGTCGTTCGTCAACCCGGGCACGCCGCTGCGCGATGCACTGACCCGCGAAGCCACCGAACGCGCGCTGGACATCACCGCGCTGGGCGATGACTTCCGTCCGCTGGGCCGCATCATCGACGAGCGCGCGATCATCAACGCGGTCATCGCGCTGATGGCCACCGGCGGTTCGACCAACCACACCATCCATTGGATCGCGGTGGCACGTGCCGCCGGCATCGTGCTGACCTGGGACGATTTCGACGAGCTGTCGCAGCTGATCCCACTGCTGGCCCGCGTCTATCCGAACGGCGATGCCGACGTGAACCGTTTCGCTGCGGCCGGCGGCCCGGCGTTCGTGTTCGGCGAGCTGATCAAGGCCGGCCTGATGCACGGCGACCTCGTGAGCGTGGCGCGCGGCGGCATGGCCGACTACGCGCGCGAACCGCAGCTGCGCGACGGCCAGCTGGTCTACCTGCCAGGCCTGGAACGCAGCGCCGATGACGAAGTGGTGCGCGGTGTCGACAACCCGTTCGAACACCAAGGTGGCCTGCGCCTGCTGCGCGGCAACCTGGGCAAGTCGCTGATCAAGCTGTCGGCGGTGAAGCCGCAGTACCGCACGATCGAAGCACCGGCGGTGGTGGTGGATGCACCGCAGGTGTTGAACAAGCTGCACGCCGGTGGCCTGCTGCCGCAGGATTTCGTGGCGGTGGTGCGCTACCAGGGCCCGCGTGCCAACGGCATGCCGGAACTGCATTCGCTGGCGCCGCTGCTGGGCCTGCTGCAGAACCAGGGCCGGCGCGTGGCGCTGGTCACCGACGGCCGCCTGTCCGGCGCCTCGGGCAAGATCCCGGCGGCCATCCATGTGACGCCGGAAGCGGCGCGTGGTGGCCCGCTTGCCAAGGTGCGCGAAGGCGACATGATCCGCTTGGATGGCGAGGCTGGCACGCTGGAAGTGCTGGTGGATGCGGCGGAATGGGCCGCACGTTCGCTGGCACCGAACACCGCGCCGGCCGCGCATGATCTGGGCCGCAATCTGTTCGCGATCAACCGTCGCGTGGTGGGTCCGGCGGACCAGGGGGCGATCTCGATTTCGTGCGGGCCGGCGGCGGCCGATGGCGGGCCGTGGGATTACGACGCGGAGTATGAGCTGGGGCACGATGCGGCCGCGGCGGCGGCGCCGCATGAGGCGAAGGACGCCTGAAGCGAAAAGCCGCGGCAGGCTTCCCGGCCTGTGCAGTAGAGCGCCCTGGCCGGGACACGCCGTAAACCCATCCATGGGGGCTCGATCGCGGCATCCATGCCGCTCACGGTCCCGGCCAGGGCGCTCTACTGCCCTTGGACAATTCCCGGCGCGTCATCTGCGCTGCGGCCACTGAATCAAGAAGAGCAAAGGCAAGGGCAAAAGCATGGGTATCGAACAACATCAGGTGAAGGCGGCGGAGCTGTTGCATGCGGCGGGCATCCTGCCGGTGGTGACGATTCATACGCTGGACCAGGCGCGGGCGGTCAGTGCGGCGCTGCTGGAAGGTGGTTTGCCGGCCATCGAGCTGACGCTGCGGACGCCGGTGGCGATGGAAGCGCTGGCGATGCTCAAGCGTGAGCTGCCGGATGTGGTGGTGGGCGCGGGCACGGTGCTGACCGTGGAGCAGATGCAGCAGTCCATCGACGCGGGTGCGGATTTCCTGGTGACCCCGGGTACGCCGCCAGCGCTGGCGGATGCACTGGCCGCTGCTCCGCTGCCGGTGGTACCGGGCGCGGCCACGCCGACCGAGCTGCTGTCGCTCTACGCGCGCGGCTTCCGCGTGTGCAAGCTGTTCCCGGCCACGGCCGTAGGCGGGCTGGCAATGATCAAGGGCCTGGCCGGCCCGGTCGCCGACCTCAAGCTGTGCCCGACCGGTGGCATCACCGAAAATACCGCTGCCGAGTACCTTGAGCAGAAGAACGTGGTCTGCATCGGTGGTTCGTGGATGGTGCCGGGCAACTGGATCGCCGACGGCGAATGGGACAAGGTGCGCGCCAGCGCCGCCGACGCCGCGAAGATCATCAAGCGCGTACGCGGCCACTGACAAGAGGATCGGGGTCAGAGCCCTTTCCGTCGGGAAAGGGATCCGACCCCAAGCTACGACCGCGCGCAGCGCGCGACCCGCTCCTGCTCTTCCTTCTTCATTCCGCGGTGGACGCGCACGGAAACTGTCCGTGGCCCTGCGGAGGGATTGCGCAGGGGCGTAAGCGCCATGGATGGCGCGCCCGAGCCTCCAGGGATGGATTCACGGCATCCCCTGCGCAATCCCTCCGCAGGGCCAACCACACGAATCCTGCCGCACACCGCGAGGGGCTCAGCCGTTGGCCGAACCCCTTACAGCGGCCGTGCCGGATCCACCAGCCCGTACTGGCTGGCCATCCGCGCCAACGCGATGTTGTCGTGGATCCCCATCTTCTCGAACAGCCGCGCCTTGTGCGTGTTGACCGTCTTCGCACTCAGGCTCAGGCGCCGCGCGATGTCTTCCTGGCGCAGGCCCTGGGTCAGCAACAGCGCCACCTCAAGCTCGCGCGGCGACAGGTTGTCGAACGGCGAACCATTGCCTTCCACCGTCGACAGCGCCAGATTCTGCGCGATGCTGGTGCCCAGGTAGCGACGACCGGCCGCCACATCACGCACCGCACGCAGCAGTTCCTGCGCATCGCAGCCCTTGCCGATGTAACCGGCCGCGCCGGCTTCGAGCAGGCGCTTGGGCAGCGGGCCGTCTTCCAGTACCGACACGATCACCACGCGGGTGTTGCGGTGGCTGCGGACGATGCGCTCGGCCACTTCCATGCCGCTCACGCCCGGCAGATGCAGGTCGCACAGCACCACGTCCGGCAACAGCTGTCGGACCTCGCGCAGTGCGTCCTCACCGGTCTCGGCTTCGCCCACCACCTCGATGTCGGTTTCCCCCGACAGAATCATCTTCATACCGGTGCGGACCAGTGCGTGGTCATCCACCAGGTAGACTCGAATCGTCATTCACGTACCTCTTCGAATGCGGCCATTGCAGGTCAAGCTAGGCAGGGTGCCGATACCCTGCAAGCGCGTCCGGAATGTGGCGCCGGCGATCTGCCTTGCGCATCACATAACCGCGCGTTGTGCTTGCCCCTGTCTTGCAGAACCTGCTGCAACGAAACAACTGATCTATCACGTAGACGTCCCTCAAGGGCCATCCACGTCAAACCCCCTGTGGTGGTGCTTCGCTGGCCTTCGCTGGCGGCGGGCCGTGACGTCGCCAAGGGTGCCGGCGACTGAACATGACCAGATAGCACCCTACCACCCAAACCAGCGCGGCACACCATCCGGCCAGGATGTCGGAGGGGTAATGCACCCCCAGGTAGACCCGCGACACGCTGACCAGCAGGCTGAACGCGGGTGCCAGCATCAGGACCGGCCAGCGCCAGCGGGTGTTCCAGGCCAGCAGCACCAGGGTCACCGCCAGGGTCATCGAGCCCATCGCGTGCCCGCTGGGGAAGCTGAACGTCGACTCCGGCGCAATCGATTCCCACAGGCTGGGGCGCTGGCGCTGGAAGAACTGCTTGCTGCCCATGTTCAGCAGCGCCGATCCCACGAAGCTGACCGCGACGAAGGTCGCCTCGCGCCAGCGCCGGAAGCCCAGCAGCGCGCCGATGATCAGCACGTCGGCCGGGATCAGGAACCACTCGTAGCCCAGTTTCGAGATGAGCACGAAGAAACGGTCCAGCCACGGCGAATGCAGACCATGCATCTGCCACAGCAGGGGCGCGTCGAAATGGAACGATTCAAACTCGTGCACTTCGTCCGCCAGGGCAACAAAGCCTGCCAACGGCAGCAGTAGGCCACCGAACAACAGGACCAGGCGCCAGGCGTTGCGCGCCATCCAGTGGCGGAAGCCGGAGGCGGACTCCGGTGCGGCGAGGATCGCAGGCTTATCCGGCGCTTCGGACATATTTGTGTTCGACGTAATCGTCGATCAGGGCGACGAACTCCTGGGCGATGTTGTCGCCGCGCAGGGTCACCTTCTTCTCGCCATCAACGAATACCGGTGCCGCAGGCGTCTCACCCGTGCCCGGCAGCGAGATGCCAATGTTGGCGTGACGCGACTCGCCCGGCCCGTTGACGATGCAGCCCATCACCGCCAGGGTCATGTTTTCCGCACCCGGGTGGTGGATCTTCCACAGCGGCATCTTCTCGCGCACGTGGTTCTGCACCACCTTGGCCAACTCCTGGAAGAATTCGGAGGTGGTGCGGCCGCAACCAGGGCAGGCCGTGACAAGCGGCGTGAAGGCACGCTGGCCGGTGGTCTGCAGCAGCTCCTGGGCGACGATCACTTCCTGCGTGCGCGACTGGCCCGGTTCCGGGGTCAGCGAGATGCGGATGGTGTCACCGATGCCTTCCTGCAGCAGCACGCTCAGCGCCGCGGACGATGCCACGATGCCCTTGCTGCCGATACCCGCTTCGGTCAGGCCCAGATGCAGGGCGAAGTCGGAGCGCTGGGCCAGGTCGCGGTACACCGCGATCAGCTCCTGCACGCCACTGACCTTGGCCGACAGCACGATGCGATCGCGCGGCAGGCCCAGCTCCACTGCCTGCTCGGCCGAATCCAGCGCCGAGCGGATCAGCGCCTCGCGCAGCACGCGGCCGGCGTCCCAGGGCTGTTCGCGCAGGTTGTTCTCGTCCATCAGCTTCGCCGCCAGGGCCTGGTCCAGCGAGCCCCAGTTGGCGCCGATGCGCACCGGCTTGTTGTAGCGGATCGCGAACTCGATCAGCTGGGCGAACTGCAGGTCCTTCTTCTTGCCGAAGCCGACGTTGCCCGGGTTGATGCGGTACTTGGCCAGCGCTTCGGCACACGCCGGCTCGGCGGTCAGCAACTGATGGCCGTTGTAGTGGAAGTCACCGATCAGCGGTACATCGATACCCATCATCGCCAGCTTCTCGACGATGCGCGGAATCGCCGCAGCGGCTTCAACGGTGTTGACGGTCAACCGCACCATCTCCGAACCGGAACGCCACAGCTCGGCCACCTGCTTCACGCTGGAGGCGACATCGGAAGTGTCGGTATTGGTCATCGACTGCACCACCACCGGCTTGCCCCCGCCTACGGTGACCCCGCCGATCTGCACGGCATGGGTCTGGCGGCGGGGCCAGGAGGTGGCATCGGAGGGCGGAGTCGGGCGGGTGACGGCGTCGTGCATGGGCGCATTCTACCGCCCGCCCCCGCATTCGGGGTGACTCGCATTCAGCCGGCGGCACGGCTGCGGCCTATTGTCGCAGGCACGCTCGCCCGTGAACGCATACGATGAGCGTGCATGACCGGTCCCGACGCCCCGTTTCTCCGTACCCTGTGCAGCCTGCGCTGGCTTGCCGTGGGCGGCCAGGCCGCCACCATCCTGGTCGCCACCTGGGTGCTGGGCCTGCCGTTGCCGCAGCTGCCACTGTGGGCCGGCGTGGCCGTACTGACCCTGTTCAACATCTACACCCAGCTGCGCCCGGAAGCGGCTGATACCGCGCCCCTGACCGCGTTCGGCCACATCCTGGTGGACGTGATCATCCTGACCTGGATGGTCGGCTGGAGCGGTGGCATGGCCAATCCGTTCAGCTCGCTGTTCCTGATCCTGATCGCGCTGGCTGCGTTCGCCCTGCCCCTGCGCTGGGCGCTGGCGGTGGCACTGGCCTGCCTGCTCGGCTATGCCAGCAGTGGCATCTTCGGCCAGCCGCTGCCGGACGGTTACTTCCGCGCGCAGGACCTCAACCGCTGGGGCGTGGTCGCCAACTTCCTGATCTCCGCAGCGGTGGTGCTGGCCTTCTCGACCCGGCTGGCCCTTGCGCTGCGCCAGCGCGAACTGGAACTGTCGGCCCTGCGCGAGCGCTTCGCACGCAACGAGGGCATCGTCGCCCTGGCCACTCATGCCGCCTCGGTGGCCCATGAACTGAACACACCGCTTGCGACCATGACCCTGCTTGCCGACGATGTGGCCGAGCGCAGCGAAGAACCGGAAGTGCGCGAGGACATGGAAACGCTGCGCGAACTGCTGGTGCAGTGCCGCGAGCGCGTGCTGGCGCTGGCCGCACCGGCCTCGGCCGATGCACCCGGACGCAGCCATTCCAGCGCCCAGCAGGTGCTGGAGCAATGGCGGCTGGTGCGCCCGACCATCGACCTGCACCGCAACGACGATGCGCCGCTGCGGTTGCCGCTGGACCCGGGCGTGGGCCACCTGCTGATGGTGCTGCTGAACAATGCCGCCGATGCTGGTGAACAGGCCGGCCGGCCGCGCGTGGACCTGGACCTGCGCATCGAAGGCGACGATCTGATCGGCGAAGTACGCGACTACGGCCACGGCTTCAACGCGCGCGCCGCGGTACTGCCGGGCAAGCTGTTCGGCAGCAGCAAGAGTGAAGGCATGGGGGTCGGCCTGGCCCTGTCCCATGCCACGATCGAACGCCTCGACGGCGAGATGTGGATGCGCCCGGCCCAAGGGGCCGGCAGCCGCGTCGGCTTCCGCCTGCCGCTGGCCCCACGCGAGGAAACCCCATGAGCGCCTCAACCCTCGGCCTGCTGGTCGACGACGACGAACTGTACCTGCGCACCCTGCAGCGCAGCCTGGCCCGCAAGGGGCTTGAAACCCAGACCGCGCAGGATGCCGCCAGCGCGCTGGCATTGGCCCGCCAGCACCCGCCGGCGTTCGCCCTGATCGACCTGAAGCTGGGCAGCGACTCCGGCCTGGCACTGATCCAACCGTTGCGCGCCCTGCGCGCGGACATGCGGATCCTGCTGGTGACCGGCTACGCCAGCATCGCCACCGCGGTGGAAGCGATCAAGCTCGGGGCCGACGACTACCTGCCGAAGCCGGCCACGGTACCGATGATCCTGCGCGCCCTGGGCGAGGAGGATGACGGCCCGGCCGACGACGGCGAAATGGAAGTGCCCGATGCGATGACGCCGATCAGCCGCCTGCAGTGGGAACACATCCAGCAGGCGATGCACGAAACCGGAGGCAACGTATCAGCGGCCGCACGCCTGCTCGGCATGCACCGGCGTTCGCTGCAGCGCAAGCTGGCCAAGCGACCCAGCCCGGAACGCGACCCGAGCCGGTGACACGGCGTCGCCTCCGCCGGGCATGGCCCGGCGCTACCGGATTGTAGAGTCGAGCATGGCTCGACCCTACAGGGGGCGTCAGCGCTTCAGCTGCGCGAGGATCTCGCGGGTCATCGGATCGGCTACCGCCACATCCTCGCCCTGCAGCGCCGGCAACAGGCCGCTGGCCAGCTGCTTGCCCAGTTCAACACCGAACTGGTCGAAGGCGTTGATGTTCCAGATCACCGACTGCACGTACACGGCGTGTTCGTACATGGCGATCAACGCACCCAGCGCCTGCGGGGTCAGCGCGTCGAGCAGGATCAGCGTGCTCGGGCGCCCTCCCGGATAATCGCGATGCGGGTCGTCGCTGCTCTGGCCATTGGCCAGCGCTTCGGTCTGCGCCAGCAGGTTGGCCAGCAGCGCCTGGTGATTGATCGTGTACGGATCATCGTTGTGCACGCAGCCGATGAAATCGGCCGGCACGACGCTGGTGCCCTGGTGCAGCGCCTGGAAGAAGCTGTGCTGCACGTCGGTACCTGCCCCGCCCCACCACACCGGCACGGTATCGGTGGTGACCGGCTGGCCATCACGCTGCACGCGCTTGCCCAGGCTTTCCATCACCAGCTGCTGCAGGTAGGCCGGCAGCAGCGCCAGGCGCTGGTCGTAGGTCATCACCGCGTGCGTGGCATGGCCCAGCACGTTGCGGTTCCAGATGTCAGTCAGGCCATGCAGCACCGGCAGGTTGCGCTCCAGCGGCGCGTCCAGCGCGTGCGCATCCATCTGCGCGGCGCCGTCCAGCAGCTGCTCGAAACGCTCGAAACCGATGGCCAGCGCAATCGGGAAACCAACCGCCGACCACAACGAATAACGGCCACCGACCCAATCCCACATCGGCAGCACGCGATCGGCGGCGATGGCGAAGGCCTTGGCCGCACGCTCCGGGTTGGCGCTGACCGCGTACAGGCGCTCGCTGCCACCCAGCCAGTCGTGCAGGATCTGCCCGTTGAGCAGGGTTTCCTGGGTGCCGAAGGTCTTGGAAATGAGGATGCCGGCGGTCCTGGCCGGACCCAGCGTGGCCAGCGTGCGCTGCATGGCGGCGCCGTCCACGTTCGACACGAAATGCACGCGCAGGCGCGCACCGCTGACCGGGCGCAGCGCATCGGCGACCAGGCGCGGACCGAGATCGGAACCACCGATGCCGACGCTGACCACGTCGGTGACGCCGCTGTCTTCCAGCGCGCGCACCAGCACACCCATGCGCTGGCGGATTTCGCGCGCGGTGGCATAGGCCTCGGCCGCCACCGGCGCATCGACCACGTCGCCGCGCAGTGCGGTGTGCAGTGCGGCGCGACCTTCGGTCAGGTTGACCTGCTCACCACGGAACAGGCGCGTGATGGCACCGCCGACATCACGTTCGGCGGCCAAAGCCAGCAATGCCTGCAACGCCGCGGCATCGTATTTCTGCCGGGCGAAGTTGACGTACAACGGACCGACCCGCAGCGCCAGGTCCTGCACGCGGCCGGGTTCGGCGGCGAGGAGGCTGGGGATGCTTGCGCCCTTCAGGCGCTGGGCGTGGGAATGCAGCGAGTCGAATCCGTTGTTCGTTGTCATGCGGCCTGGGTCGGGATCGTGTCGTTGGTGTGGGTGATCTGGTTCTTGCCATCAACGTACACCAGCTTCGGCTTGAAGCTGTCGGCTTCCTGCTCGGTCATGCTGGCGAACGCGGCGATGATGATGATGTCACCGACCTGCACGTGGCGCGCGGCGCCACCGTTGAGCGAGACAACGCCGCTGCCGGCTTCGGCGCGGATGGCATAGGTCGAGAAGCGCGCACCGTTGGTCACGTCCCAGATGTGCACCTGCTCGAACTCGCGGATGCCGGTGGCAGCCAGCAGGTTGTCATCGATGGCGATCGAGCCTTCGTAGTTCAGCTCGGAATGGGTGACGGTGGCGCGGTGGATCTTGGTCTTGAGCAGGGACAGGTGCATGGGGGCGCTGCAACGGCAAAGGAAAGAGCGGATTCTAGCACCCGCTTGGCCATCGTCAGGGGTCTGCGGCAGGACGCTGAAGGCCGTTCAGGTGCCCTCGCCCGGCGGCATTGCCGGAGCGCGGCCGGAGGCACCCTCCAGCCAGAGGCGGAACACCGCATGGAAGGCCAGCCCGGCAACCAGGCCGAGGCCACCCGCCGCCAGCACCATCAAGGCGTAGCTGATCACATCGAAGGTATCGACATAGCGCAGGCGGTGCAGCAGGGGGCCCTGGGTTTCACCCGGCCAGCCGCAGGTGGCCATCGCCAGCGCGCCAAGGCCAAAGCCGGCCAGCACGAAACCGGCCCGGCGCAGGCGTCGCTGAGAATGCTGGATCAATGCCATCGGCAGCAGCACGGCAATCGCATTGCAGGCTGCCAGCACGAACATCAGCCCCCCACCGGTGAGCGCAGGCATCGGCGTACGCCTGAATTCAAGCGCGAACAACAGGCCGCCAAACAGCTGGGCCGGCAGCATGCCGGCCGCCAGCACCGCCAGGATCGAGGCCTGGGCGAGGCGGCCCGCGTCAGTGTCCGGTTCCTTCATTTCCAGTCTCCCGTCCGTGGGATGGTGAGAGGCGCCCCGCGGGGCGCCCAGGAGCCAGGTGCGGCTCAGAATTCCAGGTTGTCGATCAGGCGCGTCGTGCCCAGGCGCGCGGCGATCAGCGCCACGCGGCCGCCGCCATCGAAGGTCGGCTCAGCCAGTTCGGGCGTGCGCAGCACCGCGTAGTCGACCTGGAAACCAGCCGCCTGCAGCGCGGCCGTGGCGTCGGCCTCGATCTGCGCCCGCGTGTACCCGGCCACGTAGCCTTCGCGCATGCCCAGCAGCGTGCGGTGGATGGTCGTCGCAACCGGGCGCTGTTCTGCGCTGAGGTACTGGTTGCGGGAACTCTTGGCCAGGCCGTCCTCGTCGCGCACGATCTCGGCGCCGACGATCTGGATGGGGAACGACAGCTCAGCCACCATCTGCCTGATCACGGCCAGCTGCTGGTAGTCCTTGCGGCCGAACACGGCCACATCCGGCTGCACCTGCAGGAACAGGCGCGCCACCACCGTGCAGACGCCATCGAAGTGGCCCGGGCGGCTGGCGCCTTCCAGCACCTCGCTCACGCCCGGCGTGTGCATCTGCGTGGTCTTGTCCACGCCCAGCGGGTACATGGCCTCGACGCTGGGCAACCACACCGCGTCGCAGCCGACCTGCTCCAGCCCGGCCACGTCGGCCTCGGGCGTGCGCGGGTAGCGGTTGAAGTCTTCGTTCGGCCCGAACTGGGTCGGGTTGACGAAGATGCTCGCCACCACCCTGTCGGCGTACTGGCGGGCCAGGGTCACCAGCGAATGGTGGCCACCGTGCAGATTGCCCATGGTCGGCACCAGCGCCACGCGCAGGCCTTCGCGCTTCCACTGGGCGATCTGCCCGCGCAGCGCGCCGAGCTCGTTGAAGGTCTGGATCATTGAGCGTAGGCGTGCTGTTCGTCGGGGAAGCTGCCGTCGCGCACGGCGTCGGCATAGGCGCGGGTGGCACCGGCCACCGAGCCGCCTTCGGCAAGGAAATCCTTGACGAACTTGGGGCGGCGATGGCCACTGTCCAGGCCGAGGAAATCGTGCAGCACCAGCACCTGGCCGTCGCACTGCGGGCCGGCACCGATGCCGATGGTCGGCACATCCACCGCCGCGGTCACTTCCGCAGCGACCGGGGTCGGCACGCATTCGAGCACCATGATGCTGGCGCCGGCGGCGGCCACCGCCCTGGCATCTTCCACCAGCTGGCGCGCGGCATCGCCACGGCCCTGGATCTTGAAGCCGCCCAGGCGCAATACCGACTGCGGGGTCAGGCCCAGATGGGCGCAGACCGGAATCTCGCGCTCGACCAGGTAGCGGATGATGTCGACCTTGAAGCCGGCACCTTCGATCTTGACCATCTCGGCACCGGCCTGCAGCAGCTGCAGCGAGGCATCCAGCGCGCGTTCCGGGGTGGCATCGGCACCGAACGGCAGGTCGGCCACCAGCAGCGCGCGCTGCAGCACGCGGGCCACGGCGCGGGTGTGGTAGACCATGTCGGCCACAGTCACCGGCAGGGTCGAATCATGGCCCTGCACGACCATGCCCAGCGAATCGCCGATCAGGATCAGGTCGATGCCATTGGCATCGAAGGTGCGGGCGAAGCCAGCGTCGTAGGCGGTCAACATGACCAGCTTCTGGCCGTTGCGCTTGGCCTCGGCCAGGGCGGGAACGGTCCAGGGCTTGCTGTCTGCGTGGGTGCTCATGTGCTGATAACCGGGGGAGATAACCCGGGCATTATCACCCTATCGGCGCGATCCCGCAGGCATCCACCCGCATCACTGCATCCCGCACGCGGCCATGCCCGGGAATGGCCAGATCCGGCGCGATTTCGGCCAGCGGCACCAACACGAAGGCACGCTCGTGCATGTAAGGGTGCGGTACCTGCAGGCCGGGCTGGTCGAGCACCTGCGCGCCATACAGCAGCAGGTCCAGGTCCAGCGCGCGCGGCCCCCAGTGCACCGCCGCGTCACGCACGCGACCAAAGCGCTGCTCCAGCGCCAGCATCGCCTGCAGCAGTTCATCGGCTGCCAGTGACGTTTCGACCGCGGCCACCGCGTTCACGAACGGTGGCTGGTCTTCATTGCCCCAGGCCGGCGTTACGTACAGGCGCGAGGCCTGCAGCACGCGTGTCCCGGGCAGGCCGTCCAGCGCGGTGATCGCCGCGCCGACAGTCGTGGCCGCATCGCCGAGGTTGGCGCCGAGGCCGATCCACGCAGGCGTCATTGCTTATTCGCCAGCTGCACCGGCCGAGGCACCCGGACGGCGACGACGACGGCGCCGCTTGCGCGGTGCTCCGTTCTCGTCATCGCCCTCTTCGCTGTGCATCGCATCCAGCGACGATTCCAGCTCGCGGCCGGACTGGGCCTGTGCCTCACGCCAGAATTCAACATCGGCAGCGTGCTCGGCCGAGGCCACCTGGCGCAGGCTGAGGAAGTCGAACGCGGCGCGGAAGCGCGGGTGCGTGAGCGTACGGAATACGCGCTTGCGCTGGCGCGAGCCGAAGCGCGACTGCAGCAGCCAGATTTCCTGCATCGGCAGCGAGAAGCGGCGCGGCAATGCGATGGTGCTCAGCTGCTGCACGGTCACACGGTCGGCAGCACGACGCTGCGCCTCCTCCGGTGCCACGCCCTGCTTGAGCAGGGTCGCCTGCGCGCGGCAGAACGCCGGCCACAGCAGCAGCGCGAACAGGAACGCGGGCGAGACCGGCTCGTCATTGGCCACGCGCGCATCGGTGTTGGCCAGGCCCTCGACCAGCATGCGGCGCAGCGCGCCGGTGCGGTTGGACTTCAGCGCCTTGGCACTTTCCGGGAACAGCACGTCGAGCAGGCCGTAACGCTCCAGGCCTTCGAAGCTGGCCACGCCGTGCCCGGACAGGAACAGCTTCAGCACTTCCTCGAACAGGCGTGCCGGCGCGGCTTCGTTGAGCAGGCCGGCCAGCTGCGGGATCGGCGCGGCGGTGCCCTCTTCGATCTGGAAGCCGAGCTTGGCCGCCAGGCGCACGGCGCGCAGCATGCGTACCGGGTCTTCCTGGTAGCGCTGTACCGGGTCGCCGATGAGTTTCATCAGGCGCGCCTGCACGTCTTCGAAGCCGCCGGTGTAGTCACGCACCGAGAAGTCCTCGATGGCGTAGTACAGGGCGTTGCAGGTGAAGTCGCGGCGGATGGCGTCGTCTTCGATGGTGCCGTACACGTTGTCGCGCACGAGCATGCCGTTTTCCATCTCGCGGTCGCCGCTGCCGTCATCGCTGTTGGCGCGGAAGGTGGCGACTTCGATGATCTCGCGGCCGAACACAACGTGGGCGAGGCGGAACCGGCGGCCGATCAGGCGGCAGTTGCGGAACAGCTGCTTGACCTGTTCGGGCGTGGCGTCGGTGGCCACGTCGAAATCCTTGGGTTGGCCATTGACCAGCAGGTCGCGCACCGCGCCGCCGACAAGGTAGGCGCCGAAGCCGGCATCGCGCAGGCGATAAAGCACGCGCAGGGCGTTCGGGCTGATGTCCTTGCGGGAGATCGTGTGCTGGTCGCGCGGGATGACGCGCAGGCTGAACGGTGATGTAGCAGAGGAAATGATGTTGGCGCTTCCGGTTGAAGTTTCGGGATTGCCCAATGGCATCGAGGTGCATATACTAGCGCTCCTGCCTCGGCAGCGACACAGTTACGCTCCCTTCGTCTAGTGGTTAGGACGTGGCCCTCTCAAGGCTAAAACAGGGGTTCGAGTCCCCTAGGGAGCGCCAGTCGCCGCAGCAGGAACCGAAAAAGCCCGCCTTGTGCGGGCTTTTCTGTTTTCCGGGATTGCAGTGATTGCGGTCGGGTTGGTCGCTGTGGCGCCTGCCTGTTCCTGCGTTTGAGGGGGCGGGCCACCCTGGCCTGGACACGCAAAAGCCCATCCATGGTGCTCGATGGCGCCTTGCTCGCGTGCGCTGTCCTGCGCACGCGGCAAGACCAGGGTTGGGCTCCTGCCCAACCCGTCGGGCGCATGCGCCCAACCCATGGCGCCAACGGTCCAGTCAAGGGTGACCCGCCCCCTCCTGACAGTTTCCTGTGACGGCGGCACGAACAGCCTCGCCCCTCCGCAGCCAATTCAATCCCGACGCGCAGGCCTGCGTCCGCCACCCGCAATGTGTCGAGAGGCGGCAGGCCAGCCGATCCAGGACCGTTGGCGCCAAGGATGGCGCCATCGAGCCCCCATGGATGGGTTTACGGCGTGTCCTGGATCGGCTGGCCTGCCGCCTCCCCTCGTAACAGGGAGGCGCTGAAAAGGTGAGCGACGTCAGCCTTCCATCTGCTCCAACTCCTTGCCCTTGGTCTCGCGCACGTAGCGGACCACGAAGAAGATCGAGAGGATGGCCGCCACCGTATAGATGCCATAGGCACCGGCCAGGCCGATGCCGGCCAGCAGCATCGGGAAGGTCACGGTGATCGCGAAATTCGAGGTCCACTGCGCCGCACCGGCAACGGCCAACGCCGGGCCGCGGATCTGGTTCGGGAACATCTCGCCCAGCATCACCCACATCACCGGGCCCCAGGACATGTTGAAGAACACCACGTAGACATTGGCCGCGACCAGCGCCAGCCGGCCCATGCCGTCGGACAGCTGCAGGCGACCGTAGGCCAGGCTGCCGCTGGCGAAGGCCACCACCATCAGCACCAGCGCCACCGACATGCCGACCGAGCCGATCCACAGCAGCGGCTTGCGCCCGATGCGGTCGATCAACAGCACCGTCAGCAGGCAGGCGCCGATGCTCAGCGCACCGGACAGCACGTTGATCAACAGCGCGTCACTTTCCGAGAAGCCGACCGCCTGCCACAGCACTGCGCCGTAGTAGAACACCACGTTGATGCCGACCAGCTGCTGGAACATCGCCAGGCCGATGCCGACCCAGAGGATCGGGCGCAGCTTGCCGGTGACCTTGTCGTGCAGGTCGGCGAAGCGCGGCTTGTGCTGGTCCTGGGCCAGGCTGGCCTCGATCTCGGCCAGCTTGGTCGCGGCCGTGCCCTCACCATACAGGCGCGACAGCACCGCCCTCGCCTGCTCCGGGCGCCCCTTCACGACCAGGAAGCGCGGACTTTCGGGAATCACCAGCAACAGCAGCAGGAACAGCCCCGAGGGCAGCGCCTGCATCCAGAACATCCAGCGCCAGGCCTCCTGGCCCAGCCACAACGGCTCGGTCGAGGCCCCGGCTGCACGGGCCAGCAGGTAGTTGCTGAGGAACGCCGCGAACAGGCCGCAGATGATCGCCATCTGCTGCACGGTGGCCAGACGCCCGCGATAGCGCGCCGAGGCCACCTCCGCGATGTAGGCCGGCGACATCACGCTGGCCGCCCCCACCGCGAAGCCGCCCAGCACGCGTGCAGCAATGAACAGCCAGGAGGCGTGGGCAGCACCGGCGCCCAGCGCCGACACCAGGAACATCAGTGCCGACACGATCAGCACGCCACGACGGCCCAGGCGATCCCCCAGCCAGCCGGCCAGGAAGGCACCGATCGCGCACCCCAGCAGCATCGAAGCGACTTCAAAACCGAGCGCCGCCTCGCTGGAGTTGAAGGCCTGGCGAAGGCCGTCGACCGTGCCATTGATGACACCACTGTCGAAGCCGAACAGGAATCCACCAAGGGTGGCCACGCAGCTGATCAGGACGATGAATGCAGTGTTCTCACCGCCGTGGGGCGCGGTGCCGGGCTGGGCTTGGGACATGGACGATCCTGCTGGGAAGGGAATCCGGCCACGATGGGTGACCGATCGCCCCGCAGCGTCGCACAGGCCCTGCCCTGCCGCCAATGACCACCACGGCCGCGCCTGCCAGGCGCCCGATTTCCGCCCTGCGCCGACACCGGGGGCCAACCTGTTCTAGAATTGGCGGGTTCAGGAATCGATCCACCTCCAGCCCATGCCCTTTGTCGTCACCGAAAACTGCATCAAGTGCAAACACACCGATTGCGTGGAAGTGTGCCCCGTGGATTGCTTCCACGAAGGCCCGAACTTCCTGGTGATCGACCCGGATGAGTGCATCGACTGCACCCTCTGCGAGCCGGAGTGCCCGGTCAATGCGATCTTCCCGGAGGACGATGTCCCCGCCGGCCAGGAAGGCTTCGTCGCCCTCAACGCCGAACTGGCGAAAGAATGGCCGGTGCTGACCGTGCGCAAGGACCCGCCGGCCGACGCCGGCGAATGGGATGGCAAGCCGGACAAGCTGAAGCTGCTGGAGCGCTGAGGCGCAAGCAGCAGCAACGAAAAAGGGCGCCTTGGGCGCCCTTTTCCATTTCCGGTAGCGCCGGGCCATGCCCGGCGGATCCTGGGCCGCGCTTCACGCTCGCCGGGCATGGCCCGGCGCTACCCAAGGCAGGTGCGGACCAAGGCCCACACCCAGCGAGCTGGCTGGCCCTTACTGCGCCAGCTTCGCCTTCAGCGCGGCGATCAGCTTCACCGGCGCTTCGGCGGTGGCCGGCAGGCCACGCGGGTCGACCGCGGAGATGTAGGCACCGGCATCGACGGCGACCACGCGGACCAGGAAGTTGCTGCCTTCGTAGGCCACGTCGTAAGAGCCGAGCAGCTGGGCGCGGCTGGCGATGGTCACGCCCTGCACGCCTTCCAGCGCGGTACCGACCTTGGCGAAGGCCTCATCCTTGCCACCGGCAATGGTGAAGCCGGTGTTGCCAACGGCCGGAGCCGCGGCCGCCGGCGCTGCCGGCTTGGTGGCCGAAACCAGCGCCGGCACCTTGTTGTCACCGGTCGTGGCCGGCAGGTTCAGGTCCGGCGGAACTTCCAGCGGGCGCATTTCCGGGGCCAGGGCGTAGTCGCCCTTGACGCCACGCTTGAAGCAACCGGTGGTGCCGGCCGCAACAGCTACAGCAAGCAGGGCGTAGGACAGCACGCGGACAGTGGAAACGGATTGACGCATGTGAATCTCCTGGGTCAGACCAAGACGAAAGGTCAGTGGCTGGAAAGGGCTTCGAGGGCGGCGATGTCGCCGGCAAGATGGTCGGCAGCCGCATGGTGCGGCGCCGACAGCGGCAGCAGCGGCAGGCGCAGGTCGTGGCCGATGCCGATACGGCGCAGCAGCGCCTTGACCGGAATCGGGTTCGGCTCGACACCGCAGAAGTCATGGAACGGCTGCAGGCGCGCGTCCCAGGACCCGGTGGCTTCATGGTCGTGGGCGGCGGCCAGCTCGCACATCCGGCGGTAGGCGCCCGGAAGCACGTTGGAACCGACCGAGATCAAGCCATCGACACCGGCCTGGATCGACCGGGCCGCCGTGCCGTCGTCACCGCTGAGCACGGCGAACTGCGGGCTGCGCAGGGCCAGCAGCGCCTGCACCCGGCCGGTGTCGCCCACCGCCTCCTTGATGCCGACGATGTTGGGATGGCTGGCCAGTTCGGCCACGGTCTCCGGCTGCATGTCGCAACCGGTACGGCCGGGCACGTTGTACAGCACGACCGGCAACCCACCCTGGTCGGCCACCGCTCGGTAGTGCGCGATCAGGCCGGCCTGGGTCGGCCGCACGTATGGCGGGGTGACCACCAGCGCGTGGCTGGCACCGAGTGCAGCGGCGCGGCGGGTCTGTTCGATGGTTTTGGCGGTGCCCGACAGGCCGGTACCGGCGATGACCGGAATGCGGCCGCCGATGCGCTCGACCGCGCTGGCAAGCAGCAGGTCGTACTCGGCATCGGTGAGCGTTGCCGCTTCGCCGGTCGAGCCGGCAACGACAACGCCGTGGACGCGACCTTCCAGTTGCAGGTGCAGCAGGCGCTGCCAACCGTCGGGATCGAGGGCGCCGTCGGCCCGGAACGGGGTCGCCAGCGCGGTGATGAGGCCGGAAAGGGACAAGGACGTGCTGCTCTTGGCTGGAAAGGGAAAACGCCCGCCACGAAAGGCCGGGGGCGACCTGAATGTTACTTGCGGCGCGAAAGCACGGGCAAGTATGCTGGACACCGGTGGATCCCCGCCTCTGGCGGGCATTCAGACTAACGCATGCATTACCCGGAATCGCCTTGACCGACACCACCCCGCGCCCCGCGCCGAGCGAAAACCACCTCCTGATCAACGCCTATACGACGCATCCGGAGTCCCCCCTGCTGTCCGTCACCCGCCGCATCGCCGACAGCGGCTGCAACCTGGTGGACGCACGCCTGGCCACGGTCGGTCGCGATGTCTCGGTCACCGCCCTGGCCACCGGCTCCTGGGACTCGGTAGCCAAGCTGGAAGCGATGCTGACCCGGCTCGAGCGCGAGGAAGGCCTGAAGCTGGTCTGGTACCGCACCGCCGCCAAGCAGGCGCAGTCCAACCTGCTGCCGTACATCGTCGAGGTGATCGCCGCCGACAAGCCGGGCATCCTGTTCCAGCTGGCCGATTTCTTCGACCGCCAGGGCATCACCATCGAGAACCTGCAGAGCACCCGCTACCGCGCCATGCAGACCGGTGCGGAGATGTTCAGCGCGCAGGTCACCATCGGCGTGCCGGCCAACATGCACATCGCCGCGCTGCGCGACGATTTCCTCGAGTTCTGCGACCACCTGAACCTGGACGCGATCATGGACCCGATGAAATTCTGATCGGAAGTGCGGATTTTTCGCGCGCCTCTCACGGGCGCGTGGCGTTTCATGCAATTGTCGTAGAAACAACCCAGGCTCGACAGAAGGACCTCATGAACAACGGCGATACCCTGGACAGCACTACCCTCTCCCTGCCGCTGGCACTGTCCGGTGGCAACCAGGCCACCCTCGGCGACTATGCCGGCCAGTGGCTGGTGCTGTACTTCTACCCCAAGGACAGCACGCCCGGCTGCACCACCGAAGGCATCGACTTCAACGCGCTGCTGCCGAAGTTCAGGAAGGCCGGTGCGGTCGTGCTCGGTGTCTCGCGCGACTCGGTGAAGTCGCACGACAACTTCTGTGCCAAGCAGGGCTTCAGCTTCCCGCTGGTCAGCGATGGCGACGAAGCGCTGTGCACCGCCTTCGACGTGATCAAGATGAAGAACATGTACGGCAAGCAGGTACGTGGCATCGAACGCAGCACCTTCCTGATTTCCCCCGACAGCCGCATCGTGCAGTCCTGGCGCAAGGTCAAGGTTGCCGGCCATGCCGATGCTGTTCTCGCCGAACTGAAGGCCTCCCAGTCCAAGTGAGTCCCACTGCCTACTGTGTCTGCCATCACCCTGCCCCGCAGCAGGCCGTGGTGGTTTTTCCCTGTCCGTAACCAGGAATCGACGATGACCCGAGGCAAGCGCATCTACGTGCTGGATACCAACGTGCTGATGCACGATCCCACCGCGCTGTTCAAATTCGAAGAGCACGACGTCTACCTGCCCATGCAGGTGATCGAGGAGCTGGACAACGGCAAGAAGGGCACCTCCGAAGCGAGCCGCAACGCCCGCCAGGTGAGCCGCTTCCTCAACGAGCTGGTGCAGGCGTCGGGCCTGGACAACCTGGCCGACGGCATTCCGCTGCAGCGGCCCAATGGCCTGCAGCTGCGCGGCAAGCAGAGCGCGGGCAAGCTGCGCTTCCAGACCAGCCATTTCGATGCCGGCAAGAGCTTCGGCAAGGTCATCCCGGACAACGCCATCCTCGGCGCGATCCTGGCCCTGAAGGAAGAGACCCCGGACCTGCCGGTGGTGTTCGTTTCCAAGGACATCAACCTGCGGATCAAGGCTGCGATCGCCGGCATCGTGTCCGAGGACTACGAGAACGACCGCGCGCTGGACGATTTCAGCCTGCTCTACACCGGCGCCACCGAGCTGCCGGAAGACTTCTGGAAGCGCCATGGCGACGACCTGCGCAGCTGGAGCGACAAGGGCCGTACCCATTACGAAATCCTCGCGCAGGACGGCGAGGAGTGGTATCCGAACCAGTACGTCTACCTGCCCGGCGAAGACGAAGTCGAACTGCGCGTAAGCCGCGTGGTCGGCGACGGCAAGGTGGTGCTGTCGCTGGTCGATGATTTCCGCCACGGCAGCCACGCCGTGTGGGGCATCAGTGCGCGCAACCGCGAGCAGAACTTCGCGCTCAACGCACTGATGGACCCGGAGATCGACTTCGTCACCCTGCTGGGTACCGCCGGTACCGGCAAGACCCTGCTGGCACTGGCCGCCGGCCTGGCGCAGACGATGGACCAGCAGCGCTACCGCGAGATCATCATGACCCGCGCCACGGTCAGCGTCGGCGAGGACATCGGTTTCCTGCCGGGCACCGAGGAAGAGAAGATGACGCCGTGGATGGGCGCGCTGACCGACAACCTGGAAGTGCTCACGCACAACCAGGAAGGCGGCACCTGGGGCCGCCAGGCCACCAACGACCTGCTCGCCAGCCGCATCAAGATCCGCTCGATGAACTTCATGCGCGGCCGCACCTTCCTGTCGCGCTACCTGATCCTGGACGAGGCGCAGAACCTCACCCCGAAGCAGATGAAGACGCTGATCACCCGTGCCGGCCCCGGCACCAAGATCGTCTGCCTGGGCAACGTCGAGCAGATCGACACCCCGTACCTGACCGAAACCACTTCGGGCCTGACCTACGCGGTGGATCGCTTCAAGAACTGGCCGCATAGTGCGCACATCACCCTGCGCCGTGGCGAGCGTTCGCGCCTGGCCGATTACGCTTCGGAGGTGTTGTGAACCGCTGCACCCGCCTGCTGCTGCCCACGGCTGCGATCACCCTCACAGCCGTGCTCGGCGCCTGCACCACTACGCGCGGCCCGGCCAGCGTGCCGACCGCCGAGCGCACCGGCCAGTCCTGGGTCGTCACCCGCCCGATCATCGCCGCGCAGGTGCTCGACACCTGCTCGCGGCCCAGCCCCGGCCGCGAGGCCGGGCGCGTCAGCGGCTACTGGGCACCCAGCCGGCAGCAGATCGATCAGCTGGAAGCGCGGCTGTCATCGCTTGAAGCACAGGTGCCGAAGGTGCTGGACTTCGACCGCCAGTACGTCGGCATCGAAAGTGCCGGCAAGCGGCTGATCTACATCAACGCCTTCCCGCACGACGACAGCGGCGTGAATCCCGCACGGGAAGCGATCCGCACCTGCGATGGCGGCGCACAGTTCTGGGGCGCAGTGTTCGATCCGGCCAGCAACACCTTCAGCGAGCTGCAGTTCAACGGCGGCTTCGGCGGGCCCTGAGGGGCCCCGCCGATGGGAATACGCCTGCCCACCTGGGTCTGGATCGGTGCGGTCGCGCTCTCGTGCGTAGCCGGCATGGTCAACGTGGTCGGCTTCCTCGGTTTCGAGCACCAGGCGGTCAGTCACATGACCGGCAGTACCAGCCAGCTCGGCATGGCACTGGCCCAGGGGGACTGGCGCGCCGTCGGGCACCTGTGGGGGCTGCTGATCGCGTTCTCGCTGGGCGCGATGCTCAGCGGCCTGCTGATCCAGGACAGCGCCCTGCAACTGGGCCGGCGCTATGGCGTGGCACTGGCGCTGGAATCGGCGCTGCTGCTGATCGCCATTCCGCTCTTTGAACAACAGCAGATCTGGGGCGCGCTGGCCGCCGCCATGGCCTGCGGCCTGCAGAACGCGATGGCCACCACCTTCAGTGGCGCGGTGGTGCGCACCACCCACCTCAGCGGCATGTTCACCGACCTGGGCATCGGCCTCGGCCACCTGCTGCGCGGGCTGCCGCTGCAGGTGCGGCGCCTGACCCTCAGCGGACTGATCATCAGCGGCTTCCTCGCCGGCGGTGTCATCGGCGCCTGGCTGTTCGTACGCTGGCAATACGACGCCCTGCTCGCTCCGGCCCTGCTGACCGGCCTGACCGGGCTGGGCTATGTGCTGTACCAGCAGTGGGCACGTTGGCGGCATTGAGGGTCGCGCTGCGGGCGCCCGGGGGTCAGATCCCTTTTCCTGCGAAGAAGGGATCTGACCCCGCCTGACGGATCAAAGGCATCCACGCATGGCGTGGATCTACCCTCCCCTGCAGGACCACGGCACAATCGCCTGATGAGCCCGACCACTCCCGTTTCCGCCCTCACCATCGCCGGCTCCGACTCCGGCGGCGGCGCCGGCATCCAGGCCGACCTGAAGGCCTTCGCCGCACATCGCGTGCACGGCCTTTCGGCGATCGCCGCGCTGACCGCACAGAACACCCGCGGCGTGACCGCCGTGCATGTGCCGCCGATCGACTTCCTGCGCGCACAGCTGGAGGCGTGCTTCGACGACTTCGACATCCACGCGGTGAAGCTCGGCATGCTGGCCAACGCCGAAGTGATCAATGCCGTCGCCGACGCACTGGAGAAGCATCGTCCGCCCCACGTGGTGCTGGACCCAGTGATGGTCGCCACGAGCGGCGCACGCCTGCTGGAAGACAGCGCATTGCAGGCCATGCGTGAGCGCCTGATCCCGCTGGCCACGCTGATCACCCCCAACACGCCGGAAGCAGAACTGCTGGTCGGCCGGAAGATCAGCAACGGCGAAGACGCCGAGCAGGCGGCCTCCGCCCTGCTCGATCTTGGTGCGGGCGCGGTGCTGCTGAAAGGCGGCCACCTGCAGGAAGGCAATCGCGTGATCGACCGCTATTTCGACGGCGTCAGCAGCGAAGAATTCATCCATGCGCGCCTGCCACTGGATGCGCACGGTACCGGCTGCACGCTGGCCTCGGCCATCGCCGCGCAGCTGTGCAATGGCCTGAGCCTGGCCAATGCCTGCGAAGCCGGCATCGACTACATCGCACGTGGGCTGCAGCAAGGCTATGCGCCGGGCCGCAGCGAAGTGCTGGTGCTCGACCATTTCGGCGCGGCACCGCACGCATGAGCCTGACGCCGCGCATCCTCGCCGTGCAGTGCAACGACGGCCATCGCTACGAAGTGATCGCCTGCGTGCCCGCACAGCCCATCGCGCGCCTGCTGTGGCTGCCCGCGCTGGGCGTGGCTGCGCGCCACTACCTGCCGCTGGCGCAGGCACTGGCGGCGAAGGGCGTGGCGGTCTACCTGCATGAGTGGCGCGGCAACGGCAGCAGTTCGCTGCGGCCATCGCGCACGCGGGACTGGGGCTATCGGGAAGTACTCGAACAGGATCTGCCGGGCAGCCAGGCCGTTCTGGCTGCAGCGGATGACGAGGCTGGCGCCCTGCCCTGGATCATCGGCGGCCACAGCCTCGGCGGGCAGCTGGCCTGCGTGCACGCAGGCCGCAATCCGCAGCACTTCAACCGGCTATGGCTGGCCGCCAGCGGCTCACCGTTCTGGCGCAGCTTCCCGCCACCGCGGGGCTGGCTGTTGCCGCTGGTCTACCGCTTCCTGCCGTGGATCGCGCAACGCCAGGGCGTCCTGCATGGTCGTCGCCTTGGCTTCGGCGGTACCGAGGCGCGCGGCCTGATCGCCGACTGGGCGCGCGTCGGCCTGAACAACCATTACGCCGCGGTCGGCATGGACGAAGACCTCGACGCGCAGATGGCGCGCGTGCGTGGCAGCGCGCAGGCGGTGCTGATGGAACATGACTGGCTGGCACCGACCGGATCGATGCGCACGCTGCTGGCGAAACTGCCGAATGTGGTCGCGCAGCTGCGCGTGCTGTCCGCGCAGGAACTGGGTACGCACGCCGATCACTTCGCCTGGCTGAAGGCCCCGGACGCCGTGGCTGACAGCTTTTTCATTCAGTTGGATGAAAATTTTCACAAAACTGTTGACGGTGCGCGCCGACATCCGCATAATTCCGCTCCTGTCGCAGGGCGCCCGTAGCTCAGTTGGATAGAGTACCTGGCTACGAACCAGGCGGTCGGGAGTTCGAATCTCTCCGGGCGCACCACTCGACAGGTTTCCAGCATCCGCCGCTGGAAATGAAGTAAAATTAAGCAGTAAATTGATTGTGTACCGCGCGCCCGTAGCTCAGTTGGATAGAGTACCTGGCTACGAACCAGGCGGTCGGGAGTTCGAATCTCTCCGGGCGCACCATACACGGTCAACACAACAAGTTTATGTAATTGGCGCCCGTAGCTCAGTTGGATAGAGTACCTGGCTACGAACCAGGCGGTCGGGAGTTCGAATCTCTCCGGGCGCACCATTACACCGAAACAGCAGGCCTCGGCCTGCTGTTTTTTTTATGTGTGTTTTTCGGCAGGGCTGCGCCCTGCACCTGCCGAAGCCACGGCCGGAGCAACAGCAACAGCTGGCATTCCGAGGGATGGTGGGGCGGCATGGGCAGGCAGGACACGCCGTAAACCCATCCATGGGGGCTCGATGGCGGCATCCATGCCGCCAACGGTCCTGCCTGCCCATGCCGCCCCACCTCTGACAGATTTCCGCGATCTGATGGATCCACGCCATGCGTGGATGAATCTCCATCGAGTTCGAGTTCGAGTTCGAGTTCGAATATTTCGACAATTGATCGAAGAGCATCCACGCATGGCGTGGATCTACTGTGTCGACCAAGGTCGACACCCACCGATCGCACCAGCACCGACAGATCGCCGGAAACTGTCGAAGGCGGGGTGGGTCCGGTTGCGGGAGTGTCCGCGGCATGGATGCCGCGGCCAAGCCCCCATGGACGGGTTTACGGCGTCTCCCGCAACCGGACCCACCCCGCCATCCCTCAGGAAACCAGCTGTTGCTGTTGCTTTTGCTTCGGCCATAGCTGTTGCTTCGGCGGGTGCAGGGCGCAGCCCTGCCAAACCCCTACCCCCTGGCCATTGCCTGCCACCACTGCGACAGCAGCTCCGGCCTGCGCAGGCGCTCGCGCCACCAGCGCAACGCGGCGCCGTCCTCGCCAGTGCGCCAGGCCAGCCAGAAGGTTTCTTCCGGCTTGTGCTCCTCCACCTCACGGATCACCAGCTGGCCGCGCGCGACCGCGGCGCGCGCGCACGGCTCGGGCAGGAAACCGAAGCCCACGCCTTCGCACTGCAGTTTCAGCTTGCTGGCCATGTCGGGCACCGTCAGCATCTCCTGCCCCATCAACAGGCCCACCGTGCGCGGCAGCAGCCGTCGCGCCGAATCGGAGACGGCGATCGCGCAGTGCTCGACCAGCTGCTCGCGACCCAGCACACCCGGCACTGCAGCCAACGGATGATCGGGCGCGACCGCGAACACGAACTCCACCGTGCCCAGCGGCTCGACCACGTAACCACCCCCACTGGGGCCCTCGCCCGGTGCACCGACCAGCAGGTCGGCGCGGCGGTCCAGCAGGGCCTCCCAGGTGCCGGACAGCGCCTCGCCGATCAGCCGCAACCGGGTCGGTGCCTCGGCCTCACGAAACGCGGCGATGTCCGGGCCGAGCAGCCAGGTCGGAAACACCGAGTCCACCGCCAGGGTCAGCTCGGTCTCCCAGCCCGACGCCACCCGGCGCACCCGCAGTTCCAGCTCGCGTGCGGCGCGCAGCAGATGCCGCCCTTCATCCAGCAGCGCGCGGCCGGCCTCGGTCGGCTCGGCGCGCGGGCCGACCCGGTCGAACAGCTGAACGCCCAGGTCCTCCTCCAGCTTGGCCACGGTGTAGGAGATGGTCGAGGGCACCTTGTGCAGGGCCTTGCCGGCGCCGGCAAACGAGCCGCGGCGGTCGATGGCGTCCAGGATCTGCAGGGCATCGAGGCTGAGCTTGAGCATTCGAATTTTTCGATGATGGCTGTCAAAACTATCCGTTTTTCAAACCTTGGGCGCAAGCGGATACTTCTCTCCAACGGGGAAACACAGCGGCTACCGACCCACCCCGCACCATCGAAACCATCGAAACCATCGAACAAGGAGATTCCATCATGCTGCAGATCCGCAAGAGCGCTACCCGTGGCCTGGCCGAGCATGGCTGGCTGTCCTCGCGCCATACCTTCTCCTTTGCCAACTACTACGACCCCCGCTACGTCAGCTTCGGCCCGCTGCGGGTGATCAACGAAGACAAGGTGATCGGCGGACAGGGCTTCGGCACCCACGGCCACAGCAACATGGAGATCATCTCCTACGTGCTGGGCGGTGCGCTGGAACACAAGGACTCGATGGGCACCGGTTCGGTGCTGCGCTACGGCGACGTGCAGCGCATGAGCGCCGGCAGCGGCGTCACCCACAGCGAGTTCAACCACTCGGCCGACGAGACCGTTCACTTCCTGCAGATCTGGATCTTCCCGGATGCGGAGAACATCGCGCCGTCCTACGAGGAGACCCACTTCACGCCGGACAGCAAGCGCGGCCAGCTGCGCCTGATCGCTTCGCCGGACGGTGCCGACGGTTCGCTGCGCATCCACCAGGATGCCCGCATCTTCGCCACCATTCTCGATGGCGGCCAGAAGCTGCACCACGCTCTCGGCAACGGTCGTGGCGCGTACGTGCAGGTGGCGCGTGGCCAGCTGCAGGTGAACGGCATCACCCTGGAAGCCGGTGATGCGCTGCAGGTCAGCGACGAAGCGCAGCTGACCCTGGAGAACGGCAACGACGCCGAAGTGCTGGTGTTCGACCTGCCGCTGTAACGACAACGCCCGCGATGCCATCACGCATCGCGGGCGTCTTTGTAGAGCCGAGCCCATGCTCGGCTGGCTGTCAAACCGCAGCCGAGCGTGGGCTCGGCTCTACAGGACCGGTGTCAGAACCTGTAATTCAAGCTCAACCGCACATTGCGCGGCTCGCCCCAGGTATAGGTGCTGTACCAGCTGAAGATCGTGTAATACCGCTTGTCCAGCAGGTTGTTGACGTTGAGCGTGGCCGACAGGCGATCGTTGAATTCATAGCGCGCCATCGCATCGAGCAGCCAGTACGGCTGGGTGCGATGCACGACCTGCGCACCGGTGGCCGGGTTGCTGATCTCGCCGAACGTGGAATCCTGCCAGCGCGCGCCACCGCCCAGCGTCAGGCCCTTCCAGTCGCCATGCAGGCGATAGCTGGTGTGCAGGCTGAACTGGTTTTCCGGCTCCAGCGTGGTGACCTTGGCACCGGCCTGGCGGGCGATCTTGTGCGAGAAGCCACCCTGCACCTGCCAGCCCTCGGCCAGCTGGCCCGACATCTCAAGCTCGTAGCCCTTGGTACGCACGCCCATCAGGGCGCGATAGGCATCCTGCCCGTCCGGTGTCTTGCCGCCGGTGGGCTGGGCGAAGTTGTCCTGGTCGAGCTGGAACAGCGCCGCACTGGCGTTGAAGCGCCCATCGAGGAACTCGGCCTTCAGGCCCACCTCATGGCTGCGGCCTTCCAGCGGATCCAGCGCCTTGCCCTGCTCGTCGCGTTCGCTGTGCGGCTTGAAGATGGTGCTGTAACTGGCATACACCGAGTAGTGCTCGCCAAGGTCATAGACCACACCGGCATATGGCACGAACACGCCGGTCTCGTGCGTGCCCGGCGAGCGGTAGCTGGCCAGGCGGCTACCCACGATCACCTTCAGTGGATCGGCCATGTCGAAACGACCGACCACATAGACGCCATTCTCGCGCGTCACTTCATTGTTGTCGTAGCTGCGCTGCCATTGCGGCTCCGCAATGTCGCCCTGCCATGCGCGGTAATCGGGCGCCTCGGTCGGATAGCCGGGCTGCGGCGCGTAACCGGTATTGGTCCAGCGCTTGCGCGAGGCGCTGCCACCGACCACCAGCTCATGCTCGCGGCCGAACAGGCCGAAATGACCGCTCAGGTAGAAGTCGGCCGCGTTGCTGACAGTCTTGCCAACGTACTTGCCCAGCCACAACGACACGCCTTCGCCGGTGACCGGATCGGGATTGCCACCGGCCGCACCCGCCAGCGCCGCGTCATAGCCGTTGACCTGGTGGTTGAGCTGCAGCTTGGCCACCCAGTCGTTGGCGAAGGTGTGCTCGAGCGTGGCAAAGCCGGTGCGAACATACTGGCGCCAGCCACTCCAGCGGGTGCCGTTGTTGAACGAACGCGGCATGTCATTGAAGTTGCCGGCACTGTCCAGCAGCGGAATGCCGCCCCAGGTCGAACCCTTCGGGTCGCTGTCCATCGCATCGCCACCCACGGTCAGCAGCGTGCGCTCGCCCAGATCGGCTTCCAGCACCGCGTAGCCGACCTTGCTGGTGCGCTGGTAGTAATCGAGATTGGAATGCTTGTCCTGCCAGGCGCCCACTGCACGACCGCGCACGCGTCCATCGGCGGTCAACGGGCCGCCGACATCGATCTCGGCACGGTAGTCATCCCAGCGCCCCACACCCAGCGTCGCGCTGCCGGCGAAGTCCTTGCCCGGCTTCTTGCGCACCAGGTTGATGGTCGCGCCGGGATCTCCCATGCCGGTCAACAGACCGGTGGCGCCCTTGAGCACCTCGATGCGGTCATAGATGGCGGTATCACTGAGCGTGTTGCCCGCCGAGTAGGCCGAGTCACGCGACATCGGGATGCCGTCGTACTGGAAGTTCTGCACGGCGAAGCCACGTGCGTAGTACTCGGTGCGCTCGCTGTCGTAGGTGACGATGCTGATGCCAGGGGTCACCCGCATCACGTCATCGATGCCGTGCAGGCCGAAGTCATCCATCTCGGCACGGGTGATCACGCTGATGGTCTGCGGAGTCTGCCGCGGCGTCAGCACCAGGCGGGTGGCGGTGGCGATGGTGCCCGGCGTATAGGCGCCGCTGCCTTCGGTGATGGTGCCCAGCTGGTTGGCCGTGACCTGCACCGTCTGCAGGGTCTGCGAGGCGGGTGCCTGGCGATCCTTGTCCGGTTCGGTCGCGGACTGCGCGGCAGCCATTGCGCTGCTGCCCAACAATGCAATCAGAAGGCTCTGCGCGAGCACCTGCGGCAGCAGGCGGCGACGCGGCAATGAGGACGGAAGACGGACAACGGGCACGTACAGCACGACAGGACCTCCACGATCGGGTGGGATCCTCTGGCGGCGGCTGGAGGCAGGATGGGAACGCGGCCGGACAGCCGCAGGCGCAGGAGTGTACTCCCCTGCGCCCCGGCTGTCGTGCAGCGTGCCGTCGTGCTGTGCTGCTGGGGCTCAACCGCCGATGGCGGCGCAGGCCTCCAGGATCAACGCGGTGACCTCCCTGGGCTTCGATGCCAGCGAGGCATGGCTGGCATCCAGCTCCAGCAGGCGCTTGGGCTGCATCCGTCCGGCCATGGCCTTCTGGTTTTCCGGTGCGATCATGCGGTCATGGCGCGAGAGCTGGTACCAGCTTGGCTTGTGCTTCCATGCAGGGTCGCTCACCGTATCGCCGAAGGTGCTGGCCAGCGGCGCCTTCTGGGTCACCGCCATCACCCGGCCTTCGTCGTCGCTCAGGTCCTGGCAGAAGCTCTCATGGAACTTGTCGGCACGCAGCCACAGGTAGCCGTCGCTGTCCGGGGCCAGGTTCGGCGCCGCCTCCGGCAGGTGCTGCTGGGTGATGCCACCGGGGCTCTCGCCTGCATCGGGAGCAAAGGCGGCGATGTAGACCAGGCCCTTCACATTGGCCTCGTTGCCGGCCTCGCTGATCACTGCGCCGCCGTAGGAGTGGCCGACCAGCAGCACCGGTCCATCGATCTGACGGATCATTTCCCGGGTGCGCCCTGCGTCGTCAGCCAACGATGTGAGTGGCAGTTCCACCGCCTGCACGCGGTCGTGGCCATTGCGATGCAGTTCCAGGATCACCTTGGCCCAATGTGCGGCCCCGCCCCAGAATCCATGGACGAGGAGGATGGTCGGTGTCGTGCTCATGAACAGGTCTCCGGCAGCGGCCGGCGGGATGCCAACCGTGCAGCCACTGTCCGTGCATGGCGTTAATCACTGGTGACGCAATCGGGTCACTGCAATCGTATGCGTCGTCCGATGTCATGCATGGCACTTGCCGAACCCGACTGGAACCGTTTTCATGGCGATTCCCTGGAGCTTCGCGCCGCGCATGACGCCTTCATCCCCACGTGCCCAGCAGCACGCCACCCGTGCTGCCTTCTTCATTCCCGGATTCGCCACCGCTGCATGGGCACCGATGGTGCCTTACGCCAAAGCCAAGGCCGGGCTGTCCGATGCCAGCCTCGGTGCCGTGCTGCTGTGCCTCGGCCTCGGCTCGCTGCTGGCGATGCCGCTGGCGGGCGCATTGACGGGGCGGCTGGGCTGCCGCCGGGTAATGGTGATCACCTGCGCGATGATGCTGTGCGCCCTGCCCCTGCTGGTACTGGCACCGACGCCACTGGCACTGGGGGCGGCACTGTTCGTGTTCGGTGCAGGCGTCGGCGCCTTGGACTGCGCGATGAACATGCAGGCAGTGGCCGTCGAACGCGACGCCGGGCGGCCGATGATGTCGGGCTTCCATGCCTTCTACAGCATCGGCGGCTTCGTCGGCGCCGGCTGCATGACCGGCCTGCTGGTGCTTGGAACACCGTTGTGGATGGCCGCGCTGGCTTCGGTGACGGCACTGCTGCTGGTGGCGGCGCTCTCGGCGCCGCACTGGCGCCCGCAACGGATCCTGCATGAGGGGCCGTTGCTGGCGTTGCCGCATGGCGTGGTGCTGTTCATCGGCGTGCTGGCCTTCGTGGTGTTCCTCGGCGAAGGCTCGATGCTGGACTGGAGCGCGGTGTTCCTGGCCGAAGTGCGACAGGTGCCGCGCGACCAGGCCGGGGCTGGCTTTGCGGTGTTCACCCTGGCAATGACCGCGATGCGTTTGTTCGGCGATGGCATCGTCGAGCGCCTCGGCCGTACCCGCACGATCGTCATCGGCGGCATCACCGCAGCGGCCGGTTTCAGCCTGGCCACGCTGGTGCCGTCGTTCCCGGTGGCACTGGCCGGCTACGTGCTGGTCGGGCTGGGCTGCGCCAACATCGTGCCGGCGCTGTTCTCGATGGCCGGCCAGCAACGGGTGATGCCGGAGAGCATCGCCATCACCGCGGTCACCACGCTGGGGTACGCCGGCATCCTCGCCGGCCCGGCAGCCATTGGTGCGCTGGCTCACGCCACCAGCCTCGGCTTCGCCTTCCTGTGCGTGGCCGCCCTGCTGCTCGGCGTAGCCGCCTCCGCCCGCGCACTGGCACAACGCCTGCCCTGACACAAAAGGGGACGGAGGGAATTAAGTCGTTTCCAACGCAGGTGTGCGGGAAACGACTTAATTCCCTCCGTCCCCTTTTCAGGTGTGGGTGAGCCACTCGGCCTGGGCTGGCAGCTGCGGGGCCGGACAGGCGCTCTTCGGGTGGTGCTCGTCGCGCGCCATCCAGTCGTCGACCACGCCGGCCAGCAGGTCCAGCCGCAGCGGCAGGGTGATGTGGTCCTCGCCGCGCATCTCGATGTAGTGCGCGCGCGGGTTGGCCAGGGCCAACTCGCGGCCCTGGCTGACCGGAATGTGCTGGTCGCCCTGCCCGTGCAGCAACAGCACGCAGGCGCGGGTATCGGCCAGCGCGCGGGCCACGTCCACACGGTCCAGATCGACGTCGATGCGGCGGCTGGCGGCGGCGATCACCTGGTTGATGTCCTGGCCGCCATAGCGCCAGCGCGCGTAGGAGGCCACCGCCTGCGCCTTCAGGCCTTCCGGCTGCAGCCCCATCAGGTGCGGAATCATCGTGCGGATGGCCACGCCTGCGTTGGCGAACGATTCCATCGCCACCACGCCTTCCACCTGGTCCCCCAGCTTGTCGGCGGTGAACACCGCCGTGGCCGCGCCATACGACACGCCGAACAGATACAGCGGGCCGGTCACTTCGCCGCGTGCACGCAGTTCGCTGATCACATCGACCACATCGTCCGATTCGTAGGTGCCATAGCCGGACGGCCCCGCACCGGACTGGCCATGATTGCGCAGGTCGAGCGTGACCACGCGGTAGCCGGATTCGGCCAGCTGCAGCGACCACGGCAACATCGAATCACCGTTCATCATCCAGCCGTGCAGCAGCACCACCGTGCCGCGCGGCGCCTGCGCACGGAACGGCTGCGGTACCGCAAGGCTCAGCCCGGTGTCCAGCGGCAGGCCGTTCTCGTGGCGCTGCGGCAGGTAGCGGTAGCGCGCGCCGTAATCACCCGGGTCGAACACGCGCCAGAAGATCGGCACGCCATCGCGACCCGGTGCGAAGCCATGGCGGTTGGGCAGTTCGGCAATGGCCGCGGCGATGCGCGGGCGATCGAGCAGGGTCGACACGCCACCCGGCGCGATCAGCCGATCGGCGAGCGAGGTGGACGACGCGTTGATCGAGGAAGAGCATGCAGCCAGCCACAGGCCGGCGCACGCCAGCAACAACAGCAGCAGGCGCTTCATGGGCAATCGAGGAAAAGGTGCGACAGCGTGGCAGGTTAGCGACGCGGGCGCGGGCCATCTATCGCGCATGGATGACGGCTTGATGACAACGCAGGAACGATTCAGCTTGGTGTACAAGCTGTATCCGTTCAGTCATTGATCCGGATCAATGAACGCGCGCGAGGGAATCTCCACAGTGCCACCATGCGCACCTCGCTCAAGCTCGCCATTGCCTTGGCCGCCTCGCTGGCCGCCGCCTACGGCATCGCCCGCACCACGCCCTACTGGTTTGCGCCGCGGCAGACGGCGCAGGTCGATATCCACGACCCGACGCTGATCGCGCAGGGCCAGTACCTGTCGCGCGCCGCCGATTGCGCGGCCTGCCATACCGCACCGGGCGGCAAGCCGTTCGCCGGTGGCCTCGGCATGCAGACGCCGATGGGCACGATCTACTCGACCAACATCACGCCCGATCCGCAGACCGGCATCGGTGCCTACGATTACGCCGACTTCGAACGCGCGGTGCGCCGTGGCATCCGCCACGATGGCCAGCCGTTGTATCCAGCCATGCCGTACGCCTCGTATGTGATCGCCAGCGATGCCGAGGTCAAGGCGCTGTACGCCTACTTCATGGGCTCGGTGCAGCCGGTGAAACAGGACAACGCCGACAGCACCATCCCTTGGCCGGCCAACATGCGCTGGCCATTGGCCTGGTGGCAGCTGCTGTTCGCGCGCCCACGCAGCTTCAGCCCGGATCCGAAGCTGGATGCCGGCCAGCAGCGCGGCGCTGAACTGGTTGAAGGCCTGGCCCATTGCGGTGCCTGCCATACGCCACGCGGCCTGGCCTTCCAGGAAAAGACCATGGCCGACGATGGCAGCCGCCAGTTCCTGTCCGGCTCGGTGCTGGAAGGCTGGTATGCGAAGAACCTGCGCAATGAATCGACCGGCCTGGCCAGCTGGAACGAAGGCGAGATCGTCGACTTCCTGCGCACCGGCCGCACCGATCGTTCGGCGGCTTTCGGCGGCATGGCCGATGTGGTGGAGCACAGCACGCAGTACCTGTCCGACGCTGACCTGCTGGCGATGGCACGCTACCTCAAGCAGCTGCCCGCCCGCGAAGGGCGTAGCGCGCAGTGGTCGCCCGGCACCGATACGACCACCGCCGCACTGCGCAGCGGCGACTACCGCGTGGCCGGTTCGCTCGCCTACGCCGAGCACTGCCAGGCCTGCCATCGCGCCGACGGCCGCGGCATGCCGCGCGTCTATCCAGCCCTGGCCGGCAACTCGATCGTGTTCGCTGACGATCCCAGTTCGCTGGTGCAGGTGACCCTGATCGGCGGCCGCACGCCGCATACGCCGCATGACCGCATGGCCTTCACCATGCCCGGCTTCGAGCAGCTGCCGAACGCGCAGCTGGCACAGATCCTGACCTTCATCCGCAGCAGCTGGGGCAACCAGGCCGGCGCGGTGAGCGAGGTCGACGTGGCGCGGATGCGCCGGGTGGTGCGCGACAAGCCGGTGCACTACGTTCCGCAGGAGGCCGCACGATGAAGCGTTCGCGCAGACGTTCCCGCCTGCTGATCGGCAGCGCGATCACCCTGGTGCTGCTGGCCGCTGCTGGCACCCTTGCCTATCGCCACCTGTACCCGGACCTGGATGCCGCCGTGGCCAGCACGATCGATATCCTCGACGCGCAGGGCAAGGTGGTCGGCCACTACCACGCGCCCAGCGCCGAAGAGATCGCCGGGCTGGGCAATGCCGAATCGGTGATGCTCGGTCGCCGCCTCCTCAACGAAACCGCGCGGCTGCTGCCGGACAACGTCGGCAACGATCTGAACTGCAATTCGTGCCACATGGCCGAAGGCAAGCGACCGTTCGGCAACCACTACTTCAACACCGGCGGTGGTGCCTATCCGCGTTACATGCCTCGCCCGGGCAAGGTGATCGGGCTGGCCGAGCGCATCAATGGGTGCCTGCAGCGTTCGATGAACGGCAAGCCGCTGCCGAAGGACGCGCCGCAGATGCGCGCGATGCTCGACTACATGGCGTGGCTGAGCAGTCCTGTACCAGACGGTGCAAAGGTCGCCGCGCCAAGCGAAGGACCGATCGACAGCACGCTGACCCCGGACCCGAACCGTGGCCAGGCGCTGTACGCCGTGCAGTGCGCGGCGTGTCATGGCGACAACGGCGAAGGCCGGCGCGACGCCAGCGGTGACACCGCCTTCCCGCCGCTGTGGGGCGACCACAGCTTCAACATCGGCGCCGGCATGGCGCGCCTCTACAAGGCCGCCGGTTTCGTCAAGCACAACATGCCACCGGCAGTGACCCGCGAGCCCCCGCTCGGGCAGCAGGTGATGCCCGACCAGGATGCGGTGGACATCGCCAGCTACTTCATCAACCAGCCGCGTCCGGACTTCGCCAACAAGGCCAAGGACTGGCCGCGCGACCCGAAACCCAAGGACGCGCGGTACTGACAGGCAAGCGGCCGGAGGCACCGGCCGTCACACAACACGGTTCCTGCATCTCTACGTCATGCCGATGTCATTGGCGCTGCCGACACTCCGGGGCTTCCCTCTGCTGAAGGTCCGGTTTCGATGCGAACGATTGCGCGCTTTCCCCGTGTTTCGCTGCTTGCCCTGCTGATCGCCCCTGCACTGGACGCCCTGGCCGAAGCACCGCAGGGCGACGCGGCCGAGGCGCGCAGCACGGATGCCCGTACCCTGGACCAGGTGCAGGTGATCGGCCAGGCCACCAGCTACGCCAAGACCTCGGTACGCGCGGAAACGCTGAACCGGCAGACGGTGATGAGCAGCGTCAACGATGCGCTCAACGAAGTACCCGGCGTGGTGGTCAGCGAGGCCGACGCCACCGGTTCGTCGGTGTGGGGCACGCAGATCAGCATGCGCGGCTTCGTCACCAACCGCGATACGCAGCAGATCGGCACCACCATCGACGGCCTGCCCAACGGCGGCTCCGGCTACGGTGGCGGTTCGCTGGCCAACCGCTACATCGACACCCTCGACCTGGAGACGGTGGAAGTCAGCCAGGGCACCGCCGATATCTCCTCGCGCTCGAACGAAGCACTGGGCGGCACGCTCAACTTCCTTACCAGCGACCCGCTGCAGGACAGCCGCCTGCGCTTCGTGGTCGGCGCCGGTGACAACGATGCGCGCAAGTACTACGTGCGCTACGACACCGGCCTGCTCGGCGGCCACACCCGCGCGTGGGTCAGCGCCTCCTCGTCGAAGGTGCACGACTGGATCGACGGCACCGGCCACGCCAGCAACGACCACATCGCCGGCAAGTTCATCACCGAACTGGATCGCTGGACGCTGACCGGCTACCTGTCCTATAACGACGCCGACGAGCCCGAATACACCAGCGTTTCGCCGAAGGGCTTCGCCACCAACCCGGAGCGCGACAACCTGGTCGGCACCCTCACCGGCATCCCGTACCTGGACCAGAACTACCGCTCCGGTTCGCGTGCGCTGCGCGAGAACACCTTCGGCTACCTGCGCGCGGCGTTCGATGGCGGCAAAGGATTCAAGGCCTCGATGGCCGCCTACGGGCACCGGATGCAGGGCCGTGGCGACTGGCTGCCACCTTACCTGGCACAGGTCAGCGATGACGGTGCCGGCCGCCCCGAATCGGAGTACATCGGTGGAAAGACCGTGTACGGCGGCAGCAACCGTGGCCAGATCTTCTTCGTCAATCCCGACGGCAGCGCCGCACAGCGCCTGGCCAGCTGCACGCCGCGGCTGGGCTTCACCGCCGAGTACGATCCGAACTGCTACGCCGGCAATGTGCTGGGCGCGCAGTCGTATCGCCACACGCACTACGACAACGACCGCATGGGCGTGACCGCCGATGTCGAGTGGCGACAGACGTTCGGCGCGGTCGACAACACGATCCGTGGCGGCCTGTGGGTGGAGAAGCTGGACCGTTCGGCGCGCCGCGACTGGCATCGCCTGCTCAATGTCGGCCAGAGCATCGACTTCGACCACCAGCCGTACTGGGTGCAGTTCGAGGACAAGTACAAGGTCGACGAGCAGATGTACTACGTCGAGGACGTGGCCCGCTTCGGTCCGTTCAGCGCGCGCCTGGGCGTGAAGCAGTTCTTCGTCGACCAGTCGCGCCGCCGCGTGATCGGTGCAAGCGAGCACGTCACCTCCGATTCCAAGTCCGATCCGCTGCTCTCCACCGGCTTCACCTGGGCGCCGGGCGTGGAAGGCATGGAGCTGTTCGCCGGCTTCTCGCAGAACTTCGCCGCGATTCCGTCCGGCGTGCTTGGCGAGACCGACCCGCAGCGCTTCCGCAACGTCGAGCCGGAAACCGCCGACAACATCGAAGTGGGCATGCGCATCAGCCGCTGGCCGCTGACCGCCTCGGTCACGCTGTACAACATCAAGTTCGACAACCGCATCGTCTACCTGCCAGCGGGCTTCGTCAGCGGCATCGACTACCTGGGCGAGACCGACGGCGTCTACGAGAACTTCGGTGGCGTGGAAAGCAAAGGTCTGGAAGCGGCGTTCGGCTATGGCTGGGACAATGGCTGGCGGATCAACGCGGCCTACACCTACAACCGCTCCAAATACCTGGGCAGTGGCAATGCCGCCCGCGATACCCAGCTGGGCATCGTCGACGGTGCCAAGGTGATCGGCCAGCCGGAGAACACCCTGGTGCTGTCGGCCGACTGGCAGGGTGCCAACTGGAACGTCGGCCTCTCCGGACGTTACCTGGGCACGCGCTACCTCGATGCCGCCAACGTCAACAAGCTGCCCTCGGCCACGGTGTTCAACGCCAACATCGGCTTCGACCTGCAGGGCCTGTCGCCGCGCCTGAAGGGCATGGGGGCCAACCTGGTGGTGAGCAACCTCACCGATAAGCGGTATCTTGCAGGGGTGGACGGCCGCGACAACGCCTTCATCGGCGCTCCGCGCACCGTCGGCATCTCCTTCCGCGTGGACCTGTGAGTGAGCCCGTGACCGATATCGGCCGACGCCGGTTGTTGCAGGCCGGCGTTGCCGCCGGCCTTTCCCCGCTGCTGCCCAGCATCGCCCGGGCCGCAGCGATCGCCCCCGCCGCGCAGACGCGCAGCCTGGAAGACCTGCAGCACATCGTGGTGTTCATGCAGGAGAACCGATCGTTCGACCACTACTTCGGCACGCTGCCAGGCGTACGTGGCTTCGGTGATCGATTCGTCGCCCCGGCCGCCGCGCTGCAAGCGGGTGGCCGTACCCGCAGCCTGTGGCTGCAGCCCGATGCCAGCGGCAAACGTGCGATCGCGCCCTTCCCGCTGGATACCGCCGCGCACTTCGGCTACATGCGCGTGGAAGGCACGCCGCATACCTGGCCCGATGCGCAGCGCGCCTGGGACCACGGGCGCATGGGGCAATGGCCGAAGGCCAAGCAGAACCACTCGATGGGCTACTTCCAGCGCAACGACCTGCCGTTCCAGTTCGCGCTGGCCGATGCCTTCACGATCTGCGATGCGTACCACTGCGCGATGCAGGCCGGCACCAACCCGAACCGGGTGTTCCTGTGGACCGGTCAGAACGATGCGCAGGCCCGCGCGGGTGGCCCAGTGATCGCCAACTCGCACGACAACTTCCCCGAGCACGGCGGACATCCGGCGCCCTACCGCTGGACCAGTTATGTCGAGCGCCTGCAGAAGGCCGGCGTGTCCTGGCAGATCTACCAGGACATGGCCGACAACTTCACCGACAACCCGCTGGCCGGTTTCGATGCATTCCGTCGGGCCTACAGCGCTGCACCCGGGCATGATCCGCAGCTGCGCGCACGCGCTGTCAGCACCCGCGGCCTGCCACAGCTGCGCCAGGATGTGCTGGACGGGCGCCTGCCGCAGGTCAGTTTCATCATTGCCGATGCCGCGGGCAGCGAACACCCAGGCCCGTCCAGCCCGGCCCAGGGCGCGGCTTATACGGCGCGCGTGCTGGATGCGCTGACCGCCGATCCGGAAGTGTGGAGCCGCACCGCCCTGCTGCTGATGTTCGACGAAAACGACGGCTTCTTCGACCATATGCCGCCACCGGCCCCTCCCTCACCGGTGAACGGTGGATGGGCAGGTGCCTCGTCGGTCAGTACCGAGGGCGAGTATCACCGTCATCCCGCGCCGGGCGACGAAAAGTACGATGCTGCCGAGCTGCGCGGACGCCCGTATGGCCTCGGCCCGCGCGTGCCGCTGTACGTCATCTCGCCGTGGAGCCGCGGCGGCTGGGTCGATTCGCAGGTATATGACCACACCTCGGTCATACGGCTGATCGAACGTCGCTTCGGCGTCGCCGCACCGGACATCTCGCCGTGGCGCCGCGCCGTCTGCGGTGACCTGACGGGCGCCTTCGACTTCGCCCAGCGTGATACCCGTCCGTTCGTGCGCGGCCTTCCCGATGTCAGCGCGGTGGCGGCACGTGCGGCGGCCCTGCCGGGGCGTACCGTGCCGGCGCTGCCGGAGGGGCTGAAGCCAGCGAAGCAGGAAAGCGGCGTACGCCCGGCACGTGCCCTGCCCTATCGCCCGCAGGCATCGATTGCTGCGGTCGACGCCTCGGGCGTGGATCTGACGTTGTCCTGCGAAGGCGCGGCGGTTGTGCTGCATGTCTACGACCGGCTGCGGCTGGACGCGGTGCCACGCCGCTACACGCTGCTGCCGGGCATGCCGCTGCGCGAGCGCTGGCCGCTGGACGCCCAGGGTCGCTATGACCTGTGGTTGCTGGGCCCGAACGGCTTCCACCGCCACTTCAAGGGCAGCGCCAAGGCATCCGCGGTCCAGGCCACGGTCGAGCGTGCGGATGGTCAGCTGCGGCTGCGCCTGCGCAACCTGGGTGACAGCACGCAGCAGGTGCGCGTGCAGGCAGGTGCCTATGCCGGGCACATGCCCGAGCAGGCGCTGGCGGTGCCGGCGCATGCCGAGACCACGGTGGCCTGGGAAGCAGCGTCCACCGCAGGCTGGTACGACCTTCAGCTCAGCGCGGGTGAAAGCGTGCTGCGCCTGGCCGGCCGCGCAGAGGATGGACGCCCCGGCACCAGCGACCCGGCGATGGGCAGCGAGCCATTGCGGTTCGAGCACGATTGAAGGATCTCTGTAGAGCCGAGCCCATGCTCGGCTGCTTTTCCGGTCAGTTGTCGAAGAGCAGCCGAGCATGGGCTCGGCTCTACAGGCTAGACCGGTAGGATCAGGCCTCCTGCAGCCCCGGCCGGCCATGCTCCACCGCATAGCGCTTCCAGCTCTGCACCGCGCCATTCGGCTGCATCACGGTATCCAGCGTCTTCATGTCGCCGATCCATGCATCGCGGGTGACATCGCACAGCACGTAGCCACGCTTGTCGGTGGTCGCCTTCAGATAGGGGCTGTGCGCAAGCTGGTTCCTGGCATACGCATCCACACCCTGGCCATCGGCGCCGGAAGTAATCGATGTGGCCAGGAACTCGCTGGAGATCACCCCTGAGTCACGGTGGTCCTGCACCAGATCGCTGGCATAGTGGCGATGCGCGTCGCCACAGGCGGTCACCACGTTGCCGAAGCCGACCTTCTGGATGTGATCGAGCAGGCGCCGGCGGCTGTCCAGATAGCCCGACCATTGATCGTCGGACGACTGCACGATGCCATCCTTCTCGCGCATGTAGTTGCCCAGTGCCACCTGATGGGCGATGGTGTGCCAGCGCGGTGCGACATCGGCCAGACCATCGAACAGCCAGCGCTCCTGCTTCGCGCCCACAATGCTGCGTTCCGGCGATTCCACGTCCTCACGCAGCGCCATGTTCGCCTGCTTGCTCCGGTACTGGCGGGTGTCGAGCAGGTGCAGATCCATCAGTGTGCCGTAGCGTGCGCGCCGGTACATCTGCATGTGGCCATCGCGCGGGAATGCCGAACGGCGCAGTGGCATGTTCTCGTAGTAGGCCTGGAACGCCTGTGCCCGGCGCAGCAGGAACACTTCGCTGGGCGTGTCATCCTGGTCTTCGGCACCGGCCCAGTTGTTGTCCACTTCATGGTCGTCAAAAGTGACGAACCACGGTACCGCCGCATGCGCGGCCTGCAGGTCGGCATCGCTCTTGTACTGGGCGTAGCGGCGACGGTAATCATCCAGCGTGTAGATCTGCGGGCCGACGTGGTTGCGCAGATTGGTGAACGGCTGGCCGTTCATCTTCCGCAGGCCCGGCTGGCTTTCGCCTTCGTAGATGTAATCACCGTAGTGGAAGACGAAATCCAGCGGTTCCTCGGCGATGCGCCGCCACGCGGTGTAGTGGCCTTCTTCGTAGTGCTGGCAGCCAGCCACCGCAAAACGCACACGATCCACTGCGGCCGTGGCTGCGGGCAGCGTGCGGGTACAACCGATCGCACTGGCGTGGCCGCCTACGGTGAAGCGGTACCAGTAGGGTCGTCCGGGCGCCAATCCGCCCAGCTCCACGTGCACGGCGTGGCCGAGTTCGGGATGCGCCATTGCCGAACCCTGGCGCACCACCTTGCGCATGCCATCGTCTGCCGCCAGTTGCCACTCGACCACCATCGGCCGGGTCGGCATGCCACCGCCGAACACCAGCGGTTCGGTCGCCAGGCGCGTCCACAGCACCATGCCATCGGCCGAGGGATCACCCGAGGCCACGCCCAGGGTGAAGGGTGTACTGGCAAAGCGCGGCTTGGCCAGCAGGTTGCGCGGGTTCAGCGCGGTGGCATCGGCCTGCGCGGCCAGCGCGTGTGCCGTGCCCATCCAGGCACCGGCAGCGGACAGGCCGGCCAGGACCAGGAATCGCCTGCGATTGATCGTCTCCACGGCTGTGCCCTCAGTTGTAGATGATGTGGAAGTAGAAGAAGCGGCCGTAGTCGTCGATCTCGGTTCGGAAGCGTCCGTTCGGACCGGTGCTGTAGGTCGGCTGGGTGTTGAACAGGTTCTTGGCCTCGTACTTCAGTGTCACGTGCTTGCTGACCTTGTGGCTGAAGGCCATGTTGAAGGTCATGTATGGGTCGTAGTACGAATCCAGCCATTGGGTGTCACCGAAGTCGACCAGCATCCGGCTGCGGTATGTGCCGGACAGGCGCAGCTGCGCGCTCTTCCATGGCATGCGCCAGATCACCGAGCCATTGAGCGACCAGTCCGGCTGGTACAGCAGCCGGTCCAAGCGGCGCTCGGTGCCATCGCTGATGCGGTAGTTGGTCTGGCCTTCCAGCCGGGTTGCATTGAAGTACATGTCGAAGCGCTGGCGGCCCCACTGCAGGTTGCGGTTGGCCACCGCGAACTCGACGCCACGCAGCTTCGACTCGTCGGTGTTCATCGGCTGGGTGACCCGGTAGCGGGTATCCCCCACGTTCTCGAACGTGGTCAGGGTGTAGATATCGTCCTTGATCACCTTGTCGAACAGCGCCACCGAGACCAGGCCATTGTTGCCGTTGAAGTACAGGTCCCACGCCAGGTCGATGTTGGTGGAACGGCGCGGCTGCAGGTTGGCGTTGCCCTGCTTGATGCTGCAGAAGCCCCTGCCCTCCTCGTCATCGCCACAGCTGGTGCTGGTGGCCTGCGCGATGTTGCTCGGCGTCGGCCGGCCCAGCGTGCGACTGGCGGAGAAGCGCAGGCGCTGGTCCTCGCTCAGCTTGAACGTCGCATTCAACGAAGGCAGCAGGTTGTTGTAGCCACCGCTCGTATTGCGGAAGGCGGAGGTATAGGTAGTGCCGCCATCATCGCTGAACGGGCTGTAGGCATCGAAGCGGGTGTGGTCATAGCGCAGGCCGCCGATCAGCAGCAGCCGGTCCCAGGCGTAGTGCGCGGATACATAGGCATTGGTGATGTCCTCCACGTACCTGTAGTCGCTGGTGAAGTTGGCATTCGGATACGCCGCATTGTTGTTGCCCAGCTTGGGCAGCAGTTCCTCGTTCCACTTGCGGTTGTCGATCAGCGGGAAGCCCGGCACGCTTCCCAGCAGCGTCGAACCCGGATACAGGTAATCGTTGAGCGTGGCACTGCTCTTGAAGTAGTCGAAGTCGATGTCCTGCCAGATCTTCAGATGGCGGTATTCGGCGCCGGTGGCCAGGCCGAAGCCACGGGCATCGGCGTCGATGTTGTAGCTGAAATCGGCGCGCAGGTTGTCGATGCTCTCCTTGGCATCGCGCGGGGAGACATAGGCCTGCGCGGGATTGAGCTTGAACGCCGAGCTGGTCAGCAGGCTGGAATCGGAAACCGCCACCGCGTTCGGGAACCCGTGGCTGTCGTTCTCGTAGTCGACGAACAGATTGCTTGGGTAGGCGCGCACACCCCAGTAGACCTGGCTGTTGTGGAAGGTCTCTTCGGTATGGCCGCCACGCAGGGTCAGCCGTGAACGGTCGCCCATGTCCCAGTTGAAACTGGCGATGGCACCACGGTTGCTGCGGTCCCAGCGGTCGTGACGGTTCTTGATGTAGATGCTGTTGATCTGGGTGGTGCCGCTGTCCTCGGTCTGGTTGCGGATCGGAAACCTGGCATTGCCGTACAGATCGGTCTTGTTCATCGTCGAGTTCTCGTAGAACCGGTACGAGTACAGCAGCAGCGATGCGTAGAACGGGTCATCCGACGGCTTCCACTCAAGCTTGGCGGAGCCACCGAAGTTGGTGATGAAGTTGGTATAGGTGCCGGTGCTGAAGTTGCCAGGCGCACGCAGCCCGTTCCAGCCCTTGGCCTCGTCCGGACCGGTGGTACCGTCGGTGAGGTATCTGCCAGCGTCGTTGTAGTAGTAGTTCGACTCCACCCAGCGCTTGACGCTGTTGCGTGAACGCTGCTCGTAGCGTGCCACCGCAACGATGCCGAACTCCTGGTCGGCGCCGAACTGATTGGAGAACACCATCTTGGCGCTCTTGCCGAAGTGACCCATCGCCTCGTGGTTGCCACCAGCGCTGCGCTCGACGTTGGTCTCAGCGGTGGAATAGATGCCCGCCACATCGGCAAACACGTACTTGCGGGATCGGTCGAAAGCACTGCGGCTGATGATGTCGATCACCCCGCCGATCGCATCCGGTGCCTGCTCCGCACTGAAGCTCTTGTAGATGTCCGTACGGGTACCGATGTCGCTGGGAATCAGCTGCAGGTTGTTCATCCGCTCGCCGGAGCCACTGCCTCCCACGCTGGCAATCGCGATGCCATCGATGGTGGTGTAGTTGAGGTTGGCCTGTACGCCGCGCACGGTCACGTAACGTGGCTCGCCGGCATCCTCCACCGCACTCAGGCCTGGAGCGGCCATCAGGCTCTCGGCCAGGGTCTCGTCGCCGTAGCTGTCCATCTCGTCGTAGACCACCGAATCCTTGATCACCGGCGACGACTTCTTCTGGTCGATCACCTCGTGCGCGGCAATCACCTTGACGGTGTCCAGGGTCGGCGCCACCACCGCCTCTGCCTCGCGCGGCTTCGGCGCGGCCGGCTTCGGCGCGTTGCTTACGGGTGCCGGATCGATTGCGATGACATTGCCATCGACCACGGTGTAACCCAGGCCGGTACCGGCCAGCAGTGCATCCAGCGCCTGCTTGACGGTGGCACCGCGCGGCACCGCACCGGCCATGCGGGCATCACCGCCGGCCGAGTACAGGAACTGCACCCCGGAACTGCGCGACAACTGCTCCAGTGCGCGTGCCAACGGCTGCGCCGCGATCGGCGCCGAAACACGGGCCTCAAGGCCATCGGCAGTGGCCGCGACCGCCAGCGGTACGCTGCAGGGAGACAGGGCGAGGATGATCGACAGGTAGAGCGTGTTGCGCATCACGGGTCCTTGGAAGAGAGAAGGCAGCAGGCGCCGCTGCGTGGCTCGGCAGCGGCTTCTCCCAAGTAAGAGCCCGCATCCACCGAAGTGGAGAATGCGGATTCGATGAATTTTTTCTGACAGTCAACGGCCACGTCGGCCTCAGCGACTGCCGACCCGCACGGTGTCGCCTTCACGCCTCACCACGAAACGCGGGTCGCGTTCGAGGAAGGCCTGCAGCGCACCGATGCGATGCGCATCGAGACTGCCCGACAACCGTGCCGATGCCGCGCCTTCGTCCAGCACGCGCACCTGTACCTGGTTGTGCCGGTTGAAGGCAGCGGCCACCTCGTCCAGCCGTTCATCAAGGAAGGACACTTTGCGCTGCTGCCAGTCCAGCAGCATCGACAACGGTACGTCCAGTGACTCCACCGAATGGCTGCGCGCATCGACCTGCACCACCCGGCCCTCGCCCAGTTGCGCAAGACGCCGGGCGTCCGCACCCTGGCTCCAGATCTCCACCTCGCCGGAAACCACGCCGATGCGTGTGCTCTGCAACCGTCGCGAGACATCGAACACCGTGCCGATATCGCGGATCTGCAATCCGTTCACCTGCACCTCGAACGACCGTCGGTCACGGGCGATATCGAACGTGGCCTCGCCCTGCAGCAGCTCCACCTTGCGGCTGAACCAGCCCATGCGTACCCGCAGGCGGCTGTCCGCGTTGAGCCGCACCTGGGTCTGGTCGGGCAGCACCACGTCGCGAAGCTCACCCTGTCCGGCACTGTAAAGCTGCTCGGTGGGCATCACCTGCGGAACCAGGCCCACGCCGAGCAGGGCGATACAGGCTGCGGCAGCCGCCATCCACCAGCGCGCACGACCGCGACGCGGCACAGCGCGCGGCGGCGCGTGCACGCTACCGAACAGCGGCACCACCTTGGCAGCGACCTGCCGCGGTGGCACCGGCGCCTCTTCAGGCAACGGCGATTGCAGCGCCTCACCGACCCGCCGGTGCAGCGCGAGGGCGTGCATATAGGCGCGCACGTGCTCCGGCGAGCGCTTCATCCAGTCCAGGAACGCAACCCGCTCGGCCTCGCCCAGTGTTCCGTCGCGATTGCGCAGGAACCAGTCCATGGCCTCACAGGCGATCGTGTCGTCGACCACGGGCGATGAGTTCCGGTTCATGTGTGGTCCCTGGCGCCCAGCGCCTTCCTGCAAGCCTCCAGCCCCTTGCCTATGTGCTTGCGCACCATGTGCACCGACACCTGCAGCTGCTGGCTGATTCCCGGGCAATCCAGCCCATCGCGGTAGTGCAGCTCCATCACCCACCGCGTGGTCGCCGGCAGTCGTGCAATGGTGCTGCGGATATCACTCCAGCGCTGCGCACGCTCGAATTCACCCTCGATGTCTTCTTCGCTTTTCAGCACTTCGGCCAACAGATCGACATCTTCCAGCGGCGGCAGCGACGACCGCGCACGCGCATGCTCGCGCGCCAGGTTGGCCGCCACGGTGAACAGGTAGGCTTCCGGGTTCTCGACCGCATCGGCATCTTCGCCGGTGCTGCGCAACAGGCGAAGGTAGACCTCCTGTGCCAGGTCTTCGGCATCCTCGCTGGCCGAACCGCGACGCAGGAAGAAGCCACGCAGCAGTCGTCGCCGCAGCGCGTAGCTCTTCTCCCAGATCCTCACGCTGTTCACGGCCGGCCAACCATCCCGAGGCTGGAAAGCCCCGCAGGGTGACCGCCATCGATGACAGTGGCGTTTCAACGACCGGCAGGCAGCCGCTAGAATGCCGCCCCTGCAATGTCCCGGCAGCCGGCACAAGGAGTGCCCCGCAATGAACGCACGCACCGCCATCAACACCCTCAGCAGCCTGCTGTTCCTGCTGCTGGTCGCCCACACCACCGCCTACCAGCAGCAGATGTGGCCGCCCAGCCGGGTCATCCACGTGCATCCGGTGATCGTCGCCCTCGCCTATGCACTGGGCGTGCTCACGCTGCTGCTGTGGATCGGCGGCCGTCGCACACCGGAACCCGCCCAACGCCTGGCGCGCTGGCTGCCCATCGTCGCCTGGTGCCTGCTCGGCATCGGCGTGGCGGTCATCCCGGTGTTCCTGCCTGGGCTGTCCCCGGCCTGATCAGCGCCCGCGCCCAGCGCATCGGCCCATGATACGGCGCGCGGCGCCAACCCTTGCTTGCCAGAGACCCAAGCCGGGCCCGCCTATCGAAGCCGGGGGGGCCGGCCTACGCTTGTCTCCTCGGTGGCCGCCACGGCCGCCCTTCGCGTCACGGCCCTGCCGTTGCGACCCCGCTCCAGTGCTGTGCGCCCTGCCGGTGTTGTCGCCCAGGCAGACGTCCGACCGGCGCCCTCTGGAGACAGCCATGAACCAAGCCCTCATTCCCTTCGATACCGATCCACTGGAAACCCAGGAGTGGCGTGAATCGCTGGAGGCGGTGATGCAGGCGGGCGGCCGGCCGCGCGCGCACTATCTGATCGACCAGCTGAGCGATCTGGACGCCCAGCAGCACGGCGACCTGCATACCCGTGTCTGGACCGCCTACGTCAACACCATCCCGCCCGAGCGCCAGCCGGCCTACCCGGGCGACCTGGCCATCGAACGCCGCCTGAACGCGATGATCCGCTGGAACGCGATGGTGATGGTGCTGCGCGCCGGCAAGCACTCCAACGTCGGTGGCCACATCGCCACCTACCAGTCGGCGGCGGTGCTGTACGACGTCGGCTTCGATCACTTCTTTCGTGGCCGCACCGACACCTTCGACGGCGACATGATCTACATCCAGGGCCACTCCGCGCCGGGCATCTACGGCCGCGCGTATGTGGAGGGCCGCATCGATCCGGCACGGATGGACAACTTCCGCCGCGAAGCCGGCCGCGAAGGCCTGTCCTCGTATCCACACCCGCGCCTGATGCCGGAGTTCTGGCAGTTCCCCACCGTGTCGATGGGGCTGGGCCCGCTGACCGCGGCCTATCAGGCGCGCTACATGCGTTACCTGGAATACCGCGGCCTGAAAGCACACCAGGGACGCAAGGTCTGGGCCTTCCTCGGCGATGGCGAGATGGACCAGCCTGAATCGCTGGCGGCGATCTCGCTGGCCGGCCGCGAGCGGCTGGACAACCTCGTGTTCGTGGTCAACTGCAACCTGCAGCGCCTGGACGTGCCGGTACGCGGCAACGCCAAGGTGATCCAGGAACTGGAGGGCACCTTCCGCGCTGCTGGCTGGAACGTGATAAAGCTGATCTGGGGCAGCGGCTGGGACGACCTGCTGGCCCGCGACCACAACGGCCTGCTGCGCCAGCGCATGATGGAATGCGTGGATGGCGACTACCAGACCTTCAAGTCGCAGAGCGGCGCCTACGTGCGCGAACACTTCTTCGGCCGCTATCCCGAGCTTCTGGAGCGGGTCGCGCACATGAGCGACGACGATATCTGGGCGCTGGCGCGTGGTGGCCACGACCCGCAGAAGGTGTTCGCTGCCTACCAGCAGGCGGCGAACACCAGCGGCCGGCCGACGGTGATCCTGGCCAAGACGGTCAAGGGTTTCGGCATGGGCGAGGCCGGTGAAGGCCAGAACATCAACCATCAACTGAAGAAGATGAGCGCCGACGCGGTGCGCGCCTTCCGTGACCGCTTCAACCTGCCGGTCAGCGACGACCAGCTGGAAGAAATGCCCTACCTGCGCCCCGAACCCGGCAGCGCCGAGGCAGCCTACTTCGCCGAACGCCGCCGCGTCCAAGGTGGCCAGCTGCCATCGCGCCTGGCCAAGGTCGATCCGCTGCCGCTGCCACCACTGTCGATCTTCAACACCCAGCTGCAGGGCAGTGGCGATCGCGGCCAGTCCACCACCATGGGCTTCGTGCGCATCCTCACCAGCCTGCTGAAGGACCCGGACCTGGGCAAGCTGGTGATTCCGATCGTGCCCGATGAATCGCGCACCTTCGGCATGGAGGGCCTGTTCCGCCAGATCGGCATCCACTCCTACCTCGGCCAGCTGTACACCCCGCAGGATGCCGGCCAGCTGAGCTACTACAAGGAGGCCAAGGACGGCCAGATCCTGCAGGAAGGCATCAATGAATCCGGTGCGATCTGTTCGTGGATCGCCGCCGGCACTGCCTACAGCAACCACGGCCTGGCCACGATTCCGTTCTATATCTTCTATTCGATGTTCGGCCTGCAGCGCGTTGGCGACCTCGCCTGGGCTGCAGCCGATGCACGTACGCGCGGCTTCCTGCTCGGTGCCACGTCGGGCCGCACCACGCTGATGGGCGAAGGCCTGCAGCACGATGACGGCCACAGCCACGTGCTGTCATCGGTGATTCCCAGCTGCGTGTCCTACGACCCGACCTACAACTACGAACTGGCGGTGATCATCCACGACGGCCTGCGCCGCATGTATGTCGAGCAGGAAGACATCTACTACTACATCACCGTACTCAACGAGAACTACCCGCAGCCGGCCCTGCCCGAAGGCGTCGAGGCTGGCATCCTGAAGGGCCTGTACCTGCTGCATCCGGCGGCCGCCGATGCCGCCCCACAGCCACGCGTGCAGCTGATGGGCAGCGGCTCGATCCTGCGCGAAGTGGAAGCGGCGGCAGAACTGCTGCTGCAGGACTTCGGCATCGCCAGCGACGTCTGGAGCGCCACCAGCCTGACCGAACTGCGCCGCGATGGGCTGGCCGCCGAACGCTGGAACCTGCTGCATCCGGCCGAAGAACCGCACGTGCCCTACGTGCAGCAGTGCCTGCAGGGCCACGACGGCCCGGTGGTGGTAGCCACCGACTACATGAAGATCGTCGGCGACCAGATCCGTCCCTTCATCAACGACCGCCGCTTCACCGCACTGGGCACCGATGGCTTCGGCCGTTCCGACACGCGTGAATCGCTGCGCACGTTCTTCGAAGTCGATCGCCACTTCATCGTGCTGGCGGCATTGAAGTCACTGGCCGACGAAGGCCGCATCGAGCGCTCGCGGATGCAGGAGGCCATCGACAGGTACGGCATCGACACCGGCAAGCGCGATCCGGCTGCGGTGTAAGACGGCTGCATTCGCCACGCCCGAGGTACGGGCGTGGTGAATGCAGCAGCGCTAAGGCACCCGCTTGAACAGATTGGTCTGCAGGATCGGCGTACCGTCGTGGCCGTAGAACGCTTTGGTCTCAGTCATCGTCGTGCGGTCGGCGGCCACGGTATAGATGCGGGTGGACGCGGGCGTGCCATGGTCCACCAGCTGCATGACCAGCGTGTTCGGCGCCGGCAGTTTCAGGTTGGCCTTGTCCGCGCCGTAGGTGCCGGACAAAGGCCCCGGCGTGCCGTCGAGGGACAGTGTGCCATCGGACTTCATGGTCTTGCCGTCGTGCAGGACGATGTCCACGTGCGAACTCCAGCGTCCACCACCGGCATCCTTGAATTCCAGCACCACCTGTTTCGGGCGCTGCGCCTCGGGCAGCGCCGAGGTGGCAATGTCCAGCGACCAGCGTCCCAGCAGCGGTGAGGGCGGTGCCTCCATCGCGAACGCCGGGGCGGCCGGCAGCGAAAGCGCAGACAACAACACAGCGGACAGCAGCTTCATACGTTGCTCCGTTCGAGTGAAGAAGGGGCTGCGGGAGTATTGCGCTACGCAGTGACCCGGATCGTGCGCGCTGCCAAGGCGCCAGGCAAGCCATTCAGATGAACAGGGGCATCCTGCCAAGACGCTTGCAGCAGGCGCGTCTGCAACTTGTCACGTCAAATAGTTACGTTATAACATTTCACGTCATTTTCACGGATCGTGTCATGCGTCGTCATCTCCTTGCTGCAGCCATTCTGTTCGCCGTCCAGTCCGCCCATGCCGCGGACGAACCCACCCTTCCCACCCTCCGGGTCGAGGCCTCCCAGTCCTCGCGCATCGACAGCCGGGTCACCGTCGACAACCCGCAGGCGCAGAACCGCACCCTGGGCAACCTGCTGGAGCACGTCTCCGGCGTGCAGAGCAGCGCCTTCGGCCCGAACGCCGGCGCGCCGGTCATCCGCAGCCTCAGCGGCAACCGCGTGCAGATCCTGCAGGACGGCCAGTCCATCCTTGGCATGAACGCGATCAGCGCCGATATCAACATTCCGTTCGACCCGCTGTTCGTGCGCAGCGTCACCGTCAACAAGTCGTCCGATACCGTGCGCTACGGTGGCAACGCGATCGGCGGCAGCGTGGAGATCGACTCCGGCCTGATCTCGCGCAGCATGGAAGACAGGGACCAGTCGATGGAACTGGTCCTGCGCAAGGGCTTCAATGCCGCCGACGCGCAGGGCTTCCGCATGAACTTCAACAACCAGCACAACGTCTCGACCAACCTGCAGGTCTCTCGGCAGCGCATCTCGCACTACGACATCCCTGGCAACAGCAAGGCCAGTGTCTGCAATACGCGTCTGTTCCCGCCGACCGGTGGTGTGAACTCTGCGCTGGCCGACAGCTGCCAGAAGGAAGCGCGCGTGCAGCAGATCTACAACAAGGCCTCGCAGCCGTACATCGACCAGTTCATGACCGAGAACCCGGACTGGGCCGACGGTGATTTCTCGTTCTACACCAACAACCCGACTTCGGTCTGGCAGCGCCGCACCTACATCAATCCGGTCAATCCTGCCTATGTCGCAGGCACGCCCTCATACGTGCAGAAGCAGATCAACAACGATGTGACGCCCGACTACCATCGCCGGCTGGGCAACAGCTACGCGCGCAACTCGCAGGTGGCGCTCGGCTCCACGCTGTTCTTCGATCGTGGCTATGTGGGCATCAGCATCGATGCCAAGGACAGCGAATACGGCGTGCCAGGGTTCTCGATGCAGAACCTGTCATTCGGTTCCAACTATGCCGACGGGCTGCCGGTGGGCGTGGTGATCAAGCAGGAGCGCTACGCGCTGGAAGCACTGCTGCGCGATCCGCTGCCGGGGCTGGAGCGTGCCGAACTGCGTGTCTCCAGGCTGGACAACACCTCGGGCGAACGGCTGGGTGCTTCCAGGGCCAACGACTACGATTTCGAGGGTACCCAGGCCGAACTGCTGCTCAGCCACCAGCGGATCGGACCGCTCAGCGGCCTGCTCGGTTTCAGCCACCAGTCGCGTGACGTGACAGGTAGTGGCTCGCTACGCTATCTGCCTGATGTGGACTCCCGCAGCAACGCGGTGTTCCTGAAGGAAACGCTGGACTTCGGCTGGGCCAGTTTCGACGCTGGCGTGCGCCACGAGCGTGTCGATCACGAACTGCAGCCGAGCCGCTTCAAGACCGCGCGCAATGCTGCCAACACGAAACTGCAGGATCGTTCCTACCGGCTCAACAGCTACAGCCTGGGTTCGTATGTCGAGCTCGGTCCGTTGTTCGCCGCCAAAGTGCGCTACTCATCCTCGCAGCGCGCACCGGAAATCAACGAGCTGTACGCCAGCAACGCGCACTACTCGGTGATGACCCAGGAAGAAGGCAACCAGAATCTCGAACCGGAGCGCGCGAAGAATCTGGAGCTGACCGGCCTGTTCCACCTCGGCGGTTTCGAACTGTCAGGCACCGCCTACCGGATGCGCTACGAGAACTATCTTTACCTCGGCCATTCCGGCGCGCAGATGGCCAACCGCCTGCCGCTGAAATACTGGAAACAGACCGATACCACGGTAAAGGGCTTCGAGATCGATGCCTCGCAGGCATTGGACCTGGGCCGCTACGGCACGTTGAACGTCTCCGCCTTCGCCGACCTGGTGAAGAACAAGGCCGATCACCCCGATTCGTTGCGTGCCCACAATGACGGCGAGTACCTGCCGAACATGCCGACCAACCGCTACGGTGCCAACCTGCAGTGGCAGCGCGAAGGCTGGAAGGCGCAGCTGTCCAGCACCTATTACGACACGCAGAAGTACCTCGGCCGCAACGTCAGCGAGGAAGTACCGCTGGATGCCTTCAACCTGGTCGACCTGCAGGTCAGTCGTGAGCTGCCGGTGCGCAACAGCTACATCGCCGGCATGGAAGTGTTCGTCAATGGCAGCAACCTGCTTAATGAAGAAGCACGGCCGCACAACTCACCGTTGAAGTACATCGCGCCGTTGCCGGGGCGTGGGTTTCAGGTGGGGGTGACGGTGAGGCTCTGAGGCAGAGGCCGGAGAAAGGCAAGCCTGCAGGTGAGCCACCTGTGGGCGTCCTGGGTCACGGACTGCGTGATTGCCTCCCGGGCCGCGATTGATCCACCATCGGCGAAAATGGAGAAGGTGATGAACTGGAAACAAGCGATTTCCCTCGGGGTGCTGTTGAACATTGCATCCGGCGCCGGTGCCGCATCGGCGATCACCTACGACAAGGACGGTCGCTACGGCTACTCGATGAACCAACGTTCCTTGACCACCGCGATGCAGCAGTCGCTGCACTACTGCGCAGCGCGATCACGCAATTGTGGTCAATCCGCCAGCACGGCCAAAGAAGGCTATTCGGCCATCGCCACAGGCACGATTGCGCTGGGCTTTGCACTGGCAGAGAAGACGCCGGATGCTGCGCAGAAGAAGGCAGAGAGAATGTGCAGGGAGCGTGCCAACGATTGCGTGCTTGCCCTGCTGTGGAGGGAAGCGCCATCCGATGAGCTTGAACCGCCGGTCCACCCAGGCGCACCTGTTTCGGTGCCCGCGGCCACTCCCGACCGGCGCCTGCGATGAGCACGGTGGACCAGGCAGACACGGCTCGGCACTGACCTGTCCATTCGAGCCTCAGGCAAAGAAAAACGCCTGCAGATCGAAGATCTGCAGGCGCTTCTTTGTATCTGGCGGAGTGAGAGGGATTCGAACCCTCGATAGAGCTTTTGACCCTATACTCCCTTAGCAGGGGAGCCCCTTCGGCCACTCGGGCATCACTCCGGGGTTTTCTCCGCGTCTGGTGCGTTGCACCTCAGCGGGGCGTGAATCATAACGTTAATCGAGTGCGAAGGTAAAGCGTTATTCGGCAGAATTTTCGCTACCGGTGCCACCGGCTTCGTCACCGCGCTGGATGCGCTGATAGATCTCTTCGCGATGCACAGCGACGTCCTTCGGCGCGGTGATGCCGATACGCACCTGGTTACCCTTGACGCCAAGCACGGTGACGCTCACCGAGTCACCGATCATCAGGGTTTCGCCGACGCGGCGAGTCAGGATCAACATTTTTGTAAGTCTCCATGGAACCGTGTGGAAGGGTATCCCCCACCGGCTTGACGCTCCGTCAAGAAGCGCTACCACGACAAAGGGAAAAGATTCGCAATGGTACCGTCAGCCGTCCCGCTCCTACAAGGAGGGGGACGGCCAGGTTCATCACAGGCGGGGGCTGACCCATTCGACGACCGCAGCCAGCGCAGTGGCAAGGGCGGGCCCGTCCTCGCCACCACCCTGGGCGAGGTCCGGGCGTCCGCCGCCCTTGCCCCCGATCTGACTGGCGATATGGGACAACAGTTCCCCGGCCTTGACCTTGCCCATTGCGCTGCCGTTCACACCCGCGACCAAGGCGGCCTTGCCGTCCTGGGCGCCGGCCAGCACGATCACCGCATCGCCCAGCTGCTGCTTGAGACGGTCCATGGCGTCACGCAGGGCCTTGGCATCGAAGCCCTCCAGGCGGGCCGCCAGCACCTTCACGCCGGCAACCTCGACGGCCTGGCCGGACAGGTCGGCCGTGGCACCTGCGGCGACCTTGGCCTTCACGGCATCCAGTTCGCGCTCCAGCTGCTTCTGGCGCTGGCCAAGGGCACGGATCTTCTCGACCACGTCGGTAGCGCTGCCGCCGAGCAGTTCAGCGGCCTCGGCCAGCCGGGCCTCTTCGGCGTCCACGTAATCCAGGGCGCCCTGGCCGGTAACGGCCTCGATGCGGCGCACGCCGGCGGAGACACCACCCTCGGAGGTGATCTTGAACAGGCCGATGTCGCCGGTACGGTTGACGTGGGTGCCGCCGCACAGCTCGGTGGAGTAGTCACCCATCTTCAGCACGCGCACGTGCTCGCCGTACTTCTCGCCGAACAGCGCCATCGCACCGAAGTCCAGCGCTTCCTGCATGCCCATGTTGTGCACTTCGGCGGCGTTGTTGGCGCGCACCTGCTGGTTGACCTTGCGCTCGATCACGGCAAGCTCTTCCGCGCTGATCGGCTGGAAGTGCGAGAAGTCGAAACGCAGGCGGTCCGGTGCGACCAGCGAGCCCTTCTGCTGCACGTGGGTGCCCAGCACTTCGCGCAGGGCGGCGTGCAGCAGATGGGTGGCCGAGTGGTTGAGGATGGTGGCGCCACGGCGCTCGCCATCGACCTGGCCGGACAGGACGTCGCCAACCTTCAGGCCACCTTCGGACAGGGTGCCGACGTGGCCATGGAACTGGCCGGCGAACTTCTGGGTATCGTCCACCGCGAGGCGCACGCCGTTGCCGGTCAGCACGCCGGTGTCGCCGACCTGACCACCGGATTCGGCGTAGAACGGGGTCTGGTCAGTGATCACGATGACGGCGTCACCGGCATCGGCCGACTGCACCGGACGACCGTCCTTCAGCACGGCCAGCACGGTCAGGCCATCGGCCTGCAGGCGGTCGTAGCCCAGGAACCGGGTCGGGCTGAGGGTCGCCACCAGCTCGGCCGGCAGGGTCACGCCGCCGCCGAACTTGCCGGCCGCACGTGCGGTTTCGCGCTGCTGCTCCATCGCAGCATCGAAGCCGGCGATGTCGACGGTCAGGTCACGCTCGCGGGCGATGTCCTGGGTCAGGTCGAGCGGGAAGCCATAGGTGTCGTACAGGCGGAAGGCGTCAACGCCCGGGATCACGCCATTGCTGGCCTTGCCCGCGACGTCTTCGAAGATCTTCATGCCAGCATCGAGGGTTTCAGCGAAACGCTCTTCCTCGGCCTGCAGCGCACGGGTGACGGTGTCCACCGCTGCCGGCAGTTCCGGATAGGCCTCGCCCATCTGCTCGACCAGGGTCGGCACCAGCTTGCTGAAGAACGGCTGGCGCACGCCCAGCATCCAGCCGTGGCGCAGGGCGCGGCGGATGATACGGCGCAGCACGTAACCACGGCCTTCGTTGGACGGCAGCACGCCATCGACGATCAGGAACGAGCAGGCGCGGATGTGATCGGCGATCACGCGCAGCGACTTGTTCTCCAGGTCGGCGGTGCCGGTCAGCTCCGAGGCCTTGCGGATCAGCGCCTGGAACAGGTCGATCTCGTAGTTGGTATGCACGTGCTGCAGGATCGCCGCCAGGCGCTCCAGGCCCATGCCGGTATCCACGCACGGCGCCGGCAGCGGCACCAGGGTGCCGTCGGGCTGGCGGTCGAACTGCATGAACACCAGGTTCCAGATCTCGATGAAGCGGTCACCGTCTTCATCCGGAGAACCCGGGGGGCCACCGGCGATATGGTCGCCGTGGTCGTAGAAGATCTCGGTGCACGGGCCACAGGGGCCGGTGTCAGCCATCTGCCAGAAGTTGTCCGAGGCGAACGGTGCACCCTTGTTGTCGCCGATGCGCACGATGCGCGCTTCCGGAATGCCGACCATGTCGCGCCACAGTTCGTAGGCTTCGTCGTCGGTCTGGTACACGGTGACCAGCAGGCGCTCGGCCGGCAGCTTCCAGACCTGGGTCAGCAGTTCCCAGGCCCAGGCGATCGCATCCTTCTTGAAGTAGTCGCCGAAGGACCAGTTACCCAGCATTTCGAAGAAGGTGTGATGGCGCGCGGTGTAGCCGACCTGGTCGAGGTCGTTGTGCTTGCCGCCCGCGCGCAGGCAGCGCTGGACGTCGGCTGCACGCACGTAGCTGCGCTTCTCCGCGCCAAGGAACACGTCCTTGAACTGCACCATGCCGGAGTTGGTGAACAGCAGGGTCGGATCATTGCCCGGCACCAGCGGCGCCGACGGCACGATGGTGTGGCCTTTGCCCTTGAAGAATTCAAGGAAGTCGCTGCGGATCTGGGAAGTCGTGAATTTGGCGGATGCGTTCATTGGGGGCTGGCAGTCTGCGGGCCGGCGGGCCCGGACCACCAGCCGCGTTGGCCAGAGTCGCGAGGGACCGCCGAAAACCTAAAGGGTATCAGGCCCGGCGCCGCCAGTCTCAGTCATCCGGGTCGTAGCGGGTCGCACGGCGGATGCTGTCGCCGTCGAAGCCGCGTCGGGCCAGCAGATCGGCCGCCTTGCGCCGCTGCGTCAGATCCTGCGGGCCGGCCTCGCCGAAGCGCCGGCGGACCAGGTCACGGGCGTTTTCCTGCCAGTCGCCTTCGTAGCTGTCCATCGCCGCGGCAATGGCGGCACTGTCCAGGCCGTGGGTGCCGAGTTCGGCACGGACATGGATCGGCCCATAGCCGGTGTTGGCGCGCATCCGCACCAGGTTCTCGGCGAAACGGGTGTCGTCCTGCCAGCCGGCCTCGGTCAGCTTGGCGACAGCGGCCTGCGCGGCCTCGTCTTCGATGCCACGGGCGGTCAGCTTGCGGGTGAGTTCCTTGCGCGAGTGCTCGCGGCGGACCAGCAGGCCCAGCGCCCGTTGCACGGGGGTCTGCTCACGCGGCCGGCGCTTGCGGCCGGTCGGAATGTCTTCGGCGTCGGACATGGGTACTCCAAGGGTGGCGCCATCCGTGGCGCCCAGCCCATCCCTGGGCGATTCGAACCTGCGGGACAGGGCGACGTCACTGACGGCGCCGCCCTGCCCCACAGCAAGCCTTACTCGTCGTCGCCTTCGTCGTCGCCTTCCTCGCGGGCCGCTTCGGCCGGCTGGAACTTCTCGCGCAGCTCGGCCTCGAGCTTGGCGGCGACAGTCGGGTTGTCGCGCAGGTAGCCGCGGGCGTTGTCCTTGCCCTGGCCGATGCGTTCTTCACCGTAGCTGTACCAGGCACCGGCCTTCTCGACCAGCTTGGCATCCACGCCCATGTCGATCAGTTCGCCTTCGCGGCTGATGCCCTCGCCATACAGGATCTCGGTGATGACCTGCTTGAACGGCGGTGCCAGCTTGTTCTTGACGACCTTGATCTTGGTCTGGTTGCCGATGATCTCGTCGCCCTTCTTGATCGCGCCGATGCGGCGGATGTCCAGGCGGACCGAGGCGTAGAACTTCAGCGCGTTGCCACCGGTGGTGGTTTCCGGGCTCTGGCCCGGCATCATCACACCGATCTTCATGCGCAGCTGGTTGATGAAGATCACCAGGGTGTTGGAGCGCTTGATGTTGCCGGTCAGCTTGCGCAGCGCCTGGCTCATCAGGCGGGCCTGCAGGCCCGGCAGCTGGTCGCCCATCTCGCCTTCGATTTCGGCCTTCGGGGTCAGCGCGGCGACCGAGTCGATCACCAGGATGTCGACCGAACCCGAACGGACCAGCATGTCGGCGATTTCCAGCGCCTGCTCACCGGTATCCGGCTGCGACAGCAGCAGGTCGTCCACGTTCACGCCCAGCTTGGCGGCGTAGATCGGGTCCAGCGCGTGCTCGGCGTCGATGAAGGCCGCGGTGCCGCCCAGCTTCTGGCATTCGGCGATCGCCTGCAGGGTCAGCGTGGTCTTGCCCGAGGATTCCGGCCCGTAGATCTCAACGACACGGCCCTTCGGCAGCCCGCCAATGCCCAGTGCGATGTCGAGCATCAGCGAACCGGTCGGGATGGCTTCGACGGGCTCGACCACACGGTCGCCCATGCGCATCACCGAGCCCTTGCCGAACTGCTTCTCGATCTGGCCCAGAGCTGCAGCGAGGGCGCGCTTCTTGTTCTCGTCCATCGGATGGGTCCTTGCAGAGGTCGTGTCGTTGGAGGTGCTGTCTTTGGGGGTCTTCTTTGCCATGGGCTCACTTTAAGTCGGACGTATCGCACAGGCTGAGATTCTGCCCGGCGCTCTGAAAAGAATTATCGGACATCCGTACCAACCTCAGTGGAACCAGAGAATCGCCACAAAAGACCGCGGGGTAATGCGCTATGGAACGGGTCACCGGTTGGGTCGCAACAGGCCGCAATAGAGGCCTTCGATCGAGAAGTCCTGGTCCGGCAGCACCTCGATCGGCTTGTAGTCGGGGTTGCGCGGCAGCAGGCGGATACGATCCTTGGCGATCTTCAGCAGCTTGACGGTGATCTCGTCATCGATGCGGGCCACCACGATCTGCCCGGAATGGGCGTCGCGGGTGCGGTGCACGCCGATCAGGTCACCGTCGAAGATGCCCTCGTCGATCATCGAATCGCCCTGCACCTTCAGCAGGTAGTCCGGCGCTGGCGAGAAGAAGACCCGGTCCAACACCACGAAATCGTCCGAGCCGATATCGGCGCCGATCGGCAGGCCGGCCGCAACCCGGCCGAGCACCGGCAGGCGCAGCACGCTGTCGGGCAGATCTGGCTCGGCCAGCTTCTCGACCGGCGGTGCCTGCACCAGGCGGATGCCGCGCGCCTGGCCTGGGATGCGACGGATCGCACCGGCCTGCTCCAGGGCTTCCAGGTGGTACTGGGCCGCGCGCACGCCCTTGAAGCCGAACGCGCGTGCGATTTCAGTCTGCGACGGCGGTGCGCCTTCGCTCTCGATACGCTCGGCGATCAACTGCAGGATCGCCTGCTGGGTGTCGGTCAGGTCCATGGTTAGTAGTATTACTACTAACGTGCGGGACTGCAAGTGCCGAAGACGACACGGCGACATCTGCAGTGCCGAACCGTGCTCGGCAATGTGGCGAATGGCTGGGCTGGGCTGGGCTGACCTGGGCAAGAGCAGCCGAGCATGGCTCGGCTCTACAGGAATCGCTGCGCGATTCCGCGGTAAACACACTCATGTGTGTTTACCGCTTCTCCATATAGAGAACAGGATCCACACGCCGCAGAAGCCGGCGCCGATGAAGCCGCAGACCCCCAGCGCCAGCAGCCAGTGGCTGGAAACACCGCCGACGCTGTGCATCACGATCGAGGAGCCGATGATCAACGCGGCGGTGACGATGCCCATTACCAGCCGGTTCGCTGCGCGGTTCACCTGTTCGCCGAAGCCCTGCAGCGCGCTGGTTTCCACCTTCAGCTGGAGACGACCGCGACGCGCCGCCTGCACCAGCTTGCGCAGGTCGCGCGGCAGCTCACCGGCGAAGTCGACCAGGCCCAGCAGGCTGCGTCGGCCCCGCTTGAGCAGCGCCTTGGGCGCATAGCGCTGCAGCACTACCCGCTCCAGGAACGGGCGCGCAGCACTGGCCATGTCGAAATCCGGATCCAGCTGGCGCCCCATGCCCTCCAGGGTCAGGAACGCCTTGATCATCAGCGCCAGGTCGGCCGGCAGGGTCAGGCTGTAACTGCGCAGCAGCTGGGTGATGTCACCCAGCATCAGGCCGATGCGCAGGTCCTTCAGCGGCACGCCGCGGTACTGATCGACGAACTGGCTGATGTCGTGCTGCAGCCGGTTCTCGTCCACTTCCACGCCACCGGCCCAGTCCAGCAATACGTCGGCTACGCCCTGCGGGTCCTGCTCGACCAGACCGTGCAGCAGCTGCGCGACCTGGAAGCGGCGCACTTCCGACAAGGCGCCGACCATGCCGAAATCGATCACGCCGATGCGGCCGTCACGCAGGTAGATGATGTTGCCGGGGTGCGGGTCGGCATGGAAGCTGCCGTCTTCGAGCACCATCTTCAACACGATGTCCGCGCCGCGCCGGGCCAGTTCGCGCCGGTCCAGGCCCGCCGCATCGACACCGGCCAGGTCACGCCCGGGAATGCCGTCGACGAAGTCCTGGACGTTCAGGCTTTCGCAGGTCCACTGCCAGTGCACGCTGGGGATCAGGATGTCGTCACGGCCGTTGAAGTTGCGCGCGATGCGCTCGGCATTGCGGCATTCGGCAGCGAAATCCAGTTCGCGGCGCAGCGACACGGTGAACTGCTGCACGACCTCGGCCGGGCGGTAACGACGCAGGTCCGGCAGGCGCGCCTCGACAATCTCGGCCAGTCGGGCCAGCAGCCGCAGGTCGGCCTCGACCACATCGCGGATACCCGGGCGCCGCACCTTCAGCACCACCTCGCGGCCGTCATGCAGGCGCGCGCGGTGGGCCTGCGCCAGCGAGGCGGCGGCCATCGGGGTTTCATCGAGGAAGGCGAACACTTCCGTCGGCGAGGCGCCAAGGTCGGCTTCGAGCTGCTCGCGGATATCCGCGTACGGCAGCGCCGGCACCGCGTTCTGCAGTTCGGACAGTTCAGCGATCCATTCCGGCGGCAGCAGGTCAACGCGCGTCGCCAGCACCTGCCCGAGCTTGACGAAAGTGGGACCGAGATCCTGCATCGCACTGCGCACACGCACCGGCGCGGTCATCCGCAGCAGTTCCTGCCGCTCTTCGTTCCAGTGCAGCAGGCGCCCTGCCCGCTCCAGCGTGCTGGCCAGGCCGATGCGTCGCACCACGTCACCAAAGCCATAGCGGATCAGGACAACCGCAATTTCCTGCAGTCGGCCCAGGTCACGGACCGTGCCCAGCGTTTCCCACATCATGCGTGCTCCGGACGATTACCGGAGCAGCATGTCACAGCTGGGCGTCGATGCCGCGCAATGCCGCCGCCACGGTTTGCCGGCGGATGGCTTCGCGGTCGCCATCGAACTGGAACAGCTCGGCGCGGGCATAGCCGCCACGGCGCTTCCAGCCGATCCAGACACTGCCCACCGGCTTGTCCGGGCTGCCACCGCCGGGGCCGGCGATGCCGGTCACCGCCACCGCGATGCCGGCACCGGAATTGACCAGCGCACCGGAGACCATTTCCAGCACGGTTTCGCGGCTGACCGCACCGAACTGCTCCAGGGTCTGCGCGCGCACGCCGAGCAGGCGCTGCTTGGCTTCGTAGCTGTAGACCACCATGCCGCAGTCGAAGAACGCCGAGGAACCGGCAATGTCGGTCATGCACTTGGCAATCCAGCCACCACTGCAGCTTTCAGCGGTCACCAGCTGCAGCGAGGCCTGCTGCAGGCGCCGCCCGAGCGCGGCGGACTGGGCATTGAGTTCAGCGTCGGTGGGGATGGACATCGGCATGACGGTGGGGTGAAGAACCTGCACGTTGTACCGCAGATGACAGCCTCATGTCGCGCACCACCGCAATGGCAGCCGCCGGGCATGGCCCGGCGCTATCTCACCACTCCGGCAGCTTCTCCGGGAGCAGCGACCGGATCGGTGCACCGTCGGCGCTGGCGGCCAGCTTTTCGGCTTCGGCGACCGGCAGGTCAACCTGCAGCAGCCAGCCCTCTTCATCCGCCTGTTCGCTGCGGATCACTTCCAGCTGGTGCAGCCGCGCGCGCAGGCGACCGGCATCGGGTGGCAGGCGCAGTTCGCCGGTGACGTGCTGCAGGCCCAGGCGCTTGCCCAGCACCGCCTGCAGCAGCTCCAGGCCCTGCCCGTCGCGTGCGGAAATCCACACCCGCTCGCGGCGCGATTCGTCCGGGATGCCATCCTGGCCGTCGTGGCGGACGTCGGCACCCTCGATGCGGTCGATCTTGTTGAACACCAGCAGCTGCGGCAGGTCACCGGCACCGACGGCGGTCAGTACTTCGTCCACCTGAGCGATGCGCTCCTCGCGGTGCGGATCGGCGGCGTCAACCACGTGCAGCAGGAAATCGGCCTCGCGTGCCTCCGACAGCGTCGAGCGGAACGCGGCGACCAGGTCATGCGGCAGGTCGCGGACGAAACCGACGGTGTCGGCCAGCACCACGTTGCCACCGGGCACCGCGATGCGGCGCACGGTCGGGTCCAGTGTGGCGAACAGCTGATCGGCGGCGTAGGCCTCGGCGCCGGTCATGGCATTGAACAGGGTCGACTTGCCGGCGTTGGTATAGCCCACCAGGGCCACGCGCGGCAGCTCGCTGCGCACGCGCGCACGACGCATCTGGGTGCGCTGCACTTCGACCTTTTCCAGACGCTTCTGCAGCTGCTCGACCCGCTTCTGCAGCAGGCGGCGGTCGGTTTCCAGCTGGGTTTCACCCGGGCCGCGCAGGCCGATCGAACCGCCACGCTGGCGCTCCAGGTGGGTCCAGCCGCGCACCAGCCGCGTGGCCAGGTGACGCAGCTGCGCCAGCTCGACCTGCAGCTTGCCTTCGTGGCTGTGCGCACGCTGGGCGAAGATGTCCAGGATCAGGCCGGTACGGTCGATCACCCGGCGCTCCAGGAAACGTTCCAGGTTGCGCTCCTGGCCTGGGCTCAAGGCATGGTTGACCAGGATCAGGTCGGCACCGCTGGCGTCGGCCGCTGCCTTGATCTCGTCCAGCTTGCCGCTGCCGATCAGGGTCGACGGATTGGGACGGTCCAGGCGTGCGGTAATGGTCGCGGCGATGCTGGCCCCAGCCGAGCGGGCCAGATCACCGAATTCTTCCAGCACATCGTCTTCCAGCTTGCCGAAATGGGGCTGGATCAACAGGGCGTGTTCGCCCTTTTTCGAGCGGTCAAACATTCACCGCTCCGGTCTTACTCGTCTGCTTCATCACCTGCCTGACCACCTTCACCCGACTGCACATAACCACCGCCCGGACCGACCTTCACGTTGCGTGCCGGAACGACCGTGGAAATGGCGTGCTTGTAGACCATCTGACTGACCGTGTTGCGCAGCAGGACCACGAACTGGTCGAACGACTCGATCGTGCCCTGCAGCTTGATGCCGTTGACCAGGTACACCGAAACCGGCACGCGTTCGCGCCGCAGTGCGTTCAAGAAAGGATCCTGCAGCGATTGCCCCTTGGACATTGCACACTCCTGATTATTGTTCTTATTGGGTTGCCGACGGTTGCCACGGCCCCCGAGCCGCCCGCCGACCGATGATGTTACACGGCTGGCGGGGGTTCAGCGTGCGACGAAGGTCGACACCGCGCCGGCCAGGCGCTCTCCATCCACATGGGGGTCGAACCAGCGCGCATCAAGCTCGCCGCGCAGCCAGGTCAGCTGGCGCTTGGCCAGTTGCCGGGTGGCGAAGATCGCCTTGTCACGGAATCGGGCGGCATCGCCCTCCCCGTCCAGGTACTCCCAGGCCTGGCGATAGCCGACCGCGCGCACCGCCGGCAGGTCCAATGGCGCCGACATGGCAGCCATTTCCGGCATCGCGCGCAGTGCCCGTACCTCGTCAAGGAAGCCCTGCGCCAGCATGGCGTCGAAGCGCGCTTCGATCCGCTGGTGAAGCACCGCGCGGTCACGGGGAGCCAGGATCAGCTTGAGGGTGCGCACCGGCAAGGGTGCCACGCCCGGCCGACGCTGCCATTCGGTAATGGGGGTACCGGTCAGGCGGTAGACCTCCAGCGCCCGCTGGATGCGCTGCGGGTCGGTGGCATGGATGCGCCCGGCCGCAGCCGGATCGACCTCGGCCAGTTCAGCATGCAGGGCCGCCCAGCCGCGCTCGGCGGCTTCGGCGCTGAGCACCTCGCGCATTGCCGGGTCGGCCTCCGGCATTGGCGACAGGCCCTGCAGCAACGCACGGAAGTACAGGCCGGTGCCACCGGCCAGGATCGGCGTTTTGCCACGCGCCACGATGTCGGCCACGACCCGGCCGGCATCGGCGGCGAACTCGGCCGCCGAATAGGTCTGCCACGGATCACGCAGGTCCAGCAGATGGTGTGGCGCCTGCGCACGCTCGGCGGCGTCGGGCTTGGCCGAACCGATATCCAGATGGCGGTAGACCAGCGCCGAATCGACGCTGACGATCTCGCCGTCCAGCTGCCGCGCCAGGGCGATCGCCGTGGCGGTCTTGCCACTGGCAGTCGGCCCCATCACGGCGATCGCCAGCGGCCGCCGGTCGATGCCCATCAGTCTTCGTCCGGCCAGCGGATCGATGGCGTGGCATCAGCACGCGGCGTAGGCACGGCGTCGACGGCCTGCCAGATCTTCAGCGCATCCACGGTGGCTGCCACGTCATGCACGCGAACGATTCGCGCACCGCGCTGGACCGCAATCAGGTGTGCGGCCACCGAGGCAGCCACGCGCTCGGAGGGCGCGTCGCGGCCGGTCAGTTCGCCGAGGCTGCGCTTGCGCGACAAGCCGGCCAACATCGGCACGCCCAGTTCCAGGAAGCGCTCGGAGCGTGCCAGCAGGGTCATGTTGTGGGCGGTGGTCTTGCCGAAACCGAAGCCGAGATCGATCAGCAGATTCTTCTTGGCGATACCGGCCATTTCCGCAGCGAACAGCCGCTGCACCAGGAAACCGTGCACCTCGGCAACCACATCGTCGTAGTGCGGATCGGCCTGCATATGGCCCGGCTCACCCTGCATGTGCATCAGCACCACCGGCACGCCGACGTCGGCAGCGGCTTCCAATGCGCCGTCCTGGCGCAGGCCATAGATGTCGTTGATCATGCCGGCGCCGGCCGTCACGGCTGCGCGCATCACCTCCGGCTTGAAGGTGTCGATGCTGATCGGCACCGTTGTGCGTGCGGCCAGCTGCTCGATCACCGGAATCACCCGGCGCAGCTCCTCCTCCTCCGATACCGGCGCAGCACCCGGGCGGGTCGATTCGCCACCGATGTCGAGCAGGTCGGCGCCCTCCTCCACCAGCTTCAGGCCGTGCGCGACTGCGGCTTGGGTTGTGTCGTGCGCGCCGCCGTCGGAAAACGAGTCCGGGGTGACGTTGACGATGCCCATGACCCGGGCACGGTCCAGGCGCAGGATGCGGCCGGCGCAATCGAGCTGGGGCGAGGTATCGAACATGGGCAATCCTGCAGGGACAACGGCGGGTAGTTTAGTTCGGCAGGGCGGCGCCCTGCACCCGCCGAGGCCAGAGCGACAGCAACAGCCGGAGCAACAGCGGGTTTACTGAAGAATGGCGGGGTGGGTCCGGTTGCGGGGGCCGCTGCAAGTACGTCCATGTAAGCTCGGTCGCCGCATCCATGCGGCTCACGCCCCCGCAACCGGACCCACCCCGCCTTCGACAGATTTCCGCGATCTGCAGTAGATCCACGCCATGCGTAGATGAATCTCCATCGGAATCAAACATTTCGAATTGGAATCGAAATGTCTCCACGCATGGCGTGGATCTACCGTGTCGACCAAGGTCGACACCTACCAGCAGCTGCCGAAATCTGTCAGAGGTGGGGCGGTGTGGGCAGGCAGGACCGTTGGCGCCATGGATGGCGCCATCGAGCCCCCATGGGTGAGGGGGCTTTGCTTGCGAAGCATTGCTTCGCAAGCGCCCGAACGCACAGCCGCCAGCGGCTGGGCCGGACCGCGGAGCGGGGTTTACGGCGTGTCCTGCCTGCCCACACCGCCCCGCCATCCCACGGACAGCCAGCTTCTGCTGTTGCTTCGGCCGTTGCTTGAAGCTTCGGCAGGTGCAGGGCGCAGCCCTGCCGCGCCCTCAACGGCGGCGGCGCTTGCGATCCACGTACAGGGTCTTGGCAATGCTCAGCACGATGCCGACACCGATACCCACCACGCAGCCCAGCAGCAGGTTGTCGGCGCCCAGGCCCACACCCACGCCGACCACGGTGGCGATGACCATTTCGACGGTGTGGGAAATCGGTTCGGGCTTCGGGGCGGACATGCGGGCTCCAGCGTCAGTGCGGTTCTTCGGGATGGGCCAGTGGCCCGGAAACGACGAAGCCGGGTTGCCCCGGCCTCGTCTGGTGTCACATGCAGCGGGCCGTCAGTGCGATTCGGCCGGGCCTGCGATCGGCGGCAGCGGACGGGCGTCGCCGCCCTTGTCGTTGCCACCGTCCTTGTTCGACTTGTTCCAGCCGGCCGGCGGCGGCGGATCGCGGCCCTCCATGATGGCGTCGATCTGCGGCGCGTCGATGGTCTCGTACTGCAGCAGCAGCTGGGACATCGCGTGCAGCTTGTCCAGGTTGGCCGTCATCAGCTCGGTGGTGCGTGCGTATGCCTCGTCGAGGATGTTGCGCACTTCCTCGTCGATGCGGCGCGCGGTGTCGTTGGACACGCTCTTGTGCTGGGTGACCGAACGGCCCAGGAACACCTCGTCGTCCTCTTCGCCGTAGGCGATCGGGCCGAGCTGGTCGGACAGGCCCCACTTGGTGACCATGTTGCGGGCCATCTTGGTGGCGCGTTCAATGTCATTGGAGGCACCGGTGGTGACCTTGTCGGCACCGAAGATCAGCTCCTCGGCCACACGACCACCGTACAGCGAGCACAGCTGCGACTTGATCGCCACGCGGTTCATCGAGTACTTGTCGCCTTCCGGCAGGTACATGGTCACACCCAGCGCACGGCCGCGCGGAATGATGGTGACCTTGTAGACCGGGTCATGCTCGGGCACCAGGCGGCCGACGATGGCGTGACCAGCTTCGTGGTAAGCGGTGAGCGTTTTCTCTTCTTCGCTCATGGCCATCGAGCGGCGCTCGGCACCCATCAGGATCTTGTCGCGGGCACGGTCGAAGTGGTCCATGCGGACTTCCTTCTCGTTGCCACGCGCAGCGAACAGGGCGGCCTCGTTGCAGAGGTTGGCCAGATCCGCACCGGAGAAGCCGGGGGTACCACGCGCGATGACCATCGGCTCGACATCGTCGGCCAGCGGCAGCTTGCGCATGTGGACCTTCAGGATGTGCTCGCGGCCCTTCACGTCCGGCAGGCCGACCACCACCTGGCGGTCGAAACGGCCCGGACGCAGCAGCGCCGGGTCCAGCACGTCAGGACGGTTGGTCGCGGCGATCACAATCACGCCTTCGCCGCCTTCAAAACCGTCCATCTCGACCAGCAGCTGGTTCAGGGTCTGCTCGCGCTCGTCGTGACCGCCGCCCAGGCCGGCGCCACGGTGGCGACCGACGGCGTCGATTTCGTCGATGAAGATGATGCACGGCGCGTGCTTCTTGGCCTGCTCGAACATGTCACGCACGCGGCTGGCGCCGACGCCGACGAACATTTCAACGAAGTCCGAACCGGAGATCGAGAAGAACGGCACCTTGGCTTCGCCGGCGATGGCCTTGGCCAGCAGCGTCTTGCCGGTACCCGGCGGGCCCACCATCAGCACGCCGCGCGGAATCTTGCCGCCCAGCTTGGTGAACTTGGACGGGTCGCGCAGGAAGTCGACCAGTTCACCCACTTCTTCCTTGGCCTCGTCGCAGCCGGCGACGTCGGCGAAGGTGACCTTGATCTGGTCTTCGCCCTGCAGCTTGGCGCGCGACTTGCCGAAGGACATCGCGCCCTTGGCACCGCCGCCACCGCCCTGCATCTGGCGCATGATGAACAACCAGAAGCCGATGATCAGGATGACCGGCAGGAAATTCATCAGGATCGCGCCGAGGGAAATGCCGCTGGACGGCTCCTCCTGCACGATCTCCACGTTCTTGGTGCGCAGCACGTTGATCAGGTCACGATCGAACGGCGCGGTGATGGTGGACGACTGCCCACCGCGGGTGGTGTAGGTCAGCTGGCTGGTGCCGCCGCGCATGTCGCCGCCGAAGGCGACCTTCTGCACGTTGCCGCTGTCCACCTGGTCCAGGAACTGCGAATACGACGCGCCCTGCGCCCCGGCCCCGGAGGACTTGGGCGAGAAGCTCTGGAAGACCACCATCAGCACGACGGCGACGACCACCCATAGCAGGAGGTTCTTGGTCAAGTCGTTCATCCTCATTGGCTCCGGTGTTCCTCTCAGTGCTGGCGTTGCGTTGGGGTCGAACTTGCGTACGTTGCGAGCTTACTTCATGTGGGCGCGTTTTCCCTGACCCAAGGCATACACCTCGGGAGAGCGCTTGCGCGACGCTTCCGGCTTGCGGATGGAGACCTTGTCGTACCGGCGGCGCATGTCGCGCACGTAGTCATCAAAGCCTTCACCCTGGAACAGCTTGATCAGGAACGCCCCACCGGTCTTCAGGTGGTTGTCGGCAAAATCCAGGGCCAGCTCCGCCAGGTGCATCATCCGCGGCTGGTCAACCGCGCCCACACCACTCTTATTGGGGGCCATGTCCGACAGCACAAGGTCTACCGGCTGATCCCCGAGCATGGCTTCAAACTGCGATAGGACGGCTTCTTCCCTGAAGTCACCATGAAGGAACTCCACGCCGGCCAGCGGCGGCATGTCCAGGATGTCCAAGGCGAGCACACGGCCGGTGTCGCCGATCTGTCTCCGCACCTGCTGAGACCAGCCGCCCGGGGCCGCACCGAGGTCGACCACCACCATGTGCGGCTTCAGCAACCGGTCACGTTCAAGCAGCTCTTCGAGCTTGTAGGCGGCGCGCGAGCGCATGCCTTCGGCCTGGGCCTTCTTCACGAAGGGGTCGGAGAAGTGTTCCTTGAGCCAGCGCTGGCTGCTTTTGCTGCGGGTAGCCATTGAAAATAGGGGCTGATGGGGTCCTCATGATACCCTGATCGCCCCATTCAACCGTCTTTTCCTGCATGTCCATCGCCCTGACCGCCTCCCAGACCCGTTTCCTGCGCGGCCAAGCCCACGACCTGAAGGCCCTGCTGCAGACCGGCGGCAAGGGCGTGACCCCGGCCTTCATTGCTGAGCTGAACGAAGTGCTGGAGCGCCACGAGCTGGTCAAGGTGAAAGTCGCTGCCGAGGATCGCGACGCCCGTGACGTGATGATCGGCGAGATCGTCGAGGCCACCGAGAGCGCGCTGGTGCAGCGCATCGGCCACGTCGCCGTGCTGTACCGCCCGAGCAAGGAACAGCGCCAGATCGTGCTTCCGCGCGGCTGATCGCCCGACTGCCATGCAGCTGAACCACGAACCGCCGGATTACGCCTACAGCCTGCGCGCCGCCGATGGCCGCTCGGCCAGGGTCAACGAGCTGGTGCTGGGCAGCAGCTTCTTCCTGACTCCGGACCAGCTGGTCGAGCGCTGGCCGGTGAAGCAGGCCGCCGAACTGCAGCTGGCCGACCTGGAGCCGATCCTGGCGCTGAACCCGGCACTGATCGTGCTTGGCACCGGTGACCGCCAGGTGTTCCCGCCGGCGGTGGTGATGGCAGCCTGCCTGTCGCGCGGGATCGGCCTGGAAGTGATGAACAATCCGGCCGCCGCGCGCACCTTCAACATCCTTGCAGGCGAAGGCCGCAAGGTCGCCGCCGCCTTCATTCTCGAAGGCTGACGTGGTGCCGCCGGGCATGGCCCGGAGCTACCCTGGATCACACTCGACTCTGTAGCGCCCGAGCCCACGCTCGGGCGGCGCCGCATCGCAGCGAAGAGCAGCCGAGCATGGCTCGGCTCTACATGTGGCGCTGCCCGTCTCTGCCTGCGTCAGCGCGCCGGCAGATACTGCTGCGGGTCGACCGGCTTGCCGTTGTAGCGGATCTCGAAGTGGACCATGTCGCGGTTCGCACCGGTACGGCCCATTTCGGCGATCTGCTCGCCGGCCTTCACGCTCTGGCCTTCGTTCACCAGGCGCTTGCGGTTGTGGCCATAGGCCGACAGCCACTGGTCACTGTGCTTGATGATGATCAGCTCGCCATAACCGACCAGGCCGGCACCGGAGTACACCACCACGCCATTGGCGGTGGCCTTCACCGCCTGGCCGCTGGTACCGGCGATGTCCACGCCCTGCTTGGTTGCGTCACCGGCCACGTAGCGCCCGACGATCGCGCCATCTGCCGGCCAGCGCCAGGCGATGTTGCTCTTCACCGGGCCCACCGGGGCGGTGGTCGGCGCGGTGCTGCCCGTGCTGCCACCGCCGGAACGCGACGGCGTCACCACCGTGGTCGGCGCGCGGCCACCGCTGGCACCGGCCGGATACAGCCGGATCACCTGGCCCGGATGAATGGTCGACGGGTTGTCCAGGCTGTTCCAGGCGATCAGGTCGGCCGGGGTGATGTCGTGGATGCGGGCCAGCGCATAGATGGTATCGCCCTTGCGCACGACCACCGTCTGCCCGGGCTTGGGCACCGAAGTCTTCGGCGTGGTCACGCCACCACCGGTGCTGCCGCCGCCCGGACGGACCACGGTGGCGGTGCCGCAGGCGGCCAGGGTGGAAACCAGCAACGCAAGCGCGCCGATGCGCACTCCCTTGCTCAGACGATCAGGACTCATGCGAACTTCGACCTCCATACAAGCCAGGCGATCAGCACCACCACCAACGCGGTGGCGATCCAGCCCAGCGGTTCAATCCAGCGACGCAGTGCCGCTTCAGCACGCGCACCACCGATACGGATGACCGCAGCCAGCACGAACACGCGCTTGCCACGACCGATCAGCATGCTCAACAGGTACTGCGGCATCGGTACACCGACGATACCCGATGCCCACGTGAAGACCTTCATCGGGATGGGCATGAAGCCGCCCAGCACCAGGAAGGTGAACACCGCCCAGGGCGACTCGGCCATCTTCGCCTGCACGGTGGTGATGCCCTGCTCGATGGCCGGCAGCATGCCCAGCGCCTCGAACAGCGGCTTGATCGCCTCGAAGGCGTAATGACCCAGTGCATAGCCGACCAGCGCGCCGACCATCGAGCCGGCCAGGCTGAGCGTGGCGAACCACCAGCCGCGCTTTGGCTGGGCCACGCACATCGGCGCCAGCATTACTTCCGGCATCACCGGGAAGATGATCGCCTCGAAGAAGCTCAACACCGTCAGGTAGGTCGGCGCGCGTTCGTGCGCCGCCCACTTCATCGCCCGCTCGTACAGCGGCCCGAAAATCTTCATGCAACCCTGCTCCGTGGATTAGTCGAGCATGCCGGACAGCAGCGGCACGAAGGTGACCGGCGCCAGCACGCGTTGTTCGATGCTGCCGTCAGCCTTGCGGTCCAGCTGCACCAGCGACTGCCCGCCCGGCCCACCGACCGGCGCCACCAGGCGGCCGCCCTCGGCCAGCTGCCCGACCAGTTCATCGACCAGTGCGGGCGCTGCAGCGGTGACCACGATGGCATCGAACGGGCCATGCTCGGCCCAGCCGGCGCGGCCGTCGTCATGCTTGGTGCGGATGTTCATGCCCAGCGCACGGAAGCGCTTGCGCGCCTGCCGCAGCAGGTCGCCGATGCGCTCGACGGTGTAGATTTCCAGGCCCAGCGCGCCGAGCACGGCGGCCTGGTAGCCGGAACCGGTACCGACTTCCAGCACTTTCTTCGGCGAGACTTGCAGCACGGCTTCGGTCATGCGCGCCACCACCCACGGCTGGGAAATGGTCTGGCCGTGGCCGATCGGCAGGGCGGTGTCTTCGTAGGCGCGTGACGCAAGCGCTTCGTCGATGAACAGATGACGTGGCACCACCCGGATCGCATTCAAGGTCGACTCGTCGACGATGCCGGCCTCGCGCAGGCGATCGACCAGGCGGTCACGCACGCGCTGCGAGGTCATGCCGATACCAACGGCTTCCGGTTGCAGGCGAAGGCGTGGACTCATGCCGGCTGGTCCAGCGCGGCGCTGAGGCCGCCGACCCAGCTGGCCACCTTCTCCAGGGCCTGGTAGCGGGTCAGGTCGACCTGGATGGGGGTGATCGAGATGTGGCCGGTGCGTACCGCGTGGAAATCGGTACCAAGGCCGGAGTCCTGCTCACGACCGGCCGGGCCGATCCAGTAGACCTCGTTGCCGCGCGGGTCCTTCTGCGCGATGCAGCCTTCGGCGCGATGGCGGTTGCCCAGGCGCGTGACCTCGAAGCCCTTGACCTCGTTCCACGGCAGGTCCGGCACGTTGACGTTGAGGATGGTGTCGGCGGGCAGCGGATCGGCCTTGAGCCGGGCAACGATCTCGACCGCGGCGCGCGCTGCGGTCTCGAAATGCTTCGGGTCGTGATTGCGGCTGACCAGTGAAACAGCAACCGCCGGCAAGCCGAGGAAACGACCTTCCATCGCCGCCGAGACGGTGCCGGAATAGATCACGTCATCGCCGAGGTTGGCAGCATTGTTGATGCCGGACACGACAATGTCGGGCTCGAATTCAAGCAGGCCGGTCAGCGCCAGGTGCACGCAGTCGGTGGGCGTACCTGCCACCGAGACGGTGTAATGGTCGATGCGCTTGAGGCGGATCGGCAGGTCCAGGGTCAGCGAGTTGCTGGCACCGGAGCGATCGCGGTCGGGTGCGACCACCGTGACTTCGTGTCCAGCCTCGCGCAGCACCGAGGCCAGCATCCGGATGCCTGCGGCGTCGACACCGTCGTCGTTACTCACCAGGATTCGCATCTTCGATTTAACCGCTTGATTTTCCAAGAATTCGATTCCGTCACCGTGCAGTGTGGGCGGGACCGTCGTGCTCCCTGCGGAAGCCGTCGACCCTGCAAGGGCATCATCTATTGTGCCGCATGCGAGCCGCCGGTCCTACCCTGCCGGCGGTCACGACCGACATTGAACCGTCATAGGCAGACCTGCGCCGGCGGTTTACCCTGTGCGCATGTCGCACCCTGAAGACGAAGATCCGGCCGCATTGTTCCGTGCGGCCATCGGCGAAGTGACGCCGCTGCGCAAGGATGCCGAGCCGGCCCCCGCCGCGCCCCGGCCGAAGCCGCGCGCGCGCATGGCCGAACGCGACGAGGCCGAAGCGGCCGGCGAGTTCGCTCGGCTGCTGCGCGACAGCTCCCCGCTGGAAGCCGGCGACGTGGCCAGCTATCGCCGCGACAACCTGCCGCCGCGCCTGTTCCAGCGCCTGAAGCGTGGCCAGTATTCGGTGCAGGACGAACTGGACCTGCATGGTGCCACTGCCGCGCAGGCACAGACGCTGCTGCGCCAGTTCCTGCTGGAGGCGCATGCACACGAGTACGGCTGCGTGCGCATCATCCATGGCAAGGGATTGCAGTCCGATGGTGGCGCGCCGGTGCTGAAGAACCTGGTCGATCGCCTGCTGCGGCTGCGCAACGACGTGCTGGCCTTCCATTCGGCGCCGACCGGACAAGGCGGCACCGGCGCGGTGCTGGTGCTGCTGGCGCGACGATGAAAAAAGGGGACGCCATGCATCCAGGTAGAGTCGACTGTCAGTCGACTGCTCTTCCAGCGGCACGCGAATACCCCGCGCTGCGCGCGCAAGTCGACTAACAGTCGACTCTACCGCGCGCCCTGCTCAGGCCGAACCGAGTTCGTGCAGCACAGCGGTGTAGAGTCGACCGTCAGTCGACTGCTCTTCCAGCGGCACGCGAAAACCGCGCACTCTGCTCAGACCAGACCGAGCTCGTGCAGCACAGCGGTGTAGAGTCGACTGTCAGTCGACTGCTCTTCCAGCGGCGCGCGAAAACCGCGCGCCCTGGTCAGGCCTGCGAAGCGTCTTCGACGGGGCCGAGCTCGTGCAGCACGGCCGTCGCGTAGCAGCCGGGCGGCAATGCGAACGACAGCTCCAGCACGTCATCGGCCAGCCACTGGTGCTGCAGCAGCGCCGGGCGCAGGCGCAGCGCGCGGCGCTCCTGCTTCAGGCGCGCGTCTTCCAGGCCGGCCCGCAGCGCCTTCGATTCCTCGTCGTCCAGCGCGGCCAGCTCCAGCTCGCGTGCCGCATCGGTGCTGCGCAGCTCGCCTTCGCCCCACAGCGGCGCGCTGGGATGGATGTCGAAACGCGCCAGGCGCTCGGCCAGCACGTCGGTGTACGGCTCGGGGCCGAACACGCTGCGGCTGCCATCGAGCATCCACACTTCGCCGTCCAGCGGCTGATCCCAGCTGCCCTGCTCCACGCGTGCGGCCAGCACGCGGTTGAACAGCGCCGAACGCGCGGCCGAGAGCAGCAGCGAACGCTGATCCTTGCGCATGCGGCGGCCACCGAACATCGCCAGTGCCGCCGGCACGTTGCCGCCGTCGCGGCCAAAGCGCTGTTCGCCGAACCAGTTCGGCAGGCCGCGTCCGGCAATCTGCTGCAGGCGTTCGCTGATCGCTGCGGCATCGCCCTGCACTTCACGCAGCACCAGCTTGAAGCGATTGCCAGCCAGTGCGCCACGCTGCAGTTTGCGGTTGTGCCAGGTGGACTCGATCACTTCGATCTCGTGACCGGCCAACTCGGCCAGGTCCGGCGCAACGCGCTTGGGCAGGTGCACGCTGAAACGCTGGGTAGTGACCGCGTGGCGATCCTTCATGCCCGCGTAGCTCACCGCCATTTCCGGCAGGCCAGCCCACTTGGCCAGCAACTTGGCCACATGCACGGTGTTGGCACCACGCTTGCGGATGTGCAGCAACAGGTGCTCGCCTTCGCCGGTGGCCTCGAAGGCAGGTAGCTCATCGACCTGGAAATCTTCCGGCGTGGTGCGGATGCGCGCCGTCAACAACGGCGCACCGAACGCGAGCGGCAGCGGGATCATGCCGCCACCAGCAACACGACCGCCTGTGCGGCAATGCCTTCACCGCGCCCGGTGAAACCCAGCTTCTCCGACGTGGTTGCCTTCACGCTGACCGTATCCAGCGGCAACTGCAGCAGCTCGCCGATGCGCTCACGCATGGCCAGGGCATGCGGGCCGACCTTGGGCCGCTCGCAGATCACGGTGATGTCGGTGTTGCCGACACGCCAGCCGCGCTCGCGCAGCAGGCTGTCGCAATGGCGGACGAAATCGCTGCTGTCGGCGCCCTTCCAGCGGTCGTCACTGGGCGGGAAATGCTGGCCGATGTCACCCAGCGCCAGCGCACCGAGCATCGCATCGCACAAGGCGTGCAGGATCACGTCGCCGTCGCTGTGCGCAAGCACGCCACAGCTGTGTGGAACGTTCACGCCGCCAAGCATGATGTGATCGCCTTCGCCGAAGGCATGGACGTCATAGCCCTGGCCGATGCGGACGGGCGGGAACGGTGCGGTGCTCATGGATGCAACCCTTGCAGCAGGGCCGCGCGGGCAATCAGCTGGCGCGGCGGGAAAGTACGAATTCGAACCGGTCCAGATCGGCCGGGGTGGTGACCTTGAAGTTGTCCTCGCTGCCTTCCACCAGCAGCGGGCGCTGGCCCTGGCGCTCCATGGCCATCGCCTCGTCGGTGACGTCGACACCGGCGGCCGCGGCTTCGGACAACGCGCGGCTGAGTTGATGGCGACGGAACAACTGCGGGGTCAGCGCGCGCCACAGGCGCTCGCGCGGCTCGGTGCCATCGATGCCGCCGTCGTCACCCGCACGCTTGAGCGTGTCGCGCACCGGGGCAGCCAGGATCGCGCCGACCGGGTCGGCACGGCCGACCTCAAGCAGGCGGCCGAGATCGGCCGGCGACAGGTTCGGCCGCGCGGCATCGTGGACCAGTACGAACTCATCCGCGCGCACCGTTTCCGGCAGCGCCTGCAGGCCTGCCAGCACCGAAGCGGCGCGGGTCGCGCCACCAATGCAGGTCAACACCGGCTTGCCCACCCATTCGTTCCAGCCGGGCCAGTCGGCATCGTCCTGGCCGATCACCACCATCGCCCCGGCCACGGCCGGGTGCGCCAGCAGGGCGTCCAGGGTATGGGCAAGCAGGATCTGCCCACCTGCCTGCAGGTACTGCTTGGGCAACGGCGCGCCGAAGCGGGTGCCACGGCCGGCAGCCGGAACCACGACCCAGATCGCCGCACTCATGGCACGTCCGCCGGGTGTTCGCTGACCTGCGCACTGACACCTGCCGCAGGTTGCGGCGGTTGGACCGGCGCATCCTCGACCACGCGGTAGAACTTTTCGCCAGGCTTGATCATGCCCAGCTCGCTGCGCGCGCGTTCCTCGATGGCGGACTGGCCTTCCTTGAGGTCCTTCACTTCCGCAGCCAGCGCATCATTGCGCTGCTGCAGGCCCTCATTGTCCCGCTCCTGGTTGGCGACCTGGGCTTCGAGCATCATCACTTCGCCCGAATTGCCCGGACCGAACCAGAAGCGGTACTGCAGCCAGCCCAGCAGCAGGGCCAGCACCAGCAGCATCCAGCGCCAGTCGCGCATGGGTTCAGCGCTTCAGCGAAACGAACGCGTCACGACCGGCGTAACGCGCGCCAGCACCGAGGGCTTCCTCGATGCGCAGCAGCTGGTTGTACTTGGCCACGCGATCGCTGCGGCACAGCGAGCCGGTCTTGATCTGGGTGGCGGTGGTGGCCACGGCGATGTCGGCGATGGTGGTGTCTTCGGTTTCGCCCGAACGGTGCGAGACCACGGCAGCATAGCCGGCGCTGTCGGCCATGGCGATCGCTTCCAGGGTTTCGCTCAGGGTGCCGATCTGGTTGACCTTGATCAGGATCGCGTTGGCGGTGCCCGAGTCGATGCCTTCCTGGAAGATCTTCGGGTTGGTCACGAACAGGTCGTCACCGACCAGCTGCACCTTCTTGCCGATGCGGTCGGTCAGCAGCTTCCAGCCGCCCCAGTCGTTCTCGGCCAGACCGTCTTCGATCGTGATGATCGGGTACTGCGCGGCCCAGTCGGCGAGGAAGTCGACGAACTGCTCGGAGGTCAGGCGCTTGTTCTCGCCGACCAGGTTGTACTTGCCGTTCTCGAAGAACTCGCTGGACGCCACGTCCAGGCCCAGCAGCACGTCTTCACCCGCGGTGTAGCCGGCCTTGCCGATCGCTTCGAGGATGGTGTCCAGCGCTTCGACGTTGCTGCGGAAGTCCGGCGCGAAGCCGCCTTCGTCGCCGACCGCCGTGCTCAGGCCGTGGCCCTTCAGCACCGACTTCAGCGAATGGAAGATTTCGGTACCGGCGCGCAGCGCTTCGGAGAACGAGGTGAAGCCGACCGGCAGCACCATGAACTCCTGGAAGTCGACGTTGTTGTCGGCATGCGCACCGCCGTTGATGATGTTCATCATCGGCACCGGCAGCGACGGGGTCACGCCGGTCTTGGCGGCCAGGTACTGCCACAGTGCCTGCTTGCTCGATGCGGCGGCGGCATGCGCGGCGGCCATCGAAACACCCAGCAGTGCGTTGGCGCCCAGGCGGCCCTTGTTCTCGGTGCCGTCGAGGTCGATCAGGCGACGGTCGAGGCCGGCCTGGTCGGTGGCCTCGAAGCCCTTCAGCGCGGCGGCAATGGTGGTGTTGACGTTGTCGACGGCCTTGCGCACGCCCTTGCCCAGGTAACGGGTCTTGTCGCCGTCACGCAGCTCGACCGCTTCCTTGGTGCCGGTCGAGGCGCCGGAGGGAACCGCGGCACGACCGAACGAACCGTCCTCCAGGATGACTTCGGCTTCCAGCGTGGGGTTGCCACGGCTGTCGAGGATTTCACGGGCGTGGATGCTGCGGATCGTACTCATGGTCGGGCCGGTTACCTGTCTGGAGAGGGGGCGACAAAACGAATGCCGCGTGATTATCCCCGGCTGCCCGCCACTTGCCAAATGGCGCAGGCCGCTTCAGCCCCAGCTGGACCCGATCACGATCAGGACCATCGATACCAGCATCACCAGCAATGCACCGGCAATCGCCGCCAGGATGGGGCCACGCTGCCGACGCCAGGCCAGCACCATCGCCACCGGGCAGCCCAGGAAGGACAGCACCATCGTGACCAACGCGCCCAGCATCCACCATTGCGTGGCCTGCACGCCGTTGTTTCCGTCCCCCGGCGGCCGGAAGCCGGCCGTGAAGGCCAGCACGCCCACCACAAGGGCCATCCAGGTCAACAAGGCCAAGCCCAGAGCGATCAGCCCCCAGGGCCAGCCGCGCGCCGACGTGGTCGTATTCATCAAAGCACTCCGTAGAACAGGGCGCCGAACCACAGCGACAGCAGGATGATCGCCAGGCCGGCGGCCACCTTGCCACGGTTCAGGCGCCAGGCCAGTACGGCCGCAGCGGCGCAGCCCATGGCCGCTACCAACTCTGCGACCATCAGCCCGATGAAGTACGCGCGCAGATTGAGCGCGCTGCCACCATCACCCGGCGGCCGCACGGACGCTGCGCCGATCAGCACCAGGCCGAACATGCCGACGGTGAACAGCACGGCAAGGCCCAGTGCAATCAGGCCCCAGGGCCACTGCTTCCAGTGCCGGCGGCGGCGCTGGGCTTCCAGCGCCAGCCACGGGTCGCGACTCACGCGAAGCGCGAGAAGCCGTGCTTCTTGGTCACCGCATCGAGTTCCATCAGGGTCTCGAGCAGCGCTTCCATCTGGTCCAGCGGCCACGCATTGGGGCCATCGGACAGTGCCTTGGACGGATCCGGATGGGTCTCGGCGAACAGGCCGGAGATGCCCACCGCCACGGCGGCACGGGCCAGCACCGGCACGTGCTCGCGCTGGCCGCCGGAACTGGTGCCCTGCCCGCCCGGCAGCTGCACCGAATGGGTGGCGTCGAACACCACCGGGCAACCGGTATCGCGCATCACCGCCAACGAACGCATGTCGCTGACCAGGTTGTTGTAGCCAAAGCTGGCACCCCGCTCGCAGACCATGATCTGCTCATTACCGGTGGCCTTGGCCTTCTCAACGACCGGCTTCATGTCCCACGGCGCCAGGAACTGGCCCTTCTTGATGTTGACCGGCTTGCCGGCCGAGCACACCTTGCGGATGAAGTCGGTCTGGCGGACCAGGAACGCGGGGGTCTGCAGCACATCTACCACCGAGGCCACTTCGTCCATCGGGGTGTATTCGTGGACGTCGGTCAGCACCGGCACGCCGATCTGCTTCTTGACCTCGGCCAGGACCTTCAGGCCCTCTTCCATGCCCGGGCCGCGGAAGGCGGTGCCCGAGGTGCGGTTGGCCTTGTCGAAGCTGGACTTGAAGATGAAGTTGACGCCGAGCTTGTCGGTGACCTCCTTCAGCTTGCCGGCGGTATCGAGCTGCAGCTGCATCGACTCGATCACGCAGGGGCCAGCGATCAGGAACAGGGGCTGGTCCAGCCCGACCTCGAATCCACACAGTTTCATGGCGTTTCCTTGTTGTCCGCAGCACCGGACGGGCCGGTGCGCTGGGGGTTGAAGCATGCAGGATGGGGGCCGAAGCCCCCATTCACAAGTCAGGCACGCGCTTCGGAAAGCAGCTTGCCACCGGCCTTGCGCTCGCGCGCGGCACGGATGAAACCGATGAACAGCGGGTGGCCGTCACGCGGCGTGGACAGGAATTCCGGGTGCGCCTGGCAGGCCAGGAACCACGGGTGCGCATCGCGCGGCAGCTCGACCACTTCCACCAGGGTGTCATCCATCGACTTGCCGGCGATCACCAGGCCGGCATCTTCCAGCTGGGTGCGGTAGCGGTTGTTGAACTCGTAGCGGTGCCGATGACGCTCGGCGACCACGTCCTTGCCGTACAGCTCGCGGGCCAGCGTGCCCGGCTTCAGGCGCTGTTCCTGCAGGCCCAGGCGCATGGTGCCGCCAAGGTCGCTCTTGTCGTCGCGCTTCTCGACATCGCCGGTGGCGGTGCGCCACTCGGTGATCAGGCCGATCACAGGGTTCGGCGACTGGCGATCGTTCTCGGTGCTGTTGGCGCCTTCCAGGCCGACCACGTTGCGGGCGTAGTCCACCACCGCCGCCTGCATGCCGTAGCAGATGCCGAAGTACGGCACCTGCTGCTCGCGGGCGAACTTCGAGGTCAGCACCTTGCCTTCAAAGCCGCGGTCACCGAAGCCACCGGGCACCAGGATGCCGTCGACATCGGCCAGTGCGGCCATGTCGGTGCCTTCCAGATCCTGCGCTTCCAGCCACTTCAGGTTGACCTTGGTGCGCTGGCGCAGGCCGCCGTGCTTGAGGGCTTCGCCGACCGACTTGTAGGCGTCCTGGTGGTCGACGTACTTGCCGACCACGGCGATGGTCACTTCGTCCAGCGGGTGCAGGGTCGCATCGACCGCGTCTTCCCACATCGACAGGTCGACCGGACCGGCCTTGTCAGCCAGCTTCAGCTGGTTGACCACGATCTCGTCCAGGCCCTGCGCATGCAGGCCCGACGGAATGCGGTACAGCACGTCCACGTCCGGCACGCTGATGACGGCACGCTCGGAAACGTTGGTGAACTGGGCGATCTTGCGTCGCTCAGAATCCGGCACCGCCTGCTCGGAGCGGCACAGCAGCACGTCCGGCTGGATGCCGATCGAGCGCAGCTCCTTCACCGAATGCTGGGTCGGCTTGGTCTTCAGCTCACCGGCGGCGCCAATGTACGGCACCAGGGTGAGGTGCATGAACAGCGCCTTCTCCGGGCCACGCTCGGTGCGCACCTGGCGGATCGCTTCCAGGAACGGCAGCGACTCGATGTCGCCGACAGTACCGCCGATCTCGACCAGGGCCACGTCGTAGCCTTCGGTGGCTTCATCGATGCAGCGGCGGATCTCGTCGGTGATGTGCGGAATGACCTGCACGGTCGCGCCCAGATAATCGCCGCGGCGTTCCTTCCGGATCACGTTCTCGTAGATGCGGCCGGTGGTGACCGAGTTCTTGCGGCTCAGGCGAGTGCGCACGAAGCGCTCGTAGTGGCCTAGGTCGAGGTCGGTCTCGGCACCGTCGTCGGTGACGTAGACCTCACCGTGCTGGAACGGGCTCATGGTACCCGGGTCGACGTTGATGTACGGGTCGAGCTTCATCATCGTGACCTTCAGGCCACGGGCTTCGAGAATGGCGGCCAGTGACGCAGCGGCAATGCCTTTGCCGAGCGAGGACACCACGCCGCCGGTTACGAAAATCAAGGGAGTCATGGCTGCAAGCATCCTGTCTGGAAATGGAAAACGGCAGCACCACGCGCACCCGGAGGGCGGGCATGGAGCTTGAAGGGGGTTTTCCGGTTCGCTGGGGCAGCGAGGGAGGTGCTGGGCCGAGCGGCGGCAGGTGCCGGACGGGGACCACCCTGCGAGGTCGGGGCGGCCGTGCCGGTCATATCGACCGTCACCTGCGACCCGCATTGCTGGCGACCACGCATGGTCGTGCCAGCCCATTCGCAAAGGGTGGACACGCACTTACTCCCGGAAAGCCATAGTTTACAGATTGATGGCCGCCAACCCAAGAGGCAGTTGCGGCCATCACCCAAAAGAAACGCCCCGCTGGGCGGGGCGTCGGGGGGCGAATCCCTTGCGGCAAGGGCTTCGGAGGGTGGAAGGATTACTTCTTCTTCCTCGCCTCTTCTTCCTCTTCCTGCTGCGGGGCCGGCTGGCCCTGCGCCTTCATTTCGGCATTGGCCTGGGCGCGGCGCTTGGCCTTGGCATCGGCTTCGGCCTGCGCCTTGTCGGCCTGGTCACCCTGCTGCGGGGCCGGCTGGCCGGCGTTCTGCGCCACCACCAGCGGCACTGCAACGGCGGCAGCGGCCAGGATCGCAATGGTCAGCAACTTCTTCATGAGGTCCTCCTCGCGGTATGGCTTGGATGTTTCGACCCAACGGGGGTCGCCGGCGTTCAGATTCCAGCGACTGCCATTTTACCCCCTCCCCGCCGCCGAGGCTGAACCGCAGGCGTGCAAATTCGGCGCACAGACCGCACACTTGCGCGTCGCTCCGCGCTTTAGAAGATAGATGAACGCCCGCTATAACGCCGCCGATATTGAAGTCCTGTCCGGCCTTGACCCGGTCAAGCGCCGTCCCGGCATGTATACCGACACCGCGCGCCCGAACCACCTGGCGCAGGAAGTGATCGACAACTCGGTGGACGAGGCCCTCGCCGGCCACGCCCGCTCGATCGAGATCACCCTGTACAAGGACGGCAGCGTGGAGGTCAGCGATGACGGCCGCGGCATGCCGGTGGACATCCATCCGGAAGAGAAGATCCCGGGCGTCGAGCTGATCCTCACCCGCCTGCATGCGGGCGGCAAGTTCAGCAACAACAACTACACCTTCTCCGGCGGCCTGCACGGCGTCGGCGTCAGCGTGGTCAACGCGCTGTCGACCCTGGTGGAAGTGCACATCAAGCGCGAAGGCGCCGAACACCGCATCACCTTCCGCAACGGCGACCGCGCCACCCCGCTGGAAGTGGTCGGCACTGTCGGCAAGAAGAACACCGGTACCCGCGTGCGCTTCTGGCCGGACCCGAAGTACTTCGATACGCCGAAGTTCGCGGTGCGCGCGCTCAAGCACCTGCTGCGCGCCAAGGCCGTGCTGTGCCCGGGCCTGACCGTCAAGCTGACCGACGAGGCCACCGGCGAAGTCGACACCTGGTACTACGAGGACGGCCTGCGCGATTACCTGAAGCTGGAACTGGGCGAGCGCGAATCGCTGCCGGCCGACCTGTTCGTCGGCAACCTGAAGAAGGACACCGAGGTGGTGGACTGGGCCGTGGCCTGGCTGCCGGAAGGTGAACTGGTGCAGGAAAGCTACGTCAACCTGATTCCCACCGCCCAGCACGGCACCCACGTCAACGGCCTGCGTACCGGGCTGACCGAGGCGCTGCGCGAGTTCTGCGACTTCCGCAACCTGCTGCCGCGTGGCGTCAAGCTGGCCCCGGAAGACGTGTGGGACCGCGTGTCGTTCGTGCTGTCGCTGAAGATGACCGACCCGCAGTTCAGCGGCCAGACCAAGGAACGCCTGTCCTCGCGCCAGGCAGCCGGTTTCGTTGAAGGCGCCGCCCACGATGCCTTCAGCCTGCTGTTGAACCAGAACGTGGAGCTGGGCGAGAAGATCGCGCAGATCGCCATCGAGCGTGCCAGCGCACGCCTGAAGACCGAGAAGCTGGTCGTCCGCAAGAAGGTCACCCAGGGCCCGGCCCTGCCCGGCAAGCTGGCCGACTGCATCAGCCAGGACCTGTCGCGCACCGAGCTGTTCCTGGTGGAAGGTGACTCGGCAGGCGGCAGCGCCAAGCAGGCCCGCGACAAGGACTTCCAGGCCATCATGCCGTTGCGCGGCAAGATCCTGAACACCTGGGAAGTCTCGTCCAACAGCGTGCTGGCCTCGGAAGAAGTACACAACCTGGCCATCGCCATCGGCTGCGACCCCGGCAAGGATGACATCAGCGGCCTGCGCTACGGCAAGGTCATCATCCTGGCCGACGCGGACTCCGACGGCCTGCACATCGCAACGCTGCTGACCGCACTGTTCCTGAAGCACTTCCCGGCGCTGGTCGATGCCGGCCACGTGTTCGTGGCGATGCCGCCGCTGTTCCGCATCGACGTGGGCAAGCAGGTGTTCTACGCCCTGGACGAAGAGGAAAAGCGCTCGATGCTGGACAAGATCGAACGCGAGAAGATCAAGGGCGCCATCAACGTGACCCGCTTCAAGGGCCTGGGCGAGATGAACCCGCCGCAGCTGCGTGAATCCACCATCCACCCGGATACGCGCCGGCTGGTGCAGCTGACCGTGGACGATCGCGAACAGACAAGTTCGCTGATGGACATGCTGCTGGCCAAGAAGCGCGCCTCCGACCGCAAGGGCTGGCTGGAGTCGAAGGGCGACCTGGCCTCGCTGGAAGTCTGATGCCGCCGCGGGGTCAGATCCGTTTCCTGACAGGAAACGGCTCTGACCCCACTGCCGCCAACCGGGTCGGAGCCCCTTCCTGCGGAAAGGGCTCCGACCCCATCCGCTCCGGAGCCATCCCGCCGCCATCGGCAAACCCTACGGCGCCATAATGCGCGTCCACCCGTGTGGACCATCGTATTGGCCAGCCACTCGTTGCTGTTCCCCGCCCTGCCGCTGCACAGCCCGCGGCTGGTGCTGAGCCCGATCCGCCGTGACGACGCGGCCGCGCTGTTCACGCTGCAGTCCAATCCGGACGTGATGCGCTGGTGGAACCACCCGGCCTGGACGCGTCCGGCCGAAGCCCGCGAACAGATCGACGACGATCTTGCCGCGCACGCCATCGGTACCCAGTTGAAGCTGGCCGTGCGCGAATCGCCCAACGGCCCACTACTGGGCATCTGCGTTGCGTTCGCCATTGATCGCGAGGCCATGCGGGCCGAGATCGGCTATCTGTTGGCGCCGGACCGCCAGGGCCAGGGCTACATGCATGAGGCCCTGCAGCAGATGCTGGGCTATCTGTTCCGCACCCTGCACCTGCACCGTATCGAAGCCGAGATCGATCCACGCAACGTACCCTCGGCACATGTGCTTGACCGCCTGGGCTTCCACCGCGAAGGGGTGCTGCGCCAGCGCTGGCGCATCCAGGGTGAGTTTTCGGACTCGGCCGTCTACGGCCTGTTGGCCAACGACGAAGCGGCAGCAGCCCTGCCCGCTTGACCCAATCTGGCCGCAACCGGCCAGCGCGCCCAGGCATGCCTTTGGACACATCCGGTGCGGCACCCACCGGCCTAGCATCGGAACCCCCTTCCGTTGCCGATACGGTGCCATGAAGTCCCTGCTGCACACTGCCGCGCTCTGCGTCGGCCTGCTCATCGCCCCTGCCAGCGTGCTGGCCGCACCGGCCGACGCCAAACCCGACCAGAAGGATGACAAGAGCGAAGCGCCCGCACTGCCGGCCGATGCCTCGGTCCGCCAGAGCATGCGCCTGGCCGGGCGCAGCCTCGATTACACCGCCACGGTCGGCACCCTGCCGGTGCGCGATGACAAGGGCAAGGTGATCGCCGATGTGGTGTTCACCGCCTACACGATGCCGGGCAAGGACCGGCCGGTGACCTTCGCGCTCAACGGCGGCCCCGGTGCCTCGTCGGTCTACCTCAACATGGGCGCGATCGGGCCCAAGGTGGTCACCTTCGGTTCGGAGGGCGACAGCGCCTCGGCGCCGGCCACCCTGCATGACAACCCGGGTACCTGGCTGGATTTCACCGACCTGGTGTTCATCGATCCGGTCGGCACCGGTTTCAGCCGCGCGCGCATCGGCGATGACGAGGCGAAGAAGCAGCTGTACAACCCCAGTGCCGACATCGAGTACCTGTCGCGCTCGATCTACGACTGGCTGCTGCGCAACCAACGCATGGCGTCACGCAAGTACCTGACCGGCGAGAGCTACGGCGGTTATCGCGGCCCACGCATCACCCACTTCCTGCAGACCCGGCTGGGCGTGGCGATGAACGGCCTGGTGCTGGTATCGCCGTACCTTAGCCCGACGCTGGAAGACAACGCCGACGTCTCGCCGATGGCATGGATGCAGACGCTGCCGTCGATCGCGGCCGCGCACCTGGAGCGCCAGGGCAGGCTGACCGACGCGGCGATGCGCGAGGTGGTCGAGTACACCCGCGGCGACTACGCCACCGCGCTGATGAAGGGCCGCAGCGACCCGCAGGCGACCGAGGCGATGCTGCGCCGGGTGACCGAGCTGACCGGGCTTGACCCGCAGTTCGTGCGCCGTGCTGGCGGCCGCCTGGAAACCCAGGCATACCTGCGCGAAGTGTTCCGCGACAAGGGCACGCTGGGCAGCCGCTACGATTCCAACGTGACCGCGTTCGATCCGTTCCCGAACGATCCGGAGCAGCGTGCCAACGATCCTCTGCTGGACAGCATCATCGCGCCGACCACCACGGCGATGGTCGACTTCGTGACGCGCGTGGTCGGCTGGAAGGTGGATGCGCGCTACCAGGCGCTGAACTACGACGTGAACCGGCTGTGGGACCGCAATGGCGATCTGCGCCAGGGCGCGGTGACCCAGCTGCGCCAGGCGGTGGCGATCGACCCGCATCTGCAGGTGCTGATCGTGCACGGCTGGAATGACCTGTCGTGCCCGTTCATGGGTTCGATCCTGACGGTGGACCAGATGCCGACGATGGGCAGCAACCCGGACCGGGTGCAGGTGCGTAGTTATCCGGGTGGGCACATGTTCTACAGCCGGGCGGACAGCCAGGCGGCGTTCCGGAAGGATGTGCGGGCGCTGTTCCAGCGCAATTGAGGGGGGCGGCCGGGCCTGCGGCCCGGCACCCGCTGACGGCAACGGCAACGGCAAAAGCTGGCTTCCTGAGGGCTGGCGAGGTGGGGTGGATATGCAGGACACGCCGTAAACCCGTCCATGGGGGCTCGATGGCGCCATCCATGGCGCCAACGGTCCTGCATATCCACCCCACCCCGCCGCTGACAGGTTCCTGCTGCTGTTGGTGGGTGCCGACCGTTGGTCGGCACGGGATCGGATCCCTGCTTCTGCTCTGGTAGGTGTCGACCTTGGTCGACACGATGTGTGCGGAAAAATTCTTTGCCCATGAAAAAGCCCGCCGGATATCGGCGGGCTTTTTCGTTTGCAACCTTGGCGTGGCGATCAGGTCCAGCCGAACAGCTCGAACAGCTTCAGGATCAGGTACGCACAGCCGCCTGCCGCCGGGATGGTCAGGATCCAGGCCCAGACGATGCGTTCGATCACGCCGAACTTCAGCGAGCGCGGGTTCTTGGCGAAGCCGACGCCCATGATGGCGGTGGAGATGCTGTGCGTGGTCGAGACCGGCATGCCGAAGTGGGCGGCCAGGGTCAGGATGGTGGCCGAGCTGGTCTCCGCGGCGAAGCCGTGGATCGGGTGCAGCTTGACCATCTTGTGGCCCAGGGTCTTGATGATCTTCCAGCCGCCCGAGGCGGTACCGGCGGCCATCACCACCGCACAGGTCAGCACGATCCACATCGCGATGCCGTCACCGGCATGCGCGTCCGGGTGCATGAAGGCAAGCCAGGACGGCAGGTCGTTCAATGCGCCGGTGGCTTCGGCACCGATCAGGGTCATGGCGATGATGCCCATGGTCTTCTGCGCGTCGTTGTGACCGTGGGCGAAGCCCATGTAGGCCGCCGAGGCGATCTGGGCCTTGCCGAAGAACGCATTGACGATGCGCGGACGGGCCAGGCGACCGATGGCGCCACCGATCTTGGCCAGGCCGGCGATCAGGCCCCACAGCAGCACCATCACCACGATGCCGAGCAGGAAACCGGCGATCGGCGAGGTGATCATCGGCACGAACACCTTCCACAGCAGGCCCTTGTTCTGGGCCCAGCTGCCCAGACGCTCGGACCAGATCAGCGCGTCCCAGTTGTTATGGGCCGCGGCCAGGCCGGCGCCGCAGAGGCCACCGATCAGCGCGTGCGAGGACGAGGACGGCAGGCCCTTCCACCAGGTGATCAGATTCCAGATGATGCCGCCGAGCAGCGCGCACAGGATCACCTGCGGGGTGACATCGACGACGTTGGTGTTGAGCAGGCCGGAGGCGATCGTCAATGCGACGGCCGTACCGGTCAGCGCACCGATCAGGTTCATGAAGGCGGCCAGCATCACCGCCCAGCCGGGCGAGAGCACCTTGGTCGCCACCACGGTGGCAATGGAGTTGGCGGTGTCGTGGAAGCCGTTGATGAACTCGAAGACGAGCGCGGCCAGGATCACCACCAGGACAAGGGTCAACATGCGGCGGCGTCCGTCAGCTGTTCTTCAACACGATCTGGTACGCCACCACGCCGGCCTCGCGGCAACGGTCGATGGCCTTTTCCAGGATCTCGAAGAATTCCTTCAGCAGGAACATCTGCAGGTTGTCCAGGCGACCGGAATAGATGTCGCGGTACAGCTCGAGCATCAGGCGGTCGGCCTCGTTCTCCAGCGAGCGCAGCTTCTCGTTCAGCGCGGTCATCCGGTCCAGGTTCATGTGGCGCAGGTCGGCCACCATCTCCACCACCACGCCGGCAGCCTGTTCCAGCATCGCCGCGCGCGGCGCGAAGTCGATGTGTTCCAGGTGGGTCGTGGCCAGCGAATAGCGATCGGCGAACTTCTCGATCTGCTTCGGAATCTTGTACAGGGCCGAACCCAGCGCTTCGATGTCTTCGCGCTCGATCGGGGTCATGAAGCTGTCCACCAGCGCCTGGCTGATCTTGTCCGAGGCCGCGCGTTCGCGCAGGCGGGCCAGCTTGAAAGCGTCCAGCGCGGGCTGGCGGTCGGCCTCGCGCAGCATGGAATGCAGCGCCTTGGCGGCGTCGGACGCCGCGACGGCGGCCTCATCGAGCAGGGTGTAGAACTGTTTGCCGGAACCGAAAATGGTCTGCAGAGAGAACATTGAGAAACCTGTCAGCCGTCGCGGGAAGGACGGCACCAGACGGAATTATGACGGCTAGATGACCATCTCGGGTATCCCCGCCCCCTTTCAAGGGCGTTGAACCCCCAACCTGAACAGGCGGTTGCCACCCTGCCACGCCCCTTTGCTAAGATGCCAGCGCGCCTTCGGGCGCACCTTATGGACGACGACCCTTATCCCCCAGCGCCGCGCCGGACCCCATTCCTGAGCGCCTGCCGCCATCGCAAGCACCCGCCCTCCCTGCCACCAACCGGGGACGACGCCCGTGTTTGAAATGATCCTGATTGTCTTCGCGCTTGTTCTGTTGAACGGCTTCTTCGCCATGTCCGAGATGTCGGTCATGACCTCGCGCAAGAGCCGCCTGAAGCAGATGGCCGCCACCTCCAAGCGCGCCGCCAAGGCGCTGGAGCTGTCGGAGAAGCCGGAGAGCTTCCTGTCCACCGTGCAGATCGGCATCACCGTGATCGGCGTGCTGACCGGCTACCTCGGTGGTGAAGCACTGGGCGAGGCCTTCGCCGGCTGGATCCAGGGCCTGATGCCGGGCTTCGCCTACGCCGGCAACATCGGCACGGCGCTGGCGGTCAGCCTGATCACCTTCATCACGCTGATCTTCGGCGAACTGGTACCCAAGCGCCTGGCACTGACCCGTTCGGAGGCCATTGCCGGCCTGGTGGCGATGCCGATGAGCTGGCTGGCCAAGCTGGCCCTGCCCTTCGTCTGGCTGCTGTCCAAGACAACCCAGCTGGTCCTGCGACTGTTCGGCCTGGGCAAGGATGAAGTCGCCTCGGTGACCGAAGAAGAGATCCGCATGCTGGTGGCCGAGAGCCACGAAGCGGGCGTGATCGATGCCCACGAGCGCGACATGATGAACCGCGTCATGCGCCTGGGCGACCGCACCGCCGACAGCCTGATGACCCCGCGCAACCGCATTGCGTGGCTGGATACCCAGGCCGGGCTGGAACGCAACCTGGAAATCATGGCCGAGCACGAGTTCTCGCGGTACCCGGTGTACCGCGACAACGACATGGACGTGGTCGGCGTGCTGGAGCTGAAATCGCTGGCCACGCGCATGGCGCGCGGCGACAACGCGCTGTTCCAGACCCTGCGCGAGCCCCTGTACGTCTCCGAATCGACCCATGCGATGAAGCTGCTGGAAATCTTCCGCGAGGAACAGCAGTCGATGGCACTGGTGGTGGACGAGTACGGCGAGATCCAGGGCCTGGTGACCATCAGCGACCTGATGGGCGCGGTGGTCGGCCGCCTGCAGGCGGTGGAGAACGCCGACGAGGATGCGCTGGTGGTGACCCGCGAGGACGGCTCGCTGCTGGTCGACGGCTCGCTGCCGATCGAAGACGTGCGTGAACTGATCGGCAGCAACGACCTGCCCGATGCCGAGGATGGCGACTACTACACGCTGGCCGGCATGTGCATCCACTACTTCGGCCGCATTCCGCACGCGGGCGAGTACTTCGACTGGGCCGGCTGGCGCTTCGAGGTGGTCGACCTGGATGGTGCGCGGGTGGATAAGCTGCTGCTGCGCACGCTGTCCGACGAGCAGGCCGATGAGCTCACCGCCTGAGGCCGGCCAGGGTCCGGGCATCGAGCGCCCGGCCTACCGCAACGAGGGCATCCGCACCCTGCTGGAGATGTTCGCCTCCGGTGATCCGGCCGAACACATGCCGCTTGGCCAGATCCTGTGCAACCTGCAGCAGAGCGCGTTCGGCGTATTCCTGTTCGTAGCGATCCTGCCCTCGTTCATTCCGATTCCGGGCATGGGCGGCGCGGTCAGCGGTCCACTGGTGGTCCTGATCGGGCTGCAGATGCTGTGCTGCCTGCGCCGCCCCTGGTTGCCCGGTTTCATTGCCCGGCGCGGGCCGAAGCGCGGCACCATGCACCGCTTCCTCGACCGTATCGATCGCCCGCTGCGGCGCCTGGACAAGATGCTGAAGCCGCGACTGCCCCAGCTGCTGACACCGCTGCCGGCGCATGCCTTCACCGGCCTGCTGCTGGTGCTGCTGGGCATCCTGCTGTCGCTGCCGATTCCCTTCACCAACTTCCTGTTCGGCTTCCAGTTGCTGCTGTTCTCGCTGGCGCTGCTGGAACGCGATGGTGCGCTGATGCTGTTCAACTGGATCGCGGCGCTGGCGGCGATCGCCTTCTTCGGCTTCAGTTCGGGGCAGCTGGTGGGTTATACCGTCGATCTGTTCCAGCGCTGGTTCTGAAAGCCGGAATTCACCGGGCACACCCCATCCACGCATGGCGTGGATCTACCGGGGGGATGCGGGTATCTGGATTCAGTAGATCCACACCATGCGTGGATGGGGCGCGCCCTCAGCGCAGATCAATGAAACCGTTGTCGGCCAACGCCGCCGGCTCGTCCTGCACCGCCGACAGCACGAAGGTCAGCGCCTTGCCCAGCAGCGTGCCCGGACCATCCCAGTATTCAGCACTGTCGGCGCGCACATGGATCAGGCGCAGGTTGGGGTCATCCTTGCCACCGGGGAAGAACAGCTTCATCGCCGGTGACCACAGCTCCTCGATCTTCGCGCGATCGTCGACCACGCGCGCGCGCCCCGCCACCGACACGTAGGTGTTCTTCGATGGAGAGGCGTAGGCCACGTTGACCCGCGGATCGAGCGCGATCTCGGCCACCTTCGGGCTGTCGCCGGTGATCACGAACCAAAGGTCACCGTCGAAGGCGACCTGCTGGGTGGCCAGCGGCCGGCTGTAGAGTCGCCCGTCGACGCCGGTGGTGGTGAACATCGCCACCTCCACGTCCTTGATCAGTTCGGCCAGCTGGGCAATGTGTTCGGCGCGGGTCTCGGCCATGGTGGGGACTCCAGAAGTAGGAGGCCCCATCAGACGCGGTTCGGCCGCAACAGGCCGTGACGCAATTGTTCAGCCCGCGTGGCGGGCATGCCAGGCGTGCATCGCCAGTTCGAACGAACGCAGGCGAGCGCGGTGGTCGTACAGATTGGCGGTGAGCATCAGTTCGTCGGGCTTGTGCCGTTCGACGAAGGCGGCGATGCCCTCGGCCACCTGCTGCGGATCACCCAGTACGGTGCAGGCCAATGCCCGCTCCACGCCCAGCTTTTCATGCGGTTCCCAGAAGGACTCGATGTCGTCGATCGGTGCCGGAATCTTGCCAGGACGGCCGCGGCGAAGGTTGACGAAACTCTGCTGCTGGCTGGTGAACAAACGCCGCGATTCGGCTTCGCTGTCGCTGGCGACAACGTTCAAGGCCAGCATCGCGTGCGGCTGTTTCAGCGTGGCCGAGGGGCGGAACTCGCGGCGGTACACCGCCAGCGCTTCGTCCATCACGTCGGGCGCGAAGTGCGAGGCGAACGCGTACGGCAGGCCCATCGAGGCGGCCATGCGCGCGCCGAACAGGCTCGAACCGAGGATCCAGGTCGGCACCCGCAGCCCCCCACCCGGAACCGCCTGCACTGCCTGCCCGGGCTCTACCGGTTCGAAGTAGTGCAGCAGTTCGCGAACGTCCTGCGGGAACTGATCGGCGCTGTCGAAGTAGCGGCGCAGTGCACGCGCGGTCGGCTGATCGGTGCCGGGTGCGCGACCCAGGCCGAGGTCGATGCGGTCCGGATACAGCGAGGCCAGCGTGCCGAACTGCTCGGCCACCTGCAGCGGCGCATGGTTGGGCAGCATGATGCCGCCGGCACCGACGCGGATGCGCTTCGTGCCCCCGGCCACATGGCCGATCAGCACGGCGGTGGCCGCACTGGCGATGCCGGGCATGTTGTGGTGTTCGGCCAGCCAGTAGCGGCGATAGCCCAGTGCATCGGCGTGCTGGGCCAGTTCCAGCATGTTGGCGAAGGCGGCGGTGGTGTCACTGCCCTCGCAGACCGGGGCCAGGTCAAGGATCGACAACGGGATCATCAGGCGGTTTTCCGTCACAGGATTCCCCATGCATGGGGTCGGCCGTGCGCAACGGCCAGTGACGGTGGCGGGATGCTGATTCCCGTGTGGCCGGTTCATCGCCCGCCGGATCGTGTAGAGCCGAGCCCGTGCTCGGCTGCCATTCGTCGACCAACAGCAGCCGAGCATGGGCTCGGCTCTACGGAAGCACGGTCAGAACGCGCTCGGGCGCGGCTCCGGCAGCGGCTGATCGACCATGGGCTTCAATTCTGCATCCAGCGCCACGCGCTCATCGAACACGAAGCAACGCCCCTCGTAGCCTTCGCCGCCCACTGCCTCGAAGTAACCGAGGATGCCGCCGTCGAGCTGCAGCACATTGTCCATGCCGTCGTTGACCATCCACAGCGCGGCCTTCTCGCAGCGGATGCCACCGGTGCAGAAACTGACCACGGTGCTGTCCTTCAGCGCCTCGCGGTGCGGCGCCAGCGCCCCGGGCAGGTCGGTGAACTTGTGGATGGGCAGCACCAGCGCGTCCTTGAAGGTGCCGTACTCCACCTCCTGCAGATTGCGCGTGTCGAGCATCACCACCGGCTTGCCGGCGTCGTCATGCCCCTGGCGCAGCCACCGCTGCACCGTGGCCGGATCGACCGCCGGCGCACGCGGATAGTCCAGCGGCTGGCCATCATCGCGGCGGAAGCTGATGATCTCGTCCTTCACCTTGGCCTTCAGCCGCGCGAACGGCTGGTGCTCGCTGAGACTGGTCTTGACCCGCAGATCAGCAAAACGCGCATCTTCACGCAGCGCCGCATAGAAGCCCTCGATGGCCCCCGGCGCGCCGGCCAGGAACAGGTTCAACCCCTCGCCCGCCACCAGGATCGTGCCGCGCAGCTCCGCCGCCTCGGCACGCGCCAGCAGCTGGTCGCACAGGGCCTGGGGGGCGTCGATGACGGCGAAATGGTAGGCAGCGGTATTGGCGATCATCCCGCCATTTTAGCGCCAGACAGCCAAAGGGTCAGATTTTCACGTTCATCCACGCATGGCGTGGATCTGCTGTGTCGACCAAGGTCGACACCTACCAACAGCCGCGGGGAACTGTCAGAGGCGTGGCGGTGTGGGCAGGCGGGACCGTTGGCGCCATGGATGGCGCCATCGAGCCCCCACGGACGGGTTCACGGCGTGTCCCGCCTGTCCACACCGCCACGCCATCCCACGGAAACCAGCTTTTGACGTTGCGGTTGCGTCTGCGGGTGCCGGGTGCAACCCGGCCGAAACCCCTTACCCCCGCAACAGCACGAACGGCAGCAGCACCAGCGCCGCTGCACCCACCATCCCCAGCAGCACCAGCACCACATAGACCGGCCGTCGCCGGAACAGGCTGCCGAAGGTCTCGGCGGTGCCATCACGCAATGCCTGCTCACGCTCAGCGCGGATACGAGGACCGCGCTCGGCCTGGTACTCGGCCATCAGCGCCTTCGCGCGCGGATGATCAGCGTCCTCGCGCAGCCACAGGCCGCCATTGGAAATGCCCCACGGGCTGGGTTCGGTGCGATACCAGGCGATGCCGTGCTGGTCGAGCAGCGTGCAGACATCGGCATATTCGTCGTCACCGACATTGCGCAGATTGAGCAGGAGTTTTGCCATGTACCCATGATACCCGGCGCCGATGCGCTACCCTTGCCGCCCTCGCCCTGCGCCCTTCCGGAGACGCCTGATGCGCCGCCTGCTGCTTCCCCTGCTGCTGTCCCTCGCCGCCGCTGGCTGCACGACCGAACCGTCCGGCCCGCCGCCCGGGGGCACTCTGACCACCTTCGAGCGCATCGATACTGTGCCCGGCACCGGCGCCGAAGCCGTCTCCGGCAGCAAGGTGACCGTGCACTACACCGGCTGGATCTACGACAACCGCACCGAAACCAAGCACGGCAAGACCTTCGACAGCTCGGTCAGCCGTGGCGAACCGTTCACGTTCGCGCTGGGCGCAGGTCAGGTCATCCGCGGCTGGGATGAGGGCGTGGCCGGCATGAAGGTAGGCGGCAAGCGCACCCTGATGATCCCGCCGGACTACGGCTACGGCGACCGCCGCGTCGGCCCGATCCCGGCCGGCTCGTCGCTGGTGTTCGACGTCGAGCTGCTCGATGTCAAACCGTAATACCGCACTGCCCCAGCGGGTCGCCGTCATCGGCGGCGGCCCGGCCGGCCTGTTCGCCGCCGAGCGCCTGCGCACCGCTGGGCTGGAGGTCGACCTGTACGAGGCCAAGGGGTCACCCGGCCGCAAGTTCCTGATCGCCGGCAAGGGCGGGCTCAACCTCACCCATTCCGATCCGCGGCCGTTGTTCGACAGCCGCTACCGCGAGCAGGCCGCCGTGGTCGGCAGCTGGCTGGATGGCTTCGACGCGCAGGCATTGCGCGACTGGGCCGCCGGCTTCGGCGTGGAGACCTACGTGGGCAGCTCTGGCCGGGTGTTCCCGGTCGACCGCAAGGCAGCGCCGCTGCTGCGCGGCTGGGTGCGCCGGTTGAAGGATCAGGGTGTGCGCCTGCATGCCAACCACCGTTGGATCGGCTGGAGCGACGACGGCGCCCTGCGCTTTGCCACCGAGGCGGGGGAAATCGATGTGCACCCCGATGCCACGGTACTGGCGATGGGCGGCGGCAGTTGGCCGCAGCTGGGCAGCGACGGCGCCTGGGTTGCGCCACTGCAGGCGTGTGGCGTGGACATCGCGCCACTGCAGTCAGCCAACTGCGGCTTCGACGTGGACTGGACCCCGTTCTTCGCCCAGCGCAATGCCGGTGCACCGTTGAAGCCGGTAGTTGCACACTGGATCGACCTGGCCGGACAGCCACAGTCGCTGCAGGGCGAATGCGTGGTCAGCGAGTACGGCATCGAAGGCAGCCTGGTCTATGCGCTGGCAGCGGACCTGCGCGAGACCATCAACCGCGATGGCCACGCCATGCTGTGGCTGGACCTGGTGCCCGGCCGCGACGAAGCGCGCCTGCTGGCCGACCTGTCGCGTCCGCGCAAGGGCCGCAGCTTCGGCGAACACCTGCGCCGCCAGGCGGGCCTGGATGCGGTGAAGGCCGCACTGGTGTTCGAGAGTCTTGGCAAGGAGGCCGGCAACGATCTACCGGCCGTGGCTGCCACGCTCAAGCACCTGCCGCTGCGCCTGCTGCGGCCAAGGCCGATGGCCGAAGTGATCAGCACCGCCGGTGGCGTGCGCCTGGATGCGATGGATGACGGCCTGATGCTGCGGGCAGTGCCCGGCGTGTTCTGCGCCGGCGAGATGCTGGACTGGGAAGCCCCCACCGGCGGCTACCTGTTGACCGCGTGCTACGCCAGTGGCCTGCGTGCTGCTGAAGGCGTGATCGGGTGGCTGGCGGAGCGGTGACGCCTGCCTTGTAGCGTCGAGCCATGCTCGACTGCGCTACCTGTAGAGCCGAGCCCACGCTCGGCTTGAATCAAAAGCAGCCGAGCGTGGGCTCGGCTCTACAGAACGCAGAAAACGGGCACTCACCACGGCCGGCGCATGCTCACCGACGCCAGCGCCACGCCGCTGGGATGTGGGTAGGCCTTTTCGCTCACGCTGATGAACCCCTGCCGCTGATAGAACGGCACGGCATTGAGCGAGGCCGACAGCACCACCTCACGCTCACGATCGGCCATTGCCAGCAACCGCTGCATCAGCGCCTGGCCGATGCCCTGGCCGCCACGATCGGGATCAACGAACAACGCATCGACTTCATTGGCATCGACATCGAACACGCCAAAGCCGAGCAGACCGCCCTGCTCGTCCTCGGCCACCACGCAGCCACCCTGCGACAACAGCCGCGCGTACTGCGACGGTGGCGGCGAGGCAGACCAGGGCGCAATGACCTCAGGCGGGTAATGACTGCTGCAGGTCTCCCGCACGCACCGCGTGCGCAGCGCCCACAACATGGCCACGTCATCCATGGTGCCGGTCCTGAACTGCATGACATCTCCTTGTGGAGCCGAGCCCATGCTCGGCTGTTCTTCGTTGCAACATCGCGATGCGTGATCGAGAAGCAGCCGAGCATGGGCTCGGCTCTACAACATCACGTTATCGCGACTTGCTGGCGCGCAGCGCCTGGATCTTCGGCGGCGGCTGGAAGGAATCGCTGCGCGCATCGGCCCAGAACGCATGGAACACGGCGTGGTCCGGCACCTTGTGCAGCAGCTCGCCCGGTTCCAGGTAACGGTACAGCGAGGCCAGCGAGCGGATCTCAACAGGCGAAACCCGACGCAGGATATGTTCCGGGCCCAGTTCCGCCGGGTCATTCAGGCCTGCAGCACACAGCAGCTCCTTCAGCGCATGCAGTGTGTGCTCATGGAAGCTGTACACACGGGTGGCCTTGTCCGGTGCGTCCAGATGCTTCCAGCGCGCCGGGTCCTGGGTGGCGATGCCGGTGGGGCACTTGTCGGTGTGGCAGCTCAGCGACTGGATGCAGCCCAGCGCGAACATGAAGCCACGCCCGGCATTGCACCAGTCGGCACCCAGCGCGATGGTGCGCGCGATGTCGAACGCACTGGTGATCTTGCCGGCCGCACCGATGCGGATGCGCTCGCGCAGGTCGAGGCCCACCAGGGTGTTGTGCACCAGCAGCAGCGCCTCGTGCATCGGCACGCCGACATGGTCGACGAACTCAGCCGGTGCCGCGCCGGTGCCGCCTTCGGCGCCGTCCACCACGATGAAGTCCGGCAGCAGCCCGGTTTCCTGCATGGCCTTGGCGATGCCGAACCACTCCCACGGGTGGCCGATGGCCAGCTTGAAACCAACCGGCTTGCCACCGGACAGCTCGCGCAGGCGGGCGACGAACTGCAACAGCTCCACGGGCGTGGAGAACGCAGAATGACGCGACGGCGACACACAGTCCACGCCCATCGGTACACCGCGCGTCACCGAGATCTCGGCGGTCACCTTCGGCGCTGGCAGCACGCCGCCATGGCCTGGCTTGGCACCCTGCGAGAGCTTGATCTCGATCATCTTGACCTGGTCATGGGTGGCATTGGCAACGAAGCGCTCCTCGCTGAAACCGCCCTTCTCGTCGCGGCAACCGAAGTAGCCCGAGCCGATTTCCCACACCAGGTCACCGCCCATCTCGCGGTGGTAGGGCGAGATCGAACCTTCGCCGGTGTCGTGGTAGAAACCACCGCGCCGCGCGCCTTCGTTCAGTGCGCGGATCGCATTCGCCGACAGTGAACCGAAGCTCATCGCCGAGATGTTGAACACGCTGGCCGAATAGGGCTTGGCACAGTTCGGACCGATCAGCACGCGGAAGTCATGCTTGGCGATGGCGGTCGGTGCCAAGGAATGGTTGATCCACTCGTAGTCCACCGCATAGGTGCTGCGCAGGGTGCCGAACGGTACCGTGTCCATCTCGTTCTTGGAGCGCTGGTAGATCAGCGCGCGCTGCTGGCGCGAGAACGGCACGTCCTCCAGGTCGCTCTGCACGAAGTATTGGCGGATTTCCGGTCCGATCGATTCGAGCCCGTAGCGGAAGTGCGCCATCACCGGATAGTTGCGGCGCAGCGTGCTGCGCTTCTGCAGCAGATCCCAGGTCCCCAATGCCACCATCGCGGCAGTCAGGCCGACGCCCCAATACCAGGCCGGCCATATCGTGGCCAGCCACAGGCATATCGGGAACATCAGGATGGCGAGCAGGTAGACGATATACCGGTGCATGGCTTTCCTCGGTTGCAACTGCTCCCGAGTCTACCGCGCTGCCCGCCGCCCAGGCTTACAGGCGACCGTCAACCACGTTGCGCGGCCAGGCCGATTTCACGTCGTAGACCAGCCCACCCGGTGCCAGCAGGCCCCGGATGGCCGCTTCATCCATGGCCTTGAAGCGGGCATGGGCCACCGCCAGCACCACCGCGTCATAGCCGCCTGGAACCGGCTCGGGCAGCCACTGCACGCCGGCCTCGGCCAGCGCCGCCGGCCCCACCCACGGGTCACTGACTTCCACCTCGGCACCGGCATCGCGCAGTCGCTGGGCCAGTTCCAGCGCGCGACTGTTGCGCAGGTCCGGGCAGTCCTCCTTGAAGGTCACGCCCAGCACCAGGACACGCGACTGCGCGGGTGCGCGGCCACGCTCGGCCAGCATGGCCAGCACCCGCGCGGCGACGTGCTCGCCGACGCGGTTGTTGACCTGGCGTGCGGTGTGGATCAGGTCCGGGTGGTAGCCCACGCTTTCGGATTTGTGCAGCAGGTAATACGGATCCACGCCGATGCAATGGCCCCCTACCAGGCCGGGCCGGAATGGCAGGAAGTTCCACTTGCTGCCCGCCGCATCGAGCACGTCCTGGGTATCGATGCCGAGCCGGTCGAAGATCAGCGCCAGCTCGTTGACCAGCGCGATGTTGACGTCGCGCTGGATGTTCTCGACCACCTTGGCTGCTTCGGCCACGCGCATCGACGGCGCCGGGAAGGTCCCGGCGTCGATGATGCGCTGGTACAGGCCATCAATCACCGCCGCGACCTCGGGCGTCGAGCCGGAGGTGATCTTGCGGATGTCGGCCAGGCGCCGCTGGCGATCGCCAGGGCTGACCCGCTCCGGGCTGTAGCCGCAGTAGAAATCCTCGTTGAAGCGCAGGCCCGAGCCCTGCTCGAGCAGCGGCACGCAGACCTCTTCGGTGGTGCCGGGATACACCGTGGATTCGTAGATCACCAGATCGCCCGTGCGCAGATGGCGGGCGATCAGGCGGCTGGCCGAACGCAATGGCTCCAGGTCGGGCTGCTCGTAGGCATCGATCGGGGTCGGCACGGTGACGATATAGACGTTGCAGGCATCGAGCAGCGAAGGATCGCTGCCGTACTGCAGATGCGTGCCTTCGGCCAGCTCGTCAGCCTCCATCTCCAGCGTGTGATCGCGGCCACCGCGCAGCTCGGCGATGCGGCCGGCATCAATGTCAAAGCCCAGTGTCGGCCAGTGCCGGCCAAACGCCACCGCCAACGGCAGGCCGACGTAACCCAGGCCGATCACAGCGAAACGCGGCGTCACCGCCGCGGCAACGGGCACGCTCATCGGCACATCCCGTGCACCGGGTGAAACCTGATGCGTGCTGCCATGGCTTCGGCCAACCCACTCATTCGCTGTACCACTCCGGAAAACCCGCACCAGGAAGGCTACAGCCTAACGGCCCTGGTACCCCGCCGCCAAGGCGGGCTCAGGAGCCCAGCGCGACCGCAGCGGGTTCCAGCTCGCCATCGGCACCGGTCCAGGCCTGCAGCAGGCGCTCGAAACCTCCACTACCCAGCAGGAAACCCGGCCATGGCGCGTCAACGATCTGGGTCAGCAGGTCCGCATCGATCCGCCGCGTGCCCATCGACCAGCGCGGGAACGCACGCTGCAGTACCGGCGCGCGGCACAACACCCTCATCTGCGCATGGCTGCGTGCATTGGCGATGCGCTGGAACACCGAATCGATGCCATCTTCGGGGCCTTCCAGATACTGCAGGAAGCGGCTGCCGTCGAACATCAGCACACCGGTGACGCCGGCTACACGATTGAAGGCCGTGGCATCGGCCAGCAGGCGATCAAGATCGGTTGTCCGCAGATCGGCGCGGGCCTCACTGGCATAGGCAATCGCGTGCAGCGACATCGGGCGGCTCCCCCCCCGGGAACGATGGTTGCGACTATGACATGAACAGGGAAAACAGTTAAGCACGTCAGCGGCGCGACGCGATCCGGTCGCCGCGCTGCAGGTGGGCTACAATCGGCGCCGCGCTGCAGGCCCGGATGGCGAAACTGGTAGACGCATCGGACTTAAAATCCGTTTTGTCAAGCCCTTTCTGTTTGAGCGACCGGGCCAGACGGTCAACAGTGACAATGGTTTGCAGGCATCCTAGCTATAGCTTCGCAACATGGCTTGGCGGTCAGGAGCCAGCTAGGGGCCAGTAGATGGAGGTAGATTTTTTCGGTGCATTGGGCACTGCGCCCGAGTGGTGAAATCGGTAGACACAAGGGACTTAAACAATTTGAGCCTTCGGGGGGAAACGCCCGAAGTGACGCCCGTCAAAGTCGGCGAAAGCCCTGGATGCTTCGGCACCCGAGCCAACGCCGAGCCAAGCCCAAGCCTACAGTTTGGGAAGGTGTAGAGAGCAGACGGCGGGCACCTACGGCCGCAAGGCTATGGTGAAGGCGTGCTCCAGACCACGAACAGCGCTTGCGCTGGCGGCGAAAGTCGAAGTGGTAAGAAAATCCCTCGACCTAACAGTCGTGCCGGTTCGATTCCGGCCTCGGGCACCATTTGAAGCCACCTCCGCCTACCGCGGAGGTGGCTTTTCTGTATGCGGGCACCACGGTCATTCGCGTGGTGTAATTACTTGTAAAAATCACCTAACGGGGGCTATGTGAAGGTACTGAGTGCAATCACCGGAGGCAACTGGCTGGAACCTCAGATTCCCGCACCCCCTGTTGCGAACGAAGAAACGAGGCCGGACGCAGCAACCCAGGAAGCACGACGTATCGTCTCGGATCTATTCCGATGCAACAACCTCGTTGTGCTTTCGGGGCTTGGAACGTCAATGTGCGTTAGGCCACATCCTGGCGGCGGTGCGCCACCGACGATGAAAGATCTCTGGGATCGAGTCTCCGCCCGAATAGACGGAGGCGCGATTGCAGGAGTGGCCAATTTTCAGCAAGTCTTAACACTAGTCGGATACGCCGGTAGGCCCAATGATATTGAGGCCCTCCTATCTCGCTGCCGACTGGCCGAGAGCTTCCTCATTGATCCTCAGCGCGCACTTGTCAGCTCATTTATTAAGTTGTCGGAACAAGAAATAGCGCAAGCAACAAACTTCATTTGGCCGAACCATGCTTTGCCAGTGCATACCGAATTCCTTCGTCGCGCGGCCAGGCGCACGAATCGCAAGTCCCGCGCGAAGGTATTTACAACGAACTACGATCGATGCTTTGAAGAAGCGGGCAGACAAGGTCGATACGTTGTTATAGATGGTTTCTCGCACACGTCACCGCCGACATTCGACGCGGTTCATTTCACCTACGATATTGTTCGTCGATCGAAAGAAAGTGACACGCAGGACTTTATACCGAATGTATTCCATCTCTATAAATTGCACGGATCTATCGACTGGACGCGCGACGAGACGACGGGCGAAATCTACAAATGGCACGGGACCGACAGGCCGCTGCTGATCTATCCGAGGAATTCGAAGTACGAGCTTGCATTTGAGCAGCCGTACTTAGAGATGATTGCGGCGTTTCAAGCGGCGCTACGTGAGCCGAATACCGGACTGGTGGTGGTTGGCTTTGGATTCAATGACAACCACCTCGCAGAACCGATCATGTCGGCCCTGCGGTCAAATCTGAGCCTAAAGGCCGTGGCTGTGGGGCCTTGGCTTGCGCCCTGGGAACAAGGCGCGCAGAACGGTCCTGGCGAAGCCGAGACGAACAGGTATCTGAAGCGGATAAAGGATTTGGCAAATGCCGGCGACGCGCGTCTCGCGCTAATAAACTGCGGTTTCGAGGACTTCATCTCATATGTTCCAGACTTGGCTGCGGAGTCCGATATGGAGCAACACATTGAACGTCTGCGCCGTACGGAACGTCCATGAGCAAGCTGACAATTGCGCCATTCGATCAGAGCCGCTATGTCGGCACCGTATGTCATGTACGGCCCACCAATGCAGAGGTGAACCTACCGCTGGCCTCTACTCCTACTAGCTCACATTTCGCCGGATTTCCGGTGCCTGGCGGCCAAGTTGGTGAGTTCGTCGTAATAGAAGGCGAGCAACACGCCGTGCTGGGGAGAGTCATTGAAGTTCGGCTGCCTGAACGCGATCGCCTTAGTGTCGAGCCAACTGCGGAACAGATCATTTCGCCGCATCCACTCGGAGTCGTTCAGTTGCTCACGGCGGTCGACCTGGAGACAGGCAGGTCATTGAAGGGAGTGCCGATACATCCGCGTATCGGGCAACATGTATTTTCGGCGCACCCATTGCTTGTGAAGCAAGCGGTGGAGGGAACCGGTCTTGCCGAAGCAAGCAAGGTGCACCTCGCGGTGTTCCCCCATGCGCAGAATACAAGTGTGTCGATCCCACCTGCCCATATCTTTGGCCGTCATTGCGCAGTTCTAGGGACGACAGGCGGCGGGAAAAGCTGGACCTTGGCTCATCTTGTCGAAGAAATCGCTCGACTTGGAGGAAAGGCCATACTCTTCGATGCGACGGGTGAATACGAGGGACAAGCGGCCGGAATAGATCATGTCCATCTTGGCGGACTTCGGGAAGACGCAAGAGATCCGCGCAGATTCGTTAGCTTCCCATATAGTCAGTTCTCTGAAACCGACTTATTTGCGATGTTTCGCCCGAGCGCGAGCGCTCAAGTGCCAAAGCTAAGGGAAGCAATGCGCAGCCTGAAGTTGGCACACCTTTCCCCTGCCATTGCGGTTGATGGGCTGATCAGGAAGGTGGATCAGTCGAAAGTGCCCTTTGAAAACGCTTTACTTCAACATGGTGCGGAACTGGCAAGTATCGGCGCAGACTTCAACATCCAACTGCTTGCTCGCCAAATAGAGGAAGAATGTGTATGGCCCACGAGCAATAGGGGGCAGCGCATGTGGGGTGGCGCCAATGCAAATGAGCTAGGCTTCTGCACCACCTTGATCTCACGAATTTCTTCAGATGTGGACTCCCAGCACCTCGCGTGCGTTTTTCAGCCGCATCGCTTAGACGAACCGCTCACCACTTCAATTGATAGATTCCTCCAGGATGCGACCAAGCGCGTCCTGAGGATCAGCATGGAATTCTTACCATTCGAGCACAATACGAGAGAACTGGTTGCCAACGCAGTCGGTCGTTATCTTCTCCGCTTGGCGCGACAAGGCCGCTTTAGTCGAAATCCTCTCGTTGTTTTGCTCGATGAGGCGCATCAGTTCTTAGATAAAAATATAGGTGATGAATTCTCAAAGACGCCACTTGATGCATTCGGTCTAATCGCCAAAGAGGGGCGAAAATATAGTTTGACCTGCGTTCTCGCAACGCAACGTCCTCGTGATATTCCCGACGATGTGCTTAGTCAGATGGGCATGTTCATCGTGCATAGATTGATAAATGATCGCGACAGAAATGTGGTCGAGAAGGCGTGCGGCAACTTAGACGCTTCGGCAGCCGCCTTCCTGCCGACACTGGGGCAAGGAGAAGCTATTGTTGTCGGGGTCGATTCACCGATGCCCTTGCCCGTGCTCATTCGACGACCGGCAATGCCGCCTCAGTCTAGAGGTGCGGACTACGAGCGGCTTTGGGGCGCGCAGCCAAGGGAGGTATGACGGACATGAACGTGTGCGTGATAGGCAGTGCTAGGGCTTTCCGCGCTTGAACACGCGGTCTCGTGCTATGAACGCTTCCAGCATGTGCGGGATCAGGGTCGTGGCATCGACCGCTTCGCCATAGGTCTGCGCGTGTAGCGCCGCGTAGCGGTCGAGGTCGGCCTTGAGGCTGACCGGGCACGCGAAGGTCAGCTTGATGCTTTCGGTCTTGGGCAGCGGCCCCAGCCGCAGCTTCTTAGTCGTGCTCATCGTGAAGTCCCTCGGTTGAAAAACAGCGGCTGGTACGGCCGCAGCACCAGGTCGCGGTTGACGATGATGCGCACCGGCAGGCCCGGACGCTCGGTCAGCGTCGGCTGGATGTTGAGGTTGCGCCGGGTCATCTCCTGCCCGGCCTGGTTCACGCTGTCCTGCAAGCTGTCGCGTCCGGCGATGATGACGCGATCACCGTTGCGGTTCTCCGGCGCGGCCAGCTCGGCGCCGACGCCCAGCAGCGTCGTCAGCGCCGCGCCGGCAACGATGCGATCCCAATGCCAATCAACGCCATCCTCCAGGCCGGCGTAGCCGGCCGGGTCGGTGCCAGCAAGGTTGTCCAGCGTCAGGGAAGACGTGTCCGGCAGGATGATGCGATTCCACACCACCTGCACGCGGCTTTGCCCGTAGGCGACCTGGCTGTTGTATTTGCCAAAGATGCGCGACCCCTGCGGGATCAGCAGATAGCGGCCGGTCGCGGTGTCGTACACCGGCTCCGTCACTGTGCCAATCACGTCGCCCGGCAAGTCCGACTTGATGCCTGTCACCAGCGCCGCCGCGATCACCGTCCCCGCCATCACCTGATACGGCGAGGTCGGCATTTGCAGGTTGCCGGAATTACGGGTTTGCGTGGTTCCGGCTTTCTGGAACGCCTCTTTCTGGTCTTGCCGGTTCTGCACGGCGGTTGGGTCAGCAGGCTGCGCCGCTGTCGAGGCCGGCCCCACGGCCTGCGGATCGAAGCCCGCCAAGCCAGATGTCGGGCCGGCAGCAGCCACCTGCGCCGGCGCGGTTGCGGCGTGCTGGTTGCTGGAGCGGAAGAACACTGTCGATCCCGCAGCCGCTTCCGCCTCCTTGCGCCGTGCGTCACGCTCGGCCGCGCCGGGGTCTTGGCCGGGCGGCGTGTAGCTGGCCACCGCCGGTTGTGACTTCACGATTGCCGGCCCCAAGTCGCCGGGCAACGGCGGCCCCAGCTCTGGCACCTTGGGCGGTAGCTTGGAGTAATCGGAGGGAAGCTGGTCCAGTCCTTCGGAGCGCGAGACGCGATCGACGTTGTAAAGCTCGGCCGGCTCGTTGCCGCCGCGCCGATGCGCCGGCTGCAGCGACCACATGGTTGCGCTCAGCACGGCGACGCCGAGGCCGCCGGTCAGCAGCGCCAGCGTGCGTCGATTGAGGCGCGTCACCGGGCGCGGCTGCGCACGCAGCGCCACGTTCTCAGGCGCGACCTTTGGCGCAGCGTCGGTGATGGGCACGTCCGGGGTGTCGTCCTGGCTCATGGTCATTTCCCCTTCGTACCGTCCGTGCGCTCGATGCGCACCACGTCGCCCTTGTCGCCGCCCAGGCGCAGTTCGGCTGCGCCGAACAGCCGGTCCACGATGTAGTACGGGGCGCGGAAGCGATAGTTCACCAGTTGCCCATCACCCTGCGCGCCGATGACGAACAGCGGAGGCAGCTCGCCTTGCGCAATGCCAGGAGGGAACTGGATATAGACCTTCTCGCCGTCATCGAAAGCGCGCAGCGGCTTCCAAGGCGGATTGCTGCCGCTGACCGCGTAGCGAAAGCGGATCTTCTCCAGTGATAGGCCAGTATCGACCGGCGCTGCCGCTTGCGCGGCCTGATCCTGACGCTGCAAGGCAAGCATCTGGTCTTTCGGATACTCCCATGACACTGACGCCATCCACGCCTTGTCAGTCGATGTCAGCTCGATCAGGTAGGTGCGCCGGCTGGTGGTGATGACCAGATTCGTCTTGAGGCCCGAGCGGATCGGCTTGACCAACACGCTGACACGCAGCGAGTTGCCGGCGCCGCTGGACGTGTCGCCGACAATCCAGCGCACCGTATCGCCGGCGGCGACCGTCACCAACTCCTCGCCGGGTTGGAGCGAAATCACCGTGACGCGTCCCAGCGCCGCATAGACCTGGTACAGCGCGCCATCGGTGAAGGGCCAGACCTGGATCGCATTGACATAGCCCTCGCGCGTGGGTGCCATGCGCGCTTCGGCGTTCGCACGCGATACGCGCAAGGTTTCGTCGGCAGGTTCCGGCGCTGGCTTGGCCTCATCCGCTTCCGGCAGCGGCTTCATCTGCGCCGGCATCGGCAACACCTTCGGCACCGCCACCACTTCAACAGGCTTCGGCGGTTCGGGCAGCGGTTGTGCCTGCACCGGCTCGTCGAGAGAAATGCGCGGTGGTGGCTTGCCCTGCGAGGCGCAGCCCGACAGGGCCGCCAAGGTCAGCACGAAAGCGTAAAAGCGGAAAGACTGGTTCATGGCTTGGCTCCTTCGGACGCATCGAGTTCACGGCTCCACGACAGGCCGTTGACGTAGATACCCAGCGGGTTCTTGCGCAGGCGTTGCTCGGTGCGCGGGGTTTGCAGGACGATGGAGACCACGGCGTTCCAGCGTTCGGCACCGGCCGGCGCGCCGTTGACGAATCGCTGCTCGGTCCAGCGCACGTTGAACGACGAGTCGCTGGCACGAACGACGCTGGTGATCTGCACCGTCACCGACTCCTTGCCGACGCGCGCGAACGGATCGTTCGTGCGCGCGTAGTCGTTGAGCACGGCCGCGCCTCGGTCGGTGGTGTAGTCGTAGGCGTCGAGCCAGTTCTGCCGCACCACGATCGGGTCGATGGACAGCGAGCGAACCAGCGTGATGAAGTGCGCGAGGTGGTAGGCGATCTGCGCATCGGCCGGCCGGTACGGCGTGGCGGCTTCGCCGACCGCGCGCACCTGACCGGACTTGTCCACCTCTACCACATAGGGCGTCACGATGGATTGCGCCGAACGCCACACTAGGCCGCCGGCCATCAGCAGCGCGAGCACGAGGCAACCGAAGGCCATCAGCCGCCAGTTCTTCGCCTGCACGCGGGCTGAGCCGATGCGCTCGTCCCACGCCTGCGCGGCGGATTGATACGGAGTGGCAGGCTGCGGCGTATCGGCATAGCGCACCTGCGGTCGCTTGAATCGCATAGGTCGTTCTCCTCAAGAATCGGAATCGCCCAGGCTTGGGCCTTGCGCCGAGCCACCGCCGTCTCCGCCGCGCAGCGTGTGCGCGGCGGTGGTCGCGGCATGGGCGATCTGCTGGCGACGATGCAGGCGCTTGGCCCAAGCAGGTTGCTTTTGATCGGCAGCAGCCGAGGACGGGCCGGTTTCGGATGCGCTCGCTTTGGCAGACCCGCCAGCAGCCGTGCCGCCCTCGCCACGGAATGCACCGGCAACTCGCTCGCCGAATGCGCGTGCGCCGGCGGCGACTTTCTGCCCGGCAGCCTGTGCGCCAGTCCTTGCGACGTTGCCTACACCGGCGGCAGCGCCCTTTAAGCCACCGCCCGCAGCAGCGGAACCGGCCTGGAACGCCGACCGCGCGCTGCTGGCAGTTGAGGCGGCGGCACGCGCGCCGCTACCAATCGCGCCAGCGGCGGCGGGTGCCATGCGCGCCCCGGCCGCGACCGCACCACCGACGCCGGTGGCCGCTGCACCGATGGCAACGGCGGTTCCCGCCGCGCCCAAGGCCGCACCAGCCATCGCACCAGCGCCGAGTTGTGGGCCGCCAGAAATCAACCCTGTGGCGATGCCCGGCCCGAAGATGCCGAGCGCCAGCATGGCGAGCGAGGCCAGCATCACGACCAGCGCGTGGTCGATAGAAGGTTCGTCGGGCGTAACCTGGAACTCGGCGAACAAGCCCGTGCCAATGCCGACAATGACCGCCAGCACCAATACCTTGATGCCCGACGACACGACGTTGCCCAAGACCTTCTCCGCGAGGAACGCAGTCTTGTTCCAGAGCGCGAACGGCACCAGCACGAAGCCGGCGAGCGTGGTCAACTTGAACTCGATCAGCGTGATGAAAAGCTGCACCGCCAGCACGAAGAAGCAGACGATGACGGTGAACCACGCGAGGAACATCACGACGATGGGCGTGATGTTGATGAACACCTCGGGGAAGCCGGCCATTTCGCTGATCTGGTCGAGGATCGGCGCCGCCGCGTCGATGCCGGTCTTGGCGAGATGCCCCGGTTGCAGGAACGTCTCCATGCTCACGGCCGAGCCAGTGGCCGTCAGGCCCAGGCCGGCGAACGAGCGGAACACGATGCCGGCCAGCATGTTGAAGTTGCCGATGATGTAGGCGAAGGCGCCGACGTAGAGCACCTTGCGGATGAGCTTCGCCATCACGTCTTCGCCCTGGCCGGTGGCGTGACCGAGCGCCCAATACAGCCCGGCAAGCGTCATGTCGATCGCCACCAACGTTGCGGTCAGGAACGCAACCTCGCCACGCAGCAGGCCGAAGCCGGAGTCGATGTAGTTGGAAAAGACGTTGAGGAAATGGTCGATGATTGAGACGTCGTTCATGGCTCTACCTCCAACGGCGCGTCTGGCCCGTCGAAGCTGGCCGGGATCGGCGGCAGGTCGGCCAGCGTTTGGTATTCATCGGGCCCGGCGCGCCCGGAGAGGAAGCGGCGCAGGTCGGCTTGTGCGACCTGCGCGCAGAACGCGCCGTCATGCTCGCCACGCCGGCACTGCGCAAGCAGCGTGTGCAGCCGTGTTGGGTCGGTGGCCAGCGCATCGACCGACAGCGCGTATGGCCGGTCGCAGCCAGCTAGCAGGCACGTGATGGCGAACAGGACGGACGCGCGTTTCATGGCTATGCCCGTCAGTTGCCGTAGAAGGTCACGGGCTGCGGCGTGTACGCCGTGCCGGTGCCGAGGAAGCGCCGCGTCACCTCGCGGCCGCGCTCGACGGCGGCGGCCTGACGTGCCAGTTCCAGCGACGTGGCGCGCCCCTGCGTAAGCTGAAGCTGCTGCGTCTGGATGGACTGCTTGGCCTGCAAGGCGAGAAGCTGATTCGTCGCTTGCATGGCCTGCAAGGCGCCCGTGGCCGACTGGCTCTGACCGACCAGATCGGTCAACGTGCTCTCGTCTGCGATCACGTTCTGCGACACCTGCGCCTGCATCCGCATCGAGGTCTGCAAGCCTTCGAGCGTGTTCTGCCAACGCTGATGCGCGTCCTGGTACATCTGGTTGCCGCTGACGGTGGCGGCGTACTGCTCCGGGTACAGGCGCGCGAACTGTTGATCCATGCTCTGCACCTGGAACGCCAACCCTTGCGCCTGCGCGATGAGCTGCTGGGTGGTCGCCAGGTTCGTGCGCAACTGGCTGACCACGTTGAACGGCAGACTCTCCAGGTTGCGCGCTTGATTTATCAGCGACTGCGCTTGATTCTGGAGTTGCCTGACCTGGTTGTTGATCTGCTCCAGCGTGCGCGCGGCGGTCATCGTGTTCTGCACGAGGTTGGTCGCGTCGATGACGGCCCATTGCGCGTGCGCAGCAGGCATGACGCCGACGAACGCAGCGACAGCGAGGGCGAGAAGGCGAATCTTCATGGCGAAATCTCCTGTGGTTGTGAAGCAAGGAAGGTCGCGGCGGATGGCGCGGACGGCAGCAGGTTGGCCGCCCAATCGAGGCCGCGGTGGCGCAGCCAGGCGCCGGCGAAGCCCGGTGCTCCGGCGTCGTTCAGCACGCGGTCGATGGCGCGTTGGTCTTGGGGTGTCGAAGCGCCCGCGAACGCGAGCGCAACCGGCCCCAGGTCGAGGTCGAACAGGCGATTGCCTGCGCGGGATTGGTAGTAGTAGTCGCGCTTGGGCTGCGCGGTGGCGACGATCTCGATCTGTCGGCTGTTGAGGCCGAAGCCTTCGTAGATCGTGCGAATCTGCGGCTCGGTGGCCTGCGGGTTAGGGAGGAAGATGCGGCTGGCGCAACTCTCGATGATCGCGGGCGCGATGCTCGAATCCTTGATGTCGGCGAGCGACTGCGTGGCGAAGATGACGCTGACGTTCTTCTTGCGCAGCGTCTTGAGCCACTGGCGGATGCGCGCTGCAAACACCGGGTCATCCAGGAACAGCCAGGACTCGTCGAGGATCAGCAGCGTCGGTGCGCCGTCGAAACGCTCCTCGAAGCGCGCGAACAGATAGCCCAGCACGGCCAGCACTGCGGCCTTGCTGTGCATCAGTTCTTCCATCTCGAAGCACTGCACGTCGGCCGCACCCAGCCGGTCGTGATCGGCGTCGAGCAGCTTGCCGTGCGCACCGCCGAGCACATACGGCGCAAGCGCCTGGCGAAGCGCGTTCGACTGCAACAGTACCGACAGGCCCGTGAGCGTGCGCTGTTCGACCGGCGCGCCGGCAAGGCTGCCGAGCGCCGACCAAATGGCCGCCTTCTCGTCGGGGCCGACGGCGACGCCTTCATGTTGCAGGCGACCTTCAACCCATTCGGCGGCCCAGGTACGGTAGCTCTCTTGGTCGATACGCGCGAGTGGCTGGAACGCGATCGCGCCATCGGCACCCAGGTCATAGTGTTCGCCGCCCAGGCCCAGCGCGGTCGCCCGCATCGAGCGTCCCATGTCGAAGGCGAAGATGCGCGAGCCGGGGTAGCGCCGGAACTGCATCGCCAGCGTGGCGAGCAGGACGGACTTGCCCATGCCGGTCGGGCCGGCGATCAGCGTGTGTCCCACGTCGCCGATGTGCGTCACCAGCCGAAACGGCGTGGCGCCTTCGGTGCGCGTGACGATCAGCGGCGGGCCGTCGAGGTGGTCGTTCTTCTCCGGTCCGGCCCACACCGCCGATACCGGCATCAGGTGCGCGAGGTTCAGCGTCGAGACAATGGGCTGGCGCACGTTGGCGTAGGTATTGCCCGGCACCGACGACAGCCACGCCTCCACGGAATTGAGGGTTTCGGGAATGGTTACGAAGCCCCGACCCTGAATCACGCGCTCCACCATGCGCAGTTTCTCGTCGGCCGTGTCGGCATCGGCATCGAGCACCGTCACGGTCGCCGTGACGTAGCCGAAGGCGACTTGATCGCTGCCCAGCTCCTGCAGGGCCGCATCGGCGTCGGCCGCCTTGTTGCTCGCATCGGTATCGACCAGCGGGCTCTCTTGCTGGAAGATCGTCTCGCGCAGCAGCGCCAGGACGTTCTTGCGCTTGGCGAACCACTGGCGCCGCAGGCGGGCCAGTTCCTTCTCGGCCTCTGCCTTATCCATGCAGAGAAAGCGCGTGCTCCCGCGATACGCGAAACCGAGCCGGTTGAGGTCGTCCAGAATCCCCGGCCAGGTCGAGGTCGGAAAGCCGCGCACCGTCACGACACGCAGGTGCGCATCTCCAAGCATCGGCGCGAGGCCGCCGATCAGCGGCGCGTCCGCCAGCAATGCGTCGAGGTGGAACGGCACGTCCGGCACGCCGATGCGGTAGCGCCGCGTCGAGACAGTCGCGTGCAGGTAAGTGAGTGTTTCGGCGTCGTCGAGCCAGTCGATTTCGGGCATCACGCCATCGACCAGGTCGAAGATGCGCCCGGTTTCCGCGACGAATGCAGTCAGGCGTTCGCGCCAATCCACACCCGCGCTTGGCGTGTTCTCGTACAGCAGCTTGGCAGCACGAGCCCGAGATTCCTCTGGCGGCAGGTATTGCAGCGTGAGGTGGTAGCCGCTCTCGAAGTGGTGGCCGGATTCCTCGAAGGTTGCGCGCCGTTCCTCGTCCACCAGCCATGACAGCGGCTCGGGGAAATCCGAATGCGGATAGTCCGCTGCCGGCCGGCGCTCGGCTTCGACGAAGAGCGCCCATCCGACACCGAGACGGCGCAGCGCATTGTTCAAGCGCGCGGTCGTGGCGACCAGCTCGCCTTGTGTCGCGCTATCGAGGTCAGGCCCGCGAAAACGTGCAGTGCGCTGAAAGCTGCCATCCTTGTTCAGCACGACGCCGGGCGCGACCAGCCCGGCCCACGGCAGCCAATCGGCGAGCAAAGCCGGACGCTGGCGGTATTCGGCGAGGTTGAGCATCGTGGCGTCCTCCGTCACACGTCCAGCAGTGGCTTGTGCTTGAGGTGCTTGGCGAACACCTGCATGAACTGCGGATCGGCGCGCGCGCCCCACACCGCCAGCGAATGACCGACGATCCAGAGCACGACGCCGGGAATCCAGAGTTGCAGGCCCAGGCCCACGGCGGCGGCCAGCGTGCCGTTGGCGATTGCCACGGTGCGCGGTGCGCCGCCCAGCAGGATCGGTTCTGTCAGCGAGCGGTGCAGCGGCACCTCGAAGCCCGGCAAGTCGCTGGCCGTGCTCATACGACGGCCCCGCCGGAGAAGCTGAAGAACGACAGGAAGAACGAGGATGCGGCGAAGGCGATCGACAGGCCGAAGACGATCTGGATCAGCTTGCGGAAGCCGCCGCTGGTGTCGCCGAATGCGAGGGCCAGGCCCGTGGCGATGATGATGATGACCGCGACGATGCGCGCAACCGGCCCCTGGATGGATTCGAGGATGGATTGCAACGGTGCCTCCCAGGGCATCGAGGAACCGGCGGCCTTCGCCGTGCCCGCCGTCATCAGCGAGACGGCGGCCAGCAGCAGCCCGTGATGCGCCGGGCCGGCGAGGCGACGCAGGCGCGCGAGGTACGAAGTCGGATTTACGGAAAAGCGGAAAGCAGGGACGTGCATCTGCGTCATGGCAGTTCTCCAGAGGGGTTGAGGGATGAGGAAGACAGCGGCAGTTCTGGAAGCGGCGCCTCCAGCGCATCTGCCAAGCGGTAGCCCACGCCGTCGAATCCGACGACGCGGGCGATGCTTTCGATACGACGGCGCCGGCCGCGGCCGGCGATGTGGATGACGACATTGACCGCCTCGGCGACCAGCGCCCGCGGCGGATTCACGGCGACTTCGAGAATCAATTGCTCCAGGCGCAGCAGTGCGCCGAGCGCGGAACCGGCGTGGATGGTGGCGATGCCGCCCGGATGGCCTGTGCCCCACACCTTGATGAGATCCAGGGCCTCGCCACCGCGCACCTCGCCGACGATCACGCGGTCGGGGCGCAGGCGCATCGTGGCGCGCACCAGCTCGGTCATCGACACGACGCCGGCGCGGGTGCGCAGCGGCACGTGATCGCGCGCCGTGCATTGCAGTTCGATGGTGTCTTCGAGCACCAACACGCGGTCGCCCGTTGCGGCGATTTCCGCGAGCAAGGCATTGGCGAGCGTTGTCTTGCCGGTGCTGGTGCCGCCGGCGATCAGGATGTTCTGCCGCTCGCGCACTGCGCGGCGCAGGAACTCGGCCTGCTCGGCGGTCATCATCCCGTCGGTGACGTAGCGATCCAGCGGGATCACGCCAACCGCGCGCTTGCGCAGTGCGAAGGCCGGCCCCGGCGCCGCAGGCGGCAGGATGCCCTCGAAGCGTTCGCCCGTTTCCGGCAGTTCGGCGGTGAGCAGCGGCTGGCCGCGATGCACCTCTGCGCCAACATGCGCCGCGACCAGACGGATGATGCGCTCGCCGTCTTCCTCGGACAGCTCCGCGCCCATTGGTGCACGGCCCGACGACAGGCGATCGATCCAGAGCGTGTGGTCTGGATTGAGCATGATTTCCACCACGTCCGGGTCTTCGAGCGCGGCGGCGATCAGCGGCCCCATCGCCGTGCGCAACATGCGAATGCGCCGTTCGAGCGACGTGGTGGCGAAGGACTGCGGTTGCGCGCTCATGAGTCGCGCTCCTGGTCCTCACCCAGCGCCGCCGCGCCATCCAGCCGTGCGGCATCGGGGTTCAGTTCCTCCACCACTTCACGCACAAGGCTGCGTCCGCGCATCAGGTGGCGGCCGAGCTGTTCGACGAACTGCTCGAACCGCGCTTTGCCTTGCGCGCGTGCGGCCTCCTGATGGGCTTCGGGAATCGGCGTACTGACGGTCAGGAAGTAGCGCACGAACAGCGCCAGCGTCTCGATCTCGATGTTCTGGTCGCGCTCCAGCCGCTCGAACTGGCGCGTCAGCCGATCGAGCCGCTTGGCGATGGCGGCCTCGCGCTGGTCGCCCGCGTCGGGCGACAGCCAGGACGCCAGCGCTGCCGCGACGATGGATGACTTGGACACGCCTTTCTTGGCGGCCAGCTCGTCGAGGCGCTTTGCGTGCTCGTGCGGAATGAACAGGTTGAGGCGGTACTGGCTCATAGCTCGATCCCGTCGTGTTGGTCGAGGGAAGCCAGCCGGGCCGTGCGCTGCATGGCCGGCTCGAGCTGGCGAGGAAGCGGCAACGGCGCGTCGTCGTCATCGAGCAGCGCCAAGTCGTTGGCCACCAGCTCCTGTTCGGGGCGGTATTCGGCGACCTCGGACAGCTCCGGCTGACGGCGCGGGCCGCCGTCGTCCGTGGTGCCGGCGTCGCCGCCGGCCAAGCCGACGGCTGAGGGAGCAACCGGAACAACAGGGATAGCCAGCCCGCTCCAGTCGTCAGGACGAACCGGCGGCGCATCGACGTAGCGGCCGTTCGCAAGTGCCGGCGGCGATAGCACGCGGCGCTTGAAGTTGGCGTCGGCGTAGTAGCGGAGCTTCTTGGCCCTGATCGGCGCGACGCTGGACACCATCACCACGGCATCGTCCGGTGGAAGCTGCATCACCTCGCCGGGCGTCAGCAGCGGGCGCGCCGTCTCTTGGCGCGACACCATCAGGTGCCCCAACCACGGCGCGAGCCGATGGCCGGCATAGTTGCGCTGTGCGCGCAGCTCGGTCGCCGTGCCGAGCGTTTCGGAGATGCGCTTGGCGGTGCGTTCGTCGTTGGTGGCGAACGTCACGCGCACATGGCAGTTGTCGAGGATCGAATGGTTCTGGCCGTAGGCTTTGTCGATCTGGTTTAGCGACTGCGCGATGAGGAAGCTGCGGATGCCGTAGCCGGCCATGAACGCCAGCGCCGTCTCGAAAAAGTCGAGCCGACCCAGCGCCGGGAACTCGTCGAGCATCAGCAGCAACTTGTGGCGACGTGCGATGCCGTCGCTGCCGTCGAGCGACTCGGTCAGGCGTCGGCCGATCTGGTTGAGGATCAGGCGCACCAGCGGCTTGGTGCGGCTGATGTCCGAAGGCGGCACGACCAGGTAAAGCGAAACGGGATGGTCGGCGGCGATCAGATCGGCGATGCGCCAGTCGCAGCGAGAGGTGACTTCGGCCACCGTAGGATCGCGGTACAGGCCGAGGAACGACATGGCGGTGGACAGCACGCCCGACCGCTCGTTGTCCGACTTGTTCAGTACCTCGCGCGCGGCGGATGCGACAACGGGATGCGGCACGTTGCCCAGGTGGCACGTCGTCATCATTCGATGCAGCGTCAGCTCGAACGGGCAAGCCGGGTCGGAGAGGAAGTTGGCGACGCCGCGCAGCGTCTTGTCCTCGCCGGCGTAGAGCACATGCAGGATGGCGCCGACCAGCAGCGCGTGCGAAGTCTTCTCCCAATGGTTGCGGCGTTCGAGTGCGCCTTCGGGATCGACCAGGATGTCCGCGATGTTCTGCACATCGCGCACCTCATGCGCGCCGCGCCGGACTTCCAGCAGCGGGTTGTACGCGGCCGATTTCGGATCGGTCGGGTTGAACAACAGGCAGTGCGAGAAGCGCGAGCGCCAGCCGGCCGTGATGTGCCAGTTCTCGCCCTTGATGTCGTGAATGACGGCTGACGCCGGCCAGCTCAACAGCGTCGGCACCACCAGGCCGACACCCTTGCCGGAGCGTGTCGGCGCGAAAGTCAGGACGTGTTCCGGGCCTTCATGCCGTAGGTATTGGCCGCGATGCAGGCCGAGGAAGACACCGGCCGGCTTGTCGAGGCCGGCTTTGCGAATGTCGGCAACTTCGGCCCAACGTGCCGAGCCGTAAGTCGTGACCAGCTTCGACTGTCGCGAGCGCCACACCGACATAGCGATGGCGACCACGACGGCGACCAGGCCGCTGCCGCCCGCGATCGCGCCACCAGTGTCGAAGATGCGCGGCGCATAGGCATCGTAGGAGAACCACCACTCGAACAACCGCCAAGGGTGATAGACCGGCATGCCGAAGAAATCGAACCAGGGCGAGCCCAGGCGTAGCTGACAGCCCAGGGCGGCGGCTGTCCACTGCGTGGCCGTCCACACGCCGGCAATCACGATGCCGAACACGACACCGACTTGCCCGAACAGCACGCCTTGACCTTGCATCCTGGCCTCCGCTTTCTCCTCGTTGACACGCAGCACAAAGGTGTGCTGCACACGTGAGGATCGGAGTCAGGTCAGGGGCGGTCAAAGACCGTTATCGGAAGAAATGTCGAGAAAAAAGCAAGATTTCGCGTCGCGGCGAATCGAGGAAAAATGCCGCGAGCAACGGCGTGTTGCGACGTATCTCGTTAGGAAAGCGGAATTTCGTGCGAATCCGTGGCAATCAGAACTGGGGGGCTTCCTTCGGCGGGTTGTAGGGCGTCTTGCCATCCCCCAGGAAGCGGCGGCTCGTCGCTTCAGCCACGCGATTGCATAGTTCGTCGCCTAGCTTGGCACGATCCGTTTTGCACTGCGCGCGCAGCTCCTTGAGTCTTTCGGGATTGGCTACCAGCGAATCCACTGTTTCGGTTGGCTCGGGCTTGCCGCAGGAGGCCAGCACCACGGCGAGTATCAACAGCATGCTCTTGTTCATATCTCTGGTTCCTCCGAAGGATCAGATTGGGGTGGTGTGGAAGGCTTCTGTCCACCGGACGATTCGACAGTGCTGACTCTCTCGATGAAACGAGCCAGCGGCTGCGAAGGCTCGCCGTCCAGACGCAGCAGATATGTGGTGAGCATAGGTGTGCGGCCGGCCAGCGGACGTGCCACTACGCCCGGCTCGCGGCTGGCCGCGATCTGCGAGGCGCCAGCTAATCCCAAGGCAAAGCCCGCCGATACCAACGCCATCATTAGGTCGATAGTTGTGACTCGCTCGGCAATCAGTGGCTCCTGCTCCACTCGTCGCAGCACGCGATCTACCTGGCGTGCATGACCCTCGCAGGCCAGAGGATCGCCGAGTACCAGCGGATAGTGCAGCACCTCTTCCAACGGAATACGTTTGTACTTCAAGAGTGGATGTCGAGCAGGCACCGCCACCATCAGAGGATCTTCCCAAACGGGTTCCGCGATGACTCCATCGCCAACCTCGTCCGATTGTGCGAACCCTACGTCGTACAGATCGTCGTGAAGGCCCTTGATTTGCTGCGTAAGCGGAACCTCGGACAAGCGAATCTCGATTTCGGGCTCTTCCTGCCTGCACAACGCCAGGAATGTAGAAAACCGCGACGGCGTGATGCCGTCCGACAGCGCGACACGCAACTGGCCATGAAAGCCGTTGGCGGCGGCTTTCACACTCTCGCGGGCCTGCTGTAAAGCGGTGAACACTCGCGGCACATGTTCTTGAAACAGCTTTCCTGCACGAGTGAGCCGTGTGCTGCGCGTCGTGCGAACAAACAACTTGATGCCCAGGTCTTCTTCCAACTCCTTAATCGCCCTCGAAAGAGGCGATTGTTCGATATGCAGTCGTTCCGCGGCGCGAGCGAAATGGAGTTCTTCGGCTACCGCGAGGAAGCAACGTAGGTGTCGAATCTCCATCTATCGCCTCCCTGTCATTGGCGCCTAGATCACTTCATCGGCTACATCGATCAAGTGGTGGCTTTCGTTGATGCGTTGGATGGTGAAAGTCTCTCCATCAATGGAAATTTCATTGATGCAGCATGGCTCCTGCTTGATCCGCCAATAGCGGGACAAGGGCAAGCCAAGGACGTGCGTCAGGATCACCCGGTTGATGCTGTCGTGACCGACCAGAACCACGGTCTGGCCCTTGTGCTTCTTCAACACCCGTTGCAGCACGCTGATGCCGCGCGCCAGAACCTGAGCGAGCGTTTCGCCGCCGGGGATGGCGGCGAGGTCCGGCGCCTCGAACCAGATCCGATGTTCCTCCGGCCAGCGGGTGCGCACTTCGTCGTGCGTGAGACCCTGCCATTCGCCATAGTGCGTGTCGGCCAGGTCATCGAGAACTTCAGTCTTGGTGCCCGTTGCTTCGCCTATCTCCGCGCCAGTCCGCACGCAACGGCCCAGCGGACTGGTGTAGATCACATCAGGCTTCCATGTTTGGGCTACGCGCTGGCCGAGAGCCTTGGCCTGTCGCTGTCCCAGCTCGGACAATGGAATTTCGGCTCGTCCGCGAAAACGTTCGGGGGCTATCCAATCCACGTGGCCGTGGCGTGTCAGGATGATGGTGGTCATAAGGTCTGCTCCATGTAGCTAAAGAATCATTCAGCGCACGAACGCGGCATGTCCGGCATATACGGCGGCTTGGCCTAGCACTTCTTCGATACGCATGAGCTGGTTGTACTTTTCGACCCGCTCGCCACGACATGGCGCGCCCGTTTTGAGATGGCCTGTGCCCATCGCTACGGTGAGGTCGGCAATGAAACTGTCCACGGTTTCGCCGCTGCGGTGCGACACCATTGCACCCCAGCCAGCCAGATAGGCCGTATCCACAGCGGAACGGGTTTCGGTGAGCGTGCCGATCTGGTTGGGCTTGATGAGCACCGCATTGGCTACGTCCTCGCGGATGCCGCGCTCGATGCGTTCTACGTTGGTGACGAAAAGATCATCACCAACCAGTTCGATCCTGTTTCCCAGTGCCTGATTCAGCAGCTTCCAGCCAGTCCAGTCGTCTTCCGCCAATCCGTCTTCAAGTACAGCGATGGGATACCTAGCGATCCAGTCGGCATACAGCTCCACCATCTGCTCCGCCGTGACACGGCGGTCTTCGCTGCGCAGGTGGTAAAGGCCGTTCTCGTAGAAGCCACTGGATGCAGGATCGAGCGCGATCACCACATCATCGCCGGGCGTGTAGCCGGCACTCTCGATGGCCGTGAGGATCAGTTCCACCGCGTCGCTGTTGTGCTTCAAGGCGGGAGCAAAGCCGCCTTCGTCGCCGACCGCCGTGGAGTAGCCACGTTCTTTCAACGTGGCGCGCAGGCGATGGTAAATCTCCGCACCCCAGCGCACGCCTTCGGCGAAGGTTGCCGCGCCAACCGGAGCGATCATGAATTCCTGGAAGTCCGTGCCCTGCCAGTTGGCATGCACGCCGCCGTTGAGGATATTGAACATGGGCACCGGCATACGGCAGGCTTGCGCGCCACCCAGGTACTGGAACAGCGGCAGTCCGGCCGCCTGTGCCGCGGCCCGCGCGACGGCCAGGCTGACGCCTAGGATGGCGTTGGCCCCGAGCCGGGCCTTGTTCGGCGTGCCATCGAACTCGATCAGGGTGTGGTCGATGCCGGCTTGATCTTGCGCATCCAAGCCGTGCAAGACAGCCGCGATAGCCTTATTGACATGGGCGACGGCCCTACATACGCCTTTGCCAGCAAAGCGGTGCGGATCGCCGTCGCGCAGTTCGGTAGCTTCGTGGATGCCGGTCGAAGCGCCCGAGGGTACGGCCGCCCGGCCGGTCGCCCCGCCAGCGAGCCGTACATCGACCTCGATGGTGGGATTGCCACGAGAATCCAAGATTTCGCGGGCGTGTATCGTCTGAACGGTAGATGCCATATGTGGCTCCGATGCCAAAAAAAGGGGGAAGAGCGTTGTGCAGGGCGACACCGTGGGCCCTGCACAACACTGTTAAGCAGTCTCAATTGCTGGGCTGGCTACCGCCCAGCTCTGCACCCGAGAGACAGGCTGCGGTGTCGTCCACCACACGGACCTGGCACGTCGCTTCGTCTGGCATGCGGTCGTAGATCAAGCCGCCTTCCACGAAGCTGACGGTGTACCAAGCGGACTCGATCAAACGTGGGCCTGTACCGGCAAGCCATAGCAACGCCGCTGCCCATACGGTCAACGCGGCGAGCAAACGCGCGTTGTCGTGGAGCCAGTCATGCAAGGTGGGTTCAGGTGGAAGGTTGCGAACGGTCAACATGGTGGGTCTCCTTGTGGTTGGGGTAAAAGCGCTTCCGGCATGGCATGCCGGTTACCTCTCAGCCTTGCCCACGCGCCCGTATTCGACAGGCACCTTCACGTAGGTCAGGTTGATCTCTTCCTGTGCGAGCGCATCCATCAGGCGCTGGCATGCCGCTTCATCGACCGATACGGTTATTGCAAGCGGCTGGTCGGCCAGCTCGAAGAAGTGCACCGAATGGAAACGGCCGGCGTGATCGAATCCTTCCGCACCACCAACCAGCGTTCCGCCAGCGGCACCGTTATCTTTGGCGAACTTCAGCAGCCATTCGCCGATGGGGGTATGCCGATGCCGGCGGTCTTGCTCCGTGAAGAACGTGAGTTGATAGCCTTTCATTGCAGCTCCTTGGATCATGGTTGGCGGGTTAGGGAAATCGTGGCGATGCCAAGCGCGGTCATCGCGAGTGAACCGCCCACATGCAAGGCCAGCATGCCGGCTGACCATCCCAGGCGCCCATCGCGCAGCAGCGTCAGCAGTTCGGCCGAGAACGTGGAGAAAGTGGACAGTCCACCGGCCAGGCCGGTGATAACGAACAGTCGCCATGCCGGTGACACGTTCGGCGTCGAGCCGAAATAGGCGATGGCAACGCCGACGATGTAGGCCGCAATCAGGTTGGACGCCAAAGTGCCCATCGGGATATGCGGCACAAACGCATTCATGCTTACGCTCAAGCCATAGCGCATGAGGGCACCGATGACCGAGCCGATGCTGATGGCGATGATTGCGTAGGCGCCGGCCATCATTAGCTCGCCTTGCTGGCATGGGTCGCATGCACGGCTCGGTTGTGACCCAGCGGCAATTCGCACAGAAACAGAACCGCGTGTACCTTTCGCAGTTCTTCGGCATGTTCAAGCATGAAATCGCGCAAGCGCTGCTCGGTGTCCAATAGCTCCAGGCATTGCGGATGCCGCATGCCGGTCAATTCGGGGTGGTGATGCGACAGCCGTTCGCCGGGCAGGTAGCCGGAGCTAACCTGGTGCAGCATGGCTTGCACGATGTTGGCCTTTTTGGCCACCGTTAGCAGATGGTGCGCCAGCGCTGGCGCGCTCAAGTGATGCCAAAAGCGCGTGACCTTGGCTTTGGTGGCGATCGGGAAATACAGCCGCAAGGCGGCAATGTGCTGCTGGCTGGTTTTCGAGGTCATTGGAGGTTTTCCTTGCTCATGACTGGTGTTTCGGCCTTGCCCTCCGGGATCAGTGGCTCTTCTTTCGCCTGCCCGTTCTTTTGCTTGCGGAAGTGCGCCAGATCGGCGATGCGCAGTTCTTCGGGAACGGTGCTCCGGTGTTTGCTGTGCTTGCTGTGGCCCACGCGCTGGGCGTGGTAGATGCCGGTGTGGCCTGAGAACAAATAAGCCGTGATGCAGCCGATCGCGGCGAGAGGGCCGATCTCCGCACCGAACAGCTCCATCGCCATGAGGGTCGTAGCGATGGGTGTGTTGGCGGCCCCGGAAAACACAGCGACGAAGCCGATGCCGGCTAGCATGGGGAACGGGAGGTGCAGCAGTGGCGCCAAGGCGTTGCCCAGCGTTGCGCCGATGTAAAACAGTGGCGTGACTTCCCCGCCCTTGAAGCCTGTCCCCAGCGAAACGACTGTGAACACGAGTTTGCCCAGGAAGTCCCAGGGCGCCATCGGCTCCTGGAAGGAGCGCACAATGTCAGGGATGCCCAAACCAATGTAGTGGTAGGCATCAAGCGCCCACACCGCCGTGGCGACGACGATGCCACCTGCAGCGGGGCGCAGCGGCGCGTAGTTTATGAAGCGCTTGACCAACGCGCTGAGCTTGTGGGTGGCGGTGGCGAACACCATGCCAACGAGGCCGAACACAATACCGGCGGCAACCACAGCCATCACGCTCCAGAAGCCGATGGGCACGATTTCGCCCATCGTGTAATGCGTGTGGTGAACGCCCCAGGCCAGACATACTTGGTCGGCGACGATGCCGGCAACGACGCACGGGAACAGCGCGTCATAACGCATTCGTCCGATGGCGAGGACTTCGAGGCCGAACACAGCGCCTGCCAACGGCGTACCGAACACGGATGCAAAGCCGGCGCTGATGCCGGCCATCAACAGGATGCGGCGATCGTCATGCTTCATGCGAAACACGTGAGTAAGCTGGTCGGCCAGTGCACCGCCCATCTGCACGGCGGTTCCTTCGCGGCCGACCGATGCGCCGAACAGGTGAGAAACGACCGTGCCACCCAGCACCAGCGGCACCATGCGCAAGGGCACGACTTTCTTAGGGTCGTGGATCTCGTCAATGATGAGGTTGTTGCCGCCATCGACGGTCTTGCCCAGTAGGTGGTAAATCCACCCGACGCCGAAACCAGCGACCGGCAGCAGCCAGATGACCCAGTGGTGTGCTTCGCGCCAAGCTGTGGCGTGATCGAGGGAGACTAGAAAGAAGGCCGAGGCGGTGCCGGCTAGGAAGGCAACAACGCTGGCGATGACGAGCCACTTGCCGATGTAGGGCAATAGCTCAAGTTGTTCGGGTCGGCGAAATCTGCGCATTGGTCATGTCTGCTCGAATGAATCGGGCTGACCAACGGCAAGGGATGTGAACGCGAGCGCCTACAGCCCCGACCGAGGTCAGGTGTCTGTAGGCGTCATCAGCAGCTATGAATGCTGCGGTTAAAGGAGGAACGCCATCTCCTGTCACAACTTTACCGTATTGCCCGCAGCTCGTCCAGACTGATTTCAATGAGACTGTCTAACCTGAACAGCAGTCTTTTCCCGAAAACACATTTGATTTGTTACGGTGGTTTCATTATGATTGTTCGCATGAAAATTCAAAACTGGCTGCTGCTCACCTACAAGGTGCCTGCCGAACCTGCCAAGAAGCGCATTGCCCTGTGGCGCAAGCTCAAGGGCATGGGCGCCATCTACTTGCAGAACGGCGTCTGCCTGCTGCCCAAGACCGATGACCACACCCGTCGGCTCAAGATCATCGAGAACGAGATTCATGAGATAGCGGGGGAGTCGGTGCTTCTTGAGACCGTCGCACTGGACAAATCCCAAGAGGAAAAAGTGGTGGCGCGCTTCAAGGCAGACCGCGATGAGGAGTACACGGAGTTCATCGACAAGTGCAACGACTTCGATGCCGAGATTGCCAAGGAGACGGCGGCCAGCCACTTCACCTACGCGGAACTCGAAGAAAACGATGTAGACCTCAAGAAGCTCCAGACGTGGCTGGAGAAGATTCGCAAGCTCGATTTCTACGGCGCGACCCGTGCGGCTGAGGCGCAGCAGCGCCTGCAGGGTTGTGAGGCGCTGCTCGACGCCTACGCCCAGCGCGTCTTCGAATCGCACGACGAGAACCGCTGATCCCAAGGAGCCGCGAAATGCAACTCACTGTTCTGACCTACAACACTCTGTTCGCCGGCCGCGATGGCGCGAAAGACGAACGTGCCCAGGCGCAAATCGATCTAATCAAACAGGTGCGCCCCGACGTGTTTCTGATGCAAGAAGCTAAGGGGTTCGATGCCAATGGAAGCGCTTGGCTCTATGCCACGGAAGAGCGCATCGGCATGCGCGGCTTCCTCGCCGTCGCGCCGCGCACTGGCCAGAACGTCGCCATCTTCATCCGCGAGCCGCTGCGCCCACTGACGTTCGAGGCGGATGGCGCGCACTTCCACCATGCACTAGCGACGCTCAAGGTGACTGTGCCAGGCAGCAACGAACCGATCACCTTCATCAGTGCGCACCTGTGCCCCAACGGCCCCGAGGTGCGCCGCCGTGAAGCGGCCTACCTGGCCGTACAAGCCGCGCCGGACCGGCTCGCGCTGGTCGCGGGAGACTTCAATTCGGCCTCGCCGCACGACCCCGAGCCGGAAGGTTTCGAGGCACTGCCGGCGCACCATCGCGCCCGCTACCTGGCCGACGACCTGCAAGGCGCCGACCGCAGCGTTCTGGCCCGCCTAGAGGCGGCTGGATGGGTCGATCTCGGCCACCGGCTGGACCCGGTCAAGGTGGCGACTGTGCCCACGGCGGGCTTCACGGGCACCGAGTTTGCGACGATGCGCTGCGACTACCTGCTGGCCTCCGCTGCCCTCGCCCAGGCGGCGCGGCATTACGAGGTGATCCGCACGCCGGGCACGGATGGCGCCTCGGACCACTACCCCGTCCTCGCACGCTTCGAGTTACCGCAATGACCTCGGAGCCTGCCCATGCTGCCCTCGACACTGGTCACGCGCCTGCGGCCGCTTAACGACCAACATCACGAATTGCCCTCCATGCAGAATGAACTACAAGAAGCGGCCGCCGAAGCCCCCGCCACGACGAAGGGCTGGTTCAATCGCACCGTCGCCGGCGCGGGACTGACCAGCGCCTTGGGCGACTTCTGCTACGAAACGACGACTGTGATCCTGCCTGGTTTCCTGGCTGTGTTGGGTGTTCCGGCGGCGGCGCTGGGCATCATCGAGGGCATCGCCGATGCCGTCGCCAGCTTCACCAAGATGGTATCGGGCTACATCGCGGACAAGCTCGGCCACCGCAAGGGCCTCGTGCTGGTCGGCTACGCGCTCACGCCGATTGGCCAGGTTCTGATCGCCCTGGCGGCCGGATGGCCGCTGCTGCTGCTCGGGCGATTGGTGTCCTGGTTCGGCAAGGGCCTGCGCGGTCCTTTGCGCGATGCCATCGTGGTTCAAGCCGTCAGCGTGCAGACGCGAGGCCGCGCCTTCGGTTTCCACCGGGCGGTGGACACCATCGGCGCGGTCATCGGCCCATTGTTGGGCGTGGCCGTTTTGGGATGGGCGCAGGCTTTGCATTGGGACGATGCGACGGGGCCGTTTCGCTTCGTCCTTTGGCTATCGGTGATCCCTGGTGCGCTTGCCGTGCTGGCCTTCCTCACGCTGGTCAAAGACCCGGAGCATTCGCCCAATCCTGGTCTGCGACTCCTGAGCACGCTGCGTGGATTGCCAACCCGATTCAAACGCTACCTGGGTGCAGTCGGCATATTCGGCTTGGGCGATTTCTCGCATAGTTTGCTGATCCTCGGAGCGACGCAATTGCTCACGTCGTCGCTCGGCGTCGTCCATGCCGCACAGGTCGCCGGGCTGCTCTATGTCGGCCGCAACGTGGTTCAGGTGTTGGCGTCTTATCCCGTAGGCGCATGGGCCGACCGTATCGGCTCGCTGCCGCTACTCGTGGTGGGATACGCCTTAGGCGCGCTGACGGCCGTGTTGATGGTCCTGGCCTTCTGGTTCGGCACGGCAAGCGTCCCGCCGCTCGCCGGCATCTTCGCCGTTGCCGGCCTCTATGTCGCGGTGCAGGAGGCCCTGGAGTCCACGGTAACGGCCGATATGGTTAGTCCCGAAACGCTGGCGACAAGCTATGGCGCATTGGGCACGGTCAATGGCGGCGCGAAGTTTCTCTCCAGTGCGACGGTCGGTATGCTCTGGACGGCCGTTTCGCCAGCGTTTGGGTTCGGACTGGCCGCTGCATTGATGGCTGTCGGCACGTTGGCCTTGTTGCGTGTCCAGCGAAGAAAACCAACCATCTAACGGCTTGCTTCGTGTCAAACGTTCGTGGAGAAGAGGCTGTGATTGTTGAGACGCCGGATCAGCCTACGGTGGGGCCTCGTTGCCTTCCCAGCTCCCAGGACACACCGCCACCACGCACCGTCGCCGCAAGCTGCTGCCCCAGCCGCTGCTCGATCACCGGGCGCCACGGCACGAGACTGAATCCCCTGCCGTCGTCGAGCATCGCATAACGTCCGCTGGCAAGCATGACGCTGCGCCGGTAAATGCCGGCCACGCGCTGCCCCTCGGCCACGGGCCGATGCTCCTGCCCGGTTTCTGCGGCAATGTCCTTCGCGGCCTTCGCCAGCTCGCGCCCGCGCAGCGTCGCCAGCAGGTTGCGCGCGAGGACGACGCGCTGCCCGCGCTGCTCGGCCAAGCCCTGTTCAGTCAAAAAGTCGGCGCGCTGGCGTAGCGCGTCCTTCACCTCGGCCCCAAAGCCCAGGTCGCCCAAGCCCTTGCCACCTCCGATCAACTGCTGGTCGAGCCAGGTGGCGCCGACGACGCGCGCTTGGCGCTCGATGGGTAGGTGCGATTTCAGTTCCACCGCCACGCCGCCGCCAAGGCGCTGCGCGTCGTACTGGCGGCCCTGCTCGGTGAGGTCGTCGGGCACTCGCCAGACGCCTTCGGCCTCGCGCTCCACGATGCCGGCGCGGCGCAGGGCTTCGAGCCGGCGCACGTGCGTGGCCACCACCTCACGCGGATCGCGGTCGGGCGTAGCCTGTCCTTGGGCAAGCGCAAGATGGTGGTCGGTTCGGTACACGCCACCAACGGACAGTGCGGCGATGTTGCGGTCGGCAACGCGCACGTTGGCCGCCCTTTTCACCTCTATCACGGCCCCGGTCGGGTACTGCTCCAACTCCGAGCGCGGCGGCAAAGCGACGTAGTGCGCTTTGCCGTCCGTGCCATCGACGATCAGATAGCCCTTGTCGTACAACTCGTCCGCCAGCCCCTTGCCAGCGACGCGACCGACGATGGCGCGGCCAGCCTCGCCGGGTTGGAACACGACCAGCTCGCGCTGCTTGCCACTCATAGCCCGCTGCATCGTGCGGATGATGTCGCCGCGCTCGCCCATTGCCCGCAAGGCCGGCTCGGCCTCGGCGTGGACGGCCCACACGCCGGGCTGTTGCTCGCTCGCCAGGCCCATGCGTTGCAAGCGTTGCAAACGGCCGATCAGCATTTGTCGCTGGCGTTGCAGCCGGGGTTCTGCGAAGCGTTCGATATGCACCAAGCCGTCGTCGCCGGCCTCGCGCTGCAAGGTGCGATCCAGACCTGTCCATCGCTCCTGTTCGACTTCGCGCAACATGGCCTGCTGCATCTCCAACTCGGTGCGCGGCCCCAGCCATTCGGTCGCCAGCTCCGACGCACGCCGACGCATCCCTTCGGCGATGTAGTCACACGAAATGATGAGGTCTTTGCCGGTGTCGTCCTTGCCGCGCAGAACGACGTGCGTGTGTGGGTTGTCGGTGTTCCAGTGATCGACGGCCGCCCATTCCAGCCGCGTGCCCAGGTCGGCCTCCATGCGCGCCATCAGGTGCCGCGTGTAGGTTCGCAGGTCGTCGAGCTGTTCGGCGTCCTCCGGCGAAACAATGAACCGGAACTGGTGGCGGTCGTCGGCACCACGTTCCTTGAACACTTCGAGGTCGGCGGCATCGGTCGTCGGCCCGTAGGCATGGCCTGGGCCGCCTTGACGATCGACGCCTTCGCGCTCGATGTAGCGCAGGTGCGCAGCAGCGGAGCGCGGCCCCGCCTGTGCCAGATTGACCAGCCTCGCCTTGATCGTCACGCGCCGGGCGTTTGCCCCAAGTCCACGACCAGCAAAGCGAGCGGCAACGTGGCCGCGCCCTAACCGGGAACCGGGTCGCTGGCCGACCTTGCCAGCCGCCTTGCCGAGCTTGGCGCCGGCCTTGTTGGTCTGGCGCAGTACCTTGTTGATGAAGGCGTCGCCACGCTGCTTCGGGGCACCAGGCCGAACGCGGAATCGGTCGTCGTCACGGCTGCTCATGGTGCGGTTACATCCAAGGCCGTCGCAGTCCAGCGGACGAAGCACGCGGTTTCGCCAACGCCGATGCGGCGTTGCGCACCTTCGCGGCACGCTGCCGCCCCCTGGCGCGTGCCGCGCCACCCCCATGTGCAGACAAGGTTTCCAAGCGGCCACGTGCCGCGACCTTTTATCTTGCCTTCCGCCTTTGCCCTGCGCTGTCGCTCCGGGCGTCGGCGGCCCGGCGGCGCTGCGCTGCTTGCAGCCAGCGCGCCGGCGAACGCGCCCACGGCCACCGGCCGGGCGCGTTCGAGGCAAGACGCATGCACGTGTGAAAGCAATGCCGGATGCTGCGCAACGTGCGACGCGGATGCGCTCGCACGACATGCGCGACGACACGGCAAAGGGCGGCAGGACGACACGCCGGATGGCACGATGAAGCGCAGCGAATCGGCGGCCATCATCAGCGTGTCTCCAACCAGACCGGATGCGCGAGGCCGAGCACGGCCGATGCGCACACCGGCCCGAAGTAACGGCTGTCGAACGACGCGGGATTGGTCACGCTCAGTAGGAACAGCTCGCCCGGTTCGAGGCGGCGGCACTGCTGCCAGGATGGCAGCGGCCGGCCCATGCGGTCGGCAGGCAATGCGGCGGCCACTGGCACGCCGTCGATGCGCACGCTGCGACCGACAATACACACCTCCTGCGGCGCGACGGCACCAACGCGCTTGAGCAACGGAATGCGCGTCGGCAGGTAGCCGCGCTGCGCAGCCAGCGCAGCGGCTTCGGCCGGCAAGGGCACCAGCACGATGCTGTCCACGGACAACGGACGTGACAGCAAGGCGGTATGCGGGTCGAACGGTTCGATGCGATACCAACCGATCGCCACGCTGTCGGACGGGTTGTAGGTCAGGCGCGGCAGCGGCGACACGAAGGATGCCCAAGCCAGCGCAGCGAAGCCGCAGACCGACAGATTCGCCAGCACGAGGCGAGCGCGCAGGCGCGAGCGAGGATGCGGCGCTGTTTCCGTAGTGTTTGCGGACGTGGGAAGCGTCGTCATGGCAGCGCCCTCCCGGCGAGCCAGGCGGCGTGCCGCTCGGCGGTGTACGCCGGCAGCGGCAAGCGTGCCGCGAGCCGGTTGCCGAGCGTGCGCCAATACGCCGGCGAAGCGGCGTTCGGCGCAATGCCCAGCGCCTCGATGGCGTCGAGCTGTGCCAACACGGCGCGCACGGCGGGTTCACCTTCGGCGTGCAGCAGCAGGCGCGCACCGGGCAGCACGCCGGGAATGCGCTGTGCCGCGTCCAGTGGTGTGCAAGCCTGCATCACCATGAGTTGCCAGCGCACGGTTCCGTACTCGTTGGCGTGCCAGCGGATGCGGCAGAACATCGCGCCAGGCAGGAACACCGCGACGCGACGCCAGCGGTCGAGCCGGACGATACGCGCTGGCTCGCCGAAGCGCAGATAGAGGTCGATGCGTTGCTCAACGTAGGCGAGCGATACGCGGGTTAGCGGCGCGGCGCCGGCCTGGCCGGCGAGCACTGCGGGCGATGGCGGCGGGGCAGCCGTGGCCGCCAGAGCAGATGCGTTCATGAGGTCTTCTCCGGGAACTCGCGTTCGAGCAGCGCGCGCAGCAGTTCGGCGACAGTCACGCCCTGCGTGAACGCCGATACCTTGATGCGGGCGCGCATCGCAGGCGTGATGTCGAGGGTCAGGCGCGCGGTGTAGAGGTCGCCTTTCTGGATGCCGTCAGCGTCGCCCTGGCGAATCCACGCCTCGGCGTGTGGATTCGCCGGCGGACGCGCGCCGATAGCGATGCGCTTGCCGCCACGCTCGCTCATGCTGGCCACCGCAGCAGCTCGTCGGTGAGCGCGGCGATCTCGCGCGCGGCGGCGCTATCAGGCGCCATTTCGCGTGCAAGCCGGCCAGCGGTCACGCTGTCTGCAAAGACGATGCGCTGATGCACTTCCGAGCGCAGCGCCGGCAGCGGCTGCTCGGCGAGCGCGCTGCGCGCCTCGCGTCCGATGACGGTGGTGCTGACGCGACGGTTGACGACGAACGCCGCGCGCAGCGCAGGCCGGAACACTTGCGCCTCGCGGATCAGCGACACCATCTCGGCCGACGCCCACAAGTCGTAGGGACTCGGTTGTACGGGGATCAGCACACGCTCGGCCGCCAGCAGCGCGGAGCGCGCTAAGGCGGCAATGCGTGGCGGGCCATCGATGACCACGTGATCGGCGCGACGGGCCAGCTCCGGCGCTTCCTGGTGCAGCGTCTCGCGGGCGAGGCCCACGGCGCTGAACAAGCGCGGCAAGCCTTGCTGGCTTCTGCGCTGCGTCCAGTCCAGCGCAGAACCTTGCGGGTCGGCATCAAGCAAGATGACGTGCTGGCCGCGCATCGCCAGCTCGCCGGCGATGTGTGTGGCAAGCGTGGTCTTGCCAACCCCGCCTTTCTGGTTGAGCAACGCGACGATCATGGCGCGGCCCTCCGTGTGTGAAGGCCAGGCTTTCGCAGTTGCCCGCAGTGCCGTTTCGCGGTTTTCCACCGAAACGGCGCGCTCTTATTAAAAGTTAGAGTATTTGAGTTAGGGAAGTTAGAGCACGCCGAAACCCGCGCCACTATTGGCTTTCCGGCGATTTCGCACGCCTGATAGCACGATAGGGACACGCCTGATAGCACGATACCCCGCACGCCTGATAGCACGAGGCCGTCCACACGTTTTCCCCGAGTTATCCCCGTGCCGTGGACGGCACCGGTCGAAAGGTCAACAGTTCCTCGCCGGTATCCAGCGTCCGTTCGATGCCGAGCACATAGCCGGGCAGCGACTGCCGCGCGACCAGCGCGCGCAGGTCGCAAGCGAAGTCGTAGGGCTTCGCCGTGCTGCCCGATTTGCGGTGCAGGTGCCGGAAGTCGAACTGCCAGCCGCCCGGCTGTTTGCCGCCGTGCTTGCGCACTAGGCGGTACAGCCACCGCTCGATGCCACCGGTGAGCTTGAAGTAAGCCGGGTCGATGGTCAGCACCAGCGCGGCGTCGAGCACGCCGGCATAGAACCAGTCCGGCAGGATTAGCTCGATGCCCAGCGGCGTGCCGCGGGCGTCGGCCAGCTCCTTCCATTCGTTGATCCACGAGAAGCGATGCAGGCGCCGTCCGGTCGTCTCGCGGATGGATGTGGCCACGCTGGTCGATTGCAGCCGATCGAGCGCGGCCTTGAGGCGCTGGTAGTCGCGCAGCGACGTGCCGCGCCCGATGAAGCGCAGGATCTCGTAGGGCGTCGCGTGCATCAGGCGCGACGGGCGAATGCCTGCGTCTCGCGCTTCCACGATCTGCGATGCCGCCCAAATCAGCACGTCCGCATCCCAAATCGTGGCGATGCCATGCTCCTGCGTGCCCTCCACGCGCACGGTGACGCCACCGGCGCGGAAGTCGATCGGCGCCGTGCGCCGCGACTTCGCTAGCGAGAAGAACGGAAAGGCCATCAAGTCCTGGCTGTCGCGCGGCGCCATGTCGCCCGGCAAGGCGCGGAACAGGTCGAGCTGTTCCCGCTCCCGCGATGGGCTGGGCATGGCGATGGCCACCGGCGAGCCTTCCGTCAGCGCGCACGGCTGTCGGCCGAGTGGTGCTCGGCGTATTCGGGGTCGGACGTAGCCTCGAAGCTGCGCTGGTCGGCCCAGGCGTCGAGGTCGGCCACCGCGTACATGACACGGCGGCCGAACTTGCGGAACTTCGGGCCGCCGCCGATCACTCGCTGCTTTTCCAGCGTGCGCGGCGACAGCCGCAGGTACTCGGCGGCTTCGTCGTTGGTAAGGTAGCGTTGGGGCTGCGCAGGCGCAGCGGCAGCAGCGGCAGCAGGCCGCGTGGGTGCGGGTCGCATCGGGTGAACCTCCATCGGTCAGAAACGCCGGCAGCACCAGCGCAGCCGGATGGAGGCAGTCTCAAGATAGCGACGGGTTGCGCAGAGGGTCGTTTTGCAGCGCAGGCAAAGCGACCCTCCCCAGGTCATTCGAGCCGTGCCAGGCGGCGGTAGCCGCCGCGCATCAGCGATTGGCCGCGCCGCACCAGGCGGCGCACGCGCGAGCGCAGGCCGCCATCGGTGTACCAGCCGGCGGCCACGGCTTCAGCGCCGAACAGCCCTTCGGCTGTCTCCCGCAAGGACGCGCCCGCGAGGGTCGCGTCGAGCGCCTGCAAGGTGTGCAGTTCCAGCAGCGCGGCCGGCGTGGGCCTCGAGCGGGCCGCTGCCGTAGGCACGGCCGCCGCGTCCACCGTCGCCAGCTTGTCCAGCTCGGCCGTGCTCGTGCGGTAGCTCGCGCAAGGCGCTGCGCAAGCGCGAACGGCATAGAGATAGGCCATGCCGTCGGCCAGGCCCGGCGCAAGTGCAAGCCGCACGCAGCAGCCGGGCCAGCGTGCCGTCAGCACCAGGCGCTTGCCATCGTGGATCAATTGCTTGTTGCCTGGGACGCGCCAGAACTCGAAGGTGTGGGCTTCCGGTGGCGGGTCGGCGTCCGGGTAGAGCTGGAGCACGCCGTCATGATCGGGGAACCAAACAGGATGCGCGTCGCGTGCATCCTGGCGCGGGTCTTCCAACAAGCGCAGGCCCCATGCGTGCGCCGCCTCCGATCGGCGGCGACGGCGTTGCCAGTCACGCCGGTAGTCAGGATGGCGGCGCAAATACTCCCAGGCCAGCGCTGGGCCATCCAGATGCAGGACGTACAGATACGCAGCAGTGGGATACCACCCTTCGGGGCTTCGATCAGCCATGACGCGACCTCCTGTTCAACAGGAACGTCGCCACGGACACTGAAATGCAGGACTACAGCCTCATCGGCAATTTGTCATCGAGGTGGAATAAGCCGAGTAATCAAGTCCGATTAATTCCGAAGCCTTGCATGGATCGTCCGAGTGCGACGGCTGCGCAGCTCGAAAATGGTGCGCAGCGTCACGTACCCTGCCGGAAGCTGCGTCCTGCACCATGTCTCTTTCGGTCAAGGCCGCACCCGCTTGGTGCAAGAGTGCCGATTCAGACTCCAACTGTCTTGAACTAGACCTAAAAAGACACAATTCGCCTCAGTCAGTCGGGGATGGAGCCATCACGTTGCGCGAGCTGCACGTATTCCGATAGCGGTCGTGCCGCACGGAAATACAGGTCACGCAGGACCGGCCGCTGCTGCGGCCCGACGATGCCGGCCAGGTCGGACAGCTTGACCGTCCCGAGCGACGGCATCCCGATGCCAAGGTCGATCAGTCCCCAAGCGGTGTCACTGTCAGCGGGGTCGAGCGCGGCCAACAGCCAGGTCGCGTGCGCATCGGGCGTGAACAGCCGCACCACCGGTAACGGGTCGATGCCTTGACCGGCTGTGCGCGCCGCGCCGACGGCGAGCAGTTGCGCACGTTGTTCGGTAGTGACAAGCGGCTGGGTCATGGCCGGGAATCTCACGAAACCGCCGATGCACGGACACGCTTTGCCGCCAAGACGTGGAAGCGTCGAAGCGGATGCGTGCTTTCGTGCGAAAGCACGCAGGCGTAAGCCATCGAATCCGTACATGCACGGAAACGCAGAAGCGGCATTGTGCAGGTCTGGAAAGACACGGATGTGACTCTCTGGTTCGGTCGAAATCCGCATCTGTGGATTTCCGTAAAGGAACGAATACGTAAATCAGTATCGCCAAATGAACACTATAGATTGTAGCCCTATAGAGCGCAATCGGCTGTCATCTTGGTTTTTCAGGGGAAACCATAGGTGGCGGCGAAGGACTCATTGGCGACGGCAATACGGACGGTCAGGAAGGCGCGTGGCTTGAGCCAGGAAGCGTTTTCCGACGTGTCCAGCCGCACGTATATGAGTTCACTGGAGCGCAACCTGAAAAGTCCAACCCTGCACAAGCTGACCGAGCTGTGCGAGGTCATGGAAGTTCATCCGCTCACGCTGCTGACGCTGGCCTACGCCGGCGACAGCACGCGCAAGGCCGATCAGCTTCTGGAGCAGGTGCGCCAGGAGCTTGAGGCTGTCTTGAAGGAGCGCGACGCGCCATAGGCGCGCGTGCGTGACGTGCTGCGCTAGCAGTACGGCGCCCCGCCGCAAGGGACGGGACGGGGCGCGGTGGGGCGGCGTCAGTCCGCCTGCTGCGGCTTGCTGCGCGACCAGATCAGGTCGTGCGTGCCGTTCTCGCCTTCGATCAGGCGGGCGTAGACCGTTGCCGGGAACGAAGGATCGTCGAGGGTCACGGACAGGTAATCCCGGCCGGCCTCGCTGGTCTTCTTCCACGCCGCGCCGATGTCGTGGCCAGCCGCCTGCAGGCGGAAGTCCGGGGCTTTCTCGTTGTCGCCCTTGTCGTTGGGAACCAGCTTGACCTTGATGTTGAGCGTCAGGGTGCGAAGCGTGCCGGTGAAGCCGTCTTTCTCTGCGGTGAAGGTGCCGATGTTAGCCATGATGTTTCTCCTTTCGGGTTGAACAAGGTCGCGCCGGTGCGTCCTTGTTGTGAACCGGCCGGCGGGGGATGGGCGGGTCGCACCGCGCAGCGGTCGCAACAACGTGGAGAACCTGGAAGCGAAAAGAATTTGTCCCGCGAGGAATGCGCGCAGCGCAGGGGAAATTGTTTTCGCTGGAAGGTTGCGGCCATGAAGCCCAAGGCGCAGCCGTGCCCTCGCCAGGATTCACAACAAGCCAAGGACGCACGGGCCGCCCGCTCCCGAAAGGAGAAGCGGCTGACTTGGCATCCCCGCGTGACGGCTGCACCGGCTTGCACCCTGACGCGGACAAGGCCAACCGCCAGCGACAAGGCGAGAACGCCCCTTGCCGCCCGAAGGCGGCCTTCGTAGTTAAGGCGTGGCGTGGAAGCTCCATAGCAAGGCCGGTGGCGTGTCGGTGAACCGTCCTTCGTGACGTACAGGCGGCGAACCGTCAGCGTCGAGGACGGCACGCTTTGGCACAACCTGTCGCAGCAAGCCGGGGCGTAGCTCCACAAGCCCCGTCCCTTGCGGCGGGGCGCCATCGAAATCTTGCCCGCGCCAGCGGGCGCGGATTGTCGTGCCGCGTGCAAGGCACTTGCACGCCCGCCACGTCGCCGCCTGGTCGAAGGCGGCGACGTGGCGATTTTGCTGCGGACTACTTCACGCGGCCAGCGCGTGCGCTTCCTCCTCGCTGGTGGCATCTTCCGGCGCGTCGGCGTCAGCCTCGTCCGCCGCCTCTGGCACGCCTTCCGGCTCGGTGTGATGGCGGGTCTGGAATACGGCGGGCATCCAAGCCGTACCATCCGCCAGCCGTTCCGCTTCGCTGGCAATGTCGCCTTTCTTCAACTTTGACAGGCGGGTGACATGCGCCGGGGCGTACTGGTTCACGGCTTCCAGAATCACGGCCTTGGGGACGTGCTGGAAATAGCCCTCGGCGGTCGGCTTCCACCATGCGGCCATGTCCAGCTCCACGGCCTGCGCCAATTCCGCGCCGGGCTGGTGCTGCGCGGCGCGAGGCGTCACCACGTCCACCGTGGAAGCCACGCACACGGCAAGCAGGCGCACCAGTTCATCTTGCGACTTCGCCAGCAACACGGCGAACAGTTCGACGCTGTCCTCCGGCAAGGCTTCGCCCGCGACTTCCTGCAAGGTGCGCAATGCCACGGCGGCGGGCGATTCCGACACGTCCGGGGCAAGGCTTTCCAGCCGGTCTTGCACTTTCAGGCTGACGCCAAGCGGTAAGTCATGGCGGTGGTAGCGGTCTTGCAGCACGGTTTGCACCATGCCATGCACCAGCGCAGCCAGTGCCACCAGCGGATGCCGGGCGACTTCGACTTGCAACGCCGCCGTGCGGTGGGCGCTCAACCGCTGCGCCAGCCGATCGGACACGCTGGCGGTCTTGGGCGCTTCGGGTTCGTCGCCTTCGTCGTCGTTCGCGCTTTCCCCGACGAAACCCTGCCGCAGCTTTTCCAGCGTGCGCAGTGCCTTGGCCTCGGCCTCGCGCAGCAGGCCGCGATGAATCACGGCTTCGCCCTCGCGGTCGAGCGTGACGATGGCACCGGCCACGGCGCGCACGTCCGGGGCGTAGCTTTGCAGGGCTTCTTCGATGGTTTGCAGTTCCCCGGCCACGTGTTCGCGGCGTTCTTCCAGCGTTGCCGCCTTGTCCTCGTCCTCGGCGTCATAAGCGTCTTCCAGTTCGGCGTCGATTTTTTCGAGGCGGGTTTGCAGCGAGGCGAAACGGCGGGCTTCGCGGGCGGTCGGTTCGCGGCGCTGGCGCGGCGCGTTCTGGAACGCCTGCCGGTCGGCGGAACTGATGTGCGGCGTAGCATCCACCCACGCCCAGCCTTCGGCACGCACACCCTCGGCCAGCGCGTCCAGCTTGCCGCGCACCAGCGTTTCCAGCAGTGCGGCGTCGGTCAGGTAGGTTCCGGTATCGCCTTCGGCGAACAGGTCGCGGCGGGTGCCGCCGCCTGCCGCCGCGTAGGTGTCCAGCCCGGCGAAACGCACCAGCGGATGCGCGGCATTGATTTCGCGCTCGGTCAGGCGTTCGCGCAACGCGGACGCGCCACGCTGCCATTCCGGCGCACCGTAGTACGCGGCTTCCTGCGCGGCGTGGTCGTCGGTGACGGTCAAGGCCATCAACTGTTCCAGCGTTGCGGTGCCGGCGCGGTAATCGACCAGCAGGCGCTGCGAGACGTTTGCCAGCTTCAAGCGGCGCTGCACCACCAGCGGCGTCACGCCGAAGTCAGCGGCAATGTCCTCGATGGGTCGGCCTTCCTTGACCAGTGCGGCAAAAGCCGCGAACTGATCGGCGGGGTGCATGTTCTCGCGCTGCACGTTTTCCGCGAGGCTCACGGTACGGGCGGACGCATCGGCCACCAGCAGGCACGGCACTTCGTAGTCGGCGGCGATGCGCTTCTTCTTCGCCAGCAGCCTCAACGCGGTCAGGCGGCGGTCGCCCGCCACGACTTCGTAATGCTCGACATCTGCGGCGGCAATCACGATGAGGTTTTGCAGCAGGCCGACGCGGGCGATGCTCGCGGCCAGTTCGGGGATGGACTGGCGCGGAGTCGTGCGGACATTGCGCTTGGAGCGGCGCGGCAACAGTTGCGACAGCGGAACCAGAATCAGGTTCTTGGTCGGGTCGGCCACTTCCAGCGGCGTGGCGGCTTCAACGGCGAAGACTTCGGTTTTGAGAACGGCGTTCATGGTGATAACTCCTTGCGGTTAGGGATGCAGCAGCGAAGGAAGCGGCAAGGGCTGCTGCCTGCCCCTGCCGCGTGGGGGTTCAGGCTTTCAACTGGCGCAGGCCATCGGCCAGCAGCCACAAGGCGCGATTGAGGCGGATGCCGTTGTCGATGCCTTGCACTGGCCGCGTGGTCTGGCGGCGACCATTCGCGGCGCGGGCGGACAGGCCGCCTTTGATGAGGTTTTCTTGCGTGCGGTTGAACACGCTCCACAAGTCGCGGCGGCTGTCGTCGTGACGGCGCGGCATCAGGATTTGCGATTCCGTGATGGGCACGGGCTTGTCCTCGTCGTACTTCAACGCCAGCGCAGCGCGGGCGAAGACTTCCGATTCCCCGGCGTCCAGCGTGATGGCCTGCATGGCATCGCGGGATTCCTGCGCTCGGTCGAAGCCGTGCAGGACTTCGTAAGCGCCTTCGATGACCTGCGCGGCCACATCGCCCTTGTGGGGTACGCGCACGTCCGCCACGGTGTCGCCGCAAACGAGGCCGTTCTGGCACACAAAGCGGAACATGCCGGCGAGCATCTGATAGCTGCTCGTGCCGTCGTGGGAGTTCAGCAGAATGATTTCGTTGGCCTCGCGGCCGTTGATCTGGCTGGCGTGGCGCAGCCGGATCATGTGCTTGGTGTAGTCGCGGCGGTCGTCGGCGCGCACGCGGGTCTGGCACACCATGAAGGGCTCGAAGCCTTCACCGCGAAGTTCTTGCAGCACCGTGGCGGTGGGAATGTAGCTGTATCGTTGCGAGCGGCTTTCGTGCGGGGCGTCCGCGAAGATGGAAGGCGCTACGGCTCGGATTTGGTCATCCAACAAGGGACGTTCCGAACGCAGCACCGGGGAACGGGAAGCGAAGCGGGATGCGAGTTGCATGGTCTTTCTCCTGACAAAGAAAAAAAGGTTTGCTGTTCACCGCACACCGGATTCCTAGATTCGGAGCCCAGCCTTTTGGCTGTTCGGTGCGGTCGGCACGAGGAACCCGGTTGGCCCGGTTGCCACCGTCTTTCCTGAGTTCATCGCCCGCGACGGTCAGGAGCGCGCGGACGGGGGCCGTCAAGGAAGCAAGCGCAGGGTTGGTGCGGCCCGCAGGCGCAGCCGAGGACACGGCCCTGCGCGCCTTGACGGCACACGACCGCGGGCTACAGTCGCGAGCAAGGTGATGAAGTCAGGGGAGACGGCTGGACATGGCAACGGCCGCCTCGATGTGCAGACCGCACGCAAGCGAAGCGCGCAGGCCCGAAGCTGGAAGCCGGGCCGTAGGCGAATGGAATGAACGCCTCCCACCTATGTGGAGCGGCTAATGAGGATGCGAAGGCGGATCCTCAGGGGCCGACGGCATCAGAGTGCCCAGAGGTGAAGAATGGAGTCTTCACAGCCAACCGAAGGATCCGAAATGCAGTTTATGCCCGTAGGGATCGACATTGCAAAGAGCGTCTTTCAGGTCCACTACGTGGACGCCGGGACAGGAGAAATCGTGAGCAAGGCGATCAAACGCGCCGTGCTTCTCGAGTTCTTCGCCAATCGCAGTCATTGCCTGATTGGCATGGAAGCATGTGGTGGCGCGCAGCACTGGGCACGTGCGCTGACTCGCATGGGCCATCAGGTCAGGCTGATGCCGGCCAGGTTCGTCAAGGCATTCAACATCGGCAACAAGAACGACGCCGCGGATGCTCGTGCGATCTGGCTGGCGGTACAGCAGCCCGGCAAGGCCGTCGCCGTGAAGACCGAAGCGCAACAGGCAGTGCTGGCGCTGCACCGGATGCGCCAGCAGTTGGTGAAGTTCCGGACGATGCAGATCAACAGTTTGCGCGGACTGCTGACCGAGTACGGCGAGGTGATGGGGAGAAGTCGGGCCGCGCTGAACAAGGCCATGCCGGACGTGCTGGAACGAGTTGCAGATCGGCTGCCCGCGGTGCTGGTGGATACGCTGCGCGAACAGTGGAATGGATCGGCAGCATTGGACAAACAGATTGCCGAGATCGAGCGACGGCTGCGACAGTGGATGCAGGAAGACCAGTCCGTCAAAGCGATCTCGGAGATCCCCGGAGTTGGGCTTCTGAGCGCGACGGCAGCGGTGGCGACGATGGGCGATGCCAAAGCGTTCAAATCGGGACGGGAGTTTGCGTCCTGGCTCGGCCTGGTGCCAAAACAAACTGGCTCCGGAGGCAAGGTCCAGCTTCTGGGCATCAGCAAGCGTGGCGACACGTATCTACGCACACTGCTGATCCACGGCGCACGCAGTGTCCTCAGGCATGCCAAAGAGCCTGGTCCGTGGCTCGACCAGATCAGCAAGCGAAAACCATTCAACGTGGTGATCGTGGCACTGGCCAATAAGATGGCACGCACGATCTGGGCGCTCCTCGCGCATGGCAGTCGGTATCAGAAGGAGTATGTGAGCGTGCGGCCCGCGTAGTGGCCAGCACGGCACGCAAGGCTTGACAGTGACGTCAAGAGGTTGCGTCGGCAATCGAGTGAGATGACAAAACAGGTCGGACCGGGGTTCACCAAACCTGAATCGCTGACAGAGCTCGAAGCTCGCCAGGCGAATGAGGAGTGAATCAGCGGATTTCATCGGGGCCCGCAGCGCATCAGGCTGCATCAAGGCCGGATATAGAGCTGCAGCCCATCCTGTGCGTCAGATTACAAGAGACCCCTTCGCAAACGGGAGGCGTTCATATAGTCAGCGATGTGGAAGGCTGGCGAATGCCAGTCCCGTCAGGGATGAGCGAATAGCGAACCTGGAGCAGCGCGACCCGGCCGTGTTTGCCGGCCCGGGGGACGCTGATGCAGTGAAGGTACTGCATGGATTCGCCGTTTCGGGCGATATGACGACACAACGGATGTCTTGGAATCTCTACCGGCCCCCAAGCAAAGGATTACGCTTAAACTGAAGTTACACTAAGTAACCAAAACGGGATTGGGGGGGAATATGTCCATATTGCAGGAGCTTCTTGTTTGGTCGCAGGGGTTGCCAACCTGGCAAAGTGACGCCGTTTCTCGCCTGCTCGCTAAACAAACCTTGGCGCTCGAAGATCATGAAGATTTATACGCGCTGCTCAAACTTGCACATGGGATTCCCGATCCGAAGAATCGCCAGCCGCAGCCCCTGACTGCCGACCAGATTCCTGCACCCGTCAAGGTGACAACGCATGTGGAATTGCAGGCGATCAAGAATCTGCGAAACGTCAATGCAATTGCGGAGAACCAGCTTCTCGCAGTGACAAGTCCTGGGATGACTGTCATTTACGGAGATAACGGTTCGGGCAAATCTGGCTATTCGCGCGTCCTGAAGCGCGCGTGTCGGGCACGTGACCAGTCAGAGGCGATCCATCCGAATGCGAATCTACCGGGTGCCAAGGCTGGCGGCGCAGAGGCGTCCTTCGATATTAGTGTTGACGGCGTATCCAAGGCGGTCGTCTGGCAAGAAGGAAAAGCGGCGCCGCCCGAGCTTTCTTCATTTTCCATCTTTGATTCGCGCTGCGCTCGTGCCTATTTGGACAATGAGGATGATTTCTCATATGTGCCTTATGGCTTGGATGTGTTTGAGGCGCTGGCGAAAGTATGCCAACAACTCAAGGCATCTATCGATAACGAATATGCGCAGTCAGCCGTGGATCTCACTGCCTTTGCCCATCTTCAGGGTGATACGGCCGTCGGCAAATTGATTGGCGCCCTATCATCCAAGACCGATAGCGCGCGGATCGAGGCTCTTGCCACGCTGACCCCGGAGGAACTGGAGCAGCGGGAAACGCTGGAGAAGAGCCTCAAGGAGAACAATCCAAAGGAGAAGGCCACCCAATTGAGACTGCTTGCGCGTCGCGTAGAAGTGATCGCCAAGAATGCCGGTGAAAGGGTGGTCGCGGTTAGCGAAGAAGTGGTTGCCAAGTTTAAGGTGTTGGCCGACGGATACCGTACCGCGCAGGCCAGCGCGGCTTTAGCTGCGAAGCAATTCAAGGAAGGTGAAAACCTCCTGCCGGGAACCGGTGGAGAGGCGTGGCGCGAGCTATTCGACGCGGCGAGAAAGTTTGCGCTGGAAGCCCATCCTGACAAACAGTTCCCCGATCTCGGGGCAGACGCCTCGTGCCCTCTGTGCCAGCAGCCGCTAGCAGAAGGCACCGAGCGGCTGCTGCGTTTTGAGGCATTTATACAAGCCGAGGCGGAAAAAACTGCGCAGGCGCGCCGCCAAGCTTTATACGTCGAGTACAAGCCGTTTGCCGCGTCGGCGATGACGCTGAATCTTGATGATGTGACGCATGCCGAGATCGTAGCAATTGACCCTCAGCTTGCGGCAGACACCAAAGAGTTCGAGGCGGCGTTGGTGGTGCGGCAGGAGGCTATCAAGGCAGCCGTTATATCTCATGATTGGAGCGGTGTAGGTCAGCCGCAGGCTAATCCGGTAGCTCGCCTTCAAGCGCTCGCTGGCAAATTGAACGCCGAGGCTGAAGCCCTTGAGAAGGCATCAAACGAGAAAGCCCGCGCTCTTTTACAGACGCAGCTTGCCGAGTTGGACGCTCGGAAAAAGCTCGGCCAGGTGAAGGACGCGGTAATTGCGGCGGTTTTCAAACTGGACCATCAGGCGAAGCTCAAGAACTGTCTGTCGGCAGTTAAAACGAATGGCATATCGCTCAAGGCGTCGGAGCTGGCCGAGAAAGTCGTCTCCAAGGAATTGGCGGAAGCTCTGAACCGTGAGTTCAAGGCGCTCGGCGTAGGAACATTGAGTGTTTCACTGCAAAGCCGCGCCGATCGAGGGAAGGCATTACACAAGCTGAAGCTGCAACTGCCTCAAGCTCGCAGCCCCGGCGATATTCTGAGCGAGGGCGAGCAGCGCGCCGTGGCCATAGGGTCATTCTTGGCAGAAGTCGGATTGAGTGGCGGTAAAGGCGGAATTGTTTTTGACGATCCGGTGTCGTCCCTAGATCACCGCCGGCGCGAGCGCGTAGCCAAGCGCCTTGCCGTTGAGGCTTCTGAGCGACAGGTGATCATCCTGACGCATGACATTTATTTCCTCTGCCTGCTTGTCGAAGAAGCAAAGCAGACGGGCGTTGCCATCAGCACGCAAAGCTTGACTCGGCGCGCTGAAGGCTTCGGCGTTGCGGACCCTGAACTTCCTTTTGAGGGGAAGAATGCGAGCAAGCGCATCGGCGCGCTCAAGGCTCAGCAGCAAGCCATCGCGAAGCTGCATAAGGACGGGGAGGAACAAGAGCATCGCAAGCAAACCGTAGATGCGTATTTCCGTTTGCGTATGGCGTGGGAACGAGCGGTGGAGGAAGTTCTCTTGCGCGAAGTCATTTTGCGTTTCCGCAAGGGCGTGGAGACGCAAAGACTCGTCGGCGTGAGTGTTGAGGACGATGACTTCGCCCGAGTCAATGAAGGGATGAGCAGGTGCTCGAACTACGCTCACGACAAAGCATTGATGGGCGGAGTCGCGGTGCCTGACCCGGACGAACTGCTCACCGACATTCTTGCCCTAGAGAATTGGCGTCTACTGGTTCACAAACGCTCCGAGGAAACAGCCAAGAAGCGTAAAGCTGGGCCGACGCCCGCGGCAGGGGCCGCAGTACCAGCGGGAGCGGCGTAGCGACAGACCGCAGCGCGGAACTGATTGACTAGGTCAGTGCGGCAATCGAGACTAACTGTTGTCGCCTCGTTGCTGCTCAAGTTGCAACCGTGCCCGTTGGGTCGCCTGTTGCAACCGTTCGCCCAACACCGCACGCGGCGGCAAGGTCGTCAGGTACTCGGCTACGTGGATGCCCGACTTGTCCAGCTCCAGCAGTTCGATTTGTTCGTGCTTCTTGCCCGTGCAGAGAATAATCCCCAACGGCGAGGCTTCTTCCGGTTCTCGCTCGTGCTTGTCGAGCCAGCGCAGGTAAAGCTCCATCTGCCCCTTGTACGCCGCCTTGAACTCGCCAATCTTCAACTCCACCGCCACCAGCCGGCGCAGCTTACGGTTGTAGAACAGCAGGTCGAGATGGAAATCCTCATCGTCGATCTGAATGCGCTTCTGCCGGGCGACGAATGAGAAGCCCGCTCCCAACTCCAGCAGGAAGGATTCCATTTCACGAATGATTGCGGCTTCGAGGTCGCCTTCCTGCCAGGTGTCCCGCAGGCCCAGGAAGTCGAGGATGTATGGGTCGCGCATGACCAGGGCTGGCGACATGCGCTGCGCATCGCGCAGGGCAGCCAGCTCTTGCGCGATCGTCTCGTCCGGCTTCTTGGACAGCGCAGTACGCTCGTAAAGCATCGAGTCGATACGCTCGCGCAACGTGCGCACGCTCCAGCGTTCGGCGCTGGCCATCTGCGCGTAATAATCCCGCTGGAACGGGTCTTTCAGCGGCAACAGCGCCACGAAATGCGACCAACTCAATTGTCGTGACAGCGTCACGACAATTGGCTTCTCCGGGTAGGTAGCGGCGAACTGCACCATCCTGCGCAGGTTCTTATCCGCGAAGCTGCGCCCGTAGTCTTGGACAAGCTGCTCGGCCAGGGTCGGCAGGATTTCCTCGCCGTACCCGGCACGCTGGCCGGCCAGCACCTCCGTATGGATGCGCTGGCCGATCCGCCAGAACAGCAGGGTCAGCTCGGCATTGACCGCCGAAGCGACGCGCTGGCGCGCCGCCTCGATCAGTGCCCGAATGTCGCCCAGCAGCGCCGACGGCGCCGCTGCCGAAGGAACGAATACTTTGCGCTTGGTCATGCCGTCGCCTCCGCAGGTTGCTGCTTGGCGCCGGTGATCGCCTTGCGCCGGTTCGCCACCAGTTCGGCCGCGTTGCGCACCGGGTCATCCTCCGTGTGGACGTAGCGCATGAACATCGCCACGGTCTTGTGTGCTGTCAGGGCCATGCCAACCTTGACCGGGACGCCCGAATTAGCGATGTCGGTCGCCGAGCGATGGCGGATGCCGTGGGTGCCGACCTTTGGCACGCCGGCGCGATCGAGGATGCGCCGCCACGCTTGGTAGTACGAATGTGGACTGAGCGATTTGTCGTGATCGAGGACGGCGGGGCAGACGTAAGGCGACTTGCCGTATCGCGGGGCTCTCGTCAGCAGCCGACGGGCTTCCTCGCTCAGTGGTTTGGACATATCGCCCGTCTTGCTGTCGGGCCAAACCACCCGGCCGTTAGGCAAGTCGAGCCAATCCCACTGCAAGAGCAGGATCTCCGACATGCGTGCGGCGAACTCGAATTGCAGTCGGACAGCCAGCAGGTAGATCGGATGTTCTAGCTCCTCGGCTTCGGCTTTGTCGAGATACGCGAACAGGTTGACCATCTGCTCATCGGTGATGAGGCGGGTCGAGCCTTTTTCCGGGTACTTTGGCACATGGCGGCACGGGTTCGAGCCGTCGGGCCGGTAGCCCCACAGCTCGGACAGGTTGAGCATCTTGCGAGCGAGCGAGAGCACGCGGTTGGCCTGCGTGGGGGACTTCTCCATGCGCTTCATCAGCGCGGTGATGTCGTGGCGCGTAACCTCGTGAACCTTCTTGCTGCCGAAGGCCGGGATGATGAAGCTGTCGATCTGGTACTGATAGCCGTCCTGCGTACTCGGCTTGTTGTGCGGCTTGGAGTGGTCTTCCATGAACCGGCCGCACAGTTCCTTGACCGTGGGGGCCTTGCGCGCCTCGGCCTTGTTGTGTCCGGGGTCGCCGCCGCGCCGGACTTCGGCCAGCCAGTCCTGGGCCAGAGAGCGGGCCTGTTCAACGGTCAGCTCGCCGAACTGGCCGAGGGCTGGTTTGCGCCGCACACCGGAGTTCGTGCGGTACTGAAGCATGAATACCTTGCGGCCGGTTGGTGTAACCTTGCACAAGAAGCCCGGAACCGTCGTATCCCGGAGTTCAACGTCGTAGGTTTGCGGCTGTGCCGCGTCAACCACGGTCTTGGTAAGTTTGATCTTCGCCATGAAGTGCTCCTGAAAGGCCCCGATTTCCAGGAGCCGGCCAAGAGCCAAGCGAAAGGGAACCGGGGCGGTTTGCATCGCGCACCGGGATATGATCGAACGCTTGGCTCCGAAGGAAAACCCGCCATAGCGAGCTGTATCCAAGCCAAGCAATACCCGGCGCGGACACCATCCTCTGGCTTAAAATCCGCCGGGGGCAACCCCATGCCGGTTCGATTCCGGCTCCGGGCACCATCGCATGTTTCGGGGAGCCAACGTGTTCGCCACGATTCACCCCGATTCGGCACGAAATCAGGCACTTAGGGCGATCCGAATTTCCGCGATCACCACGATTTGCCCGGGGTTGCCCGGCTACTCTCCCCAAAAATTCCCCATATGATGCGGCCATGGCCAGCATTCAACGATCAGGGAACAAGTGGCGCGTGCAGGTGTACGTGGCGGGCGTTCGCGACTCCACTACTAAACACACAAAGCAAGAAGCTGCGAAGTGGGCTCTTGAGCGCGAGGCTGAGCTGCGTGGCGGGAAACTGCCAGATAAGTCGCTGCGCGAAGCTATGCGCCGCTACGTCAAGGAAGAGGCGCCCAAGCGAGCTGGCGAACGGTGGGAGTCGGTGCGCATCGCCGCTTGGGAACGGTCCCTGCCTCTCTTGGACAGGCGAATTGCGACAGTCAGCAGTTCGGACATCATCGCTTGGCGAGATGGAAGACTTAAGCAGGTCAAGCGTGGGACCGTTGCTCGCGAAATGAACCTGATGCGGTCCGTGTTCGAGACGGCGCGCCGGGAATGGAAGTGGATCAAGCAAAACCCCATGTCGGACGTTCGCTGGCCGCAACAGCCTAAAGGCCGCGCGCGACGCGTATCTCCCACTGAGGAAGCCGACCTGATCGCAGCGTTCGGGCTCGACAAGGGTCTGTCGGCGGAGACGGCCACCCAGCGGACGGGCTTGGCCTTCCTGCTCGCCCTGGAGACAGCCATGCGATCAGGAGAGATCCTGTCACTGACTTGGCCGAACGTGCATCTATCCGAGCAGTACGTTTACTTACCCAAAACCAAGAACGGCGACGCGAGGGATGTACCGCTCAGCCGGCGGGCCTGCGAGATCCTGAGAACACTCCCGCTTGGCTTCGGGCCCGTCTTCCAGCTCAAGTCCCCCGTGCGTGATGCACTCTGTTCATTGCCGGGAAGGCCGTTGTTCAATACAGCGCGCGTCAGATCGCCTAATGCATCGTAGGCGCCGCCGGCGTGCAACTACCGGCGGCGCTTGTCCTCAACGCAGCAGGAGCTGCGCCTTGGCCATCTCAACGGTCTGAACGGTCACGCCCAGCGCGCAGGGCCCCGGCCCCGGGGCCATTCTGAAGGTGACCAGGGCGCCTCCGATAGTGGTGCCGACAAGCGAATTGGCCCGCGGGTCATGTGGGACCTGGAGAACGAGCAAATTGGGATACTGCGAAAGCAGAGTTCGCGTCGAGACACAGCCTCCGCGAAGGTCGAACGAAAGCTCTTCCAACTTTCCTGCAGGATCGAGCTGTAGCGCAACATTTGTGCCAGTGAGTCGGTTACCGATAGCCAAGTCGGATGTCCCGCCGCTAGGCAGAGGCCCATGTTCTATCGCAGCAGCACGCTTGACGCTATCTGCCCCCGCGACGGTCGCGAATGCGAGTTGTTCCACCTTCTTCCACAAAGCCGTCTGGTCTTCGCGAGACGCCGGTTCTGAGGCTTTCGGAATGGATAGATCCGTGCCCGCCGCCCGCACGTGCAACGGCGCCACATGGAGTATGGACAACGCCGCCAACGCAGTGAGAATGCTGGTCTTCATGGTTCAGACCTCCGTGCCGAAAAGGGATTGTACGCCGACGTTCTCGTCGTACCATTTCCCGTAGAAGGTTCGATAGTTCTCGCCCGTCAACGAATTGGTGTTGTTGTCGCGGAAACTGCTTCCAACCCTTTCGTCAAGCTTCTCGCCGCCAGCCAATATGATTGCCTGTAGCTGTGAGGCATTTGAAGCGATGAGCGGAATTTCTACCGTCTCCTCTGATGTATTCAAGATCTCTGACCGTGCTCTCCAATTGTTCAGAACAGCACGCCCCTCATCGGTGCACATTCGCTTGACGAATGCGTCCCTGGAACCTGCCAAAGATGCCGGCGCATCGAAAAATGCATGCCCCATCTCATGCGAGACCTGGCCCACAACCCCGTTGAGGCCATGAAGATTGTCAGGAGAACAGGTGTAGTTCATTACGTAGACGATCTTGTTGTCCTTATCAATCCATGATGCGTTGGAGTACTTAAAGGTGTAGGGGCCGTGTTCACCTGATTCATCAATGTAGGCGAACCATAGATGAAGAAATCTACGCATTCCCCCAATCCTGTTTGCACTGGCGGCTGCTGAGCTTTCGCTGGTGCGCTCATTACCAATGCCAATAGCAGTGTCCCAGATATGACCAATTTCATGCATGCTCCCTTGCGAAAAATTGGCCCCCCCCCCCTGCAACGCGACAGCGCTGCGGTTCCGATCCTAGGGGGATATTTCTCACTACGCAAAGCGTGACGCACGTTTCATGAGCGCGTCCGAAAGCGACAAGGAATGAAGGCAGGCCAAGCCCGGAAAGATCGGAAAAAAGCGAATCCCTGGATCTGTTAAGAAAAACATACAGGCAGAGTTCGCTATTCCTATTTATGCATCAATTAGCACTGCCTAATGTAGCCGCATGAGGTCGGGACGGCCGACCGAGTGGGCTTTTACATATGGCAAAGAATGGCAAGTGTGGCGAAGCAACCATGTCCGCTCCCGCGAACTCACAAGGAACCGTTGCCATAGACCGCCCTCAGCGGTCGTAACTCTTGCCACCCGTGGAAATGTCGTAGAGCGCTTGGCTATACGGCAAGCGGAGCAAGACGGTGCTGTTGCTGGCGACACCGCCCATCATTCCCAAGCGGCACAGCAGCGACACGCCCCCCATTTCTCGCTCACACATGGCATCGGCGCTGTCGATGAACTCGGTCTTGTTGAGCCGAAGGATGACCAGCGTTTTGCCCTCGGGAACAGCTCCGATGGGCTGGATGACGAAGATCGTGAGCTGCGTGTAGATCACGACAGCCAGTACGACAAACACGATGAGCAGAATGCTGACGGTCTTCCTAGTCATGGGATCCCCCTGTCCGTAGTCCCGGAGCGGATCATGCCATGGCTGGCTGAGATTGGAAGAAACGAAGGGCAGCACCAGGACCTAGCCAACTGGCCAGAGCCGGCAAGGCACTCGGAGCGGGCTCGGCAATGCGCTGATAGATCGAGGGCGAACGCTGGCTCAGCGCGGATTCCTGTGCCGTCCTCTTGGGCCTGACGACGCCGGACGGGAAGCCCAACCGGCGCGGCTTCCTTGAAAGGATTGCGTGCCGTCCCAGCTTCCCCGCCCCGCCTCAGATCGGAAACGAAAAGAAGTGGAAGAGGTCGGAGCTACTGCGGTGGGCAGATGATGAACGCCGTATGGAGCTCAAATTCCCCAAGCACAAAGGCGAGGAAACATGAGCGACGGATTTGGACACTAGAATTCAATGCACAAGAAGCCCGCACATGAAGCTGTCTGTCCTGATACTCCCCCTGCTGTGCGTGATCAGCCTTCCGGCGCTGGCGCAGTCCTACTCCGACAGCCGCCACAATCGCGACGGAAGCGTGGACATCCGCTACAGCGATGGGTCTTCCAGCCGCATCACGCGCGATCTGTCCAAGCGCGTGATCGCCGAGCACAGTGACGGCAGCCGCTCGCCCACCACCTCTGACCTCAGTGGCCGCAATCGCAGCACCTACAGCGACGGCAGCTAGTCCGACACCAGCACCGACCTGAGCGGCAGGGTCATCACGCAGTACAGCAACGGTGCGCGCTCCACCAGCACACGTGACCTGAGCGGCAGGTGGCGCACCACCGCCAGTGGTGGCATGGCCGCCCGTCATCCAGAACGCGGCGTCGGCAAAAAGCCCTGAGCGATCAGATCGCACGCGAGTAGCGTGGTTGCTCGTGTGCGGCGCGCAGGTAGGGGTCAAAGCACATCGCCAGCAACCGCAGCAGTGGTCGCCCCGGCTCGCTGGCGCGCACGACCCCCTCCCGGTACTCGGCCAGGCCGTCCTGTTGCAGCCGCTGCACCGCACGCAGGTCTTCGGCAAAGTACTGCTGGAAATCCACGCCGTGGCGCTGCCCCAGCACTGCACCATCCACCTCGCCCTGGCACATCAGCTGCTGGATCAGCTCCGCGCGCAGCTGGTCGTCGGCACTCAGCGCGACACCGCGCCAGACCGGCAACTGTCCCTGGTCCACCGCGTCCTCCCACGACGGCAGGTCACGTGGATTCTGGCTGTAGGTGGCACCGATATGGCTGATCGCACTGACGCCCAGGCCGAGCAAATCGGTATCGGCGTGGGTGGTGTAGCCCATGAAGTTGCGATGCAGCTGGCCGGCACGCTGCGCGCGTGAAAGATCCTCCTCCGGCAATGCGAAATGATCCATGCCGATGTACTGGTAGCCGGCCGCGGAGAGCTTCTCCACCGCCAGCCCCAGCAGCGCCAGCTTGTCTTCTGGAGAGGGCAACCGGCTTTCGTCGATCTGCTTCTGCGCGCGGAACAGATGCGGCAGGTGCGCGTAGCCATAGACCGCCAGGCGGTCGGGGCGCAGCGCCAGTACCCCGTCCAGGGTTCGCCCGAATCCCTCCAGGCTCTGCCCGGGCAGGCCGTAGATCAGGTCGACGTTGACCGAACGCATGCCGCTGTCGCGGCACGCACGGAGGATGTCCAGGGTCTGCTGCACGCCCTGCACGCGGTTGATCGATTCCTGCACCAACGGGTCGAAATCCTGCACGCCCAGGCTGGCCCGGTTGAACCCCAGCCGCGCCAGCATCCCCACGTCGCGGGCATCGATGAAGCGCGGATCGAGCTCGATCGAAAAATCGCGCTGCGGCGAATCGCTGAAGTCAAAGCGACGGCGCAGGCCTTCCACCAGCGTGGTCATCGCCTCGGCATCCAGGAAATTCGGCGTACCGCCGCCGAGATGCAACTGGATGACCTCGCGACCGTCATCGAACTGTGGTGCCAGCAGATCGGCCTCGGCCAGCAGGCGCGAAACATAGCTGTGGCCACGACCGCGATCGCGGGTGATCACCCGGTTGCAGCCACAGTAGAAGCACGGGCTGGAACAGAACGGCACATGCACGTACAGCGACAGCGCGCGTGCCAGCTTGTTGCTGTCGGCAATCGCCTGGCGCAGCGCCGGTGCATCGAAGCCATCGTGGAAGTGCGGCGCGGTCGGATACGAGGTGTAGCGTGGCCCCGGCCGGTCATGCCGGCGCAGAAGGTCGGGGTCGAAGGTCCAAGCCAGGCCACCGGCGGCGGGAGAGAACGTGTCCATGCCACCAGCATCGCGCCGGACGGCCGCTGCCGCCTTGACCAAGATCAATCCTTGGCGGCGATCCCCAGCACCGGCAGCCCGACCTGGGGCCAGCGCAGCATCTGGTAGCGCTTCCAGAAGGTATCGCCGATGCGTGCGGCCACGTCGTTGGCCAGTTCCTGCATCGCCGGGTTGTCGCATTCGGCCGTGGTGATCCGGAACAGCACCAGCCAGCGGTCGAACAGGTCCTTGTCCAGCTCGATGGCCATGTGCTTGGACATCGGCGAGCCCTTGAAGCGGCGGGTACCGCGCAGCATCGCCGACCAGAAGTCGACCAGCTGTGCCAGGTGCTCTGGCCAGTCGTGCACATGCGCCTCGAACACCGGCCCGAGGCGCTCTTCCTCGCGCACGCGCGCGTAGAAGTCGTGGACCAGGCGGGTCACCTCCTGCTCGGTACACAACCCAGGCGAGGCGACGGGGAGAACAGGCGGCGGTGTTGCGTTCATCGGGGTACCCAAAGCGTGCCGGCAGTGTGCCGCAGCGAGGCGGCACCACCGTTGATCCAGATCAATGTCGGCGCAGTCGGCTGCACCTAGGCTGGCACGCCTGCAGGAAGCATGCCCTGCGGATGCTGCGCCAACCTCGGCGGAGTATACGCGCCGCCCACTTTTCGATCCGGGACAGCATGAACAGACCCTCTCCCAGCCGCCGCCAGCAGCTGATCCAGCACTGGGGCGCCATCCTTTGGCCCAGCTTCATCGCCGCGGGCGTGGCCAGCGTGGTGTTCTTCGCCTTCGTCGATCCCCTGCGCCTGCAGGCAATCAGTTTCCCGGACACCTCCATCAGCCGCGAGCTGGGCTATACCGCAGGCTTCTTCATGTTCTGGACGGTGACGGCGCTGTCCAGCGCGGTCACCTGGTACCTGCAACGCCCCATGCCCAGTGACGACGACGACGAGCTGCCACTGGGATGAGCGCGCGCCCTACCTCGAGAACCAGGCCCCGGCACTGGCGCGGCACGCTCAGCACTGCCCTGCTGGCACTGTTCTACGCCCTGCCGTGGCTGCGCTGGGACGGGCGGCAGGCGTTGCTGCTGGACATCAACGCGCGGCGCTTCGACCTGTTCGGCTGGACCCTGTGGCCCAGCGACGTCGGCGTGCTGATCGGCCTGCTGGCGGTGCTCGCGGTGGGCCTTGCCCTGCTCACCCACCTCGCCGGGCGCATCTGGTGCGGCCATGCCTGCCCGCAGACACTGTGGCGCCGCACCTTCGACTGGATCGCCGACGGCATGGTCCGCACGCTTCCGGCACGCGTTGCGCGCGCGGCCACGCAGCTGGCCTGGGGGCTGCTCTCACTGTGGACCGGCATTACCTTCGTGGGCCTGTTCAGCCCGATCGCCGAGCTGGTGATCGCAGCGCCGCGTGCCGGCTGGAGCGGCTGGGAGACCTTCTGGGTGCTGTTCTACGCCGCCGCCACCTGGGGCAATGCCGGTTTCCTGCGCGAACAGGTCTGCCGTTCGCTGTGCCCATTCGCACGCATGCAGCCGCTGCTGACCGATCCACACACGCCACGCATGCTGTACGACGCCCGACGCGGCGAGCCGCGCGGGCCGCGCCCGTCGGGGCTGGGCGGCGTACTGGGCCGGGGTCGCGGCCTGCTCGACCCGACCACCGCCCAGGACTACGTGTTCCGCGCCGCGCACCCGCTGCTGGCCGGACCGATGCCGACCTTCAACGCCGATCGTCTCGGAGACTGCACCGATTGTGCCGCCTGTGTCAGCGCCTGCCCGATGCAGTTGGACATCCGCCAGGGGCCGCAGGCCGACTGCCTGGCCTGCGGCGCGTGTCTGGAAGCCTGCGCACAGCAACAGCACCGGGCCGGGTTCGGTCCGGGGCTGGTGCGTTACTGCAGTCCGCAGGCGATGGCCGGGCAACAGAAGCGCTGGTGGCGACCCCGGACCCTGGCCCTGCTGTGCTTGATGCTGACGCTGCTTGCCTTCGGCGCCTGGCGCTTGTTCTGAATCAACGCGGCCCGTCGGCGTGCGGCGGAACCAGCTGCGCACGTCGGACAATGCCCAACTGCTCGATGATCAGCGCCATTTCGTTGGTGAACTCGGTACGCTCGGTCCCCTGCGGGACGAGCCGGTCCAGCACCTGCTGGTAGGTATCCCAGAACGCCGGACCGCATCCGTGTTTGTGATAGCTGGCTTCCAGTTCGCGGCGTACCCGTTCAGCCAAGCCATGCATGCCGTATTCCATACGACCTCCGTTGGACTTGTTCTGCATCGTTGACGGTCTACCGACTCACTTGCGTGCTACTGAAAGACTCCCGGGCTTCACGTCCGGTTGATCCAAATTAGTCACAGATTTCACGACAGGTCAATTACATGCAGCGACTTTCGCGATTGAAATTATTAATCGTTCACGAAACTACATACGGGACCCCGCCCCTCCCGGATGGGGTGAAGCCGACAACGCGACCCAGGCACCTGGCACGGCAGCCGGTAGGCGTCGACGATCGGTACTGCCAGAACGATCAGTTTTTCCTATTTTGCTAAGTGTACTTAGCAGAACGCGCTTAGCGTGCTAAATGCGACAAAAGGCGGCGTAATTCAGATGGATTCGACTTCGGCGGCGGCAGTTGCGGGGAACAGGTTCGGGTAGCGCTGATGCAGGATGTACTGCCGCAGAGCCGGAATCGGAAAGTCTTTCGGCCATTGCGATACTGCGGAACGGCTGATGCCGAAGAAGCGCGCCAGCTCCGCATCGGTCTGGAATCCCAGCCGCGTGCGAACCTGCCGCTTGTTCCAGAATTCGGTCATGGTCTGCCCTTCTGTTAACCAGACTTATTCTTGCGGCAAGGATTCTTCGCATTCCACGCGTTAAGCTGGCTTGCATAGATGAATACTCTCGGCCAACGACTCGCCGCCGCCATGAAGAAAGCCGGGCACCCCCGCCCGGCCGATCTGGCCCGCGCCGCCAAATCCACCACGGCAACCATCAGCAACTGGCTCAACGACCATGTCAGTGCGTCCCATGTGAAAGCCGAGCAGCTGTTCCGCATCGCAGATGCGGCCAAGCTGGACGCACGCGAGCTGCTGTACGGAGTGAACGGGCGCGGCGTCGGGGAGCCGGGTAACGCCTACATTCCCAGCCAGGCCCACCTGGATGTATGGCAGGACGCCTACGAGCTGGTCAGTCACTTGGTGGCCGAGAATGGCCTGGAAATCGACCACCGCCGCCACGCGGCGCTGGACCTGCTCGCGTTCGAACTGCTGATGGATGGCTTCAGCCGCAGCAAGGTCGCCCGCGTGCTGACCACCTCGATGACGTGAATGCACTACCGCTGGTAGCATGGACCACGATGGGGATGGGGCTCCCCCGATAACCGCCTGAGAAGGCTGATGGCTCCTGCCAAGACGAACCCGGTGTTCGTCGATGGCAGGCCGTGCCTGCCCTCGGCGTTCGCCATCGACCCTGCACTCGAGGCACGCGATGCAAACGCTGAACAACTATGTCCTGGTCTTCATCGGAGGTGGCATCGGCGCCTGCCTTCGCCATGCCTGCAACCTGATCGGCGCCCGGGTGGCCGTCGGCAGCCCCTGGCCGTGGTCGACCTTCCTGATCAACATCAGCGGCGCGCTGCTGATGGGCGTGGTGGTCGAGGTCTTCGCGATGCGCAATGGCGCCTCGCCGCAGCTGCGCCTGCTGCTCGCCACCGGCATCCTCGGCGGCTACACCACGTTCTCCACCTATGCGCTGGAGATCGGCCTGCTGCTGCAGCGCGGCCAGCATGGGCTGGCCGCGCTGTATGCCGGTGGCTCGGTGGCACTGGGCCTGGCCGGCCTGTTCGGTGGCATGAAGCTGGCCCGGCTGGTCCTGGGCTGAGGCTCAGGCCGCGCCAGCACGCGCCTGTCCGCGCCATTCGCGTGGTGACTGCCCCGTGTGCGCCTTGAACGCGCGCGAGAGTGCCGCCTCGCTGCCATAGCCCACCTCGTCGGCAATCCGCTTCAGCGGCCGGCCCTGGCGCAGCGCCTGCTGTGCCAGCCCAACCCGCCAGCCCTGCAGGTACTGGCCCGGGGTGGTCCCCATCGCTTCGCGGAAGCTGGCGGCGAACACGCTGCGTGACATCCCGGCCACCTCGGCCAGATCTTCCAGCGTCCATCCCTGCGCCGGGGCTTCATGCATCGCCACCAGCGCCAGCCGCAATCGCGGATGGCCAAGCCCAGCGAACAGACCGCCGCGCATTTCGCCACCTTCCATCAGCTGGCGCAGCACCTGGATCATCACCACCTCGAACAGACGGTTGACCATCGCCGCTCGCCCGCAACGCTGCTCGAACGCTTCTTCGAACAACAACTCCAGGGCCGCCTTGCCGCCATACAGCTCGGCCAGTGGCAGGCAGATGAAATCAGGCAGCGCGGCACTGATCGGATTCAGCCGGCCGCCTTCGAAATGCAGGTTCGCGCAGGCCATGTCGGCGCCCTGCTGAGGATCGGTACTGAAGCGGTGCGGCATCGGGCGCGGGTACAGCAGCAGGCTGGGCACCTCGACCTGTACGGTCTGCTGGCCATGACTGACCTGCAGCGGGCCACGTCGCACCAGGTGCAGTTGGCCGGCCTCATCCTCGCCGTCCAGCGTGTTGATGCCGCACAGCGCACCGGCATGGAACACCGAGGCGGTGACCGCGAAGCGTTCAAGCAGAATGGCGAGGCGATCGACCATGGCGGGACGTTGGGTCAAGCGAGACAGGCTCAGTGCGACAGATCGTATCGGAATCACTGCAGGAAAGGAGGGCACTGGCCGGGCGGTCCACCGGGCGCTATACAGGCCCCAGATTCCCGCGCATTGAGGCACCGATGTCGATCCGCATCGCCCCGGCCCTGCTGACGCTGCTGCTTGCGGTGGCCCACGCACAGGCCTCGCCGCCGTCGAAGATCGAACACCTGGCCTGGCTGGCCGGCTGCTGGCAACTTGACGGGCAGCCGCCCGGCGCCGGCGAGCAGTGGTCCAGCCTTGCTGGAAACACCCTGTTCGGCAGCAGCCGCAGCCTGCGTGACGGGCGAACCGTCGGCTTCGAATTCATGCAACTGCGCCAGCACGATGATGGGCGCCTGGTACTGACCGCCCTGCCCTCTGGCCAGAACGCCACGGACTTCAACGCCACGCGGGTCGATGGCAACGAGGCGGTGTTCGAGAACCCGACCAACGACTTTCCGCAGCGCATCCGCTACCGGCGCCTGGACGAGCAGCGGGCGCATGCGCGCATCGAGATCGCGCAGGACAATCCGGCACAGGCGATCGACTTTCCCATGCATCGCGTCGCCTGCGGTGGACCGGCGCCCGCGCGCTGATCCGCTTCCAGGCCACCCCTACGCCGTATGGCGGATTACCACGAAGCCTTCTTCCCTGGCCGGTGCCACGAAGTGACGGGTGATCTGCTCGAATTCCTCATCGCTGGCCTGGAAGGGATGCTCGCCGCGCGCATTGCGTGCACGCAGCCGCGCCTTGCAGACTTCGTCGGCAACATCGAGGAAGTGCAGTTGATGCGCGGCGCCCACTGGCGAGAACACCTCACGCGCCCACGCGCGGGTGGCGGGCGTGTTGAAGGGAAAATCGAGCACCACCGAAACGCCGGCCTGCAGCAGCGCACGCAGATGATCGGTCAGCACGCTGCGCAGCGTGGCTGCGCGCTGCAGATAATCCGCGATGGAGTGGATTTCGCCCGGGTGCAGCGCTGCCAACCATGCGTCCTCGCTGATCAGCACGTGGTGCGGCCTCGCCACCAGTTGCCGCGACAGCGTGGACTTTCCTGCGCCAATCTTGCCGCACAGCAGGTGCAGGGTTGCGCCGTCGGCGGCGGGTGAAGGGTATTGCATCTACGATCTCCTCGGTGGATTCCAGTTCCCGGGAGAGCGCTGCGTGCAATCCGCCTTCCCGGGCGGGTTGCAGGGCCGTAACGACCGCGCGCTACCCCGCCTTCCCGTGGGGAATGCGGATAATCGACGCGGTGACATGCGGGGCCATGCCGCCAGCGTAGAGCGCCGCCTCTTCGGCCCGCAACCCCCTGCGGCAGTGCAGCGCGCGCAACGTTTCATTGGCATCTATGCTCGGCGCCATTCCCGCATGGAATGACCACGATGCGCCCCTTGCTTCGATGTGCCCTCGCCCTTGGCCTGCTGCTTCCTTCGACGGCATTGCTGGCAGCACCACCCTCGGCGCCACGCACGCTCAGCGGCGAGCTGCAGGGCGCCCCCTGGCGGCTGGATGTACCGGCAGACTGGAACGGCGACCTGGTGATGCTGGCCCACGGCTATGAGCCCGTGGGCGTGCCGCGCACCATGCCAATGGCCGCCAACGACAGCACGGCAGCGCTGCTGGGCGCCGGTTACGCCGTCGCGCAGAGCGCGTATTCCGGCCAGGGCTGGGCGGTGGCTGATGCGGTCAACGACATGGAACACCTGCGACACCATGCGCTGGGTGAACTCAAGCGCGTGCAGCACACCTGGATGCTCGGCTTCTCGATGGGCGGCGCCGTGACCATCGGCAGCCTCGAGCGCTTCCCGCAGCACTATGCCGGTGGCGTGTCGCTGTGCGGTGCCAATCTCAGTGGCGAACAGATCGCGGCCGACCTGCTGACCACGCTGGTCGCGTTCGATTATTTCTTCCCCAAGGCGGAGGGGCTGCCGGGCACCGGATTGGCATCGCGCGAAGCGGCCCTGCTGCCGCAGGGTGAGCTGTACCAGGGAATCGCTACTGCGCTGCAGCGCGACCCGGCGCATGCCGCGTTGCTGGCGCAGCGGCTGCAGGTCTCCCGCGGCGAAGTGGCCGGCACGATCAGCCTGCACGCCCTGGTCCTGCATGAACTGGCCACACGCAGCGGTGGCATGCCGGTCGGCAACAGGGGCGTGGTCTACAGCGGCTTCGGCGATGACTCCGCATTCAATGCCGGGGTGCAGCGCATCGAAGCTGTACCCGCCGCGCAGGCCAAGGTGCGCGCGACGCTGGCGCTGACCGGCGCCCTGAAGCGCCCGCTGGTGATCCAGTTCAACCACAACGACCCGACCATCGTGCCGCACATGCAGACGGCGTATCCGCAGTTGGCCGCACACGCCGGTGCGCGGCCAGCGCCACGGGTACTGCCATCGGTGGGCGAAGGGCATTGTGGCTTTTCGGAAGCACAGGTGGTCGACGCCTTGAAGGCGGTACAGCACTGAGACCAGCGCGTGCCGCAGCGCATCAGGACCGTCCAGCAAGTGCTGCTATGGTGGCCCGGCCCATTGACGGGCACACAAAGGACTGACGTGATGATCAAGACGACCTTGAAGACCGTGATGCTCCTTGGCATGGCCGTGACCGGCCTGGCCTTCGCTGCAGATTCCTGCGAGTTCTGCACCCTGAAGTACGAGCAGTGCCTGCGTACATCACATGGACCGCTGGGCAAGACCTCCGAGCAGTGCCTGGCCGAATACAAGCTGTGTCGTGAAATGGACTGCCCGTCGCCCTGACCGGTGTCCGGCCGGCTCCTTCGGGGGCCGGCTCAGCCCACCTGTTCGGCACGCCCGAAGGCGAATGGCTGGGCTTCGACACGTCAGTCTCGTTCGGCCGACAGGGGCTTGGCCTGACCCGCACGGTGCTGCACGATGCGCGCGGTCCAATTGGCACGCTTGACCAGGCCTTGACCGTGCGCCCGTTGCCGCAACAGGCCGGATCAACCGCCCAGCGTGCCCATCGTGAAGGTGTAGCCGGAGCTCATCAGGAATTCGCGCATGCGCATTTCCGCCCGCCGTGGCGAGGCCAGGTTGGCCGGCGCATACAGTGCATACACCAGGCCCGATCCCTCGATATGCTCGCGGCGGACCTCGCAGCGAGCGGTCTCCGAGGCAATCACCCATCCGTCCTTCAGCCGCTCCGGTCCAATGGATTGCCCGTTCTTCAACCGGAAGGTCAGCCAGCGCACATCTGCCAAGATTTTGCTCATTTCCGATTCGCTCCGTGCCCGAAGCGACCCGTGATGTCCTTGCTCGCCATTGCAGCTCCCTGAGACGTGGAACTCGACCATAACGCCTTGCCATGTCGTGGGTGACTGAGACTGGACGGGCACCTCAGGTCGCCAGGTTGAACAGCCGCCACAATGCCTCACGCCCCGGTGGGGTCAGGCGCAGTTCCCGGCGGCCTTCCACGCGCCGAAGCCAATCGTTGTTCACGAAACTGTCCAGCATCGCCTCACCGACCAGGCCTGCCAGGTGCGGGCGACGTTCGGTGCAATCCAGGCAGCCACGGCAATAACGCGCCGGCTTGGCCACCACCGGCTGCCGCAGAAGCTCGCGCAGTGGCTGGCCCAGCCCGCCGAGGAATGCGGCGCCTTCGGCGCTGATCCGCCAATGCCCTTCGCAGGGCAGCACATGCCCCACCTGCAGCAGGCGATCGGTGATGGCTACCGCGTGCACACCGGCCAGGTGCCGATAGCAGGAACGCGCCTCGCGCAGCGCGGGCATGCTGCGCGCGGCCGCAGCGGTACACGAGGGGGTACGGTCGGCCACGCGCAGGATGCCTTCGAGCATCTCTGCCACCTCGCTTGACGCCAACCGGTGATAGCGATGCCGCCCCTGCGCCAGCGCCACCAGCAGATCACCTTCGACCAGCCTGCGCAGGTGCATGCTCGCCGTCTGCGGGGTCACACCGGCCACGTGCGCCAGCTCCGTTGCGGTGTAGGCACGCCCGTCCATCAACTGCAGCAGCATGGCCGCGCGTGCCTGGTCACCGACCAGGGCGCCGACACTGACAAGGGAACCAGAGGTGTGGACCATGCCGGGATTGTGGCACGCCCACCTGTGCAGACACTTCGATGCAGACCGAAGCTTCGGTGCCCGCAACCACGCCACAGTGGCCGTCCCGCCACCGTGAGATCCACCGTGAACACCGCCTCGATCCAGCGCCGCCGCATCACCCCATCGGTCCTGTACCCGGGCACGCCCGTGCTGCTGATGACCACGTTGAATGACGATGGCAGCAACAACATCAGCCCGCTTTCTTCGTTCTGGGCACTGGGCAACCGCGTGGTACTGGGCCTCGGCACGCAGGGCCAGGGCTATCGCAACCTGCAGCTGCGCAACCAGTGCGTGCTGAACTTTCCCTCATCCGCGCAGGCCGCACAGGTCGAGGCCATCGCCAGAGCGACCGGCTGCAACCCTGTGCCGGCCGCCAAGCAGGCGATGGGCTACGTGCACGTGCGTGACAAATTCGCGCTGGGCGGGTTCAGCCCCGTCGCATCCACCCACGTTGCGCCGATGGCGATTGCCGAATGCCCGTTACAGGTGGAGGCCAGCGTAATGGCGATGCATCCGCCCGGCGAGGATGATGGCCAGGGCTTCGTGATCGTCGAAGCCCGCATCCGCTGCGTGCATGCGCACGAAGACATCACCGTGGACGGCACCCAGCACATCGATGTGGCGCGCTGGAAACCATTGATCTACCTGTTCCGGCACTACCTGGGTGTAGGAGAGCCGGTCGGGCGCAACTTCCGCGCGGAAACGCCCATGCGCGCGTCTACCGCGCAGTGACCAGTCAATTCGCAGGGGCGGTCGAACTGCTGAACTTGTCGCGCACCGACCGCTCACGTTCGCGCCGGACCGATGCACACTGTTCGCGCGCGTTCGACATCTGCGTATCTGCTGCAACGCGCTCAGCGCTCAACGACTGCTGCAGGCTGGCGATCTGTGCACGGATGCCGGAGTCCTGTGTCGCGCCGGCCAGGTTGGTGCCCGCCGCAGCAAGTTGATGGTTCAGCTCGGCGACCTGCCGGCCAACCTGCTGGCTGCGGGACTCCAGCGGACCGTAGATGCGCGAGCGCTCACCCTGCACGCAGTTGCGCTCGGCGATGCCGGCGTCGGCCAGTTCGGTGTTCTGGTACACCGCCGCGCGGTTCGATGCCTCCCCCGCCGTTTCCGTGGAGGAACGGCTGGAACGCAGCTTCATGGGTTCAGCGCCGGCAGCACAAGGATTCTGGCTGTACACCGTTTCGCCGGATGCGCCCTTGCACTTGTAGACCTGGGCCGATGCCAACGGGGCACACCCCAGCAGGATCATCGCCATCACTGCCTTCCCTTTCATCCTGCACCGCTCCCTGGTTCATTGGACAACCGCCACGATACGGTGGTTTGGTGGCGACTGCACGCTGGCGCCATTCAGACCGTTTCGCCCTGCAGATCGAGCACATCCGTGGTCCAGCGGCGCGCTCCCAGCGTGGCCACCATGCCGCCGCGATAGACGAACCGGCGTGCTTGACCGTCTTCAATGAAGCAGGTCTCGTTCTGCATCGGCACATAGCCCGCAGAAGCATAGTGCCGATGATCCAGAGCGAACAGCACGGCGAAATCGATACCGTGCAGGCGCAGCTCTGCATGGGCCGCTTCGATCAAGCGCGAGGCAACGCCTTGCCGGCGAACGTCGGCACGCATCACCACGCCGCCGATCAGGCCGATGCGTTCCGGCTCGCCGTCCAGCAGTGCATTGCGTTCGTACAGTGCGAGGTGGGCGATCACGTGATCACCTTCCATCGCCAGGACCAGAGCGACCGGCCCCGGGATGGCGTAGCCCTCGCCCTGCATGTCCGGGAAAGCCTCGCGGAGCAGATCCACCGCCTGCTGACGGTGTTCCGGCGCCACGCGCTCCCTGCTGGATACCTGAACGTGCATTGCCCTGTCTTCCTGGAACCGGTGCCCAGCCTCATCGTGCCACGGAAACATGACCATGCCCGCGGTAACGTTTCGCTGTCAGTGCAGCGTGATCCAGTACGAAACGATATCCGTGTAGCTGCCCTCGCGCTTGACTGCCCGCGGCTCCCTTCCGAGTGCGCTGAAACCCAGCGATTCATACAGCCTGCGCGCGGCAGTATTGTCCGCCAGCACCGTCAGGGTGACCGATTCAATGCCCTCGGCGCGCGCAGACGCAAACGCAGCACGAAGAAGCTGGCGGGCGACACCCTGGCCACGATGGTCGGTGCCCACATGGACACTGTGCACTTCCGCCGTATGCCGTCGCGCCATCCGCATCGGGCGTACGTAGCGCAGGAAGCCCGCAAGCATGCCGTCGATGAAAGCGCCGAAGTAGCGCGTGCCAGGATCAGCAAGTTGGATGCGCATCACGTCTGCCGTCTCATTCTGCGCTTCGGCCAGCGTGGACAGGAACGCAGCGGGCGACTCGCCAAGCGCCTGCAACCGTGCCTGCCAGAGAATGTCGGCGTCGTCAGCACCAAGCTGCCGGATGAGCATGCGACACACCTGCGAGGTTGTTGATACACAGGCGCCCAGCCTAGCGCGGGTCCGCCTGATGCGACGTGCATGCGAGAATGAAGAACGTCCCTTCTTCACCCAACGCCATGACTGAACTGCAGATTCCCCGCGTGGGATGTGGCGCCGTCGTCCGTGATGCCGACGGCCGCATCCTGCTGATCCAGCGCGGACGCGAGCCGGAGCGCGGGCACTGGGGCCTGCCCGGTGGAAAAGTCGACTGGATGGAAACGGTGGAGGCTGCCGTGGTCCGTGAAATCCGCGAGGAGACGGCGCTGGAAGTGACGTTGCTGCGCCTGCTGTGCGTGGCCGATCATTTCGAGCCGGCGCTTGCGCAGCATTGGGTCGCGCCGATCTTCGAGGCACGGGCATCTGCCGCTGCCGAGGCCTCCATCCAGGAACCGGGCGTGCAGACCGGGCTGGGCTGGTTCGCGCGGGATGCCCTGCCCCAGCCGCTGACCCAGGCCACGGTGCAGGCGCTGGCCATGCTGTAGCGGGCATCGATCCGGGCGCGTGCCGGTATCCAGGCAAACAAAAAGCCCTGACCGGAGTCAGGGCTTTTCAATTGGAGGCCTCAAGCGGAATCGAACCGCTGTAAACGGATTTGCAATCCGGTGCATAGCCACTCTGCCATGAGGCCAACGTACTGCGCGCCAGGAACGTAGCCCTGACAAGACAAAACCCCAAGATGGGGCCTGTCGGAACATGGAGCGGGAAACGAGACTCGAACTCGCGACCTCAACCTTGGCAAGGTTGCGCTCTACCAACTGAGCTATTCCCGCGTAAGCCGACATGCTACCGGAAATCCGGAAAACACACCAGCGATTTCACCTTTCTAACTGCGCGTAAAGCCTTGTGGCCCAACGTGCCCCGCCTTGCCGTGGCGGGAGAAAAACAAGGCCCCTACCGGGGCCCTGTAGAATCTGGAGCGGGAAACGAGACTCGAACTCGCGACCTCAACCTTGGCAAGGTTGCGCTCTACCAACTGAGCTATTCCCGCAGATTCCATTCGACCTGTGTCGAAGGAGCGCTATTGTGTCCAAATTCCTTCACGCCGTCAACAGTCTTCACATCATGCGGTCACAGGCGTCCGCGCTGGGGTACGCTGCCCCGCCCGGCCCGGTTCGCCCATGTTCCTTCGCGGCACGCCCCTGTTGATCGCCCTGCTGCTGCACCTGCTGGTGGCCCTGCTGTACTGGGCACTGAAACCACTGGGAATGAACGGGTATCGCGACCATTTCGGCTTTACGTCACATCGTGACATCGGCCTGGGCATCGCCCAGTTCCATCTGTTCTGGATGTTCATTGGCGCCCAGCCGCTGATTGCGGTGCTGCGGCCGCTGTTCGCCAAGCTGCTCGTGCTGGCCATTCCCTTGGCATTCGCAACCTGGACGCTGATGCACAACCATCCGCTGCGCCTGCTGTACTTCACGGTCGGGCCGGGTTTGCTGGCACTGGCCGCGATCGCCATATCCGTGCGCCATGCATCACGCAGCCACTTGCCCACCACCACGGACACCGCCGATGCCTAGACGCTACGTCCGCCTGTTCTGGTTGCTGGTTGCATTGACCTGGCTGGCGTTGATCGCAGCGCTGGTCAACGCCGGCTTCACCCCGGACTACTGGCTGCTGCATCGCCTGGAAGGCGCCGAGCTGCCCTACCCAACCAGCACCGTCATCGTGTTCACGCTGCTGGGCACGGTCGAGCTGGTGGTGGCCGCCTTGATCGTGCGGCCCTGGAAACTGAAGCGGCTGTGGTTGCGCCTGCTGATCGCCTTCGCGCTGCTGCTTGTGTGGTCGGTACCGTGGATGCTGTCGGCGATGCACCAGCCGCCCGTACACGGTATGCACCTGCTGTGGTTGCTGCTGCTGGATGTGGGCCTGCTGCTGGCGCTGTGCGTGGTGTCGGCGGTGAGCGCATGGCGGGCACTCAGGCGTCGAAAGGGTTCATAAGCGCCCCGACACAACGCCAGGCCTACTTCCGGAACTCCACCCGCACATGCTGGCCGAAGCGCGCCTTGGCCTCGCCATCGAACTCCAGCACGCACTCCACCACCTTGGCCACGCCGCGCCCTGCGTCTTCAGGCAGGCGTGCCTGCGCGAACACCGGGCTGATGCGCACCACGCGTGCAGTTGGCAGCGTGCCGGTGCTTTCGGCGCCATCGCTGTCCGGCACCACCGTGGCCTGCATGCCTACCTGCACGGCATCGGCATAGGCGGCGCTGAGTTCGGCACGCACCTGCAGCGGGCGCGCCGGCAACAACGAGATCGCCGGCTTGCCCGCCTGCACGAAGGCGCCAAGGCCCGGCACCTGGCCGACCACCGTGCCGGCTTCCGGCGCACTCAGCGACATCTGCTGCAGTTTCAGCCTGGCGTGTTCCAGCTTGTGCTGGGCCATGTCGACCTGCGCACCGGCAACGTCGACATCGGCACGTACGCCGGCCAGCTGCTGCTTGGCCGCATCGGCCTGCTGGTTCGAGGACACACCTTCGCTGGCGCCCGTAGACAGGCGGGTGGCGTTGCGCTCCAGTTCGCGCAGCTGCGCCTGGCTGCCCTTCAGGCGGTCATTGGCCAACGCCAGGTCGGCGGTGGCCATTGCCACTTCCTGCTGCAACAGGGCGCCATCCAGCGACAGCAGCAGCTGCCCCTTCTTCACCACGGCGCCTTCCTTCACCGGCGCAGCGGTGATCGAGCCATCCACCGGTGGCGCCAGTGCGATCAGCCCGCCTTCGACGTCGATGATGCCCCGCGCCACGGCGACCTTGCCGGCGACGACAGTACCCGACTTGCCTGAGGGTGCCGATGCGGGGGGGGGCGCTTCCCTGGAACAGGCACCGAGCAGCAATGCCGCCGACAGGGCCAGGCTGAGGGGAAGCAGGTTCGACGTCTTGGTCATGGGGCGGACTCTACAGTTTCGTTCTGGCGGCGGTCATCACGGACCATGCCGTCTTCCATGGCGATCACCCGGTCGGCATGCCGGATCAGACGCGGATCGTGGCTTACGCACAGCACGGTGGCGCCATGCGCACGTGCGTAGCGATGCAGGATATCGATCACGCGCTGGCCGTTCTCGGCATCCAGCGCGCTGGTGGGCTCGTCGGCGAAGATCAGCGTCGGCGACTTGGCAAACGCGCGGGCCACAGCAACGCGCTGCTTCTCACCGCCGGACAGCTGCGCCGGGCGCATGTGGCTGCGATGGCTGAGGCCGACTTCTTCCAGCGCACGGCGCGCCAGCGGTTCGCTTTCGCGATTGCGCATGCCGCGGTAGCCCAGTGGCAGCTGCACCTGCTCCAGCGCGGTCAGCGCCGGGAACAGGTTGAAGCCCTGGAACACGAAACCGACATGGTGCAGGCGGAAACGCTCCACTTCGGCGCGGCTCATGTGGCCCACATCCTGGCCGAGTGCATGCACGCGCCCCCCATCGGGGGCGGACAGGCCGGACAGCAGTGACAGCAGCGTGCTCTTGCCGCATCCGGAAGGGCCGGATACCAGGGTCAGCTCGCCGGGATAGATGTCCAGCGACAGGCCACGCAGCACCGGCACCTGCACATCGCCGGACATGAAGCCCTTTTCCAGTGCGTCGGCCCGCAGGGTCGGAGCGACGGCGCGTGTAGAAGTCATCAGCCGGTCCTCAACGCAGCAGCAACGATGGATCGGAGCGGACCACGCTGCGCACCGCCATGATGCTCGACAGCATGGCCATCACCGCGACCAGCGCCACGCAGCCGAGGATCACCATCGGTGTCAGCTGGACCGGAACGCGCTGGGTCTGCGCAATCAACAGCACCACCGTGCTGAAGGCCGCCGCCAGCAACATGCCGACTCCGCCGATCAGCAATGCCTGCTCGAACACCACGCGCGCCAGCGCATAGCGACCCGCACCGAGCGCATTGAGCGTGGCGTACTCGCGTACCGATCCGGCCACCACCGACGCGAACGACTGGTTGGTGATCACCGCGCCGACGAAGCAGACGATGACCGCCATGAACAACACCGCGATACCCGCGCCGGTATCGAACAACCAGTACTGCTGAGAGCGGCTGGCGAATTCCGGTGCGGTCCAGAGCTCGACCGGTGTGGCCTGGCCCATCGACGCCGCAAGGCGGTCACGCACGCGATCGGCCAGTTCCGGCGAGCGCACGCCCGCCACGAAATAGGTACTGCCCTCATGCGGGTCGGTGCCGGCGATGGCGCGCGCGGTATCCAGCGAGGCCAGCACGTTGACGCCACCAAGACCACGCAGCCCCGGCTGCGCGGCAACCACACGCACGGCCTTGCCGTTGATCCACGCGCGGTTGCTCTGCAGGTCCACGCCGAGCGTATCCAGGTCGGCGCTGTCCACGATCACGGCCCCCGGTTCACGCAGCTGTGCACGCAGATCGGCCGGCAGGATGCGAGCGAACATCATCGCGTCGTCGCGGGTGGAGATGCCGGACAGGTAGACCGACACATTGCCTGTACCCTGCGCACTGGAACGCCACTCGCCATCCACCCACTCGTAGGGTTCGACGCGGGTGACATCCGGGTCCATGCGCAGGTAGCTTTCAACATCCGCGCTGATCGCATGGCCGTAGTTGACGCTCTGGGTACCGGGGAAACCGGCCCAGATATCGGCCGAGGACGCCTTCACGTAGATCGCGGCGGTGCCGAAGATGCCCAGCACCAGTGCCGCCTGCACGATCAGCAGCACACCGGCGAAACACATCGCCAGCACCACCGGCAGGAACCGCCGCCACTCATAGGCCAGGGTCTTGCGGGCCAGCGCGATCATTGCGAAGCGTCCTCACCCTCGACCGGCAGCGGTGCGCCGCCCAAGGCGCGGTACAGCGAGGCGAACGCCAGTACGCGCGCGCCCTGCGCGGCGATCAGGTCGCCCTGCGAGGCCAGCGCCGCACGCTGCGTGTCCAGCCCATCGAACTCGCTGGACAGGCCCAGCTGCACCTGCCGCGCCTGGCGCTTGACCTGCTGGCCAGCAGCATCATTGGCCGCACGCAGCGACTGGATGCTGCTGTCCTGGCGAGCCAGGCTGCCCAGCGCGCCTTCCACTTCACTCACACCCTCCAGCACCGCCTTGCGGTAGCCGAGCAGCGCGGCATCGAGCTGCTTCTCATCGGCATGGAAGCGCGCGCGGCGCTGGCCCCAATCCCACAGCGGGATGTCGATGTATGGGCCGATCGACGGGCTGGAATCGGAATTGGAGCGCGCGTTCTGGGTGAGGTTGTAGGCGTACAGGATCGAGCCGCCGAGGCTGACCCGCGGATACATTGCCGCGCGGGCGGAGCCCTTGCTGGCGGCGGCCTGCATCACCTCCGATTCGGCCAGCAGGATCTGTGGCCGGTGGCGCAGCAGATCCGCAGGCACCTGCTGCAGCGAGAACGTGCCCAGCCTCGGCGGCGCGCGGTATGCGCGCCAGGCCGGATCTGGACCGTCACGGCCCAGCAGCAATGCCAGCGCGCGGGCCGCGTTGTCAGCGTTTTCCCGAGCCTGTGCGACGGCGGCGCGGGTGGCGGCCTGGCGTGCACGCAGGCGGTCCAGTTCGCCCGGCTCATCCAGTCTCAGCCGTTGACGGATCAAGGCCAGCTGCTCGCCGCGATCATCCACGGCCTGTTGCCGGGCCAGCAGGTCCTGCTGGGCCTGTGCCACGGTCAGGTCCAGATAGCTGCGCACCACGTCGGCGATCACCGCGACCTGCGCGGCGCTACGCAGCGCCTCGGCATTGCCGGCCGAGGCCTGCGCGCCCAGCTGCGCGCTCTCGGCGGCACCGAACAGGCCCAGGTCCCAGATCGCTTCGATGCCGGCATGGAAATAGGTATCGACCGCAGCAGCGTCCTGCACCTGCTTGGCGCTGGCCGAGATTTCCGGCAGGAAGCGCGAGTCCGAGGTGCCGGCGACGATCCGCACGGCCTGCAGCCGCAGCGTGGCCTGCTGCAGGTCGAGGTTACCGGCGATGGCCTGGTCCACCAGGCCGTCCAGCGCCGGGTCGGCCAGCACCTTCCACCACTGCCTGGCATCCACCGCCACGCCCTGCCCCTGCGGCACCTGGGTCCAGGCGCTGGGCGTGCGATCAGGCAGATCCGGGATGGACACCGACATGCAGCCAGCCAGGGCCAGGCTTGCCAGCAGCGCGGAGGGGCGCAGCACTGCCTGCAGGGAGAATCCGCGCCCGGTCCTGGGCACTGCCACTGGAGTGATACGCCTGACCACCAGCCCGCCAACGTGTAGAAGGAGCATGAAGGCTACCGTGCGATTGTGGAGCGAACATGGAGAAATGGTCCGAAAAAGGTCACAGCACGCGTGCGGTTCAGGCAACGATGCCATTGGCCTTTCGCCAGCCTTTCACTGCATGCGACGCACGGAACGCTGGTGCGACATCCAGGCCATTGCGTCTTGTTGCCACCTTCCCCGAGCCCCGCGCCTGCGGCCATCCCCACGACCGATACGCCCCGCTATTCCGATTGCGACACTGACGTCGGATTCGTCACGCTTGGCCACTGATATCATGCCCGCCATGAAGATGCCGTGGCGCGACTGTAGCGGCCCTGCCGGCCAACTTCATGACAAACGAAAAACGCCCCCTTGCGGGAGCGTTCCTCTTGAATCTGGAGCGGGAAACGAGACTCGAACTCGCGACCTCAACCTTGGCAAGGTTGCGCTCTACCAACTGAGCTATTCCCGCAGATTTCGTTCGACCTGCGTCGAAGGAGCGCTATTGTGTCGATATTGCTGCGCGGCGTCAACAGGAATTTTCACGTGAGTGAAGGACGGTGTTCAGACGCCCCCACCTGCTCTCTTCACGTGCGCACACCACGGCGGTGGAAGTAGACCTGCTCGGCGATGCGCCGCGTAGCCGCCGTGTGCAGCAGTGCGTTGAGCGGCCAGTCGGCCTGCAGATGATCCATCGCCCAACGCAGCAGGTATTTGCCGTGAAATGCAGGCGCGGCCTGCCGCGCCACCCGTTCGGCGTCCGGCCCCTGGCCACGCAGATGGCGGGCAATCGCCTCGCCGACTGCCCAGCCGTGTCGCCATGAGGAGTGGATGCCGCCGGCCGAGAGCGGCGAGACGATGCCGACCGCGTCGCCGGTCAGGATCACGCGCTGGCCGGTGATCGGCCCGTCCGGCCGGCCGCAGGGCACCAGGCCGGCGCGGGTGGCCGAGGGACGCGCCGAAGGCGGAATGCCGACCACGTCGCGCACGTGATCGAGGAAACCATCGATGTCCGGCCGCCGCACCTGTTGCGGGTCATGACGCAACGCCAACCCGACCTGCAGGCCGGTTGGATTCTGCGCGACCCAGCCGATGTAACCCGGCGCGTAGCGCTTGCTGACGAAGCAATGCAGCGCATCGCCCTGCGTCACCTGCAGGCCGGCGAACTCACGTTCGACGCCGTAGAGGTTGTCACGCACCTGGCCGAGCCCGGTGCGCTGTGCCACGCGTGAGCGTACGCCGTCAGCGCCAACCAGATAGGCACATCGCCCTGACCCATCCACCAGCCAGCCGTCACCATTGCCATGGGCATCGGTGAAGGACTGCTGCAGGCGCAGGTCGACACCGTTCGCGCGCAGCTCGCTGGCCAGCCAGCGCATCAGGTTCGGCGTATCGGTGGTGAGGAAGTAGTAGCCCGGCGCGGCGAGCAACACGCTGCGAAGATTGGGGGCATACAGGCGCACGTTCGCGACCCGCTGCACCAGATGTCCGGGCATGCGCCCCAGCCAGGTCTGCTCCATCGCTTCCTTCACCACGATGCCGGTGGTGTGCAGGCGCTCACCGGGGTCGGCCTTGCGTTCCAGCACGCAGACACGCAGGCCGTATTGGGCGGCCGCCAAGGCGCAGGCGGCACCGGCGAAACTGGCGCCGACGATGACTACGTCGTGGTCGTAGGCGGAGGGCGTGTGGGGCATTGCTGCATCGTCCTGGAGGAACACAGATGCAGCTTCGAGCGGGGGCGTGGTGAGACGAAGAAGTGGCGGTGAAGTGGGAATGAAGCGCGCAGTACGCAAACGAAAAACGCCCCCTTACGGGAGCGCTTTTCTTGAATCTGGAGCGGGAAACGAGACTCGAACTCGCGACCTCGACCTTGGCAAGGTTGCGCTCTACCAACTGAGCTATTCCCGCTTGGGAGGCGAAATTTTACCTATTCCAAGGATTGCGTCAAGCGCTTTTTTCAGGGTCTGGGAGGCGCCTTGCACCACGTATCCACGCCATGCGTGGATCCGACCCCGTGCCTCAGTTGCCCAGCTTCTTCTGTCGCGAGCGCTCGCGTGCGGCGCGTTCGTCTTCGCGCAGGCTCGGCCAGGCGGCGTGCAGGTACTGCAGGCCCGACCACAACGTCAGCACTGCGGCAATGGCCAGGGTCCAGTCGCCGATGTGGAACACCGGCCAGCCCATCCAGATGTCTTCCACCGGCACGTTCGGCGCCACCGAATACAGCAGGCACAGCAGCGCGACCATCTGCGCGGTGGTCTTGACCTTGCCGATCATCGCCACGCGCACCTTGGCGCGCTGGCCCAGTTCGGCCATCCACTCACGCAGCGCCGACACCGCGATCTCACGACCCACGATCACCGCCGCCCAGAACGCCATCCACGGCGTCGGGTGGCCCTGCACGATCAGGAACAGCGCCACCGCCACCATCAGCTTGTCGGCGACCGGGTCGAGGAAGGCACCGAAGGCCGACTCCAGCTGGTAGCGGCGGGCGATCCAGCCATCGAGCCAGTCAGTGATCGCGGCCAGGCCGAAGATCGCCGCCGAAGCGAAGTTGGTCCAGGTGTAGGGCAGGTAGAACACCAGCACCAGCACCGGGATCATCACGATCCGCAACAACGTCAGCCAGGTGGGCAGGGTCAACTTCATGCTTGCGTGCTTCTCTCTCTACTCGGCCGCATCAGGCGTGGCCAACCCGTGCAGGTTAGCGTAGATACGTGCCGCGAGGGCGTCATTGATGCCTTCCACCTTGGCGATTTCCGCTTCGCCAGCGGCTTTCAGGCCCACCAGGCCGCCGAAATGCTTGAGCAGGCTGGCACGGCGGCGCGGCCCGATGCCGGGGATGTCCTCCAGCTTGCTGGTCATCCGCGCCTTCTGGCGGCGGCCGCGGTGGCCGGTGATGGCGAAGCGGTGGGCCTCGTCGCGCACCTGCTGGATGAACTGCAGCGCCGGGTTGGCCGCGCCGGGGCGCAGCTCGCGGCCGTCGGGCATCACCAGCGCTTCGTGGCCGGCGCGGCGCTCCACGCCCTTGGCCACGCCCACCAGCAGAACGCCTTCCACGCCCAGGTCGGCCAGCGCGGCCTGCGCCTGTGCCAGCTGACCGGCGCCGCCGTCGATCAGCAGCACGTCCGGCAGCACACCCTGCTCTTCCACTGCACGGCGGAAGCGGCGGTCGATGGCCTGGCGCATGGCGGCGTAGTCATCGCCCGGCTCGATGCCGCTGATGTTGAAGCGGCGGTACTGCGCGCGCACCGGGCCGGCGGCATCGAACACCACGCACGACGCCACGGTGGCCTCGCCCAAGGTGTGGCTGATGTCGAAGCATTCCACGCGCTTGACCGGCTCGGCCAGGCCCAGCATGTCGCGCAGCGCATCGCTGCGCGCGTGCTGCGCATTGCGGCTGTTGAGTTCAGTGGCCAGCGTCAGCTGCGCGTTGCGGCTGGCCAGTTCCACGTAGCCGGCGCGCTCGCCGCGCACGTTCCACTTCAGCTGCACCTTGCGTTCGGCCGACGCGGACAGCGCGGCGACCAGCAGGTCGGCATCGGGAATCTCGCGGTCCAGCAGGATCTCGCGCGGCGGCTCGAATTCGATGTAGTACTGCGAGACGAACGCCGCCAGCACTTCCTCGGGGCTTTCCTCGCCATTGGTGCGCGGGAAGAACGGACGGGTGCCGAGGTTGCGGCCATCACGGAAGGCCAGCAGCAGCACGCAGGCCTGCGAGCCCTGCATGGCCACCGACAGCACGTCCAGGTCGGCGGCGCGGCCATCCACGTACTGGCGGGTCTGCATGCTGCGCAGCGAGGAGATCAGGTCACGCAGGCGCGCAGCCTGCTCGAATTCCAGTGCCTCGCTGGCGGCCTGCATCTGCTCGCCCAGCTCGCGGGTCAGCTCGTCGCTCTTGCCTTCCAGGAACAGCGCGGCGCGACGCACCGATTCGGCGTACTCGGCAGGCGCCACCAGCTCCACGCAGGGCGCGCTGCAGCGGCCGATCTGGTATTGCAGGCACGGCCGCGAGCGGTTGCGGAACACACTGTCCTCGCAGCTGCGCAGCTTGAACAGCTTGTGCATCAGGTTAAGGGTTTCGCGCACCGCAGTGACGCCGGGATACGGCCCGAAATAGCGCCCGGGAATGGCGCGCGGGCCGCGATGCAGGGCGATGCGCGGCCAGTCCTCGCGGGTCAGCAGCACATGCGGATAGGTCTTGTCGTCGCGCAGCGAGACGTTGTAACGCGGCGACAGCGACTTGATCAGCTGGTTTTCCAGCAGCAGCGCCTCGGCCTCCGAGCGCGTCACGGTCACGTCCATGCGCGTGATCTGCGAGATCATCGACATGATCCGCGCATTCTTCGGGCTGCCGTTGAAATAGCTGCCGACGCGGTTGCGCAACGCACGCGCCTTGCCGACATACAGCAGCGTGTCGTCGGCGGCGTACATGCGGTACACGCCGGGGGCGGTGCTGAGCTGGGCCGCGAAGGCCTTGCCGTCGAAGGCCGGGGCGGGAACGTCGGTCATTCGCTGATCGATACTTCGCTGAGCACGCCACTGTCGGGATCGAAACGCAGCACGGCGTGGGCGTCGGTCTCAGCGATCCACACCGCGCCTGCACCCACCGTCAGGCCGGCCGGGCCATGCAGGCGCCGCGGCAGCGGCTGGGTGGTCAACTCACCGCCGCCGAGGCGCAACGTGCGCAGGCGGCCGTTGCCGGTGTCGGCAATCCACAGCAGCGGCGCATCCGGACTGAGCGCGATCGCCTGTGGGAACTGCAGGCTGGCCTGCGCGCGCGGGCCATCTTCGTCACCGAAACGCCAGGGACCCTGCCCGACCAGCGTCTGCACCAGATCCCCGCGCAGCTGCAGTGCACGGATCGAGGAGCCCAGCGCATCGGCCACGTACAGCACCTGCTGCACCACGGCGAGTGCAGTCGGTTGTGCGAATGCGGCCAGGTGGCCGCTGCCATCACGCTCGTCGATGGCACCGCTGCCGGCGCGCCACTGCAGGCTGCGCTGACCCAGGTGGTAGCTCCAGATGCGGTTGTCGCCGGCCATGGCGATGTGCAGCTGGTTGTCGGCGATGGCCAGGCCGACCGGGTGGTCCAGCGAGACCTGCCGCGCCTGCACGACTGGGCCCTCCACCGGCGCGCCGGGGCGGCCATTGCCGCACAGCGTGTCGACGATGCCGGTCAGCAGGTTGATGCGGCGCACGGCATGGTTGCCGGTGTCGGCCACGTACAGCGCATCGCGCTCCAGCACCAGCGCCTGCGGGCGATGGAACGCCGCTTCGGCGAGGTTGCCGTCCATGAAATCGGCCGTCCCCAGCCCGAATTGGCGCAGGATGCGCCCGCCGTGGCTGCATTCGAGGATGCGGTGATGGCCACTGTCGGCGATGTACAGGCGTTCGGTGCTGACCGCCAGGCCCAGCGGGAAACGCAGTGCCTGGCGCGGCTCCGGATGCAGCTCGGCACCGCCGCGCGGCGGTGCCGACGGCGCACCGTGGCACAGCGCATTCAACGCACGCTCCAGGTCTCCCGGAGCACCCAGCCCGACCAGCCGTTGCTGTTCGCGACCCTGCGCGTCCAGCAGGACCACGGTCGGCCACGATGTAATGCCGAAGCGACGCCAGCCATCCCAGTCGGCATCGAGCAGGACCGGCATTGACAGCCCCTGGCGACGCAGCAGTTTCAGTGCGGCGCCGGCGTCACGCTCGAAATCGAAGCGGGGTACCTGCAACACCAGTGGCTGCAGCATGCCAGGGTGACGCGACAGCCATTGGCCGAATTCGGCCAGGCGCTGCGCGCTCCAGGCAGAAGCGGCGTTGACGAACAACAGGGCCACCGGCCGACCGCGCAGTTCGGTCAGGGTGCAGGGGGCGGCATTGAGCCAGGTGGCGAACTCGGGCAGGTCCGGGACGGGCTGGACGTTCATGGCCCGATTATGCCGGAGTCGGCGTCATGCAACAGTCGTGCCACTGCACGTTTTGCAGCATTGTCGACCAGCGTCCAGACCTGTTCAAAGTGATCGCTGCCGCCGGTGTAGGGATCCGGGATGGCCACCTGCCCCTCCCCGCCCGACCAGGGCAGGTACAGCGCCAGCCGCTCACGCTGGGCAGGTGCCACCAAGCGTCCCGCATCCCGCAGGTTCGCCTCGTCGGCGCACAGGATCCAGTCGAAACGGTCGAAATCCGAGGCGTGCAGCTGGCGCGCACGCAGGCCGCCGATGTCCACGCCGTGCCCGGCCGCGCAGGCGATCGCGCGCCGGTCCGGCGGCTCGCCGACATGCCAGTCGCCGGTGCCGGCCGAATCCACCTGCACCCGCCCCGCCAGCGGTGAAGCGTCCAGGCGTGCGCGCAGCGCACCTTCGGCCATCGGCGAACGGCAGATGTTGCCGAGGCAGACGACCAGCAGCCTCATCGCGCGGCCAGCGTCTGCAGCAACGCTTCGGCACGCTCCAGGTCCTCGGGCGTGTCGATACCCGGCGGGAACGGCTCCGGCGAGATCGCCACGCTGATCGGGTAACCCGCCTCCAGCACACGCAGCTGCTCCAGCGATTCGACCTGCTCCAGCTGGCCCGGTGGCATCGCGGCGAACTGCTGCAGGAAACCGGCGCGGTAGCCGTAGATGCCGATGTGGCGCAGCCAGGCATGGCCTTCCGGCAGCGCGTCGCGGCTGCGCGCGAAGCCATCGCGGTGCCAGGCGATCGGTGCACGGCTGAAGTACATGGCCTCCTTGCGTGCGTTGCGTACCAGCTTCACCACGTTCGGGTCGAACAGGGTCTGCGCGTCCTCGACGGTCGTGGCCAGGGTCGACATGGGCGAGCTGCCGCCGACCAACGCTTCGGCCACCGCACGGATGCCGGCCGCAGGCGCGAACGGTTCGTCGCCCTGCAGGTTGACCACTACGGTGTCGTCGGCCCAGCCGGCGATGCGTGCGCACTCGGCCAGTCGGTCGGTACCAGAGGCATGCGAGGTGGCGGTCATCGCGACCTTCACCTCGGCCAGCCCGGACAGCGCGTCGGCAATGCGTTGATCGTCGGTAGCAACCCATACCTCGCCAGCGCCGGCCTGCAGCGCGCGGCGCGCCACGTGCAGCACCAGCGGCTCACCGCCCAGCAGGCGCAGCGGCTTGCCCGGCAGGCGAGAGGCGGCATAGCGGGCCGGAATGGCGACAACGAATTCAGTCATGGGGCGATACTCGGCAGGCTCGTTACAACGGGGGTGCGGCCGGCGGCGCGTGAATGCAAGCGCCGCCGCGCCACTCAGTTCGGTCGCAGCTTGTCCAGGCGGTCAGTCAGCGCCACCCAGAACGCAGCAGGCAGTTCGGCACGCAACGGCACCGCGTAATGCCAATCGTTGCCGAACGCGCGGCATTTCACTGCGTCCTTCTCGGTCATCAGCACCGGCAGCTGGCTACCGAAGGACAGATCCTGCGGCTGGTAGGCCTGGTGGTCGGCGAAGGCATGCGGGACCACGCCGATGCCACGCGCGCGCAGCATGTCGAAGAAGCGCTGTGGATGGGCGATGCCCGCCACCGCATGAACACGCTGGCCCTTGAAGTACGACAACGGGCGCGCGCGGCCACCGGCCAACGGCTGCGCACTGTCGATGTGCAGGGCCATCGGCCACTGGCCGAAACCGCAGGCCTGGGCCGCGGTTTCCTCATCGGCCTGGCCCAGGTTGACCACACGGAAATCGCATTCGCCGGCACGGCTGACCGGCTCGCGCAGCGGTCCGGCGGGAATCATCCGGCCGTTGCCGTAGCGCCGCTGGGCATCGACCACTTCGATCTCGATGTCGCGCGCCAGCCGGTAGTGCTGCAGGCCGTCATCGCAGACGATCACATCGCAGCCGGCCTGGATCAGTGCCTTGCCTGCGGCCACGCGGTCGGCGTCCACGCGCACCGGTACGCCGGTCTTCCAGGCGATCAGCACCGGTTCGTCACCGCCCTTGGCAGTTGGCGTGTCGGCCTGCACCCACAGCGGCTTGTCGGCGTCTTCGCGGCCATAGCCACGGCTGGCGACGCCCGGCTTCCAGCCGGCCGCGCGCAGGCGCTCGACCAGGGCGATGGTCAGCGGTGTCTTGCCGGTGCCACCGGCGGTGATGTTGCCGACCACGATGACCGGCACCGGCAGCGTGTAGCGCTTGCGCCAGCCGCGCCGATAAGCGCGGCGACGCAGCGCGGTGACGCCGGCATACAACGGTGCCAGCAGGCGCATCGCCCACGGAACCGGGCTGCCGTCGTACCAGTACGGCGGGGTCTGGGTACCCTTGCCAGCCATCAGTCCTGCCTTTCGCGGAACTGCATGCTGTGCAGATGCTGGTACAGGCCACCCATGGCAAGCAGCTCCTTGTGGGTGCCCCGTTCAACGATGCGGCCGTGGTCCATCACCAGCACCAGGTCGGCATGCTCGATGGTCGACAGGCGGTGCGCGATCACCAGCGTGGTGCGTTCGGGCATCAGGCGCTGCAGCGCGTCCTGCACCAGTCGCTCGGATTCGTTGTCCAGCGCGGCGGTGGCTTCGTCGAGGATCAGGATCGGCGCGTCACGCAGGATCGCGCGGGCGATCGCCAGGCGCTGGCGCTGGCCGCCGGACAGCAGCGCGCCATTCTCGCCGACCGGGGTCTGCAGCTGCTGCGGCATGCGCGCGATGAACTCCCACGCATTGGCTGCTTCGGCCGCCGCACGGATCTGCTCCTCGCTCGCTTCCATGCCATAGGCGATGTTGGCCGCGATGGTGTCATCGAACAGCATGACCTTCTGCCCGACCATCGCCACCTGCCGACGCAGGTCGGCCAACGGATAGTCATCCAGCGCGACGCCATCGAGGGTGATCACACCACCGCTGGGCTCATAGAAGCGCGGCACCAGCCGGATCAGGCTGGTCTTGCCACTGCCGGAACGACCCACAATGGCGGTGACCGTACCCGGCTTGGCCACGAAACTGATGTCGTCCAGGGCGATGCCGCTGTCCTCGCGGTAGCGCAGCATGACGTGGTCGAAGGCCAGCTCGCCACGCACGCGCTGCACGTTGTTGCGGCCCTCGTCACGCTCCACCTGCATGTCGAGGATGCCGAACAGGCGCTCTGCGGCGGCCACGCCGCGCGAAATCGAGGTCTGCACGCTGGTCAGGCGGCGCAGCGAAGGAATGATGGCCATCATCGAGGTCATCAGGCCCATGAACTGGCCGGCATTGAGGCGGCCGGCCAGCGCTTCGCGGGTCGATACCCAGACGATCACCGCCAGCGCCAGTGCGGCCAGGAACTGCACCACGCTGGACGCCGCCGCTCGGGTGACTTCCACCTTCATGTTCAGCGCCAGCATGCGGTTGGCCAGGCGCGAATAGCGCGAGATCTCATGCTGCTGGGTGCCGTGCACCTTCACTTCCTGCTGTGCCGCCAGCGACTGTTCGGCGGTCTGCGCCATCGACCCCATGCCGTCCTGGATACCGCGGCTGATGCGGCGGTAGCGCTTGCCCACGTAGGACACGATCACGCCGATCAGCGGCACCACCACCAGCATGGCCACGGTGACCTTGACGCTCATCTGCAGCATTACCGCCAGCATGGCGATGATGGTCAGGGTGTCGGCGACCACGGTCTTGAGTGCGTCGGCACTGGCCTGGGTGACCTGTTCGGTGTCGAAGTTCAGGCGGCTGACCATCACCGGCGTCGCTTCGGTATCGAAGTGTGAGGACGGCAGGTGCAGGTACTTGGCCAGCACCTGTTCGCGCAGGTCGCGCACCACGCTGCGGCCGGTCTTGGCCAGCGCATAGTCGCTCACCCAGGTGGCGAGGCTGCGCATCAGGAACAGGCCGAGGATGGTCAGCGGCAGGATCACCGCCATGCGCGGTTCCGGGTTGACGAAACCACGGTTGACCAGCGGCTCCATCAACTTCGTGAAGTGGTAGCCCGCCAGGGCTTCGACCACCATGGCGATGACCGCGGCCACCATGAACACCCAGTAGGCGCGGGTGTACCCCAGCAGGCGTTTGTAGATCGGCCACACCGGCGCGTGATTGGAACTCATGGACGCACCTCGGGTGCTGTTGCAATGGCAATACGGCGGAAGCCGAGCTGACCCAGCGCGTCCTGCGCGGTCACCACAGCCTGGTAGGGAGTGCGTGCGTCGGCGCGCAGCAGCACGGTCTGCTCGCGATCGCTGCCGGCCACGGCGGCGATGGTCTGCTTGACCGACTCGACGTCGCTGCGCAGCACTTCCTGGTCATTGATGAAGTAGCGGCCTTCGGCGTTGATCAGCACGCTGAGCGAGCGTGGCGGCTCGTTGGTCTGCTGCTGGCTGGCGGTCGGCAGCTGCACCTGCAGCGTCGAACGCGCGTCGAAGGTGGTGGTGACCACGAAAAAGATGATCAGCACCAGGATGACGTCGATCAGCGGCACCAGGTCGATATGCGGCTCATCCTGGGATCGGTCGTTGCCGATACGCATCGATCAGGCCTTCGCCGTGGCGGCGCCGGCCTGGCGCGCGGCCGGGGCCGGGTTCATCACCCCGGGGCGGCCGTCGAGCGTATCCAGCAGGGCACTGGCTTCCTGCTCCATCTCCACCACGTAGCCGTGGATGCGGCCCTTGAAGTAGCGATGGAACATCAGCGCCGGGATCGCCACGATCATGCCGGTGGCGGTGCACACCAGCGCCTTGCCGATGCCGCCGGCCAGCTGGTTCACATCGCCCACGCCGTGGTCGAGGATGCCCAGGAACATCTGGATCATGCCGATCACCGTGCCGAGCAGGCCCAGCAGCGGGCCCGCCGAGGCAATGGTGCCCAGTGCGTTCAGGAATCGCTCCATGCGGTGCACCAGGTGGCGGCCGGTGTCTTCGATGCGCTCGCGGATCTGGTCGCGCGGGCGGTTGCGGGCTTCCAGTGCGGCAGCCAGCAGCGCCCCCAGCGGCGAGTTCGCCCGCAGGGTCTGCAGGTGGGCAGGGTCGAGCTTGCCGCGAGCGGCCCAGTTGCGCACTTCCTGGCCGAGGCCGGGCGGCAGCACTTCAGTCCGCCGAAGGGACCAGAAACGCTCCAGGATGATCGCCAAAGCCAGTACGCCCAACAGCAGCAGCGGCACCATCGGCCAGCCACCGGCCTTGACCAGTTCCCACACGTTTCAACCCTCCGGCCCAACGGCCGCTTGTTCGATCGGCGATAGGATAGCAGCCGACCGCGCCCGCCCAGCGGCATCCCACCACCGGGATGCATGGATGCGCTGTTCACGCAGCTGCAGGCCTTGTGCGCCAAGCCATACGCGGATCGCCCCGGAGTCGGCCGTGGCCAGCACTTCCGCGCCTTGCGCCTGCCAGCGCTGGACCACCTCCTGGCGCGGGTGGCCGAAGCGGTTCCGGTGCCCGGCCGAGACCACCGCCAGCCGCGGCGCCACCGCCGCAACCCACGGCGCACTGGAGCTGCCGCCGCTGCCATGGTGCGGCACCAGTACCACGTCCGCCTTCAGCGCGTGCGGATACGCCTGCAGCAGCGCCCCCTCGGCCGGTCGACCAATATCGCCGGGAAGCAGCACCACGCCGTGGCGGCTGGCAATGCGCAGCACGCAGCTGTCTTCGTTTTCGGCCTGCCGGCTGCCCGGCGCGGGGTGCAGGACCTGGAAATCGACCCCATCCCACTGCCAGCGCATCCCCTGCTGGCACGGGGCAGCCCCGGCGATGGTGCTGCCGGGCGGCGCCAGCAGTTGCAGCCCGGCCAGCTGCCGGCGCAGGCCGGGCAGGCTGCCGATGTGATCCCGGTGGTCATGGCTGAGCATCGCCTGCTGCGGTGGCCCCTGACCGAGCGCACGCAACGCCGGAACCAGGATCCGCTCGTTGCCGTCACCACCGGTCGGCGGTCCAACGTCGTACCAGAGCGCGTGCCGGGCCGTGCGCACCAGCACCGCCGTGCCCTGGCCCACATCGTGCACCAGCAGCTCCAGCTCGCCGTCGGCAGGGGCATGCCGTGCCGGCCACAGCAGTGGCAGGCACAGCAGCAGGCCAGCAAGGCCACCGCCGGCACCGCGCGGCAGCAGCCACCAGAACACGCCCAGCAAGGCCACCGGTACCGCCCAGCGTGGCGCCTCGGCCAGCCACCACATCGCCTGCGGATGCAACGCCAACGGCTGCAGGGCCTCCCAGCTGAGCTGGAACAGCCAGGCCGCGGCGCGCCAGGCCCAACGCCCCGCGCCGTCATGCAGCACGTGCAGGCCGGTACCGAGCAGCGACAGCGGAACAACCAGCATCGTCCACCACGGGATGATCGGCAGATTGACCAGCGGCCCCAGCCGCGCGGTCCCGCCAAACAGCGCAACGCACAGCGGCAGCAGGCCGAGGCTGGCAACACCCTGCGCGGCAAGGAACCCGCGCAGCCCACCACCGATGCCCTCCGGCCCCGTCCTCGGCAGGCACCAGAGCAGCCACAGCACGCCGCCGAAGCTCAGCCAGAATCCAGCCGAGAGCACCGACAGCGGCGCCGGCAGCAGCATCACCATCGCGGCCAACGCCAGCCCCTGCCCTGCACCGACCGGGCGACGTCCGGCCCTGGCCAGTGCGACCAGCCCGATCATCAACGCCGCGCGCACCGTCGGCAGTGCACCACCCGCAGCTACCGCATAGGTGGCTGCGGCAAGCGCCGCTCCACATGCGGCGGCCTGCGGCCGTGGCCAGTACCGTCCCAGCAGCGGGCACAGCCACCACGACAGGCGGCACAGCAGCACGCCGAAGCCCGCGACCACGCCCACGTGGAAACCGGAAATGGCGACCAGATGGGTCAGGCCCAACGCGCGCAGGTGTTCCCAGTCGGCATCGGACAGGCCACGGGTATCGCCCAGTGCCAGCGCCTGCACGAACCGTGCGGCAGGATGTGCCACCTGCACGGCGATCGCGGCACTGCTGCGTTCCCGCCAGGCCTGCAGGCCCTGCGCCGGCAGCCACTCGCGTGCACTTGCCGGATCACGCACCGAGGCATTGCCGGAGATGCCCCGCAGCACGGCGTGGCGCTCGCCATCGAAGCCACCGGGATTGATCCGTGAACGCGGCGCCCGCACGCGCAACGACAGTTCCCAGTACGCCCCGGCGCGAACCCCATGGCGTCCAGCATCCGGACCACCTTGCGGAGGCCCGCGCCACGGATCGTTCCAGGTCACCTGCAGGCGCTTGCCACGCAGCGATCGCACGGCTTCGGCATCTTCCACATGCAGCACGAAACGCGTGTAGCCGGGCCCCTGCTGCGGAAGGTCGGCAACCCGGCCCCGCACCTGCACGTCCTGCGGCGGCGCGCCGGGCGCAAGTTGGCCGTGCAGGACCCAGTGCCCGTGCAGTGTGGCCCATGCCAGGCCGAGCAGGGTCGCGGCCCACGCACGGCCGCGCCAGCGCAACAGCCAGCCGCTGGCGCCGGCGACCGCCATCGGCGCACTCAGCCAAAGCGGCAGCAACACCGGCATCTGCACGCAGGCCAGCGCCCCCAGCACCAGGCCTGCGGCGCAGCCAAAGCCAAACAGGGCCGGGGCGGAGCGATCGGGAACCATTCCCCCAGCCTGCCGCTGGAGGTGGCAGGCTGCCTATCGGGCCTTTCCCCGTGTGCCTGTCAGCGCCGTACGGTACCGCGGTGGAAATTGACCCTGAAGCTGGCGCCGCCGCCCGCCGCTTCACCGACGCTGACCGAGCCACCGTGGTGCTGCACGATTTCCTTCACCAGGTGCAGGCCCAGGCCACTGCCGCTGCCGGCTGCACGCAGGCGGTGGAAGGGCTCGAAGATCGCTTCGCGGTCACCGACCGGAATGCCGGCGCCCTGGTCGCTGACCTCCAGCAGGCCGCGTGCATCCAGGCGCACGCAGATGATGCCGCGCCCGCCACCATGGACGATGGCGTTGTGCACCAGGTTGGCGATCACCCGCCCCAGCGCCAGGCTGTCGCCATGGATCCACACGGGCGACTCCGGCGCATCCACCTCGAAGCCATAACCGGCGCCGACCACCAGCGGCGCCAGATCGGCGGCCGCCTCGCGCACCAGCAACGCCAGGTCCAGCCGCTGCAGCGCGCCGACATTGCGGTCGAGCCGCTGCAGGTCGAGCAGGTGCTCGGCCACGTTGCCGAGGCGGGCGACATCGGTCAGCAACTGCGATTTCAGTTCACCCTGCGGCAGCTGCGAGAGGCGCGCCTGCACTACCGCGATCGGCACGCGCAGCTCATGCGCGGCATCGGCGAGGAATTTGTCGCGTGCTGCATAGCCCTGCTGCACCTTGTCGATCGCATCGTTGAACGCTTCCACCAGTGGTGCGACCTCGGTCGACACCAGCTGCGCATCCAGGCGCGCGCCCGGCTGGCCGATGTCCAGTTCCTTGGCCTGCTGCGCGGAGCGGCGCACGCCGCGCATCGCGCGATGGATCACCGTCGGCATCACAAGCAGCGTGACCACGATCAACGGCAGGAAGAACCACAGGCCGATCAGGCGCAGCACCATCAGCGCGCCATCCAGCAACCCGCCCTTTGGAGCGCCACCGACCATCACCGTGATGCGGCGCCCCTCTTCGTTGCGGATCATCACCCGCGCCACATCCAGGTACGGCGGCACCAGCGAACCAAGTTCGGTCGCGCCCAGCGTCGGCAACCGCGCCAGCAGCGGCGCGTGGATCGCCGGAATCGTGCCGCGCTCCAGCCAGGCACCCTTGTCGTCGACTGCCGCGAACCAGAGGTTGCCGCCTGCACTGGCATCGAGCTTTTCCCAGCGCGCCTGGTCCAGCACCAGCCGGCCACCCTCACTGTGCACCGCCTTGGCCACTGCCTCGGCCATGAACATGTCCATGCCCCAGGTGTCCTTGTCACCCCAGGTCAGGATCAACGCGACCACCGCGAACAGCACGGTGAAGGCCTGTGCAAGGAACAGGCGCCAGGCCAGGCCCAGGGTGATGGAGCGGATCGGACGTGCCATCTCAGGCCTCCGCCAGCAGGTAGCCGACACCGCGGATCACATGGATCTCCACGCCGGCCCCCGCCTGTTGCAGCGCCTTGCGCAGCTTGGAGATATGCGCATCCAGTGCATTGGACTGGATCTCGTCATCGAAGCCGTACACTGCTGCCTCCAGCGCACTGCGGGTGACGGTGCGTCCCTGCCGCATCGCCAGCGCCTGCAGCACCAGCACCTGCCGCCGCGGCAGCGCCAGCAGCTGGCCATCGACCTGCGCCTGCAGCGATTCGAAATCGAATTCCAGCCGGCCCAGTCGCAGGCTGGGTGTCACCATCGCAGAGGGCCGCCGCGACACCGCACGGATGCGCGCCATCAGTTCCTCGATCGCCACCGGCTTGACCAGGTAGTCATCGGCGCCGACATCCAGGCCCTCGACCTTGTCCGACAGCGTGCCCTTGGCAGTCAGCATGATCACCGCCAGGTTCGGGCGCAGGGCCCGCGCAACGGCAACGAAGCCCGCGCCATCGCCATCAGGCAACTGGCGGTCGAGCAGCATCAGCTGGTGCACGGGTTCGCGCAGCGCGATGGCGGCTTCGGCCAGGCAACCAACCACATCGGCGACCACGCCCTGCCGCTCCAGTCCCGATTGCAGGGCTCGGGACAGATCAGGATCGTCTTCGACCAGGAGGATGCGCATCGGGGGCTCGGCTTCCGGAAACGGTGCCGATCATAGTGCCTGGCGCCCACTTTTTCCGCTTCGGCCTGCCGGATGCGCCGACGCAATGTTCTGACAATGTTGCTCCCCCACCATGCGCAGCCATCCCCTGCAAAGTCGCTGATCGATGCCGTCACTGTCCCCGACCCTGCTGCGCCCGCTGCTGTTCTCCGCTGCCTTCGGCCTGCCGGTGTTCGCGCAGGCCGCCGACCGCAACCCGGGCGTGCAGGCCGGCATGAGTGCTGGCGCAACCTCGGGCGCGTATGCGCACTACGACGTCAAGCCGCTGGTGGTCCCGTCCATTGCCTGGCAGGGCCAGCGCTTCTTCGCAAGCCCCGGCTCGCTGGGGATGTATCTGTACAAGGGCCAGGGCCTGCGCCTTTCGACGGCGGTCACGCCCTACACGCTGCGCTTCAAGACCGATGACGTGAATGATCCGCAGCTGCGCCGCCTGCACAGCCGGCAGATGTCGGCCATGGCCGGCATCAACGGCGAATACAGCGCCGACTGGGGCATCGTCGAAGCCGGGGTGATGCGTGAGATCACCGGCCACGGCGGCGGTTTCGAATCGCGCCTGCACTACAGCTATCAGATCCAGGCCGGCCGCTTCACCTGGCTCCCCAAGGTGGGCGTGGTGCACTCCAGCGCACGCTTGCTGGATTACTACTACGGCATCAGCGATGAGGAAGCGTTGCGCTCCGGACTGGCCGCCTACCAGCCGGGCAGCACGACATCGCCAAGCCTGCAGATCGCCGTCAGCACGCCCCTGGGCACGAAGTGGCGCGCGACCGGTGTGGTTGCCAACCAGTGGTTCGGCGATGCAGTGAAGGACAGCCCGATGGCACGACGCGGCACACAGTCGTCGGCCTTCATTTCCCTGATGCGCTCGTTCTGAACGAGCGCCCGCTACGGACAAGGACCCCCCATGGCCTCCGTCTCCCCCACCTCCGAAGCACACGCGATCCTGCGAGCCCCCGATCTGGACAGCGCCGAGCGCGCCTACCTTGGGCTGATGCCCGACCTTGAGCACGTGAGCGCGCTTGCACGCCGCGCGCTCGGCCAGTCGCGCGTTGCCGACGCGGCCCGGGGATACGCGCTGTCGATGACTCTGGTCGGGCTGCGCCTGCAGGAACTGGAGATGGGCGAGGCCAGCGCGAAAGAGCATCGGCAGGCCACCCTGCGCAGCCTGCGCCAGGCCTTCAGCGCCTGAGCGCAGGCCATCGGCAACGATGCTGCAGTGCCGCGCACCCGCTCAGCGGAACGTGGTCCAGGCCAGCACAGCGGACAACAGGGCGACCCAGATTACTGCCTTGAACGTACCTTCCAGCATGTTGCCGCCGAACAGCAGTTCAAAGAACGGATTGGGCCTGGAAACCGGCACATGATCGCTCATCGGTGAAAGACCCTGGTGATGGGTGGAGGGTATGCACGCATGCCTGCGCGGGCATCACTCTAGTACAGGCCCGTCATCGGTGGATGTGCCGAGAACATCCGCTTAACACCCTGCGCGCCAGTTCGGGTATGTTCGACCCAACGCTGCGTTCAAGGATGATCGATGCTCAAGCGCGCCTTGTTCCCTGTTGTCGCCCTGCTGCTGTCCGTGCTGGTCATCGCGCTCGGATGGCAGAACCGCCAGCTGCGACAGATCAACGAGCAGATGGCCGCTCAGCTTCAGGACATGCGCCTTGAAGCACACGGCCTCGAGCTGGGCAGTCGCCCGGATGCACTGTCGCTGCGCACCACGCAGCAGACCTTCGTCGATATCGGCGGTGCGCGCGACGTTCCGCAGATCCTCTATTTCTTCTCCACCGCATGCCGCTACTGCCTGGCCTCGGTACCGCAGCTGCAGCAGATCGCCGCGGCCCGCGGCAACAGCGAACTGGTCGGTGTCGGCCTGCCGCCATACGACCGGCTGGCGGACTACGCCGGCAAGCATGCACTGCGCTTCCCGATCGCCATCGACAACGAAGCCGCTGCGTCCACGCGCTATCGCGCCACTGTCACGCCGATGCTGATGGTGCTGGCCGCCGATGGCCGCGTTGCCTACAAGCATGTCGGGCAGCTCGACGCCCAGGTCGTGCAGGCCGCCGTCGCGTCGCTCGCGCCGAAGCCGGCGCTGCCCTGATCCCGCATGCCGCGCATCACGTCGCGGCGCCCTGTTACTGCATTCGCGCCACAACCGGCACTCCCGTGCCTTCGGCAACTGCAACTCCACAACGCCAACCAAGGAGATACACATGATCGGAAAGAAAGTGCTTTCGTCCGTCGCCGGTATCGTCGTTGTCGCGGCCATGGCCTTCGGCGCCAGCCAGGCCTTCGCCGTCTCGCCCAAGACCGGATATGCACCGGGCTGCGAACCGCACCCGCAGTGCCCGTTCGGCAACGCGGGCAAGCACGGCCAGCTGCTGTGCTGCGACCCGCTGTAACCGGATCCGTGCATGGGGGCGGCATCGCTGACCTGCCACACCCGCCGCGGAGCTGAGCCAGCGCCGCGGCCATGACCGGGCCACCCCGCAGTGGCCCACCACGCCGGGCCGCCGTGATGCGCGGCCCGGCACTTCCCGGCCCGGATTCATCCTTCCCGCATCGACTTGGCGCACGCTTTACCGGCTTTCGTCGCATACCGGTTTCACAGCGCAGGGGGCAGTGCCACGCTGGACTCCCTTCTCCGGAGCACCGTGCCATGCCGATGCTTGCCCTGCTGCTGTTGTGCGCTGGCCTGTTCGGCCGCGATGCCGACGCCGGGGATGCCTCCCTGCGCAGCCAGATCCTGCAGGCCGACGCCGGGCGTGCGGGCATGCCCCCGGCACATGAGCCGACGGCCCTGCAGTTGTTCCGGTTGCGCCAGGACCGCGTGCTGCGGGTGGGCAACCAGCGCCCGCCTGCGGGCGGCCAGCAGCATCAGGCCGGTTCAGCACGTTTCGCGCAGGTCTGGGAACGCGTGGACGGCCACTGGCGACTGCAGCGCATGATCAGCATCGACGAATGGGTTGCCCAGCGCTGACGCTCGGGCACCGGTAACCATCGCAAACGAAAAAGCCGGCCCAGGGCCGGCTTTCATCGTGATCCACCGCTGCACCGGCAGTACCGGGAGCCAGGTGGTGGGCGGTACAGGGTTCGAACCTGTGACCCCTACCATGTCAAGGTAGTGCTCTACCGCTGAGCTAACCGCCCATCTTGTTCTTGCCGCCCGAAAGCTGGCCCTGCTACGTAAAAACCCGGCGCCAGGGCCGGGCTCTTCAGTTCACGACAGCCCCCTTCCGGAGACTTCGTGGTGGGCGGTACAGGGTTCGAACCTGTGACCCCTACCATGTCAAGGTAGTGCTCTACCGCTGAGCTAACCGCCCGTTTTTGCTTCTGAACGTCCGCGATTGCGTCGGTGCAGGCCGCGTATATTACGGATGCCGGCCGTGAAGCGCAACACTTTTGTGAAGAAGATGCTGCACCGCCGCGTTCAGCCCAGACTCGCTTCCTTCAGCTGCCGGATCTGGTCACGCACGCGTGCGGCATCCTCGAATTCCAGGTCCTTGGCGTGCTGGTACATCTGCTGTTCCAGCGCCTTCAGACGGGCCGCCAGCTGGGCCGGGCCGAGCGAGCGGTAATCGGCTCCGTCCTCGGCAACACCCGCCCTGCCCTTGCCCTTGCCCTTCTTGGCTTCCTTCTCCGCCGCATCCGAACGCGCACCTTCGAGGACGTCGACGATAGGGCGCGCCACCGAGCGCGGCACGATGCCATGTTCTTCGTTGTACTCGACCTGCTTGGCGCGGCGGCGGTCGGTCTCGTCGATCGCTGCCTGCATCGAGCGGGTCACCTTGTCCGCATACAGGATCGCCTTGCCTCGCACATTGCGGGCGGCGCGGCCGATGGTCTGGATCAGCGAGCCGGTGGAGCGAAGGAAGCCTTCCTTGTCGGCGTCGAGGATTGCCACCAGCGACACCTCGGGCATGTCCAGGCCCTCGCGCAGCAGGTTGATGCCCACCAGCACATCGAACTTGCCCAGGCGCAGGTCGCGGATGATCTCCACGCGCTCGACCGTGTCCACGTCCGAGTGCAGGTAGCGCACGCGGATGCCGTGTTCGGTCAGGTATTCGGTGAGGTTCTCGGCCATGCGCTTGGTCAGCGTGGTGACCAGCACACGGTCACCGGCCTTGATGCGCGCGTTGGCCTCGCTCATCAGGTCGTCGACCTGGGTGCCCACCGGGCGGATTTCCACCACCGGATCGATCAGGCCTGTCGGGCGCACCACCAGCTCGGTGATCTCGTCGCCGGCCTCGCGGTACTCATACGGGCCCGGCGTGGCGGACACGTAGATCGCGCGCGGGCAACGCTCCTCCCACTCCTCGAAACGCAGCGGCCGGTTGTCCAGCGCCGACGGCAGGCGGAAGCCGAACTCGACCAGGGTCTCCTTGCGCGAACGATCGCCCTTGAACATGGCACCAATCTGCGGAATGGTCACGTGCGATTCGTCGATGACCAGCAGCGCGTCCGGCGGCAGGTAGTCGAACAGCGTCGGCGGCGGCTCGCCGGCATTCTTGCCGGTCAGGTGCCGCGAGTAGTTCTCGATACCATTGCAGAACCCGACTTCGGCCATCATCTCGATGTCGAACTGGGTGCGCTGCGCCAGGCGCTGCGCCTCGACCAGCTTGTTTTCCGCATACAACTGCTCAAGCCGTTCCTTCAACTCCACCTTGATGGTTTCCACCGCGGCCAGCACGCGCTCGCGGGTGGTGGCGTAGTGGGTCTTGGGGTAGACAGTGAACCGCTGCATGTTGCGCATCGTCTCACCGGTGAGCGGGTCGAACAGGGTGATCTTCTCGACCTCGCCGTCGAACAGCTCGATGCGCAGCGCTTCGCTGTCCGACTCGGCAGGGAACACGTCGATCACTTCGCCACGCACGCGGAACGTGCCACGCTGAAGCTCGTACTCGTTGCGCGTGTACTGCAGCTGGGTCAGGTGATTGATCAGGTCGCGCTGGTCGATGCGCTCGCCCTTGGACAGGATCAGGCGCAGCGACAGATAGTCCTCGGGCGCACCCAGGCCATAGATCGCCGACACCGTGGCCACCACGATCGCATCCGGGCGCGACAGCAGGGTCTTGGTCGCGGCCAGCCGCATCTGCTCGATGTGCTCGTTGATCGAACTGTCCTTCTCGATGAAGGTGTCCGACGAAGGCACGTAGGCCTCCGGCTGGTAGTAATCGTAGTAGCTGACGAAGTACTCGACCGCGTTGTGCGGGAAGAACGCCTTGAACTCACCATACAGCTGCGCCGCCAGCGTCTTGTTCGGCGCCATGATCAGCGTTGGCTTCTGAACGTTCTGGATGACGTTGGCGATGGTGTAGGTCTTGCCCGAGCCGGTGACGCCCAGCAGGGTCTGCTTGGCGATGCCCGCTTCGAAGTTGCTGGTCAGCTTCGCGATGGCATCAGGCTGGTCGCCCGCCGGCGAATACGGCGAGACGAGTTCGAAACGGTCGCTCATGGTGTTGCCAGTTCCCGGGGAGGACAAGTATACGGGGCAAGGGGTGACGGCCAGCTGAGGGGTTTCCGGGCAGGCTGGCGCGGCGGTGCCTGATGGCGGCGCTGCTGCCGGGGCGAGAGGCTTGAAGCCATGCACCACATCCCCCGTCCCAATCGTTTGGCGCTACGCGGCATGCACCTGGTCGAGATGCTGGTGGTGATCGCCGTCCTTGCCGTCCTGGTGGCCGCGGGTTGGCCCGCGCTGCATCCGCTGCTGTTGCGGCATCGCGCCGACGCCCTGCAACTGGCCCTGCATGCCAGTCTTTCCAGCGCCCGAAGCGAAGCTCTGAAGCGCCGTGAATTGATCGGGCTGTGCGCCAGCGACGACGGTGAGCAGTGCTCACTCGACTGGAGCACCGGCTGGATCATCTATCGCAGCGGCAGGCATCGGGGGACACCGGCATCCGCCGAGGACATCCTGACCCACCACCAGGGCCGGACCGACATCGCAATCGTCGCCCAGGCCAGCAGTGGACGGCCGTTGCTGTTCTTCCAGCCTGATGGGCGCAGTCCCGGCGCCAATCTCACACTACGCATCTGCGCAGGAAACCGGCTGCATGGCAGGTTGGTCATCAACAATGGCGGCCGTATCCGCAGCGAGCGTGTCGACCGCACCCTCCCCTGCTGACGGGCCAAAAAGACAAAAGCCGCGATTTCTCGCGGCTTTTGCAGTATCTGGCGCCCGAAGTTGGACTCGAACCAACGACCCCCTGATTAACAGTCAAGTGCTCTAACCGGCTGAGCTATTCGGGCGGGGAGGCGCATTGTACTGGGCGATCAGAGGAAGATCAACACCTGATTTACCAGCAATCGGAAACCGTGCCGCTGGCCGTTTTGCGGTTGGCCTGGTCCACGCCCAGCGTCCCGCAGCTGTCCTTGGTCTGGTTGCCCTGGGGCGTCGCCGTCAGCGTGAACGAGGACGCCTTGCCATCGAAGGTGATCGCGTAGCGTGTGGTCCCGCCCTCGCGCGGCGACACCTTGCTGGGCAGCGCGAAGCCCGAATAGGTGTTGTTCACCGAGTAGTAGCGCTCAGCACGCTGCGCGTACTCCACCAGGTCCGCCTTGGCCACGCCCCGGTGCGACTGGCGGATGTACTGCTGGTACGACGGAACGACAATCGCCGCCAGGATGCCGAGCACGATCACCACGATCATCAATTCGATGAGGGAGAAACCGTGCTGCTTGCCGGGACGACGCAGGGTACTGGAAAGAGTGTTCAGGCTCATGGGAATGTCTTCGTTACTGGATCTGGCGCCAGGATTGGCGACCGCAGGGATAAGGCACGTACATCGTCGGAGCACCCGCCACGTTGACCGCCATCCAGCAGGCGCGCCCGCCTCGATCGGCACCCTTTGCCAGGCGCGGCATCACCGAGACATTGACGTCCTTCACCGGTGCGGTGCCGCCGGTGTCGAGACTGACGCCGGCCGTGCCCGCTCCGTAGGGCGTGCCGGTAATGGACCCGACCCGCGCCTGCTCCAGCGATGCAACACCCGAGATCGGATTGAGGCCAAACAGCCAGTTGCTTCCCTCGGTCGAACAGCCACGGCCACCCGCGGTGGGCATGTAGGTCGGCATGAACACCGTTCCCGACGCCACGGCAGGATTACCAACAAAGCGTTCACCTGCGCCGGGCAATGCAATGCTCCACCCGCGCGCCGCCCCGGAGAAGGGCGTGGCCGTGACCGTGCGCAACTTGTTGGTGGTGGTCACCGTATAGGCCAGCAGATTGGCGGGCACGATCGTGGCCTCCGGCTGGTCCTTGCTGGTGTCGTTGACACCGTACAGCGACTGCGCGGTGAGATCCTGCGGATCATTGTCGAAGGAGAAGCTGCCGGTACCCAGCACCAGCATCACGCCACCACCCGGTCCGGTCACGGCGGTCATGCCGCCGGTAATCGGCTGGCGGTACACCTGGTTGTTGTTGTTGGTCTGGCGCGCCGTGGTGAACACCGGCGTGGTGACCGAGGTCGCCGTGCTTTCCAGGTCGAACTTCCACAGCGCGCCGCGCTGGTCGGCCGCATAGATCGTGTCCGCCAGGCCGTCGCGGCCACGTACACGCCCCGTCCCGCCGGCGCTGTCGGCGCGCCAACGGTCGACGGCCACGATGTTGCCCAGGCCGTTGTCACCGGCAGGTGCAGTCGCCGCGGCCTCGGTAGCAGTGATCATCCGCACCGCGCCCGATCCCAGGTCGACCACGAAGAGCACGGCCTTGCGGCTGAGGCTGTTGTAACCGTTGCCGAAGATCGCTTTCCACGCCACCCCGGTCCCTTCCTTCACCGGCACGATCACCGGCTTGCCAAGGACATGGCCGATATTCGCCTTCACGGTGCTATCGAGCCCCGGCGCCACGTCACTGATTTCCCACAGGCGATTGCCGGTACCGAAGCTGGATGGCGTGGTGACATCCAGCGCGAACACCGAGCGCCCACCGGCGCCCGCCGTACCAACCAGCGCCGTGGCCCAGTTGCCACCGATCTGTGCGTCCGCCACCGCGATCGGTCCATCCACGTAGTAGCGATGACGGAAGCGCTGGTCGGACTTGTTGGCCGCCACGTAGGGATACAGCAGGTTGGCCATGTGGCCCAGCGCAGTTCCAGGGATGTAGGCGAAGGTCTCGCTGCCACCGGCACTGTCACTCACGCCGCTGCCGTTCATGCCACCGTCGAAGGCATGCAGCATGCCGTCGTTGGCACCGACATAGACCATGTAGCGGCCGTTGTTGCGCTTGCGGGTCAGATACGTGGCATACGAGGTCGCCATCGCGGTGCTGATGCGCTGGTAGCCATAGTCGTCGCGGGGCGAACTGATCACCGGGCTGGAGTTGACGATGTCGCCCAGCACGGTGGTACGGGTGCGATAGATGCCCCCCGAGTTGCGTACTTCGCGTGATGCGTCGCCGCGCAGATAGGCCATGGCCGTGGCGATGTCGCCGCCCAGCTTTTCAGCCTCGGTCGCAGAACAGCGCGCAATACCGGGATACTGCTTCTCGTCCTTGTTGCAGAGATCGGTGAAGGCGATGTTGGTGCTGCTGAAGTCAACTGCAGCATTGCCCTTGGTGGCGACGATGGTGCGCGAACGCTGCGCGCCCAGTTTCTCTGCCGCTTCCCACACCTGCGTGTACTCGGTCTGCTGCGTCTTGTCGTTCACCGCGAGCTTGGATGCCTTCAGGCGGCTGAACCAATCGGTTTCCTCGTTGGCCACTTCGAACTGGGGCGTGACCGCCAGCGACCCGGTACCGATACGCGCGCCGGTCAGGCCCTGGCTGCCCGAAGGCGCTGGCCCGGAGGTGACCGACGACAGCACCCGGCGCATGGCCGTGGTGATGTCTGCTGGAGTACGCGCGTTGATGTACTCACCACGGGTATTGGTCGCGGCGTGCCAGATGTCATCCACGGTGCTGGGGTTGTCGTTCTGGCGATCCGGCCAGTTGTTGTAGATGGCCGAATCGGTATACGGATTCTGCTGTTTGTCCGGATCAAACAGGTTGCCACGCGCACCCAGGGTGATCCCATAGAAGTTGATGTGCAGGTCCTTGTTGCAGTCCAGCGACTTGTCTGTACTGGTCGCACACTGCTCCGGCACCGGTACATTGCCCTTGGGCATCGCTGTATCGGTGCGCAACGGATTGACGTAGTAGTACGCCGCGATATCAGCCATCGTATCCGAGTTGCTGTCCTTGAACGGGGCACCCATGGCACCGTCAATATTCCCTGGGGTGGGAATCGAACTCGATGGGAACCCGTTGCCGTTGTTGCTGTAGCCATCGGTGAACAGCATCACCGCGTTTTTCTGGCAGGAAAGCTTGATGGGGGCCGCATCGTCGGTTCGCATGAACTGCAGGCCGGCCGCATTTACCGCATTGCGGTTTGGCGTGCCACCACTGGCCGTCAGTGCGATCATGTCGTTATACAGCTGAGTCTTCTGACCAATCAGGCTCATGTCCTGGATCGTTAGACGCTTCGCAGCATCCGTCGAGCTGTTGTACTTCAGGAAATCGTTGATCCTGAAATAGCCGACATACATATCGTTGACATTCAACGCATGCGTCATGCCCGCGATCATCGCGCGGTTGCGGTTTCCGTAGTAGGTAAACCAGTTGGCGAAGTTCTGCATTGCCGCCGCATCACTTGCCGTGAGCACGTACTTCCACATGTGGCAACCCTTGCCGCAGGCATCCAGGACCTTGGTCCGATTGTTGCCCGCGTTGGCGTAGGCATTGGGCGTTCCTGCCAACTGCGGATAGGGGTCGCCATCGCTCTTGAAGGGCATATAGAACGTCGCAGGCGTGTACTCCAACGACGCGTTGGCCGCGGACGACCATGAGTTCCCAGATTTGTTCTCCTGCACGGAACTGAACCGCCCGGAGTCGGATACGGTCATGTATCGCTGGCCCGGCGGGGCATACATGCCGTCCTGCATGCGTTGCACATCCCAGGATCGAGTTCCCAGGTAGCTGCTCGATACATTTACGACATAGTTGTTGTCATTCTGGTTGCGCGGATCAATGAGCGCAGCGCTGGCGATCGATGCCGGGTAGGATTCAACAGCCTCATTGACGATACGGAGCCAGGGTTGATACTGGATCGAGGGATCGTAGTAGGCTGGATTGTAGGCAGCGGATCGGGCAAACCCGAACACGTCCAACGCAGGGATTCCGAGATAGCTGGTGTTGATCCGCGGCCCCGGCAACAGGTAGAAATAATTGCACTGCCCATCGTTGTAGGGCCTGTTCCGCAAATCGTAAGCGATGATGTCATCCGGCTTGTTCAGGACGCCGGCCGACTTGAAGAAACTCTTGCGCGCGTTGCTCCAGCACGCCGTACCATCCTGCCCCGGGAACTGGGTCTGGAAGGTCATCGAACCCGAATCGTCCACCGCCATGATGAATGACGGCGGCGCGGAGACCTTCAGGTTCATCGGGTGCTGCGACAACGTGCCCTGCGCCTGCGCGGCGAACAGGTTCATCGCAAGCCAGGTGCCGCCAGCCACCGCCAGCAACAGCCCGGAGCCGGCCAGGATCTTGATCTTTCGGGTCGCCATGACCGGGTTCCTCAAAGCTTGAAAACAGTGTCGACAGCCGCCGAGGAGGTCCCCTCGTTGCTGGTGGCGGCATCGCGATCGGAGCCGAACGCGGTGATCTGGTAGACGCGGGTGGGCTCTTCGCTTTCCGGCGTGCCCATGCCCAGCGTCGATTCGCCCTGGATGCAGGCGTCGATGCGGCGCACGCTGACCACCGGCGCCGCCGACAGTTTCTGCTCACCCACCCAGCGGGTGGGATCGAAGCCGTCATCGCAGATGCGCTTGATGGCGTCAGCCTTCAACGAGCCGCCATCGCCGGTATTGTTGTCGATCTCCTCGATCGACCGCTCGGCATCGCGTACCGCTCGTTCGCTGGCCTGGAACGCCACGTTGGCGGCCCGGTAGTTGGAGGACATGCGCTCCTGCATGCTCGCCACCTGCATGCCGACCACGCCGATCAGCGACAGCAGGATCAACAGCATCAGAGCCACGTACAGCACCGCACCGCGCTGCTGCGTACGCCCCTGGAATCGACGGGAGACGGAGGGCTTCATGGGTCAGTTCCCGAACAGTCGGTTGCGCAGTGCCACGGACACCTCGTAGGAGGCACGGTAGCGATCGTCGTAGGTCGTGGGCGGATTGAAGCCAACGCCGAGCACGCCCAGCTGGGCCACGGCCGTATTGGCCTGCTCGGCCGCGGCCCGCTGCGGGCTGCGCACCAGCAGTCCGAACTGCACCAGGCCAACCCGCCGCCACGCAGCGACAGCGGCGGCATCGGTACCGGTGCTGACCCCGCTGGCAGTCTTCTGGAAGGCGATTACTCCGGTGGGCGGCGCGGTGCTGCTGATTGCCGTCTCGGTATCCTGGCCGTAGAGGAACTGCAGGCTCTCAATGCCCTCCACCAGCTCCTCACCGGTGCCGAACGTGTTGTCGCCAGCGCCACGCGCGCGGTACAGCGCGGGTTCGCCTGCGGTATTGGTGGCCACGTAGTACGCCATCGATTCCACCCGATAGACCATGGTCACCGCGTTGTTGGCCGAATACGCCGAGAGATCGGCTTTGCTGGCCGTGATCGTGCTGTCGGCGATTTTCCCGGCGAACACATCCACCTTGCTGCAATCGGCCACGGCAAACGCCGAGGGCGTGGTGACGGCACCGGCCGACAGTCGGGCCGCCGCGTCCTTGGCGATCGTGATGTCCGGTGAATTACCGGAACCGATGGACAGCACCGGCGAGCCTTCCGGCGCCAGGTAGCGCATCACGATGATGTCGCTGCCACCCAGCGGTTTGGGCTTCAGATTGGTGATCGCCGACGGCGTGCTGCCGGCAGCTCCCCAGCTTGCGCCGAGGGTCAGCTTGTTGCCAGGCGCAGTACCCTGCGCCTCGTAACCCTGGATCGGCACCGAGAAGTCCATCGGGCTGCCATCACCCGACTTCACGCCGGCAATGTTGACCTTGACACTGTCCTGGGCGCGCACCAGGTGCGCCTGGTCGTTCACGCAGCCCATGTGCCCGGCCATCCGAATGTCGCGCTCGAGGAACTCCAGTGCGAATCGAGCGTTTTCCTGGGTGCGCGCGACGCCTTCGGAGAGCTGCGAGGCCGCCCGCGAAGCCATGAAGATCTGGGTCACGCCCAGCATCAGCACCAGGCCGATGACCAGCGAGATCAGCAGTTCCACCAGCGAGAGGCCAGCCGCATGGCTGGCAGCGGAAGGCGCGCGCTTCATAGACGGGTAACCAGGGTGAACGTGGTGATGCTGTCGGGATTGGCTGCGTTCCATCGCTCGTCTCCCCAGCCGATGCCCACCGTGACCAGGCCATCATTGACGGTCACGTTGGCGCTGGCCTTGCCTCCCAGCACCTTGACCACCTGGCATTGCCAGCGCGCCACGTTCGCCTTGGAGGCTGTCACGTCGGCACTGTTGGGCCAGGTGCAGGGGCCAGCCGGCGCGGTGACCGAGCCGGCGGTGAAGGAGGCCTTGGTGTATTCGCCACCGTTGAGGGTTTCGCTGCGCTGCACGCGCATCAGCTCGATCAGATCGTAGGCCAGGCTGGTGGCCTGGGTGCGCTGGCTGGCGCTCTGCACGAACCGCACGTTCATGGTCTGCAGCAGCGCAAAGCCAAGCAGGCCGAACGCCAGCACCAGCAGCGCGATCAGCACCTCGATCAGGCTGAAGCCACGACTGCGGGCGGGCCCGCCCAGGCCGGAACGACGACGTTTCATTTGCAGGTTCCTGCGGTGGAGCGGACCTGACCGGAGAACAGGACGATCAGGGTCCGCATGGGGTCACCCGCCTTGCAGCCTTGCGGCACCAGGCTCACGACCTGGTCGGCGGACGCGCGGCGGCGCCCCTGGGAGTCGAAGGAGATGACGGCCGGGCTGGGAGCCTCGACCGCCAGGCTGCTGCTGCCCTTGGAGAAGCGCAGCACGCTCTCGCTGCCGCTGACGGAGCCATCGCCATCGACGTCGCCCCAGGCCAGCATGCCCTTGCTCCACTCGCCATCGCAGGACGTACCGTTGCTGCTGCCGCACACCCCGCCACCGTGGCGGTTGCGGATGGCCTCGCTGCGGGCGAGCGACAACAGGCCGATCACCTCGTTGTTGGTGGTGGTCAGGCGGTTGGAGCGCATCGCGGTGCGGAAGCTGGGATAGGAGATGCTGGCCAGAATGACCAGGATGACCAGCGTGATCATCAACTCGACCAGCGTGAAGCCGTTTTGCCGGCGCAAAGACATTGGACGCTCCCCAGCGTGTTGATGGCCACGATGGGCCATCGCCCTGCCACCGGCAAGCGGCGGCAGGATGAACGGTCAATCCAGGGCGACGGGCGTCAAAGCCTTGACGACCCGCCCCGCCCCACTCCGGCCGGCGCGATCCCCATCGCGCCGGCACAGGCTCAGGCCAGCACCTGGTAGCAGGGCTGGTATTCGCCGGAGATCTTCATCCGGCGCTGCTCGACGAAAGCGCGCAGCAACGCGTCCAGAGCCTGCATCATGTCCGGGTCGCCATGGATCTGGAACGGCCCGAACTCTTCGATGCGGCGCATGCCGTCTTCCTTCACGTTGCCGGCAACAATGCCCGAGAACGCCCGGCGCAGGTCCGCCGCCAGCGCATGCGGTGCACGCCCGTGGTGCAGGTCCAGCGCTGCCATCGCCTCATGGGTCGGCACGAACGGCTGCTGGTACTCCCACGGAATCTCGATCGACCAGTTGAAGAAGAACGAGTCCTTCTGCGCCAGGCGGTGCTCGCGCACGCGCTTGATGCCATTGGCCATCTTCTTCGCCACCGCGACCGGGTCGCCGATGATGATCTCGTAGCGCTCGGCTGCTTCGTCACCCAGGGTCAGGCGGATGAAGCGGTCGATCTGCTCGAAGTACGGCGCCGCCACGGTCGGTCCGGTCAGGATCAGCGGGAACGGCAGGTCCTTGTTCTCCTCGCGCAGCAGGATGCCGAGCAGGTACAGGATCTCCTCGGCGGTGCCGACGCCACCGGCGAACACCATGATGCCGTGGCCGATGCGGACGAAGGCCTCCAGGCGCTTCTCGATGTCCGGCATGATCACCAGGTGGTTGACGATCGGGTTCGGCGACTCGGCGGCGATGATGCCCGGCTCGGTCAGGCCGATGTAGCGCGTCACGGTACGGCGCTGCTTGGCGTGGGCGATGGTGGCGCCCTTCATCGGGCCCTTCATCGCGCCCGGGCCGCAGCCGGTGCAGATGTCCAGGCCGCGCAGGCCCAGCTCGTAGCCCACCTGCTTGGTGTACAGGTATTCATCGCGCGAGATCGAGTGGCCGCCCCAGCACACGACCAGGTTAGGGTCGCCCGGGTTGAGGATGCGCGCGTTGCGCAGCAGGCCGAACACCGCGTTGGTGATGCCCTCGGACGACTCCAGCTCGGCCGCGTAGGCCGGGCCCATCTCGATGGCCATGTAGGCCAGGTCACGCACCACGGCGAACAGCAGCTCGGCGACGCCGCGGATGATCTCGCCATCGACGAAGGCCATCGCCGGTGCGTTGACCAGGTCGATGCGCACGCCGCGATCCTGCTGCGCCACCTGGATGTCGAAATCGGGATACAGATCGCGCGCCGCGCGCGGATCGTCGGAGGCACTGCCGCTGGTCAGCACGGCCAGCGCGCAGCGGCGCAGCAGCTCATGCATGCCGCCGGCAGAGGCATCGCGCAGGCGGGCCACTTCGGCCCGCGACAGCACATCCAGCCCGCCGCGCGGATAAATCCGCGCGTCCTGCACCGGCAGTGCGCGGGCTGATTTTTCGTTCGTGGTCATATCCAATTTTTCGCTTCCTTCAAGGTTTCCGACTGTACTGCCGCCCCCTTAAAAAGCAAAACGGCCGGGAAGCCCGACCGTTGGATATGTGCTCCCCGCGTTCACCTTTCCGGGACCGCATCGGCGGCGTTGGCACCGCGCACATATCTGGATGCTACGCCGATGCAGAGTGGCCTGCAAGGACTTTCGCCTGAACGGAAAACGGCCGGGTTTCCCCGGCCGTTTTCACTTACTGCTTCAGGCTCTGATTGATCAGAACTTGTACTTCAGGGTCAGCTGCATCGACCAACGCGACACGGCGGTGTTGCCCTTGTCGTTGTTGTTTTCCTGGATCGAGGAATTGTCGGTACGGCCGGTGAAGTTGTACAGGTACTTGCCGGTAGCCGGGTCGATACCCGAGTAGTTGGCAACGCGACGGGTGGCGTAGAAGCCGTAGTCGTCGATCAGGCCCCACTTCTTGTTCAGCAGGTTGCCGACATTCATGATGTCCAGGGCGACTTCACCCTTGTGACCCTTCACGAAGCCCGGGAATTCCTGGCTGATGCGGACGTCGAAGCTGTTGACCCACTTGGCGCGGTGCGAGTTGGCCGGGACCACGCTGCCACGGTAGGCCTCGAGCTCCGGATTCTGCGCCAGCCAATCGAAGAACTTCTTCTCCATGTCGGCACCACCGGTGAAGATCACGTCACCCGGGCCCTTCGGCACGTAGAACAGGTCGTTGGTACCGGCACCGTCGCCATTCACGTCGTTGTAGTAGACGTAGCTGTACGGACGGCCCGAACGGCCTTCATAGAACAGGCCAACGCGGGTGGCATTGTCACCGAAGAAGTTGTGCTTCCACTCCAGGGTGCCGGTGATGCGGTCCTTGATCGCGTAGCGCGAGTTGTACGCAACGTTGTCGTTGGCGTTCAGGCTCAGCGTGTTGTTCCAGTTCGAGGTGTTCTGCGAGCTGGACAGCGGGCTCACTTCCTTGGACTGGGTGTAGGTGTAACCCAGCGACCAGCCCCAGTTCTCGGTCAGCGGCTTGGCCAGCGAGAAGGTAGCCTGCGAACCACGACCCTTGTCGGTGTTGCGCAGCAGGATCACGTCGCCGATGTCACCCGGACGGTTGACGCGGCCACCCGGGCAGGTCAGGTCGGTCGCCGAGCAGGCGCGGCCATTCTTCTGGCCGGCCTGCATGCCGTTCGGGCCGGCATTGGCACCGTTCATGCCGTAGTCGTTCCAGTACAGCGCGCGGCCATCCTGGCCGACCGAGCGGTTGGCATTCGGGGACATCACGTCCAGGCGGTCGAAGTACAGACCATCCTTGACCTTGGTGAACAGCACTTCAGCCGACGCCACGATGCCGTACCACGGCAGCTCATGGTCGAACGCCAGGTTGGCCTTCCACACCGACGGCAGACGGGTGCCCGGAGCGATCAGGTCGACGTTCTGGCGGGCCGAGGCCAGCGACGGGTTCGGGATGTACGGGTTGTCGGCGTCGAAGCTGAAGCCACCCGGGTTGCGGGTCAGGTTGTATTCGGAGTAGTTCAGGCCGGTGTTCTGGTAGGCACCTGCCAGCCACACGTTCGGCGCAGCGCCGCCGAACAGGCCAACGCCACCGCGCAGCTGGGTCGGACGATCAGTGTCGAAGGTGTAGTTGAAGCCGACGCGCGGCTGGAACAGCTTCTTGTCGACCAGCTGGGTGTTGTTGAAGCCGTACAGCTGTTCGATGCGCGGGTTGTACAGGCGCTGGGTGCTGAAGTCCGGCATGTCGATACGGATACCGAACATCAGGCTCAGGTTGTAGTTGATCGCCCAGGTGTCCTGGATGAACAGGCCGGTGTTCTTCAGGTGGAACTTGGCCGGGATGTCGTCAACGCTGCCGCCGGCGCGCGGGACGCGCACCTGGTAGGCCGACGGGGTACCGGCTTCAAACGCAGCCAGGTCGGCGAACTCGTACGCGCCGTACAGGTTGCGGCCGTAGAAGTTCATCAGGTCGTTGTCGGTGTAATCGAAACCGAACTTGACGGTGTGGTCACCGATGTACCAGGTACCGGCACCGAAGGCGCTCAGTTCCTTCGACTCGACGATGTTGGTGTGGGTGTTCTGCTCGGTACCCAGGTACAGCGAGTTGTTGCCGAAGCGCACGCGGATCTGCGGCAGGTGCGAGGCAGCAACGCGGTTGGACGAGTAGTCCTTGTGCGAAACCTTGAACTCGGTCGAGAAGTTCTCGGACCAGTCACTGAACAGTTCACCCATCCAGGTTTCGTACTGGGTCGGCTGGGTGTACCAGAAGTCGCTCAGCGAGATGGCGCTGTTGTTGACCTGCGGGAAGCGGACGACGTCCTGCTTCATCTTGTTGTAGCGCAGGGCCGCGCGGTGGTTCTCGTTGATGTTCCAGTCGAGCTTGATCGCGTACTCTTCGATCGAGGTCTTGTTGTCCAGCGCACCGATGCCGCCAACCGGGTAGCCCAGATCGGACATCCGCTTCTGCACACGGGCAATGTCGGCGTCGCTGATGCCGTTCGGCTTGTTGTACGGGGTTTCGCCGAGGCTCACGCCGCCGCCGCTACGCTCGTACTTTTCATAGTTGGTGAAGAAGAACAGCTTGTCCTTGACGATCGGGCCGCCCAGGGTCATGCCGTAGGTCTTCTCGTCCTTGAAGCCGTTGAAGTCCGTGGTGTCACCTTCCAGGCGCGTACGGATCATGTCCTTGTCGCGGTACGAGCCGTACACGGTGCCGTGGAACTCGTTGGTACCCGACTTGGTCACGGCGTTGATCACCGCACCGGTACCACCGGCGATGGTGGTGTCGTAGTTGGCCAGGTCGATGTTGATTTCCTGGATGGCGTCCATCGACACCGGCTGACGCTCGGTCGGCAGGTTGTTGGAGCCCAGGCCGAACGGATCGGAGGCGCTGATGCCGTCGATGCGGATGGCGTTGTAACGGGTGTTCTGGCCACCGGCCGAGATCGCGCCGTCAGCCTTGCTGACCTGCGAGATGCGCGGGTCCAGGCGGATGTAGTCCTGGATGTTGCGGTTGGCCGACGGCAGCGCGTCCATCGTTTCGCGGGTCACGTTGCTGCCGGTGCCCATCTTGTTGGCACTGAACAGGTCCAGGCCACCCGCGGTGGCGACGACGTTCACCGCGTCCAGGTTGGTCGCAGCCAGGTCACCGCCCAGGTTGGCGTTGACGGTGTTGACCTGGTTCAGGTTCAGGTAGACACCTTCTTCGGTCTTGGTGCCAGCACCCGGCTTGGTGATGGTGATGGTGTACGGACCACCCACGCGCAGGCCGCGCGCGTTGTATCGACCCGACGCATCGGTCGTGGCGCGCGAAACGGTGCCCGACTCGGTGTGGGTGATGGTGACTTCAGCGCCGGCGACAGGCTGGCCTGCGGCGGACATCACCTGGCCGCCGACACCAGCAGAGGTGCTCTGGGCGAAGGCGGGAGCGGCGGCAAGTGCGGCCACGAGACCAAGGGTAAGCTTGGACATCCGGAGTGGGTGGGTCATTTTTCGGTAGCCTCGATGCGAGTTGGCGATGGCGGAAAAAAAGCGCATCCAAACAGCCCTGCGGGTGGCTGGTCGGAGATTTATCTGGGGTTCCCTACCGCTTGGCTGAAGGCAGCCATAACGGTTAACACTAGATTAACACGCTACGCCATCAATGTGACGGTTGTGCGACAAACGGCACCGGATCGCAACGCAATCGTGACGGGTTCTTCACTCCGCCTTTCCCCGGAACTCACTCACCGGGGAATGCCTGGCTGGCATCGAGAATCTGGCCCCGCCAGGCGCTGCCAGCGCTGGACAGCAGGGCCACGGCCGCAGCGGCGGCCGCCTCCGGGCCCAGCGCGGCCGGGTCCTGGTCGACGGAATAGGCCCGGGCGCGCAGCGCCGTGCGCAGGGGGCCCGGATACAGGCCGCTTACCCGCACCGGGCTGCGGCCGAGTTCGTCGTGCAGGCTGGTGATCAGCCCGCGCAGGCCATGCTGGGCAACGCCGTACCCACCCCAATAGGCCTGCCCCACCCGTTCGGAGGCATCAACCGCAAACACCAGGGCGGCATCCTCGCGCTGCCGCAGCAGCGGCAGGCAGGCCTGGGCCAGCCACGCCGGAGCAGTCAGGGTGACATGCACCGCACGGGCGAAACTGGCCGGGTCGGCCAGTTCGAACGGGGTCAATCCGGGGAAATGGGCGGCACAGACCAGCACTCCATCCAGCCGCCCCAGCTCGCGCTGCAGGGCCTGGGCCAGTTCGGCATAGTCGTCGGGGCCCGCACCCTCAAGATCCAGCGGATACAGCAGTGGTTCCGGGCCGACCGCCTGGACCTGGGCATAGACACGGTCCAGGCGGCGCGGTTTGCGCCCCAACAGGACCACGGTAGCCCCAGCGGCGGCGGCGGCAACGGCCGCCGCACTGCCCAGCCCACCGCCGGCGCCGGCAACCAGCACCACGCGATCCTGCAACGGGCGGCCATCGAGCGCCCCGTTGGTCGGTGACGTCGATGGCCAGGCACTCATCCCTGGGTCGCCTCTTCGACGATGCGCTTGAGCTCGCCGGCTTCAAACAGTTCCAGGACGATGTCGCAGCCGCCGATCAGCTCGCCGTTGATGAACAGCTGCGGGAAGGTCGGCAGGTTGGAGAACCGCGGCAGGTTGGCGCGGATCTCGGGTTCTTCCAGCACGTTGACGGTGCGCAGGGTGACCGCGCCGGCTGCCATCAACGCCTGTACGGCGCGGCTGGAGAAGCCGCACATCGGGTATTGCGGGGTGCCCTTCATGAACAGCACGAGCGGGTAACGATCGACCTCGGCCTGGATTTGCTGCATTACCGCCACAACCTCACTCCTTGCTTCGCCGGACAAACCGACCGCGGTGGTCGGCTAGACTGCCCACGGTAGCCGCCATTGTAAGCGGATGGAACCGGCTGCCGCCGCCCCTCTGGCCACGAACCTGTCCATGCCTGTCGAATTGCCTGCCCTGCCCTACCTGTCCGGCTCACTGCAGCCGCACCTGTCCGCACAGACCCTGGAACTGCACCACGGTCGCCACCATCGCGCCTACGTGGATGCGGTCAATGCCGGCATCCTCGGCACCGAGTGGGAAGACGCGTCACTGGAGGAAATCGTCCGCCAGGCCCAGGGAAAGCTGTTCGATGCGGCTGCCCAGGCGTGGAACCACGGCTTCTACTGGCAGTGCCTGCGCCCCCGAGGCGGCGGCGAACCGCAGGGCCGCCTGGGCGAGCTGGTCAAGCGCCAGTTCGGCGACGTGCAGCGCCTGCGCGAGGAATTCAACCGCACCGCGCTGGGCCTGTTCGGCTCGGGGTGGGTGTGGCTGGTGCAGCACCCGGGCGGGCAGCTGGGCATCCAGGCGACCCGCAATGCCGGCACGCCGCTGACGGGTGAAAGCACCCCGCTGCTGTGCTGCGATGTCTGGGAGCATGCCTACTACACCGACTACCAGAATGACCGCGCGCGTTATCTGGAGGCGTTCTGGCAGCTGGTCAACTGGGAATTCGCCGAAAGCCAGCTGCGCTGAGGCAGGGACGCTGCCCCCCCCTGTAGAGCCGAGCCCATGCTCGGCTGGCCGGACAGCAGCCGAGCATGGGCTCGGCTCTACAGATGAAGCTTCAAGCGCTCTCGTGCGCGGCCACCGCGTCCATCACCCGCGCCGAATACACCAGCGCAGCACCGGCATTGAGCGACACCGCCACACCGAGCGCCTCGGCGATTTCCTCGCGGCTGGCGCCGTGCTTCAGCGCGGCATCCACGTGCACGGTGATGCAACCGTCGCAGCGGGTGGTGACCGCCACCGCCAGCGCGATCAGCTCGCGGGTCTTCGCATCGAGGTGGTTGGTCTGGGCACCGGCATTGGCCAGCGTGGCGTAGCCCTTCACCGTATCCGGCGAGAGCTTGCCGATCTCGCCGATGCGGCCCTTCAGTTCCTTGCGATAGGCATTCCAGTCGAGCATGGGGTGACTCCTGTGAAAGGAGCCCCACGCTACCACCGGGAATGTTGCGCCGATGCCTGCACTGGCGCGCCACACCGTTGCAGCCACACAGGGTCGTGCCGGCCGCTGGCCGGCCCCCTTGTTCAGCGGTTGCGCAGCGCGTGCACCGCCGGTGCCACCTGGGCCTGACGGCCCAGCTCCAGGCCGACCTGGTCCAGTGCATCGGCCAGCGCGGCGGCATCATCATCGCGCAACGTGGCGTGACCGACCTTGCGACCTTCGCGCGACTCCTTGCCGTAGTCGTGCCAATGGCCGCTGGCCTGGCCCAGCACCGGCGCCGGGTCGGGCATCGCGCCCAGCCAGTTCAGCATGCAGGCATGGCCGAGCATGCGGGTGCTGCCCAGCGGCAGGCCCAGCACGGCACGCAGGTGGTTCTCGAACTGCGAGGTCTCGCTGCCTTCGATGGTCCAGTGGCCGGAGTTGTGCACGCGCGGCGCCATCTCGTTGGCCAGCAGTTCGCCATCGCGGCAGAACAGCTCCAGGGCGAACACGCCGACGTACTGCAGGTGCTCGGCAACGCGGCGGGCATAGCCGATCGCGGCCTGCCGCTCGGCATCGGACAGCACGGCCGGGGCCACGCTGGCCGACAGCACGCCGTCGACATGCCAGTTGCCGGTGACCGGCCAGGCCTCGAAGCTGCCATCGCGGCCACGCACGGCGACCACGCTGACCTCGCGCTGGAACGCCACGAAGCCTTCCAGGATCAGGCCGGTACGCTCGACCTGCGCACCCAGTGCATCCCACGCGGCGTCGATGTCGGCCTCGCTGCGCAGGCGGAACTGGCCCTTGCCGTCGTAACCCAGGCGGCGGGTCTTGAGGATGCACGGCAGGCCGAACTCGGCCGCCTTCGCAGCCAGCTCGTCACGGCTGCGGATATCGGCAAAGGCCGGCAGCGGGATGCCCAACTGCTGGAACAGGGTCTTCTCGCTCAACCGGTCCTGGGCCACCGCCAGCGCGGCCGGCGGCGGATAGACCGGCACGCGGTCGGCCAGGAACTGCGCGCTGTCAGCGGGCACGTTCTCGAAATCGAAGGTGACCACGTCGACCTTGGCAGCGAACTCCGCCAGCGCCTGGCGGTCGTCGAAGGCACCGACGGTGAGCGGCGCCAGCGGGCCGCTGCAGGCGTCGGCCGCCGGGTCGTACAACTGGAAGCGCAGCCCCAGCGGCGCACCGGCCAGGACCATCATGCGGGCGAGCTGGCCGCCGCCCAGGATGCCGACGGTCAGGCTCATTGGCGCGGATCGTCGTGGGCCATCACGTCTTCGGTCTGGCGTGCACGGAAGGCGTCAAGCGCCTGGCCGATCGCCGGCTGGTCGCTGGCCAGCATCGCGGCGGCGAACAGCGCGGCGTTGGACGCGCCGGCATTGCCGATGGCGAAGGTGGCGACCGGGATGCCGGCCGGCATCTGCACGATCGACAGCAGCGAGTCCATGCCGTTGAGGGCCTTGGACTGCACCGGCACGCCCAGCACCGGCACCGCGGTCTTGGCGGCGATCATGCCCGGCAGGTGGGCGGCCCCGCCGGCACCGGCGATGATCGCGCGCAGGCCACGCGGGCCCGCCTGCTCGGCGTAACTGAACAACACATCCGGCGTCCGATGCGCGGACACCACCTTCACTTCGAACGGAACACCCAGGGCTTCAAGCTTCTGGGCGGCGTGCTGCATGGTTTCCCAGTCGGAACGGGAACCCATGACGATGCCGACAAGCGGCGCGATCGGGTTGGGGGTCATTGGCCGTCACCTGCCTTAAAGACGTATTCTAGCCATCTTCCACGCAAGACGAAGAACCATGGATCGCAAGCTGCTCGACCTGCTGGTGTCGCCGGACACCCGCCAGCCCCTGTCCCTGCTGGATGGCAAGGGCCTGGAAGCCCTCAACAAGGCCATTTCCGCCGGTGCGGTGAACAAGGCCGATGGCAACCCGCTGGCGCAGCCGCTGCGCGAAGCGCTGGTCACCCGTGACCGCAAGCAGGTGTTCCGCGTCGACGACGGCATTCCGGTGCTGCTGGCCGAGGAAGCCATTCCCACCGCCCAGATCACCGACTTCCCGGCCGCATGAGCGCGCTGCCGACGCCGGATGCGGCCGTTGTCGCCGCCGATGTCGCGCGTGCGCTGGCCGAGGACCTGGGCAGCGGCGACGTCACCGCTGCGCTGCTGCCCGACCAGGCCGACAGCGCTTACCTGCTGTGCAAGCAGGACGGAGTGATCGCCGGCCGCCCCTGGTTCGACGCCACTCACCGCGCGCTCGACCCGGACGTGCGCATCGAATGGCGCGTCTCCGAAGGTGACGCGGTCACCGCCGGCACCGTGCTGGCCCTGCTGCACGGCCGCAGCCGCAGCCTGGTCAGTGCCGAGCGCACCTCGCTGAACTTCCTGCAGACGCTGTCTGGCACCGCCACCACCACGGCCCGCTACGTGGCCGCCGTGGCCGGTACCGGTACGCGCATCCTCGACACCCGCAAGACCCTGCCCGGCCTGCGCCTGGCACAGAAGTACGCCGTGCGCTGTGGCGGCGGCGAGAACCACCGCTTCGGTCTGTACGACACGGTGATGCTGAAGGAAAACCACATCCGTGCCGCCGGTTCGCTGGCCGCGGCCGTGGCCGCCGCACGCCGGCAATGGCCTGGGCTGCCGCTGGTGGTCGAGGTCGAGGATCTGGCGCAGCTGCGCCAGGCACTGGAAACCGGTTGCGAACGCATCCTGCTGGATGACTTCAGCCCCGACCTGCGCCGCGAGGCGGTGCGCATCACGGCGGGCCGCATCCCGCTGGAGGTCTCCGGCAGCGTGGGACTGGGGGGCCTGCGCTCGATCGCCGAAGACGGCGTGGACTGCATCTCCATCGGTGGCCTGACCAAGCACGTGCAGGCCATCGATCTGTCGCTGAAGCTGGGCCCGCCGCCGGGTTGAGGCCTACGTGACCTTGTAGAGCCGATCCCACGCTCGGCTGCCTCTCGATCTGCAGCGAGCCCCGCACGCGATGAGCCGAGCACAGGCTCGGCTCTACAGGATCCGGGGCACCTTCACGGCTCGGCTACGCCAGCCTCTGCGACGCTGCGGCCATCCCCCACAGGAGCCGCGCATGCGCCGGATGCTCTTGCCTGCCTGCCTGCTGCTGGCCGCGGCGCCGCTGTCCGCGGCGGCCGCCGAAGCCTGCGATGTGCCACCGCGCTTCGGCCTCAGCCCCTTGGCCGTGGCCATCCGCAACACCGCCTGCAACGAGCACCGGTTGTGGTTCCGGCCCTTCATCGATCGTGATGGCCGCGCCGCCAGCCTCAGCGTCACCGAGGCCGAAAGCGATCACCTGGCCGACAATGGACTGATCGCCTGGCAGCGCGTGGCCGGCTACTGGCGCAACAGCGGCACGCTCAATGCGATGGGCAGCATCGCGGGGGCCAGCAGCTGCCTGGCCCCGTTGGGCACGCGCTACACCGACAGTGACTGCCGGGCGTTCCTGATCGACAACCCTTGGTCGGCTGCCTTCATTTCCTGGGTGATGGTGCGCGCCGGTGTTCCGGGCTTCAACACCTCGCCACGCCATATCGACTACATCCGCGCGGCCTACCAGGGCGGCCCATCGGGCGTACCTTACCGGCTGGTCGACCCCGCCACCGCCAAGCCCGCGCCCGGCGACCTGCTGTGCTTCCTGCGTGACCGCAGTACCACGCTCAGCTACAGCGGGCTGGTACAGGCGCTGGGCAATGGCTCGGTGGGCCACTGGAAATCGCATTGCGAAGTGGTGGTGGCGGCCAACCTCGGCGGCGACCAGACGCTGTACCTGGTGGGTGGCAACGTGATGAACACGGTGGCGATGCGGTTGCTGCAGCTTGATCGTACCGGGTTGATCAAACTGCCACCGGCGCGCGAACGCAACAGCACGGGCATTGACCCCAGCTGCACCCCGGGGCGTGAGGAAGAATGCAGTTTCAACCGCCAGGACTGGGCCGCCCTGCTGCAGCTGACTGCAACCTCACCGCTGGTGATGCCCTCGCCCACTGCCGCGCCGATACAACCCACGCCGGTGTCGCAACCGACCAGCGCGCCCGCACAGCCGGTGACGGACGAACCCCGACCGACACGCTGATGCCGGCGCTTGATCCAGCGCGCGTTCGCCGCCATCTTTGCGGGATCGACCTCTGACGGCTGACGCCATGCCCACCCTGCTGCTGTTGCTGATTGCCGGCGGAATCATCTACTTCTTCTGGAACGCTGCGCGTTCGGCCGCCGAGCGCGCCGTCGAGCTGGGTCGCAACGCCTGCCGCGCCGCCGATGTGCAATGGCTGGACCAGGCGGTGCACGCCACCGGCCTGCGCCTGTCGCGCGGCGAAGATGGCCGGCTCGGCTTCGAGCGCACCTTCAAGTTCGAGTATTCCTACGATGGCATCGACCGCCATGTCGGTCGCATGGTGCTGCGTGGCGACCAGCTGATCTCGTTCACCGGCCCGGGGGCGGCGCGGATCAGCCAGATCCGGCCGGATGTGGAGGATGCCGAGGATGTGTAGGGGCTTGGGGTGCCGACCAACGGTCGGCACGCACCGGTGAATCCTGCAAAGAAAAACGCCGCCCATCGGGGCGGCGTCGGAAACATCATTTGACGACGCGCAGGTTCGGGCGTCCCTTGGGCGGCGGACTGGCCGGCGGCGTATCGTCCGGCGGCGTACCTTCATCGTGCAGCAGTTCATCGCTGGTCGGAGCGGTATCGTTGCCCGGAATATCGTCCGGCAGCGCCATTCCCTGCCCGGTCTCGCGCGCGTAGACGGCCAGCACGGCGCTGATCGGTACCTGCACCGGATAGCTGGTGCCGGAGAAGCGCGCCGAGAAGCTCACCATCTCGTTGTCGATCATCAGCCGTACGACGGCACGTTCGGCGATGTTGAGCACGACCCGGCCATCCTTGACCGCCGAAGGCGGGACCTGCACGCCGGGAACGCCGGCGTCGACCAGGATGTGCGGGGTCAGCTGGTTGTCGTTGATCCATTCCACCAGCGCCCGCAGCAGGTACGGGCGGTGGCTGGTCATGTGGAAGAAGTCTTCGGTCATGCGTGAAGTGTACGCGCCCGGCGCCCCGCCGGGGCGGATCGCCTGCACGCCGGTCGGCGTGCAGACGGGTAACGCATGCCAGGATCAGACCGGCAGATCGCGCAGTTTCTTTTCCTGCTCGGTCAGGCTGCGGACGAAGCCGGGGTGGCGGAAGATGCGGTTGCCATAATCCTCGATCGCCTTGCCGTCCTTCGGCAGCGGTACATCCAGCGACTGCAGGCGCCAGATGATCGGCGCCATCGCGCAGTCGGCCAGGCTCATTTCCGGGTTGAGGAAGAATTTGCTGGCCTTGAACAGCGGCAGCGAGGCGGTCAGCAGTTCCTTCAGGCGCTTGCGCCCGGCCTCGGCCTGGGTCTTGTTGCCCAGCTGGATGGCCTGCACCTGCGGCACCCAGTCGTGCTCGATGCGCAGCATCGCCAGGCGGATGCGCGCGCGCGAGAGCGGATCGACCGGCATCAGTGGCGGATGCGGATAACGCTCATCCAGGTACTCGCTGACCACCGATGCGGCGTACAGCACCAGCTCGCGCTCGACCAGGGTCGGCACCGAATGGTACGGATTGAGGTCGATCAGGTCTTCAGGCGGGTTCTGCGGATCGACCGGAACGAAGTCGAACGTGACCCCCTTGGCCGCCAGCACCAGGCGTACACGGTGGCACAGTACATCGTCGTTCGAGGAAAACAGCGTCAGTGTATTGCGCATGCGTACGCTCGCCGCCATCAAAGGCTCTCCCACGACAGGAGACCGCCTGCCGCATCGGCGCCGCCGGCACCGTGCCAGCGATCGACTCCTCCCCGAGTGTGCAACCGACCATCACAAAAGCCAATAGGCCCGTGCGATGGCCGGCGGCAGAATCAGTGAACGTCCTTCCAGTATTCCTTCTTCAGCAGGTACAGCAGGAAGGTCAGCAGGGCCAGGAACAGGATCACCCACACGCCCAGCTGCTGGCGCTTGAGCGCGGCCGGTTCACCGGCGTATTCGAGGAAGTTGGTGATGTCCCGCACGGCCTGATCGTACTGGCCGGCATCGACCGACCCGGGCGTTTCGATTTTCAGGCCGGTCACCGGCGGGTCCATGCCGGGCGCTTCCGCCTTGCCGTGCACCGCATGCTGCAGGCCCTGCATCTCCCACAGCGGGTTGGGCATGGACGCGTTGGCGAACAGCGCGTTGTTCCAGCCCAGCGGCCGGCTGCTGTCCAGGTAGAACGACTTGAGGTAGGTGTAGACCCAGTCGCTGCCGCGTACGCGCGAAATCAGGCTGAGGTCCGGGGGCATCTTGCCGAACCACTTCTCGGCGTTCTCCTTGGGCATCGCCACCGGGATCGGGTCACCGATCGCCGAGCCGGTGAAGTTGAGGTTGTTCATCACCTCCTCTTCGGTCAGGCCCAGGTCCTGCGCCATCCGCGAATAGCGCAGGTACTTCAGCGCGTGGCAGCCGGAGCAATAGTTCATGTAGAGCTGCGCGCCGCGCTGCAGCGAGGCCCGGTCACCCAGGTCGTTGCCGGCCTGCAGCAGCTTGGTGCCACCTTCGGCGGCGGAGGCCAGGAAACTGCCCAGCATCAGGGCGGCCATCAGGGCCAGCCGGACCATCCAGCGATCAGTCATGGGTGGTCACCCTCTCCGGTACCGGCTTGGTCTTGTCCAACCGTGTCCATAGCGGCATGGTGATGAAGAACGCGAAGTACAGGAAGGTCAGCACCCGCCCGATGTAGGTCTCGTGCACGTCGGTGCCCGGACCGGAGCCGATCACGCCCAGCCACACGAAGCACACCGCCAGCACGCCCAGCATCACCTTCGAGATCCAGCCGCGGTAGCGCACCGACTTCACCCGCGCCTTGTCCAGCCACGGCACCAGGAACAGGATCGCGATGGCCGAGAACATCACCAGCACGCCGCCCAGCTTGTTCGGCACCACCCGCAACATCGCGTAGTACGGCGTGTAGTACCAGACTGGCTTGATGTGTTCCGGGGTCACCAAGCGGTTGGCCTCGGTGAAGTTGTCGTGCTCCAGGAACAGGCCACCGAAACCGGGCGCGAAGAATATGATGAAGGCGGCGATGATCAGCAGGAAGCCGGCGCCGACGCCATCCTTGAGCGTGTAGTACGGGTGGAACGGAATGCCGTCGGCCGGCGCGTTCGGCGACCAGCGGTTGCCCTTCGGCCCCTTCTTGATCTCCACGCCATCGGGATTGTTCGAACCCACTTCGTGCAGCGCGCCCAGGTGCAGTACCACCAGCAGCAACAGCACCAGCGGCAATGCGATGACATGCAGCGCGAAGAAGCGGTTGAGCGTGGCGTCACTGGGCAGGTAATCGCCCATGATCCATTCGGTCAGTCCGTTGCCGATCACCGGTATCGCGCCGAACAGCGAGATGATCACCTTGGCGCCCCAGAACGACATCTGGCCCCACGGCAGCACGTAGCCCATGAAGGCTTCGGCCATCAGCACCAGGTAGATCAGCATGCCCAGGATCCACACCAGTTCGCGCGGCTTCTGGTAACTGCCGTACAGCAGGCCGCGGAACATGTGCAGGTAGACCACGATGAAGAACAGCGAGGCCCCGGTGGAGTGCATGTAGCGGATCAGCCAGCCCCACTCCACGTCCCGCATGATGTATTCGATGGAACCGAACGCCTCGGCGGCGTTGGTCTTGTAGTGCATCGTCAGGAAGATGCCGGTGACGATCTGGTTGACCAGCACCAGCAGCGCCAGCGAACCGAAGTAGTACCAGATGTTGAAGTTCTTCGGCGCATAGTACTCGCTGACGTGCTTGCGGTAGACCGGCATCAGGCCCGGCGCGCGGGCGTTGACCCAGTCGGCCACGCCGCTGGCGGTACGGCTGAGGATATTGGCCATCAGGCTGCCCCCTGCGGATCGACACCGATGATGATGGTGTTGTCGTCCTGGTAGTGGTGCGCGGGCACCTTCAGGTTGATCGGCGCCGGCACGTCCTTGAAGACGCGGCCGGACATGTCGAAGCGCGACTTGTGGCAGGGGCAGAAGTAGCCGCCCTTCCACTGCGGGTCGTAGGGTTCAGGCCGGATCTCGGCGACCATTTCCGGCGAGCAGCCCAGGTGCGTGCACAGGCCGACCAGCACGGAGATGTCCGGCTTGATCGAGCGCAGCTCGGGATTCTGCTTGAGCACGTAGTCCGGCTGCTGGTCCTTCTCGCCGGACTCGGGGTCCTTGAGACGGCCATCCAGCCCGTGCAACGCTTCGAGGATCGCCTTGGACCGTTTGACGATCCAGATCGGCTGGCCACGCCATTCCACGATCAGGCGTTGGCCTTCCTGCAGGGCGCTGATGTCGGCCACCACCGGTGCGCCGGCAAGCTTGGCGCGGGCACTGGGGTTCCAGGATTTTATGAAAGGAACTGCGGTGAATCCGACGCCGACGGCGCCCACCACGGCTGTGGTGGCAGAAAGAAAACGCCGACGTCCGGTGTTGACTGGATCGTGTACCCCATCGTTGGCCATCCGGCACTCCGATATTGATTAGGTAGCTTTAAGGCTGCCAGCGGATCCGGTGGGGGCCAGAGCCGCATTGAATCTTGGGCGAGTGTAGCGGAACCGTCGCGCGCCACACAACGCTCTTTGCAAGGAGTGCCGACTAACAGTCGGCACCTACCTGTTCAACGGTGTGCCGACTAACAGTCGGCACCCACCAGTCTGCGGTACCTACTGGTGACTCAGGGCACTGCGGTAACGTTCGGCCAGCTGCCCGACCCGGCGCACGTAGTACTGCGTCTCGCTGTAGGGCGGCACGCCGCCGTGGCGGTCGACCGCGCCCTCGCCTGCGTTGTAGCCGGCCGCGGCCAGGGTCAGGTCGCCATTGAAGCGCTTCAGCAACCACGCAAGATACTGCACGCCGCCGCGGATGTTCTGCCCGGCGTCGTAGGAATCACTGACCCCGAAGCGCGCGGCGGTCGGCGGCATCAGCTGCATCAGGCCCTGTGCACCGGCACGGCTGAGCGCGGTCGGATTGTAGGCCGACTCGGCATGGATGATGGCGCGCACCACCGCCTCTTCCACGCCGAACTCGCGCGCAGCCGAGGTGATCTCGGCCTGGAAGGCCGAGGTGTTCAGCCGCACCGTGCCGAAGTCCACGCGCGGGTTGACCCCGCAGGCGTAGCAGCGCTCGATGAAGCTGTAGCGGATGGTCCGCACCGGGCCAAGATTGGCCACTTGCCTCGGGCGCGCACTGGTGTAGTGCCGCACGCCGTCCTTCATGAAGGAATAGACCTGGCCACTGACCATGCGCCCGGCACGCGAGGCGGCCGGAGATGCCGACGGAGCGGAAGGCAGGGACGCAGGTGCGACTGCCGCAGGCGCCGCGGTACTCGCTGCCACGGCGACCGGATTGCGTTCGATGCTGGCCACGGTGGTCGGCGCAGGCTTCGGTGCAGCCACCACCGCGCGCGGCGCCGGGCGGGTATCGCGGCTATAGCTGATGGTGCTGCAGCGCGCGCCGGCCACCCGCTTGCTCACATAACTGGTGACGCCGTCAGCGCCCTGGCACTTGTACAGGGTTCCAGCGCTGGCCGGCGCAGCGGTCAGCGCAGCGATGATGATCGCCGTTGTCCCCAGTATCCCCTTCATGGCGGCGAGTGTCCCAGCTTCGCCGGGGCTTGCCAAGCGATGTGGCTCAGCCTGTGACCGGCGGCACAGCCAGCAGCTGGCCGAGGCCCGCCAGGCGCTGTGCCAGTTCGTCGCGCAGGCCTGGCGGGGTGGTCCAAAGCGCCACCGGTATGCGGTCCAGGCTGAGGATCTGCGCCAGCATCATGCCGCGGCTCTCGGCCCCCATCCGCAGCAGGCAGTGGTCGGAGCCATCCGCTTCCAGTACGCCACACCACGGCGGGATGCGGCCTTCCAGCTCGGAATGGCTGCCGGCCAGGCGGAGGATGGCCTGCAGCGCGAACGGCGCCTGGCTGACCGCCTGCCGCACCATCACGTCTGGAGGCGCCGGCGTGCGCCGATGCAGGCCTGGCTCGGTGCACTCGCGCACCGCGCCCATCCGGTCCACGCGCAGGGTGCGCCAGTCCTGGCGCCCCAGGTCCCAGGCCAGCAGGTACCAGCGCCGTCCATAGTTGACCAGGTGCTGCGCCTCGACCTCGCGCTGGGTAACCGCGTCCTGCGCGCTGCGGTACTCGAAGGCCAGCCGCGAGGCCTGCCGGCAGTGCTGGGCCAGCCGGCCGAGCAGGCGTGCATCTGTGGCGGGCAGATCGGACAGGGTGGCGGTGGCCGCATGCACTTCGCCTGCCTGCTGTCGACGGCGGGTCGGCACCAGCGGGTCGAGCTTGGACAGCAGGCCGCGCGCGGTGTCATCGATGCCGGCGACAGTGGCCGAGGCCGCACGCAGGGCAATGGCCAGCGTGGTGGCTTCCTCCTCGTCCAGCAGCATCGGCAGCACCGGCGCACCGGCCCCGAGCTGATAGCCGCCGCCGACCCCGGCCGAGGCCTGCACCGGGTAGCCGAGTTCGCGCAGGCGCTCAATGTCGCGGCGGATGCTGCGCCGGTCCACGCCCATGCGTTCGGCCAGTTCGGCCCCCGACCACTGGCGACGGGCCTGCAGCAGGGCGATCAGGCGCAGCAGTCGATGGGCGGTATGGCGCATGAAGGATCGAGGACAGAAGTCGTCCGCAATAGTGCCCCAGGATGAGCGCCAGTTCACCACCCACCGCAAGGAGCACTGCCATGACCTCACGCCAGATCACCCTGTACCACGCTGCCCGTTCGCGCTCGAGCGGCGCGGTGGCCCTGCTCGAAGCACTCGGTGCCGACTACCGCATGCAGGTGCTGGACCTGAAGGCCGGCGCCAACCTGGCCCCGGCCTACCTGGCGATCAACCCGATGGGCAAGGTGCCGGCCATCGTCCACAACGGTGCGCTGGTGACCGAACAGGTGGCGATCTACCTGTATCTGGCCGACCTGTACCCGGAAGCGGGGCTGGCGCCGCCGATCGGTGATGCCCTGCGCGGCCCCTACCTGCGCTGGATGGCGTTCTATGGCGCCTGTTTCGAGCCGGCGATGATCGACAAGGCGATGCATCGCGAGCCGCCTCCGCGCCTGATGTCGCCCTACAACGACGCCGAGACGGTGCTGCAGGTGATCGAGGCCCAGCTGGCGCAGGGCCCGTACCTGCTCGGCGAGACCATGAGCGCCGCCGACGTGCTGTGGGGCAATGCGCTGGCCTGGACCACCGCCTTCGGCCTGGTGCAGCCGGCGCCGGCAACGGCCGACTACATCGCCCGGATGAGCGCGATGACCGCCTTCGACCGGTCGCGGCAGATCGATGCGGAGCTGGCGGCGGCGTAAGCAGCGCCCCCTTTGTAGAGCCGAGCCCACGCTCGGCTGCTCCTCCGCCTTGCCAAAGGCAGCCGAGCGTGGGCTCGGCTCTACAGTGATGGCCACGCCGGGCATGGGCTCGGCTGCTTGAACGCGGCGCACGCCCCGGGATGCGGGTAGAATTGCCCGCTTTCCCGCCACCCGAATGGATTAAGCGCCATGACCGGGACGCCAGACGTCTTTCCGCCCGCCACGCCGGGCGGCACCCCGCTCGTTGCCCTGCCCACTGGTCCGCGCAAGCCCGACCAGGTGAAAGGCAAGCTGTACATCAAGACCCACGGTTGCCAGATGAACGAGTACGACTCGGCCAAGATGGCCGACGTGCTTGCCGCCAGCGATGGCCTGGAACTGACCGACAGCCCGGACGACGCCGACGTCATCCTGGTCAACACCTGCTCCATCCGCGAAAAAGCGCAGGAGAAGGTGTTCAGCCAGCTGGGCGTGTGGAAGGGCCTGAAGAACAAGGGCCGCGAGGTCATCATCGGCGTGGGCGGCTGCGTCGCCTCGCAGGAAGGCGAAGCGATCATCAAGCGCGCGCCGTTCGTCGACCTGGTGTTCGGCCCGCAGACCCTGCATCGCCTGCCGGAACTGATCCGCGCCCGTCGCGAGCAGAAGCGCCCCCAGGTGGACATCAGCTTCCCCGAGATCGAGAAGTTCGACCGCCTGCCGGAGCCGCGCGCTGAAGGTGCTTCGGCGTTCGTGTCGATCATGGAAGGCTGCTCGAAGTACTGCTCGTTCTGCGTGGTGCCCTACACCCGCGGCACCGAAGTCAGCCGCCCGTTCGAGGACGTGGTGGTGGAAGTGGCCCAGCTGGCCGCGCAGGGCGTGCGCGAGATCAACCTGCTCGGCCAGAATGTCAATGCCTATCGCGGCCCGTATGGCGACGGCGAGTTCGCCGACCTGGGCCTGCTGATCCGCACCATCGCCGAGATCGATGGCGTCGGCCGCATCCGCTTCACCACCTCGCATCCGCTGGAGTTCAGCGATTCGCTGATCGATGCGTTCCGCGACGTGCCGCAGCTGGCCAACTTCCTGCACCTGCCGGTGCAGGCCGGCAGCGACCGCGTGCTGTCGGCGATGAAGCGCGGCTACACCGCGCTGGAATTCAAGTCGAAGATCCGCAAGCTGCGCGCGGTGCGCCCGGACATCTCCATCAGCTCGGACTTCATCGTCGGCTTCCCCGGCGAGACCGACGCCGACTTCGAGAAGACCATGAAGCTGATCGAGGACATCGGCTTCGATCACAGCTTCTCCTTCATCTATTCGCGCCGCCCGGGCACGCCTGCTGCGGATCTGGAAGACACGATCAGCGATGCCGAGAAGCACGCGCGCCTGTCGCGCCTGCAGGAGCGCATCAATGCACACGCCGCGAGCATCTCCGAGAAGATGGTCGGCACCGTGCAGACCGTGCTGGTGGAAGGCCCTTCGCGCAAGAACCCGAACGAACTGACCGGTAAGACCGAGAACATGCGGTCGGTGAACTTCCCGGCGCCGGCGCGCTTGATCGGCCAGTTCGTGGATGTGGTAATCACCGAGGCGCTGACCAATTCGCTGCGCGCGCGGGTGGTGGCGGAGTAGATCTCCGGATCGGATCCCCGCAGGGGCTCCGACCCGCAGGCCCGATCATGGGGACGGAGCCCCTCCGCGGGGATCCGACCCCTGCCTTCAATCCAGGCGCTTGCGGAAACGCAGGATCGCCAGCGTCATCATCACCACGATGAAGGCCAGCAGCGCCAGCGCGTCGTGCCACAGCTCCCACAGCGAAGCACCGCGCAGCATGATGCCGCGCACCAGGCGCAGGAAGTGGGTCAGCGGCAGCACTTCGGCCAGCCACTGGACTGGCCGTGGCATGCCGGCGAACGGGAACATGAAGCCGGACAGCAGGATCGACGGCAGGAACAGGAACAACGTCATCTGCATCGCCTGGAACTGCGAGCGCGCGCGCGTGGAGATCAGCAGGCCCAGCGCGAGGTTGGCCAGCACCAGCAGCACCGCGGCCAGGTAGATGTCCAGCAGGCTGCCGCGGATCGGCACCTGGAACAGCCAGGTGCCCAGCACCAGCACCAGCGTGGTCTGCAGCAGGCCAATGGCCGCATAGGGCAGCACCTTGCCCACCATCAGTTCGCTGCGCGATACCGGCGTGGCGATCAGCAGCTCCATGTTGCCGCGCTCGCGTTCGCGCACCACCGCCACCGCCGTGAACATCACCAGGGTCATGGTCAGGATCACCCCGATCAACCCCGGCACGATGTTCACCGCCGAGCGCCGCTGCGGGTTGTAGAAACTGGTCACGCTGACCTGGCCGCTGGCGATGCTGCCTTCGCGCAGCGGCCGCGTGTTGCTGGTCGGGCGCGTATCCAGCGGCACCTGCGCCAGCTGGATCGCCGCACTCTGCACCACGGTGTCGCTGCCATCGACCAGCACCTGTACCGCTTCGCGACCGTCGAAACGGCGACGCTCGAAATCTGCCGGCACCACGATGCCGACACTGATCTCGCCGCGGCGCAGCGCCTGCATCAGCTGGTCCGGCGTGTAGGCCTCGCTGCGCGGGGTGATCACACCGGTGGCGACCATGTCCTGCACCAGCGCGCGCGAGGCCGCGCTGTTGGCCTGGTCTGCCACACCCGCATCAAGGTGGCGCAGGTTGAGATTGATCGCATAGCCGAACAGCAGCAGCTGCATCACCGGAATGCCGACGATCATCGCCAGCGTGATGCGGTCACGGCGCAGCTGGCGCAGCTCCTTGAGCATGATCGCCCACAGCCGGCGCAGGTTCATGCCGCCGGCTCCCGGCCACGGCCGCGGGTGGCGGCGACGAACACGTCTTCCAGGTTCGGCGCCACCGCCTCGATATGCGCCTGTGGATCGGCACCGGCCAAGGCGCGCTGCAACGTCGCCATGTCGGCCGCGTCTTCACTGCACAGTACGCGCAGCTGCGTGCCGATCTGCGCCACGCTCAGCACGCCAGGCAGTTCGGCCAGCGCGCGGCTGGCCTGGCGCGGCTGCGAGGATGTCACCTGCAGCGTGCGCCCTTGCAGCCGTGCACACAGTTCGGCCGGCGTGCCGTCGGCCACCAGCGCGCCGCGATCAAGGATCGCCAGGCGGTGGCAGCGCTCGGCCTCGTCCATGTAGTGGGTCGAGACCAGCACGGTGGTGCCCGCATCGGCCAGTTCGAACAGGGCCTCCCAGAAATCGCGGCGCGATTCCGGGTCGACCGCACTGGTCGGTTCGTCCAGGAACAGCAGCTCCGGGGCGTGCACGACGGCACCGGCCAACGCCAGGCGTTGCTTCTGGCCACCGCTGAGCGTGCCGGCCAGCTGCGCCTGCCGGTCCTGCAACCGGTACTGCTGCAGCAGCTCATCGACCCGCTGCCGTGCCTGGCCGCGCGGCAGGTCCTGGATGGCGGCGAGGAACTCCAGGTTCTCGCGCACAGACAGGTCTTCGTACAGCGAAAAGCGCTGGGTCATGTAGCCGATGCGGCGGCGCAGCGCTTCAGCCTGTTCTGGCACAGCGAGGCCCAGCACCTCGATCTGCCCCGCGCTCGGCTCCAGCAGGCCGCACAGCATGCGGATGGTGGTCGACTTGCCCGAGCCGTTCGGGCCGAGGAAGCCGTAGACCTGGCCACGAGGCACGGTCAGGTCGACATTGTCCACGGCCAGCAGATCGCCGAAGCGCCGAGTCAGGCCCTGCGCATGCACGGCAATGTCGTCGCCAGTGTTCAGAAGCTCACCTGCACCGGCATCCCCGCCGGGAGTTTCTGCATGTCGGCGGTCGTATCCACTTCGATCTCGGCCAGATAGCTCAGCCGCGCAACGTCGTCGCCGGTCAATGCGTAGTAAGGGGTGAACGACGGCTCGCTGCGGATCGAGCGCACATGCCCCTTCAGCGCAGCGCCTTGCCCTTCCAGATGCACCTGCGCGGCCTGCCCGACCTTGACCTGCAAGCGCAAGGGCTGCGGCAGATAGACGCGCGCATAGGGACGCTCGCCGACCAGCATCACCGCCAGCGGTGCGCCGATCGGCGCCTGGTCACCCTGCCGGTAGGGCAAGGCATCGACCATGCCATCGCGCGGTGCGCGCAGCTGCAGCTTCTGCAGGTTGACGCCCTGCACCACCTGCTGCGCCTGCGCAGCGTCCGCTGCGGCCTGTCCCTGCGCGATGTCCTGCGCTCGGCTGCCATGCACCAGCTCCAGCCAGGCCTGCTCGGCGGCACGCACGCTGGCCTCGGCATTGCCTGCGGCCGCGCGTGCGCGGTCCAGCTCGGCGGCGGCGATCAGGCTCTGGCGTGCCAGCGGTTGCACCCGGCGGTAGTACGCACTGGCTTCGGCAGACTGCGCACGCAAGGCGGCCAGCTGCGCCTGGGCCTGGGCGATCTGCTCCTGCCTCGGGCCGATCTTCAATTCATCCAGCTGTGCCTGCGCGCGCACGGTGTCGGCCTGCGCTGCGGCAAACTGCGCATCGCCACGAGCTGGGTCGAGCTGCATCAGCAGCGTGCCGGCCTTGACCTGCTGTCCCTCGCGCACATCCACCGTAGCAATCACCTCGGCCGCCGGTGCCGGCACCGTGATCCGGTCCCACTCCAGCGTCCCCAATGCAACCGGAGGCGTCTGGCCACAGCCTGCCAGCAGGGCGAGGCCTGCCAGTCCGATCCCACGTGTCCAGCTACCGGTATCCATGCCACCCCCTCCTGCGACGGCGCCACGGTGCCACGCGCCCCGTGCACCCACAATGATTGCAATCAGCCATGGTGTTTTTTTCACCGCCGACTGCCGAGCCTTTTACCGCAAGGCTCCGCGCCACCTATCCACAACTTGGTTCAGCATCATTCCACAGCCGGTGTGGAAAACCGGCGGGAGGTGGCCGTGTTGGGTGCCTGGCAGCGGAACATGCGCTGCCGTCACACAGGCCGAGCGGCCGTGACGGTTTTTTCACCACCACCTCATGGACCTTGTGGCACAAGCACTGCGAAGGCCTATCCACAGGTTTTCGCGCACCCCGTCCACACCGGGTGTGGAAAACCGCGTATCGGCCCGCTGCTGGCCGCGCGCCCCGTGCGCACGCTACCCTTGTCCCCCCTGAATACACTGCGGTGGAAGGCGTCCGCCCCACCGGAAGCAATGAAAAGCATCGAGCATCGAGACTTCACCCTGTCGCCGGAAGACAACGAACGGCTGGCCAACCTGTGTGGCCCGTTCGACGGTCATCTGCGGCAGATCGAACTGAAACTCGGCGTGGAAATCGCCAACCGTGGCTTCGTGTTCCGCATCAGCGGACCGAACGAGGCCATCGTCGAGGCACAGAAGCTGGTTGAAGCGCTGTACGCCGAAGCCGGCGAAACCACCTTCGACAACCACGCCATCCACCTGCGCCTGGCGCAGGCCAACGTCGAGCAGATCGCCGAACGCTCCTACGAAGCGCAGGAGGTGGCGATCAAGGTCAAGCGTGGTACGGTGCGCGGTCGCGGTGCCAACCAGGCCCGCTACCTGCACCAGATCGCTACCCACGACATCAACTTCGGCATCGGGCCGGCCGGTACCGGCAAGACCTTCCTGGCCGTGGCCAGCGCGGTCGAAGCACTGAACGAATCGCGGGTGCAGCGGCTGATCCTGGTCCGCCCCGCAGTGGAAGCCGGCGAGAAGCTGGGCTTCCTGCCCGGCGACCTGAGCCAGAAGGTCGATCCCTACCTGCGACCGCTGTACGACGCCCTTTACGAGATGATGGGCGTGGAGAAGGTGGTCAAGCTGCTGGAAAGGAACGTCATCGAGATCGCACCGCTGGCCTATATGCGCGGCCGCACGCTCAACGATGCGTTCGTGATCCTGGACGAAGCACAGAACACCACCATCGAGCAGATGAAGATGTTCCTGACCCGCCTGGGCTACGGCTCCACTGCGGTGGTCACCGGTGACCTGACCCAGACCGACCTGCCCAAGCACGTGAAGTCGGGCCTGCGCGATGCCATCGATGTGCTGCGCGACGTGGAGGGTGTCAGCTTCACCTTCTTCGAATCCCGCGACGTGGTCCGCCACCCGCTGGTGGCGCGCATCGTCAGCGCCTACGACCGCCGCGACCTGCATCAGATCCAACCTGGAGCAACTCCATGACCCGTGGTCCCGTGCGACTGGACGTCGCCGTCAGTTATGCCCTGCCGCGTGCCGGCCTGCCGGCGGCAGTGAGCTTCCGCAAGTGGGTGGCCGCCGCGTTGAAGGGCCGCATCCGCGAGGCCGATCTGGCCATCCGCGTGGTCGATGCCAAGGAAGGACAGTCATTGAACCGCCACTACCGCGGCAAGGACTACGCCACCAACGTGCTCAGCTTCCCGGCCGAAGTACCCGAAGGCCTGCCCAAGGGCGTCAAGTTCCCGCTGCTCGGTGACCTGGTGATCTGTGCACCGGTCGTGGCACGCGAGGCCGACGAGCAGGGCAAGGCGCTCAACGCCCACTACGCGCACCTGACCGTGCACGGCGTGCTGCACCTGCTTGGCTGGGACCACGAGGACGACAAGGAAGCCGAGGCGATGGAGCAGCTGGAACGGGAGATCCTGGCCGAGCTGGGCATCGACGACCCCTACGCGGGCGAGCGCTGACACCGGGCCCTGTTCCGAGCCCACGCACTCAAGGAAGAGGAACGCAGCATGACCCTACCCGCACTTGTGCTTGCCGCGCTACTGCAGTCCGGCGCAGGCCTGATGCGCGATCCTGACCGTCCCTCACCGTTCCCCACCAGCGACAGCGAGGCCGACATCGCCGCAAAGATCGCCGAACTACGGGCGTTCTTCGGCAGCAGCGAGCGCGACACCCGCAACATCGTCGCCACTGCCCAGCAACGGGCACTGATCGAGCGCCTGGAAGCGCGGCACGCGGCACGTCTGGCCGGCATCTGGGTGGACAATGCGAGGGGCTGGAACGTTGTCGTGCGACTGACAGGCGCCGCACCCGAGGCCGATGAGACACATCCAGGGGCAGATGGCCCGCAACGTGTGCGCTACATCACCGGCGCCGCGATGACGGAAGCGGAGATGACGCGCCGGCTGCACGCACAGCAGGACTGGCTGCGGGCCCAGCTGCCTGACCTGTTCGGCTATGGCCTGGATGTCAAGACCGGGGAGCTGGAGGTGGAGCTGCGGGATACCCCAGCCAACCGCGCGACGGCGGCGGCCGTACGTGACCACCTGCAGGCGCGACTGGGCTACCCGGTCAGGCTGCGCTGGTACCCAGCGGCCACGCGCTGGAATCCGCCCTGACTGTGCCACGGCTGGAGTGCCAGCCCATGCGCTGGGCTACTGTTCAACACCGGCCAGGACGGGGAAGGAAAAAGGATGAACCCAGGGAACAGCTTCACGACGTTTGCGATGAGCGCGGGCCTGTTCGCCGGCCTGCTGATGCTGGGCGCGCACACCGTGCGCCGCCTCAGCGCTCATGAACCCGCCGGCAGGCACTGGCTGCTGCGCAGCCTCGCCCTGCTCTCGCCTTTGTGCCTGCTGGCTGGGCTGGCGACCGGCATGATCGGCCCCCACCTCACGGGTAGAGCGGAACCCGCCCACGTGCCCGGGCTGTGGGAAACGTCGATGGTGCTGATACTGGTCGGTGCCCTGACCCTGCCGGTGCTGTGGCGAACGCTGCTGCAGCAGCGGCTTGGCAGGCCGGTCAACGCACTCCCGTTCTTCCATGCCAGCCGCACCTCGTTGCTGGTGCTGTTCGTGCTGGCCGTGATCTACATGAAAGTGGCCAGGACAGCCGCATCGGAACTGATGCCCTGGCTGACCAGCCCGGGCCTGTGGCCGGCAGTGGCGCGCATCGCGGGGCAATCGATGCAGATCGCCATGCTTGCGGTCGTGCTGACCCTCTCACTGATGGTCGCGCGGCGGGCGATGACCGGATTCCTGCGCCTTCTCACCGGGCTGTTCAGACACTCACCGGAGCTATGATGGCGGCCCTTCGCCTGCGGAAACCGCCCGTGTCACTGCGCTGCTGCCTGCCTTTGCTGTGTGCCCTTGCGGTCCCATCCGCCTTCGCTTCCAGCCTGGACCTGCCGGCGCTGATCGAATGCCGCCAGGGTGTGGCCGACCAGGCTGCGCTGGCGCCGTTGCTGGCCGACCCGCTGAAGGCCGTGGCCCAGGGCCTGCAGCCGCTGCCGCAGGGCAACCAGTTCATGAGCGAGTACCGCCTGGCCCAGCCGATCAGCGTGTTCGGGGTGAGCACCGAGCGGGTGGCGGTGGCCGGGGCCAGCGTCATGGCGGTCCTCGACCAGGCCGACCCACGCCCGCTGGCCAAGCGCCTGGCGTTGGAAACCGGCTACGACCAGGACGGCAAGTTCATGGCCGGCCGCGAGGTGGTCAGCCGCGACGTGACCGACCCGAAGACCGGCGAGGCCCAGATCGAGTCGATCATCCTCAGCGTCTCCACCGTGGCCTCCCACCCCGGCAAGACCCTGGCCGGCTGCACCTACAGCCTGGACCTGCCCGAGGAGGAGCCGGCCCCGGCCGCCCCTGCCCCGGCCACCGGCAGTCACTGACAGGCCGCCACATCCTGCTAGACTTGGGCCAACGCCCGGCCTGCCGGGTGCCTTTTTTCCAGAGATGTCAGAAGACGACAGTAGTAGCTCCCCTGCGGAGCACAGTGAAAAGAAGCGCGGCTGGCTTGAACGCCTGACCTCCGCCTTCTCCGGCGAACCCCATACCCGCGACGAGCTGGTCGCTGTCCTGCACACCGCGCAGGAAGAGGGTCTGATCGCCGCCGATACCCTGAAGATGATGGAAGGCGCCATTTCGGTGGCCGAGCTGACCGTGGGCGACGTGATGATCTCGCGCTCGCAGATGGTCTCGCTGCCGGTCGAGGCGCCCTTCCTGGAGCTGATGAAGCAGGTGGTCGAATCCGGCCATTCGCGCTTCCCGGTGCACGGCGAGAACAAGGACGACATCCTTGGCATCCTGCTGGCCAAGGACCTGCTGCGCGGCGTGGTGGCCGACAACGGCCCGGCCAACGTGCGCGAGCTGCTGCGCCCGGCGGTACTGATCCCGGAGGCAAAGAAGCTCAACGTGCTGCTGAAGGAGTTCCGCCTGTCGCGCAACCACATGGCCATCGTTGTGGACGAGTACGGCGGTGTCGCCGGCCTGGTCACCATCGAGGACGTGCTGGAACAGATCGTCGGCGAGATCGATGACGAGCATGACGAGGCCGAGGATCCTTCCGCGCAGATCGCGATCCAGTCCGACGGCCAGTACGTGGTCGACGCGCTGACCCCGATCGGCGACTTCAACGAACGCTTCGGTGCCACCTTCTCCGACGAGGACTACGACACCATCGGTGGCCTGGTCACCGAGGCCGTGGGCCACCTGCCGGAAGTCGGGGACGAACTGGCGCTGGACCGCTTCATGTTCCGCGTAGCCCGCGCCGATGCGCGCCGGGTGCAGGCCTTCCATGTGACCGTGCTGCCGCCGGACGCGCAGGACGACGCTTGAAGCGCCGCGGCCCCATCCTGGCACTGCGCCTGACGCTGTGGCTGGCACTGTGCGTGCTGGCCATGGCCCTGCCGCTGGCCGCCTTCGCGCAGCCGGCGGCGGCCACGCCTGCTGCGCCCGGCACCGGCGCCGAGTCCCCTGCGCCTCGCATCGGCGTGGTCACCATGCAACCGGGCACAGTGTTCTTCGAGCGATTCGGCCACGACGCCATCGTCGTGGTCGATCCGCTCAGCGGCGAAGCGACCTCGTACAACTTCGGGTACTTCGATCCGTCCGAGGACGATTTCATCAGCCGCTTCGCGCGCGGCGACATGATGTATTACCTGGTGGCGCTGCCGCTGCAGCAGGACCTGTCCTACTACGACGAGACCGGCCGTGGCGCCAGCGTGCAGTGGCTGGACCTGCGCCCGGACCAGGCGCGCGCACTGGCCGCCGACCTGGCCGAACGGGCCAAGCCGGAAAACGCGCGTTACCACTACGATTACTACACCGCCAACTGCGCCACGATGGTGCGCGACACCGTGGACAAGGCACTGGGTGGCGGCCTGCAGTCACAGCTGGCCGGTCGCTCGCGCGGCAACACCTACCGCAGCGAATCGGTGCGCCTGGCCTCGCCGGCGCCGTGGATGTGGCTGGGCTTCGACGTCGGCCTGGGGCCGTTCGCCGACCAGCCACTGTCGCGCTGGCAGGAAGCATTCGTGCCGATGCGCCTGGCCGATGCCCTGCGCCAGGCGCGCAACAGCGATGGCCGGCCGCTGGTGCAGTCCGAACAGGAACTGCTGCCGCACCGCATCGCCCCGGAGCCGAAGGAGTTCGCGCGCCGTTGGTGGCCGTGGCTCCTGTGCGGCCTGGTGATCGCCGCCGGCGTGCTGGCGCTGCGTCGCCGTCCGCGCCTGCTGGCCGGACTGGCGCTGCCGTTCTGGCTGCTGTGTGCCCTGTTCGGTGGCGTGCTGGTGTTCCTGTGGGGCTTCAGCATCCACTACGCCGCGTGGGCCAACCGCAACCTGCTGCTGCTTTCGCCGCTGGCCGTGCTGCTGCTGCCGGGTGCGATCGCCCTGCTGAGCCGGCGCGTGCCGGGGCGCATGTTCAGGCTGGTGCTGTGGCTGCTGGCAGTGCAGGCCGTGGCCGCTCTGGTGCTGCACTGGCTGAGCCTGCAGGCGCAGTACAACGTGCAGTGGATCGTGCTGCTGCTGCCGGTGCACGTCGCCCTGGCGTGGGTGCTGGCGCGTCGTCCTCACTTGTCCGAAACACGGCCCTGACGCACGATGGCGGGCATGTCATTGCCCGCCTCCGCTTCCGCCCCGGCTTCGGCCAACCCTACCTGCGTCATCAACTGCGTCCACTACGATGACGAGGGCAAGCGCCACGACATCAGCCTGGACGCCATCAGCGATGTCATTGCCAGCGGCAACGGCTTCGTCTGGGTCGGCCTGTACGACCCCAACGAAGACGTGCTGCTGAAACTGCAGGAAGAATTCTGCCTGCACGACCTGGCCATCGAGGATGCGCGCAATGCGCACCAGCGGCCCAAGGTCGAGACCTACGGCAATTCGCTGTTCGTGGTGGTGACCACCGCGCAGATGGTCGACGAGCGCATCCAGTATGGCGAAACCCACGCCTTCCTCGGCCCGCGCTTCCTGGTGACGGTGCGCCACGGTGCCTCGCTGTCCTACGCCCCGGTACGCGCGCGGGTGGAACGCGAGCCGCAGCTGCTGAAGATGGGCCCGTCGTACTGCCTGTACGCGGTGACCGACTTCGTGGTCGACAACTACCTGCCCATCGTGCACCGCTTCCGCGACACTCTGGACCTGCTGGAAAAGGACATCTTCGCCGACACCTACAAGCGCAGCACCGTGGTGCGGCTGTATGAGCTCAAGCGCGAACTGAACAAGATGCGCATGGCGGTGGCACCGCTGCAGGATGTGCTGGCCCAGATCCGGCGCTACCAGGGTGACCTGATTCCCGACGAAGTGAAGCTGTACGTGCGCGACGTGCATGACCATGCGGTGCGCATCAGCGACGTGATCGACACCCTGCGCGAGATGCTGGGCACTGCGCTGAGCGTGAATCTGTCGCTGGTGACACTGGCACAGGGCGAGACGGTGAAGCGGCTGGGTGCCTGGGCCGCGCTGCTGGCCGCGCCGACACTGATCACCAGCTGGTACGGCATGAACTTCAGCCACATGCCGGAGCTGAGTGAGCCGTGGTCGTACCCGTTGATGATCGTTGGCGTGGGCGGTGTGTGCGTGGGCCTGTACCGGTTGTTCAAGCGCGCGAAGTGGTTGTGACCCGCATTCTTTAGAGTCGAGCCATGCTCGACTGCTGTGCGCAATGCAGCCGAGCATGGGCTCGGCTCTACACAGGCGACCGCATCAAGCGACGTAGACCGTCTTGATGTTCATGAACTCATGGATGCCGTGGTCGGCCAGTTCGCGACCGAAACCGGACTGCTTGCTGCCGCCGAACGGCAACCGCGCGTCGCTCTTGACGATGGCGTTGACGAATGCGGCGCCGCATTCCATGCGCTGAGCGAAACGTTCACCGCGCACCGGGTCGCGCGTCCACACGCTGCCGCCCAGGCCGAAACGGGTGTCGTTGGCCACGCGCAGTGCCTCGGCCTCATCCTTCACCCGGATCACCGCGGCAACCGGACCGAACAGTTCTTCATCGTAGGCCGGCATGCCCGGCCCCACTTGGTCGAGCACGGTGGCCGGATAGCCGGCATGCGTACCGGCAATCGGCTCGCCACCGACCAGCACACGTGCGCCCTTGGCGACGCTGGCCTGCACCTGCTTGTGCAGTTCGTCACGTAGGTCGGCGCGCGCCATTGGCGCCAGCGTGGTGCCCCGCTCATCGGGATCGCCGTACTGGCGCTCACCCGCCGCTTCCACAAAGCGACGGGTGAATTCATCGGCCACCGCATCGACCACGATGAAGCGCTTGGCCGCAATGCAGGTCTGCCCGCTGTTATCGAAGCGTGACTTCACTGCCGCCGCCACGGTTTTGTCGAGGTCGGCATCGTCGAGCACCACGAAGGCGTCACTGCCACCCAGCTCCATCACCGACTTCTTCAACTGGCTGCCGGCGTTGGAGGCGATCGAGCGCCCTGCCCGCTCGCTGCCGGTCAGCGTCACCGCCTTCACCCGTGCGTCGCGCAGCACGTCGGCGGCCTGGTCGTTGTCGATGTGCAGCACGTCGAACACGCCGTCCGGCAGGCCACCATCACGGCACACCGCCAGGATCAGGTCGGCACACTGCGGTACGTTGCTGGCGTGCTTGAGCAGGGCCACGTTGCCGGCCATGAACGCCGGGGCCAGGAAACGAAACACCTGCCAGATCGGGAAATTCCACGGCATCACCGCGAACACGCAGCCGATCGGCTCGTAGCGCACGTAACTGCGCTGGGCTTCGGTGTCGATCAGCTGCGGCTTGAGGTAGTCGGCAGCATGGTCGGCGTAGTACTCGCAGGCGGCGGCGCACTTGTCCACTTCAGCCAGCGCCTCGGTCTTGAGCTTGCCCATCTCGTGGGTCATCGCCTGCTGCAGGTCGTCGCGACGCGTGCGCAGCTGCGCGGCGATCTGGCGCAGGATGGCGCCGCGGTCCTGCAACGAGCGCTCGGCCCAGCCCGGAAATGCATCGGCAGCGGCCTGCAGGCGCTGCTCGATGTCGGCAGCGCCCATCAGTTCATGGCGGTAGGTCACCTGTCCGGTGGCCGGGTCGACGATCTCGACGGTCATGGGGGATCTCCTTCTGGAAGACCCCCATTGTGCGCCGCCGGCCGTGAGCCGGATGTGGCTGCGGCGTCAGCCGTTGTCCTGCCGCGCCAGCTGCAGGTCGCGCTGGCGCCGCTTCTCCGCACGCGCATTGATGTACCAGCCGATCACCGCGGCGACCGACACCGCCGACACCAGCAGCGTGGCCAACGCATTGATCTTCGGGCTGATGCCCATGCGCACCGACGCGAACACCTTCATCGGCAGCGTGGTCGAGCCCGGCGTGGCGACGAAGCTCGCCACCACCACGTCATCCAGCGACAGGGTGAAGGCCAGCAGCCAGCCCGCCACCAGCGCCGGCGCGATGATCGGCAGGGTGATGCGGCCGAACACGGTCAGCCGGCTCGCGCCCAGGTCCATCGCCGCTTCTTCCAGCGACAGGTCCATTTCCTGCAGGCGCGAGGACACCACCACCGTGACGAAGCACAGCGTGAAGGTGACGTGGGCGATCCAGATGGTGGTCAGGCCGCGTGCCGGGAAGCCGGGAATCGCGCCCATCGAGGCCAGCAGCGCCATCAGCGAGAAGCCCAGGATCACGTCCGGCATCACCAGCGGTGCGGTGACCAGCGCGCCGAACAGCGGCTTGCCGCGGAAGCGCTTGAAGCGGGTCATCACCATCGCCGCCAGCGTGCCCAGCACGGTGGCGGTGCAGGCGGTCCAGAACGCAACCACCAGGCTGGTCCACATCGCATCCATCAGCGCGCGGTCGGCGAACAGGTCGCTGTAGGCGCGGGTGGAGAATCCGGCCCAGACCATCGCCAGCCGCGAGCTGTTGAACGAATAGAACATCAACAGCAGGATCGGCAGGTACAGGAAGGCGAAGCCGAGCAGCAGCACGCCCAGCCCCAGGCCCTTGGCAGTACGCGGGCTCATGCCTGCTTCCCTTCCAGCAGGCGCTGCTGGGAACGGTTGAACAGCAGGATCGGCACCAGCAGCAACAGGATCATCGCCACCGCCATCGCCGAGGCGCCCGGCCAGTTACGGTTGTTGAAGAACTCGTTCCACAGCTGGCGGCCCACCATCAGCGTCTCCGAGCCACCCAGCATTTCCGGGATCACGAATTCACCGATCGCCGGAATCATCACCAGCATGCAACCGGCGATGATGCCCGCCTTCGACAACGGCAGGGTGATGCGCAGGAACGCCTGCCATGGCTTGGCGCCAAGGTCGTAGGCCGCTTCCAGCAGCCGGTGGTCATGCTTGACCAGGTTGGCGTACAGCGGCAGCACCATGAACGGCAGGTAGCAGTAGACGATGCCGATGTAGGCGGCGGTCGGCGTATCGATCAGCTGCAGCTTGGGCAGGCCCAGGCTGGTCATCAGCGATTGCAGGCCGGTGAACTGCAGGAACTGGTCGAGCAGGCCATTGCGGTCCAGGATCGCCTTCCACGCATACACGCGGATCAGGAACGAGGTCCACGACGGCAGCACCACCAGCATCATCGCCACATTGCGTGCTGCCGGTGACAGGCGGGCGATGGCATAGGCCATCGGGTAGCCGATCAGCAGGGTCAGGAAGGTGGAGATCGCCGCGATCTTGATCGAGCTGAGGAACGCCTGCGCATAGATCGAATCGCGGAACAGCGCCAGGTAGTTTTCCAGGTTCAGCTTCAGCGAGAAACCGCCATCCACGTACTGCAGCAGCCAGGTGTACGGCGGCGAGCCGACCCGGCTGAGCGAGAAGCTGATCATCAGCACGATCAGGAACGGCACTGCGAAGAACAGCAGCAGCCACAGGTACGGAATGCCGATCACCGTGGCACGCAGCCCCGGCAGCCAGCGCTTCAGGCCGGCGGTGCTCATGAGGTCAGCACCACGCCGTCGTTGTCGCGCCAGTGCACCCACACGCTGTCGCCCCAGGTCAGGCCATCGCTGGCCCAGCGCTGCGAATTGGCGAAGTTGGCCAGTACCTTGGCGCCGCTGGGCAGGCGCACGTGGTAGACCGAGTGGCTGCCGAAGTAGGCGATGTCCTCGATCACGCCCTGCGCCTTGTTGGTGTGCCCTTCCGGCTCGTCCTTGCCGATCATCACCTTCTCCGGGCGCAGCGCGAACGCGACCGGCTGCCCTTCATAGCCCGTGATGCCATGGGCGATGTAGATCGGCGCCGGGAACAGCGGCGAACGCACGGTCACATACTCGGGCAGGTCCTCGTCGATCACCCCGTCGAACAGGTTGACCGAGCCGATGAACTCGGCGACGAAGCGGTTGGCCGGCTGCTCGTAGACCTCGTCGGGCTTGCCGACCTGCTGGATCCAGCCGGCATCCATCACCGCGATGCGGGTAGCCATGGTCATCGCTTCTTCCTGGTCGTGGGTGACCATCACGCAGGTCACGCCCGACGATTCGATGATGCTGACCAGTTCCAGCTGCATCTGCGAGCGCAGCTTCTTGTCCAGCGCGCCCATCGGCTCGTCCAGCAGCAGCAGCTTCGGCCCCTTGGCCAGCGACCGCGCCAGCGCCACGCGCTGCTGCTGGCCACCGGACAGCTGGTGCGGCTTGCGCTTGCCCAGATGGCCCATCTGCACCAGGTCCAGCATTTCGCCGACGCGCTTGCTGATCGCGTCCTTGCCCAGGCCGTCCTGCTTCAGGCCGAAGGCGATGTTCTGCTCGACCGTCATGTGCGGGAACAGGGCGTAGGACTGGAACATCATGTTGACCGGCCGCTGGTACGGCGGCAGCGCGTCCAGGCGCTGGCCATCGAGGGTGATGCTGCCCTTGGTGGGCGTCTCGAAGCCGCCGAGGCAGCGCAGCAGGGTCGATTTGCCACTGCCGGAGCCACCGAGCAGGGCAAAGATCTCGCCCTTGCGCACGTCCAGATTGACGTCGTCGACGGCGACGAAACCGTCGAATTCCTTGCGCAAATCACGAATGGAGAGATAGCCGGGCGCACCGGTCGTGTCGACGACGGCGGCTACCGGCTGGGCTTCAACGGGCATGGGGGCTCCGGGAGCGGGCGGTGGACAGCGGCCGCCATTCTAACGGCCGGGGGCCGAAGGGGATATGACGGCGACGGGCGGAAGCCGCCAGCGGCCCGCTCCCGGGCCGCAGGGGGTGTCGGTTTTACCCCGCCATCAGGGCCCGTCCGCGCAAAAGGCCGGGGCTGCCCGATCGCGCCTGCGGCGTCCCGGCCAGACACCACGGGCAACGACCCGATCTGCAACGTTTTTCGGAGCGGGATCTGTTGAAGGCCCGGGGCATCCCCCGCGCAATGGCCCGGATCAAGGCCTTGCATGGACCCATCCCGTTGATTCCCCCCGTCAGCCCCTCCGCTCTCCCTTCCCGTCCGTCGTCATCCGTGCCCGCAGGGCTGCCGCTGGCCATCATCGGCGCCGGCCAGGCCGGGTTGTCCCTCAGCGCACTCCTGCAGGAGGCCGGCGTCGAGCATCGCGTGCTGGAGGCCGAAACCGTGGGCGCCAGCTGGCAGCGGCGCTGGGATTCGTTCCAGACCAACACCGCCAACGCGACCATGGCCCTGCACGGTCATGCCTATGCGGGCGATGACCCGGAAGGCTTCATGGGCGCCCCGGAGGTGATCCGCCGGCTCCGCGACTATGCCGACGAGCGCGTGTTGCCGATCAGCGAAGGGTGCGCGGTACATCGGGTCGCGCCCGAGTGCGGCGGCTATGCCATCGACAGCAGCCAGGGGCTGATCCATGCCCGCGCGGTGGTGGTCGCGACCGGTGAGTACCGCCGTGCGCGGATGCCCCGGGTCCCCTTCGCGCCCGCGCCCGGCCTTGCCGTGCTGCACTCGGGCGACTACCGTGGTGCCCGCCAGCTGCCCGATGGCACCGTGCTGGTCATCGGAGGTGGGCAGTCCGGCGCGCAGATCGCCCAGGACCTGCACGACAGCGGTCGCAGCGTGTACTGGTCACTGGCCCAGCGTCATTCGCATACCCGCCGGCTGCGCGGCAAGGACTCGATGACCTGGTGGGACATGGCCGGGCGCATCCACCAGCATGTGAGTGAAGCGGCGGGCGTGCTGGCCGGGGAACCGGATGCGCTGCGCAAGGCGCGTACCGCGGAGTTCCCGCTCATTTCCGGCAAGGGAAGCGGCGGCCTGGGCAGCTCGATCAGCCTGCTGGCGATGCACCGCGCGGGCATCAGGCTGCTGGGCCGGTTGCAGGGCTTCGATGGAAGCATCGCCCGCTTCGCCGATGTCCGCCCGCAGCTGCGTACCGCGATCGAGGCGACGCGGGCCGAATACGCCTATCTCGATTCGCTGGCCAGCGCGTACTACGCCACGCATCCCGAGCCACGCACCGACGATGCCCGCTACATTCCGGAGGAGGTCTATCTGCACTGGGAACCGGACACATCCCCGCGCGAACTGGACCTGCAGGCCGCGGGTATCCGCTCGGTGGTGCTGGCCACCGGCTTCGTCGCCGAATGGCCCTGGCTCGACGTGCCGGGCGCGCTGGATGCACATGGCTACCCCCTCGGCGAGTTCGGTGTTTCACCGCAACCGGGGCTGTTCTTCATTGGCATGCACAACCTGCAGCGGATGAGTTCGTCGTTCCTGTGCAACGGCGGTCGCGATGCACGCGACCTGCTGCCTGCCATCCTGCAGCACCTTGGCCGGAGCGACAGGGTCGACTCCGACGCAGGGTAAGGCAGCCGCCGGGCATGGCCCGGCGCTACCCGCGCCGCTTACCGGCCGGTCTTCACCTCGGTCCACAGCCGGGTATAGAGCTTGTCGGTCTCCGGCGTGTTGATCGAGTACGTGAACATCTTCTCGGCCACATCGGCCGGCGGGTAGATGGTCGGGTCGGTACGGATCGCCTCGTCCACCAGCGGGGTCGCGGTCGGCACCGGGTTGGCGTAATGGATGAAGTTGGTGTTGGCCGCGGCAACCTTCGGCTGCAGCAGGTAGTTGATGAACGCGTACGCGGCTTCCGGATGCTTGGCGTCCTTCGGGATCGCCAGCATGTCGAACCACTGCGGGGCGCCTTCCTTCGGGATCGAATAGGCCACATGCACGCCATTGCTGGCTTCCTCGGCGCGGTCGCGGGCCTGGATGATGTCACCCGACCAGCCGACCACCAGACAGGTGCCACCGTTGGCCAGCGAACCCACGTACTGCGAGGAGTGGAAGTTCTGCACGTACGGGCGGATCGACTTCAGCAGGTCGGCCGCCTTCTGCAGCTCGGCCGGGTCGCCGCTGTGCGGGTCCAGGCCCAGGTAGTGCAGCGCGATCGGGATCATGTCCGCCGGCGTGTCCAGGATGGTCACGCCGCAGTCCTTCATCTTGCTGATGTTCTCCGGCTTGAACACCAGGTCCCAGCTGTTGGCGATGTCGGTACTGCCACCGAAACGCTGCTTCAGCATCTCCACGTTGTAGCCGATGCCGGTGGTACCGATCATGTACGGCACGCCGTACTGGTTGCCCGGGTCCTGGGTGGCGATGCGCTTCATCACCGCCGGATCGAGGTTGGCCAGGTTCGGGATCCTGCTCTTGTCCAGCGGCAGGAACACGCCGGCCTGGATCTGGCGCCCGAAGAAGTTCAGGGTCGGCACCACCACGTCGTAGCCGCTGTTGCCGGCCAGCAGCTTGGTCTCGACCATCTCGTCGCTGTCGAACACATCGTAGGTCACCTTGATGCCGCTCTCCTTCTCGAAGGTCGGGATGGTGTCCTCGGCGATGTAATCGCTGTAGTTGTAGACGTTCAGGACCTGGCTGTCCTGCGCGCCGCCGTTGCCACCGCCACAGGCGGCAAGCATGGCGGAGGCCAGGCCGAGCGTGAGGATACGCAGCTTCATCGGGTGCTCCAGAATGCGGGAAGGGGGGCCGGCGGGGCCGGCGACGGGTGCCAGCCTACCCCCCGGCGGCGGATTTTTCTATTCCAGATGCTCAGACGTTCAGCAGCAGGAACTCGCGCTCCCACGAGCTGATGACACGGAAAAAGGTCTCGTATTCCTTGCGCTTCACCGAGATGTAGGCCCGGCAGAAGCGCTCGCCCAGCAGGGCCTGCAGCTCGCTGCACTGCTCCAGCCCATCCAGCGCTTCGCCCAGCGAGCGCGGCAGGTTGTAGCCCAGTTCCTTGGCACTGCCGGTCACCGGCGCGTCCGGTGCCAGCCGCTCGCGGATGCCAAGCAGGCCGCAGGCCAGGGTCGCGGCCATCGCCAGGTAGGGGTTGGCGTCGGAGCCGGCGAAACGGCTCTCCACGCGCATGTTTTCCGGCGTGTCCAGCGGCACGCGCAGGCCGCAGGTGCGGTTGTCGAAGCCCCAGTGCACGTTGCTCGGCGAGACTTCGCCGAACACCAGCCGGCGGTAGGAATTGACGTTCGGCGCGAAGAACGCCATCGCCTGCGGCGCGTACTTCTGCAGGCCGCCCAGATAGTGGCCGAACACCGGGCTGAACTCGCCTTCAGCATCGGTATCACCGGCGAACACATTGCTGCCGTCGCTCACCCGCACCAGGCTCTGGTGGATGTGCATGGCACTGCCCGGCTCGTTCTCCATCGGCTTGGCCAGGAACGTGGCATACACGCCGTGGCGCATCGCCGCCTCGCGCATGGTGCGCTTGAACAGGAACACCTGGTCGGCCAGGTCCATCGCATCGGCGTGGGTGAAATTGACCTCCAGCTGCGCCGCGCCGGACTCATGGATCAACGTGTCCACGTCCAGCTTCATCGCATCGGCGTAGTCGTACATCAGGTCGAGGATCGGGTCGAATTCGTTGACCGCGTCAATCGAGTACGACTGCCGCGCCGTCTCCGGGCGCCCGGAGCGGCCGGCCGGTGGCAGCAGCGGGAAGTCCGGGTCGGTGTTCTTCTGCACCAGGAAGAACTCCAGCTCCGGCGCCACCACCGGGCGTAGGCCCAGCTCGGCGTAGGCTGCCAGCACGCGGCGCAGCACATTGCGCGGTGCCAGTTCGTGCGGCTCACCGTTCTTGGTGTAGCAATCGTGGATGACCTGCGCGGTGGCATCGGCCGCCCACGGCACCATGCGCACCGTGTCAGGATCGGGGCGCAGCATCATGTCCGAGTCCGACGGCGAGGTCAGCTCGTAGTAGTCATCAGGGAACTCGCCGGTGACGGTGGTGGCGAAGATGCCTTCGGGCAGCCGCGTACCGTAGTCGTGCGAGAACTTGTCGGCGGGAATGATCTTGCCGCGCGCGTTGCCGGTGATGTCCGGCACCAGGCATTCGACCTCGGTGATGCGCCGCTCCTTCAACCAGCGCAGCAGGCTGCTTTCCTGCGGTGCGGGGGGCGTAGCCGTCTTGCGCGGGCGCGTTCGGGAACTCATCGGGAATCCAGTCGGTTCTGTTGGTGCTGCCGGCAAGCTTGGCCGAACGCACGGAAAATAACGTGATAGAACGGCGAATCCATGACACGCCACTCCGGGTGCCACTGTACGCCGAGCACGAAACGATGGCGTGTGCTGCGCGCCGCCTCGACCAGTCCATCATCGGCCACGGCCTCGACCTGCAGCCCGTGCGCCAGTCGATCGATACCCTGCCCGTGAACGGAATTGACCTGTGCGCGGTCGCCACCCTGCCACTGCGCCAGCCAACCATCAACCGCCAGGGCGACCGCATGGACCGGCCCATACTGCACCTCAACCGGCGCCTGCGGGTCTTCACGATGATCCGACAGACCCGGTACCGCGTGCACCTGCGGATGCAGCGTGCCACCCAGCGCAACGTTCAACTCCTGGAAGCCGCGGCAGATCGCCAGCACCGGCAGGTCCAACGCCAGCGCCTCGTGCAGCAGTGCGAAGGCGCTGGCATCGCGGGCCGGATCATGCGGGTTCCCCGGCCAACTGCGGCCGCCTTCGTAGTGTTGTGGTTCGATGTTGCTGACCGCACCGGTCAGCAGCAGGCCATCGAGGCCGTGCAGCCAGTCGGCGGGCGGCAGCGGTGGCTGCAGGCTGGGCAGTATCACCGGGGTAACGTCGGCCGCCTCAACCAACGCACGCACGTACTTCTCGCCGGCCACCGCGAAACGATGATGGCCGAGCACGGTGCTGTCGGTGGGCAGCCCCACCCAGGGCAGGCGACGCATGGAAAACTCCTTGGCGTGCCGACACGTTACCCGCCTGTCCGCAATGGCGGCAAGTCATCGCCGTCACGCCACGGCCGTCGCGCATCGGTGAAACTACGCGGGTGAACGCTGATCGACCTGCCCCGCTCCGTCCTGCCGCCCTGCGCCCGCGAGGCCAGCAGTGAGCGCCGCCTTCCCGCCCAGCTGGTACGCAGCCAGCCTGCCCGAGCCGCCCGCACTGCCTCCGTTGCAGGGTGACGTACATGCCGATGTCGCGGTGCTAGGCGCCGGCTATACCGGCCTCACTGCTGCGCTGGAACTGGCCGCGCGCGGCCAGCGCGTGGTGCTGCTGGAGGCGCAGCGGATCGGCTGGGGCGCCTCCGGCCGCAATGGCGGCCAGGCACTGGTCGGCTACGGCTGCGAGGTGGACGAGCTGGAGCGGCAGCTGGGTCGCGACGATGCACGCCACCTGTTCGACTGGTCGCGCGACGCGGTGCAGGCGATGCGCACCCGCATCGATCGCCACCGCATCGACTGCCATTGGGTTGAAGGCCACGCCAGCGTCGCCATCCGTGAACGCCACGAGCGCGACCTGCAGGCCAACTGCGAGCACCTGCAACGGCATTACGACTACCCCATGCAGTGGTGGAGCCGTGACGCCCTGCGCGCGCAGCTGGACAGCCCGCGCTATCGAGCCGCGATGTTCGACCCGCTCAGCGCGCACCTGCACCCGCTGGCGTACGCGCGCGGCCTGGCCGCTGCAGCGCGTGCGGCGGGGGTGGTCATCCACGAGGATTCGCCCGTGGTGCGCATCCAGCGCGGAGCGCAGCCGACCCTGCACACTGCACAGGGCCGCGTGCGCGCCGCACACCTGGTGGTGGCCGGCAACGCCTGGCTGCAGGGCCTGCTGCCCGAGCTGGAGCGGCGGATCATGCCGGTGGGCACCTACATCGGTGCCAGTGAGCCACTGGGTGCCGAACGTGCACGCGCCCTGATCGGCAACAACATGGCCGTGGCCGACACCGCCTGGGCACTGGATTACTTCCGCCTCAGCCACGACCACCGCCTGCTCTTCGGCGGCCGCGCCAGCTACTCGGCACTGCCCCCGCCCGGCCTGCGCGGGGTGATGCAGCGACGCATGCACGATGTCTTCCCGCAGCTGGCCGACGTGGTACTGGACCAGGTCTGGGGTGGCTACGTGGACATCACCCGCAACCGCGCACCCCACTGGGGCCGGCTGGACGGCAATCTGTATTTCGCGCAGGGGTTTTCGGGGCATGGCGTCGCCGCCGCCGGGTTGGCCGGCGAGGTGATCGCCGCCGCCATCGCCGGCCAGAGCGAGCGCCTGGACGTATTCCAGCGCCTGCGCCATGCGCCCTTCCCCGGCGGCCGGCTGCTGCGCACGCCGCTGCTGGTGGCGGCGATGTCGTGGTACAAGCTGCGGGATGCGTTGTGGTAGCGGGACCCTTCCCAGCCACATAATCGGCGCAGGCGCTGGGGAGCACGTGGATGCAGTGGTGGAAGGACGGCCTGCAGGTGAAGATACGCGTCAGCCCCGAGGGGCTGGTGCTGGCGCTGCTCTATGCCTTGGCCTGCTGGGGCGCGCGCAAGCTGTCTTTGGACCAGTTCTTCCTGCCTGCCGGCGTGCGGGTGGCCGCGCTGTTGCTGTGCCCACCCCGTCTTTGGCCCTACCTGCTGATGGGTGAATACGCCTACTTCGCGCATCTGCGCATCCCGCTGATCAGCAAATACAACCTGACCTGGGTGATCCTGGCCTCGGTATTCCTGATGCCTGCCGTGATGCTGATCGTGCGCCTGCACCGGAGACTGCTGGCACGTACCACGATCGTCGGCGTGATCTCCATCGCGGCATGCGCCGCGACGGTCATCAGCCTGCTCAACCTGGGAATCTCGTACCTGCTCTGGGCCCCGTTGCATGAAGAGACATTTCTCACCAATGTGTTGCGCTATGCGCTGGGCGACTTCACCGGCATCCTGATCCTCGCGCCTCTGGCATTGCTGTGGATACGCCGCGCCGAGGAAAAATGGACAACCCGGTCTGTTGCGGCCACGGTCGCAGCACTCGCCGCCATGCTGGTCATCGGCCTGCAGGCGACGCCGGTACCTGCCTCGATCACGGCCCCCGGTTCGCTGCAGTTGTTGTTGATCCTGCCTATTCCCGCAATCGCCCTGACCTGCCTGCTGGGATGGCGCGGTGCGGCCATCGGTGTCGCCGCCGTGAACATGATCCTTGGCCTGAGCACTCCCTCCGACCATCCGACGGCATTCGATCAGGCGACCTTCGCGACCCAGCAGGCCATGGCCATCGCCAGCATCGCCCTGCTCCTGCTGGGCGCTCGCATCACCCACTTCCAGAACCAGCACCGGTTGCGCGAGGAAGATGGCAGAGCGGCCCTGCAGCTTGCGCGGAATTCACATCTGGCCAGCGAGATGGACCTGCGCGAACGGGCGGCGCACCTGCGCCAGCTGGGCGATGGCATGGACCTGTCTCTGAACGAGATGGTGAACTGGCTCCATGCTCAGGGTCATCACGCGGTGGCTGACAGCCTGCGGCATACCTCGGAGGTGCATTCACGCCTGTTCCGGGCCCAGGCCAGCATGATCTATCCCGCCGCTCTGGAGCGACTGGGCTTGTATGTGGCGTTGCAAGCCGGTGGGGTGCGTGAGGCTTGGAATGCCACGCATCGAATCGGACAACCCAGGTTGACGGGGGACCCCTGCGCGCTCGGGGTCGGCCTGCAGCTTGCTGCCTACCGGCTCGTGGTTGACGCGGTATCGCTTCTATTGAAATGCGAGCCTGGGCAGATCTCGGTCAGTATCCGCTGCGGACGTTCCATCCGGAAGCGTGGTGCCTTCATCTGCGTGGCTCTTCTGGACCGCCGCGAATCACTGGGAAGCCGTGCAAAGGAACTGGCAAACGAGCAGCTGCTGGGCCGGGTCCTAGCACATGCGGGCCACATGGACTTGAGTGGCAACAGGCTCAGGATGGTATTGACCGAAGCACGGGAAGCTCCCCGCCAGGCAGGCGCTGCTGAAGCCGTGTGGGAAAGCACACGCTCCATCGACCGTGGCCCCCCCCGGACCGCGATCTGACTTTCCCAATGAAAGGAGATGCAGATCATTACTCGAAAGTGATCGTTGGTCGGCGCCGAACCTACCCCGTCAGGACCTGGCGCCGGCGTGCAATTGCGTGCCCATGCTCCTGTCGATACTGTCATCCAATGGCGCGTCCTGAGGCGTTCAAGCAACCCGCACCGCCGCTGCCATGTCACGAGCAAGGGAGGCTCGGGTTTGGACCGATTCAAAAAGGCCGTTGAACTGAGCTTCCGTATCCGGCCAGCCGGGATCGCCCTCGCGGCCGTCTATGCGCTGAGCTGCCTCGGTTCGCGTCAGTTCTCGCTGGATCAGTTCTTCCTGCCGGCGGGCATCCGTGCAGCGGCACTGCTGATCGTACCGACCCGCCTGTGGCCCTACCTGCTGCTGGGCGAGTACGCGTACTTCGCAACGCTGCGCATCCCCATGATCGACACCTATGGCCTGGACTGGGTCATCCTGGCTTCGACACTGCTGATGCCGATGGCGATGCTGGTGGTCTACCTGCATCGGATGAGAATGCCGTCCGAAGCAGCTACCGGTCTCTGGCTGCTGTCACTGTCCTTCTGCACGGCACTGTTCGTTCCGGGTCTCAACCTGGGCATTTCATATGTCCTATGGTCGAACCCACCACCCAGCAATCTGCTGGACGCGGTCGACCGGACGATCTTTGGCCACTTCGCCGCCATCATCACCCTGGTGCCGTTGGCATTCCTCTGGTCGCGACGGCAGGCCGACCCCGGTTGGAGCGACCGTTTCGTCGCCCCTACCGCCTCGGCGATCCTGGTGATGCTGGTGTTGGGCCTGAGCATGCAATTGACAAGCGCCGGCGCCCACACGACGCGGACACACATGGTGCTGCTGGCCGCCCTGCCTGCCATCGCCCTGACCTTCATGCATGGGTGGCGCGGCGCGGCCATCGCGATTCCGTTGTTGAACCTCCCCCTGCACGGTGCAACGCCCAGCACCGGCCTGCCCTCCTCATTCGACCTGGGCACGTTCGCCACCCAACAGAACATGGCGGTGATGAGTGTCGCACTGCTGGCACTGGGTTCCAGCATCAGCTACCACCATCAGCGCGCCCGGTCCCGCGGCCTGGCCGAGGCAACCACACTGCGCCTGGCACGCGGCTCGCATCAGACCAGCGAGCGTGAGCTGCGTGAACGGGCCGTCCACCTGAAACACCTGGGCGAGGGCATGGACAGTTCGCTCAGCGAGATGGTCAGCTGGCTGAAGTCCCAAGGCCACCATGCGGTCGCAAACAGCCTGCAGCACGCGTCGTCGGTGCATTCACGCCTGTTCCGTGAACAGGCCAGCCTGGTCTATCCCACTGGACTGGAACAGGTCGGGCTCTACATCGCGCTGCAAGCCGGCGGTGCATGCGAAATCTGGAACAACACGCATCGCGTCATTCCGCCCAGGCTGGCGGGCAATCCCTGCCTGCTGACCGTGGATCTGCAACTGGCCATCTATCGCTCGCTGATCGAGGCGGTTTCACTTCTGCTGGAGCTGGAGACCGGCCAGGTATGCGTGCGTGCCCGGAGCGGTCGGGCAGGCAAACGTCGCGGCATTGTTGCTGTGGTGAGCCTGCTCGACCGTGGCTGCACGCTGTCCACGCGAACCACCCACCAGGCCATCGAGCGCCTGGCCGGGCGGATGCTTGCCTACGGCGGAGCAGTCCACTGTCGGGGCAATCGGCTGCGACTGGTCCTGCATGAACCAATCACCCACGCGTCGCCCGCGGCGGCCTGACACGCAATCCCGCCCGGCGCGCAGCGTTCGCAGCTAAAGTTGCAGCCGAAACCGCCGTTATCCGTGCCGAGCCCCTCCCTCGTGAGCCACCGCATCATGCCCGTCCTGCCGCAGGCCGCCGTCGATGGCGACCTGGCCGATCCGCTGCCGCAGCGGATCCTGCTGGTCGAAAACTCCCGTGCTTTCACCGGCATGCTGCGCGAGGCCATCGAGCAGCGCCTGGAGCTGCCGGTGGTGATCGCCTCCACCCTGGCCGAGGCCGACCGCCTGCTGAACGAAGGTGGCGGCTGGTTCCTGGTACTGACCGGGCTGGTGCTGGCCGATGGCGACCGCGACGCGGTGGTCGAGTTCTTCCTCAAGCGCAACCTGCCCACCGTGGTGGTCAGCGGCGTCTACGACGAGGACCTGCGCAAGCGCGTGCTGCAGCAGCAGATCATCGACTATGTGCTGAAGAACACGCCCGGCAGCCTCGATTACCTGGTGTGGCTGGTACAGCGGCTGGAACGCAACCGCCGCATCGCCGCGCTGGTGGTGGACGACTCACCGTCCGCGCGCGGTTATGCCGCAGCCTTGCTGCGCATGTATGGGCATGAGGTGCATGAGGCGGCCGATGGCAATGAGGGCCTGGCTGCAATCGAGGCGCATCCGGCGATCCGCCTCGCCGTGGTCGACCAGGAAATGCCGGGCATGCAGGGCGTGGAGTTCACCCGCCGCCTGCGCACCCTGCGCTCCCGCGACAAGGTGGCGGTGATCGGCATCTCCGGCAATACCGATGCGTCGTTGATCCCGCGCTTCCTGAAGAACGGCGCCAACGATTTCCTGCGCAAGCCGTTCTCGCGCGAGGAATTCTTCTGCCGGGTCTCGCAGAATGTGGACCAACTGGAGCTGATCGGCACCCTGCAGGACCTGGCCACCCGCGACTTCCTCACCGGGCTGCCCAACCGGCGCTGCTTCCTCGAGCAGAGCCAACGCCAGCTGCCGCAACTGCAGCTGCACGGGCAGTGCGTGGCGGTGGCGATGATCGACATCGACCACTTCAAGCACATCAACGACACCCATGGCCACGAAGCCGGCGACGATGCGTTGCGCGCTGTGGCCAGCGCGGTGGCCGCGCACGCGCGCAGCCATGACCTGATCGCACGCTTCGGTGGCGAGGAGTTCTGCCTTCTGGTACCGGACATGGAGCAGGACGAGGCACTGCTGTACTTCGAGGAACTGCGCCAGCGCATCGCCGCGCTGGAGGTCGACATCGGCACTGCCACCCTGCGCATGACCGTCAGCATCGGCCTGTGCTGCCTGCGCCCGCAGCGCGATGCACTGCACCGGCTGATCTCCGAAGCCGACCGCCAGCTGTACCTGGCCAAGGCCGGTGGCCGCAACCGGGTCAGCTGCACCACGGTGGCCAGCCCGCTGCGCCCACGCGAGCCGGCGCTGCCCTGACCGGCACGCTTTGATCCAGATCAACGCCGCCCGCGCAGGGCGGCTCTACAGTCGGCCCCGACATACGCATGAAGGGGAGCCGGGGATGGCACTACTGGTCTGGCAGGACGATCTGAACATCGGCATCGATGTGATCGACCAACAACACCGCCGCATCATCGAAATGCTCAACCACCTGCACGTGGCCCAGGCCAGCATGCAGCGTGCCGCGGTGGGTGAAGTGATCGACGAAGTGGTGGACTACACCATGTCGCACTTCGCGTTCGAGGAAGAGCTGATGGAAGAAGCGGGCTACCCGTTCTGTGCCGCGCACAAGCGCGTGCATGAGGTCTTCATCAAGCGGGTATCGGAGTACCGCATGCGCTTCCAGGCCGGCGAGGACATCAGCGACGAACTGCGCACCATGCTCTCGCGCTGGCTGTTCAACCACATCCGTGGTGATGACCAGGCCTATGCCGAACAGGTCAAGGCGCACCTGAACCAGTTCGCCCGCGAACACCAGGGCGGTGGCTGGCTGGGTCGCACGCTCAAGCGCTTCTTTGGTTGAGCCGCAGCGCGCGCCGGTGCAGTGCCACGAGCGCGCACAGGGTGGCAACCGCGGTCAGGCACAGGTAGTAACCCACCGCGACCAGGCCGAAGCGCTCGGCCAGCCAGGTCGCCAGATACGGGGCCGGTGCCGCACCGAGGATGCCGGCCAGGTTGAATGACAGCGAAGCGCCGGTGTAGCGGACCTCCACCGGGTAGATCTCGGCCAGGAAGGTGCCGCAGGGGCCATAGGTCAGGCCCATCAGGAACAGGCCCAGGCACAGGAAGGCGGTGACCAGCCATGGGCTGTGCGGCTGGAACAACGGCGCGAACAGTACGCCGAAGCCGATGATCAGCACGCTGGCGACGATCATGGTGCGACGCGTGCCCCAGCGGTCGCCATAGCGCGCCGACAGCGGGATGCCCAGTGCGAAGAACAGCATGCCGACCATCTGCATCAGCAGGAACTGCTCGCGGCTATAGCCCAGCACCGCAGTGCCGTGGCCCAGGCTGAACACGGTCATCAGGTAGAACAGCACGAAGGTGGCGAAGGCGCCCAGGGTGCCCAGCAGCATCGGCACCGGGTGGTCACGCAGCACCGTCCACATCGGCAGCCGCACCGGCGCCTTGCGCTCCAGCGCCTTCTTGAAATCGGGCGTCTCGTGGATGTTCAGGCGCACCCACAGGCCGAGGCCGACCAGCAACGCGCTGGCCACGAACGGGATACGCCAGCCCCACTGCAGGAAGTCGTCCTGGCTCAGGCAGCGGCCCAGCACCAGGAAGATGCCGGCCGACAGCAGGAAACCGATGGGCGCGCCCAGCTGCGGGAACATGCCGTACCAGGCGCGCTTGCCCGGTGGCGCATTCTCGGTGGCCAGCAGCACCGCCCCACCCCATTCGCCGCCCAGCCCCAGCCCTTGGCCGAAGCGGCACAGCGCCAGCAGCGCCGGTGCCAACAGCCCGATCTGCGCATGGGTCGGCAGCAGGCCGATCAGCACCGTGGACAGGCCCATGGTCAGCAACGCGGCGACCAGGGTGGCCTTGCGGCCGATGCGGTCGCCGAAATGACCAAACACCGCCGAGCCGACCGGCCGGGCGATGAACGCCACCGCGAAGGTCGCCAGTGACTGCAGCAGGGCCGCCTGCTCGCTGCTGTCCGGGAAGAACAGGTGCGGGAACACCAGCACGGCGGCCGTGGCGTAGATGTAGAAATCGAAGAATTCGATGGTGGTGCCGATCAGGCTGGCCAGCAGGACACGACGGGGGGAATTCACGGGCGGCGCGGCAGCAGCGATCGTCGACATCGGCAGTACGGATAACGGTAGATCGGCCGATTCTGCCACGGGGCGGTGGTCGCACGGGGCGATGGTTTCAGCCGACACCGATGCCAACGAATTTTTTCCTGCCACCCGCTAGGCTGCACCACCGGTCCCTGCATGGATGCCTTGCCGATGGCTGCAGTTGCGTTGTCGTGGTCCGATTCCCCGAAGCTGCCGCGGATGGCGGCGTGGCTGGTGGTACTGCTGGTGCATGGCGGGCTCTCTCTGTGGCTGCTGGACAGCGGCCGGATCGAACTGCGCAGCGACGACGGCCCACGGATCTTGCTGCGTTGGCTGCCACCGGAACTGCCGACGCCGGTAGCCAAGCAGCCCACCTTGCCCTCCGCACAGATGACGCGTCCGGCCGCATCGGTGATGCCCCGCCCTGCCCCGGTTGCGCAGGCAGACAGCGCCCAGCCTGCCGCGGAGGACGCGGCTGCGGTAGCACCACTAATCCTGAGTCTTCCTACGGGCAGCATCGACGGTGGTGACGGCATCAGCGCCGCAGTGGAGCCGAGCCGTGCTCGGCTGCATCTCGCGAAGAGCAGTCGAGCATGGCTCGACTCTACAAAGAGCAAACAGCAGCCGAGCGTGGGCTCGGCTCGACGAAAAGCGCTCGGCGGGCGCGTCGTTACAACTGGATCCAGGTGGCCTTGATCTCGCTGTACTTGTCGAACGCGTGCAGCGATTTGTCACGGCCATTGCCGGACTGCTTGTAGCCACCAAACGGGGCGGTCATGTCACCACCATCCCAGCCGTTCACCCAGACGCTGCCGGCGCGCAGCTGGCGTGCGACACGATGGGCGCGGCCCAGGTCACGCGTCCACAGGCCCGCCGCCAATCCATAGCGGCTGTCATTGGCCACGCGCACCGCTTCGGCCTCGTCGTCGAAACCAAGCACGGCCAGCACTGGCCCGAACACTTCCTCGCGTGCCAACGCGTGGTCCGGACGCACCTGGTCGAATACTGTGGGCTGCACATAGCAGCCGCCGGCTTCCACCTCGGCCCGATGGCCGCCCAGCAGCAGACGAGCGCCCTCGCCTTCGGCACGGGCGATATCGGCCAGCACCTTCTCCACGTGCGCGGCGTCGACCAGCGCGCCCATCGGTGCATCAGCCTCCAGTGGATGGCGGGGCTGCATGTGCTGGCCATAGGCAATCACCTGGTGCACGAAGTCCTCACGGATCGAGCGCTGCACCAGCAGGCGCGAGCCGGCGGTGCAGACTTCGCCCTGGTTGAAGAAGATGGCCTGCGCCACGGCCTTGGCCGCTGCGTCCAGGTCCGGGGCGTCGGCGAACACCAGGTGTGGGCTCTTGCCACCGCATTCCAGCCAGACCCGCTTGAGGTTGGACCGTCCCGCATACTCCAGCAGCTTCGCGCCGGTGGCGGTGGAACCGGTGAAGGCCAGCACGTCCACGTCCATATGCAGTGCCAAGGGCTCGCCCACGCGCGCACCATGGCCGGGCAGCACGTTCAGCACCCCCTCCGGCAGGCCCGCCTCGGCCGCCAGCGCCGCCAGCCGCAACGCCGATAGTGGCGAACGCTCGGACGGCTTGAGCACCACCGAATTGCCCATCGCCAGTGCCGGCGCGATCTTCCAGCAGGCCATCAGCAACGGGAAATTCCATGGCACGACCGCCGCCGCCACGCCGGCAGGCTCGCGCGTGACCAGGCCCAGTTCATGCGGTCCGGTGGGTGCGATTTCGCCATACAGCTTGTCCACCGCCTCGGCGGTCCAGGTCAGGCAGCGCACCACGCCGGGCAGGTCGATACGGCGTGCATCACGCACCGGCTTGCCCATGTCCAGGGTTTCCAGCAAGGCAAGCTCGTCGGCGTGTTTTTCCACCAGCTCCGCCAGGGCCAACAGCACGCGCTTGCGATGGACCGGGCTGGCCTGCGACCAGTGGCCCGCATCGAAGACACGCCGCGCCGCCCGCACTGCGCGCTCTACGTCCTCTGCGTCGCAGTCGGCAACCGCCGCCAGCACGCGGCCATCAATCGGGCTGATGCAGTCGAAGCGCGCACCGTGGGCAGCATCGACGTAGCGGCCATCAATGAATGCCTGGGTCGGCATCGAAAGCTGCTGGGCCAGTGCCTGCCAGTGGCTGCGGTCGGGAAAGTCGGCCATGCCGGGCTCCTCGGAACAGTTTCCCCGGTTATACCGGCGTGGCCGCGACTCCGCCGTGACGTGGCTGCGCTACATTCTCCCCATCGGACCCGATGGAGCTGGCATGAAGCGTTCCGCGAGCGACCTGCACGATCTGGCGACCCAACGCCCGGAGTCATTGGAGGCGTACTGGATGCCGTTCACCGCCAACCGCCAGTACAAGGCAGCGCCACGTGTGCTGGTGCGTGCCGAGGGCATGCACTACGAGGATGTCGACGGCCGCCAGATCCTCGATGGCACGGCCGGCCTCTGGTGCTGCAACGCGGGCCATGCACGGCCGCGCATCGTCGAGGCCATCGTCGAGCAGGCGCACACACTCGACTACTCGCCCGCCTTCCAGATGGGCTCGCCGCCGGCATTCGCGCTGGCGCAGCGGCTGGCCGCATTGGCACCAACGCCCCTGAACCATGTGTTCTTCACCAGCTCCGGCTCGGAGGCGGTGGATACCGCGATGAAGATCGTGCTGGCCTACCACCGCCAGCGCGGCGAGGGCCAGCGCACGCGCTTCATCAGCCGCGAGAAGGCCTACCACGGCGTCGGCTTCGGTGGCATGGCACTGGGCGGCCTGCCCAACAATCGCAGGGCGTTCGGCCTGCAGCTGGGCGGCGTGGACTACCTGCGCCATACCCTGGACCTGCAGCGCAATGCGTTCAGCAAAGGCCTGCCGCGCCAGGGCGCTGAACTGGCCGACGACCTGGAGCGGCTGATCGCGCTGCATGACGCCTCGACCATCGCGGCGGTCTTCGTCGAGCCCATCGCTGGGTCCGCCGGGGTGATCCTGCCGGCGCCGGGCTACCTGCAGCGCCTGCGCGAGCTGTGCGATCACCACGGCATCCTGCTGGTGTTCGATGAGGTCATCACCGGCTTCGGCAGGGTCGGCATGCCCTTCGCCGCACAGCGCTTCGGGGTCACCCCGGACCTGCTGACCTTTGCCAAGGCCGTCAGCAACGGCGCGGTGCCGCTGGGCGGCGTCCTGGCCAGCGACGCCGTGCATGCCACGCTGATGCAGGCACCACCGCAGGCCATCGAGCTGTTCCACGGCTATACCTATTCTGGTCACCCGCTGGCCTGTGCGGCCGCACTGGCTACTCTGGAGGTGTACGCCGAGGAACGCCTGTTCGAGCGCGCCATCGAACTGGGCGAATACTGGCAGGAACGGCTGCACGCGCTGCAGGGCCTGCCCAACGTGATCGACATCCGCAACTTCGGGTTGGTCGGGGCGGTCGAGTTGGCGCCACGCCGGGACATGCCCGGCAGCCGCGGCTACGAGGTGTTCCGGCGCTGCTTCCACGACGGCCGGCTGCTGGTGCGCTGCACCGGTGACATCATCGCGCTGTCACCGCCGCTGATCGTGGACAAGGCGCAGATCGACCAGATCACCGGCACGCTGGGCGAGATGATCCGGGCCACGGCCTGAGCCCGGGCCCGCGGCGGCGAGCGGGTACAATGGGCGGTTCCGCTCCTGCTCGTTGCCGTGCCCATGGATATCGTCGTCAAAGAAGAACTCAAGGCCTATATCGACCCGCTGACCGCGGACGAACATGACGCGCTGGAGCGCAGCATCCTGGCCGAAGGCTGCCGCGACGCACTGGTACTGTGGGGTGACGTGCTGGTCGATGGCCATAACCGTTTCGGCATCTGCCAGAAGCACGGCCTGCCGTTCAACACGGTGCAGAACACCCGCTTCCAGAGCATGGAAGACGTGCACCTGTGGATGATCGAGCAGCACCTGGGCCGGCGCAGCGTGTCCGATTTCCAGCGCGGCGTGCTGGCGCTGCGCAAGCGCGACATCCTGGCTGCCCGCAAGCAGGTCGAGCAGGCCCAGCTGCAGCGCGAAAGCGATGGCACCGCCGACGTCACCGACGGGGGCGGCGAAGACAACCCGCCGTGGGAACCGGCACCGAAGATCAGCCGCGCCGAGCTGGCCCGCGAAGCCAAGCTGAGCACCAGCCAGGTCGGCATGATCGAACGCATCCACGCCCAGGCCGCGGCCGAGGTGGTGGAGGCGGTGAAGGCTGGCGTGATCTCGATCAGCGCCGCCGCGGCCGTGGCCGACCTGCCCGAAGAAGAACAGCGCGCCGCCGCCGCCGGTGGCAAGGACGAGCTGAAGCAGGCCGCCAAGCGCGTGCGCGAGTCCAAGCGCAAGCCGCGCGCGCCGAAGCCTGAACCGGCCGAGATGGATTTCGAGGAGGCGGATGAGGACGAGATCGCCAGCCGCGATGCCGAAGTGCTGTCCGCACTGGAACAGCTGGGCGAGGACGCACCGGCATTGCGTCGACGCGTGGTCGCGCTGACCCGCGAGAACGACACCCTGCGCGCGCAGCTGGCCGCGCTGCGCAAGCAGCTGGAAGCGCTGTAGGCGCTCTCGACGCGCTTCTGTAGAGCCGAGCCCATGCTCGGCTGCTTTGCGCGTGGCAATGAGCAGCCGAGCATGGGCTCGGCTCTACAGACAGGCGTCACCGGGCTGCGGTTAGACTTCCGGCATGATGCCTGCCCACGATCCGCGCCGCGCACAACTGCGGCGCCTGAAAGCCCTCGCGCTCGGCCTGCTGCTGTTGATGCTGGCCGGATTCGCGGTCAGCCACTGGCAGGGCGAGCGCGGTATCTGGGCCTGGGTCTCGGCGTTCTGCGAGGCGGCCGCAGTCGGTGCACTGGCCGACTGGTTCGCGGTCGTCGCCCTGTTCCGGCGGCCGATGGGCCTGCCGATTCCGCACACTGCCATCATCCCGCGCAGCAAGGAGCGCATCGGCGACAGCCTGGCGCTGTTCGTGCGCGACCAGTTCCTGGAGCCAGGTGTGCTGCTGGCCAAGCTGCAGGTATTCGACCCGGCCAGCCGCCTCGGCAGCTGGCTGGCCGACCCGGCACGCTCGCGCATGCTGGCCGACATGGCCCGCGGCTGGGCCCTGCAGGCGCTGGACTTCTTCGACGAAACCGCAGTACGCCGGCAGCTGCATGCCTTCGTGGTGCAGCAGCTGCGGCAGTGGAATGCCGCCGCCACCGCGGGTGAACTGCTGGCCCTGCTGACCGCCGATGGGCGCCACCAGCGCGTGCTGGACGAGGGCCTGCAGCGGCTGGGGCGCTGGCTGGAACAACCGGAGGTGAAGGAACGCGCCTCGCAGTTGATCGTGCGCTATATCCAGCGCGAATGGCCGACGTTGTCGAGCACGGTGAACTGGGTCAAGCCGATCGACGAGATCGGCGACAGCCTGGCCGAGCGCCTGGCGCGGGCGGTGCTGGAAGAACTGCAGCAGGTGCTGGCCGAGCCGCAGCATCCGCTGCGCCAGGACTACGAGACCTGGCTGCAGAATTACGTGCAGCGCCTGCGCGAGGACCCGGCCCTGGCGGAGCGCATCGAGCAGCTCAAGCAGGAAATGATCGACCACCCCGCCCTGCAGGACTACGTGCAAGGGCTGTGGACGCGCATCCACGCCAGCCTGCGCGCCGATCTGCAACGCGAAGACTCGGCGCTGGTCGGCCACCTGCAGCGCAGCCTCGCGTCGCTGGGCGCCAGCCTGCAGGCTGACCCGGCCCTGCGCGAGGCCCTCAACCAGCACCTGCTGGAAGGTGCGCAGCGCCTGACCGGCCGCCTGCGCGAGGGCGTGACCACGCATATCGCGCAGACCGTGAAAGGCTGGGACGAGCGGCACCTGGTCGAACAGCTGGAACTGAGCGTGGGCCGTGACCTGCAATTCATCCGCTTCAACGGCACCCTGGTCGGCGGTCTGATCGGCCTGCTGCTGCACGCTGCGACGGTCCTTTTCCGCTTCTGAAGCCTCCCTGCACGGGAGCGGGCGCCGTCACGCTTGATTAACGAAATGCGAATGCCTATCATTTTCTAATCGGTTGTACGCTTAGCCAAACAGGCGCGGAAGACGCGCCCATCGCCCGTGTACATCCCCGACCTCTGAGCTGCCCGTCTGCGCGGGCGGTGCTTCGTCGATGGGACACGCTGGGCGACATGCGCAGGGCGCAAGGGGGCCGCGGACGCGTTCCATCCCCTCCCCTACCTGCAGGAACGCCGTGGACCGCTCGCCCGCAACCGCCAGCCCCCGCACCTTCTTCTCCAACCCGCGCTGGGGCGTGCTGTCACGTTCGTTGGCCGCGATCTTCGGCGGCTATGCGCTGGCCTCGGTGACCAGCGTGTTCTGCGCGGTGGCGCTGCCCGGCGCGCGCGGCCAGACCGTGCTGACCGGCATGCTGCTGGCGATCCTGGTCGCCGCCTGTGCCGCACTGTGGGCATTCGCCACCCGCAGCGCACTGCGCGCCTGGGTGGGCATCCTCGCCCCGGCCCTGCTGATGGCAGGCATTGCGCGCCTGATGGGGGCCTGGGCATGAAGAACGGATTCCGCCAATCGATGGCCTGGCTGCACACCTGGACCGGGCTGCTGGTCGGCTGGTTGCTGCTGCTGATCTTCATGGCCGGCACAGCCAGCTATTACCGCGAGGAAATCAGCCGCTGGATGCGCCCGGAGCTGCCGGCCAACAAGGTCAGCATCGATGTGGCCGCGCAGCGCGCGGTGGACTACCTGCAGGCCAATGCCAGCCAGGCCGGGAACTGGTTCGTCACGCTGCCGCAGCCGCGCAACCCGGCCATGCAGATGTTCTGGCGGTTGCCACCGGAGCTGGCCGACCCCAGCCGTGGCCGCCGCGGTGGCTTTGGCGACGCCACGCTGGATCCGAACACCGGCCAGGCATTGAAGGCGCGCGAGACCCGCGGCGGCGACTTCTTCTACCGGCTGCACTTCGACCTGCACTACATCCCGGTGCTGTGGGCGCGCTATCTGGTCGGCTTCTGCGCGATGTTCATGCTGGTGGCGATCATCACCGGCGTCATCACCCACAAGAAAATCTTCAAGGACTTCTTCACCTTCCGCAAGGACAAGGGCCTGCGTTCCTGGCTCGATTTCCACAACGTCAGCGCAGTGATGGCGCTGCCGTACCACGCGATGATCACCTACACCGGCATCGTCACCCTGATGATCATGTACCTGCCTTGGGGCGTGAAGGTGGCTTATCCGCAGGACGAGGACAAATTCTTCTTCGAGGCCTTCGGCGGCATGCCGGAGGTGACCGCGCCCGCCGAAGGACGCGCCACCCCGCTGCCGATCGCACAGCTGCTGGACAGCGCACGCGCGCATTGGCACGGCGTGGAAGTGGCCGGCTTCACCGTATCCAACCCGGGCGCAGCCAATGCGGTGATCGACATCCGCCAGCGCGACGGCAAGCGACTGTCCACCGACACCCCGGCCGTGCGCTACAGCATGGTCAGCGGTGCGCTGCTGGAAGAAACACCGCCGTCCGGTGGCGCCACCGCCACCCGCGGCGTGCTGTACGGCCTGCACCTGGCACGCTTCGCCGACTGGGGCCTGCGCGCGTTGTTCTTCCTGTCCGGCCTGGTCGGCTGCCTGATGGTGGCCAGCGGCGTGGTGCTGTGGGCGGTGAAGGAACGGCCGAAGCATGCCAGGAGTGGACGCACCGGCTTCGGCCTGCGCCTGGTCGATGCGCTGAACATCGGCACCGTAGCCGGCCTGCCGATTGCCTTCGCGGCCTACTTCTGGGGCAACCGCCTGCTGCCGCTGGACATCGCCGAGCGCTCCAGCGCCGAGGCCAACGTGTTCTTCTACGCCTGGGGCGCGGCGTTGCTGGCGGCCTTCATCTGGCCCAAGCGGATGATGTGGGCGTGGCAGCTGTACCTCGGTGCAACGGCGTTCGCGCTGGTGCCGGTGGTCAACGCGCTGACTACACACGCGCACCTCGGCGTCACCCTGCGCAACGGTGACTGGGTGCTGGCCGGCGTTGATCTGTCGATGATTGCCTTCGGCGCGATGCTGGCGGTGTGCGGCTGGCGCATGCAGCGCTGGACGCCACCGCTGAGTGCGGCCGAGAAGAAGAAGCGCGCGGCTGCCGCAGCAGCGCCGAAGGCATCAGTCGAAGCGGCCGAAGCGGAGGCCAGCGCATGATGCTGCTGGCACTGACGCTGTCGTTCTCTGCGTTCACCGCCCTGTCGCTGGGGATGGAAAAGCACCAGCACGACCTGCATGGCAAGGCTGCGGCCGCACCGGCACGGCGGATGCAGTGGCGGGTACTGGGCTGGGTGCTGCTGACAGTGGCCTTCGCACTGTGCGTGGCCGACCACGGCTGGGCGGTGGGCCCGGTGCTGTGGCTGGGTGCGATGACCGTGGGTGGCGTGGCGCTGTCGTTCGGGTTGTACCCGTATCGGCCAACGTGGATCGCGCCGCTGGCGATCGCGCTGCCGGTGATCGGGCTGGTGGTGGGGTTGGTGTAACCGCAGGACGGGGACAACGGCATCCACGCATGGCGTGGATCTACAATGGCGGCATGGATAGCGTGCTGCAGCGGACGTCTGGAATCGGCTTCTTTTCCCGGTTGGGTGAAACACTGCCCGCAACGGCCGGCGTCGTCGCCGTTCGGTCGCTGGCCGAAGCACTGCGGACCATCGATACCGATGGTTTCGAGTGGATGCCCACAACACTGGGCGATTCGGATCCGTTTCACGGCGCCCTGCCCCATCCCGCCGAACTGGCCGACGCCCGGCGCGAACTCAACCGGAGCTTGATGCGCGCGCTTTCGGCACTGGATCTGCCGGCACTGCGCTGCGGTGCACATGACCTGCACCTGGTGGCGCGCGATGGAGCGATGTTCGCCTTCCGTCAACGCCTGCTGGAAACGCACCTCGGCCTGCCGGCGCACTGGGAACCCGTGCTTGCGCTGTACGAACGGGGGCATTGGCCGCTGGCCCACGCGCCGGGGCGCTTGCTGGTGCTGTAGAGCCGTCCACGCAGGCATGGATCTACCGGGCCCACGCTCGCCGGGCATGGCCCGGCGCTACCGTTCTGCGCGCACGTGGGTAGTGCCGGCCGCTGGCCGGCATTCCCTTTCGGCTGGAATCACCCCAACCGCTTCAGTTCCCACGCGCGGTGGATGCGCGCGTTGCGTTCGAAATCCGGGCCGAGGGTGCGCGCGGTGATCTCGCGGCACTGGGCGAACTCGGCGATGGCGTTCTCTTCCAGCTTGAAGCGGCGGAAGTTGTTGGAGAAGTACAGCACACCGCCGGGCGCCAATCGTGCCACCGCCGCACGCAGCAGCTTCAGCTGCTCACGCTGCACGTCGAAATCGTCGGCGCGCGCGGAGTTGGAGAAGGTCGGCGGATCGCAGAAGATCACATCGTACTGGCCACGGTCCGCTTCCAGCCATGCCATCGCATCGGCCTGCACCAGCAGGTGCTGGTTGCCGCCCTGCCCGTTCAAGGCCAGGTTGTCGTAGCACCACTGAAGGTAGGTCGCCGACAGATCGACGCTGGTGGTGCTGGCGGCACCGGCCACGGCGGCCTGCACGCTGGCCACGCCCGTATAGCAGAACAGGTTGAGGAAGCGCTTGCCACGCACCTGCTCGGCCATCATCCGGCGCAGCGGGCGGTGGTCGAGGAACAGCCCGGTATCCAGGTAGTCAAACAGGTTTACCTGCAGCAGCGCATTGTTCTCGCGCACCACGATGAACTCATCACGCTGCTCGAAACGGCCGTACTTGCTGCCACCCTTGCCGCGCTCTCGCGACTTCATCGAGACCTGCTCCGGCGGCACGCCGAACACTTCGCGCGCAGCGGCCAGCAGTTCGTTGCGGCGGCGGCGCACGTCGTTCTCCGGGATCGCCGCCGGTGCGGCGTACTCCTGCACATGCAGGAAGGTGCGGCGCTTGCCACCATCTTCCTCGTAGACGTCAATGGCAGCCGCGTATTCCGGCAGGTCGGCGTCATAGGCGCGGAAGCAGGTGATGTCTTCGCGGGCGCGCCAGCTCTTGAACTTCTTCAGGTTCTTGCGCAGGCGGTTGGCCACCATCTGCGCACCTTCGCTCAACTCGCGCGGCTGCGCCGGATCGCGGCCCGGCACGGCGATCGGGTCGCAGACGATCAGCGCGCATTCCAGTGCGCCGTTGAACATCTGGTACTTCTTGCCGGCGCGCAGGCCGGTGGCGAAGGCCAGTTCGTCGTTGCCGCACAGCAGGCTGGCGCGCCATTGCGGCACCGCCTTCTGCAAGGCGTTGCCGAGCGCGCGGTACAGCGCCGGATCAGCGGCCAGGCGCTCGTCATACGGCGGGTTGCAGACCACCGCACCGATCTCCTGCTCCGGCGCGGCCAGGTCGGCCACATCGGCGCGGATGAAGCGGATCGCGTGGGCGACGCCCGCCACCTCGGCATTCTCGCGCGCCGCCTGGATCGCGATCGGGTCGATGTCGCTGCCGTGGATGACCGGCTTCAACGCGGCCAGGCCAGCCGCTTCGCGGTCACGCGCCTCGCTCTGGATGCTCTTCCAGGCCGCCTTGTCGAAGCCCAGCCAGCGGCTCGGCGGCAGGCTGCCATGGCGCATCAGGCCGGGAGCAACGTCGGCGGCCATCAGCGCGCCTTCGATCAGCAGCGTGCCGCTGCCGCACATCGGGTCCAGCAGCCCGCCACCAGCGGCGTGCAGGCGCGGCCACTGCGCGCGCAGCAGGAGCGCGGCGGCCAGGTTTTCCTTCAGCGGCGCTTCGTGGGCGGCGCCACGCCAGCCACGGCGATGCAGCGGGCCACCGCCGAGGTCGATCGACAGCGAAGCACGGCCCTTGCGCAGCGACAGGTTGACGCGCACATCGGGCAGATCGGTGTTGACCGAGGGGCGTTCCAGGCCCTCGTCGCGCATGCGGTCGACGATGGCGTCCTTGATCCGCTGTGCGGCGAAGCGCGCATGGGTGATCTTGTCACCGGACACGTGCGCGTCCACCGCCAGGGTCATCTCCGGCTTGATGTGCTCGTGCCACGGCAGCGCACGCACGCCGTCGTACAGGGCCTGTTCGTCCGGACAGTCGAACTCGTCGATCGGCCACAGCACGCGGCTGGCCAGACGCGACCACATCACGATCCGCAGCGCCTGCTCCAGTTCGCCCTCGGCGTTGACGCCGGCAATGGTGGCAGTGGCCTTGCCAAGGCCCAGGGCCGACAGTTCATCGGCAAGCAGGTATTCCAGGCCCTTGGCGCAGGAGACGAAGAATTTCACGGGATCGGTTCGCAGGTGGTCGGGCGCGGCACAGGGGCCGGGCCGGTCGGAAAGGAGGGCCGCAAGCACGGCCGGCAGGCCCGCGCCGGGGGCGGCGGGGCTGCCATTGTAGTCAAAGCGGGCGGGCGCGCCGTGCGCCCGGGCTTCACAGTTGCCGCAGCAGGCGCTCGAAGGCCTGCGCGGAGGCCTCCACGTGGCGTTCCAGGCGGTGCCCATCATCGACCAGCAGCAGCTGCGCCGAGCGCGCCTGGGCCCAGGCGATGACCCCGGCGGCCGGGACCACGTCGTCATGCCAGGCCTGGACCACGGTGGTCGGCACGGCGGCGGCGTCCAGCGCCGGCATCGGGCCCATGGTGGTCGGCGGCACCATCAGGAACAGGCCGGCCACCGGCACCTGCAGCGAGGCGATGGCAGAGATGTAGGCACCCAGGCTGGAGCCGGCCAGCACCACCGGGCCCTGCTGGGCCGCGATGGCGGTGCGCTCGACCAGGCGGCGCAGCCGAGTCGGCACGTCACCTACGCGGCTGACCTCGCTCATCGCGTCCAGGTCGGTGTAGTCGGGGCGCTCGTGGGTCCAGCCCAGCCGCTGCGCCACGTCGGCCAACGCGGTGACCTTGGTCGCCTCCGGGCCGCTCTCGAAGCCATGCGACAGGATGCAGTGGCCGCGGCTCATGCGCGTGCTCCGTGCGAGCGGGCCAACGAGGAAAGGGAAGGCAGGTTCATGCCGCAATGCTAGCATCGCCGGATGCCCAACCCGCTCCTGCCCGGCCTGCAGCTGCAGCCCCTGCCCTACGAAGACCGTCTGCCCCTGCGCGACCCGGCCACGCTGGAAATGGTGGTGATCCACTGCACCGAGCTGCCCGACCTGGCGATGGCCCGCGAGTACGGCGAGCGCGTGCTGTACGACAGCGGTGCCGGCAACAGCGGCCATTTCTACATCGACCGCGATGGCCGCGTGGTGCAGTACGTGGCGCCGGAACGCGTGGCCCACCACGTACGCGGCATGAACGCGCATACGCTGGGCATCGAGCTGGTCAACACCGGGCGCTACCCGCACTGGTTCGACAGCCGTCACCAGGTGATGGACGAGGCGTACACCGAGGCGCAGCTGATGGCGCTGGAGGCGCTGCTGCTGGCGCTGGTGGCGCGCTACCCGTCGCTGCGGCGGATTGCCGGGCATGACCAGCTGGATCTGGAGCAGGTGCCGGCCAGTGATGATCCGGCGCTGACGGTGGCGCGCAAGCGTGACCCGGGGCCGTTGTTCCCGTGGGCGCGGGTGCTGGCGAGGGTGCCACTGCAGCCGGTTGGGTAAGCGGCAGGGCTGCGCCCTGCACCTGCCGAAGCCGAAGCCAGAGCAACAGCAGAAGCTGACTTCCTGAGGGGAGGCGGGGTGGGTCCGGTTGCGGGGGACGCTGCAAGTACGTCCATGTAAGCTCGGTCGCCGCATCCATGCGGCTCACGCCCCCGCAACCGGCCCCACCCCGCCTTCGACAGATCTCCGCCGCTGTTGGTAGGTGTCGACCTTGGTCGACATGGGGTCGAATCGATCGGAGGGTGCCTTTGTAGAGTCGAGCCGCGCTCCATGACCTGCGGGCGCCGATGATTTGAACGCATCGCCATGCGCGTGGAGCCGGCCGCTCGGCTCTGGAGAGGCTCCGCGCTCGACTGCTCTTTGCGTGGAAATCGAGACGATAGAGTCAGGCGCCGGTGGCGACCGGGCGGCTGCTGTCGCTCACCCAGCCGCTCCAGGAATCGGCATAGATGCGCGCACCGCTCAGTCCTGCGCTTTCCATCGCCAGCAGCAGGTGGCAGGCGGTCACGCCAGAGCCACACATCAGCACCACCTGTGCTGGATCGCGGTTGCCGATCACGCCCTGCAGTTCGGCGCGAAGTTCCTGTGCGTCGCGCAGGCGGCCCTCGAGCACGTTCAGGGCGAACGCCCGGTTGACTGCGCCCGGCACGTGGCCGGCAACCGGGTCGAGGGGCTCCACTTCGCCGCGGAAACGTTCACCCGCGCGTGCGTCGACCAGCCAGCCCGGTGCATGTTTCAGGCGCGCGGTGATTTCATCGGCGTTGGCGACCAGGGTGGTATCGAAACGGCCCGGGTAGGCCGGCAGCACCGCCACGTCACTCTGACCGCTTTCCAGCGCGTGACTGGCGGCCTGCCAGGCTGCGACACCGCCGTCGAGCACGGCCACCTTCTGGTGGCCAATCAGTCGCAGCAGCCACCACAGGCGCGAGGCGGCCATGCTGCCGTCGCTGCCGTCGTAGACCACCACCTGGGTATCGGGGCTGATGCCCCACTGCCCCAGCTTTACGGCAAAGGCATCGCTGTCCGGCAGTGGATGGCGACCGTGGCCGACGCGCGACAGATCGGACAGATCACGATTGAGATCGGCATACACCGCACCCGGGATATGACCGGCCAGATACTGGCTGCTTCCCGCCTGCGGGTCGGCCAGCGAGGCCCGCGCATCGACCACGCGCACTGCGGTGCTGGCGGTGGCGCGTGCGTCGACCACGCGGATGCCCTCGCCCAACGCGGCAGCCAAGGTGGCGACATCGACCAGGGTGGTCCACGGCGGATCGATCGGGTTCATTGCACTTGCTCCAGGCGGCGACGCAGGTTGTAGAGAATGGCCGCGGTGGCGCCCCAGATGCGCTGGCCGGGCCAGCCGTACTCAAGGACGTGGCGGATGCGGCCGCGATGGTTGATTTCGACCTGGCGCAGGTTGTCCGCCGCCATCAGGTAGTCCAGCGGCACCTCGAACACCTCGGCGACTTCGCTGGGCTGCGGCACCGGCACGAAGTCCGGATCGACCACCGCCACCACCGGGGTGACCCGGTAGCCGGTGATCGTCACGAAGGGATCCAGGTAGCCCAGCGCCTGCACCTGGCCGGGGGCCAGTGCGATTTCTTCCTGGCTCTCGCGCAATGCCGCCGCCAGTGCGTCGCGGTCGTCGGGCTCGGTGCGTCCGCCGGGGAACCCGACCTGGCCACCGTGCGTGCGCAGGGTTTCGGTGCGACGGGTGAGGATCACCTGCGCGCCATTGGCTCGCGGCACGATGCCGGCCAGCACCGCCGCTTCCACCGGAGGCCCGGGCGGCAGCAGGTCAATCAGTTCGCTGCGGTTCCAGCCATCACCAACCGGCGGTTCGGCCAGCGGGTGCAGCGCGCGCATCAGCCGTTCGTGGTCGGCCAGCGAGCCGCGCAGTGACTGCTGAAGCTGCGCGCGCAGCGGTTGCACGCGGTGCAGGATGCGGTTGCGTTCGTCATTGCTCATCGACGACCACCGCGCGATTTCGTCGATACGCCGCCCGCACCCGCTGCACTGCCGGTGCGGATCCAGCGTGCACACTCCGATGCAGGGACTTGCGACAACACGCGCCGTTTCTTCCATTGTTTGCACCCGGCAACAGTAGCGCGAATGGGCGGGATTTGCGCGGGTAACGATGCGGCGCGTGACGGCATCGCACTGCGCGCGTTCGCCGAGCATGGCTCGGCGCTACAGGTCGCGCGCTGCGCAAACAAAAACGCGCCGGTGGAATCACCGGCGCGTTTGGTTTACCGCTTCGATTTACTTGACGCTGACCAGCTTGATCTCGAACTGCACAGCCACGTTCGGCGGGAACGGGGTGCGCGGGTCGGCACCGTAGGCCTGGTCCGGCGGCAGGGTGACTTCCCACTTCGAGCCTGCCGGCATCTGCAGCAGGGTCTCGCGCATGGCCTTCATTTCGACTTCGCTGACCTTGATCGACGGGATCTGCTGGGCCGGGCGGGCTTCGGTCGGGCGCTGGCCGTACGGGAACGGACCGGCCACTTCCAGCTGCACGGTGCTGGCCTGGGTCGGCTTGGCACCCTTGCCGGCTTCGATCACGCGGTACTGGACGCCGCTCGGCAGCGACTGCACGCCGGCCTTGGCCTTGTTCGCCGCGATGAACTGGTCGCTCTTGGTCTTGTTTTCGGCAGCAGCCTTTTCGTACTCGGCCTTGGCAGCCTGGGCACGGCCCTGCTCGCGCTTCTGGAACGCTTCAACGGCCGGCTTCAGCTGCTCGGCGGTGATCGCCGGCTGCTTCTTGGCGTAGGCATCCTGCAGGCCCTTCACCACCGAGTTGATGTCCAGCTGCTCACCGCGACCGGTCAGCTCCGCCAGGTTGTTGCCGTAGTCGTAACCGAAGTAGTAGCTCAGCTTGCCCTTTTCGGACGAAACGTCCTGGGCGAAGGCATTGCCCGTCAGGGCCAGGGCCGCGACGGCGACCGCGATAGAACGCAACTTCATCAAACAGTTCTCCAGGGGTGGTAACTCAGGGACGTTCTGCGCCGCCCTGAGGCGACGGGTTAGGATAACGGGCGCAACGTGTAACCGCTACTCACGATGCAGGCTATGACCCGTCTGCGTTCGCGGAGTTCAATATCACTTTTTTTTAACGTTCCAGGAGTTTACCCGTGGCCGATGCCCTGATCGCTGTCACCGACGACGGCGCCATCCGCACCGTGACCGTCCAGCGCCCGGACAAGCTCAACGCCCTCAATGCCGCGACCCTGCAGGCCCTGGCCGAGGCCTTCAGTGCTGCCGCCGCAGACCCGGAAGTGCGCGTGGTGGTGCTGACCGGTGCTGGCCCGAAGGCGTTCGTGGCCGGCGCCGACATTACCGAGATGAACACACTCAGCGCGGTTCAGGGACGTGATTTCTCGCTGCTGGGCCAGGCCCTGATGCGCCAGATCGAGCGCATGCCCAAGCCGGTCATCGCCCGCGTGAACGGTTTTGCGCTGGGCGGCGGCCTGGAGCTGGCGATGGCCTGCCACCTGCGCATCGCCGCCGATACCGCCAAAGTCGGCCAACCGGAAATCAATCTGGGCCTGATTCCCGGCTTCGGCGGCAGCCAGCGCCTGCTGCGCCTGTGCGGCCGTGCCGCCACCCTGGAGCTCTGCCTGCTGGGTGCACCGATCAACGCCGCACGTGCGCTGGAACTGGGGATCGTCAACGAGGTGGTGCCGGCCGACGCGCTGGACAATCGCGTGAATGACGTCGCCCGGCAGCTGGCGCGCTCGGCGCCGCTGGCCCTGCGCGGCCTGCTGGACGCGGTGCACGTGGGTGGCGAATGCAGCCTGGAAGCCGGGCTGGAATACGAAAGCGCGCAGTTTGGCCTGCTGTTCGCCACCGAGGACATGCGCGAGGGAACCAGCGCCTTCCTGCAGCGCCGCCCGCCGGCCTTCCAGAACCGCTGACGCCATGGCATCCCGACCCAACCCCGCGCGGCTGTTCGCCCGGGTCCAGGCAGACGATCTCGATGGCGCCCTTCAGGCCGGGCTGATGGACTATGTCGCCCGCGCCGACGACGCACAGTTGCTGCCCGGCCACCCGGAACTCCCGCAGCGGTTGCAGCAGGCCCAGCAGCAGCTTCAGGCGGCCTGGGCGGCACGCGAACGCTATCGCGCCCGCGCGGTACGGCTGGCCCGCCGCGAAGCCGAACGCGACGCACGGCGCACCCCGGCCCCGGCGCCGGACGTGAAGCCCGCCCTGCCCGCCGCAGCGGCCGCCATCCTCGCCCGGGCCAAGGCCCGCGCCAGCGGCAAGGAGCAGTAATGGCCACCACGAAGAAGACTGCACGCGCTCCGGCGCGGCGTGGCGGCACGATGCCGCGCGCCGACGTGGTGGAGATGTTCACCCGCCTGCGCGAACTCAACCCGCACCCGAAGACCGAACTGGAGTACAGCTCGCCGTTCGAGCTGCTGGTGGCGGTGGCGTTGTCGGCGCAGGCCACCGATGTCGGCGTCAACAAGGCCACGCGCCGCCTGTTCCCGGTGGCCAATACGCCGGCAAAGATCCTCGCGCTTGGCGAGGATGGGCTGAAGCAATACATCGCCACCATCGGCCTGTTCAACGCCAAGGCCAAGAACGTGATCGCCACCTGCGCGATCCTGCTGGAAAAGCATGGCGGTGAAGTGCCGCGCGATCGCGATGCACTGGAAGCGCTGCCGGGCGTCGGCCGCAAGACCGCCAATGTGGTGCTCAACACCGCGTTCGGCGAGCCGGCGATGGCGGTCGACACGCATATCTTCCGCGTCTCCAACCGTACCGGACTGGCCCCGGGAAAGAACGTGCGCGAAGTGGAAGACAAGCTGGTGAAGGTGATCCCCGCCGAGTTCCTGCTCGACGCGCATCATTGGCTGATCCTGCACGGGCGTTATGTGTGCAAGGCGCGCAAGCCGGATTGCCCGGGCTGCGTGATCGCCGATCTGTGCCGGTTCAAGGAAAAGACCACGGCCGAGGCGTGACGCAGTCTCTGTTGTGACCAGAAGAAGACGGCGGGCACAAGGCCCGCCGTCTGTGTTTCAGGACAAGCGTGCTTCAGGAGATCAGAACGACAGGTCGCCCCAGACGCCGAATTCCTTGGTCTTGTCGTTCTTCTTGTCGCCAGCGTTGGCCAGGTGGGTGTACTTGTACACGGTCGACAGCTTGAGGTTCTTCATGACCGGGAACTCGACGCCGACGTTCCAGTACTTGTCGCTCAGGGTCGGATCCAGGGTCTTGCTGACGTCGGTGTCATCGTAACGACCGAACACGTTGATGCCGCCGTCGGTCACGCGCACGCTGCCCCACACCGACCAGCCGCTGGACTTGTCGGTGGCAACGGTCATCACGTTGTTGAGGTTCTTGGCCTGGAAGTACTCACCACCGACGCGGAAATTGCTGTCGGCGTAGGCCACCATCGCGTTGGCGCGGGTGTAGGTGTTCTCGGAACTCTGGATGTCGGTTTCCTTGCCCAGCTTGCCGCTGTAGCCACCGACGGCAACCACGAAGTTCTCGTTCGGGGTGTAGGCCACGCGGCCTTCCACGTCCATGCCCTTGCTGCGGGTCGGGTTCTTGTAGCCGGCGCCGGACACCACCGAGACGGCGTAGTTGAAGTTGTTGCCCAGGTTGCCGAAGCCATGCAGGCCCCAGTCGGACGAGTTGCCGTACTTCAGGCGGTCGGTCAGGGTGTTCTCGACATAGCGCATGCCGTAGAACTTCTCGACGTAAGGGATCCACGGCATGTCGGCGGCACCGACGCGCAGGTTGAAGGCCGGGTCGAAGCTGCCCTGCACGTAGGCCTTCTTGACGAACAGTTCGGTGTTGCCAATGGCCGAGCTGTACTGGAAGTCGGTGGTCAGGTTGGCCGACCAGATGTCGTTGAACTTGTGGTCGACGGTCAGGTAGAAGCGCTTGACGTCCAGACCGGTGCCGCTGGCGGCGGTGTCTTTGCCGTTGCTGGTCTTGTCGATGTTGGTCAGGTCGAAGAACATGCGACCGCCGATCTTGTTGTCATTGACCAGCTTGGCCAGCTTGTCGACGCTGGTCTGGGTCTTCTGTGCACCTTCCAGCGCCTGCGCCTGGGTGATGTTCACTTCGGACTGCGCGTCGGACTGCGCCTGCAGCGCCTGCGAATCGTTCTGCAACTGCTGGACCTGGGCCTGCAGCGCGGCGATCTGTGCCTGCAGCTGCTGCAGCTGTGCCTGGGATACGCCCGAGCTGGCGGGGGCTGCGAAGGCGTCGGCGGAAACCAGACCGAGGCTTGCAACGACCGCGGCGGCGAGCAAATGGGAACGCATTTTGGATCTCTCCAGAGGGTTGGAATGGCTTGGGCAGAACGCCACGCCGGCAGGCCGGTCAAGCGTTTTGCGAACGTTCCGTTAAAACCATGACAGTCGAATGACAAACTGCGCACCAAACACAGGTTTCTTCGTGTGGTCATGCGGACGACGCATTTGCGCCGGCACCTGTGCCTAGGCCTTGCGACACATGGCGTGATGTATCCGCTTCAAGGCGCAACGCGGCCCCCACGCATCCCTGTGCAGTACATGACATCGCTGCCGGATGCCCATTACCCGGAATGCACGTGCGTCAGCGCGGAGGCGCCGTCAACGACATATGGAGGTTGGCGACTCACCGCCCCGCCGCACTCCGACCGCGCGCGAAACCTTCACGGACACCGCTGCAGCGGCAGCGGCGAGCGCTGTAACGGTTGCGTCATACAACGGTCCCTGCGCTGTCATCGAACCGTTATGGAATGTGCGCCGGGCGGGTAACCCCGCATCCCAATCAACCCAGGAGCCACCCCGTGATCCACGCCTTCAAGTCGCGCGTTGCCGTTGCCGTCTTCGCAGCGTCGTCCGTGTTCGCCGCCAACGCCGCTGAAATCACCGGCGCGGGCGCCTCGTTCATCTACCCGGTGATGTCGAAGTGGTCGGCCGACTACAACGCCGCCACCAGCAACAAGGTCAACTACCAGTCGATCGGTTCCGGCGGCGGCATTGCGCAGATCAAGGCCAAGACCGTTGATTTCGGCTCCTCCGACGCCCCGCTGAAGCCGGAAGAGCTGGCTGCTTCGGGCCTGGCGCAGTTCCCGTCGGTGATCGGCGGCGTGGTGCCGGTGGTCAACGTGGCCGGCATCGCCCCGGGCGCACTGAAGCTGGACGGCACCGTGCTGGCCAACATCTTCCTGGGCAAGATCAAGACCTGGAACGACCCGGCCATCGCCGCGCTGAACCCGGGCGTGGCTCTGCCGAGCGCCAAGATCACCGTCGTGCACCGTTCGGATGGTTCGGGCACCACCTTCAACTTCGTCAACTACCTGTCCAAGGTCAGCCCGGAGTGGAAGAGCTCGGTCGGTGAAGGCACCTCGGTCCAGTGGCCGGCCGGCATCGGCGGCAAGGGCAACGAAGGCGTTGCCGCATACGTGAAGCAGATCAAGGGTGGCATCGGCTACGTCGAACTGTCCTACGCGCTGCAGAACAAGCTGTCTTACACCGCGATGAAGAATGCCGCCGGCAAGTTCGTGCAGCCGAGCGATGCGTCGTTCGCCGCAGCCGCCGCCAGCGCCGACTGGGCCAGCGCCAAGGACTTCTACCTGGTGATGACCAACGCCCCGGGCGCCGAGTCGTGGCCGATCACCGCCACCAACTTCATCCTGGTGCACAAGAAGCCGAAGAATGCTGCCAACGGCAAGGCCACCCAGGAGTTCTTCCGCTGGGTCTACAAGAGCGGCGACGCCCAGGCCCGCCAGCTGGACTACGTGCCGCTGCCGGACAGCCTGGTCCGCCAGATCGAGACCTACTGGTCGCAGAACCTGAAGTAAGCGCTCCCCCGCAGGAAGGGGGTCGGCGGGTCCTCTCTCCCCCGCCGATCCCACCCGGGCGCGAGATCCTCGAGATCTCGCGCTCTTCTTGTTTTGGTGGTTGGTCGTGAAATGCGCTGCGCCTCCGATCTACCGAGAGTAGGCGACGCAGGGCCCAGCCCGGGACACGCCGTAAACCCGTCCATGGGGGCTCGATCGCGCCATCCATGGCGCGAACGGTCCCGGGCTGGGCCCTGCGTCGCCTCTGGTCAGTTCATCGGGGGCGCGGTGGGGTCATGGAAGGCAGGAGCAAAGGCAGGAGCGCGTGTAGAGCCGAGCCTATGCTCGGCTGATTCTGGCCCGGCCTCGGGCGGAGCCGAGCGTGTGTTCGGCTTTACCTTCCCCGGCCGTCATATCGGTGCGCAGATCGGGGGTTTCCGGGCACCTGCCGGATTGGTAGCAACCCCGTGAAACCCTTGTCAGAACGTGATCCAGGACACCTCTGTCATGGTCGTAATACGGCTGTAACAAAAACATCATTTCATAGCCGCATCCGCCGACGACGTCGGCTCTTCCCCGCTATGGAGTGACCATGAAACTGCACTCGGCCGGCCTTGCCGCCCTTTCCCTGGCCATCGCCCTGGGCCTGTCGGCCTGCGGTGGCGACAAGCAGGCCGCGCAGCAGCCGGCTGCCGACGGTGCCGCCGCTCCGGCCGCCGCCGGTGCCAAGGTAACCGCCGAAGTGTCCGGCGCGGGCGCGTCCTTCATCTTCCCGCTGGTCTCCAAGTGGTCGGCTGACTACAACGCCACCACCGGCGCCAAGATCAACTACCAGTCGATCGGTTCCGGCGGCGGCATCGCCCAGATCAAGGCCGGCACCGTCGACTTCGGTTCCTCCGACAAGCCGTTGAGCAGCGAAGAGCTGGCCCAGGCCGGCCTGGCCCAGTTCCCGTCCGCCATCGGCGGCGTGGTACCGGTGGTCAACATCGAAGGCCTGGAAGGCGGCAAGCTGCGCCTGAGCGGCGCCCTGCTGGCCGACATCTTCCTGGGCAAGGTCAAGACCTGGAACGACCCGGCCATCGTCGCCGCCAACCCGGGCGTGAAGCTGCCGGACGGCAAGATCACCCTGGTCCACCGTTCGGACGGTTCGGGCACCACCTTCAACTTCTCCAACTACCTGTCCAAGGTCAGCCCGGAGTGGAAGAGCAAGGTCGGCGAAGGCACCTCGGTGCAGTGGCCGGACGGCGTTGGTGGCAAGGGCAATGAAGGCGTCGCTTCGTACGTGAAGCAGATCAAGGGTTCGATCGGTTACGTCGAACTGGCCTACGCGCTGCAGAACGGCATGCCGTACACCGCCATGCAGAACGCGGCCGGCAACTGGGTCGAGCCGAGCGCGGAGACCTTCGCCGCTGCGGCCGCCAGCGCCGACTGGGCCAGCGCCAAGGACTTCAACCTGGTCATCACCAACGCCCCGGGCGAGCAGGCGTGGCCGATCACCGCCACCAACTTCATGCTGATGCAGAAGCAGCCGAAGGATGCCAAGCGCAACCAGGACACCCTGGCCTTCTTCAAGTGGGCCTTCGAAAACGGCCAGGCCCAGGCCAACGAGCTGCACTACGTGCCGCTGCCGGCCGAACTGGTCAAGCAGATCGAGGCCTACTGGGCGACCGACCTGAAGTGATGGACACGACGGTGCCCGCCCCACGCGGGCACCGCTTCTTCCACGCCGTGCCGCCCCGCCCCTTCCTGGCCCTGCCGTCCCCATGAATGCCATCGCCCAGCCTGTAGCCGCCCCGTCCACGCGTGATGCGCGTGATGCCCGCAACGACAAACTGTTCCGATGGGTGCTGGTCGGCACCGTCATCTTCGTCCTGATCGCCCTGGCCTGCGCCGCGCTTTCGATGCTGTGGGGCGGCCGCCATGCCCTGCAGATGCAGGGCCTGAGCTTCTTCTTCTCCGCCGACTGGAATCCGGTCGAAAACAAGTTCGGTGCGCTCGCCCCGATCTACGGCACCCTGGTCACCGCCGTCATCGCGATGGTCATCGCCGTGCCGGTCAGCTTCGGTATCGCTTTCTTCCTCACCGAAGTCGCGCCGCGCTGGCTGCGTGGCCCGGTCGGTACCGCCATCGAACTGCTGGCCGGCATTCCCTCGATCATCTACGGCATGTGGGGCCTGTTCGTGCTGGTGCCGGTGATGACCGAGTACGTCACCCCGTTCCTCAACGAGACCTTGGGCGAATGGCCGATCATCGGCCCGATGTTCCAGGGCCCGCCGCTGGGCATCGGCATGCTCACCGCCGGTTTCGTGCTGGCCATCATGGTCATTCCGTTCATCTCCTCGGTGATGCGCGAAGTGTTCCTGACCGTTCCGACCCGCCTGAAGGAATCGGCCTATGCGCTGGGTTCCACCAAGTGGGAAGTGAGCTGGGACATCGTGCTGCCCTACACCCGCTCGGCGGTGATCGGCGGCATCTTCCTCGGCCTCGGCCGCGCCCTGGGCGAGACGATGGCGGTCGCCTTCGTGATCGGCAACAGCGTGCGCCTGTCGCCGTCGCTGCTGGAACCGGGCACCACCATCGCCGCGCTGATCGCCAACGATTTCGGCGAAGCCACTGAAACCTACCGCTCGGCCCTGCTGCTGCTCGGCTTTGTCCTGTTCATCGTCACCTTCGTGGTGCTGGCCATCGCCCGCCTGATGCTGATGCGCCTGTCCCGCAAGGAGGGCAACTGATGTCCACCACCGCTGATTCGTTGTACCTGCGCCGCCGCATCGGCAATGTCGTTGCGATCACCGCCTCCTGCGCCACAGCGCTGTTCGGCCTGTTCTTCCTGGGCTGGATCCTGTTCACCCTGGCCTCGAAGGGCCTGGCCGGCATCAACTGGGATCTTTTCACCAAGATGACGCCGCCGCCGATGCAGGAAGGCGGCCTCGCCAACGCCTTCTTCGGCAGCGCGGTGATGTGTGCGCTGGCGATCGGCATCGGCACCCCGCTGGGCGTGCTGGCCGGCACCTGGCTGGCCGAGTACGGCAACGCCCGCAAGGCCGGCACCGTGGTCCGCTTCGTCAACGACATCCTGCTGTCGGCACCGTCGATCGTGCTCGGCCTGTTCGTCTACACCCTGTACGTGATGCAGACCGGCGGCAACTTCTCGGCGTTCGCCGGTGCCCTGTCGCTGGCCTTCATCGTGCTGCCGGTGGTGGTGCGCACCACCGACGAAATGCTGCGCCTGGTGCCCTCGCAGATGCGCGAAGCGGCGTTGTCGCTCGGCATTCCGCAGTGGAAGGTGATCGTGCAGGTTCTGTACCGCAGTGCATCAGCCGGCATCATCACCGGCATTCTGCTGGCGCTGGCGCGCATCTCCGGCGAAACCGCCCCGCTGCTGTTCACCGCCTTCGGCAACCAATACTGGAACAACAACATCTTCCAGCCGATGGCCTCGGTGCCGGTGGTGATGAACCAGTTCGCCGGCAGCCCTTATGAATCCTGGCAGGTTCTGGCCTGGGCCGGTGCCCTGGTGCTGACTGTCTTCGTGTTGCTGGTCAGCCTTGCCGCCCGCGGCATCCTGCTGCGCAACCGTATCTCCCATGACTGACCTTTCCGTGGATAACGCCATGAACGACCTTTCCAACGCCGTGCCGATGCAGCGCATCGCCGTGCCGTCCTCGCACGAGAGCCTGCACACGCCGTCGCCGGTGAAGCTGGCTGCGCGTGGACTGGACTTCTACTACGACAAGTTCCACGCCCTGAAGGGCATCAACCTGGAGATTCCGGAAAAGCGCGTGACCGCGCTGATCGGTCCCTCCGGTTGCGGCAAGTCCACGCTGCTGCGCATCTTCAACCGCATCTACGCGCTGTACCCGAAGCTGGAAGCGCGCGGTGAAGTGCTGCTGGACGGCGAGAACATCCTGTCGCCGAAGTACCCGATGAACCGCCTGCGCAGCAAGGTCGGCATGGTGTTCCAGAAGCCGGTGCCGTTCCCGATGACCATCTTCGAGAACGTGGCCTACGGCATCCGCCACCACGAGAAGCTGAGCAAGGCCGACATGGCCGACCGCGTCGAGCAGGCGCTGCGCCAGGGCGCGCTGTGGGACGAAGTGAAGGACAAGCTGGGGCAGAGCGCGCTGGGCCTGTCCGGTGGCCAGCAGCAGCGCCTGTGCATCGCCCGTGCCGTGGCCCTGCGCCCGTCGGTGCTGCTGCTGGACGAGCCGACCTCGGCGCTGGACCCGATCTCGACCAGCCGCATCGAGCAGCTGGTGGAAGAGCTCAAGCACGAGTACACCATCGTCATCGTCACCCACAACATGCAGCAGGCCGCGCGCGTGTCCGACTACACCGCCTTCATGTACCTGGGTGACCTGATCGAGCACGACCGCACCGAAGTGATCTTCTCGCAGCCGTCGCAGCGGCAGACCGAGGACTACATCACCGGTCGCTTCGGCTGATCGACGCTGTTCCTTCGACATATGTCCCAGCCAGGCATGGCCTGGCTCTACCCGGATTGCAGACCATGAATCTTCCCAACGACCACATCGTCAAGAGCTACGACGAAGAGCAGCAGCGCCTGGTGGCCGAAATCGTGCGCATGGGCGAAATGGCCGTCGCCCAGCTCGAAGCGGCGATGGACGTGATCGAAAAGCGCGACGAGAACGCTGCCCATCGCATCATTGCCAATGATGAAGCGATCGACGCGCTGGAACAGCAGATCAGCCACGACGTGATGCGTCTGGCGCTGCGTGGGCCGATGGCGCGTGACCTGCGCGAGATCCTCGCAGGCCTGCGCATCCCGGCGGACATCGAGCGCATCGGCGACTACGCGGCCAACGTGGCCAAGCGCTCGATCGCGCTGGGCAAGGTGCCGCCGCTGCCGCAGATCCAGGGCCTGCGTGCGCTCGGCCGCCTGGCCGCGCAGCAGGTGCGCCGTGCCATCGCCGCCTACCGCGACAACGACGCCGACGCTGCACTGGAACTGCGCGAAGACGACGCGCGCCTGGACGCGCAGTACACCGCGCTGTTCCGCGAGCTGCTGACCTACATGATGGAAGACCCGCGCAATATCACCCCGTGCACCCACCTGCTGTTCATGGCCAAGAACCTGGAGCGCGTGGGCGACCACGCCACCAACATCGCAGAGAACGTGTGGTTCCTGGTGCACGGCGAGCAGCCGCTGCCGCCGCGTGAAAAGCGCGACGAGACCTCCAGCACCGGCCAGATCTGACGCTGCACTGCAACAACGGAGCTGGGTCCAAGGTGGCCGCTGTCCTGGTGACAGCGGCCTTCTTTTTTGGGGTATTCCCCCGCATTGTGGGCGCCGGGCTGGCCCGGTGCGGACCTTCCGGATGCTTCTGTAACAAACCTCACGAAAATTTGAGTTCTTGGCGAGGATTCGTTGAGTAGGATCGCTGCACCATCGTTTCCACCGGCATCCCTGCCGGCCACCCGGGCACCCGCCCACACCACCCAGGAGCACGACCGATGAGCAGTTCCAACAAGACCCTGTCCCTGCTGACTGCTACCGCCCTGGCCGCCGGCCTGGGCATGACCGCCAGTGCCTCGGCCCTGAGCATGAGCGACCTCGCCCAGGGCTACCTGGTGGCCGGACAGGCAGCCAAGGCCAGTACCGACGCCAAGGCCGCCGACACCAAGATGGCCGCTGACGCGACCAAGCATGCCGAAGGCAAGTGTGGTGCCGACGGCAAGACCGCCGAAGGCAAGTGCGGTGCCGACAAGGGCAAGGCTGCCGGTGCGGCAGCAGGCGCCAAGGCCAAGACCGGCGACAAGAAGGCGGCCGAAGGCAAGTGTGGCGAAGGCAAGTGCGGTGGCAAGCACTGACGTCCGCGCCAGCGTCGTCAACCCGCGGTTGCCGCTTCGTGCGGCGGCCGCAGGGTTGGGGCTGCGCCGGGCGCTGCTGCAGGAGCTGCGCGATGCACCGGCCGGCGATTTCGATTTCCTCGAATGCGCGCCGGAGAACTGGATCCATGTCGGCGGCCCCGCCGGTGACGCGCTGGCCGAGCTGGCGCAGCGCCATCCGCTGAGCTGCCACGGCCTGTCGTTGTCGCTGGGCGGCAGTGCGCCACTGGATACGCAGCTGTTGGAGCAGGTCGGTCAGTTCCTGGAAAAACACCGCGTGCCGCTGTACAGCGAACACCTGAGCTACTGCAGCGACGACGGCCACCTGTACGACCTGCTGCCGATTCCGTTCACCGATGAAGCAGTGCACCATACCGCCGCGCGCATCGCCCAGGTGCAGGACCTGCTGGCCCGCCGCATCGCGGTGGAGAACGTCTCCTACTACCTGGCGCCGGAGCCGGCGATGGACGAGCTGGCCTTCACCAATGCCGTGCTTGCCGAAGCCGACTGCGACCTGCTGCTGGACGTCAACAACGTCTACGTCAACGCCTGCAACCATGGTTACGACGCCGACGCGTTCATCGCTGGCCTGCCCGCAGACCGCATCGTCTGCCTGCACGTGGCCGGGCACCTGGATGAAGCGCCGGACCTGAAGATCGATACCCACGGCAGTGCGGTGATCGACCCGGTCTGGGCGCTGCTGGCGCGCACCTATGCGCGCATCGGCGCTCGCCCCACCCTGCTCGAGCGAGATTTCAATTTCCCGCCCTACGCCGAGCTGCGCGGCGAACTGCAGACCATCCGCCGCCTGCAGGCCGTGCACGCGGAGGCTGCATATGGCTGATACCCCCGACACGCTGCGAGCGCAGCAGTACGCGTTCACCGCACACCTGCGCGATCCACAGGCGGTGGCTGCACCGGCCGGGCTGGAACCGCGCCGCGTCGCGGTGTACCAGCGGCTGCTGTTCAACAACCTGCTCGGCCTGTTGAGCAACGGCTTCCCGGTCTGCGTGCGCCTGCTCGGCGAACCGGCCTGGAGCACGCTGGTCCGCCACTACTTCGCCACGCATCGCTGCCAGACGCCATTGTTCACCGAACTGGCTGTTGAATTCGTGCAATGGCTGCATGCGCAGCCGCAGCTGCCACACCCGGCGCTGGCCGAGCTGGCCCACTACGAGTGGGTGGAAACCGCGCTGTACCAGCTGGACGCCGGGCCGCTGCCGGTCGCGGCGGACATCGACCCGCTGCGGGTGCCGCTGCAACGCTCACCACTGGCCTGGCCGTTGCTGTACCAGTGGCCGGTGCACCGCCTCGGCGCCGAGGATGCACCCACCGAGCCACCAGCCGAGCCGACGGGCCTTCTTGTGCGCCGCGATGCCGACGGCGAGGTGCGGTTCGCCACGCTCAGCCCGCTGGCGGTGTACCTGCTGTCCAGCATCGGCGAACACCCTGGCCTCGATGGCCGCAGCTACCTGCAGCAGCTGGCCGCGGCGCATGGGTTGGCCGAGGACGCCTTGGCCGGACCCGGTGCCGCGTTGCTGCAGCAGTTCCTGCAGGCCGGCGTGATCGGCCCACTGCCGGCCCCCGGCTGACACCCCCTTCCCCCGGAGATCCACCGATGAAGCTTCCGACCCTGGCCACCGCGCGTGGCCAGCTGGACCGTCTCGCCCCCTGGTTGGCCCCGCTCGGCCTGCGCCTGCTGCTGGCCTGGGAATACTTCGAATCCGGCCGTGAGAAGCTGCACGGCCAGAACTGGTTTGCCGACCTGCAGGATGCCTTCCCGTTCCCGTTCGACCAGTTGCCGGCAACGCTGAACTGGCAGCTGGCGACCTGGTTCGAGCTGGTCGGCGCTGCTTGCCTGCTGTTCGGCTTCGGCACCCGATTTGCCGCCGCCAGCCTGCTGGTGCTGACAGTGGTGGCCACCTATGCGGTGCATTGGCCGATGGAGTGGAACTCGCTGGCCGACCTGGCCATGGGGTATGCGATCAGCGACCAGGGCTACGGCAGCTTCAAGCTGCCGGTGCTGTTCATGGCGATGCTGCTGCCACTGCTGTTCACCGGCCCCGGCAAGCTGAGCGTGGATGCGTGGTTGGCGCGTTGGTCTCCCTCGGCCAGGCCTGCGCGGCCGACAGTCCGGTAGATGCCGACCTTGGTCGGCGCGCACCGTGCCAACCAAGGTTGGCACCCAACGGAATCCTGAGCGCGCGGTGGCCCGGTAGGTGTCGACCTTGGTCGACACACGCCCGCGCAGGGAACGCATGCACCGAAGGCTGGCCGGGCGCTCAGGGTCGCTCTGCTAGAATTCACGGATGAATGACCCCACCCCCGCACCTGCCGCCGCCTCCGATTCCGCAGTCCCCCAGGCGCAGCGCGCGATGTCACAACGCTTCCGCGGCTTCCTGCCGGTAGTGGTGGACGTGGAAACCGGCGGCTTCGACAGCCAGCGCAACGCCTTGCTGGAAATCGCCGCGGTGCCGATCGAGATGGACGAGAACGGCCTGCTCTACCCCGGCCAGACCGCCAGTGCTCACGTGGTGCCAGCCGAGGGCCTGGAAATCGACCCGAAGTCGCTGGAAGTGACCGGCATCATCCTCGACCACCCGTTCCGGCTGGCCAAGGAAGAGAAGGCCGCACTGGACCACATCTTCACCCCGGTACGCGCGGCGATGAAGAAGTACGGCTGCCAGCGCGCGATCCTGGTCGGCCACAACGCGCATTTCGACCTGGGCTTCGTCAACGCCGCGGTGGCCCGGACCGGCCACAAGCGGAATCCGTTCCATCCGTTCAGCGTGTTCGACACCGTCACCCTGGCCGGCATCGCCTACGGGCAGACCGTGCTGGCGCGTGCCGCCACGGCTGCCGGGCTGGGCTGGGATGCCAACGAAGCGCACAGCGCGGTGTATGACACCGAACAGACCGCGCGATTGTTCTGCACCATCGCCAACGCCTGGCCGCGGTAAGACAGCCAACGGCGGCGCCCCTCGTGGTGGGGTGAGGCATCCCGGTTGAGGCCGGGCAGGGTGGGCGCCACGGAAAGATCAGAAAAAACGAAGTCAGAAGCAGCGGGTCGCGCGGCAGATCCACGCCATGCGCGGATGAATTCAGCCGATGCTCGTGCGATCGCGGCCGTCGCTCTTGGCGCGGTACAGCGCGCGGTCTGCGCGCTGGTACAGCAGCGCCGGGGTGCGGTCATCGGCATCCAGTTCCACCAGGCCTGCACTGAAGGTCACGCGCAGGCCCGCTACACCGGCCCAGTCGGGGTGGTCATGGAACAGGCCACGCAGGCGCGCGCACAGCTGCGCGGCTTCTTCCAGGCGGGTGTCGTTGAGCAGCAGCGCGAACTCCTCGCCACCGGTACGCGCGGGCAGGTCCGAGTCGCGGCAGGCCGCGGCGATCAGCCTTGCCACCTGCACCAGCACAGCATCGCCAATGCTGTGGCTGTGCCGGTCGTTGACGTCCTTGAAGTGGTCGATGTCCAGCACCACCAGGCACAGCGGGTGGCCGCTGCGCTGTGAACGGGCGAAATCGCGCGCCAGCGTTTCGTCGAAGGCACGGCGATTGGCCAGCCCGGTCAGCGCATCCTCGCGCGCCTGACGCTCGAAAGCCTCGGCCTGCCGTGCAAGGCGCTCGGCCAGCTCGGTCTTTTCCTGGTTCAGTGCCTGCAGGTGCACGGTCTTGGCCTGCAGGTCGAAGGTTGCCTCGTCCACGCGCCGTGCCAGGCGCAGGTTGCTGGCCTTCAGCTGCTGCAGCAGCAGGCGGTACAGCACAACCAGCCCGGCCAGCAGCAGCAGCCCGCCCAGCACCTGCACGCTGCGGCGCTGCCACCAGAACGGCTCCACCGTGAAGCTCCACACGGCTTCCTGCTGGCCCCAGGCCCCGCCCGGATGCGCCGCCGACACGTGCAGGGTGTAGTCACCTGGAGGCAGGCCGACGAACTCGACGCTGCGCTGTGGGCCGCGCTCGACCCAGCCGGTGTCCAGGCCATCGAGCCGCGTGCGATAGCGGATCCGGTCCGACATCAGGTAACTCAGGCCCACATAGCTCACCGCCAGACGTCGGCCACCGGGAATGTAGTTGCGATCCGGGCCCTCCCAATGCACGGGGGCGCCATCCACCTGCACGCTCTCGATCGCTGCCGGCGGTGAAGGACGCTCACGGAAACGCTGCAGGCGCTGCGGGTCGACGGTGCTCAGTCCACCGGCGGTGACCACCCAGAACGTGCCGTCCTGGCGCAGGATCGCCGAGGGTCCGGAGCTGCCGTTGGCCTGTGCGTTGGCCATGCCGTCGATCTCGTTGTAGCGCTCCACCACTACCCGCGGTGCGCGGCCATCGGCCACGGCGTTGAGGGTGGCCATGTCGGTACGCAGCACGCCACGGTTGCTGCTGATCCACACATTGCCCAGGCGGTCCGGCACCAGCTGGAACACTGCATCCACCGGCATGCCCTGCTCCAGGCCGACGCGTGCCAGTTTTCCGTCGCGCCAGCGGTACAGGCCGCGGTCGCTGCTGACCCACATCGCATCGCCCAGCTGATGGAAGCCGAACACACTGCGGCCCCCGCCCATCGGTGCCAGGTCGATCGACTGCACGTGGTCGCCACGCAGCACGCGGATGCCCTCGATGGTGCCGATCCACAGATTGCCTTGGTGATCATGCTCGAGTGCGGTGATCAGGCCACTGGGCATGCCCACAACGTTTGATACCTGCACGCGGTCGCCGTCGATGCGGACTACGCCCTTCTGCGTGCCTGCCCAGACCACGCCCTGCGGGTCCACGCTGATCGCGCGGATGTTGCCGCCCGGCATGCCATCGGCGGCGGCATAGTTGTGCCGCAGCCGGCCATCGCGGCCAAGACGGTAGACACCATCGCCAAACGTTCCGACCCACAGGTCACCGTCCGGGCCCTGCGCCAGGCTGAGCACCGAAGGTGCCTTGCCGCCGCGGTTGTGCAGCGGCATTGCGCGGAAGCGGCCATCGGCGGTCTGCAGATCCAGGCCACTGGCGCTGCCGACCCACAACTGGCGGTCGCGGTCCTCCAGCACCGTGCGCACATAGTCGCCACTGAGACCATCGCGCTCGGTGTAGCTGCTGAACAGGGTTTCTCGCAGGCGGTACAGGCCACCGTTGGCCCCCACCCAGATGCTGCCTTCGGCATCCTCGCGCAGGCTGACAACGCGCCCGCCCGGCAGGTTCAGGCCGGCCGGCAACCGCTCCAGCCCATGCGCCGAGATCCGCAGCAGGCCCTGGTTCTCGGTTCCCAGCCACAGGTCGCCGTGCCGGTCCTGCAGCATCGAGGTCATGTGCAGCTGTCCCGGCAGCCGGTGCACCAGCACCAGCTGATCGTCCTCCACGCGGTACAGGCGCTCGCCGGCGACGATCCACAGCGCGCCATCCGGCGCCCGGTACGGCCATGACAGGCCCGTGCCGGCACCCAGGCCCCACGCCGCGGGTGCGCGCTTGAGCACGCCGTCGTTGTCGCGCAGCACCAGCCCGTCCAGCGTGCCAACCCAGACCCGGTCCTGCGCATCGACCACCAGCTTGGTGAAGCTCATCGCCATCGGCAGGTCGGCCGCCGGTGCCTGGTAGACGATGCCCTTGTCCGGCGTCAGATAGCCGATGCCCTTGCCTTCGTACAGCAACCACAGGCGCCCCTGGCTGTCCATCTGCATGGACTGGATCAGCACCTGCGGGGTGTCGGCCTGATGCTCCCAGACCCGCCACTGGCCGTCGTTGCCGCGATGGCTGACATTACCGCGCGAATCACTGATCCACAGCCCACCCTGCCGATCCACCAGCAGTGCGCCGATGCCGTTGTCGCGCAGCCCCGGGCGGGTGCTGCGGTCGAACACGGTGAAATCCAGGCCGTTGTAGCGCACCAGGCCTTCCCAGGTGGCAAACCACAGATGCCCCTCGGGGGTCTGCGCGATATCGCGCAGCGAGTTGTGCGGCAGGCCATTGCGCGAGGTCCACACATCGATGGCGTAGTCGCGCAGGGTCGGTGCTCCCTCCTGCGCGGCCAGCGGCAGCGCCAGGACAAGCAACAGCCACAGCAGGCCGCGCTGCAGCGCCTGCCTGGCTTTCGAAACGCGGCGCTCCACCCAGCACCCGTTGTCCCCTGGCCTGCCCATCAGCTCGGCGGCAGTGGCCGGTGGCGGCTGCAGGGCATGGCAGCAAGCGGGAACGACCGGGCAACGCGGAACAGCGTGCCGGCAGGAACAGGCTGACTCATCGGGGAGAAACTGGGGAGATGCGCAGATGATAGGCCAAACCCTGGCCCCGGCGTCATCACCGTGCGGCCGGCAGGCTCAGCCGGCCCGGCCTGGCGGCACCACCTGTGCACTGGCCGGCCACTGCACTACCGCCTCCAGCCCGCCTTCGGCGCGGTTGCGCAGCCACAGCCGCGCGCCATCCTTTTCGGCCAGGGCGCGGGCGATGGTCAAGCCCAGACCGGCGCCGCCGGTTTCGCGCGAACGCGAGGTCTCCACCCGCACGAACGGATCGAACACGGCTTCCAGCTGATCCTCGGCCAGGCCCGGGCCATCGTCGGACACCATCGCCGTGATCGCGCCGCCGCTGCGCTCCACCCGCACGCGCACGCGGTGGGCATACATCACGGCGTTGTCCACCAGGTTGGAGAACAGCCGGTGCATGGCCAGCGGGCGCAGCATCAGCACCGCACCGGTGCCACCTTCGAAGACCACGTCGGCACCGCCCTCGGCGGCGTCTTCCACGATGCTTTCCAGTAACGAATCCAGATCCAGCGCGGCGCGCTGCTCGGCGCTCTCTGCGCTGCGGGCCAGCTCCAGGCCTTCGCGCACCAGTGCCTGCATCGCCGCCAGATCGCCGATCAGGCGTTCGCGCAGCACCTCGTCGCTGACGTTCTCCAGGCGCAGGCGCAGGCGGGTCAACGGGGTCTGCAGGTCGTGGGTAATCGCCGCCAGCATCTGCGTGCGTTCGGCCAGGTGCCGCTGCAGGCGGTGCTGCATGGCATTGAAGGCCTCGGCGGCGCGCTGCACCTCGCGCGGTCCGCGCAATGGCAGTGGATCGCGCTGCAGATCGTCGCCGAGATCCTCGGCGGCGGCCGCCAGCTCCTGCAGCGGCGCGCTGGCCATGCGCGCGACGATGTAGGCCAGCACGGCGATGGCCAGCACCAGCAGGGTCAGGAACCACGGGTCCACGGCCAGAATGCCGTTGTGGGCCACCGCCGGCGAATCCAGCGCCAGCTTCAGCAGCGTACCGTCGTTGAGCGTCACGTCGACCGCGCGGCACTTGGGCGGAATGAAGGCCGGATCGCGCTCACGCGGATGCCGCCGGTGCCCGGGCGGAGGCGGCGGCAGCAGATCCTGCAGCTTGGGAATGCAGGAACGGAACGAAGTGAAGTGCACGTGCGCGCGCGACACCGGGCCGGGCCGGTCATCCAGGACTTCCATCAGTGCGGTATCCGCCCGCCCCAGGCGCGCGCCGGGCTGCAGCGCACGCACGCTGGGCCCACCGACCTCAAGCAGGCGCTCACGCAGTTCGGGATTGCCATCGAGCAGGTTGACGTAGCCCTGCAGGCGGTCGGCAATGCGGTTCAGGTTCTGCCGCTCGAACTCCTGCTGGCGTTTGGACGTAGCCAGCATGGTCGCGCCGATCGCAGCCACGCTCATGCCCAGCAGCAGGATGACGAACAACCGCCCGACCATCGAGGACAGGAAATGGCGCAGGCGCTTCATGGCGGCTTATTCCAGGTTCACCGAGGAGGCCAGTACGTAGCCTTCGTTGCGCACGGTCTTGATCAGGCCATCCGGGCCACCATCATCGCCCAGCTTGTTGCGCAGGCGGCTGACCTGCAGATCGATCGCGCGGTCCTGCGCCTCATAGTTGCGGCCACTGCTGAGCGCGACCAGCTGCTCGCGCGACAGCACCTTGTTGGCATGCGCGATGAACACCCGCAGCAGGCGGAATTCGGCGCCGGACAGCACCACCACGCGATCGTCCGGGTCCACCAGGTGGCGATGCTCCAGATCGAACACCCAGCGCGAGAAGCGCGCGCGGCGCACCGCCAGGGGCTCGAGATTGGCCGGCAGCGCCTCGGTCCGGCGCAGCACGTTGCGGATGCGCGCCAGCAGCTCGCGCGGTTCGAACGGCTTGGCCAGATAGTCGTCGGCGCCCATTTCCAGGCCCAGCACGCGGTCGATCGGCTCGGCGCGCGCGGTCAGCATGATCACCGGCGTGTTCGATCGTGCGCGCAGGTCGCGGCACAGGGTCAGGCCATCCTCGCGCGGCAGGTTGAGGTCGAGCACGATCAGGTCCACGTGCTCGCGGTCCAGCAGCTGGCGCATGGCAGTGCCATCGGCGGCGGTGCTCACCTGGTAACCGGCACGGCCGAGCTGCTCGGCCAACAGGGTGCGGATGTCGTTGTCGTCGTCGACGATCAGCAGTCGATGCATCGTGTTTTCAGTCTCCATGGCGCGATCATCCCGTGTCGGCAGCTGAACCGCATCCGGGGCAATGCGTACCAGTGTATCCAGCCGGGGGCGGGATACCTGTGGTTACGCGTATTCACCGACAGTGTTACATAGAGACATACCCCGAGGATTGAGCCGCCCATCGCCCGGTCTTCACAATGCCCACCAACGCCGCCACCGCGGCCCGAGAGTGAAGCCACGACGTGACGTTCCGCCTGTTGCCCGCGACCCGCCGGGGTCGCCTGATACTGATCGCCCTGCTTGCCCTGATCGTTGCCGTGGCCGCCTGGTGGCTGCTTCGCAAGCCCGCCGCCCCGGCCGTGGCGACCACCCCGGTCAGCCGCGGCGACATCGAACAGACCGTGGATGCCACCGGCGTGATCGACGCCTACAAGCTGGTCAGCGTGGGTGCGCAGGCCTCGGGTCAGATCAAGTCGCTGAAGGTGCAGCTGGGCGACACGGTGAAGGAAGGCGACCTGATCGCCGAGATCGACGCCACCACCCAGCAGAACCAAGTGCTCAACGCGCAGGCCTCGCTGGACCAGGTCACCGCCCAGCGCGCCGTGCAGCAGGCCACCCTGCGCCAGGCCGAACTGGAGTTCGCGCGCCAGCAGCAGATGCTGGCCGCCGAAGCCACCTCGCGCCAGGAATATGATGCCGCCGAGGCCCAGCTGAAGACCGCCCGCGCCCAGTTGCAGTCCTACGAGGCGCAGATCAAGGGTCGCCAGACCGAACTGGGCACCGCCCGCGCCAACCTGGCCTACACCCGCATCACCGCGCCGATGGATGGCACCGTGGTGGCGGTGGTGGCCGAGGAAGGCCGCACCGTGAACGCCAACCAGACCGCGCCCACCATCGTGATGCTGGCGCGGCTGGACGTCGTCACCGTCAATGCCGAGATCTCCGAGGCCGACGTGGTCAAGATCAAGGCCGGCATGCCGGTGTACTTCACCACCCTGGGTGACCCGGACCGCAAGTACCACGCCACCCTGCGCCAGATCAATCCGGCGCCGGCCTCGATCGCCAACGAGAACTCCTCCAGTTCCAGCAGTTCGTCCAGCTCCAGTTCCAGCAGCGCGGTCTACTACAACGCGCTGTTCGACGTGGAAAACCCGGACGGCACGCTGCGCATCGACATGACCGCGCAGGTCTCGGTACTGCTCAAGCAGGCCAAGAACGTGCTGATGGTGCCGGCGGTAGCGCTGGGGCCGAAGCGCCGTGGCGATGAGCGCATGGTGCGGGTGCTGGATGACAAGGGCCAGCCGCAGCCGCGCAAGGTGACGGTCGGCATCAACAACGGCGCCTCGGCAGAAATCCTGTCCGGGCTGAAGGAAGGCGAGCGCGTGGTGGTCGGCGAGGCCAATGCGGCTGCGGCCGGTGGCGGCAGCCGTGGCGGCATGCAGATGCGGGTCGGCGGCCCGGGCATGGGTCCGCGCCGATGAGCACGACGGCGCCGCTGCTGCGCCTGCGCGACCTGCGACGCGAATTCCCGGCTGGCGATGACGTCATCGCCGTACTGCGTGACGTCAACCTGGATATCCACGCCGGCGAGATGGTGGCGATCGTCGGCCAGTCCGGCTCGGGCAAGTCGACGCTGATGAACATTCTCGGCTGCCTCGACCGCCCTACCCGCGGCAGCTACCAGGTGGCCGGGCGCGAAACCGGCAGGATGGAGCCGGACGAACTGGCCGAACTGCGCCGCGAGCATTTCGGCTTCATCTTCCAGCGCTACCACCTGCTGGGTGACCTGGACGCGCGTGGCAACGTGGAAGTCCCCGCGGTGTATGCCGGCAGCCCCGGCCCGGTGCGCAACGCGCGCGCCGAACAGCTGCTGCAGCGGCTGGGCCTGGGTGATCGCATGCACCACAAGCCGGGCCAGTTGTCCGGCGGCCAGCAGCAGCGCGTATCGATCGCGCGTGCGCTGATGAACGGCGGCGAGGTGATCCTGGCCGACGAACCGACCGGCGCGCTGGACACGAAATCCGGCGAAGAAGTGATGGCGATCCTCGGGGAGCTGCATGCCGAAGGCCACACCATCATCATCGTCACCCACGACATGAGCGTGGCCCAGCACGCGCAGCGCATCATCGAGATCCGTGATGGCGAGATCATCGCCGACCGCGCCAACCCGGAGGCACCGACCTACCGTGCGCAGCGCGAAGCCAGCACCGGCGTTGCCCACGGCAACAGCTGGCGGGCGGCCCGGGATCGTTTCACCGAAGCGTTCCGCATGGCCCTGCTGGCGATGAACGCGCATCGGCTGCGCACCTTCCTGACCATGCTCGGCATCATCATCGGCATTGCCTCGGTGGTCTCGGTGGTGGCGCTGGGCAACGGCTCGCAGCAGCAGATCCTGCAGAACATCAGTGCGCTGGGCACCAACACCATCGACGTCTATCCCGGCCGCGGCTTCGGCGACATGCGCTCGGCCCGCGTGCAGACCCTCAAGGCCAGCGATGCCGATGCCCTGTCCCGGCAGAGTTATGTGGACAGCGCCACGCCCAGCGTGTCCAGTTCGGTCACCGCGCGCTACCGCAACCAGTCGTCCACCGCGCAGGTCAGCGGTGTCGGCGAGCAGTTCTTCCGGGTCAAGGGCGTGAACCTGCTCAGCGGCAGCTTCTTCGATGCCGATGCGGTGAAGGGCCTGGGCCAGGTGGCGGTGATCGATGAGAACACCCAGACCCAGTTCTTCCCCGATGTCGATCCGATCGGCCAGGTGATCCTGCTCGGCAACGTGCCGGCACGCGTGGTCGGCGTGGCCAAGCGGCAGAGCTTCGGCTTCGGTGGCAGCACCAGCCTCAGCGTATGGGTGCCCTACACCACGGTGATGTCGCGCATGCTCGGCCAGAGCCACGTCTCCAGCATCACCGTACGCGTGGACGACAGCACGCCGATGGATGCCGCACAGGAAGCGATCACCCGCCTGCTGACCCTGCGCCACGGCACCGAGGATTTCTTCCTCAGCAACAGCGCCGAGATCCGCGAGACCATCGAACAGACCACGCGCACGATGACCCTGCTGATCGGCGCCATTGCCGCCATCGCGCTGCTGGTCGGCGGCATCGGCGTGATGAACATCATGCTGGTGTCGGTGACCGAGCGAACGCGCGAGATCGGCGTGCGCATGGCCGTGGGCGCACGGCAGAGTGACATCCGCCAGCAGTTCCTGATCGAAGCGGTACTGGTGTGCCTGCTCGGTGGCGTACTCGGCATCGGCCTGGCCTTGCTGCTGGGCTCGATGATCGGCCGCTTCGCCAGTGACTTCCAGGTGCTGTTCTCCACCGCTTCGATTGTTGCCGCGTTCGCCTGCTCGACCCTGATCGGCGTGGCGTTCGGCTTCCTGCCCGCGCGCAATGCCGCGCAGCTCGACCCGGTCGAGGCCCTGGCCCGCGAATGACGATGATGACCCGACTGCCCTTCCCCGCTCCCTCGCGCCTGCTGCTGGCCGGCGCTGTCCTGCTCGCCCTGTCCGCGTGTGCCTCGGTGGGTCGCTATCCGGTGCAGGACCCCGACGTGGCGGCCAGCTACGGGCGTGGCGATGCCACGCTCAATGCACCGGCCGACGACCCGCGCAGCAGCCTGGATACCCCCGGCCGCGACATCCGCCAGGACACCTGGTGGACCGGCTTCGGCGATGAGCGGCTGGACCGTCTGGTGGCCCGCGCGCTGGCCGCCAACAGCGACCTTGCCGCCGCCGGCCTGGCCGTGCAACGCTCACGCCTGCAGGCCGGGCTGGCCAGCAACGCGCTGTGGCCGCAGCCTTCTTCGTCCGGCGTAAGCGGTAATGCCAGCCGCGCCACCGACCAAGCCGACGACTGGCGCCGCAGTTATTCCACTGGCGTCTCGCTGGGCTGGGAGGTCGATCTGTGGGGCCGCCTGCGCACCCAGCGCGACATCGCCCGCTGGGAAGCCCAGGCCAGCGAGGAAGACCGGCAGAACACCGCGCTGCTGGTGATCAGCGACACCATCACCCAGTACTGGAACCTGGCCTATCTCAACCAGTCGATCGCCACCGGGCAGGCCAACCTGGAGCGGCTCGAACGCACCCGCGAACTGGTGCAGGCGCGCTTCGATGCCGGTGCTGTGTCGCGCCTGGAAGTGCGCCAGGCACTGCAGAACCTGCAGTCGCAGCGGTCCTCGCAGAGCGCGCTGGAACAGCAGCGGGTGGAGGTGCGCAATGCGCTGACCGTGCTGCTGGACGGCACGCCGTGGCCGCAGCAGGACGAGCCGCAGGACCTGCTGGGCGCACACAGCCCGGGCATCAGCGAAGGCCTGCCGGCCGACCTGCTCGGCCGCCGTCCCGACCTGCGCGCGGCCGAACTTCGCCTGCGCAACAGCCTGAAGACCATCAAGGTGACCGCCACCCAGTACTACCCCGCGTTGAGCCTGACCGGCAGCCTCGGCTCCAGTGCAACCTCGCTGGGTGATGTGCTGCGCAACCCGGTGGCCACGCTCGGCGCGGGCCTGTCGCTGCCGTTCCTCAACCTGCAGCGCGCGCAGCTGGATACGGATATCGCCGGCACCGCCTATCAGATCGCCGCCACAAACTTCCGCAAGACGCTGTACACCGCGCTCTCGGAAGTGGACAACGCGTTGTCCGCGCGCGAACAGCTGGCACGCCAGGTGGCGGCCTCGCAGGCCTCGTACGACGAAGCGGTGGAAGTGGAGCGCGCGCAGGAAGTGCGTTACCGCGTGGGCGCCACCGACCTGCGCACCTGGCTGGAAGCGCAGCAGACCCGGCGCGATGCCGAGCTGTCGCTGGCGCGCGTGCGCCAGGGGCAGCTGAATAACGACGTCACCCTGTTCAAGGCGTTGGGCGGCAGCGCGGGGTGAAGCCGCGAGAGCGCCAACCAAGGTTGGCGACTACCGGGCAGGTGTCGACCTGGGTCGACACGCTACTTCTGTAGAGCCGAGCCCATGCTCGGCTGCTTTCTGATCGGGAAGACGCGCCCGCGCTGCGTGCGACAGCCGAGCGTGGGCTCGGCTCTACAAGACCGCTGGCGGATCAACCGCGCTGGCGCACGGCCTCGAACAGGCTGACGCCGGCAGCGACCGAGACATTCAGGCTCTCGATCTCGCCCGGCATCGGGATCTTGACCAGGCCATCGCAGTTCTCGCGGGTCAGGCGACGCAGGCCATCGGCCTCGCCACCGAGCACCAGGGCGATGTTGCCCTTCAGGTCCAGCTGGTACAGCGAAGCGGTGGCTTCACCGGCCAGGCCATAGATCCACACGCCCAGCTTCTGCAGGTCCTTCAGGCAGCGCGACAGGTTGGTCACCGCCACCACCGGGATCAGATCGGCGGCACCGGCCGAGGTCTTGCGCACGGTGGCATTGACCGTAGCCGACTTGTCCTTGGGGATGATCACGGCGGTCGCACCGGCCGCAGCGGCCGAGCGCAGGCAGGCGCCGAGGTTGTGCGGGTCCTGCACTTCGTCCAGCACCAGCAGCAGGGCCTTGCCTTCGGCTGCGGTGACCAGGCCTTCCAGCTCGTTCTCGCTGTAGGTGCGGGCAGCAGCATAGCGCGCGGCCACGCCCTGGTGGCGCACCGAACCGCCCACGCCATCCAGCGCCTGACTGTTCACCTTGCGCACGTCGATGCCCTTGCGGCGGGCATTTTCCTCGATCTCGGTCAGGCGCGGGTTCTTCGCACCGGCCTCGACCAGCACTTCGCGGACGTTCTCGGCGTCGTTCTCGATGGAGGAGGCGACGGCGTTGACGCCGACGATCCACTGGCTGTTCTTGCTCATGCGGGCGGGGACCGGAAAGGGGGTGGCTATGGTAGAGCATCGGCGGCGGCCGCGCTTCGCGCTCGCCGGGCATGGCCCGGCGCTACCCGCCTTTCACCCTTCGGCTGAACGGCTGCGCGGCGGCCAGTGCGGCGTGTCGTGGTCCGGGTGCTGATGGGACACGATGGTAGCCAGGAACTCCAGCGCCGCGATGTCTTCCTCGGTACGACGGGCCGGCAGGCTGGCCAGCGTATCGACAAACGGCAGCTTGCGCTCGACTCCGTACTGGATCGTCGGCGGCAGGCGCTCGGGTTCGTCAAAGGCACCGGCGGCCACCGCCACGCCGTCCGGCGCCTCGTAGGTCAGCGGCGTGCCGCAGTCGGCGCAGAAGCCACGCCGCACCACGTTGGACGACTGGAAATAGCGCGGCTGGCCGCGGGTCCAGCTGAACTGCACGCCGCGCACGGATACCAGCGGCGCGTAATAGGCACCGAACGCCTTCTGGCACATCCGGCAATGGCAGATCGAGCTGTCGGTCAGCGCACCGCGCGCCTGGAAGCGGATCGCGCCGCACTGGCAGCCGCCGCTGTATTCGGGTTGGCCTTGCATGGTGCGTTCCTCCGAAACGTCGTGCCAACGCACGGTTGGCACCTACCGGGTGAGGTGGGGGCCGACCGTTGGTCGGCACGCCTTTCATCAATATTGCTTCTTGGTGCGCTTGGCCGGCTTGCCACGCTCGGGCAGCGGCGGCAGGCCATCGCCTTCGTCCTCGCCCTTGTGCTCGACCAGGCGGAAATCGATCTTGCGCTCTTCCATGCTGGCCTTCAGTACCAGGATGCGCACGCGGTCGCCCAGGCGGTAGCTGCTGCCGCGGCGTTCGCCGGTCAGCGTCTTGCGGGTGGCGTCGAACTTGTAATAGTCCTGCGGCAGTTGGGTCACGTGCACCAGGCCCTGCACCTTCGACTCGTCCAGTTCCACGAACAGGCCGAAGCTGGTTACGCCGCTGATCACGCCGTCGAACTGGCCGCCCACATGCTTTTCCATCCACGCGGCGCGGTAGCGCTCGTCCACCTCGCGCTCTGCCTCGTCGGCACGTCGCTCGCGTTCGGAACATTGCAGTGCCAGCGCGGCCATCTCGCGGGCGTTGTAGGTGAACTTGTCCAGCGGCTTGCCGGACAGTGCGTGCTTGATCGCGCGATGCACCAGCAGATCGGGGTAGCGGCGGATCGGCGAGGTGAAATGCGCGTACGCCTCCAGCGCCAGGCCGAAGTGGCCGTGATTCTCCGGGCTGTAGATCGCCAGGCTCTGGCTGCGCAGCAGCACCGATTCCAGCAGCGTGGCATCGGGGCGGTCGCGGATCTTCTTCAGCAGCTTGGTGTAGTCACCCGGGCGCACCTTCGACCACGGCGGCAGGCTCAGCTTGAACTCCTTGAGGAATTCCAGAAGGTCGGCGTACTTGGTTTCCGGCGGCTTCTCGTGGATGCGGTACGGGGCCGGCACGTGGCGCGACAGCAGGTACTTCGCCGCCTCGACGTTGGCCGCGATCATGCATTCCTCGATCAGCTTGTGCGCGTCGTTGCGCACCAGCATGCCGGCCTGGGTGACTTCACCGCGGTTGTCCAGCACGAAGCGCACTTCACTGCTTTCGAACTCGATGGCACCGCGCTTGGTGCGCGCCTTGGACAGCACCTTGTACAGCTGGTGCAGGCGCTGTACCTGCGGCAGCAGGTCGCCCATCCAGGCTTTGGTATCGGCATCGTCCTCGCCCACCGCCTTCCACACCTGGGTGTAGGTCAGGCGCGCGTGCGAGTTCATCACCGCTTCGTAGAAGCGCGAATGCGTGACCAGGCCGTCGCGGTCGATCTGCATGTCGCAGACGAAGCACATGCGGTCGACCTTCGGCATCAAAGAGCAGATGCCGTTGGACAGCGTCTCCGGCAGCATCGGCACCACGAAGCCCGGGAAATACACCGAGGTCGCGCGCTTCTGCGCTTCCTCGTCCAGCGGCGTGCCGGGGCGAACGTAGTTGGAGACATCGGCAATCGCCACCACCAGGCGGAAGCCATCGGCATTCGGTTCGCAGTACACCGCGTCGTCGAAGTCCTTGGCATCTTCACCATCGATGGTCACCAGCGGCGTGCTGCGCAGGTCGACGCGGTCGCCGATCATCGCCGGCTCGACCACCATCGGCACCGACGCGGCTTCGTCCAGCACTTCCTGCGGGAACTCGAACGGCAGTTCGTGGCCGTGGATCGCGGTTTCCACCACCAGCGAGGCGGTCAGCTTGTCGCCGAGCACGGCGATGATGCGGCCGATCGGCGGACGGCGGCTGTCCGGCGCCTGGGTCAGCTCGCAGACCACCAGCTGGCCGTCACGCGCGCCACCGGTCTGGTCCGGCGGCACCTGCACGTTGCGCTGCACGCGCTTGTCGTCGGGCACCACGTAATTGATACCCATCTCGATGCTGAAGCGGCCGATCAGGCGGGTCATGCCGCGTTCGAGCACGCGTGCAATGCTGCCTTCGCGACGGCCACGGTGGTCGATGCCGGTCACGCGGGCCAGCACCTTGTCGCCGTGCATCACCTTGCGCATTTCATACGGCGGCAGGAACAGATCATCGCCACCCTCGACCGGGCGCAGGAAGCCGAACCCTTCCGGGTTGGCGATCACCACGCCGGTCACCAGGTTCAGGGTCTGGATCGGGGCGAAGCCGCCACGGCGGTTCTGCACCAGCTGGCCATCACGGACCATGGCGCCGAGCCGGCGCGACAGCGCCTCGGCACGGTCCGGCGCGGTCAGTCCCAGGCGTGCGCCCAGTTCCTCGGCGGTCTGCGGCCCTTCGCAACGCTCCAGCAGGGCCAGGATGGCCTCGCGGCTGGCGATGGGCTGTTCGTATTTCTCGGCTTCGCGCGCGGCATAGGGATCGTCGATCACCTTGCCGGTCGGCGGCAGCTTGCGGCCCGGGGTCGGGCCTGGCGCGTCAGTATTGCGGACCTTGCGGCCGCGCGGCGGTGCGCCGCCTTCATTCAATTCGGGGAACCAGCCCGGCAACGGCTTGCCCGGCTTGGTGATGCGGGCTGCGCCCGCCTTGGCGCCCTTCTTTGGGGCCTGGCTGCGGGAATTGCTCCCGCCCTTGCTTGGTTTTTTGGTAGTCATCGCCCTACATGGTAGCCGTTGATGGCGTGCAGAACGGGTCAGCGCCCGCCTTGGAGGCGTTGGATTAATAAATTTCAGAAAGTCGTTGACAGTCCCCGGATTCATCTTCACAATTGCGCCTCTGGAACGCCCAGGTGGCGGAATTGGTAGACGCACTAGTTTCAGGTACTAGCGGGTAAAACCGTGGAGGTTCGAGTCCTCTCCTGGGCACCAACGAAAAAACTCCTCGCTTCGGCGGGGATTTTTTTTGCCCGCAATTCGGCGTTGTGGCCCCTGGGGTCAGAGCCCGTTTCGCGAGCGAAGCAGGATCCGACCCCGGCTTCGATCGGCGCTGGGGTCGGATCCCTTTCCGCGAGGAAAGGGCTCTGCCCCCATAGCAGTAAAAAGTGTTGACACCCCCGTCACAGCACCCCATAATCTCGCTCCTCGACGCCCAGGTGGCGGAATTGGTAGACGCACTAGTTTCAGGTACTAGCGGGTAAAACCGTGGAGGTTCGAGTCCTCTCCTGGGCACCACGTCGAGAATGAGAAAAACCCGCGAAAGCGGGTTTTTTCATGCCCGGAATCCGGCATCAGAACAGCGGCCGCAACACCAGTTCCAGCCCAAGCAGCAGCAGGAACCCGAGGAAACAGGCGCGGAACACCCGTGCGCTGATGCGCTGCCGGATCACTTGGCCCAGCCACATGCCCAGCAGCGCCGGCACCACCGCCAGCGCACTCAGGCCCAGCTGCTGGATGCCGAATGCACCGTGCATCACCAGTCCGGTGGTCAGCGAAATCGTTGACACGGTGAACGCCAGCCCCAGCGCCTGCACCAGTTCCTCGCGCTGCAGCCCCAGCGACTGCAGGTACGGCACCGCTGGCATCACGAACACACCCGTCGCACCGGTGACCACGCCCGACAGCGCACCGACCAGCGGCCCCAACCAACGCTCGCGCCGCTGCGGCACGCGGAATACCGGCGCCAGCAGCGCATAGGCCGCATAGACCACCAGGGCCAGGCCCAGGGCAACGCGCGACCCGGTGCGGTCGACCCGCACCAGCAGCGCTGCCGAAGCCAGGGTCACCACCACCACTGCCAGCATCATCGGCCACAGCCGCCGCACGATGCCGCCCAGCGACGGACCGGACACCAATTGCCACGCGTTGGTGACGAAGGTGGGAATGAACAGCATCGACGCCGCTGCCACCGGCGACAGCGTGCCACCGAGCAGGCCCATCGCCACCGTGGGCAAGCCCATGCCGGTCACGCCCTTGACCACGCCGGCCAGCACGAACACCACCACCAGCAACCCATAGAAGTACATCGCCTCGTTCATGCCGCCATTGGAGCGGCCGCGGCAACGGCGCACAATGCGGCTTTGCGGCCCCACCCTTCGGACCAGCCGAAGGCAGCCGCCCTGCCGAGGTCATTCCCATGCGACTGGACATTGCCGATCTGCGCCTGTTCCTGGCCGTCGCCGACGCGGGCAGCATCACCGCCGGTGCGGCACAGGCCAACCTGGCCCTGGCATCGGCCAGTGAACGCCTGCGCGCCATCGAAGCCGATGCCGGCAGCACGCTGCTGGACCGGCATCCACGCGGGGTAAGCCTGACCGAAGCCGGTGCCGCCCTCGCCCACCATGCGCGCTTGATCATGCAGCAGCAGACGCAGCTGCGCGGCGAGCTGCAGGCATTCGCACAGGGCGCGCGCGGCACCCTGCACCTGTATGCCAATACCGCTGCGCTGACCAACTACCTGCCCTCGCGCCTGGCACCGTGGCTGGCCCAGCGGCCACGGCTGCGGGTGGAACTGCACGAGCGCACCAGCAACGAAGTCGTGCGCGCACTGCGCGCCGGGCAGGCCGAGGCCGGCATCATCAGCGACGCCGTGCCGGCCGAGGGACTGCAGCGCCATGTGGTGGCCGAAGATCCGCTGGTGATGCTGTTGCCGGGCCACCACCGTTTCGCCCAGCGCCGCAGCGTGTCCTTCGCCGATGTGCTGGGTGAAACTTTCGTCGCGCTGGCCGACGGCAATGCCCTGCAGACCTACATCGAAGAACTGGCCGCTGCCGCCGGTCGCGTGCTGGATGTGCGCATCCGCATGAAAACCTTCGAGGGCCTGTGCACGATGGTCGGCCACGGCATCGGCGTGGGCATCATGCCGCGCACGCTGGCCCGGCAACACCGGCGCAGCACCGGCACCGTTGCAGTTCCACTGGAAGATGCCTGGGCACAGCGTCGTCTCTGCGTGTGCATTGCCGACGCGCAGGCACTGTCAGCACCGATGCGCAGCCTGCTGCAGCACCTGGGCGTTCGCACTGAAAAATAAATGTGAAATTGTGTTGACACATCGGCGTGCTTACCGCACAATTTCTCTCCTGAGTCGCCCAGGTGGCGGAATTGGTAGACGCACTAGTTTCAGGTACTAGCGGGTAAAACCGTGGAGGTTCGAGTCCTCTCCTGGGCACCATGACTCAAGATGATCAAACCCGCGAAAGCGGGTTTTTTCGTTTCTGCAGTCCCCGTCGACCTGGATTGACAGCGCGCCCATCCTGAGCGCCTGCAACTGATTCAAGTCCGCCCATCCGGTACCGATATGGAAGGCAGGACCGTGAACATCTGGGCTTATGGACAAGGCAAAGAAAGACCCGATCACACTGGATGTTGCCTCGCTCTTCAACGAGATGAAGGAATTTGATGGCGCTTATGTGAAAGCGCGCAAGGCACACTCCCCTCCGATCCTCAGCGATACGGTACTGGTCGCCCTCGGAATCGCGCTCGCCGTCCTGCTGACCGTGATCGCAATGGCCGCCATCATCAAGCAATTTGCGTATGAAGGCGACCAAACCTTCTGGAATCCCATGGGTCTGGGATTCACGATTTTCCTTGTGGTCCTCGCGCTGCTCTGGGCAGTCTGGTTCGCAATGGATGCCGTTCACTCGGCATTGACGATGTATCGCACACGACTGACAGGTATCGATCAAGCACTCCGCCGCGACGATTGGGTCGCTGCCGCACTTCAGGAGCGGATCTACAGTGCGCAGAAGCAAGCAGCGAATGGCAAGGCTTCCTCGCCCATGGAGCCCGCCGGGACATGCGCGCGTTTGCAGCAATTGATCCGCCACCTGCAGTCGGAATGCCGAGTCCGCTTGGCACGTGCCAATACTGGAGGTCTACTGGGCGCAATGGCGGGCTTGATCATCACCGGGTCGGATACGGCGCAGAAGCTCATGCAGATCAAAGTGCCGATCGAGGTCCCCTCCTACACTGTGGCACTGGCCATCGGAATCATGCTTGGCGCAATCCTCCAAACCTACTTCGCCGCCAGACTCTCACGACTGGCGGAACTGCTGGAACGGGTCGTACTGGGCCTTCAGTCGCATTCATCGGCCAGCGCGGGCCAAAGCCGATAGCCCGTAGCATGCATTTCAGGTGTGACGGCCGCCACGACACCCCTCAAACAAAAACCCCGCCTTGCGGCGGGGTTCTTGCATTTCAACGGCAATGATCGATCAATGGCCGCCGGCAGACGCCGCACCCGCACCCGCGCCGAACGGTGGTTTGGCCAGCCACAGGAACGTGATGATCGCCAGGAAGATCCAGCCCAGCAGGAAGAAGATGTCGTTGAAGCCCATCTGCGAAGCCTGGTGGTTGATCATGTTGTTCAGCACCGCTGCACCGTTCTGCAGGTTGCCCTGCCCCATCGCGGTCACCTGGTCCTGCATGCCCGGCTGATAGGCCGAGATGTGCTCGGTCAGATCCGCATGGTGCACCTGGGTACGACGCGCCCACAGCCACGTGGTCAGCGATGCTGCGAAGCTGCCGCCCAGCGTACGCAGGAAGGTGGCCAGGCCGGAACCCGCCGCGATCTCGCGGCCATCCAGGTCCGACAGCAGGATCTGCAGCACCGGCATGAAGAACAGCGCCACGCCGATGCCCATGATCAGCTGCACGCCGGCCACGTGCATGTAGTCCACCTGCAGGTTGAAGTTCGAGCGCAGGAAGCTGGTCATCGACAGCACGATGAAGGCGATCGTGGCCAGCATGCGCATGTCGAAGCGCGATGCGTACTTGCCCACGAACGGGGTCATGATCACTGGCAGGATACCGATCGGCGCGGTCGCCAGGCCCGCCCAGATCGCGGTGTAGCCCATGTCACGCTGCAGCCACTGCGGGATCAGCAGCGCCACGCTGAAGAACGCCGCATAGGCCACCACCATCGCCAGCGTGCCTGCGCGGAAGTTTCGATGCCGGAACAGCTTGAGGTCGACGATCGGATCCTTGTCGGTCAGCTCCCAGATCAGGAAGACCGTCAGCGTCACCACTGCCACGCAGGCCAGCACCACGATCTTCATCGACGAGAACCAGTCCTCGTCATTGCCCAGATCGAGCACCAGCTGCAGCGCGCCGACACCGATCACCAGGGTGACCAGGCCGACATAGTCCATCTTCGGCTTCTCGATCTGCTCCGGGCGCCCCTTCAACTGGTTGCCCACCACCAGCGCGGCAAAGATGCCCAGCGGCACGTTGATCAGGAAGATCCACTCCCAACTGTAGTTGTCGGTGATCCAGCCACCGAGGATCGGGCCGCAGATCGGCGCCACCACCGTGATCATCGCCAGCAGCGCCAGCGCCTGCCCGCGCTTCTCGCGTGGATAGATCGAGACCAGCAGCGACTGCGTGATCGGATACATCGGGCCGGCCACGAAGCCCTGCAGCGCGCGTGACAGCACCAGCATGCCCATGCTCTGGGCCAGGCCGCACAGCAGTGAGGTGATGACGAAGGCCAGCGTGGCCCAGACGAACAGCTTGCGTTCGCCGAAGCGGCGGCTGAGCCAGCCGGTCAGCGGCAGCGCGATGGCCGTGCTGACCGCGAACGAGGTGATGACCCACGTCGCCTGCTGCGAACTGGCGCCGAGATTACCGGCGATGGTCGGCAGCGAGACGTTGGCGATGGTGGTGTCGAGCACCTGCATGAACGACGCCATCGCCAGGCCCACGGTGCACAGGGCGACGCTGGGCGGCAGGAATCCGGAGGCCGCTCCCGGCGCCGCCGGTGCGCCCGGAGCGCCGGGCGCGGCTGGAGCTTGTGCGGACATGGCGACCTCAGCCCGCCTTCGCCTGCTGCTGCGGCAGGTTGCCCTGGATGATCGTGTGGATCACCTCGTCGGCATCATGCAGCTGCTTGGCATACACGTCGGTGTCGAACACCGTGCCCTTGGCCGGGGTGCTCGGCAGCACTTCACCCTTCTGGTCGCGCAGGCTCACTTCAGCCTTCATCGACAGGCCGATGCGCAGCGGGTGTTCGGCCAGCTGCTTGGCATCGATGGCGATGCGCACCGGCACGCGCTGCACGATCTTGATCCAGTTGCCGCTGGCGTTCTGCGCCGGCAGCAGCGAGAACGCCGAACCGGTGCCCAGGCCCAGGCTCTGGATGCGGCCCTTGTACTTCACGTCACCGGCATACAGGTCCGACTTCAGCTCCACTTCCTGGCCCAGGCGCATGTGGCGCAGCTGGGTTTCCTTGAAGTTGGCCTCGACCCACATCTGCTCGGTCGGCACTACCGCCATCAGCGCGTTGCCCGGCTGCACGCGCTGGCCGACCTGCACCGAACGACGGGCGACGTAGCCGGTGACCGGCGCGACGATGCCGGCGCGGGCGTTGTTGAGGAAGGCCTGGCGCAGCTGCGCGGCTGCCGCCTGCACGTCCGGCTGGGTGGCGATCACGGTGTCGTCGACCAACGCGCGGTTGCGTTCGACGGTCTCGCGCGACCCGGCAACGGCCGCTTCGGCCGCAGCCAGCTCATCGCGGGCGTGGGCCAGTTCTTCGTTGGAGATGGCGCCGGTGGCGGCCAGGTCCTTGCGGCGGGCGAAGTCATCACGCACGCGCTTCAGGGTCACCTGGCGCGCGTTCAAGTCCGCCTGCGCGCCTTCCACGCTGCGGTACAGGCCACGGGTCTGGCGCACGGTCTTGGCCAGGTTGGCTTCGGCCTGCTGCAGCGCCACCGAGGTGTCGGACGGGTCCAGCTGCACCAGCAGCTGGCCGCGCTCCACGCGCATGCCGTCATCGGCGTTGATGGCGACCACGGTACCGGCCACCAGCGGGGTGATCTGCACTTGGTTGCCCTGCACGTAGGCATCGTCGGTCTCTTCGAACCAACGACCGAACATGAAGTACCACAGCGCCAGCGCGGCAAGCAGCAGCACGACGATCACGAACAGGCCGCGCAGCAGGTTGCCACGGCGGTTGGAGGCGGCCGGGGCCGCGGTGTCTTGGGTCTGGCTCATGGCAGGGGTCTTCAGGAATGCGAGGAATCGGAATGGGAGGCGATCGGTGCGCGGTCGGCGTCGGCGGGCTGGAAACCACCACCCAGTGCCTTGCTCAGGCGCACCGAGGACTGCACCTGCTGCGACTGCAGGCCGGCCAGCTGCTGCTGCGACTGCAACAGCGTGGACTGCGCGGTCAGCACGTCCAGGTAGCTGCCGATGCCGGCGCGGTAGCGCTGCTGGGCCAGGTCGAAGGCCGAGCGCGCGGTGTCCACCGCCTGCTGCTGCGAGTGCGCCTGCTGCGCCAGCGAGCGCACCGCATTGACCTGGTCGGCCACGTCGCGCAGCGCGTCGAGCACGGCCTGGTTGTAGTTGGCCACCGCCAGGTCGTACTGCGCATCGGTGTTGGCCAGGTTGGCACGCAGCTTGCCGCCTTCGAAGATCGGCAGGCTCAGCGCCGGGCCGATGTAGGCGAAGGTGGAGCTGCTCTTCAGCAGGTCACCCACGTTCGGGGCGACCACGCCAGCCAGCGCGGTCAGGTTGAAACTCGGGTAGAACTTGGTCCTGGCCACCTTGATCTGCTTGTCGGCTGCTTCAACGCGCCAGCGTGCGGCAACAATGTCGGGGCGACGGCCCAGCAGTTCGCTGGGCAGCACGCCCGGCAGCTGCAGCGCCAGCGGGTTCAGCGGCTGCGGGCGCTGGATCGACAGGCCACGGTCCGGGCCCTTGCCGACCAGCGCGGCCAGTGCGGTGCGGGCCGCGTCGATGCGCTGCTGCGCGGCCTGCACCTGCTGCTGCGCGGCCGGTACGCGAGCCTCGGCCTGGCGCACCTGCAGGTCGCTGTCGATGCCGGCACTGCGGCGCTGGCGGGTCAGCTCCAGCGACTTCTGCGAACGGGTCAGCTCTTCCTCGGCCACGTCATTGAGCTGCCACGCATAGGCCAGGTCGGCATAGGCCTGGGTGATGCCGGTGGACAGGTTCAGGCGGGCGGCCTGGGCTTCGACGGTGGCGGCGTGGGCACCATCCACGGCGGCTTCCCAGGCAGCGCGCTTGCCGCCCCACAGGTCCACGCCGTAGCTGAAGTCGAAGGCGACCTGGCTGCTGCCGCCGTAGCGGCCACCCATTTCGCTGCCGACCATCGACTCAGGCAGGCGCAGGCCGGTGTAGCCGCCGGACACCGACAGGCTGGGCAGCTGGTCAGCGCGCGCGGTACCGACCTGGGCCTGGGCCTGGCGCAGGCGCGCGTCGGCGGCGTCCAGGCTCGGATGACCGGCCAGGCCCTCGGCAACCAGCGCGTCCAGCTGCGCATCGCCCAGCGCCTTCCACCAGTCCTGCGCCGGGAAGCCGGTGGCGCTCAGGTCGGTGTCGGCCAGGGTGCGTTCGCTGTGCAGGCTGTCCACGTCTAGCACGTGGCCCTGCGGGGTGAGGCCACGGCTGCTGGCGCAGGCGGCCAGGGCCAGGGCCAGCGCTGACACCAGCAGCGCGCGCCCGGACCGGCGGAGAGTGGGATGCGGGATCGGGTTCATGGGGTCGTCAGTGAATCGCGGATTCGGGTAAGGAGGGACAGCAGCAGCGTGCGCTCGTCGGTGGAAAGATCGCGCAAGGCGTAATCCATCACCGCGTCGCCGCGCAGCTTCAGCCGCGCCCACAACGCGCGGCCTTCATCGGTCAGCACGATCTGCAGCGCGCGGCGGTCCTGCGCATGCGGTTCGCGGCGGACGCAGCCCAGCGCCTCCAGCTTGTCCAGCAGGCGGGTGACCGCGCTGGGCACCTGGTCGATGGCCTGGGCCAGCTCGTTGGCGGTGCACGGGGCCATGTGCGAAAGCACCTTCAGCCCGATGTAGTGGGTGAAGCCGATACCCAGATCTTCTTCGGCCATGGACGCGTCGAGTTGCCGGACCAGGCCGTCGCGCACCTGGCGCAGCAGCAGGCCGAAGCTGGGGGGAGTGGTTGCAGGACAGATCATGGGGGAGCATTCTCTTCCAAAAAAAATATTTCTCAATGGAAATATTTGATCTGGCATCGAATGCTGTGTTGCAGCAGTGGGCTGGATCAGTGACGGCGCACACCTTAATGGCCCGCTCAGCTGGCCCGGTAGTACAATTAAGCCAATGGATGACACATTTCAGCCAGCGGATATGATGAACAAGGCAGAAATCCCCCCTCCGAAACGCCTGCTGCGTGACGACGCACTGGACTGGTTCGAGCGCAACGACGGCCCGCCGGTGGTCGCCTTCCGCTTCGACAGCCCCCTCGGCCTGGTCCGGGAAGTGGACTGGCACCACCACCAGCGCGCCCAGCTGATCTGCGTCGAACGCGGCCTGCTGACCACCCGCACCTCGCACGGGACGTGGTCGCTGGCGCCGGGCTCGGCCGGCTGGATGCCGCCGCTGGAGCCGCATACGGTGACCCTGGACGGTCCGCTGCGTGGCTGGGGCATGGCGCTGGCCGCACCGGCCTGCGCCACCCTGCCCGCCGATCCCTGCGTGCTGGGCCTGTCCAAGCTGGCGCAGGCGCTGGCCGACCGCATCTGCGAATGGCCGCTGGGCTACGACACCACGCCCGAGCGCCAGCACATCATCGACGTGCTGCTGGACGAGATCCGCACTGCGCCGCGCCAGCGCATGCACCTGCCGATGCCGCATGACCGGCGCCTGCTGAAGATCGCCTCGCAGCTGCTGGCCGACCCGTCCGACGAGCGCAGCCTGGCCGAATGGGCGCACTGGGCCGGCCTGTCGCCGCGCAGCCTCACCCGCCACTTCCGCGACGAGACCACGCTCAGCTTCGCCCAGTGGCGGCAGCAGGCCCGGCTCTCCGAAGCCCTGCGCCAGTTGACCGATGGCCGCAGCGTGGCCGACATCGCCCACGCACTGGGCTTCAGCAGCGCCAGCGCCTTCGTCACCGTGTTCCGCCGCCACTTCGGGCTGCCGCCCGGGCGCTACCTGGCGCGGGCCGGGCATGGCCTGGAAACCGGGCTGGACCCTGCGCGCGGCTTGGCATCCCCCGCCGCATCCGGATAATCACAGGATTGCGAGCGGCGACCGCCGTCGCCGCCTCCCGACAACAGGTAACAACGCCGCATGACCGAACTTGCCCGCCCCGTGTTCCACGGATTCGAACAACTGCCGCTGCGCGAGTACGCCGAACGCGCCTACCTCGATTACTCGATGTACGTGGTCCTGGACCGCGCCCTGCCGTTCATCGGCGACGGCCTGAAGCCAGTGCAGCGCCGCATCATCTATTCGATGAGCGAGCTGGGCCTGAATGCCGCGTCCAAGCCGAAGAAGTCCGCGCGCACCGTCGGTGACGTCATCGGTAAGTACCACCCGCACGGCGACAGCGCGTGCTACGAGGCGCTGGTGCTGATGGCGCAGCCGTTCTCGTACCGCTACCCGCTGATCGAGGGCCAGGGCAACTTCGGCTCCAGCGACGACCCGAAGTCGTTCGCGGCGATGCGTTACACCGAATCCAAGCTGACCCCGATCGCCGAAGTGCTGCTGGGCGAGCTGGGCCAGGGCACCACCGACTGGGCGCCGAACTTCGACGGCACCCTGCAGGAACCGACCTGGATGCCGGCGCGGCTGCCGCACCTGCTGCTGAACGGCACCACCGGCATCGCCGTCGGCATGGCCACCGACGTACCGCCGCACAATCTCAACGAGATTGTCAGCGCGCTGCTGCACCTGCTGGACAACCCCGATGCGACCGTGCGCGACCTGTGCGAGCACGTGCAGGGCCCGGACTACCCGTCCAGCGCCGAGATCATCACCGCGGCCAACGATCTGCGGAACATGTACGAGACCGGCAACGGCAGCGTGCGTGCGCGTGCGACCTTCACCAAGGAAGCCAACAACATCGTGGTGACGGCGCTGCCGTTCCAGGTGTCGCCGTCGAAGGTGATCGAGCAGATTGCCGCGCAGATGCGCGCCAAGAAGCTGCCGTGGCTGGAAGACATCCGCGATGAATCCGACCACGCCAACCCGGTGCGCGTGGTGCTGGTGCCGCGTTCCAACCGCGTCGACGCCGAGCAGCTGATGGGCCACCTGTTCGCCACCACGGACATGGAGCGCAGCTACCGCGTCAACCTCAACGTGATCGGGCTGGACGGCCGTCCGCAGGTGAAGAACCTGAAGATGCTGCTCAGCGAATGGCTGACCTTCCGCAGCAACACCGTCACCCGCCGCCTGCAGCACCGCCTGCAGAAGGTCGAGCGCCGCCTGCACCTGCTGGAAGGCCTGCTGGTCGCCTTCCTCAACCTGGACGAGGTGATCCACATCATCCGTACCGAGGACGAACCGAAGGCGGCGCTGATCGCGCGCTTCGGCCTGTCCGAGGAACAGGCCGAGTACATCCTGGAAACCAAGCTGAAGCAGCTGGCCCGCCTGGAGGAGATGAAGATCCGCGGCGAGCAGGACGAGCTGGCCAAGGAGCGCGAGAAGATCCTCGGCATCCTCGACAGCAAGGCCAAGCTGAAGAAGCTGATCCGCGACGAACTGACCGCCGACGCCAAGAAGTTCGGCGACGCACGCCGTTCGCCGCTGGTGCAGCGCCAGGCCGCGCAGGCCATCGATGAGACCGAGCTGGTGCCGAGCGAGCCGATGACCGTGGTGCTGTCGGAGAAGGGCTGGATCCGTGCCGCCAAGGGCCACGACGTCGATGCATCGGCCCTGTCCTACCGCGAAGGCGACGGACTGCAGGGCGCGGTGCGCGCGCGCAGCACCCAGCAGGTCGCGTTCCTCGACAGCGAGGGCCGCGCCTACTCGACGCCGGTGCACACCCTGCCCTCCGCGCGTGGCAATGGCGAACCGCTGACCGGCCGCTTCTCGCCGGCGCCGGGCACCAGCTTCGTGACCCTGGCCAGTGCCGAGCCGGAGGCCCGCTTCGTGCTGGCCTCCAGTCATGGCTATGGCTTCGTCACCCGCTTCGAGAACCTGATCGGTCGCAACAAGGCCGGCAAGGCGATGCTGAATCTGTCGTCCGGCTCGTCGGTGCTCACTCCGTCGGTGCTCGCCAACGTGGCCACCGACCGCATCGTGGCGGTGACCAGCTCGGGCAACCTGCTGGCGATCGCCGCCAACGACCTGCCGGAACTGGACAAGGGCAAGGGCAACAAGATCATCGAGATCCCGAAGGCCAAGCTCGCCACCGAACGCGTGGTCGCCATCGTGGCGATCAGCCCGGGGCAGACCCTGCAGGTGCGCAGTGGCCAGCGCACGATGGGGCTGAAGTTCAACGAGCTCGACGCCTACCTCGGCGCCCGCGCCACCCGTGGCCACCTGCTGCCGCGCGGCTGGCAGAAGGTGGAAGGGTTGTCGGTGGAATAAGGGCTGGGGCCCTGCCCTGGTGGGTGTCAACCTTGGTTGACACGCCTTGCCGGGGATCAGACACGAAAAAGCCGGGGCAATCCCCGGCTTTTTCGTTGTCGGCTGGCGGGCGGTGGAGCAGCTGGCGGGCGAAGGCTGGCTGGCGGTGCGCCGGTGCTGGCGGGCGACAGAACGTTGTAGAGTCGAGCCATGCTCGACTCGGATCCAACAGCAGCCGAGCATGGCCCGGCTCTACAGAGAGCGGTGCCGGCTCAGTGCGCCGGGGCGCCGCTGCCGTCGATCTTGCTCAGCTGGTACAGCTCCAGGCCGATGCGCTTGATCAGGCCGAGCTGCTGTTCCAGCCACCAGGCGTGGTCTTCTTCGGTGTCCTTCAGCTGCGCCAGCAGGATGTCGCGGCTCACGTAGTCGCCGTTCTCCTCGCACAGCTTCATGCCAGCGGCGAGATTGTTCCGAACGGCGTATTCAGTGTCGAGATCCTTCTGCAGCATCTCTTCCACAGTCTTGCCCGGCTCGGTGGCATGCGGGCGCATGTCCGGGTCGCCGCCCAGGAACAGGATCCGGCGCAGCAGCGCATCGGCGTGCTGGGTTTCCTCTTCCATCTCGTGGTTCAGGCGTTCGTACAGCGCGAACAGGCCCTGATCCTCGTAGCGGCGGGAATGGATGAAGTACTGGTCGCGGGCAGCGAGCTCGCCGCGCAGCAGTTCCTTCAGACAGGCGATGACGTCCGGGTTGCCTTTCATGGGGGGGCTCCTGTGAATCGATGTGGCATAGGGTGCCGCATTTCAGAATACGGTGATCTAATCGGAATCAGTCGCAGTTGCGCCTGCGGCTACAATCGGCCCACGAGTTCGGAAAGGACGTGCGATGCGACGTACATGGCGTTGGGTGCTGGGCGTATTGATCGCCATCGTCCTGGTCACCGCCCTGGTGCTGTGGCTGCTGCTGCGCGGCAGCCTGGCCGACCTGGACGGCGAGCATGCGCTGCCGGGGCTGGCCAAGCCGGTCACCCTCGAACGCGATGCGCTGGGCGTGGTGACCATCACCGCCGCCAGCCAGGCCGACGCGATGCGCGCATTGGGTCGCGTGCATGCGCAGGAACGTTATTTCGAAATGGACCTGATGCGCCGCAGTGCCGCCGGTGAGCTGTCGGCGCTGTTCGGGCCGAAGGCCATCGACGCCGACAAGCGCATGCGCGTGCATCGGCTGCGCGCGCGCACCGAGGCGAACATGCAGGCTGCACTGGGCGACAACATCGAAGCCGTGAGCGCCTACGTCGGTGGGGTCAATGAAGGCCTGGCCGATCTCTCCGTGCGCCCGTGGGCCTACCTGCTGCTGCGGCAGTCACCGCAACCGTGGAAGGCCAGCGACAGCGTGCTGACCGGGCTGGCCATGTACGCCGACCTGCAGGACCCGGGCAACCAGACCGAGCTTGCACTGAGCCGCATCCGCGCAGTGGTGCCGTCCGCGCTGTACGCGCTGATCGCCCACGACGGCACCGAATGGGATGCACCGCTGTTCGGCGAACCGACCGGCAACGCCACGCTCCCCGATGCCAGCCAGCTCGACCTGCACACATTGAAGGGAAAATCCGGCACCGCGCAGGAAGAGGTGGACGCTGTCGGCAGCAACAACTTCGCGGTGGCGGGGGCGCTTACCGCCGATGGCCGCGCTATCGTCGCCGACGACATGCACCTGGGCCTGCGCGCACCGGGCCTGTGGTTCCGCGTGCGCCTGCGCTACCCCGACCCGCAGGCTGCCGGCGGCCAGGTCGACGTCACCGGCTTCTCGCTGCCCGGCCTGCCGGCCGTGATCGTCGGCAGCAACGGGCACGTGGCCTGGGGCTTCACCAACAGCTACATCGACACGGCGGACTACCGGACTGAACCGGCCAACGCCGCCGCGACCGTACATGAAGAACGCATCACCGTAGCCGGCCGGGCCGACGTGGTGTTCCCGGTGCGCGAAACCGCCTGGGGCCCGATCCTGCACACCCATGCCGATGGCCGCGGCGACGCGCTGCGCTGGGTCGCCCATCTGCCGGGCGCGGTACGGCTGGACTTCAGTGACCTGGCCCGCGCTGGCGATCTGGACGCGGCCCTGCGGTTCGCCGACCACGCCGGCATTCCCGCGCAGAACCTGGTGGTCGGCGACCGCAGCGGACGCATCGCCTGGCGCCTGATCGGCGCCCGCCCGGACCGCGGTCCGGGCTGTGCACCGGCCGGCTTCACGGCCACCAGCAACCAGGACTGCGCCCCCTGGCCGATCCGCAGCGATGCCTCGCCGGCACTGATCGACCCACCCAACCATCGCCTGTGGACCGCCAACGGCCGCGTCCTCGACGGCGAGGCACTGGCCAGTGTCGGCAACGGTGGTTATGACCTCGGCGCTCGTGCGCGGCAGATCCGCGACCTGCTGGCGATCCAGGAGCGCTTCGACGAACACGACCTGCTTGCGATCCAGCTCGACGACCGCGCGGTGTTCCTGCAGCGCTGGTGGGCACTGCTGCACGACGTCATCGAACGCAGTGACGATCCCGCGCTGAAGCGATTGAAGGCGGTCAGCCATCAGTGGGGCGGGCGCGCTTCCGCCAACTCGGTCAGCTACCGGGTGGTGCGCGAGTTCCGCACGCAGGTGATGGAGACGCTGTCCGATGCGCTGCTGGCACCGGCCAATGCGCAGCTGGGTGAGGACTACCTCGATCCGCGCCTGGCGCAGCTGGAAGGCGTGGCCTGGCCGATGCTGCAGCAGCGCCCGGCCAACCTGCTGCCGCCAGCGTTCGACAGCTGGGATGCGCTGCTGATCGATGCAGCACGTCGCACGGAAGCCGAGCTCTCCAGGCAAGGCCCACTGGCCAAGCGCACGTGGGGGGAACGCAATACCGCGGCAATCTGCCATCCGATCGCACGCGCGCTGCCGGAGTTCGCCAAGCGCTGGCTGTGCATGCCGGCCGACCGCCTGCCTGGTGACCGCGACATGCCGCGGGTGCAGACGCCGAACTTCGGTGCTTCCGAGCGCATGGTGGTATCGCCCGGCCACGAGGCCGACGGCATCGTGCACATGCCCGGCGGCCAGAGCGGGCATCCCCTGTCTCCGTACTGGGGCGCCGGCCACGAAGACTGGGTGCATGGCCGCCCGACCCCGTTCCTGCCCGGCAAGGCGCAGCACACCATGACGCTGGTGCCAGCGCGCTGACGGCGGCACCCACGTGCCCGAGGGTGCGCTGCACGCTGTAGAGCCGAGCCCATGCTCGGCTGCTTCTGGCGCGGAGCCGAGCATGGGCTCGGCTCTACGGAATGCCCTCGCCGCGCTACCGGGTCAGCTTCTACGCCGCTCGATCAGGTTCAACAGCGGCCCGGTCATCGCCGTGGTCACCAGCGCCATGATCACCAGCACCGCAAACAGGCGGTCACCGAGCAGGCCCAGCTCGTAGCCCAGGTTGAGCACGATCAGCTCCATCAGGCCGCGGGTATTCATCAGCGCGCCCAACCGCCATGCCTCACGCGTGGGCATGCCGGCACTGCGCGCAGCACTGAAGGTGCCCAGCAGCTTGCCGGCCGTGGCCACCACGATCACCACCGCGCACAGCACGATATCGCTGGCCTGCAATGCGTCGGCGCGCATCCGCAGACCGGTCATGGCGAAGAACAACGGCAGCAGCAGCGTCACCGCGAACGGTTCGACGCGGGCCATCAGCAGCTCGCGCAGCTGCACGTTGGACGACACCGCCACGCCCGCAGCAAAGGCACCGAACAGCGCATGGATGCCGAGCATCTCGGTGAACAGCGCACTGGCCAGCGACAGCAGCAGGATGCCCAGCAGCCAGCGCCCTTCGCGTCCCGGCGCGATCTGCTGGCGGGCGAACCAGGGCTTCACCAGCCCCAGCATCAACGCCACGAACGCAACCACGCACAGCAGGTTGAGGCTGGCCGGCAGCCAGCCACTCGCCTGGGCCGCGGCAACGATCAGCGCCAGCAGGCACCACGCGGTGGCGTCGCCCAAGGCGGCGCAGGCGATGGCGGTCTGGCCCAGCGATGTCTGGGTGATGCCACGGTCGGCGAGGATGCGCAGCAGCACCGGGAACGCGGTGATGCTCATCGAGATGCCGACGAACAGCGCGAACGCAGTGAAGCCCACACCTTCGGGGCCGTGCTGCGGGTACAGCCAGATCGCCAGCGCGATGCCGAGCACGAACGGCACCGCGATGCCGGCATGGCTGACCGTGAACGCAAAACGCCGTCGCCCGCGCAGCGCAGCCAGATCCAGCTCGGCACCGGCCACCAGCAGGAACATCAGCACGCCCAGCTGGCTGAGCATGCCCAGCGGCCCCAGCGAACTGCCCGGGAACAGCGCCCCATGCAGCTGCGGCAGCACGCTGCCCAGCACCAACGGGCCCATCATCAGGCCGGCCGCCATCTCGCCGATCACCGCCGGCTGGCCCAGCCGCTTCAGCAGTGCGCCCGCCCCCTTGGCCACCAGCAACAGCACCAGCAACTGCAGCAGGAACAGGCCCAGCGGCGAGGCCAGATGCTGCGCCCAGCCGCCCTCTGCCACAGCCGTAGCGCGGGCAACCGCAGCGGGTGCAGCAGGGCCAGCGAAGCGTGCCAGCAGTACACCGGCAAGCAAGGGCAGCGCGGCCCATGCCAGATAGCGCCATCCCCACTTCATCGGCGGCCGTTGGCTACCGCGCGGTACGTCCATGAACATTCCCCAATGTGCAGGGCGCCGATGATACGTCGCAAAAAGGGGACGGAGGGGACTAAGTCCTCCTTGTGCTCGCCGGTCATGGCCCGGCGCTACCATCGCTCGGTAGCGCCGGGCCATGCCCGGCGGAAGCATTACGCCAGGGCTTGTTCGTGCACGCCGGCGATCGCGCGTCCGGAAGGGTCGGCCGCCGCCGCGAAGCTGGCATCCCAGGCGATCGCCGCCGGCGAGGAACAGGCAATCGATTTGCCGCCCGGCACGGTCTCGGCCGCCGCGCGGCTCGGGAAGAACTGCTCGAACAGGTGGCGGTAGTAGTACGCCTCCTTGGTCTGCGGCGGGTTGTGCGGGAAGCGCTTGTCGGCGGCCGCCAGCACACGATCGCTCACCTGCGCTTCGGCATGCGCCTTCAGCCCATCGATCCAGCCGTAGCCGACGCCATCGCTGAACTGCTCCTTCTGCCGCCACAGGATGCTGTCCGGCAGGTAGCCATCGAACGCCTCGCGCAGCACCGCCTTCTCGATGCGACGGCCACCGAACCCGGCACCGACCATCTTGTGCGCGGCATCGAAGCGCATCGCCACGTCGAGGAATTCACGATCCAGGAACGGCACGCGCGGCTCCACGCCCCAGGCCATCATCGATTTGTTGGCACGCAGGCAATCGTAGTTGTGCAGGGCGTCGAGCTTGCGCACCAGCTCGTCGTGGAATTCGCGCGCATCCGGCGCCTTGTGGAAGTACAGGTAACCACCGAAGATCTCGTCGCTGCCTTCGCCGGACAGCACCATCTTCACGCCCATCGCCTTGATCCGCCGCGCCAGCAGGAACATCGGCGTCGACGCGCGGATGGTGGTGACGTCGTAGGTTTCGATGTGGCGGATCACTTCCGGCAGCACGTCCAGGCCTTCTTCGAAGGTGTATTCGAACCCGTGGTGCACAGTACCCAGCGCTTCGGCAGCAACCGCGGCAGCGGCCAGATCGGGGGATCCCTTCAGCCCGATCGCGAACGAGTGCAGGCGCGGCCACCAGGCTTCGGTCTGCCCGCCGTCCTCGATGCGACGGCGCGCGTAGCGTGCGGCCACGGCGGCCACCAGCGATGAATCCAGACCACCGGACAGCAGTACGCCATACGGCACGTCGCTCATCAGCTGGCGCTCCACGGCGTGCTCGAAGGCCTGCCGCAGTTCGGCGAGGTCGGCCTGGCGGCCCTGCACATCCGCATACTCACGCCACGGCTGCTGGTAGTAGCGCACCAGTTCACCACTGGCGCTGTCGAAATAGTGGCCCGGCGGGAACTGCGCGACATCGGCGCAGGAATCGACCAGCGCCTTCATCTCCGAAGCCACGCGCAGGCGCCCCTGCGCATCGTGGCCCCAGTACAGCGGCACCACGCCGACCGGGTCGCGCGCCACCAGCACGCGGCCGCTGTCACGGTCCCACAGCGCAAAGGCGAAGATGCCGTTGAGCTGCTCCAGCCACTGCGCCGGCGATCCGCCCTGGCGGTACAGCGCGTTGATCACTTCGCAGTCCGAGCCGGTCTGGAAGTCGTAGGCGGTGGTCAGCGCGGCCTTCAGTTGCTGGTGGTTGTAGATTTCGCCGTTCACCGCCAGCGCCAGGTGGCCGTCGGCAGACAGCAGCGGTTGCGAGCCGCCGGCCGGATCGACGATGGCCAGCCGCTCGTGGACCAGCAATGCGCCTTCGTCCAGGTACACGCCGCTCCAGTCCGGGCCACGGTGGCGCTGGCGCTGCGACAGTTCCAGCGCGTGCCGGCGCAGGGCGGGAAGATCGTCACCGGCCTGCAGGCCGAAGATTCCGAAGATCGAACACATGGCGGAGCTCCTGTTGGGGGATTTCACGAGGTGAAGGTGTTCGACCGGCCATCCAGGCCCGGGAAGGCTGCGCCCGGGCACAAAAAAACCCGCATCGGCCGATGCGGGTTTTCTGGTGTCCGGGCGTGTGTTGCTGTCTATCTACCCAGGGCGCAGTCCCGCATCGGCCGCGCACGATTATTCGCGCGCAGATTATTGCGGTTGTTGTTATTGACGGCGGTGGCCAGGCGGATCGACATGGGATCGACCGTACCCCGGTTTCCGGCGCGGCGCAACAGTTGCGTTGGCAACCACGCGTGAAGCGCATAATGGCGCGCCCAGCAATGTGTAATGGAAATGCAACACCGCACTGGATGCACTGCCGTACTGGCCGCCCTGCTCTGCCTGGGCCTGGCGGCCTGCCATACCCTGTCCCCGCCCTCCAGGCTGCCGCCCGCGCAGCAGCAGGCCCTGGAACAGCGCGGCAGCGACGGCAGCTTTGACGGCGCCTGGGATACCGCAGAGACCTTCGAGCGCTTCAACGACCCGCGCGCGATCGCCTACTACGAGCGTGCCGCTGCGGCCACGCCCTGGACCTTCCACAACACCAAGGCGGAAGAAGCACTGGGCCGGATCTGGACCTTCGGCACGCTGCGGCATGCCGACAGCCCCCGCATCGATCCTGCACCGGTGCTGCGCGCTTCGTGGCGACGCGGCGAGCGCGCCTACCTGGCTGCGGCCAACCACGGCAATCCCTACGCGTTCCACGACTTGGCTGCAGCCTATCGCCAGCAGGGCGACGCACAGCAGGCACTGCGCTGGGACCTGCGCGCGATGATCCATCACCGCTATCCAAGCCGTTCCTCGCGACTGCCGGATGCAGTGGCCGCGCAGGCCGGCACCGTGCACCCGCTGGTCGCCCACCTGCAGCGTCGCGCGGCGCGTGGCGATGCCGAGGCGCAGGTGGATCTGGGCGCGCTGCTGGAACGCGGCGTGGGCGTGCCGAGCGATCCGGCGCGTGCGTTGCAGCTGTACCAGCGTGCCGGGGAACAGGGCAATGTGTTCGGCCAGTACTTTGCCGGGCTGCTGCTGGGCCGGAGCGCGCCGGGCGTGGAGAAGGACACCGAGGCGGCGGCACGCTGGTTCGCGAAGGCCGAAGCGCAGCACTTCTACATGGCGGCGCCCAGCTACTGGAAAAAAGCGGTCGAGCCGCCGTTCTTCCTTTTTTCGGAATAGTAGAGCCGGGCCGTGCTCGGCTGCTTCTGCCGGTAGACACCAGCCGAGCATGGCTCGGCTCTACAGGGATGCAGCCCCGGCGGGGGGCGTGCCGACCAACGGTCGGCAACCACCATTCCCACCTCACCGTCCTTACACCAGCAGCCGTTCCACCAGCCGCTGGTACAGCCCGGGCAGTGCTTCCAGTTCGTCCACGCGCACGTTCTCGTCCACCTGGTGGATGCTGGCGTTGACCGGTCCTACTTCGATGCACTGCGCACCCAAGGGCGCGATGAAGCGCGCATCGGAGGTACCGCCGCCGGTACTTTCTTCCGGCGCGCGGCCGATGTGCTCGGCCAGCACTGCGCGTGCCGCGGCGCGCAGCGTGCCTTCCGGGGTGTAGAACGGCTCGCCGCTACGGTGCCACTTCAGCGTGTACTGCAGGCCATGCCGGTCCAGCAGTGCGGCGATCTCTGCTTCCAGCTTCGGCGCGTCCCAATGCGGGTTGTAGCGGAGGTTGAAATCCACTTCGAGCTCGCCGGGAATCACGTTGTTGGCACCGGTGCCGGCGTGGATGTTGGAGATCTGCAGGCTGGTCGGCGGGAAGCTCTCGTAGCCGTCGTCCCAGCGTCGCGCACTCAGTTCGGCCAGTGCCGGCGCCGCCTGGTGGATCGGATTGCGCGCTTTCTCCGGGTACGCCACATGCCCCTGAACGCCCTGCACGCGCAGCTTGGCGGACAGGCTGCCGCGGCGGCCCACGCGCAGCAGGTCGCCCAGCGTCGCGGTCGATGACGGCTCACCGGTGATGCACCAATCGATGCGCTGCCCCCGTGCGGCGAACAGGCGTGCAACGTGGCGCACGCCATCGATGGCATCGCCCTCCTCGTCGCTGGTCAGCAGTACCGCCAGCGTGCCGGGATGATCGGGATGCGCGGCGACGAACTGCTCGGCGGCGACCACGAACGCAGCCACGCTGCCTTTCATGTCGGCAGCACCGCGCCCGTACAGCACGCCATCGCGGATCTGTGGGGTGAACGGGTCGCTGGTCCAGGCTTCGCGCGGGCCGGTTGGCACCACGTCAGTGTGGCCCAGCAGGACCAGTACCGGTGCGCCCTGGCCATGGGTCGCCCACAGATTGTCGACATCGCCCAGGCGCAGGTGGTCACAGTGGAATCCAGCCTGCTTCAGCCGCGCCGCCAGCAGCGCCTGGCAACCCGCATCGTCCGGCGTCACCGAAGGCCGTGCGATCAGCTCGCAGGCCAGGTCAAGGACGGTACTCATGCGTCGCCCAGGCCGAAGCGGGCCTTGAAGCCGTTGTCACTGAAACCCTGGCTGGCCTTGCCATCGGCGGTGACCACCAGCGGGCGCTTGATCAGCTGCGGGTACTCGCGCAGCAGCAGCTTCCACTCGGCCTCGGAATCGGCGGCCTTGCGGTTGTCCGGCAGCTGCCGCCAGGTGGTGGAGGACTTGTTGACCATCGCCGCCAGCCCCCCCAGCTGCGCGGCCCATTCCAGCAGCATTTCCGGGCTGGGTTTGTTCTCGCGGTAATCGACGAAGGTGTACGGCACGCCGAAGCGGTCGAGCCACTTGGTCGCCTTCTTGCAGGTATCGCAGTTCTTCAAACCGTAGACAGTGGTGCTCATGGCCATCTGTGATGCTGGAAAACAGGGGTCCAGAATCTCACAACAGGCGCTCGGACACGACCCGGAACGGCACTCTCGGCAAGCGGAAGACCAGGCCCGATTCAAGCGCCACGCCCATCGCCTGCAGGCGCGGGCAGTGCAGCTCGCCCGACAGGCGCAGCGGCTGCAGGCTGCCGATGTCCACCGGCAGCGCGATGCGGGTACTGGCCCAGTACCGATCGCAGGTGCGGGCGATGGCTTCGTCCTGGCAGGTCAGGAAGCGCAGCAGGGCCTGACGGCCACCGAACGCCGCCGACCATGCGTCGTGCCGCCAGCCATCGGCTGCCTGCCACTGCAGTCCCAACGCGGGTGCACTGCCCTGCCCGCCTTCAATCAGCGTGTGGCCACGACCCGAGGCATCCAGCACATGTTCGAAGCGGATGGAAAGATGGGGTTGCATGGCATCGCTGAACGCGCGCGCGCCAGCGACGAAGGCCAGCTGGTCCATCACATTGCGATCAAACAGCACCACCGGTGTGCCTTCCGGATCGTCGTCGCGGCGCAGGTACCAGCGCCAGTTGCTCTGCCGCGGCGACGGCATCAGCGCGCGCAGCGGCCCGGCCAGCGCGGGCCCGAAGTGCCCGTGACGGTAGCTGAGGATGGTGTACGGCGTGCGCCCGGCATGCACCACGTAGTGATGGCCCGGTGGCGGCAACGGTGCATGGCGCACGTCGACCCACCAGCTCGCGTAGACCACGTCGCGCACATCGCTGGCCAGCGCTGGCATCGGCCAACGCCGTGACAGCGCGCGACGCAGCCGGCTCCAGCGGGATGCATGCAGCAGGCGCGGCAGCATCCGTCCGAACGCGGTGTCGGACGGATGCCGGTAGATCGCGGACTGCGCCAGGTCTTCCGGCGCAGCCACCTTCAGTCGGCCAGGCCGCGCAGCAGATCGTTGACGCTGGTCTTGCTGCGGGTCTTGGCATCGACCTGCTTGACGATCACCGCGCAGTACAGCGAGTGGGTGCCGTCCTTGCTCGGCAGCGAGCCGGATACCACCACGCTGTACGGCGGGATGTAGCCGTAGCTGATCTCGCCGGTGGCGCGGTTGTAGATGCGGGTGCTCTGGCTGAGGAACACGCCCATGCCGATCACGCTGTGGTGGCCGACCACCACGCCTTCCACCACTTCCGAACGCGCGCCGATGAAGCAGTGGTCTTCAATGATGGTCGGGCTGGCCTGCAGCGGTTCCAGCACGCCGCCGATACCGGCACCGCCGGACAGATGGCAGTGCTGGCCGATCTGCGCGCAGGAACCAACGGTGGCCCAGGTATCGACCATGGTGCCTTCACCGACATAGGCGCCGATGTTGGTGAAGCTCGGCATCAGCACCACGTCCTTGCCGAAGTACGTACCGCGGCGGGCAATGGCGCCCGGCACCACGCGCACGCCACCACGACGGAACTTCGCTTCGTCATAGCCGGCAAAACGCGATTCGACTTTGTCCCAGAACGGCGCCGGGCGCGCATCGACCACGGCCATGTCGTTGACGCGGAAGTACAGCAGCACCGCCTTCTTCAACCACTCGTTGACCTTCCAGCCACCATGGCCGTCCGGTTCGGCAACGCGGAATTCCCCGCTTTCCAGGCCATCGATCACACGGTTGACCAGCGGCCTGGTCGAGCCTTCCAGTTCGTGCAGGGTCAGCGTGGCGCGGCGTTCGAAGGCACTTTCGATGCCGAACTTCAGTTCTTCCACGCCCGGCGTGGCCGGCTTGCGCAGCGATTTGCGGGCGATGGTTTCGGCGCGTGCGGCTTCGGCACTCTTGGCCGGGGCCTTCTTCGGTGCCGCCACCTTCTTCGCCGGCGCCTTCACCGCTGCGGCTTTCTTCGGCGCAGCCGCCTTCTTCGCGGCCGGCACGGCGGCAGTTTTTTTGGCCGCTGCGCTCTTGGCGGTGGCAGCAGTCTTCTTAACAGGCTTGGTGGCCATCAGGCGGGGTCTCCGGCGTTTCGATCAGGGTCCAGGCAGGCCAGCATCGCGTCATGCAGCTGCTGCCGGGCAGGTTCAGTCAGGGGGAGGTCGTGTTCGTCACTGATCACGAAGGTGTCTTCGGCGCGTTCGCCGAACGTAGCAATGCGCGCATCATGCACGCGCAGGCCCTGGTTGCGCAGCACGAACGCCACGTCGGCCAGCAGGCCAGGACGGTCGGGAGCGACCAGGGCAAATCGGGTTGCGCCCGGTTCATCGCGGAACTCGATGCGCGGCGCGAAGCGGAAATGACGCAGCTGCCGCGGCACCACCCGGCGCGACGGGCGCAGGCGCGACAGGTCACCACTGAGTGCCTCGCGCAGCGCGGCCTCCAGGTTGGCACTGCTGCCATCGGCGAAGCTGTCGGCCGGGTTCACTTCGAAGGTATCGAAAATGGTGTCGGCCGGACCATCCAGCACGCGCGCGCGATGGATGCCGTAGCCCTTGCGGTCCAGGGTCATCACGATGGCGGCGAACAGGCCGTCGCGGTCCGGTGAATGTACGAACACTTCCAGTGCCGGGTCGTCGACGCTGATGCGGCGCACCTTCACCAGCGCCTGGCCCTGTTTCACCGGTACCAGCGCGGCGGCCTGCCAGGCCAGCTGCTCCGGGCGCAGGCGGATGAAGCCTTCGTCGGGCATCACCGCGAACTGGCGGTCGATGGTGGCATCGTCGTAGCCCTGCTCGCGCACCAGCGCACGCACGCTGTCACGCGCCTCGGCCACGCGCTCGGCGGCAGGCACCGGGTGCTCAAGGCCTTCACGCAGCGCGCGCCGGGTGGCGAAATACAGGTCGGCCAACAGGCGGTCCTTCCACGCGTTCCAGAGCTTCGGGCTGGTGCCGGCGATATCGGCACAGGTCAGCAGGTACAGGTAGTCCAGCCGGTCGCGGCTGCCGACCAGGGTCGCAAAGCGATGGATCACCACCGGATCGGCGATGTCCTGCTTCTGCGCGGTCACCGACATGCGCAGATGCTGTTCGACCAGCCAGGCCACCAGTTCGGTGTCGGAGATGCTCAGGGCATGGGTCTGGCAGAACGCGCGCGCATCGACCGCGCCCAGTTCGGAGTGATCACCGCCACGGCCCTTGGCGATGTCATGGAACAGGCCGGCCAGCAGCAGGAGCTCCGGCTTGCGCAGGCGCGGCCACACTTCATGCGCGATCGAGAAGCGCTCGTCGGCGCGGCTGCTGGCGAACTGGCCGATGTTGCGCAGGACCATCAGCGTGTGCTGGTCCACCGTATAGACATGGAACAGGTCGAACTGCATGCGCCCGCTGACCTGGGCGAATGCCGGAATCCACTGGCCGAGCACGCCAAGCCTCGCCATGCGCGAAAGCGTATCGACCGGGCGCTGGCCACGCAGCAGGGCCAGGAACTGCTCGCGCGCGTCGGCGTCGGCCTGGTCGTAGGCCGGCAGCAGCGGCAACGATTCGGCCAGCGCGCGCGCGGTCAGCGAATGCAGGCCGCGTACCTGCGGATTGTTGGCCCAGCCGGAGAACAGCGCGAACACCTGGCCGATATCGCCGCGCGGCCAGTCAGCATCATTGGCCGCCAGGTAGCCGCGTCGCAGGGAAAAACCCACGGTCAGCGGTTCCGGCTGCGCCTCGCCATCGAACTGTTCCTCGAAGCGCTGCAGCAGGCGGTCACTGATCCGGCGCACCACCAGCGCGGCGCGGTAGAAGCCCTGCATCATCTTTTCGACACCGAGATTCTCGGCATCGTCTTCGAAGCCCAGGCGCGCGGCCAGGGTCTTCTGGTAATCGAAGCGCAACCGTTCTTCCGGGCGCCGCGCCACCAGGTGCAGCCCGAAGCGCAGACGCGCCAGCACCGCACGCTCGCGCTTCAGCGCGGCCGCTTCGTCGGCCCCCAGGTGGCCCAGGCCGACCAGCGCTTCCAGGTCGCGTACGCCAAAGGCGCGCAGCGCCATCCAGCCCAGCGTGTTGAGATCGCGCAGGCCGCCGGGGCCATCCTTGAGATCCGGTTCCAGGTTGTCGGCGGTATCGCCGAAACGCTGGTGGCGGTTGCGCAGCTCTTCCAGCTTGGCCAGGAAGAAGGCACGTGCAGGCCACAGCTCACGGTCGTCGATGGCCTCGCGCAGCGCACGGCGGGCAGTGTCCTCGGCCAGGATCGGACGCGCCTCGATCAGCGCGGTCAACACGGTCTGGTCGGCAGCAGCCTCGCGGCACTGCGCTGCACTGCGCACCGCATGGCTGACCGCCAGCCCGCAATCCCACAGCAGCGCGAACAGGCGTGCCAGTGCGGATTCGTGCGCCAACTGTGCCGGCGGGTCGCCAAACACCAGCAGGTCGATGTCCGAGCGCGGGAACAGTTCGCCGCGCCCATACCCCCCCACTGCGAACAGCGACAGGCCGCTGTCGAACGGCAGGCAGCGCTGCCAGGCCAGGCGGATCAGATGGTCGGCCGCACGCGCACGCAGCGCCAGCAGGCGCTCGATGTTGTCGCCCTGGTCGAAGCGGCGGTACAGGCGCGCGTCCGCCTGCTGCAGCGCCTGGCGCGCAGCAGCAGCCCAGTCCGGGTCGTTGAGCGACGCGGCCGGCGTGTCCAGCAGCGAACTCGCCGGCAACATCCTCAGGAGACCTGCGACTCGCCCGGCGACAGGGTAAGCACGTCGACGCCGGTCTCGGTGACCGCGATCATGTGCTCCCACTGCGCCGACAGCTTGCGGTCCTTGGTCACCACGGTCCAGCCATCCGGCAGCACCTTGTTGTAACGGGTGCCCTCGTTGATCATCGGCTCGATGGTGAAGGTCATGCCCGGCTGCAGCACCAGGCCCTGGCCCGGACGGCCGTAATGCACCACCTGCGGCTCGTCGTGGTAGACCTTGCCGATGCCGTGGCCGCAGTACTCGCGCACCACGCTGAAACGCTCGCCTTCGGCGTAGCTCTGGATGGCATGGCCGATGTCGCCCAGGGTTGCGCCCGGACGCACCGCACGGATGCCACGCCACATCGCTTCGTACGTGGTTTCCACCAGGCGGCGGGCCATCACCGACGGCGTGCCGACGAAGTACATGCGGCTGGTGTCGCCGTGCCAGCCGTCCTTGATGACGGTCACGTCGATATTGATGATGTCGCCATCCTTGAGCACCTTCCCTTCGCTGGGAATGCCGTGGCAGATGACGTTGTTGACCGAGGTGCACACGGTCTTCGGGAAGCCGCGGTAGCCGACGTTGGCCGGAATCGCGCCCTGCACGTTCACGATGTGGTCGTGGCAGATGCGGTCCAGCTCCTCGGTGGTGACACCGGGCTTGACGTGGGGGGTGACGATGTCGAGCACTTCACTGGCCAGGCGGCCGGCGATGCGCATCATCTCGATTTCCTGCGGGGTTTTCAGATTCACGCTCATGGCGCCCATTATCGCCGATCCGGCTGCAATCTGAACGAACGCCACCCAACTGGCGATCCGGGGCATGCACGGTTCCGGCAAGGAAAGTGAAAGCGTGACGCGCTCCACTCTTTCGCATGCCTATTTATCACGGATTACAGACACTTACCCGCACAAGCTGGCCCTGACCATCATCAAAGCGGCCCTGAACGTGCCGCCTTCGCCTTGTTCAACAGACCTTCGGGTCAGGGAGGTTGTCCATGCGATCCACGCTCCGCTCACCGCTCGCCTGGGCCCTGACCGGACTGTTGCTGGCCGGCCCCGCACTGGCGGCCGATACCACGACCTTCAACGTCACCCTGGTGGTCACCAAGGCCTGCACGATCACGGCCGCGGCCGCCACCAACGTTGATTTCGGCACGGCGGCTTCGACCACGGCGACCCCCACCCTGGGCCAGGGTACGGTGACCGCGCAGTGCTCGGCGCTGACCCCGTACACGATCTCGCTGAACGCGGGCGCCAACGCCAGCACGGCCAACGACGTCACCACCCGCCGCATGAAGAACACCAATGCGGCCGTGACCGCCAACAACTACGTCGGCTACCAGCTCTACCAGGACGCCGCCCACACCCTGGTCTGGGGCGCCACCACCGGCACCAATACCCAGGCCGGCATCGGCACCGGCCTGGCCGTGCCCTACATCGTCTACGGCCAGATCCTGAACCTGAGCACCAACAATCCGGCCACCGGCAACTACCTGGATACGGTCACCGCCACGATCACCTATTGATGGAGCACGCCCGCATGGCCGGACCCCGCCCGTGGCGCGCCACCGGCGTGGCGCTGCTCGCCCTGAGCCTGCTGCTCGCCACCGCCGTCGGCGCCACCAGCCTGCAGGTCGCCCCCACCAGCCTGCAGCTCGAAGCCCGCCAGCGCGCAGGCGAACTGTGGCTGACCAACAGCGGCACCTCGCCGGTCAGGCTGCAGGTGCGGGTCTTCCGCTGGGTACAGCAGGATGGCCAGGAACAACTGCTGCCCACCGATGAACTGCTGGCCACCCCTCCGATGCAGGAACTGGGCGCTGGCCAGCAGCAGCTGGTACGGGTGATGCGCCCGAACCACGAACCGCCTGCGGCACAGCAGTACTACCGGCTGATCGTCGACGAAGTGCCTGACCTGGCGACCCGCGCCAACGGCATGCAGTTCGTGCTGCGCTATTCGATTCCGGTGTTCGTGCAACCCTCGGGGGGCAAGCTGGCCGCGCAACTCCGGGCGCACCTGGTGAAGCTGGAAGACGGACGCAACGGCGTGGAGGTGGCCAACACCGGCAACAGCTATGCACAGATCGCCGACCTCGCGCTGGGCAGCGTCCAGCGTCCGCGCATCGTGCACCCCGGCCTGCTGGGGTATGTACTGCCCGGGCAGGTGATGCGCTGGCCGATCGAGCGCACGGCCATCGACCGCGACAACGACCAGATCACGGCCAAGCTCAATGGCGAGTCGGAACAGACGCCGCTGTCGCCACCACCGGCTCGCTGAGGCGTTGATGGGCGCGCTGTTGGCTGCTCTGGCTCCTGCGGCGACCGAGGCCGCCGATGTGTCCGGCATGGCTGCTGCCGGGGCTGCGGATGTCTCCGGTGTATCGGCCGATGCGATCCTGCCTGCGCCCACGCCCCTGACCGCCGGCCAGACGCTTTACCTGGATGTCTCGCTCAACAGCACGCCGCGCGGCCTGCTGCCGTTCACCGAAAACCGTGGCCGGCTGCAGGCCAGTCCGGACGTGCTGCGCCAGCTCGGCTTCAGCGCCCGCGGCGATGCGCCGGTCTATCTGGACCAGATCAGCGGGGCCGTGGTGCGCTACGACGCGCATATGCAGACCCTGGCCCTGGACGTGCCACTGGACCAGCTGACCCTGCCGACCACCGTGCTCAGCCAGCCGCAGACCCGCGCACCGGCCGGCAGCGCCTCGCCCGGTCTGCTGCTGAACTACGACGTCTATGGCAGCCGGGTCGACACGCTCGGCAACCTCAGCCTCAGCTCGGAGCTGCGCCTGTTCGGGATCGGCAACGGCACCTTCGAAAACACGGCGATCAGCCGCCGCTACCAGCAATCCGGTGACCGCCGCTGGCGTGGTGAGAGCGTGCGCCTGGACACCCGCTGGAGCCTGGACTTCCCCGACAGGGCGATGACCCTGGACGTCGGCGACTTCTACAGCGGTTTCGTCGACTGGACCCGCCCCGTGCGCATGGGCGGCCTGCAGATCGGCCGCAACTACGGCCTGCAGCCCTACCGCGTGCTCACGCCCACCCCCAGCTTCCTCGGCCAGGCCGTGGTGCCGTCCACGGTCGAGCTGTACGTCGACGGCCTGCGCCAGTACAGCGGGCAGGTGCCGGTCGGTCCATTCCAGCTGGCCGCGCAACCCGGCATCAGCGGCACCGGCAGTGCACAGGTGGTGGTGACCGATGCATTCGGGCGCATGCAGACGCTGGATTTCAGTTTCTATGGCACCCAGCAGCTGCTGGCCAAGGGCCTGTCGGACTGGTCGGTCGGCGTTGGCCACCTGCGTGAGGATTTCGGCCAGCGCTCCTTCACCTACGACGATCGCACCGTGGCCAGTGCCAGCTGGCGCGGCGGCGTCAGCGATACCTTTACCGGTGAAGCGCATGCCGAAGGCGGTGGGGGTCTGGCCCAGGCCGGCATCGGCGGCTGGTGGCTGCTCGGCGGTGCGGGCGTGTTCAACGCCGCCTATGCGCACAGCGACTACCACGGCCTGCAGGGTGGGCAATGGGCACTGGGCTACAGCTGGAACAACCGCCGACTCAACGTCAATCTGCGCACCGTACGCAGCCATGGAGATTACCGCGACCTGGGCGCGCTGCAGGGCAATCTGCCGCCGAGCATCAGCGAACAGGCCACGGTCGGCGCCGATCTGCTGCGACTCGGCACGCTCAGCGCCAGCTATCTGCGCCTGCGCTATCCCGATGGCGAGGACAACCGCTACGCCAGCCTGTTCTGGTCGCGCACCTGGAGCCAGCGCTGGTCGGCCTATCTGTCGGTGAACCAGAACCTGGACAAGAGCGATGACCGCAGCATCTACCTCTCGGTCACCGCCAGCCTGGGCAACAACCGCCAGGCCAGCCTGTCCAGCCAGCGCAATGGCAACAGCCAGAGCTGGGTGGCCGATGTCACCCAGCCGGTGCCCGGCGACGGCAGCGCCGGCGGTGTTGGTTGGCGCGCGCAGGTCCGCCATGGCGAGGATGGCAATGGCGGCCTGGCCGAAGTCGGCATCCTCAATGACGTCGGCCGCTACTCGTTCGGCGCCTCGCGCCAGGGCGGCCTGAACTATGCCTACGCCAGTGCCAGTGGCAGCCTGGTATGGATGGGCGGGCACGCCTTCGCCACCCGCGAGGTCTCCGATGCATTCGCGGTGATCAGCACCAATGGCGTCGGCGGCGTGCCGGTGCGGCTGGAAAACCGGCTGATCGGCGTGACCGATGATCGCGGCCTGCTGCTGGTCAGCCCGCTGCTGTCCTGGCAGCGCAACCGCGTCTCCATCGATACCCTGGACCTGCCTGAGGACATGCGTGCCGACCGCATCGAAGACTGGGTGACCCCACGCCAGCGCGCGGGCACGCGGGTGACCTTCGCGCTGCGTTCGCGGCCCTCGCTGAGCCTGACCCTGCACGGCATGGACGGGCAACCGCTGGAGGTCGGCAGCGAGGTGCAGCTGCCGGACGGTCGCCAGGCGCTGGTGGGCTATGACGGCCTGCTGTACCTGGAAGACGTGGCCGCCGGCAGCGTGCTGTACATCACCACCAGCCGGGGCCAGTGCCGGGTGAAGGTACCGGACCTGCCCAAGGTGGTGGCCACCGGTGCACGCCCCAAACCGGCGCCGCTGCAGTGCATTCCGGAGGTGGCGCCATGAAGGTGCTGCTGCTCGGATTGCTGCTGGTTGCCGGCCTGCTGGCGGCCGTGCCGGCACGTGCCACCGCGGTCTGCACCGCCATCGCCGACCCGACGCTGCCGTTCGGCAATGTGAACAGCAATGCGCCCGGCGCAACCACCGGCACGCTCAACATCACGGTGTCCTGTACCACCGCCGCGCTCAGCCTGCTGGCCACCACCGGCGTGCGGGTCTGCGTGGGCATCGGCGCCGGCAGCGGCGGCGGCAGCAGCTCCACCTGGCGCACGATGAAGACCAGCGCCAGCGACAGCATGAATTTCCAGCTCTACAACACCTCCAACTTCAGCCAGGCAACCGGGCTGACCCCGCGCGGCACGCCGCCGGCGCAGGAACTGACCATGACCTACAACGTGCCGTTGCTGACCGGCGGCAGTGGCGCGCAGGCCACCCAGCTGTTCGCGCAGATCCCGGCCAACCAGGTGCTGGCCTCCGGCGCTTACAGCAGCACCTTCAGTGGGGCGAACGTGGTGCTGACCTGGGCCTGGAACGAAGTGCTGCTCGGCACGGCCACCGTGCCCGCCACCTGCAACGGCGGCGCCACCGGCACCAACAGCGCCAGTGCCGCCTTCAGCTTCACCGCCACCGCCGAGGTGTTGCCGCAGTGCGGGAGCTACGTCACCACCAACATGAACTTCGGCAACGTCTCCGGCAGCATCCCCGCCAACATCGACCAGACCGCCACCTTGACCCTGACCTGCCTGAAGAACACCGCCTACCAGGTCAGCCTCAACAACGGCCAGAACAACCCCACTGCCACCAGCACGCGACGCATGGCCACCACCATCGGCGCCAGCACCTACTACCTCACCTACGAGCTGTACCGCGATTCCACACGCACCCAGCGCTGGGGCAACACGCTGACCGTCGATACCGCCAGCGGCACCGGCACTGGCAGCGCGCAGCAGCTGACGATCTATGGCCGGGTGCCGCCGGTCACTGGCCAACCGCCGGCCGGCACCTACAACGACGTTGTGCAGGTGACGATCACCTATTGAGTCCCCTGTAGAGCCGAGCCCTTGCTCGGCTGCATTTTTTGGCTGCCGGCAGGCCGAGCATGGGCTCGGCTCTACAGTTCCGGCACATCCAGCCGATACCGCGCAGCGAGATCTTTCAGCACGGTGGTTGGCAGGTGGTTCGCGCAATTCTGATCGGGGCGATGCTGGTCGCCAGCACGCCCGCATGGGCTGAACCCAGTCCCGCGCCGCTGCAGATCCGCCTGACCGTGGTCGAAGCCTGTCGCGATGACCCCGGCAGCACCCACTGCCCCGTCCCCCACCAGCGCAGCGACGCACCGCAACTGCCTCCCCAGGTCCGCGAGCTCGCACCTCCCGCCGACGACGAAGACTCGACGTCCGCCGTAACCGTCATCTACTGATGCGGGCACTTCCGACCCTGTTGGCGACGCTGCTGGCGTGGCCTGCCGCAGCACTGGACCTGTTACCGACCACACTGCAACTGCCCGCCGAAGGTGGCCAGGGCGAACTGTGGCTCTACAACCCCGGTCCCGGCCGCTGGCAGGGGCGGGTGCAGATCCTGGCGTGGGAACAGCAGACCGACGCCGAAGTGCTGCGCCCCACCGACCAGGTTCTCGCCAGCCCCACCCAGCTCGACATCCCGCCCGGTATCCGCCAGCGCATCTGGCTGCTGCCACGCCAGCCGACACCCTCAGTCGGCGAACAGGCCTATCGGGTCGTCCTGGCCCCCGCTACGCCAGGCCTGCAGCGCTATTCCCTGCCGCTGTTCCGAGGGCACGCCACACCAATGGCCCAGCCGCGGCTGCATGCAGGGATCGAACCGGGCCAGTCACAGACCTTTCTGCGACTGCGAAACACCGGTACCCTGCACGCACGCCTGAACGATCTCGCCTACATCGCCAGCGACGGCCGGCGCACCCTGCTGCTGCCGGGCCTGGCCGGCTATCTGCTGGCCGGCCGTGAGCGCCGCTGGGCCCTGCCCGCCCACGCCGATGGCTACGCCGGCGGTCATTTCCAGGCCCGGCTGCAGGATGGCCGCGTGGTCGATCTGGCCGCTCCAGACCCGGCAATTGCAGCGAGCGCACCGAGCGGGCTATAATCGACCGGATTCCTGCCGCCTGCGTGCGCGGGAGCCCGTCCACACCGGACGTCACCGGTGAATCCACACCTGCTGCCCCCATCCGTGCCGGGGTGCTCCGCAAGGAGTTCGGCCACGGAGGCAACAGGGAAGCCCAACCCCGGAACCGATCGCGCTTCCACGTGTCCCGCATACCTATCCCCGCGGGCGGAATCGCTGGTTCCATATCAGGAGTATTGCAATGCCCCAGGTCACCATGCGTCAGATGCTGGAAGCCGGCGTCCACTTCGGCCACCAGACCCGCTACTGGAACCCGAAGATGGCTCCGTACATCTTCGGCGCCCGCGGCAAGATCCACATCATCAACCTGGAAAAGACCGTCCCGCTGTTCAACGACGCGATGAACTTCATCTCGTCGGTTGCCCAGAAGCGCGGCACCGTCCTGTTCCTGGGCACCAAGCGCAGCGCCCGCGAAACCATCAAGGAAGAAGCCGAACGTTGCGGCATGCCGTTCATGAACCAGCGTTGGCTGGGCGGCACCCTGACCAACTTCCGTACCGTCAAGCAGTCGGTTGCCCGCCTGAAGGAACTGGAAGCCGGTGAAACCGACGGCACCTTCGAGAAGCTGGTCAAGCACGAAGTGCTGGGCCTGCGTCGCGAGCGCGACAAGCTGGAAGCCTCGCTGGGCGGCATCAAGGACATGAACCGCCTGCCGGACGCCATCTTCGTGATCGACATCGGCCACGAAGACATCGCGATCAAGGAAGCCAAGAAGCTGGGCATCCCGGTCATCGCCGTGGTCGACACCAACTACAACCCGGAACTGGTTGATTACGCCATCCCGGGCAACGACGACGCCATCCGCGCCGTGCAGCTGTACGCCCGCGCCGCTGCCGACGCCGTGCTGGAAGGCAAGGCCGCTGCTCCGCACGCCGCTTCGGTGCGCGAAGAGGAGTTCGCTGAAGCCGCTGCCGAAGGCGAAGAGAAGCCGGCCCGCCGCGCTCCGGCCAAGAAGGCTGCCAAGAAGGGCGACGACGCCCAGGCCTGATCCAGGCCCCGGGGTGGACGCCCGGCGTCCACCCTCCCTGCGCGCAGCCCCTTGGCGCGTGACAGGACCGTGTCACACGGGCCGGCCACCATGCCGGCCCTACCCCTTTCTTTCGTGAGGTAATCCCGTGGAAATCACTGCTTCCCTGGTCAAGGAACTGCGCGAGCGCACCGGCGCCGGCATGATGGAATGCAAGAAGGCGCTCACCGAAGCCAACGGCGACATCGACGCTGCTGCTGAAGCCATGCGCAAGTCCGGCGCTGCCAAGGCCGACAAGAAGGCTGACCGCGTGGCCGCCGAAGGCCGTCTGGGCCTGGCCCAGGACGGCGGCAAGGCCGTGCTGGTCGAAGTCAACTCGGAAACCGACTTCGTCGCCAACGATGACAACTTCAAGTCCTTCGTCAACGCCGTCGCCGCTGCCGCCCTGGCATCGGGCGCCACCGACGTGGAAGCCGTGAAGGCTGCCAAGCTGGCCGATGGCCGCACCGTTGAAGAAGCCCGCGCCACCGCCGTGCAGACCCTGGGTGAGAACATCCAGATCCGTCGCATGGTGAATGTCGACACCACCGGCAACATCGGTGCGTATGTCCACACCAACGGCAAGGTCGGCGTGCTGGTCGATCTGATCGGCGGCGACGTCGAGCTGGCTCGTGGCCTGGCCATGCACGTGGCTGCGCTGAAGCCGCCGCACAACAAGGCTGCGGACGTTCCGGCCGACTTCGTCGAGAAGGAAAAGGAAATCGAGCTGGCCAAGATGTCCGAAAAGGACAAGGCCAAGCCGGCCGACATCCTGGAAAAGATCATCAGCGGCAAGATCAACAAGATCGTCAGCGACGTGACCCTGTACGGCCAGACCTACGTGCTGGGCGACACCACCGTCGAGCAGGTGGTCAAGGCCGCTGGCGCCGATGTTGCTGGCTTCAAGCTGCTGATCGTCGGCGAAGGCATCGAGAAGGTGGTGGAAGACTACGCCGCCGAAGTTGCCAAGGCGATGCAGGTCTGATTCCAGCCCTCGGGCTGTGAAACGACCAGAAGGAGCCGCGGGAAACCGCGGCTCTTTTTTTATGTCCGGGACAACGGGAGGCCCATGCTCCACCTGTAGGCGCCCCCGCCTTCTGTGGGTGCGCACCGTTGATGCGCACACCTGCACCTTTGCGTTGCGCGCGAATCAGGCCGATACTCGGCACAGGGAATCAACAGTCATTTAGCAGGAACGAAAATCGCGGACTGTGATGCATTCCTAGGTATTCTTGTCCCAATGGAATTGAACGACCCGACATGCCTCCCGAGCTGACAGCTGCCCTGGCGCTCTGCCGCAACCTGCCCTCGCCACCCGGTATTGCCCTGCGCATCATCGAACTGGCACAGGACCCGGAAGCGGATATCGCCACCGCCGCCGACATCATCGCCATCGACATGGCGCTGAGTGCTCGCATGCTGCGCATCGCCAATTCGCCGCTGTACGCCAGCCGCCGCCGGATCGAGAACCTCGGCCAGGCGCTGACCATGCTCGGCCTGAATGCCACGATCAGCCTCGCCCTCGGCTTCACCGTCACCGAGGGACTGACCGGCGGTACCGGCGCCGACCACGACCTGCGCCAACGCGCCTGGAAGCGCAGCATCCTCAGCGCGCTGGCCGCCAGCCAGCTGGGCCAGGCCCGCGGCCTGCGCCGGCTGGAAGAACTGATGCTGGCCGGCCTGCTGCAGGACCTGGGCGTACTGTGCCTGGCCCAGGCCGAATCGGAGCGCTACCTGCCGCTGCTGCGCAAAGCGCGCGACAACATCGATCTGGTCGCGCGCGAGCGTGACGAACTGGGCTGCAGCCACGCCGAGGTCGGCGCCTGGGTGGCCGAGCAGTGGGGCCTGCCCCGCTATCTGGTGGAGAGCATCAGCCACAGCGAAGACCTGGACGCTGCGGAATCGCCATTCCAGGCCTGCGTGCAGCTGTCCGGCGCGGTGGCCGACATCTGGCTGGACGATGACGCCGATGCCGCCCGCGAGCGCGCCCTGCAGCAGGTGCATGACCGCCTTGAACTGGACAGTGCCCGCTTCGACCAGGTCCTGGCCCGCATGAGCGAGGCGCTGCCGGACATCGCCAGCCTGTTCGAGGCCGGCCTGAATTCCCCCTCGCGGGTGCGCGAGCTGATCGACCACGCGCAGGAGCTGGCAACCCTGCGCAACCTGCGCGAGCTGCAGGATGCCGACCAGGCCCGTCGCCGCGCCGACGAATTCGAAGCCCGGGCCAAGCGCCTGGCCGACCAGGCCCATCGTGACGCCCTCACCGGCGTGCTCAACCGGCGCCAGCTGGAAGCCGTGCTGGAGCAGGAATTCCTGCGCGCCGGTCGCCAGGGCTGGCCACTGTCGGTGGCCTTCATCGACCTGGACGACTTCAAGAAGATCAACGACGCCCATGGCCACCTGACCGGCGACGAGGTGCTGCGGGCCTTTGCCGGCAAACTGCAGGGCCAGCTGCGCCACAGCGACACCGTGGCCCGCTTCGGCGGTGAGGAGTTCGTCGCGCTGCTGCCCAACACCAGCGAAACGGTGGCCCTGGACGTGATCCGCCGGGTGCTGGCCAACATCGTCGCCACGCCGATGGCCGAACTGGAAGGCGGCCCGCTGTTCGTCACCTTCTCCGCCGGCGTGGCCACCCAGGGCGGCTACGAACGCTTCGCCGACGTGCAGGACCTGCTGCGCGCCGCCGACGACGTGCTGTACCGCTCCAAGAACCTCGGCCGCAACCGGGTGATCGCGCGCTCCCCCGGCGCGCTCGGCCACGACGAGCTGTCAGCGACCGCGGGCGCCGAGCTGGGCTGAACGGGAAGCCCCGGATGACCGGGGCGGATGCCAGGATTTTGCGCCGCAGTGCACAAAACACTATGGCCTGACGCCGCATGCGCGTAGAATCGCCCGCGATTTCCACGCACCCGAGGTCCCCATGTCCAAGCTCGCCTATCGCCGCATCCTTCTGAAACTGTCCGGGGAGGCGCTGATGGGAGATGAGGACTACGGCATCGACCCGAAGATCATCAACCGCCTGGCCCGTGAGGTCATCGAAGCCCAGCAGGCCGGTGCCGAAGTGGCGCTGGTGATCGGCGGCGGCAACATCTTCCGCGGCGCCGGCCTGGCCGCCGGTGGCATGGACCGGGTCACCGGCGACCAGATGGGCATGCTGGCCACCGTCATCAACGCCCTGGCCATGCAGGACGCGCTGGAGAAGCTCGGCGCCAAGGCGCGCGTGATGAGCGCCATCAAGATCAACGACGTGTGCGAGGACTACATCCGCCGCCGCGCCATCCGCCACCTGGAAAAGGGACGCCTGGTGATTTTCGCCGCCGGCGTCGGCAGCCCCTTCTTCACCACAGACTCCGGTGCCGCCCTGCGCGCGATCGAGATCGGCGCCGACCTGCTGCTGAAGGCCACCAAGGTCGATGGCGTGTACGACAAGGACCCGAACAAGCACAGCGATGCGGTCCGCTTCGACAGCCTGAGCTACGACGAAGTGATCCGCCGCGGCCTGGAAGTGATGGATACCGCCGCCTTCGCACTGGCCCGCGACAGCGACCTGCCGATGCGCGTGTTCGACATGGGCCAGCCGGGCGAGCTGCTGAAGATCCTCAACGGCGAGAACATCGGCACCCTGGTCCAGGGCCGCGATCCGGCCTGAGCCTGAGCGGGCGGCGACAACCGGGCCGATTCAGGCCCGGCAGCGTCCCGTATTCGCCTATAATCGCCCGATTCCAGATACATCCAGGACCGGGCGATGCTCAACGACATCAAGAACAACGCGCAGACGCGCATGGCCAAGAGCATCGACGCTCTGAAGCACACCCTCACCTCCATCCGGACCGGGCGTGCCACGCCGGCCCTGCTGGACCGCGTGACGGTCAATGCCTACGGCAACGCCAGCACCCCGCTGAACCAGGTTGCCTCGATCTCCAATGCCGACGCGCACTCGCTGCTGGTCACCCCGTTCGACAAGGGCATGATCAAGGAGATCGAAAAGGGTCTCTACAACGCCGAGTTCACTCCGAACACGCTCGGCACCGCGATCCGCATCAACATGCCGCCGCCGACCGAAGAGCGCCGCAAGGAGCTGGCCAAGCAGGTGCAGAAGGAAGGCGAAGGCGCCAAGATCGCGATCCGCAACATCCGTCAGGACGCGAACAAGGAAATCGCCAAGCTGGTCAAGGACAAAGCGATCAGCGAAGACGAAAAGAAGCGCGGCGAAGACGACATCCAGAAGCTGACCGACGCCAACATCAAGGACGTCGACAAGGTCGTCGCCGACAAGGAAAAAGAACTGCTGTCGGTCTGAAGTCGATGCCTTCAGTCCCGCCTCCGTTGCCGGCCGCCCTGCCCCGCCACGTTGCCATCATCATGGATGGCAACGGGCGTTGGGCACAGCAGCGCCGCCGCCCGCGCGTGATCGGCCACCGCGCCGGCGCGCGCGCGGTCAACCGCACCATCGAGCGCTGCCTTGAACTGGGCATTCCGGCGCTGACCCTGTTCGCGTTTTCCAGCGAGAACTGGGGCCGGCCGCAGGAAGAAGTCGACGCCCTGATGAAGCTGTTCCTCGGCGCGCTCGACCGCGAAGTGGACGAGCTGCACCGGCGTGGCGTGCGCGTACGCTTCATCGGCGAACGCGAGCGCTTCGGTGCCGGACTGGTCAGCCGCATGCAGCTGGCCGAGCAGCGCACCGCCGACAACACCACCCTGACCCTGTCGATCGCCGCCAGTTACGGCGGTCGCCAGGACATCGCCCGTGCCGCGCGCGCGCTGGCCACTGAAGTCGCCGCAGGTCGCCTGCTGCCCGAACAGATCGACGAATCGCTGCTGGGCAGCCAGGTCGCCCTGGCCGACCTGCCGCCGCCGGATCTGTTCATCCGCACCGGTGGCGACACCCGCATCAGCAACTTCCTGCTGTGGCAGCTGGCCTACACCGAGCTGTGGTTCACCGAGGCGCTGTGGCCGGACTTCGATGCCGCCCTGCTGCAGCAGGCGTTGGATGCCTATGGCAGCCGCGAGCGTCGTTTCGGCCTGACCAGCGCCCAGATCGCCGCACTGGCCACCGAGACCTCCAGCCCATGACCAAGACCCGAGTCCTCGCCGCGCTGATCATGGCGCCGGTCGCCATTGCTGCGATCCTGCTGCTGCCCACGCAATGGCTGGCCGCCGCCGCCGCCGCCGTGCTGCTGATCGGCCTGTGGGAATGGCTGAAGCTGGCCGGCATCGAAGACACCCTCGCCCGCACCGTGCTGCTGGTGCTGAACCTGCTGCTGATGGTGCTGCTGGTGTGGGCCGATGGCAGCACGCTGGTACTGTTCCAGATCACCACATTGGCGGGTGTCGCCTGGTGGCTGGCGGCGCTGGTCTGGCTGCGCTTCTTCAACTTCGGCGCACAGCCCACGGCCCCCTCGCGGATCGTGAAGATGCTGGCCGGCACCCTGGCCATCGTCCCGGCCTGGGCAGCACTGGTGCTGATCCATGCCGGCGGTGACCCGCCGGGCAAGCAGGGTCACCTGTGGCTGCTGGCGGCACTGGCACTGGTCTGGGCAGCCGATTCGGGTGCCTATTTCGCCGGTCGTCACTTCGGCAAGCACAAGCTGGCCCCGCGCATCAGCCCCAACAAGACCTGGGAAGGCCTGTTCGGCGGCCTGCTGGCCGGTGTCGCCGTCGCCGTCGGCCTTGGTTGGCTGGCCGGCGTCGACGTCGCCCACCTGCCGGGCCTGCTGATCACCTCGGTGGTGGCGGTATTCGCGTCGGTGCTGGGTGATCTGTTCGAAAGCCTGATCAAGCGTCACGCCGGTGCCAAGGACTCGGGCCACCTGATCCCGGGCCATGGTGGCGTGCTCGACCGCGTCGACGGCGTCCTCGCCGCCGTGCCGGTGTTCGCGCTGGGCAAGGAAATCTTCGGGTTCTGACCATGAATGCTGTCGCAGACCTGCGCCGGGTCGCCGTATACGGCGCCACCGGCTCGATCGGTGCCTCCACGCTGGACGTGATCGCCCGCCACCCGCAGCGCTACCAGGCCACGGTGCTGGCCGCCGGCCGCCAGGTGCAGGCGCTGCTGGCGCTGTGCCGCCAGCACAAGCCCGCGCACGCGGTCATCGCCGATGAAGCGCTGTTCACCGAACTGCGCGACGGCCTGCGCGATGCCGGGCTGTCCACCGAGGCCCACGCCGGGCATGCCGCACTGGACCAGCTGGCAGCAAGCGATGCCTGCGACACCGTCGTCGCAGCCATTGTCGGTGCTGCCGGGCTGTCCTCGACCCTCGCCGCCGCTGCGGCCGGCAAGCGCATCCTTCTGGCCAACAAGGAATCGCTGGTACTGGCCGGCGAACTGCTGACCCGCACCGCCGAGCGCGCCGGCGCCGAGATCATTCCGATCGACAGCGAGCACAGCGCGATCTTCCAGTGCCTGCGTTCGCGCGACGCCAGCATCGACGGCGCCGGCGTGCGCCGGATCCTGCTGACCGCGTCGGGTGGCCCGTTCCGCGGCCGCAGCCGCGCCGAGCTGGCCAAGGTCACCCCCGCCCAGGCCGTGGCCCACCCGAAGTGGTCGATGGGCCCGAAGATCTCGGTCGATTCGGCGACGTTGATGAACAAGGGCCTTGAAGTGATCGAGGCCCACCACCTGTTCGCGGTGCCCGGCGAGCGCATCGAGGTACTGGTGCACCCGCAGAGCCTGGTGCATTCGCTGGTCGAGTTCGTCGACGGCTCGACCCTGGCCCAGATGGGCCTGCCGGACATGCGCACCACCCTGGCGGTCGGCCTGGGCTGGCCGCAGCGCATCGAATCCGGCGTGTCCGGACTGGACCTGCTGGCGCAGGGCCGGCTGGATTTCGAGGCCCCCGACACCGACGCCTTCCCCTGCCTGGCGCTGGCCTGGCAGGCGATGCAGGCCGGCGGTACCGCCCCGGCGGTGCTGAACGCCGCCAACGAAGAGGCGGTTTCAGCATTTCTTCAGGGCCGGATCGGTTTCCTGACCATCCCGGAGCTGGTTGCTAACGCTCTTTCAACACTGCCGACCCAGCCAGCCGATACACTGGAGGTCCTGTTGTCCGCCGACCAGCGGGCACGCCAGCTCACCCTGAACGCCATCGACGCCGCCTGAACGACCGCCTCGCCCAGCATGACGCCGCCGCCCCTGCCCGCCACTGTGAGCCTGCATGACTGACTTCATCGGATCGGTCTGGTGGATGATTGTCAGCCTCGGGCTGCTGGTCACGTTCCACGAGTTCGGGCATTACTGGGTCGGCCGCCTCTGTGGGGTCAAGATCCTGCGCTTCTCGGTCGGCTTCGGTCGCCCGCTGTGGTCGCGCCGCGACAAGCACGGTACCGAGTTCGCCATTGCCGCCATCCCGCTGGGTGGCTACGTGAAGTTCCTCGACGAACGTGAGGTCGAAGTCCATCCCCACGAGCGTGGCCAGGCCTTCAACCACAAGACCGTGTGGCAGCGCATCGCCATTGTTGCTGCAGGGCCGATCGCCAATCTGCTGCTGTGCATCCTGCTGCTGTGGGCGATGTTCGTGATCGGCAAGCAGGACTACTCGCCGACGATCGGCCGGGTTGACGGCATCGCCGCCAGTGCCGGCCTGGCCAGCGGTGACCGCGTTCTGCGGGTGGATGACCGCCAGGTCGCCACCCTGGGCGAGGCCAGCATGGCGCTGACCGCCGCCGCCATGGATCGCCGCGACGTCAAGCTTGAAGTACTCGACCCTGCGGACCAGGTGCGCGTGCGCACCCTGCCGCTGTCGCAGCTGCCCGCCGGTTTCGATGAACGACGGGTGCCGATCCTTGCCGGTCTGTATTGGCAGTCGTGGCTGCAGCCTGCGCTGGTCGACTCGCTCACCGCCGATTCGGTGGTCACCGGGCTGCTGCAGCCGGGCGACCTGATCGTCGCGATCGACGGCCAGCGCATCGACAGCGTCGACCAGGTGATCGGCCAGATCCAGGCCCTCGGCCGTGCCGGAGGCCCCGGCATGATCGAGGTCCTGCGCGGCGGTGAACGGCTGGCACTGGAAGTCACGCCCCGCCAGGGCAAGGATGGCAAGGGCAACCCGGTCTGGCAGATCGGCGTCGGCTTCCCCACCACCTACAGCCCCTCCTACGACACCCTGCTGCGCTATGGGCCGCTGGATGCCGTGACCGTCGCCGTACGTGAAACTGGCCGGCTTGCCGCCGATTCGCTGGGCATGATGGGCCGCATCGTCACCGGCAAAGCCTCGCTGCAGAACGTTTCCGGGCCCGTCACCATCGCCCGCGTGGCCAATGTCTCGGCCAAACGCGGCCTCGACTGGTTCCTGCAGTTCCTTGCCCTGCTGTCACTCAGCCTGTGCATCATCAACCTGTTGCCGATCCCGATCTTGGACGGCGGGCACCTGCTGTATTACCTTATCGAGTTGGTCAAGGGCAGCCCGCTGAGCGAGCGCGCCATCGCCGCCGGCCAATACATCGGCCTGGCGTTGCTGGCCGGGCTGATGGGGTTGGCGTTCTACAACGACATCCTCGGCCTGGTCCCGCGATGAACTTTTCCACGTTGTTGCCGTCTACAGCGTCGGCATCCCGCACCAATGAAATCGACCTTCCTACCGGACGTGACATGACGCGACTCCCCAATCGCCGCCTGCTGGCCCTCGCCCTCGCCGCCGTCACCGGCGCTCCCGCCCTGGCCCAGGCAGCCGAGCCCTTCACTGTCAGCGACATCCGCGTCGATGGCCTGCAGCGCATCAGCTCGGGCACGGTGTTCACCTACCTGCCGGTGGAACGTGGCGAGACGATCACCGACAACAAGGTCGGCGAGACCATCCGCGCCCTGTACAAGACCGGCTTCTTCGAAGACGTGCAGCTGGACCGCCAGGGCAGCATCCTGGTGGTGACCGTCAAGGAACGCCCGGCGATCAACAAGCTGACCGTGACCGGCAACAAGGACATCAAGTCCGAGCAGCTGCTCAAGGGCCTGTCCGACATCGGCCTGACCGAGGGTGGCACCTTCGACCGCCTGAGCCTGGACCGCGTGACCCAGGAACTGCGCCGCCAGTACAACGACCGCGGCAAGTACACCGTCGAGATCACCCCGACCGTGAGCCCGCTGGACCGCAACCGCGTCGACATCGCGATCGCCATCAAGGAAGGCAAGGCGGCCAAGATCCGCCACGTCAACCTGGTCGGCACCGAGAAGTTCGAGAGCAAGGACATCCTGGAGACCTGGGAGTCCAAGGAGCACAACTGGGCGTCGTGGTACCGCCGTGACGACCAGTACTCCAAGGAAAAGCTGTCCGGCGACCTGGAAAAGCTCAACTCCTGGTACCTGGACCGCGGCTACGTCGACTTCAGCATCGATTCCACCCAGGTCTCGATCAGCCCCGACAAGCGCGACATGTTCCTCACCGCGGGCGTGACCGAGGGTGCGCAGTACAAGATCTCCGAGATCAAGGTCAGCGGCGACACCATCCTCCCGCAGGAGGACGTCGAGCGCATGGTGATCCAGAAGTCGGGCGACACCTTCTCGCGTGCCCTGCTGGAATTCAGCTCGGACACCATCACCAACTCGCTGTCCAACATCGGCTACGCGTTCGCCAAGGTGAACCCGATCCCGACCACCAACCGCGCCGACCAGACCGTGGCCATCAACATGCAGGTCGTTCCGGGCCCGCGCGTGTCGGTGCGCCGCATCCTGTTCCGTGGCAACACCCGCACCTCCGACGAAGTGATGCGTCGCGAAATGCGCCAGTTCGAGAACAGCTGGTACTCGCAGGCCGCGATCGACCGTTCCAAGATCCGCCTGCAGCGCCTTGGCTACTTCGAGTCGGTGGACGTCGAGACCCCGGCCGTCAGCGGCAGCAACGACCAGGTCGACGTCGTCTACAACGTCAAGGAAACCACCTCCGGCAGCTTCGTGTTCGGCCTGGGCTACTCCCAGTCCTACGGCATGACCACTTCGGTGCAGCTGTCGCAGAACAACTTCCTCGGCGGCGGCAACCGCGTGTCGGTCGAAGCCTCGCGCAGCAGCTACCTGCAGCGCTACGGCTTCAGCTACACCAACCCGTACTTCACCGATGACGGCGTGTCGCTGGGCTACAACCTGTCCTGGCGTGAACTGGACTACTCCGACTTCAACACCGCGCAGTACAACAGCACCAATGGCTCGGCGCAGGTGGTGTTCGGCGTGCCGCTGACCGAGACCGATACCGTCTCGCTGATGTTCGGCATCGACAGCAACCAGATCACGACCTATCGTGGCTCGACCCCGGCCTCGATCATCGATTACATCGATGCGGTCGGTTCGCGCACCTTCCATGCCTGGCGCACGGAACTGGGCTGGGCGCGCGACTCGCGCAACGACTACTTCATGCCGACCCGCGGCACCTACCAGCGCGTCGGCCTGGAAACCACCCTGCCGGGTTCGACCATCGAGTACTACAAGCTGAACTACCAGATCAGCAAGTACTGGCCGATCATGCCGTCGCTGGTGATCAACACCCGCGCCGAAGTGGGCTACGGCGACGCCTACGGCAAGGACTACACCCGTACGATCACCAATGCCGATGGCACCACCCGTACCGTCACCGCCAGCGGCCTGCCGTTCTTCGAAAACTTCTATGCCGGTGGTACCAACTCGGTACGCGGCTTCGAGGACAACACCCTCGGTCCGCGCGAAGTGACCGACGGTTACCCGGAAGGCCAGCCGCTGGGTGGTTCGCTGAAGACCGTCGGTTCGGTCGAAGCCTACTTCCCGCGCCTGTTCGACAGCCCGTCGGCACGCGTGTCGGCCTTCGTCGACTTCGGTAACGTCTACAACGGCACCAAGAACTTCAAGGCCAACGAGCTGCGTGTGTCCTCCGGTGTCGCCCTGCTGTGGCGCGCCCCGGTCGGCCCGATCTCGATCAGCTACGCGTTCCCGCTGAAGAAGGAAGACGGCGACAAGATCGAACGCCTGCAGTTCACGTTCGGCGGGCAGTTCTGACGAACCGCCCTGCGGTTCATCAGAACTGCACGCGCATCCCTCCTATCCCCCGCGCCGTCGGCGCGCGCCCCTTAACAAAGGGGGGCTCTCCACCAGACGGAGCGCGAAGCGCCGGGCACTGCCCGGCGTTTTCGTTTGGCCCGGATGCCGGAAACGCCCGCTCTGCTTTTGATCTTTTCTGTTTTTCCGTGGCTGGCACTCGCGCCACGCCGTCGGAGGTCGGACGGGGCGGGGCTGCGGGGGTGTGAGCCGCATGGATGCGGCGACCAAGGCTACATGGACGTACTTGCGCCGCCCCCCGCAGCCCCGCCCCGTCCGACCCAGCCCATGACACTGGCTCTGCCGGCCGCGAGGGGCCCTGCCGTTGGCTGCATGCCCCCCCGCATGACCGCAATGGCGTCACACGTTAAACTCCCGCCGTGAATACTCCCACCTACACCGCCCAGCAACTCGCCGAGCAGTTCGGCCTGCAGGTCCATGGCGACCCCGCCACCGCCATCCATGGCGTGGCCACCCTCGCCCATGCCGGTCCTGGCCAGCTGACCTTTCTCGCCAACCCGCGCTACCGCGCCCAGCTGGCCGACAGCCTGGCCTCGCTGGTCGTGCTGCGTGCCGACGACGCCGAGGCCGCCCCCGGCGCCGCGCTCGTGGCCAAGGACCCGTACACGACCTTCGCCAAGATCGCCGCCCTGTTCGACATCGCGCCGACCCGCCCGCCGGGCGTCCACCCCAGCGCCGTCATCGACCCCAGCGCCCAGGTCGCCGCCAGCGCCCACATCGGCCCGTTCGTCTCGATCGGCGCACGCAGCGTGGTCGGTGAGAACTGCATCATCGGCCCGGGCAGCGTGATCGGCGAGGACTGCAGCCTGGACAGCGGCTGCGAGCTGATCGCCCGGGTCACCCTGGTCACCCGGGTCAGGCTCGGCAAGCGCGTGCGCGTCCACCCCGGTGCCGTGCTCGGCGCCGATGGCTTCGGCCTGGCGATGGACGCCGGCAAGTGGATCAAGGTGCCGCAGCTCGGCGGCGTGCGCATCGGCGACGACTGCGAAATCGGCGCCAATACCTGCGTCGACCGCGGTGCGCTGGAAGACACCGTGCTGGACGAGGACGTGCGCCTGGACAACCTGGTGCAGATCGCGCACAACGTGCAGATCGGCGCGCACTCGGCCATCGCCGGCTGCACCGGCATCGCCGGCAGCGCCAAAATCGGCCGCTACTGCCTGCTCGGCGGCCATGTCGGCGTGGTCGGCCACCTCGAGATCTGCGACAAGGTCGTGATCACCGGCAAGTCCGTGGTCCGCAATTCCATCCATGAGCCGGGCGAGTACTCGTCCGGCACCCCGTTGACCGACAACCGCACGTGGCGCAAGAACGCCGCGCGCTTCAAGCAGCTGGACGCATTGGCTCGCCGCGTCCTGGCTGCTGGCAAGGAGAAAGAATGAACGACACGCTGCAGCTTCCTATCGACGTCTGCCAGATCCAGGAACTGCTCCCGCACCGTTACCCGTTCCTGCTGGTGGACCGGGTGCTTGAACTCGACATCGACGCCAAGCGCATCCTGGCGCAGAAGAACGTCAGCATCAACGAGCCGTTCTTCCAGGGCCACTTCCCGGGCCGCCCGATCATGCCCGGCGTGCTGATCATCGAAGCGCTGGCCCAGGCCGGTGGCGTGATGACCCAGCTGACGCTCGGCCGCGATGCGCAGTCCAAGCTGTTCTACATGGTCAAGGTGGAAAACGCCCGCTTCAACAAGCAGGTCGTCCCCGGCGACGTGCTGATGCTGGATGTGCAGATGAAGCGCCTGATCCGCAACATGGGCTGGTACTACGGCGAAGCCAAGGTCAACGGTGAAGTCGTCGCCTCGGCCGAAGTCATGTGCGCCGGTGCCAAGGGCTGATCCACGGGAGGCAGCAATGACTGACAACGCACCACGGATCCACCCGACTGCCGTCATCGATCCGGCCGCGCGCCTGGCCGACGACGTCCAGGTCGGCGCGTTCACCCTGATCGGTGCCGATGTCGAAATCGGTGCCGGCACGGTGGTGGGCCCCCACTGCAGCATCCACGGCCCGACGAAGATCGGCCGTGACAACCGCTTCGTGGGCCACGCGGCGGTCGGCGGCGAGCCGCAGGACAAGAAGTTCGCTGGCGAACGCACCGAACTGGTGATCGGCGATCGCAACGTGTTCCGCGAGTTCGTCACCCTGAACCGTGGCACCGGCGGCGGCGGCGGCATCACCACCATCGGCAACGACAACTGGATGCTGGCCTACACGCACGTGGCGCACGACTGCCATGTCGGCAACTTCTGCGTGTTCTCCAACAACACGACGCTGGCCGGCCACGTGACCGTGGGCGACTACGTGATCATCAGCGGCTTCGCCGGTGCCCACCAGTTCTGCCGCATCGGTGCGCATGCCTTCCTCGGCATGGGCGCGCTGACCAATGGCGACGTACCACCGTTCACCATGGTCGGCACCGATTCGCTTGGCCGCCCGCGCGGTATCAACAGCGAAGGCCTGAAGCGCCGCGGCTTCGATGCCGAGCGCATCTCCGCCATCAAGCGTGCCTACCGCACCCTGTACGTGGCAGGCCTGCCGCTGGCCGAAGCCAAGGTGCAGCTGACCGAACAGGCGCGTGACAGCGATGACGTGAAGGCGATGCTGGACTTCATCGAGCACGCCGAGAGGCCCTTGCTGCGATGAGCAGCGCGACCGGCCAGGCGCCGGCCGGCGCCGCCGTGATTCCGCTGGCCTCGATGGCCGGCAGCGTTCCCGCGCAGCGGGTGCTCAGCGAGCGCCCGTTGCGGATCGCCCTGGTGGCCGGTGAGGCCTCCGGCGATCTGCTCGGTGCGGGCCTGGTGCGCGAACTGAAAGCACGCTTTCCGAATGCCGAATTCGCCGGCATCGGCGGCGATGCCATGCGCAGCGCCGGCTGCCAGACCTGGCACGACGCCAGCGAACTGGCGGTGATGGGCCTGACTGAAGTACTGCGCCACCTGCCACGCCTGTTGAAACTGCGTTCGGCGTTCCGCCAGCGTGCGCTGGAATGGCAGCCGGACGTGTTCATCGGCATCGACGCGCCCGACTTCAACCTGGGCATCGAGCGCTGGCTGAAGCAGCGCGGCGTGCGCACCGTGCACTACGTCAGCCCCTCGGTCTGGGCCTGGCGCGAGAAGCGGGCGGAGAAGATCGGCAGCAGCGCCGACCTGGTGCTGTGCCTGTTCCCGATGGAACCGCCGATCTATGCCAAACACGGCATCGACGCGCACTTCGTCGGCCACCCGATGGCCGATGACATTCCGCTGCAGGGCAACCGCGAGGAGGCCCGTGCCGCGCTTGGCCTGCCGACCTCGGCCAAGGTACTGGCAGTGTTGCCAGGCAGCCGCCTGGGCGAGATTTCGCGCCTGGGCGAACCGTTCTTCGAGGCCGCCTGGCAGGTCTCCGAACGCATCCCCGGCCTGCACGTGGTGGTGCCCGCGGCCAACCCGGCCTGCAAGCGCCTGATCGAAGAGCAGCTGTCGCGCTCAGCGCTGCCGGTGGCCTTCTCGCACGTACTCGACGGTGAGGCACGCAACGCGATGATCGCCGCCGATGTGGTGGTGCTGGCATCGGGCACCGCGACGCTGGAGGCGATGCTGGTCAAGCGGCCGATGGTGGTCGGTTACCGCGTCAACGAGCTGACCTACCGCCTGGTCAAGGCGCTGGGCCTGATCAAGGTCGACCGCTTTGCCCTGCCCAACATCCTGGCGGGCCAGGACCTGGCACCGGAACTGATGCAGCACGACTGCACGCCGGACAAGCTGGCGGCAGCCATCCAGCAGTGGTTCGACCACCCACAGCGGGTGACCGACCTGCAGGACACCTATGCCCGCCTGCACGAGCGCCTGCGCCGCAATGCCTCAGCCCGCGCCGCCGACGCAGTGGGCGAGCTGCTGATGCGCGACCAGGCCCAGGCATGAGCCGCCGCCACGCCGCAGCGGCCAGCCTGGCCCTGTTCGACGGCGCCGCCGTGGTCGAGCCGGAGCGCCTTGTCGCCGGCGTCGACGAAGCCGGGCGTGGTCCGCTGGCCGGACCGGTCGCGGTGGCAGCAGTGGTGTTCGATCCATCCCGGCCGCGCATCAACGGCCTGGACGATTCCAAGCAACTGACCGCGGCCCGCCGCGAGCAGCTGCATGACCGCATCATCGAACGTGCCCTGGCCTGGCACGTGGTGCTGGTGGACGCGGACACCATCGACCGCCTGAACATCTACCAGGCCACCCTGCAGGGCATGCGCGACGTGGTCGCAGCGGTGGCCCACGTGGCCGGCTTCGCCCGCATCGACGGCAACGTCGTGCCCAAGGGTCTGGTGCTGCCGGCGCAGGCCCTGGTCGGGGGTGATGGCATCGACCGTTCGATCATGGCCGCCTCGATCCTGGCCAAGGTCTCGCGCGACCGCTACATGCAGGACGTGCACGCCCGCCACCCCCAGTATGGGTTCGAGCAGCACAAGGGCTATGGCACCCCGGCTCACCTGGCCGCGTTGCGCCAGCACGGCCCCTGCGAGGAGCACCGCCGCAGCTTCGCCCCGGTACGGGAGTGCCTGGAAGCGCCGCAGCCGGTGGCTGCCGACATCGCGATTGCCTGAATCGTCTGAACGGCCGCTGCAACACGTCTGGAGAAGAGTCCCCCTGAGTCAGGGGGACGCGCCGACGGCGCGGGGGTCTGGAAGCATGGTGAGACGGGGCCCGCGGTTCGCCTGCGAACCGTGGGAAGCGATAGCGCGAATGCGATATCGCGTACCGTCAAGAGCTTGTCGCGCCTCCCTGCCCTCGCTACCCTGACCGGGCACTCCAGCGCTTCCCGACCCCGGCGACGATTCCCCCGTCGGCACCCGGGGCCCGCGCGCTCCAACCTGGTCCGGCATGTCCAACTCCCGCTTCGTACATCTCCACGTCCACACCGAGTTCTCGCTGGCGGACTCCACCATCCGTGTGCCGGCCAAGCCGGACCAGGCGGACCCGAAGAAGGCCAAGCAGGCCAACCTGCTGTCGCGCTCGGTCGAACTCGGCCTGCCCGCGCTGGCGGTGACCGACCTCAACAACCTGTTCGCCCTGGTCAAGTTCTACAAGGCCGCCGAAGGCGTGGGCATCAAGCCGATCGCCGGTGCCGACGTGCTGATCGCCGAGGAAGGCCAGGACCCGTGGCGGATGACCCTGCTGTGCCGCGACCGTGAGGGCTACCTGAGCCTGTCGCGGCTGCTGACCCGCGCCTGGATGGAAGGCCATCGTCCGGAAGGCGGTGTGGCCATCCACCCGGACTGGCTGAAGGCCGGCAACGCCAACCTGTTCGCGCTGGCCGGCCGGCAGAGCCTGGCCGGGCGCCTGGCGCTGGACGGCAAGCATGAACTGGCCGAGCAGCAGCTGGCCGACTGGCAGCGCGTGTTTGGCGATGGCCTGCACCTGGAACTGACCCGTACAGGCCGCGAAGGCGAGGAAACCTTCAACCAGTTCGCGCTGATGGCGGCCGGCCAGCGTGGCCTGCCGGTGGTGGCCAGCAACGATGTGCGCTTCCTGTCGCCCACCGATTTCAGCGCGCACGAAGCGCGCGTGTGCATTTCCACCGGCCGCGTGCTGGACGACCCCAAGCGGCCGCGCGAGTACAGCGACCAGCAGTACCTGAAGTCGGCCGAAGAGATGTGCGCACTGTTCGCCGACATCCCCGATGCGATCGACAACACGCTGGCGCTGGCCGAGCGCTGCAACATCGAGATGCGGCTTGGCACCTACTTCCTGCCCAACTACCCGGTGCCCGACGACGAGACCTTGGACACCTGGATCCAGAAGATGTCGCGCGATGGCCTGGAAGAGCGCCTGGAGAAGAATCCGCTGGCGCCCGGCAAGACCCGCGAAGAATACTTCGAGCGCCTGGAATTCGAGCTCAACACCATCATCAAGATGGGCTTCCCGGGCTACTTCCTGATCGTGGCCGACTTCATCCAGTGGGGCAAGAACCAGGGCATCCCGATCGGCCCGGGCCGTGGTTCGGGTGCCGGTTCGCTGGTGGCCTGGGCACTGAAGATCACCGATCTGGACCCGCTGCCGTACAACCTGCTGTTCGAGCGCTTCCTGAACCCGGAACGCGTGTCGATGCCCGACTTCGACATCGACTTCTGCATGGACCGCCGCGACGAGGTGATCGACTACGTCGCGCGCAAGTATGGGCGCGAGCGCGTCAGCCAGATCATCACCTACGGCACCATGGCCGCCAAGGCGGTGGTACGCGACTCCGGCCGCGTGCTCGGTTTCCCCTACGGCCTGGTCGACGGCGTTTCCAAGCTGATCCCGAACATCCTCGGCATCCACCTGAAGGATGCACTGGGCAAGGGCAAGGAAGGCCCCAGCTCGGAAATGGCCTCGCCGGAGCTGATCCAGCGCTACGAGACCGAGGACGATGTCCGCGACCTGATCGACCTGGCGCTGCAGCTGGAGGACCTGACTCGCAACGCCGGCAAGCACGCCGGTGGCGTGGTGATCGGGCCCGAACCGCTGAGCGAGTTCTGCCCGCTGTACGCCGAACACGACGAGAACGGCCTCGGCAAGAACCCGGTCACCCAGTTCGACAAGAACGACGTGGAAGAAGTGGGCCTGGTGAAGTTCGACTTCCTCGGTCTGCGCACGCTGACCATCATCGACTGGGCGGTGAAGGCGATCAACAAGCGCCACGAACGCGCGGGCATTCCGCCGGTGGACATCGCCGCGATTCCGCTCGACGACACGCCCACCTACAAGGACATCTTCGCCAACGGCAATACCGGCGCGGTGTTCCAGTTCGAATCCTCGGGCATGCGCCGCCTGCTGAAGGACGCGCGCCCCGACCGTTTCGAAGACCTCATCGCGCTGGTGTCGCTGTACCGCCCCGGCCCGATGGACCTGATTCCCTCCTTCAACGCGCGTAAGCACGGCCAGGAAGAAATCATCTATCCCGATCCGCGCACCGAAGCGATCCTGAAGGACACCTACGGGATCATGGTGTACCAGGAGCAGGTGATGCAGATGGCGCAGATCGTCGGCGGCTACTCGCTGGGCGGCGCCGACCTGCTGCGCCGTGCGATGGGCAAAAAGGTGCCGGCCGAAATGGCCAAGCACCGCGAGATCTTCCGCGAGGGCGCGGCCAAGGACGGCGTGGACGAGGCCAAGGCCGACGCCATCTTCGACCTGATGGAGAAATTCGCCGGCTACGGCTTCAACAAGTCGCACGCCGCTGCCTATGCGCTGGTCAGCTACCAGACCGCGTGGCTGAAGCGCCATTACCCGGCCGAATTCATGGCCGCGACGCTCTCGTCCGACCTGGACAACACCGACAAGGTGGTCGGCTTCCTCGACGAAGTGCGCAACCTCGGCCTGACCGTGCTGCCGCCGAAGGTGAACCAGTCGGCCTTCATGTTCGAAGCGGTCACCCCGGACACCATCCAGTACGGCCTGGGCGCAATCAAGGGCGTGGGCCAGGGTGCCTGCGAGGCGGTGGTCGAGGAGCGGCTGAAGGGCGGCCCGTTCAAGGACCTGCTCGACTTCTGCACCCGCGTCGGCTCGGCCAAGCTCAACCGGCGCACGCTGGAAGCGATGATCAACTGTGGTGCGCTGGACGAGCTCGGCCGCAACCGTGCCTCGCTGATGCTGCAGCTGCCGGAAGTGATCAAGGCCACCGACCAGATGGCGCGCGAGCGTGCGTCCGGGCAGAACTCGCTGTTCGGCGGCCCGGACCCGAGCGCGACCACGATCCAGCTGGACCTGCCCGAGGCCGAGGAATGGCCGCTGCTGCAGCGCCTGAACGGCGAGCGCGACACGCTGGGCTTCTACCTCAGCGGCCACCCGTTCGATCCCTGGCGTGACGATGTACGCGACCTGGTCGGCAACGACCTGGGTTCGGTGGAGAAGATCTGGAGCGCCAACAGTGGTGGTGGCGGAGGCGGCGAAAAGCGCTGGCGCCCGGAAGTACAAACCGTGCTGGCCGGCCAGGTGGTCGGTGTGCGTCGCAAGGGCGAGAGCCAGATCTTCATCCAGCTGGAAGATGGGCGCGGGCGCGTCGAGTGCAGCGCGTTCTCCGACGCGATGGCCGAGTTCGGCCACCTGATGACCAAGGACCGCATCCTGGTGGTCAAGGGCGGCCTGCGCGAGGACGAGTTCAACGGCGGCTACGCACTGCGCATCCGCCAGTGCTGGGACTTCGATGAAGTCTGCGCCAACTACGCCACGCGGCTGTCGCTGCGCCTGGACCTGCGCCAGCAGCGCCCGGTCTGGGAGCGCGTCAATGCCCTGCTCGACCGCCATCGCCCCGGACGCACCCCCCTGCGCCTGGACCTGCTGCTGAAGGGCCCGCAGGGCGGCGTGGCCGGCATGCTCGACGTGTCCGGGCAGAGCGCGGTGCGCATCGACTCCAAACTGATGGAGGCGCTGCGCGCCGACCCGGCCGTACGCACGCTGAAGGTGCGCTACAGCCCACCGTGGGCCAGCTGAAGCTGGCTCCCCGGTTTTCCTGAACCCCCTGTTTCCCCGTTCCAAGTATCAAGGACGATTGCCGATGAAGACCCTGCTGTTCCCGTTTGCCGCCGCACTGGCCCTGGCCGCCTGCTCGCCGTCGAAGATCGAGTTCCAGATCGACAACCCGACCGACACGCCGCTGGCGCTGAGCATCGATGGCAAGGACCTGCCGGTGGCCGCACAGGGGTCGCGCCCGATCTCGCTCGCCGTCGGTGAGCACCGCCTGCACACCGACAAACTGGGCGACGTGCGCTTCATCGTCTACGTCGATGGTCGCGGTGGCCTGATCAACCCGACCCTGAGCGAGTACGTGGTCGCCCGCGAGATCTACGTCACCGACGAGAGCAAGCTGAAGAACTTCGGCACCGGCAAGGCCGGCATCGAGCTGGGCGGCGTCGACTTCGAAGGCCCGTTCGAGAAGCACCACGAACTGTTCATCGACAAGTCCTGGACCTACGGCGTGCGCGAGCCCTTCCCGAAGGAAAAGGTCGTGGCCCACGTCGACTCCAGCGGCGGCCAGATCGTGGCCAAGGTGTTCACCGCCCCCGACTTCATCGCCTACGTCGAAGAAGGCATGGGCGAGCCCGGCGCGTTCAAGCGCGAACAACCGGCCGGCTACGTGGCCCCGAGCTACAGCCTGGAACCGGCCCCGGCCAGCCTGCCGGCGCTGGTGCCGGCCTTCGAAGCCCACGCCGCGCCGCTGCGCGAGGTCTATGCGCGCTGGCTGAAGGCCACCACCGCTGATGAACAGAAGGCCCTGCGCAAGCAGGACTTCGCCGCGCAGATGGCCTTCACCTCGGCCACCGCCACCCTCGGCAGCGGGCTGGGCCGGGAGGCCAACGAGGCCTACAACGACTTCGTCTCCCAGCGCAGCCAGCTGATGGGCCGCAGCGCCCTGGTGGTGCCCTGAGCTGACTGGCGCCCCCTGCCCGGCTGCGCTACCGTCGCCTTCCAGACGAGGGCGTACGGGTGGTTTGCACGCATTCGGCTAGAATTCCCCTCTTCTTTACACGACGGCTTCCGATGAATCCGAACTACCTCGACTTCGAGCAACCCATCGCCGACCTGGAAGCCAAGATCCAGGAGCTGCGCAACGCCAGTGCCGGGCCTGCGGTCAATGTCGAGGCGGAAGTGCACGCGCTGCAGGACAAGCTGCGCATGCGCACCGCGCAGATCTTCCGCAACCTGACCTCGTGGCAGGTGCTGCAGCTGGCCCGCCACCCGTCGCGTCCGTACACCGCCGACTACATCCGCGTCATGTTCGATGAGTTCCAGGAGCTGGCCGGTGATCGCGCCTTTGCCGACGACAAGGCCATCATGGGCGGCCTGGCCCGTATCAATGGCCGTTCCGTGATGGTGATCGGCCACCAGAAGGGCCGCGACACCAAGGAAAAGATCAAGCGCAACTTCGGCATGCCCAAGCCGGAGGGCTATCGCAAGGCCCTGCGCCTGATGAAGATGGCCGAGCGTTTCGGCCTGCCGGTGCTGACCCTGATCGACACCGCCGGCGCCTGGCCGGGTATCGACGCCGAATCGCGCGGCCAGTCCGAGGCGATCGCACGCAACCTGATCGAGATGGCCGAACTGAAGGTGCCGATCATCTGCACCGTGATCGGTGAAGGCGGCTCCGGCGGCGCGCTGGCGCTGGGCGTGGGCGACCGTACCGTGATGCTGGAGTACGCGGTGTACTCGACCATCACCCCGGAAGGCTGCGCCTCGATCCTGTGGAAGGACGCGGGCAAGGCCAAGGACGCTGCCGAGCAGCTGGGCCTGACCGCCCCGCGCCTGAAGAGCCTGGGCCTGGTGGACAAGGTCGTGCGCGAGCCGACCGGTGGCGCTCACCGCAACCCGACGCAGATGGCCAAGCGCCTGAAGGCCGTACTGCTGAACGAACTGGATGCGCTGGAAAAGCTGACCACCGAGCAGCTGCTGGAGCAGCGCTACGCGCGCCTGCGCAGCTACGGCACGTACGAAGCCGCCTGATTCATCGGCTTGTTACTTTCTTGCTCGTGCAAGAAAGTAACCAAAGAACACGCCGCCGAACGCGAGCCGGTGCCACGCACCGGTTCCCTGCGCTTCTCGGTGAATCAGGGGACGGCGCCGAACTCGCTGCGCTCAGACATCGGCGCCTCTTCGCCCCTGTTTCACCTGCGATGCTCGGCTCGCTCATGGCGGACCTGAACATCAAAAGCCACAGCTGCACCCAGTAGATCCACGCCATGCGTGGATGCTTCTGCTTTGGCGAAGAATCAAGCGAACCCGTAGAGCCAAGCATGGCTCTACGGATAATGGACTGTCAGAACGGCTTGGCCAGCACCAGCCACACGATCGGAATGAACGCCAGCAACGGGATCTCGTTGATCCAGCGCAGCGCGCGCGAAGACGGCAGCGCGCGGCCCTTGGCCACGCCCTTCAGCAGGCGACCGATCCAGATGAAGTACGCCAGCAGCACCACCACCAGCCCCAGCTTGGCGTGCAGCCAACCGGCGCCGCCCGGCGCGACCATGGTCGGGAAATCCGGAATGACCCTGTAGCCCAGCCACAACACCAGGCCCAGCAGGAAGGCCAGGCCGAACATCGAATGACCGAAGCGGTACAGGCGCAGCCCCATCAGCTGCAGGCGCTCGGTCACGGCAGGTTGGCCTGCGGTCTCGGCCAGGTTCACCAGGATGCGCGGCAGGTAGAACACCGTCGCCATCCAGGCCACCACGAACACGATGTGGAAGGTCTTGACCCAATAGTAGCTCTGCATGCGCTCGCTCCGTCGGCTGGCGTGGATGGGCGGCCATTCTCGCATGCCATGGCCGGCCCTCTCCGCGCGCCGCCGCCGCGACGGATCGACGCATGGCGCGCCGCAACGCCGTACGATAGGCGCCGTTTTCCCGACCGCACGACGCCTGCATGGACAAGACCTACGACGCCGCCTACTTCCAGCGCTGGTACCGCCGCGCCGACATCGGCGGCAGCGCCCGCCTGGCGCGCAAGGTGGCCCTGGCCGTGGCCAGCGCCGAGTACTACCTGGAACGGCCGATCCGCAGCGTGCTGGACGTCGGCTGCGGCGAAGGCGCCTGGCGCGCGCCGCTGCTGAAGCTGCGTCCGAAGGTCGAATACCTCGGCTTCGACAGCAGCGAGTACGCTGTGCGCCGCTACGGCCGCACCCGCAACCTGCACCTGGCCGGCTTCGGCGACTTCGCCTGGCTGCGGCCGTGCGCCCCGGTCGACCTGCTGGTGTGTTCGGACGTGATGCACTACGTGCCCGATCGCGAGCTGCGTGCCGGCCTGGCCGGTGTGGCCGAGCTGGCCGGCGGTGTGGCCTTCCTGGAGACCTTTGCCGCCGAGGACGAGTTCGACGGCGACCACGAGGGCTTCCAGGCCCGCCCGGCGCGCTGGTACCGCCGGACGCTGGGGCGGCACGGCCTGCAGCCGGTGGGGTCGCACTGCTGGCTGGGCCCCGCCCTGGCAGGCGATGCGGCGGCGCTGGAACGGATGTGAATCCGGATTCATTATTTTCAGCCAACTTAACCTGCGGGACACCCGGATGGGATATGCTGCGCGGCAACATATGACCATACATATCCGGTCGTCATGCTCTATCAACTGCACGAACTGACCCGCAACCTGCTCGCCCCCTGGGTGCACCAGGCCCAGGCCAACGCCAGGTTCTTCACCAACCCGGGCCACTGGTGGTCGCAGATGCCGGGTGCCGATCGCCTGGCTGCGGTCAACGAGTTGTTCCATCGCATCGGCAAGGATTACGAGAAGCCAGAATGGGGCATCAACGAAATCGATGTCGATGGCGAACGCGTGCCGATCGTCGTGCACGAAGAAGTGAGCAAGCCGTTCTGCAAGCTGCTGCGCTTCAAGCGCCACAGCAATGAAGCCGACCAGCTGCACACCATGCTCAACCAGCCGTTCGTGCTGGTGGTGGCGCCGCTGTCCGGCCACCACGCCACCCTGCTGCGCGATACCGTGCGCACGCTGCTGCGCGACCACCGCGTGTACGTCACCGACTGGGTGGATGCGCGCATGGTGCCGGCCAGCGAAGGCGAATTCGGCCTGGACGATTACATCGCCTACATCCAGGAATTCATCCGCCACCTCGGCGTGGAGCGCCTGCACGTGGTGAGCGTGTGCCAGCCGACCGTACCGGTGCTGGCCGCGGTTTCGCTGATGGCCAGCCGTGGCGAAGCGACGCCGCGCACGCTGGTGATGATGGGTGGCCCGATCGATGCGCGCTGCAGCCCGACCGCAGTGAACAACCTGGCCACGCAGAACCCGCTGTCGTGGTTCGAGAACAACGTCATCCACACCGTGCCGGCCAGCTATCCCGGCGCCGGCCGTCGCGTGTATCCAGGCTTTCTGCAGCATGCCGGCTTTCTGTCGATGAACCCGAGCCGCCACTTCAGTTCGCACTGGGATTTCTACACCGACCTGGTCAAGGGCGACCTGGAAGACGCCGACGCGCACCGTCGTTTCTACGACGAGTACAACGCAGTGCTGGACATGCCCGCCAAGTACTACCTCGATACCATCCGCGTGGTGTTCCAGGACTTCCTGCTGCCGCGTGGCGAGTGGGTGGTCAACGGCGAGAAGGTCGATCCGTCGGCGATCCGCGATACCGCGCTGCTGAGCATCGAAGGCGAGCTGGACGACATCGCCGGCCTCGGCCAGACCGAAGCCGCGCAGGCGCTGTGCACCGGCATCACTGCGGACCGCCGTGAGCATTTCATCGTCGAAGGTGCCGGCCACTACGGCATCTTCAGCGGCCGTCGCTGGCGCGAGGTGGTGTACCCGAAGGTGCGCGACTTCTTCGCCGCGCATGCCGAAGCACCGGCGGCGAAGGCGACGAAGAAGAAGAGCAACGTCACCCCGTTGCGGCGAAAGGCGGGGTAATTCCACCTTGGTCGGTACGCCCTGGTAGATGCCAACCTTGGTTGGCGCTCTACCATGAATCCCGGTGTCTGATGGATCGTGCCAACCAAGGTTGGCACCTACCAAGGCACCGACTCCTGCTTACAACCGCACCAGCAGGTTCTTGGCGATCAGCCCGTGCAGCTTGCCGATGCCACGTGCCAGATGCATCGTCAGCAGCAGCAGCAGCGCGCCCGCCGCAGCAACCGCGATCGCCACCAGCGGCGAGGCCGCCATCGGCAGCACGTTCACGTCGTTGATGTACACGCCGGGGATGTCACCACTGAAGATCGCCGCGACCGGCGCCCAGATCAGGCTCAGCGACAGCGACAGCAGCGTCACAGCAATGGTGAAGTAGATGACGCCCAGCGGCAGCATCAGCACGAAGTACAGCAGCGTCAGCCAGGTGCGGCCATCGGTGAACATGTCGCCGATGCGCTGCAGCCAGCTGCGGCTGCGGTCGGTGTAACGCGGACGGCGCGGCATGCGCTCGCCCAGCAGCGCTTCCACCAGCCGCCCTTCCAGCAGCGCCAGCCCGCGCACCGAGCCGAAGAACAGCACGGTCAGCGGAATGCCCACGATCAGGATCAGCAGGCCCAGCGACAGCGACAGGCCGGTCACCACCCAGGTGAAGAAGAAGATGCCGGTGGCCAGCGACAGCAGCATGTAGAACAGCGCACCGTAGGTATGCGGATCGGCCACCACGCCAAAGAAGCGCGCCAGCAGCGAGCGTTGCACCGGCGCCGGCGGCGGTGCGGCCGGCTCGACGCCACTGGCTTCGGCCGCCGCACGCAGTACCGGCGCGGTATCCGCACGCGGCGTACGCAGCGCGCGGTTCACCGTCACTTCGGTCTCGCGGTAGATCTCGGCCACTTCGTCCGGCGCGCCGTAGCTTCCGGCCACGTCGGCGATCACCTCGGCCTCGCTGCGACCGGGCTGCGCGGCCAGCTCCGAGCGCAGGTACTCCTCGGCGTCGTACAGCGCGTCCTGCACCATCGCCGGGTCGGCGTCTTCCAGCGCCGCGCGCAGCTGCGCCAGGTACTGCGGGATGGTGGTCGGCAGGGCGCGGCCTGCCAGGTTCGGGTCGTTCATTGCGGTACCCCCTCCAACACGGAATCGACGGAATCGCGGGTGGCCTGCCAGGCCTGGCGCCACTGCGCCAGCACCTCGCAGCCACGTTCGTTGATGCGGTAGTAGCGTCGCGGCGGCCCGCTGCTGGACGGCTCCACATGGCTTTCCAGCAGCCCGGCGCTCTCCAGGTTGCGCAGCACCGGGTACAGCGCGCTCTGCTTGCCGCTCAGCACGCCCTCGCCCACGCGCTCCAGCTCCTTGGCGATCAGGTAGCCGTACAGCGGCTCCCCGGCCCGGGCCAGCACCGCCAGCAGGGCCAGCGACACGGTTCCGGCGCTGAGCTCCTTCTGGAACTTCTTCAGGTGGACATCGTCCTCGGACATGGCCGGCCCTCCACTACGTTGGAGTCCACAGTAGTGCGAAGTTCGGTATAGCGAATGTGTCGTTAGTCATCGTGCCGGTTGGCGAGACCGGTGCGCTCACGCAGAATCGAACCCTCGTTCATGTTCCGGGGTTCCCATGCCGCACCGTCGTCGCCTTGCCCTGACCGCCGTCGCCCTGGCCTGCCTGCTGCCCTCGCTGGCCAGCGCGGCCACCCCGTACCGCAGCCCGCAGCAGATCCTCGACGCCTCGGCCGCCAGCGACTGGCGCACCCCGGACCCGGCCAACCTGCTCTACATGGACCTGCCTGCCGGGCGGGTGATCATCGAGCTGGCGCCGCAGTTCGCCCCGCGGCACGTGGCCAACATCCAGACCTTCGCGCATGAGCACTTCTGGGACGGCACCAGCATCTACCGCTCGCAGGACAACTTCGTGGTGCAGTTCGGCGACGCCGACGCCGATGACGCGGCCAAGGCCAAGCCGTTCGGCAGCGCCGCGCGCAAGCTGCCGGCCGAGTTCGAGCGCGCCAGCGCTGGCCTGAACGTCAGCGTGCTGCCGGATCGCGACGGCTGGGCGGCACAGACCGGTTTCGTCGACGGCTTCCCGGTCGGCCAGGACCCGCAGGCCGGCAAGGCCTGGCTGGCGCACTGCTACGGGATGCTCGGCGCCGGCCGCAGCAACGAGGAAGACAGCAGCATCGGCGCCGAACTCTATGTAGTGACCGGCCAGTCACCGCGTCAGCTGGACCGCAACATCACGCTGGTGGGTCGCGTGCTGAAGGGCATGGAACTGCTCAGCGCGACGCCGCGCGGACCGGCGCCGATGGGCTTCTACACCGACCCGACGCTGCGCACGCCGATCGTGTCGATCCGCCGTGCCAGCGATGTGCCGGTGGCCGAGCGCACGCCGATCCAGGTGCTGCGTACCGATTCGAAGACCTTCGCCGATACGGTGGAGGCGCGGCGCAATCGCGTGGATGATTTCTACAAGCGCCCGGCGGGGCATATCGATCTTTGCAATATTCCGGTGCCGGTGCGCTGATGGTTTCCTGCGCGTGGCGCGTGCTGAAGGTGCTTCACTGTTCATGGGCGTTACTTTTCTTTGTACGCAAAGAAAAGTAACCAAAAGAAACGTTCCGCCGGCCGCGAGCCGGTGCTACGCACCGGTGCCCTGCGCTCCTCGGCCCGTCGAGGGACGGCGCGGGAACTCGCTGCGCTCAGACACCCGCGCCTCTTCGCCCTCGCCGGACCTGCGGTGCTCGGCTCGCTCAAGGCGGATCCAAGATCAAAGGCAGAAGCGCTCGCTTCGCTCGCCGGGCCCGGCCCGGCACTACCAAGCATCGTCGTGCAGCTGTGGCTCTTGACCTTGGGTCCGCCTTGAGTGAGCCGAGCATCGCAGGGGAATCAGGGGCGAAGAGGTGCCGATGTCTTGTAGAGCCGACTGTTAGTCGGCTGACCTCTGCACACCGTCCCCTGATTCACCGAGAAGCGCAGGGGACCGACGTGCGAAGCGCGGCGGCTCACGACCTGGCGGCGCGTTTCTTTTGGTTATTTTTCTTTTCGCGCGAAAAGAAAAGTGACGCCCATGAAAAATGAAGCACCTTCAGCACGCGCCACGCGCAAAACGCCAACGCCTCAGCCCTTCTGACTCACCGCCACGCTCCCCAGAATCAAAGCCCCCGCCACCAACATCTGTACCGTCACCGCCTCCCCAAGGAACAACCACGCAAACGCCGCGCCGAACAGCGGAATCAGGTAGGTCACCGTCGACGCACGCGACGGGCCGATGCGGCCAATCAGGCGATAGAACATCAGGAATGCCAGGCCGGTGCAGGCCACGCCCAAGGCGATCGCTGCACCCCAGGCCTTCAGCGGAATGGCGGCCTGTGGCCAGTGCGTCACCGCCATCGGCAGCATCCACAGCGAGGCACACGACAGCGTGGCTGCCGCCGCCGCGGCCGATGGCAGCCCGGTCATGTGGCGCTTCACCAGATTGACGCCCAGCCCGTACAGCAACGACGCCGCAGCGCCGGCGATCACTGCGGTACCAATACTCAGGCCGGAAACCTTGGCGGTGGCCAGCACCACCACGCCGGCGAAACCAACCAGCAAGGCACCGGCGCGGCGCATGCCGATCTTCTCGCCGAAGAACAGGAAGGCGATCAGCGCGGCGAACAGCACGGTCATCGCATTGCAGATCGCACCGATCGCGGCCGGCGCCTGCTCGGCGGCATAGGCAAACAGCACGAACGGCAGCGCCGAATTGATCAGGCCGATCGGTGCCAGCCATAGCCAGCGCCGCGGCGGGAACTGCGCGCGGGCGCGCCACAGGAACGGCAGCAGCACCAGCGCCCCCAGCACCAGCCGCACCTCGACCAGCGCGAACGGGCCGAACGACGGCACCGCCACCCGCATGAACAGGAACGAGCAGCCCCAGATGGCGCCCAGCAGGGTCAACTCCAGCGGTGTGCGCCAGTCGCGCTCGACCGCCTGTGGGACCGCATTCATGCTATGCCTCCGTCCATCGTCAATTCCTCGCCAAGGCGGACAGGATCGGGCGCAGACGCCCGCGGCACAAGCGCGTAGTATCGCTGCCAGCCACAAATATCGTTTGAGGCTGGACATGCAGCTACGCCCTTCCCTGCTCCCCGCACTGGCCGTCTTCGCGGTCGCCGCCCGCCACCAGAACTTCGCCCAGGCCGCGCAGGAACTGCACCTGACCGCCAGCGCAGTCAGCCACCACGTGCGGCGCCTGGAAGAGGTGCTGGAGACCCGGTTGTTCCTGCGCCACGCCCGCGGCGTGCGCCTGACCTCCGAGGGCCGGCAGCTGGCCGATGCGGCCAGCGCGGCCTTCACCGACGTCGCCGCGGTCGCCCATCATCTGCACCCGGATGCGGACAGCGTGCCGTTGCGGATCACCACGCTGCGTTCGCTATCGTACTGCTGGCTGTTGCCGCGGCTGCCCCGCTTCACCCAGGCCCATCCGCACATCCGCATCGAGCTGCACACCGGCAGCGGACTGGATCGCTATGACGACACTGGGCCGGAGGTCGGCATTCGCTACGGCCTGGGCCAGTGGCCGGGCCTGCGTGCGCAGCACCTGATGGACGACTACCTGTTCCCGGTAGCCTCACCGGCACTGGCCGGGGTCGAAACGCTGGTCGATCCGGCGCGCATCGCCGACCTACCGCTGCTGACCGACCTGTCGCCGCAGGGCTGGCGCGACTGGTTCCGCCACGCCGGCGTGCGCCCGCCGTCGCCGCTGCCGCCGATGCACACCTTCGCCGACAGCACCGACGCGATGCGTGCAGCGGTGTATGGCATGGGCGCGGTGCTGGCTCGCACCCACATCGCCCAGCCCTATCTGCAGCGCTACGAGGTGGTGCGCCTGCCCGGTCCGGCATTGAAGGCTCGCTATGCCTATCACGTGGTGCACGCAGAAGGGCAACCGCCGAGCCCGGCCGCGCGCCTGTTCATCGACTGGTTGCTGGAACAGGCGCAGGACGAGCGCACGCCGATTCCGGCATTGCCGGACAGCCTGCTCGGGCGGCCGGCGACGCAGGCCTGACTGCGCCCTCACCCGTTCTTTGCCTCGCGCTGGCTAGGCTGCTGGCGAACCCACAACGTACCTATGCCATGGCCATGCTGCGACTGCGCATCACCGGAACCGAAGACGACGCCCGCGCCATCAGCGACCTGCTGCTCGGCCTGGAGGGCATTGAACATGTCGAGGAAACCGACGACCTGATGCCGCACATGGACGACGACGATTCCAGTTCGGCCGGGCTGTCCGATGACATCGGCCCGGGCATCCACGAGCTGGAAGTGGAAGTCGGCAATGAAAGCACCGCGCAGAAGGTGCGCGATGCGGTGCAGGAACTGGCGCTGGAGCTGGATGTGTTCGTCGAGTACGAGACCGACGAGGGCTGATGCCGGCTGACGGCCGGCATCAGCCTTCATCTCAGCGGTTGGGCGGTAGCTTGCGACGGCGGCGACGCCACCATGCCCGCACACCCCAGGCCGCGATCAAGGCCAGCACCGCCACCGGCAGCAGTGCGGCCGCAGCGCGGATCAGGAACGCGATGCTGGTGCTGAGGATGCTGCCCGACTCGCTCAGCGCCTCGCCGATTTCGCTGCGGCTGCGCTGTCCCGAAGTGGTGTCGAAGTGGATCGACACCAGCTGGGTATCGATACGCCGGCGCTGCTGCGCAGCATCCTTGTTGGCCTGCTCGACACCCGCCTCGATCTCTGACAGGCGCGTGGTGATCGCCATCAGGTCTTCGATCTTCAGGTCCTTGCGGTCCTGGTAGGACAGCAGGCGGGCGTGCTCCTTTTCAAGCCGCGCTTTGGTCAATGCCGTGTCGGCCACCGCCTGCGCGAGATCCTCGGCACGCGTATTGCGGGACTGCAGCTTGCCGCCTTCACCGGCCATCGCGATCAGCGGCTCGGTGCCCTTCGGGGCGATGCGCACCTTCACTTCACCGCTGGGCTGCTCGCCGCCGTGCTGCTCGACCTGCAACACTGCACAGTCGCCGAACTTCGCGCTCTGGCAGGCCTGAGCGATCTGCTGGATGCGCGGTGCGATCTGCGCCGCCTCCAGCTGCACTTGCACGTCATGTTCGTAGGCCAGGAATGCACCTTCCGGTGAAGCGACGGCGGCTTCGGCACCGCCTCCGGCATCGGCCGCGACGTCGCCATGCTTTCCGCACCCTGCCAGCGCCAGCAACAGCACCGGCATTGCTGCCATGCGCGTCCACGCGCACACCGGCCTCACAGTGCGGCTCCGTCGTAGGAACTCACCGCCAGCGTGGCCAGATCCACTGCAGGCACGCAGCGCACGTTCACCGCCACCATCGGTGTGCCGGTGCGCGGGTCGACCGCTTCGCTGTAGGGAGCGACGCCACATTCGCGGCAGTGATGATGGTCGATGTGGGCCTTGTTGAAGTGGTAGGTGGCCACGTCGGCCGGATCGGTGGTCAGCTGGAACGCCTCGCGCGGGGCGAACCACAGCAGGCTGCCACGGCGGCGGCACATCGAGCAGTTGCAGTCGATGACGTCGCTGATCGGCGCCTCGGCCTGTACGGTGAATGCGATCCTGCCGCAATGGCAGCTTCCCTGGTATTCCATGTCCTGTGCTCCGCTGGAGGGTCCGTGTCTGCGCCCATGGTAATCCTATGGCACGGGGACAAAGCAGCTCCGGGGCCCTATGCTCGGGGTTTGACCCCGTACAGGAACGCCGATGCGCCCGCATCTTCTTGCCCTTGCCCTGGTCGCCGCCCTGACCGGTTGCCAGCCGGCCGACGCCCCGACCAACGCTTCCACCCCGACCGCCAGCCAGCAGGCCGGTGACGCGGCGGTCGATGCGGCCTTCGCCGATCTGTCCAAGCGCGCCCTGGATACCTGGATGCAGCTGTCCCCGGTCAGCGCCACCCAGATCGGCGACCACCGCTACGACAGCGAGCTGGACGACCTCAGCGCCGCCGGCCAGCAGAAGACCGTGGCCGCCTACAAGGCGCTGCTGGGCGAGCTGGACAAGATCGAGGTGGCCAAGCTGGGCCGCGAGAACCAGGTGGACGCGGCGATCCTGCGTAACCAGCTGCAGTCGGAAATCTGGAACGCCGAAGTGCTGCAGTCCGGCAAGTGGGACCCGCAGCTGTACAACGGCATCGCCGGCAGCGCGATCTACGGCCTGATGGCGCGCGAATTCGCGCCGCTGCCGGAGCGCCTGAAGTCGGCTACCGCGCGCATGGAAAAGCTGCCGGCGATCTTCGCCCAGGCCCGCGAGAACCTGGACCCGGCCCGCGTGCCGAAGATCCACGCCGAGACCGTTGCCAAGCAGAACAAGGGCATCCTCAGCATCGTCGATACCTTCATCACCCCGCACATCGGCGAACTGCCGCAGGCCGACCAGCAGCGCCTGCAGGCTGCCATCGACGGGCTGAAGAAGGCCGTGGACGAGCAGCAGACATGGCTGGACAAGACCCTGGTGCCGAACGCCAAGGGTGATTTCCGCATCGGTGCGGAGAAGTACGACCAGAAACTGAAGTTCGCGCTGAGCTCGTCGCTGTCGCGCCAGGAGATCGGTGAGCGTGCACGTGCCGAACTCAAGCGCGTGCGCGAAGACATGTACGGCATCGCGCAGACCGTGCTGAAGGACAAGCCGGGTGCGCCGGAGATGCCGGCCCAGCCGACCGACGAGCAGCAGCAGAAGGCGATCGAGGCCGCGCTGGAACTGGCCTACGCCGACAAGCCGGCACGCGACAAGGTGGTGGACGATGCCAAGGCCGCGCTGGAGCAGTCCACCGCCTTCGTGCGCGAGCACGACCTGGTGACCCTGCCCGACGCGCCGGTGGACATCATCCTGATGCCGGAATTCCAGCGTGGCGTGGCCGTGGCCTACTGCGATTCGCCGGGCCCGCTGGACAAGAACCTGAAGACCTTCTACGCCGTGTCGCCGATTCCGGACGACTGGAACGAGAAGCAGGTCGACTCGTTCCTGCGTGAATACAACTCGCGCATGATCCACCTGCTCAGCATCCACGAAGGCACCCCGGGCCACTACCTGGAAGGCTGGCACTCGGCCAAGTTCCCCTCCACCCTGCGTGCGGTGCTGCGTTCGGGCCTGTTCGCCGAAGGCTGGGCGGTCTACACCGAGCGCATGATGCAGGAGCAGGGTTACCTCAACAACGATCCGCTGTTCCACCTGGTGCAGCTGAAGTTCTACCTGCGCACGATCTCCAACGCGATCCTCGACCAGGGCGTGCACGTGGACAACTGGGATCGCGAAAAGGCGATGCACCTGATGACCCACGACGCGTTCCAGCAGGAAAGCGAGGCGGCCGGCAAGTGGGTGCGTGCACAGCTGACCTCGGCGCAGCTGCCGACCTACTTCGTCGGCGCGCAGGAGCACTTCGACACCCGCAAGGCGGTGCAGGAGAAGCTGGGCGACAAGTTCAACCTGAAGGCCTACCACGACCAGGTGCTGTCCTACGGCGCGCCGCCGGTGCGCTTCGCCCGCCAGCTGATGTTGGACCAGCCGATCGAGTGATCGGGGATGTAGGTTGGAATCGGAACGGCCCGGGCAGACCCGGGCCGTTTCTGCATGCGGTGGCAGGAGCCGCGCCTGCATCACGCACCGGCAACATGCACGGGCGCATCGTTCGCCGGGTTCCCCCTTCCACCGGCCTCCATGTCTCTCCCCCTGTTCCGTCTTGCACTGCTGCCCACGCTGCTGGCCAGCGCCTGTGCCTTCGCCACCTGCCCTCCACCACCGCCCGGCCAGCCCGACATCCGCGCCTTGGGCTACTACACCGACAAGGCCGGCTCGGTGATCGACCCGGCGCTTCAACAGCAGAATCATGACGCCACCGCGTCGCTGGACCGCTATGCCGCCGACGTGGCGCGCATGAGTGACGACTACCTGCGCGATGGTGATCGCGCCGCTGCGCAGTGCACGCTGGCCTGGCTCGGCGCTTGGGCGAAGGACGGCGCGATGCTCGGGCAGATGATCCGGGTCAACAACGACCAGTCGTTCTACATGCGGCAGTGGATGCTCGATGCGGTGGCCATGACCTACCTGAAAGTGCATGACCAGGCCGACCCGCAGCAGCGCGCGCGCATCGATCCGTGGCTGCAGCAGCTGGCACGCGCCAATCTGACCTACTGGGACAACCCGAAACGGCGCCGCAACAACCACTACTACTGGGGCGGTCTGGGCGTGCTGGCTACCGGCCTGGCCACCGATGACCAGGCCCTCTGGCAGGCCGGTCATGCCGCCTTCCAGAAGGGCGTCGATGACATCCAGGACGACGGCAGCCTGCCGCTGGAAATGGCGCGCGGGCAGCGTACCCTGCACTATCACGACTACGCGCTGGCGCCGCTGGTGATGATGGCCGAGCTGGCGCGGCTGCGCGGCCAGGACTGGTACGCCAGCCGCGACCACGCCATCGATCGCCTGGCGCGACGCGTCATCGAGGGCAGCAAGGACCCGGCGTGGTTCAACCAGCAGACCGGCGTGGCACAGCTGCCGCTGCAGGCCAGCGGCTGGGTCGAGTTCTATCGACTGCGCTCGCCCGATGGCGGCCTGTTCGAAGCCGCACACGCACGTGGGCCATTCCACTCGCCGCGATTGGGCGGCGACCTGACCCTGATGGCCACGCACGGCATCGTGCGCGCGCCCCTACGCTAGTCGCGCACCTCAGTGGGCCGCCGGTTGCAGCAGGCGCTGGAACTCCGCGGCGGTGCAGCCCTGCGCCGCGCAGCCCGGCACCCGCAACGCAACACGGCCCGGCGGCTGCGCCTCGGTCAGCGGCTGTGCGTCACGCAGCTGTACGGTGGTCGGGTAGACGTAGGCCAGGCGGATCCGCTCCCTGCCGCTGCGGCGGTCACGCCAGCGCTCGAACTGCAGCAGGCCACCGATCGGCGTCTTCTCGTACTGATCTGGCAGTGTGTAGTCGGTGATGCCCAGCGCCGCCAGCACCGAGCCGATGTTGGAGTCATGACCGACCAGCAGGGCCACCTTCGGTGACGCCGGATCGTTCAACAGCGTACCTACCTGCTCCAACAGTGGCGCGGCCACATCACGCGCCACCCCGGGTGTGCCGAACAGGATGTCCTGGTAGCGATTGCGGATCTGCGCCAACGCCTGCCATTGGCCCTCGGTGTTCAACCGGCCCCAGCCTTCGGCGGCGGCGTCGCGTGCCTCGTAGTGCTCCATCAGCAGCGCGTCGACCACGCCACTTGCCAGCGCCAGCGATCCGGTCGCGCGCGGCTCCTTGCCCGGCTCCGCACTGAAGGTGGTATCGGCCAGCGTCAGATGGCAGTCGCCGCGGCCGGTACACGCCGCCGACTCCGGGTAGCGGGTGACCGCCTCCACCACCGCCAGTGCCGGCGCCAGGTCCACGTCGGTCAGCGCTTGCTGCATTGCCGACAGCGCGCGCTCGCGGAAGACCGTGTCTCTGTTGTGGATCACCGGATTGAACAAGGGATCCATCGTGCCCAGCGGCATGCGCTGCTCGATCGCAACGTGGCAGCCCGGGAAGGCACCGGCAACGAAGAACTGTGCGGTGGCCTGGGTACGCTGCAAGCTGTTGGCATGGGCGCGGAAGTCAGCCGGCTGCGGGCAACCCGAGGCCCGCAACAGCTGAGCCTGGCGCAGCCACTGGCCGATGTAACGGCCCATGTATGCCTCCAGCACGCCGCCCTTGGTGGTCAGCTCGCCCGGTGCCACCTCCCAGCGCGGCCAGGTCTCGGGTGTCGCGTTGGCGAGCGCGCCGGAGGCCACCACCGGCGCGCGCAGGTTGTGGCGGCTGAGCAGGATGACCTGCTCAAGCTGCTCGTCTGCGGCGGGTGCGGCCATCGCGGTCGCAGTGCTCATGCCCAGCGCGAGCGCCAGCAACAGGGAGCGTAGGGGGAGGATCATGCAGGTCTCCAGAAGCACGCTGGGGTCAGAGCCCATTCCTTCGGAAAGGGATCCGACCCCAAGGGATACAGGACCGGGGTCGGATCCCTCTCGCAGAGAAGGCTCTGACCCCCGCAGCGGTCATTGATCGGCGGCCACGAAACCACCGGTCTGCCGCGCCCACAACCGCGCGTACAGTCCACCAGCCGCAATCAGTTCCGCATGGGTGCCGGTCTCGACGATGCGGCCCTCGTCCATCACTACCAGCCGGTCCATGCGCGCGATGGTCGACAGCCGGTGCGCGATCGCGATCACCGTCTTGCCACCCATCAGTTCGTCCAGGCTGTCCTGGATGGCCGCTTCCACTTCCGAATCCAGCGCCGAGGTCGCTTCGTCCAGCACCAGGATCGGTGCGTCCTTCAGCAGTACGCGGGCAATGGCGATGCGCTGGCGCTGGCCACCGGACAGCTTCACGCCGCGCTCGCCGACATGCGCGTCGTAGCCGCGACGGCCCTGCCCATCCACAAGTGTGTCGATGAAGCTGGCCGCTCGCGCCTTGGCCACGGCTGCGTGCAGTTGCTCGTCGGTCGCATCCGGACGGCCGTACAGCAGGTTGTCGCGGATCGAGCGATGCAGCAGCGAGGTGTCCTGGGTGACCACGCCAATCTGCTGGCGCAGGCTTTCCTGCGTAACGTAGGCAATGTCCTGGTCGTCGATCAGGATGCGGCCGCTTTCCAGGTCGTACAGGCGCAGCAGCACGTTGACCAGGGTCGACTTGCCGGCACCGGACGGACCGACCAGGCCGATCTTCTCGCCTGGCTTCACCACCAGGTCCAGGCCGGCGATCACGCCACCCTTCTTGCCGTAGTGGAAGTGGATGTCCTGGAAGTGCACGCCGCCCCGGGTCACCTGCAGCGGCACCGCATCGTCGCGGTCCTGCACGGTCAGCGGCTGGGCGATGGTGGTGATGCCATCCTGCACCGTGCCGATGTCCTCGAAGATGCCGTTGATGGTCCACATGATCCAGCCGGACATGTTGTGGATGCGGATCACCAGGCCGGTGGCCAGGGTGATCGCGCCGACGGTGATGTGGCCACCGTTCCACAGCCACAGCGCCAGACCGCAGGTACCGGCGATCAGAAAGCCGTTGACGATGGCGATGGTCAGGTCCATGCCGGTGGTGATGCGGGTCTGTGCGCGGTGCTTGACCGCCAGCTCCTGGATCGACTCTGCCACGTAGGCCTGCTCGCGCCCGCCATGGGCAAACAGCTTCAGCGTGGGGATGTTGGTGTAGCCATCGACGATGCGGCCCATGGCCTTGGAACGCGCCTCCGACGCGATCCACGCCCGTTCCTTCGCGCGCGGCACGAAGTAGAACAGGATCACCGCATAGGCCAGCAGCCACAGGATCAGCGGCACCATCAGCCGCCAGTCGGCCTGCGCGAACAGGTACAGCGCGGTGCCGGTATAGACCACGATGTACCAGAGCGAATCGACCATCTGCACCGCCGACTCGCGCAGCGAGGTACCGGTCTGCATCACCCGGTTGGCGACGCTGCCAGCAAAGTCGTTCTGGAAGAAGCTCAGGCTCTGCCGCACCACGTAGTTGTGCATCAGCCAGCGCGAGCGGTTGCTCAGGCCGGGCACGATGGCCTGGTTGACCAGCAGGTTGTGCAGGCCGACCAGGATCGGCCGCGCGATGACCGTGATGAACAGCATCCAGCCCAGTTCATTGGCGTGGCGCTTGAAGAAGTCGGCGCCCGGCTGCTCGGCGACCATGTCGACGATGCGGCCCAGGTAATCAAACATCGCCACTTCCACCAGCGCCAGCAGCAGGCCGGCGATGAGCGTGGCCAGCAGCACCGGCCACACCGGGCGCAGGTAGTGCAGGTAGAACGGCAGCACCTTGCGTGGTGGCATGCGCCCGTCCACGGGCGGGAACACCGGAATCAGGGATTCAAACCAACGGAACATTGCATTCCCTCGCCTCTTGCAAGCGGCGGAGTATCCCACGCCGGATGTGTACGCCAGCCGATGATCACCGCTCCGCCCCTGGTAGTCGCCCACCTTGGTGGGCGCCGTACCGCATGCCGACCAAGGTCGGCATCTACCGTTCAGTCGGGGTGAACAACAGGTCCTGGAAATCGAAGCTGAAATCGGTCAGGTCGGAAATCGGCTGCATGCGCACCTCGCGCACCTTGCCATCCGGATCCAGGCTGAAGTTCACGAATGCATCGGCGTTGAGCGAGCGGTCGTCCCAGCGGACGATGAAGGTGTCGTGCTGCCAGTGTTCCAGTCGCCCGCTCAGCTGCGCGGTCTTCGCAAAGCGCAGGCGCAGGCCCTTGCCCTCGCTGCTGACCTGCATGTCACCGTACCAGCGGTCACGGAAGGTGCCGGTGTAGCCGGCCAGCGCCAGCGACGGCCGGCTGCCCTTGTCGCGTGCACTCTGGTGCTTGGCCCAGGCCTCGTCGGCCTTTTCCTGGCCCTTGGCCACGGCCTTGGCATAGGCATCCACCCAGTCGTGCTTTTCACCGCCCAGGTAGGCATCGAGCACGCTCAGGGTGATCGCGTTGAACGCTGCACCCACTTCCTGGTTGGTCAGTACCACCACGCCCAGCTTCTCGCCCGGCACCAGGGTCAGTCGCGAGACCATGCCCGGCCAGCCACCGGTGTGCCAGACCAGCTTCTGCCCGCGGTAGTCGCTCAGGCTCCAGCCTTCGCCATAGCCGGCGAAATTGGCCCGCGCCGGTGCCAGCTCCGGCACGCTCGGCGCCGGGATCGACTGCGGCGTGATCATCCGCCACATCTGCTGCTGGCTCTTTTCGGTGAACAGTGGCGTGCCATCGGCCAGTTTGCCTTCGGCCAGCTGCACCTGCATCCAGCGCGCCATGTCATGCGCGCTGGAATAGATGCCACCGGCGCCGGCGTTGTTCGACCAGGTCAGCGGCGCAACGGTGCGCAGGTCCTTGAAATCGTACTTGGCGTGGCCGACGGCGGCCTTGTCACCAGGCTTCAGGTGATCGGCGTTGTAGCGGGTGCCGGCCATGCCGACCTTGTCGAAGATGCGCGCCTGCAGGAACTGCTGGTAGCTCATGCCCGAAACATGCTCGATCACCTGCTGGGCGACCGCGTACAGGATGTTGTCGTAGGCATAGCTTTCGCGGAAACCGCCCTTCAGCGGCACCCTGCCCAGTCGCTCCACCACTTCGGCGTTGCTGTAGGAGGTGGCCGGCCAGAACAGCAGGTCACCGGCGCCCAGGCTCAGCCCGCTGCGATGCGACAGCAGGTCGCGGATCGTCATCTGGCCGGTCACGAACGGATCGGACATGCGGAACGACGGCAGGTGGTCGATCACCTTGTCGTCCATCTTCAGCTTGCCGTCCTCGGCCAGCAGGTTCAGCGAGGTTGCGGTGAACGCCTTGGTATTGGAAGCGATGGCAAACAGGGTGTCGGCCTGCACCGGCTCCGGCCTGCCCTGTTCACGCACGCCCCAGCCGCGCTCGAGCACCACCTGGCCGTCCTTGACCACGGCCACGGCGATGCCGGGCACGTCGAACTGCGCGCGTACGCGCTCGACGGTCGCATCCAGGTCCTGCAGCTGCGCCGGGGTGGCCGCGCTTGCCATGGTCGTGCATGCCAGCAGCACGGCTCCTCCAATCCAGGGTTTCATCCAGCACGATCTCCGAACAGGGGTGGCGGCCATGTGCAGGCCGTCATCAGGGGTTCGCGCGATGGTAACGGTCATCGGCGCAGGCTGCCCTGTGCCATAGGAGGGGTGTCATGGACGGAAACGGCCAACCGAGCAATGGATCCACCATCATTCCTTGCCTGCGCTACCGCGATGCGCAGGCGGCGATCGACTGGCTGCAGCGCGCCTTCGGCTTCCATGCCCAGGCGGTGTATGCCGACGGCGATACCGTGTTCCACGCCCAGCTGACCTTCGGCAACGGCATGATCATGCTGGGCTCGGCCAACAAGGAAAGCGCCTGGAGCCAGCATGCCGCGATGCCGGACGAAGTGGGCGGCCGCCAGACCCAGAGTGCCTGCGTGATCGTCACCGATGCCGACGCGCACTACGCCCGGGCCAAGGCCGCAGGCGCCCGCATCGTCATCGACATCGCCGACCAGGACTACGGCGGCCGTGGCTATGCCTGCGCCGATCCGGAAGGCTACCTGTGGTGGTTCGGCAGCTACGATCCGTGGCGCGCGGACCACGGCCAGTGACCGCCGGAGCGATCCGCTGCGGCATCGGCGGCTGGGTGTTTCCGGAATGGCGCGGCGGCGTGTTCTATCCGCCGGGCCTGCCGCAGCGCGAGGAACTTGCCCATGCCAGCCGCGCCCTGCGCTGCATCGAGATCAATGGCACCTTCTATCGCACGCCGACTGCCGCCCAGTGCGCTCAGTGGGCCGCGCAGACACCGGAAGGCTTCCGTTTCTCGATGAAGGCGCCACGCTACCTGGTGCAGCGCCGCGACCTGTCCAGCACCGTGGAGGCTGCCACGCCGTTCCTGCAGGCGGCACTCGCGCTCGGTGACCGGCTCGGTCCATTGCTGTGGCAGTTCGATCCGCGCCATCCAGCCGACGCCGATGCATTGGACGCACTGATGGCGCAGCTGCCGAAGCAGCTGGAAGGGGTTCCGCTGCAACACGCGCTGGAGGTGCGCAACGCTGAGGTACATGGCCCGGCGCTGGTCGCCGCCGCGCGCCACCACGGCGTGGCACTGGTGATCGAGGACAGCGACGAGGCGCCACTGCATGGCGATGCCAGTGCCGGCTTTGTCTACGCGCGGATCAAGCGCAGCCAGGTGCGCTTGAACGAGGGCCTGCCGGGGTCCGTGCAGCAGCGCTGGGCGGAACGTGCGCTGCGCTGGTCACGCGGCGAGCCGGTGGCTGACCTGCCCTGCCTGGCCGGCCCTGCCGCGGAAGCCCCGCGTGAGGTCTACCTGCTGTGCATCGGCGCGGGCAAGGCCCGCAATCCGGCGGCGGCGATGGCCTTGCAGCGCCTCATCGACGGCGCCAGCGGTCCAACCCCCACAGCAGGGTCCACCCCACCACGAACACGCTCGCAACGCGCAGCACGTTGAGCAGGAACGCTGCCAGCCCCAGGCGTTGCAGTTCGAGGAACGGATACGGCGCCTGCCCTGTCACTTCGGCGACCAGCATCGCCCAGCCCAGGTACACCAGCGGTACCAGCAGCCCCCCGCCCAGTGCGCGCCAGCGGAGCGCCCCATGCGGCAGCAGCCACCACCACCCCAGCAGGTACAGCGCCGGCACAGCGTAGTGCAGGCCGGCATCAACCCACCATTGCAGCCCGGAGGGCTGCCACAGCCCCTGCAACGCCAGGACGTAGATGCACGCGGTCACCCCGATGCACAACGCGATCACCGCGGCGACAGTCGTGTTCAGCACACCCGCACGGATCAGCCTGACGCATCCCAGGCACACCGCCAGGTTGCTGAGAATCGTGAAGTAACCAACGAAGCGCAGCGTCGCCATGCCGACCCCGGCAGCCGCCCCGGGGCCGCGCAGCAGCAACAGGAATTGCAGCAGCAACGAGGTGGCGGCCATCAGTGCAGTCAGCGCTGCCCATGCACGCAGGGCGGAACGGTTGGCAGCCATTGCTGGGTTCCCCAGGGGAGTTTCCGCGAGCATGCCACAGGCATCGCCGGCGGCCGCGCGATTGCCGCACAATAGGCGGATGAGCACATCCGACACCCGCAAAGCGCTGTGGCAGATCCATTTCTGTGTCCTGCTGTGGGGCGTCACTGCCATCCTCGGCAAGCTGATCACCCTGCCCGCACTGCCGCTGGTGTGGTGGCGCATGTTGCTGGTGACGGCGATGCTGGCCCTGCTGCCGCGGGTCTGGCGCGGGTTGCGCACCCTGCCCCTGCGGCTGGTGGCGGGCTACGCCGGCATCGGCGCGCTGGTCGCCCTGCACTGGCTGACGTTCTACGGCGCGGTGAAGCTGGCCAATGCCTCGGTGGCTGCCACCTGCATCGCGCTGGCGCCGGTGTTCACGTCGATCATCGAACCGTGGGTGGCCAAGCGGCCATTCCAGCTGCGTGAGCTGGCGTTCGGCCTGGCGGTGCTGCCGGGTGTCGCGCTGGTGGTCGGTGGCGTGCCCGATGGCATGCGCCTGGGTGTCTTGATCGGCGCGATCTCGGCGCTGCTGGTGGCGGTGTTCGGCTCGCTCAACAAGCGCATGGTCAGTCATGCGGATCCGCTCACGGTCACCGCGCTGGAGCTGGGTGCCGGCACCCTCACCCTGACGCTGCTGGCGCCGCTGATGCCCTACCTGCTGCCAGCGCTGGCCAGCCCACTGTGGGTGGTCCCGAATCTGCACGACGGCATCCTGCTGCTGGTGCTGGCCGGGTTCTGCACGCTGCTGCCGTTTGCCCTGGCACTGGTCGCGTTGCGCCACCTGAGCGCCTATACGGTGCAGCTGGTGACCAACCTGGAACCGGTCTATGCGGTGCTGCTGGCGGTGGTGCTGCTGCGCGAGCAGCACGAGGTCACCCCGTGGTTCTACCTGGGCGTGGCGATCATCGTCGGCGCCGTGTTCCTGCATCCGCTGCTGAACCGCCGCAAGCCGGTGCAGCATCCGGAAATCCTTGGCACTGCCGAGGCGCGCAACATCGCCGATTGAGTGCATCCACGCATGGCGTGGATCTACTGAACGCAGCAACGCAGCGACGAGCGGCGTGCGGATCAATCGGTCAGCGCTGCGGCCAGTGCCATGCAGGGGCATCCAGCAGGCCCTGCCCGCTCAGCAGCGTGCGGCCCTGCTCCTTGTACAGATGCAGCGAATGGCACCCCGGCGCCTGTTCCAGCGCCGCGATCAGGCGGCTGGCGTGCGACACCACCCATACCTGGCTGCGCGCACTGGCCGCGATGATCAGCCGCGCCAGCGCCGGCAGGAGGTCCGGATGCAGGCTGGTCTCCGGCTCATTGAGCACCAGCAGCGGCGGCGGGCGTGGCGTGTGCAGCGCCGCCGCCAGCAGCAGGAAGCGCAGCGTGCCGTCGGAGAGTTCGGCCATCGACAATGGCCGCAGCAACCCGGGTTGGTGGAAGCGCAGCGCCAAGCGTCCATCCAGCTCCTCAAAGCCCACCGTGGCGCCCGGGAACGCATCGTCGACGCTGCGTGCCAACGCAAGGGGGTCACCGATCTCGAGGATGGTCACCCAGGCCGCCGCCAGATCCCGGCCATCGTGATGCAACACCGGCGTGCGCGTGGCCATCGCCGGCTGCCGCGCCGGGGCATCGGCATCGCTGCGGAAATGGTCGTAGAAGCGCCAGCAACGGATGTACTCGCGCAAGGTGATCGTTTCCGGCATGCGTTGCGGATCGCCGACCTGGGTGAACAGGCTGTCGAACAGTGACAACCGGTCATCGACCAGATCCCAGCCGCGCGCATGGCGCCGCCGCACCACCGCCCCACGTCGGTCGACCAGCAGGTTGGCGCTGCGCAGGAACGGCCCGGCCCAGATCGCCTCCGCCTTGATCTGCGGATCCAGCGCAAACGCCGAGCGACTGGGCGGCGGATAACCGAGATCGATGGCATAGCCGAATTCGTCGGTGGTGAAGCCCAGCTTCAATCCCACCGATTCCTGGCGTGGGCCGCCCTGCAAGGGGATTTCGCCGGCAGCAACCCGACGGTCTATTTTTTCCGGGCCCGCCCACAGCGCCGAACCCAGCCCACCTTCGCGGGCCAGCACGGCCGCGACGCCGCCCTGTGCGGTCTCCGCCAGCAGGCGCAGCGCGCGGTACAGGCTGGACTTGCCACTGCCATTGTCGCCGGTCACCACATTCAACTGCTGCAGCGGCAGCACCAGCCCATGCAGCGAGCGATAGTGGGCGATGGCCAGGGTCTGCAGCATGGTCGGCGTCCGTGGGAACAGGAGCGGCATTTTCGTTGGGCGCAATCGCACAGGCCGCGACACGGCGTGATCCAATCGGCAAAAGCATCCACGCATGGCGTGGATCTACGGCATGCAGGGCTTCAGCCTGCCAGTTCCACCCGGTTGCGGCCATTGCCCTTGGCCCGGTATAGCGCCTTGTCGGCACGTGCCAGCGTGTCATCCACGCTCTCACCGGGCTGGTGCTGGGCGATGCCGATGCTGATCGTCACCGGGAACCCCAATGGCAGGTCAGCCACGGCCAGGCGCAGGAACTCGCACTGCAGTTCGGCAGTGCGCAGGTCGGTTGCCGGCATCACCGCCACGAACTCCTCGCCGCCATAGCGCGCGGCCATGCCGCGGCCGGCGAAGTGCGAGCGCAGCAGTGCGCCCAGCTCGGCCAGCACGCGGTCGCCGGTGGCGTGGCCCTGGAAGTCGTTGATGTGCTTGAAGTGGTCGATGTCCAGCAGCGCCACGCAGGCCACACTGGGTGGATTGCCGGCCACCGCCTCTTCCAGTGCGGCCGCCATCGCACGACGGTTGGGCAGGCCGGTCAAGGCGTCGGTGCGGCTCTGTTCGGTCAGGTCGGCGTTCTGGGCCAGCAGCACGTCCTGGTATTCCGACAGCAGGCGCTCGTAATCGTCGCGCTCCAGCATGTGCTTCTGGATGTCCAGCGCGAAGCGGCGCAGTTCCATCACCAGCATCACCTGCCGCGACAGTGCGGCCAGCGCTTCGGCCTTGTCGCTGGCCAGGTGCTGCGGATGCGCGTCGAACACGCATAGCGTGCCCAGCGGCAGGCCATCGGAACTGATCAGCGGCGCACCGGCATAGAAGCGGATGTGCGGATCGCCGGTCACCACCGGATTGTCGTGGAAGCGGATGTCCTGCAGCGCGTCCTCGACCACCATGATTTCCTGCGGCTGCAGGATGGCGTGGCCGCACATCGATTCGCTGCGCAGGTTCTCCGCCGCATCGATGCCCTGGATCGACTTGAACCATTGCCGTTCGACATCGATCAGGGTCACCGCCGCCATCGAGGTGCCGCAGACCGCCTTGGCGATCACCACTAGGTCGTCGAAGGATTTTTCGCGCTCCGAATCCAGGATGCGGTAGCGGTACAGCGCCTCAAGCCGAAGGGCTTCATTGGCAGGCTTGTCGGGCTTGATCATGCAGCGTCACGTTCCGGCAGGTCACCGCGAAGTCTAGCTTATGCAGAGCCGGGCCCATGCCCGGCTGCATCCGGCAAATGGCGGCCGAGCATGGCTCGGCCCTACAGGCGTGGTTTACCAGTCCAGCTGCTTCGGCAGCAGGCCCTGCAGCTCCTGCTCGGTCAGGTTGCGCCACTGGCCCGGCTTCAGCGCGCCGATCTTGATGTTGTCGATGCGCACACGGCGCAGCTGGGTCACGCGATAGCCGAACTCAGCGGCCATCAGTCGGATCTGCCGGTTCAGGCCCTGCTGCAGGGTGATGCGGAAACCGAACTTGGCGATGCGCGAGGTCTTGCACGGCAGGGTCATCTGGTCGTGGATGCGCACGCCGCGGGCCATGCCGCGCAGGAACTCATCGGTCACCGGCTTGTTCACCGCCACCAGGTATTCCTTCTGGTGGCCGTTCTCGGCGCGCAGGATCTGGTTGACGATGTCGCCGTTGCTGGTCATCAGGATCAGGCCTTCGGACTCCTTGTCCAGGCGGCCGATCGGGAAGATGCGTTGTTCGTGGCCGACGAAGTCGACGATGTTGCCCTTGACCGATGTTTCGGTGGTGCAGGTGACGCCGACCGGCTTGTTCAGCGCGATGTAGACGTGGCGGCGGGTGCCGGGCTTGCGGGCGACGCGGGCGCGCAGCGGCTGGCCGTCGACCAGCACCTGGTCTTCTTCCCCCACCACCGCACCGGTGCCGGCCGGGTGGCCGTTGACGGTGACGCGGCGGGCGGCGATCAGGCGATCGGCCTCGCGGCGGGAGCAGAAGCCGGTGTCGGCGATGTGTTTGTTGAGTCGGGTGGTCATCGCCCTATTATCCGGCATCGCCGCCCGCTGCGCCTCATGCCGGGCCGGGCGGATCGAGCTCTTCACCGTCGAATACACGGTTGCGGCCGGCGCGCTTGGCCACGTACATGGCATGGTCGGCCCGCCGCAGCAGTGCCGCCAGGTCATCCTCGCCCGGCCGCCACTGTGCCAGGCCGATGCTGGCGGTCACCTCCAGCCCCGCTACCTGCAGCGCCTGGCCAGCCTCGGTGATGCGCTGGCGAAGGCGGTCCAGCCGCGCCGATGCCGCCTCACGCGGCATGCCCGGCATCAGCAGCAGGAACTCCTCGCCGCCCATCCGCACCACTTCGTCCTGGCTGCGCACCGCCGTACGCAGGGCCCGCGCAACGGCCACCAGCACCTGGTCGCCAACCGCGTGGCCATGACGGTCGTTGATATCCTTGAACAGGTCGATGTCGAGGAAGCCGATCACCAACGGCCCGCCCTCGCGGTTGACACGCTCCAGATGCCGCGCCAGCTGCTGCAGGCCGGCACGACGGTTGGGCAGGCCGGTCAGGCCATCGGTCTCGGCCAGCTGGCGCAGCTCGTCACGCTGCTGGCGCAAGCGGCCAAGCCGCTGGTTCAGGGCATAGGCCGCCATCATCAGCAGCCAGGTCACCGCCAGCTGCAACGCTTCCACCCGGTATTCCAGCAGCCACTCCGCACCACAGGCATCGGCGATGATCAGCACCAGCATCGGTGCAAGTGCAGCCAGGCCCGCCTGCGCCCAACGGTCTCCGCGCCAGCGCGCCCATATGCCGACCAGCAGTGCCAGGCCACACCCGGACAGATAGGACACCTGCAGGCCCTGTGCGACCCAGGCCAGATGCTCCCAGCGCAGCCACGGCACCAGCCCGGCCAGCGCCATCAGGGTCCACAACACCAGCAGCTGCGCCGGGCGTGATCGAGGCAGCACGCGGTCGCCTCCGTTCAGCCGCCACAGCGCTGGCAGCACCAGCGCCTGCGAGGCCGCGGTCAACGACAGCAGCCACTTCGCGCCCTGCTCCCCCACCGGCAACCAGGGTTCCGGGTAGCCACTGAGCCCACCGAGGACGGCCTGCCACAACACCAGCACGGTGGTGCAGACGATATAGACCAGGAAGCTGCGGTCGCGCGTGGTCAGGAACGCCATCAGCGCCGACAGCGCCAGCGCGATCGCCACCGCGATGCAGGCGGCACGTACCAGCAGGCGCGCGGTATCGTTCTGCTGCACCGGGCTGGGCGCGCCCAGCCGCAGGGTCGGTACCCAGCGTGTTTTCAGCGGCGTCTGCCAGGAAACCAGGAAGGGCTCGTGGCTGCCGGCCGGTGGTACGGCCACCATGCCGATACCAGCACGGAAACGCGAATCGCGGGTACGTGCATCATGCATGTCGCCGCAGATTTCGCGGTCGCCATGCTGGACGCGCACTTCACCGGCAAAGACGTTGAACACATCCAGTGCCTGCGGTTCCCCCGACCAGCCAGCGGGCGGTGCGGGCACCTCGGCCTGCTGGCGGGCGCCGGACAGCATCTGCGGCGTGCACGCACGGTGCGGCGTCGGCTCGTCGGTCGCGCCGCCGACCAGAAGATAATCACGGCCCGACACGGCCTCTGCAGCCTGAAGCGGCCACGGCAACGCCAACCACACCATCAGGACGGCCAGCACCGCTCCTGTTCCATACCGCCACTGCCTGCCGCCCACGCCACGTCCTGTTCCTGCTTACGTCCGCGCCCACTGCGCGTCGCCCCTGGCGCGCATTATCGCAGCCGGGCACGCCGCGCATGTGTAGACCAAAGTCGGCGCCCGCGGTTCAGCCAGCGCTGGGCGGCCCCTTCACGGCCACCAGCCGGAACGGCCTCAGGTCCGCCAGGGTCATCCGTTCCAGCGGCTGCGGGCGCTCGATCGCGTAGCCCTGCAGGCCCTGTACGCCAAGCCGGGTCAGCGCACCGGCGACCTCGGCAGTCTCCACCCACTCCGCCACCACTTCCATCTGCAGCTCGCGCCCGAGCTCGCTGATCGCACGCACCGTGGCGTGGCTGACCGGGTCAGTATCCATGTCCCGCACGAAGGCGCCGTCGATCTTCAGGATGTCCGCCGGCAACTGGCGCAGGTAGCCGAAAGAAGACAGGCCGGAGCCGAAGTCGTCCAGTGCCATCCGGCAGCCCCGCGCCTTGACCGCATCGATGAACGCACGGGCCTGGCTGAGGTTGCTGATCGCTGCGGTCTCGGTGATCTCGAAACACAGCTTGGAAGCCAGCGCACGGTTGCGTTCAAGCAGGTCGCAGACGAAGGCAAGGAAACCCGGTTCGGCAATCGACTGGGCAGATACATTGACGTTGCACAGCCCCAACTGGCGGACATGCACCGGGCAGACCTGCAGGTGGCGGAACAGCAGTCCGAGCACATGCCGGTCCAGCGCTACCGCCATGCCATAGCGCTCCACCGCGGGCATGAACTGTCCGGGCAGGTGCAGGCTGCCGTCGGTGCCCCGCATGCGCACCAGCACTTCGTAGTGCAGGTAGGACGGATCGCCAACCCGGGCGATGCGCTGCGCATACAGCAGCATCCGGTTCTCGGCCATCGCCAGGCTGACACCCTGCAGGCGCTCGGCCTCCTGCCGCTGCTCCTCCAGTGCCATGCGGTTCTCGTTGAAGCAGTGCACGCGGTTGCGGCCGGCCTGCTTGGCGGCATAGCAGGCACTGTCGGCAGCGCTCATCAGCCAGTTCACATCGGGTGCGTCGGCGCTGACTTCGACCACGCCGATGCTGCAGCTCAGCTGCGGACTGCCTTCACTGATGGGGAAGGTCGCCTGCCCCAGATTGCGGATCACCCGCTGCAGCACCCGCTTGGCTTCGTCCTGGCTGGCATGGGCAAGGAACACCGCGAACTCATCGGCGCCAAGTCGCCCGACCCAGTCGCCATCACGCACCGCAGCCACCAGGTAGTCGGCAAAGCTGCGCAGCATCTGGTCGCCGGCGGCGTGGCCGAAACTGTCGTTGACCAGCTTGAAGTGGTCAAGATTGATGTAGCACAGCGCATGCGTTCCACCATCGCTGCGCACCTGCAGCAGCGCGCGTTCCAGCAGGCGTTCGATCTCGCGACGGTTGATCAGGCCGGTCAACGGATCATGGCTGGCGTGGTGCTCGATCTCGCGTGCAAGTGCATGGTTCTGGCTGACATCCTCGATGATCGCGAACACCGACAGGCCACCGCCGGCACTGCGCACCCCGGTACCGCTCCAGCGCCCCCAGACCAGGCTGCCGTCACGGCGGCAGAAGCGCAGTTCGCTCGGCCGCAGCTGGCGGTCCCAGTCGATGCGGCCAACGCCGTCGATGACCAGCTCGCCTTCCATCAGCAGATCGCCGAGCGACATCTGCAGCAGCACCTCACGCCGGTAATCGAGGATATCGGCCATCGCCTGGTTGGCTTCGACCACCCTGCCCTCGGTGTCAAGCTTGAGCATGCCGACGTTGGCCTGGTAGAACGCCGCGCGGAAGCGGCTCTCGTGTTCGGTCAGGTCCTTGCCTACCCGGCGCGCGAGGGCCACCGCCATCAGGCTGATCGCCAGCACCGACAGTCCTCCCACCACCAGCGTCGCGATGCGCACCAGGGTGGCCATGCGCAGCAATGCCTGCGAGAACGCCTGCGCCTGCACCTGCAGGCGACGGTCGAGATCACGCAGCTGTTGAAGGTAGCGGTCACGCGCAGCGACCGGCAGCACGCCTTGGCCATGCCGCTGCTGCAGCTCATCCACCAGCCGCTGCACGGCCATCAGGTCGCCATCGGTCTGCCGCCACAGGGCGGTCGCTTCACGGAATGCACCGATGTCGCGTGCATACCGGAACGAGAACACCAGTCGTGGAATATCGGCGGGCGCGTTGCCGCCCCGCAGGAATCCCTGCCGGGCCTTGGCCTCGTCCGGCTCGGCCTGCTCCAGTGCCAGCCGCGCCTGCAGATCCCCCATGGGCACCTGCAGGGCCCGGCGCGCATCGTCCAGGTCCTGGGCATCACCACGCGCCAGGTAGCGGCTGAGTGCGGCGGTCGCATCCTGCTGCCCCCGCGACCAGTACCCCTGGCCAGCAATCCAGGCGGTGGAAGCCGCCTGCAGTTCCTGGATCAAGGCGGACAGTGCGACCAGTCCAATCGCCATGCCCGTCAACAACGCAAACCGCAGTCCCAGGCCACGGGTCATCGGCACCCGCCGGCTCTGTTGGTCAGTGCCACTCCTACCCATCCCGGATCCCCCCGAATGTGATGCGGTGACAACCTCCTTTGGAACCGGCTCAGCCTAGGACCGGGAATGTGTTGGCCATGCGAAAAGGGGACGGAGGGGATTAACTCGTTTTCGGCATAAGCGCCCCGGCCAGCCATTCACGACTTAATCCCCTCCGTCCCCTTTTCCAGCCCCATAACGCACAACGCCAGCCCGGAGGCTGGCGTTGTCATGGCTGCGGTACGGATCAGTAGCTGCGCGGACCGCGCGGCTTGAAGCCGTCACGACGCGGCGGGCGGCTGTCGCGGTCACCGCCGCGGTCGCCGCCGTGGCCACCCGGGCCACCCGGACCACCACGACGCGGGCCACCCGGGCCGCCCGGACCACGCTTGTCGAAGCGCGGCTTGAACGGACGCGGGGCCGGGTTGGTGTCTTCACCCGGGGCCAGCGCACGCATCTGCAGCTGCTGGCCGGACACCCACACCTTCTGCAGGTGCGACAGCACGTCCGGCGGCATCTGCGCCGGCAGGTCCAGCAGCGAGAAGTCGTCGTGGATGTCGATGCGGCCGATGAAGCGGCTTTCCAGGCCGGCTTCGTTGGCGATGGCACCGACGATGTTGGCCGGCTTCACGCCATGCTGGTGGCCCACCGAAATGCGGTAGGTCTCCATGCCCTGCTCCGGTGCACCACGCGGCGGAACCTCGCGGCGCGGACGCTGCTCGAAACCACCTTCGGCGTCGTCACGGCGCGGGCCGCGCTCGAAACGCGGGCCGCGCTCGTTGCGGTCGAAGCGATCGCCGCGTTCCGGGCGGTCGCCACGGTCGAAGCGCTCGCGCGGCGCGCGCTCTTCACGCGGGGCACGCACCGGCGGCTGCAGCAGGAACGGGGTATCGCCCTGCAGCATCTTCGCCAGCGCGGCGGCCACTTCGATGGCCGGCACGTTCTGCTCGTTCTCGAAGCGCTCCAGCAGCTGGCGGTAGAAGTCCAGGCCACCGGCACCCAAGGTTTCGGTGATGCGCGAGGTGAACTTGTTGATGCGGGTGTCGTTGACCGCTTCCACGCTCGGCAACTGCATCTCTTCGATCGGCTGGCGGGTGGCGCGCTCGATCTGGCGCAGCATCCCCTTCTCGCGCGGGGTGGCGAACAGGATCGCCTCACCGCTGCGGCCGGCACGGCCGGTACGGCCGATGCGGTGCACGTAGCTTTCGGTGTCGTACGGGATGTCGTAGTTCAGCACGTGGCTGATGCGCTCCACGTCCAGGCCGCGCGCGGCCACGTCGGTGGCGACCAGGATGTCCAGCTTGCCTTCCTTCAGCATGGCGATGGTGCGCTCACGCTGGGCCTGCTGCATGTCACCGTTGATGGCGGCAGCGGCCAGGCCACGGGCCTGCAGCTTGCTGGCCAGCTCTTCGGTGCCGGCCTTGGTACGCGCGAAGATGATCATCGCGTCGAACGGCTCCACTTCCAGGATGCGGGTCAGCGCATCCAGCTTGTGCATGCCGCTCACCCACCAGTAACGCTGGCGGATGTTGGCCGAGGTGGTGGTCTTGGCCGCGATGGTCACTTCCACCGGGTCCTGCAGGTAGGTCTGCGCGATGCGGCGGATCTGCGGCGGCATGGTGGCCGAGAACAGGGCCACCTGGCGCTGCTCCGGCAGCTTCTTCAGCACGGCTTCGACGTCGTCGATGAAGCCCATGCGCAGCATTTCATCGGCTTCGTCCAGCACCAGGGTTTTCAGCTCGGACAGGTCCAGGGTGCTGCGGTCCAGGTGGTCGATCACGCGGCCGGGGGTACCGACCACGATGTGCACACCACGGCGCAGGGCCGACAGCTGCTGGCCGTACGGCTGGCCGCCGTACACCGGCAGCACGCGGAAGCCCGGAATCTTCGACGAATAGGACTGGAACGCCTCGGCAACCTGGATGGCCAGTTCGCGCGTCGGCGCCAGGATCAGGGCCTGCGGCTTGATCTGCTGCAGGTCGATGTTGGACAGTACCGGCAGTGCGAACGCTGCGGTCTTGCCGGTGCCGGTCTGGGCCTGGCCCAGCACGTCGCGGCCTTCCAGCATCGCCGGGATGGTGGCAGCCTGGATCGGCGACGGGGTTTCATAGCCAATGGCGGTGACCGCCTGCATCACGGGCTCGGACAGGCCGAGCTGCGCAAACTGCAGCGGCGCTTGGGAATCTTGGGACATGGGGAACTCCGAAGGCACTGCCGTCTTCCTGGCAGTGCGACAAAAAGGTGATGGTCCGCGCTTTGGGCGCCCTTCTTATCGCGTGCCCTGGCGCTGCTCGGTCGGAGGAGATTTCACTCGCTCAGAGTGGAATGATACCGCATTGATGCTGAACGAGGCGTACAGCTTGCCGTGCGCGTGCCGTCATGCCCCGCGCTGGCGCACAATACGCGCCCTCGTCCCCGGCCCGGCCGCTGGCTCGCGCCCCTTCCCAGGAAACCCGTTCCATGCAGATTCTCGAATTCGACCTCGACGGTGACTACGTCGAACTCAAGCAGCTGCTGAAGCTGGCCGACCTGGTCACCAGTGGCGGCGAAGCAAAGATGGTCATCGGTGACGGCCAGGTACGGGTCGATGGCGAAGTTGAACTGCGCAAGGCCTGCAAGATCCGCGCAGGCCAGGTGGTGGAATTCGCCGACAGCCAGATCCGGGTGCTGGCCGTCGGCTGATCTGAACGGGTTCAGGCCACGCGCTGGGTCAGGTGCGAGGCGATCAGCTGCCTGAACGGAGCCACGCCCTGCGCCAGACGCAGACCGGCCGCCCGCAGCAGGCGCGCCGGGCGGCGGTCGTCGGTGTACAGGCTGGCGATCGCGTTGGTGGCCTCGTACAGCGGCCGCGACGCCAGCCGATGACCGCGCTGGTAGCTGGCCAGCATGCCCGCGGCGGCGATATCGGCACCGCGTCGCTGCTGCGCGACGATGCCCTGCGCCAGCCGCTGCGCGCTGGCCAGGCCCAGGTTGAAGCCATGTGCAGTGACCGGGTGCATGCCCACCGCGGCATCGCCGACCAGCGCTGAACGCTCGCCGACGAAGCGGTGCGCGTACACCCCCACCAACGGATACGCCTGCGGCGTGGCCACCGGCTGCATCCGGCCAAGGCGGTGCTCGAAGCAGGCACTGACGGCCTCACCAAAGGCCACTTCGTCCATCGCCAGCAGCTCCTCGATCTGCCGCGGCGGCAGCGTGATCACCGCCGATGCCTGGCCCTCGTTGAGCGGCAGCAGCGCCATGGTGCGGCCGTAACCGAACCACTCCCACGCGGTGTGGTGATGATCGCGCTCAACCTGCATGCGGCAGACCAGCATCGACTTGCCGAAGTCGCGCATCTGCGCGCCGATGCCGAGCATGCGGCGGGTGGCGGAGAAGCGGCTGTCGGCGGCAACCAGCAGGCGCGCATGCAACTGGCTGCCGTCATCGAGCTTGACCACGTGGCCCTGCGCGTCGGCCTGCACGCCCAGCACCTTGCGCCCGTCGAACAGCTCCAGGCGGTCCTGGCCCTGCACCGCATCCCACGCGGCGCGGCGGATCAGATGGTTGGGTACCAGCCAACCCAGCGGCTGGCCATCGACCTGGCTGCTGGCGAAGGTCAGCGCGAACGGCGAGCCACCATTCATCACCCTGGCATCGCGCAGTTCGGCAACTTCGGCGTGCGGCAGGCGCTGCCACAGCCCCAGTTGCTCCATGCTCTGCCGCGAGGCGTGGGTCAGCGCGATCTCGCGGCCATCGAAGGCGGCCTCGGCCAAGGCCTGGCGCGGCTGGACGTCGACCAGCCCGACCTGCAGGCCGCTGCCGGCCAGCGCGCGCGCGAAGCACAGGCCTGCCGGCCCGGCACCGACCACCACCACGTCCATCCTGCGCATGCGCGCCTCCTGCCGTTGATTCAGTCCGCGCCAGCATAGCGCCGCGCACCTGAGCGGCCTTGATCTGGATCAGGCCCGGGTCACAACAGCGCGAACACCAGCGCCAGGATCGACAGCAGCGACACCAGCCACACCAGGCTGCGCACGTAGGGCACGCCTGCGGCATACAACGGCAGGTAGACCACGCGCGCCCAGAAGTAGGCCTGCGCGGCCAGCGCGGTGGTGTCGTTGCCGCGCCCGGCCAGCACGACTGCGATCGCCGCGGCGGCGAAGAACGGGAACGTCTCCAGGAAGTTGGCCTGGGCCCGCTGCAGGCGACCGGCCAGCGCGCTGAGCGGCTTTACATCGCCATCCCGCGCCGAGGCATTCCACTTCATTCCCCGTTCGCGGGTGACCACGGTGGAGGTGGCGAAGATGCAGACAAAACCCAGCAGCACCGACCAGGCCAGCATCGTCAGTTCAGTTGCCATCGATCATATCCTCATGGCGCCGACGCGCGCAGGCTGTAGCCGGCCAGGCGCCACACCTGGTCTTCGTCGAACCGGAACGAGACCAGCTCGCGCACCGGCTGCGCGCTGTTGGCGAAACGGGTCGGGAAACTGACGTTGATGTACAGCCCTTCCGGCACGGCGGCACCGGCGCTGTACTTGACCCGGGTGATGGTCGGCTGGCCACGCCCGGCCAGCGCCCCCAGGCGCGCGCGTTCGGTGGTCAACTGGCTGACGAAGGCGGCCTTCGGCACCGCACGGCGCGCGACGGCAGAGGCGCCATCCCACAATTCGCCAGCGCGGTTGGCATCAACCAGCTGCGCGGCCTTCACCGCCGCCGCGCCAATTTCAGCGTCCTGCTTCTGCACCTGCGCCTGCTGCGCAGCGGTCAACGCCGGAGCGCCTGCGGTGGCCGGTTTCGCAGCCGCTGGCGATGCCGGTGCAGGCCGCGCCGGTGCCGGTGCAGGCGTGCTCGGCGCAGGAACCTGCGCCAACGCGGTCAGGGGCAGCAGGGACAGCAGCAGGAGCACGCGCTTCATGGACACCGCCGGTTCTCGGGAAAGAACCGCAGTCTACGCCAGCGCGGTGATCTGTCCGTCAGCGCGCGTTGGCGCTGCCTTCCACCGCGGCGGCATCGGCCTGCGCGGCAGGCGTGCCGGTGTCTGCCGGCGCCTGTTCGGCCACCGGCGACGGCTCCGACGGTGCCGGTGGCAGCGTCGCCACGTCGATCTCCGACAGAGGGCTTTCTTCCGGGCACACCGCATCCGGGAACCCGAAGCGCTGCTTCAGCGCCTGGCCGCAGCTGTTGATCGATTCCATGTCGGCGCCTTCGCGCTTGCACTGCTGGTCGAAAGCGATCAGGAACGCATCCTTGCGCTGCACGAAATCATCGCCGCAGGCCCGCATCTGCTTGATCCGTTCCAGATCGTCCTGCACCGCGTTGGTGCCATCCAGGCCGTACTGGCGCAGCTCGTCCGGGGTCAACAGGCGCAGGCTGCGGTTGGGCACGGTCATCATCAGGTCGGCTACGCCCACCGCCACGCCGTTGCGCTGCAGGTAGTCCTTCACGTTGTCGTAGACCTCGTGCAGCTCGCGGTTGAGTTCCGCGCGCGAGGTGGCCTTGGAACTGATGCGCATCATGCGATGGATGCCGACCTTGCCCGACAGCAGGCGGTTGTCACCGGCGGCCAGCACGAACACGCAGGCGCTGTGGCAGATCGAACCTTCGCGTACCCAGATGGTCCAGCCCGATTCACCGATGCTGTCGCCGGCGACGATCGCCGATTCCACCTGGCCGCCACTGGAGTCCAGGTCGAGGATGCGCTTGTGGATCTTCTGTCCGTCAGCAACCACGGCCAACCGCCACATCATCTCGGCGAAGCCCGGATTGATCTTGCCGGCGTAGCGCACGCGCATCAGGCCGCGCTCGGCACACGGCGCCAGCGCCTGGCCGATCTGCTCGCGCTGCAGGCCTTCCAGCTCGACACCGTCGCCCGCATCGCCGGCATATTCGGTGCCGCAGCTGACCCAGGCGCGACCATTCTCCAGCTGCGCCTGCGGCCACGGCCGATCCGCCCGGCTGCGCGGCGGTGCCGGCGGTGGCGGCGCATCGGCGGCATTGATCGACACCATGTTCTCGCCATCGCTGGCCGGCGCCCGCGCCGCCTTGTCGGCAGCAGTCACATTGCCCGGATTCTCCAGCTGGCTGCAGCCCGCCAGGGCCAGGCACAACAGGGGCAACCAGCGGAGTTTGGCGGACATCGGGCAACCGGATTTCAAGGGAGCAAGGGCCACAGTCTACCCGTCCAGCGCGCGCATTCAGCGCGTGGCACTGAACCCCTTCTGACCCTCTGGTTCCATCCTTTTCATTACAGCGTCCCCCACCACTCCATCCACGCATGGCGTGGATCTACCGTGTCGACCAAGGTCGACACCCACCAACAGCAACGCAGAACGCCGTTCCGACGGATCGCGGGCAACTGTCGAAGGCGGGGTGGGTCCGGTTGCGGGGGCGTGAGCCGCATGGATGCGGCGACCGAGCCTACATGGACGTATTTACGGCGTCCCCCGCAACCGGCCCCCCCCGCCATCCCACGGTTGCCCGGCTTTTGACGTTGACGTTGATTCGGCGGGTGCAGGGCGCAGCCCTGCCGAACCCCCTTCAGCATCCATGTCCGAATGTGGCGAGTATCGCCGCCCCCACAGGCCTAGACTGGGGCCATGGACACCGCCCTCGCCCTCGACACCGCCGCCTGCGACCGCGCCCGACTGGCCCGTGACGCACGCTTCGACGGCGTGTTCTTCACCGCCGTGCGCAGCACCGGCATCTACTGCCGCCCTGTCTGCCCGGCGCCGCCGCCGAAACCACGCAACATCACCTACTACCCGACCGCCGCCGCGGCCGCTGCCGCCGGTTACCGCCCCTGCCTGCGCTGCCGCCCGGAACTGGCGCCACAGGCCCAGCAGGCCCTCGCCGGGCAGACCGTACAGCGCGCCTTGGCCATCATCCATGGCGGCTTCCTGCAGGAGCAACCGGTAGCGGACCTGGCGCAGAAGATCGGACTCAGCGCGCGCCAGCTGCAGCGCCTGTTCGTCGAACATCTCGGCGCAACACCCGGGCAGATCCATGCCACCCACCGCCTGCTGCTGGCCAAGCAGCTGCTGACCGAAACCACGCTGCCGGTGACCGACGTCGCGCTGGCCGCCGGCTACAACAGCCTGCGTCGTTTCAATACCGCGTTCCTGCAGGGCTGTGGCATGGCGCCGACCGCGCTGCGCCGCCAGCATCAACCGTTGGCAGCCGATGATGGCGGCCTGGTGCTGCGCCTGGTGTATCGCCCGCCACTGGATTTCCCACGCATGCTGGCGTTCCTGCGCAAGCGCAGCCTGCCCGGCATCGAGCTGATCGGCGAAGACAGCTACCAGCGCGTGCTCGGCACACCCGAACGCCCCACGCTGCTGCGCGTCACCGCCGACCCGAAACGGCCGGAACTTCGCCTGCAGCTGGGTGCCGTCGATCCACGCCTGATCCCCGACATCGTGCGCCGGGTACGTCGCGTGTTCGACCTCGATGCCGATCTGCAGCAGGTCCACGCAGCCCTGGGCGAGGAACCGCTGCTGGCACGCGGCATTGCCGAACGCCCGGGCCTGCGCGTTCCGGGCGGCTGGGATGGCTTCGAGGTCGGCGTACGCGCCGTGCTCGGCCAGCAGGTCAGCGTCGCCGCCGCCACTACCTTTGCGCGGCGTCTGGTGGATGCGTACGGCGCGCATCTGCCGGGCATGCCTTCCGAGTTCGATCGCCAGTTCCCGGCGCCCGAGGTACTGGCCGAGGCACCGCTGGAATCGATCGGCCTGCCGCGCAGCCGCGCCGCCACCGTGCGTGCGCTGGCCGCTGCGTGTGCCAGTGGCCAGCTCGACTTCGGTCCCGGCCAGGCGCTCGAAGAATTCGTTGCGCGCTGTGTTGCACTGCCCGGCATCGGCCCGTGGACCGCGCAGTACATTGCCCTGCGCGGACTTGGCCAGCCCGATGCCTTCCCCGCCGGTGACCTGGTGCTGCAGCAGGTCCTCGGCCACGCGCAGGGCCAGCGCCTGAGCGAGCGTGCAACCGAAGCCCGCTCGCAATCGTGGCGCCCGTGGCGCGCCTACGCCGTGCTGCACCTGTGGCACCTGTCCGGCACTTTCGTTGGAGAACCGACATGACCCTGTTGTTCGATCGTTTCGACAGCCCTATCGGTGTGCTGACCATCGCCGGTGACGAGCGTGGGCTGTCACATGTGCTGTTCCCGGAGAACCGCCATCCGGCACGCGGCCGCGACGGCTGGCATTACGCGCCGGATGCTTTGCCGGAAGCGCGCGACCAACTGCTGCAGTTCCTGCACGGCGAGCGCAACCAGTTCGACCTGCAGCTGGCGCCACGTGGCACCCCGTTCCAGCTACGCGTGTGGCAGGCGCTGGCGCTGATCCCGTTTGGCCGGACCTGGAGTTACCTTCAGCTGGCGCAGCACCTGGGCCAACCCAGCGCGACCCGCGCGGTGGGCGCGGCGAACGGCCGCAATCCGCTGCCGATCATCCTGCCCTGCCATCGTGTGATCGGCAGCAACGGCGCGCTGACCGGTTTCGGCGGCGGGCTGGAAACCAAGGCCGCGCTGTTGCTGCTGGAACAACGCCAGGCACCGCTGTTCGCCTGAGAGTTGCTGGCCGGGCGGCGCCCGGCACCCGCAGAAGCAACGGCAACGGCCGAAGCAACAGCAGGATTCCGTGGGATGCCGTGGTGGGTCCGGTTGCGGGGGACGCCGTGAACCCTTCCATGAAGTGACCCCCGGGAGTTGGACGCCAGATCCAACCCCGAGGGATACATGAACAGATACGACGCGCGTTTCAAACTGCAGGTCGCCAAAGAGGCCTGCAAGACCTCCACATCGGTCAAAGCCGTTGCTCGTCGCCACAGCCTGGAGTTCTCCACGGTCAGACGCTGGGTGGCGACCTATCGGCTGCACGGTTGGCGCGGGTTTCACCGCCAGGCCCGGTCCTATGACCTCGCGTTCAAGCTGGCTGTCCTGGAGAAGATGAGCCAGGACGGCATGTCCGGGCGCGAGGCCACCACCTACTTTCAGATTGGTGATGCCGGCGCAGTGGGGCAGTGGCGGCGCCTGTATGCTCAGGGCGGTGCCCAAGCGTTGGCACCGCCCCTGCCGCCGCCCCGAAAGCCGATGAAAAAGACCCGTTCGTCCAAGCCACCTGAGGATATGAGCCGCGATGAGCTGCTCAAGGAAGTCGCCTATCTGCGCGCGGAGACCGACTACCTAAAAAAACTCGATGCCTTGATCCGGGAAGAGCAGGCGGCGCAAGACGCAAAGCGCAAGCCATCCAAGGATTGAGGCAGGTTCATACGCTGTCGCTTCTGCTCGAAGCGGCAGGGCTGTCGCGCAGTACGTTCTATTACCAGAACCATGTCCTGGCCCATCCGGATCAGGACGAGGCAGACCTGCGTGAGCGTATCCGTGCAATCTACGATCAGAGCCAAGGGCGCTATGGCTATCGCACGGTGACGCTGGAACTGGCCAATCAGGGCCATCGGACCAATCACAAGCGGGTACAGCGCCTGATGGGGGAGATGGGCCTGAAATCGCGCGTGCGCGTCAAGCGCTATCGGGCCTTCAAGGGGGCGGCCAATATTGTGGTTGGCAACGATCTCAATCGTGAGTTCCAGGCCGAGCGACCCAATCAGAAGTGGGTGACCGACGTCACCGAGTTCAAGGTGCAGGGCATGAAGCTGTACCTGTCGCCGATCATGGACCTCTACAACGGTGAAATCGTGGCTTATCAGATCAAGCGCCAGCCCGTGTTCGATCTGGTGGGTCAGATGCTGGAGGAGGCCATCAGCAAGCTTTCCCCGGATGAGCGCCCCATGATCCATTCTGACCAGGGCTGGCAGTACCAGCATGAAAACTACCGGCACATGCTGGAAAAGCACTCGTTGAAGCAAAGCATGTCCCGGCGTGGCAACTGTTTGGACAATGCGGCAATGGAGAGCTTTTTCGGAACGTTGAAGTCGGAGTTCTTCTATCTGAACAGCTTTGACAGCATCGAGAGTCTGGAGGCTGGGCTGGTGGAATACATCCAGTACTACAACGAAGAGCGCATCAAACTGAAACTGAAAGGTCTGAGCCCGGTAAAGTACCGGGAGCAGGCCCAATCGGCCGCCTGACCCCGTCCAAGTCTCGGGGGGCACTTCACCATGGGGGCTTGGCCGCGGCATCCATGCCGCGGACACCCCCGCAACCGGACCCACCACGCCTTCGACAGGTTCCTGCGATCCGTCGGGATGGCCTACTGAGCGGTGGCTGGTAGGTGTCGACCTTGGTCGACACGGTAGATCCACGCCATGCGTGGATGGAAGCATCTGTAATCTGTCTGGAGAAGAGCCCCCTTGTTGTTGAAGGGGGCGCGCCGACAGGCGCGGGGATAAGGAAAAATGCGCGGACACGCTGCGTCCTTCGGCGCAACGTGTCTTGGGCCGGTCATTGCACCGGCTTATCATGCGTGGATGACTTCCGTACGCCTGACCTGCGCGCTGGCGCTGCTGCTGCCATTGGCCGCCTGCACCACCGCGCCCGCCCCTTCTGCCTCTGTTCCCACCACTGCTGCAACAGCTGCACCGCCGAAGCTGCTTCTGATCTCGATTGACGGCCTGCGCGCCGATGCGCTCGATCGCGGCCTGACACCGAACCTGCAGCGACTGATCGACGGCGGGGTACGCGCGCGCTGGATGACGCCGTCGTACCCCTCCCTGACCTTCCCCAACCACTACACCATCGTCACCGGCCTGCGCCCGGACCACCACGGCATCGTCAACAACAGCATGGACGATGCAGCACTGGGACGTTTCGAACTGAGCAACCGCGAGGCGGTCACCACCAGTGGCTGGTGGGGCGGTGAGCCGATCTGGGTCAGCGCCGAGAACGTCGGCGTGCGCACCGCCACCACCTCGTGGCCGGGCAGCGAGTCGGAAATCCGCGGCGTGCGCCCGAGCCAGTGGCGCGTCTATGACGGGCAGGAGCCGCTGGAGCAGCGCGCCGGCGTCGTGCTCGACTGGCTGGCGCAGACCGATGCCGATGCGCCGCGACTGACCACGCTGTACATGGAACACGTGGACAAGGCCGGCCATCACTACGGCCCGGATTCGAAGCAGTACGCCGACGCCATCGTGCGTGCCGACCAGATCATCGGGCAGGTGCTGGACGGCCTGCGGCAGCGTGGGCTGGCATCCACCACCAACGTGATCGTGGTGTCTGACCATGGCATGGCCAGCGTGGCCGATGGCCACGTGATCGCGACCGAATCGATGGTCGATCCGGCCATCGCGCGCAATGTCAGCCAGGGCCAATCCGTAGGGTTCGCCCCTCTGCCCGGCCGTGAAACGGATGCCGAGCGCGCGCTGCTTGGCCGCCATGCGCATTACGAATGCTGGAAGAAGGAAAGCCTGCCACCGCGCTGGCATTACGGTACGCACCCGCGGGTTCCGGACATCGTCTGCGCCATGGATGAAGGCTGGGATGCGCTGCACCGCGAAAAGATCGCCAAGCGCGCCAAGCAGGAGCGGGGTTCGCATGGCTACGACAATGCGCTGCCGTCGATGCGTGCGGTGTTCGTGGCCGGCGGCCCGTCGTTCCGCCAGGGCCTGGTGATCGAGGGCTTCGACAACGTGGATGTCTACCCGCTGCTGGCCCACCTGCTGCAGGTGCCGGCTGCACCGAATGATGGCAATCCGGAAACGCTGAAGCAGACCCTGCGTTGATCGAATGTCTCCGCCGGGCATGGCCCGGCGCTACCGCGCCAATGTGGGTAGTGCCGGCCCACGGCCGGCGGACGCGGCGGCCCGGACGACACGCATAAAAAAACGCGGCGCCAGGCGCCGCGTTTTCTTTGGACTCATCACCGGCCGTATCAGGCCTTGGCGACGGCCTTCTTCGCCACGGCCTTCCTCGCCGGAGCCTTGGCCACGGTCTTCTTGGCAACCGGGGCGGCGGCGCCTACGGCGACCTTGCTCGCGGTATGCGAACGGGCGTTGCCGTAGCTGGCGTTGTAACGCTTGCCCTTGGCGGTCTTGCGGTCACCCTTACCCATGTCTTCAACTCCTCAAGTGTGAAATCTGGTTACCCCGTACTGACACGGGTTCGGCGGGGCCGCCTTGCTGGGCGCCCCCGCGCACGATCGAAAATCCTATCACGGAGCGCCTAGTGCGCGCAGCTGGCGTCGTGCACGTGACCGTGGTTGAGGCGCAGGTTGACCAGGTGGGCCACGCCCACCAGCAGGCCGCCGATGGTCATCACCACCGCGTGCGGCACCGCGTTGTGGTGCAGCGGGTCGTACAGCACGCCCGCCCACAGCGCGACCAGGCCGGGAATCAGGAAGCCCAGCGCGCGCAACGCACCATGGCGGCGGTAGCCCCAGACCAGGCTGAACAGACCCAGCAGGGTCACGAACACCACCAGCGCCTGCTCCACGCCGTCGCTCAGCCAGAACGACAGGCCCAGCGACGGCGCCGCCGCCAGCAACACGGGGATCACCGCGCAGTGCACCGCGCACAGCATCGAACCAGTGGCACCGAAACGGTCGAGCAGGTGGCGCAGGCGTGAGGACAGGGACATGACTTCCAGCAGGGTCGGCGAATCGTTATGGAATAATATAACATCCATTCCCGACCCGCACGGTTTCCCTCCCCCTGTCCCGCTGACGGGATTCGTGCGCCCAGCGATTGATATACAGTAACAAAGGACTTCTTCATGCCCACCCACACCCCGCGGCTCAAGCCGCATTCCCTGGCCCTGGCTCTGGCCACCCTGCTGCCGTCCATTGCCTTTGCAGCCGGCCAGGACACCTCCCATCGTGACCGCCACCTGACTGAACTGTCGTCGGTGCAGGTGACTGCTTCGCCGCTGCAGGGCGATGCAGAATCCCTGGCACGCCCGGTTGACGTGCTGGCTGGCGAGCGCCTGGACGAGCAGAAGGCCGGTACCCTCGGCGACACCGTGGCCAAGCTGCCGGGTGTGCAGAGCACCTTCTTCGGCCCCGGCGTCGGCCGCCCGATCATCCGCGGCCAGGAAGGCCCGCGCGTGGCCGTGCTCTCCAACGGCATGGGCAACATGGATGCATCCACCGTCAGTGCGGACCATGCCACCAGCATCGAGCCGTTCCTCGCTGACCAGATCGAAGTGCTGAAGGGGCCGGCCACGCTGCTGTTCGGCAGCGGTGCCATCGGTGGTGCGGTCAATGTGGTCGACGGCCGCATCGCGCGTGAGCTGCCCGAGCGCCCGCTCAGCGGCCGCGCCGAGCTGCGTGGCAATTCGGTGAACAACGAGCGCAGCGGCATGTTCCGCCTCGATGGCGTCACCGGCAATGTCGTGCTTCATGTGGACGGCCTGGTACGCAATGGCGACGACTACCGCATTCCCGGCTATGCGGTGATCGACAGCCTGGAAGACCACCACGACGACCACGACCACGCGGGCGAGGAGGGCGAAGAGCCGCGCCGCGGCCGCCTCGACAACAGCTCCATCCGTACCCGCGCCGGTGGCGTCGGCGCGACCTGGCTGGGCGACGGCGGCTACTTCGGCGTGTCGGCCAGCACCTACCGCACCAACTACGGCATTCCCAACGGAGCGCACGTGCACGCCGATGGCGACGATCACGGCCATGACCACGGCCACGACCATGGCGACGAAGAGGAAGGCGGCGACGAGCATGACGTGCGCATCGACATGGTGCAGAACCGCTTCGAGACCAAGGCTGGCATCTACAACCCGGTCTCCTTCCTGAAGAACATCAACGCACGCGTGGCCTACACCGACTACGAGCACGTGGAACTGGAGGCCGGCACGCCCTCCACCCGCTTCACCAACCGTGGCATCGAGGCACGCCTGGAAGCGGTGCAACAGCAGATCGGCGGCTGGGATGGCGCGTTCGGCCTGCAGTTCGGCAACAGTGATTTCGGCGCCAAGGGTGAAGAGGCGTTCGTACCGGATACCGGTACGAAGAACATCGGCCTGTTCGTGCTGCAGGAAAAGCAGTTCGGCCCGTTCAAGCTGGAACTGGGCGGCCGCCACGATCAGGTCAAGCTGGACCCGACCGGTGACTACCGCCGTCGCACGTTCGGCGCCACCAACCTGTCTGCCGCTGGCATCTGGAAGCTCAACGATGCCGTTGATCTGCGCATCGGCGTGGACAGCTCCGAGCGTGCACCGACCAACGAAGAGCTGTATGCCGCCGGCGCGCACATCGCCACCCGCTCGCTGGAAATCGGCGATGCCAACCTGAAGACCGAGCGCGGCCAGCGCGTCGAACTGGGTATCCACACCCACAGCGAACGCCTGGACTTCTCGGCGTCGGTCTATCAGACGAAGTTCAAGGACTTCATCTACCTGGCCGACACCGGCGTAACCGAAGGCCTGCCGGTTCGTGCATGGACCCAGCAGGACGCGGTGTTCCGCGGTGCCGAGGCCGAAGCGCTGGTACACCTGTTCGAGGGCGGCGCCGGTGACTGGGATCTGCGCCTGTTCGGTGACTACGTGAAGGCCAAGCTGGATGGCAGCGGCAGCCGCAACCTGGACATCGCCGTGCCGCATGGCGACCACACCCACAACTACAGCGTGGAACTGGCCAACACCGGCTACCTGCCCCGCATCGCCCCGGCCCGCATCGGTGCCGACCTGCGCTGGTCGAAGGATGGCTGGCGCGCTTCGGTCGGTGCGGTGCGTTACAGCCGCCAGAAGGACGTCGCGCAGAACGAGGAGCCGAGCAACGGCTACACCCTGGTCGATGCGCACCTGGCCTACCGTTGGGATCGCAACGCCAGCAACAGCTACGAAGTCTTCCTGGATGGCAGCAACCTGACCAACCGCGAAGTGCGTCCGCATACCTCGCTGCTGCGCGACTACTCGCCGCTGCCGGGCCGTGGTGTCGCATTCGGCATCCGCGCGTTCTTCTGATCGCGTAGGCGGGGTCGGATCCCTTTCCGCAGGAAAGGGCTCTGACCCCACGTGATCCTACGGGGGCCTTCGGGCCCCCGTTTTCGTTCAGATTCCCACCATCACGTATCCGTCACAAAGATGTGCGTACGACAACAAGCGGACAATCCCGTCACTCAATGTCTCGCCAACCGGACACTAATGTCCGAAAATATACCCATGACTGCCCAACGTGCCGATGCTGCTGCCCGCCGTGCCCTCATCCTCGACGCCGCCGATCATGTGTTCGGCCAACACGGTGTCACCGCCCCGCTGGACCTGGTGGTCGAACGCGCCCAGGTGGGCCGCGCCACCCTGTACCGCAACTTTCCCGACCGCACCGCGCTGATCCAGGCACTGCTGCAGCGTACGGTCGACCGCATCCGGCGCCAGGTCGAACAGCTCGGTGACCGCGACGACGCCCTGTTCGAGGTGTTCGAGGGCATGGCCCAGCGCATCATCGATTCGCCGGCGCTGGCCGATTACTGGCGTGCGGTCGATTCGGACGTGCCGGCCATGCGCACCGCGCGCGAGACCGTGCGCGATCTGCTGGAAGCGCCGATTGAGCGCGCCAAGGCGGCCGGCCTGTGCCGTGCCGACCTGGAGAAGACGGATATTTCACTGATCTCGGGCATGCTGGGCGCGGCCCTGCGCGGCAAGACCCGCGACGAGCGCGCCCACCTGGCCGGGCGCGCCCTGCAGCTGCTGCGCGGGGGTCTCCAGGGAGCAACCAGCGAGGCCCGCTGATGGTCCAGCCGTATCTGAAGCCGGTTCCGGATTGGGAGGAGCACGAGAAGCCGACCATGCCCGGTTCGGCATCGATGCCCTGGCATCCGCCGTATCGGCGCGTGGCCTATGCACTGGTGTCGCTGCTGGTGGCGATCACCGGCGGCCTCGGCAATGCGCTGGTGACCGCCAACCTGCCGTTCCTGCAGGGCCAGCTGGCGCTGACCCCGACCCAGGGCAGCTGGCTGGTGGCGGCCTATGCAATGGTCAACGTCACGGCCAACCTGCTGGCCTTCAAGTTCCGCCAGCAGTACGGCATCCGCCTGTTCGCAGAGATCGGGCTGGGCCTGTATGCGGCGCTGGCGGTGCTGCACCTGTTCGTCGGCAGCTTCGAGACCACGATGCTGACCCGTGCCGCCAGCGGCTTCGCTGGCGCGGCCTGTTCGACCCTGGGCACGCTGTACATGTTGCAGGCGCTGCCGCGGCGGTTCACCGGCAATCTGCTGGTGGTCGGGGTCGGCCTTTCGCAGCTGGCGGTGCCGATCGCCTGGATCGTTTCGCCAGGCCTGGTCGATACCGGCCAGTGGCACCAGCTGTATTCCTTCGAAGCCGGCCTGGCGCTGTGTGCATTTGCAGCCGTGGTGGTGCTGAAGCTGCCGCCCGGCATCCAGATCAAGGCCTTCGAACCGCTGGACTTCCTCACCTTCGCGCTGCTGGCACCGGCGGTCGCGCTGCTGGTGATCGTGCTGGCGCAGGGCTACACGCGCTGGTGGCTCAACACGCCATGGCTGGGCTGGGCACTGGTCGCCTCGATCGTGCTGTCCACCACCGCCTTCATCATCGAGCACTACCGGCGCAATCCGCTGCTGCAGATCCGCTGGCTGTCGAAGCTGCCGGTACTGCACTTCATCGTCGGTGCCTTTCTGATCCGTTTCCTCACCACCGAGCAGTCCTATGGCGTCGTCAACCTGATGCGCACGCTGGGCATGGGGCCTGACCAGATGCGCCCGCTGTTCGTGGTGATACTGGCGGGCGTGGTCACTGGCATCGCCGGAGCATCACTTACCTTCGGCCCGAAGCGGCTGATCCCCCAGCTGCTGATGGCGATCCTGCTGCTGGGCGCCGCCGCCTTCTTCGACCAGCATCGCACCAGCATGGATCGGCCGCACGACTTCTATGCCAGCCAGTTCCTGGCCTCGGTCGGCGCCGGCATGTTCATGGGCCCGTTGATCATGCTCGGCATTTCCGCCGCTCTGAAACAGGGCGTGGATCACATGATCACCTTCCTGGTAACGCTGTCGATCACGCAGACCCTGGGGGGCCTGGCCGGATCGGCGGTGCTGGGTACCTTCCAGCTGCATCGCGAACAGCTGTACTCCAGCGCGCTGACCAGCCAGCTCGACCCGGCCGATCCTGTGGTGGCGCAGCGCCTGCGTATCCAGCAGCAGCTGTACGCTGCCCAGATCACCGATCCGGTGCTGCGCAGCGCGCAGGGCAGCGCGCAGCTGGCGCAGACGACGCGCCGCGAAGCCAACGTGCGCGGCTTCAATGATGTGTTCACGCTGAGTGGCTGGCTGGCCATCGGCTTCCTGTGCTGGTTGCTGCTGTTGTCGGTGCGCACCGCCGTGCTCAAGCAATGGCGCAAGCGCCATCCCACGTCCCCTGCCGTGGCCACGCCGGCCGCGCCCCGCTGAGTCCAACCCCATGCCTCCCGTTCCGCCCCGCACCGACGACGACAACGTCACCCCACCGCCACCGACGGACGCCGCTCCCGCGCCCACGCCAGTCGAACCTGCCGTGGCGCCGAAGTACCTCAAGCCCAGCGCGCGCAGCGTGGTGGTGATGGTGGTCGTGGCCCTGCTGGGCATCGCGCTGATCCTGCGCGCGTGGCACCTGTGGCCGTTCACCAGCACGGTGATGGTGACCGACAATGCGTATGTGCGCGGGCAGATCACGGTGATGGCGCCGCAGGTGAACGGCTATGTGACCGAGGTGCTGGTGAAGGACTTCCAGCACGTGAAGGAGGGCGCGCCGCTGCTGCGCATCGATGACCGCATCTACGCACAGCGTGTCGCGCAGGCACAGGCAACGCTGGACAGCGCGCGCGCGGCGCTCGCCAACTCCGACCAGTCGCAGGCCCAGAACCGCGCACAGATCGCCTCCGCGCATGCAACGCTGTCGGCCGGCCAGGCCGAACTGCAGCGCGCGCGCAACGAGCTGAAGCGCTACGAGGAACTGGCCGCGCAGCAACTGGTGTCGATCAATGACCGCGACAAGTTCCGCACCACCCAGGCGTCGGCACAGGCCAGCGTCCAGCAGTCACAGGCGCAGATCCGCATTGCCGAGGAAACCCTGGTATCGACCCAGGTCGCGCGCAAGAGCCTGGAGGCGCAGGTGGAGAGCGCACAGGCGCAGCTGGAACTGGCGCGCATCGATCTGGCCAATACCGTGATCCACGCGCCGCGCGACGGCCAGATCAGTGAAGCCAGCGTGCGCGTGGGCCAGTACGTCGCGGCCGGTTCTCAGCTGCTGTTCCTGGTGCCTGACACGCTGTGGGTGGTGGCCAACTACAAGGAAGGCCAGACCTGGGGAATGGCCATCGGCCAGCCGGCCACGTTCTCTGTGGACGCGTTCCAGGGCCAGGTGCTGCGTGGCCGCGTGCAGGAGATCGCCCCGGCCACCGGGTCGGAATTCAGCGTGCTGCGCCCGGACAATGCCAGCGGCAACTTCACCAAGGTGGTGCAGCGGCTGCCGGTACGGATTTCGATCAATGAAGGCCAGAAGCTGGCCGCAGAGTTGCGGCCTGGCATGTCGGTGATCGTGCGGGTGGATACCGCAAGCAAGCCGATGGACTAGGACGCGACCCTGCAGGACTCGGCTTGGTAGAGACGGCTTGGTAGAGTCGACTGTCAGTCGACTATCGCGCAGCGCGGGGTACTCGTGGGCTTCACGGAAGAGCAGTCGACTAACAGTCGACTCTACCGCCGACCGACTCTACCGCCGACACGATCAGCCCGCGCAGCGCGCGCAGAGCCCGTGCACTTCCAGGGTCTGTGCCTGCGGCTGGAAGCCCAGCTCCTTGGCACGCTTTTCCAGCTGGGTGACGATCTCGCGGTCTTCCAGTTCCACTGCGCTGTGGCAGCTGTTGCAGATCAGGAACGGCACCGAATGCGCGGCGCTGCTGGGGTGATGGCAGGCCACGAATGCATTCACCGACTCCAGCTTGTGCACGAAGCCATTGGCCATCAGGAAGTCCAGCGCGCGGTACACGGTGGGCGGGGCATCAGCGCCCACGCCCTTGCCGTTGCGCACCCATTCCAGCAGCTCGTAGGCCTTGACCGGCTTGCCGGCCTCGGCGATCAGCTTCAGCACGTTGGCGCGGATCGGGGTCAGGCGCAGCCCGCGTTCGCGCGAGACGCGCTCGACCACCGCCACGAAATCCGATGCGTCATGGACGTGGTGGTGCGGGGCGGTACAGGCAGTGGCGGTCTTGGCGGGCATGCGTGTTCTCCGGTTCGGGCCTGGCAAGGATGCCTCAGGCCGTTGCTACCTTGGTGATGGCCACATCAATGCGTTTCAAGGCCTGCTCGCGGCCGGCCAGGTACACGGTATGGGAAATGTCAGGGCTGACCTGGGTGCCGGTGATGGCCACGCGCAGCGGCTGGGCAACCTTGCCCATTCCGATCTCCAGCGCCGCGGCGGCATCATGCAGGGCCACGCCCACCGACTCGGCGGTCCATTCCGGCAGGGCTGCCAGCAGCTCGCGGGCCTTGCCCAGCGCCACCTCGGCGCCGGCCTTGAAGTGCTTGGCCACGGCGGTTTCGTCGTACTCGGTCAGCGGCTGGTACCAGACCACGGCCTTTTCGGCCATTTCCTTCAGGGTCTGCACGCGTTCACGCAGGGCGATCACCACGTCCTCCGGGGCCGGGCCGGCGGCCACGTCCAGGCCCAGCTTCCGCAGCTGGTACACCAGGTGCGGCACGATGGCGGCCACGTCCTCGGTCTTCAGGAAGTGCTGGTTGACCCAGCCCAGCTTGGCCATGTCCAGGCGCGAGGCCTTGGAATTGCAGTCCTTCACGTCGAACAGGTCGATCAGTTCCTGGCGGCTGAACAGCTCCTGGTCACCATGCGACCAGCCCAGGCGGGCCAGGTAGCTCAGCAGCGCATCGGGCAGGTAGCCGGCGTCCTTGTACTGCATCACGTCGGCCGCGCCGGTGCGCTTGGACAGCTTGGCGCCCTGCTCGTCCAGGATCATCGGCATGTGGCCGAACTTCGGCACCGGCGCACCGATGCCTTCGTACAGGTTGATCTGGCGCGGGGTGTTGTTGATGTGGTCGTCGCCGCGGATGACCTCGGTGATGCCCATGTCCCAGTCGTCCACCACCACTGCGAAGTTGTAGGTGGGGTAGCCGTCCGGGCGGAAGATGACCATGTCATCCAGCTCGCTGTTGGCGATCTCGATGCGGCCTTTGATCAGGTCGTCGAACACCACCGTACCTTCCAGCGGGTTCTTGAAGCGGATGACGCGATTCGGGTCGTCCTTGCGCGGCAGGCCCAGGTCACGCGCGGCGCCGTTGTAGCGCGGCTTTTCCTGCTTGGCCATGGCGGCCTCGCGCATCGCGTCCAGCTCTTCGCGGGTCTCGTAGGCGTAGTACGCCTTGCCGTCGGCCACCAGCTGCTCGGCCACTTCCAGATAGCGGGCGACGCGGTCGGTCTGGTAGATCGGGCCCTCGTCGTAGTCCAGACCCAGCCACTCCATCGCCTCCAGGATCGCGTCGATCGCGCCTTGGGTGCTGCGTTCACGGTCGGTATCCTCGATGCGCAGCACGAACTCGCCGCCACGGTGGCGGGCCTCCAGCCAGCAGTACAGCGCAGTGCGGGCACCACCGATGTGCAGGTAGCCGGTGGGACTGGGGGCGAAGCGGGTGCGGCAGGTCATGGACGGCTCGAGGAACGGGAATCCCCTGATTTTACCACCAGCCCCGGAAAGGCAAGGAGGGGCGGATGCATCGCCCCGTCCCCTCCGGTTTTTCAGGGCTGCGGTTCAGCCTTGCGCGGGAACGACTGCTCGCGCATCGCCGCGTTGTAGGCGAACGAGGCGACGATGGCGGCGGCCTGCTTCAGGTCTTCCGGCTCGGCGTGGTCCCAGGTATCCAGGTGGCTGTGGTGGACATTGGTGAAGTAGTCCAGCCGGTCCTGGATGAACTGGAAGCCCGGCAGGCCGATGCGGTCGAAGCTGATGTGGTCGGTGCTGCCGGTGTTGCGAGTGGCCACGGTAGTGGCGCCCACGTCATGGAACGGCGCCAGCCAGGCTTCGAAGATCGGCATCGCCGCCAGGTTCTCCTGCGCATAGATGCCACGGAACCGGCCCGAGCCGTTGTCCATGTTGAAGTAGACCTGGAACTTGTCGTAGTCGCGGGTCTTCTGCAATGCACCGGTCGGCTCGCGCAGCGAGGCCGGCAGTGCCTTCTGTGCCGCGTCGGTGGGTTCCGGGAAACGACCGAAGTGCTTGGCCACATAGGCCTGCGAACCAATCAGGCCCTGTTCCTCGCCGCTCCACAGCGCCACGCGGATGGTGCGCTTCGGCTTGGCGCCGGTGGCCTTGAGGATGCGCATCGCCTCCATCATCACTGCCACGCCGGCCGCGTTGTCGGCCGCACCGGTACCGCTGTGCCACGAATCCAGGTGCGCGCCGATCATCACCACTTCGTCGGGCCTGCTGCTGCCGCGGATCTCGGCCAGCGTGTTGTAACCCGGCTGGTCGGCCTGGTCGGTGAAACGCGCGGCCACATCCACGCGCAGGCGCACGGTCTGCTTGGCCTCCAGCGCGCGCACCAGTGGATTGAAGTGCTCGCTGATCATCGCCAGCTCGGGGATGCCCACCGATTCACCGGCCTTGCGCGAACCACCACCGGCAACGCGGATGATGCCGTTGTCCCAGCTGCTGATACTGATCGAGGCCAGCGCGCCCTCTTCCACGAAGAACGCATTGACCTTGGTCGCCAGCTGCTGGCGTTCCTGGTACTCCTTGACCCGCTTGGCACGTTCGGCGGTGGCGTCCTTGTCCTTGGGCAGGGTGAACTCCTGCAGGCCCTCCAGCGAGGTGGCGTCATGCCGGTGCGAATCGGGCTCGGTGCCGCGCTTGTACTCGCGCGCCTCGCCAAGCAGCAGGATCTTGTCGCGCAGCTTGCCGCGGTACTTCTCGATGTCTTCCGGCTTCTTTATCTCGACCTGGACCAACTCGCCTTCGACCGGGCCCTTGGTGCCCGGCGTCCAGGCCTTGGGCAGCGCATGCAGCGGCTGCACGCGGTCACCCAGCATTTCCACGCTGGCCGAGGTGAACTCCCAGCCACGGCCGAAATCATCGAAGGCTTCGTCGTGGACGTTGTCCAGCTTCCATTCGTTGAACTTGCCGCGGGTCCAGGCATTGGCGCGGCCCATCGCCGGCGAATTGGTCAGGCGTGGGCCGATGCGCTCGGTGAGATAGCTGAAGGTGTCCATCACCTGCGAACGATGGAAGGCCTCCTGGCGGATGCGGCTGACCATGTCCAGGTCCACCGTTTCGCGCTGCTGCGCCCCTGCATTGCCACCCATCACCAGCGCTGCGGCCAGCACGCCCCACTTCAACACATCGCACCCCTGCCCTTCGGCTCGATCATCAACCCATCGAGTCTAGCCAGCAGGGGCGCGGCGATACCGTCCCATCGGTCATGGACAGCTGTAGGTCCACGCCATGCGTGGATGAACAGCCGAATCATCCATTCCACCCCAACCACAACTGCGCCCGCTCCGGCAGCAACAGCAACCAATGCCGCCGGTCGATGCTGCTGCAGCCGAACACCGCCGCATGCGCCGGCCAGTCATCCGGCAGGCCGCCGATGCCGATCTCGGCCAGCGCCTCTGCCCCGGCCTTCCATGGCCGGTAGCGCGGCACCCGGCCGGCCACCGCGCCGCGTCCCTGCCGCGCGCCCTGCAGCCAGGCCAGCCCCTTGCCCTGCAATCCCTCGCAGGTGACCGGCGCCAGCTGGAAGCGGACCAGGCCGGGCGCAATCCGTGCCCCCGGCAGGGCCGCCAGCACGCCATGCGCCTGCAGCAGTGCATCCACTTCCAGCAGGGCCGGAATGCCCTGCCGTGCCCGTTGCCGCAATCCCTCGCGCCAGCCCATGGTGTACTCCTTACTTCAGTTCCGCGCCAAGCGCGTACCAGTCGACCCGGCGGGTCACCCACATCGCCAGTGCCAGGATCACGAACAGCAGCAGCGAACCCATCAGCAGCGCATTGTTCTCCGACACCAGCAGGCCGTACAGCGCGCCATACAGCACGGTCAGCAGCGTGGCGAAGCCGAGGCCGCGCTTCCAGTGCCCCAGCACGTTGGCCAGATACACCGCCTGCAGGCCGATACAGGCCACCGCCGACACCAGGTAGGCCTTCCAGAATGCGATGTGCTCGGACAGGCTGATCAGCAGCAGGAAGAAGATCGCCAGCGCCAGGCCCACCATCAGGTACTGCAGCGGGTGGATGCGCAGCGACTTGATCAACTCGAACAGGATGAAGCCCACGAACGTCAGCAGCACGAACAGCACGCCATACTTCGAGGCGCGATCGGCCTGGGTGTAAGCATCGACCGGATCGACCAGCGAAACGGTCACCGCCTGCGATTCGACCGCACCGTCATTGCGCAGCTGGCGCTGTGCGTCGGAGGCCAGCGAGGACACCGCCCAGCGCGCATCGAAGCCCTGCGCATCGACGCGGCGCTCGTTGGGCAGGAAGGCACCGCTGAACGACGGGTGCGGCCAGCTCGAACGCAGCGCGATGTGGGTGTCATCGCCCACCGGCACCACCGACAGCATGCGGCTTCCGTCCAGGCGCAGCTCCAGCTCCACGGTGCTGGCGGCCAGCGTGCCGCCATGGTCTTCGGCGAATCCGGCCACCGGTGCATGCAGGCCGCGGCCGACTTCGCTGGCGGCGCCGACGCCCGGCAGCAGGCGCAGCTGCTTGCCATCCACGCGCAGGTTGGGCGTACCGACCAGGCCGCGCACATCGGAAACCCCCACCGCCACGTACGGTTGACCGTAGCTGCGGCCGGCCTTCACCGGGTAATCGTCTTCGGCGAAGGTTGCCTTCATCTGGCCGTTCCAGCTGTACACCGGCACCTTGAACAGGCCGACCTCACGCTGGCTCGGCAGCATTTCGCCGCCGACCTCCAGCGACGCCGGCATCTGCAGCCAGTGCCCTTCGGTGACCTGTACCTCGGTCTTCTTGACGCCCAGCGGGTCGACCAGCTCAACCTGCTTGCGCTCCACCCACGGCACCACCCGCACCGGGCCGACCAGCTGCTGTGCACCGGCGCGGCTGTCGGCCACCCGCGCGAAGGCCTCGTCGCGGTACGCACTGCGTTCGTTGATGACCCCGCGGATCATCGTCAGCGGAACCAGCAGCAGCAGGATCAGCCCGCCGACAATGGCGAACCGCAGCAGCATCTTCAGGGATTTCATGGTCCATCCTCGTTGGAGAGGGCTGCAGGATGGACCGCTGCAGTGAGCAGGGTTTGTGGCGAATTTGAAGCGAGTGTGAAGTCAGCGCCGCGGACGCTGGCCCGGCGTACCCAGCGGCAACCACAGATTGGCCACGGTGCCACCGCCGTCGCGGGCATCGACGCTGGCGCGGCCATCATGCAGGCGAGCGACCTCCTGCACGAACGGCAGGCCCAGGCCGGAACTGCGCCGTCCGCTGCCGGGGCGGGCCAGCGAATAGAAGCGTTCGAACACCCGCTCACGCGCATAGTCGGGAATGCCGGCACCGCGGTCGGCCACCTGCAGGCGTACGCCCTGCCCATCCACCTCGGCCTGCAGCGCGATCTCCGCGCCGGCCGGAGAGAACGCAATCGCGTTGTCGATCAGGTTGTGCAGCGCCTGCCGCAACAGGTAGCCGTCGCCCTGCACCTGCAGGTCGGGCACGCTGCCGATGCGGACCTGCACGCCCGCCGCCTGCGCGCGCACCTGCGCGGCCGCGGCGGCATCGGCCAACAAGATTGGCAGCGCGATCGGATCACGGGTCTGCAGCCAGCCATGCTGTTCCACTTCGGCCAGCGCCAGCAGTTTGTCGATGGTCTCGGTCAACCGCTCCTGCTGATCGACGATGCTGCGTGCGAAATGCATGCGATCGACTTCCGGCAGCGGCTCCTGCAGCAGCTCGGCCGCACCGCGGATCGCCGCCAACGGACTCTTCATTTCATGCGTCAGCGACTGCACGTACTGCTCGACGTAGGCCTTGCCCTCCAGCTTGCGGCGCATGGTTTCCAGCGCCTGGCCCAGGTCACCGATCTCGTCGCGGCGGCGGCGCGGCGGTGGCACCGGTTCGCCGGCGCTGACCGCACGCGCATAGCGGCTGAGCTGGCCCAGGCCGGTGGTCAGCCACATTGTCACCAGCACACCGACCAGCGCCGACAGCCCGATCAGCCAGGCGCCGCGCTCGATGATGGCGCGCTGGCTGGCAGCGATGAACGGATCGATGCTGCGGTTGGGCTGGGCCAGGCTGAGCACGCCGATGAGCGTGCGTCCATCGGCCGGGTCGTACACCGGCGCTGCCACGTGCATCACTGTATCGCCTTCCTCACCCGGTGTTTCCGGGCTGGAGCGGGCGCCGTACTCGCCGCGCAGCGTGCGGTACACATCATTCCAGCGCGAGTTGTCGCGCCCCAGGTCGCGGCCCAGCGAGTCGTAGATGACGATGCCCTTGGCATCGGTGATGGTCACCCGGTAATCCAGCGAACGCTTCGGGAAGCGCCAGACCATCGCCTTCAGGTCACGCTGTCGTGCCTTGGCGAGGCTGCGGGTGAAGCTGCCGCTGCGGATGGTGCCGGCCTTGACGTCGGCGGCGGCCATTTCGGCCAGCACGTTGGCCGCATCGACCAGGGTCGATTCCATCGCCTGGCGCACACCGGGCTTCACCTCGTTGACGAACACGCGCATCACGAAGAAGGCGGCGATGCCGGTGATCAGGAAGAAGCCCAGGAACAGCTTCAGTACCAGGCGCATCGGCTAGACCTCCAGCGCGTAGCCAAGGCCACGGTGGGTACGGATCGGGTCGTCGCTGGCGCCTGCCGCACGCAGCTTGGCGCGCAGCGTCTTTACATGCGTATCAACGGTCCGGTCGGCGCTGTCGGCGCTGCTGTCCCAGCCACGGTCCATCAGCTGGGCACGGCTGAGAATGGCGCCGGGGCGCTGCAGCAGCGCCTCCAGCAGCGCGTACTCGTAACGGGTCAGGTCCAGTGCCTGGCCATGGAAGCGGATACGCCGGCCTTCACGGTCGATGGCGAAGGCGCCGTATTCCTGCCAGCCCGCATCGGCACCGGGTGCTGCCACGACCGGTGCCGCGCGGCGCAGGCGCGCACGCACCCGCGCCACCAGTTCGCGCGGCGAGAACGGCTTGGTCATGTAATCGTCGGCGCCCAGTTCCAGGCCGAGCACACGGTCGACCTCGTCGTTGCGGGCGGTCAGGAAGATCACCGGCAGCTGTGCCTCCGGCCCGGGCTGCGCGCGCAGCCGACGGCAGACCTCGAACCCGCCCAGGTCGGGCAGGCCCACGTCCAGCACCACCACGTCGATATCGCCGGCCTGCAGCCGCTGCAGGGCCTCGCCGCCCAGCAGGCAGTGGCTGGCGGCATAGCCCTCGCTGCGCAGCGCGTAGAGCACGGTTTCGGCGATGGCGGCTTCGTCCTCGACCACCAGGACATGGGCAACAGGAGCTGTCATGGCGCGCAGCATAGCCGCTGCGGCCGCCGCCCCGTACACTGCCGCCCATGAACTATCGCCACGCCTTCCATGCCGGCAACCACGCCGATGTGCTCAAGCACATCGTGCAGCTGGCCCTGATCGACAGCTTCAAGCGCAAGGACAGCCCGTTCTTCGTGCTCGACACCCACGGCGGTGCCGGCCGTTACCTGCTGGCCAGCGAAGAAAGCCGCAAGACCCTGGAGGCCGAATCCGGGATCATGCGGCTGATGGCCCAGCCCAAGCTGCCGGAGGTGGTCGAGCGCTACCTGAAGGCGGTGCAGGCCGACAATCCGATCGGCGCGCTGACCACCTACCCCGGCTCGCCGCTGCTGAGCGCACAGGCCATGCGTGCCCAGGACCGCATGGCGGTATGCGAGCTGCAGGAAGCCGAAACGGCCACGCTGAAGGCGCTGTTCGCGCATGACAGCCGCGTCGACGTGCGTGCGGGCGATGGCTACGCACTGCTGCGTTCGCTGCTGCCGCCGAAGTTCAACGGCAGCAAGATCGGCCGCGGCCTGGTGCTGATCGACCCGCCCTACGAGGCGCAGGACGCCGAATACCAGGCCGTCCTGGCCGCGCTGGCCGAGACCCTGGCACGCTGGCCGCAGGCCACCTGCGCGGTCTGGTTCCCGATCAAGCAGCGCCGCACCATCCTGCATTTCCTGCGCAAGGCCACCGCCCTGCCGGTGAAATCGGCGATGACGATCGAGTTCCTGGTGCGCCCGGACGACTCGCCGCTGCGCCTCAACGGCAGTGGCATGCTGCTGCTCAACCCGCCCTGGCAGTTCGACCGGGTGGTCGGCCCGGCCCTGCCGGCACTGCGCCAGCACCTGGGCGAACCCGGTGCCAGCACCCGCCTGGATTGGCTCAAAGCGCCCGAATAACGGCCTTCACGAGGCTGTACCGCCGTGAGCCTTTCGTTCACGGAATGCAGCCCCGGTGATGCCACAATCGATGGACCACCAAGGAATCACCCGGTATGGCCACTCGCAACCGCATGCCGCCCTGGCATGAGATCTTCAAGGCTCCCAGCGGCCACGAGCTGCTGATCCGCCCCATCCGCCCGGAAGATGGCGCACCGCTGCAAGCGGCGTTCAGCCTGTTCGGGCCGGAAGAAATCCGTGATCGTTTCCTGCAGGCGGTGACCGAACTGTCGCCGGAAACCACCCAGCGCCTGACCCACCCCAATCCAAAGACCGAGATCACCCTGGTCGCTGCCGAATCCCTGCCGGCTGGCGAAGCGGTGGTCGGCGCGGTCGCCCGGGCTTCGATCATCCCCGGTACCCGCGAAGCCGAGTACGCGATCCTGATCAGCCGCTTCCTGATCGGCCAGGGCCTGGGCCGGCAGCTGATGCGCAAGCTGGTGAAGTGGGGCCGCGGCAAGTACCTGGACCGCCTGTACGGCGACGTTGCCGCCGAGAACGAGCCGATGAAGCAGCTGGCCGCCTCGCTGGGCTTCAAGCCGGTGCCGCACCCGACTGGCGCCGAAGGCCTGGTGCGGATGGTGCTGGAGCTGGACAACTGAAGGTAGCGCCGGGCCATGCCCGGCGACATTGATTCAACCGCTGCGCTCGCCGGGCTTGGCCCGGCGCTACCCCGCTCACGTCACGATCATGGGCCCGGCGGGGGCTTCTGCTAAAATCCGGGGTCCATGTCGCGTACCTCATACCCCGCCCCGCCGCTGCCGCGTGCCGGCCAGCTCCGCGCCTGGTGGCGCGCCCCCGCCTCGCCGACCGCCCTGGCCTGGTACCTGGCCCAGGCCGCGCGTGCGCACGACGCTCCGCTGCTGGTGATCGCCCGTGACAACCACGGCGCCAACCAGCTCGAAGCCGACCTGCACACCCTGCTCGGCGGCGACCCGGCCCTGCCGGTGGTCGCCTTCCCGGACTGGGAAACCCTGCCCTACGACCGCTTCAGCCCGCATCCGGACATCATCTCGCAGCGTTTGTCCGCCCTGCACCGCCTGCCCACGCTGAAGCGCGGCCTGGTGATCGTGCCGGTGCAGACCCTGCTGCAGCAGCTGGCCCCGCGCAGCTACGTGATCGGTGGCAGCTTCGACCTGAAGGTCGGCCAGCGCCTGGACCTGGAAACGGAGAAGCGCCGCCTGGAAAGCGCCGGCTACCGCAACGTGCCGCAGGTGATGGATCCGGGTGATTTTGCGGTGCGCGGCGGCCTGCTCGACGTGTTCCCGATGGGCGCCGACGAGCCGCTGCGGGTGGAACTGCTGGACGAGGACATCGATTCGATCCGCGCCTTCGACCCGGAAAGCCAGCGCTCGCTGGACAAGGTCGAAGCGGTGCACATGCTGCCCGGCCGCGAAGTCCCGATGGACGAGGCCAGCATCGCCCGCGTGCTGGCCACGCTGCGCGAGCGCTTCGATGTCGATACCCGGCGCAGCGCGCTGTACCAGGACCTGAAGTCCGGGCTGGCCCCGGCCGGCGTCGAGTACTACCTGCCGCTGTTCTTCGAACGCACCGCAACCCTGTTCGACTACCTGCCCGACGGCAGCCTGCCGGTGGTCTGCGCCGGCACTGGCGAAGCCGCCGAAGCGTTCTGGGCGCAGACCGGTGAGCGCTACGAACAGCGCCGCCACGACGTCGAACGGCCGCTGCTGCCGCCGTCGGCGCTGTACCTGTCGCCGGAGCTGCTGCGCGAGCGCCTGAACGATGCACCGCGCATCGAGGTGTGGGCTGCTGACCACGCACGCATCGCCGACGCGCACCCGTTGGGCGACCAGCCGTTGCCGCCGTTGCCGGTGGCCGCGCGCGACGCACCGGCCGGCGACGCACTGAAATCCTTCCTCGGCCACTACCCGGGCCGCGTGCTGATCGCCGCCGATTCGCCCGGCCGTCGTGAAGCCCTGCTGGAAGTGCTGCAGGCCGCCGAGCTGAAACCACCGGTGGTGGCCGACCTGCCCGCGTTCCTCGCCGACGATGCGCGCTTCGCGATCGCCGTGGCGCCGCTGGAGGATGGCTTCGCGCTGGACGATCCGCGCATTGCGGTGCTGACCGAACGCCAGCTGTTCCCCGAGCGCGCCGGCAGCACCCGCCGTACGCGCCGTGCCGGCCGCGAGCCGGAAGCGATCATCCGCGATCTCGGCGAGCTGACCGAGGGCGCGCCGATCGTGCACGAGGACCATGGCGTCGGCCGCTACCGGGGCCTGATCGCGATGGACGTCGGCGGCATGCCCGGCGAGTTCCTCGAAATCGAATATGCCAAGGGCGACCGCCTGTATGTACCGGTCGCCCAGCTGCACCTGATCAGCCGCTACTCGGGCGCCTCCGCGGAAACCGCGCCGCTGCATTCGCTGGGTGGCGAGCAGTGGAGCAAGGCCAAGCGCAAGGCCGCCGAGAAGGTGCGCGACGTGGCTGCCGAACTGCTGGAGATCCAGGCCCGCCGCCAGGCGCGTGCCGGCCTTGCACTGCAGGTGGACCGCGCGATGTATGAGCCGTTCGCGGCCGGCTTCCCGTTCGAGGAAACGCCAGACCAGCTGGCCGCGATCGACGCCACCCTGCGCGACCTCGCCAGCAGCCAGCCGATGGACCGTGTGGTCTGCGGCGACGTCGGCTTCGGCAAGACCGAGGTGGCGGTGCGCGCGGCATTTGCCGCTGCCAGCGCCGGCAAGCAGGTGGCGGTGCTGGTGCCGACCACGCTGCTGGCCGAACAGCATTACCGCAACTTCCGCGACCGCTTCGCCGATTACCCGCTGAAGGTCGAGGTGCTGTCGCGCTTCAAGACCACCAAGGAAATCAAGGCCGAACTGGAGAAGGTTGCCGCCGGCACCATCGACGTCATCGTCGGTACCCACCGCCTGCTGCAGCCGGACGTGAAGTTCAAGGACCTGGGCATGGTCATCGTCGATGAGGAACAGCGCTTCGGCGTGCGCCAGAAGGAAGCGCTGAAGGCGCTGCGCGCCAACGTGCACCTGCTGACCCTGACCGCCACGCCTATCCCGCGCACCTTGAACATGGCCATGGCCGGCCTGCGTGACCTGTCGATCATCGCCACGCCGCCGCCGAACCGGCTGGCCGTGCAGACCTTCATCACCCAGTGGGACAACGCACTGCTGCGCGAAGCCTTCCAGCGCGAGCTGGCGCGCGGTGGCCAGCTGTACTTCCTTCACAACGACGTGGAAAGCATCGGCCGCATGCAGCGCGAGCTGTCCGAGCTGGTGCCGGAAGCGCGCATCGGCATCGCCCACGGGCAGATGCCCGAGCGTGAGCTGGAAAAGGTGATGCTGGATTTCCAGAAGCAGCGCTTCAACGTGCTGCTGTCGACCACGATCATCGAGTCGGGCATCGACATCCCCAACGCCAACACCATCATCATCAACCGCGCCGACCGCTTCGGCCTGGCCCAGCTGCACCAGCTGCGCGGCCGCGTCGGCCGTTCGCACCATCGCGCCTATGCCTACCTGGTGGCGCCGGACCGTCGATCGATCACCCCGGACGCCGAGAAGCGCCTGGAAGCGATCGCCTCGATGGACGAGCTCGGCGCCGGCTTCACCCTGGCCACGCACGATCTGGAGATCCGCGGTGCCGGTGAACTGCTCGGCGAGGACCAGAGCGGGCAGATGGCCGAGGTCGGCTTCAGCCTGTACACCGAGCTGCTGGAGCGCGCGGTGCGCAGCATCAAGCAGGGCAAGCTGCCCGACCTGGATGCCGGCGAAGAAGTGCGTGGCGCCGAGGTCGAGCTGCATGTGCCGGCGCTGATTCCGGAAGATTACCTGCCGGACGTGCACACCCGCCTGACCCTGTACAAGCGCATTTCCAGCGCGCGCGACAGCGACGCGCTGCGCGAGCTGCAGGTGGAAATGATCGACCGCTTCGGCCTGCTGCCGGATGCGGCCAAGCACCTGTTCGCCATCGCCGAGCTGAAGCTCAAGGCCAATACGCTGGGCATCCGCAAGCTCGACCTGGGCGAGAACGGTGGCCGCATCGTGTTCGAATCCAAGCCGAACATCGACCCGATGGCGGTGATCCAGCTGATCCAGAAACAACCGAACCTGTACGCCATGGAAGGGCCCGACAAGCTGCGCATCAAGCACCCGCTGCCGTTGCCGGAAGACCGCTTCAATGCGGCCCGCGCCCTTCTGACCACCCTCGCCCCGGGTTGATCGCCCCCGAATACCCCGCACCGGTCCCCACCCGGTGCGGGCGGATGACCATGTTTCCTGACGCCGTACCCGCCCCCGACCTGCTGCACGCGCAGGCCTGCCTGATCGATGCCCTTTCGATGTCGCTGCAGATGCGCGATGCCTACACCCGCCACCACTGTGACCGCGTCGGCCTGCTCGCGCATCGCCTGGCCGCGCACTGCGATCTCGATGACGATGCCTGTTCGCAGATCGGCCTGGCCGCGCGTTTCCACGACATCGGCAAGATCGGCATTCCCGACGATGTATTGCTGACACCGCGCCGGCACACCGACGAGGAACGCGCGATCATGCGCGAGCATCCCGTTCGCGGTGAACACATCTTCCTCGCCACCGGCCGCAGCGACGCGGCACCGGTTGCGCGGCTGATCCGCGCCCATCACGAGGCCTTCGATGGCAGCGGCTACCCCGATGGGCTGCGCGGTGAGGGTATTCCGCTGGGTTCCCGCATCATGACCGTGGCCGATGCCTATGACGCGATGACCAGCGTGCGCCCCTACCGTGCCGCGATGGAACACGATACTGCGATGCGCATCATCGACGAGCAATCCGGCGGTCTGATCGATCCGTATGTGCTGCAGCGCTTTCATCGCATGCTGGCACAGGAACCGGCGCTGGCCTGAGTCCTTCCCGAACGTGAAGTGACCCGTCGGCTGATGTGCTGACGGATGCGCCCGCTGACGCGGCGGCTGATGTGCTAACCGACTTACGGGTGGACACGTCGGCTGATGCGCCGACCGACTTGCCGACGGACACGTCGGCTGATGCGTCGACCGACTTGCCGACGGACACGGCGGCTGATGCGCCGACCGACTTGCCGACGGACACGGCGGCTGATGCGCCGACCGACTTGCCGACGGACACGGCGGCTGATGCGCCGACCGACTTGCTGGTAGAGTCGACTGTTAGTCGACTGCTCTTCCTACAGATCGCGAAAACCCCGCGCTACGCGCGATAGTCGACTGACAGTCGACTCTACCGATCCGGCGCCATCGTGCCGGCAAACAAAAGGCCCGGCGTTCGCCGGGCCTTCTGCATCACGCATCACGTGCGATCGATTACCAGATCACCACGCGCTTGTCGTCGGCACGCACCATCGCATCGCCCGCCTTGCATTGGAATGCAGCGGCATAGGACGGCATGTTCGACGGCGCACCGTTGGCACGGAAGTTGGCCGGGGCGTGCGGGTCGGTGTTCAGGCGGACGCGCAGCTCACCGTCGGTGAAGTTGCGGCGCCACACGGTGGCCCAGTTCATGAAGAAGCGCTGGTCCTGGCTGTGGCCATCAACTTCGACGTTCGCCTTCGGGTCTTCCTTCAGCGCCATCTGCAGCGCGTCGTAGGCTACGGTCAGGCCGCCCAGGTCGCCGATGTTCTCGCCCAGGGTCAGCTTGCCCTTCACGAACACGCCCGGCACCGCCTCATAGCCGTCGAACTGCGCGACCAGCTGGTCGGTACGCTCGGTAAAGGCCTTGCGGTCGGCGTCGGTCCACCAGTTGTCGAAGTTGCCGTTGGCGGCGAACTGGCTGCCCGAGTCGTCGTAGCCGTGCATCATTTCGTGGCCGATGACCGCACCGATGCCGCCGTAGTTCAGCGCCGGATCGGCCTTGGCGTCGAAGAACGGCGCCTGCAGGATGGCGGCCGGGAACACGATCTCGTTCTTGGTGGCGTTGTAGTACGCGTTGACGGTCTGCGGGGTCATGCCCCACTCGGTCTTGTCCACCGGCTTGCCGATCTTGTCCAGCATGTAGCGGTAATTGAACGCGCGCGCGGCCTGCATGTTGCCCAGGTAGCTGTCGCCGTTGGTCTGCAGGCCGGTCCACTCACGCCACTTGTCCGGATAACCGATCTTCGGGGTGAAGCTGGCCCACTTCTCCAGTGCCTTCTTCTTGGTTTCTTCGCCCATCCACGGCAGCTGCTCCAGGCGCGCCTTCAGCGCCTGCGACAGGTTTTCCACCAGATGCTGCATGGCCACCTTGGATTCGGCAGGGAACACGGCGTCGACATACAGCTGGCCCAGGGCTTCACCCATGCCACCGTTGACCGACTCCAGCACGCGCTTCCAGCGCGGCTGCATTTCCTTCTGGCCACGCAGGGTGGTGCCGTAGAAATCGAAATTGGCCTTCTCGAACTGGCTGCTCAGGTACGGCGAAGCATCGTCGATGGTGTGGAAGCGCAGGTAGGCCTGCCAGGTGCTGGCCGGCACATCGGCCAGCATCTTGTCCATTTCACCGAAGAAGCCCGGCTGGGCCAGCGAGAACTTCTGCGCGGCCGGCACCTTCAGGGTGTCGAACAGCGCCGTCCAGCTGAAGTTCGGGGTCAGCTTGTCGGCGTCGGCGGCGCTGAGCGGGTTGTAGCGCTTGGCCGGGTCACGCATTTCGATGCGCGACATCGAGGCCTTGGCCAGGCGGGTTTCAAAGGCCATCACGGCCTTGGCCTGCTCGGTGGCCTGTGCAGCGTCCACGCCGGACAGGGTCAGCACCTGTGCGATGTAGGCCACGTAGGCGTCGCGGATCTTGGCCTGCGCGTCGTCGAAGTAGTAGCCCTTCTCCGGCAGGCCGAGGCCGCCCTGGCCGACGTAGGCGATGACGTTGGCCGAATCCTTGTAGTCGGCATTGGCGAACAGCGAGAACAGCACGCCCTTGCCCTCGGCCTGGCTGTCGCGCAGGTACTGGGTGATGGCAGCCGTGTCGTTCAGCGCGGTGATCTTGTCCAGCTGCGGCTGCAGCGGCGCCAGGCCGGCGGCTTCGATCTTGGCTTCGTCGTTGCCGGTCTTCCAGATGTCACCGATCTTGGCTTCCACCGAACCGGCCTTGGCCTGGCTGGCGGCGGCCTGCTGCACCAGCGCGTGCTGCACTTCCAGCGAGCGCTCGCGCAGGATCTCGAAGCTGCCCCAGGTGGTCTGGTCGCCCGGCACCGGGTTGGCCTTCAGCCACTTGCTGTTGACGAAGCCATTGAGGTCGGTACAGGCCGAAATGGCCAGATCCAGGTCGGCGCTGTTGAGCGAGATCAGCGGGGTCTTGATCTGCGACTGGTCGAAGGCCGGCTTGGCGTCGGCGTGGGCAGCCGGCGCGGATTCATTCTTGCCACAGGCGGCCAGCGAGGCAGCAATGGCGATGGTCAGGCCCAGCGGGGCCAGGTTGCGGAAGTTCATGAGGCTCTCCTGCGGGTAATTTCACAGGGTAGCCGGGAAGGCCCAGCGCGGGGACCGGCCAAAGGTCACAGGACGCCTCTCTGTAGAGTCGAACCATGCTCGACTGCTCTCCGTTCCGGTTTCATGCCACTTGTGGCAAGAGGCCCAAAAAGCAGTCGAGCATGGCTCGACTCTACAAAATCAAGAAGGCCGGCTTGCGCCGGCCTTCTGCCTTACTTCGCCTTGCCCTGGTTGGCCACGGCTTCGGCGGCCTTGCGCGCCGCTTCCGGGTCGCCCAGGTAGCGGAACGACTTCACCGTCAGATCGTCGTTCAGTTCGAACAGCAGCGGAATTCCGGTCGGGATGTTCAGCTCGAGGATTTCCTCGCGCGAGACGTTGTTGAGGTACTTGTACAGCGCGCGCAGCGAGTTGCCGTGGGCGGTGACCAGCACGGTCTTGCCGTCCTTCAGCTGCGGCGCGATGGCGTCATGCCAGTACGGCAGCACGCGGTCCAGGGTGGTGGCCAGCGATTCGGTGCCCGGCAACGCGTTGCGATCGAGGCCGGCATAGCGGCGGTCATGGATCGGGTGGCCCGGATCTTCCAGGTCCATGGCCGGCGGCGGGATGTCGTACGACCGGCGCCACACCTTGACCTGGTCCTCGCCGTGCTTGGCGGCGGTCTCGGCCTTGTCCAGGCCCTGCAGGCCGCCGTAGTGGCGCTCGTTGAGCCGCCAGGACTTGTTCACCGGCAGCCAGTCCTGCTCCAGCTCGGCCAGCGCACCCTGCAGGGTGTGGATGGCGCGCTTCAGCACGGAGGTGTGGGCGACGTCGAACTGCAGGCCTTCCTCGCGCATCAGGCGACCGGCGGCGGCCGCTTCCCGGCGCCCCTGCTCGGTCAGGTCGACATCGACCCAGCCGGTGAAGCGGTTGTCCAGGTTCCACTGGCTCTGGCCATGGCGCAACAGTACGAGTTTACGGGTCACTGCAGGGTCTCCAACGCGAGGAAAGGCAGGCCACCATTGTAGCCCCGGGCGCCGCTCACCGGGCCGTGGCGTTGCCCATGCCATGCTGTGGCCAATGAATACGGTGATCGACCCCGGACGCTGGGAAGGCAGCGTCGCCACTGCCCGCGCGCAGCAGACCCAGCTTGCCAGCCGCGTGGAGCGCAAGGACCGGTTGCCCCGCGATGTGCGCTGGCTGGCCGGGCTGGATGTCGGCTTCGAAGACAACGGCGCCACCACCCGCGCCGCAGCGGTGCTGCTGGACGCGAATACGCTGCAGCCCGTGGCGCAGGAGATCGCGCGGATTCCAACGGTGATGCCGTACATCCCCGGCCTGCTCAGCTTCCGCGAACTGCCAGCGTTGTTGGCCGCGCTGACGCTGCTGCCGCGCACGCCGGACCTGGTGTTCGTCGACGGCCACGGCATCAGCCATCCACGCCGGTTGGGCGTGGCCGCGCACCTGGGCGTGGTCACCGACCTGCCCAGCATCGGCGTCGCAAAGTCGAAACTGGTGGGCCGGTTCATCGAGCCGGGCGCCGAGGCCGGCGCGCATGCGCCACTGCGGGATGGCGATGAACAACTGGGCTGGGTGCTGCGCAGCAAGGTGCGCTGCAAGCCGCTGTTCGTGGCCGGCGGCCATCGGGTCAGTGCCGATACCGCGCTGGACTGGGTGCAGCGCACCCTGCGCGGTTACCGGCTGCCGGAGCCGACCCGGCTGGCGGACCGGCTGGCCTCGCGACGGGACGAATAGCTGCGCCGGGCCTCTCCCGGCGCGCGCGTCATCTTCGATCAGCGATGCACGTGGCCGCGATGCCCTTGTGCGTCTTCGCCGTGGTCATGACCTTCATGGCCCTCGTGCTCGCCGCCCTTGGCCGGCGCCGGTTCACCGCAGGCCTCGCCGCAGTGGTCGGCCTCGATCTGCAGCGTCACGTGCTCGATGCCGAAATCATCGTGCAGGCGCGCGCCCAGCTCACGGCGCAGCGCATCGGCATCGGTGCCGTCGCGCATCACGACATGCGCGGTCAGCGCTGGCGTGCTGGAGGCCAGCGCCCACACGTGCAGGTCATGCACGTCCAGCACCGCGGCATGCCCGGACAGGCTGTCGCGCACCTTGGCCACGTCCATGCCCTTGGGCACGCCTTCCAGCAGCACGTTGATCGCCTCGCGCATCAGCACCCAGGTGCGCGGCAGCACCCACAGGCCGATCAGCACGGCCAGGATCGGATCGATCGGCTTCCAGCCGGTGAACTGGATCAGCAACGCACCGGCGATCACTGCCACCGAGCCGAGCATGTCCGCCCACACTTCCAGGTAGGCGCCCTTCACGTTGAGGCTCTCGCCACTGCCGGCCTGCAGCAGGCGCATCGAGATCAGGTTGATGACCAGGCCCGCAGCCGCGATCACCAGCATGCCGGTGGAGGCGATCTCCTGCGGCTTGCTGAAGCGCCCGACGGCTTCCCACAGGATGTAGCCGGCAACCACGAACAGCATCGCGCCGTTGATCATCGCGCCCAGTGCTTCCAGGCGCGCGTAGCCATAGGTGCGGCGCGCATCCGGCGGGCGCCGGCTCAGCCGCACCGCGATCAGCGCGATCATCAGCGCCAATGCGTCGGTGGCCATGTGGGCCGCATCGGACAACAGCGCCAGGCTGTTGGTCCAGAACGCGCCCACCACCTCGACGACGAGGAAGGTGGAGGTCAGGCCGAGCGCCCACCACAAGGGCTTCTCGTGGCGGATCTCGGACGGCAGGTGGTCGTGGTCGTGGCCCATGGCAACAGCTCCTTTGCGATGGAGGCAGGCTACGCTGGCGACCGTGGGGAAACTATCACGGTGTTTATAACATTGCAGAATCCACGGCGCCGGTCGCTGAAGGTTGCGCCTGCGCCGGGCCACACTATGATGGCCGTAGCCCCTCTGGACGGGGAACGGGCGGCCAGATCGCTTCGGCGTTGCTGCCCGCAATGGACACCCAAGCACAAGGAATCTGGAACATGTGGACTACCAAGACCCCCTGGGTCGCCGTCGCTGTGGCCTGCGCGCTGGGTATGGCCGCAGGCGCCTCGGCCAAGACCTGCCAACAGAACTTCCAGGCGGTAGGCGATCCCCGCAATGGCCAGTTCTTCACCTCCGAAGTCACCCTTCCCGGCCTGAAGCCCCGCAGTGCCCTGGGCCAGCTCCGCAAGGCAGCGCTTGATGAGGGCAACAACTTCGTCAGCGGTGATGTCATCACCGAGACCGAAGGCCAGATGTACGTGCTGCAGACCGACACGAAGATGCCGCTGGTCAGCATCATCACCGCCTCCAATGGCGGCAACGTGGTGGTCGGCACCAAGCTGTCCCGCGGACAGACCGCCAAGGAAGAGGACGCACGCAGCGCGCTGTGCGGCTGGCTGGACAAGCTCAAGACCGGCCCCGAAGGCGAGGCGATCGCCGAAGCCGTACGTGTCTCCAGCGGCTTCGACAAGCCGATCCAGGCCACCGCGGTCGGCATGTCCACCGAAATGGGCAAGGACGCCAAGCGGCTGCAGCGGGAAATCAACACCGCACCGCTCAGGGCACTGTTCTCCGGCACCAGTACCCCGCCGGATACCGATGCGATGTACCAGCCGTTGCTCGTCAAGTATTTCGGCCGTCGTTTCATCATTGACGGCCAGGTCTACACCGCCCAGCCCAACCGCTTCGCCAAGACCTTCGAGGTGGGCTATCTGGTCACCAAGATGAAAGGCATCGGTGGCATCGGCGGGCGCCAGTCGAACGAAGACAACAACGCCAACTTCACCGTGCACTGTGCGCTTGCGCCGGACCAGATGGCACTGGGCGCTACCCTGCGCGAGAACGACTGGGTGAAACTGGAAGGCGTGGTCGACAAGATGGACACCGGTGGCGTCCACCTGCGCGATTGCCGGCAGGTGAAGTAGCCTTCAGGCTGCGCCGGGGAACGCCCCGGCGCAGGTCTCATCGGGTCAGAACCCGAAGCGCAGGCTGGCCCAGTACGCGCGGCCCGGCTCGTTATAGGTCGCCGCACCAGCATCACTGCTGTTGGCCTCGCGGAACAGGCGCTTGTCGGCCAGGTTGTTCACACCGAAACCGAAGCTGACCGTGTCGGTCACCTTGTAGCGCGCGCTCACGCCCCAGATGTTGTAGGCGCCACGGTCCTGCAGCGCCACCGACGGATCGCACGTGCCGGTGCAGCGCGGGTCGTTGTTGATGTTGGTGGTAGCCGGTTCCTGCTTGCCGTAGAACGTACCGGTCAGCAGCAGCGACAGCTTGTCGGTGGCCTGCCAGTCGAGCATGGTGTTGATCGTGTACTTCGGGATCACCGACAACGGCTGGCGCGTGGTCTTGTTCTCGTTCTCCACCATGTAGGTGAAGTTGTTGCTCCACTTCAGGCGGTTGCCTTGCTCGCCCAGCAGCGGGATCACCAGGTTGCCTTCCAGCCCCTGCACGATCGCCTTCGGCGCGTTCTCCCAGCGGAAGATGCGGCCCTTGGTGTCGGCGGTCAGCCCGATCTGGGTGTAGCCGGCCTGGATCTTGTCCTTGTAGTCGTTGTGGAAGTAGGTCAACGACGCCTGCCAGCCGCTCTGCGGTGCCCACTCGATGCCCAGCTCCTTGTTCAGGCTGGTTTCTGCCTTCAGGTCCGCGTTGCCGCGCATGTAGCAACCGGCGCCCAGGCTCGGCAGCGCATTGGGGCAGCCGTTGCCGCGGGTGTAGTACAGATAGTCCGGATTGGACTGGTACAGGTTCGGTGCCTTGAACGCACGTGCGACACCGCCCTTCACCACCCAGTCGCTGTTGATGCGGAACTGCGCGTTGAGGCTGGGGCTGGTGTTGTTGCCGAACTGGCTGTGGTGGTCGAAACGCAGGCCCGGGGTAACGATCCAGCGCTCACCGAGGTAGATGTTGTCTTCGACGAACACGGCGGTGGTCTGCGCATCGGACTTGCCGCGCGCGCGATCGGCCGACAGGCCCGGGAAGCCGCCGCCGCTGGTGCTGGACTGGCTCATCGAGTACGGGTCGGTCAGGCGGCTGTCCAGGTATTCAAAGCCCAGCGTCCAGATGTTCTCGGCGCCGCCCAGCGTGGTCGGGAAGCTCACTTCGCCATCCAGCTGGTAGTTGCGCAGGCGCGAAGTCGACCAGTCGGTGCCGTTGAAGCTGCCTTCCGGGCCACCGGCCAGGCCTTCATTGATGCGTGAGTTGTTCACCGCCTCCACCGCAGCGGTCACCCGCGAGGTCACATCGCCCCAACGGCCACGATGGGTGACTGCGCCGGTGTTGCGGTACATGCGGTTGGTTTCCGCCTTGCCGTCGGCCAGCGCAGCCAGATCGATGCCGGTCGAAGTACCCGTGGTGCTGACCGCGCGGTCGCCGGCGTAGATGTTGCCCTGGCGGCTGGTGCCGGCTTCGATCTCGACCACCTGGTTGGCGGTCACGTCCCAGCGCAGCAGCGCGTTGACATCACGATTCTTGACGCCCTCACGACCGGCCGGTGGCACCGCGTTCGGATTGGTGGCGTACTGGCGGTTGAGATCCAGCGAATCGGCGTCGGTCTTGTTGAGGTTGCCGTACAGGCGGAACGACAGCGTGTCGGTCATCGGCCCGCTCAACTGCAGGCCGACGCGCTCGCTGCCGCCCTCGGCGCTGTGCTCGGGCACCAGGCCGTACATGTCGACCGCGCCGGTCAGATCACCGGTCGGGCGCTTGGTGATGATGTTGACCACGCCACCGGAAGCACCGGAGCCGTAGCGTGCCGCCGCCGGACCGCGCAGCACTTCGATGCGCTCGATCATCTCCGCCGGCACCCAGTTGGTATCGCCACGGGTATTGCGCTCGCCGCTGCGACCCATGCGTACTGCATCGCGGGCACCGATGCGCTTGCCATCGACCAGGATCAGGGTGTTTTCCGGGCCCATGCCACGCAGATCGATCTGGCGGTTGTTGCCGTACTGGCCCGAGGCGCTGTTGCCGGTCAGGTTGACGCCCGGCATGGTGCGCAGCAGTTCGGCGATATCGTTGGCCGGCGGGCGCCTGACGATGTCCTCGGCGGTGATGGTCGAGGTGCCCAGCGCCTGGCGCGCGATCTGCGAGGCGGTGACATGCACCGTGTCGATATCGGTGGCGTCGGTTTCGGCATGGGCGGTCAGGGCACCGCCCGCCAACAGGGCGGCAACGGCGAGCGCCAGCGGGCGCGGCGAAAGGACAACGGCAGGGGACATGGTCTGAACCTTCTGGCAGGGCAACGGGGCCTCTGGCAAAGGGCTTGAGGCAACGACGAGGGGGAGGCGCGGAACGTTGCTGCAGGCACCTGCACCCCGCTCCGTGCGCGCATTCTCCCATCAATGAGATTGATTCTCAAATGCGTTCACTCATTGCCGCAGCGGCCCCGATGTGGTTTGCGCACCGTGCAACCCTGCACCGCGCGTAAACTGGCCGGCTAACCCGCCATCAACCGCACGCCACCGCGGCCGATACCCGTGGTTTGTCGTACGCAGTCAGAGATCGACGTGGAAACACCCCAACTGGATGAAGCCAGCCAACCGCTGGCCGAGGCGTGGCAGCTGTGCCTGCAGCAGGCCGGCCCCGCCGCCACTGCGCTGCTGCACGCCGCCGCCGCGGACGCGCCACCGGCGCTCGCCGGGCGCTTCTATGAAGTGCTGCTGCAGGATGGCCGCGCGCGCCGCTTCCTGTCCCACGAACAGGTCAAGCAACGCCTGCAGCCGGCGATGCAACGCTGGCTGGTGCAGCTGCTGACCACCGACACCGCCGGCGTGGTCGCCACCGTCGCCTCGCAGCGGGTGATCGGCGACGTGCATGCGCGGGTCGGCATTCCGGTCGATCTGGTCACCCGCGGCGCACGCGTGCTCAAGCACGAACTGTTCCTGCGCCTGCGCGACGATGCACCCGACAGCGCGACCGCATTCGCCGCCATCGACTGCCTCAGCGCGATCATGGACATCGCCATGGAAGGCATGACCCTGGCCTACACCCATGCGCGCGAGCGCTCCACCCGTGCCGACGCCGCCTACCGGCTGTTCTCGCTGGTACAGAACGTCGGTACCGAACGCGAGCGCCAGCGCGCACTGCTGCTGGACTGGGAGAACGCCCTGCTCTACGCACTCGCCGGCCACGTGCAGGCCAGCGACAATGCCAGCCTGGCCACCTCGGAGTTTGGCCTGTGGTTCACCCACAAGGGCATCCCCAGCTTCGGCGAAAGCAGCGAAACGCAGCAGGTGGGCCAGTTGATGGCCCGCATTGACAGCCACCTGCAGCGCGCGAGCGGCGATGCTCCGGCGCAGCGACTGGCGGTGCTGCCGGCCATCCGCGAGGACCTGGCCGCGATCCGCACCCTGATGACGCTGCTGTTCGAACGCATCGGCGAACTGGATGCCGGCAGCGATGCCCTGACCAACCTGCTCAACCGCCGCTTCCTGCCCACCGTGCTGCGCCGGGAAATCGAGCTGGCCACCCGCAACCGCACGCCGTTCTCGCTGCTGCTGCTCGACCTGGATCATTTCAAGGCAATCAACGACGGCCACGGCCACGATGCCGGCGATCGCGCGTTGCAGCATGTGGCCGGCCTGCTGGGGCAGCTCACACGCGGCAGTGACTACCTGTTCCGCTATGGCGGTGAGGAGTTCGTGGTGGTGCTGGTTGCGGCCAGCGAATCACAGGCCGGGGTGATTGCCGAAAGCCTGCGCAGGCAGATCGCGCACTCGCCGGTGGCGCTGGCCAACGGGCAGGTACTGGAACTGACCGCCAGCATCGGCGTGGCGGGCCATGACGGCCACCCGGACTACGAGCGGCTGATGGCACGCGCCGACGCTGCGATGTACGAGGCCAAGCGCAGTGGCCGCAACCGGGTGGTGGTGGCCAGCGACGCCCTGCAGGATGCGCCGGGACGGCGTGCGCTGCAGCGGTGAACCGGCGGAAATGAAACATCCCGGTGGCGTGTAGAGTCGACTGTCAGTCGACTATCGCGCGCAGCGCGGGGTTTTTCGCAAAGTGACGGAAGAGCAGTCGCCTAACAGTCGACTCTACCGCTTCGCACCGCGGCCGATGCATTGAGCGCCACCACTCGCCACGCCGCCCACCACAGCAGCGCCAGCAACGCGATGCCGGCCCCCAGCATGCAGACCGCCGACCAGCCATGGCGCGCCTGCATCCAGGGCCCGGCCGCCGCGCCCGCACCGCTGCCCATCGCATAGAACAGCATGTACAGCGCCACCAGGCGTCCATGCTGTTCACCGGGCGCGCGCAGCAGCAGCGCCTGGTTGGCGACGTGCAGTGCCTGACCGCCCAGATCCAGCACCACCACGCCCAGCAGCAGCAACGCCAGCGACTGCGGCAGGCCCAGCAGCGGCCACCACGCGGCGAGCATCAGCAGCAGCGCTCCGAGGCTGACCCGATGTGCGAATCCACGGTCCATCCAGTGCCCGACCCGCGCCACCATCAACGCACCAACCACGCCGGCCAGGCCCAGGCAGCCAATGGCTGCGGTGGACCAATGCAAAGGCGGGGCCGACAACGGCAACGGGGCGGCCGCCCAGAACACGTTGAGCCCAGCAAACAGCAGCAGTGCCAGTGGCCCACGCTCGCGCAGCGTTCGGTCGGTACGCAGCATGCCCAGCATCGAGCCCAGCAGCTCGCGCCAGCGTGGGGGGACTTCCGGCACCGGCACTGCGGGCAGGCGCCGCCACAACAGCACCGCCAGGGTTGCCATCACCAGCGCCGACAGCAGATACACCGCCTGCCAGCCCAATGCTGCCGCCACCGTACCCGACACCACACGCGCCATCAGCAGCCCGATGAATACACCTCCCTGCACCACGCCCACGATGCGTCCGCGTTGCTCGGGCGGAGCCAGTGTTGCCGTGTAGGCAATAAGCCCCTGCGTCAGCGCCGTGCCAAGCAGCCCGGTCAGCAGCATGCCCGACAACAGCCAGGTCGCCGTGCGGGCCGTCGCCAGCCACAGCAAGGCCAGCACCAGCACCATCAGCTGCAACCGCAGCAGGCGTCGCCGATCACCGCGATCGGCCAGCGGCAACAGCCCCAGCAATGCCAGCACACTGCCCGCCTGGGTAGCCGCCAGCACCGCACCGGCCACTGCACGGTCCAGTGCAAAGGTGCGCGCAAGCTGGTCCAGCAACGGCTGCGCGTAATAGACATTGGCGACGCTGGCGCCGGCGGCGATTGCCAGCAGCACCAGCAGGGATTGGGGCATCGGAGCGGGGCTCATAATGTAGTTGCAATTTGAAACCTGATGCAGGCTAGCGCCAAAGGTTTTAAACTGCAACCACATTTGGAGATACACCCATGCACGCCAACAGCCCCTGCCCCGTCGCCCGCAGCGCCGACCTGCTCGGTGATCGCTGGGCCTTGCTGGTGATCCGCGACGCGTTCGACGGCGTCACCCGCTTCAGCGACTTCCAGCGCAGCCTCGGCGCGGCACGCAACATCCTCAGTGACCGCCTGCGCAGGCTGGTCGATGCCGGCATCCTGCAGCTGCAACCGGCCTCCGACGGTTCGGCCTACCAGGAATACGTGCTCACTGCCGCCGGACTGGAACTGTTTCCGCTGCTGGTCGCGCTGCGCCAGTGGGGCGAGCGGCATTGCTTCGAGGCCGGTGAGCCCCATTCCCAACTGATCGAATCGAGTACGCGGCGGCCCTTGCCCTACATGCAGCCACACGGCCGCAACGGCGAGCCGCTGCAGGCCACCCACACCCACGTGCGCAAGCTCAAGGATGCTGGCGGCGGGGCCTGACCCGCCCACTCGCGCACACCAGGGAACGCCAGCGCCGGGTAGCATCGGATCTTTCCGCTGCTGGATGCCGCCGATGTCGCGCTATCACCCTTCCCTGCTGACCGCCCTGCTGGCGCCACTGCTGGCCTGCGCGGCCGGAACCACGCAGGCCCGCGAGGTCGCCGCACCGGCCGACCATGTACAGGCCGATGGACCGTATGTGTTCCGCAAGGGCGAGCAACTGCAGGCGAAGTGGATCTGTGCGGACAAGGTCGAGTCGCGCACCCTGCCCATCAGCAAGGCGGGGACCGATATCGCAGCACGCTGCGGCTATGAGCATACCGTGCACGTAGACGCACCCAATGCCGCCTCGGTCTCCATACTGCCGGCGGTCCCTCGCATCGTCGCGCTGTCCGACATCCACGGCCAATATGGGCTGCTGGTGCGCCTGCTGCGCGCCAACCGGGTCATCGACGCACAGGACCGCTGGGCGCTGGGCAAGGACACCCTGGTCATCGCCGGCGACGTCTTCGACCGCGGCCCGCAGGTGACCGAGGCATTCTGGCTGCTGTACGGCCTGCAGCAGCAGGCAGCTGCGGCCGGTGGCGCGGTGCACTTCGTGCTCGGCAACCACGAAACCATGGTGCTGTACGACGACCTGCGCTACGTCAACCCGAAGTACCTGCGCAGCGCCAAGCTGCTCGGCCGCAGCTACCCGCAGCTGTACGGTGCCGATTCGGTGATCGGGCAGTGGCTGCGTACCCGCCCGGTACTGCTGAAGATCGGTGACACCCTGTTCCTGCACGGCGGCATCTCGCCCGAAGCCGTCGAGCTGGCGCTGGACCCGGCACGCACCAACGCGGCCTACCAGGCGTCGCTGGGCTTGCCCAAGGCCGAAGTTAAAGCCGATCCGGCCACCGCTCCGCTGTATGACGGCAAGACCAGCCCGATCTGGTACCGCGGCTACTTCGATGGCCGCCTCGACACCGCAGGGGTGCAGAACGTGCTCGACCGCCTGAAGCTCTCGCGCATCGTGGTCGGCCACACCTCGATGCCGCACGTCAGCAGCTTCCATGGCGACCGCGTGATCGCGATCGACAGCAGCATCAAGAACGGCGAGAACGGCGAACTGCTGTTCATCGAAGATGGCAAACTCAGCCGTGGCCTGCTGGACGGTTCGCGGGTGCCGCTGGCGCAGGGCGAGCCCGGCCTTCAGGACTGAATGGACGGACAGCGCGACGGCGTACGGCGCCGCCGCCGCGTTCCACCTTCACCCGGTTTGCGGCTACCCTCGGCAGCCGAGAGGCCCACCCCGTCCATCCGGTGGGCCTGACCGTTACAGGAGCCCCGCGCATGCGCGTTCTGATTGCTGAAGACGACCCGGACATCGCCTCCGGCCTGTGCGCCTCGCTGCGCCGGCAGGGGCACGTGGTCGACCACGTCGACAATGGCGCGCACGCCGACGCTGCCCTGGGCTCGACCCAGTACGCACTACTGGTGCTGGACCTGGGCCTGCCGCAGCTGGATGGCCGCGACGTGCTGCAGCGCCTGCGCCAGCGCGGTGATGGCCTGGCTGTGCTGGTGGTGACCGCCCGCGACGGCCTGGCCGAACGCGTGCGCGTGCTCGACCTGGGTGCCGACGACTACCTGGTCAAGCCGTTCGCGCTGGACGAATTCGAAGCACGCGTGCGTGCCCAGCTGCGCCGGGTCACCAGCAATGGCAACCCGGACCTGCGCATCGGCCGCCTGCGCCTGGACCTGGCCGGGCACCGGGTGTGGATCGACGACCAGTCGCTGGAACTGACCGCGCGCGAATTCGGCCTGCTGTCAGCGCTGGCGGTACGCGCCGAGCGCATCGTATCGCGCGCGCAGCTGGTGGAAGCGTTGTGCGACTGGGGCCAGGACCTGACCGACAACGGCCTGGACATCGCCCTGCACCGCCTGCGCCGCAAGCTGCAACCCGGCGGGATGGGCATACGCACCGTGCGCGGGCTGGGCTACATGCTGGAAGACGCGCAGGACGACAGCACCCCGTGATCAGTGGACCGCCCAGCCTGCGCCGGCGCCTGCTCGCCTTCCTGGCGCTGCCGATGCTGGGCCTGCTCACCTTCAACACGATCCTGGCCTATTACGTTGCGCTGGACTATTCCAACCGCATCCACGACCGCAACCTGATCGACGACACCCACTCGTTCGCGCAGATGCTGAGCACCATGCCGGTGACCAGCGACCTGTCACCACAGGCGCGCTTCCTGATCGAGTACGACCCCGACGGCCATCGTTATTTCAACGTCGACAGCAGCCGCAAGGGTACGCTCAGCGGCAATGCAGACTTCAGCCCGTACGCCCCTTCGCAGGACTGCACCGGCGTGCATCCGGCCCTGTACGACGGTCACCTCAACGGCCAGCAGGTACGCATGGCCACTGTCTGCACGCAGGCGATGAATGATCCGCAGGACCAGCTGGCAGTGACCGTGGCCGAGAGCATGGCCGACCGACGCCAGCGCGCACGCGAGATCCTGATGATCATCATTCCGCTGATGACCATGCTGGCGCTGGGCACCGCCGCGCTGGTCTGGTTCGGCGTGACCTACGGCCTGCGCATCCTGACCCCGCTGAGGACCCGGCTGGCGCAGCGCCGCGGCGAGCTGGCGCCGATTTCCGATGCCGACGTGCCGGAAGAGATCCAGCCGCTGATCAGCACCATCGACGATCTGTTCGCGCGCCAGGCGGAAATGATCACCCTGCAGAACCGCTTCATCGCCGACGCTGCACACCAGCTGCGCTCGCCGTTGGCCGGAATGGCCCTGCACGTGGACCAGGCGCTGGCGCACGGCGACCCGGACACGGTGCGCGAGGCACTGCAGCACATCCGCCGGCTCAACCAGCGCACCGCGCGGGTCAGCACCCAGCTGCTGGCGCTGAGCCGAGCCCAGACCGTGCCGGATACCGTGGAAGCACTCGACCTGTGCGAACTGATACCGCAGTGGGTCGGCATGCGGGTCCCGGAAGCGATCCGTGATGGCATTGATCTCGGATACCGCGGCAGCCCCCAGCCGCTGCGCGTGCTGGGCAACGGTGCCATGCTGCAGGAAGCAATGGACAACCTGATCGACAACGCCCTGCGCTATGCGGGCCGTGAAGCCACCGTCACAGTCGGCGTGCACGCACTGGACGACAATGATGTCGAACTCTATGTGGAAGACAACGGCCCAGGCGTCCCGGAAGACGTGATGCCGCGCCTCGGCGAGCGCTTCTTCCGCGCCCCTGGCACCACTGCCAGCGGCACCGGGCTGGGCCTGGCCATCGCGCACGAGGCGGTGGAGCACTTCGGCGGTCGCCTGAGCTTCCTCAACCGCCCGGGTGGCGGGCTCAAGGTCGCCATCACGCTGCCGCTGCTGAAGGCCCCCTGACCCGGCCCGGGGCGCTGAAAGGCTGGTGAAAATCACGCTTGCGATCCTGCCATCCCCACTGCCGTCCCGGAGCCGCCAGGTGACCGAATCGCACGACTTCTTCCTCCCCGGTGGCCCGCAGGGCGTGCTGCTGGTCCACGGCCTGACCGGCACCCCGGCGGAAATGCGCATGCTGGGCAAGGGGTTGAACAACGCCGGTTTCACCGTGCACGGCGTGCAGCTGCCCGGCCATTGCGGCACCGTGGATGACCTGCTGGCGACCACCTGGGAACAGTGGTACCAGGGCGTGGAAGATGCGGCGGCAAACCTGCGCGGCAAGGTCGACCAGCTGTTCGTCGGTGGCCTGTCGATGGGCGCGGTACTTTCGCTGGCGTTGGCGGCACGTCGCCCGGAATGGGTGTCCGGCGTGGGCGTATACGGCGCCACGTTCCGCTACGACGGTTGGAACATTCCCGCCGTGGCCCGCTTCTCGTTCCTGCTGCCGTGGTTCAAGCGCTTCAACATCGGCCGCGACCGCATGTTCATGGAAGAACCGCCGTACGGCCTGCGTGACGAGCGCCTGCGTGCGCAGGTGAGCGCCGCCATGCTGTCCGGCGACAGCGCCGCCGCTGGCCTGCCGGGCAACCCCTGGCACGCACTGGCCGAAATGCGCGCGCTCAGCCACTGGACCCGCCGCCACCTGCACCAGGTCACCGCGCCGTGCCTGGTGATGCACGCCCGCGAGGACGACGTGGCCAGCATGGGCAACGCCGAGCTGGTGATGTCGCGGGTCAGCGGCCCGAAGGAGCTGGTGGTACTGGAAGACAGCTACCACATGATCACCATCGACCGCGAACGCCGCTACGTGATCCGCCGCAGCGCCCGCTTCTTCACCGAGATCGGTGAGCGTACGGGTGTGCTCAAGGCGGTGGCCTGAGATGGGGGCACTTGCCACGCTGCTGTGGCTGGCCAACGTGGTGCTCGATACCGGCGGCCAGCTCGCCTTCAAGGCCGCCGCCAGCGACCCGCAGGACGGCGAAGGACTGCAACGCTGGAAACACATGCTCAGCCGCCCGTGGCTGTGGATCGGCATCGCCTGCTACGTGCTTGAGTTCGTCGCCTGGATCGCGTTCCTGTCACTGGTTCCGCTGTCCAAGGGCGTGCTGCTGGGCTCGATCAACATCGTCGCACTGATGATTGCCGGCCGCATCCTGTTCCGCGAGAAGCTCACCCCGCTGCGGGTGACCGGCATGCTGCTGGTCACCGCCGGCGTGGCCGTGGTGGGAGCGGGCTCATGAGGCGCCTGTATGTGATCGGCTTCCCGTTGCTGATGGCCTTCGACACGCTGGCCCAGCTGTGTTTCAAGTACGCCGGCGATGCCGCGCTGCCGGTCGAGGCCAACACGGCATGGCTGCTGCGCGTGCTGTCGCAGCCGTGGGTGTACGGCGCCATCCTTGGCTACGTCGGTGCATTCTTCACTTGGATGAGCCTGCTGCGGCATGCGCCGATCGGCCCAGCATTCGCGGCTTCGCACCTGGAAGTGATCAGCGTGCTGCTGCTGTCGGCCTGGCTGTTGAACGAACCGCTGACCCTGCATCACCTGGTCGGTGCGGTCCTGATCGTGGCCGGCATCGCCTGCCTGGGCCGTGCCGAAGCGGACGATCCGCATAGCCCTGCCGAAAGTACCGCATGAGCGCGTTGCGATGAGCCTGTTCGCGCGCGAGCTGCCGCCCACCGCCGGCCTGCCCATGCAGGCCAGCGACTTCCTCCCCGGCGGTGGCGACCTTCGCGCGATCCTGGCCAGCCAGCTCGGCACACCGCCGCTGCAGTTGACCTGTTCCGGCACGCACGCGCTGCTGATCGCCCTGCGCACGCTGCGCAGACGCGCGCCCAAGCGCGACACCGTGATCCTGCCGGGCTACACCTGCCCGCTGGTGCCGATCGCGGTGCACAGCCTGGGCCTGCGCGTGCAGCTGTGCGACACCCGCCCCGGCCACTTCGATTTCGATCCTGGCCAGCTCAGCCGCCTGGCCGATGCACGCACGCTGGCGATCCTGCCCACCCACCTGGGCGGGCGCATCGCCGATGTCGAGCTGGCCTGCGAGGTTGCACGCGGCGCTGGCGCGTGGGTGATCGAAGATGCCGCGCAGGCGCTCGGTGCACGCGTCGGCAATACCAGTGTCGGCCTGCGCGGCGATATCGGATTCTTCAGCCTGGCCGCCGGCAAGGGCCTGAGCCTGCACGAAGGCGGCCTGCTGGTCAGCCGCGATGACGAGCTGCGTGCCGCGCTGGCCGCACATGCCGCCGAACAGGTGCGTTCCAGCCTGCGCTGGGAACTGCTGCGCAGCGTGCAGCTACTCGGCCTGGCCGCCTGCTATCGGCCATCGCTCCTATCGATGGTGTATGGAAATCCACTGCGCAGTGCGCTGCAGCGTGGCGACCTGGAAGAAGCGGTCGGTGACATTTTCCCGCTGGAGATTCCGCAGCACCGGGTCAGCCAGTGGCGGCAGAACATCGGAGCCCATGCCGCGCGGCGGTTGCCTGCATTCCTGCAGGCAGGTCGCCTGCGTGCATTGCAGCTGCGCGTGCAGCTGGCACAGCTGCCGGCGGTGGAAGTGGTCGATGGGCTGGCCGGTACCGGCGGAACCTGGCCGATGCTGATGCTGCTGCTGCCCAGCCAGCGGGCCCGCGATGCCGTACTGGAAGACCTGTGGCCACGCGGACTCGGCGCCAGCCGCATGTTCATCCATGCCCTGCCCGACTACGCGTACCTGCGCGGCATCGTGCCGGCCGCCGAAGTGCCCAACGCACGCGACTTCGCCGCACGCATGCTGACCCTTGGCAACAGCGCCTGGCAGACCCGTGAAGAGACGGCCGAAATACTGCAGGTCCTGGCCCGCGCCTGACCCGCACGTGCATGCGTGGCCTGCGCTCCGCGCATTCATCCATGCACCTTCCTGAACGTTTTCCCAGTCCGTCGATGAAGCCTTTCAACAGGAAAGGAACGAGAAAGGCGGCCTGCCTACATTGAGCCTGCCCCGGCATCGTGCCGGTCGCTTCTTTCATCGACGGACCTGCCCATGCACTGGAGCATCCTGTGTGACTTCGACGGCACCATCAGCCTCGAAGATGTCATCGACTCGCTGCTGGAGAAGTACGGCCAGCCGGGCTGGCAGGCGCTGGAAGACCAGTGGAAGGCCGGAAAGATCGGTTCGCGCGAATGCATGCAGGGCCAGGTGCGGCTGCTGAAGCTGGACCCGGCCACGCTTGATGCGCACCTGGACCAGGTGCAGATCGACCCGGGCTTCGTCGCCTTCGTCGCCCGCGCCGAGCAGCTGGGCCTGCCGCTGCGCATCGTCAGCGACGGCCTGGACTATGCGATCCACCGCATCCTCGCCAACCATGGCCTGTCGCGGCTGCCGGTGGTGGCCAACCACCTGCGCTGGTGCGAAGACCACTGGGAACTGGAATCACCCTACCAGGCCGAGGGCTGCCGCAGCGGCACCTGCAAGTGCACCTGCGCCGCGCAGGCACGTGCCAACGAAGCACCGCGCGTGCTGATGATCGGCGACGGCAGCTCGGATTTCTGCGTGTCCGAAGAAGCCGACTTCGTGTTCGCCAAGCGCCGCCTGATCACCCATTGCACGAATGCCGGCATCGAGCATGCCGCCATCGACACCTTCCACGATGCAATCGCGCTGTTGCCGCGCCTGCTCGATGGCAGCCTGCTGCAGCCACGTCGCATCGACGCCAGCCCGCAGCCCGACGTACTGCCCCTGCTGCTGGCCACCGCCTGAGCACTCCCTTCCAGCCACGCTCCCCCGTTGCCCCCTTTCGAACGTCCTTCACGGAACCGAACTGCATGAACATTTTTGACAAGAACGCCGACGCCGCTGCCTCCGATGCGCAGCTGCTGGCCGACGAAGCCCGCTACAGCTCCTTCGGCGACACCGTCCACTACGTCGACCCGCCGAAGATCTTCCAGCGTGGCGAAGGCAGCTATATGTTCGACGGTGCGGGCGTGCCCTACCTCGACCTGCAGATGTGGTACTCGGCCTGCAACTTCGGCTACAGCAACAAGCGCCTGAACGACGCGCTGAAGGACCAGATCGACACCCTGCCGCAGGTCGCCAGCCAGTACCTGCACCCGACCCGCGTGCAGCTGGCCAAGACCATTGCCGTGGACATGCACGAGAAGTTCGGCCTCGATGGCCGCGTGCACTTCAACGTCGGCGGTGCACAGGCCATCGAGGATTCGCTGAAGATCGTGCGCAACGCGCGCGGCGGAAAGAGCCTGATGTTCGCCTTCGAAGGCGGCTACCACGGCCGTACCCTGGGTGCCTCGTCGATCACCTCCAGCTACCGCTACCGCCGCCGCTACGGTCACTTCGGCGAGCGCGCGATGTTCATCCCGTTCCCGTATCCCTTCCGCCGCCCGAAGGGCATGACCCCGGACGAGTACTCCGACCACTGCGTGTGGCAGTTCGAGCGCCTGTTCGAAAGCGAGTACAACGGCGTGTGGGATCCCAAGGTCGGCCAGGCCGAGTACGCCGCGTTCTACGTCGAGCCGATCCAGGGTACCGGCGGCTACGTCATCCCGCCGCGCAACTTCTTCACCGGCCTCAAGCGCGTGCTGGACAAGTACGGCATCCTGATGGTGGTCGATGAAATCCAGATGGGCTTCTGGCGCACCGGCAAGCTGTGGTCGATCGAGCACTTCGGCGTGACCCCGGACGTGCTGGTGTTCGGCAAGGCGTTGACCAACGGCCTGAACCCGCTGTCGGGCCTGTGGGCACGCGAAGAGCTGATCAACCCGACCGTATTCCCGCCGGGCTCCACCCATTCCACCTTCAACTCCAACCCGCTGGGCACCCGCCTGGGCCTGGAAGTGCTGAAACTGGGCAAGGAAATGGATTACGAGCGCACCGTGCCGGAAAAGGGCGCGTACTTCCTCGACGGCCTGCGTGGCCTGCAGAAGCGTCACCCGGAAATCGGCGACGTCGACGGCCTGGGCCTGGCCCTGCGCGCGGAAATCTGCCAGGCCGACGGCTACACGCCGAACAAGGAACTGCTGGACCGCATGGTCGACATCGGCCTGGCCGGCGACCTGCTGCATGACGGCAAGCGCATGGGCCTCGTGCTCGACGTGGGTGGCTGGTACAAGAACGTGATCACCTTCGCGCCGTCGCTGGACATCAGCTACGAAGAGATCGACCTGGCGATCACCCTGCTCGACCAGGCGCTGACCAAGGCCAAGGGCTGAGGCCGGATGCGCTGCCGGTTCCCGTGCCGATGGAAATGACGTCACGTGCGTCCAGCACCGCGCTGGAACCGGCCGCGCTGCTGGAGGGCTTCCTGGCCCACCCGCCGCTCGGATTCGAGGCAGGCCGCCTTCCCAGCGGCCTGCCGACCTTCCGTGCACCGCTCGACCTGACCACCACGATGGACGACGCGCTGCGCAGCAAGCTGCTCGGCCTGCCGCTGTCGCGCCTGTGGCGGCCGTGGATCACCTGGAAGACCCGCTTCGTCGGTGCCACCAGCACCGAGTACACCCCGCTGCCGGCACACGTCGCGCCGGAGGCGCTGGCCGAGGACGTGACGCGTCACGCGATCGGCGATACCCGGCTGCTGGTGGTCAAGGACCTGGCCATCGATTCACCGCTGCTGGACGACGCGGCCAATGCGCACAGCGCCGCCTTCCTGCAGGCATTGCTGGCACGCGGCTTCGTTGAACTGGAAGGCATGCCGCTGGCCTGGGTGGCGATCGATTTCGATTCGATCGACGGCTATCTCGGCCGCCTGTCGTCCTCGCGCCGCAAGAACATCCGGCGCAAGCTGCGCTCGCGCGACGACCTGCAGATCGACTGCATCGCCACCGGTGATCCGGCCCTGGCCGACCCACGGCTGCAGGCCGAACTGCATGCGCTGTACCTGGGCGTGTATGCGCAGAGCGCGGTGCACTTCGACCAGCTCGACCTGCCCTACCTGCAGCACCTGCTGGCCGACAGCCAGGGGCAGGGCCGGATGTTCCTGTACCGCCACGAGGGCCAGCTGATCGGCTGGAACCTGTGCTACGTGCATGCCGGCAAGCTGGTGGACAAGTACATCGGCCTGGCGTACCCGCAGTCGCGCGAGCACAACCTGTACGCGGTCAGCTGGATGCACAACCTCGAGTACGCCCTGCAGCACGGCCTGAGCCACTACGTGGCCGGCTGGACCGACTCGCGGATCAAGGCCGAGCTGGGGGCCAGCTTCACCTCCACCCGGCACGCGATCCACGCCCGCTCACCGCTGCTGCGCGCCGCATTGCGCAGGCTGGCCCCGCATCTGCAGGGCGAACCTGATGGAGGCGGTTGAGCGATGCCGTTGCGTTCCCCGCTGATCCTCAACCTGGACGGTGGCGTGCTGCCACTGGCCCAGGCGCAGACCCTGGCGCTGCCGCAGTGGCACGACCCGCTGCGATTTGCCTGCAGCAACGGCACCCTGGATCGCTTCAGCACCGAGGTGCTTGCGCCGCTGCCGGCCCAGCTCGGCACAGTGATGCTCGGCAGTGGTGACTTCCATCACCTCAGCCTGCCGCTGCTGCGTCGCATGCGTGCACAGACGCCGTTCCAGCTGGTGGTGCTGGACAACCATCCGGACAACATGCGGTTTCCGTTCGGCATGCACTGCGGTTCGTGGGTGAACGCCGCCAGCAAGCTGCCGCAGATCTCGCACATCCATGTGCTCGGCATCACCTCCAGCGACATCGGCCTCTGCCATGCCTGGGAGAACCACTGGCGCCCGCTGATGGGCGGTCGCCTGACCTACTGGTGCATGGACGTGGGTGTGGGCTGGGGCCATCGCCTCGGCATGGGCCATGCGTTCCGCCGCTTCGAGCACCCCGAAGCGCTGGTGGCTGCGTTCGCTGCCGAACAGGCCAAGTCGCCACAACCCACCTACCTGTCGATCGACAAGGACGTGTTCGCCGAGGACGTCGCGCGCAGCAACTGGGACCAGGGCCGTTTCCAGCTGGAGGACGCGCTGGTGGTGATCGAGGCACTGCGCGCCGGCGGCCTGGTTGGCAGTGACATTACCGGCGAAGTCTCGCTGGCCAACTACCAGAGCCGCTTCAAGCGCTGGCTGTCGTCGCTGGATGGCCAGCCGGACATCAGCGCCGACGATCTTCCCGCCTGGCAGGCGCGTCACCAGCAGGTGAACCGCGAACTGCTGGCCGCGATGGCTTCGGTCCCGATGGCCTGCTGACCGCTGGCCGGCAATGCCAACCAAGGTTGGCAACTACCAGAGCCGGGTAGAGCCGAGCCCACGCTCGGCTGGCGCCTTCTGTAGAGTCGAGCCATGCTCCACTGAGGGGACCGCGAGCAGCAGCCGAGCATGGCTCGGCTCTACACTGGGTTCCCACCTCGGAGCCGCCGCCATGCCCCAGACCGTCATCCCGCAGCTGCGCATGCGCCACGCCGACACCACCCTGCCGTTCTACGTGCAGGGGCTGGGCTTCGTGGTCGACTGGGAACACCGCTTCGAGCCCGGCTTCCCGCTGTTCGCCCAGCTCACCCGCGATGGCCAGACGATCTTCCTCACCGAACACAGCGGCGACTGCGAGCTGGGCGGCGCGGTGTACTTCATCGTCGAGGATCTCGACGCCCTGTACCGCGCCTTCAGCGCGGCCGGCGTGCCGATCGAACAGCCGCCGCACGACACCGAGTGGGGCAGCCGCGAGATGCTGCTGCGCGACCCTGACGGCAACCGGCTGCGCTTCGCCACCCACGTGGACTGAACGACGCCGGCTTGAGATGAATATACGAAACATATACGCTTCGTATATCCGCTCCTCGAGGACCGCCCATGGGCATCGTCAACATCGATGACACCCTGCACGACCAGCTGCGCCGTGCCTGCACCGTCTCCAGCCGCTCGATCAACGCCCAGGCCAACTTCTGGATCCGGGTCGGCATGTTGTGCGAGATGAACCCCACGCTGAGCTTCCAGGACATCGTCGCCAGCGAACTGCGCGCGGCCGGGGTACAGGCGCTGGCGCCCGGGCGGGCCTGACATGGCGATGATCAAGCAGCCGCACGAGATCGCGCTGATGGCCGAATCCGGGCGCCTGCTGGCGCAGGTGTTCGCCGCACTCGACCGGTTGCCGCTGCAGGGCCGCAGCACGATGCAGATCAACGACTTCGTCGAGCGCATGATCGTCGACGAGCTGCAGGCGCGGCCGGCCAGCAAGGGCCAGTACGGCTTCCCGTACGTGCTCAACACCTCGATCGACAACGTCATCTGCCACGGCGTGCCCAGCACCACCGACGTGCTGCGCAACGGCCAGATCGTCAACCTCGACATCACCCTGGAAAAGAACGGCTACATCGCTGATTCCAGTACCACCTACCTGGTCGGCGAGGTCGACTACGCCGCACGCCGGCTGGTACAGACCACCTACCAGGCGATGTGGGAAGGCATCGCCGCGGTGCGCCCCGGCGCGCGGCTGGGCGACATCGGCCACGCCATCGCCCGCCACGCGCGCAGCCACGGCTACAGCGTGGTGAAAGAATACTGCGGGCACGGCATTGGTCAGGAAATGCACGAGGAACCACAGATCCTGCATTACGGCCATCCCAACACTGGCATGGTGCTGGAAGACGGCATGGTGTTCACCATCGAACCGATGCTCAACCAGGGCAAGCCGGCGATCCGCCAGCAGCCGGACGAGTGGCCGGTCTACACCCGCGACGGCAAGCTGTCGGCGCAGTTCGAGCACACGGTGGCGGTAACCCGCAACGGCGTGCGCGTGCTGACCCTGCGCCCTGGCGAAGCGCCTCTGTGCGCGGTGGACGCGGCCTAGAGCGGGCGCACCAGCAACAGTGTCGCCAGGCAGAACATGAAGGCCGCCACGGCGGCATCCAGCACCCGCCAGGCACCTGGCCTGCGGAACACCGGCTGCAACAGTCGCGCGCCATAGCCCAGCGCGCAGAACCAGGCCACGCTGGCCAGGCACGCCCCGGCGCCGAAGGCCCAGCGCAGGTCACCCGGATAGCGCGTGGACAGGCTGCCCAGCAGCACCACGGTATCCAGGTAGACGTGCGGATTGAGCAGGGTGAAGGCCAGGCAGGTCAGCAGCACCTGGCGCGCACTGCCGGCCTGCGCCTCGGCGGCGGCCAGTACGCTGCCACCGCGCCACGCGCGCAGCCCGGCCTGCACGCCATACCAGAGCAGGAACGCCGCGCCACCGAAGCGCAGCACCTGCAGCAGCAGCGGCCACTGCAGCACCAGTGCGCCCATGCCGCCCACGCCGGCCAGGATCAACGCGATATCCGCGCCGGCGCAGGCCAGCACCACCCTGCCCACATGCCGCTGCTGAAGGCCCTGGCGCAGCACGAAGGCGTTCTGCGCACCGATGGCGATGATGAGACCGGCGCCTGCGAACAGGCCGGCAGCGAAAGCGGTGATCCACATCAAGAACGGGCCAGGCAGCAGGAGGATGCGCAGGGTGCGGCCGATGGCCACCTTCAGGCAATCTTGTTTTTCTTTATCCTGTACAGAAAAACTGAAGAGGCGCCGGCGTGGACCTGGTACATCCGCAACTGTCCGCATTCGCAGCCGTGCTGGAAGAAGGAAGCTTCGAGGCTGCGGCACGCCGCCTGTCGATCAGCCCGTCGGCACTGTCGCAACGGATCAGGGCACTGGAAGACCGGCTCGGCCAAGTGCTGCTGGTGCGCCAGGCCCCGTGCCGGCCTACCGCCGCCGGTGAGGCGCTGCTGCGCCGCGTGCGACCCATGCAGGCCCTGGAAGCCGAGGCCCTGGCCGAGCTGCTGCCCGAACGCGGCAGCGACACCGGACGCATGCCAATCCCTCTGGCGGTCAACGATGACTCGCTCGATACATGGTTCGTGCCGGCCGTCGCCGACCTCCACCAGCGCCATGGCTACCTGTTCGACCTGCGCATGGACGACCAGGACCATACCCTGCAACTGCTGCGCGATGGCAGCGTGCTGGGTGCGGTCACGGCCGAAGGCCGGCCGGTGAAGGGCTGCAACGTGCACCCGCTGGGCGCCATGCGCTACCAGGCAATTGCTTCGCCCGGCTTCGCCCGCCGGTACTTCAGCGATGGCATGCAGGCCGCAACCCTGGCGCACGCACCGATGCTGGTGTTCAACCGCAAAGATGAACTGCAATGGCGCTTCGTGCGACGGCTGACCCGCGCCCGCCTGCAGCCGCCGCTACACTACCTGCCCTCCTCCACCGGTTTCGTCGAAGCCGCTGCGTGCGGACTCGGCTGGGGCATGGCCCCGGAAACCCTGGTCGCGTCCGCCGTGCGCGCCGGCCGGGTGGTGGTACTGGAACCCCGCCGCTGGCTCGATGTGCCGCTGTACTGGCAGCATGCCGCCGTGCGCTCAAGTACGCTGCAGCACATCACCCAGGCGCTGCGCACTGCGGCCAGCGGCATCCTTCGTTGAGGACAATCCGATGATCGCAGACCCGGGCTTCACGCCGCGCGCACTACCGTTTGCGCACTTATTTACCACTGGGACGGCATGGGCGTGATCGGCCGACGTACAAGGATGCACCGGGCGAATGCCGCGCTGGCGCTGGCGCTGGCGACCTGCCTGCCAATTGCTGCGTCCGCGCAGAACAACAACGACGCACCTGCATTGGACTGGGAACAGGCGCGGCAACGCCTGGAGCAGGTCTCCGATGCACTGGCAGCCGCTGATGCAGCGGTACGCAACAAGCAGGACCTGCAGGACGCCACCCGCCTGCTGCGCCTGCCGGAGATCACCGGTGAAGTGCGCCGCCTGCAGTTCCAGAAGACCCTCACCCTGCCACTGGGCTCGCTGGCCCCCGTGGCTGAAGCCTTCGGCATCGATTCACCACTGTCGTTCACCGAGCGCGACTGGCGTACCCGTCCCGTCGTCACCGCGGTGCTGCCGCTGTACACCGGCGGCGTGATTCCGGCCGCTCAACGTGCCGCGAGCGCGGCCCACGAACAGGCCAGTGCCGAGCGCGAGGCACAGCGCCAATCGCTGACCGTGCAGCTGGCACAGGCCTATTTCGGCCAGCGCCTTGCCGAGCAGGCGGTGGACGTACGCCGTGATGTGCGCGATGGCTTGAATCGCCACCTGTCAGACGCAGAAAAGCTGGAACGCGAGGGCTTCGCCACCCGTGCCCAGCGCCTGCAGGCCACCGTGGCCCGTGACAAGGCCGAGCGCGAGTACCAGAAGACGGTGAACGACCTGGCCACGCTGAAGGCCGCGCTGGCCACGCTGCTGCGCAGTGGCGGCGAGGTGCAGCCGGTGTCGCCGCTGTTCGTGCAGCGCGTGCCGCTGGAACCCGTGACCAGCTTCGAGCGCACGGCGCAGGCGCGCCAGCCGCAGATCGCGCGCCTGCGAGCGATGGTGGCGCAGGCCGAACAAGGCGTACGTGTACAGCAGGCCAAGCTGAAGCCGCAGATCTTCGCCTTCGGCCAATACGACTTCCGCCGCCGCGACGAGATGCTGACCGATCCGGACTGGGCGTTCGGCATCGGCCTGAAGTACACCTTCCTGTCGCCGAACTCTCGGCCGGCGCAGATCAGCGCCGCGCGCGCGCAGCAGGAGCAGGCCGAAGCCGGCCTGCGCGAAGCCGAGAACCAGGTCGCACTAGGCGTGCGCAAGGCCTGGAATGAACTGGAGACTGCGCGCCAGCAGTACGTGCTGCTCGACAGCAGCATCGCCCAGGCACAGGAAAACCTGCGCCTGCAGGAGCTGGCGTTCCGCGAGGGCCAGGCTACTTCGCTTGATGTAATCGACGCGCGGCTCGGCCTGGGCGGTGCCCGTGTCGAGCGCGCGCAGGCCGCCTACCAATACGATATTGCGCTGGCACAGTTGCTGGAGGTCAGTGGACAGATGGACCGTTTTGAAGAATACCGGCGCCGTGCGGACGAGGTGATCGACCATGAGTGATGTGCTGCACGACGAAGCGAAAACGCCCCCGGGCAAGCGACGGCTGGGACCGATCCTGCTGGTGGTCCTGCTGGTCGCAGTGGTGCTCGGCCTGTGGCTGGCCTGGCGCAGCCCGGCCGATCAGATCCAGGGCATGGCCGATGCGGACACCATCAACGTGGCCGCCAAGATCACCGCGCGCGTGGCCGAACTGAAGGTGCGCGAGGGCGACCGCGTGCAGGCCGGGCAGGTGCTGTTCCTGCTCGACAGCCCCGAAGTGGCCGCCAAGGAACAGCAGGCGCACGGCGCTTTGGCCGCCGCACAGGCAGTGGCCGACAAGGCCGACGAGGGCGCGCGCAGCGAAGACATCCGCGCCGCCGAAGCGAACTGGAAGCGCGCAGAAGCCGGTGCGACGCTGGCCGAGGCCACCTACCAGCGCGTGCAGAACCTGTTCAACGAAGGGGTGATGACCCGGCAGAAGCGCGATGAAGCGCAGGCCCAGGCCACCAGCTCGCGCGAACTGGCGCGTGCCGCACGCGCGCAGTACGACATGGCGTTGGCCGGCGCACGCGAGCAAGACAAGCGTGCCGCGCAGGGCCAGGTGCAGCAGGCGCAGGGCGCGGTGGCCGAAGTCAACGCCGCCCGTGCCGAAGTCGAAGGACGCGCGCCGGTGGCGGGCGAGATCAACAAGCGCATGGCCGACCCGGGCGAACTGGTGCCGGCCGGCTACCCGGTATTCACCCTGGTCGACATCGATCGCATGTGGGTGGCGATGAACCTGCGCGAATCACAGATGCAGGGCCTGAAGGTCGGCAGCAAGCTGCAGGGCAACGTGCCGGCACTCGGCCTGGACGGCGAGTTCGAGGTCTACTTCATCAACCCTGCCGGCGACTATGCGACCTGGCGTACCACCCGCCAGTCGTCCGGCTACGACGTCCGCAGTTTCGAGGTGCGGGTGCGCCCGGTACGCCGCATCGAGGGCTTCCGCCCCGGCATGAGCGTGCTGTTCGCATGGCCCCAGCACTGAGCCCGGGCCGCGGCGGCTTCGCCGCCAGCTGGCGGCGCGAGCTGCAGTCACTGCGCGGCAACCGCGCTGACCTGCTGCTGGTCACCGTGCTGCCGCTGCTGATGCTTGCGGTGATGGCGTGGATGTTCACGCCTTCAGTGATGCGCGACATCCCGATCGCCGTGGTCGACCTCGACCACAGCAGTGACAGCCGCCTGCTGCTGCGCATGCTCGATGCCAGCCCCGGCGTGCGCATCGCCAGCCAGCCGGTGGACCTGGAAGACGCCCGTTCGCAGCTGCGCAGGCTGGACGTGTTCGCCATCGTGCTGGTGCCGCGCGATGTCACCCGGCAGGCGCTGCGTGGGCGACAGGGCACGGTGTTCGCCTATTACAACGCCACCTACATGACCACCGGCCAATCTGCGGCGCGCGATATCGGCGATGCGGTATCGGCCTGGAACGCGCGCCTGCTGCGCGAGCGCATCGGCCTGCAGGTCGGTCCGGGCAAGCTGCGTGCGGCACCGATCGCGGTGCAGTCGGACATCCTCTACAACCCGGCGCGCAGCTACGAATTGTTCCTGCTGCCGCTGATCTTCCCGGCAGTCTTGTCGCTGGTGCTGGCGCTTGCCGTGGCTGGCAGCATCGGCCGCGAGATCCGCGACGGCACCCTGCCCGCCTGGCTGGACCGCACGGCGTGGGCTGCGATTGCCGGCAAGGTCGCGCCGTACATCCTGTTGTTCTCGCTGTATGGCGCGCTCGGCATCGGCTACCTCGCCTGGCTGCGCGGTGATGGCGTGGCCGGCAGCGTACTTCTGCTGGTGCTCGCGCAACCGTTGTTCTACCTGGCCACCGCCGCCTACGCATTGTTCTTCGTCGGCGTGACCCGCGACATGGGTACCGCGCTGTCGGCGGTCGGCCTCAGCATCGGCACCGCGCTGGCATTCTCCAGCGCCACCTTCCCGGTGCTGGATGGCCCCCTGTTCACCCGCATCTGGCATCAACTGCTGCCACTCAGCGCCTACATCAAGCTGCAGACCCAGCAGCAGTTCATCGGTTCGCCGCTGCAGGTTTCGGCATGGCCGCTGGCCACGCTGTTGTTGATGACGGCGGTGGCCGGTGGCATCGGCGGCCTGCGCCTGATCGCCTTCGCGCGCACGCCCGAAGCCGCGCAGCCTGCGGGGACGGACGCATGAGCACACTCTGGCGCAGCCTGCGGCAGACCCTGATGGCGGTGCTCTGCGACCGCTACGCGATCGTGGTGATGGTCGGTGCGGTGATCCTGTACTCGTTCTTCTATCCAGCCGCCTACCGGCACCAGGTGGCCGGCAACCTGCCGGTGCTGGTGGTAGACGAAGACCACAGCGCGACCAGCCGCGAGCTGCTGCGCAAGCTCGACGCACTGCGCGTCGCGCGCGTGGTCGGGCAACCGGCGGACGTCGACAGCGCACGCCGGCAGCTCGAAGCCGGCCATGCCGAAGGCATCGTCGTGATCCCGGCCAACCTGGAGCGCGACATCCTGCGCGGCCATCCGGCCAAGCTGGTATTGCTTGGCAACGGTGCCTACCTGGGCCGCGCCAGCTGGGTGCTGGGCAGCGTAGCTGATGCGCTGGGTGCGTTCGGGCGTGATGCCTTGGTCGGCCAGGCCGCCTTCATGGGTCCACCGCAGGCACCGCCGGTCACGCTTGTGCAGCGCCCGCTGTACAACACGCAAGAAGGCTATGGCAGCGCCATCGTACCCGGCGTGGCCGAACTGATCGTGCACCAGACGCTGCTGATGGGCATCGGCGTCCTGCTCGGCGGCCGCCGCCTTGCACTCGGCCGGCGCCTGCGCTTCGACCTGCCGACGCTGGCGGGCATGGCATTGGGCTTCGGCCTGATCGGCCTGTTCGGCCTGTTCTGGTATGCCGGTTTCACTGCCTGGGTGCAGGACTATCCACGCGGTGGCAACCCGCTGGGCCAGCTGCTGGGTGGCACGCTGTTCATTGCGGCGACGGTGACCTTCGGCCTGTTCGTCGGCAGCTTCTTCCGCACCCGCGAGCGCGCCTTCCAGTACATCATCGCCACCTCGATCCCGCTGTTCTTCCTGGCCAACCTGTCATGGCCGGCGGTGATGACGCCGCAACCGCTGGTCTGGCTGGCACAGCTGCTGCCGACCACCTCGGGCATCAACCTGATGGTGCGCCTGAACCAGATGGACGCCCGCCTGGCCGACGTCAGCCACGAACTGATCACCCTCACCGTCCTGCTGCTGCTCTACGGCAGCCTCGCCGCCTGGCGCCTCCTCGCCCCAACGGGGACGGAGGGGATTAAGTCGTAAACGGCAAGGTTGAGGGATTGCGACTTGATCCCCTCCGTCCCCTATTCAGGGGTCGGGCGCGTACCAGAACGGAATGCGGTACTCGCGGCGTCGCTCCGGGCCGCGTTCGCCCCCTTCGGCATTCCAGACGAGGCTCAGGTCATGGCGTCCGGGTGCCAGCGTCGCCATGGGCAGATAGCCCACCAGGCCACGCATGTCGAGATCGCGGCGCTCCATCGGCATGAAGTCGTGCAGGTCAACCGGCGTGCCATCCAGCTGCACCCGCCACAACCGCGACAGGCACTCCACCGCTGCGCTGGCGGCCTTTGCGCCGGTCGCTTCATCGCGTGCGGCGGGCGAGGCAGTGCAGTGCTGGCGCGCCAGCGGGTTGTCGCGCTGGGGGCGGTGTGGAATGAACACACGCAGGCGTGAACCACTGATCGTGTCCGAAGGGATCATCGGATACGGCAGCAGCTGATCGTGCGCCGAACGCATCGATTCGTAGTGCGCGCTCAACATGCCGTGTTCGACGGCCTCGTCGGTCATCACCTGGTAGCGGTTGAACAGCGAGAACTTCACCGAACCCAGCACCTGCACCGCGCCCAGCACCATGGCCACCATCACCGCCAGCAGATAGACCGCCATGAACGAACGCGAGCGCAGGTTGCTCTGCAGGGTCAGCTGCATGGTCTGCATCAGGCGCAGCAGGGGAATCCGTTGCAGGCCCGCCAGGAAGCGTTGCAGCCACCGCTGCAGGCCGTGATAGGCCTGGTCGCGCCGCTGCCGGCGCGCAATGACACGCTCCAGCAGTGCAGGAACCAGTGCGAGCACAAGCAGGCTGGCCAGCACGGTACCGACCACGATCATGGCCACACGGTCGGAACCGCCGGCAAGCGCACTGATCGCCATCGCCACGCACAACGTCAGCACGGCCATCACCAGGGTGCCGGCCAGCGTCTGCACCGCCAGCAGCGTGGTGGAAAAGAGCATGGTGGCCAAACGATCAGCGCGTTCGATGCTGCCGTCCAGGCCGCCGTCGCGGGCCTTGAGGAAGGCGCGGGATACCGGGCCCATCTGCGGCAGCCGTTCCCAGTCGATGCCCTTGGGGAAGTGCGATTTCAGCCCGATCAGGCCTATCCAGTAGCCGCGCACGGTCAGGTGCGCGATCAGCGCTACCGCCAGCACGTAACACATGCCCACGCTGATGCTGAAACCAAACCACAGCACCTGGAAGTACATGCCTTCCGTGTGCAGGCTGCTGCGTGCCCACGCATCGAACAGGTAGCCTGGTACCGCCAACAGTGCGAACGCCAGCAGGCCAGAGATGAACAGTTCGAGCTCGTCGGTACGCTCACGCAGTCGGCCGAAGCGCGCTGCAGCTTCCGGTGCTGGATCGACCTCGACAGCCGGCGCGCGCGACTCAGCCAGGGGTGATTCGTTCACTGGGCGTTCATCCGTTGAAGTCCGCGCAGTATAGACACCGGGCTGCGCTCCGCGATACGGGGCCGCTCAACGCCGAACGCCGGCACGGGGCCGGCGTTCGGGGAATACGTACTGCGGTGTGGAAGGGGAAACGAGGTCTGGCTGTAACCGATCAGCGGTAGACGCGTTCGCAGCGGCGTTCGACCACGCGGTCGCCGTTCTTCTGCTGGCTGTTGCCCTGGATCTGGCGGCCGGCCGCGCCGCCAGCTACGGCACCGGCCACGGTGGCCAGCTTCTTGCCATTGCCACCGCCCACCTGGTTGCCCAGCAGACCACCAATCACCGCGCCGGTGGCGGTACCGGCGATACGGTTGGGATCGCGCGAGTTGCGCTGCACTTCCACGTTCTTGCAGACCACTCGGCTGCCATCGTTGAACTTGCGTCCTTCGTCGCGCGGCCCGTAGGTCTGCGCGCCGGCAACGGACGTTGCTGCCAGCAGGGTGCCCAGCACAAGCAGTCGGGTCGAGGTCTTCATGGCCATCTCCTGAGGTCCGGTATGGCGCAAGTCTCCTCCCGGGGCTGGCAACCTGAAGTGAAATACGCGTGTCCGCCGCCTCATCGGCCATCGCGCGTTCAGGAAGAAAGTTGCGCCCATCGCGATCAGCCATCGCGATGGGCGCCGTCTCCCTACCGGCATGCGCTGTTGCTAGAACTCTTCCCAACCACCCGCATTGGCAGCCAACGTCGGCTCGATGCGCGGTGACAGCACCGCCGGGCGTCTCACCGGCGTGACCGAGGCCGCTACCGCCGCAAGCGCGCGCGGGACCGATACGGCTGCCACGGCTGCCCCGGTGCGGAACACCGACACCGCTTCGGTCAGAAGGTTGGCCTGCTCTTCCATGGAACGCGCTGCGGCGCTGGCCTCTTCCACCAGCGCGGCATTCTGCTGGGTGGTCTCGTCCATCTGCACCACGGCCTGGTTGACCTGTTCGATGCCCGAGCTCTGCTCCTGCGATGCGGCTGAGATATCGGCCATGATGTCTGTGACGCGCTGCACCGACGCCACGATCTCGCCCATCGTGGTGCCGGCCTGGCGGACCAGCGCCGATCCATCGGCGACCTTGCCGACCGAATCCTCGATCAGGCCCTTGATCTCCTTGGCCGCGCCGGCCGAGCGCTGCGCCAGTGTGCGCACCTCACTGGCCACCACCGCAAAGCCCCTGCCCTGCTCGCCGGCACGAGCGGCTTCCACTGCAGCGTTAAGCGCCAGAATGTTGGTCTGGAATGCGATGCCATCAATGACCGAAATGATCTCGGCGATCTTCTTCGAGGAGGCTTCGATGGCCGACATGGTGGTCACCACCTGGCCGACCACCTCGCCGCCCTGCGACGCGACACCGTGCGCACCGATGGCGAGCTGGTTGGCCTGGCGTGCGTGCTCTGCGTTCTGCTTCACGGTGGAGGTCAGTTCCTCCATTGACGCCGCCGTCTCTTCCAGGTTCGCCGCTTGCTGCTCGGTGCGCCGCGACAGATCGGTGTTGCCCGAGGCGATCTCGCCTGCCGCCAGGTTGATGCTGGACGCGCTGGACTGGATACGGCCGACAATCTGCTTGAGCTGATCGACGGTGGCATTGCAGTCATCACGCATGCGGGCGAACACGCCGTGGAAGTCGCCCTGCATGCGCACGGTGAGGTCACCGCGCGAGATCGCCTGCAGCAGCGTCGACACCTGCACCAGGTTCTCGTCGGTGGTCTGCATCAGGCGATTGAGCCCGGCCACCATGTCGCGGAAATCATAGGCGAAGCGATCTTCATCGCCGCGCAGGCTGAAATCGCCCGCCGCCGCGGCCGTCGCCAGCCGGCGGATCTCGCTGTTGATCGCCGACAGGCTGGTCTTGGTCTCGTCCATGGCCTGGGTGATCGCCGCCTTCTCGCCCGGCAACGGATCCATGTCCACCGACAGGTCGCCACGGGCGTAGTGCTTCATCACTTCGATCAGCCGGCTCTGCACCTGCACGTGCGAGCCGACCAGCGCATTGGTCTCGTGCACCATGCGCCCGTAGTCGCCGGGGAAAGCGCTCTCATCCATGCGGTAGCTGAGGCTACCCGCATCGTGCTGGCGGGCCAGCTCGCCCTGCGCCGCCATCACCGCCTGCAACTGTGCCTGCATGCGCTGCATTGATCGGAGCAGCTGGGTCACCTCGTCGTTGCCGGAGGCGTCGATGCTGCTGTCCAGGCGGCCACCGGCAATACCGTCGGCCAGCTTCACCGCCCCTGCCAGCGGACGGGTCAGGCTGCGGGTGATGGCCCACGCCGCCAGTGAACCCAGTATCAGGCTCAGCACCCCGAACACGATCGACAACGTGCCGGTCCAGGATTCGGTCGCGCGGTACTCCTCGCGGCTGCGCGCTGTCAGCGCCTCCTGATGCCGCAGCAGGGTCGAGATGGCTTCATTCCAGGCCGTCGCCAGGCCATGTTCGGCCAGCAGTTCCTTGGCCGCGCCGTCGAAATCGCCGGCCCTCATGCGCTCATGCAGATGCTGGGTGGAAGCGTCGGTAGCCTTGCGCGCCGCCTCGATCTTCGCCACCAGGGTATCGCCGGTGGCATCACGTGGAATCTTGATGTACCTGGCCCAGATACCATCGTAGGTCTGCGACAGCTCCTGCGCCTTCTGATAATCCTTGTCGAAATCCTCGCCGCGCTTGATCACCATCAGCCGGCGATGCATCAGCACCGCGTTGTTGGTATCCAGCATGTCGTTCAACAGCCGCATCTTCACCATGTTGACGTCCACCACCTTCTCGAACTGGGCGGACTTCAGGTGATTCCCGTACAGCACGAGGCCAACGATGGCCACGATGAACAGCAGCAGCAGACCAAACCCGGCACCCAGCCGGGATCCCACTCGGAGGTTGCGTAAGGCGAGCATCTCAATTCCCTTGATCATGGCCGTACGATCGGTGGCGGCGCGACCGGGAGAATCTTTAAGAGCTTTTCCGCATATACCTTCGTGAATATCTTCAACTGCGAGGAAAATCGTGAAAAATGTATCTCAACCCGCATTCATATTCGAAAAGATTATCTTTGATTTTCCACACTAGGAATCCTTTCATGCCCCTTACCCTGCAGATTGAAGGCAGTGCGATCCACGACATCGGCAGCCTCCATGCCGAACTCAACCGCGTGTTCATGGCAAGCGAGGACTGGCAGCTCGGGCCGAACCTGGATGCGCTGGACGACCTGTTGCATGGCGGTTATGGCGCGTTGGCTGGCCACGATCAGGTCACCCTCGTCTGGCGCGACATCGCACATAGCCGCGCGGCTCTGGGCGTCGATGCCACCCGCCGCTGGCTGCAGGCAAAACTCGACGGGCCGGGTCACTTCAACGCGCAGGCCATCACCCACCAGCTGCAGGCCCTGCAACGGGGCGATGGCCAGACCTACTTCGAGATCGTCATGGAGATATTCGCCAGCCACCGGCAGATCACGCTCATCCCGGCCTGATTGCGTGCCCCGCACGTACTTTGCTCATCATCGGCAGCGGCGTCCCCCAGCCCCAGCAGTTACCATGGACGGCCCTGTACCTGCTCCGCCGTCGCCGCCCTCCGGCGCGACCGGATGCCCTGATCCACGAGTGCCATGTCCAAAGACAAGTCCGCCGAACACACCCCGCTGATGAAGCACGATGGATTCATCGGAATCATATGCAAGCAAGCCCTTCTGCAGCAATGACTCCGGCCCATTGGCGGCCGAACAGCGCTTAAAACGCAACACCGTCGCAACAAGCCCCCTGCAGCAAGCCCGACCCATTTTTGTTGATTGGAATCGATTCCAATCTCGGAGTCTGAGGAGATGAGACACGAGGGGTAGTAGGATTGAGTTGTCCCATTCACCTGGTCACTCAACAGCTGCCTGATGACGAAATCCATCCAGGTTATTTCTGCATCTAAGTTCGCTACAACTTTTGCCCTCCGACCCGAGCTTCACGCGTGGCTTCTCGGTGCCGGCGCTTCTGCGGCCTCCGGCATCCCGACCGGCTATGACATGATCCTGGACTTCAAAGCCAGGCTCTATTGCCAAGAGACCCGGTTCCCTCGCCGAAACGTTGATCCGAGTGATCCACTGTGGGTTCAGCGCATTGACGAGTTCTTCTCTCGCACCCCTCTCCTTCCGCCCCCTAACGATCCGACCGAGTATGCGGCCGCGTTCGAGGCGATTTATCCGCAAGAGACCCATCGTCGCCAATACATCGCTGACGCCATCAGCAAGGGCAACCCCTGTTTTGGGCATCGCATGCTGGCCGGTCTGATAAGCGCCTCAAAGGCTCCCTGCGTCTTCACGACCAACTTTGATCCTCTCATTGAAGAATCCAGCCTGCTGGCGGCATCCCTAATGCCACCAGGAGCCGCGAGCAAGCCTACGGTGGCGACTCTAGACTCTGCACACCTGGCTACGCGCTGCCTGGATGAGTCTGACTGGCCCCTCATCGCCAAGCTTCATGGCGACTACCGTTCAACATCCCTGAAGAACACCACGAGCGAGCTGGCTTCCCAAGACCATAATCTGCGCCGGGCTATGGTTGAAGCCTGCAAGCGGTTCGGTCTGGTCGTAGTCGGCTACAGCGGACGCGATTCCTCCGTGATGGAGGCGCTTGAGTCGGTCCTGGCCTACGAGAACCCCTTCCCAAGCGGCCTCTACTGGTGTGCGTCTTCCCGCTCCAAGCTCCTGCCGGCTGTGAATGATTTTTTGCAGAAGGCTGTGTCTGCGGGAGTCAGCGTCTTCATCATCGAGTCCGCGACGTTCGACGAGTTGGCCGGCGATCTGCTCAACCAAATCAGCCTTCCAAGCCCGCTGCTGGACCATGTCCTGTCGTTCCAGCCGACCCAGCTCGCAGCTCCCATCCCGGTGCGCGCGGCGGAAGCACGGAAGTTCCCCGTGCTGCGCCTCTCCGCATTGCTGTTAGAAAGTCTCCCCATAACGGCAAGAAGAGTAGCCTTGGGTCGCCCATCCTCCATCGTTGAGGTGCGGGAAATGCTCAAGGCCACGAAGTGCCGGTCGGCGGTGGCAATGGTTGGGAATGAGCTCGCAGCCTTCGGCAAAGATGCAGAAATCCTCGCTTCATTGCACAGTCTGAAACCAGTGCTAAACGGGCATTGGACGCTGGACCCCGTCCAAGACAGCTGGGCGCTAGGCCTCATCTACGATGCTCTCCTTCGCGCATTGGCTCGGCGACGACCGTTAATTCCGAGACTTAAGCGTTCCGGGCACTCGCTTATGGTTGCCAGCGCAAGGGTCAACGAAACAGACGAGCAGCGACATCGTCGCGAAAGCCAACTATCCAAGCTCAAGGCGGCCTATGGAAGCGAGCTCACGGGGAATAAGTTCGGTCGCAACTACAACGAAGCCATCTCGGTTCGGCTGGAAGAGATTGAGGGACGCTGGTGGTGCGGGTTTGACCCCTACACTGCCGTAGAAGCACCGCAAGATGAGCGGCTGGCTCCTTCTGACACGGCCCAAGGCGACCCGCTGGGCTGGTCGACGCAGCGCAAGCCAGATCCGACCGCTGACTGGAGACGAGAGCGCTGGGCGACCAAGTACAACGGTGCTTGGGCCAACATCATCGACGCGTGGGCAAGCTTGCTCACGTCCCCACACGGCGCCACCTTTCACGCGTTCGGAATAGAAGATCAAGAGGGAGTCGATGCAGCCTTTCGCATTTCACCGCTCACCGGCTTCAGTCGTCCTGGACATCACGACAAATACTTTGACCGGAGGCAGTGATGGTAGATGTTTCTCGCTCGCAGCTACCGCCGCTGTCCTTGCTTTCGGAACCGGAGCTGGCCTTTTCTCCTGAGCACTCCGGGGGGCGAGACGTCCACCCCCTTCGCGGGCTGGCGCACTACGGCCCCTTCTCGTCCCAGACATTCAGCCAGTTCACGCCCACCGTTCGTATCGCCACAGTGGGCCCAGCAAGTGCGTTCTGGACTCGCGGCGCACTTATGGCATCGCTGAAAGAGCGACATGGGGCTAGCGATAGAAGTGGCTACGCCCCAGATTTTCCTGGTTTCGCCAGCGTCTTCGGCGTGGACTTGGCTTCCTCGGACAAGGCCAACCACATCCGCTGGCCCGACTCCATCAACGATCTTCCAGGATCTGGCCCGCTTCAGCATCGCCTGGTGGCCGCCTTCGACGCAGCTCTCTCGCAACTAAGCACAAGACACGAACAGTTTGACGTGGTTCTAGTCCATCTCCCAGAAGCGTGGCTTCCTCACACGTCCGGGGACGGGTTCGACGCGCACGATGTCCTCAAGGCATTGGGAGCAAAGCACGGCATCCCAACCCAAGTGGTCAACGACCGGACCTTCAGCTTCTCCAACAAGGCTCAGCTGGCCTGGAGGCTGTCGATCGCACTCTATGTCAAAGCCGGCGGCATTCCTTGGAAGCTCGCCCCTCTGGCGGGAGTGCCCGCGGATACTGCCTACATTGGTTTGGCATACGCGCTGAAGAAGGTCAACGACGAAACCCACTTTGTCACCTGCTGCTCGCAGGTGTTCGACATGGACGGGGGCGGCATGCAGTTCGTGGCGTTCGAGGCAAAGGATCCGGTCAAGGACGTGCGCGAAGCACGAAGGAATCCGTTCTTGTCACGAGAAGACATGCGAGCAGTTATTGCCCGCAGTCTATCGATCTACCAACAGCGCAATGGAGGCATTCTTCCCCGGCGAATGGTCATTCACAAGAGCAATGCCTTCAAAGAAGAGGAGGTTCTTGGTGCTCGCGACGCCTTGACCGCCGTCCCCGAGGTGGAATGCATCGAGATCAGCTCCAGACCGACTTGGCGGGGAGTATGGCTGGTCAAATCCTCTGGTGGGACCGCGCGCACCCAGCCAGCGAGATACCCAGTCCCCCGCGGCACCTTCGTCCCCCGGTCGGGCACGTCCGCTCTTCTTTGGGCTGCAGGCAATGTTTCAGACGTTTCAAGCAAATCAGACTACTACCAAGGCGGGAAGAGCATCCCCCGTCCACTTCTACTGACCCGTCACGCGGGCAGCGGACCGCTGGAAACGATCGCCCACGAAACGCTGGCGCTGACCAAGATGGACTGGAACAACGACGCACTCTACGACCCAGTGCCCGTCAGCATCCGCTACTCCCAGAAGCTCGCCAGGACCATTTCCAATGTTAAGGACCTTCCCGGAAACAGCTATCCATACCGTCTATTCATGTAGCAGCTTCCCAATGCAAGGAGAACACGTTCAACGTAATGTTCGAACTACGCCCAATGCCTTCATTTAATGGGTGTCGGACTTTCGTCGACGGCCAGATGGTTCACCCAAGCCTTAATCACTGCGCCGCGCCGCGCCGCGCTCGCAATCATTGGCGCTGACCAATCAATCGACCAGGCATGTCTCTTTAAAACGCAGAGACATGTCGTCATGGACGACGACTCCACTGCTCTCAGCGCAACCCTATTACGCAAGCTCTTCTATGGTTGGATTTGCAGCCAAGAAGGAGCTCCAGTCGGCGTCGGACGCCAACGAACCGAAAGGTTCCTTGGACGTCACCGTCAGGCCGATCGTATCTTTATGATGGTGCCACAAGGCAAAAACTTCGCCTGGTTGGTTTCGATGGAACGAGGACCAGGTAAGCCCATGAACGGTCTGCCCGAAACGTTGAAACAGTTCCAAGCCCATCGCTTGATAGGGGGCATATCGCTTGAACGCAACGTCTCTTCCATCCAGACCCAGATACTTTCGGTTCCGACCATCGATTCGAAGGAAAAGGGATGGCCGCTCTGAACGATAGCGCGCGACCTTGTAACTCTCGGCACGACGACGCAGCCACTGGTAGTTCCCGGATGGATTCTCAGAGAGAATGTGGCACTCCACTGCAACGGTTGGAATGTTTTTCCCCAGGTACAGCACAGCATAGTCGCCCTTATGCCCGTCGGGAGGATCCACCCGAGCATTCCGATACTTCTCCTCAGGCGGCTCGAGATGTGCGCCGTCGTGTCGAAAGAGGCGAACGAGGTCATTCTGGGGATCAAGCAGGACGACTTCCAAGTCACTAGCATCAATCACGCGATCCCTCGCTTAGTATTGGGAGTGGACATCCGCAGCCGCGACAACCGCAGCACGGCGCTTGCTGCCGTCTTGCGTCAACAACCACTGCCCTGCAGCGACATCCCGCGCACTGGTCAGCTTGCCCAAGAGCACTTCAATCGGTGTCAGTCCTGCCAGTGATTCATTGATCCCAGTGAAGAATGCAAAGGCCTCCGCGCCACTGCCTGATAGATGCGAAAGCACTTCAACCAACGGCTCGCCGGAAATGCCCGCCCACGTCTGAAACACAGGATAAGCCCTGCCCCTCTTTCGGTGAGAGCCGAGGAACGCAATGACCTTCCCCTCACCTTCGCGACGCCGGACCGTTTCCGCGCTCACACCGAGCAGCTTCGAGAACTCGGCAACACCAAGCGTCTCGTTCGGATCGTGATTAAACACTGGAACAGATTCTGCCTGCGATTGCTCGGACTTCGACAACACGGCCATCCTAGTGACCTGAAGTTCCGATTGCAGCAGATTTCCAACTCTCACCGTCTCCAGCCATGAGCGCATGATTCTCACGGCCTCGGCGCTCATTCCAGCCCTCGCCAATGCATCCGCATGACTCTCTTCGCTGTGCTTGATCGCCATCGCGAGGGCGCTCTCACGCGCCTGCCCGAGGCGGAAAAGGTGCGGAGACACCAAGCCCTTCACGGGATGAGCGAACCCAGCAGGGAGAAAATGATTGAAAGACGTAGCGTCATGGGCTTTGAAAAGCTCACCTAGCTCTTCATAGATACCCACCTTCCCGGGCCTCCATGCCTCAAAGGCATGCGCCGCTATGTCTTCCATCACATCAAGCTCTTCCAGCCCCTCATTCAACTCATGATAGGGAATCGCCCATTCAAAACTATGCGCCTGCATGCGCGGAACCGCCGCTTTGGCCCTGCGTTGTTTGGCTTGAGACATGACGACCTCCAAAGCACCCAGAGTGCCTAGTGTGGCTTATGAGGCTTAAATTGTCAACTCGGCTCTATCATGGAAGATAGAATCATGCAAGATGCTGATCCATATCTTCCAAGACCTGCGTGTAAGATGCTCTTATCAACTGCTTACCAAGCTTCCCGCTGAACCCCCTGGCGAGGCGAGAGCAGAGCCTGGAAAACCGGAACCCAAGGAAACCTATGGCAAACGGAAGTGCCCCCCAAGACTGCAAGGTCGCTGTTCTGGTGGACTGCGACAACGTCAGTCCTGAGATCGTCGACCATGCTCTCTTAATGGGAGCTCAGTTCGGTCGAGTAGTGCTACGTCGGGGCTATGGAAACCATGCCACCCTCGCCAACCGCTGGCAGGAAGTGATGGTCCAACAGGCGTTCACGCCCTGTCTTCAGTATCAGTACGCTGCGGGAAAGAACACATCAGACATCGCTCTGGCTTTGGACGCCCAAGAGGCCATGTTCGACGGCAGGGCGGATACGTTCTGCCTGGTCACCAGCGACTCTGATTTTGCCTACCTATGCAGAAAGCTCCGCGAGCGCGGCGCAACCGTTTGCATCGTGGGCGAGTCGAAGACGCCTCTCGCCCTGCGCAACGCATGTGACCAATTCTTCCTCTGGGAGAGCGTTTCGGCTGCTGGGCCACGTGAGAACACTGGTCTCAACGAATCAGCGAGCACAGGCCCCGGCAAAGTGGAGCCCACTTCTAACGACGTGCGTCCCCTCCCCAAACGTCGGCCTCGGTTCCTAGTGGATGCGGTGGCCCTGCTTGCAGGTGAGACCTCGGAGGGAAAGGTGGGCCTAGGCGCACTGGGGCAATACTTGCGGCGAACCAACCCATCGTTTACCCCGAATGCATACGGCCACTCTGGGCTGCTGAACATGGTGAAGACCTACGACCTGCTCTCGCCGCAGCAGGAACCGGGCGGCAATTGGTCGGTTGGGCTGGCACCTAGCCCTGCCGCCGATGCCAAGTAGCCCAACAAAATAGGTCCAACATGCCCGCCTCCGCACTCCGTGCCTTTCGACTGCTCCGAGCATTCGGTGCCCTTGAGTACGCATTGAAACAAGTTCCCGGGTTCACCGACACTTACTCAAACGGATCCGCCAAGGTGAATTGGCAAGCCGTCGACACTGCACTTGAAGCGATGCAACCAGAGCTGCTCACGTTGGCCGTGTCTGACTCGACCAAGCAGAAGATTCTGGGCGGGAACCGGGATCGTCCCATGGTTCAGGTGGTGACGGTGCACGGCGGCCACAACATCACCGCCTTCCGGGCCAAAGCCTTGAGTGCGTCAGACCCGAGGGCGCTGATGCAAGCCGCCCGCAGGGTTCGCAACAACCTCTTTCACGGGGGCAAAGAAGATCCGCTTGAAGAGGCATTCCCTGGCGATGACAATCAGTGGATTACAGCCGCGACCGACGTCGCGAGTGGCGTTCTTGATCTGGTCGTGAATGGAAGGCTACGGCCCTTGCCCTGAGCAGGGCCGGCCCGAAGCGGCATCCCCGGAGTCAATTCAACTCGGCCAATCGCGTCTGGTAGGCCTGCTCTATACAGGCTTCGTCGGCACATATATCCCGTACCGTCCTGCGCCACCGCCCTTGATTCGACGTAACCTCACCCGGGTCCATCGAACGGGCCCGGACGACACCGAATGCCTCTGCAGTTTGCTTGTCCAACCGGGCCAGTTCCGGGTCGGCACAAATCATCTGCTCTACGGCCGACGACGCGTTCTCACAGTCAAAGCTGGGCCCAGTCGAAGCGCCATCCGCCAGCGGCTCGTCCGAGTTGGGCTCTTGGTAATCGTCCGCCTTCGTCGACATCGCTGAATCATAAGCAGGATCAACGTCCACTGCCTGTGACGCTTCCACTGGGGCCGCAGCTGCGGGAGCCATGGCTTGTGTTTGGCTCCTGACATTAGAGCTGATAGCCGCACCGATGCCAATAAGATCTCCAGGAAGCACCTGGACCTCGGCCAAGTGTTGTCCATTGACCGCCTGAGAGGTGTATTCAAGCCGTAGCTTGTAAACGTCCTGCCCAGGGTTGTTGAATGGCGCGGCCAGGTCAGCTTCGCAACTGTAGCGGCTGATCTTCTCATCAAAGCTCGTCGGATGAGCCAAAGAGATGGGAAGAACACTGCGAAGCTGCTCTGCGCTCAAATTGGCAGCAGCACTGGTCGCCCCCAGCTCCCGCTGGATGATGCTGCGAACCAGGTCCAGGGTCATCTCATCGCCGCACTCCGGCGCTCCGGCCTTCCCGCACCCTACGAGTGCAGGAAGCAAGAACGCACTGCTTAGAACCATTTTTTTCATTGACATCCTGTCCTCGTCGCAAAGGTCGGGCAACGCCCTCTTATGCGGCTATCGACCCCGTTGCGAATTTCTTTAGAGAGCTAACTTGGGGCCATCGTGACCCAACGCCGGCGGAGTCAGCCCCGCTTGTGGGGCCGACTGCGCGACTGCAGGTGACTTTCCAGGGACCGCTTCCCCGCCAGCAAGTTCTTTTCGACTAAGTAGCAATTCTGTGCGCGATTCCCTGCTACGTGCCCTTGCTAATTTTCACTTAACTGGTTGGCTACGAGCACACACCAACCGAGGACGCACATTGCTAGATCCACGAACCCAAATCGCCGCGCTACTTTTGAGCGGCAGCTTCAATCCCACCGTCCATCGCACTCGCGAAGAGCGCTTGGGGGACGTTCAAATCGCTCTGGAGCTCGCGGAGTGCGTCCTGGGCAGGTCTGCAGGAGAAAGCCCGATCCAACCCATCGATGCTCAGTTGACCGACGACGGGCACACACCGACGAAGGAGGGGCCATGACTGATCCACAAACCCGAATCGCCGCGCTCGTTCTGAGCGGCACCATCGAACGAGCGGCTCAGCGTACACAGCAAGAGCGCTCAGAAGATGTTCGAGTGGCCTTGGAGGTCGCCGCCGAGGTTTTGCGCCAGCGCGCAGGCGGAAACCCAGTCGACCTCATTCATGACAGGCCTCACCTTCAGCCACGGCCCGCTCCTACAACCAAGGAACGCGTCGAGGTAAAAGAGGATCTGGCTCCGTTGGACCAACTGCTCGCTGATCGGCGGGGAATCAGGCCCTCGGCCAAGCCGCCAACGACCAAACGGCCAACGATTCATTGAACTTCCCAAGCCCCCCGCCACAGCGGGGGCTCTTCATTGCTGTCAGTGAAGCCTTGGCCGAGGCGTGGCCTGCGGCGTGGATACAGTCAGCTTTGCGGGGTCTCCCGTTTCGTGAAGCGGATCCTCCAACTGATCCAGGGCTACCCTGCTGCCGGCTTCCAACTCTGCCACGGCGGCTGACAGCTGATTCGCACAGGCCTCTTCCTGACCGTCCTCGATCTTTGTACGAGCTTTTCTCAGGGCATCCAAACGCTGCTCGATTGCGGCCAAGCGACGTCCGCGACGCCGGGCCCAAGCCACCAGTGCAGCGCCTGTCGGCCGGGGCTGCTGTTCGATGAAGTCCTCCAACGACCGCTCCGCGCGCGTCAGAAGCGATGCAGCCCGTCGTTCTGCCTCCACCCGTCGCAGCCACTCCGTCGCTCGTCGCCTCACGGCGGTCAAGCCCCTTAGCGCTCGGTGGATATCCTTGCGCACCCTTGTCGCCACGCTCCCGTTGCTAACGGCCAAGTCCAGGCGACCTAGAAGCAGGCGCGTGGACCGAAGCGCGCCTTCGAGACCGGCCGCCACCACGTCACGCCAAAGTCCCCACGCGCTCTCCATCAGGGATTGCAGCGATGGTTCCGGTGCATCGGGAAGAGTGCGAATGGCCAGAACTCCTCGCCGACCGAATCCCTTTACGTCCTCGATGTAGCTTTCACCTGATTTCGCCCCCAGCTCGACACGGTTCGGCGGCATCGATGCATGTCCGTGGGCACGGTCTGTATCCGTCGCTGCCCTCTCAAACCGTATCGATGCCTGATGCACAGCACCCTGGTTGTCCGCAACGATGTTGGCCAGAACCTTCCCGACATCGATCTCCACTCCCCGCCGTTCGAGCGCTGAGGCCTGCTGGCCCAAGTGGATCGTTGGGCGCCGCCCGAGAACCGCAGCTTCGACGATGTCGCCGCGCTCGAGCGCGTCCTCCGCTTGCGCTTCCAAACTTCGATGATCGACGGACACTGGGATCTCGGCAGCGGCCAAGTGCTGGTTTGTCAGCTGGGCCACCATCGCCCGGAGCCACTCCACTTCGCTGCGCCCCGAGGGGCCACCGTCCAGCTCGCGCGTCTTGTCCGCAAGCCCTTCGGCATCCAAGCGGCGCGTGGTGGCGAGGATGTGCACGTGCCAATTCAGTCCATCGTTGCTGCCCGGCGAATGGATGCTCGCTTGGGCTGCAAAGCCGTAGCGATCAACCAGGGCCCGGGCGATGTCCGCCGTCAGGGCCGAGCGCTGCGGCCCGTTGAGCTCATGCGGAAGTGCGATCTCAAACTCTCGGGCCACGGTCGCGTCTTTTCGCTTCTCTGCCGCCTCGGCTGCTTGCCAGAGCCTGGCCGCATCGAGCGACCAATCGGGCGCCTTCAAAGGCACCACCCAGCGACTCTCGACCACACCGCCTCTGCGAGAGTAATCGTGCCGCGCTCCCGTGCGCTCATCTACGAGCGACAAGCCCGCGCGGTAGGCCGCGGCGGCAACGGCCGAATGGCCTTTGGCCCGGGAGAAGGTTTTGACGCGGGTGTGGTAGATCGCCATGCAGAGAGCTCCAGTTCTTTGAGCTCTTTATGCCTTTGAATTTGCCGTTGGCAAGTCGCAAAGCGGCTTGGGGTTCAAGGGGCGAAGCACTTTGCGCACGCATCACTTGTGATGCCTAAGTGCGCTTTTCGCTCTTTGCATTTGCATCTTTCTTTTCTGATTTTCTGAATTGCATCAAGTGCGAAAGCGATGCGCCATAAATAGGTTGACGGATGAGAAATCATTGCTTCACTGAGGGAGACTTCACTAGGAGAAGATCATGTCATCCACCAATCACTACCGCGATCAGATCCAACGGGCCACCCATCGGCTGGCCCAGCTTCAAGCCAGGGAGCTTCTGGCGCATCAGCGGCAGGATGCCCGGGAGAAGGCCATCAAGCGCCGCGACGACGCCAAGCGCAGACGACAAGTGGCCGAACTCGTTTTCCTGGCCGGGGCCCAGAACCTGCCAGACAACGAGATCGTCGCAGCCCTGCAGCGGCACATGCTTGCGGTGAACGAAACACGGCTCTCACCACCCCACTGATCATCCCAGCTCACTCGTACGGCCATCAACGTCAAGGCTTGGGGCAGGCACGCCAGTGCCCTGGACGCCAATACTGAATGGGCGAATCCTGGCCATCCCAGAGCCTCGCCCCGTCCTGGCGATGCGCGTCTCACGTGGGGTTGGCGAGCTACAATGCCCCAAAAGGAAGCGCCAAAGGCAGGGGGCCACATGGCGAGAAGGAAGCAAACCGCAGGCGGCTGGATCGTCGCAATCCTGGTCGTCATAGCATTGGTGCCAAAGGAAGTCTGGATCGGTTTGGGGATCGTCCTTGCGGTGGCCGCCGCCGTTTGGCTCTGGGCCAAGTGGCAGGCGATGCGCCCGAAAAAGACACCCTCTCCCGCCAAGCCGGTCCCCGCTCCAGAGCCGACCTTGGCGGAGTTGATCAAGGCATCCGCTCTTCCATCTGGGCAGGCGGCACAGAGACAGCCCCGCGCAGAAGCTGCCCAACCGGCGAGACCCGCGAATATTGAATCGGGCACGTCCTCGGGATCGGTCGGCGCTGCGGTGCCAGAAGATGCGCGCCCGCTCGGCTCTGAGGGGCGCTCGGCGCTGCCTGCGGCGCAGGCCCCGAGCAAAGCGCCCCCGGAGACTCTTTCGCCGCCCCGTCCTGGCAATTTGGAAGAGGCCAAAGCCGCGGTGAGCATGCGCCTTGCCATCGAGTCCGCCGCACGGGTGCTGACGGCCGTGGGCTCCGCAAACCCTTCTACCCCCTACCCCTACCAACCTGACGAGGAACGCATTGAGCGCGCGCGCCCGGGCAACCTCGCTGCGGCGAAACTTGCCGTGACCCAGCGCTTGGCCGCGACTTCGCAAGATGAGCTGGTCGAGCCGCTGATCCAGTTCGCCACAAACGCGGACACAGCCTCGGGAGAAACCTTGACGGGCACCATAGATGGGCGAGCGCACTCGGACTCAAGAGCCGCGGAGCAGACTAACCCTCCCCACACGAACGGAACCCGCGACGCAGGCGCAATGACGCCGCCGCCCCCGCTTCCATCGCGGGCTTCGCCTCCCTCCCTGCCCGATGAGCTCCGGCGGGTGGCCATCGACGCCGGAACGCCGGCAAAGCAATTCACGGTACCCCGCCCCCCCGAGGGCTGGGACAAGACCCGCTGGCTCGGCGCCCAGGACGAGATCGAGATCGCGGGCATTGTTATCCGGGGCGGCCTGTTCTACACAGGTCCGCGGCTGACCACCCCTGGCACGCGTGAGAACGAGCCCAGCTTGGTCAATGGCGTTCTTGCCGTTGGGCGATACGGGGATTACCGGTCCACGACGCGCTACTGGGGAGGCTACGCAGATTTTGAACCCGCTGAACGCCACGCCTATCTGAAGTGGCTCGCTTCGGACCGTACCGATCCCGGCTGCGCAATCCAGTATGTTCGATTGTTCCTGTTTGGATTGGAGCGTCGCATCTTGCTGGATTCGGTGAGCGATCCGGATTCCAAGCAAGACTGGCCCGCTATCAAGGCGATGCTCCGCCGTTTGTCGTCTGCTTATGCCGCCGTGCTTCCGAATGTCCACGGTCATGTCAACAGCCTGCTCGACTGGATGGCTCTGACCGAAGCAGGCGAACAGCTTTACAACGCGCCGCTTCCCGCGTTCGAACGAACTTACGAACTGCCTTTCTACATCCGCTTGGCCCTGGGGCAATGCTCCTTGGATCGAGTCCCCGTGCCCGCCGCGCTGGCCACGGCCTGGGTGCGGCTCAATCCAGAGATTCCGCTGCGAACCGCCGCAACGCGTTGTGCGGAAGAGTTCGATCGCCTTTTCGCTCTGCGGTATCAAGAGACGTTCGGCCCTGGAATGGTGCTGCCAAAAAACCGCACCAAGCTGAAGTTCACACGCCGCCCCTTTAACCCGGCCTTGGACCGGACTGATGCCGGCACCAAGACTTTCGGTAACATTCCCGATGTCACCGCATTGCGAGCGCCCCTAAAGGCGCTGCAGGAACTTGTTTCTCAGTGCACGGAGGACCTCGGAGCCTTCAGCCGGCTCGTGGGCAAGAACCCCGAGGCCCGCCAATCCATTGAGGGCACCTTGCTGCTTCCGTCAGAGATCTGGCCGCTGGCCACGCGGACCGCATTGGCCGAAGTCGCTTCGGATGTTCAAACCGCCAATTTGTCGATCAAGCTGACCGACCTATTGGAAAGGCTTGGGGCAGTCGGAACCACCTTGGGCAAGGACAAAATTCGGGAACTCGCACGAGCACTGGAGCAGTCCAAGGTCGGCATGGAACCCAATGTGCTCGAAGGCGCGCGGGTGCCTGGCGAGAACGACCCGATCGTTCTCTTCCCCCTGCTTCCCGACCAAACCCATCGAACCGACGCTCAGGCCTATCAAACGGCCCAGTTGACCCTGCAACTCGCCTCGACGGTCGCTCAGTCTGATGGCACGTTCAGCACCCACGAACTTCAGCACCTTTCACGCGAAATCGAAAGCTGGACGCATCTGAGCGAGGGTGACCGACGGCGTCTGCGCGCGCACCTTGATCTCTTGGCGATGGCACCGCTTTCCTTGCCTACGCTGCGCAAGAAGCTGGATCCGCTCAGCGGGGACATAAAGGACGCCATCGCCGGGTCCATGGCCACGCTCGCCCAAGTCGACGGGATGGTCTCCCCAGAGGAGGTCCGGTTCTTGGAGCGCGTCTACAAAGCGTTGGGCGTGGATCCCGCTCGTGTGTTCAGCGACGTCCATGCCCCACGCCCGCCCAAAGCCCCCAGCGCATTGCCCAAGGCTGCGTCTGGCGCATTCCAACTCGATCCCGACCGGATCGCTGCTCTTCAGCGGGACACAGCCCAAGTCTCCGCATTGCTCGCCAACATTTTCACCGACGAGGAAGCGACTCTCCCTGATCTTGCGCCGGCGGAAGCGGTGAGTGCCGAGGTGGAGAGTGCTGGTCAGTTGCTCGGGCTTGATCAGGCACACAGCGCATTGCTGAGGCTAATGCTGTCGCGCCCCGTCTGGACCCGTGCAGAACTGGAAGATGGCGCGGCAGACATGGAGCTGATGCTCGACGGCGCGCTTGAACAAATCAACGATGCGTCGTTCGACGCTTACGACATTCCATTTTCCGACGGCGACGACCCGTTGGAGATCAACCCCGAATTCATTGAGAAGATCGAGCAATGAGCAGCCCAATCCGTTCCAGGGACCGCGACGCGGTGATCCAGTCGCTGCGCGCCGGCGTCGTCCCGCGCGCCGGTCAGCATTTGATCCAGGTTGGGCGCGCCCGCGAAGTGCAAACCTTGGTCAGTGACATTGACCGGCTCGCCGATGGCGGCTCCTCCTTCCGCTTAGTCGTGGGCGAGTACGGCGCTGGCAAGACCTTTTTCTTGAACCTCGTTCGTGCCATTGCAATGGAGCGGAAGCTCGTCGTGGCCAGCGCGGATCTGAATCCCGACAGGCGGTTGCATGCTTCAGGGGGGCAGGCCCGGTCGCTCTACGCCGAGCTCATGCGGAACTTGGCCACTCGGACAAAGCCCGACGGAGGCGCGCTGCCCGGGGTGGTCGAGAAGTTCATTTCGACCGCAGTGGCCGAGTCCAAGTCGCAAGGCGTATCCACCGAGCAGGTCATTCGCGCGAAGCTCGAGCAGCTGAGCGAACTGGTGAACGGCTATGACTTTGCCGACGTGATCGCCGCTTACTGGAGAGGGTTCGAGCAAGGCAACGAGCAGCTCAAGTCCGATGCCATTCGTTGGTTGCGTGGCGAATTTGCCACCCGGACGGACGCGCGTGCAGCGCTGGGCGTCCGAACCATCGTGGACGACGCATCGGTCTACGACCAGCTCAAGCTCATGGGCCGCTTTGTTCGGCTGGCGGGCTATAGCGGCCTGCTGGTGTGCCTGGACGAACTGGTCAACCTCTACAAGTTGGCCAACGCCCAGGCCCGGAATGCAAACTACGAGCAGCTCCTGCGCATGCTCAACGACTCCCTGCAGGGCACTGCGGTTGGCCTTGGTTTTGTTCTGGGCGGCACCCCGGATTTCCTGATGGATACCCGCCGCGGCGTCTACAGCTATGAAGCTCTTCAGAGCCGCCTGGCCCAGAATACCTTTGCCACCAACGGGTTGGTGGATTTCAGCGGCCCTGTCGTTCGACTGTCGAGCCTGACAGCCGAAGACTTCTACGTCCTGCTCACCAAGATTCGCCATGTCTACGCTGCCGGCGACGCAGGCAAGTATCTCTTGCCCGATGAAGCCATTCACCAGTTCATGACCCATTGCGCCAATCGAATCGGCGATAGCTTCTTCCGCACCCCGCGCACAACGATCACCGCCTTTATCAACCTCTTGGCCGTCTTGGAGCAGAACCAGGGCGTGGACTGGCAGGACCTGATCGGATCGGTCGAGGTGGCAGCTGACCACGGGGGCGACGGCGAGTTGGTCGTGCAAGAGGACGACGAGCTGGCGTCGTTCAGGCTCTAACGATGACTGCCTCCAGCGCCTTCCAATCGCTGCACCCTCGAATCCAGCGCTACCTCTGGACCGAACAATGGGAGGCGCTGCGTGAGGTCCAGGAATTGGCGATTCCTCTCGTCCTGAGCGCCGACCGGGACGTGATCATCGCCGCCAGCACCGCCTCGGGAAAAACCGAGGCCGCTTTTCTTCCTGCGCTCACGCACCTTCTGAACACCGACGAGGAGGGCCTGATTGTCTACATCAGCCCTCTAAAGGCGCTCATCAACGACCAGTTTGAACGGCTGCAGCGGCTTTGCGAGGACCTTGAAGTCCCCGTGTGGCCTTGGCACGGGGACGTATCGGGCTCCACCAAGCAGCGGTTCTTTAAGCACCCCCGTGGCGTGCTCCTGATCACGCCGGAGTCCTTGGAGGCGATGCTTTGCAACCGCGGAACCTCCGTAGGCGCCGCGTTCTCCAAGCTCCTCTACGTTGTCGTGGACGAACTCCATGCGTTCATTGGAAGCGAGCGCGGGAAGCAGCTCCAATCGTTGATGCACCGGATCGACGTGCTATTACGGCGGCGGACTCCCCGCCTGGGCCTGTCGGCAACCTTGGGTGACTTTTCGAGCGCTGGGGCTTTCCTACGCCCGGGTGTTGGGGCTGCCCCCGCGCTGGTCAACGCCTCATCAACCGGAAATGATCTCCAACTGATCATCAAGGGCTACGAACAACCCGCACCTGACGCCGGGTCCGACGAGAATCCGGCGGCCCCCGCTGCACTGGCCGAGCACCTCTACCGGGTCCTTTCAGGGACGAACAACCTGATCTTCCCCAATAGCCGAAGGGAGGTTGAACGCTACACCCACCTCCTCAACCTGCTGAGCGAACAGGACGGCCGGCCGAGAGAGTTCTGGCCACACCATGGGAGTCTGTCCAAAGAGATACGAACGGACACGGAAGCGGCTCTGAAGCAAAGGGGTCGTCCAGCAAGCGCAATTTGCACGAACACCCTAGAACTAGGCATCGATATCGGAGCGGTGAAAAGCATCGCGCAAATTGGCCCACCACCTTCCGTGGCCAGCCTTCGCCAGCGCCTTGGTCGCTCCGGACGCCGCCCTGGAGAGCCAGCGGTGTTGCGCGGCTACGTTATCGAGGATGCAATCGATGCTGAGTCGACGTTGAAAACAAGGCTTCGACTGGACACAGTTCAGTCCACTGCTTGCGTACTGCTACTGCTGGAGAGGTGGTTTGAACCGCCTTCGGTCAACGGGCTACACCTATCGACGCTGGTTCAGCAGTTGCTCTCCTCCATTGCCCAGTACGGCGGACTCAAGGCAGCCCAAGCCTATCAGCTGCTCTGCGCAGATCAGGGACCGTTCCACGGGCTGTCCCAAGACGCGTTCGCAGAGTTGCTTCGCCACCTTGGCCAAGAACAGGTCCTGATTCAAGACGGCTCCGGCTTGCTGCTCCACGGCCCGGTCGGCGACAAGTTGGTCAACCACTACACCTTCTACGCCGCTTTCAGCGTCGACGAAGAGTTCCGGATCGTGGCCGCCGGCAAGGCACTGGGCACGCTCCCCGTATCCCAACTGGTGACCGTCGGCCAACGAATTCTATTTGGCGGTCGCACTTGGCTAGTAGAGCAGATCGACGACGCCCAAAAGACGATCTACGTGACCGCTGCGAAGGGCGGGACCCCGCCTCTTTTCAATGGAACGGGCGGTCAGGTCCACACGCAGGTTCGCCAGAAGATGCGCGGGCTGTATCAGCAAGAGATCAAACCAGACTTCCTGGACCCAACTGCCACTCGCTTCCTGCAGGAGGCGCAGAACGCCTACCGTCAATTGGGGCTCGACGGGAAGATTCTTCTCGACCAGGGCAGCTACGCCTTGCTGATGACGTGGCTGGGAGACTCCGCAAATGAAGCCATCGCCTGCCTTTTGAACGCTCAGGGATTCACTTCTCAGGCAGGTAGGCTGGGCGTGGAAATTTCCATGGGAGCAAGGAGTCTCGATGATGTGATCAAGGTGCTCGGGCGGGTGGCAAAGATGCCATGGCCATCGCCAGAGACGCTTCTTCACTCTGCAAACAACCTGGTCACGCAGAAGTGGGACGGCCTCCTTCCTCCACGCCTTTTGCGACGCTCCTATGCATCGTTAAAGCTGGACCTGGAAGAGGCTACCGCTTGGCTCGCGCGCGCGTTCGGGTAGTCCACCACGTTGTGACCAGTCCAGGGCTGATGCCATCTCAGAATGAGGCTATAGCCTCGTTGTCTCATTCAAATTAACCGGATTACTGAAGATGGCCGGCATCGGCTATCGCCCCTTGCTTCGTATATTATTTATTGAACCCCACCCACCGATACAGAGTTTCCATTAAAAGGACGAGCAAAATGGCGAAAGAAGGCCAAAATAGATCTTCGAGTAACAAGACCTCCGCGAAGAAGCAGACTAAGAAGCCAGCCGAAGCAACCGGCAGCGAGTCCCCAGCCAATGCAGCTCAGACACGGAAAGCCTGGGCAAAGAAAGTTCTGGAGAAAGCTATAATCGACGTTGTCGGAGGCCTTCTGGCGACGGGCGCAGTCGCTGGAGGCGGATGGCTCATTGACCACATCAGCAAAGTCATCAATGGCGGTGGCCTCTTCTGGGGCGAGGCGACCACGCCGAAGTCCGCCATTAAGGCAGCAGCAACGCAAGACCGATTGATCTATCTGCAACAGCTATACCTTGATATAGCAGTGTTGCTCGCTACTCATCAAAAACAGCTCAGCAAGCATGCGTCACGGCTGCCTGAGCTGGAACAGCAACTCAGCGCCAACCTAGACATCAGCGTCAAGGTTCGCGCCCCCGGCGAATCCGAGAGGCTTAACCATAAAGTTCTTGCTGCGCTCATTTTCGACAGGTGGGTTGAAGGACTCAAGCCTATGTCGCCATCTCGTCTGCGCAGGATGTAAGTAGTCGTTTACGCAGGCTGCTCAACCCCGTCGGCAAGACCTCTTTTCCGCCAATGGGGTTGAGCGTTCGCTTAGCGCGCAGCATGCCGCCCTTCACTTTCCAACAGAATGCCCCCAAACTCCAGGGCACGCCGCCCTGGTGTCTGGAACTCCAGGATCGTCTTGGCTATCCAATACGCCGAGCATTCCAACCAAAAACCAGCAGTCTTTTTTCAGGATTTCGGCGATTTCATCCTCACCATAACAGTCGGCTGTGCACTCTCAGGGCAGGTGAAGACATCGCCCCTCCGCTTTCCGCCACACGACAAGAGTGCCAATTTCTTCCGCGCATATCCAAACCGATTACTTCAGCAACAGGCAACAGCGACGAAGGCCGGCGCCATAGTGGTGTCGGCCAGTGTCGCACTTCTGCTCTTTTGATCCCTGCCGCCGACAACCAATCCGCTTTAAGTCACTTGCCGGGCTTATGCTTGTGAGGCTTCAAGCCCGGAGTATTCCCCGGGGTATCCTTGTTATCTCGTCGGCGCTTATCCGGCTGCCCGGTGGAGGGAGCTATCGGCTTCGGGCCAGGCTTAATCGACATAACTTGACTCCTTCATTGAGAGGGAACAGCCACACAAAGCTGCAACATTGCGTCACAACTGTCAATATATCCTAACGGGATGAACTAATTCATTCGACATTGCCATTGCCCGCCCTCCCCCATTCTGCCCAGGGCGGCCCCGACAGTCTCAGTTCTGTTTCGCAAGTGAGATGAGGTGGCGCAGCGCTCCCGCCCGATCCTGCCACGTATCTACGTTCCACGATGGATGGTAGACCCAGGTCATCAAGGCAAACCCACCCTTGTAGTCCAGCGACCAGACTTCCCGGGATTCGATGTAACGCCGCTTACACCTGCCCTCCCCACGGTTGACCTGTCGGGCAATGAAGGGCTGTAAGTCCGGCGACACCCTGCCGTGACTAAATAGCCGCCAGGCGGTGCGACCCAGGACCAGCACCACATCTGGCCGGAGCGTCGGCAGAATGTCTCGAACCAACACGTGCCCGCCGTAGCGTAGCGCCTCATTTCGCGGCCGGTCATTTGCCTGGGAACCTGCGAACGCCTGGGATAGGTTCAGGAATGCCACGCGCCTCCAAGCCTCGGCGGCGTCTTGGAGTTGGAAGTCCTGCCGCCCGGTGAGGATCAGATCGAGCGCCTTGAAGAAGGGTCCGTCGCGGCCGCTCCGGACGGGCAAGGCCATCTCTCGGAAATGGTCTTGAGTGAAAGGACGGGTCACTTCCAGCGAATCGCTCGCCCCCTCCGTCCGATAGTGCGACTCGCCAAGCAAGAGCACCCGCCGCCCCTCCGTCCCGCCCCAGTAGAGGTCACCCCAATACGGGATGAAACGGACTTCATTGGGCCATTGATGGCCGTCCAGATCCATTTCAGGTGGGATGGCAGACTTCTGCACAGCTTGATTTTCCCTGGTCATACTCACTCCTCCAACAATGCACTCCGAATAGACCCGAACAGGACAACACTAGCAGCTGAAGCGACTCAGTGGCCGCGCCGTGCCATCCTTTGCCCGCGCTTCGCTGGCTTCTTACCTGGGGGCAGTTTCTTCACCTTAACTTTGTTTTGATCGACGGAGATCTTGGCAAGCATGACCTCTCCAAAGCCACGCTCGAGGATGCGCGTGCATACAGACTTGAGCACAACCTTGGCGAAAAATGGCAGATGCAGTCCCGGCGCTTCAGACTGGCTTATTACACCGAACACCACCTTGTAATCTGTGACGTCACGCGGGACGTCAAACGGAAGGTCAAGCGCATGAGCCGGATCGATCTTCTCGTTGGCGAGTTGCACGAAGCTCTTGTCTGACTTAAGCAACTCGGCTGACACCAACCCCTGATTGAACAGGTGCCCGAGCACGCTGGAGCTACCGTAGTGCTTTATGTGCAAGAGAGTCTTAGCCCCATAGACATCGCAGAACTCAACCTTGTCGTGCACCCCGCCCACGTTGAGAAGCTTCCGGTCCATCAAACACCAGGCCCCATTGCCCTCGTCCACAAGGGCCTGGTTGTAAGCCGCCTCATCGTCGTGGTTGTAGATCGGCAGCTCTAAAGGGAACTTGGCGATGTTCGCATAGAATTCTTCGATGCTTGCGGCAAAATCATCATGGACCTCAAACCAGTTCCCTGCGGAAAGCACGTAAGATTTCCCACCATCCTCCAGCTCACAGTGGATGCAGCGGTAGACTTGCCAGTCCTCTACGGTCCATTGCTCCTCATCCACTGCGAATGCCTGCCGGGATCGCAAGAACTCAATGTCCGGCTCTGCATCCGGATATGCTTGTACCAGGCCAGGCAGGTGGAGATCCGAGGACATGCCTTCGTTCTTCTTGCGGGTGAACTTGAAGCCTGCGATGCGGGCCCAGTCCACCACATCCGGAATAGCAAGCCAACAACCCTCTACCCGCCCACCTTGCTGCCAAGCGATCTTTAGCTTCTCCACCAGCAGGGCATCTAGCTCTACTGCACGTTGACCCTTGGGCCTCAGCTGGCGAACCTGATCAACCCAAGGAAACTTCTCCTTGTAGTCGGTGGAAGAGTAGGCCCGAAGATAGCGGCGCAGCTGCCTCCTCAGCTCCGGGATATCCGCTTTGCTGGTGAAGTTGAGGGCATCCGATCCCGACAACCGGCGCCCCATCTCAGGCGCATCGGGATAGCCCACGATGCCCCGAATAAGGTCGCGCTCGATATCGATGCCGAATTCCAACGCAGCAGATGCCTGACTGGTTTGCACACGGCTGTTTTGGTCATCCACGAAGGCACGCTTATCCACACTACGTAGAGCATCCTGCCGCACGGAGTTCAGTGTTACGAGCAGCCCAAACCGCTCTTCAAAAGCCTCGGGCTTTAGTAGATGCCTTCCTTGGCCAAACGTAACGGCGAAAAGACGCTTGTCCACAGGAACGATGAGGACGGCTGCGGAGGACTGGACATGTCCAAGCTTTTTCTTGTCCACAAAGGGCGTGAACAAGGGAGACCACTTCGGCTCCCGTGGTGCGGTCGGCTTCACGAACAGAGTCCCGTAGTGGGACGCACCATCTACTACGGGAATGCCAGGAACTTGGACGGCGATCGCGTCGTAGTCCGTCTTTATGTCCTCACGCAGCAAGTAGACCGTGTAATTGTTCATACCCCTCCCTTGGACAAACAATTCAGCTGTGGTGCTACTACCCCGGCTGGGCGCCCCATGCCACTGATTCCTCAGAGCAGCCCATTCGCCCGCCGGAACGCCTAAGACGCATTGCATACAAATCTTCGTACCTGAGATCTTTGCAAGCAATCTAGACCCGATTGCCGCGTCTAGTTCATCCCACTCCCGCCCGACCGGGGCTTCTCATTTTGCAGAGGCGCACCTTGCGAATCGATCACGATCACCTCACCCAGCCCCATGGCACGCACGGGTGCCTCGATACGGGACAAGTCACCCACCACGACCCACGTCAACCTGCCGGCATCCAGCGCGGCGGCAGCGGCCCGGACCTCGTTGAGATCGAGTTGTCGAAGGGCGCTGCTGCGCTGCGTGGTCCAATCGTCTGGCCGGTCGAACCGCACGATGTCTGCGATCTCCGAGGCGACGGCCTCCCGCGTCTCGAAACTGCCCGCCAGACGCCGCACCTGGCTGTCCCGGAAGCGTGCAACCTCGTCCTGCCTGGCAGGCGCCGGTCCGGACGCGTACTCCGCAATCTCGCGGTGAATCTCCGCCATGGCCTCCGCCACGCGGTCGGACTGCACCGGCGCCACCACGCGCCAGGGTCGCGCTATCGGGGCGTTGGCCGCACTGGAGATCACCCCGTAGGACCAGCCCTTGGCCTCTCGTAGATTCATGTTGAGGCGTGCACTTGGCGATCCTCCCAGAACGGAATTGGCGACCTCGAAGGCCAACGTCTGGGGGTCTGAACTCGGCGCGACCAGTTGCCCGGCCACCAGGGTGGCCTGCAGAGCACCAGGGCTGTCGACCAGATACACCCGTGGCCTCGCCTGCGCGGGCAGGCGGTCGTCGATGCGCACCTCAGGGATCCCACCCGACCCGCGCCAGTCACCCAGATGCCTCTCAAGGACCGGGACCAGCTCCTGGAGCGTCGTATCCCCGACCACGACAAGCGTGCCCCGCTCCGGCCGGATCCAGGCGCGGTGGAACTCCACGAGGTCATCGCGGCGCAAAGCCTCAACGGAGGCCTCGGTGCCCAGTGCATTGAAGGATTGGGCGTACGGATGATCCAGCCCGTACAGCAACGCAGGCAATAGGATCGTGGCCAAGCGCTGCGGGTTGGCCGCCTCCTCCCGAAGCGCACCCACCTTGGCGGCACGCATGCGATCCATCGCTGCCGGCTGAAAGCGCGGTCGGCGCAGCATGTCCGCGTACAGCGCAACCGAATCGTCAAGCGTGTCTCTGAGACCGACCAGGGTCACCGCGCCGCTGCCCACGTCGACACTGGAACCCAGCTCCGCCCCCAGCGATTCAGCGCGCGCCGCGAACGCCAGAGCGTCGTGATCCCCGGCCCCTTCTGCCAGCATGCTGAACGCCATGTCTGCCAGACCCGCGGTTGCCGCGGGATCCACCGGGAACTGATAGGACATGCGAACAAGCGGGACGTCCTCCCGTCGAGCCAGGATCACGTGGGTGCCGTTCGACAGCGCCGCCCGCTCGATCGCAGGGAATCTCAACTCCGGATAGCTTTCAGGAAACGGCGGCCCTGCGCTGCGATCCACGCCCGGTGCTGCAGCGCGATGGCTTTTGCCTGAGCTTTGCGCGTGGGACACCGCGTCAGCCGGCTCGTCCTCCTCAGCGAACGCAGCGCGGGCACCTGGAATGACCGTCAGGATGTGATCCCCCTGCCCCAGCCAACGGCGAGCGACGCGAACCAGCTGGTCGGGCGCGACTGCTGCCACCACGTCAGCGGACCGCCGATAACAGCCTGCATCGCCTTCAAATACCTCACAGGCGGCGAGCACTTCTGCCTTTCCGTCCATCCCACCGTTACGCTCGATGCTCTTCACGAACTCGGCCCGCATCGCGGTCCGCGCGCGTTGCACCTCATCAAGGGTGGGACCGTCCGTCAGCAGACGCTGAAGCTCCACCTCCATGGCGGTTTCCACGGCCGACGGGGCGACACCGTCGCGCAAGTTGGCGACGATCATGAGCCGCGATCCGAGCTGCCCCCCTGCCTCGGCCGTGACGTCAGTGGCAAGTTGATCGGAGTGCACCAGGCGCTTGCCCAGCCGGGAGGCATTGCCTCCTCCCAGGATGTAAGCCAACACCCGCAGCTGATCAAAGTCCGGCGTCCCACGAGCTGCGATGTTCCATGTCCGGTGAACCCGCGCTTGAGGGACCTGATCGGACAAGGTTTCCCGGGTGGTAGACGCCCGCTTGGCGACGTCCACGGGATCCCTTGTTACGTCGGGCGCCGATGGGATATGCCCAAAATAGGACTCGACTTTCTTCCTGGCCTCTTCAACGCCAACATCACCTGACAGCACCAGCACCGCGTTGTTTGGGCCGTACCAGGTCCGGAACCAATCCTGGACGTCGGCAAGCGTGGCCGCCTGCAGATCGCGTGCGGATCCGAAGGTCGAATGATGGTACGGGTGCCCCGGCGGGTAGCTTGACCGGGAGAGCTGCTCCCATACGAGTCCGTAAGGCACGCCACGCCGCTGCAGCTTCTCGTTCTCGACAATGCCCCGTTCGGTATCCAGCGCCTTCTGATCGATGGCACCCAGCAGATGACCCATGCGATCGGACTCCATCCAGAGCGCCAGGTCCAGCGCCGTGGATGGAACCACCTGCATGTAGTTGGTGCGCTCCGGCGTAACCGTGGCATTGACGTCGGTGGCGCCCACGCGTTGCAGCGGGCCGTAGTAGGCGTCGCGGTAATGCTCGGTGCCGCGGAACATCAAATGCTCGAAGAGGTGCGCAAAACCCGTGCGACCGGCAGGCTCATCACCGGATCCGACCTGATACCACAGGTGAACTGCCACGATGGGGGCCTTCCGGTCGGTGTGCACGATGACACGCAGCCCATTGGGGAGCGTGAAGCGCTCGAAGGGGATGTCCATCGCATGCGGAGCTGCAGCCGGAGCGTGCGACGCCGCTTCCGGGTTGCGCGCCGCTACTGGCACGGTGAAAGCGCCCACTGCTAGCGCCGTCCAAAGCAGCCTCTTCGCACCACCCACGAAAGCCCCCATGCGTCCATCCCCCGCCAAGTAGTTGCCCGCCAGCAAGCCCTGCGACACCACGTTGGCCCACCGGAGTTGTTTGGGGCTCTCAAGGTCCATTTCAGAAAAGCAGGCCTCACCCCTGCCTCTCCGCGCGCAGTGCCCCAACTGCTGATTCGATCTTAACGCCCAAACTGCTCGCAGTGCTTGGAGACCATCGCTTGATACTCCGCCATGGGCGTCAGGCCCATTTGAGCACGACGCTGCTCAAGCTTCTCAGGCGCCTCGACCGCGCGGGGCTCCCAACGCCCCTTGTCCACACAACGCCCCTGCGTTCCGTAGCGCTGGGGGTCGTGGGTGCGGTCCCAAAGGTAGGCGTAATTGGACGCTTTGACCTGCCCCGTGGCTACCAAGGGCTGCATGGCTTCCGCAACAGAGCGCTGGAACGCCGGGTCCTTGTCGGCATGCTGGGCAAGCAACCAAGCCGCGTCCGCCCCGTCCTGGCCCACCTGCGCCACGGTCGGCCAGCCATGGGCCGCAACGATCGCCTTCAGCCGAGCGGTGTGCACCGCATCGACAGCACTGAGCACTCTCTCCTCACCCTCGGTGGTCAGCGGGAGGTCCCGCACCGCCTGATCGGCATCCTTCATCCGCAGGAGCTCACCGCGCAGCTCGGGGTCAGTGGGCGTCCCACCGCTGGCAGCCAGGGGCGCGAAGAGGATCGCAATCCCTAACAATGGACCGAGTCGTTGCGCCACAGTTCCACCTCCCAAGTGATTTCTCAGCAATCAACTGACCGCGCCGTTTAACAGCCGTACAGAACTAAGCTAGCATCCCAGAGGAAGTTGTTAGCTTGTAGAAATTAAACAGTACACAAATGACTGCGAAAAGCTACAAGACCATGCATCGCAAACCCTTGATTTAAAAGCGTTGTGACCGTCATCCTGCGCAGTAACACCTTTGCGCGTTTACGCCTTACAACCACCGCCACGGAGAAAGCCTAAGGCAAAAACAGAAGACATCTTTTTCTATTGACGATTTTGCAGCCTGTTTTATCTGTACTTCCATCGAAACGATGGAAGCCAGAAATGCCCCTGAAGAAACTTCTACACCCCCTGCAATCCTACGTGGACGATCCCAGGGACTCCTTGCAGATGACCGACATCCGCATCGGAAGGGTTCGTATCGGAAAGCTCGTGGTCACCGGCCGGGAGGCCGCGGTCCACGCTCAGGACATCTTCAACACCGTCTGTGAGCGAACAAGGCGTCCGCGCTCAACGAAGAACGGCACTCGCTACCCCGAGCCACTGCCTGTAGCGACACCAGGTCGTTCGCTTTCCGTGGAAATCGGTGACTACCTCCGCAATCGCGGTGACTACAGCTGCCTCGCCAAGGAGACGGTCGAAGCCACCGCACGCACCCTGCGCTTGCTGTTGCTGACCTGCGGTGACATCCCCGTCTCGCGCATCGACCACGCCCATATCTACAGGGTTTGGGACTTGATTCGCTGGCTACCGGACCGGTTCCTATCCGACCCGGCATACCGGGGCTTCACTTACAACCAAGCAGTGGAGTGCGGCAAGCAACTCAGCGTCGCACCACCAGCCCCGGCCACCCTTGAGAAACACCGTCGGTTCCTGTCGACGTTCTTCAAGAAACTCGAAAAATCCAAGGCCATCGTTGCGTCCCCTATGGTCGCCTTCGACGAGATCAAGAAGGACTTGGTAGTGGATCCCGACAAGCCAGAGCGTCTGTTCGACGATGCAGAACTCAAGCGCATCTTCGACCTGGGGACATATGTCCCATGGGCTAGCAAGTACCCCCACCGCTGGTGGCTCCCCATTCTCGGTCTCTGCACAGGCGCGCGCATCAACGAGATCGCCCAGCTCAAACTGGCGGACGTGGTGCAAGAGGCCGGCGTCTGGTGCATCCGGATCCAGAAGACCATCGATCCCGACCTTGCGCATAAGACCCGCGATCGGAGCCGGCAGCGCCTGAAAGGGAAGTCAGCCATTCGAACCCTCCCCATCCCTTCCCAAGTGCTTGATGCGGGCTTCCTGGACTTCGTGGAGGATATCCGCGCTTGTGGCCATCCTCGATTGTTCCCCCACCTGACCGCCGGCGTGAACCGCAAGACGGGTGAGTCGAACCAGCGCTACAGCCAGGCCGCGCTCAACCAGTTCAGCACCTACCTGAAGAACCTAGGCTTCGGGAAGGGTATTGGGCTGCACGCGTTTCGGCACACCATCACCACAGAGCTCCACCACAAGGGCGTGCCCGATGAAGACATTGCGTTGCTCACGGGCCACAGCATCAGTAAAAAGGTGCCGGTGCTGCATGAGGCCTACTTCCACAAGAAGCCCGAGCTCGCGCGAAGGAAACAGATCGACCTTTTGGCTCGCTACGCGCCACCGGTGGAGCTACCGCGCTACCAGAGGGGTCAGTTCGCGAAGCAACTGAGCGACCCAAGAAAGTTCTACCCGTAAGCTATTGGCAATGGCCGAGCCGCTGCGGAATAACGTGGTGCCGTTGCCATGGGTTGTCGGTATTCGCATCGAATCGAATTTCGAACTACGCTATCCCTTCTGCACCTCGGATAGAACAGATGACCATCGATGTCAGCCACTTGTCGGCAAAAGAACTAAAAGCCCTGATCGCCCAAGCAGAGAAGCAGCAAACCAAGGTACTGACTCGCCCCAAGGCCGCCGCCATGCGAGCCAAGATCAACCAGTATGTCAAAGATCACGGTTACACGATTGAAGAGCTCTATGGGACGCTTTCAAGTCCATCCCCTGAACAGCCCAGCAAGCGAGCAGTCCGGAAGCCGAAAAAGACGGCCGGCAGCAAGGTGGCTCCTAAGTACCGCAACCCAGCTGACCCAACTGAAACTTGGACTGGACGCGGAAGGCAGCCCCGATGGATGGCCGCGCTGGTAGCTCAGGGTAGCTCGCCCGCAGATTTCCTTATCCGATAGAACCTGAGCGGCGTCAGGGCATCACCTCCTGAACTCCTATCCATCGCAGGAATGAGCATGGCGGGATGTGCACTGGCGCCGCCGACTGGCGCCAGTGACCGCGAAACAGGCCCATCAGCCGGCCTCAGCCTTGCCAAGTCATTTCGTGGTTCTTAGCTGCGCAACGAAGCGCTCGGTCTGGCAAAGACCTTACAGTCAACGTAAGAATTGCTAACAGTTCATGCGGCATGGTGCTTTTACGTGGCTCCTCTCCGGCGCGAACCCTTCGCCCACGTGTCTAGCCCAAAATCGGCACGACACATGACCTCGCCTCACGCTTTCCGGATCATCAGGATCCGGCCGTTGCTTAGCCCGAATGGAGCCATCGAGCGCACCGAAGCCTTTCAATGCATATGTATGCAATGCGGGGACGAAGCGCGGTATTCGGAGCTTTGCGGTCTTCGCGTGACCGTGAACAATGTCGAACCCACTTGCCCCGCGTGCAAAGCAACTGGCTGGTTCAGCCATTCGGACCTCTTACGCGGTTGGACTGAGCAAGTACGCCGCGACCGCAGCATCGCTTTGGGGGCCCTGGACGCAGAAAAACCCCGCGGGCAGTAAGTCTTGAGCCGCAGTCTGCCCTCCACGCAGAGCCGGCGCAGGAAGACGGCCCGTCAACCATCCGGCCAGCTGATTTCGCACGCCGCCCAAGTGCGCGCTACAACCGCCACTGAACCAACTTTCGTCTCGCATTGCCGTTGTCAGGTCCGGCACACATGTCGTCCTTGCGCCCGAGCATGGGCGCTCTTAGGAGAAATGCATGCCGCATCATGAACTCATTGCGATATCTGGCGTTGTCGAGCACGTTTTTGCCCATCGCTTCACCGTACTGTCTGATGGAAAGCACTACCTCGCGGACCTGGGGCCGAAGGGCGCGGAGTCGTTTGCCGTGTCACCGGGGCTGGAGGTAGACCTAGAGGGAGAATGTCGCCCTTCCGAGATCAAGGTCCTGCGCATTGCACGCAAAGGAGAAGAAAGCACTGAGGTCGAACACAAAAAGCCCCACCATGGCGGCGGGCCAATCTCTCGGCGTCGCGATGGCGCGCAGACAGACGCAGAAGTAGCCGTCCTTGCCGCAACTGAGGCTGGATTTGAAAGCACAGGAAAGCCGAGGCGCCACCCGAAGCACTTCGAGGTGCTTGCCCGCCAAGGTGGTGGCGAGTGGATGGAACTGCACGTGGACCTGAGTGGAAACATCTACAAGCAGAAGCCCGCCGCGCCGCACAAGTGGCCGCTTGGATGACCAACCAGAAGCCCCGCTAATGCGGGGCTTCTCCTTCCTGCACGAGTCAAAAGCAGGGGCGACCGGCGCCACGCCCACGCGCAGAAGACATTCAAGAGCGGCACGAACATGGCTTCTGCTCGACGGTCTTTCAGTTGCCTAAAGAAGTGCTCGGAGGGGCCGTTAATGCCTTACTGCCTGCCGGGCCCTCCCCCTGCGCAGCCGTCCCGGCAGTCGGGAATCGACTGACTATGGGACTTCACAAAATGTACACAATGCGCCGCCTGAAAGTGGGACCTCGCCTGACCCTCGGCTTCGTCATCCTGCTGGCCCTGATTGCCACCATTCTTGGCATCGCTCTGCACAGCACCTACAAGCAGCGCCAACAGTTTGAATCGGCGGTCAATGTCCGTGTCACCCGCATGGGTGAACTCTATGGCCTGCTCGCGCTGAACAAAGAAATGATGCTGCTTCGCCGGGACATGCTTCTGAAGAGAGGCGTCGACGTAGCGACTGACACCGACAAATTGGAGAAGCTGACGTCAGAGTATGACCAACGCTGGGCTGCCTTCACGTCAAGGCCAGCCACCAACGCCTCTACGCAAGCCATGAGGCAGCGGGTGAGCAGCGCCGCCCTCGCAGCCAGTACTCTTAACAATGAACTGGATCAGCTCATCAGTGCCGGCGACTACGATTCAGCCAACCTGCTCCTCGTCACCAAAGTCAGGCCTGCCTCCGACAGTTGGAATTCGGCTCTCACTGACTTCACCACGCTCCAGCATCGCTTGGTGAAGGAAGGCGCGGAAGAAGCGGCCGCGCTGTCGGCCAGGACCACCGGGCTTCTCACCACCTTTGGAACGTTGAGTCTGATCATTGGAATCCTCGCATCTTGGCTGATCTCGCGGAGCCTGACTGGGCCCCTTTCGAAGGTCTCAGCCTCGATCGAAGCGGTAACGCGTGGTGACCTGAATGTGCGTCACAGCGACGATAGTCCTGACGAGGTCGGACAAATGCTTCGCTCCACTGACGGCATGATTGAGATGCTCCAGCGCTTCTCTGACCAGACTAGCACCATGATTCACAAGCATGCCGGCGAGGACATCAGCTTCCGCATGCAGACGGACTTCCCTGGCGTTTACGGCGACCTGGCGGCGGGCATGAACACCATGGTCTTTGAACACTTGGATGCCATTGTCGACGCTATTGAAGTGCTGAACGAGTATGCACAAGGCAACCTAAGCCGTGACGCGAAGCGTCTGCCTGGCTCTCGGGCGATCCTGCACGAATCGATGGACGCAGCGAAGGCCAGCTTGGAAGCGATCAATGGAGACATCAAGCGACTGGCTCAAGCAGCCTCCGTCGGCGACTTCAGCGTTCGAGGCAATGCGCAGGCCTATCAGCATGACTTCCGGGTCATGATCGAAGACCTGAATAGGTTGATGAGCACAGCGGACGAGAGCTTGAGCGCGCTTTCGAAGGTGCTTGGCGCAATGGCCGAAGGCGATCTGACCCAACGCATTGACGGAAACTACCAGGGCGTTTTCGCAACGATGCAGCGCGATGCGAACCGAACTGCGGGCAACCTCACTGAGATCGTCCAGCGAATTCAGCTTGCTTCAGCCTCCATAGCCACAGCGGCCGATGAAATTGCAGCCGGGAACAGTGACCTCTCACGCAGGACCGAATCGCAGGCTGCGAACTTGGAGGAAACCGCCGCATCTATGGAGGAGCTGACCTCGACGGTGCGACAGAACGCTGAGCATGCGCAGCAAGCCAACGCCGCTTCGGAAGGGGCTGGCGAGGCAGTCGCCGCAACCACCCGTGTCGTGAGCGAAGTGGTTGACGTCATGGGACAAATCAATGCGTCGTCCCAGCGAATCGGTGAGATGGTGACACTGATTGACGGCATTGCCTTCCAGACCAATATTCTTGCACTGAACGCGGCAGTTGAAGCAGCTCGCGCAGGCGAGCAGGGACGCGGATTCGCAGTGGTCGCCTCTGAGGTGCGCACGCTTGCTCAACGGGCAGCGGCGTCCGCCAAGGACATCAAAGCACTCATTGATGAGTCGACAGGTAGGGTTGAGGCTGGAATCGCTATTGCCCGGCGGTCGGACGCGAGCATGAGAGAACTGAAGAATTCAGCAGCCCAGACTGGGGAGATCGTGCGCCAGATCGCCCAAGCCAGCATTGAGCAAGCCACTGGAATTGAGCAGGTCAATCAAACCATCGCTCAGATGGATGAAGCAACCCAGCAGAATGCTGCGTTGGTGGAAGAGGCTAGTGCCGCGGCCCGATCCATGGCCGAGCAAGCAAATGAGCTGGAAAAGGCTGCTTCCCTCTTCAGGATCAAAGCAACCGCCTCGAACGAGCCCCGCCTAACCCCTGTTCGGGCGCGTGGAATTCCGACGCGGGAAGAGGCTCGATCCGTAGCAGAGTGGTCAACCTTCTAGAGCCTAAGACACAGCCCTGATCGCCGCCGGCCCCATATAGGGCCGGCAGGTGGGCCGCGCTTCCTGGATTCATACTGAAGAACGCCCCCCCCTTGGTTATCCAATAGCTGGGGCGTATTGTCGACTCAAGCAACTCGCATTACTTGGCACAAACCTAATGTCCCCCACTCGCTCTGAAGAACGAATGGCTGCCTTGGGAAGTCTGAATGCGCTCGATGATGTGTCGGGCGCATCCTTGGATCGACTAACGGAGCTGGCTTCGCACGCGTTTCAAGCACCGGTAGCGTTCGTCTCACTCGTGGAAGCGGATCGGCAAAGGCTGGTCTCTAGAAAAGGGCTTCCGATGGCCCAGATGCACATCCGAGACTCGATATGTGCATACACCATCGGTTCCACCGAGGTAATGGTGGTGCCGGATCTGAGGTTGGATGCCAGGTTCGCCTCCAATCCACTCGTGACAGCCTCGCCACACCTACAGTTCTACGCCGGCGCTCCACTCTTCACCAAGAACGGAGTGGCGATTGGAGCGCTGTGTATCATGGACAATGAGCCGCGGAGCTTTTCGGCAGAAGAACGACGCCAGCTGGAAACACTCGGCACAGCAGTCATGAATGAGCTCGAGCTTCGAGCACTGACGGGAAGGCGTGATCCGGTCAGCGGGCTTCCGAATCGCCACCAGTTCTCCCTTGATTACACATCTTGGGCGGCACGCACTCCAAACCGGCAGTGTTACGCCATCCTGGTGGATGTGCTTGATGCCCCACTCGCAAGCGAAGCTGGGCAGGTTTTGGGCATGGCTCCACTTGAAGCGCTCATCAACCGTGCCGGCGTACGCATCAAGGTGGCGCTGGATGGAATTGCCGAGGTCTACCACGTAGGTGTCACTCGTTTTGCATTCGTTCTCGCGCTTCCAGGCCGTGAAGCAGTCGAGCGACTGGTCGACGAACTGCAGGCGCGCCTGACTAGGCCGATGATGGCCGCAGCTGTTCCAATGTCTCCACTGTTTCATGCGGGCATCTGCGAGGTCCGGATGGGGGATGACAGCTCGGATGACGTCATTCGAAAGATGCTCATCGGATTGCATTCGGCGATTTCCGCCAAGGCGACCAGACGTTGGTACTCTTCGAACCGAGACGAAGCCCTCCAGCGAGGCTACCGCCTCGCAGCGGACGCTCGGCGCGGACTGTTGGAAGGCGAGTTTCACTTGGTCTACCAACCCCGCTTCAGAGCTTCTGATCTCTGTCCAGTTTCCGCTGAAGCCCTCATCCGCTGGAACCATCCAGACTTTGGGCCGGTGAGCCCTAGGGAGTTCATTCCCGTGTTTGAGCGCACTGCGCTCATGGGGGAAGTATCGGAATGGGTTATCGACCAAGCACTCACACAGTTAAAGCGCTGGCGGGAGGACGGCTTGACCTTGAGCTTGTCCATCAACTTGTCCGCACGTGACGTGGCCCGCCCTGGGATTGCCGAAGAACTGGTAGCCAAGATCCTCGACAAAGGCCTTGAGTGCAAAGACATTGAGATTGAAATCACCGAAGGCGAATGGCTACATGCCCAGTCGTTGCCTGGTGAACAACTTAAATTGATGGCCACCGCGGGGATCAAACTGTCCATCGACGACTTTGGCAGTGGATACAGCAACTTTAGCTACCTGACTGAGCTACCAGTTAGCTCGCTGAAACTAGACAAGTCCCTAATCGACAACGTTGCCAGCGATGAACGATCCTGTTTGAAGGTTCAAGCCATCGTCAAGCTGGCAAAGCGCCTCGGTTACACCACTGTCGCAGAGGGCGCCGAGTCCGAAGATCAAATCATCAAGCTACGATCGCTGGATTGCGATGAGCTCCAAGGCTATGCCCTATCTCGACCACTTGGCTCAACTCAGTTGGCCGAGCTGCTTACATCCAAGTGCCGCTGATCAAAAGACAGAGAGTAACCTCCTACACTCTAGCTTAGACCAAGCTGCCGCCTGCCCCACAAAGATTGAACGGAAGGCTGCCATGGTATGACTGGACTTCATTACAGCCTTTCGGATCTGGTCTGAGTTGTAGATGAAAAAGTCATTTTTGCCGTGCCGTGCCGATGCTGAAGCTCGGTTCGCAACCGTGCTTCAGCTGCCTCTGTAGAGACGTTGTAGCGCACCCAAACAGTGATGCTCTCCAAGCGCTGGCTTCCCAGAGCGGTGAGATTACCAGCGGGCAACTTAGACCAAGTGCTCCATGCCACGGCTTCGGTCGAGCCCTGCACTTCTAGAGACGAACAACAAAAGCCGATCCATCGCTGTTGCGTTCATGGCTTCGCCGTCCCCTCGCACCTTGAAGCCGACCCAATCGGCAAGCGCAGTGGAAGTAAGCTCGCTTGCCTCTACGGGGAGCCACTTCATTGGCCAGAAGGGAAGCCGGCGATCAGCGACCGTGCCTCTTTGTAGCTCCTGGATATGATGGTGACTAGAAGCTCCGAGAACACGCGAGTACGCAACGTCGAGTCCGTCTGACGGCCCCTCCAAGTATTGAAGGAAGCGCTCGCCGTCAAAAAGGAGAACTCCGCTAACGCCTGCGCCTCGATTAAAGCGAGCCGCGTCATCCACAAGATCATCCAGCTTAGCTGCCCGCAATCCCAACTTGTCTCCCATCGGCGGGTCCGAGGCTTCGCTGATATACACCACGGCCCTAATAGGCATCGCGCGCTCCTCGTCCATATTGTCGAAGCACGTTAGCAAAGCTGAATGATAAAGTGTTCTCGAAGGTTCCGAACTGAGATACTGATCCTGAGGTATTCAGGAAGGTGCGCACTTCCCCTTGCCAGCCTCATTCGTTCAAGCCATCGAGCGCAGTAACTGCAGTGGTTACCCACGAAAGGATCAGGGATACTTACCTGCCTGACGGCCCCGACTGCGCTGACCGCCCCCCTTTCCACGCGCCAGCCAGCGGCAACCTGCTTGCAACCGAGACGTCTCAGGAGCAAAGTTCCCCCATCCAGGGGGGATGGGCAATGGAACGCTCGCAATTCACTATTGATCGCACACTGTATTCGGACGAGGTGACCGCTCGCGCGGCGCATCGCTATACCGACGAGTTTGGTGTGGAGGTGCGCAGCCAAGGCGCCAACCTCACCGTTTTCTTGTGGTCTCTGGACGGCTCTAAGTTGTCAGAGGACCTCTGGGCCCGGTTTTCCCGAGACTTGCTGGACGAGCGCCTGCGAGCGGCTGTCCGAGCAGAGACCAACGGGCTGCAGCAAGAGTTGCTTCGCGCAGCGCTAAGCCAGGCACATCCGGTGGTCGCCCATGTCGAGGTTTAGGTCCGCAGAGGCTTTCGCCGGCCCATCGGCCTACCAACTGTTGCCTCTACGGTTCAGACGCCTTCCCTGGGACGAACACCGTGCTTTTGTCTCGTCCATGGCAGGCGACTGGCTCCTGATGAAGATGGAGGACGTTCAGTGCCTGGTGACCCACCAGTTGCCGACCAACTCAGCCCTCTTTGCAGATTTGGAAGCCCGGCACCTGGCCGTCGCCGGGATCGACCGAAGCAGCTTGGCGCCCCTGCTCAGTCAAATCCGCAGCCGAAAGTCCTACCTGATGGGTGGACCCGCTCTCCACATCTTCGTGGTTTCCCTGCGTTGCCACCACACCTGCAACTACTGCCAGGTGTCGCGGCAGGAGACGAGCGCTACTGCGTTCGACATGGAAAGCGCGCACGCCGAACAGGCGGTGGAACGGCTGTTCGAATGGCCGAGCCAAGAACTGACGATCGAATTCCAAGGGGGTGAGCCCTTGCTCAATTTTGAGCAAGTGAAGGCCATCACCCGGCGGATCGTCGAGCGCAATCGGAGCGCCCGACGCACCCTGCGCTTCGTGCTGGCATCCACCCTGCATGACCTCACCGACGACCAGCTGGCGTTTCTAACCGAGCATCGCTTCAAGTTGTCTACGTCACTGGACGGTCCCGAATGGCTTCACAACGCCAATCGCCCCCGGCCCGGCCGCGACAGCTACCGGCGGACCGTGGAAGGGATTGAACGCGGACGTTGTTGGCTGGGAGACGATGGCGTCTCGGCGCTAACGACACTGACCCGCCAGAGCCTCGAGGTTCCTGAGGCCATCATCGACGAATACCGGAAGCTGGGTTTCCACAGCATCTCCTTGCGTCCTTTGAGCCCCTACGGGTTCGCCACCAAGACGGCCCAGCGCACCGGCTACCCCACGGAAGACTTCCTCGCCTTCTACCGGCGCGCCTTCGACCACTTGCTGTCGATGAACCTGGCCGGCTACGCCATGGAAGAGTCCTACGCGTCTCTCCTTCTCTCCCAGCTCTTCACTTCGTTCGGGCACGGTTACGTCGATCTCCGATCGCCCTCCGGAGCCGGGTTGGGCGCCGTCATCTACGACCACGACGGGCGGGTCTATCCGTCGGACGAGGCACGCATGCTTGCCGCCATGGGGGACGATGCCTTTGCCTTGGGCCACGTCAGCCAACCGGTCAGCCAATGGCTGTCCTCGCCCGCCATGGCCCGCTTGCTGGACGCCGGGGTCGCCGAGGCCCTACCCACGTGCTCCGACTGCGCGTTTGTGCCGATGTGCGGCGCTGATCCGATCGAGCACTACGCCCGCCAAGGGGATCCGATCGGCCATCGGCCCAGCAGCGACTTCTGCCAGCGGAACATGGGGCTCTTTGATTTCCTGCTGGAGCGCTACGAGAAGGCTGACCGGAACATCCAAGGGTTGATGCGCTCCTGGGCCAATCCGAAGCCATCGGTGGAGGCCGCCGTCCATGCTGCCGCTTGAAACCAGAGCGGAGCTGGCGCCGTCGGCGAAGGCCAGACTGCTCAAGGTCGTGTCCCTGGCAGAGTTTGCCCAATCAGGGCTTCCCTTGGAGCGTCTGGCGCTGGACCTGCGGGACGTCCCAGCGGACCACTTCAGCCGTGACCTGCTAAACCTGCCTTGGGGCGCTGTCTTGCCTTCAATCGGGTTGCGTTCCCCCGGTGAGGTTCCTCTCGTTCGCCTGGAAGGTCCGCCGGGTGTTTGCAAACCAGGGGATGTGGTGGAGCTCAATCCCCTGCAGAAGAAAGTGGCGATCCGCTACCGGCGCGGAGACACCGGCAATGTCTTGTTCGCGACCGAGCGCTGCAACAGCTACTGCCTGATGTGCTCTCAGCCGCCCCGGGACGTTCAAGACGATTGGCGGGTAAGGCACCTCCTGGACCTGATCGACCTCATCGATTCGGAGGAACCTTCGCTGGCGATCAGCGGCGGGGAACCGACCCTGCTGAGTGACGGGTTGGTCGACGTGGTGGCCAAATGCGCGCACGTACTGCCCAACACCCACCTGCACATCCTGTCCAACGGTCGCCTGCGTGAGCCTGGCTTGCATGCCAAATTTGCAGGGCTCCATCCCAACTTGAGCTGGGGCATTCCACTCTACGGGGACCGCTATGCCCTGCATGACTACGTGGTGCAAAGCGAGGGTGCGTTCGCTCAGACCCTTCGTGGGCTTTACGCATTGGAAGCCGCCCAGCAGCGGGTGGAGATCCGAGTCGTGTTGGTCAAGCCCACGGTCGAGCGCCTGGCACAGCTGGCCCGCTACATCTGGCGCAACCTACCCTTCGTCGAACACGTCGCACTGATGGGCATTGAGCCCATCGGGTTTGCCAAAGCGCATCAGCGTGAGCTTTGGGCCGATCCAGCGGACTACGGTGAGGTCTTGTCCGACGCGGTGGGGCTACTGGCCGAGGGCGGAATTCCGGTCTCGCTCTACAACTTGCCCCTGTGCGCGTTGGACCGATCGCTTTGGCCCTACGCCGTGCAGAGCATTTCGCCTTGGAAGAACGACTACCTGCCCGCCTGTGACGGCTGCTCGGTTCGGCGGCGGTGCGGCGGCTTCTTCTCGTGGGTCACACCGGCCTGGACCAGCCGGTCCATCTCTCCCGTCCTGGAAATCTGATCATGTCCAACGCACTGATGATCGTCGGCGCAGCCACCTTGGGAACCTTGGGCACGGAGCCGCCCAAGGGCCAGTCCGACCTTTCCAGGCTCTCCGAGATGGACGGGAAATACGCGACCGTCCTGAGCACCTCGTTGAATGCAGGCCGGCACAACCTGTATGCAGGGCACCGCAGCCACAGCTCTCATCGATCACACAGTTCCCATCGCTCACATTCGTCCGGGTCGGGAAGCTCGTATCGCTCCTATACCCCGCCACCGGCGACCTATACCCCACCGCCCACCCGCTACACCGCGCCAGCGGCACCGGCGGCGCCCGCAGCTCCCCGAACCACCGGGAGTGGCGCCAGCCATTTGAATAGCTACCCGACCCAGAATTTGGAGCCGGCCGCCCGAGCAAACTCGAGGTCGACAAATAGCTTGACGCTGGAACCTGGCACCTACGACAAGCCTGTCACGGAGGGACGGGACGCCGATGCGCTCAAGCTGCTGATCATGCGTGTCCAGGCAGCACTCTATTCCAAGGGCTACGATCCAGGTGCCATCGACGGGGTCCTCACTCCTGAGACCCAATCGGCGCTGCGAATGTTCCAATTGGCCCACGGCATTCGAGCGACAGGAACGATGACAACTCCGACGCTCGACGCACTCGGGGTGCGGCTCTAATCAGCACGCGGGCACCATGCCGTGGTTTATGCCTAATGCGAAGAGCTGACCACACACCAGCGTTCGTGAAAGTCGCCCATCTCCGGGGAGCCTGGCCTGACACCCCGTGAGGTCGAGACCAGGATTGGATTGCGCATTGCCTAAGCCATGGCGTACAGGCGAAAGGTGGAGCGCCTCGCTTGGGAGCTCGCTCCCATAGCAGCCGCGTGCATCGATCCGGTGGGCTGGCTCTAGAGCCTTCCTCTGGGGCGTAGAGCTTCGGCCGGAGTGAAACTCTTAACAGTTCATGGTGTAAGGTTGACCCAACTGGCTCCTCTCTGGCGCGAAATCCTTCGCCCCTGTGTCTACCCCCTCTCAGGTATGACACATGACACCCTCGACCGCTTTCCGGATCCTTCGGACTCGCCCTTTGCTGCGCCTGAATGGAACGATCGAGCGAGTGGAATCCCTACAGGCCAAGTGTGGCTCGTGTGGGGACGAGTCACGAATATCGCGTGGCCAAGGCCTTACCGATGCTGTGGGGGGGGGGAGATCACCTGTCCTGCATGCGCGGTGACGGGGATTTTGACCGTAGACCAAGCGTGGGTTCTCTGGGGAGAGCAGATGAGAAAGGATAGGATCCTGGCGCTAGCGGGGCTGGTGCCCGAAGATCTAGATCGCACCTAGATCTTGCGTCACCGCCTGCCCGTCGCGCAGCAACGTCGCCAGAAGCCGACCACCAGCCACCTGCCGCCCTACCCGCGCGTTAAGCCAAGTGGCCTGGATTTTGCCGGCTGCGAGGACATCGGCTGGGGCAAAGCTCTCGGGCCTGCCGGCCAAGGGTTCTCCCGGCGAGGCCAAGCCGCCATCAAGGCACTGAACAATGGCAGGTGTGGTGCTGTCGTTCTTGGCGTACGCAGTGGCCATCATCCGACCATTCCTAGGCGACCAGCCCCCAAGAACCAGCTCAGTCCCGAGATGGTCAATCGGTAGGCGCGCTTCGGCAGCCGCCCTTACGTAGTTCGGCCACAGTTGGTCCAGCACCAAGCCCAGCTCCGCAGAAAGCTGTTCCATCGTGAAATCTGCGCGGAAGCTCGCCTGAAGCGCCAGCTCGTAGACACGAAGAAAAAACTGTGTCGGCCCGCGTGCGGCCATCACGAGATTGTGCTGCGGAATCAGGAGCATTTTGGCGCCCGAAGAGTGGGCGCCGGTCCGGGCATCCTCTGCCAGGGTGTCAACAGCAACGAGGAGCTGGCTAGGGCTCAGCAAGACGTTGAGAATGCTCATTGTGTCTGCCTAATGACCTAGATGGACTATCTCTCGTATTCATCCTCAAGTCGAGTCCGCTATGACATACACCCTGGAGCAACTTGCTGAACGCCTGCACGCATGTGAGGTCGACTTAGAAGCGCATCGGGGATACCTCAAAGCGATGGAGTACGCGCTCGGCGCGACCATCGCCACCCACAGTGATCCGCCATCATTGCGCCGGATCTGGGACCTGATGTTGGTGGAAGCGGCGGACACTCATGCCGGCCTCGATGGCCCGATCTTCACCGCTGCCTTTCAGCAGTCTCTTCGGATGCTCACCGAACAGATATCCCTGATGGACCCAGGCCCTACCAGCCAGCGCCCAATAGATCAGTAAGGATCTGCTCCAGCTTGGTGGCCGCCTCCCGCTGAGAGCTGACCTTGATCGAAAGGCCGCTTTGAGCGGGACCAGGACGAGTCTCAAACCGAGTGATGGTTCCACCCCCGTTTCCATCCACCTCCACTCTGGCGGTTATGATTCTGCCATTGGCGCTGAACGTCCAATCCTGGAAGGCGTGCATTTCTATGCTCGAAGCTGGGTTGTGCAGAATAACCTGCACCAGCCGGCTCTAGGACCACCCGGCTCGACAAGCCCCCTGTTACGCAACCGATCGGGGTGTTGCCGTCCTTGCTCGTTTTTCAAGATCCTGCGCTGTACCCACGTTTTCGCGGGTATTTGCGCCGCAGTGCCATCAAGCGCTCCGGCATTGAAAGCAAACCCTCATCCTGAAACGAACCCCAGTTGCGCCCTCCTACGTGCCCACGGCGCGCACTAGGCCTCGGCTGGCTCGCGGTGTCGGGCAACGAGCTCGGCGAGCTGCTCCATGCCCGTCACGGGCTCAAACCTGCCCTTCAAACGCTGTGAGAAGTTGGTCCAGTCCGCTCGAACCAAGGTCTTCAAACAGGGAGTGGACACCCGCATGAACAGCAGAGGCTGATCGGAGAAGCGAAGCCTTTGGACAGCACCTCTAGCGAGCTGCACAAGCTCTGAGTGGATGTCCAGCGACTCCACATAGACCATCGTCGCACCTACCGCGCTGGCGGTCCCCTCAAGGTAGGTGAAAAAGCGGCTTCCATCGAAGCACACAACTGCGCGCGAACCACATGCCTCATTGAACTCAGCGCCGGCTGCCATCAGCTCGGCAATCCGCACTTCAGTCAGCTCCTCTACTGCTGAGCTTACAAAGACAACCGAGCAATTGAGCATGCCTAACAACCTCGAGTTAAGGCGTCAGCCTACGCCGCGCTTTGTGCTCTGGGTGTGCAGGAAGCAAAGGCGAAAGCGAGAGGTCAGTCAGTCGCGGGACCTTCACGCTCGCGCAACTATTCTCGCCGACGCCGCTCAATGCTGAGCGGTCAAGAACGGCATCGGACTCTTCTTGCGCAACTCGCAGGAAGCGATCAGCCCAGAGTCATCGCCACTGCATGATCAAGAGCAATCCCCTACACGCTCCGCCCTTCGAACTAAACTCACCTCAATTCGTCTGGAAAACCAGGTTCAAGGACAAATGTGTCTATACCGGATGCGGAGTGGGTCTTCCCGGGCGAATTGACAGCGATCACCGTGCCGAAGTCCACGCAACCAAGCAGGCGCTCGCAGCCCAGCTTGCGCATGTTCGGCTCTCGCAGTGCCACGAGGTGTTCGTCAGGAACACGACTGCCGCATTGATCACCGTCCACCATTTCCTGTCCCAGGCGGCGGAAAAGGATGCTGTCTTCTTCCTCTGCGCAAATGCGGAGGTCGCTGGGGAGATCATGGCGGCGCTCAACGTGGATGACAGACCGGCTTGAAGGTCTCTGTTCGTCAAACGCGCCATTGCACGATGGAAAGAGGCTGAGGCCTGCATTAGCACGCCGCACAAGCAATCGCCTGGCTATACAGGCAATCCAGGCGCACCCGTATCGAGCGGCAGCTCCATCTTTCTCGGTAAGGCGCAGGGACGAAAGAGACCAGGATGGCCCGACGATCGTTAGTAAGCCAGGGCATGCAAGGCCACCCATGAAGACTTCGAGCATATCCAACCCCGGCGCACTGTAACACCCGACCTGATGCCGGCCGCCGCTCACCGAAGCACAGGCCAAGAATGCTGAAGCGCTCAATTTTCTCATCATGCGCGTCCAAGCGGCGACCCGCTCCAAAAGCTACCCCAGGGGGGATGGGCGAGTCCCGACTCCGCTCTCCAAACGGCACGGAGTATTCCGATTGGACCGCAGCATTCGGACGCCTCCGCCGTGGGGAGTCGCTCTGGGGGCCAATCTAAACGCCATATAGCAACACGCAGACACTTCAAAGATCCGCCCAGACCTGAACAGGACTATGTCTTCACGAAACGTCCACACATTCTCGATAGTGCCTCCATGTTACGCGGATAGGCTGTGCACCTTTCCTTCCGCCTCCTGCCTTGAACCGACTCCACCCCAAGCTGAATGAGATGGACGTGCGCGGCGCCTATATCGCGTGGTGCACCCCCTCTCCTTTCGTACTGGCAGTAATCGCCGCGTTAACAGCGTGCTGGCTGATACTAGATGCCGCGCCTGCCCTCGCCGTCTTTGCAGGGCTTGGAGCAAGTGCTCTGGTATGGTTCCAGAGCGCAGGGCCAAGGCAGCTGGTACGTTCCGGAACAGTCGCATCGGCGTTACTGGTGGGACTCTCCGCATGGCTGACCATGGGTCCACGTCCACATCCGCGTGAGGGGCTGTGTACCTTGATCCTGTGCGCACTACTGGCGCTGGTGATGACCATGGTGTTGGTACGTGTGCAAGCGGTCCTGGAAATGGCAACCCGTCTTCAAGCGCGCACCCTGGCGACCCCACTGGAAACCGACTGTAGCCTGCCGCCGGCAGCACTCTCAGCTCAACTGATGCACGCACTGTCTGACGGAAAGCCGCTGCATCCGGACGTGCGCCGTGTACTGACTCAGGTGGCACTGTCGTGCGCGGCTGCGGAGAAGGCGCAGTGCTCGAGAATGCTCCGATCACGCTCATTCAGCGCATTGCCTGTTCCATCACAACAACACCCTTCTCAATGAACAACACACACCGCCAAGCACGATCGCCATTGGTTCTGATCGCTGAAGATGAAGGCGACATCGCGGACATTCTGAGCGCTTATCTAGGCCGCTCAGGGCTGCGCAGCGCCCGTGCTGTGGATGGTGAATCTGCGCTTGCGCTGCACCGTCAACTGCGCCCTGATCTCGTCCTACTGGATGTGCAAATGCCGAAGCTGGATGGTTGGCAGGTGCTCACGGAGCTGCGCCGCAGGGGCAACACTCCCGTCATCATGCTCACCGCACTCGATCAGGACGTGGATAAACTAACCGGTCTGCGGGTCGGCGCGGATGACTATGTGGTCAAGCCCTTCAACCCGGCGGAGGTCATTGCCCGGGTCCAGGCCGTACTTCGCCGCAGCGCAGCGGCGGAGATTGGAGATACAGGTTCACCAACAGATGTTATCCGCCAAGGGCCTTTGGATATTGATCTGCTTAGCCATGAGGTCTTTGTACGCGATCATCAACCGCAGCGGGTGCCAGAGTTGACCTACACCGAGTTTCGCCTGCTGGCACACTTGGCTCGCGCGCCACGTCAGGTGCACAGTCGTATAAGTTTGCTCCACGCTTGTCTGCCCGAAGGCGAGACACAGGAGCGCACGATTGACAGCCATGTCAGCAAACTGCGTCGAAAGCTTGAGTCTGTCGGAATTAACGGCATCCCGGCAACGGTCCGCGGTGTCGGTTACCGCTTCTTGGAGTAAAGCATGGCTATCACCGGCAGGACCATCGGCCACCAGATCACGCTGTCCATCACGATCGCTGCGGTGGCGTCGGCGATACTTTCGATTGGCGGCTTCTACTTCTTGTACTACTTGATAGTGAAGCTGTATCCCAACTGGTATCAAGAGCCAGACTCCATGACTCCATCGGGACTTGAGTGGCTCTGGATCGCCCTGACGTCGATTGTGGTGGCCGTGCTGGCTGCCCTAGTTGCTTCAAGGCTGACTCGCCGCATCATTACGCCGCTAAACTCCGTGGCTGAGAGCCTGCGCAGTGTTGCCAGCGGCGACCTGAACGCACGAGCCCGCGGAGGAGACAGCTCGATGGTGGAAGCAGCTGCACTGGTCCGCGATTTCAATTCAATGGCCGAACAGCTGAGTCAGATGTCCAGAAACCGGGTGTTCTGGAATGCAGCAATTGCGCATGAGCTCCGCACACCGATCACCATTTTACGTGGACGCGTACAGGGCATGGCCGATGGAGTGTTCGAGCCAGGACCGGAACAATTCGATAAAATGTTGACCCATCTCGAGGGGTTAACCCGCATCATCGAAGACCTGCGGGTCGTCAGTCTCGCCGAGAGCGGTCATCTTGATCTCCGCCTCCAGCGAGTTGACGTCAGCGAAGAAGTCAGAGAGGTTGTAGATGCGATGTCCGATTCATTGAGAGAAAGCGGCTTCACGATCTCGGTCGACGCGCCGTCGTCACCCGCTGATTGTGACCCGTCGCGCATCCGCCAAGCGACTCTGGCTCTCTTGGAAAACGCTCGTCGCCATGCCACGCCCTGCCCTCTGCGTATCCGAGTTGTTCGGGATCATGGCGAGTGCATGATCGCGGTCCAGGACAGCGGGCCAGGTGTACCCGAGGCCCTGAAGGAAACAATCTTCGAAGCATTTCAAAGGACTGACCTCTCGCGCTCCCGCCAAAGCGGCGGTTCCGGACTGGGTTTGGCGGTGGTGCGCGCAATTGCTGTCGCCCATCAAGGCACAGCTCAGTGTCGCTTGAACGAATGCGGAGGAAGTTCGTTCGAGATCCGATGGCCCGTACATACTCCCCGCTGAACGCCGCGCGCCTCTCCACGCAATCTCCATCGTTCCTCCACGCCCGCTCCAAAGCGGTGACGATACTGGGAGAAACGAGGAACGTGACGCTCTCATGACGAATTCACTTGGCCCGGCTGCGGCGGCCAGAAGCATTGGCCAGCAGAACGCCGCCGCCACCTTGAAGGCCATCCTGCGAACCTACCCACTGCAGCTCGCAGGTACGTTCTCGCTGGTCGCGCTAGAGAACGCCCTGATGCTGGCCTACCCCCTGTTCGCGGGCTTTGCCGTGGATGCAATTATCCGCGGGAATGTGCAGCAGGCCATCACGTATGCTGGAGTGGTTCTGCTTTTCTGGCTAGTTGGTGCAGCGCGTCGCGCAGTCGATACGCGCACCTTCACTCGGATCTATGCAGACCTGGCGGTCAATGTGGTGCAGGCCCAGAGGCGTCTCGGTCAGACCGTGTCCACGTCAGCCGCGCGCGTGGTGCTGGCACGGGAGTTCGTGGACTTCTTTGAGAAGCACGTGCCTATTATCGCCACGGCTCTAGTGTCGATGTTCGGCGCTGCGGCGATGCTGCTAGCGATTGAGCCATTGGTGGGTACGGCCAGCGTTGTCACCCTGCTCTTCGCGTTGCTGCTGTTGCCGGCATTCGCACGGCGCAATGAACAACTACATGGCCGACTGAACAATCGCCTCGAGCACGAAATACGGCTAGTCGACCGAGTCAGCCCCTCGGTACTGCGCCGCCACTACACCACGCTTTCACGTCTACGCATCTTGCTGTCTGACCGTGAGGCTGGTGCATTCTTGGTGAGCGGTACTGCGGCGGCCACACTATTCGCTTTGACTATAGCGCGGCTCGCAAGCACCGATCACGTGACGCCTGGCCATGTCTATGCGGTGATGACCTACCTTTGGACCTTCGTCGGCAGTTTGGACGACGCACCGTCGATGGTGGATCAGCTGGCAAGACTGAAAGATATTGGCCGTAGGGTTAGTCCTGGAATAGAGGAACGCGACGGCGAGAGAGCGCGATGAAGCGCATCTGTACCGCTGTAGTCGCCACGAACTGAGTTCTCACCTCTTCCGTAGTTCTCTGTGGTGAACCCGCACCAATCGCCCGATGTGCCCCGGCACATCAGTCGCTAGATCCTTTGCTTCTTCGGAGTACAAAGCGGGTCGCGACGCCAGAATCGCTTAAGCAGTGGATCGGCGGTGTTGCATTGCGCGTGATCATCCATCGTTAACCCCACTTCCATAACTCGACTCTCGTGGATCGAGGTTCTTCTCGGATATCAATGAATGAGTGCTACGAACAAAATTCGCTTCATATCGTGTCTTGCGCTCGCGAGTCTTCTGGCGGCCTGCGGGGGCAGTAAGGAAACGAGCTCAGAGGAGCCTAGCGCACCGACGTTCGAGATCGTGACCGTCCACGCCGGCGAACAGTCGGAACAACAGGAATGGCCCGGTCGGATCTCTCCAGTCCGAATTGCAGAGATACGCTCGCGCGTTGCTGGCATCGTGCTCAGTCGCGAGTTCGAGGAAGGGGCCGAAGTGAAGGCGGGCCAGGTCCTGTTTAGGATTGATCCATCAGCTTTTCGTGCCGAGCTATCGCGAGCCGAGGGGGAGCTGGCAAAGGCGAAGGCTGAACTCAATGAGGCTCGCACTCAAGAGCGCCGACTCGGTCCGCTAGCAACCATCAAGGCGATCAGCCAACAGGACTACGAAGTCGCACTGACTCGTCTGAGAACCGCCGAGGCGGGGCTGCAGTCGAACAAGGCCGCAGTCGAGAGCGCGAAGATCCAGCTCGGGCACGCCACGGTACGATCCCCCATTGACGGACGGATCGGCCGAGCCCTGGTCACGGAAGGAGCGCTGGTAGGCCAAGATAGCAGCACCGCCATGGCTATCGTTCAGCAGCTGGACCCGATCTACGCCGATTTCAGCCAACCCGCAGGCGACATGTTGCGCATGCGCGCCGCGGCTACCGGATCAGCGGGTGCTGGAGACCCAACTGTAACCATCGAGATCCCGGAGACGGGCGCCGTACGTTCAGGCACGCTGCTGTTCACGGACATTGCCGTCGACCCGGAAACCGAACGCATCGCCATGCGCGGCCAGTTCCCAAACAGCGATGGCATGCTGCTCCCAGGCATGTTCGTGCGCGTTCGCATCAACACCGGGAAGGCGTCTCCTGTAGTTCTTGTTCCGCAGCGTGCTATCCAGCGCGACGCCGCTGGCAAGGCATATGTGATGTTGGTCGGCGACGACAATGCTATTCACGTCCGAAAGGTCGAGACTTCCCGCATGCAGGATGGTAACTGGCAGGTGATCCGAGGCCTGCGTGAAGGTGAGCGTGTAGTTGCCTCCGGTGTTGAAAAAGTCAAAGAGGGCATGAAGGTGCCTAGCGCTAAGACTCGCACCCAGACCGCTCCAAGTCCAACTCAGACCTGACGACTTGATGCCTGGAAGAAGGGCATTCATTGAGCGGCCATTCCAGCTCTGACTAAGAACGCGAAACCGGAACATTCTCATGTCCAGATTCTTCATCGAACGACCCAACTTTGCCTGGGTCGTGGCAATCTTCATCTGTTTCGCAGGAATGCTGGCAATCCCGCGTCTCTCCGTTGAGAAGTACCCTGAGGTTGCACCTCCGCAGGTGAGTATTGCCGCGTCGTACGCTGGAGCGTCTGCGAAAGTTGTCGATGAGACTGTGACAAGCATCATTGAGCAGGAGCTCAATGGCGCGCGCAACCTGCTGTACTTCCAGTCCAACAGCTCCAATGGCTCCGCCGAGATCACGGCGACCTTCAAGCCCGGCACCGACCCGAACCTCGCCCAGGTCGACGTACAGAACAGGCTCAAGAACGCTGAATCCCGGCTGCCGCCTACGGTGACGCGCAGCGGAATACAGGTCGAGCAGGCAAGCGCAAGCTTCCTCATGATCTACACGCTAACCTATAGAGACGGCGTTCAATCTCAGGACGTCGTCAAGCTCAACGAACTCGCGGCACGTAGCGTCAACGATGAGATTCGCCGCATCCCCGGCGTCGGCCGCGTCCAGTTCTTCGGTGCGGACTCGGCAATGCGAGTTTGGATCAATCCGCTGAAGCTCGCTGGGTTCGGCTTGTCCATACAGGACGTCAACAGCGCTATCACCGCGCAGAACATCCAGGTTCCTGCGGGCAGCTTCGGTGACTCTCCTGCAGAGCCTAGCCAAGAGCTAACCGCGAACCTGCTGGTGCAGGGCACGATGTCCTCACCAGAAGAGTTCGGGCGAATCATCTTGCGCGCCAAGCAGGATGGCTCAATTGTGCGTCTGTCGGACGTAGCGCGACTGGAAACGGGTCTTCAGGACTATCGCTTTGCAACCGAGAGCAATGGCAAGGTCTCGGCGAGTGCTGCAGTGCAGCTTGCTCCCGGCGCCAATGCGGTCGCAACCGTGGCGTCCGTCAGGAATCGCCTTGCCGAGCTCTCGAAGACGTTCCCCGCTGACGTCACGTACTCCGTTGGGCTTGACAGTTCCAAGTTCGTGAATGTCGCCATCAAGAAAGTGCTGATGACGCTCGCTGAAGCCATCGTACTCGTATTTCTGGTGATGCTTCTGTTCCTGCAGAACATCCGCTATACGATCATCCCGACCATCGTCGTCCCAGTGTGCCTTCTGGGAACATTGGCTGTGATGGGCATTATCGGCTTCTCAGTCAACATGATGACGATGTTCGGCTTGGTGCTTGCCATCGGCATTCTCGTGGACGACGCGATTGTCGTAGTCGAGAACGTTGAGCGCTTGATGGTTGAAGAGGCGCTTTCACCCAAGGATGCCTCGATCAAAGCAATGAAGCAGGTGAGCGGCGCGATTGTCGCCATCACGCTGGTTCTATCTGCGGTGTTCCTACCCCTCGCCTTCATGCAGGGCTCCGTTGGCGTCATCTATAAGCAATTCTCTGTCGCGCTGGCGGTCTCGATCCTTTTCTCAGGTTTCCTGGCGCTGACCATGACACCAGCCCTGTGCGCGACGCTCCTCAAGCCCGTTGAGGCAGGGCACCACACTGAAAAGAAGGGATTCTTCGGTTGGTTCAACCGCTCGTTCGGGCGTGCCACCAACGCCTACGATGCAACCAACAAGCGACTCATGCGCAGGAGCGGGCGGCTGATGCTTCTCTATGCGTCCCTATTGGGGTTGCTTGCAGTCATGTACCTGCGTCTACCCGAATCCTTCGTCCCTCCCGAGGATGAGGGCTACATGATGCTGGATATCCAGCTGCCTCCAGCCGCTTCGGAATCCAGGACGCGCAAGGTGGCCGCGCAGGCAATCGAGTACTTCGCGACGCGTCCAAATATTGAGGAGGTCACTGTCATCTTCGGCTTCAGCTCCTCTGGTTCCGGCGCCAATGCGGCCATGGCCTTCCCCACATTGAAAGACTGGTCCGAGCGCGGCCGCAAAGAGACTACGGCAACAGAAGTTACTGCAGCCAATGCGTTCTTCGCAGGTATCAAGGATGGCACCGTGCTGGCGATGAGCCCTCCACCAGTAGATGGACTTGGCAATTCCGGAGGCTTCTCGATGCGGATCCAGGATCGCGCGGGAGTCGGGCGTGAGGCTCTGACCACCGCGGTAAACCAGCTCTTGGAGCGCGCCGGAAAATCCTCAAAGATCGCGTATGCCGCTATCGAAGGCATTCCCGACGCACCGCAGCTTAGGCTGAAGATTGATCGTGAGAAGGCCGAGGCACTTGGTGTGAGCTTTGATAACGCCACTAATGTGCTGTCCAGCGCCTATGGATCGGCAATGATCAATGAGTTCGTGAACAAAGGACGAATGCAGCGCGTGGTAGTTCAGGGCGATACACAGTATCGAATGTCGCCTGACTCATTGAAGGATCTCTACGTCACTAGCCGAGACGGTAAGCAGGTTCCGCTTACCTCCTTTACTGATACTTCTTGGGAAGTTGGCCCGGTACAGATCAGCCGCTACAACGGTTATCCGTCGTTCGCGATCACTGGGGACGCCGCGGCAGGAAGCAGCTCGGGCCAAGCACTTGCGGAGATGGAGAGAATTGCCTCGCAGTTGCCCGAAGGCATTGGGTACGAATGGACCGGCCTGTCCTTCCAAGAGAAGCTCGCAGGTTCGCAGGCGCCCGCACTGCTGTCGATCGCGCTGGTCGTTGTATTCCTGCTCCTGGTCGCTCTCTATGAGAGCTGGTCCGTTCCATTGGCGGTGATGCTGATTGTTCCGATCGGCGCAATCGGCTCGGTTGCAGCAGTCAGCCTGGCTGGAATGTCCAACGATGTGTACTTCAAGGTTGGCCTCATCACCATCATTGGCTTGGCGACGAAGAATGCAATTTTGATCGTGGAGTTCGCCAGGGAACTGCATGCCGAAGGCATTAGCGTCTTCGAGGCGGCGCTGCGGGCGGCAAAGCTTCGTTTCAGGCCAATTGTGATGACCTCGCTTGCGTTCATTCTCGGCGTGGTCCCACTCACCATCGCGTCAGGCGCTGGTGCGGCCAGCCAGAACGCCATCGGCACAGGCGTGATCGGTGGGATGCTGGCAGCCACCGTTCTAGGTGTCCTCTTCATTCCAATCTTCTATCACTGGGTGATGTCAACGTTCTCCAAGGATCGAACGCGCGATAGCTCCGCAGACACTGACTTGTCGCGGAAGACGAGCTAGTGCCGACACATGCCCCCCCACCGCCTCATCGGCAGCCATCATGAGTAACGCGACGGCCGTTAAAGCAGGCTCTGCCAGCGCACTTGAGGCCACAAGCTACGATCTCGGGACAGGGCTTTGCATTACTGGATTTGGACTTCTTGTGACGAAGCTCTATACAGCTGGAATCGAGGTCCCGCCAGAAGTGCAAGACCTGATTCCGGAAGAGGCGACTCACTCGATCGGCGAAACCGCAATGGCGGCGGGAAGCCTAGCGACTGGTGATGCAGAGGTATTGATGGGTGCTGCTCGCCTGGCTTTTTCTCAGGGTCACGGAGTAGTGCTGCTGATGGCCGCCGGCGCAGTTGCCATGCTGTCCGCTAGCCTGTTCTTTATTCTCAAAGACTCGCCAGCCCATCAAGTCAATCCTTTGCAGCCCACGAAGTAGCGCATGCCCAGCCTCATCGTTCGGTGCAGAATTCATCACGTCTCGGTACACTGCCATGACTGATACAGGTCTGTTCTACGTGCTGGAAATCGAACCCTTGAATGACATGCGAGGGAACATCCAAAGCGTCGTGTCCATCTGCGTGCGCTGCAGTGTTTGCCAGCATGTCAATCATTTGAAGTGGCCTGCTCTTCAATCCATAACGGGCGGAACGGTTCTCGCGTGCACTGACTGCGGAAATCGGCAATCGGTAAGCAACGCCCGACTCGTCGTGGAAGTCGCCAAGCCTTATGTTGGGGACCCGATAAGCTGACTACTGAGTCGCTCGACCCAACTTCTGGCGCGAGATCAGAGGAGTCAGAGCCAGGCCGAAGAATGCTCGCAGCTCGCAGCTCGCAGCTCGCAGCTCACAGCTCACAGCTCACAGGTCGTGCCCTCCACCAAGCAGGCGTCGCCGCTGTAGTGGTCACCGCGACAGCCCAAAACAATTTCAGCGCCTCACTGCGCTGGTAGGCACTTACACGTAGGCGCCTCAGCTGTCGGAACCTGCAGCAATCAACATCTCGGAAAATGCGGTTCGTCAAGAACTACAACGCCACTCCTGAGCGCGCTTCGGTCGACGCTACCATCCGGACATTCTGCATATTGGCTGCGGTTGTCCCATCCGAGCTGGCCGCCGACAGGCTTCACGCCGCCTTTCAGATAGTGCAACCCATTTCGCGGTTTCACCTAGTACTGCGAACTGCCCTGCAAATCTGCGAATAAGCCTTGGGATACGATTGCGATCCTCAAAATGGATGATTAGATGCGTTAATCTTCAACAGAGGTAGAGACGATGGACCATGATCGCGGGGATTGGAGGGAAACACGCTTGACTAACAATTGGCGGCAGGCCACCGAGGCCCTCCCAATCTTGATCGTCGAACGGAACGAAGCTTCCGTCATGGGCACCGACGCGTTGATCGCTGCGGCCCAAACCGGCCTCAGGGACGCCTGCGAGAACTACCTGACGGCTTTGATCGAGCATCGAAGGGCGTAGGCGGCCACCGTCGCCGGCGTCTTTCGCGAACCGCCGAAAGGGGGGCACTTGCCCCCCTTTGACGGTTCTCAGAAGCTCCCGGCCCGCCCTACAGATTGGTGGCGCGCCACACGCGCCCGATCAACCCGCCCACCAGTGGCGCAATCGGGAAGACGGTGTAGAGGGCGGCCAACGCCAGCGGCGGGACGGAAACAAAGAAATTGCGTTCCGATTCAACCAGGCCGGGGTAGAAAATTCCCACACCGATGCTCGCCAGCTGGATCGCCACCACGACCAGCGCGCCCATCATTGCCCCTTTCCAGAAGCCGCCGCGCCTAGGCTTCAGGAAGGGATTAGCCGCCCTGGCTGCCCGAACGCGCGCCGCCCGCCAGTTCAGCACGTAAAGCAGCAGTAGGAGCGCCAACAAGCCGACTCCAGCAGCGAACGCTGCCAGGGCCTGCCAAGCAGACCCCAGCTCTTCAGAAATCTCTGCACCGCCTGCGAAGGCAAGCAGGCCAGCACCGCCCAGGAGGACCGTTGCGGGTGCAAGCAGGCCCCACTGCATATGGGACGCCGTCGAGTGAGAGCGGACATGGGCATTCATGGAACCTCCAAATGAGCGGAAACGAGGGCGGGTTACAAGGACCGATCAGGGCTTCTTCTGTGCGTCGATGAGCACCCACTGCCCTGCCCGCTTTTCGAACACCAGGTCTACCCGGGCCGGCACAGGTGCAGGAGCCTCCTTCAGTTGGCGACCGCCCTCGAAACCGATCACATCGAGGGTGCCGCCCGTCACGCACGTCGTTCGCTCGGGCCCGGTCTGACTACAGTCGGCGCTCAAGTTGTCCCAGCCACGCACTTCCACGCGCTGCCCCAGTTCGGCCACCAGGTTCGCGTTCAAATACTGCTCGTAACCCTTCGCCACCTGCTCCACCGACGGTCCCTGGTCCGCCTTGCTGCATGCGGCCAAGACGACCACGACTACTGCAGCGGGCACCATTCCACGCTTCATGCACCTTCTCCTTGGTTCTTGGTGACGTCTACTTCGATCGTTTCGTTCCGGTAGCCCAAGCTCACTTTCTCGACCGTGACGTCCATCTTGGGCTCCGTGCCGTCGATCCAAACCCGATTGACGGAGAAGACGACGCGGTCGTCTTGGAACAAGCGGCCTTGCCGCGACAGGTTGGCCGCTTCAGCGGGGTCCATCCGGATCAGCAACCGGTAGCGCCCCGCGTTCGGCGGGCTGGACACGCCCGTGGGCGTCTTGCGGATCCAAGGGACGAAGTTCTTTCCGGTGACACTCAAGCCAGCAAGTGAGATCTGCGGCATCGGCACGAACACTTCCATGACGCCCCGATCCGCGTTGTAGCTGACCCCACCCAGCGCCTTGAAGTTCGGGCGAACGGCATATCGTCGGATCCCCTTAAATCGCTCCAGCCGGGCGTCGAAAGCAGGCCCGAAGCGCTGCTCGATCACCGCCGCAGGCGGCTCCGCCTCTTTGCTGCCCGTCGTCCTCTTTGCGGCCACCCACGCCTGCCGCAAGCACCACTGCCGTTTGTCAGGCCTCAACTGGTAGGCGGAATGGGCCATTGCCAGCAGGCCCATGTCGCACATGTCGATCCCTTGCGCGCCGGTGGAGGACAGCCCTTCGCGCAGGTGCTGAGCGCCCTCGAGGGCGTCCTCGTCCAAGTCCCAATAGATGCCGGCCTGCTCGGCGTACAGGGGATGGGCCACCTTGGCCTGTGACCCAGACTTTCCAGAAAGGACCCCACCGATCTGCCGAAGCAGGCCCGATGCGGTCGTGGATTGGGCGCTGGCGCCCGTCGATACGGCCAGCGCGAGCGCGCCAGCCAGAACTGCCCCGTTCTTCATACAGCCCCTCGTTCCTTTGGATGGACTTGCCACGGACTTACGTGCCACGTAGAGTCTACCCGTGACGTAGGGCTTGGGTCATCATCGGTGCATGCCTGCACTGCATCCGTTCAGCCTGTGACTACGCCGACAACCCCGCGAGCGATCGTGGCCGCGCGCTTGCGTCAAGCCCGCGAATGGCGGGGCCTGAGCCAACGGGAAGTGGGGATGCGAATGGGGCTGGACAAAGACACGGCGTCGGCACGAATCTCCCGCTACGAGTCGGGGGCGATGTCTATCAGCCTCGAAGCACTTTTCGAGCTGGCGCAGGCGCTGGACGTGCCGCCTGCCTACCTGCTGGCGACCACGCCGGCGATGGCGGACGCCATTTTGGCGCTGGGCAATCAAAACGAGGCCCAGCAGGCCAAGCTGTCTCAAGCCCTCGAAGGGCTTGCCGCGCTTCCACCGGGGAAGCGGAAGCAAGCCATTGAGCGTCTCTTGGCGCATCCCGAATAGGCGATGGCGATTGTCAGAGATTGGAAGCCAGCATTTCTAAGGCATCTCAACAGAGTCAGCTTGCCCGCATCCTTGACACGGGCCGTCGCCATCATCCGCCTAGCCTTCGGCGACCAGCAGTCCAGAACAAGCTCACTACCTCGGCATGGCGGTCGTGAGCGGCCTTGGTGCCATTCGAGTGACAAGCAGACCACCATCATTCACCAGCGAACGCCTACAGCGGATGTGGCAAGTCAATGGCAATGCCCCTCTGCCTGCCAGCTTGCCGCTGTGTAATCGTCGCCCCTGCCTCCGGGTGGCCGATCAACAGTCCAGCCAAGTTCAGTGAGGCCTTGAAAGGAGTCCGCCTTTTCAAGGCGAACGCAATGCCCAGCCACCACGGCCCGTTCTTGACGAATTCAGGCTTACGGAAATAGACAAAAACGGCTTCCTTGAATCAGGTATGCCTGCGCGTGGCGACCGTCAAGAGCATAGGAGCGAACGAGCCAGCGGCTTTCTCCACCTTTGGCGTCGCCAACCTTGCTCCGTCCATGCAACGCCCGGCGGTTGCTCACCAAGAGGATGTCGCCGGGCTCAAGGGGAACAGCCTGGACATGGCTGGCCACAGCACTCTTAAATGCCTCAAGTGCGTCCCTCCCTACCTGGTCGTCCTCGTCGGCGGTGACTTTCGTGTGGCTGAACCTGACCCACCGTTCTGCGTTTACCGTGTCACGAATTACTGCTGCGCCACGCACTGAATGCCTAACTCCCAGCTTCGCAATCGTTCCGTCTTTGAAAGTGTCCTGACAAATGACGGTGAATTTCCGCTGCATCAATTCCTTGATCACGCCTTCGTCAAGGTCTTCCAGAATTTTTGCGAGGGGCATGATGGTCGTAGGAACTCCATCCGGATTGCGCAGCGCACCTAAGCAAACGAGATCTGGGGAGGGCGCAACAGCTGGATAGTGCGGATCCTCCTCCCCAGGGAAAGGGAAGCTCATGGCATCTGTATGCCCGCGCATCTGCTTCTGCGATTTGAACGCCGTTTGTCCGTCGCCCCCCATACCGACGAGGTTCACGAAGAGGCTGCCCCCGTTCTCTGATCCATAAGACACGGTTAGCTTGCCGATGAGAGCATTGGCTCCAATCACGCAAAGCTGAAGCGCAGCGGTGGTCCCCGTCATTGGAACGGGGACAAATGAGGAGGGTGTCTCGGGGAGGTCTTCTCCGGGAACAAATACCCCTTTGAACAAGGCGACACCGTTTTGCTCCAAGTCCGCTTTGATCTGAGCCGCAGCAGCCACGCAATCAATTCTCTGCGCCAGTTTTGCGCAAATTGCCTGTCCGGCAAGAACTGGATCAAGGACCGCCGTCGAAAGCGTGCCTGTGTTTTCCGTGCAAAATTCAGCCACAGAATCACGTAGGGCGTGCGCAATAACTACATCCATGTTTCCCCCTGTAGGCCCCCAAACTTGACGGGCCTAAATTTAGTGATACAAAATTGATACACCCTTCACGTAGGCGCTGCCAGTGTTAGCTACCAGTCTGAGGAGTCAGCCGATGCCCTCTACTACCCGTGAGAACGATCTGAGAGATCTTCAGCGACTCATCGAACACGCATCGAGCCAACTGCATTCGAGAGCGAAGCTGATAGGCGCAGCTTGCACATATTACAATGATAGCAACCATGCTTTTGAAGTTCATACCACTCTTGGGAGAAGGGAACTACTTCTTGGTAAGGGCCTCAATGAGGAGCAGGCGCTTGCGGCCGCGGTTGAACTTTTGATGCCCGATCTCCTCAAGCGAACGACTGCGCACATTGCCCCTAAGGCTGTATCCGCCGAATCACTTCCGAACAACGCTCGTGTTGTACGGCGGCCACGTCGAACCATTGGAGTTTCGGCACCGGAGTCCTTGTGGTCTGCAGTGAAATTCGCGGGAGAAGGCGCGAAGCAATCGACAGTTGTTCGAATGCTGCTTCGTAAGGGTATGAACCTATTCGACGAAGGACTGAAGCACGATAGGTCCAGCAAGGTCGACGAACGATTTGAGGAAGCGCTGACTGCCTACCGTGGCCCCAGCAGGCCGGTCATGGCGCGAGTCGATGAGCCGCTTTACTGTGAGCTCTTGGTCACTGCCCATGAACACGGTCGGACCCTGTCGTCGTTCTCCGCAAGCTGCTTGGCTGTCGCTCTTAATGCCCAACAAGCGGTGGGCTGAACTTAGCTCTGCATCGGTCGCGTTGAGGCAGACGCGACAGACGGAATGCTAAGGATGTATCAGCCCACCTTGTCGGGTCGCCGCTTGGCATGCAGGAAGCTAGCGAAATCGTCGTCGCCAATGTTCTTGGCCTCTTCCTCTGGCTCCCCCTCTTCCACGCTCGCCCCCGCAGTAAGCAGTGCCTCGGCGACCTGACACTTAACCTCGAAATCGAGCTCCAAGTCACGGGCCAGCCAGACCAAGGGCGGCTGATCCTCATCATCGTCTGTGTAGGTATACGCGTCCGGGCCCAGCCCGGTAGCCAAAAGCGCCGTCACCAGTTCGACATTGCCCATCACGCAAGCGTTGTGCAATTGGGGATACATCAGAGACCGCCCACGCTCCTGGAGGCTTTCTGGCAGCGCCTTCACTGCGTCCAGCATCTCATCGAAGCGTTCGCGGAAAGCCTCACTGCCCCCGTAGAGGTCGTCGAAGCCCATGGCGGCTGCAATGCTTGCGTTCATATCTTTTCCTCTCTGAGGTTGAAGAACCATCACCTATCCAAGTGGGTGCTACGCGCTACGGCATCGGCTTAGGCCAATTGCGCGCTGTCTGTAAAACATGCCCATAGTCGCCTCCCCCGGGGCCGTCTGCCGCGTTACGACACTTCTTTGTCTCGGGCAAAAGGCCGCACTGGCACACCCATCGCATCCCCTGATGCCCAGCGCGCCTCCAGATCATTGGCTCGCTGGGCGGCTTGCGCTCCGCAGAGTTCGTGCATCGCCGCCTTCAGTACCTTTACGTAGGCGGCATGGTAGGGCTCACGCGTCTCTCCGTTGACCCAGGGCGCCTGCAAGGCCACCTCGACCGTGGCATCCCATACATCGCCCCGTTCAAGTGCACCGCTCAGCACATCGTCGCTCACCACCAAGACATGACCGGCCACCTGGCCGTCCACCAACGCCCACTCATGGGGAACCACGGCAATGTCATCGAGCGTGGCCAGCGTGGCAATGCGTCCCAACTTCTTCTGCAGCCTGCTTGCATCGTCCCGGGCCTGCCGCAGGGCCAACTCGATTTCGAGCTCGCGGACCCGTTGCTGGGCTGCGTCCAGTTCGTCGATCAGGCGACGCTCTTTGACACTGCGCCCCACGCGTGAGGCCTGCCAAGCGACAAGTTCGGTGTAAGGGTAACGAACATGCTCGTTCGCCCCTCCACCAGAGCGGCCGGCGCCTTTCACAAAGGGCGGCCCTGCCGGAGGCGTTCGGCGGCGCCACTCGCCAAGCGTGTCGAAGTGCACCCCCAGGTAACGCGCCGCTGCCTTGGTGCTGATCGTAGGAGGCGGCAAGCCTGCGGCGGCTTTGTTCAGTTCAGCATCCAGTGCTGCAGAGCGCTGCTCGAGGTAGTCCTCTTCTTTACGCTGGCATTCCATTGGGTCGCTCCTTATTGAGCGTTGCGCCGGTTTCTTACTGAGAAAATGGAGACTGGGGCATCGCCGGATTCGTCCAACCGAGGCTTGTCCGTCCCCTTCAAGCGATTCCAGACACGAGGACTGGTCGCGACCATGTGCTCCTCCACGCGGCCCATAGCCTCGCGGAGCTTTGACCATTCCTGCTCGGTGTAGCGTTCGGAGACAGCGGCCATGCGATCCTCGCCGCGGCCCAACGTGCGGTGGTGGAGCAGTTGAGACACAATCCGACTCTCGCCGAACAGGAGGGCGGCGTAGCGACCAAGCGTGCGGCGCAGGTCGTGGAGGGTCAGACCAATGTCCACCTCTGCCCGCAGATCGAGCAACCCCGCGTCCCGGCGCACGTTTGCCACAATGCTTTTGCTGTCCGAGTAGTGCCCGGTCGTGCTGCGATCTGATCGGGCGGGAAAGACAAACATGGTTTTGGCCAGCGCGCGGCGTGCACTCTCCACCTCTTTTTCCAGCCGGTCCAGCAGGTCCCGGCGTGCACGCCTGGCTCGAGCGGCGCCCAACACTTCTTCAGCGTCCGCCAAGTCTTGCTTGAGCTTGGTTTCGTCCGCGCGCTCGTCGAAACGCCGCTGCAAAATCTTTTCAGCAAAGTAGGCCACCGGCAGGTAGCGCTCCTCACCGTTCTTGGTGTCAAACAGGTAGACCTGAGAGCCCGCTCGCCTCGTGTAAGGGTTGACCTCATCCGGCCCGGCCAACCAGACCCAGGACACTTCCGACTGGCGCAGCTCGCCCGGGGAGCACCGGTCAAACCAGCGCAGGGGAGCGGCCTCGCCGCGGCGGGTGCCCCAGAGCAAGGTCAGCAGCAAGTAGTCTGCGCCGGTGGCGTTCAAGCCGCCCTGCTCGTCCCGTCGCGCCAAGATCACCTTAAGGACCGTGGGAAGCGTCTCGTCCCCCAACGGATTGCGCACTTCCGCGCGCTCGTAGTGCCGGCGAAGTGCTTGCGAGTCCCGCAGCATGTCGTCGTCGTGGATGACTTGGAACGGGTTGTAACGCAGCACCGGCTCCCGCTGCTGCTGAGCCGCCGTTTTGCGTTCCCGCTTCAGCGCTAGGTCGACCGCCCTCTTCGCGTCTGTGAACGCGTGCTCGGTCGACGCCAAACCGGCCGCTTTCACTCGCTGGATGTACTTCCCGGTCACACCCAACGCTTCGAGCTGTTGCGTGGAGAGCGCGGCCCAATCCGACTGGTTGGCTAGTGCTTGGCGCATCGGGGTGGGGATCCGGTTGGAGCGCACCATGGACGATCGCCGCAGGCCGTCGAACGCACGGTGGATGTCCTTGTCCAACAGCTGAAGGATCGGTTTGTCCGCGAGCCCGACTTCCGGGCGGGCAAACCGCGCCAAGCTGTCTTGGATCGCCCGGATGCTGGCGGGCTTGGCTTTCTTGTTGCGGACGCGCTTCTGCAGGTCCTCAACGTAGGCCGCAAAGCAATCCGCCAGCGTGAGCCCCTTCAGTTCCACCAGCTGCTCGGCTCGGGCCTCTTCCCTCGAAGGATGCTCGCCCGTTTCTCGAACGACCGCCAACTTCCGTCGCGCCAGCTCGTAGGCTTGCTCCGGTCCGATGTCGGTGACGCTGCCCAGGGAGAACCGACGAACCCCGGCCGGGCCTCGGACCACGACTTCATAGGTGGTGCGGGTGGTGCCCACGTAGAAGCCAAAGCCCGTTGGCGCCCCCTGATTGCCGTCCAGGACGCGGTAAGGCTTCCCGGCGTCTGCCGACGGCCGTGGGGCGATGACCACCCTTCCCTGCTTGCCTTCGACCGGGCCCTTGGCCACGCTCAATTCGCAGATTTGCCGGTAGGTCAGCTTAAACTTGGTGCCTCGGCGGCGCGGGGCCTCTGCCTGCGCCGCAACAACCGTATCCATGGTCGATCCGCTGTCTGTCCGTCGCAACATCGATTTGATCCTCTTTGATTGATCAGCGCAACAGCGGCGCAACGAAGAACCCCGTTACTCGCCGTCAGCTGCCGGGATCGACCGCTACAAACCGTAGGAAGTTCTCTTGCAAACCACTGATTCAAAAGCGAAACCGTCTACATCGAAGGCCAGTGCAGAGCACACGCCCCTCATGAAGCAGTTCTTCGCAGCCAAGTCCGACTATCCGGACCTGCTGCTGTTCTTCCGCATGGGCGACTTCTACGAGCTGTTCTACGACGACGCCCGCAAGGCCGCACGCCTGCTCGACATCACCCTGACCCAGCGCGGCAGCTCCGGCGGCGCGCCGATCCCGATGGCCGGCGTGCCGGTGCATGCCTACGAGGGCTACCTGGCCCGGCTGGTGGCGCTGGGCGAATCGGTGGCGATCTGCGAACAGATCGGCGACCCGGCGCTGGCCAAGGGCCTGGTCGAACGCAAGGTGGTGCGCATCGTCACCCCCGGCACCGTCACCGACGAGGCATTGCTGGACGAGCGCCGCGACACCCTGCTGATGGCGTTGTCGCGCAGCAAGCAGGGCTACGGCCTGGCCTGGGCCGACCTGGCCGGTGGCCGCTTCCTGGTCAATGAAGTGGAAACCGACGACGCCCTGGAAGCCGAACTGGCGCGCCTGGAACCAGCCGAGCTGCTGGTGCCCGACGAGGAGAACTGGCCGGAGTTCCTGCGCCAGCGCACCGGTGTACGTCGCCGTGCACCGTGGCTGTTCGATGCCGACAGCGGCCGCCGCCAGCTGCTGAACTTCTTCAAGCTGCATGACCTGAGCGGCTTCGGCATCGACGACAAGCCGCGCGCCACGGCGGCAGCCGGCGCCCTGCTCGGCTATGTCGAGGAAACCCAGAAGCAGCGCCTGCCGCACCTGACCTCGATCGCGATGGAAACCGCCGGCGAGGCGATCGCGATGAACGCCGCCACCCGTCGCCACCTGGAACTGGATACGCGCGTCGACGGTGATACCCGCAACACCCTGCTGGGCGTGCTCGACAGCACGGTGACGCCGATGGGCGGCCGCCTGCTGCGGCGCTGGCTGCATCGTCCGCTGCGCCTGCGCGAGGTGCTGGTGCAGCGCCACCATGCGGTGGAAACCCTGATCGATCGCGGCAGCGACGCCGACATCCGCGAGCAGTTCCGCCGCCTGGGCGACCTGGAACGCATCCTCACCCGCGTGGCGCTGCGCTCGGCGCGCCCGCGCGATTTCTCCACCCTGCGCGACGGCCTGGGCCTGCTGCCAGCGGTGCGCGAGGTGCTGGCGCCGCTGGACTCGCCGCGCCTGCAGGCCCTGCACGCTGCATTGGGCGAACACGACGAGTGTGCGCACCTGCTGGCCAGTGCCATCGCCGACATGCCACCGCTGAAGCTCAGCGATGGCGGCGTGCTGGCCGATGGCTTCGATGAAGAGCTCGACGAGCTGCGCCGCCTGTCCACCCATGCCGACCAGTTCCTGGTCGACCTGGAACAGCGCGAGCGCGAGAGCAGCGGCATCGCCACCCTGAAGGTGGGCTACAACCGCGTGCACGGTTACTACATCGAGATCAGCAAGGGCCAGTCCGACCGCGCGCCGGTGCACTACACCCGCCGCCAGACGCTGACCAATGCCGAGCGCTACATCACCGAAGAACTGAAGGCGTTCGAAGACAAGGTGCTGTCCGCGCGCGACCGTTCACTGTCGCGCGAGAAGTACCTGTACGAGCAGCTGCTGGATACGCTCGGCGGGCAGCTGGAGCCGTTGAAGCAGTGCGCCGCCGCGCTGAGCGAACTGGACGTGCTGGCCGCATTCGCAGAGCGTGCGCAGGCGCTGGACTGGTCGCGCCCGGAGCTGCAGGCCGAGCCCTGCCTGAAGATCGAACGTGGCCGCCATCCGGTGGTCGAGGCGGTGCGCGAGCAGCCCTTCGAACCGAACGACCTGGACCTGCATCCGGACCGTCGCATGCTGGTGATCACCGGCCCGAACATGGGCGGTAAATCGACCTACATGCGGCAGAGCGCGCTGATCGTGCTGCTGGCCCACATCGGCAGCTTCGTGCCGGCCAGCCGTGCGCTGATCGGGCCGATCGACCGCATCCTGACCCGCATCGGTGCCGGCGACGACCTCGCGCGCGGGCAGTCGACCTTCATGGTCGAGATGGCCGAGACCAGCTACATCCTGCACCACGCCACCGCGCATTCGCTGGTGCTGATGGACGAGATCGGCCGTGGCACCTCCACCTACGACGGCCTGGCACTGGCCGACGCGGTCGCCCGCCACCTCGCCTACCAGAACCGCTGCTACACGCTGTTCGCCACCCACTACTTCGAGCTGACCGCGCTGGCCGACGAACAGCACGAGGGCGGCCGCAGCGGCATCGCCAACGTGCACCTGGACGCGGTCGAGCATGGCGAGGCACTGGTGTTCATGCACGCGGTGAAGGATGGCCCGGCCAACCGCAGCTTCGGCCTGCAGGTGGCCGCGCTGGCCGGCCTGCCTCGTGCGACCGTGGCGCAGGCTCGCCGTCGCCTGGCCGAGCTGGAGCAGCGTGGCGGTGAAAGCCATGCCGCCGAATTGGCACCGCACGCACTGGATGCACCGCAGCAGTTCGGCCTGTTCGCCGCCCCGACCAGCAAGGCACAGGAAGCGCTGGCCGCGATCGATCCGGACGAGCTGACCCCGAAGCAGGCGCTGGAAGCCCTGTATCGGCTGAAGGCGCTGCTGTAACCACAGCGCCGCGGGAGGCCTTGGGCCCGGGGAGTTACCCCGGGCTATCGAAAGACCCTGCGAATCCGATTCTGAATTTCAATTGACAGAATCTATCAATCTGAACGGATCAATCGATTATTCATTTCATCTGGCCCTAGCTACAGTCGAGTGAAGATGTTTTCCCACGTCTTCACCGCCACCAGGAGCCAGCCGATGAGCCAGTCCGACAACAACAACGCCAAGTGCCCGTATCACACCGCCCCGTCGCCGGAGCAGGGCGCCGAGCAGCAGCGCGAGCTGAGCACCACGCCCAGGCAGAAGCATGGCGATGACCCGGTCACGCCGATGACCACGGCCTTCGGCGCACCGGTGGTGGACAACCAGAACAGCAAGACCGCCGGCCCGCGCGGCCCGCTGCTGATGGAAGACGTGTGGCTGCTGGAGAAGCTGGCCAACCTCAACCGCGAGATCATTCCCGAGCGCCGCATGCACGCCAAGGGCTCAGGCGCGTTCGGTACCTTCACCGTCACCCACGACATCAGCAAGTACACCCGCGCCAAGCTGTTCGAGAAGGTCGGCAAGCAGACCGAGATGTTCGCCCGCTTCACCACCGTGGCCGGTGAGCGTGGCGCCGCCGACGCCGAGCGCGACATCCGCGGCTTCGCACTGAAGTTCTACACCGAAGAAGGCAACTGGGACCTGGTCGGCAACAACACCCCTGTGTTCTTCCTGCGCGACCCGCGCAAGTTCGCCGACCTCAACAAGGCGGTCAAGCGCGACCCGCACACCAACCTGCGCAGCGCGCGAAACAACTGGGATTTCTGGACGCTGCTGCCCGAAGCCCTGCTGCAGGTGACCGTGGTGATGAGCGACCGCGGCATCCCGCGCAGCTTCCGCCACATGCACGGTTTCGGCTCTCACACCTACAGCTTCACCAATGCTGACAGCGAACGCTTCTGGGTGAAGTTCCACTTCGTCAGCCAGCAGGGCATCGAATCGCTGACCGACGCGCAGGCGCAGATCCTGGTCGGCCATGACCGCGAAAGCCACGGCCGCGACCTGTTCGCCGCGATCGAGAAGGGCGATTTCCCGAAGTGGAAGCTGTTCATCCAGGTCATGCCGGAGCTGGAGGCGGAAACCTATCGCGTGCATCCCTTCGACCTGACCAAGGTGTGGCCGAAGAGCGACTACCCGCTGATCGAAGTGGGCCAGTTCGAACTGAACCGCAACCCGGTCAACTGGTATCAGGACGTGGAGCAGTCGGCATTCGCACCGAGCAACCTGGTGCCGGGCATCGGCCCGTCGCCGGACAAGATGCTGCAGGCGCGCCTGTTCGCCTATTCCGATGCGCAGCGCTACCGCCTGGGTGTGAACCACCACCAGATTCCGGTGAACGCCGCACGCTGCCCGGTGCACAGCAACCACCGTGACGGTGCGATGCGCGTGGACGGCAACTATGGTGGCCTGCCGCACTACGAGCCGAACAGCTACGGCCAGTGGCAGGAACAGCCGCAGTACCGCGAGCCGCCGATGAAGATCCGCGGCGACGCCGACTTCTGGAATTTCCGTGAAGACGACGCCGACTACTTCAGCCAGCCCGGTGCCCTGTTCCGCAGCTACAACCAGGCCCAGAAGGACCGCCTGTTCGCCAACACCGCCCGCGCCCTGGGCGATGCGCCGGACTTCATCAAGCAGCGCCATATCGACAACTGCAGCAAGGCCGACCCGGCCTACGGCGCCGGTGTGGCCGCGGCCCTGAAGGCGCTGGCCAGCCAGCCGTCGGATCCGTTCAAGCCGGCGCAGCCGGAAACCGACTTCCCGGCCGCCACCCCGGGCGCGGAAGACATCGAGCTCTGACCGTCCCTCCGCCCGTACGCACGCCGCCCCCCTGTGGGGCGGCGTCGCCGTTTTAACGGCCCGCGTCGTATCGTCTGCACGCCCAAACCCAATCAAGGAGCCCCCTGATGAGCCTGACCGATGAACTTCTCTCCAAACTGCAGGGCGCCCCGCTGCAGCAGGTGTCGCAGCAGCTCGGCATCAGCGACACCCAGGCCTCCGGTGCGATCAGTGCCGCACTGCCGGTGCTGATGGGCGCGCTGGGCAACAACGCCTCGCAGCCACAGGGCGCCCAGGCGCTGCTCGGCGCACTGCAGAACAACCACAGTGGGCTGGACCTGGGCAGCGTGCTCGGTTCGGTGCTGGGCGGCGGTGGCGGTGGTGCCGCCAGTGACGGTGCAGGCATCCTCGGCCACATCTTCGGCGGCAGCCAGCAGAAGGTGGAAACCGGCCTGGCCCAGGCCACCCAGCTCGACAGCGGCCGCACCAGCCAGCTGCTGCAGATCCTCGCCCCGATCGTGATGGCCTTCCTCGCCCAGCGCCTCGGCGGTGGCCAGGCCGATGCCGGCTCGCTCAGCCAGGCGCTGGGCCAGGAGAAGCAGCAGGTGCAGCAGCAGGGCGGTCTCGCCGGTGGTCTGCTTGGCAGCCTGCTGGACCAGGACGGCGATGGCCAGCTGGGTGTGGGCGACCTGCTGAAGCTGGGCGGCAACCTGCTCGGTGGCAAGCGCTGACCGAAGATGTCGCCGGGTATGGCTCGGCGCTATCGGGGCGTCGCGTTGATTGGTATCCGCCGAGCGCATGATCGGAATTTCAATGGGTAGCGCCGGGCCATGCCCGGCGTCTTACCGGTTGCCTGCCTTCAGCCGCTCCAGGATCGGTGCGAGCAACGGCGCCTGCATCGAACGCGGCGGTGCCACGGTCTTCCCCTTCTCCTGCGCCTGCCAGTACGACCACGGCAGCGGCCCGTCGCCCAGCTCGTAGTCCATGCCATCCCAGGCATCCTCGCGGAAGGCGTAGAACGCCCAATGCACCTTTTCCTGCTCCAGCACCTGCAGCACATCCTGCAGGTAGCGCTGGCAGTCGGGCCAGCGCCGCATGCAACCGAACTCGCCCACCACAATGCGGTTGGCCCCCACGCCATGCGTCTTCGCCCAGTCCATCGGCTGCTGCAGGTAACTGCGCACACGCGTGGCATCCCAGCGTTCGCTGTGCTCGCCAAACGGCACCACGCCCGGGTAGCGATACGGCGTGGTGCGCTTCTGGTTTGGCGCGCTGGTGGCGGCATACGGCTCATACATGTGCACGCTGTACAGGAGTTTCGCGTCTGCCAGCGGCGCCGGCCAGTAGTTGAAACCGTCGGCAGCGGCGTACCAGCCGGCATCCAGCATCAACGGCATGTCCGCATCGACCGCGCGGATGCTGGCGATCAGTTCCGAATAGAAACGACGCAGATCGCGCGGCCCGTCCTGCACACCGGTGTACCACTGGCGCATGGCCTCTGCTGAAGCATGCTCGGCCAGGCCAGCACCGTATTCGGGAACCGGTTCGTTGATCAGGTTGTAGGCGGCCAGCGCGGGATGGCCCTTCAATGCCTTGGCGAGGTCGTTCCAGAAGCGCCGCGCGGGAACGTGGTTGTCGAAGGATTGCCACAGGCGCGGGTCGACCTTGCCATCATTCTTCTGCTTCCAGCGCAGCAGGGGCAGCGACAGCGGCACCAGCACCACCTTCAGGCCCGCGGCATTGGCGTCATCCAGCGCGCGGCGCAGGGTCGCCACATCCGCCTGCACCAGCCCTTGGTAATCGTCGGCGTCGCCCATCAGGAAATCGCGGCCGCCGGCACTTTTCCACTTGTCCGGGCTCAGCCGTACCCAGGTCGCGCCGGTGTCACGCAACGCCTGGAAATAGGCACGGTCAGGTGGTGCTTCGTTGAAGCTGTTGCCACCGCGCTGCGGCATATCCCAGAAGGTGATGTCGGCGGCGGACGCCGGGACGGCAGTGGCGAGGGTCAGGCACAGCAGGCTGCGGCGCAGGCGCATTGCGATCTTCCATGAGAAGGAAGATCCAACCTGCGGGGCGCAAGCCGAACGGTAGCTGAGCGCGCGCGGCACAGCGCACGCCGCGCGGCCATGAACCGGTAGATACCAACTTTGGTTGGCAGCCAGGCACAACGCCCACCAAGGTGGGCAACTACCGTCAAAGCGCGTCCAGGTCACCCAGCGCGCGGATCAACCGACGTGCGCGCTTGTCAGGCTTGTGCTCCGGCGGCTGGAACCCGTCGCGTGCGGCGATGCGCAGCGCACGCTGCTCGGCACGACGCGCCTTCGAGGCCTCGCTCTCGGCATACAGCTGCTGCGCCGCCGGGGCCGGCCCGCGCTGATCGCTCAGGCCCAGCACCTGGATCTCGAAATGCTCCTCGCCACGATCCACCTGCAGCTGCTCGCCCACGCGCACCGCGCGCGAGGATTTCGGACGCTGGCCGGCGACGCTGACCTTGCCGGTTTCGATGGCCTGCTTGGCCAGGCTGCGGGTCTTGAAGAAACGGGCCGCCCACAGCCAGATGTCCAGGCGGACACTGGGCGACAGCGGGGAAAGTTCATGCATCGATCTGGACTACTCCGGTGGCTTGTTCAGAGGGCGCGGATGGTCGGGGTCGGTCCGGCAACCGGTGCCGCCGATCAGCGTCGGCACACCCGCGGACAGATCCTGGCGCTGGCTGCCGACCAGGCACTCGGGGCGGTCGGTCGGCCGCACCTGGGTATCGCCCAGCCGGTCACCTGTCGAACATGCGGCCAGTGCGGCGCCGATCAAGGCCAGCGCCAGAGCCCGCGTCACCTGCAGTCGTTGATGCATTGCCACATCCCGCAAACCGGCTTGGTGCTAGTGTGCGCCTCCCGGGATTCGATCACCACTCCATGGCCAAAGCGCCGCTTGACCTGACCTCCGGCCCGATCGGCCGCAATCTCCTGTTGTTTTCCCTGCCGATCCTGGCGGGCAACATCGCGCAGTCGCTGAACGGATCGGTGAATGCGGTCTGGGTCGGGCGCTTCCTCGGCGAGGCGGCGCTGACCGCCACCGCGAACGCCAACAACATCATGTTCTTCCTGATCGGCTCGGTGTTCGGCTTCGGCATGGCCTCGACCATCCTGATCGGCCAGGCGATCGGCGCGCGCGACATCGCGCAGGCGCGGCGCGTAGTCGGCACCAGCGCCACCTTCTTCATCGGCCTGTCGGTGATCATCGCCATTGCCGGTTGGTTCATGGCGCACCCCTTGCTGGCGGCAATGGGTACGCCAGCCGCCTCGCTGCCGCTGGCCGAGGCCTACCTGCGGATCATCTTCCTGGCGATGCCAACGCTGTATGCGTTCGCCTTCCTCACCGCCGCGCTGCGTGGTGCCGGCGATTCGCGCACGCCGTTCCGCTTCCTGATGGTCTCGGTGGCGCTGGACATCGTGCTGAACCCGGTGCTGATCTTCGGCATGGGGCCGTTCCCCGCGCTCGGCATTGCCGGTTCGGCCTGGGCCACCCTGGTCGCGCAGACGCTCTCGCTGGCCGGCCTGCTGCTGTACATGCGGCACAAGCGCCACACGCTGTGGCTGGGCCGCGCCGACATGCGCCTGTTCAAGCTCGACCTGACCATCCTCAAGGCACTGGTGCTCAAGGGCGTGCCGATGGGCCTGCAGATGGTGTTGATCTCGCTGTCGGTGATCCTGCTGATGACCATGGTCAATCAGTACGGCACCGATACCGGCGCCGGTTATGGCGCCGCGCTGCAGCTGTGGAACTACCTGCAGATGCCGGCGATGGCGATCGGTGCAGCGTGCTCGTCGATGGCCGCACAGAACGTCGGTGCGCAGCGCTGGGACCGTGTACGCGGCACTGCGCGCCAGGGCGTGCTGTTCAACTTCCTGCTGACCGGCGCACTGATCCTGCCACTGGTGGTGTTCGACCGGCAGCTGCTGGCGCTGTTCCTGCCTCCGGCCAGCCAGGCGCTGGACATCGCCCGCCACCTCAATCACGTGGTGATCGGCTCGTTCCTGTTCTTCGGTGTCAGCTTCGTCATCTCCGGCGTGGTGCGCTCCACTGGCGCGGTGATTCCGCCGCTGCTGATCCTGGCCGGTTCGCTGTGGGGCGTGCGTGTGCCGTTCGCCGAACTGCTGCAGCCGTACTGGGGCGCCGACGCGATCTGGTGGAGTTTCCCGGTCAGCTCGTTCGTGTCGATGCTGCTGTCGCTGGCGTATTACCGCTGGGGTGGCTGGCGCAAGGCGAAGATGATCGGCAAGCCCTCCCACGCCGAGGAACTGGCCACGCCGTCGGAGATTCCGGCTTGTCCGCCGTCGCCGGTGGCCGATCCGGACGCCGCGCTGGATGCCACTCCGCCGCGGTGAGGCGGGTGCGAACCGTTGGCCCGCACGGTGCATCGGGTAGGTGCGGACCGTTGGTCCGCACAGGCACAGCCTCCCAGCCGAGCGTGGGCTCGGCTCTACGGGAAGCGGTCAGCGTTTCTTCTTTGCGGCGTTGAACTTCGCGGCTTCCCGCAACAACGCCTTCAACGCCGCGGCATTGGGCATCGCACCTTCATGGATGTCGATCGCACGCCGCGTGTTGCCATCCAGGCTGGCGTTGAACAGGCCCTTCGGATCGGCCAGCGCCGCACCGTTGGCGAAGGTGAGCTTCACCGCCTGCTTGTAGGTCTCGCCGGTGCACAGGATGCCGTTGTGCTCCCACACCGGCGTGCCACGCCACTTCCAGGTTTCCTGCACGTCAGGCAACGCCTCATGGATCAATGCACGCACGCGGGCCAGCGTTTCGCCGCGCCAGTCGCCCAGCTCGGCGATGCGCGCATCGATCAGTTCAGCCGCCGTGGTTCCGGCGTCGTCAGGGTTCGGCGCGTGCGTGGTCATCAGCGGTTCTCGTCGGCAAGGAGATCGTAACGGTGGACTTACATGCGTTCTCCAGGCAATGCGGCCGCCTGGCGCACCCAGTCGAGGAACTGTGCCTCATCCCGCACGCCATCCTGCTCGATGTGCAGGTAACGCGTATCGGCACTTTTGGACGGCTCCGGCGGCACCGGCCTCAGCGCGGCGCCGCGGAAGAACGCGACCTTTATGTAGCGGGTGAAGCAATGGAAGCTGAGGAACCAGCCTTCGCCCCTGGCCACCGAGTACATCGGCGAGTTCCACTTCACCGCCTTGTGCACGCCGGGTACGGCCTGTTCGATCAGCGCATCCAGCTGTTCGCCGATCGGACGTTTCCAGTCCGGCATGGCGGCAATGTAGGCCTGCACCGGGGCATTGCCCTCGCCCTTGGCGATCTGCGGGTTGCCGCCGGACAGCAGTGTTGGGGCGGCGGAGGGTGCGGTTCGCTTGGCGGGCATCGCACGGCACGTCCATCGGGATGATGCCGTCAGCCTAGCGCGACGCGCGCCTGCTGGTCACGGCGCGGTGCGCCATCAGCTCAGTCCGCCTGCCGCGCGCGGAACTGCCGCCAGTCCGGCAGCTTGCGGTGGCGGCGCAGCGAGCGCATCAGGGCCGCCATCACCACGCCGAACAGCGCGCCGGCCAACAGACCGGCCACCAGCAGCAGCGCCAGCGGGCGCTCGCTGCCCTGCCACAGCATCAGCCATATCAGCGCGGTCCAGAACAACCCGAACAGCAGGCCCTGCACCAGCGCATTGATGCCGAAGCCGGCCAGGATCGGTGGCGGCAGCGCAATGCCCAGGCGCCATAGCAGGCGGTACAGCAGCGGCGCCGACTGCACGCGCGCCAGCCCCTTGCCGTCGAGGAAGCGCAACGCCGACTGGATCACGGCGGGATAGCGCGGATTGATGTCGTTCATCACCTGATCGTGGCCGATGCGATGCCGGAAACGCAAACGGCCACCCGAAGGTGGCCGTCGCGGCAACAACCGAAGTTGTTTATCAGGCCTTATCGGCCAGACGGGCAGCCTTGGCGGCAGCAGCGGCAGCCAGGTCTTCCTTGATGCGGGCAGCCTTGCCTTCCAGGCCACGCAGGTAGTACAGCTTGCCGGCGCGGACCTTACCACGACGCTTCACTTCGACCGAGTCGATGATGGCGCTGTGGGTCTGGAAAACGCGCTCGACGCCGTAGCCGTGCGAGATCTTGCGGACGGTGAACGAGGAGTTCAGGCCGGCGTTCTTGGTGGCGATGACGACGCCTTCGTAGGCCTGCACGCGCTCGCGGCTGCCTTCCTTCACCTTCACGTTGACGACAACGGTGTCGCCCTGGCTGAACTTCGGCAGTTCACGGGTGATCTGGGCGGATTCGAATTCCGCGACGATGGACTTGTTCAGCTTGCTCATGGGTTACACCGATTCTTGTTCGGGTGGGCGTGTCGTGTCGACAACGTAGGCTCATGCAGTCACCGGACTGTGCTGCACGTTTGTTGTGGGTACTGCGCGCGCCGGCCGAGGCTGGCGGTAATTGACCATGATAGCCGATAAAGCCGGCCCTGCGCTAGGGGTCGGCCTTCTGTCTCTGGGCTTGGCGGGCCTGTTCCAGCAGCTTGCGGTCAGCCTTGCCCAGCGCCTGTTCATCCAGCAGGTCCGGGCGCCGCTGGGCGGTACGGACCAGCGACTGCTGGCGGCGCCAGGCGGCGATGGCCGCATGGTTGCCCGAGCGCAGCACGTCCGGCACGTCACCCAGCGGGTGCTGGGCCGGCTGGCTGTAGTGCGGGCAGTCGAGCAGGCCCAGGTCACCTTCGAAGCTGTCCTGGGCGGCCGATTCAGCGTCGTTCAGCGCCCCGTCCTGCAGGCGGGCCACGGCGTCGATGATCACTGCCGCACCCAGTTCGCCGCCAGACAGCACGTAGTCGCCGAGGGAAATCTCCTCGTCGACATTGGCCTCCAGGAAACGCTCGTCGATGCCTTCATAACGGCCGCAGAGCAGGACCATGCGCGGCAATGCCGCCAGTTCCCGCACCTTGGCCTGGGTCAACGGCGCCCCCTGCGGGCTGAGGTAAATCACCCGCGCCGGGGTCGGATCAGCGTCGCGGATCGCCTGCAGGCAGGCCTGCAGCGGCTCGATCAGCATCACCATGCCCGGGCCACCGCCGAACGGACGGTCGTCCACCCGGCGGTAGTTGCCTTCGGCGTAATCACGGGGATTCCAGCCATGCAGGCTGAACAACCCCTTCTCCTGCGCGCGCCCGACCACGCCCAGTCCGGCGGACTGGGCGAGGAACTCGGGGAACAGGGTGATGACGTCGAAACGCATGCTCACACTCAGAACTCGGGATCCCAGTCGACCACGACCAGGTTGGCCTCGAAGTCGACCGATTTGACGAAGTCCGGCTGCACGAACGGAATCATCCGCTCGCGGTCACCCCGGACCACCACCACGTCATTGGCGCCGGTGCTGAACAGGTGCGAGACCTGGCCCAGGGCAACGCCCTCGGTGGTCTTCACATCCAGGCCTTCCAGGTCCACCCAGTAATACTCATCGGGCTTCGGCGGCGGCAGGGCACTGCGGGCCACGTAGATCTCGGTGCCGCGCATCGCTTCGACCGCATCACGGTCCTCGACACCGGGGAAACGGGCGACCAGGTGCTTGCCGCTGTCGCGGCCACGCACACCTTCAATCGTGGTTTCCACGCCGGACGGGCTGCGCACGATCCACGGCTGGTAACGGAAAATGGCGGAACGTGGCTCGGTCCAGGACTCGAGCTTGATCTCGCCGCGCACACCAAAAGCGCCGACAACCCTGCCCAGCAGGATGCGGCGCTCGATATCTTTCATCTGCTTCAACCAAGAGGGCCACGCCGAAGCGTGGCCCGTCAGGATCAGGCCGCAGCGGCCTGGGACTTGGTCGCTTCCTTGATCAGGTTGCGGACCTTGTCGGTCGGCTGGGCGCCGTTCTTGACCCAATGGTCAACGCGGGCCAGGTCCAGCTCGATGCGCTTCTCGCCGCCCTGGGCGACCGGGTTGTAGAAACCAACGCGCTCGATGTTGCGGCCGTCGCGCGCGCTGCGCACGTCGGTGACGATGATGTGGTAGAACGGACGCTTCTTGGCGCCGCCGCGGGTCAGTCGAATCTTGACCATGGTGTTTTTCCTATTGCCCAGTCGCCAGGATGGCGAGGTAAGCGGGCGATTATAGCGGCAGAGCTCGGCCGAGCCAACCCCAGGGGTGAACTCCCGGGGTCAGATCCCTTTTGCGCCGCAAAAGGGATCACCCCAATCTGTCCCAAGGCACCGCCGCCAGCACCGCCCTTCCCTGTTCAGCCAAGGCCTGCGAGCCGGGCAGGACATGCCCGTCGATGGCCTCCAGCGCCCACAGGCCGCTGGCGTTGCAGGCGAAGGCGGCCTTCACACCGGCCAGATCCGCCAGCTGCAGAGGCTGCGTGGCCTGCGGGCCCGGCCAGTGCCGCTTCAGCAGCGCCTCGGCCGTACCGCGCAGGGCCGGCGCCTGCGGCCAGAGCAACCGTTCACCATCGTGCACAGCCAGGTTCCAGGTGCTGCCTTCACTCACGTGGCCCTCGGCGGTCACGAACAGCACATCGTCGAATCCTTCCGCCATCGCCGCGCGACGCTCGGCGAACAGGCCAAAGGTGCCCACATGCTTGAGCTGCGGCAGTTCACGCTGCCAGGCCACGCTTCGCACGCGCTTTGAGGCGGTCAGCGTCACCGGCGCGGACACCGCCACCAGCACGTCCACCGGCACCGCCGCGAGCGGGTTTCGGAAATCGAAGCGACGCGAGTACACCGTCACCCGCAGCGAGGCATCGCCCAGGCCGGCCTGCCGCAGCGCCTGCGCCATCCAACCCCGCACCTGCGCCGTATCCAGCTCGCTGCCGAACAGTTCGCGCGTGGCCTGCGACAGCCGCGCCAGATGCAGGTCCAGTCCCTGCACGGCGTGGTCGCGCACCTGCAGCGAAGTGAAGTGGCCGTAGTTCACCAGCGCCGGCAGCAGATCCTCGACCTGTGCCGGCAGGCCGTTACAGGTCAGCGTCATCGCAGCAGTGCCTGCGCCTGTTCCCACATGCCGCGCAGCACGTCGGCGGCCGGCTGTGCCGGCGCCATCCACGCCGACTGCCCGGCCCAGGCCTGCATCGCCGCCAGGCGGTTTTCCTGCGCAGCCTGCTTGCGCATCGGCGCGGTCAGGCCGCGCTGCACCGGATACGGACGCGGCGCCGGGGCGCCTTCCGCAGCGGCCGCGCGTACATAGGGTGTCGCCAGGCCGCGGCCCAGGCGGCCACTGAAGGCGCGGGTCGGCCAGGTATCTTCCGGTTCGCTGGCGGCCAGCCCATCGGCCCACGCCGAGGCGATCGCCGCTTCGGGCGTGCGCAGGAAGGCGGTGCCGATCTGCACGGCGCTGGCCCCCAGGGTGAGTGCGGCCGCGATGCCACGGCCATCGGCGATACCGCCAGCGGCAATCACTGGAATCTGCAGGTGATCGGCCAGGCGCGGCAGCAACGCGAACAGGCCGACCAGCTGGCGCTCGGCCATTGCCGGATCGAACGCACCGCGATGGCCACCGGCCTCCATGCCCTGCGCCACCACCGCGTCCGCACCGGCGTCCTGTGCGGCACGCGCTTCGGACAGCGTAGTCGCACAGGCGATCCAGGCAATGCCGGCGTCCTTCAGCTGCTGCACGTGGCGCGGCAGCAACACGCCCATGATGGTCGAGGCCACCGCCGGGCGCGCGGCCAGCAGTGCGGCGAACTGTTCTTCGAAGTCGGCGGGCGTGGCATCGGCGGCGCTGGCCGGCACGTCCGGGCCCCACTGCGCCAGGAAAGCGCGGCTGGCGGCCTCGGCGGCAACGTCACGGGTAGGTACGGGGTCCGGCACCCACAGGTTCACCTGCGCCGGGCCGGTGGAGGTCGCGCGGAAGTCCTCCATCCAACGACCGATATCGGCCGATGACGACAGCACCGCGCCCATTGCCCCCATGCTGCCGGCATTGGCCAGCGCGGCCGACAACGGTACCGGGCAGGCGCCGGCCATAGGTGCCAGCAGGATCGGAAGCTGCAATGAAAAACGCCGACAGAAGGTGTCGGCGCGTTCAAGAATCGGCGATGCGTTCACGCGACATACCCGTTGGAGAAGTCGCCGCCCAGCATACGCCAGTCATTGTGACCGGGGCCGGATCGCAATGCGCGCCGGCCCCGTCGCTGCATCAACGGAACGGCATGCCACGGCCGCCCATGGCACCCATCATGCCCTTCATGCTCCGCAGCATGCCCTTCATGCCGCCGCCGGCCATCTTGCTCATCATCTTTTCCATCTGCATGTACTGCTTCATCAGCTTGTTGACGTCGGCCGGGGTCACGCCCGAGCCCTTGGCGATGCGCGCGCGGCGCGAGCCATTGAGCAGGTTCGGGTTGCGCCGTTCCTTCTTGGTCATCGAGCCGATGATGGCGATCATGCGCGGCACTTCCTTGCCCTGGCTGACCTGCTGCTTCAGATGGTCGGGGATGTTGCCCAGGCCCGGCAGCTTGTCCATCAGGCCGCCAATGCCGCCCATGTTCTGCATCTGCTCCAGCTGGTCACGCATGTCGTTCAGGTCGAACTTCTTGCCCTTGGCGACCTTCTCGGCCAGCTTGGCGGCCTTGTCCTTGTCGACCTGCTGCTCGACCTGCTCGACCAGCGACAGCACGTCGCCCATGTCCAGGATGCGGCTGGCGATACGGTCCGGATGGAACACATCCAGGCCTTCCGGCTTTTCGCTGACACCGACGAACTTGATCGGCTTGCCGGTGATGTAGCGCACGCTCAGCGCGGCACCGCCACGGGCGTCACCGTCGGTCTTGGTCAGCACCACGCCGGTCAGCGGCAGCGCGTCGCCGAAGGCCTTGGCGGTGTTGGCCGCGTCCTGGCCGGTCATGGCGTCGACCACGAACAGGGTTTCGGCCGGGTTCACCGCCGCGTGCAGGGCCTTGATCTCGGCCATCATCGCTTCGTCGATGGCCAGGCGGCCGGCGGTATCGACCAGCAGTACATCCACGAACGACTTGCGCGCATCGTCGATGGCGGCGCGGACGATGGCTTCCGGCTTCTGGTCGGCGCTGGACGGGAAGAACAGCACGCCCACCTGCTCGGCCAGGGTCTTCAGCTGCTCGATCGCGGCCGGACGGTACACGTCGGCCGAGACCACCATCACCTTCTTCTTGCGCTTTTCCTTCAGGTGCTTGGCCAGCTTGCCCACGGTGGTGGTCTTGCCGGCGCCCTGCAGGCCCGCCATCAGGATGATGGCCGGGGCCGGAACATTCAGGTTCAGGTCGCTGGCTTCAGCACCCATCACCGCGGTCAGCTCGTCGCGCACGACCTTGATCAGGGCTTGGCCCGGGGTCAGCGACTTCAGCACTTCCTGGCCGACCGCGCGCACCTTGATGCGCTCGATCAGGGCCTGCACCACCGGCAGTGCGACGTCGGCTTCAAGCAGCGCGATGCGGACCTCGCGGGTCGCCTCGCGGATGTTCTCCTCGGTCAGGCGGCCACGGCCACGCAGGCGCTCGATGGTGCCGGAAAGGCGCTGGGTCAGGGACTCGAACATGCGGCGCAACCTGTCTGAAAGCGGGGGACAATAAGGCAGACAGTATAACGGGTCCGCCCCTGCCCCCGGGCTGCGACGCTGCGGCCGTCGCCACCACCGCGGGGGTATGCGAAACTGCAACGATGACAATCGTTCTCATCGCCGTCCTGCTGTACCTGGCTGCCAGTGCCCTGCTGGTGCGCGCGCTCGGCCGCGATGGAACCCCTGGCGCGCCCACCTGGCTGTGGCCGGCCCTGCCGGCGATGCTGCTGCATGGCAGCTACCACGTGTTGGTCGCAATGCGCACCAACGGCGGCCCGGACATGCACTTCTTCGCCGCGCTGTCGCTGGTCGGCCTGGGCATGGCCTGGCTGACCTCGCTGGTCGGCGCGCGCGGGCGGATGTCGGCGCTGGGCGTGGTCGTGTTCCCGCTGGCCGGGGTGCTGCTGCTGGCCTACCACGGCTACGGCCACGAACCGAGCAAGGTGCTGGGCTGGCGCCTGGCCAGTCATGCCTGGCTGGCACTGCTGGCCTACGCGACGCTGAGCATCGCCGCGCTGCTGGCGATCATGCTGTGGCTGCAGGAGCGTGCATTGCGCCGTCGTGAGTTCCGCCCGTGGCTGCGCGCACTGCCGCCGCTGGCCGACCTCGAATCCCTGCTGTTCCGGGTGATCACCGTCGGCTTCGCGCTGCTCACCCTGACCCTGGTCACCGGCGTGCTGTTCGTCGATGACCTGCTGGCGCAGAAGCTGGTGCACAAGACCGTGCTGAGCGTGTTGTCATGGATCGTATTCGGCGTGTTGCTGATCGGCCGCCGTCGCTACGGCTGGCGCGGCATGAAGGCGGTGCACTGGACGCTGGCGGCGATGCTGTTGCTGCTGCTGGCGTTCTTCGGCAGCCAGTTCGTGATCGAACTGGTGTTTGGGCATACGCGGTAGAGGCGTGCCGACCAACGGTCGGCACCCACCCCAACATCACCTGGTAGTGCCGGCCGCTGGCCGGCAACTGAACCACGCCCTGCGTGGATGCCGCAGACGATCAAGGCAGCGGCTGGGCCAGGATCTTCCGCACCGAACGGCCACTGTTGGTGAGGATGTCATCGACCTGCCAGCAGCCCTGCGCTTGGCGCACCATCGGCAGGCGGGTCACGTAGGCCTTCTCCCAAACCGAATAGCGCATCTCGACCTGGCCGGAATTCGCCGAGGCCGCTTTCCAGCTGTAGCGCACCGGGGTTTCGATGTCGCCGTCCTGCGCATCCAGCCACGGATCGGAATCGATCGTGCAGATGCCCTGTTCGCGTTCCTGGCAGGCACGCTCGCCGCGCAGTGCCTTGCCGAAGGCGGGACTGACCAGCGCCGGTGGCGGCTCCAGCAGGTCGCCATCACCCGTCGTTGCCTCGTAGAAGGCGCGGGCCACAGCGGCAGGCTCCTGACAGGTGGGCGCGGCCTGTGCGGCGGGCGCCAGCAGCAGGCCGGCGATCACGAGCATCCCTGTCTTTCGCATGTCCAATCCCTCTGGTCGTGATGGCGATCTTTTGTAGAGCCGAGCCCATGCTCGGCTGCGTCCCAGCATAAGCCGAGCGCAGGCTCGGCTCTACTTACAGCCCGTAGCGCTCGATCACGTCCAGGTGCGGCTGGCGATCCTGGTCGCAGGCCTCGGCCAGACGCAGCCAGCAATGCGGATGCGGCCACGTCGCGGTTTCCTGCTGCAGGAAGCGATGCAGTGCCAGCGGTGCATGGTCCTGCGGCTGTGCCACGGTGAACAGCAGGCCGGGCAGCGTGCCGTCTTCCACATCGGGGTCGGTGACGGTGTAGTCCGGCCGGCTGTGTGACCACACCTTCCAGCCCTGTGCTTCGGCCGCCTCGACGAAGGCATTCCAGGCCTCTTCGCCCGGGTGCGCGCCATCGATCATCCAGCTGCGGGCGAAGCCGCCGCGCTCCAGCACATGCACCTGCGCATAGGTCGGGATGAAATGCTCGCGCGCTTCTTCTTCCTCCGGGGCCGGATGCACCAGCGCTGCATCGAACACCACCCAGTCACCCACCTGCTGGGCGCGGTTGGACGGCGCGTTCTCGACGATGCGCGCGGTCACCGGACCGCTGCGACGGGCGTAGTACTCCATCGGTTCGCCGTTCTCTTCGCTGCGGATGATCACCCATCCCCACGGCTCCTCGACCACGCCGTCCTGGCTGGACAATTCCATGCCTATCGCCGTCGCCGAGCGACGCACGGCGTCCCAGTCGCGCGCCGCGCTGGCGGCACTCATGTGGTCCCAATGCGCGGCATTCGGCTCTTCCAGCAATTCAACCAGCTGCGCATAGCAGGCCTGTGCTTCGCTGAAGCGGCCGGTTTCCATGTACATCCGCGCCAGCGTGCCACGCGCGCCGTGCGAGCCCGGAGACAGCTCCAGAAGCGATCGGGCCGCCTGCTCCAGCGCCGGCCAGTCGGACACACGGCGTGCACGCTGCACCTCGCACCAGTGCGCGAACACCGGCACGCTGCCGCGATAGAGATCGGCCAGCTGGCGCAGTCCGTCGTCATCGCCCTGTTCGGCCAGCCAGCGCATCAGCGTGTAGGCCGCGGGGCCATCGTGCTGGGTATGGCCGCGTACGAACCGCCACAGCAGCGACCGCGCCTCGGCCTGCGCGCCGCAGGCATTCAGTGCCGAGGCGGCCATGTCAGCCAGCGCCTCGTCATCGGGCAGCTCGGCATGCGCCTGCAGCAACCACTGCGCTTCGCGCTCGGGATCGCGCGACTGGTTCTGTTCGCCCTGCGCGTCCAGCCATGCCAGCAGCTCGCCCGCCGGCACCGGTAGCGGCGCGACGTCCGGTAATGCCTCGATGCGCGCGGCCAGGCCTGCCACCAGCGCCGCAGCACCCCGATCCTGGCGCAGCTGCGCCAGATGGGTGCGGGCAAGTTCCAGCTGCCGCAGTGCCACCCAGCGCGCGCCACGCTGCAGCGCCAGCTCCAGGCTCAGCGCCGCGACTTCGATCAGCAGGCGGTGCGAACCGACCCGTGCGAAGTGCTCGATGATGGTGTTGAAGCGCGTGCCCAGATCCCAGGTGTTGCGCGCAGGATCCCGCTGACAGAGCGCGGCGGCGGTGTTGGCCCACAGGCGCCAGTAGTTCGGGGTCAGCTCGCTCCACGGCACCAGCTGCTGCAGCGCCTCTTCGTCGCGGCCCAGCTGGGCCAGCGCCCAGGCCTTGGACAGGCGGCGCGGCACCGTGCAGTTGGCCGGCTCGTACTCCCCGGAGGCTGCCACTTCGGCCTCGCGCTTCTCGATCAGCGCCAGTGCCTCGTCGGCACGGCCGACAGCGAGCAGGATCTTGATCTGCATCTCGGGGAAGCTGTCGAACACTTCCTTGCCACAGGCTTCCACGGCATCGGCCTGCACCTGCAGGTAATCCAGCGCCTCCTGGCCACGGCCATCATCGAGCAGCGCATCGGCCTTCTCGCAGCTCAGGCACTGGAAACAGGCCCAGCTCGGGTCGATGCGGCCAAGGGTTTCGTCGCAGACCTCGATGCGCTCGGGCACCCAGCCCGGGCCGTCGATGTTGCCGTAGCAGGCGGCCAGGTCCTGGGTCACGCAGATCGACTGCGGGCATTCCAGGGTGTCCTCGCGGTGCGCGCGCTCGAACAGCGCTACGGCTTCGCCGAGTGCGCTCTCGCCTTCCACGCGGTTGCCGACGCGGTTGCGCAGCGCCCAGTGGCCGACGTAGACGTCAACCCAAGGGTTGTCCAGCGCCTTGCCCAGGGCGCGTGCTTCGGGCAGCAGGGCATCGACGCGGTCGATCTGCAGTTCACTGACCTCGTCGGCGAGACGGTTCAGCAGGTGCGCGTTCTGCGCCTGGCCGGCCTGGCGCAGGTCACCCTGCAGCTTTTCGACCCAGTTCCAGATGTCCATGGGGGTAATTGCTCCTGTCTAGCGAAGGCTGGATGAGAGGGTGCGGTGCTCAGCGCAGCATCTGCTGCAGGGCACCGGCGATATCGGTGAAGGCACCATTGAGATCCGGGCCCGGCGTAGCAGTCGCGCGTGCCAGCGGGCGGCCCTGCGCGGCGACGATGACTTTCAGCGAGCGCAGCAGGCGGGCTGCGGCCTCGGCCTGTGGGTGGCCCTCGCGCTGGGCGCGCAGCAGTGCCTGCACCGCCGGGTTGTCGAGGTTGAGGTACAGCCGCGACGGTGCACGCGATTCGATGCGTGCGGTGAACTGCCGGGCCAGGCGCAGCGCGGCCATCGAGACGCGCTTGTCGTTCTCGTCGTCTTCCAGCCGCTGCTTCAGCTCGGCCTCGCGGTCGGGCACCACCACCACCGGCAGCGCCTCCGGGCTGAAACGTGCGGGCAGCAGCTGCTCGCCGTCGCCCAGTTGTTCGCGCAGCCACGCCAGCTGCGCCTCGTCGAGGCTGTCATCACTGCGGAACAGTGCGCGGTTGCCCTGCTCGGTGCCGAGCTCGACCAGGCGCAGGCCCTTGGCCTGGGCCCAGCGCCGCAGGAATGGCACCACCGCATAGCGATGGCCGTGCGCGACCGGTACGCCCATCGCGCGGAACAGCATCTCTTCAAAACCACCGCCGTTGTCGAGGATGACATGCACGGCACCGCGCGCCGGCAGCGCACTGGCCGGCAGGTCGCCCTGCGAGGTCGGTACCCGCACATGCTCCATCAGCAGTTCGAACAGGCGGTCATCACACAGCGCCGCGCCCAGCAAGGCCTCATTATGGCGCGTGAGAACGCGTCGCCAGGCTTCCGGCTGCTGCTTCGCAACGTCGGCCAGGCCGTCGATCAGCGCTTCCAGCAGTGCATGCTGCACGGCTCGGTACTGGTCGTCGCGCTGCAGGTCTTCGCGGCTGGCGGTAGGCGTGAGACGCGAGGATTCGATCACCCCGCCGATGAAGCCGGCCCAGGGCGGCAGCAGGTCGCGGGCGTCGTCGTCCAGCAGCATGCCGCGCACGAACACCGACAGGTTGCGGTTGTCGCTGGTGCCGTAGGTAGCACCGTCCTGCACCCACAGCAGGCCGGTGGCATCGCTGTTGCCATCCGCGCGCAACGGCACGGTGACGATCGGCTCGAAATCGTGCTCGAAGCGCGCTGCGAACTGCAGCGCCTGGCGCCGCGCCTGCACCGGATGCACAGCGACGTCGCCCTGGCCGCGCCACGGCGGCGGCTCGGGGTTGAGCGCCTCGGCCGCAGCACCGATGAAGATCGGTTCGGACAGCAACGCGCAGTAGCGGCCCAGCACCTCATGCAGGCGCGCCTCGTTGGCCAGCGGCAGGAAGTCCGGATGCAGCTCCAGCTCCACCTCGGTACCGACCGACCGCGCCGGCACTTCACTGACGGTGTATTGCTCGGCATTGCTGGACACGTACAGATGCCCCAGCTCCGGCGTCTGGTACGAGGTGGTACGCACGCTGACCCGGCGCGCCAGTACGAAGGCCGACAGGAAGCCGAGGCCGAACATGCCGATCAGGCCTTCGTCGTCCTCGCCGCCCTGGCGCAGGCCACGGGTGTAGCCGACGCCGACGGTGGCCAGGTAGTCGTGGATTTCCTGGCGGGTCAGGCCGGCACCGGTATCGGTGATGCGCAGCACGCCGGCAGCGGCATCGACCTGTACCGAAATGCGCGAAGGCACTTCGATGCCCGGCTGTTCGATGCGACGGCGGATGATCGAGTCGTGCGCGTTCTGCACCAGCTCACGCAGCGCCACCACCGGGGTGGAGTACAGGTGCTTGCCCAGCACCGTCATCAGTCCATTGAGATCGACCCCGGCACGACGGATTTCGGCGTTGGGGGCGGTGAGCGCGTTGTCCTGCATGTAATCGTTTACTCCTGGGCACGGAAAGACGCCAGAGGGTGTCTTCGTCGAGCGGGAAAAACTAGCACAAGGAAGCTGACCGTTACTGCATTGGACACGTGTAGAGCCGAGCCGATGCTCGGCTGCTGTTCGACCACCCGTCGAGCATGGCTCGACTCTACAAGAAGCAGCCGAGCGTGGGCTCGGCCCTACAGGACGGGCATCACGCCGCGTCGATGGCCTCGGACAGGCGTTCCACCGCAATCACTTCCATGCCCTTCACCGAACCACCCTTGGGCGCATTGGCCTTGGGCACGATGGCGCGCTTGAAACCATGGGTGGCGGCCTCGCGCAGGCGGTCCTCGCCATTGGGCACCGGGCGGATCTCGCCGGACAGGCCAACCTCGCCAAAGGCAATCGTCTTTTCCGCCAGCGGCCGGTCCTGCAGCGAGGACAGCACCGCCAGCAGCACCGGCAGGTCGGCCGCAGTCTCCTGTACGCGGATACCCCCGACCACATTGACGAACACGTCCTGGTCGCCGACCAGCACGCCACCATGACGGTGCAGCACGGCCAGCAGCATGGCCAGCCGGTTCTGCTCCAGGCCGACCGCGACACGGCGCGGGTTCGACAGCGGCGAAGCATCTACCAGCGCCTGCACCTCCACCAGCAGCGGCCGGGTGCCCTCGCGGGTGACCATCACGCAGCTGCCCGGCTGATGGGTGCTGCCGCCGGACAGGAAGATCGCCGAGGGGTTGGAGACTTCCTTCAGGCCCTTGTCGCCCATCGCGAACACGCCCAGCTCGTTCACCGCGCCGAAGCGGTTCTTGAACGCGCGCAACAGGCGGAAGCGGCTGCCGCTCTCGCCTTCGAAATACAGCACCGCATCGACCATGTGCTCGAGCACGCGCGGGCCGGCGATGCCGCCCTCCTTGGTCACGTGGCCGACCAGGAACACGGCGGTGCCGGTCTCCTTGGCAAAACGCACCAAGCGCGCCGCGCTCTCGCGCACCTGGCTGACCGAACCCGGCGCGGCGGTCAGGCTCTCGGTCCACAGGGTCTGCACCGAATCGGCCACGATCAACCGCGGGCCGGCCCTGGAGGCATGCTGCAGGATCGACTCGACGCCGGTCTCGGCCAGCGCGTTGACGCCATCCAGTGGCAGTTCCAGCCGGTGCGCGCGGCCGGCCACCTGCGCCAGCGACTCCTCGCCGGTGACGTACAGCACCGGCAGTTCGGCCGCCATCTTCGCCACTGCCTGCAGCAGCAGGGTGGACTTGCCGATGCCCGGGTCGCCGCCGACCAGCACCACCGCGCCCTCGACCAGGCCGCCGCCCAGCACGCGGTCGAACTCACCGATGCCCGTACTGACCCGTCGGTGCTCGGTCTGCTCCACGTCCTTCAGGGCGGTGATCTTCGGCGGATCGATCTTGCCCGCCCAGCCCGCCCGCCGCGACGCCGGCGCCTTGGCCGCCGCCGCGCTCTCCAGCACGATTTCCGACAGCGAGTTCCAGGCATTGCACTCGGTGCACTGGCCCTGCCACTTGCTGAATTCGGCGCCGCATTCATTGCAGACGTAGGCGGTGCGGGCTTTTGCCATTGGATGATTTCCAGCAACGGGAACAGGCGTGGCAGGATAGCCGAGCCGGGTCGCAGGTGCTGCGACCGCTCAAGTCCCACCCACCCGCGCCGATAGGGGTCGCGGGCGTGCGCCTTGCGGGCGCCCCTCCCTCCCCCACTGGATTCAACATGACTGGCAGTTACAGTCAGAGCCTGGTCATCATCTCCCTGCTGGTGGCCATTCTTGCTTCGTACACGGCGCTGGACATGGCCGGACGCCTGGCCACGGCCGAGGGGCGCGTGGCCCGCTGGTGGCTGGCCGGGGGTGCGGCGGCAATGGGCCTGGGCATCTGGTCGATGCACTTCATCGGCATGCTCGCCTTCGACCTGCCGATCCCGGTCGGCTACGACCTCGGCATCACCCTGTATTCGCTGGCGGTCTCGATTGGCGCTTCGGCCTACGCACTGTGGCTGGTGTCGCGACCCAGCCTGCCCTGGCGGCGCTTGCTGGCTGGCGCGGTACTGATGGGGCTGGGCATTGCCACCATGCACTACCTGGGCATGGCCGCGATGCGCATGCAGCCGGGCATCGACTACCACCCCGGCTGGTTCGCCGCCTCGATCGCGGTGGCCATCGGTGCCGCCGGTGCTGCGCTGTGGATCGCCTTCCGCCTGCGTGCCGAACAGCGCAACACCCTGCGCCTGCGCGTGCTCGCCTCGCTGGTGATGGGCGTGGCCATCGTGGGCATGCATTACACCGGCATGGCTGCGGCGCGTTTCCCCGCAGGCAGCATCTGTGGCGCGGTGGGCAGTGGCGGCATCGATACGCGCTGGCTGGCAGTGCTGGTGATCGTCACCACCGTGGCGACCCTGGGCATCGCCCTGGTGGCCTCGCTGTTCGACCGGCAGATGCGCGTGCGCACCGGGCTGCTGGCCGACTCGCTGGCGCACGCCAACGACAAGCTGATCCAGGCCGCCCTGCACGACCCGCTGACCCAGCTGCCCAACCGCATGCTGCTGCAGGACCGCATCGAGCAGGCCATCGAGAAGGCGCGGCGGCGCAACCAGGCGGTGGCGGTGATGTTCTGCGACCTGGACGGCTTCAAGGCGGTCAATGATGCCTATGGTCACCAGCTCGGTGACCGCCTGCTGGTGGCGGTGGCACAGCGTATCGGCGGCCTGCTGCGCCCGCAGGACACCTTCGCCCGCCTCGGCGGCGACGAGTTCGTGATCGTGCTGGCCATCGACATTCCCGACGATGCCGTGGTCGTGGCCGAGCGCATCATCGCTGCTGCGGGCGAGCCGTTCACCCTGGACGCGGCCGAACTGCAGGTCAGCGCCAGCCTCGGCATCGCCCTGTATCCAGATGATGCCGTCAACGAACGCGAGCTGATGGCACACGCCGATGCGGCGATGTACCACACCAAGGAAACCGGCCGGAACGGCTATACCTTCTTTACGCCGTCGATGCAGCTGAGCGCCAACCGCCAGCTGCGCCTGCTGCAGGACCTGCGCAAGGCGATCACGCGCAACGAACTGGTACTGCATTACCAGCCCAAATTCCCCGCGGCGGGTGCACCGGCCACCGGCGCCGAGGCCCTGCTGCGCTGGCAGCACCCGGAGCTGGGCCTGCTGGCACCGGATGTGTTCATTCCCATCGCCGAGCGCAGCGGCCTGATCCTGCCGATCGGCGACTGGGTACTGGACCGCGCCTGCGCGCAGCTGCGTGCGTGGCACGATGCCGGACATGCCGAATGGTCGATGGCGGTGAACCTGTCGCCACTGCAGTTCTCCTCGCCGGCCCTGTTGGACAGTGTGCGCGAGGCACTGGAGCGGCACCGCATCAAACCGGCGTGCCTGACCCTGGAGATCACCGAGACCACCGCGATGAAGGACGTGGACGCCAGCCTGGCGATTCTCAACGACCTGACCGCGATGGGCGTGCACATTGCCATCGACGACTTCGGCACGGGCTATTCCAGCCTGCTCTACCTGAAGCGCATGCCCGCCACCGAACTGAAGATCGACCGTGCATTCGTGCACGACCTGGAGTGCAACGCCGAAGATGCCGCCATCGTCTCGTCGATCATCGCGCTGGGCCGCACCCTGCAGTTGCAGGTGGTGGCCGAAGGCGTGGAGACGCAGGCGCAGCGTGAATACCTGAGCGAGCTGGGCTGCGACCAGTTGCAGGGCTACCACCTGGGCCGGCCGATGGACGCCGACGAGTTCCTGCGCCGGGTGGGGTGAGGTCCCGGTTTCGAGGTCGGGCCCCTTGCCGCAGGCAAGGGCTCTGCCCCCGGATGGATCGTGCGCGCGGTTCATCCACGCATGGCGTGGATCTACGGGTAGAGCCGGCCGCTGGCCGGCTTCCCGCGGTTGCCGGCCAGCGACCGGCACTACCGGACGACGGAAAAACAGAAAGGCCGCCCGAGGGCGGCCTTTCTGCGTGGCAACGTCGCGAAGACGTCAGTGCATCATGTGCACGTTCATGTTGTGCATGACCCACAGGGTGCCGACCACGATGATGCCGATCACCACCACGGTGAAGGCCGCAGCGTTGACGTTCCAGCGGCTTTCCGAGGAGCGGTCCAGGTGCAGGAAGAACACCAGGTGGACCAGCATCTGCAGCACCGCGGTGATGGCGATGACCACACCGTTGACGGTGCGCGAGAAATCGCCCGACATCACCATCCAGAACGGGATGACGGTCAGCACCACCGCCAGCCCGAAGCCGATCAGGTACGACTTCACGGTGCCATGGCTTTCGCCGCCGGTGCCGTGGTCGTGTGCATGGTTGTCATGTGCCATTACAGGGCTCCATTGAGGTAGACGACGGAGAACACGCCGATCCAGATCAGGTCCAGGAAGTGCCAGAACAGGCTCAGGCACGCCATGCGGGTCTTGTTGGTCGGGGTCAGGCCGTACTTCTTCAGCTGCACGAACATCACCAGCAGCCACAACAGGCCGGCGCTGACGTGCAGGCCGTGGGTACCGACCAAGGCGAAGAATGCCGACAGGAAGGCACTGCGGTCCGGACCGTAGCCTTGGTGGATCAGGTGCTGGAACTCCCACACTTCCATGCACATGAAGCCGAAGCCCAGCAGCCAGGTGATGCCCAGCCACAGGTACATCTGGCCCATCTGCTTGCGGTGCATGGCGATCATGCCCAGGCCGAAGGTCAGCGACGAGGTCAGCAGCAGCGCGGTTTCCCATGCCACGAACGGCAGTTCGAACAGGTCCTTCGCGGTGGGGCCACCATCGGTGCCGCCTGCCAGCACCACGTAGGTGGCGAACAGCGAGGCGAAGATGAGGCAGTCGCTCATCAGGTACACCCAGAAACCGAAGACGGTGTTGCCGCCGGTGTCGTGGTGCTCGTGGTCGTCATGGCCATGGGCCGCCGCATGCGCGGCGTGCCCGTGGCTCAGGGTCGAGGTATTGGTGCTCATGCCTTCAGCTCCGACTTCACCAGGCCCTGGGCTTCCAGGTGCTTGCGGTGTTCGTTCTCGATGCGTTCCACCTCGGCGGCCGGGACCCAGTAGTCCACGTCCTGGTCGAAGGTGCGGTAGATGAACGTGGCGATCATGCCGACGAAGCCGACGATGGCCAGCCACCAGATGTGCCAGATCATCGCAAAGCCGAACACCAGGCTGAAAGCACCGATGACAACGCCCGTGCCGGTGTTGCGCGGCATGTGGATGTCGGTGTACTTGGCCGGCTTCGGCCAGGCTTCACCACGCTGCTTGCGCTCCCAGAAATCGTCCAGTTCGGTGACTTCCGGCAGGGTGCCGAAGTTGTAGAAGGCCGGCGGCGAAGAGGTTTCCCACTCGAGCGTACGGGCATCCCACGGGTCGCCGGTCAGGTCGACGGTCTTCTTGCGGTCGCGGATCGACACGGCCACCTGGATGATCTGGCACAGGATGCCGGCACCCACGATGAAGGCACCTGCGGCGGCGATCAGCAGCAGCGGCTCATAGGCCGGGTTGACGGTGCTCTGCAGGCGGCGGGTCATGCCCATGAAGCCCAGCACGTACATCGGCATGAAGGTCACGTAGAAGCCGATGAACCAGCACCAGAACGCGCACTTGCCCCAGAACTCATTGAGGCGGAAGCCGAACATCTTCGGCCACCAGTAGGTGATGCCGGCGAACATGCCGAACACCACGCCGCCGATGATGACGTTGTGGAAGTGGGCGATCAGGAACAGGCTGTTGTGCAGCACGAAGTCGATGGCCGGGATTGCCAGCATCACGCCGGTCATGCCGCCGATGACGAAGGTGACCATGAAGCCGATGGTCCACAGCACCGGGGTGGTGAAGTGCACGCGGCCGCGGAACATGGTGAACAGCCAGTTGAAGATCTTCACGCCGGTCGGGATCGAGATGATCATCGTCGTGATGCCGAAGAAGGCATTGACGTTGGCACCCGAGCCCATGGTGAAGAAGTGGTGCAGCCACACGATGAACGACAGCACGCCGATGCAGGCGGTGGCGTAGACCATGCCCTTGTAGCCGAACAGCGCCTTGCGCGAGAAGGTCGCGATGACTTCGGAGAACACACCGAACGCCGGCAGGACCAGGATGTACACCTCCGGGTGACCCCAGATCCAGATCAGGTTGATGTACAGCATGGCGTTGCCGCCACCGTCATTGGTGAAGAAGTGCGTGCCCAGGTAGCGGTCCAGGGTCAGCAGCACCAGGGTGATGGTCAGCACCGGGAAGGCGGCGACGATCAGCACGTTGGTCACCAGGGCGGTCCAGGTGAACACCGGCATCTGCATCAGCTTCATGCTGGGGGTACGCATCTTCAGGATGGTGATGAAGAAGTTGATACCGCTCAGCGTGGTACCCAGGCCTGCGACCTGTAGACCCCAGATGTAGTAGTCCATGCCTACGCTTGGACTGTATTCGATGCCTGACAACGGCGGGAACGCCAGCCAGCCGGTGGCGGCGAATTCACCGATCCACAGCGACAGCATGATCAGCACCGCGCCGGACACGAACAGCCAGAAGCTGAGCGAGTTGACGAACGGGAACGCGACGTCGCGAGCACCGATCTGCAGCGGCACGGCCAGGTTCATCAGGCCGGTGATCAGCGGCATCGCCACGAAGAAGATCATGATCACGCCGTGGGCGGTGAAGATCTGGTCGTAGTGGTGCGGCGGCAGGTAACCCTCGGACCCGCCGACGGCGAGCGCCTGCTGGGTACGCATCATGATGGCGTCGGAGAAGCCGCGCAGCAGCATGACGAAGGCGACGATGAGGTACATCACGCCGATCTTCTTGTGGTCCACCGAGGTGAACCACTCCTTCCACAGATAGCCCCACAGCTTGAACTTGGTGATCAGGGCCATGACGCCCAGGCCACCCAGCACCGCGCCGACCAGGGTGGTCAGCACGATCGGATCGTGGGGGATCGACTCAAGAGAGAGTTTTCCCAACATGTTCATTCTCCCGAACCCGCATGGCCAGCATGGCCAGCGTGTTCGTGTTCGGTGGCATCCAGGTTTTCACCCGATTCCTTGGAATCATGCGCGTCACTGGGGGCGTGGCCCTCGTGCGCTTCATGGCTGGCGGCATCGGCAGCGGCGGCACCGGCATGTTCGTGCTTCATGCCGTAGTGCTTGTTGTCGCCCATGTGCTTGGCGATGACCCAGTTGAACAGGCCTTCTTCGGTCTTGCCGAAGTAGGTGACCGGGTACCACTCCGCGTTGCGTGCTTCACCCAGCGCCTTGAACGAGGTCTTGTCCAGGGTCTGCTCGCCGGCACGGACCTGGTCCAGCCACTGGCGGTATTCGGCATCGGTGACCGAGTAGGCAGTGAAGTGCATCTTGGCGAAGCCCGCGCCGCTGTAGTGCGAGGACATGCCCGGGAATTCACCGGTCTCGTTGGCGATCAGGTGGAGCTTGGTCTCCATCGCAGCCATCGAGTAGATCATGCTGCCCAGGTGCGGGATGAAGAAGGCATTCATCACCGAATCGGACGTGATCTTGAAGTTCAGCGGCGTGTTGACCGGGAACTTGATTTCGTTGACGACCGCCACCTTCTCTTCCGGATAGATGAACAGCCACTTCCAGTCCAGCGAGATCGCCTCGATGGTGACCGGCTTGACGTCCGATTCCAGCGGCTTGTACGGGTCCAGCGCGTGCGACGAACGCCAGGTCAGGACCGCCAGCACCAGCACGATCATGCAGGGAATGGACCACACCACCACCTCGATCGCCGTCGAGTGGGACCACTTCGGCTCGTAACGGGCCTTGGTGTTGGAGGCGCGATACTTCCACGCGAAGGTCAGGGTCATGATGATGACCGGGATGACGACCAGCAGCATGAGCACGGTGGCCGTGATCAGCAGGGTCTTCTCATCCTGGCCGATCTGGCCCTTCGGACTGAGGATGGCCACGGCATCGCAGCCGGTGAGCATCACCAGCAACGACAGCAGCAGGCCCGGGCGCAACCAGCGCCCAAGGGTTTTCAACGGAATCATCGGTCGATCCAATTGCGAGGGAATGCCGTTCCCCGTCCTGCCTGTTCCGGCAAAAGCCGGTCCCGCCGGTCCGGAAGACAGGCAGGGAGGTGGGGTCGAGTCAGCCTTTCAATTTTAGGCCGTCACCCACCATTTAAGAAAGGCATTGACAATGATCAGGCGCAGGAAAGGCCCGTTTCAGGCTGCGACACGTTGTCGCAGTGCGCGGCCACGGCGGGCAGAGCGCTCGCGGGCGGCATCCTGGCATCGGGCGATGGCGGCTGCTCCGCCCGTGCCCGGAAAGGTCGCCTGAACATGTTCAGGCATGCCCGCGAAGGTAATGCATGGGATGCTTGGCGTTGGAGGAAGCCCCATGGACAAGATCAACTTCAAGAAGCGTGATCGCGCGTTGTACCAGCCCCCGGCGGGCCGGTTCGTAACGGTGGACGTACCGCCCCTGCCCTACCTGATGATCGACGGCCGCGGTGACCCGAACACGGCCCCGGCCTACCAGCTGGCCGTGCAGTGGCTGTACGCGGTGAGCTATGCGCTGAAGTTTGCACTGAAGAGCGAAGGCCAGGACTACGTGGTGCCACCGCTGGAAGCGCTGTGGACCGCCGAGGATCCGTCGAGCTTTGTGGCACGCCGCAAGGATGAGTGGAGGTGGACGGTGATGATCCGCACGCCGGACGGGATCAGTCCAGCGCAGTTGGAGGCTGCCATTGCCAAGGCAGTGAAGAAACTGGGCGACGTTCCGGCCAGCCTCCGCCACGAAATTCTCGAAGAAGGCCTCTGCCTGCAGACCCTGCATATTGGTGCCTACGATGAGGAGGGCCCGATCCTGGCGAAGTTGCACGATGAACTGATGCCTTCGCTGGGCTACACCTTCGCCGGCCCCCATCACGAGATCTACCTGGGCGACCCGCGCAGGACCGACGCTGCGCGGTTGAAGACCGTACTGCGGCAGCCGGTGCGGGCGCTTGAGCCTGTTAAGGGTTCGCGCTCATGACACAAGGCCCGTGATTGCTTCAAATGCCCAAACAAAAAGCCCCGACCAAGGCCGGGGCTTTTCATGCAACTGGTGCCGGAAACAGGAGTCGAACCTGCGACCTACGCATTACGAATGCGCCGCTCTACCAACTGAGCTATTCCGGCGTAGCCCGCGATTTTAAGGGCTTGACGCCCCGGCGGTCAATCCATCCGACTCAGCTAACCTCTACCCGGTTGGCGCACACCCGCCCGGCGGCGAAATCCTGCAGGTTCCCCAGCGTGATCGCCGAGATCTCCTGCAGCGCCTCCACGGTGAAGAAGCCCTGGTGGCCGGTCACCAGGACGTTGGGGAAGGTCATCAGGCGCTGGAAGGCCTCGTCGTCGATGATCTCGCCGGACAGGTCCTGGAAGAACAACGCGCTTTCCTGTTCGTACACGTCGATGGCCAGGTGGCCGAGCCGGCGCGACTTCAGCGCGCGGATCACTGCATGGGTGTCCACCAGTGCGCCGCGTGAGGTGTTGACCAGCATTGCACCGGGTTTCATCCGCGCCAGAGAGGCGTCGTTGATCAGGTGCTGGGTACCGGGTGTCAGCGGGCAGTGCAGCGAGACGATGTCGGCGCGCGCCAGCAGTTCATCCAGCTCCACCATCTCGCCGACACCCGCGAAGGCGGCCGACGGATACGGGTCATGCCCCAGCACGGTGCAGCCTATGCCCTTGAATATGCGCGCGGTGGCCAGCCCGATCTTGCCGGTACCGACGATGCCGACGGTGCGTCCATGCAGGGTGCGCCCCAGCAGGCCATCGAGCATGAAGTTGCCTTCGCGCACGCGGTTGTAAGCGCGATGGGTCTGGCGGTTGAGGGTCATCACCAGCGCCAGTGCATGCTCGGCCACGGCCTCGGGCGAATACGCAGGCACCCGGGCGACGAACAGGTCCAGTGCTTCCGCAGCGGCCAGGTCCACATTGTTGAAGCCCGCACAGCGCAGCAGCACCGCACGCACGCCCAACACGTGCAGCGCGCGCAGCACCGCCGCATCCAGCCGGTCGTTGACGAACACGCAGACGGCGGCGCAATCCTGTGCGAGTGCTGCGGTATGCACATCCAGCGCGGCATCGAAGTAGACGAACGTGTAACCCTGCCCCGCTGCATCGCGCAGGTTGGCGTCGTCCAGGAAGCGACGGTCGTAGGGTCGGGCGCTGAAGACGGCGATCTGCATGGAAGAACCTGGGTGGAATGCCATGCCGACCATACCGCAGCCACGCGTCCGTGGGGATGGCACCGGCGATGCGAACGTCGCCGGTGCCCTGTACCACTTAGAACCGGTAGCCCAGGCCCAGCATCACGCCGTTCTGGATCTGCCCGTCACGACGCTCGCCCACGTAATCGGCCATGATCGACAGGCGTTCGCTGGCGCGGCTGGTCACGCCCAGGTTCCAGGCCAGTACCTGCTCGCCCACGGCCTGGCTGCTGGCGCCGAACACCAGGTCCGGTGCTGCGGCGAAGCCGGTGCTGTAGCGGGCCTGCGAATCGCCCAGCTCCTTCTGCCAGACCACGCGCGCACGCGGGGTGATGCGCTCGCCGTTGTTGCCCTCGAAGGTCCTGAACAGCTGCAGGCCCGCACCCACGCGGATGCTCTCCAGGCTGCCGCTGCGACCCACCAGCGCACCCGCGCCCTGCCCTTCATTGAAGCGGGTGGCCGAGGTCCGCGCGTAGTCCACCACCGGCAACAACGGCTGGATCACCAGGCCCTTGCCAGTGGTGAACGAGAACGCGTGTTCCACCCGTGCCGAGATCGCATCGTTGTTGTACTTGGCGCGCAGCGGCTGCTGCAGGCCGTCGATGCCGCTCACGCTGCGCCGGGTGTCATGACGCAGGTCGGTATAGCGCACCGCCGCCGACAGATAGCCGCGCGAATAGGTCGCGTCCAGATAGCCGCCCACGTCCAGCGCGCGCACGTCACCGCTGAAGTCGGAACCATCGCGGCCCTTGGTCGACATATCTGCCGCTGCCACGCTGACGCCCAGGGTGACGCGGTCATCGGCAACGCGGGTATCGGCACCGACGACGACGCCGCCGATGTTATGGCTCAAGCCGGCCACGCCACCGTCGGCATCGATGCGGCCGTGGCTGGCGAAACCTCGCGCCCACAGGCCATGGTTGCGACCAGAGCCACTGCCTTCACCGCCACCCGCCGCCGGCTCGACCAGATGCATGGCCAGCTGGTTGAACAGGCTGCCGTGGCGCATGCCCGGCTGCGCCGAGACCGACTGCGCGGCCTGCGAGGCCAGGCCGTCGGCATCGCCGCCACTGCGCATCGCCGCCTGGTGCTGCTGCACCACGTTGCCAATGCTGCCCACCAATGCATTGTCGGCCAGGCGCAGGCTCGCGTGCGCGTCACCGCGCAGGGCACCGGCCTGCTGTGCGATCACATCACGGTCGGCGAACTGCAAGGCGCCGAGCAGCGACTTCAGGCCACCATCCTTGCGATCGGAAGCGGTCGCCAGCGCACGGCCAAGGGCATCGCCCGAAACAGCATTGGCAAACAGCCCCAGCTGGTCGAAGCCCGGGTTGGCGGTCAACCACAGGCCGTCCGCGGTCTGTTTCACGTTGAAGCTCAGCAGCGAGTTGTGGCGTGGGCGGAACACTTCGCCGCCGGTGATGTTGGCGCTGTAGCCGGTGTCGCCCAGGCGCACGACGTCTTCGAAGCCGCCCTGGTAGATCGGGCCCTGCACGAGATCGCGACGGAAATCCTGGCCGTAGTAGTCCTGCGCCACGTTCAGTTCAAGGAAGGCACCCTTGGAGATCACCAGCGCGCCGTCGGTCTGCTTGCTGTCGAAGAAACTGCCTACGCGCAGGCGGCCACTGCCGGCGCCGCCGTTCTCTGTCACGTCGAACAGCACCTTGCCGCCCGGCATGATGTTGACGTAGCCATGGGTGACCAGGTCGCCACCGCGCGGCATCAGCGTGCCGTAGACGCGCAGGCGGTTGAAGCCATCCTCGCGCCAGGACGGGCGGGTGCCGCTGGCCAGCGCACTGAGATCCATCGCGGTGCCCGCCACATCACCATTGCCGACCAGCATGCCTGCGCCCATCACCCGCACCTCCGAAGCGCGCAGGGCGCCGCCTTCCAGCGCGATGGTGCCGTTGTCGACCAGCATGAAGTCGGCACCGGTGGTCGCGGAGGTTCGCCAGGTGGCACCGTTGGTCACGCGGATCACGCCCATCGAGTCGTCCAGCGTGGACACGTCCAGGTCGCCCAGGCGCAGCTTCGACAGCAGCAGGGCCTTGTAGTACGGATCTTTCTGGTAGTCCTGTACCGAGTTCGCGCCGATGCCCTGCGGACCATTGCTGGACGCGTTGTAGATGCTTTGCGCCAGGTTGATGTAGCTGGACTGCCAGTTGGTGTTCCACCGCGCGAAATCATCATCGACGAAGGTCTGCAGCTGGCGACCGGTGCGCAGGTAACCCGGGTTGATGTCGCCGCTCACGTTGGCGGTAACACTCAACGTATCGCCCGGATCGCGGTAACCCTTCGCAGTGATGATCCTGTTGTTGTAGATGTCCTGGCCCGGGAACGACTCCAGCTTGCTGCCGCTGCCATCAGGGTCGAAGGTGACCGAGGTACCCGTGGTGCGCGCCGGATCTCGGAATACCAGCAAGCCGTTGGGTTGCACGACTTCATACATGGCCTTGTGCAGCAGCCCGGCGTCCATGCCGCCGCCGTAGTTGCCGGTGTAGATCTGGGTCATCCGTGGCGACGGCGTGTAGATCACCTTGCCACTGTTGCTGGCCGCATGGATCTGTACCGAATCGACGATTGGCAGATCACCGGCCAGATAGCGTTCGACGCCACCGGACTGCATGATCGAGCAGGACGAAATGCAGTGGCCGGACACGATGGTGTTCAGGCCGGATGTGCGGATGATGCCCTGCAGCCACTCGCCGGCGATCAACGCGCCGCCATTGGAGGTGCGCAGCACCACTTCGCGGATCGGCCGGCCCTCGGCCTGCGCCTTGGCCAGCAACGCTGGCAGCGATACCACGTCGGCGTAGGTCACCCCGCCGCTCAGGAAGATGCGATCCCCCTGCACGTGATAACTCATTGCCATGACGTCATCAGCCGCCGCGATGGCGCCAACGCCGATCAGCCCGGCCAGGGCCAGGCTCAACTTCGAATGCTTCATACGTTCTCTCTCTCCACCCGCAACACGCGGGTAAGGAGTCAAACGGCAAAGCGCCGGAATCTCCCCCAGCCCGGCAGGCCGGGAAAAATGAATGCATTCACAATGAGAGAGGAGCACCACACACTCTTCCCCATCCGGTCATCGTCGCGTAAAACTCGAAGGCGGATCCGCCAACGTCAGCCGAGGCCAGCCCTGTCCGTCCCGTCCCCCCTGATCCACCACGCGCCGGAGCCACCCGCGCCTGCGGACGCCTTCATCGCGTTCGTACGCGAGGAACGCGCGCCACTGTGTGCGTTCCTGCGCACACGGGGCGTCGGGCCGGAGGATGCAGAGGACATCGCGCAGGACTGCATGGAGCGGCTGATCCGCTATCGCGCGCACGGCACCGACGAACTGCGCCTGCTGCTGTATCGTATCGCGCGCAATCGCCTGGCCGATCGCGGCCGATCGCCGCAGTCGCGACCTCACTTGTCACTGGCCGAGCATGATGGTCACGACGAGCCCACCAGCCCGTCGCCGGACCCCTTGCGCCAGGCAGAGTCCGGGCAGATGTTGTCCCTGCTGCGGCAGGCCCTTTTCAAACTGCCCGAGCGCGCGCGCGAGGTGTACCTGCTCAACCGGATCACCGGCATGAGCTATACGCAGATCGCGCGGCACTGTGGAATTACAGCCAAGACCGTGGAAAAACATATCGCCCGCGCCCTGCAGGGCCTGCGCCAGGAGTTGGGACCGGATCCGCTGCACAACGACAGGGATACCGAATGAGCAGCCACCGGCATAGGGAAGACGCCTCGCTGTTCGCACGCGCCAGCACCTGGGTGGCGCGTCTGGAAGCTCCGGACTGCACCGCAGCCGAACGCGAGTCATTCGAAGACTGGCTTGCTGAAGACCCTGCCCATGTCAAAGCCTGGGTGCAGGCCGAAGACCTTTTCCAGCAGGGCCAGGGCCTGGCTGCGGACCCGTGGCTGCGGACGGCTGCGGCGCGCGCGGCACGGCCTGCCCGGCGCCGCTGGCTGCCTGCTGCGGCCGCAGCCGCGGGTATCTGCGTGGCCATCGGCGTGGGCTGGATGGTAGCGGTGGATGGCAACCCTGCCCCGCAACACTTTGCCAATGACACGCATCAGGCACAGCGGCTGACCCTGCCCGATGGCAGCGTGGCCATGCTCGATGCCGGCACGACGCTGCATGCGCGCTTCGGCTGGCGCCACCGCGAGCTGGACCTCGAACGCGGCCGCCTGCAGCTGCAGGTCGCGCCATCGAGCAAGGCATTGCAGCTGCGCGCCGGCACCAGCACGATCCGCGATATCGGCACGACCTTCCAGGTTGAGCGCCTGCACGATGGACTGGTCGAGGTCGCGCTGCTGGAGGGCGCGGTGGAAGTCAGCAACGGCGCCGCCCAGCACACGCTGGCCCCTGGCCAGCAACTGCAGGTACTGCCCTCCGGGCGCATCCAGCCCGGTCCAGCGCTGTCCTCCACGGCAGCCGCCGAGGGCTGGCTGCATGGGCAGCTGGTCTTCGATGCCACCCCGCTGTCGATCGTGGTCGAACGCATGAACCGCTATGGCCATGCACCGCTGGTGATCGCTGACCCTGAGATCAGTGATCTGGCGGTCAGCGGCACGTTCCGCGCAGGTGACGCACAGGAGTTGCTGTCCGCGCTGGAACTTGGCTGGTCCATTGCTGGCCAGACGCGCCCGGATGGCGCGCTGGAACTGCGCCGCACGTACTGAGGAGGCCTGCGGTGATGGCAGGACCAGGCACGCTGCAGTGGGGGCTGCTCCGCCCTCTGCTGTGCCTGGCGCTGCTGGTCGCCGCGCCGCCTGCCGCCATCGCAGGCGATTCCGCTGCGGCCCATGACTACCGTATCGACGCCGGCCCGTTGCCTTCAGCATTGCAGCAATGGGCACGGCAAAGCGGCATCGCCCTGGTGTTCGATGCCCGGGAACTGGCGGGGCTCCGTGCCAACGGCACCCACGGCCTGGCCGATCCAGCATCGGCCCTGAAACGGCTGGTCGCCGGCATGCCGGTGACCATCCTTCGAACACCGTCCGGAGGCTTCGTGGTCCGCCGCATCCGCGTCGCGCCCGCGGCCGCCCCGCCGGTTCCGGCAGCAGTCGCGCCGCGCCCACGCACGCCCCCGCCATCGCCGCGCCAGGTGGACCTGGCGCCGATCCATGTCACCGGCAGCCGGTTGCCGCGCACCTCCGTGCAGACCACCCTGCCGGTGACTACGATCGATCGCGCAGATATCCTGCGCAGCGGCTACGGCAGCCTGTTCGACCTGCTGCGACACCTGCCCGGCATGAACGGACTGCCCGCGATGAGCAGCGCACGCAGTGGCGATTCGCAGTACCTGCCTGTCGGTGCTGCCGCCACCACCAGCCTGGATGGCATGGGACCACGCGCCACGCTGTTCCTGGTCAATGGCCGGCGCCTGCCCCGCTACCCGATGGTGTCGCTGGAGCAGGGCGGGCTCACCGATCTGGGCGGCATTCCACTCAGCTTTGTCGAACGCATCGAACTGGTTCGCGGCGGTGCTTCAGCCATCTACGGCGCCGATGCCATGTCCGGCGTGGTCAACATCATCCTGCGCGACCAGGCCGACGGCCCGGAGGCGACGCTGCAGACCGGCCTGAGCAGCCGTGGCGACGCTGGCCAGTACCGCGTGCAGGCCGCCACCGGAGGCCTGCGCGGGAACGGGGACCGCTGGTTCGCAGGCATCGACCTGCATCGCGTCGATCACCTGGCGGGGGACCAGCGTGACTGGCACGCAGAGACGTCGCAGTACCTGATCGGCGCCTTCCGCGATGGCGACTACTGGCCCGCTACGCGCTGCGACGGGCCATTGAAACGACGCAATGGCGCCTGCTGGTTCGACAGTTCGCGCCCTCGTTCACTTCAACCGGCCTCCGATACCGCCTCGGCCTATCTGCGCTACCGGCATGAGCGTGGCCAGGGGCGCTACGTCTATGCCGAAGCCCGCGCCAGCCACAACCGGCAGCGCTTCGATCTGGGCCCGACCGCCGTCGCCCTCGGCCTGTACGGCTACACCTTCAACAGCGTCCTGCGGGAAGCCGGCAATGTGCGTCCCCAGGTACGTGCCACCGACGCCGATCTCACCCTGGGCATCGGCCGGGACCAGGGCAGCCACAGTTGGGACGCCGGCATCAGCGCGCAGCGCAGCGACGTCACCCTGTCCACGCCGGGCACCGTGCGCGCCGAACCCTTCATCGAGGCTGCGCAGTCACTCAGGTTCCTGCCAGGCTTCAATGCATTGCCCGCGGATGAAGCAACATCGCTGTTCCCGTCGATCCGCAACCGTGGACTTACCGAGCAGTGGCAGGGCTGGTGGGGCGTACAGCGGATGCTGGTGCCGATGCAGGGCGGCAATGCGCAGCTGGCTACCGGCATCGACCTGCGCCATGAACGCTGGACGTCCCACCCGGACACCCTGCTGAGCCAGGGCGATCTGGCACTGGGGCTGCCGCAGCAGCAGCGGCGCCTGTCGCGGCAGAGTGGCGGCGCGTATGCGGAACTGGGCCTGCCGCTCACATCGGAGCTGCGCATGGACGTGGCCGCGCGCTGGGACTACGACGGCGACTACACGGCATTCTCGCCCCGTGCCGGCCTGCGCTGGACACCCACACCGCACTGGTCGTTCCTGCTGGCCAGCGGCCGCGGCTATCGCGCGCCCAGCCTGTTCGAACAGCGCCGGCCGCCAGGACAGTTCGGCACCCTCACCCTGCCCGCCTCAAGCGCACTGCCGCCCTGTGCACAGAGCGAGCCCGACGGCCGCTGCGTGGTCACTGTGGACGTGGAAGAGAACACCACGCTCAAGGCCGAGAGCTCACGCAGCCATTCGCTGGCGGCGACCTGGTCACCCAGCGATGCGTTCTCGCTGTCGCTGACCCACAACATCGTCGAGCTGCGCAATGAGATCCTTGCGCTGCAGCCGGCCGATGCCGTGTGGAACCGTGACACCTGGCAGCTGGATGAGAATGGCAACCTGAGCAGCCTGCGGCTGTCGTTCGACAATATCGGCCGTACCACCTCACGCAACTGGGTACTGCGTGGCGAATACCGGATCGACACCGGCAGCAACGGCCAGTGGATGTTCTCGCTGGACGCGCTGAAGCAGCAGGAGCTGCGCCGTCGTCGCGACCACGAACCGGCGATCGACCTGCGCGGGCATGTCACCCCCGAGATGGCGGCGGTCCTGAACGTGCAATGGCAGAACAGCAACTGGGACATCGCCCTGCGCGGCAACCAGGTGGGCCGCACCCGTGCATGGCTGCCCGGCGCCGAGTGCCCGCAGCGGCAGATCGAACAGAACCACTGCATGAATCCGCGCCAGCTGCGCTGGAACCTGCACCTGGCGCGCCGCCTGGGCCCGCGCGTCATCGCGGCGCTGGACGTGCACAACGTGCTTGATGCGCAGCCGGTGAACTACCTGGACGGCAATGGCGGGCAGATGCCGGGACTGGACGATCCACTGGGCCGTTACTACCTGCTTACCCTGCAGTTCCGCTGAGCGTAGTACGCTACGCGGCCTGTTCCACCGGCCTGCCACCTCCCCCATGAAAGCCTATCTCTGGTTCTGGGGCGCGTTCCTGCTGTTCTTCGCGTTGCCCTTCCCCTGCATCCTCTATTTCGGCACCTCCTGGCCGGTAGCGCTGGCTGATCGCAGCGCGCCGTGGCTGTCCCTGCTGCTGCTTGTACTGTCGCTGGCTGCATGGCTCTCTCTGCTGTTCGCCTTCCTGCATTTCCTGCTGCTCGGCCCACCGCGCGCCCTGCATCGCGTTCGCTCGATCCTCGCCGATGGCGAACTGCGTGATGCGCTGATCGAACACGCCGAGCAGACCGGTGTGCACGTGCGTGGATTCGCACAATGGAAACTGCAGCTGTCCTTCCAGAATCTGTCGGGCACGCCGATCAGGGAACAGCTGCTGGTGGTCGACAGCAAGCCGCAGCTGCAGCGTTTCGTTGCCGGCCAGCGCCTCGAGGTTCGCCTGAGCCGCGAACCGGGCGCGTTCCCCAATGTGGTGCTGGAGGGGGCGCAGCCCGAACTGGATGTCGCCAGCCTCTGGCGTCGTGGTGTCGGCGCAGCGATCGGCATCGTGGCGGTGGCCAGTGCCTATGTGTTTGCCTACCGGCTGCAGAGCGAGGGGCTGGGCTGGACCTTCCTGTCGTTCGGCCATCCCCTGCTGGTGTGCCCGCTGGTGCTGTGTGGCTATGCGCTGGGCCTGCGCCTGCTCGGCCGGCTGCTGCAGGCCGATGCCCGCGGTGACGCATTGAAGTACCGCGGCATCGGCGTGGAGGCCAGGGTACTGAAGGTGCGCCAGACCGGCACCTACCTCAACGAACAGCCGCAGGTGGAGTTCCAGCTGGAGTACACCGATCGTGACGGCCGCCTACAGCAGGTGAGCGTACGCCGATTCATCCCGCTGATCGACCTGGCCAACATCCCGCGCGAACACGTGACCCTGCTGTACGACCCGGATGACCGCGGCAACGTGCGCCTGGAGGGCATGTGAAGCGGCCTCCTTCCACCCGACGGGTGTTTTCGCTGGTGCTGCTGGTGCTGGCCGGCGTGGCCGTAGCCGGCGGTGCACTGGGAACGATCGCCGAAACGCTGGGACATCCGCTGCAGCCCGACCGTCCGCCGAGGCCATCTGCATCGCAACCGCCGCGCGAGCAGGCCGACTCACTGGCAACGGCGCCCGGACTGCAGTCCGACCCGATACCCCACCGCAGCAACCGGCTGTTCGATTCGGAGTACCTGCTGGGCGCACGCCAGGCACTGGAGCAGTTGCCTGCATTGTCCGGACACCGGCTGACGGTGTTCCACAGCATCCACTTCTACGACGATGGCCGCATCAATCTGGACCTGGTCGATCCGCAGCAGCCGGACCACGTCGACAGCTACCACTTCGAACGTGGCCAGTGGCGCAAGGGCAATCCGGTGAACCCGCAGCAGTTCGCGCCGACCATCAGCCTGCATCGCAGCAGCACACCCCTGGCCAACATCGATTTCGATGCCGTACCACGCGTGGCCAAGGCACTGCAGGAACAACGCAACGCATTGCAGAACCCGGCCTCGGAAGTCGGCCACGTCTACGTGATCGTGCGCAAGGCCGGCAAGCTGGCATGGCTGCCGGACGAGGTTGCAGGCGACCGCGAATCGGCACGCCTGCAGTTCGATGCACAGGGCATCGCGCGCAGCGTCAAAAAAGGGGACGGAGGGAATTAAGTCGCCATCGGCATCAAGGCAGTTACGACTTAATCCCCTCCGTCCCCTTTTTCTATTTTACCGAGCGGGCGATGGCGTACTGCGCGGCGTAGTAGGTGGACAACACCAGCAGGCTGGCCAGCGGCAGGCCGCCAGCAAAGCGGTCCCAGGCCAGCAGTGAATCGCTGGCCACGAACAGCAGGGCACCGGTTGCCGCCCAGCGTGCACTGCACGGTTCCGGCGCGGCCGCCTGAGGACGCGTCCATGCGCGCGCCAGCGCCAGCACCGCCATCGAGGCGAGCACCACCACGTAGGCCAGCACCGGAATGCGCATCGGCGCCGGCAGGTGCGGCCACAGGCCCATCACGTTGAGCACGGCGAAGGCACCCAGCAGCATGCTGGCGCCAACCAGACCACGACCGGCGCGCAGGCCAGCGCGGAAGGCGACGATGTAGCAGACGTGGGCCAGCAGGAAGGCGACCAGGCCCGGCACGAACGCGTCGATCGGCAGCATCAGCGCGATGTCGCCCACGCACGACAGCAGCATGCCGGCCAGCACCGCGCGGCGGTAGAACGGCTGCGCCGGATCACGCACACACCAGGCGATGGCGGCGATCAGCAGCGTGGTTGCCGGCTTGGCCAGCCAGTGCAGCCAACGCCCCTCGCCATCCAGGAACGCGCCGACGATGGCGAGGACCGCCATCAACAGGATCACGCCATCGCGCACCCGCGGCTTCATCGCGCCTTCCACAGGTCGGCCAGGCGGTCGGGCTTGCCGGCAATGCGCTCCAGCACCGGGTACTGCAGGCCACCGCGGTAGTCGATGTTCATCGTCTCGATCCGGTCGAACTGCTTCACCAGCAGCACGATCGGTGCCTTGTCCTTCGCCGCGCCGGCCACCGCGTCCTTCAGCCGCTGGCTGCTGTATTCGCGGCCACCCACCGCGATCACCTTCATGCCCGGCGCGAGCCCAGCGTTGAACGCTGGGCTGTCCCAGATCACGTCGCCGACCACGCCGCTGTCGAGCACGGTCGCGCCCAGCGAGTAGGCCAGCAGCGCCCCCTTGGCGCGCTTTTCCTGCGCCTTGTAGGCATCGTTCGGGGTATCGCGGTAGACCAGCTTCCAGCCGGCCAGCTCCAGGCCTCCGTTCAACGAACCGTGGCCATCCAGGCGGCCGCGCAGGAAGCTCGACCAGTCGTACGGCGCGATGCCGTTCAAGGTCGCCACCACATCGTCGAAGGTGTACGGATTGACGTCCCAGTCGCCCTTGCCGACGCCGAAGAAGGCACGCGCGAAGTCATCCAGGCTGCGGCGGTTGCCGCTCAGCTCGCGCAGTTTGCCTTCCACCTCCAGCCACAGCATCTGGCCGCCGGAGTAGTAGTCCTCGCTCATCTGGTAGTTGCGGTACGGCAGGGTGCGGCGCTGGGCGATGGTCGGGTCGTTGGTGGTGTCCTGCAGCGGGCGCCAGGCGAGGCCCGGGCGACCGCGATCATAGGTGGCGGCCACGTTGGCCAGCATGTCGCGCGCCTGCGCGACCGACCACAGCCCCGAGCGTGCGGCCAGCACCTGGCCCCAGAACTGGGTCTGGCCCTCGTACACCCACAGCAGGCTGTCGCCCATCGGCACGTTGAAATTGGCAGTAGCCAGATCGGCGCCGCGACGGTACTTGCCGTTCCAGGAATGGGTGTACTCGTGCGGCAGCAGGTCGCGCATCCACGCGTTGCTGTCCCACTCGGTGAAATAGCCCGGATCGGCGCTGTTCTCGCTGGAGCGGTGATGCTCCAGGCCGATGCCGCCGAGACGGTCGGTCAATGCCAGCAGGAACTCATAGTGGTTGTAGTGACGCGCACCGTAGAGCTTGTCGGCCTGCTGCACCAGCGCGCGGTGCAAGGTGATCTGCGCGTCGGTGGGCTTCAACGACTTGGCCTCGTCGGCGAACACGTTGAGGTGCACCGGCACCTTCGCACCCGGGTCGAGATCGATGCGCTGGTAGTGCTCGCCGGCGAACAACGGCGAATCGACCAGGTGATCATAGGAGATCGGCTTGAACACCACGGTATCGCCGTCACGGCGCGCAGTCTCCAATGCGGTGGCGAATGACCAGCCCTTGGGCAGCGTCACGCTGGCCTGCGCCTGCAGCTGGCGCGCATCGACACCGGCCGGATACAGCGAGTTGGCGTTCCACTGCAGGTTGAGCATCTCCGGGGTCATCACCACCCGGCCCTGGCTGCCACCCTGCGAGGACAGGAAGTCGAAGTGCGCGACGATCTCGCTGACGCCCTCGGGCACGTTCACCTTGAACGCATAGACGTTGTACTGGTCACGCTGCCAGGCCAGCGGCTTGCCGTTGGCGGTCACGCGCAGGCCGGCCAGCTTGTCGATCGGGCCGGTGGGAGAATGGTTGCCGGGAATCCACTGCGGGTACAACAGGGTCATCGGGCCGGGCTTGGCCGGCACGGTGGCAGTCACCTTGAAGATGCGCCGGGCCAGGTTGCGCGCGTCCACGTCGATGCGCAGCAGGCCGGGCGCCGCCGCGTTGGCCGGTGGCGAGGTCTGCGCCAGTGCAGGCGAGGCCGCCAGCGCGAACAGCAGGGACATCACCAGGGCTCGGGTCTTCATCGGGCAGCATCCAACAGCGGAGAATCCTCCGATGCTAGGCCTGTAGAGTGCCCTGCCCCATGGCCAAAGGTCATGGGAGAGAGGCTTGCTGAAGGCCTCAGGCAGGGAACCCCTCTAGAATCTCTCGGCACCATTGATGCACGTGCCTTCGAGAGTTTGCTTGCCAGGCCCATCGTCGGCTTGGCAAGCCCTCTGGATTGGGAATCTACTTCGACGCTTCTTGCTTGTAAGCGGCTTCAATGGCCCCCTTTAATCTCGCCGGATCCTCGATCCTGACGCCTGTCAAACATCTGGAACCCGTTGCGTCAAAAAATACCGTGGATGCCGAGCCCCCTTGGAAATGTGCGTAACCGAAAACCGGTGCCGGTGAATCGGCCAGCGGCGCCCATACGATCTTGCCAAGTACCAGTTTTGCCTTCGCAAGGTCCCGATCGATACACCCACCCGATGCCCTTACAACGATCGTAGTCTGGCCTGATCGTTGATCAAGTTCGGTAGCTAGCTCAATACCGCCGAAATTCCGGACAGTCCCGAAAGCAGTCGCGACCTCAGCAAGCGAGCCGTTTTTGATGCCCAAAGCATCAGCGGCGGCATCCGGCCCCGCACTTCGCGCCAACTCCAGCTTCTCGATGTAATCGAGTGCCTCGAGCTGCGAAGCTTTTGCCGCGGAACTCCATGCCTGAGGGGGCGAGGTTGCCGCTACAGCGGCGAGCGGAACAATCATAGGCAAGGTCAGCAATGATTTCACTGACGCCCTAGCAAAATCACCAAGGATAGTTGGCATCGTAGTAGTCCTCGTGCTGCTTGGTATACGTTTTTCCCGACGCGACATGATTGTTATCGCAGAAAACTTTCCCGATATCCACCAACGACTCACCACCCGACCACATGCTCCATAGCTTAGCGGAGTTCTCGGAAATCAACGGGACTTCAACAAATCCTTCAGATGCCACGCGAATCTGATCACTCACTACCGCGTTGTTAACTACGGCCTTAGCCTCCCACACGCAATTCCTTTCAACATACTGGGCTTTGGTGATCGGAGCATCAATATTGGGAACACCTGCCTCGTGGTGACCAAGCTCATGACTCAGATAGCCCACAGTTTTATAGAGACCAGGCCAGTCATTGCTTTCGCAAGAGTATGGTGGCACCAATATTTTCGCCGTCAGCGGGTCGTAACTAGGTGGAAGACCGTATGCCCTTACCCCCACATGTGCCTGGATCTGGGAGGTGAGCGTGGTGGAAGCAGCGGAGATGAAGTCTACGCACTGGCCCAAACCAGTTACAGGGAAGGCCTGCGATTTCGCGTAGGTCGGACAAAGAAGTGAGATGATCAAAATCAGGTATTTCCATACCATTTGTTTACCCCTTTCCTTGGATCGCAGCGATCCGACTCAAAAAAATAGCGCCAACAGTCCTTTTTCATCATAGGAAAATTCCTAAAGACTCCGCCATTTGCAGTCAATCACACCCGAAACGAGAACGCGTTAAAACTTTTCGGCATCAGGGCCAAGCGTCGGATTTTGAAGAAAAACCGCCATGCGTTCGCAGAGTGAAAGCCCCCGGGCGAGGCCGTTGATGGAACAGCGCATCAAAGCTCGGAGTGTTCAAGTCGCATGATCGCTCATCTGCTCATCTGCTCAGCCAGCAGTGAGCTGAGTATGGGTCGCGTGTTTATTTGGCAGCTTCCAGCGATGGTACCCTCGATAATCACCATCGCTGCGCCCATCTACTCATGGCGTGAACCTATTTGCGATGCGCAAGCGGGAAAAAGGTCACGCGCGGTGCGCCCATCCACGCATGGCGCGGATCTACTGGGGTGCGTGGGCGGACAAGGTCATGGTCGGTGCCCATCCACGCATGGCGTGGATCTACGGGTGTGCCGACCGGATGCAGTAGATCCACGCCATGCGTGGATGACATGCACCCGGTAGCGCCGGGCCATGCCCGGCGAACAAGCTGCCGCGGTCAGTCGACCAGACGCAGGCGCAGTTCCTTCGGCAGCGCGAATACCATCGATTCCGGCTCGCCATCCAGCTCGCCCACGCCGCTGGCACCCAGCTCGGCCAGGCGTGCCAGCACGCCATCGACCAGCACCTGCGGCGCCGAGGCACCGGCAGTGACGCCGATGTGCTGCTTGCCCACCACCCACGCCGGGTCGATTTCATGCGCGCCGTCGATCAGGTACGACTCCACGCCTTCGCGGCGGGCCAGCTCACTCAAGCGATTGGAGTTGGAGCTGTTCGGCGAACCGACCACCAGCACCAGGTCGCAGCGCTTGGCCAGGTCGCGCACCGCATCCTGGCGGTTCTGCGTGGCGTAGCAGATGTCGTCGTTCTTCGGGCCCTGCATCGCCGGGAAGCGCTCACGCAGCGCATCGATGATGCCGCGCGTGTCGTCCACCGACAGCGTGGTCTGCGTGGTGTAGGCGAAGTTTTCCGGCTGGTTGATGTGCAGCGTGGCGACCTGCTCCACGTCTTCGACCAGGTAGATCTGGCCGGTACCGGCTTCGCGGTTCCACTGGCCCATGGTGCCTTCCACTTCCGGGTGGCCGGCGTGGCCGATCAGCACCACGTCGCGGCCGGCACGGCAGTGGCGGGCGACTTCGAAGTGGACCTTGGTCACCAGCGGGCAGGTAGCGTCGAACACCTTCAGGCCACGGCGCTCGGCTTCCTGGCGCACGGCTTGGGACACGCCATGCGCGCTGAAGATGACCGTGTTGTTGTCCGGCACTTCGTCCAGTTCCTCGACGAAGATCGCGCCGCGCTGCTTCAGATCGTCCACCACGAAGCGGTTGTGCACCACTTCATGGCGAACGTAGATGGGCGCGCCCAGCGTTTCGATCGCGCGCTTGACGATCTCGATCGCACGATCGACACCGGCACAGAAACCACGCGGGTTGGCGAGCAGCACATCCATCAGTTCAATCTCCCGGCAGCGGCCGGCTTACGGTTTCGGGTTGGCATTATCCGCCTTTTTGGCGGACTTGCCTTCGAACAGGCCAAACAGGGCGATGCCGATGGCACCCACCACGATGGCCGAATCGGCGATGTTGAACGAGGGCCAGGTGTAGCTGCCCACGTACCACTGGATGAAATCGACCACGTGGCCGTGCACCTGGCGGTCGATCACGTTGCCGATGGCACCGCCGATGATCAGCGCATACGGCACCGCGGCCTTCCAGTTGCCGCGGGCGGTGCCGCGCAGCCACCAGGCCATCAGGCCGCTGATGGCGATGGCCAGCGCGGTGAAGAAGTACTTCTGCCAGCCACCGGCGTCGCTCAGGAAACTGAACGCGGCGCCGGTGTTGTAGGTGCGGTACCAGTTCCAGAAGCCGTCGATCACAACCACCGGCTGGAACTCCGGCAGGCTCGACAGGACCCAGGCCTTGGACCACTGGTCCAGGCCGATGATGGCGGCCGACAGCAGCAGCCAGACCAGGGCGTTCGGGTGCGGACGGGGCGCGGCCATCAGAACCAGCTCCGCACTTCACCAGCGCCGGTGATGTTGCTCACGCAGCGGCCGCACAGTTCCGGATGGTCGGCGTTGCTTCCGACATCGGCACGGTGGTGCCAGCAGCGCACGCACTTGGCCTTGGTGGTCGGCTGGGCGCTGACGAACACCTCGTCGGTGGTCGCCGGGCGCACCTGCACGTCGCCGCTGATGAACAGGAAGCGCAGTTCATCGGCCAGCGGCTGCCACTTCGCGGCCTGCTCCTCGTTGGCGGCAATGGTGATTTCCGCTTCCAGCGCGGCACCGATCGCGCCGTTGGCACGCATCGGCTCCAGCACCTTGGCCACCTGCTCGCGCACGGCCAGCAGCTGATCGAAGTCGGTGGCGTTGAGCTGGGCATCGGCCGGCAGCGGCGCCAGGCCGTCGTACCAGGTGGTGAACAGCACGTGGCCGGCGCGTTCGCCCGGCAGGTAGCCCCACAGCTCGTCGGCGGTGAAGGTCAGGATCGGCGCGACCCAGCGGGTGAACGCTTCGGCGATGTGGTACATCGCGCTCTGTGCCGAACGGCGACCGTGCGAATCGGTCGGCATCGTGTACAGGCGGTCCTTGGTCACGTCCAGGTACAGCGAACCCAGGTCCACGCTGCAGAAATTCAGCAGCAGCTGCACGATCTCGGCCATGTTGTAGCCGTCGTAGGCCGCCTTGATCTTCTCCTGCAGCTCCCAGGCGCGATGCACGATCCAGCGGTCCAGCGCAACCATCTGGTCGAGCGGTTGCAGGTGCTGGGCCGGATCGAAGCCGTCCAGGTTGCCGAGCAGGAAGCGCGCGGTGTTGCGCAGGCGACGGTAGGCGTCGGCATTGCGCTTTAGGATCTCCTGCGACAACGACATTTCGTTGCTGTAGTCGGCCGAGGCGATCCACAGGCGCAGGATGTCCGCGCCCAGCTTGTTCATGATGTCCTGCGGCTCGATGCCGTTACCCAGCGACTTGGACATCTTGCGGCCGTGCTCGTCCACGGTGAAGCCGTGGGTCAGGCACTGCTTGTACGGCGCGCGCTTGTCGATCGCCACGCCGGTCAGCAGCGAGGACTGGAACCAGCCGCGGTGCTGGTCGGAGCCTTCCAGGTACAGGTCGGCCGGCTTGCCGAAGCCACGCGCGGCGAGCACGCCCTCATGGGTCACGCCCGAATCGAACCAGACGTCGAGGATGTCGGTGACCTTCTCGTAGTCGGCCGCTTCAGCGCCCAGCAGTTCGGCGGCATCCAGCGAATACCACACGTCGATGCCCTCGGCTTCCACGCGGTCAGCGACCTGCTGCATCAGCTCCACCGAGCGCGGATGGATCTCGCCGGTCTGGCGATGGGTGAACAGCGCGATCGGCACGCCCCAGGTGCGCTGGCGCGAGATGGTCCAGTCCGGGCGACCGTCAACCATGCTCTGGATGCGCGCCTTGCCCCAGGTCGGGAACCAGCCCACGGTATCGATGGCGGCCAGCGCATCGCTGCGCAGGTTGGCCTTGTCCATCGAGATGAACCACTGCGGGGTGGCGCGGAACACCACCGGCGTCTTGTGGCGCCAGCAGTGCGGGTAGCTGTGGCGGATCGGATGGAACGCCAGCAGCGAACCGTTGTCGCGCAGCACGCCGACGATGGCCTCCTGCGCCTTCCACAGGTGCTGGCCAGCCAGCACCACGTCACCGGCCGGCGGGGTCGATTCCAGGTACACGCCACGGCCGTCGATCGGCGTGACCTGGCCGGCGTTGTACCTGTCCAGCAGGCCGTACTTCTGGCTGACCACGAAGTCTTCCTGGCCGTGGCCGGGGGCGGTGTGCACCGCACCGGTACCGTCCTCGTCGGAGACGTGGTCGCCGTTGAGCAGCGGGATGTCGCGCTCCGGATAGAACGGGTGCGCCAGCAGCTGGTTCTCCAGCGCCGCACCCGTGGTTTCACCGTGCAGCACCACGCTCTCGACGCCGTAGCGCTGCAGCGCACGCTCGGCCAGCGCGGCGGCCAGCACCAGCCAACGGCGCTTGCCGTTGTGGGCCGGACCTTCGGCCAGCACATAGTTGATCTCCGCGCCCAGCGACACCGCCAGCGAGGCCGGCAGCGTCCACGGGGTGGTGGTCCAGATCGGCACGGCCACTTCGACGTCGGCCGGTACGCTCACGCCGAACGCCTGGCCGATGGCCTGCGCATCACGCGCGGCGTAGGCCACGTCGATCGCCGGCGATTCCTTTTCCTGGTACTCGATTTCCGCCTCGGCCAGCGCCGAACCGCAGTCGAAGCACCAGTACACCGGCTTGGCGCCGCGGACCAGGTGGCCGTTGGCCACGACCTTGGCCAGTGCACGGATCTCGTTGGCTTCGAAGTCGAAGCTCAGGGTCTTGTACGGGTTGTCCCAGTCACCGGTCACGCCCAGGCGCTTGAAGTCCACGCGCTGGATGTTGATCTGCTCTTCGGCGAACTCACGGCACTTCTGGCGGAATTCAACGGCGTCGAGCTTGGTACCGACCTTGCCCCACTTCTTCTCGACCGCGATCTCGATCGGCAGGCCGTGGCAGTCCCAGCCCGGCACGTAGGGCGCATCGAAGCCGGCCAGGTAGCGCGACTTGACGATGATGTCCTTCAGGATCTTGTTGACCGCGTGGCCGAGGTGGATGCGGCCGTTGGCGTACGGCGGGCCGTCATGCAGCACGAACAGCGGGCGGCCGGCGGCGTTGTCGCGCAGCTGCTGGTAGAGCCCCTGCGCTTCCCACTGCGCCAGAATGCCCGGCTCGCGCTTGGGCAGGTCGCCGCGCATCGGGAATTCGGTGGCTGGCAGGTTCAGGGTGGTCTTGTAGTCCTGGCTCACGCAGTGGCTCGCAATCTATGTTCGGAAAGGAGGGCGCGCGCCTGTTCGGCGTCGCGGTGCATCTGGTCGGTCAGCGCCGCCAGATCATTGAATTTCTCTTCGTCGCGCAGCTTGGCGACGAACTCCACGTCGATGTGGCGCCCGTACAGGTCGCCCTGGAAATCGAACAGGTGGGCTTCCAGCAGCGGCTCCACGCCCTCCACCGTCGGCCGCGTGCCGAAGCTGGAGACCGACGGCCACGGCTGGTCGAACACACCGTGCACCCAGGTTGCGTAGATGCCCGACAACGCCGGGGTCTTCGGGAAACGCAGGTTGGCGGTGGGGAAGCCCAGCGTGCGGCCGAGCTGGCGCCCGCGCACCACCCGGCCGCTGATCGCATACGGACGGCCGAGCAGGTCGTTGGCACGGGCGAAGTCGCCGTCCTGCAGCAGCTGGCGGATGCGGGTGCTGGAAATGCGCTCGCCATGCAGGTCGACCGCTTCGATCTCGCCAGCAGTGAAGCCCAATTCGGCGCCCATCTTCTGCAGCAGGGCCAGGTCACCACGGCGGCGGTTGCCGAAGCAGAACTCCGGGCCGATCCAGACTTCGCGTGCGCCCAGGCGGTGGGCCAGCAGCTGGTGGACGAACGACTCGGCCGGCATCGCTGCCATGGCCGCGTCGAAGCGCAGCAGGCCGATCGCATCGACGCCGAGCTCGCGCAGGATCTCGACCTTGCTGCGCGCCAGGGTCAGCCGCGGCGGTGGTGTGCCCTGGGCGAAGAACTCACGCGGCAGCGGCTCGAACGCCACGGCCACCGCGGCCACGCCCAAGGCGCGCGCGCGGGCGACCGCGTGGCGGACCAGCGCACGATGCCCCAGGTGGAGGCCGTCGAATGCACCGATACAGACCACGCTTCCGCTGGGGAACAGCTCCCCGCCCTCGACGCTTCTGAACAGCCTGCTCATCAACTCTCGTTCCGGCCCGCCCGGGGCCGCCGCTTCAATGGTGTAACCCTGAAGTATAGCCGCCACAAGCGGTGATCAATGCCCGCGCAGGTCGCGCGGGCGGAAGCCCATCGCCACCATGGCCACTGCGTAGGTGGCACCGCCGCCACCGACCAGCAGCGACAGGCTGCCGATCCGCTCCCATACGCCCATCGCCGAGAACGCCGGCAGCCAGTGCAGCAGGGCCAGCAGCGCAGCAACCATGGCCGCGCAGGCCAGCAGCAGGCGCAACAGATAGCCGCCCCAGCCCGGCCGGCGCTGGTAGACATCGGTCTTGCCCAGCCAGTACCACAGCAGGCCCAGGTTCAGGTAACTGGACAGCGCACTGGCAATGCCCAGTGCCAGATGCAGGCCCGGCTGCTTGCCGATGGCCGCCATCACGCCCTGTGCCTTCAGCTCGTGCGGCACCATCACCTGGTACAGCACCGCCAGCAGGGCGAAGTTGAACACCATGTTGGCCACCAGTGCAGCCACACCCGCGCGTACCGGGGTCTTGGTGTCCTGGCGGGCGTAGAACGCCGGCAACACCACCTTCAGCAGAGCGAACGCCGGCAGGCCGAAGCTCAGGCCGTACACCGACAGCGCGGTCATGCGGGTATCGAAGGCACTGAACTGGCCGTGCTGGAAGATGGTCGCGATCAGCGGCTCGGCCAGCAGCAGCAGGCCGAGCATGGCCGGCACCGAGATCAGCAGGGTCATCCGCAGGCCCCAGTCCAGCGAGCGCGAGAAGCCCTCGCGGTCGGTGCTGACGTGGTGACGGGCCAGCGCCGGCAGGATCACCGTGCCCAGCGCCACACCGAACACGCCCAGTGGCAGCTCCAGGAAGCGGTCGGCCAGCGACAGCCAGGACTGCGAGCCATCGGTCAGCTTGGCCGCGATGACCGTGTCCAGCAGCAGGTTGATCTGCGCCACCGAGGAGCCGAACAGGGTCGGCACCATCAGCGTCATCACCTTGCGCACGCCCGGGTGGCTCCAGCCCCAGCGCGGCAGGGTCAGCAGGTTGATGCCTTTCAGCGAGGGCAGCTGGAACAGCAGCTGCAGGATGCCGGCGGCGAGCACCGCCCAGCCCAGCGCCAGGATCTGCTTTTCCGGGGTGCCGCCCAGCCGCGGCGCCAGCCACAGCGCACCGGCGATCATGCACAGGTTGAGGATGACCGGGGTCAGCGCCGGCATGGCGAAGCGCTGGAAGCTGTTCAGCGCGCCACCGGCCAGCGCGGTGAGCGAGACGAACAGCAGGAACGGGAAGGTCAGGCGGAACAGGTCGACCAGCAGGCCCTGCTTCACCGGGTCGGTATCAACGCCACTGGAGAAGACCGAGGCCAGCTGCGGCGCGAAGATCAGCGCCAGCGCGGTGACCAGCATCAGCACCCCGCCCAGGGTCCCGGCGGTGCGGGCCATCAGTTCACGCAGCTCGGCGTGGCTGCGGGTTTCCTTCACTTCCGTGAACACGGGCACGAAAGCAGTGGCGAAAGAGCCTTCGGCGAACAAACGCCGCAGGAAATTGGGTACCCTGAAGGCGACCCAGAAAGCATCAGTGATGGCGTTGGTGCCGAACGTGGTGGTCACCACGAAGTCCCGGACAAGTCCGAGAACGCGCGAGACCATGGTCATGCTGCTGAACGACAGCAGGCCCCGCAACAACTTGGGTGAACTCACTCAGCGTCCCTCTTGACAATCGACTTGACGTGCATTTCTTACGCCATCATACTAGCTAGCTTGCTGTTCCCATAACACCGATTTTTTCAGGAAACCACCACCGTGGCCAATATCAAGTCCGCCAAGAAGCGCGCCAAGCAGACCGTCGTGCGCAACGCGCGCAACGTGGCTCAGCGCTCGATGCTGCGCACCGCTGTCAAGAAAGTGATCAAGGCGCTGGACGCCAACGATGCCGCCGGCGCCGAAGCCGCCTTCGCCGTTGCCCAGCCGATCCTGGATCGCTTCAGCGCGCGTGGCCTGATCCACAAGAACAAGGCTGCTCGCCACAAGAGCCGCCTGAACGACCGCATCAAGGCCCTCAAGGCCGCCTGATCCGGCGTTGCCGCCCTGCCCCTCGGGGTTGGGCAGCAGACAAAAGCCCGGCCCTGGCCGGGTTTTTTGTTGCCTGCAGTTTCCACCCTGTAGAGCCGAGCCCATGCTCGGCTGGCCGCGCGAACAGCGGCCGAGCATAGGCTCAGCCCTACAGAAGAGCGGCAACCAACAAAAAACCCGGCCGAAGCCGGGTTTTTCGAGCGGAACCACAACACCATTACTGGGCGTCGCGGGCTTCCTGCTCTTCTTCCTTCTGGCGATCGAAGAAGGCCATGATCCGGCTCATGATCGGGAAGGTGCCTTCGCGGCCCAGCGCGGAGACCAGGAACCACGGCTCCTTCCAGCCCAGCTCGGCGACGATCTGCTCGGCCGCGGCCTTGGCCTCGTCCTCGAACATCAGGTCGGCCTTGTTCAGCACCAGCCAGCGCGGCTTGTTCAGCAGCTCCGGATCATGCTTTTCCAGCTCGCGCTCGATCGCACGCACCTGCTCCACCGGCGAAATGCCTTCCACGCCACCTTCCATCGGCGAGATGTCCACCAGGTGCAGCAGCAGGCGGGTGCGCTGCAGGTGACGCAGGAACTGCGCACCGAGGCCGGCTCCATCCGCCGCGCCTTCGATCAGGCCCGGAATATCGGCAATCACGAAGCTGCGGTAGTTCTCCACCTTCACCACACCCAGGTTCGGGTACAGCGTGGTGAACGGATAATCGGCCACCTTCGGGGTCGCCGCCGAAACGGCGCGGATCAGGGTGCTCTTGCCGGCATTGGGGAAGCCCAGCAGACCGACGTCGGCCAGCAGCTTCAACTCCAGCTTCAGCGTGCGCTCTTCGCCCGGCTCGCCCGGCAGCGCCTGGCGCGGCGAGCGGTTGGTCGAGCTCTTGAAGTGCATGTTGCCCAGGCCGCCGCGGCCACCCTTGGCCACCAGCAGGCGATCGCCGTGCTGGGTCAGATCGCCGATGACTTCATCGGTGGCGACGTTGATCACCACGGTACCGACCGGCACGGTGATGGTCAGGTCTTCGCCGCCCTTGCCATAGGCCTGGCGACCCATGCCGTTCTCGCCGCGCTGCGCCTTGAAGATGCGGTCATGGCGGAAGTCGACCAGGGTGTTCAGGTTCTCGTCGGCGCGGATGTACACGCTGCCGCCCGCACCGCCGTCGCCGCCGTCCGGGCCGCCGAGCGGAATGAACTTCTCGCGACGGAAGCCAATGCAGCCGTTGCCGCCGTTGCCGGCGAACACTTCGATTTCTGCTTCGTCTACCAGTTTCATTGTTTCGATGCCTGCGATGGGCGCGGCCTGCCTGCCGTCGCCTTGAATGTCACGCCGGCCGCGGGCCGGCAACCCGGCACAGCCGGTCTTGCGTTCACTCTAACGAAAAGCCCCGCCGAAGCGGGGCTCTCCATGCAGCGTGCTCTTCATCCAGCACGGCCATGCCGGGGCATGGGTGCCGGCGATGCCTGGATCAGGCGTCGGCCGAGACGATGCTGACGGTACGACGCTTCTTGGCGCCCTTGACCGAGAACTCCACCTTGCCGTCCACGAGGGCGAACAGGGTGTGGTCACGGCCCAGGCCAACGCCCGAACCCGGGTGGAACTGGGTGCCGCGCTGACGCACGATGATGTTGCCGGCTTCGATGGCCTGGCCGCCGAAGATCTTGACGCCCAGGTACTTCGGGTTGGAGTCGCGACCGTTGCGCGAGGAGCCTACGCCCTTTTTATGTGCCATGACTGCTTCTCCTGATGCTTAGCCGGCGATGCCGGTGATCTCGATTTCGGTGTAGTACTGACGGTGACCCTGACGCTTCATGTGGTGCTTGCGGCGACGGAACTTGATGATCCGGACCTTGTCAGCACGCCCCTGGGACAGGACCTTGGCGGTGACGGCAGCGCCCTTCAGCGCATCGCCCAGCTTCACGCCATCGCTGTCGCCCAGCATCAGGATGTTGTCAAACTTGATCTCGCTGCCGACTTCGACTTCGAGCTTTTCGACGCGGAGCTTTTCGCCCTGCGCCACGCGGTATTGCTTACCGCCGGTGACCAGTACTGCGTACATGACCAGACTTCCTCTGTAGTTATTGTGGTCTATGGACTGCCGCCGTCGAGGGCGGACAGGAGCGGGATTGTACGCAGATCAGCGGGCGCGGGTCAAGTCAACCCCTGAACGGACCGGGCGCGCGAGCCGGACCGGGGTCAGGTCCCTTTTCACAACGTGAAAAGGGACCTGACCCCTGCCTGTCGGCCCGTCTCACAAGGTGAGACACCGGGCTGGCATTGTCGCCCATTGCCCCCATCTGGTCACCTCGGTAGGCTGACCGATTGCCGTTCCCTGCTGGCCCGGCACCCAGCCAACGCCCCCACAACCGGATTCCCCATGGCGATGGATTTCATCCGCATCCGCGGCGCGCGGACGCACAATCTCAAGAACATCGACCTCGACCTGCCCCGCGACAAGCTGATCGTGATCACCGGCCTGTCCGGTTCGGGCAAGTCCTCGCTGGCGTTCGACACCATCTATGCAGAAGGCCAGCGCCGCTACGTCGAGTCGCTGTCGGCCTATGCGCGCCAGTTCCTGAGCGTGATGGAAAAGCCGGACCTGGACCACATCGAGGGCCTGTCCCCGGCGATCTCGATCGAGCAGAAGTCGACCTCGCACAACCCGCGTTCGACGGTGGGCACGATCACCGAAATCTACGACTACCTGCGCCTGCTGTACGCCCGCGTCGGCACCCCGCGCTGCCCGGACCACGGCTACCCGCTGGAAGCGCAGACGGTCAGCCAGATGGTCGACCAGGTACTGACCCTGGACCCGGAACAGCGCTACATGCTGCTGGCGCCGGTCATCCGCGACCGCAAGGGCGAGCACGCGCAGGTGTTCGACCAGCTGCGCGCGCAGGGCTTCGTGCGCGTGCGCGTGGACGGCGAGCTGCATGAAATCGACGCGGTGCCGCCGCTGGCGCTGCGCCAGAAGCACACCATCGAGGCGGTGATCGACCGCTTCCGCCCGCGCGAGGACATCAAGCAGCGCCTGGCCGAGAGCTTCGAGACCGCGCTGAAACTGGGCGACGGCATGGCCTCGGTGCAGAGCCTGGACACCGCCGATGCCGCGCCGACCCTGTTCTCCTCCAAGTATTCCTGCCCGGTCTGCGACTACTCGCTGCCGGAGCTGGAACCGCGCCTGTTCTCGTTCAACGCACCGATGGGCGCCTGTCCCGGCTGCGATGGCCTGGGCATGGCCGAATTCTTCGATCCTTCGCGCGTGGTGGTGCACCCCGAGCTGTCGCTGGCCGCCGGTGCGGTGCGCGGCTGGGACCGCCGCAATGCCTACTACTTCCAGCTGATCGCCTCGCTGGCCAAGCACTACAGGTTCGACGTCGACGCGGCGTGGAACTCGCTGCCGGAGAACGTGCAGCAGGCCGTGCTCTACGGCAGTGGCGATGAAGCGATCACCTTCACCTACTTCACCGAAGCCGGTGGCCGCACCCAGCGCAAGCACCGCTTCGAAGGCATCATTCCCAACCTCGAGCGCCGCTACAAGGAAACCGAATCGCCGGCGGTGCGCGAAGAGCTGTCCAAGTACATCAGCGAACAGCCGTGCCCGGAATGCCATGGCGCCCGCCTCAACAAGGCGGCACGCAACGTGTTCGTGGCCGACCGCCCGCTGCCGGACCTGGTGGTGCTGCCGATCGACGAGGCGCTGAAGTTCTTCAGCGAGCTGAGCCTGCCGGGCTGGCGTGGCGAGATCGCCTCGAAGATCGTCAAGGAAATCGGCGAACGCCTCGGCTTCCTGGTCGATGTGGGCCTGGATTACCTGACCCTGGAACGCAAGGCCGACACCCTGTCCGGTGGCGAGGCACAGCGCATCCGCCTGGCCAGCCAGATCGGCGCCGGTCTGGTCGGCGTGATGTACGTGCTCGACGAGCCGTCCATCGGCCTGCACCAGCGCGACAACGAACGCCTGCTCGGCACCCTCACCCGCCTGCGTGACCTGGGCAACACGGTGATCGTGGTCGAGCATGACGAGGATGCGATCCGCCTGGCCGACTATGTGCTGGACATCGGCCCGGGCGCGGGCGTGCATGGCGGCGAGATCGTCGGCCAGGGCACCCTGCAGGATATCCTGGAGGCACCACGTTCACTGACCGGCCAGTACCTGTCGGGCAAGCGCACGATCGAGATTCCGGCGCGCCGGCACAAGCCGAACCCGAAGATGACCCTGCACCTGCGCGGGGCCAGCGGCAACAACCTGAAGGGCGTGGACCTGGCGATTCCGTCGGGCCTGCTGACCTGCGTGACCGGCGTGTCCGGATCGGGCAAGTCGACCCTGATCAACGACACCCTGTTCTCGCTGGCCGCCAACGAGATCAATGGTTCCTCGCACCCGATCGCCCCGTACAAGGAGATCGATGGCCTGGACCTGTTCGACAAGGTGGTGGACATCGACCAGTCGCCGATCGGCCGCACCCCGCGCTCGAACCCGGCCACCTACACCGGCCTGTTCACCCCGCTGCGCGAGCTGTTCGCCCAGGTGCCCGAAGCGCGTGCGCGTGGTTATTCGCCGGGCCGTTTCAGCTTCAACGTGCGTGGTGGCCGCTGCGAGGCCTGCCAGGGCGATGGCCTGATCAAGGTCGAGATGCACTTCCTGCCGGACGTGTACGTGCCGTGCGATGTCTGCCACGGCAAGCGCTACAACCGCGAGACGCTGGAGATCCTGTACAAGGGCTTCAACATCAACGACGTGCTGGAAATGACCGTCGAGGATGCGCTGAAGCTGTTCGAGCCGGTGCCGTCAATCGCCCGCAAGCTGGAAACGCTGGTGGACGTGGGCCTGAGCTACATCAAGCTGGGCCAGAGCGCGACCACGCTGTCCGGTGGTGAAGCGCAGCGCGTGAAACTGTCCAAGGAGCTGTCGCGCCGCGATACCGGCCGTACCCTGTACATCCTCGACGAGCCGACCACCGGCCTGCACTTCCACGACATCGAAGCGCTGCTGGGCGTGCTGCACAAGCTGCGCGACGAGGGCAACACGGTGGTGGTGATCGAGCACAACCTCGACGTGATCAAGACCGCCGACTGGATCGTCGACCTGGGCCCGGAAGGCGGCCATCGCGGTGGCACCATCCTGGTCACCGGCACGCCGGAAGACGTGGCGGCCTGCCCGCAGTCGTACACCGGCCAGTTCCTGGCCCGCATGCTGCCCTCCACCAGCGCGCGCCCGGAACAGCCGGCCGCGGTGGCCAACAAGCCCGATGCCCGGCCGCCGCGCAAGGTGAAACCTGAGAAGCCGGCCAAGGTGGCGAAGAAGGCGGTGGCCGCCAAGAGCACCGGCAAGGCCAGCAAGAGCACGACGAAGAAGAAGGACGCCTGATGAGCAGCGAACACAAGATCCTGGCCCGCATCCCGATCAGCGTGCGCTGGCGCGACATGGACAGCATGGGCCACGTCAACAACGCCAAGTACATTTCCTACCTGGAAGAAGCGCGCGTGCGCTGGATGCTGGGCGTGGACGGCGTATCGATGACCGACCGCATCGCACCGGTGGTGGCCGCGACCAACGTCAATTACAGGCTGCCGATCGTGTGGCCCAACGACATCCTGGTCGAACTGTTCGTCGAGCGCCTGGGCAACAGCAGCGTGACCATCGGCCACCGCATCGTCGACCAGCAGGACGATTCGAAGCTGTATTCGGACGGCAACGTGGTGGTGGTCTGGATGGATACGCAGACCGGCAGGAGTGCGCCGCTGCCGGAGGCGATCCGCAGCGCGTCGACCTGACGCGCATCGGGGAGTGCCGGCCGCTGGCCGGCAACCTCCAGATGTATCACGGATGCCGGCCAGCGGCCGGCACTCCCGATCCAATTCAAAGGACTGACATGATCCACCAGACTGAACTGCGCGACCTGCTGCCCGGCATGGTCCCTTTCCCCACCGACGTCTTCCCCGCTGACCAGGCGTGGCTCGGCCAGCACCTGCTGCCGCTACTGAAGATCGACCTGGGTGTGCTGCGCCCGGAACTGGCCGGCCAGGTGGCAACGATGCTGTGCCCGATCGAGCCGTATGACGGCTGCATCGGTGAGACCACCGAAGCGCACCACAACGATTTCACCGGCACCAACTGGATCGCCTTCGAACTGACTGCCGACAACGAGATGCGTTTCCTCGGCAACGAGGGCTATTTCATCGGCGACCAGGTGGATGACAAGTACACGCGCGAACACATCGCACAGATGCGCGAAAGCTATGCCAAGGCGCGTGACTACCATGCCGCCCATGGCCGCCTGGCCTGCTACTCGCGCTTCGGCAAGGGCGAGCCCAGCGAGCGTGACTACCTGGATACGCTGGGTGGCCCGATCGGTTTCGGCAACTGGACAGAGACTGCAGAGATTCCTGCCGCCTTCGAGCTTGGCTTCACCGAGGCGGCCGATGACCCCGACGCACCGGACGATGCCGAAACGGTGATCATCACCCGCAATGGCAACAAATTCTTCGCCGTGGCCGACGTAGCCGGCTACAACTGGTGCGCCACCGGTGCCGACGCGATCGTGATGCTCTACGAGCCGATCAGCCGCACGGTGCTGTTCTCGTACGACTGGTCGTAAGCCTGTTTGGTAGTGCCGGCCGCTGGCCGGCATACCCGAGTTGCCGGCCAGCGGCCGGCACTACCATCCCGCTACGGCGTGGCCTTGCGCACGGTCAACGTTGCGCTCGCTTCGCTCCCCCCTTCCAGCTGCAGCCGCAGCGGCAGCGCCTGCCCTTCCTTCAACGCGCCCTTGCCCTGCATCAGCATCAGGTGCAGGCCACCGGGCTTGAGCTCGGCACGCGCGCCCGGTGCCAATGGCAGGCGTTCAATGGCCCGCATCCGGCTGACCCCGTCGACGATCGTGGTCTCGTGCAGCGACACATCTCCGAAGCCACTGCTGGCCGCGCCAGTGATCACCACCGCCTTGCTGCAGCCGTTGTGGATCACGCCGTAGCCGGCGGTCATCGGCATCGCCGGATTCGGTGGCAACCGCGCCCAGCCCTGCTCCACCGTGACGCAGCCAGATTCCGCGGCCGAGGCCGATGCTGCGGCCGCACACAGAACCAACAGTACGCCAACGAATGGTTTGGTTATCATCGCCCAGGTTCCTTCTTCGCAACGAGACCGCAGCATGACGACGCTCATCGAGGTGATCAACCATGGCCCCATCCGCGAACTGCGCCTGGCGCGGCCGCCGGTCAACGCACTGGACACCGAACTGTGCCGGCAGTTGATCCATGCCATCGAGCTGGCCATGGCCGAAGACGCGCACGGCATCGTGCTGTCGGGCAGCGAGCGCATCTTCACCGGCGGCATGGACGTGCCGCACCTGCTCTCGCATGGCGATGACAAGCACAAGCTGCAGGACACCTGGAACGCCTTCTTTGGCGCCGTGCGCACGCTGGCCGAAAGCCGCATCCCGGTGGTCGCGGCGATCACCGGCCACGCCCCGGCCGGCGGCTGCGTGCTGGCCCTGTGCTGCGACTACCGGGTGATGGCGCGCAGCGCCGATCCGTCGCGGCCGTATGCCATCGGCCTGAACGAAGTCCAGGTCGGCCTGATCGCACCGGAGGGCATCCAGCGCCTGTTGCGCCGTGCGGTGGGGGTGCACCGTGCCGGCGTGCTGCTGACCACCGGCTCGCTGGTGCCGGCCGAACAGGCGCTGCAGATCGGCCTGGTTGATGAACTGGCCGAAGGCGACCTGGTGGTGGCGCGCGCCATCGCCTGGCTGCAGAACCTGATCAAGCAGCCGCGCCAGCCGATGCTGCTGACCCGCGCCATCGCCCGCGCCGACCTGCACGAAGCGCTGCACCCGGACCTGATCCAGCTGGACCGCTTCGTCGAGGCCTGGTTCGCCCCGGATGCACAGAACGCGCTGCAGGCCCTGGTGGCGCGCCTGGGCAAGTAAATGTAGTGCCGGCCGCTGGCCGGCAACCGCAGGCGCCCCAAGAGGATCATGAGGCTGGTGGCCAGCGGCCGGCACTACCGATGATCGGCCAGCGCGCGGCATCGGGGTCAGATCCCGTTCGCGAAGCGAAAGGGATCTGACCCCTGACCGGTATAATCAGGCCCTCTTTCACTGCTTTGGCCGCCCCCTTGAACGACACGCCCGAACCCGTCGTCTCCGAGCTGATCGACCTGCTCACGCTGGAGCGGCTGGAGGACAACCTGTTCCGCGGGCAGAGCCGCGACATCGGCACCAAGTACGTGTTCGGCGGGCAGGTGCTGGGCCAGGCGCTGGCCGCCGCGCAGGCCACGGTCGACAACGGCCGCCACGTGCATTCGCTGCACGCCTATTTCCTGCGCGCCGGCAACATCGACCACCCGATCGTCTACGACGTGGACCGCACCCGCGATGGCGGCAGCTTCTCGGTGCGCCGGGTCACCGCGATCCAGCACGGCAAGGTGATCTTCTTCTGCGCGGCCTCGTTCCAGCAGGCCGAAACCGGCGCCGAGCACCAGCACAAGATGCCTGAAGTGCCGCAGCCGGAAGACATCGAACCGAACCGGCCGCTGCCGGCTGAAGTGCTGGAACGGCTGCCTATCAAGGTGCAGCGCTGGCTGTCGCGTGGCGGTCCGTTCGAGTTCCGCCACGTCTACCCGCGTGACGAACTGAACCCGCCCAAGCGCCCGCCCTACCACCAGGTGTGGCTGCGCCTGAGCGAACCGGTTGGCGATGCACCGGAGCTGCACCAGGCGCTGCTGGCCTATGCCTCCGATTTCCACCTGCTGGGCACGGCGACCTTCCCGCACGGCATCAGCTACTACCACCCGCACGTGCAGATGGCCTCGCTCGACCACGCCATCTGGTTCCATCGCCCGTTCCGCGCCGACGACTGGCTGCTGTACTCGCTGGACAGCCCCAGCGCGCAGGATTCGCGCGGCCTGGCCCGCGGCCAGTTTTTCACCCGCAACGGCGTGCTGGTGGCCAGCACCGCGCAGGAAGGCCTGATCCGCGTCGTTCCCGACCAGGCTGCGGCCGCCGCCGTGCCGGCCAAGGAGTAAACCCATGCGCCAGATCTTCAGCAGCCAGCGCGTGGAAACCGTCGAGGGCGTGGCCGAGCTCCTGCGCGAGCACGGCATCGAGGTCAAGGTGACCAACGGGCGCTCGTACAAGACCCGCCGCCGCGGCCAGTTCAGCTACACCGACCTCGGCAACGCCAATGCCTATCCGGCGGTGTGGATCGTGCGCGCCGACGATCAGCCGCGCGCGCGCGAAATCCTGCGCGAGGCGCGCCTGCTCGACACCACCCGCCGCGACCACCCCACGGCCGAGTTCGCCTTCCGCGACGCGCCTGAAGCGGGCAGCGGCGGCCGCAGCTGGGCCTGGCGCATCCGCATCGCGCTGCTGGTGGTGATCGCCGGCGTGGCACTGGTGATCGGCCTGCGCCACCGCGGCGCCCCGGCGCCTGCGGCACCGGCCCCTGCCCCGCAGGCCCAGCCTCAGCAGGCGCAACCGGCCCCGGAGGCCGCGCCGGAAGAGGAAGAAGTGCGGGTCCGCATCCAGCCGTCCAAGTAAGGGGCGGTAGCGCCGGGCCATGCCCGGCGAGCACAGCGACCTGGCAGCGGGGCGGCGATTTCACCGTAACCCGTCAGGATTGGAGCCCCCTTGTTGTTCAAGGGGGTGCGCCAACGGCGCGGCGATGAAGTGGAATGCGCGGACCGCAGATGCATCAGCATCTGCGGTCACATTGGGCGCGCAGCTCCGTCTTGGGACACAATCCCAGCAGGAGTGCCGCCGCCATGACGACGTTCGCCGCATCGATCGACCAGACCCTGGAACGCGAACTGCCGGCCGCCGCCAGCGGTTGCCAGCACGCCTATGGCCGAATCGTTCTGGCCTGCCAGAACACGGTCACTGCCATCGCGCTGGCCATCACCCGCGACCGCCAGGCCAGCGAGGACATCGCTCAGGAAGCCTTCGTGAAGGGCTGGCAGCAGCTGCACCAGCTGCGCAGCTCGACCAGCTTCCTGCCGTGGCTGCGGCAGATCACCCGCAACCTGGCCCGTGACTGGTTGCGTGCGCAACGTGGCCGGCCCCTCTCCGGCGAGGCGGCCGAAGTGGCGCTGGGGATGGCCGCCGATCCGTCGCCGAGCACAGCCGACCGGTTGCAGCGTGTGGAAGAAGAGATCGCCGCCGAGGACATCATCTCCGCCCTGCCCGCCGACAGCCGCGAAGTACTGCTGCTGTACTACCGCGAGGGCCAGCGCTCGCAGCAGGTGGCCGACCTGCTCGGGCTCAGCGACGCGGCGGTGCGCAAGCGCCTGTCACGCGCCCGCGCCCTGGTGCGTGACGGCCTGTTGCAGCGCTTCGGCGAGTTCGCCCGCAGCAGTGCACCGAGCGCCGCGTTCGCCACCGCCGTGGTGTCGATGGTGCTGGTCGCAGCGCCGGGTACGGCCAGTGCTGCGATCCTGCTCAGCACTGGTGTCGGCATCGGTGGCAGCAAGCTCGGCCTGGGCGGCGCCAGCGCTGCCGGCGGGACCGCAATGGGCACGCTGACCGCTACGCTGGGCCAGCTGCACGTGATCCCGGCCGAAAACTGGGGGGCGATCGCCGGTGCCGTCATCGGCGGTGCGATCGGCAGCTACCTCGGTGCGCGCTTCCTGATGTCGTACACCGGGACCGAAGACGAACGTACGCAGGTGCGACGCTTTGTGCGTATCAACACCGGCACCGGCCTGGCCTGGTGCCTGGTAATGCTGGTGGCGACGTTGTTGCAGGTGCCGATGTGGAGCCAGTTGCTGCTGTTGGCACTGGGTCTGGCCGTGGTCAACTACCAGTGCCTGGTGCCGCTGCAGCGCCTGATGGCACCGATGATCGCACGTGATTCAGCGAGGCGCGGCCGCAGTGGAACCAACTGGAAATTCGAATCCCTGTATGGCCGCACCGGCATCATCGGCGCGAACGTGTTCGTGATCGCCCTGGTGGTGTATTCGCTGATGCGCAGCGGAAACCTGTAACGAACAACGCCGGCAGTGCGCCGGCGTTGTCGTGGATCATCGCGTTGAAACTCAGCGCTGCGGCTGCGGCTTCGGCACGCTGCCATCGCGCGGACCGCCATGACGCGGGCCGCCGTGCATCGGGCCCTTGGCTGCGTCGAACTCGGCCTTGCTCAACTGGCCGTCCTTGTTGGTGTCGGCGGCAGCGAACCAGGCATCACGGCGCTGCTTCATGCGCAGCTCGCGGTCGGCCTTGTCGAGGTAGCCGTCCTTGTTGAGGTCGAGCTGGTCGAAGCGCGCGGTCAGGCGCGGATCGGCCTTGGCTTCCTCGCGGCTGATGCGCCCGTCCTTGTTGACGTCCAGCTTGGCCCAGCGCTCGCCGCCGTGGCCACGGCGACCATGCTGCCAGCGCGGCAGTTCATCGCGCGAAAGCTTGCCATCCTTGTTCTTGTCCAGCTGGTCGAACTTCGCGGCCAGACGCGGGTTGACAGCGGCCTCGCTGCGATCGATGACGCCGTCGCCGTTGGTGTCCAGCTTGGCCAGGCGCTGTGTCGGCGCGGCCGGGGTATCGGCCGCCAGCGCGATGCCGGAAGCGGAGGTGGCAAGCAGCAGGGCCAGCAACAGGGGGGTACGGATCATGGGGTCACTCCTGGGAATGGGAATTGCGTCGGGGGTGATCACTTCACCCTCGGGAGACAACAACGCCCGGGCGCGACATCGGTTGACGCCGCGGCCGGTTCCATTCATCCGGCGGACAGTCGCCGCCACTGCGACGGGCTGGGGCTATGCTGTGCCCATGGCGATACACGGCGACAGAGACGACGAACTGCGGCTTTTCCAGACCGGCGAGCACCCCTGCGGGTACTGGTCGGACCGGGTGGCGCGCGACCTGGTGCTGGACCCGCACGATCGCCGCCTGGGCGGGCTGTATCCGCTGGCACTGAGCTGGGGCTTCCGCCGCAGCGGCGACCTGGTCTACCGGCCGCATTGTGCGCATTGCCAGGCCTGCGTGGCGGTGCGCATCCCGGTGGCCCGCTTCGCCCCGGACCGCAGCCAGCGCCGCTGTGCCGCCCGCAATGACGACCTGGAGGTGCGGATCACCGCCGCCACCGCCCGTGACGATCTGTTCGCGCTGTACCACCGCTACCTCACCCACCGCCACGCCAATGGCGGCATGGACGACCACGGGCCGCACGAGTTCGAGCAGTTCCTGATCGGCAGCTGGTCACACACCCGCTTCATGGAGATGCGCCTGCCCGGCCGCGACGGCCAGCCCAGCCAGCTGCTGGGGGTGGCAGTGACCGACGTCACCGAGCATGGCCTGTCGGCGGTCTATACCTTCTTCGACCCGGACCACGCCGCGCGCGGGCTGGGCACCTTCGCGATCCTGCAGCAGATCGAGTGGGCCCGCCGCGAGGGGCTGCCGCACGTGTACCTGGGCTACTGGATCCGCGGCCACCAGAAGATGGACTACAAGCGCCGCTTCCATCCGCTGGAGGCGTACGACGGCCGCCGCTGGCACGATTTCGACAACGAACTGGACGGGCGCTGACAAACCGCTGACACCGGGCCGGGTGCAGAATAGGGGGATGAACGCCAAACCCCTGATCTTCGCCCTGGCCCTGCTCTGCGGCGCCACCGCCCCCGCCTTCGCCACGTCCCCCGCGATGACCGAAAAGCCGTCCACTGCGCTGCGCCTGGCCACCTACAACACTTCGCTGTACTCCGACGACGCCGGCGGCCTGATCAAGGAGCTGGAAGGCGACAGCGAACACGCGCGCAAGATCGCCGCGGTACTGCAGCAGGTGCGCCCGGACCTGGTGCTGCTGAACGAGTTCGATTTCGACGACGCCCACCGCGCCGCCGAGCTGTTCCAGAAACGCTACCTGGAAGTGGCCCAGCCCGGCGGCGGCAAGCCACTGCACTTCGCCTACCGCTACCTGGCCCCGGTCAACACCGGCGTGCCGAGCGGCCTGGACCTGGACAACAACGGCGTGGTCGGCGGCGAAGGCCGCAGCCGCGGCAATGACGCCTGGGGATACGGCCTGCACCCGGGCCAGTACGGCATGCTGGTGCTGTCGCGCTACCCGATCGATGAAGCCAAGGTGCGCAGCTTCCAGCTGCTGAAGTGGAGCGCGATGCCCGGCGCAATCCGCCCGGTCGATCCACGTACCGGCCAGAGCTTCTACAACGACCACGTGTGGTCGCAGCTCCGCCTGTCCTCGAAGTCGCATTGGGACGTGCCGGTGAAGACCCCGGCCGGCGTGGTGCATGCGCTGGTATCACACCCGACCCCGCCGGTGTTCGACGGCCCGGAAAAGCGCAACGCTGCGCGCAACCACGACGAACTGCGCCTGTGGCAGGAGTACCTGTCCAGCGGTGACAAGCCGTGGCTGTGCGACGACAAGGGCCAATGCGGTGGCCTGGCGCAGGACGCGCGCTTCGTGATCCTCGGCGACCTCAACAACGACCCGGTCGATGGCGATGGCCGCCATGAGGCGATCGTCGAGCTGATCGAGAACGCCCGCGTGCTGCGCTACCCCACCCCGCGCAGCGTCGGCGGCGAGCAGACCAGCCTGGCTTATGCGGCCAAGGGCATCGAGCGCAAGGGCGCGCCGTTCCACGCCACCGGCGATTTCGGCCCGAAGTCCGGCACCATGCGCCTGGATTACGTGCTGCCCTCGACCGGTTTCGAGTATGTGGGCAGCGGCATCTTCTGGCCGGCCAATGAAAGCCCGGAGGCGAAGATCGCCGACGGCAGCGACCACCACCTGGTGTGGGTGGATGTGAAGCCGTAAGGCAGATTGCGCTGTAGAGCCGAGCCCACGCTCGGCTCCCGCGCGCGGCGCGGATTGAAAAGCAGCCGAGCGTGGGCTCGGCTCTACAGAAGAATCGCTCAGCGCAGGGAAAGCCGCCGGGCGTGGCCCGGCGCTACCGCTTTATGGACGCAGTTCGACGCCGATGGCGTCGGCGGCATCACGCGCGATGGCTCGCGCTTCGTCGATGGTCTCGGCGCGCGCCAGGGTCACGCCCACGCGGCGATGACCATGCACGCTCGGCTTGCCGAACAGGCGCACCGCGGTATCCGGCACCTGCAGCGCAGCTGCGACGTTGTTGAAGTACGGCACGCCCTCACCGTGCGCCAGCAGCGCGCACGAGGCCGACGGGCCGCTCTGGCGGATCACCGGGATCGGCAGGCCGAGGATGGCGCGCGCATGCAGCGCGAACTCACTCAGCTCCTGCGATACCAGGGTCACCAGACCGGTATCGTGCGGGCGCGGCGACACTTCGCTGAACCACACTTCGTCGCCCTTCACGAACAGCTCGACACCGAACAGGCCCCAGCCACCGAGGTCGTCGGTGATCGCGCGCGAGATCTCTTCCGCGCGCGCCAGTGCCGCGCTGGACATCGGCTGCGGCTGCCAGCTTTCGCGGTAGTCACCGTCCTTCTGCAGGTGGCCGATCGGTGCGCAGAACGACGTCCCGCCAGCGTGGCGCACGGTCAGCAGGGTGATCTCGTAATCGAAATCGATGAAACCTTCGACGATGCAGCGGCCAGCACCGGCACGGCCACCGGTCTGCGCGTAGTCCCAGGCCGGGGCGATGTCCGCCTCGCTGCGCAGGGTACTCTGGCCCTTGCCCGAGGACGACATCACCGGCTTGACCACGCACGGCAGGCCAATGGCGGCCACCGCGGCGCGGTACTCGGCCTCGGTATCGACGAAGCGGTACGGCGAGGTCGGCAGGCCCAGGGTCTCGGCGGCCAGGCGGCGGATGCCTTCGCGGTCCATGGTCAGGCGCGCGGCGCGCGCGGTCGGGATCACCCGCAGGCCCTGCTCCTGCTCCAGCTGCACCAGGGTCTCGGTGTGGATGGCCTCGATCTCCGGCACTACCAGGTGCGGCTGTTCCTGGGCGATCAGCGCGCGCAGCGCCATCGCGTCCAGCATGTCGATCACGTGCGCGCGGTGCGCAACCTGCATGGCCGGCGCATCGGCGTAGCGGTCGGCCGCGATCACTTCCACGCCCAGCCGCTGCAGCTCGATGGCCACCTCCTTGCCGAGTTCGCCCGAGCCCAGCAGCAGCACGCGGGTGGCGGAGGGGGACAACGGAGTTCCAAGCTTGGCCATGGCGGTTCCAGCAGCGATGTGAAGGCGGGTGGGCATTCTAGCTGGCCGGGCACCCGGACCATGGCATCCGACGGACGGTAGTCGACAAGTGATATCACTTTGATATCTTAATTCCGAACCCTCAAGGACGTACCGCCATGAAAGAGAAGTCGCTTGCCTCCCTCAACGGCCTCGGCACCCTGGCCGGATCCCTGCTGGCCGCGCTGGCCGGCGGCGCGCTGTTCGTGCTGGGGGTGGCGGCCAAGGCCAGCACCGGCTCGCCCAACCTGCTGCTGATGCTGGCCGGCGTGCTGGTGGTCGCTGCCGCAGTCTTCATCCTGGCCGGCCTGTACACCATCCAGCCCAACCAGGCGGCAGTGCTGAGCCTGTTCGGCAAGTACGTCGGTACCGTCAAGGACAACGGCCTGCGCTGGAACAACCCCTTCTACGCCAAGCGCCGGGTCAGCCAGCGCGTGCGCAACTTCGAGAGCGGCAAGCTGAAGGTCAACGAGCTGGACGGCAGCCCGATCGAGATCGCCGCCGTGATCGTCTGGCAGGTGGTCGACGCCTCCGAAGCGGTCTACAACGTGGACGACTACGAGAGCTTCGTACACATCCAGTCCGAATCCGCGCTGCGTGCGATGGCGACCAGCTATCCCTACGACCAGCACGAGGACGGCCAGCTGGCACTGCGCAGCCATGCCAGCGAGATCTCCCAGCACCTGAAGAACGAGCTGGCCGAACGCTTGGCCGATGCCGGCGTGCAGGTGATCGACGCGCGCATCAGCCACCTTGCCTACGCCGCCGAGATCGCCCAGGCCATGCTGCAGCGCCAGCAGGCCAACGCGGTGATCGCTGCACGCACGCGCATCGTGGCTGGTGCCGTCGGCATGGTCGAAATGGCCCTGGCCGAACTGCAGAAGAACGGCGTGGTTGAACTGGACGAGGAACGCAAGGCGCACATGGTCAGCAACCTGCTGACCGTGCTGTGCTCGGACCGCGGCACCCAACCGATCGTCAACGCCGGTTCGCTGTACTGAACCACCCTCGCAACGGGCGCCCCACCGACCCGCCAGGAGTTTTCATGAGTGAGAAGAAGGCCTATCCGCTGCGCATCAACGCCGAGGTCCTGGCCGCGGCACAGCGCTGGGCTGACGACGAGCTGCGCAGCCTCAACGCGCAGATTGAATACGTGCTGCGCGACGCACTGCGCAAGGCAGGACGCCTGCCAAAACCCACGCCATCGCCGGAGGACAAGGAATGAGCACGCGCTGGAGTTACCAGACGATCGAAGTGAAGACCACGATGATGGGCGTCCTGAAGGCCGAGGACATCCAGAGTGAACTGACCCGCCAGGGCCAGCTGGGCTGGGAACTGGTCAACATCATCATTCCGGCGCCGATGCGCCCGGCCATGCTGGTCTTCAAGAAGGAACAGTAGCCATGTCGCGCCATCGCAGATTGCTCATGCTGTCACTGGCCCTGCTGAGCTGCCCGGCGATCGCCGCCGAACCGCAGCAGATCGCCAACCGCCTGCTCGATCACCTGCAGGCCGGGCGCGTAGCCGAAGCGGAAGCGATGTTCACGCCGCAGATGGCCCAGGCCGTGCCCGCCGAGAAACTGGGCGCCTTGTGGAACTCATTGGGCACACTGCAGGATCGCGGCGCCATCCAGGTGAATACACGACAGGACATGACGCTGGTGGTGGTACCACTGAAGTTCGCCAGCGGCCGCGTCAATGCGCAGGTAGCGGTGGATGCACAGGACAAGGTGGCCGGCCTGATGCTGCGGCCCGCTGCGGCCGACAAGGCACCACCGCCGCCGGCCGATGCCACCTACAGCGAAGTGGACTTCAGCATGCCGCAGGCGCGCGGCGCCCTGCCCGGCACCCTGGCACTACCGAAGGGAAAAGGCCCCTTCCCGGCGGTGGTGCTGGTGCATGGTTCGGGTCCGCAGGACCGCGATGAGACGATCGGTGGCAGTCGCCCGTTCCTGGATGTTGCCCGCGGCCTGGCCGCCCAGGGCATCGCCGTGCTGCGCTATGACAAGCGCACCCTCGCCCGCCCGCAGGATTTCGCCAACGACCACTTCACCGTCGATGACGAAACCACGCTGGATGCCGAGGCCGCGCTGGCCAGCCTGGCTGCGGCCCCGCACATCGACCGCAAGCGCGTGTTCGTGATGGGGCACAGCCAGGGCGGCATGCTCGCCCCGCGCATCGCCACTCGCTGGCCACAGGCACGCGGCGCAATCCTGTGGGCTGCGCCCGCACGCACGCTGCTGGAACTGTTGCCGGAACAGAACCGCTACCTGATGGCACTGGATGGCAGCATCAGCGCGCCGGAACAGGCCTTCCTCGACCGTCTTGACGCGCAGATCGCGGCGGCGCGCAGTGATGCACCCGCGCCAGCGAGCGAACTGCCACTAGGCGTTCCGCAGTCGTTCTGGAAGAGCGTGGAGGCGGTCAACGCACGGGCCGATGCACAGGCCCTGCACAAGCCACTGCTGATGCTGCACGGCGGCCGCGATTTCCAGCTACCCGATGCCGACTGGGCGCTCTGGCAGAAGGCACTGGCCGGCCGCAGCGATGTGCAATGGCGCGCGTATCCGGCACTCAACCACATCGGCATTGCCGGCAGCGGTCCCAGCTCGCTGCAGGAATATGCACAACCGGGCCATGTCGATGCGACGCTGATCGATGACGTGGCCACCTGGATCAAGGCGCAGCGATGAGCGGCAGCGATCCGAATCGCTTCGATGTGGCGGAGAGCTCGCCGTTCCGCGTGCTCTGGGTGGTGCTGCCCCTGCTGCTGGCCTTCGCCATCAGCGTCTACGCGCAGCTGCACACCACCCGGGCCGACGCACCGTGGATGGAGGTGACCCTGTCGCCGCCGTGGTTCCGCATGGGCGGCAGCGCGGCATGGAGCCTGGCGGTGATCGCCGCGCTCGGCATCGGGCTGGGCCTGGCCTTCTTCAGGCGCCGGGTTGAGTTCGATGGCGACATGCTGGACGTGCGTTCAACGATGTACCGGCGACGGGAGCCGGTGGCGCAGCTGCGCCTGGACCAGGCCGAGGTGGTCGACCTCGGCCGCGACCGGCGCTATGGCATCCGCTTCAAGACCAACGGTTATTCGATGCCCGGCTTCCATTCAGGCCACTTCCGCCTGCTGGGCGGCGGCAAGGGCTTTGCCCTGGTCACCGACCGCAGCCGCGTCCTGGTGCTGCCGGTACGCGATGGCAGCGCGCTGCTGCTCAGCCTGGACCGGCCACAGGCGCTGCTGGAGGCACTGCGCAAGGTGGCCGCACCAGCACCACAGCAGTAAGCTGGGGCGATGCAACGACGCCCGCCCCTGCTGATCAATACCGAAGCCATCGAGCTGTGGCCCGCCGATCTGCTGCGCGCACGCAGCAATGCCGATGCACGCCTGCTGGCACAGGCGCAATGGGTGCTGCGGCGCAAGCGTGATGGCCGTTACCTGGCGGCAGTGCTGGCGCGTGGCGTGCATTCGCTGGTACCGCGCCTCCCGCGCGAGCCCGGTGTCGAGGACGCTCTGGCGCTACTGGATGCACGCAATGCGCGGCCGTTCGCCACGTCACTGGAAGATCAATGGCTGCCACTGGCCGGGCTGCAGCAGCGCCTGCAGCAGCTCGGCCTGGACCCGCAGCGTTACGCCGACGACAGTGGCCTGCCGCTCGAACCCGAACCCTGCCTGCTGCACTTCGCCGGCCGTGATCGTTTCGCTCGCCCCCTTTGGCTGCGCCGCGACGCCGCACAGGGCTGGCGACGCATGCGCCTGCACGCAGCGCAGGATGGCATCGCACTGGATGCCATCTCCGGCTTCCGCAGCCACGCCTACCAACTGGGCATTTTCGAACGGAAGCGCGCGCGCGGCCTGAGCGTGGCGGAGATCCTGAAGGTCAATGCGGCGCCGGGCTTCAGTGAACATCACAGCGGCTACGCGCTGGACATCGGAACACCGGGCGATGCGCCGGCCGAGGAATCGTTCGAAGTGACCGCCGCATTCGCGTGGCTGCGGTCGCACGCGGGCGGTCATGGCTTCCAGCTGAGCTATCCGCGCGACAACCCGCACGGCATCGTCTACGAACCGTGGCACTGGTGCTGGAAGCCGGCCAAAGGCTGAGCTCCTCGCGGCGGTCGGAAGGCGAAATTCATGGAGCTGTCCGGGTGGGTGGGCTGCGCAGGGTACGCCGCAAGCACGTCCCTGCAGGCTCGGTTGACGCATCCATGCGGTTCATGCCCCCGTCAGCGGACCCAACCCGCCTTCGACAGTTTTCCGCGGCCTGTTGGGACGACCGTGGGGTCGGATACGTTTATCGAAGGAAAACCGATCCGACACCATTCTTGTTTGTCGATACCTGACAGATGTGTCGACCAAGGTCGACACCTACCCACAGCACACGGAATCTGTCGGAGGTGGGGCAGTGTTGCTGTTGCTTCGGCCTTTGCCGTTGCTTGAAGGCCTCTGCGGGTGCCGGGCGCCGCCCGGCCGACTTCCGCCACTTGCGGTGGCAGCGCCTGCCCACTAGCCTTCGGCCGTCGTTCACCACCCAAGGACCGCCCGTGAAACACCGTCATCTCCTGCTGGCCTCGGCAATCGCCGCCGCCACGCTGGCCCTGGCCGCCTGCAAGAAGGAACCCACCCCAGGCACTGATACCGCCAGCAGCAGCGCTCCGGCCGGCGAAACCGCCGACCAGTTCGTGGCCCGCATCAATGCCGAATTCAAGGCCGCCTACCCGGAGATGACCTCGGCGCAGTGGCTGTCCTCCACCTACATCAACAGCGATTCCGAACGCATCGCGGCCAAGGCCAACGAGCGCTCGCTGACCCAGCTCAACAGCTGGATCGAGCAGGCCGCCAAGTTCGATGGCAAGCCGATGAGCGAAGACAGCAAGCGCGCCATCCACCTGCTGAAGCTGATGTCCTCGATGCCGGCGCCGCGCGACCCGGCCAAGCTGGCCGAGCTGACCCAGATCGCCACCCGCATGGAAGGCAGTTACGGTGCCGGCAAGTACTGCACCGATGCCAATGATCCGAACTCCTGCCGCCAGCTTGGCGAGCTGGAGCAGGTGCTGGCACGCAGCCGCGACTACGACAAGCAGCTCGATGCGTGGCAGGGCTGGCACAGCACCACCAAGAGCATGCGCGGCGACTACCAGAAATTCGTCGGCCTGGTGAACGAAGGCGCCAAGGGTATGGGCTTCACCGATGCCGGCCAGATGTGGCGCAGCGGCTACGACATGCCGCCGGAGCAGATCGGCCCGGAAACCGACCGCCTGTGGGAGCAGGTCAAGCCGATGTACGAGCAGCTGCACTGCTACGCACGCGGCAAGCTGGACAAGACCTACGGCAAGGACAAGGCCGAAGTGGGCAACGGCCTGATCGCCGCGCACCTGCTGGGCAACATGTGGCAGCAGGACTGGTCGAACCTGTGGGACCAGCTGGAACCGTACCCGGGCGCCGGTAGCCTGGACATCACCGCGGCGCTGGAAAAGCAGTACCAGACCAACCTGAGCGCGGCGCTGGCCAAGGCCGGCAAGGACGCCAACGTCACCGCGCAGTACAAGGCGCAGCGCGAGGCCGAACTGCGTACCGCCAAGCAGATGACCGAGCGCGCGCAGGACTTCTACGTGTCGCTGGGCATGCCGTCGCTGCCGCAGTCATACTGGGAAAAAACCCAGTTCATCAAGCCCGATGACCGCGACGTGGTCTGCCACGCCAGCGCCTGGGACATGAACATGGAAGGCGATGTGCGCACCAAGATGTGCATCAAGCCGAACGAAGAGAACTTCACCACCATCTACCACGAGCTGGGCCACATCTATTACGACCTGGCCTACAACCCGCTGCCGCCGCTGTTCCAGGGCGGTGCCAATGATGGCTTCCATGAAGCGATCGGCGACACCATCGTGCTGGCGATGACGCCCAAGTACCTCAGCTCGATCGGCCTGGTCGACGCGCCGACCGAGAGCCGCGAGGCGGTCATCAACAACCAGATGCGCATGGCGCTGTCCGGTGTGTCGTTCCTGCCGTTCGGCCTGATGATTGACCGTTGGCGCTGGGGCGTGTTCGACGGTTCCATCACTGCCGACAACTACAACAAGGCGTGGTGGGACCTGAAGGCCAAGTACCAGGGCGTGGCCCCGGCCAGCACCCGTGGCGAGGAGTACTTCGACCCGGGCGCGAAGTACCACGTGCCCGGCAACACCCCCTACACCCGCTACTTCCTGGCGCGCATCCTGCAGTTCCAGTTCTACAAGGGCCTGTGCGACGCGTCGGGCTACAAGGGCCCGCTGCATGAGTGCACCTTCTACGGCAACAAGGAAGCCGGCCAGAAGTACTGGGCAATGCTGAGCAAGGGTGCCAGCCAGCCGTGGCAGGCCACGCTGAAGGAGCTGACCGGTACCGACAAGCTCGATGCCGGCCCGATGATCGAGTACTTCACCCCGGTCAACGAGTGGCTGAAGCAGCAGAACGAAGGCCAGATGTGCGGCTGGCAGGCCAACGCGGCCCCGGCGGCGAAATGAGGAAAAGGGCGGGTCCGCAAGGATCCGCCCCTTTCCATGTTGTAGAGCCGAGCCATGCTCGGCTGTTTTTCAAGCGTGCTGCATGGCAAGCCGAGCATGGCTCGGCTCTACAGCATGCGTGCGATCAGCTGTTCTTCTTCGCCGCCATCGCCGCGGCCAGCTCGGCCTTGAACTCCTCGAAGGTCTGGCCCTTCTCCTTGGCTTCGGCCTGTGCGGCATCGCGCAGTGCGTCGGAGTACATCAGACGTACTGGCGTGCCATTGCGTTCGTGCAGCTCACCGGCCTGCATGATCAGCGCCAGCACCTGCGCAGCGCTCTCGCTATGGCCGGCAATGCGTCCATCCATGCCCAGCACCCATTCGCCGTCGCGGCGCACGACACCGGCCAGCAGGGTGCGCTGTGCATCGCGCAGTTCCGCATGCGGCTCCACCGGCGAGGCTTGGGCAGCGGCCTTGTTGGCGGCCTGCTTTTCCTGGCGACGGCGCTGGTCGCGGCGGGTCTTGGAGCTGGTGGACATGGTGCGGTACCGCTGCGAAAGGGGGGCGCAAGGATAGCGCACCCCGCCCACCACGCCGCTTCACGCCCCTCAGTCCAGCACTTTGCCGTGCCGCCAGTAGCCCATGAAGGTGATCGCGCGGCGGTCCAGCCCGCAATCGCGGACCAGATGGCGACGGATCGCCATCACCGCTCCCGCCTCGCCTGCCACCCAGGCATACAGCGGCCCGGCCACGCTGGCATCCGCCTGTTCCCAGAGGATCTGCGCGTCGACATCGATCTCCTCCAGTTCGTCACCGACAGACACCGCCGAGACCGCTGCCAGCCGCGCCTGGACCGCCTGCAGCAGCGGCTGGCCGTGGGCCGCCTGACCACGCGGCAACCAGACCAGCTCGGCCGTGGACGGCGCCTTCAGCGGCACCGCGTCGCCGGCCTGCGCCACTTCCAGCAGCGCCAGCGTGCGTGGCGGATCGGCCAGCGCGGCCAGTTCCTCGAGGATGCCAGCCACTGCCGGCAGCGCGGTTTCATCCGCCACCAGCAGCACCTGGCCGACACCCGCCGGCGGTTTCCATTCCCAGCCTTCGCTGCTGTCGGCACAGTCGGCATCGGGGGCCAGCAGCACTACGCGGTCGCCCGGCCGCGCGTGGATGGCCCAGCGCGAGGCCGGCCCCGTCTCGCCATGCAGTACGAAATCAACGTCGACCTCGCCCTGCTCGGCACGCAGCTGGCGGATGGTGTAGGTGCGCATGGGCGGGCGCTGATCGTCCGGCAGCGCCCGGTAGCGCGGATACCAGTCCTCGCCGCTGGGCACCTGCGGCACGTCCTGGCCGGGCAAGGGGAAGAACACCTTGATGCGCTGGTCCGGGCCTTCGGTCTTCATCCGCGCCACGTCGGCACCGGTGAACACCATGCGGTCCAGGGAAGGGGAAAGAACGCGGCGCTCTTTCAGCGCCACCTCGAACAGGCGGTAGGTCTGCTGCGCAGCCATGGGAACCTCATGCAACGACATCGGATCGGCTGGCTGTCGTGCATCCACGCACCGGCTGGCTGGAGTCCCCAGCCTAGTCCGGTCATTCCTCGCCGCAAGCCTTTCGGGCATCGCGGCCCGCCCTACCCCTGCGCGCTGCTCAATGGTCCGTGCAGGCTGCCTGCGCCGCGCGTTCACGCTGGTGTTCCCAGTACCAGAACACGAAGCCGGCAGCGAAGAACGCGGCCTGCCCCAGCGCCAGGTGCAGCGGGCTGGCACTGAGCAGCGGCGACACCACGCCCGCCACCACCGTGCTGATCATCAGCTGCACGAAGGCCTGCAGCGACGACGCCAGGCCACGCTGGTGCGGGTACATGTCCAGCACCGCCAGGGCCAGGATGGGGAAGATCAGCGACATGCCCATGCCGCCCAGGAAGATCGGCAGCACCGCCCACGGCAGCACGAACTGCGGCGACAGCGCCACGTAGCCGACATTCAGCAGCGCCGACAGCGCGCACAGGCTGAAACCGATGGCGACCTGGCGTGTGGGCGTGGTGTGCCCGGCCATGCGCCCGGACAGGAACGAGCCGGTGGTCATGCCGCCGATGGTGGGGATGAACAACCACGCGAAACCGCCCTCGCCCAGGTGCAGGTGCTGCATCACGAACACCGGCGCCGAGGAGATGTACAGGAAGATGCCGCCGAAACCGATGCTGCCGGCCAGCGCCAGGCGCAGGAAGCGCGGGTTGAAGCCGATGCGCACGTAGTCACGCAGCAGCACGCGCGGCGACAGCGGCACCCGCGCCTCGACCGGATGGGTTTCCGGCAGGAAGCGCGCGGTGGCCGCCAGCAGGACCAGTGCGAACACCACCAGGAACCAGAAGATCAGCGGCCAACCTGCGCCACTGAGCAGGATCCAGCCACCGATGATCGGTGCGATGGCCGGGGCGATGCCGAACAGCATCGACACCTGGCTCATCAGCCGCTGGGCATCGTGGCCGTGGTACAGGTCGCGGATCACCGCGCGGCCGACGATCATGCCGACACCTGCCGACAGGCCCTGCAGCGCGCGGAACGCCAGCAGCGTGCTCAGGTCGGTGGACAGCGCACAGCCGACCGAGGCGCCGACGAACACCACCAGGCCGCCCAGGATCACCCGCTTGCGGCCCCAGGCATCGGACAGCGGACCGTGCGCCAGGCTCATCAGGCCGTAGAACAGCAGGTACACGCTGATGGTCTGCTGCACCGCCACCTCGTCCACCGCCAGGCGCTGGGCCAGCTGCGGGAACGCCGGGAAGATGGTGTCGATCGAGAACGGGCCGAACATGGCCAGGCCGGCAAGCAGCAGGGCCATGCGGCGGGTGGAGGGGGCAACAGCGGCGGTCATGGAGGAAACGTCCGGCAGGGCCATGCGGGGCAAGCACGGCGGGCGCCGGTCCCGCAGCAACGGGGACGGCGCCAGATGAATTCGGGTATCCGCCCATCATAGGTGGGGATTGCGCTTGATGCCATGCAGCACTGCACAAAACGCACGGCCGGGCCATCGGCCATTCAGGCGCGGCGGTCAGGGGGCGGAGGCGGCCGCCGCGCCCGCAACGGGCTATAATCAGCGGGCAACACGGTGGGAGAAGCGGAACACCGCTGCCGAAGGCGCAACGCCCGTAATCGCTCAGGCCCGATACCACCCGTAACACAACTCTGGAGAGACCGGTTCGATCCGGCGCCGAAGGGGCACGAAGCTGCGGTTTTCCGCGCTTTTAAACTCTCAGGCAAAAGGACAGAGGGGCGCCCCGCAGACCGCCGACCGGCGGCTTGTGCCCGTGCGTGTGCCCTTTCCTGACGGATCCTTCGCCATGTCCCAGAACACCCCTTCCCTGCGTGAGCTCGAGCACCACAACGCGTTCGTCGAGCGCCACATCGGCCCCAATGACGCCGAGATCGCGCAGATGCTCGACGTCGTCGGCCACGCGTCGCTGGATGCGATGACCGATGCCATCGTGCCGGCCAAGATCAAGTCGCCGGCGCCGCTGGCGCTGCCGGAGTCGATGACCGAAGTGCAGGCACTGGCGAAGATCCGTGCGATCGCCGACAAGAACACCGTGCTGCGCAGCTTCATCGGCCAAGGCTACTACGGCACCCACACGCCGAACGTGATCCTGCGCAACATCCTGGAAAACCCGGCGTGGTACACCGCCTACACCCCGTACCAGGCGGAAATCTCGCAGGGCCGCATGGAAGCGCTGATCAACTTCCAGACCCTGTGCGCCGACCTGACCGGCATGGAAATCGCCAACGCCTCGCTGCTGGACGAAGCCACCGCCGCTGCTGAAGCGATGACCCTGGCCAAGCGTTCGGCCAAGTCCAAGTCGGACACCTTCTTCGTGCACGACGCCGTGCATCCGCAGACGCTGGAACTGCTGCGTACCCGCGCCGAGCCCATGGGCATCGTGCTGCGCGTCGGCACCCCGGCCGAAGCGCTGGAAGCGGAAGCCTTCGGCCTGCTGCTGCAGTATCCGGATACCTTCGGCCAGGTGGGCGACTACAAGGCGCTGGTCGATGCCGTGCACGCACGCGGCGGCCTGGTGGCCGTGGCCACCGACCTGCTGGCCCTGACCCTGCTGGCCGCCCCGGGCGAATGGGGCGCGGACATCGTGGTCGGCAACAGCCAGCGTTTCGGCGTGCCGTTCGGCTTCGGTGGCCCGCACGCCGCCTTCATGGCCTGCCGTGACGCCTACAAGCGCTCGATGCCGGGCCGCCTGATCGGTGTTTCGGTCGATGCCCAGGGCAACCCGGCCTACCGCCTGACCCTGCAGACCCGCGAGCAGCACATCCGCCGCGAGAAGGCGACTTCCAACATCTGTACCGCGCAGGTGCTGCTGGCGGTGATGGCCTCGATGTACGCCGTTTACCACGGCCCGGAAGGCCTGACCCGCATTGCCCGCCGCACCCATCGCCTGGCCTCGATCCTGGCCGCAGCGCTGCGCAATGCCGGCGTGCAGGTCGGTGGCGATTTCTTCGACACCCTGCATGTCACCGGCGTGCATGCCGATGAGATCCATGCCAAGGCGCGCGCCGCCGGCTACAACCTGCGCGCGATCGACAGCGACTCGGTCGGCATCAGCCTGGACGAAACCACCACCCGCGCCGACATCGTTGCCGTGGCGGCCGTGTTCGGTGCCTCGCTGGACGTCGACGCGCTGGATGCCAGCACCGCCGACGCGCTGCCGGCCGGCCTGCTGCGCCAGTCCGCGTTCCTGACCCACCCGGTGTTCAACACCCACCACAGCGAGCACGAGCTGCTGCGCTACCTGCGTTCGCTGGCCGACAAGGACCTGGCGATGGATCGCACGATGATCCCGCTGGGTTCGTGCACCATGAAGCTCAACGCCACCGCCGAGATGATTCCGGTGACCTGGCCGGAGTTCTCGCAGATCCACCCGCTGGTGCCGGCCGACCAGGCGCTGGGCTACAAGGAACTGATCGACACGCTGGAAGCGATGCTGGTCGAATGCACCGGCTACGACGCAGTCAGCCTGCAACCGAATTCCGGCGCGCAGGGTGAGTACGCCGGCCTGCTGGCGATCCGCGCCTACCACCGCTCGCGCGGCGAGGGCCACCGCGACATATGCCTGATCCCGGATTCGGCACATGGCACCAACCCGGCTTCGGCGCAGATGTGCGGCATGAAGGTCGTGGTGACCAAGACCGACGCCAACGGCAACGTTGACGTCGAGGACATCCGCCTCAACGCCGAGAAGTACAGCGACCGCCTGGCCGCGATCATGATGACCTACCCGTCCACGCACGGCGTGTTCGAGGAAGAGGTGGTCGAGATCTGCGAGATCATCCACAAGCACGGCGGCCAGGTGTACACCGACGGCGCCAACATGAACGCCCTGGTCGGCGTCGCCAAGCCGGGCAAGTGGGGTTCGGACGTTTCACACCTGAACCTGCACAAGACCTTCTGCATCCCGCACGGCGGTGGTGGCCCGGGCGTCGGCCCGTGCGCGGTCAAGGAGCACCTGGCCCCGTTCCTGCCGGGCAAGCTGGGTGACAACGGTCCGGTCGGCATGGTCAGCGCCGCCAGCTTCGGCAGTGCATCGATCCTGCCGATCAGCTGGATGTACATCGCGATGATGGGCCGTGAAGGCCTGCGCAAGGCCACACAGGTCGCGCAGCTCAACGCCAACTACATCGCCAAGCGCCTGGCCCCGCACTTCAAGACCCTGTACACCGGCCGCAACGGCCTGGTGGCGCATGAGTGCATCCTGGACGTTCGTCCGCTGGAGAAGACCAGCGGCATCGGCGCCGAGGACGTGGCCAAGCGCCTGATCGACTTCGGCTTCCATGCCCCGACCCTGAGCTTCCCGGTGGCTGGCACGCTGATGGTCGAACCGACCGAGAGCGAGTCGCTGCACGAGCTGGACCGCTTCATCAACGCGATGATCCAGATCCGCGAGGAAATCACCGCGATCGAAGACGGCCGCCTGGACCGCGAGGACAACCCGCTGAAGAACGCGCCGCACACCGCGACCGCGGTGACCGCCAGCGAGTGGACCCACGCCTACCCGCGCGAACTGGCCGCCTTCCCGCTGGCCAGCCTGAAGCAGAGCAAGTACTGGCCGCCGGTGGCCCGCGTCGACAACGTGTATGGCGACAAGAACGTGATGTGCGCCTGCATCCCGGTCGATGCCTACAAGGATGATGAAGTCGAGGCTTGATTCCTCGCTGCATCGGTAAAGAGAACGGCCCGCGCAAGCGGGCCGTTTTCATGAGGGTGTGTGGACCAAGGTCCACACCCACAAGCATCCGATCACGGGTCCGGCATCTGCCCCAGGCTCAGCTGCCACGACACGCCGAAGCGGTCCTGCACCCAGCCGTAGCGGTTGCTGAAGTCATAGTCGCCCACCGGCATCAACCAGTGCCCACCCTCGCCCAGCACGCGCGCGGCGCGCTCGAACTGCTCGGCACCGGAACACTCGACGAACAGCGAGATCGATGGGCTGAAGGTGAAGTCGTGCACGTCCAGGCTGTCGAAGCACAGGTAGTGGGTGCCACCCAGCAGGAAGATGGCCTGGCGGACCTGCCCAGGCACACCGGCACCGGCGCCCTCGGGGTGGCGCTGCAGGGCAAGCAGGCGGAAATCGGCGAAGGCTTCGGCGTACAGGGCCAGGGCGGCCTCGGCCTGGCCGGTGAACATCAGGAAGGGACGGCTGCGCAGCATGCGGTACTCCCGGTCGACGGGCCGGTGACGGCCCACGCAAGCAGGATTACACGCCGAATGTATGCCCTCTGTAGAGCCGAGCCCATGCTCGGCTGACATCTGCCCGAACGGCAGCCGACCGTAGGGTCGGCTCTACGGGATCACGCCTCGCGCATGCGCCGGGCGATGGCACTGCCGGCCGCGATCGTAGCGGTCAGTGCCACCATCGACAGGAACTGCAGGCGGGTATGCGACTCGCTCAGCAGCAGGCCGAAGATCAGCGCCAGGATGCCCAGCGCGCACACCGTCAGCCACGGGAAACCGGCCATGCGGAACGGCAGGCGGGTGCCCAGGCGATCGGCGCGGCGGCGCAGCACCAGCTGCGAGACCAGCGACAGCGTCCACACCAGCAGGCAGGTGGAACCGACGATGTTCAGCAGCACCGGCAGCACCCGGTCCGGGAACAGCAGTTCCATCACCGTGGCGGCGAAACCGAACAGCACGCTGGCCAGCACGGCAATGACCGGCACCTGGCGCGGGTCGGTCCAGCCCAACACCGCCGGCGCTTCACGACGCTGCGCCAGCGAGTACATCATGCGCGAGGCGCCGTAGAGATTGGCATTGAGCGCCGACAGCAGCGCGATCACCGCGATCAGGGTGATGGCGGTGCCCGCGCCCGGGATGCGGGCGATATCCAGCACCGCAGCGAACGGCGATTTCAGCGCCTCGCTGGTCCACGGCACTACGGCGATGATCACGCTCAGCGAGCCGATGTAGAACACCAGGATGCGCCAGGCCACGGTGCGGATGGCGCGGGCGATGCTGCGCTCCGGATCTTCGGTTTCGGCCGCGGCCACGGCCACGATCTCGGTGCCCCCGAAAGCGAACACGACAACCAGCAGCGCCGCACCGATGCCGGCCAGGCCCTTCGGGGCGAAGCCACCATGTTCGGTGAAGTTGCTCAGGCCCGGTGAGGTCACCTGCGGCAGCCAGCCCATCAGCAGCGCCACGCCGATGGCAATGAAGGCCAGGATCGCCGCGACCTTGAGGATGGCGAACCAGAATTCGAACTCGCCGAAGTTCTTCACCCCGAGCAGGTTGATCGCAGTGAAGAACAGCATGAAGGCCAACGCCGCCATCGGTACCGGTACCGCCGGCCAGACCGTGGCCAGCAGCCCGGCCGCGCCCACTGCTTCGGCAGCGATCACGATCACCAGCTGCACCCACCACAGCCAGCCCACGGTGGCGCCGGCGGTGGCGCCCATGGCATCGGCGGCATACACCGAGAACGCGCCACTGGTCGGCTTGGCCGCCGCCATCTCGCCCAGTGCGTTCATCACGATGATCACCAGCGCGCCGGCCACCAGGTAGGACACCAGCACCGCCGGACCGGCCGCCTGCACGCCCACGCCCGAGCCGAGGAACAGCCCGGCGCCGATGGCGCTGCCCAGGCCCATCATGATCAGCTGGCGGGGCTTGAGCGAATGTCCGAGGCGGGACGGCGAAGCGGTCGGAATCGAGTTGGGCATCGGCGGGGCTGGCGGCGGGCTACAGGGGCGACACCTTACCCTGTCCCATGCCCGCGGGGATAGGCACAGCGCAGCAGGCCACTCAGGCCAGTGCGGGCTCGCCGACGTTGCCGCCGATACGGGCGCGGTAGGCGCGCGGCGAGAAACCGGTTTCAGCCTTGAACTTGCGGGTGAAGGCGCTCTGGTCGCTGAAACCGCAGGCCTGGCCGATGCTGGCGATGCTCTCGTCACCGTGCAGCAGGTGCATGGCCATCTGGATCCGCAGCCGGGTCAGCACCTGCTGCGGGGTCATCTGGAACACCTTGCGGAAGCTGCGCTCCAGCTTGGACAGCGAAAAGCCGGTGATGTCCAGCAGGGTCTGCATGCGCACGTTCTCGGCGTAGTGCGCGTTGAGGTGGGCCAGTGCCAGTCGCAGCTGTTCGTACTGGGTACCCAGACTGTCCTTCTGGCCAAGGTCACGGGAAATGCCGATCAGCCCCTCGATGGCCCCATCGACCACCAGCGGGCGCTTGCAGGTCAGGCACCAGCCCGGTTCGCGGTTGGCGAACAGGTGCAGCTCCATCAGGTTCTCGATCACCTCGCCGGACAGCACGCGGGCGTCCTGGTCGACGTAGTCCGCGCTGAGGCCGGTCGGGTAGATTTCGGCCGCGGTGCGCCCGATCACGTCCTTGCGCGCGCGCAGGCCCAGCCGCCGCAGCATGGTCTGGTTGACGTGGGTGTAACGCCCCTGGAGATCCTTGATGAAGAACAGCACATCCGGGATGGCGTCGAACAGGGCTTCGATGTCGGCGGGCTCGACTCGCATGCGGCAAGCATAGCCGAGGCCCCTTGCCGGTGCGATCACCCTTGCGGGACTTGCGCTTAACGCTGCCAGGTCCACCGTGAGGCCAGTTCCTGCCGGAGACCGGTCATGCCCCGCGGTGACAAGTCCGCCTATACCGAAAAGCAGAAGCGCCAAGCCGAGCACATCGAGGACAGCGAGCGCGAGCGTGGTGCCAGTAAAAGCACCGCCGAACGCATCGCCTGGGCCACCGTGAACAAGCAGGATGGTGGGGGCAAGCGCAGTAGCAGTGGGCGCAAGGCGGCGAAGAAGGCGACCACCAAGAAGTCACCCGCCCGTAGTTGACACCCACGATGACCGTTCCGGCCCTTGTGCCCGAACTCGCCGATTGGCTTGCACCACCCGCCGGAAGGTCAAATCATTGGAGACGCCGATCCTGGAGCCCTCAGAAATCCTGAACCTGCACGGGATCGGACCTGCCAACCCGTACTCTTGGTCCACATGAATCCAGAAACGCTGCTTGATGCTTTCCAGAATGCACACAACGAATACTTCCATCTGCTGATGAAGCATTACCCGTCTGGCAGAAAGCAGGGCCATGACGACGAATTCGGGGCACCCCGGCTCTACGAGCTTGCAGTGGAGGTTCATGCATGCTCGATTGCATTGGGCCCAACGCCATTGAAACGATTGTGTGCGCTGGGGCTGGAGCAACTCTACCCATTCGACAATCCCGTGGATATCTACACGTGGCGAGTCGAAGTAAGACAAAAGAAGATCCCGCACACTCTATTCGCATCAATTGCCATTCGGATCGATTCCGAACTTGCCAGAATGCGTCGGCTACTCGAACTGACGCCAGATGCGCTGGTCAACGAGCTTCTGCCCGACCGGCAGTTCCTGCGTCACAGCGGCGAACCATTTTTCCCCGAATCCAAGGCTGAAGCGACGGGTACAGCACCTGCGTCAATGGACAATGCCGCCTTGGGGTCGGTGATGTACGTCGGCAGTATCCACGTGAACTCGGCACCAGAGCATCAAGCCGTGAACAAGCTGGAACGCCTGGAGAAAACCACGGCCATCGGCTCGCACTCATCCACCATCATCAATGCGATTCGGCTGTTCTTCGGCACCTAGCATTGGCATGAACAATCCAAATGCGCGCGCTGGAGCCACTCCAGCGCGCGAGCCATTCATCACGCGGCGGACTTTGACCGCATAGACCTGTCCTGCACTTCACCTTCCACCTTGAACACCGACACCGACGTGGTCAGTGCATGCGCCTGCTCCTCCAGCGCGCGGCTGGCCGCGGTCGCTTCTTCCACCAGTGCAGCGTTCTGCTGGGTCACCTGGTCCATCTGCACCACCACCTGGTTGACCTGCTCGATACCGGCCGCCTGTTCCTTGCTGGCCGCTGCGATGTCGCTCATCAGCTGGGTGGTGCGCGAGCTGGCCTGGGCCACGCGCGCAATGGCGGCTTCGGATTCAACGGTGACCGCCAGGCCACTCTTCACCTTGGCAGCGGCGTCTTCGATCAGTTCCTTGATCTCTTTGGCGGCCACGCCGGCACGCTGCGCGAGCGTGCGCACTTCGCTGGCAACCACGGCAAACCCACGGCCCTGCTCGCCCGCACGGGCGGCTTCCACCGCAGCATTCAGCGCCAGGATGTTGGTCTGGAACGCGATGCCGTCGATCACCGTGGAGATCTCCGAGATGCGTGCCGATGACTGATCGATCTCGCCCATCACCGATGCCATCTGTGCCATGGCCTGCTCGGTCTCGCGCACTGCGGCACCGGCGGCATGCGCTTCGCTGTCGGCCTGACGGGCCAGCTCGGCATTCTGGCGCACGGTGGAGGTCAGCTCCTCCATCGATGCTGCGGCCTCTTCCAGGTTGGCGGCCTGCTGCTCGGTGCGGCGCGACAGGTCGTTGTTGCCGGCGGCCAGTTCCTGCGCTGCGTTGTTGATGCTGTCGGCGGCCACCTGGATGCCCCGCACGATGCCGGTCAGCTGCGCGGTGGTTGTGTTGGCGTCGTCGCGCATGCGCGCGAACACACCGTCGTACTCGCCCTCCATGCGCGCGGTCAGGTCGCCGTGCGAGATTGCACGCAGCACGTCGGAGACGTCGGCGATGCTGGCCTGCGAACTGGCCATCATGCCGTTGAGGTGCTCGACCATCGCCTTGAACTGGTACTGGAACGCTGCGGCATCGCCACGCATGCTGAAATCACCGGCGCGTGCGGCGCGGGCCAGTTCATCGATCTGCGCGTTGATCGCCATCAGGCTCTGCTTCACCGCCGCCAGGGTGCGGGTCAGTGTGCCCTTCTCGCCCGGGTAGTCCGGCAGATCACGGCTGAGGTCACCGATGGCGTAGCGCTGCATCACCTCGGCCATCAGCAGCTCAACCTGCACGTGCGATTCGACCAGGCTGTTGGTGGCCTGCACCATGCGGCCGAAATCACCGGGGAACGCACTGGCATCCATGCGATAGCGGATCGCACCGGCCTCATGCTGTTCGGCCATCTGCAGCTGCGCGCCGATCGCCGCCTGCACGCTCTGCCGCACGCTGGCCATCGCCTCGCCCAGCTGGGTCAGTTCGTCACGGCCACCAAGGCGGAACTCCTGGTCCAGTTGGCCCTTGGACAGGCGCTCGGCCAGGTTCACCGCGCGGGCCAGCGGGCCGGTCAGGCTGCGGCCGATCATCACCGAGGCACCGATGCCCACCAGCAGCGCGACGCCGCCCAGCACCAGCAGCTGCAGCAGGCTGCGCTCGCCCAGCCTGATCGCCTCGGCGGCTGCATCGCGGCTTTCCTTCTCTTCGAAGTCCACGCCATCGGACAGCGCCTTGTTCCAGCCATTGGCGGCTTCCTGCACCGGGCCCAGGGTCAGCGCCACGGCGCCCGGGTAGTCACCCTGCTCCATCAGTTCGCTGGTCTGCTTGTTGAGCGGGCGCGCGACGGCACGCTTGGCCGCGATGGTTTCCGCGATGGCCTTGCCCTGGGCGTCGCTGGGCAGCGCCTGGTAGGCGGTCCAGCTGGCCTCGTAGCGCTTGACCAGATCGGCGATGCGCTGCTCGTCGTGTCCGCGATCTTCGCCCTGGCGGATCAGCATCTCGCGGCGCACCACCATCATCTGGTTGTTGGTATCGAGCATCTGCGACAACAGACGCACCTTGGCCACGCTGATGTCGACCACCTTCTGCATCGCGCGCTTCTGCACGACACTGGCGGTGGCGCCGGTGGCCACCACGGCGGCAACCAGCAACAACAGCAGGCCAAAGCCCAGCCCAAGACGCCAGGCAACCCTGACATTCCTCAAGTAGTTCATCGGTACATCCAAAACGGGGGGATGCGCCCCTATCGGCCGTGCCGCCGGCATTCTTGACCGGCAACATGCACGGGCGTCGGCAGCCGTTCACCTTGGTGATGCCACGCACTACGCTTCTGCGACAAGGGCCCGGGCCACGCCAGGGCTGCCCTGCTCATGCCGGCATCAGGATGCTTTCACGGGGGCTGCGCAGCCTCTGCGGGCAGGGTGGAGCTGCCATCTGCCGGAGACCTCCATGCCCGTACACCGCCCTGCCCTGCTCGCCCTGTCCTTGCTGGTGTCTCCCGCCTTCGCGCAGGTGCCGCCGCCGGCCCAGCTGCCGGAGCCCATTGCCGAGAAGGCCGGACCCGATACCGCGGCGCGCTCGCCGCTGCACGCCCAGGTGCTTCTGGATCGCGCCAATTTCTCCCCGGGCGAGATCGACGGTGAGGTCGGCAGCAATCAGCGCCGCGCGGTGTCCGGTTTCCAGGCCGCACACGGGCTGACGGTGACCGGTGAGCTGGACGATGCCACCTGGAAAGCACTGCAGGCCGATGCGACCACACCGCTTGCCAGTTACACATTGACCGCCGATGACGTGGGAGGCCCGTTCCAGCCGGTCCCGAAAGGACCGGCCGCCCAGGCCAAGCTGAAAGCACTGGGCTACAGCAGCGTCGAGGAATCACTGGGCGAGCGCTTCCATGCCTCGCCGGCATTGCTGAAGGCACTCAACCCCGGCGTCGATCTGGCCAAGGCCGGCAACCGCATCCAGGTGCCCAACATCGCACCGGGGGCGTTGCCGAAGGCGGCCAGGATCGTGGTCGACAAGTCCGATTCCACCCTGCAGTTGCTGGATGCGCAGGGCAAGGTGATCGCGCAGGTGCCGGTCTCTTCCGGCAGCCAGCACGATCCGCTGCCGATCGGCGAATGGAAGATTCTCGGCGTGTATCGCGACCCGCCATTCCATTACAACCCCAAGCTGTTCTGGGATGCGCGCAAGGGCGACAAGAAGGCCACGCTGCCGCCCGGTCCGAACAATCCCGTCGGCCGGGTCTGGATCGATCTGTCCAAACCCCACTATGGCCTGCACGGAACGCCGGTGCCTGGCCATGTCGGCAAGACCGAATCGCATGGCTGCGTGCGCATGACCAACTGGGATGCGCTGCGTGTGGCCGATGCGGTGGATACCTCCGTTCCCGTGGTGATGCAGGAGTGAGCCGATGCGTCTTTCGCAGCTGATCGTGCTGGGCGTGCTGCTGGGTGTGGGAGTGGGCTGGTGGCTGCGCCGCGATGTGGGTGAACCGGTGGCCGTTGTGGCGCCCGCATCGCAACCAGCGGTGGCTGCTGCACCGGCGAAGGCGTCGGCAGTGCCGCACGTGAATGCTCCAGCATCCGCATCCTTGCCAACGTCAGCCAGCGCCAGCGATGCACCCGTGGATCTGCTGCTGCCGGTGCAGGGGGTACTGCCCTCGCAACTGCGCGACACCTTCACCGATGCACGCAGCGAGGGCCGCGTGCACGATGCAATCGACATCATGACCGATGCCGGTACGCCGGTGCTGGCCGTGGCCGACGGCACGGTGGAGAAGCTGTTCGACAGCAAGCGCGGTGGGCTGACCATCTACCAGTTCGAGCCCAGCGGACGCTGGTGCTACTACTACGCGCACCTGCAGCGCTATGCCGATGGCCTGGCCGAAAAGCAGGTGATCAAGCGCGGCGAGGTGATCGGTTATGTGGGCAGCACCGGCAATGCCAGCGCGGAGGCCCCGCACCTGCATTTCGAAGTACACGTACTGGGGCCGGAGAAGCAGTGGTGGAAGGGGGAATCGATCAATCCGTATCCGCTGCTGAAATCGGCTGCTTCGACGCCCGGCGCTGCCAGCGCCGCAAGGTGAACGTGAACACCGCCAACGCGCCCCCAGGAATCAGCAGGAACAGTGCCGCCACCTTCCAGAAGAAGAACGGCCACAGCCAGACGTAGTCCAGGTCGGTCAGCTTCAACAGGTCCAGTGGGGGCTGCAGTTCGATCACGGCCGCCCTGCCCGCCAGCGCCGGGTCCACCTCCAGCACGGTTACCCGCAGCCATGAGCGTCCGCGTGGCAATGCATCGCCGCGGCCATAGCCGAAGTAGGACGCCGTGAGGCCGCTGGATTCAACCGATGCCAGCCTGCGGTTGATGCCCTGCCCGGCCACGCCCGAACGCTCTCCCGCGCGGAAGTCTCCATGATCGGTGGGAGTATCGATGCGCAGCAGAACTTCAGGGTCAGCCTGAGTACCGTCCGCGGCATAGCGCAGTCGCAGCCGCAGTTGGTCATCGATGAAGCGGTAGACGGTGACCTCGGCCGTCGCGCCGGGGCTGAGCAGCAGCGGCAGGGTCTGGGTACGCGAGGCCCGATGGTTGGCGATCGCGCCGAGCGCCAGAACCGCGCAGGCGATGCCCCACAGGCTCCACAACACCCACAGGGTGACCCGCACCACGGTCTCGCCTTTCACGCTGACATCCTGGTCATCGCTTCGCTTCCTCGCCGGCACTGGCGACACAGTAACGAAAAAGCCCCGCGTTCGCGGGGCTTCTTCTTTCTGCGACGCCAGGCATGGCCCAGCGCTACCGGTCACTCACTCAGGCGAACGGATCCTGCAGGACCATGGTGTGGTCGCGGTCCGGGCCGGTGGAGACGATGCTGATCGGGCACCCGGCCAGCTCTTCCAGCGAACGCAGGTAGGCACGTGCGGCCGGCGGCAGGTCGTCCCAGTGGGTGATGCCGTGGGTGTTCTCGCTCCAGCCCGGGAACTCCAGGTACACCGGGGTGCACTCTTCCCAGCCCTGCGCGTCCAGCGGCGCGTACTCGGTGCGCTTGCCGTTGTATTCGTAGGCGATGCAGACCTTCAGCTTTTCCATGCCGTCCAGCACATCCAGCTTGGTGATGCACAGGCCGCTGATGCCGTTGATGGCCACGGCGCGCTTCAGCGCGACGATGTCCATCCAGCCGCAACGACGCGGACGGCCGGTCGAAGCACCGTACTCGGCGCCGCGGTCACGGATGCCCTGGCCGACTTCGTCGTCCAGCTCGGTCGGGAACGGGCCGCCGCCGACGCGGGTGGCGTAGGCCTTGGCGATACCCAGCACATAGTCGATCGAATCGGCGCCGACGCCGGAACCGGCCAGCGCACCACCGACGGTGGTGTTGGAGCTGGTGACGTACGGGTAGGTGCCGTGGTCGATGTCCAGCAGCGCGCCCTGCGCACCTTCGAACAGCACGCGCTTACCCTGCTTGCGCAGGTCGTGCAGGATGCCGGCCACGTCGGACTTCATCGGCTGCACGTATTCGCCGAAGGCCAGCGCTTCGTCGAAGGTCTTCTGGAAGTCGACCGCATCGGTGTTCAGGTACTTGGTCAGCACGAAGTTGTGGTAATCCAGCGCGGTGCGCAGGAGTTCTTCCAGCTGCTTCGGGTAGTGCAGGTCAGCGATGCGGATGCCGCGACGCGCCACCTTGTCTTCGTAGGCCGGGCCGATGCCACGGCCGGTGGTGCCGATCGCCTTGCCGCCGGCAGCGCGCTCGCGCGCCTGGTCCAGGGCGATGTGGTACGGCATGATCAGCGGCGCGGCCGGGGAGATCTTCAGGCGCGAACGCACTTCCACACCGGAGGCTTCCAGCTCGGCGATTTCCTTCTGCAGTGCGGCGGGCGAGATCACCACGCCGTTGCCGATCAGGCACAGCGCATCGTCACGCAGGATGCCCGACGGGATCAGGTGCAGGACGGTCTTCTTGCCGTTGATTACCAGGGTGTGGCCGGCGTTGTGGCCGCCCTGGAAGCGCACGACGGCGCCGATTTCCTCAGTGAGCAGATCGACGATCTTGCCCTTGCCTTCATCGCCCCACTGGGCACCCAACACTACGACAGACTGACCCATGACGGGCTCCTCGATTTGTTGCGGCCATCGGGGCCGCGGACGGGTAAACCGTGGCGGGGCTGGCCAGCACCTGCAAGGCGGCTCCAAACGGGGAGCGGCCGGCGATGGAAGGCCCAGACACGGAAAAAGCCGAACGGGGAGGCCCGTCCGGCTTTTGTGCATTATCCGGGTTTCCGGGGTCGGGTGCCACCTTTCCGACGGACGGCTTCACCGGCCGGTCAGGCCGGCGTCTCATGTAGAGCCGAGCCCATGCTCGGCTGCCTTTCCGCCGCTGCGCGGCGCCGCCCGAGCATGGGCTCGGACGCTACAGGGCGGGGTTCAGTGCCGTGCCCACCACAGCAGGCTCAGGCCGGCCAGCAGCACCAGCCCGCCGAAGCTGCGCAGGGCCGGGCTCGGCATGTCCAGCAGGCGCTCGGCCATGCGCTTCCAGGCGAACGGTGCGACGAACAGGAACAGGCCTTCCAGCACCGCCACCAGGCAGACGGCGGCGAACAGATCTTTCATGGGGGGGACTCCGGAAAAAACACGGGGCCCGGCATTCAGCCGGGCCCCGTGGGGTAACGCCCTGCGACCTCAGCGGTCGTTCTTCAGGTACTGCAGGAACGGGTCGTTCTTGTCCAGCACGATCACGCCGTTGCCGTCGGTCATGGAGCCACGGTAGGCCTCCAGGCTGCGGTAGAACGCGTAGAACGACGGGTCGGCCGAGCCGGCCTTGCCGTAGATGCGGGCGGCGTCGGCATCGCCTTCACCGCGCAGGCGCTGGGCATCACGCTCGGCCTCGGCGATCAGTACGGTGCTGTCACGGTCGGCCTGGGCGCGGATGGTCAGCGACTGCTCCTCGCCCTCAGCGCGCAGCTTGGCGGCTTCCTGCTTGCGCTGGGCGCGCATGCGCTCGTACACGTCGTTGATCACCTGGCTGTCGGTCGGCAGGTCCACCTGCTTGATGCGCAGGTCGATCATCTGCATGCCCAGGCCGGCCACGGCTTCGTTGATCCCCTTCAGCTGCTCGGCGATCAGCTCGCTGCGGTCGCCGGAAACCAGCTGCTGCAGGGTGCGCGAGTTGATCTGGTTGCGCAGCGAGTCGGTGATGATCGGTGCCAGACGGGCATTGGCGATACGCGGATCGCCGCCGGTGGCACGGAAGTAGTCACCCACGTTGGAGATGTAGCCGATGGCGAAGAAGTCGACGCTGACGTCCTTCTGCTCAGCAGTGAAGTAACGCGCCGGGGCGGTGTCGAGCACCTGGAAGCGGCGGTCGAAGACTTTCACCGTTTCCACCACCGGCACCTTGAAGTGCAGGCCCGGCTTGATGTCCGAACGCACCACCTTGCCCAGGTTCAGCACCATGGCGGTCTGGTCCTCACGGACCACGTACACCGAGCCGAGCAGGCCCAGCACCACCGCCACGATCACGGCGATCCAGATAGGACTCTTCATCGGCTGCCCTCCTCACGGCCGCTCGGTCGCCCGGTCGGGCGGCCCACCGGCCGGCCCGGATCACGGGACTGTTCCACCGCTGCGCCCGGCAGCGACGGCATCACCACCTCCGGGTTGGTCACCCCCGGCGGGGCCGAGGTGGTGGGACGGGTATCGCCGGTCATCGGCACGTAGATCAGCTGGCGGCCATCGCCACCGATCACCTTGCGGTTCTCGCTCAGCACCTGCTGCACGGTCTCCAGCCACAGGCGCTTGCGGGTCACTTCCGGGGCGTCCTTGTACTGGGCCTGCAACAGGCTGAAGCGCTGCGCGTCACCCTCGGCCTTGGACACCACGGCCTGCTTGTAGCCTTCGGCGGTGGTACGGGCACGCGAGGCCTGGCCTCGGGCTTCCGGCACGACCTTGGCGGCGTAGGCCTGGGCTTCGTTGATCAGGCGTTCCTTGACCTGCTGGGCGCCATTGACCTCGTCGAAGGCCGGCTTGACCTCTTCCGGCGGACGGGCGTCCTGCAGGGTCAGGCCGGTCACGGTCAGGCCGGTCTTGAACGCCTTCAGCAGCGCCTGCAGGCGCTCTTCGGCGGCCACGGCCAGCGGGCCACGGTTGTTCAGCACGGCGTTGAGGTCGGCGCGGCCGACTTCCTCGCGCACCGCGCTCTGCGCCGACTGCTCCAGCACCTGGTTGGCATCCACGGTGCCGAACAGGTACTGCTGCGGGTCGTCGATGCGGTACTGGACGTTCAGCGAGACGTTGACGATGTTCTCGTCGCGGGTCAGCACCGGCACCTGGATCGAGAAGGTCTTGATCTCGGTGGCATTGACCTTGGTGACCGATTCGATCGGCCACGGCAGCTTGAAGTTCGGGCCGGGCTGCAGGATGCGCGAGAACTGGCCGAAGCGCAGCACCACGCCACGCTGCTGTTCGCCGATCAGCTGGAAGCTGGAGAACAGCACCAGCAGCACCACGGCCGCCACCACCCAACGCACGAAGCCGCCGTCGAACAGGTCCTTCAGTGGTCCGGGCAATCCGCCCCAGCCACCACCATTGCCACCGCCGCGTGACCCGAACGGCCCGCGTCGATTGTCCTCGGGGCCTTGTCCGCCCTTGTTGCCGCCGGGTGTATTCCAGGCCATGCACGCTCCATCAAGATTTGGGCTGCGGCACGGGCCCTTCCCGCACCGCCAGCCGTGAAACCATCACCGATCATACAAGATGGGGCGGATCGGCAGGATCGAAAGGGGGGCTACGGGGTAAGGTGGCGTTTTCCTCGAAGTCAGGCAACGCCGATGGCCCCCACCACCCCGTTCACCGCCTTCCGTATCGAAAACGACGACGCCGGCTACCGCAGCGGCCTGGCCCAGCTGGGTGTCGACGACCTCAACCCCGGCCAGGTGCTGATCCGCGCCCACTGGTCCTCGGTCAACTACAAGGACGCCCTGGCCGGCACCGGCAAGGGGAAGATCCTGCGCCGCTTCCCGCTGGTCGGGGGCATCGACGTGGCCGGCACCGTAGTCGCCAGCGCCGATCCTGACTGGCGTGAAGGCGACGCGGTGCTGGCCACCGGCTGCGGCCTCAGCGAAACCCGCGACGGCGGCTACAGCCAGTACGTGCGGCTGGAGTCGCGTGCGGTGATCGCCCAGCCGGCCGGGCTGACCCCTCGCGAGGCGATGGTGCTGGGCACCGCTGGGTTCACTGCGGCGCTGGCCCTGCTGCGCATGCAGGACAACCGGCAGACCCCGGAACTCGGCCCGCTGGCGGTCACCGGTGCCAGCGGCGGTGTCGGTGCGCTGGCGCTGTCGATCTTCAGCCGTGCCGGCTACGCCGTCCACGCTGTCAGCGGCAAGCCGGACCAGGCCGATTTCCTGCACAGCATCGGCGCCTCCGAGGTACTGCCACGCGAGGCACTGTCCAATACCGGCCCGCTGCAGTCGGCACGCTTCGGCGGTGGCCTCGACAATGCCGGAGGCGACATGCTGGCCAGCCTGCTGGCGCAGACCGTGCCCTACGGCAGCGTGGTCAGTGCCGGTCTGGCCGCCAGCCCGACGCTGGACATGACCGTGATGCCGTTCATCCTGCGCGGTGTCTCGCTGCTGGGCGTGTCCTCGGCCAATGCGCCGCGCGGGCTGCGCGAAGAGGTGTGGTCGCGACTGGGCAGTGACTGGAAACCGCAGCACCTGGACCGCATCTGTACTGCCGAAGTCGGCCTGGATGGCCTGCCCGCCGTGTTCGAGCGGATGCTGGCCGGCGGCTCGCTGGGCCGCACCGTGGTGCGGATCGACTGAACGTCGCAGGCAGGCGACGGACGGCAGGCGGTCCCCTCCCGCCGGTAATGTGCCCGCACTACACTGCGGGCATTACATGGGGAACAACATGGCACGCATTCTGATCGTCGACGACTCACCGTCGCAGCTGTTGGGGATACAGCGCATCGTCGAGAAGCTCGGGCACCAGATCCTGACCGCCACCGATGGCGCCGCCGGGGTCGAAACCGCCAAGGCCGAGCTGCCCGACCTCGTCCTGATGGACGTGGTGATGCCCAACCTCAACGGCTTCCAGGCCACCCGCACCCTCGCCCGCGACGAGGCAACCCGCCACATCCCGGTGATCCTGGTGACCACCAAGGACCAGGACACCGACCGCATGTGGGGCATGCGCCAGGGCGCCAAGGCCTACATCACCAAGCCGTTCTCGGAAGACGAACTGTCCGAAGTGCTGGAACGGGTGTTCGCCGGGCAGGGCTGAAACATTCCGGTGGGTGCCAACCTTGGTTGGCACGCCTTGAACGGCCGAAAAGCGTGTGGCCCCAGGTCCGCCCCCACCAGAATCCACCTCAGATCGTTTCGCCGAACGCCTTGGCCAGGTTCCGGTATGCCTTCTTCTGCGCCTCATCGGTCGCGGCCGGGGCCACGATCTCGATCTCGACGATCTGGTCGCCATCCGGATTGCCCGGCAGGCCACGGCCACGCAGGCGCAGCTTGCGCCCGGCATCGGAATCGGCCGGAATCTTCAGCTCCACCGCACCGCCCAGGGTCGGCACGCTGATGCTGGTCCCCAATGCGGCCTGCCACGGTGTGACCGGCAGCGTATAGAGGATGTTGCGGCCATCGACCTCGAACTGCGGGTGCGCGGCGTACTCCACTTCCAGCAGCAGGTTGCCGCCATGATTGCCCTGCCCGGCCAGCCGTATCACCTGGCCCGGACGGATGCCCTTGGGCACGCGCACGTCCAGCTGCTTGCCGTTGACGGTGATGCGCAGGCTGTCACCGTTGTAGGCCGCCTCCAGCGGTACCGACAGCTTGGCGCGGGTATCGCGATTGGGCGCATGGCCCTGGCTGCTGAAGCCCGGCCCGGGACCAGCGCCGCCACCGCCACGCTGGCGCGCGAACAGGCTTTCGAAGAAGTCGCTGAAGCCGCCGTTGGGGCCGCCGCCGCCGAACACTTCCTCGAAATTGAAGCCCCCGGCGCCGCCGTAGTTCGGCGGCACGTTGAACTCCTCGCCCGGGCGATAGCCCTGCGCGCGCAGCTGGTCGTAGGCCGCGCGCTTCTCCGGATCACGCAGCGCCTCGTAGGCCTCGTTGACCGCCTTGAACTTGTCTTCGGCCCCGGCCTCCTTGCTGACGTCCGGGTGGTACTTGCGTGCCAGCCGGCGGTAGGCGGTCTTGATCTCCGCCTCGCCCGCGCTCGGTTCCACCCCCAGGGTGGCGTAGTAATCCTTGAATTCCATCCATCTACCTCGATTCGCTTCGGCCGCGCCGGTGGCGCCGCCCCGGGTTCATTCTACGCGCCGGCGATGCTACGCCGCCCCTCGTGCGGCCCTGGTGAGGCCGACTGATCCTGCGCAATGCGGCTGCCATCCCCATGCCCCAGGCTGTGACTGGAAGCCTGCCCCGCCAGGCCTGAAGATGGGGCCTGCACGCCGGTTTTCCAATGTCTTGACGCCCCTGTCCCACGCCGGCCTCTAGCCTGCCCCTGCAAGGAGTCCACCATGACCATCCACGTTGGCGACCGCATTCCGGAAGTGACCCTCAAGCGCATCCGCGAGGGCATCGAAACGCTCGATACGCATTCGCTGTTCGACGCGCGCAAGGTGGTGCTGTTCGCCGTGCCCGGTGCGTTCACCCCCACCTGTTCGGCCCGTCACCTGCCCGGCTACGTCGAAAAGTTCGAGGCCTTCCGCCAGCGCGGCATCGACGTCTACTGCGTGGCGGTCAACGATCCGTTCGTGATGAAAGCCTGGGCCACCGACCAGCACGTGCCCGACGGCCTGCTGATGCTGTCCGACGGCAATGCAGAACTGACCCGCGCGCTCGGCCTGGAGCTCGACGCCAGCGCCTCGGGCATGGGCATCCGCTCGCGTCGCTTCGCGCTGTACGTGGTCGATGGCGTGGTGCGCGCCGCCTGGGTTGAACAACCCGGCCAGTTCGAAGTCTCTTCAGCCGAGTACGTGCTGGAGCACCTGCCCACCTGATTCTCCACCGCAAAAGGAAACGGCCAGCCATGTCCAGCAAGCCAGCCAAAGCCCCCAAGCCCGCCGCGAAGGTTCCCGGCATCAGCGACCGCAAGACCCTGCGTGATCGCGCCCGGCGCAACATCGAGGATGGCGCGATCACCGACAGCTACAGCGCCGACCGCAAGGTGGTGATCAAGCTGCTCAACGACGCGCTGGCCACCGAGTACGTCTGCGTGCTGCGCTACTACCGGCACTATTTCATGGCCAAGGGCATGCTGGCCGATGCGGTGAAAGCCGAGTTTCTCGAGCATGCACAGCAGGAACAGGCGCACGCCGGCAAGCTGGCCGAGCGCATCGTCCAGCTCGGCGGCGAACCTGATTTCAACCCCGATACGCTCACCGCGCGTTCGCATGCCGAGTACAAGGAAGGCAGCGACCTGCGCGACATGGTGCGCGAGAACCTGGTGGCCGAGCGCATCGCCATCGACAGCTATCGCGAGATGATCAACTTCATCGGCGACCGCGACACCACCACCAAGCGCATCCTTGAGGAAATCCTGGCGCAGGAAGAGGAACACGCCGATGAATTCGCCGACCTGCTGGATGGGTGGATCGGGGAATAGCGGTTACGCCAAGGGCTCGCGGCCATCTACGGTGTTGTAGGGCCGAGCCCATGCTCGGCTTACCTCTGCATGCACGTCGCAGGAGCAGCCGAGCATGGGCTCGGCTCTACAACAGCGTGGCAGACATACGGGACGTGCCAACCAAGGTTGGCACCTACCGGAGTACGGTGAACCGCACCTGCGTCCACGCGCCGTCGGCCGCCAGTGCGGTCAGGGCATGCGCGCCCGGTTCGGCGAACTCGCGCTGCATCAACTGCGCACCATGAGTCTGCGCGATCCAGCGACCGTCCAGCAGCCAGTCCACCGTCTGCTCGCTGCCCAGCGCGCGCAGCTGCAGGCGTACGCCATGTTCGGCGTTGGGTGCACGCGCCAGTACGGCGCCATCATTGAGGCCATCGATGTGCAACGCGACGCTGGCCTCACGCCCATCATCACGGCAGTCCGGCGACAGCGCCGGCAGCTGGGAGGCCTCGCGCGTGGCCTTGGGCAGCCACGGTGACAGCAACGCTGGCCAGCGCGCGATCTCGCGCGCGACTTCTTCGTGCGGCAAGCGGCAATCGGCTGACACGCGCAGACCGCTGCGGGCGTCTGCCAGGAAACGCTGCCGCCCCGGCTGCCAGCGTCGTGCCTCGCGCTCGGGGAAGGTCGGCGGTGCTGCGCCATCGAGCAGGTAGGCCGACATCCTGCGCTGGCAGAGCGCAGCAGACAGGTCTTCGGCACGCTCACCGGTCGGCCAGCAGACGTCTTCCTGGCTGACGCTGGCCGGCATCGGCGCGGACGCCGAGTCACCGCGTTGGCGTGGCAGGCTGTCCACCACCTCGAACATCAGTGGCAGCGCGGTGACCGCGCCGTACTGGCCCGGCAGAGGCGTGCCGTCCGGCCGGCCCACCCACACGCCCACGGTGTAATGGCGGGTACTGCCGATGGCCCACGCATCGCGGTACCCGTAACTGGTGCCGGTCTTCCACGCCACGCGCGGGCGGCCACCGACATCGAACGTACCGACGCTGTACCCCGGGCGCGGATTCGATTCCAGCATCTCGCGCACGATCCAGCTTGCGCCGGGCGAAGCGAGACGTCGCTCGATCATCGGCTCGTCATCGGTGTAACGCACGCGCCCGGCGATGCCATTGCGGTTGAGCGCGGCGAACGCGCCGACCAGATCTTCCAGCCGCGCGCCGGTGCCGCCCAGGATCAACGACAGGTTGGGCGTGCTGCCCGGCGGAAAGCGCAGCTGGATGCCGGCATGCGACAGGCGTGCGGCAAAGCGCGCGGCCCCGACCCGCTGCAACAGGTCCACCGACGGCACGTTGAGTGACAGCCGCAATGCGCTGGAGGCGCCAACAGGCCCATTGAAGGCCATATCGAAATTGCCCGGGCGATAGCTGCCGAAACTCTGCGGCGCATCGACCAGCAGGCTCTCCGAATGGATCAGGCCATCATCCAGTGCCATCGCGTAGAGAAATGGCTTGAGCGTGGAGCCGGGCGAACGCCAGGCCTGCACCATGTCCACGTGGCCAAGCCGCTGGCGGTCGCCAAAGGACAACGTACCGACATAGGCACGCGCCTGCAGGGTCTGGTTGTCGACCACCAGCAGCGCGGCCGAGGTACGCTCGGGCAGCGTCGAGAAATAGCTGGCCACGCGCTCTTCCAGCGTGCGCTGCAGGCCGATGTCGATGCTGCTCTGGATGCGTGCCTGGCCCGGATGCGCCGAATGCAGGCGCTGCGCCAGCAGCGCGGCATGCAGCGGCGGCCGCAGCGAGCGCGCCACCACGTTCTCGATGCGCGCGTCTTGCACCTCTTCCGGTGTCCACGCGCCCAGTTCGGCCATGCGGGTCAGCACCTTGTCACGCGCCTTCTGCGCCGCTTCCGGGTGACGATCCGGGCGCAGCCGGCTCGGTGCCTGCGGCAGCACCGCCAGCAACGCGGCTTCGGCATGCGACAGCTGCGCCGCCGGCTTGCCCAGATAGGCCCAGCTGGCCGCTTCCACGCCCTCGATGGTGCCGCCGTAGGGCGCGCGCTCCAGGTACAGGGCCAGGATCTGCTGCTTGCTCAGATGCACTTCCAGCTGCACCGCGCGCAGCATCTGCTTGAGCTTTCCCCAGGGCGTGCGCGTATGCGGATCGAGGATGCGTGCGACCTGCATGGTCAGGGTCGAGCCACCGGAGACGATGCGGCCGCCGCGCAGCAGCTGGCCGCTTGCCCGCAGGATCGCCAGCGGATTGATGCCCGGATGGCGCCAGAACCAGCGGTCTTCGTAGGTCAGCAATGCCTGCAGGTACAGCGGCGAGACGCTGTCGATGGAAGCCGGATAGCGCCACACGCCCTCGGCATCGGCGAACGCACGCAGTGGTGTGCCGTCTGCAGCCACCACCAGGGTGCTGGTGTCGCGCTGCTTCGGCAAGGGTGGCGGGAAGGCGAAATCCAGCACCAGCAGCAGCGCCAGCAGCGCCGCGGTACCCCAGCGCAGCCACGGCCACAGCGGCTGCAGCCGGCGGCGCAGGGCCGCCAGCCGGTTTTTCATTGCGTCTTTCATTGCACATTGCCCGCAGGACGGGCCGCGCCTGCGCGGCCCATCCGTGGGATCACGGCTGCACCACCGTGATCGTGGTCGGGTTGCTGCGGCCAACGCCACGCAGCTGCGGCCGGTACATGTCCTCCACCAGCGGCGGCGGCACCGAGTAGGTACCCGGGGTCACCGCACGCACCAGGTAGAACACGTTGGCCTTGCTGCCACGCGAGAGCTTCAGCGCGGCCACGTAGCGATCGTCGCGGAACTCTTCGTGCTTGGTATCGGCTGCTTCACTGCGGTCGCTGATGGTGATGCCATCGACCACCACGTCAGCCCACTGCTTGGCATCACCGAGGTTGAAGTTCTCGATCTCCAGGCCCGCCGGCAGCAGGTCGGTCAGCAGCGCATCCGGCATGGTGGTGTCGGCAGTGACGGTGACGCGCACGATCAGCGCTTCGCCTTCCTTCAGCGGGCGCGGCGTCCACGGCTTGCCATCGGTGCCGAAGTAGCTGCGTTCAACACCCAGCACGCTGTTGTCCGGCGCCGGTGCGCTGCGCGGGATGCCGGCCACGTCGATGCTGGCAAACATCGGCGGCTGGCCCTGCGGGGTGAAGCGCACGCCGCTGGCCAGTTCGGTGGCGCTGAAGTTGCGGCCGAATAGTTTGCGCTCGCCGATGGCTTCGCTGTTGCCGCCGATCACCAGCTCACCGGCCACCAGCGCCTTCTGGTTGGCAGCCAGCGCCTTGCCGAGGCGGGCGATCGCCACCTGTTCCTGCGTGCTCAGCCACATCCAGCCGGCATTGCGGCGCGCATCCAGGCCACGGCCGAGATCGACGGCACGTGCGTCCCAGGCGGGCTTGGCCAGCTTGTTCTCGTGCGTCAGCGCGATCATCAATGCGTCATCGCGGATCGCGCTGCCGTAGTCGCCGAAGTACGACGGGCGCTCGCTGCTGGACTTGGCGAACGCCGCCGCCAGTGCCGCCTGGCCACGCTTGGCATCGCCCTGCAGCGACAGCGCCACACCCAGATGGACCAGCGACAGGCCACCAACCGCCTTGCTGCGCTCGTTGTCATACAGCGTGCGCAGGGTGCCCAGCGGTGCGCGGTTGACCCGCGCCAGCACGTAACCCGAATACGCCTGGTTGGCGAACTTCAGCTTCTCGCGGTCATCCTGGCCGTAGAACTGGTTGCCGCCGGACAGCAGATCCTCGCTCAGGCGGTTGAGCGCCTTCTGCAGCACGTTGTCGGGCACGGCGAAGCCGGCGTCCTTGGCATCGAGCAGGAACTCGGTGATGTACGGGGTCAGCCACGGGTTCACGTAACCGTCGTCACCCCACATCGAGAAGTTGCCATTGGCTACCTGCATCGACGCCAACCGACCGAACGCGCCTTCCATGCGTTCGCGGCGTGTCTTGGCATCCAAGCCATCGGCGCCAAGCATCGACGACGTCGCCTGGTCCAGGATCAGCGCGGCGTAGCCCTTGCTGGTGGTCTGCTCGGCACAGCCGTAGGGGTAGTTCAACGCGCCCTGCAGGGCGCTGGCGAACGGAATCGGCGGCAGCGGGCTGACCAGCAGCCGTGCGTTCACCGACTCGGACATCAGGCCCTCGGTCAGGCTGTTGTCGAGGCTGACCGCGGCCAGCGGATCCAGCGTGCGCACCTGCGAACGCAGCACCTGTGGCCACGCCGCACGTACCGGCAGGTCATAGCGGCGATCGGCCCTGAAACCATTGCCATCGACCCGCACGCGCACCTTGGCCACGCTGTGGCCCTCGCGCGCCGACAGCGGGAAGCTGAGCGTGCTCTTGGCATCGGCGTTCAACTGCACGCTGCGCGTGCCTTCAGCCAGTGCCAGCGGGCCCTCGGTCTCCACTCGCACGTTGAACGCACCCGGCTTGCCGGTGAAGTTCTGCACGTCCAGGGTGACGGTGCTGCGGTCGCCCGGGGCGAGCACGCGCGGCATGCTGGCTTCGGCCAGGATCGGGGCACGCACCACGGTTTCCACATCGCGCTTGCCGTACTGGTCATCGCTGTAGACCAGCGCCGATACCCGCAGCGTGCCGTTGAAGTCCGGCACCTTCAGGCGGATGCGGGCATTGCCCTTGGCATCCAGTTGCACCGGGCCGGAGAACAGGTCCACGGTCTGCACGCGTGCGGTCGGGCGCTTGGCCTGCGGAAGTGCCTGCAGCGCCATGTCGCCGCCGAACTTCAGCTTGCCGGCGCCGCCGTCGAAGCTTTCGATCACCCGGCTGTAGATGTCGTAGGCATCGATGCCGAGGCGACGCTGGGCGAAGAAGTGCGCGCCGGCATCGGGCACCGGGAAACGGGTGATGTTGAGGATGCCCACGTCCACCGCCGAGACGGTGACGTGCGCCATCTTGCCGGCCAACTGTGGTGCGCTGACCGTCACCGGCAGGTCCTGCTCAGGGCGCATCTGCTTGGGCGCCGCCAGGCCGACCGCCACGGTGCGGCCCTTGCGGTCCATCGGCACATGCACCACGCCCACGGCACGGGCCGGGGTGATCTTGCTCGGCGCACTGCCACCACGGAACACCAGCGCGGTGATGTAGACGTCGTGGCGTTCCCAGTCGGCGGTGACCGGGATCTTGAAGGTCGAACCCGGCTTGGCGTCGATGTCCTGCACGTACAGCATGCGGTCGGTCTCGACCATCAGGATGCCCTTGCCGGCATGCGGCGGGGTCACCGTCACCTCAAGCGTGTCGCCTGCCTTGTAGCCGGTCTTGTCCAGGCCCAGCTTGATCTTGTCAGGGCGTGCATCCAGCCCCCGGTTGTCATCCCCCCAGCTCCAGCCCGCACGGAACGGATAGCGGCTGGTCAGACCGGTAGACGGATCGAACACGTCCACCCGGTACTCGCCCCACTCCACCGGGAAATCAAAGGCCACCGCGCTGCCGCCGGCATCGACGGTGCGCGTTTCCTTGTTCTCGAAACGGCGGGTGAAATCGTAGTCCCAACGGTTGTCGTTGAAGGTCCAGTGGTAATCGCGCAGTTCGCGCACCAGAGTGATCTTCAGGCCCTTGGCCGGCTGCGGCTTGCCCGCTGCATCCACGCGCATCAGCTCGAAGCGCGCATTGCCGTTGGCATCGGCACCGTCTTCGGGATTGAACAGCGGGCGCACGCCCACCAGCGCATTGGCCGGCCACATCACCCGCTTCAGGGTGCGGGTGACGGTACGGCCGCCGGTCTCGTACAGGCTGCCGGACAGCACCACCGCGATCGGCGCCTTGGCCTTGGCCGCCTCTTCCGGCAGGGCCACGTCCTCGCGCAGCTGGCCATTGGCCGGCAGCGTGGTGTCGATCACATCCTTGGCTTCGCGCGGCAACTGCAGGGTCGGGTCGCCGAAGAAGTAGCCCGGTAGGCCTTCCACCGGCTGCTGCTCGGCGGCCACCGCCATGCGCGCCGTGAAGCGGTTGCCATCGGCGGGCGCACCGTACAGATAGGCGCCATTGGCCTGCAGGCGCAGCTCCTCGCCCGGCTTCAGCGTCTTCTGCGCGCTGTCCAGGTCCAGCTTCATGCGCTCGGGCAGGAACTCTTCGATGCGCAGTGTCATGCCCTGGATCGCTTCCTTGCTGGCCGGGTCGGTACGGAATTCCACCTGCCAGCGCCCGGTCGGCGCCTCAGCGGGGATGACCTGCTCGAAGTTGATGTAGCCCTGCTCGCCCGGTTGCAGGCGGGTCTCGCGGAAGGTCTTGCCGTCGGGCTGCTTCAGGCGCAGGAACACCGGTTGCGCCTTGACCGGCTTGCCATCGTTGTCGCGCAGCAGCGCGGACAGGCGCACGGTCTCGCCCGGGCGGTACAGGTCGCGGCCGGACCAGGCATAGACATCGAACCAGGCGTTGTCGCGGCCGGCCACGGCGAATTCGCTCAGGTCCAGCGCCGGCTGGTTGAACGGCAGGAAGCTGGTGTCCTTGCCGCTGCTGGCGACCAGCACGTGGGTGGCGTCCAGGGTGTAGTTCAGCAGCGCATTGCCGTTGCCGTCGGTGCTGCCCTTCAGCACCACCTCGCCCTTGGCATCGAGCACGCGCAGGTCGATGCCCTTCAGCGGCGCACCGTCCTTCAGGCCGGCGGTGTGCACGAACAGCTTGTCCTTGTACGCCCGGGTGTGCAGGCCGATGTCGCTGACCGAGAAGAACGCGGTATCGAACTCGCCCTCGTAGTCGCCGGTGCGCTTGAGCAGGGCGAAGTACAGGCCCGGCTCCTGCAGTTCCTTGATGTCCTGGGTCGGCAGGTAGGTCAGCACCCGCTCGTTCTGCTTGCCGCCGAGGATGAAGCGGTTGACGTAGACTGGCTCGGCCAGCTTGTTGATCGGGCTGCGCTCGTAATCGCTGCTCAGTTCCCAGCTGCCGCGGCGGCCGCCGCGCTGGTACTGGCTGAAGAAGGTCGGCAGGTCCTTCTCGCGCACGCGCAGGAACTCGACGTCGACCTCCGGCACGTTCACCGACACCACCGGCAGGCCGCGGCTGTCCTTGGCCGGCAGCACGCTGCCCTGCGAAGCGAAGCCGACCACCGGCTTCAGTTCGCCGCTGAACACCTTCTGCTTCAGTTCCTTGCCCAGGCGGCTGCCATCGGCGGCAAGCAGGTCCGGCGAGACCACCAGGCTGAACTCCTTGCCGGCCTCGACGAACGGGTAGCGCAGGGTCAGGCCGTCATCAGACAGCGTCCAGCTGCTGTCGTCGGTGCCGACCTTCTCCTCGAAGCGCACCAGCGTGTCGAAATCCTGGGTGCCGACCAGCGGGCGCGAGAACTCCAGCGCCAGCGACAGGCCGTCATTCTTCTGGTCCGGGTACGCGCGCAGCAGGGTGAACTCCTTCACCTGCTCGGCCTTGGTGGTGATGGCTTCACCGCTGGCCTTGGGCAGCTGCCCGCTGTCGTTGCGGCAGCCGGCCAGGCCCAGCAACAGGCCTCCTGCCAGCACCGCCGCCGCCCATCCCCACCGCTTCCGCCGTGCCGGACCGCTCATGTCGTCACTCCTTGATCGAGGTGGCCATTATAGGCAGGCCGCGTCAAGGTGTTGACGCGGATTCGGCAGGAATGCATCGGAACGGTAGCGCAGGGCCATGCCCGGCGGTCCCGGTAGCCGCCAACCTTGGTTGGCGTTGGGCCCGTGCCAACCAAGGTTGGCACCTACCAAGGCGCGCCTACCCCGGCAGGTACAGGTCCACGTAGTCGGTCACCGGCATCGCTGCCAGCGCCACCGGGTCCAGCGATGCGGCCAGGATGCGCTGCTGCTGGGCGGTCGGGAAGCGGTGGGCCAGGTGCCGGCGGAACTTGTCCATCAGCAGCGGAATGCCTTCGGCGCGGCGACGGGCGTGGCCGAGCGGATACTCCACCCGCACCTCGGGCAGTTCAGTGCCATCGGTGAAGCGCACGCTCAGGCCGTTGCCGATGCTGCGCTTGTCCGGGTCCAGGTAGTCGGCGCTGAGCTGCGGGTCTTCATGGCAGGCCATCTTCGCGCGCAGTGGGTCGATGCGTGGATCGGCGGCCACGTCATCCTCGTAGTCCTCGGCCACCAGCCGCCCGTGCAGCAACGCGATGGCAACCATGTACTGCACGCAGTGGTCGCGGTCGGCCGGATTATGCAGCGGCCCCTGCTTGTCGATGATGCGGATGCAGGCTTCCTGGGTGCGGATCGCGATATACGCGATGTCCTCGACCCGCCGCCCCATCGCGCGCAGCTGCTGGTGCAGCGCAATCGCCGCCTCCACGGCTGTCTGGCCATGGAATTCGGCCGGGTAGCTGATCTTGAACAGCACGTTCTCCATCACATAGCTGCCCAGCGGTCGCCCCAGCGTCAACGCCTGACCGTGCATGGATACAGCCTCGAAACCCCAGGTCGGTGCACTCAATACGCTGGGATAGCCCATCTCGCCACTGGCCGCCATCAGCGCCAGGCGCACGCCACGGCTGGTCGCGTCGCCGGCCGCCCAGCTCTTGCGCGAGCCGGTGTTGGGCGCGTGCCGGTAGGTGCGCAGGGACTGGCCATCGACCCAGGCCAGCGACAGCGCATTGAGCATGCGTTCGCGATCCAGCCCCAGCAGCTGCGCAACCACTGCGGTGGTCGCGACCTTGACCAGCACCACATGGTCCAGCCCGACCCGGTTGAAGGAATTCTGCAGCGCCAGCACGCCCTGGATCTCGTGCGCCTTGATCATCGCCAGCAGCACGTCGTGCATGGTCGGCGGCGGGCGACGCAGGGCCTGCGCGTTGCGCCCCAGCCAGTCGCAGACGGCCAGGACGCCGCCGAGATTATCGGATGGATGGCCCCACTCGGCGGCCAGCCAGGTGTCATTGAAGTCGAGCCAGCGCACCATCGCACCGAGGTTGAAGGCGGCCTGCACCGGATCCAGCACGTAGTGCGTCCCGGGCACGCGCGCGCCGTTGACCACGCTGATACCCGGCACCAGCGGCCCAAGCAGCTTGCTGCAGGCCGGGAAGGACAGCGCCTCCAGCCCGCAACCGAGCGTGTCGAGCAGGCAATGGTGTGCGGTCTGGAACGCCAGCGGTGAGTCGATGCGGGCGTCGCGTACGTAATCGACGATGTCCACCAGCAGCGCATCCCACGCTGCACGCCCGTTGGATGAGGTGTGGCTGTCAGACATTGTCGATCTCCTCGTTGCGGTGCGCGGTTACCCACGCACCATGCCAACCAAGGTTGGCATCTACCAAAGCAATCGGTCTCTGCGACCCAGTAGTCGCCAACCTTGGTTGGCGTTTACCGGCGCATCATTCGGCCGGCACCCTCACCTTGCCGTCCATCAGCACACGGGCGCTGCGACTCATGATGGCCTTGGTCACCGTCCACTGGCCGTCAACGAGCGCGGCCTGCGCACCCACGCGCAGCGTGCCGGACGGATGGCCGAAGGTCACCGCTTCGCGTTCACCACCACCGGCCGCGCGATTGACCAGGGTGCCCGGAATCGCCGCTGCGGTACCGATCGCCACGGCGGCGGTCCCCATCATTGCGTGATGCAGCTTGCCCATCGACAGCGCACGCGCATGCAGGTCGATCGCCGAGGCCGGAATGGCCTTGCCGCTGGACGACACGTAGTCCTGTGCCGGTGCCACGAAGGCGACCTTCGGTGTGTGCTGGCGGGTTGCCGCGTCTTCCAGGTTCTTGATCAGGCCCATGCGCAAGGCGCCGTAGGCGCGGATCTTCTCGAAGCGCTCCAGCGCTGCCTTGTCTTCGTTGATCGCCGGCTGCAGCTCGGTGCCGGTGTATCCCAGGTCGGCAGCATTGAGGAAGATGGTCGGGATGCCGGCGGTGATCATCGTCACCTCGAAACTGCCCACGCCCGGCACATCCAGGGTATCCACAAGGTTGCCGGTCGGGAACATCGCGCCGGCATCGCCATCGTCGGATGGGTCGATGAATTCCAGCTGGATCTCGGCGGCCGGGAAGGTCACGCCGTCCAGCTCGAAATCGCCGATCTCCTGCACTTCGCCATCGCGCATCGGCACGTGGGCGATGATGGTCTTGCCGATGTTGGCCTGCCAGATGCGCACGGTGCACAGGCCATCGCGCGGCACGCGGGCGGGATCGATCAGGCCATTGGCAATCGCGAACGGGCCAACTGCGGTGCTGAGGTTGCCGCAGTTGCCGCTCCAGTCAACGAAGGCGGTATCGATCGAGACCTGGCCGTACAGGTAGTCCACATCGTGGTCCGGCACCGAAGAAGTGGAGATGATCACGCACTTGCTGGTGCTGGAGGTGGCACCGCCCATGCCATCGGTCTGCTTGCCATACGGATCGGGCGAGCCGATCACACGCATCAGAAGTGCATCGCGTGCGGCGCCCGGCACCTGCGCGGCTTCGGGCAGGTCCTGCAGGCGGAAGAACACGCCCTTGCTGGTGCCGCCGCGCATGTAGGTGGCGGGAATACGGAGTTGCGGGAGGAATGTCATTGATCAGTATCCTGGATGCGACGAACCAATATCGGGGTTGAGCTCCTCGCCTTCGAACAGCGCTTCCATGCCCCGCGAAGCATTCCAGATGCGCACGATGGAAACATGCTCAGGTAGCTCCACGTAATAGACCAGGTAGCCGTCGAAGCGACGAACCGGATGAAAACGCAACGGCGCTGGCAGCGAGGGCAACAGACCCGCATGCAATGCGGAACCCGCACCCGGATGGGCCTCGATCAGCTTGACGACGGATTCCACCGCATCGATGAAGCCGACTTCCAGCACTTCTCCGCCCTGATCTGCATACCAGGCTGCTGCCTGATCAAGATCTCGAACCGCTGAAGGTGACCAATGCGAAGGCTTCACTTGCGGTTCCGTGCGCGCTCACGCAGCTTGTCAAAATGGTCTGGCGCCAAAGGCACGGCAGGCCCCGACGCCAGACCCTCGGCAATCAACTGCCGCAGCAGGTCTTCGGCCTTGCTGCGCTGGCGCTGGCGGATCAGGTCGCGCACGTAGTCGGAGGTGCTGGAATAGCCGCCTTCACGTACTTCCTCGTCCACGAACTGCTTGAGCGGGTCGGTCAGCGAGATGTTCATCGTGGCCATGAGACTCTCCATTGGCAATATTTGCCAAGCAAGTGTGCGCCGCGCCTGTGTGTCGGACAAGCCCGCCCCCAACCGTAGGGGGCAGGCATTCAGCCCACCATCACGCCACCTTGGCGCCTTCCAGGAAGTCCTGGGCGAAGCGCTGCAGCACGCCACCGGCTTCGTAGATGGCCACTTCCTCGTCGCTGTCCAGGCGGCAGGTGACCGGCACGATCACGTCCTGGCCGTCGCGGCGGTGGATGACCAGGGTCAGCTCGGCACGCGGGGTACGCTCGCCGATCACGTCAAAGGTCTCCGTGCCGTCGATGCCCAGGGTCAGGCGGGTGGTGCCCGGCTTGAACTCCAGCGGCAGCACGCCCATGCCGATCAGGTTGGTACGGTGGATGCGTTCGAAGCCCTCGGCCACGATCGCTTCCACGCCCGCCAGGCGCACGCCCTTGGCGGCCCAGTCACGCGAGCTGCCCTGGCCGTAGTCGGCGCCGGCGATGATGATCAGCGGCTGCTTGCGCTCCATGTAGGTCTCGATCGCTTCCCACATGCGCATCACCTTGCCTTCCGGCTCCACGCGCGCCAGCGAACCCTGCTTCACGCTGCCGTCGTCGTTGCGCACCATCTCGTTGAACAGCTTCGGATTGGCGAAGGTGGCGCGCTGCGCGGTCAGGTGGTCGCCGCGGTGGGTGGCGTAGGAATTGAAGTCTTCTTCCGGCAGGCCCATCTTCGCCAGGTATTCGCCGGCGGCGCTGGAGGCCATGATCGCGTTGGACGGCGACAGGTGGTCGGTGGTGATGTTGTCCGGCAGCACCGCCAGCGCGCGCATGCCCGCCAGTGAGCGCTCACCGGCCAGTGCGCCTTCCCAGTACGGCGGACGGCGGATGTAGGTGCTCTGCGGACGCCAGTCATACAGCGGGCTGATCGCGGCGCCGTGCTCGACGCGCACGTTGAACATCGGGTTGTAGACCTTGCGGAACTGCTCCGGTTTCACCGCCGCCTTGACCACGGCGTCGATCTCGGCGTCGCTCGGCCAGATGTCCTTCAGCCGCACCTCGTTGCCATCGGCGTCCACGCCCAGCACGTCCTTTTCGATATCGAAGCGGACGGTACCGGCAATGGCGTAGGCGATGACCAGCGGCGGCGAGGCCAGGAAGGCCTGCTTGGCATACGGATGAATGCGGCCATCGAAGTTGCGGTTGCCAGACAGCACGGCCGTGGCGTACAGGTCACGATCGATGATTTCCTGCTGGATCGTCGGGTCCAGCGCGCCGCTCATGCCGTTGCAGGTGGTGCAGGCGAAGGCGACGATGCCGAAGCCGAGCTGCTCCAGGTCCGGCAGCAGGCCGGATTCTTCCAGGTACAGCTGCACGGCCTTGGAGCCCGGCGCCAGCGAGGACTTCACCCACGGCTTGCGCTGCAGGCCACGCGCATTGGCGTTGCGCGCCAGCAGTGCTGCGGCAATCACGTTGCGCGGGTTGGAGGTGTTGGTGCAGCTGGTGATGGCGGCGATGATCACCGCGCCATCGGGCATCAGGCCCTGCGCCTGTTCGGCCTTGCCCGCTTCCAGCTTGGCTTCGTCGGCGATGCCGCGCTCGGCCAGCTCGGCGGTGGCCACGCGCTTGTGTGGGTTGGACGGGCCGGCCATGTTGCGCACCACGCTGGACAGGTCGAAGTGCAGCACGCGTTCGTACTGCACGGTCGCCAGATCGTCGGCCCACAGGCCGGTGGTGCGTGCGTAGTTTTCCACCAGCGCCACCTGCGATTCCTCGCGGCCGGTCAGGCGCAGGTAATCGATGGTCTGCTGATCGATGTAGAACATCGCGGCGGTGGCGCCGTATTCGGGGCACATGTTGGAGATGGTGGCGCGGTCACCGATGGTCAGTGCCGCCGCACCCTCGCCGAAGAATTCAAGCCAGGCGCCGACCACGCGCTCCTTGCGCAGGAACTCGGTCAGGGCCAGCACCACGTCGGTGGCGGTGATGCCTGGCTGCGGGCGGCCGCTCAGTTCGACGCCGACGGTGTCCGGCAGGCGCATCCACGAGGCACGGCCGAGCATCACGTTCTCGGCTTCCAGACCACCGACACCGATGGCGATCACGCCCAGCGCGTCCACGTGCGGGGTATGGCTGTCGGTACCGACGCAGGTATCCGGGAACGCCACGCCGTCCTGCACGTAGACCACCGGCGACATCTTCTCCAGGTTGATCTGGTGCATGATGCCGTTGCCCGGCGGAATCACATCCACGTTCTGGAACGCCAGCTTGGTCCAGTCGATGAAGTGGAAGCGGTCTTCGTTGCGGCGGTCTTCAATGGCGCGGTTCTTCTCGAACGCCTGCGGATCGAAACCACCGCACTCCACCGCCAGCGAGTGATCGACGATCAGCTGCACCGGCACCACCGGATTCACCTTGGCCGGGTCGCCGCCCTTGTCGGCGATCGCATCACGCAGGCCGGCCAGGTCCACCAGCGCGGTCTGGCCAAGGATATCGTGGCAGACCACGCGCGCCGGGAACCACGGGAAATCGAGGTCGCGACGGCGCTCGATCAGCTGCGTCAGCGAAGCGGTCAACGTGGCCGGATCGCAGCGGCGTACCAGGTTCTCGGCCAGCACGCGCGAGGTGTACGGCAGCGTGGCGTAGGCGCCGGGCTGGAGTGCATCGACAGCGGCGCGCGCGTCGAAATAGTCCAGCGTGCTGCCGGGGAGGTTCTTGCGGTAATCGGTATTCATGGGCTGGCGGAGTACTTGGGGCGGGCCGGGTGCCGGCAATGCGGCGGCGAATGCATCCGGCCGGCGCAGGGCCGGCCGGATGGGTACAGCGGGTGGATCAGACGCGCTTGTCGATGGCGACGAAGTCGCGGTCTTCCGGGCCGATGTAGTTGGCGCTCGGGCGGATGATCTTGCCGTCGATGCGCTGCTCGACGATGTGCGCGCTCCAGCCGGCGGTGCGGGCGATCACGAACAGCGGGGTGAACATCGCGGTCGGCACGCCCATCATGTGGTAGCTGACGGCGCTGAACCAGTCCAGGTTCGGGAACATCTTTTTGATGTCCCACATCACCGACTCCAGGCGCTCGGCAATGTCGTACATCTTCATGCTGGACTGTTCTTCGGACAGCTCGCGGGCCACGTCCTTGATCACCTTGTTGCGCGGATCGGAGACGGTGTAGACCGGGTGGCCGAAACCGATCACCACTTCCTTGCGCTCGACGCGGGCCTTGATGTCTTCCTCGGCCTCATCAGGGTTGTCGTAGCGCTTCTGCACTTCGAACGCCACTTCGTTGGCGCCGCCGTGCTTCGGGCCACGCAGCGCGCCGATGCCACCGCAGATCGCGCTGTACATGTCGCTGCCGGTGCCGGCGATGACGCGGCAGGTAAAGGTCGAGGCGTTGAACTCGTGCTCGGCGTACAGGATCAGCGAGGTGTGCATCGCCTTCACCCACGAATCCTGCGGCTTCTCGCCGTGCAGCAGGTGCAGGAAATGGCCACCGATCGAGTCATCGTCGGTCTCCACGTCGATGGCGCGGCCGTTGTGGCTCCAGTGGTACCAGTACAGCAGCATGGAACCGAGGCAGGCCATCAGCTTGTCTGCGATGTCACGCGCGCCCGGATGGTTGTGGTCATCCTTCTCCGGTGCCACGCAGCCGAGCACGGACACGCCGGTGCGCATCACGTCCATCGGGTGTGCCGACGGCGGCAGTTCTTCCAGCGCCGCCTTCACCGCAGCCGGGATGCCACGCAGCGACTTCAGCTTGGCCTTGTACGAAACCAGCTCTGCGCGGGTCGGCAGCTTGCCGTGCACCAGCAGGTAGGCGATTTCCTCGAATTCGCTGGTGTTGGCCAGGTCCAGGATGTCATAGCCGCGGTAATGCAGGTCGTTGCCACTGCGGCCGACGCTGCACAGCGCGGTGTTGCCGGCGGCGGTGCCGGACAGGGCGACGGACTTCTTCGGCTTGAAGGTCGGGGTTGCGGTCGTATCGTTCATGTTTCCCTCCGAAAACTTGATGGTGCAGGGTACTGCTTATTTCTTGGCGGCGAACAGTGCATCGAGCTGCTGCTCGAACGCGTGGTAGCCGATGCGGTCGTAGAGTTCTTCGCGGGTCTGCATGGTCTCCACCACGTTGCGCTGGTGGCCATCGCGGCGCACCGCCTGGTAGACGTTCTCGGCCGCCTTGTTGGCCGCACGGAACGCCGACAGCGGGAACAGCTGGATGGCGACGCCGGCCGAAGCCAGTTCATCGCGGCTGAACAGCGGAGTGGCACCGAATTCGGTGATGTTGGCCAGCACCGGCACCTTCACCGCGTCGACGAAGCGGCGGTAGGTGTCCAGATCGTAGGCCGCCTCAGCGAAGATGCCGTCGGCACCGGCCTCTACGCAGGCGATGGCGCGCTCGATGGCCTTGTCCACGCCGTCCACCTGGATGGCGTCGGTACGCGCGATCAGGAAGAAGTCCGGATCGGTCTTGGCATCGGCGGCAGCCTTCACGCGGTCGACCATTTCACCCTGCGAGACGATCTCCTTGCCCGGGCGGTGACCGCAGCGCTTGGCGCCGACCTGGTCTTCGATATGGCAGGCGGCTGCGCCGGCCTTGATCAGCGACTTCACGGTACGCGCGATGTTGAACGCGCTCGGGCCGAAGCCGGTGTCGATGTCCACCATCAGCGGCAGGTCGCAGACATCGGTGATGCGGCGCACGTCCACCAGCACGTCTTCCAGCGTGTTGATGCCCAGGTCCGGCAGGCCCAGCGAGCCGGCGGCAACACCGCCGCCGGACAGGTAGATGGCGCGGAAGCCGGCGCGCTTGGCCAGCAGGGCGTGGTTGGCGTTGATCGCGCCGATCACCTGCAGCGGCGATTCGGCAGCCAGCGCCTCACGGAAGCGGGCACCGGCAGAGAAAGGAGTGGAAGCGGTCATGCGGCAATCCAGGTTGGAGAACGTATGGGTGGGCGCAAACACCGTGCCAAGCTGCAAGCCGTTGATTTCACGGGGATGACCGGCATGCAACAGTGAAACATATGAAACACTGAAACAGATGTATCATGAAACACCCCGACCTCACCCGCCGCCATGTACCTGCCCCGCTCGCCCCTGCGCCACACCGATGCCGACCCCGGCCGCCCGGTGATCTGGACGGTCAGTGTCTCGCGACTGACCGGCCTGCTGGGCGACGTCATTCCCGAGTTCGACCGCCGCGCGCGCATCGAGCAGATCAATCTCGGCTTCGAGGAAGCCGTCGAGGTGATCGGCCAGCGCCTGCGCCGCGAACATTGCGACGTGGTGATCGCCGGTGGCTCCAACGCCGCCTGGCTGCGCAGCCGGCTGGAGCTGCCGCTGGTGCCGATCCAGGCCAACGGCTTCGACCTGATGGAGGCGCTGGCGCGGGCACGGCGCATCGCCAGCCGCATCGGCCTGGTCACCCACGCCAGCGACGTACCGGTGTTCAGCAACTTCCAGCAGAGCTTTGGCCTTGATATCGAGCATCGCCGCTTCGTCACCCGCGAAGACGCCCGCGACTGCATTGCCGACCTGCGGGCCAATGGCATCGAAGTGATCGTCGGCACCGGCATGGCCATCGACCATGCCGAACAGGCCGGCCTGCCCGGTGTGCTGCTGTACTCGGCCGACTCGGTGCGGCAGGCGTTCGAACATGCGCTGGAACTGACCCAGGCGCTGGCCCGCTCCAGCGGCAACCGAGCCGCCCCGCGCCGGCGCCCTGCAGCGCGTGCCGATACGCATGAACTGCTCGGCGACAGCGAAGCGATGGCCAAGGTGCGCGCACAGATCGCGCTCTATGCACCGCATGACAGCACCGTACTGGTGACCGGCGAAACCGGCACTGGCAAGGAACTGGTGGCGCGGCAGCTGCACGCCGCCAGTGGCCGTCGCGGACGCTTCGTGGCGCTGAACTGCGGCGCCATCAGCGAATCACTGCTGGAAGCGGAACTGTTCGGGTATAGCGACGGCGCCTTCACTGGTGCACGGCGTGGTGGTCGCGTGGGCCTGGTCGAGGCCGCAGACGGTGGCACCCTGTTCCTGGATGAAATTGGCGAACTGCCGCTGCCATTGCAGACCCGCCTGCTGCGGGTACTGGAAGAACGCGAAGTGCTGCGCGTGGGCGCCACCGAACCGACCCCGGTCGACCTGCGTGTGGTAGCCGCCACGCTGCAATCGCTGGAGCAGCGCGCAGCAGCAGGCAGCTTCCGTCGCGACCTGTATTACCGGCTGGCGGCGCTGCGCATCGCCCTGCCCTCGCTGCGTGCCCGGCGCGGGGACATTCCGCTGCTGGCACAGCACTTCTTCCGCCAGCTGCGCGGCATCGACGCGCCACTGGACGAAGCTGCGATGGCAATGTTGACCGCCGCCGAGTGGCCCGGCAACGTGCGCGAACTGCGCAATCTGGTGGATCGCCTGCGCATCCACTGGCAGCCCAGTGAAGGCCCGATCGATGCTGCGCGACTGCTACAGCTGGCGCCCGAGCTGGCAAGCGAAGGTGCAACGGCACTGCCACTGGAAAGCAACGGCAAGCGCCCGCCGCGTGCACAACTGGAAGCACTGCTGCAGGAACATCGCAATGACCGCGAAGGCATGGCGCAGGCGCTGGGCGTATCGCGCACCACACTGTGGCGCTGGCTGCGCGCGGAGGGCCTGTAGAGCCGAGCCCATGCTCGGCTGCTGTCTCCGTAGAGGCAGCCGAGCAAGGGCTCGGCTCTACAGGATGCGTGCCGTCAGCGCGCCCAGCGCGCCTCTATCGCGAACCGGCCACTGCCCACCGCCGCCACCCACAGCAACAGCACACCCAATGGCACTTCGCTCAGATAGAAGAACCAGCTGAACCAATCCGGCACGCTCAGGCCAGCAGGAATGCGCGCGATACCATCGGTCAGCGCCGCCACCGCGCAGATCGCCGCCAACAGCAGGGCCGAAGGGCGGCTCAACAACCCCAGCACCAGCAGGCCACCCGCAATCCATTCAATCGCACCGAGCACCGGCGCACTGAACACCGGGAACGGGATGCCGGCATCGACCAGCGTATGCACCATGCGCTCGCGCCCGGCATCGGTGAACACCTTGTTCCAGCCGGAGACACAGAACATCACACCGGCGACGATGCGGGCGAGCAGCAACAACAACGCTTCCACGCCGCGGCGTGGTGGCGGCACGGCAAACAGGCAACGCCAGCAGGGCATGGCAACTCCGCAGATCGAGGGCATCGCAGCGAGTGTGCCTGTGGCCGACCTGCTCGCGCATGAAGCGGACCAGTCCGTTCGCGACAAACGCAGGTTTCTGTAGAGCCGAGCCCATGCTCGGCTGATGTTCTCGCAGGAGCAGCCGAGCGTGGGCTCGGCTCTACAGCAACCCCAGCACCACCCCGACTTACGGGTACAACAGGCGCTTGCTCCAGCGGCCTTCGGCACCGGCTTCATAGCACCAGCGTTCGTGCAGGCGGAACTGCGCGCCGTACCAGAACTCGATGCGGTCAGGCACCACGCGCAGGCCGCTCCAGCCGTCCGGGCGCGGCACGTCCTTGCCTTCGAAGCGGGCTTCGACCTCGGCCACGCGCGCATCGAACTCCTCGCGCGTGGCCAGCGTCTTCGACTGCTGCGAGGCCCAGGCACCGATCTGGCTCATGCGTGGGCGGCTGGCGAAATAGGCGTCGGCCACGGCATCGGCCACCTGCTCGACACGACCCTCGATGCGCACCTGGATGCCGGCCTCGCGCAGGCTGCGCCACAGGAACAGCAGTGCAGCCTGCGGATTGGCCTGCAGCTCCCGGCCCTTGTGGCTGTCCAGGTGGGTGTAGAACACGAAGCCTCGCTCATCGAACGCCTTCAGCAGCACGGTGCGCGCCGACGGACGGCCGTGCGTATCTGCGGTGGCCACGGTCATCGCGTTCGGCTCGACCTCGCGGCTCTGCCTAGCCTCTTCGAACAGGCTGGCAAACGTGGACAGGGCTTCGGCGTACAGGTCGCTCATGATTGCGTTCTTCTCACACGGATTGGGCTATTGTGGCTGCATGGCCGCTGCTGCGTATATGCCCCAGGTGAAAGGATTCCCCGAAACATTGGCCGAACAGGTGCTGGACGACGCACTGGGCAGTGGCGCAGCGGTTCCAGTATTGGCGATCAGCGGCCTGCAGGGGAGCGGCAAATCGACGCTGGCCGCGCAGGTCGTGGCCCGCGCCCAGGCACGCGGCCTGAACGCGGCCACGCTGTCGATCGACGACGTGTACCTGACCCGCGCACAGCGCCAGCGGCTGGCCCGACAGGTGCATCCACTGCTGATCACCCGCGGCCCGCCCGGCACTCATGACCTGCCACTGGCCCACGGAGTATTGGACGCCGTAGCCGCACGCCAGCCCTTTGCGATGCCGCGCTTCGACAAGCTGGCCGACGAACGCCTGCCCGAAGCGCAATGGCCACGTATCGAGCAGCCCCTCGACCTGCTGGTGTTCGAAGGCTGGTTCCTGGGCACGCCCGCGCAGGATGACAACGCGCTGGACAGCCCGTTGAACGCGCTGGAGCGCGAGGCCGACGCCGATGGCCGCTGGCGGCGCTGGTGCAACCAGGCGCTGGCCCGCGACTACCCCGCGCTGTGGCAGCGCTGCGACCGCCTGTGGTTCCTGCAGCCGCCGGATTTTTCAGTGGTGCCGCGCTGGCGCTGGCAGCAGGAGCAGAACCTGCAGGCCGCGCAGCCGGGCCGGCACGGCATGAGCCGGCCACAGCTGGAGCGCTTCGTGCAGTACTACGAGCGGGTCAGCCGGCAGGCGCTGCAGGCCTTGCCCGCCCTCGCCGACCACGTGGTGATGCTGGACGGACAGCGACAGGTGCAGGCGCTGCGCTGAACGCGCTTATTCGACCAGGAAAGTCACCCGCAGGTTGACCCGCCATTCGGTGATCTCGCCGCTGCCATTGGTCACCACCTTGGTCTCGTTCACCCAGGCGCCCTGGATGCCCTTGACCGTCTCGGAGACCTTCTTCAACCCACTGCGTACCGCGTCCTCCACGCTTTTCGGCGAGGAGGCGGTGATTTCGATGACCTTGGCGACCGTCATGGCCTGTACTCCGGCTGGCGCGGGAAACCCCGCAGGAACGCCCACCCTGACGTGAAGAACGTAAAGGCCGGGGCACGGAGGTGTTAGCATCAGAGGGCATGAATCCTGCTCCGAACCTGATCCTGATCGGCCCGATGGGCGCCGGCAAAACCTGCATCGGCCGCCGCCTGGCCGAGCGCTTCACGCTGGACTTCGTCGACGTCGACCAGGCCATCGTCGATGCCGCCGGCGCCAGCATCCCGACCATTTTCGAGCACTCTGGCGAAGCCGGCTTCCGCAACCATGAACGCGAGGCGCTTGCGCGCGTACTGGAAGGCCGCGGCAAACTGGTCTCCACCGGCGGCGGCGCGGTGCTGGATCCGGACAACCGTGTACTGATTGCCCAGCGCGGCTTCGTGGTCTACCTGCGGGTCAGCGTGGCCGCGCAGCTGGAACGCCTGGCCCGCGACAAGGGCCGGCCGCTGCTGCAGCGCCCGGACCGCGAGCAGGTGCTGCACGATCTGGCCGCACACCGCGACCCGCTGTACCGCGAACTGGCCGACCTCACCCTTGATACCGACCCGTATACCGCTGCCGACGCGACCGCCCACCTGGTGGTCAAGCTGGCCACGCAATGGCAGCGCCAGGACCTGACCGCATGACTTCCCCCGCCCTGCTGCAGGTCGCCGTCGGCGGCGACCGCCCTTACTCCATCACCATCGGCGCCGGTGCGCAGGCAGACGGCACCGCGCTGGCCTCGCACGTGCGTGGCCGCCACGCGCTTTTGCTCAGCGACAGCGAAGTGGCCCCGCGCTATCTGGATGCCGTGAAGCAGACCCTTCTGACCGCACGCCCCGACCTGATCGTCGGCGAGCACGTGCTGGCCGCGGGCGAAGCCTCCAAGACGCTGGCCGAATTCGGCCGTGCCATCGAAGCGCTGGCCGCGCTCGGCGCCACCCGCGACGCCTGCGTGTTCGCCCTTGGCGGCGGCGTGGTTGGCGATCTGGCCGGTTTCGCCGCAGCCTGCTGGATGCGCGGCGTGGACTGCGTGCAGCTGCCAACCACCCTGCTGGCGATGGTCGATTCGTCGGTGGGCGGCAAGACGGCCGTCGACATCCCCGCCGGCAAGAACCTGGTCGGCGCTTTCCATCCACCGCGTGCGGTCATTGCCGATACCCGCGTGCTGGCCACCCTGCCGCCGCGCGAACTGCGTGCCGGCCTGGCCGAAGTGGTGAAGTACGGTGCGCTGGGCGACGCGGTGTTCTTCGAATGGCTGCAGCAGCATGCCGATGCGCTGGTCGCCGGTGAAGACAACGTGCTTTCCGAAGCCATCGCACGCAGCTGCCGGCACAAGGCCGCGATCGTCGAACGCGATCCGTTCGAGAAGGGCGAGCGTGCCCTGCTCAACCTGGGCCACACCTTCGGCCATGCCATCGAGACCGAACAGGGCTACTCGGCCCCCGGCCGCGACGCACTGAACCATGGCGAGGCGGTGGCGGTGGGCATGGTGCTGGCGGCTCAGCTGTCCACCGACCTGGGCCTGGCCGACGATGCCGACCGCGTGCGCCTGCAGGCGCTGCTGGAACGCCTCGGCCTGCCGGTGACCATCCCGGCCGGACTGGACCCGCAGGCCCTGCTCGGCCGCATGCGGCTGGACAAGAAGAACGTGGCCGGCCGCCTGCGCCTGGTGCTCTGGCGGGGCATGGGCCGCGCCGAAGTGGTGCCGGACGTAGATGAGGCGGCGGTGCTGAAGGTGCTGGGCGCGGGCTGACCCTTCCGTGTTCGCCGGGCATGGCCCGTCGCTGCCGGATTGTGTCTCGGCATGAAGCGCAGCCGAGCGTGGGCTCGGCGCTACAGGTCCGTGCCGCCCCGGAGCGATACAATCGGCCCATGCACGTCTACCTGCAACATCCCGACGCCGGTGCGCAGGCACCGCGCTTCCTGCGCTTGAGCCTGCAGCCGGACCTGTTCGGCGGCTGGGAGCTGCTGCGCGAGAGCGGCCGCGTCGGCAGCCGGTCGCAGCTGCGGCGCGAGCTGTTCCTGCAGGCCGACGAAGCCCGCCATGCCTTCGAGAAAGCCCGCGATGCCGAACTGCATCGCGGCTTCCAGATCCTTTCGCACGGCGACTGACGCCGCTGCCAACTTTCGTCCAAGGAATGCCCATCGTGACCAGCCCTCTCCGCAACGATCGCCTGCTGCGCGCCCTGCGCCGCGAACCGGTGGACTGCACCCCCGTCTGGCTGATGCGCCAGGCCGGCCGCTACCTGCCGGAGTACCGCGCAACCCGGGCCAAGGCCGGCAGCTTCCTGGCCATGGCCAAGAACCCGGAGATCGCCTGCGAAGTCACGCTGCAGCCGCTGCGCCGCTTCCCGTTGGACGCCGCCATCCTGTTCTCGGACATCCTCACCATTCCCGACGCGATGGGCCTGGAGCTCTACTTCGTCGAAGGCGAAGGTCCGAAGTTCCGCCATCCGGTGCGTGACGAGGCGGCCATCGCCCGGCTGGCAGTACCGGACATGGAACAGGACCTGGGCTATGTGATGGACGCAGTGCGCCTGATCCGTCGCGAGCTGGACGGCCAGGTACCGCTGATCGGTTTCTCCGGCAGCCCCTGGACGCTGGCCTGCTACATGGTGGAAGGCGGCGGCAGCAAGGATTTCGCACGTATCAAGGCGATGGCGCTGAACCACCCGCAGGCCCTGCACCGCCTGCTGGAGGTCACCACCGACGCGGTGATCGCCTATCTGGGCGCGCAACGCGCAGCCGGCGCGCAGGCACTGCAGGTGTTCGATACCTGGGGCGGCGTGCTGTCGCCGGCCATGTACCGCGAGTTCTCACTGCGCTACCTGCAGCGCATCGCCGAAGGCCTGGAGCGTGGCGAAGGCAGCGAGCGCACGCCGCTGATCCTGTTTGGCAAGGGTACCGGCCTTCACCTGGAAGCACTGTCGCAGACCGGCGCCGACGCACTCGGCCTGGACTGGACGCTGGACCTGGACGAGGCCATGCGCCGCAGCGGTGGCCGCGTCGCCCTGCAGGGCAACCTCGACCCGACCACGCTATACGCCTCGCCGGATGCGATCGCTGCCGCTGCCGCGCGCGTGCTCGACACCTATGCCGCAGGCAATGGTGGTTCGCGCGAGGGCCATGTATTCAACCTCGGCCACGGCATGTCGCCGGACATGGACCCGGCCCACGTGCAGGTGCTGGTCGACGCGGTGCACGCGCACAGCCAGCGCTGAGCATTCGGCATACGGTTGCGGCGCGATGTTGATCGCGCCGTGACCCGCAGTGCGCGATCATGGCAGCCCCCACGCTGCACCGGCCGCACCCCATGTCCACATCGCCATCGACCTACAACCGCCAGCGCCCCCTGCTGTGGCTGGTGTCCTTGGCGATCTTCATGCAGATGCTGGACTCGACCATCGTCAACACGGCGTTGCCGGCGATGGCGGCCAGCCTGGGCGAAAGCCCGCTGCAGATGCAGTCGGTGGTGTTCAGCTACGCGCTGGCAGTGGCCACCTTCATTCCTGCCTCCGGCTGGGTCGCCGACCGCTACGGCACCCGCCGCACCTTCCTGGTGGCGATCATCCTGTTCACCCTCGGCTCGCTGGCCTGCGCACTGGCCCAGCACCTGCACCAGCTGGTCGGCGCACGCGTGCTGCAGGGCATTGGCGGTGCGATGCTGCTGCCGGTCGGGCGGCTGGCGGTGATGCGGTCGGTGCCGCGCGAGGATTTCCTGCGCGCGATGAGCTTCATCGCCATCCCGGCCCTGGTCGGCCCGTTGATCGGTCCCACACTGGGCGGCTGGCTGGTGGAGATCGCGTCGTGGCACTGGGTGTTCCTGATCAACCTGCCGATCGGCGTGATCGGATTCATCGCCGCAATGAAGATCATGCCCGACCACTACGCCAGCCATCGCACCCGTTTCGACCTGCGCGGCTACATCATGCTGGCCTTCGCGATGGTGGTGCTGTCACTGGCACTGGACGGCATCTCCGGGCTGGGCACGCCGCATGCGCTGGTGATGCTGATGACCGTTGCAGGCCTGGCGGCACTGGTGGGTTACTGGCTGCATGCGGCCAATTCGACGGCGCCGTTGTTCTCGCTGGCGCTGTTCCGCGTACCCAGCTACCGCATCGGCATTCTCGGCAATCTGTTCTCGCGCATCGGCAGCAGCGCCATGCCGATGCTGATCCCGTTGCTGCTGCAGGTCGGCCTGGGCCTGGGCCCGATGAACGCCGGCCTGATGATGGTGCCGGTGGCCGCCGCTGGCATGGTCTCCAAGAAGCTGGCAGTGAAGCTGGTGGAGCGCTACGGCTACCGTCGCGTGCTGATGGTCAACACCGTGCTGGTAGGCCTGGCCATGGCAAGCTTCATCCTGATGACACCCGGCCAGCACCTGGCCTGGCGCCTGCTGCAGCTGGCGTTCTTCGGCGCGGTCAATTCGCTGCAGTTCACCGTGATGAACACCGTGACCCTGCGTGATCTGGACCGCGAATTCGCCAGTTCCGGCAACAGCCTGCTGTCGATGGTGATGATGCTCGCCGCCGGCTTCGGTGCTGCTGCGGCCGGCAGCCTGCTGGCCGCGTTCGGCAATCACCTGGACAGCCACAGCGCGACCGCCGCGCTGCATGCCACGTTCCTGTGCGTGGGCGCGATCACCCTGACCTCGACGATGATCTTCTGGCAGCTGCCCGATACCAAGCCGGAGCCACGGCAGGTCGAGCACGTTGCGGAGTGAGGGTGGTTCGGCAGGGCTGCGCCCTGCACCTGCTGCAAGCCGGAGCAACAGCAACAGCCGAAGCAAAAGCTGGCTTCCTGTGGGAGGCGGGGTGGATCCGGTTGCGGGAGACGCCGTAAACCCATCCATGGGGGCTTGGCCGCGGCATCCATGCCGCGGACACTCCCGCAACCGGCCCCACCCCGCCTTCGACAGTTTTCCGCGATCTGTCGGAGCACAGGGTCGGATCCCGTTGCTGCGCAACGGGCTCTGACCCCAATCTGGAATTCGATATCTGACAGATGTGTCGACCAAGGTCGACACCTACCAACAGCTGTCGGAATCTGTCGGGGGTGGGGCGGCGTGGGCTTGCAGGACCGTTGGCGCCATGGATGGCGCCATTGAGCCCCCATGGACGGGTTTACGGCGTGTCCTGCAAGCCCACCCCGCCCCGCCAACCCACGGAATGCTCGCTGTTGCTGTTGCTTCGGCCTCTGCAGGTGCAGGGCCGCAGGCCCTGCCGAACCTACCTGCCCATCACCCTGGCGATCGCTTCCACCAGCAGCTCACCGGTCACCGGCTTGCGCAGGAAGCCGCCGATGCCGGCCGCCTCCACCTGCTGCTGCAGGTCCGGATCGGTGCGCGCGGTCACCGCCAGCAGCGGGAGCATGTAGCCCTGGTTGCGCAGGTGCTGGGCCAGCTCGAAGCCGCTCAGGCCCGGCAGGTCCAGATCCAGCAGACCGACATCGAAATCACCGGCACTGATCTCGCGCAGTGCCGCCAGCGCATGGCCCGCGTGCACCACTTCATGGCCGCGTGCACTCAACAGCCCGCGCACCACATCAGCCACGGTTGCATCATCCTCGACCAGCAGCACGCGCAACGGCGGCATGTTGGCCGCATCCTCGCGGTGCGCTTCGCCCTCGGCCTCTGCGCTGGCATCGACCACCAGCGGCAACGGCAGGGTCACGCCAAAACACGTGCCGCGGCCAAGCTGGCTCTCCACCTGGATACGCCCCTGCATCGCCTGCGCCAGTTCGCGGCAGATGGCCAGGCCCAGGCCACTGCCACCGTACTGCGCAGCGGTGCGGGCACCGTCGGCCTGCTCGAAACGACGGAACAGGCGCTGCTGCTGTTCCTGGCTGATGCCCGGCCCGGTGTCGCGCACTTCGAAGTGCAGCGCGCGCAGCTCGCCGTCGCTGCGCGCATGCAGGGTGATGGTTCCGCGGCTGGTGAACTTGACCGCGTTGGAGAGCAGGTTGAGCAGGATCTGCCGTACCCGCATCGCATCGCCGGTCGCCTGCAGGCCCGGCGGCAGCTGGTTGTCGAGGGTGAAGCGCAGGCCCTTTTGTGCTGCCAGCGGTCCCATCAGGGCGGCAAGATCCTGCAACAGGCAGCTCAGCGCGAACGGCTTGGACTGCAGTTCCAGCCGTCCGGACTCGATCCGTGCCAGGTCCAGGGCATCGTTGACCAGGTGAAGCAGGTGTTCGCCGGCATGCCGGATCGACTGCGTGTAGCCGCGCTGCTGCGGGTCCAGCGGTGAAGCCAGCAGCAGTTCGCTCATGCCGAGCACGCCGGTCATCGGCGTGCGGATTTCGTGGCCGAGATTGGCCAGGAAGCGGGTCTTGGCCGCCGAGGCCTGCTCGGCCAGTTCCTGTTTGTGCAGTGCCAGCTGATAGGCGTGGCGCCGCTGCAGGCGGCGGCGATACAACCAGGCAAACCAACTGGTCAGCAGAAGCGCGATCGAGGCCAGTACCAGCAGTCCGGACAGGCTGCGCCACCACGGTGGCTGCACGCGGAATTCCAGGCTCTGCACCCGCGACCAGACGTGGTCAGCCGAGCGCGCCTGTACTTCCAGACGGTAGCTGCCCGGCGGCAGGCGCGAGAACAGGCGCTCACCGGCCGGTCCCACTTCCACCCAATCGGGGTCGTAGCCGGCCAGGCGGTAGCGGTAGCTGTTGGAAGCAGAATCGGCGAACGACAACAATCGCGCGACGATGCGCAGGTCACGATCACCATCGGCAATCTGCAACGGCGTGTCGTGGGTCAGGTCGAGTACCTGCTCGTTGCGGCGGACTTCAACCCGCTCGATCACCAACGGCGCGCGCCGTACCGACGGCCGCACCTGCTCCGGGTTGAACACCACCACGCCAGCCGGTGTACCGGCCACCAGATGGCCATCGCCGGACATCGTCAACGTGTGCTCGCGGAACTCCTGGCTGGGCAGGCCGTCGTGCACGCCGTACAGGCGCACACTCTGCCCATCGGCGCCAACGCGGACCAGGCCGCGCGCGCTGGTGGCCCAGGCCACGCCCTGTGCGTCGACCACCAGCCCGGAGACGGAGATCGCCGGATAGCCCTGCTCCGCGCCGACCACGGCCTGCCGCTCCAACCGGCCCTGGCTCCAGCGGTAGCGCGACAAGCGACCATCCTCCGACAACCAGACCTGGCCATCGCGGCCCACGTGCAGCGCATGGATCGCCGTCGCCGGCGCACCCGGCACCGGCTGGAAGCGCTCGCTTTCCGGCAGCCACTGCAGCAGGCCACGGCTGCTGGCCAGCCAGATGTGGTCCTGCGGTCCGCATTCCACGTCGAGGTTGAGCTGGCCCTGCTGCAGGCCGCGCTGGCCGTTGTCCAGCTGGCGGCGCAGGCGACCGTCGAGATCGCGCTGCTGCAGGCCTGCAGGCAACATCAACCACAGACTGTCGCCGTCGCAGGTCATCATCGACTCGATGACCCCTTCCATGGTTGCGTCGGCCCCGGCATCACGGCCCCAGCGACGCAGGTCACGCCGCTTCGGGTCGTAGCGCAGCAACGCATCGGTCGAGCCGATCCAGACCTGGCCACGGCGATCCTCGCGAACCGAGGACAGCCAGTACATGCCGTTGACCCAGGTGCGGTGCTGCTCGATCTTTCCGGTCTTGGGATCGAACCGGTCCAGCGCGCCGTGGCTGCCAACCGTCCAGATGCCGCCATTGCCGGAAGGGCTGGTGCCCAGCACGAAGGCATTGCGCAGCGAACCGGCGTCATCCTCCAATCGCGACAACACCGAGAACTGCCACCAGCGCGGCAGCAGGTGCCACAGGCCGGCATTGGTACTGGCCAACCAGATGCCGCCTTCGCGGTCCTCGTAGGCGCCAGTCCAGTTCGGTCGCACCGGCCCGCGCGCAACAGCGCTGTACAGCGGAACCGTCTGGTACTGCCCATCCACGGCCCGACCCAGCCCGGTACGGGTATCCAGCCAATGCCCGCCCTGTTCATCACGCAGCATCATGCCGAGCACCTGCTCGCCCGGCGGTAGTTTCCATGGCGGCGATTCAAAACGCCCGTCGGGGCGACGCACCGTGGCGCCGGCCATCGTACTGATCCACAGGCTGCCATCGGGTTCGCTGGTCAACCCATTGATCAGCAGGCTGGGAATGACATCCGTGCCGACCCGCTCGAAGTCGGTACCGGTCCAGCGCGCCACGCCATGCTTGGTGCCGACCCACAGGCTGCCATCGGCCAGCGTCGCCAGATACGGCACCGAGGCAGCGGGCAGGCTGCGTGGATTGTTGGCCTCGGGCAGGAAACGCTGCAGGCGATCCTCGCTGTCCAACCGGTACAGCCCACCTTCGTGGGTCCCGAACCAGATCGCACCGTCGGGGGTGGTCGCCAGGCTCCAGACCGTGTTGGTCCCCATCAACGGCTGGCTGCTGCGGTCGTAGAAATGCAGCTGGCGGCGGTCGGCCGACATCCGTACCAGGCCCGCGTTCTCGGTCCCGATCCAGAGCTGGTTGCGCGCATCGACCAGCACCGTCCAGATGCGGTTGTCGCGCAGGCCATCCTCCGAGCGCCAGATCCGGTAGTTGCGCCCGTCGTAACGGGCCAGGCCGTCGTTGGTGGCGATCCACAGGTAGCCGTAGCGGTCTTCGGCCATGCGGTTGACGGTATTGGAGGGCAGGCCGTCGAACACCGTCACCTGGCGCGGGCTGGGTGGCACCGGCTGCGCGGCAGCGGGTGACAGGCCGCACAGGAGGATCAGCAGCAGCATCGCCGCCCGCAGATACACCACCGATTGCCTCCTCACGCTGCCCTGATGATTCCCGCGCCGCGGGCGTCGGCATGGTAAACCGAAAGTCGCGCCGTTCACGCGCGGCGCCGACGTTTTCAAGTTGTGGTCTGTCGTTGGGCGCGAGCCTGGATGATCGCTGCCACCAGCATGTCGCCGGTGACCGGCTTGCGCAGGAAGCCATCGAAACCGGCAGCGAGCACCTGCGATTCGGCATAGGCATCGGAGCGCGCGGTGACCGCCACCAGCGGCAGCTCGTAGCCCAGGGTGCGCAGCTGGCGGGCGATCGCAGTGCCGTCCAGCGCCGGCAGGTCGAGATCGAGCAGGCCAACATCGAAGCCGTCGGTGGCGATCTCCGACAAGGCCCCCAGGCCGTGCAGCACATGCACCACGTCATGGCCGCGGCTGCGCAGCAGGCCGGCGATGACCTCGGCCACGGTGGCATCGTCCTCGACCAGCAGGATGCGCAGTGGCGGCAGCACTGGCTGCACCGGCGTTTCGCCCGCGGCGGCGGCCTGCCGGGTCCAGGGCAGCGGCAACCGCACCCGGAAGCGCGCGCCCTTGCCTGGCTGGCTGTCCACTTCGATGCGCCCGCCCATCGCCACGGCCAGCTCCTGGCAGATCGCCAGGCCCAGCCCGCTGCCGCCATAGCGCGAGGCCGTGCGCGGGCCCTCTGCCTGTTCGAAGCGATGGAACAGGCGATCCTGCTGCTCGGCATTGATGCCCGGGCCACTGTCATGCACTTCGAAACAGAGCCCGCCGCCGTTCTCTTCCAGGTGCACGGCCAGGCCGACATGACCGCGCTCGGTGAACTTGATCGCATTACCCAGCAGGTTGAGCAGGATCTGCCGCACGCGCATCTCGTCACCACTGACGCTGATCGGGCCGGGCGGATCGTCGCCACGCTGGAAATCCAGCTTGCGTTGTTTCGCCATGGGCTGCATCAGCGCCTGCACCTGGTCGAGCAGGCCGGCCAGGTCGAACGGGCGCAGATCCAGCTCCAGCCGGCCTGCCTCGATGCGCGCGAGGTCCAACGCATCGTTGACCAACCGCAGCAGATGGCTACCGGCCTGCTGGATGGAGCCGGCATAGCTGCGCTGCACCGGGTCCAGCGGCGTGGCCAGCAGCAGCTCGCTCATGCCAAGCACGCCGGTCATCGGCGTGCGCACTTCGTGCCCCAGCGTGGCCAGGAACCGGCTCTTGGCCTGTGAGGCCTGTTCGGCCAGCTCCTGCTTGTGCACGGTCAACTGCCATTGCTGGCGACGGCGCAGGCGCGCACGGATCGACCAGACCAGGATGAGCAGCAGCAGCGAACCGATCAGGATGTAGCCGAAGATCGCCATGCCGCTGCGCCACCACGGTGGCAGCACCTTCACCTGCAGCTGCTGTGAAGGCGTCCATGCACCATTGGCGGTGGCCGCCTGCACTTCGATGACGTAGTTGCCGGTGGGCAGTCGCGATAGTGTGCGCTGGCCGTCGCCGCCCTGCTCCACCCAGTTCTGGTCATACCCGCGTACGCGGAAGCGGTAGCGGTTGCCCTGCGGGTTGGCATACGACAGCAGCCGCGCATCGATCTGCAGATCGCGATCATCCGGTCCCAGCAGCAGGGTGCCGGTGTTCGGCAGCGGCTGCCAGCCGCGTGCATCGTCGCGGCGCACGCGCACCTCGGCAATCACCAGCGAAGACCCGGGCAGCACCACGTCGTCGGCATTCACGTCGAAAGCGACCAGGCCGGTCTGGGCCACGGCCAGCACGCGGCCATCGGCATTCACCGCCGGCGGCCGGCTGGTGAATTCGGCATCGGACAGGCCATCGCGTTCATTGAACAACTGCAGGCGTCGTGCTTTCGGGTCCCAGCGTAGCAGGCCGCGCGGCGTGGTCGCCCACACCCGGCCATTGTCGGCCAATGCCAGGCCACCCATGCTGACCGGCGGCACACCGGCGCTTCCATCAATGCGCTGGATCAGGCGCAGGCTCATGCCATCCCACTGGTAGCGCTCCAGCGCGCCCTGGCGGGCCAGCCAAAGCTGCTGCGGATCTACCCACACCAGGTCGTAGATCAGCCCGCGCGAGACCCCCGGCACCGCTTCGAAGCGACCGGCCTGCTCACGCCAGATGCCCATGTCGCCCATCACCCATGCCTTGCCATGGGCATCGAAGCGGATCTGCTCGATGGGTGAATCGGCCGCCTTGCGGAAATCCTCGAGTGGATAGCTGTGCAGCACCCGGCCATCCGCGCTGCGCTGCTGCAGGCCCAGGTTCATCACCGAAAGCCAGACCGTGCCATCGGGCGCCTGCCGCATCAGGTCGATGCGCTGGCGCAGGTCGGCGCCTCCATCGATATGCCAATCGTGCAGCGCGCGGGTGGCCGGGTCATACACGCTGATGCGGCCGGCACGCCCCAGCCACAGGCGCCCGTCCGGCCGCGGTAGTACCGACCACACCGCACCGCTGCCGATCTCGCGGTCGCTGGCCAGCAGGCGCAGCGTGCCGTGCGCATCCAGCTGATACACACCGTGCGCCGAACCCACGTAGTAGTTCTGGCCGTCACTGGCCGCGCCCAGCAGGTACTGGCTGTCCAGCGGCTTGCCATCGAGCTGGTTCCAGATCGAGAAGCGGCGCCAGTCCGGCGGCAGATAGGCCAGCCCCTGGGTCAGCAACGCCACCCACAGTCCGCCCTCATGGTCCTGCAGCAGATCGAGCACACCGCTCTGTGCAGTGAGGAAACCACTGCCGCGGTCACCATCGAGCCGCCACAGCGCACTTGCGTCGCCTCGCAGCAGGCCGTCGGACGTGCCCGCCCAGTAGCCGCCCTGGCGATCGGCCAGCACCAGAGCCGAGCGCAGGCGGGCGCTGTCGCTCCAGCGCGGACGACTGACCCGGTCCTGCGCGTCGATGCGGTACAGGCCGTCGTTCTGGCTGCCGACCCAGATCGAGCCATCCGGATCGCGGCTCATCCGCAGCACGCTCAATGCGCCCAGCTCGTGCGGCGCCACAGGCTCGAAGTCATGGCCATTCCAGCGTGCGACGCCGGCCTCGGTACCGATCCACAGGCGCCCCCGCGCATCCACCAGGCTGCTGTAGATGGTGTTGCTGGGCAGGCCGTCGGCATGGGCCGGGTCGTGCTTGAAGAAACGCAGGCTGCCGTCCTCGCCGAACCGGCAGATCCCCTGGCTGCTGGTGCCGATCCACAACGCATCCCCGGCGTAGGCCAGCGTCCAGAACTGGCCCAGGCAAGGGCCATTGACCGCATCGAAGGTCCTGAAGCGCTCGCGGTCGGCATCCAGGCGGGCCACGCCCTTGCCATTGATGCCCACCCACACCCGGTCCAGCGGATCGACCAGCAGGGTCTCGATCTCGTTGCCGGGCAGCGAGCCGGGCTGTTCCGGATCGTGCTCCCAGACCCGCAGCGAGCTGCCGTCGTAGCGCACCAGCCCGCCATCGGTTGCGGCCCAGACATGGCCCTGGCGGTCTTCGGCCAGTGCCAGCACCATGCGCGACGGCATGCCTTCGGCGGCACCGAAGCGCCGCAAGCGCGGCGTTTCTGCCATGTCCAGGGCTGCAGCCGCCGTGGCAGACGCCAACAGCAGCAGCCCCATTGCCGCGATGCCCATGCACCACAGGCGCCAGCTGCTCGTCATCCTGAACCCCCTGTCCTGCCCCGATTGTCACACAGGGCCGGGGTCATGGCTGCAACAGCCTGTTGCCGGGGCAGGACCACCACGAACTGTTGCAGCCATGCACGCATCCTTGGCAGGGGCCTGTGCGTATGATCACAGCGTCCCCCTTCCGGAGCCCGCCATCGATGCGTCCCTGCCTGGCCCTGCTGCCGATGCTGCTCGCCACCGCTCCCGCCTGGGCGGATGCAGATACCTATCGCCTCGATCCGGTACATACACGTGTGCTGTTCAGCATCGACCACGCCGGCTATTCGCAGGCCATGGGTACGGTGTCTGGCAGCGAGGGCCGCCTGCAGTTCGATCCCGACAACTGGCGCGAGGCCACGCTGGACGTCGAGGTCCCCGTGTCGCGATTGGACCTTGGTGATGCCAAATGGAACCAGGCCACGCTGGCCCGCAGCCTTCTGGATGGCGAGCGTTTCCCGAAGGCACACTTCGTCTCCACCCGGGTCGAACCGATCGATGCCAAGCGCGCCCACGTGATCGGCACGCTGACCCTGCGCGGGGTCAGCCAGGAAATCACGCTGGATGTGACCCTCAACGCCATCAAACGCTACCCGCTCCCCCCGTTCCGACGCACCGCCGGCTTCTCCGCCAGCACCACCCTGAGCCGGCGTGCGTTCGGCATCACCGCCTGGCCGGGCGTCATCGGTGATGCAGTACAGCTGAGGATCGAGGCTGAAGCCACCCTCGACCGCAGCGACGCCCCGGGAACTCCCGCTCCCGTTCCGCACTCCGACCCCAAGACGGCCCCCTAGAGGACCCTTCATGACCGCCAAGAACACCCCCGCCGCCTGGGGGAGTGTCAGCCAGATCCTGCATTGGTTGATCGCACTGCTGATCCTCGCCCTCGGCGTGGTCGGCCTGACCATGGGTGAACTGCCCAAGACCCCCAAGTATTTCTGGGTCTACACCGCACACAAGTCGATCGGCATCACCGTGCTGGCGCTGGTGCTGTTCCGCCTCGGCTGGCGCATGTACGCCGGCGCGCCCAAGCCGGTGCCGGGCATGCCCAGCTGGCAGGAACGCATTGCCAGCGCCACCCACGTGCTGCTGTATGTGCTGATGTTCGCCATCCCGCTGTCGGGCTGGCTGTACGACTCGGCCAGCGGCCTGCGCCCGTTCCGCTGGTTCGGCCTGGTCGACGTGCCCAAGCTGAGCGGCCCCGATCCGCAGGTGGTCGCGGTATCGCACGCCATCCACGAATACGGCTTCTGGCTGTTGATCGCGGTGGTGCTGGCCCATGCCGGCGCTGCCTTCTACCACCACCTGTTCCAGCGCGATGCGACCTTGTCCCGCATGTTGCCGCGCGGCTGGCTTGCCTCCCCTCAGAAGGACTGACCGATGAACCTGAAACTGACCACTCCGGCCGCCGTGGCCGCCGCCCTGGCCGGCATGCTGGCCACCGCCCCGGTGCTCGCCGCCGACTACGCGCAGGCCCCCGGCGCCGGCTCGATCCTGGTGTTCGCCACCAAGTACGACGGCGAAGTGTTCACCGGCAGCTTCCCGGGCTTTGCCACCAGGCTCAGCTTCGACCCGGCCAATCCGGCCGCCGGTTCGCTGGACGTGGTGATCCCGCTGGCCGGCGCCAAGAGCGGCAACAGCGACCGTGACTCGACCCTGCAGACCGCCGATTTCTTCAATGTCGGCAAGTTCGCCACCGCTCGCTACACCGCCAAGGGTTTCCGCGCGGTGGGCAATGACCAGTTCGCCGCCGATGGCACCCTGGAACTGCGCGGGGTCAGCAAGCCGGTCACCCTCACCTTCACCTGGAAGCCGGGCACCCAGCCGGTGCTGACCGGCAAGGCCACGGTCAAGCGCCTGGACTTCGGTGTCGGCGGCGGCGACTGGGCCGACACCAAGACCATTCCGGACGAAACCGCGATCAGCACGATCGTGAAGTTCGACGCGAAATGAGCAATGGGCCGGGGCATGGCCCCTGCCGCATCCTGTAGAGCCGAGCCATGCTCGGCTGCTGCGTGCGGCGCGACCGCGCCTGCCGCCGGGCCATGCCCGGCGGATTCAACCCTCGGCCAGCCAGGCCTGCACACGGGCCGCGTCGAACGGCCAGTCCAGCTCACGACCGCCAGTCTCGTCGCGCAGCACCGGCACCCGCGCGCCATAGCGCGCTTCCAGCGCCGGCTGATCGTCCAGGAACACCGATTCGAACTCCGGTGCCCGCGCCTTGGCCAGCTCGGCCAGGGCCATGTCACACAGATGGCAGTCGTCGCGCTGGAACAGGGTCAACACCGGTTTTGCTCCCTCTGCCGAAATGCTGCGCCGCAGCCATGGAAGTGCGGCATGAACCGCTAGAATAGCGGTCTCCTCCGGTACCCGCAGTACGGCAACCATGGCTGTCAGCACGTTCGACGTTTTCAAGATCGGCATTGGCCCGAGCTCCTCGCACACCGTCGGGCCGATGAAGGCCGCCGAGCGATTCATCCATCGCTGGCTGCTCGACCCGGGTCGCCTGCACGAAGTCGCGCGCATCCGCGCCGATGTCTATGGCTCGCTGGCACTGACCGGCCGCGGCCATGGCACCGACAAGGCAATCCTGCTGGGCCTGGAAGGCCAGCGGCCAAACCTGATCGACCCGGACATCATTCCAGCCACGCTGGAGCGCATCCGCAGCAGCAAGCGCATCCAGCTGATGGGCCAGCACGAAATCGCTTTCGACGAGAAACGCGACCTCGGCATGAACAAGCGCCAGAAGCTGCCGTACCACACCAACGGCATGCGCTTCACCGCGTACAACGCCGAGGACGAAGTGATCGCCACCCGCGACTATTACTCGGTCGGTGGCGGCTTCGTGGTCAACCAGGACGACGCGGCCGATGACCGCATCGTGCCCGACGAGACCCCGCTGCCCTACCCGTTCAAGAGCGGCGACGAGCTGCTGGCGCAGACCGCGCGCAGCGGCCTGAGCATCGCCCAGCTGATGTTCGAGAACGAGAAATGCTGGCGCAGCGAAGACGAGATCCGCGCCAACCTGCGCGAGATCTGGAGCGCCATGCAGTCGTGCGTGGCACGCGGCATCCGCGAGGAAGGCGTGCTGCCGGGTGGCCTGAAGGTGGGCCGTCGTGCGCCGGCGCTGTACCGCGAGCTGTCGTCGAAGCCGGAAGCCGCGATGCGCGATCCGCTGACCACGCTGGACTGGGTCAACCTCTATGCGCTGGCGGTGAACGAAGAGAACGCCGCCGGTGGCCGTGTGGTCACCGCGCCGACCAACGGCGCAGCCGGCGTGCTGCCGGCGGTGCTGCACTACTTCGATCGCTTCTGTCCGGGTGCGAACGAGCAGCGCGTATTCGACTTCCTGCTGACGTCGGCGGCGATCGGCATCCTCTACAAGGAGAACGCCTCGATCTCTGGCGCCGAAGTGGGCTGCCAAGGTGAAGTGGGCGTGGCCTGCTCGATGGCGGCCGGCGGCCTGGTCGCCGCGCTCGGCGGCAACCCCAGCCAGATCGAGAACGCCGCGGAAATCGGCATGGAGCACAACCTCGGCCTGACCTGCGACCCGATCGGAGGCCTGGTGCAGATTCCGTGCATCGAACGCAATGCGATGGGCGCGGTGAAGGCGATCAACGCCTCGCGCATGGCCATGCGTGGCGACGGCAAGCACAAGGTGTCGCTGGACAAGGTGATCAAGACCATGCGCGATACCGGGCGCGACATGCAGGACAAGTACAAGGAAACCAGCCGCGGTGGCCTGGCGGTGAACGTCATCGAGTGCTGAATTGTAGAGCCGAGCCCATGCTCGGCTGATGGGGCAGTGGGTAGAGGCGACCGTTGGTCGACTATCGCGCGCAGCGCGGGATTTTCGCGGTCGGGACGAAGAGCAGTCGACTGACAGTCGACTCTACCCAGTCGCACGACGCCATCACCGGTTTGCGGTTAGGCTCGGGGCTCCCCCGCCCAGGACCACCCCATGCGCGTGATCGCTGCCGCCCTGCTTGCCTGCCTTCCGCTGTCCGCCCTCGCCGCGCCCACCTATGGGCCACGCCTGGAGGGCTTCGACTACGGCTATCAGGTGAAGACCTTCCCATTGGAGTCGCAGCGGCAGTCGCTGGAAATGGCCTATCTGGACATCGCGCCGAAGAAGGCACCGGTCGGCGTCGTGGTGCTTCTGCATGGCAAGAATTTCTGTGCGGCCACCTGGAAGGAATCGATCAAGCCACTGATCGCCGCCGGCTACCGGGTGATCGCCCCGGACCAGGTGGGCTTCTGCAAGTCCAGCAAGCCCGAGCGCTACCAGTACTCGTTCGCGCAGCTGGCCGCCAACACCCATGCGTTGCTGCAGCAACTGCAGCTGGGGGATGTGCCGGTACACTTGGTCGGCCACTCGATGGGCGGCATGCTGGCGGTGCGCTACGCGCTGATGTACCCGCAGGACCTGCGCAGCTTGTCGCTGGTCAATCCGATCGGGCTGGAAGACTGGAAGTCACTCGGCGTGCCTTGGCGCAGCGTGGATGCGTGGTATGCCGGCGAAATGAACATCAGCTATGACAGCATCCGGCGCTACCAGCTGGAGGTGTACTACGACGGCAAATGGAAGCCGGCCTATGAAACCTGGGCGCGGATGCAGTCGGGCATGTACGAAGGCCCAGGCAAGCAGGCCGTTGCGTGGAGCCAGGCGCTGGCCTCGGACATGGTGTTCAACCAGCCGGTGGTGTACGAGCTGAAGAACGTGCGGGTACCGACCACGCTGTTCATCGGGCAGAAGGATCGCACTGCGATCGGCCGCGATCTGGCAGCGCCGGACCTGAAGGCGACGCTGGGCAACTATCCGGCACTGGGCAGGGCCGCGGCGGCGGCGATTCCCGGCGCGACGCTGGTCGAGTTCGCCGAACTGGGCCATTCGCCGCAGGTGCAGGACCCGAAGCAGTTCAATGCGGCGTTGCTGAAGGCATTGAAGGCGCATTGAACGGCAGCCCCTCTGTAGAGCCGAGCCCATGCTCGGCTCATCCGGCAGGAGGGGATCTCGCCAGCAGCAGCCGAGCGTAGGCTCGGCTCTACAGAAGCGGTGCGTTCAGCCCACAATCCGCAACACGTCATCCAGCAGCGCAGCGGCGGTGACTTCCGCGCCCGCACCCGGCCCCTGGATCAACAGCGGCTGGCGTTGGTAGCGATCACTGTGGATGGCCACGCGGTTGTCGGTGCCTGCACCCTGCGCCAGCGGGTGATCCGCAGGCAGCTCACGCAGGCCCACCTGCGCGCCCTCGCCATCAACACGGCCAACGAAACGCAGCACGCGGCCGTTGTCGCGCGCCTGCTGCCAGCGCGCCTGCAAAGGTGCGTCCAGCTGTTCCAGCCCGCCCACCGCTTCCTCCAGCGGCAACGCCGCCAGCGCCGCTGGCACCAGCGAATCCACCTGCACCTGCGCAGCATCCAGCGCCAGCCCGCTGCTGCGGGCGAGGATCAGCAGCTTGCGCCGCACGTCTTCGCCGGACAGGTCCAGGCGCGGATCGGGCTCGGTGTAGCCGGCCGCCAACGCCTCGCGCACCGCCGCCGAGAACGGCGACTGGCCGTCGTAACGATGGAACAGCCAGGCCAGCGAACCGGACAGCACGCCCTCGATGGCATGGATGTGATCGCCACCGGCCACCAGCGCACGCAGGCTGCTCAGCAGCGGCAGGCCCGCGCCCACCGTCGCGCTGTCGCCATAGCGCGCGCCACTGTCGGCGCAGCTTTCGGCAATCGCCTGCGCGCGTGCCAGCTGCGCACCACGCCCCAGCTTGTTGGCGGTCACCACATGCACGCCGCGCGCCAGCCACTGCACGTGGCGCGCGGCCACGTCTTCGCTTGCGGTGGCGTCGACCACCACGTCGCCACGCTCCAGCCCCTCGGCGCTCGCCCACGGCGGCGAACTCTGTCCATCGCGCGGCGCACGCCGTGCCAGCTCCAGCGGCAACGCCAGGTCACGATCAATTTCCAGCGCAGTGCGTGAATTGGCCAGCCACTGCACGCTGGGCAGTTCCAGCCCACGCGCCCGCAATGCCTGGTAACGCTGTACGAAGGCCGAGCCGACCGTGCCGGTGCCGAGCAGCGCCAGGCGTCCCACGCTCAGCGCAGGAATTTCAGCGGCGAGCGCGCTCATGCATCCACCACCTGTTTGCGGCGCGCAGCCGCATCAATCACCGCTTCGGCGCGCTGCAGCGCGGCGCCGAGATCGGCCAGCAGGTCACGCTCGGCCTCGATGCCCACCGACAGGCGCAGCAGGCCTTCGCTGATGCCGGCGGCGGCACGCGCTTCGGCGGTCATCGCCGCATGGGTCATGGTGGCCGGATGCGCGACCAGGCTTTCAACACCGCCCAGCGATTCGGCCAGGGTGAAACAGCGCAGGCCATCGACAAAGGCACGCACTGCGGCATGTGGATCATCACCTTCGCAGTCAGCCAGTTCGAACGACAGCATCGCGCCGAAACCACTCTGCTGGCGGGCGGCGATGGCGTGGCCCGGGTGATCGGCCAGGCCCGGATAATAGACGCGGCCGACCGCCGGATGCTGGTCCAGCAGCGCCACGATCGACGTGGTGTTTTCCTGGTGCACGCGCAGGCGCGCATCCAGCGTGCGCAGGCCGCGCAGGGTCAGGAAGGCATCGAACGGCGAACCGGTCAGGCCCAGCGCGTTGCCCCACCACACCAGCTGCTCGTGCAGTACCGGATCACGCGCGACTACCGCGCCGCCTACCACATCGCTGTGCCCGTTGATGTACTTGGTGGTGGAATGCAGCACCAGATCCGCACCGAACGACAGCGGTTGCTGCAGGGCCGGGGACAGGAAGGTGTTGTCGACCACAACCAGAGCACCTGCCTTGTGCGCGGCATCGATGACGAAGCGCAGGTCGGTGATGCGCAGCAGCGGGTTGGACGGAGTTTCCACCAGCACCAGCTTCGGCTGGGTGGCCAGCGCCTGCGCCAGCGCGCGCGGATCGGTCAGGTCGGCGGTGACCAGCTCGAAGTGGCCCTTCTTTGCCAGCGCATTGAACAGGCGCCAGCTGCCGCCATAGGCATCGTGCGGCACCACCAGGGTATCGCCCGGCTGCAGCAGTGCATTCAGCACCAGGTTGATCGCGCCCATGCCGGTGGCGGTGATCACGCCACCCGCGCCGCCTTCCAGCTCGGCCAGCGCTTCACCCAGCAGGTCGCGGGTCGGGTTGCCACTGCGCGTGTAGTCGTACTGGCGCTTGTTGCCGAAGCCTTCAAAGCTGAAGTTCGACGACAGCACGATCGGCGGCGTGACCGCGCCATGCGCGGTGTCCCGATCGATGCCGGCACGGACGGCGGCAGTGGTGCGGCTACAGGAAGGCTCGTTGGCGTGCAGGCTCATGCGGACTCTCCAGAGGTGCGGAAGGCGGTGGCGAGGATCGCGTCGATGCGATCGGTTTCTTTGAGGAAGGCGTCGTGGCCGTAGGGCGAGCGCAGCACGCGCAGGCTGCCTCGCGGCCCCAACCCCTCGACCAGGCCGACCAGGTCGGCCAAGGGCACCAGGCGGTCACCTTCCACAGCCACCACCACGGTCGGCGGCAGGATGGCAGCGGGGTCGACGCGGTGCAGGTCGATCGATTCGGACAGGCGCAGGTAGGCGGTCACCGGTGTGCGCGCGACGTACTGCGCGCCGGCTGCATCGAGATAGTCTTCGGCGGCCACGCGCACGCGGCCGTTGATCACTTCCGGCGCGGCGTCGAAGCGCTCGCCGAACTCTTCCGGGGTGCGGTAGCTGAGCATGGCGAACTGCCGGGCCAGCGCCAGGCCGTGATCTTCACCGCACTGCAGCTGGCCCAGTGCGACGGCGCGGCGCTGCAACGCGCGCCAGGCGGCGGCATACGGGTGCGGGCGATGCGCACCGCTGGCCAGCACCAGCTGGCGTACGCGGGCACGATGACGGATCGCGAACTGCTGGCCGACCAGCGCGCCATACGAATAGCCGACGAAGGCCTTCAGCGTGCGGATACCCAGATGATCCAGCAGCAGGGCCAACGCATCGGCCTGGTCGGCGGTATCGATCGGCACGTCCAGCGCACCGTCGGCACCGACGAAATCGAACGCCAGCACCCGCAGCTGCTGCGGATCCAGCGTGCGACCACTGCCGACCAGTTCTTCGGCCCAGCCCTTCTCGCTGAACTGCGGGTTGGAGGCCACATGGCGATGCGCGGAAATGCCGCCGGCCAGCACTACCACCGGCGCGTTGGCCGGGCCGACCCACTCATAGCGCAGGCGCACCGGGCTGGGGCCGGCATGACGCATCGACAGCACCGCGGCGAACTCACCGCGCTCGGCATGCACGTGGTCTTCGACCGGCACGCTGACGGGGACAAAGGGTTCGGGGCGAACGGCGGTACTGGCAGCGAAGCTCATGGCGGGATCCGGTTGGGGAATCGGCCATCGAGCCTTCGCGGGGCTCGCGTTCGAGATGCACGTGCGGTGCATGGTTCGAACCATCTTTCGGTGGACGCCACGGTCCCCGCAGGATTTGGCACCTACGCAGACGCTTTCGCATCCGCGGGCTGCCCCGGCTTCAAAGGGCCTGTCCCTCTGCCGGTCTCGATGGTGACGCCACGATGCCAGCCCTTCCGGGCACTGTCAATCCCTTCATGCGGATAAAGCGATGAATATTTTCATCCTCAGTATGCGAGAGGCGTCGCGGTCGCTCCGTTCAGGATCGGGTACAGTCCCGGCGGTCCATTTTTCTGAATCCGCTGATGCCACGCCTGCCCTTGACCTGCCTGCTCCTGCCGCTGCTGGCCAGTGCCTCCGCCGGCGCCAGCGACTGGCGCCAGGGCTGGGGGATGCTGCCGAAGGCGCCCACCACCGCCAGCGCCGACGCGAGGACAGGGGCCGCGAAGGAGGCCCTTCCGATGGCCCAGCTGCGCCTGCAGCCGATCGGCGAGCAATGGCAGGCACGCATCGACAACACCCTGGCCGGCCCGTTGCAGATCGAACTGCGCGCGGCCCCCGGGCACCCGGTCGACGGCCTGCCGGTGCAGTCACTGATACAGGGCGACAGCAGCCTGGTGGTCGGCCACCTCCCCGCGCCGGTCAACGGCCGGATGCTGGACCTGCGCCTGCAGTCGGTACCGGGCAACCCCGCCGCACAGGCCGAGGATGTGGCCTACCGCCTGCCCTTCGATGATGCGCGCCCGCGCGTGGGCCAGGCGCCGCAGGGCCGGTTCAGCCACGATGACGAGGAAAACCGCGATGCGGTCGACTTCGCGCTGCCTGAAGGCACGTTGGTGCTGGCCGCACGCGAGGGCACGGTGATGCAGATCCAGGATGGCTTCCTTGGCAACGGCCAGGACCGCGAACGCGATGGCGGCCGCGCCAACTTCATCCGCGTGCTGCACAGCGACGGCAGCATGGCCCTGTATGGCCACCTGCAGGCGGGCGGCATGCGCGTGCGCCGTGGCCAGGCGGTGGGAGCCGGGCAACCCCTCGGCCTGTCCGGCAACAGTGGCTACAGCAGCGCCCCACATCTGCACTTCGTGGTACAGGTCAACCGCGGCATGGGCCTGCGCTCGGTGCCGGCGCGCATCTTCACCGAGCAGGGCCAGCTGCAGTTCGCCCGCCAGGGCGAGGCCGACGGTGGCACCGGGCGCTGACCGGCCCCGGCCGGTATAATCGGGCGCTTATCTCTTTGAAAAGCGCCCCGGGCGGGCGCCACTGCCATGTCCGAAGTCGCCAACGAAGCGTCGCGTCGCCGCACCTTCGCCATCATCTCCCACCCTGACGCCGGCAAGACCACGCTGACCGAAAAGCTGCTGCTGTTCGGAGGCGCGATCCAGATGGCCGGTTCGGTCAAGGGCCGCAAGGCCGCCCGCCACGCCACGTCCGACTGGATGGCGCTGGAAAAGGAGCGCGGCATCTCCGTCACCTCCTCGGTGATGCAGTTCCCATACGAAGGCAAGATCGTCAACCTGCTCGACACCCCCGGCCACGCCGACTTCGGCGAGGACACCTACCGCGTGCTGACCGCGGTGGACTCGGCGCTGATGGTGATCGACGTGGCCAAGGGCGTGGAAGAGCGCACCATCAAGCTGATGGAAGTCTGCCGCCTGCGCGACACCCCGATCATGACCTTCATCAACAAGCTCGACCGCGAGGGCAAGGACCCGATCGAGCTGCTGGATGAAGTGGAAACCGTGCTGGGCATCCAGTGCGCCCCGGTCACCTGGCCGATCGGCATGGGCCAGCGCCTGAAGGGCGTGGTTCACCTGCTGACCGGGGAAGTGCACCTGTACGAGCCGGGCCGCAACTTCACCCGCCAGGACTCGACCATCTTCCCGTCCATCGATGCACCCGGCCTGGCCGAGAAGATCGGTGCACAGATGCTGGCCGACCTGCGCGACGAACTGGAACTGGTGCAGGGCGCCAGCCACCCGTTCGACCTGGACGCCTACCGCGCCGGCAAGCAGACCCCGGTGTTCTTCGGCTCGGGCGTGAACAACTTCGGCGTGCAGCCGCTGCTGGACTTCTTCGTCGAGCATGCGCCGTCGCCGCAGGCACGCTCCACCACCGGCCGCGAGATTGCCCCGGAAGAGAACAAGCTGACCGGCTTCGTGTTCAAGATCCAGGCCAACATGGACCCGCAGCACCGTGACCGCGTGGCGTTCATGCGCGTCTGCTCCGGCCGTTTCAGCGCAGGCATGAAGACCTTCCACGTGCGTACCGGCAAGGAAATGAAGCTGGCCAACGCCCTGACCTTCATGGCCAGCGATCGTGAAATCGCCGCCGAAGCGTGGCCGGGCGATGTGATCGGCATCCACAACCACGGCACCATTTCCATCGGCGATACCTTCACCGAAGGCGAAGCGGTCACCTTCACCGGTATTCCGAACTTCGCCCCGGAACTGTTCCGCCGCGCGCGCCTGCGCGATCCGCTCAAGCTCAAGCAGCTGCAGAAGGGCCTGGCCCAGCTGTCCGAAGAGGGCGCGACCCAGTTCTTCCGCCCGCTGACCAGCAACGACCTGATCCTCGGTGCCGTCGGCGTGCTGCAGTTCGACGTGGCGGCCTATCGCCTGAAGGACGAGTACGGCGTGGAAGCCACCTTCGAGCCGGTCAGCGTGACCACCGCGCGTTGGGTCCACTGCAGCAACGAGAAGAAGCTGGAAGAGTTCCGCGAGAAGAATGCGCTGAACCTGGCACTGGATGCGGCCGGCCATCTGGTCTACCTGGCACCGACACGGGTCAACCTGCAGCTGGCGCAGGAACGCTCGCCGGACGTGCGTTTCTCGGCCACCCGCGAAGCGGCGCATACCGTTTCGGCAGGCTGATGCCCCGGGGTCGGATCCCTTTCCGCAGGAAAGGGCTCTGACCCCAGCACCCGTCGCCGGTTCATCCGTGCAACCCGGGGATTCATCGACCATACGGTGACAGGCGTGCAGATGCCGCCCATCGCGGCGATGATAGGGGGGGTGCGGGTCCCCCTCCCCGCGAACGATGCCTACGCCATGTCCACGACTTCCGTTGCTTCGATCCGCGAAGAAATCGCCAGCGCCCTGACCCACGGCCTCGGTGCCGTGCTCGCCCTGGGCGCCGGTGCAGTACTGATCACCCTCGCCGCCATCTACAGCGATGGCTGGCAGCTGGCCGGCGCGATCGTATTCGGCATTGCGCTTCTGCTGCTGTACACCGCCTCCACTCTGTACCACGCCATCCAGCACCCGGTCGCCAAGGGCCGCCTGAAGGTGTTCGACCACTGCGCGATCTACGTATTGATCGCCGGCACCTATACCCCGTTCACCCTGATCGGCCTGCGTGGCCCGTGGGGTTGGGGCCTGTTCGCCGCGATCTGGACCCTGGCCCTGGCCGGGGTGGTGTTCAAGCTGTTCTACACTGGCCGCTTCAAGGCGCTTTCCACCGGCATCTACATCGCCATGGGCTGGCTGGTGATCGTTGCGATCAAGCCGATGCTGGCCTCGATCGACGGCTGGACCCTGGGCTGGCTGCTGGCCGGCGGCCTGTCGTACACGCTGGGCACTTACTTCTACCACCGCGAATCGATCCCCTATTCGCACGCGATCTGGCACCTGTTCGTGATCGGCGGCAGCGTCTGCCACTTCGTCGCGGTGACCATGCAGGTGCTGTAACACGGACCAGCGCGCCGCATGTGCACATGATGCACATGGACGCTTCGCGCCCCGTCCACGATGAGGGGGCAACCATGGCGGCGTGAATGATGCCGCTTCCCCTGCCACAACGCGCGCTCCCCGCTGGCGCCTCCGCAGACCTGGCCCGCGCGGCCGGCGCTGGCTGACGGTCCTGGTCTTCCTGCTGGCGGTGATCCTGGTGCTGATCGCGCTGTGGGACTGGAACTGGTTCAAGGGTCCGGTCGAGCGCGCGGTGCAGGCACGCACCGGTCGTGCACTGCACATCGGGCATCTGGATGTCGACCTCGGCCGCACCAGCACCATCCGTGCCGATGCCATCACCTTCGCCAATGCCGGCTGGGCGAAGCAGCCGAACATGGCCACGGCTGACCGCGTCGAGATCGACGTGCGGGTGTGGCCCCTGCTGCGCGGCAGCGTGCAGCTGCCGGAAGTGCGCCTGACCCGACCGGACGTGCTGCTGGAAACCGCCCCGCGCAAGGGCGAGCCGGGCAACTGGGATTTCCTGGGGGACAGTAGCGGCGGGACAAGCCCGCAGCTCAAGCGCCTGCGCATCGACGACGGCCGGCTGCAGTTCCTCGACGCACTGGGCCGCACCGACATCCGCGTGGGCGTGCGCAGCGGCCAACCGAAACAGGCCGATGCCTCGCCGCCGCTGCTGGTGCAGGGCAAGGGCCACTGGCAGGGCAACCCGTTCACCCTGCAGGGCGGTACCGAATCACCGCTGGAGCTGACCGACAGCGACCATCCGTTCCGCATCCACCTCGACGGCCGCGCCGGCGCTACCCACGCGGTGGCCAGTGGCACGCTGACCAATCCGTTCCAGCTGCGGGTGTTCGACCTGCAGTTCGCGCTCAGTGGCCAGGACCTGGCCGATCTCTACCCGCTGCTCGGCATCGCCATCCCGCCCTCACCGCCCTATGCATTGGACGGACGGCTGAAGCGCGACCACAACGTCTGGCGCTACGACAGCTTCACCGGCAAGGTCGGCGACAGCGACCTCGCTGGCAACCTGCAGTTCGAGGTGGGACGCGACCGTCCACGGCTGACCGCAACACTGGAATCCAAGCGCCTGGACTTCGATGACCTGGCCGGCTTCGTCGGAGCGCCACCGAAGACCGGCGGCGGCGAAACCGCGAATGCGGAACAGAAGGCACAGGCCGCCCGTGTCGCCGCCAGCCGCCGGGTATTGCCCGACACGCCCTACAACCTGGGCAAGCTGCGCGCGATGGATGCCGACGTGCGCTGGAAGGCGCACCGTATCAACGCACCCTCGTTGCCGCTGGACGACATGGACGCGCATCTGCTGCTCGATGACGGCGTGCTGCGGCTGGACCCGCTGAACTTCGGCGTGGCCGGCGGTGACATCCGCAGCACGATCCGCATGGATGCCCGCCAACCGCAGATCCGCACCGCGCTGAAAGCCAGCGTGCGCGGCGTGCAGCTGGGCCAGCTGTTCCCCGATGCGAAGCTGGCCGAGCAGGCCAAGGGCGGCATCGGTGGCGAAGTGGACCTGAGCGGACGCGGCAACTCGATCGCCGCGATGCTGGGCAGCAGCAGCGGCAAGGTCGGCCTGGCGATGGGCCGCGGCCATGTCGGCAACCTGGTGATGGAACTGGCCGGGCTGGACATCACCGAATCGCTGAAATTCCTGGTGACCGGCGACAAGCAGATCCCCCTGCGCTGCGCCTTCGCCGACTTCGGCGTGCGCGACGGCCTGATGACCAGCCAGGCGCTGGCGGTGGATACCACCGATACGATCCTCATCGGCGAAGGCACGGTCAGCCTGCGCGACGAGACCCTGGACCTGCTGCTGAAGCCACGCCCGAAGGACAAGAGCATCCTGGTGCTGCGCTCGCCGCTGCACATCACGGGCACGTTCAAGGACCCGTCGTTCCGCCCGGACTTCAAGGCGCTGGGCATTCGAGGCGCCGTGGCACTGGCGCTGGGCAGCATTGCCCCGCCGGCGGCGCTGCTGGCGACGATCGAACTGGGGCCGGGGAAGGATGCCGACTGCGGTGGGCAGTATGCGAAGTAGGGTTACAGCGTTGTTCGCGGCGCCTCTTTTTCCGCGCATAGAGCCGGAGCAAGGCGACAGGCAGGACACGCCGTAAATACGTCCCTGTAGGCTCGGTCGGCGCATCCATGCGCCTCACGGTCCTGCCTGCCGCCTTGCTCCGGCTCCGGACAGTTTCCCGCGCGCGCGGAACGAGAGCGGAAATTCAAAGTCCAAAGAAAAAAGCAAAGTCAAAAGCTGTTGCCAACCAAGGTTGGCAGCTACCAAAGGCGAGGCACCGCGCATGTACGCACCGCGCTCGCGGAAATGTTTCCAGAGGCGGAGGGCATGGGCGTGCAGGACCGTTGGCGCCATGGATGGCGCCATCGAGCCTACAGGGACGTACTTGCGGCGTGTCCTGCACGCCCATGCCCTCCGCCTCCCGACATATCAGGAAGGCGCTGCTCTCAGCTCTGGCTCTGGCTCTGGCTTCGAAAAGCGGGCCGGCGGGCCGCAGGCCCGCCAGCGAACACCTCACCCGGCAACGATGTACTGCTGCAGCTGATCCAGCTCGCGCCGCTGCGCATCGATCACCGACTTCACCAGGTCACCGATGGAGATCACCCCCAGCACCTGCGCGCCCTCCACCACCGGCAGGTGGCGGATGCGGTAGTCGGTCACCAGCTGCAGGCAATGCTCCACTTGCTCGCCCGGCGACACCGTCACCACCTGTGCCGTCATGATCTCCGCCACAGCCGTATCGCGCGAAGAACGATCACGCAGCACGATCTTGCGCGCGTAATCGCGCTCGGACAGGATGCCGACCAGCCTCGGGCCGTCCATCACCAGCACCGCACCGATGCCCTTTTCCGCCATCAACCGGATCGCATCGATCACCGCCGCATCCGGCGCGACCGCATGTACTTCAGGAGACTTGCCGTCCAACAGTTGCCGTACCGTGGTCATCCGCCTGCCCTCCCAGGGTGGGTTGCAGGGCCGAGTCTGCCACGGACGATGCTAGCCACGCGTCAACCAGGTACAACGGCCGCTGCTTGGACTCTTCGTACAGCCGCCCCAGGTACTCGCCAATCAGGCCCAGCGCGATCAACTGCACCCCGCCCAGGAACAGGATCACCGCCATCATCGTCGGCCAGCCCGCCACCCGGTCTCCGTACAGCGCGGCCTTGACGATCACCCACAGGCCGAACACGAAGGCCACCGCCGCGGTTGCCAGCCCCAGGTACGTCGCCGCACGCAGCGGCACCGTCGAGAACCCGGTAATGCCTTCCAGGGCGAAGTTCCACAGCCGCCACAGGCTGAACTTGCTGGTGCCGGCCACGCGTGCATGGCGGTGATAGGGAACCGCCACGCGCTTGAAACCCACCCAGCTGAAAAGCCCCTTCATGAAGCGGTGTCGCTCACGCATCTCGCGGAGCGCACTCAGCGCGCGTGGCGACAGCAGGCGGAAATCCCCGGTGTCGGCCGGAATCGGCGTACGCGACAGGCGCCCCATCACCCGGTAGAACATCGCTGCGGTGGCACGCTTCACCCAGGCCTCGCCGTCGCGCGCCAGCCGCGTGCCATAGACATTGTCATGGCCCTCGCGCCAGCGCGCGACGAACTGCGGCAGCAGTTCGGGCGGATCCTGGCCGTCGGCGTCGAGGATCATCGCCGCACCTTCGCGCACCAGGTCCAGGCCAGCGGTCAATGCCGCTTCCTTGCCGAAATTGCGCGACAGCTTCAGCGCGGAGACCCGCGCGTCGGCCTGGGCCAGGCGGGCGATCACCTCCCAGGTCCCATCATGGCTGCCGTCGTCCACGTACAGGATGTGGCCGTCGATGTCGGGCAGCACATCGAGCACCGCGCACAACCGCGGATGCAGCAACGGCAGTGCCAGTGCCTCGTTGTAGGCGGCGATGACGAAAGTGAGCCGTTCGCGGGTCATGCCCGGATTGTACGTTGCCGCCGCCCACAGATCAGGCGGCGCGCGCTCACTCGTCCGACAGGTACGCGGCCCCACCCAGCTGCCGTGCCTGGCGCTGGATCCAGGCGGCGCGCCGCTGCACGTACGGCCCTGGCTTTGCGGCGTTGTAGCGCCGTGGCGCCGGCAGCACCGCTGCCAGCCGCGCGCTCTCGGCCGGGCTCAGCCGCGCCGCATCCTTGCCCCAGAACGTCTGCGCTGCCGCTTGCGCGCCATAGACACCGTCGCCGAACTCGGCAATGTTGGCGTACATCTCCAGGATGCGTTCCTTCGGCCACAGCGCTTCGATCAGCACCGTGTACCAGACCTCCAGGCCCTTGCGCACCCAGCTGCGGCCCTGCCACAGGAACAGGTTCTTGGCCACCTGCTGGCTGATCGTGCTGGCACCGCGCAGGCGCCCGCCCTTGGCATTGTGGTCACGGGCCTTCTCGATGGCCTGCAGGTCGAAGCCGTTGTGGTCGGGGAAGCGCTGGTCCTCCGCCGCCACCAGCGAGATCGGCAGGCTCGGCGCCATCTGGTCCAGATCGCGCCACTGGTAATGCAGGCGATAGGACCAGTCCGCCTCGCCCAGCGCCTCGCCGTAGCGCCACAGCATCACCGTGGACACCGGCGGGTCGATGAACCGCAGCACCAGGACCTGCAGGCAGCTGAAGGCGGCCAGCAGTACCGGCAGCCACAGCAGCCGTTTCCAGCGCCAGCGCCTGCGGCGCGGGCCTTCTGCCACGGCTTCCACCTTGTGCTGCTCTCCCCCTGCCCCCATTACTGGTGCATCCTTCTTCTATCTGGTTGTCGGCGCATTATCCGGCAACCGCCCCCGTTTACGCGCGATGTGAGCCGATGACCGCCAACCCCGATTCCCTGATCCGCTTCCTGCTCCCCGACGCTGGCGTCCGTGGCGTCCACGTGCGCCTGCAGGCCACCTGGCAGGAAATCCTGTCCCACGCCGAGTACCCGGATACCGCTGCCGAGCTGCTGGGCGAAGCCTGCGTGGCTTCGGCGCTGTTCACCGGCCACACCAAGATCGATGGGCGCCTGTCGATCCAGCTGCGCAGCAGCACCGCCCTGCGCACCCTGTTCGCCGAATGCACCGCCGCCGGTACCCTGCGCGGCATCGCCCAGCTCAGCGAAGGCGCCGATGCGCCGCGCGACCTGTCCAGCCTTGGCGATGACGCCCTGCTCGCGATCACCATCGAGAACCCGGGCCTGGACCCGCGTGAACCACAGCGTTACCAGAGCCTGGTCGGACTGACCGCACCGGAGCTGGACGAAGCCTTCGAGGACTACTTCCGCCAGTCCGAGCAGCTGCCGACCCGCCTGCTGCTGGCCGCCGACCGCAATGGCGCCGCCGGCCTGCTGCTGCAGAAGCTGCCGGGCGACGAAGGCGACGAGGACGGCTGGGCGCGCGCCAGCGCCCTGTTCGAGACCCTGGGCAAGGCCGAACTGCTGGCCACCCCGGCCGAGCAGCTGCTGCACCGCCTGTTCCACGAGGAGAAGCCGGCGCTGATGGGCGAAAAGCCGCTGTCCTTCGCGTGTTCGTGCTCGCGTGAGCGGGTCGCGTCGATGCTGCAGTCGCTGGGTGAGGACGAGGCCCGCGCCGCCGCCGCAGACACCGGCGCCGTCGAGGTGCGTTGCGAATTCTGCGGGCGGGAGTATCACTTTCCGTTGACGGAGTTCGGCATACTGTTCCACGGTGCCGAGGGGACGGTGCCGGCACCTGAACGGCTTCAATAAAACAGCTTGTCTTGCATCTGGGGGGATCAAGGCTTGTTAAGAATTCATAAACACCCTACGATCAAGTTCCCGTATCTGCGGGAACTTCCGTTGCCCTCTCCTGTCTGAACTGGTTCGATGCGTACCTTCCTGCGTCTACCGCTGGCCATGATGATCGCCCTTGGCGCGATCACGGGCGTGCATGCGCAGAGCAAGGATACCCGCACCGTGCTGCCGGTATGGAACAAGGGCAGCGGCAAGGTCGAGGCCCTGCTGTACCTGGAGCCGACCGGTGAACAGGCGGCCGGGGCGCGCTGGCATTTCGGCCGCAACTCGCTGGATGCAGCCTTTGGCCTGTCTTCTGGCGATTCGTTGGGCCTGCTCTGCAGCAGCAGCGGGACCAGCATGAGCGGTCTGGCCAGTCACTGCATGCTGGCCAGCCTCGGCGACGAGGACGACCTCAACAGCCGGCGCTTCACCGGCACCGCCGCCTTGAACCGTGGCAGCAGCCGCCTCGGCATCACCGCCGGAACCGGCCGTGAAACCCTGCCGGCGTGGCTGGCAGGCCCGAACAAGACCCCTTCGCTGCGTGCCGAGCAGAATGACCTGACCGTGTTCGCGCAGAAGAACATCGGCCGCGAAGGCTTCGTTTCCATCGCCGGCACCTACGCCAAGGCTCGCCTGGTACCGCTGGCCGATGCTTCGCCGGCCATCGCCGACCGCTGGGACAGCAAGAGCCTGAGCATCGGCGCCGGCTACGGCAATTTCACCGGCAGCATCATTGGCCGCGTCATCGATGTGCCGGGCAAGCCCGGCAAGTGGGAAGGCCTGGGCATCGGCCTGACCTGGCGCACACCGTGGTCCGGCCAGCTCACCGTGGGCGCCGAGAACGTGATCAGCCGCGGCAAGAATCCGTTCTCGCCGCGCAACGAAAGCAACGACGACGGCACCGTGCCCTACGTCCGTTACGAGCAGGACCTCTAAAGGCCCTGGCTTCGTCGCAGCGGCAACGCTGCCGAACACCTTTTCTTTTTCCGTGGTGCCACCGACACCGGCATTGTGCTGCGTGCAGCTTCCGGCCGCACCCCAACCATGCATCGCCTTCGCGCCCATGAAAAAAGCCACGCCCCTTTCGGGGCGTGGCCATGTCACACGTACGGATTACGCCGCGATCAGAAGCGCTGGGTGTACTTCATGTACAGGAAGCGACCGATGTCGAAGCCACCGTAGTAGGAGACGTTCGCGCTCGGCTGGCTGTACATGGTCGGGCCCACGCGGCCGAACACGTTGTTGGCACCCACGGCCACGGTCGCATTCCACGGTGCGTTCCAGCGCAGCTGGACGTCGTTGAACACGGTCGCGCCACGCTGGTTGGTCGCGCTGCCCACCGCCACGCCCTGGTTGTTCGGCGAAGCGTAGTTCGGCAGGTTGCACTCTTCCGGGAACGTCACGGCGCTCAGGCACGATTCCTTCATGCCGGAGAAGTAACGGACGGTCCAGCTGGCACCGAAGTCACCCATTTCCCAACCCAGGTTCAGGTTCGAACGCACGCGGAAGGCGCCGCCCGCCCAGCCCACGCCGGTGCGGGGATTCGGGTGGGTGACCGGGTTCTTGGTGGTGACCAGGTCGTCACGCGAGGTGTAGGTGCTGGTCCACTGCGCGCTGAAGTTGCCGAAACGATCGGTCGGCAGGCGGTAGCTGACATCCAGGTCGAAGCCTTCCACCTCGCGGTAGCCGGCGTTGATGCCGGTGCGCTTGAGGTTGTTGACGATGCCGGTCACCGGATCACGCGTGAACGCCGAGCAGCGTGCCGCGATATCGTTGATGTAGCAGTCGTTGAGGATCAGGTTGGCCGTGTCCGAGATGATGGTGTTCTCGACGCGGATTTCCCACCAGTCCAGCGACATGTTGAAGTTCTGGATGAAACCCGGGCTCCAGACGAAGCCCAGGGTCTTGGACGTCGAGGTTTCCGGGGTCAGCTGGTCGTTGGAACCGGAGACGAAGGCCAGCGGGGTCTGCGACGATGCAGCGGTGGTCGGGGTGAAGCCCTGCTGCTGCTGGCGGAAGTTGTTGACGTTGACGCCGGCCGGCAGTGCAGCGGCGCAACGGGCACGCACCGCAGCGTTGGTGCGCGCTGCACCGTAGACCGAATCGCACGGATCGGTGAAGAAGTCGAACGACTGCGAACCGCCGCTGTACAGGTCGGCGATGGTCGGGGCACGGAAGCCTTCCGCCCAGGTACCGCGGATGAGCAGCGAGTCGATCGGCTTCCACTTGAAGCCGAACTTGCTGTTCAGCGTCGTGCCGAAGGTGTCGTAGTCCGAATGACGGGTGGCCGCGTTGAGGCTCAGCTCGCGGGCGCCCGGCAGGTCGGCCAGGATCGGCACGTTGAACTCGGCATAGACTTCGTCAACCTTGTAGCCACCACCGGTCGGGAAGTTGGCCAGGCCGGAGGTGTTGCCCGACTGCACCAGCGCGTCCGGGCTGAAGCTGCCCGTTTCCTTGCGGTGTTCGATACCCACGGCGAAGCCCAGGTCGCCGGCCGGCAGGGTGAACAGGCTGCCGGCGAGGTTGGCGGTGACGACCTTGGTGGTGGTCTCGGCGGTGGAGTGCGCAGACGGGAACAGCAGGTTCTGCAGGGCGGTATTGCCGGTCAATGCGCCATTGGCACCGTTGCTCTGGATGCCGGCATGCAGGAACGGGTTGTACGGCACGCACTGGTTCAACCCGATCGGGTTGGCCACGGTACCGCACTGCGCCACGCCGCTGCTGTTGATGAACGACGGACCCACGGCCGCACGCAGCGCGGTCAGGTTGAGGTCGCCGGTGCTGGTCTGGACCAGCTTGTTGTTGTTGTACAGGTAGCCGACATCCCAGTCGAACAGGCGGTCGGAGAACTCGAAGCTGCCTTCCAGGCCGCCGCTGAAGCGGAAGGTGGTCAGCTCGGCGCGGGTGTTGCGCGGTACTTCCGAAGTACGACGCCACCAGTTGGCGATGTCAGCACCCAGCGGATTGAACACACTGCTGGCCGAAATCGGCGAACCGAAGGCCAGTGCGCCGTACGGATAGCCGGCGATCTGGCGGTTCGAATCGCGGAAGCTGTACAGCATGTTGGTGCGCAGGCGCACGTTGTCGGTCAGGTCGTAGATGCCATCGACGAACACCGCACGGCGCTCCTGCGGGGTACGCAGGTCGGTCTGCAGGTTGGTGTTGGTCTTGTCCTGGGTGGAGAAGCTGTTGACGTTCTGCGCGATGTAGTCGGCCTTGTTGCTCGCGTTGCCACCCTCACGCAGGATCACGCGCACTTCGCGGTTCGGGTTGGATGCACTGGCGGCCGGATAGGTGACGCCCGGCAGGCCATCGGCCGGACGGCTGACGAAACCGCCGAACTCGCCGACGGTGGTCCAGCCGAAGTCCGGGTGGTTGGCGCTGCGCGGGAACGCACCGTACGGACGATCCGCCGCCCGCACCTTGTCTTCCTTGGCGTACTCGGCACCGATGGTCAGCGAACCGCGCTCACCCTTCACGCCCATGGTGAAGTCCATGGTGCGGGTGGCACCGTCGCCTTCACTGTACTGGCCGTAGTAGACGCTGCCGGTGGCGCCTTCGAAGTTGGTACGGGTGATGATGTTGATGACGCCGGCGATGGCATCGGAACCGTAGATCGACGAAGCGCCGTCCTTCAGCACTTCGATGCGCTCGATGGCCGAGACCGGCACGGTCGAGATGTCCTGCAGGCCACCGGTGGTGATGCCCAGGCGCTTGCCGTTGAGCAGCACCAGGGTGCGGGTGGCACCCAGGTCGCGCAGGCTGATGTAGGTGCCGCCGACGGCTTCGCCCGAGGACAGCGGCTGGGCACGGCTGATCGGCGGCGTACCCACGGCGCTGATGTTCTGCAGGATGTCAGCGACCGACGAGAAGCCCTGCTTCTCGATGTCGGCGCGGCTGAGGGTCAGGACCGGCTGGGCAGTTTCGACGTCGACGGTACGGATGCGCGAACCGGTGACTTCAATGCGGTCCAGGTTGGTGGCGGTCTGGGCAGACGCCACACCGGTGCCGGCAACGGATGCGGCGCTGGCGGCCAGCGCAACGCACACTGCATCGCGCAGCTTGTTGCTGTTCAACTTCATGGGCTCTCTCTCCATGGATCTTGGGTTGTGTGCTGAGTCCAACCGACGTACCCCAAAAGGGAGGCACAAAAAACGGCTGGTGACCCGATAGTAGCCACACTTGATCTGGAATTAAAGAGTCGTTAAGAAAACGCCCAAATCGCGTGAAACCAGTCTCACTACGACATACGTTGGCGCATTGAGGTCGCCCTGCAAGGCGCATTCGGCACTTGCAGGGCGCCGTTTTCCCATTCAGCTGGGAATGAGCGTCTCGATCAGATGCTCGACATAGGCCTCGAAATCCTCGCGGGCCTGCTTGGGTTGCTGCAGCTGCAGCGAAAGCTGCAGGAAGCCAACGTAGGCTGCATAGGCCAGGCGTGCGCGATGCCGTGCATCGGTGGAGCTGAGCCCGGCCTGGCGGAACGAAGCAACCAGGTAGTCGAGCCGGCGCTGCGACACGCGGTCGATCACCGGGCGCACCATCGGGTGGTCCAGCGCCTTCAGCAGTTCGCTGTAGATGATGTGCGGCTGCACTTCGTGCGCCACCATCTGGAACAACTGGCGCAGGCGCACGCGCGGATCCGGCACATCCTCCAGGCTGCCGAACACCTGTTCCTGTTCGAACAGTTCCCAGCGTTCCAGCGCCGCCTGCAGCAGCGCATCACGCGACGGGAAGTGCCAGTAGAAACTGCCCTTGGTCACACCCAGGCGCCGCGCCAACGGTTCCACCGCGACGGCACCCACACCTTGTTCAGCAATCAGATCGAGAGCTGCCTGGGCCCAGTCTTCGGCACTCAGGCGGCTGTTGCGGCCGGCGCGCGGTTCGCCGGCGGAAGCGTCAGGTTGATTCATGGGCTGATTTAACCATACGCCGGGGTTCGTTGCAGTACGCGGTTGCGGCCGAAACCGTCGCGGCGCCCGCCTCGGCACCTGCCGCAGCGCACCATACCGTGCAGTATTGACTTCCCTCACAAGCGCTCCATACTAGCAAGTATGGTTACGTCCCCTACTCCCGCTGCGTTCCATGATCTTCGCCTGGAGGCCGCCCATGGCGCGCGCCTGGCTGCGACTGCCAGCGACCATGGCCGCCGTGGCCGGGTGCTGTTCGCGCATGGCTTCGGCCAGACCCGGCATGCCTGGAACGCCACCGCGCGGGCCCTGTCTGCGGCGGGACTGCAGACATTGGCCTACGACGCTCGTGGCCACGGCGATTCGGACTGGAATGCCGCCGAACTGCCCTATCACGGCGAACAGTTCGCTGATGACCTCATCGTGCTGGCCGGGGAACAGCCGCGCCCGCCGGTGCTGGTCGCAGCCTCGATGGGTGGCCTGTTCGGCCTGCTGGCCGAATCGCGCTGGCCGGGCCTGTTCTCGGCGATGGTGCTGGTGGACATCACCCCGCGTTGGGATACCGCCGGTGTTGAACGCATCCTGGCCTTCATGACCGCCCATCCCGACGGCTTCGCCTCGCTCACCCAGGCCGCCGATGTGATCTCGGCCTACATGCCGCACCGTCCGCGCAAATCCGAGCAGTCGCTGCGCGCATTGCTGCGCGAGGACGGCCAGGGCCGCTGGCGCTGGCACTGGGACCCGCGCCTGGTGGCCGAACTGGCGCGCGACAGCGAGCAGCACCAGGATGCGCTGGCCGAGGCCGCACGCCAAGTGAAATGCCCGCTGCTGCTGGTCAGCGGCGGCCGCAGCGACCTGGTCACGCCACAGACCGTGGCCGAATTCCTGGCGTTGGCGCCGCACGCGCGTCACGTACAGCTGCCGCAGGCCACGCACATGGTCGCCGGCGATGACAACGACGCCTTTACCGCTACTGTGTTGGACTATCTGGACGTGTTGCCCGCAGCGGATGCTGCGGCTTCGTCCGCCACAAACGAGCACGTCACCGGAGCACGCTCATGAGCATCGTTCTTCCCTTCCTCGCCCTGCTGCTGGCAGGCGCGTTCGTCGCCTACCACCGCATGCGGCTGGTTACCTGGACGCTGATCAGCGTGGCCCTGCTGGTCGCCTGCTGGTTCATCCCCTACGTCAACCAGACCGCCACGATCGTGGCTGCCGCCGTGTTGGCCGTCATCGCCGTGCCGCTGCTGCTGCCGTTCATCCGCAAGCCGCTGCTGACCGGCCCGATGATGAAGGTGTTCCGCAAGGTGCTGCCGCCGCTGTCGCAGACCGAGCGCATCGCGCTGGAAACCGGCTCGGTCGGTTTCGAGGGCGAGCTGTTCACCGGTGATCCGGACTGGAACATCCTGCTCAACTACCCGAAGCCGCAGCTGACCGCCGAAGAACAGGCCTTCCTCGATGGCCCGGTCGAAGAGCTGTGCACGATGGTCAACGACTGGGAAATCACCCACGTCCACGCCGACCTGCCGCCGGAGCTGTGGGCCTTCATCAAGAAGAACAAGTTCTTCGGCATGATCATTCCGAAGGAATATGGCGGCCTGGGCTTCTCCGCGCTGGCCCACCACAAGGTGATCCAGAAGCTGGCCTCGGTGTCCTCGGTGGTCAGCTCCACCGTCGGCGTGCCGAACTCGCTGGGCCCGGGTGAACTGCTGGTGCACTACGGCACCCAGGAACAGAAGGACCAGTACCTGCCGCGCCTGGCCGATGGCCGCGAAGTGCCCTGCTTCGGCCTGACCGGCCCGTTCGCCGGCTCCGACGCCACCTCGATTCCCGACTACGGCATCGTCTGCAAGGGCGAGTGGAACGGCGAGCAGGTGCTCGGCGTCAAGCTGACCTTCGACAAGCGCTACATCACCCTGGCCCCGGTTGCCTCGCTGATCGGCCTGGCGTTCCGCATGTACGACCCGGACGGCCTGATCGGCGATACCCGCGACATCGGCATCACCCTGGGCCTGCTGCCGCGCGACACCGCCGGCGTTGAAATCGGCCGTCGCCACTTCCCGCTGAACTCGACGTTCCAGAACGGTCCGATCCGCGGCAAGGACGTGTTCATTCCGCTGACCCAGCTGATCGGTGGCGCTGCCATGGCCGGCAAGGGCTGGAACATGCTCAACGAGTGCCTGGCCGTGGGCCGCTCGATCACCCTGCCCTCCACCGCCAGCGGCGGTGCCAAGGCCGGTGCTGCCGTGACCGGCGCCTATGCACGCATCCGCAAGCAGTTCGGCCTGTCGGTCGGCCGCTTCGAGGGCGTGGAAGAAGCGCTGGCCCGCATCGGCGGCAAGGCGTACAAGATCAGCGCGCTGTCGCAGGCCACCGCAGCTGCGGTCGACCGTGGTGACGTGCCGTCGGTGCCGTCGGCGATCGCCAAGTACCACTGCACCAACATGAGCCGCGAAGTGATCTCGGACATGATGGACGTGATCGGCGGCAAGGGCATCATCCTGGGGCCGCGCAACTTCGCCGGCCGCAGCTGGCAGGCCGCGCCGATCGCGATCACCGTGGAAGGCGCCAACATCATGACCCGCAGCCTGCTGATCTTCGGCCAGGGTGCGATCCTCTGCCACCCGTGGGTGCTGAAGGAAATGAAGGCCGCGCAGGATCCGGACACCCGTGCCGGCCTGCAGGAGTTCGACCGCAGCCTGTTTGGCCACATCCGCTTCGGCCTCTCCAACGCCGTGCGTTCGTTCTGGTTCGGCCTGACCGGCGCGCGCTTCGGTGCCGCCCCGGGCGACGCTTACACCCGCCGCTACTTCCGCAAGCTGGACCGTTATTCGGCCAACCTGGCGCTGATGGCCGACATCTCGATGATGACCCTCGGCGGCAAGCTGAAGTTCAAGGAATCGCTGTCCGGCCGCCTGGGCGACGTGCTGAGCCATGTCTACATGACCAGCGCCATGCTCAAGCGCTACCACGATGAAGGCGCACCGCAGGCCGACCAGCCGCTGCTGGCCTGGGCCTTCCATGACAGCGTGCACAAGATCGAGGAATCGCTGTCGGCCGCCCTGCGCAACTTCCCGATCCGTCCGATCGGCTGGCTGATGTGGGCGCTGATCTTCCCGCTGGGCCGTCGTGCCGAGGCTCCGGGCGACCGTCTGAGCCGCCGCGTCGCCGCCCTGCTGATGGCGCCGAACGAAGCGCGTGATCGTCTGGCCAGCGGCGTGTTCCTGACCCCGTGCGAGAACAACCCGGGTGGCCGCATCAACAGCTACCTGAGCAAGGCGATCATGGCCGAACCGGTAGAGCGCAAGTTCCTGAAGGCCCTGAAGAGCAAGGGCATCGAAGCTCTGGACTTCAAGGCCCAGCTGGACGAGGCCGTGGCCGAGGGCGTGATCACCCAGGACGAGCGCAGCCTGCTGGAAGAGCTGCGCACGCTGACCTTGGACACCATCACCGTGGACGACTTCGACACCCACGAACTGCGTGCGGCCAGCTACTACGACCGCCAGCACAAGGACCCGCATTCGCAGGCGGCCTGATCGCCCGCGACACGCGTTGCCTTCGACGGCGGGCCTCGGCCCGCCGTCGTTCTATCCGACGACCGGAACACCGACCATGTCCACGCCCCTGCTCTCGCTCTACCACCGGCTGCAACGCTGGCCTGCCGGCACCTGGCTGTTCTCGCGCGCGGTCTGCTTCAAGGCGCCCTACTTCGCCAGCATCGCCCCGCGCATCACCCGCCTGGAGCACGGCCGCTGCGAAGGCACGCTGGCCGACCGCCGCAGGGTGCGCAACCACATCGGCACGGTGCACGCGATCGCGATGTGCAACCTGGCCGAACTGACCGCCGGGCTGATGGTCGACGCGTCACTGCCGAAGGGGATGCGCTGGATCCCGAAGGGCATGCAGGTGCAGTACCTGGCCAAGGCGCGCGGCACGCTGCAGGCGGTGGCGCTGCCGGCGCAGCCGATCGTGGCGGCGGCGCAGGGTTACGCGCTGCCGGTGACGGTGAGTGTGCGGGATCGTGCGGGGACGGAGGTGTTCAGCGCGGTCATCGACATGTGGATGTCACCGGCGAAGTAGTGTGTTTCCGCGAACGGCGCAGCCCCTCGTGGATGGGTCGCCAAATGCGGTTTATCGGCTGGGCCGGAGGGGTGAGGCCGGGCGGGGACGCCGCAAGTACGTCCGTGTAGGCTTAGCCGCGCCATCCATGGCGCGGATACCCCGCCCGGCCCCACCCCTCCGACCTCTGACAGATCTCTGTGGCGTCCACCCACGCAAGAGAAAAAAGAAGAGCAAGAGCAAAAGCAGAAGCGGTCCGCCGGCCGCTTTTTTCGTGCGCGCAGAACCCACGAGCGCAGCGACCCGCTGTTGCTCTTCATCTTCTCTTCTTCTCCGTGGGCTGGCCGCACACGGAACCTGTCAGGGGCCGGGCGGATGGGCTGGGCAGGGGTGTCCGCGGCATGGATGCCGCGGCCAAGCCCCCAAGGATGGGTTGTGGTGGTCTAATCAACTTGGACACTCGATAGGATCAATTTCGAGCATCGAGGTAGACCCATGGCAAAACAGATCACTCAGGGCATGAGGGATGAGGCGGTTCGCCTTGTCGTTGTGGAGGGGCAGACAGTCAGGGACGTCTGCCAGCTGATGGATGTCGGCCCGACGGCGCTGAGGCGCTGGATCGAGCAATGGCGGCGAAAGCATGACCCTCAGGCCGAGGCACCGCCGGTGGATGCCCAGGTCAGAATCGCCGAGCTGGAGGCCCAGAATCGCAGGCTCAAGGAGGAGCGCGACCTGCTAAAAAAATCCATCGCCTTCTTCATTCGGGACAGCGATCACCGGAACAGGTGATCCAGGAATTGGGGAAGGTCGCTCCGATCCGGTTGGTGTGTCAGTTGATGGACTATCCCCGTAGCAGCTACTACGCCTGGCTGCACCGGGAGCCCCGGATTGACCGGGCGCTGCTGGCCCAGGTTGATCTGGTTCGTCGCATTCATCAGTCCCATCGGGGGAGCTGTGGCTCTCGCAAGATGGCCAGGGAGCTGACCAACTGCGGCCTACCCATGGGGCGCTACCGCGCCCGGACGCTGATGCGCCGAGCCGGTGTCAGGGCGCGACAGCACCGGCGGCACAAGTACCACAGCCTTGGGCCGCAGGCACTGACGGCGCCCAACGTGTTGGAACGCCAATTCAACCCGGCGGCCCCCAACCAGGTCTGGGCAGGGGATATCACCTACATCCCGACCCAGCAAGGCTGGCTCTATCTGGCCATCGTGGTGGATCTGTTTGCCCGCCGGATCGTGGGCTGGGCTCACTCTCACGAAGGGGATGCCTGGCTGGCCGTCAGAGCCCTGCGCGGGGCGCTGAAACAGCGTCGTCCCAACGGGCGACTACTTTTCCACTCGGATCAAGGTCGGCAGTACACCAGCCATGCCATGGCCGAAATCCTGCGTGACAACGGCATCACCCAGAGCATGAGCCGGAAGGGCAACTGCTGGGACAACGCGGTGGTGGAACGGGTTTTCGCCACCCTCAAAGGGGAATGGCTTTACTCCAAATACCCCACTCGACAGGAGGCGGCAGCAGACATCGAGCAGTTCGTGGACTGGTACAACCACCGTCGGCTACACAGTGCCAACGGCCTTGTGCCACCTGCGCTTTGTGAAGAGCAGGTGGCCTGAACTCCCTTTGGGAGTGTCCAAAAATACTGGACCACCACAGGTTTACGGCGTCCCCTGCCCAGCCCATCCGCCCGGCCAAACCCACGACCCGCATTCCGCGGCCCACCCACGAGGGGCTGCGCCGTTGGCTGGAAACTACGCCACCGCGCGAAGAACCAGCGCCAGGATCGCCGGCACCGCCTGGATCATGAAAATGCGCCGGCTCACGCTGTACGCGCCATAACACCCCGCCACCACCACGCACGCCAGCGAGAACGTCACCAGCACCGGCTGCTCGATCACCAGCCCCACCACGATGCCCGCCGCCAGGAAGCCGTTGTACAGCCCCTGGTTGGCCGCCAGCACGCGCGTGGTCTCTGCCTTCTGCGGCGTGTTGCGGAACGTCTTCAGGCCCAGCGGGCGGGTCCACAGGAACATCTCAAGCACCAGGAAATAGACGTGCAGCAGGGCGACCAGCAACGTCAGGGCGAGTGCGATCCAGTACATGGGCGGTTCCTTGGACAGGGATGGGGAATGGGGTCAGATCCCTTTCCCTGAGGGAAAGGGATCTGACCCCGGAACATCAGCGGTCGCGCGGCAGTTTCTTTTCTTCGCGCAGCACGCCGAACGCGGCGGCGGTCATGCACGCGGCCACCAGCATGCCGCCGACGAACACCACATGCGAGCCGAACAGGGACAGGCCCTTGTGCACCCAGGCAAAGCTCAGGTCCGCACCGCGGTAGACCACGGTGTCGATGGCTGCGCCGGCCTTGTAACGCCACTGCCGGTCCACGCGGGTGTAGATGGTTTCGCGGGCCGGCTTGGCCAGTGCGAACTCGCTTGCGCGGGTCATCACCTGCACCACCGCCACCAGCAGGGGCATGGGCGAAGCGGCCAGCACCGAGAAGCCGATCAGGATCGCGAAGCCGGGAATCAGCAGCGCCGGTGCGATCCCGTGGCGGGACAACAGCCAGCGGGTCAGGCCCAGCTGCATCAACAGCGCCAGCGCATTCACTGCCAGGTCGATGCGCGAGAAGAACGCGGTGCTCGCTGCGGGGTCGGTGAACGCCGCACGCACGATGGCAGCCTGCTGGTTGTAGAGCAGCGTTCCCACGCCCACGCCGAACACCACCATGATCGCCAGCCAGCGCAGCAGAGGTTCGCGAACAATCAGCTTGAGACCATCCAGCACACTGCCGCCCATCGGCTTTTCGCCCGATACCAACTGCTGCTCCTGCTCGCGAAGCACCGCCCAGTGCCGCAGCCTCCAGATGCTCAACAGGCAGATGGCAAGGAAACCGGCCGACACCAGCATCAGGTTGGCGATGCCCACGCGCTGTACCAGCGCACTGGTGATGATCGGGCCGAGGAAGGCACCGATGGTGCCCGCCGCGCCGATGTAGCCGTAGTAGGCCCGTGCCTGCACATTGGAGAACACGTCGGCCATGAAGCTCCAGAACACCGCCACCGCGAACAGGTTGAAGACGGTGATCCAGAAGAAGAAAGCCATGCCGCGGCCCGGCACGCCGCTGTCGAACATCACGTAGAACCCGAGCAGGGTGACAATGAAGAAGCCGTACACCGCCGGCAGGAACACCCGCCTCGGAAAGCGGCTGACCAGCCAGCCATAGACCGGCTGCAGCACCAGCATGATCACGAACACGCAGGTGAACAGGAACTGCAACACGAAGTCCTTCAGCGCGATGCCATGGCTTCCGAACCAGGCGATCAGCAGCGGTGGGAACACCGTCTCCAGGTCGGCCGACGCGGCCATCGCCTCGCGCACCGGGCGCAGCACGTAGTAGCCGCTGAGCAGGCAGAAGAAGTACAGGAACGACCACCACAGCGCCGGCGACTCGCGCAGCGCCGCCGCCAGCCCCTGCAGCGGCCCTTTCCCCCGTACCGCACTCACGCGGTGTCCCTCGCCTGAAGACGGCGGTTGGACAGCGGCATGGCAGGCTCCGGGGGCGGTGAAGCGCGTACGTTATCCAATGCACTGCAACATCGCCAGCAGGTGGCCGTTTGAAGGCTGCAACGCACTGTCATGGCCGGGCCCGGATGACACGTTCCGATACACGCTTCGGAGGCGTCAAAATTCCAACTTTTTCAACGAGATGCGCATTCATCTTCGCTTTGTTTGTGCACAAGGGAAAAGCGGCGCTAGAATCGCCATCAGCAGTCGCGCACGGGTCACAACGATGAAAAAGAACAGCCTGCGTCGTCCGATCCGTTCGGCGGCCACCGGTTTGCTGGGCATGCTGATGCCTGTTGCCTTGTCCACCACCGCGCAGACACCGCCGGCATTGCCGCCGATGCCGACCAACATCGAATCCGCTGCGGGTCCCACTGTCGCCCACACCCAGCCGGCGGCCTACCGCACCGGTCTGGTGCCGCAGGTGCAGGCGCCCGCCGCAGGCTTCAACGTCGCCAACATCGAATCGATGGCGCAGCAGCTCACCTATGGCGAGCGCGTGCCAGGCATGGCCGTGGCCATCGTGCAGGGCGGCCGCATCCTCAGCGCGCGCGGCTATGGCGTCACCGACGTCAACAATCCGCTGCCGGTCGATGCGCACACCGTGTTCCGCCTGGCATCACTGTCCAAGGCGTTCGCCGGCACCATGGCCGGTCTGCTGGTCAACGACGGCACGCTGCGCTGGGACAGCAAGGTCACCGATTACGTGCCGGGCTTCCGCCTCAACTCGCCCGAAGCCACCGACCGCCTGACGGTGGCCGATGTGCTCAGCCACCGCGTCGGCCTGCCGTACAACGCCTACGACCGCGACATCGAAGGCAACGCCGAGTACTACTCGCTGACCCAGAAGCTGGCCAACACCAGCCTGAAGTGCCTGCCGGGCGACTGCTACGCCTACCAGAACGTGGCCTTCAGCCTGATCGGCGACGTTGTCTACGCCGCTTCCGGCAGCTTCTACGAGCAGTCGGTCGAGCGCCGCATCTTCAAGCCGCTGGGCATGAACGATGCCAGCCTCGGCCTGGCCGGCATCCAGGCCAGCTCGCGCTGGGCGCGTCCGCACGTGCGCAGCCGCAATGGCTGGGTGTCGCTGACGCCGAAGCCGACCTACTACCGCGTCGCCCCGGCGGCTGGCGTCAATGCCAGCGCCAGCGACATGGCGCAGTGGCTGCTCGCCCACACCGGGCACCGCCCTGACGTGCTGCCGGCGCCGCTGCTGGCCACCCTGCACTCCAGCCTGATCAACACCCCCGGTGAGATGCGTTCGGGCTGGCGCCGCGAGCGCCTGCATTCGGCCGGCTACGCACTGGGCTGGCGCACCTTCGACTATGCCGGCCACGACGTGGTGTTCCATGCCGGCGCCGTGCAGGGCTACCGCGGCCTGGTGGCATTGGTGCCGGAACGCGATCTCGGCATCGCCATCATGTGGAATGGCGAAAGCGGCCTGCCCAGCGGCCTGCTGCCGACCGTGCTCGATTCCGCACTCGGCCTGCCGGCACAGCGCTGGCTGGATGTGGACACCGACTTCGGCAGCGACAACCTGATGGCCGAAGGCGCAAGCCCGGCGCAGCAGGACAAGCGCAAGGGCAAGGGTGCCTCGAGCAACCGCGCGGTGGCGTCGCCGCGCTGATCTGGTGGGCTCGACGGTAAGCATGAAGGGCGGCCCATGGGTCGCCCTTTTCGTTCTTTCTGTAGAGCCGAGCCATGCTCGGCTGATTCAAGCAGTCGAGCATGGCCCGACTCTACAGATGCGAAAAGCAGCCGAGCATGGGCTCGGCTCTACAGCTCCGCAGCGCTAGTGCGCGAAGTAGTGCATGCCGCCGTCCACTGGAATCACCGCGCCGGTGATGTAGCCGGCCAGCGGCGAAGCCAGGAAGGCCACCAGCGGCGCCACTTCGTCCGGATCGCCGAAGCGCCCGATCGGAATGTTGCGTGCAATGAACTCGCGCCGGCTTTCCTCGGTGGGATGCAGGCGATCAAGAATCTGCGGGCTGTTGATCCGCCCCGGTGCGATTGCATTCACCGTGATGCCCTGCCCGGCCACTTCGGACGACAGGCCCTTGCTCCACAGATGAAGCGCCGCCTTCGCCGCCGTGGCCGCGTTCACCGTGCGCGGTTCCATCGAACCGCTGAAGTTGATCACCCGCCCCCAGCCCTGCGCCTGCATTGCCGGCAGCAGTGCCTGGCTCAACCGTCGTGCGGCAGAGAAGTTCAGCGCCAATGCCTCCTCCCAGATTGCGTCGGCGGCATCGACGGTCGTTGGCCGCGAGCCGCCAGCTGCGTTGACCAGGATGTCCACCCGCTGCAACGCTGCCAGCGCGGCGTCGGCGATGCGGCGCACGTCCCCGGCGTCGGTGACATCGCCCAGCAGGATGATCGGCGCGAGTGCGCCCGCCGCTTCGATTTCCGCCGCCAGCGCCTGCAGCGGTGCCTGACGCCGTGACGAGATGGCGACACGCACGCCCTGCGCGGCCAGTTGCCTGGCGACAGCGGCACCGATGCCACTGCCCGCCCCGGTGACCAGCGCGGTGCGTCCCTCAAGGTTCAAATCCATGGTGTTCTCCTGTCAGCGCGGCCGGTGGATCCGGCCCGTGCGGTGCATGCTGTTTGATCCCCCCTGATTGATAAACTCCGCACAGGTTTCAGCATTCAACACCCGGAGTGTCAGATGAACCTGCTGGAAAGCATGCAGGTCTACGTGCTGATCGTGGACAAGGGCAGCCTCAGCGCTGCGGCGGCAGCACTGGACATCTCCGCGACGATGGCCGGCAAGCACCTGCGTGCGTTGGAGGCACGGCTCGGCATGCAGTTGCTCAGTCGTACCACCCGGCGCCAGCACATGACGCCGTTCGGCGAGGACTACTACGCCCGCTGCCGGGAGATCCTGCGGCTGGTGGAGGAAACCGATGCGCAGGCCCAGCACCAGCACCTGGCACCGGCAGGCACGCTGCGCGTCAGCGCGCCGGTGATCTTCGGCACGCATGCACTGCTGCCGGCGTTGGCCGATTACATGGCGCACTACCCCGAGGTGCGTGTCGACGCGGTGCTGACCGACCGCGTCGTCAATCTCGCCGAAGAAGGTTTCGAAGCCGCCCTGCGTATCGGTACGCTGGCTGACAGCTGCGCGCTGGTCGCCCGTGCGCTGACACCCTATCGATTGATGATGTGCGCCTCGCCCGGATACCTCGCCCGGCATGGTACGCCTTCCGACCTGCAGGCACTTTCCCGGCACCAATGCCTGTCCTTCGAACCCAGCGCACTGGCGCAGTGGCTGCAGGCCGATGCTGGCGGGCTCGACCATGTGCCCACAGGTCGCCTGCAGATCAACAACGGCGAAGCGCTGCGTACGGCGGCGCTGCATGGGCTGGGCATCGTGCTGCAATCGGCACTGCTGCTGGCTGCCGACGTCGAAGCCGGGCGCCTGGTGCAGCTGTTCCCGGAGCATGGCCGGACCGGCCGGCCGATGCACGTGGTCTATGCCCACGACCGCTACCACTCGACCCGCCTGCGCAGCTTCATCGATTTCCTGGTGGAGCGCTTTCCACCGGCGCCGCACCGCTAGCGTCAACTATCGGAAAGGCAGTCGAGCATGGCTCGACGCGGCAAATGGCCCCATAAAAAAACCCCCTCCCCGCTGGGCAGCCAGGGAAGGGGGTTTCAGGATGCGGCTATCGGGAAGTACTTAGATCAGCGGCGCCGGGGTTGCCGGCAGAGCGACCGGAGCGGCCTTCTTCTTGCGGGCGGCCGGCTTGCGCTTGGCAACCTTCTTCGCTGCCTTCTTCGGGGCAGCCTTCTTGGTGGCCTTCTTCGCGGTCTTCTTTACTGCCTTCTTGGCAGTCTTCTTGACGGCCTTCTTGGCAGGCTTGCGGGCCGTTGCCTTCTTGGCAGTCTTCTTGGTGGCCTTCTTGGCTACCTTCTTGACGGCCTTCTTCGCGGTCTTCTTGACAGCCTTCTTGGCAGTGGACTTCTTGGCTACCTTCTTTGCCGCCTTCTTCACTGCCTTCTTCGCAGTGGCCTTCTTGGCGACCTTCTTCGCAGCCTTCTTCACTGCCTTCTTGGCGGTCGCCTTCTTCGCGACCTTCTTCACTGCCTTCTTGGCAGCGGCCTTCTTCGCGACCTTCTTCACCGCTTTCTTGGCGGCGGGCTTCTTCTTCGCAGCTTTCTTGGTTGCCATGGGATGGCTCCTCGTCAGTGATAGGGAGTTGAAACGCCCAGGTGGATCAAACCCGCGGATGCTGCGTGCGGGGACCGCCGGCGCGTCAGGCGCGCCGTTACGGATACGGCAATGCCCGCCTCGATCGGCGGAGCGGGCATCGGAACGGGAAGTGCCTTGCATTTCTCCGGGGGAAGCGGGGCCATGTCCACCGTCATCAGGGTCGCGGTGGTCTTGAAGGGGCTGCTTCGCATCGGACGATTGATTCTGCGCACTCGGTTGGGCAGGCAAGGTCTGCTGAGGCGAAACCTAATCACGGTTTTTTTTACTGTCAACAACCCCCGCGAAAAATTTTCACATCCGCGCCATCCACGGTGTTGCCTGCACGGTCGCCACGCTCCGCCTTCGACGACCACCAAAGCGCCACGCACGCACGTTACCTGCAACGACAACGACGCAAGCGTTGAACAAAAAGCACTTGAAATAAGCACTCCGCGCAGATGCATTCATGTTGGCGGCCACTGCATGCACGCATCGCCAGCAGCGGTCGCCGCCCCCACCAACGCCAGCACAACGGCACCGCAACGGGGGGCGAAAAGTTTTCACATCCGGACGCGTCGGCGCGGGGTGGAAACGCGGATTTGCGCAAAACTGCGCACGCCCCTCGGTACCGTTCGCGGGTCTGCTGATGCCGCGTCGAGGGCGCGCAGCAAACCCTGCGTCATGAGCCGACGTACTCGCCAAAACAAAAACGGCCACCCGAAGGTGGCCGTTGCAGAACCCGGAAACGACGACTCAGTGGTCGTCGTTCTCCAGGGCTTCGGCGTACGCGTCCGGGTCCAGCAGCTCGTTGACCTCTTCAGCGTTGGTCAGTTCGACCACGAACATCCAGCCTTCGCCGTAGGCATCTTCGTTGATGGTTTCCGGCTTGTCGGACAGGGCCGAGTTGACCTCGACGACCTTGCCGCTGATCGGGCTGTAGACGTCCGAGGCGGCCTTCACCGACTCGACGACGGCGATCTGTTCGCCGGCCTTGGCGTCGGCGCCGACTTCCGGCAGTTCGACGTAGACCAGGTCACCCAGCAGGCCCTGGGCGTGGTCGGAAATACCGACGGTGACGCGGCCATTGCCTTCGACACGGGCCCACTCATGGGACTTGAGGAACTTGAGGTCGCCGGGGATCTCGCTCATGGGACTGCTCCAGAGATATGCAGGGGTGGAAAAAACGGGGCTAGTGTAACCAACCGGCCGCCACTGCTGTCAGTGACGACCGGCATGTTCGGATCAGGCGTCGGCGAGCACGCCGGGCTGGGCCTGGCCTTCGCGCACGAACGGGAACTTGACCACGCGCACCGGCACCTGCCGGCCGCGGATGTCGACGGTGACTTCGCCGAGTTCACCGGCCGGTACACGGGCGAAGGCGATGCCCTTGGCCAGGGTCGGCGAGAAGGTGCCGGACAGGATCTCGCCCTGGCCACCCGCGGTGGTCACCGCTTGGCCGTGGCGCAGCACGCCCTTCTCGTCCATCACCAGGCCGATCATCTGGCGTGCGGTGCCGGCAGCCTTCTGCGCTTCCAGCACGTCGCGGCCGATGAAGTCGCGGCCTTCGTCCAGCGACACCGTCCAGGCCAGCGCCGCTTCGTACGGGGTGATCTCTTCGTCCATGTCCTGGCCGTACAGGTTCATGCCGGCTTCCAGGCGCAGCGTGTCGCGCGCGCCGAGGCCGGCCGGCTTCACGCCCGCCGCCAGCAGGCGGTTCCAGAACGCGACCACGGCATCCTGCGGCAGCAGGATTTCGAAGCCGTCTTCGCCGGTGTAACCAGTGCGGGCGACGAACAGCTCGACGCCGTCGTCGGACTGCACCTGGAGGGCGGCGAAGCGGCCCAGCTTGGTCAGCGCCTCGCGCTCGGATTCGCGGGCCAGGCCGATCACGATCCCGCGCGCCTGTGGGCCCTGCACGGCCAGGATGGCCAGGTCCGGCCGCTGCTCGACGCTGACGCCGAACGGCGCGGCCTGCTCGCGCAGCCAGGCCAGGTCCTTTTCGCGGGTGGAGGCGTTGACCACCATGCGGAAGAAATCTTCGCCCAGGTAGTAGACGATCAGGTCGTCGATGACGCCGCCGCGCGGATTCAGCATGCAGGAGTACAGCGCCTTGCCCGGCACCTTCAGCTTGTCGACCGAGTTGGCCAGCAGGCGGCGCAGGAACGGCTTGACCTGGTCACCGCGCAGGTCGACCACGGTCATGTGGCTGACGTCGAACACACCCGACTCGCGACGCACCAGGTGGTGCTCGTCCAGCTGCGAGCCGTAGTGGATGGGCATGTCCCAACCCCCGAAATCGACCATCTTGGCGCCAAGGGCGCGGTGGGTATCGTTGAGCAGCGTCTTCTGGGTCATGACCGGGTCCGGCAGCAGAGGAAACAAGAATCCCCATTATCCCAGATCGGTCGCCCGCAGGCGCGCCGCAGCGCAGCGGCGGAGCTGTAGAGCCGAGCCTACGCTCGGCTCCCACACGAAGAGCAGCCGAGCATGGGCTCGGCTCTACACGGGGCGGTCTGCCACCTCGACCACCAGCGTGCTGCCCCGTACCGCCACCACCCGCACCAGGCTGCCGGCCTGCAGTTCCGGGCCGCTTACCTGCCAGTACGCATCATCGATGCTGACCCGGCCCTGCCCGCCGACGATGCCCTGCTGCAATGGCACCACCCGTCCGACCAGCTGCTCGGCGCGGCGGTTGAGCAACGGTGCATCGCTGGGTCGCGCCCTTGCCTTGCCCCAGCGCCGGTAGCACTGGATCGAGACCACGCTCAGCACGACGAAGGCAACGACCTGCCACAGCAATGGAATGCCGCTGAACACGGCCACCAGCACGAACACGGCGGCCGCGCCGATGCCGATCCACAGCATGAACGCGCCCGGCGCCAGTGCCTCTGCGGCAAACAGCAGCAGTGCCAGCGCGCCCCAGCCCACGACCTCCCAGCGCATGTCAGCCTCCGATCGGCGGCGGCCGCTTGCCTGCGGCCTTGTTGTTCTGGTCGCCCAGTGCCTGCTTGGCCAGTTCGGCCACGCCAGCGATCGAGCCGATCACACCGCTGGCCTCCATCGGCATCAGCACCAGCTTCTGGTTTGGCGAACTGGCCAGCTCCTTGAACGCTTCCACGTACTTCTGCGCAACGAAGTAGTTGATCGCCTGCACGTCGCCTTCGGCGATCGCCGCCGACACCATCTGGGTTGCCTTGGCTTCGGCCTCGGCCAGGCGTTCGCGGGCCTCGGCATCGCGGAACGCCGCCTCGCGGCGGCCTTCGGCTTCCAGCACCGTGGCCTGCTTCTCGCCATCGGCGCGCAGGATCTCCGACTGTCGCGAACCCTCGGCTTCAAGGATCTGCGCGCGCTTCTCGCGCTCGGCCTTCATCTGCCGCGCCATTGCATCCAGCAGGTCGCGCGGCGGCTGGATGTCACGGATCTCGATGCGGTTGACCTTCACGCCCCACGGGTTGGTGGCATGGTCGACCACGCTCAGCAGCTGGGCGTTGATCACTTCGCGCTGGCTGAGCGATTCATCCAGGTCCATCGAACCGATCACGGTACGGATGTTGGTCTGCACCAGGGCGATCATCGCCACTTCCAGATTGGCTACCTCATAGGCCGCCTTGGCCGCGTCCAGCACCTGGAAGAACACCACGCCGTCCACCCGTACGGCAGCGTTGTCCTTGGTGATCACTTCCTGGCTGGGCACGTCCAGCACCTGCTCCATCATGTTCACCTTGCGCCCGACCCCGTACACGATCGGGATCAGGAAGTGCAGGCCGGGGGTCATGGTGTGCGTGTAGCGCCCGAAGCGCTCGACGGTCCATTCGTATCCCTGCGGCACCATCCGCACCGCCTTGAACAGGATCACCACGGCCACAAAGGCCAGTACCACGGTAAAGAACATGGTCGGGAACATCGCGCTTTCCTTATCGATGACGTCCAGGCCCCAGCATAGCGCGTGAGGGCGGCCCCCAGGGCGGCCGCTACCAGGGTACGCGCCGGCGCAGGATGTCGGCGAACATCACCCAGTCGCCCATGAACGAGTACAGCGGATGCTGGAATGTTGCCGGACGGTTCTTCTCGAAAAAGAAATGACCGACCCAAGCGAAGCCGTAACCGCAGAACAGGGCGGCAAGCACGAGGATGGCTTGCCCGCGCAGGATCGCCGCCGCAACCAGCAGCAGCACTCCGCAGCTGCCGATGAAGTGCAGGCGGCGCGACACCGGGTGGCGGTGCTCGCTGAGATAGAACGGATAGAACTCGCGGAAGCTGGCGAAGCGGGACATGCGCGTGCTCCGGGGACCAGGGGCGCCCCCATCATGCACCTTCCGGGAAGGGAGCGCTGCCCTTGCAGAGCCGAGCCATGCTCGGCTTGCGCGCGCCCGCGCGGCCGGAAGGAAGAGCAGCCGAGCATGGCTCGGCTCTACACTGATGAGGCGCGCGGCCCGAACATGATCACTGCCATGCCGGCCAGGCACAGCGCCGCACCCAGTATGTCCCAGCGACTGGGGCGGATGCCATCGACCAGCCACAGCCAGAACAGCGCGGTGCCGATGTAGACGCCACCGTAGGCCGCATAGACCCGGCCGCTGGCGGTCGGGTGCAGGGTCAGCAGCCAGGCGAACAGCGCCAGGCTGGCGGCCGCCGGCAGCAGCAGCCAGATGCTGCCGCCCTTGCGCAGCCAAAGCCACGGCAGGTAGCAGCCGACGATCTCGGCCAGCGCGGTCAGCAGGAACAGGCCGAGTGTCTTCACGCTTTCTCTGCTGCCTTGGCGTGCTGCCACAGCGCTTCCTGCGCATCCAGGTCCATCGCAGCCAACGCTTCCCCCTGCGCGTCGGCCTGCGCTTCCATCGCACGGAAGCGACGCTCGAACTTGTGGTTGGCCGCGCGCAGCGCCGCGCCCAGGTCGATGTCGGCATGGCGGGCCAGGTTGGCGCAGACGAACAGCAGGTCACCCAGCTCCTCCTGCAGGCGCGCCTTGTTGCCGGCGATGTCGCCGCGCTCGAACTCCTCGCGCAGCTCCTGCAGTTCCTCGGCCGCCTTGTCCAGCACCGGGAGCGGGCCCGGCCAGTCAAAGCCGACCTTGGCCGCGCGCGACTGCAGCTTCACTGCCCGCTGCCATTCCGGCAGGCCGCGCGAGATGCCGGCCAGTGCGGAGGTGTCCTGCTCGCCCTTGGCGGCGCGCTCGGCGCGCTTGATCGCCTCCCAGTTGCGCATCACCCCGTCGGCATCATCGACGCTGACCTCGGCGAACACGTGCGGGTGGCGGCGCTGCATCTTGTCGCTGATCGCGCGGGCCACGTCTGCGAAGGCGAAGCTGCCCTGCTCTTCGGCCATGCGCGCATGGAACACCACCTGCAGCAACAGGTCGCCCAGTTCGTCACACAGGTCGTCGAGGTCGCCGCGGTCGATCGCATCGGCCACCTCGTAGGCTTCCTCGATGGTGTATGGCGCGATGGTTGCGAAGTTCTGCTCCAGATCCCACGGGCAGCCGCCCTGCGGGTCGCGCAGGCGCGCCATGATCGCAAGCAGGCGCTCCAGCTCCTCGGAGGCGGCGCTGCCGGTGGTGGGGGTGTCGTGCGCGCTCATGCGGCCTCCAGGGTCAGTCGGACAACCAGTCGCGCCACGGCAGGCTGGTATCACCAAGGGCAATGAAATCGCCGTTCAACAGGGTTTCGCGGCGGTTGTAACGGAAAGGCTTGCCGGTCGCGGCCGACAGCACCGCGCCGCCCGCGGCATGCAACACGCACTGGCCGGCAGCGGTATCCCATTCGGAGGTCGGGCCCAGCCGCGGGTAGACATCCAGGCCGCCTTCGGCGATCCGGCAGAATTTCAGCGACGAGCCCTGGGCGACTGTCTCGATGCGGCCCATGCGCGCCAGCAGCGCTTCGGTTTCCGGTGAGCGGTGCGAGCGGCTGGCGGCGACGCGCAGCGGTGCGGTGGCCGGCGTGCGGGTGCGCAGCACGGTGTCGTGCAGGCCCTGCCGGCGATAGGCCAGCTCGCCACGCATGGCATGCCAGACGATGCCGGTGACCGGGGCCAGCACCACGCCGAAGGCAGGTGCGCCCTGGTAGATCAGGGCGATGTTGACGCTGAACTCGCCATTGCGCTTGACGAACTCGCGGGTGCCGTCGAGCGGATCGACCAGCCAGTACGCGCCCCAGTGGCGCCGCTGCTCCCACCCCACCTGCGCCGATTCCTCGGACAGGATCGGCAGGTCCGGAGTCAGCTGCTGCAGGCCCTGCTCGATCACGAGGTTGGCGGCCAGGTCGGCGGCGGTAACCGGGCTGTTGTCATCCTTGATCTGCACCTCGAAGCCATCGGCATACACCTGCATGATGGCTTGTCCGGCTTCCTGGGCGATGGCGATGGCGGTCTCGCGCAGGTCCGTGGTCAGTTTGATCATCGCGTTCCCTGCAGCCACTGGCGCGCGATGAACAGCGCCGCCAGCGAGCGTCCCTCGGAGAAGTCCTCGCGCAGCATCAGCTGGTCCAGTTCGGCCAGCTTCCACGGCACCACTTCCAGTTCTTCCGGCTCGTCACCGGCCAGCTTTTCCGGATACAGGTCACGTGCCACCACCAGCCACGACTGATGGCTCATATAGGTCGGGGCCAGGGTCATTGCGCGCAGCACGTCGACCCGGCGCGCACCGTAACCGGCTTCTTCCTTCAGCTCGCGGTCGGCGGCCTGCTCGGGGGTTTCGCCGGCGTCGATCCGGCCCTTGACCAGGCCCAGCTCGTAGCGGTGCATGCCGGCGGCGTATTCACGTACCAGCAGCACGGTCTCGTCATCCAGCATCGGCACCACCACCACCGCGCCGTGGCCACGGCTGACCAGGCGCTCGAAGCGGCGGCGTTCGCCGTTGGAGAACTCCAGGTCCAGGTGCTGGCGCTGGAAGGGGCCGTTCTCCTCATCGGTGATCCGATGGATGATCGGCAAGCGACGGCCGGCACGGTCATCGTTCATGCGGAATCTCCGCGGCGGCCGGCGCCAGCGCCGGGGCCGATAGAATGTGCAGGCAGCAACATGTTCATGAGCCCGAAATGCTAGCAGACCCAACCCCCTCCCCGCTGGCCCAGCACTGGCGGCAACGCGACCTGCAGGTGCTGTGGCACCCGTGCACGCAGATGCGTGAGCACCCGCATACCCTGCCGCTGGTGCCGATCGCCCGTGGTGAAGGCGCATGGCTGATCGACCACGACGGCAACCGCTACCTGGACGCCGTCAGCAGCTGGTGGACCAATCTGTTCGGCCATGCCGAGCCGCGCATCGGCGGCGCCATCGCGGCGCAGGCCGGGCAGCTGGAACAGGTGATGCTGGCGGGCTTCGGCCACGAGCCGGCGATCACCCTGGCCGAGCGCCTGCTGGCGCTGGCGCCACGCCAGCCCGGCCGCGAACCGCTGGCCAAGGTGTTCTACGCCGACAACGGTTCGGCCGGCGTGGAAGTCGCGCTGAAGATGGCGTTCCAGTATTTCCAGAACCGTGGCGAGCCCCGGCGCACGCGTTTCATCGCGCTGGAGAACGGCTACCACGGCGAGACCCTTGGCGCGCTGGCGATGGCGGACATCCCGTTGTACCGCCGCGTCTACGCACCGCTGCTGGCCGAAGGCCTGTTCGCGCCCTCGCCCGATGCCTACCTGGCCGAGCCGGGCCAGAGTGCCGCTGATCGTGCACGCCAGGCTGCCGATGGCCTGGCCACCCTGTTCGACCAGCATCCCGGCGAGATCTGCGCGGTGGTCCTGGAGCCACGCCTGCAGTGCGCCGGCGGCATGCGCATGCATGACCCGGTCTACCTGCAGCGTGTGCGCGAACTGTGTGATGCGCACGGCGCATTCATGATCGCCGACGAGATCGCCACCGGCTTCGGCCGCACCGGCACGCTGTTCGCCTGCGAGCAGGCCGGTGTGATGCCGGACCTGATGTGCCTGTCCAAGGGCCTGACCGGCGGCTTCCTGCCGCTGGCCGCGGTACTGGCCACGCAGGCACTGTACGACGCCTTCCTTGATGACTCGCGCGAGCGCGCCTTCCTGCATTCGCACAGCTACACCGGCAACCCGCTGGCCTGTGCGGCCGCGCTGGCGACGCTGGACATCTTCCGCGACGACGATGTCATCGCCCGCAACCGTGGTATCGCCTCGGTGATGGGCACGCTGGCTGCGCCATTCAGCGACCATCCGCACGTGGCCGACGTCCGCCAGGCCGGCATGGTGGTGGACTTCGAGCTGTCGCGTGATGGCAACAAGCGCACCCCGTTCGACCCGGCGCTGCGACTGGGCCTGCACGCCTACAAGGCCGCGCTGAAGCGTGGCGTGGTGCTGCGTCCGTTGGGCGACGTGCTGTACTGGATGCCACCCTACTGCGTGGATGACGAACAACTGGAGCTGCTGGCACATACCACGCTGGCGGCGATTGACGAGGCGATTGCATGCGCGTGACCCGCTGCCCCATCGACCTGGCGCTGCACAGCGGCCAGACCCTGACCCTGCCGGAAGAGACGGCCAACCATCTGGTGCGGGTGATGCGCCTGCGCGAGGGTGATACCTGCGTGCTGTTCAACGGCGATGGCCACGACTACAGCGCCACGCTGACCGCGGCCGGCAAGCGCGAGGTGCAGGTGCGCATCGATGCGGTGCAGCCGGTGGACAACGAATCGCCGCTGGCGATCACTCTGCTGCAGGGCATTGCCCGAGGCGAGAAGATGGACCTGATCCTGCAGAAGGCCACCGAGTTGGGCGTGAGCGCCATCGTTCCGGTGAATGCCGAGCGCACCGAGGTGAAGCTGGATGCCGCGCGCGCGGAGAAGCGCGTGGCGCACTGGAACAACGTGGTGACCTCGGCCTGCGGCCAGTCCGGGCGCGCACGTATTCCGCAGGTGGGTTCGCCGTTGTCACTGGCGCAGGCTGCGGCGGTACTACCCGCCGATACGTTGCGGCTGACACTGGATCCGCTGGGCGCGCATCGCCTGTTGACGCTGGAGGCCGCGCCGGCCGGTGGCATCGTGATCGCGATCGGCCCGGAAGGCGGCTGGTCGCCGCGCGACCGTGATCAGCTGGCAGCAGCAGGCTTCCAGGGCCTGCAACTCGGCCCGCGCATCCTGCGCACGGAGACGGCCGGCCTGGCCGCGATCGCGGCGCTGCAGGCGCGGTTGGGCGATCTGGGGTAAGGGTGGTTCGTGGTAGTGCCGGCCGCTGGCCGGCATCCACGGGATCATGCGGTTGCCGGCCAGCGGCCGGCACTACCGCGACCAGCGCGTCCAAGGCAGCAGCCGAGCGTGGGCTCGGCTCTACAGGGCCGGCGCCAGATTGCAGTTTCCTTGTGGAGCCGAGCCATGCTTGGCTCGGTGCCGGCCAGCGGCCGGCACTACCGTTTGGTAGATCAGGCCGCCAGCGAATCCAGTGCGGCTTCCAGCGCGTCCAGGTTTGGCAGCAACGCGCTCTGCTCACCCAGCAGCACGCGCATGTGCACGATCTGCGGCAGGGTTTCCTCGGAAGCATCGGCCAGCAGGCCATCGCGCGGCACCGAGATCAACTGCGGGAAATTCTGCGTCAGCAGCGCGTAGTACGGGCGCTGCGCGTTGCCGCTCAGTGCCTTCAGCACCACCACCTTGTTGTGGCCGCCCACCGCTTCCTCGCCCAGCCCGGAAAGCCGCGCGAACGACACCAGCGGTACCTGCCAGCCGTGCCAGCCGATCTCGCCGACCAGCCAGCGCGGTGCATCGGAGACCGGCTGCACCGGCACCCGCGACATCATTTCGGCCACGGTGGCATTGGGCAGCAGCACGCGCTCATTGCCGGCCTGGATCAGGACTCCGCGGATTTCGTCATTGCTGGCATAGCTCATGGTGCGTCTCCGTTGTCGTCCTGCTCGCCCCAGCGCGCGGCAATCGCCTGCGCCAGGTCCTGCGGTTCGCCGGCCACCATGCCGGCAGCCACCACGGCCGTCGCCGCGGCGGGGTCGTAGCAGCCCTCGCCCACCTGGCCGGCCACCCAGGCACCGGCTGCGGCAAGGTCCAGTGCCGGCCCGACATGGGCCAGGTCGGCGCCGCTGAGCAGCACCAGCGCAGTATGTTCCGCCGGCAGCGCGGCCAGCGAGATACCCTGCGCATCGCTTAGGAAATGCAGGCCGTCGGCGGTCACGCTTACGCCGATGTCATCGGCCAGCACGTGCACCTCACCGGGGACGGCCCGCTGGCCGGCTTCGGCCAGCTGCACCGGCAACGGCGACACGCGTGCCATCTGCTTGACCAGGTTGCCGTAGCGGCCGCCATCCAGGCGCATGTGCACCAGCACCGGTACGCTCAGCGACGACGGCAGCGCGCCGAGCAGGCGGCGCAGCGCGTCCGGGCCACCAATGCCGGCCAGCACCAGCAGCGAGCCGGCACGTGCGCCCGCAGGCGCCGCAGCGTCCAGGTCCACCAGGCTGAGGTGATCGGTATCGAAGGATGGCAGCGGCGCTTCCACCGCGGCGCTGTGGCCGGTGGCCGCGGGTACGTCTGCCACGTCATCGACCAGCGACCACGCGGTGTGGTCGAAGGATACCGGCGGCGTAACCGGTGCGGCCGGCGTGGCGACCGGCTGCATCGGCGCTGCCTCCAGCGGCTCCGGCACGACCGGCTGCAGCGCGGCCAGTGCCTGCTCCAGCGCGATCGGTTCGTGCAGGTGCGCCGGTGGCGCATACAGGCTGTCCGCCGGCACTTCGTCCGCCCAGCTCGATGCCTGGTCCAGATGCGGCTGAAGCGCGTCTTCCCGTGGTGCCGGCGGCGGTGCCGGGTGACCCGGTTCCAGCCGCAGGGCGGGTTCGTCTTCCGCACCCGGCGGCAGCACCTGCTGGTGACCGTGCAGCTTGGCGGCCAGGTGGCGGCCCCAGCGCTGTGCCTCCCAACCATCACGGCGCGCCGCGAGTTCGGCCTCGTCGAAGACCAGGGTCAGGCCCGGTGCGGACAGCACCGCTTCAAGCCGTTCCAGAGCATCCTCGATGGCCGCCTCCAGCGCGATCACCACGAACTGTGGACGCGCGTCCTGCAGGAGCTGAGGCTCCAGGACGTTCGGGTCGTCTTCCAGCACCAGCTGCACATCGGCGTGCGACAACGCTTCGCGCAGGCGCTCGCGCGCCGCGCCAGGGCGGGCCAGCAGGGCGACGGCCGGAGCCGCCTGGGCTTCACTCACGGACACGGGCGATCCCCAGCAGGTCGTACACGTTACGCATCAGGTCCAGCTCCTGGTACGGCTTGCCCAGGTAGCGCTGCACGCCGATCTCGAAGGCACGCTGGCGGTGCTTGTCGCCGCTGCGCGAGGTGATCATCACGATCGGCACGTCCTTGTAGCGCGGGTCGGCACGCATCGCGGTGGCAAGCTCGTAGCCATCCATGCGCGGCATCTCGATGTCCAGCAGCATCAGGTCGGGCACACGCTCTTCCAGGCGCTCCAGTGCTTCCACGCCGTCGCGGGCGACACTGACCTCGAAGTTGTGGCGTTCGAGGATGCGCCCGGTGACCTTGCGCATGGTCAGCGAGTCGTCCACCACCATCACCAGCGGCACCTGGCGCTCCTGGCGCGGGGCGTTGGCCAGCACCGGCAGCGTCGGGTTGGCGAGGAAGCGGCGCACCAGCGGTGCCACGTCCAGGATCACCACCACGCGGCCATCGCCGGTGATGGTGGCGCCATAGATGCCCGGCACCGAAGCGATCTGCAGGCCGACCGGCTTGACCACGATTTCGCGGTTGCCCAGCACCTGGTCGATCGCCACGGCGGCACGCAGGTCACCCGCACGGACCAGCAGCAGCGGCACCTGGTCCTGGCCATCGGCACGCGCCGGAGCCTGCCCGACCAGGCTGCCGAGGTCGTACAGCGGATAGTCCTCGCCGCTGTAGCGATAGCTGCTGTCGGCCGCTTCGAAACGCTCGCGCGACAGGCGGCCGATGCCACTGACCGAGGCGACCGGCACCGCAAAGGTGGTTTCGCCGATCTGCACGAACACCGCCTGGGTGACGGCCAGCGTCTGCGGCAGGCGCAGGGTGAAGCGCACGCCCTGGCCACGCACCGACTGGATGTCGACCGAACCACCCAGCTGGCGCACTTCGTTGCGCACCACGTCCATGCCCACGCCGCGGCCTGCCAGCTGGCTGACCTGGTCGGCGGTGGTGAAACCGGAGGCGAAGATCAGGTTGTCCAGTTCCTGCTCGTTCGGCTGCGCATCGGCGGCCAGCAGGCCACGGTCGATGGCGCGGCGGCGGATCGCTTCGCGGTCCAGGCCGGCACCGTCGTCAGCCACTTCCAGCACGATCTCCGAGCCTTCGCGGTGCAGGCGGATGGCGATCTCGCCCTCCTCCGGCTTGCCAGCGGCGCGGCGCTGTTCCGGCGCTTCCAGGCCATGGGCCACGGAGTTGCGCAGCATGTGCTCCAGCGGCGCGACCATGCGATCGAGGACGTTGCGGTCCAGTTCGCCGTGAGTGCCTTCCAGGGTCAGGTGGACCTGCTTGCCGGTATCCATGCCGGATTGGCGGACCACGCGGCGCAGGCGCGGCACCAGGCCATCGAACGGCACCATGCGCGCACGCATCAGGCCGTCCTGCAGTTCCGAGCTGACGCGCGACTGCTGCTGCAACAGCGAATCGTACTGGCGCGACAGATCGTCCAGCACGCCCTGCAGGCCGCCAAGGTCGGCAGCGGACTCGTTCAGCGCACGGCTGAGCTGCTGCAGGGTGGAGAAACGGTCCAGTTCCAGCGGATCGAACTTCTGGTCAGCCTGGTCCTGCTCGCGCTGGTAGCGGGCGACGATCTGCGCCTCGGTTTCCAGGTCGAGGCGGCGCAGCTGGTCGCGAAGACGCGCATTGGTGCGCTCCAGTTCGCCCATGGCGCCACGGAAGGCGCCGAGCTGCTGTTCCAGGCGCGAACGGTAGATCGCCACTTCACCGGCGTGGTTGACCAGGCGGTCGAGCAGGTCGGCGCGCACGCGCACCTGTTCCTGCTGCGGACGGGCCGACGGGTCTTCGTCGGCCACGCCTTCGGCCGGCAGCGGTGCCGACAGCGGGGCATCGGCCGGCGACGCCAGCGGGCCCTCAGCCTGTGCCGGCACAGCCTCGGCCTCGCTGGCCGCACGCGCGGCCACAGCGGCCGCCGCGATATCGGTGGTGGTGCGGACCTCGAAGGCCTCCACCAGATCCTGTGCGGGCTCCACCACGCGGTGGGCACCGGTGCGCGTGAGCAGCTGGTGCAGACGGTCGAAGCCGCGCTCCAGCAGCTGCACGTCGCGGCGTTCGATCTCGGTGCGACCGGCCGCCACGGCTTCCAGCAGGGATTCGATGCTGTGGCCCAGATCGCCGATGGCATTGATGCCGGCCATGCGTGCGCCACCCTTCAGGGTGTGCAGGTCACGCTGCAGGCCGGCCAGTACCTCTCGATCCTGCGGCGCATCGCGCAGTTCGCTGATCAGGCCGTCGCAGTGGTCAAGCAGATCCTTGCCTTCCTCGACGAAGATGTCGACCAGCTCGCGGTCATAAACACTGAAATCGAGCGCATCGGCGCCGTCCGCGTTGTCTTCCAGAGCGGAGGCTTCTTCGTGGAGCGGGGAACGCGCCACGGCGCCGGCCTCGACATCGGCCTGGACCTCGCCCTGCCCCGGTGCATCTTCCAGTTCGAAGAACCGCACCGGCTCGGCGGAGGCCTGCAGTGCTTCGGTCGCGCTCACCTCATTCACCGTCGCCGGGGACGGCTGATCGGCGCTCTCTCCTTCGCCGACCGCCGCCTCCCCGCCGACGTCCGCATCCTCGGCAAAGGCTTCCGCCTCGCCCGGCGCGAGTTCGCTGGCCTGGAGGCCGAGCACGGGCCATTGCCCGTCGTCGTCCAGGGTCTGCTCTTCATCGATCACGTGCAGGCCGGCCTCGAGCGCGGCTGCCAGCGTGACCGGTTCTGCAAAACCCGGCGCAGCCATTTCATCCTGCAGGCTCGACAGCTCGCTGTCGAGTGGCAGTGCAGCAGCGTCGTCGTCGAGGCTGGCGTCGGCATCGCCCAGGCCAGCGGACATCGACGTATTCAGGTCGATTGCGTCAACCTCCACGGACACCGGCATCTCATCGGCGTCGCGGTCATCCACCGGCAGCGCGCGGGCGTCGAGGTAGGGCGACAGGTCGTCCGCGGCGGTCAGATCGGCCTCCGCGACCGGCGTCGCTGCGGCGTCCACGTCGGTCGTCGCAACAACCGGCTCGCTCTCGACGGGCTGGATCGATTCAATCGATCCGATGTCCTCGGCGATGGCTTCGCCTTCACCCGGTACCAATGGCCATCCGGCATCGAAGTATCGCGACAGATCATCGCTGCCGGTCAATTCGCCGACATCGAGGCCTGTGCCGATCGCGCCCGCGGTCCCGGCGGCCTGCGCATCGGCGGCAAGCGGTTCCAGCTCGGGCCCGGCAGGTTCGATCCCGGGCGCAGCAGCTTCGAACGCAGGACCAGTCTCCCCGGCCTCCAGCGCCAGATCCTCGTCGTCGTCCTCCAGCCCGACCATCGGCCAGCGCGCTTCCGGCAGTTCACCGGCCAGCGCCTGCAGGCGCTGCACCAGCGCTTCCTGCGGGGTGATGCGCGGCTGTTCGGCCTGCAGCGCTTCCATGGTCGCGGTGATCGCCTGCGCGGTCGCATCCAGTGCAGCCACGCCCTCGTCGCCCGGCACCACGTCCGCGGCCAGCGCACGCTTGATGTAGGACTCGGCACCGCCGGTAACGGCAGTGATTTCCGGCACTTCGGTCATCGCGAAGGCGCCGTTCATGGTGTGCACCGCGCGCAGCAGCGCGTCGCTGACCGGCTGCGGCGCCTGCTGCGCCGAGCGCAGCCAGTCCTGCAGGGTCGCCTGGTGGACTTCCACTTCGGCTTCCAGGATCTCGCGCAGTACGCTGTCGATGTTGGCCGGCGTGCCCAGTGCTTCGGGCGCCGGGTCCGCATCGGCTTCAGCCTCCACCGACGCCATTGCTTCGGCTTCGAGGATGCGGCTGATCTCGTCCTCGCCATCGACTTCGACCACCGGTGCGGCGGGAGCCGCCGCGACCGGCAGCGGTACGTAATAGGTTTCCTCACCCGCGCCGACGCGATCGGCAATGGCCTGCATCGCCTGCAGGTCCACGCTGATCCGCTGGCCATGGCGCAGTGCGGCGTTCAGCTGCGGCAGCGCGGCATGCGCGTTGTCGACCATGGCCAGCACGGCTGGCGTCGCCGGGCGGCTGCCGTCGAGCACGCGGTTGAGCATGCCCTCGATCTTCCACGCGAATTCACCCAGGGTGCGTGCACCGACCAGTCGGCCACTGCCCTTGAGCGTGTGGAAGATGCGGCGGATAGGACGCAGACGGTCCATGTTGTCCGGCTGCATGCGCCATGCCGGCAGTAACGTACCGAGGTTGGCCAGTTCGTCGTCGAACTCTTCCAGGAACACCTCGCGGATGTCCTCGTCGATGTTCTCGGCATCGTCGTCGAAGCCCGCCTCGAAGCCGGCTTCTGTACCTTCCGCGTCGCCCACGGCGACCGGCGCTTGCGCATCGGCCGGCGTTGGGGTCGCCTGCGGATTGAAGTCCGCGGCCGCAGCGCTCAGCTCGGCAAAGAACTGCGCGTCAGCTTCGCTGAAATCAATCGGCGCGATGGTGTCGATGTCGATCACCGACACCGCCGCTGCCGGCGCATCGGCAAGCGACGCGGGCGCTTCCACCGGCACATCCACAGGGGTGATGTCCGGTTCTGCGGCAACAGGGTTCTCTTCCACCACCACAGGGGCGGTGGCATCGACGCTCTCCAGCAACGGATGCAGCCCGGCAGCGTCGTCCAGCGACAACGTTTCCATCGCGTGCAGCGAGAGCACATCGTCGGCGTTATCCAGCGAGTCGGCGTCGAAACGGAACACCACGTCGTCGCTTGCAGAAACCGCATCATGCTCGGCGGCCACCGGGTCGAACACCGGTGCGGCATGCGTGCCGGTCTCGATGGACAGCGTCGCGTCGGCGGCGTCTTCGACGTCCAGGCCAGCCGTTGCACTGGACTGCACCGGCAGCGTCGCCTCCGGCAGCGTCCACTGCGTGGCGGCCCCCTGCCCTGCATCGACCTGTTCGAAACTGACCGGATCGAAGCTGGCAAACGTCGGGCTGCGCTCATCGTCCGCTGGTGCGAGCGGATCGGCCTCCGGATGGAACGGTGCCAGATCCCATTGCGGGACCTCGGGCGCCGGTGCACTGGAAGCAGCAAAGACCAGCGGTGCATCCGCCTCGTCATGCAGCGACAGCGGCGCGGAGGCGTCGGATCCCAGCCCACCGAACATCAGGCTGTTGTCGACCGTCGCCGGCGAAGGCGTGGCCGGTGGCGGATCGAAGGTGAAGTCCGGCAGCGGTACCGGCACCTCACCGGGTGCCGGTGCCGCCGACTGTACCGGGATCTCGATGTGCTCCGGCTGCAGTGCCGTGGCCAGCAGCGAAACCGGCTCACGCTCGATGGCCTGCGGCGCAAACAGTGCCGGCTCGCCCGCATCGCGGTCCGGCAGCGGCCAGTAGCGCAGCGCCTCGAGGCTGCTGCGGGTGATGTCGAGGATGTCCTCGCGGCCCGGACGACGGTCGCGCAGGGCTTCCAGGTAGTACTCCAGGCTGGCCATGGCGTCGGCCAGGGTGTCCAGCTGGCGGCCGCTCGGCACGCGCTGGCGGCCAATCAGCTCGGCCTCGATGTACTGCTGCACACCGCGCAGGTAGTCGGCAGCGGTACCCAGGTCGAGCATGCGCAGCGCGCCGGAGACGTCGCCCAGCAGGCGCGGCACGTCCTGCAGCTCGGCGTGGTGCCAGCCGGTTTCGATGAACGCGACGAAATGCTCGCGGGCGGCGGCGAAGTTGGCGATGGCCTCATGGGCCAGTACCTCTACCGTGCGCCGGTTCTCCACTGCGCTCGGATCGTCCTCGCCACTGCCGCCGGCGCCCAGATGGGCGACCTGGTCATCCAGCGAGGCATCCACGTAGAGCAGCGCACCGGCGATATCCAGCAGCAGGTTCTCATCGATCTGCTGGCGGCCTTCGACCACGCCACGCAGTGCATCACGCTGCTGCACGACCACGCCGCGGGCCACGCCCAGGCCCATCATGCCCAGCGTATCGGCCACCGCGCCCAGTTCATTGGCCTGGGTCTGCAGCTGTTCCGGCGCACCGCCGGTACGCAGGTGCAGGTCCAGTGCGTCCTTGATGCGCAGCAGTTCTTCCTTCACCGCGCTGCCAACGGTGTCGAGCAGTTCGCGGTTGCGCCCGCTCAGACTGCCACGCGCATGGTCCAGCTCGGCTTCGGTGGCGGTGACGCTGTCCGGCGCGAACGCCAGCAGCACGCTGTCATGCACGCCTTCCTCGCCACGCGCGGCGCGGATCTCGTTGAGCAACGGCATCAACACGATCGGAATGTCGCGATGACCGTTCTGCAGGCGCTCCAGGTAGTCGGGCAGCAGCACGCTGCCGCGCATCAGGGTCGCGCAGGCTTCATCCCGGTCCGCCACGCCACCGGCGCCGATGGCATGGGCCAGCTGTTCAAGCTCCTCGGCCACCATCGCCGGCGCGTACAGCTCGACCATGCGCAGGGTGCCCTGCACCTGGTGCAGGTAGCCGGCGCAGATGCGCATGCGGCTGGCATCGGTCGGGTCTTCCGCGTAGTACTCGACCTCGTTGCGCACCTGGCGCAGGGTCTCGTCCAGCTCGGGCTTGACCCAGCCCAGCGCTGCGTGGCTCATCGCATCGCGCAGACTGCTCATGGACGCGCTCCGTTCGCCGCCGCGCGGAAGCCGCGCGAGTTCTGGCGTGGGGAATGGAAATGCTTCATCGACTGGTTCCTTGCTCGCCGCCCTGCCCGCGTCACGCCGGCAGCTTGAAGTCGGCGACCGAACGACGCAGGTCGGCCGCCAGTTGCGCGAGGTGGCCGATCGATTCGGCGGTCTGCCCGGCACCCTGCGAGGTCTGGCCGGTGATCTGCCGGATCACGCCCATGGTGCGGGTGATGTCCGAGGCCGCGGCCGACTGCTGCTGGGCGGCGATGGAGATGTTCTTGATGAGGGTGTTCAGTGCATTGGACACGCGCTCGATTTCGGTCAGCGCGGTGCCGGCGTCCTCGGCCAGGCGTGCACCGGACACCACTTCGGCGGTGGTCTGTTCCATCGAGGTGACCGCTTCGTTGGTATCGGCCTGAATGGCCTGCACCAGGTTCTCGATGCGTCGGGTCGCACCCGAGGTGCGTTCTGCCAGGCGCTGCACTTCGTCGGCCACGACCGCGAAACCGCGACCCGCTTCACCGGCCGAAGCCGCCTGCACCGCCGCGTTCAACGCCAGGATGTTGGTCTGCTCGGAAATGTCGTTGATCAGTTCCACGATCGAGCCGATTTCCTGCGACGACTCGCCCAGGCGCTTGATGCGCTTGGAGGTTTCCTGGATCTGGTCGCGGATCTGGTCCATGCCCTGGATGGTCTCGCGCACCACGCCGGCACCCTCGGCGGCGATCACCACCGAGCGCTGTGCCACGTCGGCCGATTCGGCCGAGTTGCGCGACACCTGCTCGATGCTCGCCGCGATTTCGCCGATGCGGTCCGACGCCGAGGTGATCTGGTTGGCCTGGTGGCCCGCCGCCTCTGCCAGCTGCATGGCGGTGGCCTGGGTTTCCTGGGTGGACACCGCAACCTTGGCCGAGGTGTCGTTGATGGTGGTCACCAGGTGGCGCAGCTCGTCGACCGCGTAATTGATTGCGTCCGCGATCGCGCCCGTCATGTCCTCGGTCACCGAGGCCTTCACCGTCAGGTCACCCTCACCGAGCGAGGAAATTTCGTCCAGCAGCCGCATGATGGCCTGCTGGTTGCGGCTGTTGAATTCCACCTGGGTCTGGTAACGCAGTTCCTGCTCGCGCGAGCGGCTGCGCACGTTGGTGGAGACAAAGCCGATGATCGCGATCAGCGACAGCGCACCGGACACCACGCCGATCCAGAAATTCGGGAACAGGCGGGTATCGGACACCGAACCGAACGAGGAGAACGCCTCGAACAGCTTGCGGCTATCGTCCAGCATGTGCGCCGAACCCTGGCCCAGCGCGGTGGCCGCCGACTGCGCGGCGAACAGCTGGCGCGAGCTGGCCAGGATCGCGTCGGCGTCCTGCTTCATCGCTTCCCACTTCTGCTGCGACTGCTCCAGCGCGGCGACGGCGGCGGCACCGCGCACGGCGGTGATGCCCAGTTCTTCGTTGCCGTTGCGCAGGCCGTCGAGCACCTGCGAGAACACGGTGATGTCGCGTGCCAGCGCGTCGCCGGAGGTCGCCGCGGCGCTGCCGCCGGCGCGCATTTCGGTCACGCGGCGGGCCATCGAGCCGGCCACCACGACCTGCTGCAGTGCGCTGTACACCTGCGACGACGGCGCACCCGAGGCTGACATCGCGCGCACCAGCTCGTTCAGCTGGGCCTGCAGGCCCGGCACCGCGCCGGTGAAGTTGTTGGCGTTGCCGGCCAGCGCCAGCACCGCGGGCTCGCTGGCGACCAGCTGCCCGGCCTGCTTGCCCAGCGGCGCCCAGGTTTCACCCAGCGTGGTGATCGCGCCAGACACACCCGGCTCCTTGCCGTAGCGCCCCTGCAGGGTCGACACGTTCTGTTCGATCGCGTTGCGGGTCGCCTTGAAGGCGGTGAACGCCTGTGCGTTGCCGCCCACCGCGTCACGGCCCTGGTTGGCCAGCTGCTGCGACAGTACCTGCAGGTCGGCGGCCTTGGAGCCGGCGTCGGCCAGGCGGCTGCCCTGCCAGGTGGCGACGCCGGTGTTGACGCCGAACAGGATCATCGATGCCAGCAGCAGGAACAGCCAGAGGTTGCTGCCGCCCAGCCGCAGCTTGCCGGATTTGGTGGCGTCCGAAGCAGTACTCATCGTTCAACCTCGATCTTCAATGCAGGGGGCGGTGCCCGGCCTCAGGCCGCGGCTTGCCGGAATTCAGGGGTGCGCGACAGCAGCGAGAGCGAGAACACGCCCCAGTCATGGCCGTCGGCGTGGAAGGCGCGATCGACGAAATGGCCGTAGCGCCCTTCGGCCAGCATGCCGGCTTCGATCTGCTGGTCCAGTTCGAAGCTGCGCTGGCCGAACAGTTCATCGATGGTCAGCGCGACGTCGCCGCCGGCCTGGCGCATGATCAGCACGCGCTGGCCTTCCTGCTGCACGGTACGCGTGCCTTCCAGGAAGTACTTCAGGTCGACCACCGGGAACAGGTTACCGCGCAGGTTGCCCACGCCCAGCAGCCACGGCTGTGCGCACGGCACCGGGGTGACCGGCGGCATCGGCACGATTTCCACCACTTCGCGGAAATCGGACACCAGCCGACGCTGGCCGACGCGGTAACCCACGCCACGCCAGAGGTCCTGCGCGAACTGCCGCTCGGGCAGCTGCACCGCGTGGGCCAGGCTGCGCCGTTCGTAGGCTTCGAGGATGTCGAAGGGCGAGCGCATCAGGCCACCAGCTCGTTGATCCGCGCGATCAGTTCATCCTCGCGCGGCGGCTTGACGATGTAGTCGGCCGCGCCCTGGCGCAGGCCCCAGGCCTTGTCGGTTTCCATCGCCTTGGTGCTGACGATGATCACCGGGATGTGCTTGATCGCTGCGTCACGGGCCATCGCCCGGGTCGCCTGGAAGCCGCTCATGCCGGGCAGGACCACGTCCATCAGCACCAGCTGTGGCGCCTGGTCACGCACCAGCTGCAGTCCATCCTCGGCGTTGTCCGCTTCCAGCACCTCGTGGCCGGCACGGCGCAGCCACTGGGTGAACACCGCGCGGTCGGTCGGTGAATCCTCGATCAGAACGATACGAGCCATTGTGCCTTTCCCCCCTGGTCAGGCGTTGACGTATGTGCGGATGGCACCCAGCAGTTCTTCACGCGTGAAAGGCTTCGTCAGGTATTGCTCCGAGCCGACGATGCGTCCCCGCGCCTTGTCGAACAGCCCATCCTTGGACGAGAGCATGATGACCGGGGTCGCCTTGAACAGCTGGTTGCCCTTGATCAGCGCGCAGGTCTGGTACCCGTCCAGGCGCGGCATCATGATGTCGACGAAGATGATCTGCGGTTGCTGGTCTGCGATCTTCGCAAGCGCTTCGAAGCCGTCGGTGGCGGTGACCACCTCGCAGCCTTCGCGCTTGAGCAGCGTTTCCGCAGTCCTGCGGATGGTCTTCGAATCATCGATGACCATCACCCGGAGTCCTGCGAGTTCCCCGCCCGCAGTCGTGTTTTCAGTCATTGCCTATCCCCAAGCGCACGGCCCGATCTCTGGCGGGGGCCGCTACGAAAGCGTATCTATATCGCACTTTCCGCGCCCGCTTCAAGGCCGCCCCACGGCGTGGGGCATGGAGGCCTCCTGAACGTGACGGGTTTCGCAATGACTGCGCGAGCGCCCGGCGGACGCAGCGTTGCAGTACGGCGGGGAGGCGCGCGACCGGCGTTGCCGCTACCATCAACGCCTTGCCTGACAGGTGCGCCCATGCCGTTGAACGTCATCGTGGTGATGGACCCCATCGCCCACATCAAGATCGCCAAGGACACCACCTTCGCCATGCTGCTGGAAGCCCAGCGCCGCGGCCATGCCCTGCACTACGTGCGTCCGGGCGGCCTGGCCCTGGAGGGCGGCGTGGCGGTGGCCCAGACCGCGCCATTGCAGGTGCGCGACGACCCGGCCGGCTGGTATGAGCTGGGCGCATTCAGCCGCACCGAATTCGGCCCCGGCCAGATCGTGCTGATGCGCAAGGACCCACCGGTCGACGCCGAGTACATCTATGACACCCAGGTGCTGGACGTGGCCGCAGCTGCCGGCGCCTGCGTGGTCAACAACCCGCAGGGCCTGCGCGACTACAACGAGAAGCTGGCCGCCCTGCTGTTCCCGCAGTGCTGCCCGCCCACCCTGGTCAGCCGCGACGCCAAGGCGTTGAAGGCCTTCGCGCTGGAGCATGGCCAGGCCGTGCTGAAGCCGCTGGACGGCATGGGCGGCCGCTCGATCTTCCGCAGCGGCCAGGGCGATCCGAACCTGAACGTGATCCTGGAAACGCTGACCGACGGCGGCCACAGGATGGCGCTGGCGCAGAAATTCATTCCCGACATCACCGCCGGCGACAAGCGCATCCTGCTGGTCGATGGCGAGCCCGTCGACTACTGCCTGGCGCGCATCCCGCAGGGCGATGAATTCCGCGGCAACCTCGCCGCCGGCGGTCGCGGCGAAGGCCGCCCGCTGAGCGAGCGCGACCGCTGGATCGCTGCCCAGGTGGGCCCGGAAATGAAGCGTCGTGGCATGCGCTTCGTCGGCCTGGACGTGATCGGCGACTACCTGACCGAGGTCAACGTGACCAGCCCGACCTGCGTGCGCGAACTGGACGCACAGTACGGCCTGAACATCGCCGGCACCCTGTTCGACGCGCTCGAGGCCGGCCTGCGCTGATGCCCTCCGCACCTGCCGTCCTGCCCCCGCCACCGCGCGAAGCGCAACGGCTGGGGGCGACCATCGCGCTGTCTGTGCTGGTCCACGCCCTGCTGATCCTGGGCGTGGGCTTCGCCGTGAAGGGCGATGCGCCGCTGGTGCCGACGCTGGAAGTGATCTTCAGCCAGACCCGCACCGCGCTGACCCCGAAACAGGCCGATTTCCTGGCTGCGGCCAACCAGGAAGGTGGTGGCGAGCACGACCGCGCGCAGCGTCCGCGCGACAACCAGGCCGGCATCGTGCCGCAGGCCCAGTCAGGGCTGAGCCCTGTGCCGCAGCAGCAGCAATCGGCTGCGCCGGTTCCGCCGCCGCAGGCACGGGTGGTCAGCAGCCGCAATGGCGAAGAGGTGGTAGCGCAGGCGCAGGCCCGCCCCACGCCGGATCAGCCCGAACCGGATGCGCCCTTGAGTGCGCGCGAACAGCGCGACGTGGAGATGGCACGGCTGGCTGCCGAAGTGCACCTGCGCTCGGCGCAGTACGCCAAGCGCCCGAACCGCAAGTTCGTGTCGGCCAGCACGCGTGAGTATGCCTACGCCAATTACCTGCGCGCCTGGGTCGACCGTGCGGAGAAGGTAGGCAACCTGAATTACCCGGATGAGGCCAGGCAGCGCCGCCTCGGCGGCCAGGTGGTGATCAGCGTGGGCGTGCGCCGCGATGGCAGCGTGGAGAGCAGCCGGATCCTGCGTTCGAGCGGTACGCCGTTGCTGGATGAGGCAGCGCTGCGGGTGGTGCAGCTGGCGCAGCCGTTCCCGCCGTTGCCGAAGACCGAGGACGAGATCGATATCCTGCAGGTGACCCGTACCTGGGTGTTCCTGCCGGGCGGCACCCTGCACGACGACCGGTAGGGGTTTGTTGCCCGGGCCTGCGGCCCGGGGCCCGCTGCAAGGCTGGAGCAACGGCAACAGCAACGGCAACAGCGGCGGTCGGTGTACTGAGGCTTGGCGGGGCGGTGTCGGGCGGCGGGGACGCCGCAAGTACGTCCCTGTAGGCTTAGCCGCGGCATCCATGCCGCGGATACCCCGCCACCCGACACCGCCCCACCTCCGACAGATCGCGGCGCATCATCGCTTTTGGTAGGTGTCGACCTTGGTCGACACACATCCGCGCCATGCGTGGATGCGAGCGAAGCGATCCGCTTTTGACTTTGATTTTCTTTTTGATTTTCCGTGGCGGACGCGCACGGAAACTGTCCGAGGCCGGGCGGGGTGGGTTCGCGGGGGTGTCGGCGGCATGGATGCCGCGGCCAAGCCCCCAGGGGTGAGGGCGCTTTGGTTGCGAAGCACTGCTTCGCAAGCGCCCGAACGCACAGCCGCCAGCGGCTGGGCCGGTCTGGGGGTTCACGGCGTCCCCCGCGAACCCACCCCGCCCGGCCAAGCGCGGCTTTTGATTTACACGACCAACCAACCCCGCCACGAGGGGCTCAGCCGTTGGCCTTCGCCTTCGCCTCGCGCGCGGCCTGCTGCTCCACCAGGGTCAGTGCCACGTTGTCACGCAGGTACGCGGGCTCGACCTTTTCCGGCGCAATCGCCTCGCCACGCGCGAAGGCCGGCACCGCCAGTGCCAGCACGTCCGACGCCCGCGGCAATGCCGTGGCATCGAATCCGCGAAGGCCGCTGGCCAACTCCGCCACCAGCGCGCCGTCGGCCGCGCCAAAGCCAGTGCCGACGCCGTAGGCCGACAAACCTTCCGGCAACGCCACCGCAGTGGGTGCGCACACGCGCTCGCCATCGCGCGCGACCGGCAGGCCGTCAACACGCTCGAAGCGCGCAACGTACAACTCCCCCATCCGTGCGTCGATCGCCGACAGGATCTGCGTTTCTTCCGCTGGTGCCCGCAGCGCCAGCACCTGCAGCGTCGAGACCGGCAGCAGCGGACGATCCAGCGCCAGTGCGATGCCCTGCGCGATGGCGATCGCCAGGCGCACGCCGGTGAAAGCACCAGGACCGCGGCTGAGCGCGATGCCGTCCAGCTGGCGACGGCTGATGCCGGCCTCGGCCAGCAGTGCCTCGGCCCACGGCAGGCTCAGTTCGGCATGCCGGCGCGGGGCAATCTCGAAGCGTTCCAGCACCTGCCCATCGACATGCAGGGCAACGGAACAGGCTTCGGTGGCGGTTTCAAAGGCGAGCAGTTTCATCGGATCAGGTCAGAACAGGGGGAACGTGGCGCCGGGCGCCGGTTCCGGGCCCACCGGAGGGGCGGTGGCTGGAACGGCATCATCGGCCACGGGCGCCCATTGTGGCGTAAAGAAGGCCTGCACATCGGCCAGGCTGCGGGTACGGCGGAACGGTGGCAGTGAATCGAGGAAAACCCGGCCGTAACCCCGGTTGAGCAGGCGCGGGTCGCACAGCACCAGCACGCCGCGGTCGCTCTCGCTGCGGATCAGGCGGCCGACCCCCTGCTTCAATGCGATCACCGCCTGCGGCAGCTGTTCATCACGGAACGGGTTGCCGCCCTGGCTGCGGATCGCCTCCAGCCGCGCCTCGTAGACCGGGTCGTCCGGGGCGGCAAAGGGCAGCTTGTCGATCATCACCACGCTCAGCGCTTCGCCGACCACGTCCACGCCCTCGCGGAAACTGGCCGAGCCCAGCAGCACACCATTGCCCGATTCGCGGAAGCGTTGCAGCAGCGTCGCGCGCGGCGCCTCGCCCTGCACGAACAACGGCCATGGCCCATCGCGCAGTGCCTCGGCAGCCTCACGCAGGGCGCGATGCGAAGCGAACAGCAGGAACGCCCTGCCCTGCGAGGCCTGCAGCACCGGCCGCAGGGTCTGGATGAGCGCGGTTCCGAAACCACGTGCGGCCGGATCGGGCAGGCCTTCGGGCAGGTAGCACAACGCCTGCTCGGGCCAATTGAAGGGGCTTGGCTGGACCAGCGTATGTGGATCGTCCAGGCCCAGGCGCGTGGCGATGTGATCGAATCCGCCGCCGACGGTCAGCGTCGCCGAGGTGAAGATCCATGCGGCGCGACTGCGTTCGCGATGCTCGCGCAACGGGCCGGACACATCCATCGGCGTGCGCTGGCAGCGGAAACCACGCGGCGTGAGCTCGTACCAGAGCACATCGGCGGCGCTGGCGGTCTCCACCGGATCGGTATCGAAATCGAGGGTGGGCTCATCATCGCCCAGCCAGCGACTGAGCCGCGAGACCGCCTCGCGCGCCCGGGCATGGCAGGCATCCAGGCCCGCCGCCGCTTCGCGCAGCGGCTGCAGCGCCTGTTCCAGCGCCTGTTCCAGCGCCACCAAGGCTGCCATCACCATGTCGAATCCGTCGCGCACCTGTGGCATCGCCAGCGCTCGCCATTGCGTGCCACGCGGCGGCAGCCCTCCCATCGACGAGCGCAACGCCAACAGCGACTGCTGCAACTGGTCGACCGGTTCCTGCAACGCCGACTGCGCCCCTCCTACGCCACGCGCTTCGGCCAGGCAGTCGCGACCCAGTTCCTGCCACGGGCGCATGCCAAAGCCTTCGCCGAAGAACTGCGCAGCCAGCTCGGGCAACTGGTGCGCCTCGTCGATGACGAAGGCCTGCGCACCCGGCAGCAGTTCACCGAAACCGTCCTGCTTCAACGCCAGGTCGGCCAGCAGCAGGTGATGGTTGACCACCACCACGTCGGCGGCCTGTGCGCGCTGTCGCGCACGCACCACGAAGCAGTCGTCCCAGAACGGGCAATCGGTGCCCAGGCAGTTGTCGACAGTGGAGGTGACCATCGGCAGCAGCGGTGAATCGTCGGCCAGCCCGTCGAGCTCGGCGACGTCGCCGAACTCCGAGCGACCGGACCAGGCCAGGATGCGCTGGAACTGCGCCGCTTGTTCACGGCTGGAGAACCGCGGCTCGCCGCGTGCCTGCTGCAGACGGTAACGGCACAGGTAGTTCGAACGTCCCTTCAACAGCGCGCTGCGCAGGCCGACACCGAGCGCCTGGCGCACGCGCGGCAGATCGCGGTGGTAGAGCTGGTCCTGCAGCGCGCGGGTACCGGTGGAGATGATGGTGCGCAACCCCGACAGCAGCACCGGCACCAGATAGGCGAAGGTCTTGCCGGTGCCGGTACCGGCCTCGGCCAGCAGCAGATCACGCTGCTGCATCGCATCGGCGATGGCTTCGGTCAGGCGCAGCTGGGCCGGGCGCGGGACGAAGGCGTCCAGGTGCGAGGCGAGCGCGCCGCCGTCGCTGAGGGCTTCGCGGCTGGCATGGACAAGGTCGGACATCAGAGGGAAAGGATACCCGGCCGGGCGCTGCCCGGCACCCGTTTCAAGCCAGGGCACCAGCAAAAGCAACGGCAACAGCTTGGTTCATGGCTCTGGGTTTCTACATGCTGGGCGGGTCGGGAGGGGCAGGCAGGACACGCCGTAAACCCATCCCTGGGGGCTCGATGGCGCCATCCATGGCGCCAACGGTCCTGCCTGCCCCTCCCGCCCCACCCTCGACAGTTTCCCGGTGACGGAGGGACGCGCTTCGTAGCGTCGAGCTTGCTCGACTGGCAGCTCAGGAGCTGTGGCAGGAACGGGAAAAGAAGATGGATTACTGCGAGAGCGCGCAGCGCGCGACCCGCTTTTGATTTTCTTTTTCTTCTCCGTGGCTGGCCGCACACGGAAATTGTCAGAGGTCGGGCGGGGTGGGTTCGCGGGGGTGTCCGCGGCATGGATGCCGCGGCCAAGCCCCCATGGATGGGTTCACGGCGTCCCCCGCGAACCCACCCCGCCCGGCCAAGCGCGGCTTTTGCTTCACGCGGCCAAACAGCCAGCCACGAGGGGCTGCGCCGTTGGCAGGAAACCTAGTACCGCTTGATCCCAGGCACAGTGCAGCCTTCCAGCTGCGCATGCGCCGACACCGCATTCTCCTTCTCGCCCCGTGCCAGGCGCGACTGCTCGATCGTCGCCCAGTGCCGGCGGCACAGCGGCCCCGTCTTCGAGCCCAGGTCGACCGCCTTGCGTGCGAACGTCTCCGCCTGCGCCCACTGCCCCTGCAGCAGCGCCAGCTCGGCGCGCTCCTGCAGCACCGCCGGATCACCAGCGACGATCTCCAGCGCATGGTCCAGGCTGCTGGCGGCACCGGCCAGATCGTTGGCCTGGCGTTGCGCCTGCGCGGTCACCCGCAGGTCTTCCACCTGCGAATCACGCAGCGGCTGCACCGAAAGCTCCTTGTCGTCCGGGCCAGCGGCTGCGTCCACCGCGGCCAAGCGCTGCGCTGGCGTCGTGGTATCGACCGGCTTGACCACCGGCGGCGCACTGGTCACGCAGGCGGCCAGGGCCAGGCTGAGGCCGGTCAAGGCCAGGGGCTGCAGCAGGGATCGCATGTTCATCGGCATCATCGGCTCGGAGGAGGAGTGGCAGCGGCAGGCGCCGCGGCAGGTTCGGCAGGGGTGTCCGGCTTGCGGTCCAGGCCGAACCAGCTGCGCCAGCCACCACCCTCGCCTTCGGCCTCGCCCTGCCCGTCCGGCGACACCGCCGGTGCGCAGGGCGCATAGGCCGGCGCATAGCCGACCACGAACGGGAAGCGGCGCGCTCCCGGGCAGCCCTCATCGGTCGTGTTGAGGCCGGTGGCGGCCACCGACTGCCAATCCAGGCCCTTGTTGCTGACCCGCAGCGGCGCACTGGGAAGGCGCTGGAAGATGCCCGACCAGACCCGCATCGCGCCAGTGGCGCCGTACAGGCCGGCCTGCTCGTTCTGGTCGTTGCCGATCCAGATCACCGCCAGGTGATCGCCGGTGTAACCGGCATACCAGCTGTCGCGACCATCGTTGGTGGTACCGGTCTTGCCGGCGGGCTGCAGGCGGCTGAGGCCATCGGCGTTGAGGCGCTGCGCGGTACCGCTGGCAACCACCTGCTGCAGGCCCACGCTGATCAGGTTGGCGGCAATCGAGTCGCCCTCCTGCGCCGGTGCCGGGGTCTTGTCGTAACGCTTGAGCAGCTTGCCCTGCGGATCGAGCACGCCACGCACCGCGTGCAGCGGCTGGATCTCGCCACCGGACGCCAGGAACTGGTACAGCTGCGCCATCGCGTACGGGCTCTGGTCGGTCGAGCCGAGGATCACTGCAGGGTTGGCCTCAGCCTTGATGCCCGCCAGCACATGGATCAGCTGGGTCACGCGCTCGGGACCAACCTGCATGCCCACGCGCACCGTGGCCTGGTTGTAGGAATGCGCCAACGCATCGATCAGGCGCACTGTACCGTGGCTGCGGTTGTCCGCGTTGCCGGGGTTCCAGTTGCGGCCGCGGCCGAGCTGCACGGTCACCGGTGAATCATCGACCCAGCTGGCCAGCGAGTAACGATCCGGCTGCGCCAGCGCCAGCAGGTAGACGAACGGCTTGAGCAGCGAGCCGACCGGGCGCTGTGCTTCGATCGCGCGGTTGAAGCCCACCTCGGACACTTCACGGCTGCCGATCACCGCCAGCACGTCACCGTTGTGCACGTCGGTCAGCACCATGCCGGCCTGCAGTTCGGGACGGCGCTTGCTTTCCAGCGACTTGATGGTGCGGGTCACCGCGCCTTCGGCATAGGCCTGCGCGGACGGTGACATGCCTGTCATCACGCTCAGGCCGGCGCCCTGCAGCGCCGATTCCGGATAGTCATGGCCGAGCTGGCGGCGAACCAGGTCCACATAGGCCGGGAAGCGGTTGGCCGCCACCAGGCCCGGCGTCTTGGGCACGCCCAGCGGCGCTTTCAGCGCACGCTGGTACTCGGCATCGTCGATCAGCGTCGCCTCGTGCAGCTTGCCCAGCACGAAATTGCGGCGATCCAGCGCGCGTTCCGGATTGCGCCGCGGGTCGTAGAAGGACGGACCCTTGACCAGGCCGATCAGCAGCGCGATCTGCTCGGTTTCCAGCGACTGCAGGTCACGGCCGAACCAGAACTCGGCGCCGGAAGACATGCCGTGGATGGCCTGGCTGCCACGCTGGCCCAGGTACACCTGGTTGAGATAGGCCTCGAAAATGGTGCGCTTGTCGTAGCGCGCTTCCATGATCAGCGCGTACAGCACTTCGTTGAATTTGCGGGTGACCGTCTGTTCCTTGCCGATCCCGAGCAGACCGCTGCGAGCCAGCTGCTGGGTCAGCGTGGAAGCACCCTGGCGACTCTGGCCACCGGAGCGGATCGTCACCCACACCGCGCGCGCAATGCCGGACAGATCGATGCCGTGGTGGCGGTTGAAGTCCTTGTCCTCCACCGCCTGCAGGCCGGTCACCAGCAGGTCCGGCGCCTCGTCCATGCGGATCAGGCGGCGTTCTTCCTGCTTCTGCCCGTACAGGGTGGCAATACGTGCCGGGTCCAGGCGCGCAGCCTTCAGCGCCTTGCGGTTGTCGGCGTCACGCAGCGAGGCGACCGCACCGTCGGCCAGCGACAGTTCCAGCCGGCGCGGTGCGACGCGGCCATCCACATCGTTGTAGCCACGGCTGGAAATGACGAAGCGCCCGCCGTTCGCCGCATAGGTGGCCGGCTCCTTGCCCTGCCCGTCATCGCGGTAGGCGGATGCGGCGAGCTCGGTCTTCAGGGTCGCCGCGTCCATCGCCTTGCCCGGCGTGAGCACCAGCGGGCGGGCGTACACCCGGGTCGGAATCTGCCAGCGAAGTTCGCCGAAGCGCTGGGTCACCTGTTGGTTCAGGTACAGCGTATAAGGGATCAGGAAGCCCAATCCCAACGCGACCGCAGCCATGCTCCAGGTGATCAGGCGACGCCGCCACAGCGGGCTGTCGTCCTGCTGGTCGTCGTCGAAATCGTCGATGTCGTCGGAATCGTAGCGTCGGGGCACGGGGATGCAGGCAGGTAGGGTCTGGCGAGTCTAACGCAGGCACTGCGGTGGCTGGCAGGCGATGGACCGCGGTTTCACTGCAGTTCAAGCAGCGCGCGGCGCCCGCCACCCGGCCCAGGCGCCCGCAAGCGCCGCCCAGCCCCCTTTCCAGCCGCCCCCCGCCAGGCAGACGTTGGCCAGGCGTGCGATCAACCGCGGCGCATCATGGGCGATCCAGCCTGCCGGCACGTCCGCGCGGCGATACAGCTGCAGTCGCGACCAGGCCATGCGCCAGGCGAGCGCGTGAAGTCCCTGGAAGCGCTCCGGCGCCACCACCACGCCGCGCTGCCCCAGCAGATCGGCCAGGGCAAGCAGGCGCCCGGCAGTGCGCTGGCGTGCCTGCGAATCGAACAGATCGAGATGGCGCAGGCGTTGCAGGAAACCGCGGCGACTGGCTCCGATCTGGTTGTTGCCATGCTGCCGGTAGTCGATGGTCGGTTCGGCCAGCATGTCCAATCCTCCACGCAGCGATGCGTGGACCGCCAACCATTCGTCGTGGCTCCAGCCCGGCGGGACCGGCAGCGATTCGGCCAGCAGCCTACGGCGCAGCGCACAGGTGGCACCGGTGATGAAGTTGCGCAGCAGGATCGCGTCGATCGCAAGGCCCGAGCGTTCCAGCTCGACCTCGGCCGGATGGACCACCAGTACCTCCAGCAGCTGGTGGCCCAGCGGCGCGCCCTGCGCGTCCACCAGCCGCGCATCGCTGTGCAGCAGCAACAGGCCCGGGTCGGCGTGGAAGCGCTCCACGTAGCTGCGGACACGCCCCGGATGCCAGACATCATCCTGGTCGCAAAGGAACAGGATGTCGGCCTGGCAACGCATCAGTGCGTCGGCGAAATTGCGCACATAGCCGAGATTGCGCGCGTGCTGGACGATCTCGACACGGATGCCCAGCGCCTGTGCGCGCGGTACGAAGGCCCGCAGCAGCGGTAGCGTCTGGTCGCTGGAACCGTCATCGCCGATCATGACTTCGTTCACCGGAAGATCCTGGTCCAGGATGCTGTCCAGCTGCGCCTGCAGGTAGCGCGCACCGTTGTAGGTGCACAGCGCGACGCCAATGCGCTCGGCAGGGGCCGATCGGGATGGCGCGTCAGGCATCGAACGTACTCGCGGAAACAGGGGCCGGGGGATGGTAGCAGAGCCCCCACTTGGCGGATGGATACGGTGGCTGGCTAGCCGTTGCCGGGATACGCAGCGATCCGCTGCAGGGCCTGGGCCGCGCTCATCGGTCGCCATGTGTTCGCGTCAGGCTGGAACGGCCGCGGATGTACGCCCAGCAGCGCCTGAAGCGGGCCGTTGTCCGCAATCAGATCCTGCTGCAGGCGTGACACCGGACCACGCGCTCGCGGCAGCACCGCAGCGAGGCCTCGCAGTGCAGCGCCCGGCAACGGCAGCGCCAATGTTGGCTGTGCCAGGCTGGCGTGCACGCGGCGGAACATCACGTGGTACGGCAGGCGCTCGCCACCGCCGATTTCCAGCACGCGCGCCGACGCTGCTCCGGTGGCGATGCAGGCCACCACGGCGCGGGCGATATCGTCGGCATGCACCGGTTGGCGCAGGCCTCCCACCAGCGGTATAGGAAACAGGCGCAGACGCAGTGCACGCTGCACGATCGGGGTGATGCTGCGGTCGATGCCGGCCCCATAGATCAGGGTTGGCCGCAGGATCGTCCACGCCATGCCAAGTCGCTCGGCCTGTGCGATCAAGCCCGCTTCGCCCCGCTGCAGCATCGCCACGACGTCCTGCTCATCGGCCTGCTCGGAATTCTGCTTGCTCAACACGCTCATCGAACTGGTGGCGATGACCTGCCGCGCCGGAGCTGCCGTCTGCCGCGACAACCACTGCGCCAATGCTTCAAGGGGGCCGAAGCTGGCGATGGCCTGCCAGTCCGGAGACGGCACGCTGTCCAGCGCAGCCGCCAGGTCCCCGCACAGCCACTGCACGCCGTCCTGTACCGGTTGCGGTTGCCGGCTCACTGCCTGTACCCGCCCATGCGCCTGCACCAGGCGTGGCAGCAGGAACCGGCCGATCTGGCTGGTGGCTCCGGAAACAAGGACGGTCATCGGCACTCCGTGGGGATGTTGCGAGGGGGGCTACTATAGCGGTCCCTGCGGCAGTGGCGGGCTCAGGGCGACGACACCCCGATGTCGCGCAGGCGCTGCCGCAGCTGCTGGTACTCGCTGCTGGAAGTGCCAACGCCAAGTTCGCCCGCCTGCTGGAGCGCACGTTCGGCAAAGGCAACATCGCCATTGCCCAGTCGCTCGCTGCCGATCGCCAGCCAACGCTGGGCGAGGCGCTGGCGGGCCGCGGGCAGGCCCCCGGCAGTGGGAGCCAGCGTCTGCCAGGCCTGCAGGCAGGCACCTGCAGCCTGCACCCGGTTCTGCCGCAGGTTGTCGTCGAAGCAACGGCGACTGGCAGGCAACAGGCGCGCGGCAGCGGCCTTCACCCGTGAATCGCGCGGTGCCAGCGCCTGAGCTTCGCGCAGGGCATCAAATGCGCTGTGTCCCGGCGGGCTGATCCACTGGCCTGCGCGCTCTGCGCGTTCGATCCGGCGCAGGTGATCGCGCAGCTCGCGTTCACGCTGCGCGTTGCTCACTGCGGGCTGCTGCAGTGCCTCCCGGGCCTGCCGTGCACGCTGCAGGCGCTGCGCCAGTTGCTGTTGTGCCGCCAGCGAAGCGCTCAGTGCTTCCGCCAGCGCGGCATCACGCTGCGCCGCCTCGAACTGGAAATCGTCGGCCTGGACCTGGCTTCGCGCCAGTACCGCCTGCAGCACCTGCTCGCGGCCCCGCTGGGCAGTGGGATCATCCGGCGCCACCGCCAGCACGGCCAGGAACCCCTTTGCGGCACTCTCCAGCTGCTGTCGCTGCAGTGCGCGCTGCGCCTGCCGCAAGCGCTCATCGACCGCCCGTGCCAGCGCCTCCTGGCTGGCGGGCAGATCGGCGTGGCCTGCGTCGAACAGTCGCGCGCGCTGCAACGTCGCAGCGGCTTCAGCCAGTTCCCCGCGTCCGGCCAGCGTGCGCGCGTGCTGCAGCAGATCGCTCAGTGCGTCCTCGCGACCCTCCAGTGCAGGCAGGTTGTCCGGCTGCAGTGCCAGGATGCGCTGGAACAGCGGCAACGCACTGCTGTCGCCATCGTCCAGCCGGCCGGCTGCGAACGCGTTGCGGGCTTGGGCCAGCAACGCGCCGATACCGGCGCCGGCACTACGCCGCGCCTGCAGTTGCCGGGCAACGGCGTCGGCGTCGCCCTGCGGCACCTGCAGCTCGCGGGCCAGCGCCAGTGACTGCGCGCTGCCCTCAAGATCGTCGCCCTGCAGCTTGTCGCGGGCCTGCTGCAGGGCCGCCGCTGCGGTTCGTGCAAGGCCCTGGCGGGCCTGCGGCCGATCACCATCCAGTGCCAGCACCGCCTGGTAGCGCTCGCGCGCACCGCTGCCGTCGGCCGCACTCAGCCGGCCGGCGGCGAGCGCACGATCACCTTCGACCAGCAGCTGTTCGATCTGCGGCTCATCCCAGAACCAGTCGGCCAGCGGCTTGCGCAGCAGCACCAGCAGCACGAACACCGCCAGCGCCGCGACCAGCGCCCAGCGCCAGACCCGCCGCGCATGGCGTGCCTGCAGCCACCACCATCGGCCTTCGCGGCGGACGCGATCCAGCGCAGGGTGTTCAGCGCCATGCGGGCGATGCGGGGGCTCGCGTTCCATGCGTGCAGGGTAGCCGGGGCAGCGTGAAGCTCAGCCGAGGCGACGCGCCTCGCTCACGCCCGGCAGCGCGTCCAGCTTTCCCAGCAGGTTCGACAACTGGTCGTAGTCGCTGACCTTCAGGCGCAGGCGCAGATGGGCACGGCCACTGTTGCGCACGTTGTCACTGTGAATGTCCAGCACGTAGGCGTCATCCTGGGCGATCAGGTTGGTGATGTCCTTCAGTAGCCAGCGGCGGTCGACCGCATCGACCACCACGTCCACCTCGTAGCCGCCCCCGGCCTGGCCCCATTCCACCGGCAGGATGCGCTGCGGGCTGGTGGCCGCCAGCCGGGCCAGCGCGGCACAGTCTGCCCGGTGCACGGTGACACCGCGGCTACGGGTCAGGTAGCCGACGATCGGTTCGCCAGCCACCGGCTGGCAGCAGCGCGCCAGCTGCACCAGCAGGTTGCCCACGCCCTGCACCGTGAACTTGGACTTGCCCAGGTTCTCGCGGCGGGCGGTCGGGCGCGGAAGCGTCGGCGCAGGGGCCGGCTGGCTGGCCGCGCGCTCTGCTTCCAGCAGGGTACGGCTGACCTGGTTCGGGCCGGTATCGCCCAGCGCCACCTGGATGTAGAGGTCATCAACGCTGTCGGCGTGGAACTTCTTCGCCGCCACCGCCAGGTCCGAATGCTGCAGCCCCAGGCGCTTCAGCTCGCGCTCGAGCAGTTCGCGCCCGGCCTGCACGTTGCGCGCGCGGTCCAGCTTGTGGAACCAGCTGCGCACCTTTTCGCGCGAGCGGTTGCTGGCCAGAAAGCCCAGCGCCGGCATCAGCCAGTCGCGACGTGGATCGGCCTCCTTGCCGGTGAGGATCTCGACGCGGTCGCCGCTGCGCAGGCGGTAGGTCAGCGGCACGATGCGGCCGTTGACCTTGGCGCCACGGCAGCGGTGGCCCACCATCGTGTGTACCTGGTAGGCGAAATCGAGCGGCGTGGCCCCCTGTGGCAGGTCCAGCACCTCGTCCTTCGGGCTGAGCGCATAGACCCGGTCCTCGGTCAGCTCAGCGTCGAGTGCCCCGGCCAGCTCATTGCCCTGCCCGTCCTGCGCCTGCTCCAGCAGCTGGCGCATCCAGGTGATCTTGCGATCGAACGACTTTTCCGCGCCCTTGCCGCCTTCCTTGTACTTCCAGTGCGCGGCCACGCCCAGCTCAGCCTGCGAATGCATCTCGTGGGTGCGGATCTGCACTTCGATCGTGCGCCCTTCCGGACCGACCACGGCGGTGTGCAGCGAACGGTAGTCGTTGGCCTTCGGGCGTGCGATGTAGTCGTCGAACTCGCTCGGCACCGGCGCCCACAGCGCATGCACCACACCCAGCGCGGCGTAGCAGGCGGCGACGTCGTCGACCATCACCCGCACCGCGCGGATATCGTACAGCTGGTCGAACGCCAGCCGCTTCTTCTGCATCTTCCGCCAGATGCTGTAGATGTGCTTCGGGCGGCCACTTACTTCGGCATGGATGCCCTGTGCGGCCAGCTCGCGCGACAGCTGCTTCTTCACGTTCTGCACGTAACGCTCGCGCGCCACGCGGGTTTCGTCCACTTCACGCGCGATGCGGCGGTAGGTCTCCGGCTCCAGGTGGCGGAACGCCAGATCCTCCAGTTCCCACTTCAGCTGCCAGATGCCCAACCGGTTGGCCAGCGGCGCGTGGATGTCGCGGGTCAGCTGGGCCAACGCCCGGCGCTGTTCGTCGTCCAGCTTGTCGGCAGCGCGCATCCTCGCCAGCTGCCGGGCCAGCAGGATCGGCACCACGCGCAGGTCGCGGATGATCGCCAGCAGCAGGCGGCGCAGGCCCTCGCTGTTGCGCCCGGCCTCCCGGCCAGCATGCAGCGCCCAGACCGGATCGGCGGCGTCCTGGCCGTCGAGCAGGCCGATCACCGCCGCCTTGTGGTTGCCCAGCGGCAGCCGGTCCAGGCTGGCACGCAGGCCGGGCAGGTCGAACAACAGCGCGGCGACCACCGCGCCTTCGTCGGCCGAGAGCATCGACAGCGCATCGAGGGTATCGCCCAGCACCGACCAGCTGGCGCGCATCTGGTGGTCGCACTCCGGTGCTTCCCAGTGCTCGCGCAGGGCCTGGCGCAGCGGAGCGGGCAGCACCGCTGCGGAGGGACGGTTCAACAAGGCATCCAGGCCGGGGACAGAAGCGCGGTTCACAGCATCGAGCAGGCAAGACAGAGGTTCCTACACTAGCGCCGGCGCCGTTCAGGGACAATCACCGCGGCCACCATCACCTGGCATGAAGACATGCCGCTACACTCGCGGGCAAACCCAGGAGAGTTCCGCCATGCCCTCGATCGCCCCGCGTTTCCGCCCACGGCTGCTGGCCTGCGCCGCACTGCTGCTGTCCCTGTCGGCGCCTGCGCTGGCCCAGCGCGTGGTGGACGGTGACCTGCAGCAGCAGATGTCTCCGACCGAGTTCAAGGCGGCCGGCCTGGACAAGCTGAGCGCGCAGGAACTGGCCACGCTCAACCGCTGGCTGCAGGGCAAGGTCGAAGCGGCGACGACCCAGGCGGTAGCGGCGGTACGCGAAGAAGCCCGCGAACAGGGCCGCCAGGAAGTGATCGTGAAGAACCGCGGTTTCTTCGATTTCGGCAGCAGCGAGCCGATCACCGGCGTACTGCAGGGCGAGTTCCGTGGCTTCGGCAAGGGCCGTGTCTACGTGCTGGACAACGGCCAGGAATGGGAGCAGACCGACAGCACCAGCGTGGTCGGTGTGCGCAAGCAATCACCCAAGGTCAGCATCAAGCCCGGCGTGATGGGCGTGTGGTACATGAAGGTGGAAGGCGTGAACAGCCAGCCCAAGGTGCGCCGCTCCAAATAACGCCGCGGCTTTACCTGTAGAGCCGAGCCCATGCTCGGCTGCTTTTCGATGCACCGTCATCATCCATCGCGGGAAGCAGCCGAGCATGGGCTCGGCTCTACAGGAGGGGGGCTACGCCTGGCGCAATGCGGTCACCCGCTGCGCCAGCTTCTTCGCCGAAATGCCGGTGCGCGCGCCCAACTCCTGCGCAAACAGCGACACCCGCAGCTCTTCCAGATCCCAGCGCAGCGCCTGCCATTGCGGGCGATCGCGCAGGCCCTGCTGCTCGCCCACCTCCAGCGCTTCCAGGAATGGGTGCAGCTCCAGCATGCGCGCCTGATCACGCGGCGGATCACGCTTGGCACGCTCGGTGCGCAGGATCATCGCCTTCAGGTAGCGCGGATACTGCGCCAGCGCATCGGCCGGCGTATCGCGCAGGAAGCCAGGATGGATCAAGCCGGCCAGCTGCGCCTCCATGTCGTCCAGGTTGCCGCGCGCCCAGCCCATCAACGGCGCCTCCAGCATCGGCTTCAGTTCCGCCACCAGCGCCAGGATGGACTCGGCCAGTTTAAGCCGCGACATCGCCTCGCCGAACAGGGCCTTGGCAGCATGCTCGCGTCGATGCTCAAAGGCAGCCGCATCGCGGATGTCTTCCAGGCCCTCGGCCAGCACTGCGTTCATCGCCGCATCGACCAGGTCGCCGCGCAGGCGTTCCTGTGATTCGATCGCGGCATACAGCAGGCCGGTCTTGGCCCCAACCGGCAACTGCTTGCGTGCCTGCTTCACCTTCTCGGCCAGGGCGATTTCCAGCAGGCGGCGCACGCCCAGCGGGTGGGCCTCCTGTGCCTGCTGCCGATCGGCGAAGATGCGCAGCGCCACGCTGTCGCCCTCGTCCAGCAGCGCCGGATAGGCCGGAACGCCGGCTTCACCGGGCACCTGCAGCGGGATCGGCGTGGCCGGGAACGTGCGCAGGCCGTCAGCCGCCATCTCGCGCCCGGCACGCGCCGCGAAGGCATCGCCGGCACGGCCGCCAAACTTCCCGCGCAGCGCGTCCAGATCACGCGAGGTGGCCAGCACCTTGCCCTGTTCGTCGCGCAGGCGCAGATTCATGTGCAGGTGCGGTTCGATCGAACCCGGCTCGAAATCGAGCGCGGTCACCGTGGCGCCGGTCGCGCGTGACAGGAAACGCGCCAGTTCGCCGGTGATGGCATCGGCGCTGGGCTGCGGGAACGCCTCGAAGAACGCGCGTCCGAAATCCGGGGCCGGCACATAGTTGCGGCGCATTGCCTTGGGCAGGCTGCGGATCAGTGCCGAGGCCTTGTCGGCCACGAAGCCCGGCGCCAGCCAGCCCAGCTGCACCGGATCCAGTGCATTGAGCAGGTGCAGCGGCACGTCCAGGGTCACGCCGTCGTCGTCTGCACCCGGCTCGAAGCGGTAGTGCAACGGCAACCGCGCCTGGCCCAGCGCCAGGTACTTCGGGTAGCGCTCCTGCTCGCTGCCTTCGCCGGGCAGCAGGTCGGCCAGCGACCAGTGCAGGGTCTTGCGCTGTTCCAGCGCCAGCCCCTTCCACCAGGAATCCAGGCCCGCGGCCGAATGGATCTGCGGCGGTACGCGGTCCAGGTACCAGCGTGCCTGCCAGTCCTCGTCGGCAACGATGCCGGCGCGGCGCAGCTTCGCTTCTTCCTCGCGGGCGATCTCCAGAACTTTCTGGTTGTCGGCCACGAAACTGGCGCGGGTATTGATCTCGCCGGTCACCAGCGCCTGGCGCACGAAAATGTCATGCGCCTCGCCCGGTTCGATGCGGCCGTAGTGCACAGGTTTCTTTGGTGCCAACACCAGGCCGAACAGGCTGATCTGCTCGGACGCCAGCACCTGGCCCTGCGCGCGCGACCAGTGCGGGTCAAAGTGCTTGCGCAGCAACAGGTGAGGCAGCTCGGCGATCACCCAGTCCGGCTCGATCGCGGCCAGGGTCATGCCCCACACCTTCTGCGTATCCAGCAGGTTGGCCACCAGCAGCCACGGCGGCGGGCGCTTGGACAGCGCCGAGCCCGGGAACGGCAGGAAGCGACGCTGGCGTGGCGCCTGGAAATCGCCCTTCTCGGTGCGGTGACCGATCTGCGTCGGCAGGCCCGCCACCAGTGCACGGTGCAGGGTCTGGTAGGCAGTGGCACGCACGCGCTCGCTGAAACCGCCGCCAGCCGGCGCCTGTTCCTTCTGCGCACGCACCGCCACCGGGGCCGTTGCGGCCTCGGCCTTGCCTTCGCGGGCCAGGCGTGCCGCGCGATGCAACTGGCCACGGGTGGCCTTCACTGCGGCGGCGTCATCACGCGCTGGCGCCGGCGCGCTGCTGCCGGCCAGCAACGGCGCCATCGACGCCTCGTTGGCTTCTTCCTTCCAGCCCAGTTCCTCGCACAGCAGGCGCAGCTGGCGATGCAGCTCGCGCCACTCGCGCATGCGCAGGAAGCCGAGGAAATGGCGGCCACACCAGTCGCGCAGCTTGGACTGGGTCAGGTCTTCGTGGGCCTGCCGGTAGGCATCCCACAGGCGCAGCACGCCAACGAACTCGGAGCGGCCATCGGCGAACTGCGCATGCGCGCTGTCGGCCGCACCCCGCGCCTCCGGCGGGCGCTCGCGCGGGTCCTGGATGCCCAGGAACGAGGCGATCACCAGCATCGGCCGCAGGCAGCCTGCGGCCTGCGCGGCCACCAGCATGCGCGCAAGCTTCACGTCCACCGGCAGGCGTGCCATCTGCTTGCCGATGGTGGTCATGCGCCGCTCGGCATCAATCGCGCCCAGCTCGGTCAGCTGCTGCCAACCGTCGGCAACGGCACGCTCGTCCGGTGCTTCCAGGAACGGGAACTCCTCGATGCGGCCCAGGCCCAGCTGCAGCATGCGCAGGATCACCCCAGCCAGGCTGGAGCGACGGATTTCCGGATCGGTGAACTCTGGCCGCGCCTGGAAATCGGCCTCGGCGTACAGGCGGTAGCAGATGCCCTCGGCGATACGGCCGCAACGGCCCTTGCGCTGGTTGGCGCTGGCCTGCGAGATCGGCTCGATGTGCAGGCGGTCCAGCTTGTTGCGCGGGCTGTAGCGCTTGACGCGGGCGAAGCCCGGATCGACCACGTAGCGGATGCGCGGCACCGTCAGCGAGGTTTCGGCCACGTTGGTGGCCAGCACGATGCGCCGGTTCGGCCCCGGGTTGAACACCCGGTCCTGGTCCTGGTTGGACAGGCGCGCGTACAGCGGCAGCACCTCGGTATTGCGGTACTTGCGTCGCTCCAGCGACTGGTGCGCATCGCGGATCTCGCGTTCGCCCGGCAGGAAGATCAGCACGTCACCGCGCGAATCCAGGCGGGTGATCTCGTCGATGGCCGACACGATGGCATCGTTGACCGTGCGTTCGCCCTGGTCTTCGCCCTCGCCTTCCAGCGCGCGGTAGCGCACTTCGACCGGGAAGGTACGCCCTTCCACGCTGATCACCGGCGCATTGTCGAAATGCTGGGCGAAGCGTTCGGTGTCGATCGTGGCCGAGGTGACGATCAGTTTCAGGTCCGGGCGCTTGCGCAGCAGCTGCTTCAGGTAGCCCAGCAGGAAGTCGATGTTGAGGCTGCGTTCGTGCGCCTCGTCGACGATGATCGTGTCGTAGTTCGACAGCCAGCGGTCGCTGGCGATCTCCGCCAGCAGGATGCCGTCGGTCATGAACTTGATGCGGCTGTCTTCGCTGACCTTGTCATTGAAGCGCACCTGGTAGCCGACCAGCTGGCCCAGTTCGCTCTGCAGTTCCTGCGCCACGCGGCTGGCCACCGCACGTGCGGCAATCCGTCGCGGCTGGGTGCAGCCGATCATGCCGGCCTGGCCGCGACCCGCGGCCAGGCACAGTTTCGGCAGCTGGGTGGTCTTGCCCGAGCCGGTTTCACCGGCGATCACCACCACCTGATGATCGCGGATCAGCTCGATGATCGCGTCGGCTTCACGCGCAATCGGCAGCTGCGGGTCCAGAGTAATGGACGGCTGCTGTTGCGCCCGCACCTTGCGGCGCTGCACCGACGCCTGCAAGGCCTGCTCGAAGGTGGCGGCCAACGCCGCATCCTGTGGCTTGGCCTGGCACCGCGAGAGCATCCCCAGCAAACGGCCCCGGTCGCGGCTCATGGCGCCGTCGATGGCGGCGCGCTGTTGGCGCAGGCGGGGCGATGGATTTTTATCGATAGAGTTCATCAATCGGTTCGTTCAAAACTTTGAAAGCGACCAGTCATCACGACCGGTTTATTGTGAAGGCCAACGATTCCACAAGGAGGAACCCCATGGCGAAGACCAAGAGCACGACCAAGGCCAAGACCGGCAAGCAGAAGCTTGCGGCGGCGGCACCGTCGGCACCGAACATCGATATCGGGATCACCCAGGGCGACCGCAAGAAGATCACCGACGGTCTGTCGCGCTTCCAGGCTGATGCGTTCACGCTCTACCTGAAGACGCACAACTTCCACTGGAATGTGACCGGGTCGATGTTCAACTCGCTGCACACCATGTTCGAGACGCAGTACACCGAGCAGTGGGCGGCACTGGACGACGTGGCCGAGCGCATCCGCGCGCTGGGCTTCAATGCCCCGGGCTCCTACCGGGAATTCGCTGCGCTGACCTCGATCGCCGAGGAACCGGGCCTGACCGACAGTGCGGACTGGCGTGAAATGGTACGCCAGTTGGTGGTCGCCAACGAAGCGGTCTGCCGTACGGCACGTGAAGTGCTGGACGTGGCGGCCAAGGGCGACGACGCTCCGACCGAGGATCTGATGACCCAGCGCCTGCAGACGCACGAGAAGTACGCCTGGATGCTGCGTTCCCTGCTGCAGTAAGGGTTGGGGGGGTTCGGCAGGGCTGCGCCCTGCACCCGCAGAAACCTTGAAACCAAGGCCAGAGCCAGAGCAAAAGCTGGTTTCCTGTGGGTTGGCGGGGTGGGTCCGGTTGCGGGAGACGCCGTAAACCCATCCTTGGGGGCTTGGCAGCCGCATCCATGCGGCTGACACTCCCGCAACCGGACCCACCCCGCCCTTGACAGACCTCCGCGATCTGTCGGGCCAGCGCTTGGGGTCAGATCCGTTTTCCGCAGGAAAACGGATCTGACCCCATTTTGTTTGTCGATATCTGACAGATTTCATCCACGCATGGCGTGGATCTACGAGCCGCCGGCCAACTGTCGAAGGCGGGGCGGTGTCGGAGTGCGGGGTGTCAGCCGCATGGATGCGGCTGCCAAGCCTACAGGGACGTACTTGCGGCGTCCCCGCACTCCGACACCGCCCCGCCAAACAAGCAGACACCCCAGAGCCGGCTGTTGCCCTTGACGTTGCTCTGGCTTGAAGGCTTCGGCGGGTGCAGGGCGCAGCCCTGCCGAACCCCTACCCCTCCCGCCGGGGTAAACTAGCCGGATGGCTTCCCGTCCCGCGCACGACCTGCTCCAACGCGTCTTTGGTTACGACGATTTCCGTGGTCCGCAGCAGGACATCGTGGAGCATGTGGCTGCCGGTCACGATGCCCTGGTGCTGATGCCCACCGGCGGCGGCAAGTCGCTGTGCTACCAGGTGCCGGCCCTGCTGCGTGACGGTTGTGGCATCGTCATCTCGCCATTGATCGCCCTGATGCAGGACCAGGTCGAAGCCCTGCGCCAGCTCGGCGTGCGTGCCGAGTACCTGAACTCCACTCTGGATGCCGAGACCGCCGGTCGCGTCGAGCGCGAGCTGCTGGCCGGCGAGCTGGACATGCTCTATGTCGCCCCCGAGCGACTGCTGACCGGCCGCTTCCTGTCACTGCTGTCGCGCAGCCACATCGCGCTGTTCGCCATCGACGAAGCGCATTGCGTATCGCAGTGGGGCCACGACTTCCGCCCTGAATACCGGCAGCTGACCGTGCTGCACGAGCGCTGGCCACAGATTCCACGCATCGCGCTGACCGCCACCGCCGACCCGCCGACCCAGCGCGAGATCGCCGAGCGTCTCGACCTGCAGGAAGCACGCCATTTCGTCAGCTCTTTCGACCGCCCCAACATCCGCTACACCGTGGTGCAGAAAGACAACGCCCGCAAGCAGCTGACCGATTTCCTGCGCGGCCACCGTGGCGAGGCCGGCATCGTCTACTGCATGTCGCGGCGCAAGGTCGAGGAAACGGCCGAGTTCCTGTGCGGCCAGGGTTTCAATGCCCTGCCCTACCACGCCGGCCTGCCGCCGGAAGTGCGCGCGAACAACCAGCGCCGCTTCCTGCGCGAGGACGGCATCGTGATGTGCGCCACCATCGCCTTCGGCATGGGCATCGACAAGCCGGACGTGCGCTTTGTCGCACATACCGACCTGCCCAAGTCGATGGAAGGCTACTACCAGGAGACCGGCCGCGCTGGCCGTGATGGCGAAGCCGCTGAAGCATGGCTGTGCTACGGCCTGGGCGACGTGGTCCTGCTCAAGCAGATGATCGAGCAGTCCGAGGCCGGCGAAGAACGCAAGCAGCTGGAGCGGGGCAAGCTCGACCACCTGCTGGGCTACTGCGAATCCATGCAGTGCCGCCGCCAGGTGCTGCTGGCCGGTTTCGGCGAGACCTATCCCCAGCCCTGCGGCAACTGCGACAACTGCCTGACGCCGCCAGCCTCGTGGGACGCGACCATTCCAGCGCAGAAGGCGCTGAGCTGTGTCTACCGCAGCGGCCAGCGCTTCGGCGTCGGCCACCTGATCGACGTCCTGCGTGGCAGCGAGAACGAGAAGGTGAAGCAGCAGGGCCACGACAAACTCAGTACCTATGCGATCGGCCGCGACCTGGATGCACGTACCTGGCGCAGCGTGTTCCGGCAACTGGTCGCCGCCAGCCTGCTGGAAGTGGACAGCGAGGGCCACGGTGGCCTGCGCCTGACCGATGCCAGCCGTGACGTGTTGACCGGCCGTCGCCAGATCAGCATGCGCCGCGATCCGGCCAGCAGCACAAGTGGCCGCGAGCGCAGTGCGCAGCGCACCGGCCTGTCGGTGCTGCCGCAGGATCTGCCCCTGTTCAACGCCCTGCGCGGCCTGCGTGCCGAACTGGCGCGCGAACAGAATGTGCCGGCCTTCGTGATCTTCCACGACAGCACCCTGCGCAACATCGCCGAGCAACGCCCGACCAGCCTGGACGAACTGGCACGGGTCGGCGGCATCGGCGGTACCAAGCTGAGCCGCTACGGCCCGCGCCTGGTCGAAATCGTGCGTGAAGAAGGGTAGCGCCAACCGTACGCTGATGCCCCTGTAGAGCCGAGCCCACGCTCGGCTGCCGTTCGTGCAGACGCAGCCGAGCGTGGGCTCGGCTCTACACTGGAGCAGGTCCAACCTTGAACCAGCCATTCAGCCGGAAGTGCATCCACGCCCGCTTGCAGCTAGATTAGCGCCATGTCCCTCGCCTCGACCCTTCTCCGTGTCGTGCTCATGCTCAGCCTGTTGCTCAACGGGCTGAACGCGGCCATGGCCAGCGGTCATGAGGAAATGGGGCGGATGGCCCATGCCGTGGCCGCCACGGTTGAGGGCGGCGATGCCGACTGCCACCACCACGCCGCCATGCAGGCCGACGAGACCCCGCAGGCCAAGGCTCCCGCCCACGACGCCCACTGCCAGATCAAGGACTGCGTGCGCAGCTGCGCCCAGCACCCGTTGCTGGTGGTGCAGCCGCTGCCGTACCTGGCCGCTCCCGGCCTGTCGCTGGCACCGCAGCCGATGCCGGCCAATGGCCGCCCGGCGCCGCCGCTGCCGCCGATCTCACGCCCTCCCATCGGCTGATTCCCCACGAACCGTGCGCCCTGCGCACCGGAGCCGGCCGCCTGCCGGCGTCTTTCCGTGTCTGGAGTCTCCACCATGAATACCCGCAATCCCCCCGGTCCGGGCGCCGTGCCCATGCCGTCGCGACGCCTGTTCGTACAGGGTCTTGCCGCCGGTGGCGTGGTCGCCGGCATCGCTGCCGTCGGCGTGCCGCAGCGCGCGCTTGCCGCGGCCACTGCCACCCCACGCCTGGCCGGTGCCCCGGCCGTGCTCAGCGATACCCGCATCGAACTGGCCATTGGCGAATCGCTGGCCAATTTCACCGGCCGTACCCGCCCGGCGATCACCGTCAACGGTTCGCTGCCCGCGCCGATCCTGCGCTGGCGCGAAGGCCAGACGGTGGATCTGTTCGTACGCAACACGCTGGAACGCCACCCGACCTCGATCCACTGGCACGGCATCCTGCTGCCAGCCAACATGGATGGCGTGCCCGGGCTGAGCTTCAACGGCATCGGCCCCGGCGAGACCTACCACTACCACTTCGACCTCAAGCAGTCGGGCACCTACTGGTACCACAGCCACTCGATGTTCCAGGAGCAGGCCGGCCTGTACGGTGCACTGATCATCGACCCGGCCGAACCGGCGCCGTACCACCACGACCGCGAGCACGTGATCATGCTGTCGGACTGGACCGACATGGACCCGGGCGCGTTGTTCCGGCGCATGAAGAAGCTCGCCGAGCACGACAACTACTACAAGCGCACCCTGCCCGACTTCCTGCGTGACGTGAAGCGCGACGGCTGGTCGGCGGCGCTGTCGGACCGTGGCATGTGGGGCCGGATGCGAATGACGCCGACCGATATCTCCGACATCAACGCCCACACCTACACCTATCTGATGAACGGCACCGCCCCGGCCGGCAACTGGACCGGGCTGTTCCGCAGCGGCGAGAAGGTGCTGCTGCGCTTCATCAATGGCGGGTCGATGACCTATTTCGACGTGCGCATCCCCGGTTTGAAGATGACCGTGGTCGCCGCCGACGGCCAGTACATCCACCCGGTCAGCATCGACGAATTCCGCATCGCTCCCGCCGAAACCTACGACGTGCTGGTCGAACCCACCGGCCAGGACGCCTTCACGATCTTCTGCCAGGACATGGGCCGCACCGGCTACGCCGCCGGCACGCTGGCGGTTCGCCATGGCCTGCAGGCACCGATTCCCGCACGCGACCCACGCCCGTTGCTGACGATGAGCGACATGGGGCACGACATGGGCAGTGGTGGGCACGGTGGCCACGACATGGCCGCGATGAAGGGCATGGAAGGCGGCTGCGGTGCCAGCATGGGCCACGGCGCGCACGGCGGCGATACCGCCAGCAAGGCACCGAAGCATCCGGCCAGCGAACGCAACAACCCGCTGGTGGACATGCAGAGTTCGGCCACCGAACCGAAGCTGGACGACCCCGGCATCGGCCTGCGCGACAACGGCCGCCAGGTGCTGACCTACGGCGCGATGCGCAGCCTGTTCGAGGATCCTGATGGCCGCGAGCCGAGCCGCGAGATCGAGCTGCACCTGACCGGTCACATGGAGAAATTCTCCTGGTCGTTCGACGGCATCCCGTTCGCCAGCGCCGAACCGCTACGGCTGAACTACGGCGAGCGCATGCGCATCGTGCTGGTCAACGACACCATGATGCAGCACCCGATCCACCTGCACGGCGTGTGGAGCGATCTGGAAAACGCGCAGGGCCAATTCCAGGTCCGCAAGCACACCATCGACATGCCACCGGGCACCCGCCGCAGCTACCGCGTGCGCGCCGATGCACTTGGCCGCTGGGCCTACCACTGCCATCTGCTGTACCACATGGAAGCGGGCATGATGCGCGAAGTGAGGATCGAAGAATGAGCCGCTCACTGCTTTCCCCCAGCCTGCTGGCGCTGGGCCTGGCCACCGCACTGCCGGTGTTCGCGCAATCGCACGCCGGCCATGACATGGGCGCGATGAACGTGCCTGCGAAGGCCGCGAAGACCGCGAAGACCCCGGCCGAACCGGTCGATCATTCAACGATGGATCATTCGAAGATGGACATGGACGCGGCAGATCACGCCGGCATGGACCACTCAACGATGGACCACTCGAAGATGGACCATGGCGCGATGCAGCCGGCGACGATGGGCCATTCCAAGATGGATCACTCCAGCATGGATCACGCGGCGATGGGCCACGGCACGCCTGCACCGACCGAACCGCGCGAACCGATCCCGGTCCCGACCGATGCCGACCGCGCCGCCGCGTTCCCGCCGATCGCGCACGGCGCGATGGAACACGCGCCGGAGATCAACAGCCTGCTGCTGATCGACCGCCTCGAACATTGGGACGGCAAGAGCAGCAACGGCCAGGCCTGGGAGGCTACCGGCTGGATCGGCGGCAACATCAACCGCCTGTGGCTGCGCACCGACGGCGAACGCAGCCGTGGCCGCACCGAGTCTTCATCGCTGGAGGCCCTGTACGGCCGTAGCGTGTCGCCGTGGTGGGACGTGCTGGTCGGCGTGCGCCAGGACTTCCGCCCCGCCGACTCGCGCACCTGGGCGGCCCTTGGCATCCAGGGCCTGGCGCCGTACAAATTCGAGAGCTCGGCCACGCTGTACATGGGCTCCGGTGGCCAGGTGCTGGCCAAGGCCGAAGTCGAGTACGACGTGCTGCTGACCAACCGGCTGATCCTGCAGCCGCTGCTGGAAGCCACGGTGGCGGCCAAGGACGAGCCGGAGTACGGCATCGGCCGCGGCCTGAACAAGGTCGAAGCCGGGCTGCGCCTGCGCTATGAGTTCAGCCGCCGCTTCGCGCCGTACATCGGCATCAGCCACGAACGCAGCTTCGGCGACACCGCCGACTATGCCGGCGACCACGCACGCGATACGCGCTGGGTGGCCGGCGTCCGCATGTGGTTCTGATCAGCGTATTGTGAGCAACCGCCAGCCCCGGCAGCCGCCGGGGCCGGCTACACTGCGCCACGTTCCAATGCAGGCTCCGCCATGTCGCTGCAGATCCGCCGCGCCACCCTCGCCGATGTCGACGCGCTGTCGGCCATCGCCATCACCACCTACAACGAAACCTGGGGCGACTCCTACCCGGCGCAGGAGCTGCAGGATTTCCTGCAGGCGCACTACAGCAGCGAACCGCAGCGCGCCGAACTGTCCGACCCGCGCAGTGCGATCTGGCTGCTGATGGACGGCGACGCCGTGGTCGGCTATCTGGCGGCCGGTGCCAACACCCTGCCACACGCCGAGGCGCGCGAGGGCGACATCGAACTGAAGCGTTTCTACATCCTGGCCGACCATCAGAACGGCGGCCACGGCGCGCGCCTGATGCAGGCGTTCATGGAGTGGCTGGACCAGCCGCAGCACCGCACCCTGTGGGTGGGCGTATGGGAAGAAAACTTCGGCGCGCAGCGCTTCTACGCGCGCTATGGCTGCAGCAAGGTTGGCGAGTACGAGTTCATCGTCGGCGACACCCACGATCGCGAGTTCATCCTGCGCCGCCCGTGATCATGCGGCCCCTGTAGCGTCGAGCCATGCTCGACTGCTTTGGCAACAGCCCGTCGAGCATGGCTCGACGCTACAGAAAGCGCAGCGGCTAGAAGTCGAACAGCTCCGACAGGAAACTGTCCTTCTTCTTTTTCTTGTAGCCGTGACCGTACTGCTGGCCACGGTTGTCCTCGTAGCGCTGGCCAAGATGGCGGGTATCGCGGTGCATCACCGGCGGCTGCGGAGGCGGCGCGGCAGCCGGCTGTGCCTGTACAGGTGCAGGCGGCGGCACCGCTGCACCGGCACCGGCGCGCTCGATGATCTTGTCCAGCTCGCCACGATCCAGCCACACGCCGCGGCAGCTCGGGCAGTAATCGATCTCGATGCCATGGCGCTCGGCCATCTGCAGGGTCTGGGTCTTGCACACGGGGCACAGCATCGGCATTGCTCCTGTCGGTCTGGCTTCGACTCTACCTGCACTGCGATGACTGTGCGGCAACGCATGACCGATGGCACAGGGACTTCCGGCGCGTGCCAGCGTCCCTCGCCACCTTCCACACTGCACGCTGGTTCCGCAGGGAGTGCGCGCATGACCATTCTTTCGCGCCTGCCCAACGCCGTGCGATGGGTGCTGGTGCTGCTCGGCGTCGGCGTTGGCCTGAATCTGCGCGATATCGCGGCTGCCGCAGGCACGCCAATTCCCGCCTTGCCCATTGCCTACGGCGGCAGCCTGCTCGACAACGCACTGGCCGCGCTCATGGCGCTGCTGCTGGCCGCGCTGCTGCGTCCGCGCGGGATGGGCCTGATGGCCAGCCTGGGGCTGCACGGCAACGGCTGGCGCGGCCCGTTGTGGGTGCTGCTGGCCAGCCTGGCGTGCTGGCTGGGCCTGGCGCTGCTGGGCACGCCCAACACCGCACTGACCGCACTGGATGCAATGATGCTCGCCGTGCTGTTCCCGCTGGCCGAGGAAGTGCTGTTCCGCGGCCTTGGCTTCGTGCTGCTGGTGAAGCTCATGCGCGGGCCATGGCCCCTGCTCGCGCTGCCGCAGGCGCTGCTGTTCGGCTGGGTGCACTGGCTGGGCTTCGGCGGCTTCGACGGCGGCGGCACCGCTCTGTTCGTCGGCGCGGTCATCGCACTGGGCGGCTTCATCTTCGCCTGGCTCGACCATCTGGATGGCGACACCCTGTGGTGCGGCCTGGTGCTGCACGTGTCGATGAACCTGGCCTGGAATGTGTTCAGCCTCGATGACACCGTCGCGCTCGGCTGGCAGGCCACCAGCCTGCGCATAGGCACCGCGCTGCTGGCGGTAGCGGTACTGGCCTGGCAGGTACGCCAGCGGCGCCAGCGCCCGCTGTAACGCCCACTTAGCCTGGCGTGCACGCCGGGATCACCCCCGGCTTGCGCATACTTGCGCGCCTTTTCATTGCTGCTTTCCGGAGCTGTAGCGTCATGTTGCTGTCCAAGCGCCACGTTGAACCCCGCGTCCTGCTGATCGAGGACGCCGAGGAAACCCGCGAGCTGAGCCGTCTTGCGCTGGAAAGCCAGGCCTGCCACGTGGTGGGCGTGAGCTCTGCCGAAGCGGCATTGGGCCTTCTGGCCGCTGGTGAGCGTTTTGACCTGCTGTTCACCGACGTCAACCTGGGTGCGATCAGCGGTATTGAAGCTGCCAACCAGGTGCGCGGGCTATATCCGCAACTGCCGATCCTGGTGACCTCGGGCATGGACCAGCATCAGGTGCTGCCGCAGCTGCGCGATGGCATCCATTTCCTGCCCAAACCGTACAACATGAGCGAGCTGCTCGACGCCATCCGGCTGTGCTTCCGGCACGCCGATGTGGGCGTGTTGACCCGGCCGGATGCACAGGCGGCGTGAGGCGTTCATCCACCATCAACCGCTGCTGTACGGTCCGGTACCCGGGAACACCTTCAGCAGCGCGCGGGTGATCATGTCCGGGTAGACCGTGAAGTGGTCCTCGTCATCGATCACCATGTTCTCCACCTTCAATGATCGCCCGCTGTTGCGCAGCTGCTCGGCGAATTCGGCGTTGTGGCGCAGCATGTCGTTGCGGGTGAAGTAACGCGGTTCGGGCTTGACCGTTTCAAAGCTGCCCACCGACAGCACCACCGTGGTCGGCTGCGCCGGCGCCTTGGCTTCGGCCTGCATGCGCGGCACCCGATGGTCATCGAACCACAGCGACGGACTGGACAGGATGTAGGTGCGGAACATGTCCGGGCGCGTGGTCAGCACATAGGCGCCGAACAGGCCACCATAGGAATGACCCGCATAGGCGCGCCGCGCCGGATCAGTGCGGTAGCGCGCATCGATCATCGGCAGCACCTGCTCAGCGAGGAAATCGCGGTAGTGCGCCGCGCCGCCGTAGCTGACGTCATCGCTGTAGTCACGCGGATCGGTACGCGCCGGGTCGCTGGGCGTGTAATCGCGCGAGCGGCTCTGCTTGGACGTCAGGCCTTCCTGCGGCGGCAGCCCGACCAGGATGAAATCCTCCAGGTTGACGCCCTTCTGCCCCACCAGGTTGCGCACGCTGCGTACCAGCGGGAAGCTGTACAGCGCGTCGGTCACGTACAGCACCGGATAGTGCTTTTCCGGATGTGCGGCGTAGTCGGCCGGCAGTGCCACCCAGACCGGATAATCGCGGCCGACCGGATCGTGCACACGCAGCGCCTCGGTATCCGGCAATACCACGCCCGACACAGCGGCGGCCGGGCTCTCCTCCGCTTCACTCTGCGTTGCCGGTGGCGCCACCGACATCGCACAGCCACTGACGGCCAGGCAGGCCGCCACACTCCATCCACGCACACGCTGCATCCACACGCTCCCGTTACGGGCGGCGCACCGGATGGCGCCGCTGCCGCATCCTCACATGGCATGCGGCTGCACGCCAATCCTTCGGTTTACGGCGAGGCCGGCGGCGGCGGCGGGAACAGCGTGCGCAGCGCCTGCAATGCGGCCGGGTGATAGATCGTGGCGTGGGTTTCCTCCGGCAGCGGCAGGTACTTCACCAGCGGCGATGGCGACGCCTGTTGCAGCACGGCCGCCAGCTGCGCGGCAGAAGCAGCCAGCTGAGGCTGCCCGCTGCTGGCCAGGAACACGCGCGGCTGCGCACGCGTCACCGCCGGCAGTTGCTTGGCCGCAGCGCCGAGCATCGTGCCCCGGTTCCACCACAGGCTCGGGTCCAGCGCGATGTAGCTGTTGAACAGCGTCGGCTCCTGCAGCAGCGTTTCCACCACGAACAGGCCGGCCAGCGACTCGCCGATCAACGCACGCTCGTCGGTGGTCGGGTAACGCTGGCGCACCTGCGGCATCAGTTCATCGCGCAGGAACGCGCGGTAGGCCGCCGAACCGCCGATGCGCGGCGCGATCTTCTGGTCCTGCGGGTCCTTGCTGGGGCCGGTCATGTCGCGGCGGCGCTCGGTGTTCTCGATGCCGACCAGCAGGAACGGGCGCATGCTGCCATTACCACTCAGCACCTGCACCAGCCCGGCCACATGCAGGAAGTCCTCGCCGATGCCGCCGTCGGGCATGTAGAGCACCGGCAATGGCGTTTTCGGGTCCAGGCCCCACGGCTGCGGGCGGTAGACGTTGATGCGGCGGGTCTCGCCCAGCGCCTTCGACTGCACGGTGAAGGTCTCGCCGATGACCAGCGGCGTGGCCGGCGTTGTCTGCGCGGACGGCGCCGGTTCGGCGGCCATCAACGGCGCGACGGAGACGGCGGACAACAACAGCGACAGCACGATGAGGCGCATGGGGAAAACCCATCCTGGGAAAGAGACCGAGGATACCGCCCTGCCGCAGGCATTGGCGGCTTCGGCACGCTCACCACCCCTGCCAGATGCGTAGATCCACGCCAAGCGTGGATGGACCACTGTAGAGCCGAGCCCACGCTCGGCTAGGCCTTGGTGCAAACCGCAGCCGAGCATGGCTCGGCTCTACAACACCTCACCCAGGCGCGGACGCCAACACCTCGTTCGTCGCAAATGCACCGATATTTGAGGACATGACTCGCGGGTCGTGCCACCACTTCAGGCGATAATCACGCCAACTATCCACGTGATACATCACGGCATTGTCGCCGCCGCCAGCAGATTTCGACATTTTCCAACGCGATTGACTGAGCACTAGAACGAACACGTCGCGTGCTGTCGCTTGCTGCATCAGATGTGTCTGCGCCACCATCGCCGCGCGCCTGGGTACTGCATTTCTCTTCGGAGAATCCTCATTGAAATCCAAGCGCATGCGTAAACACCATGCTGCGCCACCGACAACGGGTGGCACCGGGCCTGCAAGCCCGTGATGACTGTAAGCATGTTGTTTGCGCTCACCCGCCGACACTGTCTCTGGACCGTGCCGGCGGGTGATCCGTCGGCCTTCATGGCGGGCGGTGCGTGGGGGTTTTCGGACCCGCCGGTTAACTGCTTACTGTCATCCCGGCTTGCAGCCACGCATCGCCCGCCACCCGCCCTGCGCGGTGGCATTCCCACCCCAGCGCCGAGGAAGCCGACATGACCCAGCGTCCGCCCTATGCTTCAGATGCCGCCAGCGTCAACGATGACGACGACAACCCTTCGCCCGAACTGAGCACCTTCCTGGGCTGCCTCAGACGCATCCGCGCGGGCGAAGGCGCCGATGGCTTGCCCTGGCCTGAAACCAGCCTTTCCGCAGGGCGCGGGGTTGCCCTGTCGCGGGTGGAACGGGCCGCCATCGGCATGCTGACCGTGGCGGAAATGCTGCACGCAGCCGACCGTTGTCGGTCGATGGCAACACCGGAACGCCATCTGGATGAGGGCGTGGTCGAGGGGCTGTTCTTTGGCTGCCGCAGCCTGGCCGAGCTGGTGTGCCGGGATGTGCGGCCGGAGTAGCCTCACCCTGCACCGCAAACCGGGCCATACTGGGGCCGGACCGGCCGGTACCGGGTCCCATCGAAACCTACAAGGAGGTTTGTATGTTGAATGTTGTGATCGTTGCCGCGCTGGCTGCTGGCCCCGCTGCGTCCGTACCGTATGCCGATTGCCTGCTGGGCAATATCCAGCCCGGACTGTCCGATCATGCAGTGCAACTGGTACAGCAGGCGTGTGCCGCAAAGCATCCAGACAGTTTCCTTGCCTCGCTGGAACTGGAACGCACCTACAGCGCCCAGCGGCAGGCGCGGTTCGATGCGGATCGTGCCGCGGCGGAGCGGGCCGCCAACGCCGCAGCCTCTGCCGCACAGGCAGCGGCGGAGCGCGAGACGGCGCGAGCGCAGGGTGCCAAGGCCAAGTAGGAGTTGGCACAAGCAACAAAAAAGGCACCGCTTGGCGGTGCCTTTTTGAATGACCTGGATCATTGATGCAATGGTGGGCCGTGTAGGATTCGAACCTACGACCAAAAGATTAAAAGTCTTCTGCTCTACCGACTGAGCTAACGGCCCATTGCACTGCCCCAGCCTTTCGGCGGGGTGGGCATTCTACCCTACTTTGGCCGATCGCGTGAAACCCCGGTGTGTCGAGGTTGCCGGCCAGCGGCCGGCTCTACCTCGATCTGGGCCGCGGGCTTAAACCTTCCGGGCCAACGTCGCATCTCAGCTGTGATCCATCGCGGAACTCCGGATGCGCCTGCCCTTCAGCCTCATTGCCGCCCTGCTGCTGCCCTGCGCGGCCCTGGCCGCCCCGTCCCAGGTGGTCACCGACGACATTGCCCGCTTCTGGGCCACCTACGATGCGGTGCGCGCCGAACCCGACGCCGAGCGCCAGGTGGCGCTGGTCCAGCAGCGCTACATCGATCCGGGCAGCCCGGGACTGCATGCGCTGATGCAGGTGCGCAACTACACCGCCCGCGAATACGCCGAGGCCATGAACGCGTGGCCGCGCTTCTGGACATCGGTGCGGCCGCTCACCGCCAACGCACAGCAGGCCAGTGCCTCGCTGGAGCGCGATCTGGCTGCGTTCCGTGCGCTCTACCCTGCCCTGCGCCCGGCCACCATCACCTATGCGGTGGGCGTGCTGCGCACCGGTGGCACCACGCTGGGCGACAAGGTGCTGCTTGGAGCGGAGATGGCGCTGGGCGATGAGCGCGTGGACGTGAGCGAGCTTCCGGAGAAGATGCGCGACCGCCTGCGGATCTTCTACGACAGCCGGCCGGGCGCGAACAACGCGCAGAACAACCTGCACGAGTACGTGCACACGCAGCAGCGTGAGACCACCGGCAGCCTGGCCCAGTACGCGGTGCGCGAGGGTGTGGCCGAGTATGTAGCAGAGCGGTTGAGTGGGCGTCGGCCGGCGTTGCCGCTGTACAGCTACGGGCCCGCGCATGAGGCGGACATCCGCACGCGTTTCATTGCCGAGATGGACGGCGGTAACCTCGACAACTGGCTCTACAACAGCGCCCGCAATCCGTTCGGGGTGAGTGATCTGGGGTACTACGCCGGGTATCGCATCGCACAGGAGTACATGCGGCGGCAGAAGGATGAGAAGGCTGGGATCGCGCGGATGATCGAGTTGGACTATGCCGATCCGAAGTCGGTGCGGGCCTTCATCGAGGCGTCGGGGTGGTTGCCTGATGAGGCTGCCGGCCAGCGGCCGGCACTACCAGACTCCAGCCGCCGGTAGCGCCGGGACAGAGAGTGCGACCCAACGGTTCGCACCCACCATCGGGGGCATCAGCCCCATCACCTCAGGCGTACAACGTGGGGTCCGGCACGCCGGCTTCGGTGAAGCCCTGCGCGCGCAGGCGGCAGGCGTCGCAGTGGCCGCAGGCGGCGCCGTTGGCGTCGGCGTTGTAGCAGGACACGGTCAGGCCGAAGTCCACGCCCAGGCGCACGCCTTCGCTGACGATCTGGCCCTTGCTGAGGAACTGCAGCGGGGCATGCACCTTGATGCCCGCGCCTTCCACGCCCGACTTGGTGGCCAGGTTGGCCAGCGCCTGGAACGCGGCCACGAACTCGGGGCGGCAGTCCGGGTAGCCGGAGTAGTCCACGGCGTTGACGCCGCAGAAGATGTCATTGGCACCGAGCACTTCGGCCCAGCCCAGGGCCAGCGACAGCATGATGGTGTTGCGCGCCGGCACGTAGGTGACCGGGATGCCGGCACCGCCGGCTTCGGGCACGTCGATGTCGTCGGTGAGTGCCGAGCCACCGATGCTGCGCAGGTCCACGTCCACGGTCTTGTGCGCGACCACGCCCTGGGCCTTGGCCACGCGGGCGGCGGCGTCCAGTTCGGAGGTGTGGCGCTGGCCATAGCGCACGCTCAGGGCATGCACGGCGAAGCCCTGTTCCTGGGCCATGGCGATGACGGCGGCTGAATCCATGCCGCCGGAGAGAAGCACGACTGCCTTCTTCATGGGTAAAACATCCGGTTGGGAGGGGAAAGCCAGCACGCTGTCCCGCGCCGGAGTTACATCAGGGAACGTTGCCTGGCCTCATCGGCCCGGCTCGTCGTTCCACAGGATTTTATGCAACTGCATCTGGAAGCGCACCGGCAGGCGGTCTTCGACGATCCAGTCGGCCAGCTGGCGCGCGGTGATCTCGCCCTTGCTGGGCGAGAAGAACACGGTGCAGCGCTTGACCAGATCGTGCTCGGCCAGCAGGGCCTTGGCCCAGTCGTAGTCTTCGCGGCTGCAGATGACGAACTTGATCTGGTCGCGGGCGGTCAGCAGCGGCAGGTTTTCCCAGCGGTTGCGCGCCACTTCGGCCGAACCCGGGGTCTTGATGTCGACTACGCGCGATACGCGCGGGTCCACCGCGCTGACATCCAGCGCGCCGGAGGTTTCCAGCGAGACGTCCATGCCGGCGTCGCACAGCTTCTGCAGCAACACCAGGCAGCGCTTCTGCGCCAGCGGCTCGCCGCCGGTCACGCAGACGTGGCGCACGCCCTGGGCCATCACCTCGGCCACGATGTCGTCGATGTCCCACCAGGTGCCGCCGTGGAAGGCGTAGGCGGTGTCGCAGTACTGGCAGCGCAGCGGGCAGCCGGTCAGGCGCACGAACACGGTCGGCCAGCCGGCGGTATCGGCTTCGCCCTGCAGCGAGGTGAAGATCTCGGTGATCTTCAGGCGCGGCAGCGGCGACTGCACGATGTCGCTGGGGGTGGCGACGGCGTTGGACGGGGTAACGGCGGTCATGGCGGGCACTTCTTGGTGGGACACGTGGCGGGTGGGCTACCGTGGCCGGTAACGAAAGCAGCCGAGCATGGCTCGGCTCTACAACTGCAACCGGACGGGCATGGCCCGGCGCTACCGGATCCGGGCGGGTTTGCCGATCCGGAAACGAAAGCAGCCGAGCATGGGCTCGGCTCTACAGGGCATCTATTGTACGCCCGGTCAGCGGATCAGCGGATCTGCTTGCCGAGGCGGATGGACTGCAGCCGGTCCTGGGCGGTGCGCGCGGCGTCCGAGCCCGGGTACTGCGCCACGACGGTCTCCAGCGTCTGCTGGGCCTGGTCGACCTTGCCCTCGCCATACTGCGAGAGGCCAACCTTGAGCAGGCCACCAGCGGCCTTGTCGTGGGTCGGATAGCGCGCGAGCAGTTCACGGAACTGGGTCTCGGCCATCGGGAAATTGCGGGTGGCGTAGTAGCTCTCGCCCAGCCAGTACAGCGCGTTCGGCGCGTAGACGCCGTTCGGGTACAGCTGCAGGAAGCTCAGGAACAGCTGCGCCGAATCATCGTACTTGCCGGCCTTCAGCGAATCGAAGGCGACGTTGTAGGAGGTGCGCTCGTCGCCGGTGGCGGCAAGGCTGCCGGCATCACCATGGACGGAAGGCGGCCGCTCGGAAGTGGCCGCCGCTGCGGGTTTTGCCGGGGCCGGTGCGGCCTTCGGCGCGCTCGCCGGAACGGGCGGCAGGGCCGGGGCGGCATTGCCCCCTTCCAACCGGTTCAGGCGGCTGTCCAGATCCAGGTACTGGTCCTGGGCGGACTGCTTGAGCTGGGCGTTGTCGTGCTGCAACTGCTCGATCGAGGCCTGCAGGCTGGTGACCTGCTGCCGCAGCTGGTTGATCTGGTTCAACAGGTCCTGGTTGGCACTGTTGTTGTACATCTGCTGCTCGAGCGCGCCGACACGGTCAGCCAGGCTTTGTCGCTGTGCATGCGCCGGTGCGGCAGCCACGAGGGCTGCCGCAACGACCAGCATCAGTTTGATGCCAATGCGCATGGATTACTGCGCGGTGTAGACGATTTCGACGCGACGGTTCTGCGACCAGCAGGACTCGTTCGACTCGGTGCAGACCGGACGCTCTTCACCGTAGGACACGACGGTCAGCTGCGAAGCCGAGCCACCGTTGGCCTGCAGGGCCGAGTTGACGCCGTTGCCACGACGCTCGCCCAGGGCCTGGTTGTACGCGCGCGAACCGCGCTCGTCGGTGTGACCCTGCAGGGTGATGCGCGAGGACGGACGGTCACGCAGGTACTTGGCGTGGCAAGCCATGATGGCCTGGAATTCCGGCTTCACGTCTTCCTTGTCCAGGTCGAAGTAGACAACGCGCTGGCGCAGGCAAGCGTCGGTGTCCAGGTCGCCCGGGCCGTACAGGCCCGAGGTCGACGGACCGGTCGGGGTGGTGGTCGAGGTGCCGGTGTCGACCGGGGCTGCCGGCTCTTCCTTCACCTTCTTCGAGCAACCGGCCAGGACGGCCACAGACAGCAGGGAAACAAGCAGAACGCGGGTGGACTTGTTCATGGCGATACCTTTGTGGCTCCTAGGCCGATGAGGGGTTCAAGACAACGAAAATATTAACACTCTTTTAGCGCTGGGTACGGTATGGGGACCATGCCGGTTCGCGCACATCACCATCGGCCAGGACCAGACGCTGGCGAACCCGCGCATCGGCCGAGACGGCATACAACACGCCACGCCCACCTTCGCGGGCGGCGTACAACACCATGCTTGCGTTGGGCGCAAAGCTCGGCGACTCATCCAGCGAACCCGGCGACAGCGTGCTCCAGCGCGGCGAACCCAGCGAGCTGTCCATCATCGCGATCTTGTAGCTGTTGCCCGAGCCCTGGGCGACGGCGATCTTCTTGCCGTCGTAGGACACCGAGGGCTTGGCATTGTAGTTGCCCTGGAAGGTCACGCGCTCGGCGCTGCCGCCGCCCGCACCCACCTTGTAGACCTGCGGACGGCCGCCGCGGTCGGAGGTGAAGTACACCGCGCTGCCATCCGGCGCCCAGGTCGGCTCGGTATCGATGGCGAAGTGGTTGGTCAGCTGGGTCAGCTGCTTGCTGCCCAGGTCCATCACGTAGATTTCCGGGTTGCCCGAACGCGACAGGGTCAGGGCCAGCTTGCGGCCGTCCGGCGAGAACGCCGGGGCGCTGTTGATGCCGCGGAAGCTGGTGACCAGCTCACGCGCGCCGGTGCCGATGTTCTGGATGTAGATGGCCGAATTGCCACGCTCGAAGCTGACGTAGGCCAGCTTGCTGCCATCCGGGCTCCACGACGGCGACAGCAGCGGCTCGGCCGAACGCACGATGGTCTGCGGGTTGTAGCCGTCGGAGTCGGCCACCATCAGCGCATAGCGCATGGCATCGCCCTTGCCGCTGGCGGTCACGTAGGCGATGCGGGTCCAGAAGGCGCCGCGCACACCGGTGATCTTTTCGTAGATGGCGTCGGCCATCTGGTGGGCAACGTCGCGCATGGCGTTGCCACGGGCGGTCATCGCCAGGCCCAGCAGGCGCTCCCCCTTGGGCACGTCGAACAGTTCGTACTCGACGCGGTAGGCGCCAGCCCCGGCGTCGAGCACGCGGCCGACCACGATGTAGTTCTGCTTCAGCGCGCGCCAGGTGGCGAACTGGATGTCGCCGCCGCGCACCGGCTTTTCGACGATCTGCGCTTCGGGCAGCGTACGGAACTGGCCCGAACGCTCCAGGTCGGCACGGACCACGCCAGCGACGTCGGTCTGCGGTGCAGCCGCCGAACCCTGATAGGGCATCGGCACGATGGTGATCGGCAGCGCGGAGGCATTGCCGCCGATGATGTCGATATCCAGCCCCTTCTGCTGCGCGACGGCAGCAAAGGGCAGCAACAGGGCCGCAAACACGGCAAGCCAGCGAGGCATCTTTTTCATGGAGCGCTCAATAGGGGGAAACCGGAACGAGGGATAACAAAGCGGAAGTGAACCGCTTCGCAATCATGAACCAAGGGTACGTGAATTCCGGGTCAGTTCCAGCCCGTCCTCTCACGCACCGTTAACGTCGTGGCTAACATCGCGCCCGCCTGCCCCGTCACGCCGCCCAGCGGGGCGGTGTTCGACAGCAGTCCACAGACTGCCCGACCGGAACCGGGCCGACCAGAGGCAGGCACGACAAACGTGGGCACGAGCGGCCGTGCTGGCCGCCCTGCCCGGCCGCCTCAGCGATCCTGGGCGGTAAAGGTGAAGTTGAGCGTGCGCGCGAATACCGACTCAAAGCCGCGATACGGCAGCGGCTGCGCGTTGAGCACAGCGGCCTCGATCGAACGCTTGCCGGCCTCGTCGTACGGGCAGTTCGGGCTGACCTTGGCCTGCATCACCGTGCCACCCGGAATCTGGGTAATGGTGATCTGGCAGCGCTGGCCCAGCGGCACCGTATCCGGGCGCACCCACTGCGACAGTACCTTGGCCTGGATCGCGGCTGCGTACTTGGCCGAAAGATCGTCGCTGTTGCCTCCACCACCGGCGGCCGGCTGGGACGCACCGCTGGCACCGGCGGCGGCACTGCCGGCAGCGTTGCGCGCGGCGGCCACCTGGCGCAGCTTCTGTTCGGCCAGCTTGGCTTCCTTCTCGGCCTGCTCGCGGCGGGCACGGATCTCGGCGATCTTCTTCTGCTTCTCGGCCTCGGCCTTGTCAGCGGCCACGCGCTCCTGCTCGGCCTGCTTCTTCTTCTCGTCCGCTTCCTGCTGCTTTGCCAGGCGCAGCTTCTGCTCCGCTTCTTCCTGGCGCTTGCGTTCGGTCAGGTCGATCTGCTCCTGGCGGCGCTTGGCTTCCTGCTCCTGCTTGGCCTTCTCCTGCGAGATGGCCAGCGCGCTCACCGCTTCCTGGTCCTTGGTGTCCGGCTGCGCGACGCGCTCCTGCGCCTGTTGCTGCTGCGGCGTGGGGGCGTCCTGCGGGCGCGGCTCGGGGATCGGCTGCGGCGGCGGAATGGTGTCTTCCGGCACCGGGACCGGCTCGGCCACCGGCGGCGGCAGGTCTTCCAGCTTTTCCGACTGCCGCAGGGCCTGGCGCGCAGCGGAGGCCTCGGACGCAGACAGCGCCAGGCTGGCCTCGACCGACGGATCACCGGCGGCGGCGTCGGTGTTGCGCTCGGGCGACCAGAACCAGGCCACGATGAAGACCAGCGCGACCAGCAGGTGCACCAGCAACGCCAGCGCCAGGGGCAGGCCCCAGCCGGGTTCGCGCTGCTGCGGGGGTGGCAGGGCGTCAGCGTGCATCGGTGGCCAGGCCTACCTTGTCTACCTTGGCGCGCTTGATCACATCCATCGCGGCGATGACCTTTTCATAGGCCACGGCACGGTCGGCGGCGACGATCACGCGCACGCCCTTGTCCTGGGCGGCGATGCCGGCCAGGCGGCCTTCCAGTTCCTCGGCCGACACGGCAGTCGGTTCCTTGGCATCGGGCAGCTTCAGGCTGAGCTGGCCGTCCTGGCGCACCGAGACGATCACCGGGTCCTGCTTGCTTTCCAGCGCCTTGGCGTTGGACTGCGGCAGGTCGACGTCGAAGCTCAGCGTGAGCAGCGGCGCAGTGACCATGAAGATGATCAGCAGCACCAGCATGACGTCGATGTAGGGAACGACGTTGATTTCCGATTTCAGCTTGCGGCGCTTGCGGCGACCGATGGCAGCGGACATGGCTTGGACTCCCGGGTCAGGCGCTTACTCGTCGCCAGCGCTCTGGCGCTGCAGGATGGAGCTGAACTCTTCGGCAAAGGTCTCGAACCGCACCGACATGCGCTCAACGCGGGTGGTGAAGCGGTTGTAGGCCCACACTGCCGGGATGGCCACGAACAGGCCGATGGCGGTGGCGAACAGCGCTTCGGAGATGCCCGGGGCAACGGCGGCGATGCCGGCCTGCGCACCGCTGCTGATCATGTCGTGCATGGTCACCATGATGCCGAACACGGTGCCGACCAGGCCTACGTACGGCGCGGTCGAGCCGATGTTGGCCAGCAGCTCCAGGTTACGCTCGAGCTGGTCCACTTCGCGGGTGTAGGTGGTGCGCATGGCACGCTGTGCGCCTTCCAGCTGCGCGCGGCCGTCCAGCCGGCGCTTGTCGCGCAGGCGGGTGTATTCGCGGAAACCGGCTTCGAAGATCGCTTCCAGGCCACCGACATTGCGGCTGCGGTCGGTGGCCGAGCTGTACAGCTTGCCCAGGTCGGCGCCGGACCAGAAGCGGTTCTCGAACTCGTCGGCTTCACGGGTGGCCTGCTTGAACACGCGGGCCTTGCGGAAAATGATCACCCAGCTGACGAACGAGCCGACCAGCAGCAGCAGCACGATGATCTTCACCGGCAGGCTGGCCTTGGCCATCAGCTCGAGGTAGTTGATGCCGCCGCCGGTGGTGGCCTGGGCAAGGGTCTGGGTCGCGGCGTTGCTGACATCGGCCGGCAGTGCCTCGGTGACCGTGGCCTGCAGGGCCAGGAGCGTTGCGATCATCCGTTGTTCCTCAAAGTTCGGATTCGGGGTGGAGGTGGGGTTGCAGCATGGCAAGGACGGCCTCGTCCATGCCACGCGGGCGGAAACTGGCCGCTTCCAGTGCGGCGATGCGGACCTGGGCCGACAGCAGCAGTTCGCCATCGCGCAGGATCTGCTGCTCGAAGACCATGCTGGCCTTCTTCAGCTGGACCAGGCGGGCGCTCACCTGCAGGGTGTCATCCAGCCGTGCCGGCCTGATGAAATCCATCTGCATCGAACGCACCGCGAAGATCATGCCGTGCTCGATGCGCATGCGCTCCTGGCCGTAGCCCAGCGCGCGCATCCATTCCGTCCGGGCCCGTTCCATGAAGGCCACGTACCGGGCGTGGTAGACCACGCCACCGGCATCGGTATCTTCCCAGTAAATGCGTGTCGGCCAACTGAATCGCGGCTCAACCGACATCGGGAACCTCGGCGAACAGGTCCTGCGGCGGGTTCTTGGGTTTCAGGCCCATGTGCCGGTAGGCCTTGTGCGTGGCCATGCGGCCACGCGCAGTGCGCACCAGGAAGCCCTGCTGGATCAGGTAGGGCTCGACCACGTCTTCCAGCGTGCCGCGCTCTTCGGACAGCGCCGCAGCCAGCGATTCGATGCCGACCGGGCCACCGTCGAAGTAGTCCACCATCGTTTTCAGCAGGCGCCGGTCAAGCTCGTCGAAGCCTTCCGGGTCGACCTTGAGCATCTTCATCGCGGCCTGGGCCACCGGCTCATCGATGTGGCCACCTGCCTTGACCTGCGCGTAGTCGCGCACGCGTCGCAGCAGGCGGTTGGCGATACGCGGGGTACCCCGCGCGCGGCGCGCGATCTCCCCTGCCCCATCGGCGGTGCAGTCGATGCCGAGGATGCTGGCGGAGCGGCGCACGATACGGGTCAGCTCCTCGACGCTGTAGAACTCCAGGCGCTGGACGATGCCGAAGCGGTCGCGCAGCGGCGCGGTCAGCAGGCCGGCGCGGGTGGTGGCGCCGATCAGGGTGAACGGCGGCAGGTCGATCTTGATCGAGCGCGCCGCGGGGCCCTCGCCGATCATGATGTCGATCTGGAAGTCTTCCATCGCCGGGTACAGCACTTCCTCGACCACCGGCGACAGGCGATGGATCTCGTCGATGAAGAGCACATCGTGTGGCTGCAGGTTGGTCAGCAGCGCGGCCAGGTCGCCGGCCTTCTCGATCACCGGGCCGGAGGTCACCCGCAGGGCCACGCCCAGTTCATTGGCGATGACATGACTGAGGGTGGTCTTGCCCAGGCCCGGCGGCCCGAAGATCAGCACGTGGTCGAGGGCGTCGCCACGCCCCTTGGCCGCCTGGATGTAGATCTCCATCTGCTCGCGCACCGGCACCTGGCCGAGGTAATCGGCAAGGCGCTTGGGGCGGATGCTGGCGTCGGCGGCGTCATCCTCGCGGGTGGCGCCGGCGCCGATGATGCGGTCGTCGGTCATGTGCTGATTATGCGGCAAAAGTACGGGTTTCGGCCGGGCTGCGCCCGGCACCCGCAGAGGCCGAAGCAACGGCAACAGCCGAAGCAAGAGCAGAAGCAGGGTTGCTGAGGGATGGCAGGGTGGGTCCGGCTGCGGGGGGGCCGTAAATACGTCCATGTAGGCTCGGTCGCCGCATCCATGCGGCTCACGCCCCCGCAACCGGACCCACCCCGCCTTCGACAGATTCCCGCGATCTGTCTGGATGGCGTGGCCTGCTCTGCCCGCTCTTGGTGGGTGTCGACCTTGGTCGACACGGTAGATCCACGCCATGCGTGGATGGAACGGTGCAGCCGAGCAATGCCCAGCTGCTGGCGCGGAACACTTCGGGAAGCCCAGCCCCCTTGTTGTTCAAGGGGGCGCGCCGATAGGCGGGGGGATAAGGTGGAATGCGCGCGGGGCCCACGGTTTGCGCAGCAAATCGTGGGACGTAGCGCAGGTGGAGATTAAATCTCTACCTGCGCGCCCAGCTCGACCAAACGGTTGCCTGGAATCCGGAAGAAGCCCGTGGCCGGCGCGGCATTCCGATGCATCAGCGCGAACAGCTTGTCGCGCCAGATCGGCATGCCGCGGTTGGCGGTGGCCACGATGGTCTCGCGGCTGGCGAAGAAGGTGGTGTCCATCGGGTCGAAGTAGATGCCGCCGTGGTCGCACGAGCGCATCAGCGCCAGCGGCACGTCCGGGGTCTCCATGAAGCCGAAGCGCACGTAGACCCGGTAGAACTCGTCGCCCACCGATTCGATCTTCAGCCGCTGTCCCTCCGGCGCGTACGGCACCGGCAGCGTCACCACGTGCAGGAACACGTTGCGCTCGTGCAGCACCTTGTTGTGCTTGAGGTTGTGCATCAGCGCGTGCGGGGCCACGGTCGGGTCGGCGGTGAGGAACACGGCGGTGCCCGGCACGCGTACCGGCGGTGCCAGCATCAGGCCCGGCAGGAAGGTATCCAGGCGGATGCCGTCCTTGCGGATCTCATCGCGCAGCAGTTCGCGGCCACGGCGCCAGGTGCGCATCATGGTGAACAGGAAGATGCCCAGCACCACCGGGAACCAGGCGCCCTGCAGCAGCTTGGCGCCGTTGGCGATGACGAAGCCGAGGTCGATGATGAAGAACACCACGCACAGCGGCAGCAGCCAGGCGCGCGCCTTCGGCCACAGCGAGCGGGCGACCAGGGCCAGCAGCAGGGTATCGATCAGCATGGTGGCCGACACCGAGATGCCGTAGGCCACGGCCAGGTTGGACGAGCTGCGGAAGGCCAGCACCAGGCCGATCACCATCACCGCGATACCCCAGTTGATCCCCGGGATGTAGATCTGGCCGATGGTGTCGTGCGAGGTGTGCTTGATGCGCATGCGCGGGATGTAGCCCAGCTGCATGGCCTGGCGCGAGACCGAGAACGCGCCGGTGATGACCGACTGCGAGGCGATCACCGCCGCCATCGTGGCCAGGATGATCATCGGGTACAGCGCCCACGACGGCACGGCCTCGAAGAACGGGTTCTTCAGCGCCTCGGGATGGTTGAGCACCAGCGCGCCCTGCCCCAGGTAGTTCAACACCAGGCACGGCAGCACGAAGAAGTACCAGGCGTGGCGGATCGGCTTGGCGCCGAAATGGCCCATGTCGGCGTACAGCGCTTCGCCGCCGGTCACTGCCAGCACCACCGCACCGAGGATGAAGATGCCGTGCCAGCTGTGCTCCATGAAGAAGCGGATCGCCCACCACGGGTTGAAGGCTTTCAGCACTTCCGGCGCGTCGACGATGTTGTAGATGCCGATCGCCGCCAGCGAAATGAACCAGACCGAGGTGATCGGGCCGAACGCCTTGCCGATCTTCTCCGTACCGAAGCGCTGCGCGGCGAACACCATCAGCAGCACCACCACGGTGATCGGCACGATGAACGCATGCAGGCCGGGGGCCGCCACCTCCAGGCCTTCGACCGCGCCCAGCACTGAAATGGCCGGGGTGATCACGCCGTCGCCGAAGAACAGCGAGGCGCCGAAGATGCCCAGGATGCCCACCACATAGGCCGAGCGCGACCCGTTGCGCAGCGTGCGCTGGGTCAGCGCCATCAGCGCCATGATGCCGCCCTCGCCGTCATTGTCGGCGCGCATGATGATGGTCACGTACTTCAGCGTAACCACGATGTTCAGCGCCCAGAACGCCAGCGACAGCACGCCCAGCACGGTGTCGTGGTCGCTGTTGAGCCCATAGTGCGGCGAGAACGCCTCCTTCAGGGTGTACAGCGGGCTGGTACCGATATCGCCGAAGACCACGCCGATCGCACCGATGATCAGCGCCATGCCTCCGGCTGGAGGAGCGTGACCGTGGCCGCCGGGGGCAGCTGCGTGCGGGGTTTGACTGCTGGACATGGGACTCCTGGCGAAGCTCAGGCGGTTCGTTGAAGGAAAGGAAGGCGGATCAGCGCAGCGCCGACTGCAGCGCCTTGCGGATCACGGTGGCCACTTCGTCGCCTTCATTGAAGGCGTCCCGGGCCATGCGGGCGGCTTCAGCCGGCTTGTAGCCCAGCTGCTGCAGCGCCACGGTGGCATCGGACAGCGGGTCGGCCGGGGCCGGGCCACTGCCGGTGGGCAGCGCGCCGCCGGCACCGAACTGGGCGGCGCGGTCACGCAGCTCCAGCACCATGCGCTCGGCGGTCTTCTTGCCGATGCCCGGAATGCGGGTCAGCGCGGTGATGTCGCCGGCCTGGACCATGCGCGCGAATTCCTCGACGGTGACGCCTGACAGCACGGCCAGCGCGATCTTCGCGCCGATGCCGCTGACCTTCTGCACGTCGCGGAAGAGGCGCCGCTCGCCCTCGCGCAGGAAGCCGTACAGCGAGACGCTGTCTTCCTTCTGTGCGTAATGGGTGTACAGGGTGACCTCGCGGCCGAGCTCGGGCAGGTCATAGAAGGTGCTCATCGGCGCCTCCAGCTCGTAGCCCACTCCGTTCACGTCCACCACCAGCCACGGCGGCGCCTTGTAGGCGACGATGCCGCGCAGTCGACCGATCATTGCGTGCAGCTCCTCATTTGCGGCCCCACGCCTGGCGGGCACTGAGCCCCAGGCGGTTGGCCGTCGCCCTTACGTGGGCATGGGTGATCGCCACCGCCAACGCGTCGGCCGCGTCGGCCTGCAGCTTGGTTTTCAGGTTGAGCATGAGCCCGACCATGTGTTGAACCTGTTGCTTTTCGGCGCCACCGCGGCCGACCACCGCCAGCTTGATCTCGCTGGCCGCATATTCGTGCACCGGCAGGTCGCGCAGCACCACGGCCGAGATCGCCGCGCCACGGGCCTGGCCCAGCTTCAGCGCTGAATCGGGGTTGCGGGCCATGAACACGCGTTCGATGGCCACTTCCTGTGGCTCGTATTCGCGGCACAGGTCGGCCAGGCCCAGCACCAGCAGCTTCATGCGCTGCGGGAAGTCGTCGGCGCCCAGCAGCACCAGCGGCTGGTGGTGCACGTGGCTGACGCGGCCGGTGGCGTCGACATCGATGATGCCGACCCCGGTCCGCTGTGAACCGGGGTCGATGCCGAGGATGCGGGTCATGCCGCACTCCTGGCGGGGCGGAACGGGATGCGCTGGCAGGCGTATGGGCTCATGACTGTCCGCGGTGACCGTTCAACGGCCCGCGCCCAGGCCGTCGAAGACGGCTCAGGCGTAGGCGTCGGCGCCGAGTTCGGCGTTGGAGTACACGTCCTGCACGTCGTCCAGGTCTTCCAGCATGTCCAGCAGCTTCTTGACCTGCAGGGCAACGTCGCCTTCGACCTTGATGTCGTTGTCGGCGCGGAAGGTGATCTCGGCGTGGTCGGCGACATGGCCCGCAGCGGTCATTGCATCCTTGACCGCGTTGAACGCGTCAGGGCTGGTGACCACATCGATCGAGCCGTCGTCCGGATAGACCACGATGTCATCGGCGCCGGCCTCGATGGCCGCTTCGGTGATGGCTTCCTCGTCGGCACCCGGGGCGAAGCTGAGCACGCCCAGGCGCTTGAACATGAAGGCCACCGAGCCTTCGGTGCCCATGTTGCCGCCGCACTTGCTGAACGCATGGCGGACATCGGCCACGGTGCGCACGCGGTTGTCGGTCAGGCAATCGACGATCACGGCCACGCCACCCGGGGCGTAGCCCTCGTAGCGGATTTCCTCGTAATCGACGCCTTCCAGTTCACCGGTGGCCTTCTTGATGGCGCGCTCGATCACGTCCTTGGACATGTTCACGGCCAAGCCCTTGTCCACCGCCACGCGCAGACGCGGGTTGTTGTTGGGGTCGCCTCCACCGCCGCGCGCGGCAACGCCGATCTCGCGGATGATCTTGGTGAAAATCTTGCCGCGCTTCGCGTCGGACGCGTTCTTGCGGGCTTCGATGGAGGGGCCTCTACCCATGGGTGCTACCGTCTGGCTGCTTCAGGATCAAGGCGCGGATTCTACCTGATCGGGGGCGGCAACCGTGTCTAGGCCCGTATTGTTGTAGAGCCGAGCCAATGCTCGGCTCAATGGGCCCGACGGAATGCAGCCGAGCGTGGGCTCGGCTCTACAGAACGGTCCCACCGCCGGGCCTTACGCGGCGGCCGCGTCGCGGCTGTGGTCGAACTGGCCGTGGCGCAGGAAATGCGCGGTCTGCCGGGCAGCGTCGGGCGACACCACCAGGCCACTATGGCTGGTACGCACCACGCAGTGGTCAGCCAGCCCCGGCAGGCGGGTCTCGGCCAAGGCCACGGTGCCATCGGAGGCGTCGTCCATCGCGCCCAGCAGGCTGCCCAGCCCATGCGGCACTGAGCCGGCGATCAACCCAACCTCGGCCTTGCCCTGCCAGTCCGGCAGGCCATCCAGCAGCAGCTCGCTGCTGCGGCCCAGCGCCAGGCCCCAGCCATGATCGGACAACGAGCGCGCGGTGCCACTGCCGCGCAGCGGCGAGCCCAGGCAGACCACGCGCTGTACCGGCAGCTGCGGATTGCGCCGCAGCGCTTCCAGCGCCAGCAGCCCGCCCAGGCTGTGGCCGACCAGCGACAACGGGCCGGCATCGGCCAGCCGCTCCAGCAGCTGCGGCACGGCCACGTCCGGGCCACCGAACACCGAGGAATAACCAAACGCGTGCACCTGGAAGCCACGCGCGCGCAGGCGCCAGGCCAGCGGCCCGACCCAGGCGCGGGCATTCCAGATGCCATGCAGCAGCAATACGGGGGGAGTCATGCAAACAGCCTGGCAGTCAGCGGGGCAGGAACGTACGGTGATTGAACACGCGCGCGCAGCAAGCGGCGGTGAACATCAGGCCGCGCGCGGTGCGCGGCGCAGGATGAATTCGAGATCGTTCGTGTCGCCCACCGGGAACAGGTATTCGCCGGCCTTCTCGAAACCGTAGCGGGCGTAGAAGCGCTGTGCGCCGAAGTTTTCCGACCACACGCCCAGCCACAGGGTGCGCGGGCCTTCGTGTTCCAGCCAGGCCAGTGCGGTTTCCAGCAGGCGGCTGCCCCAGCCACAGCTCTGCTGGGTCTTGATCAGGTACAGGCGCTTGAGCTCGCCGTCACCGGGCTTCACGTCCGGGTGCGGCAGGCCACAGGGACCGGCGGCGGCATGGCCGACCGCCTCCCCGTCCAGCTCGAGCAGCCACACCGCGTAATCCGGGTGGGCCAGGATCACGCGCTGGCGCTCGACCGTATAGGCCTCCTCAAGGAAGGCCTGGAGGTCCTGCGGCGGATACAGATGGCCGAAGGTTTCGGTGAACGTGCGGGCCGCCAGCGCCGACAGGGTCGGCGCGTCGTCCACAGTGGCGCGGCGGATCGAATACATGCAGGAAGTTGACGTCAGGGCGAAGGGCGGGTCAAGCCTTTTCAGGCGATTCCGCTTCTTCTTCCTCGTCCTCTTCCTCGTATTCCTCTTCGTCCTCGTCCTCGTCCTCTTCTTCCTCGCCTTCCTCGTCCTCGTCGTACTCTTCCTCTTCGTCGTCCTCGTAATCCTCGACGCCGAAGTCTTCACCGTCCCAACGGCCTTCGCCGTCGGCGACGAAGGTCAGGGCCATCGCCGCCGGGTTGGTACCCACACGAACCAGCCACCCCCCGAACACGCGTGCACGCTCGGTGACCAGATTGGCCTCGGCGCCTTCATTGCCCAGCTTTTCCCACTCCAGCGAAAACGCGAACTCGGTCATTGCCTGGATCTCCTGATCAGTTGGTCTTGGGGCGAACCTGGATGTGCACTTCGGCCAGCTGCGCGTCGACGATCGGCGACGGCGCGTCGGTCATCAGATCCTGTGCACCGGTGGTCTTCGGGAACGGGATCACGTCGCGGATCGACTCGGTGCCGGCCATCAACGCGGCGATGCGGTCGATACCGAAGGCGATGCCACCGTGCGGCGGCGCGCCGTAGTTCAGCGCGTCGAGCAGGAAGCCGAACTTGGCACGGGCCTCCTCGGCACCGATGCCGAGCAGCTCGAACACCGCGCTCTGCATGTCCGGACGGTGGATACGGATCGAACCGCCGCCGATTTCATTGCCGTTGAGCACCATGTCGTAGCCGCGCGAAACGGCGGTACGGGCGTTGGCGCGCAGGTCGGCAATGTCGTCCACGGCCGGTGCGGTGAAGGGGTGGTGCAGGGCGACGTAACGCTGTTCTTCCTCGTCCCACTCGAACATCGGGAAGTCGGTGACCCACAGCGGCGCCCAGCCCTCGGCGACCAGGCCGAAGTCTTTGCCGGCCTTCAGGCGCAGGGCGCCCATGAAGTCGGAGACCTTGTTGTAGCCACCGGCGCCGAAGAACACGATGTCACCGTTGCCGGCACCGACGTGGGCGACCAGCGCGGCGAAGGACGCTTCGCTGAAGAACTTCTGGATCGGCGAGCTGACTTCGCCGTTGTCGGCGATCTTGATGTAGGCCAGGCCCTTGGCGCCGTACTTGGCGGCATGCGCGGCGTATTCGTCGATCTGCTTGCGCGACAGCGACGCACCGCCCGGGATGCGCAACGCAGCCACGCGGCCCTCGGCATCATTGGCCGGGCCGGTGAACACCGGGAACTCGCTGTCCTTGACCAGTTCAGCCACGTCCACCAGTTCCAGCGCGATGCGCAGGTCCGGCTTGTCCGAACCGTAGCGACGCATCGCCTCGGCCCAGGTCATGCGCGGGAAGCTGGCATCCAGCTGCACGTCCACCACTTCCTTGAAGATGGCGCGGATCATGTCTTCGACGAAGTCCTGCACGTCGCGCTCGCGGACGAAGGCGAACTCCATGTCCAGCTGGGTGAATTCCAGCTGGCGGTCGGCACGCAGCGCTTCGTCGCGGAAGCAGCGCGCGATCTGGTAGTAGCGGTCGAAGCCGGCCACCATCAGGATCTGCTTGAACAGCTGCGGGCTCTGCGGCAGGGCGTAGAACTCGCCCGGGTGCATGCGCGCCGGCACCAGGAAGTCGCGCGCACCTTCCGGGGTGGCCTTGGTCAGGATCGGGGTTTCGATGTCCTGGAAGCCCTTCTCGTCCAGGTGGCGGCGCAGGGCCTGCACCAGCTTGATGCGGGTGCGCTGCATGCGCTGCATTTCCGGGCGGCGCAGGTCCAGGTAGCGGTACTTCAGGCGGGTTTCCTCGCCCGGGTTCTCGTGGGCGTGGAACGGCAACGGCGCGGCCTTGTTCAGCACGGTGATGGCGGTGGCGATCACTTCCACCTTGCCGGTGCGCATCTTGTCGTTCACCGCGTGGCGGGCGCGCACGACGCCTTCCACCTGCAGCACGTCCTCGTAGCCCAGCGACGCGGCCACGGCGAACACTTCGGCATTGTCGACCTCCACCGTCACCTGCACGATGCCTTCATGATCGCGGAGATCGATGAAGCAGACGCCGCCCTGGTTACGGGCCACGTCGGTCCAGCCGGCGAGGGTGACAGTCTGGCCAATCAGGGTCTCATCGACCAGGCCGCAGAAGTGGGTACGCATGGGGGGAAGCTCCGCTGGAGAACGCCGGCACCGGATGGGGGCCGGAAAGCCTCGTATTCTGCGGCCGAGGCCCCGGCCGGGGCAAATCCGGCCAGTCACACCGGCTTGATCGCCCCCCTCCCTATAGTCGGGCACCTGCCACCGTATGGGATGCCGCCATGAAACCGCTGTCCCTGGCCAGCCTGGCCGTAACCCTCAGCCTGGGTGCCCTGGGCACCCTCACCCTGCCCGCCCCATCCGCCTCTGCGCAGAACGGGGTGATCCGCTGCGAAAGCCAGAGCAACCGCGAACGGGTCTGCAACACCGGCTGGCGCGGCGCGCAGCTGGTCCGCCAGTTGTCTGGCAGCCCCTGCGAGGAAGGCCGCACCTGGGGCAGCCGCAACGGCACCATCTGGGTCACCGGCGGCTGCCGCGCCGAGTTCGTCGAGTCGCGCGGCGGCTGGGGCGGTGGCAATGGCGGCGGCTGGGGTGGCAACAACGGTCGACCCGGCGAGACCATCCGCTGCGAAAGCCAGAACAATCGCGAGCGCAGCTGCCCGGTCGGCTGGCGCAATGCCCGCCTGGTCCGCCAGTTGTCCGGCAGTCCTTGCGAGGAGGGCCGTACCTGGGGTGTGCGCAACGGCGCGGTGTGGGTCAGCAATGGCTGCCGCGCCGAATTCGCCGAGGCCCGCGGCTGGGGCGGTGGTGGTGGCGGCTGGGGCGGTGGCAACAGCAACTATTCCGTCACCTGCAGCAGCAACAACAACCGTTCGCAGACCTGCGACTGGGATGATCGCCAGGGCCGGCCAGTGCTGCAGCAGCAGCTGTCCGGCAGCGCCTGCCAGGAAGGCCGCAGCTGGGGCTACTCGCGCGGCCAGGTGTGGGTGAGCAACGGCTGCCGCGCGCGCTTCGGTACGCGCTGAGTTGCGGGGGCGGATCCCTGGCCAGCGGCCAGGGCTCTTACCCCGGCCAGGCATCCCGCATCCACGCATGGCGTGGGTCTACTGGCGGTCTTTCCGGGGTCGGAGCCCTCCGCAGGAGGGATCCGACCCCGCGATCACGGTGCGGGCGCTTTGTCGTCGCCCCACGGCGGTGGCGGCAGTTCGACCGGCTTGCTCAGGTCGAACTGCACGCGGAAGCGGCGGCCCTCCGGGCGGGTCAGCTCGTAGACGAACGTCTGGTCGGGATCGATCTCCATCGCCCAGGTGTTGTGCGTGGAAGCCAGCATGTCGGCCCGGCGGAACATCGCCACCGAATCGGCATCGGCCGGGAACTGCTGGCGTTCGGCAGTTCCTGGCGGCGTGCTGTCGCCACCGTACAGGGTGATTGCGTCGGGGCTGCCGTCTTCGTGGCGATGGTCGTGTTTCAGGCGCAGCCCGTTCGGCGTGCGGGTCAGCACCCAGGTCCGCGAGTGGTCATCACCGACATGGAACGGGATGCGCAGCTCATGCGCCGGATCGGCGCAGCCGCGCACATGCATCACCAGGCGCTGCCCGGCGAACGGGTCCTTGCCGGTTGGTGCCGGCGTGTCCTCCACCACCTTGCCTGCGTAGGCCTGGCCGCAATGTGCGGCGATGGCGGCCATGAACGCATCGGCCGGTGCGGTCGCCAGGTCATGGGCGACCGTATCGGAGCGCTGCGTGCACGCAGCGAGGCTGAGCAGGAGGGCGGCGGTAGTGGCAACGGCAATCGGTCTCATGCCCCCAACCCTAACGGCCATGGCCGATGGGCGCAAACCGCGCGCCGCGCCTGCTCAACGTTCGGCGGGCGGTGCTGCCGGCACCGCTTCGGTCGCCGCGACCGGTGCTGCTTCGCCCTCGCCCGCCGGCTCCTGCTCCACCGGGTCGACATCGAACGGGGTGCGGAACACCAGCGACGGCAGCAGCGTAGTCAATGCCGCATACAACAGCAGCGCACCAAACAGCACGGCCGGAATCTGGAAGCGCTCGCGCATGATCGCTGCCAGCACCAGGGTGAAGATCAGCGTCGGTGCCAGCGCCAACGAGACCCGCAGGCTGCTGCGGAAGCTTTCGCCGAACATCACCCGGCGCTGCAGCCAGACCACGCCGATGCGCAGCGGCAGCACCACCAGGGTGATCATGATGCCCAGCCCCAGCGCCTCGAAGCTGAGTGCTTCACTGGGCACCTTGGTGCCAGCATTGAAGAAGTAGAACGGCACGAAGAACGACGCGAACAGGCGCAACGCGTGCAGGTTCTCGTGCGAGGCCAGCAGCGGCATGCGCTGGTGCAGCAGGCGCGCGACCAGCCCGGCGATGAACGCGCCGACCAGGTAATACACGCCCAGCAGGTAGGTGATGTAGGCCGCCACCATGCCCACCATCACCAGCAGCGAGAATTCCGAGCCGGGCGCGTGCGGCGCCACCCAGCGTCCCAGCGCGATGAACAGCAGCGGCAGGCCGACCATCATCGCCAACAGGGCCAGGCTGGACAGCGCCATGTGGCCCGGGTCACCAGCCTGCAGCACGATGAACAACGCCGCCAGCGCCAGCAGTTCGCCGGCAATGGCCTTGCTGGTCACCCAGAACCGCTCGTCTTCGCTCAGGCCCAGCCGCGACAACGAATCCATGATGAAACCGGTGGAGGGCGTCAGCAGCGCCAGCGCCAACAGGCCCGCGGCCTGCCACGGCAGCCCTGCGTAACGCCAGGCCAGCCAGCCAACGCCGAACAACGTCGCACTGCGGATCACCAGGTGCGCCAGCAGTGGCCACATGCCACGACGCAGCGCCTGCAGGTCCACTTCCAGGCCGGCGAACAGGAACAGCGAGGAAATACCCAGCGTGGCCAGCAGGCCGATCACCGCATCGTGGGCCTGGTCGCCCAGCCAGAGCATGCCGATGATGCCGAACAGCAGGCAGGTCAGTGGTGCGGGCAGGCTGAAGCGCTGCAGCGCGCGCGGGATCACCAGCAGCGCGAAGATCAGCAGCAGGTAGATCAACTCATGGCTCATCGGGGGTCTTCCGTGGGGTTCGAACGCGCGCAGGATGCGCGCGCCGAACCGATCCGGCAAGCCACGATTGAATGACCCCGGTTACCTCATCCAATCAGTCGATCGGCGATCCGGCCCACCTGGGCCAGCACCAGGGCACGCTGCTCGTTGCTGATCGCGCCGGCCTGCAGATAGGCCGTCAGTACCCACGGTGCGCCGCCCGCGCGCGGCCACAACACGGCGATGTCGTTGCGCGCGTCCTCGCCATTGCTGCCAGTCTTGTCGCCCACCCGCCAGCGCTTGCCCAGGCCCGCCCGCAGGCAGGCATCGCCGGTTTCATTGTCGATCAACCAGTCGGCCAGCTGCTGGCGCGATGCCGGCTGCAGCACTTTCCCCAGCACCACGCGCTGCAGCGAACCAGCCATCGCCGCCGGCGTGGTGGTGTCGCGCGGGTCACCTTCGGCGAAGCTGTTCATTTCCGGCTCCAGCCGGTCGCTGCGGCTGACCGCATCGCCGCTGGCACGCAGGAACGCGGTGACCGCTGGCGGCCCGCCGACCACACCGAACAACAGGTTGGCAGCCGTGTTGTCGCTGGTGATGACCGTGGCCCGGCACAGGTCGCGCACGGTCATGTCCTTGCCGACGTGGCGCCGGGTCATCGGTGCGTGCGAGAGCAGGTCGGCCTCGCGCACCGGCACGCGCCGGTCGAGCAGCGCGGGTGCGCGCTCGGCCTGGCTGAGCACGGTCGCGGCCAGCATGCTCTTGAAGGTGCTGCACATCGGGAAACGCTCGTCCTGGCGATGGCCGACGCGGCGACCGCTGGCGGAATCGAGCAGGGTCACCCCCAGACGGCCGGCGCAGGCCTTCTCCAGTGCGGCGAAATCAGTGGCGGCACTAATGGCGGCATCGGCCGGGGCGGCGGCGGTCGTGGCGCCCACCGCACGTGCCAGCAACGGCAGGGCAAGCGAGGAAGCAACAGCGGCACCACTGAACTGCAGGAATCGGCGACGGGCGAGCATGCGGGGTTCTCCTGGGGACCGTTCGATTATTGGCGTCGCCCACCAGGGCGACCAGCGCAAAAAATCAGCGCAAGCCATTAGCTGAACTCATACCTGTCGCATTCAACCCCTTAATTTTCCGAAATCACCCATTGCCACGCTAGGATCATCCATCACTCCAGCTCACGACTGCGCCATGCTGCACCCGACCCTGCCGCTGAACGCCCTGCGCGCCTTCGAGGCCGCCGCGCGCCACCAGAATTTCACCCGTGCCGCGCTGGAGCTGTGCGTCAGCCAGGCCGCGCTGAGCCACCAGATCCGCGGCCTGGAGGACCGGCTCGGCATCCGCCTGTTCCATCGCCTGCCGCGCGGCGTGGCCCTGACCGATGAGGGTGCCGCGCTGTACCCGGTGCTCAGCGAATCGTTCGAGCGCATTTCGGCCAGCATCGCGCGTTACACCGGTGGACCTGCGCGTGAGGTGCTGACCCTGGGCGTGGTCGGCACTTTCGCCACTGGCTGGCTGCTACCACGACTGGCTGCGTTCGAGAGCGCGCATCCAGACATCGAGCTGCGCCTGCAGACCCACAACAACCGTATCGATCTGGCGGGAGAAGGGCTGGACCTGGCGATCCGCTTCGGTGATGGCGACTGGCAGGGCCAGCACTGCACGGCGATCCTCGACGCGCCCTTCGCACCGCTGTGTGCGCCGGCGCTGGCGCGGCGCCTGAAGCAACCGCGTGACCTGGGCACGCTGCCACTGCTGCGCTCCTACCGCAGCGACGAGTGGCCGCGCTGGTTGCAGGCGGCCGGGGTCAGCGGCGTGGAAGCGCGCGGGCCGGTATTCGATTCCTCGTTGACGGTCGCGATGGCGGCCGCCGGTGGCGCCGGCGTGGCACTGCTGCCGTTGCGCATGTTCGAGCAGGAACTGGCCGAGGGCCGTTTGTTGCAGCCGTTCGGCACCACGCTGGAGCTGGGCCGCTACTGGCTGACACGGCTGCGCTCGCGCGCCGAACGTGAGCCGGCCAAGCGCTTCCGCGAGTGGCTGCAGGCGCAGTCATGATGTAGAGCCGAGCCCACGCTCGGCTGCTTCATGTCCAATACCGCGCTGCGCGCGCAAGCCGAGCAGGGCTCGGCTCTACAAGAAAGCCAGCCGGCCAGCGGCCGGCACTACCGGTCAGGACTCCAGCAGTTCCATCCAGGCCGCTTCGGCTTTTTCAAGCTGCGCGGCAGCGGTTTCGCGGTCACGGCCGATCACCGCCATGCGCGTGGCATCGGCGTAATTGGCCGGGTCGGCCAGCTGCCGGTCCAGTTCGGCCAGGGCGCCTTCCAGCTCGGCCACCTTGGCTTCGGCGGCGGCCAGCTTGTGCGGGTTCACCGGCTTCTTCTGCACCACCTGCGCCACCGGGGCGGTCTTGACCACCACCGGCTCTTCCACCTGCTCCATGCGCGCCTTGGTGCCCTGCGCCTGCGGGCGGGTACGCAGCCAGGCGGCGTAGGCATCGAGGTCGCCGTCGAACGGCTCGACCACGCCATCGGCCACGCGCCAGTAGGTATCGCAGACCAGGCCGATCAGGTGGCGGTCGTGCGAGACCATCACGATCGCGCCTTCGAAGGTGGCCAGTGCTTCGGCCAGCGCTTCGCGCATTTCCAGGTCAAGGTGGTTGGTCGGTTCGTCCAGCAGCAGTACGTTCGGCTGCTGCCAGGCGATCAGCGCCAGCGCCAGGCGTGCGCGCTCGCCACCGGAGAAGCCATCGACCGGCTCGAATGCGCGGTCGCCGGGGAAGTTCCACTTGCCGAGGAAGTCGCGGAACGACTGGTTCGGCGCATCCGGGGCGATCTCGCGGAAGTGCTCCATCGGCGACTGGCCTTCGTGCAGCGACTCCACCGTGTGCTGGGCGAAGTAGCCGATCTTCAGGTCCGGGTGCGCCATGCGCTCGCCGACGATCGGTGCCAGCTCGCCCACCAGGGTCTTCACCAGGGTGGTCTTGCCGGCGCCGTTCGGGCCGAGCAGGCCGATACGCTGGCCCGCTTCCAGGCCGAAGCCGACGTTGTGCAGGATCACCGCGTCCTTGCCGTAGCCGGCCTCGACGTGGTTCAGGCGGATCAGCGAGAACGGCAGCTTGGCCGGCGGCGCGAATTCGATGCGGAACTCACGCTCGGCGCGCACCGCTTCGGTGCCGGCCAGCTTGGCCAGGCGCTTCATGCGGCTCTGCGCCTGCGCGGCCTTGCTGGCCTGCGCCTTGAAGCGGTCGATGAAGCTCTGCAGGTGGGCGCGCTCGGCCTGTTCCTTCTCGTGCGCGATCTGCTGCTGGCGCAGCTGTTCGGCGCGCTGGCGCTCGAAATCGGTGTAGCCACCCGGGTAGAGCTTGGCGCCACCACCGTGCAGGTGCAGGGTGTGGGTGGCGACGTTGTCGAGGAACTCGCGGTCATGCGAGATCAGCAGCAGCGTACCCGGGTACTTCAGCAGCCACTGTTCCAGCCAGTACACCGCGTCCAGGTCGAGGTGGTTGGTCGGTTCGTCCAGCAGCAACAGGTCGCTGGGCATCATCAGCGCGCGCGCCAGGTTCAGGCGCACGCGCCAACCGCCGGAGAACGAGGACACCGCGCGGTGATGGGTCTCGGCCGGGAAGCCGAGGCCGTGCAGCAGCTTGCCGGCGCGCGCTTCGGCATCGTAGGCATTGAGCTCGGCCATCTTCGTGTGCGCCTCGGCCACCGCTTCCCAGTCTTCACGGGCGGTCGCCTCGGCCTCCGCGGCCAGCACCGCGGCCACTTCGATGTCACCGCCCAGCACGAAGCTCAGCGCCGGGTCCGGCAGCGACGGGGTTTCCTGCGCCACGCTGGCGATACGGACCTTGCCGGGCAGGTCGACGTCACCCTTGTCGGCCTCCAGCTCGCCCTTCACCGCCGCGAACAGGCTGGACTTGCCAGCACCGTTGCGGCCGACCACACCCACCCGGTAACCGGCGTGCAGGGTCAGGTCGACATTGGACAACAGCAGCCGCTCGCCGCGGCGCAAGGCGAAATTACGAAGGGAGATCATCGGGGGAGGGGTCCATATAACCGGATGGAATGTGCTGGTAAGCACTGTTCCTGCGACGCAATTCTAGCGTTAACGAATACTTGACGCGTCCCGGGATGCGCAGTGGCCGACGTTCCTCTCTCCCACGTCCTCGCCGCGCGCGTCCCGGGCTCCCTTCCCGCCAGCGCTGATCCGGGCTAAATGGTTGCTGCTGCAACGTTTTTTCTGACGCCCGGCATTTGACAGGCACTGAATATCCCGTTAATTGCTGTATTGCGCACCGCAACAACCGCCGTCCGCCTCACCCCCGTGATGTCGATTCCGGTGCCGCCCCTGCCAACCGGAGCCCCATCCCGATGACCCGCAAGACCAGCCTGATCGCCGCCGCCGTCGCTGTCGCACTCGGTGGCTCTCCGTTCGTCGCCGCTGCCCAGCAGGCCGGCACCGCCGCCAACACCCTGGACACAGTGATCGTCACCGGCACCCGCGTGGCCGACCGCACGGTGGCCGAATCGCAGTCGCCGATCGACATCATTACCCCCGAAGCACTGCAGTCCACCGGCACCAGCGAACTGGCCACGGCGCTGTCGCGCGCGCTGCCCTCGCTGAACTTCCCGCGCCCGGCCCTGACCGACGGCACCAGCGGCGTGCGCCCGGCGCAGCTGCGCGGCCTGTCGCCGGACCAGGTGCTGGTGCTGGTCAACGGCAAGCGCCGCCACACCTCGGCGATGATCAACGTCAACGGCAGCATCGGCCGTGGCTCGTCGGCGGTGGACATCAACGCGATCCCGATCGCCGCGATCGAGCGCGTGGAAGTGCTGCGCGACGGCGCGTCGGCGCAGTACGGCTCGGACGCCATTGCCGGCGTCATCAACATCGTGCTCAAGGGCAGCGGCCGTGGCGGCAGCCTGGCGGTGGATTACGGCCAGTACTCGGCCGGTGACGGCAACAAGTACCAGCTGTCCGGCGATACCGGCGTCGAGTTCGGCAACGGCCGTGGCCGCGTGCACGTGGCCGGCCAGATCAGCCAGCAGGACGAGAGCAACCGCGCCGGCCCGTACCGCGGCACCACGCCGAACACCGGCAACTTCCCGAGCATCGGCCAGAAGACCTTCATCGTCGGCGACCCGCGCGTGGATGCCACCGCCGCCTCGGCTAACGCCAGCTTCGACTTCAGCGACCACGTGACCGGCTACGCCAGCGCGCTGCTCAGCAACCGCGACATCACCTCGTTCGCGTTCTACCGCTCGCGCAACCACAGCGGGCAGAGCGCGCTGCTGGCGCAGACCTACCCGGATGGCTACGTGCCGGAGATCAACCAGTATTCCAAGGACCGTTCGCTGGTGGCCGGGGTCAAGGGCAACACCGACAGCGGCTGGACCTGGGACCTGAGCCTGAACCACGGCGAGAACACCCTCGATTTCCACACCCGCAACAGCATCAACTACAGCCTCGGTGCGACCAGCCCGCGCTCGTTCTACGACGGCACGCTGAAGTACCAGCAGGACATCTTCAACGCCGACCTGACCAAGTCGCTGGACTGGGGCCTGGCCTACCCGGTCACGCTGTCCTTCGGTGGTGAGTACCGCAAGGAGAAATGGGACCAGAAGCCGGGCGAGCTGAACTCGTACACCGGCAGCGGCGCGCAGGGCTTCGCGGGCTTCACCCCGACCAATGAAGTGCATGCCGACCGCCACAACTACGCGGTCTACGCCGGCCTGGAAGCGGACCTGACCGAGAAGTTCTCGGCGGGCATCACCGGCCGCTACGAGGACTACTCGGACTTCGGCGACCGCTTCTCCGGCAAGCTGTCGGCGCGCTACGCGTTCACCGACAAGGTCGCGCTGCGCGCTACCGCGTCCAGTGGCTTCCGCGCACCGTCGCTGGCGCAGCAGGGTTACCAGGCCGTCACCAGCCAGTTCCTCAATGGCGTGTTCGTTGAACGCGGCACCTTCCCGACCACCAGCCCGGCCGCGCAGGCGCTGGGCGCCTCGCCGCTGAAGGCCGAGACCTCCACCTCCTACAGCCTGGGCCTGGTGCTGCAGCCGGTGGACCGCCTGTACATCACCGTCGATGCCTACCAGATCGACATCGATGACCGCATCGCGCTGTCGTCCAGCATCACCACCAACGCCGCCACCAGCGCGCTGCTGGGCACCCTCGGCCTGCCGCAGGTGACCGCGTTCTCGTACTTCACCAACGGCCTGGATACGCGCACCCGCGGCGTCGACTTCGTGTCCAGCTACACGGTGCCGTTCAGTGCCAGCAGCCTGGAACTGACCGCCGCCTACAGCTACAACGACACCGAAGTGCGCCGCGTCGGCGGCACCCCGGCGGTGTTTGGCACGCTGGGCCTGACCCAGTCGCTGATCGGCCGCGATGAGATCGGCCGCATCGAGGACAGCTACCCGCGCGACAAGGCGATCCTGAGCGGCACCTGGCGTTCGGATCACTGGGAACTGGGCCTGGCCGCCACCCGCTACGGCAAGTTCACCGTGCGCAACTCGGCCACCGCGCTGCGTGACCAGACCTACGGCGATGCCTGGGTGGTGGATGCCTCGGCCAGCTACAAGCCGAGCAGCAACTGGACCCTGACCGTGGGCGCCGACAACCTGCTGGACAAGTACCCGGACCGCACCGAAGACCTGCAGAACTCCACCTTCGGCATGCTGCCGTACAGCAACTACTCGCCGTTCGGCTTCAACGGCGCGTATGTGTATGGGCGGATCAAGTACACCTGGTAAGGGGTAGTGCCGGCCGCTGGCCGGCATTCCGTGGCCCGGGTGGGGTCAGATCCCTTTTCCTGCAGGAAAAGAGATCTGACCCCATTTGCCTGCTGGGTTTGCTGCATCTGGCGCATTAGGTGAAAATCGGGGCATCCCCCCGAATTCTGCGAGAGCCGATGCACCATGACACCGACCTGATCAACATCGTTGCCGTTGGCCTGGGGCTCGCCTTCATCTTCGGCGCGCTGGCCAACAAGCTCCGCTTGTCTCCCCTGGTCGGTTACCTGGTTGCTGGCATCTGTGTAGGCCCGTTCACCCCCGGCTTCGTCGCCGACCAGGCGCTGGCCAACCAGCTGGCCGAACTGGGCGTGATGCTGCTGATGTTCGGTGTCGGCCTGCACTTCTCGCTGAAAGACCTGATGGCGGTCAAGGCCATCGCCATCCCCGGTGCCATCGGCCAGATCGCGGTCGCCACCCTGCTCGGCTGGGGCGTGGCCTCGCTGATGGGCTGGCCGGCCATCCATGGCGTCATCTTCGGTTTCTCGCTGGCCACCGCGAGTACCGTGGTGCTGCTGCGGGCGATGGAGGAACGCCGCCTGCTGGAGACCATGCGCGGCAAGATCGCGGTCGGCTGGCTGATCGTGGAAGACCTGGCCTGCGTGCTGGCACTGGTGATGATGCCGGTGATGGCCGGCGTGTTTGGCCCCGATGCGGCCAAGGAATCGCACTCGCTGGGCAGCGTGCTGGCCGACATCGGCTGGACCTTCGTGCAGCTGGGCCTGTTCGTGGCGGTGATGCTGGTGGTCGGGCGCCGGGTCATTCCGTGGATCCTGGAACGCATCGCCGGTACCGGCTCGCGCGAACTGTTCACCCTGTCAGTGCTGGCGATCGCGCTGGGCGTGGCATTCGGCTCGGCGATGCTGTTCGGTGTCTCGTTCGCACTGGGCGCGTTCTTCGCCGGCATGCTGCTCAACGAATCGGAGCTGAGCCACAAGGCTGCGCACGATTCGCTGCCGCTGCGCGACGCGTTCGCGGTGCTGTTCTTCGTCTCGGTCGGCATGCTGTTCGACCCCAACATCCTCGTCCAGCACCCGTGGCAGGTGCTGGCCACGGTGCTGATCATCATGTTTGGCAAATCGGCCGCGGCGTTCTTCATCGTGCGTGCGTTCGGCCATCCGACCAGCACTGCGCTGACCATTTCGGCCAGCCTGGCGCAGATCGGCGAGTTCGCCTTCATCATCGCCGGCCTCGGCGTGGCGCTGCAGATCCTGCCGAAGGAAGGCCAATCGCTGGTGCTGGCTGGTGCGCTGGTGTCGATCATGCTCAATCCACTGGTGTTCGGCCTGCTCGACCGTTGGCAGGCCAAGCAGGAACAGCAGCCGCAGCCGGCGGAACCAGAAGAGGCCATCGGTCCCTCGCGCGACCTGCGTGACCACGCCATCGTGATCGGCTACGGCCGGGTCGGCAGCGAACTGGCGCAGGTGCTGCGCGATCGCGGCGTGCCGGTGCTGGTGATCGATGACAACAAGGAACACGTCGAACAGGCGCACGCCAAGGGCCTGGCGGCGATCCGCGGCAGTGCCGCCGCCGACCGGGTGCTGGCCGAAGCTCATCCGGAGCGCGCCAAGATCGCGGTGCTGGCGATTCCGCAGCCGCTGGAAGCCGGTGAGGCGCTGGCCAAGCTGCGGGCGATCAACCCGGACCTGACCCTGCTGGCACGTGCGCACAGCGATGCCGAGGTGAAGCACCTGCTGGAACACGGTGCCGATGGCACGGTGATGGCCGAGCGCGAGCTGGCCTATTCGCTGGCGGAGATGATCATGTCGACGCCGCCGTACCGGAATCTGGGGCAGCACAGCATTCCGGTGGTGTGAGGGGTGTGGGTGCGGCAGGGCTTGCAGCCCTGCACCTGCCAAAGCAACGGCAAAAGCAAAAGCTGACTATCCGTGGGATGGCGGGGAGGGTCCGGTTGCAGGGGACGCCGTGAATCCGTCCATGGAGGCTCGGTCGCGCCATCCATGGCGCTCACGCCCCTGCAACCGGACCCACCCCGCCTTCGACGGTTCGCTGCTGCTGTTGGTGGGTGTCGACCTTGGTCGACACGGCGGCGTATGGGGTCAGATCCGTTTTCCGCAGGAAAACGGATCTGACCCCGGAAACATGAAAAATCCCCGGTCGACCCGCATCGACCGGGGATCTGGATCGCCACGTTGCCACGCCTTGGAGAGGCAGCTCCACCGTAGCGCATTGCGCGATGGGTGGTGATCGCCTGTGGCGATGACGACCAAGCGTGTGGCTATCAGGCGCCGGCCAGGGCCTGCTCAAGGTCCGCGCGCAGGTCGCCGATGTGCTCGATGCCGATCGACAGACGCACGGTGTCTTCGCTGACGCCGGCCTTGGCCAGTTCAGCTGCGTCCAACTGGCGATGGGTGGTGGACGCCGGATGGGTGGCCAGCGACTTGGCGTCTCCCAGGTTCACCAGCCGGGTGAACAGCTTCAACGCATCGAGGAAGCGTGCGCCGGCTTCACGCCCACCCGGCAGGCCAAAGGTCAGCACGCCCGAGCCGTGGCCACCGAGGTAGCGCTGCGCGGCGGCATGCTCCGGGTCGTCGGCCAAACCAGCGTAACGCACCCACGCCACCTTGGCGTGCGCCTTCAGGAACTGCGCGACGGCCAGTGCGTTGGCGTTGATGCGCTCCATGCGCAGTGCCAGCGTCTCGATGCCCTGCAGGATCAGGAAGGCATTGAACGGCGACAGCGCCGCGCCGGTATTGCGCAGCGGCACTACGCGCGCGCGGCCGATGTAGGCGGCAGGGCCCAGGGCCTCGGCGTAGACCACGCCGTGGTAGCTGGGGTCGGGCTGGTTGAGGCGGGCGAAGCGCTTCGGCTGCGCAGCCCAGTCGAAACGGCCAGAGTCGATGATCGCACCGCCCAGGCTGTTGCCGTGGCCGCCCAGGTACTTGGTCAGCGAATGCACCACGATGTCGGCACCGTGCTCGAACGGGCGCAGCAGGAAGGGCGTGGCCACGGTGTTGTCGACGATCAGCGGCACGCCGGCCGCGTGAGCGACTTCGGCGATGGCGGCGATGTCGGTGACATTGCCGCGCGGGTTGCCGATCGATTCGACGAACACCGCCTTGGTTCGCTCGTCGATCAACGCGGCGAACGCGGCCGGATCGGCGGGGTCGGCGAAGCGCGCCTGGATGCCGTACTGCGGCAGCGTATGCGCCAGCAGGTTGAGGCTGCCGCCATACAGCGCGCTGGAGGCGACGATGTTGTCGCCGGCCTCGGCAATGGTCTGGATGGCATAGGTGATCGCGGCCTGCCCCGAGGCCAGCGCCAGTGCGCCGATGCCACCTTCCAGGGCGGCCAGGCGCTGCTCCAGCACGTCGGTGGTGGGGTTCATGATGCGCGTGTAGATGTTGCCCGGCACCTTCAGGTCGAACAGGTCGGCGCCATGCTGGGTGTCATCGAAGGCGTACGCCACCGTCTGGTAGATCGGCACCGCCACCGCGCGGGTGGTCGGGTCGGGACGGTAGCCGCCATGCACGGCCAGGGTTTCCAGTTGCCACTGCGGGTCGCTCATTGCACCAGGCTCCATCCGGGGAAACCGCCACCATAGGCCAGCCGCAGCCTGGCACTGAGAGCCACTGGCGATGACGTGCGTACCGGCGGTTATCAGGTTGGCCGGGATTCAGGCAGCCGTCATGAGCCGTTGCTAGGCTTCGCCGCCGGGCGCTCCTGCCCGGGCACGGAGGCCCCACGCGCATGCAGCCATCCCCTTGGACACCCCCCACCAACGGCATGCCGACACCGGTCCTGCTGGTGGAGGACGATCGTCGCCTTGCCGAACTGGTCAGCGACTACCTGCACGAGCATGGCTTTGCCGTGCAGCATGTCGCCCGTGGCGACCAGGCCGGCGCCGCCTGCCGCCAGCATGCGCCGGAACTGGTGGTACTGGACCTGATGCTGCCCGGCCTCGGTGGCATCGACGTGTGCCGGCAGATCCGCAGCTTCTCCGACGTGCCGATCCTGATGCTGACCGCCTGCGAGGACGACATCGAACAGGTGCTGGGCCTGGAATCGGGCGCCGATGACTATGTGCACAAACCGATCGAGCCGCGCTTGCTGCTGGCCCGCCTGCGCGCGCTGCTGCGCCGCCGCCACGGCAGCAGCAACACCGGCACCCCCTGCCGGCTGATGCATGGTGAACTGCTGATCGACCGCGTGCAGCGCGACGTACACCTGCACGGCCAGCCGGTCGAGCTGGGCACCACCGAATTCGAGATCCTGTGGTTGCTGGCCAGCCAGCCCGGGCAGATCCTCTCCCGCGACCAGATCCTGCAGGCGGTGCGCGGCATCGGCTTCGATGGCCTGGACCGCAGCGTCGATGTCAGCATTGGCAAGCTGCGCCGCAAACTCGGCGACGATGCGCGTGAACCGCGGCGCATCAAGACCGTGTGGGGCCGTGGCTACCAGTTCAATCCATCGGCCTGGTCGGCGTGAAGCGACTGTTCCTGTGGCTGTGGTTTATCACGGGTGCCTGCTTCCTGGTGTCGGTGTTCTTCCTCAACCACATCCTGGACGGCATCTACACGCCTGTGCAGGATCGCGTGTTCGTCGAGCAGGTGCGCGGGCAGGTGTACGCCCTGCGCAGTGGCCTGGCCGGCCTGGACGCTGGCCAGCAGCGTGAGCGCCTGCAGCAGTGGCAGCCACACTACGGCATCGCTCTGACCCTGCTCGACAGCCCTCCCGCGCTCGCCCCCCAGGAACAGGCAGCCGTGAAGACCGATGGCTTCATCGTGCGCGATCAATACCAGCAGGTCCTGCTGCCCATCGAAGGCATCGGAGGCCGGTGGCTGCACCTGCGCCTGCCTGGCGCGGTGCAGATGACGACGTACATGACAATCGCGGCATACCTCAGCATCCTGCTGCTGGTCGGCGCCAGCCTGTACGCCTGGGTGCGCCTGCTCTGGCGCGATCTTGAAGCGCTGCGCCTGCACGCCGACCGCATCGGTGCCGGTGATCTGCAAGCGCGCGCACAGGTCTCGCCGCGCTCGCAGATCCGGGTCATCGTCGAACACTCCAACCGCATGGCAGCGCGCGTGGCCGAACTGGTGCAGCGCCAACGCGACCTGACCCATGCGATCTCGCACGAACTGCGCACCCCGATCGCGCGCGTGGCCTTCGGCCTGGACCTGATGCAGGACAGCGATGATCGCGAACGTCGCGAGCGACTTGCGCAGGGACTCCACGGCGATCTGGCCGAACTCAACCGGCTGGTCAGCGAACTGCTGGCCTATGAGCGGCTGGAACACCCCAGCGAAAGCGAGCCGCTACAGCGCATCGAAGCCAACGACTGGCTGCAGGCCTGCCTGGCCGATGTGCGTCGTGACGCCGAACGCGCCAGCCTGGTGCTGCGCGTGCTGCCCAGCGCGCTGCCGCGCGTGGACGCCGAGCCGCGCCTGCTGCAGCTGGCGTTGAGCAACCTGGTCGGCAACGCGCTGCGCCATGCACGTTCACAGGTCGAGGTCTCGCTGGTCGGCGTCGACGGCCGTGCCTGCCTGCGTGTGGATGACGACGGCCCCGGCATCGCCGAAGCCGATCGCGAGAAGGTGATGCGTCCATTCACCCGCCTGGACGACAGCCGCAGCCGCGATACCGGCGGCTTCGGCCTGGGCCTGGCCATCGTCAGCCGCATCGCCGCCCGCCACGGTGGTGAGCTGCGCATCAGCCGCGCCACGCTGGGCGGCGCGCGTCTGGAAATGCACTGGCCGCTGGCTGCCAGCTGAACGCCCGAGGGCGCGATTACAGTTGATTACAACTCCCGCACAACTGCGGAGGGAACCGTCGCCGGCATATCGCCACGCTGGCGACCCTGCAGCGTACGCCGGATGCGCGTGCTGCTTTCCTCCCATTGCCGAGAGTTTCCATGTCCCAGCGTCGCCGTTCCCGTTCCCCTGCCCTGCTCTGCCTGGCCGTGTTGCCGCTGTTCGCCGCACCGATCGCCCATGCCAGGGATGACCACTGGACCTTCGAAGTTGCCGCTGGCGGCGGCGTGACGCCGCGCTACAGCGGCAGCGAGGAGTATCGTGCGACGCCGTCGTTGTCCTTTGATGTCACCTCGCCGGGGGGATGGTTTCTGGGCACCAGTGGCATTGGCTGGGGCACCTCCATCGGCGAGCACACCCGCGTGCGTGCCTATGTCGGCGCCAGCGGCATCCGCAAGGAAAAGGACTCGCTGCTTGGCGGTTCGGACTTCCTGCGCGGCATGGGCGATATCGATACCCGTCCCCTGGTCGGCGTCTCGGCTGGTTATACGCTGGGCGAAGCCGTGCTGAGCGGTTCCTGGCAGTTCACCCGCAAGGATGAGGACAAGGCCGAGAATGGCCTGGCCACCCAGCAGGTGCACCTGAACCTGACCATGCCGCTGTTCGACCTGGCCGGCGGTGTGGTCAGCGGCAGCGTCTCCACCGACTACGGCAACCGCGGCTACATGCAGACCTGGTACGGCGTCAGCCCGGAACAGGCGGCGCGTACCGGCTTTGCCGAACACAAGCCGAAGGCCGGCCTGTTCAGCGCCGGTGTCGGCCTGAAGTGGAGCCACCGCGTGGGCCGCAACGGCAACTGGTACATCTCGGCCGAAGGCACGCGCCTGCTTGGCGATGCCGCCGACAGCCCGATCGTGCAGAAGCCCAACCAGTTCGGCTTGATGAGCGGTTACACGCACCGCTTCTGAGAAGTCGCCGGGCATGGCCCGGCGCTACCGGAGAAAACGGGGCGCTACGATCAGGCAGCGCCCCGCATGATTCACGCCTTGGCGAACACCAGGTGACCGCCGTCGTTGCCGACTTCGATGGTGTCGCCGTTGACGAAGGCCCCGGACAGGATCTTCTGTGCCAGCGGGTTTTCCAGCTGCGCCTGGATCGCACGCTTCAACGGACGCGCGCCATACACCGGATCGAAGCCAACGTTGCCGAGCAGGTCGAACGCCGCATCGGAGACCGCCAGCTTCAACCCACGCTCGGCCAGCCGCTTCTCCAGCCCACGCATCTGGATGCGCGCGATCTGCTTGATCTGCTGCTTGTCCAGCGGATGGAACACCACGATGTCGTCCAGGCGGTTGATGAATTCCGGACGGAAGTGCGCCTGCACCACGCCCATCACCGCCGCCTTCATCTGCGTGTAGGCCTCCGGGCTGTCGTCGGCGCTCATGTCCTGGATCTGGTGCGAACCCAGGTTCGAGGTCATCACGATGACGGTGTTGCGGAAGTCCACCGTGCGACCCTGGCCATCGGTCAGGCGACCATCGTCCAGCACCTGCAGCAGGATGTTGAACACATCCGGATGCGCCTTCTCCACTTCGTCCAGCAGGATCAGCGAATACGGACGACGACGCACGGCCTCGGTCAGGTAACCGCCTTCCTCGTAGCCGACATAGCCCGGGGGCGCACCGATCAGGCGGGCGACGCTGTGCTTCTCCATGAACTCGCTCATGTCGATGCGGATCATGGCGTCGGCACTGTCGAACAGGAACTCGGCCAGCGACTTGCACAGTTCGGTCTTGCCCACGCCGGTCGGACCGAGGAACAGGAACGAGCCGGCCGGACGGTTCGGATCGGACAGGCCCGCACGCGAGCGGCGCACCGCATCGGAGACGACCTTGATCGCTTCCTCCTGGCCGACCACGCGGTTGTGCAGCACCTCTTCCATGCGCAGCAGCTTGTCGCGCTCGCCTTCGAGCATCTTGTTGACCGGAATACCGGTCCAGCGCGAAACGACTTCGGCAATCTCCTCGTCGGTCACGCGGTCCTGAACCAGCTTGAAGTCCTTGTGCTCGGCTTCCTGCGCGGCGGCCAGCTGCTTTTCCAGCTGCGGCAACAGGCCATACTGGATCTCGCTCATCCTGGCGAAATCCTGGCGGCGCTGCGCGGCCTCCAGTTCCAGCCTGGCCTGCTCGACCTGTTCCTTGATCTTCGTCGCCCCCTGCAGCGCGGCCTTCTCCGACTTCCAGATTTCATTGAGATCGGAGAACTCGCGTTCCAGCGCCTCGATGTCGTTCTCCAGGTCGGCCAGGCGTTGCCGCGAGGCTTCGTCCTTCTCCTTCTTCAGCATCTCGCGCTGGATCTTCAGCTGGATCACCCGGCGCTCCAGGCGGTCCAGCTCTTCCGGCTTGGAGTCGATCTCCATGCGCAGGCGCGAAGCGGCTTCGTCCATCAGGTCGATGGCCTTGTCCGGCAGCTGGCGGTCGGTGATGTAGCGGTTGGACAGCGTCGCGGCGGCGACGATGGCCGGGTCGGTGATCTCCACGCCATGGTGCAGCGCGTACTTCTCCTTCAGGCCGCGCAGGATCGCGATGGTGTCCTCCACCGACGGCTCACCCACGAACACCTTCTGGAAGCGACGCTCCAGCGCGGCATCCTTCTCGATGTATTTGCGGTACTCGTCCAGCGTGGTGGCACCGATGCAATGCAGCTCGCCGCGCGCCAGCGCCGGCTTCAGCATGTTGCCGGCATCCATCGCGCCATCGGCTTTGCCGGCGCCGACCATGGTGTGCAGTTCGTCGATGAACAGGATGATCTGGCCTTCGTTCTTGGCCAGGTCGTTGAGCACGCCCTTCAGGCGTTCCTCGAACTCACCGCGGAATTTGGCACCGGCGATCAGCGCGCCCATGTCCAGCGACAGCACGCGCTTGCCGCGCAGGCCCTCAGGCACTTCGTCGTTGATGATGCGCTGGGCCAAGCCCTCGACGATGGCAGTCTTGCCCACGCCGGGTTCGCCGATCAGCACCGGGTTGTTCTTGGTCCGGCGCTGCAGCACCTGGATGGTGCGACGGATCTCTTCGTCGCGGCCGATCACCGGGTCGAGCTTGCCGCTCTCCGCACGCGCGGTCAGGTCGATGGTGTATTTCTCCAGCGCCTGCCGCTGTTCCTCGGCATTCTCCGACTGCACGTTCTCGCCGCCACGCAGCTTGTCGATGGCTGCCTGCAGGCGGGTCTTGTCGGCACCGGCGGCGCGCAGCGCCATGCCCAGCGTGCCGCCATCGTCCAGCGCGGCCAGCACGAACCACTCGCTGGCAATGAAGGCATCACCGTGCTGCTGGGCCAGCTTGTCTGTCTGGTTCAACAGGCGCCCCAGGTCGTTGCCCATTGAGACGTTGCCGGCCTGGCCGGACACCTTGGGCAGCGCATCCAGCGCCTCGGTCAGGCGTTCGCGCAGGACCGGCACGTTCACCCCCGCCTGGGCCAGCAACGGGCGCGTGCTGCCGCCCTGCTGGTCCAGCAGCGCGCTGAACAGGTGAACCGGTTCGATGATGCTGTTGTCGCGGCCCACGGCCAGCGACTGTGCGTCTGCCAGCGCCTGCTGGAAACGCGAGGTGAGCTTGTCCATCCGCATTGCGAATCCTCATCGGTCATCAGGGCCGGCCCGCGCCGGCGATGCTGGAAAGATGCGGTTGCCCCACCCAGTTTCAAGGGTGGCTGCGACTGCACCCCGAGGCCAGTCAGCCTGTGGCCAGCATGCCGGAACCGGTGTGGTCGGCGCGTTGATCCCGATCAGTTCCTCGTGGCGGACGGGCTCAGCGGGTGATCGCGCTGCGGATCGCGCGCAGCTGCTGCTTGACCGCCCGCGCCTGCGCCACGTCCATGCGCAGCAGCGCCTTCTGCCCGATCGAGCGCGACTGCAGGGCGGGATCGACAAAGCGATAGCGGCCACGCTCATCGCGCTGCAGCAGCGGTGCCTGGACCAGGTCCGGGGTATCCAGCAGATGGTCGATCACCGCGACCAGGCGGTCGTTGAAGTAGCCTTCGGGCCGGCCCAGGTCGACGTAGGCCTGCTGGATCAGCGGATAGAAGCGTTTGTACGCGGTGGCCGTTGCCGCCGGGTCCAGCGCGGTGAAGGCCTGCACATAGGGCGCATAGCGCGCGGCGTTGCCGGCGGCGATGCGTTCGCCACCCTCGCCGGGCTCGACCTGCAGGTTGCCAGGCAACGGCCTCGCAGCCAGCGCGGTTGGGGGCACGCTGGGCTTGTCCAGGTTGTCGACCTGGGTGACCAGGCGCTGGATCAGGTGATCGCGCAGCAGCAGGGTCAGCGGGCCCTCGCCTTGGAACAGCTGGCTCAATGCGCCCCAGGCCGCGGTATCGCTGTCGGCCAGTTTCGGCAGCGCGGGATCGGCGGCGGCATCGGTGTCCAGCGGATGCCTGATGGCAGGTGGCGCCGGTGCGGTCTCTACGGCCGGCTTCGGTTGTGGCGGCGCACCAGCACTGGCGGGGGGTGATTGCACCGGCACCGGGACACCGTCCGCCAGGCTCTTCAGCTGATCGCGGAACAGCCAACCGCCCGCGCCACCGATCACCACCACGCCCAGCACCCAGGGCCAAACCGCTTTTCCACTCTGCATGATGCAGTCCCTCTTTTCACCTGCATGGAAAGGGTGTGACCCGCTTGGTTCCAGCCGGTTCCCCGCGCGTTCCGCTGGCGTTGGGGTTGGGCGGTGCGCTCACGTCTGCTTTGCACCTCCTGCGCGAGGCTGTGCATCCCATCGTGTGGAGACGTGGCCATGCAGTACGCGCTGTACTACTGGACCGGCATCCAGGGCCGTGGCGAGTTCGTGCGGCTGGCGCTGGAGGATGCAGGTGCCGACTACATCGACATGGCACGGGTGCACGGCGACGCGGTGATGCAGCCGTTTCTGGACGGTGGCAGCGAAGGCGCACAACCGTTCGCGCCACCGTTCCTGAAGGCGGGACGACAGGTGATCGCACAGGTCGCGGCCATCCTCGATTTCCTCGGCCCGACGCTGGACCTGGTGCCACAGGCGGCGTCGCGGCGGATGCAGGCGCTGCAACTGCAGCTGACCATCGCCGACCTGGTGGCCGAGGTGCATGACACCCATCATCCGATTGCCGCATCGAAGTACTACGAGGAGCAGAAGACCGAGGCCAAGGCGCGTGCAGTCTCGCTGCGCAGCGAACGGCTGCCGAAGTACCTCGGCTACTTCGAGCAGGTGCTGACGGCCAATGGCGGTCGCCATGCACTGCGCGAGCATTCGTATGTGGACCTGTCGCTGTTCCAGCTGCTGAGCGGGCTGGACTACATGTTCCCGCGCCGCATGCAGGCACTCGGCCCCACCCTGCCGCTGCTGCGTGCACTGCAGGAGCGGGTGTCGAAGCGACCGAACATCGCCGCCTACCTGGCCTCGGAGCGACGGCTGCCGTTCAACACCCAAGGCATCTTCCGCCACTACCCCGAGCTGGATGGAGCGCGCTGATACCGCCGCCTGCAACTCCTGTTGTAGAGCCGAGCCATGCTCGGCTCAGAGCAGCCGAGCGCAGGCTCGGCTCTGCAACACATCGGAGGCGGAAAGAAAGCGGTAGCGCCGGGCCATGCCCAGCGCCCCCGGTCAATGATCGATGCGATCGCCCAACGGCTTCACCGGCTGCTTCTGCAGCGACAGCAGCCCCAGCAGCATCGCCAGCGCAACATACGCGCCCGCGAACTGCCAGCTGATGATGCGCGCCAGGCCTTCCAGATCCCACGGCAGGTAGATGCCGCCGCGCGGGTCCACCGAGTGGATCAGCCCGAACAGGGTCAGCAGCGCCGCCACCAGCAGGAAGCCACAGGCGCGGCGCAGGCGGCCGTCCACCATCGCCGCCACCGCCGAGATCCACAGCATCGAGGTGATGATGAAGCCATTGCCGAGGGTGAAGATCACCGCCAGCTCCGGCAGGCCATGCCCGTCGAGCTTGGTCAGCAGCTGCGGCAGCTGGTCCGGCGCGACCCAGCCCGGCGCCTTGATTGCAAGCAGATAGGCCACCGACGGCAGGAAGCCGAACACCATCGCACCGGTATGGTGGCGCGGCGTGGCCTGGAATGCCTGCGTGGTGATGTCGATGGCCACGTACACGATGATCGGTGCCAGCACCGCCAGCGGCAGCCACTGCACCAGCCCGGAAATGATGCCGAGCATGCCGCCGATGCCGACGAACAGGCCGGTCAGCAGCGTGTAGCCGCTGCGCGCGCCCATGTGCTTGTAGGCCGGCTGGCCGATGTACGGCGTGGTCTGCGCAACGCCGCCGCAGACACCAGCCACCAGCGTCGCCACGGCTTCCACCAGCAGGATGTCGCGGGTGCGGTAGTCATCGCCGGCCGCACGTGCGCTCTCTGACACGTTGATGCCACCGACCACCATCAGCAGGCCGAACGGCAGCAGCAGCGGCAGGTAGGTCATCGCGGTGGGCAGGCCCTCAAGGAAGCCCAGCGTCGGCAGCGGCAGCACCACCTGCGGCGGCACCCATTCCGGCACATGGAAGCCCGGCGCGCCCAACCCGGCCACGCCGAGGCCGTAATACAGCACGGTGCCGAACACGAAGGCCAGCAGCACGCCCGGACCACGCACCGGCAGCCTGCCCTTGGCGATCAATACATACAGCAGGAGGCCCAGCGTGGTGAAGCCGACCAGCGGCGAGCGCAGCGTTTCCAGCAGCGGCAGCAGGCCCATCAGTACCAGCGCGATGCCGGCGATCGAGCCCAGCAGCGCCGCACGTGGCAGCGCGCGGGTGACCGCTTCGCCGAAGAACGACAGCACGAACTTGAGTACGCCCATGATGACCAGCGCGGCCATGCCCAGCTGCCAGGTGGCGATGCCCGCAGCGTGCGGGTCCATGCCCTGCTGCTTGAACGCGATGAAGGCCGGGCCGAGCACCAGCAACGCCATGCCGATGCTGGTCGGTGCATCCAGGCCCAGCGGCATGGCGGTGACATCGTCGCGGCCGGTACGTGCCGCCAGCCGGCGCGCCATCAGGGTGTACAGCAGGTTGCCGACCAGCACGCCGAAGGCGGTGCCGGGGAACATGCGGCCGAACACTACATCGGCCGGGAACTGGAAGATCCCGACCAGCGCCATGGCGATGAAGCCGAGAATGGAGAGGTTGTCGACGACCAGGCCGAAGAAACCGTTGAAGTCACCGGCGACGAACCAGCGACGCGGTGCGGCGGAAGCGGGAGCGGACATGGAAGGGGCGGTGGGGGTGGGGACCGCCGATGGTAGGCCCAGCGGGGCCCGGGCGCCAATTCCGCGGTGGAATGATGGGTTCCAGCCAACGGCGGGGCCCCTCGTGGCTGGGGGTGGGTCGCCAAAAGCAGCTTTATCGGAGTCGGCCGATCGGGATGGGCTGCGCAGGACACGCCGTAAACCCGTCCTTGGGGGCTCGATGGCGCCCTCCATGGCGCCAACGGTCCTGCGCAGCCCATCCCGACCGGCCCCTGACAATTCCCTGCGCGTGCCAGCCACGGAAAGGAATCAAAAGATCAAAAGCAAAAGCGGGTCGCTTCGCTCTGAGCCGAGCATGGCTCGGCTCTACACGAACAATTCGATCATTTCCACGTTATCCACACATGGCGTGGATCTACCGACAGATCGCAGGAAACTGTCGAAGGCAGGGTGGGTCCGGTTGCGGGGGTGTCCGCGGCATGGATGCCGCGGCCAAGCCCCCAGCGACGGGTTTACGGCGTCCCCCGCAACCGAACCCACCCCGCCATCCCTCAGGAAACCAGCTTCTGCTCTGGCTCTGGCTCTGGCTCGTAGCGGGTGCAGGGCGCAGCCCTGCATAAAACCCCAACCCTCACTTCTTCAGGAAGTTGTCCACCAGCAGATGCTTCACGTCGTCGAAGCGGCCGTTCAATACCGCCTTGGCGGCATACAGCGCCGTGCCTGCCACCTGCTTGACCTCGATCTGCGGCGGCATCACCAGCTCGGCGCGGCTGGTGTGTACGTCCAGCAACGCCGGGCCGCGCTGCGCCAGGAAATCCTGTACAGCCTCTTCCAGATCCTCGCTGCGGGTCACGGTGCGGCCGTGGAAGCCGATCACTTCGGCAAGGCGGCCAAAATCCGGGTTCTTCAGGTCGGTGTAGTTGTCCAGCAGCCCTTCCACTTTCTGCTCCAGCTCGACGAAGTTCAGCGAACCGTTGTTGAACACCACCACCTTGATGGGCAGGTTTTCCTGCACTGCGGTCAGCAGATCGCCCAGCAGCATCGCCAAGCCTCCGTCACCGGACAGCGAGATCACCTGGCGGCCCGGGAACGCCTTCTGCAGGCCCAGTGCCTGCGGCATCGCGTTGGCCATCGTGCCGTGCAGCAGGCTGGTCAGCGTGCGGCGGCGGCCGTTGACACGGATATGCCGCAACACCCACACCATTGGCGAGCCGCCGTCTGCGGTGAACAGCGCATCGTCGGTCGCATACTTCGACAGCAATGCGGTCAGATGCTGCGGGTGGATCAGCTCGCCTTCGCCCGGCTGTTCTTCCTGTTCGCGCTTCTTCAGCGCCTTGTCTCGGCGCTCGATGCATTCGTCCAGGAACGTGCTGTCCTCACGCGGCGGCAGCATCGGCAGCAGCGCATCCAGCGTGGGCGCAATATCGCCGACCACGCCCAGGTGCACCGGGTGGCGGCGGCCGAGGTGGCTGCCATCGCGGTCGACCTGGATGATCGTGGCCTTGTCCGGGTAGAACTGGCCCCAGGCGAAGTCGGCGCCGAGCAGCAGCAGCGTGTCGCACTCCATCAGCGTGTGGAAGCCGGATTCGATGCCGAAGATGCCGGTCATGCCCATGTTGTACGGGTTGTCCGGCTCGACGAAATCCTTGGCGCGCGAGGTGTGCGCGATCGGGGCCTGCAGGCGCCGGGCCAGTTCCAGCAGCTGCGCGTGCGCACCCTGGCAGCCGGCGCCGGCATAGACGCCGATGCGCTTGCCCTGCCCCAGCAGCTCGGCGATACGCTGCAGTTCGGCGTCGGAAGGGCGCAGCACCGGCTGGGTGTAGTGCACCGAAAACGGCACATCGTGCTTCACCTCGGCCTGGCTGATGTCGGCCGGCAGGATCACCACCGCCACGCCGCGGCGGCTGATCGCGGCCTGGCAGGCCAGTGTGACCACGCGGCGTGCCTGTTCGGCGCTGTGCACCTGCTCGCAGAACACCGAACAACTGGCGTACACCGCCTTGAAGTCCACTTCCTGCGGGAATTCCATGCCCAGTTCGCTGGTCACCACCTGGCTGGCGATCAGCACCATCGGCGCGCGGTTGCGGTTGCTCTCGAACACACCGTTGATGAAATGCAGGCTGCCGGGCCCGCAGGAGCCGGCGCAGGCGGTCAGTTCGCCGCTCACCAGCGAATCGGCGCCGGCAGCAAACGCTGCCACTTCTTCATGCCGCACGTGCACCCAGGCGATCTCACTGCCATGCATCGCATCGGTCACATGGTTGAGCGTATCGCCCACGATGCCGTAGCAACGGCGGACACCGGCCTGCTGCAGGGCGTCCACCACGATTTCGGCCACGCGCTTGCTCATCGGATACATCCTCGAACGGGGGAACGTCCGAGGCTAGACCCGGTGAAGTGATGCCTCCGTGGGCAAGTTGCGCATCGCCTCGATGTGCAAACTGCGGGTAGACATCTCGTCAATCATTGACGTTGATCCAACCCTCCACCACGCCCTGCTTCGGGTTGCGGTAGCGCAGCTTCACCCAGCCGTCCTGTTCATCCAGCATTTCCACGCGATCGCCCTGCACCAGATAGCGCTTGGTGCTGGTCGCGCCAGGTCGGTCGAACAGGAACAGGCGTGCTGGCACCACGGTGGCCTGCTGGCCACGCAGCGGCCCCTCGGGCCGTGCGCCCAGGCCATCGGCGATGGCCGTCTCCAACACGCGGCCATCGGCATCGTAGGTGCGCCAGACCGCCAGCGGGCCCTGCTCGTCGGTCTGTTCCCACTGCAGCGCGGCGCTCACCGTATTGCCCAGCATCAGCACATTCTCGCTGCGGTAAAGGTAGAGCTTCGCGCCTGCGAACCGGTACTGGTCGGCGTACCACATCGGGCCGCTGCGGCAACTGCTGGTGAGGGTGCGGGTGGCAACGTCCACGCTCAGCCCCATCAGGTCACCGCAGCTGTCCTTGCCGTGAGTTTCGGTCTGCAGAACGCGATACGAAGCGCTGGCTGGATCGAACCGGTACACCGCTACCGCTTCGTTGACCATGCCCACCGATGCACGCGCAACCAGTTCCGGGTAGCCATCGAAATCGACGTCTTCGAGCGACCACCGCGAATTGCCGTCGGCATCCGCCGCGCCCGCCAGCGTCTGGCGCTTGCCCGACGGCGACAGCTGCACGGCGATGCTGCCGTCCTGCTGGGGATCGGCGTGCGCCTGCACGTGAGCGGCCACCTGGAACCGCAGCGTTTCGCCGTCGCCGCCACTTGCCTGCGCCGACGGCGCCAGCAATCCCGCCAGCACCAGGCCCAGCGCGCATTCCCTGTGTTTCATCATCGCTCCCTGCGGCACCGCAGCGGCACCTTCAACTCAGAACGATACCTCGACCGGCTGCCGCGACCACAGCACCGATTGATGCTTGGTCTGCTGCTTCCACGCCAGGCGGATCGCTTCGATATCGGTGCGACGCTGCGGAGTGTCCTCATGCAGCACCACCAGCACCTTGGTGCGCAGGCGGTTGGGCGAAGCATCGCCGCGGAACAGCCACTGGCCATAGGCATCGAACACGGTCAGCCCATCCGGGAAGCGCGGGGTCACTTCCTTGTCCAGGAATGCGCGCCACTGCGCCTCGCTGATGGTGTCGGCCTGCGGACGGTTGCCCGCGCCCTGCTCCTCGCCCACGCCGAAGTACAGCTCGCTGCGCACCCAGCCGTGGCCGTCGGACGGGCGTGCGGCATCGCCCTTCAGTTCGGCGGTGGTGGCCGTGGCATAGGCGCTGGGCGCCTGCGAGGACAGGCTGGCACAGCCACTGGTGGCCAGCAGCACGGCAAAGACGAGGCCAAGGTGTTTCATCGGTACAGCTCCGGGGAAGGGGGACAGGGCGAGCCGGCAGCGTACAGCGCCACCGGCCCGGCGTGCTGATGCCAGCAGGGCATCAGCTCATGCCGGACCGGCAGGGGCTTGCATCTGCACCGGCCATCACGCGAAGATAATATATCGCTTCATCCGGATGGATGTAAGTGAGACTATCTCCCCCTTCCCCGTCGTCGTTGTTGCTGGAGCCCCCATGTCCGCCCGCCTGCCCGCGTCGCCGCTCGGCCTCGCCATCGCCCTCGCGCTTTCCTCCGCCGCCGTCCCGGCCCTGGCCCAGGACGCCACCAACCTGGACACGGTGATCGTCACCGGCACCCGCGCCGCCGACCGCACCGTGCTTGAATCCACCTCGCCAGTGGACGTGCTCACCGACGAGGACATCCGCAAGGCCGGCGTGGTCAACGGTGAGCTGGGCAGCGCACTGCAGGCGCTGCTGCCGTCGTTCAACTTCCCGCGCCAGTCCAACTCCGGCGGTGCCGACCATGTGCGCGCCGCGCAGCTGCGTGGCCTGTCGCCGGACCAGGTGCTGGTGCTGGTCAATGGCAAGCGCCGCCATCACACCGCGCTGGTCAACACCGACAGCAAGATCGGCAAGGGCACCACCCCGGTCGACTTCAATTCGATCCCGGTCAGCGCGATCAAGCGCATCGAAGTGCTGCGCGATGGTGCTGGAGCGCTGTACGGCTCTGACGCGGTCGCCGGCGTCATCAACGTGATCCTCGACAACGGCGGCGACGGTGGCGAGATCGAAGCCAGCTACGGCGCCAACCACACTGACCTCAAGCCGATCGGCCGCACCCTCACCGACGGCCAGACCGGCAACATCAGTGCCAAGGTCGGCACGTCGCTGGGCGAGGATGGCGGCTTCCTGCGCGTCGGCCTGGAATACAAGCACCGCAACGGCACCAACCGCGCCGGCTTCGACCAGATTCCGCCGTGGGACCAGACTCCAGGCAACCTGGCGCTGCAGGGCAAGCGCAACTACGTGCTGGGCGATGGCAAGAGCAAGGACATCAACCTGTGGCTGAACACCGAGATCCCGGTCGGCCAGACCTCGACGTTCTACGCGTTCGGCACCTTCAACCAGCGTGACACCGAGGGCGCGAACTACTTCCGCTACCCCGACGGCGATGCCAACTGGAAGCAGGTCTATCCGAACGGTTACCGGCCGATCTCCGAAGGCGAGAACCGCGACGTGCAGGCCGTGGCTGGCGTGCGCGGCCAGTGGGGCGAGTGGAGCTACGACGGCAGCCTGGATTACGGCCAGAACGACTTCACCTACCGCCTGCGCGATTCGCTCAATGCCTCGCTGGGCCCGACCAGCCCGACCCGTTTCAAGACTGCCGATTACGAGTACGCACAGACCGTGGGCAACCTCGACCTGAGCCGCGTGTTCACCCAGAGCGAGAGCATCAGCCACACTCTGGGCCTGGGCGTGGAAGCACGCCACGAGCGCTACCAGACGCGCCCCGGTGACCCGGCCAGCTACGCGGCCGGCCCGTTCACCGACCGCCCGACCGGTTCGCAGGCCGGTGGCGGCCTGACCCCGCAGGATGCAGCCACCCTGTCGCGCGATGTGGCCAGCGCCTATGCCAGCCTGTCCAGCCAGTTCGGCGACAAGTTCTCCACCGATCTGGCTGCACGTTACGAGCACAGCGATGACTTCGGCGGCGAGCTGACCGGCAAGCTCGGCCTGCGCTACGAGTTCACCCCGGCGTTCGCGCTGCGCGGCGCGATCTCCAACAACTTCCGCGCGCCGTCGCTGGCGCAGATCGGTTACGAATCCACCTCCACCGGCTACAACGCCGGCGGCCAGCTGGTGCAGGGCCGCCTGCTCTCGGTCAACAATCCGATCGCGCGTGGCCTCGGCGCACGTGACCTGAAGCCGGAGAAGTCGCTCAACACCTCGCTGGGCTTCACCAGCCGCATCGGCGAGCATTTCGACCTGTCGCTGGACTTCTTCCAGATCGACATCGACGATCGCATCGCGCTGTCCGAGAGCATCACCGGTGATGCGCTGACCGACTACGTGGCCGCCAACTACGGCGTCACCGGCCTGCAGAGCGCCAGCTTCTTCGTCAACGCCGCCGACACCCGCACCCGCGGCGCCGAACTGGTGAGCAACTGGCGCCAGTCGCTGGGCGATGGCCAGCTGCTGCTGACCGGCACCTATGCGTACACGAAGACCACGCTGAAGAACGTGCTGGCCACGCCGGCGCAGCTGCAGGCACTGAACCCGGACTACGTACTGTTCGGCATTGAAGAGACCAACACGCTGACCGATGCCACGCCGCGCACCCGCGGCAGCTTCTCCGCCGCGTGGAGCAACGACCACTGGTCGCTGAGCACCCGTGTGAACCGCTATGGCAGTGCCACCCGCGTGTTCAACTTCGGTGACGGCTACATTCCGCGCCAGACCTACCAGGCCGAATGGCAGCTGGATGCGGAGGTCGAGTACCGCATCACTCCGCGCTGGAGCGTGGCCATCGGTGGCCAGAACCTGACCGACAACTACCCGGATCGATCCAACAGCGACATTCACTACTTCGGCAACCTGCCGTATGACGTGCTGTCGCCGATCGGCAGCAACGGCGCGTACTACTACGGCCGCGTCCGCTATACGTTCTGATTCGCAGAATCGACCCGGTAGAGCCGACGGGGTAGAGCCGACGGGGTAGAGGCGACTGTTAGTCGACTGCTCTTCACGCAGATCGCAAAAGTCCCGCGCTGCGCGCGATAGTCGACTAACAGTCGACTCTACCCCGTCGTGGTTTCCCCATCGTCTTCCGTCCCGACCAGCGGTCGGCACCCACCACGAACTGTCGCCCTGCCTCGACCTGCCCTACACGCCCACGCTGGCAAGGTGGGGGCATGGCTGAACCGCTCCCCCTGCGTCCGCCACCGCCATTGCTGGACGACGCCTGCGCGTTGTTCCTCGATGTCGACGGCACCCTGATCGAATTCGCTGCGCGCCCGGATGCCGTGCAGCTGCTGCCGGATGTGCGTGAAGCCATCGGCCGCATCAGCGACCGCCTGGAAGGTGCCTTGGCACTGGTCAGTGGTCGCCCGCTTGAACAGCTGGATCAACTGTTCGCTCCCCTGCAACTGCCTGCCGCCGGCCTGCACGGCCATGAGTTGCGTGGCCAGGATGGTCGTGTGCTGCGTGACGAACACGACGACGACACCGCCGAATGGCTGCACGCGCTGCACCAGCAGGCGATGCGCTTTGCTCACGGGCATCCCGGCGTGCTGGTGGAAGACAAGGGCGTCGGGCTGGCCCTGCACTGGCGCGGCGCACCGCATGCCGCCAGCGATGTCCGCGCCTTCGCCGACCGCCACGTGCGCGGCCGTGCCAGCTACCGCCTGCAACCTGGCGACCATGTGGTCGAGTTCGTGCCCGTCGGCACCGACAAGGGCCGTGCCGTGCGCCGGATGATGCAGTACCTGCCGTTCCGCGGCCGCCTGCCGGTGTTCCTCGGTGATGACCTCACCGATGAATTCGGCTTCGACGCCGCCAACGTCCAGCATGGCTGGAGCGTGCTGGTGGGCGAGCGGGAACCCAGCAAGGCGGTGTTCGCGCTGCCCGACATACGCAGCGTGCACGCCTGGCTGCGTGAGAATGCCTATTGACCCGGCCACCCCACGGCCGCAACCGAGATGTACCGCGTGATGACCCAACCCGATCTTGATCTGGGCGTGGTCGGCAACGGCAGCTTCGGCGCCCTGGTCGACAAACGTGCCCGCGTTGTCTGGAGCTGCCTGCCCACCTTCGACGGCGACCCCACCTTCTGTGCCCTGCTCGGTCCCAACCAGCAGACCGGTGGCGACTTCGCCATCGAGCTGGAGGACTTCGCCAGCAGCGAGCAGGAATACCTGACCAACACAGCGATCCTGCGCACCGTCCTGCGCGACGCGCACGGTGGCGAACTGGAAATCCTCGATTTCGCACCGCGCTGGCGCCAGAATGACCGCTTCTACCGGCCGGTCAGCCTGATCCGACAGGTGCGCCCCTTGTCCGGCAGCCCACGCATCACCGTGCGTGCGCGCCCGCTGGCCGACTGGGGCGCGCGCGTGCCCGAGTCCACCTGGGGCAGCAACCACGTGCGCTGGATCCTGCCCGAGCACGTGCTGCGACTGACCACCGACGTGCCGGTAAGGTTCGTGCGTGATGGCCTGCCGTTCGTGCTCAACCATCCGATCCACCTGATCCTCGGCGTGGACGAATCGCTCAACCGCTCCATCAGCGGCTATGTGCAGGAAGCCTTCCAGCGCACCCGCGATTACTGGCGCGAGTGGGTGCGCTACCTGTCCATTCCGCTGGAATGGCAGGACGCGGTCATCCGCAGTGCAATCACGTTGAAGCTGTGCCAGTACGAGGACAGCGGCGCGATCATCGCGGCGATGACCACCTCCATTCCGGAAGCGCCCGGCAGCGTGCGCAACTGGGACTACCGCTACTGCTGGCTGCGCGATGCCGCCTTCGTCGTGCGTGCACTGAACCGTCTTGGCGCCACGCGCACGATGGAACAGTTCCTCGGCTACATCTTCAACCTGGCCACCACCGATGGCACGCTGCAGCCGCTGTATGGCATTGGCTTCGAGGCCAAGCTGGACGAGAACGAAGTCCCCAGCCTGTCCGGCTATCGCGGGATGGGCCCGGTGCGTCGCGGCAACCTGGCCTGGGTTCAGCGCCAGCACGATGTCTACGGCAGCGTGGTGCTGGCCTCCACGCAGCTGTTCTTCGACCGTCGCCTGCAGGACCCGGGGGATGCGCACACCTTTGCCCGCCTGGAACCATTGGGCGAACAGGCATTCGCCCTGCACGACGTACCCGACGCCGGTCTGTGGGAGTTCCGCGGCCGTACCGAGGTGCACACCTACACCAGCGCGATGTGCTGGGCGGCCTGCGACCGCCTGTGCAAGATCGCCGTACGCCTGAAGCGGGACGACCGGGCGCACTATTGGCGCGAGCGCGCCGACACCATCCACGCACGCATCATGGCCGAGTCCTGGAGCGAGGAGCTCGGCCACTTCACCGACACCTTCGGCGGCCACCGCCTGGATGCCTCGTTGCTGCTGCTGGCCGACATCGGCTTCATCGATGCGCTGGACGCCCGCTTCATTGCCACCGTCGAGGCCATCGGCCGCGACCTCAAGCATGGCAATTCGCTGTACCGCTACGTTGCACCGGATGACTTCGGCGAGCCGGAAACCAGCTTCACCATCTGCACCTTCTGGTACATCGATGCGCTGGCGGCGATCGGGCGCATGGACGAAGCACGCGGGATGTTCGAGCTGCTCCTGAAACAGCGCAACCACCTGGGCCTGCTGTCGGAGGATCTGGCCTTCGACAGCGGCGAGGCCTGGGGCAACTTCCCGCAGACCTATTCGCACGTCGGCCTGATCACCGCCGCGATGCGCCTGTCGCGGTCCTGGCAGGAGGCGTCGTGAGTCGCCTGGTGGTGGTTTCAAACCGGGTGGCCGTGCCGGGCGAGAACCGTGCCGGCGGCCTGGCGGTCGGCCTGCTGGCCGCGCTGAAGGAACGCGGCGGGATGTGGTTCGGCTGGAGCGGCAAGAGCGTGCGCGATGGCAGCGGCACGCTGCATACGCAGAAAGACGGCGACATCGAATTCGTCACCCTGGACCTGAGCAAGCGCGAGGTGGATGGCTACTACAACGGCTTCGCCAACCGCACCCTGTGGCCGCTGCTGCACTTCCGCCTCGATCTGGTCGACTACGACCGCGGTACCCGCGAGACCTACCACAAGGTCAATGCGCTGTTCGCCGACAAGCTCGCACCGTTGCTGCGCGAAGACGACATCGTCTGGATCCACGACTACCACCTGATCCCGCTCGGCGCGCTGCTGCGCGAGCGTGGCATCGGCTGCCGCATCGGCTTCTTCCTGCACATCCCGATGCCCTCGGCCGACCTGCTGCAGGCCATGCCCGATCACCTGCGCCTGTTCTCCGCGCTGTACGCCTACGATCTGGTCGGCTTCCAGACCCAGCGCGATGCCGATCGCTTCCAGACCTACCTGCGCCTGTTCGGTGGCGGCCGCGTACTCGACAGTGGCGAACTGGAAGCGCCAGGTGGACGCCGCTTCCGCGCGGCCGCGTTCCCGATCGGTATCGACACCGAGCTGATCGCGCGACAGGCCGGTACCGCCGCGACCAAGGCCGCAGTGAAGAACCTGCGCGCCAGCCTGCGCGACCGCCAACTGGCCATCGGCGTGGATCGCCTGGACTATTCCAAGGGCCTGCCCGAGCGCTTCCTTGGCTTCGAGCGCTACCTGGAGCGCCATCCCGACCAGCGGGGTTCGCTGACCTACCTGCAGATCGCCCCGGTCTCGCGCGGTGATGTCACCGAGTACCGTCAACTGCGCAGCCAGCTGGAACAGATCGCCGGCCACATCAACGGTGGCCACGCCGAACCGGACTGGACGCCGCTGCGCTACGTCAACCAGAACTTCACCCACGCCACGCTTACCGGCTTCTACCGGGCGGCGGCAGTGGGACTGGTGACCCCGCTGCGTGATGGCATGAACCTGGTGGCCAAGGAGTACGTGGCCTCGCAGGACCCGGACGATCCCGGCGTACTGGTGTTGTCGCTGCTGGCCGGGGCCGCCGACGAACTGAAGCAGGCGCTGCTGGTGAACCCGCACGATCTGGACGGCGTGGCCGACGCCATCGCCACGGCCGCGACGATGTCGCTGCGCAGGCGCAAGGAACGCTGGCACGCGATGATGGAGCACCTGCGCACCTACGACATCAACCACTGGCGGCGCAGCTATCTGGACGCCTTGGAAGGCTGAGCGACCACCGTCGCTGCGGGCCGGTTCGACACGTCATCGGCGTGTCGGCACGGCCCGCAAATTGTCGCTTTCAGCACGAAAGTAGATGCGAATGAAACCATATCGCCGCACCCGCAATGCGACCTTCCGGCAGCCGCGTGCAACACCGAACCTTGGGTGAAGCCCACTTCGCACAGGGGTTTTCCCGGTTTCATCACGCCTGCCGCTCATGCGTCCGCAAAAACGAAAGCTGCAGCGCGCACCGGTTTTCATTCCGCATTGACACCCGCTCCCCAAAGTGACGCCCCCGGAACGACCGCACGCCATCGCAACCGCGTTTGCGAGGCGTCGCGCACATCACACCTGGGGAGTCACCGCATGTCCGCTTACGACCGTTTCATCGAAGATGCAGCAACACGCCTTGAACTGGGCCATCGCACCCGTTGGGTGATCGAGGTGATCACCGCCTGGGTGGCCTCGCATCCCCACGGTCTGGACGGCGTACAGCAGCGCTTCGAACAGGCCGGCCTGGCCGCCCGCTTCCACTCCTGGCGGCACCCGGCCAGCCTGCGCCTGCCCATCGTTGCCAGCGAAATGGAGCGCGCCCTGGGGGCGCACACGCTGGCCATGATCGCCCACCGCAGCGGCATGTCACCCGGGCCGTTCCGTGTGGTGATCTGCCACCTTCTGCCCGGCGTCGTCACCCTGATGTCCGCCCCGCACAGCGCCGATGAAGTGGCCGCTGCCGCCGTTCCAGCACGCAGGAACGCCGCGCCCAGGCGCATGCGCAGTCTGGTGCCCTCGCGTGCGATGTACGGCATGGCCCTGCGCGGCCTGCTCTGGACCGTGGCTGTGGTTGCGGTGCTGGGCCTCACCACATGGTTGTTGCTGAAAGCGCGCACACCGCTGTGGACGGTGCAGGACACGCCCGCGCAGCATGAAGCACACCTGTCCCTCCTTCAGCACGGCACGCAGGTACAGGTGCACGGGCGCCTGCCCAGCGAGAGCGACCGCCGCCGCGTCTGGAACGCGCTTTCCGCAGTGCATGGCGCGCGCAACCTCGGCGGTGGCATTGCACTGGACCCGCACACGCAGGCACCGCGCTGGCTGGACCGCCTGATCGTGGATCTTCCCCATCTGCGGGGCGACGGCCTGCACCTTGTGTTTGAAGGCACCCGGTTGCGGATCGATACCCGTTCCATGCAGGAGCCCGAGCGGCTGGCCATCTCGTGGCGTTTGCGCCAGGACTTCCCGGCGCTGGAGATGCGCGGGCTGTGGGGCCCGGGCCTGGCCGCGCTGGCGCAGCTGTCACCTGACGCTGCCCCTGCACAGCGGGTAGCTGCGTTGAACCAGACCACGCTGAAATTCCGCGCAGGCTCCTCCGAACTGACCGGTGACTCGCGGCAAACGCTGGAAGCCGTCGCCAACGCACTGCGTGACACGCCCGCAGGCACGCGCGTGGAAATCGGTGCGCACACCGACAGCCGCGGCCAGGCCGAAGCCAATCTGCATCTCAGCCAGCAACGTGCCGAAGCGGTGTCGCAGGGGCTGCAGGAGCTGGGAGTGGAGCCTGACACGCTGGTCGCCGTGGGCTACGGCCAGGAACATCCCGTGGCCGACAACCGCAGCGACAGCGGCCGCGCGCAGAACCGCCGTATCGATTACCGGCTGCTCGACTGAGCCTGCCGACGCTTCAGGCTTGAAGCACCTGCTCCTGTAGAGCCGAGCCATGCTCGGCTGCCTTTTTCGTAGTCTCGACGGGAACAGCCGAGCATGGCTCGGCTCTACAGACGTCCGGTGATCAATCCAGGAACCGCGCGAGGTGTTCCGGCGCCGGCAGATGGCACGCATCGTGGCGTCCGAACCAGCGGTAGCGGTTACGCGCCAGCAGGCGATACGCCGCGTCCCGCCAGCTGCGCGGCAGCAGGCGCAGCACGCCGCTAAAACGCCAGGCACCGCCGAGTCCCGCCAGTACGCGCAGGATCGCATCGGTATCGGTCCACGCGCCCTGTGCGTCCAGCAACAGGAACGACGCCGGGTCCTGCGGATCCAGCCCGTGCGCACGCAACAGCGCGCTGCCCTGCGTGCCCTGCATCGCGGCGAAGCGGTAACGCCCCGCGCGATCGAAGCGCAGCAGGAAGCGCACCCATTGGTTGCACAGCGCGCACACACCATCGAACACGATCACCGCGCGGCCGGTCTCGGTGGCAACCTCACTGCGGTTCGAGCCAGCCTTCATAGCGGATCAGGGCTCCGGCCCAGGGCAATGTCACATCGACCAGGAAAGTGTAGCGCTGGCCGTGCCACGCTTCACGGCAGCGCACGCCACCGAACCAGCGTGTTGGCAGCGGCAGCAGGCCCAACGCCCAGACCCGCCGCACCGTCCAGTCGATGCCGCCATCGCGGGCCTGCAGGTCGAACGCGAAACGCACTGCACCCAGCTGCTCGTGCAGATGCCCTTCGTGCTCCCACAACCGCGACACCATCGGCCAGCGTCCGAAGCGTCGCGCCCATTGCTCGCCCTGCCCGTGGGCGCTGAACGCTACCTCGGTCGGCAGCGCATCGCCGTTGTTCGGCAAACGTGCCACTGCGGCCAGCAACGGCACCAGCCAGTGCCGTCCCCGCACGATCCGCGCCTGCCCTGCATAACGGCAGGGCAACGGCGCGGCATGCAGCGCCTGCACCGGGGCGGCCAGGGTGGCGAAGGCCGGCCCCAGCACCCGTGCGAACAGGGGCGTACTCAGGGTGCGATCCAGGCCAGCGTCGCCATGCGTCCGGTACGACGATCGCGCCGGTGCGAGTACAGGTCCGGATCGGCCATGGTCGACACCGTGCCGCCGTATACCTGCGCCGGGTCCATGCCCGCGGCCTGCAGGCGCTGCCGCGCCAGCGCGAACAGGTCCACCTTCCAGTGGCCTGCGCGGGTGGCCACGAACGCCGCCTCGGCGGCCGGATCATGGCCGACGAAAGCGTGGTAGACCTCTTCACCGATCTCGTAATCGGCCGGCCCGGCAGCCGGTCCCAGCCAGGCTCGCAACTGCCCGGGCGGCGTCTGCATGGCCGCCACGGTGGCCTCCAGCATGCCGTCGGCCAGGCCACGCCAGCCGGCATGCGCCGCGCCCACCTCACTGCCATCAGCGGCGGCGAACACCACCGGCAGGCAGTCGGCGGTCAGGATCGCCAGCACCACGCCGGGCACCGAGGTTACTGCGGCATCGGCCACCGGCTCGCTGGCGCCGGGCACTGGTGGCGTGCTGAAGCGCAACACGGTGCTGCTGTGCACCTGGCGCAGCCAGTGCGGCGCGGAGGGCAACGCCAGCCCCTGCTGCAGCAGCTGGCGGTTGTGCTCGACGTTGGCCGGGGTATCACCATCGGCCGCGTGCCGGTTGCCCAGGTTGAACTGCGCGAACGGCGCCGGCGAGATGCCCGCGCCATGCCGGCGCGTCGTCAGCGCATGGACGCCCGCAGGCGCCGGCCAATCGGCCCACAGCAACGGCAGCGCGGCGTCCATTACCAGCGGTCCCGCTCGCGCGCGGCGAAGGCTTCGCTGTCTTCGCGCAGCACCTTCATCAGGTGCAGCATGTCCTCCGGCACCGGCGCGGTGTTGCGCACCGGCTCACCGGTGATCGGGTGCGTGAACTCCAGGGTCTCGGCATGCAGGGCCTGGCGCTTGAAGCCACGCAGCGCGGCCACCAGCTCATCGCTGGCGCCCTTGGGCAGCTTCAGCGCGCCGCCGTACAGCGGATCACCGATGATCGGATGGCGAACGTGCGCCATGTGCACGCGGATCTGGTGGGTACGCCCGGTTTCCAGACGGCACTCCAGCGCGGTGTGCGCACGGAAGCGCTCACGCAGCCGGTAATGGGTGATCGCCTCCTTGCCGTCCTCGCGCACCGCCATCTTCAGGCGGTCGCGCGGGTGGCGGTCGATCGGGGCATCGGCGGTACCGCCGGCCACCAGCGCGCCCATCACGATGGCCAGGTACTGGCGGTGCACGTCGCGTGCGGCCAGCTGCTCGACCAGCGCGGTCTGCGCTTCCAGGGTCTTGGCCACCACCATCACGCCACTGGTGTCCTTGTCCAGGCGGTGCACGATGCCCGCGCGCGGCAGCACCGCCACCGACGGGTCGCGGAACAGCAGGGCGTTGACCAGGGTGCCGCTGTGGTTGCCGGCCCCCGGATGCACCACCAGGCCGACCGGCTTGTTGATCACCAGCAGGTGCTCGTCCTCGAACAGCACGTCCAGCGGGATGTCCTCCGGCTGGGCGTCGGTCTGGGTTTCCAGCACCACGTTGAGGGTCACCACCTCGCCGCCGCGCAGCGGATCGCGCGGGCGCACCTGGGCGCCGTCCAGCAGGACCTCACCGGCCTTGATCCACTCGGTCAGGCGCGACCGCGAGTATTCGGGGAACAGTTCGGCCACCACGGCGTCGAAACGGCGGCCGGCAGCGGTGTCGGGGACGATGGCCTGGCGGGCCGATTCAGAGGGTTGTTCAGACATGGCAGGGGCATTCTTTGAAATTTTGGGGTCCCGGCGGCCGGTTTCAGTCGCTGGACAGGACACTAGGCTATCATCGCCCCTTCGTATTCCAGCCGCGTCCCGCCTCGACCTCATGATCCGACGCTCCTCCATGCTCTCCGCGCCCGTCCGCCTCACCGCCCTGCTGCTGGTGCTGGTCATCGCCGCCACCGGCTGCCACCGTGGCGCCAAGAAGGGCGATCGCCCCGATGAAGGGACGCCGGTCGAACAGTTGTACGAGAAGAGCCACAAGCTGATGCAGGGTGGCAACTGGAGCGGGGCTGAAACCAGCTTCCGCCGCCTCGTGGCCCAGTATCCGTACGGCCCGTATACCGAACAGGCGATGATCGAAACCGCCTACGCGCAGTACAAGGCCGGCAAGCACGACGATGCGGTGTCCAGCATCGACCGCTTCATCCGTACCTACCCGACCCACCGCAACATCGCGTACCTGTACTACCTGCGCGGCCTGGCCAACTCCAACCGCAGTACGGTTTTCCTACGCCGCGTATGGTCGCTGGACGCCAGCCGCCGCGACCTGTCCACGCCGCACCAGGCGTATTCGGACTTCAACATCGTGGTCGACCGCTACCCGAACAGCCGCTACGCCGCCGATGCGCGCCAGCGCATGCTGGAGCTGCGTGACGTGTTCGCCCAGCACGAGCTGGACAACGCCCTGTACTACATGCGCCGCGGCGCCTGGGTCTCGGCCGCCGGCCGCGCCAACTACCTGCTGGAAACCTATCCGCAGAGCGCGTTCCAGTACGACGCCGTCGCCGTCCTGGCCGATTCCTACACCCACCTGGGCAACAAGACCCTGGCCGACGACGCCCGCCGCGTCCTGCAGCTGAACCAGCCGGACCACCCGTGGCTGGAAGGCAAGTGGCCGAAGTACCCGTGGATGATCCGCAAGCTGAACCCGTTCGCCGGCGAGAAGTCCGCCAGCACCGGCCAGCGCAACGCGCGACTGGAAAAGAAATAAGAAAGCAGAGGGCCCCGCAAGGGGCCCTTTCTTTATCCGGTAGATCCACGCCATGCGTGGATGGCGGGCGCCCCGCTGGACTTGGGGTATTAGGAATTCTACGAATCGGCCGACGTTGCGATGCCGTTCCCAAACCGGACCCGCACGGCCCTCCACACTCCAGCGCACGGCCATTCCCGCCTGCCTGGAGTCCGAATGAAGACCTCAACCGTTTCCCGCACCCGGCCCCTGCTGGCCACCCTCGCCGCCACCCTGCTGGCCCTGCCCGCTGCAGTCCAGGCCTCAGAGCCGGGCGAGCTGCTCAGCGCAGCGCCCTATCGTGCCGCCTGGGTGCCCTCGAAGGCATCCCAGGCGTACCTGCTCAGCTACCGCACGCCCGATCATCACAACCGGCTGGCGCAGGGCACCGGTCTGCTCTATCTGCCGGCAGGCACGGCGCCAGCGGGCGGCTGGCCGGTCGTTGCCTGGGCGCATGGCACCCAGGGCATTGCCGATCACTGCGCCCCTTCCCGTTCCGGCCCCACCCACGCCGAACGCGATGGGCGCTTCCTGGACGCCTTCCTCGCCCAGGGCTACGCCGTCGTCGCGGCCGACTATCAGGGCCTCGGCAGCCCCGGCGATCACGCCTACCTGCATGTACGCACCGCCGCGCGCAACAGCATCGACATGGTCAAGGCCAGCCATCGGTTCCTGGGCAGCCGCCTGTCACCGCGCTGGGTCTCGGTGGGCTACTCGCAGGGCGGTGCCGCGGCGCTCAGCGCCGGCCACCAGGCTGCCGCCTATTCCGGCCCCGGCCTGCAGTACAAGGGCAGCTTCACCGCAGGCACGCCCACGGCCGTGGAGATGACCGCACTGGTGATGCGCCCCGACAGCCGCAGCGCCAATCCCGGCGCACTCAATGCCTACCATGCCTATCTGCTTGATGGCCTGCTGCAGGTGGCGCCGCAGATCGACCGCGTGCTGAGCCCGCAGGGGCGGGCACGCATTGCCCTGGCCCGACAGCACTGCCTGACCGATCTGGCGGCACAGCTGGAGGGCGCCAGCACCGGCGAGATGTTCAGCGCGCCGTTGACCTCGGTGCCGGGCATCTGGACGCTGCTGCACGACTATCTGGGCGTGCCACGGCACGGGTTCGCCCAGCCGCTGATGCTGGCCCACGGCACGCGCGATCAGGACGTGCCCTATCTGACCACCCTGCTGTATGCCGCCGGCTTGGCCCTGCGCGGCGAACCCGTGGCCTTCCGCCAGTATCCGGTCGACCACCGCGCCACGCTGGATGCGGCCACCGCTGACGGGGTGGCCTTCGTAAAAGCACGCCTGGCAGATGCCCGCTTCGACGAAGCCGCCGAAGCCACCGGCCTGGAAAAACTGCTGGACGCCGCACGGTAGATCCACGACATGCGTGGATGATCTTCGACGATCGTGCGGACCAAGGTCCGCACCCACCGGAGAGGGGCCAACGGGTTGCCGGCCAGCGGCCGGCATTACCCCCCACCGCTACCTCAGCCCTTGTAGCCGTTGCTGATCGGGTAACGACGCTCGCGGCCGAACGCGCGACGCGAGACCTTGGGCCCTGGCGCGGCCTGGTGCCGCTTCCATTCGCTGATGCGCACCAGGCGCAGCACGCGGTCGACCACGGCGGCGGCGTAACCGGCGGCAACGATCTCCGTGCGCGACTGCTCCTGGTCGATGTAGCGGTACAGGATCCCGTCCAGCACGTCGTAGGCCGGCAGCGAGTCCTGGTCCAGCTGGTTCTCGCGCAGTTCGGCCGACGGCGGGCGGCTGATCACCGCCGGCGGGATCACCGGTGCACCGCCCACGGTATTGCGCCACTTCGACAGGCCGAACACTTCGGTCTTGTACAGGTCCTTCAACGGCGCATAGCCACCGCACATGTCGCCGTAGATGGTGGCGTAGCCCACCGCGTATTCGCTCTTGTTGCCGGTGGTCAGCAGCAGGCCGCCGAACTTGTTGGCCAGCGCCATCAGGATCACGCCACGGCTGCGCGACTGCAGGTTCTCTTCGGTCACGTCCGGCGTGGTGCCCTCGAACATCGGCGCCAGCGATTCCATCAGGCCCTTGAACGCCGGCTCGATCGAGACCGCTTCCAGCTTCACGCCCAGTGCCTGGCACTGTTCGGCCGCCAGGTCATTGGACAGGCCGGCGGTGTAGCGCGACGGCAGGCGCACCGCGGTGACGTTCTCCGCCCCCATCGCGTCCACCGCCATGGCCAGTACCAGTGCCGAATCGATGCCACCGGACAGGCCCAGCCACACCTTCCTGAAGCCGTTCTTGCGGCAGTAGTCCTGGATGCCGCGGGTGACGGCACGCCACGCCAGTGCATCCATGCTTTCGTCGCCATCGTCCATCCACACGTGCGGCATGAAGCGGCGCGTTTCGCCGTCGTACTCCACCACCAGCCACTGGTCGACGAAGGCGGCGGCGGCGGGGTGCACCGTGCCGTCACCATCGGCCACCACCGAGGCGCCATCGAACACCAGCGCATCCTGGCCACCGACCACATTGAGATAGGCGATTGCCGCGCCACTCTCGCGGGTACGTGCGGCCAGCACCGCATCGCGCTGGGCGTGCTTGCCGCGCTCGTACGGCGAGGCATTGGGTACCACCACCAGCTGCGCGCCGGCGCGCACGGTGTCGGCCAACGGCTCGGCGAACCACAGGTCCTCGCAGATCAGCAGACCCACCGGAATGCCGTTGACCTCGAACACGCAGCTGCCACCGTCCGGATCGACATCGAAGTAGCGGCGTTCGTCGAACACGGCGTAATTGGGCAGCTCACGCTTGCGGTAGGTCTGCTCGACCAGGCCATCGCGCAGCACGCTGGCGGCGTTGTAGACCACCGCGCCAGCCGCCTGCGGCCAGCCGACCACCGCGGTGATGCCGCGGCAGGCCGCGGCGATGCGCGTCATTGCCTGCTCGCACTCGTACAGGAAGCCCGGGCGCAGCAGCAGGTCTTCCGGCGGATAGCCGCTCACCGCCAGCTCGGGGAACATCACCAGCTCGGCGCCGTACTCGTCGCGCGCCTGGCCGATCATCTCGATGATGCGCTCGGTGTTGCCGGCGACATCGCCGACCGGGAAGTCGAACTGCGCCATCGCGATGCGGATCGAAGCCATGGGAATCCAGCCTGTGGTTGCAATGCCGCCATTGTAACGCCGCGCCATGCGCCCGCCGGGCGCGCTCACTGCGTGGACAGCCCCGGCTCAGTAGATCCACGCCGGCGTGGATGGGCCGACCAGGCGGCCGCCAGACGCAGAAAAGCCGCCCGAGGGCGGCTTTTTTGTTGATGCAGGTAAAGCAGTCGACTAACAGTCGACTCTACCGAATCGTCTGCCAGAGGCAGTCGATCTTATTTCACCAGCTTGGCGATGGCAGCGCCCAGGTCGCCCGGCGAGCGGACGGTGACAACACCGGCAGCTTCCATGGCAGCGAACTTGCCTTCGGCAGTGCCCTTGCCGCCCGAGGCGATCGCACCGGCGTGGCCCATGCGCTTGCCGGCCGGAGCCGACGCACCGGCGATGAAACCGACGACCGGCTTCTTCACGTGGTTCTTGATGTACTCGGCGCCGGCTTCCTCGGCGTCGCCGCCGATTTCGCCCACCATGATGATGCCTTCGGTCTGCGGGTCTTCGTTGAACAGCTTCAGGCAGTCGACGAAGTTCAGGCCGTTGATCGGGTCACCACCGATGCCGATGCAGGTGGACTGGCCCAGGCCGACTTCGGTGGTCTGCTTGACCGCTTCATAGGTCAGGGTGCCCGAACGCGACACGATGCCGATCTTGCCCGGCTGGTGGATGTGGCCCGGCATGATGCCGATCTTGCACTCACCCGGAGTGATGACGCCCGGGCAGTTCGGCCCGATCAGCACGGTGTCCGGATGCGAACGGGTCAGCACGTTCTTGACGCGCAGCATGTCCAGCACCGGGATGCCTTCGGTGATGCAGACGATGACCTTGATGCCGGCAGCAGCGGCTTCCAGGATCGCGTCAGCCGCGTACGGCGGCGGCACGTAGATGACCGAGGCATTGGCGCCGGTGCTCTGCACGGCGTCGGCAACGGTGTTGAAGACCGGCAGGTCGATGTGGGTGGTGCCACCCTTGCCCGGGGTCACGCCGCCGACAACCTGGGTGCCGTACTCGATCATCTGAGTGGCGTGGAAGGTGCCCTGCTGGCCGGTGAAGCCCTGCACGATCACCTTGGTGTTCTTGTTGATCAAAACAGACATTGGAATTCCTTGGTGTCGGTATCAGGCGGCGTTCTTGACAGCTTCAACGATCTTCTTGGCGCCATCGTTGATGTTGTCAGCCGGGATGATGGCCATGCCGCTGTCACGCAGCAGCTGCTTGCCTTCTTCCACGTTGGTGCCTTCCAGGCGCACCACGACCGGAACCTTGACGCCCACTTCCTTCACGGCGGCGATGATGCCTTCGGCAATCATGTCGCAGCGGACGATGCCGCCGAAGATGTTGACGAAGATGCCTTCGACCTTGTCCGAGGACAGGATCAGCTTGAAGGCTTCGATGACGCGCTGCTTGTTGGCACCGCCGCCCACGTCCAGGAAGTTCGCCGGCTCGCCGCCGTTGAGCTTGATGACGTCCATGGTGGCCATGGCCAGGCCGGCGCCGTTCACCATGCAGCCGATGTTGCCGTCCATGGTGACGTAGTTGATGTCCAGCTCCGAAGCGATCACTTCGGTCGGATCTTCCTGGGTCTTGTCGCGCATGGCGACCAGGGCCTTCTGGCGGAACGCGGCGTTGTCGTCGCTGTCGAACTTGCCGTCCAGCGCGTACAGGTTGCCGTCGTCCAGGATGGCCAGCGGGTTGATTTCAACCAGGGCCAGGTCCTTTTCGTTGAACAGGCGGTACAGGTTCACCATGATGCTGGCGAACTGGCCGGCCTGCTTGGCGGTCAGGCCCAGCTTGAAGCCGAAATCACGGCCGTGGTAACCCTGCACGCCTTCGACGAAGTCGACGTTCAGCGAGTGGATCAGCTCCGGGGTTTCAGCAGCGACCTGCTCGATCTCCACGCCGCCTTCCGAAGAGGCGATGTAGGTGATGGTCTTGGTGCCACGGTCGACCAGCACCGACAGGTACAGTTCCTTGACGATCTCGCCTGCGGTGGTCACCAGCACCAGGTTGACCGGCAGTTCAACGCCGGCGGTCTGGTAGGTGGCCATCTTGGTGCCGAGCATCTTGGCCGCAGCGGCCTTCACGTCGTCGGTGGTCTTGCAGAACTTGACGCCGCCAGCCTTGCCGCGGCCGCCAGCGTGGATCTGCGCCTTGACCATCCAGGGGCCCTGGCCCAGGGAGTTGGCAGCGGCAACCGCTTCGTCCGGGGTCGCAGCGACCTTGCCGGCCGGGACCGGGATGCCGTACTCGGCAAGCAGTTGTTTTGACTGGTATTCGTGGAAATTCATGCGTCACCGTGGGAATAGGAACGACCGCACGCAATTCCTCAGGGCCCCGGCGGGGCGCCGGCATGGACCGCGGCGGGCCCACTATTGTGGCCGAGCCAGCGCCGGGGCGCAAAGAAGTCTGTACAAAACGCCGGACGCGGGCAGATTTCCACCGTCATTCAGGCAGTTGCGCCCGGGCCGGGGCTGGCCACCGGTGTCCGCACCGGGCCAAATGCGCGATCCGGGCCACTTCGGCGGCGCCCGGCCGGGGGCCCTATACTGCCCTTCGCAAACGCGACGTGCCGGCCCGGCTTCAGGGGGCGCTGGCCAGGCCCGCCGCAGAATCCAGACCCAGGCAGCCAGAAGGGGAGTTCCGGCGTGTCACCCAGTGCTTCATTGATCGACCGCATCGAATCGATTCCGCGGCGTGAACTGTATTTCTTCGCGCTGTACCGGGTGCTGATCGCTACGGTCATCGCCGCCCTGCTCTACAGCCCGTTGTCGGCCATGGTCGGCGAAGCCCATCACCCGCGGCTGGCCGACGTCGTTGCGGTCATCTACCTGGCCCTGTCGCTGCTGGCCCTGGCACTCGGCCGCAACGAACGCTGGCTGCGCCCGATCGTGGTCAGCGGCGTGCTGGTGGATATCGTGGCCGCCACCCTGCTGTCGCACGCCCTGCCCGGCGCCAGTGCCGGCATCTCGATGTCGCTGCTGTTCAACATCGCCGCCGCCGCCACCCTGCTGCCGCTCAGCCTTGGACTGGGCCTGGCGCTGGCCGCCAGCCTGGCCACCGGCGTCGAGTACACCTGGAAGCTGCTGGAAGGCGGCGACCCCACCCGCACCCTGGCCGAACTGGCGATGTTCGCCACCAGCTACCTGGCACTGGCCTTCATCAGCTACCAGGTGGGCAACCGCGCTCGCCGCAACCAGCAACTGGCCAACCAGCGCGGCGACGAAGTAGCCAACCTGTTCCAGATCAACGAACTGATCATCCGCCGCATGCGCACCGGCGTGCTGGTGGTGGACGCCGACAACCGCATCACCCTGGCCAACGAAGCCGCCTCGATGCTGCTGGGCGACAACGACGGCAACGGCGAAAGCGGGCGCCTGGACCTGGCCAGCGCCGCACCGGAACTGGCGCGCAGGCTGCAGCGCTGGCGCAATGGCTGGGCACAGGACGAACTGCCGCTGCAGCTCAACCCCGACCAGCCGGAAGTGCAGCCGCGCTTCGCCCGCCTGCTGGCCGGCAGCGACCTTGCGCTGGTGTTCCTGGATGATTCCAGCGTGGTCTCGCGCCGCGCCGAATCGCTCACCCTTTCCGCCATGGGCCGCTTCTCGGCCAGCCTCGCCCACGAGATCCGCAACCCGCTGGCGGCGATCAACTATGCCGTGCAGCTGCTCGAGGAAGGTACCGGCTTCAACGAGAGCGACCGCCGCCTGCTGCAGATCATCCGCCAGCAGTGCCAGCGCACCAACGGCATCGTCGAAAGCGTGCTGGGCCTGGCCAGGCGCGAGCGTGCCACGCCCGAGAACGTGGACCTGGTCGCCTTCGTGCGCCGCTTCGTGCTGGAGTACAAGCAGGGCCAGACCCTGGAGACCGACAGCATCGAACCGATCATCAGCGATACCTCGGTGATGGCCCAGGTCGACACCAAGCATCTCTACCAGGTGCTGACCGTGCTGGTGCACAACGCGCTGAAGTACGGCCGCATCGGCCAGCAGCCGGCACGGGTGCGGCTGCGCGTGGCCCAGCACGAACGCAGCGCGGTGATCGACGTGATGGACCGTGGCCCGGGTATCCCCGAGAGCGTGGCCGCGCAGCTGTTCCGGCCCTTCTTCACCACGTCCGAGCATGGCACCGGGCTGGGCCTGTATATCGCGCGCGAGCTGTGCAGGGCCAACCAGGCCCGCCTGGACTACATCGCAGTGCCGGCCGGTGGCTCCTGCTTCCGCCTGGTGTTGCCCGGTCCACATACGCTGCTGCCCGGCTGATTCCCATCCTTTGCGTCAAACATTTGTCGCTTCCAGCCCCCTCGTTTATCTTTCACGCCCATGAATGAAACCCGCAGCGCCCTCGTCGTCGACGACGAACGCGACATCCGCGAACTGCTGGTGCTGACCCTCGGCCGCATGGGGCTGCGCATCAGTACCGCCGCCAACCTGGCCGAGGCACGTGAGCTGCTGGCCAGCAATCCGTACGACCTGTGCATCACCGACATGCGCCTGCCGGATGGCAACGGCATCGAGCTGGTCAGCGAGATCGCCCAGCACTACCCGCGCACGCCGGTCGCGATGATCACCGCGTTCGGCAGCATGGATCTGGCCGTGGAGGCGCTGAAGGCCGGCGCGTTCGATTTCGTCAGCAAGCCGGTGGACATCTCGGTGCTGCGCGGACTGGTCAAGCACGCGCTGGAACTCAACAGCGCCGAGCGCCCGGCACCGGGCCCCAACGCCGAACAGGGCGGGCGCCTGCTTGGCCACTCACAGGCCATGGATGTGCTGCGCACCACCATCGGCAAGGTCGCGCGCAGCCAGGCGCCGGTCTACATCCTCGGCGAGTCGGGCGTCGGCAAGGAGCTGGTCGCACGCACCATCCATGCCCAGGGTGCACGCGCGGCCGGCCCGTTCGTGCCGGTCAACTGCGGCGCCATTCCCGGCGAGCTGATGGAGAGCGAATTCTTCGGCCACCGCAAGGGCAGTTTCAGCGGCGCGCACGCCGACAAGCCCGGCCTGTTCCAGGCGGCGCACGGCGGCACCCTGTTCCTTGACGAAGTGGCTGAGCTGCCACTGCAGATGCAGGTGAAGCTGCTGCGCGCGATCCAGGAAAAGTCGGTGCGCGCGGTGGGCGCGGCCAACGAGGAGCCGGTGGACGTCCGCATCCTCTCGGCCACCCACAAGGATCTGGCCGAGCTGGTCGAGGACGGGCGCTTCCGCCACGACCTGTACTACCGCATCAACGTGATCGAACTGAAGGTGCCGCCGCTGCGCGAGCGCCGCCAGGACCTGCCCGAACTGGCCGCCGCCGTGCTGGCCCGCCTGGCCCGCAGCCACGGCCGTGCCACCCCGCTGCTGGCGCCGTCGGCGCTGGAAGCACTGGCGCAGTACGCGTTCCCGGGCAATGTGCGCGAGCTGGAGAACATCCTGGAACGTGCGCTGGCCCTGGCCGAGGAAGACTGCATCGGCGCCGATGACCTGCGCCTGCCGCAGCACGCGCCGCGTACGCCGGGCAGTGCCGCGCCCGCCGAAGCGGTGGCCGACCTGCAGCCGGGCAGCGCCGCACTGCCCTCCTACATCGAGCAGCTCGAGCGCAGCGCCATCCAGCGTGCGCTGGAAGAGAACCGCTGGAACAAGACCCGTACCGCCGCGCAGCTGGGCATCACCTTCCGTGCGCTGCGCTACAAGCTGAAGAAGCTGGGGATGGAGTAGAGCCGAGCCCACGCTCGGCTGCGCGGTGGTCGGGGCCGCGTAATCCACGCATGGCGTGGATCTACGGTGCGCGAAGAGCAGCCGAGCATGGGCTCGGCTCTACGGAAAACCGCGTTGCATCAATCCTTGGTGACGCGGTTGATCTCGGCCAGGCTGGTGATGCCCGCTGCCGCCTTCTTCAAGGCCGACTGGCGCAGGTCATTCACGCCGATCTGCTGCGCCGCCTCGGCAATCTGCAGCGCATTGCCACCGGCCAGCACGATGGTGGCGATCTCATCGGTCATCGGCATGACCTGATAGACGCCGGTCCGGCCTTTGTAGCCCTCGGTGCATTCGTCGCAGCCCACGGCCTCGTACAGCTCGATGCCCGCATCCAGCTGCGCCTGGGTGAAGCCTTCGGCCAGCAGTGCATGTTCGGGCAGGCTGGACCGGCGCTTGCAGTTGCCGCACAGGCGGCGCGCCAGGCGCTGGGCGATCACCAGCGTCACCGAGCTGGTGATGTTGTACGGCGCGATACCCATGTTCATCAGGCGCGCGATGGTCTGCGGTGCATCGTTGGTGTGCAGCGTGGACAGCACCATGTGGCCGGTCTGCGCGGCCTTGATCGCGATCTCCGCCGTTTCCAGGTCGCGGATTTCGCCGACCATGATGATGTCCGGGTCCTGTCGCAGGAACGAGCGCAGCGCCGCGGCGAAGGTCATGCCGCGCTTGTTGTTCTGCTGTACCTGGTTGACGCCGGGCAGGCGGATTTCCACCGGGTCTTCGGCGGTGGAGATGTTTCGCGTCTCGTCATTGAGGATGCCCAGCGCGGTATACAGCGACACGGTCTTGCCCGAACCGGTCGGGCCGGTCACCAGCACCATGCCGTACGGCTTGTGGATGGCATCCAGGAACAGCTTCTGCTGGTCCGGCTCGTAACCCAGCTTGTCGATGCCCAGCTTGGCCGCGCTGCCATCGAGGATACGCAGCACCACCTTCTCGCCGAACAGGGTCGGCAGCGTGCTGACGCGGAAGTCGATCTGCTTGGTCTTGGACAGGTTGAGCTTGATGCGGCCGTCCTGCGGGACGCGCTTCTCGGCGATGTCCAGCTGTGCCATCACCTTCAGGCGGGCGGCGATGCGCTGGTTCAACTTCACCGGTGCGCGCGCGACCATCTTCAGCAGGCCGTCGATGCGCAGGCGCACGCGGTAATCGTCTTCGTAGGGCTCGAAGTGGATGTCCGAGGCGCCCTTGCGGATCGCATCGACCAGCACCTTGTTGACGAACTTCACCACCGGGGTGTCGTCACCCTTGGCGTCGATGCCGGAATCGCCGCCGGTGGCGCCGAGATCCTCGTCGCCGGCCGCCACGTCCAGGTTGCCCATGCCATCGTCATCGCCACCCAGGGCGTCGCCGAGCGTGTCATGGCTGGCGTGCCACTGTTCCAGCGTGCGCCGGATCTGGTCCTCGTCGACCAGGATCGGCTCGACCACCAGGTTGGTGTGGAACTTGATCTCGTCCAGCGAGTGGGTCGGGTTGCTGGTGCCGACGAACAGCTTGCCACCGCGCTTGAACAGCGGCAGCACGTTGTGCTTGCGCAGCAGCTCCTCGCTGACCAGGCTCATCGCGTTCTGGCCGGCGTCGAAGGTGGACACGTCGAACAGCGGCATGCCGAACTCGACCGCGTTGGCGGCGGCCAGCTGCGAGGCATTGACCAGCTTGTTCTGCGCGAACCACGTCGGCAGTGGCTGGCGGGCGGCCGCGGCCTTGGCCATGGCGTCGCGGGCGGTGGCCTCATCCAGGGCCCCGTCCTGCACCAGGCGACGGGCCAGGCCGGTGATGCCGACAAGATTGGCGGTGGTGACAGCGTTCATATGAATCCTTGGCTCATGGGGTCATGCCATGCCGTGCGTCTTGCACGGACACCGCACGGGGCAGCAGAACCCGCCGCGACCCAATGGCCACCGGCATTGCCAATCCATGAGCAACACTGCCTTGCCCGGCACTCCCGGCCCGGCAGGCACGATCCTGACTCCCCCGGGGATGATAGCCCCGTCAAGGGGCAGCCAGCATCCCATTGAAGCGCTGAAGTGTGATCAGCAGCCGGTCGGGCGATAGCGCGCTTCGAACGCGCTGCCATCGCAGCTCCAGATGCCCTCGGCGGAGCGGCGCAGGATCAGGTCCTTGCCGTCCAGCACGCTGTGCCCCTTCAGGGTGCAGCTGATGTGGCCGACACCGGATTCGCTGAGTTCGGCTTCGACATTGGAGCAGTGGGCGTTCTGGGCCACGCCGATGTAGGCGGGCGTCACCAGGCTGGCCGAACGGCTTTCATTGATGAGAATTTCCACCTTGGTCTTGCCCGGCGTGATGTCGGCCAATGCCGCGGTCAGCTGGGTGCGAATGATGTACGGCTGGAATACCACCGTCGCAATCGCCGCCAGAATGGCGATGATGGCCACCACGATCATCAGCTCGATGAGCGTAAAGCCTTTCTGTGTGTGCATGACTCCCCCTATTGGTTCCAGCAATCCCCATTGCTGCGTGCTGACCGGGATTCGCACTCCAGTCAGCACAAGGCCCGCCGAAGCGGGCCTTGTGTTTTCTCTCTTGAGAGCGTGGAAGCATCAGCGCTACCACGCGACTCAGCCGAGCATATTACTTGGTGCAACCCTTCGGAATGAACTTGTCGTCCATCACGGTCACTACGCAGGAGAAACCACCCGGGGTGGTGATCGCGCCGGTGGCGTCGGTCACGGTATCGGTATAGGTCAGCGCCAGGGTAGAACCGGCACCGATGCGGGTGCCCGGGTCACGGATGGTGCAGGTCATGCCATCGTCGTCAACGGCGATGGTCGAGCAGGAGCCGGTGTTGTTGGCCTGGAAGCCAGCGGCGGCCAAGGTCGGCGCACGGCCCGCGCTCTTTTCCATCTCGAACTGGGTCTTGTGCGAAGCCAGGTCGGCCAGCGCAGCGGTGACCTTCGACTTGGCGGTGTAGTCCTGGTAGGCCGGCAGTGCGATGGCGGCCAGGATGGCGATGATCGCGACGACGATCATCAGTTCGATAAGGGTGAAGCCCTTCTGGTTCTTCATTGGTACATCCCCAAGATAGTGGTGGTTGAGTTCAGTGCACGGGATCGGACCGGGCTGTGCCGGTTGAGCGGGCCCCATGCCCTGCGGGTGGATCAACGCAGGTTGCGTGCCAACCCCGGCACGCCTCCCCTTGGATTTCCCCGCGCCCATGATGGCAGCAATTTCGCCGATGGGAACCCCCGGCTTCCGAATCTGCGATGGACGCGGCAATGTGACGCAGTACGTCACCTTTGGTCGGCACCCGGCACGAAATCGCACGCAGGGCCGCCTGCCAACTGCCCATCCGGCCTTGAACCCGCTACCATCGATGGCTAGTTACCCGCCTGGGGATGGCGGGTCTTGGGGAGCCAACATGTCTGTCAGTCGCAGTGCGATCAAGAAAGAGCCGGTGGCGCGCGCCACCATGGAACTGCAGCCGTTTGTCTGGGAGGGGACCGACAAGCGGGGCGTGAAGATGAAGGGCGAGCAGCTGGCCAAGAACGCCAACCTGCTGCGCGCCGAGCTGCGCCGCCAGGGCATCAACCCGGGCCAGGTCAAGCCCAAGTCGAAACCGCTGTTCGGTGCCGCCGGCAGCCCGGTCAAGCCCAAGGACATCGCCTTCTTCAGCCGGCAGATGGCCACGATGATGAAATCCGGCGTGCCGATCGTGTCGGCGCTGGACATCATCGCCAGCGGGCACAAGAACCCGCGGATGAAGAAGCTGGTGGACACCATCCGCACCGACATCGAGGGCGGCTCCTCGATGTACGAGGCGGTCAGCAAGCACCCGGTGCAGTTCGATGAGCTGTACCGCAACTTGGTGCGGGCCGGCGAAGGCGCCGGCGTGTTGGAAACCGTGCTGGACACGGTGGCCACCTACAAGGAGAACATCGAAGCGCTGAAGGGCAAGATCAAGAAAGCGCTGTTCTACCCGATCATGGTGGTCGTGGTGGCCATGCTGGTCAGCGGCATCATGCTGGTGTTCGTGGTGCCGCAGTTCGAGGACGTGTTCAAGAGCTTCGGTGCCGAGCTGCCCGCCTTCACCCAGATGGTGGTGAATCTCTCGCGGTTCATGGTGTCGTGGTGGTGGCTGATATTCCTGATAGTGGTGGGCTCCGCTGTCGGTGCCATCATGGCCTACAAGCGCTCGCCGAAGATGCAGCATGCGATGGACCGGTTCGTGCTGAAGGTGCCGGTGATCGGGCAGATCATGCACAACAGCGCCATCGCCCGCTTCTCGCGCACCACCGCGGTCACCTTCAAGGCCGGCGTGCCGCTGGTGGAGGCGCTGGGCATCGTGGCCGGTGCCACCGGCAATACCGTGTACGAGGAGGCGGTGCTGCGCATGCGCGACGACGTCTCGGTGGGTTACCCGGTGAACATGTCGATGAAGCAGACCAACCTGTTCCCGCACATGGTCATCCAGATGACCGGCATCGGCGAAGAAGCCGGTGCGCTGGATGCCATGCTGTTCAAGGTGGCCGAGTACTATGAGCAGGAGGTCAACAATTCGGTGGATGCCCTGAGCAGCCTGCTGGAACCGATGATCATGGTGTTCATTGGTACCATTGTGGGCGGCATGGTGATTGCCATGTACCTTCCCATCTTCAAACTCGGCGCCGTCGTCGGATAACACATACATGGCTTTTCTCGACCAGCATCCTGGCCTCGGCTACCCCGCCGCGGCCGCCTTCGGACTGCTGCTGGGCAGTTTCCTGAACGTCGTCATCCTGCGCCTGCCCAAGCGGCTGGAATGGCAGTGGAAGCGCGATGCGCGCGAAGTCCTGGAGGAACCGGACTTCTATGAACCGCCCCCGCCGGGGATCGTGGTCGAGCCGTCGCACTGCCCGCACTGCAAGCACAAGCTGAGCTGGTACGAGAACATCCCGCTGTTCAGCTGGATCATCCAGGGCGGCAAGTGCCGCCACTGCAAGGCGCCGATCTCGCTGCAGTACCCGCTGGTGGAGGCGATGACCTCGCTGCTGGTGGTGGCCTGCGTCTGGCAGTTCGGCTTCGGCTGGCAGGGTTTCGGCGCCATCGTGCTGACCTGCTTCCTGATCGCGCTGTCCGGCATCGACCTGCGCACCCAGCTGCTGCCCGACCAGCTCACCCTGCCGCTGATGTGGCTGGGGCTGATAGGCAGCATCGACAACCTCTACATGCCGGCCAAGCCCGCCCTGGTGGGCGCGGCGGTGGGCTACCTGTCGCTGTGGACGGTCTGGTGGCTGTTCAAGCAGCTGACCGGCAAGGAAGGCATGGGCCACGGCGATTTCAAGCTGCTGGCGGCCCTGGGCGCCTGGTGTGGCCTGAAGGGCATCCTGCCGATCATCCTGCTGTCCTCGGTGCTGGGCGCCATCATCGGCTCGATCTGGCTGTACAGCCGGGGCCGTGACCGCGCCACCCCGATTCCGTTCGGCCCTTACCTGGCCATTGCTGGCTGGCTGTACTTCATGTGGGGTGCGCCGCTGGTGGAGCAGTACATGGTGATGAGCGGGCTGCGCTGAGGGGAGTCCCCATGAGCCGCTACGTGGTTGGCCTGACCGGCGGCATCGCCGCCGGCAAGAGCGAGGTGACCCGGCGCTTCGAGGCGCTGGGCATCGTGGTGGCCGACGCCGACCTGGCCGCCCGGGCCGTGGTCGCCGCCGGCAGCCCGGCCTTGGCCCGTATCGCCGAGCGCTTCGGCGCCGGCATGTTGCTGGCCGACGGCAGCCTGGACCGGGGTCGCCTGCGCGCCCACGTCTTTGCCGATCCGGCCGAGCGGACGGCGCTGGAAGCCATCACCCATCCGGCCATCCGCCTGCTGATGCAACAGCAGTGCGAGCAGGCTGAAAGCCCGTATGCGATTGCCGCCATTCCGCTGCTGACCGAGGTTGGTGGGCGGAAGGCATACCCGTGGCTGGACCGGGTACTGCTGGTGGATGCGCCGGAAGCCGTGCAGCATGCCCGCCTGATGCAGCGCGATGGCATCGACGCTGCGCTGGCTGACCGGATGATCGCCGCCCAGGCCAGCCGCGCGCAGCGGTTGGCGCTGGCCGATGACGTGGTGGTCAATGATGGACGGCCGGAGGACCTGCAGGCGCAGGTGGAACAGCTGCATGCGCGGTATCTGGGGTTGGCCGGGGGGTGAGCCCTGGTTGCCGGCCAGCGGCCGGCACTACCGGAACGCATCCACCCATGGCGTGGATCTACTGTAACTCTGGTTGCCAGCCAGCGGCCGGCACTGCCGGAGCGCATCCACGCGTGGCGTGGATCTACTGTAGAGCCGAGCCCATGCTCGGCTCCGGAAAGCCAGGGCAGCCGAGCGCAGGCTCGGCTCTACACGAGGCAGGCGCTTACAAGGGCTTCGGCGAGAACGTCAGGGTGGCAATCACGCCGCGCTCGCCACCGGGGCGCACGCTCACCTGCCAGCCGTACAGGTCGCACAGACGGCTGACGATCGACAGGCCGATGCCGCCACCCTGCGAATGGCCGGCGTGCGTGCCGCGGTAGCCGCGCTGGAACAGCTTGGCCGCATCTTCCTCGCTCAGGCCCGGGCCGCTGTCGGTCACCGATACCGAATTGGTGCCCACGAAGACGCGCACTTCGCCGTCCTGCGAGTACTTCACCGCGTTGCCGATCAGGTTGCCCAGCGCCACCGACAGCGCCGCCTCGGGTGCATCGATCACCAGGTTGCGCTCGCCTTCCAGCATCAGCTCAAGCGGCTTGCCGCCCAGCTGCGCGCGGTGCGCATCCAGCAGCTGCTCGGCCACGCGCGCCACGTTGCTGGTGCCCTGCCCGCGCTCGTTGCGCGACAGCAGCAGCAATGCGCCGATCAGGTCGCTGCACTGCTGTTCGGCACGCTGGATGCGCTGCAGGCGCTGCAGCACCTTCTCGTCCAGGCCGGGCCGGGTCAGCAGCAGCTCGGTGGCCCCGCGGATCACCGCCAGCGGCGTGCGCAGTTCATGGCTGACGTCTGCATTGAACTCACGGTCGCGCTGCACCACTTCGGTCAGCCGCGAGGAATAATCGTCCAGCGCCTGTGCCAGCTGCCCCACCTCGTCATCGGGGAAACGCGGCGCCAAGGGCTCAGGTTCACTGGTACCGCCACGGTACGCACGCAGCCGCGCGGCCAGGTCCGACACCGGCTTCATCACCTTCGACGCCGACCACCAGCCCAGCACCAGCGACAGCACGCTGAACACCAGCACCGACAACACCAGCGCGCGGTTGAGCTGCTTGCCACCGCGCACGCTGTCGGTCATGTCATAGGCGAGGAAGAACCAGGCGTCGGGCGTCTTCCGCACGGCCAGCTTGTAGGAATAGGGTTCGCCGTGTTCGTCGCCGCTGACGCTGTGGATGCCATCGGAGAAGCCCGCCCACTGCGCGCGCTCTTCGCGCACCCGGTCGAACTTGTCCTTGGAATAGGCATACGCACGGATCTGCAGCACCGGCGCGTCCGGGTTGTGGCCCGGGTGTTCGTAGTAGCGCCGCGCGTACTCGTCGATGTTGCGGTTCATCAGCTCTTCCACCAGCTGGTTTTCCACGCGCAGGCGGGCCCAGTTGGTGGCGAACGCGAACAGTGTTGTCAGGCAGAAGCCCAACAACACGAACGAGACGATGATGCGGCTGCGCAGGCGCCGCCTGTATGGCGTGCGCCGGCGCTCCCCCTTGGTTGCCACGGAATCAGGCTTCCGGGGTGGCGATGCGGTATCCGATGCCATGGCGGGTCTGGATCAGCGGCACTTCAAACGGCTTGTCGACCACCGCACGCAGGCCATGGATATGCACGCGCAGCGAATCCGAGTCGGGCAGTTCCTCGCCCCACACGCGGGTTTCCAGCTCCTGGCGGGTCACCACCGCCGGCGCCGCTTCCATCAGCGCCTGCAGGATCTTCAGCGCGGTCGGGTTGAGCTGCAGCAGCTTGCCCTGGCGGCGCACTTCCAGCGTGTCCAGGTTGTACTCCAGATCGCCGGTTTCCAGCACGCGGGTCTGCACGCCCTTGCCGCGGCGCGACAGGGCGTTCAGACGTACTTCCACTTCCTGCAGCGCGAACGGCTTGATCAGGTAGTCATCGGCACCGGAATCGAAGCCGGCCAGCTTGTTGTCCAGCGAATCGCGGGCCGTCAGCATCAGCACCGGGGTCTGCTTGCGCGCTTCGTTGCGCAGCTTGCGGCAGACTTCGATGCCGTCCATGCCTGGCAGGTTGAGATCCAGCACGATCGCGTCGAACTCGTGCACCACGGCCAGATGCAGGCCGGTGACCCCGTCAGCCGCGAAGTCCACCGTATGCCCCCGGTCCTCCAGATAGTCGCCCAGGTTGGCCGCAATGTCGCTGTTGTCTTCGATTACCAGGATTCTCACTGTCACCTCTAATTGACTGTACTGCCGGCGCGCATGACCTGCCTCATGTCCTGCTGAGCCCGTTCCTTCTGCCGAGCGCGCTCGGCAACGGTCATGCACTGCGTCGTGGTCCGATTGGAACCGATGGGCTTTTCACGTTGGCATATTAGACGACTATCTTCACGCGCCTGTGTCAAAACCGTGTTCACGACCTGCTGATCATTGAAGACCTGGGTTTGCACCGGTTCAGGCATGGAATCGCGTGCCGGGTACTGCTCCACCGCCGCCCGCATGCGTGCCAGGGCGTCGTTGACGCGGGTGCGCTCTTCCTGCTTGAGTTCCGAATAGGTTTCGCCTTCCTTGAGCTCCACCTCGATACGCGCGATCTGCTGCTGCAGCGGCTGACCGGGCACGAACACATCCTTGCCCCTGGACGCCGATGCGGTACTGACCAGGGCCAATCCTGACAACAGGACGGCCGACATCAAAGCCTGTTTCATGGCAAACAAATCCTTGTCTGTGGCGAATCCCGACTCTATTCGCACCGCCTTCACGCCAGCAAGTGCCAATGGTCGGGGCAGCGGTGGCCCTACCGCGAGCTGGCAGGGTTGAAGTTGTTGAAGGTGCGCTGGTCGTTCAACAGGGCCTTGCCCTTTTCTTCGATCCGGCGGCGCTCCGCCACCGTCAGGCAGCGGCTTTTCGGCATGTTGCTGCCGGTGGTGCGCGTGTGCTGGCAGATCTGCCGGCTGTCCTCATGGGCGCGGGTGAGCAGGGTATTGATCCGCTCCTGGTCGTTGAAGACTTCCCCCTGCACCTGCGGTGGCAGTTCCTGCAGGCTCTGGTGGCCTCCCATCCGCGCGGTGATCCGGGCCAGTGCCTGGCTCACCTCGCTGCGGTCATCAGCGGAAATCTCGCTGTAATCGCCATCATCCAGGGCCTTTTCGACCTGGCGTACCTGCTCGGCCACCGGCGACTGCCGGTCCATCTGCACAACGGATTTCTCCGGCTTGGCCGCAGCAGATCCGGCGAGGCCCAGCAACAACGCGATCATCGTGATGCGGTACATCGCCAGCCTCCGATCCATCCAGGAACGATGGGGGCCACTCTACGGCCGTCACGCTGCCTCCACAAGGGACACCGGGCAGGCATAAAAAAGACCCAGGCGGTGCCCCCGCCTGGGTCTGAAGTTGTATCCCGATACCGATCCTGCTGAGAGGCAGAGCTGCGGTTCGCTGAAGCCTACGCGCGGGCCGATTAAAGGCTTGTTAAAGCCGGCCTCATCCGCCCATGAGAATTTCAAGCAACTGAAATTTCAAGGTTTTTTCAGCTTCTCGACGTGCTCGATGATGCGCGTGGCCACGTCCACCCCGCAGGCAGCCTCGATCCCTTCCAGCCCCGGCGTGGAGTTGACCTCCAGCACCAGCGGGCCGCGCGCGGAGCGGATCAGGTCCACCCCGCACACCGACAGTCCCAGTGCCTTGGCCGACCGCACCGCCACCTGCTGCTCGGCACGGCTGGCCTTGGCCGCCACCGCCGTCCCCCCCGCATGCAGGTTGGAGCGGAAGTCACCTTCCGGCGCCTGCCGCTGCATCGAGGCCACCACCTGGTCACCGACCACGAAGCAGCGCAGATCGGCCCCCTTGGCTTCGCCGATGAACTCCTGCATCAGGAAATTGGCATACAACCCGCGCAGGGCCTCGACAATGCCGCGCGAGGCGCTGGCCTTCTCGGTCAGGATCACGCCCCGCCCCTGGGTACCCTCGTTGAGCTTCACTACATGCGGCGGCGGGCCCAGCATGGACAACAGGTCGACGGTGTCGTCGGGGTTGTCGCCGAACACGGTGACCGGCATGTCGATGCCCTTGGCCGCCAGCAGCTGGTGCGCACGCAGCTTGTCGCGCGAACGCAGGATCGCGTCGGACGGATTCGGGGTACGTGCGCCCATCAGTTCGAACTGGCGCAGTACTGCGGTGCCGTAGCGGGTGATCGAGGCACCGATGCGCGGGATGACCATGTCCACGCCGGTCATCGGCCGGCCCTTGTAGTGCATCGAGAAGCCATCGGCGGCGATGCGCATGTAGCAGCGCAGCGGGTCGAGGATGCGCACGGTGTGGCCGCGCGCGCGCGCGGCCTCGACCAGCCGGCGGGTGGAGTACAGGGAGCTGTTGCGGGACAGGATGGCGAGCTTCATCGCGGCAGGATCGGGCGGCAGGCGCGCAGCATAGCGCGGGCGCGTGGCGCTGCGATGATGGATGTACTCAGAGCCGCTGGCGCAACAGTGCCGGTGTCAGCTGCGTCATCTTCAACGTCAGCTTCCGCAGCGACGTTGCATTGGCATAGCCAACCCGCTCGGCCACATCCTCCACCGAAAGATCTGTCCGCTCCAGAAGCCGCTGAGCCATCCGCATCCGTACTGTCTGCACCAGCACCCTTGGCGAACTGCCGGTAACCCGATGGACGCGTCGGGCCAGGGTACGCGCCGTCAGGTGCAGGCGCCGGGCCGCTTCTTCCATGCCCAGAGCATGCGGCAGGCTGGTTTCGATCAACGATTCGAAACGGCGCACGGTGTCGTCATCGTGGTCGGCATCCTGCCAGGCCATGTAGCGAGCCTGGGTGGTGCGGCTGTCCACCAGCAGGAAACGCATGACCGCCTCGGCAACGTCACGCCCGGAGTACTGGCGCACCAGGTGCAGCATCAGATCCATCTGTGCCATTGCTGCTCCTGCCGTGGTCAGTCGACCTTCCTCTGCCACCATGCAGGCCGGATCCAGCCGTGCCTGCGGGAAGCGCCGACGCAGCAGGCCCGCCAATGCCCAATGACTGGTGACACGACGGCCGTCGAGCAATCCAGCCTCCCCCAGCACCAGTACCCCCGAACAGCTGGCGCAGACCCTGCCCCCGCTCGCGTGGAAGTGGGCAGCCAAGCGTGCCAGATGCTGGGCATCCGGCATGGCCAACCGGCGCAATGCAATACCGTCGGTGTAGCGGGCGTCCAGTCCACATGGCTCGTGCCCGTTGGCATCGAGCATGCCGTCCAGCCCCAGGCTGGGTATGACCAGTACGCCGGCAGCCCCATCGCCGATGCTGGACAGCGGATCGGCCTTCAGCGTCATGCCATTGCTCAACCGCAACTGGCGACGGCTGCCTGCCACGCGCCAGCGCAGCGCCGGCTGACCGAGGCGCTCGGCCGAGCGATTGGCGAAATCCAGTACATCGAGTGTCGCGCCCACGCTGGCAGCCAACGTCCCGTCGAGCACCGCGATGATGAATTCAGGCTTGTCCATTCTGGATTGTTTTTTGTCAATCAAGACACCTCGCAGTGTAGACCAGCAACGCTTTAATAAGTCACGCGGTCATCACATCGGGGGCTTGAGCAATGCAGACAGAGCCACGCAGCACGGTGTTGATGGGCTCGCCTGCAGTACTGCCATCACTGTGGCCAGCCTTCGCCCTGTGCCTGTCGATGGCGGTTGCCAACGGCCTGGGGCGATTTGCCTACGCACTGCTGCTTCCCGCCATGCGCGAGGATCTGCAATGGACCTATGCGCAGGCGGGTTGGCTCAACACGGCAAATGCGCTCGGCTATGTGCTTGGAGCAGGCACCGCCTATGCGCTTCTGCACCGGGTCAGCGCACGCCGCTTGTTCCAGGCAGGCTTGGGGCTGTGCGTGTTCACTCTCGCCGTGACCGGCGCCAGCGGTGCCCTGCCCTGGCTGAGCACCCAACGCGTGCTCAACGGCGTTGGCGCTGCCTGGGTCTCGGCCTGCGGCAGCACGCTCGTGCTGCTGCACTACCGGCATGCAGCCAACCGTCGCGGAGCGGCAACAGGTCTGTTCTTCGGCGGCGCCGGCATCGGGATCATTGCCGCCGGCCTGGCCGTGGCGCCGCTGCTGGCCATCCATGGGGCCGCAACCTGGCCAACGGCGTGGCTGGTGCTGGGGGCCGTTGGGCTTCTCGCCTCGATATGGCCAATGACACTGGCCGGCCGGATACAGGAATCAACCGCCGTCACTGAAGCCCACGACCATGCGCCGCTGCCACTTCGGCACCTGGGTGCCTGCCTGGCAGCCTACTTCTGCTGGGCCGGTGGCTACATCATCTATCTCACTTTCATTTTTGCGTGGCTGCGCGACCACGGACTGTCCTGGCAGCAGGGCATCGCCGTGTGGACGGTGCTGGGCATCGCAATCCTGTGTTCGGGAATGCTCTGGCGGCGCGCGCTGGGTGCATGGCCTGGCGCGCACGTGCTGTCAGCGTGCTGCGCGGTGTCACTGCTGGGCACGCTGGCACCGTTGCTGGGCGGCACGACGGGCCTGTTTGTTTCCGCTGCGGTGTTCGGCTCAAGCGTCTTCATCGCTGCAGCCGCCATCGCGGTCCTTGTCCGGCAGAACCTGCCCGCAGCGCGCATAGGCCGCGCGATGGCTCTGTTCAACCTCGCCTTCGCCGCCGGCCAGGCCATCGGTCCGGTGGCCGCCGGCGCAGTGGCCGATCGTACCGGTCTGGATGGAGCGCTATGGCTCAGTGCCGCGCTGCATGTCGCCGCCGTCGCCCTGCCGTGGGCGGCACGCGCCCCGCGCGGCGCCGGATGAACCTCACCAGCCTCCAAGGAGCTCCGTGTGCGCATTGTCATCTCTCCGCGATTTTCCGAAGTCGATGTGCTCGGGCATGTCACCAACACCGCGCTGCCGGTGTGGTTCGAGCATGGCCGCCTTCCGATCTTCCTGCATTTCAGCCAAACCGGAAACATGCGCGATCTCAGTCTGATCCTGCGCCGTTATGAGGTCGACTTCCTGAAACAGATCCGCGCAGAGCACGACGTCGAGATCGACACCCGCATTGATGCGATCGGCCGGTCGTCCCTGTCCATCGTGCAGAACGCCTTCCAATGCGGCCAGCAGGTCGCCAGCGGACGCTGCGTGATGGTCCATTTCGACTACGCCGCCAACGCTACGCAGGAGATCGACGGCACGCGACGGCGCGCCCTGTCGATCTTCTTCACCGAGGAGTACGCCCAATCACTTGCGATGAAGGAACCATCATGCTGAACAAGACCCACCGCGACACCGAGAGCTTCCTGCGGCAGATCCAGAACTTGCTGCCCGTGTTCGACAGCAATGCGCTGCCGCAGGAGCCGCTGCCCAAGGAGCGCTGGGCGCAACTGATGGACGAGGGCATCTGCCTGCCCGCTATTCCGGTGTCGCACGAGGGGCGGCACAACCACCGCGAAATGTGCGAAGTGATTGAAATGATGTCGGAGTACAACCTGCCGCTGGGCATGTACACGATGATCGTAACCGTGCTTTTCCTGCGCAACGTAGCGCTCAGCGGATCGTCCCGGCTGCAGGCGGAGGTCTTCGAGGACTTCCTCGAAAACCCCGTGATCGGCGGCATCGCCTTCACCGAGCCGGAGCATGGCTCGAGCCTGTCGCGCATGAAGACTACCTATGAAGAACAGGATGGCAGCTACTACGTGCGGGGCAGCAAGCATTGGCAGGCCTTCAGCGCACAGGCCGACTGGTGGATCGTGTGCGCCCGCCAGTACGCCGGAAAGCAATTCGGCTACTTCGTGCACCGGCGCTCGGACGGTGGCTTCGTTACCACCGAGGTTTACGACAGCCTGGGCCTGAAGAACCTGGGGTACGGGCTGAACGAAATCGACATCCGGGTCGCCCCCCATCGGCGGCTCGACAAGCGTCGCACGGGACTGGGCGATACAGCCGAGATCCTGTGCGCGTCGAGGTTCAGCAAGGCGGCCATGTCCAGCGGCTTTCTGCGCCGTCTCTACCGGGAAGCGCTGTCGCAGACGCAGAACCGACAGATCGGCGAAGGCTCCCTGTATGACATCGAATACGTGCGCTACAAAGTGTCGCGCATCCGCAACCACTACGTGATCTGCAACGCGCTTTACCACCATCTTCTGCTTGAAGAAGACTACACCTGCGATATCTCCGGCAGCATGTTCGCCTCCCTGGCCACCAAGGTGCTGTCGTCGGAACTGATGCTGGATTCCGCCATCGACTACCAACAGCTGTGCGGCGGAGAAGGCTACCGCACCGGTGCGGACAACATCGCTGCACACGCCCTGCTGGATGCACGGGTGTACACGATCTTCGATGGAACCAATGATCTGCTGTGCCAACACCTGGCCGACATTGCCCTGCATGAGATGCATGTTGGCGGGTTCACGAATCTGCGCGACGTCCTGCAGGCCAACCCCTACAGCCGCTTCGCTGCGGCTCAGGCACCCCAGTTCTACGACATCGATACGCAGAACCTCAACCAGGCAGGCCGGGTTGTTCTGGGGCGGATGCTGTCACGGATCTTCGGACTGGACTGCCTGGTGCGCCGCGCACAGCGCCTGCACCAGATGCCCGGAGCGGGTCTGGTGGCGCGCGACCACGAGTCACAGGCACGCTACGACCGTCGCGACATTCGACAGGCGTCAAAACTGCTGATGCTCAATCTCAATGCGCTGCGGGAAGAGCTCGATTACGTGCAGAGCGACGCATGCGCATGAAGCAGCGTCGATCAACGGCAGCTGTGGCAGGACCGCGTGGCGCAGCAACGTGGAAACTGCAGGTTGAACCACAGGGCTGTGCGGAAACCCGGAGCATCTGATACTGGCCCAGACCGCAGGGTGGAGCGGGCGATGGGAATCGAACCCACGTCAGTAGCTTGGGAAGCTACAGCTCTACCATTGAGCTACGCCCGCGTTGCGGTGGAAAGTCTATGCGCTGGGGCCGGTGTTGTGCAATGGTGCCCCCCGCATCAGAGCGGGGTCGGAGCCCTTTCGTTGCCGAAAGGGATCCGACCCCGCCTGGTTTCTGCTTAGAAGCTGCCGCTGAAGTTGGCGAACAGCGTCGCGTCCTGGGCACGCTTCTGCCCGGCCGAAGCGCTCAGGCCGAAGTTGCTCTGCAGGCCGAACAGCTCGGTACGGGCACCCAGCACCACGGTGGCGTAGTTCTTGTCGAAGTTCAGGCCCGGCACGCGATAGCTGCCCAGTTCCGGCAGCGTCTGCAGCCATGCGCTGGCCTGCTTGGTGTCTTCGAACTCATGGTCGTAGGTCAGCTGCGCGTATGGCTTGACGGTGCCGCCATCGAAGCGGGCCTGCCAGCCGATGCGGCCAACGGTCGAGTCAACGTTCTGTCGGTCGTAACCCAGCGCGGTGGCCAGGGTGCCGGCCGCAGCGCTTTCGGTGTAACCATCGATCTTCACCTTCTGCCAGATCACCGAAGCGATCGGACCGTGGCGGAAGCCGCCTTCGGTGCCGAACTCGTAACCGGCGTTCAGGGCGGCAGTCAGGTTGCTGCCGTCCGGCGAACCACCGTGCTCGCGGGTGGCCGGGCCGAGCTGGACCTTGCGGTTCACGTCATACGACAGCCAGGTGTAGCTGACCTGGCCGTTGACCCAGATGCGATCGCCGTACCAGCCGGCGAACAGACCGGCGGTGGTGTCCTTCTGGGTGAAGTCGCCACGGCTGTTGCCGAAATCGGCGTTGAGGCGGCCGAAGCCGGCGAAGCCGCCGACCACCATGCCGTCGCGCGCCCAGTCGATGCCGAACAGGCCGGCCGGCGCCAGGCCGTCGTACAGATCCGCGTGGTCGTAGCGCTGCAGGTCACCGCGCACGCCACCCCACCAGGACAGGCCGTCGGCCGGACGACCGCCCAGGTGCATGCTGACCTGGTCGGCACGCGAGCGACCAATGGTCTGCGCCGAGTGGCTCAGCACCTGCTGCAGGCGCGGGGCTTCCAGCACCGAGACCGCGTACTGGCCCAGCAGCTGGTGGCCCGCCGTGGTCGGATGCACGCCATCGGCAAACAGATAGGTGTTGGCCGCATCCGGGCTGACGTAGCTGGTCGGATTGCAGGTCAGGATGCTCTGCGTCGAGTTGGCCGGATCGATCTTGCAGGCGGTGCTGGTGACGTTGGTGAAGCCATACATGCCTGGATTGGCGGCGACTTCGCCCAGAACGGTGAAGGTATCGAGCGGAATGAACTCGATACCGGCCTGCTTCAGCCCGCCGTACAGCGCTTTGTTGTAGCCGGCCGACAACGCGGTGGCAGCGGCGGCATTCGGGCCGCGGAAGGCCGGAGTCAGGCCGACGTTGGGCAGGTTCGGCACCAGCACGTATTCGGCACCGGCCTGCTTCAGCGCGCCGACCAGGGCGATCTGGTCGGTGACGGCGGCGCCGATGATGGCCTGTGCCTGCGTCGGCGCAGCGGCGGCGGCGAACAGGTCATTGGCACCGCCCCACACCGTATACAGGACATTGGCGTCAGCCTTGCCGCCATTGGCAGCCAGATAACGGGCCGCCTGCGACTTCAGCGACGGGATGGTTCCCATCGGACTCGCCACGTCCACGCCGACGCGGGCACCGCCGACCGCGTAGTTGTCACCGCTCTGGCCGTTGCCATTGGCGGCGCCATTGAGGCCATAGTAGTTGGCGACCTGCTGCGACCACACCCAGCCCGGGTTGGTGGTGAACTGGCCGGTTACCGGGCGCACATCGGCCGGCAGCAGCGGGCGGAAATAGCCGGCATCGGTCAGGCTGTCGCCGAAGAACACGGCCTTGGAATACGGGGATTCGCCTGCCATGGCCGGAAGCGCGGCCAGCGCGATCGCGGCCGCCATCAGGGAGCGGATCGGGTGTTTGCTGAGCTGCATGTAGGAAACTCCTGTGGGGAAATCATTGGGGACCCGGCGCACGTACGCCGGCGCACGGTGAATGGTTTCACTGCGCCGCGTTTTGCTCACGCTGCGCCGCCGCATGGATTGTCGCCCGATCACCGGGAAACCTGCTGTGCCGGAGCTGGCGCCCCGTTCAATTTGCAAGCGTTCCGATCCCGGCGGGCTATCGGCGACAATGCGCGGATGAACATCCAGCTCAATGGCGAACCCCGCACCCTGCCCGCTTCGGCGACCGTCCACGACCTGCTCGAGGCCGAGCAGTTGCTGCAGCGCCGGGTGGCCGTGGAGGTCAATGGCGAAATCGTCAGCCGCAGCCGCCACGGCGAACATGTACTGGCCGAGGGTGATGTGGTCGAGATCGTGCACGCACTGGGCGGGGGTTGAGGCTGCGCGGGTCTTCAGGGGTCAGAGCCCTTTGCCGGTGGCAAAGGGCTCTGACCCCATGCTCGGCCCTGCCCGCTGTATGACCCCATCTTCAGGCGGATAGGCGATAATCGCGCCATGAACGTTCATGTCTCCCCCGATTCGCTGGTGATCGCCGGCAAGACCTATGGCTCGCGGCTGCTGACCGGCACCGGCAAGTTCAAGGATCTGGAAGAAACCCGCCTGGCCACCGAGGCTGCAGGCGCCCAGATCGTCACCGTGGCGATCCGCCGCACCAACATCGGGCAGAACCCGGGGGAGCCGAACCTGCTCGACGTGCTGCCGCCGGAGCGCTACACCATCCTGCCCAACACCGCCGGCTGCTACACCGCCGAAGATGCCGTGCGCACCTGCCGCCTGGCCCGTGAGCTGCTGGACGGCCACAACCTGACCAAGCTGGAAGTGCTGGGCGACCAGAAGTCGCTGTACCCGGACGTGGTGCAGACCCTCAAGGCTGCCGAGCAGCTGGTCAAGGACGGTTTCGAGGTGATGGTCTACACCTCCGACGACCCGATCCTGGCCAAGCGCCTGGAAGAGATCGGCTGCGCCGCGGTGATGCCGCTGGCCGCGCCGATCGGTTCGGGCCTGGGCATCCAGAACAAGTACAACCTGCTGCAGATCATCGAAGACGCCAAGGTGCCGATCATCGTCGACGCCGGCGTGGGCACCGCCTCCGACGCGGCGATCGCAATGGAGCTGGGCTGCGATGGCGTGCTGATGAACACCGCCATTGCCGGTGCACGCCACCCGGTGCTGATGGCCAGTGCCATGCGCAAGGCCGTCGAGGCCGGCCGCGAGGCCTTCCTGGCCGGGCGCATTCCGCGCAAGCGCTATGCCAGCGCGTCCTCGCCGGTGGATGGGTTGATCGGCTGATGACCAATCCTTTCGACAGCGCCGGTTCCAAGGCCCCGCCCAAGCCCTTCACCGTCAGCGAGGGCCGCCGCGAGGTGCGCAGCTTCGTGTTGCGCCAGGGCCGTTTCACTCCCGCCCAGCAGCGCGCGTTCGATGAACGCTGGCCGCGCTTCGGCATCGACTACAACGGCCAGCCGCGCGACCTGGATGCCACCTTCGGCCGCCCGGCGCACAAGGTGCTGGAAATCGGCTTCGGCAACGGTGCCGCGCTGCGCTTCGCCGCCCAGCACGACCCGTCGCGCGACTACATCGGCATCGAAGTGCATGCCCCGGGCGTGGGTCGCCTGCTGAACGCGCTGGCCGAGGACAACGCCGACCACGTGCGCCTGTACCACCACGATGCCGTGGAGGTGCTGCAGAACGAGATCGCCGACGGTGCGCTGGATGAAGTGCGCATCTACTTCCCGGACCCGTGGCACAAGAAGCGCCACAACAAGCGCCGCCTGTTGCAGCCGGCGTTCGCCGACCTGCTGGTGCGCAAGCTGCGCCCGGGCGGCCGCCTGCACTGCGCCACCGACTGGGAAGACTACGCCGAGCAGATGTGGGACGTGCTCGATGCCACCGCCGGGCTGGTCAACCGTGCCGGCCCGCGTGGCAGCGTGCCGCGCCCGGACTGGCGCCCGCAGACCCACTTCGAGACCCGCGGCCAGAAGCTCGGCCATGGCGTCTGGGACCTGCTGTACGACCGCACCTGACGATCATCTGAGGACACCGCGCCCCACATGGATACCGCGCTGACGCTGACCAACGACATGAAGCTCGTGCTCGGGCTGGTCGGCTTCACGATGGCGATGTTCCTGTTCGAGCGCATCCGCGCCGACGTGGTCGCGCTGGTGGTGCTGGTGGTGCTGGGTGTCACCGGCCTGATCGCGCCAGAAGAGATCTTCGGCGGCTTCTCCGGTAACGCGGTGATGAGCATCATCGCCACGACCATCCTCGGTGCGGGTCTGGACCGCACCGGGGCGCTGAACCGGCTGGCCGCCTGGCTGCTGCGGCGCGGCCATGGCGTCGAGCAGCGGCTGCTGATGATGACCACGGCCATCGCCGGCCTGAACTCGTCCTTCATGCAGAACCCGTCGGTGATGGCGCTGTACCTGCCGGTCGCTTCGCGGCTGGCAGCGCGCACCGGCCTGACCCTGCAGCGCCTGCTGCTGCCGATCTCGGCGGCGATCGTGATGGGCGGCGCGCTGACCATGGTCGGCAACTCGCCGCTGATCCTGCTGAACGATCTGCTGGCCTCGGCCAACAACAACCTGCCCTCGGGCCTGGCCACCATCGAACCGCTGCGCATGTTCGCGCCGCTGCCCATCGGCGTGGCCCTGCTGATCGCCTCGCTGCTGTATTTCCGCTATTACGGCGACCGCAAGCTGGTCGAAGAAGAAAGCCTGGTCAACGACGGTGTCACGCCGGCGCGCACCGAGAGCTACTTCGCCAAGACCTACGGCATTGAAGGTGATGTGTTCGAGCTGGTGGTCAGTGCCGAAAGCCCGCTGGTGGGCATGACCCTGGGCGAGGCCGAGAACCTGCACGACGCGCCGCTGCTGCTTGCCCTGAAGACCGGCAACGACACCCGCCTGGCGCCGCCGGCGGAAATGCGCATCTGGGTTGGCAGCGTGCTCGGTGCGATGGGGCCGCGTGAGCAGATCAGCGACTTCGCGCAGAACCAGTTCCTGCGCATGTCCTCGCGCCTGAAGCACCTGGGCGACCTGTTCAATCCCAGCCGTGCCGGTATTTCCGAGGCGGTGGTGCCGCCGACCTCGAACGTGATCGGCAAGAGCGCGGCCGATCTGCGCCTGCGCAAGGAGCGCGGCATCAGCCTGCTGGCGATCAACCGCGACAAGCAGGTGATCCGCGAGGACGTGCGCGATGTGCAGCTGCGCGCCGGTGACATGCTGGTGTTCCACAGCATCTGGACCGACCTGGCGCAGGCCGCGCGCAGCCGCGACTTCGTGGTGGTGACCGACTACCCGACGGGCGAACAGCGCCCGCACAAGTTCAAGATCGCGATGGCGATCTTCGCGTTGACCATCCTCATCGCGCTGACCAGCAAGCTGCCGGTGGCGCTGACGCTGATGACCGGCGTGGCTGGCATGCTGCTGACCGGCGTGCTGCGCATGGACGAGGCCTACGCCTCGATCAACTGGAAGACGGTGTTCATGATGGCCGGGCTGATTCCGCTCGGCTGGGCGATGGATTCCAGCGGTGCGGCGGCGTGGGTGGCTGGCCATACCATCGACAAGTTGCCCACCGGTATCCCGATCTGGGTGCTGGAAGTGGCACTGGCGCTGCTGACCACGGCGTTCTCGCTGGTGATCAGCCACGTGGGTGCGACCATCGTGATGGTGCCCATTGCGGTGAACCTGGCACTGGCGGCCGGTGGCAACCCGACCGCGTTCGCGCTGATCGTGGCGCTGTCGGCGTCCAACAACCTGATGACGGCGTCGAATCCGGTGATTTCGATGATCACCGGTCCGGCCAATTACACCCCGCGCGAGATGTGGCGGGTCGGCGGACCGTTGTCGCTGATCTACACCTGCGTGGTGGTGTTGATGATCAACCTGATGTTCTGAGGGTTGGGGCTTGTTGGCAGGGCTGCGCCCTGCACCCGCAGAAGCCGAAGCAACAGCAACAGCGTGCATTCCGTGGGATGGCGGGGCACTGTGGGTTTGCGGGGACGCCGTGAACCCGTCCATGGGGGCTTGGTCGCGGCATCCATGCCGCTCACACCCCGCAAACCCACAGTGCCCCGCCTTCGACAGGTTCATGCTGCTGATGGTGGGTGCCGACCTTGGTCGGCACGGATCTCGCTCTGGTGGGTGTCGACCGTTGGTCGGCACGGATCTCGCTCTGGTGGGTGTCGACCTTGGTCGACACGGCTTTTGTAGAGTCGAGCCGTGCTCGACTGCTTCCGGCCTCAGGCCAGGTAAACCTGCCCGTCACGCACATCCACCGGCACGGTGCGCAGGCGGTCGCCCTTGCACGGGCCGGCAATGCAGTCGCCGCTGTCCAGGGCGAACGAGGCGCCATGCGCGGCGCACACCAGGTGGCCCTCACGGCTCTTCAGGAACTGGCCAGGAGCCCAGTCCAGGCGGCGGCCGGCGTGCGGACAGATGTTCAGGAAGGCTCGGACCTGCCCGCCGTCGCGGTACAGCACCAGCGACTCGGCATCGCCATCAACCACCGCTTCGACCTCGGCAAACGCGCCATCGGCAATGGCTTCAAGGGCGATCAGGGCAGCGGCGGTAGTCATGGCGAAGGCTCGGACGGTAAACCGGAATTGTCGCATGCCTGCTCAGGTGACTGGCTGCGACATGAACACAAGTCATTGATCCGTAATAAGCACAGGCTATATTTAACGAGTTTTTCACTCAATGACAGTGGCGCGTCCCGATACTCTGGTTTCGCTGATCCCAGCCTATCGAGCCGCCATGTTCAATCGCGCATCCGCCTTCAACCAGTTCCGCACCCTGTTCGCGCCGCGCAAGCCGCGCCATCCGTTGGTGCGCGTTGCCGTGGGCCTGCTTGGCCTGGCGATCCTGGCCGCGATGGTGTTCATCGGCGTGTTTGTTGGTGCGGCGATGATCATGGTCGGCCTGGCGTGGAAGCTGCTGGCCTCGCGCAAGCCGGGTGCCGCGCGTCCGGTCGACCCGACCGTGGTCGAGGGCGAGTACCGCGTGGTGCGCAAGCCGGTGTTGCCGGTCTCGCGCTGACCTGCGCCATCCGCGCCCGCTGACGGCGGGCGCCATGCGTTCTAGACTGCGGGCACGCCCTTCCTGGATGCCCGCATGTCCGATGTCTCCGATGTGATCCCTGCCGTAGCCCTGCCGCGTGTGCCGGTAGCCGGTGGCGGCAGTTTCCCCGTGCACCGCATCTACTGCGTCGGCCGCAACTTCGCCGACCACGCCCGCGAAATGGGCGCAGCGGTGCCGGCGGCCGATGACCGCGGCCGCCCGATGTTCTTCAGCAAGCCGGCCGATGCGATCGTGGTCGGTCACGACGATGCCATCCCCTACCCGCCGGCGACTGCCAACCTGCACCACGAAGTGGAACTGGTGGTGGCGATCGGCAGCGATGCACCTGCCGGTGAGCTGGCCGTGGCCGATGCCGATGCACTGGTCTACGGCTACGCCGTGGGCCTGGACCTGACCCGCCGCGACCTGCAGGCCGCCGCCAAGGACAAGGGCCACCCGTGGGACGCGGCCAAGGGCTTCGATGCTTCCGCGCCGATCAGCGAAATCGTCCACGCCGAGGAAGTGGGCGACCTGGCCGCGCTGAACCTGTCGCTGGAGGTCAACGGCGAGGTGCGCCAGCAGGCGCTGCTGGACCAGATGATCTGGAACGTGCCGGAGATCCTGCACGAGCTGTCCAAGCTGTGGCAGCTGCGCGCGGGCGATCTGGTGTTCATGGGCACGCCGTCCGGGGTCGCCGCTTTGAAGCCGGGCGATCGCTTCAGTGCGCGCCTGGAAAACGTGGCCGAACGCCATGGCGTGATCGCGGGCTGACATCACCTGCGCTACCCTGCGCGCTGTCCACTTCCCCACCGGAGAACAACAACAATGGGAATGCTCACCGAGTTCAAGGAATTCGCGATGCGCGGCAACGTCATCGACCTCGCCGTCGGCGTGGTGATCGGCGCGGCCTTCGGCAAGATCGTGACCGCGCTGGTCGAGAAGATCATCATGCCGCCGCTGGGCTACCTGATCGGCCGCGTGGACTTCTCCAGCCTGGCCTGGACGTTGTCGCCGGCTCACCTGGGCCCGGATGGCAAGGAGATTCCGGCCGTGGTGGTTGGCTATGGCGACTTCATCAACACCGTCATCCAGTTCGTGATCGTGGCCTTCGCCATCTTCATCGTGGTCAAGGCGATCAACCGCCTGTCGCGCAAGCAGGAAGCAGCACCGGCCGCCCCGGCCGAGGAAGTGGTGCTGCTGCGCGAGATCCGCGACAGCCTGAAGAAGTAAGGGTACCGGGTGCCGTCGGCGCCCCTCCCACCTGTAGAGCCGAGCCCACGCTCGGTTGATCTGCAAAAGGCAGCCGAGCATGGGCTCGGCTCTACAGAAGCAGGCGAAAGCCCCGCTCCGGCGGGGCCTTCGCTTTGCCGGACATGGCGGAAAACAGCGTTCGCGCCAGGCATGACCTCCCGCCCATGCGCGGGCCTGAACGACTGTTAAGCTCCAAGGCTTGGTCCCTTCCGGAGTTGCCCATGCGTCGCCGCGTCCTTGCCATCGCATCCTCCCTCGCCCTGCTGGCCGCTCCGGCCTTTGCGGCGCCGCACATCACTACCCTGCCCCCGGCATCGCTGGCCACCGCTGCACAGCTGCGCGATCAGGCACTGGCCGACGACACCGGCTGGAAGGTGGTCGAATCGCTTACCACCGAAATCGGTCCGCGCATCGCCGGCAGCGAAGCCGACGCCCGCGCCGTGGCCTGGGCTGAGGCCAAGTTCAAGGCCCTCGGCTTCGACAAGGTATGGAAGGAGCCGGTGACGTTCCCGAAGTGGGAGCGCCGCAGTGAACACGCCGCCGTGACCGGCAGGAACCCGCAGCCGCTGCAGATCACCGCACTGGGTGGCAGCCCGGGCGGCACCGTGGAGGCCGAGGTGGTGCGCTTCGCCGACCTGGCCGCGCTGCAGGCCGCACCGGCCGGTTCGCTGAAGGGCAAGATCGCCTTCGTCGATTACCAGATGCTGCCGTTCCGCGATGGCCGCGACTACGGCCGTGGCGGCGCGATCCGCAGCAAGGGCCCGTCCGAGGCGATCCGCAAGGGCGCGGTGGGTTTCCTGATGCGCTCGGCCGGCACCGATTCGCACCGCGTGCCGCACACCGGCATCACCCGTTTCGATGACGGCCTGACCCCGGTGCCGTCGGCGGCGCTGTCGGTGCCCGATGCCGACCAGCTGGCGCGCCTGCTGGCCCGTGGCAGCACCACGGTGAAGGTCGCGCTGGATTGCGGTTGGGATGGCACCGCCACCTCGTACAACGTGATCGGCGAGATCACCGGCCGCAGCCTGCCGAAGGAAGTGGTGGTGATTGGTGGTCACCTGGATTCATGGGACCTGGGCACCGGCGCGGTGGATGACGGCGCGGGCGTGGGCATCACCATGGCCGCAGGCCACCTGATCGGCCTGCTCAAGCAGGCACCGAAGCGCACCATCCGCGTGATCGCCTTCGCCAACGAGGAACAAGGCCTGTACGGCGGCAAGGCCTACGCCGAAGCGCACGCCAAGGACGTGGCCCTGCACCAGCTGGCTGCCGAGAGCGATTTCGGTGCTGGTCGCATCTACGCCTTCAACACCGGTTCGCCGAACCCGGAAGGCTCGCGCGAAGCGACGAAGCAGATTGCCGAAGTGATGAAGCCGCTGGGCATCGAGTACCAGGCCGACAAGGGTGGCCCGGGCCCGGACGTCGGCCCGCTGGCCGCCAAGGGCGGTGCGTGGGCGTGGCTGGCGCAGGATGGTTCGGACTACTTCCACCTGCACCACACCGCCGACGACACGCTGGACAAGATCGACCCGAAGGCGCTGGCGCAGAACGTGGCCGCGTATACCGTGTTCGCGTACCTGGCGGCGGAAGCCGATGGCAACTTCGGCAGCGAGGCCAAGGCGACCACGCCGCCAAACGAGTGATGCGGTAACGCCGGGCTATGCCCGGCGAGTGAAGCGGTGGGAGCGGTGCGAACCAAGGTTCGCACCCACCAAGGCAGATCCCGCATCGGTAACGCCGGGCCATGCCCGGCGAGTGAAGCGGCAGGAGCGGTGCGAACCAAGGTTCGCACCCACCAAGGCAGATTTCGCACCCACCGGGCGCCACTCAGCCGCGTCGGCTTGCCCACTGCGCCAGCAGCACCGCCGTGGCCGAGGCCACGTTGAGGCTCTCCACCGCACCACTGCCGGGAATCGAGACCTGCAGATCGCACTGGCTCGCTAGGCCACGGTCCATGCCTTCGCCTTCGGCGCCCATCACATACACCAGCCTGTCCGGCAGCGACGCGCGGAACACGTCATCACCGCCCTCAACCAGCGTCGCGGCCAGGCCAAAACCGGCGCTGCGCAGCTGTGCCATCGCCTCCGCGGTCTCCGGCAACTGCACCAGCTGCACCGATTCCGCACCGCCTTCGGCCACGCGTGCGGCAGCACCGGACAGCGCCAGCGTGCTGCCTGCCGGCAGCAGCAGCGCCTTGACCCCGAAGTGCGCGGCCGAGCGCAGGATCGCGCCGAAATTGTGCGGATTGCCGACACCGTCCAGCCACAACGCCAGCGCCGGGCCTTCGCCCAGATCGGCCAGCCACTGTGCCAGCGGCACAACCGGCGCGCGCAGCACGTCGGCCACCAGGCCTTCGTGATGGGTGGTGGCAGCCAGCTTGTTCAGGTCGCCTTCCTCGACGACGCGATAGCCCACGCGGTTGGCCACGCACCACTTCAGCACCGGCTGCATGCGCGGAATCAGCGCGTCCACCAGGTACAGCTTGCGCAGCGCCTGCGGGCGCTTGGCGAACAGGGCCTGCACGGCGTTCCAGCCATACAGGCGCAGTTCGTCGTTGCCGCGCCCCGGCGGCGGCGGGGTGCCGCCCTCACGCGGAGGCAGCGGGGTGGCCCGCGGCGGTCGCGACGACGGGCGGCGGGCATTCTTCCAGGGATCATTCACTACGGGACAACTCCAGCTTGCGTTGACGCCAGAAATCGGCGTTCTTGATGCCCAGGGCATCGGGGTCGAAGATCGGATCCAGGCCGAGCTTCTTCTGACGTTCGTAATCACGCAGGGCCAGCATCGCCGGCTTCTGGATGATGAGGATGGCAATGATGTTCAGCCAGGCCATCAGGCCCACGCCGATGTCACCCAGCGCCCAGGCCAGGGTGGCATTGTGGAACGCGCCGAACACCACCATGCCGATGATGCCCAGGCGCAGCAGCAGCACGGTCAGTGGGCGCTTCTTGTTGTGGTTCACATAGCTGAGGTTGGTCTCGGCCATGTAGTAGTACGCCATGATGGTGGTGAAGGCGAAGAAGAAGATGGCGATCGAGACGAACGCCGAGCCCCAGCCCGGCAGCACCGCTTCAACGCCAGCCTGCGCGTAGCCCGCGCCTTCCGGAATGCCGGCCAGGCCCTGGAAGATCGGCGCGGCGCCGGGCACCGGCGAGTACACATTGTAGGTACCGCTGGCCAGGATCAGGAACGCGGTGGCGGTGCACACCATCATGGTGTCGAAGTAGATGGCGAAGGCCTGCACATAGCCCTGCTTGGCCGGGTGCGAGACTTCCGAGGCGGCCGCCGCATGCGGGCCCGAACCCTGGCCGGCTTCGTTGGCGTAGATGCCGCGCTTGATGCCCCACTCCACCGCCAGGCCCATCATCGCGCCGAACGCCGCGTGCGTGCCGAAGGCGCTCTTGAAGATGATGCCGAACATTTCCGGCACGCGGTCGTAGTTGATGATCATGATGACGATGGCCATCAGGATGAAACCGGCTGCCATGAACGGCACCACCACTTCAGCGAAGTTGGCGATGCGCTTGACGCCACCGAAGATCACCACGCCCAGCAGCAGGGCCACGACGATGCCGATGCCCAGCTTCAGCGCCTGCACGGACTCCATGCCGAAGGCCTGGCCATCGAGCGGACCGCACAGGGCAGTGCCGCGGCAGGCGTTGATGATGCTGTCGGCGATGGCATTGGCCTGCACGCCCGGCATCAGGAAGCCGGCAGCGATGATCGTGGCGATGGCGAAGGCCAGCGCGTACCACTTCAGGCCCATGGCCTTTTCGATGTAGTAGGCGGGGCCACCGCGGTAGCGGCCTTCGGCGTCCTTGGTCTTGTAGATCTGCGCCAGGGTGCATTCCACGTACGAGGTGGACGCGCCGAGGAAGCCCATCACCCACATCCAGAAGATCGCACCGGGGCCGCCGAAGGCGATGGCGGTAGCCACGCCGGCAATGTTGCCGATGCCCATGCGGCCCGCCATCGACATGGCCAGGGCCTGGAACGAGGACACGCCGGCGTCGGATTTCTCACCCCTGACGGTGAGGCGGCACATCTCGACGAAACCCCGGATCTGCATGAAGCGGGTGCGCAGGCTGAAGAACAGGCCGGCGGCCAGGCACATGAAGATCAGTGCCTTGCTCCAGATGATGCTGTTGATGAAATGTACGGTAGCTTCCACGCGCGCTCTCTCCAGTCGGCGGGTTGTAAGGACGTCCCGTCGGCTGGAGGGGACCGGTCGATTCTCCCTGATCGAAGGCCGCTGCGGTAGCGCTGTTTTGCAGAGCCGAGCCCATGCTCGGCTGCCGTCAGGGGCCCAAGCCGAGCATGGGATCGGCTCTACAGCGGCCCGCCCGCGTGTTCAGGGCAGCTGCGTGCGCACCCGGGCGAAGCGGCGCAGGTCGTGCAGCTCACCCCGCTTGTAGATCGCGCAGCGATCCACGCCCTCTTCCTGGAAGCCGTTCTTTTCCAGTACCCGTGCCGAGCCGAGGTTGAAGTCGACCACCCCGGCCTGCAGCCTGAACAGGCGCAGTTCGTCCATCACCCACGGCGCGAACAGGCCAACCACCCGGGTCATCAGGCCCCGGCCCCAGTAGGCCTGGCCCAGCCAGTAGCCCAGCTCGGCCATGTGTCCGCGCTCGGCCACACCCTGCTGGGCGCCGACGCTGCCGCAGGCCTGGCCGTCGATCTCGATGGCCAGGTTCAGCGTGCCCGGGGCCAGCACGCGCCCGCCCAGGAAGGCTTCGCCATCCTCGCGGGTGTACGGATACGGGAAGCGGTCACGCAGCCCACGCGAGACGTCCGCGTCATTGGCATGGCGCAGCAGCGATTCCAGATCATCCGCGCGCCAAGGGCGCAGCTGGAAGCCATCGCCCCGCAGCAAAGTGGCCGGATCAGGCATGGCCACCCACCGAGGGCGATTCCGCTTCCTGCTTCTCCAGCTCGCGCTTCACCGCTTCAGGCGAACGGGTGTACGGGGCCAGCCGCGCGTAGAACGCCGGCACCACGAACAGCGACAGGAAGGTGGAGAGGGTCACGCCGAAGATGATCACGATGCCGATCGTGCCACGGCTGGCCGAACCGGGGCCACCGGCCACCACCAGCGGGATCGCGCCGACCACGGTGGCGATGGAGGTCATCAGGATCGGGCGCAGTCGCACCATCGCCGATTCGATGATCGCCTCGCGCACGGTGCGCCCGTCGTCGCGCAGCTGATTGGCGAATTCGACGATGAGGATGCCGTTCTTCGCCGCCAGGCCGACCAGCATGACGATGCCGATCTGGCTGAAGAGATTCACCGTGCCCCCGCTCACCCACAAGCCGACCAGCGCACCGAGCACGCCCAGCGGCACGGTCAGCATGATGGTGAGCGGGTGGATGAAGCTTTCGAACTGCGCGGCCAGCACCAGGTAGACCACCAGCAGGGCCATGGCGAAGGTGAGCAGCACCGCGCCACCAGCGCTTTGGTACTCGCGCGATTCACCCTTCCAGTTCACCTGCGCGTACTGCGGCAGCTCTTCCTGGGCCACGTTCTGTGCCCAGGCAATGGCTTCGCCCAGCGGATAGCCCGGCGCCAGGCCGGCACTGATGGTGATCGAACGCAGTCGGTTGAAGCGGTTCAGGGTGCCGGCCTCAGCCACTTCACTCAGCGTGACCAGGTTGGACAGCGGCACCAGCTCGCCGGAGGTGGCGCGCACGCGGATCGCGGCCAGGTCGGCCGGGCTGGCGCGGCCGTCACGCCCGGCCTGCACCAGCACGTCGTACTCCTCGCCGTTGTCGACGAAGGTGGTGACGCGGCGCGAGCCCATCATGGTTTCCAGCGCAGAACCGATCGCGGTGACCGGCACGCCGAGATCGGCCGCACGCTGGCGGTCGATGTTCACCCGCATCTGCGGCCGGGTTTCCTTGTAGTCCGAGTCCGGGCCGACCAGGCCGGGGTTGTCGGCCATGCGCAGCAGGATACGGTCGCGCCACTGCGCGATCTCTGCATATTCCGGGCCACCCAGCACGATCTGGAATGGCTGGCCGCCACTGCGCACCAGGCCGCCACCGACCTGGGTACGCACGCGCACGCCACGGATGGTGTTCAGTTCCTTCTGCAGTTCGTTGGCCACGTCCGGGGTGGCCTCGCTGCGCTGGCGCCACGGTTGCAGGAAGATGCTGACGCGGCCGGTGTGCATCTCTTCGCTGGCACCGAAGCCACCGGGCACGCGCGGGTTGGCACGCACGATCGGCTTGTCCGGGCCGACATGCGGCGCCAGCAGCGCTTCCACCTGCTGCACCTGCTGCACGGTGTAGTCGTAGCCGGCGCCTTCCGGGCCGTCGATCATGATCTGGAACGAACCACGGTCTTCGGCAGGCGCAAGCTCCGACGGCAGCAGCTTGAGCAGGCCCCAGCTGGCGGCCAGCGCGGCCACCATCACCAGCAGGTAGATCCAGGTGCGGTCGACATGGTGATCGAGCACCCGCCCATAGGCACCCGCCAGGCGTTCCAGGTTGCGGTTGATGAAGCCGTGCAGGCCCCGCGGTGCCTGCCCGGTGTGCGGCTTGAGCAGCTTGGAGGCCATCATCGGCGTCAGCGTCAGCGCCACGAACGCGGACAACGCCACCGCTGCCGCCAGCGCCACTGCCAGTTCGCGGAACAGGCGCCCGGTGTTGCCTTCCAGGAATCCAACCGGCAGGAACACCGCCACCAGCACGGCGGTGGTGGCGATCACCGCGAAGGCAACCTGTGCGGTGCCGCGCTTGGAGGCCACCAGCGGTGGTTCGCCCAGGTCGATGCGGCGCTGCACGTTCTCCACCACCACGATCGCATCGTCCACCACCAGGCCGATGCACAGCACCAGCGCCAGCAGGGTCAGCAGGTTGATCGAGAAATCGAACGCATACAGCGCGATGAACGCCGCCACCAGGCACACAGGCACGGTCACCGCTGGAATCAACGCGGCGCGGAAACTGCCGAGGAACAGCCAGATCACTGCCAGCACCAGGATCATCGCTTCCACCAGCGTGGCGTAGACGCGGTCCACGGCGGCTTCGATGAATGTGGTGTTGTCGAAGGCGACGAAGATCTGCGTGCCCTTGGGCAGGGTCAGCGCCACCCGCTCGGCTTCAGCGCGCGCGGTACGCGCAACGTCCAGCGAGTTGGCGGTGGAGGTCTTGACGATGCCCAGGCCGATGCCCGGCTCGCCGTTGCTGCGGTAGTACGCGCGGCGTTCGGCCGAGGCCAGCTCGATCTTCGCCACGTCACCCATGCGCACCACGTAACCGTCGCGCCCCTTGCCCAGCGGGATGGTCGCGAAGTCTTCGGGCTTGATGTAGTTACGCTCCACGCGCAGGGTGAAATCGCGGTCGGTCGACTCGATGCGGCCGGCCGGCAGTTCCACGTTCTCGTTACGCAGCGCGGTTTCCACGTCGCCGGTGGTCAGGCCGCGTGCGGCCAGTTGGTCACGGTCCAGCCAGATGCGCATCGCATAGCGCTGGCGGCCGCCGATGCGGACCTGGGCCACGCCATCGAGGCTGGAAAAGCGATCGACCACGTAGCGGTCGGCGTAGTCGCTCAGCTCCAGCGTGTCCATGGTCGAGGAGACCATGTTGAACCAGATGATCGGGTCGGCATCGCTTTCGACCTTGGCGATTTCCGGCGGCCGCGCTTCTTCCGGCATACGGTCGGCAACGCGGCTGACCGCATCACGCACATCGTTGGCCGCCGCTTCGATATCGCGGTTGGAGGTGAACTCGATACTGACCTGCGAGCGGCCGTTGGTGCTGCGCGCGTTGATGGTGTCGATGCCCTCGATGCCGGCCAGCGCGTCTTCCAGCACCTGGGTGATGCGGCTTTCGATGACCGCCGCCGACGCGCCGGTGTAGTCCACCGACACCGACACGATCGGCGGATCGATGGCGGGCAGTTCGCGCAGGGTCAGGCGGGTGAAGGACATCACGCCCAGCACCAGCAACAGCAGGCTCATCACCACGGCGAACACCGGCCGCTGGATGGAGATGTCGGACAGCTTCATCCGCCGTGGCCCTCGGCCGCGACCGGTGCCGGCGCGTCAGCCGGCTTCGCGCCGCTGGCCGGTGCCGCATCCTTGGCCGTGACCTTCAGGCCCGGGCGCAGCTTGCCGGTGCCGTCGACCACGATGCGCTGGCCGGCCTCCAGGCCCTGCTTGATCTCGACCACGCCGGCACGGCGCGCACCGGTCACCACGTCCACGCGCTCGACGCTGTCGTCGCTCTTGATGCGGTACACGAACGTGTCGCGGCCGACCTGCACCACGGCGATTTCCGGCACCACCAGCGCTGGGCGCTCCGGGCGGAACAGGCGCACGTCAAGCAGCATGCCCGGGCGCAGCGCGTGGTCGCCGTTGGCGAAGTCGGCACGCACGGTCACCGCGCGGGTGGCCGGATCGATGCGTGCGTCGATGGTGCTGACCACGCCCTCGAAGGTGCGGCCGGGCCATGCCACGCTGGTGGCGCTGACCTTGTCACCGACGCCCAGTGCGGCCAGTTCCACTTCCGGCACCTGGAAATCGATGTGCATGTGCTCGATATCGTCGAGCGTGGCGATCACCGTGGTCGGCGTCAGCAGCGAGCCAGGGCTGACCTGGCGGATGCCAAGCACGCCGGCGAACGGCGCGCGCACACGGCGATCACCGATGTCGGCCTGCATCTGCATCACGCGCGCCTCAGCGGCATCACGGATCGACTTCTGCGTATCCAGCGTGGCGCTGGACACCAACCGCTGGGAGGCCAGCTCGCGCTGGCGCTTGTACAGCTGGTCGGCCTCGTGGAACGTGGCCTGCGCCTGCACCAGCGCCGCTTCCTGGGCCTGGCCGCGCAGGGTCACGATCGGCGCACCGGCGGCGATGTGCTGGCCGCTTTCGAAATGCACCTTCTCGACGATTTCGCTGACCTTGGCGGTGACGCTGATCGACTCGCGTGCCTTGGCGGTGCCCAGCGCCTGCAGGGTGTCGTTCCACTGCGTGGGCTGCACGAGCTGCGCGGTAACCGGCACTGCTTCGCCCTGCCGACGCGCGGCGGCCTCCTGTTTGCCTGCGCACCCGGCCAGCACGGCCAGGCTGAGGCCAAGGGCCAGGGTCGAAGCGATACGAGCCAACATGAACGGTCCTGATTGATCCACGGCCGCCGAGTGTAGGCAAGGGCCCGCAAAAGCGGTATGTGCCAAGCGTTTACCGGCGTGGAACCGAAGCCGTGATAGCGCCTTGAACCCGTTCCGTGCAAGGCTGCCCATGGCGGTGTCGGCGTGTGTCGGGGTGTATCCAGCGCCCCATTGCCAGTGCCGTCATCGTAGAGTCGAAGCTGCCCGACGGAGGGCGTTGGGCAGGGGGCGGATCCTGGCGGGGATCCGGCCCCGTTTTTTTGCCCGGTGCATGGGTAGCGCCGGGCCATGCCTGGCGGATCAATACCGGTAATTCACCTTCATCCAGACGCTGCGCCCGGGCTCGTTGATGCGCACCGGATCGGCCGGGAAGCCGAAGTCGGCGCTGCCGGCCAGGTTCAGGTGCTCGCTGTAGGCGCGGTCGAACAGGTTGTCGACACCCGCGCTGAGCTGCAGCTGCGAACTGAAGCGATAGGCGGCGTTGAGCGCGAACGTGGCGAAACCAGCACTGGGACCCAGGTCCTGGGCCACCACGTTGCCTTGGCCATCTGCGACACGATGCTGGTGGGTCACCGCGCGCAGCAAGGCCCCCGCGCTCCAGCGCTGGCCTTCCCAGTTCGCACTCAGGCGCGCTTCCAGCGGCGGCATCTGCGGCAGTGGACGCTGCTGGTCGCGGTTCTCGCCCCAGGCATAGGCCAGCGTGCCCCCCAGTTTCCACTGCTCGGCCACACTCACTTCCAGCCCCGCCTCGGCACCGGCGATGCGCGCATCGATGTTGCTGGCCTGGCTCATGCCCATCATGCCGCTGCCGTGATAGGTGAACAGGATGTAGTCCTGGATCTGCCCGGCGTAGGCCGAGACCCAGGCCTGCACGCGCGGGCCCTTGTACTGCAGGCCGACGTCGAGCTGGGTGGTGCGCTCGGGCTGGATGCCGGCGAAGGCGTTCGGTGCACCGGCCGGACCGTGATCGGGTGAGAACAGCTCCCAGTAATCGGGCATGCGCTGGCTGTGGCCGAGACCGGCATACCAGGTCAGGCCGTCGGCCAGGTCCTGTTCGTAACGCAGGAAACCACTGCCCAGCCATTCCTTGCGACGCTGGCCCGAGGTCGCATTGGGCATGTTCCCCATCATGCCGCGGATCGACTGCCGCTCATCGCGCACGCTGGCGCGATCGATGCGCAGGCCACTGATCCAGCGCTGGTCGGTGCCGGCACCCAGGGTCAGTTCGCTGAACACGCCATAGCGACGGAAGCTGGCATCGGTCTCCCACGCCGCCTGCCGGTAGGTATCGCGGCCCATGCCCATGCGGCCGCGGTGGCGGCTGTCTTCGCCATCCACACCCGCCACCAGCTGCACGTCCTGCCAGCGCCACTCGGAACTGACGCGGCCGCCCTGGGTACGACGGTCCACGTTCGAGGCCATCGGCATCGGCATCATGCTGTTGGGATTCGGCGTGCGCAGCGTGTAGTTGTCCATCACGTGGTCGGCTTCGTTGTAGTACACGTTGGCCTGCACCACGTCCCACGCGCCCGGCAGGTTGCGCTTCTCGAAGCGTGCCGCGTAACTGGTGCGCTCGAACGCGGCGCCGTCCATGCCGCGCCCGGCATAACGCGCGATCGCATCGCCGGCACCGGCGGAAATTTCCAGCAGCGTATCGGCGTCCGGCGTCCAGCCGATCGCCACATCACCGTTCCACTTGCGCCACTTCGACGGCACCACATCGCCGTGGCCGTCCTTGTAGTCATCGGCTTCAGAACGGTTGCCGCTGGCACGCACATAGCCGGTCGGGTTGCCCAGGGTCAGGTCCAGTACCTGGTCGTTGCGGTTGCGCGAACCGACCAGCGCACTGGCATCGGCACGCAGGCCCGGCTCCTCGAAACGCGGCGTGTCGCGCTCGAAGCGCACGGTACCGGCCGAGGCACCGGCGCCCCAGCGCACGCTCTGCGGGCCCTTGATGATGGTCAACCGGTCGAAGCTCTCCGGCGCGATGTAGGACAGCGGATTATCCATGCGCGACGGGCAGGCACCGATCAGGTTGCCGTCGTTGCTGAGGATGTTCAGGCGCGACCCGAACATGCCGCGCAGCACCGGGTCGCCGTTGGTGCCGCCGTTGCGGATGGCGGAGAAACCGGGAACGGTTTTCAGGTAATCGGCACCATCACTGGCCGGCACCGGCTGCCGCGGCAGGCGCGGATCGGTCACCCAGTGCAGCGGCGAGGACGGTGCGGCGGCGGTGACCACCATCGTGTCGAGGGTGCGCGCTTCTTCGGCAGGCGCAGCGTGGGCCAGTGACGCGGCCACGGCCAGGCCAAGGGCAACCGGCAGGCGCGCGCAGGCGCCCGCGGGGCGGGAAGTCATTTTCATCGGAACAGCTCCAGGGTACGCACACGCGCACGGCGCCCGGTCAGGCGTCGTGCGGCAGATTCATGGGGATATCAGCGGACGATGGAGACGCGTGGTGGCCCACGTGCGGCATGTGCTGGCCAGTGCAGCGCGGGCAGCGCCTGCTGCGACCACGGGAACACCAGGCGCGGCCGCCACAGCAACGGCAACAGCAGCACCAGCACCGCCAGCCACGGCAGCAGGCGCATGGCCAGCACGCAGTACTCGCAGGCTTCGCCGTGCATGGCGTGGGGATCGGCGGGGCGACTGGGCGCTGTCGTCGCAGCGTTGTGCTGCTCGTGCCCGGCCATGGCCATGTCGTGCATGTCATGACCCATGGCGGCGTGGTCCATCGGCGGCGCCTGCAGCGCGCGGCTGACCAGCGGCGCAAGCACCATCAGCAGCGTCGCCAGGATGGCGAGCTGGAGCAGAAGGCGCTGCGGGCGGGACAGGCGGGTCACCCCGCTAGTGTAGAGGCGGGTCGAGGGTTGCCCGTGCGACGAACCGTCGCAGGAGGGGGTTTGTCGGCAGGGCTGCGCCCTGCACCTGCCGAATCAACGTCAACGTCAAAAGCGGGCAATCCGTGGGATGGCGGGGTGGGTACGGTTGCGGGGGACGCCGTGAATACCTCCATGTAGGCTCGGTCGCCGCATCCATGCGGCTCACGCCCCCGCAACCGGACCCACCCCGCCTTCGACAGATTTCTGCGATCTGTCGGAACGGCTTTGGGGTCAGATCCGTTTTCCGAAGGAAAACGGATCTGACCCCAGATGTATTTCGATATCTGACAGCTTTCATCCACGCATGGCGTGGATCTACCGTGTCGACCAAGGTCGACACCTACCAACAGCCATCGGAATCTGTCAGAGGTGGGGCGGTGTCGGAGTGCGGGGTGTCAGCCGCATGGATGCGGCTGCCAAGCCTACATGGACGTACTTGCGGCGTCCCCGCACTCCGACACCGCCCCGCCCCCCCTGCGGATAGCCCGCTTTTGACGTTGACGTTGCTCCGGCTTGTAGCAGGTGCAGGGCGCAGCCCTGCTCGACCTACCTCACACCGTGATGGTCTGGGTCAGCGATTCCCACGTCGGTGGCACCGGCCACGCGGCGGCCTGGTTGCCATCCAGCACCCTTCGCAGATCGCGCGGATCAATCTGCGGTGCCAGCACATGCACCAGTTCCAGCGCGTAATCACGCAGCACCCGGTCGCGCGGCAGCACCGCCCAGGCGATGCACTCGCTGATAGGGTCCGGCGCCGGCCACGATCTCAGGTCTTCGTCGTTGGAACTGACCGCCATCTCGGCCAGCAGCCCCACGCCCAGCCCGGTGCGCACGTAGGTCTTGATCAGGTCGGCGTCGAGCGCGGTCAGCGCCAGGTCCGGCACCAGCCCGTTGGCGGCGAAGGCGCGCTGCAACGACGAGTTCGGGCGGGTCGAGGATTCATAGCTGATCAGCGGCTGGCGGGCCAGCGCGGCCAGGTCCGGTGCACGACCGGCGCGATCCAGTGGATGGCCCTTGGGCACCACCACCAGCCGTCGCCAGCGGAACAGCGGCACCGCGATGCCATCGGTGGGTTCGCCACCGGCGGTACTGATGATCGCGATATCGGCATCGCCCTGGTTGAGGCGGTCCAGTGCGTCGGCCTCACCGGCCTGCTGCAGGTGCACGCTCACCTGCGGGTAGGCCTGCTTGATGGCTGCCACCGCCGGCGGCAGCACGAAGCGCGCCTGGGTGTGGGTGGTGGTCAGGATCAGCTGGCCCTGGCTCTCGCGGCGCTGGTTGGCAGCGTAGGTGCGGATGTTGTTGGCCTCGGACAGCACCGCGCGGGCGCGGGCGATCACCTCGGTGCCGGCCGGGGTGACCGATTCCAGGCTGCGGCCCTTGCGCACGAACAACAGGAAGCCGAGCTCGTCCTCCAGCTGCTTGAGCTGCTTGGACAGGCCGGGCTGGGTGGCGTGCACGCGCGAGGCGGCCAGCGTGATGTTCAGCTCGGCGTCGGCGATGGCAACCAGGTAGCGCAGCTGGGTCAGCGTCATGGGAGGCGGGCGGCGTGGGGCGGAGGTCCACTCTAGGGTCAATTGCCGTCACCAGCTTATAACCAAAGGTTGTTTAAGAAAGGTATCTGGTCATTTCCGGGCGTCATATGCCGGCGCTACGGTCAGCCGGCAGCCGCTGGCCTAACAGCCAGCCCTCCCCCCTTCGCCCGCCGAAGCCCGGCGCGGCCCCGTTTCCGGAGCGCTTCCATGGCCCTGTACGACTCCATCCTCGATACCGTCGGCAACACCCCCATCGTCAAGCTGCAGCGCCTGGCGCCGCCGCAGGTCAGCCTCTACGCCAAGGTCGAGTCGTTCAACCCGGGCGGCTCGGTGAAGGACCGCCTGGCGCTGGCGATCATCCTCGATGCCGAAGCGCGCGGCGTGCTGAAGCCGGGCGACACGATCGTCGAGGCCACCTCGGGCAACACCGGCGTGGCGCTGGCGATGGTGGCCGCCGCGCGCGGCTACAAGTTCGTGGCGACCATGGTCGAGACCTTCTCGGTGGAGCGCCGCAAGCTGATGCGCGCGTATGGCGCGAAGGTGATCCTGACCCCGGCCGCCGAACGCGGCAGCGGCATGGTGCGCAAGGCGCGCGAACTGGCCGAGCAGCACGGATGGTTCCTGGCCAGCCAGTTCGCCAACCCGGCCAACCCGGCGTATCACCGCAACACCACCGCCGCCGAAATCCTGCGCGACTTCGCCGGCAAGCGGCTGGACTACTTCGTCAGCGGCTGGGGCACCGGCGGCACGCTCACCGGTGTGGGTGAAGTACTGAAGGTCGCGCGCCCGCAGACCCGCATCATCGCCACCGAGCCGGCCGGCGCCGCACTGCTGAAGGGCGATGACTGGAAGCCGCACAAGATCCAGGGCTGGACCCCGGACTTCGTGCCGGACGTGCTCAACCGTGATGTGGTGGATGAACTGGTCTCGGTGGACGACGACCGCGCCATCGCCACCGCGCGCCGGCTGGCGGCGGAGGAAGGCATCTTCGTCGGCATCTCCGCCGGCGCCACCGTGGCCAGTGCCCTGGACGTGGCCGCACGTGCCGAACCGGGTTCAGTGATTCTGGCCATGCTGCCGGACACGGGTGAACGCTACTTCTCCACGCCGCTGTTTGCCGATGTGAACGAAGGCTCCGACGACGAGTGGCTGGCCGGCCTGCCGTGATGCGATTCGCCGGGCCATGCCCGGCGTGCGCCCCGCTTCAGCCTGCGTGAAGGCGTCGCCCGCCATCGTGCGTGAAGGCCGTCGGATCGCAGCGCGTGAGACGGTCATGACGCAGTATCGATGCCCTGTCCCCTACCGTGGGAACAGCCGGCGCAGATGCTGCGCGGATCACCTCACAGGCAGGAGACGGACGCATGAAGATCGAAGTTTGGCAGGGCGACATCACGACCCTGGCGGTGGATGCGATCGTCAACGCGGCCAACGAAACACTGCTCGGTGGCGGCGGTGTCGACGGCGCGATCCATCGCGCAGCGGGCCCTGCATTGCTGTCCGAATGCGAGCAGCTACCGGAGCTGCGCCCGGGCGTGCGTTGCCCGACGGGCGAGGTGCGCGCCACGGCCGCATATGCGCTGCCGGCACGCCACGTACTGCACACGGTCGGCCCGGTCTGGCACGACGGCCAGCGCGATGAACCGGCACTGCTGGCCAACTGCTACTGGAAATCGCTGCAGCTGGCCGAGTCGCTGGGCGTACAGTCGATCGCGTTCCCGGCCATCAGTTGCGGCGTGTATGGCTATCCGCTGTACCGGGCTGCACAGATCGCGGTGACGGAAACACTGGCATGGCAGCGCAGCCACGCGCAACCGATGCGCATCGTGCTGGTCGCGTTCAACACGGCCACCGCCAAAGCCTACCAGCAGGCGCTGGCCGCCGCCGGCCAGAGCACGGAAAGCGAGCCACGCGGCGCGATGCTGCCGCCGCTCGGCGATGCGGGCCTTGCCGCCGCGCATTGAAACGCGGCACAGCATGGAAAAGAAAAGGCCGGGCATTGCCCGGCCTTTTCCATTGCACCGTTGATGTCATCCACGCATGGCGTGGATCACCCTCAACGGCTGGCAGCTTCCACCGCAGCAGCGTCATCGGCCACGGCGGCTGCAGCGTCAGCAGCAGCGCGGGCCGCGGAGGCGGCAGCACCGTCAGCGCTGGCACCATCCACCTGCACGCGCACTTCCACCATGCCTGCGCCATTGTTCAGGCTGGACACGTCGACGGTGTAGTGGCCGGCCGGCAGGGTCTCCTCCAGGCGCGAGTTGGTACCGTTGCCACCGTCGTCGTCGGTCAGCTCGACATCGCCACCGACCACGCGCAGCACGGTATCGACCTGGCTGGAGATCGCATCCAGGCGCACGTCGGCGGGACGATCCAGCGTCAGCAGGAAGCGGCGACGGCCTTCGTTGTCCAGCATGGTGTACACGCTGCCCGACTTCGGCAGGGCAGTGCCATCGCGCTCGACCAGATTGCCCGGCAGTTCGATGCGGGTGGCAGACAGGGTGAACATGCCATTGACACCGCTGCCGAGGCCGCGCGCGGTCAAGGTGTACTTGCCCGGCTTCAGCGACAGGGTCAGCCGCGAGTTGGTGCTGTCGTTGCCATCGTCGTTTTCGGCTTCAACGCCCTGGCCCGACAGCTTCAGCACCGGATCGAAGACGTCCGACACCAGGCGGATTTCGTACAGGCCGGTCTTGTCCACCTGCAGGGTGTAGTCCTGCGAGTCACTGGCCAGCATGTCCACGATTTCGCCACTGCCCGCCAACGGCTTGCCGTCGTAGGGTTTCAGCTTCTCGGCGCGCAGGCGATACGGACCAAAGGCGGTCGGGCCATCGGCATTGACCGCCACCTGGTAGGTGCCGCCGCCATTGGCACGGAACGCCAGCGAGACGTCGCCTTCGCGTTCGTAACCGGTGTTGCTGGTGGAAACAAGGCTGCCGTTGTTGAACACGGCGATCGAGCCGCTGAGGGCACCGGTGAGCTTCAGGCCGACCAGGTCCTTGTCTTCCAGCTTGATCTGGTAGAGCTGGTGATGGCTGCCGTCGTTGAAGTTGATGCCGCTGCGCGAGGTGATCTCGCCGGACACCGGCTTGTCGAAATCGAGCGACGCGGCCTTGCCTGCGTCACCACTGCTGCCGATGCGGTTGCAACCGCCGGCGACCAGGACCGCGGCAACGGTCAGTGTGAGTACTGCCAAACGCATGTTGTTTCTCCTTGGCCTTCCATGTAGTTCCCGCGTGCCGGCCGGGCGCGCGGGGCCGGAAACGATACCCGCAAAAGCAAACGCCGGCGTGATGCCGGCGTTGCCCTGTTCATCCAGCGATGGGACGGATCAACCGTTCCACTTGCCCAGCGCGGCCAGACCGTTGTCCTTGGCGCGCTCGTACACGGTCTTCTGGGCAGCGGCGTAGTTGCCCTTCATGTCCTTGGCCCACAGCTTCAGCGCGGCCTGCTGCATGGCGCGGCCGTAGGAGAAGCTCAGCGGCCACGGCAGGTTGCCCAGCTGGTTCATCGCGTTCAGGTGCTCGGTCGACTGTTCGTCGCTCTGGCCACCGGACAGGAACACCACGCCCGGCAGGATCGCCGGCACGGTGCTCTTCAGGCACATCACCGTCGACTCAGCCACTTCCTCGACGTCGGCCTGCTCATCGCAGTTCTTGCCGGAGATGACCATCGACGCCTTCAGGATGGTGCCTTCCAGCAGCACGTTCTGCTGGTACAGCGCGTCGAACAGCGAACGCAGGGTGGCTTCGGTGACTTCGTAGCAGGTCTCGATGTCGTGGTCGCCGTCCATGATCACTTCCGGCTCGACCATCGGCACCAGGCCGCATTCCTGGCACAGCGCGGCGTAACGGGCCAGCGCGTGAGCGTTGGACTCGATGCAGGTGCCCGACGGAATGCTCTCGCCGATGTTGATGACCGCACGCCACTTGGCGAAGCGCGCGCCCAGCTTGTAGTACTCCTGCAGGCGCTCGCGCAGGCCGTCCAGGCCTTCGGTGACCAGCTCGCCCGGGCAGCCGGCCAGCGGGTGCGCACCCTTGTCCACCTTGATGCCCGGAATCATGCCGTGGTCGGCCATGTACTTGGCGAACGGCACGCCGTCCTTGGTCGACTGGCGGATGGTTTCGTCGTACAGGATGGCGCCGGAAATGTGCTCGTTGAGCTTCGGCGTGGTCAGCAGCAGCTCGCGGTAGGCACGACGGTTCTCCTCGGTGTTCTCGATACCGACGCCGGCGAAACGCTTGGCGATGGTAGCGGTGGATTCGTCGATCGCGATGATGCCCTTGCCCGGGGCGACCATGGCCTGGGCGGTTTCGGCCAGCTGTTCGATGCTCATGTATTTCCTGTGGCGGGTGCGGGAAAAACGTAAGTATAGCCCCGCTGCCCGTTGCCCCGGTGTCGAGGGCAGGATGGAAACGATTCCAAGTCTGCACAGGACAAAGAATGTCCTGCCGTTGGGGGTCAGAGCCCCTGCGGGGATCTGACCCCGGGCCGGATCCGCATGGCGGCTCCCGCCCGATGCGGCCCTTTCTTACAGGTCGCCCAGGCCGATGGCGCGGCCGTCGTCGCCCACTTCCAGCAGGCGCAGGGTGTTGGTCGCGCCCAGGGTTTCCATATGCTCACCGCTGGTGAACACGACGCGGTCGCCGGCCTGCAGCAGTTCGGCTTCGACCAGCAGGCGGATGCTGCCCCGCGCCGCTTCGCGCGGGGTCAGGCCACGGCTGTCGAAGTTGATCGGGTAGACATCGCGCATCAGCGCCATCTGACGGCGTGCGCCGTCATGGCGGGTGACCGCGAACACCGGCGCCTTGGCACGGAAACGCGACAGGTAACGCGCAGTGCCACCGGATTCGGTCATCGCCACGATCGCGCGCACGCCCACGTGCTGGGACAGGAACATGGTGGCCATGGCAATGGCCTGGTCGGCGCGTTCCAGGTTGCGCGGCGAAGCGTTGAAGTCGGTCTCGGTCTGGAACTGGCGCTCGGCCCCCAGGCAGATGCGCGCCATCGCTTCGACGGCCTTGACCGGCCAGGCACCGGCAGCGGTCTCGGCCGACAGCATCACCGCATCGGTGCCGTCGATGACCGAGTTGGCCACGTCCAGCACTTCGGCACGGGTCGGGATCGGGCTTTCCACCATCGACTGCAGCATCTGCGTGGCGGTGATCACCACCTTGTTCTGCGCCAGCGAGGCCTTGATGATCTTCTTCTGCAGGCCCGGCAGTTCGGCATCGCCGATTTCCACGCCAAGGTCGCCACGGGCCACCATCACCACGTCGCTGGCCTCGACGATTTCTTCCAGGTTCTCGATGGCCTCGGTGCGCTCGATCTTCGACACCAGCGCAGCATCACAGCCATGCGAGCGGGCGATGTCACGCGCATCGTTCATGTCCTGCGCGTTGCGGCAGAACGACACGGCGATGAAGTCGACGCCGATCTTGGCGACGATGCCGATCAGCTCCTTGTCACGCTCGGTCAGCGCGCCCAGCGACAGGCCGCCGCCCTGCTTGTTCAGGCCCTTGCGGTCGGACAGCACGCCGTCGTTGAGCACGGTGTTGATGATGCGTTCGCCCTGCACCTCCACCACCTGCAGCTGCATCAGGCCGTCGTCGAGCAGCAGCACATCACCCGGGCCGACGTCCTGCGGCAGGCCGAGGTAGCTGACACCGACCTGGGTGGCATCACCCGGGCCGGCGTTGGTGCTGGCGATCAGGTCGAAGCGGTTGCCCGCCTTCAGTTGCACCTTGCCTTCGGCGAAGCGCTCGATGCGGATCTTCGGGCCCGGCAGGTCGGCCAGGATGCCCACTTCCACGCCCACGCGGGCGGCGGCGGCACGCACTTCGGCGGCCCGCTTGGCCTGGCCGGAGGGGTCACCATGGCTGAAGTTGAGGCGCACCACGTTGACGCCGGCGCGGAACAGATCCTCCAGCACGCCCGGCGGATCGGTGGCCGGGCCGAGGGTGGCAAGGATCTTGGTGCGACGCTGACGCTCGAACATGGTGAATGGGCCTCTCCCGATAAAGAACGGAAATTAGCACATCCTTCACGTCGCATGTATACGGTTACAGCCTTGTGCTGCCTGACTTCGCGGGTCATGGAACGGACATGGTCCGGACATACGCTGGCGCAGGGCATTCTGTAGAGCCGAGCCCATGCTCGGCTGGGTACACGCCGAAGCAGCCGAGCATCGGCTCTACAGGAGCCTAGGCCAACAGCGTGGTCAGCTGTGCCGGCTCACGGGCCAGCTGGCCCGCACCGGCTTCGGTGAGTTCCGCTTCGCCACCAAAGCCCCACAGCACGCCCACGCTTCGCAGACCGTGGTGGCGCGCGCCCTCGATGTCCATGCGGCGGTCGCCGATCATCCAGCACTGCGCGGGCTGCACCTGCAGCCGACGCAGCGCTTCGCCGACCAGCTCCGGCTTGTGGCTGCGCGAGCCATCCAGGGTCGAACCGACGATCTCCTCGAACAATCCACCAAATGGCAGATGGGCGAGGATGCGCCGCGCGTGTGGCTCGTTCTTGGCAGTGACCACCGCCAGGCGGTGGCCACGACCATGCAGCGCGCGCAGCGTGTCTTCAATCTGCGGGTACACCGTGTGCTCGCGCCAGCCTTCGGCGTCGAAGCGCTCGCGGTAATAGCCCACCGCCTGCTCCACCCGCGCCGGTTCACCGAACAGCGGCGCGAAAGTGGTGCGCAGCGACGGACCGATCCAGCCCAGCAGCGTTTCCTGCGCCGGCACCGGATGGTCCATCTTCTGCAGCGCGTAGGCGATGCAGGCGGTGATGCCCACCTGCGAATCGATCAGCGTGCCGTCCAGGTCGAAGAACAGGACATCCTTGCCGTGGTCGGCACTCATGCGCCGCGCGCGTCGAGTGCCGCCACTGCCGGCAGGGTCTTGCCTTCCAGGAACTCCAGGAACGCGCCGCCACCGGTGGAGATGTAGCTGACGTCCTTGGCGATATCGAACTTGTCGACCGCCGCCAGGGTGTCGCCACCGCCCGCGATGGAGAAGGCCGGCGAGCTGGCGATGGCGCGGGCCAGTGCCTCGGTACCCTTGCTGAAGGCCTCGAACTCGAACACACCGACCGGACCGTTCCAGACCACGGTGCCGGCCTTATCGATCAGCTGCGCGTACTGCGCGGCGGTCTGCGGGCCGATGTCCAGGATCAGGTCGTCTTCGGCAACGGCGTCGACCGCCTTCACTTCCGCAGCGGCATCAGGCAGGAACTGCTTGGCGGTGACCACGTCCACCGGCAGCGGAATGTCGGCGCCACGCGCCTTGGCATCGGCCACGATCTTCTTCGCGGTATCCAGCAGGTCCGGTTCGTACAGCGACTTGCCGACGTTGTAGCCGGCGGCGGCGATGAAGGTGTTTGCGATGCCACCACCGACGATCAGCTGATCCACCTTGCCGACCAGGTTGGCCAGCAGTTCCAGCTTGGTGCTGACCTTGCTGCCGGCCACGATGGCCAGCAGCGGCTTGGCCGGTGCATCCAGCGCCTGCGCCAGCGCGTCCAGCTCGGCCATCAGCAGCGGGCCACCGGCAGCGACCGGTGCGAAGCGGATGACGCCGTGGGTGGATGCCTGGGCACGGTGCGCGGTGCCGAAGGCATCCATCACGAACACATCGCACAGCGCGGCGTACTTCTTCGACAGGGCTTCATCGTCCTTGCCCTCGCCGACGTTCATGCGGCAGTTTTCCAGCAGCACCAGCTGGCCCGGCTGCACGTCGACGCCATCGACCCAGTCGCGCACCAGCGGAACCTCGCGGCCCAGCAGCTCGGACAGGCGCGCCGCGACCGGTGCCAGCGAATCAGCTTCGCTCCACACGCCTTCCTTCGGGCGCCCCAGGTGCGAGGTGACCATCACCGCCGCGCCCTGCTCCAGTGCGCGCTTGAGCGTCGGCAGCGAAGCGGTGATGCGCTGTTCGGAAGTGATGCGGCCATTCTCGATCGGCACGTTCAGATCCTGGCGGATCAGCACGCGCTTGCCGGAGAGGTCGAGGTCGGTCATGCGGACGATGGACATGGGCAACTCTTTGGCTCAGGGACGGGATGCCGGGATGCGGCAGACGGCCATTGTATCGGGTGCGGGTGGTGGGAGGGTCGATGCCTGCGGCAGGCAGAGGCGCAGGGCAAATGCAACAGCAACGGCAACGGCCAAGGCGCTGGCGCTTCGTGGTGCTGTGAGTGGGCCGGGGTGGTGTGGGCTGGCAGGGGACGCCGTGAATCCATACCTGGAGGCTTGGCCGCGGCATCCATGCCGCGGACACCCCTGCCAGCCCACACCGCCCCGGCCTCGACAGGTTCATGAGGTAGAGCGGATGGCAAAAGGCAAGAGCGGTTTCTGATGTCGGACGGAGAAGGAATGTAGAGCCGAGCCCATGCTCGGCTGGAGATTTCGCGGAGAGCAGCCGAGCGCGGGCTCGGCTCTACAAAGAGCGCCCAGCCAGGCAGCTTTTGCTCTTCTTCTTTCTTTCCGTGGGTGGAAGCAACCGGAAACTGTCAAAGGACGTACTTGCGGCGTCCCCCGCGAACCCACCCCGCCCGGCCAAGCGCGGCTTTTGCTTTTGCTTTGCACGACCACCCCCACCCACGAGGGGCTGCGCCGTTCGCCGGAACCTACGCCGAAGGCGCAGGCTTCTGCCGAAGCAGGCTGACCGCCAGGCCGCCAACAACCAGCACACCCAGCCCCAGCAATGCCCACAGCAACCACGACTTCCAATCATGCTGGGCCTTCAGCGCCGCATCGCCGGCCAGCGGCTCCGGGCTGCCTTCCAGGCGCGCCAGCGTCGGCTGCCACGACGGGTCGTTGCGCTGTCGCAGTTCCTCGATCAGCACCCCGATCGGCGCCTCCATCCGGCGCGCGGTCGAGCTGCCCACCGCCAACGCGTAGGGCGCCGCGCCCTGGCTGAGGAACACCAGCACTTCCGGCTGGTAGCCCAGGCGCAGGGACGGCGCAGTCGCCAATTCGGCAGGATTCGCAACCAGCTTCCAGTAGCGGTCGCGATGCACGCCGCCCAGTGCCTGCGCGGCTGACTGCTGGCGCGGGCCCTGTGCGCCCTGCTGCAGCTGGTAGGCAATCCACGGCGCACTACGGCGCTGCCACTCCGCACTTTCGTCGTCGCGGCTGAACAACGTCCACTGCACCAGGCTGTTGTCGGTACTGGCCACGTCCGCACGGGCGACCGGGAAACGGCCATCCATCTCAAAGGTGTATTCCCCCTTGCCCGTCGAGGTCGGCTCCAGCGACAGCCACTCCCACGGCAGTGTGGCCGGCGCCGGCGGCAGCTCGGCCAGTACGCTGCGCAGCGCCGGCAGGCGTGCATCGCCCTGCGCCAGCACGCGCAGGTAGCGCGCCTCGCCGTCCACCTGCAGGCGGCGCTGCAGCAGGCGCTTGCCAGCACGCTGCAGGTCGACCAGCGGGATATCACGCCCGATCGGACGCCAGTGCTGCAGGTCGTCGCTGGCATCCAGCTGCACCTGTGCCTGCAGCGGCTCTCCGCTGTCGGCCCAATCCAGTACCAGCGCCGCCACCGGCTGCTGGCCGAGCACGCTGGCGTCGATCAGCCAGCCACCCTGCCCGCTCGCCGCCGCACCGCCACTCACGCGTGCTTCGACGCGACGCACACGGCCATCGGTATCACGCTCGGTCAGCAACTGCAGATCGTTGCGCTGCGCTTCGGCCAGCAGCGGCAGCGCGAACCAGGGCAGCTCACGCTGCACCGGCGGCTGCGCCAGCGGCTGATCGGGCGCCAGCAAGGCGGAGGGCAGCGACTGGCCTGCGGCATTGAACACCTGCAGATCGCTCAGGTCCGCGGTACCGGCGCGACGGTAGATCGCCGGTTCCAGCACGACGCGATAAGCACCGGACTGTGCACTGGACAACGTCAGTGGCCACTGTTCGGCGTACTGCGTGCGGTAATCGGCGGCCTGCACCGCGACGGCGGCCAGCAGGCCGAACATCGCCGGCAGCAGCACCCTGCTCCACGTTTTCATTGCTTTTCCTCCACGGTCGGCGCCGCGCTGGGCGGTGCCGGTGCCAGATAACCCACGACGGTGCACAGCAGGCCGTAGGCGATGAACGATGCGATGCCCAGCAGGTTGCCCAGGTGCTGGCGATCGACGATGACCAGCTTGGCCAGCACCACGCCCATCAGCACGGCACCGACCATCCACAACACGCGCTGGCCGCGACGCGAACCCCATACCCAGGCGATCACGCCGAGCACGCTCCACAGCACGGTCAGGCTGGTCTGCGCCAGGCTGAAGCGCATCATCGACGCGTTCCACGACAGGCCGCCCCACTGGTGCACGCCATGCAGCACCACGCTGGTCAGCGCAACGAACGTTGCCAGTGACAGCAGCGGCATGCGGATACCCAGCAGTGCCTTCGGCGCCTGGCCGCTGTACAGCCAGCGCGCGAGCAGCAACAGGCTGAGCCACTGTCCAAGCTCGGCCGGGTTCAGCACCGGCAGCCAGAGCAACGGAGAAGCATCGCCCGGCAACAGCTGCCCCAGCAGCCAGCCGATCGACAGCAGCCCGAACAGCACGCACTGCAGCGGCGTGCGCACGCGGTCGAACGCTTCACCCAATGGCCAGCGCAGCGTATTCCAGCGCCACAGCGACAGCGACGCCATCAGCAGCCACGGCAGCGTGACCAGCAGCGTCGTCCAACCCTGCGCCAGACCGGCCTCGCCCCCCCCCCACAGCGCCAGCAGCGAAAGCAGCGACGGCCACAGCAGCCACCACAGGAACTGCGCGATGCGCGCCACGCTGTCACCGCCCTGGCGCAGGCACAGCAGCGTGCGTACACCGAGCACGGCGAATACCGCCCAGGCCAACGCACCGTAGCCGGCGAACGGCTGATGGTGCGCGTCGCTCTGCATCAGCGCCAGCGGGAAGCCCAGCGCCAGCATCGCCAGCGCAGTCACGCCCAATGCACGCGCCGGCTGGCGGCGCTGCATTTCGGCGGCCAGCCATGCGGTGACCGCAGCCAGCACCAGCAGCGCATCCACTTCCATGCGGTACGGGAAGAAACGGGTGATCTCGTGTACCAGCCCGCCCAGCCACCACAGCAGGCCCCACAGGTAGTAGACCAGTGCGACCTCATGGCGCGGCCGGCGCTGGTAGCTCCAGGCGGAGGCGAAACCTGCCAGCGCCAGCAGCAGCGCACCGATGGCGGTCGGATTGATCAGGAAGCGCAGGTCCTCGTGCCAGTGGTCGCCGCCGGCCACGAAGGCGAACGCGGCGCCCATCTGCAGCAACGCGCCAGCCACCTGCGGCAGCCAGCGCTTCTGGCGCAGGCCCAGCCAGGCCAGGCCAGCGCCTTCCAGCGCGAACACGGCACCCGTGGCGCGTGCCGACAGCGCCAGCGGCACTGCCAGCGTGGCAAAGCCCGCCGCCAGCACCGCGTGCGACTGCGCCAGCACGGTGTACGACGCACGCCGGATCAACGCCCACGCCAGCACCGCGTAGATCGCGGCCAGGCCGAGCGCGCAGAGCGCCAGCGTCATCGGCTGCTCATGCAGCATGCCGGCCTGCAGCGAGAACGCGACCAGCGGGGTGCCGAACACCAGGCTGCCATCGACCAGGTCGCGGCGGCCGGCGGGCTGCCGGCGTGCGTACAGCAGCGGGATCAGCAGGTAGAAGGCAAAGAACAGCAGCAGGAACGGTTCGGTACTGCCGAACTTGTCCGGCGCGTACTGCAGCACGCCCCAGAACGTACCGATGCCGAACGTGAAGGCGAAACCCAGCAGGTTCAGCGCGCGCCACGGCCGGAACCAGGCAATGGCGAAGATGCCGGCGTTGAGCACCGCGTAGTAGCTGAACAACCCCACGTGGTTGCCACTGCCGGTGGACAGCCACAGCGGCGCCATGAAGCCGGCGAGGATGCCCAGCACCGCCAGGGTTCGCGAGTTCTGCATCACCGCCAGCACGCACAGGCCTGCCACCAGCGCAATCGAGCTGACGAAGGCGAAGCCTGGCGGAATCAGGTCGAATCGCTTGAAGGCGGCGAAGATGGTCAGCAGCAGCACGCCGATGGCACCGCCCTGCAGCGCAAGCGCGAACATGCGCCTGCGTTCGCGCTGGTGCCAGCCGAAGGCCAGCAGGCCCAGCGCGCCCACGGTGACGCCGGCCAGGCGCAGTTCGATCGGCAGCACCAGCCAGCCCTGGTCGCTGACGTATTTGAGCAGCGCGGCGACACCGGCGAGCAGCACCAGCATGCCGATCTTGACCGGCACGTTGCCTTCGGTGAACCAGCGCTTGACCGCACCGATGCCACGCTCGATGAAATTCGGCAGCGCCGGCTCGGCAGGCAGTGGTGGCGCCACCGGTACCGGCGGCGGCGTGACGGGACGGGGCGCAGGTGGCCCGGCAGGCAGGGCTTCAGGCGCCGGCGGCGGTTGTGGTGTCGCCGCCGCGACTGGCCGCAGGAACGGAGGATCGGCGCTGGCCGAAGGCGTCACCACCGACCGGGCAGGCGCCGCTTCGGTGGCGGTGGCCGCAGCGGCCGGCCGGGTGGCAGGCGCGGCGGCCAGCGTGCTTTCCAGCGCGGCGACGCGGCGGCGCAGGCCGGCGATCATCACCAGCGCCACCACCAGCAGCAGCGGGATGGCCAGCAGGACCAGTACGACCAGGGCGATCAGAGCTTCCATTGCGTGCTTCCATTGCGTTCCCGCGCCCCAGCGGCAGCGGTCGACCGGGCCATGCTACGACAGGGCCGGCCCCATAAACGACGAACCCCGGCCAGGCCGGGGTCCGCGTGCGATCTTCGCCGGCCTTACTTGGCGGCGACAACCTTGGCCATTTCCAGGCACTTGTTGGAATAGCCCCACTCGTTGTCGTACCACGACACGAGCTTGACGAAGGTGCCGTCCAGGGCGATGCCGGCGTCGGCGTCGAACACCGAGGTGTGGGTTTCACCGACGAAATCGGTGGCCACCACCTTGTCTTCGGTGTAGCCCAGGATGCCCTTCAGCGCGCCTTCGCTCTGTGCCTTCACTTCGGCGCAGATCTCGGCGTAGGTGGCTTCCTTTTCCAGCTCGACGGTCAGGTCGACCACCGACACGTCCGAGGTCGGGACGCGGAAGCTCATGCCGGTCAGCTTCTTGTTCAGTTCCGGAATGACCACGCCGACGGCCTTGGCCGCACCGGTGGACGACGGAATGATGTTTTCCAGGATGCCACGGCCGCCGCGCCAGTCCTTGTTGGACGGGCCATCGACGGTCTTCTGGGTGGCGGTGGCCGCATGCACGGTGGTCATCAGGCCACGCTTGATGCCCCACTTGTCGTTGATGACCTTGGCCAGCGGGGCCAGGCAGTTGGTGGTGCACGACGCGTTGGAAATGATGGCCTGGCCGGCGTAGGTCTTGTCGTTCACGCCGAACACGAACATCGGCGTGTCGTCCTTCGACGGGGCCGACATGATGACCTTCTTCGCGCCCGCATCGATGTGCTTCTGCGCGGTTTCCTTGGTCAGGAACAGGCCGGTGGCTTCCAGCACCACGTCGGCACCGACTTCATCCCACTTCAGGTTGGCCGGGTCGCGTTCCTGGGTCAGGCGGATCTTCTTGCCGTTCACCAGCAGGTCGTTGCCCTGCACGGCCACGTCGGCCTTGAAGCGGCCGTGCACGGAGTCGTACTTGAGCATGTACGCCAGGTAATCCGGCTCCAGCAGATCGTTGATGGCCACGATTTCGATGTCGTCGCCGAAGTTCAGCACCGCCGAGCGCAGGACGTTACGCCCGATGCGACCGAAACCGTTGATACCAACCTTGATTGCCATGTTCTCAAGCTCCTGCGGCCGCGACGGGTGCGGCGGGATGGATAGGGCCCACAAGTCTAGCAAACCGGGGCTGGCCACCGTGGGCCAGCGCCCGCGCCAGAGGGCTGGCGGACAGGATTTGATCCGGATCAAAGCGTTAGCGCGGCGTGAGGCCGAGACTGTCGCCATCCACCCAGCAACGAGATCACCCCCATGCGCAAGACCTCCCCCCTGATCCTGGCCGGCCTGGCCGCCGCCCTGTCCCTCGCCGCCGCCCCGGCCATGGCCCAGTCCAAGGGTGACTGGACCGTCTCGGCCGGCATCCACCAGGTGGCGCCGAAGTCGAACAACGGCTGGCTGGCCGGCCACACCCTGAAGGTCGACGTCGACAACGACGTCAAGCCGACCATCACCGGCGAATACTTCATCGCCGACAACCTGGGCATCGAAGTGCTGGCCGCACTGCCGTTCAAGCACGACATCAACATCAACGGCCTGGGCCGCGTGGGCAGCACCAAGCAGCTGCCGCCGGTGGTGACCCTGCAGTACCACTTCAACAGCAAGGGCAAGGTCTCGCCGTTCGTTGGCGCGGGCGTGAACTACACGACCTTCTTCAGTGAAGACACCACCGGCGCACTGGCCGGCAGCAAGCTGAAGCTGCAGGATTCGTGGGGCCTGGCCGCGCATGCCGGCATCGACTTCGCGATCGGCGAGAAGGGTGCCCTGCGCGTGGACATGCGCTGGATCGACATCGACAGCAAGGTGAAGTTGAACGGCGAGAAGATCGGCACGGTCAACATCGATCCGCTGGTCTACGGTGCGTCGTACGTCTTCAAGTTCTAAGCGGTGTGTTGAGCGCGGGGGCTTCGGCCCCCGCTCCCTGCCACACGCAAAACCCTCGCAGCATGTTGCCCCGGTCTTTGCCGGGGCTTTTTTCGGGAAGCATGCGTAGGCGCGCCCTTCTGTAGAGCCGAGCCATGCCCGGCTATCTCGCGGAGCGCGCAGATACCCGAAGAAGAGCAGCCGCGCATGGCTCGGCTCTACAGAAGCATGAACGGGCCGCCTTTCAGTCGATTATTGATCCGGCGCCACTTCCACCCGGTTGCGGCCGCTTTCCTTGGCGCGATACAGCGCTGCATCGGCGCGTGCCAATGCCTGCTCCAGCGTATCGCCACCATCGTCATGCCAGCGCGCCACGCCGATGCTCACGCTCACCACCGGGGCTGCATCCGAATCGGCATGTGCGATCGCCAGTGCCTGCACCTGTTGCCGAAGCTGCTCGAACGGCGCTGATTCCGGTTGGCCCGGCGCCCAGTGGCCCAGCGCCACGAACTCTTCGCCGCCGTAGCGCGCCACCACCGAGTCGCTACCGCGCAGCTGCGCGGCCAGGGTGGTTGCCACCGCATGCAGGACGGTGTCGCCGGCGGGATGGCCGTGGTGGTCGTTGTAGCGCTTGAAGTAGTCGATATCGATCATGGCGATGCGCAGCGCGCCGCGCGCATGCGGTGTACGCAGATAGCGCTGGAAGATCTGGTTGGCCTGGCGATCGAAGGCGCGCCGGTTCAGCAGGCCGGTCAGGCCGTCATGGTTGGCCAGTGCATCCAGGCGTTGTTCGGCCCGCCACGTTGCACGCGTCTGCCGTTCGGAAATGTAGCTGCCGAAAATGCCGGCGAGGTTGCTGGCCAGCACGAACATCACGCTCTGCAGCATCTGCGCCCAGTGCCGGCCCACCTGCAGCTCGGCCAGCACGAACGCCAGCGCGATCAGGGTTCCGGTCAGCGTCGCCACCCCGAAACGCAGCCCGCACAGGAAGTAGTTCAGCAACAGGAACAGGCTGATGCCTTCGTAGGGGTAGTTCACGCCGGCACGGTGCGCGGTCCAGATCATGGTCACCAGCGCCAGCCCGCTGACCAGCACGACGCTGCCGCCCAGCCACTGGAGGTGGCGCCGCAACATCGGCACGAAGGTCAGCGCGACGCCCAGCAGCAGTGCCGGCAGCAGAACGCCCAGCCGCCAGCGCAGCACCGGCGCGTGCACCTCCGGCGGCAACCAGTAGGTATCGAGCACGGCAAAGCCCAGCGAGAACGCGCCTGCCACGGCGCAGGCCCAGCGCATGCGCCAGACCACCTGGGCATCGAACGCGGCGGCGAACCCGTCGTCATCGGGATGCCCGGCCATGATGCGCCTGTCCGTGATCGCCATCAGCCCCTCCCCCGCGTGTGCCCGGGTCACCCTAGCGGCTGGTGCATCAAGACCGTGTGGCGAACGCCACGCGTGATCAAGCCCGGGTCTGCCGAGGCCCGCTAGAATGTACGCATGAAAGCCCTGCACTCCCTGTTCCTCGCCGCCGCCCTGGCGCCGGCCCTGCTGTCCGCTTCGGCCCCGGCCCATGCCTGGGGCGCACAAGGCCACCGCCTTGTCGCCGAAGTCGCCGACGCCCGCCTCAACCCCACCGCCCGCGCCGAAGTGGACCGCCTGCTGGCCACCGAGCCAGACGCCACCCTGGCCAGCATCGCCCCCTGGGCCGATCAGCTGCGCGCCAAGGACCCCGGCCTGGGCCGTCGCTCGGCCGGTTGGCACTACGTCAACATCGCCGAAGACAACTGCCATTACGAAGCACCGAAGCACTGCAAGAGCGGCAACTGCATTGTCGAGGCACTGAAAGCACAGAGCACCATCCTCGGCGACCGCAGCCTGACCGACGGCGAGCGCCTGCAGGCGCTGAAGTTCGTCGTGCACCTGGTGGGTGACATCCACCAGCCGATGCACGCCGGCTATGCCCATGACAAGGGCGGCAACGATTTCCAGCTGCAGTTCGGCAACCGCGGTACCAACCTGCACTCGCTGTGGGACAGCGGCATGCTCAACACCCGCAAGCTGGACGATGCCGGCTACCTTCCGCTGCTGCAGAGCCAGCGCGCGCCGAAGCTGGCGCGCCAGTCCAACCCGCAACGCGACCCGCAGACCTGGGCCGAGGCCAGCTGCCGCATTTCCATGCAAGCTGGCGTTTATCCGGCCACGCGTAAAATCGGTGATGAATACACCGAGCGCTACCGGCCGCTGGCCGAAGCGCAGCTGCGACTGGCCGGCGAGAACCTGGCCCAGTTGCTGAACCGCGTGCTCGGCGCGCGCTGAGGAGCGTTCCAATGTCAGTCCAGGTGCAGTCGTTCTTCCACCGTGACAGCAATACCTTCAGCTACCTGGCCAGCGACCCGGCCAGCGGCGAGGCGGCGCTGATCGACCCGGTCCTGGACTACGACCCGGACACCGACGCCAGCAGCGAGTCGCCGCTGCGCGACGTGCTGCAGGCCATCGAACAGCAGGGCCTGCAGCTGCGCTGGCTGCTGGAAACCCACGCCCACGCCGACCATGTGTCGGCGGGGCGTCGGCTCAAGCAGCGCTTCCCGCAGGCCACGCTCGCCATCGGCGAAGGCATCCGTGCGGTGCAGGCGACGTTTGCACCACGCTATGGCCTGCAGCTTCCTGCTGCGGATGACATCTTCGACCACCTGTTCAGCGATGGCGAAACCTTCGCCCTTGGTGGACTGGACGGACGGGTGATCGCCGTGCCCGGGCATACCAGCGACAGCGTCGCCTACCTGATCGGCGATGCACTGTTCACCGGCGACTCGCTGTTCATGCCAGACGGCGGCACCGCCCGCTGCGACTTCCCGGGCGGCGATGCCGCGCAGCTGTACCGTTCGATCCAGCGCCTGCTGGCCCTGCCCGATGCGACCCGCGTATTCGTCTGCCACGACTACGGTCCGGGCGGTCGTGATTTCGCCAACGAAACCACCATCGGCGAGCAGCGCGCGCACAACATTCACGTGCACGACGGTGTAGCCGAGGCGGAGTTCGTCAGCGTGCGCCAGGCCCGCGATGCGACGCTGGAAGAACCGAAGCTGATGCAGCCAGCGGTGAAGGCCAACATCCAGGGCGGGGCGTGAGCCTTCGCACCGGAGCCGGACATCACCCGCACACTGCAGGGCTGTTCCGTGCTGCAGTGGGCGCAGTGCCACTGCGAATGCGCGCAATGACGACGCTGCGGCGGGTTGCAGGCGTGTTCTTCAGCAAGGTGCACACTGCAGGCCCCTGCCTGCGGTAAAGCGTCGCAGCCATCTCGCTGATTTCTTCACTGGCCATGCCATCGGCCACAATCATGAAATCGATCAGTGCCTGCAGCTGCGCCCGCGTCAGTCGACCAGCATCGCGTTCCACCATCGCGTGTACAGCAGGGATCACACGGTCTTCGATGAAGGGTTCGTCTGCATTGCGCGCTGTGTCGGCACGCGCGTCGTGGACGGCGATGAACCGGGTTGCGATGACCACCATATCGGCGCCCTGGTCCCGCTCCGTGGCCAGGCAAGGCGTCATATGCAGCCCCAGGTACACCAGGACGATGGTACCGAGCGCTCTGATCATTCGTAGATCACCTTGTGATAGACGGTTTCCTGCAGCAGGTCATCCTGCGCCGTGCCCACATACATCTGCCGTGACAGCACGCGCTGCGCATCGAAGCGGATACGCACGTTGTAACTCTCCGATGCGTCGCCGCCCTGCAGGTCCAGCACACCGCCGCCAGCATCTGCCTTCAGGGTTCCGCGATGCAGATCGAAGAGATCTCGGTACACCGAGTACGCCACGGGAACCGGCTGGCCGTCCACGCGCAGTTCCAGATGCGTGACCTCGCGGCATGGCGAGGTGGTCCCGCCGCACGCAACGCCGCTTGCGGCCGGTGCATCGGCCGTGCGCATGGCAAGCGTGGCTTCCACTCGCCTGGTGGCAGACGCGTCTGACAGGCGTACCTTCGACTTCTGCGTCAATACACGCGAGGAAGGGTCCTCCAGTTCCTGCAAGGCCTGCCGCAGGCGCTGCAGCTGTTCCGCGCATTGCGCCGGCGCCCCTGGGGAGTCGGTACAGGCCGCCTGCAGCTGCAGCGCATCCACCTGTGCAGCGGTGATTTCGCCGCGATCGACCTTCATTGCTACCGCGCCGAGCAGAAGCGAAAGATCACTGCGCTCTCCCCCATCGAGGATCGCCTGCCGCGCAACCGGCAGGAAGGCCGGCGGCTGGCCGGCGAGCAGTTCGGCGATGCAGGGCGATCGCGGGCGGACCTGCAGCGCTCCCCGCAGATACGCCACGCGTGCGGGGTCGTCCAGCGCTGCCAGGTAGCCGCCGGCCGAGCAGGCCGGCGGACCATTTCGATACGCATCCAGGTCGTGCTTGTCCTGCCCATGCGGCGTGCAACCGGCCAGTACACAGGAAAGCCCGGCCAGCATGATTGTCCAGATACTCATCCCCAGCTTCCGTTGCCGTGTCGCCCGCACTGTACGCCTGTGCGGGCGACGGCGCCTGCCTGGTCGCGCATGGCCCGGCACTACCGGCCCTGTGTACGCACCACATGCTGGCCCTTCACGACCTCGAAGGTGAAGGCGTACTGCAGGGTAACGGCCACCGGCTCGACCCGCTCGGCACCGCGGCAGTCGCCGCGATCCGCAGGTACCTTGCCCGCTGCGAAGTGGCAGACCGCGGCGGACGAATACTTCCACATCGCAACCGCCTCCTGCGCGGCCTGCAGCAAGGGCGCATTCTCCGGCGCCCCACCCGCACTGCATTCGCTGCGGTCGGTCAGCGGCATGCTGCGCTCAACGCTGCCCTGCGCATCCACCACCACCTGCAGGCAGACCGTGGTCGGCGGCAACGACGTGCGAGGATCGCGATCACCCACCACCGGGTCCGGTGCCGTATGCAGCTGCGGCATCCGGTAGCCTTCGCTGGCGGCCAGCGTGTAAGGCTGGATCTGGCCAGCCCCTCCCCCTGCATCGGGCCGCAGCCGCTGGTGACCGACATTCTCGCTGCGGGTATCAACCGTGGTCAGGCGATCCTGGGTTGCACACCCCACCAGCAGCGCCGCCATCATCAACAGCGGCGCGGACTTCACTTCGTATCCTCGGTGTCATCCATGGCGTAGGTGATCGGAATGCGTACGGCACCGGCCACCGGCTTGCCGTTCTTCCGCGCCGGTCGGTAGGTCCAGCTGCGCGCGGCGGCGATGGAGACGGCATCGAACACCCCCGGATTGGTCGCGCTGAGCACCTGTACATCGGTCGGATGGCCCTGTGCGTCCACCTCGATGCGCAGGTTGACCACGCCCACCTGGCGCTGCTCGAAGGCGGACTTCGGATAGGACGGTGGCGGCATCTTGTCGACCTGGATCGGACTGTCCAGCCCCGCCTTTGCCGCATCCTCTTCCGCATGTTCGAACGGCTCGACACCGATCCGGGTACCTACCGCCGCACCGCCCTGGCTGGCCCACGCCACCGCCGCCATTCCCACGCACAACCCGACCACCAGCACCTGCCCCGACACCCACGGCAATGCCTTCCGCTTGGACTGCTTCAACATGGCGATACGCTCCTTCAACACGGGTTGGCTGCGCCAATGGCAGACCGCGGGCGCAACCGGATGGACCAGCTGCGCCTTCAGCAGCGTGCTGGCATAGAGGCCGCGCAGCGCAGGCTGCGGGGCAATGGTGCGGGCATCACAGGCCAGCTCCTGGTCGAGCAGGAAACGGCGTGCAGCCCATGGCAGAAGCGGGTGGAACCAGAACACTGCGCGCACCAGCAGCAGCGCGCCGTTGGCCCAGTGGTCGCCATTGCGGCGATGGCTGCGCTCGTGCTGCAGGATCAGGTTCTGCTCCTGTGCGGTGAACTGCTGATCGAATTGCGGACCGACCACGATGCGCGGCCGCCACAGGCCGACCAGCGCCGGCAGCCCGGGATCGCCACTGGCCTGCCAGCTGCCATCGGCACGCGCACGCAGCTGGCCCATGCTGCGTTCGAAACGGCGCTGCGCACGCAGGTCGCGCAGCAGGCAGATGCCCGTGCCCAGCGCCCATGCCAGCAGCGACAGCAGGGCCCCAGGCACCGACCAACCTGCCCCACCGTCAGTGGCCCCCGGCACCACTTTCAACGGCAGCGTCGGTACATGCTGCAGCAGCGCGACCTGCGGCAACGGCAGCAGCAAGGTCACCAGCAGCAACGGCAGCAGCCACCAGCTGCGATAGGCCAGCCCGGCGCCGCCCAGGCCCACCAGCAGTGGTCGCAGCGCCGCCAGCAGCAGCACGCCCACCGCCAGCCACAGGCTGGCCCGCCACAGTCCGTCGAGCAGCTCAGTCATGGTCCAGCTCCTGGATCAGCTTCTTCAGTTCGGCAATGTCCTGCGCGCTCAGCTGCCCACGTTCGCTGAAGTGCGCCACCAGTGGCGCCACGCGGCCCTCGAAGACGCGTCCGATGAAGTCCTGGCTTTGCGCCTCCACCCAGGCCTGGCGCTGCAGCAGGGGCCGGTACAGATAGCGCCGGCCATCGCGCTCGGCGGCGATCGCGCCCTTGGTCAGCAGGCGGTTGAGCAGGGTCTTGATGGTCGGCTCGGCCCAGTCGCGATGGGCCAGCGCGGCCACCACGTCATCGGCACTACGTGGTGCCTGTTGCCACAGCACCTCCATCACAACGGCTTCGGCTTCGCTGATCGGGGTCATGGTTTACATCCGTAATCGACGATCTGATTACGCGCGTAATCGACTTGGCTGTCAAGTCCCTCGACTCCGGGTTCATCCCGGCTGCGCCAGCATCGGTTCCTCCCACCCCTGGCATCGGATGAAAGCGCTGCCCAAGAAGGACTTCCCGGTCGAGCAGGCACGTCGCTTCCTCGAACCCGGCCCGATCGTGCTGGTCAGTACCGCGTGGCAGGGCCAGCGCAACCTGATGACGATGGGCTGGCACATGGTGATGGGCTTCTCGCCTTCACTGGTCGCAACCTACCTGTGGAATGAAAACCACAGCCACGGCCTGGCCGTCGGCAGTGGCGAGTGCGTGATCAACGTACCCGGCGTGGAGCTGCTCGATACCGTGGTGGACATCGGCAACTGCAGTGGTCGCGAGGTCGACAAGTTCGCCCGGTTCGGGCTCGACGCGCTGCCCGCACGCGAGGTCGGCGCGCCGCTGGTCGGGCAATGCCACTCGAACTTCGAATGCCGCTTGTACGACGACAGCCAGGTGGCATCGAACAACCTGTTCATCTGGGAAATCGTGCGCGCACACGTAGCGCCACGGCCGAAGCTGCCGCGCACGGTGCACTACCGCGGCGATGGGCAGTTCATGGTGGCCGGCGCCGAAGTCTCGCGTCGACGGCGGTTCAAGCCCGACATGCTGTAATGCCAGCACTCCCCCACACGCAGGACCGCCCCGCATGACCGAACACCTCACCGACCTGGACGCCGCTGTCGACTGGTTGTTTGCGCGCGTGGACGGGCCGTTGCGGATCGGGGCACCGCTGGCGCTGGGCAAGCCGCACCGGCTGCTCAATGCCCTGTACGCGCGCGTCGAGCACGACCCGTCGCGGCCGCTGCAGCTGTATACCGCGCTGTCGCTGAACCCGCCGAAGGCGCGCGGCAACGGCCTGGAAGCGCGCTTCATGGCACCGTTCACGCAGCGCCACTTCGGCGACGATTTCCCGCGCCTGGCCTATGCCGATGCGATCGCACGCGACGCGCTACCGGCACATGTGCAGGTGGAAGAGTTCTACATGCAGTCCGGCGCCCTGCTCGGTTCGCGCCAGGCGCAGTCCAGCTATACCAGCCTGAACTACACCCACGCCGCCGACGCGGTCGCCCAGCGCGCGCCGCAGGTGATCGTGCAGAAGGTGGCGATGCGGCCGGATGATCGCCGGCTGTCGCTGTCATGCAACAACGACATCACCCAGGACACCCTGGATGCCATGGCCGCACGTGGCCTGCCGCGGCCCCTGCTGATCGCCGAGATCGACCCGCAGCTGCCCTACCTGGGCGGCTCGGCCACCGTGGATGTGTCGTTCTTCGATCTGGTGATCACCCCGCCACCGCCGTATCCGGCACTGTTCGGCCTGCCGCGGCAGCCGGTCGGCGATGCCGACTACGCCATCGGCCTGTATGCCAGCACCCTGGTCCGCGACGGCGGCACCCTGCAGATCGGCATCGGCACGCTGGCCGACGCGCTCAGCCATGCGCTGGTGCTGCGCCACACCGACAACGCGCGCTACCGCCGCGTGCTGCACGCGCTGGACCCGCAGCTGGCCAGCCACCCGCTGGTGAAGGAGATTGGCGGGCTGGATCCGTTCGAGGTCGGCCTGTACGGCTGCAGCGAAATGCTCAATGAGGGCTTCCGCCGGCTGGTGCAGACCGGGGTGATCAAGCGCAAGGTGCATGACGACCTGGCGCTGATGCAGCGCATCGAGAACGGCAGCACGCTGTCCATCGACCACGCCACCCTGGCCGCCGAGGGCGAGTACCTGCACGGCGCGTTCTACCTGGGCTCGCCGGAGTTCTACGAATGGCTGCGCACGCTGCCGGATGACGAATGCCGTGCGATCGGCATGCGCAGGATCAGCGAGATCAACCAGCTGTACGGCGGCAACGAGACGCTGGAACGCCTGCAGCGCCGCCATGCGCGCTTCTTCAATTCCTGCATGATGGCCACCGCGCTGGGCGCAGCGGTGTCGGATGCGCTGGACGATGGCCGTGTGGTGTCCGGCGTGGGCGGCCAGTACAACTTCGTGGCGATGGCCCATGCCCTGCCCGAAGCGCGCAGCGTGCTGATGTTCCGCGCCGCGCGTGACGACAAGGGCCGGCGCGAATCCAACGTGCGCTGGAACTACGGGCACACTACCATCCCACGCCACCTGCGCGACATCTACCTCAACGAATACGGCATCGCCGATCTGCGCGGCTTGACCGACGAGGATTGCGTGCAGGCGATGACCGCAATCACCGAGGCGCCGTTCCAGGGCGACCTGCTGCAACAGGCGCAGGCTGCACGCAAGCTGTTGAAGAGCACCCAGCCGGATCCCGAGCGCCTGCAGCGAAACACGCCGCAGGCATTGGCCGCCGCACTGGCACCGTTCCGTGCCGATGGCAGCCTGCCGGACTATCCGCTCGGCAGCGATTTCAACGAGATTGAACAGGTGCTGGTGAAGGCGCTGGGATGGCTGAAGGCCAACACGCAGACCCGTGGCGACAAGCTGCGCACGGTCTGGGCGGCGCTGCGGCAACCGGCCGGCGACGGCGACGCGGTGTACCTGCAGCGCATGGGCCTGCAGGCGCCGAAGGATTTCGCCGAGCGCCTGGACGCGCGCCTGCTGCGCCTGGCGCTGGCGCGTACTGCGTAATCACGCGTACGGTAGCGCCGGGCCATCCCCGGCGAAAAAGCATCAGTGCCAACCAAGGTTGGCACCTACCAGGGCACGGCGGCACGCTATGCTGTGGCGATGAACGATGATTCCCGTTTCCTGCATGATCTGCAGCAGCGCGAGGCTTCAGGCGAAGACCTGCGTTACCTCTGCTTCTGGGGCCACCAGCCGCCGCGCAGCGGAGTTTCTGCGTCCTGTTTCAGCCAGTGGTATGACGCCGGCTTCGAGATCGATGGCGTGCACTACCGCACCGCCGAGCACTACATGATGGCCGGAAAGGCGCGTCTGTTCGGCGCCACCAAGCTGCTTGAGAAGATCGTCGCCAGCACCACGCCGGACAAGGCCAAGGCTTTCGGCCGCCAGATCGAAGGCTTCGATGAAGCGCGCTGGACGCAGGCCCGCTACGACCTGGTGGTGGAAGGCAACAGGGCCAAGTTCGCGCAGAACCCGGAACTTGGGGCGTTCCTGCGTGCGACCGCAGGCTGGGTGCTGGTCGAAGCCAGCCCGGTGGATTTCATCTGGGGCATCGGCCTGGCCAAGGATCACGCCGACGCGCACAACCCGGCGCAGTGGCGCGGATTGAACCTGCTGGGGTTTGCGCTGATGGACGTGCGGGACGCAATGTAACGCTCATCCACGCATGGCGTGGATCTACTGGCACGGCGGCCGATTCGTTTCGCCCCACAGAAAAAGAGAAAGGCCGGCTTGCGCCGGCCTTTCCTTCATCACGCTGCGATGCTGCTTACAGCGCCTTGGCAGCTTCCACCACATGGGCGGTGGTGATGCCGAAGTGCTTGTACAGCTGGTCGGCCGGGGCCGAGGCACCGAAGGTGTCGATGCCGATCACCGCGCCGTCCAGGCCGACGAACTGGCGCCAGAAACCGGTGACGCCGGCTTCCACGGCCACGCGCTTGCGCACGGCGTTCGGCAGCACCGATTCACGGTAGGCCGCATCCTGGCGCAGGAACACGTCGGTGGACGGCATCGAGACCACGCGGGTCTTGAGGCCGGCCGCGTCCAGCTGGGCCTTGGCTTCTGTGGCCAGCGAGACTTCCGAACCGGTGGCGATCAGGATCACGTCCGGGGTACCGGCAGCGTCGGCCAGCACGTAACCACCGCGCTCGATCTGGGCGATCTGCTCGGCGTTGCGCGGCTGGTGCGGCAGGTTCTGGCGGCTGAACACCAGGCAGCTCGGGCCGTCCTGGCGGGTGATCGCGGCCTTCCAGCTCACGGCCGACTCGACCGCATCGCACGGGCGCCACACATCGTTGTTCGGGATGTAGCGCAGCGAGGCCAGGTGCTCCACCGGCTGGTGGGTCGGGCCGTCTTCGCCCAGGCCGATCGAATCGTGGGTGTAGACGTGGATGGCGTGGGCCGGGATCAGCGCGCTCATGCGCACACCGTTGCGGGCGTAATCGCTGAACACCAGGAAGGTGGCGTCGAACGGAATGAAGCCACCGTGCAGGGCCAGGCCATTGGCGATAGCCGTCATGCCGAACTCGCGCACGCCGTAGTACACGTAGTTGGCGTTGGCGTCGTCGCTGGCGACCGACGTGCTGCCCTTCCACAGGGTCAGGTTCGAGTGCGCCAGGTCAGCCGAGCCACCGACGATTTCCGGCAGCAGCGGTGCGTAGGCTTCGATGGCCAGCTGCGAGGCCTTGCGCGAGGCGATCGTCGGGCCTTCAGCGGCGACCTGGGCGATGTAGGCATCGGCCTTGGCAACGAAGTCGGCCGGCAGTTCGCCGTGCGAGCGACGGGTCAGTTCGGCGGCTTCGCCCGGGTACTGGCTGGCGTACTTGTCGAACAGCTGTTCCCACTCGGCCTGGCGCAGGGTGCCGGCGCCATTGGCGCGCCAGCCGTCGTAGATCGCCTGCGGGATCTCGAACGGACCGTATTCCCAGCCCAGCTGCTTGCGGGTGGCTTCCAGTTCGTCCTTGCCCAGCGGGGCACCGTGGCTGGATTCCTTGCCCGCCTTGTTCGGCGAACCAAAACCAATGGTGGTGCGGCAGCAGATCAGGGTCGGCTTGTCGTTCTGCGACAGCGCGGCCTCGATGCCGGCCTTGATGCTTTCCGGGTCATGGCCGTCGACGTCGCGGACCACGTTCCAGCCATAGGCCTCGAAACGCTCCGGGGTGTTGTCGGTGAACCAGCCCTCGACGTTGCCGTCGATGGAGATGTGGTTGTTGTCCCAGAAGCAGACCAGCTTGTGCAGGCCCCAGGTACCGGCCAGCGACGCCGCTTCATGCGACACGCCTTCCATCAGGCAGCCATCGCCCATGAACACCCAGGTGCGGTGGTCGACCACTTCCAGCTCCGGGCGGTTGAAGCGCTGTGCCAGCAGCTTCTCGGCCAGGGCGAAGCCCACGGCATTGGCGAAACCCTGGCCCAGCGGGCCGGTGGTGGTTTCCACGCCCGGGGTCTCGTGGCGTTCCGGGTGACCGGCGGTGTGGCTGCCCAGCTGGCGGAACAGCTTCAGCTGCTCGATCGGCAGGTCGTAGCCGCTCAGGTGCAGCAGCGCGTACTGCAGCATCGAACCGTGGCCGTTGGACAGCACGAAACGGTCGCGGTTGAACCAGTGCGGATTGCTCGGGTTATGGCGGAGGTAGTCGTTCCAGAGGACTTCGGCGATATCGGCCATGCCCATGGGCATGCCGGGGTGGCCGGACTTTGCGGTTTCAACCGCATCGGCGGCAAGGAAGCGGATGGCGTTGGCCAACTGGCGACGGGTAGGCTGCGTCATGGTTCTGTCGGAATCGGGAGGCGGCCGCGGACGTGCGGGCGGCCTATTGTCCCATAGTCGCCGGGCGGGGGGTCGGTTCACGGTGCCCGGTCGTGGCGGCCGCTGGCCGGCGGCGGCGTGGTCTCCGCCGGATTCCGCATGTGAAAAGGGGTCGGATACCTTTCCCTGCGGAAAGGAATCCGACCCCGATCAGGTCGCCAGCTGTGGCGTTGGACTTAGTCCTGCTGCGGGCCCAGCGCCGGGCCGTCGTGGGACTCGCCCTTGGCCACCAAGGTGGTCAGGGCCAGGTCGCCGGTCACGTTCAGCGCGGTACGGCACATGTCCAGGAAGTGGTTCACGCCCAGGATCAGGCCGATGCCCAGCGGGTTAACGCCGACCATCGCACAGATCATCGCCACCACCGGCAGCGAGCCCGACGGCACGCCGGCGGTACCGATGCCACCAAGGATGCAGACCGCCATCACCATGATCTGCTGGCCGATGCTCAGGTCCACGCCGAAGAACTGGGCCAGGAAGATCACCGTCACGCCCTCGAACAGCGCGGTGCCATTCTGGTTGGCGGTGGCGCCCACGGTCAGCACGAAGCGCGACACGCGCTGCGGCAGGCCCATCTGGTCGGCCACGCGCAGCGCGGTCGGCAGGGTGGCGTTGCTGGAGGCAGTGGAGAACGCCATCACCGTCGCTTCCTGGGTATCGCGGAAGAACGACAGCGGCGAACGGCCGGACAGCCACACCGCAGTGCCGTAGGTCACGACCATGTGCAGGCCCAGCGCCAGCACCACCACGCCCACGTAGGCACCGAGGCGGATGATCAGTTCGAAGCCGAACAGTGCGGCCAGGTTGAACATGAAGCAGGCCACCGCATACGGGGCCAGGCGGATGACCAGGTTGATCAGGGTCATCGAGATTTCAAACACGCCTTCGATGGCGCGGCGCAACGGGGCGACCTTCTCGTTGTCGGTCAGCACCATGCCGATGCCGAACATCAGCGCGAAGAACATCAGCGACAGGATCGCACCGTTGTCCGACGCCGCCTGCAGCACGTTGCTCGGCACGATCGACAGCAGCATGTCCATGCCCTTCGGCGTGCCATGGATGCCAGCAACGATTTCCTTGCTGCGCTCGGCGTTCTCCGAAAGCATCATGGCGGCGACCTGCGGATCCACGCCGGCACCCGGCTTGAGCAGGTTGACCAGCACCAGGCCGATGCCCACGGCGATGCCGGACAGCAGCACGGTGTAGGCCAGGGTCTTCCAGCCGATGCGGCCGAGGGCGCGGATGTCGCCCATCTCCGACACGCCCATGATCAGCGCCGAGAAGATCAGCGGCACGATCAGCATGAAGATCAGGTTGAGGAACAGGCCCGACGCCGGGGTGGTGACGTAGTCCATTACCCACTTGGCACCGGCCTGCAGACCATCGACGCTGCCACCCAGGGCGTGCACGATCAGTCCCAGGACCAGGCCGATCGCAAAGCCGATGCCCATCTTCCAATGCAGGGGCAACTTCTTCTTGTCGGCAGCAGCTGCTGTCATACGCGGGTTTCCTCGAAAAATGAATGCACTCTAACAAAGCCCGCAAGCGGCGCCGGTTCAGGTTCGCCGCGGTGGATACAGCGGCGCCAGGCCAGTGTCAGCGGCCCCCGCAGCCGTCGACCAGTGCGGTCCGTCACGGAATACCTCGCGCAGACGCGCGCGCAGCGATGCCAGATCGCCCTGCCCGCCCCAGCGTGCCTGCTGCAGGTCCTGCAGCATCTGGCGCTGGGCCGGGTCATCCAACCGTGCGATGACCTGCTCGATGCGTTCGACGCCGGCCATCGCGCACAGCTGTGCCTCGACCTGCTCGAACCCTTCGCCATCCAGCGTGCGGCGCAGTTCGGCCAAGCCAGCACGTCCGCTCGCCACAATCGGCACAGAGGGCTTGCCGGCTACCGGCGCCGCCGCACGCGGTCGGCGGCCTCGCTGCCAGCCCCACAACAGGGTCAACAGCCACAGCAACGCCAGGCCGACGGCCGCGCCCATCCACGGCCACGGACGTTCGGCCAGGCCACCGGCACGCGGATCGGTCGCGGCGATGCGGCTGTCCTGGCCATCGCTGCCGGGCAGCGCGGCATCGGTATCGATTGGCGGCGGCGGTGCCGGCGAGGTGCTGCCAGCGCCATTGCCCGCCGCGACCGTCAGTGTCAGATCCGGCAGCTTCGCCTCCTGCGCCTTGCCTGCGCGCACATCCCACCACGGCAGGCGTGTACCGGGCACCACCAGCGAGCCGGGCTGGCGCGGCACGATCGAATAGCGGCGGGTGATCTTCAGCCGCGGCGTACTGCCATTGAAGGTCTCTTCGTACTGCGCCGGTTCGGCGAATACCTGCGCGGCGCTGCCGACATCCGGCACCGGCAGGTCGGTGAACTGCGCGCGGGTCGCCCCTTCGGCAATCGCTTCGACCACCACATTGGCCGCTTCACCCGTACGGGCGCTGGTCGGTGCACTGGTGTAGCGCAGCTGCAGGCTCTGCAGCGGCAGCCACGGTTGTGGCGCCTGCGTCGGTTGCGCCTGCACCTGCAACGTGCGGTCGGCGCCGGTGGCATTCATGCGCCCGTCACCACCACCAAAGAAGTCATCGAAGAAGCCACCGGCGCTGCGGCCGTTGAAGCGGGCGCCCGCGAGGCGCAGGGTGCCACTGCGCTCCGGGATCAGCAGGAAGCGGCGCTCGACCATGTTGTAACGGCGGCCGTTGACCTGGCGCACATCGGTACGGTCATCGCCTACGCGCTGCAGCGACGCACCGGCCGGGGTATCCAGCACCAGCTCGCCCGACGCCAGCTGTGATGCGAAATACAGGCGCACCACCACGCCCACGCTCTGCTGCACATAGGGTGTCTCATCATCGACAACGGTCTCGATGAAGGCCATCGCATTGCTGTCGGGGCCGGCGACGGCAGCGGCGTCCACCTGCAGGGTCAGCGGCGCGGTACGTGCACTGCCCACCTGCAGGCCCGGAATCACAAGCGCTCCGCTGCGCCGTGGCGTCAGTGCCACGCCATAAAGATTGCGCTGCTGCATGCTGCCATTGCTCCACTCCACCTGGCGGCTGCTGGTCTGCCCGCTCAGATCGAAGTCGTTGCGCAGCAGGGTGAAGTCCGGCGCGCCCTGGTCGCTCTCAACGTTGAGGGTGACCGTGTCGCCCATCGCGATGCGGTCACGGTCAAGCCAGGCCCGCGGTTGCGCCCAGGCCAGCAGCGGCAGCCACAACAGCAGCGCCGCCAGAACGTTCCGTGGCCAGCGCCCATGCATGTTGATCGCCCGCGTCATCGCCCTTCCCTCTTCCTGCGTTCGTTTTCCAGCTGGAACTTGGCCCGCAGCAACGCGCCCGGATCGTCCGGAACACGCCGCATCCACGCTTCCACCGCTTGCTGCTCCTCGCGCTGGCGCGCGGTGCGGCCGTCACCGGCCGGTACCGGCTTGCCGTCCTTGTCCGCCTCGCCTTCGCGCGCCTGCTGCATCGCCTGCTGCATGCGCTGGCGCTGCTGCTCGTCGGCCTGCGCCTGGGCCTTGGCATCCTCAACCTGCGGCGGCACCTGCTGGCCATCGCGGCTGCGCTCGCCGGACTGCGGCTTCGATTGCGTGCTGTCGTCACCCGGCCTGGGCTGGCCCTGCTGGCCCTGCTGTGACTGTGGCTGACCCTGTCCCGGATCCTTCTGGCCCTGCTGCGGCTGCTGGCCTTGCGGGTTCTGCTGGCCCTGGGACGGGTTCTGCTGCTTCTGCTGCCCGTTCTGCTGCGGCTTCTGCTGGTCCTGCCCCTGCCCCCCCGACTGCTTGCGCTTGCGCGCGGCATCGACCACCGCGCGGTTGGCCACCGCATCGGGCATGCCGGGATGCAACGCCAGTGCGCGGTCGTAGGCGGCGATGGCTTCATCGTAGCTGCCCTGGCGCGCCAGCGTGTTGGCCAGGTTGTACCAACCGGCATCGTTGTTGATGCCTTCAAACTGCCTGCGCGCGCTGGCGAAGTCGCCCTTGCGATAGGCCTGCACTCCTTCCGCCAGGCGCTGGTGCTGCAGCTGGTCAGCCCGCTTCCACAGGGTGCCCTGCGGCGGCTGCGAAGCGGGTGCGGCAGGCGCCTGCGCCTGCACGTCACTCATCCACGGCAACAGGCCCACCGCCAGCAGCGCCGCCAGCACCGCGCGGCGGCGGAACGCCAGCAGCGCCAGCAGCATCAGCGGCGGCAACAGCCAGAAGCCCTCGTCACGCCATTGCTTGCCTTCGCCCGGCCGTTGCGCGGCGCTGCCTTCGCGTGCATCGAGCACACCCAGCGCACGCAGGTCACTGTCATCGGCGGCAATGCGCGCATAGCGACCGCCACCTGCCGTGGCAACGGCACGCAGGCTGCCCTCATCCAGTGCGGCCTGGCGGATCTGCCCGCTACCGTCACGGTACGCCGCACCCGCCGGTGTACCCAGCCCCAGCACCGACACCTGCAGGCCGAGACCACGTGCCTGCGCGGCCGCCAACGCAGCTTCGCCATCGGCTTGGTCGGTGACCAGCAGAATCTGTCCCTGCGCTGCAGCGATCTGCCGCATCAGCCGCATGGCCCAGTCGATGCCACGGTCGGCACGCTGGCCATCACGCGGCATCACATCCGGCGACAAGGCATCCAGATACAGCGCAACATTGCTGCCGTCATCGGTCAGCGGCGCCACGGTGTAGGCATCTTCGGCGTACACCACCAGACCGACCTGCCCGCCCTTGCGTGCGCGCAGGAGCTCGCCGACCTTGGCCCGTGCCTGCAGCAGGCGCGACGGTGGCAGGTCGGTGGCAGTGATGCGGCTGGACAGATCCAGCACGACCAGCAGCGGTGCGCTGGGCTGGAACATCGGTTGTGCCTGCTGCCGCCAGCTCGGTCCCGCCATCGCCAGTGATGCCAGCGTCCAGCCCAGCAGCACCGCCAATGGCAGCCGCATGCGACGGCGCGTACCCGCCGCCAGCAGATGCGGCAACAGGTGTGCATCCACCGCCTGCCGCCACGCATCGCTGCGCCGCTGCCGGTACAGCGCCACGGCGAGAATCACCGGCAGCGCCAGCAATGCCCACAGCCATTCCGGGCGCAGGAAGTGCAGCGCGTTCCAGTCCGGAAGATGGGAAGCGAAAGCGATCATCGACGACGCTCCGGCCATGCCCAGGCCAACGCGCCCAGCAGCAACGCCAGGCCCAGCGGCCATGTGTAGCGCTCCTCACGCGGGCGCAGGCACGGTCCCTTCGCCGCGATCGGCTCCAGACGGTCCAGTTCGGCATAGATGCCGGCCAGCTGCGCGGTATCGCGTGCGCGGAAGAACTGGCCGCCGGTCAGGCTGGCAATCTTCTTCAACGTCGCCTCGTCGACCGGGTCCTGGTCAGCGGAAATCGGAATGCCGAGGAAGCGCATGCTGCCATCGCCACCAAACGCAACGGTGTGGATGCGTACGCCTTCGGCCTGCGCGACTTCGGCCGCACGCAGCGGTTCGAGCACGCCGGCATTGCTGACGCCGTCGGTCAACAGGATCAGTACACGCTGCCCTTCGGGCTGGCTGCGCAGGCGCTTCACCGCCAGGCCGATGGCATCACCGATGGCCGTCTCGCGGCCAGCCAGGCCGACCACGCTGTCGCGCAGCTGGTCGCGCACGCTGGCCAGGTCGGCAGTGAGCGGCGTGAGCGTATAAGCGCGGTCGCCGAAGATCAGCAGGCCGATGCGATCACCGGCGCGACGATCCAGGAAGTCGGCCAGCACGGCCTTGGCCGCGGTGAGGCGATCCACCGCCTGCCCCCCCAGTACCATGTCGCCCTCGCCCATGCTGCCGGATACGTCCATCGCCAGCATCATCTGCCGCCCCTGCTGCGGTGGCGTGATGGCCTCACCCAGCTGCTGCGGGCGCGCGAACGCGATGCACAGCGCGCACCAGCCCAGCCACAGCAGCAGCGTGCGCAGCCACGACACATCGACGCGGCCACCACCGGACAGCGCTTCCAGTTCACTCGCCGCGTACGGTACGCGCAGTGCCGCACCCGGGTCGGCGCGGCGCTTCCACCCCTGCATAAGCAGTGGCAGCGGCAACGCCAGCAGGGCCAGCGGCCACGCCAGCTGCAGGTCCGGCCATGGCCAGTAACTCGCCAGCAGGTTCATCGGCGGCGCTCCAGCAGCATTGCCAGGTAGCGCTCGCGGGCCCAGCTGCGCACGGCCGCCACTTCGCTGGCGTCCACGCGGGGGCGATAGGCACCTTCGGCCAACAGGCTGCGACGCGCGTCGGGCAACGTGCCCTTCGGATCCACGCGCTGCCACCAGGCATCGTCGCGCAGGGATTCACTGCCCGGCTGCGCCTGCCGCGCGGCACGGCGCAGCAGGCCGGCGATCACCGCCAGTTCCGCGGTGGCATCAGTGGTGGTGGCCAGCTCCTGGTCGAACGCCTGCAACCAGCGTTGGCGACGGCGGCGGCGTTTCCACCACAGCAGGGCCAGCGCCAGGATCACCAGCAACACCGCGCCGCCGATCATCAGATAGCCGGGGGCCGGCGGCCACCACGACGGTGCCGGCGGCAGCTGTACATCGCGCAGCGGAAGGTTGGCGCTCATGCCGGTACCTCGGTCGCCGACGGCGCCAACCAGGCATCGCTGGGCGCATCGGTGGACAACACCTGCACGTCAACGCGGCGTGCGCCGAGCTGGCGGCGCAGCGCCTGCAGCGGTTCGACGAAGTGCGCCTGCCAGTGCGACTGCACTTCGCTGCGCCGCAGATCAAGGCCAATGCGCTGCTGCGCGGTCTGGAACTGCAGGACCGCCGAAGGTGGTTGCAGCTCGAGGGGATCGACCAGCAGCACCAGGCTGAGGTCATGGTGCTGGGCCAGCGCGCTCCAGCGCACGACGGGAATCTTCGCGGCCTGCTGCGGATCGGCCAGCACCAGCATGCGCGCCCCGGGACGCAGCACGCGGGCGGCATGGTCCAGCGCGCGCTCCAGGCCGAGATCGTCGGCGGGCGGCTGCGCGTACCAGCGGGTGAGTGCGTCGAGCACGCGCAGTACGCCCCGCGGCCCACCCGCAGGTGCAATCGGCGCTTCGCGGTCGCTGCCGCGCAGGGCACCCACGCGATCACCGCGACGCTGTGCCGACCACGCAGCGACGGCGCCCGCGCGGGCCGCCTGCACCGACTTGAATCGCACGCGGGTGCCGAAATACAGCGCCGGCGAAGTATCAGCCACGATCAGGCTGACCCGCTCGCGTTCGGCCTGGAAAAGCTTGGTATGGGCACGCCCGGTCCGCGCGGTCACGCGCCAGTCGATATGCCGGGCATCATCACCGGCCACGTACTCGCGTGACTCCGCGTACTCCATGCCACGCCCACGCAGCGGCGACGGCGCCTGCCCGGCATTGCCGGCGCGACCACGGCGCGGCGGCGGCGGCCGCTGTGCCAGCCGGCGCAGCGCCACCAGTTCGGACAGGTGCGGGCGCAATCCGTCGCCATCACTGACGGTGGATGCGGCTTCCAGGGATCGATCGGTCATGCGCAGGCTCAGGGTGCCGGCACCCGGGCCAGCAGCTCCTGCACCAGGCGCTCGCCATCCCAGCCTTCGGCGGTGGCTTCGTAGCTGGGCAGCACGCGATGGCGCAGCACGTCGGCGGCGACCGCACGCACATCGTCGGGAGTGACGAAGTCGCGGCCGGCCAACCAGGCGCGTGCACGTGCGCAGCGTTCCAACGCAATGGAACCACGCGGGCTTGCGCCCCAGGCGATGCGGCGCCCAAGGCCGGCGTCATAGCGCGACGGATCACGCGAGGCCAGCACAAGTTCGACCAGATAGCGTTCCAGTGCCGGTGCCATATGCAGGTCCAGCACTTCGCGGCGGGCGTCGAACACATCCTGCATCGGCAGCTTCTCCGGTGCGGGTGCCACCTCGCCCAGCGCGCCACGGGCACGCTCGCGGGCGAGCCGCAGGATCTCTGATTCGGCCGCCTGGTCCGGGTAGCCGATGCGTACGTGCATCAGGAAACGGTCCAGCTGCGCTTCCGGCAGCGGGAAGGTACCTTCCTGCTCGATCGGGTTCTGCGTGGCCATCACCAGGAACAGCGGCGGCAATGCGTAGGTGTGACGGCCAACGGTGACCTGGCGCTCGCCCATCGCTTCCAGCAGCGCCGACTGCACCTTGGCCGGCGCACGGTTGATTTCATCGGCCAGCAGGATCGGATGGAAGATCGGGCCGGGTACGAATTCGAAGCGCCCTTCCTGCGGGCGCCAGATCTCGGTGCCGGTCAGGTCGGCCGGCAGCAGGTCGGGGGTGAACTGCACGCGGGCGAAATCCGCCTCCAGGCGCGAGGCCAGCGCGCGGATGGCCGTGGTCTTGGCCAGGCCCGGCGCGCCCTCCACCAGCAGGTGGCCGTCGGCCAGCAATGCGATCAACAGGCGTTCGACCAGGGCCGCCTGGCCGACGATTTCGGCCGACAGCGCGTCGCGCAGCTGGTTGAAGGCGCCATGCAGGCGGGAGGTGGCCGGCGCGGGCGGCGGCGAGACGGTTTCGGGCATCGGCGGTGGCAGGTTCATGGGGGCCTTTGACCGGCGCGGGACGGCACGGGTTCCCGACATCATCGCAGGGTGCCTTGCGATTGGCATCAAGAACGGCTGAACGGGCACCTCATCCACGCATGGCGTGGATCTACCGGATCGTCCGCGCATTACGTCCGGCATGAACGAAGAAGGGCCGCGCATGGCGGCCCTTCTTCGTGTCGCGGGTGCGTTGGCTCAGTTCTGCCTGGCCACGCGCAGCACCTTCGGGGTGACGAACACCAGCAGCTCGGCCTTGTCCTTGCTGCGGCCACGCTTCTTGAACAGGTTGCCCAGGAACGGCACATCGCCCAGGAACGGAACCTTGCTGATGCTGTTGCGGTCGGTGAACTCGTACACACCACCGATGACCACGGTCTGCCCGTCCTCGACCAGCACTGCGGTGTTCACTTCGCGGCGGTTGATCGACGGCACGGTACCATAGCCTTCCAGCTGGATCAGCCGATCCACTTCGTCCTTCTTCACCTGCATGTTGAGGAACACGCGGTTGTCGTTGGTGATGGTCGGGGTGACCTTCAGTTCCAGCACCACTTCCTTGAACTGCACGTTCGGCGTAGCGACACCGCCGGCACCGGCACTGATGGTCACATAGCCGATTTCCTTACCCTGCTTGATCAGGGCCTCGCGCTGGTTGGTGGTGACCACGCGCGGGTTGGAGATCACTTCACCACGCGACTCCTCCTGCATGGCCGACAGCTCCACGTCCAGCAGGTAGCCGGCATTGAGGATCGATAGCGCCAGCGAGCCCGCGGGGTTGGTGGACGCCGCCGGCATGGCCCAGTTCAGGCCACGGGTGATCGTCGAACCGACCGGAATCGGCGCCGGGCCGGTGCTGCCGCCCGCCACCCAGTCACGGTACGCCTTGGCGTTGGTCGCATTGGCTTCGACCTGCGACTTGCGGGTTTCCGCATTGGCTTCGAGGTTGCCGCTGAAGTAGGCGTTGTCGCGGCTGCCGCTGATGCCGAACCGCGCACCCAGCTCACGCGCGAACGTATCGGTAGCGATGACGATGCGGCTCTCGATCAGCACCTGGTCGACCGGACGGTCGATCACGCTGATCAGTTCACGCATGCGCGCGATCTTCTTCGGGATGTCGCTGATCATCAGCGTGTTGGTGCGCTCGTCGGCGACGATGCGGCCACGGCCGGACAGGAAGCCGCTTTCCTCCTGCGACGACCCACCGCCCCCGCCACCTGCACCACCACCGCCACCACCGCCGATGCCCTTGGCTTCGGTCAGGGCTTTGAAGATCTGGGTGGCGCTGTGGTAGTTGATCTGGACGTAATCGGTCACCAGGTCTTCGCGGTTCTCGATGGCGATGCGCGCGTCTTCCTTCTCCTGCTCGAACTTGGCCAGTTCGGCCTGCGGGCCGACCCAGATCACGCTGCCGTCGCGTCGCTTGTCCAGGCCCTTGGCGCGCAGCACGATGTCCAGCGCCTGGTCCCACGGCACGTTGACCAGGCGTAGCGTCACATTGCCCTGCACCGAGTCGGAGGCCACCACGTTGAGGTTGGACTCTTCGGCGATCAACTGCAGCACGGTGCGCACCGGCACGTCCTGGAAGTTGAAGGTCACCGGCTTGCCGGTGAAGCCGCGCTGGCCGACGGCCTTTGCCGCCTGGGTGACGCTGCCGGCGGTCACTGCACCGACGGCGGCCGGAGCCTGCCGCGCGCTGATCTCGACCACGTATTCGTTGCCGCTCTGGTAGGCCAGCGACTCCACCGCACCGCCGGTGCTCAGCACCAGCTGGGTGCCGGCGCCGGACGGCTTGGCGTCGATGCGCTGCACCGGCGTGGCGAAGTCGACGACGTTCAACGGCTTCTGCAGGTTGGCCGGCAGGCGGGCGTTGCCGACGTCGACCACCACGCTGTTGCCCTGCGTGCGCAGGTCCGGGATCGCGCCCTGGCCGTCAAACTGCACGATCAGGCGGCCCGCGCCATCATCGCCGCGCTTGAAGTCGATCTTGGCCACCGACAGGCCGGCGGGTGCCGCGGCCGGTGCGACGGTGGTGCCCACCGGCTTCTCCGCCGGTGCGGCGGCCAGCGCCGGAGCGCAGGCCAGCATCAGCGCGACTCCCAACGCGCTGACACGGTTCAAGGTAGAGCGCCGGATGGGACGCAGCCCCTTGGCTTGGTGAAAGGTCATCGTGCTATCCCCAGTAAACGATCATTGATCTTCAAGCGAGAGCGTTGCCGGCCGTTCCAGCCAGCCACCCGCGCCATCCGGCACCAGTTCGATCAGCTCCACACGGTCTTCGAAGACCGCAGTGACCCGCCCGTCGCTCTGCCCCAGGTAGCCGCCCGGGCGCACCCGGTAGGTCACCTTGTCCGGCCCCATCACCAGCGCGACGGTGCCGCCGCCGGTGCCGATGGTACCGACCATGTCCAGTGCGTCCAGCGGGAAGCCCTCCAGGGGCTCCTTGCGCCGGTTCGGATCCGGCCGCAATCCGCCATTCCCCTGCGGATTGGTCCAGGCGTCGGTGAACGGATCACGCAGGCCCTGCGCGGAGTACTCGAAGGTCTCGAACTGCTGCATCACAGGCAACGGTTCCAGCGGCTGCGCCGGCCGGGCACGTTCGCCTTCCACCCACTTCTCGAGATTCGGCGCGTCGCCCGGCGTGCTGGTCACGCCACGGCCGCAGGCGGCCAGCAGCAGCACGGCAGCGACCATCCCGCAACGTGCAAGGAAGGAACGGATCACTTGCTGCCCTCCTTGCCGGCTTCAGCCTTCTGCTGTTCCTGCACCTCGGTCTCGTCGAGATACCGGTAGGTCTTGACCGTGCCGGACAACTCCAGCGCACCGGCACGCGAACCACCGCCAGCCTTGTCCGCCGGCTTCAGGTTGATGTCGTGCATGGTCAGGATCACCACGCGCGGCAGCGAGGCCACGCCACTGACGAACGCGCCGAACTGGTGATAGCTGCCCACCATCTTCAGCTTGATCGGCTTCTCGGCGTAGAACTCCTTGACCTGCTCCTGTTCCGGTTCGAACAGCTGGCTGGTCAGGCCGCTGGACAGCGCGGTCTGCGAAATGTCGATGATCAGGTCCGGCATTTCGGTCTTGCTGGGCAGCTGCCGCAGCATCTGCTGCAGGACCTGCTCCATCTGCGCCAGCTGCTGCTTCAGCGGCCCCAGGTTCACCGCGCGTTCCTGCTGCTTGGAGAACTCGGTACGCAGATCGCTTTCCTTCGACTCCAGGCTGGCCAGTTCATCACGCTTGCCGCTGATCAGCAGCATCCACGCAACGAACATGATGACCAGGGCCAGCAACGAACAGAAGACGATCTTGGCCTTCTGCGGCCAGTTGCCGATGTCGTTGAAATCCAGGTTCTTCAGATCGATTTTCTGGCTCATGCGCGATCCCCCTGCAGCGGGGCGTAAGAGGCCTGCGGCGGCTGCGCCAGGCGGCTGCCCTCAGGCCTGGCGGCCGGTGCCGGTGCGGCGGGCTGGTTCGGCTTGGCCGGTGCAGGCGCCGGCGCAGTGGCCGGCGCAGTGGCCGGTGCGGTGGCCGGCGCCGCTGCCGGGGCCGCCGCCGGTTGGGCCGGGGCCGGCGCTGCTGCAGCGGCCGGGGCCGCCGCATCGGGGCCGGCGGCAAGCGGCGCCACGGCGGGCGTCGCAGCCGGCGCGGCCGCCACGCTGCCATCAGCGTTCAAACCGGGGGTGCCGGTCTCTTCACTCTGCGCAGGCAGCTTCACCGTGACCTTGAACATGTACGGCAGTGCCTTGATGTCCGATACCGGGCCGGCAGCACTCTTGTCTGCGGCACTGGCCTGGATGATCGACAGCTCCGGGTTGGTCATCCAGCCGGAAGTTTCCAGGTTGCGCATGTAAGCCGACACGCGTGCATTGGACTGGGTGCGCCCCTCGAGGGTGAGCATGTCCCCCTCCTGCTGCAGGGCGGTCAGCACCACGCCGTCAGGAATCGTGCGCACCAATGCGTCGAACAGGTGGACCATCTGCGAGCGCTTGGCCTGCAGTTCCTCGATCACCTTCTTGCGGGCCAGCAGGCGGTCCTTCTGCGCATCGAGGCGGTCGATCTCCTTGTTCTGTTCCTTGACCTTCTCGATCTCGGCTTCCAGATAGGCGTTGCGGTCCATCTGGCCGCTCACCTGGCGGTCGTAGTAGAACCAGATCAGCAGCGACAGCAGCAGGCCACCAATCGCGGCCATGCCCAGCATTGCGTAGAACTCGCGCTGGCGTTGCTTGCGCCGCTCGGCGCGCCAGGGCAATAGATTGATGCGTGCCATCAGTCGAAGCTCCTCAGCGCCAGACCGGTGGCGATCATCAGCGCGGGGGCATCCTGGGCCAGCGCATGCGCGTTCACCTTCGGGCCCAGGGTCATCTGTGCCAGCGGATTGGCGACAACGGTCGGCACGCCCAGCTGTTCTTCGACCATCTCCGGCAGGCCACCCAGCACGGCGCAGCCGCCGGCCAGCACGATGTGGTCGACACGGTTGAACTCGCTGCCTGCATAGAAGAACTGCAGCAGGCGGCTGATCTGCTGGACCGTGGCCTCCTTGAACGGCTCCAGCACTTCCATCTCGTAGCTTTCCGGCAACCCGCCCTGGCGCTTGGCCAGGCCGGCTTCCTCGTAGCTCAGGCCGTAGCGGCGCATGATCTCGTCGGTCAGCTGCTTGCCACCGAACACCTGTTCGCGGCTGTACAGGCTACGGCCACCGCGCAGCACATTGAGCGTGGTCATGGTGGCGCCGATGTCGACCAGCGCGACCACGCCGTCGCTGGACACCGGCAGCTCACTGGCGACCAGGGCGTAGGCGTTCTCGACCGCGAAGGCCTCCACGTCCATCACCTTGGCCTGCAGGCCCCCCAGTTCCAGCGCGGACTGGCGCAGTTCCACGTTCTCCGAACGCGACGCGGCCAGCAGCACCTGGACCATCTCCGGGTTGTTCGGAATCGCCCCGATCACCTCGAAGTCCAGATTCACTTCCTCGATCGGGTACGGAATGTAGTTGACCGCTTCCAGCTCGATCTGGGCTTCCATGTCGTTCTCGTCGAGCTCGGCCGGCATCGGGATCACCTTGGTGATCACCGCCGACCCGGCAACGGCGGCGGCGGCCAGCTTGGCCTTGCTGCCTGAACGATTCATCGCACGGCGGATGGCCTCACCCACGGCCTCCACTTCCACGATGTTCTTCTCCACCACCGCATTCGGCGGAAGAGGTTCCACAGCGTAGTGTTCCACACGGAAACGATTGCCGCTGCGGGACAGCTGCAAAAGCTTTACCGCAGTCGAACTGATGTCGACGCCTACAAGCGGCGACTGACTTTTTGGGATGAGCCCCACGGTTTCTCCCCTGCCGACGGGCACTTGGACGCAAGACCTGCGTCCGAGCATTAATAACGTATTCTTAGCAAATGGCAACGGCCCTGCTGTGAAGTTCCTCACGGATTCACGATGCAGCCCCTGACTGTTCCCCTTGCGCTCCCCGGTGCCGACCCCAGCCGCCACCTTGCGTAATCTATACTCTGCGACCACGAAATTCGCAATCGGAATCTGAACCCGATGACTCGACTCCGCCGCTGGCTGCGCTGGATCTTCCTGATTGTCCTGGTCCTGGCGCTGATCGGCGCGGCCGCCGTGGGCGGTCTGTACTACGCTGTGTCCTCCAAGCTTCCCGACGTGCAGACCCTGCGCGACGTGGAAATGCAGGAGCCGATGTACGTCTATGCTGCCGACGGCAAGCTGATGGCTGTGTTCGGCGAGACCCGGCGCACCCCGATCACCATGAAGGACGTGCCCGAGAAGCTGAAGCAGGCGTTCCTGGCCACCGAGGATGCCCGCTTCTACGAGCATGGCGGCGTGGACTACATGGGCATCGGCCGTGCGGTGTGGCTGCTGGCCACCACCAGCGACAAGCGCGTGCCGGGTGGCTCCACCATCACCCAGCAGGTGGCCCGCCAGTTCTTCCTCAGCTCCGAGTACAGCTACACCCGCAAGCTGGCCGAGATCCTGCTGGCGCGGAAGATCGAGTCCGAGCTGAGCAAGGATGAGATCTTCGAGCTGTACCTGAACAAGAGCTTCTTCGGCAACCGCGCCTACGGCGTGGCCGCCGCGGCCGAGTTCTACTACGGCAAGAAGCTGAACGAGCTGGACCTGGATGAAATGGCCTCGCTGGCCGGCATTCCCAAGTTCCCCTCCTCGGGCAACCCGATCTCCAACCCGGAACGTGCCCGCCAGCGCCGCGACAACTACGTGCTGCAGCGCATGGCCGACCTGAAGTTCGTCAGCCAGGCCGAGGCCGACGCGGCCAAGGCCGTGCCGATGCACGCCACCGCGCATGAGCCGCCGGTGCAGGTGGATGCGCCCTACGTGGCCGAGCTGGTGCGCCAGGAAATGATCGCCCGCTTCGGCGGTGACGTCGTCAACAAGGGTTACCACGTCACCACCACCATCGACTCCACCCTGCAGACCGCCGCCAACCAGTCGGTGCGCGACGGCCTGCTGCTGTACGACCACCGTCATGGCTGGCACGGCGTGGAGAAGCAGGTCCAGGTCGGTGCCGGTGAAGACGCCGCCGCCCTGGCCGAGCACCTGCGCGGCATGTTCGGCCAGGCCGGCCTGCTGCCGGCGATCGTCGCCAGCACCGGTGCCGATGGCAGCGCCACTGTGGTGCTGGCCAACCGCACCGAGATCGTGCTGCCGGCCGGTGCCGCCAAGTGGACCAACAAGACCCCGGGCAAGCTGGTGCAGCGCGGTGACATCGTGCGCGTGCGTGCCGGTGCCAAGGAGGGCGAGTGGCTGCTGGACCAGATTCCGCGCGGCCAGTCCGCGCTGGTCTCGCTGGATGCCCATAACGGCGCGCTGAAGGCGCTGGTCGGTGGCTTCAGCTTCTCCGGCAACAAGTTCAACCGCGCCACCCAGGCCCGTCGCCAGCCGGGTTCGAGCTTCAAGCCGTTTGTCTACGCGGCCGCCTTCGACAAGGGCTACAACCCGGCCTCGATCGTGCTCGACGCCCCGGTCGTGTTCCGCGACCGCCGCGGCAAGACCTGGGCCCCGCAGAACGATGGCGGCGGCTTCCGCGGCCCGATGCGCCTGCGTGAAGCGCTGGTGCAGTCGCGCAACCTGGTCTCGGTTCGCCTGCTCGACGGCATGGGCGTGGACTACGCACGCAAGTACATCAGCGAGTTTGGTTTTGCCGAATCCGAGCTGCCGCCGAACCTGTCGATGTCGCTGGGTACCGCCTCGCTCACCCCGCTGTCGGTGGCCCGTGGCTACGCTGTGTTCGCCAACGGCGGCTCGCGCGTGGACACCTGGCTGATCGACCAGGTGAACGACCGCGACGGCAACCTGGTGTTCAAGGAGAATCCGGCGCTGGCCTGCCGCGACTGTGCCGGCAGCAGCGACCAGCCGGTCAACCAGGTGGTGGACGGCTTCAACTTCGGCGCCCCGGCCCCGAAGGTGGACCCTGCCGCCGCGGCCAAGGCCGAAGCCAAGGCCGAGACCCCGGCCGCACCGGTCAACCCGGATGCCCGTACCGCCCCCCGCGCGATCGATGCCCGCACCGCCTACCAGCTGGTATCGATGATGCGCGACGTCGTGCAGCGCGGTACCGGCGTGCAGGCCAAGGTACTTGGCCGCGAGGACGTGGGTGGCAAGACCGGCTCCACCAACGACCACCGCGACGCCTGGTTCTCCGGCTTCGGCGGCCCGTACGTGACCACCGTGTGGGTGGGCCGCGACGACTTCCGCTCGCTGGGTTACCGCGAATACGGTGGCAAGGCCGCCCTGCCGATCTGGATCGACTACATGCGCACCGCGCTGAAGGACACCCCGATCGCGCAGAACGATCCGCCCAGCGGCATGGTCCAGGCCACCCTCAACGGCGCGACCGAGTGGGTGAAGGTGGAAGACATGGATCGCCTGACCGACTACGACCTGAACCTCAATACGCCGCAGGCCGACGCCGCCGCGTTCGATATCTTCTAAGAGGCAGGTAGGGGTGGGTGCCAACCTTGGTTGGCACTGCCCTTTGTCTGGTAGACGCCAACCTTGGTTGGCGCCGGTGCGGCTCTGGTAGAGGCCAACCTTGGTTGGCGCTTCGTGCCGACCAAGGTCGGCACCTACCAAAGCATTGGTGGCTGCCAACCTTGGTCGGCACCCACCAGAGCAGCAACATCGCCATACCCACGCAGATGTCACATCCGTGCGCTAGTCTGTAGCCAGGTCGCAACAGGGAGTCATCGCATGCATCGCGCCCGCCAGCATGCTGCCAGCCAGACCCGCGAGCGGCGCCACCGCCTCGCCCACGAAGCCGCCCGCCTGATGGCCGAAGGCGGCATCCGCGACTACCACCAGGCCAAGTTGAAGGCCGCCAGCCGGCTCGGCATCCACGACGATGCCTCCCTGCCCCGCAATACCGAGATCGAAGACGCCCTGCGCGAGTACCAGCGGCTGTTCTCCGGGCCCCAGCACGGCAACGAACTGCAGCGTCGTCGCGAGGCCGCAATGCGTGCGCTGGAGTTCCTGCACGGCTTCTCCCCGCGCCTGGCCGGCCCGGTGCTGGATGGGACCGCCGACGCCAACAGCCCCGTGCAGCTGCACCTGCACAGCGACGACCCGGAGGCCGTGCATCGTTTCCTGGACGAGCACGGCATCCCCGCCGAATCACGGACGCGCCGCCTGCGCATGGACCGCGAACGCTGCCTGGACGTGCCGGTGTGGGTGTTCAGTGCCGAGGAACTGACCTTCGACCTGGCCGTGCTGCCGTACGACGCCCTGCGTCAGGCACCGTTGTCGCCGGTGGATGAGAAGCCGATGCGGCGCGCGTCTGTTGCGCAGTTGCGGCAGGTGCTGGCGGAAGCGGAGATCACCGCGTACATCGGCGGATGACGACGGTAGCGCCGGCCCATGGCCGGCGAGCGCAGCGGCACCTGCCCTGGGTGGGTGCGGACCGTGGGTCCGCACTCTGCTTCAGGTTTCACAGATGCCTGGCCGAAGAGCAGCCGAGCATGGCTACAGTGGCAATCCGGTGCCACGCGACGGCTCGGGGTCACTCATCCACTCGGCCAGCCATGGTGCGGCGGCACGCTTCGGATACTCCTCCATCATCCGCGCATGCATGGTCTGCAGGTCATTCAACAACCAGGCCTGATGGTAGATGTCGCTGAACGAATCAGACCAGCCGCTCTTCACCCGCTGGCGATCGCTGCTTTCCAGGCTCGGCACCAGATCGTGGGGCCCATCCAGAATGGTCTGCAGCGCGCGGTTGATGCCGGCGTTTTCCTCGGCCGCCTCACGCAGCGAGGCAATGCGGTCCACCACACGCGTGCAGCGATAGGGCGCACAGCCGCCCGTGGCCTCGATGTAATCGGCAATATCCGCCAGCAGGTTGGCCTTCAACCGCCACGCCACTTCGCTTTCCATCGCCTGCCGTACCCGCATGGTTCGCCGCGTGCTGGCACGGATGTCCTCCGCGGTGACGTACGGTTGCCCCGGCGTGTTGCTGCCATGACGCACCAGCACGATGCGATGGATCGCCTCCTTGCCGATGCCCTCCACCCGCAGCGCGGCCGCCTGCGGGTGTATGCGCGGCGGAGGCACATTGGTGAACCGCCAGTAGTACCAGAGCAGCATGACCACACCGGACAGGCACAGCAGGCTGGCCAGCATCCAGCCATCCAGGTGCCGGGTGTAGTAGTAGTACCGCGCACGCCACAGATAGAAGCTGCGGTAGCTCATGAATCGACGGACCCAACCGTACATTGCCATCTCCTCGGCCAGTGCCCCGGCGCGGCGGGGCTCGTTACGCGCACCACGCCGGGGCGTCATGCGTTACCAGCCGATGCCCACACCCACGCCCACGGTACGTTCGCCACTGTTGGTGAACGCGCCATTGAGGCTGAAGGTGGCTGAGCCCTTTTCGTTGAGCACGCGCTGGTAGCCCACCGCCATGGCCGACTCGCCATCGCTGTAGCCCACGCCCGCACCCAGGCGGTTGTAGGTGTTCAGGCCGGCGGTGTTCATGGCCATCGCACTCTGCGCGCTGCTCATCGCCGCCATGCGGTTGAAGCGCTTGTCCATCTTGTCCAGGCGACGATCCACCTCGCGCGAGATGCCATCGCTGTACTCGTTGGCACGGGCCAGCATCTTTTCCAGATCGGCGGTGTCGACCTGCGGGGTCGGCTCCTTCGGGGTTTCCGGCGTGGCGTTGGGTGCCTTGCCGGCATCGGCCACGGTCGGCGTTTCGGCTGGCGGCGTGGGGGCCTCGGGGGCACCGGCGGCGTTGGCGGCAACGCGTGCCTGCGGCTGGCCGTCGATGCGCTGCTCCAGCCCGTCCATGCGGCCGTTGAGCTGCTGCTGCACGTCGTGCAGCTGGCCGCCGTTGACGGCGTCGCGGCTGCCGGCAGCGACCAGGCCGTTGGCCACGTTGGAGATGACCATGCCCTGTGCACCGGCCAGGGTGAGCTGGTTCAGGCCGTCGCTGCGGGTGGTGGTGTCCTGGAAGACGGAGCGGAGCTGGGTTTCCACCTGGTCCACGCGCGAGCCCTGGGTGGTAACAGCGCCATCAAGCGACTGCAGGGCATCGTTGAGCGTGGACTGCTGCTGGCCCTGGACAGTGAAGCGCGGGCCGATGATGTTGCCGTTGCTGTCGATGTGGGCGCCGCCGCCGAGGGTGGCGAGGGTGGCGTTGAGCTGGGCGACATTTACGGCATCGTTGCTGCCTCTGCCGCGCGCGAGATTGACGATGCGCCGCTCGTAGCCCGAACGGCCGATGGAGATCGTATCCGCCTCATCTGCATAGGAGCTGTATCCGAGCGCAACACTGTTGGTTGCGTTCGCGTGTACGACTGATCGGGCGCCAAGCGCAATCCCTCCAGAGGATTGGACTTGCGAGACAGTTCCGAGGGCAAAGCCCTCTGTAGCATCTTCCAGCACCCAAGAGCCGCGTCCCAATGCGACGGAATTTGTTGCCATTGCCTTCGCGTAGCTGCCAAGAGCGGTTGCCCCCTCCTTCCCAAGTGCTGGCGAAGCTTCCGCCGAATCACCAACCGCAACACCAAGCAAGCCAGCCGAAGCCCCGGTGCTGTTCTCGTACGAACCAATTGCAACAAATCGACTCCGCTCTTGGATTTCATCCAAACTACGGTTTGTCACGTACAACTGACCACCGTTCACTACGTCCTTGCTCCCCGCCTGCAACTCACCATCCGCCACACCAGTCAGTGTCGCGCCGCCGTAGTCAATTACGCTGCCCGTCTTAGCCGCAGACAAACGTGCAAGATCGTTACCCGTTGCTTGAGAGTCACGCAGCGCATCCAGATCGCTGCGATTGCGGGCGATCTCCTGCTTGGCATCGTGCAACTGGCTACCCGTCACTGCATCGCGACTGCCCGCTGCGATTCGACCATCAGCCAGGTTGGTCAGCACCGCGCCCTGTGCGCCGGACAGCGTGAGTTGGTTCAAGCCATCAGCACGGGTCGTGGTGTCCTGGAATGCCGAGCGCAGCTTGCCTTCCAGCGAGCCGACCCGCGCATCGGTCACGACCACCGCACCATCCAGCGCGGTCAACGCATCGCCGACAGTGTTGTGGTTGCCACCTTGGATCGCATACGTGGGCGCGATGATGTTGCCGTTGGAATCGAGACCGGCGCCTCCACCAAGAACCTCCACGACATCCTTTAGCTGAGAAACTGTGGTTGCATCGTGGTCGTCGCGACCGCGCTGAACGTTCACAAGACGACGTTTTAGCGTCACGTTACCAAAAGAAACGGTATCAACATCCCTTGCCACGGAGTGAGCACCTAATGCAACTGCGCCAGTGGCCCCCAGCTCGACTTGTGAGGCAGTACCCAAAGCCACGCCCAAGGATTCGTCGACTATTGATCCCATACCAAGTGCAAAGCCTCCTTCGGCCAGCTCACCGACATACGCGGCCCTACCCAAGGCAACAGAGCCCTTTCCACGCGCATTTGCAAAGCTGCCAACGGCAGTCGCCCCTTCACCAATGTCGGCTCTTGCCGAGTTCCCCAACGCGACGCTGAACTCGGTGGCCTGCGCTGCCAGATAGGTTGACTCTCCTCCGAATGCGACTAGCTCATTCTTCCTTTCGATAGCGGCGAGTCGCGAATTGGTAGCAAACAACTGCCCACCATTAACCGCATCCGTACTGGCAGCCGAGCTGATATCCCCCGGACCGACACCCTTCACCACGGCACCTTCGAGGTCAACCAGGGTCCGGTCAGCATTGAACTTCACCACGCCTTCCAGATCCGGTTCGAAGCCATCGAAGTCGGCGCGCAGGCGGTCCAGATCCACACGATGGTCAGCCAGACGATCAGCGTGATCCACCAACTGCAGATCCTGGGCCTCGTTCCGCGCCTCGGCTGCGTCTACGCGCTCGTTGGTGGCAAACAGCTGCTGACCGGTCACCGCATCGGTGCTCGATGCGCCCAGGATGCCGTTGGCGATGTTCTGGATGCGGCGGTGCGCGCCGTTCTTGTTGGACACGTCCAGTACGGTGCCGGTGTTCTCGGCGCCCAGGCGGACCTGGCCGCTGGCCGACACCTGCCCGATCAGACCGGCCACGGTACCTACCTGGCTGATGGCGCTGTCCGCCGCCGTCTTCGCGGCAGTTGCCGTGGACTGTGCGGTGGTCACCGCCGTGTTGGTGGCATGCAGCTGCTGGCCGGTCACGGCATCGGTGCTGGACGCACTGAGCGTGGCGTTGGCCACATTGCTGATACGGCGTGCGGCGCCATTCTTGTTGGCTACATCCAGCACGATGCCGGTGTTCTGCGCACCCAGACGCACATTGCCGGTGGCGGAGACCTGCCCGACCAGACCTGCCACCGTGGTCACCTGACCAAGGGCGTTGTCGGCGGCCGCCTTGGCCGCGGTAGCGGTGCTACTCACGCTGGTCAGTGTGGTGTTTGTCGCGTGCAGCTGCTTGCCGGTAACGGCATCGCTGCTGGTTGCGCTGAGGGTGCCATCGTTGACATTCACAATGCGGCGCTTGACCGTGTCGTTGCCGACCGAGATCTGATTCACACCGGTAGTTTGCGAGTTGCTTCCGAGCGCAACGCTGCCGGCGAAGCTGGACACTGCGTCGTCACCCAGTGCAACAGCGTTTGATGCAGACGCCACCGCATCCATGCCCATGGCAACGGATCGGTTGCTCAGCGCCCTCGCGCGATAGCCGATGGCCGTGGCTGCATTCGCACTCCAACTGCCTGAGCCGATCGAAGTTGCACCGACACCATTGTTGTTCTCGCCATCTGCACCTACGCCCGCCCGTGCCTTCGGCCCCAGAGCGACACTGTCACGGCTGTACGCCGCGGCGGTGCTACCCAAGGCAACACTCGCCGAATCGCCTCTGCCACCGGCCAGGGCCGAGCGCCCCAGCGCCAGCGCTTGCGCATCCACGCGTGCAGACACTGTGTCTGCCACGCCCTTCGCTGCAGTTGCTGTGGCCTGCGCCGTGGTCACTGCAGTGTTGGTGGCATGCAGCTGCTTGCCGGTTACCGCTTCGGTGCTGGCGGTGCTGAGGGTGGCGTCGGCTACCCCGGTCAGCTTGCGGTTGGCGTTGGACTTGTTGCGGATGTCCAACTGGGTGCCGGTGTTGTCACCGCCCACGCGTACGGCACTGCTGGCCGAGGTCTGGGTGACCAGTCGCGTATTGACCAGTGCCTGGTCGGCAGCGGTCTTCGCGGCATTGGCCGTATTGGTCGCGGTGGTGACGTTCTGGTTGGTGGCGTAGAGCTGCTTGCCAGTTACCGCATCGGTACTGGTGGCCGAAAGCGTTCCGTTCTCTACATTCACAATCCGTCGCTTGAGTGAGTTGTTTCCCACAGAAACCGTTCTTGTTTCGGTAGCTTCAGAACTCGTACCCAGTGCAACCGAGTTTGTTGCCTGAGCCTTTGAATATTGACCGATAGAAACTGCATTGAACTCCGCCCGTGCGCTTCCTCCCAGAGCGATTGCTCCAGAATGGCCCGCAGTACCTGCGAACGAATTGCCACCAATGGCGATGCGAGAGTTTCCTGTCGAGGTATCGACCGTGCGCGCGCCACTGCCGACCGCTATCGAGTTCTCCCCGTAGGCGCGCGCGTCATTGCCGAGCACAGTGGTGCCTACGCCATTCCCTAGCGCGGTTGCACCAATGATGGTGCTGTAGCCTTGCTGCGCCCTGGCGCCGTATCCGAACACCGTATTGAAATCGCCACTGGTCCTGATCGAGTGACCAAATGCAGTAGAAAACTGCCCGCTGGCATTCATGCCAACACCAGTGAACAGCACATTTCTTGAACTGGGAGCGACAACGGAGTGGACATAATCGTCAACACTTCCGAATGACGGTGTGCACCGGTAGTAGGTCCCGCCCAGTTCCCCGCTACAGGATTCGTTGAACATGGCATAGCCGCTGCCGAGCGTGGATCCATTGGCCCTCGGCATCTGGCCCATTGCACCGGCCCTGGACTCATACCCCGCATGTGCCGCCGAGCGCATCGCTTCCTGCATGGCAAGCTGGGTGGCGGGTGCCCCCAGGTCATTGCCTACGATTTCCAGTGGCGCCTCGCCATCTTCATTCTCGCTGCCACGCTCCGATGCAACAGACAGCAGGGGTGTGCCAAGCAGCATCAGCAGCACGCTGGCCAGTGCGCGCGGGCCAGCAGCACGCTTGCCACGCGCCGCGGCCAACTCACTGGCCACCACCCAGCACTGCCGCGCAGTGCACCAGATACGACGATAGATCCTGTTCATGATGTCTCCTTAACAACCAAGGGAAAAGAAGCCCGTCGCAGCGCGCTGCCACGACGGAACGTGCGCTTCAGAGCGCGAGGGCCTGCACGTGTTCGCGATAGCCATCGCGGGTCAACCGATAGCGCAGCTGCAGGCGATGGCCGGGCTTCGGGGTAAAGGGCAATTGCAGGGACGCACCGGGGTAGAGGCTGCGTGAGACGTCATGGGCGGTGCAGGCGCCGGCCGCATCGCAGTCGGCCACGCTGGTCAGGCCCACGCGCAGGGTTCCGGTATTGACCAGGCTGTTGCCCTGCACGCGCACGTCCACATGCCCGTTGGCCGGCACCACGTTCACCAGCGCCCCCCAGATCAGGCTCATGCCCACGGCAGCGCGGGTGGCCGGATCGTCCGGCTCGGCGTCATCAGGACCGCGCACACCTTCGAAGTACACGCGGTAGGCGGTCTCCTTCTCCACCGGCTGCAACGGGATGACCCGGATCAGGCGATTGCCGCCACCGGCCAGGGCGAACTTGCCCGGGGTGATGGCAATGGCCGCGTCGGCTGGCTCGATCTCGATTTCCTGCTCGTCGCTACTGGCCGGATCGTCGATGCGGCGAACAGTGGCCTGCACGTACTGCGCCGTGGTGGATTGCGAGTACACGCGGATCTGCGCGCCCTTCCGGGCCTCGACCGACGTACGCATCGGATGCACGGTGAGGTTTGCATGGGCGGGCGCGGCTGCAAGCAACAGCGCGCAGGTGAACAGGCAGGACAAGGCGGGATGCATAGTGGGCTCCATCGACTTCACGGGCGGGAGGTAGGCAGGCGCAGTTCGACCTTCAGATCGCCCTGGTAGGCACCAGAACGTTTCTCGTCGATGGGTACGCGCGGGGTATCGAGGGTGAGTGGCGTGGGTACGCAGAACACCGGCTGCGACATCCCGGGCAACATCACCAGGCGCAGCCGCGCCGTATCGATGTTGCGCAGTTGTTCTTCCACCCCGTTGCGCAATGGAATGCGTGCGCCGTTGTGGTCGAGGATGACGGTGTAGTCCATGCGTTGGCTGTCACCACCGGCGCCGTCGGTGTGCCAGACCGAATAGCCGGTGGGACCGGGAGGCCGCGTGCCGCTGTCGCGTACAGTGACCCCCAGGTACTCGCTCTGCGAACCGAGGCCGTCATACAGGCACATGTCCAGGTGCGCGCGGCCACCGACCGTTCGGGCAATGGGGTCGTAGCTGAGATTGAGGCCTACGGTGGGGGCGGCTTCCTGGAACTCGGGCAGGTAGATGGAGACCGCGTCGTAGTCGGTGATGGTGAAGTCGAGCGAGAATGAATAGGTTGCTAGAACCAGACCAGAGTTGTCCCGTAGCTTCAACCTGACCTCAGCATCCCAGTGACCAGCAACCAAACGCACGAGTTCGGTAGAAGGCAGATGCATCTCAACACCGATTCCTGCTGGAGAATCTGGACCACACCGGTCGAGCCTCGAAGACCAGAGCGGACGATTCACGTCGTACCAGTATTGGCAAGCAAATCCATTCATTGGCCGCTGGATTCTTGCCAGTAGTGCGACGTCAGTCTGCATACCGCTACGCCTCTCCGTAGCTCGAACCCTGATCTCTCCAAAACCGGAAATGGGCTCTTCGGTTCCCTCGACAGGGCATCGGCCATATGTCGAATCCACACTTGATGTGCAAACCAAATGCGTTTGCGCGTAGGGATTTCCTATGCTGTCGGGATCGTAGGCAAGTAGGCTTCTCGCTCGCCAGAATTCGATGTCCCCCGGCATCGCAGACCGATCCCACGTCATCACAATGTCGCGATGCTCATCGGTCGGATGCGTTTCCGGTGGCCGCTGTGCCATCGCCTGCGGCACCAGCAGCACCAGCGCACTGAACAGCACCAGCCACCACCACAGCCGCCGGCTCATCGCGCACCTCCCGCGGCAGCCTGCTGGCTGCTGGCAATCAGCGCCTTCTCCTGCAGCAGACGCGTCACCCGCGCCTGTTGGCGGATGTCCGCCGGCAGCTGCGCCACGTTCAGCGGTTCGCACTGCACGGCCCCCACCAGCAGCACCACCTGGCGGCGCTCGCGCACCTGCAGCGGGCATTGCAGCAGGCGGTCGTCCTGCAGCAGGTACAGCACCGCTTCGCGGCGCGGGAAGTCGGCCACGAAGCCGCCGTTGCTGCCGGTGCCCGGCACCGGTGCATTGAGGATGCGGGCACCGCGCAGCGGCGTGCCGGCCAGGTCGTGCGCGTTGCCGATGAAGGTGTAGGTCACTTCAATCGGCACCGGCATGCGCAGCAGCTTGCCGGGCGGCAGGAACAGCGGGCGCGCGCCGCCCACGCCGGTCACGCGGATGGAGGCGATGCTGTCCAGCGCGCTGGCATCCTGCACTTCGGCACGATGCGACTGATACGCCGACACCGGCAGCAGCCGGCGATCGCCCAGCTTCAGGCGCTGGCGGCGCAGGCCGCCCACCTGCAGTTCGGCGGCCACGCCGGTCAGTTCCAGGTCGTCGGTGCCATCCACCTGCACGGCCAGGCCTGCATCAGCACCCAGGCCACCGCCCCAGTACAGGCCGCGCGAACCGAGCGCCACGCCGGAACTGTGGGTGGCGCTGTAGGCCAGCTCATCGCGGCCGCGCTGCTGGTAGTGCGACACGGTGGCGCCGGTGTGGCCGATGCGGTTCTGCAGCTGCCCGCTGAGCGTGGCGCTGTAGCGGTCGCTGTTGTTGCCGCGCAGTTCGGCGGACAGTTCGCGGAACTGGTCGTCGTGATCCTGGCGCAGGCTCTGCGCCACGCTGTAGGTCACATCCGGGCGCTGGTGCTGCGGCTGGCGCAGGTCCAGCCCGTAGCGGCGCTGCGCGGTGCCGCGCTCGCCCTGCTGCAGGCGGGTGAGGGTAAGGGTGAGAAACACGCCACGGTCGCGGCTGCTGCGCAGGCTCCCGTCGTTGTGCTGCTGCCACACGCCCACGCGCGTGGAGGCGCTGAAGTCACCCCAGCGTTCACTGCGGTTGTAGCTGGCCTGCCAGGTACGGCTGAGCTGCGGTTCGCGGCTGGGACGCGGCGCCCACGGCGGCAGCAGCGGGTCCAGGCCGTACAGCGGATCGTCGATATCGCCGGAGATGCCCACGCCCTGCCGCCAGGTCTGGCGCCGGGTATAGGCCAGGTAGGCATGGCCACCGGCCACCGGCAGCGCCACCGAGGCGCTGAGCGAATCGGCGCAGCCGAGCTGGTCGCGGGCATCGTCGCGGAACTCGCACGCCTTGCCGCGCATGCGCTGCTGGTACAGGTTCCAGGACGCATGGCGGCGGTAGGACAGCTGGTGCTGCTGCCCGCGGCTGCCATCACTGCCCTGCATGCCGCTGAAGCTGGCGCGGATCTCCTGCGTGGCGAACACCCGGCGCAGGTCCACGCGCAGTTCGCCGTAGCTGAAGCCCGCCAGGTCGGCCACGCCAGCGGTGACGGTGGCGCTGCGGCCCAGCGGCACGCGTACACCGGCCATGGCGGCCATCTCGCCATCGAACTGGTCGCTGCGGCGCTCGCTGCGGCGGCCGCCCTGCATGAACCACTGCACGCTGCTGTCGGCCCAGTCGCCGCCCTTGTCGAAGGGCGCTTCTTCGCTGCGTACCAGCACGCCGTCTTCGTAGATGCGCAGGGTGACGGTGTAGTTGCCGAACGGGAAGCGCCGCGTATCGATCTGGTTGATGCCGGCCTGCAGGTAATAGGTCTGCAGCAGGCGCTGACCATCGAAGGCATCGACGCGGGCATCGCGCGCCAGCAGCACGGTCAGTGGCGTGGCCTGCACGGCCGCTTCGCTGTCCACGTAGGCCTGGGTGGTGCCGATGCGCAGGCCCTGGAAACGGTCCAGCGGCAGCATGCTGAAACTGAAGGTGCCGCCCTGCGGGCTGGACAGGTTGCGGCGGTCCATGCGCCCGGCCTGCAGGTAGTGCTCCGGGCCGATGTCGTGCCGGTAGTAGGCGTTGTCCAGCTGGAAGTCGTGCCGCGTGCGCTGGTTGCGGTAGCGCTGGTGGCTGAAGGTCCAGTTGGCCGAGACATGGCCGCGCTCGAACAGCCCCAGCACGCCGGCGCCCTGCGCGGCCAGCGATTGATAGTCGCGGCCGCCACTGAGGTTGACCGTCTGCTGGTGCAGGAAGGCGTTCTCGGCGTTGGCGCTGACCTGGTGATGGCGCTGCGCGGCCGGCTCGCCGGGAATCCATTGGCGGGCGACGAACAGGCGCACCGCGCCCTCGCCCTCGTCATACAGTGCGCGCACGGCGGTGGGGTCCTCCGGGGGATCGAGATAGCCGCAACCGGCGGCGGCACCGCCGTAGCGGCAGGCCAGGTGGCTGTTGCGCGGCAGCGGCTGCGACAGCGCCGGCAGCAGCGCCGCCTGTGCCTCGGCCGGCAGCTGCAGCGCCTGCAGCGCCTCCGCAGGCGCTTCCAGCTGCACGTGGTCGAGGGTGACGCGCACGGGCATCAACCCGGTCGAACGCCCGAACAGGCGCACGTCCAGCTGCTCGGTCTGGCCTTCAACCAGATCCTCGAAGCCGGCGGGAACGCCGCGTGCCGCGACCAGCGGTGCGGACAACGACAGGGCGAGCGCGAGCGCCAGCCGGGTGACGGCGGGGGCAGAAGCTTTCATGGGGGCGACCAGAAGCGGCCGGCCCGACACCCGGGCCGGCGCGGGGGGACTTACGGGCTGGTGGTCTTCTGCTTCATGGCGATGCTGACCATGCCCTGGAAGCTGTCAGCCACGTCGATGGCACCCGGGGTCTTCTGCGCGATCTGCAGCGGCATGGCGACCGAAGCGCCCGGCAGTGCGCCGTCGAACAGGTCGGCGGCCAGGTAATCGGTGGCGGCCAGGCCCAGCTCGCGACTGTTGAGGCTGACCGACAGCGGTACCGACGGCGTGCCCGGGGCATTACCGATCAGCACCGGCTCGTTGATCAGGCGCACTTCGATGTCCTTGTCGATGTCGTTGGAATAGATGCGCACCTGCTGCGACCACGGAATCAGGCCACGGCCCGGGGCGTGGTCCAGCTTGACGGCGTCCGGCAGCGGGCTGCCATCGGCCTGCAGCAGGGCCAGGGTCGGGTCGACGTCGGCCAGGACGGTGATGTGGGTTTCGGCGGCATTCGCGGACAGCGAAGCAGTGACCAGCGCTGCAGCCAGCGCGGCCTTCTTGAGCATGTGCATGGGTGTCTCTCTCGGACAGGGGGAATAGTCGAAAGCCTCCCTTCCGGCATGACCGGAAGGGAGGCGCCGCCTGCAGAGGTGGTTGCCGGCGACGGAGAGAATGTTAGAAACCCTGCGAGCCGCAGACTATTCAAGCATTCCTAAAAAGTTGAACGTTAAGAAGGATCCTAGAGGCCGTTCAATGTTTGAGGGTTATGCAATTTTCCTCATCTGCTGAATGCAAGAAACTTCATTGCAGGATGAAAAGACTTCTGGTGATGTGCTTCGGATCTGCTCAAAAAGCGTCAGGCCGCGTCGCGGCGGCCTGACGGGTTCCACTCAACGATGCACTCTCAGAAGAAGATTGCGTACAGGATCAGCAGCGGAATCGGCACGCCCAACAGCCAGAGCAGAATCATTTTCATGGCAGGTCTCCTTGCATGGAATGCGGGTTACAGGTCGCGGCGGCGGCCGCCCCAGGTGGCGCTGAGGCTGGCGAAGAACGCGCCGATCAGCAGGGTGATGAACAGCCACAGCGCGGCATGCGCTGCGGCCTTGCGGGCATCGTCGGCCGCCTGCTTGGCGGTGGTCTTTGCCTTCTCCAGCGCGGCACGCATGCGCGTCTGTACATCGGTCACACGGGCCTGCGCTTCGGCCTGGCTCATGCCGGTTTCGCGCGCGATGAGCTGCGACAGGTACTGGGTATCGGCCGGGTCGAGGCCATCGCCCTGCAAGCTGTTGACGATGATGCGGTTCACTTCGGCGCGCAGTTCACGACGGTCGCTGGCCGGTGCACGGACCGGCATCGGGCGCGGCGGCGCCATGCCGGCCTCGCGCGGGCCCGCATTCGGTGCCGGCGGCGGGGCCGCGTTCGGATCCATCGGCGCGCCCGGCGGTGGCGGCGCCGCGGGATCGGCAGCACCGGCGTTGGTGGCACTGCGGAACAGGGAATCCACCCAATAGTTGAGGTCGCCTTCCGGTGCGGCTGCGGCGGCGCTACCGGCACCTGCGGCGGCAACACCGGCCGTGGATGCAGCGGCGCCTGCAGTGGCGCCGGCCACCTTCGCGCCCGTGCCGAGCACGCCGCCGATGGCCGAGGTCAGCAGGCCCGCAGTCAGCAGCGTGGCCACCGCCCACGACACGAAGCCGTGCGCGGTATCGCGGAAGTAGGTTTCATCGCCATGGATCTGCGTCCACTTGGTGCGCAGGCGGCCAGCCAGGTAGCCGCCCAGGCCGGACGCGGCCAGTGCGGTGAAGGTGAGCCAGGCGATGCTGGACCAGCCGAAGGTTTCCTTGCTGACGCCTTCGAACGACCACGGCGACACCGAGGAGAGGCCAAGGCCGACACCGAGGATGAGCAGGATGAGGGAGAGTGCGGCGGCGGCGACGGCACCGGCGAAAATCGCGCTCCAGGACACGGCGCTTTCGCTGGCGGGTGGCACGATGGGGGCGGTGACGACAGTGGCGACGTCGGGGCCGAGCGCGCCGCGCTCGGGTGGATCGAATCGGGTACTCATTGCGTGGATGCTCCGTCTCGGACGCTGCGGGTGCAGCTGGCGTCCTGAGGCTGCGCGAGCGGTCGTGAAGCTGGCGAGACCCTTGAATCACGCGGTCTTTGCGCGGTGAAGCGTGTGCCAACCAAGGTTGGCACCTACCGAAGGCGGATGAGGTGGTAGATCCACGCCATGCGTGGATGATTTTCTGCGAACACCACAGAACGTGCCAACCAAGGTTGGCACCTACCACAAGCGCAAAAAAAACGCCCCGCGGATGCGGGGCGTTCTCGGCACAACCTACGCAGGCGATCAGCCCTGGTAGTCGCGCACGTCGCTGCCGGTGTAGACCTGGCGCGGACGGCCGATCTTCATTTCCGGGTCGACCTGCTGTTCCAGCCAATGCGACACCCAGCCGGAGGTACGGCCCAGCGCGAACATGACGGTGAACATCTCGGTCGGGATCTGCAGCGCCTTGTAGATGATGCCGCTGTAGAAATCGACGTTCGGGTACAGCTTGCGGGCGACGAAGTACTCGTCCTGCAGCGCGGCCTGTTCCAGCTTCACGGCCACGTCCAGCAGCGGATCCTGCACGCCCAGCTGCTTGAGCACCTTGCTGGTCATCTCGCCGATGACCTTGGCGCGCGGGTCGAAGTTCTTGTAGACGCGGTGGCCGAAGCCCATCAGGCGGAAGCCGGAGGTCTTGTCCTTGGCCTTGACCACGGCGGACTCGACGTTGTCGGCGGTGCCGATCTCTTCCAGCATCTTCAGCACGGCTTCGTTGGCACCGCCGTGGGCCGGACCCCACAGCGCGGTGACGCCCGCGGCGACCGACGCGTACGGGTTGGCACCGGTCGAGCCGACCAGGCGCACGGTCGAGGTCGAGGCGTTCTGCTCGTGGTCGGCGTGCAGGATGAACAGCAGGTCCAGCGCCTTCACCACGTCCGGGTTCAGATCGTACTGGCCGTCAGCCGACTCGAAGGTCTGCTTCAGGAAGCGGCTGACGTAATCCAGCGAGGTGTCCGGCTTGTTGGCCGGCAGGCCCTTGCCGTGGCGGTAGATCAGCGCCGACAGGGTCGGCACCTTGGCGATCAGGCGCACGGCGGCCTGGCGGCGCTGTTCGGCGTCGGACAGGTCCAGCGAGTCGTGGTAGATGGCCGACAGCTGGGCGATCGCAGCGGCCAGGATCGCCATCGGATGGGCGTCCTTGGCGAAGCTGCCGATCAGGGTGTTGATCGAATCGTCGACGTTGGCTTCGGCAGCCAGCTCATCGGTGAAGGCCTTCAGCTGCTCGGCGCTCGGGCGCTCGCCGTTGATCAGCAGGTAGGCCACTTCGACGTAGCTCGACTTTTCCGACAGCTGTTCGATCGGGTAGCCGCGGTACAGCAGCACGCCCTTGTCGCCGTCGATGTAGGTGATGGCGGACTTGCAGCTGGCCGTCGCCGTGAAGCCGGAATCGTAGGTGAAATACCCCGTTTCCTTGGTCAGCTTCGCGATGTCGACGCAGTCGTTGCCAAGGGTGGGTTTGATGACGGGCAGAACGACCGACTTATCGCCGGCGTTGAGCGTGACCTGATCAAGATCGGACACTGTGTGCGCTCCTTCATGGGAAGGCGCCTGCCCAAGCGCATTGGTCAGGCACGTGAATGACGTCCTCGGCCTGTGCCGGGGATCAGGTCATTATCGCACAGCAGCATTTGTCGGGTGCTAGACGGAAGTCGTATACGACAGGCGGCCAGACGCCGGCCGTTGAGCGGCCCGGATCGGCAAAAGCGCTGTCATACGAACGCAGTGTTCCGTCCATCCAAACGCCCGTTGGGCAGGCGTTGGGGAAAAACAAACGGCCGCGCAGAGCGCGGCCGTCGGTTCGAAGCTGGATCGACAGATCAGCGCGCGTAGCGCTTCTGGAACTTGTCGATACGGCCCGAGGTGTCGATGACCTTGTGCTTGCCCGTGTAGAACGGGTGCGAAGCCGAGGAAATTTCAACCTTCACCAGCGGGTAGTCGTTGCCGTCTTCCCACTTGATGGTTTCCTTCGTCGCCATGGTCGAGCGGGTCAGGATCTTGAAATCGGAGGTGACGTCATGGAAGACGACGTCGCGGTAGTTCGGATGGATATCGGCCTTCATGGGCTCACACCGTAAATGGGCTGGTGGTCAAGAGCGGCATTATAAGCACCGGTTGCCGCCCGGGGCAACCGGTGCCGGGCAATTGACTTCAGTCCGCGCCCAGGGCCTGGCGCACCAGGGCCTCGAAACGCTGCTGGTCGTAGGCCATCAGCAGATCGCAGTTGTCCGGCTGGCCGGTCTGGCGGTTCCAGTCGACGATGGTGGCACCGCGGCTGAACGTGCCGTTCAGTTCCACGTTCAGCGGACGCGATTCCACCTGCAGCTGCCCTTCCGGGTTCAGCGCCCAGGCCATGGCCACCGCATCGGCGGTGTACCAGCGGCCGCCCTTGGCGTCTTCCGACAGCGCGCGGGTCTTGCGCGAGATCAGCTCGTAGAAGCGGGCGCGATCGGAATCGGCCTGCAGCCACTGCTCGGCATCTTCCAGCGGCAGACCGTGGGCGACGGTGGCTTCCCAATCCGACACCAGCAGGTGCTTGAACGAGGTGAACACCACGTGCGCCGCTTCCGGGTCGAAGGCGATGTTGAATTCGGCCGCCGGGGTGATGTTGCCGTGGCAGGTGACCGCGCCGCCCATCACCACGATGCGCTTGATGCGCTGTGGCAGGGTCGGGTCCAGCTTCAGCGCCAGTGCCAGGTTGGTCAGCGGGCCGAGCATCACCAGCATCAGTTCGCCGGCGTGCTCGTGCGACAGGCGCAGGATGGCCAGCGCGGCGTGCTCGGCTTCGGCCTGGCGGCTGGGCGGCGGCAGGTCCACGTCGCCGTAGCCATCACGGCCATGCACGTGGGCAGCGTCGACGGAGGGATGCAGCAGCGGATCCGGGCTGCCGGCAAACACCGGCACGTCGGTGCGGCCGACGATGTCGCAGAGCTTGAGGGCGTTGCGGACGGTGTATTCGAGGCCGACATTGCCGGCGGCGATGGTCAGGGCGACCACGTCGTGCCGTTCATCGGCGAAGGCCATCAGCAGGGCCAGGGCGTCGTCCACACCGGGGTCGGTGTCGATCAACAGCGGGATCTTGTGGGTCATCGTTGCCGTCTTCAGATCGGCAACGAAGTGTGGACCGGGTTGATGACCGTTGCAAGTATGTGGGTTCGGCAGGGCGGCGCCCTGCACCCGCAGAGGCAACAGCAGAGGCAACATCAGCAGCAACGGCAAAAGCTGATTTCCTGGGGTTGGCGGGGTGGGTCCGGCTGCGGGGGACGCTGCAAGTACGTCCATGTAAGCTCGGTCGCCGCATCCATGCGGCTCACGCCCCCGCAACCGGACCCACCCCGCCTTCGACAGACCCTGCAGTCTGTCGGAACGGCGTCCTGCCTTGGTAGGTGTCGACCTTGGTCGACACATCCACGCAATGCGTGGACGAACATGGAAATGATCGAAAAGGCTGTCTGTAGAGTCGAGCCATGCTCGACTCACGCGCGCAGCGCGAACGGCAGCCGAGCACGGGCTCGGTTCTACAGTAGATCCACGCCATGCGTGGATGAGCATGTCGGGAATGGGGTCAGATCCCTTTGCTGCGCAAAGGGATCTGACCCCGTGCATTACGCCGAGGCGTAACGCACTGCGGTGCCGATCCACCGTGCAACCACGCGGTCGGCCAGCGCCGGTTGCTGGGCCAGCAGGCGCTCGGCCAGGTCGTGCACGCCGGGCAGCAGGCCGGCGTCACGGGCGAGGTCGGCGATGCGGAAGCCGGCCAGGCCGGTCTGCCGCGTGCCCAGCAGTTCGCCGGGGCCGCGCAGTTCCAGATCCTTTTCGGCGATGACGAAACCATCGTTGGTTTCGCGCATGGTCTGCAGGCGCTCGCGTGCCATCTGCGAAAGCGGGGCCTGGTACAGCAGCACGCAGCGCGATACCGCCGAACCACGACCGACGCGGCCGCGCAGCTGGTGCAGCTGGGCAAGGCCGAGACGCTCGGCGTTCTCGATCACCATCAGCGAGGCATTCGGTACGTCCACGCCCACTTCGATCACGGTGGTGGCCACCAGCAGGTCGATGTCGCCCGCCTTGAACGCCACCATCGTCGCCAGCTTCTCGGCGGCTTTCAGGCGGCCATGCACCAACCCGACGCGTACGCCGGGCAGCAGCGCCTGCAGCGATTCGTAGGTGGCTTGCGCCGGCGTGGCATCCAGCTCTTCGCTTTCCTCGATGAGCGTGCACACCCAGTACACCTGCCGCCCTTCCTGGCAAGCCAGGGCGATGCGTTCGATCAGCTCCGGGCGACGGTCGTTGTTCAATGCCACGGTCTGCACCGGCGTACGCCCCGGCGGCAGTTCGTCGATGGCCGAGACATCCAGGTCTGCGTACTCGGACATCGCCAGCGTGCGCGGAATCGGCGTGGCGGTCATCACCAGCTGGTGCGGCACGCTGTTGCCGCCTGCGCCCTTGTCGCGCAGCGCCAACCGCTGGTGCACGCCGAAGCGGTGCTGCTCGTCGACGATGGCCAGGGCCAGGTCCTGGAACACGACCGCCTCCTGCATCAGCGCGTGGGTGCCGACCACCACCTGCGCTTCGCCAGTGGCGACCTGCTCCATCACCTTGGCGCGCGCCTTGCCAGTGACCTTGCCGGCCAGCCACGCAATGCGCACGCCGAGCGGTTCCAGCCAGCCGCGCAGGTTGTTGAGGTGTTGCTCGGCCAGCAGCTCGGTGGGTGCCGCCAATGCGACCTGCTTGCCCTGCTCCACCGCCAGCATCGCCGCCAGCGCGGCGACCACGGTCTTGCCGGAGCCGACATCGCCCTGCACCAGCCGCAGCATCGGGCTGGGCCGTGCGAGGTCTTCGCGGATCTGCGTGAACACGCGCGCCTGTGCGCCGGTCAGTGCGAACGGCAACTGCTTCAGCAGCGCCTTGGCCAGTTTGCCCGGGCCCGCCAGCGGCGGCGCATGGTGTGCCTGCAACGCGATGCGCTGGCGACGCAGGCTGAGGTGGTGGGCCAGCAGTTCTTCCATCGCCAGGCGGCGCTGGGCCGGATGGGTGCCGGCGGCCAGCACGGCCAGATCGGCATCCGGCGGCGGCCGGTGCACGGTCAGCAGCGCGCTGCGCAGCGACGGCAGGCCGAGGCCATCGAGCCAGCCGCTGGGCAGCAGTTCCAGCGTGCTTTCCTCGGGCAGGCGGTCCAGCGCCTGGCCGATCAGCTTGCGCATCGTCATCGGGCCCACGCCTTCGACGGTGGGATACACCGGGTCGAGGCGGTCGCCGAGTTCGGGATCATCGTTGCGGCCCAGCACCTGGTAGCTGGGGTGGACGATTTCCAGGCCAAGGTGGCCGGGCTTGGGCGTGCCGAAGCAGCGCAGCCGGTTGCCGACCGCGAACTGGCCGACCTGCTGCTGGCGGAAATGGAAGAAGCGCAGCACCAGGGTGCCCTGCCCTTCATCTTCCACCGCCACCTTCAGCATCGGCCGGTAGCGCATGCCGCGCTCGACCGCGACCACCCGCCCCTCCACCTGCGCCGGCACGCCGTTGCGCAGGTCTTCGATGCGGGTCAGCCGGGTGCGGTCTTCATAGCGCAGCGGCAGGTGCAGCCAGAGATCCTGCAGGGTGGCCAAGCCACGCGCCTGCAGTTTGGCGGCCACGGCCGGGCCCACGCCAGCGAGCATCGCCAGGGATGCTTCGCCGGACGGTGACAGGACCGGGGTGACCGCCGCCTTGCGTGCCACGTGGCGGTCAGTCGATGACCATCACCGCGTCGACCTCGAAGTTGGCGCCCTTCGGCAGGCCGGAGACTTCGATGGTGGAACGGGCCGGGTACGGGGCCTGGAAGTAGTCCTGCATGACCGCGTTGACCTTGGCGAACTCGCCCAGGTCGGTCAGGTACAGGCCCAGGCGCACGACCTTGTCCAGCGAACCGCCGGCGGCTTCGGCCACGGCCTTGAGGTTGTCGAAGGCGCGGCGGGCCTGTGCTTCGACGTCACCGGCGCCGACGATGTCGCCGGTGGCCGGGTCGAGCGGGATCTGGCCGGAGAAGTACACGGTGTTGCCGGCGCGCACGGCCTGCGAGTACGGGCCGATGGCGGCGGGAGCCTTTTCGGTGTTGATGATCTGGCGGGACATGGGTCGCTCCGGTGCTTGGGGGAAAACAGAGCGGTGATTGTACCGGGTGGGGGTGCATCCACGCATGGCGTGGATCTACGGCAATCCGGTCATGTGATGCGCCGTCTGTAGAGCCGAGCCCATGCTCGGCTGCCTCGGGCTGGAGCAGCCGAGCATGGGCTCGGCTCTACAGAAAGCATCCACCCATGGCGTGGCTCTACTGGCGGCGCACCGACTGCACGACCGACAGGCGGCGCAGGCGGCGCATCACTTCGGCCAGGTGGTTGCGGTCGCGTACCTGGATGTTGAACGCCAGCACGGCGGCGTTGAAGTCGCGGTCGAGGTAGTCCACCCGTTCGATGTTGGAGTGGCTCTGGGCGATGGCGGCGGCCAGCTGCGCCAGCACGCCGGTGCCGTTCTCCACTTCCACCACCAGCGAGGTGTCGTAGTCGCCGGACACGGTGGTGTCCCAGCCGATCGGCACCCAGCGCTCGGGCGACTTGCGCAGCTCGGCCAGGTTCGGGCAGTCCATGCGGTGCACCACGATGCCCTTGCCGGCGGTGTGATAGCCCATGATCTCGTCGCCGGGAATCGGCTGGCAGCAGCCGGCGAAGGTGACCACGCCACGCTCGCTGCCGTTGATCAGGATCTTTTCCTGCGAATGGTGGCGCGAATGCGGGCCGCCACGCAGCTCGGCGTAGGCCATCAATGCCTGCGCGGCCTGGGTCGGCATCCAGTTGCCCAGCGCGACCTCGGCCAGCAGGGCTTCCAGGCGCGGGAAGCGGTGTTCGGTGAGGAACGCATCCAGGCGCCCCTTCGGCAGCCGTTCCAGCGAGGAATCCATCGCTTCCAGCGCGCGGTCCAGCATGCGGTGACCCAGCTGCACGGCGTCTTCGTGTTCCAGCTGCTTCAGCTGGTGGCGGATGGCGGTGCGTGCCTTGCTGGTGACCACGAATTCCAGCCACTGCGGTTTCGGCGTGGCCGAGCGTGCGGTGATGATCTCCACCGACTGGCCCGACACCAGCTTGGTGCGCAGCGGCACCAGCTTCTTGTCCACGCGCGAGGCCACGGCCATGTTGCCGACGTCGGTGTGCACGGCGTAGGCGAAATCGAGCGCGGTGGAGTTGCGCGGCAGGGCCAGGATCTTGCCCTTCGGCGTGAACAGGTAGACCTCGTCCGGGAACAGGTCGACCTTGACGTTGTCGAGGAACTCAAGCGAGGACCCGGCAGCGCGCTGCGAGTCGATCAGTTCGACGATCCAGGCATGTGCACGGCTCTGCGCGCTGTTGGGCGAATCGCCGCCGAACTTGTAGGTCCAGTGTGCGGCCACGCCACGCTCGGCGATCAGGTCCATTTCCTCGGTGCGGATCTGCACTTCGATCGGCGAGCCGTACGGCCCGAACAGCACGGTATGCAGCGACTGGTAACCGTTGGCCTTGGGAATGGCGATGAAGTCGCGGAAGCGGCCATCCAGCGGCTTGAAGGTGGCATGTACCGAACCCAGCGCGTGGTAGCAGCTGGGCACGCTGCGCACGACCAGGCGGAAGCCGAACACGTCCATCACCTGGTCGAAGGATTTGTTCTCGTCGCGCATCTTGTTGTAGATGCTCCACGGGGTCTTGATGCGGCTGATCAGCCGATGCTCGATCCCCTCCTTGGCCAGGCGCTGCGACAGCTGCACTTCCACCTGCGCCATCGCCTCGCGGCGCACCACCGGCTGGCTGCGGATGTGCTTTTCGATGATGGCGTGGCGCCACGGGTACAGCGCCTTGAAGCCGAGGTTCTGCAGCTCGCTCTTGACCAGGCTCATGCCCAGGCGCTGGGCGATGGGCGCATAGATCTCCAGCGTCTCGCGGGCGATGCGACCGCGCGCTTCGCGGCTCTGCGCGCCCAGCGTGCGCATGTTGTGCAGGCGGTCGGCCAGCTTGATCATGATCACGCGCAGGTCGCGCGACATCGCCAGCAGCATCTTGCGGAAGCTCTCGGCGGCCGCTTCCTGGCGATCGCGGAACTTCAGCTTGTCCAGCTTGGTCACGCCGTCGACGAGCTCGGCCACGGCTTCGCCGAACTCGGCGGCCAGCGCCTCGCGGGTCAGCGGGGTGTCTTCGATGGTGTCGTGCAGGATCGCGGCGATCAGCGCTTCCACGTCCAGGCCGAGCTCGGCCAGCACCTGGGCCACGGCCACCGGATGAGTGATATAGGGCTCGCCCGACTTGCGCGTCTGTCCAGCGTGCGCGGAGGCTCCGACTTCCCAGGCACGGCGCAGCAGGGGCAGCTGTTCCGGCGGCAGATAGTGGGCGGCGCGTTCAAGCTGGAGGACGTAGTCGGGTACGGCGGCAGCGGGGGCTGCGGCGACCTTGGCAGTGGGGCCTGGGTTCATGCCCGAAGCCTATTCCAGCGCGACGTTTACGGCAAATCCTGAATGCGAAACAGCCCGCACGGGGCGGGCTGTTCGGCGATCCAGCAATGACGTTGATCGATGCGATCAATCGTCGTTCTTGGACATGTCTTCGTCGGCGACCACTTCGGCGGCAGCCCACTCCAGCGCTTCGCGCTCGGCGCGCTCACGCTCGGCCTTCTCGACTTCGTCGATCAGCGCGTTGTCGATCTTGCGGGCGGCGATTTCGCGCAGCGCCAGCACGGTCGGCTTGTCCTCGGTCTCGCTGTTGTCCAGCGTGGCCTGCACGCCGTTGGCGAGCTGGCGGGCACGCTTGGACGCCATCATGACCAGTTCGAAACGGTTGTTAACGACTTCCAGGCAATCTTCTACGGTGATGCGGGCCATACGGGCTCCCGGCGACCGGTCGGCCGCTCAGTCGAATGAGGGAAAGGGGACGGAGTGTACTGGCAGGGGCTGGACAAAATCAAGCCAACCCCCACCCGATTCTTTTGGAATCAGTCAGTTGCGCCCGGATCCGGGGTCAACAGGGCCTGGATCAGGCCGGCATGGCGGACCTTCTGGGCCTCCCGGCGCAGGCGGCTGGCGGTGAAGATGGCGCACAGCTCGTCCACCGCGGTGTCGAACACCTCGTTGACGATGACGTAGTCGAACTCGTTGAAGTGCAGCATTTCATCCCGGGCCGCGCCCAGGCGCTGGGCGATGACCGCCTCGCTGTCCTGGCCGCGCTTGCGCATGCGGTCCTGCAGCGCCTGCCTGGACGGCGGCAGGATGAACACGGTGACCGTGCCCGGCACCAGCTGGCGCACCTGCTGGGCGCCCTGCCAGTCGATCTCCAGCAGCACGTCCTGGCCGGCGGCCAGCTGCGGCTCCACCGACTGCCGGGCGGTGCCCTTCCAGTCACCGTGCACCCAGGCATGCTCGAAGAAGTCGCCGGCGGCGATCATTTCCTCGAACTTTTCCGCAGAGACGAAATGGTAGTGCTGGCCGTTCACTTCACCCGGACGCATCGCGCGCGAGGTGAAGGAGATCGACAGGGCGATCTGCGGATCACGCGCCAGGGTGGCGTTGACGATGCTGCTCTTGCCGGCGCCTGAAGGGGCGGCAACGATGTACAGCGTGCCGCGCGCAACGGCGTCCGACGGCTTCGACGGGGCGCTCATGCGGCGGATCCAACGGGTTGATTTCGCAAAATTTTTCCTCGGTGTTCCAGATCCGACGCGGAGGATCGCGCCAGGATGGCGGGGGCTGCGCGGAACATCCTGGAACCAGGCCCGGCAGACGCTTCCCCGGGGTGCGGGCACGCAACTTTACCAGAGCGGCCCCTTTTCGCGCCCGTCCGGCCGGTACCGGCCCTAGTGCCACATGGGCATCCGGGGGCCTGTGCTATAACCGGCGCGTACCTACCGACAGCCGGGTGGTCTGCGTGCCGCCCCGCCATCCAAGGAGAACGGCATGCCCTCGATGAGTCGCCGCCAGTTCCTGAAGGTCACCGGGACAACCCTGGTGGGCTCCAGCCTGGCTTTGATGGGCTTCGCGCCCGGCATCGCGCTCGCGGAGGTCCGGCAATACAAGCTGACCCGCGCGACCGAGACCCGCAACACCTGCACGTACTGCTCGGTGGCCTGCGGCATCCTGATGTACAGCCTCGGCGATGGCGCCAAGAACGCCGAGCCGAGCATCTTCCATATCGAGGGCGACCCGGACCATCCGGTCAACCGCGGCACGCTGTGCCCGAAGGGGGCCGGCCTGGCCGACATCATCCACAGCAAGTCGCGCCTGCTCTACCCCGAGTACCGCGCGCCGGGCTCGAACGAGTGGAAGCGGCTGAGCTGGGACGATGCGCTGGACCGCATCGCGCGGCTGATGAAGGAAGACCGCGACGCCAACTTCGTGCAGAAGAACGAAGCCGGGCAGACGGTCAACCGCTGGCTGACCACCGGCATGCTGGCCGCCTCGGCCACCAGCAATGAAACGGCGGTGCTGACCCACAAGGTCGTGCGCTCCCTGGGCATGCTGGCATTCGACAACCAGGCACGTGTCTGACACGGCCCGACGGTGGCAGGTCTTGCCCCGACGCTAGGCCGTGGTGCGATGACGAATCACTGGGTCGACATCAAGAATGCCGACCTGATCCTGATCATGGGTGGCAATGCCGCCGAGGCCCATCCGTGCGGGTTCAAGTGGGTGACCGAGGCCAAGGCACACAACAAGGCACGCCTGATCGTGGTCGACCCGCGCTTCAACCGCTCGGCCGCGGTGGCCGACGTGTACGCGCCGATCCGCACCGGCACCGACATCGTGTTCCTGGGCGGCCTGATCAACTACCTGTTGACCGAGGACCGCATCCAGCACGAGTACGTGCTGAACTACACCGACATGTCGTTCCTGGTGAAGGACGAATTCGCCTTCAAGGACGGCCTGTACTCGGGCTACAACGCCGAGAAGCGCAGCTACGACCGTTCCAGCTGGGACTACGTGTACGGCGATGATGGCTTCGTGCGCAGCGACCCGACGCTGAAGGACCCGCGCTGCGTCTACACCCTGCTCAAGCAGCACTATGCGCGCTACACCGTGGAGATGGTCGAGCGCATCTGCGGTACGCCGGCCGACAGCATCCGCCAGATCTGGGACATGATCGCGTCCACCGCCGGCAAGGACAAGGCGATGACCATCCTGTACGCGCTGGGCTGGACGCAGCACTCCATCGGTGCGCAGAACGTGCGTGCCGGCACCATGGTGCAGTTGCTGCTGGGCAACATCGGCGTGGCCGGTGGCGGCATGAACGCACTGCGCGGGCATTCCAACATCCAGGGCCTGACCGACATCGGCCTGATGTCCGACCTGTTGCCCGGCTACCTGACCCTGCCGAAACAGGACGAGCAGGACTACGACGCCTACATCGCCAAGCGCACGCAGAAACCGCTGCGCGCCAACCAGATGTCGTTCTGGCAGAACTACCCCAAGTTCCACGTCAGCCTGATGAAGTCGTGGTGGGGCGACGCCGCCACCGCCGACAACAACTGGTGCTTCGACTACCTGCCCAAGCTCGACAAGCCGTACGACATGCTGCAGGCGTACGAGCTGATGAACGAAGGCAAGATCCACGGCTACATCTGCCAGGGCTTCAACCCACTGGCCTCGGCGCCGAACAAGGGCAAGTTGATCAGCGCGTTCTCCAAGCTGAAGTTCATGGTCAGCATGGATCCGCTGGAAACCGAGACCATCGCGTTCTGGCAGAACCACGGCGCGCTGAACGATGTCGACCCCAGTGCGATCCAGACCGAGGTGTTCCGCCTGCCGACCACCTCGTTCGCCGAGGAGAACGGCGCGGTGGTGAATTCCTCGCGCTGGCTGCAATGGCACTGGAAGGGGGCCAATCCGCCGGGCGAAGCGCGCAGCGACATCGAGATCATGTCCGAGCTGTTCCATCGCATCAAGGCGATGTACGAGAAGGACGGCGGCGCCTGGTGGGAGCCGGTGCGCGACCTGGCCTGGAAGTATTCCAACCCCGAGGCACCGACGCCGGAAGAGCTGGCGATGGAATACAACGGCAAGGCGCTGGTGGACGTGTTCGATCCGAAGGACCCGACCAAGCTGGTGCGCAAGGCCGGCGAGCAGCTGGCCGCGTTCGGCGACCTGCGCGACGACGGCAGCACGTCCTCCGGCTGCTGGATCTACATCGGTGCCTGGGGCCCGACCGGCAACATGATGGCGCGGCGTGACAACAGCGACCCGACCGGCATCGGCAATACCCTGGGCTGGGCCTGGGCGTGGCCGGCCAACCGTCGCGTGATGTACAACCGCGCTTCGTGCGACGTGGCCGGCCAGCCGTTCGATCCGCGGCGCACCCTGCTGGCCTGGAACGGCAAGAACTGGGGCAGCGTGGACGTACCGGACTTCAAGGCCGACGAAGACCCGGCCGGGGGCATGGGCCCGTTCATCATGAACCCCGAAGGCATCGCCCGCTTCTTCGCCAAGGCCGGCATGGCCGAAGGCCCATTCCCGGAGCACTACGAACCGTTCGATACGCCCCTGCGCAGCAACCCGCTCAGCCCCGGCCAGGCTCAGACGCTGAACAACCCGGCCGCCCGCGTGTTCGCCAGCGACCGTGCGCAGATCGGTTCGCCGGACGAATTCCCGCATGTGGCCACCACCTACCGCCTGACCGAGCATTTCCACTTCTGGACCAAGCACGGCAAGCTCAACGCCATCATCCAGCCCGAGCAGTTCGTCGAGATCGGCGCCGCGCTGGCCGATGAGCTGGGCATCAACAACGGCAGCCGCGTGCGCGTGAGTTCCAAGCGCGGCCACATCGAAGCCGTGGCGATGGTGACCAAGCGCATCAAGGCCCTGCAGATCGATGGAAAGACCGTGCACCAGGTGGGTATTCCGATCCACTGGGGTTTCCTCGGTGCAGCCAAGCCCGGCTACATCGCCAATACGCTGACCAACGCCATCGGTGACGGCAACTCGCAGACGCCCGAATCGAAGTGCATCCTGGTCAAGGTCGAGAAGGTGTAGGAGACACGCCATGTCACTGCAATCGCTGGACATCATCCGCCGCTCGGCCACCACCACGCCCTCGCCACAGGCGCGCAGCGCCCACACCGGCCAGGTCGCCAAGCTGATCGACGTGAGCAAGTGCATCGGCTGCAAGGCCTGCCAGGTCGCATGCATGGAGTGGAACGACCTGCGCGACGAAGTCGGCAGCTGCGTCGGCAGCTACGACAACCCACCGGACCTGAGTGACCAGTCGTGGACGGTGATGAAGTTCCGCGAATACGAGGACGAGAAGGGCAAGCTGGAGTGGCTGATCCGCAAGGAGGGCTGCATGCACTGCAGCGACCCGGGCTGCCTGAAGGCCTGCCCATCGCCCGGCGCGATCATCCAGTACGCCAACGGCATCGTCGATTTCCAGGAAGAGAACTGCATCGGCTGCGGTTACTGCGTGACCGGCTGCCCGTTCGACGTGCCGCGCATTTCCAAGAAGGACCACAAGGCCTACAAGTGCACGCTGTGTTCGGACCGGGTGGCCGTGGGCCAGGAACCGGCCTGCGTGAAGACCTGCCCGACCGGCGCGATCACCTTCGGCAGCAAGCAGGCGATGACCGAACATGCCGCCGGCCGCGTCGAAGACCTGAAATCACGCGGCTACGAGAACGCCGGCCTGTACGATCCGCAGGGCGTCGGCGGCACCCACGTGATGTACGTGCTGCAGCACGTGGACAAGCCCGAGCTGTACGCCGACCTGCCCAAGGACCCGCGGATCAGCCCGATGGTGGAGGTCTGGAAGGGCGTGGCCAAGCCCTTGGGCGTACTGGCGATCGCCGCCACTGCCTTCGCCGGCTTCCTGCATTACATCGGCATCGGCCGCAACACGGTCAATGACGAGGAAGAAGAGGAAGCCGAGCACGAGGCGAAGAAGATCGAAGAGGAGCAGCGGCCATGAAGTACGCACCGCACCCGCGACAGATCATCCGCTACCGCGCGCCGACCCGCATCAACCACTGGATCGTGGCGATCTGCTTCGTACTGACGGCCTTGTCCGGGCTGGCATTGTTCCACCCTGCCCTGTTTCCGCTGACCCAGCTGTTCGGCGGCGGACCGTGGACGCGCATCCTGCATCCGTTCATCGGCCTGGCGATGGTGGTGGGCTTTGCGCTGCTGGCGTTCCGCATGTGGCGCGACAACCTGCCGAGCGCCGACGATGGCAAGTGGATGCGCGGCATGCGCGATGTACTGCGCAACGAAGACGAGCGGCTGCCACCGGTGGGCCGCTTCAATGCCGGCCAGAAACTGCTGTTCTGGGCCATCATCGGTTGCCTGTCGGCGCTGTTGCTGACCGGCTTCGTGATCTGGCGGCAGTACTTCAGTCATTTCTTCCCGATCGGGGTGATCCGGTTCTCGGTGCTTGCCCATGCGCTGTTCGGCTGGGTGCTGATCTGCGCGATCGTGGTGCACATCTATGCGGCGATCTGGATCAAGGGGTCGGTGCGGGCGATGACGCAGGGCAAGGTGACCTACGGGTGGGCGTACAAGCACCACCGGCAGTGGTTCCGGGACATCCTGCGCGGGCGGCGGGAACAGGGCTAGCGGCAGGGCCTGCGGCCCTGCACCCGCTTCAGGCCAATGCAACAGCAACAGCGGCTATCCGTAGGACGGCGGGGTGGGTCCGGTTGCGGGGGACGCCGTAAACCCATCCATGGGGGTTTGGCCGCGGCATCCATGCCGCGGACACCCCCGCAACCGGACCCACCCCGCCTTCGACAGTTTCCTGCGATCTGTCGGGACGGCTTTCTGCGCTGCTTTTGGTGGGTGTCGACCTTGGTCGACACGATGAACACGGCAACAACCGAGGGGGTCAGATCCGTTTTCCTCTGGAAAACGGATCTGACCCCGACCTTTCAAATGGCCGGCGTCACGCTGGACGCCAGCGCTGACAACGGCGAGGATGGAGGCTGGTTCTTCCGGCTGGCCCTGCATGGCGCAACGCATCCTTGAACCCGGTGAGATCGAGACGCTGGCCTCGCGCGATGTTCCGCGCATCATCCTGCCCGATGCGGCATCGCTGTTCGCCGAACGCGCGGCGCGGCTGCGCAGCCTGGCTGTGCACAGCGCCATCGGTGGCTACCTGCAGCTGCTGGCGGCGCTGGCCGATGCGCAGCAGGCACTGCTGGATGAGTTGACGCCGCAGCAACGCGAGGAGGTTCAGGCACAGGCGCGTGCACAGCAGTCGACTGCGGCCGCCAGTGCCGGGATGCCGTTACGCCCGGCCAATACCCTGCAGCTCGATGGCTGCTGGCGCAACTGGCTGCGCACGCTGTGCCAGCACTGTGCCGACGAAGCCGGGCTTCCGGTGGAAACCCGGCAGGAGCTGCAGCGCGTCGCCGCTGCCGACGATGCCTGGCTGGATGCGCAGGCCCATGCCGTGCTGGAGCGTGATGACGCGCCATCGGTGGACGCGGTTGCAGCACTGCTGGTGATGAACGCACTGCAGGTCTACTGGGCAGTGCTCGCGGCCAGCTTCCGGCCCACCGACCTCAAGCCACTGGCGGATGCGCCGGGGCTGTGCCCGCTGTGCGGCACGCTGCCGGTGGCCAGCGTGGTGCAGGCGCGCCCGCCCTACGCCTCCTATCGTTACCTGTCATGCTCGCTGTGCGCCTGCCAGTGGCATTACGTGCGCGTGCAGTGCAGCCAGTGTGGTGCCGCCGGCAAGGACATCGCGTATCGCGCCTTGGCCGAGGTGGACGGCGACAGCGGCGAGGCGGTGCGCGAGAGTGCGGTGCGTGCCGAGACGTGCGACCACTGCCACAGTTATCGCAAGATCCTGTATCTGGAGAAAGACCCGTCACTGGAGCCGGTGGCTGATGATCTCGGCACGCTGGCGCTGGATCTGCTGCTGGCCGAGGATGGCTATGCGCGTGCCAGCCAGAATCCGCTGCTGTGGCAATCCGACAGCGACTGACCGATGGCTGCCATGTCCCCCACCCCGGCATCGGTTGCCGCCCTGCCCTCGCTGGACCGGTTGCTGCGCCTGCCAGCACTGGCGGCATTGATCGAACGCCGCGGCCGCAGCCGCATCACCCAGCTGCTGCGTTCGCACCTGCAGGGGCTGCGCGACCGTATCGGCGCCGGCCAGCTGTCGACCGCGCAGCTGCAGGAAGCCATCGACGGCCCTGCGCTGGCCGCGGCACTCGATGCTGAACTGGCCAGCGATGCACGCCTGGACCTGCAGCCGATGTTCAACCTGACCGGCACCGTGCTGCACACCAACCTCGGGCGCGCCCTGTTGCCCGAGGCCGCGGTGAAGGCGGTGACCCGTGCGATGACCGCACCGATCGATCTGGAATTCGACATCTCCCGTGGCCGTCGCGGCGACCGCGATACGCGGGTGCAGGCACTGGTCTGCGAGCTGACCGGCGCCGAAGCCGCCACCGTGGTCAACAACAATGCAGCTGCGGTCCTGCTGCTGCTCAACAGCCTGGCCAACCGCCGCGAGGTGATCGTCTCACGCGGCGAGCTGGTGGAGATCGGCGGCGCTTTCCGCATCCCGGATGTGATGCGCAGCGCGGGCGCGCGGCTGCTGGAAGTGGGCACCACCAATCGCACACACCCGACCGACTTCACCAACGCCATCGGCGCGCGCACAGCGCTGCTGATGGAGGTGCATGCCAGCAACTACGCAATCACCGGTTTTACTGCCAAAGTTGATACTGCGACGATGGCGGGCATCGCGCACGAACATGGCTTGCCGTTGGTCGTGGACCTGGGCAGTGGCAGCCTGTGCGATCTGGCGGCCTTCGGGCTGCCGCACGAGCCCACCGTGCAGGAAGCGCTGGCCGCTGGCGCCGATCTGGTTTCGTTCAGTGGCGACAAGCTGCTGGGTGGTCCCCAGGCCGGCATCATCGCCGGCCGCGCTGACCTGATTGCGCGGATCAACCGCAACCCGCTCAAGCGGGCACTGCGCATGGACAAGATGGGCCTGGCCGCACTGGAAGCGGTGCTGGCCCTGTACCGCGAACCGGAGCTGCTGGCGCAGCGGCTACCGACGCTGCGCATGCTGTCGCGCACGCAGGAGCATATCGAAGCGCAGGCCCAGCGCCTGCTGCAGCCGATGCGTGCCTCGCTGGCGGCGCACTACACCCTCGAGCCTGCTTCGATGCACAGCCAGATCGGCAGCGGCGCGCAGCCACAGGCGCAGCTGGCCAGCGCCGGACTGCGCATTGCCAGCGCACGCCGTGGCGGACTGGATCGCCTGGCCAAGCGCTTGCGTCAGCTACCACGCCCGGTGCTGGGCCGCATTGCCGATGACGCGTTGTGGCTGGACCTGCGCTGCCTGGAACCCGGGGACGAAGCGGCCTTCCTCGCCCAATGGAGCGCGCTGCAGGCATGATCGTCGGCACCGCCGGGCATATCGACCATGGCAAAACAAGCCTGGTACGCGCACTGACCGGCATCGAAACCGATCGCCTGCAGGAAGAGCGCACGCGCGGCATATCGATCGAACTGGGCTACGCCTATGTCCCGGTGGAAAGCCGGGACGTCGAAGGCTCGGCCGCGACGCTGGGCTTCGTCGACGTGCCGGGCCATGAGCGCTTCGTGCACACGATGGTGGCCGGCGCCACGGGCATCGATGTCGCCCTGCTGGTGATCGCTGCCGACGACGGCGTGATGCCACAGACCCGCGAGCATCTGGCCATCCTGCAACTGCTGGGCGTGGAACGCGGTGCGGTGGCCCTCACCAAGATCGACCGCGTGGATGCGGCGCGCATCGCCCGGGTCGAGATCGAGATCGCTGCCCTGCTGGCCGGCACGCCGCTGCAGGATGCCCCAGTGTTCGCGTGCAACAGCACCGTACCCGACGATGCCGGCATAAACGCGCTGCGTGCCCGCCTGCATGCCTGGGCCGCAGCCGATGCCGGCGCGCGGCAAGCCAGGCTGCGCGGCGAGCTGTTCCGCATGCCGGTGGACCGTGTTTTCTCGCTGGCCGGCCACGGCACGCTGGTAACCGGCGCAGTGCACGGCGGCATCGCCGCGGTGGGTGAGCATCTGCAGCTGATGCCGGCCGCCACTGACGTGCGCATACGCAGCATCCACGCGCAGAACCAGGCCAGCGACCACGCGATGGCCGGGCAACGCTGCGCGTTGAACCTGGCCGCAATCGCCCGCGACGACATCCACCGCGGCGACTGGATCGCCGACCCGCGCGCACTGCTGGCCACCACCCGCGTTGATGTGCGCCTGCGGCTCTCCGCGCTGGCACCGCCGCTGCGCGACTGGGCGCCGCTGCATATCCACTGGGGCACGATGCACCGGCAGGCCCATGCAGTGCTGCTGGAAGATCGTGACCACGGCAATGGACAGCTCGTGCAGCTGGTGTTCGACGCGCCGGTATGCGCGATGTGCGGCGATCGCTTCATTGCCCGCGATTCGGCGGCAACCCGTACGCTGGGCGGCGGTGTGGTACTCGATCCGGATCCGCCACAACGGCGGCGGCGCAGCCCTGCACGCCTGGCGTGGCTGGTGGCGCTGGAACAGCTGGCCACCAGCGCAGATGTTGGCCCGCTGCTTCAGCAGGCGCCCTCCGGAATTCCATTGGCCGCGCTGCAGCGCTACTGCCGGCGCGCCGCCGACCGGATCGATCTTCCTGCAGGCGCGCAGCGCATCGCCACCCGCGACGCCACTGTGGTCATCCTCGCTGCGCACTGGCAGGTGCTGCGCGAACAGGTAATCGCCTCACTGCGTGGCTGGCATGAACGACGCCCTGACGAACCCGGTGTCGACAGCGGGCGCCTGCAGCGCAGCACCCTGCCTGCGCTGGCAACGAGCCTGTGGAACGCGCTGCTCCAGGACCTGCTGGACGACGGCAGCGTGCAGCGCGTGGGCGCCTGGTGGCGCCTGCCCGGCCATGACCACGCGCCACCGGAACGCGAGCGCCTGCTGCTCGAACGCGTGCTGCCGCAGCTGCATGACGGCGGTTTCGATCCGCCATGGGTGCGCACCCTGGCCGCCGGCTTCGGTCTGGTCGAAGACGAGGTCCGCGCCGCCCTGCGCCGCGCCGCAGCGCGCGGTGAACTGTTCCAGGTAGTACCGGACCTGTTCTATGCGCCGGCCCGCATTGCCGAGCTGGCCGCGATCGTCGCGCAGCTGTCGCAGGCCACCGGCACGGTGGATGCGGCCGCTTTCCGCGATGCCATCGGCCTGGGCCGCAAGCGCAGCATCCAGATCTTGGAGTTCTTCAATCGCGTTGGCTACACTCGACGCGTCGGTGACCAGCATCGGCCACGCGGCGATCTGCAATGGAACGCAGCCCGCGACTGAGTCGACCGGTACCGCGGTACTTTCGGAAGGCATGCGCATCCGGGCATGCGGCTGGGCTTCAAACCCAGTAGGGGGCGTCGATCGTTCCCTGGTAGGTTCGACTCCTGCTGCCTTCCGCCATTCGTGTTTCCGCAGGAGATGTCGGCATGGCCACGCACGCGCAGTCCCCCGCTCCTTCAACGGCCGATGCCCCGCAACGCCTGACCTCGCTGGCGCACGGCGGCGGCTGCGGCTGCAAGATCGCGCCGGGCGTACTGACGGAACTGCTGCGCGGCGCTCCAGCGCTTCCGGCACCAGCTGAACTGCTGGTCGGCCGCGAGACCAGCGACGATGCGGCGGTATACCGCCTTGATGACCACCAGGCGATCGTCGCCACCACCGATTTCTTCATGCCGATTGTCGACGACCCGTTCGACTTCGGCCGCATCGCCGCCACCAATGCGTTGTCGGACCTGTACGCGATGGGCGCACGGCCATTGTTCGCACTGGCCATCGTCGGCATGCCGATCAACACCCTGCCGCAGGACACCATCCGCAGCATCCTGCAGGGCGGCGAACGCGCCTGCGCCGATGCCGGCATCGTGGTGGCTGGTGGCCACAGCATCGATTCGGTGGAACCCATCTATGGCCTGGCCGCGATCGGCATGCTCGATCCACAGCGGCTCAAGCGCAATGCCGATGCCCGCGCCGGCGACGTGCTGGTGCTGGGCAAGCCGTTGGGCGTGGGCGTGTATTCGTCAGCACTGAAAAAAGAAGTGCTGGATGCCGACGGCTACCAGCAGATGCTCGAGTCGACCACCCGACTTAACACCGTGGGCGTCCCGCTGGCCGCACTGGACGGCGTGCACGCGATGACCGACGTGACCGGTTTCGGCCTGCTCGGCCACCTGCTGGAAGTGTGCCGCGCCAGTGGTGTCGCTGCCGAGGTGGACAGTGCCCAGGTGCCGCTGCTGCCTCAGGCCCTGCAACTTCTGCAGCACGGCTGCGTGACCGGCGCGTCCCACCGCAACTGGGCCTCGTATGGCGCCGACGTGCGCTTCGCCGACGGGTTGCCAGCACACTGGCAGCCACTGCTGACCGACCCGCAGACCAGCGGCGGCCTGCTGGTGTCCTGTGCCCCGGAAGCAGTGGATGCGGTGCTGGCCTGTTTCCACGACGCAGGGTTTGGCCAGGCAGGCGTGATCGGCCGCTTGAGCGCTGGAACACCAGGCGTCAGCGTGCGCTGATGCGCGGGAACGACAAGGGCGCCCGCAGGCGCCCTTGTTGTTTCGCTGGGTGCAACATCACTCGATGTTCTGCACCTGTTCGCGGATCTGGTCGATCAGCACCTTCAGCTCCACCGCCGCATTGGACGTGCGGCTGTCCACCGACTTCGAACCCAGCGTATTGGCTTCGCGGTTGAACTCCTGCAGCAGGAAGTCCAGGCGACGGCCGACCGGCTCGCGCTGCTTGAGCACGCGGCGGATCTCGACGATGTGGCTGCCGAGGCGATCCAGTTCTTCATCCACGTCCAGCTTCTGCAGCCACAGCACCAGCTCCTGCTCGGCGCGGCCGGGGTCGACCGGGTGCGGCAGGTCAGCCAGGCGTGCGGCCAGCTTGGCGCGCTGGCCGTCGCGAATGGCCGGAATCAGGGTGCGCACTTCCGTTGCGATGCGTTCGATGCCGTCCACGCGCTCGCTGATGGCTGCCGAGAGCTTTCCACCTTCTCGCTCGCGGGCCTCGACGAAGCCGTCCAGCACCTGGTCCAGCAGGGCCAGCGCCTCTGCCTGCAGGGCGGCGGCATCGGCGGCCTCGCCACGGGTCACGCCCGGCAGCTGCAGCAGCTCGGTGAAGCTGACCTGCAGGTTGGGGAAATCCGAGGTCAGCCGGTGCGCCAGGCGTCCCAGCTGGCCCAGCAGGGCTTCATCCACCTGCAGGTTGGCCGCCGCTTCCGGCGCACGCAGGCGCATCACCAGATCCAGCTTGCCGCGGCTCAGGCGCGCGGCAACGCGCTCGCGCAGCTGCGGTTCCAGCGCCCGCAGTTCCTCGGGCAGGCGGGTGCCGACCTCCAGGAAGCGGTGGTTGACCGAGCGCAGCTCGCAGCCCAGCGTGCCCCACGGGGTGACCCGCTCGCCGCCGGCGTAGGCGGTCATGCTTCGACTCATGGATTGTGTCCGGTGCGTGCAAAGGGGGAATGGTACCCTAGCGACCTCACCAGAGCCCCCTTGCCCGCCCCGTGAAGGCCGCGGGCGTGGCGGCGTACTCCCTCGCCATTACGGAACCCGCACCATGTCCGATTCCCGCCCCAGCGGCCGCCAGCCCGACCAGCTCCGCCCGGTCGTCATCCAACGCGGCTTCACCCGCCACGCCGAAGGTTCGGTGCTGGTGTGCTTCGGTGAAACCCGTGTGCTGTGCACCGCCAGCGTCGAGAACCGCGTGCCGGGCTTCCTGCGCGGCAAGGGCGAGGGCTGGGTCACCGCCGAGTACGGCATGCTGCCGCGCGCCACCCACACCCGCAGCGACCGTGAAGCGGCCCGTGGCAAGCAGGGGGGCCGCACGCTGGAGATCCAGCGCCTGATCGGCCGCAGCCTGCGCGCCTGCGTCGACCGCAACGCGCTGGGCGAACGCACCATCACCCTGGACTGCGACGTGCTGCAGGCCGACGGTGGCACCCGCACCGCCGCCATCACCGGTGCCTACGTGGCCCTGGTCGATGCGGTGAACGTGCTGATGAAGCGCGGCGACATCAAGCGCAACCCGATCCTGGGCGCGGTGGCCGCCGTGTCGGTGGGCGTGTACCGCGGCACCCCGGTGCTGGACCTGGACTACGCCGAAGACAGCGACTGCGACACCGACATGAACGTGGTGATGAACGACGGTGGCGGCTTCATCGAGCTGCAGGGCACCGCCGAAGGCCATGCCTTCCGCCGCGACGAACTGGACGCGCTGCTGGGCCTGGCCGAAAAGGGCGTGGCCGAACTGCTGGCCGCACAGCAGGCGGCGCTGTCGGCATGAACCGGCGCCTTGCCCTGACCACCCTGGTGGTGGCCGATTACGACGAAGCCATCGCCTGGTACACCGGCAAGCTCGGCTTCACGCTGCTGGAAGACATCGACCAGGGCCACAAGCGTTGGGTGGTGGTCGGCCCGACCGACGGCAGCGCCGCCGCCCTGCTGCTGGCGCGTGCCAGCGACGAGGAACAGCGCAGCCGCATCGGCAACCAGACCGGTGGCCGGGTAGCCTTCTTCCTCAACACCGACGACTTCCACCGCGACCACGCGGCGATGCTGGCCGCCGGCGTCGAGTTCCTGGAAGCGCCGCGCGAAGAACCCTATGCAACGGTTGCGGTGTTCCGCGATCTGTATGGCAACACCTGGGACCTGCTGGAGCCCCGTCAATGAACAAACTGGTACTGGCCAGCCACAACGCCGGCAAGCTGGTGGAGATGCAGGAGATCCTTGCCGACCTCCCGCTGCAGATCACCTCGGCCGCCGAACTCGGCCTGGGTGACGTGGAAGAAACCGGCCTGACCTTCGTCGAAAACGCGCTGCTGAAGGCGCGCGCGGCCTGCGAAGCAACCGGCCTGCCGGCGCTGGCCGATGATTCGGGCCTGATCGTCGATGCCCTCGGCGGCGCGCCGGGCCTGTACAGCGCGCGCTATGCCGGCCACCCGACCAACGCGGCGGCCAACAATGCCAAGCTGCTGGACGCGATGGCCGATATTCCCGATGGCCAGCGCAGCGCCCGCTTCTATGCGGTGATCGTGCTGCTGCGCCACGCCACCGACCCGCAGCCGCTGATCTGCGAAGGCCGCTGGGAGGGCCAGATCATCCGCGAGCTGCGCGGCACGAATGGTTTCGGCTACAACCCGGTGTTCCTGGACACCACCCACGGCCTGACCGCCGCGGAAATGGAGCCGGCGCTGAAGAACGCCATCAGCCACCGCGCCCTCGCCCTGCAGCAGCTCAAACAGCAGCTGGCGACGCTGTACTGACGCCCCACCTGATCGAACCAGGGAAGCCGGCCAGCGGCCGGCACTACCGAAGAAGCCCATGCCGCACGCCCACGACCACTGCAACCACCTGCCCGGCGAAGCCTGCTCCGCTGACCACGACAGCCCACTGCGGCTGGTGCCGCCGCCGCTCTCGCTGTACGTGCACCTGCCGTGGTGCGTGCGCAAATGCCCGTACTGCGATTTCAATTCGCACCAGGCCAAGGGCGAGCTGCCGTTCGATGCCTACATCGATGCACTGCTGCGTGACCTGGACCAGGATCTGCCGCTGGTCTGGGGCCGGGTGGTGCACAGCGTGTTCTTTGGCGGCGGTACACCCAGCCTGTTCCCACCGGAAGCGATCGACCGCTTCCTGCAGCAGGCCAGCGCGCGCCTGCGTTTCGCGCCCAATGCCGAGATCACCCTGGAGACCAACCCGGGCACCGCCGAGCACGGCCGTTTCGACCGCTATCGCGCGGCCGGCGTGAACCGCCTCAGCTTCGGCATCCAGAGTTTCGACGACGCGATGCTCAAGCGCCTGGGCCGCATCCACGACAGTGGCGAAGCCGAGCGCGCGGTGAAGATGGCGCAGGACGCGGGCTACGACAACTTCAACATCGACCTGATGTACGCGCTGCCGGAACAGACCCTGGCCGGTGCCGAGGCCGACCTGGAGCGCGCCTTCGCGCTGCAGCCGGCGCACATCTCGCATTACCAGCTCACCCTCGAGCCGAACACGGTGTTCTTCGCACGGCCGCCGCAGGGCATTCCCGATGAAGACAACGCCTGGGACATGCAGGAGCACTGCCAGGCACTACTCGCGCAGGCCGGTTTCGGCCAGTACGAAGTCAGCGCCTATGCGCGACCCGGCCGGCAGAGCGCGCACAACCTGAACTACTGGCGCTTCGGCGATTACCTGGGCATCGGTGCCGGTGCGCACGGCAAGATCAGTTCAGGCGCCGAAGAACACGTGCTGCGCCGCTGGAAGCTGAAGCACCCGCAGGCCTACCTGGACAGCGCGGGTACCCCGGCCTCGCTCGGTGGCGACGATGTGATCGCGCCGGAGCGCCTACCGTTCGAGTACATGCTGAACCTGCTGCGCCTGCACGAAGGTTTCAGCCTGCGCGATTTCGAATCGCGTACCGGTCTGCCGCGCAGCGTGCTGGACGCACCACTGGCCGAGGCCGTCCAGCGCGGCTGGCTGCAGGTGGCCGATGGCCATGTACACCCGACCGAACTCGGCCGCCGCTTCACCAACGATGTGGTGAGCCTGTTCCTGGAGGACTGATCCTCGCGTGACAGAGGCAGCGCCGACCGCTGGCCGGCAATCCGGTGCAGATCGAGCTGCCGGCCAGCGACCGGCACTACCGCACATCAGGGCCACGCCCGGCGGATGCGGTTCACGTTCAGCCTAAAGTAGCGCCGACGTCGGCCGACACGGTAGATTCACCAGATCGATCCGCGGGAATCCGGGTACCGCTCGCAGATGTCAGCTGTCTTTTCCCCAACCCCTGCCGACAAAGCCCGCCTGGCCGCAGCCGACCTGCCGCCGCGGGTGCGCGAACTGCTGGGCGCGTTGATCGGCCTCTGCCGGCAGACCCTGGCCGCGCCTCTGATCCTGACCGTTGAAGCGCTGGAACAAGCGCTGCTGCACGACGCGGATCGCGCGCGCAATCCCACGCAGCAGGCGGACCTGATGGCCCAGCGCGGCCAGCTGCATGCCTTCGCCGGCCATTTCCCCGATCGCATGCTCGACGCAGTCGCCGAATCCCTGGCGCGCCTGCGTGACCCTGCGGCGGCGGCGACGGCGCTTTCCACGCCACCACCGCTGCCCGGCATGCTGGGCCTGTCCCTGGTCGCCGAACACGATGTCGACCGCGATCTGCTGCTGACCGAGATGGTGCGGCGTGAAACCCTGCGTTCAACCAACTCGCTGAACCTGCTGGGCCAGCGGTTGGGCGTACTCGCCGCTGCGCCGGCATTCGAGACCGACGCCCTGCCCCTTGCACCGCAGGCCTTGTGTGCAATGGTGCGCAGGCTGGCCGAACAGGACGGCCTCAGCACCGAAGTGCAGCTGGCGCTGTACCGCAGCTTCGAACGCCAGGTACTGGAGCGCCTGGGCGATGTACTCGACCGCGCCAATGCCCTGCTGTCCCAGCAGGGCGTCCTGCCCGGGCTGGTCTACACCCCTTACCTCGCACGTTCGGCGAGCACCCGGCGCATCATCACCCAGTCGGTGGGTGGTGGCCGCGCGACACAGCCCGCCAAACGTACCGCAGCGCCGCTGACCGGCTGGAACGGGCCGGCCCCCTCCGGCTCGTGGTCGAACCTGCTGCAGGATGCGGTCAGCGACAGTGGTAGCGCCGGCTCGGTCATCCCCGGGCTGACCACCTCCGCCGGCAGCGCCTTGCACGAACTGCTGCAGCAGGCCCGGCAGGCCAGCGCAGCGCCCGCGCAGAGCGTCGCCGTGCCCAGCGCCGCCGTAGATGCCGTACTCGCGCGATTGCAGGCCCAGTCCAGTGCCGCCACCGGCGTTGCCGATCTGCAGGCGGCCGTTGTCGCCCAGCTCCGCAGCGAACATGGCGCACAGGCGCAGCTCGGCAGCCATGACCGTGACAACCTCGACCTGCTGCGCCTGCTGATGCAGCAGGTGCAGCAGCAGCAACGCCCAGACCCGGTGCCGGCGGCCCTGCTGGCACGCCTGCAGGTGCCACTGGCGCGCGCCGCCATGGCTGACCCCGGCTTCTTCGTGCGTGACGAGCATCCCGCCCGCGAACTGCTCAACCAGGTCGCCGAAGCCGGCGCCAGCTGGCTGGGCGATGATGATGTCGATCCACAGCTGCTGCAGCGCATGGCGCAGAGCGTGCAGGGCCTGCTGGGCCAGGACGTCCGTACCCCGGAAGCCTTCGCCACCGCCAACGAGGACGTGCAGCAGCACCAGCGTGCGGCGGTTCACCGCGCCGAGCTGGCCGAGCGCCGCCACGTCGAAGCCGCGCGCGGCAAGGAACGCCTGGAACTGGCCCGGCGCCAGGCCAATGCACAGATCGACCAGTGCTGTGATGCGCAGGCACCGCCGCGCTTCGTGCAGACGCTGCTGCGCCAGGCCTGGGCCGATGCCCTCACCCTGACCCGCCTGCGCCACGGCGATGATTCACCGCAATGGCAGGAGCGCCTGCAACAGACCCAGCGCATTGCAGCGGTGACCGCGCAGGCCGTGGATGCCCCCGGTGGCACCGATGCCGCGCTGGCCGCCGATGTGGAAGCCGCGCTGGTGCAGGTGGGCTACCACGCCGAGGAAGCCGCTGCGGTCGCGCGCAGGCTGGCCACGCCCGGCGGCGAGGATGACAGCACCTCGCGTACCGAGCTCAGTGCGCGCCTGAAGGCGCGCGCACGGCTGGGAGAACAGGCCGGGCCCACCACCACCGCACCGTCCAGCCCGCGCAACGCCGCCGAGGAAGCCGCTTACCAGCAGCTGTCCGCGCTGCCGTTCGGCAGCTGGTTCGACATCGACAATGGCGATGGCACGCTGCGCCGCCAGCGCCTGTCCTGGTACAGCCTGCTGACCGGCCATGCCCTGTTCGTCAATCCGCGCGGACAGAAGATCGCCGATACCGACCTGGATACGTTGGCCCGGCAGATCAGCGCGGGCCGCGCGCAGCTGGTCACCGAAGACAAGGGGCGGCTGGTTGATCGCGCGTGGCAGGCCAGCCTCGACGCACTGCGTGCACTGGCCGACGGCCACGCCGGGGAGACATCCGCATGAACACCCAACCGCCCCAGGACACCCGTCGCGCGCCTCGCCGCCAGGTCTCGGACCTGGTACCGGTCACCGACCAGATGCGCGACTGCGTGGTCGGTCGCCTTGGCAACGTGTCCGAAACCGGCATGCTGATGCTGGCCAGTACGCCATTGCGCGAGGACGCGCTGTACCAGCTGCGTTTCCCGTTGCCGATGGGCGACGGCCGCCAGGAGGCCATCGACGTGGGCGTGCACCTGCTGTGGAGCGAGCCTGCGCACGCCCCTGGGCAGAGCTGGACCGGCTTCCGCTTCCTTACCCTGTCGCGCGAACATCGGCAGCTGCTGCGGCAGTGGGTAGGCGAGGACAGCGACGAGGGACCGGTTTCGACGGCCTGAGTGCCGGTTCCGGCACAGCGGTTTTCTGCGGTATGCGGCAGAATCTAGGGCCGTTTTCCGTGTCGAGCCACCGCAATGATCCAGCAAGACCCCGGCGCCCTGTATTCCGACCATCTGGCCGTGCTGTGCCGACGCGCCGAACAGGCGCTGGCCCGCGGCGGCTTCGACCACCTGGTGGTGCCCAGCGGCACCCTGCACTACCAGGTGTTCGACGACCGCGACTATCCGTACGCGGTAAATCCCCAGTTCAAGGCGTGGCTGCCGCTCACCCGCGTGCCCAACAGCTGGATCGTGTTCACCCCGGGCAAGCGCCCGGCGGTGATCTTCCACCAGCCCTTCGACTACTGGCACGTGGTGCCGGACGCGCCCAGCGGCTGGTGGGTGGAGCACTTCGACATCCACATCATCCGCAAGCCCGAAGAGGCGCTGGCCCTGCTGCCGGCCGATCCGGCGCGCTGCGCGATCCTGGGCGAGCCGCAGAGCGCGCTGGGTGCCTTCGTGCCGAACAACCCGGCGCCGGTGGTGAATTACCTGGAATGGCACCGCGGCAGCAAGACGTCGTATGAGATCGCGCTGATGCGCCAGGCGCAGGTGCTGGGCGTGCGCGGCCACCGTGCCGCCGAAGCCGCGTTCCGCAATGGCGCCGACGAATTCAGCATCCACATGGCCTATTGCCAGGCCGTCGGCCAGGATGCCAATGAACTGCCCTACGGCAACATCGTGGCCCTGAACGAGCACGCTGCGGTGCTGCACTACACCGAGCTGGGCCGCAAGGCACCGCAGCCGCTGCGCAGCTTCCTGATCGACGCCGGCGCCAGCGCGCACGGCTATGCCAGTGACATCACCCGCACGTACGCTGCGCACGGCCACGACGAATTCGCCGCGATGATCGCCGCCGTCGACGCCGCCCAGCAGCAGATGTGCGCAGCAGTACGCCCGGGCTTCGACTACAAGCAGCTGCATGTGGATGCACATCTTTCGCTGATGGGCGTGCTGAAGGACTTCGGCGTGATCAAGGTCTCGCCGCAGACTGCGCTGGAAACCGGCGTCAGTGCCGCGTTCTTCCCGCACGGCATCGGTCACCTGATCGGCCTGCAGGTGCATGACGTGGCCGGCTTCGCCGCCAGCGACGAAGGTGGCCGCATCGAGCGCCCGGCCGGTCATCCCTACCTGCGCCTGACCCGCGTGCTGGAGCCGGGCATGGTGGTGACCATCGAACCGGGCCTGTACTTCATCGACATGCTGTTGAACGAAGTGAAGGACGCTGGCCATGGCGATGCGATCAACTGGGACCGCGTGGACTTCTTCCGCCCGTATGGCGGCATCCGCATCGAAGACGAAGTGCTGTGCACCGAGGGCGAGGCGGACAACCTGACGCGGCCGGAGTTTGCGGCGGCCAACGGCTGAGCCCCTCGTGGTTGGGCGCTGAATTCAAAATGCCGTGCTTGGCGGGGCGGGTGAGCCATGCAGGGGACGCTGCAAGTACCCCTCCGGGGCCCGGCCCAGCCGCTGGCGGCTGTGCGTTCGGTCGCTTGCGAAGCAGTGCTTCGCAAGCAAAGCGCCCTCACCCCTGTAAGCTCGATGGCGCCATCCATGGCGCCAACGCCCCTGCATGGCCTACCCGCCCCACCTTTGACAGTTTCCTGCCGCGTCCAACCACGGAAAAGAAAAAATAAAAGCAGAAGCGGGTCGCTCGCTGCGCTCGCTCTGTGTCGACCAAGGTCGACACCCACCAACAGCCGCGCGAACCAACAACCGCAATTGCCAGTAGATCCACGCCATGCGTGGATGATTCATTCGATGTCTGACAGATGTGCCGACCAACGGTCGGCCCCCACCAACAGCGGCGTGAACCTGTCGAAGGCGGGGTACTGTGGGTTTGCGGGGTGTGAGCGGCATGGATGCCGCGACCAAGCCCCCATGGACGGGTTTACGGCGTCCCCGCAAACCCACAGTGCCCCGCCATCCCACGGAATGCCCGCTGTTGCTGTTGCTTCGGATGTTGCCCTGGCTTGAAGCAGGTGCAGGGCTGCAAGCCCTGCCGATAACCCCTTACCCCGCCATCACCGCTTCGATCTCGTCGGCGCTGCGCGCCAGGCCTTCGGTCAGCACACGATGTCCGTCATCGGTAATCAGCACGTCGTCCTCGGTACGGATGCCGATGCCACGCCAGCGCGGCTCCACCGTCGTGTCGTCCACGCCGATGTACAGCCCCGGCTCGATGGTGAACGCCATGCCCGGCTCCAGCAGGCGCGAGTCGCCCGCCAGGCGGTAATCGCCCACGTCGTGCACATCCATACCGATCCAGTGGCCGGTCTTGTGCCGGTAGAAGCGCTGGTACAGGCCTTCGGACAGGTTCTTTTCCAGCGTGCCCTTCAGCAGGCCCAGCCGCAGCAGGCCCTCGGTCAGGGTCTGCACTGCGGCGAGGTGGCCGGCCTCGTACGGCACGCCCGGTTTGGCCTGCGCCAGCGCCGCGGCCTGCGCCTCGCCCACCAGATCGTGCAGCGCGCGCTGCTCGGCACTGAAGCGGCCATTCACCGGGAAGGTGCGGGTGATGTCGCTGGCATAGCCGCGGTATTCGGCACCGGCGTCGATCAACACCAGCTCGCCATCGCGCGAACGCGCGTTGTTGTCGCGGTAATGCAGGATGCAGCCGTTGCGGCCGGCACCGACGATGCTGCAGTACGCCGGCACGGCATCGTTGGCGCGGAACACGCGCTCCAGCTCGGCCTGCAGTTCGTATTCGTGGATACCCGCCCTGGCCGCCCGCATCGCCGCCAGGTGCGCACGCACGCTGATCTGCGCGGCATGATGCATCAGCGCCGCCTCCGCGCCGGACTTGAACAGGCGCTGCTCGTGCAGCAGGTGGCCCAGTTCGAGGAACTCATGCGGCGGCTGCGCGCCGTGGCGCACCTGCGAACGCACGCGGTTGACCCAGCCGATCAGTTTCAGGTCGAAGTCGGCATCGCGGCCGAAGTGGTAGTAGACGCGCGAGCGCCCTTCCAGCAGGCCCGGCAGGATGTCGTCCAGATCGTCGATCGGGTAGGCATCGTCCATGCCGTAGTGCGCCACCGCCCCTTCCTGCCCGGCACGGCTGCCGTCCCATGCCTCGCGCTCGGCATCGCGCTCGCGGCAGAACAGGATGGCCTCGCCGTGGCGACGGCCCGGGATCAGCACCAGCACCGCTTCCGGCTCCGGGAAACCACTCAGGTACTGGAAGTCCGAATCCTGGCGGAACGGGTAATGGGTATCGAGGCTGCGCACCTTTTCGGCCGCGGCCGGCAGCACCAGGATCGCGTCTTCGCCGGCCATGTCCATCAGCTGGCGGCGGCGACGCTTGTACTCGCCGGCCGCGATGCCGGTGCGCTGCTTGATATCCATCAGTTCAGGCGCTGCCGATGGCGCGAGGCCAGCACCACGTCGCCGTGCAGCAGCAGCACCGCCACGCGGATGAATTCCTCGATCTCCGACAGGGCTTCGTCATCATCATCGCCACCGGCCTCGAAATCCTCACTGGAGGCACGGGCCAGGCTGGCCATGTCGGTCAGCGCTTCTTCGCCTTCCTCGGACAGGGTCGGGCGGCGGCCGCCGCTGCCCAGGCCGAAGCCGCCCAGGAACGAGCGGGTCCAGCTGAACATGGCATCGGCCTGCGCGGACACGTCGTCGGTGTCGGTCAACAACAGTTCGAAGGCGAAGTCGCGGTCTTCCAGCTGCTTGATGGTGGCCTGCAGCAGCTGCCCCAGCACGCTGCCGGCGGCCACCGGCGGCAGGTTGTCGTCGGCCAGCACGCGCGCCGGCCAGTCGTTGCCGGGGGCGCCGCCGGCGGCCAGCCAGCCGCACAGCGCGCCGTGCAGTTCGGCAGCGGTGGCGCCCAGGCCCAGTTCCTGGCTGGCGCGGGTAACGTCGTCGACGGAGGGAAGTTCGGTCATCGTGCGGCTCGTTCGGATAAGGAAACCCGGGACGCGCACGCGCGCGCCCGTGAGACCCGGTAGTGTAGCAACCCGACGGCATCCTCTCCGCAGCTGTCCAGCCTTGCTGCGACAACGCTTGACCGCCCTTACCCGGCTTGCCTATCGTGCCCGCATGGAACCCGCCGATCCCCTTGCCCAGCTGCAGGACTTCGCCGCCCGCGTGGAGGCGTTGCTTGAACGCAACCAGCGCCTGGCCGAGGAGAACCGCAGCCTGCGCCACCAGCAGGAACAGCTGGTGGCCGAGCGTTCCACGCTGCTGGCCAAGAACGAGCAGGCACGCTCGCGGGTGGAAGCAATGATCAGCCGGCTCAAATCCCTGGAGCAGCACACATGAGCGCCGAACCGGTCAGTGTCCGCATCCTCGATCGTGAATACACGGTGGGCGTCGGTGGCGATGAACGCGACAGCCTTATGGCGGCCGCGCGCCTGCTCGATGCGCGCATGCGCGAGATCCGCGGCAGCAACCGCATGGCCGCCGTCGATCGCGTTGCCGTGCTGGCCGCACTGAACCTGGCCCACGAACTGCAGCAGCTGCGCGACGAGAACGCCCGCCAGGCGGTGGCCCTGCAGCAGACGCTGGCCGACCTGAACCGGCGCCTGGACCGCGCCATCGACAGCGGCGCCTGAAGATCGTGCACAACGCGTCTTCTCATATCTGAATTGGCACGGACTGTTGCCGACGAACGGCCTATCCAGATTCTGCTCGCTGGCTATAATGGCCACGCGTTCTCTGCGGTACTCGACGGCATGTGCAAACATTCGCCTTGTCCCTTAAGAACGACACCGGGAGCGCGACAGCGCCGGGAGTGCAGGTCCGCCTTGTAGCGGGAAGCCCGATGGTTCTCCAGCGTTCCCACTTGAGCCCCCGGGTTCAAGGTCGTTTCGCATGCATCGACATTGCGGAGAATGCAATATTCCAGCAAGGGCGGCGTCTTCGGGCGTCGCCCTTGTTCTTTGCGGCACAATGACGGCTGTTCCTTGCCGCACGCTGCCATGACTGACCCGCGCCAGGCCCTGCGCCACGACCTGCGGCAACGCCGCCGCGACCTTTCCGCCGTTGCGCGCATCGCCGCCGCCGAATCGCTTGCCGATGCCCTGCTCGCACTGCCATTTGCGCCGCGCGAAGGCGCCGTGGCCGGCTACTGGGCGCTGGATGGCGAGATCGCCCTGCACCGCTGGCAGCTGCAGCTGCCCGAAGGCCTCACCTACTGCCTGCCGGTGCTGGCCGGTGAGGTGCTGCGCTTCGCACCGTGGCGGCCGGGGCAGCCGCTGACCAGCAACCGCTACGGCATTCCCGAACCGGACGTGGCGCTGGAAGACACCCTGGAACCGGCACAGATGGCGCTGGTGGTGACTCCGCTGGTGGGCTTCGACAGCCAGTGCCGGCGGCTGGGCATGGGGGGCGGCTGGTATGATCGCAGCTTCGCCTTCCGCCACGACCGGCCGGCGCCGCCCTGGCTGGTCGGTGCTGCGTTCGCGGTGCAGCAGGTCGAGGCCTTGCCGGTGGCGTCGTGGGACGTGCCGGTGGACGCGATCTGCACCGAAGACGGCACCCTGTTCCCCTCCGCTGCCCCCGTGAACGCATGACCGCCCGCAAGCGCTACTGGCTGATGAAGTCCGAACCGGACGCTTTCTCCATCGATGATCTGGCCAAGGTCAAGGTCGAGCCTTGGAACGGGGTGCGCAACTACCAGGCACGCAATTTCATGCGCGATGGCATGCAGGTGGGCGACGGCATCCTGTTCTACCACTCCAATACCAAGGTGCCCGGCATCGTTGGCCTGGCCACCGTGGCCAGCCCGGCCTATCCGGACGACACCCAGTTCGACCCGACGTCCGACTACCACGACCCCAAGAGCACGCGCGAGAACCCGCGCTGGATGCTGGTGGACGTGGCCTTCGACCGCAAGCTCAGGCAGGTGATCGCGCTGGACGAGATCAAGCTGCACGCTGATGAGCTCGGCGAAGGCTTCCCGCTGGTTGCCAAGGGCAACCGCCTGTCGGTGTTCCCGGTGACCGCTGCGCAGTGGAAGCTGCTGCTGTCGCTGGAAAAGAAATCCTGATTCCCTGCCTGAGAGTTCTTCCCATGTCCGAAGCCAAGCGCCTGGCCGCCGAGAAAGCCATCGAGTACGTTGAAGACGGCATGATCGTCGGTGTCGGCACCGGTTCCACCGTGGCCTATTTCATCGATGCCCTGGCCCGCATCCAGCACCGCATCAAGGGCGCCGTGTCCAGCTCCGAGCAGAGCACCGCGCGCCTGAAGCAGCACGGCATCGAGGTGATCGAGCTGAATCACAGCGGCAACCTGTCGCTGTACGTGGACGGCGCCGATGAGTGCGACGCCAACAAGTGCCTGATCAAGGGCGGCGGCGCCGCGCTGACCCGCGAGAAGATCATCGCCGAGGCCAGCGAGCGCTTCATCTGCATCGTCGACCCGAGCAAGCAGGTGCCGGTGCTGGGCAGGTTCCCGCTGCCGGTGGAAGTGATCCCGATGGCGCGCAGCCTGGTCGCCCGCCAGATCCGCGACATGACCGGCGGCCAGCCGACCTGGCGCGAAGGCGTGGTCACCGACAACGGCAACCAGATCCTGGACATCCACAACCTGCAGATCACCGATCCGGAAAAGCTGGAGCGCGAGCTCAACCAGCTGCCGGGCGTGGTCTGTGTCGGCCTGTTCGCGCGCCGTCGCGCCGACGTGGTGATCGTCGGTGGCGAGCCGCCGGTCGTGCTCTGACCCTTTCGAAGGATCCTGACGATGTCGCTGTTGCGTTCGCTGCTGATGCTTCCGCTGCTGGCCCTGGCCGGCTGTGCCACCGATGCGGCCCGTCACTGGGTCGAGCTGGATGGCGCCCGCTACCAGGTGGAGCTGGCCACCAACGATGAAACCCGCGCACGCGGGCTGATGTTCCGCGACCAGATGGCGGCCGACCACGGCATGCTGTTCATCCACGACCGCGAGGAAATGCAGGCGTACTGGATGAAGAACACCAAGATCGCGCTCGACATCCTGTACTTCGACAGCGAGCGCAGGCTGGTCAGCCAGCAGCGCGACGTACCGCCGTGCTCGGCCGGCGACATGTGCCCGCCGTATCCCAGCGGTGGCCCGGCCCGGTACGTGCTCGAGCTCAACGCCGGCCAGGCCGAGAAGCTCAAGCTGAAGGACGGCACTGCGCTGACCTTCGGCCCGGGCATCGAAAAATAATGGTAGTGCCGGCCGCTGGCCGGCAATCCAACCTGACCGGGGTCAGATCCCTTTCGCAAGCGAAAGGGATCTGACCCCGGAATTTTTCACGCGACACCGCTTGAAACCGCCTGCAATTGCCGCCAGTCTGTGGTCATGCAGGACCGGATCACACTCCCCGACTGGGATGCACTGGCCGACCTCGAAGACGAGGCGCTGCCACTGTTGCCGACCGCGCTGCTGATCGCGCGCGATGAATACCCCGATCTGCAGCCGTCCACCTACGACGCGCTGATCCAGAGCCATGTCGACCACCTGCGCTCGGAAGTGGAGAGCATCGACAACAGCCCCTTGAAGATGGCGGCGATCAACCGCCACCTGTTCGACGAGCTGGGCTACAGCGGCGACCACGACGAGTATTACGACCCGCGCAACAGCTACCTCAACCAGGTGTTCGAGCGGCGCCTGGGCAACCCGATCTCGTTGGCGCTTGTGCAGATGGAAGTCGCGCGCCGGCTGGGCATCCCGCTGGATGGCGTGTCCTTCCCCGGCCACTTCCTGGTGCGCCTGCCGGTGGACGACGGCGTGCTGGTGATGGATCCATTCAATGGTGGCCGTCCGTTGGACGTGGACGAGCTGCGCGAACGTGCCAAGTCACACCTGGGCGGGCAGATGCCCGACGACCAGGTGCTGGCGCAGATCCTCGACCCGGCCCCCGCGCGCGCCATCCTCATGCGCATGCTGCGCAACCTGCATGGTGTCTACGCCGAGGCCGGCGAATGGGACCGTGCCGCGCGCAGTGCCGACCGCCTTCTGAAGCTGGCCCCGGAGCAGGACGACGCGCTGCGCGACCGCGGCCTGGCCTACCTGCAGCTGGAGTACCTGGCCGGTGCCCGCCATGACCTGGGGCAGTACCTGAAGCGCAATCCCGAGGCCAGCGATGCGCAGTGGCTGCGCGAGAAGCTGATCGACCTGGGTGGACCGGTGCCGCGGCTGCATTGAAGGAGTCGGTGTGTGGACCAACGGTCCGCACCCACCGGTAGCGCCGGGCCATGCCCGGCGACCCTTGCGATCAGTCGACCTCGACCATCTCGAAATCGGCCTTGGTCACCCCGCAGTCCGGGCAGGTCCAGGTCTCGGGAATGTCCTCCCAACGCGTCCCGGGCGCGATGCCCTCTTCCGGCAAACCTTCCGCTTCGCTGTAAAGAAAGCCGCAGACCACGCACATCCAGGTTCGCAGGGTGGTGGGGGTGGCGTCGCTCATCGGATAATCGGGGCTGGATTCACGGGCCGCCATTGTCCCATCGCGGCCCACGCACCGGTAGCCATCGATGACTTCTGCTTCCCCGGCGCCTCGCGGCGTCTACCTGATCACCCCGGATGAGCCTGATACCGCGCGCCTGCTGGCCCGCACCGCGCCGCTGCTGGCCGCCGGCGCCACTTGGCTGCAGTACCGCAACAAGACCGCCAGCGACGCGCTGCGGCAGGAGCAGGCGATCGCGCTGCAGGCGCTGTGCGCACACTACGGTGTACCGCTGATCATCAACGACGACCCGGTGCTGGCCCAGGCCGTGGGCGCGGCCGGCGTGCACCTGGGCGGCACCGACGGCGACATTCCCAGCGCGCGCGCCCTGCTCGGCCCTGATGCCATCATCGGCGCCTCCTGCTACGACCAGCTGGCCAATGCCGAGAAGGCCGTGGCGGCCGGCGCCAGCTACGTGGCCTTCGGCGCCTTCTTCCCGACCACCACCAAGGTCACCAGCAGCCGCGCCCACACCGACCTGCTGCGGCAAAGCGCCGCACTGGGCGTGCCGCGGGTGGCGATCGGCGGCCTGACGCCGGACAATGTCGGTCCCATCATCGACGCCGGCGCCGATCTGGTGGCCGTGGTCAGCGGTATCTATGCCGCACCGGACCCGGTCGCGACCCAGCGCGCCTACCTCGCCCAGTTCGCGTAATGCCCAGGAAAGCCCCATGAACCACGACCAGTCCCACGCCCTGTTCTCCCGTGCCCAGCAGCTGCTGCCGGGCGGCGTCAATTCGCCGGTACGTGCGTTCAAGTCGGTCGGCGGCGAGCCGTTCTTCGTCGAGCGCGCCGACGGCGCCTACCTGTACGACGTCGACGGCAACTGCTACATCGATTACGTCGGTTCCTGGGGCCCGATGATCGTCGGCCACAACCACCCGGCCGTGCGCCAGGCGGTGAAGAAGGCGATCGACAACGGCCTGTCGTTCGGCGCGCCGTGCGCGGCCGAAGTGACCATGGCCGAAACCATCACCCGCCTGGTGCCGTCGTGCGAGATGGTGCGCATGGTCAACTCCGGCACCGAAGCCACGCTGTCCGCGATCCGGCTGGCGCGCGGTGCGACCGGCCGCAACCGCATCGTCAAGTTCGAAGGCTGCTACCACGGCCACGGCGACTCGTTCCTGGTCAAGGCCGGCAGTGGCATGCTGACCCTGGGCGTGCCGACCTCGCCGGGCGTCCCGGCCGGCCTCAGCGAGCTGACCCTGACCCTGCCCTACAACGATTTCGAAGCCGCCACCGCGCTGTTCGAACAGCAGGGTGACGACATCGCCGGCCTGATCATCGAACCGGTGGTCGGCAACGCCAACTGCATCCCGCCGCGCGAGGGGTACCTGCAGCACCTGCGCGAACTGTGCACGAAGCATGGCGCGCTGCTGATCTTCGATGAAGTGATGACCGGCTTCCGCGTCGCCCTCGGCGGTGCGCAGGCGCACTACGGCATCACCCCGGACCTGACCACCTTCGGCAAGATCATCGGCGGCGGCATGCCGGTGGGCGCCTACGGCGGTCGTCGCGAGCTGATGCAGCAGATCGCCCCGGCCGGCCCGATCTACCAGGCCGGTACGCTGAGCGGCAATCCGGTGGCAATGGCGGCTGGCCTGGCGATGCTGGAACTGATCCAGCAGCCGGGTTTCCACGCCGACCTGGCCGAACGCACCGCGCGCCTGTGCGCCGGCCTGGAAGCCGCCGCCGCCGAAGCCGGCGTGGCCGTGACCACCACCCGCGTGGGTGCGATGTTCGGCTTGTTCTTCACCAGTGAAAAGGTGGAAACCTATGCGCAGGCCACCGCCTGCGACATCCCGGCATTCAACCGATTCTTCCACGCCATGCTGGACCAGGGCGTGTTCCTGGCACCGTCGGCGTACGAGGCCGGCTTCCTGTCCAGCGCGCACGACGATGCGGTGATCGAGGCGACGCTGGCCGCCGCACGCGTGGCGTTCAAGGCTGCCAAGGGCTGAGCCCAGCTCTGGCAGGTGCCAACCTTGGTTGGCATTGCGGTGCACCGTATCCACGCACGGCGTGGATCTACTGCACTGTGTACGGCGATTTATCTGTAGAGCCGAGCCATGCTCGGCTCATCGCGCGCAGCGCGGAAAAGAACAGTCGAGCATGGCTCGACGCTACAAGCGGCATCAACCGAAGACGAACTTGCCCTTCATCATCGCGAAGTGGCCGGGGAACGAGCAGAAGAAGGTGTAGTCACCGCCCTTCTGCAGCCCCTGGGTGGAGAAGCGCACGCGCGTGCTCTCACCGCCACCGATCACCTTGGTGTGCGCCAGCACGCGCTTGTCGGCCTTCGGCAGGTAGCTGTCGGCCAGGGTCATGCGCATGCCGGCCATCGCCACCGGCTGGTAATCGGCGGTGCGGGTCAGTACCCAATTGTGGCCCATGGCAGTGGCGGCCAGCTTGCCGGTGTGGCGCAGAGTCAGGTCCACGGCGGTGCAGTCGGCGGCGACCTTGATCTCGCGGCTGCTGAAGCTCATCTGGTCGGTGCTGTCGATGCTCACCGCACACACCCGTGCCATCGCCGACGGCGCCAGCATCAGCGCACCCAGTCCCACTGCCACCATCCAAGCCTTCATCGTTGCGTCTCCTGCAGGTTCAAGCGCCATTCTAGGCAGGCACCTGCAGCCATGTCTGCGACCGTCTGTCGCACGCGCACTCCAGGGTTTCCGCACATCGGCCACGATGGCATGCTCGGCCGATGCGGATCGATCTGTTGCTGCTGGATGTGGATGGCGTGCTGGTGCAGTACCAGCGCGCGCAGCGTGTACTGCACCTGGCGCAGGCGCTGGGGGTTCCGACGCAGGCCGTGCAGGCTGCGCTGTACGACAGCGGCCTGGAAGCCGCGCATGACAATGGCGCGCTGGATGGCCCGGCCTATCTCGCGCGATTGGGAGAGCTTCTGCACAGGACTGTCGACGTGGACACCTGGACAGCAGCGCGGCAAGCCGCCAGCCATCCGCAGCCCGCAGTACTGCAACGGCTGCAGGCCCTGCAGCTGCCGATGGCGGTGCTGACCAACAATGGCGCGCTGATGAAGCAGGCGTTGCCTTCCCTGCTGCCGGAGCTGTTCCCTGCCCTGCTGGGGCGCGTGTTCTGCAGCGCCGATTTCGGCCTGCGCAAACCGGCGCCGGAGGTGTTCCTGCGCACGCTGCAGATGCTCGACGCCGCGCCTGCGTACACGCTGTTCATCGATGACCTGTTCGCCAACGTACGCGGTGCACGCGCCGCCGGCCTACATGCAGAAACCGTGCACGATGGCCGTGGACTGGGCAAGGTGTTGAAGCGCTATCGGATTGCGTGAACCGCCGTAGAGCCGAGCCCATGCTCGGCTGCTGTTGCCTGGCATCGCGATGAGCCGAGCGTAGGCTCGGCTCTACAGATGCCTCTGCTGGCGTCAGCGCGCGGCAATGAACGCAGCAATCGCTGCGCGCAGGCGCTTCAGGCCTTCGGCCACTTCTTCGTCGGTGATGTTCAACGACGGCACGAAGCGAAGCACGTCCGGGCCGGCCTGCAGGGTCAGCAGGCCCTGCTCGGCGGCATGGTCGAGGATCGCTCCGGCCTGGCCAGCGAAGTCCTTGCTCAGCACCGCGCCCAGCATCAGGCCGCGGCCACGCACGTCGCTGAACACACCGAACTCGTCGTTGATGCGGGCGAAGCCATCGCGCAGCGCCTTCGACTGGCGGCTGACATTGGCCGCGATCTCCGCCGAGGCCAGCTTGCGCAGTGCCACGCGGGCGACCGCAGCAGCCAGCGGGTTGCCACCGAAGGTGGTGCCGTGCGCGCCGAACTGCATGGTCTCGGCCACCTTCGGGCCGGCCAGCATCGCGCCGATCGGGAAGCCACCGCCGAGGGCCTTGGCCAGGGTGACCATGTCCGGCACCACGTCGTCCTGCCAGTGCGCGAACAGAGTGCCGGTGCGGCCCATGCCGGCCTGGATCTCATCCAGCACCAGCAGCGCGTTGTGCTGGTCGCACAGCTCGCGCACGCGCTTGAGGAAACCGGACTTGGCCGGCATCACGCCGCCCTCGCCCTGGATCGGCTCCAGCATCACTGCAGCCACATCGCCGGCGGCCATCGCGGTTTCCAACTGCACTTCATCGTTGAAATCGATGTAGCGGAAGCCGCCGGGCAGCGGCTCGTAGCCTTCCTGGTACTTCGGCTGGGCAGTGGCGGTCACCGCGCCCATGGTGCGGCCGTGGAAGCTGCCACGGAAGGTGATGATCACCCGCTTGTCGGCCGGGCGGCCCTGGCTGGAGGCCCACTTGCGGACCATCTTGATCGCCACTTCGTTGGCTTCGGCGCCGGAGTTGCACAGGAACACGCGCTCGGCGAACCGGCTGGCCTTCACCAGCTCCTCGGCCAGATGCAGCGGCGGCGCGCTGTAGAACACGTTGCTGGTGTGCCAGAGCTTGCCGGCCTGCTCGACCAGCGCGGCCACCAGGTCCGGATCGTTGTGGCCCAGGCCGCACACGGCGATGCCAGCGGCCAGGTCGATGAACTCACGGCCCTGGCTGTCCCAAACGCGGGCGCCCTGGCCTCGCTCCAGAACCACCTGGCGGGGCTTGTAGACCGGCAGGTAGTAGTGAGAAAGGGAGATCAGCGGATCGGTCGCGGCGGTCATGGCAGTCGGCAGGGTTCAGGAATCCCCATTCTCGCGCCGGAACCCCTGCGGCACAATGCGCCCATGCGACCGTTTTCCGCCCCCCAGCTGAACCCCGCCACCGAGACCGGCTGGCGCCGTCGGTGGTTCGACATCATCTACCGCCATGACTCGCGACCCTCGCGCAATTTCGACCTGATCCTGGTGGTGGCGATCGTCGCCAGCATCCTGGTGGTGATGATCGACAGCGTGCAGCACCTGCATGCCGAATGGTCCACCGGCCTGTACATCCTGGAATGGGGCTTCACGATCATCTTCACTGCCGAGTACCTGCTGCGGCTGGCGGTGGTCCGGCGACCGCTGCGCTATGCGGTGAGCATCTGGGGCATCATCGATCTGCTGTCGATCCTGCCCGCCTACCTGTCGTTGTTCGTGCCCGGCGCACAGAGCCTGCTGGTGGTGCGCGCGCTGCGCATCCTGCGCGTGTTCCGCATCCTCAAGCTGACCCGCTACATCGAGGAAAGCGGCGTATTGATGACGTCACTGTGGCGCAGCCGGCGCAAGGTGCTGGTGTTCCTGTTCACGGTGATCACCATCACCATCATCGCCGGTGCGCTGATGTACGTGATCGAGGGTCCCGAGCACGGCTTCACCAACATCCCGGCCAGCATGTACTGGGCGGTGGTGACCATGGCCACGGTCGGCTTCGGCGACATCGTGCCGCAGACCGTGCTTGGCCGCTTCGTCACCTCGGTGCTGATCCTGATCGGCTACAGCATCATCGCCGTGCCCACCGGCATCTACACCGCCGAACTGGCCAGCACCATGCGCGAAGCCGAGCTGGCCGCGCGCCGTGATGCCCGTGGCTGCCCGCATTGCGGGCTGGAAGGCCACGAACCGGATGCACGGCACTGCCGCAAGTGCGGCGGTGAGCTGCCCGATGCGTTCAACCATTGAGGCACATGCCGGCCAGCGGCCGGCACTACCGGACCAACCTGGTGCGCGCCGGGCATGGCTCGGCGTGGAACCAGCTCAACGCATGCGGTTGCTGGTGGTCACCAGGTCGTTGTAGGCCGCCAGGATCGTTGACTGTGCCCCTTCCGGGTCGGTCGTAAGCCAACTGCCCGATGCCTTGCGCTCTGCCGCCAGCGCCTCGGCGGTGATCGGCTTGTGCTGCTCCAGGCGCTCGACGCCGCGTCCCGCGGTACGCACCAGCTTGTCCGCCGAACGCTGCACGTGGCCCCACATCGGGTCGTCCTTGCCGACACCGCCGTTCTGGATCTCGGTCACCAATGCCTGGTAGTCGGCGAGCTGCTTTCGCAGGGCCGCTACCTCCGGTGCGTCGTCCTGGAACGCCATGGCCAGCTGCTTGCCATCACCCAGCAAACGAAGGTGGTAGTACGCCAGCGAACGGCCTTCGCTTTGCTCGATCTGCTTCAGCTGTGCGACGCGGCGATCGTTCTCATTCTGTTCCAGCGCCGCGTCCATCGCTTCGCTGGCCTTGAAGAAATCGGCATAGGCCTGCATCAGCGGGGCGTGCTGGCTGCGCATGCCTTCACCGCCATCGCGGCGATGATCTTCGCGGGTGAAGTAGCCGTCGGCGCGCTCGACCAGGGTATTCAATGTCTGGAACGACCGCTGGTAGTCGCGTGCGGGGCCATCCATCGGCAGTGCCGGGGTCTTCGCCAACGCATCGGTCATCGCTTGGCCGCAGTATTCCACGCGGTGCGACAACACCTTGCCGGGCGAACGCGGTTGCGCTTCCTTGCCGGTCGGGCCGGCTTCGGGGTCCTTCATCCAGCTGGTGTAGGCCTGGAAGCCCTCGTGGACGGGCTGTTCGACGCCGTTGTAGCACTCGATGTAGGCGTTGACCTTCTCCAGGCCAGGATCGGCCACAGCCAGTCCAGCCGGCTTGCTGCAGCCTGACAGGCCGGTCACAGCGCCAACCAGCAGCAGCGGCGCGATACGCAGAGTGGAAGTCCTCATGGCCTCTCGCGGGGGGACTGATGCGCGGGTCACTGGCGGTTGCTCTGGAAAACGAGCGTGTTGTATTCCTGCATCAGCTTGCTGGCCGAACCGCGCGGCGCCATCGAGGGCGAGTCCAGCATGCGTCGCTCGAAATCGCTGTAGGGCGTCTTGGTACTGACCCGCTGCAGGCGCTCCTTGCCCTCGCGCCGGAAATTCTCGGCCCCACGTTCGAAGCCTTCCCAGTCCGACTTGCCCGGCTCCTGGTCGGCAACCTTGGCATGGGCTTCATCGGAGATGCGATTGAAGGCATCCAGGCGTTCGCGGGCCTTGGCCTGATCGAAATCATCTTCGCTCATCAGATCCATGAGGGCCTTGGCCTCCAGCATCATCGCCAGACGGTAGTACTCGCGCGTGCGGCCCTCGGCCTGCTCCAGCGCCTTGAGCTGCTCGCGCTGGGCGGCATCGTTCTGATGCTCCAGCTCGGCATTGAAGGTTTCGCTGGCAGCCACGAAATCCTTGAAGGCGGCCATCAACGGCGCGTGCAGCTGCTTGCCCTTGGCAAACTGGTCGTCTTCGTAGTCCTGGCGATCGTAGTAGTCGTGCGCGTCCTTGCTGACCGGCACCAGCGCCTTCAGCGCCTGCTGGTAATGGCCTGCAGCAGCATCGAGTTCGGCCAGCGCCGGCTTGGCAGCGATCGCCTCGGTCACCGGGGCGTCGCACTGCTTCATGTCGTAGTCGCTGATCTCGAACGGGCCGTACACGTGCGTCTCACGCCCGGTCGGGCCAGCGTCGACATCCTTGATCCAGCGCGTGTAGGACTGGATGCTGCCGTGGGTCTTCGAATCCAGCGCGTTGAAGCAACCGATGTAGGCGTTGAGCTTGGCGGTCAACTGCTGCTGTGTATCGGACGAGGCCGCGCTGGCGTCCGGCGTGCCGGAGGAATCAGCGCCGCCCGCAGCTGCGGGGGCCTTGCCACCGCAGGCGGTCAGGATCAACGACAGCGAAGCGGCCAGCGCCGCGACGGAAAGAGTGCGTGACATGTGCTCACATCCTTGTTGGAAACGATTACAGCCGCGCATTCTAGCGCAGCAGGCCGAGCGTCGCAGCCCTCGGCCTCTTCCGGTAGTGCGATATCAATCCAGGAACAGATCCGGCAGCAACGGCCGCGACGGGTCCACCGCGTAGCCCGAAAGATCGGTGACGCCGGCCTGCGCCAGCACTTCATCATCGATCAGGAACTGGCCATGGAAACCGGCCGCTTCGCGCACCAGCACCGCATGCGCCGCGTCGGCCATGATCTGTGGCGTGCGGCAACCGGCCGCATCCACGCCCGGAATCATGTTGATCGCATCGGTGGCGATCACCGTGCGCGGCCACAGCGCGTTCACCGCCACGCCCTGCGGACCGAACTCCGCAGCCAGCCCCAGGGTGACGAAGCTCATGCCCATCTTTGCCAGCGTGTAGCCGGTGTGCGGTGCCCACCACTTCGGCTCCAGGCTCGGCGGTGGTGCCAGGGTGAGGATGTGGGGATTCGGCGCCTGCAGCAGGTACGGCAGGCAGGCCTGCGCGCACAGGAAACTGCCGCGCGCATTGACCTGCTGCATCAGGTCGAAGCGCTTCATCGGCGTATCCAGCGTGCCGCGCAGCCAGATCGCGCTGGCGTTGTTGATCAGGATGTCGATGCCACCGAAGGTATCGACCGTGGCCGCGACGGCCGCCTGCACCTGCTCTTCCTCGCGGATGTCGCACTTCAGCGCCAGGCCCTGCCCGCCTGCCGCCGTCACCGCTTCGGCAGCGGTGTGGATGGTGCCCGGCAGCTTCGGATTGGGCACCGACGACTTGGCCGCGATGGCCACATTGGCACCGTCGCGCGCAGCGCGCAGTGCGATGGCCAGGCCGATGCCACGCGAGGCACCGGTGATGAAAAGCGTTTTGCCCTGCAGACTGCCCACGTTCCACACTCCAGCGTATGCAATGAGCCGCTAGTATGCCGCGCCGACGCGGAGTTCACCCGGCCTTGACGATACTCGGGCCTCCAGCCAACGCACGAGGTTCACGCCATGCGCCGTTCCCGCCTGTTGCTGCCTGCCTTGGGGCTTGCCCTGCTGACTGCCTGCCAGGGCCGTTCGCCGGAACCCGGCAAGGAGCCGCCCGCCGGTGACGCGCCCAGCGCGGAGAAGGCTGCCGCCGACGGAAAGATGCGCTGGAGCGAGGCCGTGGTCTGGGATGGCGATCTGAACGCATGCCGCCAGGGCGAGAATGCGGCCACCCGGGATTGCCTGCGCGATGCAATGCGAGCGGGCGGAGCGAGCGCCGAGGCGATCACCGCCGCCGAGCAACTGTCCAGCGCCGGGGAACTGGCGTATGTCACAGCGTGGCATGAGAACGAGGGGCTGGGCATTGCCACGGTCGAGTATCCCTTCCGGGCCAACACCAACGAAGGCACCCGCCTGGTCGACGCCAGCGGCAAGCGCATCGATGTGGATGCCGTGCAACTGGACGACACGCTGCGTGCCGACCCGGCCGTGCAGGAGCTGCTGAAGGCCAACCCGCAGGCCACGCCGTTCGCGCCTGCGCAGTCGGCCGGAGCGACACCGCTTGAGGGCGGCGGCATCCGCCTGCTGTACCGCACGCCGCTGCGCGACTGCCACGCCTGCCCCGACGTGGGCCAGCTGCAGATCGCCTATGACTTCGATGCCAAGCGCAACTTCATTGGCCAGCAGGTGGTACCGGCGACGCCGTAACCCGGAAACGCCGCGTGTCGTCGGGCCACGCCCGGCGCACGCAGTGTCGCGTCACCGGTAGGCCTGCACCTGCTTCTGCAGCAGATGCGGCACGATCAACCGGTGCACGGGCGCGACCGGCAGCATGTAGAGGCGCCCGAACGCGTTGTGCGTATGCACCACCGTCGCCACTTCCAGCACGTCACCCTGCCATTGCAGGGCCAGCTGTACGCGCAGATGGCGATCATCGTCTTCCAGCACGATGGCATCGTCATCCAGCAACTGCAGGGTGAAGATGCCCAGCCGCTGGCCGGGCGCCGGATCGACAGTGCCCTGCACCGCCCGCAACGACCCCAGATGCTTCATGCCCAGCAGGCGCATGCCGTGGTTGCGCAGTGCCATCAAGCCATCGAACCAGCCGGGAATGGACGCCGCCATGTCGCGGTAGGCCTGCAGTGCGGTACGCCCGTCGCGCCGGGTGGTGGCCTGGCAGGCGTGCACGAAATCCGCACCGGGCAGCTGAGTGCGCAGCACGCTGCCCGCGCTCGGCGCGGCGCTCATCACCTGCGATGCACTCACGGCTTCGGTCCCTGCCCCTCGTTGTCTTCCCAGTGCAGGATGCGGCGGGTGATGAAGCGGTAGACCGGCTTGCCGGTGGCGAACCACAGCTCGCGCACCCACGAGGTACGCTTGAGCACGCGCTTTTCCACCGGAGTGAGCGATTCACGGCAGTACATGCGCTTGTGCTTGAGCAGGTGGCGCAGGTCCTCACGGGCCAGCAGGCGCATCCAGCGCGAGCGCGGGTTGCCGATCACTGCCAGCTGAAAGTCGATCAGCGCCGGGCGGCCATCCTCGGTGACCAGCCAGTTGGCCTCCTTGGCCAGATCGTTGTGGGCCACGCCACGGCGGTGCAGCTGCTGCAGCAGGCGCCGTGCGGAACGGAACCAGGCCAGGTCGCCGCGCGGCGGACGCTGGTACATGGCATCGCCGGCCATGAAGCTGCGGTCGAGGTGGCGGCCATCCCAGGCCAGCAGCTGCGGCACATCGGCCATGCCATGGATATGGCGCAGCGCGCGTGCCTCGCGACGTGCAAGCCACCACGCGGGCAACCGCAGCCACAGCGGCGTGGCGCCCAGATCGCGGCGTACGAACCGGCCGTCGGGCCCTTCAACCAGAAGGATCCGGCCGAAACTGTCGGCCTTCAAAGCATGGTGGGGAGCGTCTGGCGTATGCGGCATGACCCCATTCTAGGCGATGGCGCCGGTTGCAAACGGTCACGAAGCGGCTGGGAACCAGTCACCTTCACGCCCCTATAATCGGGCAATGGACTCTTCATGGATCGACGCCACGCTCGCGTGGATTGCCGCTCACCCCGTGCTGGCGGGCGCCGTTATCTTCCTCATCGCCTTCTGCGATGCGGTGATCATTCTCGGCGCCATCGTGCCGGCCCTGCCATTGCTGTTCGCGGTGGGCGTGTTCATTGGCCTGGGCCAGATCTCCGGGCCGTACGCGGTGGCGGCTGCGGCATTGGGCGCGTTTGCCGGCGACGGCATCAGCTACTGGATCGGCCGCCGCTGGGGCGACCGGCTGCGTGGCGTGTGGCCGTTCAGCCGCTATCCGCAGCTGCTCGACCGTGGCGAGAACCTGTTCCGCCGCAATGCATTCAAGAGCATCCTGGTGGCGCGCTACGTCGGCGCGATCCGCCCATTCGTGCCAGCCATCGCCGGCATGATGAAGATGCCCGCCAGCCGCTACGTGCAGGCCAGCGGCATCGCCAGCATTTCCTGGGCAGTGCTGTTCCTGGCCCCGGGCTGGATCCTCGGCGAAGCGTATGACGCGGTGGCTGCCGTGGCCGGGCGACTGGTGGTGGTGGTCGGCCTGCTGGCGGTGATCCTTGGCCTGGCCTGGGCCATCGTGCTGTATGGCTACCGCTGGTCGGCCGCACGCATGGACAACTGGCTGGCACGCCTGCTGGACTGGTCCAACCGCCACCCGACGCTGGGCCGCTACACCGTGGGCGTGCTGGACCCGAAGCGCCGCGAATCGGTACCACTGGCGATGCTGGCGTTGATGCTGCTCCTGCTGGGCTGGGGCTGGTTCGCGCTGCTGACCGTGGTGGTCGCACACGGCGAGCCGCTGGCCATCGACCTGCTGGTGCACCAGGCCATGCTGGCGCTGCGCAACCCGCTGGCCGACTACCCGATGGCCGCGCTGGCGTCGCTGGGGGCGTGGCAGGTACTGCTGCCGGCCACCGCTGCGGCGATGGGCTATTTGATCTGGCGCCGGCGCTGGATGGCGGCCGCGCACTGGCTGGCCGCCCTCGCCTTCGGCCTGGCACTGACCATGCTGCTGGGCGCCACCGTGGATGTGGTGCGCCCGGTCGATGCCAGCAGTGGCTTCGGCTTCCCGTCGGTGTCGGTGACCATGGCCACCATCACCTTCGGCTTCTTCGCGGTGCTGATCGCACGCGAGATGCCCGGCCGCACCCGCGTCTGGCCGTACCTGGTGTCGGGCATCGTGGTCAGCCTGATCGGCTTCTCGCGCCTGTACCTGGGCGCGCACTGGCTGAGCGACGTGATCGGCGGCATGCTGTTCGGCACGTTCTGGCTGCTGGTCCTGGGCATCGCCTACCGCCGCCGCTTCAACCGCTCGTTCTGGGTAAAGCCAGTCGCCTGGCTGTTCTACGGCGTCTTCGCCGTGGCGGCGATGTGGTACGCGCCGCGCCACATCCCGGTGAAGCTGGAACGCTTCGAGCCGACCCTGCCGGCACCGCAGGTGATGGACATGCAGGCCTGGTGGCAGCACGACTGGGTGCAGCTGCCGGCGCGTCGCAACGAGTTCGACGACGATCAGCGCTGGCCGCTGGACGTGCAGGTGGCCGGCCCATTGGCACCACTGCAGGCGCAGCTGGAAGCACGTGGCTGGAAGCGGCAGGAACAGGCCGGCTGGCAGCAGGCGCTGCTGATGCTGGACAAGAACACCGGTGCCGATGAACTGCCGGTGCTGCCGGCGACGCTGGAAACCCGCGTGGAAGCCCTGCTGATGGTGCGCCAGGGCGCGAAGCCGGATGAGCGCTATGTACTGCGGCTGTGGCCAGCACCGGCCCAGCTGCAGCCTGGCAACACGCCGCTTTGGCTGGGCAGCGCGCAGACCCTGCGTTACGAACGCCACTTCGAGTGGATCGGCATGTGGCACCCGCTGCGTGGCGTCGACCCGGCATTGAATGCCGTGAAGGAAGCCGTGCAGGACCTGCCGCAGCGCGAGGATGTGCACAGCGAAACCGGGTTGCCGGTGCTGCGGTTGAAGACTACAACGCCCTGACCGGTACCGGTGCGCGATCACCCACTGTAGAGCCGAGCCCATGCTCGGCTGCGCTTCCCACGATCCAACAAGCCGAGCATAGGCTCGGCGCTACAGTAGATCCACGCCATGCCTGGATGGGGATTCCACGGATACCCCAGCGTGTGCCCCAAGGTGCACATCCACCCGAGGATGGCTTCTACGGCATCCACCCCAGCAACTGCTGCAACCGCTGGTGCGGGTCATCCAGCTGCAGCAGCTGCAACCGCTGCTGCTCGCTCAGCGGCAGCAGCTCGGCCAGGCGCCAGCCGACCCAGCTGGCCTGGTCCAGCAACGCCGGATTGGCCGGCGCATAGGCCTCACCGGCCTGCTCGATGATGTGCCCCAGCACCGTGGCCAGCAGTGCATGCTGCGGCCGCAGTTCGTCATCGGGGTCTTCCTCGCACCAGCGCACATCGGCCACCACCAGCCCGTTGTCGCGCACGCGGGTGCGCTCGACATGGAAACGGCGGGTGCCGCGCAGGCGCAACTGCAGCACACCGTCGGCGCCGACATCGAAGTCTTCGATGCGCACCTGCACGCCATAGGCCGCCGGTGTTGCCGGGGCTCCCACTTCCTGGCCGTCGAGGATCAGGCAGACACCGAAGCCTTCGCCACTGCGGCCGCTGTCGCGCACCAGATCAAGGTAGCGCCGCTCGAACACGCGCAGGCCCACCGCCGCACCCGGTACCAGCGTGGTGTGCAGCGGAAACAGCGGCAGCGAACCGTCGACGCTCATCGGGCCTGCAGCGCGGCGAGGAAGCGGCGCGGTGCGCCGTCGAAGCCACCATTGGACATGAACACCACGTGGTCGCCGCGGCGCGCGCTGGCCTGCAGCTGCGCCAGCAGCGCGTCGGTATCCGGCACCGCGTGCGCTTCACCACGCACCGCGGCGATCACAGCGGCGGCATCCCAGGCCAGTTCCGGGCGGTGCAGGAACACCACGTCATCGGCCAGTGCCAGCGAAGGCGCCAGCGCCTGCGCATGTGCGCCCAGCCGCATCGAATTGCTGCGCGGCTCCATGGCAACCACGATACGCGCATCGCCGACCTTGGCACGCAGACCTTCCAGCGTGGTGGCGATCGCGGTCGGGTGATGGGCGAAATCGTCGTAGACGGTGATGCCCTCGTGGCTGCCGATCACTTCCATGCGGCGTTTGACGCTGCGGAAGCGCGCCAGCGCCGGGATCACCTCGGCCGGTGCCACGCCCACCGCATGCGCGGCGGCCAGCGCGGCCAGGCCGTTGAGCACGTTGTGCCGGCCCAGCAGCGACCACTGCACATCACCCAGCGCCTGCCCGCGGTGGTACACGCGGAACGCGCTGCCATCGGCAACCAGTAGTTCCGCATGCCATTCCAGGGTCGGGTCGAAACCGAAGCGCTCGACCGGGGTCCAGCACCCCATCGCCAGCACCTCGGCCACGTGCTGGTCCTCGCCGTTGACGATCAGGCGGCCACGCGCCGGCACCGTGCGCACCAGATGGTGGAACTGGCGCTGGATCGCCGCCACATCGGGGAAGATGTCGGCATGGTCGTATTCAAGGTTGTTGAGGATGGCCACCAGCGGCCGGTAGTGCACGAACTTGCTGCGCTTGTCGAAGAAGGCAGTGTCGTACTCATCGGCTTCGACCACGAATTCGCGGCCCTGGCCCAGGCGCGCGGAAACGCCGAAATCCTCGGCCACGCCGCCGATCAGGAAGCCCGGCGAACGCCCGGCGCTTTCCAGCAGCCAGGTGAGGATGGTGGTGGTGGTGGTCTTGCCATGGGTACCGGCCACGGCCAGGGTGTCGCGGCCCGGCAGTACCTGTTCAGAAAGCCATTGCGCGCCCGAAATGTAGCGCTGGCCGGCGTCGAGCACGGCCTCCACGGCCGCATTGCCGCGCGAGAGCGCGTTGCCGATCACCACGTCATCGGTTCCGGCCGGCACGCTGTCGGCGCGATAGCCCTGGTCCAGGGTGATGCCCAGCTGTTCCAGCTGGGTCGACATCGGCGGATAGATGGCCTGGTCGCTGCCACTGACCGTATGGCCGAGTTCCCGCGCCAGGGCGGCCACGCCGCCCATGAAGGTGCCGGCGATTGCAAGGATATGTACGCTGCTCATGACCGGGGATTGTGACCGATGACGACTGTATAGGGCCAATGTCCGCCCCCGGGTAAGACAAGTCCTACACGGGATGTGAGAAAACTCCAATCTTCTGTCAGGGAATTCCCGATAGCGATGTTCTGTGAACCCGGACACAATTCGAACTGCCAGCCGCAGTACCCGAACCGGTCCTACTCCCCAAGAGGCCATCCCCAAGGGAGCTCATGCTGCGGGGCCCTGAGCAAGCCCTCTGCTGGCGCCTATGAAACGACACAGGCCTGATCCTCGCGGACCAGGCCTGTGTTTTTTCGCCCGAAGGGCCGGCAGCGGGCCGGCCCCGCCGGATCAGGCCTTGATCGCCGCCAGGATTCGGGCTTCGATCTCGTCCAGTTCGCCGACGCCGTCGACGCGGGCCAGGGTGCCACGGCCGGCGTAGAAGTCGACCACCGGGGCGGTCTGGTCGTTGTAAACCTGCAGGCGCTGGCGCACCGCTTCCGGATTGTCGTCGGCACGACCCTGTTCCTTGGCGCGACCGGCGATGCGGTCGACCAGCAGCTCGGTGGCCACGTCCAGCTGCACCACGGCATCCAGCGGCTGGCCGATCTTGGCCAGCAGGCCGTCCATCGCATTGGCCTGGGCCACATTGCGCGGATAGCCATCGAGGATGAAGCCCTTGGCGACATCGGCCTGGGTCAGGCGCGACTCCAGCATGCCCAGCAGGATGTCATCCGACACCAGGTTGCCGGCATCCATCACCGTCTTGGCCTGCTTGCCCAGCTCCGTGCCCGCGGCGATTTCCGCGCGCAGCATGTCACCGGTCGAAATGTGGGCGATCCCCAGCTTTTCCTTCAGGCGCGTCGCCTGTGTCCCCTTGCCCGAACCGGGCGGTCCCAACAGAACCAATCGCATTGACCTGACTCCAACGTGTTGAAAACAAAGAAGGTTCGCGTCCCGGACGGACCGGTATCGCTGCACCGCAATAGCGCCACTTTACCGCATCCGGGTAATGTCCCTGCAATGTCCTTTCCCCCGAGCAGGTAGACGCATGCGCAACGGTACTCTCCTCTACGCCCAATCCGGTGGTGTCACCGCCGTCATCAACGCCACGGCGGCGGCGGTGATCGAGCAGGCCCGGGCCAAGGGCATCAAGGTGCTGGCCGCGCGCAACGGCATCCTCGGCGCGCTGCGCGAGGAACTGATCGACACCAGCAAGGAGAGCGCTGCGGCCATCCGCGCCCTCGCCCATACCCCGGGCGGCGCCTTCGGCTCGTGCCGGGTCAAGCTGAAATCGCTGGACGCCGACCGCGCCCGCTACGACCGCCTGCTGGAGGTGCTGCGTGCGCACGACGTGCGCTGGTTCCTCTACAACGGCGGCAACGACTCGGCCGATACCGCGCTGAAGGTCTCGCAGCTGGCCAAGGCCTCCGGCTACGACCTGACCTGCATCGGCGTGCCCAAGACCATCGACAACGATCTGGCAGTGACCGACACCTGCCCCGGCTTCGGCTCGGCGGCCAAGTACACCGCCGTGTCGGTGCACGAGGCGGCACTGGACGTGGCGGCGATGGCCGAAACCTCCACCCGCGTCTTCATCTACGAGGCCATGGGCCGCCACGCCGGCTGGCTGGCAGCGGCCGCCGGCCTGGCCGGCAACGGCGATGACGAAGCCCCGCACATCATCCTGCTGCCCGAGCGTGCCTACGACGAGGCGGTGTTCCTGGCCAAGGTCAAGGCCGTGGTCGAGCGTGTCGGCTACTGCGTGGTGGTGGCGTCGGAAGGCATCGCCACCGCTGATGGCCGCTTCGTCGCCGACGCTGGCGGTGGCAAGGACTCGTTCGGCCACTCGCAGCTGGGGGGCGTGGCCGCGCACCTGGCCGGCCGGGTCAAGGACCAGCTGGGCCTGAAGGTCCATTGGGCGCTGCCCGATTACCTGCAGCGCTCGGCCCGCCACCTGGCCAGCAGGACCGACTGGGAGCAGGCGCAGGCGGTCGGCAAGGCCGCGGTGCAGCTGGCGCTGAAGGGCCAGAACGGCGTGATGCCGGTGATCGTGCGCAGCAGCGACGCTCCCTACCGCTGGAAGATCGAAGCGGCGCCGCTGTCGAAGATCGCCAACCACGAGAAGAAGATGCCGGCCGGCTTCATCCGCCGCGATGGCTTCGGCATCACGGCCAAAGCGCGTGCCTACCTGTCGCCGCTGATCAAGGGTGAAGCCCCGCTGCCCTACGGTGCCGATGGCCTGCCGAAGTACGTCACGCTGAAGAACGTGGCGGTGAAGCAGAAGCTGCCGCCGTTCGAGGGCTGACCCGAAAAAGGGGACGGAGGGGATTAAGTCGTATCTGCCCTCTGCCCCCTTCAGCGCCAGCAAAACGTCGAATACGACTTAATCCCCTCCGTCCCCTTTTCGTGGAGGAACATGATGGCACTGCGTGTTGTTCGACTCGGTACGCCGCGCGCCGCTGGCGAGGGCCTGCGCATCGGCACGGTGCGCAGGCCGCCACGTGGCGTGCCGCGCAGCGAGTTCGCCCGGCAGGACTGGTATGACGTCTGGTTCCCGACACTGTCACCCAGCGCGGAACTGGTGAAGCAGGCGCATGAGGCGAAGACGGCCGCCGACTGGAATGCGTTCTTCCGCCACTACAAGGCGGAGATGAAGGCGCCGGATGCGTCCCACTCGCTGGACCTGCTGGCTGCGATGTCGCAGAACAGCGACCTCAGCGTCGGGTGCTACTGCGAGGATGAGGCGCACTGCCACCGCAAGGCGCTGCGCGAGCTGCTGGTGGCGCGTGGGGCGACGCTGGCAGAGTGACGATTGCAGGGTTGCCGGCCAGCGGCCGGCACTACCCGCGGATGACCGCGTGGGTACACCGCCCACGCAATTTCAATTGCAGGCCTTGCCTTCCACCTGCAACTGCGCCGCAAACATCGTCACCTGCGGAATCTGGCCGGCCGCCGCCTGCTTCTTCGCCTCTTCCAGGTAGATGCGCGACTGGCCCTGCCCGTCCAGCTCGACCTTGTTGCTCGACGGCAGCCGCCACACGCGCACCACCGCCTGCTGCGCCGGGCACGCAGCGCTGGGCACACGGATCACATCATTGAGCTTCCAGCCCTTGTCGGCACTCGGCTGGGCCTTGGTGTAGTCGACGAAGCGCGCGCGCGGCTGGCATTGTTCGCTCGTACGCACCGCAGAGAAGCGATACGGTTCGGCGGCCTGGCCGGTGAATGCACCTTCCAGGCGCGCACAGGCCTCGGGGATCTGCCGCAGCGTATGCACCACGCCTACCGCCTGTGGTGCACCCACGGCGCGCTGCAGTTCCGGGGTTTCCGCCGCGAAGGCCGGCAGCGCCGGGACCAGGCCGGCGAGCATCAACAGGGAAAGGCGCATGGGGTATCTCCTTCAGGACTGTGCGCAGGCTTGCAGAGATTGGCTTAACGGGGTGCAAAGGCCGTTGGCTCGCGAATCATGCCCAGGGCCCGACGGCATGCGCCGCGGCTCCCAGGCGCCAGTCGAGCATGGCTCGACTCTACAAGTGGCGGCACGCATACTGCGGGCACCAGGGAATGCTGAACACCGCCATACGTCGGACGACCGCCAAGGTCGGTACGGGTTGGTTCCAGGCTGCAGCCCGTCGTCCCCCTCGTGGTGCCGTTCATCGCCACTGGATGCCTACATCCATTCTGCGGAGGGGTCTAATGCTGGAACGTTACGGGCTGTCATTGGCGCTGGGCTGCGCCATCCTCGCAATCCTGTTCGGAATCGTCTCGGCGCGCTGGATCCTGCGCCAACCCACCGGCAATGAACGCATGGTCGCGATCGCCACCGCGATCCAGGAAGGTGCGCGTGCCTATCTCAACCGCCAGTACCTGACCATCGGCGTGGCCGGCGTGGTGCTGTTCGTGCTGGTCGGGGTGTTCCTCAGCTGGTACACCGCGATCGGCTTCGCCGTCGGCGCAGTGCTGTCAGGTGCCGCCGGCTACATCGGCATGAACGTCTCGGTACGCGCCAACGTACGCACCGCCGAGGCCGCGCGCAACGGCATCAGCGCGGCAATGGACGTGGCGTTCCGTGGCGGTGCGATCACCGGCATGCTGGTGGTCGGGCTGGGCCTGCTGGGCGTGGCCGGCTACTACGCACTGCTGCTGCGCATGGGCCTGCCAATGGAACAGGCACTGCATGCGCTGGTCGGCCTGGCCTTCGGTTCGTCGCTGATCTCGATCTTCGCGCGCTTGGGCGGCGGCATCTTCACCAAGGGCGCGGACGTCGGCGCCGATCTGGTCGGCAAGGTGGAAGCCGGCATTCCCGAGGACGATCCGCGCAATCCGGCGGTGATCGCCGACAACGTCGGTGACAATGTGGGCGACTGCGCCGGCATGGCCGCCGACCTGTTCGAGACCTATGCGGTGACCGTGATCGCCACCATGCTGCTGGGCAGCCTGATGCTGGCCGAGGCCGGCGCCAATGCAGTGCTGTATCCGCTGGTGCTGGGCGGCGTATCGATCATCGCTTCGATCATCGGCGCGCTGTTCGTCAAGGTGAAGCCCGGCGGTTCGATCATGGGCGCGCTGTACAAGGGCGTGATCGTCTCCGGCGTGCTGGCCGCCATTGCGTTCTACCCGATCACCACCGGGTTGATGAGTGACAACGTGCATGGACCGATGGCGCTGTATGGCTGCGCATTGATCGGGCTGGTGCTGACCGGCCTGATCGTGTGGATCACCGAGTACTACACCGGCACCCAGTACAAGCCGGTGCAGCACGTGGCGCAGGCGTCGACCACCGGCCACGGCACCAACATCATCGCCGGCCTCGGCATCTCGATGAAGTCCACCGCGCTGCCGGTGGTGGCGGTGTGTGCGGCGATCTGGGGTGCATTCGCGCTGGGTGGCCTGTACGGCATCGCCATCGCCGCCACCGCGATGCTGTCGATGGCCGGCATGATCGTCGCCCTCGATGCGTATGGGCCGATCACCGACAACGCCGGCGGCATTGCCGAAATGGCCGAGCTGCCCTCGGAGATCCGCGACATCACCGATCCACTGGATGCGGTGGGCAATACCACCAAGGCGGTGACCAAGGGCTATGCGATCGGTTCGGCGGCCCTGGCCGCACTGGTGCTGTTCGCCGACTACACGCACAACCTGCAGGCCGCACATCCCGGCCAGGAATTCCGCTTCGACCTCAGCGACCACACGGTGATTATCGGCCTGCTGATCGGCGGTCTGATTCCCTATCTGTTCGGTGCGATGGCGATGGAAGCGGTCGGCCGCGCCGCCGGTGCGGTGGTGGAGGAAGTACGCCGCCAGTTCCGCGAGATCCCCGGCATCATGCAGGGCACCGGCAAGCCGCAGTACGACAAGGCGGTGGACATGCTGACCCGCTCGGCGATCCGCGAAATGATCGTGCCCTCGCTGCTGCCGGTGGCGGTGCCGGTGGTGGTCGGCCTGCTGCTGGGGCCGCGCGCCCTCGGCGGCCTGCTGATCGGCACGATCGTGACCGGCCTGTTCGTGGCCATCTCGATGACCACCGGCGGCGGCGCCTGGGACAACGCCAAGAAGTACATCGAAGATGGCCACTTCGGCGGCAAGGGCAGCGAGGCGCACAAGGCCGCGGTGACCGGCGATACCGTGGGTGACCCATACAAGGACACCGCCGGGCCGGCGATCAACCCGCTGATCAAGATCATCAACATCGTGGCGCTGCTGCTGGTACCGCTGCTGTAAAAGCCTTCTGTAGAGCCGAGCCCATGCTCGGCTCAACGGCTTCGCGGGATCGGAGAACAGCCGAGCATCGGCTCGGCTCTACAAGGTCACCGCCCGCGCAGGAAGAACGACACCGGCACCATCACTTGCACCGGGTCGCCGGCCACTTCGGCCGGCGGCGCCGGTACCGGGCTGGCGCGCTGCACGGTATCCAGCGTCTCCTGGTCGAGCAGTTCGAAGCCGCTGCCGCGGCCCAGCTTCAATCCGGATACCGCACCATCGCGGGCGACGGCAAAACGCACGTACACCACGCCCTGCTGGCGCAGTCGTTCGGCCTGGCGCGGATAGCGCCGGTGCTTCTGCAGATGCCCCAGCAGGCGGCCTTCCCAGGTCGCCTCGGCACGACTGCGTTCGCCGGCCGTGGTCTGCGGCGCGGTATAGCGTGCGGCCGCATCGGCGGCGACCTGCGGCGGTGCGCTGGTCTGCGCGACATTGGCGTCGGCAGTATCCGGCGAGGGCGCCGGCTCAGGTGTGCGCGGCGGCGGCAGGTCACCCTGCGGCTGCACCGGTGCCTTCGGCTGCTCGCGTAGCGCCGGCTTCGGCGCCTGCCGCTGCTGTTGCTGCTGCAGGGGCCCGGTTGCCACCTCGCGCCGCGGCACCGGGGGCGCCTGTGCCATCGGCGCCAACTCCAGCATCAACGCCGCGGGCGCCGCTACGGTAGCCACCGCCGGTGCGCACGCCGCCCACCAGCAGGCCACGCCAATCAGCAGCGCATGCACCAGCAGTACGATCGCCAGGCTGGTCGCCCAGCGCCGCAGTCCGCTCATCGCGCGCCCTGCTCCAGTCCAACCAGTGCCACCTTCAGGTAGCCCGCAGCACGCAGCGCATCCAGTGTTGCCATCAATTCACCGTAAGGCACGCGGGTATCGGCGCGCAGGAACAGGCGTTGCGAGGTGTCACCGTGGGTGGCTACCTGCAGCGCAGCCGCCAGCCCGTTGCGTGCCACCGCTTGCTCACCAACCCGCAGCGACAGATCGGCCTGCACTGTGACGTACACCGGTGCCTTTTCCGGCGGCGTGGCACTGGCACTGCTGGCCGGCAGCTGCACCGGTACCGACACGGTGGCCAGCGGTGCCGCCACCATGAAGATGATCAACAGCACCAGCATCACATCGATGAAGGGCGTGACGTTGATCTCGTGCGCTTCTTCCGGCGTGTCGTCGCGGTCGGACGCGGTCCTGATCGCCATCGCCGCGCCTCAGTGCACCGCACGCAGCGGCGTCGCTGCGCTGCGCGAAGCGGCACGATCGAGATCGCGCGAGACCAGCTGCTGCACGGCCGCCGACAGATCGCCAAGCAGCCCCCGCAAGCCGACCAGCACGCGGCTGAAGTGGTTGTAGACCAGTACCGCCGGAATCGCGGCGACCAGGCCGAGCGCGGTGGCCAGCAGCGCCTCGGCGATGCCGGGCGCGACCACCGCCAGATTGGTGGTGTTGCTGTGGGCGATGCCGATGAAGCTGTTCATGATGCCCCACACCGTGCCGAACAGGCCCACGAACGGCGCCACCGCACCGATGCTGGCGAGCACGCCGATACCGCGCCGCTGCACGCGTGCGGTTTCCAGCTCGATGCGATCCAACCGCGACGCCACGCGTTCCTTGGTGCCGTCGCGGCTGTCCAGCTCCTGCGACAGGCGCAGTTCGGTGCGTGCGGCGTCCAGCATCGCCAGTGCGGTGCCTTGCTGCAGGCTTGCCGCTTCGCTCTGCGCCGGCAGCTGTGCAGACTGCAGCAGCAGCGCGCGCGCCGCCCGCAGCTGCCGCGCTTGCCGGGCCAGTTCCCAGCCCTTGGCCAGCAGCACGGTCCACGTGGCCAGCGACGCCAACGCCAGCGCGATCATCACGGCCTTCACCACCACATCGGCGGCCAGGTACATGCCCCACGGCGTCAGTGCGGGGGCAGTCACGGGGGCCAGGTCAGCAGGCAGCATCGTCTCGGGTTCCATCTGTATCGGGGGGCACGGCACGGCGGCGGGCCGCGCGCGGATCGTTGGCGTCGTCCACTTCCACCAGCGGCGTGGGTTCAATGCGTGGTGCGGGTCGACTGAGCACATAGCCGGCACTGACCGCGAAGAACAGTCCCACGCCCAGCAACAGGCGCCACGACGGATGCGCGCCCCAGCAGAACATCGCGAAGCCGACCACCATGCCGGCGCTGGCAAAGGCCTTGCCCTTGCGCGACACCGCGCCCTGCTCGCGCCACAGCCGAAGTGATGGGCCGTAGCGCGGATGCGACAGCAGGCGCTGCTCGAACTTCGGCGAGCTGCGCGCGAAGCAGCCCACCGCAAGGATCAGGAAAATGGTGGTCGGCATCACCGGCAGCAACGCGCCGATCACGCCGAGGCCGACCATCACCCAGCCCAGCGCGAACCAGAGCCAGCGCATCAGCGCTGCACCCGCGGGTGGCGGGCGTTCATCAGGCGAATTCCACTTCAACGTGCCCGTGCACGCTGCGGAACGCGGCATCGGCAGCGTCGATCACCTGCTGCTCCTGCTCGGCGCTCAGCGGCACCGCGTCCAGCGCGGCGGTGAACTCGCGCCAGTGACGGGCGGCGCCATCCGGATGCGCGGCCAGGTGGCGGGCACCGAAGTCACGGTCCAGCCCGAGCTTGGCCGCCATCTTGTACAGGATGGTACCGCCCAGGTTGGAGCCTTCGGCCACGTACAGCCAGCCCAGCGCGGCCGGCAACGCGAGATCCGACGGCAGCGCGGCGATGTCCGCCCCCGGCAGGGTCTGCTCCAGGTCCTGCAGGTCACGTGCCACCTGGGTCAGGCGGCGGCGCTCGCCGAGATCGGGCAGCAGTGCGTCCAGTGCAGGGTTGGCGTACAGCGCGTCGATGCTGCGGTGGAAGCGGTACTGCACGCGCAGGAAACGGGCGAAGTTGCTGCGGTCGGCGAAGATGTCGCCGGCCATGATGCGCTTGTCCAGGGCGCCGTGGCTGTCGCGGGTGGCAGCCTTGAGCCGCAGGCTGCGGCTGTCTTCAGGGGCAATGTGTGCGTTCATGGGGGATGCCAAAGGGGTCGTCGTGCTGTAGACGTTCGCCGCGGGGCTTTCCCCAAGCTCGTCTGCGCCGATAATGAGGCATCCCTTCTTTCCGCAGGAACCGACGATGATCACCACCGAACCGCGCATGACCAACCTGTTCCTGCAACTGGGCCTGGATGCCAGTGCCGAGGGCATCGCCCGCTTCATCCGCGAGCACCAGCTGGCCACCGATGTGGATGTGGTCGAGGCACCGTACTGGAACGATGCCCAGCGCCAGTTCCTGTCTGAATCGCTGCAGGCCGATGCGGCGTGGAGCACCGTGGTGGATGAGCTGAACGAGTCGCTGCACGAAGATGCAGTGAAGGCCGCGACCGGGCTGTAAGCGTTCGCCGGGCATGGCCCGGCGCTACCGATTACGCGGCACTGTAGATCCACGCCATGCGTGGATGGCCGGACCCGATGGGGTCAGAGCCCTTTCCGCAGGAAAAGGATCCGACCCCGCTGGCAGATCACCCGTGGATCAGTACTTCCAGGTCAACGCCAGGCGCGCGGTGCGGCCCGGGGCCGGCATCACGCCCAGGGCGAGCGGGTCCAGGTAGTAGCGGTCGGTCAGGTTGTCCACGCCCGCTTCCACCGACCACTGGTCATTGAAGTTCCAGCTGGCGAACAGGTCGACCAGCGTGGTCGGCCGGTACAGCTGCTGGATCGCCGAGAGGCCAACGTTCCATTCCTTGTCCAGCTTGCTGATCGGGCCGGCGTTGTGGATCACACGGGTACCGAAGGTCAGGCGCTCGTCGAACAGGCGCGAGCCCAGGGTCAGGTTGACCATGTAGCGAGGCGGGTTCTGCGTGTTTGTGTACGAACCCTCGAAGCCGCCATCCACGCAGTCCGGCGTGCCGGCCAGCTCCGCGTTCCTGCGCTGCACGCCATAGGCGCGGCGCTCGGCGGCGATGTCCGGCGCGCAGGTCTTGGCCTTGAAGTAGTAGTGCGCGGACAGATCGGCGAACACCTTGCCGCTGTCATAGCTGGACTGGAACTCCATGCCCGAGACCTTGAACTGGTCGACATTGCGGATCAGGCCGGCCGACAGCGTGCGGTAGTCGCGGGTGATCAGATCGTCGATGCGGGTATCGAAGTAGGCCAGCTTCAGCACCAGGCGATCACCGGCAGTGAACAGGTCGTAGCGGATGGTGCTCGCGCCGATTTCCCAACTGCGCGCGCGCTCCGGCTTCAGCTCGCCCACCGGCTTGGCGGCAGTGAACAGGCCCAGCGTGGTCTCGAACAGGCTCGGCAGCTTGGTGCCCTCGGCGTACTTCACGTAGACCATGGTGTCTTCGCTGAAGCGGTAGGCGACGCTGGCGGTCGGCGAGAACGCGTTGTCGCGACGGCGGATCGGCTGCGACCAGGTCCAGCTGACCGGCACTTCCAGATCCTGCGGCTTGCCGGCGTCATAGAAGTTCCAGCCCGCGATGTCGGCCACGGTGCCCTTCTTGTACGGCGACGCCAGCAGCGAGGCCTGGGTGAAATTGCCGTTGGCGTCCGGATACCAGTTCAGCAGCGCGATGCGCTTGGCACGCCACGACGGCAGCGCCGGGTTGCCATTGAGCAGTTCGGTGTAGCGGTACTGGCCCTGCACCTCGTAGGCATCCGGCGTTGCCAGGCGGTTGCGGTCATGCACATCCACCCGGTTCCAGCGGCCACCGGCCAGCAGCTCCCAGTGTTCGTCGGGCTGCCACTTCAGCGACGCCACGGCACTGTATTCCTTGCGCTCGGCGTTGCGCAGGAAGCGGTTGTTGACCAGGTCATCGTGCATGACCGGGCCGGAGCTGCCTGGTGCAATGTCCTCATCGCTGTAGGACAGGCCGTAGTCCAGCGTGAACGCCCCGGCACGGGTGTCGAACTTCGACGTGTTGCTGGCATCCAGGTTCAGGCGCTTCTGCCGCAGCGGGTTGCGGTAGGCATCCTTGTAGCCGGGGTCGCCGCTGAAGCTGGGCGCGTCATACCACTCGGTGCGGCGGTCGAAGTACCACGGGGTGATGCCGGTCAGGCTGTTGTACATCACGCTGTCGGTATCGGTGTACGCAGCATTGACACGCAGGTCGACCAGATCGCTGTCCGGGTTGAAGCGGTAGCGCAGGTTGTAGCTGTCCATGTCGACATGGCCCGGGTCCCACTGCGGAATGCGATCGCGGTCGACGCGGATGATCTGCGAGGCCATGATCTCGCCGGCGGTGCCTTCGTAGCGACGGTAACCGGCTTCCAGCGTCTGCGCGTCATCGATGCGCCAGGTGCCTTTGAGCAGCGCCGACTTCGAGCGCGACGAGGTGTTGAACACTTCGGTACGCGGCGGATTCAGCGGCGCCAGCGTGCGACGGGTCTGCGGGAAATCATCGTAGCCGTGCTTGCCGGAGAAGTAGTTGCCGTTGTCACGGTAGGCATAGGCGGCGACCAGATCGAAGCGGTCCCAGTGGCCGGCGCCGGCCACGTTGAAGAACTGGCTGCCGGTGGCGCTGCGGTCGCTGCGCGGCGCGGCGCTGTAGGCCGGCAGGTTGTTGGCGCTGCCATTGGCCAGGCCGCCACGCACGCGCACGCCGAAGTCGCGCCCCTCGCGCAGCACGTCACCGATCTTCAGCGTTTCCATTTCGACCACGCCGCCAATGCCACCGGAGGCGTTGGCCTGCAGGCTCGGGCCCTTGGTGATGGTCAGGCTGGAGATCAGGTCGGGGTCGAGGTAGGTGCGCTGTGACTGGCCGGCATAGCCACGGTAGGTGTCCATGCTGGACTGGCCACCGTCGATGATCACCGGCACCCGGCCCTGGCCCTGGATGCCGCGGATGTTGACGTCGAAGCCATTGCCCACGCGCGGGTCGCCGGCGGTGACACCGGCCACGCCCTTGACGATGTCGCCGTTGGAAGTGCCGCGGAAACGCTCCAGCTGCGTGCGGTTGAGCGTGGTGGTGGAACCGACGCTGCGATAGCTGTCGAGCAGCCGCGCTTCGTCACTGCCTGCGCCGCCGTCGACACGGTCGCCGGCCACGCTGAGCGTATCGGTGACGATCACACCGCTGTCGGCCTGGACCGGCGTTGCCGCTTCCAGGGTCACCGCATCGGCACTGACCCGGCGCATCGCCAGCCCGCTGCCCTGCAGCAGCTGCTGCAGCGCCTCGTTGGCCGACAGGCTGCCGTTGACTGCGCGCGAGGTCACTCCCTGGGCGAGGGTGGCCGGATACACGACCTGCACGCCGGACTGGCGCATGAAGCTGCGCAGTGCTTCGTCCAGCGGCTGCGCCGGAATGTCAAAGCGCTGCACGGCAGCGTGATTGCCGGTGGCGCTCTGTGCCAGCACGGACGGTGCGGCGCTGGCCAGGCCGGCGGCCAGCAGGGCGATGCACAGGCGGGACGGGCGCAGCACGCGGCCCGGGCGGTGGGAGTCGAACATGGGGAACCTGTCAGGTAATCGGTGCCGCAGGCGCGGCGTCATCCGCAACACAGGCGGACACGGCGACGTACGTGGCGGCGGCGGGTACGTTCGCGGGGTAAGACGGGTGGCGCGGCAGGAACCCCAAGAGGGATTTGCGATCGCGGTGGGTGCCGACCGTTGGCCGGCACAATGGGATCACCGCGACGATCATCCACGCATGGCGTGGATCTACTGGACGATGGCGACGCCGAATGGAAGGCGGGTAACCTGCAATCCCGCCGTTGCCGCCAACGCGTCCAGCGCCTGTTCCGGGCGATCGATGCGCAGCGCGGCACTGACCGCCGGCAGCCGCGACAGATCGCCGCGCACGAAGGTCGGGCCGGCACGGTAACGCCCCACCCACTGCACGGCGTCGGCGACGCTGGCCTGCTCCAGCAGCAGTTCGCCCTGCCGCCACGCGCCGACACTGTCGGCAGCCACGTCCTGCAGGCGCGTCACGCCACTGTGTTCGCCATAGATGGCACGCTGGCCCACCCGCAGATACGTCCAACCACCGTCAACCGGGCTGGCCACGCGCACCCTGCCCTGTCCAACCTGGGTTTCCACCTGGTCGCTGTCGCGTGCGACGGAGAACGCGGTCGAGATGTCCTCGACCACGCCATTGCCCGCACGCACGCTGAAACGCCGCTGCGCATCCGGGCTGACCTCGAACCAGGCGCGCCCGCGCAGCAGCTCGATCTGGCGTGCATCCGCATCGAACCGCACGGCGATCGCGCTGTCCGCATCCAGCACCGCGCGGCTGCCATCGGGCAGCCGTACGTCCTGCACGACATGCGTACTACGGTGATCGGCCTGCAGGCGCAGCCAGGCTTCCGGCCATGCCACCAGCATCGCCAGCGCGGCCGCCGCAGCCATCGCCCATCGCAGCCGCTTTGGGGGCCGACGTTCGACGCGCCCGGCCTGCGGCCGCGGCCCGACACTGCGCCACAACGCGCGCTCGTGTTCGAAGGCGCGACGGTGCCCAGGCTGCTGGAGCCAGTGTTCGAACTCATCCATGCGCACATCGCTGATATCGCCTGCGGCCAGCCAAGCGATCCAGCCCCGGGCCTGTTCGGCCAGGGCATCGTCATTGGCGGCGGGCAGCATGTTCGGCGGGCTCATCGGCTGGCAGACAGGCGCATTCAAGCGCGGGCGGGGGAACTAGACCGCATCCTCGGTCCAGTGATCAAGACGTTTCAGCGCGGGCCAGCCCCAAGCCGGGGTGATCATCGGCCGCTGCGCGCCCAGGCCAGGCGTTGCAACGCGGTGCGTACATGGTTCTCGACCGTGGTCACCGACACGCCCAGGCGGCGTGCGAATCTCGGCCTGGGTCAGGCCCTGCAGGCGGTTGAGCCGGAAGATGGTGCGGGTCGGCTCCGGCAGGTGTCCCGCCGCGTCAAGCACCCGCTGCAGCTCGTCCTGGGCCATCGCCTGTTCCTCGGTCGAGATCACCTCGTCCGGCCCCCACAGGTAATGGTCGGCCAGCAGGCGGTTGCGCCGGGTCGATTCGCGGCCATGGTCGGTCGCCAGGTTGGCGGCCAGCCGGTAGAGATAGGCGCGCGGGTTGTCGATGGCCTGGCTGTCGTCAACCCTGCGGGCCTTGAACCACACGGCCTGGATCACGTCCTCGGCGCCATTGTCGCCCCCGAGGATGCGCTGCACCCGGCGCAGCAGCGCAGGCCGCTCGCGGATCAGCAGTTCAGTGAGGGAGGCGGCATTGGAGGACATGCGCGGAACCGGGACGACAGGCGGAAGGCGCCGCGCATGCTACTCCGTTAATGAGAATCAGTCACGTTCGCATCAATGGATGCAGCCGGTCAGCCCGTCATAGACGCTCTCCGACGTGCCGGGCAAGGGATCGTGCAGCGGATTGCGGGCCGCCAGCGCCGCGTGGAAGTCCTCCACCGGAGTGCCAGGCACCAGCGGCAGCCGGCACAGCCAGGTCGGCTGCCGGGCCACGATCGCACCGTCATGCCGCGACACGGCCAGGTCACTGGCGGCAAATGCCCAGAGGCACTCATGCACCGTGCCGCGCACCGCGTCCACCGAACACAGCAGGCGCAGCGCACGGATGTCGCTGTACTCGCCCTCGCAGAAGGTGTCGCCGCAGATCCTGTCGAAGCCGTGCTGCAGGCGGCCCTCCAGGGCAAAGAAGCGATCCCAGTTGGCTTCCTGCCGCGGGTAATCGATCAGGTCGACGTAGGGGAAAGCCTGGGCTGCGGGGGCCATCAGCAACGCGCAGAACAGGCCAGAAGACAGGGCAGAAAGTCTCATGTGGCAACGCCTCGGGAAGGTGCATCCAGCCTGCGCCCCCATGCCTGCCGGCCCCATCGGTCTACCCCGGCCTGCAGCGTCGGCCCCTGCCTCGACCTGCCGTCAGCCCCCTCCCCTGCACAGCGCCCGGCAAAGGCATAAAATGGGGGGCTATCCGTCTATATCCCCCACCTGGAGCACGACCATGGGTCTGGAACTCGTCTCGCCCGGCAAGAACCCGCCGGAAGAAATCAACGTCATCATCGAGATCCCGAAGGACTCGGAGCCGGTGAAGTACGAAGTGGACAAGGAAACCGGCGCGATCTTCGTCGACCGCATCCTGTCCACCCCGATGCGCTACCCCTGCAACTACGGCTACGTGCCGAGCACCCTGTGCGGCGACGGCGACCCGGCCGACGTGCTGGTGGTGCTGCCGCTGCCGCTGGTGCCGGGCTCGGTCGTTCGTTGCCGCCCGGTCGGCGTGCTGAAGATGAGCGATGAGGCAGGCAGCGACGAGAAGATCCTGGCCGTGCCGGTGTCGAAGATCTTCAGTGGCTACGCCCACGTTGAAGACATCGCCCAGGTCTCGAGCCACTGGCTGGAGCGCATCGGCCACTTCTTCGAGCACTACAAGGACCTGGAGAAGGGTAAGTGGGTCAAGCTCGATGGCTGGGGCGGCGCCGCCGAGGCCAAGCAGATCCTGATCGAGGCGCACCAGCGCCATCTCGACAGCAAGGCCTGAGCCTGAACCGGATCGCTCCGGCATGCCCTGCCGGAGCGATGCGGGTCACGTTTCATGATGACGGCACATCACTCTTGCCGTCGTATTAGGTAAATTGCGTCACTTCACACGTCATCGACATCCATCGTCGAGACAGCCAGGGGAATGTGTCGTGCGTATTCTGCTTGTAGGGGATGCAGCCAGCCTGCCGGCTGAGCTGACCGAATTCATTGCCGATCTTGGGGAAGACTGGCAACCGCTGACCGCCACCGATGGCCAGGCCGCGATGACCGCGGTTGCCACCCAGGGCGTGGACGCGGTGATTGTCTGCCCGCAGCTGCCGGACCTCAATGCCACCACGCTGCTCGGCCAGATCCGGACGCTGCGTCCGGAAACCATCCGTATCGCGCTGGTGGATGCACAGCACGGCAACCGGCCGCCGCCGGCGCGCCTGATCGGCGTTGCCCATCGCTTCCTGCCGCTGCCACTGGCGCCGGAAGTGCTTCTGGAAGCGCTGACCAGCCTGGAAGAGCTGCGCGAAGTGCTGGACAGCCCGCGCCTGCGCGATGCCATCGGCCGCATCGAGAAACTGCCGTCGCCGCCGCACCTGTACCTGAGCCTGACCCAGGCGCTGGAGCATGACGACGATGCCGACAGCGCCGACGTCGCCAAGCTGGTGGCTGCCGATCCGGCCATCGCCGCCAAGGTGCTGCAGCTGTCGAATTCGGCGTTCTTCAGCCAGGGCCGCACCATCGCCGACCTGCGTACCGCGGTGACCCGGCTGGGCCTGGCAACACTGCGCGACCTGGTACTGGCCAGCGAAGTGTTCTCGGCGCCGACGCTGTCGACCGCCGAACGCAACTCGCTGCAGCAGCGCGCCCTGCTCGCCTCGCGGCTGGCCGCACGCCTGCTGCCCGAATCCAGTGCCGAACTGGGCGCAACCGCAGCACTGCTGGCCGACATCGGCCTGCTGCTGCCCGGCGTACGCAACGAGCGCACCGAGCCGTCGCTGGCCGGCGATACCCGTCCGGGCCACGCCGAAGCCGGTGCCTACCTGTTGGGGCTGTGGGGCCTGCCGATGCCGATCATCGAAGCCGTGGCGTTCCACCTGCAGCCGCAGCGCGCCAACACGCGCAGCTTCTGGGTGACCGGTGCGGTGCATGTGGCGCTTGCGCTGGTCAACGGCGATCCGGTGGATGAGGACTACCTGCAGCGCGCGGGCGTGCTCAACAAACTGCCGCAGTGGCGCGAACATGCCAACAGCCTGATGGGGCTCACGCCCAGCGAAGCCTGACCACACCGGCAATGCATGCGATGAAGGCGCGCCCGCAAGGACGCGCCTTCGTTGCATCAGGGCTGCGCGCAGTGGTCGTACACGCAGCGTTCGAAGAGAAGCTGGCAGTACGCCGCATCTTCGCCGGCCTTGATGCAGTCGCTGCGCACTTCGGCGCAATAGCGTCCATTGGCACACACCAGCGGGCCGGCCGACACACTACCGGCCAGGCTCAGGACGGCAAGAACTGCAGCAGCGAACATCCGTGGCATCGCGTTGTTCATTTCGCGCTCTCCTTGGTCCGGAATGGACCTCCGCGACCGTACCAGCGGTCCAATTGCGACAAGCGTGACCCCTGTCGCTGAACCGCCCGATTCAGAGTTTCCCGACCCGGCTCTGCCAAACGCAAAGAGGACGGGCCTTGCGGCCCGCCCTCCTCGTCTTGCCTTCAGGCTTCGATGGATCAGAAGCGCTGGTTGTACTGGATGAACAGGAAGCGGTCGTAATCCAGCATCGGGTCCAGCTGCACGGCACTGGCGTTGGTCACCGCGTAGGTGATCGGCGGAGTCTTGCCGAACACGTTGCGGGCACCGACGGTCACGCTGCCGTTCCACGGGGCCTGCCAGGTGGCCGAGATGTCGTGATAGACGATTGCGCCCTTCTTGTTGGCACCCAGGCCACCGCTCCAGCCACCGTTCTCGGTGTAGTAATCCGGCTGGTTGCACTCCAGGCCATTTTCCTGGTCGTAGCAGAAGTCGCGGAAGCCGCCGTAGTAACGCATGGTCCAGGTGGCCGACAGGTCGCCCTTGGTCCAGGTAGTCGCCAGGGTGCCGCGGACACGCGGGTAGTTCCAATAGCCTGCGTAGTCATCCCATGCAGCACCCTTGGTGGCCTGCTGACGGAAGCTGGTCAGGTAGTTGGTGTCCAGGTTGAACGACAGGGTACCGAAGCTGTATTCCGGCATACGGTAGCGGACGCCGAAGTTGTAGCCTTCGGTTTCCAGCGAGCCCAGATTGGCGTTGCCGCGGCTCAGGCCGGTGACCTGCTGGCCATTGGCAACGTCGCCACGGCTGTACTGGTCACAGAAGGCCTGCACACCGTTCTGGTAGCACTGGTTCAGCACGTAGTTCGCCGACAGCGCGGTGATCACGTTGTCCACGGTGATCTTGTACCAGTCCAGCGAGACGTTCAGGCCGCTGACGAAGCTCGGGCTCCACACCAGGCCCGCGGTGCGGGTCTTGCTGGTTTCCGGCTGCAGCTTGTCGTTGCCCACGCCCGAGTTGAACGGGTTGTTACCCTGGGTGTCACGGGCACTGATCGGACGACCAGCAGCGTCGGTCTGACGGAAGTCGGACGCCAGGCCTTCAGCACCGCAACGGGCGGCAACGGCCGGGTTGCTGCGCTGGCCGAACACGGCATCACACGGATCGGTGAACTTGTCGAAGGTCTGCGAACCACCACCGAAGGTGTCGTCCAGGGTCGGGGCACGGAAGCCCTCGCCGTAGGTCGCACGCACCAGCAGGTCGTCGATCGGCTTCCAGGTCACGCTGAACTTGCTGTTGACCGTGTTGCCGAACTTGTCGTAGTCCGAGTAGCGGCTGGCGACATCCAGCGACAGCTCCTTGGCACCCGGCAGGTCACGCAGCAGCGGCACCATCAGTTCCAGGTAGAACTCGTTGGTCTTGTACTTGCCTTCGGTCGGCTGCGCGGCCAGCTCGGTGGTGTAACCCGAGGAGGACAGTGCGTCCGGATGATCGTAGCCCGACACTTCGCGATGCTCGTAACCGGCAGCGAAGGCGAACTCGCCCGCATCGCCCGGCATGTCGAACAGCGAACCGGTGATGTTGGCGAAGTACTGCTTGCTCTTGCTCTGGCCGGTCGAGTTCAGCAGGGTGTTGATGTACTTCAGCGCATCCGGGGTCGCGGCGCTGGCGCCGCCCAGCAGGTCGAACGGGACGCAGCTGCCCGGGCTGGTGCCCAGCGCGATCGGGTTGGCAGCGGTGCCGCACTGGGCGACACCGTTGGCGTTGATGAACGACGGGCCGAGGGCATTCTTCAGGGCCAGCAGGTTGATGTTGCCCGAGCTGGTCTGGGTCACGTCGAACTGGTTGTAGTTGATGCCCACATCCCAGTCGAACGGACGGTTGTTGAAGTCGAAATTGCCTTCCAGGGCCGCGTCGAAGTGCAGCGACTTGACGTTGTTCTGGGTGATGCGCGGCAGTTCGAAGATACGACGGCCCCAGCCACCGATGTCAACGCCGGCGCCCGGGTTGGCCCAGTTGCCCAGCGGGTTGTAGATGCTGTCCTTGCTGATCGCCACCGGGAACTGCGGCTGCGAGGTGCCGGTCAGCGGGTAGCCGGCGATCTGGCGCTTGGAATCGCGCTCGGAGTACATCGCCGTCGACTTCAGACGCAGGTTGTCGTTGATGTCGTAGCTGGCCGAGGTGAACATGGTCTTCGACTCAGCGCCCTGGTTCAGCATCATCTGCTGCGAGGCGTTGTAGTAGTCGTCCAGACCAATCAGGTGGTAGTTGTTGAAGTTGTTCGACGGCTGGCCAACGCCGACCGGGGTGTCCCACGAACCGGTGTGGTTGACCACCCAGGTGTTCGGGACCCACTTGCCAGCCTTGTTGTATTCGCCAGCACCGGCGGTGCCTTCGGCACGCGGATCGGTGAAACGGCCCCACGGGCCAGCCGGGCTCAGACCGTCTTCCTTGTGGCCCTGGCCATAGGAGTACTGGGTCAGGCCACGATCCTTGGCCCACACCGGATCTTCCTTGATGTAGTTCGCGCCGAACACGATCGAGGAGCGCTCGCCGCTGGCACCCAGGGTCAGGCTGTACTGGGTCTTGGAACCGTCGCCGTGGCTGTTCTGGCCATAGTAGGCACTGGCCTCGGCGCCGTCGAAGTTCTTGCGCAGGATGATGTTGACCACGCCGGAGATGGCGTCGGAACCGTAGATCGCCGAGGCGCCGTCCTTCAGGACTTCAATGCGCTCGATCAGCGAGGTCGGGATGGTCGACATGTCGGTGAAGCCGGCCAGGCTGGTGCTCCAGCGCTTGCCGTTGACCAGCACCAGCGTGCGCTGCTCACCCAGGTTGTACAGGCTGACGTACTGGCCGCCCTGTTCCGGGTTGGACGCCAGCACGGCCGCCTTGCTGAAGGTCTGGGTGCCTGCCACGGACAGGTTCTGCAGCAGGTCGCCGACGCTGACCAGGCCCGAACGCTGGATGTCCTCATGGCTTACGGTGAGGACCGGCTGGGAGGTTTCCACATCCACCGAGCGGATGCGGGAGCCGGTGACTTCCAGGCGATCAAGGGTGGTCGGGGCACTGGCTTCCTGTGCGGAAGCAAATGCCGGTGCCAGCGCCAGCGCAATGCCGGCGGGCAGCAGGCCCAGCCGCACGGCAGGGGTGCGAACGTTCATCAATCTCTCCAAGGTACGTGTTAGTAGCGTGTTAAAACGCTCCAGCACGTTACGATTGCGTTGCGATGCTGTATTTGCGCGACCCAACCGGAGACTTTGCAGAATGTGGCGGGAGCAAGCCGCCGTTCTCCCTGAACCGGGAAGCAGACTGCCCGTAGCGGGCGCGGAAGGCCCTGGCGAAGCTGCAGCAGTTGTCGAATCCGCTGGCTGCAGCGACCTCGCCCACCATCATGTCGGTGTCGCGCAGCAGATCGGCGGCCCGCTCGAGGCGCAACCGTGCCGAAAGCGACTGGGGGCTCTCTTCATACAGGCTCTGGAAGGTCTTGGAGAGGTACCAGCTGGAGAAGTTGGTCAGCTCGGCGAGTTCGCCGATCCGCACTACGCGGTGGCTGTTGCCCTCCAGATAGAGACGGGCACGCTGCATGCGGCCGAACACCTGGCGCTTGCGGCTGCGCGAGCGACCGGGGCAGCGCTGTACGTTGTCGGCCAGGTCACGCTGCAGGCCGGCCAGATGCAACAGCAGCGGGCGCAGCGCCTGCGCAGGCAGGCCGCTGTCGAGCGCATCGCGCCACAGGCGCAGGGCAACGCGGGCGTCGCCGCGGCTCATGCGACCGCGACCGGCATACAGGCCGCAATCGGCCATCTCGGACAGCACCCGCATCGCCTCCGCATTCAGGCTGAGGCCCACGCACAGTCCGTTACGGCCGGCCTGCACCAGCGGGCGCGACTCCTTCTCGAAGGCGATCCACTCACCATGGCGCAGGCGGAAACGCCCTTCCTTGGCTTCCACCCAGGAACTGCCCCGGACCTGAAGCCAGACCGTGAAGCTTGACCCTGCCGTCTGCAGGCTGCCGAGCCGGGCCACGCCCATGCAGGTCGGCGCGAGATCGTCGAGCGCCTTGTCGAGGGAGACGGTTTGGCCACGATCGGCCAGCGAGAGTTGACGCATGGGGCACCACGGGTTTGCCTGATACAGGCTTCCGTTTTGCCTAATCAGGCGTCAGCCCGTCAGGAAAATCCGCCGAGATCGCCACGAATTCGCGGCGAGAACTCCACGAAGAAATCACGAAGAGATATTTTTCTTCAGGATCAATGACTTGAGAAATGCCGGGAACAGTGCTGGCGTCGACCGGGGCAGCTGCATGACGCCGATGTCGGCACCATCGCTGACCGCCAGGGCGACGTACAGATCCCGGCCATCGGCGCTGGCACTGATACCGTTGCCCGCGCTGAGCCGCTGCCGGTCCAGGCAGCGCTCGGGGGCTTCGGTCCCGGCCTGGATATGGATCAAGGTCGTACCGCACTCGGTCGAGTTGCCGAGATACCCGATGCCGCCGGTGCCTGCCACCGTCCAGGTGCGATAGCGCCAGCGGCTGGGCCTGTCTTCACTGACCTGCTGCACGCTGGCCGGGGACAGCGCCGCATCCACCGACCACAGGCCACCGGACGCCAGGCGGGTGAACAGCACGCGGCCATCGCCCCGATCGAAACGTGCCTGGGAGACGCCGTCGATGCTGGCCAGGCGGCGCCAGGGGGTCACGCTGCGATCGAACAGGCTCAACCGGGTGCGCTGCTCTGCATCGCGCTCGACCACCAGCAGCTGTTCCGGGGTTGCCCCGTACAGGGCCTGCAGGGGCTGATCCACCGGAACCGGCAACGACTGCAGGTGTTCGTCGCGCGGGGCGATCTCGTAGACCACCGTACGCCCATGCTCATCGCGCCCGACCACCAGCAGCTGGCGGCTGTCGGCCGACCAGTCCGGCGCCTGCCGCCCCTCCGGGCGCAGGCCCTCGATCGGCCGCAGTGAATCGGGCCGCTGCATGTCCGCCCACCAAAGCGCGAAACTGCCGGAACGATCGGAGGTGAAGACCAGTTGGCGACCGTCGGGCGCCGCCATCGGCTGCCCGTCACGCCCGCTGGACGCAAACAGCCGCTCGGCGCTGCCACCGGCCATCGGCACCTTGAACACGCCGAACTGGGCACGGCGGTGAACGAAAGCCAGCACGTCGCCGTGGCGTGACACCGCAGGCCATTGTGCGTCGTCGAGGCCGGCATCACGCAAAGTGCGGCGCTCGACATCCAGGTAGTACAACCGCACTTCGCTGTCCACGCGCCGGCCGAACACGATGGTGCGCCCATCGCCCAGCCAGGCCCAGCCACGCTGTTCGGCCGATTCGTTGGTCAACTGCTCCAGTTCACCGCCTCCGGCCGGCATCCGCCACAGGTCGCCCATCTGCGGATTGCGCACGAACACCAGCCACTTGCCATCGGGCGAGTAGCGTGGCGCGTAGTCAAAATCATCCTGGTCGACCGCATAGTCCAACGCCCGCCACTGGCCGCTGGCCAGGTCGAGCACACGGATGCCGCGATGGGCATAGCGGCCCACCATGCTGCCAAAGACCAGGCCACGGCCATCCGGCGTCCAGTCGAAGCTGAGCAGCTCGGTTCCGTCGCAACGGGTCGCCTGGCGCACACCGCCGCCGGTAGCGCTGGCGATCAGCACCTGGCAACCGCCGTCGGCTCCAAAGCGGGCAAAAGCGATCTCGCGCCCGTCCGGTGACCAGCTCGGGAAGCGGTCACTGGCCCCCTTCGGCGGCAGCGCCAGCTGCCGGGCCGGCGCATTGCCTGAGGTCTGCACCTTGATCGCGCCACCACCGGTGCCATCCTCGTTGGCGCCTTCGTAGGCAACCTGGGAGCCATCCGGCGAAAGCGTGGGATAGGTTTCAAAACCACTGGTGGCGGTGATCAGGCGATAGGGACGCTGCGGGCTGCCGATCACCCGCACGCCGTTCTCGACCGCGGCATCCACCGGTGAACTCGACTCCGGCCCACGCCGGAGCAGCAATGTGGCCATGACCAGCAGCGCGGCCAGCATCATCACCCCCAGCACCCACAACAGCTGGCGGCGCAGCTGGCGCCAGCCACGCCGGCGCGAAGGCGCTGCCGGCACGGCCATCGCCGGAATCACGCCGGCACCGTCCGGCGACGGCATCACGCCCGCAACGGCCACCGCGTCCACTTCCGCCACGGGATCGACGTCGTCCAGCGCCTGCACCGGTACCAGCAGCCGATAACCGCTCTTGGCGATGGTCTCGATGTAGGCCTGGCCGTTGTCGTCGTCGTTGGCGAACGCCTTGCGCAGCTGGGTGACGGCCTGGGTCAGTACGTCATTGGTCGGCAACGTATCGGGCCAGACCTCGGCAAACAGCTCTTCACGGGTGACCACTCGCCCAGGCTGCCGCATCAACACGCGCAGTACGCCCAGCGCTTTCGGCGTCAGCCGCCGGGGACGGCGCGCGCCTTCAACCTCGACCTCACGCGAGGACAAGGTAATGACGCAGTCGCCGACCTGCACTCGGTCGGCCTCAATGGGCGCGAGTTCGCTGCTGTTCATTTTCCGCTATATAGTAGGGACGGGACCTGGGCAGGGCTCACCAGCAATACCGTCCCCACCGTCCCTGGACAGGGTCATCGAAAAGCCAGATTCCGCACAAAGCATCGGCGCATACCGCAAAAACAATAACGCCCCCGGATATTAGCCTAAGCCGGTTACCCCGCCTATGACGGGGTCGACACTCAGGCTCTCTCTCTCGCCGACGCATTCACATAATCTGCATCACTATTCGCGCCCTTTTGGGCGCGAAATTTTTATCTGGCGTTCATTTTCACATGCGCCGAAGCATGGTCAACCCGACCAGACGCGACACCACAAGGCCGATATACATGACGCCTGCGAACTGTTCGAGCATCACCAGGGCCCGTGCCTGCGGGTGCAGCGGCACGACGTCGCTCAATCCAACGCCGGACAACAAGCTGAAGCTCAGATAAAGAAGCTCCATCCAACTGCGCTGATCACCGCCGCTGGCGCCATGGAAACTGCCGGGATACCACTGCTGGCACACCGCGAACGCGAAAGCAAACGCCCAGGCCAGCAGGGTGAAGGTTGCCCCGGCCGCGAACAGTTCGTCGCGGGTGACTTTATGATCCTGCAGCATGTAGGCGATCAACGCGCCCGCCGTATAGAAGTACAGCAGGCTCTCCAGCAGCTGGGCGGTGGTCAGCAGCCCGCTGCGGTCCAGCAGGGCACCGGCCAGTGAGAACACCACCGAGGGAATGGCCAGCAGCAACGCCAGCCAGGTTCCCAGCGGGCTGCGCTGGACCACCCACAGCGCCAGGCCCAGTACCGCCATGCCGAACATGCCCAGCGCTGCACGGCCACCGGCAGTGTCGTCGAGCGCCGGGTACAACAGCACCGCCAGCAGTTGCGCACCCAGCAGCCAGGCCGAGGGGTGGCGGCGGGCGATCGCCAGCCAACGGGTGGTCAGAGCAATGGGCATGGCGTCCTTTCCACGGGGCGATGGCCGGAGCATAGCGGGTAGCGCCGGGCTACGCCCGGCGGCTTTCCGGGACCGATGCGCTCGCCGGGCGGCGCCCGGCGCTACCTGCGCGGCATCACCCCTGGTGGTAGACCTCTGCACCTGCGGCGCGGAATTCGGCGGACTTCTCCTTCATGCCGGCCTCGGCGTAGTCACGCACATCCTGGGTGATCTTCATCGAGCAGAAGTTCGGGCCGCACATCGAGCAGAAGTGGGCCAGCTTGTGCGCATCCTTCGGCAGTGTCTCGTCGTGGAACTCCTTGGCCTTCTCCGGATCCAGCCCGAGATGGAACTGGTCCTCCCAGCGGAACTCGAAGCGCGCCTTGCTCAGTGCATTGTCGCGTACCTGCGCGCCCGGGTGTCCTTTGGCCAGGTCCGCCGCGTGCGCGGCAATGCGGTAAGCCATGATGCCGTCGCGCACGTCCTGGCGGTTGGGCAGGCCGAGGTGCTCCTTCGGCGTCACGTAGCAGAGCATGGCCGTACCGAACCAGCCGATCATCGCCGCACCGATCGCGCTGGTGATGTGGTCGTAGCCCGGCGCGATGTCGGTGGTCAGCGGCCCCAGCGTGTAGAACGGCGCTTCGCCGCACTCACGCAGCTGCTTGTCCATGTTCTCCTTGATCAGCTGCATCGGCACGTGGCCGGGGCCTTCGATCATGGTCTGCACGTCGTGCTTCCAGGCAATCTTCGTCAGCTCGCCCAGCGTCTCCAGTTCACCGAACTGCGCTGCATCGTTGGCATCGGCGATGCAGCCCGGGCGCAGGCCGTCTCCCAGCGAGAAGGTCACGTCGTAGGCCTTCATGATTTCGCAGATCTCTTCGAAATGCGTGTAGAGGAAATTCTCCTTGTGGTGCGCCAGGCACCACTTGGCCATGATCGAGCCACCGCGGCTGACGATGCCGGTGACCCGCTTGGCGGTGAGCGGCACGTAGCGCAGCAGTACGCCGGCGTGGATGGTGAAGTAGTCCACGCCCTGCTCGGCCTGCTCGATCAGCGTGTCGCGGAAGATTTCCCAGGTGAGCGCCTCGGCACGGCCATCGACCTTTTCCAGCGCCTGGTAGATCGGCACGGTACCAATCGCCACCGGCGAGTTGCGGATGATCCATTCACGGGTTTCGTGGATGTGCTTGCCGGTGGACAGGTCCATCACCGTGTCGCCGCCCCAGCGGATCGCCCACACCAGCTTCTCCACTTCCTCGGCGATGCCGGAAGACACGGCGCTGTTGCCGATGTTGGCGTTGATCTTGGTGAGGAAATTGCGGCCGATGATCATCGGCTCGCTTTCCGGATGGTTGATGTTGTTGGGCAGCACCGCACGACCACGGGCGATCTCGTCGCGCACGAACTCAGGGGTGATGATCTTCTGGATCGACGCACCGAACGCTTCGCCCGGGTGCTGCTGCAACAGGCCGGCATCGCGGATCGCGTCCAGCCGCTGGTTCTCGCGGATGGCGACGAATTCCATTTCCGGGGTGATGATGCCGCGCCGCGCGTAGTGCATCTGGGTGACGTTGGCGCCGGAACGCGCACGTCGCGGCAGGCTGCGCGCGGGGAAGCGCACGGCATCGAGCTTCGGGTCATGTTCGCGGTCGCGGCCGAATGAAGAGCTGAGGCCGTCGAGCTGTTCGGTGTCCCCGCGTTCCTCGATCCACGCACGGCGCAATGCCGGCAGGCCCGCGGAAAGATCGATGCGGGCCTGCGGATCGGTGTACGGGCCCGACGTGTCGTAGACCGTCACCGGCGCATTCTCTTCGCCGCCGAACAGCGTGGGCGTGCGGGTCAGCGCGATCTCGCGCATCGGCACCTGCAGGTCCGGGCGCGAACCGGGCACATGGATCTTGCGCGAGCCGGGAATGGGCCGGGTCACCGATTCGGAGAGTTGCTGGGCCTGTTGCTGCAGGGCGGAGAGCTGTGCGTTCATCGGGCATCGTCCAGGAAGGTCAGGGACGAAGCGGCGGCGCACGGCACCCGCGCACGGGCGGTCCTTGGGCGGAGTCCGGGCACGGCTGCATTGCAAAGCTTCCCTACGCCGGTATGAGCCGGATCAGGTTCCAAGGGACTGTCTCAACCGTGGCCACATGGCTCGGTACCCCCGCTTCTTGCTGCGCATTAGAGCATAGACCGCCCGCCTCCGGGGTCGGATCCGCTTTCCCGCGGAACGCGGATCCGACCCCGATCGGCATTCGTTAACGGAACCATGACGCCGCGTTCAGTAACGTGCACGCCCATCGCGTCGCTGAGATCGATGCGTTCCCCGCCGCCTTCGCGGCCCCTGCCCGGCGCGTGCTGCATGCCGCCGGCCCTTCGCTGCAAGCTCTGCTCGCTCCCCTCAATCCCCTTGATCGGAGAAGCTCCTTCATGGTGTTTCGCGTTTCCATCGCACTGGTTCTGTTGCTGGTGCTGCTTGCCGGTATCGCCCCCGGCCCCTTCAATACCGTGGTGCAGTCCATGCTGGCGGAGGTCATCCGCAGTGTCGGCTGGCTGTACCTGCTGGTGGTGTTCCTGGCACTGGTGTTCCTGATGTACCTGGCGTTCGGCCGCTTCGGCAACCTGCGCATCGGCGGCGAGGACGCCGAACCCGAATTCTCCCGCGCCAGCTGGATGTCGATGTTGTTCGCTGCCGGCATGGGCATCGGCCTGGTGTTCTGGGGTGCGGCCGAGCCCATCTCGCATTTCAGCAAGCCGCCGGAAGGACTGGCGCCGGAAAGCATGGACGCCGCGCGCGCCTCGATGCGCTACGCGTTCTTCCACTGGGGCCTGCATCCGTGGGCGATCTATGCGCTGATCGGCCTGGCGATGGCCTGGTTCCAGTTCAACCGCAATGGCCGCGGCCTGGTCAGCGACATGCTGCAACCGATCATCGGCCGTCACCATCGCGGCTGGATCGGCCGGGTGGTCAACATCGCCGCCGTCGTTGCCACCGCGATCGGTGTCGCCACCACGCTCGGCTTCGGCACCATCCAGATTGCCGCCGGTATCGAACGCGTGTTCGGCGTGCAGGCCACGGTCGCGGTGCAGATGACCATCATCGCCGTCGCCTTCGTGCTGTACATGGCCTCCACCGCCAGCGGCGTGGAGCGCGGGGTGAAATGGCTGTCCAACTTCAACCTGGCGTTGGCTGCGCTGCTGGCAGCCATCCTGCTGGTGCTTGGACCGACCGGCTTCATCTTCGATACGTTCACCACCACGCTGGGCTCCTACCTCAACCAGCTGGTGACGATGAGCCTGCGCATGTCACCGTTCTCCGGCAGCACCTAGGTGGCGGACTGGACGATCTTCTACTGGGCCTGGTGGATCTCGTGGGCACCGTTCGTGGGATCGTTCATCGCGCGCATCTCGCGCGGCCGCAGCGTGCGCGAGTTCGTGATCGGCGTAGTGCTCGCGCCGACGCTGCTGGGCTTCTTCTGGTTCGCGGTGTTCGGCGGCACCGCGCTGTGGGCACAGATCTTCGGCCACGCCGATCTGGTGCAGGCGCTGGGCAATGGCTACGAAACGGTGCTGTTCACGCTGTTCGACAGCATGCCGCTACCGCTGTTGCTGTCGTGCATCGCGCTGGTGCTGCTGATGATCTTCTTCGTGACTTCGGCCGATTCGGCGGTACTGGTGCTGGCCAGCATGTCCACCGACGAGGCTGGCGACCCACCGTTGAAGCGCAAGCTGGCCTGGGGCATTGCGGTGGCATTGATCGCAGCGGCGTTGCTGCTGGCCGGTGGACTGGACGCGCTGCAGGGCATGATCACGATTGCCGCGCTACCGTTTGCCTTGCTGATGGTGCTGGTGATGGTGTCGCTGTACCGGGTGCTGGACCAGGAGTACACGCGCGAGCGGCGGCAGGCGCAGCGCCAGCGGCACATGATTGACGCGTGGATCGCACGCGAGATGGCGGCGCAGGAGGAGACCCAGGCGGAGGCGGCGCGCGCGCAGGATCGGGATTGAGGGTGTTTTGCAGCCTGCGGCTGCACCGCTTCTTTCAAGCAAGTGCAAGTGCAGAAGCCAAGGCGGCTCTGGGTTTCTGCTGGTTGGGGGGGGAGCGGTGTGGGTGGGCAGGACACGCCGTAAACCCATCCCTGGGGGCTCGATGGCGCCATTCATGGCGCCAACGGTCCTGCCAACCCACACCGCTCCCCCCCGACAGATTCCCGGTGACGGTTGGTCCATCCACGCGATGCGTGGATGGGGTGTATCGGAAAACAAGAAGGGGCCGGATCCGTTTTCCTTTGGAAAAACGGATCCGGCCCCAACCCACAGCGCGCGGCTGTTGCTGTTGCCTTTGCTTTTGATCTTTTTCTTCTTCTTCCTGCGGTGGCGGCCGCAGGAAACTGTCAGGGGCCGGGCGGGTGGGCTGGGCGGGGGTGTCCGCGGCATGGATGCCGCGGCCAAGCCTACAAGGACGTACTTGCGGCGTCCCCCGACCAGCCCACCCGCCCGGCCCAATCACATGATCCCGCTTTCCGGAACCCACCGCAGAGGGGGCTGAGCCCGGTGGCCGGGAAACCTCAATACCCCGCCGCCTGCCCATCCTTGCGACTCTCCGACGCGCCGTAATACACGCCGGTTTCCGGATCACGCATGATCGCCTGGTACCCACCATACGGACCATCGGCGAACACGATGCGATGCCCCTTGCGCATCAGCGCGCGCACGGTCTCGTACGGGAAGCCGATTTCCAGATTCACTTCGCCACCGTCGGTCATCGCCATCGCCTGCCCGGTCGGCTCGGTGGAACCTTCGTGCTGGATGCGCGGTGCGTCGCCGGCTTCCTGCAGGTTCATCCCGAAGTCCACCAGGTTCATCACGATCTGCGCGTGGCCCTGCGGCTGCATCGCGCCGCCCATCACGCCGAAGCTGGCGTACGGCTTGCCACCCTTGGTGATGAAGGCCGGAATGATGGTCTGGAACGGGCGCTTGCCCGGCGCATAACCGTTCGGATGATTCTTCTGCAGCACGAACATCTCGCCACGGTCCTGCAGGATGAAGCCCAGCCCCGGCGGCGCCATGCCACTGCCCATGCCACGGTAGTTGGACTGGATCAGCGACACCATCATGCCGTCGGCGTCGGCCACGGTCATGTAGATCGTATCGCCCTCCTCCAGCTGCTTCGGTGTGCCCGGCTGTACTTCCTTCAAGGCCTTGTCCATCGAGATCAGCGCGCGACGCTGAGCCGCGTACTCCTTGGAGATCAGTTTCTGCACCGGTGCCGGCTGGAACGCCATGTCAGCGTAGAAACGCGCACGGTCGGCGAAGGCCAGCTTCTTCGCTTCCACGAACAGATGCACATGCTCGGGTGAGCCGAACGGAATCTTTGAAAAGTCGTAGCCTTCCAGCACGTTGAGAATCTGCAGCGCAGCGATGCCCTGGCTGTTCGGTGGCAGCTCCCACACGTCGTAGCCACGGTAGTTGCTACTGACCGGTTCGACCCACTCGCCATGGTGATCAGCCATGTCCTGGTAGCTCAGGTAGCCGCCGTTGGCCTTGAAGTAATCGCCGATGGTGTGGGCGATCTCGCCCTTGTAGAAGGCATCGCGGCCGCCATCTGCAATCTTCTGCAGAGTGCTGGCCAGGTTCGGGTTCTTCCACATCTCGCCCTTGCGCGGAGCGTGGCCGTTGATCGTGAACTGTTCCTTGAAGCCTGGGTACTGCGACAGCTTGGGCACCGAGCGGTCCCAGTAGTAGGCGATCACTTCGGCCACCGGGTGCCCTTCGCGGGCGTAACGGATGGCGGGGGCCAGGTTGTCGGCCATCGGCTTCCGGCCAAAGCGGTCGTGCAGGGCGAACCAACCATCGACCGCGCCGGGCACCGACACCGGCAGCGGGCCGGTGGCCGGGATGTCCTTCAGGCCGCGGCGCTGGAGCTCAGCCAGGGTCAGCGATTTCGGCGAGCGGCCCGAACCGTTGTAGCCATAGAGCTTCTGCGTCTTCGGGTCCCAGACGATGGCGAACAGGTCGCCGCCGATGCCGTTGCCGGTGGGTTCCATCAGGCCGAGCGCGGCGTTGGCGGCAATCGCCGCGTCCACTGCCGAACCGCCGCCCTTCATCACGTCCAGCGCGATCTGGGTGGCCAGCGGCTGCGAGGTCGCGGCCATCGCGTGCGGGGCGATCACCTCCGAACGGGTGGCGAAGGTCTGGCCGGTGATGCGGTCGGCGGCGAAGGACAGTGCAGGCACCGCGGCGAGCACGGCGGCGGCGAGCAGGGAACGGGCAAGGCGTCGGGACACGGTCGGGTTCCGATGGAAGGGTGGTTCCCCGATCTTCGCCGCTGTGGCCTTCACGCGGTATCGGGCAGAGGTCATGGGCGATGGTCTTTCGGTGGGTGCGGACCCAGATCCACATCCACCAGGGCGACAACAGCCCGGAATCCGCGCAAAAAGCGCACTGAAAGGAGTGAATTCGGGTTCACCGAAACACTTTCAGCAGCAACCATCCTTGTGCCGCAAGCGATTGCGCTGGATGCAGCGGAAACCGAGAAAAAATCTGCCGCCAGGGTTGACACTGCCGAAATGGCTGTGTTTCTCTCGATCACATGTTGCATCACAACACGCCACCGCGAACCCACATTGAAGCCGCCGACACCGGCGCCGCCTCGCAGCGTTCGATTCTTGTGCTCGTACTTATTACCCAACCAACAGGTGCGGGACGAGCCAGCGTGTAAGCAACAAACACACCGGAACTCATCAAAACCCGCACCTGCCCCGGTGCGGGTTTTTTCATTTCAGGACCTGGTTTCAGACGCAACCACCATGAACAACGCCAACTTCAAAACCTGGACCAGCACCGCCACGACGCCTCGTGGTGGCTGTGCCTGTGCGACGCATGGCGCCTCCCCCACCGCTTTCCCCTGACCGGCCGGCACGTCACCTCGACGACCGGCCGTTCTTTTTTCTTCCCACCGCAAGGAACCTCCCCCATGAGCACCAACGACCTGCCCCAGACCAAGATCGCCGTCATCGGCTACGGCAGCCAGGGCCGCGCCCACGCGCTGAACCTGCGCGAATCCGGCTTCGACGTGGTGGTAGGCCTGCGTCCGGGCGGCCCCACCGAGGTCAAGGCGCAGGCCGATGGCTTCACCGTCAAGGCACCGGCCGAAGCCGTGAAGGATGCCGACCTGGTCGCCGTGCTGACCCCGGACATGGTGCAGAAGAAGCTGTACGACGACGTGCTGGCGCCGAACATGAAGCAGGGTGCGGTGCTGCTGTTCGCGCACGGCCTGAACGTGCACTTCGACATGATCAAGCCGCGCGAGGACCTCGACGTGGTGCTGGTCGCACCCAAGGGCCCCGGCGCGCTGGTGCGCCGCGAGTATGAAATCGGCCGTGGCGTGCCGTGCATCTGGGCGGTCTACCAGGACAAGAGCGGCAAGGCGGCCGAGTACGCCCTGGCCTATGCCGGTGGCCTCGGCGGTGCCCGCGCCAACCTGATCCAGACCACGTTCAAGGAAGAAACCGAGACCGATCTGTTCGGCGAGCAGGCGGTGCTGTGCGGCGGCGCTTCGGCGCTGGTGCAGGCCGGTTTCGAGACCCTGGTCGAAGCCGGTTACCAGCCGGAGATCGCCTACTACGAAGTGCTGCACGAGCTGAAGCTGATCGTGGACCTGTTCTACGAAGGTGGCATCTCGCGCATGCTGGAATTCATCTCCGAAACCGCGCAGTACGGTGACTACGTGAGCGGCCCGCGGGTGATCGACGCCGGCACCAAGGCGCGCATGAAGGAAGTGCTGAAGGACATCCAGGACGGTACTTTCACCAAGAACTGGGTGGCCGAGTACGAAGCGGGCCTGCCGAACTACAACAGGTTCAAGCAGGCCGACCTGGAGCACCCGATCGAGAAGGTAGGCAAGGAACTGCGCGCCAAGATGGTCTGGTTGCAAGGACAGGCCGCGTAACCACGCGGCCTCCCCCACCCGCTCTGCAAGGTCCCCCATGAACTCTCCCACACACCGCAGCGCGCCGCCCAACGGCGCGCGCTGGCTGACCCAGGCGCTGGAGGCCGAGGGTGTCCGTACGCTGTTCGGCTATCCCGGCGGCACCATCATGCCGTTCTATGACGCGCTGGTGGATTCGTCGCTGAAGCACATCCTGGTGCGCCATGAGCAGGGCGCGGCGCTGGCCGCCAATGGCTTTGCCCGCGCCAGCAACCAGGTGGGCGTCTGCGTGGCCACCTCCGGCCCGGGCGCCTCCAACCTGGTCACCGGCATTGCCGACGCGATGCTGGATTCGGTGCCGATGGTCTGCATCACCGGCCAGGTCGGCACCCCGCTGCTGGGCACCGATGCCTTCCAGGAGCTGGATGTGTTCGGCCTGACGATGCCGATCGTCAAGCACAGCTGGCTGGTGCGCAGCGTCGATGACCTGCCGCGCGTGGTGGCCGACGCCTTCCGCATCGCGCGCGAAGGCCGCCCCGGCCCAGTGCTGATCGATCTGCCCAAGGACGTGCAGCTGGCCGATGCCAGCCATCTGCCAGCGCACCTGCCGAGCAGCGTCGAACCGCCGCCGTCGCCGGCCGAGGCCGCCATCGCCGAGGCCATCGCCGCACTGGCGGCCGCCGAGAAGCCGGTGGTCTACGCCGGTGGCGGCATCGCGCTTGGCGATGCGGTGCAGGACCTGCGCGATTTCGTCGAGGCCAGCGCCATCCCCACGGTGATGACCCTGCGCGGGCTGGGCGCACTGCCAGCCAACCACCCGCAGTCGCTGGGCATGCTGGGCATGCACGGCACCCGCGCGGCCAACATGGCGGTGCAGGAAAGCGACCTGCTGCTGGTGCTGGGTGCACGCTTCGACGATCGTGCCACCGGCAAGCTGGCCGAATTCGCACCGTTCGCCCGTGTCGTCCACATCGATGCCGACGCCTACGAGATCTCCAAGCTGCGCAGCGCCGATGTCGCTGTGCCTGGCAATGTCGGCCATGCCATCCGCGCCCTGCGTGCGGCCTTCCCCTCCCCCAAGGCCCACCAGGACGCATGGCGCAGGCGCTGTGCACAGCATCGCGATCGTTTCGCAGCGCGCTACGACGCACCGGGCCAGCACATCTACGCCCCGGCGCTGCTGAAGCGCCTGAGCGAACTGGCACCGGCCGATGCGGTGATCGCCTGCGATGTCGGCCAACACCAGATGTGGGTGGCGCAGCACTGCCGCTTCAACCACCCGCGCAACCACCTGACCAGTGGCGCGCTGGGCACCATGGGCTTCGGCCTGCCGGCCGCGATGGGCGCGCAGTTCGCCTGCCCGGACCGCACCGTGGTGCTGGTCTCCGGTGATGGCAGCTTCATGATGAACGTGCAGGAGCTGGCCACCATCGCGCGCTGCCGCCTGCCGGTGAAGATCGTGCTGCTGGACAACAGTTCGCTGGGCATGGTGCGGCAGTGGCAGGAGCTGTTCTTCGCCGAGCGTTACAGCGAGATCGACCTGTCCGACAACCCGGACTTCGTGGCGCTGGCGCAGGTGTTCGGCATTGCCGCGACCCGCATCGATGCACGCGATGACGTCGAGGGTGGGCTGGCCGCGCTGCTGGCCGAGCCGGGCCCGGCGCTGCTGCACGTGGCCATCGATGCACGCGCCAACGTGTGGCCGCTGGTGCCACCGAACACTGCCAACAGCACGATGCTGGAAAGCAACCCTGCCCACGCCCGCCAGGAGACCCCCAATGCACTACCGGCTTGACCTGGTGCTGCACCCGGCCGAAGGCGCGCTGCTGCGCGTGATCGGCATGGCCGAGCGTCGCGGCTTCGCGCCGCGCGCGATCAGCGGTGCGCCGGTGGCCGCCGACGACGGCCGCTGGCACCTGCAGCTGGTCGTCGATGGCCAGCGCCCGGCGGAAACGCTGTGCCGGCAGATCGAGAAGATCTACGACTGCGTGTCCGTGCAGGTCACCGCCGTGGAAGGAGTATCGCCATGAACACCCGTACCGTAGCGACCACGGTGCCGGTACGGAGGCGTCTTCTTCGCCGCCCGCGCCCGCATGCGGCGGTCGACCGCACCCCGCTGGTGGCCCATGCCGGCCGCTGATGCCAGCCAGGAAAGCGATGTCGGCGACGTAAGCGTCGCCGACGTCCTGGCCGCGCAGGCCCGCCTGCGCCGCTTCCTGCCGCCCACTCCACTGCACCATGCCGAGCGCTTCGGCACCTGGCTGAAGCTGGAGAACCTGCAGCGCACCGGTTCCTACAAGGTGCGCGGCGCACTGAATGCTCTGCTGGCCGGCCGCGAGCGCGGCGACACCCGGCCGGTGATCTGCGCCTCGGCCGGCAACCATGCCCAGGGCGTGGCCTGGGCCGCCTATCGTCTGGACGTACCGGCCATCACGGTGATGCCGCATGGCGCGCCCGCCACCAAGATCGCCGGCGTCGCCCATTGGGGTGCGACCGTGCGCCAGCACGGCAACAGCTACGACGAGGCCTACGCCTTCGCGGTCGAGCTGGCGCAGCGCCACGGCTACCGCTTCCTGTCCGCGTTCGATGATGCCGACGTGATCGCCGGCCAGGGCACGGTCGGCATCGAGCTGGCCGCACACGCACCGGACGTGGTGATCGTACCGATCGGCGGCGGTGGCCTGGCCTCCGGCGTTGCGTTGGCGCTGAAATCACAGGGCGTGCGCGTGGTTGGTGCACAGGTGGAAGGCGTTGACTCGATGGCGCGCGCGATCCGTGGCGATGTCCGCGAGATCGCCCCTGTCGCCTCGCTGGCAGACGGTGTGCGGGTGAAGATCCCCGGCTTCCTGACCCGCCGCCTGTGCTCCTCGCTGCTGGACGATGTGGTGATCGTGCGCGAAGCCGAGCTGCGCGAAACCCTGGTGCGGCTGGCGCTGGAGGAACACATCATCGCCGAGGGCGCCGGTGCGCTGGCGCTGGCCGCCGGCCGCCGCGTCGCCGGCCGCCGCAAGTGCGCGGTGGTCTCCGGCGGCAACATCGATGCCGGCGTGCTGGCCGGCCTGCTTACCGACATCCGGCCGCGCCCGCCACGCAAACCGCGGCGACGGCGCAGCGAAACACCCCGCTCGCCCGCGAGGGCCAGCGCGCCGTCCTCCCCCACTTCTTCCCCTTCCCACCTGCAAGCCGCAACGCCCGCTGTCGAGGAGATTTCCCTGTGACCACCATCGAACGAATTACCACCCCGCGCATCCGCATCTTCGACACCACCCTGCGTGACGGCGAGCAGTCCCCCGGCTGCAGCATGAGCCCGCCGCAGAAGCTGGTGATGGCGCGTGCGCTGGACGAACTGGGCGTGGACATCATCGAGACCGGTTTCCCGGCCAGCTCGCAGTCCGACCGCGAGGCGATGGCACTGATCGGCCGCGAACTGCGCCGCCCGAGCCTGAGCCTGGCGGTGCTGTCGCGCTGCCTGCAGGCCGACATCGAAACTTCCGCACGTGCGCTGGAAGCGGCCGCCAATCCGCGCCTGCACGTGTTCCTGTCGACCAGCCCGCTGCACCGCGAGCACAAGCTGCGCATGACCCGCGAGCAGGTACTGGAGTCGGTACGCAAGCACGTAGCGCTGGCGCGTTCCTACATCGACGACGTCGAATTCTCGGCCGAGGATGCCACCCGTACCGAGCTGGATTACCTGATCGAAGTTTCGCGCGTGGCGATCGCCGCCGGCGCCACCACCATCAACCTGCCCGACACCGTCGGCTTCACCACGCCGGAGGAAATCCGCGCGATGTTCCAGCAGGTCATCGCCGGCGTGGCCGACGTGCCCAATGCCGCCAACGTGATCTTCAGCGCGCACTGCCACAACGACCTGGGCCTGGCCGTGGCCAACTCGCTGGCCGCCATCGAAGGGGGCGCGCGACAGGTCGAGTGCACCATCAACGGCATCGGTGAACGCGCCGGCAACTGCTCGCTGGAAGAAATCGCCATGGTGCTGAAGGTTCGCCAGGCCTTCTACGAGCAGGACAGTGCGATCAACACCCCGCGCATCGTCGGCACCTCGCAGCTGCTGCAGCGCCTGGTCGGCATGCCGGTACAGCGCAACAAGGCGATCGTCGGCGCCAATGCCTTCGCCCACGAATCGGGCATCCACCAGCACGGCATGCTGCGCCACCGCGGCACCTACGAAATCATGCGTCCGGAAGACGTGGGCTGGGAAGACTCGCAGATGGTGCTGGGCCGCCACAGTGGCCGCGCCGCTGTTGAAGCGCGCCTGCGCGCGCTGGGCTTCTGGCTGGACGAGGATGAACTGAAGCTGGTGTTCGAGCAGTTCAAGGGCCTGTGCGAACAGCAGCGCGTGGTCACCGATGCCGACCTGCAGACGCTGATGCAGGGCGGTTCCAACGCACAGGGCTACCGCCTGGCGTCGATGACCATCAGCGATGTCGGCAGCCGCGCCAACGCGCTGGTTGAACTGTCCGACCCGGATGGCAACCGCGTGGCCGAAACCGCACAGGGCGACGGCCCGGTCGATGCGCTGTTCGGCGCACTGTCGGCCGCCACCGGCGTGCAGCTGATGCTGGACAGCTATCACGTACACAGCGTCGGCATCGGCGCCGACGCGCGTGGCGAAGCCAACCTGAGCGTGCGCCACGAGGGCGTGGAGTACGACGGCACCGGCACCAGCAAGGACATCATCGAAGCCTCCGCGCTGGCCTGGCTGGATGTTGCCAACCGTCTGCTGCGCCAGCGCCAGGCCGCCGCCCACAGCAGCACCGACGTTGCCACCCCCGCCACCGCCTGAGGAAGCCGAGATGAGCGCCTTCGACACCCCCGCCCCGACCAGCGCCGCTGGCCAGCAGTGGAACGCCCAGGACTATGCGATCGATGCCGGCTTCGTGCCGCTGCTCGGCGGCGCGGTGGCGCGCCTGCTCGATCCGCGCGCCGGTGAGCGCATCCTCGACCTGGGCTGTGGCGATGGCGTACTCAGCACCGAGCTGGCGCTGAACGGTGCACGCATCCACGGTGTGGATGCCTCGCCGGAACTGGTGATCGCCGCCCGCGCACGCGGTGTCGACGCGCAGGTGATGGACGGCCACGCGCTGTCGTTCGACAGCGAGTTCGATGCGGTATTCAGCAACGCGGCACTGCACTGGATGGGCAATCCCGACCAGGTGCTGGAAGGCGTGCGCCGCGCCCTGCGCCCCGGCGGCCGCTTCGTCGCCGAGTTCGGCGGCCATGGCAACGTGGCCGCGATCATCGCCGCGCTGCAGGCCGCACGCGTGGCTCACGGCCATGGCGCCAGCGCCTTCCAGTGGTACTTCCCGACGGCCGATGCCTACGCTGACCGCCTGCGCCAGCATGGCTTCCAGGTGCAGCTGATCGAATGCACGCCGCGCCCCACCGCGCTGCCGACCGGCGTGGCCGGCTGGTTGCGCGTGTTCGCCGCGCCGCTGCTGGATGACCTGCCCAGCGAGGTCCGCGCCACCGTGCGCGATGCCGCCGCTGCACTGCTGGCCGATCTGCCGCGCAACGCCGCCGGCCAGCCGCTGGCCGACTACGTGCGGCTGCGGGTGCTCGCCCGTCGCCGCTGACTCGACACTTTTCGCTATCTTTTCTGATGTCCGCACCTTCGTACTTCTGCCAGGCACACGCATGACTTCCGCACCCCGCACCCTGTACGACAAACTGTGGGACGCCCACGTGGTGGTTCCCGAATCCGACAGCGCCCCCGCCGTGCTGTACATCGACCTGCACCTGATCCACGAGGTCACCTCACCGCAGGCCTTCACCGAACTGCGCGAACGCGGCCTGTCGCCGCGCCGGCCGGACCGCACCAAGGCAACGATGGACCATTCCACCCCGACTCTGCCGGCCGGTGCCGACGGCACGCTGCCCTATGCCAGCGCCGCCTCCGAGGAACAGGTCGCCACGCTGGCACGCAACTGCGCCGAGCACGGCATCGAGCTGTTCGACATGGCTTCGGACAACCGCGGCATCGTCCACGTGATCGCGCCGGAACAGGGCTTCACGCAGCCGGGCATGACCATCGTCTGCGGCGACAGCCACACCTCCACCCATGGTGCCTTCGGTTCGCTGGCCTTCGGCATCGGCACCAGCGAAGTCGGCCACGTGCTGGCCACGCAGTGCCTGCTGCAGCGCAAGGCGAAGACCTTTGCCATCACCGTCGATGGCCCACTGGCGCCGGGCGTCGGCGCCAAGGACGTGGTGCTGCACATCATCGGCGTGATCGGCGTCAACGGTGGCACCGGCCACGTCATCGAGTTCCGTGGCAGCACCATCGAAGCGATGGACATGGAACAGCGCATGACCCTGTGCAACATGTCGATCGAGGCCGGCGCGCGTGCCGGCATGGTCGCCCCGGACCAGGTCACCTTCGACTTCGTGGCCAATACCCCGCGTGGCCCCAAGGGTGCCGAGTTCGACGCCGCCGTGGCACGCTGGCAGCAGCTGCGCAGCGATGACGGCGCACGCTTCGACAGCGAAGTGCGCATCGATGCCGCCGACATCCGCCCCACCCTGACCTGGGGCACCCACCCGGGTACCGCCATCGCGGTGGACGCGCCCATTCCGGCCGCCAACGATGCCGCCGCGCAGAAGGGCCTGGACTACATGCACTTCCAACCCGGCCATGCCCTGGCCGGTACGCCGGTGGACGTGGTGTTCGTCGGCTCCTGCACCAACGGCCGCCTGAGCGACATGCGCGAAGTGGCGCAGGTGCTGCGTGGCCGCCACGTGGCCGACGGCGTGCGCATGCTGGTGGTGCCGGGTTCGGAAATCGTCAAGCGCCAGGCCGAGGCCGAAGGCATCCACGAGATCGTGCGTGCCGCCGGTGCCGAATGGCGCGAGCCGGGCTGTTCGATGTGCATCGCCATGAACGGTGACCTGGTCGCCCCCGGCCAGCTGGCCGTGAGCACCAGCAACCGCAACTTCGAGGGCCGCCAGGGCCCCGGTTCGCGCACCCTGCTGGCTTCGCCGATGAGCGCGGCCTGGGCCGCGGTGAAGGGCCAGGTGGCCGATACCCGCGAACTGTTCGCACAGGAGGTGGCGTGATGGCCGGTTTCCGTACCCTGACCTCGTCCAGCGTGGTGCTGGCGCAGACCAACATCGACACCGACCAGATCATTCCGGCACGGTTCCTGTCCACCACCGAACGCGCCGGCCTGGGCCGCAACGCGTTCAATGACTGGCGCTGGCAGGCCGATGGTTCGCCGGTGGCCGACTTCGCCTTCAACCAGCCTCGCAATGCTGGTCGCAGCATCCTGCTGGCGGGCCGCAATTTCGGCTGTGGTTCTTCGCGCGAGCATGCCCCGTGGGCGCTGACCGACCTCGGCCTGCGCGCCATCGTCAGCAGCGAGATCGCCGACATCTTCCGCGGCAATTCGCTGAAGAACGGCCTGCTGCCGATCGTGCTGGACGAGGCCGACGTGCAGGCGCTGATGCAGCGCCCGGACGATGAACTGACCATCGATGTGGCCGCGCGCGAGCTGCGCACGCCCGATGGCCGGGTGTATTCCTTCCCGCTGGATGGCTTCTCGCAGACCTGCCTGCTGGAAGGCGTGGACCAGTTGGGGTATCTGTTGGGCCGTGTCCCTGAAATCGAACGTTACGAGAGTGAGCATGCACGCTGAGATTGTTGTCCTGCCCGGTGATGGCATCGGCCCGGAAGTGGCCGCCGCCGCGGTTGCCGTCCTGAAGTCCGTCGCCGAACGCTTCAACCACACCTTCACTTTCAGCGAGCACGATATCGGCGGCATCGCCATCGACCGCCATGGCGAGCCGCTGCCTGCCTCGACGCTGGCCGCCTGCCAGGCCGCCAATGCGGTACTGCTGGGCGCGGTCGGTGGCCCGAAGTGGTCCGACCCGAACGCCAAGGTGCGCCCGGAACAGGGTCTGCTGGCGATCCGCAAGGCGCTGGGCCTGTACGCCAACCTGCGCCCGGTGCGCACCCATGAAGCCGCGCTGCACGCCTCGCCGATCAAGGCAGAGCTGCTGCAGGGCGTGGACTTCGTGGTGGTGCGCGAGCTGACCGGCGGCATCTACTTCGGCGACAAGACCCGCGACGCCGACAGCGCCAGCGACCTGTGCCGCTACTCCGTGACCGAGATCGAGCGCGTGCTGCGCAGCGCCTTCCGCCTGGCACAGCAGCGTCGCGGCAAGGTCACCTCGGTGGACAAGGCCAACGTGCTGGAGACCTCGCGCCTGTGGCGTGACGTGGCCGCGCGCATCGGCCGCGAGGAATTCCCGGACGTTGCGCTGGAGCACCAGCTTGTCGATTCGATGGCCATGCACCTGCTGGCCAAGCCGCGCGAGTACGACGTGATCGTGACCGAGAACATGTTCGGCGACATCCTCACCGACGAAGCCTCGATGCTGGCCGGATCACTGGGCCTGCTGCCGTCGGCCTCGCTGGGCGAGCCTGGCGCGGTGGGAATCTACGAGCCGATCCATGGTTCGGCGCCGGACATTGCCGGCAAGGGCATCGCCAATCCCTACGCGACGATCTTCAGCGCCGCAATGCTGCTGCGCCATTCGTTGGGGTTGGAAGCCGAAGCGGCCGCGGTGGAAGCCGCCGTGCATGCAGTGCTGGATGATGGCGTGTTCACCGCCGACCTGGCCGCCAAGGGCCAGGCAGTGAGCACGGCAGCCGCCACCGACGCGGTGCTGGCAAAGCTGCGCTGACCCATCGGGCAACACCTGTAGAGCCGAGCCATGCTCGGCTCATTCAACAGCAGTCGAGCATCGCTCGACTCTACAGGTAGCCGGCAGCCAGGCCATGCGTGGCTGCCTTACTTGGTGGTGTACCCACCATTGACCAGAATCGTCTGCCCGGTCATCCACCAGCCATCGGTCACCAGGAAGCGGATCCACGGCACGATATCGGCGATGTCGGTCAGGCCGGTGCGGGTGAACGCCGACAGCGCCGCCGCGGTCTTGTGGTACGCCTGCGCATCGGCACTCTCGGCCGGGTAGAAGAACGGCGTATCCATCGGCCCCGGCCCGATCGCGGTCACCGAGATGCCGCGCTCACCAAACTCCTTCGACGCCGCACGGGTGAAATGCTCGACCGGCGCCTTGGTGCCGGCGTAGCTGGAGTAGAACGGTGTGTAGGCACCCAACAGCGAGGTGACCAGGGTGCAGATGCGGCCACCGTCGTTGACGTGGCGCCCCGCCTCCTTGAGGAAGAAGAACGCTGCCTTGGCGTTGACCGCGCTCATCTCGTCGTACTCGGCTTCATTGATCTCCAGCAGCGGCTTCTTCAGCACCTTGCCCACGGTGTTGATGGCAATGTCGGGACGGCCAACCGAGGCCACGGCATCGGCGAACAGGCGCTCCATCGCTGCCGCCGACGTCAGGTCGCCCTGCAGGGCCACCGCCTTGCTGCCGGCGGCCTGCACCGCAGCGACGGTCGCCTCTGCATCGGCGTGGGTGGCGGCACTGTTGTAGTGAACCACGATGGCCTTGGCGCCTTGTGCGGCGAAGTCGCGGGCGATCAGTCCGCCCAGGTTCTTGGCGCCACCGGCAATCAGCACGGTCTTGCCCTTGAGGGAATGGTCGGTCATGGCTTCGATCTCGGGAGGGGGCTGCCCGGGGTGGCAACCCTGCCCTGACGACGATATCGTGCAGAAAATACGGATAAAGCCCACCACATTGACTTAACTTTCCAGAGCCAGCGAACAATGGACCGGATCGATCGCTTCCGCATCTTCACCCGGGTGGTGGAGTGCGCCAGCTTCACCCGCGCTGCCGACCAGCTCGGCCTGCCCCGCTCCACCGTCTCGGCAGCCATTGCGGAGCTGGAACAGCGGCTTGGCACCCGCCTGCTGCAGCGCTCGACCCGCCGGGTGTCCACCACCCATGATGGCGACGTGTTCCATGCGCGCTGCCTGCGCCTGATCGCCGAAGTCGAAGACGCCGAATCACTGTTCCGGCAGGACGATGCGCAGCCGGTGGGCCTGCTGAAGATCGACGTGCCCAGCCGCATCGGCCGCCGAATCATCGCCCCTTCCCTTCCGGATTTCTTCGCGCGCCATCCGCAGGTGGAAGTGGATCTGGGCATGACCGACCGCGCGGTGAACCTGATCGAAGACGGTTGCGATGCCGTGCTGCGGGTCGGCCAGCTGGGCGATTCCAGCCTGGTGGCGCGCACGCTGGGTCAGCTGGATTTCGTCAACGTTGCGGCGCCGGCCTACCTGCGCGAACACGGCGTGCCGCAGCAGCCTGCCGACCTGCAGCAGCATCGTGCGGTGAACTATGCGTCGCCGACCACGGCGCGGGTGGAACCGTGGGAGTGGCAGGACGGCGGCCAGCTGCGCACGCTGCCGATGCCCGGCTGGGTGCGGGTGAACAGTGCAGAAGCATCGATCGCGTGCTGCGTGGCCGGACTGGGGTTGCTGCAGATTCCGCGCTACGACGTGCAGGCGGAACTGCAATCCGGCGAACTGGTGGAAGTGATGCCGCAGTACGTGGCACAACCGCTGCCGGTGACCCTGCTGCTGCCGCATCGGCAGCACCGCGCACAACGTGTACAGGTGTTCATCGAATGGCTGCTGCCGGTGCTTCGAAACGGCCTGCGATTGCGGTAGATCCACGCCATGCGTGGATGCTTCTGTAGCGTCGAGCCATGCTCGACTCATCCCACCATCATGCGAAGAGCAGCCGAGCATGGCTCGGCTCTACAGAAAGCAGATCCCGCGATCAGATCACTCCACGCCATGCGTGGATGCTTCTGTAGAGTCGAGCCATGCTCGACTCATTCCATCATCGTGCGAAGAGCAGCCGAGCATGGCTCGGCTCTACAGAAAGCAGATCCCGCGATCAGATCACTCCACGCCATGCGTGGATGCTTCTGTAGCGTCGAGCCATGCTCGACTCATCCCACCATCATGCGAAGAGCAGCCGAGCATGGCTCGGCTCTACAGAAAGCAGATCCCGCGAGCAGATCACTCCGCGCCATGCGTGGATGCAAAGCGCAGTGCCAACCCAGGTTGGCACCTACCAGAGGCGGTGGCCGTAGAACCCGGGGTGTTACGCCCCGGATTCGTCCGGCTTGACCCGGAACCACGCCGCGTACAGGGCCGGCAGGAACACCAGGGTCAGCACCGTGCCGACGATCAGGCCGCCCATGATCGAGATCGCCATCGAGCCGTAGAACGCACTGCGCGACAGCGGAATCATCGCCAGCACCGCTGCCAGCGCGGTCAGCACGATCGGGCGGAAGCGGCGCACCGTGGCGTCGATGATCGAATGCCAACGGTCATGCCCGGCATCGATGTCCTGCTGGATCTGGTCGATCAGGATCACCGAGTTGCGCATGATCATGCCGGCCAGCGCAATCGTGCCCAGCAGTGCCACGAAACCGAATGGCGCGCGGAACAGCAGCAGGAACAACGTCGCACCGATGATGCCCAGCGGCGCGGTCACCAGCACCATCGCCGCGCGCGAGAAGCTGCGCAGCTGCAGCATCAGCAGCGTGGCCACCACCACCAGGAACAGCGGCATGCCGGCCTTGATCGAGTTCTGGCCACGTGCCGAATCCTCCACGGTACCGCCGGTCTCCAGCAGGTAGCCGCTGGGCAGCTCGGCACGGATGCCGTCCAGCGTCGGCAGGATCTGGTGCACCACGTCCAGTGGCTGCATGCCATCGCTGATGTCGGCGCGCACGGTCACCGTCGGCAGGCGGTTGCGGTGCCAGATGATGCCGTCCTCGAAGCCGTACTCCATCGTCGCCACCTGCGACAGCGTGATGCTGCCGCCGTTGGCAGTCGGCATCGACAGGCTCGACAGCAGCTCCAGCTGGTTGCGCTCATCGGCCGGGCCACGCAGCAGCATCTCGATCTGGCGGTTGCCTTCGCGGTACACGCTCACCGACTGCCCGGCCAGCGAACTGGACAGGAACTGGCTGACCTGTGCACTGCTTACGCCCAGCGCGCGGGCACGCTCCTGGTCGATCACCAGCCGCACCACCTTGCTCGGCTCGCTCCAGTCCAGGTTGACGTTCATCACGTGCGGGTTCTCTCGCACCTTGGCCTCGACCTGGCGTGCGATCGCCTGCACCTTCTCGATGTGCTCGCCGGAAATACGCATCTGCACCGGATAACCGACCGGTGGGCCATTTTCCAAACGGGTCACGCGCATCTGCACGTCCGGGAACTTCGGGATCACCTCGTGCAGCAGCCAGTCGCGGGTGCTTTCGCGCGACTTGATGTCCTTGGCCAGCACCACGAACTGGGCGAAGTTGGTCGCCGGAAGCTGCTGGTCCAGCGGCAGGTAGAAGCGCGGCGAACCGGTGCCCACGTAGGACACGTAGTTGGCGATGCCCTCGCGGCTGGACAGCAGTTTCTCCAGCTTTTCGGCCTGCGCCTGGGTCGAACGCAGCGAGGCGCCCTCGGCCAGCTCGATGTCCACCATCAGTTCCGGCCGGGTCGAATCCGGGAAGAACTGCTGCGGCACGAAGCGGAACAGCATCAGCGAACCGATGAACAACGCGATGGTCGCGGCGATCACCCACCAGCGTCGGCGCAGGCAGGTATCCAGGAAGCGGCGGAAGCTGCGATAGAACGGGCGCTGGTACGGATCATGGTCATGCCCGTGCTGCGGCGGCGCGATCAGGTTGGCCAGTGCCGGGTAGCGGTCGGCCCACTGCTGGCGCCTGGCCAGCCAGCGCGCGGGCAGGCTGCCCGGCTTCGGCGGCTGCGGATTGAACAGGTCCGGCAGCATCTTGTCGCCCAGGTACGGGATGAACAGCACCGCTGCGATCCACGACACCACCAGCGCGATGGTCACCACCTGGAACAGCGAGCGGGTGTATTCGCCGGTGCTCGAGGCCGCCGTGGCGATCGGCAGGAAGCCGGCCGCGGTGATCAGGGTACCGGTCAGCATCGGGAAGGCGGTCGACTCCCAGGCGAAACTGGCCGCGCGCAGGCGGTCGTAACCTTGCTCCATCTTGGTGGCCATCATCTCCACCGCGATGATCGCATCGTCCACCAGCAGGCCCAGCGCCAGCACCAGCGCGCCCAGCGAGATCTTGTGCAGGCCGATGTCGAAGTAGTGCATGACGAAGAAGGTCATCGCCAGCACCAGCGGAATGGTCACGCCCACCACCAGGCCGGTACGCAGGCCCAGCGAGAAGAAGCTGACCAGCAGTACGATCACCACCGCCTCGGTCAGCACCTGCACGAACTCGCCGACCGACTCTTCCACCGACTGCGGCTGGTCGGACACCTTGCGCAGCTGCATGCCGGCCGGCAGGGTCTTCTGCAGGCGCTCGAACTCGGCATCCAGGTTGGCGCCGAGCTTGAGGATGTCACCGCCATCCTTCATCGCCACCGCCAGGCCGATCGCCTCTTCACCCATGAAGCGCATCTTCGGCGACGCCGGATCAGCAAAGCCGCGCTTGACCTCGGCGATGTCACCCAGGTGCACGGTGCGGTCACCGGCGCGGATCGGGAACTGGCGGATCGCTTCGATGTCGTTGAACTGGCCGGTCACGCGCAGCTGCACGCGGTCGGTGGCGGTTTCGAAGAAGCTGGTACCGGTCACCGCATTCTGGTCGGCCAGCGCCTGCTGCACCTGCTGCATCGACACGCCCAGCGTGGCCAGCCGGGTGTTGGACAACTCGATCCAGACCTTCTCGTCCTGCAGGCCGACCAGGTCGATCTTGCCGACGTCGGGTACGCGCTGCAGTTCCAATTGGATGCGGTCGGCGTAGTCACGCATCACCGCATAGTCGAAGCCCTTGCCGGTCAACGCATAGATGTTGCCGTAGGTGTCGCCGAACTCGTCGTTGAAGAACGGGCCGACGATCTCGCGCGGCAGCGTCGCGCGGATGTCGCCCACGCGCTTGCGCACCTGGTACCACAGGTCCGGAATCTGCTTGGAACGCAGGCTGTCGCGGGCCATGAAGATGACCTGCGATTCGCCCGGGCGCGAATACGAGCGGATGAACTCGTACTCGCCGGTGTTCATCAGCGCCTTCTCGATCGGCTCGGTCACCTGCCGCGAGACCTGCTCGGCGGTGGCGCCCGGCCACAGCGTGCGCACCACCATCGCCTTGAAGGTGAACGGCGGGTCTTCGGACTGGCCCAGATGCTTGTACGACCATGCACCGATCAGGGCGAAGGCGAGCATCGCAAACAGCACCAGCGGGCGATTGGCCAGCGCCCACTCGGAAAGATTGAAGCGGCGCACCGGCTTACTCCTTGGCCTTGGCGGCAGCAGGCGGCGCGGCCGGCTTCAGCACCGGGCGGTTCTGGCGGTCCACCGCGATCACCGGCTGGCCGGCGCGCAGCAGATGGCCGCCGGCGGCGACCACCCAGTCAGCGGCGCCAACGCCGGACAGCACCGGTACCGTTTCGCTGCCATAGGCACCGGTGGTGACCGACGCAGCTTTCAGCGTGCTGTTGGCCGGATCGACCACCCACACGCTGGCGGCACCGTTGGCGCCGCGCTGCAGCGCGCCCAGCGGCAGCTGCAGGGTGCCGTGGCGACCGGCACTGCTGTAGACGCGTGCGCTCTGGCCCAGTTCGACATCGGCCAGCGCATCGGCGGCCAGGCTCACCCGGGTGGCATAGGTGCGTGCCTGCGGATCGGCGGCGGCAGCGATCTCGCGGATCGTCCCCGGCAGGCGCTGGCCCGGGCGGTTCCACAGTTCCACCTCGACCGGCTGGCCGACCGCATAGTCGCGGATGGTGGCTTCGGGCAGGTCGATCAGCACTTCGCGGCCACCATCGGCGGCCAGGTTGAAGATGGTCTGCCCGGCGGACACCACCTGCCCGGCTTCGGCTTCGCGGCTGGCGATCACGCCATCGGCCGGTGCGCGCAGCTGTGCGTAGTCGGCCTGGTTGCGCAGCACATCAAGGTTGGCACGGGCCGCATTGGCCTGGCCCTGCGCAGCCTTGAACGCGGCGGACTGCTGGTCCAGCTGCGAGCGGCTGACCAGCTGCTGGTCGGCCAGCACCTGGTAGCGCTTGAGATCGTCACGGGCACGCACCAGGTCGGCTTCCGCCGCCGCCAGCTGGGCCTGCGAGGCACGCGCCTGCAGCGCGAAGTCGGCCACGTCCAGTTCGGCCAGCACGTCGCCCTTCTTCACCCGCTGGCCGGCATCGACATGGCGCTTGACCAGGTTGCCGCCGACGCGGAACGACAGCGGGCTTTCCTGGCGGGCACGCACCGTGCCCGGGAACGCCGCCGGCGCCTGTCCGGCCTGTTCGCCGGGGTGAACCACCAGTACGGGCACGGCCGCCTGCGGCGCCTGTTCCTGTCCCGAACAGGCTGCCAGCGCAGCCACCCACACCATACCGCCCATCCAGCGCACGATCTTCATCGGTCAACGTCCTGAAAACGCAGGGTTGCAACAAGGGGGAGCCGCGACTGCCGGCCCAATTTAATAAACCGGTCGGTATAGTATAAATATCGAACCGCTTGGTCTAGTATTGTTGCGATGAGTTCTTCCACTTCCCGCAAGCCGTCGGCCAAGCCTGCTGCCAAGGCCGCCGGACCCGGGCGCCCCAAGGATCTGGGCAAGCGCGCGGCGATCCTTGAAGCAGCCAAGGTACTGTTCATCGAACAGGGCTATACCGGCGTGAGCATGGACGCCATTGCCGCCCAGGCCGGCGTCTCGAAGCTGACCGTGTACAGCCACTTCGGCGACAAGGAAACCCTGTTTTCCGAGGCCGTGCAGTCCAAGTGCATTGAAATGCTGCCCGATGCCCTGTTCGTGGCCGACGCGGACGGCCCGCTGCGCGACCAGCTGATCGGCATCGGCCTGGCCTTCTTCGAGCTGATCACCTCCGATGCGGCGATCTCGATCCAGCGCATGATGATGGCGCCGGAGACCGACGAACGCCTGCGCGAGCTGTTCTGGCAGGCCGGTCCGGAACGCACCTGCGAGGCCCTGGCCGACTTCCTGCGCGCCCGCGGCGAACGCGGTGAGCTGGCGATCCCCGACTACTACCTGGCCGGCCAGCAGTTCCTGACCCTGGTCAAGGGCGAAGTGCACATGCATATGATGTGCGGCATGCCACTGTCACCGGTGGAGTGCGACCCTCTTGCCCATGTGACCGCCAGCATCGACTTCTTCCTGCGCGCCTATGCGCCGCGGGGGGCCGCGACGGCTGAATAACCAAAACTGAACGAACCGGAGGTCGCGATGACTTCCGGCACTGCGACCCCGGCCACCCGGCAGCTGATGCTCTGGGCGCGCCGCCGGCCTCCGGCACCGGTAAAATGGCCGGCCCACTGCGCTGGATTTGAACCTCATGACGATTGATTACGCCCACGCCCGCGAACTGATGGTGGAACAGCAGATCCGTCCCTGGGACGTGCTGGACATCAAGGTGCTCGACGTCCTGGCCCGCCTGCCGCGCGAGGCCTTTGTCGCCGATGCACACCGGGCGCTGGCCTACGCCGATGTCGAACTTCCGATCGGCCATGGCCAGAAGATGATGAAGCCGGTCATCGAGGGCCGTACCCTGCAGGCACTGGATCTGCAGCCGGGTGACGAAGTGCTGGAAATCGGCACCGGCAGCGGCTTCCTGTCCGCCTGCATCGGCGCGCTGGCGCGCGACGTGCTGAGCCTGGAGATCGACCCGGATCTGGCCGCCGCCGCGCGTTCCCGCCTGGACGCCTCCGGCCTGGGCACCAACGTCCGCGTGGAAGTGGCCGACGCCCTGTCCTGGCAGACCGAACGCCGCTTTGACGTGATCTGTGTCACTGGTGCCGTCGACGTGGTGCCGTCACAGTTCGCCTCGTGGCTGCGTCCGGGTGGTCGCCTGTTCGTGATCCACGGCCGCTCGCCGGCGATGGAGGCCCTGCTGGTCAAGGCCGACGGCAGCACCGAGTCCCTGTTCGAGACCGATATCGATTACCTGCGTGGTGCCGCCCCGGCACCCCAGTTCCACCTCTGAGTCCAAGGAAGCCGCAATGATCCGCCGATCCCTCGCTGTTGCGCTGGCCACTGCTCTGCTGCCGTTGTCCGCCCATGCCGCCGACCTGCTGCAGGTCTACGAAATGGCGCGCAACGGCGATCCGCAGCTGTCCGCCGCCGAATCGACCCGGCTGGTCGACAAGGAAGGCGCCGTGCAGGCGCGCGCCGCCCTGCTGCCGCAGATCAACGGCCAGGCCACGCTGAACCGCACGCGCAGCGAGCCGAACGCCGACATCAACTCCGGCTCGTTCACCAACAAGCGCCGCAATTACACGATCGATGGCAGCCAGACGCTGTTCAACTGGAGCCAGATCAACAACCTGCGTTCGCAGCGTGAGCTGAGCAAGGCGGCGGACTTCACCCTCGAATCGGCCAACGACAGCCTGATCGTGCGCACCTCGGCGGCCTACTTCAACGTGCTGGTGGCGATCGAATCGCTGAATGCCGCACAGACCAATGAAGCGGCCGCGAAGAAGCAGTTCGACTTCGCCGACAAGCGCCTGGAAGTGGGCCTGGCGCCGATCACCGACGTGCACGAAGCCCGCGCCCAGTACGACCAGGCGCGCGCCAACACCATCGTTGCGCAGAACACCCTGGCCGATAACTACCAGGCCCTGACCGAACTGACCGGCCAGCCGGTGGTCAACCTGCGTGGCCTGCCGGCGGACTTCCGCCCGGAAGTGCCGGCCAACCGCGGCAACATCGACGAGCTGGTGCACCAGGCCACCACCCAGAATCCGGCGCTGAAGGCGCAGGAACTGAAGGTCAGCGCCGCCGAAGCCGGCGTGCAGGCCGCGCGTGGTGGCCACTACCCGACCCTGTCGCTGGGTGGCAGCTGGGGCAAGACCGCGACCTGGGGCGACAGCACCGGCTCCGGCTCGCTGTCCCCCGATGCCCGCACCAACAGCATCGGCCTGACCCTGAACGTGCCGATCTTCGCCGGCGGTGCCACCCAGTCCAACGTTCGCCAGGCGCTGGCCCAGCGTGACATCGCCCAGGACGGCTACGAGCAGCAGAAGCGTGCCCTGGACCGCAACACCCGCAATGCCTACCAGACCCTGGTGCAGGGCATCAGCGAAGTGGAAGCCCGCCGCCTGGCGGTGGTCTCGGCGCAGAGCGCGTACGACGCGTCGCAGGTCGGCCTGGAAGTCGGTACCCGTACCGTGCTGGACGTGATCCAGAACCAGCGCATCCTGTTCTCGGCGCAGCTGGACTATGCCCAGGCTCGTTACACCTTCCTGCAGAACCGCCTGCTGCTGAGCCAGTCGCTGGGTGCGCTGGACGTGGCCGAGCTGCAGGACGTCAACCGCCTGCTGACCCAGGACGCGGGCAACCCGGCAACGACCACGCACTGAGTCGTCAGCCTGCCGGTCACGAAGAAGCCACCCGCGAGGGTGGCTTTTTTGTGGGTCGCGCGTACGGAAGCAAGCATGCATCCAGCGACCGTCAGCCGGGCCAGACCCGCATCCGTTCGACTGCGGCCAGCAGACACAGTGCGATGGCGACGGGCGCCAGCACCGGCAGGGCGCGTGACCGCGGTACCTGTCCACGCAGCACGGCCAGGCACACGGCCCCCATCACCAACAGGGTTGCCGGGCCAGGCAATACCGGCAGGCTGCCCATTGGCGCCCACAACGCCAGCAATGCCGCCGACAGGACGACGGCAACCGGCACCAGCCTCTCCCGGAATTCCAGGGATTCGTCACCTTCCGTCGGCCACAGCTGTATCGCCAGCCGCGCAGCCAACATCAGCAGCACCAGAACGAGCGCCACCAACCCCGCCACTCCCGCCAGCGGCAGCAAGGGCATCATCCAGTACAGCTCCGGGTGATGCTGCAGGGCCACCGACAAAGGCCGCGTGCTGGCCAAGGACGGAAATTCGACCAGGCCAGCCTGCAACGCGGCCAGTACGATCAGCAGCACCATGGCCAGCAGCACGCACACCAGCAGCCGCGGCGTCCGTGCCCTCGCCTGCCTGCCGATGCCAGGGAATCCCAGCACCAGGCCAACGGTGGCGAACACACCGGACAGCGGCACGCTCGCCGCCAGTACACCGCCGATCCCGAAGCGATAGGGTGCCGTTGCCGGCGGCAGCCATGGAATCCAGTACGCGTAGTGCACATGGCGGGCTGCCAGCACCAGCAACAGCAGGCCGACGCCGATCTTCACCGTCAGCAGCACACAGGCAACCAGCACCACACGGTGTGGCCGCAGCAATCCGACCACTGCAAGCAGCAGCAGGCTGGCAGCAGCCATCAGTTGATCCGGCATCCCGTTGCGGGTCTCGATTCCAGAACCGGCCAGCAGCGCATGCAGATGGCTGGCGATCGACTGCGCCACGCCAGCGGTAGTCAGCACCAGTTCCAGCAGCAGCGCACCACCGAGCAGAACGGCCGGCACGCTTCCCAAACGATCCCGCAACACGCCATACAGGCCGTCGGCAGCGGGCCATTGCTGGTTCAGGACATGCAGGCAGTACAGCAGCGGCCCCATGCCCAGCGCAGCCAGCAGCAGGCTCAGGACGATGGCCGGGCCGGCCTGGGCTGCGGTGTGCTGGCCGACCAGCGCGACCACGCTGCCTCCCAGCAGCAAGGTCAGTGCCACCACTACAAGGCGATCGCCGTACCCGGGCGCATCAATGCCGTCAGGGCGGCTGTCGCGGTCCATCGCAAGTTCCCTTGATATCCGCCAAGCGCGGTCGACAGCAGACTGACAGCCTGTGCCGGGAGGCGGTATCGGAATATGCGCCCTGCGCACCACGATGTGACGGCAGGCACGTTGGCAACGAACCTCCCGGTCCAGCTACGACAGGTTCCCGGTCGTCAAGCAGAATTGACGCGGTCTTTCACGACAGTCGCGTCGCACGCGCCGGCCCTTCGAACTCAGCGGCAAGGTGGCGGCAGGTGCGGTCCGACCAGCGCCAGCGTACGCTGCAGGGCGCCGCGTCCATTGCTGATCAGCGTGCAGCCTGCCCGCGCCATGTCCTCGCGCGCCTGCGGGTCTTCGAGCAGGTGCTGCAGCAGTTCACCGACCGCCTGCACGTCTTCGCCGATCAGCAGCGCGCCAGCCTCGCGCATGCGCCGGGAAATTTCCGAGAAGTTGTGCAGGTGCGGGCCAGTCACCGCAGCGGTGCCCATCGCCGCCGGCTCCAGCAGGTTGTGGCCACCGATCGGCTGCAGGCTGCCACCGACAAACGCCACCTGCGCGCAGGCATAGAACGGCATCAGCTCGCCGAGGGTATCGATGACGAACACATCGGTTTCAACCTCCGGCCACTGCTTCGCGCGCCGGGTTGCCACGTTCCAACCCTGTTCCCGTGCCAGTGCCTCCACCTTCGGGAAGCGCTCGGGGTGCCGCGGCGCCCACAGCAACAACAGGTCGGGGTGCTGCTGGCGCAGGCGCCGGTGCAGATCGATCACCGCCTGTTCTTCACCATCATGGGTACTGGCGGCGATCCACACCGGCCGCCGGGCCGGCACGCGGGCGTGGAACTGCTCGACGAAGCCCTGCACGTCCGGCGTGGTGATGTCGAACTTCAGGTTGCCCAGCGCCTGCACCTGCTCGGGCGCAGCGCCCAGCTGCACGAAACGGTCGGCATCGTCCTGCGACTGCGCGGCCACGCAGGTGACCGTGCGCAGCGCACGGCGGATCAACGCCGCCAGCAGCCGGTAGCCTCGCAGCGAACGCGCCGACAGGCGCGCGTTGAGAATGTAGACCGGAATGCCACGGTCACGGCAACCGAACAGCATGTTCGGCCACAGCTCGGTTTCCAGGATCAGCGCCAGGCTGGGCTGGAAATGGCCGAGGAAGCGGTTGACGCTGCCGGGCACGTCGTACGGCAGGTAGACGTGGTCCAGTGCATCGCCCCACAGCGCACGCACGCGCTCGGAGCCGGTCGGGGTGATGGTGGTGATGACCCAGCGGATGTCCGGCCGCTCCTTGCGCAGCGCGTTCACCAGCGGCGCAGCGGCATTGACTTCGCCCACCGAGACCGCGTGCAGCCAGACCCGCGGTTGGCCGGTGGGCTGCGGATAGGAGGCATAGCGCTCGTCCCAGCGCCGGAAGTATTCACGGACCCGGAAGCCGCGCCAGACCAGGTGGTACACGGTGATCGGCAGCAGGATGTAGAGCACGACCGAGTACAGGCCGCGCAGGATCCATTCGACAGGGTCTTTACGCATGCGGCAAGGATACGGGAGCCCCCCGGGAAAGACACGCGGCCGCCTTGGTAGAATGGGCCAATGTCCGATGCCACCACCGCCGTCCGCCCGTCGCTGCGCAATCCCCGCAACTGGCCGATGTTCGCCGCCATGCTGGGCGCCTTCGCCATCGCCCGCCTGCCGTGGATGCTGCAGCGTGCGCTGGGCCGGGGCGTCGGCTGGATCACCTGGCGCCTGCTGGGCAGCCGTCGCCGCGCCGCCGAGGTCAACCTGCAGCTGTGCTTCCCCGAGAAGGACGAGGCCTGGCGCCAGCGCCTGGTGCGCGACAGCTTCGATGCCCTGGGCGTGGGTGTATTCGAGTGTATCCGCGCCTGGTGGGGCAGCATCGACAGCATCCGCCCGCAGGTGCAGATCGAAGGACTGGAACATCTGCGGCAGATGCAGGCGGAAGGTCGTGGCGTGCTGCTGGTGTCCGGCCACTTCATGACCCTGGAAATGTGCGGGCGCCTGCTGTGCGACTACGTTGATCTTTCGGGCATGTACCGCAAGCACAAGAACCCGGTGTATGAGTGGGCGGTGAAGTTCGGCCGCCTGCGCTATGCCAAGGCAATGTTCGCCAATGAGGACATCCGCGCTACCGTGCGCCACCTGAAAAAGGGGGGCTTCCTCTGGTATGCGCCGGACCAGGACATGCGCGGCAAGGACACCGTGTTCGTACCGTTCTTCGGCCATACCGCCTCGACCATCACCGCTACCCACCAGCTGGCGCGGATGACCGGCTGCGCGGTGATCCCGTATTTCCATCGCCGCGAAGGCGGGAAGTACTTCCTGAAGATCGGCGCGCCGCTGGAGAATTTCCCCAGCGAGGACGTGGAAGCGGATACCACGCGGGTCAACCAGGCCATCGAAGAGATGGTGCGCGAGGCGCCCGACCAGTACCTGTGGATCCATCGCCGATTCAAGCGGCAACCGGGTGGCCGGAGCGATTTCTACAAGTAACGCGGAGTCGGCTTGGCTCTATCCACGCCATGCGTGGATGCGCAGTTACTTCAGCGCCGGTGATTCGTCCGCGTCGCGGGCCAGCAGGCTGCCGGCGAACAGCGCGGCCAGCAATACGGTCAGCCCCCCCCAGAAGGCCGAGTAGAACGCCAGATGGGTGTTCAGCGGGAACACGGTCACCGCCAGCGCCAGCATCGCCGGACGCGCGCGTTCGCGGGCAATCGCCGGCGCGTAGCGCCATGCACGCCAGGCCTGGGCCGCGGCCGCCAGCCACAGCAACAGGCCAATCACTCCGGTCTCTGCGAGGATTTCCAGCACGATCTGGTGGGCGTGCAGCGCCGGAGCATTGCCCCACACCGCCGGCCCCTCCTCCGCCACGCAGGCGGGATAGGCATCGCGGAAACCACGTGCACCCACGCCATTGATCGGGTGCGCTTCAATCATGCAGGCGGCAGCTTCCCAGATCCGCGCGCGTCCTGACAGGGCCTCGTCGACACCACGCTCGCCCCCATCCAGCGCCATGGCCGTACGCGCGAAGCGCTCGCGCAGCTGCGGCACGCTGGCGGTCAGCGCGCCCGCGCCGAGCACCGCCACCAGCGCCAGCGCGGCCAGCCGTTTCCAGCCGAACTGGCGCACACCGCTGTAGGCCAGCACCAGCGCGAAGGTGATCCACGAGGCGCGCGAACCGGCCAGCAGCAGCACGCTGCCCAGCGCTGCCGCAGCCAGCAGCCAGCCCGCATTGCCAAAGCGCCGCGCGACAGGCAGCAGCAGGAACGGCGACAGGCTGGCCAGCACCTGGCCGAACTTCAGGTTGCACGGTCCCAGTGCGCCGCTGAGGCGGTCGGCCAGCGCGGCCTCATCGGCCGGGCACAATGCGTGGCCACTGACCGCCAGCTTCAGGTGTTCCAGTGACCAGAACCATGGGCTGGTACCGGCCACGGCCTGCACCAGCGCATCCAGCGTCCATGCGCCGGTGATCAGCGCCAGACCTGCGAAGGTCAGCCGCCGCCGCTCTGGCGTGGCCACCGCGATCGCCACCAGCCACATGAAGGGCAGATAGCGCAGGCCCGCTGCAGCTTTGGTCCACGAGGCCGCCGGGTCGATCGCATCGAAGGCGGAAAATGCCTGCGGCAGCCAATAGCCGAGGAACAGGATCGAAGTCAGTGCCCAGGCCGCCGTGCTCAACAGATGCGGGCGGCGCTGCAGGCGGCGCATCACCATGCGCGCCGCCGCGTACAGCGCGCCCAGGCCCAGCACGGTTTCGGCGATGCCCGGCAACGGCCACATCGCCACGTACGCCAGCACCCACCAGGGCGCCCAGCGCCCGGCGCGGTCGTCGCGCACGATGACGGCAGGGTCAGCCGGCGAGGTCGGCATAGAGGCGGAGGGTATCGCGCTGCATGGCCTGCAGGGTAAACGGGATGCGGGTCGGCAAGGACGGAGGCTGGGCCAGCAGGGCCAGCGCACGTTCACCCAATGCGCGCGAATCGCCGAGCGGCACGGCACCTGCGGGTTGCAGCTGCCGAAGCAGTTCACCGACGCCACCATGGTCCCAGCCCAGCACCGGTCGGCCCACCGACAGCGCTTCGACCACGGTGCGGCCGAACGCTTCGGGTTTGTCCGACAGCTGCAGCACCAGGTCGCTGGCCGCGTAAGCCTGGGCGATGCGCGCGGTCGGTGTGCTGATGTGCACGGCCTCGGCCACGCCGAGCGCGGCCGCCTGCCGGCGCAGATCGGCCACGTAGGCTTCACGGCCGGGTTCATCGGTGCCCAGCATCCACACCTGTGCCGGCACACCGGCGGCGCGCACATCGGCCAGCACCTGCAGCGCATGTGCGTGGCCCTTCAGACGGGTACCCCGCCCCGGCAACAGCAGCAACGGGCCGTCCACCTGCGCCAGCCACGGGTAATCGGTTGCCAGCGCCAGCCGCGGCCGGTGGTCGGCGCGCGCCACCCGCGGGAACTGGGCGACGTCGACACCACGCGGAATCACCTGCAGCTTCTCTTCCGGCACGGTCGGGTAGTGCCGCTGCACGTAATCGCGGACGGTGTTGGACACGCAGATCACGCGCTCCCCACTGGTCATCACGGCGCTGTAGCGGCTGGGCGAATTCAGCCCGTGCACGGTGGTCACCCAGTGCGGGCGCTGCGCGGCGGGCATGGCGCGGATCGCGTACAGGCCCAGCCAGGCCGGCAGGCGCGAGCGGGCATGCACGATGTCCGCGCCAACCTCGGCGAACAAGCGGCGCAGGGTCGGCAGGTGGCGCAGGGTCAGCAGCGACTTGCGACCGATGTCGAGGGTAAGGTGCTCGGCACCGCTATCGAGCAGCGGCTGCACCAGGCGGCCACCGGCGGAAACCACCAGCGCGCGATGGCCGGCGGCGACCAGCGCCGCAGCAATTTCCAGGGTCGAGCGCTCGACACCGCCGGAGTGCAGCGCCGGCAGCAACTGCACCACGGTCAATCGGCGCATCGAGGGGGCAGCCGCTTAGTCGGCCAGCACGAACACGGAACCGCAGTACGGGCACTGCGCTTCGCCATTGGGCTCGTCTTCGATCGGCAGGTACACGCGCGGATGCGAGTTCCACAGCGCCATTTCCGGGGTCGGGCAGCTCAGCGGAAGATCGCTGCGGTGCACGGTGTAGCGCTTCTCGGCGTTGGCGGGCGCGGTGGCGGTATGGCTCATGGCGGATGTCGATGAACGGGTTGCGAGGCCTGTGATTCTAGCATCCGGGCCGCCCCGACATTGCGCCACAACAGGTCTTTGGGCGCCGAGGGCCGATTCCGCGTGGCGTTGCATGGCACCTGGGACGGTCTGTCTGCACGGATTCCCCGGTCGCCCGTGCGGGTTTGTGCCGGGATCCTGCCGATCCGCGATATTTTCCGCATTTGGATCGAACTAAATGGCACTTGTCAGGTCGCTGCCGCTGTTGCAGGATCGGGCCCGGGTCGTGAATCGACCCGTCCAATCGACCCGATCGCATGGCCCGCCCCCACCGGACCGGCATCGCCTCTCCCACTGCCATCCCGGCGGGCGGAGCGATGCTGCCCGTGGTGTCCGCCGATGCGGGTTCTGCCCGCCGCCTGCCCTTCCGGGAGACTCCTGCATGACCCTGTCCGATCCACGCCGCGCCCTGCTTCCGCTTGCCCTGGCCCTGGCCTGTGCGACCACTGCGATGCCGGTGCTGGCACAGGGACTGCAGACCTCGTTCGAACCCGGCGAACCTGCACCGGTGCAGGCCGCTGGCGCCCTGCAGGCAACGATCGGCAACGGCCCTGCCGCGCCTTACACCGCCAAGCGCAACGCCGGCTACAGCGGGCTGCATGCCCTTCGCTACAGCAGCGCAGGAGGCAAAGCGCGGCGCGAACTGTTCAAGACCGACCTGCCGATCGAGGCCGATACGACCCTGTCGTGGCTGGTGCTGCCGGAAATCGTTGGCCGGGACACCGTGGCCTCGACCTATGTGTCGCTGGACCTGCGGCTGGACGATGGCAGCCTCGTGTCGGCCGGCCCGGCACGCGACCAGCACGGCGTAGCCCTTGGCGCACGCGCGCAGGGCGAGTCGAAGACGCTGTACCCGCAACAGTGGGCACGCAAGGCGGTGCGACTGGGCGACGTGCCCGCGCTGAAGGGGCGCCGCGTGGTAGCGATCGAGCTGGAGGTGGCCAGCAGCGATGGCGCCCCGGTGTCCGGCTGGATCGACGACGTACGCTTGGATGCCCAGCCGCGGCAACAGCCGCAGCGCGTCTCCGACTGGGTGCTGACCACGCGTGGCACCCAGGCCAACGGCACCTTCTCGCGCGGCAACAATTTCCCGGCCACGGCGGTGCCGCACGGCTTCAATTTCTGGACTCCGGTGACCGATGCAAGCGCGTTGAACTGGCTGTACCGCTGGAACGAGCAGAACGACGCACAGAACCGCCCGCAGCTGCAGGCGCTCGCGTTGAGCCACCAGCCCAGCCCGTGGATGGGCGACCGCCAGACCTTCCAGGTGATGCCTTCGGCCAACCGTGGCGTGCCGGAGGCTGATCGCCGCAAACGTGCCTTGTCGTTCGACCGCGGCCACGAAAGCGCCCGCCCCTACCGCTACGACGTGCGCTTCGACAACGGCGTCGCGGCATCGATCGCGCCGACCGACCATGCCGCGCTGTTCCGCTTTGATTTCCCCGAGGGCGGCGATGCCAACCTGCTGTTCGACAACGTCGATGCACGTGGCGGCCTGACCCTGGACGCCGCCACGCAGACGCTGTCCGGCTACACCGACACGCGCAGCGGCCTGTCCAACGGTGCCAGCCGCATGTACGTGGTCGCCAGCTTCGACAAACCCTGGCGCAGCAGCGGTCGCCTCGACACCGGCCGCCCGACCGGCTACATCAAGTTCGATGCCGGCAGCGAGCGACGGGTGACCATGCGCATCGCCACTTCGCTGATCTCGGTGGAGCAGGCACGGCACAACCTGGCGCTGGAAATCGCCGCTGCCGACACGCTGGAGAGCGTGGCCGGCCGCGCACAGGATGCGTGGGATGCGCGCCTGGCCCGCTTCGATATCGGCGCGGCCAGCGACGACCAGAAGACCACGCTGTACTCCAGCCTGTACCGGCTGTACCTGTACCCCAACTCCGGCCACGAGAACGTGGGCAGCGCGGCCGCACCCGACTGGCGCTATGCCAACCAGGCCAGCGCCAGCGATGACAACACCGATGGCAGCGCGACCCGCAGCTTTACCGCCGTGCGCGACGGCAAGGTGTTCGTCAACAATGGCTTCTGGGACACCTTCCGCACCACCTGGCCGGCCTATGCGCTGTTCACGCCCGACGATGCCGGGCAGATGGTGCAGGGCTTCATCGAGCAATACCGTGCTGGCGGCTGGATCGCACGCTGGTCGTCGCCAGGCTACGCAGACCTGATGGTCGGCACCAGTTCCGATGTGGCGTTTGCCGATGCGTGGCTGAAAGGCATCGGCGGCTTTGATCCGGCCGAGGCCTACGCCGCCGCAGTGAAGAACGCGACCGTGGTACCGCCGGACCGCCATGTCGGCCGCAAGGGCATGGACCGCTCGACCTTCCGCGGCTACGCCAGTGCCGACGTGCATGAGGGCATGTCGTGGACGATGGAAGGCGCGCTCAACGATTTCGGCATCGCCAACATGGCCGACGCCCTGGCCAAGCGCGCGACCTCGCCCGCCGCACGCGAGCGCTACAGCACCGAGGCCGACTACTTCCGCCACCGCGCCGCCAGCTACGCGACGATGTTCGATCCGGCGGCCGGCTTCTTCCAGGGCCGCACTGCGGATGGCCGCTGGCGCGTGGACGCCAAGCATTACGACCCGCGCGTGTGGGGCCACGACTACACCGAATCCAACGGCTGGACCTTCGCCTTCACCGCCGCCCACGACGGTGAAGGCCTGGCCGCCCTGTACGGTGGCCGCGACAAGCTGGCCGCCAAGCTCGATACCTTCTTCGCTACGCCGGAAACCGCCGACGCCGCGTTCGCCGGCTCCTACGGCGGCACCATCCATGAAATGACCGAAGCGCGCGATGTGCGCATGGGCATGTACGCGCACAGCAACCAGCCGGCGCACCACATCCCGTGGATGTACCTGTACGCCGGGCAGCCGTGGAAGACCCAGCAGCACGTGCGCGAGATCCTGTCGCGGCTGTATGTGGGCAGTGAGATCGGCCAGGGCTATCCCGGTGACGAGGACAACGGCGAGACCTCGGCCTGGTACGTGCTGGCATCGCTGGGCCTGTACCCGCTGCGCATGGGCGCGCCGGAGTACGTGATCGGTTCACCGGCCTTCGAACATGCGCGCGTGGAACTGCAGGGCGGTGCCGTGCTGACCGTGAACGCAGCCAACAACTCGCGTGAGAACGTCTACGTGCAGTCGCTGAAGATCAACGGCAAGCCCTGGACCAGGACCTGGGTGCCGCACGAGCTGATCGCCAAGGGCGCGACCCTGGACTTCGTGATGGGCCCGCAACCGTCGCGCTGGGGCAGTGGTGTGGAAGACGTGCCACGCTCGCTGACCGCGCGAGGCCAGCGCCCGCAACTGCTGCACGATCTGCTCGGCAGTGGCGCGAAGGCGACGCTGGCCGATGGCCGCGCCCTGCCCGCGCTGGTCGACGACGATGCGGCCACCACCGTGGGCCTGGGGGGCGGCGCAACCATCGCGCTGACCGGCCTGGCCGATGGCACGGCAACGATGTACACGCTGACCAGTGGAGACGGCAGCATCCGTGGCGGTGAATGGACGCTGGAGGCGCGCAATGGCACCGGCAGCTGGACCGTGCTCGACCAGCGCAGTGGCGAAGACTTCGAATCTGCCCGCCAGACCCGTCCGTTCCGCATCGCGAAACCCGGTCGCTACAGCGAGTACCGCCTGCGCCTGGCGGCACCAGGGCGACTGCCACTGGCGGAGATCGAACTACTGGCGGCCAGCACCGTACAATGAGCCGCATGCGCTACCGTCTTCTGCCCCTGGCCCTTGTTGCCCTGTCCTTCTCCAGCTTCGGCCAGACCCACGCGTTCGATACGCAGCTGACCCGCGATGGCGTGACGCTGAACTACCAGGACGCCCGTGGCGCCCTGGCGGCGCCGCAGCGCAAGCGGGTGATCGATACGTTCTTCTTCGCCTATCTGCGCGAACGGGCTGATTTCCACCCGGCCGCGCCGTCGATGTTGCGCATCGTGATCGATCCGGCCTACACCGGCATCGCCTTCGTCGGCGACAAGGACCAGGCCGCAACCATCACCATCAATCCCGGCTGGTTGGCGCAGCACCCGAACGATATCGATCTGGTCACCCACGAGGCGATGCACATCGTGCAGGGCTATCCCGGCTACGGCGATGCACGGGTACCGGGCTGGCTGGTGGAAGGCATCGCCGACTACGCGCGCGACCGCTACGGCATGGACAATGCCGCCGCGGGCTGGGCACTGCCCGGCAAGGTCGAGAAGGGTCAGAACTTCGACAGTGGCTACCGGGTGACCGGTGCGTTCCTGAAATGGGCCGAGGCCGAACATCCCGGCCTGGTGCCGGCGCTGGACAAAGCCTTGCGTGATGGCCGCTATACACCTGCGCTGTGGCAGAAGCACACCGGCAAGGCATTGCCGGCACTGTGGACGCAGTATGCCAAGCCGCGTTCGGATGCACCGCCGCCGGTCCCTGCACGCCGCGGCAAGCGGCACTGAGCGGGTTGCCGACTGGGTATCGAGGCGACTGGGTAGAGTCGACTGCCTTTCGTACAACCACCGAAAACCCCGCGCTTCGCGCGATAGTCGACCAACGGTCGACTCTACCTCCCTGCCTTCTGCGTCTCAGCGCGACTGCACGAAACCGGCGTACAGCGCGAACAGTTGCTGGAAGTAACGCCGCGTCACTCGATTACGCATGACACCCTCGCCGATGGAAAGTTGGTCGGGCCCAGGGTGGGAAGGCCGGTCCGGTCCCTTCCCACGGCCGGGCCGCGTGGGCGTATTGGGCCGCAACGGCGTTGCAGGGAAATGACCAAGTCGCGTCGCGCGTATGGCAGCGATGGAACCGGCATCGGGACCGGCATCGGGACCGGCATCGGGACCGGCATCGGGACCGGGACCGGCATCGGGACCGGTAGAGTCGACTGTTAGTCGACTATCGCGCGATCGCGCGGGGTTTTCGGTGGTTGTACGAAAGGCAGTCGACTAACAGTCGACTCTACCCGTTTCCACTGCACTGCGCGGAAACAGAAACGCGCCCCGTGGGGCGCGCTTCTGCAGCTGTCGCTGGAAAGAAGGCTTACGCCTTCTTTTCCGCTTCCAGCTGCTTCCTGATCTGCGCATCAACCGCGGCAATCGCGGTCATGTTCAGGATCCTGCGCGAGGTCGCGCTGGTGGTCAGGATGTGCACCGGCTTGTTCACGCCCATCAGGATCGGGCCGATCGCCACGCCGTCAGTGAACACGCGCACCAGGTTGTAGGCGATGTTGGCCGCTTCCAGGTTCGGCAGCACGAACAGGTTGGCACGGCCCTGCAGGGTCGAGCCCGGCAGCAGCTTCTGGCGCAGCGCTTCGTCCCATGCGGTGTCGCCCTGCATCTCGCCGTCCACATTCAGTCGCGGGTTGCGCTTGAGCAGCAGCTCGCGCACCTGGCGCATCTTCAGCGCGTCCTTCGAGTCGTGGCTGCCGAAGTTGGAGTGCGACAGCAGCGCCACCTTCGGCTCAATGCCGAACAGCTTCATTCGGTAGGCCGCCTGCAGGGTCGCTTCGCACAGCTGCTCGGCGGTCGGGTCTTCCTGCACGTGGGTATCGACGAAGAAGAACACACCCTGCTGGTTGATCACGCCGGTCATGGCCGAGGTCGAGGTGACCTTCGGCTCCAGCGGCAGCACGCTGCGCACGTAGCCCAGCTTCTTGTGGAAGCGGCCGACGATGCCGGTCAGCATCGCATCGGCTTCGCCACGGGCCACCATCACCGCCGCGATCAGCGTCGGGCGCGAACGCATCAGGTTCTTCGCCGCGGCCACGGTCACGCCGCGGCGGCCGGTCAGGCCGTGGTAGTACTGCCAGTATTCGTTGAAGCGCGGGTCGTCGTTGATGTTGGTGACTTCAACGTTCTCGCCGATCTTCAGGCGCAGGCCGAGGCGCTCGATGCGCGATTCGATCACTTCCGGGCGGCCGATCAGGATCGGATGCGCCAGGCCGTCATCGACCACGTTCTGCACCGCCTGCAGCACCACTTCCTCTTCGCCTTCGGCGTACACCACGCGCTGCTTGTCGCTGCGCGCGCGGTCGTAGACCGGCTTCATCATCAGGCTGGTGCGGTAGACGAACTGGGCCAGCTTGTCGCGGTAGGCGCCCATGTCGGCAATCGGGCGCGCGGCCACGCCCGAATCCATCGCGGCCTGGGCAACGGCGGCGGACAGCTCCACCAGCAGGCGGCGGTCGAACGGGCGCGGGATCAGGTATTCACGGCCGAAGCTCGGGGTCTCGCCGCCGTAGGCCGAGCCCATGTCGGTGGCGGCACGGCGTGCCAGCGCGGCGATGGCGCGCACGCAGGCGATCTTCATTTCCTCGTTGATCGCGGTCGCGCCCACGTCCAGCGCACCGCGGAACAGGTACGGGAAGCACAGCACGTTGTTGACCTGGTTCGGGTAGTCCGAACGGCCGGTACCGATGATCGCGTCCGGACGCGCGGCGCGCGCCACCTCCGGCATGATTTCCGGGGTCGGGTTGGCCAACGCGAAGATCACCGGATCCGGCGCCATGGTCTTGACCATGTCGGCAGTCAGGATGCCCGGTGCCGACAGGCCCAGGAAGATGTCCGCGCCATCAACGATCTCGGCCAGGGTGCGCTTGTCGGTGTCGCGCGCATAGCGCTGCTTTTCCGGATCCAGGTCGGTACGACCGGTGTGGATCACGCCCTCGCGGTCGAAGGCCAGGATGTTCTCCGGCTTCAGGCCCAGCTGCACCAGCATGTTCACGCAGGAAATACCGGCCGCGCCCATGCCCGTGGTCGCCAGCTTCACTTCCTCGATCTTCTTGCCGGTGATCGCCATGGCGTTGAGCACCGCTGCGCCGACGATGATCGCCGTGCCGTGCTGGTCGTCATGGAACACCGGGATCTTCATGCGCTCGCGCAACTTGCGCTCGACCACGAAGCATTCCGGGGCCTTGATGTCTTCCAGGTTGATGCCGCCGAACGTCGGCTCCAGCGAGGCGATGATGTCGACCAGCTTGTCCGGGTCGGTTTCATCCACTTCGATGTCGAACACATCGATGCCGGCGAACTTCTGGAACAGCACGCCCTTGCCTTCCATCACCGGCTTGCCGGCCAGTGCGCCGATGTTGCCCAGGCCCAGCACCGCGGTGCCGTTGGAGATCACCGCCACCAGGTTGCCGCGCGCGGTCAGTTCGCTGGCCTGCTGCGGGTCGGCCTTGATCGCTTCACAGGCGTACGCCACGCCCGGCGAATACGCCAGCGACAGGTCGCGCTGGGTCAGCATGGGCTTGGTAGCGGAAACCTTGATCTTGCCGGGCGGAGACATCCGGTGGTAATCGAGGGCGGCCTGTTTGAAATCTTCGTTGGACATCGATGTGGGTTACATGAATGGGCAGAAGGGACAGGGGATGATACCCCCGTTGGAGCGTCCGGACCTGTCGCTATCCTGTCGCAGGCATGCTGCGACCGCACAATTCCGTGCCGTATGCGACGGTACCGCGAGACCAGCTTCGGCGCCTCCCGTGACAGCCGTGGGACGCCCTGAAACGCCGCGGGGCCGTACCACTGTCGTGATCGGCCCCGCGGTACCACACACCTGGATCAGCCCTTGACCGGCAGCGCCTCGGGCAGCGCGTCCACCGGCGGCGGCAGCTCGCTCTCGCGGCCATCCAGCGCCAGCTGCAGGCGGTTGCGGTCCAGCGCGCCTTCCCAGCGCGAGACCACCACGGTGGCCACCGCATTGCCGATGAAGTTGGTCAGCGAGCGGCATTCGCTCATGAAGCGGTCCACGCCCAGGATCAGCGCCATGCCGGCCACCGGCACTTCCGGCACCACGGCCAGGGTGGCAGCCAGGGTGATGAAGCCGGCGCCGGTGACGCCGGCCGCGCCCTTGGAGCTGAGCATGGCAACCAGCAGCAGGGCGATCTGGTGGCCCAGGGTCAGTTCGGTGTTGGTGGCCTGGGCAATGAACAGCGCGGCCAGGGTCATGTAGATGTTGGTGCCGTCCAGGTTGAACGAATAGCCGGTCGGGACCACCAGGCCCACCACCGACTTGCTGCAGCCGGCGCGTTCCATCTTCTCCATCAGCGACGGCAGCGCCGACTCCGACGACGACGTGCCCAGCACCAGCAGCAGTTCGGCCTTCAGGTAGCGCGCCAGCTTGAACACCGAGAAGCCACACAGTCGGCAGACCAGGCCCAGGATCACCGCCACGAACAGGAATGCGGTGAGGTAGAACGAGCCCACCAGCCACGCCAGGTTGACCAGCGAACCGACGCCGTACTTGCCGATGGTGAAGGCGATCGCGCCGAAGGCACCGATCGGGGCGGCCTTCATGAGGATGTGGACCAGCTTGAACACCGGGGCGACCAGCGCCTCCAGGAAGTTCAGGATCGGCTTGCCCTTCTCGCCCACCGATGCCAGCGCGATGCCGAACAGCACCGCGATGAACAGCACCTGCAGGATGTTGCCGTCGACGAAGGCGCTCACCAGCGTCTTCGGAATGATGTCCATCAGGAAGCCGACCAGGGTCAGGTCGTGCGACTTCTCGACATAGCTGTGCACCGCGGTCTGGTCCAGCTCGGCCGGATTGATATTCATGCCGGCGCCGGGCTGCACCACGTGCGCCACGATCATGCCGACGATCAGCGCCAGCGTGGAGAAGAACAGGAAGTACGCCATTGCCTTGGCAAACACGCGGCCCACCGTGCGCAGGTGGGTCATGCTGGCGATGCCGGTGACGATGGTCAGGAAGATCACCGGCGCGATGATCATCTTCACCAGGTTGATGAAGGCATCGCCCAGCGGCTTCATCTTCTCGCCGACCAGAGGTTCGTAGTGGCCGAGGATGGCGCCCAGGACGATCGCCACGATCACCTGGAAATACAGCTGGCGATAGATCGGCAACGGCTTTGCAGGCGCCGGGGCTGCGGTCGGGATGTGCATGGCGGACTCCGGAAGGGGCGTTTTCAGGCACGTACGGCCCCGGGACAGCGCGGGAACCGTTACCGTGGAAACTGCTCGCAGGCCCTGTGCTGCACGCGCAGGGGTGCGACCAATGGACGCCTTTGTACGCGCCGGGCACGCCGGCGCAGATAACCTATTGGTACTAGCCCCCCGGTTCAGGTGGCGGCGATGCCTACACTGGCGCCGCACCGCCGATCACGGGGAGGCCGGTGGCCCGGGCTGAACGGCCGGGCGTGTCCTTGCGAAAGTTTCGGCCCCTGCGGCCGTTGTTGTCCTGTCCACACGCAATCTGAGAGAGCCGCACCCAACATGCGCCCGATTCCCACCTTGCTGGCCCTGTCCCTGGCCGCCCTTCCCGCCTTCGCCTCGGCTGCCGATTTCGACAACTGGCCGACCAAGTACACCTTCGGCGACGGCACCGAACTGGCCGCCACCGCCAACATCGCCTACGACTACAACGACTTCTCCTCGGGCAGCGGCCTTGAGGACGACGACGCCGTGCGCCGCAAGGAGTTCGGTGCGACGCTGAAGAAGAAGGGCGTCTACGACGCGATGGTCTACTACGACTTCCAGGCCGACACCTGGCTGGACGTATTCGTGCGCTTCGAGAGCAAGGCCTTCTTCGGCCGCGACGTGGGTCGTTTCCGCTTCGGCTACATGAAGACCCCGGTCGGCCTGGATGCGAACACGTCCTCGCGCGCCGGCACGTTCCTGGAAACCGCGCTGCCCGTGCAGGCCTTCTACGCCGGCCGCCGCACCGGCGTGGAATGGGTGCTGGAGCGCCCCCAGTACCTGCTGCAGGCCGGCGCCTACGGTGGCAAGGACCTGCAGGGTGACAACCCCGGCACCACCCAGGCGGTGCGTGCGGTATGGACCCCGGTGAAGGCGCCGGGTGACGTGATCCACCTGGGACTGGCCTACTCGCAGGAAAATCCGCGCGGCTACAGCGATGGCCGTGACGTGCACCACGAGGCCAGCGCGCGCCTGCGCGCACGCCCGGAAGCCGGCCTGACCGACATCCGCTACGTCGATTCCGGTGCCCTGGTCACCGCCGACCAGATCCGCCGCACCGGCCTGGAAGGCATCTGGATCCGCGGCCCCTTCTCGCTGCAGGCCGAAGCCCTGCGCGCCACGGTCACCCGCCATGACGGCAAGCCGGATTACACCGGCAGCGGCCAGTACGCGATGGCCAGCTGGGTGCTGACCGGCGAGTCGCGCCCGTACAACGCCGGTGCCGTGGCCAACATCAAGCCGGCGCACGACTACGGTGCGGTGGAGCTGGTGGCCCGCTACAGCCGCCTGGACCTGGACGACGGCAGTATCCTCGGTGGCCGCCAGCACGACCTGACCCTGGGCGCGAACTGGTACCTGACCAGCCACTTCAAGTTCCAGGCCAATTACGTGAAGGTCGACGCCAGCCGTCGTGGTGTGCACAGCACGCCGGAGATCTTCGAACTGCGCGCGCAGATGCACTTCTGACCCCTTCCACGTCAGCCCCCGGCGGGCGTGCATGCCACGCCCGCCGGCCCTGCGTAGACTGCCGCCATGTACTGGCTCAGCCGCCACCGGATGCTGTTGCTGACCATCGCGGTGATGGTCGGTGGCACCGTGCTGTCTGCAGTGGCCGCCGGCCACTACGCATGGCGGCGTGCCCTGGGCGACGAAAGCAGCCAGGTGCAACGCCAGCTGCAGCTGTATGGCCAGGGCCTGCAGCAGCGCATCGACCGCTTCGGCACGCTGCCGCAGGTGCTGGCGCTGGACCCGGACCTGTTGCACGCCCTGCGCGTGCCGCCCTCGCCCGCCGAACGGCAGCGGCTGAACCTCAAGCTGCAACGCGCCAATGAGGTCACCCGCGCCTCGACCCTGACCCTGGTCGGCCACCACGGCGTGGCGGTGGCGGCCAGCAACTGGGACCAGCCGACCACCAATGTCGGCGAGAACTACAGCTACCGCCCGTATTACCGGCAGGCGCTGGCCAAGGGCCGTGGCCGCTTCTACGGCATCGGCATGACCACCGGCGTACCCGGCTATTACCTGTCGCAGGCCATCGAGGAAGGTGGCCAGCGGCTGGGCGTGGTGGTGATCAAGGTCGAGCTGTCGGCGCTGGAACAGGAATGGCTGAGCAGCCCGGACGTGGTGCTGGCCAGTGACGACCACGATGTGGTCTTCCTGGCCAACCGAGACAACTGGCGCTACCGCCTGCTGCGCCCGTTGGGCGCCGACGAGCGCCGCGAAATGCTCGATGCCCGCCAGTACGCCGACCGTGCGCTGCAACCACTGCGTGCGCGTACCGAGGACGTGCTGGCCGACGGCGGCCGCATGGTGCGCCTGCTGGATCCCGCATTGCCGCAGCCGATGCTGTGGCAGAGCCTGGCGCTGCCTGTGGAAGACTGGAACCTGCATCTGCTGCACGATGCCAGTGCAGCCACTTATGCCGGTCGCGCGGCCGCACTCACCGGCGGTGCTGCGTGGCTTGCACTGGGCTTCCTGGTGCTGTTCGTGCAGCAGCGCCGGCGCCTGGCCAAGCACCGCCTGCGCAGTCGCCGCGAGCTGGAAACCCTGCTCAAGCAGCATGCGCAGGAACTGCGCACCGCACAGGATGGCCTGCTGCAGGCTGCAACCGACGCTGACAGCGGCCTCAGCCGCAGCCTGGCGCACCTGCCGCAGGGCGTGGTGGTGATCGACCGCGAACTGCGGCTGGTGGCATGGAATGCACGCTATCTCGAACTATTCCGGTTCCCGGCAGACCTGGTGCGCGTCGGCCGTCCAATCGAGGAACTGTTCCGTTTCAATGCACGCCGTGGCCTGCTCGGTCCGGGCCCGGTGGACGAGGCCATCGAGCGTCGCCTGAACCACCTGCGCAGCGGCCGCCCGCACATGCGCGAAAGCGAGAAGGACGACGGCACGGTGCTGGAGATCCGTGGCAACCCGCTGCCCGACGGCGGCTTCGTCACCAGCTACGCCGACATCACCAGCTACAAGAATGCCGCGCGCGAACTGCGTTCGCTGGCCGACGCGCTGGAGCACCGCATCGCCGAGCGCACCCGTGACCTGGACGAAGCACGCCGCGAAGCCGAACAGGCCAACCGCTACAAGACCCGCTTCGTCGCCTCGGCGGTGCACGACCTGCTGCAACCGCTCAACGCCGCGCGCATGTTCGTCTCGGTGCTGCGCGGCAAACTGAGCGACCCGGCACAGCAGCAGACCAGCGACCACATCGACGCTGCACTGGCCGCGCAGGACGCGATCCTCAACAGCCTGCTGGACATCGCGCGACTGGAATCGGGCAGCCTGCCCACGCGCGTGCAGGCGTTCCGGCTGGGCCCGCTGCTGCAGACGCTGGCGCGCGAGTTCGGCATCGCCGCACAGTCACGCGGGCTGGTGGTCGACTGGGTCGATACTGCTGCGGTGGTGGTCAGCGATGAAGCGCTGCTGCGGCGCATCCTGCAGAACTTCCTGTCCAACGCATTGCGCTACAGCGAACGCGGCCGCGTGCTGCTCGGCTGTCGCCGCCGCGACGGTCTGCTGTGGATCGAAGTGCACGACCAGGGCCCGGGCATTCCCGATGCGCTGCAGGGCGAGATCTTCGAGGAATTCCGCCGCCTGCACGACGGCCAGCAGCGCGGCGCCGGCCTTGGCCTGGCGATCGTCGACCGCATCGGCCGCCTGCTTGGCCATCCGATCCGGCTGCGCTCGCAGCTGGGCCAAGGCAGCGTGTTCGCGGTTGGCGTGCCTTTCGGCGACGCCAGCGCCATTCCAGCCACCGCGCCAGCCCCGGTACTGGCGCAGGAGCCGGCGGCGGACAATCCACTGCGCGGGCGCCGTGTGTGGGTGATCGATGACGATCCGCACGTCTGCGCGGCCAGCCGCGCGCTGCTGGAACGCTGGGGCTGCGAGGTGATGCTGGCCGATGGCCCGCAGGCCGCGTTGCTGCTGGCCAGTGTCGAAACGGTGCCGGAGCTGGTGCTGCTGGATGTACGCATGGGCGATCACCATGGCCCGGTGCTGTACGAGACGCTGGCCGAGCTGTGGCAGGCGCGCCCACCGGTGGTGCTGGTGACCGCCGAGCGTGATGCGGGGCTGCGCGAGATGGCTGCGGAGCGCGGTTGGGGGATGATGGCCAAGCCGGTGAAGCCGCCGGCGCTGCGGGCGTTGATGAGTCAGTTGCTGATCCGGCATCGCGGGTAGTTTCCAGCCAACGGCACAGCCCCTCGTGGGTGGTGTCTGGCTGGTCGCGGAAGGCAGGATTGCTGAGGGCTGGCCGGGTGGGTGGGCAGTGCGGGGACGCCGTGAACCCATCCATGGGGGCTTGGCCGCGGCATCCTTGCCGCGGACACCCCGCACTGCCCACCCACCCGGCCGCTGACAGTTCACGGATGTTCTCCACCCACGGAGAAGAAAAAGAAGATCAAAAGCGGTCGCGCGCTGCGCTTGCTCGTGTAGAGCCGAGCCCATGCTCGGCTTCGCGGGCCGACCGGAAAGCAGCCGAGCGTGGGCTCGGCTCTACAAAAGGCGGCCTGCCAGGCTGCTTTTGCTTTTGATCTTCTTTTTCTTATCCGTGGCGTCCACCGCGCACCCCACCCGACCGGCTCACTCGCAGCTTTTGCTTTCAACGCCCCCAAAACCACCCACGAGGGGCTGCGCCGTTGGCTGGAAACTACAACCCGATGCCGGCGTCGCCTTCCGGCTCCAGCGCCTTCACCAGCACCGCCGCCTGTGTGCGGCTGTGGCATTCGAGTTTCTTCAGGATCGCGGTGACATGCACCTTCACCGTGTTCTCGGCCAGGCCCAGCGTGTAGGCAATCTGCTTGTTGAGCAGGCCATCGGCCAGGCACAGCAGCACCCGGAACTGCTGCGGCGTCAGCTGCGCCAGGCGGCTGGCCAGCAGCGCATCCGCCTCCGAGCGTTCGGCGGCCATCGCCGGGAACCACAGCCCACCGTCGAGTACGGCCTGCACCGCCTCGCCGATGGTCTCGGCCGGGGCCGACTTCGGGATGAAACCGGCGGCGCCGAACTGCTGGGCGCGGCGGATCACCCGTGGATGGTCGTTGGACGAGAGGATCACCACCGGGATGTCCGGATGCGAGCCTCGCACGTGCAGCAACGCGGAGAAACCGTGTGCGCCTGGCATGGTCAGGTCGAGCAGCACCAGGTCCACATCCGGATGCGCGTCGAGCGCGGCGGCAAGCGCATCGGCGCTGGCGACCTCGCGCACCTGCGCCAACGGCAGGCTCTGCCGCAAGGACTGCACCACCGCCGAACGCAGCAACGGATGGTCATCGGCGATCAGGATGGTGTATTCGCTCATGCCCACATTGTACGGGCAGCAAACCGCATCCGCCGGGCATGGCCCGGCGCTACCAGCACATCAGCGCCCCGCCGGCTCCACGCTGCTGCGCCAGGCATCGAGGAACTGGCGGCGCTTGAGCGCATCGAGGTAGACCAGCAGGCCCGGGCCCAGCTGGATCGGACGACGACTACGACCCGGTGCGTCTTCGCCCCGTGCGCTGCCGGTCACGATCGGCATCAGCCGCGCCTCGCGCGACAGCACCTGCTGGCCGCGTGGTGACAGCAGGTAGTCGAGGAAACGCCGGGCTTCTTCCGGGTGCGGGCCGGTGCGCGGAATTACCGCGGTGCGCAGCACCACCAGCGTGTAATCCTCGGGCTCGACGATGGCCAGCGGCGCGCCGGCATCAACGCGCGCCTGCGCGTAGGAGCCAAGCACGTTGTAGACCAGTGACAGCTGGCCGCTGGCCACTTGGTCCAGCAACACGCCGGTGCGTTCCTCGCACACCACGTCGTTGTCACCGAGCGCACCCAGCAACGCACCGGCGATACTGCCGCGCTGTGCGTCCTGGGTGGCCAGCAGGTAGCCTACGCTGCTGCGTTCGATGTCATAGGTGCCCACCCTGCCGCGCAGCGGCGCGCCTTCGGCGCGCAAGCGATCGAGCAGCTGGCGGCGCGTGTGCGGTACCTTCGCCGCGGCCATCGCGCGGGTGTTGTAGACCATCACCACCGGCTCGTAGCTGATGCCGAAGGCCTCGTTGCGCCACTGTGCCCAGGCCGGCAGCGCGGCGGTCTGCGCCGAACGGTGTGGCAGCGCGTGACCATCGTTGACCAGCTTGGTCTGCAGATCCATGCCGCTGGAGATCAGCAGGTCCGGCGATGCCGGTCCGCCGCGGTCGTGCAGGTAACGCGCGTACAGGTCCTGGGTGATGATGTCCTCGTACACCACTTCAGTGCCCGGATGCAGGCGCTGGTAGTCGGCGATGACCACCGCGAACACTTCGATGTCGGTGGTGCCGTGGATGCGCAGCTGCGCGGTGACCGCTCCCTGTGCGGGGAAACGGCGCACATCGCCGGGCGCGGCCAGCACCGGCAAGGCCAGCAGCAAGGCAACGGCAGCGGCGAACAGGCGGATCATGAACTGCTCCGTGGCAGACGGATGGTGGCGATCAGCCCGCCCTGCGGGCGGTTGCTGAGGTCGATGCGGCCGCCATGGCTGTCGACCACGCGCTTGACGATAGCCAGGCCCAGCCCGGCGCCGCCGGACGGCGCGCCTTCGCCACGGGCGAAGCGCTCGAACACGCGTTCGGCATCAGCGGGCGCGATGCCTGCACCATGGTCGGCGATGGTCAGCACCGCCTGCCCGCCTTCCACGGTCAACGCGATCTGCAACGGACCGTCGCCGCCGTACTTCAGCGCGTTGTCGACCAGATTCTTGATCGCCTCGCGCAGCAGCAGCGCGTCGCCGTGCACCTGCACCGGCTCGGCGGTCATCGCAAGTTGCACGCGCGGTGCCGGGCCGGCCTGCGGCAGGGCTTCATGCAGGGCCTGGTGCACGGTTTCGGCCAGGTCCACCGCCGCAAAGCGCTGCAGGTGCGAACGATGGATCACGCTGGCATCGCTGAGCAGCTGGTTGAGCAGGCGGCTCATGTGCGTGGCATTGCGTTCGATCGCCTGCAGGCTGCGCCGCATGTCGTCCGGATCGTCATCATCCAGCGCCAGCTGTGCCTGCGCGCGCAGCGCCGCCAGCGGCGTTCGCATCTGGTGCGCGGCCTCGGCCATGAACGCACGCAGCGTTTCGTTGCTGCTGGACAGGCGTTCCATGAAGCGGTTCAGTGCCGCCACCATCTGGTCCATCTCGCGCGGCACGCGCGCGTCCAGCGGCTTCAGGTCGGACGGTTCGCGCCGCGACAGCTCGCGCTCCACCCGTACCAGCGGGCGGAACGCGCGATGCACGCCGAACGCCACCAGCGCCAGCAACAGGCCGGACAGCACACCGATCGCCAACAGCGCACGGTTGACCATGTCCTGCGCCACGGCTTCGCGGGCACGCCGGGTCTGGCCCACCTGCACCTGCACCTCGCCCTGCGCCGAGGCCGCGGCGAAACTGCGGCTGACCACCACGAAGCGCACCGTCTCACCGCTGTAGGCAGCATCGAACAACTGCGGCTGCGTACCGGGCCGACGCGGCGGCGACGGCAGATCGGCATAACCGGTGATCAGGTTGCCGCGGCTGTCGGCGACGCGATAGAACACGCGATCTTCTGGCGCCATCGCCAGCAGATCCAGCGCCGCATACGGCAGATCCACCTGCCACTGCCCATCGACCAGGGCGACCGAATCGGCGATGGACAACGCCGAAGACACCAGCAGGTGATCGTAGGAACGGTTTGCCGCACGCTGGCCATAGTCGCGCGCGGCGAACAGCAGCGCCACCGCGAACACCGCCAGCAACGCACCGAGGTAGAGCAGCAGCGTGCGCCGCAGCGAGCCCGGCGCCGCGTTCGCAGCGCGTACGTCAGCCATCGGCGTCGGCGCTGCCATCACTGGCTTCCAGCAGGTAGCCGACACCGCGCACGGTGGTGATGCGCAGCGGTGCGCCCGCCAGTTTCTTCCGCAGGCGACCGACGTACAGTTCGATGGCATTCGGACCGGCTTCGTCGTCGAAGCCGAACAGGCCGTTGCCGATCTCGTCCTTGCCCACTACCTGGCCCATACGGCCGACCAGGATCTCCAGCAGGCGGTATTCGCGGTTGGGCAGCTCGATCGGTTCGCCGTCGAGCGTGACCCGGTGCGCCGCGTTGTCGAACTGGAAGCCACCGACCTGCACCACCTCGCTTGCCTGGCCACGCGCACGCCGCAGCAGCACGCGGCAGCGCGCCTCGAACTCGCGGAAATCGAACGGCTTGCCGAGGTAGTCGTCGGCGCCGACATCCAGCGCCTGTACGCGGTCCTCGATGCCGTCCCGTGCAGTCAGCATCAGCACCGGCGTGCTGTCGCCGCGCTCGCGCATGCCGGCCAGCACGCGCAGGCCGTCGAGCTTGGGCAGGCCGATATCCAGCACTACCAGGTCGAAGCTCTGGTAGCGCAGCACGCTGGCGGCGGCCAGGCCGTCGGCCTGCCAGTCCACGGCATGGCCACTGCGACGCATGCGACGGATGATCGCATCGGCCAGATCCGGGTTGTCTTCGACCAGCAGCAGGCGCATGGGCACGACGGTGGGAGGGGAAGCGAATGCTACCGCATGGCGCCGGGTCCGCCCGCCGGGGCGCGCCCGGCGGCCTTTTACGCTGCACCGCACAATCCGTTGACAGGACGATGACAGCTTGCCCGACCCAGACTGCGGCCGCGCACCGTCCGGTGCCCACGATTGCCGCGCGCCTGGCGCGCACCTGGGAGGGTTTGTGGAATTCACGTTTGCCTGGCGGCGTCCTGCCGCCATGATGGCGCTGGCTGCGCTGTCGGCGCCGGCCTTCGCTGCCGAAGACGACCGTCCGGTCACCGCCCCTCTCGGTGGCCGCCTGCACCTGGACTTCGCCACCTTCGACAACGACAACCGCGGCACCCCGAACAAGGACGACACCGAAATCCGCCGTGCGTGGGTTGACGTGTCTGGCAAGTTCTTCGTAGTCGACTACAAGCTGGAGGCCGATTTCTCCGGCGACCGCGTCGAGGCCAAGGACGTGTACCTGGCGCGCAGCTTCGGCAAGGCCGGCAAGCTCACCGTCGGCCAGTTCAAGCAGTACTTCTCGCTGGATGACCGCACCAGCTCCAACTACGGCAGCTTCCTGGAGCGCGGCAATGCCGGCACCACGCTGGCGCCGCTGTACCGTCTGGGCGCGTCGTGGCAGGCCAATCCGGGTGACTTCACCTGGGCCGCCAGCATCTACAGCCTGGAAAGCATCGACGCCTGGCAGGTGAAGGGGCGTGCTGCCGGTGGCCGTGTCACCTGGGCGCCCTCGCCCGCCGATGGCGACGTGCTGCACCTGGGCCTGTCGCTGGCCCGCGAGGCCTATGACAATCCGGGCGCGAACGGCGTTCCGGGCCTGAAGATCCGTCCGCGCCCGGCCGGCCACCTGTCCGACAACAGCCGCCTGACCCTGGTCGACTTCTCGGCCGGCCGCGATACCGACGTCAACAAATGGTCGCTGGAGTACGCGCAGGTGCGCGGCCCGTTGTCGTGGCAGGGCGAGTTCAGTGGCGCCACCTTCGATGACGGTGCGCAGCGCGGCGACGTGATGGCCGCCTACGGCATGGTCAGCTGGTTCGTCACCGGCGAAAGCCGCGCCTACGACCGCAAGACCGGCCGCTTCGCGCGGGTGAAGGATATCCGCCACAAGGCCGGCGCGTTCGAAGTGGCGCTGCGCTACGACCAGATGTGGGGCGCGCAGCATCTCGATGGTGCGCCGGACCTGCGCCGCGGCAGCACCGAGGCGTGGACGCTGGGTGGCAACTGGTACCTGCGCGACAACCTGCGCTTCATGCTCAACGTGATCGAAAGCCGCAACCGCGACCGCCTTGCCGGGGTGACGGTGGACCGCACGCGCGCGGTCACCGGCCGCCTGCAGTACGACTTCTAAGCCCGAATTCCCGGGCATGCCGCCCGGGCCCCTTCCACTCCCCCACGTCCTGTATTCGCAAGGAGTCCGCAGATGATGCTGAGCATCCTCGGCTTTGGCATGGTCATTACGTTCATGTACTTGATCATGAGCAAGCGGCTGTCGCCGCTGGTGGCCCTGATCACCATTCCCATCCTGTTCGCGCTGATCGGCGGCTTCGGCGCCGGCATCGACGAGATGATGCTGGAGGGCATCAAGAAGATCGCGCCGACCGGCGTGATGCTGATGTTCGCCATCCTCTACTTCGGCGTGATGATCGATGCCGGCCTGTTCGATCCGCTGGTGCGGGTGATCCTGCGCTTCGTCAAGGGCGATCCGATGAAGATCGTGCTCGGCACCGCGGTGCTGGCGATGCTGATCTCGCTGGACGGCGACGGCTCGACCACCTACATGATCACCGTCTCGGCGATGCTGCCGCTGTACCAGCGCCTCGGCATGAACGCGCTGAACATGACCTGCGTGACCATCCTGGCCGGCGGCGTGATGAACCTGACCCCGTGGGGCGGCCCGACCGCACGTGCGGCCACCGCGCTGCACGTGGATCCGGCTGATGTGTTCGTGCCGCTGATCCCGTCGATGGTGATCGCCTGTGCCGGTGTGCTGCTGCTGGCCTGGTACCTGGGCCTGAAGGAACGCCGTCGCCTTGGCGTGGTGACCCTGCCCAAGGGCGGCAGCTGGATGGACAACAGCGTGTCCGACGACAGCAATCCGCTGCCGACCGTGGAAGACGCCGAGGACATCAAGCGTCCGAAGCTGCTGTGGGTCAACCTGGCCCTGACCGTGGCACTGATGACCGCGCTGATCATCGGCGTGCTGCCGATGCCGGTGCTGTTCATGGTCGGCTTCGCCATCGCGCTGGTGATCAACTACCCGAACCTGGCCGAGCAGCGCCGCCGCGTGGTCAACCATGCAGGCAACGTGCTGTCGGTGGTGTCGCTGATCTTCGCCGCGGGCATCTTCACCGGCATCCTCAACAACACCGGCATGGTCGAAGCCATGTCGCACAGCTTCCTGGCGGTGATTCCGGAATCGTGGGGCCCGTACCTGGCGGTGATCACCGCCGTGGCGTCGATGCCGTTCACCTTCTTCATGTCCAACGACGCCTTCTACTTCGGCGTGCTGCCGATCCTGTCCGAGGCCGCCGGCAACTACGGCATCACCCCGGTGGAGATGGCGCGCGCCTCGCTGGCCGGCCAGCCGGTGCACCTGCTCAGCCCGCTGGTGCCCTCTACCTACCTGCTGGTGGGCCTGGCCAAGGTCGAATTCGCCGACCACCAGAAGTTCACCCTGAAGTGGGCCATCGCCATCTCGATGCTGCTGATGATCGGCAGCCTGCTGTTCGGCCTGTATCCCCTCGCCGCCTGACCCCTTGCCAAGGAGCCTTCTGCAATGACGCTTCGAATCGCTTACGTCACCAGTGGAATGGGCAGTGTCGGCACTGCCATCTGCCAGAGCCTGGCCCGCAGCGGCCACACCGTGGTTGCCGGCTGCGCGCCGAACTCGCCGCGCAAGGCCAACTGGCTGCGCGAGCAGCGCGAACAGGGTTTCGATTTCATTGCCTCCGAGGGCAACGCCACCGACTGGGCCTCGACCAGCGCCGCGTTCGCCAAGGTGCGTGCCGAGGTCGGCGAGGTGGACGTGCTGGTCAACAATTCCGGCGGCAGCCGCGATCTGCTGTTCCGGCAGATGACGGTGGAAGACTGGAACGCGGTGATCGCGTCCAACCTCAATTCGCTGTTCAACCTGACCAAGCAGGTGGTCGATGGAATGGCCACGCGTGGCTGGGGCCGCATCATCAACATCGGTTCGGTCAGCGCCCACAAGGGCCAGATCGGGCAGGTGAACTACGCCACCGCCAAGGCCGCGATGCACGGTTTCAGCCGTGCACTGGCTGCCGAAGTTGCGTCGCGCGGGGTCACCGTCAACACGCTGTCGCCGGGCTACATTGCCAGCCAGGCGATCAGCAGCTTCCCGCCGGACGTGCTGGACCGGCTGGCCGCCTCGGTACCGGTGCGCCGCCTCGGTCGCCCGGAAGAAGTGGCCGGCCTGTGCGCGTGGCTGGCCTCGGACGAAGCCTCGTACGTGACCGGCGCCGACTATCCGGTCAACGGCGGCCTGTACATGGGTTGAGCCCGTCTCCACGCAATGCGTGGACCGCCTCCCCCACGGAGTGCGCGGGGCCGGTGAACCTTCGCTTGCGAGGGGGATCCGGCCCCTTTTTTCATTCGGCTGCCAGACCTGCGCCGGTCCTGCACCGTTCGTTGGTTTTTCGTAAAGAAGGTTTCATGTTCCGTTCGCATAGTGGCCAAGCACCGCGCACGCGTGCCGGTGACCACCCCCAATGCAACGGACCACCATGCAGACCCGATACCTGACGATCGCCGTGGCGATCGCGCTCTCCGCCGCCAGCGCCCACGCTGCCACCGCCGCCGATACCGGCGCCAGCACCGATGCCGCGCTGAGCGCGCAGACGCTGGATACCGTCTCCGTGATCGGCCAGGGCGAGACCCGCCAGGTGCAGCGCATCACCACCGTCGACAAGCAGGTGCTGCCGCCGGGTACCAGTGGCCAGAAGATCCTCGACCGCCTGCCGGGCGTGTCGGTGCAGTCCAACGATGCCTTCGGTGCCAATGAGGAATCGCAGACCATCAGCCTGCGTGGCTTCGACAAGAGCCGCCTCGGCTACACGCTGGACGGCATCCCGCTGGGCGACAACAGCTACGGCAACTACAACGGCCTGAGCATCGCCCGCGCGATCATCGCCGAGAACCTGGCTGACGCCGAACTGTCGCAGGGCATCGGCTCGCTGGGCGTGGCCTCGACCAGCAACCTGGGCGGCACCATCCAGTATTTCTCGATGGACCCGTCCACCGAATTCGGTGGACGCGCCAGCGTCACCGTCGGCGACAACAACCAGCGCCGTGGCTACCTGCGCGTGGATACCGGCGACCTCAACGGCTTCTCGGCCTATGTGTCCGGCGTGCACCAGGACCAGGACATGTGGGCCGCGCCGTACCAGAACCAGACCACCCGCCAGTTCAATGCCAAGGCGGTGTGGAATGTCGGCGACCACCGCTTCGGTGCGTTCGTGGCCACCTCGCGCGCCAGCCAGGCCAACTACGCCTACCTGTCCAAGGACATGCTGGCCCGCGGCCTGGGCTATGACTGGAACATCTACGCACCGGACTGGGATCGCGCCGTCGCTGCCGCGTACTGCGCACCGGGCACGCTTGACCGCAGCAAGTGCAAGTTCAGTGGCGGCGTCACCAGCATCGACGATGCCTACTACCAGAGCCGTGCGCTGCGCGACGACAACCTGTACTCGGTTGATGCCGACCTGCGTCTGGGTGAGCAGGGTCGCCTGAAGCTGCTGGCCTACCACCATGACAACCGTGGTCAGGGCCACTGGTGGGCACCGGGCCAGCCGTCCTACCCGGGCACCGACAAGATGCTGCCGATCTCGATCCGCAGCACCAACTACACGATCAACCGCGATGGCCTGACCGCCGCGCTGTCGTGGACGGTGGGCATCCACGAACTGGAGGCCGGGCTGTGGTACGAGCAGAACGACCATAACGTCTCGCGCAACTTCTACTACATCAGCGGCCCGTTCCTGGACGACCTGTACCTGAAGAACCCGGACCGCCTGCTGTTCAACCAGGACTTCGACATCCGCACGCGCCAGTTCTACGTGCAGGACCGCATGCGCTTCCTGGACCAGCGCCTGACTGTGGACGTGGGCATCAAGAGCCCCAACACCCGCATGCGCGCCACTGCCAAGCCGGGCGTGGAAACCAGCATCGCCTCGGGCACGCTGACCGCCAAGGAATCGGTGCTGCCGCAGGTAGGCCTGGGCTTCAAGCTCAACGCCAACAACGAGTTGTTCGCCTCGTACGCCGAGAACATCGCCGCCTTCGTCGGTGGCGGCAGCGGTGGCCCGCTGCAGGTGTCGCCGGAATCGTTCGCGGCCAGCGCCGGCCTGGAGCCGGAGAAGTCCAAGAGCCTTGAAGCCGGCTTCCGTACCTTTGGCGAGAAGTACCAGGCCTCGATCGCCGCCTACAACGTGAAGTTCGACAACCGCCTGCTGTCGCTGAATCCGTGTTCCAGCATCGAAGTCGGTACGCGTCCGGAGTGCGTGACGCGCTTCATCAACGTCGGTTCGGTGAAGAGCCACGGTGCGGAGCTGACCTTCATCCTCAAGCCGATCGACGGCCTGCAGTGGTACAACGCGCTGTCCTGGAACAAGACCACCTACGAGGATGACTACACCTCGGGCGGCGCCATCGTGCCGGTAGCCGGCAAGATCACGGTGGATACGCCGCAGCGCATGGCCTCCAGTGAAATCAGCTGGAACCGCGACGGCTTCTTCGCCAGCCTGCGTGCCAAGTACACCGGCAAGCGCTACTACACCTACACCAACGACCAGTCTGTGTCGGGCGTGACCACCTTCGACGCCGGTGCGGGCTACGACTTCGGCCCGGGCCTGGGCCTGCGCAACGTGCGGGTGTCGTTGAACGCGACCAACCTGACCAACAAGCGCTACGCCGGTCAGCTGAGCTCGTTCGCGCCGACCGATCCGAAGGGCACGCGCTATGCGATCCATGCGAGCGCGCCGCGGCAGCTGTTCATGACGGTGGCGGCGGAGTTCTAAGTCAGAAGCGGGCGCTGCGGCGCATTGCGTATTTCTGCATGGCGCGGGTAGGCAGGCCCATGCAGGACACGCCGTAAACCCGTCCTTGGGGGCTCGATGGCGCCATCCATGGCGCCAACGGTCCTGCATGGGCCTGCCTACCCGCGCCCGACAATTTCCTGCGCCGGCGCGGAGGCAATGGAAAGCAAGAGCAAAAGCAAAAGCAGAGAGCCGGGCATTGCCCGGCTCTCTGCTTTTCAAGCTCTTCAAGCGCAATCCCTCTGGTGGACTGCTGGCCGTCTCGCGGGAAATTGTCTGGAGCGGGAGGCTTGCGCTGGCCAGGACCGTCCACGGCATGGATGCCGTGGCCGAGCCTACAGGGACGTACTTGCGGCGTGTCCTGGCCAGCGCAAGCCTCCCGCTCTCCCCGATATCAATCAAGACGCCACAATCCGCCAACGCATTTCATTCCGGCGCCAGCTGGTCCATCCGTATCCGGTTGGCAAACAGCGAGAACGCCAGCATGCCGGCCAGGCCGTTCGCCCGGCTCACCCAATGCGGCAGCCAGCGCGGCGGCTTCAACACCCCCGCCTCGAACAGCGGCGCGAATGCAATCGCATCGGCCAGGCTCATCTTGCCGGCAAACAACCAGCGGCAGACCTGCAGGCGGTCCTCGGCCAGCATGTGGCGGAAGAAGGTGTGCACCGACACCAGGCCGCGCAGGTACACCGTGTCCTTGGTGAAGGCCAGGCCGCCATTCGGCGGCACCCCACGGAACACGCGCTGTGCCGACGCAAAGCTCTCTTCGGCGTTCTGCCCGGCATTGCAGAAGTAGCGGAACACCTCGATGAAATCGGCACCTTCGCGCGCCATTGCAATCGCTTCGGTACGCAGGCTGATGCGCTTGAGGCGCTCGATGTCGATGCTGCCGGTGATCTGTTCGGCGAAAGTAGCCAGTCCTTCCTGGGTTGCCGTCACCCGTGGCGACGACAGCGCCAGGCTGGGCAGCACCGGCTGCTCGCGGCCGTTCAAAGCGGTCAGCGAATGCACCAGTGCTTCGTGGTGGAACAGCTGCGCACGGTCGTAGGCACTGAAGCGCGCACTGGTGCGCAGGCGGATACGGGTCGGACCGGCGGCGGCCTTGGAGACCAGCTCCGGGTCGAGCTGTACCTGGATGATGCGCGATTCGAAGAACGCATCGAGGTCATTCTGCAGCTGCAGCTGCAGGGCAATGGCCGAGACCGGCACCTGTTCTTCCGGCGCCAGCAGTTCGTGATCGAGTTCGGCAGCAATCTGGATGAAGTGCCGCGCCGCTTCGCGCGTGCTCGGGCCATTGCCCGGCAATGGTTGCTCGGGGGCGCCGAACAGCTGCACCGAGCAGGTATCGACGGCGGCGGTGCCCAGCCCTTCCAAGAGCTGCGCGGCCAGGTCCCAGCTCTGCGCCGACTGCTGCACGTAGTGTCCCAGCGGATGAGTGTCATCGCAGTCGGCGGCGATTGCGGCAAGCGCACGGCGCTCCTCGCTGAAATCCAGCCTCGGGTAGTCCACCTTCGGCAGCACCGGTTGCCCACGAGCCACGCTTTCCAGGAACGGCGCCTGCAGCGTTGCCGGCCAGCTGGTCAGGCCCAGCAGGCGGATGCCTCCCACGGCCTCGACCAGGCGCGCATCGAGCGCTGCATGGTGGGCCACGTCACGGTCCAGCGTCGCGGTCGGTTCCATGGGCGGACTATAGCGCCCTGCCCTTGCTTTGGTAGGTGCCAACCTTGGTTGGCATCCGCCGAAGGCGGGCTTTGGACAGATTCGTGCCAACCAAGGTTGGCACCTACCAGGAGCGGGCAGTTGGCACCCACCAGGAGCAGGTTTCCGGTACTACGGGATCAGCGCCTACGCGGCTTTCCGGCCGGGCGGAACTGCTGGCCCTTGCCCTTCCTGCCACCGCGCTCCTGCGCGGTCTCGGCCTGTCGAACGGCCAGCTTGGCGGCGGCGGCGGCCACTTCTTCCTTCAGCTTGAAGTAGTTCAGCAGCCGGCTCTCTTCAATCTCGCCGGCATCGATCGCCGCGCGCACCGCACAGCCCGGTTCCTGCTGGTGCTTGCAGTCGTTGAAGCGGCACTGTGCGGCCAGCGCTTCGATATCGGCGAAGCCACCTTCGGACAGTGTTTCTTCGCCGGTCGGCTTCAACTCGCGCATGCCAGGGGTATCGATAAGGCAGGCGCCCATCGGCAGCGGCATCAGCGCACGATGGGTGGTGGTGTGGCGGCCGCGCGAATCGTTGGCGCGCACCGCGTTGGTCTTCATCCGCTGCTCGCCGAGCAGCGTGTTTGTCAACGTGGACTTGCCGGCACCGGAGGAACCGACCAGCACCACGGTGCGGCCCGGGCCCAGCCACGGTTGCAGCACGGCAACGCTTCCGGCATCCAGGCCGTTGATCGCATGCAGGGCAATGCCCTGCATCTCCAGCTCTTCCAGCACCGCCAGTGCGTCCTCGCTGTACTCGGTCTGGTCGGCCTTGGTCAGCACCACCACCGGTTCGGCACCACCACCACCGACCAGCAGCAGGTAGCGCTCGATGCGGCGCGGATTGAAGTCGGCATCCAGCCCGCAGACGATGAACACCGTATCGATGTTGGCCGCGATCACCTGCTGGTGGTAATGCTCGCCGGCCGCGCCGCGCTTGATCGCGGTACGCCGCGGCAGCAGGGCGACGATGCGGATGCCGTCGAGCAGCACCCAGTCGCCCACCGCCGGCCGTTCATGGCTGGGGAAACGCGGGCGCTGCCATTCGGGCAGCGACTCGGCCTTGATCGCCGCGTCCGGGCCATCGGCCACCACGTAGTGGGTGCGGTGCTGTTCGATCACCCGTGCCGGGCGGGCCTGCGGGTGCGCGGCCATCGCGGCCTGCCAGTCGGCCTGCTGCGCCGGGCCCGGCCAGGGCCAGCCGATGGTCTGCAGGGCGATGAAATCGGGGGTCTGGGTCATCGCCGCCATTCTACCTGTGCCGGCGCCCTGCCAGCCCAGCAGTGACGGGCCCGGAGCCCTTGCCATGCATTGCAGCAATTCCGGTAGGATGGAAGCCCCATGCCTTTTGACGGCCCATACCCCATGTCCACCTCCTCGCCCAAGCCCCTTGCCATCCGCGAGCGCCTTTCCGAAGTGCGCTACGAAATCCGCGGAGAACTGGCGCGGCGAGCCCGGGAGCTGGAGGCGCAGGGCCGCAAGCTGATCAAGCTCAACATCGGCAACCCGGGCAACTTCGGTTTCCGCGCGCCCGAGCACCTGCAGCGCGCGATCGCCGACGACATGGGCCGCACCGACCCGTACACCCACCAGCAGGGCCTGCCGGTGGCGCGCGAAGCGATCGCGTCGTACTACGCCCGCCGCGGTGCACCCGATGCGCACCCGGACCGCATGTTCGTCGGCAACGGCGTCAGCGAACTGATCGACCTGTCGCTGCGCGCACTGCTCAACCCGGGCGACGAAGTGCTGGTGCCCTCGCCGGACTACCCGCTGTGGTCGGCCTCGACCATCCTCAACGATGGCCGCCCGGTGTACTACCGCTGCGCCGCCGAAAACGGCTTCCAGCCGGACCCGAGCGAGATCGAGGCCCTGGTCTCTTCGCGCACGCGCGCCATCGTGCTGATCAACCCGAACAACCCCAGCGGCGCCAGCTACCCCCGCGAACTGCTGGAGCGCGTGGTGGAGATCGCGCGCCGCCACAACCTGCTGTTGCTGGTCGATGAGATCTACGACCAGATCCTGTACGACGATGCGGTGTTCCAGCCGGTCGCGCCGCTGGCCGGCGACCACCCGTGCCTGACCTTCAGCGGCCTGAGCAAGGTGCACCGCGCCTGCGGCTGGCGCGTGGGCTGGGCCCACCTCAGCGGCGACGACGCGCGCCTGGGCGATTTCCGCGCCGCGCTGGACCTGCTCGGTGCGCTGCGCCTGTGCGCCAACGTGCCGGGGCAGTACGCCATCGAGGCTGCGGTGAATGGCCCGGACACCATTTCCGAGCTGTGCGCCCCCGGTGGCCGCCTGTATGAAACCCGCCGCGCGGTGATCGAAGCGTGCGAAGCCAGCGAGCACCTGTCACTGGTCGCGCCGGCTGGCGCGCTGTACGCGTTCCCGGCCGTGATCGGCGCCGCCGCCAAGGGCTTCGACGACCATAATTTCGCACTGGACCTGATGAACAACGAAGGCGTGCTGGTGGTGCCGGGCTCGAGCTTCAACGTGCCCTACCGCCATCATTTCCGCGTGACCCTGCTGCCGGAAGCCTCAGTGATGCGCGATGTGTTCGCCCGCATCAACCGCGTGCTGGCGCGCCGTGCCGAGGACGCGACCAAGGTCGTGCCGATGAAGCCACGCCGCTCGGTGGCCTGAGCCGTGGCGTTGTCCTACCTGGCGCTGGGCGATTCGTACACCATCGGTGAAGCGGTTGCAGTCGAAGGCCGTTGGCCGCACCAGCTGGCCGCTGCGCTGCGTGCGCAGGGCATCGACTTGTCCAACCCGCAGACCATTGCGACCACCGGCTGGACGACCGACGAGCTCGACGCGGGTATCGACGCGACCGCACCGCAGGGTCCGTTCGATTTCGTCAGCCTGCTGATCGGCGTCAACAACCAGTATCGCGGGCGTCCGCTGGACGAGTACCGCAACCAGTTCCAGGCCTTGCTGCAGCGGGCGATCGGCTTCGCCGGCGGTGATACCGGCCGCGTGCTGGTGCTGTCCTTCCCCGATTGGGGTGCCACCCCGTTCGGTGCCGGCAGTGGCCGCGACCTGGCCGCGATCGAGATCGAAACCGACGAGTTCAATGCCGCCGCCGAAGTGATCAGCACCCGGCACGGCGTGGCCTTCGTCGACATCACCGACATCAGCCGCGCACAGGGCGACCAACCGACGATGATCGCCGAAGACGGGCTGCACCCCTCGGCGAGGATGTACTCGCTGTGGAGCGCGCGCGCGCTGCCGGTTGCCGCGCATCTGCTTGGCGGCACGGACTGAGGCGATGGACGGCACGCCACGGAACGGCCCGCCCCTGCCCTGTACTCCCCTGACGGCCCCGCAGGCCCGCTTGATCGCCGAAGCGTTCCGCCCGGCGCAGGCCTGGGGCAACCGCCGCGACTACTACTACACCCGCAGCAAGCTCGGCAGCGATCCGCTGTACGACGGCGTGCTGCAGCATCTGCCTGACGACGGGCAGCCGGTGCTGGACCTGGGCTGCGGGCTGGGCCTGTTCGCCCATGTACTGCGCCAGCGTGGCGGTACCCAGCCCTACCTGGGCGTGGACGTGGATGCCGGCAAGATCGCCCGCGCGCAACGTGCCGCCGCCGGGCTGCATGACGTGCACTTCGACTGCGTGGACGTGCAGGCGCCACTGCCGGCGCAGGCCGGGCACGTCCTGCTGCTGGACGTGCTGCAGTACCTGGACGCGGGCCCGCAACAGGCGCTGCTGCGCGCCGCCAGCGAGCAGGTGGCACCCGGCGGCCGCCTGCTGCTGCGCACACCGCTTGCCACCGGCGATGGCCGCGACCGCACCACGCGGATGGCGGACCGGCTGGCCTGGCTGGTCGGCTGGATGGGCACGCGCCCGCGCCACTACCCTGATCCACGGGTACTGCAGGCGACGCTTGCCGAAGCGGGATTGCAGGTGACCGCCCCCCGGCCGCTGCATGGGCGTACGCCCTTCAACAGCTGGCTGCTGGTGGCCGAACGCTCCTGACGTGCCTCCCAGCCGGGCATCGGCTCGAGCGCTACAGGATGATCGCCAGCCCCTGTAGAGCCGAGCCCACGCTCGGCTGCTCCACGCGGCCAGAACCCGGTGCTACGAGTCAGGCAGCTGCACCTTCAAGCCGCGCTCTTCCAGCGCCTGCAGCACGCGCTCGATGATCACCAGATTGTGGCCGTGGGCGGCGCCCTCGTGCAGCAGCACGATGGCCCCTGGGCGCAGGTCCGGCAGCAACCGCGCCAGCACGCTGTCCGGGGTGCAGCCGACGCCGTCGTAACCGCGCGCGCTCCAGCCCACGCGCGTCAGGCCCAGCGCCTTCAGCACCGGCGCCACGAACGGGTTGGTCATGCCCACCACCGAGCGATACCAGCGCACCGGATGCCCGCTCAGCGCCTGCAGCGCATGCTGGCAGCCTTCGATCTCGGCACGCATCGCCGCTGGGCCGAGGCGCCAAAAGCGGGCCTGCGGGTGGCTGAGACTGTGATTGCCCAGATCGTGGCCACGGCGCAGGATCTCGGCCACCAGTTCCGGCTGCGCCAGCGCACGGTCCCCCACCAGGAAGAAGGTCGCACGCGCCTGGTGGCGGTCCAGCAGGTCGAGCACGGCACGGGTTTCCGGGCCGGGGCCGTCATCGATCGTCAGCCAGACACTGTTGCCAGCGTCCGGCACCCGGCTGAGTACCGGTGCGTAGAAACGGCTGTTGGGCAGGAACACCGGCACCATGAACAGCGCATGGCTGGCCACCATCAGCGGCAGCCCCCAGTGCCACCCAGCCTGTACCCAGACCAGAATCACGGCCAGCTGCGACGCCACCAGCCAGGGCAGCCAGCGCCAGGGGCGGGCCGGGATGCGATGCAATGTTCCTGCGTTGCTCATCCCCCATGATGCCATGGGGGTTAGAATTGATGATTCGAATTCCCGGAACCCCGACGTCCATGTCCCTCGATCCCGCCCTGCGTTCGCGCATCGAATCCATCCTCAACGCCAACCGCGTCGTGCTGTTCATGAAGGGCCAGCCGTCGATGCCGCAGTGTGGTTTCTCGGCCAAGGCCGTGGGCGCGCTGCAGGACCTCGGTGTCGAGTTCGCCCACGTCAACGTGCTGGCCGACCAGGAAATCCGTGAAGGCATCAAGGCCTACGGCGACTGGCCGACCATCCCGCAGCTGTACATCGACGGCGAACTGGTCGGCGGCAGCGACATCGTGCTGCAGATGGCCGCCAGCGGCGAGCTGAGCAGCGTGCTGGGCCTGGCCGCACCGGACCGCACCCCGCCGAGCATCACCGTCACCCCGGCCGCCGTGGAAATGCTCAAGGGCGCGCTGGCCGACGCTCCGGGCGCTGCCCTGCAGCTGAGCATCGACGCCGGCTTCCAGCCGAACTTCCAGCTGGCCCCGCATGACGAAGGCGCGATCGCTGCCGAGTCCAACGGCCTGCGCGTGCAGTTCGACCTGTCCAGCGCCCGTCGCGCCAACGGCATCACCATCGACTGGGTGGACGACATCCGCGGCAAGGGCCTGGCGATCGACAACCCGAACGCACCGAAGCCGGTACAGGAAATCAGCGTGCGTGATGCCGACGACCTGGTGCGTGCCGGCAACATCACCCTGGTGGACGTGCGCCCGGCCGACGAGCGTGAGATCGCCGCCGTGGGCGTGCCGTTCAGGAGCTTCGACGGCAACGGCCGTGCCGAGCTGGAAGCCCTGCCGAAGGACACCGCACTGGCCTTCCTGTGCCACCACGGTGGCCGCAGCGCGCAGGCCGCCGAGCAGTTCCGTGCACTGGGCTTCACCAAGGTGTTCAACGTCACCGGCGGCATCAATGCCTGGTCCGAAGACGTGGACAACGGCGTGCCGAAGTACTGATCGGCCCCGGCATGGGGTCGACTTGGGGTCGGATCCCTTTCCGCAGGAAAGGGCTCTGACCCCAGCACAGAAAACGCCGGCATTCGCCGGCGTTTTCTGCATCCACGCATGGCGTGGACCTACCCGGCAAACCCGCCTTCGGCCAGGTAATCCAGCTCTTCCGCCGTGGGCAAGCGACCGAGCACGGCATTGCGATGCGGGAAACGACCGAAGCGGCGGATGATGTCGCGGTGCAATTCGGCGTACTGCAGGTATTCCTTGTCACCCAGCACGTCGAACATCGCCACCGAACGGTCCTGGTCCAGCGGATCCTCGGAGTGCTCGAACGGCAGGTAGATGAAGGCGCGCAGCTTCGGGACCAGCTGCAGGTCCAGACCTTCCTCGATGGCGCGCATGGCGTAGTGCCGGGCCAGGCCATCGGTGGCGTAGGAATGGGCGGTTCCACGGAAGCAGTTGCGCGGGAACTGGTCCAACAGCAGCATCAGCGCCAGCGCCCCTTCGGCGCTGCCCAGCCAATGCTCGCGCGCGCGCGCGGCCGCGGCGAAATGCTCATCCAGAAACAACTGGCGGAACTGCGCGTCGAACGCATCGTCGCGGGCGAACCACTTCGCAGGGCCCGCTTCTTTCCAGAATTCCACCACTTGCGCGGCAACGTCCATCACCTACTCCCCAGGGCCGGCGCGCCGCGCCAGGCCATCATCATCATTCGTCGAAGCGCAGGTGGCGGACCGACTTGCCGTTGCGCCGGATAAGCTTAAGCGCCTCGATACCGATCTGGATATGGTTTTCCACGAACTGGGAGCTGACCTTGGCATCGGACGCCTCGGTCTTGACCCCGTCGGGGATCATCGGCTGGTCCGAGACCAGCAGCAGCGCGCCGCTGGGGATGTGGTTGGCGAAGCCGGCGGCGAACACCGTGGCCGTTTCCATGTCGATGGCCATGCAGCGCATCGCCCGCAGCCGCTCCTTGAAGGCCTCGTCGTGCTCCCAGACCCGGCGATTGGTGGTGTAGACGGTACCCGTCCAGTAGTCGTGGCCGAGGTCGCGGATCATGGTCGAGACCGCACGCTGCAGCGCGAATGCCGGCAACGCCGGTACTTCCGGCGGCAGGTAATCGCCCGAGGTGCCCTCGCCACGGATCGCGGCGATCGGCAGCACCAGGTCACCCAGCTGGTTCTTGCGCTTGAGGCCACCGCACTTGCCCAGGAACAGCACCGCCTTGGGCATCACTGCCGACAGCAGGTCCATGATGATCGCGGCATTGGGGCTGCCCATGCCGAAGTTGATCATGGTGATGCCGTCGATCGTGGCGCTGGCCATCGGCCGGTCCAGGCCGATGACGGGCGCACCGGTCAGCTCGGAAAAGGTGTGCAGGTAGCCGCCGAAGTTGGTCAGCAGGATGTGCTGGCCGAACTGGTCGAGGGGGACGCCGGTATAGCGCGGCAGCCAGTTGTCGACGATTTCCTGCTTGCTCTTCATGGTCGGGGACCGGTACGGCGGGGGACCGGCTATTTTCGGCCAGCCGGGCGGTGCCGTCGAGCCGCCATCGACCAGCCTGTGAAGAAGGTCACTTGGCAGCGCGCCGCGGCCCGGCTAGCGTCGGCGGCTGGATCACGCCGCGAAGGAAACTGCATGGCATCGACGTTGTTGCGCGCCGGGGTGGCCCTGGCACTGCTTTCATTGAGTACGGCTCCGGCGGTGGGCGCCTCGCGCTTCGTCGCCGATCCCTACCCCAGCACCTACCAGGCCCATCCTGATGCGCCGGTGCTGATCCAGAACGCCACGGTGCTGACCGGTACCGGCCAGCGCCTGGACAACGCCGATGTGCTGCTGCGTGACGGCCGCATCGTCGCCGTTGGCCGCCAGCTGCAGGCCGATGCGGGCGTCACCCGCATCGATGCACAGGGCAAGTGGGTCACTCCGGGCCTGATCGACGTGCACTCGCACCTGGGTGTCTACCCCAGCCCGGGCGTTGGCGCGCACAGCGACGGCAACGAAGTCACCGCACCGGTCACCGCCAATGTCTGGGCCGAGCACTCGGTGTGGCCGCAGGACCCGGGCTTCGCCACGGCGCTGGCCGGCGGCGTGACCAGCATGCAGGTGCTGCCCGGCTCGGCCAACCTGGTCGGCGGCCGCGGCGTGACCCTGAAGAACGTACCGGCCATCACCTACCAGGCGATGAAGTTCCCCGGCGCACCGTGGGGCCTGAAGATGGCCTGCGGCGAGAACCCCAAGCGGGTCTACGGCGAAGGCAAGGGCGTGGCCCCGGCCACGCGCATGGGCAACGTGGCCGGCTACCGTGCTGCCTTCATCGATGCCGCCGACTACATCGCCAAGACCAAGCCCAAGCCGGCCAAGCGCAAGGGTTGGTTCGGCAGCGACAAGGGCGACAGCGCCGGTGATGCCGGCGGCAAGCGCGATCTCAAGCTGGACACGCTGGCCGGCGCCATCGAAGGCGACATCCGCGTGCACATCCACTGCTACCGCGCCGACGAAATGGCCACCATGCTCGACCTGGCCAAGGAATTCGGCTTCAAGGTGGCCGCCTTCCACCACGGCGTGGAGGCCTACAAGCTGGCCGACCGGCTGGCCGCCGACGGCGTCTGCGGTGCGTTGTGGGCCGACTGGTGGGGCTTCAAGATGGAAGCCTTCGACGGCATCCAGGAGAACATCGCGCTGGTCGACCGCCCGAAGAACAGCTGCGCCATCGTCCATTCCGATTCACCCGAGGGCATCCAGCGCCTGAACCAGGAAGCGGCCAAGGTGATGGCCTCAGCGCGACGTGCACGCATGCCGGAGATCACGCCCGAACATGCCATTGCCTGGATGACCGCCAACGCCGCCAAGGCGCTGGGCATCGAAGGCCAGACCGGCACCCTGGAGGCCGGAAAGATGGCCGACGTGGTGGTGTGGAACGGCAACCCCTTCAGTTCCTACGCGCTGGCCGAACAGGTCTTCATTGATGGCCGCCGGCTGTACGACCGAAGCGCGCCGGCAAGCATGCCGCGTTCCGATTTCCAGCTTGGCCAGGAGGTGCGCTGATGGGCGCGTTGAACAAGCGTCGCCGGGCATGGCCCGGCGCTACCGTGGTGGCATTGCTGTTGCTGGCAACCACGGCATCGGCGCAGGACCTGCTGGTGCGCAACGCGACGGTGCACACCGCCAGCGCACGCGGCAGCCTGCAGAACGCCGATGTGCTGGTGCAGGGCGGCGTCATCCGCGCAGTCGGCACCGGCCTGTCCGCACCGGCCGGAGCGACCGTGGTCGAAGCCAATGGGCGGCCGCTGACCCCGGCCCTGTTCGGGGGCATCACCGAGACCGGCATCGAAGAGGTCTCGGGTGAATCGAGCACGGTGGACAGTTCGCTGAAGCTCGGCGAGCAGCCGTTGCGCCCGGAATTCGACGTCACCCTGGCCTACAACCCGGCCTCGGTGCTGATCCCGGTGACGCGGCTGGAGGGCTTCGGCTTCACCGCACTCGGGGCCGCCACCGGTGGCGGCTTCGTGGCCGGCCAGGGCGGCGTGATGCGGCTGGATGGCAGCGTCGACCCGATCGGCCCGCGCGCACTGTTCCTGCGCCTGGGCTCGGCGGCATCGGAGCTGACCGGGCATTCGCGCGCCGCGCAATGGATGCTGCTGCAGCAGATGGTGGACGAAGCACGCGGCCAGGTCGCTGCGGATTCGCCGCACGCGCTGCTGACCCCGGCCGGGCGCCGCACGCTCAGCCGCTACCTGGCCGGCCAGGGCCGCATCGTGGTGGAGGTCGATCGTGCCTCGGACATCCGCCAGCTGCTGCGCTGGGCCGCGCGCGAGAAGGTGAAGATCGCGATCGCCGGTGCCGGCGAAGCCTGGCAGGTCGCGCCGGAGCTGGCCGCCGCACAGGTGCCGGTGTTCGTTGACGTGCTGGCCAACCTGCCGGCCAGCTTCGACCAGATCGGCGCCACCCTGGAAAACGCCGCACGCCTGCAGCGCGCCGGCGTGCCGGTGTCGTTCGTGCAGCGCGGCGACGCCACCCACAACGCGCGCAAGATGCGCCAGCTGGCTGGCAATGCAGTGGCCAACGGCCTGCCCTGGGCCGACGGCCTGGCCGGGCTGACCCGGGTGCCGGCACAGGCGTTCGGCGTGGCCGACCAGATCGGCAGCATCGAGCCGGGCAAGCGCGCCGACCTGGTGCTGTGGGAAGGCGACCCGCTGGACGTGGCGCACTATGCCGAACAGGTCTGGCTGGGCGGCCGTGCGATGCCGATGCGCTCGCGCCAGACCGAACTGCGCGACCGCTACCTGCAGCGCAACGCGCAGCCCTGACCGCACACGAGGACATACGGATGGCAACGCTGCGCTGGTACTTCGATTTCGTCTCGCCCTACTCCTACCTGCACTGGCAGAAGCTGAAACAGCTGCCGCAGTTCGCGCAGATCCAGACCGTGCCGATCGCCTTCGGCGCGGTGCTGCATCACCTCGGCAACCTGGGCCCGGCGGAAATCCCCGCCAAGCGCCGCTTCGCCTACCGCCACCTGCTATGGACCGCGCAGGCCGAGGGCACCCCGATGCGCTTCCCGCCCGGCCATCCGTTCAATCCGTTGTCAGCACTGCGCCTATGCCTGGCTGCCGGGGCCAGCGCTCAGGCGGTGGACGTGCTGTTCGACTGGATCTGGCGCGAGGGCCACGCCGGTGACAGCGCCGAGGCCCTGCGCGAACCGGGTGCGCAGCTGGGTATCGAGGATGTCGCGACCGCCATTGCCGATCCGGCGGTGAAGGAGCAACTGCGGCGCAACACGGAGGCCGCAATCGGCGCGGGCGTGTTCGGGGTCCCGACCCTGGCCATCGACCAGGAACTGTTCTGGGGCAACGACGCCCACCCGCTGATGGCCGCCGTGCTGGCCGATCCCGCCCTGCTGCAGCAGCCCGAATGGCAGCGCCTGGACAGCCTGCCGGTGGCGGTACAACGCAATCGCTGAACAGGGGTGACGCCTTTCCCTCGGGCGCGGGCTCTGGTTTTGAGATAGATTTCACGTTTCCGAATCTACAACCGCCCTGGAGGGGGAGCCGCGGATGCGCATCGGAATCGTCGTCGACTCGGCCTGCGACCTGCCGCAGGACTTCATTGCCGAGCACAACATCGTGCTGCTGCCGATCACCGTCCGCATCGGCGAAGCCGTGCTGGCCGATCACCGCGATGAGCAGGCCACGCTGAGCTTCCTGCACGCGCACGTGGCCGAACACGGCGCCGAGGCGGAAACCATTCCCTTCAGTGTCAACCAGATCCGCGACCTGTTCCTGCAGCAGCTGGTGATCGATTACGACCACGTGTTCTGCATGACCATCACCAAGACCCGCAGCCCGATCCATGACAACGCGCTGCAGGCCAGCTTCGCCATCCTCAACGACTACAAGCCGGTGCGCCAGGCGGCAGGCTACAACTCACCGTTCGCGCTGCGCGTGCTCGATACCCAGAACCTGTTCGCTGCCCAGGCGGTGACCGCGGTGGAAGCGGTGCGCCTGCGCGAGAGCAACGCCAGCGTGCAGCAGATCCGCGAACGGCTGGAGGAACTGGCTGGCAACGTGCACGGCTACATGGTGACCCGTGACCTGTATTACATGCGTGCGCGTGCACGGCACAAGGGCGACCGCAGTGTCGGCCTGCTCAGCGCGGCGCTGGGCAGCGCACTGGACATCAAGCCGGTGCTGCACGGCTATCGCGGCGAAACCGGGCCGGTCGCCAAGATCAAGGGCTTCGACAACGCGGTGCAGAAGCTGTTCGCGGTGGTCGGCCAGCGCGTGCGTGCCGGGCTGATGACACCAACGGTGTGCGTCAGTTACGGCGGTGAGCTGGACGAGCTGCGTACCCTGCCCGGCTACGCCCAGTTGAAGGAGGTCTGCGCCACCCATGGCGTGGCCGTGTACGAATCGGTGATGAGCCTGACCGGCATGGTCAATGTCGGCAAGGGCGCGGTCACCGTGGGCTTTGCCGATGGGCCACATCGGTTTGAATGAAGGCCAACCGTGGCTGGAATCTGCACATCGATTCCACCACGACTGTGCCAGCCTTGCCGCACTTCAAGGAGAACTCCATGCCTGCGCAGTACCACATCAGCTTGCCCGATCCCTCCAAGGCCCGCGGCAACGACCCTGACCTGTCCTTCCATTCGCAGGGCGCCGCCGGCTTCGCCGAGGAACTGCAGGACGCGCTGCGCAGCGGCGCGCTGTTCGAGCGCTGGAAGGCCAAGCAACCCGACCCGGATGCGGTGGAACCGCAATGGGGCGTGACCGATCCGGATGCCACCGTAACCGGCGAACAGAAGGATCTGCGCATCAACCTGGTGGCGACCACCCGCATCGACAGCGACGTGTTCAAGCAGCGCCTGCGCCTGCTGGCCGGCAGCCACTGGGAACTGCGCGACGTGCGTTGAGGCACCCGCCCGCCGGGCATGGCCCGGCGCTACCTGCCCCGCCTTGGTAGATGCCAACCTTGGTTGGCGCTTCTGCAAAAACTGCCAACCAAGGTTGGCAACTACCGACGAACCGCCGGGCATGGCCCGGCGTTTCCATTTCCCTACCAGCCACCGCCCAGCGCGCGGTACAGCTCCACCCGCGCGATTGCCGCCGTTGCCTGGCTGTTGGCCAGTGCAGCCTGGTTGTCCAGTGCGATGCGCTGGGTGGTCAGCACGTCCAGCATGTCGACCACGCCGGCCTGGTACTGCCGGCGCGCCGCACCGAGCGCGGTCTCGCTTTCGTCTACCGCCACGTGCAGCTGCACGGTGCGCTGCTGTTCGGCGGCGTAGCCATCGATGGCGTCGTCCACTTCATGCCAGGCCTGCAGCACCGTGCGCTGGAACTGCAGCGACGACTGTTGCTGCTGCAGCTTGCTCAACGCGAGGTTGGCCTTGAGCCTGCCGCCCTGGAAGATCGGCAGGCTGATCGACGGCCCGATGCTGAAACGGTGTGCGTTCCAGCCATCCAGATCATCCAGCTGCTTGGCCTGGAAGCCAGCGTCGCCATTCAAGGTGATACGCGGCAGGAAACTGGCCTTGGCCACGCCGATGCCGGCCGTTGCGGCATGCAACGCCGCTTCGGCGCGACGGATGTCAGGGCGACGCTCGGCCAGTTCGCTGGGCAGCCCCACCGCCACGGCCGGCAGTGCGGGCCAGTCACGGCATGCATTCTGCAGCTGCGCATCCAGTGCCTGCGGAGGCTGCGCCAGCAGGAACGCCAGTGCATTGCGCAGCTGCGATTCACGATGCCGCAGCGGCGCGATGCGTGCCTGCAGCGATGCCACCTGCGCGGACGCGCTGGACACCTGCAGCGTGCTGGCCACGCCCTGGCGTTGGCGTGCTTCGGTCAGGCGCTTGATGTCGTGGGCGATGCCGAGGTTGTCCTCGGTGATCGCCAGCAGCTGCCGCGTCGCGCGCAGCTGCAGATAATCACGCGCGGTTTCCGCCAGCAGCGCGATGCGCACTGCGTGTGCATCCTCCTCGGCCATCTGCACGCGTGCATCGGCGGCTTCCACCTGGCGGCGCACCCGTCCCCACAGATCCAGTTCCCAGCTCAGGCCGATGCCGGCCTGGAACAGCCCATAGTCATCACGACCGCCGTTGCCGGACGGATCGTTCAAGCCCACCTCGCTGTTGCGTGCGCGTGCGCCGCTGGCGGTTGCGCTGACGCTGGGCAGACGGTCGGCGGCGCTGATGCCACGCGCGGCGCGGCTCTGCTGCACGCGGTTGGCCGCCAGCTGCAGGTCCAGGTTGGCCTCCAGCACTTGGCTGGCCAGCTGTCCGAGCAGTGGGTCGTCGAAGCCGGCCCACCAGGCGGCGTCCTGATCGATCGCGTTGCCCGCGACGGCCTCGCCCTGCCAGTGACTGGGCAGTTCCGCCTGAGGACGTACGAAGTCCGGACCCATCGTGCAGGCAGCCAGGGCCGTGCACAGGCTGGCCGCAACGAAGGTGCTGCGGAACAAGGCAACTGCGCTCATGCGCCCTCCCCGGCCGCATGGCCCGGACTGTGCTTCACGCTCTGCGCGCGCGCGCGGCTGCCCAGCTCGACACTGGCTTCCACCGACATGCCGGCACGCAGCTGGTCCAGCAGCGGCTGGCCCGGCTCCAGCACGATCTTCACCGGAATACGCTGCACCACCTTGGTGAAGTTGCCGGTGGCATTCTCCGGTGCGACAGCGGCGAAGGTGACGCCGGTGGCCGGCGCGATGCTGTCGATGTGCCCGCGCAGCGGCTTGCCCGGGAACACGTCCACCTTCAGTTCGACCTGCTGGCCGGCCTGCATGCGGGTCATCTGTGTTTCCTGGAAGTTGGCGACCACGAAGGCACGCTTCAGCGGCACCACCGCGGCCACCGGTGTACCCGGGGTCAGGTAGGCACCTACGCGCACTGCACGACGACCGACCATGCCGTCGATCGGTGCACGCAGCACGGTGTGCGACAGATCCAGTTCTGCGCGGGCCTGCGCCGCTTCCGCGCGTTGCACCGCGGCCTGCGCAGCCTGCACACCGGCGGTCAGGATGTCGGTGCGCTGGCGCGCGGTCGACAGCGCCGCCTGGCCCTGCTGCAGGTGGGCACTGGCCACGGCCTGCTTCGACTGCGCCTGCTGCGCGTTCTGCACGGTTCCGGCGCCGTCACGGGCCAGTTCGCGGTAGCGCTGCTGGTCGGCACTGGCCAGGGTCAGTTCGGAACGGCTGACATCCACACTGGCCCTGGCCTGCGCGATCAGCGAATCCTGCTGGGCCAGTGCGGCCTGTGCGTTGGCGAGCTGTGCGCGGGCATTGGCAAGGTCGGCACGGGCCGCCTGCAGGGCGACCTGGTAGTCACGGTCGTCGATGCGGGCAAGCACGTCGCCGGCCTTCACCGACTGGTTGTCCTCCACCTCCACGGCACTGACGAAGCCGGGAATTTTCGGAGCCACCAGGGTGTAGTCGGCCACCACGTACGCATTGTTGGTGCTCTGGTGGCCAGAGTCGCGCAGCAGCAGCCAGGCGCCGATGGCCAGGGCCAGTACGCCCAGGCCCAGGCCGGTGTTGAGAGTGGTTCGATTGATCGTCATGAGGGGTTCCTGCGAAAGGTTCAGGCCACGGCACGTGGCGGGTGGATGCGGGTGGGCATCCAGGCAATGAGGGGAATGAAGGCCAGCGCCACCAGCGCGACCACCCAGTACAGGTCGGCCGAGGTCAGCGCCTGCACCTGTGCATGCAGGCGCGCGCCGAGCTGCGGGCCATCGGCCAGCCACGGTTGCTCGCCCAGGCGGTCGACCAGCACGGTGGAATGGAAATGACGGCGGCCCTGGGCGACGGCATCCAGTACGCCGCTGGCAAGCACCGCAGCGAAACCCTTGACCGTGTTGAACCACGCCGAGGCGAACGGGCCGTCCTGCGGCGCAAGGCCGCCGGTGGCCAGCATCAGCAGCGGCAGCACTGCCATGGGTTGTGCGAACACCTGCAGCAGCTGCACCCACAGGAAGTTGTCACGGATCCAGGCCACGTCCAGGTGCGAGCCCAGCCAGCAGGCCAGGGCCAGCATCGCCAGGCCGGTGGCCTGCACCCAGCGGCAATCCACCGCGCGGATGTTCAACAGGGCCGCCACCAGCGGCAGCGCGATCACCTGCGGCAGTGCCACCCACAGCAGCATCGGTGCCGTCTGCAGCGGCCGGTAGCCCTGCACGCTGGCCAGGAAGCCGGACGGGATCGAGATCACCGCCAGCAGCACGAACAGCACGCCGCCCAGCGTCACCAGCGAGTAGCTGAGATTGCGGTTGGCCAGCAGCTGCAGCTTGAAGAACGGCAAGGGGTGGAACCATTCATTGATCATGAACAGCACCATCAGGCCGGCACCGCCTCCGATCATCAGCGTGATCATCGGCGAGTCGAACCAGTTCAGGCGCGGGCCCTGCACCAGGCCCAGCACCAGCAGCACCAGCGCTGGCAGGCCGAGCAGCAGGCCGACCGTATCGAACTGGGCGAAGCGTTCGAGCCGCAGCGGGTCCTGCGGCAGGCCCCAGCCGACCATCGCCATTGCAGCCAGGCAGTACGGCACGATCTGCCAGAACGCCCAGTGCCAGCCCACCTGCTCGACCCAGAATGCAGCCAGCGGCGTGCCCATGCTCGGGCCGAACGTTGCCGTCAGCGCATAGCCGGCCAGGCCGTACAGCTTGATGCCCGGCGGCAGGAAGCGCAGGGCCACGCTCATCAGCAGCGGCGGCAGCGCACCACCGCACAGGCCCTGCAATGCACGCAGCAGCAGGAAGACCTGCAGGTTCGGGGCCAGCGGGCACAGCACGCCCAACACCATGAAGCCACCGATCATCGCCAGCGCAAAGCGGCGCAACGAGAAGGTGGCGGCACACCATGGCGCGAAGGCCATCGCGCTGACCGACATCGCGCTGTAGAGGGCGACGATCCAGCTGCCGTCATCGACGCTGAAACCCATCGCGCCACGGATGTCGGCCAATGCGACCTTGGTGATGTTCTCGTTGAAGCCCGACACCAGCACCGCCAGCAGCACGCCACACAGGCCGACCAGAATGCGGCGATCGAGCCCGGGGGCGGCGGCAGGACGGGGCGCTGCGGCGGCCGGGACAGCGGCGGCCGGCGTACTCATCGCCGGGCACCGATCCGTGCAGTGCACGGCATGTTGGGGGTCATTGGAATGCGCTCAGTGAAACTCCGGGGAGCGCAGTCTAGGGAGCCGGTACCCTGTAAAAAATGGCGTCGCCGGCATCCCAGGCGTGCGCCGGGCGCACGCATGCAGATGTCAGCGCGAGGCCTCCCCTGCGCTTTCGCACATGGTCTTGATCGAGCGCCGCAGCCACTGGTGCGCGGCGTCGTTGTCCAGGCGCGGATGCCAGGCCTGCACGATGGCCGCGGTCCGCACCGGAATCGGCAGCGGGAACAGGCGCAACGGCAGGCGCATGTTGACGATCCGCTCCAGCATCACGCTTGGCATCTGCGGCAGGATCAGGTCCGATTCGGCCGCCGCGAAGATCGCACCGTGGAAGGTCGGGCTGATCAGCGCCACGCGACGCTGCAGGCCGAGCGTGGCCAGGTCATCATCGATCGGCCCACGTGGCAGGCCACGGCGCGACACCGCGATGTGGTCGCACGCGGCAAAGCGCTCGGCACTGATCTCCTCGTCGAACAGTGGATGGTCTTCGCGCGCTGCGCCCATGAACGAGGTACTGAACAGGTTCTGCACCTTGGTATCGGGCGCATGCTTGCCGGCCGTGCTGATGTACAGGTCGATCCGGCCCTGTGCCATCGCATCGTCGTCGGTATCGCCCTCGGGCACGAAGCGCAGCACCGCCCGCGGCGCCTGCTGGCGGAACAGTTCACGCAGGCGTCCGCCGAATCCGCCGATGAAGACATCATTGGCGCGGACATTGAAGGTGCGCTCCAGGGTGCGCAGGTCGATCTCGCGACCGGCATTGAAGACGCGGTGGGCCTGCTCGATCACGTCGCGGACCTGCTCACGCAGCTGCAGGGCGCGCGGCGTGGGCGCCAGCCCGCGGCCGGCACGCACCAGCACCGGGTCGCCCAGGGCGGCGCGGATCCGGCCCAGGGTACGGCTCATCGCCGGCGCGCTCAGGTTCATCCGCCGCGCGGCGGCGGCCACGCTGCATTCGTCGATCAGCACGTCCAGTGCCAGCAACAGGTTCAGGTCCGGCAGGGGCATGACAGTCTCCAGTAAATCAGATGACTCTACGGCACTCCTGGCCTCAATGGATTGCGTCTGACGCATTCATTGACTGCCGCGCACGGCATGGGTGCGCACGGTGACATCGGCGACCATCCCCGGCCTGCAAAGGAGACATCCATGTTCAATACCCTGCTGGTCGCCCTGGACGGTGGCCCCCAGCACGCGCGCGTGCTGGACCTTGCCGCGGCCATTGCCGGGCCCCGCAGCCGCCTGCACCTGCTGTGCGTGCTCGACCCCGAATTCGCGCTGGCCGCCGATGCCAGCGAAGCCGACCGCATCGAGTATCCGGAAGCCGCCCGCCAGCGCTCCCGCGCCGAGGCGGTGCTGACCGAAGCCCTGGCCGAACTGCGCGAGCGCGGCGTCGATGCCATCGCGCAGATCCCCTCAGGCGACCCCGGCGAAGTCATCAGCGACCAGGCCAGGCGCCTGAAGTGCGACCTGATCGTGATCGGCCACCGCCACCTGTCCCGGCTGGAACGCCTGTTCGAACCCTCGATCGGGCAATGGACCATCGATCACGCCCCCTGCCCCGTGCTGGTGGAAACCCGCGACCCACAACCCTAGCTGCCATGGCCTCCCGTTCCCCCTTGTTTCCCACGCGGGTCAGCTACCGTGCCTTCGGCCGCCAGTTCGGTCGTGGCGAGCAGGCGCTGCTGGCGGCGATACGCCAGCTGCGTGACCCCGATCTCATGGCCGATGGACTCGCACAGCTGAGCGGCCTCGGTCTTGATCCTGAAGGCTGCGACGCGTTCATCAACCTGCTGCCACTGCTGGCCGCGCCCGCGGCGCCGATCGACCTGCTGCCCGCCGGCTCTCCCTTCATTGCCGCCAGCGAACTGGACCTGCTGGTCTGCCTGCTGCGCATCGCCCAGTGGCGGCATGCACGGCCCCGCGAAGACGACACGCTGGCACCGCTGCGGCAGCAGCTGGCACGCTGCGCTGTCGCCGTGCAGGCAGCGAAGCTGCCGTTGCGGCTGCGATCATTGTCGCCTGTCGGGCTGAGGCTGCTCGATCCCACCGGCTGGCTGCGGCAACGATGACCGTTCGGCACCACAGGCGCGCGATGCTGCATCAGGGCTGATCACGCGTCGCCCTCAGCAGTCCATCGTGCCATGTGCACTGCCTTCGTCGTCGAGCACATGCGCATGCAGGATCACCTGGTTGCGGCCGGCACGCTTGGCCGCATACAGGCCCGCGTCGGCGTCTGCCAGCAGCTGGTCGGCGCTGGCCAGGGCCGGCGGATGCAGGTAGCCCACACCGACGCTGATGCTGACCGAACCTTCGGGCAACGGCAGCGCTTCCACTGCCTCGCGCAGGCGTTCGGCCAGCGCCAGTACGCCCGACAGCGGGCTTCCCGGCACGATCACTGCGAATTCCTCGCCGCCATAGCGCGCAACGCTGTCGCCGGCACGGCCGGCACTGACCTTCAGGATCGCCGCTACGGCCTGCAGGCAGCGGTCCCCGGCAGGATGACCGTGCCGGTCGTTGAAGGCCTTGAAATGATCGATATCCAGCAGCAACAGGCCCAGTTCGGTGCCACTGCGCCGTGCGCGGTTCCACTCGGCCAGCAGCAGCGCGTCGAACTCGCGCCGGTTGGCCACGCCGGTCAGGCCATCCTGGCGCGCCAACTGATCCAGCGAGGCCTGCCGTTCCATCAGGTCCACCTGCAGCAGGATGCTGCGCAGGCCGAACCCCAGCGTCGCCACCACGAACCCGCTCACGGCCAGGGGCCGGGCGTGGTCGACCACCAGCGTGCCTACCACCAGCAGCAGCAGCGGCAGGATCATCGGACCCGCCGCCTGCACCGTGCGCGCCATCCGCGGATGCGGCGCCAGGACCCGCGCCGGTGCCTGGCTGAGCGCGAGCAGCGCCAGCAGCAGGAACGGCAGATCGATCAGCAGGTCGTTGTAGGCACCGAACGACTGCTCCTCGGTGTAGTGGTTGATGTAGTACGCCACCAGCAGGTAGACGACGGCGTACATCGCCAGCGCACGGAAGAAGTTGCGCCGCTCCGGAACGTCGCCGACCAGCCAGCGCACCACAGCGAACGCCGCAATGCACAGGTTCTGGATGTCGAACATGCGCTGCATGTTGGCCATCGCGTGGTCATCAACATCGATGCGGGCGGCAAACGATTGCGCGTGCACGAAGAACAGCACACCCAGCAGCGCGGCCATGGCCGCGTCGATCAGGCTGATGCTGAGCCGTTCGCGGCGTGCACGGGCCAGGATGAACACCAGCGGCACGCCGTAAAGCACATACAGGAACAGACTGACCTGCGGCGTGACATCGGCACGGCCGGCGCCCAGCGCATCGACCATGTTGAAGGCCATGCCTCCGCCCCACAGCAGCAGGGCCAGCGCGGTGGCACGCCAACCCAGCGCGGCGCCATCGCGGCGGGCCCGCCACAGGCAGGCGGCGGCGGCCAGCAGCGGAGCGCCGGTCAGGAACACGAAGGAACCCGCACCGACGGGCCCTGGCCACATGGCCAGGACCAGGCCGTGGCACAGCACATACAGCAGCGCCAGCACTACCGGCATGCATCCCCCGATCGGCAAGGCCGTATGGGCGCACGATAGCCCGGGGCGGCGCCACGATGGTGTGATCCATCACCGGAAAAGCGGCGCGCAACCGTAGAGCCGAGCCCATGCTCGGCTGCCATCCGGTCGGAGGCCCAACAAGGTAGAGCCGAGCGTGGGCTCGGCTCTACAGGGGGTCAGCACTTCAGCGCGCGGGCGTGGTGGGCGATGTGCTCCCCAATGAAGCTGGCAATGAAGTAGTAACTGTGGTCGTAGCCGGGCTGCAGGCGCAGGGTCAGCGGATGGCCGGCCGCGTCGCAGGCCGCCTGCAGGCGCTGCGGCTGCAGTTGGGTCTGGAGGAACTCATCCGCCTCGCCCTGGTCGACCAACAGCGGCAACCGCTCTTCGACGCTGGCCAGCAGCGCGCACGTGTCCCACTGTGCCCAGTCGGCCGGGTTGTCCCCCAGATACGCGTGGAACGCTTTCTGCCCCCACGGTACATGGCTGGGCGCGACGATCGGCGAGAACGCGGACACGCTGCGGTAGCGCCCGGGGTTGCGCAGCGCGATCACCAGTGCACCGTGGCCGCCCATCGAATGGCCACTGATGCTGCGCGCTGCGGTGGCCGGGAAGTTCGCTTCGATCAGTTCGGGCAGCTCCCGCGCAACATAGTCATGCATGCGGTAGTGCTTTGCCCACGGCGTGCGGGTGGCATTGAGATAGAACCCTGCCCCCTTGCCCAGATCGTAGCCCTCGGCGTCAGCCACATCCTCGCCGCGAGGACTGGTATCGGGCGCTACCAGGATCACCCCATGCTCGGCCGCATAGCGCTGTGCGCCGGCCTTGGTGATGAAATTCTGCTCGGTGCAGGTCAGGCCGCTCAGCCAGTACAGCACCGGCAGCTTCCGAGTGGCCGCCTGCGGCGGCAGGTACACGGCGAACTGCATGTCGCAGCCCAGCGTCGCCGAGTGATGGCGGTAGACGTCCTGCCAGCCGCCGGAACAGGCGCGGTGTTCGATGCGTTCCATGGGTTCCTCCCGAGGGGCGGCAGGCCTCAAGCCTGCCACCCGGCGTGGCTCAGTAGTGGACCACCGAACGGATCGACTTGCCTTCATGCATCAGGTCGAAGGCGTCGTTGATCTTGTCCAGGTCCATGGTGTGGGTGACGAACGGGGCCAGTTCGATATCGCCCTTCATCGCATCCTCGACCATGCCCGGCAACTGGCTGCGGCCCTTCACGCCACCGAAGGCGGTGCCCATCCACTTGCGGCCGGTCACCAGCTGGAACGGGCGGGTGGAGATCTCCTGCCCGGCACCGGCCACGCCGATCACCACGCTCTGGCCCCAGCCACGGTGCGCGCATTCCAGCGCCGCGCGCATCACGTTGACGTTGCCGATGCACTCGAAGCTGTGGTCCACGCCCCAGGTGGTCATTTCAACGATGACCTGCTGGATCGGCTTGTCGAAGTCCTTCGGGTTGATGCAGTCGGTGGCACCGAACTCGCGCGCCAGCTCGAACTTGGACGGGTTGGTGTCCACCGCGATGATGCGGCCGGCCTTGGCCTGGCGCGCGCCCTGGATCACCGCCAGGCCGATGCCGCCGAGGCCGAATACCGCCACGCTGTCGCCTTCCTGCACCTTGGCGGTGTTGTGCACCGCGCCGATGCCGGTGGTGACACCGCAGCCCAGCAGGCACACGTGTTCCGGGTTGGCGTCCGGGTTGATCTTCGCCAGCGATACTTCAGCCACCACGGTGTACTCGCTGAAGGTCGAGCAGCCCATGTAGTGGTACAGCGGCTCACCGTTGTAGCTGAAGCGGCTGGTGCCATCGGGCATCACGCCCTTGCCCTGGGTCGCGCGCACCGACACGCAGAGGTTGGTCTTGCCGCTCTTGCAGAACAGGCACTCGCCGCACTCGGCGGTGTACAACGGAATCACGTGGTCGCCCGGCTTGACGCTGGTCACGCCCTCGCCCACGTCCACCACGATGCCGGCGCCTTCATGGCCCAATACCACCGGGAACAGGCCTTCCGGGTCATCGCCGGACAGGGTGAACGCATCGGTGTGGCAGACACCGGTGTGGGTGATCTTCACCAGCACTTCGCCCTTCTTCGGCGGGGCGACGTCGATCTCGACGATCTGCAGCGGCTGGCCGGGACCAAAGGCGACGGCGGCACGGGACTTCATGGTGGTTTCTCCAAAGACAGGCAATGACAGGATGGGCGGCGCCATGTTGCGCCGTCGTTTATTTCAAGTACGAGCGGATCAACGCGCTCATGTCGCGCACGCGTTCGGCGCGTTGTTCATCGGAGGCCGCGGGCTGGCCGAACTCCTCGCGCAGATGGGCCTCCATTACCTCGGACATCAGGCCGTTGACGGCGCCACGGATGGCAGCGATCTGCTGCAGCACCGGCCCGCAGTCGGCGCCGGCTTCCAGCGCGCGGTCCAGCGCATCGCACTGGCCACGGATGCGGCGCACGCGGGCCAGGACCTTCTTCTTCTCTTCGGGGGAGTGCGGCATGGCCAGGCTACCCAGGAACTATACTGGGGGATAGTATACAAGCCGGAACCACGAACTCAATCCCGGCCTGCTCAATCGAACAACCCCTCACCCGCCAACCGGGTCAGCTCATCCACCACGTAGCGCACCTTTGGCCGCAGATGACGCGTCGGTGGCCACAGCGCATGGATGTCGATATGCCGCTGCATGTGCGCATCCAGCACCGACTGCAGCGCGCCGGATTCCAGGTGGCGGCGCACCAGTGAAACCGGCATCTGGCAGATACCGAGACCGGCGATGGCCGCTTCAATCACCGCGTCGCCGTCATTGAGCTGATACGGCGCATTCGGGATGAACGTCCCTTCGTCATCCTCGCTGCCGATCCGCCACCAGACCGGCTGGCCATGACGGAAGCCGACGATGCTGCGGTGCTGCGCCAGTTCCTCCACGGTCGCAGGCACGCCATGCGCCTGCAGGTACTCCGGCGATGCGCAGGTGACCAGGCGCTGGCGCCCGAGCCGTCGCGCCACGAGGTGCTCGGCATGGTGCAATCCGCCGAAACGGATCAGCAGGTCGATGCCTTCCTCGACGGGATCGACGAAGTGATCGGTGAAGGTCATCGTCAACTGCAGGTCCGGGTACTGCCGGCACAGCCGCAACAGCACCGGCAGCACCACCAGCCGCCCGAACGAGGACGGCATGTCGATACGCAGTCGCCCACTGGGCAGCCCGGCCGACCCCAGGCAGGCCTCGGCCGCGGATATCTCTTCCAGCGCCGCCGCGCAGGAGGCGTAGTACGCCTCGCCGTCGCTGGTCAGCGCGATGCGCCGCGTGGTGCGATGGAACAGGCGCACGCCCAGTCGCGCTTCGAGCCGCGCGATGGCCTTGCCCACTGCCGACCGCGAAATGCCCAGCGCACTGGCGGCTTCAGTGAAGCTGCCCGAGCGTGCCGTGGTGACGAAGGTCACCAGGCCATTCAAGGATTCCAGTGGCAACATCCCTCACGCTCCATTGGGGACAAATAGTCCCGTTAAATGGGAAATCGAAGCGCTTTATGCACCTGCATGTCAACTCCATCCTGTGTGCATCGCGCCGCTGGCGCCTCCCCCACACCGAGATGACCGACATGACCGCCGCCCTCTTCCACCCCTTCGACCTGTCAGGTACCGCCCTGCGCAACCGCATCGCGATGGCCCCGATGACCCGTGCCCGCAACCCCGGTTCGGTCGCCAATGAGCTCACCGCGCAGTACTACCGGCAGCGTGCCAGCGCCGGCCTGATCATCAGCGAAGGCACCCCGGTCTCGCCACAGGGCCAGGGCTACATCGACGTGCCGGGTATCTGGTCAGCCGAGCAGGTGGCCGGTTGGACGCTGGTCACCGAGGCGGTGCATGCCGCTCAGGGCACGATCTTTGCCCAGCTCTGGCACGTCGGCCGCATGTCGCATTCCTCACTGCAGCCCAATGGTGGGCAACCGGTCAGCGCCGGCACGCGCCCGGTGGCCAGCGCACTGAAGAACACCTCGTTCGTCTATCTGGAAGACGGCAGCCGCGGCCATGCCGATCCCACCCCGGCACGTGCACTGGCCACCGACGAGATCCCCGACATCATTGCCGACTTCGCACGGGGCGCCGACAACGCGATCGCCGCCGGCTTCGACGGCATCGAGCTGCATGCCGCCAATGGCTACCTGTTCGAACAGTTCCTCAACCCGCTCATCAACCAGCGCGACGACCGCTACGGCGGCTCGCTGCCCAACCGCGCGCGGTTGATCCTGGACACCGTCGATGCGATGGCTCAGCGCATCGGTGGTCACCGCATCGGCGTGCGCCTGGCACCGAACAACCTCACCTTCGACATGCCGTTCTACCCCGACAACGAGGCCACCTATCTGTACCTGGCCGAAGAACTGGGCAAGCGCGGGCTGGCCTACGTGCACCTCAACGACAACCTGCAGCAGGGTGAATCGGTGCTGGGCAGCGCGTTCCTGAAGCAGTTCAAACAGGCCTACGGCGGCCCCCTGATCCTGGCCGGTGGCATGACACGCACGCGCGCCCTACAGCTGGTCGAGGACGGCACCATCGATCTGGCCGCGTTCGGCCAGCCGTTCATCGCCAACCCGGATCTGGTCGAACGCCTGCGCCACGACATCGCGCTGGCCACGCCCGACCGCAGCACCTATTACGGTGGCGGCGAGGCGGGCTACCTTGATTACCTACGCGCACAGTAGATCCACGCCATGCGTGGATGGGGGCATACACTGCCCACCCACATCCACTGGATCTGACCATGGATACGCCCACCGCAGCGTTCATCGTCAACCTCGACGTCCCCGACCTCGCCGCTGCCGAAGACTTCTACATGCGAGCCTTCGGCCTGCGCGTCGGCCGCCGTCTCGGGCCCGGTGCGGTGGAACTGCTGGGCGGCCCCACCCCGCTGTACCTACTGCAGAACGACCACGGCAGCCCTGCCACCGAGGACGGCGATGTGCGCGATTACGAGCGCCACTGGACGCCGCTGCACCTGGACTGGGTCGTGGATGACATCGAGGCCGCACTGACACGTGCGGTTGCGGCCGGGGCGACACTCGAGCAGTCCGTGCGCGAGCGTCGCTGGGGCCGCATCGCCGTGCTGGCCGACCCGTTCGGCCACGGCTTCTGCCTCATCCAGTTCAGTGGCGAAGGCTACGACGCGCTGGTCGAATGACCGGCGCGTCGTTCACCATGGCAGTGGCACGGCCTCGCCATTGGCGCGTTCGCCGTAGTACAGCGATGGCAGCAGACGCGAAAGGAAGCTGAACTCCGTATAGCAGTGCTTGAGCAGGCCAAGGCCGACCGCATCGCTGGCATCGCGGTGCGGATCGGCGCTGTCCAGGCCGAGCACGAAGCGGCTGCGCAGCACGCAGCCAAACGGCGTATCGCGCGCCACGTGCAGCATCTGCCCATCGCAGGGATCACCGTTTGCATCCAGGCGCACGTGGTCACCGAAGCCGATGCGCGCGGCGATCAGCGCCGACACGTCACCTGCATCCTGCGCCGCCTGCAGGCGCTCGGGCACCAGCAGCGTGCGCGGGTCGTGGAACTTCAGGCGTGCCGCCACCGGCGGAATATCGGCCAGCGATTCCACCGCGTGGATGCTGGCACCGTGGTAGCTGCGCCCTCGCTGCCAGGCCTCGTCCCAGCCGCGGTGCTCGACATGATCGACCGGGTGCCACCAGCGGATGTGCTGGCTTGTTTCAAAGAAGGTAAACCACCAGTCCAGCATGCGGCCCTTGCAACCGTGCAGATCGGTGCGCACTGCGACCAGCAGAGTGCCGTCTTCGCGGCGCTGGACGCCGGTCTCAAGGTGCATCGGTGCCGGGTCAAGCAGATCGTGGTGGTCCAGCCAGGCGCGGGCGTTCACAGCGGTATCCATGGGGGTCTCCTGGGGTTGGGAGATCCGACAATACGGAAACGTTCATCGTTTCGCAATTACTCGGGTGCGGTAAGATGGGTGTAATGAACAGCACCGCCCTGCCCGATCCCGTCGCCCCCGCCCGCCGCCGTGGACGCCCCGCGCGACCGGAAGCCGAAGTCCGCCACGCCGTGCTGCAGGCTACGCTGGAGCTGCTGCTGGCACAGGGTTACGAGGCCACCACGATCGAAGCGGTGGCGGCGCATGCCGGGGTGGCAAAGAAGACCGTGTACCGCCATGCCAGCAACCGCGAGGAACTGGTCGGGTTGGCGGTGCGTGAGTGGACCGACGGCTTCGCGCCACAGTTGCAGCGCGATGCGCGCGATGCCGACGAGGTGGTGCCGTTGCTGCAGGACATCCTGCAGGCGGTGTGCGCGCAGGCGCTATCGGCGCAGGCGGTGCAGGTGTTCCGGCTGCTGGCCACCGATTTTCCCGGCAAAGACGCGCTGCTGCAGGCCTATCTGGACAACGGCATCGAGCGCGGCCGAGCGCTGCTGGCCGACTGGCTGGCGCGGCAGCAGCAGCGTGGGCTGCTGCGTGAGGGGGATTCGGCGCGCATGGCGCGGCTGATCCTGGCGATGACGGTGGCCGAACCGCTACGCGAACGCGTGATCGGGGTGGCGGCCGAGGATGCGCCGGTGGATGCGCACCTGCGTGAGTGCCTGGCGTTGTTGGCGCCGGTGTTGCAGGGGCCGTAGGGTTGCCCCATCCACGATTCACTCGCGCAGCATGTCCACGAACGCGCGCAGCGCGCCGGGCATCTGCCGCTGCTTCGGGTAGTACAACGCGAATCCCGCGAACGGTTCGCTCCAGTCTTCCAGCACCGCCACCATCTGCCCCGATTCGATGTAGGGCCGTGCGGTGTCTTCCAGCACATAGGCCAGGCCGATGCCATCGAGCACCGCGCCGACCACGGTGCCCTGCTCGCCCAGCGTCAACCGCCCCGGCACGTCGATTTCCAGCGCCTGCCCAGCGCGCTCGAACTGCCACTTGTACAGATGGCCACTGGCGAAGCGGAAACGGATGCACTCGTGTGCAGCCAGGTCACGCGGATGCTGCGGTGCCGGGTGCCGGCGCAGGTAGTCCGGCGCACCGACAATCAGCCCACGCAGCGGCGGCCCCATCGGCACCGCCACCATGTCCTCGGGCACGAACTCGTGCAGGCGCACGCCGGCGTCGTAGCCCTCGGCGACGATGTCGACCAGGCCATCGTTCTCGGTCAGTTCCACCCGCACGTCAGGATGGGCGTGCAGGAAGCGCGCCAGCCTCGGACCCAACTGGGTCGCCACGGCAGCGCGCGTCGCATTGATCCGCAGCAGGCCGGCCGGGGCGGCACGGAACTGGTTCATCTCCTCCAGCGCGTCATGCACCTGCCCCAGCGCCGGCTGCAACCGCTCCAGCAGGCGCTGCCCGGCCTCGGTCAGGGCCACGCTGCGGGTGGTGCGATGGAACAGGCCCACGCCCAACCGTTCCTCCAGCGCGCGGATCGCATAGCTCACCGCCGAGGTCGACAGAGCCAGTTCGGCACCGGCACGGCGGAAACTGCGATGACGGGCCACCGCGGCGAACGCAGCCAGATGGGTGAGGTTGTCAGTGGCCATGATTGTGCAGTTTCACTTGATGAATCATGCCGATATCCGCGCTTCTTGCCGCTGGGAACGGGGCGTATTGTAAAACGCCTTTCGACAAACCCTGCCAAGGATTCCCCATGTCCCTCGCCCGTGGTTACGCCGCCCATTCACATACCGACCCGCTGGTTCCGTACGAGTTCGAACGCCGCGCGGTCGGCCCGGACGATGTGCGCATCGAGATCCTCTACAGCGGCATCTGCCACTCCGACCTGCACCAGGCCCGCGACGACTGGGGTGGCTCGATCTACCCGATGGTGCCGGGCCACGAGATCATCGGCCGCGTGACCGAGGTCGGCAGCAACGTCACCCGCTTCAAGGTCGGCGACCACGCCGGCGTGGGCTGCATGGTCGACTCGTGCCGCCACTGCGACGCCTGCGAGCACGACCTGGAGCAGTACTGCGCCGAAGGCGCGACCTGGACCTACAACGGCCGTGAACGCGAAAGCGGCGCACCGACCTACGGCGGCTATTCCGACCACGTGGTGGTCGAGCAGCGCTTCGTGGTGAAGGTATCCGACACCCTCGACCTGAAGGCGGCCGCCCCGCTGCTGTGCGCCGGCATCACCACCTGGTCGCCGCTGCGCCACTGGAAGGTCGGCCCGGGCCAGAAGGTTGGCGTGATCGGCCTCGGTGGCCTCGGCCACATGGGCGTGAAGTTCGCCAAGGCACTCGGCGCGCACGTGGTGATGATCACCACCACCCCGGAAAAGGGTGCCGACGCCAAGCGCCTGGGCGCCGATGAGGTGCTGGTCTCGCGCGATGCCGCGCAGATGAAGGCGCACGCCGGCAGCTTCGACTTCCTGCTCAACACCATCCCGGTTGGCCATGACACCAACCCGTACATGGGCCTGCTCAAGCGCGAGGCCACCATGTGCCTGGTGGGCGTGCTGACCGAACTGGACCCGCCGCTGACCGGCGGCAGTGTGATCTTCGGCCGCAAGCACCTGACCGGCTCGGCGATCGGCGGCATGGCCGAGACCCAGGAAATGATGGACTTCTGTGCCGAGCACGGCATCGTCAGCGACGTCGAGATGATCGACATCAAGAACGTCAACGAAGCCTGGGAACGCATGGCGAAGAACGATGTGCGCTACCGCTTCGTGATCGACATGGCGACGATGAAGAACGCAGCCTGATCCAAGGCAGGTGTGAAAATGAAAAACCCCGGCAATGCCGGGGTTTTTTTCATCGCGTGCCGACCAAGGTCGGCACCCACCCAACATCATCAATACGCGAACTCGCGGAACACCGGATCGACATCGCCGTGCCAGCGGCCATGGAACAGCGCCAGCTTGCGCTCGGCCGGGGTCAGCCCGGATTCGACGATCTCCTGCAGCACGTCCAGGAACTTGCTCTCGTCCTGGCCATCGGCATTGCGCGCAGCACGGCGCTTGAGGCCTTCCACCGAAATCTTCACCGCCTCGCGGGCCAGGTCGCGCACCGTGCCGTTGCGGAACGGCAGGTTCATCGCATGCTTCGGTACACCATCGCGCAGCGCATGGCGCTCGGCCAGGGTGAAGTCGCGCACCAGGTCCCAGGCGGCATCCAGCGCGGTGTCGTCGTACAGCAGGCCCACCCAGAACGCCGGCAGCGCACACAGGCGGCTCCACGGGCCACCATCGGCGCCGCGCATTTCCAGGTACTTCTTCAGGCGCACTTCCGGGAACGCGGTGGTCATGTGGTCCGACCAGTCACGCAGCGTCGGCAGCGCACCCGGCAGCACCGGCAGCTTGCCCTGCATGAAATCGCGGAAGCTCTGCCCGCTGGCGTCGTGGTAGATGCCATCGCGGTAGGAGAAGTACATCGGCACGTCGAGCAGGTAATCGACATAGCGCTCGTAACCGAAGCCCTCCTCGAACACGAAGTCGAGCATGCCGGTGCGATCGGCGTCGGTGTCGGTCCAGATGTGCGAGCGATAGCTCAGGTAGCCGTTCGGCTTGCCTTCGGTGAACGGCGAATCGGCAAACAGCGCGGTGGCGATCGGCTGCAGCGCCAGCGACACGCGGAACTTCTTCACCATGTCCGCTTCGGTGGCGTAGTCCAGGTTCACCTGTACCGTGCAGGTGCGGGTCATCATGTCCAGGCCGAGCGAGCCGACCTTGGGCATGTACGAGCGCATGATCTTGTAGCGGCCCTTCGGCATCCACGGCATCTCGTCGCGCTTCCACTTCGGCTGGAAACCCATGCCGAGGAAACCCAGCTGCAATTCGCCTGCCACCTGCGCCACTTCATTGAGGTGGGTGCCGGTCTCCACGCAGGTCTGGTGGATGGTCTCCAGCGCTGCGCCGGACAGTTCCAGCTGACCGGCCGGTTCCAGCGTCACCGACGCACCATCGCGCAGCAGGGCGATGGTGTTGCCGTTCTCCTGCACCGGCTCCCAGCCGAAGCGGACCAGGCCATTGAGCAGCGCTTCGATGCCACGCTCGCCCTCGAAGGTCGGCGGCCGCAGGTCGTCCAGGCGGAATCCGAACTTCTCGTGCTCGGTACCAATGCGCCACTGCGCACGGGGCTTCTCGCCGGAGGCGATCACCTCCACCAGCTGCGAGCGGTCGGTAATGGGGGTATCGGCGACGTGGCTGGGGCTCGACAAGGGGAAGGCTCGCTGGACAGTGGCAGGGGATGTGGGGCCCGGGGCCTTCCATCGCAAGGGCGCACTATAGCGTGGCACCCCGTTGCGTCATGCGACGGTGACGGGTTTCAGCATCCTACCGACGCCCTCTTGACCCTCGTACACTCAGGGTCATGAGCCGCCATTCACGACACCCCGAACTGCACCGCTCCGAGCGCGTCGGCTGGCTGCGTGCCGCCGTGCTGGGGGCCAACGATGGCATTGTCTCGGTGGCTGGCCTGGTGGTTGGTGTGGCCGCCAGCGGCGCTTCGGCCAGCACGATCCTGGCCACCGGTGTGGCCGGCACCGTGGCCGGCGCGATGTCGATGGCCGCCGGCGAATACGTCTCGGTGCAGACCCAGGCCGACACCGAAGACGCCGACCTGGCGATGGAAAAGCGCGAGCTGCACGAAGACCCGCACAGCGAGCTGGAAGAGCTGGCCGGAATCTACCGCCACCGCGGCCTGGACCCGGCGCTGGCACGGCAGGTGGCTGAGCAGCTCACCGCACACGATGCACTGGGGGCGCACGCCCGCGACGAACTGGGCATCACCGATACCCTGCGCGCGCGCCCGTTGCAGGCGGCGTTGGCTTCGGCTGGAGCCTTCACCTGCGGCGCCGCGCTGCCGGTGCTGACGTCCCTGCTCGCCCCGGTGGACAAGGTTGCGATGATCACCACCGGCAGCACCCTGCTGGGCCTGTGCCTGACCGGTGCGATGGCGGCCCGCGCCGGCGGCGCACCGCCTGTCCGCGGGGCGATCCGGGTGATGTTCTGGGGTGCACTGGCAATGGCCGCCGCTGCAGGCGTCGGACGCCTGTTCGGCGCCCACGTGGCATGACCGGCATGCTGCCGCCAGTTGCCGCGCTGCTGGCCGAGATGGCCAGCCTGGCCGGCTGCGAACGCGCCGAAGGCTATGCCTGCATCACCGCACGCCGCGAGCACGGCGCCAGTTCGGTGGAGATTCCGCAACCCCAGTTCGCGATCCTGCTGGAAGGCCGCAAGCAGGTACGCACCGCGCACCAGTCACTGGAGTTCGTGCCCGGCGACATCCTGCTGCTCACCCAGCGTTGCCGCATCGATGTGGTCAACACCCCCGACCGGCGCAGCGGCCGCTACCTCAGTGCCATCGTGCCGCTGTGTGCTGAAGTGCTGGCGGCGGCGCGCACGCTGTGGAGCGAAGCACTGCCCAGCGCAGGCACGGCGATGGCGCGCCTGCCGTTGATCGAACATGGCGTGGTGCTGCGGCAGTGGCGGCAATCGCTGCAGGACGGGCGTTACAGCGAAGCACGATTGGCGCTGGCGTCGTTGGTACTGACGCTGTGCCGGCAGGGGCATGGCAGCCTGCTGCTGCCGCAGGCCCCGAGCCTGGGCGAACAGATCCGCGACCGCATCGCTGCCGAACCCGCACGCGACTGGCAATCGCGCGATGTCGAGGAACAGTTCGCGCTGAGCGGTGCAACCCTGCGCCGCCGTCTTGCCGCCGAGGACACCAGCCTGCGCCAGCTGCTCACCGAGGCGCGGCTGGCGCATGGCATGCAGCTGCTCTACACCACCGACCTGCCGCTGAAGACCGTGGCAGCGCGCGCGGGCTACCGCTCTGCGGCCAGTTTCAGCAGGCGCTTCGCCGAGCAGTACGGGCTGGCTCCCACAGACATCTGAGGGGGTTCGGCAGGGCTTGCAGCCCTGCACCTGCAGAGGCAACGGCAACAGCGAAAGCAACAGCAACAGCGGCTATCCGTGGGATGGCGAGGCGGTGTCGGAGTGCGGGGACGCCGCAAGTACGTCCCTGTAGGCTTGGCAGCCGCATCCATGCGGCTGACACCCCGCACTCCGACACCGCCCCACCTTCGACAGGTTCACTCGGCTGTTGGTAGGTGTCGACCTTGGTCGACACGTCTGTCAAAGATCGAATGTATTTCTGGGGTCAGATCCGTTTTCCTGCGGGAAACGGATCTGACCCCAAGGGCATTCCCAACAGATCGCAGGAATCTGTCGAAGGCGGGGTGGGTCCGGTTGCGGGGGCGTGAGCGCCATGGATGGCGCGACCGAGCCTACAGGGATGTATTTACGGCGTCCCCCGCAACCGGACCCGCCCCGCCATCCCACGGATAGCCCGCTGTTGCTGTTGCCGTTGCCTCTGCGGGTGCAGGGCGCAGCCCTGCAGACACCCCCTTCCCTGAGCATTCCACGCAGTGGTTTGAGCGACGTGCGCACGCCGGCCACGGCACGCTAGGCCAACGGAACCACCCGTCATCCACCGAGAACCGCCATGACCCTGCGTCCCCTGCCGCTGCGCACCGCACTGCTGCTGGCACTGTCCTCCCTGCCGCTGGCCGCGCTGGCCGAGGCCACCTCGCCCGCCCCCACCCAGCAGGTGCCCGGCGTCTACCACCAGCGCGTCGGTGCGCTGCAGGTCACCGCCCTGTTCGACGGCGTGGTCGCACTCGGCAGGCAGGAAGTGGTGGACGTGCCGCCGACGCTGGTCAGCCGCCTGCTGGAAGGCCGCTACGTACCCGAAGACAAGAAAGGCCTGCAGACCGCGATCAACGCCTTCCTTGTACGCCAGGGTAACCATCTGACCCTGGTCGATACCGGCACCGCGCAGTGCTTTGGCCCCGGCCTGGGCCAGGTGCTGGGCAATCTGCGCGCCTCCGGCGTGGACCCGGCCGAGGTGGATGAGGTGCTGCTGACCCACGCCCATCCGGACCACCTGTGCGGCGTACTCGACGCGCAGGGCAAGCCGGCCTACCCCAATGCCACGGTGTGGCTGTCCAAGGCCGATGCCGATTACTGGCTCAACCCGGCCAGCGAGGCCACCGCGCCGAAGGGCGTGCGCTTCGCCTTCCCGCTGGCACGCAATGCGGTCGCGCCATACCAGGCCAGCGGCCACCTGCGCACCTTCAGCCCCGGCGACGCCCTGCCCGGCGGCGCAGTGGCGATGGACACCCATGGCCACACCCCCGGCCATGTCTCCTACCGGTTCGACAGCCAGGGCCAGTCACTGCTGGTATGGGGTGATGTGCTGCACTTCCATGCGGTGCAGTTCGCGCACCCGGAGGCGGCATTCGAGGCCGATTCGGACCGCACAGCGGCGATCGCCAGCCGTCGCGGGCTGCTGCAGCAGGCCACCGCCCACGGTTGGTGGGTGGCCGGCGCGCACCTGCCGTTCCCCGGCCTGGGCCACGTGCGCAGCGAAGGCCAGGCATATGCCTGGGTGCCGGCGGAGTATTCGCCGTTGAAATGAGCCAATGAGCCCTTGTAGAGCCGAGCCCATGCTCGGCTACCGGGGCCTGGCCGCGCTGCGCGCGGCAGCCGAGCGTGGGCTCGGCTCTACAGGAAAACCGGAAGCCTTACTCCAGCCCCAGCCAGCCGCCGATCACGCCACGGGCTTCGTCCACGCCGGTGCGGTCCTCGCCGGAGAACACCTGCACGCTGACGCTGTCGCCGTAGGCCGAGTGCAGTTCCTTGCGCACCTTCTGCAGGGTCTGCATCTGCTGGCTGCGGCTGAGCTTGTCGGCCTTGGTCAGCAGGGCGTGCGCCGGCATGCCGCGCTGTACGGCATAGGACAGCATCTGCCGGTCGTAGTCCTTCAGCGGGTGGCGGATGTCCATCACCACCACCAGCCCCTTCAGGGCCTCGCGGGTGCGGAAATACCGGTCGATGAAGGCCTGCCAGTGCGCCTGCAGGTCCAGCGGCACCTTGGCGTAGCCGTAACCGGGCAGGTCGACCAGATGGGCTTCCGGGGTGATCTGGAAGAACACCAGCTGCTGGGTACGGCCGGGGGTCTTGGAGACACGGGCCAGGGCATTCTGGCGGGTCAGCGCGTTGAGCGCACTGGACTTGCCGGCGTTGGAGCGGCCGGCAAAGGCCACTTCGGCCCCTTCATCGGGCGGCAGCTGCCGCACGTTATGGGCCGAAAGGTGGTAACGGGCGCGTTCGATGAGCAATGACATGTGCCTAGGATCGCATGTTGCGGCGCCGCGCGCCCGTGCCGGCGGCCGTTGCGGGCATTTTGCTGCACTGCTGCGTTGACCGTGCGCGGAAACGCCGTTGATAATCCGGGCGATGCCGGCGGCCACCGCCCGGCCCGGTCCATACGGAGCTTCAGCATGCGCCACGCTCGCGTTCTTGCCGTATCCGCCCTTGCCACTGCCGTAGTCGTTGCCGCTGCTGCGTTCGCGCAGACCACGTTGACCCCGCTGCCCGACAACGGGCCGATCAACACCGCCTCGCTGGAGGTGGACTTCAGCAAGACCCACTGGGGCGATGCCAAGGCTGGCCAGACCAAGGCTTCGGCCTGTGCGGCCTGTCATGGCGCCGACGGAAATGCCACGGTCGAGATGTATCCGTCCATCGCCGGCCAGAGCGAACGCTACGTGGCCCAGCAGATGGCCCTGATCGCCAACGGCCAGCGCAGTTCCGGCGCGGCGGTGGCGATGGTCCCGTTCGTGCAGAACCTCACGCCGCAGGACATGCGCGACATCGGCGCGTTCTTCGCCACGCAGAAGGCCACCGCCGGTATCGCCGACGACACGGCGGTCACCGACGGCCCGTACAAGGGCATGAAGTTCTACGAGATCGGCCAGCAGCTGTACCGCGGCGGAGACGCCAAGCGCGGCCTGCCGGCCTGCATGGCCTGCCACGGTCCCAGTGGTGCCGGCAATCCCGGGCCGGCCTACCCGCACATCGGCGGCCAGCACGCCAGCTATGTCGCGCGCCGCCTGCAGGAATACCAGGCCGGCCAGACCAACGAGACCGACAAGGCGCACTTCCAGATCATGGCGACGGTCGCGCAGAAGCTGAGCGAGCAGGAGGTGCAGGCGCTGTCGAGCTACCTGCAGGGCCTGCACAACAAGGCCGACGATGTGGCCACTGCCACCCCATCGGCGCAACCGGCTGCCGCCCCCTGACCGCCACTGGTCGGCCCGGGCCGCCACCACGGCCCGCGCCTGCGGTATGTTTCCTTCACGCCGGCGACTGCGCCGGCGTTGCTTTTTTCAACGGAGATGCGTGTCGATGAGGTTGATTTCCCGCCTGCTGTTGTCCGTGCTGGTGCTGCTGCCGCTGGCAGCCTGCGCTGCTACCCCCGCCAATGCCCCGCTGGTCGAGGGCAAAGACTACGAGCGCATCGCCCAACCGGGCCCGTTCCAGCCGCTGGCCGGCAAGATCGAGGTGGTCGAGGTCTTCGGCTACACCTGCCCGCACTGCGCCCACTTCGAGCCACAGCTGGCGGCGTGGGCGGCCAAGCTGCCGGCCGACGTGCGCTTCACTCCGGTCCCGGCCGCTTTCGGTGGTGCATGGGATGCCTGGGCACTGGCGTACTACGCCGCCGACGAAGTCGGCGTGGCCAAGCGCAGCCACGCGGCGGTCTTCAAGGCACTGCACCAGGATGGTTCGCTGCCCATGCAGAACGTCTCGGCTGATGAGCTCGCCACGTTCTACAAAGCCTACGGCGTGACCCCGGACCGTTACCTGCAGGCCCTGCGCGGCGATGCCGTGCAGAAGAAGGTCGACGCCGCCCGCGCCTTCGCCCAGCGCACCAAGGTGCCGGGTACCCCGGCCATCATCATCAATGGCCAGTACCTGGTGCGCGGCAACAGCTTCGACGACCAGCTGCGCATCGCCTCGGCGCTGATCGCCCAGGCCCGCGCGGCGCGCGGCCGCTGAACCAACACCCACCACCGACACGGCGCTGTCGCCGCCGCGTGTCATCATTTCCCCTTGGCCGGCGCCTGACGCAGGCCCCACCTTTCCAGATGCTGGAGACGTTTCCATGAAGATCCGTTACGCCCTCGCCCTCGCAGCGCTGCTGCCGATCCTGGCGGCCTGCAAGGCCGACGACGGCAGCACCAACACCACCGCGGCCCCGGCTGAACCGGCTGCAGCTCCGGCGACCACCGAGCCGGCCGCTCCGGCCGCGGGTACCGAAGGCACCGCTCCGGCGGCTGCCGAAGGCGAAAAGGCCCCGACCGAAGCTGCACCGGCTGCCGCCGCACCGGCTCCGACCACCGCCGCGCTGACCGGCCCGGCCCCGGTGGAAGGTGCCGACTACCAGGTGATTCCGAACGGCCAGCCGTTCCAGCCGGCCGCCGGCAAGATCGAAGTGACCGAGATCTTCGGCTACGTCTGCCCGGCCTGCGCCGCGTTCCAGCCGCTGGTTGGCCCGTGGAAGGCCGGCCTGCCGAGCGATGTGAACTTCGTCTACGTGCCGGCCATGTTCGGCGGCACCTGGGATGACTACGCCCGTGCCTTCTACGCCGCACAGACGCTCGGCGTGCAGGAGAAGACCCACGAAGCGCTGTACGCCGCCATCCACTCGCAGAAGACCCTGAAGGGCGAGCGTGGCCGTGATTCGGTGGACGACATCGCCAAGTTCTACGGTGCCTACGGCGTGGATCCGAAGCAGTTCGCCGCCACCATGGGCAGCTTCGCGGTGAATGCCAAGACCAACTCGGCCAAGCAGTTCGCGCAGCGCAGCCAGATCAGCGGCACCCCGTCGATCATCGTCAACGGCAAGTACCTGGTGAAGGGCAAGAGCTTCCCGGACATGCTGCGCATCGCCGACCACCTGATCGCCCGCGAACGCGGTGCGGCCCAGGCTCACTGATCCAAGAGAAGCGTTTCCCGGCCGTGAATTCCCCCCGTACACGGACCCTGCGCTTGCTGACGGCCAACATCCAGGCCGGCTCAAGTACCCGCCGCTACAGCGACTATGTGACCCGCAGCTGGTCACATGCGCTGCCGGCGGGTCGCAAGCGCAGCAGCCTTGACGCGATCGCCACCCTGGCGCGCGAACATGACATCGTCGGCCTGCAGGAGGCCGATCCGGGCAGCCTGCGCTCGGGCTTCACCAACCAGACCCACTACCTGGCCCAGCGCGCCGGCTTCAATTACTGGAGCCACCAGCCCAACCGGCGCATGGGCGGGGTCGCCTCCAGCGCCAACGGCCTGTTGAGCAAGCTGGAACCGGTTGAAGTGCAGGATCACGCCCTGCCCGGCCGCATCGGCGGGCGCGGCGTGCTGCTGGCCAAGTTCGGCGACGGCGCCGACGGCCTGGCAGTCGCAGTGGCGCATCTGTCGCTGGGCGCGGGCTCGCGGATGTCGCAGCTGGGCTTCATCGCCGAGCTGCTGTCCGACCACCCGAACGCGGTGCTGATGGGCGACTTCAACTGCCTGGCCGAGCGCCCGGAAATGCAGGTGCTGTACCAGAAGACCCGGCTGCAGCCGCCAGGTTGCATCGTGCCGACCTTCCCCAGCTGGCGCCCGGACCGCGCCATCGACCACATCCTGGTCAGCAGCGGCCTGCAGACCCGCACCGTGGAAGCCGTACCGGCCGCGTTCTCCGATCACCTCGCCCTGGCGATGCAGATCGACGTCCCGGCCGACGCCCTGCGCTGACCGCACCCGGCAGGTGCCAACCTTGGTTGGCTTGTTGCCCAAGAGCTGCGGACAGCCGCTCTTGTGGGTGCGGACCGTTGGTCCGCACGCTCTCCGCCGGGCATGGCCCGGCGCTACCCGGCCTGCGCGATCGGCCCCTTCAAGCGCCTTGCCATCATCGTGCTGCCCACCGAGGCGAGCACCGTGCAGCCGATCGCCAGCCACTGCAGCCCGTGCAGGTGCTCGTGCAGCAGCAGCATCGCCCACAGCGCGGCCACCGCCGGTTCCATGCTGATCAGGATGCCGAAGGTCTCCTTCGGCAGGCGCTTGAGCGCCATCATCTCCAGCGACATCGGGATCGCACTGGACACCAGTGCCACCAGCAGGCCCGTCGCGAGGATCTTCGGATCGAGCAGCGCGGCACCGGCATGCACCACGCCCACCGGCACCACCACCAGCGACGCGGCCAGCAGCCCCAGCGAGACCGAGTGCCCGGCATGCAGATGGCCGGCACGCTTGCCGAACACGATGTACAGGCCCCAGCAGGCCGCCGCGCCCATCGCGTACAGCACACCGGCCGGGTCCAGCGCCGGCCCGCCGCCGATCGGCAGCAGCAACAGCAGCCCCAGCGCCGCGCACCCCACCCAGAGGAAATCGATCGGACGTCGTGATGACAGCATCGCCACCGTCAACGGCCCGGTGAATTCGATGGCCACCGCGATGCCGAAGGGAATGGTGCGCAGGGCCATGTAGAACAGCAGGTTCATCAGGCCCAGAGTGAGCCCGTAGCGCAGGATGGTGACGGCATCCGGGCGGCTGGTCTTCCAGCGCCATGGTCGCCAGAACAGCAGCAGCAACAACGCGGAAAAGCCCACGCGCAGCGCGCTGGTGCCTTGCGCACCGATCAGCGGGAACAGGTGTTTTGCGTAGGAAGTGCCGATGGCCAGCGAGGTGACCGAGCCGAGCACCGCCAGCGCCGGCAACATCGGCGCGAGTCGTGAGGTCTGCATGCGCAAAGTCTATTGCGTCACCGCCGAGCACTTGGCTCAATTGACAGCCTGTTCGTGCAACTTCTGCTCGCCATGGCCACCGCTCCCGTGTTCGACAGTTTCGACCGCGCCATCCTCGACCTCCTGCAGCGGAACAACACCCTGCCGCAGCGCGAAATCGCCGAGGCCGTGCACCTGTCCACCCCGGCCGTGCAACGCCGCATCAAGCGCCTGCAGGACAGTGGCGTGATCGCCGCCAACGTGGCGGTGGTCGCCGCAGCCAAGGTCGGGCGGCCGCTGACCATCATCGTCGAGGTGCGCGTGGTCAGCGAGCAGCGCGAACGCGTGGCGCCGTTCAAGCGACGCGTGCAGAACGACCCGGCGGTACAGCAGTGCTATTCGATCACCGGCGACGGCGATTTCCTGCTGCTGCTTTCGGCCGCGTCGATGGAAGAATACGAGGCGATCACCGAGCGGTTGTTCGGCGGCGATGACAACATCGAGCGCTTCCGCACATCGGTAGCACTGGGCACGCTGAAGCGGAGTTTCGAGGTGCCGCTGCTGCCGGTGCCGTAGCGTCGAGCCATGCTCGACGGCCTTTTGACCGCAAAGCTGAAGCAGTCGAGCATGGCTCGACTCTACACTCCGAAACCATGAGCACATCGCCCTCCCCCGCCCACCGCCTGCGCCGCTGGCTGCTGCGCGGCCTGTGGCTGGCCATTGCCGTCGTTGCGATGATGGCGTTGTGGAACAGTCCCTGGGCCGCCGCACCGAAGATGCTGTGGGCACTCTCACGGATGCCGCCAGCCGCCGAGCTGCCGGTACCGGTGGACGGCGTGCGGCCACGCCAGATTGCCGATACCTTCGGTGCGCCGCGAGGCCGTGACCGCTCCCACGCCGGCATCGACATCTTCGCCAGGCGCGGCACGCCAGTGCGCAGCGCCACGGTCGGTGTCGTCGCGGATGTCAGCGAACGTGGGCTCGGCGGGCGCCAGGTGTGGGTGATCGGGCCCGGACGCGAGCGCTACTACTACGCGCACCTGGAACGCTGGGCCGAGGACCTGGCGCGTGGCCAGGTGGTCCAGCCCGGCGACCTGCTCGGGCATGTCGGCGACAGCGGCAACGCCAAGGGCACGCCGCCGCACCTGCACTGGGGCATCTACGGCACCGACGGCGCGCGCGATCCACTCCCGCTGCTGCGCTGACCCGGCCCGCACCCGGATCACCGGGTCGATTCGTTCATGATTTGTAAATAGGAATAGTTCGTATTACCATTTCTTTCGTTTCCGGTAGCGCCAGGACGGCCTGCCCGCCCTCTCCCTACCCGTAGCGCCTCGCCTCCTGGATGCCGGCCGATCGCGCGTGCTCGCCCAGGACCCCCATGACCCGTTCCGCCTTCCGTACCCCGCAGCCGCAACGGCTGTCCGTTGCCGTGCTCGCCGTTCTCTGCGCCGTGGCCCCGGCCGCCTTCGCCGAAACCGCCGCCGATCCGACCACCCTCGACAAGGTGGTGGTGAAGGGTGAGCGCGCCGAAGGCTATTCGGTGCGCCGCACCTCGGCCGGTACCCGCTTCGACCTGGCCCCGCGCGAGATCCCGCAGTCGATCAGCATCATCAGCCACCAGCGCATCGAAGATCAGAACCTGGACGACATCATCGACGTGCTGGCCAATACCACCGGCGTGACCAGCACCCAGTCCGACAGCGAGCGCACCGAGTTCTACGCGCGCGGTTTCTACATCGATGCCTACCAGTTCGATGGCCTGCCCACGCAGATGGTGCAGAACTGGAGCTATGGTGATTCCGGGCTGGACCTGGCGCTGTACGACCGCGTTGAAGTGGTGCGTGGTGCCACCGGCCTGCTCAGTGGTGCCGGCAATCCGTCCGCATCGGTGAACCTGATCCGCAAGCACGCCGACAGTGCCGAACTGGCTGGCAGCGTGTCGGTGAACGTCGGCAGCTGGGGCCGTACCCGCACCACCGTTGACGTGGGCAGCGCGCTGAACGCCAGCGGCACCGTGCGCGGCCGCGTGATCGGCAGCTACCTGGACACCGACGGCCAGATGGACCGCTACAACCAGCGCAAGACACTGGGCTATGCAGTGATCGATGCTGACCTGACCCCGGACACGCAGCTGAGCGTGGGCTACGACTACCAGCAGAAGCGCGCCAACGGCGCCACCTGGGGGGGCTTCCCGATGCTGTATTCCGACGGCTCGCGCACCGGCTACGACGAATCGTTCAACGCCAGCCCGAACTGGACCTACTGGGATACCACCAGCAAGCGCGCCTTCGCCACCCTGCAGCATGCCTTCGGCAATGGCTGGAAGTTCAAGGTCGGCGCCACCCACGATGAGACCAGGGCCGACGACAAGCTGTTTTACCCGGCGTACAACGACTGGACCACGGGCGCATCGAACTTCGACAAGACCACCGGCGCGGGCATCTCGCCCTCGGCGGGCTTCTACAACACCGAGCGCAAGGTCACCGGCGCCGATGGCTACGTTGATGGTCCGTTCCAGCTGTTCGGCCGCGAGCACCAGTTCATGGCAGGCCTGAGTTACAACAAGCGCGAGTACGCCAACTACGGCGACTATCAGGTCGGCGGTGCCGGCCAGACCTGGGATCCGTTCGCAAGCTATCTGAACTGGACCGGCAACATCAGCGAGCCGAACTGGAACCCGCTGGCACTGGCCAGCGAGGGCACCATCACCCAGAAGGCCGGTTACGCGGCCGCACGCCTGTCGCTGGCCGATCCGCTGAAGCTGATCATCGGTGCCCGCTACACCGACTGGAAGAGCGAAGGCGAAGGCGCCGACCGCGCGCACAAGGTCACCACGCCGTATGCCGGCCTGGTGTTCGACATCAGCGACACCTACTCGACCTACGCCAGCTACACCGAGATCTTCCAGCCGCAGACGCTGAAGGATCGCAACGGCAGCTATCTCGATCCGGTCGATGGCAAGAGCTACGAAGTGGGCGTCAAGGGGGCATGGTTCGACAACCGCCTGAACGCCTCGCTGGCAGTGTTCCGCATCGAACAGGACAACGTCGGCCAGTCCACCGGTGAGCCGGTCATCGGCGGTACCGGCGGCGAAACCGCCTATCGCGCCGCACGTGGCACGGTCAGCCGTGGCTTCGAGTTCGAGCTGAACGGCGAACTGGCACCGGGCTGGAATGCCACCTTCGGCGCATCGCGCTACGTGGCCAAGGACATCAACGGCGCCGACATCAACACCAACCTGCCACAGACCGCTCTGAAGCTGTTCACCAGCTACACCCCGCAGTCGCTGCAGGCACTGACCGTCGGTGGCGGTGCCAACTGGCAGAACCGCATCTACTACCCGGTGCCGGCCTACGGCCGCATCGAGCAGAGTGGCTATGCACTGGTCAGCGCCTTCGTGCGCTACCGCATCTCGCCGGAGTTCAGCGTGCAGGCCAACCTCAACAACCTGCTGGACAAGCAGTACCTGTCGCAGATCAACGGCTACGGCGCGTACGGCGACGGCCGCAACGGCTCGCTGACGTTCACCTGGTCGTTCTGAGCAGGCACGGGGCACGATCGCCCCGCACTTGTAGAGCCGAGCCCATGCTCGGCTCAGAGAATCAGCCGAGCGTGGGCTCGGCTCTACACCAGCAAGGCAGCGCCGGAACTGACCGGCGCTGCCACCGTCACATCAGAACCGCAGATCCGCGCGCAGGTACCAGTAACGGCCACGCGGGATGTCGTACGTCGAAGCGTCGTAACCATTCAACGAGCACGACAGGCAGATCGGCGGATCCTTGTCGAACACGTTGTTCAGGCCGGCCGTCAGCTGCAGCCCCTTCATCCAGTCGATCTTGTAGCCCACCTGCATGTCATGGAAGGTGGTGGCCGACAGCGTGTTGGTGCCCGCAGCCTGGTTGCTGCAGACCGGGAACACGGAGGCGTCACCGCAGTTTTCGGTCAACTCGGAGATATGCCGCACGGTCCAGTTGGCGCTCCAGCGATCCAGCGTCCAGCCGATGCTGGCATTGCTGGTCCATTCCGGAATCGAGCTGTCGGCCACCTCCACGCCCGGCTTCTGCGGCTGCTTCTGGCCCGCCGCACCAGTGGCTTCGTAGCGACCCACGAAGGTGTTCTTCCAGCCCAGCTTGAACTGGCCGATCGAGCTCTGCGGCAACGTCCAGAACAGGTCCACATCCCAGCCATCGGTCTTGATCGAACCCAGATTGGTCAGGCGGTTGTTGAAGCTGCTGACCGCGCCGGTGCTGGCACGGCTGATACCGTTGCAGTAGATCGGGTCCAGCGTATCCACGCACAGGTCCAGCTGGGTCTGCGCGTTGATTGCCTGGATCGCGCCGTCGATGGCATGGCGGTAGAAGGTCACTTCCACATCGAAGCGCTCCGACCACGAAGTGTTGCTGCCAAACCATGGGCTCCACACGAAGCCTGCGCTGAAGCTGCGCGAGCGTTCCGGATCCAGCTCGCGGTTGCCGCCGGTGGTCACCGAGATCTGCGAGTTGGCCTGCTGGAAGCCGGCCGGCACGCCCAGCGCGGCGCAGTTGGCCGCGCTGCCACGTGGCGGCGTACCGCCCAGGCCCACCGAGCAAGGATCGAACAACTGCAGGTCTGCACGTGCGGCCGAGCCGTACAGTTCACCGATCGACGGTGCACGGAAGCCCTCGGCGTAGGTGGTGCGCAGCACGAAGTCGTCGGTCACCTGCCAGCGCAGGCCGTACTTGGGCGTGAACTCGCCACCGAAGGTGGAGTAGTCCGAATAGCGGCCGGCCAGGCTCAGGTCCAGCTTCTTGCCGAACGAGGAGTCGGCGAAGATCGGCACGCTCAACTCCAGGTAGGCCTCGTTGACGTCGTAGGAACCGGAGGTCGGTTGCGACGGCACGCCGTTGTAGTGGCCGATCACCGTCAACGGATCGGGCTGGTAGGAGCCCTTGTACTTGCGGTACTCGAAACCGGTGGCGAAGGACACCGGGCCGGCCGGCAGCGAGAACAGCTCGCTGGACAGGTTGGCGGTGAACAGGCTCAGCTCGTTCTGGCTGCGGTCGCGCACCACCGGCTGGATCCACTTCAGCATGTCCGGGGTGATCGAACCGACGCCGCCGAAGATGTTCAGCGGCACGCAGCCCGGCGTGGCCGCGCACACCGCCGGGTCGCCCAGCGCCATGTTCACCTTGTAGATGTCATAGCTGCCGTAGTTGGTCTGTTCGGCCTTGTTCTTGCTGTACATGCCGTTGACGTCCCAGTACCAGCTGCGGTCGGCGGCGTGGAAGTCACCCACCAGGCCGGTGGCGAAGTAGGTGGTGTCCACCTTCTGCTTGAACACGCGCGCACCGCCTTCCACCGGGCGACGACCGATCAGGCTCATGTTGTCGCCGGAAACCAGATCGAAGCCGAACGGGTTGTAGGGGTTGAGTGCGGAGACGATGATGTTGTCGGCCAGCGGATTGCCGGTGGCGCCATCGGGTCCGAAGAACAGCGGCTCGGGACCGGCCTGGTTGGTCGACTCGCGGCGGTTGCCCAGCGCCTTGATGTACCACTGCACGTTGTCGGTGATGTCGAAGCGGAACTGGCCGAACAGGCCTTTGCGCTCCGACGGCGTCAGCACCATGTTGTATTCGGCGAAGTTGAAGCGGTCGGCGGTGGTGAAGCAGTGGTAGTCATCCGTGCGGCTGCAACCGGCACTGCCGTCGTAACGCGGATTGCTCACGCCGGTGTTCGGCACGATGTTCTGCACCGCGCCGGTGTTCGGGTCTGTGAACATGAAGCGGCCCTGCGGGATGCCACCGCTGCCGAACGCCAGGCCGGTACCGGGAATCGGGAAGCGCGACTGCTCGCGGTCCTTGGCGAACACCGGGTCCTGCTTGGTCCAGCTGGCACCCAGGAACAGGCTGAAGCGATCGCCGCTCTTGCCCCAGGCCAGGTCCACGCCCTTCTGGGTGCCGTCGCCCTTGCTGTACTCACCGTAGTTCAGCGTCACCTGGCCGCCATCGAAATCGCGGCGGGTGATGATGTTGACCACGCCGGCGATGGCATCGGAGCCGTACAGCGACGACGCGCCGTCCTCCAGTACCTCGATGCGCTCGACGATGGCCAGCGGAATGGTGTTGAGGTCGGTGGCCGAGCCCACACCGGACGCCGACGATTCATTGACCCAGCGGATGCCATCGACCAGCACCAGCACGCGCTTGGCACCCAGGTGGCGCAGATCGACCTGCGCTGAGCCGGCACCCACGCCGCTGCCATCGGGCGGGAAACCAAAGTTGCCGGACGAGTTGAACTTGGCGTTGAGCGCGGAGCCGGAACCGGTGAGCTGCTGCAGCACCTCGCCGATCGAGGTCAGGCCGGTGCGTTCGATATCGCCGCGCGTCAGCGTCTGGATCGGCACCTGGCCCTCCACCTCAGCGCGCTTGATGCGGGTACCGGTGACTTCCACCGCATCCAGGTTGGTGGTGGATTGTGCAGCGGCACCCAACGGTGCCAGGGTCATCACGCACAGCGCGACGGCAACCGCCAAAGGGCGGTGGTGCAGGTGATTCATTCGCTCTCTCTCCAAAGGAATGTCGGGACATGGGCCGCCGCACTCCCTCCCTGCATGGCGGCGCCGTCTCCTTTGTAAACAAGTGGTAAAAATCGCGGCGTGATGATCGACACTCTTTCACGCGGAATTGACGAAATTGCAGGCCGATTGCGTCAGATAGCTGCAGGTTATGACCGGACGATACTGTTCACCGCAGGCAGCCTTGATGCAGGCTGCGACAGCGCGCGCCGGTAGCTTCTGCATTCACGGAAAAGGCCTTTGCCGGACCGTTTCAGGAATAGTTTGAAAATTCCTTCATTCAGGAGGCCCCACCAGTCGACCCAGCGCAGACTCGCACCTCCAGCCATTCGCGGGAGGGCCGAACATGAAAGCAGTGACTGCCGTGCCGGGCGTCACGATGGTGATGACGCTGCTTCTTTCCCTGGCAGGTGAATCGAGAGCAGGCGGCGTGATCGAGTGCAACAACTGTCCCTCTCCCAGCGATGCGGCCTTGGCCTCGGGAGAGGGACTGACGGTTGTGGTGGATTTCGAGAGAGCCGAGTTGACTGCTTTCCACGTTGAACATGACCCTGAGCGCAGAAAGTGGCGAGCACATCCGACCCAGGTTCCAGTGCAGATTGAAATGGCTTTTCTGCGGATCCTGGATGCGACGCTGTCAGCAGGGCAAGCGCCGCTCATGCAGCAATCACCGCATGAGCAGCAGTGAGACAACGCTCTATCGCACGAAGGCAATGCGCTCCATGCCAGTGGCTTCGGCCGCAGCCAATATCCGCGCCATGCCTTCGTACTCGGCCGCCGGATCGGTGGCGATGCGCAGCTCCGGCAGGTTGCCGGCATGTTCACCCGCCTGTGCCTGCAGGCGCGCCTGCAGTTCGCCGATCGCCATCGGCTGGCCATTCCAGCTGAGCTGGTTGGCAGCGTCCAGGCGCAGCTCGATCGGCGGTGGCGGTTCGGGACGGTCGACCACCCGATCGGTGGCCTGCGGCAATTGCACGGCAATCGGCCGGGCCACGATCGGCGCGGTCACGATGAAGATGATCAACAGCACCAGCATCACATCCACCAGTGGCGTGACATTGATGTCCGCCAGCGGGCCGCTTCTTCCTGCGCTACTGAACGCCATGTGCCGCTCCATGCAGCCGGGCCGTTCGCCCAAGGCCGACGTTACGACGCCTCCCATCCGCTGCGGCAGTGGCCTGCGCGGGGTCATTCAGCTGTCGTTGCCGATGCTCGGCGTGCACGCAATGCGAAACTGAATTCAGCCATCGCCCGCTATGCTGGTCGCCATGACCCGACGCACTTCAACTGCCCTGTCCCTGCTGCCCTTGGCCACCACGCTGCTGATCGGCTGCGCCAACGCCCAGTCCCTCGACGCCCAGAACGCGCAGCTGAAGGCTGCGATCGCGGCCGCCGAACGCGGCCAGTTCGATCCCGGCCAGGCCGCTGCACTCAGCCGCCATCCGGCTTACGGATGGCTGGAGTACGCCAACCTGCGCCGCAACATCGACACCGTTGATACCGCGCAGGCACAGGCCTTCCTCAAGCGCTATGACGGCCAGGCCGTGGCCAACACGTTCCGCAGCGTGTGGCTGCCCTCGGTCGCACGCCGCCAGGACTGGCCCACCCTGCTCGCCAACTGGGTGCCCACCGACAACGCCGGCCTGCGCTGTGCGCAGCTGACCGCGCGCCAGGTGACGGGCAAGGTCGATCCGCAGTGGATCAGCGAGGCGCAGGACCTGTGGCGCAAGAACGGCAAGTCGCTGCCGGACGGCTGTGATGCCGTTTTCGCCGTGCTGCAGGCGCAGGGTGGCCTGAGCGACGCCCTGCGCTGGGAACGCATCGATGCCGCCGCCGACGCCCAGCAGCCGGCCGTGATGCGCAGCGCCGCACGTGGCCTGCCTGCCACCGACCTGGCGCTGGCGAACAATTACGCTGCCTTTGTCGACAAGCCCAATGCCAGCGCGTTGAACTGGCCGCGCAACGAACGCAGCCGACGCATCGCCACCGATGGCCTGGCCAAGCTGGCCAAGGCCGACCCGGCCGCCACCGAACAGCAGCTGCCGCAGTATGCCCAGGCGCTGGGCCTGAGTGCCGAGCAGCAGGGCCAGGTGCTGTACCAGATCGCATTGTGGACGGTGGCGTCCTATCTTCCGGATTCGGCGCGCCGCCTCAATGCGGTACCCGAATCGGCCTATGACGAACGCCTGCACGAATGGCGCGTGCGCGAAGCGATGTCGCGCGGCGATTGGCCAGCGGCACTGACAGCGATCCGCAAGATGGCCAGCAAGCAGCGCAGCGACCCGCGCTGGCGCTACTTCGAAGGCCGCATGCTGGAGAAGACCGGCCAGGCCCAGCAGGCGCAGCCGTTGTTCCGCGATGCGGCGCGTGCCCCCACCTTCCATGGCTTCCTGGCCGCCGACAAGCTGCAGCAGGGCTACACGCTGTGCCCGTGGAAGCCGAATGACAGCGCGCAGGCACAGGCAGTAGTCGCGCGCGATCCGGCCATCCAGCGCGCGATGGCGCTGTACCAGATCGACCGTGCCGGCTGGGCCGTGGCCGAATGGAACAGCGCGCTGTCGCGCTTCGATGACACCCAGCGCCGCCTGGCGGTACGCGTGGCGCAGGACAACGGCTGGTTTGATCGCGCCGTGTTCGCACTGGGCAAGCAACCGCAGGAGCAGCGCCTGTACGACCTGCGCTTCCCGCTGCACCACGACGCCACCATCCGCCGTGAATCAGCACGCAATGCGATCGACCCGGCCTGGGTGGCCGCGGAGATCCGCGCTGAAAGTACCTTTACCCCGCGCGCGCGCTCGCCTGCCAATGCCATGGGCCTGATGCAGGTGCTGCCGGCCACCGGTGCCAGCGTGGCCAAGTCCATCGGCCTGACCGGCTATGGCGGCGCCGACAGCCTGTACGACCCGGACACCAACATCGCCATCGGCACCGCCTACCTGCGCCAGTTGATGAACAAGTACGACGGCCTGCCGTACGTGACCATCGCCGCCTACAACGCCGGCCCGACCCCGACCGCGCGCTGGCAGGGGCAGCGCCCGGGCTTTGAGCCGGATCTGTGGATCGAGACGATCAGCTACAAGGAAACCCGCGAGTACGTGGCCCGCGTGCTGGCCTTCAGCGTGATCTACGACTGGCGCCTCAATGGTGATGCCCTCCCGTTGAGCGACCGCCTGATGGGCCGCCTGGTCGACAAGCGCAAGAGCTTCAGCTGCGCCGCAAACGCCGACCAGGGCGGCGATTGATCGCACTGCATCTGTAGAGCCGAGCCCATGCTCGGCTGCGGTTCTTTCCGGTCGCGTTGCCACACGATGAGCCGAGCATGGGCTCGGCTCTACACGATCGCCCCGGGGAGGGGAACGCAATGAGCCTGCTGGCCTGGATCGGGATATTCGCCGCCTGGAGCCTGTTCGCCACCTGGGTGCTGCGTTGGGGTGGCGCGGCCTGGATGGAAGGCTGGAAGTCGCTGGCCTTCGTCGACAGCTGGGGCAGCCTCTGGGACGAAGCGCAGATCAAGCTGTACTTCCTCTGCCTGTGGATCGTCTACGGCCTGTGGTTCCTGGCCGGCCTGTTCGTGCCGGAGTGGCGCGGCCTGCCGTGATGCCTCTGCATCGGTCGTGCCGGAACATCTGCGCCGGCCATGCGATCATCCCCCCATGAAGATCTATCTTGTCGGCGGCGCCGTACGCGACCGCCTGCTGCAGCGCCCTGCCGGCGACCGCGACTGGGTGGTGGTTGGCGCCACGCCCGCGCAGATGGAAGCGCAGGGCTACACCGCCGTCGGCCGCGATTTCCCGGTGTTCCTGCATCCGAAGACGGGTGAGGAATACGCGCTGGCGCGCACCGAGCGCAAATCCGGCCGTGGCTACCGCGGCTTCGTGGTCGATGCCGATCCGGCGGTGACGCTGGAAGAGGACCTGCAGCGCCGTGACTTCACCATCAACGCGATTGCCTGCGACGAAGACACCGGCACGCTGGTCGATCCCTACGGCGGTGTGCGCGATATCGAGCAACGCGTGCTGCGCCATGTCGGCCCTGCGTTCGTGGAAGATCCGCTGCGCGTACTGCGCGCGGCCCGTTTCATGGCGCGGTTTGCATCGCTGGGCTTTACCGTCGCCGATGAGACCATGGCACTGATGCGCGAGGTCGCCGCCAGTGGCGAGCTGGACGCGCTGGTGCCCGAGCGCGTCTGGCAGGAGCTGCGCAAGGCGCTGGTCAGTGAGCGGCCCTCCGCGTTCCTGCGCACACTGCACGATGCGCAGGCGCTGGGTCCGATCCTGCCCGAGCTGGAAGCGCTGTACGGCGTGCCGCAGCGTGCCGAATTCCACCCGGAAGTCGACACCGGCATCCACCAGGAAATGGTCAGCGACATGGCTGCCAGGCTGGCGCCGGGCGATGACCTGGTCGGCTTCGCTGCCCTCACCCACGACCTCGGCAAGGGCCTGACCCCGCCGGAGGAATGGCCGCGCCACATCATGCACGAGCAGCGCGGCATCAAACCGCTGAAGGCATTGTGCGCGCGGTTGAAGATTCCCACCGAGCACCAGCAGCTGGCCGAAGCGGTGTGCCGCGAGCACTTGAACGTGCACCGCATCGACGAACTGCGCGATGCCACGGTGCTGGAACTGCTTGGCCGCTGCGATGCGTTGCGCCGCCCCGAACGCGTGGCGCGTATCGCGCTCTGCTGCGAGGCTGACAAGCGTGGCCGCCTCGGTTTCGAGGACGCCGACTACCCGCAGGGCGAGACGCTCAAGCGCCTGCACCAGGCGGCACTGTCAGTGCAGGCGCGGGATCTGGATACCACCCATCTGAAGGGCCCGGCCATCGGCGAAGCCCTGGCCAAGGCACGGGTGAAGGCGATTGCCGCTGCCCGCTGAAGACCTGGTAGTGCCGGCCGCTGGCCGGCAACCAGACAATCGCTGGATCAGTGCGCCATGCCGCGGGTAATCGCCGCAGCACGCTGCTTCAGCTGCGCCACGGCATCGGGAATCATTTCCATGCCCACGTCCAGGCCCGGGTTCAGCACCAGGCCGACGCCGTCGCCGATCCCGGCCAGCAGCGCGTGCACCGCGATCGGCATGGCGTGGGCGAACTGCGGCAGCTGCTCATGCCACAGGCCGGCGCGCTCGGGCGCGGTGAACACCGCGAACATGGGCTCGCCGCTTTCGCTGGTCAGCACCAGCGGCGAGATGCTCTCGTCCCAGGCACCGTCTTCGCCGATGGCCTTGTCCAGCAACACGAACGCCGTCGAGGTCAGCAGGCCGTCGAGGAACTGCGACGCGGTCAGCGTGCCGTCCTGGGCCTGCAGCAGGCGCACCTCGAGGTCGTTGAGGGGGTCGAACGGGGTGTCGTGGTCCATGGTCGGTTCCAGTACGTGATTGCAGGGCAGACTTTAACAGGCCAGGTTCTCAACCGATGTATCCGTGCCGCCACATCCACCCGGCGCACGCCAGCGCGGCCACCCCCACCAGCATCAATGGCAGGCCGAAGCGGTGCCGCCACGGGATCGGCACCCCGCCCAGCTGCTGGTCCATGGTGTCGGTATCCAGCACCCAGCCGTGTTCGCAGCGGGTGCAGGCCAGCTCGTAGCGGCGCTGGTAGGTGAAGCCGAACAGCAGGTCGATGCGCGCCATCCTGTAGCGCAGCTGGGGGGCAAACTCGGTTTCCGTCCCGCAGCGCAGGCAGTGGTGGGCTTCGGTGGGGCCGACGATCAGCACCTGTTCCTGTTGGCCGATCAGGATCATGGATCAGCGACCCTGGCAGGCGGGCTGGGCCAGCAGCCATTGCTGGGCGGCGGCAAGGGTGGCCGCATCGCCGTCCGTGCGCTGGTCGGGCTCTATCTTGAGCCCGTCGCCGCGGCCGTTGCGGTCGTGCATTACGGTCATGGTCAACAACAGGCGACTGCCATCGGCAAGGGTGTGGACGACATTGCCGGTGGAGACACCCGCGGTCGGCTGGCCGAAGCTGCGCGTCTGCGCGCGACCACGGAACGCCAGCACCGAGGCCTCGCCCGAACTGCCGGTGCGCGGCCCGAACAGCACCGCCACCGGCGCGCCAGGCTGCCGCAGCACATGGCCGGACTGGCCAAAGTCCAGCACCGGCTTGCCTGCATGCTGCACGGCGGTCGCGGTCAACGTCCAGCGCTCCGGCCCCTGTGCGGTTTCGAAAGACCCCACATCTTCGTTATTCACCACCGAGGTGCGCAGCAACGGCGCCATGCCCAGCAGCATCGGCCACATGTTGCCACCGCTGTTGTCCCGCAGGTCGACGATCCAGCCACAGCGCATGCCGTCGTCCTTGCTGCGGATGATCTGCTGCCACCGCGCGGCGCGCTGGATGTTCTGGCGGAATGCTTCCTGCGGGGTCGCGCCGGGCGTAGGGGCATAGCCCTCGATGACCACCCAGCCGATGCGCGCATCCACCGCATCGGCGGCTTTGGCCCGGTCCACGGCGGCAGCGCCGGCCTGCTGCGCGCGCTCTGCAGCCTCGCGCATGCGTGCAACCGTCATCCAGACGCCATGCCCTCCGGTGCTCTCCACGATGATCTCACGCAGGGCGGTCTGCAGCGCACCGGGGTATGACTGCAACGAGGCCAGTCGTTTACGGGCGGCAGGCCAGTCCACCTTGTCCTGATACAGCGCCTCATGCTCGAGCATGTCGAGAATCTGCGCCTGTGCTTCCGGCGATGGCACCTCGGCGGCCGGCGTGGATGCCGCCATTGCATCGGCAGCCAGCATGGTCATCATCAGCGCGCCAATCCGGCGCGCGCCCCTGCGAAACTGCATGCGACATGTCCTTGTCGTTTGATCAGGGCTGCAGCATAACCGGGCGCCGATCGGCTTCGCCATCGCGTGGACGAAGTACTCGATCGGATGCAGGTCTGCTGTAGAGCCGAGCCGATGCTCGGCTGCTTCTCGGCCGGAGGGAAAGCCGAGCATGGGCTCGGCTCTACAGTCGCCCTCCTCCGGTGGGATCCGTGTCGACCAAGGTCGACACCCACTGGAGCCCGCAGCCGTCACCAGTCCGCGCGCAGGCCGATGTTGCCTTCGATGATGCGGCGCTTCTCGTTGCGGTCGCCGCCCAGTTCGCGAGTGTAGTCGGCCACCGCATAGGCGCTTATCGTGCGGTTGAAACGCCCGACCACGCCCACACCGGCTTCCAGCGCGCGCGAGCGCTGCGAATTGACGATCACGTCGTCGTCGAAGCGGATGCGGTCTTCGCCGGAGCGGCCATGCCAGTAATTGAGCTTGAAATACGGTTGCCAACCGTTGTCGGCCAGCTGGTAATCGCCGGCCAGGCGCAGGCCGATGCGGCCGGTCCAGGCGTTGTCGTTGTCGAAGCGCACGCTCGACACTTCATCGCGGCGGTCGTCCAGCGAGGTGCGTTGCAAGATCACCTGCACCTGCGGTTCCAGCCACCATGCGGACTGACCGAAGCGCAGCAGCGACTTGCCGGCTTCCACCGACACGCTGGTGCCGTCGCCGCTCAGGCCGAAGCCGAGCCCGCGCGAGGAGCGCACGCGGCCGTCGTAGCGGCTCTGCATCGCCACAGCATCGATGTAGCCGCCACTGCTGTCGGTGAAGGTCCAGTACAAGCCCACGTGCTTGTCGTCCAGGCGGTTCTGGCCCACCTGCACGTTCTCCCAGCCCAACGCCAGGCCGGTGGTCCTGCCCTGCGCGCGGGTGCGGCCGACGAACACGCCGATCTGGTTGCGATGGTTGTCGGACGCTGCCGCCCACACATCGAGGCCAGCCTGCAGCCCCATCACATCGCCATCGAAGCCGGGCTGTGCATCGCCCTTCCAGTAGATCTCGCTGCTCTGCCCCACCAAGCGCCCCCAGGCGGTACGGAATGCGCCCTGGTTGTACAGCAGGCGCTGCTCACCCTGGCGTTCGTGGAACGTGCCGAGGCTGGCCAGCGAGGTCTCGCGCAGCAACGGAGGCACCACGGCATAGGTAGCGGTTTCCACGCGGTACAGCGGCACCACCACGCCTTCAGCCGGACGTGCATCAGAGGTTGGCGGTGCGCCGGTGCCGGGCAGTAAACCACCGGCCACCGGTACATCCGGCACCGCCGGGTCACTGGGCGGTGCCACCGGTGCGGGTTCCGGCGGTGGTGGAGGTGGTGCAGCCTCACCGGCGGTCAGGTCGGGATCAACCGGATCTTCCGGCGGCGGTGGCGGCGCCGGGATAATGGGGGGCGGTGGTGCCACCGGCGGCGTCAGCGGCGGCGGGGTGGCACTGCCACCACCGTTGGGTGCCGGCGTCGGCCCGGTCACCAGGGTCGAGCGCAGGTACCAGTTCTCGCTGGTGCCGGCACTGACACCGCCCTTGAACAGGAAGTACTCGTAGGCACCTGCCGCAACCGGTGCGAACAGCGAGAACGCGCCCGGCTCGGTGCGGCCACCATTCAAGGCCTGCACCACCAGGATGCCATCGGCCAGCGTGGCCGCGCCGCTGCCGCCGGCGTTTAGCACGCCGATGCCGGTGGTCCCGGTGGCGGTACCGCCATCGATCACCAGGCGGTCGCTGCTGGAATTGTCCGCGCCCAGCACGGTGCGCAGGTACAGGCCACCGCCGTCACCACGATAGTTGCCACGCACGGTGAACACGTCGCCCGCGCCGGTACCGGTCAGGTCGATGCGCCCGGCATTGACCATCTCCACCAGTGCAGCGCTGTTGAACGGGCGGATGGCATGTCCCCCACTGCCCGCGTACACGGTACTGGTGTCATCCACCGTCAGCGTGCCGGTGCCGGTAACGCTGTCGCCCAGCACCAGGTCGCCATCGAGGGTCAGCTCGGTGCTGTTGGCCAGGCGGATCGACTCCCAGTTCTGGAAACGGCCCACGCCTGCGGTCTTGACGTTGCTCAGGTTGAGCTGGTCGATGCCACTGCCGCCGTCGAACAGCGGCACCGCCCCCAGGTTGCCCTGGTTGAGGTTGCTGAGATTGGCCACGTCGTCGTCCGGCCCCATGTCGATCGCGCCATAGACGATGCCACCGCCATTCCAGTTGAAGGTGTCATTGCCGGTACTGAGCAGCACCTGCCCGCGCACGGTGCCGTCGGTGATGGTCACACTGTCGTTGCCGCCGCTGACGCTGATGTTGCCGCCGATATAGGCCGTGCCCGAGATGATGATGGTGTCGGTGTCGAAGCCGGTTACCACGTTGCCGTCCACGGTGCCGCCGGACTGGTCCCACAGGTTCTTGTCCAGCTTCATGTTGACGCGGCCGATGCGGCCGCCGGTCATCCACGCCTGGTCGCCATCCTCGAACGCGCCGATGATGCGGCCACCGCTCATGCGGAAGGTATCGATGTTGTCGCCCTGCTGCAGCGCGCCGATCGTGCCGCCGCTCATGATGAAATCATCGCGACCACTGCCCTGTGCCACCAGGCCGGTAACGGTGCCGCCGGTGACGGTCATCTGGTCATCGCCGCTGCCCTGGTCGACGCTGTCGATGGTGCCATTGCCCAGCAGCAGCACGTCGTTGCCATCGCCCTGCAGGACACCGCCGCTGATGCTGCCGGCCTGCATGTCCAGGCGGTCGTTGCCGGCACCGAACTGCACGCCGGTGCGCCCGCTGATCGTTCCGCGGTTGACCAGCACGCTGTCGCCCGCGCCGACGAACTGCAGGGCGGTGTTGTTGCCGGTGCTGATGCTGCCGGCGTTTTCGACGCGGCTGCCACCACCAAGCTGGACCGCCACGCCACCCACCGAACTGATCGTGCCGAGGTTGGACAGCAGGTGCCCGCCGGCCCCGACCAGCGAAATCGCACTGCCACCACCGCTCTGTTGCAGTTGTGCCGTGCTGGCGACATTGACGGTGATACCGGCCGCGCCAGTGGCAGCGACGGGAACGGTCTGCGGATTCGGCGCGCTGGCATCGCAGGTGACCGTCTGGCTGGCAGTCGGGGTGGCATTGTCACAGCCGGCCCAAGCGACACTGGCGGTCAACAGCATGACGGACGGGACAGCCAGGGCCTGAACCACGGAAACAGTGAGGCGGCGCGGACGGAAAGCGCGCGGGACGGCACGGGACATACAGCACTCCTGGACAGGGGATCAGGAACTGCGGATATGCGGTACTGCGAGCGAAGTCTGCGCCATGGTGAACGGTTTCGACAGGTGAATTTGCGTGCCGATCATCACAGTTCAGATGCGAACTTGATGGGGCATCACCTCGCCTTTACGCGGCTGAAACCGTTCATCATGTGGGTGATCGCGCGCCACGCGGAGAGTATCCACGCATGGCGTGGATGAGGTGCCATCAGATCTTCAGATAGATTTTCCGCCGGTCCAGCCACCAGGCCACGCCCCACCACAGCGCGACAAACACCAGCGCCTGCAGCATCGATGCCAGCTCGAGCGACTGCGGCATTGCGGTGGCCAGCTGTTGCCAGATCCAGCTCCAGGCACCGCTGGCCATCAGCACCACCGACATCACCGATGCGCCCAGATACGCCGTGATCGCATTGACGCCGAAGCGCCGGCCCAGCGCCGGCCAGCCCTTCTGATCGATCAGCCAGTGCCCCAGCCATAGCGCCAGCGCCGCCAGGCCGCCCGTCCACAGCACGTAACTGGGCGTCCACAACTGCTTGTTCAACGGCAGCACCATCGCCAACAGCAGGCCCAACACCGCAGTCGCCACACCCAGCCCGGCCAGCGCCACGGCACGTCCGCTGCGCAGCAGGCCTCCGGCCAACAGACCGAGCACGGTGCTGGCCAGCGCGCCCAGCGTGCTCAGCAACCCTTCCGGGTCATGGCCCAGCCCGGTATCGGCGTGCCATTGGTAGATCCACGGGGCGAACAGCGTGGTATCCAGGCGGCTGGCGGGGTTGGTCCATGGCGCCAGATCACCGATGCCCAGCAGCAGCACGGTGTACCCCACCAGCAGCGCGATCAGAGCGCTCACCTGCACGCGTGGCCGCGCATAGACCGCCAGCACGCCCACCAACGCCGCACACACCGCGATCCGTTGCAGCACGCCCCATATGCGGAAGTGATGGGTATCCAACGCCCACCAGATCAGCAGGTGCAGCAGCGCACCGGCCAGCAGGATGCGCAGCGCGCGCTCCAGCACGCCGCGCGCCAGCGCCGGCCGTGCAGCGGCATCCAGCGCGCGCGGTGCCACGCTGAAGGCCATCGACACGCCCACCAGGAACAGGAAGAACGGGAACACCAGATCGGTGGGCGTGCAGCCATGCCATTCCGAATGGCGCAGTGGTGCGAACACCGCACTCCAGTCGCCCGGATTGTTGACCAGCAGCATCGCCGCCACGGTGATGCCGCGCAGGGCATCGATCGAGCCCAGCCGGCGTGGCGGCGCACTGTTCATCAGGCGGCCTCGTACTGTCCGGCAATCCAGGTACCACGCACCTGCAGGGCATCATCCAGCAGCACCAGGTCGGCCTGGTAGCCCTCGGCGATGTGGCCCAGGCGATCATCGACGTTGAGGAACTGTGCCGGATAGGTCGAGGCCATGCGCGCGGCTTCCGCCAACGGCTGGCCGAGCAGCTGCACGGTGTTGCGCACGGCGGTGGCCATGTCCAGCGCCGAGCCGGCCAGCGAACCGGCAGCATTGCGCACCACGCCGTCGATGGCGGTAATGGTTTCGCCATACAGCACGTAGCTGGGATCGTCGGCGCCGACCGGCGGCATCGCATCGGTCACCAGCAGCAGACGGCCGCGCGTCTTGGCTGCCAGCGCCACGCGCAGGCTGGCCGGATGCACATGCACGCCATCGACAATGATGCCGATCCAGCTGTCGCGGTCTTCCAGCGCAGCGCCCACCGCACCGGGCTCACGGCCCTGCAGCGGCGACATCGCGTTGTACAGATGGGTGAAGCCACGCACGCCAGCATCCAGTCCCGCACGAATCTCTTCGTACGTGCCAGCAGTGTGGCCAGCAGCAACGATCACACCACGTTCGACCAGCGCACGGATGGTCTCCAGCGGCACGCGTTCCGGTGCCAGTGTCAGCAGCGTCACGCCGTTGTCCAGCGAGGCGGCCAGTGCGATCTCTTCTTCGTCAGGCACGCGGAACTTGCTGGCATCGTGGGTGCCCTTGCGCGCCGGCGCGATGTACGGGCCTTCCAGGTGGATGCCGATCACGCCGGGCACGCCCTGCGCGATCGCCTCGCGCATCGCGGCGATCGCTTCGCGCATCACGCCCACATCGTCGCTGATCAGCGTGGGCAGCATCGCGGTAGTGCCGAAGCGACGGTGCGCCTGCGCGATGGTGCGCAGCGAGGCGACATCGGGCGTGTTGTTGAACAGCGCGCCGCCGCCACCATTGACCTGCACGTCGATGAAGCCCGGCAGCAGCCAGCCGCCGCCCAGATCCACCTGCTCATCGGCCTGGCCCAGCTGCGGTGCGGCGTCGGGCAACAGGGCGCTGATCTGCCCGTTCTCGATCACCAGCGCCAGATCATCGCGGAAGTCGTCGCCCGCCAGGATGCGGGCATTGCGCAGCACGGTCACCATTACACGGTCTCCGTCACCTTGTTCAGGTGCGGCGGCAGATCCGGGTTGAAACCACGACGCAGCGCCAGCGCGTTGATCGCGCGGTAGAAACTCTGCACGGTGAGCAGCGGTGCGCAAAGCGGGTGCGGCGCGGCAGCCACCGGCAGGTTGCCACCGGCACCGGCCAGCCAGACCTGCGCGCCACGCGAGGTGAACTCATCGACCACGGCACGGGTACCGGCGCCGGTCTCATCGGGCTGGGCAAAGGCCAGCACCGGGAACCCACGGTCAACCAGCGCCATCGGGCCGTGCTTCACTTCGGCCGAACTGTAGGCCTCTGCATGCAGACTGCAGGTTTCCTTGAACTTCAGCGCAGCTTCCTGCGCCGCGCCCAAGCCCAGGCCGCGGCCGAGCACGAACAGGTTGGTCGCCTCGACCAGGCCTTCGGTCACCGCACTCCAGTCACACTGCCAGGCCTCGCGCATCGCGTCCGGCAGCAGGTCCAGTGCGTTGCGCAGGCTGCTGTCCTGCTTCCAGTACGCGGCCAGCTGCAGCAATGCGGCCAGCGAGGCCAGGTAGCTCTTGGTCGCGGCCACGCTCTTCTCGGCACCGGCATGCAGCGGGATGACCGTGTCGGCCAGCTGCGCCAGCGGCGAATCTTCGACGTTGACCAGCGCGACCACGCGTGCGCCGGCCGCCTTGGCGGCTTCGGCGTTGCGCAGCAGGTCCGGGCTCTTGCCCGACTGCGAAATGACGATGAACAGTGCACCGCGCAGCTGCAGCGGTGCGGCATAGACCGAGCCCACCGACGGCGACGCGGAGGCGACCACCAGGCCCAGCTGGGTTTCCAGCAGGTACTTGCCGTAGGTGGCGGCGTGGTCGGAACTGCCGCGTGCGCAGGTGACAACGAACGGCGGCGGTGCTGCGCGCAGGCTGGCGGCCAGGGTTTCCATGGTGGCGTGGTTGCGCGAGAACTGGCGGGCAACCACGTCGGCCGCTTCAGCGGCCTCGGCGAACATCAGGGTGGCGGTGGGGTCTGACAGCGACATGGCAGGCTCAGGCAGGATCGGGAGGAAGGGGGCGTGCGCCGGCCGGGCGCATGGGCGCGGTCGAACCGCGCACCACCAGCTGCGGCACGAAGCCCTGGTTGTGCAGTGGTGCCGGCGCGTCGTCGTAGGCGTCGCTGCGCAGCTGTGCGATCAGCAGGCGCGCGGCATGGCGGGCAATGTCTTCGGTGGCCTGTTTGGCGGTGGTCAGCGGCGGCCACGACTGGCGCGAGAACGGGCTGTCCTCGAAGCCGGCGATGGACAGATCGTAGGGCACGTTCATGCCGGCCGACTTGGCGGCGGCCAGCACGCCAGCGGCGATTTCGTCGTTGGAACCGAAGATGGCGGTGGGCGGCTCGCGCAGCGCCAGCAGGCGGCGCGCACCGCGGAAACCGTCGTCGAAGGTGTAATCGCCCTGCACCACCAGGTGCTTGTCCACGGTCATGCCGTAGTCCTTCAGCGCGGCTTCGTAACCGGCGTAGCGTTCGCCCGACGAGCGGTGCGAGCTGCCGCCCCAGAGGAAGCCGATGCGCTGGTGGCCGAGCTGGATCAGATGCTCGGTGATCTCATATGCAGCCTCGCGGTCATCCACGAACACGCAGGCGCCGTCGGCCGGGTCTTCGGTGGCGGCGATGATGCGCACCAGCTTGATGCCGCGCGCGGTCAGCGCCTGGATCAGGTCGCGGCGCTCGGACATCGGCGCGGTCAGCACCAGCCCGGCCAGGCGCGAACGCTGCACCCAGTCGGCCAGTTCATCGGCCAGCAGCGGCGAGCTGGAATCGCAGGGATGGATCTGCAGCCCGAACCCGGTCTCGCGGCAGGCGGCGAGCACGCCGTTCTGCACGCCGATGATGTGGTACGGGTTCGGGTTGTCGTAGACCAGCCCGATCACGAAGGTTGTGCCGCTGCGCAGGTTGCGCGCGGACGGATCGGGTTCGTAGTCGAGCTCGGCAATGGCACGCAGCACCCGCGCACGGGTGGCCTGCATCACCGAAGGCTCGTTGTTGATCACCCGCGAGACTGTCTTCAGCGAGACCTTGGCCTTCTCCGCAACGTCCTTGATGGTCGCTCTGCGCATGGGTTTTCCCTGGGGTTGGCTGCCGTCCATCATCGCCGATCAGGCCTTGTCCTGCGGCAGGCCAGCGCGATGGCCGATCACCGAGTAGAACAGGATGTACAGGTAGCACGGCACCATCAGCAGCACGAACACCAGCTGGAAGTCGATGTGCTGCTTGAGCACGGCGAACAGCTGCGGAATGATCGCGCCACCGGCGATGCCCATCACCAGCAGGGCCGAGCCGGTCTCGGTGAAGCGGCCCAGGCCGCGGATGGCCAGCGGGAAGATCGCCGGCCACATCATCGCGTTGGCAAAGCCCAGCAGGGCCACGAAGGCCACCGACACGTAGCCGTGGGTGGCCCAGGCGCCCAGGCAGAACACAACGCCCAGCACGGCAGAGAAGGTCAGGTAGCGCGACTGCGACACCACGTTGGGAATCACCAGCAGGCCGACCACGTAGCCGATGAGCATGGCGAACAACGTGAACGCCGTGAACATCTTGGTCTGGTCCAGCGGCAGGTCGAAGCCGTGGCCGTAGGTACCGATCGCATCGCCGGCCATCACCTCCACGCCCACGTAGACGAACAGGCACAGCACGCCAAGCCACAGGTGCGGGAACTGGAAGATGCTGCGACGTTCGGCGGCACCGGCCGCGACCGGCGTGGCATTGGCTTCGGACGACTTGATTTCCGGCAGCGGCGAGAACAGCACGCCCACCGCCAGCAGCACCAGCAGGCCGGCCATGGCCAGGTACGGCGCGTGGATCTTGGCGGCGAACTCGTTGAGCAGCTGTGCCTTGGTCGCCTCATCGGCGGCGGCGACCGTTGCCGAGAGATCGCCGATGCCATGCAGCACCACGGTACCGATCACGATCGGCGCCAGGATGCCGGCGATCTTGTTGCAGATGCCCATCAGCGCGATGCGCCGCGCCGCCGTTTCAATCGGCCCCAGGATGGAGATGTAAGGGTTGATGGCCGTCTGCAGCAAGGCCAGGCCGCTGCCGATCACGAACAGGCCGCCGAGCGCGCCGGGGTACCAGCGCTGGGTGGCGAACTCGCCGAACAACGCGGCACCACCGGCCATCACCAGCAGGCTCAGGCTCAGGCCCTTCTTCATGCCGGTGCGGCGCAGGATCCATGACGACGGCAGCGCCAGGAAGAAGTAGGACAGGTAGAACACCATCAGCACCAGGAAGGCGCCGACCTCGCTGAGTTCGAAAGCGAGCTTGACGAAGGTGATCAGCGGGCCATTGAGCCAGGTGAAGAAGCCGATCAGGAAGAACAGCACGCCGACGATGGCGATGGAGGTGGCCACATTGGGGCGCACGCTTGCAGCGGAGACGGCGGACATCGGGAAGGGCTCCTGCGGCGACGGCCGCAGAACGCGGCGTCGGAGAGTGGCTGGGAACAACGTTGTCACATTCTTTCGATGGACAACCGCGGTTTGTCAACTTCCCTGCGTGGCCGCGTGAACCTCGTGCTGCACTGCGCAACCCGATCGCAACGGATCGTGCTGAATGCGCCACAGCCCTTGAGCCCCGTGCAGCAACGGTTCCAGCGTGAAACCCATGCTCACGCCATGTAAACGTTTACTGCACACCACATTCGTTGCGACGCAGCAACGAAAGTGTCACGAACTCGTTGACATCGTTGTCAGCGGGGTTACAGACTCCGCCCCAATCGCTGCCCCCGAACCCGGGGCCGGCCCCACCTGCAGCAGGAGCCCGCGTGACCGCCAGCCACCCCGCCCCGGCCCATGTCCTGTCCCGAGTCGCGCCCTCGTTCCTGGCTGCCGACGTTGGTGGCACCCATGTGCGCGTGGCCCTGGTCCAGGCCAGTGGCGACGCCTCCCATCCGGTGCAGGTGCTGGAGTACCGGAAGTACCGCAACGCCGACCATGGCGGCCTCAGCGCGATCCTGTCCGATTTCCTGGGTGAAGGCCCACGGCCCACGCACTGCGTGGTCGCCAGCGCCGGCTATGCCCGTGAGGACGGCACGGTGATCACCGCCAACCTGCCGTGGCCGCTGTCGGCCCGCCAGGTGGAGGCCGATGTCGGCCTGCAGCGGGTCTACATCGTCAACGACTTCGAAGCCGTGGCCTACGCCGCCGCGCAGGTGGACGCCAGTGGCGTGCTGCACCTGTGCGGGCCGGAGACCGCTGCGCGCGGCCCGACGCTGGTGGTCGGCCCCGGCACCGGCCTTGGTGCCGCGCTGTGGATCCCCACCGCGCACGGCCCGGTGGTACTGCCCACGGAAGCCGGCCAGCCGACCCTGGCAGCGAGCACCGGACTGGAAATGGCCATCGTCCGCCACATGCAGCGCGACCGCGCCCATGTGTCGATCGAGCATGCGATCTCCGGCCCCGGCCTGATGAACCTGTACCGCGCGGTGTGCGCGCTGCAGGGACAGGTGCCGACGCTGGCCAGCCCTGATGCGGTGACCGCCGCCGCCATGGCCGATACCGATGCGCATGCGCGCCAGGCGCTGGATGTGTTCTGCGGCCTGCTCGGCAGCACCATCGGCGACATGGCCCTGTTCTATGGCGCCCATGGTGGCGTCTACCTGGCCGGCGGCATCCTGCCGCAGATCCGCGAATACCTGCACGCCAGCACCTTCGTCGAACGCTACCTGCAGAAGGGGCCGATGGGCGAAGCACTGGCACGCATCCCGGTGAAGGTCGTCGAGCACGGCCAGCTGGGCGTGGTCGGCGCTGCCAGCTGGTACCTGCAGCAGTCGGCCGCCTGACACCGCAACAGGCTTCAACGCAATCGCAGCACGCAGTACGTGGCACGCCAACGCACGGGACTTCGCCGCCGCCCCGCGCATGTCTTCGCAACCGTAACCGAACACCGCCGCCGGCATCCAATCGAGTGATGAGGAGAGACATCATGAACACCCGCAAGACCCTGCTTTCGGCCGCCATCGTCAGCTGCATCGCCTTCAGTGCGCATGCGCAGCAGGCCGCCCAGACCGCCACCGACCTGGATACCGTGCAGGTCACCGGCATCCGTGGATCCATGGAAAAATCGCTGGACACCAAGCGCGAAGCCAATGCGCGCGTGGAGGTGGTCACCGCCGAAGACGTGGGCAAGCTGCCCGCGCACAACGTGGCCGACACCCTGCAGCGCCTGCCGGGCGTGAACATCAGCTCGTCCAGCGCCGACGAAGGCGGCTTCGACGAAGCCGACCGTGTCAGCCTGCGCGGCACCAGCCCGAGCCTGACCCAGACCCTGATCAACGGCCACACCGTCGGCACCGCCGACTGGTTCGTGCTCAGCCAGGGCAACAACGTCGGCCGCAGCGTCAGCTACTCGTTGCTGCCGTCGGAACTGGTGCGCTCGGTGGAGGTGAACAAGTCCTCGCAGGCCAAGCTGCAGGACGGTGGCACCACCGGTACCGTCAACATCCTCACCCGCAAGCCGCTGGAATTCTCCAAGCAGCTCACGGCGGAAGGCTCCATCGGCATGGTGCGTTCGGACCAGGCCAAGTCCAACGACCCGCAGCTGTCGGCACTGTTCAACTACAAGAACGACGAAGGCAACTTCGGTGTGATGGTGCAGGCCTTCAGCCAGAAGCGCGAACTGCGCCGCGAAGCGCAGGAAATCCCGGGCGGCTTCTTCCAGATCGATCCGAATGGCACCGTGGCCAAGTCCAACCCGGACCTGGCCGGCGTGTACGCGCCGGGCCTGCTCGGCTCGACCCTGTTCGAACAGACCCGCGAGCGCAAGGGCGGCCTGATCTCGCTGCAGTTCAAGCCGATGGACAACCTGACCCTGGGCCTGGAAGGCTTCAGCTCGGAACTGAAGGCGAACAACTACAACCGCAACTTCATGCTGTGGGGCGGCCGCATCCTCAACGACCGCACCGTTGAAGATGCCAATGGCAACAAGATCCTGATTCCGGGCCAGGCCCCGAATCCGGGTTACGTCGTCAAGGATGGCGTACTGTCCAACGCCACCTTCGCCGGCCAGGCCGACCGCGACTACGCGGTGTACGACATGATCTACCGCGAGTCGAAGGCCAAGACCAACTACATCACCTTCGATGCCGACTGGCAGATCAGCGACAACCTGGGCATGAAGTTCCAGGCCGGCAGCACCAAGGGCACCGGCGAAACGCCGCGCCAGTACATCGCCGAAGTCAACCTGGCCCGTGGTGGCGGCGCCACCTGGGCAACCCATGGCAACGGCTCGCCGATCGACTGGAACGTCGGTGGCAACATCGGCCCGAGCGGCGTGACCGACTTCGGCACCTGGGGCAACCAGCAGGTCACCGCGATCGACAAGGAAAAGTGGGCTACGCTCGATTTCAACCAGTACTTCGCCGACGCTGGCGTACTGAACTCGATCGATTTCGGCGCCCGCTTCGGCGACCACAAGCGCGAGGCCAAGTCGCCGGAAGGCGCAACCCCGGGCGCGATCTGGAATGCGCTGAAGAACGGCGCTACGGCCAACTTCCCCGGCGGCTTTGCCAACGGCATCGGTGGCAGCTTCCCGCGTGACCTGTGGTACTTCACCCCGGGTGCACTGAAGGAAGCGGTGACCAACAACTCCACCTGGCTGTCCGGCAATGACGGCCCGACCGGCCGCCACAACTACGGCGCCGAGTGGAAGGTGTCCGAGAAGAACTTTGCCGCATACGTACAGGGTAACTTCAGCGGCGACCGCTGGAGCGGCAACGTCGGCCTGCGCTACGTCAGCATCAAGCAGGATATCGATACCTACGCCGCCGCCACCGGCTCGACCGTGCCGGACGTGAGCAGCCTGTTCGGCGCGTGGACCCGCGAAGCTTTCGAGAACAAGCACAACCGCGTGCTGCCGAGCGCCAACTTCAAGTACGACCTGCGCGACGACCTGGTGCTGCGCGTGGCCGCCTCGCAGACCCAGACCCTACCGGACTTCTCGGCACTGGGTGCCTCGTCCTACGGTTCGGACCTGAACCGGACAGGCGGCGGCGGCAATCCGAAGCTGAAGCCGGTGGTGTCGACCAACTTCGATGCCAACCTGGAGTGGTACTTCATGCCGCGCGGCATGTTGTCGATCGGTGCCTACTCGATGCGCCTGAAGGACTACGTGGCCTTCAGCACCGAAAAGGAGATGCTGTTCAGCGAGCTGACCAACCGTCTCGAGGAATACAACATCTCCCGCCCGCGCAATGCCGACGGCAAGGTCCGCGGTATCGAAGTGGCCTATGAGCAGCCGATCGGCGAGTACTTCGGTGTCAATGCCAACTACACCTACGCCGATGGCAGCACCGACCACACCTGGGCCGACGGCAGCGACAACCTGCTGGGTACTTCGAAGAACACCTACAACATCGGTGCCTACTTCGAGAACGATACCTTCGGTGCACGCGTCAGCTACACCCGCCGTTCGTCGTTCCTGATCGGCCTGTCCGGTGCCAACCCGTACTACCAGGATGACTTCGGCACCCTGTCGGCGTCGCTGAGCTACAAGGCCACCGACTGGCTGAGCATCAGCTTCGATGCGCTCAACCTCAACAACCCGACCTACAAGTACTACCAGACCGCGGCCATCCCGACCTCGTTCTACAGCAACGGTCGCCAGTACTACCTCAACTTCCGCTTCAAGTACTGATCCAGCGGCGGCAATATCGCCGAGTCGTGCACGCACGCCGGGCCTGGGTCATTCCGGGCCCGGCGTTTTTCATGTATAGCGTTCATCGCACCGTTCCAAGGAGTCGTACCGATGGTCAAGCCTTCCCGCGCCCGGATGCGCAGCGCAGTGCTGCTGGGCAGCCTGCTCGCCCTGTTGCCGGCGTTGCCGGCACTCGCCGCCGATCCCACGCCCGCCGCTGAAGCACCCGGCCCACAGCTGCGCGCCGGCAGCCTGATGCTGATTCCGGCCCCGGCCACCGTGCAGCGCGGCCAGGGCAACGGCATCACCGTCCGCGCCGACACCGTGCTGCAGGCCGAAGGCGAAGCCGCGCAACGCGTCGCCAACCAGTTCGCCGACCTGCTGGCCCGCAGCGGCGGCCCGCGCCTTGCGCCGGCCAAGGGCACGGCGGCAGCCAAGTCGGGCAGCATCCGCTTCGAGATCGTGCCCACCTTCCGCGACAGCGGCGAAAGCTACACGCTGGAAAGCACCGCGCAGGGCGTGATGATCCAGGCCGGCAACGAAACCGGTCTTTTCTATGGCGCGACTACCCTCGCCCAGCTCGCCACCGGCGGCAGCAACGGGGTGCTGCCCGCGGTGCAGATCCAGGACGCGCCGCGTTTCAGCTGGCGCGGCTTCATGCTCGATTCCGCCCGGCACTTCCAGAGCCTGGACGAGATCAAGCGCGTGCTCGACGCGATGGCCGCGCACAAGCTCAACACCTTCCACTGGCACCTGACCGATGACCAGGGCTGGCGCATGGAGATCAAGCGCTACCCGAAGCTGACCGACGTGGGCAGCTGCCGGCTGCCCGCCGGTGATGGCGGCATTGATCCGGTCAGCGGCCAGGAGCATCCCTACTGCGGCTTCTACACGCAGGACCAGATCCGCGAGGTGATCGCCTATGCGGCCAAGCTGCATATCCAGGTGATCCCGGAAATCGATGTGCCCGGCCATGCCACCGCGGCGATCGCCGCGTATCCGGAACTGGGCTCGATCAATACCCCGCTGAAGCCGATCAGCGAATGGGGCGTGTTCCCGAACCTGTTCAACACCGAAGACAGCACCGTCACCTTCCTCGAGAACGTGCTGGAAGAAGTAATCGCGCTGTTCCCGGCGAAGTACGTGCACGTCGGTGGCGACGAGGCAGTGAAAGACCAGTGGAAAGCCTCCAGGCAGGTGCAGCAGCGCATGCGTGCGCTGGGCATCAAGGATGAGATGGCCATGCAGAGCCACATCATCAAGCGACTGGAGACCTTCCTGGAGGAGCACGACCGGCGCCTGATCGGCTGGGATGAAATCCTCGAAGGCGGCCTGCCGCCGCAGGCCACGGTGATGTCGTGGCAGGGTACCGAAGGCGGCCTGGCCGCCGCCAGCGCCGGCCATGACGTGATCATGTCGCCGGTCGGATACCTCTATCTGGATTACCTGCAGACGGCCTCGCCGAACGAGCCGCCGGGCCGCCCGACCCAGGTCAACCTCGGCAAGCTGTACAACTTCGAACCGGTGCCGGCCGAGCTGGCCGCCGACAAGCGCGGGCACATCCTCGGCCTGCAGGCCAACATGTTCACCGAGCACACGCGCACCTACGCACGCCTGCAGCACAACCTGTTCCCGCGCCTGGCCGCCGTGGCCGAGACCGGCTGGAGTACACCGGAGCATCGCGACTTCCGCGATTTCCTCGCACGCCTGCCCTCCCAGCTGCAGCGCTACCGCGCCTGGGGCCTGGCCTACGCGCAGACGCCGTTTGAAGTGGGTGTGGACTACACCGACAACCGAGCTGGCAACACCGTGACCGTGTCGCTGGCAAATCCGCTGGGCTATGAGGTGCGTTACAGCACCGACGGCCAGGCGGTGAGCGCGCAGTCGCCGCTGTACCAGCAGCCATTGACCGCGACGCTGCCCGCCACCGTGCAGGCCGCCGCGTTCTACCAGGGACGGATGCTGGCGGCGAAGCCGACGGTGGCGGCATTCACCACGCAGTCGCTGCTCAGTCGCCGCAGCGATGAGCTGCTCAGCTGCGTGGGCACGAAGGGCCTGGTGCTGCGCCTGGAAGACGACGGCCCGCGCGAGGGAACGCGTGCGGTGTTCAATGTCGACATCTTCCAGCCGTGCTGGCGCTGGCCGCAGGCACAGCTGGACGGCATCGGCAGCGTGGAGGTCCGCGCGGGCCGCATTCCGTACTACTTCCAGCTGGCCCACGACGAACCCAAGCGTCGCTTCGAGAAAGCCAAGCGGGCGCATGGCGAAATGCTGGTGCGTCGCGGCGACTGCAGCGGCAAGGTGCTGGCTGAAGTACCGCTGCCGGCCAAGCCGGATGCCGATGGCTTCGTGACCCTGAAGGCCACGCTGCCGAAGGGCACGCAGGGCACCGGTGACCTGTGCATCAACTTCACCGGCGACACGCGCCCGGCGATGTGGGTGCTGGATGAGGTGACGCTCAGGTAGGTGCCAACCTTGGTTGGCGCTTTGCGGCCGGATCCACGCATGGCGTGGATCTACTGTAGAGCCGAGCCCATGCTCGGCTGCATTTCAACCGGAAAGCCGAGCATGGGCTCGGCTCTACAGGAACCTCACCCGCGCCAGCGCAGCAGCAGGTCGCGCAGCGGGGTCAGGGCCGTGGTCATGCCGACCAGCACGCCAATAGTGTTGGCAATCGCATCCATCGGGTCGGCGGTGCGGTTGGTGGTCAGCGCGCCCTGCGCGAACTCGATGCCGATCCCCATCAGCACCAAGCCCACGCCTACCCACAGCAGCGGACGCCCGCGACGGAACAGCTGTACCGCACTGCCGGCCAGGATGAAGTAGGCGAGGAAGTGCTCGCCCTTGTCGCTGTTTTCCGGCAGCGGAATCGGCGGTGGTGGAATCAGGCAGACCACGACCACCAGCAACACCGCCAGCACCCACAACACGGTCCACAGCCGCGGCCGCCGCAGCGGCTTGATCACCGGCAACGCACTGCTCACAAGCGCCAGCTCAGGTCACCCAGTTCGAAGGCCGGCTCGAAGTCGACGCCACGCTGCAGACCGATCGCCTGGAAGCGCTCGCCCATTTCGGTGGGCAGGGTCAGCTTCTTCACCTGGTCGCGCAGCTGGATGCGACCGACCTCATCCGTACGCTCTTCGGCCAGCAGCAGCACCTGGTCCAGGCCGTTGCCGAGCAGGAAACTGGCCTGGCTGCAGTAGCCGGCCAGCTCGAAACCACCGTGCATGCCCGCCTCGGCCATCGCGGTGAAATCCACCGATGCGGTGATGTCCTGCAGGCCCGGCCAGCGATGCACGTCGTTGTGCACGTGGTGGCGGTAGAAGGCACGCACGGTGCCGTCGTCGCGATCGTGCTGGTAGAACTCGCCGCGGTTGTAGCCGTAATCGACGAACAGCATCGCGCCACGCTGCAGGCCGCCGGCCACCGCCTGCAGCCAGTACGGCAGCTGCGGCAGTACTTCGGAACGGTAGCCCTCGGCGAAAGGCTTCTCCAGATAGCGCTCGATGTGGCGCACCGCGCCATTGAGCAGGATGTCGGCCGGCTGCGCGCCGCGGATGAAATTGCCGTCGCCATCCAGTTCAACGGTTTCCTCATAGACCTCGCCATCCCGGATCAGGAAGCGCGGGGTCGGCAGTGCGTCGATCACTTCATTGGCGAACACCACGCCTTCCCAGTCCTCTTCGAACGGGCGGTCGACCCAGTCCACACGCGAGGCCAGTTCGGCCGGCAGGTTCTGCTGCAGGCGCTGCTGCTGGCGCTCGCGCAGGTCGGCGCTGGGTTCAAGGATGGCGTAGCGCGACGGCAGCGCGTCCAGCTCGGCCAGGCGCAGCAGTACCGCCTCGGCGAAGGCGCCGGTGCCGCCGCCCAGCTCCAGCATCCGCGCCTGCGCACCCAGCTGGGCGAACACCGGGGCCAGCGCATTGGCCACGCTGCCGGCGAACAGGCTGCCGAGCTCGGGCGCGGTGGTGAAGTCGCCACTGCCACCGAACTTGCTGGCGCCGGCGCTGTAATAGCCCCAGCCGGGGGTGTACAGGCACAGCTCCATGAAGCGGGAGAACGGCATTGCCCCGCCCTGCGCAAGGATTTCGGCGCGCAGGGCGGCAGCCAGCTGGTCGCTGTGGGCCAGGGCATCGGCTTCGGGCAGGGGGAAGGTGGGCTGCATGGCGTCTTCGAATGCGGTGACAATGGTGCACAGGATAGCCGAGCCTTGGAGGACCCTCGATGAGCGATACCCACCCCGTGGTCCTGATCACCGGCAGCGCGCGCCGGATCGGTGCGGCCATCGCCCGCCAGTTCCACGCCTGCGGCTGGTCGGTGGTGCTGCACGCCAACACCTCCAGCGCGGAACTGCAGCAGGCCGCGTTCGACTTCGACAACGTGCGCCCGGGCAGCGTGCTGGCGCTGCAGGCCGATCTGCGTGACGCCGACGCCCTGCCCGATCTGGTGGAACAGGCCGTCACCCACTTCGGCCGCCTGGACGCGCTGGTCAACAATGCCTCCAACTTCTATGCCACCCCGCTCGGCCAGGTGACCGCCGAGGCGATGGACGAGCTGTATGCGGTCAATGCGCGCGCGCCATTGCTGCTGTCACAGGCCGCCGCGCCCTACCTGCGCCGCCAGCAAGGCTGCATCGTCAACCTGACCGACCTGCACGGCACCGACCCGATGCGCGACCACATCGCCTACACCATGGCCAAGGCCGCGCTGGAAATGGCTACCCGTTCGCTGGCGCTGGAGCTGGCGCCGAAGGTGCGGGTCAATGCGGTGGCGCCCGGCGCGATCCTGTGGCCGGAACAGGGCAAGGACGATTTCGCCCGCGAGGCGCTGCTGGCGCGCACGCCTCTGGCGCGGATCGGTACAGTCGAGGAGATTGCCGAAGCGGTTTACTGGCTGGTGGCCGAAGCCGGCTTCGTCACCGGCCACACATTGCGCGTGGATGGTGGGCGCACGGTCAGTTGACACCGGGCAGGACGGACGACGGGGTCAGATCCCTTTTCACTGCGGGAAAAGGGATCTGACCCCAACGCAACCTGATCATTCCAGATCAACGATCTCAAACGCTTCGCCATGCTGCCGGTGCGCGCGCCACAGCGTGGCCAGATCCTGCCCACTGACCGGGTCGATGAAATCCGGCGCGATGTCTGCCAGCGGCTTCAGCACGAAGGCGTGTTTCAGCTCCGGGCGCGGGATGCGCAGATGGCCGGGGCCTTCCACCACCAGGTCACCGTAGAACACCACGTCGATGTCCAGGGTCCGGTCCGAGAAGCGTGGCCCGCTGCGGTCGCGGCCGTGCGCGTCTTCCAGCGCATGCAGCCAGTCGTCCAGTTCCTGCAGCGGCAGGTCGGTGTCGATCGCCACGGCGTTGTTGAGGAAGGCCGGGCCGTCGAAGCCGACCGCGGCGGTACGGTAGGCGGGCGACACCTGCAGTGCGCCGAAGCGCTCGCGCAGGGCCGTCACCGCGGCGTGGAGGTAGCGGCGGGGCTGGACGTTGCTGCCCAGGCTCAGGAGCACGGTGGTCATGCGGTTCAGGTGACGGCACTTGGGGGGCGTGGACATGCCGTCGTCACGGCGGCCTGCCTACAATCCGGGACGCACATGATAGGGCACCGACATGACCTATTGCGTTGGAATCGAGGTGGACGAGGGCCTGGTCTTCGCTGCCGACACCCGGACCAATGCCTCGCTGGACGATGTGCGCGTGCACCGCAAGCTGCACGTGTTCGAGTACCCCGGCCAGGCAGCCTACGTACTGATGGCGGCCGGCAACCTGGCCACCACCCAGCTGCTGGTGTCGCGCCTGGGGCGCGACGCCGACGAGAGACGCACGCCCAACCTGCGCGACATGACCCACCTGTTCGAGGCTGCCGAGTATGTCGGCCAGCTGCTGGTCGACAGCCAGGTGCACAGCAGCCACAGCGAGCACGGCCATGACGGGGTCAACACCCAGGCCACGCTGATCTTCGGTGGCCAGATCGCCGGCGAGCGGCCGGGGCTGTACATGGTCTATCCACTCGGCAACGCCATCGCTGCTTCGCCGGAGACGCCCTATCTGCAGATCGGTGAGTCCAAGTACGGCAAGCCGATCCTCGACCGCATCCTCAGCCCGGCCACCCGCCTGGAGGACGCGGCGCGCACGGCGATCGTCTCGTTGGACTCGACCATCCGTTCCAACCTGTCGGTGGGCCTGCCGATCGACCTGGCGCTGGTGCGCGGCGGTGAGCTGCGCATCGGCCAGCAACTGCGGCTGGGTGCGGATTCAGCGCTGTATGCCGATATCCACCAGAACTGGTCACGGCGCCTGGAACAGGCGGTGGACGCCCTGCCACGCTTCCCGTGGGAAACCGCCCTGTAGAGCCGAGCCCACGCTCGGCTGTCGAGGTCAATGCGAACAGCAGCCGAGCATGGGCTCGGCTCTACAGAACCCCAGCGGCATCACCCCAGCGCTTCGGCGACCGCGCGGAACACCTGCTGCATCTGCAGCGGCTTGTGCAGCACATGCACCTCCACGCCATCCGGGAATGCATCGGCCGCGACGGGCACTGCAGGGTCCTCCAGTACCAGTGCCGGGCCGCGATAGCCCAGCGTGGCCATCTCGCCCAGCAGCTGGCTGGCCGGCAGCAGCTTGGAGCCTGCATCGGCGATCACCAGCGCAGGCATCGCCTCCTGCTGCATCCAGCGCAGCGCGGCGGGGCCGTCAGAGGCCAGCTGCAGCTGGTAACCCTGGCTGGACAGCGCATTGCCCAGCAGCGACAGGCGCGTGGCTTCCCCATCGACCACCAGGATCGACTGGCCGCTGCCCAAGGCCACCAGCTGCTCGATGGGCTCGCCGCCGTCGATGGCTTCGTGCATCGGCAGGCGCAGTTCGAAGCAGGTGCCCTGCCCCGGCTGGCTGCTGACATGAATGCTGCCGCCGGCACCTTCGACGATGCGCTTGCAGGAAATCAGCCCCAGCCCGGTGCCATCGGCCTTGGTGGTGAAGAACGGATTGAACAGGTGCGACAGCGTGTCCGCATCCATGCCGATGCCTTCGTCGGCCACGCGGATATGCATCCAGTCCACGCCATCGCGTTGGCCTGCATGGCTGGCGGTGAGGCTCAGGCGGCCGCCCTTGGGCATCGCCTGGATCGCATTGAGCGCCAGGTTCAGCATCACCTGCTGGAGTTCGGTGTAGTTGGCATCGACCACCAGGCCTTCGTCCTGCACCTGCAGCTCCAGGCGCACGGCGTCGGGCACGTTGCTGCGCAACAGCAGAGCCACCGCATCGAACAGGCCGTCGATCTCGATGCGCTCGCTCGGCTTGCGCGAACCGCGCACGAACGACAGCATCGATTCGGCCATCTCATGGCCACGGCGACCGCACTCGGCGATGACATCGGCCAGGTGGTGCAGCTGCGGATCGTCGGTACGCGCCTTCAACAGGTCCGGCATGATCAGCAACGGCTGCAGGATGTTGCGCAGGTCGTGGCTGAGGCCAGCCGCGAGCAGCGACAGGCTTTCCAGGCGCTGTGCACGCATCAGCTCGGTTTCCACCCGTGCGCGCTCGATCGCACTGCGTGCATCGCGGATCGCACGCGCCACCGCCGAGGGCAGGCGCGCCGGCAGGTGCTTGATGATGTAGTCATTGGCACCCTTCTGCAGCGCCGCCACCGCGTTCTCCTCACCCATGGTGCCGGAGACGAAGATGAAGGGCACTTCCGGCGAGGTCTCGCGCACGATGCGCAGCGCATCGTCACCGGAGAACCCCGGCATGCTCAGGTCGGACAGCACGATGTCCGGCTGGAACGCGGCCAGCGCCTGGCGCAGCTCGGCCTCGCTCTCGACACGCTCGAAGCGGGCCTCCAGGCCCGCCTCGAGCATCTGTTCGGACATCAGCTCGGCATCTTCCGGTGAGTCCTCCACCAGCAGGATGCGCAGCGCCCCCAGGGCGGGACCGGTCAGGGGCATGGGCTCACTCGAGTTCCGGTGCCTGGTTGATCAACGCCCAGAACTTGCCCAGGGTCTGCACCGCACCAAAGAACTGGTCGACGTCCACCGGCTTGACCACGTAAGCGTTCACGCCCATGTCCCAGCTCCGGGCCAGATCGCTTTCCTCGCGCGAGGACGACAGGATCACCACCGGCAGGCGCTTGAGCTCTTCGTGCTCGCGGATCTGCCGCAGCACTTCCAGGCCATCCATGCGCGGCATCTTGATATCCAGCAACAGCACCGCCGGCAGGCCTTCCTCACGGTTGGCGAAGGCGCCGCGGCGCAGCAGGTAGTCCATCACTTCCACGCCATCCTCGACGTGCACGATGGGGTTGGCCAGACGCGCCTCTTCCAAGGCATCGATCGCCATCTCGGCATCGGCCGGGCTGTCTTCGGCAAGAAGAATGGTGCGCAGAGTCGTCATGCAGAGGGACCTTGTTTGTCCGCGTCGATCGCGGGAGGCAGGTAGAAGTGGAAGGTGGCGCCGACGTCCGGTTCGGCCTCGGCCCAGATACGGCCGCCATGGCGGGTCAGCACGCGGCGCACGCTGGCCAGACCGATACCGGTACCGGGGTAGTCGCTGGCCTTGTGCAGGCGCTGGAACACGCCGAACAGTTTCCCGGCGTACGCCATGTCGAAGCCTGCACCATTGTCGCTGACCGTGAACTGATGACCGCCATCGGGCTGCGGCTGGTAGTCCACGCGGATCTTCGCCGGCTCGCGGTTGCCCGAATACTTCACTGCATTGCCGAGCAGGTTCAGCCAGACCTGGCGGATCATGTTCTCGTCGCCCACCACGATCGGCAGCGGCGCGATGCTCCACTCCACCTGGTGCGCATGGCCGCTGTTCTCGGCCTCGGCCTGCAGGTTGGCATCGAGCATGGCGCGGGTATCGGCCACCAGCGACTGCATGTCCACCGCCTGCTGGCGCATCGCCGCGCGGCCCAGCCGCGAGTAGACCAGAAGGTCGTCGATCAATGCCGCCATGCGCCGGGCCGAACTGGAGATCACGTCCAGGTAGTGGCGGCTCTTGTCATCGGCCTGGTCGCCGAGGTGGCGCGACAGCTTGTCGGAGAAACCGGCCACGTGGCGCAACGGTGCACGCAGGTCGTGCGACACCGAGTAGCTGAAGGCCTCCAGCTCACGATTGACCTCCGATACCTGAGCGACCTTGCCTTCCAGCTGGCGGTTGAGCTCTTCAACGCGCAGCTGGACTGCACGTTGCATGGTGACATCGCTGACCGTCATCAGCACCACTTCGTCATCGGTATCGGGCAACGGCATGCGGCGCGCGTTCAGCAGCATGTAGCGCGCCATGCCATCGGCAGTGCGCTGTTCGTGCTCGAAATCCCACAGTTCGCGACCGCGCAGCAGCACGTCGGACAGGCGCTGGCGCACTACGGCGTCCTTCCAGGCGCCGTCACCGACGGCTTCCAGCAACAGGCCATCGGCACGCTCGTCCTGAAGCCCGTACAACTCGGCGAAGGCCGGGTTATGCAGCTGCACGCGCAGGTCGCCGTCGAGCAGCACGATGGGTTCACGAACGGTCTGCAGCACCGAGGCGGCGCGTGCGGCCGAGCGCAGCGACTGCCGTTCGGCATGCAGGCGGCGGCCGATCTGCCGCTGCAGCAGCCACAGCACGAGACCAAGCAGCGCCAGCTGCACCACCAGCGAACTCCACGACACCAGCTCGGTCTGCTTGCGCTGGCGCGCGGCCTGCTCGGCACGCAATGTCAGCAGTTTCTGCTCGCTGTCCTGCAGTTCTTCAACCAGTCCACGAATCGGGTAGCGCGTGCTGAGATCCTGCACCAGTTCGCGCTGGTCGCTGTTGGGCTCGGATCTGGCGAGCTCACGGGCAAGTGCCATGCGCCCTTCCAGCATCGATTCGATGCGGCCGATCCGGATCAGCTGGTCGGGATTGTCGCGGGTCATCCGGCCCAGCTCCGCCAGGCGCCCGGGGATGTCGTTGGCCCTGGCCATACGCTCGCGCAGGCCCGGTGCGTCCACGCCCTTGGACAGGGTCAGCGCCGCCGACTCGACGTCACGCACATCGGCCTGCAGCTGCTGCAGGGCCACACTCACGGCCTGGGTATGGTTCACCCAAGCCATCGCCTGCTCGTTGTCCTGCTGCAGTTTGCGCAGGGTCAACCACGGCACCGCGATGATCGCGGCAGCCGCCAGTGCCAAGGCCGGCAACCGCCAGCGGTCCCAGATGTCGTCACTGAAAACCAGCGCCATAGTTCCTCTTCAGCACGGCCGCGGAGCGTCGGCCGGGACCTGCCCAGCTGCGGCGGAACCGGCAATATAGCGCAGGCGGTCACAACACTGGGCTTTCCGGCCCGGTTGGCTGAACGGGTTGGCAATCACACCTGTAGAGCCGGGCCCACGCTCGGCTCGAACCCAAAGGCAGCCGAGCATGGGCTCGGCTCTACATGGCGGCGGGCGCCCCGCTTGGGGCGCCCGATAGGGCTCAGCGCTTGGCGGCAGCGCTGACCTTCAACGCGGCAGCATCAACGCGGGTCACGCCCTTGATGCCCTTGGCGGTGGTGACCGCCTTGTCCTTCTCTGCCTGGGTGGCCACGGCACCGCTCAGGCTGACCACGCCGTTCACCGTTTCCACCTTGATTTCGGTGCCCGGAACGTTGCTGCTGGCAAGCAGGTCGGCCTTCACCTTGGTGGTGATCCAGGTATCGGTCACCGGCTCGTTGGAATCGTGGCGATCAGCATGGGTCGCCGGATGCGCACTGGTCGGCGGGCTCTTTGCAGCCGGATCCTTGGCGAACGCGGCCGAGGAGGACAGCGCCAGGCCCAGCGTCAGGGCAGAAGCAATCAGCGTGCGGGTGGTATTGCTCATCGTGTCGTACTCCTTCGGAATGTGCTGCCAGTCTGGACAAGCAGACGTGGAGCAGGCGTGGCGTTGCGGTCATGCCGCCGTGAATCGGGGCATCGGCAACGACAACCGTTCAGCTTGGGCTCGTGACCCCGCGTCGTTTACCCTGCCCTTCCCACTCCCGAAGCTCTGTCATGCGCCCCGACCTGCAACTGGCCCTGATCGGCTACGGCCTCGCCGGCCGTGTCTTCCACGCACCGCTGATCCAGCACACACCGGGCCTGGCACTGCACAGCATCGTCAGTTCGCAACGCGACACGCTGCTGCGCGCGTTCAGCGACGTGCACGTGCGTGCCACGCCGCAGGAGGTGTTCGACGATCCGGCCGTGGATGCCGTAGTGATCGCCACGCCGAATGAACAGCATGCGCCGCTGGCAATCGCGGCACTGGCTGCGGGCAAGCATGTGCTGGTCGACAAGCCGTTCGCGCTGGACGTGGCCGAAGCGGAAACGGTATTGGCTGCGGCACGCGATGCCGGACGCATCGCCACCGTGTTCCAGAACCGGCGCTTCGATGCCGACTTCCTCACGCTGCAGGCGCTGCTTGCGGACGGGACGCTGGGCGACATTGCCGAGTGCCATGCGCACTTCGATCGCTACCGTCCACAGGTACGCGACCGCTGGCGCGAACAGGATGGTCCCGGCAGTGGCCTGTGGTACGACCTGGGCCCGCACCTGCTGGACCAGATGCTGGTGCTGTTCGGCTGGCCCGAAGCGATCGACGCGGACCTGGCCGTGCAGCGCGATGGCGGCAGCGGCATCGATTACTTCCACGCCGTGCTGCACTACCCACGGCATCGCGCGATCGTGCATTCCGGTTCTCTGGTGGCAGCGCCCACACCGCACTTCAGCGTGCATGGCAGCAAGGCCAGTTGGATCAAACATGGCCTGGATGTGCAGGAAGCGCAACTGCGCCGTGGTGTTGCACCCGGTGCACCCGGCTGGGGCATCGACCCGCGGCATGGCGAGCTGGTGCGCTGCGACGCCGAAGACAACGTGCAGCGGACAACGATCGACAACCTCCCGGGTGACTACCGGCGGCTGTATGCACAGTTCGCCGCGGCGATGCACGGCGACGGCGAAGCGACGGTCAGCGCGGTGCAGGCATTGCAGCTGATGCGGCTGCTGCAGGCTGGCATGGACAGCGCGCGCGAGGGGCGGCGGATGCAGTTGGGATGATCGGCAGGGCTGCGCCCTGCACCTGCCGAATCAACGGCAACGGCAACGGCAACGTCAAAAGCAAGCTATCCGTGAGATGGCGGGGTGGCTCAGGCCGCGGGGGACGGCGCAAGTACGTCCATGTAGCCTCGGTCGCGCCATCCCTGGCGCTCACGCCCCCGCAACCTGAGCCACCCCGCCTTCGACAGTTTCCTGCGGGCTATTGGAACCTGCTGCTGTTGGTGGGTACCGACCGTTGGTCGGCACTGGATCGGATCTGGTAGGTGTCGACCTTGGTCGACACAGTAATGGGTTGATGGGTTCGGAGCCCTTTCCTACGGAAAGGGCTCCGAACCCACCGCAGTGCTTACGACTTCTTGATCGCGTGGCCGCCGAATTCATTGCGCATCGCCGACAGCAGGCGATCGGTGAACGAATTGGATTCGCGCGAACGCAGGCGCTCCAGCAGTGACAGGGTGATTACCGGTGCCGGCACATCAAGTGCGATCGCTTCGGCCACGGTCCAGCGGCCTTCGCCGGAATCCTCCACGTATGGCGCGATGCCATCCAGCGAGGGATTGCGCTTGAGCGCTTCGGTGCTCAGGTCCAGCAGCCAGGAACGCACCACGCTGCCGTGGCGCCACACCTCGGCCACCTGCGCCAGGTCCAGCTCCATCTCCTGCTTGCGCTCCATCAGCGCGAAGCCTTCGGCATAGGCCTGCATCATTCCGTACTCGATGCCGTTGTGGACCATCTTGGTGAAGTGGCCGGCGCCAGACGGTCCGACACGTGCCCAGCCGCGATCTTCGGCCGGTGCCAGCGTGCGCAGCAGCGGTGTGATCTGCTCCACCACCGGCGCTTCGCCACCGACCATCAGGCTGTAGCCTTCCTGCAAGCCCCACACGCCACCGCTGGTGCCGCAGTCCACGTAGCCCAGGTCATCCTCGGCCAGCGCCTTGGCGCGGCGGATCGAGTCCTGGTAGTTGGAGTTGCCGCCGTCGATGACGATGTCACCCTCGGCCAGGTGCGGGGTCAGTTGGCCCAGGGTCTGGTCGACGGTTTCGCCGGCCGGCACCATCAGCCACACCACGCGTGGCACCGGCAGCGCGGCAACCGCGGCGGCCAGCGAATCAACCACCTCCAGGCCAGCCTCGGCGGCGCGCTGGCGGGCGCCTTCGCCCGGGTCGTAGCCGACCACGCGGTGGCCGCCGCGATGCAGGCGCTGGGCCATGTTGGCGCCCATGCGGCCGAGGCCGATCATTGCAATATCCATTGTTTCACCTTCAGTTGGGGTCTAGGGTCAGGCTGCCTGGCCTGCCGGTAGCCGCGCAGTGACGCAGCTGCGCCTCGCGCCAACGCCGGTAGAGCGTGGTATGCAGATTGTGCACTGCCAGGTCGATCGAAAACGGAGTTCTCGGGTTGCGGTCGAGCAGGCGGGCGATGTGGTAGCCGATGGGACGTATACCGCGTGGGTGCACATAGATCACGAACTGCTGGTAGAACGGATCGTCCAGCAGCTGGTCCATGCGTGCCAGCGTGGCGTGGTAGCGCGGTTCCAGCCGTGCACGAAGGTCCGGATCGCGCTCGAACAGCAGGCGCTCGAAGTAGCGCTGGCCGATACGCGGGATGTCCTGCGCGAGTTTCCATAGTTCGACATTGCGCTGGTCGTACCAGGCCAGGCCGCCGTGCGCAGCCAGGGCCTGCGCGGCCTCCTCGCCCACCGACACCACCACGAAGTTCTCGGCCTGGTTGCTCAGGTCGTCCAGCGTGCCCTTGTCGTACACATGTTCGATGAAACCAGGCACGCCGACGAAGGCCTGCTGGCCCATCGCCGATGTGCGTATCGCCTTGCCATCGGCGAAGAGATCACCCGCATGTGCGCCGAGCAGGATGCTGTCGGTCTCGTGCAATGCGAGGAAGGTGCCGATCGACAGTTCGTCTGCGGCGAATTCAGCATCGAATGCCGTGTCGCCATACAGTTCGCGCTGGGTGGCCAATTGAGCGACCTGGCGACCGACCCCGCATTCGGCGCGCACATTGCCGCTGTAGAACGCCTGCAGCGCCTGGCTGTTGCCCGCAGTGGGCGCGAAACCACGACCGAAGCTTCGCGTGCGCTGCCAACCTTGCACCTGTGCGCCGTGCAGACCGAAGCCGATCCAACCGAGCTGCAGGCCAGAGAAACGGAATCCTGGATTGCCCTGCAGTGCACTAGCGGCACGTTGCGTGGCGGCGCCCAGTTGGAAGGCGTAGGCGCAAACCGTAGCTGGATCGTCCAGCACCTGCTGCAGCAACGCCTTGCGCGCTACAGCGGGCATGTCCACCGGCCATTGCACGCGCAGATCGCCCGCCGCCTGTGCCTCCGGCAGCGACGCGCGCGTGCACACAGGACCACCATGCACCTGCGGTGCACTGATCGCGCGTGCTTCGAAGTGCCAGCCCAGGCGCTGCAGCAGCCCTTGTGTACAGTCCAGCGGCGTGGCTGTCGCGCCCAGCACAGGCAGCAGCAGGGCCACGGCCATCCATCTACCGCGCACAATCAACCCTGGTCCGTGCTGGCCGGTGGGGGTTCGGGAGTTGCAGACGCGGGAGGCGCAGGCGTGCCGGTGTCCGATGGCAGGTACTGCTGCAGGCGCTGGAAGAAGCGGCGATAGAACTCGGCATCGGTGACCGTGCTGCTGGCCACCTTCACCAGCGAGTCGTCGTTGCTGCCGAACGGCAGCGACACCGAACCCAACGCGCCAACACCGACGCTGGCCGAAGTCGGACTCTTCTTCAACGCATAGCGATCCTGCACGGCACTGACGAATACCAGTGTCTGGTTCCCCCGTGGTGCGCAGGAAATGCGCAGCACCAGCTGCTCATGGTCGTCCTCGCGCGGCTGGAAATTCTTGTTGCCTTCCACCTGCGCCGTGTCGGAACGGGCGATGGCATAGCCCTGGCTGAGCAGGGTGCGCCGCGCAGCCTCGCACGCATCCCCCGGGCGACCATCGACGGTACGCGAGAAGGTATCGCTGGAATCAAAGGATTCGCGCAGCAGCGTGCTGTCTGCGGCACGACCACCACAGGCCGACAGGATCAGGGCGCCGGACAGCGCCACGGCAACGCTGGAAAGACGGGAGGCCCGCATGGGTACTCCTGCGAGGACGGTACCGCCAAGGGTAGTCCCGCCACCGTGTGCGGCAGGTCGACAACACCGCCCACGTTGTTCCCGGTTCATGCGCCGGTAGCGCCGGGCCATGCCCGTCGGAAGCGCGCCATGCACACAGCTCGCCGGGCATGGCCCGGCGCTACCGGGATCAGGTCCCCAGACGAAGAGGGGCCGGCAATGCCGGCCCCTCGGGTATACACGCGTCCTGCCGGCTCAGTCAGCCCAGCGGCCGGCACCGGTGGACTGCGGCAGCACCTGCGCCGACAGCGGGCGGTCGTTGGCCAGCAGGTTCACCGCGTCGGCCAGGATCGAGGCCGACTCGCGCAGCAACGGGTCCGGACGCTTCTCGGCGGCCTTCTCGCGGGCGGCATCCTTCACGATGTCGCGCTCGTTGCCGGTCAGGCCGTCGTCGTTGCTGTCATCGGCCAGCGGGTCCAGGGCCAGGCCCAGCTCCTTGCGCATCGCCTGGCGCTCCTTGCGCTGGGTGTCCTGACGCTCACGCTCGGCGCGGCGGGTGGCCTCGTTGAGCGAGATGTACTTCTTCGCGGCCTCGGTGCGGAACTGCTGCACGTCCTCGTTCCACCACTGGAATTCCTTGTCGGCGGCAATGCGCGCGTCATGGCGGGTTTCCAGCTTCGGCAGCAGCGGCGCGAAGTTGCCGTACTGGGTGTGCGGCACGGCAGCGATGCGGGTCCACGGCAGCGCGTTGTCGTAGGTGCTCTCGCCGAACTCGGTGGCATCGACGCTGGCCGGGAAGGCCAGATCCGGCACCACACCCTTGTGCTGGGTGCTGCTGCCGCTGATGCGGAAGAACTGGGCGATGGTCAGCTTGACCTGGCCGAAGCGCTGGGTCTCGCCACTCGGCCAGCGATCCAGGTCGACGATGTTCTGCACGGTGCCCTTGCCGAAGCTGGTCTCACCGATCACCAGGCCACGGCCGTAGTCCTGGATGGCACCGGCGAAGATCTCCGAGGCCGAGGCCGAACCGCGGTTGATCAGCACCGCCAGCGGGCCGTCCCACGCCACGCCCTGGTTGCGGTCGCTGTTGACGGTGACGCGGCCACCGGACTCACGCACCTGCACCACGGGGCCCTGCTCGATGAACAGGCCGGTCAGTTCGATCGCCTCATCCAGCGAACCACCACCGTTGTTGCGCAGGTCCAGCACCACGCCATCCAGCTTGTCGTTCTTGAAACCGGCCAGCAGCTTGGCCACGTCACGGGTCGCCGAGGCATAGTCGGCCGCATTGCGGCGACGGCCTTCGAAGTCCTGGTAGAAAGTCGGCAGCTTGATCACGCCGATCTTGCGCGCCGGTTCGCCATTGGCGGCCGGAATGGTCATGGTCTCGCCCTTGGCAGCCTGTTCGGCCAGGCGCACCTTCTGGCGGGTCAGCACCAGCGTGTGGTGCTTGCCGTCGGCACCCTCGGCGGCCGGGATGAACTCCAGCTTGACCTGGGTATCCTTGGCGCCGCGGATCTTGGCCACGACATCGTCGATGCGCCAGCCGATCACGTCCTCGACCAGGCCGGACTTGCCCTGGCCAACGCCGACGATACGGTCACCCGGTTTCAACGTGCCGTCTACCGCCGCCGGGCCACCGGCGATGATCTCGCGGATCACCACCACGTCGTCCTGGCGCTGCAGCTGCGCGCCAATGCCTTCCAGCGACAGCGACATCGCCTGGTTGAAGTTCTCGGCGGTGCGCGGGGTGAAGTAATCGGTGTGCGGATCGACCGCACTGGTGTACGAATTCATGAAGAACTGGAAGACGTCCTCGCCCTTCAGTTCATTGACCGACTTTTCCAGCGTGGCGTATCGCTTGTCCAGCGTCTTGCGGATGTCATCCGGCTTCTTGCCGGCCAGCTTCAGGCGCAGCCAGTCGTTCTTGACCGACTTGCGCCACAGCTCATCCAGCTCGGCACTGCTGGCCGCCCACGGCACCTTCTTGCGGTCGTACTCGAAGCGTTCGTCGGTGGTGAAGTCCGGCTCCTGCTTGAGCAGCTTGCGCGCATAGGCCACGCGCTCCCCGACGCGCTGCTTGTAGACGGCGAACACCTGGAACGCCGGCTCCAGCTCGCCACCACGGATGGCCGAGGAGATGTTGGCCTCGAACGGTGCGAAGCGCGCCACATCGGCCTGGGTGAAGTACTGCTTGCCGCCGTCCAGCGTTTCCAGATAGCGCTTGAACACGTCCTTGGAGGTGGCCTCGTCCAGCGCCCGAGGGCGGTAGGCGTAGCGGCTGTCGGACAGCAGGCCGTACACCAGCTTGGAGGTGGTCACCTGATCGGCGGTTGCCGCGGCGGGCAATGCCGGCGAGTCGGCCTTGGCCGCCAACGCCAGCGGCGCGACCAGCGCCAGGGCCATCAGGAATGCGGGGGCTTTGAATTTCATTGAAGTGCTCGAAGGCGCCTTGCCAAGGGGGAGACTGCGTGGTGTTCAGACACCACGACAGTGCCGAAAGTTGCCGGGTTTGTCACCCGCCCACATCCGGTGGAAAACCAGCCTAGCGGGGCCGGTGTAGCAAATTGTGAATGCAGGCGAAGGCTGGGCCGGCCCTGTAGAGCCAAGCCTGTGCTCGGCTGTGCGACCGAAAGCAGCCGAGCATGGGGCTCGGCTCTACGGCAGGCAGAGGCGTGCGAACCAAGGTTCGCACCCACAGGAAACAATCCCCCCACCGGCTGGGCGTCAGGAAACCCCTGCGCCCTTGGCCTGGACGTCGGCGTGGTACGACGAGCGCACCATCGGGCCGGAGGCCACGTGGCTGAAGCCCAGCGCGTAGCCGTAGTCTTCCAGCGCCTTGTAGTCTTCCGGGGTCCAGTACTTCAGCACCGGGTGGTGGTGCGCGGTCGGCTGCAGGTACTGGCCGATGGTGATCATGTCCACGTCATGCGCTCGCAGGTCGCGCATGGTGGCCTTGATCTGTTCGAAGTCTTCGCCCAGGCCCAGCATGATGCCGCTCTTGGTCGGCACCTCCGGGTGCTGCGCCTTGAAGTTCTTCAGCAGGTTCAGCGACCACTGGTAGTCCGCACCCGGGCGCACGTTGCGGTACAGGTCCGGCACGGTTTCGATGTTGTGGTTGAACACGTCCGGCGGGTTCTGCGCCAGGATCTCCAGCGCGCGCTCCATGCGGCCCTTGCCGCGGAAGTCCGGGGTCAGCACTTCGATGCGGGTGCCCGGCGACTTCTCGCGGATGGCGGTGATGCAGTCGACGAAGTGCTGGGCACCACCGTCACGCAGGTCATCGCGGTCGACGCTGGTCACCACCACGTACTTCAGGCCCATGTCGGCCACGGTCTGGCCGAGGCTGGCCGGTTCGTTGGCATCCGGCGGCTTCGGGCGACCGTGGGCCACGTCGCAGAACGAGCAACGCCGGGTGCAGACCTCACCGAGGATCATGAAGGTGGCGGTGCCGTGGCCGAAGCACTCGTGGATGTTCGGGCAGCTGGCTTCCTCGCACACGGTCACCAGGCGGTTCTCGCGCAGCTTGGCCTTCAGGTTCTGCACGGCATTGCCCGAAGGAATGCGCACGCGGATCCAGGACGGCTTGCGCAGCACCGGCGCATCGGCGAACTGCACCGGCGAGCGGTTGATCTTGTCACCGCCCAGCTGCTTGACCCCGGCCTTCAAAGGCGCGGCGGACGGGGAGTCGCCCTGCACGATCTGCAGGGGAATGGAACGGGCGGTGGTTTCAGTCATGGCAGTTCCGGGGAGCGGTCAGGCGGCCGCAGAAAGATCGGGCAGTTCGGGGGTGTGCCGCAGCAGCAGGCCGAACTGGCGGGCCAGGTGGTCCAGCAGCACCGGCTTGACGGCCTCCATCCCGGAGGGGCCGCCCAAGTCTACCACCGAGGTCACCTGCAACCCCTGATAGCCACAGGGATTGATGCGGTGGAAGGGTTCCAGGTCCATGGCCACATTGAAGGCCAGGCCATGGAAGGTGCAGCCGCGACGCACGCGGATGCCGAGTGCAGCGATCTTGGCGCCACCGACATAGACACCCGGGGCGCCCTCGCGGCGTTCGGCGCCGATGTTCCACTCGCCCAGCGTATCGATGATGGCCTGTTCGATGCGGCACACGTAGTCGCGCACGCCGATGCCCAGCCGCGGCAGGCGCAGCAACGGGTAGACCACGATCTGGCCGGGGCCGTGGTAGGTCACCTGGCCGCCCCGGTCCACATGCAGCACCGGGATATCGCCCGGCGCCAGCACATGCTCGTCCTTGCCGGCCTGGCCCAGGGTGAACACCGGGTCGTGCTCGACCACCCACAGTTCGTCGGCATCGGTGTCGCTGCGCTGGTCGGTGAAGCGCTGCATGGCGCGCCACACCGGCTCGTACGCCTGGCGGCCGAGGTCACGGACCACCGCCGGACGCGGCGCGCGGTCTTCCGGGGCGGCGTCGGCCGGGCAGCTGTCGGCTACAGCGTCCACTTCACTTCCGGGTGGTCGCGCAGCGCCTGGTGCGCCAGGTCGTACTGTTCGCGGCTCTGGGCCTTGAACACGATGCGGACGGACACGTACTTGCCGTTGGAGGAATGCTTCCAGCTGATGCGTTCATTGACGACATCGATGCCGGCAGCCAGCAGCAGGCGGGGGAGCTCATGTTCCAGGCCGCGGTTGGCCGGGCCCATGGCGCTGAGCTCGAACTGGCCGGGGAACTGGAAGCCGTGGTCGGGGTTGTCGGACTTGATTTCCATGGACCCATTATCGGGCCGCAGGGCAACAAACCCAAGAGTATTCATCAAAGTCAAAGGCGGCACGGGCGAGCCGCTGCGTTGCAGGGAGCCGCGGCGCCCCTGATGGCCAAACGCCAGCTGACTGGAACCGGCACGCTGCTGGCCGGATCCGGCCATGGCACCGATCGCACGCATGTAACGAATTGTGTCCGCCGGACAATGTTGTTTTCGGAACAGACAAGTGATCGGAAAGCGCTCGTTCCGTCACGTACTCACGCGTACCGTGTCGTTGCATAAAACGACAGACAACCGCCCCCTTCCCCATGAGCATTCCATCCATGCGTAGCGTCGCAGTCCTCGGGCTGTCCGGCCTGCTGGCCGCCACCCTCCCCCTTGCCGCCCAGGCGGCCGAACAATGTGGCCCGGACGCGATGCGCGACCACCCGCCGCAGGTCAACTTCCGCGTCGACAACGACCTGTTTGGTGGCCGCCACCAGGACCAGGGCTATACCAACGGCGCGCAGCTGACCCTGGTCTCGCCCAACCTGGTCGACTACACCGACGACCCCTGCCTGCCGCGCATGGCGCGCTGGGTGAACCAGTACCTGGAAGGCCTGCACCCGGGCAGGTTCGAGCAGCAGAACATGATCTTCAGCATCGGCCAAGGCATCTTCACCCCGACCGACCCGACCCGCCGCGACCTGATCGAGGATGACCGCCCGTATGCCGGCGTGCTGCTGGTCAGCTTCGGTTTCAACGCACGCAGCGGCGACCGCCTGCAGACCACCCAGCTGGCCGTGGGCGTGGTCGGGCCGTGGGCACAGGGCAAGCAGGTGCAGGATGCCGTGCACAACATCCTGGGCGACAAGAAATTCGAAGGCTGGGACAACCAGCTGCACAACGAGCCGGTGTTCATGCTGACCCACGAGCGCATGCGCCGCTGGCCGGCCGATGCCAGCGTCAATGCCGGCGGCTGGGGCTGGGATGCGATCAGCCACTATGGTGGTGCGATCGGCAACCTGGAAACCAAGGCCAACGCCGGTGGCGAAGTGCGCTTCGGCTGGAAGCTGCCCGACGACTTCGGCAGCACGCCGCTGCGCCCGGCCGGCGAGAACACCGCGCCGACCCGTGGCGGCCGCCCCAGCGGCTGGTCCTGGCACCTGTTTGCGACCACCGACGCGGCATGGGTGATCCGCGACATCACCCTGGACGGCAACACCTTCCGCAACAGCCACAGCGTGGACAAGCGCCACGTGGTCGCCCAGGGCGGCTACGGCATCGCGGTGATGCGCGGGCGCTGGAAGTTCGCAGTGGCGCGCTACCACAGCACCCGCGAGTTCAATGGCCAAAGCCAGTCGCCGGTATTCGGCAGCTTCACCATCAGCCGCTCGCTGTAAGCGAGGGGCTGATGGTGAAGCGGGTGGGTGCCGACCGTTGGTCGGCACACCGGTTTGCGCCGCTCGCTGCATAAGGCACATCGTCCGCCGGGCATGACCCGGCGGCATTGCCCAGGCAAAGGCCGAAACAGGTGACCTCCAGGCCGCGTTGAGCCTCGAAAGGGTCCACCCGATCACACGCCAGCGACGAAGTGGGCTGAAAGTACAACTTGTCTCATGGCACTGCCGCTGGCGCCACGCTATCTCTGTTAGCACTCCGAGCAGAGGGCCTGTCATGCACCAACACCGACATGCGTTTCGCATGGCATCGGGTATAGCAATCACCGCATGCGCCACATTCCCGACCACTGCGTCGGCTGGCGATCTGGTTGAACACTGGATGGAGACCTCCCAGGAAGAGGTCCTCGCCTACTGGACGAACGAAAGACTGGCTGCTGTGCCCGACAAGGGAGACGCTCCCATCAAGCCGCCGGGGCAGGATCCTCTGCAGACCGACGGTGACCCGTGGCGGGGCACAGGACCACACCCTGTGGGTGTCGGGCGGCTTTTCCTGACACGCCCGGATGGCAAGGACGCTTCGTGCACCGCCACCGTGGTCGACAGCCTTGGTGGCGACATCCTGGTGACAGCGTGGCATTGCCTTGCGCAGCTGGACGAGCAAGGTGCGGTCCACTGGAGCCAACACCTTCTCTTCGCACCGTATTTCGAGAATGGCACTGCCCCGCTGGGAAGGTACCCAATACGGCGGATCGTCGCACCGCAGGCCTCGATTTCCGGCTCACTCGACACCAGTTTCCTGCAGACCCACACCGGTGCATCCGGCGAAGGACCGGCGCGCCACGCTGGCAGCCAGGCCATCCGCTTCGATGAGCGACCCGCAGCCGGTCCCCGCGTTACGTTCGGCTACCCCGTTTCAGCCAATGGCATCGGCCTCATCCCCCCGACACCCTGGTACGAATTCGGAAATCCCGAATACACCGGCCAGCAACTGGCCTATTGCGCCACTGCACGCGTTGAACTTTCGGCGTGTCGACCCTTCGGTTCGGAGAAAATTCTTCAGTGGGGCCTTGCCTGCGTGCAGGGCCCGGGCTCCAGCGGAGGACCGGTACTGGAAGACTTCGATTTCGACAGCGGCCATGGAGTCGTCGTGGGGGTAAACAGCATGGGCGTGGTCAACGACGGCCGCGCCCACCTGTGTTCGGCCGAGACCGAGGCACTGGCTGAGCGTGCCTACCGGTACATCCAGCAGCAGACCCCCTGAAGCTTCAAGGTTCTCCATTCAAGCCTGCATCGCGATTCCAAAGGAGAGAAGAAAAAAGGCCGGCATTTGCCGGCCTTTTCCTTCACCACACCGGGGCGTGGATCATTCCGATTCCCACCACATCCAGAAGCTGTCCCACAGGCGCTTGAAGAAGCCGGCCTGCTCGACGGCAGCCACGGCCACCAGCGGTGCCTCGGCGATGACCTTGCCATCCAGGCTGACCTTCACGGTGCCGATCTGCTGGCCAGCGGTGAACGGTGCTTCCAGGGTCTTGGGCACGTCGATGCTCGGCTTCAGGTCGTTGTAGCGGCCGCGCGGCACGCTGACCAGCATCGGCTGGGCCACGCCCAGCTGCACCTTGTCGGTGGTGCCCTTCCAGACCTTGTGCTCGGCCACGGCCTTGCCCGGCTCGTACAGGCGATGGGTCTCGAAGAAGCGGAAGCCCCAGTTCAGCAGGGCCAGGCTGTCATCGGCACGCTGCTTCTCAGACGCACCACCCAGCACCACCGCGATCAGGCGCTGGTCGCCACGCTGGGCCGAGCTCATCAGGCAGTAGCCCGCCTCGGAGGTGTGGCCGGTCTTGATGCCGTCCACGCTGCCATCGCGCCACAGCAGCAGGTTGCGGTTCGGCTGCTTGATGTTGCCGACCTGGAATTCCTTGATCTTGTTGTACGCGTAGGTTTCCGGGTAATCGCGCACCATCGCGCGGCCCAGCAGTGCCAGGTCGTACGCGGTGCTGTGGTGGCCCTGCGCGGTCAGGCCGTGCGCGTTGACGAAGTGCGAGTCCTTCATGCCGATCTTGGCGGCGTAGCTGTTCATCAGCGAGGCAAAGGCTTCTTCGCTGCCGGCCACGTGTTCGGCCAGGGCGATCGCGGCGTCATTGCCGGACTGGATCGCCATGCCCTTTTCCATGTCTTCCAGGCGTGCAGTCTGGTTGACAGGGAAGCCGCTGTAGCTGCCGTCGGTACCGGCGCCACCTTCGCGCCAGGCGCGCTCGCTCATCATCACCTGGTCATCTGCACGGACCTTGCCGTTCTTGACCTCGGCGGCGATCACGTAGGACGTCATCACCTTGGTGATGCTGGCCGGGGCCAGCTGCTCGTGGACGTTTTCACCGGCCAGCACCTGGCCGGTGGCGTAATCCATCAGCACCCAGGCCTTGGACACGCTCGGCGCCGGGGCCGGCGGAGTGGCGACGGTGGCCGGGGCGGCAGCGGCAGCGGCGGGCGCCGGCGTGGCCGGAGTCGGCAGCGGCGTCTGGGCGGAAGCCAGGCCCACCACCAGGGTGGCGGCCAGGGCGGTGGCGGCGGAACGGAAATTCATTGGACAGCAGGCTCCAGGGGACGGCCGGGAATGGAGGGTGGAACGTAACGGCCATTGTAAGGCCGGGGGAGCATGGGCCGGCAGCACCGGCCCGGGCGGATCAATCCTTGACGATCTGCGGCGAACCCAGGCCAAGACCGGCGATGCGACCGACAAGTTCCGCAGCACTGGCATGGTCGCTGGCAGGAACGCGCAGGCGGAACAGGGTACGGCCACCGGCGGCGATGTCGCTGATGGTCGCGCCCACGATGCCGGCGGCACTGAGCTGGCCCATCGCGCGGTTGGCGTTGTCGCGGTTGGAGAAGCTGGCGACCTGCACCATCACCGCGCCGACCACCTGCTGCGACAGGCTGGGTGCGGCCGGGGTGGCACGCACCGGTGCCGGTACCACCGCGCGCGGGGCAGCACTGGCCACCACGGCCGATGCCGGTGCCGTACTGCGCACCGGCGGCGCGCTCGGCGGCAGGCTGCTGACCGCCACGTCCGGCACGGTGCTGGCCACGCCCTGGGTGGTGGCCGGCTGGCCACGCGCCGGGGCGCCATCGGTGGGCAGGCGGTTGACCAGGCGATCGATGTCGCTGTCGGTGGAAGCACGCGGAGCCGGCACCGGGCGCGCACTGGCCACGGCGGCGGCGGCTTCAGCAGCGCGACGCTCGCGACGCGACGGCTTCTGCGCCATCAGGTTGCTCTCACCCGGCTGCAGCGCGCGCACCTCGACGTTGCCGGTACCGCGCTGGGTGATGCCCAGCCGCACAGCGGCGGCGTAGCTGAGATCGACCACGCGGCCATCATGGAACGGGCCACGATCATTGACGCGCACGATCACCGACTCGCCGTTGTCCAGATTGGTCACGCGGGCGAAGCTGGGCAGCGGCAGCGTCTTGTGCGCGGCGGTGAACTGGTACATGTCGTAGACCTCGCGGTTGGAGGTCAGGCGGCCATGGAACTTGGCGCCGTAGTACGACGCGGTGCCGCGCTCGACGTAGTTGCGGGTGTCGTCAAGCACGTTGTACGACTTGCCCAGCACCACGTAGGGCGACTTGTTGCCGATCGCCGAACGTTCCTGAGCGGTCACTTCCGGCTCGGGAATGCAGGCCACGTTGGGAATGTAGGTGGGCGTGCTGTCCTTCACCCCGGGCTTGTACAGGCCACCGGCAGTGTAGTTGCCGCGGGTGCTCAGGTCTTCCTTGGCTGCCGCATAGGGCGAACCTTCCGGGCAGTGCGCCGGTCGCGAACCGCGGCCCTGCACCAGCGTGCCGCTGGACTTGCCACCATGACCGGCCGTGGCCGGCTTCTTCGGCGCGCTGCTGCAGGCCGCCAGCGCGAGGACGATCAAGCTCGGGACCAGCCATCTGATGTTCATGCCGGGGGCAGCTCCTGTCCGGCGATGGCCTGGGACAGCTGGAACACGGCCATCGCGTACATCTTCGAGAGGTTGTAGCGGGTGATCGCGTAGTAGTTCTGGAAGCCCAGCCAGTACTGCTTGCCGGTGCTGCCTTCAAGCGTGATCGGAGTGGCGGTGGCGCCCGGCTGCACCGGCGCGCTGGGCTGGTAGCCACGCTGCGCCAGGTCGGCCAGCGACCAGGTGGGCATCCACTCGGTCGGGTTGAACTCATCGCGGCCCGGCGCCAGCGTGGCCGGCACGGCCACCTGGCCGCCACGCACCCAGCCGCCCTTTTTGACGAAGTAGTTGGCGATCGACGAGAACACGTCGTCGTAGCTGTTGAACAGGTCGCGACGGCCATCGCCGTTGCCGTCCACCGCGTAATCAAGGTAACTGGACGGCATGAACTGGCCCATGCCCATCGCACCGGCATAGCTGCCCTTGAGCGTGGTGATGTCGAGCTTTTCTTCGCGCCCCAGTTCGAACAGCTTGGCCAGCTCATCGCGGAAGAACAGCTCGCGGCGCACTTCGCGTTCCAGCTTGGCCGGATCGCCGCTGCGCGGGTAATAGAAGGCCAGCGTGTACAGCGCATCGAGCACACGATGGCTGCCGGCGTTCTTGCCGTAGCTGGTTTCCACGCCGATGATCGCCACGATCACTTCGGCCGGCACGCCGGTGCGCTGCTGCACGCGATCCAGTTCAGCGCGGTGTTCGGCCAGGAACGCGCGGCCACCATCAATGCGTGCCTTGCTGATGAACATCGGCCGGTATTCGTTCCACGGCTTGACCCGCTCGGCCGGGCGCGACATCGCGGCGATGATCGCCTGGCGCACCTGCGCCTGGTCCAGCACGCTGCTGATCTGCTCCGGCTTCAGGCCATAACGCTTGGCGGTATCGGCAATGAAGCGCGCCCGCGCGGTCTCGAACGGCACCGGGGTGAGATCGACCGGCGGCGCGGTGGCTGCGGTAGCTTCAGGTGCTGCCTCGGCCGGGCCATGGGCCTTGGGGGCGGGCTGGCGCGGCGTACTGCTGGCCTGGGGCGAAGACGGTGGGGACTTCGGCTGGGTCGCGCAGGCGACCAAGCCGAGGGTGAGCATGCAGGCCAGAGTGCGTCGAATCATCGTCGCAGGTTAGCAGGTCATGGATGAATTAAAACCCCTAACACCATGAATCACAACGATTTGCCCGCGTTCAGCGGGAAATGTGAAGACGTCGTGATCGTGCTTCCCCATTCAGAGAGAGGTGGCCGGTTGCGTCCCCATCCCCGCAGACGCAACCGGCGACCGGATCCGGTCGATACCTGCGCGGCTGCCGCTCCCCAGTGGCAGTACCCCGCGCTCCTTGTATCCGTTGGATCAGTACTGCTCCCGCCCGACGCCCCCCTCGCGCTGCAACGATTGACGGCGCGCCGTGCCGAACGGGCCGCCATTGTGCAGGCCGATTACGACAAGTCCATTGATCAGGATCAACGCGGCGTAAAAGTGTGAACTCCTTAACAATTTTTCTGGACTTTGGTCGGTGGGCGGGCGTCCGCGCGTTGTTGTGAGAACGCTTCCACAACAGGCGTTGCGCAGAGTCAGGAAGGTTTCATCCAACGGCGCAGCCCCTCGTGGGTGGCCGCGCAAAGCAGTTCATGGGTGGGGCCGGGTAGATGGGCTGCGCAGGGGGCGCTGCAAGTACGTCCATGTAAGCTCGGTCGCCGCTTGCTCGTGTGCGCTGTCCTGCGCACACGGCAAGACCCGGGTTGGGCGTCCTGCCCAACCCGCCCGAGGCATGCCTCGGGCCCATGCGGCTCACGCCCCTGCGCAGCCCATCTACCCGGCCACGGACAGGCTCCCGTGCGCGTCCACCCACGGAAAAGAAGAGAAGATCAAAAGCAAAAGCAGCCTGGCAGGCCGCTATTTGTAGAGCCGAGCCCATGCTCGGCTTCGCGGACCCGGCGGAAAGGAGCCGAGCGTGGGCTCGGCTCTACACGAGCAAGCGCAGCGCTGCGATCGGCTGTTGATTTTCTCTTTCTTCTCCGTGGGTGGCAGACCGCCAAAATCTGTCTGAGGCCGGTCGGGTTGGGTACGCGGGGGTGTCAGCCGCATGGATGCGGCTGCCAAGCCTCCAGGGACGGATTCACGGCGTCCCCCGCGTACCCAACCCGACCGGCCCACCCGCGGCTTCTGCTTTCCGAGACCCCCCAGACACCACCCACGAGGGGCTGCGCCGTTGGCTGGAAACCCTATCCCCCGTGCACGGGCCGGTGCCCGCGCACCGCCATCACCAGCCCGATACCCGCCAGCAGCGACACCGCCGAGGTACCGCCATAACTGATCAACGGCATCGGAATGCCCACCACCGGCAGCAGGCCGGAGATCATCCCGCCGTTCACCAGTACGTACACGAAGAACGCCAAGCCCAGGCTGCCGGCCAGCAACCGTGCGTGCGTGTCGCGGGCGTGCACCGCGATCCACAGGCAGCGGCCGACCACGAACAGGTACAGCGCGAACACGGTGGCCACGCCGATCCAGCCGAACTCTTCGGCCAGCACCGAGAACGCAAAGTCCGTGGTGTACTCGGGCAGGAAATCCAGCGTGGCCTGCGTGCCCTGCCCCCAGCCGCGGCCGTCCCAACCACCGGAGCCGATCGCGATGCGCGACTGCAGGATGTTCCAACCGGTGCCGAGCGGATCCGCCGCAGGGTCGAGGAAGGTCAGTACGCGATCCTTCTGGTACTGCCGCAACAGGCCGAACCAGGCCAGCGGCGCAGCCACCGCCAGACCCGTCGCACCGGTCGCCACCCAGCCCCAGTGCAACCCGGCCAACAGCAGTGCGAACACGCCGCTGGCGGTGACCAGCGTGGCGGTACCGAGGTTGGGCTGCATCAGGATCAACACGGCGGGTACGCCGATCAACACTGCGGCCGTCAGCACCGTGCGTGGCGAGGGCGGCAACGGCTGCCGGTGCAGGTACCAGGCCATCATCAGCGGCAGGCTGAGCTTGAGCAGCTCGGACGGCTGCAGGTAGAACACGCCGAGATTGAGCCAGCGTTGCCCGTACTTGCCGGTACCGATCACATACACCGCCATCAGCGGCAGCATCGACAGCGCGTAGATCGCAGGGGTCCACGCGCGCAGTCGCAGCAGCGAAACGCGCGACAGCAGCCACATCGCGGCCAGGCCACCGGCAAAACGCGCCGCCTGCCCGGCCACCGGGCCGGACACGCTTTGCAGCACCGCCAGGCCAGCCGCCATCAGGATCAACAGCGCGACGAGCAACGGCAGATCAATCGTGCGCACTGCCTCACGGCAGCCGCCAAGCAGTCGTTTCCATTCCACGCGGGCACGGTAGCAATGCGTGCTTGCGTGAAGCTGTCATGGCCGATCCGTGCTTATGTAGCGCCGAGTCATTCGCGGCTCGGGACCCGTGCGCATTGCACGGAGGGCAGCCGAGCATGGCTCGGCTCTACAAAGAGCAGGAGCAGGAAGCGCGGCGGCTAGCCGTAGCCGCCGTGCACCGGGTTGTGGCTGCGCACCGCCATCACCAGTCCGAAGCCGGCCAGCAGCGATACGGCCGAAGTGCCGCCGTAGCTGATCAGCGGCATCGGCACGCCCACCACCGGCAACAAGCCGGAAATCATCCCGCCGTTCACCAGTACGTAGACGAAGAACGCCAGGCCGGTGGCACCGGCCAGCAGGCGCGAATACGAATCGCGCGACTGGCTGGCGATCCACAGGCAACGCCCGATCACCACCAGGTACAGGGTCAGCACCAGGGCCACACCCATCCAGCCAAATTCCTCGCTCAGCACCGAGAACGCGAAGTCAGTGGTCTGCTCGGGAATGAAGTTCAGGTGCGACTGCGAGCCTTCGCCCCAGCCTTTGCCATCGAAGCCGCCGGAGCCAATCGCGATCTTCGACTGGATGATGTTCCAGCCGGCCCCCAGTGCATCCATCTCCGGGTCCAGGAACATCATGATGCGGTCCTTCTGGTATGGCCGCAGCAGCCAGAACCAGGCCACCGGCGCAACCGCGGCCACGCCGCCCACGCCCAGGCCGACCCACCACCACGGCAGGCCCGCGAGCAGCAGCACGAACACGCCGCTGGCGGCGATCAGCACGCCGGTACCGAAGTCCGGCTGCAGCATCACCAGGCCGGTCGGCACCCCGATGATGATCAAGGCCACCAGCACGGTGTTGAAGCGCGGCGGCAGCGGCATCTTGTGCAGGTACCAGGCCACCATCATCGGCAGGCTGACCTTCAGCAGCTCGGCCGGCTGCAGGTAGAAGAACTTCAGGTCCAGCCACTGCCGGCCGTACTTGCCGGTGCCGAGCACGAATACCGCCAGCAGCGGAATCATCGAGATCGCATAGATCATCGGCGTGGCCGAGCGGATGCGCAGGATCGGCACCCGCGAGATACCCCACAGCGCGGCCATGCCCACCGCGAAACGCGCGCCCTGGGCCATCACCAGGCCGTCGCCACCGGCACTCTTCAACGTGGCCAGGCCAATCACCATCAGCGCGCCCAGGGCCAGGCACAGCACCCAGTCCAGCGTGCTGAAGAAGCGGCGCAGCATGTCGCCGGCCCAGCGCAGGAACACTTTCATCGTGCGGGCTCCGCAACTGTCGCGCGTGGCGTGGCTGGCAGTGCAGCCGCGGCCGGCGTACCGGGCTGCGGCGCAGGGGCCGGTTCGGGCGTGGGTGCCCCCACCTGCACCGGGTGTTCGCCCAGCTGCGCGGCCGCCAGATCACCGGCCTTGCGTGCGCCGGCGTCTTCGTTGTCGAACGCGGTGGCGCCGATGGCGGTGGTGCCACGCTCGCTGTCCAGCGGCTGCATGCCTTCGGGCATCTTGCCCAGCAGGTAGGCGTCGAACACCTTGCGTGCGATAGGCGCAGCGGCCGAACCGCCGTAACCGCCACCTTCCACTGCCACCGCGATCGCGATCACCGGGTTTTCGACCGGCGCGAAGCCGACGAACAGCGCGCGGTGGCGCAGGTGCATCGGCAGGCTCTTCGGGTTCACGGCAGCGGTGCCCTTGCGGCTGATGACCTGCGCGGTACCAGTCTTGCCAGCCATCACGTACGGCGCACCGACCGCCACGCGCCAGCCGCTGCCGCCGGGCCGCATGGTCGCCATCATGCCCTCGCGCACCGCCTGCACGTTGTTGGGGTTGGGGCTGACCGGCTTGCTCGCGCCGGGCGGCGTCGCCGTCCAGTCGCTGTCGAAACCGTCGCGTTGCTGGATCACCAGGTGCGGGGTGCGCAGCTGGCCGTCGGCCAGGCCGCTGACCCCGCGCGCCAGCTGCAGCGGGGTGACCTTCCAGTCGCCCTGGCCGATGCTGATGTTGACCGTATCACCGGGGTACCAGGCTTCCTTGCGGCTCTTCCGCTTGTAGGCCGGCGACGGCAGGATGCCACCGATCTCGCCGGTGAGGTCGATGCCGGTCGGCTGGCCGAAGCCGTAGTACTCCATGTAATGGTCGAAGCGCTCGATGCCCAGGTCCAGCGCCAGCTTGTAGTAGTAGGTGTTGACCGACTCGGCGATGGACTTGCGCAGGTCGGTCCAGCCGTGGCCGCCACGATGCGCATCACCCCAGCCACGGCTGGTGCCGGGCAGGTAGAACATGCCGGTGGACAGCACCTTGTCTTCCGGGCGGCGCACGCCCGAGTCCAGGCCGGCCAGGCCGATCAGCGGCTTCAGCGTGGAACCGGGGGCAACGCCACCGAGCACCAGGCGGTTGAACTGCGGCCGCGACGGGTTCTCGTTCAGCGCCTTGAAGTCGGCATGGGAAATGCCGTTGACGAACAGGTTGGGGTCGTAGGACGGCAGGCTGACCATCGCCAGCACCTCGCCGGTACGCGGGTCCATCGCCACCGCCGAGCCTTCCTGGTCACCGAACGCGGCCACCATGGCGCGCTGCAGGTCGGCGTCGATCGACAGCCGAAGGTCGGCGCCGGACTGCGCGGCCACCCGGCCGATGGTGCGGATCGCACGGCCCTGCACGTTGGTCTCGACCTGCTCGTAGCCGACCTTGCCGCGCAGCTGCTGCTCGTAATAGCGCTCCAGGCCGGACTTGCCGATGTGGGTCAGCGCGGCATTGCCCTCGCCGAGGATCTCCAGATCCTTGTCGTCGACACGGCCGACGTAGCCGATGATGTGCGCGAACAGGTCGCCGTACGGGTAGCGCCGGGTCAGGTAAGGCTCCAGCTCGACGCCGGGGAAGCGCCAGCGGTCGACGGCGAAGCGCGCCATCTCCTCGTCGCTCATGCGCAGCTTCAGCGTGACCGGCAGGAACTTGCGGCGCGCCTTGCGCGACTTGTTGAACGCTTCCAGCTCTTCCGGGCTGATGTTGATGATCTTCGCCAACCCTTGCAGGGTGGCGTCCATGTCCTTGACCTTGTCCGGGGTCACGTCCAGGCGGAACGCTGGCACGTTCTCGGCCAGCAGGCGACCGTTGCGGTCGTAGATCATGCCGCGCCCGGGCACTACCGGCCGCGGCTTGATGCGGTTGGCCTCAGAGCGCGTGGCGTAGACGTCGTGGTCCAGCACCTGCAGCTTGAAGTACCAGCCCCCCAGGCCCAGCAGGCACACCAGCACGCCCAGGAAACCCAGCGCCGCACGGCGGCGGAACTGTTCGGCTTCGGCGTGCGGATTCTTGACCTGGCGGCGCGGGATCATGGCTCAGCGCCCGCGCTTGCCGAAGCGCACCGCGTCCAGCAGCACGAACACCAGCGGCCACAGGCCCATGCCCAGCAGCGGGGCCCACCAGTACGACCACGGCAGGGTCGGCTCGCCCACCAGGATGTGGACCAGCGCGCTGACGATGCGATCGTTGAACAGCAGGCCACCGATGGCCAGCATCTGCTGCGACATCGGGAAGAAGCGGATGCGGGCGCGGAAACGCTGCAGGATGAAGGCCAGCATCACCAGCCGCAGTGCCTGTTCACCGAGCACGCCGCCGTACAGCAGGTCGGCCACCACGCCGCTGGCGAAGGCGATGCCCAGGCCGACGCGCTCGGGCGTCTCGATCACCCAGTACGCCAGCACCAGCGCCAGCCAGTACGGGCGCAGCGGCTGCAGCAGCGCCGGCAGCGGCAGCAGGCCCAGCAGCAGGGCCACCACCACGCTGGCCGGCAGCACCCACGGGTTGTCGCGCAGGCGGCTCATCGCTGGGTCTCCGGCGTGGTCGGTTGCCGGCCAGCGGCCGGCACTACCGTGGATCCGGCTGGGGCAGAGCCCCCCTCTTGTTGAGGGGGGCGCGCCGAAGGCGCGGGGGTAAGGGAGGATGCGGGGGCAACCGTCCTCGTCTGCGACGAGGGCTGTTGCTGGCCAGCGGCCGGCACTACCGGAGCGCTGGCCGGAGCCGGCGTCGTCGGAGCCGGCGCGGTGACGCCGGTAGCCGGGCCACCCGGGGCAGTCTCTTCCAGCTGCAGGCGCAACTCCGGCGGAATGCGGATCGCTGCACCCGGGCGCAGCAGCAGCACATCGCGGCCGCGGTCGAGCTGGGCGGCAGGCTTCAGTTCACCGACCAGAAAGGCATGGGTGTCATCCGGGCGCAGGCCGGTGATGGTGCCGACCGGGAAGCCGGCCGGGAAGCGGCCACCGAGGCCGGAGGTGACAATCTCATCACCCACTTCCACGCCGGCGCTGAGCGGGATGTCGCGCAGCTCCAGCGTGTCGCCGCGCCCGTAGACGATCAGGCGTACGCCGTTGCGGGCCACGGTGACCGGCACCGCGTGGTCGGGGTCGGTGAGCAGCAGCACGGTGGAGGTACCGCCGGTGACGCTGATCACCTGCCCCATCAAGCCGCCCGCGTCGATCACCGCCTGGCCGACATGCACGCCTTCCCGGCTGCCGGCGTCGAGCACCAGGCGCTGCTTCACCGGATCCAGGTCGATATCCAGGATCGGCGCCAGCTGCACGTCCAGGCCACTGCGCTCGGCCACGTTCAGCAGTTCGCGCAGCTGGGCGTTGTCCAGCGCAGCGGTCTGCAGACGGGTCAGGCGCGCGTTGGCCAGCAGCAGCTGGTTGCGCAGCTCACGGTTCTCGGTGACCAGCTGGGTATGGCTGGCCGCGGAATCCTTGACCTGGTTGCCGAGCTTGCCGGGCAGGCCGGCCAGCGCCCACACAGGCTGCACCAGGCTGTTGGCCTGCTCGCGCAGGCGCGCCAGCCAGCCGGCCTGGTCGTCAAGGACGATCAGGGTGATGGCCAATGCGAGGTAGGCCAGCAACCGCAGGGGGCTGGCGGCATCACCGGATCGGGAGGCAACGGGAGGACCGGCGTAGGGCGGCACGGCAACGATTCAACTGGCAGAAGGCGGAAGGGAAACACGCGGACGCCCCGCCGGTGCCGGCCCGCCATCGCGGCGGGCCGCACCCCGGAAGGGCGCGGCGGGCAGGAACGGCCGGGACGGCTTATTCCGGCGCAAAGAACTCGTTGCCGTGCATGTCCACCAGCTCCAGCGCACGACCACCACCGCGGGCCACGCAGGTCAGCGGATCGTCGGCCACCTGCACGTGCAGGCCGGTTTCCTCGGAGATCAGGCGGTCCAGGTCGCGCAGCAGGGCGCCGCCACCGGTCAGCACGATGCCGCGCTCGGCAACGTCGGCACACAGTTCCGGCGGGGTCTGCTCCAGCGCCAGCTTGACCGCGCTGACGATGCCCGACAGCGGTTCGTGCAGGGCTTCGAGCACCTCGTTGGAGCTGATCTTGATCATCTTCGGCACGCCCTCGGCGAGGTTGCGGCCGGAGATCTCCAGCTCCTGCACCTCGGCCTGCGGGTAGGCACAGCCCAGCTCGACCTTGATGCGCTCGGCGGTGGCTTCACCGATCAGCATGCCGTGGTTGCGGCGCACGTAGTTGGTGATGGATTCGTCGAAGCGGTCGCCGCCGATGCGGACCGAGGCCGAATAGACGATGCCGTTGAGCGAGATCACCGCCACTTCGGTGGTGCCGCCACCGATGTCGATGACCATCGAGCCACGGGCTTCGGTGACCGGCATGCCGGCGCCGATCGCGGCAGCCATCGGCTCTTCGATCAGGTACACGTCACGGGCACCGGCTTCCTCGGCCGATTCCTTGATCGCGCGGCGCTCGACCTGGGTCGAACCGGCCGGCACGCACACCAGCACGCGCGGGCTCGGGCGCAGCACGCGCGACTTGTGCACCTTCTTGATGAAGTGCTTGAGCATCGCCTCTGTGTAGGTGAAGTCGGCGATGACGCCGTCCTTCATCGGGCGGATGGTGGTGATGTGGCCCGGGGTACGGCCGAGCATCTGCTTGGCCTCGGCGCCAACGGCTGCCACCGAGCGGGTGCCACCGATGGCACGGTCCTGGCGCACGGCCACGACCGACGGCTCGTTCAGCACGATCCCCTGCCCGCGCACGTAGATGAGGGTGTTGGCCGTGCCCAGGTCGATGGACAGGTCGTTGGAGAACATGCCACGGAGTTTCTTGAACATCTGAGGAAGGAGTCCTGAGGGGTGTCGTGCCCGCCGCGGGATGGCGAAAAAATGGGCAGAAATCGAGGCCGACAAGCCTAGCAACCCGCCTGCCGCCGAGCAAGGAAAAAACTAGCTGAACCCGCGTCTTCACAGGCTTTCGGCCTGATCGGGCATCACCCGGTTCTGGCCCTGAGCGGCACCAGCGGGTAACCTTTGCGCCGTCGGGCGCCCAAGGGCGCCGTTTGCTTGCCCGCCGAACCGGGCCGGCCCATCCCAAAATTCACCGCATAGGCTTACATCGATGTCCGCTCTGATCTGTGGTTCTCTTGCCTTCGACACCATCATGGTGTTCCCGGACCAGTTCAAGAATCACATCCTGCCGGACAAGGTGCACATCCTGAACGTGTCGTTCCTGGTCCCGCGCATGCGCCGCGAGTTCGGCGGCTGCGCCGGCAACATCGCCTACAACCTGCACCTGCTGGGCGGCCAGCCGATCCCGATGGGCACCGTGGGTTCGGACTTCGGCCCGTACCGCGAATACTTCGAAGGCCTGGGCATCGACCTGTCGCGCGTGCGCGTGATCGACGAGCTGTTCACCCCGCAGGCGTTCATCACCACCGACCACGACAACAACCAGATCACCGCCTTCCACCCGGGCGCGATGATGCGTTCCTACGAGAACCACGTGCGTGGCGTGCCGGGCGTGACCCTGGGCCTGGTCGGCCCTGACGGCCGCGAGGGCATGATCCAGAACGCGCAGGAATTCCACGAAGACGGCATTCCGTTCATCTTCGATCCGGGCCAGGCCATGCCGCTGTTCAACGGCCCGGAACTTCGCGCCTTCATCGAGCAGGCCGACTATGTGGTGGTCAACGACTACGAGTCGAACCTGCTGCAGGAGCGCACCGGTTGGGACGAACAGGAAATCGTCAGCCGGGTGAAGGCCTACATCACCACCCGTGGCCCGAAGGGCGCGGTCATCCACACCCCGGAAAAGAGCTACGACATCCCGCCGGCACACGAGCGCCGCGTGGTCGACCCGACCGGCTGTGGCGACGCCTTCCGCGCCGGCCTGATCTACGGCATCCAGAAGGGCTACGACTGGCTGACCATCGGCCGCATGGGCAACCTGATGGGCGCACTGAAGGTCGAGCACCCGGGCACCCAGAACCAGCGCTTTACCTTTGATGAGTTCAACGAGCAGTTCAAGCAGCAGTTCGGTTACGCGCTGAGCGCGTAACCGAACTGCCCGCGCATTCCACCTTATCCCCGCGCCTTCGGCGCGCCCCCTTGAACAACAAGGGGGCTTTCCACCCGACGCGCTGCTGGGAATGCTGTTGGCAGGTGTCGACCTTGGTCGACACGCTGTTTGATTCCTGTAGAGCCGAGCCATGCTCGGCTTGCGCGCGCCAGCGCGATCTGACCGGACAGCAGCCGAGCGTGGGCTCGGCTCTACATCATCAGGCGCCCTGCCAGGCAGCCAGCAAGGCGCGGCAATCGGCGAAATGCCAATCGGCGCGGCCCGGCCACGGGTTCTCCGGCAGGTTGACCAGCACGGTATGCGTGCCGGCTGCGCGGCCACACTCCAGGTCGTAGGCGTGGTCACCGACCATCACCGCCTCGGCGGGCCCGATGCCCCAACGCTGCAAGTGCTGCTGCAGGCCCTCCGGTGAGGGCTTGGGCACCGCTTCATCGCGGCCGATGATGTCGGCATCGTCGAACAGCTCACCGACCCCGATCGCCTCCAGCGTCAGCTTCGCCAGCGCGTGGTCGTTGCGGGTCAGGATGCCCAGCCGGCAGCCCGCAGCCGCCAGCGTACGCAGCAGCTTCACCGCACCCGGCGCCGGCAGCGCGTCCTCGGCCAGCGCGCGCTCGTGATCCAGCAACCACTCACGCTTGGCCTGCGCCGATGCATCCGGCAACGCCGCGATATGGTCGAGGATGTCTTCCTCCGCGGCGATCTGCAGCGTACGGCGGATCGCCGCGAAGTCATGCACAGCCACGGTCAGCGTGCCATCCATGTCAAACACCCAGTGCCGGATCGCGGACAACGCCTGCACGGCACTGCCCGCCACCGCCATCACTGCCACCACTGCGGCATGCGGCTGGCGTCGACGCCCCCGGTCTCGAACACGGCCGTACGCGTGCCGCCAGCCTTGACCGGGAACTCGATGCTGATCGACTTGCCCTTGCGCGCCAGCTTCCAGAGCGCCTTCTGGTCGGTGATGAACATCGCGATGGCTTCATCGGTCTTCGGGCGCCATGCCGCCATCGACACCGGCTTGCCGTCGTCCACGGTCACTTTCACCGTGCATTGCGGGCAGCGGAAGTCACCGGCCTGCAGCACCAGGTAAGCATGCCGCTTCCACTCCGGGTGATCGCGGAACACCAGCTGCACCGGCTTGGCACCACTGCCGTCCACATCCACCCGTTCCTTGCTGTAGATCGACGCCGAGACCTGGTTGCCCTTGCTGGCGACCGGAATCTGGTTGTACTGCCACAGCCCCTGCATGCGGCGCAGGTCGCGCGCAGCGTCACCCTTGGCCTTTACGTCATCGAAACCGGCGGCGATGCGCTCGGCGGCGGCGGTGTCCTTGTACTGGTCCAGCAGCGAGGCGCCATGCAGGCGCGCGCGCTCCCAGTCCTGCGCGGCCACGGCCATGTCGTACTGCTTGGCCACGTCCTCGGCCTTGGCCTCCTTCTGCGCCTGCACGGCCGCCGCGGCGGCTTCCTGCGCCTTGCGCTCTTCCTCGGGATTGCTGCAGGCGGCCAGGGCCAGGATGCAGGCGGTGAGCAGGATCAGTCGTTTCATGGCGGAGGTCCTTCGTGTTTTCGCGATTCTGTAGAGTCGAGCCATGCTCGACTGGCCGTCCAACAGCAGTCGAGCATGGCTCGACTCTACAAAAAAAAGCGCCGGGGGATGCCCGGCGCTTTTTCTTACTTGGCTTCAGCCTTGGCCAGCATGTCCTGCACCGAGGCCGTGGTGATCGGGTGGTAGCCCGGCTTGGCCTTTTCGAAGGCCTGCTTGGCCAGCTCCAGACCCTTCGGGGTCTTCACCAGTTCGGCGTAGATCGGCATGATCAGCTTGCGACGGCCGACGCGCTCGATGAATGCAGCCGCGCCTTCATTGGCCTGCTCGTAGCCGCTGCGGATCGCCAGCGGGTACCAGCGCATGGCGATCTCGCCATTCGGGGTGCCGGTGAAGTGGAAGGCCTTGTCCAGCGTGGCCAGCTTGTCCAGCGGCTGGGTGGCGCCCAGGCCGTCGATGAAACGCACCCATTCCTGCGTGCTCCAGTCGGCGATGACCTGGCTGCTCGGCACGGTGCCGGCGCTGGCAAACGCGATGCGCGCGGTGTCGACGCTGCTGAAGTTGCGCGACTGCGCCTTGGTGGCGAAGGCCGGAATGCCCGGCTCGTCCAGCCACGCCTTCAGCTCGGCCTCGGTCACTGCCGACGGATTCTTCGGCAGCAGGTTCTTCTTCATGTAGTCGACGAACTGGTCGGTGTTCGCGCTCTGGAAGGCATGGTCATCGAACCAGCCGCGCAGGAACGGGTCGAAGGTCTCCCGGCCGAAGCGCTGTTCCAGGAACTCCAGGAACCACGAACCCTTGACGTAGGCGACCTGGCTGAGGGCTTCGTCGGGGTCACGCTCGTTCAGCGGCGGCAGCGCCAGCGCCTGGTCGGCCGGGCTCATGTCCTTCACTTCGGCCAGCAGGTCGGTCTGGTCGATCTGCTTTTCCATCTCGGCCATCTCCTTGCCGTACAGGGCTTCGGTGATGCGGCCCTGGACGTAGGTGGTGAAGCCTTCATTGAGCCAGATATCCTTCCAGCTGGCGTTGGTCACCAGGTTGCCCGACCAGCTGTGCGCCAGTTCGTGGGCGACCAGCGAGACCAGCGACTTGTCGCCGACGATCACGGTCGGGGTGGCGAAGGTCAGGCGCGGGTTTTCCATGCCGCCGAACGGGAACGACGGCGGCAGCACCAGCATGTCGTAGCGGCCCCAGCGGTACTCGCCGTACAGCTTCTCGGCGGCGCCGATCATCTTTTCGGTGTCTTCGAATTCCTTGGCGGCCTTGTTGACCATGGTCGGCTCGGCCCAGACGCCGGAGCGGCCGGAGATCGGCTCGAACACCAGGTCACCGGCGGCGATGGCCAGCAGGTAAGACGGGATCGGCTGCGGCATCTTGAAGGTGTAATCACCGTCACGCGCGGCCTTCGGATCGTTGTCGGCGCTCATCAGCACCATCACGTCCGGGCGCGAGACCACGTGCGCACTGTAGGTGAAACGCACGCTCGGGGTGTCCTGCAGCGGCACCCACGAACGGGCGTGGATGGCCTGCGACTGGCTGAACATGAAGGGCAGCTTCTTGCCCTCGGTCATCGACGGTGCCAGCCACTGCAGGCCTGAGGCGGTCGGGGCGGTGTGGTAGGTCACTTCGATCTTGGCCGGCTGTTCCGGCGCTTCGATGGTCAGCTTGCTGCCGAACACCTTGTCAGCGGCGGCCAGCTCGAACTTCAGCGGGCTGCGCGCGCCATCGGCGGCAACGGCCTCGACCTTGGACACGGTCAGCTCGCGGGTGTCGAGCACCAGCTGCTTGGCGTCCTTCTGCTTCCATTCCAGGGTGTAGGTGGCGGTGCCGCCGATCTGCTTCTGGTCGAAGTCCAGCTTCAGATCCAGCGCGATGTCCTTGATGGCGACCTTGTCCGGCTCGGCGTACGAGCTTTCGTCGTGGCTGCGGTTCTCGGCGTTCACGGGGGCGGCGGGGGCCTTTTCGGCAGTCGGTGCGGCGGCGGGCGCGGCCGCCTCCTGGGAGCAGCCGGCGGCCAGGGCCACGGCCAGCGGAAGGAGCATCAGCGGATTACGCATGAATCGGGACCGTTACGGGGATCAAACCCCAATGGTACCTCCCTCCGGCCCCGCAGGCGTTGCGCGGTGCGGGGTAATGGCGGCGGGAGCGCAGGCGCCGCGCCTTGATGGGTGCCAACCTTGGTTGGCACGGATCCATCAACGCTCGCGGCAGCTTCTGTGCCGACCAAGGTCGGCACCCACCAGAGCAGATGCCGGCAGCAGCTGTGCCAACCAAGGTTGGCACCTACCAGAGCAGATACCGGGGTTTCCCCCGTCCAGGGCTTACAGCTTGTAGCCGGAGTGGATCGAGACGATGCCGCCGGTCAGGTTCTTGTAGTGGCAGCGCTCGAAACCGGCCTGCCCCATCATCGCCTTCAGCTCTTCCTGCGGCGGGTGCTTGCGGATGCTCTCGGCCAGGTACTGGTAGCTGTCCGAATCGTTGGCGAACAGCTTGCCCAGCTTCGGCAGGATCCTGAACGAGTGGAAGTCGTAGATCGGCTTGAACCAGTCCGCGGTGACTTCGGAGAACTCCAGCACGCGGGCCTGGCCGCCCACCTTCAGCACGCGGTACATCTCGCGCAGGCCGGCGTCCTTGTCGGTCACGTTGCGCAGGCCGAAGGCGATCGTCACCAGGTCGAAGCTGTTATCCGGGAACGGCAGGGCTTCAGCGTTGCACTGCACGTAGTCCAGGCCGAGCACCAGGCCACGGTTGGTCAGGCGGTCACGGCCGACCGACAGCATGCCGGCGTTGATGTCGCCCAGCACCACCGAGCCCTCGGCGCCAACGCGCTCCTTCAGCAGGGCGGCGATGTCGCCGGTGCCGCCGGCCAGGTCGAGCACGCGGTCACCCGGCTTCACCTGCGCGGTGGCCACGTAGTAACGCTTCCACGCCCGGTGCACGCCCAGGCTCATCAGGTCGTTCATCAGGTCGTAGTTGCGCGCGACCGAGGTGAACACCTGGCCGACCAGCTTCTGCTTGTCCTTGGCGGCGACGTCGCGGAACCCGAAATGGGTGGTACCGGCTTTGTAGGGGGATTCGCTCATGGCCCCGATTATCGCACCGCCGGGGGCCAGCGGCACCCCCTGCCCGTATCATGGCGTGCCACGACTTACCGGAGCCCCGCATGATCACCACGCCCGACTACCAGGCCCTGCTGAAGACCGCCATTGCCGAAGCCCGCCAGGGCCTGGCCGAGGGCGGCGTGCCGATCGGCGCGGCGCTGTACCACAACGACGGCCGCCTGCTCGGCTGCGGCCACAACCGCCGCGTGCAGGAAGGCGACCCGTCCGTGCACGGCGAGACCGACGCGTTTCGCAAGGCCGGCCGCCAGCGCCGTTACCAGGACACCATCATGGTCACCACCCTGGCACCGTGCTGGTACTGCTCGGGCCTGGTGCGCCAGTTCAACATCGGCACCGTGGTGGTGGGCGAATCGCGCACCTTCCAGGGCGGCATCGACTGGTTGCGGGAAAACGGCGTCAACGTGATCGACCTGGACAGCCAGGAATGCGTGGACCTGCTGGGCGGCTTCATTGCGCAGCACCCGGAGATCTGGAATGAAGACATCGGTGAATGATCACCACGCAGTGGCCTGTTGAATCCGTTTAATGAACGCTTCAGTGCCGGCACGCCCTAGTGCCGGCAGCGTTTGCGGCCATTGCCGTGAACCCGTGCACAGTCAGCTGCGCAACGCGCACACGCTGCGATAACACCCTGCCCGGCTGCCGCGCCTAGGGTGGGGGTTACCGGGACTTTCTTTCCCCGGCGGAGCCAGCCATGTGCGCGCACGCCGTACGACCTGCACCAGACTCGATCCTCGACCCGATCCGCGAACGCCTGCAGCGGCAATATGCACTGCACCGGCGCGGCGCCCTGTTCTGGACCGCTTACCAGCGCATGCAACTGGAGCTGGTCCGTCGCCATCCGCACGACCACCAGCGCCTGTGCAACGCGATGGCCACCCTGGCCGAAGATCTCGGTGCCGTCGAGCATGCGCAGTTGATCGGACATGCCAACGCCAGCTCCACATCGCGCTGACGCGGCATGCACCGCCATATACGCCACACTCCGATGAACCCCCACTCCCTTTCCACTCAACCGAACTGGATTGTCATGCACGCTGAAGTCCCCACCATTCCTCCGGTCATCAACGTAGACGCCGAGCTTGACCACTGGCGCCGCCAACATGCCGAAGGCGCACTGCCGCACAACTCGTTCGGCTCGTACGTGCCGTGGATCAAGTTTGCCTGCGATTCGCTGATCACCCAGCCGCGCGCCAGCGAGGCCGAACGTGACGAGATGTTCCAGACCCAGTACGCCCTGCAGATCATGCCGCGACTGAGTGAAGCCCAGGCCCGCGAGTTCGTCGACCGTTGCTGGCAGCACGTCTACCAGAGCAGTCCCGTGCGCAGCCTGCAGGCACCGCGGCTGCAGCGCATGCGCGCCTGACCGCCGCTGCACGGCGCCTGCACGGGCCACTGCCGATCATCCTCGTCACCTGAGTGGGACGACGACGATGAAAGTACGAAATCTGTTCAATACGATCGCCAAGAAGGCCGCGGCCGCCACCGGCTCGCCGTGGACCTTCCTGGCTGCAGTAGCGATCGTGGTGATCTGGGGCATCAGTGGCCCGGTGTTCGGTTTCAACGACACCTGGCAGCTGGTGATCAACACCGGCACCACCATCATCACCTTCCTGATGGTGTTCCTGATCCAGCACACGCAGAACGCAGATACGGCCGCGATGCAGATCAAGCTGGACGAGCTGATCCGGGCGACGGCCGAGGCCAACAACGAACTGTTGGATCTGGAAGAACTGGACGAGGAGCGGCTGGAGGAGATCCGCGCCGAATACGAGCGCATGGCCCGCGAGGCCGGTGACGCGCTGCTGCGCGTGCGTGCCTGCCGCGCGGCTCCGCGCGATGATGAAGCGGTGTAGCGCGACGCTGCATGGCATGGTAATTCCCGATCAGGCCATCTATCCACGCTTGAACGCGCGCTGCACTACCACGAAGAAGAGCGGTACGAAGAGCAGGCCCAGGCTGGTGCCCGCGACCATTCCGCCGAGCACCCCGATACCAATGGCCTGCTTGGCGCCTGAACCCGCCCCCGAGGACACGGCCAGCGGAATCACTCCCATGCCAAAAGCCAGCGAGGTCATGACGATCGGGCGCAAGCGGTCGCGCACGGCGTGCATGATCGCGTTGATCAGGCCTGCCCCGTGCTCCATGTGCTCCTTGGCAAACTCGATGATCAGGATCGCGTTCTTGCTGGTCAGGCCCACCGTGGTCAGCATCGCCACCTGGAAGTAGATGTCGCGTTCCAGACCATTGACGGTATTGGCCAGCACCGCACCAAGGATGCCCAACGGAGCCGCCAGCAGCACTGCAACCGGTACGATCCAGCTCTCATACATGGCCGCCAGGCAGAGAAACACCATCAACAATGAAAGAACGTAGAGCAGCGGCAACTGGGAGCGGGAATCCCGCTCTTGGCTGGCCGCACCCGTCCATTCAATGCTGAAGCCCGGGGGAAGCAGTGCGACGAGACGCTCGATCTCCCTCATCGCTTCGCCTGACGACGTACCGGGCGCAGGCTGGCCATGGATTTCCATGGCCGCCGTGCCGTTGAAGCGCTCCAAGCGCGGTGACGACTGGATCCAGTGGGTACTGCCCAGCGTATCGAAGGGCACCATGCGGGCCTGGTCATTGCGGACCGCCCACTGGCTGAAATCCTGCGGAAGCCCGCGGCTGGACGCATCGGCCTGCATGATGATCCGCTTGACCCGCCCCCTGTCCAGGAAGTCGGCGACATAGCGGCCGCCCCAACCAGCCCCCAGTTCGTTCCCGATCCGCTCGGCGGTGAGGCCATGCGCCCTGGCCTTCGCATCATCGATGCGCACCTGCAGAGCAGCCACATCCTCCATGCCGTTGGCGCGCATCTGCTGAAGCAATGGGCTCTGTGACGCAGCGGCAAGAAGCGTATCGCGCGCCTGGGCCAGGTGCGAATGTCCCTGCCCGGCATCATCCTTGAGGAAGAAGCCGAACCCGGATGCATTGCCCAGCGCGGGAATCGGGGGCGGCGCCAGCACGTGGAAATCGGCCATTCCCTGCGTTGCCAGGGCCCGGGTTGCGCGCAGTGCGATGGCTTCAGCATTGTCGGCTGAGCCGCGTCGCGCCCAGTCCTTCAGCCGGATGAAGGCAAGGCCCGCATTCTGGCCCATCCCCGAGTAGCTGTAGCCGGCGACCGTGAACATCGCCTCGGCCATGGGATCGCTCTCCAGGAAGTAGTGCTCGACCGCCTGCAATGCATGCGTGGTCTGTTGCAGTGTCGATCCCGCCACTCCGTTCACCAGCACTACCAGCGTTCCTTGATCTTCATTGGGCAGGAATGCGCTGGGCAGGCGCACGAACAGCACGCCCATCAGCACGAACAGCGCCGCAACCATGCCCATGAAGCGCCACGGACGGTGGATGATGCCGCGCACGCCACGCTGGTAGCTTTCGCTGGTGCGGTCGAAACCGCGGTTGAAGCCGTTGAAGAAGCGACCGGCCAGGCCGCGATGGGCAACATGGTGCTCGCCCTTCTTCAGCGGCTTGAGCATGGTCGCGCACAGCGCCGGGGTCAGCATGATCGCGACCAGCACCGACAATGCCATCGCCGAGACGATCGTGGCCGAGAACTGGCGGTAGATCACGCCGGTGGAACCGCTCATGAAGGCCATCGGCACGAACACCGCCGACAGCACCAGACCGATGCCCACCAGCGCGCCAGTGATCTGGCCCATCGACTTGCGGGTAGCCTCGAGCGGAGACAGCCCTTCCTCGGACATGATGCGTTCGACGTTCTCCACCACCACGATGGCATCGTCCACCAGCAGGCCGATCGCCAGCACCATCGCGAACATGGTCAGCATGTTCACCGAGAAGCCCAGCATGGCCAGCACGCCGAAGGTACCCAGCAGCACCACCGGCACGGCGATGGCCGGGATCAGGGTGGCGCGGAAGTTCTGCAGGAACAGGTACATCACCACGAACACCAGCACGATCGCTTCGATCAGGGTCTGCACCACGCCCTTGATCGACATGCGTACGAACGGTGTGGCGTCATACGGTACTACCACCTCCACGCCTGCAGGCAAGGACGCAGACAGGCCTTCCAGCGCTTGATCCACCGCTGCACGGGTCTGCAGCGCATTGGCGCCCGGCGCGAGCGTGATGCCGACGCCAGCGGCAGGCCGACCATTCAGGCGATTGCTGAACTCATAGCTTTCAGCTCCCAGTTCCACCCGTGCCACATCGCGCAGACGCAGTTCGCTGCCATCGGTGCTCGCACGGATGACAATGCCGCCCACGTCCTCTGCCGTGCGTGCCGAAGGCTCACCTTCGATATAGGCCGAGATCGGTTGTCCATCCACAGCCGGCCCCCCTCCAAGCTCGCCAAACGCAGGCTGGAGGGTCCGGCCACGCACGGCCTGGGCGATATCTTCGGCACTGACGGCATACGCCTGCAGTTTCGCTGGATCCAACCAGATGCGCAGAGCGTACTTGCCGGCGAATTCGCGCACATGTCCCACCCCAGGTACGCGGCTCAGCGTGTCCACCACCGATGATCCGACGAAATCGGCGACATCGGCGGCATCCAGGGCACCATCGGTTGATACGAATGCCACGATCTGCAGGAAGCCACTGCTGGCCTTGGCGGCGCTCACCCCGCGCATGCGGACCTGTTCGGGCAATGCCGGCATGGCCTGCTGTACGCGGTTCTGGACCTGCACCAGGGCCGCATCCAAGTCCGTGCCTGTGTGGAACACGAGAGTGACGTTGGAGTAGCCCGCATAGGAGTAGCTCTGCGAGGTGAAGTACTGCAGGCCATCAATGCCAACCAGCTTCGTCTCGATGATCTGGGTCACCGTTTCCTCGATGGTGCGCGCGGAAGCCCCGGGATGGATGGCGGTCAACGTAATCGTGGGAGGCGCAACGTCGGGGTACATCTCCACCGGCAGCTTGAACAGGGCCAGGCCGCCGGCGAGCATGATGATGATGGCGATGACCCATGCAAAGATGGGTCGATCGATGAAAAAGCGTGCCATGGGGTTCTCCGCTTACTTCGCGCCGCCGGCCGGGGCCGCAGGCTGGGCGGCCGCCGCCGGCTTGGCCGGGGCAGCGCCCTTCTCGGTGGCTTTGACCGGCATGCCGGGGCCGATCTTCTGCAGGCCTTCGACGATGACCTTGTCGCCGGCCTTCAGACCGTCCTCGACCAGCCACTTGTCACCGACCGTGCGGCTGACCTTGACCGGGCGCACCTCAACCTTGTTGTCCTTGCCGACCACCATCGCGGTGGTGTCGCCCTTCGGATCGCGGGCGATGCCCTGCATCGGCACCAGCACTGCATCGCTGCGCACGCCGCCGCCGATCACTGCGCGCACATAGGTGCCCGGCATCAGCAGGCCGTCCGGGTTGTCCACCTTCACGCGCAGGCCGAAGCTGCCGGTAGCCGGATCGACGCTGACTTCGGAGAACTCCAGCGTGCCCTTGTGCTCGAAGGTGCTGCCGTCTTCCATCAGGATGCTGACCGGCAGCGACTGATTGTCCTGCAGGCGGCCGGCGGCCAGTTCGCGGCGCAGCTGCAGCAGCTCGGCCGAGGACTGGGTCAGGTCGACGTAGATCGGGTCCAGCTGCTGCACGGTGGCCAGTGCATTGGCCTGGCCGGCGCTGACCAGCGCACCCTGGGTGACGCTGGACTTGCCGATGCGGCCGCTGATCGGCGCGGTGATGCGGGCATAGCCCAGGGTGACGTTGGCCGCGTCCAGCGAGGCCTTGGCGGCACCGACGTCGGCCTCGGCCTGCTTCTGCGCGGCCACGGCGTTTTCCAGATCCTGCTGGCTGACCGCGTCGACCTTGGCCAGCTCGGTGATGCGCTTGGCGCTGAGGCGGGCAGCGTTGGCGGTGGCTTCGGCACGGGCCAGCTGGGCGCGGGCGCTGTTGGCCTGGGCGCGGTAGCTGGCGTCCTCGATCTGGTACAGCGGCTCGCCGGCCTTGACCATGCCGCCCTCGGTGAACAGGCGCTTGGCGACGATGCCGTTGACCTGCGGGCGCACTTCGGCGACCAGGAAGGCATTGGTACGGCCCGGCAGTTCGCGGGTCAGGCCCACGGTCTCGGGCTTCAGCGTGACCATCTGCACTGCCATCGGTCCGGGATCGTGGCCCATCGCGGAAGGCTGGCAGGCAACCAGCAGGATGCTGCTGACGAAAATCAGCCAGCGGCGGGAACTGCACAACAGGGAGTGGGACAAGCACATCGCTCCACGCGTCAGGTGCGGGGCCCCCGTCGCCTCCCGTGGCGATCGATGCAGCGTTCCGCCACGCGATGAGACGGCGAGACAGCTGCAATAGGTATGAGGAAAGTTGTATCTAGCCCTGAAAGCAAGCCAGGCCTTCAGCCGCAGGAAAGCTTTCCTGCTGGAACGTGATCGACAGGGGATGAGATCCCCTCGAAACGGACAATGCCGGCCAGTGGCCGGCATTGCCGTCGATCACCCAGGTAGAGCCGGCCGTTGGCCGGCTCTACCTCAGCTGCGCTCGTGCCAGCCGCCGCCCAGTACCTTGTACAGGGTGATGCGGTTGGACTGCTGGGCCAGTTCGGCCTGCAGGCGGGTCTGCTGCGCGGTATAGGCGGTGCGCCGTGCATCGAGCAGGGTGACGAAGCTGTCCAGGCCGGCGTCGTAGCGTGCCTGCGACAGGCGATTGGCCTGTTCGGCGGCTTCCACCAGGCGCTGCTGCGCGCTCACCTGCTCATCCAGGCTGACATTCAGCGCGAGTGCGTCCGCGGTTTCGCGGAAACCCACCTGGATCGACTTCTCGTACTGCGCCAGCGCGATATCGCGATCCGCATTGGCGATGGAAAGGTTCGCGCGCAGCTTGCCACCCTGGAAGATCGGCAGGGTGATCTTCGGCAGGAAGCTCCACACGCGGGTGCCGCTGTCGAACAGGTTGGACAGTTCATTCGAGCCACTGCCGATGCTGCCGGTCAGCGAGATGCTCGGGAAGAACGCTGCACGTGCCGCACCGATGTTGGCGTTGGCGGCCAGCAGCTGGTGTTCTGCAGCCATGATGTCCGGGCGCTGCAGCAGCACGTCGCTGGGCAGGTCGGCCGGCGGCGGGGCCAACGCCAGCAGCTGCGGTTCGATGCTGTCCGGCAGCAGCGCCGGATCCAGCTGGCCTCCGGCCAGCAGCGCCAGCGCGTTGCGGTCTTGGGCCAGCTGGCCGCGCAGACGTGCGGCATCCGTGCGCGCGGTTTCCACCAGCGTACGGGTCTGGGTCAGTTCCAGCGCCGAACTACCGCCACGTTCATGGCGGGCTTCGGCCAGGCGCAGCGAATCCTCGTAGGTCTTCAGCGTCGCTTCGGCGATCTTCAGCCGCTGCGCGTCGGCCCCGTAGGTCAGCCACGCGGTGGCGGTCTCGGCCACCAGGCTCAGCTGCGCGTTGCGGCGGTTGGCGGCCACGGCGAAGTACTGTTGCAGTGCCGCTTCGCTGAGGTTGCGCACGCGGCCGAACAGGTCCAGCTCGAACTCGGCCACGCCGACGCCGGCAGTGAACTGCTCGGTGACGCCGGCATCGGTACCGCGACGCTCCATCTGGCCGGTGACGGCCACGCCGGGCACGCGATCGGCGCGCTGCACGCGGTACTGGCCGCGCGCGCGTTCAACATTGAGCACGGCCACGCGCAGGTCGCGGTTGTTCTGCAGCGACTGCTCGATGACCTGCTGCAGGCGTGGATCGGTGAAGAAGTCCCGCCAGCCGACGGCGGCGACATCGGCCACCTGGCCCTGTGCAGCTTCGGCCGGCCACTGCGCTGGGATGGCAGGTGCAACGGCGGTGTTTTTAGGCGCCAGGGTGGAGCAACCGGCCAGCGCAAGCGCGGCGGCCAGGGATACAGCAAGAGAAGAGAATTTCATGGCGACACCTTGGGGGTCACGGTGGTAGCGCCGGGCCATGCCCGGCGGCTACGCGGTGAGGCATCCGCCGGGCACGGCCCGGCGCTACCGGATTTCATCACGTCGTGGATTTGCGCTTGAACACGCGCTGCACCACCACGAAGAACAGCGGCACGAAGAACACGCCCAGTACCGTGCCGACGATCATGCCGCCGAGCACGCCGGTGCCGATCGCCTGCTTGGCGCCTGAGCCGGCACCGGTGGAGATCGCCAGCGGTACCACGCCCATGCCGAAGGCCAGCGACGTCATCACGATCGGGCGCAAGCGGTCGCGCACGGCGTGCATGATCGACTCGATCAGGCCTGCGCCCTTCTCCAGGTTCTCCTTGGCGAACTCCACGATCAGGATCGCGTTCTTGCTGGTCAGGCCCACCGTGGTCAGCATCGCCACCTGGAAGTAGATGTCGCGTTCCAGGCCCTTGAAGGTGTTGGCCAGCACCGCGCCGAGAATACCCAGCGGGGCCGCCAGCAGCACCGCCGTCGGCACGCTCCAGCTCTCATACATCGCGGCCAGGCACAGGAACACGATCATCAGCGACAGCGTGTAGAGCAGCGGCGTCTGCGAGCCGGCCTGACGCTCCTGGTAGGACATCGCCGTCCACTCGATGCCGAAGCCCGCCGGCAGCTGCTTGGCCAGCTGCTCAATCTCGGCCATGGCATCACCGGAGGCGACACCCGGGGCCGGTTCGCCCTGGATTTCCATCGCCGACACACCGTTGTAGCGCTCCAGGCGCGGCGAACCGTAATCCCAGTGCTTGGTGGCGAACGCACTGAACGGCACCATCTCACCCTTGTCGTTCTTCACGGACCAGAGGTCGAAGTCCTCCGGGACCATGCGGAACGGCTGGTCGGCCTGCACGAACACGCGCTTGACGCGGCCGCGATCGACGAAGTCATCGATGTACGAGCTGCCCCATGCGGCAGCCAGCGTGCCGTTGACCTGGTCGATCGACAGCCCCAGCGAAGTCGCCTTGGCCGCATCGATGTCGATGCGGAACTGCGGCGTGTCTTCCTGGCCGTTCGGGCGCACGTTGGCCAGTTTCTTGCTGCCGGCGGCGAGGCCGAGCAGCTGGTTGCGCGCGGCCACCAGTGCCTCGTGGCCCTGGCCGCTGTTGTCCTTCAGGGAGAAGGTGTAACCCGAAGCGGTACCCAGTTCCGGAATGGCCGGCGGCGGGAAGGCGAAGATGAAGGCATCCTTGATCTGGCCCAGTGCCGCCATCGCGCGACCGGTGATCGGCATCACGCCATTGTTGGCGTCACGCTCGCTCCAGTCCTTCAGCTTGACGAACGCCATGCCCGCGTTCTGGCCCATGCCGGCGAAGCTGAAGCCCTGCACCGAGAACACCGAGTCCACCGCATCCTTCTCGTTCTGCAGGAAGTGGTTTTCCAGCGCCGCGATCGATTCCAGCGTGCGTTCCTGGGTGGCACCCACCGGCGCCTGCACCAGCGCCATCAGCACGCCCTGGTCTTCGTTGGGCAGGAACGAGCTTGGCAGGCGCACGAACAGCACGCCCATCAGCACGAACAGCGCCGCAACGATGCCCATGAAGCGCCACGGACGATGGATGATGCCGCGCACGCCACGCTGGTAGCTTTCGCTGGTGCGGTCGAAACCGCGGTTGAAGCCGTTGAAGAAACGACCGGCCAGGCCGCGATGGGCAACATGGTGCTCGCCCTTCTTCAGCGGCTTGAGCATGGTCGCGCACAGCGCCGGGGTCAGCACGATCGCGACCAGCACCGACAATGCCATCGCCGAGACGATCGTGGCCGAGAACTGGCGGTAGATCACGCCCGTGGAACCGCTCATGAAGGCCATCGGCACGAACACCGCCGACAGCACCAGGCCGATGCCCACCAGCGCGCCAGTGATCTGGCCCATCGACTTGCGGGTAGCCTCGAGCGGAGACAGCCCTTCCTCGGACATGATGCGTTCGACGTTCTCCACCACCACGATGGCATCGTCCACCAGCAGGCCGATCGCCAGCACCATCGCGAACATGGTCAGCATGTTCACCGAGAAGCCCAGCATCGCCAGCACGCCGAAGGTACCCAGCAGCACCACCGGCACGGCGATGGTCGGAATCAGGGTGGCGCGGAAGTTCTGCAGGAACAGGTACATCACCACGAACACCAGCACGATCGCTTCGATCAGGGTCTGCACCACGCCCTTGATCGACACGCGCACGAACGGGGTGGTGTCGTACGGGATCTCGGCCTTCAGCCCGGCCGGGAAGAAGCCCTTCATGTCTTCCAGCGCCGCATCCACGCCGGCGGCGGTATCCAGCGCGTTGGCGCCGGTGGCCAGGGTGACCGCCAGACCGCTGGCCGGCTGGCCGTTGTAGCGGGTGACGAAGTCGTAGGACTCGGCACCCAGTTCGACGCGGGCGACATCGCCGAGGCGCAGTTCGGCACCGTCCTGCGCGCCGCGCACGATGATGTTGCGGAACTGCTCCGGGGTCTGCAGGCGCGACTGCGCGTTGATGGTGGCGTTGAGCTGCTGGCCCTTCACCGACGGCGCACCGCCGAGCTGGCCGATGGCCACCTGGGCATTCTGTGCCTTCACCGCCGCGGTCACTTCGGCAACCGACAGGCCGTAGGTGTGCAGCTTGTTCGGGTCCAGCCAGATGCGCATCGCGTACTTGCCGCCGAACACCTGGATGTTGCCCACGCCCGGCACGCGGCTCAGGCGATCAACGACATTCGAACCGACATAGTCGGCGATGTCGTTGGCGTCCATGCTGCCGTTCTCGGACACGAACGCGATGACGTTCAGGAAGCCCGAGCTGGACTTGGCCACGTTGATGCCCTGCCGCTGCACTTCCTGCGGCAGCAGCGGCATGGCCAGCTGCAACTTGTTCTGCACCTGCACCTGGGCGATGTCCGGGTTGGTGCCGCTCTCGAAGGTCAGGGTAATGGTGGCCTGGCCGTTGGACGAGCTGTTGGAGGAGAAGTAGATCAGGCCATCAAGGCCCTTCATGTTCTGCTCGATGATCTGCGTCACCGAGTCCTCGACCACCTTGGCCGATGCACCCGGGTAAGTTGCGCTGATTTCCACCGCCGGCGGCGCGACGTTGGGGTACATCGAGACCGGCAGCTTGAACAGGGCCAGGCCGCCGGCGAGCATGATGATGATGGCGATGACCCATGCAAAGATGGGTCGATCGATGAAAAAGCGTGCCATGGGGTTCTCCGCTTACTTCGCGCCGCCGGCCGGGGCCGCAGGCTGGGCGGCCGCCGCCGGCTTGGCCGGGGCAGCGCCCTTCTCGGTGGCTTTGACCGGCATGCCGGGGCCGATCTTCTGCAGGCCTTCGACGATGACCTTGTCGCCGGCCTTCAGACCGTCCTCGACCAGCCACTTGTCACCGACCGTGCGGCTGACCTTGACCGGGCGCACCTCAACCTTGTTGTCCTTGCCGACCACCATCGCGGTGGTGTCGCCCTTCGGATCGCGGGCGATGCCCTGCATCGGCACCAGCACTGCATCGCTGCGCACGCCGCCGCCGATCACTGCGCGCACATAGGTGCCCGGCATCAGCAGGCCGTCCGGGTTGTCCACCTTCACGCGCAGGCCGAAGCTGCCGGTAGCCGGATCGACGCTGACTTCGGAGAACTCCAGCGTGCCCTTGTGCTCGAAGGTGCTGCCGTCTTCCATCAGGATGCTGACCGGCAGCGACTGATTGTCCTGCAGGCGGCCGGCGGCCAGTTCGCGGCGCAGCTGCAGCAGCTCGGCCGAGGACTGGGTCAGGTCGACGTAGATCGGGTCCAGCTGCTGCACGGTGGCCAGTGCATTGGCCTGGCCGGCGCTGACCAGCGCACCCCGGGTGACGCTGGACTTGCCGATGCGGCCGCTGATCGGCGCGGTGATGCGGGCATAGCCCAGGGTGACGTTGGCCGCGTCCAGCGAGGCCTTGGCGGCACCGACGTCGGCCTCGGCCTGCTTCTGCGCGGCCACGGCGTTTTCCAGATCCTGCTGGCTGACCGCGTCGACCTTGGCCAGCTCGGTGATGCGCTTGGCGCTGAGGCGGGCAGCGTTGGCGGTGGCTTCGGCACGGGCCAGCTGGGCGCGGGCGCTGTTGGCCTGGGCGCGGTAGCTGGCGTCCTCGATCTGGTACAGCGGCTCGCCGGCCTTGACCATGCCGCCCTCGGTGAACAGGCGCTTGGCGACGATGCCGTTGACCTGCGGGCGCACTTCGGCGACCAGGAAGGCATTGGTACGGCCCGGCAGTTCGCGGGTCAGGCCCACGGTCTCGGGCTTCAGCGTGACCACAGTGACGTCACCCGGGCCCTGCTCGGGGGCCTGGGGTTGGCCGCCGCAGGCAGCCACGGTCGCGGCGATCGCCAGCGACAGTGCAAAGGGTCGGATTCGGCTCAGCAACATGACGGAAAGGCTCTTGGAGGAAGGAATCTCAGAAGACGCTGATACAACGGCTTTCCCCTGTTCCGGTGAAACCCCGCAGATCGCGCCCACCCGGGTGGCGCGGGAGCCGGACAGGCCTGCCACGCACACGACGGGAATGATGGGAACGAAATATACATACATGCTTGTTTGTTTGTAAACCGGTACAATTCAGCCACGTTTCACCCGCACTCGTACCCATCCATGGCCCGCAAGACCAAAGAGGACACCCAGGCAACCCGGGAAGGCATCCTTGACGCCGCCGAAGCCTGCTTCCATGAACACGGCGTGGCCCGTACCACGCTGGAGATGATCGGTGCCCGCGCCGGCTACACCCGCGGCGCGGTCTACTGGCACTTCAAGAACAAGAGCGAGGTGCTGGCCGCGATCGTCGAGCGCGTGCACCTGCCCTTCATGCAGGAACTGGAGCGCACCTCGACCGACCAGCGCGACACCCCGGTGCACGACCTGCGCGCGGTGATGATCCACTCGTTCATCGAACTGTCCGAGGACGAGCGCCTGCGCAAGACCATGGAGATCATGCTGCGCAGCGATGCCTCGGCCGACACCAAGGTGCTGACCGAGCTGCAGCAGGCCGGCTTCCGCGACGGACTGGAACGGATGGAGCGCGCCCTGCGCCGCGCCCGCGATCTGGGCCAGCTGCGCGAAGGCGCCGATCCGAAGATCGCCGCACGCATGCTGCACGCCACCGTGCTGGGCGTGCTGCACGGCGCGATGGTCGAACCGGAACTGATGGACCTCAAGCGCGATGGCATGCTCGCACTGGACATGACCCTGGCCGCCTACGTGAAGGACGGCGTGTTCGTGCCCGGCACCGTGCCCGAGCCGCTGCCCGAAGCGTGAGCAGCGCTGCTGCCGCCACCGCCGCGCCCATCTGAGGACAGCCCCATGATCCTGGACAACGTGGTGTGGGGCTTCGTCGGGTGCGGCAGCGTCACCGAGAAAAAGAGTGGCCCGGCCCTGGCCAGCACGCCGGGCTCACGGGTAGCGGCAGTGATGCGCCGCAATGCGGCACTGGCTGAAGACTACGCGCGACGCCACGGGGTTCCCCGCTGGTACGCGGATGCCGATGCGCTCATCGCCGATCCGGAAGTGAACGCGATCTACGTTGCAACGCCCCCCTCCACGCACATGCACTATGCGCTGCAGGCGATTGCAGTGAGCAAGCCGGTCTACATCGAAAAGCCGATGGCCATGGACCATGGCGAGTGCCAGCGCATCATCGCGGCCAGTGCCCGCAGCGGCGTGCCGGTGTTCGTGGCCTACTACCGCCGTGCCCTGCCCCGCTTCGCGAAGGTGAAACAGCTGCTGGACAGCGGCGCGATCGGCACACCGCGCAGCGTGCGCGCCAGCCTGCACCGGCCACACTCGATGCAGGCAGCGTCACCGGACTTCTGGCGGACCAATCCCGCGATCTCCGGTGGCGGCCTGTTCGTCGATCTGGGCTCGCACACGCTGGATCTGCTCGACCATCTGCTGGGGCCTTTGATCGATGTCCATGGCCTGGCCAGTTCGCTGACCGGTGCCTACGCCGCCGAGGACAGTGTCTCGGTGTGCTTCCGTACCGGCAACGGCGCGCACGGCATCGCGCAATGGAGCTTCTGCGCCTTCCGCCGCCAGGATGAGGTGGAGATCACCGGCGACCGCGGGCAGCTGCGCTTTGCCACCTTCGAAGACGTTCCGGTCGTGCTGGACACCGATGCCGGCGTGCAGGCGTTCGATATCCCGAACCCGCCGTCGGTCCAGCAGCCTTTGATCGCTTCCATCGTGGACGAGCTGCGTGGCAACGGGCGCTCACCGTCGACCGGCATCAGCGCCGCGCGCACCAGCGCAGTGATCGATCAGGTGCTACAGGCCTACCGCGTCAGGCACCCGCACTGACCGACAACAAAAAGGCCGCCTTTCGGCGGCCTTTTCTGTTGCAGTGGGTGGGGTCGGAGCCCCTCGCAACGGAGAGGGATCCGACCCCGTCGGACGTTACAGGATGTAGCGGCTCAGGTCCGGATCCTGCACCAGCTCACCCAGGTGCGCATCGACGTAGGCGCTGTCGATGGCCAGGGTCTCGCCGTCGCGGTCCGGTGCCTCGTAGCTGAGCGAATCCAACAGGCGTTCCAGCACGGTGTGAAGGCGACGGGCACCGATGTTCTCCTGGCGCTCGTTCACCTGGAAGGCGATCTCGGCCAGGCGCTCAATGGCGTCGGCGGTGAAGCTGACCTTGACGCCTTCGGTAGCCAGCAGTGCTTCGTACTGCTTGGTCAACGCGGCCTTCGGCTCGGTCAGGATGCGCACGAAGTCACCCTTGCTCAGCGCGCCCAGCTCGACGCGGATCGGGAAGCGGCCCTGCAGCTCCGGAATCAGATCGCTGGGCTTGGCCAGGTGGAACGCACCGGAGGCGATGAACAGGATGTGGTCGGTCTTGATCGTGCCGTACTTGGTGGACACGTTGGAGCCTTCCACCAGCGGCAGCAGATCGCGCTGCACACCTTCGCGCGACACATCGCCACCACCCACGTTGTCACCACGCTTGGCAACCTTGTCGATCTCGTCGATGAACACGATGCCGTGCTGCTCGCAGGCCTCGATCGCCGCGGTGCGGATGTCGTCTTCGTTGACCAGCTTGCCGGCCTCTTCCTCGATCAGCAGCGGACGCGCGGCCTTGATGGTCAGCGTGCGCTTGTGCGCCTTGGCGCCACCGCCGAGGTTGGCGAACATCGACTTCAGCTGCTGGCCCATTTCCTCCATGCCCGGCGGGGTCATGATGTCCATGCTGACATTGGCGGTCAGGTCGAGTTCGATCTCGCGCTCGTCCAGCTCACCGTTGCGCAGCATCTTGCGGAACTTGATGCGGGTCTCGTTGTCCTGCGCCGACGGTTCGTTGCGGGCGACTTCCGGATCGAAGCCGATGCCACCGCTGCGGCGCGGCAGCAGCGCATCGAGGATGCGGTCTTCGGCGCGTTCTTCGGCCTGGGTACGCACGCGCACCTTGGCCTGTTCGCGGTACAGCTTCACTGCGGTATCGGCCAGGTCACGGATGATCTGCTCGACATCCTTGCCGACGTAGCCGACTTCGGTGAAGCGGGTCGCTTCGACCTTCACGAACGGCGCGTTGGCCAGCGTGGCCAGGCGACGCGCGATCTCGGTCTTGCCGACGCCGGTGGGGCCGATCATCAGGATGTTCTTCGGCATCACTTCATTGCGCAGCTCCGGCACCAGCTGCATGCGACGCCAGCGGTTGCGCAGGGCAATGGCCACCGCGCGCTTGGCGTCGTGCTGGCCCACGATGTGCCGGTCCAGTTCCTGCACGATCTCGCGCGGGGTCATGGTGGCGGAGGAAACTTCGATCTTCGGCATGGTTGTGCTCACGAATTCAGATGCATGTAGAGCCGAGCCATGCTCGGCTGACGGGCAGCCCTGCCGAGCATGGCTCGGCACTACAGAAGAGCGGTCAAAGCTCCTCGACCACCACGTTGCGGTTGGTGTAGATGCAGATTTCACCGGCGATGCCGATCGCCTCGCTGGCGATGGTGCGTGCATCCAGCTCGGTGTGTGCCATCAGCGCACGCGCAGCCGAAAGGGCATACGAACCGCCGGAACCGATGGCGATGATGCCGTCCTCCGGCTCGATCACATCGCCGGTGCCGCTGATGATCAGCGAGGTTTCCTTGTCAGCCACTGCCAGCAGGGCTTCGAGCTTGCCCAGGCGGCGCTCGGTGCGCCAATCCTTGGCCAGCTCGACCGCTGCACGCTGCAGCTGGCCGTGCTTTTCCAGCTTGGCCTCGAACAGCTCGAACAGGGTGAAGGCGTCGGCGGCGGCACCGGCAAAGCCGGCCAGCACCTGGCCATCACGGCCGAGGCGGCGCACCTTGCGCGCATTGCCCTTCATCACGGTGTGGCCCAGCGTGACCTGGCCGTCGCCGGCAATGGCCACGTGCTCGCCGCGACGGACGCAGACGATGGTGGTGGCGTGGAAAACGTTGGGGTTCTGACTGGGGTCCATGATGCCTCCGGGGTGACAGAACCAGAGGTGGGGACTGCGCTGCGCCCTTCAAGCCACCCGCGACCGCCTGCCGCAGGGGCAACGTTCAGCTTTCTCCGCTGCCCTCGTTGCTGCGTCGACGCTTCGCGCGCGGATGCGCGGCGTCGTAGACCTTGGCCAGGTGCTGGAAGTCGAGGTGGGTATAGATCTGCGTGGTGGCGATGTCCGCATGGCCAAGCAGTTCCTGCACGCCACGCAGGTCACCGGACGATTCCAGGATATGGCTGGCGAAACTGTGCCGCAGCATGTGCGGGTGCACGTGCTTGAACAGGCCCTGGCGTTGCGCCAGCTGGCGGATGCGGATCTGCACCGCGCGTTGGCTGATCGGCCCGTTGCGGCCGGGAAACACCGGCGAGGCCGGGCCACCACCACTCTCCGTGCGCCACGCCTGCAGCGCTTCGCGCGCCGGCCGGCCGAACGGCACGCGGCGTTGGCGATTGCCCTTGCCCAGCACGTTGACCAGGCCACTGGCGAAATCCAGGTCGCGCCAGGTCAGCGCGCAGACTTCGCTCAGGCGCAGGCCGGAGGAGTAGAACAGTTCCAGCAGCGCGCGGTCGCGGCGGCCGAGCTCGCCTTCCGGCTCCAGCTCGACCAGCTGCACGGCTTCGTCGGCGTCGAGGACCTGTGGCAACCGGCGCGGTGCGCGCGGTGCCTTCAGCGTCGCCGCCGGGCTGACCTCGATGCGCCCGTGCTTGAGCAGCCAGGCATAGAAGCTCCGGCACGCCGACAACCGGCGCTGCAGGCTCTTCGCGGACAGGCCACGGCGATGCTCATCGGCAACAAACTGGCGCAGCGCGTCGGCATCGAGTGCCTCCACCGCCACGCCACGCGGCTCGGCCCAGACCGAGAGCGCATCCAGGTCGCGGCGGTAGGCGTCGAGCGTATGCGCCGACATCCGCCGCTCCACCTGCAGGTGCTGCAGGAAGGCCTGTACCGCGCTCATCGTCGTGATGTCCTGCTCAGCCCGCGAAGCGCTTCAGGCCGGCGACCAGGGCATCGCCCATCATGCGCAGGAACAGCGTGCCCATGCCCGGATAGAAGCGGTTCGGATCGTGGCTGCCGACCGCGATCAGGCCCACGCCCGGCAGCGGCAGCAGTGCGGTGGTCTGCACCTCCTCGCTGCGCACGCCATACAGCACGGCGTTCTTTTCCGGCTGCAGGCGGCCACAGATCGGCTCGCCGTCCTTCAGGCAATCGCGGAACGGGCCCAGCTGCGGATCATCGGCGGCGATCACCTGCAGCCAGTCGGCCTGTTCCAGCCCGGAAACAGGCGTGTGCACCACCAGCCGTACCAGATCGCCAGCGAAGTCTTCCTGAAGCGAGGCCGCCATCGCACGCAGGGTGTCGGCGGCGTTGTCCTGCTTCATCAACGCCAGGGTCAGCTGGTGCGTGCGCACCGCCAGGCGTTCGTTGACCTGGGCAGTCGCGCCCAGGTCGGCCAACCGTCGTGCCAGCTCGCGGTTCTTCTCGCGCAGCACTTCCAGCTGGTAGCTGGCCAGCGACGCGGTCGGGCCATCGTCACGCGGCACCACCAGGGTCAGGGCCAGGTCCGGGAACTGCTTGAGGAAGCCGGGATGACGCCGCAACCAGGCAGCGACTTCGTGGGCCCCGAGCTTGTCGACGGTTTCGGTCATGCGATCCACTCCCCTTCGAAGACGAATGCGGTCGGGCCGGCCATCACCACCGGCTGGCCATCGCCCGGCCACTGGATGCGCAGGTCACCACCGGGCAGGCTGATGCGTGCATCACGCTGCAGGCGGCCGCGCTGCATCAGGGTCACCGCTGCGGCGCAGGCGCCGCTGCCGCAGGCCAGGGTTTCGCCGACGCCACGCTCATTCACACGCAGACGCGCATGCGCCGGGCCCATCACCTGGGCGAAGCCCACGTTCACCGAGCGCGGGAACGATGCATGCTGCTGCAGCAGCGCACCGACGCGCTCGACCGGCGCAGCATCGATCAGGCCCACTTCGATCACCGCATGCGGGTTGCCCATCGACACCGCGGCAAATCGCACGCTTTCGCCCTGCAACGGCAGCAGGTACTCCTCGCGCGCGTGGGCAAAACCCATCAGCGGCACGTTGGCCGGCTCGAACGCGGGCACGCCCATGGTCACCGCGTACTGGCCATCGCCCAGCACCTCCACGTCATGGCTTGCCAACGGACTGTCGATGACGAAACGGTCTCCCTGTGCACTGCCTTCGCGCACCAGCCAGGCGGCAATGCAGCGCGCGCCGTTGCCGCACTGTTCGGAATTGGAGCCGTCGGCATTCCAGATGCGGTACGACGCTACCGAACCTTCCGCGCGTGGCGCTTCGATGGTCAGGATCTGATCGCAGCCGACACCGGTGTGGCGGTCGGCCAGGCGCGCGGCCAGCTCAGGCGTGGGCGGCGCGGTGCCGTCACGCAGGTCGATCACTACGAAATCATTGCCCGCGCCATGCATCTTGCTGAAACGCAGGGCCTTGGAACCGCCCTTACTCATTCCCGCCGCCCGCCTTCTTCGCAGGCGCAGGCGCCGGTTGGGTGGTCGGTGCAGCCGGGTCCACGGTCGTGGCCGGCGTGCCGCTGCCCTGGGTCTCCGCCGGGGTCGCTTCGGTCGCGGGCTCGGCAACGGGTTCAACGGTCTCTTCCACCGGCACCGGCTTCTGCGGCAGTACCAGCGGGCCCTTGTTGCCGCAGGCGGCGAGGAACAGCAGCGAGGCCGCTGCCAGCGGAATCAGGATGGCGTTTGGATGGGGGATCTTCATGCCCCGAGTATAGCCATTGGCGGCTGAGCGGTAGGTAGAGTCGACTGTTAGTCGACTGCTCTTCGATCAGATAGCGAAAACCCCGCGCTGCGCGCGATAGTCGACTAACAGTCGACTCTACCCCTTGCCGCCCCCATGGGGGCCGCTGGCGGGCCATGTTCAGCCCTCCGACGGTGGCAACGGCCGGGTCCACAGCCAGATCGCCACCACGGTCATGCTGCCGATCGAGAACCACTTCACCCAGGCGATCGGCACGCACCACAGCATGATGCCGGCACATACCGCCATCGTGATCGTGGCCATCCACTTGCCGTAGCGGCTGACCGCCCCGTGCGCCTGCCAGTTGGCGATGGCCGGACCGAAGCGCGGATGCTGCAGCAGCCAGGTGTGCAGGCGCTCGGAGCCGCGCGAAGCGGCCCAGGCCGAAATCAGGATGAATACGGTGGTCGGCAGGCCCGGCACGAAGATGCCGACGATGCCGGTGCCAAGGCTGACGTAGGCCAGCAGCCACCACGCCCAGCGGAAACGCACCACGCGCGGTGGCGTGGTGGCGTCGCGTGGGGCGGAAGGATCTGGCGCGCTCATGGCCGCAAGGATACCGGTTCAGGGTGCCCGGCAGTGCCCGGCACCCTGTCGCGATCACGGCTGGGCGATGCCCAGCTGCTGCAGCACGAACGCGTACGACTCGGACAGCTCGCGGTAACGCTGGAAGCGCCCCGACTTGCCGCCGTGGCCGGCTTCCATGTTGGTGCGGAACAGGATCGGGTAATGGCCGGTGTTGTCGTCACGCAGCTTGGCCACCCACTTGGCCGGTTCCCAGTACTGCACCTGCGAATCCCACAGGCCGGTGCCCACGAACAGCGCCGGATAGGCCTGCTTCTTCACGTTGTCGTAGGGCGAGTAGGACAGCATGTAGTCGTAGTACGGCTTCTGCTCCGGGTTGCCCCACTCGTCGTACTCGTTGGTGGTCAGCGGAATGGTCGGGTCGAGCATGGTGGTGACCACGTCGACGAACGGCACCTGCGCCACCATCACGCGGTAGTCCTGCGGCGCCTGGTTGGCTACCGCGCCCATCAGCAGGCCACCGGCACTGCCTCCGGATGCCGCCACGCGATCCTTCGCCGCCCAGCCCTGCGCCACCAGGGCACGGGTGACGTCGATGAAGTCGTTGAAGGTGTTCTGCTTGTGCAGCAGCTTGCCGTTCTCGTACCAGTCGCGGCCCATTTCCTGGCCACCACGGATGTGGGCAATGGCATACACCACGCCACGGTCGAGCAGGCTCACCGCGGTCTGGTTGAAGTACGGGTCCATCGACATGCCGTAGCTGCCATAGGCGTACTGGAACAGCGCGCCCTTGCCGTCCTTCTTGTAGCCCTTGCGGTAGACCAGCGACACCGGCACCTTCACGCCATCGCGCGCGGTGATCCAGACGCGGTCGGTTTCGTACTTCGACGCGTCATAGCCGATCACCGGCTGCACCTTCAGCTGGCGACGCTCACCGGTGGCGGTATTCAGTTCGAACACCGTGGTCGGGGTGGTCATCGAGGTGTAGATGTAACGCAGCCACGGCGTGTCGGCTTCGGTATTGTCGCCCAGGCCCATCGAATACGCCGGCTCATCGGCCTTCACGTAGTCGCTGCGGCCGTCCTTGAAAAGCAGGCGGATGCGCTCCAGGCCTTCGGAACGTTCGGCGATGGCGGTGTAGCTGTCGAACAGTTCGAAGCCCTCGATGAACACGGCATCGTCATGCGCGATCCAGTCCTTCCACTGCGCGCGCGAGGTGGCATCGGTGGGTGCGGTGACCAGCTTGAAGTTCTTCGCACCGTCGTTGGTGCGGATCACCCAGCGGCCATCGTAGTGGTCGGCGTCGTACTCGACGTCGCGCTGGCGCGGCGCCAGCACGGTGAAGGTGGTCGGGTCGCTGGCGGGTGCATATCGCTCTTCCGAGGACACCGTGCTGTGCACGCCGATGGTGATGAAGCGATCGTCGCGGGTGCGGCCGATGCCCATGTAGAAGCTGTCGTCCTTCTCCTCGTAGACGACGGTGTCGGCGCTGGCCGGGGTGCCCAGCACGTGCTTCTTCACGCGCACGGTCAGCAACGTTTCCGGATCGTTCTCGACGTACAGCACGGTGCGGTTGTCGTCGGCCCAGACCAGGTCGCCGGAGCTGCCGGTGATCACGTCGGGCAGCACCTTGCCGGTGGCCAGGTCCTTGAAGCGGATCGTGTACTGGCGGCGACCGACGTCATCATCGGCCCAGGCCAGCAGCTGGTTGTCCTGACTCACTTCCATCGAGCCGACGCTGAAGTAGCCCTTGCCGGCAGCCATCGCATTGACGTCCAGCAGGACTTCTTCGGCCGCGTCCATGCTGCCCTTGCGGCGCGCATGGATCGGGTAGTCCTGGCCGGTCTCGAAGCGGCTGTAGTACCAGTAGCCGCGCTCACGCGCCGGCACGCTGGAATCGTCCTGCTTGATGCGGCCGACGATCTCCTTGTACAGGGTGTCTTCCAGTGGCTTCAGCGGTGCCAGCAGCTGGTCGGCATAGGCATTCTCGGCCTGCAGGTAGGCCAGCATGTCCTTGTTCTCGCGCTTGTCGTCGCGCAGCCAGTAGTAGTCATCGCTGCGGGTCGCGCCGAACGGCGCCTTGACCACATGCGGGTGCTTGGCGGCATCCGGCGGAACAGGCAGGGGGGCGGCGTTGGCAGTGGTGGTCATCAGGCTGGCAAGCAACAGGCAGAGGGTAGGTTTCATGAAATAAGGCTCCAGGCGCATCAATGCAATGGTCTTCGACGGGGTCAGATCCCTTTTCCCGAAAAGGGATCTGACCCCAATCGCGGCGATGCGGCAACCCTGCGGATCGTCATGGTGCGGCTCCTGCTGGGGTCAGAGCCCTTTTGCGTGCAAAAGGGATCCGACCCCAGCGCGCGGCGTACCATGGGCGCATGAGCACCCTGCCCCACACGCCGGGCTACAGCCGGCGCAGCCATGAAATCGCCCCGTTCCACGTGATGTCCCTGCTGGCCCGCGCCCAGGCGCTGGAACAGGCGGGCCACGATGTGATCCACCTGGAGATCGGCGAACCGGACTTCACCACCGCCGAACCGATCGTGCGTGCCGGACAGGCCGCACTGGCCGCCGGCCATACACGCTACACCGCCGCACGTGGCCTGCCGGCCCTGCGCCAGGCAATCAGCGGCTTCTATCGCAGCCACTACGGGCTGGACATCGACCCCGAGCGCATCCTGGTTACTCCGGGCGGCTCCGGTGCGCTGCTGCTGGCCAGCAGCCTGCTGGTCGACCCCGGCCGCCACTGGCTGCTGGCCGACCCCGGCTATCCGTGCAACCGCCACTTCCTGCGCCTGGTGGAAGGCGGCGCGCAGCTGGTGCCGGTCGGGCCGGAGACCGCCTATCAACTCACTCCGTCGCTGGTCGAACAGCACTGGAATGCCGACAGCGTCGGCGCGCTGGTCGCCTCGCCGGCCAACCCCACCGGCACCGTGCTCTCCGCCGACGAACTGGCAGCACTGTCGAAGACCCTGCACGCGCGCGGCGGCCACCTGGTGGTGGACGAGATCTACCACGGCCTGACCTACGGCCTGGATGCGCCCAGCGTGCTGCAGGTGGACGACAGCGCGTTCGTGCTGAACAGCTTCTCCAAGTACTTCGGCATGACCGGCTGGCGGCTGGGCTGGCTGGTGGCACCGCCGGCGGCGGTGCCGGACCTGGAGAAGCTTGCGCAGAACCTGTACATCAGCGCGTCGAGCATCGCCCAGCATGCCGCACTGGCGTGTTTCAGCGAGGAAGCGATGGCGATCTTCGAGCAGCGTCGCGAAGCCTTCCGCCAGCGCCGTGACTTCCTGTTGCCGGCGTTGCGTGAACTGGGCTTCCGCATCGAAGTCGAGCCGCAGGGTGCGTTCTACCTGTACGCCGATGTCAGCGCATTCACCGGTGACGCGCAGGCGTTCTGCGCCCATTTCCTGGAAACCGAGCACGTGGCATTCACGCCGGGGCTGGATTTCGGCTTCCACCGTGCGAACCAGCACGTGCGGTTGGCCTACACGCAGGAAGTGCCGCGGTTGCAGGAGGCGGTGGAGCGGATCGCGCGCGGGTTGAAGCATTTCCGGTAGCGCCGGGCCATGCCCGGCGGCATCCTGCCGCGCTACGCGCGCGCCGGGCATGGCCCGGCGCTACCCGATAACGGAAAACGCCGCCCTGGGGCGGCGTTTTCCGTTCTGCTTACTTACCGCCGAGGCGTTCCCACAGGAAGCTGTAGGCCAGCGCCGACATGTGTGCGGCCTGCGCGTTGTTGGCTGCGCCGCCGTGGCCACCTTCGATGTTCTCGTAGTAGGTCACGTCCTTGCCGGCGTCGATCATCTTCGCCGCCATCTTGCGGGCATGGCCCGGGTGCACGCGGTCATCGCGGGTGGAGGTGGTGAACAGCACCGGCGGGTAGTTCTTCTTCGCGTCGAACAGGTGGTACGGCGAGAAGGTCTTGATGAACTCCCAGTCGCTGGTATCCGGGTTGCCGTACTCGGCCATCCACGACGCACCGGCCAGCAGGTGGCTGTAGCGCTTCATGTCCAGCAGCGGCACCTGCACCACCACCGCACCGAACAGCTCCGGGTACTGGGTCAGCATGTTCCCGGTCAGCAGGCCACCATTGCTGCCGCCCTGCACACCCAGGTGCTTGGCGGTGGTGATCTTGCGCTTGACCAGATCGCGTGCCACGGCGGCCATGTCTTCATAGGCCTTGTGGCGGTTCTGCTTCAGCGCCGCCTGGTGCCAGCGCGGGCCGTACTCGCCGCCGCCACGGATGTTGGCAACCACGTACACGCCGCCCTTCTCCAGCCAGGCGCGGCCCATGCCACCGGAGTAGCCCGGGGTCAGCGAGATTTCGAAACCACCGTAGCCATACAGCAGGGTCGGGTTGGAGCCGTCCAGCTTCATCGCCTTGTCGTGCACCACGAAGTACGGCACGCGGGTTCCGTCCTTGCTGGTGGCGAAGTGTTGCTCGATCACCTTGCCCTTGGCATCGAAGAAGGCCGGCATGGTCTTCAGCGTTTCCGGGGCCTGTCCGATCTCGGCCAGTGCCAGGGTGGTCGGGGTCAGGTAGTCGGTGGCGGTCAGCCAAACAGCGTCGCTGTCGTTGCTGTCGACCGCGGACACGCCCAGCGTGCCGAAGGCCGGCGCGCCGACGAAGCGGCTGGTCTGCCAGCCATTGGCGCCCGGGGTCAGCACCGACAGGCGGTTCTTGACGTCATCCAGCACGTTCAGCACCAGATGGCTCTTGGTCCAGGTGGCGCCGGCCAGCGAGGTGGTCGCAGTCGGGGTGAACAACACGTCGAACTCGCGCTTGCCGGCCAGGAAGTCATCCAGCCTGGTCGCCAGCAGCGAACCGGACGCATAGGTCTTGCCACCCACGGTCCACGGATCACGCAGCTCCAGGGTCAGCCACTGCTTGTGCAGGCCCTTCTCGGCCGAGTTCGGCGCGTCGATCTTGGTCAGCGTGCCATCGTCGCCGCGCAGGTAGATCTCGTTGTTGTAGAACGCCAGCGTGCGGCTGACCAGGTTGCGTTCGAAGCCCGGAGTGTCATCGTGCATCGCCGCGATGTACATGTCTTCCGGCTTGCCTTCATACACCACGCTGGCGGAGGCCATCGGCGTACCACGCTTCCACAGCTTGGCCACGCGCGGGTAGCCGGAGGTGGTCATCGAGCCGGCACCGAAGTCGGTGTAGACGAACACGGTGTCGCGATCGATCCAGTTCAGGCCACCCTTCGACTCGGGACGGAAGAAGCCGTCCTTGATCCAGCTCTTGCTGGACAGATCGAATTCGCGGGTGACGTCGGCATCGGCACCACCGCGCGACAGCGCGATCAGGCAGCGGCTGTAGTCCGGGCGCAGGCAGTCGGCGCCGTGCCAGACCCAGTTCTCGCCCTCGGCCTTGTTCAGCGCATCCAGGTCGAGCACGGTTTCCCACTGCGGCGAGGCCTTGCGGTACTCGGCCAGCGTGGTGCGCCGCCACAGGCCGCGCTCGTGCTGCTGGTCCTTCCAGAAGTTGTAGTAGTAGTCGCCGATCTTCTGCACGGCGGGAATCTTGGCGTCGGAGTCGAGCACCTCGCGGATGCTGGTCTCCATCTGCTTGAAAGCCGGGGTCTGCGCCAGGCGCGCTTCGGACTTGGCGTTCTGTTCCTTGACCCAGGACAGCGGCTTGTCGCCGGTGACGTCCTCCAGCCAGGCGTAGCGATCGGTGTCTTCAGCGGCCACGGCGGTCCCCACCGAGGCAGCGGTCATCATGCCGGCCAACAGGCAGGCGGAAGCGAGTCGAGACATTGCAGCTCCAGGCAGTCATAAGCCGTGGAACGCTAGCATGGATCGCTGCAGCCGCCCCCGTGTCGAAGGTCAGGCCGCGGCGGTCGAGCTACGGCGGCCACCACGGACGGCGCCACGGCCGCGGCGTCGCGCCTGTCCACCGGTGCGACGGGCCAGCCGCAACCACGACAGGCGCGGCGCAGGGAAGCGCAGCAGCGCCCACCAGGCCACCAGCGGCATGCCCACCAGCCACATCGGCAGCCAGCCCAGCCAGGCGTTGCTGCCACGCGCGGCTGGCCAGACCAGTACCAGCGCCAGGCCGGCCAGAGCGACCTGACGCACGCTGCGCAGCAGGCGCGGATGGGCGCGTTCAATGATGACGCGTTCAGTTGCAGGGCGACGAACGGAACGAGCGTTCATGGGGCTTCTCCGGTGGACAATGCAACACAGCTTGGGCAAGGCCCTTCTCACAGGTTGCGACACCATTGACGGATCGCGTGCACACAGTCGACCATGCGCGTGCAAGCCCACTGGAGCCCGCTCCCGCATGACTTCGATCCGCCCGCTCTGCGCCGCGCTGCTGGCCCTTTCCCTGGCCGGCCCCGCCGTGGCCGCCAGTGAGCCGCCGTCGCCCCGTACCAGCGCCTCTGGTGCGGCTACCCTGGACGCACCGATCGACCTGAAGCGCTTCATGGGCACCTGGTACGTGATCGGCCGCGTGCCGAACTTCATCGAACGTGGCCATGTCGCCAGCGTCAACGAGTACGAACTGCGCGACGCACACAAGGTCGGCATCACCTACCGCTACCGTGATGGCTTCGGCGAACCGCTGCAGGAAGTGCGTGCCCGCGCCAGCGTCGACCCGGACAGCGGCAACCACGGCTGGCGTACCTGGTTCTACCGCGTCGTGCCGACCCATTCGCGGGTGCTGGAAGTGGCACCGGATTATTCCTGGGCGCTGATCGGCTACCCCGGCCGTGAGATGGCCTGGATCTTCTCGCGCACCCCGGACATGGACAAAGGCCTCTACAAGGAGCTGGCCGAGCGCCTGCGCGACGAGTACGGCGTGAACACCGACAAGCTCAAGCGCGTGCCGCAGCACCCCGAGCAGGTCGGCAAGCTGGGCTACGAAGTGCCGAACGTGCGTTGACCGCATGTGGAATTGCCGGCCAGCGGCCGGCACTACCGTTTCCAGACAATGGGGTAGAGCCGGCCGCTGGCCGGCTGCCGCGATGCACCGGGCGACGCCGGGGCAGCACGGGGCGCCGCGTCATTTGCGGCTGTAATGCGCGACCAGGCGGTCGCCGAGCATCTGCAGCAGCTGCACCAGGATCAGCAGCAGGACCACCGTGACCAGGGCCACGTCGGTGTGCGAGCGCTGGTAGCCATCGCGGAACGCCAGGTCGCCGAGGCCACCGGAACCGATCGCGCCGCCCATCGCCGTGAAACCAATCAGCGCCACGGTGGTGACCGTCGCACCGGCAATCAGGCCGGGGCGCGCTTCGGGCAGCAGCACGCGGGTGACCAGCTGCCAGGTGGTGGCGCCCATCGCCTGGGTCGCCTCGATCACGCCCCGGTCGACTTCACGCAGCGCGGTCTCGACCAAGCGCGCATAGAATGGTGCCGCGCCGATCACCAGCGGCACGATCGCACCGCGCACGCCCAGCGAGGTTCCCATCAGGAGCAGGGTGACCGGGATCAGCACGATCATCAGGATGATGAAGGGCACCGAACGCAGCAGGTTCACCACCAGCGCCAGCACGCCATAGGCGAACGGCCGGCGCTTCATCTGCGGTGCGCCGAACAGGTACAGCAGCACACCCAGCGGCAGGCCGATGGCCAGGGTCAGCGGCAGCGAACCGAGCAGCATCAGCAACGTGTCGATGGTGGCCTGGCCGATGTCGGCCCACTTGCCCGCATCCAGGTGGCGGAAGAAGCCGCCGGCAGTAGCGATGATCATCGACGCAGCTCCTCAACATGCACGCCGGCGGCCACGAACGCGGCCTGCGCGGCGGACTGGTCGCCGCCCACCAGGGCGACCACCAGCTGGCCATACGGGGTGTCCTTGATCCGGTCGATACGGCCGGACAGGATGTTGTAGTCGACCCCGGTCTGCCGCGCGACGCTGCCGAGCAGGGGTTCGTAGGTGTCGCCGCCGAGGAAGGTCAGGCGCACGATGCGGCCCCCGACCACGTCGAAATCGCGGTGCAGCGCGCCCTCGTCCACATGCTCCGATTCGCTGACGAACCGGCGCGTGGTCGGGTGCTGCGGGTGCAGGAACACGCGGGTGACCGGCCCGGTCTCGACCATCTGGCCGGCGTCGAGCACGGCCACGCGGTCGCAGACGCGGCGGATCACATCCATCTCATGGGTGATCAGCACGATGGTCAGGCCCAGCTCGCGATTGATCTTCGACAGCAGCGACAGCACAGACGCGGTGGTCTGCGGGTCAAGCGCACTGGTCGCCTCGTCGCACAGCAGGATCTGCGGACGGGTCGCCAGCGCACGCGCAATGCCCACGCGCTGCTTCTGTCCGCCGGACAGCTGTGCCGGGTACTTCTGCGCATGCGCTTCCAGGCCAACGGTCTGCAGCAGCTCGGCCACACGCGCGTCGATTTCCGCTTTCGGCGTGCCGGCCAGCTCCAGCGGGAAGGCCACATTGCCGGCCACGGTGCGCGAGGACAGCAGGTTGAAGTGCTGGAAGATCATGCCGATGCGCCGGCGCAGCGCGCGCAGGCCGTCCGCGTCCAGCGCGGTGACATCCTCGCCGCCGATCAGCAGACGGCCACCGCTGGGCTCTTCCAGGCGGTTGATCATGCGGATCAACGTCGACTTGCCGGCGCCGGAATGGCCGATGATGCCGAATACCTCACCAGCTTCGATGGTCAGGTCCAGCGGTTGCAGCGCGCTGACTTCGCGGCCGGCAACGGCATAGGATTTGTGCAGGCGCTGGAACTCGATCACGGGCGTGGCTCACCGGCTGGGTGACGGAAGGGGGCGTGCAGCCTACCAGCGCCGGCGCTCGCGCGCCCGCGCCATGGGCCAGAATGTTATTCCTTTTGGTTCTAAGGCGCCCGTGACGGTGATTGAGCCGAGGTCAGAGCCCCTGCGGGGATCCGGCCCCGGGGTCGGATCCCCGCAGGGGCTCTGACTCCATTCCCCGGCCGACCCAGCTCAGGGATGATCAAGCGGCTTCGGCGGTTCCTGCCGGTTCACCCGCTCGCGGTGCAGCAGGTACAGCCCCGACGCCACGATGATCGCCGCACCCACCCAGGTATAGCCGTCCGGCAGCTGGCCCCAGAAGGCCAGGTCCCAACCGATCACCCAGACCAGGCCGCTGTACTCCAACGGCGCGATCATCGACGCCTCGCCCAGCTGGAAGGCCTTGGTCAGCGCGATCTGGCCCAGTGCCCCGGCCAGGCCCATGCCGGCGATCAGCGGCGCATGCGCCAACTGCAGCGGTACCCAGCCGGGAAGGGCCAGCAGGCCCGCGCCGATCGCCATGATCACCAGGAACCAGACCACCATCGACTGCGAAGTATCGGTGCGGGTCAGCAGGCTGACCGTGATCGCAGCCACGGCATAGGCGGTGGCCGCGGCGAGCACCATCAGCCCCGGCACCGAGATGAAGCCATCCACGCCCGGCCGCAGCACCACCAGCACGCCAACCAGGCCGATGCCGATGGCCACCCAGCGCCGCGGCCCGACCCGTTCACCGAGCAGCGGTACCGAGAGTGCAGCGATCAGCAGCGGCGCAACGAAATAGATGGTGTAGGCGGTGGACAGCGGCAGGTCGCGCAGGGCGAACACGAAGCACCCGATCATCGCCATGCCCAGCGCGCCACGCAGCAGGTGCAGGCCCCAGCGCCGCGGCACCAGCGAGCGCGGGCCGGCACTGACCAGCACCCACACCAGCACGAACGGCAACGAGGCCGCGCCGCGCAGGAAGGTCACTTCCAGGGTGGGGTAGCTGGCCGCCAGCTGCTTCATGCCAGCGTCCATCAGCGAAAAACAGGCGACCGCAGCGACCATCCAGGCCACCGCACGCGAGGGGGAGCGTTGCACGTTCATGCCCCATTATCGCCGACCGCGCGCCCCGCCGGGCGCCGGGCATGGGCGCCGCGATAGAATGGCCGCCACTGAATTCCGCGGAGCCACGCCCATGCCTTCCTTCGACGTCGTGTCCGAAGTCGACACCCACGAGCTGACCAACGCCATCGACCAAGCCAACCGCGAACTGGCCACCCGCTTCGACTTCAAGGGCGTGGATGCCAAGTTCGAACGCGATGGCGACGTGATCAATCAGTTCGCGCCGACCGAATTCCAGCTCAAGCAGATGAACGACATCCTGCGTGCACGCCTGGCCGCGCGCGGCATCGATGTGCTCAGCCTGGAGTTCGGCGACATCGAGACCAACCTGGCCCAGGCCCGGCAGAAGATCACCGTCAAGCAGGGCATCGAGCAGAAGATCGCCAAGAAGATCGCCGCCGCGCTGAAGGAAGCGAAGCTGAAGGTGGAGAGCCAGATCAACGGCGACAAGCTGCGCGTGCAGGGCAAGAAGCGCGATGACCTGCAGGATGCCATCGCCGTGCTCAAGGCCGGCAAGTTCGAGCTGCCGCTGCAGTTCAACAATTTCCGCGATTGATCTGCCCGCCGGGCATGGCCCGGCGGACTGCAACGTCAACCGCGCAGCAGCTTGTACAGCGTGGTGCGCGAGATACCCAGCTGGCGCGCGGCCAGGCTCAGATTGCCATCCGCCGCCTGCGCGGCACGGCGCGCCGCTTCACGCTGCTGATCACGCAACAGCGGTGCATCCATCGTCGCCGCTGAAGGCCGTTGCGCGCTGCGGCCAGCGACCTTGCGCGGCGCCTGCAGGTGCTGCAGGTAAACCGCACTGCCCTCGCCCACCCGCACCCGATGCGGCGCCCCGGGTTGCAGCAGGCGCCGCCGCTGCGCGGCACTGGCGCCGGCAAACACGCTTTCCAGGTTCAACAACGGCAACGGTCCCCGACGCGGCAGGCCCAGCAGGCGCCGCGCAACACGGTTGGCCGCGCGCAGCTGGCCATCCTCCTGCACCGCCAGCAACCCCTGCAATGGTGACGCCAACCAGCGCGGATCGTGCTGCAGCGCCAACAGATGCACGTCGGCAAGCGCGTGGAACAGCCGGTTCTCGCTGGCCAGCGCGGCCTGCCGAAAATAGCCCTGCAACAACGATGGATCACGCTCACCCAGGCCGGTGATGTCGATCACCCCGCATACCTGCCCATCGAGATCGTGCAGTGGCTCGCTGAGGCAGAACACCGGGGCGAAGCGCTGCAGGTAGTGTTCATTGCCCCGTACCAGCGCAGGCAGGTCGTCGGCCAGGCTGACCGCCGGCGCCGTGGTGCCGATCTCGCCCTCGCCCAGCCTCCGCCCAACCTGGATCGGACGCAGCAGCGGTGCATCTTCCAGGCCATGGGCCTGCTGCGCGATCACCATGCCCTCACGGTTGGCACAGAACATCGTCCAGCCACGCCCGCCAAAGGCAGCCCACAGCTGTTCCAGCTCCGGCCGCACGCAGCGCGCGAGCCGACGGTCGCCGGAATCGGAAAGATGCCGGCCGTCACCCAGCAGCGGACGATAGTCCGGCTCCTGCCCGGGCAGCAGGCCCGCCGCGCGCGAACGCAGCCATGACTGCTGCAGCGGCAGCGGCAACACGCCCAATGAACGCGCGTCGCCCTCGGCGAAGGCGGCGCGTGCCGCCACCAACTGCTGTTGCCCGACTGTCGTGGCCATCATGAAGGCAGCGTACACCCGTCGGCGGCAACGCCACGTTACGTTCCGACAACGGAATGTTTCCGCCAGCGGGTCAAACAAGGGGTCAGAGCCGTTTTCCTTTGGAAAACGGATCCGACCCCGTGCCGACCAACAGCAGCGGGAACCTGTCGAAGGCGGGGTGGGCCCGGTTGCGGGGCGTGAGCGCCATGGATGGCGCGACCGAGCTTACATGGACGTACTTGCAGCGCCCCCCGAAACCGGAGCCACCCCGCCATCCCACGGAATGCCCGCTTTTGCCATTGCCGTGGACGTTGCTTCGGCGGGTGCAGGGCGCAGCCCTGCAACCCCACCTTCTGCTCAGGCCGCGATGCGCAGGATCGGCTTGAGCGTGATTCCCTTCGTGCTGTCCTCCGCCGCCTGGTTGATCTGTTCCAGCGGATAGAACTTCACCAGCTTGTCGAACGGGAAGCGGCCTTGCTGGAACAGCGTCACCAGCTGCGGAATGAACACCTGCGGCACGCTGTCGCCTTCCACGATGCCGCGAATGCTCCGGCCACCGAGCAGCAGGTTGTTCACATCGAAGCTGGCGGTGGTACCCAGCTTCGGTGCCCCCACCACGCCCATCATCCCCAAGCCACCCAGTGCCTCGACACCGGCCGACAGCACCTCGGGGCGACCGGTCGATTCCAGCGCGAAGTCCGCACCACCGCCAGTGATCGCGCGTACGGCCTCGATCACGTCGGTTTCGCGGCTGTTCACCACGTGGGTCGCACCCAGTTCCAGTGCCAGCTCCAGACGCGAGGGCACCACGTCGATGGCGATGATGGTGGTGGCGCCGGCCACCTTGGCCGCCATCACCGCGCTCAGGCCCACAGCACCGGCGCCGTAGCTGGCGAAGCTGCTGCCCGAGCGCACCTGCAGCGAATTGAGGACCGCACCGGCACCGGTCTGGATGCCGCAGCCCAGCGGGCCCAGCAGTTCCAGCGGCGCGTCGTCGGGCACCTTGATCGCGTTGATCTCGCGCGCGATGGCGAAGGTGGCAAACGAAGACTGCGCGAAGAAATGGTCGTGCAGTGGCTGGCCCTGCGCATCGGTGATGGCGGTATGGCCGTGGCCATCGTCGCCACCGAAGTTCAGCGCAAAGAAGTCCTTGCAGTAGGCACCGTGGCCGCCCCGGCAGGGATTGCAGTGACCGCAGGCGCCATAGGTCAGCACCACATGGTCGCCCACCTTGAGGTCGCGCACGTTCGGGCCCACCGCCTCGACGATGCCAGCCCCCTCATGGCCGAGCACTGCCGGCAGCGGCACCGGGTAGTACTGGTCGCGCACGATCAGGTCAGTGTGGCACAGGCCGGTCGCCACCACCTTCACCAATACCTCGTCGTCCTGCGGGCCACGCAGCCGGGCCTGCTCGATGACGAAGGGCTGTTCTTTGCCGCGGACCACGGCGGCGGTGATCTCGTGGGTCGTGGTCTTGTCGTTCATCGTGATGGCTCCTTCGATCAGATCGGGTAAGCGGGCGCTTCGCCCTTGACGGTCAACCACTGCCACTGGGTGAACTCTTCCCCGTTGGCGGCGCCACCGATGCTGCTGCCGTTGCCGGACGCACCGACGCCGCCGAACGGGTTGATCACTTCGTCGTTCACGGTCTGGTCGTTGATATGCAGCAGGCCGGTGCGCAGGCGCTCGCCTAGCTTCAACGCACGCCCGACGTTGCTGGACACGATGGCCATCGACAGGCCGTACTCGCTGTCGTTGGCCAGGCGCACGGCATCGTCGTCATCGTCGAACGGCACCACCACCGCCACCGGTGCGAAGATCTCCTCGTTGAACGCCGGATTGTCGGCAGAGACGTTGCCAAGCACGGTCGGTGCGAAGAACAGATCGCGGTGCGAACCGCCGGCCTCCAGCGAAGCACCGGCCTGCACCGCCTGTTCGACCACGCGCGTGGCGTGGTCACGCTGGCCAGCATTGATCAGCGGGCCGATCGCCACGTCTTCCCGTGCCGGGTCGCCCACCTTCAGCGAATTGGCCTTGGCCACCAGCTTCTGCAGGAACGCATCATGGATCTTCCGATGCACCAGCACGCGGCCGGTCGCCATGCAGATCTGTCCCTGATGCAGGTAGACGCCCCACGCGGTGTTGGCGACCGCCAGGTCGAGGTCGGCATCATCGAGGATGATCAGCGAATTCTTGCCACCCAGCTCCAGCGACACCTTCTTCAGGTGCCTGCCCGCCGCTTCGCCGACCTTGCGTCCAGCGGCGGTGGAACCGGTGAACTGGATCATCGCCACGTGCGGATCGCTGGTCAGCGCGGCACCGGCCGCGCCATCACCGGGCAGCATGTGCAGCACACCTGCCGGCAGCCCGGCCTGCTCGAACAGGCGTGCGATCACCGCGCCGCCGCACACCGCCGTGCGCGGGTCCGGCTTGAGCACCACCGCGTTGCCCAGCGCGATGGCCGGCGCCACCGCGCGCATGGCCAGGTACAGCGGGAAATTGAAGGGTGAGATGACGCCGACCACGCCCAGTGGCCGACGCCGCGCCAGGTTCAGCCGGCCCGGCTCGGACGGCAGGATCTCGCCGACGCTACGCGAAGGCAGCGCCGCGGCTTCGTGCAATGCCTTGATAGTGACCTTCGCCTCAAAGCCGGCCTTCAGGCGAGTGGAGCCGCTTTCGCGCACCAGCCACTCGACCAGGGTGTCAATGTTCTCTTCGGCCAGGCGTGCCGCTTTGCGCATGACCTCAGCGCGCTGCTCGTAAGGCGCTGACGCCCACGCCTGTTGCGCCTGGGCAGCGGCTGCCGCCGAGCGCGCCACCTGCGCCGGGTCGGCCAGGCCGATCTCGCCGAGGGTGTTGCCGGTGGCCGGCTCGATCACCAGCTGCCGTTGCTCGGCCGCCTGCCAGCGACCATCGAAGAAGGCGCCGGCCCAAAGGGCATCCGGCAGCCACGGGGAAGATGCAGTCATGGGTGTCCTCCTGTGTCGTGCGCCCATTCCACGCCCGCCGTCCGCGGCAGGCAATCGGCCATCCAGCGGCCGCCCGCAAGGGCTTGAATCGGCGGGGATTTCCAGCATGACGACTGTCCAGTTCCTGCACAGTGAACAGCGCGGCGGCGGCACACTGCCTACAATGTCCGCCCCGCCAGCCGACGTGCCCGCCATGACCGATGCCCACCTGCCCACCGATGACCCGATCGCCGCCACCCGCCTGTGGCTGGAGCGCATCGTCATCGGCCTGAACCTGTGCCCGTTCGCCAAGGCGGTGTACGTGAAGGACCAGGTCCGTTTCGTGCTCAGCGATGCGACCACGCCGGAAGCGCTGGTCGAACAGCTGGCCGAGGAGCTGGTGCTGCTGCGCGATACGCCGGCCGAGCAGATCGATACCACGCTGATCGTGCATCCGCAGGTGCTGACCGACTTCCTCGACTACAACGACTTCCTCGACAACGCCGACGCCGCGATCGAGGCACTGGACCTGCAGGGCATCCTGCAGGTAGCCAGCTTCCATCCGGATTACCAGTTCGAGGGCGTGGCCGCCGACGACGCCAGCAACTACACCAACCGTGCGCCCTTCCCCACCCTGCACCTGCTGCGCGAGGACAGCGTGGCGCGCGCGGTGGACGTCTATCCGGACCCGGACGTGATCGTCGAGCGCAACATCCAGACCCTGGACCGCATCGGCGTGGACGGCTGGCATCGCCGCCTGCGTGGCGACGACCTGTCATGAGCCGCGTTCCGCCGATTGCCGCATGGCCGGCCGCGCCGCTGTCGGGCAAGGTGGTGCTGATCACCGGGGGTGCCAACGGCATCGGCCGCGGCATCGCCCAGGCCGTGCTTGGTGCCGGTGGCCGCGTGCTGATCGGCGACCTGGACGTGGAGGCCGGCGAAGCGTGTCTGGTGGAATGGCAGCGCGGTGATGACGCTGCGTTCCAGCGCCTGGACATCACCGACGAAGGCAGCGTGGGCGCGTTCGTCGCCGAGGCGCTGCGTCGCTTCGGACACATCGACGGGCTGGTCAACAATGCCGGCATCGCGGGGCCGCACGGCACGCGGCTGCAGGACATGGAGTGGGACGAATGGCAACGCCGCCTATCGTCGCTGCATGGCGCCTTCCTGTGCAGCAAGCACGCGCTGTCGGCGCTGTCGGCCAGCGCTGCCGGGGCAATCATCAACATCGCCTCAACCCGCGCCTGGCAATCCGAGGCGCACAGTGAGGCCTATGCGGCCGCCAAGGGTGGGTTGGTCGCCTTCACCCATGCGCTGGCGATCAGCGCCGGCCCGGCGGTGCGGGTGAACAGCATCAGCCCCGGCTGGATCGGCACCACGGCCTGGCAGGCGCCCTCACGGCGCCATGAGCCTGAGTACTCGGCCATCGACCATGCGCAGCACCCGATCGGCCGGGTCGGCCAGCCCGAGGACATCGGCGCGCTGGCGGTGTACCTGCTGTCGTCGCTGTCCGGCTTCACCACCGGCCAGGACTTCGTCGTCGACGGCGGCATGACCCGGAAGATGATCTACGCCGAATGACCCGCCTCATCCACGCATGGCGTGGATCTACTGAAGATCATTGGTAGATCCACGCCATGCGTGGATGGCGGTGAAGTGCCAACCAGGGTTGGCACCTACCAGAGCGGCTTACGCCATGCCCGAATGGCGCAGCAGCGCGTCGATCTGCGGTGCGCGGCCGCGGAAGGCCTTGAAGTTCTCCGCCGCCGGGCGGCTGCCACCCCGCGACAGGATCTCATCGCGGAAGCGTGCACCGGTTTCCGCCAGCGCCTGCGGCGCTTCCTCGAACGCGGCGTAGGCATCGGCACTCAGCACCTCGGCCCACTTGTAGCTGTAGTAGCCCGCCGCATAGCCACCGGCGAAGATATGGCTGAACTGGTGCGGGAAGCGGTTCCAGACCGGCGGATGGTTCACCGCCACTTCCGCGCGCACGCGATCCAGCAATGCCAGCACGCTGTCCTGCGCCGGTTCGAACTGGCTGTGCAGCAGCATGTCGAACAGGCCAAATTCCAGCTGGCGCACGGTGGCCATGCCGCTGTGGAAGTTGCGCGCGGCCAGCATGCGCTCGTACAGCGCGCGCGGCAGCGGCTCGCCACTGTCCACGTGCGCGGTCATCGCCTGCAGGTGATCCCACTCCCAGCAGAAGTTCTCCATGAACTGGCTGGGCAGCTCCACTGCATCCCATTCCACGCCATTGATACCGGCCACGCCCAGTTCGCCGATGCGGGTCAGCAGCTGGTGCAACCCATGGCCCATCTCATGGAACAGCGTGGTCACTTCGTTGTGGCTGAAGGTAGCCGGCTTGCCATTGGCACCACGGCCGAAGTTGCACACCAGGTAGACCAGCGGCGTCTGCACGCTGCCATCGGCGCGCACGCGGCGGTTGCGGCAATCATCCATCCACGCACCACCGCGCTTGCCCTCGCGCGCATAAAGATCCAGATAGAACTGGCCGACCAGCGCGCCCTGCGCATCGACCAGGCGGAAGAAGCGCACGTCCTCGTGCCACACCGGGGCGCTGTCCTCCTGCACACGCAGGCCGTACAGCTGCTCGATCACCGAGAACAGGCCGCCCAGTACCTTCGGTTCGGTGAAGTACTGCTTCACGTCCTGCTCGGAATAGCTGTAGCGCGCCTGCTTCAGGCGATCGGCGGCGAAGGCCAGGTCCCAGGCCTGCAACGGCTCGATGCCCAGCTGCTCGCGCGCGAACTGCTCCAGCTCGGCGCGATCCTTGGCCGCGAACGGCTTGGCACGTGCAGCGAGGTCACGCAGGAAGCCGAGTACTTCGGCCGGGTCCTGCGCCATCTTGGTCGCCACCGAATACTCGCCGTACGAACCGAAGCCGAGCAGCGCCGCCAGTTCCGCGCGCAGGGCGAGAATGCGGTCGATATTGCCGCTGTTGTCCAGCGCGTCGTCGCCGAATTCGGAGGCGCGCTGCGCACTGGCGCGATACAGGATCTCGCGCAGATCACGGTCCTCGCCCCAGGTCTGCACCGGCAGGTAGCACGGCATCTGCAGGGTCAGTTTCCAACCTGCTTTCCCCTCCTTTTCTGCCGCAGCGTGCGCGGCGGCCTTCACGTCATCGGGCAGGCCGGCCAGGCGCGCTTCGTCCTCGATGATCAGCGACCACGCATCGGTAGCGTCCAGCACGTTCTGCGAGAACTTCGCCGACAGCGCCGACAGTTCCTCCTTGATCGCGGCGAAGCGCTGCTGGGCCTCCGGCGCCAGTTCGGCGCCCCCCAGGCGGAAATCGCGCAGGGTGTTGTCCAGCACCTTGTGCTGGGCCTCATCGAAGGTCGCCGCCTCGGGGCTGCCGGCCAGCGCCTGGTACTGGCGATACAGCGCCAGGTTCTGGCCCAGTGCACTGGCAAAGCGGGTCACCCGCGGCAGGTTGCTGTTGTAGGCCTCGCGCAGTTCCGGCGTGTTGACCACGCCCTGCAGGTGGCCGACCAGGCCCCAGGCACGCCACAGGCGCTCGGTGGCATCGTCCAGCGGGGCCACGAAGGTCTGCCAGGTGACCGGCTGCACCTGCTCGGCGACGCTGACAGCGGCTTCCGCCTCGGCCAGCAGCACGTCCAGCGCCGGCGCCACGTGCTCCGGACGGACCGCCTCGAAACGCGGCAGGCCGGAAAAATCGAGCAGGGGGTTGGCAACGGTCACGGCAGGTCTCCAGGGTACGGGCCCGGCGGGCGGGCAGTTCTGTAGATATGGCGCTGGCAGGCGTGGCTGACAAGGGGGCACGGCCCGGCATTCACATCGGCCTTACGGCCACGCACCGAAGCTCTGAGTGCGGGGGAGTCCGCAGCGGTACGCACCGAACGAGGCCCCACATGGAAGGTCTGGCTGCAGTTGCATCCTCCTCACCGGCCCGGTCACTGGCATTGTCCGCCAGCCCGGCCGAACTGACCTGGATCGCCGCATTGTGCGATGCCGGCGACGACGCCCCGCGCCACCTGCAGCAATTGCAGACGGTGCTGCAGCAGGGCGGCACGTTCAGCGATGCCCAGGAGTGGTACCCGTTCGAAGTGATCGAACGCGGCGCCAGCCAGCTGCGGCTGGGCCATGAGCGCGAGTTCGTGATCTGCGTGCTGCTGTGGCTGCAGGCGTTGGCGCAGGGCCGCGCCAGCACGCTGGACCCGAGCCTGCATCTTGATGACCGCGCGATGGACATCGAGGCGCTGCCCGATGCCCTGCGTGATGCGGTGCTGGATGCGTTCACCGCAGCGGGGTATTGAGACGCCATCGTGATCGCCGGGCGTGGCCCGGCGACAACATCGACCGTCCTACAGCGCTTCCAGGCTGCACCACGGCAACGCCGGCAGTCCCTGCCCGGCCACCGCCGCCGCCAGCTGCGCGTCGGCGCCGTCGACATCGATGCCCTGGCGCGCGTACCACGACGGGTCGTAATAGCTCTGCGCGTAGCGCTCGCCGCTGTCGCACAGGATGCTGACGATACTGCCCTGATGGCCCGCCTCGCGCATCCATTGTGCGGCCTGCAGCACGCCGATGAAGTTGGTGCCGGTGGAGCCACCGACGCGGCGGCCCAGCTGGCGGCTGACATGGCGCATCGCGGCCAGGCTCAGCGCATCGGGCACCTTCACCATCGCATCGACGCTGGTCGGGATGAAGCTCGGCTCCACCCGCGGCCGGCCAATGCCTTCCACGCGCGAGCCACCGCTGCAGGTCAGGCCACGCCAATCCTGCTCACCGGCCACGGCGGCCTGGTAACCGTCGAAGAACACCGACACTTCCGGGTCCGCGCACAGGATGCGGGTGTCATGCCGGCGGTAGCTGACATAGCGGCCCAGCGTGGCGGCGGTACCGCCGGTGCCGGGGCTGCACACGATCCATTCCGGAACCGGGCTGGGCTCTTCGGCCATCTGCTTGAAGATGGATTCGGCGATGTTGTTGTTGGCGCGCCAGTCGGTCGCACGTTCGGCGTAGGTGAACTGGTCCATGAAGTGGCCGCCGGTTTCACGGGCCAGCTTTTCCGAATCGCAGTTGAGATCGCAGGCACGCTCGACCAGATGGCAGCGGCCACCGTGGAATTCGATTGCCGCGATCTTCTCCGGCGAGGTCGTGGCCGGGATCACCGCAATGAACGGCAAACCAAGCAGGCGCGCGAAATAGGCCTCGGAGACCGCGGTCGAGCCGCTGGATGCTTCGATCACCGGGCGCCCTTCGCGTAACCAGCCATTGGTCAACGCATACAGGAACAGCGAGCGCGCCAGCCGGTGCTTCAGGCTGCCGGTGGGATGGCTCGATTCATCCTTCAGGTACAGGTCGATGCCCTCGAACCCGGGCAGCGCCAACGGGATCAGGTGGGTATCGGCGGAACGGTTGAAATCGGCTTCGATCTTGCGGATGGCGGCGGCCACCCATTCACGCTGCGACATGGCGGGCAATCGTTGTCAGGACGGAACGGTGCGATCCGGCCATTGTACGTCGCAGTGCCGTCAGGTGCTGGCCGGTAGAATGGCCCCATCCGGCCGGCAACGGCCCTGCCTGAAGGACCTCCCCCATGACCATTCCCGCCCTGCGCGATGTTCCCGGCGTCGCCGCCCAGGCCCCGGCCGAAACCACCGGCTTCGTGTTCAACCACACCATGCTGCGGGTGAAGGACATTACCGCCTCGCTGGACTTCTACACCCGCGTGCTCGGCTACCAGCTGATCGACAAGCGCGATTTCCCGGAGGCCCAGTTCAGCCTGTACTTCCTGGCCTACGTGCCCGCCGGCGTCATGGTGCCGGAAGATGACAACGCCCGCCGCCTGTGGATGGCCGGCCTGCCGGGCGTGCTGGAACTGACCCACAACCACGGCACTGAGAGCCAGGACGGCGCGGTCTACCACGACGGCAACAGCGACCCGCGCGGCTTCGGCCACATCTGCGTGTCGGTGCCGGACATCGAGGCCGCCTGCCAGCGCTTCGAGGATCTGGGCGTGACCTTCCAGAAGCGCCTGACCGACGGCCGCATGAAGAACCTGGCCTTCATCAAGGACCCGGACGGCTACTGGGTCGAGATCATCGCCAACGCCTGACCCGGAAAGGGGCACAATTCCGGTAGCGCCAGGCCATGCCCGGCGCTACCGACTCCGTCCCCTTTTTTGCGAGGTTCGTATGGAAACGATGGAACTTCACCGTGGCCGCCTGATCGACCACATCCAGCTGGTAGTGCGCGACCTGGCGGCCAGCCGCCGCTTCTACCAGGCGGTGTTCGACACCATCGGCATCCCGGTGGCCGGTGAAGGCGAGGACTACTTCTGGGCCGACGAGCTGTTCGTTTCCAGCGCCAGCAGCGAGGCCGCCGCTGGCCAGCTGACCGGACGCCACCACCTGGCATTCCAGGCCCGCGACACCGCCACTGTCGATGCCTTCCACAGCGCCGCCATTGCCGCCGGCGGTACCGACAACGGCGCGCCCGGCGAACGCCCCTACCACCCGGGCTATTACGGTGCGTTCGTGCTCGATCCCGATGGCAACAACATTGAAGTGGTCTACCACGGCCCGGCCAACTACAGCGCCGACTCGGTGAAGGTCACTTTCTGATTTCACCGATGCCGTAAACGAAGAAGCCGGGCAATGCCCGGCTTCTCTGCTTCCGACGGTGTGGCCCTCAGTGGGCGGCCATGTAGATGTCCTGCAGCACGGCCTTTTCAAGCTCCAGCTCGCCCAGCAGGTTCTTCACGATGTCGCCCAGGCTGAGGATGCCAACCAGGCGGGTGCCTTCGGTGACCATCAGATGACGGCGCCGCGAGTACGTCATCAACGACATGGCCTGCTTCAGGGTGGCCTCCGGGGCGATGCCTTCCAGGCCGGTGGACGGCAGGCTGGAAATCACCCGGCGGCCGGCCTGCGGGCCGTCGTCGGCCAGGGTGCGCACGATGTCCTTTTCGGAAATGATGCCGACCGGGGCATCGTCCTTCATCACCACCAGCGCAGCGATCCTGTTCGCGCTCATCTTGTGGGCGGCGGCACCGATGGTGTCTTCGGCGTCGATGGTGATGACAGCTTCTTTCTTGGATTGCAGGAGTTCGCGGACGTTCATTCTTGTTTCCTGGTGCAGGTCACTGAAGTCAAAAAAGTGTGCTCTTCCGATACGCCCCCTCCCCGGGAACAGACCTTTCAGCGCACGTCTGGCGCACCCGGCTGCCGGTGGAATGCATCGACAGGCGACGTGCTGCAACGCGAACGAGGCGGGTTCAACAGCACAGCCCGTATCTCGGTCAAATCGATTCTACGACTGCGTCCCTCGGTCACTATCGGCATCGATGGGACAGTTCGTCGTGGGAACCAACCGACGATCCAGAGAATGGCACCGTGGCTGAAACCGCCGCTGAATACTGGCGATGCCGCGCGTTAAAGATTGATTGATGGCTGCCGACGGCGGACAGAACACCCTGAGGCTGTCCCACTTCGCACGGACGCCGGCACAAACGAAAGGGGCCACTGGGGCCCCTTTCGCTTGCAGCATCCAACCGAGCCGACGGGTTTACTCCACTGTCACGCTCTTGGCCAGGTTGCGCGGCTTGTCCACGTCGGTGCCACGTGCCAGCGCGGTGTGGTACGCCAGCAACTGCACCGGAATGGTATGCACGATCGGGCTGAGCACGCCGGCATGGCGCGGCGTACGAATCACGTGCACGCCTTCGGACGCGTTGAAGTTGCTGTCCTGGTCGGCGAACACGAACAGTTCACCGCCACGCGCACGCACTTCCTGCATGTTCGACTTCACCTTTTCCAGCAGGCTGTCGTTCGGCGCGATCACCACCACCGGCATGTCCTCGTCCACCAGCGCCAGCGGACCATGCTTCAGCTCGCCCGCCGGGTAGGCCTCGGCGTGGATGTAGGAGATTTCCTTGAGCTTGAGCGCGCCTTCCAGCGCGATCGGGTAGTGCAGGCCGCGGCCCAGGAACAGCGCGCTGCTCTTGCGCGCGAAGCGCTCGGCCCACGCAGCAATCTGCGGCTCCATGTTCAACGCGTGCTGCACGCTGCCCGGCAGGAAGCGCAGCTGCTCCAGGTAGTCCGCTTCCTGTGCCGCGTCGATGCGGCCATGCAGCTTGCCCAGCACCACGGTCAGCTGGAACAGTGCCGCCAGCTGGGTGGTGAAGGCCTTGGTCGATGCCACGCCGATCTCGGCACCGGCACGGGTGTAACAGACCAGTTCGCTGGCACGCGGGATCGCGCTTTCCGGCACGTTGCAGATCGACAGCGTGTGCTTGTGGCCCAGCGACTTGGCGTACTTCAGCGCTTCCATCGTATCCAGCGTTTCGCCGGACTGGGAAATGGTCACGATCAGGTGCTTCGGATTCGCGTAGGCGGCGCGGTAGCGGTACTCGCTGGCGATCTCCACGCTGCACGGCAGGCCGGCGATGGCCTCGACCCAGTAGCGTGCAGTCAGGCCGGCGTAGTAGCTGGTACCGCAGGCGATGATCTGCACGCCCTCGATGCCCGACAACACGGCTTCGGCGTTCTTGCCGAACAGCTCGGCCGGGAAACCACCGGCATCGATCGCCGCCTCGATGGTGTCGCCCAGGGCGCGCGGCTGCTCGTGGATTTCCTTCTGCATGAAGTGGCGGTACGGGCCCAGCTCCAGCGATGCCAGCGATACGTCGGACAGATGCACGTCGCGCTCGACCGGCTGGTCGTGCTCGTCGAAGATGCGCACGCCATCGCGGCGGATTTCGGCGGTATCGCCTTCCTCCAGGAAAATCACCTTGCGGGTGGCCGAGATCACCGCCGAGACATCCGAAGCGACGAAGTTCTCGCCCTCGCCCAGGCCGATCAGCAGCGGGCAGCCCATGCGCGCACAGACGAAGCGCTCCGGCTCGGCGCGGCTGACCACGGCCAGCGCGTAGGCACCGGTCAGTTCCTTCACCGTGTGCTGCAGCGCCACCAGCAGGTCGTCGCCGCTCTTCAGGTGATGGTGGATCAGGTGCGCGATGACTTCGGTATCGGTCTGCGACTCGAACGTGTAGCCCAGGGCGCGCAGCTTCTCGCGTTGCTCTTCATGGTTCTCGATGATGCCGTTGTGCACCAGCGCCACGCCCTGGCTGATATGCGGATGCGCATTGGCCTCGGTGACACCGCCGTGGGTGGCCCAGCGGGTGTGACCGATGCCCAGCACCGCGTTGAAGCCCTCGGCCTCGGCCGCGGTGGCCATTTCCGACACGCGACCGGTACGACGCACGCGACGCACCTCCGACCGCTCGGCATGGTCGATCACCGCGATACCCGAGGAATCGTAACCACGGTACTCAAGGCGCTTCAGACCCTCGATCAGCACCGGCACTACGTCGCGATCAGCGATCGCACCCACGATTCCACACATGTCACGCGTTTCCTTGAAGACGATCGTCGCATTCTAGCCTGCGTGTCCGGCTTCCCCCTCCTGTCCGCTTAATGAAAGTGTCCGGAAAGGTGTCCGCGGACACCCGGACACTTCAGACACCCACCCAACTCATTGATGGAGAAGGAAATAAAGTTGGCACGCTACGTGCTTGGTACTGGCTACCACCGTCAGGCACGCACCCGATGATCCGCGACACTTCCGCCCAGGACCAGATCGTTTCCTCCGCCCCGGCCAGCGCCCCGCGCGCCAACTGGCACCGTTACCGTTGGCCGGCGCTGGGCACGATCGCCCTGCTCGCCGGCATCGGCTGGGCCGTGCACGCCTGGTCCAACGCCAGCCGCTCCTTCGACAGCAGCCGCGTGCGCATCGCCGAAGTGAAGCGTGGCGACCTGGTTCGCGACATCGCCGCCGATGGCCGCGTGATCGCCGCCAACAGCCCGATCCTGTATGCCATCTCTGCGGGCACCGTGGACCTGAAGGTGGTCGCCGGCGATGTGGTGAAGAAGGGGCAGGAGCTGGCGATCATCGACAGCCCCGAACTGCGCAGCAAGCTGGCCCAGGAACAGGCCACCCTGGCCGGCCTGGAAGCCGAAGCCAGCCGCGCCGCGCTGGACGCCACCCTGGCCCGCGCCAAGTCGCGCAAGGAAACCGACCAGGCCACCATCGAACGGCAGGCCGCCGACCGCGACCTGCAGCGCTACCAGCGCGGCTACGACGGCGGTGCGGTGCCGCAGATCGACCTGGCCAAGGCCAAGGACTCGCTGAAGAAGGCCGACATCACCCTGGCCAACGCCACCACCGATGCACGCCTGCAGAGCCAGGGCGCCGACCTGGATGCCCGCAACAAGCGCCTGCTGGCCGATCGCCAGAAGGCGGTGGTGGCCGAAGTGCAGCGCCAGGTCGACGCGCTGACGCTGCGTGCCCCGTTCGATGGCCAGGTCGGCCAGGTGCAGGCGGTGCAGTCCACCAACCTGGCCGCCAACGCACCGGTGCTGGGCGTGGTCGACCTGTCCAAGTTCGAAGTCGAGATCAAGGTGCCGGAGAGTTTCGCCCGCGACCTGGCGATCGGCATGCCGGCGCAGCTGACCGGTGGCAACGGCCAGCCGTTCCCGGGCGAAATCAGCGCAGTGTCGCCGGAAGTGGTCAACGGTGAGGTAAACGCCCGCGTGCGCTTTGCCAGCGCGCAGCCGGAAGGCCTGCGCCAGAGCCAGCGGATGTCGGTGCGCGTGCTGCTCGATACCCGCAGGAACGTGCTGAAGGTCGAGCGCGGCCCGTTCGTCGAACAGGGCAATGGCATGGCCTACGTGATGGATGGCCGCACCGCCGTGCGCCGTCCGGTGGAACTGGGCGTCAGCAGCCTGGGCGAAGTGGAAATCAAGTCGGGTGTGCAACCGGGCGACCGCATCGTGGTCTCCGGCAGCGACCTGTTCAAGGACGCCGAGCGCGTCTCCGTCAACTGATACCTGATACCTGAATCCTGGAGAGAGGACACCCCATGTACATGCTCGAAATGCGCTCGGTCGCCAAGGTCTTCCGCACCGAACAGGTGGAAACCCACGCACTGCGCTCGCTGGAACTGCAGGTCAAGGAAGGCGAATTCGTTGCCGTCACCGGCCCGTCCGGTTCCGGCAAGACCACCTTCCTCAACATCGCCGGCCTGCTGGAAACCTTCACCAGTGGCACCTACATGCTGGACGGCCAGGACGTGAGCACGCTGGGTGATGATGCGCGCAGCCGCCTGCGCAACCAGAAGATCGGCTTCATCTTCCAGGGCTTCAACCTGATCCCGGACCTCAACCTGTTCGACAACGTCGACGTGCCGCTGCGCTATCGCAAGATGAGCGCCAACGAGCGCCGCGAACGCATCGAGAAGGCGCTGACCCAGGTCGGCCTCGGCTCGCGCATGAAGCACTACCCGAACGAGCTGTCCGGCGGCCAGCAGCAGCGCGCGGCGATCGCACGTGCCCTGGCCGGCAGCCCGCGCCTGCTGCTGGCCGACGAACCGACCGGCAACCTGGATACGCAGATGGCCCGTGGCGTGATGGAACTGCTGGAAGAGATCAATGCCGCCGGCACCACCATCGTGATGGTCACCCACGACCCGGAACTGGCCGCACGCGCGCAGCGCAACGTGCACATCGTCGATGGCCAGGTGACCGACCTGGTGCGTGAGCCGGTGCTGGCCACGCCGGTGCGCCACATCGTCGCCGTCAACGAGTGAGGGCCCGACCATGTTCGCCTACTACGCCCGATTGGCGGCGCGCAGCTTCCGCCGCAACAAGGTCCTGACCGCGCTGATGGTGGTTGCCATCGCGCTCGGCATCGGCGCCTCGATGACCACGTTGACCGTGTTCCACGTGTTGTCCGGCGACCCGATCCCCGGCAAGAGCGACCGCCTGTTCTACGTGCAGCTCGATGCCGCGACCGGCGCCTATGTCGCCGGCGAAGAGCCGGAAACCCAACTCACCCGCTTCGACGGTGAAGCGCTGCTGCGCGAAGCCAAGGGTGAACGCCAGGCGCTGATGAGCGGCGGTGGCGGCACCATCGAACCGGACAACAGCACCCTCAAACCCTTCAGCATCGACACCCGCTGGACCTCGGCCGACTTCTTCCCGATGTTCGAGGTGCCCATGCAGTACGGCCGGCCCTGGACGCGCGAGGACGATGAAGGCCGCGCACGCGTGGTGGTCATCTCCAAGGCGCTCAACGACAAGCTGTACCAGGGTGCCAACAGCGTGGGCCGCGACCTGCGCATGGAAGGACAGAGTTACCGCATCGTCGGCGTGATGAAGGAATGGAGCCCGGAGCCGCACTTCTACGACCTGACCACCGGCAGCTACGGCAAGAACGAAGACCTGCTGCTGCCGATCTCCACCTCGTTCGACCTGAAGCTCGGCAACAACGGCAACATGAACTGCTTCGGCGAAAACCCCGACGGCAACAGCTACTCGCTCAATGCACCGTGCGCATGGCTGCAGTACTGGGTGGAGATGGATCCGGCCAAGGCCGGCGACTACCGCCGCTACCTGGAGAACTATTCGACCCAGCAGCGCGAGGCCGGCCGCTTCAAGCATCCGCCGAACGTGCGCCTGCGCACCGTGATGGAATGGCTGGACTTCAATGGTGCAGTCCCCAGCGACGTGCGCTTGCAGCTGTGGCTGGCGCTGGGCTTCCTCGGTGTCTGCCTGGTCAACACGGTAGGCCTGCTGCTGGCCAAGTTCCTGCGCCGCAGCGGTGAGATCGGCGTGCGCCGTGCACTCGGTGCCAGCCGCGGCCAGATCTTCCTGCAGTGCCTGGTGGAAGCCGGCGCGGTCGGCGTGGTCGGTGGCGTGCTGGGCATCGGTCTGGCCCTGCTCGGTCTGTTCGCGGTGCGCCAGCAACCGGTGGAGTACGCCAAGCTGGCCCACCTTGACGGCAACATGCTGCTGCTCGCACTGGGCCTGACCCTGTTCGCCAGCCTCGCCGCCGGTTTCCTGCCCGCCTGGCGCGCCATGCAGGTCACCCCGGCCATCCAGCTCAAGTCGCAGTAAGCACCCGAACGAGGACTCCCATGGACATCCGCCCCATCCTCAGCACGCTGCGCCGGCACAAGACCGCCGCTGCCCTGATCGTGCTGGAAGTCGCACTGACCTGCGCCATCGTCTGCAACGCGCTGTTCCTGGTCAGCCAGCGCGTGGAAAAGATCAGCATGCCCAGCGGCATCGCCGAGAGCGAACTGGTAATGCTGCGCGTCAGTGGCATCGGCAAGCAGACCGACGCCATGGCCCGCACCCGCGAGGACCTGGCATCGCTGCGTGCGATTCCCGGCGTCAGCAACGTCACGATCATCAACCAGATCCCCTTCCGCAACGGTTCCTCCAGCAGCAGCATCTCGCGCGTGATCGACCAGGAACGGCCGACCACCAACGCCTCGATGTACACCCTGTCCGAGAACGGGCTGGCGACGATGGGCATCAATCTGATCGCCGGCCGCGATTTCCTGCCCGACGAGTACCAGAACTTCGAAGACGTCAGCAAGGGCGGCGCCAAGGAAAAGGCCATCCCGGTCATCCTCACCCAGGCCACCGCCGCCAAGATGGAGCCCAATGGCAGTGCGCTGGGCAAGACCTATTACATGGGCAAGCAGTCGCTGCACGTGGTCGGCATCGTCGACACGCTCAGCACGCCCAATGGCTGGAATGACAACTGGACCAACTCGATGCTGCTGCCGATCCGCCGCACCTTCGACGACGGTGGCACCTACATCCTGCGCACCTCGCCCGAACGCCGCCAGGACGTGCTCGACGCCGGTGCCGCCGCGCTGGAACGCAACGACCCCAACCGGCTGATGCGCGACAAGCTGACCTATGAAGACCAGCGCAAGGACTTCTTCAAGAACGACCGCGCGATGGTCGGCCTGCTGATCACCGTCAGCATCTCGCTGCTGGTGGTCACCGCGCTGGGCATCATCGGCCTGGCCAGCTTCTGGGTGCAGCAGCGCAGCAAGCAGATCGGCATCCGCCGTGCGCTGGGCGCCACCCGCGGGCAGATCCTGCGCTACTTCCAGACCGAGAACTTCCTGCTGGCCACGCTGGGCATCGTGCTGGGCATGCTGGCGGCGTACGCGATCAACCTGGCGTTGATGAACCTGTACGAGCTGCCGCGCATGCCGCTGTACTACCTGCCGCTGGGTGCGCTGCTGCTGTGGGTGCTGGGCCAGATCGCGGTGTTCGGTCCGGCCCGGCGTGCGGCGGCGGTACCGCCTGCGGTCGCCACGCGGGGCGCGTGAGATGCGTGCCTGCGCGATGTGCCTGATCCTGCTTCTGCCACTGCCGGCGCTGGCCGGTGGTGGCAGCGCACAGACGCTGGAATGGCGCCAGGATGGAGCGCGGCTGTCGCTGCGCTCGACCGAAGGGCAAGTGCATGTGGAGGCCGCCAGCCCGGAAGCACGCTTCGGCGTGCGCAGCGGTGATCGCATCCTCCGCGTGGACGACACGGCGGTGCGCCGGGTCGAACACCTTGCCGTGGCCCTGCGCCATTCCAACGCAGCCACCGCCTACCTGTTGCTGCGCCGCGACAGACGCGAACTGACGGTGGCGGTCGACGCGGCGGCCTGGCGCCAGGCGCTGGACGCGCCACCGCCACCAGCGCCGCCAGCGCCCCCGGCCCGGCCCCAGCGCTGAGCGAGGGTCGCTCCTGCACAGCCACGGGTTTGGCTATGCTTGATGGGTGGCGCCGGGCTCTCCCGGTGCGTGGACACGAACGGCTCCATCGGCGCCGCCCATCCCTTTCTGCAGAACCGCTTGATGCCCGCGATCCTGATCATCGACGACAACGCCAGCGTGGGCACCGCGCTGGACGTGCTGTTCTCCCTGCACGACATCGACACCCTGCAGGCGCAGACGCCCGCAGACGGGTTGGCTCTGCTCGAATCACAGCCGGTCGACCTGGTCATCCAGGACATGAATTTCAGCGAGGACACCACTTCCGGTGAGGAGGGCGAGGCCCTGTTCGCACAGATCCGTGCGCGCCACCCTGACCTGCCGGTGATCCTGCTGACCGCCTGGACCCACCTGAGCAGTGCGGTGGACCTGGTCAAGGCCGGTGCCGCCGACTACCTGGCCAAGCCCTGGGACGACCGCAAGCTGATGACCACGGTCAACAACCTGCTGGAACTGTCCGAGGCACGCCGCGAGCTGGACCGCCGGCGCACGCGTGAACTGCGCCAGCGCAATGCGCTGGAAGCGAAGTACGACCTGTGCGGTGCAGTGGTCGCCGATCCGGCCAGCGAGCGTGTGGTCACCCTGGCCTGTCAGGTTGCACGCTCGGAACTGCCGGTGCTGATCACCGGCCCCAACGGCGCCGGCAAGGAAAAGATCGCGCAGATCATCCAGGCCAATTCACTGGTGGCCAAGGGTCCGTTCGTGGCGGTCAACTGCGGCGCGCTGCCCTCGGAACTGATCGAAGCCGAGCTGTTCGGTGCCGAAGCCGGTGCATATACCGGCGCCAACAAGGCACGCGAAGGCAAATTCGAAGCCGCCGATGGTGGCACCCTCTTCCTGGATGAGATCGGAAACCTGTCGCTGGGCGGGCAGATGAAACTGCTGCGTGTGCTGGAAACCGGCCGCTTCGAGCGCCTGGGCTCCAACCGCGAACGCCAGGTCAAGGTCCGCGTGGTCAGCGCGACCAATGCCGACCTGCCGGCGATGATCCGCGACGGCACCTTCCGCGAAGACCTCTATTACCGCCTCAATACGGTGGAACTGGTGCTGCCGCCGCTGGCCGAACGACCGGGCGACATCGTGCCGCTGGCCGAGCGCTTCCTGGCCGCCGGCAAACCGCTGTCCAGCGCGGCCACCGCAGCGCTGCAGCGGCATCCGTGGCCGGGCAACGTGCGCGAACTGCGCAACGTGATCCAGCGTGCCGAACTGCTGGCCACCGGCAACCGTATCGAAGTGGGCGATCTCAACCTGCCGCGCGCAGCCGTCGCACCGCGACCCGCACCCAGCGCAGGCAATGATCCCGACCGCGCACGCATCGAGGATGTACTGGCGCGCAACCATGGCGTCATCGCCCAGGCCGCCGCCGAGCTTGGCCTGAGCCGCCAGGCGCTGTACCGGCGCATGGACCGCCACGGTATTCCACGCGAATGAAACGACGCTCGTTCACTTTCCGCCTGTTCCTGCGCCTGCTGCCGGTGTTGGCACTGGCGGCGGCACTGCCGTGGCTGCTGGCCTACTGGATGGACCATGGTTGGGTGGTGACCACGGTATCGGCGCTGATCCTGCTGTCGCTGATGTGGTGGACCCTGCGCCGCGCGACGGCGCCGGTACGCTCGCTGATGCGTGCGCTGGCGGGTACCACCAGCAGTTATCGCGACGGCGAATACAACTTCGGCGTGCACTGGCCTGGGAACGACGAGCTGGGCGATCTGGTGCAGGCCCACCGCGAGCTGGGCGACGTACTGCGCGCGCAGCGACAGGGACTGGTGCAACGCGAGCTGCTGCTGGACACCATGGTGCAGAACACACCGGTGGCGATGCTGCTGATCGCCTCCGGCGGTGATGGCGTGGCCCGCGTGGTGTTCTCAAACCTGGCGGCGCGCAAGCTGCTGCACGGCGGCTGGAAGCTGGAAGGCCAGCGCCTGGAAGACGTTCTGGAACAGGTGCCGGTGGAACTGCGCGATGCCATCGCCCGTGGCGGTGACAGCCTGTTCGCGGTACATGCCGATGGCGAAGACGGCGACGAGGACGATGAGCAGGTCTACCACCTCTCGCGCCGCGCGTTCCAGCTCAACGGCCGCCCGCACGACCTGTTGCTGGTGCGGCTGCTGACGGCTGAACTGCGCCGCCAGGAAGTGCAGACCTGGAAGAAGGTGATCCGGGTGATCAGCCACGAGCTCAACAACTCCCTTGCGCCGATCGCTTCGCTCGCCCATTCCGGCGGCGTGCTGGTGCAGCGCGAGCGCTTCGACCGGCTGCCCGAGATCTTCACCACCATCGAGGACCGCGCGCGCCATCTGGAAGGCTTTATCCGCGGCTATGCACGCTTTGCCAAGCTGCCGCAGCCGCAGCTGCAGACCGTGCACTGGGCACCGTTCCTGTCCAGCCTGCGCCAGCAGATTCCGTTCGGCATGGATCGCGAGCCGGACGAGGAGCTGAGCAGCCGCATCGACATCGCGCAGTTCGGGCAGGCGTTGTTGAACCTGCTCAAGAACGCACATGAAGCGTGCGCCGAAGCCGATCCACCCAACGATGACGTGCAGGTGCAGCTGACGCGGCTGCCGCAGTGGCTGCGCCTGGACGTGCTGGATCGTGGCAAAGGCATGAACGAACAGGTGCTGCAGAACGCACTGATGCCGTTCTATTCGACCAAGCGCAACGGCACCGGGCTGGGGCTGGCGCTGACGCGCGAGATCGTGGAGGCACACGGCGGGCGCGTGTCACTGCAGAATCGCGGCGATGGTGGATTGTGCGTGTCGATCCTGCTGCCGGTGGGTTGAGCGGGTCGATCGGGGCTGCCGGTAGTCGCCCCCTGGTCGGCCAGTCAGTAGATCCACGCCATGCGTGGATATGTCGACCAAGGTCGGCAGCTACCAGGCGCGCCGCATCGCGACCCGCAGATGCATCGGAAACCCGAGCGCGGCCTCTTCGGCCATCTCCGACTGCAGTCCGGCTCCCCACTCCGCCTCCGGCACGGCGGCGAACCCTTCGCTGGCATAGAAGCCCGCATTCCACGGCACGTCGGACAACGTGGACAGCACCGCCGAGCGATAGCCTTCCACCCGGGCCTGCACCAATGCGTGGCGCAACAACGCGCGCCCAAGACCTTGCCGCGCATGCGCAGGATCCACATCCATCTGCAACACGTGGAACTCACCCGCCAGTTCGCCGCCAAGCAGATAGCCGGCGATGCCACCGTCAGCCGCGTCCACCACCCACAGCTGCCGGCGCTCGAGGCCCTCCTGTAATGTCGCCAGGTCCAGGCCATGCCCGGCGAACACCGGATAGGCCTCATGGCCCTTCAACAGCTCGCCGGCGCGCTGCTCGATGCCGGGCAGCACACCGAGTTCTTCGGCGCGAGGAAGGCGGGGCTCAGGACTTCTTGAGCGGGCGCTTCCAGCCATCGATGGTTTCCTGTCGTGCACGCGCCAGTGTCAGCTTGCCATCCGGCGCGTTGCGGGTGATGACCGAGCCGGCGGCAATGGTCGCCCCGTCGCCAATGGTCACCGGCGCTACCAGCGAACTGTTGGAGCCGATGAACGCGTTGTCGCCGATGGTGGTGGTCGACTTGTTCACGCCATCGTAGTTGCAGGTGATGGTGCCGGCGCCGATGTTCACCTTGCTGCCGATCACCGCATCGCCCAGGTAGGTGAGGTGATTGGCCTTGCTGCCCACACCCAGCGTGACCTTCTTGGTCTCGACGAAGTTGCCGACGTGCACGCCATCGGCCAGCACGGTGCCCGGGCGCAGCCGCGCGAACGGGCCGATCTGCGCAGCGCCTTCGGTGACCACGCCTTCCAGATCGCAATGCGCGCGCACCTCGGTGCCCGGCCCGAGGTTGACGTCCTTCAGGCGGTTGAACGGGCCGACGGTGACGCCGTCACCGAGCACGATGTTGCCTTCCAGCACCACGTCGACATCGATCAGCACGTCGCTGCCGACGGTGACGGTGCCGCGGATGTCCAGCCGTGCCGGGTCGCGCACGCGCGCGCCCTGCGCGCACAGCGCACGCACCGCGCGACGCTGCCAGGCACGCTCCAGCTGCGACAGCTGCCAGGGGTCGTTTGCACCTTCGGCCTCCTGCGCATCGGCCACCAGCGCCATTTCGGCCGGTGTGTACTCGTGCGCGGCAAAAGCAAAGACATCGGTGAGGTAGTACTCGCCCTGTGCGTTGCTGTTCGACAGCTGCGACAGCCAGCGGCGCAGCGCGGTCGATTCCGCGGCGATGATGCCGGTGTTGATCGTACGCACGCGCAGCTGGTCATCGGTGGCGTCCTTCTGCTCGATGATCGCGCCGACCTTACCCTCGGCATCGCGCAGCACGCGGCCATAGCCGGTCGGGTCATCCACCTCGGCCACAAGTACCGCCAGCCGGCCCGGCTGCGCCAGAAGGTCGCGCAGGGTCTGCGCACGGATCAGCGGCACATCGCCGTACAGGACCAGCACCTGCGCCAGGTCGGGAACCTGGGGCATCGCCTGCGCCACCGCGTGGCCGGTGCCGAGCTGTTGCGCCTGCTCGGCCCATTGCAGGTCGGGCTGTCCGGCGAAGTACTGACGCACCGCCTCACCGCCATGGCCATGGACCACGTGTATCGCCGTCGGCTGGAGCTCACGGGCCGCATCGATCACGTGCGCCAGCATCGGCTTGCCCGCGATCGGCTGCAGCACCTTCGGCAGCACCGACTTCATGCGCTTGCCAGCGCCGGCGGCGAGGATGATGACGTGCAGGGGTTGGGTCATGGGAACGGCAGTCCGTGGTTCGTTGCCGATGATTCTAGAGCGTGCGCCGTTAACATGGGCATCCCTCCCCCTTCGCCATGCCGATGAGCCTCATCCGCCAGGGAAGCGCCTACCTCGTCATCGGGCTCGTGCAGCTGCTGCTCGACTGGCTCGTGTTCGTGGCCGCCACCGCGCTGGGCATGCCAGTGGCGCCGGCCAACGTCGCCGGGCGCCTGGCCGGCATGCTGCTGGGCTTCTGGCTCAACGGCCGCTACACCTTCGCCGAGGCGGGCGCACACAGGCTGGGCTGGAAGCGCTTTGCCCGCTTCTTCGGGCTGTGGCTGCTGATGACCGCGGCAAGCACGCTGCTGGTGAGCCTGGTCGATCACGCGCTCGGCCTGCAGTACACCTGGCTGGCCAAGCCGCTGGTGGAAGGTGCGCTGGCCTTCGTGTCGTTCCTGCTGATGCGCTACGTGGTGTATCGCTGAGACCGCGCCAGGATCTGGAAGCGGAACCGGAACGGTAGAGTCGACTGTTGGTCGACTGCTCTTCCGTGAGGTCGCGAAAGTCCCGCGCTGCGCGCGGTAGTCGACTGACAGTCGACTCTACCCGGCAACCCAAACAAAAACGCCGGCACAAGGCCGGCGTTTTCGTGGATGCAGCGCGTGAACCTCAGTGCTTGAGGGTCTTGCGCAGGCGTTCCAGGGCCTGCAGCTGGACAACGGCTTCGGCCAGCTTCTGCTGGGCTTCGGCCACTTCCATGGCTTCACCGCGGTTGGCCAGGATGCGCTCGGCTTCTTCCTTGGCCTTGCGGACCGAGGCTTCGTCGATGTCCTGCGCGCGGATCGCGGTGTCGGCCAGCACGGTCACCACCTGCGGCTGAACTTCCAGGATGCCGCCGGAAATGGCGAAATCCAGCTGCTCGCCGTTCGGCGTGGTCACCACCACCTTGCCCGGCTTCAGGCGGGTGATCAGCGGCGCGTGCTTGGGCGCGATGCCCAGTTCGCCCAGCTCACCGGTGGCCACGACCAGGGTCGCTTCGCCACGGAAGATTTCCTGCTCGGCGCTGACGATGTCGCAACGGATCGTGCTCATGCAAATCTCTTCGCTGTTCGCGGCGGCGCAATGCCACCGTGGGAGTCCACCGGCGCGGGCGGTTGCCCGGCGCCGGCGTCAGGTCGGGCAGGATCGCTCCCGCCCGCCCCGGATCAGGCCTTCTCGGCCATCTTCTTGGCCTTCTCGACCGCTTCTTCGATGCCGCCGACCATGTAGAACGCCTGCTCCGGCAGGTGGTCGTACTCGCCATCGACGATGGCCTTGAAGCCACGGATGGTGTCCTTCAGAGGCACGTACTTGCCCGGCGAACCGGTGAACACTTCGGCCACGTGGAACGGCTGGCTGAAGAAGCGCTCGATCTTACGGGCGCGCGACACGGCCTGCTTGTCCTCTTCGGACAGTTCGTCCATGCCCAGGATCGCGATGATGTCCTTCAGTTCCTTGTACTTCTGCAGGGTCTGCTGGACGCGCTGGGCGGTGTCGTAGTGCTCGTGGCCGATGACCAGCGGATCCATCTGGCGGCTGGTGGAGTCCAGCGGATCGACGGCCGGGTAGATACCCAGCGAGGCGATCGAACGCGACAGGGTGACGGTCGAGTCCAGGTGGGCGAAGGTGGTCGCCGGCGACGGGTCGGTCAGGTCGTCCGCGGGAACGTAGACGGCCTGGATCGAGGTGATCGAGCCATTCTTGGTCGAGGTGATGCGCTCCTGCAGGACGCCCATTTCCTCGGCCAGGGTCGGCTGGTAACCCACGGCGGACGGCATGCGGCCCAGCAGTGCCGACACTTCGGTACCGGCCAGGGTGTAGCGGTAGATGTTGTCGACGAACAGCAGGACGTCCTTGCCCTTGCCGTTTTCGTCCTTCTCGTCGCGGAAGTACTCGGCCATGGTCAGGCCGGTCAGGGCGACGCGCAGACGGTTGCCCGGCGGCTCGTTCATCTGGCCGTACACCATCGCCACCTTGTCGAGGACGTTGGAGTCCTTCATTTCGTGGTAGAAGTCGTTGCCCTCACGGGTACGCTCACCCACGCCGGCGAACACGGACAGACCGCTGTGCGCCTTGGCGATGTTGTTGATCAGCTCCATCATGTTGACGGTCTTGCCGACGCCGGCGCCGCCGAACAGGCCGACCTTGCCGCCCTTGGCGAACGGGCACATCAGGTCGATGACCTTGATGCCGGTTTCCAGCAGCTCGGTGGCCGGGGACTGGTCTTCGTACGACGGCGCCGCACGGTGGATTTCCCAGTTGTCGCTGGCAGCCACCGGGCCGGCTTCGTCGATCGGACGGCCGAGCACGTCCATGATGCGGCCCAGGGTGCCGGCGCCGACCGGCACCGAGATGCCACGACCGGTGTTGGTGGCGACCAGGTTGCGCTTCAGGCCGTCGGTGGAACCGAGGGCGATGGTACGCACCACGCCGTCGCCCAGCTGCTGCTGGACTTCAAGGGTGATTTCGGTGTTGTCGACCTTCAGCGCGTCGTACACCTTCGGCACCGACTCACGCGGGAATTCGACGTCGACGACCGCGCCGATGATCTGAACGATCTTGCCCTGACTCATTGCTGCATCCTCTAAATGTGTGCTTTGAACGAACGCGGTCAGACTGCTGCCGCGCCGCCGACGATTTCGGAGATTTCCTGGGTGATCGCTGCCTGGCGCGCCTTGTTGTAGACGAGCTGCAGGGTGCCGATCAGCTTGTTGGCGTTGTCGCTCGCCGCCTTCATCGCAACCATGCGTGCTGCATGCTCGGAGGCGACGTTTTCCAGCAGTGCCTGGTACACCAGCGACTCGATGTAACGCGTCATCACGTGCTCCAGCACGGTCGCGGCATCGGGTTCGTACAGGTAATCCCAGTCGTGGTGAGCGACCTGCTTCTCAGCCGGCGGCAGCGGCAGCAGCTGATCGAAGCTGGCCTTCTGCGTCATGGTGTTCACGAAGCGGTTGTAGACCAGGTACACGCGGTCGACCTTGCCTTCGGTGAAGGCGTCGAGCATGACCTTGATCACACCGATCAGCGATTCCAGCTTCGGCACGTCGCCGATGTGGGTCACGCTGCCGACCATGTTGACCTTCACGCGTCGGAAGAAGGTCGATGCCTTCTGGCCGATGGTCACCAGGTCCACTTCAGCACCCTTGTCCTGCCATGCCTTGGCTTCGCCCAGCATCTTGCGGAACAGGTTGTTGTTCAGGCCGCCGGCCAGGCCGCGATCGGAGGAGATCACGATGAAACCGACCCGCTTGACCTGCTCGCGCTCGACCAGGAACGGATGCTGGTAGTCGGTGCTGGCCTGGGCCAGATGACCGATCACCTGCTTCATCGCCTGCGCGTACGGACGCGAGGTCTTCATCCGATCCTGCGCCTTGCGGATCTTGGAGGCCGAGACCATTTCCAGGGCGCGCGTCACCTTGCGGGTGTTCTGCACGCTCTTGATCTTGGTTTTGATTTCGCGTCCGCTTGCCATCTCTTGTTTCCCGTGGCGCGGGGCTGATGCCCCGCGTTGTTCAACCGTTTGTCATCTGGTCCAGCGGAGCCAGCGGCTCCGCTCTACAGGACCGCGATTACCAGCTGCCGGTGGTCTTGAACTCGGCGATGCCCTTCTTGAAGGCACCTTCGATGTCGTTGTCCCAACCGCCGGTGGCGTTGACCTTGCTGATCAGCTCGCCCTGGGTGTTGGCGAAGTGGGCGTGCAAGCCTTCTTCGAACGCCAGCAGCTTGTTGACCGGCACGTCGTCGAGGTAACCCTCGTTGACGGCGTAGATCGACAGCGCCTGGTTGGCGATCGACATCGGCGCGTACTGCTTCTGCTTCATCAGCTCGGTGACGCGCTGGCCACGCTCCAGCTGCTTGCGGGTCGCTTCGTCCAGGTCCGAGGCGAACTGCGCGAACGCAGCCAGCTCGCGGTACTGGGCCAGCGAGATACGGATGCCGCCCGACAGCTTCTTGATGATCTTGGTCTGGGCCGAGCCACCGACGCGCGACACCGAGATACCCGCGTTCACGGCCGGGCGGATGCCGGCGTTGAACAGGTCGGTTTCCAGGAAGATCTGGCCGTCGGTGATCGAGATCACGTTGGTCGGAACGAAGGCGGACACGTCGCCGGCCTGGGTTTCGATGATCGGCAGCGCGGTCAGCGAACCGGTCTTGCCGGTGACCTTGCCTTCGGTGAACTTCTCGACGTACTCCTCGGACACGCGGGCTGCGCGCTCAAGCAGACGGGAGTGCAGGTAGAACACGTCACCCGGGTAGGCTTCACGACCCGGCGGGCGCTTCAGCAGCAGCGAGATCTGGCGGTAGGCGACGGCCTGCTTGGACAGATCGTCGTACACGATCAGCGCGTCTTCGCCGCGGTCCATGAAGTACTCACCCATGGTGCAGCCCGAGTAGGCGCTGATGTACTGCATGGCAGCCGATTCGGAAGCGGTCGCGGCCACCACGATGGTGTGGGCCAGCGCGCCGTTCTCTTCCAGCTTGCGCACGATGTTGGCGATGGTCGAAGCCTTCTGGCCGATCGCAACGTACACGCACTTGATGCCGGTGCCCTTCTGGTTGATCACCGCATCGATCGCCATCGCGGTCTTGCCGGTCTGGCGGTCGCCGATGATCAGCTCGCGCTGGCCACGGCCGATCGGGATCATCGAGTCGACCGACTTGTAACCCGTCTGCACCGGCTGGTCGACCGACTTGCGCCAGATCACGCCCGGAGCAACGCGCTCCACCGGAGCGGTCAGGTCGGTGCCCAGCGGGCCCTTGCCGTCGATCGGCTCGCCCAGCGCGTTCACGACGCGGCCCAGCAGTTCCGGACCGACCGGCACTTCCAGGATGCGGCCGGTGGTCTTGGCGACGTCACCTTCGCGCAGGTGCTCGTAGTCACCCAGGACCACGGCGCCGACCGAGTCGCGCTCCAGGTTCAGGGCCAGTGCGAAGGTGTTGTTCGGCAGTTCGATCATTTCGCCCTGCATCACGTCGGCCAGACCGAAGATGCGCACGATGCCGTCGGACACGCTGGTCACGGTGCCTTCGTTGCGCGATTCCGCGGCCAGCTTGACCTTCTCGATGCGGTTCTTGATCAGTTCGCTGATTTCGGAGGGGTTGAGCGTGGTTGCCATCGTCAAGTCCTAGTGCCGGCAGCGGGGCCGGACGTTAAATGAATTCAGTTAGCGAGCGCGGTCTGCAGACGGGCCAGCTTGCCCTTCAGCGAACCATCGATGACCACGTCGCCGGCGTCGATCACGGCGCCGCCGATCAGCGAGGCATCGACCGCGGTGGTCACGTCGACCTCGCGGTTGAAGCGCTTGCGCAGCGCGACCTTGATCGCGTCCAGTTCACCGGCCGACAGTTCGGCGGCCGAGGTGACGGTGGCCTTGACCACGTGCTCGGCTTCGGCGCGCAGGGCGTCGAACATGCCGGAGATTTCCGGCAGCAGCGGCAGACGATGCGATTCGGCCAGGATGGCCAGGAAGCGCGAGTAGGTCTCGCCGTGCGACACCGGCGCCAGCAGGGCGACGGCGTCGTCACGACCCAGCTCCGGGTTGGCGAGCAGGGCCGCCACGCGCGGGTCGGCGGCGACGTGGGCGGAGAACGCCAGGGCGTCCGACCACGGCGCGAACGCGCCTTCGTCGCGCGCGGTCGCGAACGCGGCGCGGGCGTACGGGCGGGCAAGCGTGAGGGCCTGGCTCATCCTTAGATCTCCGAGGCCAGCTCGTCGAGCAGCGCCTTGTGGGCGTTGGCGTCGATTTCGCGCTTGAGCAGCTTTTCGGCACCGGTCACGGCCAGCGCGGACACCTGCTTGCGCAGATCTTCACGGGCACGGTTGGCGGCGGCGTCGATTTCAGCCTGGGCCAGTTCCTTCTGACGGGTGGCTTCGGTGATCGCTTCGTTGCGGGCAGCATCGACGATCTGGTTGGCACGTGCGTGGGCCTGATCGATGATCTCGTTGGCCTTGGTGCGTGCTTCCTTCAGCGCTTCGTTGACCTTCTCCTGCGCCTGGGCCAGATCTTTCTGGCTGCGGTCGGCAGCAGCGAGGCCTTCAGCAATCTTCTGCTGGCGCTCTTCGATCGCGTTCATCAGCGGCGGCCAGATCTTGGTCGCGATGATCCAGATCAGACCAGCGAAGGCCAGCGCCTGCGCAAGAAGGGTGAAATTGATATTCATGGTTAGCTCGATCGCTGGTTTCGGGGTGGACGCGCCGCCGTAGCGGCGCATCCGGCCTTCATCCGAAACCGGGTGCATCAGCACCCGGTCGTCTCAAACCGCTGTATCAGCCGGCCAGAGCCTTGGTGACGGCGCCAGCGAAGGCAGCCGACAGCGGGTTGGCGAAGGCCAGCAGCAGGCCGACGGCGACCGAGATGATGAACGCGGCGTCGATCAGGCCGGCGGTGATGAACATGCGGACCTGCAGGACCGGGATCAGTTCCGGCTGGCGGGCGGCCGACTCCAGGAACTTACCAGCCATGATGGCCAGACCCAGACCGGCGCCCAGCGCGGCCAGGCCGATCATGATGCCGACGGCAAGGGCGGTGGAGCTCTGAATCTGCGCGAAGTTGGTCAGGACGGCGAAGTACATGGTTATCTCCAGGAACTTAAGTTGCTAAGGGTGATGAAACGGATGAAGGTTGAAACGCGTTGAAGCTTGAAACTCAGTGAGCGTCTTCCGACAGGCTCAGGTACACGATCGACAGCATCATGAAGATGAAGGCCTGCAGCGGGATCACCAGCAGGTGGAACAGCATCCAGCCGAGGCCGAACACACCACCGGCAATGGCACCGAAGAAACCGGCACCACCCAGCACCCAGATCAGCAGGAACACGATTTCGCCGCCGAACATGTTGCCGAACAGTCGCATCGCCAGCGAGATCGGCTTGCTCAGCCACTCGACGATGTTGAGGATCAGGTTGAACGGCATCATCCACTTGCCGAACGGCGCCGTCAGGAATTCCTTGATGAAGCCGCCAAGGCCCTTCGACTTCAGTGCGAAGAACAGCATCAGGAAGAACACGCTGATGGCCATGCCCAGGGTGGCATTGACGTCAGCGGTCGGGACCGGCTTCCAGTAGTGCACGCCCACCCATTCCAGCGGCTTGGCGATGAAATCGGCCGGGATCATCTTCAGCAGATTCATCAGCAGAATCCAGAAGAAGATGGTGATGGCGATCGGCGTGACCAGCTTGCTCTTGCCGTGGTAGGTGTCCTTGGCCTGGCGGTCGACGAACTCCAGGCAGATTTCCACGAAGGCCTGCCACTTGCCCGGCACACCGGCGGTGGCCTTGCGGGTGCCCAGCCAGAACGCGACAACGATCACCAGGCCCATCAGGACCGCGGTGAGGAAGGTATCGACGTGGATATGCCAGAACATACCCTCACCCTTGCCGACCGGCGCGGTCAGGTTGTGCAGGTGATGCTGGATGTAGCTGGTAGGGGTTAGAGCCTCGCCCGCCATGTGTCCGGAACCTTCAGTTAATTGAATTCTGTCAACGCCTGGCCATCGCCAGGACCTGGAACATCAAGCCGACGGCGATACCGGCCAACAGCGCCAATGCAGGCAGCTTGAAGACCAGGAACCCCACCAGCAGGACGCCGAAAACCACGACCCACTTGGCTACGATCGCAATGATCAGGCGAGCCATCGCCGATCCTGCTGCCACCGCTCCCCCGCCCAGTGCCATCCGCGCCGCCACCCAGCCACCGGCCGAAATGGCCACACCGGACGCCAGCGCGCCGAGGGCGTATTTCGGACCCACCAGCAGGAAGGCCAGGGCCAGGACAGCGACCGCGGCCAGCGGGTAGACCGCGGCGCGCAGCATCAGTCGCCGACCCGCAGCAACGGAGTTCAGCACAGGACGTCCCGCGTGGTTGCAAGTGGAGGGCTGAGGCGGCTAAAGCAGGGGGGCCTCATCGAGCCGCCAAATTATAGCAATGGGACAATTTGCGAGACAACCGCTGCCTGTTCATCCCGGGAAGCCGCAAGTTGCGGTAACGGTTACATTTTTGCGTGCCACCCGGGGGACAATGACGTCCGTATGATGCTGCGGCGCAATATTGAACTTTGGTCGCATCCGGCGGAACTTTCGCCCAACGCACCGGTCCGATCTTTCGACCTGCCTGCAGCAACCTCGTCGACGCTCCGCCCCGCAGGTCCCACGATGGCCCCGAAGCCCGGCTCCGGGGCCATCTTTTTGCATCGTGGCGACAGCGCTGAACCGTGCACATCGCGTGGACCATACGTTCACGGATGGTGGACGCGCCTGTCCGGCACAGTGGATTTCATTCTGATGAACCACTGCAAGGACTCTTCGATGCGCTCCGTTCCCACCCTGCTCGCCCTCTCCCTGCTTGCCGCCGGCGCTTCGTTCGCCACTGCCGCCCACGCCGCCGAAGGCGATGATCGCTTCGCCCTGCGCCTGGGTGCGATGAACATCGACTCGGACAATACCCTGCGTGGCAAGACCAACGTCGCCGGCCAGGACATCGGCTTCTCGGAGGACTTCAAGCTGGGGGGCAAGGAATGGGAGCCGCGCATCGACGGCATGTTCCGCATCAGCAACCGCCAGCGCCTGCTGTTCAACTACTTCAAGTACGACAAGGACCGTCGCGAGACCCTCGGCCAGGACATTTCCTTCGGTGACGTCAACGTGCCGTCCGGCAGCTTCGTCAAGGGCGAGCTGAAGTACCAGGTGGCCAGCCTGGTCTATGACTACTCGGTGGTGGACACCGACACCTTCGATCTCGGCCTGCAGCTGGGTGCCGAGTACGCCAAGGTCAGCACCAAGGCATACGCGGATCTGGGCACCGTCTACGAAGGCCAGTTCCTCAACGAAAAGACCGACGGCGTAGCACCGGTGGTCGGCGCACGACTGAGCTTCACTCCGTCGGAGAAGTGGATGATCACGCTGCAGGGCCAGTACCTCAACACGCGCTGGGGCAGCTTCGACGACTACAAGGGCGACCTGAGCCGCGCCAACGCCATCGTCGACTACCGCTTCACCAGGAACTTCGGCGTGTTCGCCGGCTACGACTGGTTCAAGCTCGATGCGGACAAGAAGGGCAGCGACGGCACCATCGGCCTGAAGCAGGAATTCAAGGGCCCGGTGGCAGGCGTCAGCTTCGTGTTCTGATCCCCCGCTCCTTCCACACGCTCTCTCCTGGCGCGGCCTCCTGAACATCGGGGCCGCGCTTTTTTGTTTGCGACGCGGAGCTATGGGTAGAGTCGGCTGGGTAGAGTCGGCTGGGTAGAGTCGGCTGGGTAGAGTCGGCTGGGTAGAGTCGGCTGGGTAGAGTCGACTGTTAGTCGACTGCTTTCAGTCGTGATGCGGAAGAACCCGCGCTGCGCGCGCAAGTCGACTAACAGTCGACTCTACCGAAGCTGGGCATCACGGCGGCTGTTGCAGTGGCTCTGCGGCTAGACCGTCCGCAAGCCGAGCCGCTGCGCGGGTGGCAGGCGTTTGGACAAAGTAAAGGAGGAGGCGACCGCCGCAGGCGGGCGACGGGGGACATTTGTCGAAATGCCTGCCACCCGCGCAGTGGCCCGGACCCTCGCGATGACAACAGCCGAAGATATTCCTGCAGCCAACAAAAAACCCCGGCAGGAACCGGGGCTTTTCGTTTGGAACGGCGCGGGCGCCTTACTTCTTCTTCGGCATGTACAGATCGGTGATCGTGCCGTCGTAGATTTCCGAGGCCATCGCCACCGATTCGCTCAGCGTCGGGTGCGCGTGGATGGTGTGGCCGATGTCTTCGGCTTCCGCACCCATCTCGATGGCCAGGCCGATCTCGGCCAGCAGGTCGCCGGCATGCACGCCAACGATCGCGCCACCGATGATGCGGTGGGTCTCTTCGTCGAAGATCAGCTTGGTGAAGCCTTCGGTACGGCCGATGCCGATCGCGCGGCCGCTGGCGGCCCACGGGAACTTGGCCACGCCCACCTTCAGGCCCTTGGCCTTGGCTTCGGTCTCGGTCACGCCGACCCAGGCGATTTCCGGGTTGGTGTAGGCCACCGACGGAATCACGCGCGCCACCCACTCCTTCTTGTGGCCGGCAGCCACTTCAGCGGCCAGCTTGCCCTCGTGCGTGGCCTTGTGCGCCAGCATCGGGTTGCCGACGATGTCGCCGATGGCAAAGATGTGCGGCACGTTGGTGCGCATCTGACGGTCAACCGGAATGAAGCCACGGTCGGTGACCTGCACGCCGGCCTTCTCGGCATCGATCTTCTTGCCGTTCGGCGAGCGGCCCACGGCCACCAGCACACGGTCGAAGGTGCCCTGCGCCAACGCAGGCGCCTGGCCTTCCTCGGCGGCTTCGAAGGTGACGGTGATGCCCTTGGCATCGCCGGTGACGCCCGAGGCCTTGGTCTTCAGGTGCACGTCGATGCCCTGCTTCTTCAGGCGGTCGGCCAGCGGCTTGACCAGGTCCTTGTCGGCGCCCGGCATCAGCTGGTCCATGAACTCGACCACGGTGACCTTGCTGCCCAGCGCGCCATACACGGTGGCCATTTCCAGGCCGATGATGCCGCCGCCGACGACCAGCAGCGAGGCCGGCACGTCGGCCAGCTCCAGCGCGTCGGTGGAATCCATCACGCGCTTGTCGTCCCACGGGAAGTTCGGCAGCTTCACCGCCTGCGAACCGGCGGCGATGATGCACTTCTGGAAGCGCAGCAGCTGGGTGCTGCCGTCAGCGGCGGTGATTTCCAGCTCGTTGGCGGAAACGAACTTGCCCACGCCCTGCACACTGCGGACCTTGCGCTGCTTGGCCATGCCGGCCAGGCCCTTGGTCAGCTGGTTGACGACCTTTTCCTTGTACTGGCGCAGCTTGTCCAGGGTGATGGTCGGCTTGCCGAACTCGACGCCGAAATCACCGGCGTGGGCGACTTCGTCGATCACCGCGGCGGCATGCAGCAGCGCCTTTGACGGGATGCAGCCGACATTGAGGCAGACGCCGCCGAGGCTGGCGTAGCGCTCGACGAGCACCGTATCCAGGCCGACGTCGGCGGCGCGGAAGGCGGCGGTGTAGCCGCCCGGGCCCGAGCCCAGCACGACCATTTCGCATTCGATGTCGGCCGGCTTGCCGCTGGACAGCGCCGGCTTCGGTGCCGCCGGCTCGGCCGGGGCGCGGTGCGACGGAGTCACCGGCGGCTTGCTGGCCGGGGCGGCTGCAGCCGGGGCCGGCGCGGCGGCCTTGGCCGGGGCTTCGGCGGCGCCTTCGGCATCCAGCAGCACGACCACGGCGCCTTCGGACAGGGTGTCGCCCAGCTTGACCTTGATTTCCTTGACCACGCCGGCGGCCGAGGACGGCACTTCCAGGGTGGCCTTGTCCGACTCCAGGGTCACCAGGCCCTGGTCCTTCTTCACCGTGTCGCCGACGGCGACCAACACTTCAATCACCGGCACATCGCTGTAATCGCCGATGTCGGGAACCTTGACTTCAATCGTGGCCATGGTGGGTTTTCCTCGTGCCCGGCCGGCATGGCCGGCGGGCTGTCACTGCATCTGTTCACGCGGCCGCGCCAGGGGCAGCGGCCGCACGGTGGGGGCGAAGCGGTGCCTTACAGCAGCACGCGGCGCATGTCGGCCAGTACCTGCGACAGGTACGTGGTGAAGCGTGCGGCCAGGGCGCCGTCGATGACGCGGTGGTCGTAGCTCAGCGACAGCGGCAGCATCAGCTTCGGTGCGAATTCCTTGCCGTTCCAGACCGGCTGGATGGACGACTTGGAGACGCCGAGGATGGCCACTTCCGGTGCATTGACGATCGGGGTGAACGCGGTGCCACCGATGCCACCCAGCGAGCTGATCGAGAAGCAGCCGCCGCTCATGTCGGCCGGGCCAAGCTTGCCATCGCGCGCCTTCTTGGCCAGTTCGCCGGTTTCCTGCGCGATCTGCACTACGCCCTTCTTGTCCACGTCGCGGATGACCGGCACGACCAGGCCGTTCGGCGTATCGGCGGCGAAGCCGATGTGGAAGTACTTCTTCAGGGTCAGGTTTTCACCGCTGGCATCGAGCGAGGCGTTGAATTCCGGGAACTTCTTCAGCGCAGCGGCGCTGGCCTTGATCAGGAAGGCAAGCATGGTCAGCTTGATGCCGGCCTTCTCGTTTTCCTTGTTCAGCGCCACGCGCAGGCCTTCCAGATCGGTGATGTCGGCCTGTTCGAACTGGGTGACGTGCGGGATCATCGCCCAGTTGCGGGCCAGGTTGGCGCCCGAGATCTTCTTGATGCGCGACAGCGGCTGCACTTCGGTCTCGCCGAACTTGCTGAAGTCGACCTTCGGCCACGGCAGCAGGTTCAGGCCACCACCACCAGCAACGGCGCCACCGGCAGCCGCCGGCACGCCACCGCTGAGGGCGGCCTTGACGAACTTCTGCACGTCACCCTTGGTGATGCGGCCGCCCTTCTCGGTGCCGCTGATCTGCAGCAGGTCCACGCCCAGCTCGCGGGCGAACACGCGCACGGCCGGGGTGGCGTACGGCACCTTTGCCGGCAGCACGCCATCGGCGTTGAACTGCACCGGCGGGCTGGACGGAGCACCGGCCGAGGCGATCTCGCGGGCGGCCAGCTTGTCCGGCTGGGCCGGAACGGCGACCGGCTCAACCTTGGTAGCAGTCTCGGCAGCGGCCGGAGCGGCGGCCGCAGCGGCCTTGCTCGGGGCCGGCGCGGCAGCGCCTTCGGCTTCGATGATGGCGACCACATTGCCCTGCGACAGAGTGTCGCCAACCTTGACCTTGATCTCCTTGACCACACCGGCCACCGAAGACGGCACTTCCATGGTGGCCTTGTCGCTTTCCAGGGTGACCAGGCCCTGGTCCTTCTTGACCGTGTCGCCCATGGCCACCAGCACTTCGATGACCGGAATGCCGGAGTAATCGCCGATATCCGGCACCAGCGCTTCCACCGCACCGCCGCTGGCGGCCGGAGCGGCCGGCGCAGCTGCGGCCGGGGCCGGCGCACTCTGGGTAGCAGCAGCCGGGGCAGCGGCCTTGGCCGGTGCCGGCGCAGCCGCCGCCGGCTTGGCGGCTTCGCCTTCGGCCACTTCGATCAGGGCCACGACCTTGCCTTCGGACAGGCTGTCGCCGACCTTGACCTTCAGTTCCTTGACCACGCCGGCCACCGAGGACGGCACTTCCATGGTCGCCTTGTCGCTTTCCAGCGTCACCAGGCCCTGGTCCTTCTTGACCGTGTCGCCGACGGCGACAAGCACCTCGATTACCGGGATATCGCTGTAGTCACCGATATCGGGGACAAGTGCTTCCTTGATTTCGGCCATGGGGATAACTCCGGCAATCTGGTGTAGGGAAACGTCTATTGTGCGGCCAGCGGGGGCCAGCGCCAACCGTTACAGGTGTTTTCAGTACGCACGCAGCCGGGACAGGCTGTTGCCCATGGGGTGCGGCCGCGACCAGTCGGTAGCGTATTGTCCGGACGATGTCCGCTTCATGTCGCCAGCGCGTCGGCCACCGGCTGCCAGGCCACACGCAGGCGCGGCAACGACCAGGCCGCATTGGCCGGGCTGGTGGAAGGCAGCGCCATCAGCCGGGGTGGGGCCTCCAGCCATGGCAGCACCCAGCGCTGGAACGCCAGCATCGATGCACCGCCGTTGCAACCGATCAGCTCCAGCTCAGGAAGGGAGGCGATCAATGCCGGCAGCGCATTGGGTACTTCCGTGCCGCGCACGATGTGCGCATCCAGGCTGCCGCGACGTTCGCATTGGCCGATGACATCCCACAGGCCGACACCTGCCGCCTGCACTGCCTGCAACCGCTGTGCATACGGCAGGCCCGCATCAAACCCGCAGATATCAGCCATCAGCGGCCAGAAACGATTGCGTGGATGGGCGTAGTAGCGCTGCTCCTGCAATGACGCCGCGCCCGGCATCGAGCCCAGCAACAGCACCCGGCATTGCACGTTCACCTGCGCTTGCAGGCCGGTGCACAACGTTGCTTCGCTCACATCTTCTCCAACTGCATGAATGTCGGCACGCGCGGAAAACCCCATGGAAACAGGCTTTTCGCACTGCTCGCTGAACAAGGAAAACTATTTTTTAACGCGCGTCGGATTCGATTCATGTTGAGGCGACTACGGTGTGCTCGCCCCGCAACCGGGGGCCCAAAACAAGAAACACTAGGAGATACCCCCATGCGCTCCATCCGTATCCTGAGTCTCGCCCTGCTGACCTCCGCCGCCTTCGCGCCGGCGGCTTTCGCCCAGGACAGCAGCTCCACCGATACCGCTTCGGGCAAGCATTTTGCCGTGGTTGGCGGCGTCGCGCTGCTGCAGCCGAAGAATGATCCGATCGACGGCATCAAGAAGGTCGATGGCGGTCCGGCGCCGACCGTCAGCTTCAGCTACTACATCAACGACAACTGGGCCGTTGAACTGTGGGGCGCCGCCGACAAGTTCGACCACAAGGTGAAGGGCCCGAACAATGCCCGTCTGGGCAACGTCGAGCAGCAGCCGGTCGCGCTGAGCGGCCAGTACCACTTCGGCCAGGCTGACAACGTGTTCCGTCCGTTCGTGGGCGTGGGCTACTACCAGTCCAGCTTCAGCAATGAAACGCTGGCTGACGGCAGCAGCTCCGACATCCGCCTCAAGGATGCCAAGGGTGTGATCGGCACCGTCGGCGTGGACATGAACATCAACTCCACCTGGTTCGCCCGTGCCGATGCCCGCTACATGCGTTCGCGTCCGGACGTGAAGGTCGGCGGCGAGAAGATCGGCGAAGCGAAGATGGATCCGTGGACCGTCGGCTTCGGCATCGGCGCCCGCTTCTGATCCAGGCAGTACCGGCTTCATTGATGTAACGCGACGGGCCCTGCGGGGCCCGTCGTCGTTTCCGTCACCTGCGTTCCGCCTGTAGAGCCGAGCCCATGCTCGGCTGCTTTTTTGTAGAGTCGAGCTTGCCCGGCCACCCAGAAAGCAGCCGAGCATGGGCTCGGCTCTACATGAACAGGACACGGAGGCACGATGCACGAAGTCGACCTGCTGGTGATCGGTGGCGGCATCAACGGCGCTGGCATCGCCCGTGATGCGGCCGGCCGCGGCCTGCGGGTGCTGTTGTGCGAGCAGGATGACCTGGCCGCGCACACCTCCAGCGCCAGCAGCAAGCTGATCCACGGCGGCCTGCGCTACCTGGAACAGGGCGAGTTCGGACTGGTGCGCAAGGCACTGGGTGAACGCGAAGTGGTACGCCGGCAGGCCCCTCATCTGGTCCGTCCGTTGCGCTTCGTACTGCCATGGGAACCCCACCTGCGACCGCGCTGGATGCTGCGCACGGGCCTGTGGCTGTATGACCATCTCGGCCGGCGCAGCCCGGCGTTCCCCGCCTCGCGCGCACTGGACCTGCAACGCGACCCGCTCGGCCCCTGGCTCTCCCCGGATCTGCGGCAGGCCTTCAGCTACGCCGATGCGCAGGTCGACGACGCGCGGCTGGTGCTGCTCAATGCGTTGGACGCCGCCCAGCGTGGCGCACGGGTGCATGTGCGCAGCCGCTGCGTCGAACTGCGCCCTGTGCAGGGCCGTTGGCAGGCCACGCTGGAAGCCACCGACGGCCGGCAGCAAACGGTGATCGCCCACGCCGTTGCCAATGCGGCCGGTCCCTGGGCAGGAGGCCTGCTGGAACGGATGCAGGCGCGCGATGGCGGCCCTGCCCTGCGCCTGGTACAGGGCAGCCACATCGTGCTGCGCCGGCCCTGGCCCGACGACAGTGCCTGCCTGCTTCAGCAACCCGATGGCCGCGTGGTGTTCCTGCTGCCCTTCGCCCACGACCACCTGCTGGTCGGCACCACCGACACCGACTACCGCGGCAACCCGGCCCGATGCAGCGTGCTGCCTTCCGAAGTGGACTATCTGTGCGAGGCCGCCAATCGCTACCTGCGCGAACCCATCACCCCGGAAGACGTGGTCTGGCAGTTCGCAGGGGTTCGCCCGTTGCTGGCCGATCCGGACCCGCGTGCAGCGAAGCTGAGCCGTGACTACCGCCTGCAACTGCAGTCCGGCCCGGCGCCTGCACTGCACGTGCTGGGCGGCAAGCTGACCACGTACCGGGTGCTGGCCGAAGAAGCGCTGGAGCTGCTGCGCCCTGCCCTGCTGCAGATGGGACCGGCATGGACAGCAGCGGGCCACCCGCTGCCGGGCAGCGACTGGGGCGACGCCGCGCAGGCGCACTCCCGCCTGCAGGCATTGGCACCGTGGCTGCCCTCCTGTACGGCGCAGCGTTGGGCCGAGGCCTACGGCAGCCGCAGTGCTGCGCTGCTGCAGGGCGCGCACGGCCTGGAAGATCTTGGCGAGGACCTTGGTGCGGGCCTGCACGCGCGCGAGGTCACCTTCCTGCGTGACCACGAATGGGCGCGTAGCGCTGAAGACGTGCTGTGGCGAAGGAGCAAGCTGGGATTGCGGCTGGACGCCGCCCAGGTGGCCCGGCTGCAGGCGTGGATGGGGCAACCCACCCTGTAGAGCCGAGCCATGCTCGGCTGCGTTGTGCAAATGCGGCCGAGCATGGCTCGGCTCTACAGAGAGAAGGGTAAGTTACCCTGACCGTTCTACCGGAGACGCTGCATGACGCCCCGCTACGTGCTGGCCATCGACCAGGGCACCACCAGTTCGCGCGCGATCCTGTTCGACCGTGCTGGCGACGTCGTCGGCAGTGCGCAGCGCGAGTTCGCGCAGATCTTCCCGCAACCGGGCTGGGTCGAGCATGACCCGCGCGAGATCCTCACCAGCGTCTATGCCACGCTGACCGAACTGCTCACCCGCGAACAGATCGAACCGCGCCATATCGCCGCGCTGGGCATCACCAACCAGCGCGAGACCACCGTGGTCTGGGACCGCGCCACCGGCCAGCCGATCCACAATGCCATCGTCTGGCAGTCGCGGCAGAGCCACGCCATCTGCGAGCGGCTGAAGTCCGACGGGCATGAGGCACTGGTCCGCGAACGCACCGGCCTGCTGATCGACGCCTATTTCTCCGCTACCAAGGTGCGCTGGATCCTCGACCACGTGGAAGGTGCGCAGCAACGCGCCGAGCGTGGCGAGCTGCTGTTCGGCACCATCGACAGCTGGCTTGTGTGGAACCTCAGTGGCGGCCAGGCGCATGTGACCGACTACAGCAATGCCGCACGCACCCTGCTGTTCAACATCCACACGCTGGACTGGGATGACGACCTGCTGGCGCTGCTGGACATACCCCGCGCGATGCTGCCGCAGGTACGCGATTCCAGCGCGGTGTATGCGCACACCCGGCCGCAGTTCTTCTTCGACCACCCGATTCCGATCGCCGGCATCGCCGGAGACCAGCAAGCGGCGCTGTTCGGCCAGGCCTGCTTCCAGCCGGGCATGGTCAAGAACACCTATGGCACCGGCTGCTTCATGCTGATGCACACCGGCACGCAGGCGGTACGATCCCGTAACGGCCTGCTGACCACCATTGCCTGGGGCCTGGATGGCCGTGTGGAATATGCGCTGGAAGGCTCGATCTTCATCGCCGGCTCGGTGGTGCAGTGGCTGCGCGACGGCCTGCGCATGATCGACCGTGCCAGTGACAGCCAGGCATTGGCCGCGCAGGTGCCCGACAGTGGTGGCGCCTACCTGGTGCCGGCGTTCGTCGGCCTGGGCGCCCCCTATTGGCGCAGTGATGTGCGCGGCGCGATGTTCGGCCTGACCCGCGGCACCCGCAAGGCGCACTTCGTGCGCGCAGCGCTGGAGGCGATGGCGTACCAGACCCGCGATGTGCTCGACGCGATGCAGTCCGATGCGGGCATCGCGCTGACCGAACTGCGCGCCGACGGCGGTGCAATCGGTAATGACTTCCTGGCCGGCTTCCAGGCCGACATCCTCGGCGTGCCGCTGCTGCGGCCACGGTTGACCGAGACCACTGCACTGGGCGCGGCCTACCTGGCCGGTCTGGCAGTGGGGTTCTGGTCCAGCCGCGAGCAGATCGCCGCGCAATGGGGCCTGGACCGGCGCTTCGCGCCACAGATGGACGTGGCCCGGCGCGAGAAGCTGTATGCCGGGTGGCAGCAGGCCGTGGCGGCTACCCTCGCCTTCCACGTCGATTGAAACCGCGCCCCCCGTCCTGCTGCGACATCTGGGTTGACGCTGTAGAGCCGAACCATGCTCGGCTGCCGCTGTTGGGGCGCCGCAAAAAAGCAGAGCCGAGCGTGGGCTCGGCTCTACAGGGAAGGCAGTGTCGACCAAGGTCGACACCCACCATTCAAATCAACAAACCAGCCGCAATCAGAACGCCGGCAGCACCGCGCCCTTGTACTTGGTCTCGATGAAGGCCTTCACCTGCGGGCTGGTCAGGGCCTTGGCCAGCTTCTGCACGCGGGCGTCGTCCTTGTTGTCCGGCCGCGCGACCAGGAAGTTCACGTACGGCGAATCCTTGCTCTCGATCGCCAGCGCGTCCTGCGTCGGGTTGAGGCCGGCGTCCAGCGCGTAGTTGGTGTTGATCAGGGCCAGGTCGACCTGGTCCAGCACGCGCGGCAGCATCGCCGAGTCCAGCTCGCGGAACTTCAGGTTCTTCGGGTTGGCGATGATGTCGCGCTGGGTCGACAGGGCGTTGGTCGGATCCTTCAGCGCGATCACGCCGGCCTTGTGCAGCAGGATCAGCGCGCGGCTGTTGTTGCTCGGGTCGTTCGGGATCACTACGTCGGCGCCTTCGCGCAGCTCGGCCAGCGACTTGATCTTGCGTGAGTACGCACCGAACGGTTCGATGTGCACGCCGATCACCTTCACCAGGTCGGTCTTGCGGTCGCGGTTGTAGGCATCCAGGTACGGTTCGGTCTGGAAGTAGTTGGCGTCCACCTGCTTCTGCACCAGCTGGTCGTTGGGCTGCACGTAGTCGTTGAACACGCGCACGTCCAGGTCCACGCCTTCCTGCTTGAGGATCGGCTTGACCACCTCGAGGATCTCGGCGTGCGGCACGGCCGTGGCAGCCACCACCAGCTTCTGCGAGGGTTCGCCGGACTTGCCACAGGCGGTCAGGGCCAGCGCAGCGGCAAGCAGGGGCAGCAACAGGGTCTTCTTCATGGGCGGAGGGGTTCTCGGGGGGAGTGTCAGGATTTTTCGTAGTTGCTCAGGGCCAGCTCGAGCAGCGCCTTGGCCTGCTCGCGCAGCATCACCGGCTCGACGATCTCGGCATCCGAGCCGTAGTGCAGCACGTCCATCAGCAGCTCGCGGGAGACGCTGTACGGCACCTTCAGTTCATAGCGGCCATCGGCCAGGAAGCGGCCCTGCTGCTTGGAGTGCCAGTGCTCGTCGGCCACCCAGCGCGCGGCCTTGGCACTGAACAGGATGGTCGCCCAGCCCTTCGGTGCGCCGGAGAAGATGCCGTAGCTGGCACCCAGCTGCTCGTCCAGCTCGCTGTCGGCCACGTCGCGGGCAGTACTGTCGACCACCCGCGCCTTGTGGATGCGGTCCACGGCGAAGCTGCGCAGGGCTTCGCGGTCATGGTCCCAGGCATCCAGGTACCAGTTGTCGCGGTAATGGGTCAGGCGCTGCGGCGAGACGGTGCGCTTGGTCGGCTCGTCGGTGGAACGGGCACGGTACTCGAACGCCAGCTGGCGGCGCTCCAGCACCGCCGAGGCCACGCTGCGGAAGCTGCCTTCATCGAACTTGCGTCCGCGGTGCGGGATTACCCGCACACGGTCCACCGGCCAGTTGGAGACACCGGCCTGGGCTGCCAGCAGGCTCTCGATACGCTGCTGCAGCGGCGCCAGCACCGAGGACAGCACGCCGCCGCCGGTCCGCGCCAGCAGGTGCTGCGAGGCCAGCAGGGCATGCAGCTCCTCCGAGCTGAGCCACAGGCCGGGCAGCTCGAAGCGGTCGCTCTCGTCGGCCTGGTAGCGGAAGCCGGCCTCGCCGTCGCCCTCGATCGGTGCCATCAGCGCATCGCGCAGGAAGGCCAGGTCGCGGTAGACGGTGGCACGGGAACAACCGAGCTTGTCCTGCAGGGTCGCCACCGTCACCGGATAGCGCGCGGACTTGAGCAGACGATGCAGGGCGGTGATGCGTTCGTATCGGTCCATACCCCCGATTATGTCCGAGTCGCGGGTCTTGTGTGGGACGTTTGGGCTATCGTGGTCGCCCCCACCCCCATGGAACGCCCGATGCGCCGGTTGCCCGCCCTGTCCCTGCTGGCCTGCCTGCTGCTGGCTGCCTGCGATCGCGCGCCGGCGCCGGCCAGCACCGGAGCCCCCGTGCCCGCAGCAGATCCGGCGCAGGCCGTACTGGGCGCCAGCCAGCGCTTTGCGGCCCTGAATAGTTTCCATGCCGAGCTGGAGGTGCTGGGCGCACCGCAGCCGGTACGCAGCGCCATGGACTTCGTCGCCCCCGACCGCTTCCGGGTGCAGACCCCGGGCGGGCCGCAGACGATCATTGGCGACACCATGTTCCTGCAGGCCGACGGCGCGATCCGCCAGGTTCCCACCCCGCCGGGCCTGCTGGAGCAGTGGCGCAATCCATTGCCGGCCGACGCCCTGCCTGCCGACCTGCAGGCCGAGGATCTGGGCAGCCAATCGCTGGATGGGATCCAGACCCGTCACTACCGCCTGCGCGGCGCGCAGCCCGGCGAACGCCTGGAGTACTGGGTGGACGCCCAGGGCCTGCCGAGGCAGATCGTGCGCAGCGGCAACAGCAATGGCCGCAGTTTCCAGCTGCGCCTGCGCTATTCGCGCTTCAACGACCCGGCATTGCGTATCGATCTGCCCTGAATGGGCGTTCGCGGCAACGTCTGCTGAAGCGCGCCTTGGATCGATTCGGACCGCCATCACGCTTCCAGTATCATCACCGGCTGTCAACCGCTTCGGAGAAGCCCCGATGTCCCTGCGCGTGTCCCTGCTGATCCCCCTGCTGCTGTGCGCGCCGCTCGCGTATGCACAGGATGCCTCCGAACTGGCGGCGATGTCTTCGCCGTGGAGCGGCAGTGGCGGCGAGCTCGGCTTCGCCTCGGCACGCGGCAACAGCAGCACCGAGAGCTTCAACGGCCGCCTGCGCCTGCGCTACACCGACGGCGACTGGGTGCACAGCATGGACCTGGCCGGCCTGCGTTCCAGCTCCAAGGTGACCGAGACCCGCGACGACGGCACCACCACCCGCCGCAACAACACCACCGCCAACCGCTACACCGGCAGTGCCGGCAGCGCGCTGCAGCTGGGCGAGCACCGCCAGCTGACCGCGACGGTACGTACCGAGCGCGACGATTTCGCCACCTACGACCGCCAGAGCTCGTTCGGCCTGGGTTACGGCACCCGCCTGTGGAACACCGAGCGCTTCTCGTTCGACGCGCAGATCGGCCCCGGTGTGCGCCGCACCCACAGCACCGAGGACGACCGCACCCGCACCGGCATGATCGGCCGCGGCCTGTTCGACATGAAGTACTCGCTCACCGACAACACCGACCTGGTGAACACCCTGCTGGTCGAATCCGGTTCGTACAACACCTTCGGCCAGAACGACTTCGGCGTGTCGGTGAGCATGAACGAGCACCTGGCGCTGAAGGCCGGCTGGCAGGCGCGTTACAACAGTGACGTGGCCGAGGACAAGCGCAAGACCGATACGCTGACCACGATGAACGTGGTCTACAAGTTCAAGTAAGCAGAACGGGCGCCAAGGCGCCCGTTTCTCTTTCCCGGTAGGCGCCCACCTTGGTGGGCACGATCCAGCGACCTCAGACGTTCAACAGCTCGCCGGCGCCATCGTCCAGCAGCAGCTTCGCCACGCGCTGGCCCAGGCCTTCCGGGTCGCTGGCCGGACCCACGGCCTCGGCGCGCACCGCACGGCCGTCACTGGCGCTGCCGACCAGGCCCTGCAGGTGCAGGTCATCCCCCTGCCACTGCGCGACGGCCGCCACCGGCACGTGGCAGCTGCCATGCAGCGCGCGGTTCATCGCCCGCTCGGCTTCCACACAGGCACGCGTAGCTGCATCATCCAGATCGGCGAACAGCGCCATCAGGCGCGCGTTGCCGCCATCACACTCCACCGCTACTGCGCCCTGCGCCGGGGCCGGCAGCCACTGCGGCGGCTGCAGGCGCGCGACGATGCGTTCGCCCAGGCCCAGCCGTTCCAGCCCGGCCACCGCCAACACGATGGCGTCGTAGCCACCGTTGTCGAGCTTGGCCAGGCGGGTGTTGACGTTGCCGCGCAGGTCCAGCAGTTCCAGGTCCGGTCGCAGCGCGCGCAGCTGGGCCTGGCGGCGCAGTGACGACGTGCCGACCCGCGCACCGATCGGCAACGCGTCCAGCGAGGCATACAGATTGGAAACAAAGCCATCGGCCGGATCGTGGCGGGTCAGCATCGCCGGCAGCGCGAATGGCGCGTCCAGTTCCATCGGCACGTCCTTCAACGAATGCACCGCGCAGTCGGCCTCGCCACGCAGCATGGCCAGCTCCAGTTCCTTCAGGAACAGGCCCTTGCCACCGATGGCGGCCAGCGAGCGGTCGAGCACTTCGTCACCGCGGGTGCTCATCGGCACCAGTTCCACATGCAGGCCGGGGTGGGCCTGGCGCAGGCGGTCGGCGACGTGTTCGCTCTGCCAGAGGGCGAGCGGGCTCTTGCGGGTGGCGATGCGGACGGTTTCCATCCGGTCATTATCGCGCCTTCGGCGCGGATACGGCCAACGGCGGAGCCCCTCGTGGCTGGGGCTATCAAAGCAAAAGCCGTGCTTGGCCGGGGCGGCGGGGTCATGCGGGGACGCCGTGAACCCATCCGTGAAGTGCCCCCCGAGACTTGGACGGGGTCAGGCGGCCGATTGGGCCTGCTCCCGGTACTTTACCGGGCTCAGACCTTTCAGTTTCAGTTTGATGCGCTCTTCGTTGTAGTACTGGATGTATTCCACCAGCCCAGCCTCCAGACTCTCGATGCTGTCAAAGCTGTTCAGATAGAAGAACTCCGACTTCAACGTTCCGAAAAAGCTCTCCATTGCCGCATTGTCCAAACAGTTGCCACGCCGGGACATGCTTTGCTTCAACGAGTGCTTTTCCAGCATGTGCCGGTAGTTTTCATGCTGGTACTGCCAGCCCTGGTCAGAATGGATCATGGGGCGCTCATCCGGGGAAAGCTTGCTGATGGCCTCCTCCAGCATCTGACCCACCAGATCGAACACGGGCTGGCGCTTGATCTGATAAGCCACGATTTCACCGTTGTAGAGGTCCATGATCGGCGACAGGTACAGCTTCATGCCCTGCACCTTGAACTCGGTGACGTCGGTCACCCACTTCTGATTGGGTCGCTCGGCCTGGAACTCACGATTGAGATCGTTGCCAACCACAATATTGGCCGCCCCCTTGAAGGCCCGATAGCGCTTGACGCGCACGCGCGATTTCAGGCCCATCTCCCCCATCAGGCGCTGTACCCGCTTGTGATTGGTCCGATGGCCCTGATTGGCCAGTTCCAGCGTCACCGTGCGATAGCCATAGCGCCCTTGGCTCTGATCGTAGATTGCACGGATACGCTCACGCAGGTCTGCCTCGTCCTGATCCGGATGGGCCAGGACATGGTTCTGGTAATAGAACGTACTGCGCGACAGCCCTGCCGCTTCGAGCAGAAGCGACAGCGTATGAACCTGCCTCAATCCTTGGATGGCTTGCGCTTTGCGTCTTGCGCCGCCTGCTCTTCCCGGATCAAGGCATCGAGTTTTTTTAGGTAGTCGGTCTCCGCGCGCAGATAGGCGACTTCCTTGAGCAGCTCATCGCGGCTCATATCCTCAGGTGGCTTGGACGAACGGGTCTTTTTCATCGGCTTTCGGGGCGGCGGCAGGGGCGGTGCCAACGCTTGGGCACCGCCCTGAGCATACAGGCGCCGCCACTGCCCCACTGCGCCGGCATCACCAATCTGAAAGTAGGTGGTGGCCTCGCGCCCGGACATGCCGTCCTGGCTCATCTTCTCCAGGACAGCCAGCTTGAACGCGAGGTCATAGGACCGGGCCTGGCGGTGAAACCCGCGCCAACCGTGCAGCCGATAGGTCGCCACCCAGCGTCTGACCGTGGAGAACTCCAGGCTGTGGCGACGAGCAACGGCTTTGACCGATGTGGAGGTCTTGCAGGCCTCTTTGGCGACCTGCAGTTTGAAACGCGCGTCGTATCTGTTCATGTATCCCTCGGGGTTGGATCTGGCGTCCAACTCCCGGGGGTCACTTCACCGTGGGGGCTTGGCCGCGGCATCCATGCCGCGGACACCCCGCCTGACCCCACCGCCCCGACCTTTGACAGTTTCCGTGCGTGTCAGCCACGGAAGATCAAAAGAAAAAAGCAGAAGCAAAGGCAACAGCTGGCGGCTTCCGGGGTCAGATCCCTTTTCCGCAGGAAAAGGGATCTGACCCCTCTTTCCCACCCGACAACACCAACGCCTTTGCCGTCCGACGCAGGAGACAACGAGAGGGTTGGGCCGGGGTGGGGTGGCGGGATCGTTGGCGCCATGGATGGCGCCATCGAGCTTACAGGGATGTACTTGCAGCGTGTCCCGCCACCCCACCCCGGCCCGACCCAGCACGTAGCAACACCGAGCCATGAAACGCTGTTGCTGTTGCTGTTGCTGTTGCTGTTGCTTTCGATGTTGCTCGCAAGCAGTCGCGGCCGCAGGCCGCGCGGAACACTCACAGATGCCGCAGTTCCTGCTTCAACGTCGCCACGCAGCGGCGGCTGACTTCCAGCGGCTGCTTGCCATGCCGCAGTACCGCCTGCACCTGCCCGCCCGTACCACGGCGCAGCTCCACCAGCTCGTGACGCGCCACCAGGCAGTTGCGATGGATGCGGATGAAACGGCTGGCGAACTCCTCCTCCAGCGATTTCAGCGACTCCTCGATCAGGTCTTCGCCGCGCGCATGGTGCACCACCACGTACTTCTCTTCGGCCTGCAGGTAATGGATGTCGTCCAGCGGGATCAGCCGCAGGCTGCCACGCAGGCGTGCGCACAGCATGCTGCGGGCCTGCTGCCCGCCGCTGTCCTGGGGCTGGCCATCGCGGCCGGCCAGGAACGTGCGTGCGCGAGCGATCGCCGCGGCCAGGCGCTCGGCGCGGACCGGCTTCATCAGGTAATCGATCGCCGCCGCTTCAAAGGCCGACAGGGCGTGCGCGTCGTAAGCGGTGCAGAACACCACCGCCGGCCGTGGCTCGAAGCTGGCCAGGTGGCGCGCCGCCTCCAGGCCGTCCAGCCCGGGCATCGCGATGTCCAGCAGGACCAGGTCCGGCTGCAGCTCCGCGCACGCGTGCAGGGCCTGCTCGCCGTTGCCGGCCTCGGCCACCACGTCCACCCCGTCCTGCGCCGCCAGCAGGCTGCGCAGGCGCTCGCGCGCCAGCGGTTCGTCATCGGCGATGACTACCCTCACGATCGTCCCCTCACTGGATCGGCACTGTCACCTGGCAGGCATAGTAGCCCTCGCTCCAGCCAGCCGTCATCCGCGCGGCGCTGCCGAAGCGCCAGGCCAGCCGATGACCGATGCTGTGCTGGGCATGCCCGGCACCACGCGCCAGTGCCAGCCCCGGTGCCTGCGGATCCGGCGCGGGATTGCGCACCTGGATCTGCAGTTCATTGCCGTCGCGGTGCAGCTGCAGCTCGATGGTGCCGCCCTCGGGCAAGCGTGAAATGCCATGCAGCACCGCGTTTTCCACCAGTGGCTGCAGTACCAGCCTCGGCAGTGGCAGGTCCCACGGCAGCGGCTCGTCGCGTTGCCAGCGCACCTGCAGGCGTTCGCCCAGCCGCAGCGATTCAATCGACAGATAGCGCTCGGCCAGCTCGCATTCGTCGCGCAGGGTGGAGTCGCCCTCGCCCGCGCCCAGCGCGGCACGGAACAGGTCGGACAGGTCCAGCACCGCGCGTTCGGCCACCGCCGGATCGCGATGCAGCAGGCTGGCGATCAGGTTCATGCTGTTGAACAGGAAATGCGGGCGGATGCGCGCCTGCAGCGCGTCAGCCTGCGCGCGCGCGTTGGCCTGCACCTGCGCGGCCCAGCGATCGCTGACATAGAAGTAGCGCAGGGCCAGCGCGGCGATCAGTGCCGTGGTTGCCGCACTGCCGAGGGTGAAGCGCCAGAAGCTGATGCCGCGGGCGAAGTTGTCACCCAGTACCGCGTACAGCGCATGCACGATGCCAGCACAGATCACCGCGATCAGGGTCGCCAGCACGATCGCCGCGACAGCGCCCAGCATCTGCGGCAGCCTCGACAAAGCCTGCCGCAGCAGGCACAGGCTGGCGGTCACCGCCAGCGCCAGCCACAGCGCGAAGCCGCTGGCCGACAACAGCTCGCCGAAGGTCCAGTGGCGGCTGCCATCGGGCGCCAACGCCAGCACCACCACCACCAGCTCGGCCAGGCCGAGCATCGCCGCCAGCCGCGGCAGGCGGCACAGTTCCGGCATCCACGGCGGTGTGCTGGCGGGGGGCATGGCTCAGGCGGCGCCCAGCCGTTCCTGCAACCAGTTACCCAGCGCCTGGATCTCTTCGGCGCAGACCTGATGGGCCATCGGGTAGCTGTGCCATTCCACCTCCAGGCCCAACGCCTGCAGGGCCTGCGCGCTGTGTACGGCCACCGCCTGCGGAATCACCGGGTCGCTGCTGCCATGGGCCATGAACACCGGCACCTGCACCGCACCGTCAACGCGCTTGGCGCTCTGGGCTTCCGGCAGATAGGTGGACAGTGCGATCAGGCCAGCCAGTGGCGCGGTGCGCGACAGTGCGGCGGTGAGGATGATCGCGCCGCCCTGCGAGAAGCCGGCCAGGAAGATCTTCTCCGGCGCGATGCCGCGCTCGATCTCGCGTGCGATCAGCGCATCCAGCTGCTGCACCGATTCCTGTACGCCGGCCATGTCGGCACGCGAGCGGAAATCCATGCCGACGATGTCGTACCAGCCGCGCATCGGCACGCCGTTGTTGATCGTGATCGGCCGCACCGGTGCGTGCGGGAACACAAAGCGCAGCGCCGGCCAGTGCGGGCGCACCAGTTCCGGCACGATCGGCGCGAAGTCGTGGCCGTCGGCGCCAAGCCCGTGCAGCCAGATCACCGACCACTGCGGCGACGCGCCGGTCTCCTGTTCCACCGTTTGCAGCATGATGCGGCTCCTTCAAGTTCGAGCCGCATTATGCCGCTGGCGCAGGGCCATCAGTACAGCGGCGGTTGCTCGGCTGCTTCCCGGCGCAGCTGGGCGGCACGTACCAGCACCGGCGGCGGAATGTTCTCTTCGGGAATGTCGAGCAGGCCCAGGCGATGCAGGAAGGCCCCCGGTCCGCGCGAGGACGTCAGTGCCACTACCGGTACCGCCAGCACCATGCCGATCACCACCGGCGCCATCCACGCCGCCAGCGAGGGCGATACCACCCAGGCCAGCAGGCCCATGAAGGCACCGAACACGCCCAGCCCGCCGTAGCCGCGGATCAGGGCCATCCACGAGATGCCGCCATCGTCGCGCTGCTGTGCATCCCAGCCGGAATCACGGCCGGACAGCACTTCGGCCACGCCGCGCGACTGCACGTACATCACCACCGGCGCCATCAGCGCGGCCAGCACGGTCTCCACCAGCATCGACACGAAGGCACGGATCGCACCGCCGCAGCCGCGGCGGTCGACCGGGTCCAGCAACATCGCCAGGTAGCCCAGCACCTTGGGCAGCAGCAGCACCGCCATGGTCGCGGCGAACAGGCGTACCACCTGCTCCTCGTCCTGGGCACGCCAGTACACGCTGGGGGACAGGTGCAGCAGGGCGTTGAAGTCGATGCCTTCCTGGAACAGCGGAATGGCGATGCCGATCAGCATCAGCATCGCCCACATCGGCGCGGTGAAATAGTGGCCAATGCCGATCAGCATGTGCGTGCGGCTGATCCAGTGCAGGCCGCGGCTGCCGACCACCTTGCCGTGCTGCAGGTTGCCCTGGCACCAGCGGCGGTCGCGCACCAGCAGGTCGGTCAGCGTCGGCGGACCTTCTTCATAGCTGCCGCCCAGGTACGGCACCATGTGCGCAGCCCAGCCGCCACGCCGCATCAGCGCCGCTTCGACGAAATCGTGGCTGAGCACGTGGCCGCCGAACGGCTTGCGCCCCGGCAGCGCCGGCAGGCCGGCGTGGTCGGCGAAGGCACGGGTGCGGATGATCGCGTTGTGGCCCCAGTAGTTGCTCTCGGCGCCATGCCACCAGGCCACGCCACGGGCGATCACCGGGCCGTACACGCGCCCGCCGAACTGCTGCATGCGGGCGAACAGCGTGCGGCCGCCGATCACCGACGGCAGGGTCTGGATCAGGCCGACATCGGCGTTGTGTTCCATGCCGGCCACCAGGCGCACGATGCTGTCGCCGGTCATCAGGCTGTCGGCGTCCAGGATCAGCATCTGCGGGTAGGCGCCACCGAAGCGGCGCACCCAGTCGGCGATGTTGCCGGCCTTGCGCCCGCTGTTGTCGCCACGGCGGCGGTAGAACAGCCGCGTCTGGCCGTCCGGCACGCGGTCGCGCAGTTCGGCGAATACCTGCTCCTCGGCGCGTGCGATGTCCTCGCGCCGGGTATCGCTGAGCACGAAGAAGTCGAAGCGTTCGAGCTGGCCGGTGGCGGCCACTGACTCGTAGATCGCCTGCAGGCCCGCCAGCAGTCGACGCGGATCCTCGTTGTAGGTCGGCATCAGCAGCGCGGTGCGGCTGTGCACGGTCGGCAGCGGTTTGTCCGGGTCGATGCCGAGGCGATAGCCACGGTCGAACACGGCGGTCAGGAAGCCGGCCACGGCGCTGGCGAAGGACAGCGCGATCCAGGCGAACAGGCCGACGAACAGCACCAGCAGGCAGGCTTCCAGCACGCTGATGCCATTGGCCGACAGCACCCGCCACATCATGCGGGTGGCGATGGCGGTCATGGCCAGGGTGCCGCCGAAGATGTAGAACCGGCGCAGGCCGATCAGGCGTGGCGAGGTACGGTGCCGACGGACCTTCAGCGCGCCTTCGCGCAGGGTCTGTTCGGGCATCGGCAGCGGTGATTCGGCGGGCAGCAGCGCCCAGCCGGCGTCGAGCCGGGGCGCATCCGCGTCCGCGTGGATGGTTTGACCCCCCATCACCGCTTACTCCCCACGGTCGGCATGGCCGGCCGTCCCGGCCGGGCTGCATGCACGAAGGTTCCCGGCGCGCCTTCCCGGCGCCCGCACTTGTCCTGGCTGTGCCGGCCCTTGGCCGCACAGTCGCTGTCTGTCACTACCGGAACCCACACGATCTCCAACGGGGCGGAATCGAAAATGCGGCCCAGTCTAGGGCGCCGGATGTAAGCCGGGTGCGAAGGTCTACGCCGGGATTTATCCCCATTCAGCAAACAGCAGGCGATGGCGCGCCGAGCAGCGGGATGTCACTGCGTCACACCGGGTACTGGATCGTAACAAACGCGAACGGTTATCATTTCATTAACCAGGCAGGTCACCGTCTTCCGTACGGCCGAGACCCACCCAGCGGCGACGGTTCGAACCGCGCGCCCAACGACCCATGGAAGGGAGCTGCCTGCTGTGTGCGTGCGCCTGCTGCTTCCACCGGGTCTCCCTCCTCCGATGGAAGCCGTCATGTCCCAGCTGTTCCGTTCCCGTTCCGCGCGCCTGCCGCGCACCCGCCTGGCCAGTGCCCTGGCCACCGCCTGCCTGCTGGGCCTGCCCGGCCTTGCCGCCGCAGAGGCCAGCGCCGATGCCTCCACCAAGGATCTGGATACCGTGGTGGTCACCGCTTCGGGCAACCAGCAATGGATCAAGGATGCCCCGGCCAGCATCAGCGTGATCAGCCGCGAGGACATCGAGCGCCAGCCGGTGCACGACCTGGCCACCCTGCTCAGCCGCGTGCCCGGCGTGACCGGCGGCCTCAGCGCTGTCGGCGAGCAATCCAAGATCAAGCTGCGCGGCATGCCGTCCAACTACACGCTGGTGCTGGTGGACGGCAAGCGCATGGGCAGCTCGGCGTCGACCAACTACCGGCCGGACCTGGGCCGCCAGGATCTGAACTGGATTTCGCCCGACCAGATCGAGCGCATCGAAGTGGTGCGCGGGCCGATGTCATCGCTGTATGGCTCCGACGCCATGGGCGGTGTGATCAACATCATCACCCGGCGCATCGGCGATGAATGGAACGGCAGCGCGACGCACAGCTATACCCGCCCCGGCGACGGCAAGCGCGGTGACACCCAGCAGATCGGCGCCACCTTCTCCGGTCCGCTCGGCGAACGCTTCGGCCTGCGCATCGGTGCCAACAGCATGCGCCGCGACTCGGACCAGTCCAACGGGGGTGTCTACGGCAACGCCTATGCCGGCGAGAAGGACCGCAATGTCGACGCACTGCTGCAGTGGAAGCTCAGCGACGCGCAGGAACTGTCGCTGGAAGCCGGCCATGGCGTGCAGCAGGCCTTCATCGACGCCTCGCTGGAAAAGCAGGACGAAGGCGCCTGGGGGGCCAGCGAACTCAAGCGCAGTTCGCTGGCGCTCAACCACGATGGCAAGTGGAGCTTCGGCAATTCGAAGATCAGTGCGTACTGGACCGAGTACAAGAACGACATCGGTGCTACCGGCCGTTCCGAAGCAACCGATACGATCATCGAGGGCAGCCTGACCACGCCGTTCACCCTCGGCGTTGAACACCAGTTCGCCGTGGGCGGCCAGTGGAAGCGCCAGGAGCTGACCAACACCGACACCATCGGCCGCGCGCCGATCGACTATGCCGGCAATGCGGTCAGCGGCTCCGATCTGGAAGTGGATACCTGGGCCCTGTTCGTCGAAGACGAACTGAAGCTGCACCGCACCCTGGCGCTGACCCTGGGCGCTCGCCTGGACCACCATGAGAAGTTTGGTGGCCACGTCAGCCCGCGCGCCTACCTGGTCTGGCACCCGGCCGAACAATGGACGATCCGTGGTGGCATTTCCAAGGGCTTCCGCGCGCCCAGCCTGACCGAGAACTCCGCCACCGCCGCCACCCAGTCCGGTGGCCGTGGCTGCACCTCGCTGATCCCGCTGGGCTACACGCGCGGCGGCTGCTACATGGCCGGCAACCCGGACCTGGACCCGGAAACCAGTACCAACCGCGAGATCGGCATCAGCTTCGACAACGACCTGGTCGATGCCGGCCTGACCTACTTCCATACCGACTTCAGGAACAAGATCGAGTACGCCCCGCTGGGCAGGTTCAACGGCATCTGGTGGACGCGCATGAGCAACGTGCAGCGCGCGCGCACCAGCGGCATGGAGGGCAACCTCAATTTCCGCCTCGGCGAGCACTGGCGCTGGCGCACCTCGGCCACCTGGATGAAGGAAGCCAAGAACCTGACCACCGGCCGCAACCTGATCGACACCCCGGAATTCTCTGGCTATTCGTCGCTGGACTGGACGCCCGGCACGGTGTTTTCCAGCAGCCTGTCGGCGCAGTACACCGGCAAGCAGGCCGGCACGGCGACGACCTTCCTCAAGGCCTACACGCTGTATGACCTGACCGCGGCCTGGAACCTCAACGAGGTGCTGACCCTGCGTGGCGGTGTCAGCAACCTGGCCGACAAGAAGCTGTATGCGGAAGGCTCCACCGACTACTTCGTGGCCGGGCGCAGCTACTTCCTCAGCATGACCGCGCGGTTCTGAGCAGGAGCGTCCGCCGCGATCGCGCTGGCGACGGGCCAGCGCGATCGGCGGTGTTGCGGATTACTCGCTTTCCAGTGCGGCGGCGGGCGCCGCGCTCTGCGCAGCCGCCGTGCGTGCACGGTCCATCGCTACCGCCAGTTGCTGGCGTGCGAGCAGCTGTTGTGCCTGCACCACTTCAGGTGTCGGCAGGAGCACCGGTCCCGGTGCGTTTTCCGGTGTAGCAGGTGTGGTCATGCAACCTCCATGGACATCCCGCCACCGCACGGATTCAGCGGGTGCGGCAGCGGAACTGCGCACCCTATCCTAAAAACAAGGCGGGTGGGTGACGGTGCGCGCCCTGGCCGCAGGCCATTGCGCACTGAGCGTCACATTTTTGACGCCGCAGGGTAGCTTCCCGAACCGGCCACCCCGTATCATGTAAACGTTTTCCCACAAGGACGTGCACGTCAATGAACGCAGTCGACCTCTCCCGCTTCAGCCCGAAGTGGCAGTTCCGTTTCAACTTCTTCCAGCAGCACGGCGCACCCAAGGAACCGGGTTTCAAGCAGGCCTGGAAGGCGCTGTCCTTCGGCGACCGCCTGAAGGTCAACATCAACTTCTTCGCCTTCTTCTTCGGCTTCATCTACCTGCTCATCCTGGGCATGTGGCGCAAGGCACTGGTGGTGATCGGCATCGGCATCGTGCTGACCATCGTCTCGCTGTTCCTGCCGGATGTCGTCGCGCGTCCACTGTTCATCGCCATGAACTTCCTGGTTGCTTCAAGCACCAACTACAGCTACTACCTGGAGCAGGTGAAGGGTCGCGCCAGCTGGAACCCCTTCGAAGGGATGTTCTGAACCCAGGCCGTCACCGGACCTGGATCCGGTGCCCTGTGACCGGCTGAAACGAAAACGCCCGGCCTTGGCCGGGCGTTTTCATGTGCGCGTAGCGGACCTCAGGCCGCGCGGCGTGCCACGCCCACCGGCTCGGCCTGCAGGCGGAAGCGCGAGACCGCCACCGCCAGCTGCTCGGCCTGCTCTTCCATCGCGCGTGCCGCAGCACTGGCTTCCTCCACCAGCGCGGCGTTCTGCTGGGTGGTCTCATCCATCTGCACCACGGTCTGGTTGACCTGCTCGATGCCGGCCGACTGTTCGCGCGAGGCGGCCGAGATCTCGGCCATGATCTCGTTGACCCGCCCGACCTGGCCGACGATCTCCTGCATCGTGCGGCCGGCGCCGTGCACCAGCTGCGCACCGGCGCCGACCTGCGCCACCGAGGCGTCGATCAGCTCCTTGATCTCCTTCGCAGCGCCCGCCGAGCGCTGCGCCAGCGCGCGTACTTCGCTGGCGACCACGGCGAAGCCGCGGCCCTGCTCACCGGCCCGCGCGGCTTCCACCGCCGCGTTCAACGCCAGGATGTTGGTCTGGAACGCGATACCGTCGATCACCGAGATGATCTCGGCGATGCGCTGCGACGACGCTTCGATCTGCTCCATCGTCTGCACCACCTGGCTGACCACCTGGCCACCTTCGCTGGCAACGCCCGCTGCGGAGCCGGCCAGGGTGTTGGCCTGCAGCGCGTGGTCGGCGTTCTGGCGCACGGTGGAGGTCAACTCCTCCATCGACGCGGCCGTTTCTTCCAGGTTGGCCGCCTGCTGTTCGGTGGGGCGCGACAGGTCGCTGTTACCGGCAGCAATCTCACCCGCCGCCAGGCGGATGCTGGCCGCCGACTGCTGGATCTGCCCGACGATCCGGGTCAGCTGCTGCACGGTGCTGTTGGCATCATCGCGCATCACCGCGAACACACCGTGGAAGTCGCCCTGCATGCGCGCGCTCAGGTCGCCTGCGGCAATCGCGCGCAGCAGCGTCGACAGCTCGGCCAGGTTGTGGTCGCTCACCTCCATCATGGTGTTGAGGGTCTCCACCATGCGGCGGAAATCGTGATCGAAACGCTGGGCGTCGCCGCGTACAGCGAAGTCGCCGGCCGCCGCCGCGGCAGCCAGCTGCTGGATCTGCTCGTTGATCGCGGCCAAGTTGTGCTTGGTGGTGGCCATGGCGGCGGTGAACACCGCCTTCTCGCCCGGCAGTGCTTCCATGTCCACGCTGAGGTCACCTACGGCGTAGCGCTGCATCACCTCGACCAGGCGCTGGGTGACCGCATTGCTGGAGGCCACCAGCTGGTTGCTGTCGGCCACCATGCGGCCGTACTCGCCCGGGAACGCCGAGGCGTCCATGCGGTAGCTGAGCTCGCCGGCATCGTGGCGGCGCGCCATTTCCGCCTGCGCGGCCATCACCGCCTGCAGCTGGCCACGCATGCCCTGCATCGCCTCCAGCAAGCGGCCCACTTCATCGTTGCTGCGTGCCGGCAGCGTGCTGTCCAGCTTGCCGGCGGCCACGTCGCCCGCCACGCGCACGGCTTCGGCCAGCGGGCGTATCGCCAGGCGGCGCAGCAGCACGTAGACACCGGCGCTGAGGGTCAGCGCGGCCACCACGCCAACCAGCAGCGTCAGCCACAGCAGCTGACGGGCCTCGGCAACGATCACCGCATGCGGCATCACCACGCCCAGCGCGAAGCGCTGCGGGGCGTCGCCCACGCGCAGCGGCACGTACACGCGTACGTTGCCGGCCGCGTCCGGGGTGAAGGCTTCAAACCTGCGGTCGGCGGCAATGTCGGCCAGCATGCTGCGGGTCAATGCGTCGCTGCGCGGCTTGCCGATCTCGGCCGCATTGGCCGATGCCAGCACTACGCCCTTGGGCGAAAGCAGTTCGACGCGGCCGGCGCCCATCGGCGTCAGCGTCGCCAGATGCTTCTGCAGCGCCGCCAGCGAGAAGTCCACGGTGAACACACCGAGGAACCTGCCGTTTTCCACGATCGGCGTGCTCAACGTGCTCATCAGCACCTGCTGGCCGGCGATGTCGTAGGCGTAGGGCTCGCTGACCTTGGGCAGCTTGTCGCGGCTGGGCACCACGTACCAGTCGGCCGAACCGTCGGCGGCTTCGGTGTAGTCGGTCATGGTCGACTGCTGCGGCTTGCCGTCATGCCAGGCCCAGTAGCTCATGTAGCGGCCGCTGGCATCGTGCATCTCGGTATTGGCGAACTCGGCATCCTTGCCATCGAAGGCATCGGCCTCCCACATGGTGCTCTTGCCCAGCCATTCCGGATGGGTACGCAGCTGCTCACCGAGCACGGCCGCCAGGCTGGCGCGATCAGGCACGTCACCCCGCGCACGCTGGGCCAGCACGGCTTCAACCATCGCATCGTTGCTGGCGAACGCCGTGCCCAGGTCGGCGGCGACCTGGCGCGCTTCGGCATTGGCCTCGCTGGTCATGGTCTGGCGCGAGGCATCGATCAGGCTGGCGCTGGCCTGGCGATAGATCAGGAACGCCGTCAGGCCGAAGCACAGCAGCGCGATGGTAGCGGTGCCCAGCATCAGCTTGTGGGCGATGCTGCCCGGACGGCGGGCAGCGGCGGAACGGGAAGAAGGCATGGAGGGGTCCGCAAGGCAGTTCAGGACGACCGGCACCGCGAGGGCACCGCGCAGGTGCGCGATCCGTCGCGCAGGCCACCGGCCGCCGGGACCCGCCCGGCGCTGGAAGCGCACCGGGTTAGCGGCCGCCTGCCAACGAGGTTGAGGCGACCGCCCTACACATTCCTGAATGCACTCAGGGACGGGACAGGAACCCGCCCCGGCGTCCCCTATTCGGCCACCCGATCCTTGATCCACTCCGCGCGTGGCAACACCTCGATGCTGCCTGCGGCGTACTGCTGCAGCACGGCGTCCGGCCCGAAACGCGGCTGCCACCCCAGCTCCCTGCGGATGCGGGCGCTGTCGTAGACGCGGTCAACGCTCAGCGGCAACGGCCAGCCGCGGCGCTCGAACTCGGCCAGCAGCTGCGGCACGCGCCGGGCCAGTACGTTGCGCGGCTGGGTGGCAAGTTCCAGGCAATCCTCGCGCCGGAACGGGGTTGCCGCGCAGGCGATGTAGCGGGCGAAGGCTGGCCCCTCGTCCAGCAGCAGCGCGGCATGGGCACTGGCCACGTCACGGGCGTCGATCCCACGATGCAACCGGAACATCGCCATCCGTTCCGGCGGTTCCGGGAAGCAGCGCCCCATCCGCAGCACGCGCACGCCGAAGTCCGGTGCGGCCGCAGCTTCAGCCAGGGCCTCGGCCTGCAGCTTGCTGCGGTGGTAGATCGTTCGCGGCAACGGCTCGGTATCCTCATCGATCCAGCGGCATCCTCCTGCCACCACTGCGTGGCCGTACAGCGCAGTGGTACTGGTCAGCACGAACCGCCGTGCACCTGCCTCTCGCGCCGCCTGCAGCAGGTGCGCAGTGGCGTCCACGTTGATCTGCTGGAACACCGCATCCGGTACCAGGCCAACGTGCGGGGCATGCAGGGCCGCGGTATGGATGACCGCGTCGACACCCTGCACCGCGCGCACGACGGCTTGATGATCGGTGACATCGGCAATGATGCGCGTGGTGGCAAACGGGCTGCGATCCAGGCCCACCACTTCATGGGCAGCCGCCAACGCACCGAAGATCGCGCGCCCGATCCGCCCGGAACTGCCGGTCAACAGAATCTTCATTGAGTCCATTCACTCGAAGCGCCCGGGAACTACCGGGATGCCTCGATTCTAGGCATGCGACAACGCATCTGCGATAGCGCGAACGTACAACTGTGCGTTCATCTTGACGACTTCGGCGGCGCCAGCAGTTGACGCGCGATGAACAGCGGGTCGTCACCGCCTGCAACGTCAGGCACGACACCGGTCCGTTCCCAGTTGCCGCCCGTGCGCAGATTGATCGGTTGCCGGTCCGGAATGCTGATCTGATAGCCATCGGGCAGCAGCACAGGATCATCGAACATATGTGCGGCGCCACCACTGCGACCGCCGACGATGCGCGCACGTCCCTGGGCCTGCAGCGAATACGCCACGAACTCGGCCGCCGAGCCCGTGCGGCGGTCGACCAGTATCACCAGCGGCTTCAGGTACAGCGGAAGGCTTGCTGGCGGCAGTGGTACCGGAGTACGCCGGCCACGTTGCTCCAGCACCTGCACCGCGGTGACACCCGACTCCAAGAGGGTACGCACCAGCAGGTCCGCGCTGCCATCATCTCCGCCCCCGTTCTGGCGCAGATCCAGCACCAGGCCCTGGGTATCGGCCAGCAGGGTGAACGCTGCCACCAGCCTGGGCCGTGCCAGATCGAGCGGATAGAAGGTGCTCAGCCGCAGGTAACCGATGTTGCCTTCCAGCACCCGCACCTCGCGCACGCCCGCACCATTGCTGCGTGCATCCGCACGCCAGGCCATCAGCCAGTCGTCCTGGCCGGCGCTGGCATCCACCCGCTCGACATGGAAGTGGCCGTCGAACACGTCCAGATCCTGGTTCAGGCGCGCACTGAAGCCCTTGGGGTCCGTGCAGCTGTCCACATAGCGCTGCTGCCTCGACCAGTCACGCAGTGCATCGGCGATGCGCGCGCCTTCGGCCACGTCCAGGTAGTGCGCCTCTATTGCCGTAGCCGCCGCCTGCAGCACTGTGTCCTGGGCCGGGCAGGACGCCGCCAGCAGCGCGCCCAGCATCCACGAAACCGCCATGACCGCCCCCGCGTTGATGATATATAAGCACTTATATATCATTACGGCCATGGATCTCCAACATGCCAGCCTGGGCACCCTGTTGCGCGCCCTGCTCGATCAGCTCGACCCGGCGGTCGAGCAGGCCTATCGCGACCTGCAACTGGACTACCGGCCGCGGTACACCCCGGTGCTGCGCACGCTGATGGCGCAGGGCCCCTGCCGCATCAAGGACCTGGCGCTGGCCTGCGGGCTCAGCCATTCGGCGCTCAGCCAGACGGTAGCTGCGATGGTGCGCGATGGCTGGCTGCACGCCGTCATCGGCGAAGACAGCCGTGAGCGCATCCTGCAGCTGAGCCCGCACGCACTGCAGGCACTGCCGGCGCTGCAGGCGCAATGGCAGGCCACCGCACGCGCCGCACGCAGCCTCGATGCGGATCTCGGCCAGTCATTGGAGCAGGTGCTGCGCGAGGCACTGCAGGTTCTGGAGCAGCGGCCATTCGCGCAACGCCTGCGCGACGCCCGCCGGCGCTGACACTGCGCCGGTGCCTCACCTCTTCGCCGACGGCATCTCCCGCTGCGTTCGCCGGTAAGGCCACGCCATCAACCGCGTGCGCACGTGGCGTGAAGGCCATGGCGAGGATGGCGACCTGGACTTAGCACATGATGGCCAAGCATGGGCGCTGCCGTTGACGACGGCGCCGACCCTGCAGCAGGAGAGTCCCATGACCGACCAGAATCACCGCTCCAACCGGGGCTTCGCCTCGATGGACCAGGACAAACAGCGCGCGATCGCCGCCAAGGGCGGGCGCGCGGCGCACGCCTCCGGCAACGCGCACGAGTTCAGCCCCGACGAAGCGCGTGCTGCAGGCCGCAAGGGCGGCGAAGCGATCAGCCGCGACCGGCAGCACATGGCCGCAATCGGACGCGAAGGCGGGCACGCACGCCACGCCAATGCACGCCAGCAACAGCAGCAGATCGAGCACGGTGCAGAGGATCCACACCCCCAGCAGCGGTGAACCCCGCACGATCAGGCCGGGGCACGCTGCCGATACAGCCCAAGCGCCACAAGCAGGGCCAGCGCACCCGCAGCCGCCATCGCCCAACCGAACCCGCTGGCCATCGCACTGCGGTACCAGGCCAGCACCTGCGGCGTGGTGTGCATCGAGCCGGGGTGCAGGATCAGTTCACGCGCCTGCGCAACAAGCCGCTGCTGACCTGCGGCCTGCGCGGAAGCGGTGAACTGCTGTACGGCACGCTGGCCCATCAGGCTGCCCAGCAACGCGATGCCCAGGCTCATGCCTGCCTGGCGCAGCGCGTTCATCGTGGCTGAGGCAATACCCGCGCGTTCGGCCGGTGCGTTGTTCATGATTGCCATGCCGGTCGCTGGCACTGCCAGCCCCATTCCGATGCCAAGCAGCATCAGCACGGCACCGGCATAAGCGCGCGACGTAGCCGGTTCGAACGTGGCCATCACGCACAGCGCCCCCCCGGCCAGGGCGTAGCCCATCACCAGCGCGGCGTGCAGGCCGAGGTGGGCGACCAGACGACCGAACAGCAGCGAGACGACACCCATCAACAGGAACTGAGGAGCCAGCTGTGCGCCCGCCGCCGCGGCGCTGTGGCCCTGTGCCTGCTGGAAGAACAGCGACAGGAAGAACAGGCTCGCATAGGCGGTGAAGCCCAGTACGAAAGAGGCCAGGTTGAGCATGCCGAAGCGGCGGTCGGCAAACAGGTCCAGCGGCAGCAGTGGGCGTGCTACCCGCCGTTCGACGATGCCGAACAGGATCAGCCCGGCAGTTGCGGCGCCCAGCGCCAGAAGCGTCACCCGGGACAGCAGGCCATGCTCGCCGATCGCGATCAGGCCATAGCACAGCGCGCCCAGCGCGACGATGCTGAGCAGCTGCCCGGCCGGATCCAGCGCGGCGTGCTGCGGGTGGCGTCGCTCGGCAATGCCCCAGGCGCCAAGCACAAGCGCCAGCAGCCCCAAGGGCAGGTTGATCAGAAAAATGCTGGGCCAACCGGCGCGCTGCACCAGTGCACCGCCCAGCAACGGGCCGAGCACCAGTGCCAACGCGCTGAAGGCGGACCAGCCACCGATAACGCGCGCACGCTGGCCTGGATCGGGAAATGCGTGACTCAGGATCGGCATCGCACTGGGAATCAACAGCGCGCCTGCCACGCCCTGCACCGCGCGGCCGGCGACCAGGGTCGAAAGGTCCTTGGCGCAGGCGCACAGCAGCGAGCCCAGGGTGAAGGTGGCGACGCTCAGCAGCCACATCCGCCGATGACCATAGCGATCCCCCAACGGACCGGCTGACAGCATCAGCGCCGACAGTGCGATCGCATAGGCGTTGATCACCCACTGCAGGCCTGCCATGTCGGTCCGTAGCGCCTGCTGCAGGGTTGGCAGGGCCACGTTGACGATGCTGATGTCCAGCGAAGCGAGGAACGTACCGAGGTAGGCCGCCATCACCAGGGCGGGCCGTTGGAGGCGTTTCATGCGTGGATCCCGGGGGAGGATGTGCGCGCATCCTAGCGACTGACTGACCGTCGGTCAATGACCGACGGTCAGTCAATACGAAGAGGCCGCTAGAATGGCGGCCGTCACACCCTCATATCGCCCACCATGCAGACCCCAGCTGTCGCCAGGCCTCGCACCAAGCCCGCCGAAACCCGCCGGGAGGAACTGATGGACGCCGCGCAGGCGTTGTTCCTGTCGAAGGGTGTGGACGCCACCACCATCAGCGACATCGTCGCCGCGGCCGACGTGGCCAAGGGCACCTTCTATACCTATTTCGCCTCCCGCACCGAGATCCTGCAGGCGCTGGCGCAGCGCTACACGCAGCAGTTCATTGGCGAGGTCGAGCGGGCCGTGCAGCAGCACCCTGCCGGTGATGGCGCAGCGCGCCTCCGCGCCTGGATCCGCGCCAACGTCGAGATCTACGTGCGCACCCACGCGTTGCATGACGTGGTGTACGCCAACCATCACCACCACCAGCGCGGCAACGCCGAGCGCAATGCGATCCAGCAGCAACTGCTGGGCATCCTCGAAACGGGCAACGCAGCCGGACTGTGGCAACTGCCTGCTCCACAGGTCACCGCCTCGTTGATCTATGCCGGCGTGCATGGCGCCACCGACGACCTGATCGCCACACCGGCACAGGATGCCAATGCCTTCATTGCCGCCGTGGAAGTAGATTGCCTGCGCATGGTCGGCGTTCCGGCAGCTCCGACGCGCGGCGGCAGTCGCCGCTGAAGCAGCGCTCCCCGCTCAGGTGTGGGCGAGAATGTTCAACAGCCGCCCGAACGGGTCGCGGACGAAGAAGCGACGCACGCCCCAGGGCTCGTCGGCCGGGCCATACTCCAGCGGGATGCCGGCCGCGTGCATGCGCTCCAGCACCTGCTGCAGGTCGTCCACTTCGATCGACAGGTCGGGCACCGCAGTACCGGAACCCCCTTCGCTGGCAAAGCTCACCTGCGCCAGCGCACTGCCCTGCCCGCCATGGGTGACGATCCACCCATGATCCATCACCACCGGCATGCCCAGCAGCCCGCCATAGAACGCTGCGGCACGCGCCGGGTCAGGCGTGGCGATGTTGGCGACAATACGTTTGACGGCCATGCGCAGCGGCTCCGATGCGATTCCCCATCCTCGCCGCTGCGTGCATGGCCCGCAAGCGGGCTCAGGCCAGACGCCCGCATCGCCAACCGAGGCGATCGCTGAAACAGAAGAGCCCCGTCGATGACGGGGCTCCACGTACGGCTCAAACGGCGCGACTCACACGCCCATGCACAGATCGACCACGCAGGTGTTGTACGCCTGCTGGCATTCACCGGCATCGGCACCACTGGCCAGGCACATCTGATACGCCCGCCAGCAGGGCTGGTCGCAGGGCTCGACCGGCCCAGCCACTGCCACCGAACCGGTACACGCCAACGCGAGTACCGCCACTGCGATCACCTTCCTGATAACACGCATCGCCATCACTCCTTGATAAGCCTGGTGAGCCCAGGCCGGACCACGTTAGCGAGGACAGGGGGAGACGAAGTGAAGCCCTCTGTCACGCACACTTAACCCGTTCACAATTTTTCTTTCACATTCATGGGGGACATCGCCACGGATTGGCGTTAACGGCCTTGTTGTCCGTCCATCAAGGAAGTTGCCCGATGAATCACCCGCTGCACGGCCGTTCGTCCCACTCCCGCTCCCCGCTGCACAGCCGCCTCGCCCTGGCGGTGTCCAGCGCTCTGTTGCTTGCAGCCGCATCGCCCGTCATGGCCAGCGAAGCGCTCGACGCATGGCAGCAGCAGCGCCAGCTGCAGGCGGCCTGGGCACAGCCCGCCGTCAGCGCGCCTGCAGCACCGACGGCCACCACGCCAGCGGCAACCAGCACCGCCCTGCTCGGCAATCCGGGCGATGCCGCCAGCTGGCGCAGCGATGAGTTCAACGCCGACTGGGGACTGGGTGCGATGGGCGCCGACTACGCGTATGCCCGCGGCCTGACCGGCAAGGGCGTGCGCCTGGCGCTGTTCGACACCGGCTCGGCACTGGCTCACCCCGAATTCGCCGGCCGCAACACTTCCAGCATCACCATCGGCCCGAACTGTGCGTCACCAGGAACCGTCGGCGGTACCGGCGCGTGCAGCCAGACACAGGGGGATCAACCGGGTATCAACTACTACACGCTCGGCGCGGGCGTGCCTGCTTCCCTGCAGGCCAACATCATTGCCGCAGGCCGTGAATGGGGTTTCCGCTATGCCGATCACGGCACGCATGTCCTCGGAACCATTGGCGCCAATCGCAATGGCACGGGGGTGCACGGCGTCGCCTTCGGTGCCGATCTGACGACCGCCCGTGTATTTGGTGACACTTACTACGAGTGGAGGCGCCAGGCGAGCGGAGGCTACCTGCCTGAAGCCGTGGAACGGACGGACCCCGACGACGCAGCCACGCTGGACATGTACGCACAGCTGCAGGCACAGGGCGTGCGTGCCATCAATCACAGCTGGGGCATCTCCACCCGGAACATGACCGTTGCCGCGCTGGATGCCCAGTACGCACGCATCGGCGCCGGCTACGACGTATACGGAAGCATCTACAAGGACAGTGCGAACGCCCCTGCTTCGCAGTTGATCCAGGTCTGGTCGGCCGGCAATGGCAGCGGCGCCGTTGCCGGCATCACCGCGGCGTTGCCGCGCTGGAAGCCGGAGATCGAGCCCTACTGGCTGGCCGTCGCCAACGTTCGCCAGCCCAATGCAGCCAATGGCGAAACCGACTACGTGATCAACGCAGGCTCGAGCATCTGCGGCGCTGCAGCCAACTGGTGCATTTCCGCGCCCGGCACGGCAATCCTGAGCACCATCGTTTCCGGTGACATCCGGGGACGTCTGGAGAAGACCGCAGACTACGTCCGTCTTCTCATCGACAGCCAGAATCCCACGTACGACTACGGCCAGAAGACCGGTACTTCCATGGCCGCCCCCCATATCACCGGTGCACTCGGCCTGTTGATCGAGCGCTTCCCCTACCTGGACAACGCCCAGGTGCGCGACGTCCTGCTGACCACCGCGCGCGATCTGGGTGCCGCAGGCGTCGACCCGATCTATGGCTGGGGCATGGTTGACCTGCGCAGGGCCATCGAGGGCTATGGCTCGCTGCGCGTGGATACCAGCGTGGTGATGAACCAGAAGGCCGGTGGCCTGAAGGTGTGGGAAGGCGATGCCTGGGACGACTGGACCAATGACATCGGCGGCCCCGGCAGGCTGACCAAATCCGGTATCGGTTGGCTGCGCCTGAGCGGCAACAACAGCTTCAACGGCACGTTGCTGCGCGAGGGTACGCTGGAGCTGAACGGCACCAACACCCTCACCTCCGCGGTCGAGGTGCAGGCCGGGCAATTCCTGCTCAACGGCAGCCTGGTCGCCACCGCACTCATCACCACGGGTGGCGTCAGCACAGTCAGCGCCGGCGGCGTGCTGAAGGACGGCAACCTGACCGTCAACGGCGGCGTGGTGTCCTTCAACGGCATGCAGACCGGCGGCACCACCACGGTCGGCAGCAACGGCCTGCTGAAGGGTATCGGCACGTTGGGCAGCACCCGGGTGGACGGCACCATCGCCCCCGGCAATTCGATCGGCACGCTGACCGTCAACGGCAACTACGTGCAGGGCCCGACCGGCGTCTACGCCGCCGAACTCGCGCCTGGCGGGCGCAGCGACAAGTTGCATGTGACCGGTACCGCCACCCTCGGCGGCACCCTGGTCGCGTTGCCGGAACCGGGCATCTACTATCTCGGCGAGCAGTTCAACTTCATCCGCGCCGACGGTGGCATCAACGGCCAGTTCGCGAAAACCGACTTCAGCGCGTTCTCGCCGTTCCTGAAGTTCAGCCTCGCCTACGGTACCAATGGCACCCGCATCGACGTGGCGCGTGGCGCCACGCTGGCCAGTGCAGCCACCACGCCGAACCAGCGCGCGGTAGCGACGGCCGCCGATCTTCTGGCAATCAGCCAGGGCCTGCCCAAGCCGCTGACCCAGCTGTTCCCGCAGCAGGTTGGCGGCGTGCTCGACGGCCTCAGCGGCGAACTGCACGCAGCTACGCCGCTCGCACTGGTGGAAGGCAGCCGCTACGTACGCGATGCTGCGCTGTCGCGCGGTGCAGGGGCAGTCGCGCCGGGCGCCGATGCGGGCGACGCCACCGGCGCCTGGGTGCAGGCTCTGGGCGGCAACAGCAAGCTGGACGGCAACAGCAACACCGCCCGCACCGAAGCCAACAGCAACGGCCTGCTGGTCGGTATCGACCGCGAGTTCTCCGGCTGGCAGGTCGGCGTGCTGGCTGGCACCGGCCGCACCGACGTCAAGCAGCAGGCCCGTCGTGCCAAGTCGAAGATCGACAACACCCACTTCGGTGCATATGCCAGTCACAACTGGGGCGGCTTCGGCCTGCGTGGCGGCGTCGCCTGGAGCAAGCACAAGGTGAAGAGCACCCGCGATGTCGACTTCGCAGGGTTCAGCGACAGCCTGAGCGCACGCTACAACGCGCATACCCGCCAGGCCTTCATCGAAGCCGGCTACCGCTTTGGTGACCCGGAGGCCGGGCTGGAACCTTACCTGCAGGTCGCCCGCGTGGAGGTGGACCTGAAGCAGATCAACGAGCGCGGTGGTGCAGCCGCCCTGCACGGCAAGGTGGACGACACCAGCACCACGATCGCCACCGCTGGCCTGCGCTTCGACAAGGGCCTGAAGGCATCGTTCCAGAAGGACAGCTGGCTGCACCTGCGTGGTGGCGTGGGCTATCGCCGCGCCTCGGGCGACCGCAGCCAGCTGGGCAACCTTGCCTTCGCCAACAACAGCACCGCGTTCGCGGTCGAAGGCGCGCCGATTGCCGACAGCGCCGTGGTGGCCGAGCTGGGGTTGTCGGCGTGGCTGACCCCGCGCCAGCAGCTGGAGCTGGGTTACAGCGGCCAGTACGGCAGTGAAAGCCGCGACCACAGCGCCAACATGCGCTGGTCGGTTCGCTTCTAGACGCGTGTTCTCTTGACGGTTTGGGGCGGCCTTGCGGCCGCCCCTTTTTTTTCAGGTTCCGCCCTGATCGATCAAGCGGCCTTCATCGCATGCTTGCGTGCCCGCATGACGTTGTGGCACTCCTGCACATCCGGCATCAGCTGGGTCACTTCCTGACGTACCGCCGGCGGCAGATCGTTGTCCTGCAGCACATCCTTGAACGCGCCCAGCAGGCGGTCTTCGGACTCTTCCAGTTCGGCCACGTAGCCATAGTTGGTATCACCAAACGCGGCGCGCACCTTGCCGTAGAACTGCTGCATCGAACCGACCATGGTGCCATGTTCGGCCGGCTTGCCACCGCTGGCGGCCACCGAACCACTCAGTGCCGCGACGATGCGGCCCTTGACGCCGGCGATGCGGGTGAACAAGGCCGACAGCTCGGCATCCTTCACCTTGGTGGCCGCTTCTTCATAGAACGACTTGCCGTCACGAGCGATCTCGATCAGGTCGTTGAGGCGATGTTCGATGGTGGACTGGGTGCTCATGGCGTTGCTCCTGTGTGATCGATGTGCGGGGGAGAAAAGCAGCATCACGACGCTGCCTGTGGGAACACTGTGGACACCTCGGCGTGGTTCGCAGGTGAGTACCGGTTGATGCGCACGTCACTTCACCCAACCCGCACTGACTGCCTCACGCCGCAGCGTTTGGCCGTTCACATCGAACAGCCTTCGCCTGCATCACCACGGCACGAAGAGGATGATCAGCACGATCACCAGTACAGCGGCGAGCACTCCCATCAGTACGTTTCGCTGGCGCCAGCTGGGCGTGGGTTTGCCTGGAGTATTCATGTCTGCCTACCTCTCTGCACGGATGACCCCGGCAGCCTGATGGATGTGCGACAGCGAGTACGTGCAGAGTCCGTGCAGGCGACGTATACATCGATATCGACGATGTCGATTCTGGGACCGTCATTCGTCGAATCAGGACGAGGCAGGCCCGTCGGCCTGCAGGAGCGCCCCGATCTCCCCCATCCTCACCGCCTTCGCCACCTCCCCCGACCGCGGCCAGGGCCTGCCCCGTGACATGCGCGTGCGCTGGGCACTGGAGGAGCTGGGCGTGCCCTACGACGTGCAGCTGCTCACCTTCGCCGAAATGAAGCAACCTGCCCACCTGGCGCGGAATCCATTCGGGCAGATTCCTACCTGGCAGGACGGCGACCAGGTCCTGTTCGAGTCCGGCGCAATCGCCGTGCACCTGGCCGAGCTACACCCTGGCCTGCTGCCGCGCGATCCGGATGCTCGCATGCGCGCGATCATGTGGGTGTTCGCTGCGTTGAACACAGTCGAGCCGCCCATCGTCGAGCGCTCGATGGCCTGGGTTCTGGAGCGCGAACAGCCCTGGTATGCGCAGCGATTGGTGATGCTGGACGAGCGCGTGCGGATGCGTCTCTCACAGCTGTCCGCATGGTTGGGCGCGGCGGCGTGGGTTGACGGCGAGTTCGGCGTGGGCGACCTGATGATGGTCTCGGTGCTGTTGCGCCTGAAGAGCAGTGGTCTGCTCGATGAGTACCCGCTGCTGGTTGCCTATGTGGCACGGGCGACGCAGCGTCCCGCCTATCAGCGCGCGTTCGCGGCGCAGTTGGCGGTATTCCAGAACGGGTAGCTCCACGCCACGCGTGGAAACACTCAGGGCAACCTGCGCCGGCAGGCGGCCTGTACCAGCATCAGCTGCGCCACCAGGATCAGCATCGCGCAGCCTGACAGCAGCCACGGATCGATGTACCACTGCGCGTTGAAGCTGAAATCACCAGCGGAAATGCGCTTCCAGCCGTTGAAGTGCTGCATTGCCGCGACCACGAACGCGAAGCCACCACTGGCGAATGCAAGCCAGGGCACGACGATGCCGCCCGGCCGCGCGAACAATGTCAGCACGCCCAGCACACCGATGACAGTGCGTTGTACGCGGCAGTACGGGCAGACATAGGCCATCCCGCTCCATTCCACCGCCCAGGCCAACAGGCTGACCAGCACGGCCGCGCCTGCGGCGGTGTACAGGACTTTCGGCGTGATCGTCATGCCACCCTCGTTTGCCATCCCGCACTCCTTCGTTCAAAGACCCGGGCAGCGTAGCAGCGCCGCAGCCTCATCCCTTCTTGATGACGGTCCGCTTGCCGAGGGTGCTGGTCTTGCCAGCAGTCGGCCTGGCCAAGCCAGGAATCAGGAAATCGGTGGCCTTGTGGCCCATCGACACCTTGGACGCCAACCAGCGCGGCATGCGCCCGCGACCGGTCCAGGTCAGGCGCTTGTATTCCGGGTCGCGATACTTGGGCGCGACTTTGCCGGATTTGCGGCGGGCGGGCTTGCGCGCGGGCGCAGGTGTTTCCGAGGCTTCACCACCGAAGAGTTCTTCGAGGGTGTAACCAGCTTCGGCCGCAGCGGACTTCAACATCCGCCGCACCGCGCTGGCCGGGCGGCGGCTGGAAATGAGCTGTTTCCGCTGTTCAGCGGCAACCACCAAGGCGCCCAGCTCCCGAAGGCTGAGCGATTCAATATCGATCGTCATGGTGGAAAGGTCTCCTGCGGGCGGCCAGCTGTCAAGGCGCCTTGCCCGCTACGTAGACACGGGCTTCACTGCCGGTGGGCTCCGATCGCCTTCGCCAGCCATCTCCGAGGAAACCGACGTGAGCCACTCATCGCATTCGCTCGCCTACCTGCTTGCGCGCATCCTGCTGATGGCGCTGTTCCTGGTATCCGGCATCGGCAAGCTCGGCGACCTCAACGGTACCCAGGGCTACATGGAAGCCATGGGGGTACCCGGCATCCTGCTGTGGCCCACCATCGCCTTCGAGATCGGCAGCGGCCTGTGCATCCTGCTGGGCTTCCAGACCCGGCTGGTGTCGGTCGTGCTGGCAGGTTTCAGCGTGGTCACCGCTTTCATCTTCCACCACAACTTCGCCGATCAGACCCAGCAGATCATGTTCCTGAAGAATCTGGGGTTGGCCGGTGGGTTCCTGCTGCTGGCCTGCACCGGGGCCGGGCGCTACAGCATCGATGGGCGCGGGCGGCGCGGATGAGCACGCGGCATGCCGCCATCACCCCTGGCTCACGGGCTGGACGCGCTGCAGACGCAGGTTGCGCCATGTCGGCGGGGAGCTGCGGAAATCCACCGCTTCGCCATCGCTGGTGAACAGCAGGCCTGGCTCCACTTCAGTGACCAGGCGGATGCCATCGATGTACAGCCAGCCCTGTCGCTGCTCCAGCACCACGGACATCGACGGTTTCCCCCATTGGTCGATGCGATAGCGCCCCAGCCAGGGTTGCCAATGGGGCGCGTGCGGCCCGGTGGACCCATCGATGGGATCGTTCTGGTCCAGGCCATCCTCGCCGTTCGTACATTCCAGGTGCGCCGGCAGCATCTCCGTCGCCGCATGGTAACGGTACGTCGCAACCTCTCCATCGGTGTCCACGGTGAACAGCTGATCGCCGTCGAGGGCCGCAAAACGGCTGCCCAGAGCTTGCGCCCCACGATGCAGTTGCAGTTCACCGCTTCCGGCAATCACGATCTTCGCCTTGCCGCTGCGCCCGATCCAGTTTCCCGCCATCTGCTGCATCTGGTCCTGGTTCAACCTGATCGGCGCCAAGCTTGACAGGGGCACACGCGGCTGACGGGGCCCGAAACGCGCCGACAACAGCTGATCGAGCAGATGCTCGCCGATGCCGTACCCCGCAGACGTCGCGCGATTGAACATCGCGGCAAATCCAGCGTCTGCCTGCCTGCAGTAGGTGAACACGCACCCGAATCCGAAGCCCCCGCCGCGGTGGTGCAGCAGCCGCACCGGTGTACTGCCGTAGAGGCGTTCGCTGCGCATGACACCGAGCCCGTAGTCACCGCCCAGGCCGAAACCATGCATCTCGTCCCAGAAACGGGGCTCAAGCAGCTGCTGCGCACCGGCTTGGCCGCCACCGAGCAGGAAGCCAAGATACTTCGCCATGTCGGCGGCACTGGTCCAGACGCCTCCCGACACCACCAGCGGCGTCACCGGCGGTACCTGCGCATGGCCATCCTGGGTTCCCAGTGCCCGCCCCTTGCTTGCCAGGTAGATCGAGGCATCGGCCGTACTGTCGTGCATTCCCAGCGGCTCGAAGATCCGGCGCTGCAGCCAGGCCGGATAGCTGATGCCCGCAACCTGCTCAAGGACATGACCGGCAAGGTCGAAGCCCAGGTTGGAGTAGCGATAGCGCGTACCCACCGGAAAGCGCAGCCATGTCTGCGAGATGCTGCGGACGTGCGCATCAAAGCCCGGCGACGCCGGTTCGTAGTTGTTGCCCAGGGGCGCCTCGTGCGTGAATCCCGCGCGATTGGCAAGCAGCAGGCGCAGGCTGATGCGCTCCTGTGGAGCATGCTCGAAGCGGCTGCGCACCGTGAACGACGGCAGATAGCGGGTAATGGGCGCGTCCAGATCAAGGATGCCGTCCTGCACGGCCAACAGCACCGCCACCGCCGCGAAATTCTTCGAGGTGGACTGGATGCTGAACATCGTGCTGGCGTCTACGGGCACGCTGCCCTGGCCTGATGCGTGACCGAAGCCTTCAGTCCAGCGCACCTGCCCGCCTTCGACCAGGCAGACGGCAGCGGCACCGATGCCGCTGCCTTGCATGGCGGAGCAGATCACGCCGCGCTCCGCGTCGATCAGGCTCGCGGTGGTGACGCTTGGCCGCGCCAGGGTAGCAACACCGGTAGGCATGAGCGCGGCCGCAGGAACAGCCGCGGCATTGGCCAGGAAGGTGCGACGGCTGAGCGTACCAGGCATCAGATCACTCCACTTCAGCATGCCGCCATCTTCCCGCCAGCAGAAATAGCAGGGCATGTGTCATTCGGCATAGAGTGCGGTGATCGATGGTGCTGCACCTTCGCCGGCTGCGCAGGCCTCAGCCCGGAGGGTCCGGCAAGCGGATTCCCTGCGCCAAAACAAAGGCGCGGGACTCGCTCCAATAGGCCTGTGGCGGTTCCCGCAGCTCTGGTCGCGCCCAGTAGTCGTTGCCATGCAATGCGCTCATCACATGGCACCAGCCGTCACGCGGATCGTGAACCTGAAATCGCCCGCGATGATGGCGCGGATGATACGCGTAGTAGCCAAGCGCCTCCTGGCGCGCTTCATCCGGCCAACGACCCGCCTGATGGACCAGCGTCCATGCACGCATGTGGCGCGCATGCGCGAGCGCGCCAAGGTACTCGTCCTCATCCAGCAGTGGGACCCGCTCACTGCGGGCCAGGCACAGTGCGTCCGATTCGGCTTCGTAGCCCAGCGACGGCTCCGCCAGTTCCGGGTGCTGCTGCCAATACCCTTCGCCCTTCACGTGCAGCATCGCCCAGTGCCAGGGCTCGTCGTGGAAGATCAGCGCGTGTTCGTATTCGCGGCCGGGGCTATGGTCGGGATAGCGCTTCCGTGCCTGTTCGAGCGCCTGCGCCTCGGGCACCTGGCCATAGTGGACCAAGCACCAGGCAAACAGGTGCCGGCAGTCTTCGATTTCGGTGGTGAAGTCTTCCACCGGGGTATCGTTGCTGGCCATGGTCGATCCCTGTGTGCGGATCAGATGGTACCGACGCTGCAGGTCGCGGGGGTGAGCGATGAGGCCTGCGACCGGTCATGCGAGGTCGGTTGGTGGGCCCATCAGGATTCGAACCTGAAACCAAGGGATTATGAGTCCCCTGCTCTAACCGTTGAGCTATAGGCCCTGCGCAGCGCCACAGTGTAGTGGAGGCCGCGCTCGATAGGCTACCCGGCAGCAGCAAGAGCCTCAGCAGCACGTCCCAACCGCTTCTCCGCCACGTCCGCAAACCACACCTGCCGCCGCAGGTGTGCGTGGAACAGCGCCACCGTCCTCCCGGCCTCTTCCAGCCCCTTCTGCTTGTCGCCTCCGAAGCTCGCAAGCAACCCAGCACCCGACTGCGTCAGCAACGCCAATGTTGCTCTTCGGGCGAATCCCAGTGAATCCTCGCGCTCGTCGCGCATCACATCTTCCCAATCCAGTAGCGGCGCAAACGCGCAGTCATGCGCGTCCGATTCACGCCTACCGTGCCCGGCAGCAATTTCCTTCAGCTCCATACTCACTCTCCTACGATTCGTCGAACCTCTTCCGCCTCCTGTTGAGAGAGGCGACCGGGCGCTTCAACACGGTCGTAGGGCCGCCCGCAGCTTTCCCCCTTGCAGGGTCTTGTATGACTGCGCGCCACCCGGCCAGAAACCCTTGGCTCACCGCAATGGCGAGAGTTGCGGTTTGACCTTGGATTGCCTGCTGTTGCAGCAGACAGTCCGCCTACGACGGTGTGTTGATCACCTGCCGGGGACTGTGTGGAAGGAAGGCTAGAGGCTTCAATTGGTGAATGCGACATTGCGTGCGCTTATCACTCACATCCGGCTACTCATTTCATTGAGGCACTTGGGGTTTCGGCTGAATGACCACTTCCCACGGCAGCGAATCGCAGCGAAGGCCTCAACAATTCTCAGGCCAGTTGCGTCACAAGGTGCGGCAAGCAGCCGACGCCCGTTAAGAAGACCCGCCGGATACGTCATCGCGAACAGCAGCCGAGCATGGCTCGGCTCTACAGAAAGCGCAGGCACCCCAAAAAGAAAAACCCCGCACCAGGCGGGGTTTCTCTCAACGCTTCAACAACCGCCCGATATCAATCGATATCCAGGAAGCTGCGCAGCTGCTCCGAGCGGCTCGGGTGACGCAGCTTGCGCAGGGCCTTCGCTTCGATCTGGCGGATGCGCTCGCGGGTCACGTCGAACTGCTTGCCGACCTCTTCCAGCGTGTGGTCGGTGTTCATGTCGATGCCGAAGCGCATGCGCAGCACCTTGGCTTCCCTCGGGGTGAGGCCGGCCAGCACGTCGCGCACGGTTTCAGACAGATTGATGTTGGTGGTGTTCTCGATCGGGGACTCCACGTTGGTGTCCTCGATGAAGTCGCCCAGATGGGAATCCTCGTCGTCGCCGATCGGGGTTTCCATCGAGATCGGCTCCTTGGCGATCTTCATCACCTTGCGGATCTTGTCTTCCGGCATGTCCATTTCCTTGGCCAGCTCCTCCGGCGTAGCCTCGCGGCCGTACTGCTGGAGCATCTGGCGGGAAATGCGGTTCAACTTGTTGATCGTCTCGATCATGTGCACCGGGATACGGATGGTGCGTGCCTGGTCGGCGATCGAGCGGGTGATCGCCTGGCGGATCCACCAGGTGGCGTAGGTCGAGAACTTGTAACCACGGCGGTATTCGAACTTGTCCACGGCCTTCATCAGGCCGATGTTGCCTTCCTGGATCAGGTCGAGGAACTGCAGGCCGCGGTTGGTGTACTTCTTGGCGATCGAGATCACCAGGCGCAGGTTGGCCTCGACCATTTCCTTCTTGGCCTTGCGCGCCTTGGCTTCACCGTAGGCCATGGCACGGCTGATTTCCTTCAGCTCTTCCAGGTCCAGCTGGGTCAGCGTCTCGATGTCGATCGTCGCCTGCTGTTCGGCGATGATCTGGTCCTTCACTTCGCGCAGGGCCGACGACCACTTCTGCTTGCGCTTCAGTGCGTCTTCCACCCACTCCAGGTTGGTCTGGTTGCCTTCCCAGGAACGGATGAAGTCCTTGCGCGGCATGCGCGCGGTGACGGTCGCCAGGTTCAGCACGCGGCGCTCATGGGCCTTGATCGACGCCATGGTGTCGCGCAGCTGCTTGGTCAGCACATCGGTCAGCGGCAGCGGCAGCTTCAGGGTGACGAACACCGCCGACATCTCTTCGCGCAGGCGCGGCAGGTTCTTCTTGTCGCCCTTGGTCGCGGCCTTCTTGAAGGCGTTGAAGGCATCGCTCAACGCCTGCATGCGTGCAGCGACTTCCTCCGGGTCCGGACCGGTCGGTGCGGCTTCTTCCTCGCCACCCTCGACATCATCGTCCTCGTCCTCGTCGCCCTCGGCGTCCGCATCGCTGCTGTCATCGGCAGCGGCGGCCGGCGGTGCCGGCTCTTCGTCGGACAGGTCGTTGAAGCCGACGATCACTTCGGCCAGGCGCTTCTTGCCTTCCTTGTGGGCTTCGTAATCGGTCAGCAGCGACTCGACCGAGACCGGGAACTGGCCCAGGGCAGCCTGGACCTGCGAAAGGCCTTCCTCGATGCGCTTGGCGATGGCGATTTCGCCTTCGCGGGTCAGCAGCTCGACGGTGCCCATTTCGCGCATGTACATGCGCACCGGGTCGGTGGTACGGCCACCTTCGGTGTCGAGCGCGCTCAGCGCGGCGGCAGCTTCTTCGGCCGCGGTGTCATCGACTTCGCGGTTGCCGGTGTTGCCATCGTTGAGAAGCAGGGTTTCCACATCCGGCGCAACTTCATGGACATCGATGCCCATGCCGTTGATCATGCCGATGATGTCTTCGATCTGTTCCGGGTCGACCATGTCGTCCGGCAGATGGTCATTGACTTCGGCGTAGGTCAGGTAGCCCTGTTCCAGGCCCTTGCTGATCAGTTGCTTGATTTCGGATTGGGCAGGACGTTCGTTGGCCATGTAGTGCTCGCGCCACCGGCTAGGGAGAAATAGGGAACGTAGCATTATACCAGCCCGGGGCCCCGCCTGCCGGGCGGTGGTCCCGCAGGCTCAGGGCCTGAGAAGGAAGGTCACGGGACCGTCATTGACCAGGCTGACGACCATATGGGCACCAAATCGGCCCGTTTCCACCCCTGGCGCGTGATTTTCACGACAGATCTCGACAAAACGATTGAACCCGCGTTCAGCCTCGTCCGGCGGCGCGGCCGTGGTGAAGCTCGGCCGCATGCCCGATCGGGTGTCGGCGGCCAGGGTGAACTGGCTGACCAGCAGCAGGCCGCCGCCGGTATCGCGCAGCGAGCGGTTCATCTTCCCGGCCTCGTCGGCAAATACCCGGTAGCCCAGCAGGCGCTCGGCCATCCGCCGCAGCTGGGCCTCGGTATCGCCCGGCTCCATGCCGACCAGGGCCAGCAGGCCGGGCCCGATCTGCCCCACGGCCTCATCGTCGACATGGACGGCGGCCTGGCTGACACGCTGGATCAGGACGAGCATCGTGGGCTTCCAATGAACAGGGCCGGCCACGATAGCAGCGCCCTTGGCTAAACTGGCGCCGATGAATCCGCAACGCAAAGCCCGGCTGGTCTACCGCGCCACCACCCTGTTCGCCCGCCTGCCCTGGCCGCTGCTGCGGGCGTTCGCGCGCGCCCTGGCGTGGGCGTGGATCGCCCTCAATGCCCGCGAGAGCCGTGTCACCCGGCGCAACCTGGAGCTGGCCTACCCCGAGCTGGACGGCGCTGCCCGCGATCGCCTGCACCGGGAACTGCTGCGCTCCACCGCCCTGCAGGCCATCGAAACGCTGCGGCTGTGGAGCCAGACGCCGGCCGACAACCTGCGCCTGCACCTGAAGCAGCGCCATGGCGAGGCCCTGTACGACGCGGCGCTGGCCAGCGGCAAGGGCGTGATCGTGGCCGCCCCGCACTACGGCAACTGGGAGCTGCTGAACCAGTGGCTGGCCTCGCGCGGGCAGATCGCCATCGTCTACAAGCCGCCGGAGGACGAAGCCAGCGATGCCTTCCTGCAGCTGGTGCGCGGCGGGCAGAACGTGCAGCAGGTGCGCGCCGAAGGCCCGGCCGTGCGCCAACTGTTCAAGGTGCTCAAGGACGGCGGTGCCACGGGCATCCTGCCCGACCAGCAGCCCAAGGCCGGCGATGGCGTGTTCGTGCCGTTCTTCGGCGTGCAGGCGCTGACCATGACCCTGGTCAACCGGCTGGCCGAACGCACCGGCGCCACCGTGCTCTATGGCTGGTGCGAACGCATCGGGCCGGACATGGAATTCGCCCTGCACATCGAGCCGACCGACCCGGCCGTGGCCGATCCGGACCCGCTGGTGGCGGCCACCGCCCTCAACGCCGGCATCGAACGCATCGCCCGCCGCGACCCGGCGCAGTACCAGTGGACCTACAAGCGCTATACGCTGCGGCCACCGGGCAGCGATGAGGAAGATCCCTACGCGACCGAAGAGCATCCCCACTGACGGCCTCGCGCCCCGGGCCGCGCGGTCCCTGCTACCCGCGGCCGCACCACGTTGAATACGACGCCGTCGCCCCCATAGAGACTGCGATGTCCGCCTCCCCCGGTCCTGCCATGTCTGCTGCTTCTTCCCTGTTCGGCGATCCGGCCGCGATCCGCTGCGAGCGCGCGGTTGCCGAACTGCGTGCCGGTCGCCCGGTGCTGCTCCACGATAGCCAGGGCCAGCGCCTGGCGGTGATCGCGCTGGACAGCGCCACGGCCAGCAGCTTCGCCGCCTTCGCCACTGCCGCCCGCGAGCGCCATTATCTGTTCCTGACCGCCACCCGTGCCCGCGTGCTCGGCGTGGAGGCACCGCAGGGCGCGCGCCTGCCGCTGAGCGGTGTGGCCTTCGATGCCCTGCCCTCGCTGGGCTACCTGCGCGAACCCGGTCCGATGCCGGAAGGCTGGAGTGCCGGCGACGCCTTCGATGCCGGCGCGGTGGAACTGGCCCGCCTGGGCCTGCTGCTGCCAGCGATGGTCGCGGTGCGTCTGGACGTCGATGACCATACTTTCGACGGTGCGGCCGAGGTGGCCCTGTGCGACCTGGCCGAAGGCGCAGCACATGCGGCCCACGACTACGAACTGGTGGCGCGTTCGCCAGTGCCGCTGCGCGACGTCGGCATGACCACCTTCGCAGTCTTCCGCGGCGGCGTGGCGCAGCGAGACCAGGTCGCGATCATCGTCGGCGAGCCGGATCTGTCGGCCGTGGTGCCGGTGCGCGTGCATTCTTCGTGCCTGACCGGCGACCTGTTCGGTTCACTCAAGTGCGACTGCGGCGACCAGCTGCGGCGCGGCCTGCGCAAACTGAAGGAACTGGGCGGTGGCGTGCTGCTGTACCTGGACCAGGAAGGCCGCGGCACCGGCATCGCCGCCAAGATGCGCGCCTATGGCTACCAGCACGACGGCCTGGACACCATCGACGCCGATGCGCAGTTGGGCTTCGGTGCCGACGAACGCCGCTATGGCAGCGCGGTGGCGATGCTGCGCGGCCTGGGCATCACCCGCGTGGCCCTGCTCAGCAACAACCCGACCAAGGCGCAGCGCCTGCGCAACGCCGGCATCGAGGTGCTGGACTGCATTCCGGTCACCGGCGAGATCACCGCCGAGAACGAGCACTACCTGCGCACCAAGGCCGACCGCGCCGGCCACCTGCTGGATGTCGATGCGCTGATCCAGGCTGCCCAGTAACGCAGCCGACCTGCTACCGTCTGCGCGGTGCGGCCATGGCCGCTACCGCCCGCCCTGCTGCCTGACGGAGCCCGCGTGACCGACGCCTCGATTCCTGCACCACCCGACACCGATTGGCAGTCACTGCCGCAACGTGCGGCCCGCCTGGCCGCACTGGAAGGTGCCTTTGGCGGCCTGTTCATCCCGGGCCTGCCACTGGCGGCGGCGGCGTGGTTCTTCGATCTGCCCGGTGGCCTGTGGACCGCTGCAGCCGGACTGCTCATGGGAATCGCCTTTGGCGCATGGCTGGGCCGTCGACGCCTGGTCCGCACCCGTTGGCGGCTGGACGCACAGGGCCTGGGCCTGCGCCGCGACCTCATGTGGCAGCTGGAAACACGTATCCCGCTCTCGCGAGTGCAGCATCTCGATCTGCGCCGGGGCCCGCTGGAGCGCCGTGCCGGCCTGGCCACGCTGATCGTGCACACCGCCGGCACCCGCATGAGTGCGGTGACCGTGAGCGGCCTGGACGAAGCCGACGCCGAACGCCTGCGCGACACCCTGTCCCACCAGCTCGACCAGGACGCCGACGCCCTGTGAGCCTGCCGCCCCCCCTGCCTGCACCGCTGCCCGCTGGCACCGAGGACCACCGGCTGCACCCGTGGTCGTGGCTGTTCGTGCTGCTGATGCAGCTGCGCCACTATTTGCTGCCGCTGGTCGCGCTGCTGGTGTTCGGCCAGCGCGGCGACCGCGATCCGATGTGGGCCCAGCTGATTCCGCTGACGGCAATTGCCGCGCTGGTCCTGGTGTCGGTGCTGCAGTACCTCAGCTACCGCTACCGCATCGGCAGCGATGCGATCACCGTGCGCAGTGGCCTGTTGGCGCGCAACCGCCGCGAGATCCCGTTCGCCCGCATCCACAACGTGGAAGTGCGGCAGAACCCGCTGCACCGCCTGTTCGGCGTGGCCGAGCTGCGCCTGGAATCGGCCGGCGGTGTGCGCCCTGAAGCGGAAATGCGGGTACTGAAGCTGGACCAGGCGCTGGCGCTGGAACGGCTGGTCCGCCAGCGCGGGCAGGCGCCGCAGGCCGACGACGCCGTGGATGCGCCGCCCATTGCCGACGTCGACAGCGAACACGTTCTGCTGCGGCTGTCCAGCTGGGACGTGGTCCGCATGGGACTGCTCTCCAACCGCGGCTGGGCACTGGCGGTGGCCGCGTTCGGCGTGCTGTTCCAGACGGTGCCGCGGCCGGTGATGGACGATGCCATCCAGCGCGGCGGCCGTGAGGCCTTCGGCTATGCCAGCCACCTGCATCCCGGCGTGACCGGCGCCTTCCTGCTGGTGGCGGCAGCCCTGCTGCTGGGCTGGCTCGCGCTGCGCGTGCTGTCAGTGGTGCTGACCCTGTTGCGCTACCACGGCTTCACCCTCGTCGAGCAGGACCGCCGCCTGACGGTGTCGGCCGGGATGTTCAGCCGCACCCGCAGCAGCGTGGCACGTCGCCGCATCCAGGCCTGGACCCTGCGCGAAGGCACCCTGCAGCGCTGGTTCGGGCTGCGCCAGCTGCGCATCGACAGTGCCGCCGGTGGCCCTTCGCGTGATGAGGACCGCGCCCTGCGCGAACTGGCGCCGCTGGCAACCCGCGAACACTGCACACAGCTGGTGCAGCACCTGCTACCCCAGCTGCACTGGCCGCCAGCGCAATGGCAGTCCATTCCGCAGCGCGGCTGGTGGCGGCTGTGCCTGGGCGCGCTGCTGCTGGTGCCACTGCTGGCCGTCGCCGCGTACTGGCGTTGGGGCCCCTGGGGCCTGGTCGTGCTGGCCTGGCTGCCGGTCGCACTATTGGTCGCACACCGGCAGATGGCGCGCATGGGCTGGTATCTGGACGAGCACTATGTGGCCGTGCGCGGCGGCTGGTGGAAACGCTGGTGGCGCTGGGCCGAGCTGGACAAGGTGCAGGGCCTGCGCCTGCAGCGTTCACCGCTGGACAAGCTGCTGGGCACCAGCAGCCTGCAACTGGATACCGCCGGTGCACATGGCGACGTGGCACTCACCCTGCATCATCTGCCGCAGGCAGAGGCACAGCAGGCGATGGATCAACTGGCGGCCGCGCTGGTGCGGCGCAAACTGCGCTGGTGATGCGGGCATCCACGCAGGGCGTGGATCTACTGGACATCACTGCGTGCGTGGACGCCCGACGGTAGAGTCGACTGACAGTCGACTATCGCGCGCAGCGCGGGGGGCGCGACCCGAGGGAAGAGCAGTCGACTGACAGTCGACTCTACCCGGGCGACGCCGTCGCGCCCGATCACCGCTGCGAGGGGCCCCAGTAGCCCAGATCCTTGCGGATCTGCAGGTCGCGCATCCAGCTGCCGAACGGCTTGCGGCGCAGCGCCCCCATTTCACCGGACAGGAAATCCTCGGTGGCCGCGATCACGCGCTCGCTGGAAAGGCCATCGCGGTACGGGTGGATGGCATCGGCGTAGCGCACGATTTCCGCCTGCAGCGCGGCGTCCGGGTGCAGCGCGCGCTGCAGCATCGCCGGCAACTGTGCCGGGTCGTCGAAATCAATCATGTGCGGCTTCGGCACGCGGTTGCGGAAGGTCACCACCGGCTTGTGCTGGACGATGAATTCCGAAACGATCGACGAGGTGTCCGACACCAGCACATCGGCGGCACGCTGCGCGGCCATCACCTGCTCCGGCTCGATGAAGCGGGCATTGGTACCGGCCAGCGCGCGGTAGCGCTCGAACAGTTCCGGCGGACATTTGGGATGCAGGGTCAGCAGCCAGTAACGCCCACCGGCCGCGATATCGGCGGCGATCTGCGGATGCAGGTGCGGGGCCGCGCTCAGCCGCTCGGTGAAGGTAGAACCAAACAGGATCACCGGGCGGTCGCCGGCCGGCGCGCGCAGTGCGGCGCTCTCGCCACCGTCATCGCGGAACAGCGGGTCCAGCTTCGGCCAGCCGGTCTCGGCCACCGCGAAGTGGCCCTGCTGGGCCGCGATCTCGCGGAACGGCGTGGTGGTGGCCGGCCCCTGCGTGCAGTACAGGTCGAACATGCCGCGCACCCGGAAGTGGCCGCGCGCACTGTCGCGCTTTTCCACATTGAAGCCATGGAACAGCTGTACCTTGGCCCCCGAAAGGAAGGTCGGCACCCAGTTGGCCGCGCTGAACACCGCCCGCGGGCGCATTGCCAGGGCCTGCTTCAGGCCAACGTTGGGCACCCCCGGCAAGCTGCTGCCGGCTGCGCCGCCTTCGAACCAGGCCGCAACTTCCTGCCCGGACGCGTGCAAGGCCTGCGCCAACGGGGCGAGAATAGGCAGCGCATAGCGCTCCGTCGCAAACAACAGGTATCCGGCCATCATGTCCTCCACGACCGCTCCCATCGAACGGCCTCGCATCTCGGCGTGCATTATCGCGTTCAACGAGGCCGGGCGCATCGGCGACTGCCTGGCCTCGCTGGCCTTCTGCGATGAGATCGTGGTGGTGGACTCGCAGTCCACCGATGCCACCGTGGCCATCGCCGAGGCGGCCGGTGCCCGCGTGCTGCAGCGCGTGTTCGAGGGCTTCCGCAGCCAGAAGGCGTTCTGCGTCGAACAGGCCAGCCACGACTGGGTACTGTGCCTGGATGCCGACGAGCGCATCAGCCCCGAGCTGCGTACGGCCATCGAACAGGCCCGTGACGGCGGCTTCGCCGACCACGCCGGCTACCGCTTCGCTCGCCTGTCCGAATACTTTGGCAGGTTCCTGCGCCACGGCAATGCCTACCCGGACCGGGTGATGCGCCTGTTCGACCGTCGCCAGGGCGGCTGGCGCGGCAAGCGCGAGATCCACGAGGCGGCCAGCGTCGACGGCAGCGTCGGCACCCTGCGCGGCGATCTCATCCACTACCCCTATCGATCATTGCAGCAGCAGCTGGCCAAGACCGAGAAGTACGCGCGGATGATGGCCGAGCACGAATTCGCGCGTGGCAAGCGGGCCACGCTGGGCAAACTGGTGCTGGCCCCGGCCTGGCGGTTCTGGCGCGGCTTCCTGTTCCGCGGCGGCTTCCGCGACGGCTGGCACGGCCTGGTCTATGCCTATGTGCGTGCCAACTACGTACGGCAGAAAACCATCATGCTGTGGATGCTGGGCAACGGACAGGCGGTGGCCGATCCTCCGGCTCCCGTGGAACGGCCCTGAGCCGGCTGTGTCACACTTGCCGCGCGTTGCCTGAAGATCCCCCATGAAAATCCTCTACACCAACTTCCACTACGGCGACGGTGGCGGCCACACCACGTACATCGTGTCGCTGGCGCGAGCCCTGCATGGCCAGCACACGCTCCATGTCGCAGCCCCCGCCGACAGCCGCCTGCTGCGTACGGTGGCCGAGGAAGGAATCGCCACCCCGCTGCCGATGGCCTTTGGCAGCGGCCTGCCGACCCTGCCACAGCAACTGGCCGAGCAACACGCGCTGCGCCGGCTGGTGCGTGACGAGGGCATCGACCTGGTCCACGTCAACGGTGCTCGTGACCACCGCTTCGTGATGCAGGGACTGCTCGGCATGCGCCGCCCACCGATCATCCTGACCAAGCACAACAGCAAGCCCACCCGTACACTGGGCAATGCCGTCAGGGCACGCTGGGCCACCGACCGTGTGATTGCGGTTTCGGCCCACACCGGGCGTCTGCTCGAGCAGGGGCCCTACCGACGCTGCCCGATCGATGTTGTCCGCAACGGCGTCGACCTGGACCGCTTCGCACCGCTGCCGGCCGACGCCGGCCAGGCGATGCGACGGCAATGGACGCAGGACCCGGATGCGCTGCTGCTGGTCAGCAACGCCGGCACCGATGACTACAAGGGCTGGATCGACCTGGCGCAGGCCATTGCCCTGCTCCCCGACGCGATCCGCCCGCACGTGCACATGGCGGTCGCCGGGCACCTGCCCAGCGCGCAGCAACGCGCGCAGGTGCAGGCCCTCGGTGACGTCGCCGCGCAGGTCCACTTCACCGGCCTGCTGGCCGATACGCGGCCACTGATCGCCGCCGGCGACGTCGGCTTCGTACTGTCCAACGACATCGAAACGATCTCCTTCGCCTGCCGCGAAATGATGGCCAGCGCCAGGCCGATGCTGGTCAGCGACTACGCGGGACTGCCGGAAAACATCGAGCAGGGTGTCGACGGCTGGGTCGTGCCCACCCGCAACGTGGCCGCCATCGCCGCGCAGGTGCGGGCGGTGTATGAACAACGCCAGGCGCTGCCGGCGATGGGCATGGCCGCACGCCGCCATGCGGAGCGCGAGTTCGGCCTGCAGACTTTCGCCGGGGCGACCCTGGCCAGTTACGAAGCGGTGCTGGCCTCGGCCTGATCTGCCCGGCGCGGCTCGGACAGGGCCAGCAGCAGGGCAACCCAGGCGGCATAGAACGAAGCGGTTCGCATGTCACGCAGCATCATTTCGGTGACCCCGAAGACGGCGAATGCCACGCAGATGCTCAACCCTGCCGCGGCATGCAACCGCGACCGTTCGTCGCCACGCCACAGGCGTGGCACGAACACCAGCGCAGGGGCCACGTAGACCAGCACCAGGCCAAGCCCCCCCAGCACGCCGTAGGTGGCCAGGAAATACAGCAGGTCGTTGTGGGTCTCGCCGAAATCACGCGCGACCATCGCCGACACCTTTCCCTGTCCTGCAAGTCGTTCCAGTTCCTGGCGGAAGCGATCGCCACCACCGACACCGAACACCGGCTGCTCGCGGATCATGTAGCCCGCCGCGGTCCACAACTGAAGGCGGATGCAGACCGAGGTATCGGCCAGGTGGTCGGCACTGCAATCGCCATACTCGCTCACGCCAGCATCGATGCGATCGCGCAGCGCACCATCATGGGTGGCGATAATGCCGACACCGGCCGCCAGCACCAGGCCCAGCAGGATCTTCATCCGGCCAAGCCGGCGCCCCATCACCAGCAGGCCGATCAGCAGGAAGCAGGGAATCGCCAGCAGGCCACCGCGGGTCTGTGTCCACAGGAATGCGACCAGGCCAAGGATGCCGGTCAGCAGCTTCAGCGTGGCTTCGATGCGAGTGAAACGGGTCACCGGCAGGCCCAGCGACAACAGGCTCAGCACACCGAACAACAGGGTCAGGTCGCCGTAGGTCACCGCATTGAACTGCTGGGTGGCAGGCCGCACGCCTGTCTCCAGCGCCAACCAGCCAATGATGGCTGCTGCCGCCCATACTGCGGGCAGGGTGCCAAGCATCGCCCGCGCGAGGATCCTGCGCGGCACCCGCAGCGCGGCGAACAGGATCAGCAGCATCGACAACAGGCGCGCGGCCTTCTCGACCTCCGATCCCTTCCAGATGCCATGCACGCCCAGGCTGATCAGCACGCCGGCCAGCATCACGCCCATGCCGATGCCCATCCACGCATAGCGCCGGGCGGAACCGGGCAGCAGGCGCGGAGCAGCCGAGGGGACCAGCAGCAGGACGACCGACAGCAGGATCGCCAGGTAGAACCCCGCGCTGCCGCCCTCCATGGTGATCATCAGCAACGTCGGCAACGCGCCCAGCACCACGGCGTAGGCGCCGGCCAGCAGGCCCGTCGTGCGGGAGGTAGGCAGGGAAAGCGGAGTCACGTGGTGCGGTCGGCAGGTCGGTAGCGATAGACCGGCACGGTGCCGGGAGCGGTCCTCATTCTAGGACAGAGCAGGCCGCTGGTTGATGCAGGCTGGCCACGTCTGTCGCTCATTCGTTCAGTCCGCATCCGGTGGCCCCTGCAGCCGGTACTCGCGCTCCAGCTCCTTCAGGTCAGGCACGCAGGCCCCGGACACCGCCGTGGCGGGAACAAGCCACCAGCGACGGCGGTTGGATATGCCGGCCATCTCCGCCTGCGAACGATCAATGCACCCCTGCATCGCATCGTCATTCACCAGCAACCAGCGATGCAGGGGGGACAAGCGCTGCCAGCGCACGGCCGCCTGCAGCTGTTCATGCCAGCGGTTCTCGAATCCAAAGGTTGCCGCGCGGCGGTCCGCCATCAGCAGATTCTGTTCCTTCCAGGCCACCAGCCCCAGCTCCGCGTCTGGCCCGAGACGCGTGCCAACGTCACGCATCAGACCACGCGCGGAGCTTGAATCATTCAGCAACGGGTAGCCGAGCAGGCCGTAGAGCACCCAGGCCACGGCCAGGGTCGATACCAGCGCCAGATGGCTTCGACGCCAGCCAGCCACCACCAGGCTCAAGCCACCCCAGAGCCCCATCGCAAGGATCGTCCACGCCAATGCATCGGTGGCGCCGGGCGGCAGTCCACGTCCATGGGCAAGGTTCACCTCGAAGCGCGGATCACCCAGCAACGCGAGCGCCCCGACCAGGCTCAATCCCAGTGCCAGCAACGCGGCAAACCCTCCCAGTACCGCCTGCACATCCCGTCGCTTCAGCAACCCGGGCAGCAGCGGTGCCAGCGCCAGGCAGAACATCGGCAGCGCCGGCAGGATGTAGACATCACGCTTGCCCTGGGGAATCGAGAAGAACAGCACGACCAGCACCCACCAGGCCAGCGGCAGCAGGTAGCGTGGATCGCGGCGGCACAGGCGCCGGCGCCACGCCGGGATCGCCCATGGCAGCGCCAGGAACGCCGGTATCCACATCGCTGGCATGACACCGAAGAAGTACCACCACGGCTGGTGATGGTCCCAGGACTGCGTGTAGCGGCGGGCCGTCTGCCGCACCAGGATGTCGTTGATGTAGGCACGGTACTCGTCCGACCCGGTGCCCAGCGCGGCCAGCAGCATCGGCGCCAGCCACAGCGATACCGCCAGCAGGAAGGCCAGCGGTGCCAGCCAGAAGCGGCCATCGCGCGCGTGCAGGGAAACACGGGGCCAGTGCAGGGCTGCAGCGATGGCCGCCGGCACGATCATCAGCAGCGCCAGCATGCCCACGCCCTTGGTGATCACCCCGATACCGGCAAAGAACCAGCCCAGCCACCACCAGCGCCAGGCCGGGCCCAGCAGCAGGTGGCGCAGCAGGCCATAGTTGGCCAGGGTGATGAACAGCACCAGCAGCGGATCGATCTGCGCCTTCTTCGCCTGGAAGGTGAACTGCAGCGCGAACAGCAGTGCCCATCCGGCGTGGAGCCCGACCTGGCGCGTCCACAGCCGGCGCCCGAGGTCGACCACGCACCACAGCGTGCCCAGTGCGGCCAGCAGCGAGGGCAGCAGGAAGGCCACGCGCCAGTGGCCAACCAGGCCGTACAGCGAGGCCTGCCACCACATCAGCATCGGCGGCTTGTCCGAATACAGCTCGGTTCCGCGATGCGGGAACAACCAGTAACCGCTGTCGACCATCTGCCGGGCCACCAGCGCGAAGCGTGGCTCGTCAGAGGGCCACGGATCGCGGAGACCGAGACCGGCCCCCAGCACCAGCAGGGCCACCACCACGAACAACCACGTCTGGCGCGACGCGTGGGTTTTCAGCATGGGACTCGAAACGGCAGCGGGGGTCAGCCTGCTTTTATCAGACGCGCGTAGAAGAAACCGTCAGCATCGTTGTCACCGGGCAGCCGCTGGCGTGCCACGCCCTCGCAATCCACGCCGAATGCGTCACCCAGAGGCTGTGCCACGGCGTCCGGATGCCACTTCAGGAACGCGCGCACCTGGTCGATGTTTTCGGCGCGCAGGATCGAGCAGGTGGCATACAGCAGCACGCCGCCCGGGCGCAGCATCGACCAGCAGGCCTCCAGCAGGCGCGCCTGCACGCCCACCAGTGCATCGATGTCTTCGGCGCGACGGTGGAACATCACATCCGGCTGGCGGCGGATCACGCCGGTGGCCGAACACGGCGCATCCAGCAGGATCGCGTCGAACGGCACGCCGTCCCACCACGCGCCGGGATCGCTGGCATCGGCGACCAGGGTCTGCGCATGTTCGCCCACACCGGTGCGGGTGTAGGTGTCGCGCGCACGGGCCAGCCGGCGCGCGTCGATATCCAGCGCCAGCAGGCGCAGGCTCGGGTCACGCTCCAGCAGATGCGCCGACTTGCCGCCGGGTGCCGCGCAGGCATCCAGCACGCGGGCACCGGTCGCGGGCGCCAGCGCATCGGCCGCGCATTGCGCCGACAGGTCCTGCACCGACAGTGCACCGTCGCCGAAGCCCGGCAGCTGGTTCACGGCAACGGGGGCCGCCAGGCGCAACGCATCGGCACACAGTGCAGTGGCTTCAGCGGCAATGCCGGCCTCGGCCAGCGTCGCCAGGGCCTTGTCGCGACCACCGTGCTGGCGGTTGGCACGCAGCCACAACGGCGCGGGTTGCAGGCTGGCGCTGAAGATCGCCTCGGCCTGCGTCGGCCAATCGCGTTCGATCGCATCAGCCAACCATTCCGGGAAGGCGTCGCGCGCAGGCTGTTCGGGGAATCCCTCGCGCTGGGCGCGGCGCAGGATCGCGTTGACCAGGCCGGCCTGGCGCTCACGGCCCAGCGCGCGCGCCGCATCGACCGTGGCCGAAAGCGCCGCGTGCGCAGGCAGTTCGAGTACGTCCAGCTGGGCGAAGCCGACCATGAGCAACGTACGCAGGTCGGCATCACGCGCCGAAAGCGGCTTCTGCATCCAGGCCTGCAAGGCCGCGTCATACGTGCTGCGACGGCGCAGCACAGCGAAACACAGGGCTTCCAGCAGCGCACGGTCGCGGCTGTCGGCCAGCTTCGGCAGTGCCCAGGCCAGTTCGGCCTTCAGCGAACGGCCACGGGTGAACACCTGTGCCAGCACGCGTGCGGCCAGCATGCGCGTGGCCGCGCCCGGTGCCGCCTTGGCGACGGAGAAATCGTTCTGCTTGGACACCGCTTATGCCCCCACGCGCAGATCGCGGCGAGCGTTGAGGTAGTCGGCAGCGGTGATCGCCTTGCCGCCTTCACGCTGCAGCACGCGCAGGCGCAGCGCGCCCTGGCCACAGGCAATGTCGATGCCGTCGCGGCCGGCGGCCAGCACGGTGCCCGGTGCCTGGCCGTGGTCCGCCTCCAGCGCCACCGCGCCATGGATGCGCACCCGTTCACCGGCCAGCGTCGCCTCGGCGATCGGCCACGGATTGAACGCGCGCACGGTACGCGCCAGCGCGCCGGCGTCCTGCGCCCAGTCCAGCCTGGCTTCGGCCTTGTCCAGCTTGTGCGCGTAGGTCACGCCCTGTTCCGGCTGCGGCCGCGCGATCGGCTTGATGCCGGCGCGCAGCAGGCCCAGGCCGTCGGACAGCACCTGGGCACCCAGCTCGGCCAGCTTGTCGTGCAGCTGGCCGCCGGTATCGGTGGCCGCGATCGGAAGCTCCTGGTGCAGCAGCACCGGGCCGGTATCCAGGCCCGCTTCCATCTGCATCAGGCACACGCCGGTCTTCGCGTCACCGGCCTGGATCGCACGCTGGATCGGCGCGGCGCCGCGCCAGCGCGGCAGCAGCGAGGCATGCACGTTCCAGCAACCATGGGTCGGGATGGCCAGCACCGCCTTGGGCAGGATCAGGCCATAGGCCACCACCACCATCAGGTCCGGCAGCAGCTCGCGCAGCTGCTGCTGGGCGGCTTCGCCCTTCAGCGACTCCGGCTGGTAGACCGGAATGCCACGGGCCACGGCCTCAAGCTTGACCGGCGAAGGCGCCAGGCCACGGCCACGACCGGCCGGGCGGTCCGGCTGGGTGTAGACCGCCACGACCTCATGGTGGCGCGCGGCCGCGCGCAGCGACGACACCGCGAATTCCGGCGTACCGGCAAAGACAATCCTCATGGCTACCCCACTTGCAGGATGGATTCGTGCAGGAAAGAAAACGGCGCCGTCGGCCGGCGCCGTACAGCCCGCGCGAGCCGCGCAGGCACGGGCCACCCGAAGGGTGGCCCGGATTGGCGATCACGCCACGTGCTTGCGCTGCTTGGCCAGCTTCTTGCGCACCATCTCGCGCTTGAGCGGCGACAGATAATCGATGAACAGCTTGCCGTCCAGGTGATCCATCTCGTGCTGGATGCAGGTGGCCAGCACTTCGCCGGCTTCCATCTGCTGTTCCTGGCCGTTGCGGTCCAGGTACTTCACGGTGATGGTGTCGGCACGGGTGACGTCGGCGAAGATGCCCGGGACCGACAGGCAGCCCTCCTGGTACACCCGGCCCCCGTCCTTGGCGACGATTTCCGGGTTGATGAACACATGCGGTTCATTCTTTTCTTCGCTGACGTCGATGACCATGAAGCGCTTGTGCACGTCCACCTGGGTGGCGGCCAGGCCGATGCCCGGGGCGTCGTACATGGTCAGGAACATGTTGTCGATCAGTTCCTGGAAGGCCGGCGTGGTGACTTCGGCAGCTTCGATCAACGCGGCCTTGGTACGCAGGCGCGGATCGGGGAACTCGAGAATGGGGAGAAGGGCCATGGCTGTTTCCGGATAGGGGGCCGGCACGCCGGCATACGTCGCAGATTCTAGCTCCAACGCTTGCCTTGCGCCCCGGTTTCTGGACTATAGTGCGCGGACCTGTTGGGGAATCAGGGCTTCACACCTATGTTGCTTCGTTTTCGTACGGTCGTCGCCGCGGCGATGCTGACCGTGGCTGCCTATGCTACCGCCGTGGAAGTGAATGGCGGGCACCCGGACACCTATGTGGTCCGAAAAGGGGATACGTTGTGGGATATCGCCGCACGTTTCCTGCAGAAGCCGTGGCTGTGGCCGGAGATCTGGCAGGCCAATCCACAGATCGCCAACCCGCACCTGATCTATCCCGGTGACGTCCTGAGCCTGGCCTACCTGGACCGGGTGACCGTGGCGGCCCAGCCCGGCCCGCGCCAGGAGGCCCCGATCGACGCCATTCCGCTGGCCCAGGTCGAGCCGTTCCTGAAGCAGCTGAGCGTGGTCGACAGCATCGAGCAGCTGCCCTACGTGGCCGGCCTGGAAGAAGAACGCCTGCGCGCCACCAGCGGCCACGCCGTCTATGTGCGCCTGGCCGACGCCCAGGTGGGCCAGCGCTGGGCGGTCGTCCGCCCGACCGTGCGCTACGCCCAGCCCAAGCCGACCGAGGACCTGACCGCCAACGGCGACGTCACCCCGGGCAGCGGCAACCTGTGGCGCGCCTACAGCGCCCCCAACCACCGCCGCGGCGTGCTCGGCTATGAGCTGGCCCAGGTCGCCACCGGCACCATCACCCATGTCGCCGGCGGCAAGGTCGAGGCGTCCACCCTGGTGCTGGACAAGAACGAGGGCGGCCGCGAGGTGCGTGCCGGCGACCGCCTGGTGCCGATCGAGGCCAGGCCGTACGACCTGCAGTTCGTGCCCCATGTCCCCGCCGCCGGTGTCGAGGGCGTCGACGTACGCGTGCTGGCCGTCACCGACATGTTCACCGCCGGCGGCCCCCGCGACGTGATCGCGATCTCGGCGGGTCGCACGCAGGGCGTGGACAATGGAACCGTGTTCTCGCTGTGGCGCCCGGGCCGCCATGTGGCGCACCGCATGAAGTATCCGAACTCGTCGCGTACGGACGATTCGCTCAGCACCGGCGCCGGCCGGGTCTCGCTGCCGGACGAGTACGCGGCGCATGCCATGGTGTTCCGCACCTTCGACAACGTCAGCTACGCGCTGGTGATGCAGGGCGTGAAGCCGGTGCGCGTGGGGTACAACGCCCTGCACCCGGACGCGAAGTAGAGTCGACTGTGTAGAGTCGACTGTTAGTCGACTGCTCTTCACCCCCCCCCGGAAACGCCCGCGCTGCACGCGATGGTCGACTGACAGTCGACTCTACAGGGGCGGTCTCCGGCAAACCCTGACGGTCACATGCGAAGGCGCCCTAGGGCGCCTTCGTTGTATCCGGCCGATAGTGGGGGAATGACCAGACAGATGGATGAGGCGCTGCTGCGCCTGGTGATGGCAGGCGGCGCGCTGGCGCCACGGCGGGCCCTGCTGCAGGCCGCGGGCAACGCAGAGATTGCGATCGCGCAGGGCGCCGCGAACTGGCGCGCACACGATTGCACGCCAGAGCAGTGCGCTGCACTGGAACGCCCCGACGCCCGCGCCTGGACCGCGGCACGGCACTGGCTGGAAGACGACGACCACCATCTGCTGTCCTTTGCCGACGCGGCCTTTCCGCCGCCCCTGCTGGACGTCCCGAACCCGCCGCTGGCGCTGTTCGTGGCGGGCGATCCAAGCGTGGCCTGGCGCCCCTCGGTGGCGCTGGTCGGCAGCCGCTCGCCAACCCCGGGAGGACGCGCGCTGGCCGCGCGCTTTGCCAGCTGCTTCGTCGAGGCCGGACTGGCCGTAACCAGTGGCCTGGCGACCGGCATCGACGCCGCCGCCCACCTGGCCACGCTGGAGGCAGGCGGCTGCACCGTAGCGGTGATCGGGACCGGCCCTGATCGGGCCTATCCGGACAGCCACCAACGGTTGCAGGGGCGGATCGCCGCCGAGGGCGCGGTGCTGAGCGAGTACCTGCCGGGCACACCGGCACGCCCGGGCCACTTCCCCGCGCGCAACCGGCTGGTGGCCGGGCTGGCGCTGGCGACGGTGGTGGTCGAGGCCGCGCAACGCTCCGGCGCCCTGATCACCGCACGGCTGGCTGCCGAGGCCGGCCGCGAGGTCTGCGCCCTGCCCGGCTCGGTACTCAACCCACGCGCAGCGGGCTGCCACCGGCTGATCCGCGAGGGCGCCGCACTGGTCGAGCGCCCCGAGGAAGTGCTGGAACTGCTGGCCCCTGCCCTTCGCCAGCAGCTGCCGGGCTTGCAATCACGTCTGGATGCCCCCACTGAACAGGCACCGCCGGCGCTCCTGCCGGCGCGCTGGGCCGACGACCCTGACTACCAGCGCTTGTGGCGGGCCCTGGACCACAACCCAACCAGTATGGATTCACTGATCACGCGCTGTGGATTGACGGCGCCCCAGGTGTCCTCCATGCTGCTGGCCATGGAACTGGCGGGAATCGTGGTGTGCGTACACGGCCGCTACTGTCGAACTCCCTAGTTTCTTCACCTCCACAGCGTCGCGCGACGCAGGCCGAGGGGCAATGAAAGAGAGCATCCTGGACGTACTGCTGTACCTGTTTGAACACTATTTCAGCGAAGACGCGGACCTGATCCGTGACCGCGATTCGCTCCAGAACGGCCTGATCCAGGCCGGTTTCAGCCCAACCGAGATCAACAAGGCGTTCGACTGGCTCGACGCCCTGGCCGCGCAGCGGCCGAGCGTGGCCCAGGCACGGGTCGATGGCCCCGTGCGCGTCTACCACGGCCCCGAGCTGGACAAGCTGGACGTGGAATGCCGCGGCTTCCTGCTGTACCTGGAACAGCACGGCATCCTCGACGCCGACCAGCGCGAGCTGGTGCTGGACCGGGCGATGGCCCTGGACCAGGACGAACTGGACCTGGACGACCTGAAATGGGTCGTGCTGATGGTGCTGTTCAACCAGCCTGGCTCCGAAGCGGCCTATGCCTGGATGGAGACGCAGATGTTCATGGACGAGCCAGAACCCCTGCACTGACCGTACACTTGGGGGCATAGCGCATTCAGGAGCGTCCCCGTGAGCGAGTGGTTCCATGCAGAAGGCAACCGGCAGCAAGGTCCGCTGCCGGCGGAACAGTTGGTCGAGTTGTTCCGCAACAACCAGATCACCCTGGACACCCTGGTCTGGCGCGACGGACTGCCGCAATGGCAGCCGTTGCGCACCGTCGTGGACGAACTCGGCCTGATCGTGCCGGCGCTGGACGCCGCCGCACCGCCGGTCGAACCCGAGCCGGAACCGGAACCCGTCGCACCGCCTCCGCCGCAGCCACCGGTACTGCCGGCGTCCACGCCCTACGCCACCAGTGCATCGGCCACCGTCCTGCCGGCACCGAAAAAGAAGCTGTCCGGCTGTGCGCTGACCGCCATCATCTGTGGTGGCCTGCTGCTGGTGCTGGTGCCGATCCTGGCCATCCTCGCCGCGATCGCACTGCCGGCCTACAACGACTACACCGTGCGCAGCAAAGTCGCTGGCGCCGTGGCCGCGCTGCAGCCGCTGAAGGACCAGGTGCAGCATTTCGCCGATGACGAAGGCCGCTGCCCGGGTGCCAACGACGCCGGTTTCCCGGCCCCGGGCGACTTCGCCCACGCGGGTCTGTCGGCCGTGAACATCGGCCGCTTCAACAACGGCCACTGCGGCATCGAAGCAACGCTGGCGGTACCGGGCAAGGGCATCGACGGCGACCTGCTGTGGCTGGAATACGACCGTGACAGTGGCCGCTGGGCATGCAGCGGCGAAAGCGACGACAAGTACCTGCCGCAGTCGTGCCGCGGCTGAGCCGCGCGCATGCCAGCACCTCCATGGACGATCCAACAGGGAACACGCAATGACTGAGTGGTATTACGCCGAAGGACAGCAGCGCCAGGGCCCGCTGCCGGTGCAGGAAATCCGCCAGCGCTTCCAGCGCGGCCAGTTGAACCTGGACACCCTGGTCTGGCGCGAAGGCATGGACCAGTGGGCGGCGCTGCGCCAGGTGGTCGACGAGCTCGGGCTGCAGACCCTGGCCGATGCAAGTACCGCCACCGGCAGTGGCGGTTTCGACCTGCGCAACGACTATGCGGCCATCGACAACGGTACCGCGCCGCTGCCCGGCACCGGCGCCCTCAGCAGCTCACCCTACAGCGCCCCGGCAGCGCTCGGTGCCGGCGGCCATGTGCAGCCGGTGGTCGGCGGCGAAGTCGTCTATGCGGGCTTCTGGAAGCGCGTGGCAGCCTACGTGATCGACTACTTCGTGCTGGTCATCCCCGGCAGCATCATCGGCGTCATTCTCGGGGTGATCCTCGGCGCCGGCATGGGTGCGGTGGGCAGTGACGAGTCGGCCATCGAGATCGTGGCGCAGCTGGCCAGCGCACTGATCAACTTCGCCATCGGCATGGCGTACTACACCTGGTTCCATGCCTCGAAGGGCGGCGCCACGCTGGGCAAGATGGCGGTGGGCATCAAGGTCGTGCGCGGCAACGGCGAGCGCCTGACCAAGGCCCGCGCGTTCGGTCGTTACTGGGCCATGCTGCTGAGCAGCTTCACCCTCGGCATCGGTTTCCTGATGGCGGCCTTCACCGAGCGCAAGCAGGGCCTGCACGACATGATCTGCGACACCCTGGTGGTCGACCGCTGGGCCTACACCGACCAGCCCCACTTGCAGCGCCGCGAGCTGGGCACCGTCACCGTGCTGGTGCTGGTGTTGACCGGCCTGCTGTCGCTGGCGGGCCTGGCGCTGCTGGTGTTCGCGGTCGGCTTCATCGCCAAGATGGCCTCCTGAACGACCATCCTCACGCCTGGCTGCTTGACACGGGCTGGCCGGGCGTGATTCCTCTAATAAGGTGAAACCTGAACGCCCGGCACATTACCGGGCGTTCAGTTTATGGATTTGCGCGTGGCCGCTTCACTAATGCGGCCATTTGCTCCACCCTAGCGGCCCCTTCCCCACGGTTCGCCCCACAGACCCTGCTGCCATGCCCAAGCACCTGCTCATCGTCGAATCGCCGGCCAAGGCCAAGACGATCAACAAATACCTCGGCAAGGACTACACCGTCCTGGCCTCGTATGGGCATGTGCGTGACCTGATTCCGAAGGAAGGCGCGGTCGACCCGGACAACGGGTTCGCCATGCACTACGACGTGATCGACAAGAACGAGAAGCACGTCGATGCGATCGCCAAGGCCGCCAAGGGCGCCGACGACATCCTGCTGGCGACCGACCCGGATCGCGAGGGTGAGGCGATCAGCTGGCATATCGCCGAGATCCTGAAGGAACGCGGGCTGGTCAAGGACAAGCCGATGCAGCGCGTGGTGTTCACCGAGATCACCCCGCGCGCCATCAAGGAAGCCATCAGCCAGCCGCGCGCGATCGCCAGCGACCTGGTCGATGCCCAGCAGGCGCGCCGCGCGCTGGACTACCTGGTCGGCTTCAACCTGTCGCCGGTGCTGTGGCGCAAGGTCCAGCGCGGCCTGTCCGCAGGCCGCGTGCAGAGCCCGGCGCTGCGCATGATCGTCGAGCGCGAGGAAGAGATCGAAGCCTTCATCGCCCGCGAATACTGGTCGATCGCCGCCGAGTGCGCGCATCCCAGCCAGCACTTCAACGCCAAGCTGATCAAGCTGGACGGGCAGAAGTTCGAGCAGTTCACCATCACCGATGGCGACACCGCTGAAGCGGCGCGCATGCGCATCCAGCAGGCCGCGCAGGGCTCGCTGCACGTCACCGACGTGGCCAGCAAGGAGCGCAAGCGCCGCCCGGCGCCGCCGTTCACCACCTCCACCCTGCAGCAGGAAGCCTCGCGCAAGCTCGGCTTCACCACCCGCAAGACCATGCAGGTGGCGCAGAAGCTGTATGAAGGCGTAGCAATCGGCGAAGAAGGCACCGTCGGCCTGATCTCGTACATGCGTACCGACTCGGTGAACCTGTCGCAGGATGCGCTGGCCGAGATCCGCGACGTGATCGCCCGCGATTACGGCATCGCCTCGCTGCCCGACCAGCCCAACACCTACCAGACCAAGTCGAAGAACGCCCAGGAAGCGCACGAAGCGGTACGCCCGACCTCGGCCCTGCGCACCCCGGCCCAGGTCGCACGCTTCCTCACCGACGACGAGCGCCGCCTGTACGAACTGATCTGGAAGCGTGCAGTGGCCTGCCAGATGATTCCGGCCACGCTCAACACCGTCAGCGTCGACCTGTCGGCCGGCAACGAGCACGTGTTCCGTGCCAGCGGCACCACCGTGGTCGTGCCCGGCTTCCTGGCCGTGTACGAGGAAGGCAAGGACAACAAGAGCGCCGAGGACGAGGACGAAGGCCGCAAGCTGCCGGCCATGAAGCCCGGCGACCGCGTCCCGCTGGAACGCATCCAGGCCGAACAGCATTTCACCCAGCCGCCGCCGCGCTACACCGAAGCGGCGCTGGTGAAGGCGCTGGAAGAGTACGGCATCGGCCGTCCCTCGACCTACGCCTCGATCATCCAGACCCTGTTGTTCCGCAAGTACGTGGAGATGGAAGGTCGCAGCTTCCGCCCGTCCGACGTCGGCCGTGCGGTGTCCAAGTTCCTGTCCAGCCACTTCACCCAGTACGTGGATTACGACTTCACCGCCAAGCTTGAAGACGAGCTCGATGCCGTCTCGCGTGGCGAAGAAGAGTGGATCCCGCTGATGTCGCGCTTCTGGGAACCGTTCAAGGAACTGGTCGAAGACAAGAAGGAATCGGTCGACCGCGCCGAGGCCAGTGGCGCGCGCGAGCTCGGCACCGACCCCAAGACCGGCAAGCCGGTCAGCGTGCGACTGGGCCGCTTCGGGCCGTATGCCGCCATCGGCAGCACCGCCGAGGATGCCGAGGAGAAGCCGAAGTTCGCTTCGCTGCGCCCCGGTCAGTCGATGCACACCATCTCGCTGGAAGACGCGCTGGAACTGTTCCTGATGCCGCGCGCGCTGGGCGAGGACAAGGGCGAGCCGGTCAGCGTCGGCATTGGCCGCTTCGGACCGTTCGCCAAGCGCGGCAGTACCTATGCCTCGCTGAAGAAGGAAGACGACCCGTACACCATCGACCTGGCCCGCGCCGTGTTCCTGATCGAAGAGAAGGAAGAGATCGCGCGCAACCGGATCATCAAGGAGTTCGAGGGCAGCGACATCCAGGTGCTGAACGGCCGCTTCGGCCCGTACATCAGCGACGGCAGGATGAACGGCAAGATCCCCAAGGATCGCGAACCGGCCTCGCTGACCTTGGCTGAAGTGCAGCAGCTGATGGAAGAAACCGGCAAGCCGGTGCGCAAGGGCTTCGGTGCCAAGAAGGCCGCTGCGAAGAAGGCGCCGGCCAAGAAGGCCGCGGTGAAGAAGGAAGCCGCGCCGAAGAAGGCTGCCGCCAAGAAGGCACCGGCCAAGAAGGCGGTGAAGAAGGTGGTGAAGAAGGCTGCCGCGAAGAAGGCACCGGCCAAGAAGGCCGCCAAGAAGTAAATCCACGCCATGCGTGGATGAGGCGAGTGCGGGCCAACGGTCCGCACCCACCCGGGTTGCAGGTTCCACCCCCTCTGCACGCTGCAGGGGGATAATGAAGGCCCACGCCGGGCCGGTCGCCGCCATGAAAGAACTCACGCTGGACTCTGCTGTCGCCACGCTCCGCGCGGGCGGCGTGATCGCCTACCCGACCGAAGCGGTCTGGGGCCTGGGCTGTGACCCTTCGCACGAAGCGGCAGTGCACACGGTGCTGCGGTTGAAACAGCGACCGATCGAGAAGGGCATGATCCTCGTTGCCGCCGAACTGCCTCAGCTGGAAGGCTGGGTGCGCCTGCAGGCGCTGCCGGATGCACGCCAACGCGCAGTACTGGCCAGCTGGCCCGGCGCCAACACCTGGATCCTGCCGGCCGGACCCCGTGCCCAGCCGTGGGTCACCGGAGAGCACAGCGGCATCGCCGTACGCATCAGCGCCCACCCGCTGGTGGCCGAACTCTGCCGTGCCTGGGGAGGCCCGCTGGTCTCCACCAGCGCCAACCTGGCCGGCGAGCCCCCAGCGCGCCGCCGCGAAGAACTGGATCCACGCCTGCTGCGCCTGCTCGACGGCATCCTCGATGGCGAAACCGGTGGCCTGGCCCAGCCCACCCCGATCCGCGACGCGCTCAGCGGCAACGTGCTGCGCTCCTGATCGGCCAATTGCGCTGCCCCGGACAATCACGCACCCTGCCTTCATGAACCTGCTGCGCACCGCCCTGGGACTGTGCCTGCTGCTGCCATCGATGGCACCGGCGGCCGAGGATGTGCGCGTTTACCGCTGCGTCGCCAGCAACGGTGCGGTGGCCCTGCAGGACACGCCCTGCAACAGCGGCCGCCAGGAAGTCCGCGACCTGCAGCGCCCGCGCGATCCAGCGCCGCGGGTGGTTCGCAGCGATGCTTCGCCCGCACCGCCGGACGAAGCTCCGGTGATGCGTGACCGCGAGGTCCGCCACGTCTACATCCAACCGCCGCAGCCGCTGTACGAATGCGTGCGCGACGACGGCCAGCGCTATACCAGCGACAGCAACGAGGGCAATCCGCGATGGGTGCCGTTGTGGACCAGCGTCTGGCTGCCACACGGGCATCGGGGCCCGGCCTACCCGGGTCCGCGCCCGGCCATCGGCACACCGATCGGTTCGCCCGTCGGCGAGGGTGCAGGTTACCGGCCGCCGGCAGTCGGCGTGGGCGTGCAGGTCCCGGCCGGCAGCGTGCTGGTGCGCGACAGTTGCCACGCGCTGCCGCCGCAGGAGGTCTGCGCACGCCTGCGCGACCGCCGCTGGGAACTGGATCGTCGCTACAACAGCGCACTGCAGAGCGAGCGCACCGCCATCAGCAACGAGCAGCGTGGCATCGACGCGCGCCTGTCACGCGACTGCCAGCGCTGAGCGCAGCCCGGCATCGCAGCCTGTACGCTGTAGGCATGAACAGACTGATCTGGCTGGCCCTGGCGTTGTTGCCCGGCACGGCACTGGCCGAAGCCGGCGTGGTGTACCGCTGCACGTCCAGCAACAGCGACATACCGACCCTGCAACGTACGCCCTGCCCGTCCGGAACCAAGCAGCAGGTGCTGCGCGTGCCCGAGCCGGCCAGTGCACAGCCGGCGGTGGTCGCCGCGCCCCAGGCACCAGCACCTGTTGTCACCAGGACGCCCGCCGCGGCTCCGACCAGGCCCGAAGCAGTGCCTGCGGCCGCAGCGGCACCAAGGCGCGCGGACGAAGGGCGCACCATCATGGAAGCGGGAATGGTTGAACGCGAAGGTGGCAACCAGATTCTCGACAGTGCGACCCTGCGCCGTGATGCCGACGCTCGTGCCGAAGCAGGCAACGGACCACCGAAGCCACCACTTCCCCCGATCTTCCAGTGCACCGACGGACAGGGTGGTAGCTATCTGCACGAGTACGAGGCATCACCCGGCCGCTGCGAACCGATGACGGTGCAGGGCCTGGGCGGGGTCACGCCGATGAACGCGGCCGGCTGCGAAGTCGTGCGCGACCGTTGCGAGGAACTGCCCGAAGCACAGCGATGCGGCAGCTGGCAGCAGCGCTTCCGCGATGCACGCGGCCGTGAGCGCTTCGCCGCGCCGGAGAACCGCGAAACCGCGCGCGGAGAACGCGAGCGGCTGCAGGGCGTGCTGGAGGCCAGTATCTGCCCGGTACCGGGGTGACAGCGGCGGCATGGCCGCACCAGCCCAAGGGGTGGATCTGTTGTAGAGCCGAGCCATGCTCGGCTGCCGTTGGCGGAATGCAGCCGAGCATGGGCTCGGCTCTACAGCAGAGCGATCAGAACCCGTAACGCAGGAAACCGCCATCCACCGCGATGCACTCACCAGTGACATAGCTGGCGGCCGGCAGGCACAGGAAGCCCACGGCCGCGGCCACTTCCTCCGGCTCGCCAATGCGGCGCATCGGCGTGCGGTTGATCACTTCCTCGTAGTAATCCGGGTCCGACAACGGACCGGAGGTCCGCCGCGTGCGGATGTACCACGGCGCCACGGCATTGACCCGGATGCCATCCTCGGCCCACTCGACGGCCAGGTTGCGGGTCATCTGGTGCATCGCGGCCTTGGTCATGCCGTAGACCACGCCGCTGCGCACGTGGGTCAGGCCGGACACGCTGCCGACGTTGACGATCGACGAAGATGCGTGGCGAGCCAGCAGTGGATGCGCGTAGCGCGATAGCTCGAACGCCGAGAACAGGTTGGTCTCGAAGATCTTCCGCCATTCGTCCTCGGAATACTCCGTGGCCGCCTTGGTGACGTTGCCACCGGCGTTGTTGACCAGGATGTGCAGGCCATCGCTGTGGTCTTCCACCCAGTCCAGGATCTGGCGGCGGTCTTCGTCGTCGGAGACATCGGCGGCCAGCGCGTGCACCTGCATCTGCGGATACACGTCCAGCAGCTCGTCGCGCGCGGTCTCCAGCATGTCGATGTCGCGCCCGACGATCATCAGGTCAGCGCCGAAGCCGGCCAGTTCATGCGCGATGGCCAGGCCGATACCGGCGCTGGCGCCGGTAATCAGGGCCGTCTGGCCGTCCAGGCGCCACCGTTGCTGGGTCATGTGTCCTCCGGGGCCGCGCCCGCTGCATTTCGATGCGGCAAGGATACGCGCTCACGGTGGCCCCCTGCCGGGGATGCGACACTGCACCTACGCCCACCGCGGAGAGCCGCCATGCGCATCCTGACCCTGTCCTCGTCCCTGCTGGCCAGCGTGCTGCTGGTGGCCTGCCAGCGGCCGCCGACGCCGAACCCGGAGAAGCCACCGGTGCCCAAGGCGATGTCGCGCGCGATGCAGGAGCCGCTGGACCGTGCGAAGGACGCACGGAAGGCCGTGGAAGAGGCCGCTGCACGCGAGCGCAAGGCCGAAGCCGACGCGACGCAATGACGGGTCGCTTGTGGGGTCAGAGCCCTTTTCTGAGCAAAGGGATCCGACCCCATGAACGAAAACGCCCGGCCGAAGCCGGGCGTTTCCAAGAGATCCACGCCACGCGTGGATGCTTTCCGATCAGAACCCGCAGAAGCAATACGCCAGCGCCTTCACCGGCGCGCCATTGCCCTTCTCGCGGGCCGCGTTCTCGACGAAGCGCAACTGGGTGTCCACTTCCGGCATCGTGCGCGCCAGCATCATCCTCGCCATGCCCGAGTCGGACAGCATCCAGGCACCGGCGCGGCTGCCGGCGAAACCGCTGACGAACTGCGCGAACGGCGTCGCCGCCTTCTCGATGTAGCGCACGCGGTAGGCATCGGCCTTGCCCAGCTTGGCACGGCTGGCGGCATCGGCCACGGCGTCCTTCAGGCCACCGAAGGCGTCGACCAGGCCACGTTCCTTGGCCTGCGCACCGCTCCACACGCGGCCACGGGCCACTTCATCGACCGCCTCGACCGGCTTCTTGCGGGCATCGGCGACGCGACCGGTGAAGTCGGCATAGCCCTTGTTGATCACCGTCTGGATGACCTGGCCCACGGCCGGGTCCATCGGGCGGGTGACGTCGAAGGCACCGGCGAAGCGGGTGGTGCCCACGCCGTCGGTATGCACGCCAATCTTGTCCAGCGCGCGGCTGAAGTTCGGCACCATGCCGAAGATGCCGATCGAACCGGTGATGGTCGACGGATCGGCGTAGATGCGATCGGCGTTCATGCTGATCCAGTAGCCACCGGAAGCGGCCAGGTCACCCATCGACACCACCACCGGCTTGCCGGCGGCCTGCAGCGCCACCACTTCGCGGCGGATCTGCTCGGAGGCGAACACTTCACCGCCCGGCGAATCCACGCGCAGCACCACGGCCTTCACGTTCTCGTCGTCACGCGCGGCACGCAGCAGCGCCGAAGTCGATTCGCCACCGATGCGGCCGGCCGGCAGGTCACCGCCGCTGATCTCGCCTTCGGCCACCACCACCGCCACCTGCGGACGCGAGTCCACCGGGTTGCGGCGCGCGTCGAGCAGGGCCAGGTAACGACCGAAGTCGACGTTGCGGAAACCGCCGTCGGCATCGTCGTCGGCCACCCCGCGCTCGATCATCAGATCCTCGAATTCCTCGCGGGTCTTCAGTGCGGTCACCAGCTTCTGCTGCAGGGCGAACTTGGCCAGGTCGCCACCGGCGGCGGCGATGCCTTCCGGCAGCGTGTCGATGCCGGCGGCCAGCTGTGCCGGATCCAGGCGGCGTGCCTTGGCGATGTCGGCCAGGTAGCGCTGCCACACATCGTTCATCCAGAACAGGTCGGCTTCCTTCGAAGCCGGCGACGCCGCATCAAGCACGTACGGCTCGGCGGCGGACTTGTACTCGCCCACCTTGAACAGGTGCACGTCCACGCCCAGCTTGTCCTGCAGGCCGGTGCGGAAGTACTGGCGGTAGCGGCCCAGGCCCTCGAGCACCACCGACCCCATCGGGTCCAGGTAGACCTCGTCGGCCTGTGCGGCCAGCAGGTACTGCGACTGGCCCATGCTCTCGCTGTAGGCCACCAGCTGCTTGCCGGACGCACGAAGGTCCTGCAGCGCCGCGGCCACTTCACGCAGCGAGGCGAAGCCCGACGGCTGCAGCTTGTCCAGCTCCAGCACCACGCGCTCGATCTTCTTGTCTTCCTTGGCCGACTCGATCACCCGCAACAGGTCGCGCAGCTGGATCTCTTCGGCGCCGTTGTCGCCCACCGCCTTGGCCAGCGCACGGCTGACCGGATCAGCGCTGAACTGCTCGACCAGGCGGCCTTCCGGCGCGATCACCAGGGTGGTGCGGTCCTGCAGCGATTTGCTGGCACCGGCGCCCATGCCGGCGGCGATGACGAACATCACCAGCAGCAGGAACAGCAGGCCGAAGAACACCAGGTTGAGAATCAACCGGCGGGTGAAGTTCATGACGTCCCACAGCCCGATGAAGAAACTGGCGACGGGATTGCGACGCGCCGGGGGCAGTGGGGGCACGGGTTGATTCATGGAGCGCTCCGGATGGCTTCTTGCCGTGGTACCAGCATAGCCGGTGCCGCGTGATGCGGCATCGGACACAAGTCAGGGGATCGCCCGCCATGGGTCGGCATGGCAGGCGGGAGGATCAGGACAGCATCGACTGGCCGATGCGCAGGCTGCTGCGGCGCAGGCGCCAGCCCATCAGGATGGCGGCGGCGGTCAGGCCGACGATCAGGCCGATCCACATGCCCTGCGGGCCCATGCCCAGGCCCAGGCCGAGCCCGGCGCCGAGCGGCATGCCCAGGCCCCAGTACGCGAACATGGCGATGAACATCGGCACGCGGGTGTCCTTCAGGCCACGCAGCGCACCGGCCGACAGCACCTGGATGCCATCCGGGAACTGGAAGGTAGCCGCGTACAGCAGCAGCGTCGAGGCCAGGCCGGCCACCGCCAGGTCGTTGGTGTAGACACCGACGATGGCGTCGTGGCCGAACAGCAGCACCGCCGCCGACAGCGTCTGCGTGCCCATGATGATCGCGTAACCGGCCCACGCCGCGCGGCGCACACCAAAGCCATCGCCGCGGCCGACCGCATGGCCGACGCGCACGGTGGTGGCCTCGGCCACGCCCATCGGGATCATGAAGCACAGCTGCGCCACGTTGATCGCAATCTGGTGCGCGGCCGCTTCATTGGCACCGAGGCGGCCGATGAGCAGCGCGGTGACGATGAACAGGCCGCCTTCCATCAGCACGGTGATGCCGATCGGCAGGCCGGTGCGCAGCAATTCCCAGATCGCCTTCCAGCGCGGCCCCTCGAAGTGCGAGAACAGCTGCAGGTGGGCGAAGCGCTTGGTGAACCACAGGTAGGTGGCGAACGCGATCGCCTGCAGCCACATCATCACCGCCGAGGCGATGCCGAGGCCCTCCGCGCCCATTTCCGGGAAGCCGAGCTTGCCGTTGGCCAGCACGTAGCCCATCGGCGCCAGCACCAGCAGGCCGCCGAAGCCGAGCAGCATGGTCGGCAGCGTCCAGTGCATGCCCTCGCTGAGGTAGCGCATGCAGAAGTACAGGGTCAGCGCCGGACCACCCCAGCGCACCGCATGCAGGAACGCGGTGGCACCCGGCACGATGTCCGGCGCGATGCCGAACGCCGGCAGCAGCGGTGGCACCACGGTGAGGAAGGTGAACATGATCAGGCCCAGGCCCAGCGCCAGCCACAGTGCCTGGCGGAACAGCGGGCCGATCTCGCGCTCGCGGCCGGCGCCATGCAGCTGCGACACCGATGCGGTAAGCGAGATCAGGGTGCCGATCGGGATCAGCATCGGCAGCCACAGCAGCGCCGTGCCGATGGTCACCGCAGCCAGGGTCGCGGTGGCGTGGTGGCCGGCAATCACGTTGTCGACGAAGGAGATCAGGCCGGTGGACACATGCCCGAGCACAAGCGGCAGGGCGAGCAGACCGGTGGCGCCGACTTCCTTGCTGAAGCGCGGCGTGGAGGTTGCAGTAGACATAAGGTGCTTGACGCGAACTACGGTTGCGCGCGAAGGGCACAGGCACCGGGTTGCGGCCGGTCATCTTACGCGCGCAGCGCGCGCATTCCCATGACATGGCGTGAATGCCGGGTTCCGGCAGGCCCCGGCATCACGCGTTGCGATCGCGTTACCGGAAAAGACGCCCCCCTGTAGAGTCGACTGTCAGTCGACTGCTCTTCATACAGGACCGCGAAAACCCCGCGCTGCGCGCGGAAGTCGACTGACAGTCGACTCTACCCTGTCGAGGTTACCCGTCGACGCTACGCCTTCGGGTTTACTGGCCGGCCTGGCGCTTGAGCCAGGTGTCGCGCTCGGCGGCGGGCACGGCGAGGAACGCGCCACGCACCGTGTCGCGTTCCTGCGGTGGCGTGCGCTGCGCGACCAGGGTCAGCTGGGCCAGCTGCGCCGGGCTGAGCTGGCGCAGCACGGCCAGCGCGGCCTCGCGCTGTTCCGGTGGCACGAAGCCGAACAGGCCATGCAGCTTGGGGAACTCCAGTCCCAGCTGCGGGCCCAGCCGCCAGCCTTCACGGAAGGCTTGGTCCTGCGCCTGGAACTGCTGGCGCAGACGCTGCTGCTGGTCCGCCGGCAGCGCGTTGAACCGCGCCGCAGCCTGCCGGATGCGCTCCCGCTCGCTCTCCGGCAGGGCGCGCCAGGCCGCGTAGTCGGCTCGGCGCTGACGCTGCTGCGGAGCATCGAGCTGGGCAAACGATGCGGGCGCAGCAGGTGCAGCTGCCGGCGCTGGCGCGGCAGATGAGGTGGCCGGCACCGGCGGCGGCAATGGGACGTTCAAGGTCTGCGGCGCAGCGGACAGCGACAGCGGCAGGGCCAGCAGCAGGCTGGCGAATACGGTCTTATTCATCGGCAGCAGCGGTTTCCAGCGTGGCGCTGGCCGGCTCCGGCCGGCTCGGTCTGGATTGCGATTCATCCACCGGCAACGGGCCGCCCGCGGCGGTCCAGGCATACAGATCGGCATCAGCCACCAGCGGATAGTCGCGATCAGCCAGCATCGTGGCGTCGTCGGAGGCCTGGGCCGGGGTCGCATCCGGCGTAGCGTTGACCTTGCTCGGCGGAAGCGCTTCCACCGTGACCGGGCCAGCTTCACCCACGACGCCTTCCGGCAGAGGAGCATCGCTACCGGATGAATGTACTTGCCAGTAGCGCCAGCCCAGCGCCGCGGCCAACAGCACCGCCACCGTCACCAGCAGGATCACCGGACCGCGCCAGCGCGGCCTGGCATTGGGCCGCCGCCGCTTGCCCTGGGCGGCCGCACGATCATCGCGCTGCGGTGCGCGCCAACTGGTCGAGGGAGCTTCATTGCTGGCGGCTGGTGCAGCTGGCTGCTGCAGCTGCTGCAGGCGCTTGGCCGGCAGGTCGCGGATGCGCAGCTGCACCTGTTCGGCCAGCTGGCGCCAGGCCGACGCATCGGGCTGGCCATGTGCATCGCGGGGGCAGGCATCGGCCAGCAGGTGCTGGTAGCCCGCTTCGTCCTGATCGAGCACGCGCATGGCGATGCCCTCGTCCAGACTGCCGCCCACCCGCAGAAGGAGCGCCAAGCGTGACAGCGGCGCCATCTCGCCCAGCGCAGCCAACGGCGGCAACCACTGGCCGCCCACCGGCTCGCGCAGCGCCTGGCGCTGGCCCAGCAGGGTCCAGAAGCGGGTCGGCCACTGCGCCATCGGCAGGTCGCTGGCGACCGCGGCAAAGGCGCGCATCACCGCCACCAGGGTCTGCTCGGCACGCGCGGCGTCGCCGCACTGCAGCTCAGCCACCACCAGGGCGCGGCGCTCGACGCCGCGCAGGAACGCCGACAGCGCGCCGGCCGCGGTCGAGGAAACAGGGGCGGGCACAGCCGTCATCGGTCACTCCAAAGGTCTGCCAGCATGATAGCGGCAGCCCCTCGGCACCCGTAGGACTTGCGCCCAAAGGCACTTCGTGCTGCAGGTTGTGCACAGCACCAAGCCCGCCTCGGGGAAAACTGCGGCATCCAGCTGAATTCACTCTGTTTCAGCAATGTTTCACACTCAAGTTGTTGATTTTGAATGACTTTGAAGTGTGGCGATTTTTTGACCAACCCAAGCGTGAGCTCGTCGCCATCGGCCTCCTGCGTTCCCGTCGACCGGTAACGCACAACGTTATCCACAGAACATGTGGATAAGACTGAATCTCCAATGGACACCGATATTTAGGTGACATTTATGATTCAACGGGGGCTCCCCGGCCGCCTCCGCCCCCTGCCATTCGCGCGCGCATGGCCCGTTACACTGGCCCGATGCTTTCACCCATTCCGACCCTGCAGGTCGCCCTGCCCGTACCGCTGCCACGCCTGTTCGACTACCTGTCGCCGGAGGGCGATGGGCCCACGGTCGCGGTCGGCTGCCGCCTGAAGGTGCCGTTCGGCAACCGCGAGCTGGTCGGCGTGGTGGTCGGCCACGGCCAGACCGATGACGGCCAGGGACTACGCCAGGCCCTGGCGTGGTGCGACCCGCAACCGCTGCTGCAGGGCGAGTTGTGGCAGAGCCTGCAGTGGCTGGCGCGCTACACCCATGCGCCGCTGGGCGAGGTGCTGAGCACCGCCCTGCCGGGCCCGCTGCGCCATGGCGACGCCCTGCCCGACACCCACCACTGGGGCTGGCAGCTGACCGCCGAAGGCCGCGCCCAGCGCGAAAAACTGCGTGCCGGCAGCCGCCCCCGGCAACTGGCCGAACTGCTGGCCGACGCCATCGTCGATGAAGACGTGCTGGGAGAACGCATGGACGACTGGCGCACCGCCGCGCGCAGCCTCGCCAAGCGGGAACTGGCCGAGCGCGTAGCGCTGAGCGTGGCGCCGCAGCACGCGCAGCCACTGCCCGGCCCCACCCTCAACCCGGACCAGGCCGAGGCCGTGGCGGCAATCAAGGCAGTCGAGGGCTTCCAACCGTTCCTCCTGGATGGCGTAACCGGCAGCGGCAAGACCGAGGTCTACCTGCAGGCCATCATCCACTGCCTAGCGCAAGGCAGGCAGGCGCTGGTGCTGGTGCCGGAAATCGGCCTCACCCCGCAGACCCTGGCACGCTTCCGCGGCCGCCTCGGCATCGCCGTGCATGCCCTGCACTCGGGATTGAACGACAACGAGCGCGCGCGCGTCTGGGCAGCGGCCTCCCGCGGCGAAGCGCGGGTCATCGTCGGCACCCGCTCGGCGGTGTTCACGCCACTGCCGCAGGCCGGCCTGCTGATCGTCGACGAGGAACATGACGGCAGCTACAAGCAGCAGGATGGCATCCGCTACCACGCACGCGATTTCGCCCTGGTGCGGGCCAAGGCGCTGGGCATCCCGGTGCTGCTCGGCAGCGCTACGCCTTCATTGGAAACGCTGCACAACGCCTATGCCGGGCGCTACACCCACCTGCGCCTGAAGCAGCGTGCCGGTGATGCGCGGCCACCGCGCGTGCGCATCCTCGACGTGCGCAAGCGGCCGCTGCACGATGGCCTGTCGGCCGATGTGCTGGCCGGCATCAGTGAGCACCTGCAGCGCGGCCAGCAGGTGCTGGTGTTCAAGAACCGCCGTGGCTACGCACCGGTGCAGCTGTGCCACGACTGCGGCTGGACCGCACCGTGCAACCGCTGCGATGCGCCGATGACCGTGCATGGCGGCGGCCGTCGCCTGCAGTGCCATCACTGTGGCGCGCGGCAACCGGCACCGCTGGCATGCCCCGCGTGCGGGAGCCTGGCGCTGCAACCGCAGGGCATCGGCACCGAGCGCCTGGAAGAGCATCTCACCGCCGCCTTCGCCGATTTTCCGGTTGTGCGCATCGACCGCGGCACCACGTCACGCCGCGATGCACTGGAACAACAGCTGGCGAAACTGGGCGACCAGCCCGGCATCCTGGTCGGCACGCAGATCCTGGCCAAGGGCCACGACCTGCCCAAGCTGACCCTGGTGGTGGTGGTCGGCATTGATGAAGGCCTGTTCTCGGCCGACTTCCGCGCCAGCGAGAAACTGGCGCAGCAGCTGATCCAGGTGGCGGGCCGTGCGGGTCGTGCACGTGATCCCGGCGAGGTCTGGCTGCAGACCCATCACCCCGGGCATCCACTGCTGGAAACGCTGGTCAGCGGTGGCTACCACCCGTTCGCACAGGCCGAATTGAACCAGCGCCAGGCCGCCGGATTCCCCCCCTTCGCGCATCTGGCGCTGATGCGCGCCGAAGCGCAGCAGGTGGAGCATGCCAATGCGTTCCTGCTGGCAGCGCGACAGCTGCTGGGCGAGCAGAACGTGGTGGAGGCGTATGGGCCGATGCCGGCGCCAATGCCGCGGCGCGCCGGCTACCAGCGCACGCAGCTGCTGCTGTCTGCCGTGCACCGGCCGCCACTGCACGGCGTGCTCGGGCAGCTGGTGCCACAGCTGTACGCGCTGCCGGAAGCACGCAAGGTGCGCTGGTCGCTGGATGTGGATCCGACGGATCTGTATTGAGGGGTCAGAGCCCACCCGTCGGGTGGGATCCGACCCCGCGGTATTGGGGTCGGATCCCTTTTCGCAGAAAAGGGCTCTGACCCCGAACGCTCTCGCTTAGGTCAGCGGCGACATCACGCCGCGCTGGTAGGCGGGACGCTCGCGAAGGCGGGCGTACCATTCGGCCAGGTGCGGAAGCTCCGGGCGCTGGATCGGCAGTTCGAACCAGGCGTAGATCAGCGAGCCCAGCGGGATGTCACCCATCGCGAATTTTTCGCCCGACAGCCACGGCTGCCTGGCCAGGGTGGCATCGGCCATCGCCAGGTAGTCACCGGCACGGACGATGGCCGCGCTGATCCGCGCTTCGTCGCGGTCGGCCGGGGCGGTGCGCATGATGCCCCAGATCAGGTCGCTGTACAGCGGCGCCATCCGCGAGGTGCTCCAGTCCATCCACTTCTCGGCCTGGGCGCGCTCCATCGGGTCTTCGGCGTACAGCGTGCCCAATGCGTAGCGTGCGCTCAGATAGCGCACGATGGCGTTCGATTCCCACAGCGGCAGGCCGTGGTCTTCGATCACCGGTACCAGGCCATTGGGATTCATCGCCTGGTATTCCGGCGTCTGCGTGCCGCCATGGCTGCCACCGACTTCGATGGATTCATACGGCAGGCCGATCTCCTCGGCACACCACAGTACTTTGCGGACGTTGCTGGAATTGCGGCGGCCCCAGATCTTCAACATTGCGGATTTCCTTGCCTGCAGCGGTGCGCCACGGTGGCGCGGAAACGCTACGATACGCCCATCCACAGGGAGAGACGACGTGACTGCATGGGATGCTTTGAACTACGTTCTGCTGGCAGCAGGGCTGGGGATGCTGGTGCTGGGCTACCGCCGCTCCAATCGCAATCTGCTGCTGTGTGCGGGCCTGTTGCTGCTGGCCTTCAACGGCGTTGAGGATTTCGCCGCCGGGTTCGCCGACGGCTATGCGAATTCGGAAGCACGGGTGATCTGACCCGTTTGGGTGATGTGCCGGCCAGTGGCCGGCACTACCGGTTCTTTTTTGGCAGCGCGCGCACGTAGGACGACTTGCCGTCCTTCTTCAGCTCGAACAGGCCGATCGCCGCCAGCAGATCGCTGAGCTTGCCGTAGCCGTAGTTCCGCGGGTCGAACGAGGCCTGGTTGCCGATCTGGCTGCCGACCGGTCCCAGGTGCGACCAGCCATCCTCACCCTCGGCCGAGGACACCGCGCGACGCAGCATCTTCACCAGCCGCGTGTCGCTGCGCATTTCCGCACCACTCTTGCGCGGCCGGGCATCGTCGTTGGCCACCGGCTCATTCGATGCCTGTTCGCTGGACGCCTGTTCGGTATCCGGCACGCTGGCATGGGTCTGGCCCAGCGCTTCCAGATAGGTGAATTTCGAGCACGCATTGACGAAGGGCTCCGGCGTCTTCTTCTCGCCGAAGCCATACACCTTCACGCCATCGGTCAGCAGGCGCATCACCATCGGGGTGAAGTCGGCATCGCTGGACACGATGGCGAAGCCGTCCAGATTGCGCGCGTACAGCAGGTCCATGGCATCGATCACCATCGCCATGTCCGAGGCGTTCTTGCCCTTGCTGTAGGCGAACTGCTGGATCGGGCGGATCGCGTATTCGTGCAGCACGGCTTCCCAGCCCTTCAATCGCGGGCTCTTCCAGTTGCCGTAGGCGCGGCGCACGTTGGCCACGCCGTAGCGGGCCACTTCGGCCAGCACTTCGTCGATCTTCGAGGCCGGCGCGTTGTCGGCGTCGATCAACAGGGCGATGCGCTTTTCCGGTTCGCTCATGGACTCCTCGCGGGCGGTTGCCTGAACCCGAGTATCGCCGATCCACGCGGGCGCTGACGTGACAGGCGGTCGCCGTGCGAAGATGCCAGGCGCTTCCCCCAATGCCCCCACTGGAGTGAGTCGATGAGTCGCGAGCGCGTTCCCCACCTGGTCGTTGTCGGCGGCGGTTTTGCCGGTCTCTGGGCCACCCGTGCCCTGGCCCGCGAGCGCATGCGTATCACCCTGGTCGACCGCCGCAACCATCATCTGTTCCAGCCGCTGTTGTACCAGGTGGCCACCGCGGGCCTGTCCGCGCCGGATATCGCCGCACCGCTGCGCCACATCCTCGGCCACCAGCGCAATGTGGAAGTCCGCCTGGGCGAAGTGGTGGTCATCGACAAGCAGGCCCGGCAGATCCGCATGGCCGATGGCAGCGCGCTGGACTACGACAGCCTGCTGCTGGCCACCGGCGCCACCCACGCCTACTTCGGCAACGACCAATGGGCCGATGATGCGCCCGGCCTGAAGACGCTGGACGATGCCATCGCACTTCGCCGCAAGCTGCTGCTGGCCTTCGAACGCGCCGAGGCCGAACCGGACCCGGCAAAGAAAGCGGCGTGGCTGAGTTTCGCCATCGTCGGCGGCGGCCCTACCGGCGTCGAGCTGGCCGGCACGCTGGCCGAAATCGCGCGCCACACGCTGCGTAATGAATTCCGCCACATCGATCCGGCCAGCGCCAAGGTGCGGCTGGTCGAGGCCGGTCCGCGCGTGCTGTCCTCGTTCCCGGAAGTCCTTTCGCTGAAGGCGCGCCGGCAGCTGGAAAAGCTCGGCGTGGAAGTGCTGACGGGTACCCCGGTGAGCGACATCGACAGCCAGGGTTTCAAGCTCGGCGATCAGTTCGTGCCGGCACGCACCGTGGTGTGGGCCGCCGGCGTGGCCGCTTCACCGCTGGCGCGCACGCTGGACGTGCCGCTGGACCGCGCCGGACGCGTGCAGGTGCAACCGGACCTGACCCTGCCCGGTCACCCGGAGCTGTTCGTGGCCGGCGACCTGGCCGCGCTGAACCAGGCCAATGGCAAGCCGGTGCCCGGTGTGGCGCCCGCGGCCAAGCAGATGGGCAAGTACGTGGCCGAGGTGATCCGCGCGCGCCTGCACGGCAAGCCCGAACCCGGTCCGTTCAAGTACGCCGACTACGGCAACCTCGCCACGATCGGCCGCATGGCCGCGATCGTGCACCTGGGCCGGCTGCAGTTATCTGGTGTGCTGGCTTGGTGGTTCTGGCTGGCCGCGCACGTGTTCTTCCTGATCGGCTTCCGCAACCGCATCGTGGTGCTGCTGAACTGGGCGGTGGCGTACTGGAGCTACCAGCGCAGCGCACGCATCATCTTCGGTGATGACCGCGACGACCGGCGGCCGAAGCGGTAGGGCTGCACGCAACAGGGGTCGGATCCCTTTCCGCAGGAAAGGGCTCTGACCCCTTGCAGTAGATCCACGCCATGCGTGGATGAGCGCCTGTGCAGGCCGCATGGGGCTCAGCCACGCATGGCGTGGCTCTACTTCCTCATCGGGCCGCCCGGCACCCGCCGTTTCGACCATGCCCGGCAGAAATCCTCTTTTCTCGCGGTGTCGGCAATCTGCGCGGTACTCCAATGCCGGGTGATCCAGATCGTCAATGCGGTGCTGCTGAGATGCCAGCGCAGCATGTCTTGCTGCGGTTGCCGCCACAGGTGGCGTCGGGCAATCCAGAAGGCCTCCCGCTCCACTTCAGGCACCTTCTTCTTCATCACGTCCTTGTCGAAGAACTGGGCGATGAAACGCCACGGGTTCATCGGCTGGTATCCCGTTCGTGGTTCACTGGTGCACGCAGCCACACCACTCGGCACACGGTCTGCCGGCTGCGGCCGGCCTTCGACCAGCGTCAGCCCGAGCAGGTACAGCAGGCCAGGCAGCAGCGCGATGCCGGCGACCAGCACGACGACGGAGATCCATGCCTTGCCGGCGGCACGCATCAGTCACTGCGCCTTCGGCTTCGGGTACCACAGTGCGTTGACGATGACCCAGCGCTGCCCGAAGCGCCCCATGTGGAAGTAATCGACGAACCACGGTGTTTCCAGCCGCACCGAGGCAGCGCTGCCGGTCACATCCAGCACCGTGCAGCGGCGGTCCCATTGCTCCTTCGGGGTCTTCAGCGCGCCCTGCTTCGTCAGTGAGACCAGCTCTTCCTTCGACATCCGGCGCAGGCCAAGGCGCTCATCGGGTGTATCACCGAGGACCGCGCGCTTGGCCAGGTCCGGGTGCAGGGACCGTGCGACGCGCTGTGGGTCCGCCTCCAGCTGGCCGTCGACGTAGTCATGGCAGGTGGCTTCGATGGCCTCGATGGTGGCCGGGTCGGCGGCGGGGCTTATGGCTGCGGAAAGGGCGAACAGCAGGGCGATCGTGGACATCCGGGTCTCCAGCGCTGGGCGCGAGGCGATCATCGCACGGGCCGGGTAGCCCATCCACGCGTGGCGTGGATCTACTGTAGAGCCGAGCCCATGCTCGGCTTGACCATCAGGCAGCAGCAGCAACAACAGCCGAGCACGGGCTCGGCTCTACAGAAGCGCGGGATCCGGCGCCTGCAGCCAGGCCAGCTTGCGTTCGCGCGGCTGCTGCTTGAGCTGCCACTCGGCGCGCGAGGCGGCGGAACGGTCCGGGTATTCGCGTACGGCCAGCACGCGCAGTGGCGGCCGGGCCCGGGTGTAGCGCGCGCCCTTGCCGGCCTGGTGGGCGGCGAATCGCGCCTCCACATCGGTGCTGATGCCGGCGTAATAACTGCCATCGCGGCATTCGAGCAGGTACAGGAACCACGGGCGGGGGGACGGGGCCATGGCGGGATTATGCCGTGCTGCACTGCAGCGGATATACTGACGGCCGAATGCAGGAGAGAGGCGCCACGCTGGCGCCCGCCGAAGGCGCAGGCTCCCATGATCGCTCAGGCCGGTGGGCTGGAATCCCACCAACCATGCATTCGACTCGCCGAGCTGGAGAGAGGTCACCGGGCATGCCCGGGACGATCCGCCGAAGGGGCACGCGGCCCACGCCGCTGAACTCTCAGGCAAAAGGACAGCGGGAGCGGCACCGGTCATCGTCGTCCCGTCATTGCGCAGGCAGTGGCGGTAGTCGCGCATGGCCGGCCCCACCGCGCCCGGAGCCTGCCCCATGCTGCTGTCCATCATCTACCTGATCGCCATTTCCGCTGAAGCCATGACCGGCGCGCTGTCCGCCGGCCGCCGCCGCATGGACCTGTTCGGCGTGGTCATGATCGCCTGCGTCACCGCCCTCGGTGGCGGTTCGCTGCGCGACATCCTGCTCGGCCATTACCCGCTGGGTTGGGTGAAGCACCCCGAGTACCTGGGCTTCACCGTGTGCGCGGCGCTGATCGCCACATGGGTGGCGCGCTGGATGCACCACTTCCGCCGTACCTTCCTCGTGCTCGATGGCTTGGGCCTCATCGCCTTCACCCTGATCGGCTGCTCGATCGCACGCGAAGCGGGCCATGCGATGCCGATCGTGCTGATCGCCGGCATGCTGACCGGTGCGTTCGGCGGCGTGCTGCGCGACATCCTCTGCAACGAAGTACCGCTGATCTTCCAGAAGGAGCTGTACGCGATCATCGCGCTGCTGACCGGCGCGGCGTATCTGTTGCTGCTGCACTGGGGCGTGGCCGACGCCACCGCGATCCTGTGTTGCCTCGGTGGCGGGTTTGCGCTGCGCCTGTTGGCGATCCACTACCGCTGGGAAATGCCGAAGTTCGTGTATCACGACGAGGTGCATTGAACGATGGCGTGTTCGCCGGGCATGGCCCGGCGCTACCAGTCAAAGCCTGCACCACCCCGGCGATGTACCTGGCGCTGTCGCACATACGCAGCGCCAGGCGCATCGCCGGTGCGGACGGGTCGGCCTCCAACTCCGACCGACCCTGATCGCGGCCGCACCCCCGCAGGCGCTGGCCGCCATCCACACACATGCCGCACTCAGGCGGCTTCCATCAGGCGGCTTCGGACACCTTCACTTCACGACGGGCGCGCACGGCCGCAGCCAGTCGCTCCAGCACCGTCACGGTGGTGTCCCAGTCGATGCAGCCATCGGTGATGCTCTGCCCGTAGACCAGCGGCTGGCCTTCCACCAGTTCCTGGCGGCCACCGACCAGATGGCTCTCGATCATCACACCGACGATGCGCTGTTCGCCGTCTTCCAACTGAACGGCGATCTCTTCGATCACCTTCGGCTGGTTCTCGGGGTTCTTCAGGCTGTTGGCATGGCTGGCGTCGATCATCAGGCGCGTCGGCAGCTTGGCCTTGGCCAGCGCCTGGCAGGCCTCGGCCACACTGCCTGCATCGTAGTTCGGCTGCTTGCCACCGCGCAGGATCACGTGGCAATCCGGGTTGCCGGTGGTCGAAACAATGGCGGTGCCACCCTGCTTGGTGACCGACAGGAAGTGATGCGGATTGGAGGCCGCACCCACCGCGTCGGCGGCGATCTTCACGTTGCCATCGGTGCCGTTCTTGAAGCCGACCGGGCACGACAGTCCCGAGGCCAGTTCGCGGTGCACCTGGCTTTCGGTGGTGCGCGCACCAATGGCACCCCAGGCCACCAGATCGGCAATGTACTGCGGCGAGATCACGTCGAGGAACTCGACGCCGGCCGGCAGGCCCAGCTTGTTGATGTCGCGCAGCAGGCCACGGGCGATGCGCAGGCCCTTGTCGATCCTGAAGCTGCCATCCAGGTCCGGATCGTTGATCAAGCCCTTCCAGCCCACCGTGGTACGCGGCTTCTCGAAGTACACGCGCATGACGATTTCCAGCTCGCCGGCCAGTGCGTCACGCAGCGGCTTCAGGCGCTGGGCGTATTCGATGGCGGCGTGCGGGTCGTGGATCGAGCACGGGCCGACCACCACCGCCAGGCGGTCGTCACGGCCATGCAGGATCTGGTGCAGGGCCGCGCGCGAGGCGCTGACGGTGTCGGAGGCTTCATCGTCACACGGCAGCATCGCCAGCAGCTGGGCAGGCGGTGTCAGCGGTTCGATGGTGCGGATACGCAGGTCGTCGGTGTGCGGGGGCATTGGGGGGGAGGTCTCCGGAACGTTGGGGGTCCCCAGCGTGGCGGCATGAAAAAAGCCGCCAGGTTCGCTGGCGGCTTTCGGGAATGCGTCTGAAGCTTTCTTCAGGGTGAGCGCAGTCCTTCCTCCGCCAGTGGCTTCGGAAAGTAATACCAGTAAAAGCTGGTGGGGGCTGCGTTCATGGGTTCTATTGATAGCACAGCTTCTGCGCAGTGCAAAATGTTTCATCCGCAACTGGGGGCGCGGTTCAGCGAGTCGCGCACCTGGGCCATCCATGCGGCGCCAGGCACGCGAAGTCGCTCATCTGCCATGCACTTCCACGTCCAGCAGCAGGCCTTCATGGATGTCGGCCCAGCGCTCCAGCACGCGCCCCAGTTCCTGCCGGGCCTCATCCAGCTGCTCGGGATTGAGCAGGGAACGGGCGGTGTAAAGGTCGGATACCAGCCGCCGCAGGAGCGGTTCCGGGATCGCCACCGACGGCCCTTCCACCTGCGGCAGCTGCAGCGCCGGGGTGTCGCCAAGCGGGCCGTACAGCGTTACCTGGAGCGTGCTCTGCATGATCGACTTCCGTGCGGATGGACAGGGGCAGTGCACTGTTTACCGCGTCCGGGTGACAGGCGCATGTGCCATGCGCGTCCGAAGGCGCCGCTACAAGGCAGCCAGATCGGCCAGGTGCTGCCCCATCCCATCGTCCGCGCCGACGACATTGGTGGTGGCGAAGTACTGATGCCAACCGGTGGCGGCAATGCCTTCCACCAGGGCATCGGCGTCTTCCCGGCTCGCACATCTCCAGACAGCATGGAACTGCTCGCTGCCGCCGTGCGCTGCATCCGCGGCCACGCGGCCCATCGCCACCGGCGTGATGCGGGCCGGATCGAACTGTTGCATGCCGGCGCCGATGCGGGCGAAGAAGGCGGTGCGCTGGTCACGCGGGAGCGCAGTCCAGGCAGGGGTGGCTGTGTAGAGCTCGATGAAGATGTGGGACATGGGGTTCTTCCTTGAGGGTTTGAGGGTTGCCGGCCAGCGGCCGGCACTACCGCAGCGAGCGTAGTGCGCGCCTGCGGATGTAGGCGTTGGCGCTGCCGTCGTGTTCACGCTGCCAGCGCGCGCACAGATCGCGCAGCCAGCGCGGCTGGGTCTTGCCGGCATCGTTGAGCCAGTTGCCAACCGAGTCCTGTACGTAGCGATCCGGATCGTCGGCCAGCGCTTCAAGCAGTGGCAATGCATGGTCCGGGTGCTGCTTGAACAACGCGATGTGCGTGGCCCACACGCCACGCGGGCGCAGTGCTTCGCAGGCGAAGCGACGCAGGTAGGGTGAAGCTTGCTGCGTCCATGGCTGCAGGCACTCCAGCGCCTGCAACGGTGCAGCAACGATATCTGCACGCAGCGCGAGCCACGCCCACTCACGCACGCCGAAGTGCGGATCATCGGCGAGCGGACGCATCGCACGCAGCTTGGCCGGTAACGTTGCGCTGGCATCGCTGCCAATCAGGTAGCAGGCCCAGCCACGCACGGAATCGGACGCATGCTCCTGCCATTTCGCAGGAGCGCCCTGCCCGCTTTCGCGCAGCAACCGGGCAGCCAGGGCCATGCGCTGGGTGATGCCCTTGCCTTCAGCATCGCGCATGCGGTGCAGCGCGTCATGTTCAAGTGCGGGTGCCACCGCCTGTAACAGCGCTGCGAAATCCACCGCCAGGCATTCGGCCAGGTGGCTGGCGGCGACGCTGCCAGTGTTGAGCGCATTCAATCGCTCAGCCGTCACGGTCCCGCTCATGCCCCACGACCTGTATCGGTGTGCTGCCAGACCTTGTGCAGCAGCTGCGACAACTGCTGCTGTTCTTCCGCGTCCAATCCGCTGAACAAGCCGCCTATCCATTGCGTGTGCTGGTTGAACAGCGCCTCGGCCAGGCACTTCCCCTGTGTGGTCAGCACGATCTGCAGGCGCCTGCCGTCTTCGGCGTCACTGCGCCGCTGCAGCAGCCCTTCGCGCTGCAGGCCATCGATCAGGCCACTGATCGTGGCGCGGGTGACACCTGCGCGCTCGGCCAGTTCATGCGGTGGCAGTGTGCCACCGGCACCGTGCAGCAGGAAAAGCACGGTGAATCGCCCTTCACTGAGCCCGTGCGGCGCCAGGCGTGTGGCGCAGTCGCGATCGATGGCCGATGACAGCGACAGCAACTGGAAACACAGGCGCAGCTGCGCGACGCCAGTATGGCCGCGCCGTTGCGCTTCATCCAGCAGGGCACTGTGCTTGGCTTCCAGCATGGCTTCATCCAATATGATTAGGCGCCTAATCATATGCTATAGCATAGGCATTACGTTAATATCCCAGCGATATCAGGAAACCGGCCCCAGCAGCAGGCGTGCGATCAGTCCGCCGCCATCACGCTGCAGCAGCAGAAGCTCGCCCCCATGCCGTCGTGCGACGTTGGCCGCCACCGCCAGGCCCAGGCCGGTCCCACCCGTGGCGCGGCTGCGCGAGCTCTCGCTGCGCTGGAAGGGTTGCAGCAGGCGTGCGCGGTCGTCCTCGGCGATGCCCGGGCCGCGGTCCATCACATCCAGCTGCATCCGATTGCCTGCCATGGCGGCGTGCAGGTCTACCGCACCGGCGTAGCGGTCTGCGTTGTCGATGAGGTTGTCGATCGCCCGCCGCAGCAGGAGCGCGTCACCCTGCCACGGCAGGGCATCCGGTCCCTCGATGGAGATTTCGATGCCGCGCAGCAGGGCACTGTGCACGCATTCCTCCAGCAACGCGGCCAGATCCAGCGGCCGCAACTGCAGTGGTTGCAGTTCGCCGCGTGCGTAATCGAGCACCTGCTCGATCATCGTATCCATGCGTTCGATGTCAGCCACCATCCGCGCGGCCTGTGCCGGCGGTGCGAACTCCGCACGCAGACGCAGGCCGGTCAACGGCGTGCGCAGGTCGTGCGCTACTGCGGCCAGCATGCGCGTCATGTCCTGGGCCTGTTCGCGCAGGCGCTCGCGCCCGGTGCTGATCGCTGCGGCCAGCATCTGTACTTCGCGTGGGCCGTCGTCCGGCAGTGGTGTGCCGTCCTGCAGTTCGACCTGTGCACTGGCCTCGGCCAGCCGCCGCAGCGGCCGTCCCAGGCGGACCGATGCCCAGGCGGCAAGGGGTGCCAACAGCACGGTCCCCGCTACCAGCGCCAGCACGACCTGCCGACGCCACGCCGCCAGATCGCTGTGGTCGCTGCCGACCACGTGCCATCGGCCATCAGCTTGGCGCACCGCCAGTTCAAAGGGTGACCACTGCATCTTGGTCAGCACTGACACCTGCGCCTGCAACGCGTCCGTCCGTGCATTTCCATCGAGTTCCATGCCGCCTTCGATGACCTTCACATCAGGCGCCTTGCCGCGGCCACTCCAGACCAACCGCACGTGTTCCAGCGGCAGGCCCATCTGCGACGCAACCAGGTGGGTGAGCCAGCCATTGCTGCTGCCCTGCGGCGGCGACGCACGGGTTTCGAGATGCAGCCCCAGCGGCATGGCGGGCCGTTCGCCACGAACGACCTGCATGGCCTGGTCCAGCCGCATGGGGGGCGGTGCGGGTCGTGGCATCCAGCCCACCACCGCGACGCTGACCAGCGTGGCCAGCAGCAGGCTGGCCAGGGCCACCATCGCGATCCAGCGTGCAGTGGACCAACGAGCCCTCACAGCACATGTACCTCGGCGCCGAAGCGATAGCCTTCGCCGCGCAGCGTCTGCACAAGCGCTTCCGCGCCGGGAGCCGCCTGGCCCAGCTTGCGGCGCAGCCGGCTGATCGCCAGATCGACGGCGCGGTCGACGCTGTCGCTGTCTTCGCCATGGGTCAACTGCAGCAGCTGCTCCCGTCCCAGCACGCGTCCGGGGCGCTCGGCCAACGCCAGCATCAGGGCGAACTCCCCCCGGCTGAGCGCGAGTTCACGGCCATCGGGTGTGAACAGGCGGCGCTGATCGGGTAGCAATCGCCAGCCGGCAAACCGCAGCTCGCTGGCGACCTGGGCGCGCAGCTTGTCCTGCCGGCGCAGCAGGGCACGCACCCGCGCCAGCAGTTCGCGTGGATCGAAGGGCTTGGCCAGATAGTCGTCCGCTCCCATTTCCAGGCCGATCACGCGGTCCGGTGTGGCCCCCATCGCCGACAGCATCAGGATCGGGATGGCCCGCGCCTGCAGCCGGCGGCACACCGACAGGCCGTCCTCTCCGGGCATCATCCAGTCCAGGATGATGGCGTCCGGACGCTCGTTCAGCAGCAGCAGATCCAGGCCTGCAGCGTCGGCTGCCACGCGCACCTGGTAGCCATGCAGCAGCAGGCAGTCGGCGATGGCGTCACGGATGCTGGCATCGTCATCGACAACGATGACCCGGGCAGGAGTGTTCATGCAGCCAGTATCCCGCAGGCATGTATCAGGACGGTATCAACGCCGATATTCGCGGGATACGCCGATGCACGCCAATAGGCCTCCACTTCTAGTCCGGAGATCCAACGTGCGCCTGTCCGTGCTGCCCCTGCTTGCCGCTGCATTCCCCGCGCTGGCCGCCGCCCCGCCTGTACACGTGCTGCCGATGTGGATGCAGGGCAACCATCCGGCAGTGGCCGTCTCACTGAACGGAAGCGCCGAACCGCTGCGCTTCGTGGTCGACAGCGCGGCTGGGGTCACCCTCGTCGACGGTCGGGTAGCCCGCCGCCACGGGCTGGAGGATCCCCGGTCCGCCACCACGCATGCGCAGGGGGCCAGCGCCCAGAGCGCGCCGCTGCAGCGCATGCACACGACCTCCTGGCGGATTGGCGGATGGCAGCTGCGCGTCAGCGGTGTGCAGGCCGACCTTTCCAATCTGCAGAAGGACGATGACCCCGCCGTCGACGGCCTGATCGGCAACGACCTGACCGGCCGTTGGGATACCCGCTGGGACTTCAGCCGTGGTGAGCTGGCGCTGTGGAAGCCCGGGCAGCTTGGCGTCGATGGTCGCCAGTGCCAGGCCAATGCACTGCCTGATCGGCGCGACGGCTTGGAACACTTCGCCTTCATTAACGTGAAACTGGGTGAGGCGGAAGTGGAAGCCATCGCGGTGGTCGACACCGGTGCCGCGCAGACCGTGCTCAATGCCGAAGCCGCCCGCGCACTGGGCCTGCGCATCGACGGCAGCGATGAGCGCCTACGGGTCCGCGAGAAAGGCACGCAGGGACTGGGGGGCCAGCCGCAGGCGACGTGGTTGTACACCCTGTCCGGCATGTCCGGCACCGGTTGGCAGCACCCGGCGATGGAGGTCAGGATCAGCGAACTGTCGGTGTTCAGGTCCATCGGGCTGGAGGCTCGCCCCGCACTGATCCTCGGCGCCGACGCCATGGTCGCTAGTCAGGTGGACATCAGCGCCGGCGCCGCCCGGATCTGCCTGCGCCAGCCGGCGGTGACGTGACCCCGGCGTGCCATGACGCGGACCGCGGGCTGGCGTAGCATCGCGCCACGTCCCGCCAGGAGGTCCACGCATGCGCCGTGCTGCCCTGTTGTTGCTGACGCTGTTCCCGCTGGCCGTGCTGGCCGCACCACCCCCGGTACCCTCGCCGGCCCGCATCGATGCCGAAGTGCAGCGGCTGATGCGGGCCGCACAGGCGCGTGGCCTGGCGCTGGCGGTGATCGATGGCGGCAAGGTGGTGCACGTGGCTGCCTACGGCGAACGCAACGCCGCAGGCGAGCCGCTGCGCACCGATACGGTGATGTATGCCGCCTCGCTGACCAAGATGGCATTCGGCCATCTGGTCGCGCAGCTGGCGCAGGACCGCAGGATCGATCTGGATGCCAGCATCGCCACAGCGCTGGACAAGCCGCTGCCGGACTATCCGCCCGAAACGAAGAAGTACGCCGACTACAGCGTGCTGGCCGATGATGCGCGCTGGCGCCAGCTCACCCCTCGCCTGCTGCTCAACCACGCCAGTGGCTTTGCCAACTTCGGGTTCCTCGAACCGGACGGCCGGCTGAAGTTCCACTTCGATCCGGGCAGCCGCTACGGCTATTCCGGCGAAGGGTTGATCCTGCTGCAGTTCGTGATCGAGCGCGGGCGGCTGGGCGAGGATGTGGGCGCGTTGATGCAGCAGCGGGTGTTCGACCGCTTCGGCATGACCCGCACCAGCATGATGTGGCGCGAAGACTTCGCCACCAACCTGGCCGATGGCTGGACCATGGAGGGCACCGCCGAGCCGCACGATGAGCGCAGCCGCGTGCGTGCGGCCGGTTCGATGGATACCACCATCGCCGACATGGCCCGCTTCGCTGCCGGCTACGTGCGCGGCGATGGACTGTCAGCGGCGATGCGCAAGGAGCTGGTGCGGCCGCAGCTGCCGATCACCACCGCCAGCCAGTTCCCCACCCTGCAGCCGGAGTTGCCGAAGGCGCAGCAGCGCAAGGACCTGGCGGCGGGCCTGGGCGTAGTGACGTTCCGTGGCCCGCAAGGCGCAGGCTTCTACAAGGGCGGCCACGATGATGCGGTGGGCAACACGCTGGTGTGCGTGGAGCGGCAGCAGCGCTGCGTGGTGATCCTGGGCAACGATGTGCGCGCCGAAGCGACCTTCCCGGCGCTGGTGGCCTTCGTGCTGGGCGACACCGGCGTGCCGTGGCAGTGGGAGTACGGCGCGGAGAAGGCATTCGTGAAGTAGATCCACGCCATGCGTGGATGGCTTCTGCTTACCGCGCCTGCTCGAAGAACATCAGGTAGACCAGCCGCCCATTTTCCGGCCGGTCGCCGAAGGCCGGGCCAGCGGTATGCCAGAACCACGGGCGCAGCAGCACCAGGCGGTTGAAGCGCATCGGGATGCGCATGGTCATCTCCCACTGGCTGTCGTCAATGCTGTCGCGTTCGATGATGTCGCGATGCATGTCGCCGCCATTGGCGTAGCCCAGCGCAGCCAGCTCGTGGGCGTTCAGCGCCATGCGCTCGGTGTTGGTGCGGCGATGGCGGAAGAATTCGGTACCGCCTTCGCAGTGCTCCGGCGCGCTGAGGTAGAGGATGCCGGACCAGTGCGAATGATCGGTGTGCACCTTGGCGCGACCGACATCGCTGGCCAGGGTCAGCCGGAACTTGCCGTGCGACTGCAGCGGATTGACCGGCCGCAGCGGCTCGTTGACCAGCCGCGATGCGGCCTCGGACAGGCCGTCCAGCTCCAGCCGCTCGAGCGAATTGCGGCCGGGGAATGCACCCTCCTGCGCCGGGTAGGTCAGGCCCAGGCCGGCCTGGCGCAGGCCGTGCGCATCGGCCGGAGAGAGGAAGTCGTCGACGACGATGAACGAGGTAGGCATGGTCGCCGAGCGTAGCGACGCGGCGCCATGGCGGCAACCGTGCAACAAAAAACCCCGCCTCGCGGCGGGGTTTTCCTTTGCATCGGGGAGACGCGCCGGCCAGGGCCGGCAACGTCCGACGCGGGCGTGGACCTTAGAAGTCCATGCCGCCCATGCCACCCATGCCACCCATGCCACCGGCGCCACCCATGGCCGGCTCGTCCTTCTTCGGAGCTTCGGCAACCATGGCTTCGGTGGTGATCATCAGGCCAGCGATCGAAGCAGCGTTCTGCAGCGCCGAACGGGTCACCTTGGTCGGGTCCAGGATGCCGAACTGCAGCATGTCGCCGAACTCGCCGGTGGCGGCGTTGTAGCCGAAGCTGCCGGTGCCTTCCTTGACCTTGTTGATGATGACCGACGGCTCTTCACCGGCGTTGGCAACGATTTCGCGCAGCGGGGCTTCCATCGCGCGCAGGGCGATCTGGATGCCGTGGTTCTGGTCTTCGTTGGCACCCTTCAGGCCAGCCAGTGCGGTGACCGCACGGACCAGGGCAACGCCGCCGCCCGGGACCACGCCTTCTTCAACGGCTGCACGGGTCGCGTGCAGGGCGTCGTCGACGCGATCCTTCTTTTCCTTCATTTCGATTTCGGTCGAAGCACCGACCTTGATCACGGCAACGCCGCCGGCCAGCTTGGCCACGCGTTCCTGCAGCTTCTCGCGATCGTAATCGGAGGAGGTGTCCTGGATCTGGGTCTTGATCTGGCCGACGCGTGCGTCGACGGCAGCCTTGTCACCCACGCCATCGATGATGGTGGTGTTTTCCTTGGAAACCTGCACCTTCTTGGCGCGGCCCAGGTCCTTGATGGTGGCCTTTTCCAGCGACAGGCCAACTTCTTCGGAGATCACGGTGCCGCCGGTCAGCACGGCCATGTCTTCCAGCATCGCCTTGCGACGGTCGCCGAAGCCCGGTGCCTTGACGGCCACGACCTTGACGATGCCACGGATGGTGTTGACCACCAGGGTGGCCAGCGCTTCGCCTTCGACTTCTTCGGCAACGATCAGCAGCGGCTTGCCGGCCTTGGCGACGCCTTCCAGCACCGGCAGCAGGTCACGGACGTTGGAGATCTTCTTGTCGTGCAGCAGGATGAACGGGTCATCCAGGTCAGCGGTCTGCGACTGCTGGTTGTTGATGAAGTAAGGGGACAGGTAGCCGCGGTCGAACTGCATGCCCTTGACCACGTCCAGCTCGTTGTCCAGGCCCGAGCCTTCTTCAACGGTGATCACGCCTTCCTTGCCGACTTCCTTCATCGCGTCGGCGATGATCTGGCCGATCGACTCGTCCGAGTTGGCCGAGATGGTGCCGACCTGGGCAATCGCCTTGTCGTCGGCGGTCGGCTTGGAGATGTTCTTCAGCTCGGTGACGGCGGCCACGACGGCCTTGTCGATACCGCGCTTGAGGTCCATCGGGTTCATGCCGGCGGCCACAGCCTTGGCGCCTTCGCGGATCAGGGCCTGGGCCAGCACGGTGGCGGTGGTGGTGCCGTCGCCTGCGTCGTCGTTGGTGCGGGAAGCGACTTCCTTCACCATCTGCGCGCCCATGTTCTCGAACTTGTCAGCCAGTTCGATTTCCTTGGCGACGGAGACGCCGTCCTTGGTGATGGTCGGGGCGCCGAAGCTCTTTTCCAGCACGACGTTGCGGCCCTTCGGGCCCAGGGTGGCCTTGACGGCATTGGCGAGAACGTTGACGCCGCGCACCATGCGCGAACGGGCGTCTTCACCGAAACGAATATCCTTGGCAGCCATTGCGATTACCTCGATGTTTGCACCGGGCCGGGCCCGGCGACGAAAAGGGATGTCTTACAGAAAAGCAGGTCGCGCCGAGGCTCAGCCGATGATGGCGAGCACGTCGTCTTCACGCAGGACCTTGTACTCGACGCCTTCGCTCTTGTACGAGCTGCCGGCGTACTGGCCGTAGATGACCTTGTCGCCAACCTTCAGCGACGGCGCACGCACGCTGCCGTTGTCCAGCGGCTTGCCCGGGCCGACGGCCACGACTTCACCCTTGGTGGACTTTTCCTTGGCCGAATCCGGAATGACGATGCCACCGGCGGAGATTTCGTCGGCTTCGATCGGCTTGACCACAACGCGGTCGTGCAGCGGCTTGATGCTCATGAGAGACCTCTTAAGTTATTGATTGGTCTGAAAAAGTCTGGCGATGTTAGCAGTCGCACCGGGCGAGTGCCAGCAACGCGCGTGAAAAAGCCCGACAAGTCGGGAGCACGACAGAGATGGAGACCTCCACAGGCCTTTCAAGGGCCGATCCCGAAATTTTTCTCCGGGCCCGGAAACCTCCTTCCCTGCGTGGACGCCTGTATAGGGATGCAGTGCCGCAAGCCAAGGGGGGAACGGGTGACATTTGGTGACCAATGTCCCACTGTCAGATATCTGACGTTCATTTACGACAAAGTGTCACTGGATCGGCCTTAGGCTCGGCCGCGCATTCCCAATCACAAGGAGTTGTCGATGCGATTGCTGTCCCCGCTTGCCGCCGCCTGCCTGCTGGCGCTGGCCGCCGCGCCGGCCCAGGCCGAGGTCTTCATCAACGAACTGCACTACGACGACAGCACCGCCGCCGGTGACGTCGGCGAAGCGATCGAGGTCGTCGCCACCGCCGGAGAGGACCTGTCCGGCTATCGGCTTTACCTCTACAACGGCAGCAATCCTTCGGCTGCCGCGGTCTACGCCAACAACCCGGTCCCGGCCGGCACCGCCGCAGGCTGCGGCAGCGCGACCATCGCCGTGGTCAACTACCCGACCAACGGCATCCAGAACGGCCCGAACGATGGCATCGCCCTGGTCGATGCCAGCGGCAAGGTGGTCCAGTTCCTCAGCTACGAGGGCGCCATCACCGCCTCCGGTGGCCCTGCCGCCGGCATGACCAGCCAGAACATTCCGGTGGCCGAGACCAACAGCACGGCCCCGGGCACCTCGCTGCAGCTGACCGGCAGCGGCAGCCAGTACGCGCACTTCACCTGGGCCGAGTCGGCCAGGCAGACCTTCGGCAGCTGCAACAACGGCCAGACCTTCAGCGGCGGCGGCACCCCGGGCCCGAACACACCGCCGTCGGTGTCCACCACCACCCCGGCACAGGGCAGCAGCACCTTCCCGGCCGCGGCCGATCTGGAAGTGGTGTTCAGCGAGACGGTGAACCTGGCCAGTGGCGCCTTCGCGCTGAGCTGCGGCACCTCCGGCAGCGTGCCGCTGACCTTCCCGGCCAGCGGCCGCAGCGTGAAGCTGTCCACCAACACCGCGCTGGTGGCCGGTGAGGCCTGCCGCTTCGATATCCGCGCCGCGCGCATCACCGACCTGCAGGGCGCGCACCCGGCCGCCGACAGCCGCATCGCGTTCACCGTGGCCAGCACCGGCGGCAATCCGGACCCGGGCAACCCGGGCGTGCCGGCCGGCTACTACTCCAAGGTGAACACCTCCAGCCCGAGCCAGCTGCGCTGCTCGCTGCACGCCACCATCAAGGGCCACACCGCCTACCCGTACAGCGGCTCGGGCACCAGCACCTGGACCATCCTGGAGATTGCCGACGAGGACCCGAACAACCCGAACCGCATCCTCGACGCGTATCGCAACCGCAGCTACGCCAAGGTGACCGATCGCGCCGGCAGCGGCAGTGGCCTGAAGTACAACCGCGAACACACCTGGCCGAACTCGCTGGGCTTTGCCAGCACCACCGGTGACAAGGGCCTGCCGTACGCGCCGTACACCGACACCCACATGCTGTACCTGACCGATGCACAGTGGAACGCCGACCGTGGCAACAAGCCGTACGCCAAGTGCGATGCCGGCTGCGGCGAGCGTGCCACCGAGGCCAACAACGGCCAGGGCGGCGGCAGCGGTGGCTATCCGGGCAATTCCAACTGGGTGCGCACGCCGGACGGCAACACCGGCACGTTCGAGGTGTGGGGCAAGCGCAAGGGCGACATGGCGCGTGCGGTGATGTACATGGCCATCCGCTACGAGGGCGGCAAGGATGCGGCCACCGGCCAGTCCGAGCCGGACCTGGAGCTGACCGACGACCGCAGCAAGATCGTCAAGACCAGCAGTTCGCCGGCCTACATGGGCCTGCTGTCCACGCTGATCGACTGGCACCTGTCCGACCCGCCGGATGATGCCGAACGTGCGCGCAATGACGTGATCTACAGCTTCCAGGGCAACCGCAACCCGTTCATCGACCACCCCGAGTGGGCGACCCCGGGCCTGTTCACCTCGGCCAAGCCGGCGACCTGCCAGCTGGCCAACTGACCGCGCAACGCAGCGGTCCACTGCCGCCGCCGGGCCCTGACCCGGCGGCGGCCCTATACTCGACGGCCATGTCGACCGTCGATCCCGTCCTGCTGCTGTTGACCACCTGCCCGGACCGGGCCAGTGCCGAGCGCATCGCGCACGCGCTGGTCGGCGAGCGCCTGGCCGCGTGCGTGACCCGCCTCGATGGCGCACAGTCGACCTACCGCTGGCAGGGCGAGATGACCACCGACGCCGAGCTGCAGCTGCTGGTGAAGACCACCGGAAGCCGCGTCGATGACGCGATTGCACGGATCGTCGAACTGCATCCGTATGAACTCCCGGAGTGCATCGCGGTCGAAACCCGGGCCGGCCTGCCGGCGTATCTGGATTGGATCCGGGCACAGACCCGGGAGGACACTGATTGAAGACTCTGTTTGCGCGTGGCGCCGCCCTGTGCGCCCTGTTGTGGCTCTCGCTGCCAGCGTTCGCGCTGGATGAGAAGGACCTGCTGCCGGTGGACCAGGCGTTCGCGCTGACCGCCACCGCCCCCGAGCGCGGCCAGGTGCAACTGCAGTTCAAGATCGCACCCGGCTACTACCTGTATCGCCACCGCACCAGCGTCAAGGCCGATCCGGCGTTCAATGCCGGCGCGCTGCAGATGCCCAAGGGCGACAAGCACCACGACGATTTCTTCGGCGAAGTCGAAACCTATCGCGAACGCCTGCAGGCTACCCTGCCCGGCACGCCGACCGATGCCGCAGGCACCATCAGCCTGGAAGTACGCTACCAGGGCTGTGCCGACGCCGGTGTCTGCTACCCGCCGCAGAAGCGCGTGGTACAGGTCAGCCTGCCCGGTGCCGGTGCACAGGCCGCGGCCCCTGCCGCGCGTGCCGGTGCCGCCAGCCCGTTCAACAATCCGCTGGCAGGTGCCGGCAACAGCGGCGGGCTGCGCCTGCCGGGTGCCGCCAGCAACAGCCAGGCGCTGCCGCTTCCGTCCGAGCAGGCGTTCGGCTTCGATGCCATCGCCAGCGACGGCAACACCCTGCTGCTGCGCTTCAGCCCGGCGCCGGGCTACTACCTGTATCGCGACCGCACCTCGCTGAAGCTGGAAGGCAGCACCGGCGTGCAGGCCGGCACGCCGCGCTGGCCGGCTGCGCAGTCGCATCGTGATGAACACTTCGGCGATGTATCGGTCTACTTCAACCAGGTGGAAGTACCGCTGCCGCTGCGCCGCTCCGTTGCCGACGCGGTCGACAGCACCCTGGTGGTGACCTTCCAGGGCTGCCAGACCGATGGCATCTGCTACCCGCCGATGACCCGCCGGGTGAAGCTGTCGATCCCGGCCGGCAAGGTCAGCGCCAACGCCGACCAGACACCGCCGCGCAACGAGGTGATCAACCCGCTGCCCGGTGCCGCCGGTGCACCGCGCGAAGCTGCCAATGGCGCCCCACTGCGCCTGCTGCCGACCGTGCCCAACACCGAAGCGGCGTCGGCCACTGCGGGTGACGTTGCCTCCGGCAATGAATTCGCCGCCGATGCGCAGGGTGACAACGCACTGCGCACGCGTCCGCCGGCGACCACGCCGAACCCGGACCGCTCGTTCGTCTGGGTGCTGTTGTTGGCCTTGGCCGGTGGCTTGGTATTGAACCTGATGCCGTGCGTGCTGCCGATCCTGTCGCTGAAGGTGCTGAGCCTGGCGCAGAGCGGCGAGAGCCCGCAGCGCGCGCGCAGCCACGCGCTCTGGTACACGCTGGGCGTGCTGGTCGCCTTCGCGGTGATCGGCGCCTTGATGGTCGGCCTGCGCGCGATCGGCAACGCCGTCGGCATCGGTTTCCAGCTGCAGCATCCGGGCGTGGTGGCGGCACTGGCCTACATCATGTTCGCGGTGGGGCTGAGCCTGTCCGGTGTGTTCACCCTCGGCGGTGGCATCGGCAACCTTGGCCAGTCCCTGGCCAGCCGCAGCGGCCCGGCCGGCGACTTCTTCACCGGTGCGCTGGCCTGCGTGGTCGGCAGTGCCTGCGTCGGCCCGTTCATGGGTGGCGCGATCGCCTACGCGTTCATTGCGCCGCCGCTGAAGGCGATGACCGTGTTCCTGTTCCTCGGCCTGGGCCTGGCGCTGCCGTTCCTGCTGATCGGCTTCGTGCCGGCGCTGGCGCGCCGCCTGCCCAAGCCGGGCCCGTGGATGGAAACGCTCAAGCACGTGCTGGCCTTCCCGATGTATGCCACCGCGCTGTGGCTGCTGTGGGTGCTGGGCAAGCAGCGCGGCGTGGACGGCATGGCGCTGGTGCTGGGTGGCCTGCTGCTGTTCGCCTTCGGCCTGTGGCTGTTCGAGCGCAACCGCTGGACCGGCTCGCGTGCAGTGACCCTGCTCGGTGTGCTGCTGGCGATCGGTGCATTGGTACCGGCCTGGGGCGTGACCCAGCTGGCACCGCCGGCACGCGCCGCACAGGCGGCCAGCGACAACGTGGTGGAGTACTCGCCGCAGCTGCTGGACCGCCTGCGCGCCGACAACCGCGTGGTGTTCGTCAACATGACCGCCGACTGGTGCGTGAGCTGCAAGGCCAACGAGCGCGCCGTGCTGTCGCGCCCGGAGTTCAAGGACCTGCTCAAGCGCACCAACGCGGTGTACATGCGCGGTGACTACACCAACGTCGATCCGCAGATCACCACGTTCCTGGAAGAACACAAAGCCGTCGGCGTGCCGCTGTACGTGGTGTACGGCCCCGGTGCACCGCCGACCGTGCTGCCGACGCTGCTGACCCAGGCCGTGGTCGAGGAAGCGCTGCTGCGCACCGCACGATGAAGTGGCAACGGCCAGCGCTGCTGTGGACAGCGGTGCTGGCCGCCGGCCTTGGCCTGTGGGCCGGCCATCGATTGGCACCGGCGCCGGTGATGCCTGGGGCCATGCCGGCGGCGCCCGCCGTCGCGCCTGCGACGCCGGTCCTGCAGGTTGGCGACAGCCTGCCCGCATTGTCGCTGCCCGATCTTGAAGGCCGCCCCCTGGACCTGCACCAGCGCTTCGCCGGCCGCCCACTGCTGATCAACGTCTGGGCCAGCTGGTGCGCCCCCTGCGTGGAAGAGATGCCGGAACTTGCCCGCTTCGCCCAGGTGCAGGGCGACGACGGTGTGCAGGTGCTGGGCCTGGCACTGGATACCCCGGAAGACGTGCGCCGTTTCCTGCGGCAGGTGCCGGTGGATTACCCGATCGTGATCGAGACACCGGGCCCGCGCGATGCCAGCGTGCAGCTGGGCAACGCGCAGGGCCTGCTGCCCTACAGCGTGCTGTTCGATGCGCAGGGGCGGATGGTCAAGGCGAAGCTGGGACCGTTCGCTCACGGCGAAATCGAACGCTGGGTGAAGTGAGGGTTCGGCAGGGTTGCACCCTGCACCCGCTTCAGGCCAGAGCAACAGCCGAAGCAACAGCTACAGCGGGCTTTCCGTGGGATGGCGGGGCGATGTCGGAGTGCGGGGACGCTGCAAGTACGTCCCTGTAAGCTTGGCAGCCGCATCCATGCGGCTGACACCCCGCACTCCGACACCGCCCCACCTCTTACAGATTCCGATGGCTGTTGGTAGATGTCGACCTTGGTCGACACGGTAGATCCACGCCATGCGTGGATGGATCTCCATCGAAATCGAATATTCCGACAATTGAACGAAGAGCATCCACGCATAGCGTGGATCTACAGATCGCGGAGATCTGTCGAAGGCGGGGTGGGTCCGGTGGCGGGGGTGTCCGCGGCATGGATGCCGCGGCCAAGCCCCCAAGGTGAAGTGCCCCCCGAGACTTGGACGGGGTCAGGCGGCCGATTGGGCCTGCTCCCGGTACTTTACCGGGCTCAGACCTTTCAGTTTCAGTTTGATGCGCTCTTCGTTGTAGTACTGGATGTATTCCACCAGCCCAGCCTCCAGACTCTCGATGCTGTCAAAGCTGTTCAGATAGAAGAACTCCGACTTCAACGTTCCGAAAAAGCTCTCCATTGCCGCATTGTCCAAACAGTTGCCACGCCGGGACATGCTTTGCTTCAACGAGTGCTTTTCCAGCATGTGCCGGTAGTTTTCATGCTGGTACTGCCAGCCCTGGTCAGAATGGATCATGGGGCGCTCATCCGGGGAAAGCTTGCTGATGGCCTCCTCCAGCATCTGACCCACCAGATCGAACACGGGCTGGCGCTTGATCTGATAAGCCACGATTTCACCGTTGTAGAGGTCCATGATCGGCGACAGGTACAGCTTCATGCCCTGCACCTTGAACTCGGTGACGTCGGTCACCCACTTCTGATTGGGTCGCTCGGCCTGGAACTCACGATTGAGATCGTTGCCAACCACAATATTGGCCGCCCCCTTGAAGGCCCGATAGCGCTTGACGCGCACGCGCGATTTCAGGCCCATCTCCCCCATCAGGCGCTGTACCCGCTTGTGATTGGTCCGATGGCCCTGATTGGCCAGTTCCAGCGTCACCGTGCGATAGCCATAGCGCCCTTGGCTCTGATCGTAGATTGCACGGATACGCTCACGCAGGTCTGCCTCGTCCTGATCCGGATGGGCCAGGACATGGTTCTGGTAATAGAACGTACTGCGCGACAGCCCTGCCGCTTCGAGCAGAAGCGACAGCGTATGAACCTGCCTCAATCCTTGGATGGCTTGCGCTTTGCGTCTTGCGCCGCCTGCTCTTCCCGGATCAAGGCATCGAGTTTTTTTAGGTAGTCGGTCTCCGCGCGCAGATAGGCGACTTCCTTGAGCAGCTCATCGCGGCTCATATCCTCAGGTGGCTTGGACGAACGGGTCTTTTTCATCGGCTTTCGGGGCGGCGGCAGGGGCGGTGCCAACGCTTGGGCACCGCCCTGAGCATACAGGCGCCGCCACTGCCCCACTGCGCCGGCATCACCAATCTGAAAGTAGGTGGTGGCCTCGCGCCCGGACATGCCGTCCTGGCTCATCTTCTCCAGGACAGCCAGCTTGAACGCGAGGTCATAGGACCGGGCCTGGCGGTGAAACCCGCGCCAACCGTGCAGCCGATAGGTCGCCACCCAGCGTCTGACCGTGGAGAACTCCAGGCTGTGGCGACGAGCAACGGCTTTGACCGATGTGGAGGTCTTGCAGGCCTCTTTGGCGACCTGCAGTTTGAAACGCGCGTCGTATCTGTTCATGTATCCCTCGGGGTTGGATCTGGCGTCCAACTCCCGGGGGTCACTTCAAGGACGGGTTTACGGCGTCCCCCGCCACCGGACCCACCCTGCCATCCCACGGAATGCACGCTGTTGCTGTTGCCCTGGCCTGAAGCGGGTGCCGGGCGCCGCCCGGCCGATACCCCCTGCTTGACCGCAGGCAGGGCGCCCCGGAGAATTACGCGACTAATTCTCATTTGCTGTTGCGCAGGATGCGGGCGGCAGCCTTCCGGGCCCTCCTCCTCCGATGTTCAAGAACGTCCTGTTCCAACTGCACTGGCTGCTGGGCATCACTGCCGGTGCCGTCCTGGCCGTGATGGGCCTCAGCGGCGCCGTGCTGTCCTTCGAGGACGAACTGCTGCGTGCCGCCAACCCCGGCTTCGCCGAAATCGCCGAACACCATTCCGAAGGCCAGCATCCGCTGGCGCTCACTGAACTGGTGCCGCTGCTGCAGGCCGGCAGCGAGCGACCACTGCAACGCCTGCGCATCGATGCCACCGGACAGCGACCGTCAGTCGCACGGTTCGCTGGCGGCAAAGAGCACTGGGTGTACTTCGACCCGTACAGCGGCGAACGCTTCAGCGCGCTGCGCGGGCAGGCCTTCTTCGATTTCGTCGAAGACCTGCATCGCCACCTCGCTGCGGGCGAGCGCGGCAAATGGATCACCGGCAGCTGTGCCATCGCCCTGCTGTTCTTCACCCTGTCCGGCCTCTATCTGCGCTGGCCGCGGCGCTGGTGGCACTGGCGCAGCTGGTTGGCGGTGGAGTGGAAGCGCAGCGGCCGCGGGTTCCTGTGGAGCCTTCACTCGGTGGTCGGCACCTGGGTGCTGTTGATCTACCTGATGAGTGCGCTGACCGGCCTGTGGTGGTCGTTCGATTGGTACCGCAGCGCCGCCAACACCCTGCTGGGCGTCGCGCCGGCGGCCAAGCACAAGGTCGCCACCGACACGACGCTGGACCTGCGCCGCGTGGAAACCACCTTGTATGCGTTGCCCGGCGTGCGCACCGGCTTCATCGACCTGCGCCTGCCGGAAAAGCCCGGCCAGGTACTCAACGTGCGGGTGATGGCCGGTGATCCGTCTCAGCGCGGCGGCCACCATGACCGTGCACATGATCTGCTGCAACTGGATCCGGCCAGCGGGGCAATCCTCGATTCGCGCCCCTACGCGCGCCAGGGCACCGGCGGCCAGCTGGCCACCAGCGTGTTCGCGTTGCACTCGGGCAGCTACTTCGGCATACCCGGGCGCGTGGCGGTGATGCTCAGCAGCCTGGGCATGAGCCTGTTCTTCATCACCGGCTGGATGCTGTACCTGGACCGTCGCCGCAGCCAGCGTGCCGCACGCGGGCTGCGCCAGTCGCTTCCGGTTGCCGCCGCCGATGATGGCCGCACACCTTGGCTGGTCGTGCATGCCAGCCAGAGCGGGCTGGGCGAACAGCTGGCCTGGCGTGCTGCCGCGCAGCTGCAGGCCGCTGGCCATGCTGTGCAGGTACTGCCATTGGCCCGGGTCGATGCCACGCAGCTCGCGCGCACTGCGCAGGCGTTGTTCGTGCTGAGCACCTTTGGCGATGGCGAACCTCCGGATGCGGCGCGGGGCGCTGCGCGACGGCTGCTGGCACAAGCGCCCGATCTGTCGGGCCTGCAGTTCGGCCTGCTCGCCCTCGGTGACCGCCAGTACCCGCATTACTGCGGCTTTGGCCGCCAATTCGATGGCTGGCTGCTGGCCAACGGTGCACGTGCGCTGTTCGGGCGCATCGATGTCGATGCCGCTGCGGTACCGGCGCTGCGCCAGTGGCAGCAACAGCTGGGTGCGCTGACCGGCATCGCCACCGATGACAGCGTGCTGCCGGCCGCCACGCAGATGCACGAGTGGCGCCTGCTCGGCCGCGACCGCCTCAATCCAGGCAGCATCGGCGGTGCGATCTGGCGCATCCGTCTTGCTGCACCGGCCGAGGTGCAGTGGCAGGCGGGCGACATCCTGCATATCGCGCCCCGCCACAACGCACAGCACGCCGGTGCGGTACTGAAGGCACATGGGCTGGATCCCCTGCAGCCGCTGCTGATCGACGGCCAGCCGCGCACGCTGCTGGCGCTGGCCAGCGAGCGCGAGCTGCCCGATGCCGATGCTGCGCTGGCGGTGCAGGATGCGTGCCTGTGGCTGGCAGGGCTGTCACTGCTGCCGGGGCGGGAGTACTCCATCGCGTCCTGTACGGATGACGGTGCGGTCGAGCTGGTGGTACGGCTGGTCCATGACGAAGCCGGACGCACCGGCCTGGGCTCGGGCTGGCTGTCAGTGCATGCGCCGATAGGCGCCAGCATCGCCTCCCGCGTGCACCGCAATCCGGGTTTCCATCGCGTGACCGGTGCACCCATGGTATTGATCGGCAACGGCACCGGCATCGCCGGCCTGCGCAGCCTGCTGCGCGAAGCCGCCCATGCGGGAGAACACGGGCACTGGCTGCTGTTTGGTGAACGCCAGCGTGCGCACGATTTCCTGTTCGCCGACGAGATCGAGGCCTGGCAGGCCAACGGTCATCTTGCGCGGGTGGACCTGGCGTTCTCGCGCGATGGCGACGGCGGCTACGTACAGGATCGCCTGCGCGTGGCGGCCGATGCCCTGCGCGACTGGATGCAGCGTGGTGCCGTCATCCACGTGTGCGGTTCGCTGCAGGGCATGGCCGAAGGCGTGGACCAGGTGCTGCGTGAAGCGCTCGGTGATGAGGCGGTGGAAACACTGCTGGAGAGCGGGCGCTACCGTCGCGACGTGTATTGATTCCTGCCACCGCGCATTGGCGTGAGCCGGGCATGGGCTCGGCTCTACAGTGTTTCCCGAGCCCGATGATGTAGAGCCGAGCCTGCGCTCGGCTGATTCCCCTCCGGCCCACAGCACCGCCTAGGCCGCCGCGCGTGCCGCCCGCTGTTCCGGCTGCAGCCGGAACGCGCCCACAGCTTCGGCCAGCGCGTGTACCTGCGCCTGCATCTGCGCGGTGGAGGCACCGGCTTCTTCCACCAGGCTGGCGTTGCGCTGGGTGCTGGCTTCCATCTGCACGATGGTCTGGTTCACCTGCGCGATGCCGGCATGCTGGTCCTGCGATGCACTGCGGATACCGGCCAGCAGCTCGGCCAGCTGCTGCACGCTGCCAACGATCTCGCCCATGGTGGTGCCCGCCTGCTCGGCCTGCTGGTTGCCTTGCCCGACCCGCGCCACCGAATCCTCGATCAATCCCTTGATCTGCTTCGCCGCATCGGCACTGCGCTGGGCCAGCAGGCGTACTTCTGCCGCCACCACGGCAAAGCTGCGGCCCTGCTCGCCCGCACGTGCCGCCTCCACGGCCGCATTGAGCGCAAGGATGTTGGTCTGGAAAGCGATGCCATCAATCAGCTGGGTGATATCACCGATCCGGCGCGACGCCTCGCTGATGCCCTGCATGGTCGCCACCACCTGGCCCACCGCCTCACCGCCGCGCTGTGCCACCGCTGCGGCACCCTTGACCAGCGCGTCGGCACGCCCTGCGGCATCTGCATTGCGGCCAACGGTGTCGGTCAGCTCATGCATCGATGCGGCCGTTTCTTCCAGGTTGGCCGCTTGTTGTTCGGTGCGCTGCGAGAGGTCGTGATGACCGGCAACGATCTCGCCAACACCGGTGTCGAGGCTGGAGGTGGCGTGCTGGATGCGGGTGACGATGCGGCCGAGCTGAGCGACGGTGGCATTGGCATCGTCGCGCATGCGCGCGAACACCCCCTGCAGTTCACCCTCCATGCGCACGCTGAGGTCACCGCGGGCGAGCGCGGCAAGCAGTGCCTGCAGGTCGCCGAGATTGGTTTCAAAGGTCGCCAGCAGGCGATTGATGCTGGTCGACAGCGTGCGCACGAAGCCCTGCTTGCCCTCAAGCGCGATGCGCCCATGCAGGTCACCGTGAGCGGCGGCGTCGACCAGCGCGGCCACTTCGGTTTCCAACAGGGTTTCCAGCGCACGGCTGCGCCATTCCACCGCCACGCCAAGGAACTGGCCTTCGTCGATGATGGCGTTGGCAATCAGCTGGTAGCGCACCCCTGCATGGCCGATCTCGCGCTCCTCGCGCTGGCGCACGCTGGCCAGGCTGCCCAGCGCTGGATGCAGGCGCACTGCGTCGCTGCCCACCAGCTCTTCGATGCGGCGCTCGAGCTGCAGCAGCAGTGCCGGGTTGGCGTAGGCGACCTGCCCTTCCGCATCGATCACCATCAGGCCGGTCTGCGCGCTGTCCAACGCCTGGCGCACGCGGGTGTTGCCGCGCGCCACCGCCCGCTCGGTCTCGATGCGCGCACGCAGGCGTTGCTGCATGTCGACCAGGCGCTGGGCCAGCTGGCCGATCTCGTCGTTGGCGTTGTAGACGCGCAGGGTGGTGTCCAGGCGGTCGTCAGCGATGTCGCTGGCGAAACGCAGGGTGTCCTGGATCGGCTGGCGCACCGCGCGCAGGACCAGCACCAGGCTGGTGATCAATACACCGGCAACCAGCAGCAGCGTGAGTGCGAACAGCACGCTCATGGCGCGTGCGCCGGCTTGCTGGCGTGCCTGTGCACTGGCCAGCGCCGCGACCTGTGCCTGCTGGAATGCGGCCAGCGCCGGTGCCACGCCAGCGGCGGTTTCCAGCAGTGACTGTGCCTCCACATCCAGCCCGACACGCGCGGCGGTGTAGCCCAGCAACGCGATCTGGTAGCCCTCCATTCCGCTGCGCAGGGCGTCCTGCACATCGGTAGGCAGACCGGCCAGCGCCAGATCGAATGGCAGTTTTTCTTCGCTCGCACGATCAGCATGCGTGGAATCCCCATCGAGCAGCAACAGCGCCTCCTGACGGCGCATCTTCTGCAGGGACAGCGCCAGCGACGGTCGCTGCTGGGCGTCCACCTGGGTCTGCAGGGCATCGGCCGCCTGCTGCAGCTGCGCGGCAAGGCCAGCGTCGCCGCGACCCATTTCATCGACACGTTCGAACAGCGCTACCACACCCTGCGAGAACGCGTCAGCGGCCTCGGTCAGCGCCTGCAGGGCCTTGCGCCGGCCGGCATCCATCGGCATCGCACGCAGCGCCTGCAGATCGGCCTGCAGGGCTTTCTGGGTCACCAGCAACTGGTTGCGGTCGGCATCATCGAAACTGCGTGCATACTGGGTCTGCAGGCGGCGCGCTTCGGCCACCCGCGTGGCCAGGCTCGCAGCCAGATCGCTGCCGCGCTGGTAGCTGGCCTGGCTGCGTGCAGCCTGTGCGCTGGCGTGGCCGGTCCAGGCGTACACGGCAGCGATCGCGACCAGGCCAAGCCCACAGACCCACAGGGTCGCCTTGAGTTTGTTGGCCACGCTGAGCCGATGCGGCTGCAGCCAGCGCAGCAGGCCGGGGGACGCCGAGCGCAACGTGCCAAGGCGCGCGCGCAGGGACCTGAGGTGGGGGACAACGGCCGACATGACAGACTCCAGGCGGAAGGACGCACCTGTATCGGCTGGATCTGACAGAACTTTAGGATTTTTTTCGTTCGCCCACGCCGATCGCTGACGGACGCGGCCTTTGTACCGGGCACAGGCGACGGGGGGATGACATCGCCGGCGCGCTTGACCTCAACCCCGGTTGGGGGAGCACAGTGGACCTCCCTCCCCCGACCGGTGCCACGATGACGACGCTCGATGTCTCCCGCTACCTGCAACGCCTGCAGCTGGATGCACCGCCACCGCTGACGCTGGCCGGACTGACCCTGCTGCAGCAGCGCCACAACGCGCTGCTGCCATTCGAGACGCTCAGCTGCCTGCTGCGCGACGCGGTGCCGATCGACCTGGACAGCGTGCAGCGCAAGCTGCTCGACGAGCGCCGGGGTGGCTACTGCTTCGAACTCAACGGCGGCCTGCTGGCCCTGCTGCAGGCACTGGGCTTCGATGCGCAGCCGCTGAGTGCGCGTGTACTGCTGGCCGCACAGGACGGCGAACTGACGGCACGTACCCACCTGCTGCTGCGCGTCCAGGTAGAGGGCGATGACTGGCTGGTAGATGCCGGTTTCGGCAGCCTGACCCCGACCGTTCCGCTGCGGCTGCGTGACCCGCAGCCGCAGGCCACGCCACACGAGCGCTATCTGCTGCAGCGCCTGCCCGAGCAGGGCGACTTCGTGCTGTCAGCCGAATCCAGCGACGGCTGGCGGGCGATGTACCGCTTAGATCTGCAGGCACCGGCACCGATCGACAACGTGGTGGGCAACTGGTACGTGTGCACCCACCCCGATTCCAGCTTTCCGGGCCAGCTGCGCGCGTCGCTGACCGGGCCCGACTGGCGCCGCACCATCGGCAGCGGAAACTACACCGAGTACCGCCCCGGGCAGGCGCCGGACAAGCGCCCGCTGCACGATGTCGGCGATGTGCGCGAGGTGCTGCAGCAGCGTTTCGGCATGCAACTGCCCGACGATCCACGACTGGACCCGGCGATCAACGACTGGCTGCAGCGCTCGCGTGCCTCGATCTTGTAGAGCCGAGCCCATGCTCGGCTGAGCTTGGGCGGCTGGGCCAACAGCAGCCGAGCGTGGGCTCGGCTCTACAGAACTGCGCGGGCCTGCAGCGCGATGCGGTTGCCTTGCCAGCTGCGCGCGTCGCTGACCTGGCCCGACTGGCGCCGCACCATCGGCAGCGGAAACTACACCGAGTACCGCCCCGGGCAGGCGCCGGACAAGCGTCCGCTGCACGATGTCGGCGATGTGCGCGAGGTGCTGCAGCAGCGTTTCGGCATGCAACTGCCCGACGACCCGCGACTGGACCCGGCGATCAACGACTGGCTGCAGCGCTCGCGTGCCTCGATCTTGTAGAGCCGAGCCCATGCTCGGCTGAGCTTGGGCGGCTGGGCCAACAGCAGCCGAGCGTGGGCTCGGCTCTACAGAACTGCCCGGGCCTGCAGCGCGATGCGGTTGCCTTCACTGTCGCGGATCTCGGCCACTCGCCAATCGCCGGCATCGGCCGGGCCGAAGCGCAGTTCGGCACCTGCCTGCAGCGCGCGCGCGAGGCTGGCATCCAGGTCATCCACGCCGATGTAGATGCGCGCGCCCTGCTCGGAGGGCCTGTAGTCCGCACCTTGCACCAGCGCCATGCTGGCACCCTCCGCGTCATCCGAAAACGGCAGGTACGCCATCTGGCAGTCATGCAGCAGGATCGGCGCATCCACGTCCACCCGCAGCCATTGCTGGTAGAACGCAATGGCACGGGCCAGGTCACTGGAGGGGATCTCAACGTGCAGGATCGAGTTCATGACTTTTCCTGGTGCCGGCAACTCAGATGATGCGCAGGGTAATCGCCTTCAGCACCGCGCGGGTGCGGTCACGGGTGCCGAGCTTGTCGAGGATCGCCGAGACATAGTTCTTCACCGTGCCCTCGGCCAGGAACAGGCTGCGCGCGATCTCCTTGTTGCTGTAGCCACCGGCCAGCAGGCGCAGGATCGCTACTTCACGCTCACCGAAGGTATCGGTGGGCGGCGCTTCATCATGGAAGCGGTAGCGGGCGCGTACCGGCTCGGTGCTGACCGGCAGCAGCAGGGTCTCACCGGTGGCAACGCGCTCGATCGCCTCGCGAAGGTCGGCCGGTGCTGCGTCCTTGAGCAGGAATCCCTGCGCTCCCGCCTCGCTGGCGCGCAGCAGCAGATCGCTTTCGTCGAAGGTGGTCAGCAGCAGCAGCGGGGTGGCGTCACCGCGTGCGCGCAGCTGGCGCAGCGCTTCGATGCCGTCCATCCCGGGCATGCGGATGTCACTGAGCACCACGTCCACCGGCTGGGTGGCCAGCGCATCCAGCAGCGCCTGGCCGTCTTCGGCCTCCAGCACCACCTCCACGCCCAGCCCCTGCAACAGCGCGCGCAGGCCGGCACGGACCAGCGCCTGGTCGTCGGCCAGGGCAACACGGATCGCGCCGCCGCTCATGCTGGCACCCACGCGGTCAGGTGCATGCCACCCTGCGCGGTGCGGGCCAGTTCCAGCTGGCCGCGCACTGCGGCCAGGCGCTCACGCATGCCGGCGATGCCGTTGCCCTCTCGGATGCGCTCGGCGCACTGGCCGTCATCACGGATGTCGATACGCAACCGGGAATCCTCTTCGTTGATCGTCAGCCATACGGTGTCTGCGTTGCCATGCCGGGCGGCATTGGTCAGCGCTTCCTGTACCAGGCGCAGCACAGTCTCTGCCATCAGCGGGTCGGCCACGCGCACGCTCTCGCCGATCTGCAGCTGCAGCTTCGGGCGCGGAAACGGCGCGGCCACGCGCACGCTCTCGCCGATCTGCAGCTGCAGCTTCGGGCGCGGAAACGGCGCGGCCAGCGCGTGCAGCGCAGTAGCCAGATCGAGGCCGCGATCATCGCGCATCGATTGCACCACCTGGCGGATGTCGGCCAGCAACTCGCCGGACAGCTGCTCGGCCAGCACCAGTCCTTCGCGCCCGGCCAGCACAGGGTCGGCCGCAAGGGCGCGCAGGTTCAAGCGCATCGCGGTGAGCTTGTGCCCGGCCACATCGTGCAGTTCGCGGGCCAGGCGCAGGCGCTCGGCATCGCGTGCACTGTCGGCCAGCAGTGCACGTGTCGCCAGAAGATCGGCATTGACGCGGGCCAGGTCATCGCGGGCCAACGCAGTGCTGCGCGCGTAGTGTGCGGTCAGTGCGGCAAATGCCTGGAACCCGCCATACAGCAGCACCACCAGCAACGGCTGGGTGAAACCACTGTGGCGCAGCACGAGATACATGGCGAGGTTGGCCAGCAGTGCAACACCCAGCACGAAGCGCGGTGGCCAATGCTCGGCCAGCTGCGCCACCAGCACCACCAGCAGTACCGGCGCGGTTCCGGTGCGCGGCTGCAGGGCAACCAGTGTGATCGCCAGCACGGCCTGCAGCGCCGCAGCCAGTGCACGCACGCGGATCGGCATTGCCGCCCATCCGTGCACCACGAACAGCAGCAGGAACGCGCCAAGCGACGCCTGGCTGAGGCCGGCACCGGCGCCCTGCACGCCGAATGACAGGCCCACCACCAGCACGGTGACCAGGCCGGCGAGGCTGAGGGGACGCAACAGGTGGCGGAACAGGCTGGGCATGACCTGATGCTGACGGCCGCGGCAGCAACCGGCAATGGGTCCAACGCAGAAAGTGACTTCTGGCACGTCGGATCGATGACCACTGGCCCTGAACCCACCAACGCGCCCCGCGCAGACTGGCTCCACACCGCAACACACCACCCACCTCCGGAGCCACCGCCATGATCCGCACCGCCCTGCTCAGCACCGCCCTGACTGCCCTGGCCCTGGCCAGTGGTGCCCACGCTGCCGATCTGGCAGTGACCGTACACGATGTCCGCGTGCAGACCGGCACCCTGCGCGTTGCACTGGTCGACAGCGCTGCCGCCTGGGACGGCAAGGCCAAGCCGGTGCAGGCGCAGCAGGCGACGCCCAGCGGCGACAGCGTCCACTTCACATTCAAGAACCTGCCGGCCGGCAGTTATGCCGTACTGCTCACCCACGACGAGAACGACAACGGCAAGCTCGACACCAACCTGGTCGGCATGCCGGTGGAAGGCTATGGCTTCAGCAACAACCCGCAGGTGATGCGCAAGCCGACCTTCGACGAGGCACGCGTCGACGTGCCGGCTGCCGGCGCTGCCATCGACATCACCCTGCGCTGATTCCTGCATCCAGAACCGAGGCCATCATGGACCGTCGCCGCTTCCTCCATACCCTGCTCAGCAGCAGCGCCTGCCTGGCCCTGGGCGCCACCGCACTGCGCAGCGCGCCCGCCTTCGCCGGTGACCCGGCCCGTTTCGCGCAGGGCCTGCAGGAGCACCCGTGGCTGCTGGGCTGGCGCGGCGTCACCAGCGAGAGCCTCGGCCCGGCCACCGTGCAGCTGCAGGGCCGGCTGCCGGCCGGCCTCGCCGGAACGCTGTACCGCAATGGCCCGGCCTGGACCGAGCGCGATGGCTTCCGCTACGACCACTGGTTCGACGGCGACGGCATGGTGCATGGCTGGCGCTTCAACGGCGATGGCAGCCTGACCCACCACGGCCGCATGGTGGCCACGCCGAAGTTCAGCCGTGAACAGAAGGCCGGCCGCTTCCAATACCCGGCGGCCGGCACAAGCGTCCCCGGTGCCCTGGCGGTACGCAACAACGATGACGCCAACGTGGCCAACACCTCGGTGACGATGATCAATGGCCGGCTGTTCGCGCTGTGCGAGTCCGGCTCGGCGTTCGAAGTGGACCCCGATTCGCTGCAGACCCTCGGGCCGGTCACCTGGCGCCCGGATCTGGCCGCGCTACCGTTCTCCGCGCATCCGCTGCCGGACCGCGATGGCAGCGTGTGGAACTTCGGGTCGATCAGCCTGATGGGAGGCCACGGCCTGCTGGTCTGGCACATCGGCAGGGACGGCCAGCTGCGCAGTGCCAATGTGATTGAAACGCCGGAACATGGCTACCTGCATGCCTTTGCGATGACCGAACAGCACCTTGTGTTCGTGCTGATGCCGTTCGACTTCAACGGCACCGGCGGCAGCTTCTTCGAGCGCATGCAGTTCGCGTCGCAGCGCCCGTCACGCATCGCGGTGGTGGCCAAGGATGCGCCGGACAAGGCGCAATGGTTCGATGCACCGTTCGCGGCGATCTATCACTTCGGCGATGCCTTCACCCGCGACGACGGCATCGTGCTGCGCGCGGTGCGCCACGACGACATCAGCGAAGCGCGCTCGCCGATGAAGGAAGCGATGGCCGGGGACGGCGCGCACGCGGCGAACAGTGGCGCCAGCCTGGTCGAGTTGCACCTGGACCTGCGCCGCGGACAGGCACGCTGGGAAACCCTGGACATCAGCGCGGTGGAGTTCCCGCTGTTCGATCCGCGTTCGGCCAACACCCGGGGGGCGCGCCTCTACGCGCCGACCATCGATGGCCCGGCCACGGCGCCGTACTTCAACGCAGTGGCTGCATTCGATATCGAGCGTGGGCGTCGCCAGCTGTGGCACTACGGGCCGGACATCATGGCCGAGGAACATGTGTTCGTGCCGCGGCCGGGCAGTCGCAACGCCGATGACGGCTGGCTGGTCGGCACCCTGCTCGACCCGGTGAACAAGCGCAGCGGCCTGGCGGTGCTGGATGCGCGCCATGTGGATGACGGCCCGCTGGCACAGGCCTGGCTGCCGTATGCGGTACCACTGGGCTTCCACGGCACTTTCGCCGCGCACGGCTGAGTCCACGCTACGCGGACACCGTTGTTTGGCATGCTGGGACTCCCCTGCCCCGTGGAGTCCTGCATGTCCTTGGCCGACCATCGAAGTACGCTGGCACCGCACGGTTTCCTGCGCGTGGCGATCAACCTGGGCAACCCGGTGCTGGCACAGGGCGATGCGCGCTCACCGCGCGGCCCCTCGCTGGAACTGGCTACCGCATTGGCGCAACGGATGGGGGTGCAGGCACGCTTCACCTGCCACGATGCCGCAGCCTCGGTGGTCGCCGCAGCGGGCGAAGACGGCTGGGACCTGGCTTTCCTGGCCATCGATCCGGCACGCACCGACCGCATCGCCTTCAGTGCCCCGTACGTGGAGATCGAAGGCACCTATCTGGTTCGCGAGGACAGCCCTGCGCAGCAGGTGGCCGACCTCGACCGCGAAGGGCTGCGCATCGCGGTGGGGCGTGGCGCGGCCTATGACCTGTTCCTGAGCCGTGAACTGCGCAACGCCACGATCGAGCGGGCGGAGACCTCGGCGGCGGCCATCACCCTGTTCGATCAGCAGCGTCTGGATGCCGCCGCCGGCGTGCGCCAGCCGCTGGTGGCCTGGGCACAGGCGCATCCCGGCCATCGCGTGCTGGCCGACCGTTTCACCGCGATCCAGCAGGCGGTGGCGGCGCCAGCGTCGCGCCCGGCCGAGGCACTGCAGACGCTGTTCGACGAGGTGGAAGCGATCAAGACCGGTCCCTTGCTGGGCGAAGCGTTCGCCCGTGCCGGGCAGGCAGTCACGCTGGTGCGGTGACTGTAGCGTCGAGCCATGCTCGACTGCTTCTTCGAAAGACCAGTCGAGCATGGCTCGACGCTACAGATGCGAGATCGAGCACCGCGCCACGCTACAGATGCGCGTCTGCCATGTGCCGCACGTGCTCGGCGGCCTGCGCATGCAGCCAGTCGCGGAACGCGAGGAAGCCACGATGGCTGGCCGAGCGCTGCGGGTACACCAGCCAATGTGGCCAGTCGGTCTTCAGGCGCTGGCTGGACAGCGCGACCAACTGGCCCGAATCCAGCAGCAGCCGCGCCCGCGTCACCCGCCCGAGGGCCACGCCCACGCCATCCAGAGCGGCGCGATGGTGCGCCTCCGAATCATCCAGCACCGCCACGAAGCGCGACGGCGGGCTCTGCCCGCTCAACGCGAACCAGGCGCCCCATGCCCCGTCCGGATCACCCAGCAGCGGCCACTGGGTCAACGGCACACGGTCGACGCCTCCCATGCGTTCGATCAGCGCCGGGCTCGCCATTGGCAGCAGCCATTCGTCGAACAGCGGCTCCACCACCAAGCCTGGCCATTGCCCGCTGCCCAGCCGCAGCGCGGCGTCGAACTGGCGCTGCCGCTCGAAATCAATCAGGCGTTCACTCGACTGCAGGTTGATCTCGATCTGTGGGTGCTCTGCCACGAAGTGACCCAGGCGCGGCACCAGCCAGGCCGAGGCCATCGACGGTACCGCGCTGATCGTCAGCACGTGCTCGGCACGTGCGGCATAGGGCTGGAAGGCTTCGTTGATCGCATCCAGATGCGGACCCACCTGGTCGAGCAGGCGCTGGCCCTCCAGGGTGAGGGTGACACCACGCGGCTGGCGGATCAGCAGCGGCTGCCCGAGCCGTTCTTCCAGCTGCCGCATCTGATGGCTGAGCGCGCTGACGGTCAGGTTCATCGACGCCGCCGCGCGCGACAGGTTGCCGAGCCGGGCGGCGGCCACGAAGCCCTGCAGGGCATGGAGCGGTGGGCGGGACATCAGGCTTGAATTCCTCTCAAGGCATGCTTGCGGAAATGTCGCTTTTTCCCCGCCCATGCTGCCCGTATCGTGCAATCCACTCAAGTGGAGGCACGCTCATGAACATCTTCGGCGGCTTGTTGTTCCTGCAGGGCCACGTGGCCAGCACCGAGCTGGCACGCCAGCTGGCCAGCCCTCCCACACCTGCCCCGCAGTGCGCGCAGCAACCGGCTGCGCCTGTTCAGCCGCCGAGAACCCGTTGAACGCTCCTCACCCTGCGTACCAGCGTTGGACGTGTTCAGGCAGCCACGGGATCGGATCGATATCCAATGCCCGACAACCGTCGAGGGTGTCACGCAGCGCGCGCTCGCCGGGGCCACTGGGCAGCCGTAGGCCTTCCTCCTCCGGAAGTTGCACCGCAGCCCAGTCGTGCAGCCGGTCCATGCGCAGGCGCAGGGCGGCCCGCAGCCACGCCTTCAGTGGATAGCAGCGATAGCCTTGTTCGCCCAACGCGATAATTGCACGCGACAAGGCCTGGTTGGCACCACGTACCCATTCGGTGCGGCCTCCAGCCTTGTCCTGGACCGTCATCGGCGCCGGCGCGCGGTGCGCCTTGAACGGCGAACGCAGCTGCAGCTCCAGGTCTCGCGCATCGCGCTCGCTTTCCGCTTCCACCAGTGCACCGGCGTCGAGGTCGAAGAACTCGAACCAACGCCGGTGCAATGCGCTGATGCGTCCGAGCGGATCACGTGAGAAACCGATCTTCGCGTAGTCTTCCCACGCACAGGGGAAGACGTAGGCGAAGAAACGACCGTCGATGCGGATATCCGACTGCATGTGCGCAGGCTGCCTCGATAACAGCCCGGGTGCAACCGGGCGTTACCGTGGACGCTGCAGCGCCTCCTGCACCGCCGCAGCCACGTCGGTGTTGTCGATGTAACTGCCGTCGTTCCAGCGCACGTGCTGACGGTAGCCGGCATCAACGCCGCGCACGCGCTTGGCCAGCAGTTCCGACCCCGCGCCCTTGGCCCACAATGGCACCAGCGCGTTGGAGTGGTTACCGGTGGGTCGGAAGCTCATCCCCGGCATGCGGCCGCGTCCATGGTTCCTTATCGGTTCGAAGGCCACGATCTGCGCGTCAGGGCCCATCGGCATGCTGTTGTCGTGGTCGGTGGTGACGATCAACAGGTTTCGCTCCCAGCCACCGTTACGCTCGATCCAGTCGACCACCGCCGTCACCGCGTCGTTGAACTCCACAGTTTCCTCGATCAGACGGCCGTACTGCGGCTGGTCCGTGCACTGGCCGTAGTGCCATTCGGTACCGCAGGCACTGGTATGCGCGGCCCAGTCGGTGGCGCCGCCTTCCACCATCAGGAACAAGCCGCGGGGGGAACGCTGCTGCAGGAACTGCAGCGCGCCACGGGTCATGGTCGCCAGATCGGGCACGCTGTCGATCTTCCTCACTCCCGAAGGCGTGGCTGCATCCTTGCCCAGCACCTGCAGGCGGCGCGCCTGCTGCAGGGTGTTGGCCACGCGCGGTACACCGATCAGCGGCCTGTCGGCCGGCAACCGTCCCTGCGCCAGTGCGGCGAACGCTTCCTTGCTGCGGATCAGGCGCCACGGTCCCGCCGGATTGCCGGCGATGGTGCTGCCCGCTTCCAGCTGCTGCCAATCCTGCTGCGACACCCACTGCCATGGATTCGCGCAGCCCTCTGCGTTTGCGGCGTCCGTGCCTTCGTTACAGGCGCGGCCGTCGACGCTGTAGCCCGGGCCACCGGTGCCCATCACCAGGTCCATGTGCCCTTGCGACAGCATCTGGTGGGCGATGGCGTGGTAGTTGTTGCGCGATGCGTTCTGCGCTGCGAACGCAGCGGGCGTGGCGTGCGCGAAAGGCACCGAGGTGACCACGCCGGTGGCCATTCCCAGGCGCTTGGCGCGCAGCGTGTTGAATTCAACAGCGTTGCCATCGTTGTCCACATTGATGGCGTTGTTGTAGGTCTTGATGCCCGAAGACAGCGCCGTGCCTGCTGCGGCGCTGTCGGTCGCCACCGCGGCCAGGTACTGGTAACCGGCGAACGGCAGGTCCTGCGCCGGCACCGGCTCGGTATCCCAGGCCTTGCCAACGTCGTAGCCGAGGGTCTGCGCGTTGTCGCCGGTCGGCTGGCTGCTGGCGTTCAACGGGAACGTGGTGACCGCCAGGCGCTGCGGGAAATCCGCATAGGGGGCGCCTTCGCGGCTGCCGTACTGCCAGTAGGCAGCGGCATCCCAAGTGCCCCAACCCGCGCCGTCATTGATCATCACGATCACGTTGTACGGACGGACGTCACCGGAAGGAACGGCCCCGGCACGCAGAGCGGGCTGGCAGCCGCCAAGCCCGGCCAGCGCAAGCAGCAGCGAGGAGTGGAGCCAGCGGCGTGGCGTACGTGCCGTCATTGAACAGTCTCCCAGGCCATAGGCGGCCGAAATGACGGTACGTTATATCGTTTCAATATTGCAGCTTCATGCAGCCGCCGCGGACTATCCTGCAGGCCTCCTTCGCCATCGCCGCATGCATGCCGTCTCCCACCTCCGCGCGCGACCCGCTCTCGTCCATCACCCTCGATGCAGCAACCCTCACGGTGATCCACCAGCACAACGCCGACATCGCACGACAGCCGGCGTCGCTGACCAAGCTGATGACCGCCTACGCGGCCTACGCATGCATCGGGGAGTACGGGCACTCGTGGGACGAAACGGTCACCGTCGCTGACGACGATGTGCATGCCGTGGCCGACGACGAAACGCGCATGGGGCTTGTCCCCGGAGAGACCATCACCCTGGGACGTCTGCTGGAAGGCCTGATGATCGTCTCCGGCAATGACGCGGCACTGGCCATGGCACGTCATCTGGGCGGATCGCAGCCTGCATTCCTGGAACGCATGAACCGGCACGCGCGCCAGCTGGGCCTTCGCAGCACGTGGTTCGCCAGCGTGTCGGGCATCACCACGCCGCGTCATGCATCCAGCGCGCGTGACATGGCGGTGCTGGCCGCCTGCCTGCTGAACGATCATCCGCAGATCCTGGCGATCACCGCGCAGCGCGCGTTTGAACATGGCAGCTTCAGCCGCAACAACCAGAACGCCCTGCTGGGCGATGACGGCGTGGATGGATTGAAGACCGGTTATACCCGCGCTGCAGGCTTCTGCCTGGCGGCGACCGCGTGCCGGGCGGTACCCGGGCGTGCGCAGCCGGTGCGGCTGATTACCGTGGCCCTGGGTTCTGAAAGCCGCGAGGCACGCGATGCACGGGTACGTGAGTTGCTGGCCGACGGTTTCGCTGCGCTGGCCGGCACCGCCATGGATGCCTGAGGCCGATCAGCGGCGCTTGACCGTAGCCACGATCAGGCGCTGCAATTCGGCTTCGGCGTCACCCTTGTCCAGCGCCCCGGCAACCACGGCTTCGGACAGGGCTTCGGCTGCACCGAGAATCGCCCAACACCCCGCCAGCGGCACTGAGCCGTCAGCGGCGAACGGGCCCAGCCAGGCGTCGCAGTTGTCGATGAAGTCCTGCTGGTAGCGCCGGCGCACCTCATGCAGCTCCGGCGCGCCCACCAGCGCGGCGAGGATGCCCTGCACTTCACTGCCCTGGCTGAGGATGCAGTCGATGTAACCGGAGGCGATGGCGGCCGCACGATCAGCCAGCTGTGCCCTGGCGCGACCGATACGCTCGTGGAAGACCACCGTCTGCCGTCCGTCGTAGTCATCGTAGAGCGCGGCCAGCAGGCCGTTGCGGGTCATGAAGTGGTCGTAGGCCACCGGCTTGGTCACGCCCGCCGCTTCGGCCAGCCGGCCCAGCGTCAGCGCATCGGTGCCTTCTTCGCCGACCAGCGTCCACGCCACCTCCAGCAGCTGGCGGGCGCGCTGCTCTCGGGTCAGGCGGCGGCGCATGGGAGAGGTGTTGGCAGGCATCAGCGGAACACGGTGATCAACTCATCGGAGTACCAATTTTAAGGCCGATTTCCACGGCGGTCTGCAGGTGTGCCTGCGCGGCACCGCTGTCGGCGTCGAGCAGCAGTTCGGACGACAGCACGCGCGCGCCACAGTAGTCGAAGATGCCCATGTCGATCTGGGTCTTCATCGCTGTGCCATAGCCGCGCCGTTCGATCATTTCCGCGCCCGCACCGCCAACGCCGACCAGGTGCACGCGCAGGCGCTGCAGCTTCTTCTGCACCTTGCCATCGGCGCCGTCCTGATAGGCCCAGCCCTGGGTGAACACGCGATCGATCCATCCCTTCAGCAGCGCGGGGAACGACCACCAGTACAGCGGATAGACCAGCACCAGCGTATCGGTGGCGTCCAGCCGTGCATGCTCGGCGGCCACGTCGGCCGGCACCACGCCGGTGCCACGGAACAGCGCCTGGTCCTGCGCGGTGAAGCGCGGATCGAAGCCCTCGGCCATCAGGTCGGCGTGGGCCACGGTGTTGCCGGCATCGCTCGCAGCGATGGCGTCGCCGATGCGCTGGGCGATGGCATGGGTGAGCGAACCGGGCTCGGGATGGGCGGTGACGATGAGGCTATGCATGCGGGAACGCTCCAGGATTCTCTACCTACCAATGGTAAGTATCAATTTCCGGGACACCAGCACCACCGGTGGGACGCTGTTTTCGCACCCCTTATAGTGACGAGGTTGCCCGTGAGATTCCCGACGATGCGCCGATACCTGTTTGCTTCATTGATGTACCTGTTGCTGGTTACGTCGGCACCGCCTGCCTTGGCCGGCGAGCTCACCCCGGCCGAGTCGGCCGGCCTGCGCGAGGACGTACAGGCGATGTTGACCGCATTCGCCAAGGGCGATGCCGAGCTGATCATCGCCCGCGCGCATCCCAGCCTGAAACGCCTGGCCGGTGGCGATGAGACCTACGCCCAGTCGACCCGCGATACCGTCAAGGCATTGCACAAGGCTGGCGTCGTCATCATCAGTGACGAGGCCGGAGTGCCCGGCCGCACCTATGCCGCCGGTGACGAAGAAGTCTGCTTCGTACCGCGGCAGTCACTGCTGCGTGTGCGCGAAACCGCTATCCGCAGCACCTCGTTCATGGTTGCCGTGCGCCACGTCGGCACTTCGCAGTGGCGCTACCTTGATTGCGCCGGGCTGATCGACAATCCAGCGATGCTCCGGCAGCTGTTGCCGGCACTCGAGCCGGGCGTGATCCTGCCCAAGGGCGGAGTGGAAACGCTGTAGCGCACTTGCAGGGCGACGCTACGCTCCGGCGCATCCATCCACGCATGGCGTGGATCCATCGGCATGCGGGCACAGCTCTTCGGTGGGTGCGTAGCTTGCTGCGCACCGGGCATCCTGCATCCACGCATGGCGAGTATCTACCGGCTGTCCGCTAGCGGAACAACGCGTTCAACGCCGCACCCGAGGCCGCCTGCTGCAGGCCATCGAAACGACCGTCCTGCATGATCGGCTGTGTCGCCTGCATCAAACCTCCCCAGGCGGCGCGCGCCAGCGCACCCCCCAGGCTGACCCGCCGCACGCCGAGTGCGGCGATGTCCTGCAGGCTCAGCGGCGTCGGCCCACCTACCAGCAGGTTCACCGGCTTCGTTCCTGCTGCGGCAACCACTGCACGGATCTGCTCCGGGGTCGTGATGCCGGGTGCGTACAGCACATCGGCACCGGCTTCGGCATAGGCGCGCAGGCGCTGCAGCGTGTCCTGCAGGTCGGGCACGCCCACGAAGAAGTTCTCGGCACGCCCGACCAGCAGCACCTCGCCGCCCGCGCGGTCGATGGCCGCACGCGCCGCACGCAGGCGTTCGACCGCCTGGTCAATCGGGCGCAGCGGTGCATCGGCCACGCCACTGGCGTCCTCGATCGACAGCGCGGCGATGCCGGTATCGATCGCTGCGGCCACCGCCTCCCCCACCGCCTGCGGCGTGGCGCCGAAGCCATCACCGAAATCGGCATTCAATGGAAGTGCTGTCGCCGCCGCCATCAGCCTCAGGTGCTCCAAGGTGGCCTGCAGCGAGACCGCACCGTCCGGTCGCCCTTCGCTCCAGGCGCAGCCGGCACTGGTGGTGGCCAATGCCAGGAAGCCCTGCCGCTGCAGGTAGCGCGCACTGCCCACGTCCCATGGGTTGGGCAGCACGAAGCACCCCTGCGCGTGCAGTTGGCGGAAAGACACACGCTTGTGCTGTGTGTCGGCATCGGGCGGGGTCATGGCAGGGCTCCGGGGCGGCAGACCTGCACCGTAGCCCGCCGTGCGGTCGCGCTCAATGGCATCGAAGCCCGCCATGCATGAGGTGATGCTGCCTGCTTATTGGACGCCACCGGCCACACTGCCCGAGCGTGCGTGCTTGCCCACACCCATGCCGCCACGGAGCCCTTCATGCAGCCTGACCCGCATCTCCTCATCGATGACGGCGACGATGACGGCCACTGGGCCGACCTGCTTTCGCCGGCACGGCGGCGCCTCATCGCCTCGGCCGGGCTGGCCGCCGGAGGCCTGGCCAGTGCCTCGACAGCCTCGGCATCGCCCCATGGCGACGTTGCAGCGAACACCACCAAGCCCGGCCGTCCCGGCTTCCGTGCCATCGTGCCGCCGGCGCCGAAGGGGCGCAGTCCCTGGGGCCAGGCCACGGCCAGCGAACCCACCCCGCGGCCAGCCAGCGTGCGTCCCGGCGAAGCCACGCTGCCCACCACCCCGCGCGCCTATACCGACATCAAGAGCTATCACGCACATATCTACTTCGATGAAGACAGCTTCGAGAAAGCCGCCCTGCTGCGGCGCTGGGCGGCCGAGCGCTTCCCGGTGGAACTGGGCAACTGGAACCTGGAGCCGCGCGGCCCGCATGTAACACCGTCGTTCTACTTCGGCTTCAACAACGACCTGCTGCCGGTGTTGGTGCCGTGGCTGCAGCTCAACAGCCTGGGGCTGACCATCCTGATCCATCCCAACACCGGCGATGGCCGCGCCGACCATCTGTACTACGCCCTGTGGGTGAACCGCGCGCAGCCGGTGAACGCCTACAACTGGCCGGTGCCCAAGCCGGGCGAGCGGGAGGCATTGGAAGAAGTGTTCCCGAACGTGGTGCCGACGGTGCCGCTGGAGACGTGAGCCGCCTTTCCCGCAGGTGCGCAGCTTGCTGCGCACCTTGGGCTGCCCTCCGGTGGGTGCGTAGCTTGCTGCGCACCGAACTTCCATCATCCATGCATGGCGGGGATCTACCGGTCGGTGGCCCTTCACCCGCACGTGGCGCGGGTCCCCGGACAAGGCTCTTGCCGCCATCGTCGGCCTACGTGCACGCATCCCCCGCCCGCACGGCGTTCAGCGCGCCTTGAACCGCCGCCCCGCATAGGGCCACAAGCGCTTCGGCAGATTTCAAACAAACGATTGAAACGCAGCAAACTTCGCCGAACTGGACAGCATCCGCCGGTTCCGCCAGACTGCCGCCCTTTCCCGTCTTCCGGATCCCATGGCGAAGCTGCTGGTCCTGCACGGCCCCAACCTCAACCTGCTCGGCACCCGCGAGCCGGAGGTCTACGGCCACACCACGCTGGCCGACATCGACCAGGCCCTGATCGCGCAGGCCGCCGCCGCCGGGCACACCGTGGAGAGCCTGCAGTCCAACGCCGAGCATGTGCTGGTGGATCGCGTGCAGGCGGCGCGCAACGACGGAACCGCTTTCATCCTGATCAACCCCGCCGCCTTCACCCACACCTCGGTCGCCCTGCGTGACGCGCTGGCGGCGGTGGCGCTGCCGTTCATCGAGATCCACCTGTCCAACCCGCACACACGCGAACCGTTCCGCCAGCACAGCTACTTCAGTGACAAGGCGGTGGGCGTGGTGTGTGGTTTCGGTGCCGACAGCTATCGCTACGCGATGGATGCGGCGCTGCTGCGCGTACAGGCGGCCGTCGCGTGAAGGTGCTGCCGCACGTGCTTGCCAGCATCCTGCTGTGGGCCGGCCTGTGCGGTGCCGCCGCGGCATTCGACCGCAAGGACGAAGGCATCGACTGTGCGCATCCGACCACCACGATGGAGAGCGACCTGTGCGCCTCGGACGTGGCCGCGGCCGCAGACGCCGAACTCAATACCGTATACGCCCTGGCGCGAAAGCAACTGCGCACGCCGGCCAAAGGCGGCAGCTGCAGCTACTGCGGCGATGCCGAGCAGCAGCTGGTGCTGGCGCAGCGCGCCTGGGTGCAGCTGCGCGACCACGACTGCAACGCGGTCTATGCCCTCAATTCCGATGGCACGGCACGCAACGGCGCACAGATGCGCTGCCTGACCACCCTCGCGCGCGATCGTACGCGCCAGCTGCGCGAGTTCTACGAACTGCTTTGACCCGAGCGCGCTGCGCTCCCCACCACACTGACATCAAGAGCAAAGAGGCCACCATGGATCTCCGCAAAATCAAGAAGCTGATCGACCTGCTGGAAGAGTCGAACCTGGCTGAAATCGAAATCAAGGAAGGCGAAGAGTCGGTGCGCCTGTCGCGCGCCCCGGTGGCCGGCTATGCCGCCCCGGTCGCCGCACCGGTGTACGCCGCTCCGGCCGCCCCGGCACCGCAGGCGATGCCGATGCAGTCGCCGACCGAAGCCTCCACCGGCGGTACCGCCAAGCCGGGCCCGGCGCTGCCGGAAGGCCACGTGCTGCGTTCGCCGATGGTCGGCACCTTCTACGCTTCGTCCGCCCCGGACAAGCCGGCCTTCGTCACCGTTGGCCAGCAGGTCAAGGAAGGCGAGACCCTGGCCATCATCGAAGCAATGAAGATGTTCAACCCGATCGAGGCCGACAAGTCCGGCACCATCGTCGCCATCCTCGGCGAGAACGGCCAGCCGGTGGAATTCGACCAGCCGCTGTTCGTGATCGGCTGAGGGGCACGCCATGCTCGACAAAGTCGTCATCGCCAACCGAGGGGAAATCGCGCTGCGCATCCTGCGCGCGTGCCACACCCTCGGCATCCGCACGGTGGCCGTGCATTCCACGGTCGACCGCAACCTCAAGCACGTGGCCATGGCCGACGAGTCGGTCTGCATCGGCCCGGCGCCGTCGCCGCAGAGCTACCTCAACATCCCGGCGCTGATCGCCGCTGCTGAAGTCACCGACGCGCAGGCGATCCACCCGGGTTACGGCTTCCTGTCGGAGAACGCCGACTTCGCCGAACGCGTGGAAGAGTCCGGCTTCATCTTCATCGGCCCCAAGGCCGACACCATCCGCATGATGGGCGACAAGGTCGAAGCCATCCGCGCGATGAAGTCGGCCGGCGTGCCGTGCGTGCCCGGCTCGGGCGGCCCGCTGGGCGAGGACATCGTCGCCAACACCAAGATCGCCCGTGAGATCGGCTACCCGGTCATCATCAAGGCGGCCGGCGGTGGTGGTGGCCGTGGCATGCGCGTCGTGCACGCCGAAGCCTCGCTGAAGACCTCGATCGAAACCACCAAGAGCGAGGCCAAGGCCGCGTTCGGCAATGGCGAGGTCTACATGGAGAAGTTCCTGGAGAATCCGCGCCACGTGGAAATCCAGGTGCTGGCCGACGGCCAGGGCAACGCCATCCACCTGGGTGAGCGCGACTGCTCGATGCAGCGCCGCCACCAGAAGGTGGTGGAAGAAGCCCCGGCACCGGGCATCACCGCCGAACAGCGCGAGCAGATCGGCAAGGTGTGCACCGAAGCCTGCATCCGCATCGGCTACCGCGGCGCGGGCACGTTCGAGTTCCTGTACGAGGACGGCCGCTTCTACTTCATCGAAATGAACACCCGCATCCAGGTGGAACATCCGGTCACCGAAATGGTCACCGGCATCGACCTGGTGGCCGAGCAGCTGAAGATCGCCGCTGGCCAGAAGCTGTCGATCAAGCAGAGCGACGTGGTGCTGACCGGCCACGCGATCGAGTGCCGCATCAACGCCGAAGACGCCGAGACCTTCGTGCCGAGCCCAGGCACCATCACCGGCTTCCATCCGCCGGGCGGCCCCGGCGTGCGCGTGGATACCCACATCTACAGTGGCTATCGCGTGCCGTCCAACTACGACTCGATGATCGGCAAGCTGATCGTGCACGGCCCGGACCGCGAAACCGCCATCGCCCGCATGCGGGTGGCGCTGAGCGAGATGGTGGTCGACGGCATCAAGACCAACATCGCCCTGCAGCAGCGGATCATGCGTGACAAGGGCTTCCAGGCCGGTGGCCAGAACATCCATTACCTGGAAAAGCGCCTTGCCGAGCGCAAGAACAAGCCGATCGCACTGACCTGATCGGCAGCAGGTGCTGGACATGAAAAGGGCGGGGATATCCCCGCCCTTTTCTGTTGTTGTAGAGCCGGGCCCACGCTCGGCTTGCTGGAAAAGCAGCCGAGCATGGCTCGGCTCTACAGCAGGTGCATCAGCGCTTGTCGGCAGCTTCGGCCGGGATCTGCGAATTCGCCAGCGGGCGAACACCATTGGGCGAGCTCGGGTCGACGATCACCATCGTCTCGGTGGACCCATCGGGCCACACCACCTGGAAAGTACTGCCTGCCGGCAACGAAGCAAACGGCATGCCGCTCTGCGCGCGATAGACCGCAGCGACCTGGCTGGCACCCACGCGGCGCACATCTTCCTGCGCCTTCACCGTGGTCAGTTCCACTTTTGAAAGATGCCGGTAACGATCTTCATAGGTGTCGATCATCAACAGCCCGACCGCGCCGGCCGAATAGGCCACGAACAGCGCCACCCAGAACCAGAACTTGGCTCCATGCAGGAATCGACGGTAGTTCATTGCCCGCCCCTCTTTCCAACCAATCGCTTGATCCACTGCTTCATTTTCCCCGCACCTTGCCGCGAAACCGCAGCGTCATACACGAAATCCCGGAAATCCTGCGTCCCATCCTGCGAACAGATCCCTCCATTCGCACAAAAACTGTTGACCAGCACACTGTCGGCACCACACGGTAGACCGAGTTCGCAGGCCGCAACCCGCCATGCCAGTTCACTGAGCTGTTCTCCCGCCACCAGGCCAGTGAGCGCCTGGTCCCCCGCCGCGCGCACGCCCATCCCCGGCGCGATCGCCATGAAGGCCTCCGGATCGCGCGATGTGCGCACCCGCTCGACCAGGTCACGGCGGTACTCGGGGCTGTCATGCAGCGGTTCGCCCTCGGCGAACAGCGATGCTTCCGCAGCCAGGTTGCCCTGCGTGGCCGCCTTGCGACGCTCGGCCAGCACCAGCGCGGACCCCAGCTTGTCACCGGGTACGAAACCGCCACAGCGCTGTGCCACGCGCTCGCGGGCCTGCACCATGGCCGGCGCGGCGGTCAGGCCCAGCCCGGCCAGCACGTTGTTGTCCAACCGGTAACCGCCCGGATCGATGGCGTACTGCGCGCAGTAGTCGTAGACCCGGCTGAGCATCCAGCGGGCTTCGTGGTTGCCTTCGTCGGCCTGCACGCGCAGGCGCTGCGCGTAGGCGTACAGATCGGTCGCATCCTCGATGTCCGCGCGCAGGTCCAGCGGCAGGCCCGAAGGCAGCCCGTTGCCGCGCTCGAACGCCGCCAGGCGACGCGCCAACGCTTCCGGCACGACCGGCAGGCTTGCCGCATCGTCCGCCGCAACCCGCGCCGTCGGCAGCTCGCCTGCGGTCACCGGCACCGATCCGGCATGGCCGCTGGCCCGATACCCGGCCACGCCCAGCACGGCCACCGCCGGCAGCACGAGCAACCAGGTTTTCAGGGTCGGAGCAAAGGCCATTGGCGGCAGTGAGCGTTCACGGCGCACAGGAAAGCACCAAGTTTAACAAGGCCCGACAGGCCTGTCTGAACCGGTTCCGTTCATCTCCGAGCGGCATCTCAGGCAATACGGAGACGCTCCGATGGTCTAGCATGGCCCCCTTTCCCGCGATTGCCCCCACCGCCATGCCGTTCCTGGAACTGACCCTGCGTTGCACCGAAGCTACCCAGCCCCGCTATGAGAATGCGCTGGAGGACGTTGGCGCACTGGCCGTCACGCTGCTTGATGCCGAGGCCGATACCAGCAACGAACAAGCCATCCTCGAGCCGGGCGTGGGCGAGACCCCGCTGTGGGACACCCTGGTGCTGAGCGCGCTGTTCCCGGCCGACAGCAATGCGCTGCTGCTGTTGGCCGCACTGGAGTCCTTCGACCCGGAGCTGGACTGGAGCAGCGGCAGCTTCCGCGCGGTCGAGGACGAAGACTGGGAACGCGCCTGGCTGGACCAGTTCCAGCCGATGGATTTCGGCAGCCGTACCTGGATCGTGCCGTGGAACCATGAACTGCCGGAGGCCGCGCAGGCGGCCGACGCCGCCGTGGTGAGGCTGGACCCGGGCCTGGCGTTCGGCTCGGGCACTCACCCGACCACCGCGCTCTGCCTGCGTTGGCTGGACCAGCTGGCCGTGGACGGCCTGCTGCAGGGCCAGCGCGTGCTCGACTTCGGCTGCGGCTCCGGCATTCTTGCGCTTGCCGCGCTGAAGCTGGGCGCCGCTGAGGCCATCGGCGTGGACAACGATCCGCAGGCACTGGTCGCCACCGCCGACAATGCCGAGCGCAACGGCCAGCAGGCGCGCATGCACGTCTACCTGCCACAGGACGAACCCGTCGCCACCTACCCGATCGTCGTCGCCAACATCCTTGCCTCGGCACTGGACGCGTTGGCCGAGCTGCTGGCCGCACGCGTCGCTGCCGGTGGCCGCATTGCCCTGTCCGGCATCCTGCATGGCCAGGAAGGTGAACTGCTGCAGCGCTATGGCGCATGGTTCGACGATCTGCAGGCCACCCAGGATGGCGACTGGATGCGCATCACCGGCGTGCGCCGCGCCTGATCGTGGTTGAATGACCGCTGGATCCGAGCCCGCACCCTGAGCATGTCCGAGCCGAACCCACCGCGCCGTCCCCTGGCCACCTTCCTGCGCACGACGCCGGAGGGTGAGGCTGCGCCTGCGACCGATGCGCGCACGCAGCACGACGTTGAGCACACAGCGCCTGCAATGCAGGCGCCGACCGAGCCCGTTGATCTGGCACATGCGCCGACGGCGGAGATGCGACACGACGATGACACGGTCATCGTTGATGACACCGCGGCCATCGAACCGGCACCGGTCGTACTACCGGCAACGACGGTTGCCGCCGATGCACCCAGTTTCCTCGGCAACCCGCGCCCACCTGCCCTGCCAACGCCGCGCTGGCACTGGGTGCTGGTCGCCGCGCTGGCGCTGCTGCTGGTCCTGCAGAGCGTGCTGGCCGACCGCACGCGGCTGGCCGCCGACGCCGGCAACCGTGCATGGCTGGGCACGCTCTGTGGCGTCCTGCGCTGCAGCCTGCCGGCCTGGCATGAACCCACCGCCTTCACCATGACCAGCCGCGAGATCCGCCCGCTGCCCGGGCAGGCCGGTGTGCTGCAGGTGCAGGCCAGCATCCGCAACGACGCACGCTGGGCACAGGCCTGGCCGGACCTGCGCCTGTCACTGTCCGATGCTGATGGCCGTGTGATCGGCAGCGGTGTGTTCACGCCTGCGCAGTACCTGGGCGAGAACCCCGGTGCGGCCCTGCTGGAACCGGGCCAGAGCGCGCGCGTCGCGTTCCGGGTACAGGAGCCCGCCGCATCCACCGTCGCATTCACTTTCGACTTCCTCTGACCGTGAAAAGGCGACCGGCCGTGGCAGGCCGGGCACGCTCGCGCTAGACTGGCCGCCACCACCTCGTCCGGCCGCGCGCTCCGCGCGCACGGGCCAACCGAATCGGGAACCCCCTTGAACGCTGTCCTTTCTCGTCCTGACAACAGTCGTGGCGCTCCCCGGCCACCGCTGCGTGAACATGTCGCCCAGTCCGTGCGCCGTTACCTGCGTGACCTCGATGGCTGCGACGCGGACGATGTCTACGAGATCGTGCTGCGCGAGATGGAGATTCCGTTGTTCGTGGAAGTGCTCAACCACTGCGAAGGCAACCAGAGCCGCGCTGCGGCAATGCTGGGCATCCACCGCGCCACCCTGCGCAAGAAGCTGAAGGAATACGGCATCAGCGCCTGAGCGCGCGCGTGGATAGTGCCGGCCGCTGGCCGGCAACCCCGTGAACGATGGCAGGATGTTGCAGTTGCCGGCCAGCGGCCGGCACTACCGGTAGATCCACGCCATGCGTGGATGGAAGCCCGGCAGAATCACCCGCCCCCGCCCGCCTTCCAGTAATACCGCACCACATGGAAGAACACCGGCGCGGCGAAGCACACCGAATCCAGCCGGTCGAGCATGCCGCCATGGCCCTCGATCATGTGCCCCCAATCCTTGATGCCACGGTCACGCTTGATCGCCGACATCACCAGGCCGCCCCAGAATCCCATCAGGTTGATCAGCAGCGACAGGCCGAACGCCTGCAGCGGCGTGAACGGGGTGATCCACCACAGCGCCGCGCCCAGCGCGCTCGCACTCAGTACGCCGCCGATGAAGCCCTCCACCGTCTTCGACGGCGACAGCTTCGGCGCGATCAGGTGCTTGCCCAGCAGCTTGCCCCAGATGTACTGCAGCACGTCCGAGGACTGCACCACGATCACCAGGAAGGCGAACAGCAGCACATTGCGCGACGGATCATGGCCGGGCACGTGCAGGTTCAGCAGCAGCGGCACGTGCGAGATGCAGAACACGCAGATCATCAGCCCCCACTGCACCTTCGCCGTGCGCTCCAGGTAGTGCGTGGTGTCGCCGCCGATGGTCGACAGGATCGGCAGGAACAGGAACGCATAGACCGGAATCAGCAGCGTGTACATCCCGTACCAGTCGATCCACACCAGGTAGTACTGCCAAGGCAGCACGATGTAGAACGCCGCCAGCAGCGCGTAGTAGTCACCCGAGCGCGTCGGTGCCAGGGTGATGAACTCGCGCAGCGCGAACAGCGAGATGATCGCGAACAGCACGATCACCCCGGCACGGCCGAAGAACAGCGCCAGCCCGACCACGATCGCCATCACCCACCATGCGCGGATGCGCGACACCAGATTGGCGATCACCGCGCTGGGCCGGCCGCGCTGGCGCCAGCGCAGCGATTCGGCCACCAGCGTGGCCAGTACCAGCACCGCACCGACGCCGGCGAACAGCAGGCCGGTCTGCTGGCCCACACTCTGCGTTGCCAGGTCGCCGGAGACATCGATCAGGAAACTCATGCGCGCCCTCCGTTCGGCGCCAGGTCCAGCAGCGCCTGCCGGCTGCGGGCCAGGAATGCAGCCTTGTCCTCGTCGGCCTGCAACCGCAGCGGCGTGCCGAAGGTAGCCGTGCACAGCAAGGGCAGTGGCAGGAAGCGGCCCTTGGGCATCACCCGCTTCAGGTTGTCGATCCATACTGGAACGAACTCCAGCTCCGGGCGTTGCCGGGCCAGGTGGTAGATGCCGCTTTTGAACGGCAGCAACGGCTCATCGCCCACGTTGCGCGTGCCTTCCGGGAACAGGATCAACGAGCAGTCCTCGTCCACGGCATCGCGCAGGGCCTGCAGCGGGTCCTGCTGGCGATGCCCGGCCTCGCGCTCGACCAGCACGCCGTTGAACACCGCATCGATCAGGTAGCGACGCAGGGCATCGCGCTGCCAGTACTCGGCAGCAGCAACCGGGCGCACCTGGCGCCGCAGCGCAGGCGGCATGGACGACCAGATCAGCACGAAGTCACCATGGCTGGCATGGTTGCCGTAGTACACGCGACGCTCGCTGGACGGCGCGCAACCGATCCACAGCGCGCGCGCGCCGGTCACCACATGGATCGCGCCACTGCAGGCGCGGGCAATCAGTTCGGCGAACATTGGTCCCTCCCGTTCACGTCTGCGGCCACAGCACGGCCAGCACCAGCAGTGCGAACTGCGCCGCGGTCAGCAGGTACTGGCGCAGCAGCAGGCGACGCATGCCGGCCCAGCGCGCGTCCCAGCCCCGCAGGGGCGCATCGGGCGCCGCGCGGCGCAGGCCACTGTCCTGCAGCAGCTGATCGGTGCGGCGCGCGGCGGCATCGCCGTCCAGGCCCTCATCGCGCAGCAGCTGCAGCAGGCTGGCGTCCAGCGCCACCCGCCACGCGTGGTACGTCTGCGCCGCCCCCGCAAACATGCTGGCCAGCAACCACCCTGCAGCGACCATCGCCAGGCCCGGCTCGGTGCCAAGCAGCAGCAATGCCACCAGCAGCAGCCCCAGCGACAGGCATGCCGGCCAACGCCCCTGCCGCAACAGCAGCTGCATGGTCGCAATGTCAGGCGTCGTGCTCATGCAGGGTCTCCGGCGGCAACGGTGATCCCGCGCAGGTGCGCCTTGCCCAGCACGATGCCTGGACGCGCTGCACGCACGATCGCCACCGCCGCATCGGCATCAGACGCACGACCACTGCGCAGCAGCCAGGCCGCCACGCTGGCAGCACTGCGCGAGTAGCCCAGCGCACAGCACACCAGCAACGGCCCCTGCGCCCGCAGGCGCTCGATGGCCTCGGCTGCCTCGCGCAGCTGCTCCGGCGTGGGCACCACCAGGTCCAGCATCGGCACACCGGCGTATGCCGCACCCGGCGCGCAGCAGGACAGCTCGGCGCAGGCATCGACCACGCCCACCAAAGGTGTCGGCAATGCCGTGCAGGGAATCCGGCCCAGCCACACGCCGTCCAGCACCGGCACCGGCTGCGGCGCGCGCCGGGTCCATAGCCGTGAATTCATCCACGCTGCCGCCAGATATGGAGCCAGCAGCCAGCGTGCCGCCATGGTCAAGCGACCATCGGCGCGCTTCTGGAACACCGCCGTACCCAGCCCGGCATAGGCAAGCGCTACCAGCAGCAGCGACGCCACCGGCCACAGCAGCCACAACGCCGCGCCACGCAGAAGCACCACCGGCACCAGCACTACAGTAGCCGCCAGCAGGTACAGCGCCGCCAATCGCCAACGTTTGGCATCGCGCGCAGTACGCCAGGCACGCAGCGGCGGCGTGCCCTGTTCCGGCCACAGCCACACGCACAGCCAGCCGGCCAGCAGCCCGGTCGGGATGTCGATGAAATGGTGCTGGAACGTGGTCAGCACCGAGACACCGATCAGCAGCGCCCACACATGCAGCACCCAACGCCACACGCCGTGCAGGTACTGCGCGAACTTCACCCAAAGCACGATCAGCAGCACGATGTGCAGCGATGGCGCCTGGTTGAACGGCTTGTCGAAGCCCAGCAGCACATCGAACAGCCAACCGAACACGCCGCCGATCTCCGGCCGCTCGAAACTGAAGCGCAGCGGCCACAGCAGGAAGCAGGTCACCGCGATCAGCTGTGCACTGAACAGCCGCAGCGCATGCCGGTCCAGTTCCAACCGTTGCCGGCACAGGAAGAAGGAGACTGCGTAGAAAAGGTCGATCGACCAGTACGGCACGATCGTCCACGGGACGAAGGGAATGCGCGTCTCCCAAGCGAACGCCATCACCGGCAGTTCGGCATGGCGACCGGCCATCCAGTTGGCGAAGCCGTAGCTGGCGAAGAAGAACGGACCCAGCAGGGCCAGCCACAGCAGAGCGCGCCGCCAGGGGCGCCCTTCCGCGGCCAGCGGGGTGGCGGCCAGTGTCGCCATCACGCGGTCCGGCGTGCCAGTGACACGGTGAAGATGCCGAATTCGTCGATGCGCTGCGCCACCTTCTCGAACCCAGCCAGGCGCACCAGCTCATCCATCTCCTGCTGGGTACGACGACGCATCACCCACGCTGCGCCGCCGCGGTGGCTGGTCAGCGCGCGCGCAATGAATTCCAGCTGCGGGTGCCAGGGCTGGCCGGTGTAGGCCAGGTAGCCGCCCACCGGCACCGTTGCGGCGATGCCCTGCAGCGAGCGCAGCACGGCGTCGTTGTCGGGGAACAGTTCGTACAGGCCCGACACCACCGCCAGCGTCGGCGCCGGATCGACCTTCGCCAGCTGCGACGGATCGAACGCATCGCCCTGCTCGAAGCGTGCGATGTCGGACGCACCGAGGCGCTCGATCAAGGCCTGGCCCTGGGTCACGTTCAGATCGCTGAAGTCACGCAGCACGATGCGGTCGGCGCGCTGTTCGCCCTGGCCCAGCGCTTCCAGCACATAGCGGCCATGCCCGGCGGCCACGTCCAGCACACGCACCGGCGTGCCTTGCCCACGCAGGCGCTGGGCGGCATCGCGCAATAGTTCCTGCAGGTGCTGGCCACGGATGCGGATGCCACGCCAGCCGATCGCATCCAGATAGTTGCGGTCGACCATGCGGCCGAACGGACCCTTGCCGCGCGCTTCGTCGCGATAGATGTAGTCCAGCGTGCTGCCGGAATCAAAACCGGTCTGCAGGCCCAGCGCGATGCCTTCGGACAACGTGCCGCCAAAACGCAGGCCGCCACGCACCACGCGCCAGCGCAGGTCCGCGAGGCTGTTGCGTTCCGGCGGCCAGGCCAGGATCTCCGATTCCTCGAAGGTCGGCCCGTGCCGGTGCGCATCGCGCCGTGACAGCTCACGCAGCGGCTCGGCGAAACGTGCCTGGATGAAACTGCGGATGCGCGCCAGCGCCGGTGCGCGGTCGCGCTCGCCCAGCGTGTCGTGGAAGAAGCCCGGCAGGTGCACGCGCTCCTTGACCGGGCTGGACAGGCGCTCGTAGAAGCGGTCCTGCGGGCCACGATGCACGACGAAGTCGGATCCGGACACCAGCAGCTGCACCGGCACGCTGATTGCCTGCGCATCGGCCACGATACGGTCGGCGGCCTCGTACAGGCCCAGCAGTACGCGCACCGAGATCGGGCGGGTGATCAGCGGATCGGTGCGGTAGCTCTCCACGCGCGCCGGGTCATGGGTCAGCCACTGCGGCTTGACGTAGCTGTTGACGAAGAAGTTGCCACGCAGCTTCTGCATCAATGCCAAGCCCGGGCGTGCGAACGGCACGTACAGCTTCACCTTGAACGCCGGCGAGGCCATCACCAGCGCACGCAGGCGCGGTGCGTAATCGTGCACCCACGTGGCAGCAACCACGGCGCCCACGCTCTGCGCGATCACCACCATGTTCTCCACCGCGATGCCGTGTTCGGCGCCGATGTGGGCGATGAAACTGTCCAGGTCACGCACCAGCGCCGGGAAGCCCGGTGCATCGCCACGTGCGCCTGGCGAACGGCCGTTGCCACGCGCATCCCAGGCGAAGAAGGCGGTGTCGGGCAGGTCCAGCTCGTCGACCAGGTGAGTGACGCGGCCGGAGTGCTCGTGGCCGCGGTGCAGCAGCACGATGGCCTTGCTGGCCGGGGCTGCGGTGGTGCCCGGCCAGTACCGGTAGAACAGCGGTACCTGATCGAAGCTGTGGAATTCCCGTTCCTGCGCCTGACGCATGCAATCTCCTGATTGATGTGGCGTGTTGTCTTGGTGTGTCTATCGCCGCGGCGTCGCCGCGGATTCCTTCAGCCCGTGCCGTACGCGATTGATCATCGTCAGCATGCACAGCACTGCCATGGCTGCGGCCACGCCGCTGACCGTCATCGCACCACCCCAGCCGAACGCCAGCAGCAGGCCCAGCACGCCGATCAGGAAGGCGCGGTCGCTCTTCCCCATCGGGCCGTCATAGCGACGGCTGGCCCCGACCATCAGCCCCAGCACGCCGGCGTATTCGCTCAGTGCCGCGGTCCAGGCCAGCAGCCACAGCGCCTCCGGGCGCACGCCGGGTACGCTGAGCAGGCTCAGGTACAGCGCCGCATCGGCGATCACATCGCACACTTCGTTCAGATAGGCGCCCAGCCGCGATTGCTGGCCGAATTCGCGCGCCAGCATGCCGTCCACGGCGTTGAGCGCCATGCGCAGCAGCATCCACAACGGGAGCAGCAGGTACAGCAGGGGCTGGGCAGGCGCGCAGCACCACACGGCCGCGGCCACCAGCAGCGAGACCACGGCGGCGGCCACAGTCACCGTGTTGGCGGTGATGCCGAGGCGGTAGAGCCCGCGCACGGCCGGACGCAACAGGTCCTGGAAACGTCCTTTCAATGCATAGATCGACATGATCCGTACCCGCTGATCCTTGGCAGTGCGGGCACAGCCTACCCCATCGTCGACTGATTCCGACAACCCGTCGCCGGTCCGGGGCTCAGCCCCCTGATCGGGCCGGATCAATGTGCCCAACCCGGTCCTGGGCCGATTGCTGCGGCAAATTACCCCTTCCGGCACCCGCCACCGGCCCCCACCGCCTACAATATCGGCCCCGCTCCGCTGCCGATTCTGTCCCATGACTGCTGATCTGTTGCCCGTCCGCCGGGCCCTCCTCTCCGTTTCCGACAAGACCGGTCTGGTCGAGCTGGCCACTGCGCTGGCGGCACGCGGCGTGGAGCTGCTGTCCACCGGCGGCACTGCCAAGGCGATCCGCGATGCGGGCCTGGCCGTGAAGGACGTGGCCGAGGTCACCGGTTTTCCGGAAATGATGGACGGCCGGGTCAAGACCCTGCACCCGATGGTGCACGGCGGCCTGCTGGGCCGCTCCGGCCTGGATGACGCAGTGATGGCCGAGCACGGCATCGGTGCCATCGACCTGCTGGTGCTGAACCTGTATCCGTTCGAATCGGTCACCGCCAAGGCCGACTGCACCCTGGCCGACGCGGTCGAGAACATCGACATCGGCGGCCCGGCCATGCTGCGTTCGGCAGCCAAGAACTTCGCCCGCGTGGCAGTGGCAACCGATCCGTCGCAGTACGCCGAACTGCTGGCCTCGCTGGACGCCAACGGCGGCCAGCTGACGGCTGCCACCCGCTTCGCGTTCTCGGTGGCCGCGTTCAACCGCGTCGCCCAGTACGATGCGGCGATCAGCAACTACCTGTCGGCGGTCACCGCCACCGACGCCGCCGTGCCGGCACGCGCCGAGTACCCGGCGCAGATGAATTCCACCTTCGTGAAGGTGATGGACCTGCGCTACGGCGAGAACCCGCACCAGAGCGGCGCGTTCTACCGCGACCTGTACCCGGTGCCGGGCACCCTGGCCACCTTCCAGCAGCTGCAGGGCAAGGAACTGAGCTACAACAACCTGGCCGATGCCGATGCGGCGTGGGAATGCGTGCGCCAGTTCGATGCGCCGGCCTGCGTCATCGTCAAGCACGCCAACCCGTGCGGCGTGGCCGTGGGTGCCGGCAACGGCGATGCCTACGAGCTGGCCTACGCCACCGACCCGACCAGCGCCTTCGGCGGCATCATCGCCTTCAACAAGCCGCTGGACGCCGCCACCGCCAAGGTCATCCTGGACCGCCAGTTCGTGGAAGTACTGATCGCCCCGGACTACGAGCCGGCCGCGCTGGAATACGCACAGAAGAAGGCCAACGTGCGCGTGCTGCGCATCCCGCATGGTGATGGCCTGAACAACTTCGACAGCAAGCGCGTGGGCTCGGGCCTGCTGCTGCAGTCGTCGGACAACCGCGGCATGACCCGCGACGAACTGAAGGTGGTCAGCAAGCTGGCACCGACCGACAAGCAGTTCACCGACCTGCTGTTCGCGTGGAAGGTGGCCAAGTTCGTGAAGTCCAACGCGATCGTCTACGCCAAGGACAACCGCACCATCGGTGTCGGCGCCGGCCAGATGAGCCGCGTGTACTCGGCCCGCATCGCCGGCATCAAGGCCGCCGATGCGAACCTGGTGGTCGAGGGTTCGGTGATGGCCTCCGATGCGTTCTTCCCGTTCCGCGACGGCATCGACGCCGCTGCTGCCGCCGGCATCAAGGCGGTGATCCAGCCGGGCGGTTCGATGCGCGATGCCGAAGTGATCGCCGCCGCCGACGAACATGGCCTGGCCATGGTGTTCACCGGCGTGCGCCACTTCCGCCACTGATGCTGGAGCGACACGGATGTCCACAGCTTCAATGAAATCGCTGGCCGTGCTCGCCCTCGCAGGCACGGCCACGCTGGCCGGCTGCAAGCCCGCAGTGGCCCCCCCGCCTGCGCCGGCGTCGGAGGCCGCCACGTCGGCCCCTGCCGAGCCGACGGCGCACGTGAGCCGCACCGCACGACTGCGGGCATTCCTGGTCCAGCGCTATGGCAAGAAGGCCAGGCTCTCCGGTGAATGGCACGGCAGCTGGAACGACGACGGCGAGACCCGCCCGATGGACTGGCACGTCTGCGCCGAGCAACCGGTGGTGAGCGGTGACAGCTGGCAGCAGTTGCTGGCGGTCTGCGGCGCACTGTCCGAAGGCGCACACATCGATGCGGGAATGATCGACTTCTTCGTGCTGCGCCCGAAGGGCGATGGCTTCGAAGTGGCCAGCGAACTGACCGGCGAACGCTTCGGCAGCGGCGGCCAGCCCGGCACGGTCAGCGTCATCCGCGCCGGCAGCGACTTCCATGGCTTCCGTGTCGAGGACGGCTGGTTCGGGCAGGGCTTCTCGCTGCTCTCGCAGTCGCTGATCCTGCCAGGCCCGAACGGCCTGGTCGCCACCGGCAGCGTCCGCAGCCATATCGACAATGACGCCCAGTACGAGTGCGACAACCTGGGTCCCGGCACCGACCCGGACACCGCCGAAGACTGCCGCACCCGCCGCTTCAGCATCGATTTCGCACTGCGTTTCGACGACAGCGATCGCAGCGCGCGCATCTGGCCGCTGCTGATCGAGGAAACCGGCACCACCTGTGGCGGCAAGCAGGTCCGGCAGGAACACCGCTTTACCCTGGACCCGAAGACCTGGGCCTATTCCTTCCCCGAATCGCTGCGACGCGAAGGCTGCGAATGAAGCACCTGCGCCGACGGGGACATCGACCTTCCCTTCCCACGCAATCTGGAATCTCGTGATGAACGTACTTGTCATCGGCTCTGGCGGCCGCGAACACGCCCTGGCATGGAAGCTGGCCCAGTCCTCCCGTGTCACCGAAGTGATCGTGGCGCCCGGCAATGCCGGCACCGCCAGCGAAGACAAGTGCCGCAACGTGGCGGTGAAGGTCACCGACATCGACGGCCTGCTGGCGCTGGCCCAGGCCGAAGGCGTGGCGCTGACCGTGGTCGGCCCGGAAGTACCGCTGGTGGCCGGCGTGGTCGACCGCTTCCGCGCCGCTGGCCTGCGCGTCTTCGGGCCGACCGCCGCAGCCGCGCAGCTGGAGGGCAGCAAGGCCTACGCCAAGGATTTCCTGGCCCGCCACAACATCCCCACCGCGTTCTATGCCGTGCACACCGAGGTGGATGCGGCGTTGGCCTACATTCGCGACAAGGGCGCGCCGATCGTGGTCAAGGCCGATGGCCTGGCCGCCGGCAAGGGCGTGATCGTGGCGATGACCCTGGCCGAAGCCGAGGACGCCGTGCGTGACATGCTGTCGGGCAACGCCTTCGGCGACGCCGGTGCGCGCGTGGTGATCGAGGAATTCCTCGATGGCGAGGAAGCCAGCTTCATTTCGATGGTGGACGGCGTGCATGCGCTGCCGATGGCCACCTCGCAGGACCACAAGCGCGTCGGCGATGGCGACACCGGTCCGAACACCGGCGGCATGGGCGCATACTCGCCGGCCCCGGTGGTCACCCCGGAAGTGCATGCCCGCGTGATGCGCGAGGTGGTGAACCCGACCGTGCAGGGCATGATCGCCGACGGGATCCCGTTCACCGGCTTCCTCTATGCCGGCCTGATGATCGATGCCAACGGCGCGCCGAAGGTGATCGAGTTCAACGTACGCTTCGGCGATCCGGAAACCCAGCCGGTGATGCTGCGCCTGCAGTCGGACCTGGTCGAGCTGGTGGAAGCGGCCATCGACGGCCGTCTGGACCAGGTGCAGGCGCAGTGGGACGCACGGCCGTCGCTGGGCGTGGTGATGGCGGCGAAGCCGTACCCGGAAGCGCCGATCACCGGTGACGTGATTTCCGGCCTGGATGAAGTGCCGGCCACTGCCAAGGTATTCCACGCCGGTACGGCATTGGATGCACAGGGCCAGGTGGTCAGCGCCGGCGGCCGCGTGCTGTGCGTGGCCGCGCTGGGCGACAGCGTGGGTGATGCGCAGGCCAATGCCTACGCCGGCGTGGCCAAGGTGACGTGGGCCAACGAGTTCCACCGCAACGACATCGGCTGGCGCGCGATCGCACGCGAGGGCTGAGGCCGACGCGGCATCAGGGCATCCATGCATCGCGTGGATCCACTGGATCTTGCCGCATCCATGCATGGCGTCGATCATGCGGGGCTTGGGGTAGATCCACGCCATGCGTGGATTGAACACCATGGAAAAGCGAAGGCCCGGCAGAACCGGGCCTTTGCTTTACAGGACTGCTTCGAGGCCCTTCCGTTCAATCAGGTTAAGCAACTTCAGTGACGGTCCGCTGGGCTTCTTTTCGCCCTGCTCCCAGCTGCGTACGGTGGAAACGCTGGTATTGAGAACTCCCGCAAATACCGGCTGACTGAGCTGCAATGACGTACGCAGGGCACGGATCTGGGCACTGCTGTATTCAGGGACCGGCTCAAGGCAAAGCGCTTCGTAGCTGCTCAACCGACGTTTATCAATGAAACCATGCGCGTGCAGACTCACAGCCGCATCATGCACCGCTTCAAGAAGCGCACTTTTCGCACGCCGTCGCTCAGGGGGCTTCGTCATGGCCGATCTCCTGTAGATCCCCGTATTCCACGGCACGATTCAGCTGCGCCGTACTCATTTTCAGGAACTCCGATGCGTACAACTGCAGCGCATCCCGTTCCGCATTCGTGATCGCAGTACGTTCATTCTTCTCGTAGCCGAAAAGGAAGAACCAATGCCCGCCTCGCTGCGTAGCGACGATGATTCGAACGCTCCCACGCTTTCCTCGCCCCGGCAACGCAACGCGCTTCTTGAAGATTCCGCCGCCAAGATCAGCATCCACCAGACCCGCTTCCATTTCACGTACCGACCGGTACAGCGCAGCGTCGGACAGGGTGGTCCTGCGCATGCTGCGATTGAAACTTCGTGTGCGGAAGATGCGTGGCATGATCATACCGTGCCACTGCGTGGTACGGCGTGAACATCAGCATCCAGCACATGACCCGGTCGGCGCAATCACCGCCCTGGCGTCAGAGTAGAGCCACGCCATGCGTGGCCAAGCCCCACAAATGAAGAAGGCCCGGCACTGCTGCCGGGCCTTTCACAATTCCAACGCCCTCCCGCTTACGCGGTGAACAGCGCCTTCATCTTCTTCAGCGCGTTCGCTTCCACCTGGCGGATGCGCTCGGCCGACACGCCGTACTCGTCGGCCAGCTCCTGCAGCGTCACCTTGCTGTCGGCATCCAGCCAGCGGCGGCGGATGATGTCGCGCGAACGGGCATCCAGCTCGGCCAGGCCTTCGCGCAGCAGCTGCATCTGGTTGTCTTCGCTATCGGCACGTTCGTAGGCCATCGACGGATCTTCGTCGTTGGCGACCAGGAACGCGGCCGGCGACGGCGGCGCGTGTTCGTTGTCCTCGTCGGTCGGCGCATCGAAACCGATATCGCGACCGGACAGGCGCGATTCCATTTCCATGACCTCGCGCTCGGACACGTTCAGGTCCTTGGCGACGGCACTGACTTCAGCCGCGTTCATCCAGCCCAGGCGCGTCTTCGACTTGCGCAGGTTGAAGAACAGCTTGCGCTGCGCCTTGGTGGTGGCGACCTTCACGATGCGCCAGTTCTTCAGGATGAACTCGTGCATCTCGGCACGGATCCAGTGCACGGCGAAGGAGACCAGGCGCACACCCATTTCGGGGTCGAAGCGCTTGACCGCCTTCATCAGGCCGATGTTGCCTTCCTGGATCAGGTCACCCAGGGCAAGGCCATAGCCGTTGTAGCCGCGGGCCACGTGCACCACGAAGCGCAGGTGCGAATGCACCAGCTCGCGGGCGGCGTCCAGATCGTTGCCGTCGCGGAAGCGACGGGCCAGGTCCTGTTCGTCATCGACCGACAGCACCGGTATCTGGTGCACGGCACCGATGTAGGCGTCCAGCGAACCGAGCGCACTGGGAATCGGGAGATTGTTTGCCACAAGGGCAGTAGAGGTGTTCTGGCTCATAGGCACCCATCTTAGCAGTCCGGGATTTGGACTGCTAAAGGAGGAAAAAGTTCCAGCATCCTATTGATGCAACACTGGTCCCAAACAGAGCCCTACCGTAGCGCGATTTGATGACAGTGGCGAGCATGCTTTTCGGGATTCACAATCCCTTGGAATTCAAGCAATTACCTACCGGAAACCGGCCGATTCCGGTCAAGCTTAGCTGAACAGGCCGTCCCGGACGCCCATTCAGGGCCGGCAACGTTGCCCGGCGTTCAGCCCCGGACCGGCACCGCCGCTCAGAGCGCCGAACGCGGCGGCAGCGACCAGTCGACCGGGGCCTGGCCGCGGCGCTGCAGGTACTCGTTGGCCATCGAGAAATGCCGGCAACCCAGGAAGCCACGGTGGGCCGACAACGGCGACGGATGCGGCGACTTCAGCACGCGGTGGCGGCGGGTATCGATGACCTTGCCCTTCTGCTGCGCATAGGCGCCCCAGAGCATGAACACCAGGCCTTCGCGTTCGCGGTTGAGCACATCCACCACGTGATCGGTGAAGCCTTCCCAGCCACGGCCCTGGTGGGCGCCGGCCTTGCCCTCTTCCACGGTCAGCACCGCGTTGAGCAGCAGCACGCCACGCTGCGCCCACGGAATCAGGCAGCCATGGTCCGGGCGCGGGAGGCCGAGATCGCTCTCGATCTCCTTGTAGATGTTCAGCAGCGACGGCGGCACCGGTACGCCAGGCGCCACCGAGAAGCTCAGGCCATGGGCCTGGCCTCGGCCGTGGTACGGGTCCTGGCCGAGGATGACCACCTTTACCTGCTCAAACGGCGTGGCGTCGAACGCAGCAAAGATCTGCGGGCCAGGCGGGAACACTGCCGCACCAGCGGCCTTGCGCTGGCGCAGGAAGCTGGACAGCTCGCGCATCTGCGGCTGCAGGAGGTAATCGCCGACATGCTGCTTCCAGCTCGGTTCCAGCTGGATCGTCGGGGTGTCGGCTACTTCATCCATCATCGAATCAGGGGTCCATCGTTCAATCGGGCCAGCCGCAGCTGGAACAACACCTTGGTGACAAGCAGCCGTTCTTCGATCGGCTTGAGCACCAGGTCGTTGGCACCGGACTGCAGCAGCCCGGTCTGGTTGTGCGGGTTGCCGTCGCCGGTCATCACCAGCACCGGCAGGCGGCGCTTGCCGTAGCCAAAGTCCACGCGCACGCGCTGCACCACATCGCGGCCGCTCAGTTCGCCCTTCAGGGTGACGTCGGTCAGCACCAGGTCGATGCGGTGGCGGCTGCGGCCCAGCGACTCGGCAGTGAGCAGCGTGAACGCCTCTTCGGCACTGACCACGTGCAGCACGTTCAACTGCTGACGTTCCAGCATGCGCTTGGTCGCTTCGGCCACCACGCGGCTGTCCTCGATGTAGAGGATGGTGGCGCCGGGAATGGTCTGCGGCTGCACATAGCCGCGGATGAAGGTCGCCAGCGCTTCATGGCCGAGAGACTTGTCGAAATAGTCGGTGACGTACTCGGTAAAGCGGCGCTGCTCCAGGTGCTGCTGGGCGTCGCCGGACACCACGATCACCGGCACATAGGCCTGGCCGGCGGCTTCGCGGACCATCCGCGCCAGGGCCAGTCCGTCGCCGTCACGCAGCGTCAGCGAGGTGGTCACCAGGTCCACCGGGCCCTGCGCCAGCGCCTGCTGCGCGTCCTCGATGCTGTCGCAGCCGATCACGTCCACGCCGGGCAGGTCGCGCTTCAGCACGTCGGCGATCAGCTTGCGCACCAGCTTCGAGCCATCGACCACCATCACCCGCGTCGCGGGCCCTTCAAGGTGCTTCAGCGCTTGCGGTTGCATGCCGGTCTCAGGTGTCGGTCGGGCGCGTCTGGCGCAGGAAGTGGCCGGTCACCAGCCACGCACCCAGCCAGCCCAGCAGCAGCGTGCCGAGCAGGACCAGGCCGCCATGCAGCAGGTCCAGGCCGTGCAGCACGAACGGACTGCCGTAGCTGCGCGAAAGTTCGGCCAGCGGCACGCGCAGCGCGGCACCGGCGGCGCCGATCAAGGCCAGCGCCACTGCACCGGCACCCAGGCCATACCACGCGCCCAGGTACAGGAACGGGCGGCGGATGAAGCCATCACTGGCACCGAGCAGCTGCAGCACGCCGATCTCTTCGCGGCGGGCCTGGATGTCCAGGCGCACGGTGTTGCCGACCACCAGCGCGGCGCCGACGCCGAGCAGCACCGACAGCACCTGCACCAGCCGTGCACCGAACGCCAGCCAGGCATCCAGGCGCTGGCGCCACAGTGCATCGTGCTGCACCAGGTCGGCCTCGGGCAGGCTCTCCAGCGCACGTGCCAGGCGTGCGTCGTCCTTGCCCTGGCCGGGGGTGATCACCAGCAGCGAGGGCAGCGGATTGTCATTGAGTGCGTCGATCGCCTCGCCGAGGCCGGCATCGCGCAGTTCCTGCAGGCCCTGCTCGGGCGTGCGCACGTTCACTTCGGCCACGTCGTCGCGGTCGCGCAGCTGGCCGGCCAGGCGCAGCGCACCGGGGCCATCGACGTTGCCCTTCAGGAACACGTTGATGTCGCGCGACTGCTGCACGCTGCCGGCGAACTGCTTGAGGTTGTCCAGCGCGATCGACAGGCCCAGCGGCAGGGCCAGCGCCAGCGCCATGACCATCACCGTCAGCAGGGTCGCCCACGGCTTGCGGAAGGCACGGCCGAGGCTGAACACCACGCTGTGCGCGTGGTGCTGGAACCAGACGCCCACCCGAGAGGGAGCGGCGGTTTCGCTGTTTTCGTTCTTCGCCATGCGTTACTCCGCCAGGTCCTGCGGCGAGATGTCATCCACCAGCCGGCCATGGTCGAGGATCAGCACGCGCTTGCGCATGCGGCGCAGCAGCGGCAGGTCGTGGCTGACCACCAGCACGCTGGTGCCGCGCGAGGGCAGCTCGGCGAACAGGGCCATGATCTCCGCCGCCAGGGTCGGGTCGAGGTTGCCGGTAGGCTCGTCGGCCACCAGCAGCTTGGGTTCACCGACAATGGCGCGGGCGATGCCGACGCGCTGCTGCTCGCCGGCCGACAGCTGCGAGGGCAGTGCCTTCTCGCGATGGCCCAGGCCCATCCGCTCCAGCACCGAGCGCACGCGCTTGCCGATGTCGCCGCGGCGGGTGCCGCGCAGGATCAGTGGCAGCGCCACGTTCTCGGCGATGGAGCGGTCCATCAGCAGGCGATGGTCCTGATAGACCGCACCGACCGCGCGACGGTGGCGGGGCACGTCGCCGCCGCGCACCTTCAGCAGGTTGCGCTCGTCAAACACGACGGCACCGCGGCTGGGCCGCTCGTCCAGGTGGATCAACTTGAGCAGGGTGCTTTTGCCCGCACCGGAATGGCCGGTGACGAACAGCATCTCGCCCGGCGCAACCTCGAAGCTGACATCGATCAGCGCCTCGTGGCCACCGGCGTACTGTTTGCTGACATTGTCGAAGCGCAGGACACTCATGCCCCGATTATGCAGGAGCGGCGCGACGGCGTGGAGATGGTGGGGCGATTGGTGGCAGCCGCGAGAGCAGCCGAGCGTAGGCTCGGCTCTACAGGGCGGCATGGGGGCTGTAGAGCCGAGCCCATGCTCGGCTCAGTGCGGACCAAGGTCCGCACCCACCCCCGGCCGATCAGCTGCCCGACAGCATCCGGCGGATCTTGCGGCCGATGCGGGTCAGGAACGAATCGCCGGTATCAGCGGCCGTGCGCACCGGCTTGGCCACCACCTGCACCGGGGTGACCGGGCTGGCGCTGTTGCCGGTATTGGCCTGCACGCCCTCGGCACCCTCGACCGGACGGCCGTGGCGACGACGACGGCGCTTGCGCGGCTTGTGCTCGCCGTCCACCGCACCTTCCGGTGCGCCTTCGGCACGCGGCGGGCGCGGCGGACGCGGAGCCTGGGCGGTGGCGCCATCGGCACCGGCGGCCGGCGCGGCAGCGCCCTGCTCGCCTTCCACGCGTGGCTTGCGCGGGCCACGCGAACGGCGTTCGCCGCTGCGCTCACCGTCACGGCCACCACGGCCACCACCGCCGCCGGAACGGCCGCCACTGCGGCCACCGCCTCGACGCTCTTCCTCGGCGGCGCGGGCTTCGCGCGCTTCGCGGAAGATCTGGCCGACGCTTTCGTTGTCCTCGCCTTCCTCGCCTGCCGCCGGGGCCGGGCGTTCCGGGCGCGGCAGCGGCGTCAGCAGTTCCTTGGTGACCGGCTCGGACGGAATCTTCTGCTCGATGTAGGCCTCGATGTCCGGCAGGCCCATGGCGTAGCGCTCGCAGGCGAAGCTGATCGCGTCGCCCTCTTCCCCCAGGCGCGCGGTGCGGCCGATGCGGTGCACGTAGTCTTCGGCATCGAACGGCAGGTCGTAGTTGTAGACGTACTTGATGCCGTCGATGTGCAGGCCGCGGGCGGCCACGTCGGTGGCCACGAGGATTTCCAGCTGGCCCTTCTGGAAGCGGTTGAGCAGGCTCTCACGCTTCTTCTGCGGCACGTCGCCGGACAGCACGCCCACGCGGTAACCGGCCTTTTCCAGCGAACGCGCCACGCGCTCGACGAACACCTTGGTGTTGACGAAGACCATGGTGCGCGCGCCTTCGCTGCGCGACAGCAGGCCCAGCAGCAGCGGGATCTTCTCGTCGTCGGCCGGGAAGTAGATGCGCTGGCGCACGCGGGCGGCGGTGATGGTCTCGGCTTCGACCACCAGCTTCTGCGGCTCGTTCATGTGCTCGTAGGCCAGCTCCAGCACGCGATGGCTGAGGGTGGCGCTGAACAGCAGGGTCTGGCGGGTGGTGCGCTCGGGCATGCGGCGCAGCAGGAAGCGGATGTCCTTGATGAAACCCAGATCGAACATGCGGTCGGCTTCGTCCAGCACGCAGATCTCGCAGGCGTGCAGCGAGACCACCTTGTGCTGCTTGACGTAGTCGATCAGGCGGCCCGGGGTGGCGATGATCACGTCCACGCCCTGCTGCAGCAGTTCGCGCTGCTTGTCGTAATCCACGCCGCCGTAGACCAGGGCGAAGCGCAGGCCCAGGTCGGAACCGAACTTCACCGCATCCTTGTGGATCTGGATGGCCAGTTCGCGGGTCGGGGCGAGGATCAGCGCGCGCGGATCTTCCGGCTTGCGGTCGGCCAGCGCCGGACGCGTCAGCAGGCGGTTCACGACAGCGACCAGGAAGGCCAGGGTCTTGCCGGTGCCGGTCTGGGCCTGGCCGGCAACATCACCGCCGGGCAGCGCGACCGGCAGGGTCAGCGCCTGGATCGGGGTGCAGCGGGTGAATCCGGCTCCTTCAAGGCCGGCCTGCAGGGCCGGATGCAGCTCGAAGGAGGAAAAGGTCAAATCGGTCAGCGGTTTGTCGCTCATGAGTCCGTCTTGGTATGGCCGCCGGCCCGTGGGGCGGCTGGCACTTCATCGTCTAGGGGCACCGTCGCAAACTGCGGCCCCTGCGGCGGGTTGGCAGGCTGGGACCGCTCGGTCCGAACGCCGCACAATGGCCCAGTTTAACGCACTCGGGCCGGCAAACCGGAATGCCCTGTCTCACGAACCGAAGAGACGACCAGTCTTCATCCAGCCACACCGGACTTGAACGACCTGGCCGGGCCCGCTGGTGTCGCCCGCTGCCACCCCCATCTTCGGGAAGACAGTGAAATCCGACACATACCGAGCTTCGAAGCGATCACGATACGCTGGGTTCCAGCCGGCGCCTGTCCCCGCCCTGCGATAGGGGTACACTGCCGGCCGTGAGCGTCCAGGCATCCCGCCGAACGCACCGCGGCAGTGCGCCGCGAGGCAACGACGAGGGTCGCGCCACCGGGCATGGCCCAGTTCACCCACCTCCGGCATGGCCGGGTGCAATCCAAGACGAGAAACCAAGATGAGTGACAAGGTTGTACATGTCGGCGACGCCGACTTTGATAGCGCAGTGCTGAATTCCAAGGAACCGGTGCTGGTCGATTTCTGGGCCGAATGGTGTGGCCCGTGCAAGATGATCGCCCCGGCGCTGGACGAACTGGCCGATGCCTACCAGGGCCGTGCCAAGATCGCCAAGGTCAACGTCGACCACAACCGTGCGCTGGCCGCCAAGTACCACGTGCGTTCGATCCCGTACCTGGTCGTGTTCAAGGACGGCGAGAAGGTCGGCGAGCAGATCGGTGCGGTGGGCAAGGCCCAGCTGGCCGGCCTGCTGGACAAGGCCCTGGCCTGATCCTGCTGTTCCCCGGCAGCCGCCGACCGCGGCTGCCGGCGGGCGCACCGCGCCCATGATGAATGCTGTTCCCGGCAGCCCTTGCATGGCGCCGCAGGCCGATGATAGTGTCGGCACATCCGGCCGCGTTCGCGTGCCGCACCCTCTGGACGCAGTTTCTTCCAGACCCATTCCCAACGTTCGCCGCCCCAGCCGGGCGCTCGCACCTTCAAGCGAGGAATAACGCTCTTGTCCGATAACACTTCCGAAACCGGCAGCGCTGATGCGCCCGCCGAAAAGCGCGTGCGCAAGCCCCGCGTGAGCAAGGCCGCCGCCCCGGCAGCCGCCGAAACCAGCGCCGCTCCGGCGCAGCCGACCCTGCCGCTGGCCGCCGCGCCCGAGGCACCGGCCCCCGCCTCCGCACCGAGCGCACCCGCCGCCGAGGCCCCTGCCAGCAGTGGCGGTGGCGAAGGCGGTGAGGGTCGCGAATCCGGCCAGCCGCGGCAGCAGAACCACCAGGGGGGTGGCCAGAACCAGGGCCAGAACCCGTACAACCAGAACGGCCAGCAGGGCCAGGGGCAAGGCCAGGGCAACCGCCGTGACCGTTTCCGCAACCGCCGCGACCGTGACCGCAACAACAACCGCTTCCGCGACGACGGCCTGCCCAACGACGGCGGCGAGCAGCAGCCCTTCGTGCCGCGCCCGCATGCGAACGTGCCGGAAGGCTTCCCGGTTTATTCGCTGAGCGACCTCAAGCGCATGCCGGCACAGAAGCTGCTGGAAATCGCCGAGCAGCTGCAGATCTCCGAAGGCGTGGCCCGCGCCCGCAAGCAGGACGTGATCTTCGCCCTGCTGAAGGTGCTGACCCGCCATGGTGACGGCGTCGCCGCCGACGGCGTGCTGGAAATCCTGCCGGACGGCTTCGGCTTCCTGCGCGCGGCCGAAGCCAGCTACCTGGCCGGCCCGGACGATACCTACATCTCGCCCAGCCAGATCCGCCGCTTCAACCTGCGCACCGGCGACCACATCTCTGGCCGCATCCGCTTCCCGAAGGACGGCGAGCGCTACTTCGCGCTGAACATCGTCGACACCATCAACGGCGAGCCGATCGAAGCGTCGAAGAACAAGGTGCTGTTCGAGAACCTGACCGCACTGTTCCCGCGCCGCCGCTTCACCCTGGAGCGTGGCAACGGTTCGTCGGAAGACATCACCGGCCGCATCCTCGACCTGATGGCACCGCAGGGCAAGGGCCAGCGCTCGCTCATCGTGTCCCAGCCGAAGGCGGGCAAGACGATGATGATGCAGCAGGTCGCCACCGCCATCACCACCAACCATCCGGACGTGCACCTGATCGTGCTGCTGATCGACGAGCGCCCGGAAGAAGTGACCGAAATGCAGCGCACCGTGCGCGGCGAGGTCATCAGCTCGACCTTCGACGAGCCGGCCGCGCGCCACGTGCAGGTGGCCGAAATGGTCATCGAGCGTGCCAAGCGCCTGGTCGAGCACAAGAAGGACGTGGTGATCCTGCTGGACTCGATCACCCGCCTGGCCCGCGCCTACAACAACGTGGTGCCGAGCTCGGGCAAGGTGCTGACCGGTGGTGTGGACGCCAACGCCCTGCACCGCCCGAAGCGCTTCTTCGGTGCCGCGCGCAACGTGGAAGAAGGCGGCAGCCTGACCATCATCGCCACCGCGCTGGTCGACACCGGCTCGAAGATGGACGAAGTGATCTACGAAGAGTTCAAGGGCACCGGCAACAGCGAAGTGCACCTGAGCCGTCGTATCGCTGAAAAGCGTGTGTTCCCGGCCATCGACATCAACCGTTCGGGCACCCGCCGCGAAGACCTGCTGATCGAACCGGAACTGCTGCAGAAGATCTGGATCCTGCGCAAGCTGCTGCATCCGATGGATGAAATGGCCGCGATGGAATTCCTGCTCGACAAGATGAAGAACACCAAGTCCAACGACGAGTTCTTCGGTTCGATGAAGCGCTGATCCACGGCATTGCATCGAAAAGAACCTGCCGCTCGCTGCGGCAGGTTTTTTTTTGCCTGCAGGGCGACCCACTTCACTTCACCGCCGCCCGGTTTTGGCGATAATCCGCCCGATGCCCTGCCCGGCCCCGAGGGCCTGGCCACCGATTCCCGCTGTCGCCCCTTCCGGAGAACCGGTCGGGTCCAGCCTCCTGCCGGATCCGTCGACGCATGCGAACGCTGTCTCCCCGCCTCAACCTGGGCAAGCTGATCCTCGCCCTGGCCCTGCTCAGTGCCATCATCGCGCTGGCCAACACCCTGCTGGCCAGCTACCGGGTGCAGCGCGACCAGCTGGTCGGCAATACCTTGGAAGCCAACCGCGTCTACGCCACCAAGCTGGCCGAGACCACCCAGAACTTCCTGCTGGCTGCCCAGCAGGAACTGGCCTACGCCGCCACCCGGCTCGGCCAGGGCAATCTCGATCCGGCGCAGGCCCAGGACGAAGCCAGCCGCCTGCAGCTGCAGACCAACAGCTTCAACTCTTCGCTGGTGGTGGATGCCGACGGCCTGGTGATCGCCACCTCGCCGCAGACCCTGCAGCTGCAGGGCGAAGTGCTGCACAGCGTCGGCAACAACGCCGCACTGGCCGCGCGCCAGCCGATGATCAGCGACCCGTACCAGTCGGCCACCGGCAAGCTGCTGGTTTCGCTGTCACACCCGATCTTCGACCGCCAGGGCCGCTATCGCGGCTACGTCAGCGGCACCCTGTACCTGCGCCAGCGCAGCGCGCTGCACACGCTTCTGGGCAAGCACTACTACCGTGATGGTTCCTACCTGTACGTGGTCGACCGTCATGGTCGCCTGCTGTACCACGCCGATGGCAAACGGGTGGGCGACTACGTGGTCGGCAACCCCGCGGTGAAGGCCGTGGTGCGTGGCGAGCGCGGCGCGCAGCAGGTGCGTAACAACCTGGGCGTGTCGATGCTGGCCGGCTACGCGCCGGTGGCGGCCACCGGCTGGGGCATCATCGCCCAGCGCCCGACCGAGGCCACGCTGCAGCCGCTGTCGCGGTTGATGACCGCAGTGATCTGGAACGCGATTCCGCTGGGCCTGCTGTCGCTGCTGATCACCTGGTGGTTCGCCCGTCGCATCTCGATGCCGCTGTGGCAGCTCGCACGCAACGTGCAGGGTGGCGAAGACACCGGCAACGCGATCAACCACGTCAGCGGCATCCGCGCGTGGTACTTCGAGGTCGCCCAGCTGAAGCAGGCGGTACTGCACAGCTTCAATGCGCTGCAGGACCGCATCGGCACGCTCAACCGCGCCAGCCGCACCGATCCACTGACCGGCCTGCTCAACCGCCGTGGCCTGCAGCAGGCGCTGGATGCCCTGCAGGTACAGGGCATCCCGTTCGCGATCCTGGCACTGGACATCGATCGCTTCAAATCGATCAACGACAACCACGGCCATGATGTCGGCGACGCCGCCATCGTCCATATCGCCGACCAGATGCGCCGCTACTCGCGCGACAGCGACATCCTCTGCCGCGCCGGAGGCGAGGAGTTCCTGCTGCTGTTGCCGGGCATCAGCGCCGAGTCAGCGCGACAGGCTGGCGAGCGTCTGCGCCAGCACATTGCCGACCATCCGTTTGAACCGGTCGGCACCATCACCGTCTCGCTGGGCGTGGCCCATTTCCCAAGCTTCCACATCGACGCCGAGCAAGCCCTGCGGCTGGCCGACAAGGCGCTGTACCTGGCCAAGGAGCAGGGCCGCAACCGGGTGGTGGTCTACCCCTACGCCGATTGACGCGGAGCCGGTCTGGCCGGCTCCGCAGTGATCGTCAGCCCTGCTCCAGCGGAGTCAGCAGGCGCAGGCCGCGCTTGGCGCCGTCCACCATGTAGATGCCGCCCTCGGGCAGCAGATCGCCGCCGGCCTGCTCGATCGGGTCCGCCTTGCGCCACGGCACGGTCTGCCGCGGGCCCGGGATGAAGGCACGCCAGCGGCCATAGCGCTCCGCTCCATTGGGATCATCGTTCAGGCCGAAATTCACCGGTATGCGTACCGTCCAGCTGTCGCGGGTGCTGGCTTCGCCGGTGGTCGGCGGGTTGAACGTCCACTTGCGGGCACTGCTGACGGCGGCCCTGGCCAGGATCTCGCGCATCTTGGCAAGGGTGCGCTCGCGTCCGACCACGGTCATGTTCACCTGCTCGGCAACGACATCGGCCACCGTGCCGTCACGCGCGATCCTGACCACCAGCAGCACTTCACCCTGCCCACCGCTCCGATAGACCTCTTCCGGATAACGCGGGGGTGTCATGCGCCCTTGGGTCACCGAATCGGTGGCCTTCTCATCGTACTCGCTGAAATTGACGCTGGTCATGCTGACTTCGTAGCCACCATCGGCCATCGCCTTGCCCCGCAGGCGCACCCGCAATGGCGCACGCGCCGCCACCGCCTTGCCATCGCGCAGGGTGGGTTCGAAGCGCCAGCCTCCGATGGTGCCCTCCACGAAGGACGCGATGCTCGGAGACAGCATCGACTTCTGGTCCAGTACCAGCGAGCTGACCGCGCCCTCGGGCGTGACCTCGATCTGGCCAGAGAGCACCATGCTCATCTCCGCGGTGGCACGCACCGCGCGCGTGGTCTGTGCGCTGGCATCGCCAGCAAGCAGGGGAGCGCCGGCACCGATGGCCAACGCGAGAGCGAGGAACAGGGGGGGACGCATCATTGCCGGATCCTTGGTGATGAGTGCCGAGCGTAGCGCAGTCTTCACATCCGCGACAGTTCGGCCTGGCTACGCCAACCGGTGCGCGCCAGCATAGGGCGGTGTATCCGGATAGTCACCGCGGGCGAAGCGCTCCTGCAGGCCCTGCCACCACGCCGGATCGAACAGATCCCGGTAGTGCTCGCGGACCGCGGCCAGTTCACCCGCCGGCAGGCCCATGAACGGGCCGAAGCGTTCGGGGAACACATCGCGCGACCCCACATGGAACCAGGGTTCGTCAGCCAGTGCTTCCTCCGGTGTGCGCGGCTGTGGCCAGGCGCGGAACACGCAGTCGCTGACCAGGCACAGTTCGTCGTAGTCGTAGAACACGGCCCGGCCGTGCCGCGACACACCGAAGTTCTTCGGCAGCATGTCACCGGGGAAGATGTTGTTGCGTGCCATGTCGGTGATCGCCTGCGCGTAGTCGAGCACCGCTGCACGTACCGCCTCCCCGCCCTGCTCGCGCAGGTACAGGTTCAATGGACGGAAACGGCGCTGCACGTAGCACAGTGCGATCTCCACCTCGTCGCCATCGACGCGCACGCTCTGTGCACACTGCTGCAGCAGTTCGTCCAGCAGTGCAGGAGCGAAGCGGTCGCGCGGGAAGCGCAGGTGGCGATAGGGCTGTGCGTCGAGCAGGCGGCCGACGCGATCGAGGTTGAACACCAGCGCGTACTTCTCTTCCACCTGCTGCCGCGACATCGCCTTGGGCCATGCGAAACGGTCGCGGATCAGCTTGAACACCAGCGGATAGCTGGGCAGGGTGAACACCGCCATCACCATGCCCGGCGTGCCTTCGGCATGCACCAGCCGCTCCTGCAGATGCTCGTTGAAGTGGCGGAAGAAGGTGCGGTAGCGCTCGGTCTTGCCCTGCTTGGCTCGGCCCAGCACGGTGTAGATCTCATCAATGGGCTTGCCCGGCAGCAGGCTGCGCAGGAACACCACTGCATCACCTACCGTGGCCAGGTTGGCCTGGAAATAGCTGCGCGATACGCCGAACAGGTGGGCCACGTCCCGGCGCCGGGTCAGCACCGCATCGGCGCGCAGGCCACGTTCGTCGTTGACCAGCGCGATCACGCACGGCGAGAACCGATGCTCGCCGAACACGCGGCCGACCAGGTAGGCGCGGCGCTCGCGATAGAACACGGTATCGAGCAGCTCGATGCTGCGCACCGGTGTATCACCCCAATGGGCAAGGTCATCCTGCAGGCGCACCGCAATCGCCGCCGCACAGCGCAGCTGATGTACGTAGGGAATATCGAACCGGTAGTCGGCCAGCACCCGCTGCAGCGCCTCCACCGGCCGTGTCGGCGAAACCGCGTAGGTATGCCGCGCGACCGGATGGGTGATGGCATCGGAGGGCTCCACATCGAATGCGATGAACTCCAGCGCCGGATCCACGCCGCGGGTGGCGAACATGCGTCGCGACAACGTGTTGTAGAAGGTCTTGTACAGCTCGGCGTCGATCAGCCCCTGCAGCAGCGCGCTGTACTGCGCATGCACCTGCAGCCATAGCGCACGTTCGCCGATCGCCTCGCCGGCAAGGCGGCGCAGTGCATCCATCTGCTCGGCGACGCACAGGTCGTACAGCGCAATGCGCTCGACCGCATCCTGCCGGGCACCGGCCCAGTCGCGCTGCTCGAAGCGCTGCCGCGCGCGGGCGGTCACGCCTGCGAATCGAGCGTGGTAATCCTCGAAGCCATCGCGGATGGCCACCGCGATGCGCGGTGCCAGCTCGGCAGCAATGTGAGGCTCGGACATGCAGGACTCACCAGGTAGGACCGGCTTCACCATACGCTGGCGTGGGGTGGCTTGTGTAGAGCCGGGCCCATGCCCGGCCCGGTTCACCGCAATCTACCCGAAGCACAGCCGAGCGTCGGCCCGGCTCTGCAGGGGCAGGCCCATTGCGTCCCACGAAAACGCAACGATTCCTACAGACCCCGGTCCACCGCGTTGCCTACCCTTCCAGGCTCACAACGGCACGAGGTGACGCATGCAGCAAATGACCCTGATCCCACGCATGGAGGAAGGCAACGTAATCCCGCAGCGGGTGCGAGACGGCTACATCAGCGCCACCGCGCTGTGCCAGTCCGTGAACAAGCGCTGGTCCGACTACCGGGCACTGAAATCGACGGAGGAGTTCCTGCAGGAGCTCACCCTCCAGACCGGGCTGGCCGAGCACGAACTCATCCACGTGGTCTCCGGCGGAATCCCGACCATGCAGGGCACCTGGATCCATCCCTATCTGGCCATCAACCTGGGCCAGTGGCTGTCCCGCAAGTTCGCGGTGAAGGTGGCGCAGTGGGTGGTGGAATGGCAGCAGGGTCGCGCCAACGCGGTGATGCCCGCGCATATCGAGCGCTACATGCAGAACCGGGCCAGGGTGCCGTACACCCACTTCTCTATGCTCAACGAGCTGACGTTGAACCTGATTGCACCGCTTGAACAGGCTGGCTACACCCTGCCGCAGGCGCTGGTGCCGGACATTTCCGAAGGGCGCCTGTTCTGCAAGTGGCTGAGGGACCAACGGGGTGTCGACACCGATGCACTGCCGACGTATGACCACACCTACCCGGATGGGCGCACGGTGCCGGCCAAGCTGTACCCCAACGAGTTCTACGAGGACTTCCGCCGCCACTTCAATGAAGTATGGCTCCCCGAGAAAGCACCGGCGTACTTTGCAGCGCGCGACAGCAAGGCGCTTTCGTTCGTGGCCGCGCTGCTGCTTCCGGCGAAGTGACTGCGGCTGAAAGCAGCCGAGCATGGCCCGGCTCTACACATGCGAAGCGCAGCCGAGCATGACGTTTCGCTCTCCTGTGGAGCCGAGCCCATGCTCGGCTCCACAGAAGCCGGCGCTTCAGATCGCCAGATCGGCCTCCACGTCCTGCACCTTGCGCCGGGCCAGGGCCAGGTTGGACTTGGTACGGTCGAGCACGATGTAGAAGAACAGCCCCTTCTTCTTCGCCACCGGGCGCATGATGTGGTACGCCTTGCCCAGCGAGATCAGGATGTCCTCGATGCTGTCGTTGAGATTCAGCGATGCGGCGGTCTTCATCTTTGCGCGGATCACTTCGGTGTTGCCGGCGGCGGCCACTTCCATGTCCATGCCGGCACCGGCCTCGCCCAGCAACATGCCGCTTTCGTAGTCGACCAGCGCCACTGCCTGCGCGCCGTCAATGCCCATCAGTGCGTTCAACGATTCATTCAATCCAGCCACGTCGCACCCCTTGTCGATGTTGGTTCGAGCCCCTCGTTCCCCTGCGGCCGGGCTCACGATCCGCCGAGTTCAGCCAGGATCGCCTGGCCACATTCCCTGCTCTGCCACAGCACCTGGCCGATCACGCTGCGCTGGTCGCAGGCCGCCATCAGCAGCAGCGGTGCACGCCCTTCGGCCTGGATCGCCAGCATCAGTACCTTTCCGCCCGCGGCCTCCAGCATCAGTGTCTGCAGATCGCCCAGCACCAGTTCGCGCCCCACCGCTGCGGCCAGCGCCAGCATCGCGCTGGTCATCGCTGCCAGGCGTTCACCACGCCCTTCGGCACCGGCACTGACCAGGGCGAAGCCATCGACACTGGCCAGCACCACCGTGCGTACGCCTTCCACCCGCTGCCGCAGGTCCTGCAGCAGCGGCTGCAGGCGCTCACGCTGGCCGGCATCGGGCAGTACCGCCACCTGCCCGTCAGCCATGCGCGGCCACCAGTGCGTGCGCTTCCATCTCGCCCATCAATACATCCATCAGCAGCAATCCCTGTTCGCGGTCGCGGGCATCCACTGCCAGCAAGGGCAGCGGTTGATCATCGAGGCTGGCGCGTGCAGCCCAGTCATCCAGCGCGGCGTGCGGCGCCTGGTCGAGATGGGTGACGGCCACCACCAGTGCCAATGACGATGCGAACGGCCGCAGCACCTGCAGGTAATCCTCCAGTTCGGCAACCACGCCCGCGCGCCGCGCGTCCAGAAGCAGCACGGCGCCGCGGGCGCCCTGCAGCAGGATCGGCCAGAGGAAATCGAAGCGCTGCTGGCCCGGCGTGCCGTACAGGCGCAGACGCTCGCCATTGGGCAGGTCGATATCGGCATAGTCCAGGGCGACGGTGGTGGACGCCTTGTCGGCACCGACGCGGTCACTGTTGGCCACATCGGTATCGATCACCGCCCCGGCCGCGATGCTGCGCACCAGGGTCGATTTGCCACTGCCCATGCCACCGAGCACCACCACCTTGTGCTCACGCATTGCGCTCGCTCCCGCGCAGGTGCCGCCACAGGCGGGCGAGCAGGCCGTTGTCGGTGCCGGCAGCACCTGCCGACAGCGCTACCGCCGGCGCTGCCTGCAGCTGCGCATAGCCGCACAGGTAGGCGGCATGGATGAAGTCGCGCACGGCAGCGGCTGGCAGCTCGAGCAGCATCGCGCACTCGTCCACCGTGCACGCGCGCTTGAGCAGCAGCGAGCACAGCCGGAAGCCATCGTGGTCATGGCCCAGCACACGGAAGTCGGGCCAGCGCAGCAGCTTCACCGAAGCACCACGCAAGCGCTCGTCCAGCGCCTGCCAATGGCGGCTGCGCTGTGCCCACTGCCACAGCAGGGGCCGCAGCGGCTGCCGCGGCCGATCAGCGGCCAGGGCCTGCAGGCGCGCTGGCGTGAGCGCATCCAGCTGCAGGCGTTCGAAGGCATCGGCCAGGCGTTCGACCAGCGCAGCGGCAGGCTCCTGCAGCAGCACCGCCTGGTCGTGCTCCAGGTCCATCAGCAGTATCGGCTCGCCGGCATCGCAGAGCAGGGCCTGGCCCTGGCGCAACGGCAGCCGCTCGCGCAGGAGGCGGGTGATGGCGTGTGCACCATCGGCCAGGCGGATCGGTGCGGGTGCCTGCATGGCCAGAGGCTCCACTGCCAACTGCATCCCGCGCAGCGCGCGGCCGATGGCTCCGTCATCAAGTACGTCCTGGTGGCCATCGCCGTCGCGCAGCTGGCCCCCCAGATCCTCGATCCAGCACTGCAGTCGCGGTCGTTGCTGGCGCATGCGCAGGGCTGCATTGCGCAGCGCCGGTGTATCGCGGATGACCAGCAGGTCGCAGTCGTCCAGGTCCTGGCTGCGACGGATCTGGCCATCAGGCAGGGCCGAGGCCAGTCGCAGCCGCTGCAGCAGGGCTTGCTCGCCCTGGATGTCGGTTCCCACTACCAGCACGCGTGCCATCGGTGTTCCCCGTGCGACCACCTCCCCGGTGGTCTCGCGTCGCCAAGGCTAGGGCATCGCTGGAGGCAACCGTCGTGATCGATTGCTCAGATTGAAGGCGGCTGCAGAACCGTGCCGATCCATTCTGCGACCGCCATCGTGGGCAAGTTTCATGCCCTCTTGACGGCATTACGCCGGTTGACGGATTTCACGGTTCTGGTCGCTGGGGGATGGGGTCGGAGCCCTCTGCGGGCAGAGGGATCCGACCCCCAAAGCAGATTGGGGTCAGATCCCTTTTGCGCGCAGAAGGGATCTGACCCCGGAGGCAAAAAGAAACCCGCGCCGAGGCGCGGGTTCCGGTGTCACGACCAAGCGGCGATGTATCAGCCGCGCAGCTGCTCCAGCGCGGCGTTGAAGGTCGCGCTCGGGCGCATCGCCTTGCCGGCCTTGGCCACGTCCGGGCGGTAGTAGCCGCCGATGTCCACGGCCTTGCCCTGCACAGCGATCAGCTCTTCAACAATCTTCTGCTCGTTGTCGGTCAGCGCCTTGGCCAGCGGTGCGAAGCGTGCCTTCAGCGCAGCATCTTCGTCCTGCGCGGCCAGCGCCTGGGCCCAGTACAACGCGATGTAGAAATGGCTGCCACGGTTGTCGATGCCACCCAGCTTGCGCGACGGCGACTTGTCGTTGTCCAGGAACTGGCCGTTGGCTTCGTCCAGCGCCTTGGCCAGCACACGGGCGGCAGCGTTGTCGTAGCGGTTGCCCAGGTGTTCCAGCGACGCGGCCAGGGCCAGGAACTCACCCAGCGAATCCCAGCGCAGGTAGTCCTCTTCGACGAACTGCTGCACATGCTTCGGGGCCGAACCACCGGCGCCGGTCTCGAACAGGCCGCCACCGGCCATCAGCGGCACGATCGACAGCATCTTGGCGCTGGTGCCCAGTTCCATGATCGGGAACAGGTCGGTCAGGTAGTCGCGCAGCACGTTGCCGGTCACCGAAATGGTGTCCTCACCCTTGCGGATGCGGTCCAGCGAGAACGCGGTCGCTTCCACCGGCGGCAGGATGCGGATGTCCAGGCCGTTGGTGTCGTGGTCCTTCAGGTACTGCTCGACCTTGGCGATGACCTGTGCGTCGTGGGCACGGGCGGCATCCAGCCAGAACACGGCCGGGGTGCTGCTAAGGCGGGCGCGTTCGACGGCCAGCTTCACCCAGTCCTGGATCGGCGCGTCCTTGGTCTGGCACATGCGCCAGATGTCACCGGCTTCCACGGCGTGTTCGAACACCACGTTGCCGGCATCGTCGGTGACCTTGACCACGCCGTCGGCGGCGATCTGGAAGGTCTTGTCGTGCGAACCGTATTCTTCGGCCTTCTGCGCCATCAGGCCGACGTTCGGCACCGAGCCCATGGTGGCCGGGTCGAAGGCGCCGTGCGCCTTGCAGTCGTCGATGACGGCCTGGTACACGCCAGCGTAGCAGCGGTCCGGAATGACCGCCTTGGTGTCCTGCAGCTTGCCTTCGGCGTTCCACATCTTGCCGGAGTCGCGGATCATCGCCGGCATCGAGGCGTCGACGATCACATCGCTCGGCACGTGCAGGTTGGTGATGCCCTTGTCCGAATTGACCATGGCCACGCCTGGACGCTGTGCGTACTCGGCGGCCAGGTCGGCTTCGATCGCGGCGCGGGTGGCTTCCGGCAGCGACGACAGGCGCGCGGCCAGGTCACCGATGCCGTTGTTGGCGTCGAAACCGGCCTGCTTGAGCACGTCGGCGTGCTTGGCCAGCACGTCCTTGTAGAACTCGTTGACCGCCACGCCGAACATGATCGGGTCGGAGACCTTCATCATGGTCGCCTTCAGGTGCAGCGAGAACAGCACGCCCTGGGCCTTGGCATCGGCGATCTGCTCACCGATGAACGCGGCCAGTGCCTTGCGGCTCATCACCGCGGCATCGACGATCTCGCCGGCCTTGACCGCGGTCTTTTCCTTCAGCACGACGGCGCTGCCGTCCTTGCCGTGGAAGGTGATCTTCAGCGAACCGGCATTGGCCAGGGTGGCCGACTTCTCGCTGCCGTAGAAATCGCCGGCGGCCATGTGCGCGACATGCGACTTCGAATCCGACGCCCAGGCGCCCATGCGATGCGGGTGCTTGCGCGCGTAGTTCTTCACCGACAGCGGTGCGCGGCGGTCGGAGTTGCCTTCACGCAGCACCGGGTTCACTGCACTGCCCTTGACCTTGTCGTAGCGCGCCTTGTAGTCGCGCTGCTGGTCGTCAGCCGGGGTTTCCGGGTAATCCGGCAGCGGGTAACCCTGGTCCTGCAGTTCCTTGATGGCCGCCTTCAGCTGCGGCACCGAAGCGGAGATGTTCGGCAGCTTGATGATGTTGGCGTCCGGGGTGGTCGCCAGCTGGCCCAGCTCGGCCAGGTCGTCGCTGACCTTCTGTGCATCGGACAGCAGTTCCGGGAACTGCGACAGGATGCGGCCGGACAGCGAGATGTCACGGGTTTCCACCACGATGCCGGCAGTGGCGGTGTAGGCGTCGACGATCGGCAGCAGCGACTGGGTGGCCAGGAACGGGGCTTCGTCGGTCAGCGTATAGAGGATCTTGGACATGGGGGACTTGGACTCTGTAGCAATGCTCAGGGGAAGGCCGGCGCCAGCGCCGGGCCACGTGCAACCGTGTCGCTTTCCCCCGTCGCCGTCAGGGTGGGCGCGCGGCGGGGAAACCCCTGCATTGTCGCGTTTTCAGCCGCGCGGGGCAAAGCCGCGCCATACGCGGCGGTACTGCACGGCGGCAACGGTGTGATCCATCCACGCGTGGATGAAACCCAGCCCCAGCATCGGTAGATCCACGCCATGCGTGGATGAAGCCAACCGTCGCCCAATAAAAAAGGACGCAGCCTCGCGGCTGCGTCCATCGTGAGTCCTGCCGGGAGAGAGTCGGCAGGACTTACTTGACCTCGAACTCCTGCGGCGTTCCGGCCGCCTTGCCATCGACCATGACCTCGGCGCGGTACTTGCCGGCCGGCCAGCCCTTTGCATTCTTGAACGTGACGTTGGTGGTCTCCGCGCCGCTGGCATTCAGGGTCGCGGTCTGTTCGCCGGCCACCTGGCCGTCCTGGAAGGTCAGCTTGGCGCCGACATTGACGTTGTTGGCAGCGCCATCGGTCTTGACCGAGACGATGACGTCATCCTTCGGCGAGAACAGTGCAGCTGGGGCGACCGACTTGTCGGCGGCAGCGGTCTTGCCCACGGTGACTGTGGAAACGCTGACCGCAGCAGCTTCCGCCATCGGCGGCGGTGCACCGGTCATCGGCGCCGGCGCTGCCGGCTCGGCTGGAGCCGTGGCAGCCGGAGCGGCGTTGGTGTCGGTCGACTCTTCCTTCTTCTTGCAACCGACCAGGGCGACACTGCCCAGCAGGGCGGCGATCAGGGCGGTCTGGAGCGGGGTGGTCTTGATCATTCGGGGTTCCTCCCAGGGATTGTCGGACGGCGTTCGAACGCCGGCTTACTTCGGCGGCAGCTTCAGGGTCTGGCCCGGGAAAATCTTGTCCGGGTCGTCAAGCACATCTCGGTTGGCTTCGAAGATCTTCTTCCAGGCGTTGGCGTCGCCCAGATGCTGCTTGGCGATCTTCGACAGCGAGTCGCCCTTCTGCACGGTGTAGGTGCCGCCGCTGACGATCTCGGCGGTGCTGTCCACCGAAGCGCTGACGCCGGAGAAGTCCGCCTTCGGCACCTGCTCGGCGGTACTGTCGACGCTGGCGCTGACGCCGGAGAAATCGGCTTTCTTCTCGGTACTCATCCACAACTCCCGTCTGCATGACTACGTGGCTCGCACGTTGCCATGGCGGTTGTTAAACGGGGATGGTGCAGATGTGAAGCCGCCCCGGGGGGCGGCTGAACAATCGAGGCGGAAGGTGGCCGCTGCGCTCGCCGGGCGTGGCCCGGCGCTACCCGTAACCGCCTGCGGCGGCGGTTACTGGCGCAGTTCGCGGTAGGTCGCTGCCGGGGCGACGATGCCGGGGCTGGCGCGCCACGGGTTGATGTCCAGGCCGCCACGGCGGGTGTAGCGGGCTTCCACTTCCAGCCATTGCGGCTGGCAGCGCGCGGACACCTCGCTGAAGATCCGCTCAACGCACTGCTCGTGGAACTCGGCGTGTTCGCGGTAGCTGACCAGATAGCGCAGCAGGCCGGCACGGTCGATCCTCGGCCCGCGGTAACGCAGGCTGACCGTGGCCCAGTCCGGCTGGCCGGTGACCGGGCAGTTGGACTTCAGAAGCGCCGAGACCAGGGTCTCTTCCACCACTTCACCGGCATCGGCCGAGAGGAAGTCGGCCTGCGGCGGGCCGTAGCAGTCGATCTCCAGTTCCAGCCCGTCGATGGATTCACCGAGTGGCGTCTCGCGCAGGCCCGGCAGGCCGAACTCGACCTGGACCGGCGCACCGGCGCAATCCGACAGATCCGCCACGATGCGCGCACGCAGTGCCTCGGCGCTGTCGATGCGGGTGCTGTTGAGGGAATTGAGGTACAGCTTGAACGACTTCGATTCGATCAGCCGTGGCGAGGTGCACGGCACCTGCACGGTGGCCACGGCCACCTGCGGCTTGCCGCGCGGGTCGAGCCAGCTCAGCTCGAAGGCATGCCAGCGGTCGTGGCCGACGAACGGCAGCGCGGCGTCATCGAGACCGATCTCGGCGCGGGCGCCGCTGCGGGGGATGGGAAACAGCAGGCCGGGATCGTACTGCGACGGGTAACTGACCTCGCGACCGAGGCTGGAATCCTGTGGGGTGTTCATGGCGGGCATTGTATCGCGCGGAGGGCGGGCCTTCGGCCGGGCCGGCCAACGGCGGAGCCCCTCCGTGGTGGTTGTGTTGCCGGATGCCGGGGTTGGTCGGGAGGGTGGCTTGGCTGGGGGACGCCGTGAATCCGTCCATGGAGGCTCGGTCGCCGCATCCATGCGGCTCACGCCCCCAGCCAACCCACCCTCCCGGCCACGGACAATTTCCCGCGCCACCACGGGAAAGATCAGAAAATCAAAATCAAAATCAAAAGCCGATCCTTCAGACGTTCATGACGTCCGCCGTGTCGACCAAGGTCGACACCCACCAAAGCAGGATGTCGTTCCGGCAGCCCGCGGGAAACTGTCGAAGGCGGGGTGGGTCCGGTTGAGGGGGTGTCCGCGGCATGGATGCCGCGGCCAAGCCCCCAAGGACGGGTTGTGGTGGTCTAATCAACTTGGACACTCGATAGGATCAATTTCGAGCATCGAGGTAGACCCATGGCAAAACAGATCACTCAGGGCATGAGGGATGAGGCGGTTCGCCTTGTCGTTGTGGAGGGGCAGACAGTCAGGGACGTCTGCCAGCTGATGGATGTCGGCCCGACGGCGCTGAGGCGCTGGATCGAGCAATGGCGGCGAAAGCATGACCCTCAGGCCGAGGCACCGCCGGTGGATGCCCAGGTCAGAATCGCCGAGCTGGAGGCCCAGAATCGCAGGCTCAAGGAGGAGCGCGACCTGCTAAAAAAATCCATCGCCTTCTTCATTCGGGACAGCGATCACCGGAACAGGTGATCCAGGAATTGGGGAAGGTCGCTCCGATCCGGTTGGTGTGTCAGTTGATGGACTATCCCCGTAGCAGCTACTACGCCTGGCTGCACCGGGAGCCCCGGATTGACCGGGCGCTGCTGGCCCAGGTTGATCTGGTTCGTCGCATTCATCAGTCCCATCGGGGGAGCTGTGGCTCTCGCAAGATGGCCAGGGAGCTGACCAACTGCGGCCTACCCATGGGGCGCTACCGCGCCCGGACGCTGATGCGCCGAGCCGGTGTCAGGGCGCGACAGCACCGGCGGCACAAGTACCACAGCCTTGGGCCGCAGGCACTGACGGCGCCCAACGTGTTGGAACGCCAATTCAACCCGGCGGCCCCCAACCAGGTCTGGGCAGGGGATATCACCTACATCCCGACCCAGCAAGGCTGGCTCTATCTGGCCATCGTGGTGGATCTGTTTGCCCGCCGGATCGTGGGCTGGGCTCACTCTCACGAAGGGGATGCCTGGCTGGCCGTCAGAGCCCTGCGCGGGGCGCTGAAACAGCGTCGTCCCAACGGGCGACTACTTTTCCACTCGGATCAAGGTCGGCAGTACACCAGCCATGCCATGGCCGAAATCCTGCGTGACAACGGCATCACCCAGAGCATGAGCCGGAAGGGCAACTGCTGGGACAACGCGGTGGTGGAACGGGTTTTCGCCACCCTCAAAGGGGAATGGCTTTACTCCAAATACCCCACTCGACAGGAGGCGGCAGCAGACATCGAGCAGTTCGTGGACTGGTACAACCACCGTCGGCTACACAGTGCCAACGGCCTTGTGCCACCTGCGCTTTGTGAAGAGCAGGTGGCCTGAACTCCCTTTGGGAGTGTCCAAAAATACTGGACCACCACAGGTTTACGGCGTCCCCCTCAACCGGACCCACCCCGCCATCCCACGGAATGCCCGCTTTTGACGTTGACGTTGATTTAGGCGGGTGCAGGGCTGCAAGCCCTGCCGGCCCCCCTCACCCCGCAGGAGTGCCGGCACCGTGCAGGTAATCCAGGCTCACCTGCAGCAACGCCCGCAGTCCCACATCCAGTGCCTTCTCATCCAGCAGGAACTTCGGCGAATGGTTCGCCGGCGCCGTCGCCGGGTCGATGCCCACGCTGGTCGAACCCACGAAGAAGAACATGCCCGGCACTTCCTTCGCGTACAGCGAGAAATCCTCCGCGCCCATCTGCAGCGGCGGCTCGTACACATTGTCCTTGCCCACCACCGCCTGCAGGCTCGGCAGCATCTTCGCGGTCAGCGCCGGGTCGTTCACCGTGGCCGGGTTGCCTTCCGACTCGTAGATGTCGGTTACCGCCTTGGCACCGTGCGCGGCGGCCGTGTGCTCGGCCACGTTGCGCAGGTCAGCGAAGATCTGCTGGCGCATACCCTCGTCGAAGGTACGAATGGTGCCGACCATTTCCACTTCATCGGGAATGATGTTGTAGCGGATGCCACCGTTGATCGCGCCGAAGGTCAGCACCGCCGGCTGCTTGGACAGGTTGGCGCGGCGGCTGACGATGGTCTGCGCGGTGCCGACCAGATCGGCGGTGGTCACGATCGGGTCAACGCCGTTCCACGGCGCCGACCCGTGCGTCTGGCGACCGATCACCTTGATCCCGAAGCGGTCCGAGGCGGCCATCAGCGGGCCACCGCGCACCGCGATCTGCCCGGCCTGGACACTGGAGAACACGTGCAGCCCGAACACCGCCTCCGGCTTGAAGTCGGCGAACAGGCCTTCCTTCAGCATCAGTGCGGCACCGCCCTCTTCCGGCGGCGGCGCGCCTTCCTCGGCCGGCTGGAAGATGAGCATCACCTGGCCCGGCAGGTCCTTCTTCATCGACACAAGCGCTTCGGCCACGCCCAGCAAGGTGGCGGTGTGTGCGTCATGGCCGCAGGCATGCATCACGCCTACGGTCTGGCCGCGGTACTGGTCGGTGGCCTTGGAGGCGAACGGCAAGCCCGTCTGCTCGGTCACCGGCAGCGCGTCCATGTCCGCACGCAGGGCGATCTTCGGGCCGGGCCTGCCGCCCTCGATGATCGCCACCACGCCGTGGTGGGCAATGCCGGTCTTCGGCTTCAGGCCCATCGCACGCAGGCGCTTGGCGACCTCGGCCGAGGTGCGCGCCTCGCGGTTGGACAACTCCGGATGCTGATGGAAGTCCCGGCGCCATTCGACCACCTTGGCCTGCAGCCGCTGCGCAGCGGCAGTCACTTCCGGGCGCTGCCCGTCCTGGGCGTGAGCAAGGGCCGGCAGGGCCAGCAGCAGGGCGGACAGCAGCAGCGAACGGCGCATCGCAATCTCCACAGCAAGAAGGTTCCAGCTGAATGTAGGGCAACACCGGCGCCACGGGAACCTCCCGCGGGGGATCCGGTCTTAGCGCCCGTCCCATCCGTCATGCAGGAAACGTGATGTGGCACAGGTATGCTTTGCGCATTGCCGCCGGCGTCCCGCCCGGTCCAGCCCTCTCGGAGTCCTCGTAATGTCACGTGTTTGGAAGATCGTGCTGCTGGTCGTGGCGGTTCTGGTGCTGGCCGTGGTTGGCCTGCGCGTCATCGGTGGGGGCAAGGACAAGGCTGGAAAGCCAGCGGCGGGCGCGCGCCAGGGTGGCGAAGACCCGGATGCCGGCCCGGTGCCGGTCACCGTGGTCGAGGCCACGCGCCAGGACGTACCGGTGTATGCCAGCGCGCTGGGCACGGTTACGGCAATGAACACCGTCACCGTCAGCCCGCAGGTCGGTGGCCAGTTGATGAGCCTGAACTTCCGCGAAGGCCAGGAAGTGAAGAAGGGCGACGTGCTGGCAGTGATCGATCCACGCACCGCCCAGGCCAGCTACGACCAGGCGGCGGCGGCCAAGCGCCAGAACGAGGCGCTGCTGGCCACCGCGCGCTCCAACTACCAGCGCTCGAATGCGCCGGAGTATCGCCAGTTCGTCGCCAAGACCGATCTGGATACACAACGAAACCAAGTGGCACAGTACGAGAGCGCAGTCGCGGCGAACGAGGCCAGCATGCGCTCGGCGCAGGTGCAGCTGCAGTACACCAAGGTCACCGCACCGATCACCGGCATCGCCGGCATCCGCGCAGTCGACGCCGGCAACGTGGTCAATGCCGGTACCGCCCTGGTCACGCTGACCCAGGTCCACCCGATCCATGTGCTGTTCAACCTGCCCGAACGCCAGCTCGGCGACGTGCGCCAGGCGCAGGCCGCCGGTGCGGTGCCGGTGGCAGCGCTGGACCGGGCCGATTCGCACGTGCTGTCCGGTGACGGCAAGCTGGACGTGGTCGACAACCTGATCAGTGCCGACAGCGGCACGTTCAAGGCGCGCGCGCTGTTCGACAACACCGACAACGGCCTGTGGCCGGGCCAGTTCGTCAACGTGCGCATGCAGCTGCGCACCATCGGCGGTGGCGTGGTCATTCCGACCCAGGCCGTGCTGCGTGGGCCGGACGGCGAGTACGTCTACGTCGTGCAGGGCGACAACACGGTGAAGATGCAGACCGTGCGCAGTGGCGTGGAAGTGGGCGACAGCCAGGTGCAGATTGCCGAAGGCCTGAAGGGCGGCGAGCGGGTGGTCAGCGAAGGCCAGTTCCGCCTGAAGCCGGGCAGCAAGGTCACCGCGCTGAAGCCGGGCGAAACCCCGGCCGCACCGACCGAGGCCGAGCTGAAAGCGGCCGAGCAGAAGAACGGTGGCGGCGGTGGCCGTCGCGGTGGTGGTCCGCGCTGAGCGCAGGCCACGGTTCTCCCTCGCGCCGGCGGACCTGCCGGCGCCGACATTGAAGTGCCAGCAAGGATCAGTCCGTGGGCTTTTCGACGATCTTCATCCGCCGCCCGATCGCTACCTCGCTGTTGATGGCGGGCCTGTTGCTGCTGGGCATCCTCGGTTACCGCAAGCTGCCGGTGTCGGCGCTGCCGGAAATCGATGCGCCCAGCCTGGTGGTCACCACCCAGTACCCCGGCGCCAACGCCACCACCATGGCCTCGCTGGTCACCACGCCACTGGAGCGCCAGTTCGGACAGATCTCCGGGCTGGAACTGATGACGTCGGACTCGTCGGCCGGGTTGTCGACGATCATCCTGCAGTTCTCGATGGACCGCGACATCGACATCGCCGCGCAGGACGTGCAGGCGGCGATCCGCCAGGCCACCCTGCCCTCGTCGCTGCCCTACCAGCCGGTCTACAACCGGGTGAATCCGGCCGACGCGGCCATCGTCACCCTGAAGCTGACCTCCGACACGCGCCCGCTGCGTGACGTCAACAATTACGCCGACTCGATCCTGGCCCAGCGCCTGTCGCAGGTGCAGGGCGTGGGCCTGGTCTCGATTGCCGGCAACGTACGCCCGGCCGTGCGCATCCAGGTCAATCCGGCGCAGCTGTCGAACATGGGCCTGACCCTGGAGCAGCTGCGCAGCGCGCTCACCCAGGCCAACGTCAATGCGCCGAAGGGCTCGTTGAACGGCAAGACCCAGTCCTACAGCATCGGCACCAACGACCAGCTGGCCAGCGCTGCCGAGTACCGCGACACCATCATCAGCTACAAGAACGGCCGCCCGGTGCGGTTGTCCGACGTGGCCGAGGTGGTCGATGGCGTGGAGAACGACCAGCTGGCGGCCTGGGCCGATGGCAAGCCGGCGGTGCTGCTGGAAGTGCGTCGCCAGCCGGGCGCCAACATCGTGCAGACCGTCGAGCGCATCCGCGCGATCCTGCCGCAGCTGCAGGGCGTGCTGCCGGCCGACGTGCACCTGGAGATCTTCAACGACCGCACCGAGACCATCCGCGCCTCGGTGCATGAAGTGCAGTTCACCCTGATCCTTACCATCGGCCTGGTGGTGGCGGTGATCTTCGTGTTCCTGCGCCGGCTGTGGGCCACGATCATTCCCTCGGTGGCGGTGCCGCTGTCGCTGGCCGGCACCTTCGCGGTGATGGCTTTTGCCGGCATGTCGCTGGACAACCTCTCGCTGATGGCGCTGGTGGTGGCCACAGGCTTCGTGGTCGACGATGCGATCGTGATGATCGAGAACATCGTGCGTTACATCGAGCAGGGCAAGAGTGGCAAGGAAGCGGCCGAGATCGGCGCACGCCAGATCGGCTTCACCGTGCTGTCGCTGACCGTCTCGCTGGTCGCCGTGTTCCTGCCGCTGCTGCTGATGCCCGGCGTCACCGGCCGCCTGTTCCACGAATTCGCCTGGGTGCTGAGCATCGCGGTGGTGCTGTCGATGCTGATCTCGCTGACGCTCACCCCGATGATGTGCGCCTACCTGCTCAAGCCCGACGCCCTGCCCGAGGGCGAGGACGCGCACGAACGCGCAGCGGCGGCCGGCAAGCAGAACCTGTGGACGCGCACGGTCGGCCTGTACGAGCACAGCCTGGACTGGGTGCTGGGCCACCAGCGCCTGACCCTGGCCGTGGCGGGCGGTGCGCTGGTACTGACCGTGCTGCTGTACGTGCTGATTCCCAAGGGGCTGCTGCCCGAACAGGACACCGGCCTGATCACCGGCGTGGTGCAGGCCGACCAGAACATCGCCTTCCCGCAGATGGAACAGCGCACCAAGCAGGTGGCCGAAGCGCTGCGCCAGGACCCGGACGTGACCGGCGTATCGGCCTTCATCGGCGCGGGCAGCATGAACCCCACGCTCAACCAGGGCCAGCTGTCGATCGTGCTGAAGGAGCGCAGCCAGCGCGATGGCCTGGAGGAGATCCTGCCGCGCCTGCAGAAGGCAGTGGCCGGCATTCCGGGCGTGGCCCTGTACCTCAAGCCGGTGCAGGACGTGACCCTGGATACCCGCGTGGCCGCCACCGAGTACCAGTACTCGCTGTCGGACGTGGACAGCGCCGAAGTGGCCAAGCAGGCCACGCGCCTGACCGAGGCGCTGCGCAAGCGCCCGGAGCTTGCCGACGTCGACAACAACCTGTCCAACCAGGGCCGTGCGCTTGAGCTGAACATCGACCGCGACAAGGCAAGCGTGCTGGGCGTGCCGATGCAGACCATCGATGACACGCTCTACGATGCGTTTGGACAGCGCCAGATCTCGACCATCTTCACCGAGCTCAACCAGTACCGCGTGGTGCTGGAAGTGGCACCGGAGTTCCGCACCAGCACGGCGCTGATGGAACAGCTGGCGGTCGCCTCCAACGGTGCCGGCGCACTGACCGGCACCAACGCCACCAGCTTCGGCCAGGTCACCTCGTCGAACTCGTCGACCGCCACCGGCATCGGCGCGCAGAACACCGGCATCACGGTAGGCGCCGGCAACATCATCCCGCTGTCGGCACTGGCCGAAGGCAAGGTCAGCAGTGCGCCGCTGGTGGTCAGCCACCAGCAGCAGCTGCCGGCGGTGACGGTCTCGTTCAACGTGGCGCCGGGGTATTCGCTGTCCGAAGCGGTGCGTGCAATCCAGGAGACCAAGGACAGCCTGGACATGCCGACCCACCTGCATGCCGAGTTCATCGGCAAGGCCGCCGAATTCACCGGCAGCCAGACCGATGTGGTGTGGCTGCTGCTGGCCTCGCTGGTGGTGATCTACATCGTGCTGGGCGTGCTCTACGAGAGCTACATCCACCCGATCACGATCATCTCCACGCTGCCACCGGCCGGTGTCGGCGCGCTGCTGGCGCTGATGCTGTGCGGGCTGAGCCTGTCGGTGGACGGCATCGTGGGCATCGTGCTGCTGATCGGCATCGTCAAGAAGAACGGCATCATGATGGTGGACTTCGCCATCGAGGCGCGACGCGCCGGAGCCAACGCGCACGAGGCGATCCGCCGTGCCTGCCTGCTGCGCTTCCGCCCGATCATGATGACCACCGCTGCGGCCATGCTCGGTGCGCTGCCGCTGGCGCTGGGCACCGGCATCGGCTCGGAACTGCGCCGCCCGCTCGGCATCGCCATCGTCGGCGGCCTGCTGCTGTCCCAGCTGGTCACGCTGTACACCACGCCGGTGATCTACCTGTACATGGAGCGCTTCTCCGAATGGCTTGCCCGCCGCCGCGAACAGCGCGCGCTGCGCAACGGTTCGCTGCAGGAGCCGCAGGCATGATCCTCGCCCCGCTGCTGCGGGGGACCGCACGATGAACCTGTCCGGCCCCTTCATCCGCCGCCCGATCGGCACCGCGCTGCTGGCCATCGGCCTGTTCATGGTCGGCCTGATCTGCTACCTGCGCCTGGGCGTGTCGGCGCTGCCGAACATCGAGATCCCGGTGATCTTCGTGCACGCCAGCCAGTCCGGCGCCGATGCGGCGACCATGGCCTCCACGGTCACCGCGCCGCTGGAACGCCACCTTGGCCAGCTGCCGGGCATCGACCGCATGCGCTCGTCGAGCTCGGAAGGCAGCTCGCTGGTGTTCATGATCTTCCAGAGCGGCCACAACATCGATTCGGCCGCGCTGGACGTACAGACCGCGATCAACTCGGCACAGGCCGACCTGCCCTCGGGCATGGGCTCGCCGATGTACCAGAAGGCGAACCCGAACGACGACCCGGTGATTGCGATCGCGCTGACCTCGCAGACGCAGTCGGCCGACGAGCTGTACAACGTGGCCGATTCGCTGCTGGCGCAGCGCATCCGCCAGATCAGCGGCGTTGCTTCGGTCGACATCGCCGGTGCCTCGACGCCAGCGGTACGCGTGGACGTCAACCTGCGCCTGATGAACGCGCTGGGCCTGACCGCCGATGACCTGCGCAACGCCGTGCGCGCGGCCAACGTGACCTCGCCCACCGGCTTCCTCAGCGATGGCAACACCACCACCGCGATCATTGCCAACGACTCGGTGGCGCGCGCCGCCGACTTCGCCGACCTGGTGGTCAAGACGCAGGGCGATGGCCGGGTGATCCGTCTCAAGGACGTCGCCAATGTCTACGACGGCCAGCAGGACGCCTACCAGGCCGCGTGGTTCGACCACAAACCGGCGGTGGTGATGTACGTGTTCACCCGTGCCGGCGCCAACATCGTGGAGACCGTGGACCGGGTCAAGGCACAGATCCCGACCCTGCGCGACTACCTGCAGCCGGGCACCACGATGACGCCGTACTTCGACCGTACGCCGACCATCCGTTCGTCGCTGCATGAAGTGCAGATCACCCTGCTGATCAGCCTGGCGATGGTGGTGCTGACCATGGCGCTGTTCCTGCGCCGGCTGGCACCGACGCTGATCGCCGCGGTGACCGTGCCGCTGTCGCTGGCCGGTGCCGCGCTGGTGATGTACGTGATGGGCTTCACCCTGAACAACCTGAGCCTGCTGGCGCTGGTGATCGCGATCGGCTTCGTTGTCGACGACGCAATCGTGGTGATCGAGAACATCATGCGCCACCTCGACGAGGGCATGCCGCGCATGCAGGCGGCGCTGACCGGTGCACGCGAGATCGGCTTCACCATCGTCTCGATCACCGCCTCTCTGGTGGCGGTATTCATCCCGCTGCTGTTCGCCAGCGGCATGATGGGCGCGTTCTTCCGCGAGTTCACCGTCACTCTGGTGGCGGCGATCGTGGTTTCGATGATCGTCTCGCTTACGCTCACCCCGGCGCTGTGCAGCCGCTTCCTCAGCGCCCACGATCACGCTGCGCCGCCGTCGCGCTTCGGCCGCTGGCTCGATGCCGGCCACGAACGCATGCTGCGCGTCTACACCGTGTTCCTCGACTTCTCGCTGCGCCACGCGCTGCTGCTGTCGCTGACCCCGCTGATCCTGATCGGCGTCACCGTCTTCCTGTTCGGCGCGGTGAAGAAGGGCGCGTTCCCGCCGCAGGACACCGGCCTGATCTGGGGCCGTGCCAACTCCAGTGCCACCGTGTCCTTCGAGGACATGGTGGCCCGCCAGCGCCGCATCACCGACATGCTGATGGCCGACCCCGCGGTGAAGACCGTGGGCGTGCGCCTGGGCAGTGGCCGCCAGGGCTCCAGCGCACAGTTCAACATCGAGCTGAAGTCGCGCAGCGACGGCCGCCGCGAAACCACCGCGCATGCGCTGGCACGGTTGAGCGCCAAGGCCGACCGTTACCCCGACCTGCAGCTGCGCCTGCGCGCGATCCAGGATCTTCCCAGCAACGATGGCGGCGGTTCCAGCCAGGGCGCGCAGTACCGCATCTCGCTGCAGGGCAACGACCTGGCATCGCTTCAGGAATGGCTGCCAAAGCTGCAGGCGGAATTGAAGAAGAACCCGAAGCTGCGCGACGTCGGCACCGACGTGGACAACGCCGGCCTGCGCCAGAACATCGAGATCGACCGCGCCAAGGCCGCGCGCCTGGGCATCACCGTCGGCGCCATCGATGGCGCGCTGTACGGTGCGTTCGGCCAGCGCCAGATCTCCACCATCTACTCCGACATCAACCAGTACAGCGTGGTGGTCAACGCCCTGCCCTCGCAGACGGCCACACCGGCGGCGCTGGACGAGGTGTACGTGCGTGCGCGCAACGGCGACATGGTGCCGATCACCGCGGTGGCGACCCAGGTACCGGGGCTGGCGCCGTCGCAGATCACCCATGAAAACCAGTACACGACGATGGACCTGAGCTACAACCTGGCGCCGGACGTGAGCATGGGGGAGGCCAAGGCGATCATCGATGCCACGGTGGCCGGCATGCGCATGCCCGGCGACATCCGCCTGGCCGATGACGCCGGTTTCGGCTTCAACTCCGACCCCAGCGACATGCTGATCCTGGTGTTTGCCGCGATCCTGACCGTGTACCTGGTGCTGGGCATGCTCTACGAGAGCCTGATCCACCCGGTCACCATCCTGTCCACGCTGCCGGCGGCGGGCGTGGGTGCGCTGCTGGCGTTGTTCGGCACCAACACCGAGTTGTCGGTGATCTCGATGATCGCGCTGGTGCTGCTGATCGGCATCGTCAAGAAGAACGCGATCATGATGATCGACTTCGCGCTGGTGGCGCAGCGCGAGCATGGGCTGGCGCCGCGCGATGCCGCGCGCGAGGCCAGCATCGTGCGCTTCCGCCCGATCATGATGACCACGATGGTGGCGATCCTGGCGGCGGTGCCGCTGGCGATCGGCCTGGGCGAAGGGTCCGAGCTGCGGCGTCCGCTGGGCATCGCGATGATCGGCGGCCTGCTGTTCTCGCAGAGCCTGACCCTGCTCAGCACGCCGGCGCTGTACGTGATCTTCTCCTGCCTGGCCGAACGCTGGCGGGCACGTCGTGCACGCAAGCGCGAAGCGAAGCTGCTCAAGCGCGCGCAGCGGGCGTAGAAGGGCCCATCCTCGCATGGCGCGGATCGACTGAAACGGTAGCGCCGGGCCATGCCCGGCGGATGCGGATGGTGGGTGCGGACCGACGGTCCGCACTCCATATTTCACGCGCACCCCGCAATAATGGAGCTCGATCCTTCCACCGAGCCTGCATGTCCGCCCGCCAATCCCGCCTCAGCCGCTTGTGGGCCCACGAGAAGGCCAGTTATGGCCTGCGGGTGTTCATCGCCCTGACGGCGGCGCTTGCCGTGTGCTGGCATCTGGACGCGCTCACGGCGCTGCCGGGCGTGTTCCTCGGCATCATCGCCAGTGCCATCGCCGAAACCGACGACAACTGGTGGGGCCGGACAAAGGCGGTACTGCTGTCGCTGCTGTGTTTCTGTATCGCTGCAGCCTCGGTGATCTGGCTGTTCCCGTGGCCGTGGATCTTCATCGGCGCGCTGGCACTGTCCACCTTCTGCCTGACCCTGCTCGGCGCACTCGGCGAGCGCTACGCATCCATCGCCCAAGCCACGGTAACGCTGGCGATCTACACCATGATCGGCCTGGAGCAGCATGGCGCTACCGATCTGCACAGCGCGCTGGACGCCGTCAGCCACCTGCTGGCGGGTGCCGTCTGGTACGGACTGCTGTCGATCCTGTGGACCACGCTGTTCGCCAACCGCCCGGTGCGCGAGCGCGTGGCGCGGCTCTACATCGAACTGGGCCGCTACCTGCAGCTGAAGGCCGCCCTGTTCGAGCCGGTGCGCGAGGCCGACCTGCAACGCCGCCAGCTCGATCTGGCCGAGCAGAACCGGCGCGTGGTCGGCGCGTTGAACGAGGCCAAGACGGCGATCCTGGCCCGCTTCGGCCGCTCCGGCCGGCCCGGGGTGAACTCCGGCCTGTACCTGCGCCTGTACTACATGGCGCAGGATTTCCACGAGCGCGCCAGCTCCTCGCACTACCCGTATGGCGCGCTGGTCGACGCCTTCTTCCACAGCGACGTGCTGTACCGCTGCCAGCGCCTGCTCGACCTGCAGGGCCAGGCCTGCGCGCGGCTGGGCGAGGCGATCCGCCTGCGCCGTCCGTTCGTGTATGGCGAAAGCAACCAGCAGGCCGGGCGCGATCTGGCCGATGCGCTGGCCTACCTGCGCGACCAGCAGCGCCCGCAGTGGCAGCGCCTGCTGGGCTCGCTGGACCTGCTGGTGCACAACCTGCGCAGCATCGAGCGCCGCCTGCTGGACGCCGAACGCTCCGAGGCCAGCCTCGACAATGTCGATACGCGCCTGCGCGACAGCAATCCGCACACCCTGCGCGAGATGGGCGTGCGCCTGCGCCAGCAGCTCACGCCCGGCTCGGTGCTGTTCCGCCATGGCTTGCGCATGGCGCTGGCACTGATCGCCGGTTTCGCGGCCATCCGGCTGTTCAACGCACAGAACGGTTCTTGGGTACTGCTGACCATCGTATTCGTGTGCCGACCCAACTTCGGTGCCACCCGCCAGCGCCTGGCGCAGCGCATCGTCGGCACCGTGGCCGGCCTCGTGCTCACCTGGGCATTGCTGCAGCTGTTCCCGCAGCTGCACGTACAGCTGCTGATCGCGCTGCTGTCGGCGCTGCTGTTCTTCTTCACCCGTACCGATCGCTACCTGGTGGCATCGGCGGCGATCACCGTGATGGCCCTGACCTGCTTCAACCTGATCGGCGATGGCTTCGTGCTGATCGTGCCGCGCATGGTCGATACGCTGCTGGGCTGCGCGATCGCCGCCGCCGCCGCGTTCCTGATCCTGCCCGACTGGCAGGGCCGCCAGCTGCATCGGGTGCTGGCGCGGGTGCTGGATACCGCCGCGCGCTACCTCGATTCGGTGCTGGGCCAGTACCGCAGCGGCATGCGCGATGACCTGGCCTATCGCATCGCCCGCCGCGACATGCACAACGCCGATGCCGCGCTGTCCACCGCGCTGTCGAACATGCTGCGTGAGCCCGGCCACGTGCGCCGCAACCTGGATGCCGGCTTCCACTTCCTGGCCCTGTCCAACACCCTGCTGGGCCACCTCTCGGCGCTTGGCGCGCACCGCGACCAGGTGGACAGCTACGCCAGTGATCCGCTGGCATTGGCGGCCGGTGATCGCGTGCGCAAGGCGCTGCAGCAGCTGGCCACCGCCCTGGCCGCACGCCAGCCAGTCGCCGAAGATGACAACGATGCCGATCGCGCGGTGGCCGCCGAGCTGGAACAGATCGATGAGGCGATGCCGCCGAAGCTGCAGCTGATACGCACGCAGATGGCGCTGGTGCTGCGGTTGCTGCCGAAAGTGCGGGCGGCGGCGAATGAGGCAGTGCGTACGCTCACCTGACAACGTGCCGCCGGGTATGCCCGGCGCTACCGGTGCTGCTTCCACGCGTGGCGTGGATCTACTGTGCCGTGCGCAACAGCGCGTTGCGCCTGGCGCTGCATCCCGATCACGTTCCCGCGCGGATACTGGGTGCTCCCCTGCTCCTGGACGCCCCCATGAAGATCGAACTCGCCGGCCGCACCGCGCTGGTCACCGCATCCACCGCCGGCATCGGCCTGGCGATCGCCCAGGGTCTTGCCGCAGCGGGTGCGCGGGTCATTCTCAATGGCCGCAGCACCGACAGCGTCGAACGCGCCCGCCAGCGCGTGCTCGCCGCCGTTCCGGGTGCCGAGGTGACCGGCGTCGCCGCCGACCTCTCCGATGCAGCCGGCGTCGATACCCTGCTGGCCGGCCTGCCCAAGGTCGACATCCTGGTCAACAACGCCGGCATCTTCGGCCCCGAGGACTTCTTCGAGACCGAAGACGCCACCTGGGAGCGCTACTGGCAGACCAACGTGATGTCCGGCGTGCGCCTGTCGCGGGCGCTGCTGCCGGCGATGGTCGACGCCGGCTGGGGCCGCGTGCTGTTCATCTCCTCCGAATCGGCACGCAACATTCCCGCCGACATGATCCATTACGGGGTCAGCAAGACCGCGCAGCTGTCGCTGTCGCGCGGCCTGGCCAAGCGCGTGGCCGGCAGTGGTGTCACCGTCAATGCGGTGCTGCCCGGCCCGACCCTGTCCGATGGCTTCGCGGCAATGTTCGAAGATGAACGCCAGCGCAGTGGCAAGCCGCTGGAGCAGATCGGCCGCGAATTCGTCATGGCACACCGGCCGTCTTCGGTGATCCAGCGCACTGCCACGGTCGAGGAAGTGGCCAACATGGTGGTGTACCTCGCGTCCCCGCAGGCTTCGGCCACATCCGGTGCGGCACTGCGCGTGGATGGCGGCGTGGTCGACGATATCGTCTGAAGTTCTGCAGGCGTGCGGGCCAACGGTCCGCACCCACCGACATGGGGTCTGGGTAGATCCACGCCATGCGTGGATCTACCCACCGCAGTCCCGACGCACGGGCAGGAATGCTAGGCTGCGCCGGTCAAGGAGGTTCCATGTCCGGTCACAACCAGTTCGCCCTGCTGCGCCAGCGCCGTTTCCTGCCGTTCTTCGTCGTCCAGGCGCTGGGTGCGTTCAACGACAACGTGTACCGGCAGGCGATCATCAGCATGTTGCTGTTCATGGCCGTGCCGGAGGAAGAACTGGGGTTGTACGCCACGCTGGCACCGGCCATCTTCATCCTGCCGTACTTCCTGTTCTCGGCACTGGCCGGGCAGATCGCCGACAAGCTGGAAAAATCGCGGCTGATCGTGATCACCACCACCATGGAGATCGTGATCATGTCGCTGGCTGCTACCGGCTTCCTCACCCAGAGCCTGCCGGTGCTGCTGGTCGCCCTGTTCTGCACTGGCATGCAATCGACCCTGTTCGGCCCGGTGAAGTATTCGGTGCTGCCGTCGGTGCTCAAACCCGAGGAACTGACCGGTGGCAACGGCCTGGTCGAGATGGGCACCTCGATGTCGATCCTGTCCGGCATGATCGTCGGCGGCCTGGTGTTCACCGTAGCCGGCAGTCATGGCACGGTGGTGGCCGCGTGCGCGATCATCGCGCTGGCGATCTGCGGCAACATCGCCGCACGGCTGATTCCCAAGGTCGATGCCGGCGATCCCGACCTGAAGATCAACTGGAACCCCCTGCCGGAATCGCTGGCAGTGCTGCGCATGGCGCGCCAGCAGAAAGCCGTGCGCAACTCGATCCTCGGCGTGTCCTGGTTCTGGTTCGTCGGCACCGTGCTGACCTCGCAGCTGCCGGCCTATGCGGTGACCAACCTCGGCGGCGAGCCGACCCTGTACATCTTCGCGCTGGCCCTGTTCTCGATCGGCACCGGCGTCGGCTCGCTGCTGTGCGAGAAGCTGTCGGCACGCACGGTGGAAATCGGCCTGGTGCCGCTGGGTGCGTTCGGCATGACCGCCTTCCTGCTCGACCTGTACTTCGCCCGCAGCGGCGAGGCGACCGCGCATGGGCTAACCGTCAGCACGTTCCTGCAGCAGCCCGGCAGCATCCGCATCGTCATCGACCTGGTCGGCATCGGCCTGTTCACCGGCATCTTCGTGGTGCCGCTGTTCGCGCTGATCCAGAGCCGCACACCGAAGGCGCAGATGTCGCGCGTGTTCGCCGCGCTGAACATCCAGAATTCCGGCTTCATCGTGGGCGCGGCCCTGCTGTCGCTGGCCGCGCACAAGCTGCTGCACTGGACCATCCCGCAGCAGTTCCTGGCGCTGGCCATCGCCAACGCGCTGGTGGCGATCTACATCTTCACCATCGTCCCCGAATTCCTGATGCGCTTCCTCAGCTGGCTGATGGTGCGCACCCTGTACCGGCTGCGCCCGCACGGCATCGAGGCCAACGTGCCCGACGAAGGCGCCGCGCTGCTGGTCTGCAACCATGTCAGCTACATGGACGCACTGATCCTGTCGGCGACGATCCCGCGCCCGGTGCGCTTCGTCATGTACTACAGGATCTTCAACATTCCGGTGATGCGCTGGATCTTCCGCACCGCCAAGGCGATCCCGATTGCCGGTGCACGCGAGGACCCGGCGCTGATGCAGCGCGCGTTCGATGAGATCGACGCCGCGCTGGCCGAAGGTGAGCTGGTCTGCATCTTCCCGGAAGGCGCACTGACCAAGGATGGCGCGATGGCCCCGTTCAAATCCGGCGTCGAGAAGATCCTCGAACGGCGTCCGGTGCCGGTGGTGCCGATGGCCCTGCGCGGCATGTGGTCGAGCATGTGGAGCCGGCGCGACAGCCGCCTGGGCCGCATGCGGGTGCCGCGCCGTTTCCGCGCCACCGTCGAAGTGGTGGCGGCACCGGCCGTGGATGGCCACACCGCCAACGCCCAAGCGCTGGAGGGCCAGGTGCGGGCCCTGCGCGGCGATCACGCCTGACGGAATCGGCCAGCCTGGCGGGTGGAGTGACCTCTCCACATACGCCAGCGTCCAGTGGCGAACACGGCATGCCGTGCGTGTAAACGCATACATGCAACGCCGGTTGCGGTAGATTACGCACCCACAGGGGGGAGGTTCGGCCGATTCACCAAGGCCGGCCACCAAGGAATGGAGTCTCGCTTTGAATCAACCACCACCGCTCAGCCGTCCGGTCTACATCCCCAACCATCTGGTCTGGGCGATCCTGACGACGCTGTTCTGCTGCCTGCCGTTGGGCGTGGTGTCGATCGTCTATGCCTCCCAGGTCGATGGCCGCCGCGCGGCCGGCGACCTGCCGGGGGCCTACAACGCGTCGCGCAAGGCGGGCTGGTGGGCAGTGGCTTCGGCCGTGGCCCTGCCGGTCCTGTTGCTGTTGTGGTTCGGGCTGTTCGGCGGCTTGGCCGTACTGGGCGCTCTTTCCGACCAATGATTCACCACCACCACCCATCAAGGAGCTTGAACCCATGAATACCGCTACTCCGCAGGTCCCGAACAACCTGGTCTGGGCGATCCTGACCACCCTGTTCTGCTGCCTGCCGGCCGGCATCGTGTCGATCGTCTACGCCGCACAGGTCAACGGCAAGCTGGCCGCTGGCGACATCGCCGGCGCCCAGGACTCCGCCGCCAAGGCCAAGAAGTGGGCCATCTGGTCGGCCATCGCCTGGGCCGTGCTGGTCGTGCTGTACGTGCTGTTCTTCGTTGTGCTCGGCGGCATGGGCGCGATGAGCAACAGCGGCTACTGATACGCCTGGACGGATCCGGCGCCTGCGCCGGATCCGTTGTTGCATGTCCGCGCTTCCCATCCGTTCCCGACTCGCCCGCTGGGCGCCGCTGCTGGTTTCCGCCGGCCTGGCCGCAGGTGCCACGGTGGTGCTGCGCAACGTCAACCCGTATGTCGCCGGCAATCCGCTGCCGAGCTGCCCGCTGTACGCGCTGACCGGCCTGTACTGCCCGGGCTGTGGCAGCACGCGCTGCCTGTATTCCCTGGTCCACTTCGACCTGCCCGGCGCGATGGCGATGAACCCGTTGCTGGTCATCAGCCTGCCGTTCCTGTTGTTGATGCTGCTGAACATCGCCGGCATCCGCCCACGCGTGCTCGACCCGCTGATGCGGGTACTGGCCAATCCCACGTTCTGGCTCTGGGTGCTGCCCGGGTATGCGCTGCTGCGCAACCTGCCGTGGGCACCGTTTACCGCGCTGGCACCGATCTAGGATTCCAGCCAACGGCGCAGCCCCTCGTGGTGGGCGGCGTTTGTCGATCATGGGATTGGCCGGGCGGGATGGGTTTGCGGGGGACGCCGTGAATCCGTCCGTGGAGGCTTGGCCGCGGCATCCATGCCGCGGACACCCCCGCAAACCCATCCCGCCCGGCCACGGACAGTTTCCGTGTGCGCCCACCACGGAAAAGAAAAAGAAGTTCAAAAGCGGATCGCTTCGCTGCGCTCGCTCGGAGCCGAGCATGGCTCGGCTCTACAGAACGTCAGTGCACGGAAAACTGTCGAAGGCGGGGTGGGTCGGATGGCGGGGGTGTGAGCCGCATGGATGCGGCGACCAAGCCTCCATGGACGGATTCACGGCGTCCCCCGCCATCCGACCCACCCCGCCATCCCGCGGTAATCCGGCTGTTGCTCTTGCTTCTGCAGGTGCAGGGCTGCAAGCCCTGCCAAAACACCTACGTCACCCAGCCTGCAATCACCAGCAAGGCAAGGATCGCCAGCCACAGCAGCAGCATCCGCCACACCAAGCTCATCGCATCGCGCAGGTCCGGCAACCGCTGCCACACCGGCAACAGCCCTGCCTCGGTGTAATCGTGCGCGTCTTCGCGCAGTTCGGCATTGACGCTGGCCCGCGCCACCGCACCCAGGAAGCCGATGTTGCCTGCCAGGCGCTCACCGTGCGCCTGGCGCCAGGCCTTCCACGCCGTATCGAAATTGCCCACCAGCGCCATCGAGAACGCCATCAGCTGCGCCACCGGCCACTCGATCCAGCCCAGCAGGCGCTGCGCCAGCGCCAGCGGCTCCACCGGCACGCGTGCGCGCATCGGGCTCTCCGCCATCAGCGCCAGCAGCCGGTAACCCAACGCGCCGGCCGGGCCCAGCAGCAGGAACCAGAACAACACCGCGAACCAGCGCCGCAGTGCGTTGAGCACCGTCGCCTCGACCAGCGACGGAATGTCTTCGCGCAGGCTGCCGCCGGCCGACTGCAGGTTGCGCACTGCGGCCTGTCGCGTCGCTGCATCGTCGGCATCGATGATGGCCTCGATATCGCGGTCCAGGTCACGCGGGCCCCAGCACCAGGCCAGCACCGCCACGCCCAGCAACAGCGACGGCAGGCCGAACAGTACCCCGCGCAGCAGCCAGGCCAGCAGGCCCAGCAGCAGCAGCGGCGGCAGCAGTGCCAGGGCAACGCCCGCCGGCCCCTGCCAGGCCTTTCCACCATGCGCGTCCAGCCAGCCCAACCAGCGCCGGAAGCCGTCGAAACGGCGCAGCGAGGCAGCAGCAGCCGGAGCGACATGGCCCAGGGCCAGTGCGACCAGCACGGCGGCCAGAGTGGTGAACATGGCGGGTCTCCCTACGAAACAGATCGCTCGGCGTCGCTACCTTACCTGCCGCAGCGGCACCCTCAGCGGTGAACCGGACTGTAACCCGTGCCGTGTTCAGGTGGCGGCAATACAGGCGCCCCCACCGGCCTGGCTCAGCCCTTCTGCTGCCGGTACCAGTGCTCGATCAGCCCTCGCGAAATCGAGATCGGCGGTGACAGGCGGATACCCTCGCCATCGTCCTGGTCATCACGTGCCAGCGCGGCACCGACCTCCTCGGCACTGAACCAGCGCGCGTCCTCCAGTTCACCATCCACGATCGGCAGATCGGCGTGCGCCTGCGCGCGGAAGCCAACCATCAGCGCTCCCGGAAATGGCCAGGGTTGCGAACCGAGGTACTGGCAGGCGGTCACCCGCACCTTGCTCTCCTCGTGGACTTCGCGCACCACGGTCTGCTCGAAGGTTTCGCCCGGTTCGACAAAGCCGGCCAGCACCGAGTAGCGACGTGGCGCCCAGTTCGACTGGCGGCCAAGCAGCAGGCGGCCCTGGTTTTCAACCGCCACGATCACAGCGGGGTCGACACGCGGGTAGTGCTCGGTGGAACACTGCGCGCAACGCCCCACGAAGCCGCCGCGGGCAAACGCCACGGCACCACCGCATACACCGCAGAAACGGGTGCGCGAGTGCCAGTAGGACATGCCACGGGCGTAGCTGAAAGCGGTCGCATCAGCCACCGACCACAGCAGGGCGGCCTGGCGCAGGTCGAGGCGACGTGGTGCGGTGACGGTGACGCTGGCGGCTTCAACCGAGAACCACGCTTGTTCCCCGCGCAGGCCGAGGAAGATCGCGGAGCCGGGACCGCCGCCGATGTCGGCGCCGGTCAGTGCCAGCGGCTGGTCGTCATCGCCGGTGAAGGCGCTGCCGTCCTGATCGAGCACCAGAATGCGCGCACCCGGCCACAGGCGCGCCAGTGCATCGGCATCTTCGCGCAGGGCATCGGCGCGCTCCAGCGGTTCGCCCACGAAGGCGAAACCGGAAAGCGGCGAAGGAGTATTGGGCATCCGGCAAGCGTGCCGCCAATCGATGCAGGTGGCAAGCCGCAGGCTTTGCCGAAACCGTCTGCAGGTGTGGAGCTTGCTCCACACACCTTGTCGCGCGGGACGCAGGCCCCGCGCCCTGCCTACATGCTGAAGCTGCTGCCGCAGCCGCAGGTGGTCTTGGCGTTCGGGTTGCGGATCACGAACTGCGCACCGGTCAGGCTCTCGGTGTAGTCCACTTCGGCGCCCATCAGGTACTGCAGGCTCAGCGGGTCGACCAGCAGGGTCACCCCGCTGGTCTGCACCGCCAGGTCGTCCTCGGCACGGTTCTCGTCGAACTCGAACCCGTACTGGAAACCGGAACAGCCGCCGCCTTCGATATACACGCGCAATGCCAGGTCGGGGTTGCCCTCTTCCTGGATCAGGGATTTGACCTTGGCGGCCGCCGACTCGGTGAAGTTCAGCGGGCGCTCCAGCGACTGGTAATCGGGCGCGGCGGCCGGGGTGGCGCCGGGCAGGGAGACTAGCGTGCTCATGGCGTCAGCATGGGGGCGCCGACGATGGCTTTCAAGCCATCGCCTCGGCCAGCTTGCGGCGTGCGGCAGTGTCACCCTTGCCACCATTGGCGTCGTCGCCTTCCGGGGCCGGCAGGGCCGCCATCGGCGCGTTGGCATGGATCAGGCGGCCGTTCAGCTGGGCGCCCGCATTCATCTCCACCACCTGGTAATGAACGTTGCCGTTGACCCGCGCGCTCGGGGTCAGCTCGACCTTCTCGGTGGCATGCACGTCGCCGTCCAGGCGGCCACTGATGACCACCACCTGGGCGCGGATCTCGCCCTCGATCACGCCATGCTCGGCGACCGTCAGGGTCGCGCCGCTGGCGCCTTCGGCGGCGATCACCTTGCCGTGGATGCGGCCTTCCACGTACAGGCCACCACTGAATTCCACATCGCCGCGGATCACCACCTGGTTGCCGATCAGGGCATCCACCACCAGCTGGCCTTCACGGTTGGATTTGCTGCTTCCGAACATCTGCCTACTCCCCTTTGCTGGCCGGCGCACCGGCCTGTTTCCAGTCGAATACCTGGGTGGTACCCCCCGTACCACTCCCCAATGTCACCCGCACGCGTTGCGGGGTGAAGTCAGCCGGCAGCATCACGCTGCCGGTGAGCTGCTGGAAGTACCGGAACGAGTAATCCTGTCCCGGCACCTTGCTGCGCTGGTGCAGATCATCCCAGCTGATCGTGGCCAGCTTGCCGTTCTTCACGCCTTCCACGGTGAAACGCATCTGCCCCTGGCTGATGGCACCACGGTTGAGGTTCTGGGTCAGCACCGCGGTGTACTGCCAGGTGCCGGCCGCTTCCGGGCTGAACTCGATCGAATGGGTGTTCAGGCCCTTGCGCTGGCTGGTCGAACCGACCAGGCGCTCATAGAAGGCGACGTCGGCACGCAGGCCGGCGATTTCCTCATCGCGCTCGGCCAGCGAGGACTGCACCTCGGTATTGGCGGCGCGGCTGATTCGGTCGGAGGCTTCCAGCGTGGCCTGCTTCTGGCGCAGTTCGGTCAGCTGTGCCTGCAGCGTCTCGGCACGCTTCTCGGCGGCCTGCAGGCGCTGGCCCTGCGCATCGCGCGGGGTGGCCATCCAGCAGCCGCCGAGCACCGCCAGCACCAGGCTGAGCAGCCAGATGCCGCCGATCACCAGCAGGCGGCGGCGGTCGGCCGGCGGTTGCGGCGCGCCGGGCAGGCGGACCTGCACGCGCATGGGAGGACGGTTGGTCATGGGTGGATTCCGGGGCATCGCGAGGGCGACGCCGGTACGGCCCCTGTGGCAAACGACGGGCTAGTGTATGACAGGACGGGTGGGTTTCCTGCGCAGCACCCGACCGTGGTCTGTGGCGTTCAGGCACGCCATCGCCGATAGTGTGGCCCCCTGCACAGTTCCGTCACCGGAGCACCGCCATGACCGAAGCCCACCTGTTCGTGATCGGCATCCTGCTGGCCTGGCTGGCCGGCATCCGCGTCTACCTCACCGTGTTCGGCGTCGGCCTGGCCGGCCTGCTCGGCTGGGTCGACCTGCCCCCCGCCCTGCAGGCCACCGAATCGTGGTGGGTGCTGGGCACCTCGGCGGCACTGGCGGTGACCGAATTCTTCGCCGACAAGATCCCCGGCGTGGACTCGGCCTGGGACCTGGTGCAGACCCTGGCACGCGTGCCTGCAGGTGCTTTCCTCGCCGCAGCCACACTGTCGCCGGACGGCCAGCTCGGCACCGGTGCACTCGCCGCCGGTGCCGGTGTTGCGCTGGCCAGCCATGGCTTGAAAGCCGGCACCCGTGCCCTGCTCAACACCTCGCCGGAACCGGCCAGCAACTGGGTCGCCTCCGCCGCCGAGGACACCGTGGTGATCGGTGGCCTGGCCCTGGCCCTGGCACACCCGTGGATCGCGCTGATCGTGGTGCTGGCCTGCAGCCTGGCCGGCGCACTGCTGGTGTGGCTGGTCTGGCGCGCCCTGTGGAAGGGCGTGCGCTGGCTGGCGCGCAGTGCGTCGCCCGACAGTCCACGCCAGCCCGGCACCGGTTGATCGCCGGGCTTGTCGCATAATGGACGCGAACACCAGGAGCACCGATGGCCGCAAACGAATCCCCCGCGGGCGCCCGCCCGGGACGCGCTGAAACCCCTCCGGCCGATCATTGGCAACGCTGGGCGCCAGGCCCGGCGGCCGCGGTCACGGCAGCACCGGCGTCAGCCGCACCGCTGGCGGCCGTCGATACACCCCCTGGGATTGGCAGCGCACCGCCACCGCTGCCCGGCCCATCCCTGCTGGCAGAGGCCGGCAGCAATGACCCCGCACCGCTGCATTCCGATTCGCCCTACCGCGTGCTGATCGTCGAGGATGATCGTGCCCAGGCGCTGTTCGCACAGAGCGTGCTGCACGGCGCCGGCATGCAGGCGATCGTGCACAGCGATGCCGATGACGCGCTGCAGGCGATCAAGGAACATCGCCCCGACCTGATCCTGATGGACCTGCACCTGCCCGGCCTGGACGGAATGCGCCTGACCGCGCTGATCCGCCAGCAGCCCGGCCTGCAGCTGCTGCCCATCGTGTTCCTCAGCGGCGACCCGGACCCGGAACGCCAGTTCGAGGTGCTCGACAGTGGCGCCGACGACTACCTGAGCAAGCCGATCCGCCCGCGCCACCTGATCGCCGCCGTGGCCAACCGCATCCGCCGCGCGCGGGCGCAGGCCGCAACCCTGCCCGGCGTATCCGGCACCCCGGCCACCAGCAATCCGGAAACCGGGCTGCCGACGCGGCATCACGTGCTGCAGCAGCTCAACGCCGCGCTCGCCCACCGCGACCAGGGCGGCGTGCTGTTCGTCGAGATATCCAGCGCACTGGGCCTGCGCGAGCGCTATGGCTATGCCGCCTTCGAGCGCCTGATGGTGCAGGCCGGGCAACGCCTGGCAGAAGCCGGGCACCCGCACTTGCTGGCGCGCCTGAACGACAACAGCTTCCTGCTGCTTGCGCGCAATGTCAGCGAGGACAGCCTGGAAGGCATTGCCGCTGCGCTGCGCGAGCAGTTGTCGGCGCGGGCCTTCGTGATCCGCGATGACGAATCCGTGCACCTGCGCGGCGTGGTCGGCTATGCACCGCTGTCGCCGGGCTTCGACGATGCCAACAGCGCGCTGGAAGCGGTCGAGCGCACCACCCTGCAGGCACGCCTGCTCAGCGCCGGCGTGGCCGGCCACGTGCACCGCGACGTGATCAGCGAGCAGGAACACCTGGCACTGCTGGAAGGCCAGCTTGAACTGGCCTACCAGCCGATCGTCGCCGTCGCCGGCGGCAATACCGCGCAATACCAGCTGCTGCTGCGCCTTCGCCAGGCCGACGGTACGCTGCTGGCGGCAGGCCAGGTGATTCCGGCCGCGGAAGCCGCGGGGCGCATCGCCGATCTCGACCAGCAGGTGATGGACCATGCACTGGGGCTGCTCGACCTGTACCGGCACGCGACGCAACCGCTGAACCTGTTCGTCTCACAGTCACTGCGCACCCTGCAGCGCGATGCCTTCGCCGACTGGCTGCTGGAATCACTGCAGCAGCGCGGCCTGCCCGGCAGTGCGCTGGTGATCGACGTGCGCCTGCCGGATGCGCTGATCCACACCGTGCCGCTGCAGCAGTTCTGCGAACGCATGGCAGGGGCCGGCGTGCGTTTCTGCCTGAGCCAGTTCGAGCCCGGGGGCGAAGCCGATGCGCTGCTGACCCAGCTGCCGTTGTCGTTCGTGCGCATGGCCGCGCGCTTCTCCAGCAGCCATTCCAATCCGGCCACGCGCGAAGAGCTGCGCCGGGCAATCGAGCGGGCACACGCCGCCGGGCAGCAGATCATCGGCCAGCAGATCGAAGATCCACAGGCTGCCGCCGCGATGTGGGTGGGCGGTGTCGACTACATCCAGGGCAACATGGTGCAGTCTGCCGGCAGCGATCTGAACTTCGACTTCCACAACGCGGTGCTCTGACGTGCCGATGTGGGTCGCGCTGCTGGTTGCCCTTGCCGCGGCCTCCATCACGGCGCTGCTGTTGGGCCTGCGCCTGCGCGCGCGCAACCATGCACTGGCCCTCCTGCAGCGTGAGCGCAGCGCGTTGGCCAGCGAACGTGACCAGCTGCGCCGCACCACCGAACGCCAGGGGCAGCTGGAACAGCAGCTGCTGCAGGCCAAGCAGGCCGCAGAGGCGGCCGTGCTGGCCAAGGGTGAGTTCCTGGCCACGATGAGCCACGAGATCCGTACGCCGCTCAACGGCATCCTGCCGATGCTGGAGCTGATCGCACGCGGCCCGCTGGGCGAGGACCAGCGGCAGATGCTGGCCACCGCCTCGGCCAGCTCGCAGCAGCTGCTGCGCATCGTCGACGACATCCTCGACTACTCGCGGCTGGAAGCGCAGGCACTGGAACTGGAGATCACCAGTTTCAACCTGCGTGACCTGCTGGATGGCGTGGTGCAGCTCATGCAGCGCGCCGCCGACGCCAAGGGCCTGTCGCTGGGGCTGCAGCTGGACCCGTCGGTGCGCCTGCCGGTGCGTGGCGACCCGGTACGACTGCGCCAGGTGTTGAGCAACCTGCTGGCCAACGCGATCAAGTTCACCGCACGCGGCCAGGTGCAGCTGCGCGTGCAGCGCCTGGGCGAAGGTGCGGCACAGCACCAGCTGCGCTTTGAGGTCATCGACACCGGCATCGGCATCGACGAGGCACTGCAGGCGCGCCTCTTCCAGTCCTTCAGCCAGGCCGATGCCTCAACGACCCGCATCTACGGTGGCACCGGCCTGGGCCTGGCGATCTGCAAGCGCATCATCGACCTGATGCACGGGCGCATCGGCGTGCAGTCCACGCCCGGCCAGGGCGCCACGTTCTGGTTCGAGATCCCGTTGCTGAAGGTGCCCGGCGACCTGCCGGCCATGGCGCGCACGCCAGACTCGCTGCTGCTGTTCAGCAGCGATGCGATCCTGCAGGCACGCATCGAGCGCATCGCGGCCCATCATGGACTGCCGGTGCACGCCATGGCGCAGTTCGATGCCGTGGTCGAGCGCCTGCGCGCGATACCGAGGCCGGGGCAACCGGCACCAGCCTGGCTGCTGGTCGATGCACGCGCCCGCCGCATCGGTGAAGCGACGCTGCAACAGGCGTTGGCCGAGCGTGGCGAGGACGACGCCCTGCAGGTGCTGTGGCTGCAGGACGATGCCCTTCCAGCGCGCCCGCGCCAGCGGCAGCTACCCGCGCATTTCGACGACGCTGCGCTGCACGCACTGCTGGCGGCACCGGTCGCGCATGCACGCCCTGCCGCGCTGCTGGCCAATGCCGAACCGGGGCAGCCCACGCCCATGCTGCCGCCGTTGCACCTGCGCGTGCTGCTGGTGGAGGACAACACGGTCAACCGCATGGTGGCCGAGCAGCTGCTAGGCGTGTTCCAGTGCGTGGTGCGCAACGCCGCCGATGGCGAGCAGGCATTGGTCGCCCTTCGCGAAGGGGGCGTGGATGTCGTGCTGATGGACTGCCAGATGCCGGTTCTGGACGGCTATGCCGCCACCCGCCGCTGGCGCGCCGAGGAAGTGGAGAACGGGCGCCCACGCCTGCCGATCATCGCGATGACCGCCAATGCCATGGCTGGTGACCGCGAGCGCTGCCTGCAGGCCGGCATGGACGACTACCTGTCCAAGCCGATCGCACGTGCCACCCTGCATGCGCTGCTGCAGCGCTGGGGGGGCGGGAAAGCTGCATCACCGGGACAGCCTTCGGTAGAGCCGAGCCATGCTCGGCTGATGGCCAATAGCAGTCGCGCTCCATCAGCCGAGCATGGCTCGGCTCTACAAGACGATGACAGCCGAGTCGGCTCCAAGCCACAGCCGGTGCTGGACCGCGACGTGCTGGACGAGCTGCACGCGGTGATCGGCGATACCGCCATCCAGATCATCTCGGTATTCCTGGAGGATACGCCGACGATGGTGCAGCAGCTGCAGCAGGCCGCGCAGGCCGGCGACGAGCCCCGCCTGCAGGCCGTCGCGCACAGCCTGAAATCATCCAGCGCGAACGTGGGGGCTTTGTCGCTGTCGGCGGTGGCGCAGCGGATCGAACACGAAGCCCGCAGTGGCAGCCTGCAGCGCCCCGCGGTGGCAGTGGCGCTGCTGGTTGCCGAATTCGCCCGTGCGCGCGTGGCACTGACGGGCTACCTGGCACAGCATCGCGCCGGCCAGGCCGGTTGAGTCACTCTTCCAGCTTGCTCAGCAGGTACTTCGGCTCGCCGATGCGCTCGATCAGGTCGAGCTGGGTCTCCAGCCAGTCGATGTGCTCTTCTTCCGAGTCGAGGATCTTCACGAACAGCTGGCGGCTGACGTAGTCACCCACCGAATCGGAATAGGCCACGGCCTCGCGCAGGGTGACCACGCCGTCGCGTTCCAGCGACAGGTCGCACTGCAGGATCTCGGTCGGGTTCTCGCCGATGCGCAGCTTACCCAGCGCCTGGAAGTTCGGCAGGCCTTCAAGGAACAGGATGCGGTCGGCGAGCATGTCGGCATGCTTCATCTCGTCGATCGATTCCTTGTACTCATGTTCGGCCAGTTCCTTGATGCCCCAGTTCTTCAGCATCTTGGCGTGCAGGAAGTACTGGTTGATCGCGGTCAGCTCGTTGTAGAGGACCTTGTTGAGGAATTCGATGACCTTGGTGTCGCCCTTCATGGGGATGCTCCTGCACGCTGAAAACGCAGGCACTTTAACGCCTTGCGTGCGGTCGTGAAGGAACGCGAATCGTGCGCATTGGCCTGTGCGGCCACGCGTGAAGGATGCGAAAGCGCGGCGTCAATGCGCCGCGAAGAAGCGATCAGGCGACCTGGGCCAGGCCCAATACCGGCAGCGGCAGATCGTGGGTGGCACGCGCCTTGGCCAGCAGGTCGCCGGCCATGTCCAGGCAGGAACCACAGGTAGCGCCGCAACCGGTACGCATGGTCAGTTCGGCCACCGAGGTGACGCCATTGCTGGCGGCTTCGCGGATCTGGTGGTCGGTGACTCCGTTGCAGATGCAGACGTACACAGGCGTGGACCGGGCTGACAGGCCAGAAGCGGCCTGTTGGCTATTCCAATGGAAACGAGAATGGTTGTCAATCAAGGACCTGAACCATTCTCGATACCGTTCAGCCGATCAGCTGACCGGACCGTCGCCTGTGGCCTTTTTCGGCCAGTAGCCCCGTGTCCTCGGGCGCTTGCGTGGGCGGTCATGGCCGGCGGTGTGGCCCGGCATCCAGGCCTCGGCCGCGCTCTTGGGCATGGCGGTGACGCCCTGCCCGGCCACCCCACGCGCCAGTGGCGCCAGATGTCGCAATGCACGTGCATAGACGCCGCGCTTGAACATCACCACATGCTCCACCGGGTACCAGAAGTCCACCCACCGCCAGTGGTCGAACTCGGGCGAGTCGGTGTGGTCCAGCTTCACGTGGGATTCGTCGCCGGTCAGGCGCAGCAGGAACCAGACCTGCTTCTGGCCGATGCAGACCTGCCGCTCGTTGCGGCGGATGGCCCGTGCCGGCAGCTTGTAGCGCAGCCAGCCGGGCGTTGCCCCGAGCACTTCCACATGCTCAGGCAGCAGGCCGGTCTCTTCCTGCAGTTCACGATACATGGCCTCGACAGGCGTCTCGTCGGTATTCATGCCACCCTGCGGGAACTGCCAACCGTCCCGGCGCACGCGTCGTGCCCAGAACACCTGGCCGTCCTGCCGCATCAGCACGATGCCGACGTTCGGTCGATAGCCGTCCGGATCGATCACGATGCGGACTCCTAAGAAAATCTACTGGTCGGGACTATCCCATGCCCTCTGTCGGCCCACAAGCACGACACAAAAGTGTTGACAGGGTCGATACACATCCGCAGAATAGCGGGCTCACCAAGGCTATGTAGCTCAGCCGGTTAGAGCACAGCACTCATAATGCTGGGGTCGGTGGTTCGAGTCCACCCATAGCCACCACACTGAAAATCAAGTTGTTTTTCAGCGTGAAAAGTGAGAAAATAGTTGCACGTTTTGCCCCGTCGCCAAGCGGTAAGGCACCTGACTCTGACTCAGGCATTCGGTGGTTCGAATCCATCCGGGGCAGCCAAATTAAAAGCAAAAGGCCAGATCGAAAGATCTGGCCTTTTGCTTTTAATTTGGTCGCGCATCCCACCGACCAGGAGCAGCCGAGCATCGGCTCGGCTCTACAGAGACACAGGGTCGGATCCTTTTCCGCAGGAAAAGGCCCTGACCCCACCCCCTCCAATGCACACTCCCCCGAAACGACAAAAGCCCGGCTTCGGCCGGGCTTTTGCTTTTCCATCCAGCGGGCTCCCGAAGGAGCCCAGCCAGGCGCGGTAAATCAGCGCTTGGAGAACTGGGTGGCGCGACGGGCCTTGTGCAGACCGACCTTCTTACGCTCGACTTCACGGGCGTCACGGGTCATGAAGCCAGCCTTGCGCAGCTCGGACTTCAGGGTTTCGTCGTACTCGACCAGCGCACGGGCGATGCCCAGACGGATCGCACCGGCCTGGCCGGTGGTGCCGCCGCCAGCGGCGGTGACCAGGATGTCGAAGCTTTCGGTGTTCTTGGTCAGCTCGAGCGGCTGGCGCACGATCATGCGCGCAGTCTCACGACCGAAGAACTCGTCCAGCGGACGGCCATTGACGGTGATGTTGCCCGAACCCTTGCGCAGGAACACGCGAGCGGTGGAGGACTTGCGGCGGCCAGTGCCGTAGTTTTGAGTGATAGCCATGATTAGATATCCAGAACCTGCGGCTGCTGTGCGGCGTGCGGATGCTCAGTGCCAGCGTAGACCTTGAGCTTGCGGTACATCTGGCGACCCAGCGGGCCCTTCGGCAGCATGCCCTTCACGGCGATCTCGATCACGCGCTCCGGGTGACGCTCCAGCGCCTGGGCCAGGGACTCGGTCTTCAGGTTGCCGATGTAGCCGGTGAAACGGTGATACATCTTGTCCTGCAGCTTCTTGCCGGTGACGGCAATCTTTTCTGCATTGATGACGACCAGGTAGTCGCCGGTATCAACGTGGGGGGTGTAGACCGGCTTGTGCTTGCCGCGCAGACGGCGGGCCAGCTCGGTGGCGAGACGGCCCAGGGTCTTGCCCTCGGCGTCGACGAGGTACCAGTCGCGCTGGACGGTCTCGTTCTTGGCAGTGAAAGTGCTCATGAAGAACTCTAGGTTAGGTCGGGCTCATTGCGGCGAAAGGCTCGCCGGAACTCTGCCACGCGTTGTGAAAAGGTGAAGCGTAAGAGGCGGGATTGTACTCATCTTGCCGGGGGCGCGCAACCCGCCCCCTGGGCCGGGTTGGCAGGGGCGCGGGGCCGGGCGAGAATCGAGGGGTCTTCCGCCCCACCCCGTACTGCCATGACCGTGCTCCGCCAGACCACCCCGCTGGACCACCTGCTGACCGAGGCGCAGCGCGCCCTGGACACAGTGTTCGGCAATCCGCCGGCGGCCCGCCCCTACCCGGCCGCGGACACCGACGAGCCCGGCATGGACAGCGCCGAGCGGCGCCACGCCGCGGGCCTGATGCGGATCAACCACGTCGGCGAGGTCTGCGCGCAGGGCCTGTATTTCGGCCAGGCCGCCGTGGCCCGCGACCCGGCCACGCGCGAACACCTGCTGGAAGCGGCGCAGGAAGAAACCGACCACCTGGCCTGGTGCGCCACCCGGCTGGGCGAGCTGGACAGCCGTCCGAGCCTGTTCAACCCGCTGTGGTACGCCGGCAGCTACACCATCGGCACCCTGGCCGGGCTGCGCGGCGACGGCTGGAACCTGGGCTTCGTGGTCGAGACCGAGCGCCAGGTGGAGGCCCATCTGGACGAGCATCTGGTCGACCTGCCGGCCGGCGACCTGCGCAGCCGCGCGGTCATCGCGGTGATGAAGGACGACGAGGCCCGCCATGCGGTCCACGCCGAGCAGGCCGGCGCACGCCGCCTGCCGTTCCCGATTCCGGGGGTGATGGCGGTGGCCTCCAAGGTCATGAAGACCATCGCCTACCGGCTGTAGGGAACCCGCCGGGGTCGGATCCCTTTCCCATCGGGAAAGGGCTCTGCCCCCTTACGGTCCGTGATCCATGATGGGGTCAGAGCCCTTTTCCCGCGGAAAAGGGATCCGACCCCGTCAATCAATTGGGCGAGACCAGCTTCAGGCCGATCACACCGGCCACGATCAGGCCCACGCAGGCCAGGCGGGCCGGTGAGGCGCTGTCGTTGAACAGGTAGATACCCAGCACCGCCACGCCCAGGGCGCCGATGCCGGTCCAGATCGCATAGGCCGTACCGACCGGGATGCTCTTCATCGCCTGGCTCATCAGGTACAGGCTGATCAATGCGGACACCACCGTGGCAACGGTAGGCAGGGGTTTGCTGAAGCCTTCGGAGTACTTCATTCCAAGTGCGAAACCGATCTCGAACAGACCGGCCAGCAACAGATGGATCCAGGGCATGGGTGGGGGCTCCTTACCTTTTTTGAGAAAAACGAAACGGCCCGGTGTTTTCACACCGGGCCGTGGGTCGGTACATCACCGTGGAACTGTAACGCGTGCGGGGCACTGGTTCCACGGGGCGGGTCGTCCCGCCTGGGTGGCGATGCCTGCGGGCATCGCGCATGGGGCTTACTCGGACAGGTTGCGGCCGTGGAACAGCTCTTCGATCTCGCGCTTGAGCAGCGCTTCGATCTTCATGCGTTCCTTGAACGACAGGTTCTTGGCCTTCTCCTCGAACAGGTACTGGTCCAGGTCGAAGTCCTTCAGGTGCATCTTCGTGTGGAAGATGTTTTCCTGGTAGACGTTGACGTCGAACATCTCGTAACGCGACTTGATGTTCTTGGCCAGGAAGTTCTGGATCGAGTTGATCTTGTGGTCGATGAAGTGCTTCTTGCCCTTCACATCGCGGGTGAAGCCACGGACGCGGTAGTCCATGATCACGATGTCCGACTCAAGGCTCTCGATCAGGTAGTTCAGGGCCTTCAGCGGGGAAATGACGCCACAGGTGGCCACGTCGATATCCGCGCGGAACGTCGCGATACCTTCCTGCGGATGGGTTTCCGGGTAGGTGTGGACAGTGATGTGGCTCTTGTCCATGTGCGCGACCACGGCGTCGGAGATCAGCTCCTTGCCGGCCAGCTTCTTGTCGATCACCGGCTCTTCGGAGATCAGGATGGTCACCGAGGCACCCTGCGGGTCGTAGTCCTGGCGGGCCACGTTCAGGATGTTGGCGCCGATGATCTCGGCGACATCGGTCAAGATTTGAGTCAGCCTGTCGGCGTTGTACTCTTCATCGATGTATTCAATGTAACGCTGACGCTCCTCTTCGGTGCGCGCGTAACACACGTCATAGATGTTGAAGCTCAGCGCCTTGGTGAGGTTGTTGAAACCCTGCAGCCTCAGGCGAGGCAACGGCTTGACCACGGCGGTCGATTCCTGTGTAAGAAGGGAAAGGGGGAATTATGGGGCAAACTGCCCCCGGGGGGAACGTGAAGACGCAAGAGTTCTGGCACACTGTTTGCCCTTAACAATTGCGCTGGTTAAGCTCCGCTATCGACCCCGTGAATCCGTTCATGCGCAGAGGGAGCGCCCCTATCGTGTCAACCGTGCGCCTAGCTAGCAGTCCACTGGCCTTGGATATCGCCACCATCGATCGTTTCCTGGCGCACAGCCACCGGCGGCGATATCCCACCCGTACCGACGTCTTCCGACCCGGTGACCCGGCGGGAACCCTGTATTACGTTGTCAGCGGCTCGGTTTCGATCATGGCCGAGGAAGATGATGATCGCGAGCTTGTGCTGGGCTACTTCGGTGCCGGCGAGTTCGTTGGCGAAATGGGCCTGTTCGTCGAATCGGACCGCCGCGAGGTGATCCTGCGGACCCGTACCGCCTGCGAACTGGCCGAAATCAGCTACGAGCGCCTGCACCAGCTGTTCCTCGGCCCGCTGTCCGCCGACGCCCCGCGCCTGCTGTACGCGCTGGGCCAGCAGATCTCCAAGCGCCTGCTCGATACCAGCCGCAAAGCCAGCCGCCTGGCATTCCTTGACGTTACCGATCGAATCGTGCGCACACTGCACGATCTGGCGCAGGAACCGGAAGCGATGAGCCATCCGCAGGGCAGCCAGCTGCGCGTGTCGCGCCAGGAACTGGCCCGCCTGGTCGGCTGCTCGCGCGAAATGGCCGGCCGCGTGCTGAAGAAGCTGCAGACCGACGGCCTGCTGCATGCACGCGGCAAGACCGTGGTGCTGTACGGCACCCGTTGACCGTTGAGCACCCGGTGGGTGCGGACCTTGGTCCGCACTCCTTCGCGCGCTAGGCTCGGTGCATGGGACTGAGCAGCGAATTCTGGTGGTTCATCCTCATCGGCCTCGGCGCACAGCTGGTCGACGGTGCGCTGGGCATGGCCTTCGGCCTGGTGTCCTCGTCGGTGATGCTGAGCATGGGCCTGCCACCGGCGCAGGTCAGCGCCAGCATCCACACCGCGGAAGTGTTCACCACCGGCGCCTCGGGTGTGTCGCACCTCGCCGCCGGGAATGTCGATAAACGCCTGTTCCTGCGCCTGGCCCTGCCCGGCGCGGTGGGCGGCGCGGTGGGCGCCTACGTGCTCACCCAGATCCCGGGCGAGATCATCCGGCCACTGATCTACCTGTACCTGCTGGTGCTGGCGATCATCATCCTGGCTCGCGCGGCCGGACGCTGGATGCCCAAGGGCGAAATCCGCCGGGTACCGGTGCTGGGCTTCTTCGCGGGCCTGCTCGACGCCAGCGGCGGTGGCGGCTGGGGGCCGATCGCCACGTCCACCCTGCTCGCTCGTGGTGGCCAGGCGCGCACCACCATCGGTACGGTCAATGCGGCGGAGTTCGTGGTCACGCTGACGGTGTCGGCGACCTTCCTGCTGTCGATGGGGGTGCAGCACCTGCAGATCGTCGCCGGCCTGCTGATCGGCGGCATGATGGCCGCGCCGGTGGCGGCGATCCTGGTCAAGCGGGTGAAGGAGCGCTGGGTGCTGGTGGCCGTTGGCGTGCTGGTGCTGGGCATCAGCCTGTTCCAGATCGGCCACGCGGTGTACGGGCACCTGTATCGCTGAGGCATTCCCTGTAGAGCCGGGCCATGCTCGGCTGATCGCGCACGGATACCGCAACGAAGAGCAGCCGAGCATGGCTCGGCTCTACAACAGGCTCGGATCAGGCCTTGTCGCCACCACGGTCCACGCAGCCCCAGTTGAGGATGCGGGTGCCGGCCGGCAGCACGCGGCGGAAGAAGTCCACCCGGCCCGGCTTCGGGTTCACCACCACCGGCGCCTTGGCGGCCAGCAGCAGCGGCAGGTCGGCGGTACTGTCGGAGTAGGCGATATCGATATCGCCGTAACCGCGCTCGCGCAGCATGCGCATCTTCTCTTCGTTGTGGCAGTGACGGGTCGGGCCGACGCCACCCAGCCGTGGGCCAACCTCGGTGCCGATCACCGGCACGTCCTGGTGGGCCACGAAGGCCAGGATCGCGCGGGCCAGTTCCGGCGGCGCACCGGTGGCGACCACCACGCGGTCCCCCTTGGCGCGATGCGCCGCAAAGACGTCCAGCGCCTGCGGCAGCAGCTTGGCGCGCATCTGCGCCTCGTTGCGCAGCACGTACGCGTCGATCACCTTGTTGAAATCACGCGCCCGGTGCAGGCCGAAACTGCCGATCCACACGTAAACCGAAATACCCGCTCGACGGGTCGGCAGCATCGCCACCAGCGGCCCGGCGATCGGCGTGACCAGCAGTGCGGCCAGCATGCGCAGCGGGTTGCGCTTGATCAGCGAGGCGAACAGGTGGGTGCCCGAATCGCCGTCGTAGAGGGTGTGGTCGAAGTCGAAGACCACCAGCGGCGCATCCTCGCGCGGCGTTGGATAGTGCGTTGTCATGCCGCGAAGAATAGCTGACGCAGGCCCTCGCCCGGCTCTTCCACGCGCATGAAGGCCTCGCCGACCAGGAACGCGTGGATGCCGGCGTCGCGCATCAGGGCCACGTCCTGCGGGCCGAGGATGCCGCTTTCGGTGACCAGCAGGCGATCACGCGGCACCGCCTTCTGCATGTCCAGGGTGGTCTGCAGCGACACCTCGAAGGTGCGCAGATTGCGGTTGTTGATGCCGATCATCGGCGCCGGCACCTGCAGCGCGCGCTCCAGCTCATCGATGTCATGCACTTCCACCAGCACGTCCATGCCCAGCGAAAGCGCCAGTTCGGACAGGGTGGCCAGCTGGGTGTCGTCCAGCGCGGCGACGATCAGCAGGATGCAGTCGGCGCCAAGCACGCGCGCTTCGTACACCTGGTAGGCGTCGATCACGAAGTCCTTGCGCAGCACCGGCAGCGTGCAGGCCTCGCGGGCCTGCTGCAGGTAGGCGTCGGCGCCCTGGAAGAAATCGACGTCGGTCAGCACCGACAGGCAGCTGGCACCGCCGAATTCGTAGCTGACGGCAATGTCGGCCGGGCGGAAATCCGGGCGGATCACGCCCTTGGACGGGCTGGCCTTCTTCACCTCGGCGATCACCGCCGGGTCGCCGTTGGCCACCGCCGCCTGCAGCGCGCGCACGAAGCCACGGACCGGCGGGGCGCTGGCCAAGGCGGCCTGCAGCTCCTCGAGCGGGCGCTGGGCGCGGCGCTGGGCCACTTCTTCGGCCTTGCGGGCCAGGATCGTCTGCAGGATGTCGCTCATCGTCTTCGGTTCGGTGCGGGGGCGGTGAGGACGGCCATTATCGGCCATCAAGGGGGTCAGGCTGAACCGCGCGCTCAGGCAACCAGCGCGCGGGTGGTCTCGACATACTGCTGCAGGCGCTGGCGGGCGCTGCCGTTGGCAATGGCGGCACGGGCGCGGGCCAGGCCATCACCGATGTCGCTGGCCACGCCGGCAACGTACAGCGCGGCGCCGGCATTCAGCGCGACGATGTCCAGCGCCGGGCCGGGCTCGTTGTCCAGCACGGCGCGCAGCATCTGGATGGACTGCTCCGGGCCGTCCACGCGCAGGTTGCGGCTGGCCGACATGGCGATGCCGAAGTCTTCCGGGTGGATCTCGTACTCGCGCACCTTGCCGTCGCGCAGTTCGCCGACCAGGGTGCCGGCGCCCAGCGAGATCTCGTCCATGTTGTCGCGGCCCCAGACCACCATCGCACGCTCGGTGCCCAGCTCGCGCAGCACGCGCGCCTGGATGCCCACCAGATCGGGATGGAACACGCCCATCAGCACCGATGGCGCGCTGGCCGGGTTGGTCAGCGGGCCGAGGATGTTGAAGATGGTGCGCACGCCCATTTCGCGGCGCACCGGCGCGACAACCTTCATCGACGGATGGTGGATCGGCGCGAACATGAAGCCGATGCCGGTCCGCTCGATGGCCGCGGCCACCTGGTCAGGCTGCAGTTCGATCACCGCGCCCAGCGCTTCCAGCGCATCGGCACTGCCGGACTTGGACGACACGCTGCGGTTGCCATGCTTGGCCACGCGTGCGCCGGCGGCGGCGGCGACGAACATCGAACAGGTGGAGATGTTGAAGGTGTGCGAGCCATCGCCACCGGTGCCGACGATATCAACCAGGTTGGAGGTATCGGCCACCGGCACTGGCCGGGCGAATTCACGCATCACGGTGGCCGCCGCGGCGATTTCGTCCACGGTCTCCTTCTTCACGCGCAGCCCGGTGAGGATCGCGGCGGTCATCATCGGCGAGACATCGCCGCGCATGATCTGCCGCATCAGGTCGACCATTTCGTCGAAGAAGATTTCGCGGTGCTCGATGGTGCGATGCAGGGCTTCCTGGGGGGAGAAGGTCATGCGTAGGTCTCCTTGCTGAATCAAAGACGAGCGATCTCGAGAATTTCCTGCCCCATCAGCACACACCCTCCACCGGAGCGGTAGTACTCCAGACGCATGCGATAGCTTCCCCTGTAGACATAGCCCCACACTTCCAGCACGTCGAAGCGTTGTTTGGAATCGGCGGGATTGACGATGGACGGCAGAGGCAGCGCCGGCCCCTCCACCTCTGCGCGCTCATCTCCATCGGTATGGAAGGCCAGCAACCGCTTGGCCTGCGCTACCGCCTGTGGGGAGCACTGCGTGCTGGAGGGCGTGGTCCCGGCCCAAGCAACATTGGCCAGCAGGCCCAGGCCAGCCAGCAGAAGCACTCTGGTGATCTTCTTCATATCGCTCTCTCCAGGAAGTTCTTCAGCAGGGCGTGGCCGTGTTCGGTGAGGATGGATTCGGGATGGAACTGCACGCCTTCCACCGGGAACTGGCGGTGGCGCAGGCCCATGATCTCTTCGATCGAGCCGTCGTCGTTCTCGGTCCAGGCGGTCACTTCCAGCACATCGGGCAGGCTGTTCTTGTCCACCACCAGCGAGTGGTAGCGGGTGGCCTGATAGCGGTCCGGCAGGCCGGCGAACACGCCCTTGCCTTCATGGCGGATCGGCGAGGTCTTGCCGTGCATGATGTTGCCGGCACGGATCACCGTGCCGCCGTAGACCTGGCCGATGCCCTGGTGGCCCAGGCAGACGCCGAGAATCGGCGTGGTCGGGCCCAGCCGCTGGATCAGTTCCAGCGACACGCCCGCTTCGTTGGGCGTGCACGGGCCGGGCGAGATGACGATGCGCTCGGGCTTCTGCGCGGCGATCTCGTCCACGCTCATCGCATCGTTGCGCACCACCTTGACCTCGGCGCCCAGCGTCTGCAGGTACTGCACGAGGTTGTAGGTGAAGCTGTCGTAGTTGTCGATCATCCACAACATGGTCAGGTTCCGTCGCTTATCAGGAAAATGGCGTATACGTTTTCGGTGTAGGTGATGGGGCCGGCTTCCACCGACTCGCGCAGGCGGGAGCCCGTGCTCTCGATGCTGTTCATCGGTGCCTCGGGCGCGGGCGGCGAAGGCGGCGTCACCAGTTCCCCGCTGCTGGGCCAACTGCCCGCCTGGATGCCATAGGCGAAGTTCGGCGCCACGTCGGAAATGCTGTACAGACCGCGCAGCTGGGTGCCGTAGGCCTTGGCCAGGCCCTGCGCGGACTGGCGGGTCTGGGCCGCCGCCTCGCCCTTGAGTTCGCGACGCAGCGCCACTTCACCCGAATACGTCGGAGCCACGCTGCTGACCTGCACGTTCTCATTGGCCTTCAGCGCCCCCAGCACGTCCTGCATCTGCTGGACGCTGGCGAAGCTGGCGCGCAGTTGGCGTGACACGCGGGTGCCGATGAAGACCTGCCGGTTCTGCTCATAGCGCGTTGCAGGACCAATCCGCAGGTTGTCCGCGCGCACGCTGCCGTCCACCGCCTTGTGCTGCTTGAACAGTGCCAGCACGCGGGCAACGTTGTCCTGCACGCGGCGGCGCGCGGCGTCGGCGTCCATGTCGGTCTCTTCGATGTTCAACTGCAGGCCGAACCGGTCCGGCATCACCACGCGGCGCGCCTCGCCCTTCACCAGCAGGTGCGGCTGCGAGGGAATGGTATTGGCCTGTGCCCACGCAGACGGGGCCACCGTGGCCAGCAGTGACGACCACAGCAATGCGCTCAGCAGCTTCATGCGGTACTCCTTGTCTTGAATGGGAACAGCAGGAGGTGCCGCGGCGCAGGCCACGGCACGGAAAGGCTCACAGGCCCTTGGCGGCCTGGGCGACGGCGCGGAACAGCGCGCGGCCCTTGTTCATCGTCTCGTCCCATTCCTTGTCCGGGTCCGAGTCGTAGACGATGCCGGCACCGGCCTGCACGTACAGGCGGCCATCCTTGATCACCGCGGTGCGGATCGCGATCGCGGTATCGGCATCGCCGTGCCAGCCGATGTAGCCGATGCTGCCTGCGTACACATTGCGCTTGATCGGTTCCAGTTCGCGGATCACTTCCAGCGCGCGGATCTTCGGCGCACCGCTGACCGTACCGGCCGGGAAGGTGGCGCGCAGCACGTCGGCGTAGCTCAGGCCCGGCTGCAGCTGCCCGGTCACTTCGCTGACGATGTGCATGACGTGGCTGTAGCGTTCGATCACGAACTGCTCGCCCACTTCCACGGTGCCGGCCTTCGAGACGCGACCGGCATCGTTGCGGCCGAGGTCGATCAGCATCAGGTGCTCAGCGCGCTCCTTCGGATCGGCCAGCAGCTCGGCTTCCAGCGCCAGGTCCTGCTCGACCGTGGTACCGCGCGGGCGGGTGCCGGCGATCGGGCGCACGGTGACTTCCCCATCCTGCAGGCGCACCAGGATTTCCGGCGAAGAACCGACCACCTGCAGGTCGCCAACATCGAGGAAGTACATATACGGCGACGGATTCAATGCGCGCAGCGCACGGTACACATCCACCGGGCGCGCCTTGAACGGCACGCTCAGGCGCTGGCTCAGCACCACCTGGAAGATGTCACCGGCGCGGATGTATTCCTTGCTGCGCTGGACCGCATCGACGAAGCCTTCGCGGGTGAAACCGGAGACGAAATCGGACTCGTCCAGCACGTCGCTGTTGAGCGGTGCCGGATAGCCCGCACCCGGCGCCCGCAGCTTGGCTGTCAGCGCATCCAGGCGCGCCTGCGCCTGTTCGAAGGCACCGTCGATACGCGGGTCTGCGTGCACGATCAGGTACAGGCGGCCCTTGAGATTGTCGAACACCGCCAGCTCGTTGGAGTCCAGCAGCAGGATGTCCGGGGTGCCCAGCTCATCGCGACCGGCCGGCGATGCCAGGCGCGGTTCGATGTAGCCGATGCACTCGAAACCGAACCAGCCGACCAGACCGCCAGTGAAGCCCGGCAGGCCTTCCAGCTTGGGCACCGAGTGGGCGCTGCGCAGCGCCTCGACTTCGGCGAACGGGTCGGCCACCTCGCGGGTGTCCACCACCTGCCCGTCCTCGCGCACGGTCAGCGTGTGGCCGTGGAAGGCGTACACGCGGCGCGCCGGCAGGCCGATGATCGAGTAACGACCAAAGCGCTCGCCGCCTTCGACGGATTCAAACAGGTAGGTATTGGGGCCGTCGGCGAGCTTCAGATAGACCGAAAGCGGCGTGTCCAGGTCGGACAGCACTTCGCGGACAACGGGAATATGGGTGTGGCCTTCAGCGGCCTGCAGCTGAAACTGAGCGTGCGAGTTCAAGACGACTTTCCTTCCGGGACACAGCGTTATGGGGGCGGACGACGGCAACGGGCCACCATCGCCACCAACGGCGTGCGGAAGAAAGGGTATGCGGGGTCGTCAGGCTGGACACCCCTTGACTGTATCGCAGGATAGGCGGGAGGGGAACCCTGGGAAACTGAACCACGGCAAGCACGGGGCCGGTGATGGGGGCTGTGGCGGCTACCGGCGCGGGAACCAGTAGAGTCGACTGTTAGTCGACTTGCGCGCGAAGCGCGGGGTTTTACGTCGTCGGAACGAAAAGCAGTCGACTAACAGTCGACTCTACCCCCCTGCCCGGCCAGCAACGGGCAACCGGCGGGCAGATGCATGCGCACCCGGCCCGCCACGCAGTCGATGCGGAACCGCTGGGCCTGCACCGGCTCGCCATCCAGATTGAGAGTCAACGAGCGCTGCGATTCGATCTGCAGCCACGGCAGCCGCGCGCGCGTGGCCAGCTGTTCCAGCGCCGCCTGGGTGCCGGACTTCAGCATCTGGCCAAGGGTGGCGGTGACTTCGCCTTCCAGCTCCGGAAGCACCGTCACATCCAGCAGCCCATCATCGATCAGTGCCTGCGGGCACAGCTGCTGGCCGCCACCGGCCTGGCGACCGTTGCCGATGCCCAGGGCGATGAAGTCGCCTTCCCAAGCGAAGTCCGGCCCCGACAGGCGTGCGTTGATCGACTCGATGCGGCCGAGCTTGGCGATGCCGGTGATCACATAGGCCAGCCCGCCCAGCATCTTTTTCAGGCCGGCGTCGGTCTCCACGGTGACCTGCGTGCCGAAGCCACCGCTGGCGAGATTGGCGCACCACCACGGCGTGCCATCGGCGTCCACGCGCAGCAGATCGATGGCACGCGGCGCGGTCTGCCCGATCAACGCGAAGGCCTCCTTCGGTTCGGTGGGAATGCCGGCGGCGGTGGCGAAATCGTTGGCGGTGCCCATCGGGATCAGGGCCAGCGAGGGCAGCGCATCGGCCGGTTCCTCGCGATGCGCCAGTGTTTCCGCGACCGCGCTGAGCGTGCCATCGCCACCAGCAGCAACGATCACATCCACGCCGTGATCAATCGCCTCGGCCACATAGCGTTCGGCGTCGCCGTCCTCCCAGGTCACCCGTACTTCCAGCTGCACACCCTGCCCGCGCCAGTGGCCAACGGCCTCACGCAGGTCATCGTTGCCCGCGGATTTACCGTTGAGGATCAGGCGCCAGCGCGGGGTGGTCATGCGATGCTTCCAGAGTGGGGCCGCACAGGCTATCAATCACGCGTTCGCGGCCAGTGAACGCCACCGCCTGGAAGCAGTAGATCCACGCCAGGCGTGGATGATGGTGAAAGGGAGCCGACGCGGTGCCACAACCGCCATGTCATGCAGATGTCATTGCCGGCCCGGAGAATGGAAGGCCATAGCAGGGACGACGGATGGAGGCAGGATCAGCCTCCCACGCATGCAGCGAGGCCACGCCAGTGATTGGCGTGGCTTTTTTTTCGAGGTCCGCAGGGAGTGCGAACCAAGGTTCGCACCCACCGGGTTAGGTTGGCCCCAACCACACACCTCACCCGTTGGCGAAATCGTGCAGCGCCTGGCCCTGCAACCGGTACACGGTCCACTCGTCCTGCGGCTTCGCACCGGCGGCGGTGTAGAACTCGATGGCCGGGGTATTCCAGTCCAGCACCGACCATTCAAAGCGACCGCAGCCCTCGGCCACGGCCTGGCGCGCGATGTACTTCAGCAGTGCCTTGCCGGCACCAGCGCCGCGCTTTTCCTGGCTGACGTAGAGGTCTTCCAGGTAGATGCCCTTGCGGCCCAGCCAGGTGGAGTAGTTGTAGAAATACACGGCATAGCCGATGGCCTCGCCGTCGGCTTCGCAGATCAACGCGCGTGCGGTCGCATCGGCGCCGAACAGGCTTTCGGCAATACCGATCTCGTCGGTCTGCACCGAATGCTCGGCCTTCTCGTAGATGGCCAGCTCGCGGATGAAATGCAGGATCAGGCCAGCGTCGGCCGCGGTGGCCGGACGGATGTTCAACACGGCCACCGTGCTCATGGTTCAGCCCCTTGCCGCAGCGACGTTCGCGCGCATCTGCGCGATCACGTCCTGGTAGCTGGTCCTGGCGTTGAAGATGGCCGAACCGGCAACGAAGGTGTCGGCGCCGGCGGCAGCGATCTCGCCGATGTTGTCGGCCTTCACGCCGCCGTCGATCTCCAGGCGGATGTCCTTGCCGCTGGCGTCGATCATCTTGCGCACCACGCGCAGCTTGTCCAGCGCCGAGGGGATGAAGGCCTGGCCGCCGAAGCCCGGGTTGACCGACATCAGCAGCACCAGGTCCAGGTCATCCAGCACCCAGTCGAGGATGTCCACCGGCGTGGCCGGATTGAGCACGATGCCCGGCTTGCAGCCCAGCGAGCGGATCAGCTGGATGGTGCGGTGCACGTGGCGGCTCGCCTCCGGGTGGAAGCTGATGTAGGTGGCACCGGCCTCGGCGAAATCCGGGATGATGCGGTCCACCGGCTCGACCATCAGGTGCACGTCGATCGGCGCGGTGACGCCGTGCTTGCGCAGGGCCTGGCAGACCATCGGGCCGATGGTCAGGTTCGGCACGTAGTGGTTGTCCATCACGTCGAAGTGGACCCAGTCGGCGCCGGCGGCGAGGACGTTGTCGACTTCCTCGCCGAGGCGGGCGAAGTTGGCGGACAGGATGGACGGGGCGATGAGGCAGTTGGACATGGCCGGGGCCTTCGGAACGGGGAAAAGGTTCTCCCACCCGCAGGCGGGACTCTGGAATCAGCGCTTGCGCAGGGTCTTGATGCGGTCGTAGGCGGCGTTGATGCGCCGCGACTTCTGCTCGGCCTGCTGCTGCAGCTCGGGGGCGGCGCCGCCCAGTTTGTCGGGGTGGTACTGGGAAATCAGCTTGCGGTAGGCGCGCTCGACCTCGGCATCAGTGGCCTCGGAGGTCAGCCCCAGCTCCCGGTACGGGTTCTCCTTGTTCAGGCGGAACCAGTCCGAGTCAAAGGCGTGGCCGATCAACAGGCCAACCACCGCGCCAAACAGCGGATTGGGCCGGAACAGCAGGGCGCCGGCGATGAATCCGAGCAGTTTTCCGTACCAGCGCATGGCGCTCCGGGGGCGGCCGACGAAATGGATGCTCATTTTACGTCACAGCGGGCCCGGACGGCTTTACACTAGGCCGCCCGCTGGTCAGCGGGCCCGCCGGGTCCGTTGGGCAGCCGTATCGACAACGCCCCAGGAGTGCCCGTGCCAACCACGCTGTTGCAATCCGATCTCCCCGGCCTGCCCTTGCGCCATCGCGGCAAGGTGCGTGATGTGTTCGATATCCCGCGCGAGCGGCTGCCCGCAGGGACCCCGCCGGGCGACTACCTGTTGATGGTCGCCACCGATCGCCTGTCGGCGTTCGACGTGGTGCTGCCCGACCCGATTCCGGGCAAGGGCGAGATGCTCTGCCAGGTGTCCAACTTCTGGTTCGCCAAGACCGCGCACCTGATGCCCAACCACCTGACCGGCATCGACGTGGCCAGCGTTCTGCCCGAAGGCGTGGACCCGGCCCTGTACGCCAAGCGTGCGGTGGTCACCCGCAAGCTGAAGCCGGTGCCGGTGGAAGCGATCGCCCGCGGCTACCTGATCGGCAGCGGCTGGAAGGACTACCAGCGCACCGGCAAGGTCAGCGGTATCGACCTGCCCGACGGCCTGCGCCAGGCCGAGCAGCTGCCGGAGCCGATCTTCACCCCCTCGACCAAGGCCGCCGTCGGCGACCATGACGAGAACATCGATTTCGATGCGATGGTGAAGCAAGTCGGTGCCGACCTGGCCGAGCGCGTGCGCGACGCCACCCTGCGCATCTACAAGTTCGCCGCCGACTACGCGCGCGAGCGCGGCATCATCCTGGCCGATACCAAGTTCGAGTTCGGTACCGACGCCGATGGCCGCCTGTACATCATGGACGAGATGCTGACGCCGGATTCCTCGCGTTACTGGCCGGCCGACGAGTACGAAGTGGGCACCAGCCCGCCGAGCTACGACAAGCAGTTCGTGCGCGATTACCTGGAGACGCTGGACTGGGGCAAGACCGCCCCGGGCCCGACCATCCCGGCCGAGATCATCGAGCGCACCCGCGCCAAGTACGCCGAGGCGCTGCAGCGCCTGGCCGGGATCAGCGTCGACTGATCCGCCTGCGCCCCCGGCCGGAAAGGCTGGGGGCGTTCTGAAGGCGCGGCCGCCGACGGGGTGCATCGGCTGGGATGCGTTCGACTGGGATGAAATCGGCCGCGATACGGTCGACTGGGTAGAGTCGACTGTTAGTCGACTGGGTAGAGTCGACTGTTAGTCGACTATCGCGCGCAGCGCGGGGATTTTCGCCGTCGAAACGAAGAGCAGTCGACTAACAGTCGACTCTACCCGGTCGGTCCCGCCCCATCGGCCCCGCCCGGTCGGCCCCACCCATCGGCCCCACCCCGTCGGTTCGACTCGGTGCGCCCCACCCCGTCGCTCACCATTCGCCGCCCCTCACCGCCTGGCCCCGGCGGGAGTATGCTGGCCGCATGCAGACCTCCACCGAGCTTGCGCGGCCGATCGACCGCTATTTCGCCAGCTACTCCGACGACCACCGCAATGTGATCAACCAGCGCATCCATGTGGTGGCAGTACCGGCGATCCTGTGGTCGGTGGTGGCCCTGCTGTGGTGCCTGCCGCCGCTGATCACCTGGTTCCAGTACGGCATCTGGTCGGCGTTCGCGATGTTCAGCGCCTGGTGCTTCTACAACAAGCTGTCGCGCCCGCTGGGCATCGGCATGCTCATCCAGTTCTTCGTGTTCGGTTGCCTGTGCCGCCTGCTGGAAGCAGAAATCGGCCTGCAGGCCCTGCGCTGGCTGGCGGTAGGCGTGTTCGTGGTGGCCTGGATCGCACAGTTCATCGGCCACAAGTTCGAGGGCCGCAAGCCCAGCTTCCTGACCGACCTGACCTACCTGCTGATCGGCCCGGCGTGGGTGATGGCCAAGTTCTACCGCAAGCTCGACTGGCGCTACTGACACGCCGGCAGCCGACAACGACCGTCGTTTCCTGAACGGGCAGATCCCGTCACCCTCACTCCACGGCGGCCCTGCCAGCCTGCGCCGGTGACCCGCTCCCCACTTCCCGCCCGTCGACGGCAGCCCCTGTGCGACAGGGCCTGCCGTCTCCCTGCGTGGGCGTAGGGTGATCCCCGAGGGCAGCCAGCGAGGGACCGCAGGAACGTGATGCTGCGCCGCAGAAAAAATGAATCAGCGGACGTTACATGCAATTGATCGCTGTTCGATGGGTTTCGGCGACATTTCGCAGCCTGTTATCCTCCCTGACCTGCTCGTGAATCATGGATTCCCTGCATGCTCCCCAGCCTGCCCCTGCTGCTGGCCCTGCCGTTCCTGATGGCAGCGGCTGTTGCGGCCTTCCCCCGTAGTTCGCGCTCGACTGCTGCCTGGCTGGCGGCGCTGGCGCCGTTGGGCGGGCTGGCCATCCTCGGCTGGCTGACCCCGTCCGTACTCGATGACCAGGTGGTCCGCACCCTGGTGCCCTGGCTGCCACAGATCGGCCTGGACTTCACCCTGCGCCTGGACGGGCTGGCCTGGATGTTCGCCGGGCTGGTGCTGGGCATCGGCGCACTGGTGGTGCTGTATGCGCGCTACTACCTGAGCCAGCAGGACAACGCGCACCGCTTCTACTGCTACCTGCTGCTGTTCATGGGCGCCATGCTGGGCATGGTGCTGTCGGGCAACCTGCTGTTGCTGATGATCTTCTGGGAAATGACCAGCATCAGCTCGTTCCTGCTGATCGGCTTCTGGTCGCACCGCCAGGACGCCCGCGAAGGCGCGCGCATGGCGCTGGTGATCACCGGCGGTGGCGGCCTGGCCCTGCTCGGTGGCGTGCTGCTGATCGGCCGCATCGTCGGCAGCTTCGACCTGGACGTGGTGCTGGCCGCCGGCGAGCAGATCCGCGCCAGCGCGCTGTATCCGTATGCCCTGTTCCTGGTGCTGGCCGGCATCTTCACCAAGAGCGCGCAGTTCCCGTTCCACTTCTGGCTGCCGCACGCGATGGCCGCGCCGACTCCGGTCTCGGCCTATCTGCATTCGGCCACCATGGTGAAGGCCGGCGTGTTCCTGCTGGCGCGCCTGCATCCGGCGCTGGCCGGCAGCGACCTGTTCTTCTACACGGTCAGCGGCATCGGCGCGCTGACCCTGTTGATCGGCGCCTGGAACGCGATCTTCCAGCACGACCTGAAGGGCCTGCTGGCCTATTCGACGATCTCGCACCTGGGCCTGATCACCCTGCTGTTCGGCCTGTCCACGCCGATGGCGGTGGTGGCCGGCGTGTTCCACATCCTCAACCACGCCACCTTCAAGGCCTCGCTGTTCATGGCCGCCGGCATCATCGACCACGAGACCGGCACCCGCGACATGCGCAAGCTGGGCGGCCTGCGCAAGCTGATGCCGTTCACCAGCGCGCTGGCGATCATCGCCTCGCTGGCGATGGCCGGCATTCCGCTGCTCAACGGCTTCCTGTCCAAGGAAATGCTGTTCGCCGAGGCGCTGACCGCCGGTGGCGGCCCGGGCGCGATGCGCACCGCGGTGTCGATCGCCGCGCTGCTGGCCGGCGTGTTCGGCGTGGCCTACAGCCTGCGCTTCGTGCACGACACCTTCTTCGGCCCTGGCCCGCACGACCTGGACCGCGTGCCGCACGAGCCGCCGCGCTGGATGAAGGTGCCGGTGGAACTGCTGGTGGTGATCTGCGTGGCGGTAGGCATCGCCCCGGCACTGACCGTGGCGCCGGTGCTGCATGCCGCCGCGGCGTCGATCCTCGGCAATGCCATGCCCGAGTACAGCCTGGCGGTGTGGCACGGCTTCAACCTGCCGCTGGCGATGAGCGCGATCGGCGTGGTCGGCGGCGTGGCGCTGTACTTCGGCCTGCGCAAGCTGATCAACCTGCACGGCGTGGAAACCCGCACCACCGGCCGCAACGTGTTCCATGCGCAGCTGGATGCGATTTCCGCGCTGGCCATGCGCCTGACCAACGGCATCGCCAATGGCAGCCTGCAGCGCATGCTGCTGGGACTGGTGCTGGTGGCGATCGTGGTCGCTGCCGCACCGTTCGTGGCCAACCCGGCCTCGCCGAACTGGACCGCGCCGCAGCCGATCCCGCTGCTGGGCTGGGCGCTGTGGCTGGTGATGATGGCCTGTGCAGTCGCCACCCTGCGCGTCTACAAGCAGCGCCTGCTGGCGGTGCTGCTGGTCGGCGGCGTCGGCCTGATGGTGGCACTGACCTTCGTGTTCCTGTCAGCGCCGGACCTGGCGCTGACCCAGCTGCTGGTGGAGATGGTCACCCTCGTGCTGATGCTGCTGGGCATGAACTACCTGCCCGCGCAGTCCGGGCCGGAGCGACCGCGCTGGCGCAAGCGGCGCGACGCGGTGATCGCGATCATCGCCGGCGCCGGCCTCGGCGCACTGGCCTATTCGGCGATGACCCTGCCGCCGAACACCATGGCCGGCGAACTGCTCGCCCGTGCCCTGCCCGAGGCGTACGGCCAGAACGTGGTCAACGTAATCCTGGTCGACTTCCGCGGCTTCGATACCTTCGGCGAGATCACCGTGTTCGGCATCGCCGCGCTGGTGGTGCACGCGCTGCTGCGACGCACGCGGATGGCCCCGGAGCAGATCATGCCTGGCCCGCCGATCAAGCTGCCGGTACCGGCCGATCTGGCGCAGATCATGTTCCCGCTGACGCTGACCGTGTCGATCTTCCTGTTCCTGCGCGGCCACAACGCGCCCGGTGGTGGATTCATCGCCGGCCTGGTACTGGCGGTGCCGCTGCTGATCCAGTACGTGATCCAGGGCACTGCGTCGGTGGAATCGCGCTTCGGCTTCGACTACATCCGCTGCATCGGCATGGGCCTGCTGATCGCCCTGCTCAGCGGCAGCGCCTCGATGCTGTTCGGCGTACCGTTCCTGACCAGTGGCCACCTGGACCTGCACCTGCCGCTGATCGGTGACGTGCCGCTGGCCAGCGCGATTGGTTTCGACATCGGCGTCTACCTGGTGGTGTTCGGCGGCGCCATGCTGATGCTGTCGATGATGGGCACGATCAAGCCCTCGCGTACCCGTACCGCCCGCAAGGGTGAGATCGACCTGCAACGCCGTTCGGCCCGCACCGGGGAGATGCACTGATGGAACTGGCCCTGGCTACCGCGATCGGCGTGCTGACCGCCATCGGCATCTACCTGCTGCTGCGTGCGCGCAGCTTCGATGTGATCCTCGGCATGACCTTCCTGTCCTACGCCACCAACCTGCTGATCTTTGCCGGTGGCCGCGTGGTGCTGGGCAAGGCGCCGGTGCTGCAGGAAGGCGTGGACAGCCACCTCGGCAACTACACCGACCCGCTGCCGCAGGCGCTGGTGCTGACCGCGATCGTGATCGCGTTTGCGATGACCGCGGTGAGCATCGTGCTGGCCATGCGCAGCCGCAGCGACAACCACAGCGACCACGTGGACGCCCACGAGCCCGACGACGACCTGCAGGATGAGAGCGTGCCGCCGCGCCAGGGCGAGGACCGCGCATGAACCATCTGGTGATCCTGCCGATCCTGATTCCGCTGCTGGGTGCTGCGCTGTCCCTGTTCGTCGAACACCGTCGCTACGGCCCCAGGGTGCAGCGCGCGGTGGCCTGGACTGCGCTGTCGGCGCTGGCGCTGGCGGTGGGCCTGCTGTTTGCCAGCACGGCCAGCGGTGACATCAACGTCTACCTGCTGGGTGACTGGCCGTCGCGGCTGGGCATCGCGCTGGTGGCCGACCGGCTGTCGGCGTGGATGCTGCTGACCACCCTGCTGCTGGCCATTCCCTGCCTGCTGCATGCCTGCTCAGGCTGGGACCGCCGCGCGCCGCACTTCCATGCGCTGTTCCAGTTCCAGCTGGTGGGCCTCAATGGCGCGTTCCTCACCGGCGATATCTTCAACCTGTTCGTGTTCTTCGAGGTGATGCTGATCGCCTCCTACGGCCTGCTGCTCAGCGGTGGCCGCGGCCTGCGCATGCGCATCGGCCTGCACTACGTGGTGTTCAACGTCACCGCCTCGACCCTGTTCCTGATCGCGCTGGGCCTGCTGTACGCCTCGCTGGGCTCGCTGAACATGGCCGAGCTGTCGCAGCGCATCGCCGAGGTGCCGCCGGCGCAGCTGACCCTGGTGAAGGCGACGATGGGCCTGTTGCTGCTGGTGTTCTGCGCCAAGGCTGCGCTGATGCCGCTGTACCTGTGGCTGCCGGAAGCCTATTCGCGCGCACCGGCGGCGGTGGCCGCGCTGTTCGCGATCATGACCAAGGTCGGCCTGTACTCGGTGCTGCGCATCCAGATGCTGTGGTTCGGCGATGACGCGGGCGCGATGGCCGGCTACGGCCGCGACTGGCTGCTGTGGGCCGGCGTGGCAACGCTGGTGCTCGGCGGCCTCGGTGCCTTGGCTGCGACCCGCCTGCGCGTGCTGATCTCGTACCTGGTGATCGTCTCGGCGGCCACGCTGTTCATCGCCTTCTCGGTCGGCACCCCGCAGGTGCTGTCAGCCGGCCTGTATTACCTGCCGCACAGCAGCTTCGTGGCCGCTGCGCTGTTCCTCATTGCCGATCTGATCCGCCGCCGCCGTGGTGGCGCCAGCGATCGCAAGGAGGTGGTGGCACCGATGCCGGGCAAGGAAACGCCGGCGGTGCTGTTCCTGATCGGTGCGGTATCGGTGGCCGGCCTGCCGCCGCTCTCCGGCTTCCTGGCCAAGGCCGCGCTGCTGGCCGGCATGCCGGCGCAGTACACCGGCCCGGTCTGGACCGCGGTGCTGGTCAGCAGCCTGCTGGTGATCATGGGCCTGACCCGCGGCGGTATCCGCCTGTTCTGGCGCGTGCCGCCGGTCGATCCGGAGGCACCGAAGCCGCGCAAGGCACGCCTGCGCCGGGTCGAGTTGTACGCCGCCTGCATCCTGCTGGGCTACGGCATCGGCATGACCCTGGCCGCCGCCCCGCTGATGCGCTACACCGACGCCACCGCTGCACAGCTGCTGCACCCCAGCGAGTACGTGCAGCAGCTGCGCGCGACCACGCCGGAGATCCGCCAGCCATGACCGCCCAGCGCTCCCTGTTCCGCCGCGTCATTCCCTCGCCGATGCTCAGCATCATGGTGGTGGCGTTCTGGCTGCTGATGTCCGACAGCTTCACCCTCGGCCAGATCGTGCTGGGGCTGATATTGGGCGTGGTGGTGCCGCTGTTCGCCGCACGCCTGGACCGCGAGTTCGCCCGCATCGGCACGCTGCGCCCGCTGCCCAAACTGCTGTGCGTGACCCTGTGGGACATCCTGATGTCCAACATCCGCGTCGCCCTGCAGGTGCTCGGCCCGGAGAAGAACATCCATCCGGGCTTCATCTGGCTGCCGCTGGACATCGCCAACATCCACGGCATCGCCGCGCTGACCAGCATGATCACGCTGACCCCGGGCACGGTCTCGGCCGCGCTCAGTGACGACCGCAAGTTCCTGCTGGTGCATGTGCTGCACCTGGAGGACCCACAGGACCTGATCGATACGATCAAGCGCCGTTACGAGGCGCCGTTGATGGAGATCTTCCCATGACCGGTTTTGAAGTCATCCAGACCACCCTGGTGGTGTGCATGCACGTGGTCGGCCTGGCCATGCTGCTGGCCACCTGGCGCCTGCTGCGCGGGCCGACCGTGCCCGACCGCATCCTCGCGCTGGACACCCTGTCGGTGACCGCGATCGCCGAGCTGATGCTGTTCGGCATGTACCTCAACTCGCCGATCTACTTCGAGGCGGCGCTGATCATCGCCATGCTCGGCTTCGGCAGCACCGTGGTGCTGAGCAAGTTCGTGCTGCGCCGGGACATTGTCGAATGATCACCTTCATCCAGATCGCCCTGTCGGTGCTGCTGCTGTTCGGCTGCTTCTTCATCCTGGTCGGCGCACTGGGGCTGGTGAAACTGTCGACGTTCTTCAAGCGCCTGCATGCGCCCACCAAGGCCAGCACGCTGGGCGTGGGCTGCGTGCTGGTGTGTTCGGTCTGCTACCACATCTTCCTCGGCCAGGACCCGCAGCCGCGCGAGCTGCTGATCACCGTGTTCCTGTTCATCACCGCGCCGATCAGCGCACACATGATGGCCAAGGCCGCGCTGTCGCTGCTGATGGAAACCCGCCCCAGCCTGCCCGGCAACGAGCCGGCTGCTGAAGAGCAGCTGCCGCCGCCGGAGCCGGTGCGCGAGGAAGAAGGTTCACAGAGCCGGTAAATCCGGTAGAGGCCGACCTTGGTCGGCGCAGTGTTTTGGCGAGTGCCAACCAAGGTTGGCACCCACCGGATGATCGGTGGTAGGTGCCGACCTTGGTCGGCACGGCACCAACCGCATCCACGCATGGCGTGGATCTACATGGCCGGGGCGCCCACCAGCAGCAGCTCCAGCACGAACCAGCCGACGAAGGCGACCAGCAGGATTGCGCCTTCGCCGCGGCTGACCTTCAGGTCACCGCGCAGCATCGGGTACAGCACCAGCGCGAACGCAAGCAACGCGGGCAGTTCCAGGCGTACGAACGAGGCCGGCAGTGCGAGCGGCTGCAGCACCGCCATCGCGCCGATCACCAGCAGCAGGTTGACAGCGCTGGAACCCAGTACGTGGCCCAGCACCATGTCGCCATGCCCGCGGCGCGCGGCGGCGATGGCGGTGGCCACTTCCGGCAGCGCGGTGCCGATCGCCACCGGCAGCAGGCCGACCAGCAGCGGCGTCCAGCCCAGCGCAGCACCGAAGTCGGCGGCAGCCCCCACCACCAGGCGCGCACCCCAGTACAGCGCCAGCGCCGCGATCAACACCCTCAACACGTTCAACGGCAGGCTGGTGCGGCTCAGCGCGGACTCGGCGATGACCGCCTGCACCTCGGCGTTCTCGCTGCGACCACGGCGCAGCAGCACGACCTGCATGACGATGAAGCCGGCCACCAGCACGCCACCTTCCCAACGCGCCAGGCGGCCATCCAGGCCGAACAGGATCAGCAGCATGCCGGCCGCCAGCAGCGACCACCACAGCACCGTCTGCAGGCGTGCGCGCAGCAGCAGCGGCGCGGCAAGCGCCGCCATGGCCAGGGTCAGGCCGAGGTTGGCGATGCTGCTGCCCACCGCATTGCCCAGCGCCAGTTCCGGCTGGCCCACCGCCAGTGCCCGCGCGTTGACCGCCAGTTCCGGCAACGAGGTGGCTACCCCGAGCAGCAGCAGGCCCGCAGTGAAGGGCGTGGCCCCGAAGCGTTGGGCCAGGCCGGACACGGCCTTGACGATGGAGTCCCCGCCCAGCGCCAGCAGCAGCAGGCCAAGCAGGAACCAGGCAATGGCAATGGCGATCATCGAGCACTCCCCCAGCGGTCGTGGCGCGATTCTACGCTGGGCCCGCGCGCAGGGCTGGGCCGTGGATCAAGGATCAGCCGCAGCCTTCCGCATAATCGACCTGGGGGGTCTTCCCGACCCGCCAGGTACCCACCCGGCCATCGGCACCGAGCGCGAAGTCGATCACCGCCCCGCCCTCCTGCGCCGGGCGAACGCGCAGGTGCTGGGCCTTCTCGTCGTACTTGTCAGGGCCGACATCGGCCCGCTCCGGGTACAGCACCTGCAGCTCACCCAGGGTCATGCCGACCTTGCCGCCGCCTGGTGCGGTGATGGCGGCGCTGCGCACGTCGTAGCGCACCAGCTTGCGGCCTTCGATCATCAGGCGCGGGTCCTCGGCATCCTGCGGGCGCAGGAAGTAACAGCCATCGTTGCCATCGTCAGCCAGCAGCGGTTTGCCGGCGGCATCGGTGCCCAGCCCTTGCAGGGGCTTGCCGAAACCGCTGCGGACTTCGGCAATGCCAGCGCCCAGCTTTACGCCGGCGAAACCATCCAGCCGCGCCGGGCTGTCGGTGCGAGGATCGGCCGGCGACCGGGTCGCCAGATCGGCATCAGCTGTGGCAGCAGCCGGCGTAGCGCCCTTGGCCGGAGCATCAGCAGGTGTCTCAGGCGTGCGGTTGCAAGCGGCAAGTGACAGCAACAACAGACCGGCAATCGGAAGGTGCTTCATCGGTGCGGTTCCCTGGCACGAAGGTAGCTGCACGCTAGCGCAGCACACGTGCAGATGCTGCATTGTCATCGCGGTTTCATCGCCTTCGTTCAGGCTTGGCGAGCACCGACCTGGCCGTCCCTTCCATGCAACCGCGCAAGACCGATCTCGCCCGAACCGCGCTGCAGGCCCACCGCGCGCCGCTGGACATGCGCCAGCGCCGGCTGCTGATCCTGTGCGACGGCCAGCGCACCGTTGCCGACCTGACCGGTCTGCTCGGCCATGAAGCACCGGCGATGGTCATCCAGCTGGTACAGGCGGGGTACCTGAGCACCGGCACGGGCGCCACGACCCCGGCACCGTCGACCGCAGCCGCGGCAACGCCGGTGCCCACGCCGCCGGCAGCCACACCTGCTGCCCCCGCGATCGAACGTCGCCGCTCGCTGGTGGCCGCGCGCATCTACGTGCTGGGCATATTGGAGATGCAGCGCCACCCGCAGGCGGCAGCACTGTTCCGTGACCTGCAGCAGGCGCGTGCGGAAGAAGAGGTGCTGCAGCGGCTGCAGTCAGCGATGCAGATGCTGCCCGGGCTGACCTCGGAGGGCTATTGCCAACGCGTGCGACAGCGCCTGCTGGAGGCGTTGCCGCTGGAGCATTGCGAGGCGTTCGCCGAAGTGGCGTAAGCGCAGGTTCCTGCCCATCCGGGCCGACCAGCGGTCGGCCCCGACCGAAGGCCGCGTTCGGTAGATCCATGCCACGCGTGGATGCGGCCAGGATCCGTGCCAACCAACGGTCGGCACCTACCCACCTAGCGGGACGACCGGAAATTGTTGCGCAGGCCGTTCCAGCACTGCTGGTAATCGCCCTGGCGATGGCCGGCGGCCAGCGCCTGCGCGGTCGGGCGGATCACCCCGCGGGTCTCGAACATGAAGGCCATCGTGTCCTTGATCACATCGGCCTTGGACAGGTCGGCATTGGACGCCTTGTCGAAGGTCGGTGCATCCGGACCGTGGCCGCTCATGCAGTTGTGCAGCGACGCGCCGCCCGGCACGAAGCCTTCGGCTTTGGCGTCGTAGGCACCGTGCACCAAGCCCATGAACTCGCTGGCGATGTTGCGGTGGAACCACGGCGGGCGGAACGTGTTCTGCGCCACCAGCCAGCGCGGCGGGAAGATCGCGAAGTCCATGTTGCTGGTGCCCGGCGTGTCGCTGGGCGAATGCAGCACCAGGAAGATCGACGGGTCCGGGTGGTCGTAGCTGATCGAGCCGATGGTGTTGAAGCGACGCAGGTCGTAGCGGTACGGCGCGTAATTGCCGTGCCAGGCCACCACGTCCAGCGGCGAATGGTCGATCGGCGCACGCCACAGGCGGCCTTCGAACTTGGCGATCAGTTCGAAATCGCCATCCACATCCTCGAACGCCGCATGCGGGGTCTCGAAGTCGCGCGGATTGGCCAGGCCGTTGGAGCCGATCGGGCCCAGGTCGGGCAGCTTCAGCAGCGCGCCGTAGTTCTCGCAGATGTAGCCACGGCTCGGGCCATCGGGCAGCTCCACGCGGAAGCGCACGCCACGCGGAATCACCGCGATCTGCTGCGGTTCGATCTCGATCACGCCCAGCTCGGTCAGCAGGCGCAGCGCGCCCAGCTGCGGCACGATCAGCAGCTCGCCATCGGCGTTGTAAAAGTAGCGGCCGACCATGTCGCGGTTGGCGGCGTAGAGGTGGATGCCAACACCCGCGTGTGCATCGGGCGAGCCGTTGCCGCCCATCGTGTACAGGCCCTCGACGAAGTCGGTCGGCAGTTCCGGCAGCGGCAGCGGGCTCCAGCGCAGCTGGTTCGGCGAGGCCGGCTGTGCGCCGAAATCACACTGCAGCTGCGACTGCGCGAACGGGGTGAACTCGCCATGGGTCACCGCCGGGCGGATCCGGTACAGCCAGCTGCGGCGGTTGCTGCCGCGCGGCGCGGTGAAGGCGGTGCCGGTCAGCTGTTCGGCGTACAGGCCGTGGGCCACCTTCTGCGGTGAGTTCTGCCCGACCGGCAGCGCGCCGGCAATGGCCTCGGTGGCGAATTCGTTGCCGAAGCCGGACTGGTAGCCGCGGGCGGTGATGGCGCTGGACATGGGGGCTCCTGGATACGGCAAAACCGGAACGGAAAGCAGCCGAGCATGGCTCGGCTCTACAGATGGACAGGCGCCGGGACTGGCCCGGCGCTGCTGATGACCTTACAGCACGCCGCGGCGGATCTGGTCGCGCTCGATGCTCTCGAACAGCGCGGTGAAGTTGCCTTCGCCGAAGCCTTCATTGCCCTTGCGCTGGATGATCTCGAAGAAGATCGGGCCGATGCAGTTCTGGGTGAATATCTGCAGCAGCTTGCGCTGGTGGGTTTCCGGATCGGCATCGATCAGGATCTTGTTCTTCGCCAGGCGCGGCACGTCTTCACCGTGGTTCGGCACGCGCTGGTCGATCACGTCGAAGTAGGTCTCCGGCGTGTCGAGGAAATCCACGCCCTGCGCGCGCATGGCTTCGACGGTCTCGTAGATGTTGTCGGTGAAGCAGGCGATGTGCTGGATGCCCTCGCCCTTGTACGCATCCAGGTACTCGTTGATCTGGCTCTTCGGGTCCGACGATTCGTTCAGCGGGATGCGCACGATGCCGTCCGGCGCGGTCATCGCCTTGGACACCAGGCCGGTCTTCAGGCCCTTGATGTCGAAGTAGCGGATCTCGCGGAAGTTGAACAGGCGCTCGTAGTAATCCGACCACTGCTGCATGTTGCCGAAGTACAGGTTGTGGGTCAGGTGGTCGATGAAGGTCAGGCCGAAGCCCACCGGGTGCAGGTCGGCACCGGCGATCGGCTCGTAGTCGCCGTCGTAGATGCTGCCGGCCGCACCGTAGCGGTCGACCAGGTACAGCATGCAATCGCCGATGCCCTTGATGACCGGGGCGCTGACCGCCTTGCTGTCCGGCTTGAAGGCGATGGCTTCGGCGCCGTTGCCCAGCGCGGTCTGGTAGACCTCCTGGCCCGGCTTCTTGAAGCGGATGGCGAAGCCGCAGGCGCATGGACCGTGCTTCTCGGCGAAGTCGGCGGCGAACGAATCGGGGTCTTCATTGACCAGGAAGTTGACGTCGCCCTGGCGATAGACGGTAATCGGACGCTGCTTGTGCTTGAGCACCGCGCTGAAGCCCATCTTCCGGAAGTAGTCGTGCAGCTCCTGGCCACGGCCGGCCGGGGCGGCGAATTCGACGAACTCGAAACCGTCGATGCCCATCGGGTTCTCGAAGGTGGTGACCTGCATGCCGGGGTTGGGGTGCGAGGCGGTCGGGACTGCGGTATTCATGGTGTGGCTCCGAATCGGTACCGCATCGGTACAAACCAGGTGCGGGCAGGTAGGGACCCGGCGAGAATGCAGGGTCTGGACCTACCCCTTATAGTTACACTTGAAACCACCAGCAAGGTGCACCGCAACATGAGCCCCGCCGATCCTGCCTCGACCCGCCTGCGTGCCTCGCACGTCCTGCTCGACCTGGAACAGTTCCTGCCGTACCGGCTGAGCGTGCTGTCCAACCGGGTCAGCGGCAACATCGCCAAGCTGTACGGTGATCGTTACGGTCTGGCGATTCCCGAATGGCGGGTCATCACCATCCTGGCGCTGTACCCCGGCTCCTCGGCCAGCGAGGTCTCCGACCGCACGGCGATGGACAAGGTGGCGGTCAGCCGCGCCGTGGCCCGCCTGCTGGAGCGCGGCTTCATCAAGCGCGAGACCCACGGCGACGATCGCCGCCGCTCGGTGCTGGCGCTGTCGGCGGCTGGCTTCGAGGTGTACGAGACCATCGCACCGATGGTGATCGAGATCACCCGCAAGCTGATGTCGGTGCTGAGCGAGGAGGAGGAGCAGCTGCTGGAGAAGCTGATCCTGCGCCTGGCTGGTGATGGCCTGGAGCGGATGGGCGAAGGGGTGTAACCACGCCGAGCGCGGCGATTGGTAGATCCGCGCCCTGCATGGATGGCGATACGCCGGTGCGGCTTGGGTGGGGTCAGAGCCCTTTCCTACGGAAAGGGATCCGACCCAGGGGCGCGGGGTCAGCTCAGATGCTTGCGCCGTGCGTGGATCCACGGCACGGCCAGCGCCGCGATGGCGCCACCGGCGAAGCCGAGCGAGGCGGCAACTGTGGCCGCTTCGACCGCCCCCGGCAACGCCAGCGCCGCAGCCACCAACAGCAGCGACGGCAGGCCAACGAAGGTGCCCAGGAAGAAGTGCCAGCGCGGCGACCAGGTGTTGAGCTGCAGCAGGCTGACCGGCTGCCAGGCTTCGGAGGCGGCGTCCTCGGCGATCTTCGCCACCGCCTTGGCCAGATCCACTTCGGGCAGCGCGCGCCCCAGGCGTGCGCTGGCCAGCAGTTCGGCCACGGGGTCCACCGGGGGGAAGCTGGGCGGCCACGCCACCGGTGCCGGCACGCCGTAGGCGGTCAGCAGCGGCACGCTCAGCCAGGGCGCCACCAGCGGGCGCATGCGGCGGCGGCCATGCACGCACCAGATCTGTTGCTGGCCATGCGCGGTAACGCTGTACAGCGCCAGCTCGTTGGCAGGCGGATAGCCCAGCATGGTCACCCGCGCTGCCAGGCTGTCCTGGCCCATCGCACGCAGGAAGCCCAGGCGGCTGCGCCCTTCCTGCATCCACGCCAGGCCCAGTGCCCCCACCAGGTAGGCTTCTGCCACGTCCTTGCTGCCAGCGGTGGCGCGCTCATCACTGGCCAGGTACCAGGCCAGCGATTTCGGTTCGGACACATCGTCCAGGCCCCAACGGCTGTCGTCCCCCAACACATGGCGCACCGGCAGGCGCGCGGGCGCGGTCTCACCACGCTCGCCCGGTTGCAGGAACGGCAGCACGCCCTGGATGAAGGTGGACAGCTCGATCGCACGCACGCCGTGGCCCTGCCATTCCGGCGGCAGCAGCCCGGCCAGCTGGCCGTCGGCGGCCAGCGCGTCCAGTCGCGATTTCTGATCGACCAGCTTCTGCACTGCGCCCTTCAGCACCACGTTGTCGGGCAACGCGATCTGCGGCAGGCGGTGGCGTGGCGGCGCCAGTTCAACGGTGTCCGCGCCGGTGCCGGCGTCATCCAGCAGCGCTTCCTGCGGCGGCAGCGTCACGCCCTCGCCTGCTCCGGCCTCGGCCAGCTCACTGGCGGGTTCGGGCAATCGTTCGGCATGGTCGCTGTGCATGGGCGTTCCGGTAAGGGGCATCGACGGGATGTCGACTGAAGTCCTTGCCGGTAGCGGCGAGCGCGTAGCGAAATTGAGATGCTGATTCCGGGAATGTGACCGCACCCACAGTAGATCCACGCCATGCGTGGATGCGACCCGGTATCAGTGCCGAACAACCCTGCCGGCCAGCGGCCGGCACTACCGGTCAGGCGCCCATTGCTTCAGGAAGGCGCTCACCCGCGCAGGCTGGAATGCCTCGCCCCGGCGCAGCTCACCGGTGGCCTGCGAGACCAGCAGGCTTCCATCGGCATCGAGCACCAGCAGGCGTGGATAGTCGCGCTCCATCTCGGGGAACTGGGCGAAGAAGGCGGTGTTGGGCTGCTCGTCACTGGCGTTGACCTTTACCCACACGTAGTGGGCATCGCGGAAGCGGCGCAGGTCGCCGTTGCCTTCCACGATCTCATCCAGCGCATGGCAGCGGTCGCAGGCGGCATTGCCGACCTCCAGCAGGATGCGCTTCTTGCCGCGCTGGGCTTCCACCTTGGCGGTGGCCAGGTCATCGGCGGGGTCGCGGGCCGGGTCGAACTGCGCGCCGAGCCCGGCGATGGCGGCGATGTCCGCCGCCACCGGGGTGTTGCCCGAGGCCACCGGTTCGCTGGGGTCAGCGACCGGTGGCTCGGTGGGTCGGGTATCCAGGGGCTGCGTGGGCTCGGCGGCGGCAGGCGGTTGCGGTTGGGAACAGGCGCCGATCAGCGCCGCACAGACCACCACCACTGCTCCACCGAGCTTCATGCGCATGCCTTCTACCCTCTCATCGTTACTTGACGCCGTGCATCAGCTTGTTGATCAGCGGGGCGATCAGGAACAGCACCACGCCGGAGCCGATCAGGGCCCAGAACCCGAAGGTATACCCCTTCAGGGCCGACTCGACCGTCATGCCGCCTTCACCACTGACCACGCCGGCGAAGATGCCCGACAGGTTGTTGCCGATGCCGGTGGACAGGAACCAGCCGCCCATGCCGAAGCCGACCAGGCGTACCGGGGCCAGCTTGGTCACCATCGACAGGCCGATCGGCGACAGGCACAGCTCACCGACCGACTGGATGACGTAGACCATGAACAGGGTCCAGAACGGGATCTTGCCGTCCACGACCATCTGCGACAGGGCGAACATCAGCAGCGCGAAGGCGGCGCCGTTGAACAGCAGGCCCAGGCCGAACTTGCGCGGGATGGACGGATTGGCGCGGCCCATGGCCACCCAGATCCAGGCGATGATCGGCGCCAGGGTGATGATGGCCACCGAGTTGACCGACTGGAACCACGCGGTCGGGAAGGTCCAGTCACCGAACTGGCGGTTGACGATGTTCTCGGCCAGGAAGGTGAAGGAGCTGCCGGCTTGTTCGAAGAACATCCAGAACATCACGTTGAAGGCGAAGATGATCAGCATGGCGATCACGCGGTCGCGCTGCACCTTGCCCTCGCGGATGCCCTCCACGAGCAGCACCACGGCCAGCGCGGTGAACATCGCGCCCAGGATCCAGGCCAGCGCGGTAGCGCCGGTGGCCAGCAGGAAGTAGGCGATCGGAATGGCGACCACGGCACCGATCAGCACCATGATGATACGGCCGAAACCTTCAGCGCCGGCCGGCGGTGCACCGATGCCCTTCAGGCCGGCACGGCCGATGTAGAACCACACCAGCGAGATCAGCATGCCCACGCCCGAGGCGATGAACACGACCTTGTACGACGGCATTTCCGAGGTACCGAAGACCTTGCGGGCCAGGTACTCGGTCAGCACCGGGGCGATCATCGCGCCGATGTTGATGCCCATGTAGAAGATGGTGAAGCCCGAATCGCGGCGCTCGTCCTTCAGGCCGTACAGCTTGCCGACCATGGTCGAGATGTTCGGCTTGAACATGCCGTTGCCGACGATGATCGTGGCCAGGCCGAGCTTGAAGATGTGCTCCTGCGGCAGCGAGATCATGAACAGGCCGGCGGCCATGATGACCGCGCCGGTCAGGATCGAACGCTGGTAGCCCAGCACCCGGTCGGCCACGTAGCCACCGAAGATCGCCGCGGCGTACACCAGCGCCAGGTAGGCACCGTAGATGCGGCTGGCGTCGCCTTCACCGGCGGCGTTGCCGTTGTAGAACTGGGCGACGATGTACAGCACCAAGGCCCAGCGGATGCCGTAGAACGCAAAGCGCTCCCAGAACTCGGTCATGAACAGCATCCACAGTGGGCGCGGATGGCCCAGCGTGGTCTTGAAGTCCGGCAGGGCCGGCTCTGGGGTGTTCGCAGTGGCGTTTACGCTCATGCGGGTTTCCTGGTTCGGTGGATGACGAGCACGTCCGCTGTGCAGTTGGAGCAACGCGCGAGGATCACCGACTTCTGGCGTTCACGTCAAATACACGCCGTTTGAGGCAGGTGCCGGCCTGCTCGCTGAACTTGCATCTGAAACGATCCAGCCAATGGCCGCGGTCCAAGCTGAATACGGATCAGCCCTGCGCTGACGGGGGCCCGGCCTGCAGGCTGGTGCGCACCTGGAACAGCTCAGGGAAGAAGGTCAGTTCCAGCGCCTTGGCCAGGAAGCCCACCCCGGACGAGCCGCCGGTGCCGCGCTTGAAGCCGATCACCCGCATCACCGTGCGCATGTGGCGGAAGCGCCAGAGCTGGAAGGCGGTCTCCAGGTCCACCAGGTCCTCGCACAGCGAATACTCGCGCCAGTAGCGGTCGGTGTCCTGGTAGATGCGCTCGAAGACCGGCTGCAGTGCGTCGTCGGCCACGTGCGGCTGGGTCCAGTCGTGGTTTTCATACACAGCCGGTACGGCGTGGCCGAAGCGGGCCAGGTACTTCAGGAACTCCTCGTACAGGCTGGGCGCTTCCAGCACGGTGCGCAGCTGCGCCTGGCCCGCGGCGTCGTGCTCGAACACCTGCAGCATCTGCGCGTTCTTGTTGCCCAGCAGGAACTCGATGTAGCGGTACTGCAGCGACTGGAAACCCGACGAAGGGCCCAGCACGTCGCGGAAGCCCATGTACTCGGACGGGGTCAGCGTTTCCAGCACCGACCATTGCTCGGTGAGCTGGCGCAGCACCTGCTTGCTGCGCGCCAGCACCTTGCGGCACTGCCAGACTTCATCGCGCTGCAGGAAGCCGATTGCGGCACGCAGCTCGTGGCCCAGCAGCTTCAGCCACAGCTCCGAGGTCTGGTGCTGGATGATGAAGAGCATCTCGTCGTGGTGCGGCGGGTTGGACAGCGGCAGCTGCGCGCTGAGCAGCTGGTCCAGCCGCAGGTAGCCGCCGTACGTCAGGCGCCCCTGCAGGTCGGTGTGGATGCCGGCTTCGAGATCGCGTTGGTTGTTGTCGACGGACATGGGTGCGGCCAGATCGGGGGCGGCAAGGGTAGCGCGTTGCCGCCATGCTGGCAGCCGCCACGTCCATACCGGGGCGTCCGGTTGGCCGTGGAGCATCGGCCGATGCCGGGCCTGCGCGTGGAACCCCACATGCCGTTGTACTGGCGGTCAGCCAGAGGCGTATTCTGATGCTTTGCAGCAACGACTGAATACGTTGTTGTTATTGGCCCCCCACCCGCCGGCAGGGGTAAAAAGGGGAATCGCCGTGTTGCGGCGCAGGAAGGCTATTCCGTACGCGTTCCTTAACATGGCGATTCATATCATTTGTAACTTCTCTGTCGAAGGTGCAGTACGCAATGACGGTTGCCGCTGAATTCAAGATCGAATACCTGCAGTACCTGGACACGGACGGCAAGCTCGTCCGCGATGACCTGCCCGCGTCGCTGCGCGACCCCAAGGTCCTGGTACCGCTGTTCAAGCAGATGCTGTACGTACGCACGTTCGACAGCAAATCCATCGCGCTGCAGCGCACCGGCAAGCTCGGCACCTATGCCGCCTGCCTGGGCCATGAAGCCGCACACGTGGGCATCGGCGCTGCGATGCAGAAGGACGATGTGTTCGCACCGTCCTACCGCGAGTACGGCGCGATGTTCATGCGTGGCGTGCGACCGCACGACGTGCTGATGTACTGGGGCGGCGACGAGCGCGGCAACGACTACGGCGGCAATGCGGCCAAGGACTTCCCGTTCTGCGTGCCGATCTCCACCCAGTGCCTGCATGCCGCAGGCGCCGCGCTGAAGTTCAAGCTCAACAAGGAACCGCAGATCGCCGTGGCGGTGTGCGGCGACGGCGGCAGCTCCAAGACCGACTTCTACGCAGCACTGAATTCGGCCGGCGCCTACAAGCTGCCGCTGATCCTGTGCATCGTCAACAACGGCTGGGCCATCTCGGTTCCGCGTTCGGCCCAGACCGGTGCCGAGACGCTGGCGCAGAAGGGGCTGGCCGGCGGCCTGCATTGCCTGCAGGTGGACGGCAACGACCTGATCGCGGTGCTGGCCGCCATGGAGCAGGCGCGCGAACGTGCGCTGGCCGGCGACGGGGGCACCGTGCTGGAACTGATGACCTACCGCCTGTCCGACCACACCACCGCCGATGACGCGCGTCGCTACCGCGACGACGCCGAAGTGAAGGATGCCTGGCAGCGCGAGCCGATGCTGCGCCTGCGCAAGTACCTGACCGCCGCCGGCGTGTGGAGCGAAGAAGAAGAAACCGCCTGGATCGCCGAGTGCGGCACGCGCGTGGACGAGGAAGTGAACCTGTACCTCAACACCCCGGTGCAGCCGGTCGAGGCGATGTTCGACTTCCTGTATGCCGATCCGCCGCCGGACCTGCTGGCCCAGCGTGCCCAGGCGATCGCCCTGGAGAAGCGCCATGGATGAGATCAAGAACGGCGCGCCCGGCGCGCACACCAACGCCGCCGACAGCGCTGCTGTCGCGCGCGGAGAAGAGAGCATGACCACCACGCCGATCACCCTCATCGAAGCCATCACCCAGGCGCTGGCCTGGGAGCTGGAGCACGACCCGTCGGTGCTGGTGCTGGGCGAGGACGTGGGCGTCAACGGCGGCGTGTTCCGCGCCACCGCCGGCCTGCAGCAGCGCTTCGGCTCCGAGCGCATCCTCGATACCCCGCTGGATGAAACCACCATCGCCGGCCTGACCATTGGCCTGGCCGCGCAGGGCATGAAGCCGGTGGCCGAAGCCCAGTTCGATGGCTTCATGTACCCGATGGTCGACCATATCGTCTGCCACGCCGCACGCCTGCGTTACCGCACCCGTGGCCGCCTGCACTGCCCGATGGTGCTGCGCGTGCCGTGGGGCGGCGGCATCCGCGCGCCGGAACACCACAGCGAAGCCAACGAGGCGATCTTCACCAACGTGCCGGGCCTGCGCGTGGTGCTGCCGTCCTCGCCGCAGCGTGCGTACGGCCTGCTGCTGGCCGCGATCCGCGAGCCGGATCCGGTGATCTACATGGAGCCCAAGCGCATCTACCGCCAGTACAAGGAGGTGGTCGTCAACGACGGCGAGGCCTTGCCGCTGGACGTCTGCTTCGTGCTGCGCGACGGTACCGACGTGACCCTGGTGACCTGGGGCGCGCAGGTGAAGGAAGCGCTGGAAGCGGCTGACAAGCTGGCCGGCGAAGGCATCAGTGCCGAAGTCATCGACGTGGCCACGCTGCGTCCGCTGGACTTCGCCACCATCGCCGAATCGGTGGCCAAGACCGGCCGCTGCGTGATCGTGCAGGAGGCCCCGAAGACCGCGGGCTTCGGCGCCGAGATCGCCGCGCGCCTGGCCGAGGAATCGATCTACGACCTGCTGGCCCCGGTCGAGCGCGTTACTGGCTACGACACCCACATTCCGCTGTTCCGCCTGGAAATGAAGTACCTGCCGAGCGTTGAGCGGATCGTGGCGGCAGCCAAGCGCGCGGTGGCGGCCGGCTGACATGCGGGCCCGCCTTCTGGGGGCTTACCGCAGCCAGTATCCCAACCCGCTCCGGTTCCACGCCGGCCAGATCGTCGAAGTAGGTGTCCGTGACGAGGAATGGCCGGCGTTTGCCTGGGTACGCACCAACGATGGGCGCGCTGGATGGGCGCCCATCGCCTGGTTGCAGCTGCTGGACGAGGGTCGCGCCGAAGCACTGTGCGACTACGACGCCCGCGAGCTGGATGTGGAAAGCGGCGAGATGGTGAAGCTTCATCACGAACACGGTGGGTGGTGGTGGTCCGAGCGCGCCAATGGCGCGACGGGCTGGCTGCCGGCCCGCGAACTGGAACTGCTGGAAGAGAACTGCAAATGAGCCAGACCAAGAACTTCAACCTGCCCGACCTGGGCGAAGGCCTGCCGGACGCGACCATCGTCGAGTGGTTCGTCAAGGAAGGCGATGTGATCAAGCTGGACGAGCCGCTGGTCTCGATGGAGACCGCCAAGGCCGTGGTGGAAGTGCCTTCGCCGTTCTCCGGCAAGGTGCTGAAGCTGTCCGGCGGTGCCGGCGACATCATCCCGACCGGCTCGGTGCTGGCCAGCTTCGAACTGGACCCGAACCTGCCGCAGCGCGCCGATGGCCAGGACACCGGCCACAGCCATGGTCACGCCGCACCGGCGGGGCCGGCCGCTGCACCGACGCCGCCGCCGCTTCCCGCTGCCGCCGCACCGGTGGCCGCAGAAGAAGCCAAGCCCGCCGCAGCCGAGCGTGATGACGCCGGTACCGTGGTCGGTGCGATGCAGAGCTCCAATGCCGTGCACGCCGAACAGGCGCTGGCCGTCGGTGGCGTCAAGGCCGTGCCGGCGGTGCGTGCGATGGCGCGCAAGCTGGGCGTGGACCTGAGCCGCGTGCCAGCCACCGGCACCGATGGCGCGGTGACCATGGCCGACGTCAAGCAGGCCGCCGCCAATGGCACCGCCAAGCTCGGCGCCGCCCCGGCACCGGTCGCCGCCGCCGCGTATGCCGCACCGGCCCCGGCGCAGGTGTCTGCCCCGGTGCAGAGCGAAGCCCGCACCCCGCTGTCTGCCGCTGGCAAGCCGATGCGCACCCAGCCGCCAGGCGTGGTCGCCAAGGGCCAGCCGGAACCGCTGAAGGGCGTGCGCCGCAACATGGCCCGCGTGATGGCCGACGCGCACAGCAAGGTCGTGCCGACCACGCTGAACGACGACGCCGACATCCACGCCTGGCTGCCGGGCAACGACGTCACCGCGCGCCTGGTGCGTTCGATCGTGGTGGCCGCGCAGAAGGTGCCGGCGATGAACGCCTGGTTCGATGGCGAAGCGCTGACCCGCACCCTGCACGCCCAGGTCGACATCGGCATCGCCGTGGACACCGACGACGGCCTGTTCGTGCCGGCCCTGCGCAATGCCGACATGCTCGACGCACGCGGCATCCGTGAAGGCGTCAATCGCCTGCGCGAGCAGGTCGAATCGCGTTCGATCGCCGCCTCGGAACTGAGCGGCTACACCATCTCGCTGTCCAACTTCGGCATGTTCGCCGGCCGCTACGCGACCCCTGTCGTGGTACCGCCGTGCGTGGCCATCGTCGGTGCCGGCCGTGCCCGCCACCAGATGACTCCGGTGATGGGCGGCGTGGAAGCGCACAAGGTCATCCCGCTGTCGGTCACCTTCGACCACCGTGCAGCCACGGGTGGTGAAGCCGCACGCTTCCTGCGCGCGATGATGGACGACCTGGCGCTGGCCAGCTGATCCAGCTGATCGGTGGGTGCCAACCTTGGTTGGCACATGAGTTGGAGAAACGCCGGGCACTGCCCGGCGTTTTTTTGTGCCGGCATCCATGCATGGCGTGGATCTACCAAATGCCTGCGATCAATCGCGAGCGATCATGCCCTCGGCGCGGCTGTAGACACGCAGGCGGTGCCCGTCAGGATCTGCTCCGACGAAAGTATGGCCGAACTCCAGCGTCACCGGCGCCTGCAGGATCTGCACGCCGAGTGCGTGCCACGCATCGTGCATCTGCTGCACGGCGTCGGGGTTGGCGACGACCATCGCCAGTTCGGCGGCACCGGCCTGCGTGGACACCGGCGGTTGCACGTCGTCGCGCTGCCACAGGCCCAGGGCAGCGCCATCGCCGAGCAGGAACAGGGCAAAGCCGGGCGACTGCTCGACCGGCGGTTTGCCGAGAATGCCGCTGTAGAAAGTGGCGCTGGCGGCGACGTCGCGCACGTACTGCAGCAGGGTGCTGGGCTTGAACATGGGGAAGCTCCGTTGTTGGGAGCGATCATGGTGGTATGGGCCTGCTGACAGATTCTGTCAGCAGATTCGACTGTCGGTGGATTCGTCTGTCGGTAGAGTCGACTGTCAGTCGACTGCTCTTCCTTCAGCGTGCTTGAAACCCCGCGCTGCGCGCGATAGTCGACTAACAGTCGACTCTATCCCGCCGCCCGCTCCCCGCTTCCCGCTGTTGCTGTGGTTATGAGCGATCCAGCCAGTCCGGTGCGATGCCCTGCGCTTTCTGCCAGCGTCGCAGCAGGGTGGCGCGTGGCACCAGGTAGTGATCCTCCAGCACGCGCACCTGACGGATGCGGTCGAGCCTGAAATGCCGGAAGTCCTCGCGACCTTCGCACCATGCCGCCAGCATCGGCACTTCATCGAAGTAACCCAGCGCGAACGGCCAGACGGTGCGCTCGGTACGCTGGCCCTGCGCGTCCTCGTAGCCGAACTTCAGGCGCTGCTGCGAACCGACAGCCTCTCGCACGGCCTGCAGACGAGCCGCGGAAACCTTGGCCGCGGCGCGCGACGGGCCCACGCGCAGACCACTGTCACGCAACGCTTCGCGGCGCGCCGCAGGCAACACATGGGCGATACGCGCCAGGGCGTCACGGGCAGCCTCGGCCAGCGCAGGCTCGGTGCGCGCGGCGACCCAGCGCAGGCCCAGCACCAGCGCGTCGATCTCGGCCGGTGGCAGGGTCATGGGAGGCAAGGTATCGCTCGGCGCCAGCAGGTAGCCGACGCCGGCCTCGCCACGCAGGTCAGCGCCCTGCTCGCGCAGGGTCTCGATATCGCGGTACAGCGTGCGCAGGCTGATCCCCAGCGCGTCGGCGAGGGCCTGCCCGGCCACCGGACGTCGATGACGGCGCAGCAGCTGCAGCAACTGGGTCAGGCGCAGCGCACGTGACATCAGCCGACCAGCGCGCTCGATGCCACCACGTGCTCGCCCGGCTGCGGGGCCAACGCGGCCTCGACCAGCACCTTGGCGATTTTGGTAGCCGGATTGATCCGCCACGCCCGCGGCAACACCGGCCCCAGCGCGCCCAGCACCGTCAGCGCGAAACGCTCACCACGGCGCACCTCGTTGCGCTCGCCCCCGATCAGCCCTGGGCGGACCAGGGTCAACGAATTGAAGCCCAGCGCGCGCAGGTCACGCTCCAGCTCGCCCTTCACCCGGCTGTAGAAGATCGACGACTGCGGATCGGCACCGGCTGCGGAATTCAGCACATAGGCCTGCGCACCCTGCGCCTGCGCCAGGCGGGCGAACGCCAGTGGGTAGTCATGGTCGATGCGATGGAAGGCCTCGCGGCTGCCGGCCTGGGCAATGGTGCTGCCCAGCGCGCAGATGACCGCGTCCACGCGCGCCCACCCCGGTGCAGCCGGCAGCGCGTCGAAGGCCAGCACCGGGTTCTCCAGCTTCCCGTGGGTCAACGCCAGCGGGCGGCGGGTGGGTGCCACCACGGCGCTGCAGCGTGGGTCGTCCAGCAGCCTGGGAAAGGTCAGCCCGCCGACCAGGCCGGTCGCCCCCAGCAACATCACGCGCATCACCACCTCCACTGCGGCATCCTGTCGCCCATCGTAGCCGTTCAAGCCATCGGCAGCCGCGCCGATATGCTGGAACCTGCCCCTGCCAGCCCCAGGATTTGCTCCATGACGGACCAGCCCGACCACCGCCCTGCCCCCGGTACTGCCCTTGGGCCGCCGGCACGCGTGCGTGCGGTGGTGGACGATGGGCTGGGTGACCGCGTGGTGCTGCAGGGCGGCGGTGGCGTGGCCCTGCAGCAACTGTTCGCAGGCGCCGACGCGCCGGAACCGCTGCTGGCGGCGTTCGCCAACGGCATGGCCACCCTGCCCGGCGAGCTGGGCGACATGGGCGACCGCCTGCAGTCGGCGCAGGCCAGCGCCGACTGGCCACGCTACGGCCGCGCGATGCGGCAGCTGATCGACAAGTACATCTGCACCATCGAGCAGCATTCCCCGCACGGGCAGCCGGAAAGCCTGCGCCTGTCCGAGCAGCTGCGGCTGCTGCTGGGTGGGGCGGTGGTAGCCCTGCTGCAGCACGACCCGGACCTGCGTGAGCAGGCACAGGCGCTGGCCATGCGCCTGCGCCAGTGGCAGCCGGGCACGGCACTGGAACCGATCGAACAGGGCGTGCGCGAGCTCGGCCACCAGGTTGGCGTGCGCGCCGAGAGCTGGCAGGAGCAGCAGGCGCTGCTGCTGGAGCTGTTCGCGCTGCTGCTGGAGAACGTGAGCGAGCTGCTGGACGACCGCAGCTGGCTGCAGGGCCAGATCGCCGCAGTACGCCAGCTGCTGGACGGGCCGTTGGAGGCCGAGGCCGTCGAGCGAACCCGCGCCGAGCTGCGCGAAGTGATCTACAAGCAGGGCCTGCTGCGCCAGGGCATCGATGATTCAAAGGCGGCCATGCGCGGGCTGATGGGCGAGTTCATCGAGCGCATGGATGGCATGGCCACCAGCACCGGTGAGTACCACGACCGCATCGGCAGTTACGCGCTGCAGCTGCGCGAGGCGCGCAGCATCGCCGACCTCAACCAGCTGCTGCAGGAGGTGATGCGCGACACCGGCAAGGTGCAGCAGCAGGCTGCACAGGCCCGAGATCACCTGGCCAATGCGCGGCAGGAAGTGGAACGTGCAGAGCAACGCATTGCCGAGCTTGAGCAGGAGCTGCGTGCCGCCGGTGACCTGGCACGCATCGATCCGTTGACCCAGGCACTGAACCGTCGCGGCCTGGACGAACTGCTGCAGCGCGAGCTGGCGCGCGCCGCGCGCAACAACTCACCACTGGGCGTGGCGGTGATCGACCTGGATGATTTCCACCAGACCAACGACGCGCACGGGCACGCGGGTGGCGATGCGCTGCTGCAGCACCTGGTGTCCGTGTGCAAGCTGCTGCTGCGCGCCACCGACGGCATCGCTCGGCTGGGCGGCGACGAATTCGTACTGGTGCTGCCGGAAACCCAGGGCGCCGACAGCATGGCCACCGTGCAGCGCCTGCAGCGTTCGCTGGCACATCGCGTGCTGACCGTGCAGGACCAGCGCGTGCCGGTGCATTTCAGCGCTGGGCTGGCGCAATGGCAGCCCGGCGACGATACCGAGACCCTGCTGCGCCGCGCTGATGACGCGCTGTATGCCGCCAAGCGGCAGGGCAAGAACCGGGTGCAGGCGGGTTGATGATCCAGCGTGCGGACTCTGTAGCGCCCGAGCCCATGCTCGGGCGGCGGCGCGCAGCGCCGTAGAGCAGCCGAGCGTGGGCTCGGCTCTACATATTACTTACCGCGCAGCTTCTGGAACCCGGTCACCGCCGCCAGCACGATGGCGCCGGCGATGATGCCGACCACCATGTTGGCCGCAGCACTGATCAGCCAGCCCCACTGCCCTTCGCCGCCCAATGCCTGCACCGTGTGGTGCAGTGCCGGCACGTTGTGCACGAGGATGCCGCCGCCCACAAGGAACATGGCGATGGTGCCGGCCACTGACAGGAACTTCATCAGCCACGGTGCCGAGGCCACCAGGCCGCGACCAAAGGCGGCCACAGCCCCGCCCTTGCGCGAGAGATACAGGCCGACGTCATCAAGCTTCACGATGCCCGCGACCAGCCCATAGACGAAGACCGTCATCGCCAGTGCAACCACGGCCAGCGTGACCACCTGGTTGGTGAACGGCGCGGTGGCGACCACGCCCAGGGTCAGCACGATGATCTCGGCCGAGAGGATGAAGTCGGTGCGGATCGCGCCCTTCACCTTGTCCTTCTCCCACGCGACCATGTCCACCTGGGTATCGGCCAGCGCCTTGCGCCGCTCGGCCTGGCGCTCGGCATCGTCGTCGGACGAATGCAGGAAGCGATGTGCCAGCTTCTCAACGCCCTCAAAGCACAGGAACGCGCCACCGATCATCATCAGTGGCACGATCAGCGGCACGTTCCAGCCGCGGCTGTGCAGCCAGGCCTCCAGCGCGCTGATCGCCAGAGCCGCCGGCACCAGGATCACCTTGTTGACCAGCGAGCCCTTGGCCACCGCCCACACCACCGGCAGTTCGCGGTTGGCGTTGACCCCGGTGACCTGCTGCGCGTTCAGCGCCAGATCGTCGCCGAGTACACCAGCGGTCTTCTTCGCCGCGACCTTGGTCAGGACCGAGACATCGTCGAGGAGGGTGGCGATATCGTCGAGCAGGGCGAACAGGCTGGCACCGGCCATGGGGCGTCCAAGAAAGGGAATGGGCGGATTCTGACCGATTCGGCGTTGACTGCGGAAGAGATCGGGTTCACCACGTGACGACCCCGGCCCGGCCAGACTGGAGCGTGATCCCGTTTCGCCGGGCATGGCCCGGCGCTACCGGCCGTCGTCTGAAAGGAGTTCCGCTTGAGCAACCCGCCCACCGCCTATGGCAATCCTCCGCTGGTCAAAGGCATGAACCGGCGCAGCCAGATCCTGCGCCTGCTGATGCGCTATCGCCATTCAGGCGTGTTCTCGGGCATGAACCTGGATGCCGCAGGCAATCCGGCCGACGTTCCCGCAGACGGCAACCCGGAACAGTTCGTCAGCGATCTGGAAGCGCTGGGGCCCACCTTCGTCAAGCTGGGCCAGATGTTGTCCACGCGCCCGGACATGGTGCCGGTGGAGTTCGCCACCGCACTGGAACGCATGCAGGAGAAAGTGGCCGAGATCCCGGTCGAACGCATCCACGCGATCGTCGAGCAGGAGCTGGGCGCACCGGTGAACAAGCTGTTTGCCTCGTTCGACCCTGAACCCCTTGGCTGCGCCTCGATCGCGCAGGTGCATCGCGCGGTGCTGCACGATGGACGCCAGGTGGCGGTGAAGGTGCAGAAGCCTGAAGTCGCTGCACAGCTGCGCTCGGACCTGGAGGCGTTGCGCAGCTTCGCGTTGGCCGCCGACCACCTGACCCAGGTCGGCCGCCGCGTGCGCCTGCGCGACTGGCTCAACGAGTTCGCCAAGACCCTGATGCAGGAGCTGGACTACCACGCCGAGGCCGAGAACCTGGCCCGCTTCGGCCGCCACCTAAAGCCGTTCCGCCGCCTGTGGATCCCGCAGCCGCTGTGGGATTACAGCAGCCAGCGCGTGCTGACCATGGAACTGGCCACCGGCGTGCGCGTGGATGCGATTCCCGATGTGCGCCGCACCGAACAGTCGATGGATCCACTGGCGGCGGCGCTGATCCGCGGCTACCTGGACCAGATCTTCGTGCATGGCGAGATTCATGCCGACCCGCATCCGGGCAACCTGCGGGTGATGCCCGATGGCCGGCTGGCGATCTTCGATCTGGGCATGGTCGCGCACATGCCGCCGCGCCTGCGCGAGCGCCTGTTGAAGATCCTGTTCGCCGCCGTCGATGGCCGTGGCGAGGAAGTGGCTGACGACCTGATCAGCATCAGCACGCGTCTGGAGGCGTTCGACGAGGAACGTTACCTGCGTGAGACCGGCCAGTTGATCGCGCGTTACGCCGCCAGCGGCACGTTCTCCGAAGGCCGCGTCGTGCTGGACATGGTGCGCATCGCCACCGCCTGCGGGCTGCGCACACCGCCGGAACTGAGCCTGCTGGGCAAGGCATTGCTCAACCTGGAAACCGTGTGCCGCTTGCTGGCACCCGAGCTGGAAACACGACGCATCGTCGAGCGTCAGCTGCAGCACGTGATGCGCGCGCGACTGAAGAAATCACTGTCCGCAGCCAACATCGCCAGCGAGGCGATGGAGCTGCAGCAGCTGCTGCGCGATGGACCGCGCAAGCTCTCGGACATCATGGCGCTGCTGGCCGAAAACCGCCTGCAGATGAAGGTGACCGGGCTGGAGGAATCGCGGCTGATGGAGAACCTGCAGAAGATCGCCAACCGCGTGGCGGCCGGCATCATCAGCGCGGCGCTGATCATGGCCGCGGCGATGATGATGAAAATCGACACCGGCTGGCACCTGTTAGGCTACCCGCTCATTGCGCTGATTCTGTTGTTCATCGGCGTGGTGCTCGGCCTTGGCATCGTGACCAGTGCACTGCTGTTCGATCGTCGCGCGCGGGCACGCGAAGAGCGCGGGCATCGCTAGCGCATCACAGAAAACACCCGTATTCATGCGGTTTTTAATGCAATCCAACGGCGTCTTTCACGCTCGTTTTACCTTCTGAGCGCGATCCCGCGCGCGTCATTGCAACAAACATTTCAGTCAGGTTCGTGCATGCACTATCGGGTCATCGGCCTGTCACATGCATGTGCTTGCGGCAGCGCCGGTCGGATGGACACGCGTCGGTACGACGTCCATCACCACCACCCCGTCACTGCCGAAGCTGCCTATGCTCTGGATACTGCTGCTGTCGTTGTTGCTGCTGTGCTGGTTGTTCCTCGCGTCCGACAAGTGGGTGTGGTGGAAGGCCAGTGCGTTCTCGCTGCTGCTGCTTGCGCTCAGCGCATGGTGGCTGATCGACAAGCTGTCCGGTGATGGGCTCAACGCCGCCACCCTGTACCACCTGGGCGCCGACATGGAAGGCGCCGGTGTCTCCGATTTCAAGGGCTATATCGCCGGCTTCATCGTGCTGGCGCTGGTCTCGCTGCTGCCGCTGTTCGCCACGCGGGTGAAGCGCTGGCGCCGGCCCGGCCATGGAGGCGCCTGGTTTGCCGGCTTCATCGCAGTGTGGGTGGGCACGATCATGTTCAGCCCGTTGGCCCGCGACGGCCAGCGCCTGTATCAGCAGCTGCGCCCGGTCGATTTCGCCCGCATCGCACCTGAGTACCAGGTGCCGACGCAGCCACTGCAGCGTCCGCGCAACATCGTCTGGATCTATGGCGAAAGCCTGGAACGTACCTACCTGGACGAGGCCGTGTTCCCCGGCCTGATGCCCAACCTCAACCGCCTGGCGTCCGAGTCGCTGGACGTGCGTGGCCTAGCCTCGGCCGAAGGCAGCGGCTGGACCATCGCCGGCCTGGTGTCGTCGATGTGCGGCGTACCGCTGACCACCTCGCAGGGCGACGAGAACAGCATGGACCGCATGGGCAGCTTCCTGCCCAAGGCGGTGTGCCTCGGCGACTACCTGAAGCAGCAGGGCTACACCAACCACTATCTTGGCGGTGCCAACGGCCAGTTCGCCGGCAAGGGCCAGTTCCTGGCCAGCCACGGTTTCGATGAAGTGCATGACCTGGCCTGGTTCAAGCAGCAGAAGAAGATCGGCCGCATCCATTACTCGGCCTGGGGCGTGCACGATGACGTGCTGCTGGACACCGCCTACCAGCGCTTCGAGCAGCTCTCGCGTGCCGGCTCGCCGTTCATGCTGACCACGCTGACCATGGATACCCATCACCCGGCCGGGCACCTGCCGGTGTCGTGCAAGGGCGAGCGCTACCAGAGCCAGTACGGCAACATCGGCCTGCTCAATGCACTCAAGTGCACCGACCGCCTGATCTCGCAGCTGGTCGAGCGCATCCAGGCCAGCCCGTATGGCAAGGACACGTTGATCGTGATCGCTTCCGATCATCTGGCGATGCCCAACGATCTCAGCCATGTGCTGGCCAAGCAGCAGCGCGAAAACCTGCTGCTGTTCCTCGGCGACGGCGTGACGCCTCGCCAGCTGGCGGTGGAAGACGGTTCAACGCTGGACTCCGGCGCCACCCTGCTCAGCCTGCTCGACCCGAACCTGCAGACCATGGGCTTTGGCCGCTCGCTGCTGGATGACAAGCGCGCGCCGAGCGCCAGCGTCGCCGCGCGCCGCGACGGTGGCCGCGACTACCCGCAGTATCTGGCGTTCGCCCGTTCGCTGTGGCTGGGTGAACCGACCCGTGAACTGAAGATCGACGGCGACGACCAGGTGGTGGTCGGCCTGCAGCATGTGCAGCCACCGGTTCTGCTGGAGTACGACAAGGACTGGGGTTTGAAGTCGGTATATCTGGAAAACACCTCACGCCAGTTCGATGATGCCGACCCGGACAATACCCTGGCCTATGTCGATCGCTGTACCGCGTTCGAGGACGGCTCGGCCGATGGCGACTGGTGCGCCCTGCTGGTCAACCGCGACAACGGCATCAAGCTCTACCGTGACAACGACCTGCGTGGCGGCATTGCCGTGGATGCACCGCTGGACGCCTTCCAGGGCCCGCGCCCGAGCGTGCGCCAGGCGCACATGATCACGCAGAAGGGCCGCCGCACCCGCGCCGGCCAGTACATGCTGCAGCTGGTGGCGAGCACGCGCCCGGATCGCGGTTTCTGGATCGAGGCGGTGTCGTCGCAGCGCAAGGTGGTGCTGGCCCAGCAGTGGGTGCAGCCCGATGCCAATGGCAAGATCAACGTATCGTTCGGGCTGGACCACGAAGTGGACGATCTGGAGATCCGCGCGTGGTTGAACCATGCCGAGAAGTTGGCGGTGGATACGTTCGCACTGGTGCCCTCGCGCAGCCGACCACGGGGATAGGGTTCTTTGCAGGGCTGCGCCCTGCCACCCGCCGAAGCAACAGCCGAAACAAGAGCAACAGCAACGGCAACAGCGTGCATTCCGTGGTTGGGCGGGGCGGTGCCGGAGTGCGGGGACGCCGCAAGTACGTCCCTGTAGGCTTGGCAGCCGCATCCATGCGGCTGACACCCCGCACTCCGACACCGCCCCACCTCTGACAGATTTCGTGTGCTGTTGGTGGGTGTCGACCTTGGTCGACACAATCTGTCAGATATCGAAAATCAAAATGGGGTCAGATCCGTTTTCCGGAGGAAAACGGATCTGACCCCAATAGTATTTCCGACAGATCGCGGAAAACTGTCGAAGGCGGGGTGGGTCCGGTTGCGGGAGTGTCCGCGGCATGGATGCCGCGGCCAAGCCCCCAAGGATGGGTTTACGGCGTCTCCCGCAACCGGACCCACCCCGCCAATCCTCGGAATGCCAGCTTTTGCTGTTGCTCTTGCGGTTGACGTTGCTTCGGCGGGTGCAGGGCGCAGCCCTGTAGAACACCCCCTACTCCTGCGGATCGCGGGTGATGTGGATATCGGTCGGGGTCGACAGCGGGATGTTCCGCTCCGCCAGGATCTGCAGCAGGCTGAAGTACAGATCGCTGCGGGTGGCGTAGACCTGCCGCGGGCTGGCCACGTACGCGAAGCTGTTGATGGTGATCTGGCCACCGGCAATGCTGTCGATGTAGACCGTCGGCGCCGGCTGCTTCAGCACGTTGGTGTGCGCGGTGTACGCATCCAGCAGCGCCTGCCGCAGATTGCCGACATCCGTGCTGGGCGGTACCGCGAACTGGATCTGGATGCGGCCCTGGTTGTTGCCCATCGTCATGTTGCGCACGGTCTTGGTGACCAGCTCGGAGTTGGGCACGATCAGCGTCGACTTGTCGCCCACCTGGATCTCGGTCGAGCGCAGGCTGATGCGGCGGATGTCGCCCTCCTGGTCACCCAGCTTCACCCAGTCGCCGATCTTCACCGGGCGCTCGGCCAGCAGGATCAGGCCGGAAACAAAGTTCTGGGTGATCACCTGCAGGCCGAAGCCGATACCCACCGACAGCGCGCTGACCAGCAATGCCAGCTTGCTCAGCTGCAGGCCCATCGCGCTCAGCGCCCAGATCACCGCGATGATGATGCCCACATAGCGGGCAACCGTACTCACCGAATTGCGTGCGCCCAGGTCCAGTTCGGTCTTGGGCAGGTAGGTGTCGGTCAGCCAGCGCTGCACCAGCTGGGTGACCGCCAGGCCGGCCAGCAGCACCAGCACGGCCAGCACGATGCGCACCGGCTCCAGCTTGGTTCCGCCGATATCGAACCCAGAAGTGAACAGCGACGAGAACCGCTCGACCACTGCGCCGATGTTGCCGAATGGCGCCACCAGCGCCAGCAGCGCGATCAGTACGACGATGGTGCGCAGTGCTGCCGACAGCAGCACGCCGGCCTGCTCCAGCCGCGACACGCTCAGGCCAGTGCTGAGCAGGATGGTCTGGCCAACCTTGCTGTCGGCGTTGAGCATCCAGGTGCTCAGGTCATCTACGAACTTGAACAGCAGCGTCGCCGCCAGCACCACGATGCTGCCGCCGATCAGCTGCTGGTTCACGAACTTGGCGAAATTCAGATAGCCCAGCAGCGTGGCGATGATCGCTGCCACCACCGCAATGTTGCCCGCCACGCGCGCCAGCACCAGCCAGCTGCTGCGGCGCACCGGTGTACTCGGGCCCTGCCCGTCCGCCTGCGCTTCCAGCTTGGCTTCGGCCTCGGCGGTCTGCCGGCGGTGCAGGCGCGCCAGCGTCACCAGCATGGCCATGATCAGGCCGAGGTAGGTCAGTGCAATCAGGCCATCCAGCGCCACCGTGGTGACGTCGCTGGTGCGCGTGGCCTGATCGAGGGCGACCAGCACCGCGCTCAGCCAGGCCAGCGCCGCCGCGCCCCAGGCGTACTTGCGCAATTTCAGTGCGGCGGTGTCGTCCAGATTCAACAATCGCCATGAGGGGCGCTTGGGCACCAGCAGGCAGGCGCTGAGCGCCGCGATGAACGCGGCGCGGAAGGTCGCGGTTTCCAACCCGTCGGCCACCACCTGCAGGCGCGGTGCGATCGCATCAACGGCGTCCAGCGCCGCCATCAGCACCACTACGGCATAGCCGGGCAGCAACGTGCCCACCAGCAGCAGCCACATGGCCAGGCCAGACCGGCGCAGGCGGCCATCAGGCGCGCGGTCAGACGCGGCGAACTGCCGCCCCAGGCGGCGCAGCCACAACCGCAGCGGGAACATCATCACCAGCGCGGCCACCAGGCCCAGCAGCGGCGTGCCCCAGCCATTGGCGCCGATGCCAGCGATCAGCGTGTCACGCCCCTGCTCGGCCAGCGGCGCAACGCGTGCGATATCGATCGGCAGGCGCTCGGCCACCTTGCTCCACAGCGCAGGCGACAGCGGCGAGGCCACCTTCTGCCCCAGCTCTTCGGTGCGCTGCGCGGCGCGTTGCTGGTCGATGTCGGTCGCCAGCTGCTGGGCACGCACCGCGCTGGTCTTGGCTTGGGCCACCGATGCGGCCAGTCCGTCGCGCTGCTTGTTGAGGATGCGCCGTTGCGCCGCCAGTTCGGGCGGCTCGGTGGCGCCCTCGGCAGGCGTGCCCAGCTGCGCCAGCTGTTCGTCGAGACGGTCCAGCTGCGGCTGCAGCGACTTCTCCAGCGCCTCGGCGTCACGCCGGGCCTTCGAAGCGTCCTCGGACAGCATGGCCAATGTTTCGATGGCCGCGGCATCACCACGCTTGCGGTCGACTTCCTTCAGCTTCGCATCGATATCCGCCAGCTGCTGCTTCGGCGTGGGGTCCTCATCCTGTGCCAGCACCGGTGCCGACAGCAGGAAGGCAGTGCACAGCAGCAGGACCAGCCAAGGCCCCCGTGCACGGATCGATTGCAGGAAAGAAGACACGCCAGCCACACCGTTTCGCGCGGACCACCGCGCCTGCGCGCGACTATACGGCACAGGCGGTAAAGGCCGGATGGTGGCGCGGAGGACTACACCCGCGTGGATGGGGGCTTCGACGGGGTGATGGCGCTGGGTGGTCGCGACTGGGCGATGACGGCCTGGTGATTGCGGCGGGGTGATCGTGGCCGGGCGAATCGACTGGGTAGACCGACGGGGTAGAGTCGACTGTTAGTCGACTATCGCGCGCAGCGCGGGCTTTGCACAGCTTCCAGCGAAGAGCAGTCGACTAACAGTCGACTCTACCCCGTCGGTTTACCCCGTCGGTTTGCCCGGTCAGTTCACCCAGCCCACGTTTCCGCGCGCCCGCACGCCACTCCGGCGAAATCAGTACTTCAGCCGCAGCTCTTCCACGGCCGGCTGCTGCAGCGCGTACCAGTCCTGGAACTCTTCCTCGGTGATCTCATCGGGCGCATACACCGCCACCGGGTGCCAGTCGTGGTCGGTCGGCAGTGGCTGGCGCGGGCCGGCACGCAGGCTGTAACTGACGCCCTCGTAGTCCACCAGGTCGTCGACCTGCGGCCACTGTTCGCGTGCGAACGCGGATTCACTCTTCAACAGGATCACCTGGTACATCGGCACCTCCACTTCGGTTGGATCAGGAAAACACGGCGCTGGTGGCAGCATACCGCCGCACCGTTGACAACGGGCACGCCGCAGCAGCGACGGAACGTTCTGGACACGGCCATCGCCCCGGCTTCACCCGCCCATGGCAAGGCCATCGGCATCGTGGAGGCCCACCCCTGCCACGACCGCCGATGACCGACCACCCGCCGCTGAAGACCGTCACCGACCTCAAGCTGCCCCGCTACCTGGGCACCTGGTACGAGATCGCACGCCTGCCGATGCGCCACGAACCGGAAGGCTGCACCGACGTGTCGGCGCACTACACCCTGCTCGACAACGGCAACGTCGGCGTCACCAACCGCTGCCGCATGGACGGCGAGGTCGAGGAAGCCACCGGCGAGGCCTGTGCCGTCGACAACGACAGCGCGCGCCTGGAGGTGAGCTTCCTGCCCAAGGGCCTGCGCTGGTTGCCATTCGCCAAGGGCGACTACTGGGTGATCCAGGTCGCCCCGGACTACAGCGTCGCGCTGGTCGGCAGCCCGGACCGCAAGTACCTGTGGCTGCTGGCGCGCGAGCCACGCCTGGACGCGACCGTGCAGGACCATTATCTGGCGACTGCCCGCCTGCAGGGCTTCGATCTGTCCGAACTGATCCACACCCCGCATACCGGTCGCCCGACAGCCTGAGCCGCGCACGCCCATGGACCTCAAGAGTGGCTACCCATGGTGGGCGGTTCGCAACGGCCTGATCCACGCCTTCCCACCGCTGGAAGAGAACCTGCGCTGCGACGTGCTGGTGGTGGGTGGTGGCATCACCGGTGCGCTGATCGCCGACGAACTGGCCGCCCACGGCCACGAGGTGGCGGTCATCGAGCAGCGCGACATCGGTTGGGGCAGTACCGCCGCCAGCACCGCGCTGCTGCAGTACGAGATCGATACCCATCTGCTGGAACTGGCACAGCGTTACGGCCATGACGCCGCCGCACGGGCCTACCTTGCCTGTGCCGAGGCCATTCCGGCGCTGGGCGATGTGGCGCAGGGCCTGAAGGACGTGGATTTCCAGCGGATGGACAGCCTGTACCTGGCCAGCCGCCATCGCGACGTGCCGCGCCTGATGGCCGAAGGCGATGCCCGTCGCGGTATCGGCCTGGATGCCCGCTGGCTTGGCCCCGGGGAACTGCAGGAACGTTTCGACGTTGGGGCCGGCGGCGCCCTGCTGACCCGGCAGGCGGCCCGGGTTGATCCGTATCGGCTGACCTATGCGCTGCTGCAGCGCCTGCGTCGGCGCGGCGGCCATGTGCATGACCGCACCGTACTGCACAGCCTCGATGCTACCGCGCGCGGGGTGACCGCCCGTACCGAAGCCGGTGCCACCATCCGCGCACGCCACGTGGTGCTGGCCATGGGCTATGCCAACCAGCGCTGGCTCAAGCAACGGGTCGCACGCAACCGCAGCAGCTACGCCTTCATCACCGATCCCATCGATGCGGACGTGCTCGGCCGGCTGCGCAACACGATGGTCTGGGAGAGCGCCCGCCCCTACCTGTACCTGCGCGCCACCGGCGACCGTCGCCTGCTGGTGGGCGGGCTGGACGACGCCATCGACATCCCCGCCCGCCGCGACCGGCGCGTTCAGAGCAAGGCCGACCAGCTGATGAAGCAGCTGCTGCGCTGGTTCCCACGGCTGGACCCGGTGCCGGCGTTCTCCTGGGGCGGCACCTTCGCCGAGACCGCTGATGGCCTGCCGTTCTTCGGCCCGCACGAAGAATGGGGACCGCGGGTGCACTTCGCCATGGCCTACGGTGGCAACGGCATCACCTATTCGATGATCGGCGCGCAGCTGCTGCGGGCCCGGATCGAACGGCGCACGCATCCACTGGCGGGGCTGTTCGGGTTCGGGCGGTTGTGACCTGCAGCCAGGCATGGCCTGGCTCTACCCCAATCCGGTACCGACAGGCATCATTCAAGCAGCCCCTGCTAGCGTCGGCCTGTACCGCCGCGTGTTGCGTGGCCACCTGTCCGCTGGAGCGCTGTCATGATCCGCCCCCTGACCCTGCTGCTGTGCCTGGCCCTGCCGGGAACCGTGCTGGCCCAGTCCGCCGCAGGCGCCACCGCGCCGCAGGCGGCCGGCCTGGACCTGACGCTGCCGCAGGCGCCGATGCGCTACCTCAACGACCCAGCCCTGCAGCAGGACCCGCCGGGCACGTACTACGGCGACAAGAGCGGCCCGCGCGTGCACGACGACGCGAAGATCGCCGACGTGACCGACGACAAGGTCAAGGTGTCCGGCAGCTTCACCACCGGCATCGGCTATTCCAAGAATGGCGGCAACAGCCACTACAACGCCGCCACGCTGAACCTGAGCAAGAACTACACCACCGATGAGGGCAAGACCCACGGGGTCAACGTCAACATCCACGTGAGCGAAGGCAAGGGCCCGGGCTTCTTCGGTCCGTATGGCGGCTACTACGGCCGTGGCCCGGGCTACTGGGACTACCCGCCGCCGTTCGGCTGGTAAGCCAGCTCCTGTAGAGCCGAGCCCATGCTCGGCTACGGTTGGCCGCAAAGCCGAGCATGGGCTCGGCTCTACATGGGCCAACGTCAATCCAGCCAGCCATCGCGCTCGCTGTGCAGGATGCGGCCGTCGTAACCGCTCAGGCGCACTTCCACCTTCTGGTTGCGGGCATTGCGCGCTTCCAGCGACCAGGTGGCACCATCGCGTTCCAACGAATGGATCTCGCGCAGGCCATGTGCCTGTGCCCGTGCCAGCACCTGCTCGGTGGTCAGCAGCGCGCGGCCGTTGTGCTCGTCGAAGATCTCGCCGGTCTTCGGGTCCACGTAGACCTCGCTGAAGCGGCCATCGGCGCGGCTCACGTCCGCTTCCCACAGGCTGTCATCACGCTCGATCTCGTGGATCTGGGTGTAACCGGCCTTGCGCAGGGTCTGTTCAACCTGGGCCATGCCCAGCGGTGCGGCCTGAGCGGCCGGTACGATGGCCAGGGCGGCGACGGTGGCGAGGGCAAGCGACTTCAACATGGGGATTCTCCTGTTCGTGTTCATGGCCGGACCATCCCGGCAACGCCACGATGCACGGGGTGGTTAACAGCCCCTTAGCCGGCGCTGTTAGCCCGCTGTTAGTCAGCCGCTGCACACTCACGCCTGTTCCCCCTTCCCTCATGCGCCCGCGATGCTCGCCACCCTGCCCCTGCTGCTGGCCCTGGCCAACACCCCGACCGCCGCTGCGCCCGTGCAGGATCCGGCGCAGCAGGTCGCGCGCCGTGCCGTGCAGCAAGGCCGTTACGTGCCGCTGGAAAGCGTGGTGCGCGATGCACTCAAGCGCTACCCGGGGCAACTGCTGGAAGTGGAGCTGGACGACGGCGTCTACGAAGTGGAGATCCTGCGCGCTGACGGCGTGGTGGTGGAGCTGGACTATGATGCGCGCAGCGGAAAGCTGCTGAAGACGGAGCTGGACGACTGATGCGCATCCTGTTGGCCGAAGACGATGCCGCGCTGGCGCAGCGCCTGGTGCCCCTGCTGGAGCAGGCCGGCTACGTGGTGCATGTGGTTGCCGATGGCCGCCAGGCCGAAGAGATCGGCCAGATCGAAGATCTGCAGGCGGCCATCGTCGACCTGGGCCTGCCCGGCCTGGACGGACTGAGCGTGATCGAGCGCTGGCGTAGCAACGGCCGCGGCTTCCCGGTGCTGGTGCTGACCGCGCGCGGGCGCTGGCACGACAAGCTGGCCGGCTTCGATGCCGGTGCCGACGACTACCTGACCAAACCGTTCCAGGCCGACGAACTGGTGCTGCGCCTGCGCGCCCTGATCCGCCGCAGCCATGGCCACGCCAGCCCGCGCCTGCACTGCGGCCCGCTGCAGCTGGACGTCAACGCCGGCCGCTTCGAACTGGACGGACAGCCGCTGGCACTGAGTCCGCAGGAGTTCCGCCTGCTCAGTTGCTTCATCCATCACAGCGGCCAGGTGATCGGCCGTGACCGCCTGGGTGAACAGGTGTTCGAGGGTGGGCTGGATCCCGACTCCAACGCGCTGGATGTGCTGCTCGGGCGCGTACGCCGCAAGCTCGGCATCGAGCTGATCCAAACCGTACGCGGCCAGGGCTGGCGGCTGGCGCCGCCGTGACGCGGCAGCCCTCGCTGCGACGGCGCCTGCTGCTGGCCGGTGGCGTCGGCCTGCTGCTGATCTCGCTGCTGGCCAGTGCACTGCTGGGGGAACTTTTCAAGCGCAGCGCGCGTGATCGGCTGGACCACGAACTGCAGCAGGACATGCTGACCCTGGTCGCGCAGATGGAAGTTGCCCCCGACGGCCAGTTGCAGCTGCGCCAGGAACCGAACGATGCGCGCTTCCAGCGGGTGTTCTCCGGGGCTTACTGGCAGATCGCCGGTGCCGACGGCCGCGTGCTGCTGCAGTCACGCTCGTTGTGGGATGAAACGCTTCCCGCCACCGCCACTGGCCCGACCCCCCGCAACCTGGCCGGGCCGCTGCAGCAATCGCTGCGCGCACGCGTGCAGCAGGTGCGCCTGCCACGCGCCCGCGAACCGTTCGTGGCGGTGGTCGCCACCGATCGCAGCGCACTGGACGCGGATGTTGCTGCATTCCGCAAGCGCACCGCCATCGCGCTGGGCGTGCTGGTCGCCGCGTGGCTGGCGGTGCTGGCCAGCCAGGTGCACTTCGGCCTGCGCCCGCTGCATCGCCTCGGTGCGCAGCTGGAACGCGTACGGCGCGGTGATGCGCAGCGCATCGAAACGCGCGGATTGGGCGCGGAGGTCGCACCGCTGGGTGAAGAACTCAACGCGCTGCTGGAGCACCAGCAGCGCATGGTCGCGCGGGCACGCACCAGTGCACAGGATCTGGCGCATGCGCTGAAGACTCCGCTGAGCGTATTGGCCGCCGAGGCCGACGGCGACGGTACGCATTGGCGTGCCACCGTGCGCGAGCAGAGTGCGCGCATGCAGGCCAGCGTCGACCGTTACCTTGCTGCCGGACTGGCCGCCGACCATCGCCAACGCACCGACGTGGCGGCCGTCGCGCAGGCGATGTGCCGGCTGATGGCACGCGTGCATGGCGAACGTGGCATTGCGTTCACGGCGGCGGATATCGATCCGGCGTTGCAGTTCGCCGGTGCCAGTGCGGACCTGGAAGAGATGCTGGGCAACCTGCTGGACAACGCCGGGCGCTGGGCGCAACGGCAGGTCACTGTCGAAGCAGAAACCAGCGAAGGGCAGCTACGCATCGAAGTGCGCGATGACGGCCCCGGCCTGGCTGCAGACGCGCTGGAACGGGTCACCCAGCGTGGTGTGCGGCTGGATGAGCGTGAAGGCAGCAGCGGGTTGGGCCTGGCGATCGTGGGCGATATCGCCGCCAGCTACGGCGGGCGGTTGGCGTTGGAGAATGCGCAGCCAGGTTTGCGGGCGACGGTGTGGTTGCCAGCGGGGTGACTCGTTGGCGCTGGAACGCCAAGCGGGTAGAGTCGACTGTTAGTCGACTTTCGCGCGTAGCGCGGGATTTCCCAGCGCCTCAGCAAAGAGCAGTCGACTAACAGTCGACTCTACCGCCTTCGCCGGGCATTTCAGTTCCCCATCAACGGTGATGCATCCACCAGCAGTCAATCGCGTCCAGCACGATGTGGATGATCAAACCGATGCCGAACAACCGCGTTTTCTTCGGCACGCACAGCCCCGCGTAGACGGCGATGGCCGGGGCCGTATGCAGCGGGTGGAAACCGATGCTGCAGCGGTTGGGCGCGTAGATCGGATCGGCCAGCAGGTGGTCCAGGTCGATCACCCAGCCCAGCAGCATCAGCAACCACGCCGAGGCGAAACGCTTGCGCCAGAACAGCCATGCCAGCAGGGCTGGCACGGCGGCATGCAGGAACAGGTGGAAGATCGCGCGCGCGCTCATCGGGGCCGGTAGCGCCGGGACATGCCCGGCGTTCCCGTAATCATCAGACCAGCGGTTCGTCGGACAGGTACGTGTAGCCGGTCAGGCCCGCTTCCAGCGCTTCCGACAGTTCCTGCGCACGTTCCGGCAAAAGATCGGCCGCCGCCACGCGCTGGGCATACGCCGCACGCAGGTCGTCCAGCCTGTAACCCACGTAGTCCAGCATCACGTCGGTGGTGTCGCCACGGCGCTGCTGGGTGATGGCATAACCATCGGCGTCGGCCAGCACTTCCACCGCGTCGGTATCACCGAACAGATTGTGGATGTCGCCCAGGATTTCCTGGTAGGCGCCGACCATGAAGAAACCGATGCGGTAGCTTTCGCCGTGCTTGATCGCGTGCAGCGGCAGCGAGCTGTCCAGACTCTCGTTCTCAACGTAGGTCTTGACCATGCCATCGGAATCGCAGGTCATGTCGGCGATGATGCCGCGACGGTCCGGCGTTTCGTTCAGGCGTTCGATCGGCACGATCGGGAACACCTGGTCGATCGCCCAGGCATCGGGAATCGATTCGAACACGCTGAAGTTGACGAAGTACTTGTCGACCAGGCGCTCGTTCAATTCGTCCAGCGCCGGGCGATGGCTCTTTTCGTCGTAGCTCAGGCGCGCGCGCACGCCGTGGGCGATGGCATAGAACAGGTCGTCGATGCGCGCACGCTGCGGCAGGTCGATCTGGCCCAGCGCGTAGCTGGCCAGGCCTTCGGCGTGGAAATGCTGCGCTTCCTGGAACAGCTCCACCGCCGGGCGCACGTCCAGTTCGTCGTGGATCTCGCGCAGGTGGCGGATCGCCGCCGGCTCGTCGTCGTGCTGGTCCGGCACGCGGCCTTCCTGCGCCTGCTCCACTTCAGAGACATTGGCGATCAGCACCGCGTGGTGTGCGGTCATCGCGCGGCCGCACTCGGTCACGATGCGCGGCGGAGTCAGGCCGTGCTCTTCGCAGGCGCTGGCCAGCGGCTGCACGATGTTGCTGGCATACGAATTCAGGCCGTAGTTGATCGAGCAGAAGCTGCGCGAACGGGTGCCTTCGTAGTCCACGCCCAGGCCACCGCCCACGTCCACGTGGGTGATCTTCGCGCCCAGCTGTGACAGCTCGACGAAATAGCGGGTAGCTTCGCGCATGCCGTTGGCAATGTCGCGCACGTTGGAAATCTGCGAGCCCATGTGGAAGTGCAGCAGGCTCAGGCAGTCGGCGTACTCGGTATCGCGCAGCGACTTCCACAGGTCCAGCAGCTGGCGCGGTGACAGACCGAACTTGGCCTTGTCGCCACCGCTGTTCTGCCACTTGCCGGCGCCCAGCGAGGCCAGGCGCATGCGCACGCCCAGGCCCGGCTTCACGTCCAGCGCCTTGGACTCTTCCAGCACCAGCTTCAGCTCGGACGGCTTCTCGATGACGATGAAGGTCTGCAGGCCCAGCTTGCGACCGATCAGGGCCAGGCGGATGTACTCGCGGTCCTTGTAGCCGTTGCAGACGATCAGGCCACCCGGGCGCGACAGCGCCAGCACGGCCATCAGCTCGGGCTTGCTGCCCGCTTCCAGGCCGAAGCCTTCGCCATGGTGGCTGGCCAGGGTACCGGCCACGCCGCGGGTCTGGTTGACCTTGATCGGGTACACGGCGGTGTAGCCGCCGCTGTACTCCCAGTCCTGCTGGGCCTGGCCGAAGGCCGCCTGCAGCTTGCCCAGGCGCTGGCCGAGGATGTCCGGGAAGCGCACCAGCAGCGGCAGCTTGGCGCCGGCGGCGCGCGCAGCGTCGACCACCTTGGGCAGCGACACCACCGGGCCGTCCGCCCCGGTCGGTCTCACCACCATGTGCCCGGCCTGATCCACGTCGAAGTAACCGTCCGCCCAATGCGGGATCGAGTAGGTCTTGCGGGCTTGGTCGAGGGACCAATCGGTCATTTCAGTCGGCCTTGTTGGCAATAAAAGGGGGGGCATGATAACGCCTATATGCCCACAGGTTCGTTATCATGCGCGCCCGCGCCCGTGACAGGTTTCAACCTGAACGGGCCGATCCGTCCGGATGTGGCATCTGTGCCACGCGGCCCCGCCCGCCAGCCCGGCTCCCCCCCTCCGAACAGGACTGTTTTCCAATGACTGACAGCAACAACTGGTACATCGAACACTTCGAGCGCACCGGCTCGGCCATCGGCTACCGCATCACCGGCAAGCTGGACGAGGTGCAGTCGCCGTTCCAGAAGATCGAGATCTTCCAGACCACCGACTGGGGCAACCTGATGACCATCGACGGGGCCATCATGCTGACCAGCAAGGACAACTTCTTCTACCACGAGATGATCAGCCACCCGGTGCTGTTCACCCACGCCGCGCCCAAGCGCGTGGTGATCATCGGTGGCGGCGACTGCGGCACCCTGCGCGAAGTGCTCAAGCACACCGGCGTGGAAAGCGTGACCCAGTGCGATATCGACGAGCAGGTCACCGTGATGGCGCGCAAGCACTTCCCGGAACTGTGCGACTCCAATGACGACGCCCGCGCCGAGCTGCTGTTCGACGACGGCGTGGCCTACATGGCCAACTGCCCGGCCGGAAGCGTGGACGTGGTGATCGTGGACTCGACCGATCCGGTCGGCCCGGGTGAAGGCCTGTTCAACAAGGCGTTCTACGAGAGCTGCTTCAAGGCCCTGAAGGACGACGGCATCCTGGTGCAGCAGTCCGAGTCGCCGCTGATGCAGCTGGAGCTGATCAACGAGATGCGCGCCGAGATGGGCAAGGCCGGCTTCGGCTCGTTCAAGACCCTGCCGTTCCCGCAGCCGTGCTACCCGACCGGCTGGTGGAGCGTGACCATGGCGCGCAAGGGCGACAGCAGCTTCGACTTCCGCCAGGCCGACTCGGCCGCCAAGACCTTCAACACGCTGTACTACACCGCCGCGCTGCACACCGGCGTGCTGGTGACCCCGCCGTTCGTGCAGGCGGCACTGAAGTAAAAGAAAAACCCGCGCTGGCGACAGCGCGGGTTTCTGCTTTCTGTAGAGCCGAGCCCATGCTCGGCTGCATTTCGCGCAGAAGCAGCCGAGCATGGGCTCGGCTCTACAACATCCCCCGCGCGCGACCCGGCGGCGGTTCGATCACAGCGCCCAGATACCGGCAATCACCGCCACCACCAGGCCCCACTTGATCAGCTGGTAGGCCACCACGCTGCGCTCGCGCAGCGCCTTGGCCTTCAGGCGCACCTTGTACAGGCCACCGAATGCCTTGTTGACGCCACCGGTCGGGTCACCCGGCAGGTTCGGCGAAGCACCGCCGGCCAGCAGCGTGGCCGCCACCGCACGGTTGAACAGGCCCGGCAGGCCGAAACGCAGCGGACGGGCGATGTCGCAGAACAGGATCACGCGATCCTCCTGCGTCTCGTTGTGCGCATGGTGGATGTAGGTCTCGTCAAACATCATCCACTCGCCATCGCGCCAGCTCTTCTTGATGCCGTCCACTTCGATGTAGCAGCCATCGTCGTTGGGCGTGGTCAGGCCCAGGTGCAGGCGCAGCGAACCGGCGAACGGGTCGCGGTGCGGTCGCAGTTCACTGCCCGGCGGCAGCTGCGCGAACATCGCCGCACGCACGTCCGGAATCGACTCGATCAGCGCCACGGTCTTCGGGCACAGCGTCTTCGCCGACGGGTGCGACGGGCCGTACCACTTCAGGTAGAAGCGCTTCCAGCCACGGCGGAAGAACGAGTTGAAACCCGCATCGTTGAAGCTGCTGGAAGCGGCGATCTTCTGTGCATCGCGCAGCGCCAGCGCCTCGTCGCGGATCATCTGCCAGTTCTGGCGCAGCGGTTCCAGCTGCGGGAACTCCTTGCCCGGGTCCAGGAACGGCGTGGTCGGCACCTTCGAGAACATGTACATGACCACGTTGATCGGGGCCATGAAACTGGAGTGGTCCAGCAGCTGGCGCGACCAGCGCGCGCGGACCTTGCCACGGAAGTGGATGTACAGCACGCAGGCCACGAACAGCACTGCCAGTACGATCTTGATAGTCAAAGCACTTTCCTCCAGCCGCGGCCGGATCGGGAAACGGGGGCGATGCACGGCCAGGCGGCCAGCACCGGTGGGGAACGCGGCAGGGGACGGGGACGTGCCATGGAGGGGCGGCCGCCGATGTCGCGAATTAACAGCTTATGGTCGGCAGGCCGTGCGCCGGGGTCAAGCCGGACGTGCGTGGCGTTCAGCGCGGCGCCGATGAATGGGCCAAAAGCGCAACCAACCCCTTGATTCAACTGGGCAAGCCTTATAAGTGAGACGGAATTGTCCGATTCTGCGTGACGAACTGTTCCAGCCACGACCCCGACATTTCTCCGACAAATCGTGGAATAGCGAACTGGCGAGTACTAAAATTAACGAAAACTTAGTAACTCCCTGTAACACCGGTTCGCTTGACGCTTTGCGCCGCCCACCGGGTCGTCCGAGACCCTGATATGTACCTCCCTGCTACGCCCCTCTCCTCCTGCGGCGATGACGCCGCGGCGCCGCTGCTGCTCAAGCGCGGCGAGCGTTTCCTGGCCCCCGATGTCTACCGCACCTGCCTGGACGGGCGCGAGGCGGTCATCAAGGACTATTCCCGTTATCGCGGCACCCCGCTGTCGCCCGTCGCCCGGCTGATGGTCCGCCGCGAGGCGCGCATGCTGCAGCGCCTGGGCGGCTGGAAGCACGCCCCGGCCCTGCTCGGCACCCTCGGTGGCCTGGCACTGGGCATGGAATTCATTCCCGGCCAGACGCTCAGCAGCGCACAGGCCGTGGGCAATGAAGTGTTCGAGCAGCTGCAGCACGCGCTCAGCCGCCTGCACGCCGCCGGCATCACCCACAACGACCTGCATGGCACCAACGTGGTGGTCAGCGGCGGCGTGCCGGTGCTGCTGGACTTCACCTCGGCCTGGCGCGCCCCGCGCTGGCTGCGCCGCAACCCGCTGAGCCGGCAGATGCGCCGCAGCGACATGAAGAACCTGCTGAAGATCCGCCAGCGCGTGACCGGCCAGGCGCCGAGTGCCGCGCAGGCCGCACTGGTGGCCGACCCGGGTTGGGTGGCCGCCGTGCGGCAGGGCTGGAAGCGGTTCTACAAGTGGGCGAAGCGCCGGTAAGCGCTTCGCCTCTGGGGGCGTGACCGATTGCACGATGGGGCTGGGTGCCCCACTGGACTGGATACCCCGGCTGGGCTGGATACCCCGGCTGGGCTGGATACCCCGGCTGGGCTGGATACCCCGGCTGGGTAGAGTCGACTGTTAGTCGACTGCTCATCTTTCCGACGACGTAAAACCCCGCGCTTCGCGCGCAAGTCGACTAACAGTCGACTCTACCTCGTCGCGTCCCGGCATCCCTCTCGGGTGCCGGCAGCCCGCGGCACGCTTACAACGCGTCCGCGTCCAACTCACCGGTACGAATACGCACCACGCTGCCCAGGTCGTACACGAACACCTTGCCGTCACCAATCTTGCCGGTGCCCGCGGCCTTCACGATGGCCTCAACCACGGCCTCCACCTGGTCATCGGTCACCGCCACTTCCAGCTTCACCTTCGGCAGGAAATCGACCACATACTCCGCGCCACGGTACAGCTCGGTATGGCCCTTCTGGCGACCAAAGCCCTTCACTTCCGTCACCGTGATCCCGGTGACCCCACGCTCGGCCAGCGCTTCGCGCACGTCGTCGAGCTTGAACGGCTTGATCACCGCCATGACCATCTTCATCGTCTATCTCCTGTCTTCCGGCGTGGAGGATAGCGCCTGAACGCGGCCCGTGCGAAGCCGTTGCGGCCTGTCCGGGCAATGGGTGCCGGCAGTATCCTTGTGCCCGATCGGCCCGCCCGCGCCGGATGCACGGGCCCACCCCCACGGAGCACCCCATGATCGACCTGAACCAAATCGATGACCTTGCACGTCGCCTCAGCGACCTGGTGCCGCCGGGCCTGCGCGAATCGCGCGAGGAGCTGCAGGCCACCTTCAAGAGCGCGCTGCAGGCCGGCCTGGCCAAGCTCGACCTGGTCACCCGCGAGGAATTCGAAGTGCAGCGCGCCGTGCTGCTGAAGACCCGCGAGAAGCTGGACGCGCTGGAACAGGCCGTACGCGAGCTGGAAGGCCGCGGCGCCGCAGAATGAAAAAAAGAGGCGCACCGCGCCTCCCGTTTACAGATTATTTCCCGGATGGAGCCTTGCAGCAAGGCCCACCGGACGCCCTAGACTCGCCGGCCTGTCGATCCGGCAGCACAGAGAGGGGCAGCAGCGATGACGCAGGACACCGAATGGACACCCGTTTCGCATGACACCTGCGACCAGGTCGCCGGGCCGTTCTATCACGGTACCCGCGCTGACCTCGCGGTGGGCGAACTGCTGAGCGCGGGCTTCAGGTCCAACTATCGCGACAGTGTGGTGATGAACCACATCTACTTCACCACGATTGCCAAGGGCGCCGGGCTGGCTGCGGAGATGGCCCGGGGTGAAGGGCGGCCGCGCGTGTATGTGGTGGAGCCGACCGGGCCGTTTGAGGACGACCCGAACGTGACCAACAAGAAGTTTCCCGGGAATCCGACGCGGTCGTATCGGAGTGCGCAGCCGTTGCGGGTGGTTGGGGAGATTGTGGAGTGGGAGCTCTACGACGCGGAGTTCGTTCGGCAGTTGAAGGCGTTTGTTGCTTCGGGCAGTGGGGAGATCATCAATTGATGGTGGAAGACGCCGACGCTCTGGAGCAGTGCCTTCCGATCGAAACACCCGTGCGGTGTCGCCATTTGGCAGTGTAGTACCGGCAACTCGCCTTTCAGCTATCGCACCGCAACTTCGACCGTCCCACTGACCGGCAATTGCTTACCCATCGAATGGTCATTCAAGAAGAACTCGCATGTCAACACGCCACAATCATGGACCCGCGACTTATCTTTATCGTCCAGCAGCAGAAACACCTGTAGCGACCGGCAACCCTCTATAACACCCCGGAAAATTCAAACGGGATTGGATAGCCGCCATCTAGGCAAGAATAATTATCAATGCAAACTATGATCTCAGGAATTTTGCTACGTAGATATTTTTCGCTGACCCATGCACAGATGGCAGCATTCAACGCGCGGGCTGCGTCAGTCCTGAACCTCGATGGCTCCGAACTTTCGTCAATCGCCATGAGCGCACATGTCTCAGGCTCCGTCATATCAGCCGGTGCGTTCATTGAAGCGACAGCTAACGAAATTGCAGAGAGTGACTCGCGGCCACGCAGGAATGTCGCAGGCATGCCGTCTTCCCTGCTCCGCCTCAATGAAATAATTGAGGATGCTGGTGCAGTTCCCATCGAGCATTCGGATAGCCGATGGCTTGCAGCGCGGACTCTCATTGATCTACGAAACCGACTCATTCACTATCAGCATGACTGGCTGGATAGCGGAACTGAGAACATGGTTGGCCCTGGAAATCTCTATTCGAGCGAACTTTTGGAAAGGCTCAAGGCATCATTCGAGTTCTTGCCGACAAGCGAACACAGGACGCCCCGATTTCTTTCTCCGGATTGTGCAGCGTGGGCGACAACTTCAGCCATTGAGTTCCTCGACGAATTTTATCGCCGCCTTGGAAAAACACCAAATCATGACCATCTGCGGAATAGCATTACTGTCGAGCGGCCATTGGCAGCTGCCATCGAAAAGCAAGTGTGACCGAAAGTGATCGACTCCGACACGATTGCGCATCGAATCAATGGTGGACCTAGAGTGAATTCGTCACTCCCGTCTTTCCGCCTGGATATGGATAGACGAAACGCCGGAAACCAAGGAATGGTTGGACCAAGCATCCAACTCTTCTGCAATTGAGCCACTCAGGAACCATCCGCGGCCGATGCACTGAGCCGAAGCCAGGGCAAGAACCACAAATTCAGACCACGATTGCGCGGCATGACGGGAGCAGGCACTCACCATGAAGCACCCTTGTGATATGGCTCGACGTGGAGATTGCTGACGCCAAGACCAGCTTGCTCAAAAGCTCGCGCCGCCACCTTGAGAGCGGCCTGCTGCGATGTGCAATTGGTGAACAAGCGCCAGTACAACTCCATGAGTCCACAATCTTCCTGAAGGCCCTCTGGGCGCGGTTGCGCTACTTATAGCAGAAGGCGCGCACGACCTTTCCCCTCTTGCCACCCGAGGTGCCAGCACCAAGGAACAGATAGTTGAAGAGCGCCCACGGCTTGAAGAGTGAGCCCCCTGGTATGAACCCCGAGAAGATCACCTTGAGCTGGGGCCGGAGAATCGAGAAGTCCTTGTTCGGTCCTCTATGTTCCTGTGGCGCGCGCCCATCAATGCGCAGGCTCCGCCTTCAGCGCGCTTGAACCCCTTCGCAGCAGGTACAACGCAACCAGAAACGGCCACAGCGAGTTGATAGACGAGAACACGCGCTGGGTCAGCCCCCTGAATCCTTCCGGGTCCGCTCCCATCACGTTCAACCAGAGATAGACAATCCCCGCGACGCTCACCGCAGCAGTCACGGCGTACGCCCTTCGGTTGGCAGACCACGCGCTCAATTCGATGTGCGACATCGCCGGTGCAATGATGTTTGCGATGCCAATGGTGTAGAAGCCGTGCATCGGATGGCCCATGGGCCAGAGACCGTTGGTCAGCATGGAGATGCCAAAGATCATCCAGCAGATCGCGCCCACGGCAATGCGGCGGCCGGACTCTCGCCACACCCCGATGGAGAACGCCACGAAGCCCATACCGGAGCCGATGGCGGCGATTCTGCCGCAAATGCTTGCAAGCGTTGGCGCCTGCAGCAGTTCGCTGGCGTGCTGTGCAAGCGGGTTGTAGCCCGGCGCAAACACGGCGGCAACGCTGGTCCAGAACAGGAACCACGGAAGCGGGACCAGACCCGCAGACAGAAGAAGTCGATTGCGGCGTAACACGTACAGTGATCCTTGTATTGGCCTGCGCCAGTGGGTGAAATCCGTTCAAACGCTACAAGACCGTCCTGCTGCGGGCAGGGCAGCCCCGCGTGACTACAGCTGTAGTCAGATTGCGCGCGGCACTCGGTAGGTTCAATAGGCAAGAAGTCATTTGAACCATCCAGCCGGTGTCGCAGCGGTTCGGTTGCATGAGCGATCACGCATGCTCGATGGGCGAGTGCTGTCGCATTTGCCGCCCCTTACATCTCTGACGGAAGTTTCTGACGACTCCGTTCCAGAAGTGCCGCTGCGCCTAGCACACCAAGGCTCTCGCCCCTTTCCACGCTATGCGACAATGCCAAAAGCGTCTCGGGTTTTGGCGGCATTGACCCCTACCCGTTGGCATTCCGCACAACAGCAGGTAATCGTTACTGCGCCACCGTGCATCGGTGGTCGGGACTCGAAAACCCGGATTGCTAGACGTAAGTTTGCGCTTGCCAGCCGGCACCACCGCGCGTGGTGCCGGCTGGCAATCCGTCTGCCGGCTATGGCGGGCGGGGCGTGGGGGCCTCGTGCCCGCCGGCTTTGTCTAGCAACCGGTTTTCGAGCCACGCCCTGTCCGCCACCTTTATCGGTGGCGGCTTCTGCCTGCATGCACGGAGCCTGCCATGACCACGCCGCACTCCCCTCCCCCGCGCCCGATCCTGCAAGCGCCCTCTGCCGCTCCGACCCTGGATCCCAACAGCCTCATCGCCATCCTGCACGCCATTGGCGCGGGCGCTGCGGCCGACGGCCAGCCCTGGCCCGAGCGGCACCATCTACGCAGCCGGCAGATGGCGTTGTCCGACGCCGACTGCGCGCTCACCGGCCAGCGCATCGTGCAGGAAATCCTGCTGGCGGCCGAACGCACGCGCCAGAACGGCGAGCCCGAGCAGTACGTGGGCGACCGGGTGATGGAGGGGCTAGTGATGGCCGACCTGGCACTTACCGCTTTCATCCACGAGCGGGTTCGGCCACAGGACTGAGGACGCGCTTGTGGACGTGACGTTCTGCTTTTGTGCAGGGTGACGAATGAAGAAGCATGGCCTTGCCGCTGCGACGGTGTGTGCCTCGATCATGGGGGCGGTGTGGGTGGGATGGCCCGAGCCTGCGGGCGATCAGGTGTGGGCCTACCAGAAGCTGCAACCGGTCGATTACCGGTTGCTGCACAGTGATGCGCTGGGCTTCGTTACTGCGAAGGCGCAGGAAGGCTTTGAACTGCGCACGCGCTATGCCGGAACCACGTCCTTCGAGATCCGCTGCAAGGGCGTTCTGGTGCTGGACGTGGAGAACGCGCCCTCGCGCGTGCTGATCCGCATGCCTGCCGATGCCCGCTGGCGGGCGCCGGACATCGAGCGTCTACGTGCCAGCTTCGAGCGGTGGCTGGATCTGCACCAGAGTGAGGGCCGGTTGTTGGTGGAGCGTGCGGAGCCTTCGTGGGTCGAGGCACGGCTTGGGCGCCTTGACAGGTCGGTGCCTGATGACCAGCGATGCACGTTCAAGGACCCAGGCCGCCCTTGGCCGGAACCTCCCTCGTCATTCCGTCCGTCCAGCAGACCATTGCAGGCAGTGGAAGGAATGGCAGCATCATCCTCGGCATTGTTCCGACGTCCCCGAAGAATCGCGTGAATCACGTGCCGCCGGCACCGTTTCGGCGCAACTTGTGGCTGCGCTGAAGCCCCGCTAGCATCGGCTCAACGGCTTTTCCCGTTCTACCCCCGCATCCATGATGGAAGCCCCCGTGACCGAATCGACCGCCACCGAAGTTTCAGCCGAAGCCGCATCTCACAAGGGCGAATTCTTCCTGATTGACGCAGGCTTGCTGAGCAACGGCGGGGTTCCCGGTATAGAGATCGCCAACGAAGAGAAGCTGATCGATCCGGGGATGAATGTCATCTCGCGTCCTGATGGAACGCCAGGCCAGTATCCCGAGCGCCCCCACCTGGTTCATGTACCTGAGAAGGGCGGAATGCCACGCGATCTGGAAGAGCTCGCTGGCATCTGGATCGTGTCGGAGCCGTTGAAGCAGCTGTTTGAGCAGTTGGACGCCGCGGCGTTTGCCTTTGTGGCCTGCGACTTCAGCCTTGCCGACGGCAGCCCCGGCCCTCAGTACTACCTGGGCAATGTGCTGCGCAGGCTCGATGCCCTGGACGAAGCCGCTTCCCGCGTGAGGATCAAGCTCGACCACAACTATCAGACCGGCGAGGACGAGAAACTTTACAGCCTTGTCGGCGGCGCCAGCCTGGTGTTCAAACAGGATGTCGTGGGGGATGCCCATATCTTCCGCCAGGAGCGCATGGGCGCACCGCCCATCTGCGACCGCGTGATGTTTGATGCGTTGAGTGCCACCAGCTTTTCCGGCGTACGGCTGCGCGATGTAGCCGATATTTAAGACGAGCTCTTTCAAACGGATTCTTGAATGAGGTGGTGCGCATGGCCGACACACCGGTTTTTCAGGGACACCATCTGATCGAACAGATTGCGTTCGAGCAAAGCCAGCTACTGAAGTCGCTTGCCAGGAGCGGTCATTTCGCGCTCCACGGACCCAACAACATTCTCAACCTGCCCGCGAACCCTGCGCTGGCGACCAGGTTGAGTATTTCGCCACACTCGGGCGGCCCGTTGAGTGCGTACTCGGATCAACTGAAGTTCGTTCTCGACGACCTCGCGGAAACATCCGATGGCCGAGCCTTGCTGTCGAAGGAGACTCCGCCGGATGTGCGGGCCGCCGCGGCCGAGCGTATGGGTGCCCGCATCCAGAACCTGGAATTCACGCTTCGCGCCGGCATCCTCAACGGCGACCTGGTCACCAACACGCCCGAGAACATGACCCCGGCGGAAGCCAACGCCAAGGTCCGCACCTTCTTCTCTGATCTGGACGGCTACCAGCGCACCCACGCCACGCAGATCGCGGAACTGAAGACGCTCAATCCGTCCGAGTTACGCTGGCGCGGCGTCACCCAGTCCGAGGCCAATGTGAGGTTGGCTCTGGATGCCATCGACGAACCCGGCAACTCCACCCTGAGCGAGCGCTGGGGTGGCCGCGCATCGTTGGGCACCGCCATTCAAGAGGCCAACCAGGGCGGCCGCCTGCCGTTGAGCGAGCAGACCGCCGCCCGGGTACGCACTGCGTTCAACCCGGAGATGCCACTGACCCTCGTGCGCCCTGGCCCGGCAACCACGGCTCCGGAACTGGCTGGCTCTGCTGGGCGAACGGGCGCTGCGGAAGGTGCCGCCGAAGCTGCCACCGGGCGCGGACAGATTACCGGCGCGCGCGTACTCGGTGCCGCTGGCGTCGCCGCTCTGGCCGTGGACTTCGCCATCACCGGCCACCGCGTGGCCGAGTTGCGCAGCGAGGGCAACGACGCCGGCGCAAAATCTGCTGCCACCCACTTCGTGGGGCGTACCGCGGGCGGCTTTGGCGGCGGCTTCCTGTTGGGCGCGGGGTACGGCCTGGTTACCGGCTCGTGGACCGGGCCAGGTGCGCTGGCTACCGGGCTGTTGGGCGGGGTGGCCGGTGGCTTTGCCGGTGAGTACTGGGCCCAGTACCAGGACAAGAAAGCCGTTTACACCCAGGTGGACCGCAACGGCAACGAATGGAGCCGCGATCCGGAAGATGCAAAGGGCACCTGGAGCCGCAGCGTGCGCACGCCGCAGCCCGACGGAAGCTACCGCGAGACCACCATGGTCGCCGGTGGCCGGCTGCTGGATGAACTGAACTACAAAGCCGCCAACGACTCCTATTCACTGGGCATGGCCAACCTGCCCAAGCCGCAGAACCCCTTCAAGCTCGATGCAGGCGGCGAGAGCACGCCGCCGCGCGAGCCGTTTGAAACCAACCGCCACTACGTGCGCAATCCGCACAACGGCGAATGGAACCTCTCCATCCACTCGATGATTGATGGGCGCGTCCCTTTCGACTACACCGTGCCCGTAAGCCCGGAAAAATCCGGCCAACTGGAACGGGAATCGCAGCGCATCATTGCCCAGAACGCCTTGAACACGCCGGAGGCGCTCGCCGCCCGTTACCAGGTGGCGTTCAACCAGTACAACTGGCACGAGTTCGCCACCATTGAGCCGGTACCGGAGGTGATCACCAACGCGCTGACCCAGACGCAGCCCCTGCGCGCTTCCAACGGCGAGAAGTACACGCAGGACGCCAACGGGCAGTGGCAAACGCCGGGTTGGGTGTACGGCACCAACCCGGCCGAGGGCAGCATCATCGAGGAGCTCAATCGTACGCGACAGAGCCAGCAGGCCGGCGTACAGGAGCTGACGTCCATGGCCGACATCGCCCGGGCCAACCCCACGCCAACCGAGTACAGCCTGCGCAGCCAGGTGGTGGACGCCTACCGTAGTGGCGGCATTGTGCACAGTGCCGAAGAGATTGATGACGCCGTAGCCGCCGTTGCACAGGATCACGCACGCGCCGTGCCCGACTTCGGCACGTTCACGCTGCAGGTGCAGAAGGATGGCTCGCTGGCCACACTGGCTGGGAAAGATGACGAGCGCATGCAGATCGTTTGCATCACCACGCCAGAGGAGATTGCTCAGGCACACGTGCAGCGCTCGACTGCCGAACAGCAGCCCGCGGATGCCTTGCCGCGCGCACCAACTTCACCTGAGCCCGCACCGAATGCATCGCCGCCACACACCTCCAGGCCTGCCACGCAGCACGACGCTGACGTAGAACGGCACCACAGCACAGCCCTGCGCCCAGATGGCAGCGGGCTGCTGGAACAGCTGCGCTCATCGGTAGCGATGCTGGATGAGAAGAACAACAAGCCGTGGGACCAGAGCAGCGACCGCCTGCTGGCCAGCGCCTACCGGCTTGCGGCAGACGCCGGGTTCAAGCCCGGCGACAAAGTAGACGCGGCATTGAGTGAAGCCACCGATACCCGTGCTGCGGGCACCACGCTGTTCGTGACACGCTCCGGACCGGGCGCGTCATCGGACCCCGCCGCCAACCGGGCGCAGATGCCAACACAGGACGCCCTGGCGGTCGCACCGGAGCAGCAGTATGCAGCGGCCAACCGGAGCCTCGGCGGCCAGGACCGGGAGCGGTCGCAGCAGCTGGCGCAAGCGCACGAGCGGCAGCAGGAAGAGAGCGGGCCGGGGCCGCGGATGGGTTGATGGCAGCAGTTCTGGCTGATCAACGCCGATCCACTTGATACCGGGCGATCTCCGGCGCTCACGTTGTAGAGACGGGTTTCCGCACAGGAACAAGGCACGCTCCAGGCACCTGTCGGAATCCTCCTAGCTGCGCCACCAGCAAATCCCGATATCCCTGCGCAGAGCACCTGCCGCACGATCAAGCGCCCCTCTGCAGGAAACCACACATGAGCCTGGCGCTGGTCCACAGCCGTGCCCGCGCCGGGGTCGATGCCCCGCTGGTGCGGGTGGAAGTACATCTCTCTGGCGGCCTGCCTGTCACTCAGATCGTGGGCTTGGCCGAAACCAGCGTGCGCGAGTCCCGCGAACGCGTGCGTGCCGCCCTGCTCTGTGCACGCTTCGACTTTCCCCAGCGGCGCATCACGCTCAACCTCGCCCCCGCCGACCTGCCCAAGGAAGGTGGGCGCTACGACCTGGCCATCGCGCTGGGCATTCTGGCGGCCAGCGGCCAGGTCGATCCGCAGTCGCTGCTGCAGTATGAGTTTCTGGGCGAGCTTGGCCTGACCGGTGAACTGCGGCCGGTGGTGGGCGCACTGCCGGCCGCGATTGTGGCGGCCGAGGCCGGCGCAACCTGATGGATTGGACCCAAGACGATGGCGGCAGCCTCCACTCCGGGCACCACAGCGCCAGTGCGGCGGCGCCGGCGGCAAGTGGCAAGTGGCAAGTGGCAAGTGGCAAGTGGAAATCCACCATGCAGACGCGCTTGTCACATTCCTCAATATGACCATGCTCTGAAACACCGCCTAACTGCTCTGCAAAGTCTATCCTGCCGGCGCACAAGGCCAGAGCTCGACACCTCTCAATCCTGCAGCTCTGATGGCGTTCGCTACTGTCGCACTCACAATCATTGCGTTCGCCGACTGATGCTCGACCCCGAAACGCTGCGAACTACGGAAGATCGGCACATCTGGAGGGTTCTTGATTGACGGGAAAAAGCCGCGGTCATGCCATTGGTAGCGTTCCCTGCCGCATTTCTCGCAACGAACTCCATCCAGCTCGCCCATACACAGCGGAACCACAGGCCCAAGATCGAGTTGAACAACCTCATCCAAGAGGCTTCCTTTGGTGTCCTCAACCGGAAGCACTCCGATACCCAGGGGGCGAAGATGTTCTGACCAAACGGAAGTCTGCATGAAGCAAGCTTCCTCTACCCAATTCAGCTTCAGAAAGGCATTCCGCCCCCACTTCAACGTCTTCTTGATCCGGAACGGCGCCACCTGAACTGCGCCTTCGCCACATTTTGGACATCGCGCGCTCAGGTCGTACGCCTGCTCAAGATACAGAAAATCTCTTTCTGGCTGTGGGTAGCCGCTGGCGTGGACAACCTGAAGCGCGCAGTGTGCGGCTTCCGAAATCTCCGCAGCAGTAAACTCCGTGGTCACAGAAGTTGCACCATTCCACGAGCGAATCAAGCTACAAGCTTCACTCCACCCTGGCGCACCTTCCAAAGCAAAGCTCACAGCAATACCACCGACTTCAGGACGAGGATCAGCCGGGGGCTGAACCTTCAAACCTAGAGCACGGAGCTGCAAAGCACGTGCCTCACTCCAAGTGAAAGCAAATCGATACTTGATCTTCATGTCACGATGCTATCAGAGTCCCAAAGATTTAAGGATGGCGGGATGATTGGCATAAATTGACCTTGCGGCGTCCATTATCTGGGCTTGGCTCGGTGGCGGCCTGCCATACGGAAACATCGATCGCCACTGATTGGTAAAGACCTGATGCTCCGTTCTAGTCACCACAACCGAAAGCATTTCACCCTCCTTCACTTGCATAACACCTGCAAACCGCTTCTCAATAAGATGGTGAACTTGTAACCCAGACCCTGTACCTACCATTCTCTTCAGAGAGTTGTAGGATGCAATGCCAAACTCACCCGCACGCGAGAGATTCCCAAAGCCTCTCGCTGCATTGCCCCCACGCAGCACTACCATGATGGAGGCGAGCTTGAGGCCACCAGCAGCCGTTGATCCCGTTGGAGAGTTCATCAACGGAACGACGATCGCCTCCGACACGGCATCGAAATCGGTCAAGCTCCCCTGTCCGATGAAGAAATTCCGTTCAGAAAAGTACTCCTCAATGGCACCCAGGCCTGTAGCCTTGACGGTCTCTGCAGGCGCGGGGGCGTTGGGATCGTGCTGGGGCACTCCGCCAGGTGTCGGCGACGGCGCACCGGTCAGGTTTGCCCCGGCGAACCAGCTGCCATTGCACATATGTGACCCGGTTGCCTGGTCACACGCGCCCGTGGGATCAGAGAATCGGAATGGGTTGTTGCTGGCGTACCGATAGCGATTGAAATTTGGCCCTCCGGAGGTGCTAGCAGCTAACGGATCGGGAGAAATGAACCTCGCCAGTTGTGGGTCGTAGTAGCGCCGCCCCATGTAGACCAGTCCCGTGTCGGGATCCGCAAGATGGCCTGAGTAGCCTGGAATCTTCGCAGCAGGCGCCGCGTCTGCCTCTCCATATGGTGACCAGAAGTGACGCGTCAGCACCTCTCCATTAGCCCTGCTCGTTGCCACAAGCGTATTGAGTGCATCGTGATGAAGATAGGTGAGCGTTGCCCCCGTGGCAGAGCTGGTGCGAATAGCCAGCAGTCTCTTGCCGAGGTAGATGTAGTCGGACGTTTCCCCACCTTGGGTGGATTCGATCAGCTCCCCACCCACGAGATACTGCCAGGAGCGATCCAGATCACTCGCCAAGAAACCAAGTTCACCGCCACCGCGCTCTGGAATGGATACATCCCAGTTGTGGCTACCCGTGATGGGCGCCTGGCCCAAGATGGGTGAATTTTCTGATGTCGGTGCCGACGTTGATGCTGTTGCGTAAGCACGCAGTCCGGCTCCGTCGTAGAAGTATTTCTGTACATCTCCGGCGGAACGGAGCTGGCCACCCATGTCGTAGGTGAACGTCTGGCCGTTACGCACCGCCAGATTGCCTGCCGCGTCGTAGGAGAAGCCAGAGACGCCGTTACCGCTGGGGTCCCGCAGCAGTTCCAGGCGATTGCGGGTGTCGTAATGGAACGTGCGCTCCCGCTTCCCTGGCAATCGCATCAAGACGATGTTGTCCAACGTGTCATAGCCGAACGTGTACTGCCCATTCCCACCAAATGCCGGCGCGCGGGCCTGAATCAATCGATCAAGGCGATCGTAGCCCAAGCTGATCTTCCAGGAGTCGCCGCGTACGGCATCGCTGATCTGGCTGATGTTTCCCGTCGCGTCATAGCTGTAGTTCAGATCGACCATGCCACTGTCAACGATGCGGCTGGTCAACTGTCGCGCATTCTCGGTTACGCCACGTACGATGCCATTGCCGTAGGTCAGCGCGGCGGTTTCACCACTGGGGAAGTAGGCGATGTTGCTGGCGAGTACGGCGCCAGTGCCATCCTGTAGCCGCACGGGCTGGCCCAGAGCATTCAAGGATTGCTGGACGGAGTAGCCATCGGGGTAGTCCGTACGAACATGCTGACCCATGTGGTCATAGCCAAATGCCAGCGTTCGGGCGCTCGCGCTGCCTATGACACGGCTCTGACTGACCACCGACCCGAGAGAGTTGTAGGTACGGGTGGTCACCACTGGCACACGGTCCTGATTGAAGACCCTCTCAGTCTTCAGCTGGCCCGTAGGTGTGTACTCAAGCTGCTGATCACACAGACCATCGGGATAGACCACCGTCTGCAGGCGATTGCTGGCATCGTAGTTGCGTGAAACGCGGCGCGCTGCAATCTGCGGCGCCTCACGGTTGCATTCGGTCAGGCTGGGCAACTCCAGCCCGCTCGCACTCCAGGCAAGATTGCCGGCCGCATCGTAGCCAAACACGGTCGCCCCGGTTTCTGGCTCGATGACCTTGCACAACCGAAGGTTGTCGTCGTAGACGTATCGCCGGGCCACGGTCGGGGCCGGATTGTCTGGATTGACTGGCAAGGTAGGAGCGGCTTTGGCAGTGGCCGCCGCCTGGGCAATTGCATCGCCGGCGACCGAAAGCGTGAATCGATTCGTGCCGGAGCCAATCGGCACCACGATGGAACCGCTCGCTCCGCTGCCGACCACAGAACCGCCATCACGCTTGAGTTCTGCACGGGAGTCCGTGGCCGACCAGGTCAGGGTGACGTTGCAGGTCTGCGCACCAGCTGCAATCTGGCACATCGCAGGGGACACAGACAGAGTGCCACTGGGCGCTGCGGGAACGACGAACGCACCGGAACCATCAATGGTGTTGTTGGGTTGTCCAACGGGAGAAATTCCATGGACATAGATCGGTTGCCCAGCCCGCTGGCGGCGCTGCTCGTTGCTCATTGGAAGCGAGAAGCGATGATTGCCTCCGGCCTTGCAGGACGTAGCTACGGCCGGCTCACTCGCCAAGTCGGCCTTACCGGTCAGGAAGATCGTCCCGCCACTGCCGGCGGCTCCACCGGTGTAGACATGAATGTCGATCGACGAATCAATGCCCGTCGAACACGCCCATCCTCGGATCTGACCGTCGCTGGTGACGCCATCGATATTGCCAATTACCTTGGACGGCGGCCCATTGACGGTGACCTGGACATTGTCACTTTCCCGACCAAACCACTCTTTGCCCTCTTCCAGCAATCGCCATTGGAAGCTGTAGACGCCCGGCAATGAAGGAGCTACCACATCGAATTCAAAGAACGCAGGCAGCTGTGGACTGACTTCATTCGGCATTGGAACCCGCGCCCTGCCCCACCGGACATTATCATTGGGATTCCAGGAACCCAATGCATAGCCCGCAGACGCCGACCACGTGGTATTGCCCGTATTGACGAACTTCAGCTTGACGCGATAGGTCCGCCCGGCCTCCATGCTGGTCGGAACCTCTTGCTCATACATGACGCCGCGATTGAGCCTTCCGGTCGTCTCAAAGGTCTGCTCGCTGCTGGTGCTACCAAAGCGAGCACCATTCCGGTTCATTTGCCATTGGAGCGTTGTCGGCCCGTTCTCACTGGCCGCTACTCCGTTGAACGTAAACGTCGCTGTGCCACCCGGAGCCACGTCATGAGGTACAGCAACCTCGGCAATTCCTAGCTTCGTAGCGCCGGAAACGTAGCGCTCGGCCTGCCCCAGTCGATAGCCTTCCACTGCTCGCCACGTTGTGTTGCCCGTGTTCCGGAAGGTGACGGTACCGCTGAATGGGGTTCCTCTATCGGCCGAGTTAGGCCAGCTTGCAGAGACGTACTCCGCGCCGTCGAAAGGGGTTGGCGGTGCCGCCACCGTGACCGTGATCGTGGGTGAGATTAGTTGTCGGGAAGACTCATTGCCGTTGAAGTTGCGCACGCCAAATGCCTTGTAGACATACTGATACGTGCCCGCCGACAGACCGTTCTCGGTATAGGTCCCGTTCGGAAGTCGGGAGATCACTTGGCCATTGCGCGTGAGCTGTATGTCTTCCAGATACTCCGCTTTGGGGCCGGTACTTGTGACGCCACTTTTGAGCTGCAACTGATAGGTTGCTGGTGCCGTGTAGGAGGTTTGGGCTGGCCCCGTAAGTTCAATCCAAGCGTCAGCGTGTGCCACTTGGCATAGGAAGATGATCATCAGCCCCAGCAGAACCGCCGCGGCCATGCGCAGTTTTTCAGCGTTCACGCTTGCCATCCTTGACATGCCTTTTAGTTGGCGGACTGGGCTACTTCGGTGGTAAGGCCAAAAGCATTTCGTTTGATGCTGACTTTGCTGCCATCGGCACGAATGATCTGCGCAGGCCTCCCGTAGTCCGGGCCTTCAAACGCATCGAATCGGGTGATGGTCTGATGGCCGAGTGGATCCACGACTGTGGTGGTGGCATTGCTGCTGTAGCCAATGGTTGTAATCAGCAGGCCCTGCTCGCTGTCCTGGGACGAAGAGGTCTTCCGCCCCAGCGCGTCGTACTCGGTCCAGGTACCGGTCGCCACCGTGCTATCGCTTGAAGGATAAGAGGTGAACGTCAGGCGACCTTCGCTGTCGTATGCGTTCCTGACCCACCGCTGCGTGCCGGCGACGTTGTTTGCATCGTATTCGCGCACCAGGAGCGGCTGCCAGAGTGCGTCGAGATAGGTTTCCTGGCGCCGTGCCCCTTGGGCGTTATCGACTCGCCAGTGCCCCGGCGAAAGGCCGTACTCATCGGCCGCGACCTGACGGAATGAGATGGTAGTCTTGGCCCACTGGTTCTCATCGACCGGCGGTTGGACTTCGCGCACGCGACCCATCGGATCGTGCAGATAGGAAGTAGTCCTTTGTAGCGCGTCCGTGGTGGAAGTGATCCACCCGTTTCCATCTGCCGACATGCGATTGGTGGTGCCATCGGGATTGATGACCAATCGCGGCACGCCGCGATACCAGTCCTGGATCTGCGTTTCGTTCCCCTTTCCATCGCGCACTGCACTGATCGTGCCATCCGCCGCATAAGTAACACTCTGCAGCAAAGCCCCGGCCCGATAGACGGCATTCGGCTTGGCCATACCGTCATAGGCATACTGTGTGGTGATCTTTCCCGACGCAGCCTCCTTGACACTCAGCACCTGATCCAAGACCCAAGGGCTGGCCGTATCCAGATGCTCTCGTATCTCAGCCTTGGTACCAGAAGGACCGGTATAGCTCACGCGTGCCGGACGGGCCTTGCGATCGAAATCGCTGTAGACCACGCGGTAGGTATCGCCATCTTGAGAGAATGTGCTTTCACTGAGAGCGCTCAGCATGCCCGCCAAGAACTGACCCGCTTGCACCCCGATGGAATGCCCGACCCGCGTACTGAACGGACCGGTCTCGGAACCGAACGTATAGGTGTAGAGCTCGTCACGCTCCACTTGGCCAGCTGCGTCCAGAACCTGCTTTTGCATGAGCTTTCGCTCGTTCAGAGCTGGATTGGCACCGTAGCGCTCGCGAATCTGCGTTCCATCCGGCTTGGTCAGGCTGGACCAGCGGCCGCTTCCCGGCAACTGCAGGTTGTAGCTTCGCGTAGTGACCATCGGAGACAGTCCGGGCCCGGTGATGGTGCGCTTCTTCAAAGACCACGCTTGGTAGTGCGAGGGTGTCAGTCCATTGCAAGGATCGGAGCGAATGAACAACTCCATTTCAAAGTCGAATATGCCTTGCGCACCCGAGGGGGCGACCACCGTCATCTGCGTAGGAGGGGGCTCACTACCGGCCCGTATTTCGCACCCGCCCTCATCGTCGGCTTTACGGATAGGGAAACTGGACTGGAGGCGTCCGCGATGACTGTAAGCCCACGCCGAGCCATCCGGAAGCGTGACCTGGGACAAGCCACCGTCGTTCCCGTCCGTGTCGCCAACATACGAATACCGCCATATGCGCCCATTGGCTTGCACGCTGGTCACCCGACCGTCGCCGTCATAGCTCAGGTCAATCCGGCGACCGTCGCTGGACTGAATGCTAGTGAGTTTGTCTCCGTTGTAACTATAGGACACCCAATTCCCATAACGGTCCTCCACACGCGACGCCAGAAGATAGACCCGCTTACGCCCCACCGAACGATTGGCAGCGCCATCACTGAACTGAGCTGTTGCATAGGGCCTTTCCACACCCCAGTCGAAGAAGTACTTCTTCCCATCCGGGGTGTGCCCAATAAACGCCTCGCCCGGATATCCGTTTCGTGTTGCAGCCAAACAGGTGAACCGTGCTCTCGAAGCCGTCATCCACTTGGGCGCCTCCAAGCCTGGTGCCGTGGCATGGGACGGATCGTCGGCAATCAGAAGCTCCTCGCCATTTCCGCCATGCCACTTCACGTCAATGCCGAAGCCGATATTGGTATAGCCCCAGGTCTCCAATAGGTAGGGCGCCTTATTGACCGAACAACGCTGTGTGGTCTGCGCCCCTGGATCGCCCGTAATCCATCCAGCCCCCTTGGTCCATACGCCCGACATGTGGGGAACGACGATTTCCCAATCGTCAAACAGCGTCAGCCCTTTGGCCTCGCTATAGCGAGATCCTCGGTTGACGGCCTCAACTCCAAAGCGGCGGGCGATGCTGACCGGAAGGTCGAAATTGCCAGGTATGGACACGTCTTCAACGAGGAACTCGGTGCTGCCGTCGAAGCCGGAAGTTCGATCCCCGAATACCTCATCTGCGGATATGGCGGCAAGCGACTGCGCGCTTTTTACCTTCTTCTCATACTCTTGGTAGTTGAAGAGTCCATCCTGGGCTGAGACGTGGAACCCGACTCCCAGCGCAAGTGCCAAGCCAACGATGAGCGAGCAAAGCGGCGAGCCCGGATAAACATTGCAGGGAGCATTTTCCCCCCGCCGGTCCTTGGCAGAAATCATGTCCGTTACATCCTTGGATGAAGGGCGACAAACGACTCAGCTTCCGTTCATGCGGATGATTACTCGAACTGAAGCATCCCCGTCAAGGCCTGATCTTCATGTTCGGACTTCCTCAGTTCAATCAGCAGTCGTCCTGTTGGGTAGCCAGCATGATCGATGCAGTCTGGCGAGTGCCGGATACCGAACGCGCGCGCATCAGCTTCGAGCGTTGGATGAACTCTCAGCGGAAACTGGGACGGTTGCTCTAGGAAGACGCAGAGCCACTGTTGGTCGAGGCGTGCTCTGGGTGCTCTGGCGAGTGTGCACCAGGCGAACACCGGCCAGAATCCTCCTAGCCACTTCACCAGCAATTCCCGATAGCTCCCCGCAGCGCACCTGCCGCACGATCAAGCGCCCCTCTGCAGGAAACCACACATGAGCCTGGCGCTGGTCCACAGCCGTGCCCGCGCCGGGGTCGATGCCCCGCTGGTGCGGGTGGAAGTGCATCTCTCTGGCGGCCTGCCTGTCACTCAGATCGTGGGCTTGGCCGAAACCAGCGTGCGCGAGTCCCGCGAACGCGTGCGTGCCGCCCTGCTCTGTGCACGCTTCGACTTTCCCCAGCGGCGCATCACGCTCAACCTCGCCCCCGCCGACCTGCCCAAGGAAGGTGGGCGCTACGACCTGGCCATCGCGCTGGGCATTCTGGCGGCCAGCGGCCAGGTCGATCCGCAGTCGCTGCTGCAGTATGAGTTTCTGGGCGAGCTTGGCCTGACCGGTGAGCTGCGGCCGGTAGCAGGTGCACTGCCCGCCGCAATTGCCGCCGCCGAGGCTGGGCGCATCCTAGTGGTGCCTCCGGGGAATGCCGCAGAGGCTGCGTTGGCCGAGCACGCCGATGTGCGAGTAGCGCGTACGTTGCTGGAATGCTGCGCCGGACTGGGCAATCCGCGCCTGTTGCCAACCGTGGAGCGCGCAGACACGACACCGTTGCCACTGCCCGATCTGGCCGACGTGCGCGGGCAGGCGCACGCACGGCGCGCGTTGGAAGTGGCCGCAGCGGGTGGGCACCATCTGTTATTGATCGGCAGTCCTGGCTGCGGCAAGACACTTCTGGCCTCGCGTCTGCCCAGTCTGCTGCCGGATACCGAGGAAGTCGAAGCACTGCAGCTGGCCGCCATTGCATCGGTGAGTGGCGAAGGGCTGGACCCAAGACGATGGCGGCAGCGGCCCTTTCGGGCGCCACATCACAGTGCCAGTGCGGCGGCGCTGGTGGGCGGCGGCAACCCGCCCTGCCCCGGCGAAATCTCGCTGGCTCATCACGGCGTGCTGTTCCTGGACGAGCTTCCGGAATGGAACCGCAGTGCGTTGGAGACTCTGCGAGAGCCGCTGGAATCCGGTCACATCCGCATCGCCCGCGCGGCACGCAGCGTGCAGTATCCCGCGCGGTTCCAACTGGTGGCAGCGATGAACCCTTGCCCGTGTGGCTGGGCCGGTGACCGCAGCAACCGTTGCCTGTGCAGCGATGAACGGATCAACCGCTATCGTGCGCGCGTCTCTGGCCCACTGCTGGACCGTATTGACCTGCATATCAGCGTGGCGCGCATGGACGCGGTGGAGCTGCGGGAGAGCACGCCGCTGGGTGAACCGAGTGCTGCAGTACGTGCGCGGGTGGAAGCCGCCCATGCCCGGCAGCAGGCGCGTGGAGGGCTCAATGCGCATCTGCCGCCGGCAGCGCTGCGGGCGTGTACCCTACTGAGCGAGGGCGATCAGGACATGCTTGAACAGGCCATCGAGCGTCTGCAGCTTTCCGCACGGGCGATGCACCGGATTCTGCGCGTGGCGCGCACGATTGCGGATCTGGCGGGTTGCGAGGACATCCAGACCGCGCATCTGGCTGAGGCGATCGGGTACCGGCAGCTGGACCGGGGAAAGCCTTAGAAGCACCCGTTGGAGAGGACGTTGGTAGAGTCGACTGTTAGTCGACTCGCGCGCGAAGCGCAGATTTCCGCGGAGCCGATGAGTAGAGCAGTCGACTAACAGTCGACTCTATCCAGAGAAGGTCATGACAGCGGTTGGGACAATGCCATAGCAGGTCATGGCAGCGGATGGTGCGAGGGCGCCAGGGCGGTTCATGGCAATCCGGCGTCGCCAGGAGCATCCCTGCAAATCAAGCCGCAGTACCCATCCGCCCACGCCTCGCCAGCAGCGCCACCCGACGGCTGACCAGCGCGTGCAGCTCCGCCAGCTCCGACGCCCGGTCAGCCGTCATGTTCCCGCCAAACACCACCCTCGACAACGCCGCCTCGTCGCTGTCGTCCGGGTGCTGCCAACGGTCGCGATACACCTTCTGGCACACAAGCCAGGCCTTCCGCAGCCCACCGCCGGGCAGCGGGCGGACTACGCGTTCGTAGACGTGCCAGAACTGGTACTCGGCACGCAGGTCGATTTCAGGCGCTACGGACAGCGCCTGCCGGGGCCGTCCTGGGCCCCGGATGCCGAACAGCGGGGTTCGCGGGTTGTGCTGTGCCATGCCAACAGGATGACCCATCAACATTGTGGGAACCTTGCGTCGCCGCCAGAAAATCCCTGTTGATTGCGCAAGGGGGGGGTCTTGGCGGGTTTGGGTCAACTATCCACGCATGGCGTGGATCTACCTAGAAGGTTAGCGACGTGCTGAACATCAGCTGCCGGGGCGCACTCCGCTGCAGGGTCTGGTAATCCCCCGAGAACGACGAGCCGGCGATGGTGGCGGTGCCGATGTTGTGGCGGTTGAACAGGTTGCTCACGTCCAGCCGCAGCTCCAGCCCGGGTACTGCACTGTCCGCACCGAAACGATACGCCGCATAGGTATTGACCTGCCAGAACGTGGGCACGCGGATGTCGTTCTCGTAGGTGAAGGGCTGGCGCAGGTAGGAGGTGCTGGTGGCACCAAAGCGCCAGTCGCCGAAGTGGGCGGACAGGTCGCTGACCAGCGAGATCTGTGGGTAGCCCGGCTGGGCATTGCCCTTGATCGGGTACACCGTATCGCCCACCACGAAATCGCTGTCGTAGTACGAACGAGCCACGGCCACGCCCTGGTAGAACTGCAGGTGGTCGGTCAAGTCGGCGGTGATGCCGAGGTCGGCACCGATCACGTGCATCTTCGGCATCAGCCGCACGGTGTTGATCTGCGTGAACTGGGTGCCGATGGCGGCCGACAGCAGGCGGTTGCGGATGTCGTTGTAGAACACATCGCCGGTGATCGTCAGCCGGTCGAAGCGGTGTGATGCGCCCACGGTGAGGTTCCAGTTCTTCTCCGGGCGCAGCGTACCGGCCACGCGGTCGAACTCCTCCTGGTCGGTGATGGTCCATGCCGAGGCGGTGTAACCGATGTTGCCGCGCTGGGCCACGCGGTAGCCGTTCATGGTGTTGGCCAGGTCGATGAACGCATCGGTGGATTCAGTCGGGCTCCAGAACAGCGAGACATGTGGCAGGAAGTTGCTCTTCGCGCGCAGCGTGCCGTTCACCGGACGGTCCTTGGCATCACCGAGGCCGCCACCGCTGGTGCGGAAGTCCACGGCCTTGAAGCCGACACCCAGCTTCAGCGTGTCGTTCAGCACGATGTCGTCCTGCAGGTAGAACTGGCGCGAGCGGGTCACCCAGCTCGATGCGTTGTCGGTCTTGAACGCGGGGCCGTACACGTCGAACGGGCCGGTGGCCTTCAGCGGCGGGCCCTCGCCCAGCAGTGGCTGCTGGTACCACTCGGTCTTGGCCGCGGCCTTGCTCTTCTCCTGCCAGAAACCGGCAGTGAAGGTGTGCGCGCCGGTCTCGAACTGCAGGTTGACCATGCCGCCCAGGCGGTTGAGGCGCGGCGTCTGGACCTGTTCGGAGAACGGTGCGCCGTTGGGCGACGGTACGGTCGGGTCAGTCAGCGTGGCCTGGGTGTGGCTGTTGGCGTTGTACAGCTGCACGTTGCCACGCAGTGCCGGGGTGATCTGGAAGCGGTGGTTGATCGAGGACACGCGGTCGCGGGTGATCTGGCCGGTGTCGTACGGAATCAGTTCGGACAGCTCACCGCAGGTGTAGGCGCCGCAGGACTTGTCTGCGTTCTCCGGCGAGGCCACGTACCAGGCCCACGCGTAATCCGGGTAGAAGATGTCGGCCTTCCAGCCGAGCTTGCGGATCATGTCGAAGGAGATGTTGTTGTAGCCCCAGACCTTGGCCTTGCTGTCGGACAGGAACACGGTGACATCGCCCCAGGCGACGTCCTGCTGCAGCTTCAGGTCGCCGCGCAGGAAGTTCTGCGTGCCTTCGCCCTGGTACTTGTCGGCGGACACGCGCTGCAGGTCGACCAGCACTTTCGGGCCGTGCTCACCGAGCTGGCCGCTCTGCCCGGACACGGTGGTGACCAGCGTGCTGTTGCTGCCCACGCCCTGCTTCACGCGCAGGCTGGGCGTGTCCTGCAGCTCGCGCAGGCGGTATTCTAGGCTGCCGCCGTTGACGCTGCTGGAGAACACGCTGACCGGTGCGCCACCGGGACTGACCGTGATCGCGCCGATGCCATCGGGCACGCCCACGTTCACCACGCTGGTGCCGGTGAGCGAGAGGAAGCCGTTGTCGTTCAGCGGCACGCCCTCGAAGGTGATGCCCATTTCATTCATGCGGAAGCCACGCACGAACAGGCTGGTGGCCGAGATGTCCAGGCCCAGGCCGTCGGTGGCGGTGTAGCTGGCGCCGGGCACCTGCTTGAGCATGGCCAGGCCATTGTTGCCGCTGACCATCGCGTCGAGGTCTTCGGCCTTGATGATGTAGCGGTTCGGGCCAACCACCTGGGTCGGTGCAACGGCGGCGCCGCGCGGTGTGGCGATCACCTGCAGGGCATTCAAGGTGGTGGGCGTGTCGTGCGCGGTCTCGGCCGAGTCGGCGGCATACGCAGGGGCGGCAATGGCCGTGATGATCGCCAGGGCGAGGCGCGTCGTGGGCGGGGTGTTCATGAGCAGATCCAAGGTGCAGGGAGAGTGCGGCGCAGGCGCACGCCCAGCGCGTTGCAGCGCCGGTGTCGGCGCCTGGCTGGCGGTGCGATTGCGTTGAGGGTGTGACGGCGCTGTCCGCGCCGGTCAGTGGCAGAGGAAGACGATCCTCTGCCTCAGAATTCGATGGCGTGATTTCGACGTGCGAAAGTCTTGCATCGCACTGCCGCATCCGCCATTGCACCGTGGTACAGCGCCGATGGCGGTGGGGATGGGTGGGCTATACGTGGGTATAGCCTGGGTCGGCGCTTGCCGATTGCGTGTGCCAACCAAGGTTGGCACCTACCGGGGCCTGCGAAGCATGGTAGAGGCCGACCTTGGTCGGCGCTTACGGTCTGCGTGTGCCAACCAAGGTTGGCACCTACCAGAGCATGGAGACCCGGGGTTACTGCAGCACGAAGCGCTCAATCGCGCGCGCCACGCCTTCATCAGCATTGCTGCTGGTCTCGAACCGCGCCACCGCCTTCACCGCGTCGATGGCATTGCCCATTGCCACGCTGGTACCGGCGTACTGCAGCATGGTCAGGTCGTTCTCCTGGTCACCGATGGCCATCACGTTGGCGCGGTCGATGCCCAGGTGCTCGGCCAGCTTCTGCAGGCTCGGTCCCTTGCCTGCACGGTGGTCGAACACTTCCAGGAAGAACGGTGCGCTCTTCAGCACCGCGAAGCGCTCGGTCAGTTCGCCGGGCAGGCGCGCGATGGCGGCGTCCAGCACCTCGGGCTCGTCGATCATCATCAGCTTGATGAAGGACATCGACGGGTCCATGTCGGCCACGCGGCGGTACGACAGCGGCATCCGCGAAAGATGCGAGTCGGCCACGGTGTAGTAGCTGATGTCCTGGTTGGGTGTGTAGATGCGCTGGCTGTCCAGCGCCTGGAAGTGCACGCCCAGTTCGCGCGCCACCTGCTCGCAGAACAGGAAGTCGGCGAAGCTGAGCGGGTACTCGACCACGGTTTCACGGGTGCCGATACGCTGCACCAGGCCGCCGTTGCAGGCGATGCAGTAGTCATCGTCGCCATCGATGCCGAGTTCGTGCAGGAATGGCGCCAGGCCCGGCACCGGGCGGCCGCTGGTCAGCACGATGTGCACGCCCAGCGCGCGTGCCTGCGCAATCGCCTGCGTGGCCCGGGCGGTGAGCCGATGGGCTGGGTCCAGCAGGGTGCCATCCATGTCGATGGCGACCAGTTCGATGGTCGATTGCCTGCGGCCCATATCCATTGCGTTCAACTCGTGCGGGGCACGCCAGTTTACCCCCTCATGCCCGGTTCACCTCTTTGCCCACGCTGGCCGGGATACTGCAGGAGCCTGTGCGTCCCCCACCGCAGGACGGCCCACTGACCGCCCTTCCCTGGAGAACCTTGCGACGCATGACCTACCGTGCCCCCGAAACCAACGACAGCGCGCCCCTGGCCCAGCAGATCGAGCAGATGATCGACGAGCTGCCCGGCGAACAGGTCAGCGTCGGTACCCTGCTCAGCGCGCTGGGCGATGAAGGCCTGCTGCTGATCGTGATCCTGCTCTCGGCCATCTTCATCATTCCCGTATCGATTCCCGGGCTGAGCACCGTGTTCGGCGCCTCGATCCTGCTGATCGGCCTGAGCCGGGTACGCAACCGCCCGCTGTGGGTGCCGCAGAAACTGGCGCGCCGCGAGATCGCCACCGACAAGCTGAAGGCCAACCTTGGCCGTGCACTGAAGTGGGTGCACCGCATGGAGCGGCTGTCGCGGCCGATGCGCCTGGCGGTGATGGTGCGTTCGAAGAAGATGATGCGCCTGAACAATCTGGCGCTGGTCGTGGCCACCCTGCTGCTGATGGCGCCGGCCGGCCCGATTCCCTTCAGCAACACGCTGCCCGCACTGGCACTGATGTCCTTCGCCATCGGCTTCATCCAGCGCGATGGCGCAGCGGTGGCGGCCGGTTACGCCTTCGTGGTGGCCACGATGGTGTATTTCGGCGTGCTGCTGGGTGGCGTCGGGTTTGCCGCCGAGTCGGTGTTCAGCGGGTTCCGCAGCGGTACTGCGGAACTGTAGAGCCGAGCCCATGCTCGGCTTACGCGCGCACCGCGCGGGTTTCCGTGCACCGAACGAAGAGCAGCCGAGCATGGGCTCGGCTCTACAGAACTACTTCGCCGACACCCGCCACACCACGTCACCCACGTCGTCGGCCACCAGCAGCGCGCCTTCGGCGTCCATCGCCATGCCCACCGGCGCGCCCATCAGGGTCTTCTCGTCCTTCGAGGCGAAGCCGCTGACCACGGTCTGCGGCCGCCCGGTCGGCTTGCCGTCCTTGAACGGTACGTAGACCACTTCGTAGCCGCTCAGCGGCGAGCGGTCCCAGCTGCCGTGCTCGCCGATGAAGGCACCGCCGTGGTACTGCGCCGGCAGCGCCTGGCCGGTGTAGAAAAGCAGGCCCAGCGGTGCCACGTGCGAGCCGATGGCATAGTCCGGCACGATTGCCTTGGCCACCAGGTCCGGCCGCTGCGGCTGCACGCGTTCGTCCACGTGCTGCCCGTAGTAGCTGTAGGGCCAGCCGTAGAAGCCATCTTCCTTCACCGAGGTGAGGTAGTCCGGCACCAGGTCTGCACCGATCTCATCGCGTTCGTTCGCAACTGCCCACAGCTTGCCGGTGCTCGGCTCCCAGTCCAGCCCGGTCGGGTTGCGGATGCCCGACGCAAAGATGCGACTGCCACGGGTGGCCACGTCCACTTCCAGCACCACCGCACGGCGGTATTCGACGGCCAGGCCGTTCTCGGTGATGTTGCTGTTGGAGCCCACACCCACATACAGCTTGCGGCCATCGCGGCTGGCCAGCAGTTCCTTGGTCCAGTGGTGGTTGATGGTGCTGGGCAGATCGGTGAACTCGCGGCCCTTGTCGGACATGCGGGTTTCACCGGGTACGTAGTGGTACTGCATGATGTTGCCGGTGTTGGCCACGTACAGCGTGTCGCCGATCAGCTGGATGCCGAACGGCGAGTGCAGGCCCTCGATGTAGACGTGCTGGGTCCAGGTGTTCGTTCCCGGCGAGCGGCGCAGCAGGGTGACCCGGTTGCCGCCCTTGCCGGCCTTGCCCGAGCGCGCTTTGACCTTGCCGGCAATCCACTGCTTGGGCGTGGTGACCGGTTCTTCGCCGGGGCCGTTGCCTTCCACCACCAGTACATCGCCATTGGGCAGGGTCAGCAGCCGCCTCGGATGCTGCAGGTTGGCGGCGATGCGTTCGATCTTCAGGCCCTCTGCCACCGTGGGGGTCTGTCCATCAGCCCAGCCGACGCCCTTGGGCACCTGCATCGGCGGCATCAGGAAGTTCTTCGGCGCCGGCAGCGGCGGCTTTGCGCCGGACTGGTCGGCGGGATGGTATTCAGCCTTGCCGGCGCAGGCCGACAGGGTGACGGCCAGTGCGAGCGCGGCGACGGTGGGCAGGATGTGCTTAGCCATGACGACCTCCCTGCAGCACCGGCGGCTGCAACGACAGCAGGATCAGGCCCAGGGCGATCAGGGCCACGGTCAACGCCGACAGGATCGTGCCCGGCACCGCCACGGCATAGGCATCGCGGCTGTGCACGAAGGCGTTCCAGATGGCCAGCACCACCGCGACCAGGTTGAGGAAGAAGTCGATGCGGTCGATGCGGGTGGCGGTACCGCTGCGGCGCCAGACCGCGAACAGGTTGATCAGGCGCGGAATGATGGCGATCAGCAGGCCGAAGGTGATCAGCCAGGCGGCCGCCTTGCCCCACATCACCTCGGCGCTGTTGAGATAGATCGCGTCGAAGATCAGCGCGCCGACGAAGAAGCCGAAGGGTATCGGGTTCAACAGGCTGAACAGCGTGGTGCCGAGGCCGCGATGGGCCTGGGCGAGCGGATTGACCATCATCGTGCTCCGACGCGGAAGGGGTGCTCTGGGTTTAGTAGCACAGCGGGATGTGAAGCAGCGCGATGACACCACTTCTGTAGAGCCGAGCCATGCTCGGCTGATCGGACAGGCACATGTACAAAGCAGCCGAGCATGGGCTCGGCTCTACAGAGCTCTATAGAAATGTGCAGTTGTCATTACCCCGCGGAATGAGTGTTTGTGACGCAATTGGCACATCTGCAGATTGGGTGTGTGAAGAGGTAGGGGGTTCTTCGTTGTGTCGCGTTTGGCTCGTTGCGATGGGGCAGTTCCGCCCCGCCGTCCTGCCATGCCGATTCACAACAGAAGGATTCGTGTATGAAGCGACACACGCAACGCAACGCGCCACCGCGCTCCGCGCGCCTGGCCCTCGCCACTGCCCTGGTACTGGGCAGCCTGGCCGCCACCGCCCACGCCCAGCAGGCCGATCCGCTGGCCGGACGGCAGTGGCATCTGCTCAACACCGGGCAGGCCGTACTGGGCGATACCCTGCCGGTGGCCGGCAACGATCTCAACGTGGATGGCCTGTTCCGCAATGGCATCCGTGGCCAGGGCGTCACCATCGCCATCGTCGATGACGGCCTGCAGATCGCCCACCCGGACCTAGCCGCCAACGTCGCGGCAGTCGCGGGCAAGAACTTCGCCAACCAGAGCAACAATCCTTCACCGTCCAATCCGGACCGCGACAATCACGGCACCATGGTCGGCGGCATCGCCGGTGCGGTGGGCGCCAACAACCTGGGCGTGCGCGGCGTTGCCTCGGCGGCCACACTCAAGGGCTTCAATTTCCTGGCATCCAATGCCCAGGGCAATTCGAACTCCAACATCGAGTACTCGTGGTGGGACGGCGCCGAAGTGGCCGACGTGGGGGTCTTCAACAACAGCTGGGGCTCCAGCCCGGGCAACCCCAACCTGCCGCTGGCCTACAGCCAGAACGACATCACCGCCTATGAGCAGGCCATGTCCGGCACCCGTGGCGGGCGCGGTGGCATCTACGTGAAAGCCGCCGGCAACAACCACAACAACGGCGCACGCTCGGATGGCACCGACATCTGCTCGGCAGACACCAAGAACCGCAACACCGGTTGCATTCCAGCCGGCCGCGATCCACGCAACAACCTGTTCAACGTGATCACCGTTGCCGCCGTGCGCGCCGATGGCGTGCGCTCGTCCTACTCGTCCACCGGCTCGGCGCTGTGGGTGTCCGGCTTCGGCGGCGAGAATGGCTGGCAGCGGCAGGTCGTGCCGGGGCAGCTGGCGATCCGCTACGATCCGGCCATTCTCACCACCGACGTCACCGGCTGCGCACAGGGCAGCAACAAGAACACGAGCCTGCGCAATACACTGGACGGCGATCAGTCCGCCATCGACAGCACCTGCAACTACACCGGCAAGATGAACGGTACCTCGGCGGCCACGCCGATGGTGTCGGGCGTGGCGGCACTGCTGCTGGAGACAAATCCGAACCTGTCCTACCGCGATGTGAAGTACATCCTGGCCACCACCGCCACCCGCAATGACCCGAACCGGGCGGCGGTCACGCACTCCGATGGCCGCGTGCTGGTGCCGGGTTGGACGGTGAATGCCGCCGGCCGCGCCTACAGCAACTGGTACGGCTTCGGCGTGGTCAACGCCGCCCGTGCAGTGGAGGTCGCCGAGAACTTCCAGTCGCTGGGTGCACTGGTGGACAGCGGCTGGCGCAACACGACACGCACCGTGGCTATCGGCAACACCTCGGCCACCGCTGCACGCCTGACCTTCCAGCTGGCCAACGGCGCGCGCAACATCGAAAGCGTGCAGCTGGGCTTCCGGGTCAACCACAGCAACACCCGCCAGCTGCAGTTCGTGCTGGTCTCGCCCAGTGGCACGCGCAGCGTGGTGCAGCCGGCATTCACCGCGATCGGCTCTGGCCTCAATGGTGTCCAGCGCAACTTCACCAACTGGGACCTGCTGTCCAGCAATGCCTTCCTGGATGAGAACGCCACGGGCACCTGGACGCTGGAAGTCACCGACCTGGGGCAGGCCGCGAACGCTGCATCGCGTGGCAACCTCGAATTCTTCAAGATCCGCGTTCTGGGGCACTGATGATGAAGACGACCATTCTGTTGAGCACCCTCGCCCTCGCGGCGATGACCACCACCACCTGGGCACAGAGCTCGGGCCAGACACCTGCGGCGAAGACCTTGTCGACCGTAGACACGCAGCAGTTGAAGGCGGAGGCCACCGGCCGTTCGTTCAATGTGGGCGGCGCGCGCTTCCAGCTGGCGCCGTCGGCAACCGTGCAGCAGGCCAGCGGCGGCCAGTTCCGGATCACCACCGGGGCTGATGCCAGCGCGGCGGCCGTCGGCACCCGCAGCAAGCGGTCCACGGATGCATCTACCGGTGTGGCCGCACGTGCGGATGCCGGTGCCAGCAAGTTTGCGGCCGCTGTCTCCAACGATGGTGCGCCAGTGGTGGCGACCTCGCGGGTCAAGGTGTTCTTCACCGATGCGGCCTCGGCCCAGCGTGCGGCCGCCGCCACCGGCGGCACCGTGGTGAAGGTGTCCAAGGCCTCGGGCCGCGCGATTGTGGAGTACCCGTCGGTGAACGCGGCGCTGGATGCGACCACCAAGCTGCTGTCGACCGCCGGCATCAAGGCGGCCGAGCCGGACGTGGTGCAGTGGGAAGAAACCAAGTAAGGCGTTGAGTGGTGCCCCCGGCCGGTTGGCTCTCCTGGCCGGCCGGGGGATTGGTGTGGGAGTGTGCCGACCAACGGTCGGCACCCACCGAGCGGCGAGCATGTAGAGCCGAGCCTATGCTCGGCTGCTGTTTGCAGGGTGCACGGTGAGCCCGGAGCCGAGCATCGGCTCGGCTCTACAGCTGTGCCAACCAAGGTTGGCACACACCAGCGTCAGCGGGCGGCGAGCGTGTCGCTGTGCTTGAGGCTGCAGCTGGCCAGCGCGTCATTGCCTGCCGCCGGATGTGCCGGCTCCAGCAGCAGGCGCTGCACGTCGGAGAACAGCTTGTCCACCGGCATGCCGTAGGGCGCGAACAGGCGCAGGCGGCCCTGGCGGTCGAACACGTAGCCACCGGCGATGTGGCTCATCGTGTACGTGTCCGGCACCTGGCCGGGCTCTTTTTCGTAGAACGCCTTGAAGTCACTGGCCATCGTGGCCAGCTGCGCTTCGTTGCCGACCAGGGCGATCGCCTTGGGATCGAAGGCTTCCACATAGGTGCGCGCCACCTCCGGCGTATCACGCGCCGGGTCGACGCTGACGAACACCACCTGCAGCTGGTCGGCATCCTTGCCCATCAGGTGCTTCACCTGGCTCAGTTCGACCATCGTGGTCGGGCACACATCCGGGCAGCTGGTGAAGCCGAAGAACAGGTAGGTCACCTGCCCCTGCAGGTCCTTCGGGCCGCGCACGGTGCCGTGGCTGTCGGGCATCGACCAGTGCTGGCCGAGCTCTTCGCAGGCGATGTCCTTGGAATAGAAGTCCATGCGCGACTGCGCACTGCAGCCGGCCAGCAGGCCGGCAGCCAGGCCGGCCAGCAGTGGCAGGCGGAAACGGGGAGAGAGCAACGAACGGGCAACAATGGCAAGACGCATCACGGGTACCACCAACGCAGGCGCGGGCGGGGTCTCGGTCAGGCCTGCCCTTGTGGGGAAAAGAAGGCTGAGGTGCCGGGGTGATCGTGCGGTCCGTGCCGATCACCCCGGCCACGGTCAGTTGATCATCATGTGGTAGTGCATGCTCCAGATGATCCACACCGACAGCGCGACGATGATGAACAGGATCACCAGGGTGAACACGAAGCTGGCCAGGTTCCAGCCACCTTCGGACTTGCGGTCCATGTGCAGGAAATAGACCAGCTGCACCAGGATCTGCGCCACCGCGAAGCCGACCAGCAGGAACAGCGTGAGCGGCCGCGACAGCACCGGGTTCATCACCAGCGCGAACGGCACCACGGTCAGCAGCGCGCACAGCACGAAGCCGATCAGGTAGGACTTGGTGGAGCCGTGCGCATTGCCGGCGCGCGAGGTTTCGACGTGGGCCATGTCAGAAGGCTCCGATCAGGTAGACGAAGGTGAAGACGCAGATCCACACCAGGTCCAGGAAGTGCCAGAACAGGCTCAGGCATGACACGCGGGTGATGTTGGTCGGGGTCAGGCCACGGCGGTAGACCTGGTGCATCACCACGGCCATCCAGATCAGGCCACTGGCTACGTGCAGGCCGTGGGTGGCAACCAGGGCAAAGAACGCCGACAGGTAGGCACTGGTGCTCGGGCCGGCACCTTCGTGGATCAGGTGCGAGAACTCGTAGATCTCCATGCCGATGAACGAGGCACCGAGCACGAAGGTCACGCCCAGCCAGCGCAGCACCGCCGATGCATCGTGACGATGCATCGCCAGCACGGCCTGGCCGTAGGTGATGCTGGACACCAGCAGCAGGAAGGTCTCGGCCATCACGAACGGCAGCGAGAACAGGTCCTTGCCGGTGGGGCCGCCGGCGTAGGCGGTGCTGAGCACCGCATACGAGGCGAACAGCGAACCGAACAGCACCAGGTCGGACATGAGGTAGACCCACATGCCGAACACCTTCATGCCGCCCTGCTCGTGGCTGTGGTCGTGCTCGTGGTGGTCCTCGTGCGCCTGCGTGTCGCTGGCCAGCTCGGGGCGGGTCAACAGGTTCATGCGCGTACCTCCTTCAGCTTGGCCAGGTTGGCCGCTTCAGTGCGCGCCACCCCTTCGGAACTGACGTAGTAGTCCACGTCCTCGTCGTAGGACCGCACGATCAGGGTCACGATCATCGCAATGAAGCTGGCCGCGGCCATCCACCAGATGTGCCAGACCAGGGCGAAGCACAGCACCAGGATCCAGATGTTGAGGATCAGCGGCACGCCGGTGTTCTTCGGCATGTGGATCGGCGCGTACTTCTTCGGCGGCGGTGGCAGGCCACGCTTTTTCGCTTCGTGGAAGGCGTCCAGCTCATCAGCCTTGGGCACCACGGCGAAGTTGTAGAACGGCGGCGGCGACGGCGTGGCCCATTCCAGCGTGCGTGCGTTCCACGGGTCGCCGGTCAGGTCCAGGTTGCGCTTGCGGTCGCGCACGCTCACGTAGATCTGCACCAGCATCAGGATGATGCCCGCGAACACGAACAGCGCACCGATGAAGGCGGCGATCAGGTACGGCGTCCACGCCGGGTTGTCGTACTGGTTCATGCGGCGGGTCATGCCCATGAAGCCCAGCATGTACAGCGGCATGAAGGCCAGGTAGAAGCCGATCACCCAGCACGCGAACGACCACTTGCCCAGGCGCTCGTTGAGGGTGAATCCGAACACCTTCGGGAACCAGTAGGCGAAGCCGGCCAGGTAGCCGAACAGCGCGCCGCCGATGATGGTGTTATGGAAGTGCGCGACCAGGAACAGGCTGTTGTGCAGCAGGAAGTCCGCGCCCGGGATGGCCAGCAGCACGCCGGTCATGCCACCGATGGTGAAGGTGACCAGGAAGGCAATGGTCCACAGCATCGGCACGCTGAACTCGACGCGGCCGCCGTACATGGTGAACAGCCAGGTGAAGATCTTCACGCCGGTGGGAATGGCGATGATCATCGTCATGATGCCGAAGAAGGCATTGACGCTGGCACCGGAGCCCATGGTGAAGAAGTGGTGCAGCCAGACGATGAACGACAGGATACCGATCGCCAGCGTGGCGCCGACCATCGACTTGTAGCCGAACAGCTTCTTGCGCGCGAACGTGGCGGTTACTTCGGAGAAGATGCCGAACGCCGGCAGCACCAGGATGTACACCTCCGGATGGCCCCAGGCCCACACCAGGTTCACGTACATCATCGGGTTGCCACCCAACGTGTTGGTGTAGAAGTTGAAGTCCAGGTAGCGGTCCAGGGTGAGCGCACCCAGCGCCACGGTCAGGATCGGGAAGGCGGCGATGATGATCACGCTGGTGACCAGCACGGTCCAGGTGAACACCGGCATCTTCATCAGGGTCATGCCCGGCGCACGCATGCGCAGGATGGTGATGAACAGGTTGACGCCGGTCAGCAAGGTGCCGATGCCGGAGGCCTGCAACGCCCAGATGTAGTAATCGACACCCACGCCTGGACTGAACTCGATGCCCGACAGCGGCGGATAAGCCACCCAGCCGGTCATGGCGAATTCGCCAACGCCCAGCGAGATCATCATCAGCGCGGCACCGACCACGAAGATCCAGAAGCTGAAGGCGTTGAGGAACGGGAACGCCATGTCGCGCGCGCCGATCTGCAGCGGCACGATGATGTTCATCAGGCCGACCACGAACGGGGTGGCCACGAAGAAGATCATGATCACGCCGTGCGCGGTGAAGATCTGGTCGTAGTGCTCGGGCGGCAGGAATCCGTCGCTGCCTGGGCCGGCCGCGGCCAGCTGCGCGCGCATCATCAGTGCATCGGCGAAGCCGCGCACCAGCATGACCAGCGCCACCACCACGTACATGATGCCGATCTTCTTGTGGTCCACGGTGGTGAACCAGTCACGCCACAGCGGGCGCCACAGCTTGAAGTACGTCACCGCGCCAAGCAGCGCGAGGCCACCCAGCACCATGGCCGCCAATGTGACCACGACGATCGGCTCGTGCAGCGGCACGGCCTCCCACGTCAATTTACCCAACATGTTCGTTACTCCTGGGAAACCTGGGCACCGCCGGCAGCGCCCGCCGGGGTGGCGGCAGCGGTGTTTTCACCAACGCCGATGAACTGGTCGATGACCTTCTTGAACAGCAGTGGTTCAACACTGGAGAAGTGCTGCACCGGTGCGTTCTTCGACGGCGCGGCCAGCGCCTTGAACTGCGTGAAGCTGAGCGCGTCCGGCGCGCTGCGCACCTCGGCCACCCAGCGCTCGAAGTCTTCGTTGCTGCTGGCGGTGGCGATGAACTTCATGTTCGAGAAGCCATGCCCGCTGTAGTTGCCGGACATGCCACGGAACTGGCCGGGCTCGTTGGCGATCAGATGCAGCTGCGTGCGCATGCCGGCCATCGCGTAGATCTGCCCACCCAGCTGCGGGATGAAGAAGGTATTCATCGTCGAGTTGGAGGTGATGTTGAATGCCAGCGGGCGGTTGGCAGGGAAGTTGAGCTGGTTGACCGTGGCGATGCCCAGGTCCGGATAGACGAAAACCCACTTCCAGTCGGTGGCGATCACGTCCACGTGCAGCGGTTCGCCAGCCACGTCCAGCGGCTTGTACGGGTCGAGCTCGTGGGTGGACTTCCACACGATCACCGCCAGTACCGCGATGATGATCAGCGGCACGCCCCAGACCACGATTTCCACCTTGGTGGAGTGCGACCAGTCCGGCGTGTATTTCGCTTTGGTGTTGCCGGCGCGGTAGCGCCACGCGAACACGAAGGTCAGCACGATGGCCGGTATCACCACGATCAGCATCAGGCCGATGCAGATCAGGATCAGGTCGCGCTGGGCGAGCCCGACCATGCCCTTCGAATCCAGCAGCACCCAGTCACAGCCCGACAGGCCGACGCAGGCCAGGGCGACCAGCGCCAGGCGGATGCGGTTCCAGCAGATATTCATTGGAGGTCAACCCTGTTGAAGAAGCGCGCTTGACCGGCTCGCCTGCGCGCAGCGCCCGGGCGTGGAGCGGCTACACTGTGGGTACGAGGTCGCCTACAAGCAGGCGAACCACTCCAATCAAGCCCATACAAGATACATCATTGTATGGACTTGTGCATCTGCACGTATGGAAAAATCTGACCGATGACGCCACCTGCCGCCGGCCGCCGCCTGAAACATCCCAATCGCACCTGGGTCCGCCCCTTCCGCGAGGGCGCCGGCCCGCTGTACCTGCAGATTGCCCGGCAGGTGCGGGAGGCAGTGGATGACGGCGTGCTGCGCCCGGGCGACCGGCTGCCGCCGCAGCGCGACCTGGCCCAGCAGGTGGGCGTGGACCTGACCACGGTCACCCGCGCCTTCGCCGAGCTGCGCCAGGCCGGCCTGCTCGATGCGCAGGGGGCCGGCGGCACCTTCATCGCGCTGTCGGCCGGCAACCGCAGCACCTCGGTCGACCTGAGCATGAACATCCCGCCGCTGCTGGGCAGCGCGCCGTTCGCGCAGGGCATGGAGGCCGGTTTCCAGCACGTGGGCCAGCAGCTGGGCCAGGGCGAACTGATGAGCTACCACGTCGGCGCAGGTACCCGCGAGGACCGCGCCGCCGCCGTACAGTGGCTGGCACCGATGCTGGGTACGGTCGGCGCCGACCAGGTAGTGATCTGCCCAGGTGCGCAGACCGCGCTGTGCGCATTGATCCTGGCCCGCACCCAGCCAGGCGAGCTGATCGCCGCCGAGCAGCTGACCTACCCGGGCCTGCTGGCCGCCGCGCGCGTGCTGCAGCGGGGCGTGGTGCCGGTGGCGATGGACGCCGAAGGCATGCTGCCCGAAGCTCTGGAAGAAGCCTGCCAGCTGCGCCGCCCGCGCCTGCTGTATCTGGTGCCGACCATCCAGAACCCCACCACGGCAACGATGTCGGCGCAGCGCCGGCAGGCCCTGCTGGATGTCGCCAAACGCCACGATCTGACCGTGATCGAAGACGATCCCTACTGGTTGCTGGCCGGGGACGCCGCGCCGCCGCTGGCCGCGCATCGCGACGCCGGCTGCCCGGTCTACTACATCTCCACCCTGTCCAAGTGCCTGGCCCCGGGCCTGCGCACCGCCTACCTGGTGGTGCCGGCCGGCGAACCGATGGAACCGGTGCTGGACGCGCTGCGCGCGATCGCCCTGATGCCGACCCAGTCAATGGTGGCGGTAGCTTCGCAGTGGATCCGCAGTGGCCAGGCCCAGGACATGGTGCAGCGCTTCCAGCAGGAGCTGCGCGAGCGCCAGGCCATTGCCGCCCGGTATCTGCCCGCCCGTGCCCAGGCCCATCCGGCCGGCCTGCACGTGTGGCTGCCGTTGCCGCCACGGCTGGACCAATACCGGCTGATCCAGGCCGCCCAGGAACAGGGGCTGGGCATCGCCAGCTCCGACGCCTTCAGCGTGGAGGAGCCGCCACCGGGCAACGCGATCCGCCTGTCGCTGGGCGGCGCGGTCGACCAGGGCGCGCTGGCCGGGGCGCTGGCGAAGCTGAATGAGATCCTGTCTGAAGCGCCCGAGGCCCGGCATAACGCCATCGTCTGAACCGGGTAGATGGCACTCCATCCATACAAGATGATATTTTGTATGCAATGTATGGATGAAGGAACGTGCATCGATGCGCGCCGAGAAACTGAAGTTCCACCTGGTGATGGCGGGGTGCGGTGGCTTTGTGGTGCTGATGCTGGCCGCACTGGCCTGGGTCTGCCTGCAGCCGCAGACCGTGGATGTGCAGGCCGCCGAACGCCACGCCATCGAGCAATGCGTGCAGCGCAGCGAGGATCCGTCACGTAGCGAGATCCAGCGCCGCGCGCAGGCCGATTCCTGCCGCGAGATGCGCAAGCAATATGTGCACAAGTTCGGCCGGGAAGACTCCTGATGGGCGCAGCCGCGCCGCGCCGCCGCTTGCTGCTGCCGACGATGATCGCCCTCGCCTGCCTGTTCATGGCAGGCGTGGCGGCTGCACTGTGGCAGTACTTCGGCTACAGCGCGCAATCCACGTTCACCGAACAGGCCATCGTCTTCGACGACTCGCAACTGCGCCTGCCGGCTGATCTTGCCGGAGATAGCGGCCGCATCCGCGTGGTGCATTTCTGGGACCCGGCATGTGCGGTCTGCAACCGGGAGACCGGTGCACACCTGAGCTACCTGATCAGCATGTACCGCCGCGCCGGCATCGACTTCTACGCGATCCGCCGCCCTGGCACGCAGGGCGAACTGCCCGAGCCGCTGCGCAACAAGGTGATCAACCTGCCGACCATCGATGGCATCGAGCACATCCCGGCCAGCCCTGCGGTGGCGATCTGGGACCGGCAGGGCCATCTGGCCTACGCCGGGCCGTACAGCATCGGCATGGTCTGCAACTCGGCCAACAGCTTCGTCGAACCGCTGCTGGACAGACTGGTGCGCGGTGAAACCGTGCGCCCCAAAGGACTGCTTGCCGTGGGCTGCTACTGCCCGTGGCAGGCCAAGCGCTGAGGACGCGCAATGACATCACTGGCTCTGAGTGGCGCGACCGCCGCAAACAACAACGGCGGTCACCTGTCCGAACCGACCGATGGTTATGGACAGGCTCCCGCCGTTGGAAGCAACGATACGCCCCGACATGCTCCGTACATGCCGCGACCGGATGTCGCAGCGCGCGAGTGGGTGCAGGACGTGCTCGCGCACAGCGGGCCGATCTACCTGCGCATCGTCAACTCACTGGAGCGCACGGTGCGTCGCGGTGGCCTCGCCCCCGGCCAGCGCCTGCCCTCGCAGCGTGCGTTGGCGCAGCAACTGGGCATTGACCTGACCACGGTCACCCGCGCCTTCGATGAAGCACGCAAGCGTGGCCTGATCGAAGCGCGCGGACCGCAGGGCAGCTTCATCGCACCGCCCAAGGCCGGCTTCGACCAGGTGGTGGACCTGAGCATGAACGTGCCGCCGGTGCCTGATGCCGACGCGCTGGCGGAGACGCTGCGCCGTGGTGCCGCCGCCGTGCTTGCGCGCAGCAACGCACCGAACCTGATGACCTATCACCTGGGTGGCGGCAACCCCACTGATCGCCATGCCGCGGCGCGCTGGCTGCAACCGATGCTCGGCACCGTGGATGACAACTGCCTGCTGCTGACCGAGGGCGCGCAGGTGGCGCTGGCCGCGATCCTGGTCAGCCAGGGCCGCGATGGCGATACGATACTGTGCGATGCGCTGGTCTATCCGGGGCTGCTGCAGGCCGCAGCGGCGCTGGGGCGTCGGCTGCTGCCGGTGGACGGCGACGAGCACGGCATGTGCCCTGAAGCGCTGGCGCGGCGGGCACGCGACAGCGGCGCGCGGCTGGTCTATCTCAACCCCACCTGCCAGAACCCGACCGCCCTGACCCTGCCCTTGCAGCGGCGTGAGGCGCTGGTGCAGGTGCTGGAGCGCGAAGGCCTGCTGGCGATCGAGGATGATCCGTACTGGCACCTTGCCGAGGACGCGCCAACACCGCTGGCGACACTGGCGCCGCACCATGTGTTCTACGTGGCAACGCTGTCGAAGGTGATCAGCCCCGGCCTGCGCACCGCGTTCGTGCACTGCCCCAGTGCCGCACACGCCGAAGCGATGACAGCCGCGCTGCGGGCAACACGGTTGATGGGCCATCCGCTGGTGTCGGCGCTGGCCAGCCAGCTGCTGCTGGATGGCTCGGCGCAATCGTTGCTTGCGCAGGTGCGCAGCGAAGCACGCGAGCGCGTGCGCATGGTGCGCTATCTGCTGGCACCGTCGCTGCTGCAGCGTGCCGAGGGCCTGCATGCCTGGTGCCGGATACCGGCGCCGTGGACCGATGCCACCCTGGTGCGTACCGCGCAGCTGCAGGGGCTGGCGATCGCACCGTCATCGGCGTTCTGCCCGCCCGGGGTACAGCATCAGAACGGCGTGCGGCTGTCGCTGGGGCTGGCAGCGGACCGCCGGCAGCTGGAAGGCGCGTTGCGGCGGATTGACCGGCTGCTGTTGTCGGATGCGTTGCCGGCGATTGATCGATAGGCGAAGAGCATCCACGCATGGCGTGGATCTACGGGACCCGCTTCGGTAGATGCCAACCTTGGTTGGCACCTACCAGCGCAGGGTCAGGCCAGGGCAGAGAGGGCCCGCGCCAGCGCATCCATCTGCTCCGGCCGGGTGAACACCGACGGCGTCACCCGTACACAGGCACCCGATTCCAGGCCATCGCGATACGTGGTGAAAATCCGATGTTCATCCAACAGGCGCCTCTGCAGTGCCTGGTTCTGTTCCACCGAGGTGTGGCCGCGCAGACGGAAACTAGCCAATGCACTGGCCAGCGCCGGGTCCGGCGAAGACAGCACTTCGATATGCGCCATCTGCCGCGCAGGTACCGTCCAGCGCTCGCGCAGGTAGCGCAGGCGCGCCTGCTTGTTGGCCACGCCGATGCGTTGGTGCAATGCGATCGCTTGCGGCAGCGCCAGGTATGCCGCGAAGTTGACCGTGCCGGTGTGCACGCGGCTGCCGACACGGCCATCGTCGGTCTCGCCCATGTAGGGATCCAGGTCCGCCACGCGCCCCTTGCGCACGTACAGCGCGCCGACACCGACCGGTGCGCCGATCCACTTGTGCAGGTTGATGCCGACGAAATCAGACTTCAGCTGCGGTACCGCATAGTCGATCTGGCCGAACCCGTGCGCGGCATCGACGATCACATCGATACCACGCACACGTGCACGCTCGGCAATCTCCGCCACCGGCAGCACCAGCCCGTGGCGATGGCTGACCTGGGTCAACAGCACCAGCTTCAGCTGCGGCAATCGCGCGAATGCAGTCTCGTAGGCCTGCACGATCTGTGCGTGGTCGGGCACCGATGGCAGCGCGATGCGCTCGACCTGCACGCCACGACGCTGCTGCAGCCAGCGCATCGCGCCGATCATGCTGTCGTAGTCGATGTCGGCATACAGCACCTGGTCGCCGGGCTGCAGGCGGTTGTAGCCGCCAATCAACGCCAGCATCGCCTCGGTGGCCCCCCGCGTCAGTGCGATCTCATCCGCACCCACACCCAGCAGCTCGGCCACCTGCCGCAGTACCGCCATGTACTGCGCCGGAAACGCGCGGCGCCCATACCAGGCATTGCCACGGTTCACCTCGGCGGTATGGCGCTGATAGCTGGCCAGCGTCTCACGCCCCATCGCGCCCCAGTAGCCGTTCTCCAGATGGTTCACTTCGTCGGTGATGTCGAAGTGGCTGGCCACGGCGGCCCAATGGTTTTCATCGCGGGCCAGTACTTCCGGCGCCACGGTCGTCGCGGGAATCTCCATCGGCGAAGCGTAACGCGCAGTGGCGCTGGCCGGCAGTGAAGGCAGCGCCGCTGCGGCCGGCAGCAATGCACCGGCGCGCAGCAGGGAACGACGACGAGCGTCCATCAGAAGGTCAACCGGTACTGCGCGTACAGGTTGGCACCGTCGGTGTCGTACGGCGCGTTGCGCGAGTAGACCAGGCCACGGCTGGCCTGGAACGTGGCCTCATCCGGGTAGCGATCGAACACATTGTCGGCACCCACGCGCAGGCTGTGGTGCTCGTTGATGCGATACCCCACGGCCAGGTCGAGGAAGCTCATCGCACCGAAGCGCTGGTAGATGTCGCCCACCGCGTTGCCGCTGGAGTCGGTCCAGGCACCGTAGTAGCGCATGCGCGCCATCAGCGACCAGGCACCGATGTCCCAGCTGCCGGTCAGACTGCCCTTGTGCTCGGGCAGGCGGTCCTCGAACAGCACGCGCTGGGTTTCGTTGGTGGCCACCGAGGTGCTGCCGTTGTCCACGCGGGTGCGGTTGTAGTTGTAGGCCAGGGTCAGCGTCATGCGGCCGGCGCCGAGATCGCGCAGGTAGTTGCCGACCACGTCCACGCCGGTGGTGGTGGTATCGAAGTCGTTGGTGAAGTAGTTCACCGAGGTGTAGCCCAGTGGATTGGGCGTACCGGCCGGAATGGCGAAGCTGGCCGACTGGCTGAAGCGATCGGTGAGCTTGATCTGGTAGACGTCCACCGAGCCGGACAGGCCGAGGTCGGTGCGCCAGGTCAGGCCCAGCGAGGCGGTGCGCGATTCTTCAGGCTTCAACGGCTTGGCCCCAAGCAGCTGCGCCAGCGGATCGTTCGGCGACAGGCGGCCACTGGTGAAGATCTGCAGCGTGCGCGTGTCCAGGCCCTGGCTGGTGCTGGTGGTGTTGAGCTGCGCCGGCGTCGGTGCGCGGAAGCCGGTCGACACGGTGCCGCGCAGGGCCACGTCCGGGGTGATCGCAAAGCGCGCCGACAGCTTGCCATCCAGCGTGCTGCCGAAGCTGGAGAAGTCTTCGTAGCGGCTGGCCGCGCCAATGCTCCAGCGCTCGCCCAGCGGCACTTCCATGTCCACGTAGGCGGCCTTGCTGCGCTGGGTCCACTGCCCGGCCTGGCTGGCCGAGAAGCCCGGCGCGCCATTGGAATTGGCCTCCAGGCCCGCGGCCGCGCCCGGGCCCACCGCGTACGAGGCCGGATCACCGGCGCGGACCTGGTAGGTTTCCTGGCGGAACTCGCCACCAAAGGCGACGTTGATCGGCTTGGACAGCGCGGCCACGTCCCACTCGTAGTTGAAGTCGGCGTTGGCGTTCTTCTCGGTCTGGGTCAGGCGGCCGAGGTCGAACGCGGTCGGGCTGGCGGGACCCAGCGAGGCGTTGATCGAATTCTTCAAGCTGTAGTCGATGGCGTTGCGGCCATACGAGGCGCTGACATCCCAGCGCAGCTTGGGCGTGATCTCGCCGCGCAGGCCGCCGACCAGCTGCAGATCGTTCTGGACATTGCCGTACTGCGGGCTGAAGCCCACCGGATACAGCGAGCGCAGGTTCCAGCCGGGGAAAATGGTGGTGGTTCGGTAGGCACCGGTGGTGGTATCCGGGTTTCGCCAGTTGAAATCGCTGACGCCGTCGCTGTGGCTGTACAGGCCGAACGCATACAGCTCCAGTGTGTCGCTGGCGTTGGCCTTCACGTTGAAGCCGACGCGGCGGCTTTCCAGTTCCGGCTGGCCCCAGCGCTGCACCGGGTTGGGTACCGCCAGCTCGGGATGTGCGGCCTGGAACGCGATGGCATCCGGGCGCTGGCGGGTGCGCGAGGTGGCATCGGAATTGGAGGATTCAGCGAACAGCACCAGGCTGCCATAGTCGCCCAGCGACCAGCCGGTGCGCGCACTGAAGTCGCGCGAGGCACCATCGCCCTGCGCATACTGCGAGTAACCGGCGGTGATCTCGGTGCCGGGGCCGTCTTCGAGAATGATGTTGATGACGCCGGCGATGGCATCCGAGCCGTACTGCGCCGAGGCACCATCACGCAGCACCTCGATGCGCTTGATCGCGCTGGTCGGAATCTGCGCCAGGTCGGCGGCCTGCGCGCCACGGTTGCCGAGCAGCGCACTGCGGTGGAAGCGGCGGCCGTTGACCAGCACCAGGGTCTGGTCCGGCGACAGCCCGCGCAGGGTGGCCGGGCGCACGAACACCTGGCCATCGGCCATCGGCAGGCGCTGCACCACGAACGACGGCACCAGCTGCGCCAGCACGTCCTTCAGGTCGGTGGATTCAACGGACGTGATGTCTTCCTTGGTGAACACATCCACCGGCGCCAGCGTTTCGAACTGGGTGCGGTTGGAGGCCCGGGTGCCGGTGACCAGCATCGCATCGAGCTGGGTGGGCACGGCGCGGCTGCCACTGCTGGCATCGACCGCATCGGCCTCCGCTGCGATCGCGCCTCCTGCGCTGGCCATGGAAAGGGCAAGGAGGATGGAACGCGAAAGCTTCGAACGATGCACGGCAGGGCTCCGGGAGGACGCGACAGGGCCAGCACCTGTTCGGAAACAACAGGGCTGGACAAGCCGCGCAGTCTCGGCGCGATCTGTGAAGGAGCCATGACGTCAGTGCGACAGCTTGATGCGGGGTCGCGCATCAATGCGAAAGGCATCCACGCATGGCGTGGATCTACTGGCAGGTCCCGCATGTGCCGACCCAGGCCGGAGTAGTAGATCCACGCCATGCGTGGATGAGCATTGGCGCCTCGCGGCGTGGGGGCTAGTCCGTGGTCTTGCCGCCGAAGCCAAGACGAGCCGGCCGTGCCGTCCGCAGTGGAAAGAACAGCATGCCAATGGACACCATCTGGAACGGTGTGAACAGGAACCAGATGTTGTCGGTGCCGACCGCCAGGAGGTTGAAGTCCAGATCGCCGATCCACTCCAACCGCAGCAACACCGTAACCACTCCTCCGACGGTCGGAACCGGCAGAACGCCGTGACCGGCCAGCATCAACGTCGGTGTCAGCAGCCCGGCCAGGAGCGCGAAGCCGGCGCGGTATACCCAGGCATTGCCCTTCCAGTACGGCGCGCAGCGCCACATCAGCAGTAGCAATGCGAGGGTCAACAGCCAGGGCAACAGCCACTGTGTAACCACCAAGTCCATCATCGGATCGGTTCCACCGGCCTGGCATCCCACGTCGTTGATCGCATCTCCCTGCCCCCCCAATACGTCCATGAAGCACGCATTGTTGCCGGTACGCGGGCAGACGCAAAGCCCCGGCAGCGCAAGAACTGCTAAACGCCGCGCCTGCCGATCCGCTACTGTGCCTGGCATCGGATTCGGGAACGGCAGGATGAGCGCGGCAGGCAAGGCGTTGTGGTACATCGAAACCCATGCGGACCAGCCATTGGCGCTGGCCGATATCGCCGCCGCAGCGGGGCTGTCGCCGTTCCATCTGTCACGCCTGTTCCAGGCCCGCACTGGCACCTCGGTGGTGCGCTATCTGCGGGGACGGCGCCTGACCGCTGCTGCGCAGCGGCTGGCCAACGGCGCCGGTGACATCCTGCAGGTCGCGCTGGGGGCCGGTTATTCCACCCATGCCGCGTTCACCCGTGCCTTCAGCGAGCAGTTCGGGCAGACACCCGAGCGGGTACGCGAACAGGGCACCGATGGCCTGGCGCTGGTACAGGCGATCCGCGTGGACGATGCGCCGGCGCCCTGCGGTGAAGCGCCACGACTGCTCGACACGCCCGCATTCCAGGTAGTGGGCATCGGCATGCGGCATACCCGCGATAGTGGCGGCGCGATACCCGGGCAGTGGGCGCAGCTCAATCGGGAATGGCCGACGCCGGCGCCGATCAGCTTCGGCGTGTGCTGCAACAGTGATGACGATGGCGGCTTCGATTACATTGCCGCACTGCCCGCCAACGCGCTGCCGACCGTGCCGGCGCACTGGCAACGGATGGACGTGCCGGCGCGCCGCTATCTTGTGGCCTGGCACGGCGGGCACATCTCGGCCATCCGCTCGACCTGGTTCTGGCTGCTGGACCATTACCTGCCAGGATCCGGCCTGAGCCTGGCCGAGGCACCGGACCTGGAACGCTACGACAGCCGCTTTGATGAGCACACCGGCAACGGCGGCGTGGAGATCTGGCTGCCAGTCGACGAGCACCCCAACTGACAAGGAATTGAAGATGCGCATGATGGCCGCTGTGCTGGGAATGATCCTCATGGTCTCCACTGCCATCGCCGAGGGCAGCGAGACGCAGGCGGCCGGCGAGCGCCACGGCGCCACCACCGTGGCCAGCGCAGCTGTACGCGATGCGCAGCACCACGATGGGCTGCGCTACACGGTCTGGTACCCAGCGGTGGCCGGCAGCCGGGAAACCGCCCTGACCATCGGCCCGCCCGACGCGCCGCTGTTCGAGGTCGGACGCGCAGCGATGGATGCTCGCGTCGCGGGGGCTCGCCTGCCGACGCTGCTGCTGTCGCACGGTAACGGCGGCAGCGCACGCATGATGGGCTGGTTGGGCACGGCGCTGGCGCGGGACGGCTATCTGGTGATCGCGGTGGATCATCCCGGCAACAACGGTGCCGACGAGATGACGCTGGCCGGCAGCATGCTGAGCTGGCTGCGCGCGGATGACCTGCGCGCTGCGCTGGCCGCCGTGCAGGCCGATCCGATCCTGGGCCCGCATGTCGATCCTGAACGGCTGGGCGTGGTCGGCTTCTCGGCCGGTGGCTACACCGCGCTGCTGGCCGCCGGTGCACGGCCCAGCCTGCAGCGACTGCTGGCCTTTTGCACCGCACACCCGGATGACGGCGTCTGCCAACCGCAACAGGAGGCGGCCACGCACACGATGCAGGCACGCCGGGCCGCTGCGGCTTCACCCGCGCTTGCCCCCTGGATCGCCGAGGCCGACGCACAGCGCACGATTCCCGGCGTGCGTGCCGTGTTCCTGCTGGCACCCGCCATCGTGCAGGCGTTCGCGCCCGCGCAGCTGTCCGCGTTGCGGCAGCCGGTGTCGATCATATTGGGGACCGCAGACGCTGTCGCGCCACCGGAGACCAATGGTGAGGCCGCACAGGCACAGATTCCGCGCGCAACGCTGCAACGCCTGCCGGACGTGGGTCACTACGACTTCCTGGCGGCCTGTACCGCTGTCGGCGGGCAGAGGCTGCCCGGGCTGTGCAACACGTCGGTCCCCAGGGCGAAAACCCACCAGGAAGCGGTGGATGAAGCGGTGCGGTTCTTCGCAGACGCGTTGCGCTAGTGGCCGCCAGGCACGGCCCGGAGCTACAGTGGTCGCGTCCACGGAGGAACGTTCATGCGCCTTTTGCACCTCACCCTGCCGGTCTCCGACGTCGGTGCCGTGGCCAGCTACTTCCACGATGTGCTGCAGCAGCGCGTGGTCGGCAATCATGTGCACATCGGCTGGAGCACGATCGAACTGCAGCCGGCGGGTGATCATCCGGTCGGGGGCGTGCACCTGGCCTTCAACGTACCGGACAACCGCTTCAGCGAGGCGATGACCTGGTTGCGTGAGCGGACGCCGCTGCAACGTAATCCGGCGGGACTGGACTACTTCGCGCTGGAGAGCAGCTGGCAGTCCCAGTCCGTGTACTTCACTGGCCCTGATGGCCTGATCCTGGAACTGATCGGCCGCCGCCGTTTGCCGGCCAGTCTGCATCAGGGCGCCTTCCACGGCAGCGAACTGACCTGCCTGAGCGAGGTCGGCCTGCCCAGTCACGATGTCGATGCCGTGCGCGAACAGTCCAGCCTGCGGTTCGGCCTGCAACCGATCAGCCCGCCTTCGGCGCAGTTCGCGCCGATGGGCGACGACGAAGGCCTGCTGATCGTGGTGGCGGCCGATCGCCGCTGGTTCCCGGAGCAGAAGGACCTCCCCAATGCGCAGGGACTGCAGGTGCGGGTCGGCGAGGTAGCCGGCCCGGGTGTCGTGGAGGACGCTGCACTCGGCTGGCGCGTACAGGCAGCCTGAACTACCAGCTGCCCGATGCACCGCCTCCCCCGCTGCGGCCACCGCCCCCGGACCAGCTGCTGGAACTGCTCGAAGATGAACTCGACGACGAGGTGCTGGATGCGCTGCGGTGGCCACCGGATGAACTGCGGCCGCCGCGTGCCTTCTCACCTGGCAGCATGGTGAAGACCCAAGCGAAGTACAGCACGAGCGTGCCGGCACCCCATCCGATCGTGGCTGCAAGGCGTGCAACCGGATCGGCCCGATCAATGGCCAGCAGTGCGACGATCGCGTAGCCCGCGGTCAGCAGCAAGAGCACTGCGAACCGCACCCCGAAGCTGCTGCGGTCCTTGTGCCAGCGCGCACGGCAGGCCTGTACGAGGAAGAACACCAGCATCGCGGCAATGCCCACGGCCAGGTCCAGCAGCGTGTGCAGGGCGAGGCTGGGCGGCAACTGTCCACGCAGCAGCATCACCACGCAGAAACCCGCACTGACCCCGAGCATGCCCAGCAACACGACGCGCAGGCCTCGGCTGCGGCGCCAGCACCAGCCGAGCAGGCTCGCCACCGGTACGCACAACGCCAAGACGATGCAGATCGCTGCCAGTGCCTGGCGTGGCGCCCACATGGCCGCCGCCAGCAGGCCCGCGGCCACCAAAGCCGTCACCAGCAGCGGGCGGGCCCAGGCCGGCAATGGCTTCGGGCGCGCCTGCGACGTGGTGACCTCGCGCGGCGCCCCACGCCGGCGCTCGCGACGCCTGCATGCGAAGTCGTCCAGCGTCCTGGGCGCCGGCCGCAAGGGCGGTGAGCGCCACAGACCCGCAAGGAAGCCGGCCAGCAGCGTCAGTGCAACCACCGAGTCCGCGCTGCGCCAATCGGCCGGCAGCACGTTGCGCATCGATGGCTCTTCCCATGCCGGCAGGTCCTCGCCATCGATCAGCGCGACCACGATCTTCGTTCCATCCAGCAGGCCCTGGTCAAGGTCGCCATCGCGGAAACGCGGCACGATCGCCTTGTCGATGATGCGGGCGGCATAGGCATCGGGAATCGCGCCCTCCAGGCCGTAACCGGTCTGGATGCGTACACGGCGATCCTGCACGGCCACAAGCAGCAGAACGCCATCGTCAACGTCTTTGCGGCCCAGCTGCCACTGGTCGAACACCTGCTGTGCGTATGCCTCGATGCCCTCGTCGCCAACATGGTCGACCACCAGCACCTGCAGCTGCGAGCCGGTGCGCGCCTGCAACTGAAGTGCCTGCGTGCGAAGTGTGTCGCGGGTATCCGCCGACAGTGCGTTGGCGGTGTCCACCACTGGATCATCCAGTGCCGGTACTGCGGCTGCGGCCATCTCCATCCCCGGCAACAGGCACAGCAGTACCAGCAGCCATGCCGTGGCCCAGGTGCGCGTCGCCCTGCGCGGCATCCTCATGTGCCCTGCCCTGCCTCGATCTGCACATGCAGCGCCTGCAACTGCGCAACCGCTTGGTTGAACACCTGCAGATCGGCCTCCACCATGGCCGGCCAGTCCGGTGCGTGCCCCAGCAGCTGCGCCACCTGCTCGTTCGGCGCGCGATCAAAGCCTTCGCCAAGCACAGCGAGATAGCGCTGGCGGAAACTCTCCGGGTCGCGCTGGTCCTGCACGTAGAGCTGCACCGCCAGCAGTCCCGCATACAGGTAGTTCACCAGATAGTTCGGGTCGTCATACATCAGGCGCTTGCCGATCCAGCTGTTGCGCAGCTGCGGGTAGCGCTCCGGTTGCTGGCCGAAGCGCGCCAGCACCTGGTCGGTCAGTACATCGAGGTCATCGGCGGTACCCAGCGTGTTGTCGGCCACGCCCCGATAGATCGACTGCTCCAGCTGCGCCTCCTCCGATGAAGTGAACAGCTGCAGCACCAGGTCGTCCAGCAGCGACTTCAGGTAGTAGGCCTTTGCACGCGGGTCCTGTGCCTGCTGGTACAGCTGGTCGCGGAAACGCAGCTCGTTGTAGATGGCGAGCGCCTCGGTCAGCCATGGGCTGCCATTGCGCTGCAACGGCGAGGCATGGCCACGCTGCATCCACTCGCCGTGCAGGGCATGGCCGGCTTCATGGGCGATCTCGACATCGCTTTCCAGATCCCCGCTGCGCACACCAACGAACAGCATCGCCGGCGCGCCGGGTGCGTTCAACGGGAATGCATCCTGGCTGCGCTCACCACGTTCGGTGGCCAGGTCCATGCGGTGGTTGGCCGGGTCCAGCAGCGCGCGCAACTCGGCGACGTAGGCCGGCCCCAGATGCTGCATGGCGTCGGCAGCGGTGTCGCGCAGCTGCCCCAGTGACAGCACCGGCGGCGCGTAGCCGGCGTCAGGCACCGTGGTATCCCAGATCTGCGGCGCGTCGATGCCTGATCGCGCGGCGTGGCGCAGCAGCATGTCCTGGTAGGCGCGTCGGTCGCCTGCATGGTGTTCGATCGCCAGCAACGTTGCGTCTACTGTCGATGCATCCAGGCCCATGTGCTGATAGCCACGTGCCGGCGCTGGACCGTCGCCCTGCAGGCGCGAGGCCGCGTCGTTCACCTGCACCAGGCCCAGCAGCACCGAGGCCATCGGTTCGCGGCGCGATTGCAGCCCCTGCCAGTACCCCTTCCATCCCGCCTCGCGCAGCATGCGGTCTGGATGCCGGGCCAGCGCCTGCCTGTCACGCCCCGTATCCCAACGCCGCCCATCGTGCACGACCTGCGGGTACTCGGCCGTGCGCAGGATCTGCCCGCGCAGGCGCGCGAAACTGTCCAGCGCCGGATCAGCCAACGCATCCACCGCCTCATCCAGCGTGGCATTGGCTGGGGCGGCGGCCTCCTTCAATGCGCGCGTGCGTAGGAAGGCATACGGTGCGGACCAGGCCGCGTCCGCAGGTGCCTCGCGCAGCGCGGCGCGACCGGTGCGGGCAATGCGGCTGCACAGCGCCATCACCTGGTCCAGCGCCTGCGCCGGACGATGATCGCGCGCGTTGCGGGCGGCCTGCAGGTGCAGGTAGCTGTGATGGCGCAGGCACTGCGCCTCCATGGCCTCGGCCTGCTGGAAACGTTCCGCGGGTGCGGTGCCCGCAGCATGCTGCAGGGCCTCCAGCTGCCTGCCCAACGCATCACGCGCGGTCTGTTCGGCTGCGGCGCTGGCGAAGTAGGCGCGATCGTCGGCGTGCAGCGGCTGCGCATGCAGACTGGTGAAAGGCACCATCGCCAGCAGTGTGGCAATGGCGGTGGTGGTACGCATCCTGCGAATCTGCATCGGCCTCTCCCTGCCTGGTTCAGACCTCGAGCCTAGCAGCCGCTCCCCTATCCTGCCTGTGCCGAGTGAGGCATCAGATCGACTCATCCTCACGCTTGACCAAGGTCCAGCACGGCGCCTGCGCGAAGGTGTAGGTCTGCTGGTCACTGCTGTCCGGGGTGCGGATCTGCACCTGGCGCTGCCCATCGGCCAGTGTGTTGACCTGCAGCTCGCGGCCCTGCCCGGCCAGTGCGGCGGGATCCGGCATCACCGGCCACTCGACGTCGGCCAGCGCCAGCCGGCTTTCCACCTTGCGTGGTTCCGGCTCGGCCTCGGCATCGATATAGCTGTCCAGCAGCGGGTCGGCGGTGGCCTTTTCCTGCAGCGTGATCTCGTTGCCGAAATGCTTCAGGAAGGCATCGAAGTCCGGGTAGGGGCATTCGCTGCGCGCTGGTGCCGGGGCAGGCGTGACCACTGCGGCCGTGTTGGCCGGCGCCGGCACAGCAGGTGCGGCGGCGGTGGGTGTGGTCTGGGGCGCAGGTGCGCACGCAACCAGCGTCACGCTGCAGGCGAGCATCAGCACGGCAGGGGAACGGTATTGACGCATGGGCTCATCCTGAATCCGGTCCGGTCGCTCCATGCTACCGCGCACCCTACAATTCCGGCATTCCGCCTGTCCGAGATGCCCATGCACCGCCTCCTTCTCCTGTTCGGCCTGCTGCTGCCTGCGCTGTGGCCCGCGCATGCCATGGCCGTCGATGTCCGCGAAGGCGACCTGCTGTTCGTCACTGCCGGCCATAGCGGCCTGAGCGCGGCCATCGACGATGCCACCGGCAAGCAGGGGTCGACCAGCTTCGACCATGTGGCCCTGGTGGCCTCGGCGCCGAAGGGCTGGGAGGTGCTGCACGCGGACGAGAAGGGATCGCGCCGGCAGTCGCTGGCCGAGTTCCAGCAGGAAGCCCAAGCCAAGCAGCGGCAGATCGTGGTCTATCGCCTGCGCGCGCCGCAGCGGGACGCGATCAAGGACGCGGTCGCCAGCGCGCGCACGATGCTGGGCAAGCCCTACAACACGTCGTATGTGTTGAACGAGGACAGCTACTACTGCTCGGACTTCATCGAACGCGCCTTCCGCGCTCATCACGTGTTCGCGCTGCAGCCGATGAACTTCCGTAATCCGCAGACTGGAGAGATCGCCCAGCACTGGGTCGACCTGTACCGTGGGATGGGCATGGACGTGCCGCAGGACCAGCCTGGCACCAATCCCAACGATATGTCGGCGGCACCGGTACTGCAGCGCATCGGCGTGCTGGAATAGGCGAAGCCCCGCACAAGGCGGGGCTTCGCCGGTCACACCGCGTGTGCGGCGAGGTCATTCTTCTTCGTCGTGGCCGCCCTGCTGCTGGTTGCGCTCTTTGCGCTGCTGATCCTGCTGCTGTTGCTGCTGCTGGTCACGGCGTCCCTGCTGCTGATCCTGCTGGTTCTGCTGGCCCGGCTGCTTCTGGTTCGGGTTCTGGTTCTGCTGTGCCATGTCCGTTCTCCGAAAGCCACTCGCGGAATGCGGTGGACGCGGCCATCGTCTGCAGCGATTGGTTAATCACGCGTGGGTGGGCGGCTACATTCGTGTGTACGGCTGTGAATGAACGCGCCCGGCCCCTTGCGGCACAAGCCTCTGAAGGATTCATGTGGGTTCGGCATGTGCTCATGCCGTGGTCAGTGAGACGCGCATTCATGGCATCCGCTGGCGGAAACACGCGCTGAACGAGGCTGGCTCGCCTGCCCGCGCAGGAAAGCCAGCCCTGCATTCAGGGCATCACCGGTGGCACATAGGCCAGCGTCATGCCCAGCAGCCACAGCAGGCCCAGCACCAGCGGAATGTGCACCAGCAGCTGGATGAACGTGAAGCCGACGATGTCACGTGCCTTCAGGCCGAGCACGCCCAGCAGCGGCAGCATCCAGAACGGATTGATCAGGTTCGGCAGCGCTTCGGCGGCGTTGTAGACCTGCACCGCCCAGCCCAGGTGCGCCTTCAGTTCGTTGGCGGCCTGCATCACGTACGGTGCCTCGATGATCCACTTGCCGCCACCGGACGGCACGAAGAAGCCCAGTACCGCCGAATAGACACCCATCACCAGCGCGAAGGTATCGGTGCTGGCCACGTGCACGAACAGGCTCGACAGCCGGTGCGCCAGCGTCTGCCCATCACCGCCAGCAGCATGGGTGAGGATCATCGCGATGCCCCCGTACAGCGGGAACTGGATCAGCACGCCGGTGGTGCTGGGCACCGCCTTGGCCACCGCGTTGAGGAAGCTGCGCGGGCGCCAGTGCAACAACAGGCCCAGCGAAATGAACAGGAAGTTGTAGGTGTTGAGGTTGGCGATGGCGGTGACCACCGGCTTGTTGGCGAACTCGTTGAACAGCCAACCGAACGCCAGCAGCGAAAGCAGCACGGTCAGCAGCGGGCTGTATTCCAGCCACTCGCCCGGGCGCGTGCGGCGCTGCAGCGGCTCCGGCTCGGCCTGCGCGGCGCCCGGGAAATCCTCGGCAGTACGCGCACTGGCGGCGGCCGGCGCGGTCAGCCAGGCGATCAGCAGCGAGACCAGGGTCAGCACCGCGGTCAGTGCGATCGACTGCCACAGGAAAATGGTTTCGGTGAACGGCAGTACGCCGGTGATCTCGACCAGCCCCGGCGGCATGCTGGCGGGGTTGGCCTGCAGCTGCGCGGCCGACGAACTCAGGCCCATCGCCCACACCGCGCCCAGCCCCAGATAGGCCGAAGCACCGGCCGCGCGGTAGTCCATGCGCAGCTCGGTGCGGCGTGCCAGCGCGCGCACCAGCAGGCCGCCGAACACCAGCGAGAAACCCCAGCTGAGCAGCGAGGCGAGCATGCTGACCAGGCCCACGTACACCACCGCACCGCGGCCGGTGCGCGGCACCCGGGCCAGGAAGTCGATGAAGCGCGCGACCACCGGTGCGGTCGCCACGGCGTAGCCACCGATGACCACGAAGGCCATCTGCATGGTGAAGGGGATCAGGCTCCAGAAGCCGTCACCGAAGGCACTGGCGGTGGCCTGCGGAGTCGAACCGAAGCCCATCGCGGCAAGTGCGACGATGACCACGCCGAGCACCGCGAACACGTACGCATCGGGGAACCACTTTTCCGCCCAGGCGGCCGAGCGCAGCGCTGCGCGCGCCATCCAGCCGTCCTGTACTGCTGCCGTCGAGGCCATCGCCTACCCTCCCAGGTTCGATGGCCCGATTCTGGGCGGTAGGGTGCGGGCTGTCTGCCACCTATTGGTCGTAGGTGGCGGAAGGCCCGGCGCTGTGCGCCGCCGCCCGAGCATGGGCTCGGGCGCTACAGAAGCACTGTCAGCTGTAGAGCCGAGCCTACGCTCGGCTGCGCTTCTCAACGCAGCGCCAGGTCCACGGCGATGCCGGCAAACAGCGCGGCGCCCACCCAGTTGTTGTGCAGGAACGCCTTGAAGCACGGACCGCGCTCGCGGGTGCGGCAGATCCAGAACTCGTAGACCACCAGCACCGTGGCCACGGCCACGCCAGCCAGGTAGTAACCGCCCAGCCCGCCGCGCACGCCAACCAGCGCCATGGTGGCCAGGAACAGCGCGTACAGCACGCCCTGGATCACCAGATCGAGGTCGCCGAACAGGATCGCGGTGGAGTGCGAGCCCATCTTCAGGTCGTCCTCGCGGTCGACCATGGCGTACCAGGTGTCGTAGGCGGTGGACCACAGGATGTTGCCGGCATACAGCAGCCAGCCCAGCATCGGCACTTCGCCCTGCACGGCGGCAAACGCCATCGGGATGCCCCAGCCGAACGACATGCCCAGGTAGACCTGCGGCAGGTGGGTGTAGCGCTTCAGGTACGGGTAGCTGGCGGCGAGGAACACGCCGATGAAGCTCAGGCCGATGGTCAGCCCGTTCAGGGTCAGCACCAGGCCGAACGCCACCAGCATCAGTACCGCGAACAGGGCCAGCGCGGCGCGGCCACTGATCGCGCCGGTGGCCAGCGGACGCGCCTTGGTGCGTTCCACATGCGGGTCGAGCCAGCGGTCGGCATAGTCGTTGATGACGCAACCGGCCGAGCGGGTCAGCCACACGCCAGCGGTGAACACGAACAGCGTCCACAGCGGCGGCAGGCCACCGGCGGCCAGCCACAACGCCCACCAGGTGGGCCACAGCAGCAGCAACGTGCCGATCGGGCGATCAGCGCGCATCAGACTCCAGTAATGCCGCCAACGCGGCGTCGCCGGCGACTGCGGCGAAATGAGGGGGGTATCAGCCATGGCGATAGGATACTCCTGCCCCTCCGGCAGGGCTTTGCCCGTGGGGGGAGATTTGTTCGGCGAAACTGGATAGAATGCCCGTCCCGCACCGCCTCATGGCGCTGCGATGCCCGCCCCGGCACTGGCCGGTGGCGCGGCGGTTCTACAACGCGCCCGTAGCTCAGCCGGATAGAGTAGTGGCTTCCGAAGCCATTGGTCGGGGGTTCGAATCCCTCCGGGCGCGCCATTTTTCCTGTCTGGATCAACGCCGCTCACCGTGCCCAGGTGCAACGACGCCCCATCCTGCAGGCAGGCAACCGGATCTTCGACGTCGGCGGTCGGCCCCATAAGCGGGTACGCAAGCCATGCCGGATATGACATCGATCTATGCTCATGCGGTTGCCAGCCAGATCCGGATTGACCACGGGAACATGGTCTCGGATTGGTCCATGCTCTGCTCGATTTAGACGGGACGGCACGCACGGGTCCGACCAGCCTGTGTGGATGCTCATCATCCGAGCGCAGACCAGGCGCTGAAGCCAGAGTACCCGTCGAGCAACCAGGCACGTCGTTGCTGGTCTCCAGCCAGGCCCACAGCGCCATTGACACCTGAGTGCCTGAAACGCAATCTCCGTGACACCCACGCCTCCAGCGCGTGGGTGAGGCTAATCATGGACCGAACGCCAAGGAGAAATTCGTGGACCCGCGATTCTGGCTGATCCTGCTGTTGGCACCCGCAGCCGCTCTGTTTTCGACCCCGTCTCTGGCGTCTGATGCCGTCGGCTACTGCGGAACTCCGTATGACAAGGCTGTCACCACAGAGTACCCAATACGCGGAACATGGATGTACGCCCGGTCGGCCTGTGGGTGGCAGACCTCGCTGCAGGACTTTCATCGGATGGGTGGCACGACAGTACTCAATTTCGGGCCGCATCTTAAGCGTCACACCGATCCTAGTACCGTCGCGATCGGTTGCACGACTGCGGAGGGCACCTCCTGCGTGCAGCAGGCCAGGCAGGAGATCGGGACTGGGCGCATCCGCAACTGGCTGAGCTACGAGTTCAACGAACACTACGGCTCTGCCATCGCGTGCCCCGGAGGATTTGATCGGAAGATCGAAACTGTCGTTGACGGCGTACCCAGAGTGTTCTGGCGCATTGTTCTGCCCCATGACGGGCAGGCAGCCTGTGATTACTCCAGTGGTTCATTCGACGTACTTTTCGTTCAGTACGACGCGAACGCAATCGAGAGCACCACCGCAATGCTCACTGTTGCCGATCACCTCGGCATGGAAGTCTACCTCGGAGCTCCCGCATTCCCCGTCGTCACCGGCCAAGAGTGGCAGATCGATGCAGCCATGCTCTCGTCACACCGCGACTGGGCGCGGCGCGTCTATGCCGACTGGGCAACAAGACATGCTGGACACAGTAGTTTTCGCGGCGCATATCAATCCTATGAGGTGCTGCTGGGAAGCACCTACACTGCGTCCGACACGGAGTACGGCCAGGATGCCGGCCTGTTCCGAAACCTCAACCCAGGCAGAAAATATGCCATCTCACCCTACCTTTTTCTTCTGAAGGACGGTCGCGGCAATACCCAGACCGTCGAGCAGACCGTCAGCGGTTTCAGGCGCTTGGCCACGGCCGGAGTGGACATCATTGCGCCTCAGGATGGGCGCGGTACCGGAAATGCGGCCTACTACTGGCCGGGCCAGGCAACGCAGCTGGTGGGCGCCGTCGACCCCAGGCTTGGTCTTTACCCGCGCGTTGACGCTTCTAGGAGTTTCTCCAGTCAATACGGCGGATCGATACGGGATGTATTCAATGCCCTGGGAGAGGCCAAGAGTGAATTCAACCAAGGGAATCGACGGGTCGAACTGTGGGCCAATATTGAGGCGTTCGAGGAAGACACCGAAAGTCCAGACTACGCAGGTTGCAGCTACATCTCGCTATCGCGAACAACGAAGGAACGGATGGATCGAGCCCTGACATTCGTAGCAGGGCGCGTCGACAAAGTTATTTCCTTCATGTACGACCCGTTGTTCACCTGCACCGATCGCTTCGGTCTTCCGCTCCATCAAGCTATCGCGGCCGATCATGATCGCCCTGTCATAACCGATGCATTTTTCTGGGATGCACCGTCAACCGGCATGGTTGTGAACGGCCACGGCATCGGTGCGGGCACCGAACTTCAGATCACCTGGTACGACTCCAACTGGCAATTGCAGACCCAGCGTCTTTCGCCAGGCTGGATCTATCCAGGTGGCGCCGGCGCAGGGCTTGACTCCATATGGATTCCATTCCAGCGCTCAGATCTTGCTCCCGGCTTCTTCATTTACATCGGTGCGGTTAAAAGTACCCAGTCCGGAACAAAATCCACTACCGAGAACTTCAGCCTCGGATATTGACTGGTTTCGTCGCAGCCGAGCGTGGGCTCGGCTCTACAAGGCGAATGCCCCAGAAACAGCAACGCCGGGCATCGCCCGGCGTTTCCGTCACAACATGGAAGGGGTAAATCTCAGTACTTGCCGTCGAACGCAAAGATCGGCTTGCGCTGCTTCCACGCGCCGGCGGTGAAGTCCGGGAACTCCAGCGTCTGGAAGCTGTTGGCGATCGACTGCTCGCTCAATGGGGTGATCGCGCTCCAGGTCACCGCGTCGTAGATGTCGATCGGCATCGGCGCCTTGGCCTTCAGCGCTTCAACAAATGCATGGATGACGAACCAGTCCATGCCACCATGCCCTGCACTCGCGGCGGTGTCGGCATTCTGCTTCCACAGCGGGTGCTCGTACTCGTCCTGGTACTTCTTGAACTCTTCCCACTGGTGCGGCGGGCTGCGGCCTTCGATGTGGATCGAATGGTTCACATCCATCCACAGGCCCTTGGTGCCCTGCACGCGGAAGCCCATCGAGTACGGGCGCGGCAGCGAAGTGTCGTGCTGCAGCAGGATGGTCTCGCCGTTCTCGCAGGCCAGCGTGGTGGTGACGATGTCGCCCAGCTTGAACTTGACCTTGGTGCTGGGGTGGGTGGTGCCGCCACTCTTGGCCACGGTGTACTCGTGCAGGCCCCGGGCCTTGGTCGCGAATGCATTGATGTGGGTGAAGCGGTTGCCACGGTTGATGCCGGTGTACATCGCGCACGGGCCAATGCCGTGGCTGGGGTACAGTTCGCCATTGCGCTGCACCGAATGCTCGGTGCGCCAGCGTGCTTCGCTCCAGCCCTTGGGACCGAATTCCACGCCACTGTCGTAGGGCTGGTTCGGGTCGCCGGAATTGAACTTCACGCCGCGCAGGTCGTGCTGGTAACCGGCCTGCAGGTGCACCAGTTCGCCAAACAGGCCCTGGCGCACCATCTGCAGCGCGGCCATCACGTCGCGGCGGTAGCAGACGTTCTCCAGCAGCATGTACGGGGTGCCCGTGCTCAGCTGGGTCTTCAGTACATCCCAGTGGTCCTGCAGGGTGATGCCGGCCACCACTTCGCAGCCCACGGCCACGCCGGCCTGCATCGCGGCAATCGCCATCGGCGCGTGGTATTCCCACGGCGTGGCGATGATCACGCCATCGATGCCCTTCTGTTCCATCAGGCGCTTCCAGGCGTTGCTGTCACGGTCCTGGCCGTAGGTCTTCGGTGCCGGCTTGCCGGCCTTGGCCACCATGTCCATGGCGCGGCCGAGCATGATCGGCTCGATGTCGCACAGCGCGACCACCTCGACGTCGTCGCGACGCACCAGCTCCTTCAGCAGCACCAGGCCGCGCATGCCGGTGCCGATCATGGCCAGGCGCACCTTGCGCCCGCGTGCCCATGCCGGGGTCTGCGGCAGCAGGCTGCTGGCGGCGACAGCGGCACTGGCCGCGATGAATTCCCTACGCTTCATGGCAAACATCTCTCCTCTTGGCAGCGTGCCGGCCGCAGCCGGCACGCCAGGTCACGCAAACGGAATTACTTGAAACGGTAGCCGATGGTCACACTGTAACCACGGCCGAAGATGGTTGCGTAGTCACTGGAGTCACCCAGGAAGCTATTCGGATCGTAGAACGGCAGGCGATTGAACAGGTTCTTGACGGTGAAGCTCAGGTTCCATGCATCATCCGGGCGCCAGGTGACGCTCATGTTGGCGGTCCACCACGACGGCGCACCATCACACTTGCTCTTCTGCAGGGCCAGGTAGCCGCCGGTGCAGGTTTCCTTGTTGTTGCTCACTTCATCGACCTGGTCGGTGGCCCACTTGGTGCCGCCCACGTAGTTGACGAACATGCTGGTGGTGACCTGCTTGTAGGTCCAGTCGGCATTGAGCGTGGCACGCAGGCGCGGGTTGTTGTAGTAGCCCACTACGTCGCCGTAGTACCAGCCATTCTCCGCATCCATGTAGAAGCGGTTGCGGTTGGCAATGGTGGCGGCCAGGCCGATGTTCAGGTTGCCCCAGTCACCCAGCGAGAAGCGGCTGCGCGCATCGATGTCGAAACCGTCGATCAGCGTCTTGCCACGGTTCTTGTACTGGCCCACCACGCTGGCCACGTTGCCGGCCGAGTAGCCCGGCAGCACCGACGGGCAGCTCACGCCACTGGCCGGATCGGCACACATCGCCGCCAGCTGGGCCAGGTTGGCACGGTCACTGTCGGTGATCGGCGAGCGCGACATCGAGATGATGTCTTCCATGCGGCGATAGTCCGGCGCGACGATTTCGTTGTTGCGGTAGATGAACCAGTAGTCGGCCGACACCGACAGCCAGCTCGCCGGCTCGTACACGAAGCCGAGGGTGGCGATCTTCGCCTTCTCCGGCTTCAGGTCCTTGTTCGGCTGGGTCATGCGGGCCACGGTGCGGCTGCAGTCGACGTTCAGCATGTTCTTGCCCAGGTCGACATCACCCGGCCGCTGCGACTTCAGCAACAGGTTGGCGATGGCGTTGGTCTCGTTGCAGCGCAGCTCGTCGCGGAAGCCACCCAGCTGCGCGAATACGCCACCATTGCCGGACTCGGCCAGGCTGGGTGCGCGGAAGCCGGTGGAATAGGTACCGCGCAGCATCAGCTGGTCGAACGCCTGGTACTTGAAGCCGATCTTCGGTGCCACATTGGCGCTGAAGTTCGGATACTTGTCCACGCGCACTGCCGCATCCAGTTCCAGCTTGTCGGTGATCGGCGCCACGGTCTCGGCGAACAGCGCGTAGGTGTTGCGCTTGCCGTCGAACCACGAACCACCCTGCTGGGTGATCAGGCCGTTGGCGGCGTCGGCGTTACCCGGTGTATAGAAGGTTTCGCGGCTGGCGTTGAAGCCGAATGCCGCACGCATCTCACCGGCCGGCAGCTGGAACAGCGGGCCTTCGATCTTGCCGTCGAGGGTGTGCAGGCGAGTCCACGACTGGATGTCAAAGGTCGGGAACGCTTCACGGATCAGTGCGGCGTTGGCTTCGCTGATCTCGCCGAACTTGTACGCCGGATGGTCGGAGATGATCACGCGGCCGGTGCCCGGATCGATCGTGTACGGGCCGAAGGCCTTCTCGAAGCCCTTGGTGTTGACGTTGATCGTCTGGTAGGTGGTGGAGTGGGTGCCGGCGCTGGCGAACGCGGTTTCCCAGTTCCAGTCGCCCCGATTGCCACGCGCACCGGCCAGCACGCGGTAGCTCTTGTCGGTATTGCGCTGGCCGAAATAGTTCGGGCCGGCATCCTGCAGCAGGTAGTTCAGGCCGACCACACCGCCCATCATCGCCTTCATCTGCGGGCTGGCGTGGTTGTACTCGTTGTTCGGGCCCAGGAACGGGTACAGGAACTGGTTGACGGTGTTGCCGGTATTGCGCGAGAACCAGCTGGTCGGGTTGCCGGTGGTGGTGCCGTAGGTGCGCGGCGTACCGCCGTTGGCGCGCAGGTCGATGTCGGTGTAGGTCGCCTCGGCGAAGATCTCGGTGCTGTCGCCGACCAGGAAGGTGCCGTTGAGGTAGGCGGTGTTGCGCTCGGACTTGGCACCGGCGTCGATCTCGTTGTTCATCCAGGTTTCCCAGACGCAACGCGGACCGGCCGCTTCACTGGTCAGCACGTTCCTGCAACCCGGCGCAGCTTCCTGCACACGGCGGCCGGTGACCGGATCGAAGGCGAAGTAAGTACCCGGATTGAATTCACCCGGCTTGCTGCCCACGCCCAGGCGCAGGTTGTTGAGGTAGTTCGGATTGTTGACGTAGTACTGGTCGGGCCGCTTGTCGTAGAAATCGCTCAGCGGGATCGCGTCGCGGCGGTACATGTTCACCGCGCCGTAGATGTTGAAGCGGTTCTCGGCCAGGTCACCGAAGCCGGCGGTGATGCTGGCCTGGCGTTCGCCGTAGGAGTCGATGCGCGAAGAGGTGTCGTTGGTGAAGCTGACCTCGGCACCCTGGAAGTTGCGCTTGGTGATCACGTTGATCACGCCGGCCACCGCGTCGGTGCCGTACACCGCCGAGGCGCCGTCGGTCAGCACTTCCATGCGCTCGATGGCCGCAGCCGGAATCGCATCGATGTTGACGAACTGGGTCTGGAAGCCGGCCGGTGCACCGTAGTACGACAGGCGACGACCGTTCAGCAGCACCAGCGTGCCCTGCGCGCCGAGGCCACGCAGGTTGGCCTGCGAGGCACCGTCGGAGCCGGTGAACAGCGAGCGCGCGTCCTGCTGCGCCGGGCGGGCGGCCGGCAGGTTGTCCAGCACCTGCAGCAGCGTGCGCGCACCCATGTTCTGGATGTCCTGCTTGCTGATCACCTGCACCGGCGAGGCGGTTTCAACGTCGGTGCGGCGGATGTTCGAGCCGGTGACCTCGATGCGGGCCAGGTCGGTGGCCTTGTCCTTGCTCTCCTGGGCGAAGGCAGGAACGGCGACCGACAGCAGCACGCCGGCGATGGCCAGCGACAGCGGAGCGATCGAACGACAGGGGGGGCGGTGGTGGCGTGCGGGCAACATCGGGGTTCTCTCCTGGCAGGGGTGCAGCGCAATAAGTGAGCGCGTGGGCGTTCGGCGGGCAAAACGCTCCCGGGCCACGGCCATGAGGGCCGTAGTCGGAATGGGCGGGGGGAGGAGCGGTGTTACGAGGGGGTCATGGGGCGACGATGCTGGCGGAGTCGCCCTCCTGGCCGATCAGCACGGCGTTGGCCCAGTTGGCACAGACCTGGGCGGGTTGGCTGCCCTGCGCACCCAGCGTGCGCAGGCTCAGGGTGGAAAGGCCACGGATGTCCAGCTCCGGCTTGACCACGCCGGGTGCCTTCACCAGGCCGCTGTCGTACAGCAGACGGTTGTCACCCCAGACCTGGAACTGCAGGCCGCCGGCGCTGCGGCACGCGTCGTCAATGCCGAGGTCGGCGCGCAGCAGGTGCCAGCCGCCCTGCAGGCGCAGGTCAATGCGGCTGTTGGCGCCGACGCCCAGGCCACGGCGGAACTGCAGGCCGTTCATGCGCATGCCGGCATCGCCACGGAACGGCTGGTCGGCGCGCACCTGGCTGGCCAGCGCGGCCGGCACCGGCAGCTCGGAGAGATAGCGCTGCCGGGCCGGTCGCTCCGGTTCCTGGTGTTCGAGGATGTGGAAGGTGGACAATGCGATCGGGCCGACGTCGCGCGGCTGCAGCGCATCGAAGGCACGGGCGCTGCCCTGCGCGGCGGTGACCATCGGGTCGGTGCTGCTGGCGCCGTCGCCTTCGGGGTTCTGCACACTCAGCACGCGGAAGCGCAGCAGGCGGCCGGCATGGGCCGGGAAGTCGATGCGCTGCACGCCCTCCTTCAACTGCAGGCGGCCACGTGCGATCGGCTCACCCCACTCGCCATTGCTGTCGCCCAGGTACACCTCGTAGTCACGCACCTGGCCGTGCTTCCAGTTCTTGTCGTTGCGCGGCGCGATGTCGATGCCATCGATCATCTTCCGCTCACCGAACCCGATCACCCACTCATGCGCACCGGTGCGCACGGCCTGGTTGCGCACGCTGCGGAACCAGGTGTTGGGATCATCGTCGAAGGCATTTTCCAGCGCGTGGCCGGGTTCTTCGGCCGGGCGGTTGACCACCAGCAGGCTGTCGGCCGGCAGTTCGCGGCCGAGCACCGGTGCCGCCGGATAGGCATCGTCGGCAGCGGCGGCGGCGACCGCGAAGTCCAGCTGCAGCTGCAGCGGCTGGCGGATGTCCTGGCTGGCGGTCCGCACACGCAGGGTGCCGCGACGCTCGGCAGCATCGAAGTACCAGCCTTCAGCCGCAGCGTTGAACGCAGCGGCATCAGCCAGCGCCGGCAGCACGCGGCCACCGGCCTGCACCGCACGCGGTGCCTGGCGGCTGAGCACACGCAGGCCGTAGCGGCGCTGCGCCAGCTGACCGTTGTAACTGCCCTGCACCGCGTCGATCTGCACCTGCACCGGGCCACTGCCCTGCGCCGGCGCCTGCACGCGGATCCGCTGCGTGCTCGACTCGCCCTGCTGGTAGCGGCGGGTGTTGCCGTCGTCTTCGTACAGCGTGTACTGCGAGTCGCCCTGCGGGTACAGGTCGAACGTCACTTCATCAAGCGGTTTCTCGCCGTCGAACAGCATCGACGGGTACATCGGCAGGATCGCACCGGCACGCACGAATACCGGCAGCGTGGCCAGGTCCACCTGGCGGTCGAGCTGGCGGCCGTCGGCGCCGGCCTGCACGCGGCGGCCATCCCAGTAGTCGATCCAGCCTCCGGCCGGCAGGTGGATGTCGCGACGCCAGCCACGACTGGCGGCCTGGCTGCGGTACACCGGCGCCACCAGCAGGTCGCGGCCGAGCAGGAACTGGTACTTGTAGGTTTCATCCTGCGCGTGCGGGTCGCGCGGGTTGTCCCACATCAGGCCACGCACCGGCGGCGCGCCGGTCTGCGCGGCCTCGTGCACCAGCCCGTACATGTACGGGGTCAGGCGCATCTTCAACTTCAGGTAATCGCGGTTGATGCTGCGATAGGGCTCGTCGTACCACCACGGGTGCTTGCGTGCGTTCGACGACCAGCCGCTCATGCCCATCAGCACCGGGGTGAACGCCTTCCACTGCAGGTCGCGGGTGAAGGTCTCGGCGCTGCCGCCGAAGATCGCATCCACATCACCGCTGGCATAGGCCATGCCGGACAGGCCCGAACCGACCAGGGTCGGCACGTGCCAGCGGATGTAGTCCCAGCTGCTGCTCTGGTCGCCGGTCCAGGCCACAGCGTAGCGCTGGATGCCGGCCCAGCCCATCACCGTCCACAGGAACGGGCGCGAATCGGAATTGTCGAGGATGCCGTTGAACGCCTGGCGGTTGGCGTCCATCGCGAACTGGTAGCCCTTGCCGGTCCAGGCCACGTCCAGCTTCTGCACGCGGCTGCCGGCCTTGCCCACTTCCCAGGCGATCTTGTCGACACCGTTCTCGGTCCACAGGCCGGTGCGGAAACCGTAGCCGGCGAGCCCCTTCACCGTTTCCGGCAGCTGCTTGTAACCGCAGCCGTAACCATCGTTGGGCAGGATCCAGCCACCGGGCATGTCGTGCTCGCGGTACTGCTTGGCCACCGAGTCGATCACATCCGGCGTGGTGCCGGTCGGGCCGTCACTCCAGCCTTCGGGCACGGTGCCGGGCTTCTTGGCATTGTCACCGTCGTTGTAGCAATCGGCATCGCCATAGGACAGCGCCCAGCGCGCCACCATGTTCGGGCGGCCGGTCAGCTGGGTGTAGCGCTCGATCAGCTTGGGCAGGTCGGCGCCGACGAAGTAGTACGCGTCGAAACGGTCTTCGCGGTGCAGCAGCGTGGCCTGGTCGGGCTGGCGCAGGTCGTAGCTGCCATCGCTCCAGGTATTGCGCAGCATGCCCCAGCCCCGGCTGCTCAGCAGCATGGGTGCCGGGCTGGGACGGTCGCCCTCTTCCCAGCCGCCGGAGTAGGACACGTCCAGCTCGCGGCCCTTGAACTGGTAACGGCCGTTCTGCTGGCCGCCACCGAAATAGCCTTCGTCAGCCTGCGAGGACAGCACCTGCACGCTCTGCGCGGCATCCAGGTCCAGCGGCTGCAGTTCCTGCCACAGCGCGGTGGGCTGGCCGTTGTCCAGACGTTCCAGGCGCATGCGCAGCGGCTGCCGCTGCACATGCAGCACCAGCGCATCGGTACGCACGCGGATTTCCTGCGCGTCTTCTTCCAGCTGCGCCTGCACGTTCGTCTTGGGCTGCGGCAGCACGATCGGCGCGGCCTTGTCGCCGGCGCCGGTCAGCTTGCCGTTGCGGCCGGCCTGCACGCGGATGATGTCGGTGGCCGGCAGTTCGATACGGATGCGCGCGCCCTTGTCGGTCTGCAGGTCCCAGCCGCGCACGCCATCGCGGCTGTCGCTGGCGCTGACCGAACGCAGGTTGCCGACCGGCTCGGCCCGGGCCGGCATGGACGCCAGCATCAATGCCGGCAACAGGGCCAGCATCAGCGGCGAGCGACGAACGCAGTTTTCCACGCGGACTCCCAACCCGTTCACCGGGCGTTTCGAAAGCGATTGGGCCGACTCTAGGGCAGCGATTCGAAAGATGTCAACAAATTGAAAGGAAAAAGGAAGATATATTCCATTGAAACGAAAGTTGTTGCGTCGCAATACTTTGTGTAAGCGCTTGCAGCCGCCTGTTAAGCATTGTGCGATACGGCATCCGGCGGATTCTTGCGTTTTCCGACGTGCTCTGGTCAGAGCGAAGCCGTAGTCACATTTTCTTTCTTTTTGCTTTCGCTATTTGACATTTCGAAAGAAAACGCAGATGGTGCGCTGGCCCAACTGGAACCTCCGAATGGACGTCACCCTGCTTTCCGATGTGTCCGCCTGGCAGCGCCTGGGCGGAGCCGATACCGCTACCGAAATCGCCCAGCAGCCTGCGCTGTGGGAATCCCTCGCCCAGGACCTGTCGCGTGCCCGCGACCGCCTGCAGGCCTTCCTCGGCGACAGCCTCAATGACCCGAACCAGCGCGTGCTGTTCACCGGCGCCGGCAGCTCCGGCTTCATCGCTGAAATGGTGGCCGACGCGATCAATGCACAGTGGCCGGCCGAGGTGCGCGTGGTGCACACCACCAGCCTGCTGACCCACCCGGCGCTGTACCTGCAGCGCGACCGCCCGACCCTGCTGGTGTCGTTTGGCCGCAGTGGTTCCAGCCCGGAAAGCGTGGCTGCGGTGGACCGCGTGCGCGCCGATGTGGATGACGCACGCTTCCTCGACATCACCTGCAACGCCGATGGCGAACTCGCCCGCCGCGGCGCCGGCCGCGCAGATACCTGCACCCTGCTGATGCCCTCGGCCAGCTGCGACCGCGCGTTCGCGATGACCAGCAGCCTGACCTGCATGCTGCTGGCTGCGCTGACTGTGTTCGACCGCTCGTCGTGGGATGCCCGCGTGGCACGCCTGAAGCAGGTCGCCGCGCTGGCCCGTGAAGGCCAAGCGCAGTGGGATGCACCGGTGGCAACGCTTGCGCAGGGCCCGTTCAACCGCGTGATCTATCTTGGCAGCGGGCCGCTGGAAGCGCTGGCCCGCGAGTGTGCACTGAAGGTGCTGGAGCTGACCGCCGGCCGCGTGCTGGCACTGGCCAACACGCCGCTGGGCTTCCGCCACGGCCCGAAGTCGACGCTGGACGGCAATACGCTGGTGGTGGTGCTGCGCAGCGTGCAGCCACTGGCGCGCCGCTACGAACAGGACCTGCTGGAAGAACTGCGCCGCGACGGCGTGGCCGGCCAGGTGCTGGCGATCGGCCCGCACTCGGATATCGGCGCCGATGACGAGTACACCCTTGTGGTGCCGCCGCTTCACACTGCATTCGACGACCCCTGGCTGGCGCCGGTGTGGCTGGGCTTCGCGCAGCTGTTCGCATTGCAGCGCTCGGCCGCACTCGGCCTGACCCCGGACAACCCGTTCCCGGACGGCACCGTCAACCGCGTCGTCAAGGGCGTCACCATCCACCATGGCTGAGCTGATCGCCCACGCCTGCTACGGCATCGACATCGGCGGCACCAAGATCGAGCTGGTGGCGTGCGATGCGGCGATGCAGGTCACCTGGCGACGTCGGGTCAGCACGCCGCAGGGCGACTACGACGGTTTCCTGCAGGCGGTGGTGACCCTGGTCGCCGAGGCCGATGCCGCGCTGGGTCGCAGTGATGCGGCCATCGGCATCGCCCTGCCCGGCGTGCGCGATCACCGCAGCGGCCGCCAGCTGAGCGCGAATGTGCCGGCATTGACCGGCCACAGCGTGGCCGCCGACCTGCAGGCACGCCTGCAGCGCCCGCTGCACTTCGGCAACGATCTGCAGTGCTTTGCCCTGTCGGAAGCACACGGCGGTGCCGCCGACGGCTATCCCAGCATGTTCGGCGCCATCCTCGGCACCGGCGCCGGTGGCGGCTTCTGCCTGCAGGGTCGCCTGCTGTCCGGCTTCAACGGCCTGGCCGGCGAATGGGGCCACTGGAGCGTGCCCGGCCACCTGCTGCAGCGCCATGGCCTGCCACTGATCGACTGCGCCTGCGGCCTGCAGGGCTGCGTGGAGCGCTACGTGTCCGGCAGCGGGCTGGCGATGATCGAGCGCCATCTGGGTGGAAGTGCGGTGGATGCCAGCGCGGTGATCGCCCTGGCCGAGGCCGGCGACGCGCGTGCGCGCCAGGCGCTCGACATCCACCGCGATCTGCTTGGCCACAGCCTGGCCGCGCTGGTGCTGGCGCTGGACCCGCACGTGATCGTGCTGGGCGGCGGCCTGTCGCAGTACGCACCGCTGTACCAGCAGCTGCCAACCGCCGTCTCGGCGCATCTGTTCAACGGCGTGCAGGTTCCGCCGATCGTGCCGCCGCGCTTCGGCGATGCCGGTGGCGCCCGTGGTGCCGCCCTGCTCGCCTGCCAACCCTCGTTTTCCTGATTGACCGGAGCCTGACCATGTCCCCGTTGCAGACCCTGCTTGCCTCCCACCGCGCCGGTGCCAACGTCGGCCTGTACAGCGTCTGCTGCAGCAACGAGCAGGTGCTGCGTGCGGCCATGCACGTGGCGCTGGCGCACGGCACCGTGCTGCTGGTCGAGGCCACCTCCAACCAGGTCGACCAGTTCGGCGGCTACACCGGGATGACTCCGCCGCAGTACCGCGATTACGTCAGCACGCTGGCCGATGAGGAAGGTTTCCCGCGCGAGCGGCTGATCCTGGGTGGCGACCACCTCGGCCCGAATGCCTGGCAGAAGCGCCCGGCTGCCGAAGCGATGACCCACGCGCGCGTGCTGATCGAAGCCTACGTCGCCGCCGGTTTCCACAAGATCCACCTCGATTGCAGCATGTCCTGCGCCGATGACCCGGTGCCGCTGCCGGACGCCATCGTCGCAGCGCGTTCGGCCGAGCTGGCTGAAATCGCTGAGCGCACCGCTGCGGATCATGGCCTGCCGCCGCCGGTCTACGTGATCGGTACCGAGGTGCCGATTCCCGGTGGCGAAGCCTCGCTGGCCGAGGGCCTGCAGGTGACCACGCCGGCCGCCGCCGCGCAGACCCTGGCCATCCACCAGCAGGCGTTCGACACGCCGCTGCTGCGCGACGCGTGGCAGCGCGTGATCGCGATGGTCGTGCAGCCGGGCGTGGACTTCGACCACAGCAGCGTGCACGAGTACGACGCGGCCGCTGCCAGCGCGCTGGCTGACTTCCTCGAACAGCAGCCACGCATCGTGTTCGAAGCGCATTCCACCGATTACCAGCGCGAAAGCGGCCTGCACGCGTTGGTGCGCGACCACTTCGCCATCCTCAAGGTCGGCCCGGCGGCGACCTTCGCCTACCGCGAAGCGCTGTTCGCGCTGGCCGCGATCGAGGCCGAACTATTGCCGGCGGCGCAGTGCTCGCGCCTGCCGCAGGTGCTGGATGAAGTGATGGTGGCGCAGCCGAAGTACTGGCAGTCCTACTACCAGGGCGATGAGGCAGCGCTGCGCCTGCTGCGCAGCTATTCCTTCAGCGACCGCTGCCGCTACTACTGGGGCGAGCCCGCGCTGGTGCAGGCGGTGCAGACCCTGTTCGCCAACCTGGAACGGCACGCGCCGCCGCTGGTACTGCTCAGCCAGTACCTGCCGGAGCAGTACCGTGCCGTGCGCGAGGGCACGCTGGCCAACACCCCCACCGCACTGGTGCAGCACCGTATCGGCCTGTGCCTGGGCGAGTACGCCCGTGCGTGCAGCGCCAACCAGGCCGGAACCCGCACGCAGAACGCAGGCTCGGCTGCTGCCGCTGCTGCGAACGGCTAATCTCTACCTTTCCCCGCGACACCGAGAATGGCCATGCGCAACACCCGCTCCCGCCGACAACAGATCCTGCAGCTGCTGATCGAGCACGGCGCGGTGCAGGTGGCCGATCTGGTCGAGCGCTTCGGCGTGTCGGCGGTGACCATCCGTGCCGACCTGACCCACTTCGAATCGCAGGGCCTGGCCAACCGTACCCACGGTGGCGCCACGCTGGTGCGCACGCCGCCGCAGGAACAGGACATCCACGAAAAGGACGCACTGAACCTGCCGCTGAAGGAATCGATCGGTGCGTGTGCCGCGCGCCTGGTGCGGCCCGGCGACAACATCATCATCGACTCCGGCTCGACCACGATGACCCTGGCCCGCCACCTGCGCACGCAGCGCGACGTGACGGTGATGACCAACGGGCTGAACATCGCCTGGGAACTGGCCAACGCGCCGGGCATCAACGTGCTGCTGACTGGTGGCCTGCTGCGCCAGCAGTCGTTGTCGCTGCAGGGCAGCCAGGCCGAAGCCAGCCTCAACTCCTACAGCTTCGACACGCTGTTCCTGGGCGTGGACGGCCTGGACCTGCAGTTCGGCCTGACCACCCATGACGAAGCCGAAGCCCGCCTCAACCATCGCATGGTCGAGCGTGCACGCCGCATCGTGGTGCTGACCGACGCCTCCAAGTTCGGGCGCGTCAGCCTGCACCGCATCGCTCTGCTGGATCAGATCCACACCATCATCACCGATGCCGGCATCGACGACGCCTCCCGCGAGGGACTGCAGCGGCTGGGCATTGAAGTGATCATCGCCGAGCCCGCCGCATGACCGACACCCGCTCCCTGCATGGCCGCATCCTCACCCCGCTGGGCTGGCGGCGTGGCCAGGTCCACTTCGATTCGGACGTGCGCCAGCTGCAGGTGGACGACCACAGCGGTGCCGGCGATCTGCAGCTGCCGGTGATCCTGCCCGGCTTCATCGACCTGCATGTGCATGGCGCCGCCGGCGTGGACCTGATGCAGGGCGGCGACGTGGCACGCACCATCGCCCGTACGCACCTGCGCTTCGGTACCACCACGCTGCTGGCGACCACCATGACCGCCGGGCTGGACGAGATCGAGCACGCGCTGCAGGGCGTGGCCGCGACCATGGCGGCACCCGACGCCGAGGCCGCCTGTATTGCCGGCGTGCATCTGGAGGGGCCGTTCATCAGCCCGCAGCGGCTGGGTGCGCAGCCCAACCGCACCATCGAAGCAACACTGGCGCTGGTGCAGCAGCTGCACGCGCTGGCACCGATCCGGGTGATGACGCTGGCGCCGGAGATCGGCGAGCACACCGCGCTGATTCCCGCGCTTTCGACAATGGGCATCCGCGTGCAGCTCGGTCACAGCGCCGGTACCTACGAAGAAGGTGTTGCTGCGCTGCAGGCCGGCGCCTCCGGCTTCACCCATCTGTTCAACGGCATGACCGGCGTCGATCACTATCGCCCGGGCATTGCGACGGCGGCACTGGCACATGCGCAGTACGCCGAGATCATTCCCGACCTGCAGCACATCCATCCCGGCGTGATCCGCCTGGCCGCGCGCGCGATCCCGCGCCTGTACGCGGTGACCGACGCCACCGCCGCCACCGGCATGCCCGATGGCGAATACGCGCTGGGCGAGCAACGCGTGCACAAGTGCGGCGGCTGCGTGCGCCTGGCGACCGGTTCACTGGCAGGAAGTGCACTGACCATGGACCAGGCGCTGCGCAACCTGGTGCAGGTGGGCCTGGAGCTGGCCGATGCCTCGCAACGCGTTTCCACCTTCCCGGCCGACTACCTGGGCCTGGGCGATCGCGGCCGCATCGCGCCCGACGCCCGCGCCGACCTGGTGGTGCTGGACGCCGAACTGCGCCTGCAGCAGGTCGTGGTCGGTGGCCGCGTGATCGACCTGCACTAGGCGACGCACGTCTGTAGAGCCGAGCCATGCTCGGCTGCTTTTCGCACCGACATCGACGACGTCCGCGCCGCGCTTCGCGCGGCAAGCCGAGCATGGCTCGGCTCTACATGAAGCGCGCAAGCGCCTTGCATCAGCCACGCACCATCCCCGTTATTCCAGGAATACGCCGATGACCGCAGCCGCCGCACCTGCCGTACCCGCTTCCACCGCTCCGCGCTGGCCCGTACGCTACCTGCTCTTCATCGGCGGCCTGGGTGGCCTGCTGTACGGCGTCGACATCGGCATCATCGCCGGCGCCCTGCCCTATCTTGAAGCAACTGCCAGCCACGCCTGGCAGCTCAGCAGCCAGCAGCTCGGCTTCGTGGTGGCGGCGGTGCTGCTGGGCAGCGTGCTGTCCTCGCTGTTCGCCGGCATGGTTGCCGACCTGATCGGCCGCCGCGGTGCGATGCTGCTGGCCGGCCTGCTGTTCACCGCCTCGATTCCGATCATGGCACTGGCCTCCGGCTACACGCCGCTGCTGCTGGGACGCCTGCTGCAGGGCATCAGTGGCGGTTTGATCGGCGTCGTGATTCCGCTGTACCTGGCTGAAGTGCTCAGCCCCGAGCGACGCGGGCGCGGCGCGGCGATGTTCCAGCTGCTGCTGACCGTTGGCCTGGTGCTGGCAGCCCTGATCGGCCTGTACCACGCCCACGCCGTGGATGCCGCCGCCGAAGCCGTGCGTTCGCTGCCGGTCGCGCAGCAGGCGCAGGAACTGTTCACGGTGAAGGACCACGCCTGGCGCACCATCTTCTGGACCTGCCTGGCGCCGGGCCTGCTGTTCTGTGCCGGCATCTTCTGGCTGTCCGAATCACCACGCTGGCTGGTGCGCCGCGGTCGCATCGATGAAGCCCGCCGCAGCCTCCAGCGCGTCCTGCCCGCCGCAGATGTCGAGCCCACGCTGGCCCAGATCCAGGCGCCGGAATCGAGCAGCAGCGAAGGCAAGCGCGATCCGCTGCTCAGCCGCCGCTATGTGGTGCCGTTCCTGCTCGCCTGCGTGGTGCTGGCCTGCACCCAGGCCACCGGCATCAATTCGGTGCTGGCCTACGCGGTGAACATCCTCAACCAGGCCGGCCTGTCCGGTTCAGTGGCCAACGGCGCCGACGTGGCGATCAAGCTGCTCAATGCGGTGATGACCGTGGTCGCGTTGCTGCTGGTCGACCGCAAGGGCCGCAAATTCCTGCTGATGCTGGGCAGCGGCGGTATCTGCGTCGCCCTGCTGGCGGCGGCCACGCTGTTCTTCCAGGCCGAACGCGGTCGCGCCGATGTGCAGCCGCAGCTGCAGGCGGCGGTCAGCGGCGACGGCCTGCAGCTGGTGCTGGATGATGCGCAGTGGCAGCGCCTGAGCAATGGCATCGACAGCCAGGGCCGGCCGATGCAGCTGACCGTGTCCTACGCCTACGGTGATTTCACCAATGTGCGCGCCCTGCGCAGCGACAACCTGGCCGATCGCGAGCTGCGCATCGAGCGCGCTGGCACCGTGCAGCCCGACAGCGTGATTGGTGCGTTCTTCCGCAAACTGCATCTGAACCCGTTCGCCGACCCGGCCAGTGCCGGCCAGGCGCCATTGCGCATCGAACAGGCCCGCATCGGCCCGGTGCCGCCGCCTGCACATGGCTGGGCGGTGGCCGCCTGCATCCTGGTATTCGTCGCGTTCTTCGCGGTCGGCCCCGGCGTATGCGTGTGGCTGGCACTGTCGGAACTGATGCCGAACCGCATCCGTTCCAATGGCATGAGCATCGCACTGCTGATCAACCAGTTTGTATCCACCACCATCGCCGCCATCTTCCTGCCCACGGTGGGCCACTACGGCTACGCCAGCATGTTCGTGTTCTGGGCAGCCTGCACCTTCGTGTTCTTCCTGGTAGCCGCGTTCTGGCTGCCGGAGACCAAGGGCAAGTCACTGGAAGAAATCGAGGCACGGTTCGCCCGGTAGCGGTCGACCTTGGTCGACCTCGCGCGTAACGCGGTGGTGTTGGCGCGCCCGTCACTGACCGGTGATGTGCTTCGCCAACGCCTGTGCCTCGGCAATGCTCGGCAGCCCGCTCAGCATCATCGATTCACCGAACGGGCCTTTCACCGTCGCCACCATCAGCACGCGGCCATCCACACTGATCGCTGCTCGCTGGCCCACCAGTGCTGCCGTGCCATCGTGGATGCGCTGGTGCGCTTCGGGTCGATAGCGGATCTGCAGGCCGGGCTGCTGGCCCTCGTCCAGCACGTAGCGCACATCGGCGATATCGGCGCTGCCGGCAATCGGCGGCTCGCGCAGCGCCAGGGTCTCGCCCTGCCACTGCGCTTGCGTGCCCTTGCCATCCGCATCGACCGCGCTCAGGCGCACATCCACACCGGGGCGCGGTGCATGGCGCTCGACTGTCTGCACTGCGGGCGTTGCACCCGGCGTGCATCCGGCGATGGCCAGTGCCGCGCCCAGCAACAGCGGAAGCGCGGTTCTCACTTCAGCTTCCGCAGCTTGAATGCCACCAGCACCTGCAGCAGGCCGTACAGCAGGCTGCCGATGCCGATCCACAGCGTGGTGACCGCCACGCCGGCATATGGATTGGCCGCAAACAGCAGGCCCAGCACCACCGCCAGCACGCCGCTGAGGATCAGCAACCATTCGCCCTGGATCTGCTTGCGCACGCGGATCGCGAACACGATGCGATAGATGCCGGCCACCAGCAGCCACGCCGCCAGGAACAGCACCAGCACGCTGGCGGTGGCCAGCGGATTGATCACCGCCAGGATGCCGAAGCCCAGCGAGGCGAGGGCGTACAGCGCCAGCCAGCCGCGGGACGCGCCGCTGCCGCCATTGATCAATGCGAACAGACTGATGACGCCCTCGATGATGGCCATCACGCCCAGCGTCCAGGCCAGTGCCATCGCTGCGGACAGCGGCCAGCCGATGGCAACGATGCCGAAACCCAGTGCGACGAGCCCGTACAACAGCAGGATCCACCAGCTGCGCCCAACCGCCGACAACAAGGGAGACAAGGGGGAATTCATGGCCACTCCTCCGATCCGGAACCGGCCTCATCCTAGACCCTGTGGATGAAGAGGGCGATCACGGCGCCCGCGCACAGACCCACACGCGCACCTCCCCAGCGCCGACCAGGCGCAGCGTCTCGGCGACCTCCATCACCGTGCTGCCGGTGGTCATCACGTCATCGACCACGGTCAGCCGCGAGGGCACCGGACCACGAACAGCAAACGCATCGAACAGATTCTCCCTGCGCTGTTCGGCCGTGCGTTCGGACTGCGGTGCGGTATGCCGCCGCCGGTACAGCCCCTGCCAGACGGGCATCGGCAGCAACCGGCACAGTTCGGCGGCCTGGTTGTAGCCGCGCTGGCGCAGGCGCCGCCCATGCAGCGGCACCGGCACCAGCGGCGCGCACGACCAGGGCGGTGGTGCGCGCTGCATCAGCTGGGCAAGCAAGCGCCCGGCCGCCAGATCCTGGTGGAACTTGTAGCGCACCAACAGCTGATCGACGGGGGGAAGGTACAGCAGGCTGGCATGCGTGGCGGCCTGCGGCGGTACCTCGTCGCGGCATGTACCGCAGACGATCAGGGCGTTGTCCGGCAACGGCAGTGCACAGCGCAGGCAGGCACGACCGGCCCAGGGCAGATGGGCCAGGCAGGCGCTGCACAGGTCAAGTTCATCGTGGCCCGGCTCGCCACAGACCAGGCAGCGCAGTGGCAGCAGCACGCGAAGCGCTGCCTGCAGAAGACGAGTGGGCGTGGACAGGGCCGGCATGCGCTACAGCGTGATCGCGCCGCGGCCCCGGGGCCATCAGGCGCACCCCCTTCAACCCGTAGGCATCCTTACCCGTTTACGGGGCACTTCACCGCGTCGGCGCAGGTGCGGCATCCACACGCGTGCGATACACCATGTAGGGCTTCTGCCGGCGATCCACGCCGCCATTGAAGCCGGCCTGTCGATGCAGCTGGTTGGCGGTGAAATACAGATAGCCGTCCGGCCCCATCGACAGCGTATCCGGCCACAGGATGCGCGGGTCGTGCACCACCGTCGTCCACCGCCCCTGCGCGTCGCGGGCATGGATGGCATTGTGCTCGTAGTCGCTGGTATACAGCCGGCCGTTGGCATCCATTTCCATGCCGTCGGACGCTCCCTTGTCGCCGAGGTCGACCACGGCTGCCGCCAGCGTCGCCTCATTCACCGTGGAGTCGCGCAACAAGGCGGTGGGCACGCTGTACAGATGGCGGCTGGACAAGGGCGTATAGAACAGGGTGCCGCCATCGGGCGACAGGGCGATGCCATCGGCGGCCACGGTGAAGGACGCCGACGAACCATCGGTGTTACGCAGTCGCATCTGCTGCCCTTCCACGATCGGCACGAAGGCGGGATCGGCCGAGGTGGACACGTGGCCGACCAGGCGCTTGGACGCGGCGCCAGTGGCGAGGTCGATCACGATGATGCCGCCGATACCGCTCAGCGACGAATCGGTCACGTAGGCCACGCCCTCGCGGCCGACCCGGAAGTCGAAGCGCACATCGTTGACGTAGGTGCGCGCATCGATGACGTCGGCCGGGAACACCAGTGTCCTGGCCACGCTGTCGGTGGCAAGGTCGATCGCCACCAGCTTGGCGCCGCCGGCCTGCGGCGCTGAAAAGCTCGGTGCGGCGGTGTCCAGTACCCAAAGCCGGCCCTGGCCATCGGCCACCACGCTCTGCACGCTGATGAAGTGTGCTGCCGGGTCGGGATCGTCCTTGCGGTTGATGCGCGCATCCGGATAGGGCACGGCGCGGCCGTCGCGCCATTCGGCCACGCTGTAGGCCACCTCATCGCCCCAGCGCGGGAAGTTGACGAAGATGCGCCCGGTTTCAGATACCGCCACGCTGGTGGGCATGGCGCCTTCGAAACGCGCCACCGGTTCGAGGGTGCCGATGCTGCGCTCGCTGGGCAGCAATGGGGTGCCCGCCAACGCCAGCGCGGGGGAACTGGCCAGGGCCAGGACGGCAGCCGCCAGGCTGCGGATACGGCAGTTGATCATGGTCGCGCTCTCGATGCAGGTCCGGGTGCAGCCCCGGCGTGGACGCATCTTCTGCGTCGCGCGTGGCATCGGGTAGACGGTGCAACGCGGAATCAGCTTCACCGCTGGAGTGAAGATGGAGGGCTGATTGATCGCGTTGATTGAAGCAATGATCGCTGTCTATCGGCGCGACCCAGAGGTATTCGTCATTGCGTTGCATGGCCGACGATCACATGCCTTTCGCCGCTTCACAATCGCGCAGGAGGATCCGCAGCAGCTACATCTCCAACCGCTTTCGGCATCATCAACAGCTCCGCCAACCCGCGATAGATCGGTACCCTGCACACCAGCCCGGACACACCACGGGCGATCAGCACCGCCGCCAGGATCGGCAACAGCAGGTCGCCACTGTCGGTCAGCTCCAGCGAGATCACCGCCGACGTCAGGGGGGCCTGGGTAACGCCGGTCAGGTAGGCACACATGCCCAGCAGCACAAAGGCACGTGGGTCCACGCCCGGCATCAGCACTGCCAGGTTGTGGCCGAGTCCCGCGCCGACCGCCAGCGCGGGCGAGAACAGGCCGCCGGGAATGCCCGCCACATACGAGGCCAGATTGGCCAGCAGCTTCATCAACCCGAACTCGTGGCCGACCACCGCCTGGCCCTGCACCAGGCTGCGCGCCTGCTCGTAGCCGGTGCCGAACGCGCCTTCGCCGAAGACCAGGGCGAGCAGTACCACCACCAGACCACAGCCTGCGGCCAACAGCACCGGATGCCGCTGCCGCAGTTGCCCGAGCCAGCGCGGGCGGCCCGCCGCACTGGCCAGCACCGCACGCGCGAACAGGCCTCCCAGCAGGCCCGCCACCACGCCGCACAGCAGGATTGCCAGCCAGCCCTGGCCCAGCGGCAGACGCGCGCTCACATGGCCGAAATAGGTGTAGTTGCCCAACAGACCGAGCGATACCACACCACCGACGATCACCGCGGTCAGCAGGGTGCCTGAGAAGCGATGCTCGAAACGACCGCTGAGCTCCTCGATGGCGAAGACGATGCCGGCCAGCGGCGTGTTGAACGCCGCCGCAATACCGGCAGCGCCACCGGCCAACAGGAAGTGCGAGAGCTCGCGGGGATCCTTGAAGCCGAACCAGCGGCCGAACAGGTACATCAGGCTGGCACCCACGTGCACGGTCGGGCCCTCGCGGCCAACGGACGCGCCACCGAGCAGCGACAACGAGGTCAGCAGCAGCTTGCCGGCTGAGACCGCAGGCGAAAGATTGGTCTTCCGGAATGGCTCATCGGGCTTGTCCAACGCAGCGATGACCTGCGGAATGCCGCTGCCCCGCGTGGGTTTCAGCACGCCGGAGGTCAGCCAGGCCAGCAGCGCGAAGATGCCCGGCGTGAGCAGCAGGGCCCACCACGGCGAGTGCGAGGTGATGCGCTGGAACAGATGGAAGGCCGCATCGCTGGCCTTGGCGAACAGGATCGCCACCAGCGCCACGGCCACGGCACCGCCCCAGAGCGCGGCGCGGCGGCGCCAGGCCTCGCTGAGGACCAGCGCGCTGATGCGGCCGCGGAGACGATGGAGATCGGTCATGGGAAAGAGTCTGCGCGCCAGCACTTCCGTTGGGCAGCGGCCACTTTGGCCGAAGCCCTTGCAGGATGCGGTGAAATGCGGCGTTTCCGCCAAGCTTGATGGGAGTGGCTACCCGTAAACCACAATAACATCATCGCGGTTGACAGCATTCATCAACCCACCCACACTGCCGCCCTCGCTCCATTCGTACCCAAGGTCCCGCCATGGCTGCTGCCATCCGCCACGACTGGCAACACGACGAACTGCAGGCGCTGTTCGATCTGCCGTTCCCAGAGCTGCTGTTTCGCGCCGCAGCGGTCCATCGCGAGCACTTCGACCCGTCGCAGGTGCAGGTGTCCACGCTGCTGTCGGTGAAGACCGGCGGCTGCCCGGAAGACTGCGCGTACTGCCCGCAGGCGCAGCGCTACAGCACCGGGGTGAACGCGCAGAAGCTGATGGAGACCGACGCGGTGCTGGCCAAGGCACGCCAGGCCAAGGCCGCCGGTGCATCGCGCTTCTGCATGGGTGCCGCATGGCGTTCGCCGAAGGATCGAGACATTCCGAAGGTCGCGGCGATGATCGCCGGGGTGAAGGCACTGGGTCTGGAGACCTGCGCCACGCTGGGCATGCTCAGCGGCGAGCAGGCGCGTGCGCTGAAGGACGCCGGCCTGGACTACTACAACCACAACATCGACACCGCGCCGGACTACTACGATTCGATCATCCACACGCGCCAGTACCAAGACCGCCTGGATACGCTGGAACACGTGCGCGATGCCGGCCTGAAGACCTGCTGCGGCGGCATCGTCGGCATGGGCGAGACGCGCGCGCAGCGCGTCGGCCTGCTGCTGGCGCTGGCCACGCTGCCGGCGCATCCGGATTCGGTGCCGATCAACAAGCTGGTGCAGGTGGCGGGTACGCCGCTGCATGGCAGCGCCGAACTGGACCCATTCGAGTTCGTGCGCATGATCGCGGTGGCCCGCATCGCCATGCCGCGCTCGATGGTGCGGCTGTCGGCCGGGCGCGAGGCGATGAGTGACGAACTGCAGGCGCTGTGTTTCCTGGCCGGCGCCAACTCGATCTTCTACGGCGACAAGCTGCTGACCACCGGCAACCCGGAAAGCGAACGCGACCTGGCCCTGTTCGCCCGGCTCGGGCTGCAGCCGATGGCGGTGCAGGTGGATGCCGAAGGCCACGACCACGGCGGCACCGTGCACGCCGATATCAGCGCCGATGCACCCGGCTGCGGCTGCGCTCACGCCGCCTGAGACGGGCCGCAAGCAGGCGCCGCGGCAACGCGCTACCCTAGCCGCCCCGTCGACGCATTCAGCCACCATGGCCCGCCCCGACCTGACCGCCCGCCTCCAAGCCCAGCGCGCTCTGCGCGATGTCCAAGGCCGTCGCCGCCCGCGACGTACGGTCACCCGTCGCGATGGCGTGCGCCTTGAGGTGGACGGCCAGTGGCTGACCGGCTTCTGCAGCAACGATTATCTGGGCCTGGCGCAGCAGTTCAGCGTGGTCAATGCGCTGCAGGACGCCGCTGCGCGCGAAGGTGCCGGTGCCGGTGCCTCGCACCTGGTCTGCGGCCACCACGCGATGCACGACGCCCTCGAACGCGAAGTGGCCGAATGGCTGGGTTACCCGCGTGCATTGCTGTTCGGCAGTGGCTTCGCCGCCAACCTGGCGGTGCAGCAGGCGCTGCTGAGCGAAGAGAACGACGTATGCGTGCAGGACAAGCTCAACCACGCCAGCCTGCTCGATGCGACGCGGCTGGCCGGTGCGCGCCTGCGCCGCTACCCGCACCTGGATGCGGAAGGCGCGATGCGCCAGCTCAAGCACGCGCCCGACGGCGCGGCGATGCTCGCCACCGACGGTGTCTTCAGCATGGATGGCGACATCGCGCCGCTGCGTGCGTTGTCGCTGGTCGCGCGCCTGCAGCAGGCGTTGTTCTACGTCGATGACGCGCATGGCGTGGGCGTGGTGGGTGATGGCCGTGGCGCCGTTGCTGCCGCCGGCCTGGGCGTGGACGACGTACCGCTGCAGCTGGTAACGCTGGGCAAGGCCTTGGGCGGTTCCGGTGCGCTGGTGCTGGGCCGCGACGATCTGATCGAGCACCTGGCCGAAACCGCGCGCCCGTACATCTACACCACCGCCGTGCCACCGGCGATGGCCGCCGCTGCACTCGAGGCGGTGCGCCTGGCGCGCCGGGACAACTGGCGCCGTTCCAAGCTGGCCGACCTGATCGCGCTGTTCCGCAGCGAAGCACGCCGCCACGGGCTGGACCTGATGGCCTCGGAAACGCCGATCCAGCCGCTGCTGTGCGGCGATGACCACAGCGCCATGGCGATGTCCAAGGCGCTGGAACAGGCCGGCTGGCTGGTCGGCGCGATCCGCCCGCCGACGGTGCCGGAAGGCAAGGCGCGCCTGCGCGTTACGCTGTCCGCACTGCATGCGCCGGAACAGGTGCGGGGCCTGGTCGAGGCCATCGCCAACGCGCGGGATCGCCTCGACCTGGCCGTACGCGAAGCCGCCCCGCCGCCGCTGCCCGCTTTTGCCTGAGTTCCGCTTCGTTGCCCATGCATATTGAAGTCACCGGCCGTGGGCCGGACCTGGTGTTGATCCACGGTTGGGCCCTGCAGGGCGGCGTGTTCGCGCCGCTGGTACAGCGGCTGGCGGACCAGTTCACCCTGCATCTGGTCGACCTGCCCGGCCATGGGCACAGCCGCGAGGACACCACGCCGCTGCGCCTGCCGTTCGTGGTCAGCGCCATTGCTGCGGCCACGCCACCGGCGGTGTGGTGCGGCTGGTCGCTGGGCGGCCTGTTTGCGTTGCACGCGGCGGCAACGCTGCCGAAGGTACGCGGCCTGGCAATGATCGCCGCCACGCCGCGTTTCGTGCGTGGCGAGGATTGGCCGCACGCGGTGGAACCGGCAGTGTTCGAGCAGTTCGGGCGCGAGCTGGCCAACGATTTCGGCGGTACCCTGGAGCGCTTCCTGGCGCTGGACGTGATGGGCTCGGCGCACGCCCGCGAGGAGCTGCGCACGCTGCGCCAGCGCCTGGTCGAGCGCGGTGCCCCCACTGAACGCGCCCTGCTGGAAGGCCTGCGCCTGCTCGAAAGCACCGACCTGCGCGGTGCACTGCCAACGCTGGGCAAACCCAGCCTGTGGATCGCCGGCCAGCGCGACCGCCTGGTGTCACCGGTCGCCATGCAGGCCGCTGCGGCGCTGACCCCGGGCGCGCAGTCACTGACCGTCGCCCACGGCGGCCATGCGCCCTTCCTCGGCCATGCCGATGAGGTGGCCGCCGCCCTGCAACACTTCGTTGCCGGCCTGTCACCGGCCGATGGCGGACAATGAGCGCCTACCGAATTCCGCAGGACTGACGCATGGATCTGGGTATCACTGGTCGCTGGGCACTGGTCTGCGGCGCAAGCAAGGGGTTGGGCCTGGGCTGCGCACGTGCACTGGTGCGCGAGGGCGTGAACGTGGTGGTCGTAGCGCGTGGCGAGGCTGCACTGCAGGTCGCTGCCGACGAACTGCGTGCACTGCCCGGTGCCGGTGAGGTACGCGCCGTCGCCGCCGACGTCACCACCGAGGCCGGCCGTACGGCGGCGCTGGCCGCCTGCCCGCAGGTGGACATCCTGGTCAACAACGCCGGTGGCCCACCGCCGGGTGATTTCCGCACCTTCGAGCGCGACGACTGGATTGCCGCACTGGATGCCAACATGCTGGCGCCGATCGCGCTGATTCGCGCCACCGTGGATGCAATGATCGAGCGCGGCTTCGGCCGCATCGTCAACATCACCTCGTCGGCGGTGAAGGCACCGATCGACATCCTGGCACTGTCCAACGGCGCGCGCAGCGGCCTGACCGGTTTCGTCGCCGGCCTGTCGCGCCGCACCGTGGCCCACAACGTCACGATCAACAACCTGCTGCCCGGCCAGTTCGACACCGATCGCCTGCGCGCCAACTTCGCCCACAGTGCGGGCAAGGACGGCGACGCCGCGGAAGTGGCCGAGCGCCGCCGCCAGCAGATTCCCGCCGGCCGCTTCGGCACGCCGGACGAGTTCGGCGCCGCCTGCGCCTTCCTGTGCAGTGCACAGGCCGGTTACCTCACCGGGCAGAACCTGCTGATCGACGGCGGCGCCTACCCCGGTACGTTCTAAGAGACTTTCGCAATGCCGTCCCACTTCGATGCCCGCCATGTCCGTCGCGCATTCGCGCGTGCCGCCACCAGTTACGACGCTGCCGCCGCCCTGCAGCGCGAGGTGCAGTCGCGGCTGATCGAGTCGCTGGACTACCTGGAGGCACGCAAGCCCAAGGTGGTGCTGGACATTGGCGCAGGCACCGGCCACGCCAGTGCGCTGATGAAGAAGCGCTGGCCGAAGGCGCAGGTGATCGCGCTGGACGTGGCGCTGCCGATGCTGGACCAGGCCAAGCGCCAGGCCGGCTGGTGGAAGCCGTTCCAGCGCCTGTGCGGCGATGCCAGTGCGCTGCCGCTGGCCGACAACAGCGTGGACGTGATCTTCAGCAACCTGTGCCTGCAATGGGTGGATGACCTGCCGGCGGTGTTCGCCGGGTTCCGCCGCGTGCTCAAGCCGGGTGGCCTGCTGCTGTGCTCGACGTTCGGCCCGGAAACGCTGATCGAACTCAACGAAGCCTTCGCCGCCGCCGACGACCGCCCGCACGTGAGCCGCTTCGCGCAGATCGCGCAGTTCGGCGATGCACTGATGATGGCTGGCTTCCGCGACCCGGTGCTGGACCGCGATCTGTTCACCCTGACCTACGACGACCTGCCATCGCTGATGCGCGAGCTGCGCGCGATGGGCGCGACCAATGCGCGGGTAGACCGCCGCCATACCCTGACCGGGCGCGGACGTTTCGCTGCCGCCGCGGCCGCGTACGAACCGATGCGTGGCGCCGACGGCAAGCTGCCCAGCAGCTGGGAAGTGATCTACGCCCACGCCTGGGCACCGGACCCCGGTGCGCCGATCCGCGAAGGCGGGCATGACGTGGCCGCGGTGCCGGTGTCGGCAATTCCGATCCGGCGCAAGCAGACCTGATCGATCGATCACGGGTGATGCGCCGACCAAGGTCGGCGACTACCGACTCATGCACGGAATCCGTTCTGGTAGGTGCCGACCTTGGTCGGCACAACGCCTGCGGCATCGCGATCTGGCAGGTTGTGCCGACCAAGGTCGGCACCCACCCAAAGCAGGCGGCAGCCGCTCAGGTATTGGCCGGCGAACTCAGCGGCGGGCGCACCAGATCACGGTGGAAGAAGTAGATCTCCTGCACCAGGAAGCGCCAGCTGGTATGGAAGCTGCGGAAACGCGTGCTGGGTGTGGACGAGGCCAGCGCATCGATGCCCAGCGCCTTGCTCAGGCGCAGCGCGCGCGCCATGTGCAGCGGGTCGCTGACAATGATCACCCGGTGCAGGTTGCGCTGGTCCATCAAGCGTTTGGCTTCCACCAGGTTCTGCACGGTATTGCGCGACGCGGTCTCGATCAGGATCGCGTCATCCGGCACGCCATGCTTCAGCGCGTAGCGCCGCGCCACCTGCGATTCGGAGAAGCGCGCGCCGGTGCCACCATAGCCACCGGTGAAGATCAGCAGCGGCGCGTAGCGTGCTTCATACAGGTCCAGCCCGTGGCGGATGCGCTCCTCGAACACCGGTGACGGCTTGGCGTCATAGGCCGCGGCACCCAGCACGATGATGGCGTCGGCCTTGGCGGCCTGGTCGCGTTCACCGATCCAGACGATCCAGGCGGTCACGCCCAGCAGCCAGATCACCAGCAGCACGAACAGCCGCCACAACCAGCCCAGCAGGCCGGTGCGTTCGCGGTGCCGCCCGCGGCTCACGCCGCCTCCCAGCGCAGGGCTGGCAGGTCGACGTTGCCGCCGGACAGCACCAGGCCCACGCGCAGGCCGGCGAAGCGCTGCGGCTGCGCCAGCACCGCAGCCAGCACGGTGGCCGAAGAGGGTTCCACCACCTGCTTGAGCACCTCCCACAGCAGGCGCATCGCCGCCAGCGTCGCGGCGTCATCGACCACGATCACCTCGGCACCCGCAGCGCGCAGCAACTCGAAATTGGGCGCGCCGATCAGGGTACGCAGGCCATCGCAGATGGTGTCCGGGGTAAACGCGCCCTGGCGCTCGCCGGTGGCCAGCGAGCGCGCGGTGTCATCGGCACCGGCCGGCTCGGCCAGAATCAGCCGCGTGTGCGGACTGGCGTGCTGCAGGGCCAGCGCGGTACCGCTGGCCAGGCCACCGCCGCCCACCGGCACCACCAGCACATCGAACGGGCCGTCGCTGTGCAGCAGTTCCAGGGCCGCAGTGCCCTGCCCGGCCATCACCGCCGGGTCCGTATACGGATGCACCAGGGTCGCGCCGGTATCGGCCTGCACCCTGGCACAGGTGGCCTCGCGGTCGGCGATGGTCGGCGGGCAGCGCCAGAGCGTGGCGCCGTGGCGGGCGATGTTGGCCAGCTTGGCGGCCACCGCCCCTTCCGGCACCACCACATGGCAGGGGATGCCACGGGTGCGTGCGGCCAAGGCCAGCGCGGCGCCGTGGTTGCCGGAGGAATGGGTCACCACGCCAGCACTGGCACGATCAGCATCGAGCGACCACACGGCATTGCAGGCACCGCGGAACTTGAATGCGCCGCCGCGCTGCAGGTGCTCGGCCTTGAACGCCAACTGTGCGCCGGTCATTGCATCGAGCGTGCGCGAGCGCAGCACCGGGGTCACGCTGGCATGCGGGGCGATCCTCGCAGCAGCAAGCAGGACGTCATCGGCGCGGGGCAACAGTGAATCGCTCATGACGCAAGATTAACGTATGCCCCTGCGCTGGCGACCGGGGCACAGGTCATGCCAGCATGCGGGCCTACGCCTCCATTCATCCTGGCCAGCCGAATTAAGGGCCGATTCAATGCCCGCGCACGAAGCTGGCTGCACACCCGTCCTCTGGGGGGACCCACCATGAAAATGCGCCTGTTGCTTGCCGGTGGCCTGTTGCTGGGCCTGACTGGCTGCACCACCTACGACTATGTAGGCGGTGGCCGCGGTGGCGGCTACTACCACGGCGCGCCGTCGGTGGAGTACCGCTACCCGGCCGGCTATCCCTACAACTACGGCTACCCGTACTACGGTGGCTATGGCGGCTATTACGGCGGCTATGGCAACCCGTACTACTCGCGCCCGATCTACCGCCCACCGCACAACCACCGCCCGCCGCCGCGTCCGCCCGGCAACGGTGGCGAGAACCGTCCGCCGCCGCCGCCGCGGCCGTCGTACAACGGCGGTTCCCCGTGGCGGAACATGGATTCGATGCGCCGCCCGCCGCAATCGAACATGCAGCCGCCGGCGCCCGCGCCGCAGGCCCGCCCGGCCCCGGCACCGAGTGCGCCGAGGATGAACGGTTCCCCCTGGCGCAACATGGATCGTGCGACGCAGCGCACAGTTGAGCGCTGAACCGTCTTGCATTTCACACGGTCTAAGCCGCAATCTACGCGGACAGTGACGGCCCGCGTCACAAAGTGACAAAAGCGACACGGGTCGCCGCAAAAAGCTCTACGTCGATATCCGACAGGAACATCTGGATCCCCCCTGTTCCGGCCCTGTCGGATGTCGGCACCTCTGAAGGCAGACGGCCCCGCATTGCGGGGCCGTTTGTTTTGGGGACAGTCCAAGCGCCATTCGCGCAGGCCCGGTTTCAGTAGATCCACGCCATGCGTGGATGAAGCTCTCCCGACAGCCCCAAAAAAACAGGGCCGGACAGTCCCCCGACTGCCGGCCCTCTGCTCCCCCATCGTGCGCCTGTACCGGCCCCTGTTCCAATTCCGGTCACGGGCGCCTTCGGCGCCAGCCACGATGGGTGCTATTGGGTTATCTGCAAAAATCCTGCCAACTTTAGGGCCGATTTCGCCGCCAACGGGCCGGCGCCAGCGTCCGGCCCCCGAATGGCGCTAAAATCGCCACCCCGGCGCCGCCCCCGGCCGCGCCTGCCCCCAGCTGAACAGCCCCCATGAACCCGTCCTTCCATCGTTACGACGTCATCGTCATCGGCGGTGGCCACGCCGGCACCGAAGCCGCGCTGGCCGCAGCCCGTACCGGCGTGCGCACCCTGCTGCTGACCCACAACATCGAAACCGTGGGCGCGATGAGCTGCAACCCGGCCATCGGCGGCATCGGCAAGGGCCATCTGGTCAAGGAAATCGACGCCCTGGGCGGTGCGATGGCGCATGCCGCCGACCGCGCCGGCATCCAGTGGCGCACGCTCAACGCGTCGAAGGGCCCGGCCGTGCGCGCGACCCGCTGCCAGGCCGACCGCAACCTGTACCGCATGGCGATCCGTGCCATCGTCGAAGGCCAGGCCAACCTGACGGTGTTCCAGGCCGCGGTCGATGACCTGGTGATCGAAGGCGACGCCGTGCGCGGGGTCATCACCCAGACCGGGTTGCGCTTCGACGCCGAGGCGGTGGTGCTGACCGCCGGCACCTTCCTGGCCGGCAAGATCCACGTCGGCCCGACCCAGTACGCCGCCGGCCGCATGGGCGACCCGCCGGCCACCACACTGGCCGCGCGCCTGCGCGAGCGTCCGTTCCAGGTCGACCGCCTGAAGACCGGCACGCCGCCGCGCATCGATGGTCGCTCGCTGGACTACAGCGTGATGGACGAGCAGCCCGGCGATACGCCTCGGCCGGTGATGTCCTTCCTCGGCTCGGTGGACGAACATCCGCAGCAGGTCAGCTGCTGGATCACCCATACCACCGAGCAGACCCACCAGATCATCCGCGACGCGCTGCACCGCTCGCCGCTGTACAGCGGCCAGATCGAAGGCATCGGCCCGCGCTACTGCCCGTCCATCGAAGACAAGGTGGTGCGCTTCGCCGAGAAGGCCAGCCACCAGATCTTCGTCGAACCCGAAGGCCTGGGCATCGTCGAGATCTACCCCAACGGCATTTCCACCTCGCTGCCGTTCGACGTGCAGCTGGAGATGGTGCGCAGCATCCGCGGTTTCGGGAACGCGCACATCACCCGCCCCGGCTATGCGATCGAGTACGACTTCTTCGACCCGCGCGGGCTGAAGGCCTCGCTGGAAACCAAGCTGGTCAACGGCCTGTTCTTCGCCGGCCAGATCAACGGCACCACCGGCTATGAAGAAGCCGCCGCGCAGGGCCTGCTGGCCGGCCTCAACGCCGCACGCCAGGTGCGCGGGCTGGACGGCTGGTGCCCGCGCCGCGACGAGGCGTACCTGGGCGTGCTGGTGGATGACCTGATCACCCACGGCACCAACGAGCCGTACCGCATGTTCACCAGCCGCGCCGAGTACCGCCTGCAGCTGCGCGAGGACAACGCCGACCAGCGCCTGACCCCGGCCGGCCGCGAGATGGGCCTGGTGGATGACCGCCGTTGGAGCGCGTTCGAAACCAAGCAGGCTGCGGTTGCCGCCGAGCGCGCGCGACTGGGCGCACTGTGGGCGACCCCGGCCAATGCGCTGGGCCGTGAAGTGCAGGACACGCTGGGCGTGGCGGTCAGCCGCGAAACCAACGTGCTGGACCTGATCAAGCGCCCCGAGCTGGATTACGCGCAGCTGATGCAGGTGCCTTCGCTGGGCCCGGCGGTAGCCGACGGCAAGGTGGCCGAACAGGTGGAGATCGGCGTGAAGTACGCCGGCTACCTGGACCGCCAGCGCGAAGAAATCGAGCGCCAGCAGCGGCATGAGGCCACGCCGATCGCCGAAGCGTTCGACTATGCGACCGTGCGCGGGCTGTCGGCCGAAGCGCTGCAGAAGCTGGAGCGCGTGCGCCCGCAGACCATCGGCCAGGCGCAGCGCATCCCCGGCATGACCCCGGCGGCGATCTCGCTGCTGCTGGTGCACCTGGAGCGCGCGCGCCGCGGCCGTGTGGCGTAAGCGGTCGCACCTGCTTCCGGTGGCTGCCGACCAAGGTCGGCACCTACCAAGGCCTCCCGCCCCGGTAGGTCCACGCCATGCGTGGATGGAGGCCTCCGTGCCGACCGAGGTCGGCACCCACCGGAGCAGAAGACACACCCACCGGAACGAACGCGTTACCGTGCGTCGGCGCCACCGCCCAGCACCTTGAACAAGGTCACCCGGTTGCCCGCTTCCTGCTGCTGCAGCGCGATCAGGTCCTGCTGCGCGGCGTACAGGCTGCGCTGTGCATCCAGCGACTGCAGGTAGCCGTCCAGCCCGGTGCGGTAGCGCGCATCGGCCAGCGTATAGCTGCGCTGGCTGGCGGCGACCAGCGCGCGCTGCGCGTCCATCTGTGCGGTCAGGTGGTCACGCGTGGCCAGCGCATCGGCCACTTCGCTGAAGGCCTGCTGGATCGCCTTCTCGTACTGCGCGACGCCGATGTCCTTGCCGATCTTCGAGGCATCCAGCGATGCCTTCAACGCACCGGCGTGGAAGATCGGCGCGGTGATGCTGGGGGCGAACGACCAGCCGCGGGTGCCGGCCGAGAACAGCGTCGACAACGCGGAGGAGCTGTGGCCGTAGTTGGCGGTCAACGTCAGCGTCGGGAAGAATGCAGCGCGCGCGGCACCGATATCGGCGTTGGCCGCCTGCAGCGCGTGTTCGGCGGACAGCACGTCCGGGCGCTGCAACAACACGCTGGACGGCAGGTTGGCGGGCAGCGGTGCCAGGGCCACGGTGCCGTCCAGCGCCTGTGCGCTGGGCAGCAGTGCCGCGTCCAGCGGTGCACCGACCAGCAGCTGCAGCGCATCGCGATCCTGCGCCTGCTGGGTCTGCAGCTTGGCCAGCGCACCGCGCGCGGCTTCCACGCTGGTCTGCACCTGCGACAGGTCCAGGCCCGAGGCCAGGCCCTGTGCATGGCGGGCCTCGGTGCGCTGCAGGGTCTGCTGCTGGCTGTCCAGCGTCTGCCGGGTGAACGCCAGTGACTGCTCGTCCGCCGCCAGCGCCAGCCACGCCGTCGCCACTTCGGCGACCAGGCTGGTGCGCGCCGCACGCTGGTTCTCGGCACTGGCCAGCCAGTTCTGCAGGGCCTCGTTCTTCAGGCTGCGGATGCGTCCGAACAGATCCAGTTCCCAACTGCTGATACCCACCTGCACGGCATCGGATTCGGTTACCTGGGTGGCCCCGGTTTCACTGTTCGCATCGCTCACGCGCGAGCGGGTGACGCTGCCACTGGCATCCACCGACGGCAGCAGCGCCGCACGCTGGATGCGGTACTGCGCGCGTTCCTTCTCCACCTGCAGCACGGCCACGCGCAGGTCGCGGTTGTTCTGCAGCGCCAGCGCGATCACCTGCTGCAGGCGCGGTTCGAGGAACACCTCGCGCCATGCCGGCATCGCCAGCGCAGGATCAGCCTCGCCGGTGGCCGCATTGCCGAACTGTACCGGCACCGGTGCCCCGGGTCGCTGGTAATGCGGCGCCATGCTCACGCAGCCACCGAGCACGGTGGTCATCGTCGCGGCCGCCAGGGCGCGCAGCAGCATCAGCTTCATGGGCTCACCTCCGGGGCAGTGGCTTCGGTCGCTGCGCGCCCCGGGAACAGGCGGCGCACCAGCAGGTAGAACAACGGCACGAAGAACATGCCCAGCACCATCGAGGCGACCGTGCCGCCGGCCACGCCGGTACCCAGCGATCGGCGCGCGGCTGAACCGGCACCGGTGGCGAACACCAGCGGCAGCACGCCCATCAGGAAGGCCAGCGAGGTCATCACGATCGGCCGCAGCCGCAGGTAGACCGCCTGCAGGATCGCCTCGCGGGTGCTCTTGCCCTGCTGTTCGAGGATGCGCGCGAACTCGACGATCAGAATGCCGTTCTTGGCCGCCAGGCCAATCGTGGTCAACAGGCCGACCTGGAAGTACACGTCGTTGTTGAGGCCACGCAGGTTCATCATCAGCACCGCGCCGAACACGCCCACAGGCACGGCCAGCATCACCGCGAACGGCACCGCCCAGCTTTCATACAGCGCGGCCAGGCACAGGAACACGAACAGCAGCGAGATGGCGTACAGCATCGGTGCCTGGTTGCCCGACAGCTGTTCCTGGTAGGCCATGTCCGACCAGGCGTGGCTGAAGCCCTCCGGCAGCGTATCGGCCAGGCGCGCGATCTCGGCCATCGCCTCACCGGAGCTGACGCCGGGCGCCGGCTGGCCGGTGATCTCCATCGCCGAGATGCCGTTGTAGCGTTGCAGCGCGGCCGGTGCGCTGGACCAGTGCGCGCTGACCAGCGATGACAGCGGCACCATCTGTCCGGCCTGGTTGCGCACGCTCCAGCGCTCGATGTCCTGCGGCTGCATGCGCGCTTCGGCGGTGCCCTGGATGAAGACCTTCTTGATGCGGCCCTTGTAGATGAAGTTGTTGACGAAGTCGCCGCCCAGCGCCGCGTTCAAGGTGTCATTGATGTCCTGTGGATTCACGCCCATCGCCTGCGCCTTGGCGTCGTCCACCTTCACCGCATACACCGGTGCATCTTCCAGGCTGGCATAGCGCACGTTGACCAGCTTCGGATCCTTGGCAGCTTCCTTCAGCAGGGTGTTGCGCGCGGCCACGGCGGCGGCATGGCCGGCACCGCCTTCGTCCTGCAGTTCCAGGGTGAATCCGCCCGCATCACCCAGGCCGAGGATGGCCGGCGGCGAGGTGATGAACACCTGCGCATCGGGCACGCTGGCCATGGCCTTGGTCAACCGCGCGGCGATGGTATCGGCATCATCCTTGCGGTCATCCCAGTCCTTCAGGCGGATGAAGGCCTGGCCGACGTTCTGGCCGCTGCCGGTCACGCTGAAGCCGGCGGTGGCCTGGATCGACAGCACACTGTCGTCTTTCACCGCGGCGGCACTCAGACGATCCATCACCGCGCGGGTCTGCTCCAGGGTGGAGCCGGCCGGCAGCTTCACCAGTGCATTGAGCATGCCCTGGTCCTCGTCGGGCAGGAACGCGCCCGGCAGGTGCCACAGCAGCAGGCCGGTGACCACGCTCAGCACCAGGTAGAACACCACCCCCAGCGTGCGCCGGCCGAGGAAGCCATCCACCCGACGACGCAGGCCGTTGGAGGTGCGCTCGAAACGGTGGTTGAACCAGATGAAGAACTTGCCCAGCAGGCTCGGCTCGCCGCCGTGGTCGCCATGCGGATGGCCGCCCTTGGGAATCTGGTGCAGGATGCTGCCGCACAGCGCCGGGGTGATGGTCATCGCCACCAGCACCGACAGGATCATCGCTGCAGCAATCGTCACCGAGAACTGGCGGTAGATCACGCCGGTGACACCACTGAAGAACGCCATCGGCAGGAACACCGCGGTCAGCACCAGCACGATGCCGACCAGCGCGCCGGTGATCTGGCCCATGGCCTTCAGCGTGGCCGGCTTCGGCGCCAGCCCTTCGAAGGTCATCACCCGTTCCACGTTCTCCACCACCACGATGGCATCGTCCACCAGCAGGCCGATGGCCAATACCAGCGCGAACATGGTCAGCGTGTTGATCGAATAGCCGAACGCGGCCAGCACGCCGAACGTGCCCAGCAGCACCACCGGCACCGCGATGGTCGGGATCAGGGTGGCGCGCCAGTTCTGCAGGAACAGGTACATCACCAGCACCACCAGGATGATCGCCTCGACCAGGGTGATCATCACTTCCTTCAGCGAGATGGTCACGAACGGCGTGGTAGTGAACGCCACGTGGGCGGTGTAGCCATGCGGCCAGTACTTCTGCAGCTGCTGAAGCCGCGCATCGATGGCCTTGGACACGGCGATCGCGTTCGCACCGGCATTGAGTTCAATGCCCAGCGAGGCCGACGGCTTGCCGTTGAAGGTGCTGATGCTGTCGTAGCTCTCCGGGCCCAGGCCGATCGTCGCCACGTCGCCCAGATGCACCACGCTGCCGTTGGCATCGGCCTTCAGCACCACCTGCGCGAACTGTTCGGGCGTGTGCAGGCGGCTGCGCGCGGTCACCGTGGCGTCGAGCTGCTGGCCCTTCAGCGCCGGCTGGCCGCCGAGTTCACCGGCCGAGACGTCGGTGTTCTGTGCCTGCAGCGCGGTCTCGATGTCCGACGGCATCAGCGCGTACTGGCGCATCTTCTCCGGGTCCAGCCAGATGCGCATGGCGTACTCCTGGCCGATCGGCTGGATGTTGCCGACACCACTGACGCGGCTGATCTGGTCATCGATGCGCGCTTCCATGAAGTTGGCGACATCGAAGTTGTCCATGCTGCCGTCTTCGCTGGTGAACGACAGCACCTCGAAGATCGAACCACTGGACTTGGTGATGGTCAGGCCGTTCTGCTGCACCGCCTGCGGCAGCGTGGCCATGGCGGCCTGCAGCTGGTTCTGCACCTGCACCTGCGCGGTGTCCGGGTTGGTGCCGGTGGCGAACACCAGGTTGACCTGCGCCGAGCCGTCGGAGGCGCTGGTGGAGGTCATGTACATCAGGTGGTCCAGGCTCTGCTGGGACTGCTCGATGACCTGGGTGACCGCGTTTTCCACGGTCTGCGACGAGGCGCCGGTGTAGGTGGCGCGAATGGTGATGGTGGGGGGAGCGATCTGCGGGTAGCGGTCCACCGGCAGGATCAGGATCGCGAGCAGGCCGAGCAGGCTGACCGCGATGGCGATCACCCAGGCGAAGATCGGCCGGTCGATGAAGAAACGAACCATGCGCAGCAGGCCTCAGTGCGACTTTTCGTCGGTGTTGCCGTTCGGGTCGACCGCCGGCATCGCCGCCAGCTGCGCCGTGGTGGCCGCCACCGCCTTCACCTGCTGGCCCAGTGATACCGCACTGCCGTTGCTGACGATCACCCGTTCGCCGGCTTTGAGGCCGTCGGTGATCTGCCACTGGTTGCCGACCACCTGGCCGGTGCTGATGCGGCGCTCGACCACGTGGTCCCTGGCATCGAGCAGGCGCAGCAACGGCTCGCCGCGTTCGTTGCGCACCACTGCCTTCTGCGGCACCAGCAGCGCGCGCGCGTCGGTGGCCATCGGCAGCACCGCCTTCAGGTACATGCCGGGCAGCAGCAGGCCGTCCGGGTTCGGGATGACCGCACGCAGCACCACATTGCCGGTGCCCGGATCCACCGCGCTGCCGACGAACTCCAGGGTGCCCTCATGCGCATAGGTGCTGCCGTCCTCCAGCAGCACCTTCACCTGTGCCTTGCCATCGATGGCCTTCACCAGGCCGGCATCGAGCTGCTTGCGCAGCGCCAGCATCTGCGTGCTGGACTGGGTGACATCCAGGTACACCGGGTCCAGCCGCTGGATGGTGGTCAGCGCGGCGTCCTGCCCGGCCGCGACCAGCGCACCCGCGGTCACGCTGGAGGTGCCGATGCGACCGTCGATGGGCGCGGTCACCCGGGTGTAGTCGAGGTTGATGCGGGCGGCCTGCAATGCAGCGCGCGCAGCAATCACATTGGCCTGCGCCTGCTTCAGCGCCGAGGTGGCGTCGTCGGCATCCTGCTTGCTGGCCGCATCCATGTTCACCAGCGCGCGGGTGCGCTCGGCCTTCGGCTGGGCCGACAGCACGGTGGCCTCGGCCTGCGCCAGCTGGCCGCGGGCGGTATCGAAGGCCGCCTGGTATGGCGCCGGATCGACCTGGTACAGCAGCTGCCCTGCCTTGACCTGTTGGCCTTCGGTGAACAACCGCTGGCGGATCAGGCCGCCGATCTGCGGCCGCACCTCGGAGATCTCGAACGGCACGGCGCGGCCGGGCAGGGTCTGCTGTAGTGCCAGCGGCCGCGCGCTGGCCGTGATGACGCCCACTTCGGGCATGGCCGGTGCTTCAGTCCTGCCCGCCGAACAGGCCGCCAGGGCCAGCAGCAGGGGCAGCAGCAGGGGACGCGGGGAACGGGACAGCGGGCGCAGGAGGGACATGGGGGGCGTAGGGGCCTTGCGTAGACCCGTGCACGCTGCCGTGGAACTGTGCAGAGAATATGGAGATTGTGCGACCGGCTCAGCTGGCGCTTGCTTTCGGCGCCGCATGCGCCGCTAATGGCCTCCGCGATGGCGAAGATTCGACTCAAATTCGGCCTGACCGCGAAGACCTTCCTCGCGATCTTCACCGCCTGCCTGCTGGTGCTGGCAGTGAACGGTATTGCCAGCCGCGTGGCCTTCCAGACCGGATTCCTGGACTACCTCAACGACCAGGGCGACCTGCGCATGCAGCGGCTGATGCCCCACCTGCAGCGCGAGTACCGCGAGCACGGTGGCTGGGGACATCTGCACGGTGATGGCGACCGCTGGGCGCGGCTGCTGCGCCCGGACCTGGCCCATGGGCACGAAGGACCGGTGCCGCCGCTGTCCGACCAGACCGGCGTGCCGTCGCGTCTGGGCCTGTTCGATGCACGGCACCGCTTCGTGGCCGGCAACCCCGACGCCACCAGCGATGACGAGCCGCATGCGGTGCAGGTGGACGGGCAGACCGTCGGTTGGCTGGGCATGGTGCCGTTCCAGACCGTCATCGCCACCAACGACCTGAACTTCTACAACACCCAGGTGCGCGCCTGGTGGGTGATCGGCATTTCGCTGCTGCTGGTGACGGTGCTGCTGGCCTGGCTGGTGTCGCGCGCGCTGCGCCAGCGCCTGGCCAAGCTGGCCGCGGCCACCCACCGGTTGGCCGCCGGTGACTACGGCACCCGCATCGAGCGAACCAGCGACGATGAGCTGGACGCACTGGTCAACGACTTCAACCGGATGGCGCAGGCGCTGGACGATACCGAGCGCAACCGCCGCGCCTTCATCGCCGACATCTCGCACGAACTGCGCACGCCACTGGCGGTGGTCCGCGCCGAGCTGGAGGCGATCGAAGATGGCATCCGTCCGCTGGACCGCGCCAACCTGGTGGGCCTGCAGGGCGAGATCCGCCAGCTGGGCAAGCTGATCGACGACCTGCACGACCTGTCGATGACCCAGTCCGGCGGCCTGGCGTACCGCTTCGCGCCACTGGACCTGGCGGCGCTGCTGCGCAGCGAACTCAACGGCATGCGCGTGCGCTTCGCCAATGCAGGCCTGGCGCTGGAAGAAGATCTGCCCGCCACGCCGTTGCAGGTGTCCGGTGACGAACGGCGCCTGCAGCAGGTGCTGGCCAACCTGCTGGAGAATGCACTGCGCTACACCCACGCCGGTGGCCGCGTACTCGTGCAGGCAGCGCACGTGCCTGCCGGCGTGCAGCTGATCGTGGAAGACACCGCGCCGGGCGTGCCTGCCGACAAGTGCGCGCTGCTGTTCGAACGCTTCTACCGCGTGGAAAGTTCGCGCAACCGCGCCAGTGGTGGCAGCGGGCTGGGCCTGGCCATCAGCCACAACATCATCCTCGCCCACCACGGCGTCATCCACGCCGAGCCCTCGCCACTGGGCGGGCTGCGCGTGGTCATCACCCTGCCGGAGCCTGCATGAGCACGTCGCCCGCCATGTGCGCGAAGATCCTGATCGTCGAGGACGAGCCACGCCTGGCCTCGGTACTGCGCGACTACCTGGCCGCTGCCGGCATGGCCAGCGAGTGGGTGGACGACGGTGGCCAGGTGATCGACGCGTTCGCGCGCTACCAGCCCGACCTGGTGCTGCTGGACCTGATGCTGCCGCAGCGCGACGGCGTGGACCTGTGCCGCGAACTGCGCGCCAGCAGCGATGTGCCGGTCATCATGGTCACCGCACGGGTGGAAGAGATCGACCGCCTGCTGGGCCTGGAGATCGGTGCCGACGACTACATCTGCAAGCCGTTCAGTCCGCGCGAAGTGGTCGCTCGGGTAGTGGCGGTGCTGCGCCGCTACCGCCCAGACCCCGGTGCGCGTGCCAACGGCGGCCTGCACATCGACGAGCCGGCCGCACGCGCCACCTGGAACGGCAAGGGCCTGGACCTGACTCCGGTGGAATACCGCCTGCTGCGCACGCTGCTGGCCACGCCAGGCCGGATCTGGGCGCGCGATGAACTGCTCGACCGGCTGTACCTGGACCATCGCGTGGTGGTCGACCGCACCGTCGACAGCCATGTGCGCAACCTGCGCCGCAAGCTGGCCGACGCCGGCATGGAAGGCGAGCCGATCCGTTCGGTGTACGGCATGGGCTACAGCTACGAGCCGTGATCGCGTTCGCCGGGCCATGCCCGGCGGGCGCAGCGTGTTCGATCTGCGCTACAGTCGAGAACGCTCGACATCAACGAATCACGACTGCATGGACGACATCCACCCGATCGCGCCGGACAAGCGCGCCGCCATCCTTTCCACCCTGGCCGAGATCGAACAACGCTACGACGTACGCGTGCTGCTGGCCTGCGAGTCGGGCAGCCGTGGCTGGGGCTTTTCCTCGCCGGACAGCGACTACGACGCGCGCTTCATCTACGTGCATCGCCAGCCGTGGTATCTCAGCGTCAACGAGAGCACCGGTCCCGGCGAAGCGCAGCGCGATGTGATCGAACTACCGATCGACGATGAGCTCGACGTCAGCGGTTGGGACCTGCGCAAGGCAATGCGGCTGGTCTCAAAATCCAATCCGACACTGATCGAATGGCTGCGTTCGCCGATCGTGTACCGGCAGGATGACGCTGCGGTAGCACTGCTGTGGGAAGCGGCCCAACGCTTCTATTCACCCCTGGGCAGCTGGTGGCACTACATGAGCATGGCCAGGACTACGCACAGCCGCCACCTGGGTGAGCCCACCATCAGCACCAAGAAGTACCTGTATGTACTGCGCGCCCTGCTTGCCTGCCAGTGGATCGAGCGCGAGCCCACGCCGCCGCCGATGGCCTTTGAGGATCTGCTGGACCGGTTGCTGCCGGACGGCCCGGTGCGCCACGCCATCGACGCATTGCTGGTGGTCAAGCGCACCAGCGCCGAGGTCAGCGCTCGTCCGCGCATCGCGCTCATCAGCGAGTACATCGACCATGCGATGACCGTTCGCGCCGCGCAGGCCCCGACGCTGCCGGCAGGACAGGGCGACAGCGCGTGGCTGGACGTGCTGTTCCGGCGGATGCTGGCCGAGCACGCACCGGCATGAAGAGCCGCACCCGCGGCTGGTGGTGCCGGCCGCTGGCCGGCAACCGCGCGGCACGCCTGGATTTCCGTGGTTGCCGGCCAGCGGCCGGCACTACCACACGGGTATCATCGTCGCGGATGCCCTGATTTCCGGAGATGCCGATGAACCCGCTGCGCCCCTTTCGCGACAAGATGCCCGTCCTCGGCGAGCGCGTGTACATCGACCCGGCCTGCACCGTCATCGGTGACGTGGAGCTGGCCGACGACGTGTCGGTGTGGCCGGGCACGGTCATCCGCGGCGATGTCAATTACGTGCGCATCGGTGCGCGCACCAACGTGCAGGACGGCACCATCATCCATGTCAGCCACCACAGCCCGTACAACAAGGCCGGTTACCCGACGCTGATCGGCGAGGGCGTGACCGTCGGCCATGGCTGCATCATCCATGCCTGCACCATCGGCGATTACAGCCTGATCGGCATGGGCGCCTGCATCCTCGACGGCGCCCGCGTGGAGCGCCATGGCTTCGTCGGCGCCGGTGCGGTGATCGGCCCCGGCAAGGTGGTGGGCGAAGGCGAGCTGTGGGTCGGCAACCCGGCCCGGCCGGCACGCACGCTGAGTGACAAGGAGATCGAGGCGCTGCATTACTCGGCCGACCACTACGTGCGGCTGAAGGACGAATACCGGGGCTGAGCCCCGACGCTGCCATGCGGCTCTGCTAAAGTCTGGGCCCGACCAGGACCTGTCGAGACCCCCATGCCTGTGGCTGCCTGCCGGAGAGGACTCCGGCGCCCACAACGAAGGCCATCGCGCTGATGGCCGCACCGATGCTCGATACCTACCGTGAGGTGGTGACGCCGGAGGGTGTGCTGCTTCAGTTGCCAGTAGCCGGACCGCTGCCGCGGGCCATGGCCTGGCTGGTCGATCTTGGTGTGCGCATCGCGGCACTGGTGCTGATGGCGATTCCGCTGGCGGTGCTGGACGAATTCGGCTCCGGCCTCAACCTGGTGCTGATGTTCCTGGTCTACTGGGTCTACCCGATCGTGTGCGAGGCGCTGTGGGGCCGCACCCTGGGCAAGCGCGCGCTGGGCCTGCGCGTGCTGTCCCGCGATGGCGCGCCCGTGGGCTGGATGGCGGCGATCACCCGCAACCTGCTGCGTACGGTGGACATGCTGCCGTTCGGCTATGCACTGGGCCTGGTCAGCAGCCTGTTCGATCCGCACGGCCGCCGCCTCGGCGACCTGGTGGCCGGCACCGTGGTGGTGCACGCGCCTGTCCTGTACCTGCCGCCGCCACCTACCATCGACAGCGTGCTGGCCCCGCCGCAGCCGCTGCGGCCGGAGGAACAGGCCGCGCTGATGGCCTTCGCCGAGCGCGCCCCGCGTCTGTCCGCGCCCCGCCAGCAGGAGTTGGCCGGCATCGCCGAACCCCTGACCGGCAGCCTGGGCCAGATCGGTGTGCTGCGCCTGTATGCGATGGCCAACTGGCTGCTGGGGCGGCGATGAAACAGGAACAGTTCGTCGCCCGTTACCAGCAGGAATGGCAGGACCTGGAACAGTGGCTGCTGCTGCGTGCCGGCGCCTCGCGCCGTGCGCGCCGCAAGGCCAGCGGCCTGGCACTGGACGATGCCACCGTCCCGCAACGCTATCGGCGCCTGTGCCAGCAGCTGGCGCTGGCCCGCGAGCGCGGTTACAGCCCACAGCTGGTCCAGCGCCTGCAGCAACTGATGCAGCAGGGCCACAGCGTGCTGTACCGCACACGGCCGACACGCTGGCGCGCCGCTCTGGAATTCCTGGTGGCCGACTTCCCGCTGCTCGTGCGCAGCCAGGCACGCAGCATGTGGGTAGCGCTGGCGATGTTCGCGCTGCCGGCAATCGCCTGCTTCGTGCTTGCACAGGTCTACCCGGACCTGATCCACACGCTGATGGACAACCGCCAGATCGCCGCGATGGAGCGCATGTACGACCCTGCCGCCGAACGACTGGGCCGCGACAGCGGCACCGACTGGATGATGTTCGGCCACTACATCCTCAACAACATCAGCATTGCCCTGCGCACCTTCGCCAGCGGCCTGCTGGCGGGGCTGGGCACGCTGCTGGTGCTGCTGTTCAACGGCGTCACCATCGGGGCGGTGGCCGGCCACCTGCAGCACATCGGGCACGGTGGACCGTTCTGGCGCTTCGTGGTCGGCCACGGCGCCTTCGAGCTGACCGCGATCGTGATCGCCGGCGGTGCCGGCCTGCAGCTGGGCATGAAACTGCTGGCACCGGGCCGGCGCAGCCGCCTGGATGCGCTGGTCGACGGTGGACGCATCGGTGCCCGGCTGTGCCTGGGCGTGGCGTTCATGCTGCTGGTCGCGGCCTTCATCGAAGCGTTCTGGTCGTCGATCGCCGAAGTCCCCGCATGGATCAAGTTCAGCGTCGCCGGAGTGCTCTGGGCCGGCGTGCTGCTGTGGCTGTGGCGTGGCGGGCGTGGAAGCGGCCATGCGCATTGACCGCCTTGACGTGGTGCTGCGTGCACGCAGCGGCTGGGAGGCGATGGAGCTGGGCAGTGCCCTCGCCCGCCGCCATGCGCGCGCCGTGTGGGGCAGCTGGCTGCTGGCCAGTGCTCCGTTGTTCGTGATCTTCAACGCGCTGGGATGGTGGCTGGATGCCTTCGGCTGGGCCTGGCTGGCGATGTGGTGGTGCAAGCCACTGTTCGAGCGTGCGCCGCTGTATGTGCTGTCACGCGGCATCTTCGGCGAACCGGTCAGCACGCTTTCGGCGCTGCGTGCGCAGCGCCACTGGGGCAACTCCGGTTTCTGGGGCTACCTGGGCTGGCGTCGTTTCAGCGTGCTGCGCAGCCTGTGCCTGCCGGTGAACCTGCTGGAAGGCAACGCACCGGGCCAGCGCGGTCCACGCCGCCGTGCGGTGGCGGCCGGCGCCGCAGGTGCGGCGACAGTGCTGACCGTGACCTGCATGGCGTTCGAAGCGGTGCTGGTGTCCGGTGCCATCGGTGCAGTGTTCATGTTCATGCCACTGGACCTGATGTCCGAATCCTGGCGTGCGGCGTGGGACATGATCGGCAAGGACACGCCGGCCTGGGCACGTTTCGGTTTCAATCTGGCCTGCTGGCTGGCCTCGGCGCTGATCGGCCCGTTCTTCGTCGGTGCGGGCTTTGGCCTGTACTTGAACCGGCGTACGCAGATGGAAGCCTGGGACGTCGAAATCGCCCTGCGCCGCCTGCGCGATCGCCTGCTGCCGGCAGCGTCGACGCTGGCCCTGCTGCTGTGCCTGGCACTGCCGCTGGTCTCCGCACCGGTGCACGCCCAGGACGCAGATGCCGAGCCCGGACGCGCCATGGGCAAGCCCAACGACAGCGGCATCGCCTCCGAAGAGGACGACGAGGAACCGACCATCGACCCGGCCAACACGCCAGCCACCATCTTCGGTGGCACGCCGGTGGACACTGCTGGTTTCCGCCAGGCGGTGAATCGCGCCTACGAGGATCCGCTGCAGCGCCCGACCCGCCAGGTCACCCGCTGGAAGCCGATCGAACAGGCCGAGGAAAAAAAGAAGGACGACAAGCAGCTGCAGAGTGACAGCAGCCCCCGGGGCGAACGCAAGGCGCGCAAGGAGGGCATCGCCTGGCTGGCACGGTTGGCCGAGTGGGGCCTGTGGGGCCTGCTGGGCATCCTGCTGCTGGTGCTGCTGCTGACGGCCCGGATGTGGTTGCCCTGGCTGCGCGGCAGCGGCCGGCGCAAGGCCGATGCACCACCGCAGGTGATGGAGGAACAGGTGGAACTGCCCCTGGTGCTGCCGCCGGACGTGGCCACCCAGGCCGGCCTGCTCTGGGACCAGGGGCGCCCACGCCAGGCGCTGGCCCTGCTCTACCGTGCCAGCGTGCGCACCGTGGGCGAGCGCAGCGGCATCGCGCTTCCGCCGGGCGCCACCGAAGCACAATGCCTGCGCGCATCGCGACGCATGCCTGACGCCATCGACCGTGACCTGTTCGCGCGCATCGTTCGCATGTGGCAGTACGCGGCTTACGGTGGCCGCCTGCCCAGCCGCAGCGATTTCGACGCACTGGCCGCAACGCTGCGCCAGCAGTACGGGTGGCAGGCATGAGCCCGCGCCTGTTCTGGTCGTTGCTGCTGGGCGTGCTGGTGCTGTTCGGCGTGCCGCTGACCATCCTCTACCTGCGCACGCATGAGCGCGTGACCGAGACCATCCGGCTGCCACCGCAGGGCGAGGCGGCCTACAACCCGCTGTACGTGCTCGGCCAGGCCCTGCGTGCCGACGGCATCGACGTGCATTCACTGCCCCGGCTGGACCTGCAGCAGATGACGCTGGGGCCGCACGATACGGTGGTGCTGCTGCAGGACAGCAGCGAACTGCCGCCGCCCGTCGCCAATGCCCTGCTGGATTGGGTCGAGGATGGTGGACACCTGCTGGTACGCACGCCGCCACCGGCCGAGGACGACGCCAGCAGCTCGCAGGGTCCGTTGCTGGACCGGCTGGGCGTGGACAGCCTGTTCCAGCGCAGCGACTGCCAGCCTTTCCATGTCGATGATGATCCGGGCCACGTTGAATTCTGCGGTGGCCGCCGCTTTACCCTGGGCTTTGCGGCCAGCGCGCAGGCCGAACGCCGTTGGGGCGGTGATCGCGATCTCGTGTACGCACGCCTGCGCCATGGCCAGGGCAAGGTGAGCGTGCTGGCCGACATGGACTTCATGCGCAGCGAGGTGGATTCACCGGCAGCGCGCCTGGCCTCGGCCGGCGGCAAGGCCAGCGATGGCCTGCACGATGCTTCGCACCGCGACCTGACCCGCTATCTGCTCGACCCGAACTACGGCAAGGGTACGGTCTGGCTGATCTACGCCAGCCGCCCGCCATCGTTGTGGGCACGCATCTTCTACCAGGGCTGGCCACTGTGGGCGCCACTGCTGCTGGCCCTGCTGGGTTGGCTGTGGAGCCGCTCGCAGCGCTTCGGCAGCCTGCAACCGTCGCCGGTGCTGGAACGCCGCTCGCTGCTGGAGCACGTGCGCGCCAGTGGCGAACTGCTGCTGCGTTTCGGCCACGGTATGCGCCTGTACGACGCCGTGCTCGCCCTGTTCCTGCATCGCCTGCGCCTGCGCGCGCCGGTTGCCGCCGCGCTCGATGGCGCACCGCGTGAGCAGGCCATCGCCGCACTGCTGAAGTGGCCACAAAGCCGCGTCGCCAGCGCGCTCACACCGCCTCCGCCGCACGATTCCTCCGCCCTGCGCGAGCGCATCCGCTTGCTGCTCCAGATGAGATCCCTGCTATGACCGAAGTCCCCGAGCTGCCGGCGGCCGCCGATGCCCGCCTGATCGAACGCGTCGATGCCATCCGCGAGGCCGTCGGCCGCGCTTTCATCGGCCAGGCCGACGTGCTGGACCAGATTCTGGTGGCCCTGCTGGCAGGTGGCCACGTGCTGATCGAGGGCGTGCCCGGGCTGGGCAAGACCCTGCTGGTGCGCGCGCTGGCGCAGGCGATGGAGCTGGACTATGGGCGCGTGCAGTTCACCCCCGACCTGATGCCCAGCGACGTCAGCGGGCACGCCGTGTACGACCCGAAGAGCGAGAGCTTCAAGATCCGCCGCGGCCCGGTGTTCACCAACCTGCTGCTGGCCGATGAGATCAACCGCGCGCCGGCCAAGACCCAGTCGGCGCTGCTGGAAGTGATGCAGGAAGGCCAGGTGACCATTGAAGGCAAGGCCTTCACCCTGGCGCCACCGTTCATGGCGCTGGCCACGCAGAACCCGCTGGAACAGGAAGGCACCTACCCGCTGCCGGAAGCGCAGCTGGACCGCTTCCTGCTGAAAGTGCTGATCGACTACCCGCAGCTGGAGGACGAGAAGCGCATGGTGACCGCGATCACCAGCGGCCGCTCCGCCAGCGATTTCGACCTGAGCCAGGTACCGCGCGTGCTCGGTGCCGGTGAACTGGTGGAGCTGCAGCGCGCCACCGCGGCGATCAACGTGGATGACGAAGTGATCGACTACGCGGTGCGGATCGTGGCCGCTACCCGGCAGTGGCCGGGCATCGCAGTCGGTGCCGGCCCGCGTGGCAGCATCGCGCTGGTACGTGCATCGCGCGCACAGGCGGTGCTGGCCGGCCGTGACTTCGTCACCCCCGACGACGTGCGCGACATCGCGCGCCCTGCGCTGCGCCATCGCATCGCGCTGGTCCCGGAGCTGCAGATCGAAGGCCAGGATGCCGACGACGTGCTGGGTGCGCTGCTGGCCAAGGTGGAAGCACCGCGCCGATGAGGCCTGCCCCGCTGCTGCTGGCGCTGTTGCTGGCCTGGGCCGTCCTGGGCGGCCTGGTGCTGGGCGGCCTGCTGCCACGCTGGAGTTGGGCGCTGGCTGCGGTGGCGATTGCCGTGCCGGCGTTGATGGACATGTGGCGGCAGTCACGGCGTCCATCGCCGCAGGTGCAGCGCGAACTGCCCGAAGCGCTGGCCCTGGGTGTGCGCCGCGAGGCCGCGCTGCGCCTGCAGGCGGACGCAGCGATGACGGTGCAGGTGTTCGACCTGGTCCCCGGCGGCTGGCCGCTGGAATCGCTACCGCAGCGCGTGCGCCTGCAGCCCGGCAGCGCCTCCACCCTGCACTACCACCTGCAGCCGCTGCAGCGTGGGCGCTTCCGCTTCGACGGTGTGCATCTGCGCATGCGCTCGCCATGGCGGCTGTGGTGGCAGCAACGCACCCTGCCACCGGCGCTGGACGTACGGGTCTATCCGAACTTCGTGCCGCTCACCCGCTTCGCGCTGTTCAGCGCCGACCAGGCATCGCGCCTGGTGGGTGCGCACGTGAAGCGTCGCCGTGGTGAAGGCACCGACTTCCACCAGATGCGCGAATACCGCGTGGGCGACAGCCTGCGCCAGCTCGACTGGAAGGCCACCGCACGGGCGCGCAAGCTGGTCTCGCGCGAGTACCAGGACGAGAAGAACCAGCAGCTGCTGCTGATGCTCGACAGTGGGCGGCGCATGCTGGCCAGCGAAGGCGGTCTCTCGCATTTCGACCACGCCTTGAACGCCTCGCTGGTGGTGGCGTACCTGGCATTGCGCCAGGGCGATGCCGCCGGCCTGTTCGCTGCCGGTGGCGAGCGCCGCTGGGTGGCGCCGCAGCGTGGCATGGGCACGGTCGAGCACCTGCTGCGTGCCAGCTACGACCTGCAGCCGCGCGCGGTGGCCACCGATTACCTGGCCGCCGCCACCGAGGTGTCGCTGCGCCAGCGCCGGCGCGCACTGGTGATGCTGGTCAGCAACGTGCGCGACGAAGACATCGAGGATCTGCTGGCGGCGGTGCGCCTGCTGCAGAAACGCCATCTGGTGTGCGTGGCCAGCCTGCGCGAGCGCGAGCTGGACGGCGCACTGGAGGGCGACGTGCAGACGCTGGAGGATGCCACCCAGGCCGGTGCCGCCGCACTGTACCTGCAGCAGCGCGCGAAGGCGCACGACGCGCTGCGCAGCGAGAAGGTGATGGTGCTGGACGTGACCGCCGACGCCCTGCCCGGCGCGCTGGTGGAGCGCTACCTGGCAGTGAAGCGCGAAGGGCTGCTGTAGTCCTGCGCTTGACCCAAGCCGAGCATGGGCTCGGCTCTACAGGAATCGGGCTGTCTGTAGAGCCGAGCCCACGCTCGGCTGCCACATCAACCCACGCATGGTGTTGCCGGCCAGTGGCCGGCACTACCCCTGCAGCAATCGCCGCTGCAACCGCTCCACCGCACGCTGCAGCAGCACCCGGTTGCGGGCCAGCTTCATCCACTGCGGCAGGCGCGAGAACATCGAACGATGATGGCCGCTGCCTTCGCGCAGTCTGGCCGCGGCGTAGTCGTGCAATGCCTGCAGATGCTCGGCGTTATACGCCCACAGCAGGCCAGCCGAGGTTTTTTCCACCAACCTCAAAGGCAGGCCGAAGTCCGGGTCGATGGCTTCGTTGCCACGCCAGCGCGACCGGGTGACCTCGACATCGCTGCTGCGCCCACATTGGCTGCAGTCCGCGGACAGCACCCGCAGCGCAGATGTCTCTCGAGCGCGGCGAACTTCAGCGCTTACCCATTTGTGGCCGCAGTAGCCGCAAGGACGGTAGCCGCAGTAGCGCACCGGTCCTACCCAGTCTCCGGAGCCACAGCGGCTGCAACCGCAGCCGCCGTTCAATGCCTGGCTGCAACCCAGGCACCGGAAGCGGCGTGAATCAGGCGTACCTACCACCCAACCCGGCGTGTCACATCGATTGCAACGCACCGCCACCCGGTCTGCATAGCGCAGCAGGGAGTGACCGTCGTCCCGGTGGCGCCCTGCCACCATCAGACGTAGATCCGCGTCGGCGCCTCGTCGACGATCGCGTGCGGCACGAAACGCGCGCTGTCGCGGGTGATCGCGCTGTCGTCCTCGCGGATGCCGATGCCGCAGGCGTGGTCGCCGATCACCCAGCTGCCGATCAGCGGGTAGCCGCCTTCGAAGCGGGTCAGCGGATGCGCGCGCTGGATGATCGCGGGGCCATCGTAGGGGCCGTCGCTGCGCTGGGTGCTGCCATCGGCGAGGTGCATCTCGATGTTGGCGCCCTCGCGTGAGAACAGCGGCTTGCGCACCCAGCCCGAGGCCAGCGTGCTGCCGTCATCGAAGTGCGCTTCCAGCAGGTTCGGATGGCCCACGTTGCGCTGCCACAGCAGCGGCAGGATGCCCTTGTTGCTCAGCACCGCCTTCCACGCCGGTTCCAGCAGCTGCATGCCCGAACCGGGAAGCGCGCGACCGAATTCCTCGGCCATCAGGTCTTCCAGCGGGTACAGCTTGAACAGCGTGCCGATCACCGAATCGTCCAGCGCGGTGAAGCGGCCGTCCTCGGACAGACCGATGTCCTCGACGGCGATGGCCTGGCCATGCAGGCCGGCCTGCGAAGCGCAGTCGCGCAGGTAATCGACGGTGCCACGGTCTTCTTCGGAACTGCCCACCGCGCTGAAGTACAGCGGCGGCGGCAACTGCTTGGCCAGTTCGCCGAAGCGCTCGACGAGCGCTTCGTGGATCGCGTTGAACTGGTCGGCATGCTGCGGCAGGCGGCCGGCATTGCGCTGGTCCTCCAGCCACTGCCACTGGAAGAAGCTGGCCTCGAACAGCGAGGTCGGCGTGTCGTAGTTCAGTTCGTACAGCTTGGCCGGACCGGTACCATCGTAGGCCAGGTCCAGGCGGCCATAGAGGTGTGGCTGACGCTGGCGCCAGCTGTCGGCGATCCAGTCGCGGTAATGCGACGGAATCGCCAGCTGGTCCATCAACCGTTCGCTGCCGATGACATCACCGACCAGGTCCAGCGCCATCTGGTGCAGCTCGGCACTGGGGTCTTCGATGTCCTGTTCGATCTGGCGCAGGGTGAACGCGTAGTACGCGCTTTCATCCCAGTACGGCTGACCATCGATGGTATGGAAACGGAAACCCGCTTCCTCCGCACGAGCCCGCCACTGGGCACGCTCGGCAATCCGGATGCGCTGCATGGACCGGTCAGCCGCCGTAGCTGCCGCTGGTGCTGCGGCGCGCGCTGGTGTTGCCGAAGCCACCACGGCTGGCAGTGACCGCACGGTTCGGCTCGCTGGTGACCGGGGCCAGGCCGGCCTTGCCCGCGCCGATGCCGCTGGCGGTGTTCAGGCCACCGGTGCCACCCGGTGCCGGGCGCGCCCAACCCGCATTCTTGTCCTGGTAGGCCGGCGCCGACGCCGGCGCCTGCGGGGCCAGGCCGCCGCGGTTGCTCAGCATCTGCGACATGAAGAAGCCCATCATCATCGGGCCGATGAACGAGGTACCCGCCGACGTGTGCTGCTGCACGCACTGTTCCGGCTTGTAGTCCTTCTCGCAGGCTTCCTTGCTGGCGTACTTCGGCGCCGCATCGGCGGCCTGCTTCTGCGCTTCGGCGAAGGCATTGCGGCACGACGACGGATCGCCGGTAGCCTCGGTGCAGGCCTCGACCGAGGTGTACAGGCCTTCCTGCACCTTCACCTCCGGCTCCTTCTGGCAGGCGGTGAACAGCAGCGGCGCGGCGCTCATCAGCAGCAACGCGGTGGTGCGGGAACGTTTCATGGCCTCATGCCCTGTCGACGGATCAATGCCCCAATGATGCCAAATCCGGGCCAGCAACCGGAATCGGCAAAGTCCGAAAGATGAACGGACTTTCATTTTCGTCGTTCCCCATCTTCCACGCATGGCATGGATCCATCGTGTCGACCAAGGTCGACACCTACCAGGAGCAGAGCGCCGGCCCCGACAGATCGCAGGAAACTGTCGAAGGCGGGGTGGGTCCGCTGGCGGGGGTGTCCGCGGCATGGATGCCGCGGCCAAGCCCCCAAGGACGGGTTTACGGCGCCCCCCGCCAGCGGACCCACCCCGCCTCCCGCAGGAAGCCCGCCGTTGCTTCGGCTGTTGCTTCGGCAGGTGCCGGGCGCAGCCCGGCCGGACCATCTCCGGTGGTTGCAGCAGCAACCGAAAAAATTGGCCATGATCAGGCGACCCCCACGTCGTACGGCCCGCCCGTTCCGCCAGCCATGCCCGAATATCGTTCCCGCACCTCCACCGCAGGCCGCAACATGGCCGGCGCCCGCGCCCTGTGGCGTGCCACCGGCATGAAGGATGGCGACTTCCACAAGCCGATCATCGCCATCGCCAACTCCTTCACCCAGTTCGTGCCCGGCCACGTACACCTGAAGGACCTCGGCCAGCTGGTCGCGCGCGAGATCGAACAGGTCGGCGGCGTCGCCAAGGAATTCAACACCATCGCCGTGGACGACGGCATCGCGATGGGCCACGACGGCATGCTGTACTCACTGCCCAGCCGCGAGATCATCGCCGACTCGGTCGAATACATGGTCAACGCGCACTGCGCCGACGCACTGGTGTGCATCAGCAACTGCGACAAGATCACGCCCGGCATGCTGATGGCCGCGCTGCGCCTCAACATCCCGGTGGTGTTCGTCTCTGGCGGCCCGATGGAAGCGGGCAAGACCAGACTGTCCGAGCACAAGCTGGACCTGGTCGATGCGATGGTGGTGGCCGCCGATGACAGCGCCTCCGACGAGAAGGTCGCGGCGTTCGAGCGCAGCGCCTGCCCCACCTGCGGCTCCTGCTCGGGCATGTTCACCGCCAACTCGATGAACTGCCTGACCGAAGCACTGGGCCTGTCGCTGCCCGGCAACGGCACCACGCTGGCGACCCATGCCGATCGCGAGGCGCTGTTCCGCCGCGCCGGCCGCCTCATCGTCGAACTCTGCCATCGCTGGTATGGCGGCGAAGACCCGAGCGCGCTGCCGCGCGGCATCGCCACCCAGGCGGCGTTCGCCAACGCGATGGCCCTGGATATCGCCATGGGCGGTTCCACCAACACCATCCTGCATCTGCTGGCCGCGGCGCAGGAGGCAGAGGTGGACTTCGACCTGACCCACATCGACGCGCTGTCGCGGCGCGTGCCGCAGCTGTGCAAGGTGGCGCCGAACACGCCGAAGTACCACGTCGAGGACGTGCATCGCGCTGGCGGCGTGTTCGGCATCCTCGGCGAGCTGGACCGCGCCGGCCTGCTCGATACCTCGGTACCGACCGTGCACAGCACCAGCCTGGCCGACGCGCTGGAACGCTGGGACGTGGTGCGCAGTGACAACGACACCCTGCATACCTTCTTCAAGGCCGGCCCGGCCGGCATTCCCACCCAGGAGGCCTTCAGCCAGGCCACGCGCTGGCCGACGCTGGACATCGACCGCGCCGAAGGCTGCATCCGTTCGCTGCAGCACGCGTATTCGCTGGAAGGCGGCCTGGCCGTGCTGCGCGGCAACCTCGCGCTGGATGGCTGCGTGGTCAAGACCGCAGGCGTGGACGAGTCGATCCACGTGTTCGAAGGCCCCGCGCGCGTCTACGAAAGCCAGGACGCCGCCGTCGCCGGCATCCTCGCCGACGAAGTGCAGCCGGGCGAGGTGGTGGTGATCCGCTACGAAGGCCCGAAGGGCGGCCCCGGCATGCAGGAGATGCTGTACCCGACCAGCTATCTGAAGTCGAAGGGGCTGGGCAAGCAGTGCGCGCTGCTCACCGACGGCCGCTTCTCCGGTGGCACCTCGGGCCTGTCGATCGGCCACGTTTCGCCGGAAGCCGCCAGCGGCGGTGTCATCGGCCTGGTGCAGGATGGCGATCGCATCCGCATCGACATCCCCACCCGCCGCATTGATCTGTTGCTGGATGAGGCCACGCTGGCCCAGCGCCGCGCCGGCGCCGACGCGCGTGGCTGGAAACCGCGCGCACCGCGCCCGCGCAAGGTCACCAGTGCGCTGAAGGCTTACGCGCTGCTCGCCACCAGCGCCGACAAGGGCGCCGTGCGCAATACCGCCCTGCTCGGCGATTGATCCCGATGCGGTAGTGCCGGCCGCTGGCCGGCATCTGGGCGCATCATGTGCAACCCTGTACATGGACGTCACGATGCGCTTCGGCCTGATGCTTTTCTCATGGGTGATCGCCGCACCTGTACTCGCCGGCGAATGCCAGTTCGACAATCGCGCCGAACTGCTGGCGATGCCACCCGATGCATTCAATCAAGGGCCCGGGGAGGGCTGGGACGCACTTGTCGAGCGCGCAGGCTGCCAGTTGGAACTGGCTGACCTGTTCGCCGCATACCGGCGCCAGGCCAAGGCAAGCGGCCACCCAGAGCTGGCCTGGCACGAGTCGCAACTGCGTGCCTACGAGGGGCAACGCGATCCCGCCAGCGCACTGATGCGGTTGACGTACAAGCCTGCCGACGCCGATCCGGAGGGTTGGAACCTCTACGTGGATGCGACCATCGCCTTTCTGGATGACGACCTGCCGACACTACGACGTGCGCGCGCGCGCTTGGCCGCCCTGCCGCTGCCACCCGGTACCACGCTCAGGGAAGGGATGGTCGAGATGCGTAGCGCGCAGGGCCTGCAGCACGTCGCATGGCCACCGCGGCTGAAGGCGGTGGACGACCTGATCCGCTGCATGTACCAGCCCTACGCACTGGCGTCCGACTCATGCCCGCAGTCGCAGGACTGAAAGGCGAAACGACCCTGCTCGCGCGACGGGGTCAGAGCCCTTCCGGCGGAAGGGATCTGACCCCGCTCCTCAGCCGATGGTGCGCTTGAACGGCGGCAGCGCGTCGATGATGCGCTTGCCGTAGCGGCGGGTCAGCAGCCGCGAATCGAGGATGACCACGCGGCCGGTATCGGTGGAGGTGCGGATCAGACGGCCGGCGAACTGGGTCAGCGTGCGCAGGGCGTGCGGAATGGCGATCAGGTTGAACGCATTGAGCCCGCGTCCCTCGAACCATTCGCTGAGCGTGGCGGTCTGCGGGTCGGTCGGCACCGCGAACGGCACCTGGGTGATCACCACCGTGGTGCAGGCCTCACCCGGCAGGTCGAGGCCTTCGCCGAAGGAGTTCAGGCCGAACAGCACCGAGCCCTCGCCCGCCGCGACGCGGCGCAGGTGTTCGTCGATCAACCGGGTCTTGGACATCTCGCCCTGCACCAGCACCTGCTTGCGGCGCGCGGCCGACATCAGGCCGGCTACCTTCTCCATCTTCCAGCGCGAGGTGAACAGCACCATCGAGCCCTTGGCCCAGTCCAGTTCGGTGTCGAGATAGCGCGCCACTTCGCGTGGATGGCCCTCGCGGTCGTCCGGGGTGACCGGGAATTTCGGCACGATCAGCTCGGCCTGGTTGGGCAGGTCGAACGGCGAGGACAGCGAGACCATCTCGGCGTCTTCGGGAATGCCGTTGTCGATCGCCAGTGACTGGAAATCGCCACCACCGGTCAACGTCGCCGAGGTCATCACCACCGAGTCCACTTCATCCCACAGCAGCTTGCGCAGCACGTGCGCGGCCGACACCGGCGAACCGTGCAGCACCAGGTCGCCGTCGCGGGTGGCGGTGACCCAGCGCGCCATCGGCGGCGCACCGTCCTTGTCCTCGCGACGCCAGGCCTGCCACAGGTTGTACTGCTGCTCGATCATCTCCAGCGCCATGCCCAGGTTGCGCTGCAGGCGCTCGCGCGCGGCGTCGTCCGGCTTGCCCTTGGCCACCTGCGCGGTAGCCGCATGCGCCCAGTTGTAGAGACTGCGGGTATCGTCGGCCAGTGCTTCGATCGGCTCGCGCCAGGCCTCGGGCAGGCGACCGTTGGCGGCGCGCCACATCGGCTCCTCGTCGGCCGGCGCCGGCATCCACACCCGCTCGATGTGGTCACGGAACGCGCGCAACTGCTTGGCCACGTTGCTGGCCACTTCGATCGCTTCGTTCGGCAGCAGGTTGCCGAGGCGATCCTTGTCGACCGCGCGGTAGGCACCAGCGATCAGGATCTGCAGGCGGCCGGTGCGCTTGGCCATTTCATCCAGCGCCAGGCTTGCCGCGCCCTGGTCGATCGCCACGCTGCCGATGTGATGGCCTTCGTCCAGCACCAGCAGCATGTCCGACGGCGGCGCGATCAACGGCTGGCCGTTGTCGCTGTCGCCGATCGACAGTGCCGACAGCAGCAGCGCGTGGTTGGTGACCACGATCTGCGCATCACGCACGGTATTGCGCGACCGCAGCACCGCGCATTGCGCCGAGTAGGCGCAGCGGCGCCCGGCGCAGCCCGAGGCCGGCGTGGTGATGCGGCTGCGCAGGCCGGGACTGATGGTTTCCGGGGCGTTGTCGATGTCACCATCCCAGCTGCCGCCGGTGAAGGCATCGGTCAGGCGCTTGGCGATGTCCATCTCGATCGGCGCCAGTGGCCGGTCGAACAGCGGCGCGTCGTCCTCGAACATGCCGCCCTGCGAGCTCTCGCCCTGCGCCTCGGCGGCATTGCGCGTGCACAGGTAGCGGGTACGGCCCTTGGCCAGCGCCACGGTCGCTTCCAGGCCGGTGGCCTTGAGGAAGTTGGGAATGTCGCGCTCGACCAACTGCGACTGCAGCGCCACGGTGCCGGTGCTGATCACCAGCTTCTTCTTGCTGGCCAGCGCGATCGGCACGCCCGCGGTGAGGTAGCCCAGGCTCTTGCCGACGCCGGTCGGCGCCTCGACCACGCCGACGCCGCCACTTTTGGACAGCGCACGCGACACCACGCCGATCATCTGGCTCTGCGAGCGGCGGGTGGAAAAGCCGGGCGTATTGGCCTGCAGCGTCGTGTACGCCTTGCGGATCGCGTCCTTCAAGGAGTCATCGAGCGCGCGCGGAGCGGCGACGGTTTCGGTCACGCCGGGAATTACCGTAGCTGGATCAGGCCGGGCATTGTCGCACGGCCGGCCGCATTCACCGCCGCTGGCACCCTGAACGGGCCAGCGACGACGCGCGCTGGCGGTCACGGTCCGGTGGCCGGACCGTCCCAGGGGCAGATACGCCGGGCATGACCCGGCGCGACCGGTCAGGCGGCCGGGAGCGTACGGGTACGCAGCAGGCGCACCAGCGCCCACACCACCAGCACCACGCCGATGGCCTCGACCATCGCCAGCGCGAAATGCAGCACGCCGAGGATGGCGCTCAGGCTCGACACAGCACTGAAATCACCGCTGCGCACCATCCACATCGGCAGGATGCCCGCCGCCATGCCGCCAAGGCTGGCCAACAGCAACAGCAGCAGGCCGACCAGGGCACCGGTGCGGGTGGCATCGCGCGGTGCGCCGACCACCCAGACCAGGCCCACGCACAGCGCGATCAGCACCGGCAGGCGCACGCCCACCATGCTCAGCACCGTGACCAGCAGGGTTGCGTTGTCCATCGATCAGTCCTCGCCGGCCAGCACGGCCGAGCCTTGGCGCAGCGACTGGTAGACCTCGTCGGTCTGCGGGCGCACACCGTGCCACTGCAGGAAGCTCTCGGCGGCCTGCTCGACCAGCATGCCCAGGCCATCGACCGTATTACGGCACTCCGCGGCGCGCGCCCAGGCCAGGAAGGCGATGGCCGCCTCGCCGTAGTTCAGGTCGACGGCAGTGGTCATCGAGTTGACCAGCGACAGCGGCAGCTTGAACTCGACGTCGCGGTCGCGGCCGGCCGAGGTGGCGTTGACGATCAGTTCGAAGTCGCCCAGCTCGCGCAGGTCTTCCCAGTAGCGGCTGATCGCGCGGCCCGGCTCGCCCATGGCATCGATCAGCTCATCGGCGCGTTCCGGCGTGCGGTTGACCACCACCAGCTCGGTGATGCCGGCATCGAGCAGCGCCGGGGCGACGCTGCGTGCCGAACCACCGGCGCCGATCAGCAGCATGCGGCGGCCGCGCAGGTCCAGGCCATGGCGATCGGTCAGGTCACGCACCAGGCCGATGCCGTCGGTGGTGTCACCGTGCCAACGGTCGCCCTTGCGCAGCAGCGTGTTGACCGAGCCGGCGCGGCGCGCGCGCGCGGTCAGCGTGGTGCACACCGAGAACGCGGCTTCCTTGTGCGGCGAGGTGACGTTGGCGCCGACACCGCCCTCGGCGGCGAAGGCTTCCAGACCGCCCAGGAACGCATCCGGAGCCAGGTCGATCGCGCGGTAGTCGATGCTGATGCCTTCCTGGCGACCGAACACCGCGTGGATCTGCGGCGACTTCGAGTGGGCAACGGGGTGTCCGAAGACGGCGTAACGGTCGGTCATGGAATCCTCAAGCTGGCTAGACTGATGCTCTTTCGTGCACGGACCCGGATGATGCGCATCACCCCGCCCCTGCTGGTGCTTGCCGCCAGTCTACTCTCTGCCCCCGTGGCAATGGCGTTGAACGAGTACGGCATCGAAGGCATGGGCGTGGTCTCGACCCGTGCCGACGAAGGCCGCGCCACGATCAGCGCCGACGGCCAGCGCATCGTGTTCGCGCGCCGCGGCGAGGCCGGCTGGGGCCTGTGGCAGGCACGCGTGGTCGATGGCCGCTGGCAGCAGGCGCAGGCGCTGCCGGTGGGCGTGGCCGGCGAGGCCCGCGATCCCTACTTCAGCCGTGATGGCCGCTGGCTGCTGTTCGCGGCCGGCCGCGAGGGCGCGCTGGCGCTGTACCGCGCCACGGTGGAAGCCGACGGCCAGCTCGGCAAGGCGCAGACCTTGGCGGGCGATGGTGGACGCCGGGAAGAGCGCGGACCGGCCCTGAGCGCGGATGGGCGACGACTGTTGTTTGCCCGCCAGCAGGGCCGGGGCGCCGGCTGGAATCTGTTCGTGTCGACGCTGGATGCCCAGGGCCAGCGCGGACCGGCCACTGCACTGAGCGCGTTGAACAGCGCCGACGACGAGACCGACGGCGACTGGCTGGGCCAGGACGGCGCCGTGGTGTTCAGCCGCGGCAGCGGCACCACCGCACAGGTGTGGAGCAGCGGTTGTGCGTGGACCGGCGTGGCCCTGCAGCCGTTGGGGCTGTCATTCAACCAGACGGGTGGCTGGACCGGCGCGCCGGTGGTCGACAACGCCAAGCCGGGCGAGATGATGGTCGCCAGCAGCGCGGCCAAGGCACCGCGTGCCGGTGGCGTGGACGTGTACCGGTTGGCGGTACCAAAGGTGGCGGCGGTGGCGGGGTGCGTGCGGTAGATCCACGCCACGCGTGGATGGCGCCCGCGAAGGGGTCAGAGCCCTTTCCTGCGGAAAGGGATCCGACCCCGGGCATTGCCCGTCAGCGCGACAACACCCTGGCGCGCTGCTGCTCGTACTCGACCTCGCTCAGCTGGCCATTGTCCTTGCGCTGGTTCAGCGCGGCCAGCTCGGCCTGCACGCTCTCCGGCAGGGCCTGCTCACGGGCCACGTGGCGGGCAGCGGAGAGCTGCTCCGGCGGGCGCTTGCCGGCCCGCCAGGCGGCGATGAAGACACCGACGATGATGGCGCCGAACACCAGCGTACCGATGCCCCAGATCAGCCATTGCATCCATCCCAGTTCGGGCCCCATCGCGCATTCCTCCGTCTAGCGTGGCGCTATTGTCAGCGCTCGCGCAGCCATCGCGCCACCTGCGGCGCGAAATAGGTCAGCACGCCATCGGCGCCGGCCCGCTTGAAGCCCAGCAGCGACTCCAGCACGCAGGCGCGCTCGTCCAGCCAGCCGTTGGCGAAGGCGGCCTTCATCATCGCGTACTCGCCACTGACCTGGTAGGCGAAGGTCGGCACGCCGAAGGTCTCCTTCACCCGGCGCACCAGGTCCAGGTACGGCATGCCCGGCTTGACCATCACCATGTCGGCGCCCTCTTCCAGGTCCAGCGCGATCTCGCGCAGGGCCTCGTCGCCGTTGGCCGGGTCCATCTGGTAGGTCTTCTTGTCGGCCTTGCCGAGGCTGGCTGCGCTGCCCACCGCATCACGGAACGGACCATAGAACGCCGAAGCGTACTTGGCCGAGTAGGCCATGATGCGCACGTTGATGTGGTTGCCGGCATCCAGCGCGCGGCGGATCGCACCGATGCGGCCGTCCATCATGTCCGACGGCGAGACGATGTCCGCACCGGCCTCGGCATGCGACACCGACTGCTTGACCAGCGCGTCGACGGTGATGTCGTTCAGCACATAGCCCTTGTCATCGATGATGCCGTCCTGGCCATGGGTGGTGTACGGGTCCAGCGCCACGTCGGTCATCACTCCCAGTTCCGGGAAGCGCGACTTCAGCGCGCGGATCGCCCGCTGCGCCAGGCCGTCTTCGGACCAGGCGGCCGATGCGTCCAGCGACTTCAGCGACGGGTCGATCACCGGGAACAGGTCGATCACCGGAATGCCCAGCTCCAGCGCCTCTTCGGCCACCTTCAGCAGCTCTTCGATCGACAGCCGTTCAACGCCCGGCATCGACGGCACCGCGGTGCGGCCGGCCTGTTCGTGCACGAACACCGGGTAGATCAGGTCGTCGGTGGTCAGCGTGTTCTCGCGCATCAGGCGGCGCGAGAACTCGTCGTGGCGCATGCGGCGCGGGCGGTACAGCGGGTGGGACATGGCAGGCTCCGAGGAGTGGCTATTGCAACAGGTAGCCCTGCGGCAGCAGGGGTTCGGGCAACGGGCGTTCGCCTAGCGCATCGAGCTGGTCGATCTCGATCGTGCGCACCAGCGCGTCCAGCGGCAGGTCGTTCGGCTCCAGGCCGAACGGGTCTTCCATTTCTTCGCCCAACTGGTCCAGGCCGAAGAAGGCATAGGCAAGCACCGCAGACAGTACCGGCGTGCCCCAGCCCAGCGAACTGGCCAGGCCGAACGGCAGCAGCACGCAGAACATCCACGCGCAGCGATGCAGCAGCAGGGTGTAGGCGAACGGCAGCGGCGTGGTGAGGATGCGCTCGCAGCCGGCCTGGATCGACGACATCGCGCGCAGGCGCTCTTCAAGCTGGGTATAGAGGATGGGGTCGAGCTGGCCGGCGCGCAGCGCCTGCGCCAGTTCGGCCGCGATCATCGCCAGCAGTGCATCGGGCACGTTCTCGCGCTGGCCCAGCTGTTCGCGCTGGCGCTTGTCCAGCCACGGTAGTGCCGCCAGGGCGACGATGCGGCCACGCAGTCGCGCCGCCAGCGCATGGGCGAACGCAGTGGTGAGGTAGGCGACGCGACGACGACGGCCCGCGTCGTCGGCCAGCAGCAGGTTCACCTGGCGCGCCAGCGAACGCGATTCGTAGACCAGCTGGCCCCACAGCTTGCGGCCTTCCCACCAGCGGTCGTAGCAGGCGCTGTTGCGGAAGCTCAGGAAGATCGACAGCACCAGGCCAAGCAGGGTGAACGGCGTGACCGAAACGCGTTCGATGCCGGTGGGCGGCGCCAGTTCCACCACCGCGGCCACGGCGATGGACAGGATCAGGATGGCCAGCACCTTCGGCGCGATCGCTTTGACGATCGAGCCGCGCAGGATGTACAGCAGTTGCCAGCCGTGGGGACGGGGTCGGATGATCATGGGGCAGCCGCGCGGGGCGCGGATTCACAGGCACGCGGGGGGCTCGCGCAGCCATTCATTGTACGCCCCCGCCCGGCCATCGGCCGTGTGCCTGCGACGACCGGTCGCACCCGGGACCGGGCTCAGACCACGCCGCCACCCAGGCCAAGGCGCAGGATGCCGACCACCACCACGATGCCGTTCAGGACCAGGCCGGCCCAGGCCCGGCCACGCTTGCTCGGGTGGGTGAACAGGATGCCCAGCGCGGCGATCACCGCGCCCACCGCAGCGAACGGGATCAGGAACCAGTTGCCCCAGCCGAGCAGTGGAATCAGCGCCAGGATCATCCACAACAGCGCCAGTACGCCCCACAACAGACTGATCACACCCATGTCGCTCTCCCGCAGTTGGTTCCTGCCCCAACCATAGACGTTCCCGCTGCCGCCGCCTACTGCCATTGGCGGAGCTGTCACCCGCACCGTGCTAGCGTGCTGCCGTGCGTGCCCTGGCCCGGGTGTTGGCGCCGATTCAGAGTGGCCCGCCGATGATCGCAACCAGTCCTACAGGGGTCGTGCCATGAACATCCGTTGGGCCGCGTTGGCGGCCATCCTGCTGGTCGCCGCTGGCTGTGCCAGCACCTCCAAGGTCATGCTGGGCCGCGCCCGCGCACCGATCGATCCGGCGCTGGTGCAGATCTATTCGACGCCACCGGCCGGCTCCCAGGAAATCGCCCAGCTGGAATCGGCTTCAGCCGTCGGCTTCGGCACCCAGGGCCAGACCGATGCCGCCGTGGCCCGCCTGAAGCGTGAAGCCGCGGCGCTCGGCGCCAACGGCGTGGTGCTGATGGGCGTGGGCAGCAGCGGTTCGCCGGTAGGCATGTCGGTGGGCGCGGGCACGTTCGGCTCGCACGTCGGTGGCGGCGTCGGCATCGGTATTCCGACGACGCAGAAGCGCGCCGCGGGCGTTGCCATCTGGGTGCCGAATCCGGCACCGCCGGCGCGGTTGCCGACACAGGTGATCACGCCGCAACCGCAGCGGTGATGCGGCACTACCGCTGCAACCGACGCATCGCTCTGGTGGGTGCCAACCTTGGTTGGCACGACCCCACAGCGCCGACCAAGGTCGGCATCTACCCACACCGGTTGCCGGCCAGCGGCCGGCACTACCGGGTGGGATTCAGCGCTTGTACTTCGGCACGAACACCTTGTTCACTGCGTCAGCCAGCTGGTCCGGCGGCAGCAGGCCCTGGTCGAGCAGGAAGTTGTTGAACGCCAGGCGGTCGAACTTCGCGCCCAGCGCCAGCTCGGTCTGCATGCGCAGTTCCAGGATGCGGGTATAGCCGTAGAAGTAGCTGCCGGCCTGGCCCGGCATGCGCACCATGTAGCGGTCCAGTTCCTGGGTGGCCATCGCCTTGGACAGGCCGACCTGCTCCATCAGCACGCGCTCGCCGTTGGCACGGTCGGTCAGGCCGAGGTTGAGCATCGGGTCGAGCATCGCGCGCGCAGCGCGCAGCAGGCGGAACTGCAGGGCGATCATCTGCCCGTCCAGCGGCTCGTACGGCACCATCTCGGCTTCGGCATACAGCGCCCAGCCTTCCACGTTCACCGAATTGAACGCGAACATGGTGCGCGCCAGCGACACGCCGCGCTCGACCATTGCGGTGAACTGCAGCTCGTGCCCCGGGCGGCCTTCGTGCGCGCTCAGCGTCCATGCCGCCGCACCGAAGTTGAAGTCGTCGTACTGCGCGCCCGGGCCCGCGGCCGGGTTGCCCAGCGGCAGCACGAAGGTGCCCTGCTGCCCGGTGTTGTTGACCAGCGGGGCCGGCAGGAAGTGCGGCGCCGGGCTGGCCGCGCTCTCGGCGGCCGAGCCCAGGCGCATCTGCATGGCGCGCTTGGGTACGTCGACGATGGCGTGTTCACGGATCAGCGGATCGATCGCATCGATCACCTTGCGGTAGTGGCCTTCCAGGTGATCGTCGGCGATCTTGTCGGCCTTCAGCGCCCGGATCACCGCCACCGGGTCGCTCGGATCAGCCACCTTCAGGCCCTTGTCCTTCACCACCAGCGGTGCCAGCTGCTGCATCGCCGAGCGGGTTTCCATGAACTCCAGCTGCGCGCGCTGCATCAGCAGCTTCGGGTCGATGTCGATGCCGACCTGCTTGAGCTGGTAGGCGTACAGCGGCGCCGGCAGGCGTGCGTCGGCACGTGCTTTCGGCAGCACCTCCCTGCGCGTCCAGGCGGCGTAGTCCTTCATCTGCCCGGCCAGGGTCTTCATCGCCTCGTCGGCGCCGGCGATCTGGTACTTCTTCAGCAGCGACTCGATGCCGGTGACGTAGGTCTCGACGTTGTCCAGCGACTGCTGCACTTCGATCTTCGTCGGCTGCAGCAGGCTGCCGTCCTTCAGCCGCTCTTCGTAGCGCTGGCGGGCCAGTGTGGTGAAGGCGGTGCCACCCGGCTGCAGGCCGGCATAGGCTTTGAGGCGATCGATCGCCTTGGCCCGGCGCTCGGCCGGCACCTGGTCGGACAGCAGCAGGTTGAGGCCGCTGAACACGGTCTGCGGTGCGTCGCTCCACGGCAGCAGGTACTTCTCGTTGAGCTCGCTGCCTTCGATGTTCTGGTTGGCGGCGTGGATCATGATCTCCAGGTCCTGGCGGACGTTGGGATCCTTTTCGGCGGCCAGCTTTGCTTTCAGTTCGTCGCGTGCCTTGGCCATGGCAGCGCGGTAGCGCTTGGCGTTGTCCGGGCCGAGGTCGGCCACCTTGTCGTCATAGCCGGGCACGCCGAAGAAGCCGGTTTCCTCCGGCTGGAACGGGCCCTGCGCATCCAGCAGGATCTGCGCCAGCGCATTGCTGCGGGCGACCCAGGCCGGGCTGGCCGGGGTAGCGGCCTTGGCGGCGGGTGCCGCCAGCGCCGGCGGTGCGGACAGCAGCGGTGCGGCGCTCAGCGCCAGGGCAACGGCCAACGCGATCGGCTTCATGGTGCACTCCAGGACAGGGTTGCCCGCACCCTACGCGCTCACGGCGATGGCGACAATCGGCCGGAGGTCACAACGCGGCGGTCAGCGGGCATTCGCCGCGATCGCGGCAGGCCTGCAGTTCGCATTCGCGTGCAGCCTCATCATCATCCAGCGCCGTCAGGTCGAAGGTCTGCTTGTCCTCGCCCAGCACGTACATCACCGGGTAGTCCCACACGTCATCGCGACGGGTGCCCTGCACGAACAACCGCCCATGCGCGTGCGGTCCTTCCAGGGCCACGGTCAGGCCGACATCACGCTGGCCGTTGATCGCGGTCTGCATGCTGCCCAGCGGCATCGACTCGATGTTCAGCGGCTCACCGAACGCTTCCACCAGTTCGATACTGCAACCGGCGCGCCGCAGCGCCTCGCGCATCGGCGGGCTCTCGCGTGCCGCCTCGCTCCAGCGCAGCACGCTCCAGGTCACCACACCCCCTGCCCCACCCAGCACCAGCACCACCACCAACGGCATGGCCCAGCGCCAGTGGCGGCACCACCAACCGGCGGATGCCGGGTCATGGCCGGGAATCGGCGGTGGCTGGGTCATCGGCGGGCTCCTTCCCGTGCTGGATCAGGGTTTCAGGCAACGTCCCAGGAAGGCTTCGGCCACGCGGTAGCGATGCAGTGCATCGGCGCCGGACAGGCCATGCTTGGCACCCGGGTAGGTCATCAGTTCGAACGGCTGGGCACGCTTCTGCAGCGCGCTCATCAGGCTGGTCGAATTGGTGAACAGTACGTTGTCGTCCGCCATGCCGTGGATCAGCAGCAGCGGCGAACGCAGGCCATCGATATGGGTCAGCACGCGCGCTTCGCGGTAGCCGGCTTCATTGCGCGCCGGCAGGTCCATGTAGCGCTCGGTGTAGTGGCTGTCGTACAGGCCCCAGTCGGTCACCGGCGCACCGGCCACGCCACAGGCGTAGCTGTCGGAGGCCTTGGCCAGCAGCATCAGGGTCATGTAGCCGCCATTCGACCAGCCCTGCACGCCGATGCGCGCCGGGTCCACCCATGGCTGCTGCTTCAGCCAGGCCACGCCACGCAGCTGGTCGGTCACTTCCACCGTACCCTGCTTGCCGTACAGCGCACCGCCGAAGTCGCGGCCACGGCGCGGGGTGCCACGGTTGTCCAGCGAGAACACCACGTAGCCCTGCTGGGCCAGGTACTGGTTGAACAGATGGTCGCCGCGGCCGGGCCAGCTGTCGGTGACGGTCTGGCTGGCCGGGCCGCCGTAGACATACACCGCCACCGGGTAGCGCTTGGACGGATCGAAGCCGGCCGGCTTGATCAGGCTGTAGTTCAACGGGGTCTTGCCGTCGGCAGCCATCAACGTGCCGAACTCGACCGGGCGCTGCGCATCGCGGTAGCGCGCATACGGGTGCTTGGGATCGGTCAGGTCGTTCTCGACCAGCGTGGCGATCTTCTCGCCGTTGGCGCGGAACAGTTCGATCTGCGGCGGCGTGCTGCTGTTGGACCAGCTGTCGACGTAGACGCTGGCGTTGCGCGCAAAGCTGGCGCTGTGCATGCCCGGCGCCTTCGACAGGCGCTGCGGCTCGCCGCCCTGCAGCGACACTGCGTAGATCTGGCTTTCGCGCGAGGTTTCGATGCCAGCGCGGAAGTAGGCCTTGCCGGCCTTCTCATCGACTGCCAGCAGTTCGTCCACCGGCCAGTTGCCGTGGGTCAGTGCAGTGGCCTTGCCCTTGCTGTCGATGCGGTACAGGTGCTGGAAGCCGGTGCGTTCGGACGACCACAGCACGCTGCCGTCGTCGAGGAAGCGCAGGCTGTTGTGCAGCGGCACCCAGGTCGGGCTGGTCTCGTGGGCGAGCACGCGCTGGCGGTTGGAATCGAGCGCCACTTCCACCAGGTCCAGCTGCTTCTGGTCACGCGACTGGCGCTGGAAACTCAGGTGCTGCGCATCGCGCCAGTCGACGCGGGCCAGGTAGATGTCCTGTTCCTTGCCGAGGTCGACCCAGCGCGGCTGCGCATCGGCGGCCGGTGCGATCACGCCCAGCTGCACGCGCACGTTGGCATCGCCGGCGGCCGGGTAACGCTGTTCGATCACATCAGTGCGGTCGGCATAGACCTCGTAGCGCTTCTGTACCGGTACCGGCGATTCGTCGATGCGGGCAAAGGCGATCGCAGAATCATCCGGCGCCCACCAGTATCCGGTGTGGCGGTCCATTTCCTCGTCGGCGACGAATTCGGCCACGCCGTTGCCGATAGTGGTGCTGCCGTCGCGGGTCAGCTGCAGCTGCTTGTCGCTGGCCAGGTCGATCACCCACAGGTTGCGGCCGCGGATGAAGCTGACGAAGCCGCCCTTGGGCGACAGCTTGGCATCGGTGGCGAAACCTTCACCGTGGGTCAGCTGGCGCACCGCCGCCTGACCCTGCTGCTTGAGGTCGTACAGGTACAGCTCGCCGCCCAGCGGGAACAGCAGGCGCTGCGCGTCCGGCGACCACTGGTAATCGACGATGCCGGTCATCGCGGCGATGCGCTGGCGCTCGCGGCGCGCCTTTTCCTCATCACTGAGGGTCTCGGTGCCGGGCAGCACCACCTTGGAATCGACCAGCAGCCGGGTCTGGCCACTGCCGATGTCGTAGGTCCACAGGTCCAGCTGGTTGCGGTCGCTGTCCTTGCCGCGCAGGAAGCTGACCTGCGATCCGTCCGGCGCCACCTTGGGCTTCATCAGGGTCGGGCCGGACAGCGGCAGCGGGCCGGTGATGGCTTCCAGGGTCAGCTTTTCAGCGTGGGCGGCGGTTGTGGTGGCGAGCATGAGGGCGAGCGAAGCGAACAGGTGGCGCATGGAGGATCCCGGCAAACGGCAGGTCCGCCCCCGCGATGGACGCGGAGCGGTCGTCCCCCATCCTAACCAAGCCTGTGCGGGAAGGCAGCATGACCTTCTGCCCATGGCCGGGTGCTGGGGTCAGAGCCCTTTGCGCTGCAAAGGGATCCGACCCCGAGGCGGTCAGCGCTGGCCGAACAGGTGCTTGCGCTCTTCGTCGCTGAGCGGCTTGCCGGCGTTCGGGTTCACCTGCTGGCGCAGGGCATAGGCACGCTGGGTGGCCGGGCGTGCGGCAATGGTTTCATGCCAGCGCTTGAGGTTCGGGAACGCGGTGAAATCCACCGGCAGCTTGTCGTAGGCGCCGATCCACGGGTAGCTGGCCATGTCAGCGATGGTGTACGCGTCGCCGGCCAGGAACGCGTGCTGGGCCAGGCGCTTGTCCATCACTCCGTGCAGGCGACGCACTTCGTTGTCGTAGCGCTCGATGGCATACGGGATCTTTTCCGGCGCGTACACGTTGAAGTGGCCCATCTGGCCACTCATCGGGCCCAGGCCGGCCATCTGCCAGAACAGCCACTCCAGGGTGGTGACGCGGCCGCGGGGGTCGCTGGGCAGGAAGCGGCCGGTCTTCTCGGCCAGGTACAGCAGGATCGCGCCAGACTCGAACACGCTCTGGGGAGCACCGCCATCGGCCGGGGCCTGGTCGACGATGGCCGGCATCTTGTTGTTCGGCGAGATCGCGAGGAATTCCGGCTTGAACTGGTCGCCCGAGCCGATGTTGACCGGGTGGATGCGGTACTCCAGGCCGGCTTCTTCCAGCAGCAGGGTCACTTTGTGGCCGTTCGGGGTGGGCCAGTAATACAGGTCGATCATGGCGGCGGCTCGGGGTGCGGAAAGGAACCTGAAGTCTAGTGCGTGAGTTGGCTTGGCACCGTCATGGCGGGCCGGTAACCTCGCCTCTCCCCCGCAACGCAGCATCCCTCGCATGAGTGCAAACCGCCCGCCGCTCTCCCCCTTGTCCACGCTGATCTTCGCCTCGCGCTGGCTGCAGCTGCCGCTGTACCTGGGCCTGATCGTGGCGCAGTGCGTCTACGTGTTCCTGTTCGGCAAGGAACTGTGGCACCTGATCTCGCACTCGGTGTCGATGGGCGAGCAGCAGATCATGCTGATCGTGCTGGGCCTGATCGACGTGGTGATGATCTCCAACCTGCTGGTGATGGTGATCGTCGGCGGCTACGAGACCTTCGTCTCGCGCCTGCGCCTGGAAGGCCACCCGGACCAGCCGGAATGGCTGAGCCACGTCAACGCCAGCGTGCTCAAGGTGAAGCTGGCGATGGCGATCATCGGCATCTCCTCGATCCACCTGCTGAAGACCTTCATCGCCAGCGGTGCGCTGGGCGGCATCCCGCTGTGCACGCCGGAGCAGATGAGCGTCGCCGCTGCCAACATCGGTGTCGCCCGCTGCTCGATGCTGACCCAGGATGGCGTGCTGTGGCAGACCATCATCCACTGCGTGTTCATCCTGTCGGCGATCGGCATCGCCTGGACCGACAAGCTGATGTCAAACAGCCACAGCAAGCCCCACGACAAGTCGCACGACCACTGATGCGGCAACCGGCAGCGGCCCTTCGCCGCTGCCCCTTCCCGGCCCCTGCCCCTTGTACGCGGCGGTGGCCGGGATGCTAGATTGCACCCTCGCCGTTGCCGGCGGTGGCGTCGGGAAACGTCACCCTGCCGCGCCCGGACCGCAGGTCCCGGCCATGCATATCAATGATTTACGTCACGTCGTCTTCTAGAGGGGAGCAGGATGTCGCACGTCTCAACGATCACCGCCGCGCGCCGGTGGCTGCCGGTTGCCCTGGCACTGGCCCTGGCCGCCTGCTCGGGCAAGGAAGAATCCGCAGCGCCTGCTGCCGCCACGGCGCCTGCCGCTGCCGCACCCGCCGCACCGGCGGTTGCTGCCAAGGTGCAGTCCATGGGCACCGAGCAGCTGCGCGAGTCGGCCAGCCAGGCGCTGCGCGAGAACCGCATGTATGCACCGGCCGGCGACAACGCCATCGAGTACTACCTCGCCCTGCGTGACAAGACGCCGGACGACGCCTCGGTGAAGAGCGCACTGACCGACCTGCTGCCGTACACCCTGATCGCCGCCGAGCAACACCTGAGCCGCGAGGACTACACCGAAGCGCAGCGCCTGGTGGCACTGATCGAGAAGGTGGATGCCTCCGCGCCGGCCCTGCCGCGCCTGAAGGACGGCCTGGCCAAGGGCGTGCAGAACGCAGCCAAGCGCACCGAAGCGGAAGCCGAGAAGGCCAAGAAGGATGCCGAGGACCGCAGCAAGCAGCAGACTGAGCAGCAGCGCCTGAGCGAGCAGCGCGCCAAGGAAGCCGACGCCGCCAAGCAGATTGCCGCGCAGCAGGATGCCGCGCGCCGCGACAACGAGCGCCAGGAAGCCGAGCGCCAGGCCGCCGCCCGCCGCGAGGCTGAGCAGAAGCAGCAGCAGGCTGCCGCCCAGCAGGCCAGCGCCGCACGCCAGGCCGCCGCACCGGCAGCGCCCACCCTGCGCCCGGTCAGCACACCGGCGCCGCGCTATCCGGGCGAAGCCCTGCGTTCGGGAACCTCCGGCGAAGTGCTGGTGGAGATCACCGTCGGCACCGATGGCTCGGTGGTGAACGCTCGCGTGCTGCGCGCGACGCCGGGACGCGTGTTCGACCGTGAAGCCCTGAACGCGGTCAAGCGTTGGCGCTTCGAGCCGGTCAGCGCGCCGGTGACCACCCGCCGTACGCTGGTGTTCGCGCCGGGCAACAACTGAGGCACGTCGAGGTAGCGCCGGGCCACGCCCGGCGACAATGGATCAAGGCCCGGCATGTCCGGGCCTTGTCCGTTTCAGGCCGCTCCATCGATCAGGTGTTGCAGTGCCGGATCGCGCGCTGTCAGCACCTGGAACAGGCCCAGCGCATGCAGCCCGGGCAGCAGCGCGCGCAGATCCGCTTCGGCCGTGGCCCGGGTGGCGGGATCGCTGGCCGGGTCCTGCCAGTCGCGCACGCTGGCGAGGAAAGCCCCGACACTGCCCTTGCGCACGGTCACGCCGTTCACCTGCACGTCGTTCTGATGGTCGGGGAGGATGTCGTGTGGCTGCATGGAGGATGCTCCTGTGGGATCGGAGCCCAGTGTGGCGCCCGCCGGCTGGCGTTTCTGCCGTATAACTGCCAATGGATATGGTAGATCAGACATCCATCACGTTGATCGATCCCACCCTGGCGGACGCCGGCGATGGTCCCGCGGTGCTGTCGTCGCAACTGCGCGCAACCGGACGACGCCGTACAGCACGCCACCGGCATGTGCGCGGCCAGCTGCTGGGTGCCCACCACGGCGTGCTGCGCATCGAAGCGGGGGATCTGCAGTGGCTGCTTCCTGCGGGGCACGTCGCATGGATACCGCCCTCGCTGCCCCACGCACTGGCGGAGGCAGAGGAGTTCGATGGCTGGAGCCTGTACTTCGGCGCCGCGACCTGCCTGGAACTGCCTGCGACGCCACGTATTTTCCAGCCCAGCGCGCTGCTGCAGGCGGCGACGGCGCGGGCGCTGCAATGGCCCCATGCGCCACTGGATGCTGCGCAGGCACGCCTGGCCGGCGTGATCGCCGATGAGATTGCCGCCAGCACGCCGCTGCCGCTGGCCCTGCCACAACCGCGTGACCGGCGCCTGCGCCAGATCGCCGCCGCGCTGGCTCGCGCGCCGCACGACAACCGCACCGTCGAGGCCTGGGCCGCCAGCAGTGGCCTGTCGGGCCGCAGCCTGGCCCGCCACTGGCTGGCCGAGACCGGCATGACGCTGGGCCAGTGGCGACAGCGACTGCGTGTGCTGCTGGCGCTGCCACGCCTGCTGGCAGGTGATCCGGTGATCGGTGTTGCGCTGTCGATGGGGTACGACACGCCCAGCGCCTTCATCGCCGTGTTCAAGCGCGAGATGGGGGTGACGCCTGCGCGGTATGGGGAGGGGTGAGGTGTCCAACACTCCCGCTGTCTGCACTTGCGATTGGCGCCGGTGATCGCCCAGCGTTTCGCCACTTGGCAGGCAACGCGGTCCTGAAAACAACGAAGCCCGGAATGACCGGGCCTCGTTCCGGATCCGCCGGGCATGGCCCGGCGCTACCACCCGCACTTAGCCGGAGATGGCCAGGCGCTCGTTGTGGTAACGGCGCACGGCGGCGAACCACAGCACGGCCGCCAGGCCGAGGCTGGCGCCGAGGTAGATCGCCCACACCGAGGGGGTGATGGTCTCGTGGCGGATCACCTTCAGCAGCATCTGGTTCTGCGACAGGAACGGCACTGCGTACTGCCAAAGCTGGCTCTTCACCGGGTAGGCAATCAGCGCATAGCCCGGCAGCATCGGCAGCAGCATCAGCCAGGTCATGTGGCTCTGCGCTTCCTTCATGCTCTTGGCCGCTGCGGCCAGGAACGTCAGCAGCGAGGTGCCGATCAGCAGCATCGGCAACATCACCAGCAGCATCTGCACCATGGCGACGATGTTCATGTTGAGCTGGCGGCCGATGTTGCCCGGTGCAATCTGCGCGCTCACCTTGAACGCGGCCAGGGTCAACAGCAGCGAGGCAAAGCCGACCATGCAGGCGGCGGCGATCTTGCCGCTGACAATGGCGCTGCGCGATCCCGGCGTGGCCAGCAGCGGCTCCAGCGACTGCCGCTCACGCTCGCCGGCGGTGGTGTCCATCACCAGGTAGGCGCCGCCGAGGAACGAGGTGAGGGTCAGCAGGATCGGCAGCAACGCCGACAGCATCAGGCCACGCTTGGCTTCGGCACTGGCCATGTCCTGGCTGGCCACGTCCAGCGGCCGTGCAACCTGGGCGTCGATGCCACGCGCCATCAGCCGCAGCGCTCCCACCTGCCCGTTGTAGGTGGCCAACGCCGCCTGCAGGCGCGCAGTGGGCACCTCGGCGGCACGCCGCGTGCTGTCGCGGATCACCTCCACCAGCGCCGGCTTGCCATCGGCCCAGTCCTTGCCGAAGTCCGGGCTGATGCGCAGCGCCACGTCGATGTCCTGCGAGCGGATGGCCTCGGCCAGGTCCTTCGGTGCAGCAGCGGCATTCAGGCCCTGGGCCGCCAGGAAGCGCACCAGGTTCGGCGCGTGCTCGGCGCCGATGGTGGGAATCTGCAGCGGCTGCTCGATCTGCGTGCGCACGCGGCTTTCGGACAGCTTGCCCATGCCCAGGATCAGCAGCGGGTACAGCAGCGGCCCGAACAGCAGGGTCAGCGCCAGCGTGCGGCGGTCGCGCGACAGGTCACGCAGCTCCTTGCGCATCACCGTCATCAGGGTCGACATCATGCTCATGCGTGCAGGCCCTCTTCGCTGCCGATCAGTTTCACGAACGCATCCTCCAGATTGGTTTCACCGGACTGTGCGCGCAGTTCATCGGCGCTGCCGGCGGCCATCACCGTGCCCTTGGCAATGATCACGATGTGGTCGCACAGCGCCCCCACCTCCTGCATGATGTGGCTGGACAGGATCACGCAGCGGCCCTCTTCGCGCAGCCCCAGCAGGAACCGGCGCAGCGCGCGGGTGGTCATCACGTCCAGGCCGTTGGTGGGTTCGTCGAGGATGACGTTGCGCGGGTCGTGCACCAGCGCACGGGCGATGGCGGTCTTGGTGCGCTGGCCCTGCGAGAAGCCATCGGTCTGGCGATCAAGGATGTCGCCCATGTCCAGTGCATGCGACAGCACCTCGATGCGTTCGCGGATGTGCTGGGCCGAGAGGCCATGCAGTTCGCCGAAGTAGGCGATGTTCTCGCGCGCGGTCAGGCGCTTGTACACGCCACGCGCATCGGGCAGCACCCCCAGGTGGCGGCGTACCTCCACCGGGTTGCGCGCTGCATCGATGCCATCGACGCTGATGCTGCCCTGGTCGGGCGTCATCAGCGTGTACAGCATGCGCATGGTGGTGGTCTTGCCGGCACCGTTGGGGCCCAGCAGGCCGGTGATCTGGCCATCGGCGGCGCGGAAGCCGACGTTGGCCACCGCCTGGATACGGCCGGTGCGGGTATCGAAGGCCTTGTGCAGGTTGTCGGCGACGATCATGGGGCCCATCCGTTGAACGAAGTGAACGCCGGCACGTAGCTCAGCGTATCCAGGCAGCTGGCATCGATCGCCTTGGCATTGGTGGTGTCGATGAACTGGCCGAGCAGGCGCGGCATGCAGCCGGCGTTGAGCGTGCCGTGACCCTGCCCGCGGGCAACCAGCGCTCGGCCGTTGGGCAGGCCCTTGAGCACCTGCTCGGCGTAGCGCGGCGGGGTGACCGGGTCCAGTTCACCGGACAGCAGCAACACGGGCAGATCGCCCTTCAGCGCTGCGGTGCTGGCGGCCGGCGCCGGCTGGTGGGGCCACACCGGGCAGGCGGCGAAGAACGCGCGCGCTGCTTCGGCACCGAACAGCGCGTCATCGCTTTCAGGCGGGGCCTGGAAGCGCGGCGCGTCTTCGCTGCAGATCACCGACCACTGCATGCCGCGGTTGATCTGGAAATCCATGCTGCGGGTGGCGCCACGCACCAGCGAGGCCAGCGGGGCGTAGCGGCCCTGTGCGGCTTCATCCAGCACCAGTGGCAGCAGCGAGGAGTACTCGGGCACGTAGGAGAAGGCGAACGCCAGGCCAACCACGCTGTCCGGCGAAAGCACGTCCTGGCGCGGCGCGTTCGTACCGGGGTCGCGGTAATCGACCGTCACCGGCGTGCGGCGCAGGGTGTCGGCCACGCTGCGCAGCTGTTCACGGGTATCCACCGGGAAGCGCTTGCTGCAGGCGGCATCCTTGCGGCACTGCGCCGACTGCAGGGTGATGGCGTTGTCGAAGGTCCTGGCGAACTCGCCACCCACCACCAGATCGTTGGGCACCACGCCATCGATCACGATGCTGCGGGTGTGCTGCGGGTAGGCCATGGCATAGCGCTGGGCCACGCGGGTGCCATAGGAACCCCCGACCAGATTGATCTTTTCAGCGCCCAGCGCCTGGCGCACGGCGTCCAGATCGGCAATGGCTTCGGTGGTGGTGTAGAAGCGCGGATCGGCACGGCCTTTCAGCGAGGCCAGGCACTGCGTGGCGAAGTCGCGCATCACCGCTTCGGTGGGCGCAGCGTCTTCGTCCAGCTGCAGTTCCTTGCCGTCGGCGCCCAGGCAGCTGAGCGGGTTGGAGCTGCCGGTGCCGCGCTGGTCGATCAGGAACACGTCGCGCTGCTTGCGTACCTGGCGCAGGGCGGTATCGACAACGACGGCCACCTCGCTGGCGGCCTGGCCGGGGCCGCCGGCCAGGAAGAACACCGGATCGGGCTGGCTGCTGCTGCCGTCGCCCGACTCCAGCCAGGCGATGCGCAGGCCGATGCTGCGGCCTTCGGGATGGGCGCGATCCTCCGGCACCTGCAGGGTGGCGCACTGCGCTTCCACATTGGCGCTGGCGCCGACGGTGGACAAGGTGCAGGGCTGGAAGCCGATCGTGCCGAAGCGGCGGCTGGGCGCGTCGGTGCTGCCCTTCGCGTCGGCGGACGGCGGTTGGCTGCAACCGGCAAGCATCAGGCTGGCCAGCATTCCGGCCAGCGCGAGGTGGTGTCTTTGCATCGTGCGTGTTTCCCCTGGAGGACGTTCCTGCCGACCACGACGGGCTGCCGTGGAAGATGTGACCCAACTTACACGGGCAGCGCGTCGGCGGCGATGGGCAGAGGCGGATTCCCGGGCGGGACGGCGCAGGCCAGGCGATCGCGGCCCTCGGCCTTGGCCCGGTACAGCGCCGCATCGGCCGCCGCCAGCAGCGTGGACAGGTCGCCTTGGCCTTCGTCCATCGCCAGACCGATGCTGGCGGTGACCGTCACCGGTCCGGTGGCCAGGCGCGCCGGGCACCGCTGCAGAGCGGCGCGGATCGCTGCGGCCCCTGCCATTGCGTCGTCCTGCGTGCTGCCGGCCATCACCAGCACGAACTCCTCACCGCCGTAACGGCCCAGCAGGGCGTCGTGGCCCGGGGCACAGCGCTGCAGCAACGCAGCGAAATGGCGCAGTACCTGGTCGCCTGCCAGATGGCCCCAGCGGTCATTGATCTGCTTGAAGTGATCGACATCCACCAGCAGCAGCGCCAGCGGCTGCCCTTGTCGACGCAGGCGCTGCAGACGCGCCTGGCCATCGGTCAGCACGGCACGGCGGTTGAGCAGGCCGGTCAGACCGTCGGTGCGCGCCGCATGCCGCAGATCGACCAGCATCCGCTCGACCAGCAGCAGCACCATCGCGAAGCAGCGCGCCAGTTCCAGCATCACTCCGGCGATGTAGGTGGCGAACATCGGCGAACCGGTGCGCATGATGTCCTCGCCGGCATCCGGGGCCACCGGCAGGAACAAACGCACGGCATACAGCGCGGCTTCGGCCAGGAACACCGCCGCGGCCAAACGGCAACTGGTGCGTTGCTGGGCCGGGGCATGGCGCAGCAGCAGCCATGCGATCCAGCCATCGACAACCAGCGCAAACACGCTGAACACCTGCAGGCGCACGCCCAGGCTCGGCCACAGCACCAGGAAGGCAAAGATGCAGGCCATGAACGCGGCCGCCATCAACAACGGCCGCCACAGCGGCAATGGCTGCTCCAGGTGCAGCGCCACGCCGCGCAGCATCATCAGCGCGCACCCGGCCATCGCTGCGTTGCCGGCCAGTACGGCCGGCACCAGTGGCAGATAGGGACGCAGCGCCAGCAGGGTCACGCCCAGGGTCAGCAGCCACAGGCTGGCGGTCCACTGGCGCAGCACGGGTTGCCCGCGCAGCACGACCAGCAGCAGCGAGAACCCCACGGCAATGCCGATGCAGAGCAGGAAGCCAAGCACGGTGATGGTGCGGAAATCCAGGGACATGCAGCGCTCGTCGGCCGGGGCGGCGCGCGCATCTTAGCGCCTTGCAGCGTGATTCCTGCGGCGTTCTTCGGCTCGAGGGTGATGCCGGGTCTGAAAACGGCGAGCAGGGCCACCGGCGCATGCGCAGAATCCGCAGAAGCCCAAGGAGACGCCCATGCACGCGTGGTACCTCGGTGGCATCGACCACCGCCCCTTCCTGCCCCTGTTCGAGATGAGTGACAACGCGCTCGCTGCACTGGGAATCCAGCGTCGCTGGGCGGGCGATTCGGGAGGCCACCCCTGCCGGATCAGCCTGAGCGATCCTCCCTGCGGCAGCGAACTGCTCCTGCTGTCCCATGTACACCTGCCGTTGCACTCGCCGTATCGCGCCTCCGGCCCGATCTTCGTGCAGCGCGGCGTGACCCGTTGCGTACTGCCCGCCGGGGAAGTGCCACCTTATGTGCAGCGCCGCATGATCTCGCTGCGCGCCTACGACCGCGCAGCGTTGATGCGCAGTGCGCAGGTCTGCGCCGGCACCGAGGTCGCCATGCAGCTGGACACGATCTTCGCCGATCCAGCGGTGGCCTTTGTCCAGCTGCACAACGCGGCACACGGCTGCTTCTCATGCCAGGCAGATCGGGTTGGCATCAACGCCACGTAGCGCCACCTCCATGACGTGATCGACGGCACGCCGATCACGTGACCACTGGCGCATCCGTTCAGCACCACGTGAAGCCTGCGGGAAGGGCTTCACATGCACAGTCACGGATCGGCACTTCCATGGTTCCGCCGCCCGCACCACGACTCGATACTCGCTGTGGTGCCGCCGCAAGTCCGCTGCGCAGCGCAACGCCTGCGGTCACCGTTCCCTTTCGACGACCACAAGGATGCGCCATGTCATTCCGCTCCACACCAGTGCTGCTGGCCACCGCGTTCGCCGCCGCAGGCCTCGGCCTGGCCGGCACTGCAGCCGCTCACGGCACCATGACCACGCCGGTCAGCCGCGTCTATGCCTGCTTCCAGGGCAATCCCGAGAACCCGACCAATCCGGCCTGTGCCGCCGCCAAGGCGATCGGCGGCTCGCAGGCGTTCTACGACTGGAATGGCATCAACCAGGCCAACGCCAATGGCAACCACCAGGCGGTGGTACCCGATGGCAAGCTGTGCAGCGGCAACAACCCGACCTTCCGCGGCCTGGACGTGGACCGCAGCGACTGGCAGACCACGCCGATCCAGCCTGATGCCAATGGCAAATTCACCTTCGTGTTCAAGGCCACCGCGCCGCATGCCACGCGCGACTGGCGCTTCTTCGTCACCCGCGAAGGCTGGCAGCCGGGCAGCCCCTTGCGCTGGGCCGACCTGCAGGAATTCTGCACGCTGGGCAATACACCGCTGTCGGCCGATGGCACCTACAAGCTGCAGTGCACGTTGCCGCAGCGCAGCGGCCAGCACGTGATCTACAACACCTGGCAGCGCTCGGATTCGACCGAAGCGTTCTACACGTGCATGGACGTGCGCTTCCAGGGCGGCGGCGGCACGCCAGCACCGCAATGGCAGGATGCCGGCCCGGTCACTGCGCGCGGTGAGCTGCCGGTCGGCACGACGCTGGCGCTGCGCGTGTTCAACGCCAACGGCAACGATGTCGAGCGCGTGGAGGCCACCCTGGCCAGCGGCCAGACCGCCGCGGCACAGTGGCCGCTGGTGCTGGCACGCAGGGTCAATGCCGATGCACAGCATGCGCGGCTGGGTGTGCTCAGCAACGGCGTGATCACGCCCACCGCATCGGCCACCGCCAACCGTGTGTACCTGAAGGACGGCAACCGCTTCCAGCTCGACACCAAGGTGCCGGACCCGGGTACGCCGTCGCCGGGCGGTGATTTCGACCATGTGTACCCGGCCGGTATCGGCAGCTACGTGCCGGGCCAGACCGTGGTGAAGGGCACCGACGGCAAGCTGTACGCCTGCCGCCCGTTCCCGGAAGGTGCGTGGTGCAACGTCAATGCCGATGCCTATCGTCCGGGCACCGGCTCTGCCTGGCGGGACGCTTGGATCGCGTACTGAGATGCCCTGCGGGGAACGGCGTTTTTTCGTCGTTCCCCCTCGGAATGCGAAGTTCATCGCAGCGCAGAAAACGCACCCTTACCTTTCAAACTATTCCTATGGAGCGTGCCGGGACGCATGTCGAAACTCCGCAGGGTTCCACCACCCACAGGAGATTCCTGATGCACCTGTCCCATCGGACCGTCCTTGCACTGTCCTTCATCGCGGGTCTGGCGCTGCCTGGCAGCGCCTTCGCCCATGGCACCATGTCCAAGCCCACCAGCCGTGTCTACGCATGCTATCTGGGCAACCCGGAAAACCCGACCAATCCGGCCTGCGCCGCCGCCAAGCAGCTGGGCGGTGCCCAACCGTTCTACGACTGGGCTGGTGTCAATCAGGCTCATGCCAACGGCAACCACCAGGCGGTGGTTCCGGACGGGCAACTGTGCAGCGGCGGCAACTCCACCTATCGCGGCCTGGACCTGAACCGCAGCGACTGGGCCACCTCGCCGATACGGGCCGACGCGCGCGGTCGCTACACCTTTGAATTCCTGGGTTCCGCTCCGCACGAAACCCGTGAGTGGAAGTTCTACGTCACCCGCGATGGCTGGCAACCTGGCTCTCCCCTGCGCTGGGGTGATCTGGAAGCCTTCTGCACGCTGGGCAACGTACCGTTGTCCGCCGGTGGCGTATACAAGCTGGACTGCCCGCTGCCAAAGCGCGAGGGCCAGCACATCATCTACAACACCTGGCAGCGCTCGGATTCGCAGGAGGCCTTCTACACCTGCATGGACGTGCGTTTCGAAGGCGGTGGTGGCGTCACCCCGCCGCCGCAATGGCAGGACGCAGGTCCGGTCATCGCGCGGGGCGCGCTGGACACCGGGACCACCTTGACCCTGCGGGTGTTCAGTGCCAACGGCAACGATCTGGAACGCCCGGCGCTGACACTGAGCGCTGGTCAGACCGCAGCGAATCAATGGCCCTTGGCGCTGGCACGGCAGGTCAACGCCAACGCGCAGCACGCACGTGTGGGTGTAATGAAAGACGGGATGATCACGCCGGTCGCTTCTGCCACGGATAATCGTGTCTACCTCAAGCCTGGCAACCGCTTCCAGCTCGAAACACTGGTTCCGGGACCGGGCCCGATAGACCCACCTCCAGGTGACTACGACTTCATCTACCCGGCTGGTATCGGCAGCTATAAACCCGGCGAAACCGTGGTGAAGGGCACCGACGGCAAACTGTACGCCTGCCGTCCCTTCCCGGAAGGTGCGTGGTGCAACATCAATGCCGATGCCTACCGTCCGGGCACCGGCTACGCTTGGCGGGATGCCTGGGTCGCGTACTGAGGCAGGTTCCGGAGGCGGCATGAGGCCGCCTCCGGTACATGAGGGGGTTGCCGGCCAGCGGCCGGCACTACCCGGGCCTATTTGCTGCTGACGTACTTCTCGCGGCGGATCTGCGGGTTGCCCAGTCCGGCAGCCTTGAGCAGCTCGGCGCAGGCGTCGACCATGTCCGGGTTGCCGCACAGGTAGGCGATGTCGGTGGCCGGGTCCGGCGAGAAACCGGCCAGCGCCTGCTGCACGTAGCCATGCTGCACGTCGGGATGCGGATCGGCCGGCAGTTCGCGCGACAGGCACGGAACATAACGGAAGTTAGGATGCTTTTCGGCGAAGCTGTAGAAATCTTCGCTGTACAGCAGCTCGCCCGGGCTGCGCGCGCCCTGCAGCAGCACGATCTGCACGCCCCGCTCGGCCATGGCCGTTTCCAGCAGCGGCAGCATCGAGCGGTACGGGGTGACGCCGGTGCCGGTGGCGATCAGCAGGTAGCGGGCGTTGTGGTCGCCGGGGTTCAGGCAGAACCGGCCATAGGGGCCGGACGCATTGATCTGGCCGCCCTGCTCCAGCGCCTCGAACAGGGCCGTGGCGGCGCCGCCGGGCACGAAACTGACCGCGATATCCACCGCCTCGCCCGGGCCCAGCGCGTGGTCGTGGATGGTCGCCAGCGAGTAGCTGCGCTTGGTTTCGGTGCCGTCGGCATAGCTGAAATGGACCTGGATGAACTGGCCGGGCTGGAAATCCAGCGGCTGCCCATCGTCACGCACGAACTGGTAGTGGCCGACGGTCGGGGCCAGCATGCGGCAGCCGACCAGCTTGAGGGGGAATTGAACAGGCACGACTTTTCGGGACAGTGTGTAGCCGGGGCAAGCCCTCGGGGTCTTCTATAATAGCCCCTCCCCGCCCCCTCTCCAGCGCCAGCCCATGGGCGCGAAGGCTTCGAGCTTGGCATCCCAGAACGATATGGCGCCCGCCCTGCGCGTGCGCGACCTGCGCAAGACCTACGACAACGGCACCCAGGCCCTGAAGGGTGTTTCCCTGGAAGTGGCTCCGGGCGACTTCTTCGCCCTGCTCGGCCCCAACGGCGCCGGCAAGTCGACCCTGATCGGCATCATCAGCTCCCTGGTCAACCTCAGCGAGGGCCAGGTGGAGGTGTTCGGCAGCGACCTGGTGCGCAACCGCAGCGCCACCATGCGCCTGATCGGGCTGGTGCCGCAGGAAATCAACTTCAACCTGTTCGAGAAGCCCTTCGACATCCTGGTGAACTACGCCGGTTTCTACGGTGTGCCGCGCCCGGAAGCCGAGCAGCGCGCCGAAGAGGAACTGAAGCGCGCGCACCTGTGGGAGAAGGCCCAGGTGATGAGCCGCACACTGTCCGGCGGCATGAAGCGCCGGCTGATGATCGCCCGCGCGATGATGACCCGCCCGCGCCTGCTGATCCTGGACGAACCGACCGCCGGCGTGGACATCGAGATCCGCCGCGACATGTGGCGCGTGCTGAAGGAGATCAACGCGGCCGGCACCACGATCATCCTCACCACGCACTACCTGGAAGAGGCCGAGTACCTGTGCCGGCACCTGGCGATCATCAACCACGGCCAGATCGTCGAGCAGGGCCCGATGCGCGCGTTGCTGGCCAAGCTGGACGTGGAAGGCTTCCTGCTGGACATCGACGGTGAACTGCCGGCGCAGCTGCCGGTGATCGAAGGCGCGACGTTGACCGCCCCGGACCCGCACACGCTGGACATCGACATGCCGCGCGCGATGGACCTCAACCGCGTGTTCGCCACGCTGAACGAGGCTGGCATCCGCGTGCGTTCGATGCGCACCAAGAGCAACCGCCTGGAGGAGCTGTTCGTGCGCCTCACCGGCAACCTGGAGACTTCCGCATGAGCACCACCGAGCTGACCGACGGCCAGCGCAACCGCGTCGCACTGATGACCATCGTGCGCCGCGAAGTCGCCCGCATCATGCGCATCTGGGGCCAGACCCTGGTGCCACCGGCGATCACCATGACCCTGTACTTCCTGATCTTCGGCAACCTGATCGGGTCGCGCGTGGGTGAGATGGGCGGCTACAGCTACATGCAGTTCATCGTGCCGGGCCTGGTGATGATGAGCGTGATCCAGAACAGCTACGGCAACATCAGTTCCTCGTTCTTCGGCGCCAAGTTCGGCCGCCATGTGGAAGAGCTGCTGGTCAGCCCGATGCCGAACTGGGTGATCCTGTGGGGCTACGTGGCCGGTGCCGTGCTGCGCGGCCTGATGGTGGGCGTGATCGTGCTGATCATCGCGATGTTCTTCACCCCGGTGCGCATCCCGCACCCGATCGTGATGCTGACCACGGTGATCCTGGGCGCGACGATCTTCTCGCTGGCCGGCTTCATCAACGCGGTGTATGCGAAGAAGTTCGACGACGTGGCGATCGTGCCGACCTTCATCCTGACCCCGCTGACCTACCTGGGTGGCGTGTTCTATTCGGTGAAGCTGTTGCCGACCTGGGCCGAGGCGGCCACCCACGCCAACCCGATCTTCTACATGGTCAACGCGTTCCGCTATGGCCTGCTGGGCAGCAGTGACGTTCCGCTGCCGGTGGCCTACGGCCTGATGATCGGCTTCGTGGTGGTGCTGACGGCACTGGCGCTGTGGCTGCTGCGCCGTGGCGTGGGCATGCGCAGCTGAGTTTTGCCTGCAGGGCCTGCGGCCCCGCACCCGCTGAATCAACTTCAACGGCAACGGCAAAAGCTGACTATCCGTGGCATGGCGGGAGCCTGGTGGGTGTCGACCTTGGTCGACACTGTAGATCCACGCCATGCGTGGATGAAGCGATCTCTGTAGAGCCAAGCCGATGCTCGGCTCTTTTCGTTTGGGATTGCGGCTAGGCTGTGGCGATGAAGATCACTTCCATTCCGTTGGACAAGGCCGTGTCGGACGGCCCCATCGATGCCTTCAGCCACGCGCTGCTGGGCGATTCGCCCACGCTGGATGAGGTGCTGGGATACCTGGCCACACTGCACGCAGCTGATCCCCGGCACCGCTATCTGTGCACGCTCGATGATGCCGGTCAGTGCCGCTACACCAGCATGCACGCGTCAGACGACGCGCGCATCGCGCTGTACGAGGACGAAGACCCGGCAACCCCCGACGATGCGTTGGCGGCACGCGAGCGGTTGCTGGCGCATGTCATCGCGCAGCTCGAGCATTCCTCTCATCGGCTGGAATGGAGCGCGCTGGCAGGCACACTGATGTGCAGTGACGCAGACATCGAGGCGCTGGTTGCTGCCAATGCCGCGCCAGATCTGATCGTCGACGAGGTGGTCTGCGTGCAGCAGGTACCCGTGGTCCGTGACGACCTGCTGATCGCCGCCCTGCCCAATGGCTACTTCAGCGCCGACTGGGACATCTTCCAGAACCATGCCCTGATCCGGCACCTGCAGGAACACCATGGCTACCGCCTGTTCGGGCTTGGCGCATCGTGGTTGGGCTTCCAGCGCGACAGCGCGCCGTTGCCTGCGGAAGCGAGTGCTCTGGTCACGGATCTGCAGCACATCTTTGCCACAGGAAGGGACGACACCTGGTCGCACCTGGCTGCGACGCTGGCCACCCGCACCACGCTTCTGCTGGGATACACCGAAGACTTCAGCGAGCAGCTGCGCTGAGCACCGCTCTGCATGGGCGAGCGCAGCGAGCGACCCGCTTCCGCCCTTGAACTGCTTCACGCGGTGGCGGTGGCCGCGCCGGGCCAACCCCACTGAACAGTGCTTTCCGCGAACCACCACGGGGTGCACCGCCGTTGGCCGCAATCTCCGGCACAATCGCAGTTCTGATTCCCCCAGAACACGGTGAACCTGCAATGCGCATCCTGATCCTCGGCGCCGGCGGTACCGGCGGTTACTTCGGTGGTCGACTGGCCCAGGCCGGCGTGGACGTGACCTTCCTCGTGCGCCCCGCCCGCGCAGCGCAGCTGGACCGCGATGGGCTGGTCATCCACAGCCCGATCGGCGATGCCTGCTTCCCGGTGCAGCACGTGACCGCCGAGGCACTGCCCGCGCTCGCCGCGGAGAAGCCGTTCGATCTGGTCATTCTCAGCTGCAAGGCCTATGACCTGGACAGCTCGATCGATGCCATCGCGCCGGCAGTCGGTGCGAACACCACCGTGCTGCCGATCCTCAACGGCCTGCATCACTACAACGCACTGGATGCGCGCTTCGGTCGTGAGGCGGTGCTCGGCGGCCTGTGCTTCATCAGCGCCACCAAGGCCGCCGACGGCGCCGTGCTGCATCTGGGCAAGCCGGCCAAGCTCACCTTCGGCGAGCGCGATGGCGGCGCGATCTCCGCGCGCGTGCGCGCCTTCGCTGCCGCCTGCGCACAGGCCAATCTTGATCACCTGGCCAGCGAGCACATCGGCCAGGAGCAATGGATCAAGTACACCTTCCTGACCGCGCTGGCCGCAGCCACCTGCCTGCTGCGTGCGGACATCGGCACCATCGTCGCTACCCACGATGGCGAGGCGATCGTGCGTGGCCTGTACGACGAGTGCCTGGCCGTGGCCGAGGCCGCCGGTGAACCGATTCCCGAAGCCGCGCAGGACAACGCGCGCGGCACCTTGACCCAGGCCGGATCTGCGCTGAAGGCATCGATGCTGCGTGACCTGGAGGCCGGCCAGCAGGTGGAGGCCGAGCAGATCGTCGGCGACATGCTGGCGCGTGCGCGCAAGGCCGACCAGGAAGCCCTGCTGCTGCAGGTCGCCTACAGCAGCCTGCAGGCCTACCAGGCACTGCGCAGCGCGTGAGCTTCGCGTTGCAGGCCAACGCACTGCCAGCGCGGGTGCTGATCCTCGGCCTGGGCTGGAGCGGATGCGTGCTGGCCACGCAGTTGCAGGCACGTGGCGTGCAGGTTGCTGGGACGGTGCGCGATCCGGCAGCGGCGCCCGATGACGGTCTTCGTCGGTATCGGTTGCAGGCCGACACCGCACCTTCGCCCGATCTGCTCGAGGAGATCGCACACGCCGATGCCGTGCTGTGCAGCGTGCCGCCCGATGCCGAGGGCGATCCTGCCTTGCGCCTGCTGCTGCCCGCGCTGTTGGCCAGCCCAGCACTGCGCTGGGTCGGCTATCTGTCGTCCACCTCGGTGTATGCCGATCGCGCCGGAGGTTGGATCGACGAGCGCAGCGCGGCCGACGCCACCGACGCGGCCGGCGTGCAGCGCCTGCTCGCGGAAGCACAGTGGCGTGCACTGGCCGGACAACGCGGCATCGCCTCGGCGGTGTTCCGCCTGCCAGGCCTGTACGGACCGGGCCGCAATGCGCTGGTGCAGTTGTCACAGGGCCGTGCACGCCACGTGGTTCGCCCGGACCAGGTGTTCAACCGACTGCACGTGGATGACCTGGCAACCGTCATCATAGCCGCAATGCGGCGACCGGCCCGGCAGGGTCTCTACCTGCCCAGCGACGACGAGCCCGCACCGCCGCAGGATGTGCTGGCCTTCGCCGCGAAGCTGGGCGGGTTTGCGCTGCCGCCCGCCGTGGCCTGGGATGACCCGGCACTGAGCCCGACGCTGCGACGCTTCTACGAGAGCAACAAGCGCATCGACAGCCGGGGCACGCGTGAAGCGCTGGGGTGGGCGCCACGGTTTCCGACGTATCGGGAAGGGCTGAAGGACCTTGCCGCTTCGCTCGCCGGGCATGGCCCGGCGCTACCGGACAGCGCTTTGTAGAGCCGAGCCCATGCTCGGCTGCTCTCCGTGTCCGTCGCGCTGCGCGCGATGAGCCGAGCATGGGCTCGGCTCTACGGATCAACCCGCGTCGGGCAGACGGAAGAACGTGCGCGCGGCCGCCGTGGCATTGGCCGCGGTCAACGCAACGTCCTCGCCACGGTCACGTGCCAGCTCTTCCACGATGTGCGACAGGAACATCGGTTCGTTGCGGCGATCCTTCGGCATCGGCTTCAGTGTGCGTGGCAGCAGGTACGGCGCGTCGGTCTCGATCATCAGGCGGTTGGCCGGGATGTTCTTCACCAGTTCGCGCAGGTGCGCTCCACGGCGCTCATCGCACAGCCAGCCGGTGATGCCGATGTACCAGTCCTGGTCCAGGTAGTCGAACAGTTCATCGCGTTCGCCGGTGAAGCAATGCACCACCGCCGGGCCGATGCGACCTTCGAAGTTCTTCATCTGTGCCATGAAATCGGCATGCGCGTCGCGCTGGTGCAGGAACAGCGGCTTGCCATTGTCCGCGGCCAGCTGCAGCTGGCGCTCGAACGCACGGTGCTGGGCCGGGCGCGGCGAGAAATCACGGAAGTAGTCCAGCCCACACTCCCCCACCGCCACCACTTCCGGATGGGCGTGCAGCGCGCGCATCTCGGCATCGCATTCGTCGGTGTATTCCACCGCATGATGCGGGTGCACGCCGGCGGTGGCATACAGGAAGCCCGGATGCTGCTGCGCCAGCTGTACCGCCAACGGCGAGTGCTCGCGGCTGGCGCCGGTGATGACCATCTGCACCACGCCGGCCTGGCGCGCACGGTCCAGCACGGCATCGCGGTCGCGGTCGAAGGAGTCGTGGGTCAGGTTGGCGCCGATATCGATCAGGTGCATGGTCATCGCGGGGGAAAAGTGCCCGCGCATTGTACCTGCGCCGGCCGTGGCCCCTTATCCTTTGCACAATGAACGCCCCGCTCTTCCCGATTTCCCCGCTGCTGCCACAGATCCAGCAGCACCTGGCTGCGCAGCCGCGGCTGGTGCTGGAAGCCCCACCCGGCGCAGGCAAGACCACCCAGGTGCCGCTGGCGCTGCTGGACGCACCGTGGCTGCAGGGCCGGAAGATCATCCTGCTGGAACCGCGCCGGGTGGCTGCGCGCAGCGCGGCGCTGTTCATGGCACGACAGCTCGGTGAAGAGGTCGGTGGCACGGTCGGCTACCGCATCCGCTTCGAGAACAAGATCTCGGCACGCACCCGCATCGAGGTCGTCACCGAGGGCATTCTCACCCGCATGCTGCAGGACGACCCGATGTTGGAAGAGGTCGGCGCGATCCTGTTCGACGAATTCCACGAACGCCACCTCAGCGGCGATCTGGGCCTGGCACTGGCGCTGGACGTGCAGGCACAGCTACGCGATGACCTGCGTCTGGTGGTGATGTCGGCAACGTTGGATGGCGAGCGCTTGGCACGCTTCCTCGATGCGCCGCGACTGAGCAGCGAGGGCCGCAGCTACCCGGTGGCGATCAGCCATTTCCCGGCGCGCCGCGATGAGACGCTGGAACTGCAGGTGCGCCGCGCGGTGCAGCAGGCCCTGGCCGATCACCCCGGTGACCTGCTGGTGTTCCTGCCCGGCCAGCGCGAGATCGCGCGGGTGCAGGCCGGCCTGCAGGAATCGCTGGATGCCGGCGTCGAAGTACTGGCCCTGCATGGTGAGCTGCCGGTGGAACAGCAGGCGCGCGTGCTGCAGGCCGCCAGCGACGGCCGCCGCCGCGTGGTGCTGGCCACCAACGTGGCCGAGTCGTCGGTGACCCTGCCCGGCGTGCGCGTGGTGATCGACAGCGGCCAGGCACGCGAACCGCGCTACGACCCCAACAGCGGCTTCACCCGGCTGGACGTGGTCTCCATCGCCCAGGCGTCGGCCGACCAGCGCGCCGGTCGCGCCGGTCGCGTGGCCGAAGGCGTGGCTTGGCGGCTGTGGCCGCAGTCGCAGCGATTGGAGCCGCAGCGCCGGGCCGAGATCGACCAGGTGGAACTGGCCGGACTGGCACTGGAACTGGCCGCTTGGGGCAGCAGCGACCTGCGCTTCCTCGATCCACCACCTGCCGGCCCGATGGGCGCCGCCCGCGAACTGCTGCAGCGGTTGGGCGCATTGTCCAGCAGTGGTGCGATCACCGCACTCGGCCGCCGCGTACTGGCGCTGGGTACGCACCCACGGATGGCGGCGATGCTGCTGGCCGCGCCCGATGCACGTTCGCAGGCGCTGGCCGCCGATCTGGCCGCGCTGCTGGAAGCGCGCGATCCGCTGCGCCAAGGCGGTGACGCGCTGGCGAGCCGCTGGCGCGCACTGGCCGCGTTCCGCAATGGCCGCACACCGGGCGATGCCAACCGTAGCGGGCTGGCCGCCATCGATGCCGCCGCCAAGCAGTGGCGTCGCCGCCTGCGCTGCGAAGCCACGCCGCCGGCCAGCATCGAGGCCCATCAGCTGGGTGACCTGCTCGCTCACGCCTTCCCTGATCGGATCGGCTTCCAGCATCCCGGCGATCCACTGCGTTACCTGCTGGCCAATGGGCGCAGCGCGCGCCTGCACGAGCTGAGCGACCTGCGTGGCGAACCGTGGCTGGTGGCCAGCGAGCTTCGCTTCGAGGCACGCGATGCGCTGCTGCTGCGTGCCGCACCGGTGGACGAAGGCCAGCTGCGCAGGGCGTGGCCGGAGCGCTTCGTCACCGAAGATGTGGTCCGCTGGGACAGCGAGCGCCGCGCCCTGGTGGCCCTGCGCGAGACCCGTTTCGACCGCATCGTACTGGACAGCCGCTCGGCCGGCCGGGTCGATCCGCAGCACGCCGCGCAGGCGCTGACCGACGCGGTGGCCGAGCTCGGCCTGCAGGCGCTGCCATGGACCGAAGGCCTGCGCCAGTGGCAGGCACGGGTGGAATCACTGCGGCGCTGGATGCCGGAGTTGGATCTGCCCGACTGCAGCGACGCGGCCCTGCTGGCCAACCGTGCGCAGTGGCTGCAGCCCGCGTTCGCCGGCAAGAGCCGTCTGGATGCGCTGGACGAGTCCAGCTTCGGCGAGGCGCTGAAGTCGCCGCTGGAGTGGTCGCAGCGGCAGCTGGTCGAGCGCCATGCGCCGACCCGCATTACCGTGCCGTCCGGACTGGAGCGGCCGATCACCTACGAGTTGGACAGCGAAAGTGGCGAGCCCTTGCCACCGGTGCTGGCGGTGAAGCTGCAGGAACTGTTCGGCCTGGCTGATACGCCGCGCATCGCCGATGGGCGCGTGCCGCTGACCCTGCACCTGCTCTCCCCCGGCGGCCGCCCGTTGCAGGTCACCCAGGACCTGCGCAACTTCTGGGAAAGCACCTACGCCGAAGTGAAAAAGGAAATGAAGGGGCGCTACCCGCGGCATCCGTGGCCGGATGATCCGTGGACCGCGACGGCCACGCACCGGGCCAAGCCGCGCGGAACCTGAAGGGCGGGGTCAGAGCCGTTTCCCAACGGAAAGGGATCCGACCCACCCTGCCTGATCCTGAATGGCTACGCTAAAGTCACACCGCCTGCGGCCCCGACTGACATACCGTTTACGGGCAACACGCGACACTGGACTTCGACCCGAGGCAAAGGACCCCCGCATGAGCAAGCTCACCGTAATCACCGACCGCGCTCTGGAGCGCGCCCTGGAACTGGCCCACACCGCCGGCGATGGCCTGAAGAGCGCCGGTGGCAGCCTGCGCAATGCGGACTGGATCAAGACCGGCGCCGCCATCGGCGCAGTGAAGACCGGCGGCAAGGTCGCCACCAAGTTCGCACGCCGCAACCCGGCCGTGACCATCGCCGCTGCTGCCGTCGGTGTCGGCCTGCTGGGCTATGCGCTGTACCGCAAGCAGCAGAAGAAGAAGGCTGCCAATGGCCACGTGGTGAATGGGCAGGCGCAGCGCATCAACGCACGTGACCGCCGCAACGACACCGTGGTGGACGAGCACAGCGATATCGGCAGCGACGCCTGAGTGTGACCGACCGGGTCAGAGCCCTTCCTGCGGAAGGGATCTGACCCCGAGCCAGGGCCGGATGCCGCGAGGTATCCGGCCCTTTCTGTTTCAGCCGATCTGCCGCCACTGCCCCGGCTGCAGGTCGTCCAGCCGGTAGGGTCCCATCGAAGCGCGGACCAGGCGCAGCGTCGGCAGGTTCACCGCCGCGGTCATCCGCCGCACCTGGCGATTGCGGCCCTCGCGGATAGTGATCGCCAGCCAGGCATCGGGGACGGTCTTGCGGAAGCGCACCGGCGGATCGCGTGTCCACAGCGACGGCGCCGGATCGAGGCGCTCGATCTTCGCCGGCAAGGTCGGCCCGTCATTCAGCTCCACCCCATCGCGCAGCCGTTGCAGCTGCTCATCGCTGGGCGTGCCTTCCACCTGCACCCAGTAGGTCTTGTCAGCCTTGTGCCTGGGATCGGTCAGCTTGTGCGCCAGCGTACCGTTGTCGGTCAGCAGCAGCAGGCCCTCGCTGTCATGGTCGAGCCGGCCAGCGGCGTAAACACGCGGCGGCAGGCCGAACCCGGCCAGGGTCGGCCGCGGCGGCACGCTGCGGTCGGTGAACTGGCAGAGCACGTTGAAGGGCTTGTTGAAGGCGATCAGCATTGCGGGCACGGCGGGCGGCGGATGAGGCATTGTCCCACGCCGCGCTGCCCGCTCACCGGGCATCGCTTTGGCCGAGGCTGCGGCGGGATCAGCCGAAGACCTTCCACTCCAGCAGGAACGAGCCCAGCACCAGCGCGATGCCGCAAGCCGCGATGATATTGGCCCGGCGCCGCAGGCGAACCGGCGGCGGATTCGTGGCACGCGCGCGTTCCTCCAGCAGCGCACCGGCGAACAGCACGGCAAACCCCACCGTCGCCACCAGGTCGTAGGCATGGCCACCGTAGAACACGAAATCAATCAGCCGCGCCAGCACCAGCACGGCCACGGCGATGTAGAACACTTTCTTCAACAGTCCACTCCATGGGTAGCGCCGGGCCATGCCCGGCGGATGCACATTGCGTCGATTGCCACGCCGCTGCGCTCGCCGGGCGTGGCCCGGCCCTGCCGATTTACGGCTTGATGAAGCGCAGGGTCATGCGGTCGCTTTCGCCGATCGCCTGGTACTTCGCATCATCGGCCTTGTCGTGCTGGTTGGTCGGCGGCAGCGTCCAAACACCGTTCGGGTGGTCCTTGGTGTCGCGCGGGTTGGCGTTGACCTCGCTGCGCGCATCCAGCTTGAAGCCGGCGGCCTCGGCCATCGCGATCACCTGCTGCTGGCCGACATAGCCGGTGTCATCGTCGTCGGCCACATCGGCCTTGGCGCGATGCTCGACCACGCCCAGGACGCCACCCGGCTTGAGTACATTGAAGAAGCCCTGGAACATGCCCTGCGCCTGGCCGGCCTTGCGCCAGTTGTGCACGTTGCGGAAGGTCAGCACCACGTCGGCTGAATTGGCCGGGCCGAACACCGGCTTCGCCGGATCGTAGGCCACCACGGCAGTCTTGCCGAACTGCGCCGGGGCGCCGGCGTACTTCTTCTCCAGGCTGTCGCGGCTGCGCTGCTGGTAGTCACGGCCGCGGCCTTCGGGCACGGCCATCGGGTCGACCACGGCGGCGACGTAATGACCCTTGTCATGCAGCAGCGGCGCCAGGATCTCCGAGTACCAGCCGTTGCCGGGGGTGATCTCGATGACGGTCTTTTCCGGAGCCACCTTGAAGAACGACAGCGTCTGCGCCGGATGACGGAAGCCATCGCGCTTGATGTTGTTGGCATCGCGGGTGGGCGCCTTCACCGCCGCCTCGATGGCCGGCGAGACCTCGATCTTCGCCGGCGCGACCGTGGCCGGTGCGGCGAACGCGGGAACAGCAGCAAGCAGGGCCGAAGCAAGCAGCAGGCGGCAGCCACGCAGGGACGAAGCAGGCATCATCGGGACGACTCCAGCGGAAGATGCGGCGAGACTAGCAGTCGCAGCGTCCAAGGTGTTCACAAAACGTTAGCGGCGTGCGCATCGCGGAACACTGTTTTGTGGTCGCCGCCGCAGCACGGTCACACATCGCGTTCTATTCTGGAGCACTTCCCCCAAGGAGTCCGTGCCCATGACGGCAACCCGCGAACTGGGCCGTTCCGGCCTGCATGTACGTCCGCTCGCCTTCGGTGGCAACGTGTTCGGCTGGAGCGCCGATGAGAAGGCCAGCTTCGCCCTGCTCGATGCCTTCGTCGACGCCGGTTTCAATCTGGTCGACACCGCCGATGTGTACTCGGCCTGGGTGCCGGGCAACGCCGGCGGCGAATCGGAAACACTGATCGGCAAGTGGTTCGCGCGCAGCGGCAAGCGTGACAAGGTGGTGCTGGCGACCAAGGTGGCCAAGTGGGCCGAACGCCCCGGCCTGACCCCGGACAACATCACTGCGGCGGTCGAGGATTCGCTGCGCCGCCTGCAGACCGACGTGATCGATCTGTACCAGGCCCACGAGGATGACGAGTCGACGCCGCTGGAAGCCACGCTGGCTGCGTTCGGCCGCCTGATCGAAGCCGGCAAGGTACGTGCGATCGGTGCCTCCAACTACAGCGCCACGCGCCTGGCCGATGCGCTGAAGGTGTCCACCGACTACAAGCTGCCGCGTTACGAAACCCTGCAGCCGGAGTACAACCTGTATGACCGCGCCGGCTACGAAAAGGAACTGGAACCGCTGGTGCAGCGCGAGCAGATCGGCGTGATCGGCTACTACGCGCTGGCCAGTGGCTTCCTCAGCGGCAAGTACCGCACGCCGGCCGATGCGGCCAAGAGCCCGGCGCGTGGCGAGACAGTAGTGAAGCGCTATCTGAACCCGCGCGGCCTGCGCATCCTGCAGGCGCTGGATGACGTGGCCAGCAAGCACGGCGCCAGCGCTGCGCAGATCGCACTGGCCTGGCAGATCGCACGGCCGTCGATCACCGCGCCGATCGTCAGCGCTACCAGCGTCGAACAGCTGCACGATCTGCTGGCGGCGGCGAACGTGTCGTTGAGCGTGCAGGATGTCGCGCAGCTGGATGCCGCCAGCACGGAAGCCTGAGTTGCAGTGCCGGCCGCTGGCCGGCATTGCACAACAGCGAAGAAAATAATTGAACAAAATAGTTGCGCACGACTAAATCGTGGTTTATCGTGCGCACCTCGTTTCAACAACCACTGGAAACTTCCCTTGAACGCGCATTCCGTCGCCACCGCCAAACTGCTGCCATGCCTGCGCATGGACGTGCTGGCGCGCGCGTTCTGCAAGGAAGTCCAGCTGACAACGGCCTGATACCCGCCCTGCGGAGATCGGCCACCCCGATCTCCGAGGCCTGACGACGCCCTCGGAACGCAAGTCCCGGGGGCGTTTTCATTTGCGTCGGCGCAAGGACCGGCGATGCCAGAACTGCACCCCACGCGGCAACCCGCCGCTCACTGACCCAGGTTTTTCCGCCCCACCGGAGGATTTTCTCCGCGTGCACGGCAACGCCTGGACATTATCTGCATCGCACCCAAACATTATCGCTCGCGATAATGTCGGTGGCCTGCACCCTCGACTACCAACGGTCCCGTTTCAACCACGGGCTGGTGCGCGCGGCATTGCCGTGGCGTATGCCGGAGGTCGCGGACATGCCATCGCCTGGATCGCCTGCTGGAGGCAGGCGCCGGTTCGCCGGCACGCGGTTCGATTCCGCGCGGTTCACCACTGGATAGCTCAGTCGGGTAGAGCAACGGACCCTGATTCCGTCTGTCGTGGGTTCGACTCCCACTCCAACCACATGACCTTCCACGTCATGACGTAAAGCAACACCCGGGGCGCACGCCCCAGCGGCCATCGTCGCCGGTCCTGCGAACGCCTTCGGGCGTTACAGGAAGGGCAACGGACCGCACGCCGGGCCTCGGCCCGCCGTCAATGCCAGCCACGTTCCGCCCCGGTGCTGCCTGCCGGGAACGACGACGGCAGCACTGCCGGTGCACCGAAGGCTCCGCGCGCGGACCGTCCGCCGATGGCCGCCCTCTTCCGCTGCCTGCACGTGGTGTGCACGCGGCCTCGCCACGACCTGATCGACCCGGGTCCTGGCGATTCATCCGCAACGGGTCGAACCACCAGAGCCATACAAGGAGAGACTCCCATGTTCTGGACCATCAAGGTCGTGATCGGCGACGGCGAGCGCGGCCTGGTGTATCGCAACCGTCGTTTCCAGCAGATCCTGCTGCCGGGTGTGCACCGCCTGTCGCTGTTCGGCGGCCGCCCGCAGGTGGACATCCACAACGCATCGAAGGGCGCGGCCTACTCCGGCAGCGACCAGGACAGCCTGATCGAAGCGCTGGGCGCGACGCTGGACACGCACTTCGTGCTGGCCAACGTCGGTGCCGGCGAGGTCGGCCTGCTGCTGCGCAACGGCCGCATCGACGAGGTGCTGCCGCCGGGCAGCCGCCGCCTGTACTGGCGCGGTTCTGTCGACACTCAGGTGCGCGTGATGGCACTCGGTGACGAGCCGCGCGTCCCGGCGGACGTGCAGCAGCGGCTGGGCCAGCTGGGCGTGCTGCCGCGTGTGGCGGTGATCAGCACCGTGCCGAGCGAGTCGGTGGGCCTGCTGTTCATCGATGGCACGCTGCGGCAGACGCTGGACGCCGGCCTGCACGCGTTCTGGAACTTCAACGGCAACGTGTCGGTGGAGCGTGTGGAGCTGCGTGCGCGTTCGCTGGACGTATCCGGCCAGGAGCTGCTCAGCCGCGACAAGGTGACCCTGCGGGTGAACCTGGCCGCGACCGTGCAGGTGGTCGACCCGGTGCGGGCACACCGCTCGCTCAGCAATGCTGATGAGTTCATCTATCGGCAGCTGCAGTTCGGCCTGCGCCAGGCGATTGCCGTGCGCAGCCTGGACGAGCTGCTGGGTGACAAGGCGGCACTGGACGGTGAGATCGCCGCCCATGTGCAGGCCGCGATCGAGGGCCACGGTGTACGTCTGCTTGGCGTGGGCATCAAGGACGTGATCCTGCCGGGCGAGATGAAGGAGATCCTCAACGGCGTGGTGCTAGCCGAGAAGCAGGCCCAGGCCAGCGTGATCCGCCGCCGCGAGGAGGCCAATGCCACGCGTTCGCAGCTCAACACCGCAAAGCTGATCGAGGACAACCCGGTGCTGATGCGCTTGAAGGAGCTGGAGGCGCTGGAGAAGGTCACCGAGAAGATCGACAAGCTCACCGTGTTCGGCGGCCTGGATGGCGTGCTGAAGCAGCTGGTGACGATCAGGTAGGGGGTAGCGGCGGCGCAGGGACGCGCCGCCGGCCCATCAAGGACATACACGAAGACATGGACACTCAACACAACTATCAATGGCTGCACGCCCAGGGCACCACGCCGATCAAGGGCTGGGTCAACGGCGTTCCGCTGGAAGCGCAGGCGCATGAGCAGCTGCGCAACATCGCTGCGATCCCGTTCGTCGGGCCGTGGGTGGCAGTGATGCCGGACGTGCACCTGGGCAAGGGCGCGACCGTGGGCTCGGTGATCCCGACCCGTGGCGCGATCATTCCGGCCGCGGTCGGCGTCGACATCGGCTGTGGCATGGCCGCCGTGCGCACCACACTGCGCGCCAACGACCTGCCCGATGACCTGCGGCAGCTGCGCAACAGCATCGAGCGCAGCATCCCGGTCGGCAACGGGCGCGGCGGCGAGCACCAGCGCATGCCCGACAGCATCCACACCCGGTTGGTGCAGTCCGGGCTGGCCGCCGGGCTGGAGAAGATCAAGGACAGGCACCGCAGGATCCGCACCGACAAGCTCGACCGTCAGCTGGGAACGCTGGGCGGTGGCAACCACTTCATCGAACTGTGCCTGGACGAGACGGATACGGTGTGGGTGATGCTGCACAGCGGCTCGCGCGGCACCGGCAACCTGATCGGCACCTACTTCATCGAAAAGGCGCGCGAGGAGCTGGCACGGCGCGTGCTCGGCTTCCACCTGCCGGACAAGGACCTGGCGTTCTTCATGGAAGGCGAGCCGCTGTTCGATGATTACGTCGAAGCCGTGTCGTGGGCGCAGGACTACGCCCGGCAGAACCGCGAGGCGATGATGTCGCGCGTGCTGGCCGAGATGCGCCACCGCTTGCCGAAGTTCCAGCTGGCGGCGATGGCGGTGAACTGCCACCACAACTACGTGCAGAAGGAGACGCACCACGGCCAGGAACTGCTGGTGACGCGCAAGGGCGCGGTCAGTGCGCGCGAGGGCGAGCTGGGCATCATTCCCGGCAGCATGGGCACGCGCAGCTACATCGTGCGCGGCAAGGGCAACGCGGACAGCTTCCACAGCTGCAGCCACGGTGCCGGCCGGGTGATGAGCCGTGGCGCTGCACGCCAGCAGATCACGCTGGCCCAGCACCGCGAGGCCACCGCGCATGTGGAATGCCGCAAGGACAGCGGCGTGCTGGACGAGTCACCGGCGGCGTACAAGTCGATCGATGATGTAATGGCCGCCCAGCTGGACCTGGTGGACGTGGTGCACACGCTGCGGCAGGTGCTGTGCGTGAAGGGATGATGGAACGGTGCCGGCCAGGGCCGGCACCCACCGCGCTCGATTGCGGTAGATCCACGCCATGCGTGGATCGAACGGCGCCGGGCAAGGTCGGCAGCTACCGGCGCAGCGATCAACGCGGCACGCTGTCCTCGCCCACCAGCGCATGGTGCACACCAATGCCCGCACGCACGCCTTCGGCAGCGGCCAATGTGATGTTGCCGACCGTCGTCGCATCGCCTGCGGCATACACGTTCGGCACCGAGGTCTGCTTCATCATGTCGACCTCGATCAGCACCCCCAGCGGGCTCTCGACCAAGGTGCAACCGAGCTGCTGCACCAGCGGCGTGGCCATCGCCTGGGTGGCCGGTACGAACAGCGCACGCTGGGCGATGCGGCGGCCATCGGCCAACTCCACTTCCAGCCAGGTCGGCTGGTCACCCTGCACGCCCACCACCGGCGCGGTCTCGATCTGCACGCCGCGCTGCTGCATGGCGGCCTGCTCCTCATCGGTGATCGGCAGGCCTTGGCTGAAGAAGGTGACATTTCCCCAATCGGCGAACAGCGGCGCCTTGCTGGCGGACATCGGGTGACCACCAAGCAGGCCGATGGCGCCACCACCCACTTCGTAGCCATGGCAGTAGGGACAATGCAGCACGGTACTGCCCCAGCGCTCGGCCAGCCCCGGCAGGTCCGGCAGCTGGTCGGCGATGCCACTGGCCAGCAGCAGCTTGCGTGCGGCCAGGACCTGGCCATCGGCGGTACGCAGTTCCACGCCTTCAGCGCTGGCGGTGGCCTGCACGGCTTCGGCATGCACCCAACGCACCGTGGGGTAGTCCAGCAGCTGCTGGCGCGCGGTCTTCAGCAGCTCGGCGCCACTGATGCCATCCAGCCCGAGCACCCCGTGCGAATGACTGGCGAAACGGTTGCGCGGCGAACCGGCATCGATGACCGTAACCGGGCGACGGGCACGGGCCAGGATCAGGCCGGCGGCAATGCCGGCATAGCTGCCGCCGACGATGAGCACATCAGGATTCATGCGGACCTTCCAGGGAACGGTGATGGGCGAGATGGCGGGCGAAGTCGGCGCCGAGCTGGTCCAGCGTGGTCGCTTGCAATCGCTGTTCAAGCATCCGTTGTGCCTCGCGCGCGCCCTCCAGCAGGGCGCTGTTGACCAGCTGCTGGATCGGGCAGCCGCCGCTGGCGTCGCGGGTACCGACCTGCACCAGCGGCGGCGCTCCCACCGCCAGATAGATGTCGTGCAGGGTGATCGCTGCGGCATCGCGGGCCAGCTGGCTGCCGCCGCCATGACCACGGGTGCTGCGCACCAGGCCGGCCTTGTGCAGCTGTGCCAGCAGGCGGCGGATCACCACCGGAGGATGGGTCGGCAGGCACGACGCCAGCTGCTCGGAGGTGCGCGGGGCGGCATGGCCGACCAGATGCGCCATCACGTGCAGGGCGTCGGAAAGGGGATTCGCGGATTTCATGTAACAACGATAGTTACATTTAAATCCTCTGTCGAGGGTCTTCTTTCGTTCCATATGGACACATTTGTCCTATGAAATATCTCCTTCACATCACTAAACGAAACGGGAATGTGATCCAAGTCGCACTTCAGAGAGAAGTGGCACCGGTCGATACCGAATCGCCCCTTCCCGAGAGTCCCTCCCCATGAATGCGTCTGTCCGTGCTCCGCGCCTGCAGTCCAAGCTGCTCGGCGCGGTTTCCGTTGGTCTTGCCGTGGTCCTGCTGTGCGCTCTGGCGGGCCTGGCCTCCGCCTGGTTGAAGCTTTCCACCGAGGTTCCGCCCGAAGTCGCGCACAGCCGCGACGCCGAACGCCTGCAGCGCGAGTTCCGCGGCCAGGTGCAGGAATGGAAGAACGTGCTGCTGCGCGGCCACGACGACGCGCTGCGCCAGCGCCATCTGGACGCCTTCGACAGCGAGGGCCGCCTGGTCGAGCAGCTGGCCAAGAGCCTCACAGCCAGTCCGGACGCGCGTACGCGTGAACTGGCACAGGCCTTCATCGGCCTGCACACACAGCTGCAGAAGGACTACCACGCCGCCCTGCAGGCGTTTGCGGAGGCCGGCTACGATCCCGCCGCCGGCGACAACCTCGTGCGCGGCAAGGATCGCCCGGTGGCTACGGCACTGGATGCACTGAGCACGCATGCCACGCAGGTGGCGGAGACGGCCGTGGCGGCACGGTCGCAGCAGGCGCGGCAGACCCTGCTGCTGTGTGCCTCGTTGACCGTGCTGGCCGCCGTGCTGCTGCTGATGGGCCTGGCCTGGTGGCTGCGACGCGCGGTGGTGCAGCCGGTGCTGGCGGTGGAAGCCGCCGCCCGCGCGGTGGCCGCCGGCGACCTGCAGCACGTGGTGCAGGTGCGCAGCCGCGACGAGATTGGACGCCTCGCGCAAGCCATGCAGGCGGTGCAGTCCACGCTGCGCGGCGTGCTGGATGCGCAGACTGCGATGGCACAGGCACACGAGGCCGGCACCATCAGCCACCGCATGGACGCCAGCGCGTTCCCCGGCGCCTTCGGCACCATGGTGGCCGACTGCAACACGCTGGTCGACGCACATATCCAGGTGAAGATGCGCGCGATCTCGATCATGGGCCGCTATGCCGTCGGCGACCTCAGCCAGGACATGGAACGCCTGCCCGGCGAGAAGGCCGTGATCACCAACGCACTGGATACGGCCAAGGCTAATCTCGGCGTGATCAACGGCGAGATCCGCCGCCTGGCCGAAGCCGCTGCCGCCGGTGACTTCAGCCAGCGCGGCGACAGCGCACGCTTCGAGCATGATTTCCGCGCGATGGTCGATGGCCTCAACCGTCTGATGCAGACCACCGAGCTGAACCTGGGCGAGGTTTCCAGCATGCTGCGCGCGATAGCCGACGGCCGCCTCGGCGCACGCATGCACGGTGATTTCCAGGGCGTGTTCGCGCGCATCGCCGGTGACGCCAACACCACCGCCGCGCAGCTGGCGACCATCGTCACCGACATCAAGCACGCCTCCGGCAACATCCACACCGCCGCCGCAGAGATCGCCGCCGGCAACAATGACCTGTCGCGCCGTACCGAGCAGCAGGCGGCCAATCTGGAAGAGACCGCTGCCTCGATGGAGGAACTGACCTCCACCGTGCGCCAGAACGCCGAGCATGCGCGCCAGGCCAACCAGCTGGCCATCGGCGCGCACACGGTCGCCTCGCAGGGCGGCAGCGTGGTCGGCCAGGTGGTGGCGACGATGGGCGCGATCGAGACCTCGTCGAGGCGGATCGCCGAGATCATCAGCGTGATCGATGGCATCGCGTTCCAGACCAACATCCTGGCGCTGAACGCGGCGGTTGAAGCGGCACGCGCCGGTGAGCAGGGTCGCGGCTTCGCCGTGGTGGCCAGCGAAGTGCGCACGCTGGCACAGCGCTCGGCCGGTGCCGCCAAGGAGATCAAGGCGCTGATCGAGGCCTCGGTGGAACAGGTCGGCCTCGGCGCACAGCGCGTGCGCGAGGCCGGCGACACCATGGCCGAGATCGTGGCGTCGGTGCAGCGCGTGACCGACATCATGGCCGAGATTTCCGCGGCCTCGCAGGAACAGAGCGCAGGCATCGAACAGGTCAGCCAAACGGTGATCCAGATGGATGGCACCACCCAGCAGAATGCGGCGCTGGTGGAAGAAGCCAGTGCCGCCGCACGCAGCCTGGAACAGCAGGCGAACCGATTGATCGATGCGGTGGATGTGTTTGATCTGTCGACCACCGCCGCAGCGAAGGATGCGCTGGCGCGCGCAGCCTGATCCTTTGCAGGCAGCCGAGCGTGGGCTCGGCTCTACACCGGGCCGTCAATCGTTCCGGGCTCTGTAGAGCCGAGCCTGCGCTCGGCGCACCTCAACGCAGGTAATCGCTCCGCGCCATCGCTTCACCCAGGTAATCCAGGAACGAGCTGATCCGCGCCGATACTGCGGTGTTGCGGTAATACACCGCATGGATCGGCTGGTACACGTCCAGCGTCTGTGCCGCCAGCACCGGCACCAAGGTGCCGGCGGCGCGGTCGCGGTCGGTCACGAAGTCGGACAGGCAGGTGATGCCCACCCCTTCCACCGCCAGCCGGCGCAACGTCTCGCCGCTGGACACCGCGATGTCCGGGCGCACCCGCAGCAGGCCATCGGCATCGCCCGGCAGCGGCCAGTGATTCAGCGATTCCGGCTCGTTGAAGCTGAGCAGGGTGTGCTGGCCCAGCGCCGCCACGCTGGCCGGTTCGCCATGTGCGGCCAGGTAGGCCGGGCTCGCCACCAGGCGCAGCTGGCAGCGGCCCAGCGGTCGGGCATGCAGGGTGGAATCGGCCAGCGGACCAATCCGGATCGCCAGGTCGGTGCGCCGTTCCAGCAGGTCGATGTAGCGCTCGGAGCTGTTCAGCTCCAGCTGTACTTCCGGATAGCGCGCACGATAGCCGGCGACCAGCGGCGCGATCACATGCAGCACGAACGGCATCGCCGCATCCACGCGCAGGCGTCCGGCCGGGCGTTCGCGGCGCGCCGCCATCTGCTCCTCGGCTGATTCCACCGCGTCGATGATCGCCCGCGCATGGCGCAGGTAGGCCTCGCCTTCGGCAGTCAGGTGCAGGCGGCGCGTGGTGCGGGTCAGCAGGGTGGTACCCAGCTTGTCCTCCAGCCGCCCCAGCGCACGGCTGACGCCGGAGGGCGTCTGCCCCAGCTGCTCGGCCGCGGCACTGATCGAACCGCTGTCGATCACCGCCAGGAACGCCTGCATTTCATCGAGGGTGGTTTTCATGGCGCCATTATTGACCACGCGGCAAGAGTGATTGGCGTGAAGATGGGTGTTTAGGCAAAGGTTCGACGCGCACACTGCGCGCCTTCCTTCCCTCTGGAGCCTGCCATGATCCGTGGCATTCCCCTCGCCCTGCTGGCCCTGACCCTCGGTGCCTTCGCCATCGGCACCACCGAGTTCGTCATCGTCGGCCTGATTCCAACCATCGCCGCCGACCTGCAGGTCAGCCTGCCCTCGGCCGGCCTGCTGGTCTCGCTGTACGCGCTGGGCGTGGCGATCGGTGCGCCGGTGCTGACCGCGCTGACCGGCCGCGTGCCGCGCAAGACCCTGCTGGTGGCGCTGATGGTGCTGTTCACGCTCGGCAACGTCATCGCCTTCCTGGCGCCGGGCTACACCTCGCTGATCGCCGCGCGCATCCTCACCGGCCTGGCACATGGCGTGTTCTTCTCGATCGGCTCGATCATCGCCACTGCGGTGGTACCGAAGGAGAAGGCGGCCAGTGCCATCGCCATCATGTTCACCGGCCTGACCGTGGCACTGGTGACCGGCGTACCGCTGGGCACCTTCATCGGCCAGCACCTGGGCTGGCGCGCCACCTTCCTGGCCGTGGCCGGGCTCGGCGTGATCGCACTGCTGGGCGCGCTGCTGTTCGTGCCGCGCAGCGTGCCGCAGAGCGCGCCGTCCAGCTTCCGCCAGCAGATGGCCGTGCTGGCCCAGCCACGCCTGCTGCTGGTCTATGCGATGACCACGCTGGGTTATGGCGGCACCTTCCTGGCCTTCACCTACCTGGCGCCGATCCTGCAGGACGTCACCGGTTTCTCGGCCAACGCGGTCAGCCTGGTGTTGCTGGTGTACGGCGTGTCGGTGGCGATCGGCAACCTGTGGGGCGGCCGCATGGCCGACCGCATGGGCCCGGTGCCCGCGCTGAAGCGCATCTTCGCCCTGCTGGCGGTCGTACTGTTCGTGCTCACCTTCACCGCCTGGAACATCTGGCTGATGCTGCTGACGGTGCTGGCGCTGGGCGCGGTGGCATTCGGCAACGTGCCCGGCCTGCAGGTCTATGTGGTCAAGCAGGCGCAGCGCTATGCACCGCAGGCCACCGACGTGGCCTCGGGCCTGAACATTGCCGCCTTCAACATCGGCATCGCGCTGGGTGCCTCGCTGGGTGGCCTGGTGGTGGAGCACGTCGGCCTGATGCACACGCCGTGGCTCGGCGCGCTGGTGGTACTGGCCGCCTATGCGCTGACCGTGCTCAGCGGGCGCCTGGACCGTCGTGATGGCATCGATGATCGTGCCGACGGCATCGCCGTGGCCGCGCACTGATCCATGCAATGCAGCGTTGCCGGCATGCATACGGCACCTGTCCTACCCTCTTTCCCTAGCAACTCCCTCCCCCCTTGGAGCTTTCAATGACTGTTCCCGCCTTTGGCCTTGGTACCTTCCGCCTGAAGGACCAGACCGTGATCGACTCGGTGCGCAATGCACTGGATGTCGGCTACCGCGCCGTCGATACCGCGCAGATCTATGGCAACGAAGCCGAAGTCGGCCAGGCCATCGCCGAGTCCGGCGTGCCGCGTGATGATCTGTACCTCACCACCAAGGTGTGGATCTCCGAGTTCAAGCACGATGCGCTGCTGGCCAGCCTGCGTACCAGCCTCGAAAAGCTGCGCACCGACCGCGTCGACCTGGCGCTGATCCATTGGCCCTCGCCGAACGACAAGGTCGACGTGCCGATGGAGGAGTACCTGCCGGCGCTGGCCGAAGCCAAGGCGCAGGGGCTGACCAGGGCGATCGGTATCTCCAACTTCACCATCGCCCAGACCCGCAAGGCGATCGAGATCCTCGGCGCCGATGCGATCGCCACCAACCAGATCGAGATCCATCCGTACCTGCAGAACCGCCTGCTGGTGAAGTTCCTGCAGGACAACGGCATCCACATCACCGCCTACATGAGCCTGGCCTATGGCGAGGTGATCAAGGACCCGGTGATCCAGGCCATTGCCGGCCGGCACCAGGCGACGCCCGCGCAGATCGCACTGGCCTGGGCCCTGCAGCAGGGTTACTCGGTCATTCCATCTTCGACCAAGCGCGAGAACCTGGCCAGCAACCTGGAAGCGGCCGCTATCCGCCTGACCGACGAAGACATGGCACAGATCGCCAAGCTGGATCGTGGGCACCGCCTGGCCAATCCGGAAGGCATTGCGCCGGCCTGGGATTGAGGCCCTGTTGTTGTAGAGCCGAGCCCACGCTCGGCTGCCGTATCCCTGGAGCCGAGCATGGCTCGGCTCTACTGAATGGATCCCCGGGACCCCACCTCATGCAGCATCCGCAGCACCTCGTGCACGTCCAACGGTTTGCACAGGAAGCCGGCAGCGCCCATTGAACGCGCCCTCTCGATGACCTGCAGACGCGTGTCCGCACTCATCACCAGGATGGGCGGATCTTCCGTTCTGGAGCCGATCGCTTCAAGTACGTCCCAACCGCTGCAACCCGGCATATGAAGGTCCAGCAGCACCACGTCCGGCGCAAGCGAGGCCATCGCAGCCTGCGCATCGCGCCCGTCGTTCCGGCAACTCAGCCGATGGCCCGCGCATTCCATCAACCGCTCGACCACCTGCCGGTTGGTCTCCACATCTTCGAACAGCAGGCAATGCAGGGATCGCACCGATCTCGAATGCGCCTTGAAAACCTCCTCAAGCGACGGTGACGATGCCTCGCCGATGATGGCGGGAGCAGTGAAGCGCCACGTGAACGAGGCACCGCCCCACGCACTGCGACCCACCTCGATCGTCGCGCCCATGGCATCGGAAATCAGCCGCACGATGTAGAGCCCAAGCCCAACCCCCTGCTCGCAACGTGCATCCCCCTCGCTCACCTGCACAAACGGCGAGAAGATCGATTCCTGATCGCTCTCGTCAATGCCGCGGCCGGAATCGGAGACGATGACACGCACCTGCCATTGCTCATCGATTCGGGTGCAATCAACACGCACTCGGGTTTCCCCACCCATCGGGCTGAACTTGATCCCGTTGCAGACGAGATTGCTGATCACCTGTTCGATGCGGCCCGCATCGGCCAGCATCCACACCGCAGGATCGCACTCATCGACCGTCAGCAACACGCCCTTCTCTGCAGCGGCCGCTGCGCAGCTTTCCTGCATTGCATCGAGCGTGGCCGCCAACGAACAGGGCTGGGGACGAAGCCGCAGCTTTCCACCCTCGATACTCGCCACATCAAGGACATCGTCAATGCGATGCCGCAGCGCTCTCGCCTGACGGGCCACCATCGCAAGTGCGCCGCGCCGGGCCGCCGTGGCGGTCTCCATGTCCAGCAACTGGATGCCGTTGATGATGGCGTTCAGGGGAGTTCTCAGTTCGTGGCTCATCGTTCCCACGAACCGCCCCTGGGCCTCACGCGAGGCGACGGCACGCAGTGCGATATCGCGCATGGCAGCGACCATGGTGGCGACGACGGCAGGCAGCAGGACAGTCAGCGCCAAGGCGTACGCCAGGTACGCCGGCCGCGAGGTCCAGTAACCCTCGGGCGCAGCCCACAGCAGGCCCAGCGTCGCCGCAGCGATGGCCGGAGCCATTGCCTTCCGCCCGTAGACCGTTGTCGCTGCGATCACGAGGAAAGGCAAGGTTGCATTGAGCGTCATCAGAAGAATGAAGGCCGCATCGACCTGCACGGTGACCATCATCAGGCTCAGAAGCAGGCCCGCCGCGTCGCGCCATGCCACACCGCGGTCCTTGTACAGATTCACCCACGCCGCCCATGCCACGGAAGCGAAAAGCAGCGCAATGGACGCGGGCAACACCCTCGCCGCATCGTTGGCCAGCACGGGTTGCGGTCCATCCATCCATCCAGAGCCAGCACCACAACACCGTCAGCGCCTGCAATACCACCCTGAACAGACTGGCCCTCGGCTCCTGCAGGCAGGACAGCAACAATGCGAGTCGATTCATCTCCAGTGAGCGGGCCGCCTGGAGCAGGGCGTCGGGGCCAGGCTCGAGCAGGCCAGAGCGGGCATTGGACATGGCTGGATTCCTTCAGCTGTGAGGAACGATGGAACGTTGCAGAAGACGCTGCGCGGCGGCCGCCACCCTTTGGGAGCGCCGACGTATGTGCTCCACCGTCGCCCCCGATCGAACGCACTCACCCAGGTCATCGCAGGCTTTGGCGATCATCGGGCTGCCCAGCGCCGAGGTGATGCTCTTGAGCGCATGCAGGCGCGTCAGTTCCGCATCCGGATCGCCGCAAGGCACCCTCACAGCCTCGCTCGTCCACCGCGAAATCGCTTCGTCCAATGCAGAGACAAAGCGCGGAAGCTCGCGTGGCGACATCGCTGCAATCATCCGCAGCATTGAATGCGGTCCAAGCTCTGGGCCATCGCTCCCGGCCGTTGGTATTTCCGGTTCATCCATCCGTTCGGTTGTGTGCATCTGCCTCCGCCCCGTGTCGCATTCGACCTGTTGCCGCCGATCGCTCGCGGCCAGAAACGACTTAGTGCAAGGCCATTTGCGACAACCGATCCTCCGCAAGAACTACTGCATCCGCTCGTGAATGAGCGCGGCCAACCCGGGGAAATGCCTGGAAAGCACGTATCCCAGCGCTATTCCAAGCAATATTCCGGCAAGGATGACGCTCACTCTCAAGAAGGGTGACAGTCGTTTCAGATCCATGGCATCCAGCATCCATGCAACGACGGCCATGCGCCATCGGAATCCATTCAATCTTTCCTGAGGTGCACTGTGCTGGTGTTCATCCTTCTTCTTCTGCTGGCATGTGCTGCACTGATCGCCTCACGCCGATTCCGCACCGCGGCGCTCCTGTCGGTGCTGCCCTTCATGGCCTTGTCCAGTGCAACGGGCCCGATCACGCAATGGATGCTCGACCGGGCCCAGGCCAGCCCTGCGTTCACGACACCTGCAGATCGGCCGAAGACAACGATCGTGCTGCTGGGCGGTGGCATCGAGCACCATCCCGAGGGCTCCAGCCCGGGACTGGCGGGGTACAGCCGATTGCTGGTGACGGCGCAGCGCTATCTGCTCTGCCAGCGGAAGTACGAGATCTGCAGGGTGATCGTGAGCGGAGGTGCCTCAAGAAACCGTAAGACCAGCGAGGCCTACGTCTACGCGCGCGAGCTGGCCCGTCTGGGTGTGCCGAGGGATCGCATCGAGCAGGAGGACGCCAGCGCCAACACCTGGGAGAACGCCCGGAACAGCAGCGCGATGCTCCGCCACGATCCATCGCGCGTGGTGATCGTGACCTCGGGTCTTCACCTCAGGCGAAGCCTGCTTTATTTCCAGCATTTCGGCGTGATTGCCGAAGGCCTGCCCAGCGACCGACTACGCGCCACGCCCGGCTGGCTCCCCTCGACCTTCAACCTGCTGCTGGCCGAGGTGATGTTGCACGAACGTATCGGCGTGCTTCGCTACCACGCCTACAACAGGCTGGGGTGGAACGAACCGCCGATGCCACCGATCCCCTTCAATCCACAGACAGCCACCCACGCATCGCCGCACTGACCTCGTCCGGCTTTTCCATCGGGGCCAGGTGACCGCAATCGGGCACCACCACCAGCTGCGAATGCGGCACCAACGCATGCATTTCCTCGCTCACTGCCAGCGGCGTGATGCGATCATTGGCACCACAGATGATCAACAGCGGATCACGGTAGCCGGCCAGCACGTCATGGCCGTCGCGGCGTTCCAGTGCGCTCTGGCGCAGGAACACCTCCGAACCCAGGCGGGCGGTCATGTCGCGCACGCGCTGCACCAGCACGTAATCGTCCAGCCGCGAGGCATCGATGTAGCTGCGCATCAGCGTATCGCCGAAGCCATGGAACCTGCCCGGCAGGCGTACGCTGGCGCGCTGGCTGCGGCGCTGCTCGGCGCGCTCCGGTGAGTCGGCGTGGATCGAGGTATCAACCAGCGCCAGCTGCAGTACGCGCTCCGGGGCGATGCGCAGGATCTGCTGGGCGACGAAGCCACCCAGCGAGAAACCGGCCAGGGCGAAGCGCTCCGGTGCCTGTGCCAGCACATCCTCGGCCACTGCCTGCAGGGTCTCGCCACGGGTCTGGTCACCTACGGTGCAATCGGCGATGTCGGCCAGGTCGGCCAGCTGTGCGCGCCACAGCTCGGCGTCGTTGAGCAGGCCGGGCAGCAGCAACAGGGGAATACGTTCGGTCATGCGGGTATTGTCGCGCTGGTGCGGTGACAGAACCATGCCGCAACGGGCGATTGCGCTGTAGAGTCGAGCCATGCTCGACTGCTGCACGGCCAGTCGAGCATGGCTCGACTCTACATAAGGCAGCGACAAGGATGCGACCATGGCAGACCCCTACAACAGCGGCAACCCGACGACCTCACTGGCACGTTTCGACGATTCACTGGTCACCACCGCCTTCGAGCTTCCCGGCCACCGGGTCGTGCGCAACCTCGGCGTGGTACGCGGCATCACCGTGCGCTCGCGCTCGATCGTCGGCAATTTCCTCGGTGGCATCCAGACCCTGTTCGGCGGCAACATCACCATCTACACCGAACTGTGCGAACAGGCGCGCGAGGAAACCTACCGCGACATGGTCAAGCACGCGCGACAGTTGGGCGCCAACGCGATCATCGGCATGCGCTACGACGCCACCGATGTGATGACCGGGCTGACCGAGGTGCTGTGCTACGGCACGGCCGTGGTGGTGGAGCCGGTGCGTTGATGCTGTAGAGCCGAGCCCATGCTCGGCTCAGGCGCAAGACAGCCGAGCGTGGGCTCGGCTCTACAGAGGGGTCTCAGGCACTTCGACCTGCTGCACCGGCAGGGTCACCATCATCACCGTCGGGTCGTCCGGGTCGAGCCTGGTCTTGAAGCCCAGGCTCTGGCACATCGCCAGCATGGTGCTGTTCTCGCGCAGCACCTGGCCCTCGACCACATCCAGGCCCAGCCACTTGGCGTACTCGATCATGATCGCCATCAGCCGCCAGCCGATGCCGTGGCCCTTCAGGTCCGAGCGGATCAGGATGCCGTACTCGCCGCGGTGGTAATCGGCATCGGCGTGCAGGCGTACCGCGCCGAGCATTTCGCCACTGCGCGGTTCGATCGCCACCAGTGCGATCGAGCGCGCATAGTCCAGCTGGGTCAGGCGCGCGATGAATTCGTGGCTGAAGTGCTTCACCGACTGGAAGAAGCGCAGGCGCAGGTCTTCGTCGCTGACCCGGGCGAAGAACGCACGGAACAGTGCATCGTCTTCCGGCCGCACCGGCCGCACGAACGCACGGCCGCCATCGGACAGTTCGATGGTGCGCTCCCACTCCTTCGGATACGGGAATACCGAGAAGCGCGGATGGCCACGTCCCTTGTGCAGGATGCGCGACGGTGCCACCGCCACGCGTGCGTCGAGGGCAAGAATGCCCTTGCTGTCGACCAGCAGCGGATTGATGTCCAGCGTGCGCACTTCGGGAATGTCGGCGGCCAGCTGTGCCAGCTTAACCAGTGCAAGGGCCAGCGCGCGCTCGTCGGCAGCCGGTACATCGCCGTAGGCCTTGAGGATGCGCGAGGCCCGGGTCTGTCCGATCAGTTCATGGGCCAGGCGCAGATCGAGTGGCGGCAACGCCAGCGCCTTGTCGTTGATTACTTCTACTGCAGTACCGCCACGACCGACCACGATCACCGGGCCGAACGTTGCGTCATCGGCAATGCCGACAATCAGTTCACGCGCCTTCGGGCGAACAATGGTCGGCTGCACCAGCAGGCCATCGATGCGCGCGTCTGGTCGCAGCTGCCGCGCACGCGAGAGGATCGCGTTGGCCGCGCTCTGCACTGCCGGAAGCGTCGCAAGGTTCAGGCGCACGCCATCGACTTCCGACTTGTGCGGAATGTCCGGCGACAGAATCTTCAGCGCCACGCTGGCACCACGCTCCAGCAGCGGCTGTGCCAGGTCCATCGCCTCGTGCGCATCGCGCGCGTGCATCACCGGCGCGGAGGGAATGCCGTAGGCCTTGAGCAATTCGTGGGTAGCCAACGGATCCAGCCACTGCTGGCCGTTGGCCAATGCCGCATCGACCAGCGCGCGTGCGGCCACCGCGTCGACACTGAAGTCCTGCGGCAGGCTGGGAGGTGTTTCCATCAGCGCGTTCTGCGCCTCGCGGTAGCGCACCAGATGCTGGAAGCCACGCACGGCTTCGGCCTCGGTCGGATAGGTCGGCACCCGTGCCGCGTTGAGCGTGGCGGTGGCCTGGTCGTCGTTGCCCAGCCACACCGCGAATACCGGCTTGTCGCGGTGATGGCGTGGGCGCAGGCCGAGCGTGCGGGTAAGTGCCTGTGCGGCGTCTGCGGATGAAGTGAATGCGGTCGGCACGTTGACCACCATCACCGCATCATTCTCGTTGTCGGCCAGCAGCGCATCGATGGCGGCGGCATAGCGCTCACCATCGGCGTCGACCACGATGTCGACCGGATTGCTGCGCGACCAGCCCTGCGGCAGCACGGCGTCGAGCTTTTCGACCGTGCTGTCGGACAGGTTGGCCAGCGTCCCACGCAATGCGACCAGCTGGTCCACGGCAAGGCGGCCGACACCGCCACCATTGCTGAGAATCGCCAGGCGACGACCGGGGAACGTCCCCAACCGCCCCAGCGATTCGGCGGCGGTGAACAGTTCGTCCAGCGCGCCCACGCGCAGCAGGCCGGCACGGTTGAACGCGGCGCCGTACACGTCGTCGGCGCGGGCCAGTGCCTGTACATGGGTATCACGACTGCCCGGCTGCACGCGTTCGGCGCGACCGGATTTCACCACCACCACCGGCTTGGCACGCGCGGCGGCACGTGCGGCCGACATGAACTTGCGCGCATCCTTGATCTGCTCGACATAGAGCAGGATGGCGCGGGTGCGGTAGTCGGTGGCGAAGTAGTCGAGCAGGTCGCCGAAGTCGACGTCCATCGTGTCGCCCAGCGACACCACGGCGGAGAAACCCACCGAACGGGCCACGCCCCACTCCACCAGCGCCGCGGCAATGGCGGAAGATTCGGAGATCAATGCGAGATCGCCGGCCTGCGGGAAATGCGCGGCGATGCTGGCATTGAGCCGCGCGTGCGGCGCGATCACGCCCAGGCAATGCGGGCCGAGGATGCGCAGGCCATGCTTGCGTGCCACCGCTTCCACCTGCGCCGACAGCGAGCCCGGGCCTTCACCCAGATGCGCGGTGAGGATGATCGCCGCCTGCACGCCGCGTTCGGCGGCGGTGCGCACCACCTGCGGCACGATCGCCGCCGGTGCGGTGATCACCACCAGGTCCGGCACCCAGTCCACGTCCTTCAGCCGCTTGACCGTGCGGATGCCATCGATCTCGGCATGCCGCGGGTTGATCCACGCCACCTTGCCGGGGAAGCCGGTGCCGCGCAGGTTGCGCATCACCGCGCGGCCAGCCGAGCGCTCGCGCGGGCTGCCGCCGATCACCGCGACCGACTGCGGACGGAACACGGACTGCAGGTGGTAGGTACTCATGCGCCTACGGTAACCAAATTCCAGGGCGATGGGGTCAGATCCCTTTCCTCAGGAAAGGGATCTGACCCCCGCGTGACCGTGGCGCGTGCCCACCAAGGTGGGCACCTACCAGAGCAGTTACAGCAGGGTGCCGTGCAGGATCATCGCGGCGATACTGAAATAGATCACCAGGCCGGTCACGTCCACCAGGGTAGCCACGAACGGGGCCGAGGCACTGGCCGGGTCGAAGCCGAGGCGCTTGAGGATGAACGGCAGCATCGAACCGGACAGCGAGCCGAAGGTGACGATGCCGACCAGCGCCGCGCCGATGGTGATCGCCAGCAGGATCCAGTGCTCGCCATAATCATGCAGGCCGCCGAGCTGCCAGATCACGATGCGCACGATCGCCAAGCAGCCGAGGATGGCGCCCAGCACCATGCCGGTGGGGATCTCGCGGATGGCCACCTTCCACCAGTCGCGCAGGCGCAGTTCGCGCAGCGCCAGGCTGCGGATCAGCAGCGAGGTGGCCTGCGAGCCGGAGTTGCCGCCGGAACTCATGATCAGCGGAATGAACAGGGTCAGCACCACCGCGCGCGCCAGTTCGTCCTCGTAGTGCTGCATCGCGCTGGCGGTCAGCATCTCGCCCAGGAACAGCACGCTCAACCAGCCGGCGCGCTTGCGCAGCATCTCGAAGAAGCCGATCTGCATGTACGGCTTGTCCAGCGCTTCCATGCCGCCGAACTTGTGCGCGTCCTCGGTGGATTCCTCGATCAGCGCATCCAGTACGTCATCGACGGTGACGATGCCAAGCATCTGCTGCTGCGCATCGACCACCGGGATCGCCAGCAGGTCGTGGCGACGGATCAGCCGTGCCACTTCTTCCTGGTCCAACAGCGCGTCCACCGTGACCGGCGGATTGACCTGGGCCACGTCCAGGATCGACTCCTCCGGCAGGCCGGTGATCAACCGGCGCATGGTCACCACCTGCTGCAGCTGCTGGGTGGCCGGGTCCAGCACGTAGATCGCGTACACCGTCTCGCGGGTGCGCTCGACCTGGCGGATGTGCTGCAGGGTCTGCGCAACGGTCCAGCTGGCGGGCACGGCCACGTACTCGGTGGTCATCAGCGCACCGGCGGTGTTCGGCGGATAGCTGAGCAGCTTCTGGATGGTCTGGCGGGCATCGGTACCGAGCAGCGGGATCAGCCGTGCGCGTTCTTCTTCGTCCAGCTCGTGGACGATGTCGGTGGCCCGGTCATCAGCCATCAGCCCGAGCAGTGCGGCGGCGCGGGCCGGCGGCAATGCGGCCACCAGCTCGCCGCTGCGGTGCAGCTCCGGCGCTTCCAGCATCTTGACCGCACGCGGCAACGGCAGCGCAGCCAGCGTTTCCGCGGCGCGCACCAGTTCCAGCGTGTTGAGGAATTCCACCGCGTCGGCGGTGTTGTAGTTCGCCAGCGGCGCGGCCAGGGCGGCGGCATCGGCCACCGGGCGCAGCAATTGCTTCTGGTTCATCGGGTTTGCCTTGTGGGGTGCGACCTCGCGCAACGCCAACGCAGGCAAACCGTCCCGATGTCAGGCGGTGGCCATCGCTGGCGTCGAACGAGGTCGACTTCTACTGTCGCTGGACATGGGTTGGGGACTCCGGGATGCGTGTACTGGCGGACGCGCCGCCAGCGGCGGGCAGTCTGGACCCGTGGGCCATGCAGGTCAACCCGGTCCCGCAACGGCAGCACCCTGCCCCGCAGGTTGTTCTCGTGCGTACACAGACCGGCGCGCATAATGGCGCGGTGGTGTTCGCCACGCTTTCTCCACCCGAACGGACGCACAGCGGGCTCCCCCGATGACCAGGTATTCCCATGCATAGCGGTGGTCTGGAACTGGCCCTGGTGCTGCTGCTGGCGGCGGTCATCGCCGTGCCGGTGTTCAAGAAATTCGGCTTCGGCGCGGTGCTGGGCTATCTGGCGGCCGGCGTGGTGCTGGGCCCGGACGGGCTGGGCTTCGTGCAGGACGCCGACCGCATCCTTGGCGCCGCCGAGATCGGCGTGGTGATGCTGCTGTTCGTGATCGGACTGGAGCTGTCGCCGGCACGCCTGAAGGTGATGCGGCGCTCGGTGTTCGGTGCCGGTGCGGCGCAGGTGGCGCTGTCAGGGCTGTTGCTGGGCGGCCTGCTGCTGCTCGACCACTTCCAGTGGAAGAGCGCACTGGTGGTGGGTGTGGCGCTGGCGCTGTCATCCACGGCGGTGGGCCTGCAGCTGCTGTCCGAGCACAAGGCGATCAACAGCGACCACGGCCGTTTGGGCTTTGCCATCCTGCTGTTCCAGGACCTGATCGCGATCCCGCTGCTGGCGGCCATTCCGCTGCTGGGCGGGGTCAAGAATGAAACCCTGCGCTGGGAAGATGCGGCCGTCGCGCTGGGTGCGCTGGCGGTGGTGATCCTGTGCGGGCGGCCGGTGCTGCGCCGGGTGTTCAGCACCATTGCCCGCACCCGCAGCCCGGAAGTGTTCACCGCCACCGCGTTGCTGGTGGTGCTGGGCACCGCCTGGTTCATGCAGGAAGCCGGCCTCAGCCCCAGCCTCGGTGCCTTCCTGGCCGGCGTGCTGCTGTCCGACTCGGAGTTCCGGCACGAACTGGAATCGCAGATCGAACCATTCAAGGGCCTGCTGCTCGGCCTGTTCTTCATCGCGGTGGGCATGGGCATCGACCTGGACCGCATTGCCGCCGAGCCCTGGCTGATTGCCGCGGGTGTCGGCATCCTGCTGGTGGTCAAGTTCAGCCTGCTCTACGCGGTTGGCCGCGTCGCCCGGCTCAGCCCGCGGCAATCGCTGCTGCTGGGCAGCGTGCTGTGGCTGGGCGGCGAGTTCGCCTTCGTGGTGTTCAACGAGGCGCAGCGCGCGCACCTGCTGGGCAACGCCAACCACGACCGGCTGGTGGCGATCGTCGGCCTGTCGATGGCGATCACGCCGCTGTTGATGATTGCGCTGTTGAAACTGCTCGGCCAGGAGAAAGCCGCGCCGCGCGAGCCGGCCGACGCCGACAAGGTGGCACCGGACAACCGGCCGAAGGTACTGATCGCAGGCATGGGCCGCTTCGGCCAGGTGATCGCGCGCCTGCTGACCGCGCAGAAGGTACCGTTCGTGGCGCTGGAGGCGAACCCGGATACCGTGGCCGACCTGCGCCGCTTCGGCAACCAGCTGTATTACGGCGACCCGACCCGGCCGGAGATGCTGCGCGCGGCCGGCGGCGAGCACATCGATGTGTTCGTGATCACCGTGGACGACCCGGAAACCAACCTGCGTGCGGTGCGCATGGTGCGCCGGCTGTATCCGGACGCGACGGTGCTGGCGCGTGCGCGCAACCGCCAGCATGCGTGGCGGTTGATGGACATGTCGGCCGAGCCGTTCCGCGAGGTGTTCGGCACCAGCCTGGAGATGAGCGGCCGCGTGCTGACCGCGCTGGGCATTGCGCCGAACGTGGCCGAGCGCCACGTGCAGCGTTTCCGCGAGCACGACGAACAGCTGCTGCGCGACCAGTACCTGGTCTACGACGACGAGGCGGCGGTGATCCAGACCTCGCGCGATGCGCGCAACGACCTGATGCACCTGTTCGAGGCCGACGCGGAAAGCGACGACAAGTAGGCGTGCCGGCCAGCGGCCGGCACCCACCACAGATTGAGGTTGCGGATTCCGGCAGTAGATCCACGCCATGCGTGGATGCTTTGGCTTCCGGGCACGATCATCCACGCATGGCGTGGGTCTACCGGGTCCCGATCAGCCGTTGTCGCGCAGGAACCGCGCCATCGACGAGACACCCGGCACGCGCGGTTCGAACTCGCCGGCCACATCGATGAAGCCCCGCATCACCGCGATCTCGCGCGGGCTGCGGTTGAGGCTGTCGCGCACTTCCGGATCGGCGCCAGCGCGCAGCAGGCGCTGCACCAGCAGCGGCAGGCCATGCAGCGCCGCCAGGTGCAGTGGACCGAAGCCGCGCGGGTCGCGCACGTCCAGGCTCACGTCTTCGTCCAGCAGGCGTTCCGCCGCGGCCATCACCACCTGCTCGTCGCAGGCGGTCCCGGGCTCGGCGCGGGCGCCCAGCAGCAGCAGCAGCGGCGTGACCGAACCGGCCGCGGCCTGGTCCGGTTCTGCACCGGCCAGCAGCAGGGTGTCGAGCAGCGCGAGCAGGCGCGAACGGTCGCGGGCACTGAAGCCGTACAGCGCGGCACAGTGCAGCGGGCCCAGCTGCTGCGCGTCACCTGCGTGCACGTCGGCACCGGCAGTGAGCAGGCGCGCGACGATGTCCGGCAGGCCCAGCGCAGAGGCCAGCATCAACACGGTCACTCCGCCCGGCAGGCGGTGTTCCAGCTTGGCGCCGGCGTCGAGCAGGGCCGAGACGATATCCACCTGGCGCATGCTGACCGCCGCCGACAGCGGCGTGGCACCGCTGGCCGCCGCGTGCTGCGGATCAGCGCCACGCGCCAGCAGCAGGTCGGTCACCGCCAGATGGCCGCCACCGGCGGCGCGCAGCAGCGCGGTGCAGCCCTGTGCATCGACCGCATCAACGGCAAAGCCCAGATCGATCAGGCGGCGCACCGCATCGACGTCACCGGCCATTGCGGCGGCCGGCAGATCGGCCTCGCGCAGGGTGCGGCGCGGCAACGGCCACACCCGCCAGTCCAGCCAGTCGGCCAGATCGCGGCGGCCAATCGACAGCGCCACGCCCAGCGGCGTCTGGCCATCGGCGGCGCGGGCTTCCGGCGAGGCGCCGTGCTGCACCAGCAGCTTCAGCGCACCTTCGCGGGCCAGCGCAGTGGCCAGATGCAATGCGGTCATGCCGTGGCTGTCGCGCGCTTCGCGATCCACGCCCGCCTTCAGCAGGGCCTGCTGCAGGCGCAGCCAGCCCAGGCGCACCGCCAGCGAAAGCGGCGGATCACCGGCCGGCGAAGCTGCGAACGGATCGGCGCCACGCTCCAGCAGTTCCAGCGCCAGCTGTTCCAGGCCGCGCGCCGCCTGGTCGTGCTGGGCGCAGGCGGCAAGGAAGCGCGCCAGGCCGCCACGGCCGGCCGGCGACAGGCCACGCTGCAACATCACCTGCAGCGCCGGCACCGCATCGATGCCGCGCGACAGCAGGGCGAACATCGGCGTATCGGAACAGGCGTCGCGCACGTAGGGATCGGCGCCGTGGCCCAGCAGCCAATCAACCGCGCGCGGCTCCAGCGCCAGTTCCGGATCGAGCAGCAGGCCACCCAGTTCTTCCGGCTGGCACAGCTTGGCCAGCGCGGCCATGCCTTCGGTGTTGCCGAAGCCCAGCGCTTCGCGCAGCAGGGTCAGCGGCGGGCGGTCCGGCAGCAGGCCACTGGCACCGGCGGCTTCGCCACGCTCGGCCAGGCCGTCACTGACCGCGGCCGGCAACGGATAGGAGGGATCCAGCAGCGCGACGATCGCCCAGCGGCCGGCTTCGGCAGCGTAGTCCACCGCGCGGCGACCGACCGGATCGGTCGCGTCGGCGGCGATGCCCAGCTCCACCAGGCGCTTGATCAGCAACGGCGAGACATCCTCGGCCATCACCGCCAGCTGCACCGCGTTGCGGCCTTCGCCGTCAACGGCAACCAGGTCCGGCTTGTGCGGCAGCAGGTGTTCGACCACCGCGGCACGCCCGGCACGGGCGGCTTCCAGCCAGGGCGTGCGCCCCAGTGCATCGCGCGCTTCCAGGTTGGCACCGGCGGCCAACAGCACGCCGATGATCTCCACATGCCCGGCCAGCGCCGCCTCGTGCAGCGCGCTGCGGCGCTGGCGGTCGCGGGCGTCGGCACGTGCCTTGTGCTTGAGCAGCAGCTGCACGCCAGCCGGATCGTCGTCTTCGGTGGCAGCGGCGGCCAGCAGCACCGGGGTGCCCTCTGCCGGTTCGCTGCGTGCACCGCGTTCGAGCAGGAAGCGGGCCAGGCGCCAGTTGCCAACCTGGCAGGCCACCGCCAGCGGCGACCAGCCATCGCGGTTCAGCGCGTCGACTTCGGCGGCGGCATCGCGCAGCAGCGCGGCCACACCCGGGTCGGAACTGCGCGCGGCATGGTGCAGCGGCGTATTGCCATCGCTGTCGGTAGCACGCGAGTCGGCACCGTTGGCGAGCAGGGTCATCACCGCTTCGGGGCGGCCATGCCAGCTGTCACGCGTGGCGGCCAGCAACGGCGTCATGCCGCGGTGCGGCGCGTTCACGTCAACGCCGCGGGCGATCAGTTCGCGCAGCAGGCGCAGGTCCGGCAACACCGCGGCCAGCACTGCCAGGCTGCGCTGGTCGCGCCAGTTCGGGTCGGGCAGCGCATACGGATCGGCGCCGGCCTGCAGCAGCTGCAGGCCACGGTCGATGCGGCCATGGCGGGCGGCTTCATACAGTGCCGGGGTCAGCTCCTGCGGTGCCATCGCCTCCAGCGGCGCGGTCTCGGCCGCGGCGGCGAACATCGGTTCGTGTTCGTGGCTGGACGTCGCCAATGGGCTGGAGCGCAACGCCACCAGCGGTGCCGGCTTGACCCGCTGCAGCAGCAGATGCAGCAGCGGTGACAGCAGCACCACCGCCAGCGCGGTGGGCCAGCGTGCGCTTTCCGGCAGCAGGCCCGGCCAGGCGGGCAGCACCACCAGCGCGGCAAGCGCGATCACCAGCGCGGCCACGCCAAGACCGCGCCAGGCGGTCAGGTCGCGACCGGCCAGCGCCTGCCAATGGTGGGCCAGGCTGCCATCAAGCCGTTCGACATCGTTCCACAACGGCCAGGTGCGCCAGGCCGCGAGCAGGCCGGCACTGACCAGCACGCTCAGGCCCAGCACCGCCGCAAGGCTGCCGCTGTCACGCAGTGCGGCCAGCGGCCAGGCCAGCAGCAGCGCCAGCAACACCGGCGCCGCCGACCACAACGCCAGCAGCGCCGGCAGGTCCTGGCGTGCAACCACCTTCAACGGCAGCAGCGCGCGGCTGCGCCGCCACCACGACACGCCCAGCGCGAACACCGGTTGTGCCAATGCGGCAAGGACGGCACCGGCAACGCCGCCCACGGCAGCGCCCAGCGCCAGCAGGGCGCCGGCAGCGAAGGCGATCGACAGGGCGCGCGGACGGGAGGCGTCAGTCATAGTGGCGCGGCATCAGGCTGGCCACCGACGGCGGCACCTGCAGGTAGAACCCGCGCTCGCTCATTTCACTGCGAACCTTGTCCGGGTCGGCCTGGGCCAGGCGGCGCTGGGCATCCAGAGCCACGTCCAGGACGAAAGTGAGCGCACCCAGCGAGGTGAGCAGCGGCGCAGGCAGCGCGCTGAAATCATCGCGTCGGGGAACGTAGACGTAGGTGTCAGGCTTGAGTTGGCTTTTATAGACGTAGGCGTGCATGTCCGCGGGACGATAACCCGGGAAGAGCCATGATTGTGTCGGAAAGCCGACACCGGGGAAAGCCGTCAGCCGACGATGGCGGCGGGATCAACGGCGTTTCCCCGACGGGGTTCAGCAATGTGGCGGCGGCGTTCAGGCAACGCCACCGCCCTGCGGTCGCTTACTTGACCTTGGCGTAGGTGCCCTTCAGCGCCACGCCGGCGACGAAGGTACCGGCCCAGCACTCGTAGTTGGTGCTGCTCTTGAACTCGTTCTTCTTGTAGTAGCTGACGATGTCGACCACCGCGTTTGCACCGCGCGACCTGGCGCCATCCTGCAGCGCGCGCAGCGCCGACAGCGCAACCCAGCGGCAGGCTTCGGCGTCGCTCTTGTTGGCGGCATTGGTCTTCTTGTTGGTCACGTCTTCGCCCAGGCGCTGCTGCACGCCGACCGGCTGGCCGGCCAGGTAGAAGCGCACGCTGCCGTCAATGCCGGCGTCCCTGGCGGCCTGCGAGCTGACCAGCTCCTGCAGGGACTGCTCGAGGCGGGTATCGCGGGCGGAAGCGGTGGAGGTCAGGGCCAGCAGTGCGGTGGCCGTGGCGATCATCAGGGTGCGGCGCATCGGAACATCTCCTTGTCGAGGGTGCGGGTGGGTTGCGGAAAAAGGCGGGATGGGACGGCGGATCATTCGCTCCAGCGGCGGAACACCAGCGAGGTATTGATGCCGCCGAAGGCGAAGTTGTTGCTCATCACGTACTCGGCCTGCAGTTCGCGGCCCTGCCCGGTGATGAAGTCGAGCTGGCCGCAGCGCGGATCGACCTCGGCCAGGTTCAGGGTCGGCGCGAACCAGCCGGCGCGCATCATTTCGATGCTCAGCCAGGCCTCGAACGCACCACAGGCACCGAGCATGTGGCCGACGTAGCTCTTCAGCGAGCTGATCGGCACGCGGCTTCCGAACACCTGCGCGGTGGCCTGGGTCTCGGCGATGTCGCCGTGATCGGTGGCGGTGCCGTGGGCATTGACGTAGTCGATCTGCGCCGGCTCCAGGCCTGCATCTTCCAGCGCCAGGCGCATGGCGGTGGCCATGGTGTCGGCGCTGGGCTGGGTGACGTGCTGGCCATCGCTGTTGGTGCCATACCCGACCACCTCGGCAAGGATGGTGGCGCCGCGTGCCTGCGCGTGCTCCAGGTCTTCCAGGATCAGCGTGCAGGCACCCTCGCCCAGCACCAGGCCATCACGGCCGGCATCGAACGGGCGCGGCGTGGTCTGCGGCGCGTCGTTGCGCACGCTGGTGGCGAACAGGGTGTCGAACACCGCCGCAGCGGTGGCGTCGAGCTGCTCGGCACCGCCGGCGACCATCACCGTCTGCTTGCCGCTGCGGATCGCTTCATAGGCCGCGCCCACGCCCTGGCTGCCCGAGGTGCAGGCGCTGGAGGTGGTGTAGACGCGCCCGGACAGGCCGAAGAACACGCCGATGTTGACCGGCGCGGTGTGGCTCATCATCTTCAGGTAGGTGGTGGCGCTGATGCCATCGGTGGTGAACTCGTTGAGCATGCGCCCGAACTCACCGGTGGCTTCGTGGCTGCCCGACGAGGAACCGTAGGCCACGCCGGTGCGGCCGCTGCGCAGCACCGGGTGCTCGTGCAGGCCGGCCTCGCGCAGCGCCACTTCGGTGGCGCGCACCGACATGATCGCCACCTTGCCCATCGAGCGGGTGGTCTTGCGGTTGTAGTTCGGCGGCAGCTCGAAGTCCTGCGCCGGCGCGGCCAGCTTGGTGTTCAGGCCGGCGTAGACATCCCATTCGGGCATCGTGCGCACCGCGTTGCGGCAGCTGCGCAGGTGCGCTTCGATGGTCGGCCAGTCATGGCCGAGCGGACTGATCGCGGACGCGCCGGTCACCACTACGCGACGATCGGCGGCCATCAGAGCATGCCTCCGTTCACCGAGATCACCTGGCGGGTGATGTAGCCGGCCGGCTCGGACAGCAGGAACGCCACCGTGGCCGCCACTTCGTCGGGACGGCCGACACGGCCGGCCGGAATCAGCTTGAGCGCGTGTTCAACCACTTCGTCGTTGAGCATTTCGGTCTCGATCAGGCCCGGGGCCACGCAGTTGACGGTGATCTGGCGGCTGGCCAGTTCCAGCGCCAGGGCCTTGGTGGCGCCGATGATGCCGGCCTTGGCGGCACTGTAGTTGACCTGCCCGCGGTTGCCGGCCAGGCCGGACACCGACGACAGGGTGACGATGCGGCCCGGTTTGCGCCGCCGCACCATCGGCATGATCAGCGGATGCAATACGTTGTAGAAGCCATCCAGGTTGGTGTGGATGACCTGGTCCCAATCGTCGGCCGACAGTGCCGGGAAGGCGCCGTCGCGGGCGATGCCGGCATTGCAGACCACGCCGTAATACGCGCCGTGCGCTTCGACATCGGCCTCCAGCACGGCGCGTGCGGCCTCTCGATCGGCCACGTCGAACATCAGCACGCGGGCCTGCTGGCCCAATGCGTGGATCTCGGCCATCACGGCCTGTGCCTCATCCAGGCGGCTGCGGCAATGCACCACCACGTCGAAGCCATCGCGCGCGATGCGCAGCGCAATGGCCCGGCCGATGCCCCGGCTGGCGCCGGTCACCAGCACACTTCGATTCCCTGTCATGCCTGTCCACTCTCCAGATAGGCCATCGCATCGGACGGTTCGAACACCGACACGTTGGCTGTCGCCCATTCGTCCTCGCCCGCCAGGATGCGGCAGGCGAACATCCCCAATCCATTGTCACCCAACAGCTCGCAGCGCGCCTGTACACGCAGTCGCGAGCCGCTGGGGAAGCTGCTGCGCGCGCTGTTGTAGCGGCGGCTGCCGAGCAGGAAACCGAGCTGCGGCGGCTTGCCGGCCGCACGCGCACGGCAGCCGGCCCAGGCCGCGATGGCCTGCGCCATGTACTCGATGCCCACCCAGGCCGGCACTTCGTGGTTTTCCACGAACAGGCCGGCCTCGGGCACCACCAGTTCGGCCTCGATGGCGTCCTGGTCCCAGTGCGTGATGCGCTCCAGCAGGCACATGTCCTGGCGGTGCGGCACCACCTCTTCAATCGCATACAGCATGTTCATCGGCGCTCCAGCGCCAGCACGGCATTGCTGCCGCCGAAGGCGAACGAATTGCTCAGCACCCGCCGCGGCGGCTGTGCCAGGCACGTGGCGGGTGCGACCAGCGTCAGCGTCGGCAGCGCGGGATCGGCCACGCCGTCCCACCAGTGCGGCGGCAGCTGCTGCTGCGGATTCTCGGCCAGCAGGATCCAGCACAGTGCGGCTTCGATCGCGCCTGACGCGCCCAGCGTATGGCCGGTCAGCGGCTTGGTCGAACTGGCCGGAACGCCGTTGCCCAGCACCTGCGAAACCGCAAGGCTTTCCATCGCATCGTTGTGCCCGGTGGCGGTGCCATGCAGGTTCACGTAGTCCACTTCATCGGTGGCCCAGCCGGCGCGCTGCAGCGCCTGCTGCAGGGCATCGATGGCGCCCAAGCCCTGCGGATCGGGCGCCGACATGTGGTGGGCGTCGGCCGATTCGCCCCACCCGGCCAGGCACACCGGACCCGGCTCGCGGGTGAGCAGGAACAGTGCCGCGCCTTCGCCGATGTTGATGCCGGCGCGGTGCTGCGAGAACGGGTTGCAACGCGACGCCGACACCGATTCCAGCGCGCTGAAGCCAGCCACGGTGAAGCGGCACAGCGAGTCGGCACCGCCGGCGATGACCGCATCGACGATGCCGGCGCGCAGCATGCGCGCGGCCGACATCAGCGCCTTGGCGCTGGACGAGCAGGCAGTGGACAGGGTCCAGGCCGGCCCCTGCGCGCCACTGCGCTGGCGCACGAACTGCGCGGCGGTGCCCATTTCCTGCTGGGCGTAGTCGAACCCCGGCGGCCACTGGCCCTGTTCGGCGTATGTGCGCAGGGCCTGCTCGGATTCACCGATGCCCGAAGTGCTGGTGCCCAGCACCACCGCCACGCGCTCGGCACCGTGGCGGGCGACGGCGGCGCTTACCGCCGGCGCGATCTGCACCAGGGCCACCTCCAGCAGCGCGTTGTTGCGCCCGCGCAGGGCGGCCGGCAGGTCCTCCAGCGCCGGCAGCGGCGTGCGCACTTCGCCCAGCGCCAGGGTGCGCCCCGGCAGCAGGTGGTCGTTGTCGCTGAGCCCGCCCGGCACGTCGGCGAACATCGCCGACGCCACCGCGGCGCGGCCCTCGCCGAGCGCGCAGACCACGCCCAGGTCGTTCAGGTAGATCGGTGCACTCATCGGTCCTGCCCGGCCATGTCGATCGATTCGATGCGCAGTGCATAGCCTTCGGCGCGGTTCTCCAGCTGCACGCTGCCATCGTCCAGCCGTTGCAGCTGCAGCCACACCACGCCATCGCGCGACAGGCTGCGCTGCTGGCCGTCGTCGCTGACCTGCCAGCCGGCCGGTAGCGCGGCAGCGATGGCGGCGGTCGGCCACAGCGCGAACTGCAGGTCATCGAGCACACGCTCGGCACGCACCTGCGGCGGCAACCACGGCGCACGCTGCTGGGTCAGCTGTCGGCCGTCCCATTGCAGGCGCACGCCGGTCTGGCCCATCGCCTGCACCGCCAGCTGTACCTGCTGGGTGTCGGCTTCCAGCAGCGCATCGAGGTCGCGCTCGTGGCTGCCGAAGCGGAAGTGCAGCTGCTGCTGCAGCGCCAGCGGCGCCGGCAGGCTGGTCGGCGACAGGCGCAGCGGCGGCAGCTCCACCTGTGGCTTGGGCATGCGCCCGGCACAGGCGGCCAGCAGCAGGCACTGCAGCAGGGCCGCAGTACGGAAGATCAGGCGCTGCACAGTTCCTCCAGCACGCGCATGCGGCGGCCACTCTCGTCGGCCACATACGGGTTGTTGGTGTCCCAGGCGTATCCGGCCAGGATGGAACTGATCATGTTGCGTACTTCCGGCTGCTGCTGCGGGTGGTAGATGATCTTCTGGAAGCCGCCCTGGTACCAGCTTTCCACGAAGCGGCGGAAGGTCTTCACGCCTGCACGCAGCGGCCTGGAGAACTCCGCCTCCCAGTCCACGGTTTCACCGGCATAGCGGCGCTTGAGGCACTCGCTGGCCAGCTGCGCGGACTTGAAGGCAATGGTCACGCCGGACGAGAACACCGGGTCGAGGAACTCGCCGGCGTTGCCCAGCAGCGCATAGCCCGGGCCCCACAGCGAGCTGACATTGGCCGAGTAGCCGGTGATGCGGCGCACCGGCAGCACCGCCCATTCGGCATTGGCCAGCAGCCCGGTCAGGTTGGGGTCCTCGCCGACGATGGCCTGCAGCTTCTGCAGGTCGTCGCCTTCGTAGCGCTCGAAGAACGACGGCTCGGCGACCACGCCCAGCGAGCAGCAGCCGTTGGAGAACGGAATCGTCCAGTACCAGACGTCGATGTGCTCGGGGTGGGTGGTGATCAGGATCTTGTTGCGGTCGAAGTCCGCTTCGGCCGGGATGTTGTCGCGCACGTGGCAGAAGATCGCGCCGCGCACCGGGAAGTTGGAGGGTGATTCCAGCTGCAGCAGGCGCGGCAGCAGGCGTGCGAAGCCGGAGGCATCGAGGATGAAGTCGGCTTCGATGCGGTATTCGCTGCCATCCGGGCGGCGCACGTTCACCGCCGGCTGTTCACCGGGTTCGACCGACAGCACTTCATCACCGAAACGCAGCGTGGTTCCCATGCGCTCGGCGCCGCGTGCCAGCACGTTGTCGAAGTCGGCGCGCTGCACCTGGTAGGTGGTGCCCCAGCCCGGCGAGAACTTGTTCCGGAAGTCGAAGGCGGTACGTGCTTCACCGTGCACGAAGGCCGCGCCGTTCTTGTACTGGAAACCGGCCTCGACCACGTCCTGCAGCAGCCCGGCCGCTTCGATGTACTCCATGCTCTGCGGCAGCAGGCTTTCGCCGATGGAGAAGCGCGGGAACTGCTGGCGCTCCAGCATCAGCACCTGCCGGCCCTGCTGGCGCAGCATCGCCGCGGCGACGGAGCCGGCCGGGCCCGCGCCGATGATCAGGATTTCAGTGCGTTCGACAGCATCCAAAGCAGTACTCATCGGGGCGTCCTTGTTGCTCGATCAGAGGGAAAGAAGAAAAGCGGAAGGTGGGCTCAGGCTGGCGGCAGATCGTGCGGCGGCGGCCGGAACAGCGGCGAGATCAGCCAGACCAGGCCGATGCCGAACAGCAGGGTCAGGCCGAACGCGCGCAGCGCCGGGGTCTGCGACAGGCCCAGCAGGCCGAACGACAGCCAGGTGCTGGCCGCACCCACGCACACCGCCAGCCATGCGCTGGCATCGCCACGGTGCTCGATCAGGAAGATGCCGTAGTCGATGCCCATGCCCAGCAGCAGCATCAGCGCCAGTACGTTGAACAGCTGCAGCGGCTGGCCGAACAGGCCCAGCAGCCCAAGGGTCAGCGCGCCGGCAATCAGGGTCGGGGCAAACACGCGCCAGGCCTGGCGGCGGTAGCGCAGCCACAGCGCACCGAACACCAGTGCGATGCCGACCAGCAGCAGCCCGCCCATCAGCTTGCGGTAGTGGCCCAGCAGCTTGGAGAAATCAGAGGTGCGGTCTACCCAGCGCACGCCGGGCAGGCCTTCGGCGGCACCTTCCAGCGTGGCCAAGGCATCGGCGCGCGACAGGTCATCAACCATCACCACACTGATCATCTGCCCACCGACCTCACCCACCCACAGGTGGCGGAACGGCTGCGAGGCCGGCGAGGCCAGGAAGGCTTCGGCGGTAAGCGGCGCATCCGCGAACTGCGGTCGCTGCAGCGGCTCGCCCACGGCCTCGGACACGGCCGACAGCACCCCAGGTTCCACCTTCGCGGTCAGCGCGGCATCGGCCTGCTGGCGTGCCGGCGACGGCAACCAGTCACTGATGGCGCGGTAGCCGCCGATGCGCTTGTCATCGGCCAGTGCACGCAGGCGTTCGGTCAATGCCTCTTCGCGCTGCAGCAGCTGCGCCGCATCGGTGCCCTGCACCAGGTAGAACTGCGCCGGGCTGGGCATTCCCAGCAGCTGGCTCAGGCGAATCTGCTGGGCCATCAGCGCCGGCGGCGACGACTGCAGGCTGCGCAGGTCGTCGTTGCTGTGCAGGCGCGCGATGCCTACCGCTGACAGCGCCAGCGCGGCCACCACGAAGATCGCCACCGGGCGGCGGCCGTGCAGGCGCGGGAATCGCTCAAGCGTATTGCCCAGCCACTGCGAGAAACGGGTCTGGCGGATCTCGCCACCATCCAGCCACGGGAACCAGAAGATCACCGTGAGAAAGGCGGCGGCCAGGCCGACCACCGAGAACAGCGCCATCTGGCGCAGGCCCGGGAACGGCGCCAGGCCCAGCGCCAGATAGGCCAGCGCGCTGGTCAGCAGGGCCAGCCACAGGCCCGGCAACAGGTGCCGCAGCAGTTTCCAGCGGCGATCGGCCGGCTCGGCCTGGCGCGAGGCGAACCAGTGGATGCCGTAGTCCTCGGCCACGCCCACCAGCGACGCGCCGAACACCAGGGTCAGCACGTGCACCTTGCCGAACACCAGCACGGTGACCGCCAGCGCCACGCCGCAGCCGATCAGCAGCGAGGCGGCCACCAGCAGGATCGGGCGCAGCGAACGGAACGCCAGCCACACCAGCAGCAGCACCGCGGCCAGCGAGCCCCAGCCGATGGTGTTGATCTCCCGGTTGGCCTGTACGGCAGCGGCTTCGGCGTGCAACGGCACGCCGGCATGCAGGATTTCCAGCTCCGGCGCGACCGCCTTGGCCGCCTTCCCGGCACGTTCCAGCAGGCCATCAAGATGGCGCTCGCCATCAAGCTGGAACGCCGAACCCGGCGTATCGAACTGCAGCGCCGCCCAATGCTTGCCCTCGGCCTCGAGCAGGCCGTCATCGCCCAGGCGCAGGCCCGACCCCTGCGCCTGCTGCTGCCACCACTGCGGCCACAGCGACAGCGGGTCCTGCCGCCAGTCGGTCAGGCGCGGCGCGCCCATCGGGCCGTACAGCGCAGCCAGTGCCTGCTCGGCCAGTGCCCCGGTTTCGCTGTTCTGCAGCTGGTTGCGCTGGCTGGGAGTCAGCAGGCGATCGCGGTACGGCGCGTAGAACGCGCGCGCCTCATCGAACCAGCCCTCGATGGACCCGCTGGGCACCAGCAACGCGCTGTCGGCATCGGCAGCCATCGCCGCGGCGAACGCCGCCTGCGCGCGCTTGGCGGCGGTGCCATCCTGGCTGCCGAGCAGCACCACCACCTGCCGCGAACTGCCATCGGCGATGCGCCGGGTGACATCGCTCAACAGGCGGTCATGCGCATCCTGCGGCAGCAGCGCGAGGATGTCGGTGTCGATCCGCGACTGCTGGCTCCACAGGTGCCACTGCTGCGCGCCCAGCGCCAGCAGCAGCACCAGCCAGGCGATGCCCAGCCAGTGCCACCAGCGCCGCAACCGGTCCGGCGCGTTCAACGCCACGGCGTCACTCAAAGCGGCGTGCCTCATCGGGGTTCAACGTGGCCGGGGCCTCGCTCAACGCGCTGAACTGGATCTGCGTGCGGTCCTTGTTGGCCTCGACGATCTCCACCTGGCGCACATAGCGGTCACCCTGCAAGGTCAGCGATTCGAAGGCCTTGGCCAGCATTGCCGACTTCGGTGTCAGGCGCAGGCGCCAGCCCTGCCCTTCGCGGCTGGCAGCAACATTGAACTGGCTGGACAGCGCCTGCACGTCGCCGCTCATCAGCGCGAACATGATCGCGTTGACCGAGCGCATCGCCGGCTGCTGCCGCGCGTCGAGCTCGACGCGGGTGCTGCCATCGCGCTGGCGGCTGAGGATGCGGTCGGCAGTGACCACCACTTCAGAAGGGAAGGGCTTGAGCGTGGTCCAGATCACGCCGTGCCGGCGCGCGACCACGAACCGGCCCTGCGAGCGCAGTGGGTTCTTGAAGCCGCTGACCTGTTTTTCCTGGCTGAACTGGCCACGCAGCACGTCGGGCCGCGCCACCGCCTGGGTGATCGCATCGACGGCGGGGTCGGCCGCCTGTACACGCGGTACGGCCACCAGCAGCAGCGCGCACAGCAGCACGCTCGAAACACGGGCAAGCATCGTCACGGCGCAGGCACTCCCAGGCGTTCCCACAGTACCGGCGGGCACTGGTACAGCATTTCCTTGCTGGCCGCGTCCACCGCGACCTGGATGGTCATCGCGCGGGTCAGCACCTGGCCGCTTTCCGCATCGAGAATCTCGTACTCGATCTTCAGCCGGTTCTCCCATTCCACGATGCGCGCGACCACGCGCAGCGCCTGGTTGAACAGCAGCGGGCGCACGTACTTCACCCGTGCATCGACCACCGGCCACAGGTAGCCCGATTCGAGCATCTGCGGGTAGTCGTAGTCGTAGCGGCCGAGCAGCGCGCAGCGCGCGATCTCGAAGTACTTGAAGTAGTTGCCATGCCAGACCACGTTCATCGGATCGCAGTCATGGAAGGCGGGGGTCAGGGTGATTTCCCCGACCATTTCCGAGTGTTCATTCACCGGCATACAGTTCCCAGCGTTGCGCGCGGATCTCCACCAGCAGTTCCCGCAGTTCGCGATCCAGCGCGCGGTCTTCTTCGACCAGGGCGATGCGCTGCCCCAGGTCGGCGTACATGTCGGCCAGACTGCCATGCAGCTGCGCATTCAGGCCAACCCGCTCGCGCAGGGCCAGGCCCTGGCGCGCGGCAATCAGCATCGCGGCCACCACCTGCTCGGTCAGTTCGATCACACGCAGGCAGTCGCGCGCGGCGATGGTGCCCATGCTGACCTTGTCCTGGTTGTGGCATTCGGTGGAACGCGAGAATACCGAGGCCGGCATGGTCTGCTTCAGCGCTTCGGCGGTCCAGGCCGACACGCTGATCTGCAGTGCCTTCAGGCCATGGTTGATCGCCGCGCGCGGGCCGGTGGCCGCCGACAGGTTGGCCGGAAGGCCATGGTTGTAGCGGGCATCGACCACCAGTGCCAGCTGCCGGTCGAGCAGATCGGCAACATTGGCCACGGTGTTCTTCAGGGTGTCCATCGCCAGCGCGATGTGGCCGCCGTAGAAGTGGCCACCGTGCAGGATGCGCTCGCCGTCGGCGTCGATCAGCGGATTGTCGTTTGCGCTGTTCAGCTCGGTCTCGATCAGCTGGCGCAGGAACGGCAGGCTGTCCTCCAGCACGCCGATCACGTGCGGTGCGCAGCGCAGCGAGTAACGGTCCTGCAGGCGCTGTTCATTGCGCGGCGGACGCTCGCTGTGCAGGTCGCTGCGCAGGCGCGCGGCGATGCGGCCCTGGCCCGGGTGCGGCTTGGCCGCGAACAGGGTCTGGTCGAAGTGGTGCGCGTTGCCGTCGCTGGCCAGTACGTTGAACGCGGTCAGGCGCGTAGCCATGCGGGCCAGGTAATCGGCACGCTGCCAGGCCAGGCAGGCCAGGCCGGTCATCACCGCGGTGCCGTTCATGATCGCCAGGCCTTCCTTCGGCCGCAGCTTCAGCGGGGTCATGCCGATCTTCGCCAGCACCGGGCCGGCCGGCTGCACCTGGCCTTCGAACAGTACCTCGCGCTCACCGCACAGCACCGCCGCCACGTACGACAGCGGGGTCAGGTCACCACTGGCACCCACCGAGCCTTCGGCCGGAATCATCGGCAGCACGTCGTGCTGCAGCAGCGTGGCCAGGCCTTCCAGCAGCGGCACGCTGACGCCGGACATGCCGCGCACCAGCGAGGCCAGGCGCGCCGCCAGCACCGCGCGGGTTTCAACCGGGTCCAGGTAACGGCCCAGGCCGCAGCCGTGATAGGTGTACAGATGGTGCGGCAGCTCAGCCACCAGTGCCGGCGGGATGTTCACCGTGCACGAATCGCCATAGCCGGTGGTCACGCCGTAGATCACGCCATCCTCGCGCAGCAGGCGGTCGAGGAAATCGGCGCCGCGCTGGATGTGCGCGCGGAACGCCGGCGCGTCGCTCAGTGCGGCCTCGCACTGGCGCTGGGCCAGGGCCACCACGTCTTCGATGGTCAACGGTGCATCGCCAAAGCGGCACACGGGTACGGCGTCAGTCGTCATGCGGAGCCTGATCCCAGAAGGGGAAGAAATTGAACCAGTCCAACGGGGACTGGATGACCTGGAGTTCCAGCCAACGCGCGAAGCGCTGTGCCTGTTCGGCCAGTGCCGCGTCGCGCGAGCCACGGGGCAGCACGATGCGTTCGGCGAACTGTTCGAATGCCACGCGATAGCCTTCGCCCTGGTGCAGGCAGGCCATGGTGTAGACCGGGCAGCCCAGCGCTGCGGCCAGCACATAGGCACCGATCGGGAACGGGGCGCGATGGCCGAGAAAATCGGCGGTGACGCTGCGGCCGCCCTGCACAGGCGTGCGGTCGCCAACAATGGCGACGAAGCCACCGGCCGCCACGCGCTCGGCCAGCATCATCGCGGTGGCCGCTCCCATTTCGGTCACCTGCACCAGTTCTACCGCCGCCAGCGGGTCGAGCCGCTGCAGCAGGCGGTTGAAGCGCTGCGCATGTGCGGTATGCACCAGCACGGTGATGCGGAAACCCGGCACCTGCTCGGCCAGCACCTGGCACAGTTCCAGGCAGCCGATGTGTGCGGTCAGGATCAGCCCGCCTTCACGGCGCGCGATCTTCTGCAGCACCAGGTCGCGATGCAGGTGGATGCGTTCGGCCGGATAGCGCCCGCCCAGTCCGAGGATCTTGTCCAGCATCGTGTCGGCGAAGGCGAAGAAGTGGCGCAGGCTGTCGCGCCGGGTCGGCGCGCGGCCCAGCACACCGCTGTGTGCCTGCAGGCGCTGCAGGTACTGCATCGAGGCCTGGCGGCCAACACGGTTGCCCAGCCAATGGCAGGCCACCACCGGCCACACGCACAGGCGGAACGGCCAGCGCCCGAACCAGCGGTGCACCCAGCACAGGAACAGCACGCCGGCCACCGACGTCGATTCGCCGATGTCGGCCCAGTGCGGGGCGCCCTGCGCGGCCGCCATCTCAGCACTGCCCCCGCAGGCGGCGCCACAGCAGGCGCGGTGCGCGCCAGAGCATGCCGAAGAACAGGCGGGTGTGCATGCGGCTGATACGCACGTTGTCGCGCCACACATCGAAGTGCGATACGCCATCGGCGGGATAGGTCACACGCGTGGCCAGGTGTTCGACCGGCACCTGCCGCCAGTACAGGCGAACCATCACTTCAGTATCGAAATCCATGCGTCGGCCGATGGTCTCTTCATCGACCAGGCGCAGCACCGGCGGCAGTGGATACACGCGGAAGCCGCACATGGTGTCGCGCAGGTGCAGCGACAGCGTGTTGATCCAGACCCAGACGTGGGTCGCATAGCGGCCATACAGGCGCGCCTTGGGAACACTGGCGTCGTAGGCCGGAATGCCGCAGATCACCGCACCCGGGTGCGCACGCGCCGCCTTGATGAAGCGCGGCAGGTCGGCGGTATCGTGCTGGCCGTCGGCGTCGATCTGCAGCACGTGGCTGTGGCCACGCGCGGCGGCTTCGGCAAAACCGGCCAGCATCGCACCACCCTTGCCCTGGTTGATGTCCAGGCGCAGCAGGTCGACGCCATGGCGCTGCGCCAGCGAGCGCAGCACCGCCGCGCACGCCTCATGCGAGCCATCGTCGACCAGCAGGCACGGAAGGCCGGCGGCCTGCACACCGTCGACCACCGCCGCGATGGCGTGCTCGTGGTCGTAGACGGGGATCACCACCAGTGGCGCGAACGCGGCACCGGCAACGGCAACGGCCGGATCAGTCCGCATCGGCGAAGACCACCTTGCCGCTGGCGTGCACACCGTGGCTGGAGGTGTAGCGGAAGGCCAGCACATTGCGTGTGGCATCCCAGTCCAGCTGCAGGGTCAGCTCATCACCCGGGCGTGCCACGTGCTGGAACTTCACCGCATCCATGCGCAGGAATCCGGCCGGCATGCTGAACACCTGGCGGCCAAAACGCACGGCCCAGTCCAGCTGCGCCACGCCGGGCAGGATCGCCGCCTGCGGGAAGTGGCCCTGGAACGGCCGCAGCGCCGGGTCGAGGGTCATGCGCAGGGTGGCGCTGGCGGCATCGCGGCGGTCCCAGACCGGCACCGGCATCAGCGGCTGGAACAGCGCCGCCAGTGCCGCCTGGGTGACCTTGCCCTGTGCGTTGATTGGCAGCGCCTGCACCAAGCGCCAGCGGCGCGGCCGGGTGACCGCGTCATGTGCCTGTGCCAGGCGCGCGCCAAGGCGCTGGCCCAGCGCACGGCGCGCGACGTCACCGCCTTCCAGCAGCGCCGGATCGGCCGGTACCACCACCGCTGCCAGCTGCTCACGCTGTCCTGGCAGGACCAGCACGCGCACGTCGTCCACTTCGGCGTCTTCGCGCAGCGCGCGTTCGAGCGCATCCAGCGAAACGCGGCGCTCTTCGATCTTGACGATACGGTCGGCACGGCCCAGCAGGCGGAAGCGGCCATCGGTCAAGGCTTCCACGCGGTCCTGGGTGCGCCACCAGTCGAGGGTTTCCAGATGCGCCGAGGCGACGGCCAGGCAGCCATCCTCGATGCGCCACCGCACACCCGGCAGCGGCTGCCACGGCGGCAGGTCGGTGTCCCAGCGGCGCCAGGCGATACCACCGGTCTCGCTGCTGCCGTAAACCTCGGTCGGTGCCACGCCCAGCCACTGCCGTACCTGGCGTGCAGCTTCTTCCGGCAGTGGGCCACCGGAGGAGAACACCGCGCGCAGGCGGCCGTGCAGGCTGGCCCAGTCGAGCTGCTCAGGCAGGCGCTTGAGGTGGGCTGGCGTCGCCACCAGCACCGTGTCGGTACCAGCCAGCGCGCCTACCAGGTCTTCGTGGAAGAACCGGCGCGGATGGATCAGGCGGCCGGCGGCCAGCGGCCACAGCACGCGGAACAGCAGGCCGTAGATGTGCTGGTGGGACACCGTGCCATGCACCTGCACGCCTTCCAGCTGCGCGCCGAACGCAGCCTGCAGCGCATCCACCTCGCGCGCCAGCTGGTCCATGCGCTTGTTGATCGCACTGGGCTGGCCGGTGCTGCCGGAGGTGAACACGCACAGCTCGCAGGCGCGCTCGTCCAGCACCTGCAGTTCGCCGTCCACGCCAACGGCGGGGGCAACCAGCGGTCGGTAGTCGGCGGAAACATCACCGGCGAAACCGCTCACCTGTGGCTGCAGCGCCTGCAGCGTGGCCGGCAGGTTGTCGGCGGCCAGGAACACCCGCTTGCCGGCATGCCAGGCACCGAACAGCGCCGCCGCGAAGGCCACCGCGTCATCGAAGTACAGCGCCCAGTCGCGACCATCGGCGGCGGCAAAGGCCGCGCGCCAGGCCAGCACCCGCTGGCGGAAGTGGGGGTGATCGATCACCTCGCCTTCGCAGAGGCCGATGCGGCGCTGCGGCTGCGGGTCCACCAGCAGCCGGTCCAGGGCGATCCACTCAGCCATGCGCGTGCGCCGCCTTGACCCGCCGCCGCACCAGCCACTCACCTGCAAACAACACGCCCATCATCACGTACGCCAACAATCCGTTGTAGAGCATCCAGACCCGGTCCGACGCGTAAAGCGCGGTCAGCAGGGCCAGGCTGCCGTTGAGAACGAAGAAGCCACACCACACCTGGGTAACGCGGCGGGTATAGGCCACCGCGAACGCCGGCAGGTCCGGCTCCTGCAACCGCGCCAGGCGTTCCACCAGCGGCGGGCCGAAGCGCAGGCTGGTGCCGAACACCGCCAGCATCACCACGTTCACCAACGCCGGGTACAGCTTCAGCGGCAGGGCCTGGTTGAGCACGGTGGCCAGCACGGCCAGCAGGCCGGTACCCGCGGCAGCGGCCCACCACAGCGGCTGGCGCGTACTCAGCGCACGCAGCAGGGCCAGGGTGAACAGCAGCAGCGACAGCCAGCGTGGCTCGAAACGGCCCATCGCCAGGTACACCAGCACCGGGTAGGCCAGCGAAATCGCAGCCACCACGAACGTGCGTGCGCGTGCCATGGCGGAGCCGCCGGCGCTGCGGTCAGGCTGCTGCCTGGTCCGGCAGCAGCCCGTGCACGACATCGACGATGTCCTGTACGGTGCGCACGGCCTTGAACGCTTCCGGCTGCAGGTTGCGGCCAAGCAGCGGCTTGAGCTGCACGATCAGGTCGACCGCATCGATGCTGTCGATATCCAGGTCGTCGTACAGGCGGGCCTCGGGGGTGATCCGGGCGGTTTCGATCTCGAAGCTGTCGGTCAGGATGCTGACGATGCGTTCGAACAGTTCATTCTTGGTCATGGCAATTCCTGGCGCCGTTACGACTGGCGGGCGGCGACGAACTCGCCGAGCGCGCGCACGCTGGAGAAATGGCGACGGGTTTCTTCCGAGTCGGCCGAGAGGCTGACACCGTACTTCTTCTGCAGCGCCAGGCCCAGCTCCAGCGCGTCGATCGAATCCAGGCCAAGGCCTTCGACGAACAACGGCGCGGTCGGATCGATGTCCTCCGGCGTGATGTCCTCCAGCGAAAGGGAGGAAATGATCAATTCCTTGATCTCGTGCTCAAGTGCTTGCACGGGGCGGCTCTCCAGACAGGTCGAAATAACGAGAAAGGTGCTCGGTAACGCGGCGTGCCGCCAAGGCATCCCCCCTTGGCGAGTCGTCTTCGGCCAGGAAAGGCGCGATCGGGATATCTTCGCCGATCTGCAGCCGAACGTGAAAGCGACGTGAGGGGACACGATACCACTTCTGCCCCTTGGTCAGGGTCGGGGGGGTACAGGTGATCCGCACCGGGGTGATGTCCAGCCGGCCACGCACGGCGATGTTGGCCGCGCCGCGCTGCAGCCGCGGCGGCTGCCCGGGCACGCTGCGGGTGCCTTCCGGGAAGATGACCAGGGTGCCGCCGGCCTGCACCGCCGCTACGCAATCGTCCACCAGGCCAGCGCCGTCATCGTTGGAGATGTAGCCGGCCGCGCGCACCGGACCACGCATGAACGGGTTGCAGGCCACGGCCCGCTTGACCACGCAATCGGCGTTGGGCAGCAACGAAATCAGGCAGACCACGTCGATCAGGGTCGGGTGATTGGCCAGGACCAGCAAACCGTCGCGCTGCAGGCGTTCCCGGCCTTCGATCTGCAGGGTCATCACCCCCAGCCGGCACATCAGCCGGACATGGCTGGCAAAGGCGGCCTGGACCACGCGCCGGGCGCGCCGGCGACGGGCCACCGGGTCCCGCATCAGCAGCAGCACCGGCATCACCAGGACGCCGAGCAGCAGCCCGCCGAGGCCAAACGCAGCAAAGCTCAGGCCGGTGCCGAACACCCGCCAGGCGTGATCGAGGCGGCGCAGCAGCTCACTCACGGCGGCCCCAGCGCCAGCGCTGGCCGTGGGCCACGTGCTCCAGCGCCGACGCGCCGGACAACAGGAAGCGGTGCAGGTCCAGCGCATGCGGCAGCAAGCCCGGCGCAGAAGTGGCCTGTTCTTCGGCCGGCTGCCACTGCAGAGAAAGCGTCGGGTGGCCCGCGGCGGGCGCGGTCAACCGCCAGCACCACGCAAAGAACGGGTCGGGTTCGTCGGCGAACGTCGCGTAAATTTCAGGAAGCGGAGATTCGTAGACCACCACCCGCACCTCGCGGGCGCCATCAGCCAGCAGGCCAACGGCCTCCAGGCACGCGGCCTCGACCGTGGCCTGGCCGGCAGCCAATGCCAGGTAGTTGCCGCGATGGCCGCGGGCGATGGAATACAGCGCGGCGATCGCGTTGTGCACCGACAGGCCGAATCCAGTGGGCGACAACGGCTGGTCGCCGACCAGCGCCCCCAACAGGTCCATCGAACGTGCGACGTCGCCATGGCGGCTGGCGAACACCAGCGGCACGTCGCTGTCGGCCCCCTGCCCATCCTCGCACCAGCACGCGGCCTGGATCGCCATGCGGCCCAACCGCTCGATACGACGGCGTTGCATTGCCGGAACCTCCGCCAATGCCGGCGTATCCCCGCCATGCGGCAGGTACGGCGCATCGGCCCAGCCCAGCCACTGGCTACGCTCGCTCAGGCCGGGCGCCCACGCGGCCCAGTCGACGATGGAGAATTCAATCATTTAGCGTTGGTGCTTCAACGGGAGAACGATAGGCACGAGCCATTACGGCGACGCGCGGCGGCCCCCATTCCTGCAGCCGTGCGTCCGTCCAGGACGTCGCCGGCTGCCCCCCTGGCCGCCGGAAAGGAGCGCACGCTAGCACGTCCCGCGCAGGGTGTGCAGGTTTCACATTCCCCAACGCGGGGCCGGGCAACAGCCGGCCCCGCCTTCAATCGATCAGTGGTAACCGGTGTCGGCGTGTACCTTGCCGCGGAACACCCGATAGGACCAGGCCGTATAGCCGAGGATGACCGGCAACAGAATGACCAGCCCAACCAGCGTGAAGCCCAGCGAGGACGCCGGCGCCGCGGCCTGCCACAGGGTCATCGACGGTGGCAGCAGGTACGGCCACATGCCCAGCACCAGGCCGAGGAAGCCGAGCACGAACAGGGCCAGGCTGAGCAGGAACGGCGGCAGGTCACGGCGAGGATGGGTCGCGCTGCGCCACAGCGCGGCCGCCACCGCCAGGGTCAACAGCGGCACCGGCGACAGCCACCAGAAGTTGCCGTCGCTGAACCAGCGCGCCATCAGCCGCGAATCCAGGAACGGCAGCCAGCTGCTGACCAGGCCCATCGCCGCGATCACCGCCACCACCAGCGGCCGGGTCATCTGTCGCGCCAGCGCCTGCACGCGCCCTTCGGTCTTCAGGATCAGCCAGGTGCTGCCCAGCAACGCGTAGCCGGCCACCAGCGCGGCGCCGGTAAGCATCGCGAACGGACTGAACCAGGCGAACGGTCCGCCCTGATAGACACCGTCCACCAGCGGGATGCCCTGCACCAGGGTGCCGAGGATCACGCCCTGGGCGAAGGTCGCCAGCAGTGAGCCAAGGCCGAACGCCACGCTCCACAGCCGGCGTGATCGATGCGCCTTGAAGCGGAACTCGAAGGCGACGCCGCGGAACACCAGCGCCACCACCAGCAGCAGCACCGGCAGGTACAACGCCGACAGCAGCACCGCATACGCCTTCGGGAAGGCCGCCAGCAGCCCGGCACCGCCCAGCACCAGCCAGGTCTCGTTGCCGTCCCAGATCGGCGCGGCGGTGTTCATCATCAGGTCCAGCTGTTCCTCGTCCTCGGCGAACGGAGCGAGGATGCCGATGCCGAGCACGAAGCCGTCCAGCACCACGTACATCAGTACGCCGAAACCGATCACCGCGAACCATGCCACCGGCAGCCAGGTCATCAGGTCCATGTCAGCGCTCCTCCAGCGGTTCGTCGGCCGCCGACAACGGGCGCGCCGGGGTATGGCTGCCGTGGTCCAGCGATGGTCCTTCGGCATGCGGCTGCGGTCCATGACGCAGGATCTTCACCAGGTACCAGATGCCCCAGCCGAACACGAACGCGTAGCCGACCACGTAAACGCCCAGCGACAGCGCGGTCATCCATGCACTCTGCGGGCCGACCGCATCAGCGGTGCGCAGCACGCCATACACCACCCACGGCTGGCGGCCCATCTCGGTGACGAACCAACCCGACAGCAGCGCGATGAAGCCGCTGGGCAGCATCCAGTTCCAGCCGCGCAGCAGCCATGGCGAATCCAGCAGCTTCCTCCGCCACAACTGGAAGGCCGACACCCAGGCCAGCAGCAGCATCAGCGTGCCCAGCCCAACCATGATGCGGAAGGCGAAGAACACCGGCGTCACCGGCGGCCGTTCACTGGCCGGTACCGAGGTCAGCGGATCGAAGGTGCCGTCCAGGCTGTGGGTGAGGATCACGCTGCCCAGCTTCGGGATGGCCACCTCGAAATCGTTGCGCTCTTCCTTTTCGTTGGGCAGCGCGAACACCACCAGGGGTACGCCCTCGCCCTCCTTCGTTTCATGCCAGTGCGCTTCCATCGCCGCGATCTTCATCGGCTGGTGCTTGAGCGTGTTCAGGCCATGCATGTCGCCGACGAAGATCTGCACCGGCACGGTCAGCGCCGCGAACGCCACCGCCGCTATCAGCATGCGTCGGCCCGCTTCCACATGCGTTCCCCTGCGCAGGTACCACGCACCCACGCCACCGATCACGAAACAGGTGGTGATGAACGAGCCCAGCGCCATGTGCGCCAGCCGGTACGGGAACGAGGGGTTGAACACCACCTGCCACCAGTCCACAGGATGCACGATGCCGTTGACCATCTCGTAGCCGGCCGGCGTATGCAGCCAGCTGTTGGACGACAGGATCCAGAACGTGGAGAACAGCGTGCCCAGCGCTACCATGCAGGTGGACAGGAAATGCAGGCGCGGCGAGACCCGGCCCCAACCGAACATCATCACGCCAAGGAAGCTGGCTTCCAGGAAGAACGCGGTCAGCACTTCGTAGGTCAGCAGCGGGCCGATGACCGTGCCGGCCACCTCGCTCAGCCGCGGCCAGTTGGTGCCGAACTGGAAGGCCATGACGATGCCGCTGACCACGCCCATGCCGAACGACACTGCGAAGATCTTCTGCCAGAAGAAATACAGCTCGCGCCACACGGGCAACTTCGTGCGCAGCCAGCGCCACTCGATGAAGGCCAACCAGCTGGCCGTACCGATGGTGAAGGCGGGGAACAGCACGTGGAAACTGATGACGAATCCGAACTGGATCCGGGACAACAACAACGCGTCCAAGGGACGCCTCCTGCCTGCGACCGGTGGGATACCGGACCACTTTAGGAGGATTTCGTTAAGGTGGGATGCGACCGGGTGACGCGCTGCTTCACTTTGTCGCAGGGCGGCGTGAAGGCCGCCGGACACGGCCCAGCGCTACCGATTGTCCGCTCCGGTAGCTGCCAACCTTGGTTGGCACACGCACCCAGGCACCGACTACGGTCGGCATCCAACCACCGCGATTGGAGCGACCCATCGCCCGGCAGGCGCCTCAGTGCCAGAAATACCAGGCCGCTGCAGCCAGCAGCGCGCCAAACAACAGAACCTGCACCACCACATACCCCACGCCACTGTCACGCGACTCAGCGGCGATGCGCTTCTGCAGCGCCTCGCTCACATCCGGTGTGTGTTCCTGCTTCGCCTGCTCATGCAACGCCTGCGCCAGCGCGCGCTTTTCCGCATCGCGAGGGTCGGTCGGTGGGTTCACAGCAGTTCTCCGGCGGTCGCATGCCGCGTCAGTTCCTGCTTCAGGACCTGGCGCGCACGGTGAAGGTGGCTCTTGATGGTACCGCGGGCCAGTCCAGTCACCTGCTCGATCTCGGCCAGATCGAAATCCTCCAGGTAATGCAGGCCGACGATCAGCCGCTGCGGTGCACTCAGCCGTTCCAACGCCGCGCCAAGATGGCGACCAGCCTGCAGCGCCTCGCTCAGTTCAGCCGGCCCCGGCCCTTCATCGCCAATACCCAGTTCCTCGGGTACTTCCACCGCCACCATCCATTGCGCCTCCAGCCGTCGCCTGCGCAGGTGCTGCAACGCCGTGGTGTAAGCCACCCGTGAAACCCAGGTGCGCAGCGAGGATTCAAAGCGGAACCGGTGCAGCTGGCGGAACACGGCCAGGAAGGTTTCCTGCAGCAGGTCGGCCACCTGATCACGGTCGCCCACCATGCGCCCGATCACATGCCCGCAGGTACGTTGATGGGCCTGCACCAGCTGTGCGAAGGCCGGTTGCGAGCCATCGATGATGGCGCTGACCAGGGCGCGGTCGTCGTCCGCGTCCGGCGTGGGCTCGACGGGGACGTCGCGGCGGCGTCCCCGCAATGCAGCCAGTGCTCCGCACAGCAGGCTCATGCGCGGGGCGCCCCCTGTGCCCGAGGCATGTCCTGGCTCAGCCCTTGCGTGCGGCAGGACGGGTGAAGTGCCAGGCCAGCAGCTGGCCGAGGCCGGCACTGCCGACCATCGCGGCGGCGGCGCCGAAGGTCAGTTCGCGTGCACCGATCGCCTCCAGCAGGCCCATTGCCACGGCCAGGCTGACCAGGCTGATGCCCCAGCGCAGCGCGCCCTGGCGGCGGCGTTCTTCTTCCAGCACGGCCAATGAGCGGATCACTTCCTCCGGCACGTGCGGGGCCACCAGCTTGCTGCGCGCGCGGGCATCGGCAATGGCGTGGATCGCGTAGGCGATGCAGATGAAGAGGGTGATCGGAATCAGTTCCTGCATGGTCGGGCTCCTGTTCGGTGGATGATGCGGGTTCAGGAGAATGGATGCGCGACCACGGCCACCGGTTGCAGGATTTTGCCGATTCCGCTGCCATGACCTGTGGCCCCTGCCCCGGGCCCTTGCGGCTGCTACGCTTGCCCGGTTTCCTCTTCTGGTGCCGTCCGCCCATGTCCCGAGTGCTGCCCCTGTCCCTCCTGCTGTCGGCCGTGCTGGCCGCACCGGCTGCGCATGCCGCGCCGACGCCGATCACCATCGAACAGGCCATGGCCGACCCGGACTGGATCGGTCCGCAGGTCGAGAAGGCCTGGTGGTCGTGGAACAGCCAGCAGGTGGAATACCAGCTCAAGCGCAACGGCAGCCCGGTGCGCGATACCTTCCGCCAGCCGCTGGCCGGTGGCGTGGCCGCGCAGGTGGCCGATGACCAGCGCGGCACCCTGGACGTGGCCGAGCCGGTCTACGACCGCAGCCGCAGCCGCAGCGCCTTCGTGCGCAATGGCGACGTGTTCGTGCGCGACCTGCGCAGCGGCGCGCTGACCCAGCTGACCCGCAGCAACGAGCGCGCGGGCAACGTGAACTTCGCCGCCGACAACGGCGTGATCTGGCGGGTCGGCCAGAACTGGTTCCACTGGACCGCCGCCAGCGGCGTGCAGCAGGTGGCCAGCCTGAAGGCCGAGAAGGATCCCCGCACGCCGCCGAAGGCCGACGTGCTGCGCGACCAGCAGCTGCGCACGCTGGAGACCCTGCGCCGCGACCGTGACCAGCGCGAAGCCCTGAAGGACCAGGACCAGCGCTGGCGCCAGGCCGACCCGACCCGCGCACCGGGCCCGGTGTACCTGGGCGCCGACGTGGAGATCGGTGACAGCGTGCTGTCGCCCGACCTGACCCACCTGATCGTGGTGACCAAGCCTAAGGACTTCGATGACGGCCGCGGCGGCAAGATGCCGCTGTATGTGACCGAGTCGGGCTACGAGGAAACCGAGGACACGCGCACCCGCGTCGGCCGCAACGGCTTCGAACCGCACACCCTGTGGTACGTGGACGTGCGCACCGGCAAGGCCGAGAAGGTCTCGCTGGCCGGCCTGCCGGGCATCAGCACCGACCCGCTGGCCGAACTGCGCCGCAAGGCCGGCAAGGACGCGCTGAAGGGCGAGCGCAGCGTGCAGGTGATGAGTGACTTCATGGGCGGCGGCATCCGCTGGAGCGCCGACGGCCAGCAGGCCGCGGTGATGCTGCGTGCCAACGACAACAAGGACCGCTGGATCATCAGCGTCAACGCCGCCGACGGCCGCGTGCAGAACCGCCACCGCCTGACCGACAACGCCTGGATCAACTGGGGCTTCAATGATTTCGGCTGGATGGCCGATGGCCGCACGCTGTGGCTGCTGTCGGAGGAATCGGGCTTCTCGCACCTGTACACCCAGGCCGGTACCGCCAAGCCGCAGGCGCTGACCAGCGGCAAGTGGGAAACCTCGGCGCCGGTGCCGTCCGCCGATGGCAAGGGCTTCTACTTCCTGTGCAACCAGCAGGCCCCGCATGACTACGAAGTCTGCGCGGTCGATACCGGCACCCGCCAGGTGCGCGAGCTGACCAGCCTCAACGGCGTGGAAGACTTCTCGCTGTCGCCGGATGGCCAGCAGCTGCTGGTGCGCTACTCCGGCGCCTACCTGCCGCCGCAGCTGGCCGTGCTGCCCAGCACCGGTGGCCAGGCACGCGTGCTGACCGACACCCGCACCGCCGACTACAAGGCGCGCCAGTGGATCCAGCCGAAGCTGGTGGCGGTGCCGTCCAAGCATGGCGCCGGCGTGGTCTGGGCCAAGTACTACGAACCGGAAAACAAGGAACCGGGGAAGAAGTACCCGATCGTGATGTTCGTGCACGGCGCCGGCTACCTGCAGAACGTGCACCAGCGCTACCCGGCCTACTTCCGCGAGCAGATGTTCCACAACCTGCTGGTGCAGAAGGGCTACATCGTGCTGGACATGGATTACCGCGGCAGCGAGGGCTACGGCCGCGACTGGCGCACGGCGATCTACCGCAACATGGGCCACCCGGAACTGGAAGACTACAAGGACGGCCTGGACTGGCTGGTCGACACCCAGCAGGGTGACCGCGACCACGCCGGCATCTACGGTGGTTCCTATGGCGGCTTCATGACCTTCATGGCGCTGTTCCGCTCGCCGGGCACCTTCAAGGCCGGCGCCGCGCTGCGCCCGGTGGTGGACTGGCACCAGTACAACCACGGCTACACCAGCAACATCCTCAACACCCCGGACATCGATCCGGAGGCGTACCGCGTGTCCTCGCCGATCGAGTACGCGCAGAACCTGCAGGACAACCTGCTGATCGCCCACGGCATGATGGATGACAACGTGTTCTTCCAGGACTCTGTGAACCTGACCCAGCGCCTGATCGAACTGCACAAGGACAACTGGTCGATCGCACCGTACCCGCTGGAGCGCCACGGCTACGTCCGCGCCGATTCCTGGCTGGACCAGTACAAGCGCATCCTCAAGCTGTTCGAGCAGAACCTGAAGTGAGCAACGCCGCAGCCACGATCCGGATCGTGGCTGCGGTCATCCTGGATGACCGCGGCCAGGCGCTGGTGGTGCGCAAGCACGGCGCCAATCGCTTCATCCAGCCCGGTGGCAAGCCCGACCCCGGCGAGACGCCACTGCAGGCACTGGCCCGCGAACTGGACGAGGAACTCGGTGTGCAGCTGCGCGCCGGGGCTGCCATCGCGCTGGGCACGTTCGAGGACTGGGCGGTGAATGAGCCCGGCCACCGCGTGCAGGCACAGGCGTGGTGGGTACAGGTGGACGGCACGCCACAGGCGCGCGCCGAGATCGCCGAACTGGCCTGGGTACCGCTGCAGCCGCCGCACGGCCTGCTCTTGGCACCGTTGAGCGAACACCATATCCTGCCGGCCGTCGCCACCCGGGTGACGGCCCGCTGACCGCGTGGGCACCGATTGCAGGGACACCGGATGTCAGTGCCGCTTCCACCCCCTTCGTTGCAGCCTTCGCCCTACCACGCGTGGATTCGGCCGCTGGTCCAGGCCTCCTTCTGGCTGTCCGCACTGCTGACCGGCTACTTCGTACTGCAGGGGCTGCTGGTATGGCCACTGCACGACGTTCCACTCTGGCAACTGCTGGCCGGTGAAGTACAGCATCGGCAGATGCACAGCCTGACCTGGCTGCTGGCACACCCTGTGGGTGCCTCGATGATCGCCGCACTGCTCTGCCTGCTCTCGGCCGTGGCCAGCCGGGGCCTGCTGCGGGAGCGCCGCTGGGGCCTGTGGAGCTTCGTGGTGATGCTGCTGTTGAGCGCGCTGGCCAATTTCGCGATCACCTGGTGGCTGGACGTGTTCATGCGCGACATGATCGTGCTGCTTGCCGACGATCCGGACATGCAGCAATCGCTGCAGCCGCGGCGCTGGATGATGACCTTGACCCTGCTCGGCACGTCGGTCCTGTTCCTCGGCCTGCAGGGCTGGCTGGCCTGGCGCCTGCTGCGGCAGGATATCCGCTCGCGTTTCCACTGAGCCCCATCCCTTTCCCGCATGACAAGGACCGTCGCATGCGCTTGCTGGCTCTTCTCCCTGCACTACTGATGTTCGCCGCACTGCCTGTAGCCGCCGACGCGTTGCACTGCGGCGAGTACCGCAGTGCCGATGGCGGCATGGCGCTGGTGTTCACCACCCCCAGCACCGGCTACCGCCACAACGACGTCAGCGAGCCGCAGCCGCTGTGGGTTGATCGCAGTGCGGCGCAGACGCGCCTGGTCATGCTCGACGATGGCGTGGCAGAGCCGATCCGGATCAGTGCAGACGGGCAACGCATCAAAGACGATGTGCCGTTGGTCTACACCCTGCGCCAGCCCCGCACCTGCGCCGCCGAGCCCAGAGCGATTGCCGGCAGCTGCCGTGCCGCTGGCAGCCACTGCATCGCGCAGCTGCCCACCGCTTCACCGGGCCAGGCCCAGCGCGCCTGCAGCGAAGGCGTTGGCGCGGGCTGCTCGGCGCTGTTGCGACAACTGCGCGATGGCGTAACTGCGGCCGGAAACGATGACACCGGCCCCTCGCGCTTTGAACGCCCGCCCGTCTGCCGCGAACACACACCCGGACATGACCCGCAGGCCTGCGAGGCGCTGACCCACGATGCGCTGGCTGCCGCCATGCAGCGGGTAAGCGAACGCCTGCAAAGGGAAGACGAAGACACGCTGGATCCGCCGCTGCCGGCCACTGCACGCGAACGTCTGCAGCAGCTGTGCCTGCAGCACCGTGGTGGCCGCTTCTGCGTGGAAGCGGCCGAACAGCAGTTGAACGCACTGGAGCCTGCGTTGGCGGTGCAGGCCCTGCAGGTGGTCTGCGATGCTGGGCGCGTCAGCGCCTGCGAACGTGTCGCACCGCTGCGCGATCTCCGCGCCGAGCTGCGCCTGGTGCCGGCCCAGCAGGTGCCCTGCGGTCGCTATCAGGCCGATGGAGGCGTGATCGACATGCTCGACTTCGGCGATGGCACGCGTGGCCGCTTGCATGATGGCGCCATCCACCTGCAGCAGAACGGTGAACCCCTTGTCCTGCGCCAGCTCGGCAATGGCGACCTGCTCGGCATGGATGCGCAGACGGGATATCAGCGTTACCAGCCGGTGCCCGGCACGCCACAATGCACACCCCCGCGCGAGGGCCGCGGTTCGCCGTAGCGCCTGGAGCTTCCCGTTCGATCGTCAAGGAGACGACATGCATTCACCCGCACCGCGCCGCCGATGGCTGGCCTGGGCGCTGCTGCTGGCCACGCCGATGGCCGCCGCACAGTCACCGCAATGCGGCCTGTTCAAGGCCGATGAAGGCAGCGGTACGTTGCGCATCAGCTCGCCGAACCGCGGCGAGCAGAAGCATTTCGGCAGTGCACCGACGCCGGTCGCCTTCCAGCAGATCGACGGCAAGCTGCAGCTGGTGAACCTGGAATACGGCCTGCCCAGCGCGCTGCAGGTGCGCGATCGTGGCCGGACGGTCGAGGTCGATGGCACGGTCTACATCCTGCAGGCCCCCGCACAGTGCGCCGCAACCGCCGCGCCGGCTGAAGGCAGCTGCCTGGCCGATGCGGCGGCGTGCCTGGACAACCGTCGCGAAGCGGACCCGGCCGCTCTGGAAGCGGCGTGCCGGGAGGGCGTGCCCGGCATGTGCCTGCAACTGGCTGATCGTTGGCACGAGGAGGCCATGCCTACGGTCGAGGCCGATCCCGCTCTGGCAAAGGCGGCGCTTGACGCCGCCTTGTCCGGCATCAAGCTCCCCGCCGCCTGTGACGACGGTGGCTTCGAACAGGGAACCCCGGCGTGTGCCGCCGCACTCGAGGCCGCCCCCGCAGTGCAGGAGCAGCTGGTCAAGGCGGCGATGACGGCAGCCATGACCGAAGCCGTGGTGACGATGACAGCGCCGACCGCGCCGGTGATCATTCCGGCCGAGCGGCGCCAGCAGTTGTTGCAGCTGTGCCGCGAGGTATCCCATGGCGGCTTCTGCACCCGCGTGGCTGAACTGTCCTGGGAGGCAGGAGACCACTTGCAGGCGGTGCAGGCCCTGGCTGCGGCCTGCACACCCGGCAACGACACCGCCAGCTGCGAACGCCTGCCTGCGCTGCAGGCGGTGGGTGCATCGTTGCGACCGCAGCCGGCAACGGCCCTGCCCTGTGGCAACTACCGGGCCGACGGCGGCCTGATGGACACGCTGGACTTCGGTGACAACGGCCTGGTCGGCGTTGGCTGGAGCAGCCATCTTCGCGCGCGCGTCGAAGCGGGCGACATCCGCATCCGCCACGACCGGGACGGCGACTTCGTGCTGCGCCCGCTGCCCGGCGGCCAGTTGCTGGGCCTGGATAGCTGGACCCGCTTCCAGGTGTTCACCCCCACCGGGGAGGGCCCGACCCGCTGCAGCGCACCGAAGCGGTACACGGTGCTGCCACTGCCGCAGGATTGCCCGCTGGCGCTGGCCAACGAGGACGGTGCCGAAGCCTGCTGTGCGCAGGGCAAGCTGCAGGGCTGCAACATTCTCGGCAACCGTCTTGCGCTGTCCGGGCACTGGCTGCAGGCCGCAGAGCACTACACCACGGTCTGCCGCGCCGGTGTCCGCGAGGGTTGCGAGAATCTGGTCACCGCACAGGGCAATGGTGCGGACGTGGACGCGCGTCGCATCCTGGAACAGCTGTGCAAGGCCGACCGCAGCGGCCTGCACGTGGCCTGTGACGTGCTCGAAACCCAGAACTGGGAGCTGATCACGCTGGGCGGTGCCCTGCAGAAGGCAGTCGATGAGGCGGCCGTGGACAACGCTTCGACGCCGCGCAACTCCAACCGCAAGCGCTGAGCCGGCCAGGGCCTGTCCGCAGCTTCGGGCGGGCCCTGATTGTCGTGATCGACACACCTCGGGCGGGTTGTTCCCACCAGCCTGCAAGGGTTTCCGACGGAAATCACTGCTGCGTCCGAGCGGCTCCCTATCATGGATTTCACTGGAACTGGCGGGCATGCCCAGGTCATCGCCCAATGCGGGCTCCAGTATCTCCACTCATGCTGGGAAGGCGAAATGCCGCTAGATGCTCCGCGTTTGCTTGCCTGGTCGCCCGTGACCGGTGCCCTTCTGCTGTTCCTTTCCTTCCCAACCTTGGCAACCGGGGTCGCGTGTGGCGTCTTCAGTGACGAGTACGGAAGCTCGAAGCTTGTTGTCGAGGCACCGGATAGAGGACATGCAATCTCCCACGATGGAAGTCATTCCCGATTCGCGCTGCAACAATCCGGGGACGACATGATCATCATCAACCTCAGCACCGGCTATGCCCGCTCCGTGGGTGCAGATCAGAGCGGACAGGCTCTTCACGACGATGGAACGCACTACTCGCTGATCGAACCGTCGCAGTGCTCGGCCGCACTCAGGCATCCCGCAGACAGCTGTCTCGCAGATCCCAAGCAATGCGTGGACATGCGGCATTCCATGGAAACCACCGCTCTTGAGAATGCATGTGCGGAAGGCGTGCCCTACATGTGCATGGCATTGCCGGAGAAGTACATCGAGCATCTGATCGATACCGGCACCATTGCTCCGCCGGGGGAACTGGCCACCAGAATGCGGGCGACGCTGGAGAGGCAGCTGGCCGCGATGCCGCTGCCCGCCGAGTGCCTGGATCCCGACAGCACTACCTCGGGGCCAGCGTGTCTGGCTCAGCTCGAGGAAGAACCCGAGCTGTTGAGTTCATTCAGGAACGCGATTGTCGCCGCTTCTTTGGGGCTGCATGCAGCCACTGTGGCCACCGCCACCCTTCCCAAGGATCACAGGGAAACGTTGCATGACTTCTGCACGAAGACGCCTGATGGTGCGTTCTGCCACAAAGTTGCCGATCTGCATGCTTCGGCAGGCGACCTTGGACGGGCAACGGAGGCCCTGGAACTGGCATGCACCGGTGGTCGGAGCCTCGACTGCGCATTGCTGGAACCACTTCGGGGACTGGGCCCGGACCTGCAGCCAGCCAAGGGCGTGGAGCTTCCGCAAGGAACGTTCGTCTCTTCGGGCGGCATCATAAGCTCCCTGACCTTCACTGAAGACGGCAGTGTCTCCGCGCCGTTCGGCCAACTGCAGGCCCGGCTGGAAAATGACCGCATCCATCTCAAGCATGCAAGAGTTGGAGAGCTGATCCTCCAGCCGCTGCTCAACGGAGATCTGCTCGGCATCGGGCAGCACGTTGGATTCGACTACTTCAGGGCGACCGAGTAGGAGGGGCTGATGGCCACGTCTCCAAGGGACGGGGCCTTCCAGCGGTGCGTGGCCGTTGCGGTAAAGTACGCGCCATGAACGAATTCGAGCGCGTGCGCGCCTACCTCACCGACCTGCAGGACCGCATCTGTGCGGAGATTGAGGCTGCCGATGGGCAGGCCCGCTTCCAGGAAGACCTGTGGCAGCGTGCCGAGGGCGGTGGCGGGCGCACCCGCGTGCTGCGCGATGGTGCGGTGTTCGAGCAGGCCGGCATCGGCTTTTCCGACGTGGCCGGCAGCCGCCTGCCGCCGTCGGCCTCGGCCAACCGTCCGGAACTGGCCGGCGCCTCCTGGCGCGCCACCGGCGTGTCGCTGGTATTCCACCCGCTCAACCCCTACGTGCCGACCACCCATGCCAACGTGCGCTTCTTCCAGGCGCAGCGCGACGGTGAAGTGGTGGCCAGCTGGTTCGGTGGCGGCTTCGACCTGACCCCGTTCTACCCGTTCGATGAGGATGTGCAGCACTGGCACCGGGTCGCACGCGATCTGTGCGCGCCGTTCGGCGACGAACGCTATGCCGCGCACAAGCGCTGGTGTGATGAGTACTTCTTCCTGCGCCACCGTAATGAAACGCGCGGCGTCGGCGGCCTTTTCTTCGATGACCTGCACGGCGATTTCGAACGCGACTTCGACTACCTGCGCGCCGTGGGCGATGGCTTCCTCGAGGCCTACCTGCCGATCGTGCAGCAGCGCAAGGACACCGCCCATGGCGAGCGCGAGCGCGAGTTCCAGCTGTACCGCCGCGGCCGCTATGTGGAGTTCAACCTGGTGTACGACCGCGGCACGCTGTTCGGCCTGCAGAGCGGTGGCCGCAGCGAGAGCATCCTGATGAGCCTGCCGCCGCGGGTGCGCTGGGAATACGGCTTCACCCCGGAAGCGGGCAGCGCCGAGGCGCGCCTGGCCGACTACCTGGTGCCGCGCGACTGGCTCTGAAGTTCCGGTGCCACGGATGACCGTGGCGCCTCCGTTGCCTGTGGTGCGCCCTGCACCGGACAGGCCCTGTTCCACCTCCTTCAAGGACGAACCAATGTCTGCTGCTGTTTTCCTTCGCCCCCGCGCTGCGGGCTGGCGTTCCCTGCTGTTGCTGGCCCTGGTCTCGGCCAGCCTGCCGGCTGCCGCGCAGTCGATGGCCTGTGGCACCTACAAGGACAGCAGCGGCAACACCACGCTGACCCTCGAGAGTGAAGGCCACGGCTCCCTGTCCGGCCCCTACCAGGCCACCGAGAACCTGCGCATCGCCCGCCAGGAGGACGTGCTCGGTACCGGCAACCTGTCCACCGGCCAGCTGGAGAACTGGTACTTCTCGGACAACGACCGCACGATCAGCACGCCCTATCGCGAGTTCACCCGTGAGCGCGCCGCCGCCTGCAAGGCGATGCCAGAGCCCGTCGAAGACGGTTGCGTGATGAACACCTCCGAGTGCCTGGAGGCGCTGCCGGAGGCCGCACCCGTGAAACTGCACGCCTGGTGTGCCGAGGGCGTGGGCGCAGCCTGCATGCGGTTGCTGGAGACCTACCAGGAACACGCCAACGCAGCGGCACCGAAAGTGACGGACCCGCCGATGCCTGAGATCTGCAAGGAGGAATCACCTTCCTTCGACGCCGAAGGCTGCATGGCGGCAGCCAGGAAGGTCGCCTCGCAGATGGCAGGGGAGGCAATGCTGGGCCTGCGGCATTCGGTCGATGCGCCCTTGCCGCCGGTGCAGCTGGATGAGCTGGCGGCACTCTGCCGCGAACAGCACGGCGAGACCTTCTGTGAAGCGGCGGCCGAGTCGCTGTGGAGCGGCGGGCGCCTGCAGCAGGCCCGCGAGGCATTGCAGCTGGCCTGCGCACAGCGCGCGGATGCGCCGTCCTGCGGACCGGCCAAGGACCTCGCTGTTGTTGCCGGTGCAACCGCAGCGGCACTCGAACCGATCGCCGCCACCGCCCTGCCCTGCGGCAGCTTTGTCGCCGAACGCAGCGTGCTGTCGCAGCTGCGCTTCCTCGATGGCGGCATCGTGGAAGCCGGTGGCGAGGACGTGCGCCTGCGCGCGAGCCTGCGCGACGGCCAGATCGTCCTGCATCGCGATGTCGGCAGTGACTTCGTTCTGCAGCTGCTGCAGAACGGCAATCTGGTGGGCGTCGACAACGGCAACCGCTTCGCCTACTACGAGCGCAAGGCGACTGCGGGCAACGTCCGCTGCACTCCCTGAGCAGCGTGATGTAGCGCCGAGTCCACGCTCGACTGATGAACCAGCGCAGCCGAGCAGGGGCTCGGCTCTATGTCGTCAGGTGCTCTTCCGGGGGATGATGGTGATGTGCCCGTTGATCTCCAGCAGGGCCAGCTCCACATCCTCCACGCCCAGGCAGCCCTGCTGGCGCATGGCGGCCTCGAAATCCGCACGGGTGACCTGCTCACGGCGCAGAACGGCGTCGAACAGGCGCCCATCGCGCGCGATCACCACCGGTTCGCCCTCGACCAGGCGCTCGATACGGCGGCTGCGGGTGCTCACCCAGCCCACCCCGTAGTTGAGCAGGATCAGCGTCGCCGCCAGCAGCAGGCCGCCGCCCAGCGAGGTGTCGGTGCCCAGCAGCGCGTTCTGCACCGCATTGCCCAGCAGCACCACCAGCAGCACGTCGAACGGGGTGATCTGCCCCAGCGGGCGCTTGCCGCTGAGCCGGACCATGCCCAGCACCACGACATACACCACCACCGCGCGCAGGATGAATTCCCACCACGGCATCGCCAGTGCGAACAGATCGGGCATTGCGGGTTCCCCTGCTGGACAGTGGCCCAGCCTAGCACCTGGGGTCAGATCCCTTTGCCCGGTGGGCAAAGGGATCTGACCCCATGCGAAGTGTTCCGGCGGCACAAATAAAAAGCCCCGCTGACCAGGGGGAGGTCAACGGGGCCGGGGAACGGGCACTTGGGGAGGAGTCCCCGTTCCGAGATCTGCTCCAGGGGATGGGAGAGATCCACAACAGGCGTTGCGCCTGTCGAGAGTTATAGAAGCACTCCGAACACTAACGGTTCGTGAAGGGGCCCAATTTAATGAACCTCGATCAGGGCAACATTCATGATCGAGTCAGAAACCTCTGACGAATGAACGAATTCACGTCGTTTTCGGCCTGAAACACCCTCAGTGCGCTTCGTCCCAGTTGTTGCCGATGCCGGTATCGACCACCAGCGGCACCCGCAGTTTGGCCGCTTGCGACATGCGCTCGACCACCTGCAAACGCAACTCCTCGACGAAACTGCTTTCGGTTTCGAACACCAGTTCATCGTGTACCTGCAGGATCATCCGCGCCGGTGCACCGCTGTCACGCAGCCACTGGTCCACGTCCACCATCGCGCGCTTGATGATATCGGCGGCGGTGCCCTGCATCGGCGCGTTGATCGCAGCACGCTCGGCACCGGCGCGCAGGCCCTGGTTACGTGCATGAATGTCGTTCAGGTACAGTCGGCGGCCGAACAGGGTCTCTACATAGCCCTGGTCGCGGGCCTGCTGGCGCATCCGCTCCATGAAGTCGCGCACGCCCGGGTAGCGGCTGAAGTACAGCGCCACGTAGTCCTGCGCCTGGCCCCGGTCGATGCCCAGGTTGCGGGCCAGGCCGAAGGCGCTCATGCCGTACATCAGGCCAAAGTTGATCGCCTTGGCAGCGCGGCGCTCGTTCGGGGTCACCTCTTCCAGCGCACGCCCGAACACCTCGGCGGCGGTGGCACGGTGGACGTCGGCGCCCTGCTCGAAGGCACGCACCAGGCCCGGGTCCTCGGACAGGTGGGCCATGATCCGCAGCTCGATCTGCGAATAGTCGGCGGCCAGCAGCTGGAAGCCCTCCGGGGCGATGAACGCGCGGCGGATGCGGCGGCCATCTTCGGTGCGGATCGGGATGTTCTGCAGGTTGGGGTCCGACGAGGACAGGCGGCCGGTGGCGGCACCGGACTGGTGGTAGCTGGTGTGCACGCGGCCAGTGTCGGGGTTGACCATCTCCGGCAGCTTGTCGGTGTAGGTGCTGCGCAGCTTGGCCAGGCCGCGGTAGTCGAGGATTACCCGCGGCAGCTCGTGCTGGTCAGCAATCGCCTCCAGTGCCTCTTCATTGGTGCTGGGCTGGCCCTTCGGGGTCTTCACCACCGCCGGCAGCTTCAACTCATCGAACAGCACCGCCTGCAGCTGCTTGGGCGAATCCAGGTTGAAGCTGCGCCCAGCCAGTTCGGTGGCCTTCTGCTGCGCGGCCAGCATGCGCGAGGACAGGTCCTGGCTCTGCCGGCGCAGTTCGTCGGTGTCGATGCGCACGCCGTTGGCTTCGATCGTGGTCAGCACCGGCACCAGCGGCATCTCGATGTCGCGGTACACGCTGTCCAGCGCTGGCTCGGCCAGCAGCTGCGGCTGCAGCGCGTGGTGCAGGCGCAGGGTGATGTCGGCGTCCTCGGCGGCGTAGCGGCTGGCTTCGTCGATGCCCACCTGCGAGAACGGAATCTGCTTGGCGCCCTTGCCGGCCACGTCCTCGAACTTGATGGTGCTGTAGCCCAGGTAGCGCAGGGCCAGCGAATCCATGTCGTGGCGGGTGGCGGTGGAATTGAGCACGAAGCTCTCCAGCATCGTGTCGTCATGGTAGCCCTGTACGTCCACGCCATGGCGGCGCAGCACGTGGAGGTCGTACTTGCCGTGCTGGCCCAGCTTCTTCTTCGCCGGGTCCTGCAGCACCGGGCGCAGGGCATCGAGCACCTGCTGGAGCGGCAGCTGGGCCGGCGCCCCCGGGTAATCGTGGCCGACCGGAATGTAGGCGGCCTTGCCCGGCTCGACCGCCAGGCTGACGCCGACCAGGCGCGCGCGCATCGCGTCCAGCGCATCGGTTTCGGTATCGAAGCTGATCAGCTCGGCCTGCTGCAGGCGCTCCACCCAGGCCTGCAGCTGCTCGGGAGTCGACACCGTCTCGTATTCACCCGGCTCGGACAGCGCAGGATCCAGCGCGCCAGCGGCTGGCACCTCGGCGCTGCCACGGGCGAAGCCGGCGGCGGTGCCGCGCAGGCTCGGGGTGGCTTCGCTGGCCACTGCCGGTGCCGGCAGCGGTGCACCCAGTTCCTTCAGCGCCTGGGTGAAGCCGTAACGCGTATACAGCTCGGTCAGCTCCGGTACGTCCTGCTCGCGCAGGGCCAGCGTGGTCGGGCTGGCGTCCAGCGCCACGTCGGTGCGGATGGTCACCAGCTCGCGGTTCAGCGGCAGCCGTTCCAGTGCAGCGCGCAGGTTCTCGCCGATCTTGCCCTTCATGGTCGGCGCGGCCGCCATCACGCCGTCCAGGTGCTGGTACTCGGCCAGCCACTTGGCGGCGGTCTTCGGCCCGCACTTCTCCACGCCCGGCACGTTGTCGACCGCGTCGCCCATCAGCGCCAGCAGGTCGATGATCTGGTCGGCGCGCACGCCGAACTTCTCCATCACCGCCGCGTCCGAATCCATGCGGCTGCCGGTCATGGTGTTGACCAGCTCGATGCCCGGGCGCACCAGCTGGGCAAAGTCCTTGTCGCCGGTGGAAATGGTCACCTTCAGGTCCTGCGCCAGGCCCTGCAGGGCCAGCGTACCGATCACATCGTCGGCTTCCACGCCGGGAATGCGCAGGATGCTGATGCCCAGCGCCTCGACGATGCGGCACATCGGCTCGACCTGGCTGCGCAGCTCATCGGGCATCGGTGGGCGGTTGGCCTTGTACTGGTCGTACAGGTCGTCACGGAAGGTCTTGCCGGGCGCATCGACCACGAACGCTACGTAGGCCGGGCGCTCCTTCAGCGTCGAGCGCAGCATGTTGACCACGCCGAACAGGGCGCCGGTGGGTTCGCCCTGTGCATTGGACAGGGGCGGCAGCGCGTGGAACGCGCGGTACAGGTAACTGGACCCGTCGATCAGGACTAATCTGCTCATGGGTCGATTCTACGCGCCCGTGCCTGCACCGCGACGACACGGCACACGCGCGGCGATGGGGCATAATCAAGGCTCTATCCAGGCAAAGGCCCCCGCCGATGAAGACCCTGATGCTGGCTTCCCTGCTCCTGCTCGCTGGCTGCGCCAGCATGGGTGGCGCAGGTGCTCCCCCGGTGGACGTCAAGGGCGCCGATGTCTCCAAGCGCACCATGGACAACGGCGATGTCATCGAGGAATACCGCGTGTCCGGCCAGCTGCGCATGGTCAAGGTGACCCCGTCGCGCGGGGCTCCGTTCTACATGTACGACAAGAACGGCGACGGCCGTTTCGACAACGACAAGGACGGCGTGTCGCCGGTGTACTGGAAGCTGTACAGCTGGTGAGGTGACCGGGGCCGGATCCCTTTCCGCAGGAAAGGGCTCTGACCCCATCATGGCAAACGGCACGGCCACCACAAAAAACAACGCCGGCGCGCATCCTGCGGCCGGCGTCGGGTCCCCTCCCCGGGAACGCTTGAATCAGTGGGTGTGGATCAGCGGATGACCAGCACCGGCAGCGTGCTGCGCGCCAGCACTTCCGCGGTCTGGCTGCCCAGCAGCACGCGGGTCACGCCGCGACGGCCATGCGAGGTCATCACGATCAGATCGCTGTTGCGCTCGCCCGCCGTCTCGATGATGCCATCGGCCGCATAGCGGTCCAGCACGTGTATCGGGTTGGCGGTAATGCCCTGCTCGGCCGCCTTGGCCAGCGCGGGCTGAAGGACCTTCTGCGCGCCTTCCTCGCGGTCGGCCTTGTACTCCGGGCTGTTCATGTAGCCCACGCTCCAGCCCATGGCGTCGTACATGCCGACGGCCCACGGCTCGGAAACGGTCACGATATCGACCTCGGCATTGAGGTCCTTGGCCAGCTCCAGGCCCTTGGCCAGGCCTTTGTCGGCCAGCTCGGACCCGTCGGTGGCAATCAGGATGCGCTTGTACATGGTGGGGCTCCGTAGCGATCTGCCAGATGGGAACAACACCATTGCACACCGGATGTGCAGGCTGCGCCTTGAGCAGGATCAATCCGGCGCAGAGCAGCGGCCCGTGCGCATCGCCGGCTTGCGCGCCCGCTTACCCCCAAGCATGCTGGCCAGGCGGTATCGGGCCGCGCCAGGAAAACATGCATGCAGGACAGCAAGCCGACATCACGAAGCCCCCTCAGGATCATCCTTTGGAGCCTCATCGCCGCCTTCGTGCTGTTATACGGCGGCTATCATCTGGGCAAGGACATGGCGCTGCGTGACAACGCCCGCCAAGCAGCAGGCAAGTAAGTTGCTTCTGTAGAGCCGAGCCCATGCTCGGCTGCGGATGGAGGAGCCGAGCATGGGCTCGGCTCTACATCAGGCCCATGCTCAGGCGATCTGCACCACGCGTGCGTTCTGGCACAGCGGGTAGCTGGCCACGAACCCGGCAATCGCTTCGCGCATCGCTTCGAACGATTCACCATACATGTACAGCGCGGTTTCGGTCGGGCCCTGCCACCAGCTGCAGATCTCGCCCAGGCCGTCGATGTTCTCCGACAGCTGCTCGAACACGTGGTTGGAATCGCACTGCTCGTAGACTTCGTCCGGCAGGGTCAGGCCATCCAGGTAGATGCCCAGTCCCTCGGTCACGCCGAAGCTGCGGTCGGCCTCGCCCGCACCACGCAGCTGCGAACCCTTCGGCGCACCCAGCTGTTCCAGCAGGTCGATCAGCTTCGGCACGCCGCTCGCATCGATCAGCGCCACTTCGATATCGCCGTACTCGACCTCACCCAGATCCGACATCGCGGTGCCGCCACCAGTCAGCTCGCCCACCTGGGCAGCCTGCAGCAGCGCGTCGAGCGGGTCCTCGAACAGCTCGTGGCGATGCTCGGGCTGCAGGCGGGCGTTCAACTTCACGGTGACGTGCAGCGTGGGTTCGGTCATGGGGGCGTTCCTGGAAGATGTCGCCGCCTATTGTAGAGCCGAGCCCATGCTCGGCTGCATTTCCCGCCAGAAGCAGCCGAGCATGGGCTCGGCTCTACAACAGCCCGTCAGCGCAGGAACGGCGTGACCTTGCGCTTCAGCAGTTCCACCAGCACCGGGTCCATGTACTCGTAGTCGTCGGGGATATCCAGGCAGATCAACCGCTTGCCGTTCAGCCATGCCTTGTAGCGGCTGGACAGGCGGTTGCGGTGGGCTCTTTCCATCACGAACACCAGGTCGGCCCACTGCAGCAGCTCGGGGCTGAGCGCCTCTTCGGCGTCGGCCAGCAGCCCGGGCGAGGCGGTCTCAATGCCCGGCCAATCGGCGAAGACCTGCTCGGCGGTGGGGCTGCGCAGGCGGTTCTGGCTGCAGAGGAAGAGCACGTTGCGGGTCATGCATACTCGCCTTTGTAGAGTCGAGCCATGCTCGGCTGGTTTTCTCCGCCAACAGCAGCCGAGCATGGCTCGGCTCTACAGGAGTTCCCGCCCCTCGACGGTGATCAGATCACCGTCAGATTCGCATACGCCATCACCAGCCACTTGCTGCCGGCATCAGCAAACTCGACCTGCACGCGGGCGTGCGCGCCGCTGCCTTCATAGTCGGTCACCATGCCTTCGCCGAACTTGGGATGGGTGACCAGCGCGCCGAGCTTGACTGGCGGCGCCTCGATCGAGGCATGGCCCATCACCCGGCTGGCGCCCATCGAGGCCGGCCGCGAGACCTGCACCTTCGGGCGCACTTCGTGCAGCAGCTCGCGCGGGATCTCGCGCAGGAAGCGCGACGGCAGGCTGTAGTTGTCCTGGCCGTGGATGCGGCGCGATTCGGCATAGCTCAGCACCAGCTTCTGGCGTGCGCGGGTGATCCCCACGTAGGCCAGGCGGCGCTCTTCTTCCAGCCGCCCGCTTTCCTCCAGCGAACGTGCGCTGGGAAACAGGCCTTCTTCCAGGCCGGCCAGGAACACCAGCGGGAACTCCAGGCCCTTGGCCGAATGCAGCGTCATCAGCTGCACACCTTCCTCGCCGGCCTGCGCCTGGCCTTCGCCGGCCTCCAGCGCGGCATAGGCCAGGAACGCGACCAGCTCGTCCATGTCCTCGCCCACTTCCTCGATGTCATCGGCACGGCGCACGAAGCGCGAGGCCACCGAGACCAGTTCGTCGAGGTTGTCGGTGCGCGATTCCGAGTCCAGCGCGTTGCGGCTTTCCTTGCTCCAGTGCTCGCGCAGCTGCGAGCGGGCCAGCACGTGGTCCACGCGCTCGGCCAGGGTCATGTGCAGGGTCTGCGCCTGCAGCTCATTGACCAGCACCAGGAAGCCGGCCAGCGCATTGCGCGCGCGCGCGGCCAGTGCGCTGCCCTGGGTGACCAGCATGGTCGCTTCCCACAGCGAGATGCCCTGCGCGCGCGCCTCGCGGCGTACTTCATCCAGCGTGCGGTCGCCGATACCACGGGTGGGCGTGTTGACCGCGCGCTCGAACGCCGCGTCATCGTTGCGGTTGGACAGCAGGCGCAGGTAAGCCAGCGCGTCCTTGATCTCGGCGCGTTCGAAGAAGCGCATGCCACCGTACACGCGGTACGGCACCTGTTCGCTCAGCAGCGCTTCTTCCAGCGCGCGCGACTGCGCGTTGCTGCGGTAGAGCACGGCCACTTCGGTGTAGCTGCCACCGTCGCGCACCCACTGGCGGGCGCGCTCGACGATGTAGCGCGCCTCGTCCATTTCGTTGTACGCCGCGTACAGGTCGATCGGTTCGCCGTCGCCGCTGTCGGTCCACAGCTGCTTGCCGATGCGGTCGGGGTTGTGCGCGATCACCGCGTTGGCGGCGCCCAGGATGTTGGCGGTGGAGCGGTAGTTCTGCTCCAGGCGGATGGTCTGCGCACCCGGGAAGTCGCGCAGGAAGCCCTGCACGTTCTCGACCTTGGCGCCGCGCCAGCCGTAGATGGCCTGGTCATCGTCGCCGACCACGAACACGTGGCCGGAATCGCCGGCCAGCACGCGCACGAAGGCGTACTGGATGGCATTGGTATCCTGGAATTCGTCCACCAGGATTTCGCGGAAGCGGGCGCGGTAATGCGACAGCAGCGCCGGGTTGTCGCGCAGCAGTTCATGCGCGCGCAGCAGCAGCTCGGCGAAGTCGACCAGGCCGGCGCGGTCGCATCGCGCCTGGTACTCGATATAGGCCTGGCGCATGGTTTCCAGCCACGCATCGTGCGGCTCGGGCTGGATGTGCTGCGGGCGGCGGCCTTCGTCCTTCTGCGCGTTGATCCACCACGCGATCTGCTTGGCCGGGTACTTGCCGTCGTCCAGTTCAAGCGCCTGCACCACGCGCTTGACCAACCGCAGCTGGTCGTCCGAATCCATCACCTGGAAGCCTTCGGGCAGCCTGGCGTCCTGCCAGTGCAGGCGCAGCAGGCGGTTGGCCAGGCCGTGGAAGGTACCGATCCACATGCCGCGGCTGCCATTGGGCAGCTGGGCGTCGATGCGGTGGCGCATTTCGCCGGCCGCCTTGTTGGTGAAGGTCACCGCGAAGATGCCGTGGGTCGGCACGCCGTCGACTTCATGCAGCCAGGCGATGCGGTGGGTGAGTACGCGGGTCTTGCCGGAACCGGCACCGGCCAGCACCAGGTGGTGGCCGGGGGGAGCGGAGACGGCTTCGCGCTGGGCCGGGTTCAGGCCATCAAGCAGGTGGGAGACATCCATGCCCCCATTTTACGGCATCGCCGTCGCGGCTCCTGCGACCACTTCGGTGGCAAGCGTCTGCGCCTGCTGACGCAGTTCAGGCACCGCCAGGCTTTCCCACAGGCTGCCGATGCGCAGGCTGCCGAGCACGCCCAGCCGCGCCTGCGGCTGGCCACCGGCGGCGCACAGGCGGTCGCCCGGCACCGTGCTGTCCAGACCCAGCCCATGCGGACCGGGACGGGCCAGTCCATCTGCCTGCAGCTGCTGCAGCAAGGGATTGCGCAACGCGCTGGCGCGGGTCTCCACGCCGGTGGCGTTGATCACGCCGCCGATCGTCCAGTGCTGTTCATTGCCGTTGGCATCGCGGCCAGACAGCCGCAGGGCATCGCCTTCGCGGCCGACGCGTTGCAGGCGGGACCGGTGAATGCGCAGTTGGCCGCTTTCGATCAGCGCCTGCAGCTGTGCGTCGACCTCTTCGGCGATGCGGTGGCGATGCACGTCCCAGTAGCGCACAACATGGCGCAGGAAGCGGCGCTGGTCGGCCGCGTCGAGGCTGCACCACAGCGCCTGTCCGTGCGGACGGATGCGGTCCATCACGCCCTGCCACGGCAGCCCGTCGGCCTGCGCCTGGCGAGCGAACCCGCGCAATGCGCGCAGGCGCTGGCGCAGGCGCATCGGCAGCAACGTGGCCGGGTCGAACGTGGGCAGGCCGCCATGCGCATGCGGCAGCGGCAGCAGGCCATGGCGCGAGATCACGTGCAGCGGGCCGGTGTGGCCGGCGGCAACCAACGCCAGCACGGTGTCGGCCATGCTCAGGCCGGAGCCGACGATGGCCACGGCATGGTTGCCGGCCAGGGTCCGCACGCCGTCGTAGTCCCAGGCCTCGATCACGTCATCGGCGGGCAGCGCGTCGGCGCCGGCCACCGGCAGCGGGCGCATGCTGTTGCCGGTGGCCAGCACCGCCTGCGCGGCGTGCAGCGTGCTGCCATCGCCGAGTGCCAGCTGGTAGCCGTGGTCATCCGGTTGCAGGCCCAGCACCGGCTGCGAGATCACCTGCAGCAGTGCGGGGCTGGCGGCCACGGCCTCCTGCAGGCGCTGCTGCAGGTAGGCAGCAAAGTAATGGCGACACACGTAACGCTCGCCCATCACCTCGCGCGCCTCGCCCGGGTAGGCGTTGGCAGCCACCAGATAGTCGAGGAAATCGCCGGGCTGGTCGGCAAACGCACTCATCTTTGCCGCCGGTACGTTCAGCAGGTGCTCCGGCCATGGCGTGGCATAGGCGATGCCCTGGGCCAGCTGCGAGGCGGGTTCGAAGAGGGCCAGCACCAGCGGCGCGTGGGCCTGGCGCAGTACCTGGATCGCCACCAGCACCCCGGCCGCACCACCACCGATGATCGCCAGGTCCAGTTCGCCATTACGCGGTGAATCAGTCATGCGCCGATTGTAGGCCATCGGCGATGACAGGCCGGATTGCCGAAACGGGCGGCCGGCATTGCCTTACATCAACGCATCGGCCAAGCGTGCGATGCCCTCGCGGCTGCGCCACCAGGCAGGCCGTTTGCGCCATTGCTGCAGATCCAGCTGCCGCGATTCACGCAGATAGCCATCCTCGATCGCATACAGCTGCTGCACCAGCGCGCGGTCGTAGCAGATCAGGCCGATTTCGGCATTCAGCGCAAACGAGCGGATATCCATGTTGATCGAACCGAGTACGGCGATGTCCTCGTCCACGCTCATGTGCTTGGCATGCAGGAACTGCGGCTCGTACAACGCGATGCGTACGCCACAGCGCAGCAGCTCGTCGTAGTAGGCCTCCTGTGCCCACGAGGTCAGCCGCTGGTTGTTGCTGGCCGACAGGATCAGCTGCACCTCCACGCCGGACAACGCGGCAATGCGCAGCGCGCTCAGCGTGGCCTCGTCGGGCACGAAGTACGGCGTGACCATCACCAGCCGTCGCCGTGCCAGGTGGATCAGCGCCGCCACCGCATCGCGCGCGTTGCTGTACGGGTAGGCCGGGCCACTGGGCAGCAGCTGGGTGGCGATGTCGTCGCTGCACTCGGGCACATCGGCAATCACGTCCAGGCGCTGGCCGGTTTCCATGTACCAGTCGCTGGCGAACACCGCTTCCAGATGCGCCACCGCCGGGCCACGCACGCGCGCCACCAGCTCGCGGTTCGGGTGGCCGGGCACGAACTGCGGGCCGGCCAGGTTCTGCGAACCGACATAGGCCACTTCGTTGTCGATCACCGCGATCTTGCGGTGGTTGCGCAGGTCCATGCGCCCGCTGCGGCGCCAGCGCAGGCCACCGGGCAGCATTGCGCGCACTTCGATGTCGCGCGCTTCCAGGCGCTTGCGGTAGGCGCGCAGACCGCGCTTGGCGCCCACCGCATCGAGCAGCACGCGGCACTGCACGCCACGCGCGGCAGCGCGCTGCAATGCCTCGACGATCGCCTCGCCCACCGCATCGTCGAACATCAGGTAGTACAGCAGGTGCACGCGGTCTTCGGCCTGGTCGATGTCGGCGATGAGCGTGTGCAGCGATTCGTCGTAGTCGGTCAGCAGATCGACCGCATTGCCGTGCACCGGCATGAAATCGCCCTGGCGCTGCACCAGCGGCACGATCTCGGCGCTGGCGGTGTCCGGCTGCGGGGTCCAGCGCAGGCGGTGCTGCAGCGCCTGTTCCTCGCGGATCACCTGCGAGGCTTCGGCCTGGCGGCGGATGCGCTCGCGCGACAGCCACGGGTGGCCGAACAGCAGGTACAGCGGCAGGCCCAGCAGCGGCACGAAGCCGACCAGCAGCAGCCAGCTGCGCGCCGCCCCCGGCGTGGTGCGGGTGGGAATCCAGCACAGCGCGACCAGCCGGATCAGCCAGTCGATCAGCAGCAGATACGAACCCAGCAACCACTCGAACAGCATCGCGTCGCCCGTCGGGAGGTGATGGGCCATTCTGCCCAGCAGGGTGTGTAGAGTCGAGCCGCGCTGGACGGCCTTGAACCAGCGTGTCGACCAAGGTCGACACCTACCAGGCGCGGGGACAGCGCGCCGACCCACGGTCGGAACCCACAGGCACCCACCACGGGAACATCGGGCATGAAAAAACCCGCCACATGGGCGGGTTTCTTCGCGGGGACCAGCAATCCTTGCGGATTACTTGATCTTGCCTTCCTTGTACAGGACGTGCTTGCGCACGACCGGATCGTACTTCAGGAATTCCATCTTCCCCGGGGTGTTCTTCTTGTTCTTGTCGGTCGTGTAGAAGTGGCCGGTACCGGCCGAGGAAATCATACGGACCTTATCGCGCTTGCCTGCCATGATGCTTTACTCCTCAGACCTTTTCGCCGCGCGCACGCAGCTCAGCCAGAACGGAATCAATGCCGTTCTTGTCGATGGTGCGCAGTGCATGCGCGGAAACACGAAGCTTGACCCAGCGGTTCTCGCTGGCCACCCAGAAACGGCGCTCGTGCAGATTCGGCAGGAAACGACGACGGGTCTTGTTGTTGGCGTGCGAGACGTTGTTACCCGTCTGCACTCGCTTGCCGGAAACCTGGCATACGCGGGACATTGCGCACCTCGATAGTAGTAGTTGTCAGCCCGTAGCCCGGGAGACGGCGGCCTCGATGGTTGCCCACCACACGTCAAGAGAATCAAAGGGTTACGCTGGCGTTGGGCGGCCGGGGACGTGCTCCCGGGGGCGCCGCCCGGTAGAAAACCGGACACAGCGAGCCGCGCATTATGCACGGGCTCAAGCACTTGCGCAAGTTACCCACAGGCTGCGGCTGAACACGGCGGCGGGAGCCCTTGTAGAGCCGAGCCCACGCTCGGCTCTGGCATTCCGGGACACAGCAGCCGAGCATGGGCTCAGCTCTACAACAACGACCGGGCCGGTTCAGCGCAGGTGCGGGATGACCTGGGCCAGCAGATGGGCGTCCTTCAGCGCGCCGTGCAGGCCACGCGTCCCTGGAATGCGCAGGCGCTGCAGCACATCGTCCAACTTGTTGCCCTGGCCGGGCCAGCGCCCGCGCGCCAGCTTCAGGCTGCAGGTGATGCGGCAGTGCTGGGCCAGCGTGGCGGGAATGCCGGCCAGGCGCAGCTCATTGTCGAGGAAACCCACATCGAACGTGGCGTTGTGCGCGACCATCTCGCTGCCGCGCAGGAATTCCAGCAGTTCGGCGGCCTTGCTGGCGAACAGCGGCTTGCCCACCAGCATCGCATCGCTGATGCCATGCACGCGCTGTGCGCCCCAGTCGACCCTGCGCTGCGGTTGCAGGTAGGTGTGGAACTGGCGCCCGGTGAGCTGGCCGTCGATCAGTTCGACGGCACCGATTTCGATCACCCGGTGCCCCAGGCGGTGGGAGATGCCGGTGGTTTCGGTATCCAGTGCAACGATGCGGCTCATGCGTGGCGATGTTTCCTGTTACGTGCGGTGGTGATTTTCGCACGCGACCGATGCACTCACCCCAGCGCTTCCACCACCCAATCAATGAACACCCGCAACCGCTGGCTCATGTGCCGGTTCGGCGGGAACATCACGTGCATCGGCATCGACGGCAGTTGCCAGTCCTCCAGTAGCGGCAGCAACTCGCCGCGCGCCACGTGCGGTTCGGCCATGTAGCTGGGCAGCGCCACCACGCCGAGTCCGGCCAACGCAGCGGCCAGATAGGCGTTTCCGTCATCGAAGCCGACCGTATAGCGGCCCTGCACCTCAACGCGTTCATCGCCGCGCTGCGCGCTGAACACCCGCGCCCGGCCACTGCGCGGGCTGAGAAAGCCGACCATGTGGTGATCGGGCCCTTGCAGCGCGCGCGGATCGGTCGGCAGGCCGAAACGCTGCACATACCCGGGGCTGGCGTGGAAACCAATCGGCAGCGCCGCCAGCGGTCGCGCCACCAGTGCCGGGTCGGTCGGGGTGCCACCCCGGATCACACAGTCGACGTTGTCGGCGATGACATCGACTTCGCGGTCGCTCACGCCGACGTCCAGCTGGATCTCCGGGTAGCGCGCCTGGAACTCCGGCAGCGCCGGCACCAGCCGTAGTCGCGCGTAGGGTCCGGGCACATCCACGCGCAGGCGCCCGCGCGGCTGGGCGGCCGCGTCGCCCAGCCCGCCCTCCACCTCTTCCAGCTCGGCCAGCAGGCGGGCGATGCGCGGGTAGTAGGCCGCGCCGTCGGCGGTGACGCTGACCCGGCGCGTGGTGCGGTTGAGCAGGCGCAGCCGCAGGTGTGCCTCCAGCTGCTGCACCAGCTGGGTGACCGTGGTGCGGCTGATCTGCAGCGTGTGCGCCGCACGGGTGAAGCTGCCGGTTTCCACCACCCGGGCAAACGCCCGCATCGCCTCGAAGCGGTCCATCGAACTGCCATGATTGTTTGGAATTGACAATCAATCTAGGCCGATCATCGCGGTTTATCCAGACAGCGCTGGCGCGGAGGATGGCGTTCTCTCCCACGGGATCTTCCCCATGTCACAGCGTGATGTCGTTTTCCCCGCCGGGCGGCAGGCCCTGTACGCGCACAACCGCTACTCGCCGGCGATCCGGTCCGATGGCTTCCTGTTCGTTTCCGGCCAGGTCGGCAGCCGCGAGGACGGTTCGCCCGAGCCGGACTTCGAAACCCAGGTGCGCCGCGCCTTCGAGAATCTCAATGCGGTGTTGGCTGCCGCAGGCTGCACGTTCGATGACGTGATCGACGTGACCGTGTTCCTGGTCGATCCGGAGAAGAACTTCGAGAAGGCCTGGGCGATCGTGCCCGAGTACTGGGGCCAGGCGCCGCACCCGACCCTGACCGGCATCGGTGTGACCTGGCTGTACGGGTTCCAGTTCGAGATCAAGGTGATCGCGAAGCTGCCGTGACCTTCGCTGTAGAGCCGAGCCCATGCTCGGCTGAGCGCGCAACAGCAGCCGAGCATGGGCTCGGCTCTACAGAAGCGCAGCCCGGTGGGCCGAAAGGGCCGCCCCACCTGAACGGGAGATTCCGACGAATTCCCGAAGCGGCCATTGATATTGTATCCGGCGAAAACCGCTTGCTAGCCTCCCCTTCATGCGCTGGATCACCCGCCACCTCCGTTCGACCCTGCTGATGCTGCTGATGGCGGCATTCGTGGTCGTGCCGGTGGCCGACGCGCTGGCGTGCACGGTGGAACCGCACGCCAGCACGGTGCATGTGGAGTCCGCACCGGATTCCGATGGCGACAGCGACGGCAAGCATGTCGGTGCCTGTGGCCACAACCACTGCCACCATTCCAACCTGAGCCTGCCGGCACACACGCTGGCCGCGTTCGGGGCGCCACTGCCGGCGCGCTGGATGAGTGCGGGCGATGCGGCGGCCTATGCGGTTGCCCAGGATGAATTGACGCGTCCACCCCGGGCGTGAGTTGAGCGCGTCCCGCGATTGCGGGCTCCCGTTTCACTCACAACCGGAATCCCCCTATGTCGATCCTGACACCTCGGTCGCCGCGTGCGGCCGGGCTGGTCGTCGCTGTGCTGCTGGGCCTGGCCCCGGCGGCATCGGTGATGGCGCAAGCCGCCCCCTCCTACGACACCCTGCTTGAACGCCTGGACCAGCTGCCCGGCACCCGTGTGGGTACGGCACTGGCCGAGGCCGCCGATGCGCGCGCCGACCAGGCCCGTGCGCTGCCCAATCCCTCCCTTTCCTGGTCGGCCGAGAATGCCTGGGGCTCCGGCACCTACCGTGGCATGGGCAAGGCCGATACCGTGCTCACCCTGTCCCAGCCGCTGGAGGTCTGGGGCCAGCGTGGCGCGCGCGTTCGTGCCGCCCGGGCCGAGGCACAAGCCGCTGCCCTGCGTGGTTCGCAGAGCCGCAGTGATGTCGCCAGCCAACTGGCGGCGGTCTACGCACAGGCGGAAAGTGCATTGCGTCGTTACGCCCTCGCCGGCGAAGCGTTGACCCTGACCCGCGACGATGCGGCTGCCGTCAATGCGATGGTCAAGCAAGGCCGCGAACCGCAGCTGCGCGCAGTGCAGGCGCAGAGCGAAGTGGCCAACGCCAGCGCCGCGCTGGATGAGGCACAGGCCTTCCGCGATGCCGCACTGGCCCGCCTGGCCGGCACCGCGCTGCTGGATGCGCCGGTGCAGTCGATCGACAACAGCCTGCTCGATCGCGTGCCACCGCTGCCGCGCGGGGCCACCGATACCGCACTGGCAGTGCGCATCGCCGAAGCCGAAGCCGATGCGGCGGGCAAGCTGGTGGACGTGGAGCGCAAGCGCGCCCTGCCCGACCTCAGCGTCACCGCCGCGCAGACCCGCTTCCGCGAAGGCGGCGAGCGTGCCTACAACCTCGGGCTCAGCCTCAGCATCCCGTTGTTCGACCGTAACCGTGGCGGCATCCGCGCCGCCAACGCCGACCAGCGCGCGGCCGAAGCGCGCCTGGACCAGCAGCGTCGCGACAGCGAGGCCGAGCGCCTGTCCGCCGTGGCCGGTCTGAAGGCCGCCGGCAGCCGTACCCGCGCCGCCGATGAAAGCGTGGTCGCCGCCGAAGAGGCCTATCGCCTCGCGCGCGTCGGCTTCGACGCCGGACGCATCTCGCAGCTGGAGCTGCGCAGCACGCGCAGCGCCCTCATCGCCGCCCGCGGCACCGCCGTGGATGCGCGCCTGTCGCGCGTCGCCGCGGAAATCGATCTTGCCCGCCTGGAAGGGCGCGCACCCTTTGTGGAGGCCCCATGACTCTCTCCCGTTCCTTCCCCCTGATCGGCGGCCTCCTGCTGACCGTGTTCCTGGCTGGCTGCGCTGGCAACGCGCAGACGCCTGCCAATGAAGACCCCGCTGCGGCCAAGGCCGGCACCGACGATGGCCATGGCCACGCCGCCGACAGCAAGGACGCCAAGGCAGAAACCGCGAAGGCGCCGGCAGACGCCGATGAAGGCGTGGTGCAGCTGACCCCGGAGCAGATCAAGGCCTCCGGTATCGAAGTGGTTGCCGTCGGTCGCGGCGGTGGCGGTTCAACCCGCCTCGCAGGCCGGGTCGAGCCCTCGGTCGGTGCGCGTGCCTCGGTGGCCTCCACTGTGACTGGCCGCGTTGAACGCGTGCTCGTTGCACCGGGCACCGCGGTGAAACAGAACCAGGCACTGGCCATCGTGGTCAGCGGCGAGGCGGCGGTGTTCCGTGCCAATGCGCTGGCCGCATCTGCCGAAGCCGAAGCCGCGCGCCTGGCCTATGGCCGCGACAAGGCGCTGGTCGACCAGGGCGTGGTCGCGCGCCAGGAGATGGAGGCCTCGCGCGCTCGTTCGCTGGCGGCACAGGCCCAGGCCGCGGCCGCGCAGGCCCAGGCCGCCGCCAACGGCGCGCCCGATGCCAGTGGCCGCGTGCGCATCACCAGTCCGGTGGCCGGCATCGTCGGCAACGTGCAGGTCACTCCGGGCGGCGTGGTCGCTGCCGGCAGCGCGGTGGCCGATGTCGCCGACCCGGCGATGAACGAACTGGTGTTCACCGCGCCGCCCGCGCTGGCCGCACAGGTCACGCCCGGCATGAAGCTGGAAGTGAGCGTACCGGGTGGCAGCTTCACCGCTACCGTCACCGGTTCGGCCGCCGATGTGCGGCAGCAGGGCGGCGTCGCGGTGATCCGTGCCACGCCGGTGGATGCGTCGCTGCCGCCGGCGGGTTCGCCGGTATCGGCGGTGGTGGTCACCGAGGGCCAGGACGGCTCGCTCAGCGTGCCCGCCGATGCGGTGCAGAACGTCGATGGCAGCAGCGCGGTGTTCGTCGCCGTCGAAGGCGGCTTCAAGGCGCAGCCGGTCCTCGCCGGACGCCGTGCCGGCGACCGCATCGAGATCCTCGGTGGGCTGACCGGAAACGAGCGCATCGTCGGTGCCAACGCCTTCCTGCTCAAGGCCGAACTGGCCAAGGGCGAAGCCGAGCACGGCCACTGAGGAGGCGACCATGTTCAAGCTGATCATTGAAACAGCGGTGCGCCACCGCTGGCTGGTGGTGTTCATGGCCGCGTTGATCGCCGCCGTGGGCCTGTTCCAGCTGGGCAAGCTGCCGATCGACGCGGTGCCGGACATCACCAACCGCCAGGTGCAGATCAATACGGTGGCACCTGCACTGACCCCGGAGCAGATCGAGCGGCAGGTGACCTACCCGCTGGAAACCGCGCTGGCCGGCATTCCCGGCCTGTCCACCACGCGTTCGCTGTCGCGCAATGGCTTCTCGCAGGTCACCGCGATCTTCACCGATGCCACCGACATCTACTTCGCACGCCAGCAGGTGGCCGAACGCATGCGCGAAGCGGCCGATGACCTGCCCGATGGCGCATCGCCGATGCTGTCGCCGGTCACCACCGGCCTCGGCGAAGTGCTGATGTGGACGGTGGACTTCACTACGTTCGATCCGGCCAAGCTGGCCAAGCCCGGTGAAGCCGGCTGGCAGGCCGGTGAGGTCTACCGCACACCGGAAGGCAACCTGCTGCGCACGCCGGAAGAGCGCGCGACCTACCTGCGCACCGTGCAGGACTGGATCATCGCGCCGCAGATGCGCTCCAGCCCCGGGCTGGCCGGTGTCGATACGGTCGGCGGCTACGTCAAGGAATACGGCGTGCATCCGGACAGCGCGCGGCTGGCCGCGCATGGCCTCGGCCTGGCCGATCTGGTCACTGCCCTGCAGCGCTCCAACGTGCAGGCCGGCGCCGGTTTCGTGCAGCGTGCCGGCGAAGGTCTGGTGGTGCGTGCCGATGGCCTGGCGCTGACCACCGAGGATCTTGCACAGGCGCCGGTGGCTACCCGCAATGGCGTGGTGGTGCGCGTGGCCGATGTGGCCACCGTGGAACTGAGCCGCGCGCCGCGCCTGGGTGCAGCCAGCCGCAACGGCCACGAGGCCGTGCTGGGCACCGCGCTGATGATTGCCGGTGGCAACAGCCGCACCGTGGCGCAGGCCGCGGCCGCACGCCTGGAACAGGTCAACAAATCGCTGCCGCCCGACATCGTGGCGGCGCCGGTGCTGGACCGCAGCGTGCTGGTCAATTCCACCATCAAGACCGTGGCCAAGAACCTCACCGAGGGCGCGCTGCTGGTGGTGGTGGTGCTGTTCCTGCTGCTGGGCAACCTGCGTGCGGCGACGATCACCGCGCTGGTGATTCCGCTGTCGTTCCTGTTCGCAGTGATCGGCATGAACCGCTTCGGCATCAGCGGCAACCTGATGAGCCTGGGCGCGCTGGACTTCGGCATCCTGGTGGACGGTGCGGTGATCGTGGTTGAGTCGACGCTGCTGATGCTGGGCCAGCGCCGCGCCGAACTGGGCCGTGCGCTGACCGCGATGGAACGCCTGCGCGTGGCCGCCGATTCGGCGTTGAAGATGGCGCGGCCGGCGGCGTTCGGACAGCTGATCATCCTGCTGGTGTTCGCGCCGATCCTCACGCTGGAAGGCGTGGAAGGCAAGACGTTCCACCCGATGGCGGCGACCTTCATGCTGGCCCTGGTCGGTGCCTTCATCTTCTCCTTCACTTTCGTGCCGGCGATGGCCGCGCTGCTGGTGCGCGAGCCGAAGCTGAAGGACGGCGAAGCCCATACCGACGATGGCGAGCACGAAACGAAGCTGATCCGCGTGCTGCGCGCGCGCATCGAACCGGTGGTGCGCAAGGCCGTGGCACATCCGCGCACGGTGCTGGCCGGTGCGGTGATGATGGTGGTCGTGGGCATCGGCTCGTTCTCGCTGCTGGGTCGCGAGTTCATGCCGACGCTGGACGAAGGCAACGTGGCGATGCAGGCCCTGCGCGTGCCGTCGACCTCGCTGGAGCAGTCGCTGGCGATGCAGCTGGCGCTGGAAAAAGCGATCGCCAAGCAGCCGGAAGTGGAAACCGTGTTCTCGCGCACCGGTACCGCCGAGGCGGCGATCGACCCGATGCCGACCAACATCTCCGACAGCGTGATCGTGCTGAAGCCGCGCAAGGACTGGCCCGATCCGAAGCTGGCCAAGGACGCACTGGTGGCGCGTTTCGAGAAACTGGCTGGGCAGCAGCTGGGCAACAGCTTCGAGTTCAGCCAGCCGATCGAGCTGCGCTTCAACGAGCTGATTTCCGGCGTGCGTACCGACCTGGCGGTGATGATCTTCGGCGATGACTTCAGCCAGCTGCAGAAGGTGGCCGACCAGGTGGCGCTGAAGCTGCGTGCGGTGGATGGCGCCGCCGATGTGCGGGTGGAACAGATTTCCGGCCTGCCCACGCTGAACGTGGCGATCGACCACGTGGCGGCGGCGCAGTACGGGCTGACCGCAGCGGACGTGAGTGATGCGCTGTCCACCGGCATCGGCGGTACCGCGGCAGGCAAGATCTTCGAAGGTGATCGCCGCTTCAACGTGGTGGTGCGCCTGGACGATGCCTCGCGCAACGATCCGGACCAGCTGGCGTCACTGCCGATCGCCACGCCGTCGGGGCTGGTGATTCCACTGTCGTCGGTGGCCCGCATCACGGTCAGCGAAGGACCGAACCAGATCAGCCGCAACAACGGCAGCCGCCGCGTGGTGGTGCAGGCCAACGTGCGTGGGCGCGACCTGGGTGGTTTTGTGGGCGAGGCGCAGGCCGCCGTGGCCGATGTGGCGCTGCCACCGGGCGCCTACCTGACCTGGGGCGGCCAGTTCGAGAACCTGCAGCGCGCGGAGAAGCGGCTGGCGACGGTGGTGCCGGTGGTGTTCCTGCTGATCGGCAGCCTGCTGTTCATGGCCCTGCGCAGCGGCAAGGAAGCCATTCTGGTGTTCAGCTGCGTGCCGTTGGCGCTGGTCGGCGGCATCCTCGCGCTGCTGCTGCGTGGCATGCCGTTCTCGGTGTCGGCGGCGGTCGGCTTCATCGCCGTCTCCGGCGTGGCGACCTTGAACGGCCTGGTGCTGATGCAGGCGATCCGCGAACGCCTGGATGCCGGCGACCTGCCGCTGCAGGCGGCGATCAACGGTGCTTCCAGCCGCATCCGCGCGGTGCTGACCACGGCGCTGGTGGCGATCGTCGGCTTCATTCCGATGGCGATTGCCAGTGGTTCCGGAGCGGAAGTGCAGAAGCCGCTGGCGACGGTGGTGATCGGTGGCCTGATCACGGCTACCGTGCTGACCCTGCTGGTGCTGCCGACGTTTGCCGCGCGCGTGGCCAAGCCACGGGCGGTGGGGTGAGCTGAGAGGGGGTCGGAGCCCTTTCCGTGGGAAAGGGATCCGACCCCGTGACCGGGTCGGATCCCCGCCCTTCGGGCGGGGCTCTGACCCGATCACACGACGGTCAGGCCTTCTTGCGTTCGGCGATGTAGGCCTGGATCTGTTGTTCCAGCACCGGCAGCGGCACCGAGCCCTGCTTCAGCAGGGTGTCGTGGAAACCCTTGATGTCGAACTTGTCGCCAAGCTCCTTCTCGGCCTGCGCACGCAGGCGCACGATGGCGATCTCGCCCAGCTTGTAGCTCAGCGCCTGGCCCGGCCAGGAGATGTAGCGATCCACTTCGGTGGTCACTTCATGCTCGCTCAGCGCGGTGTGGTCGCGCAGGTAGGCCAGCGCCTGCTCGCGGGTCCAGCCCTTGCTGTGCACGCCGGTGTCGATCACCAGGCGCGCCGCACGCCACATTTCGTAGGTCAGGCGGCCGAAATCCTCGTACGGGGTTTCGTAGATGCCCATCTCCACGCCCAGCTTCTCGCAGTACAGCGCCCAGCCTTCGCCATAGGCGGAGATGTAGGCGTTGCGGCGGAACTCGGGCAGGTTCTTCTGCTCGGCGGCGATGGCGCCCTGCAGCGCGTGGCCCGGATCGGATTCATGCAGGGTCAGCGCCGGCAGGTTGTACAGCGGGCGCGATGGCAGGTTGTAGGTATTGAGCCAGTAGGTGCCCATGCCACCACGGCCGGCAGTCCAGAACGGCGCGATATCCGGCGGTACCGGCACGATGGTGAAGCGCGCGCGCGGCAGCGTCATGTACTTGCCGAGCTGGCCATCGGCGCGCTTGGAGATCCACGCAGCACGCGACAGCAGCTCTTCCGGCGTCTTGGCATAGAACTGTGGATCGGTACGCAGGAAGGTCAGGAACTCGGCGAAGCTGCCCTTGAACTTCACCTGCTTGATGATGTCGTTCATCTCGCCTTGGATGCGTGCGACTTCCTCCAGGCCGATGCGGTGGATCTCGTCAGGCGACAGGTCCAGCGTGGTGTATTCGTGGATCTGCTGCTTGTAGTACGCCTTGCCATCGGGCATCGCTTCGGCGGCCAGGGTGGTGCGCGCCTGCGGCACGTACTCGCTGACGAAGAAGGTGCGCAGCTGCTGGAACGCCGGCACCACCTTGCCGCTGATCGCCGCGCGCGCCTGCGCCTGCAGCCTGGCCTGTTCGGCGGCCGGAACAGTATTGGGCAGCTTCTTGAACGGCGCATACAGCGGCGATTCGGTCGGGTCCTTCAGCTCGGCGACGGTGGCGATGGACACCTCGCGGCCATCGAGCACCGCACGCGGCACGCTGAAACCACGCTTCAGGCCGGCGCGCATGTTCTCGGTCTGCTGACCGAAGTAGCGCGGTACGTCATTCAAGCGTGCGATGTAGTTCTGGTAGTCCTGCACGGTCTTCATCTCGCGCCGCGCCATGAAGGACAGGTTGGACCAGAACGAGGAGTCGGCGTTGAACGGCATCTCATAGCCGCGCAGGCGCACTTCCTCGGCCAGGTTGAACACCTGGTCGTGGTAGATCGCGTAGTTGACCTGGTTGTCGGGCGAGAGCGTCTTCGGATCGATCTTCTTCAATGCGGCCAGGGTTTCATCCCAGACCTTCAGGCGCGCCTGCTGCGCGGCCGGGCCGACGTCGGGCATGCGGGTGGCGTTGGCCGGGGCGTCTTCGTCCTCGCTGGCCTCGCCGCCGCCTTGCTGGCGCCATTTCCATTCCTTCTCATACAGTGCGCGGAAGGCGGCATCGGCAGGCGATTCGGTGGCGACGCTGGCCGGCGCGGCGGCGGGCGGCGCGGCCAGGGCCACGGCGGGGGCGGACAGGGCGATCAGCAGGGCAACGGCAAGACGGGTTTTCACGAGCACAGGTTCCCGGGAAGGCAGACCCCGATCATGGCACCCCCCACCGCCCGTGGCATGGGACGAAGGTCCTGCCTGCAACAAGGCAGGACCGGGCACCGGCCGCAGGCCGGGTCCCCAGCGCCGACCAGGTAGAGCCGACTGTTAGTCGGCTGCTCTTCTGCCAGATGTGGCAAAGCCCGCGCTCCGCGCGAAAGTCGACTGACAGTCGACTCTACCCACAGCAGACCGCGTCCCGGCGCAGCCTCAATGGCCGGCTTTGTCGCGTTTCCAGCCGCGGTGCTTGATGTCCAGGTGCAGGCTGTACAGCGCGGTGAACGCCGGGAACAGGTTCTGCAGCACGCCTACCGAGTCCTGCTTGGCCGAGAACAGGAAATAGCTCAGCGTCATCAGGCTGCCGATCACGCTCATGTACCAGAACAGGCGCGGGATGACCGGCTTGCCGGCGCGCTTGGAGGCAATGAACTGGACCAGCCAGCGGCCGCCGAACATCAGCGCGCCGGTATAACCGATCAGCTTCCAGCCGGTCACATGCAGGCCGGTCCAGTACAGCCAGGTCAACGGCTGGTCCAGCCAGTGCAGCTCCAGATCCATCAACGCTCCTCCACCGCGGTGCGCTTGCTGCGGGTGATCAGCCACGCCACGCCGCGCAGGTCGCGGATGCCGACCAGCGCGCGACCGAGGTTGTTGTACTTGGACACGCCTGCGGTGCGGTGACGGTGGTTGACCGGCACGCTGGTGGTCTTCCAGCCGGCGCGCTGCATCAGCGCCGGCAGGTAGCGGTGCATGTGGTCGAAGTACGGCAGGTCGAGGAACGCGCTGCGCTCGAACAGCTTGATGCCGCAGCCGGTATCGGGGGTATCGTCGCGCAGCATGCGCGCGCGGATGGCGTTGGCCCAGCGGCTGGCCCAGCGCTTGCTGCCGCTGTCCTGGCGGTTGACGCGCCAGCCGGCGAACAGCTTCACCTGGGCCTCGGCGGCATCGCGCGCGGCCAGCAGCTTGGGAATATCGGCCGGATCGTTCTGGCCGTCACCATCGAGGGTGGCGATCCACGGTGCGCGCGCGTGCTTGACGCCGGTGCGCACGGCGGTGCTCTGCCCGCTCTGGTTCACGTGGTGCAGCACCCGCAGTTCCGGCGTGGTCGCCTTCAGGCCCTGCAGCACGGCCAGGGTGTCATCGCGCGAGTGGTCGTCGATGTAGACGATCTCGAACGGCAGCCGGCCGCGCAGCGCGGCGGTGATTTCAGCGACCAGCGGGGCGACGTTGTCACGCTCGTTGAACACTGGAACGACAACGGAAAGCTCGGGTTGGCTCATAAGGCACTCGGCCAAGGGGGGACAAAGAGCGCGCATTCTCCGAAACCGAGGTTATCCGAAGATGAACCCCGTGGCGTGAGGATCCATCCTCAGGCGCGATCGCCAAAATACTCGCGGCACCACTGCACCACAGGCGGCAGGCCTTCTTCGATCGGGGTCACCGCATCGAAGCCGAAAGCGTCATGTGCGCGCCGGGTATCGGCCATCGTGCGCACCATGTCGCCGGGCTGCATGGGCTTGTAGACCTTCTGCGCGGGGCGGCCGGCGGCCTGCTCGATGACGCTGATGAAGCGCTCCAGCTCGACCGGCGTATGGTTGCCGAGGTTGAACACCCGGTGCGGCACCGGGCCGTCGGCCGGATGCGCGAGGGCGCCGAGGATACCGGACACAATGTCGGAGACATGTGTGAAATCACGCTGCATGCGGCCTTCGTTGAACACGTCGATGGGGCGCCCGGCCAGCACCGCGCGCGAGAACAGCAGCGGTGCCATGTCCGGCCGGCCCCACGGGCCATACACGGTGAAGAAGCGCAGGCCGGTGGCATGCAGGCCGTACAGCTGCGCGTAGGTGTAGGCCATCAGCTCATTGGCCGCCTTGGTCGCCGCGTACAGCGAGCGCGGCTGGTCCACGCGCTGGTCTTCGGAGAACGGCGGCGTGGCCGAATCGCCGTACACCGAACTGCTGGAGGCATACACCAGGTGCTGCACGCCGCGATGACGGCACAGTTCCAGCATGTTGACGAAGCCGACCAGGTTGCTGTCAACGTAGGCCTGCGGGTTTTCCAGCGAATAGCGCACGCCGGCCTGCGCGGCCAGGTGGATCACTGCGGTCGGCTGCACTTCATCGAACAGCGCGGCCAGGCCGTCGCGGTCGGTCAGGTCCAGCGTGCGCAGGTCCAGCGCCGGGCACAGCGCGGCGACGCGGTCGCGCTTGATCTGCGGGTCGTAGTAGTCGTTGAAGTTGTCCAGGCCGACCACGGACTGGCCGGCCTGCAGCAGCGCGCGTGCGGTATAGGCACCGATGAAGCCGGCAGCGCCGGTGAGCAGGATGGTCATTGCAGTTGCCTGGAAATCAATGGGTACAGGTGCAGAGGATACGCTGCGGGCTCAGAACAGCCCGAAACGCTTCTTGGCCACGTTGCCGCGGCCGGGTTCGATCACGTCCTGGATCTTCTTCGCATCGAAGCGGTCGAGCAGCGCTTCGGCGCCCTTCTTCAGCTTCAGGTCCATCTCTTCCGGGTACAGCGGAACCAGGGTCATGAAGCTGATGATCTTGCCGTCGTCCAGTTGCAGCGTGGCGAAGTCCTCCGGGGTGGTCACCGGCGGCAACACGATGGCACCGTCGAAGCCCACCCCCGGCGCATAGGGCTCGCTGGGATGGCCGTTGGGAATGGTGTGGCCGAAGCCCAGCCAGGTGTCGTACTCGTGCGGCAGCCGCGCCATGCCCTTCAAAAGGCGCACCGGCCAGTAGTTGCGCTCGTCCTCGAAGGCGTCCTGGGAGATCGGCCAGTCGGCCGGCAGGGTCACCATCAGCTCCATGTAGCGCGGCACGTCCGCATCCACTTCCGCTGGCACGGTCATCGGCAGGTCGCTCATGCCGGAGGTGACCAGGCGCAGGTACGGGAACTGGTCATTGGCCGGCACCACATGCACGTCGATGTGCACCAGGTCGGAGATGATTTCGTGGAAGACACCGGAAACCGGGCCGAGATGGCGCTCGATGTGGGCGCTGATCGCCTCGATGTGTGCTTCGCCCTGCGCGGGGCTGAAGTCTTTCTGGCGGCTGTGCACCATGATCGGGCTGCCGCCCGGACTGACGTCGTCGAATGTGTTGCTCATGTCCTGCTCCCTGGATGAGGCCACGGACCGGAGAGCAGTGCATCCCCCGGCGCGCGCGGCGGTGCGTTCCCTGTCATCTACAGGACGCAGCAGGAACAGGCCGCATCCCCTGGCGCTGCGCCGGGCTCAGCCCTGGCGCGTACGCAGTTTTTCCAGCACGCCGTCCAGGGTATCCAGATCGGTGTAGTGGATGATCAGCTTGCCCTTGCCGCCGCGGCCGTGGCTGATCGCCACCTTGGCACCCAGCGCTTCGGACAGTTCGGTTTCCAGCGACGCGATGTCGGCCTGCTGCACCTTCGGCGTGGCGACCGGGCGGTTGCTCGGCACCTTGCCGGCGGCGAAGGCCTGCGCCCGGCGCTCGACTTCACGCACCGACCAACCCTCATCGGCCGCTTCCTGCGCCAGCTTGCCGGCCAGCTCGGGGGCCAGCGTCAGCAGCGCACGGGCATGGCCCATTTCCAGGCGACGGGTTTCCAGCAGCAGGCGGATGGCCACCGGCAGCTCCAGCAGGCGCAGCAGGTTGGACACCGCCGCGCGCGAGCGGCCGACGGCCTCGGCGGCCTCGGCATGGGTGAGGGTGAATTCGCTGATCAGGCGCTGCAGCGCCTCGGCTTCTTCCAGCGGGTTGAGGTCTTCGCGCTGGATGTTCTCGATCAGCGCCATCGCGATGACGGTGCGGTCTTCCAGCTCGCGCACCACCACCGGCACTTCGTCCAGGCCGGCCAGCTGCGATGCGCGCCAGCGGCGCTCACCGGCGACGATTTCGTAGTTGCCCGCCGGCAGCTGGCGCACCAGGATCGGCTGGATCACGCCCTGCGACTTGATCGAGTCGGCCAGCTCGGACAGCTTGCCCTCGTCCATCTCGCGGCGCGGCTGGTACTTGCCCGGCTGCAGCTGGCCCACGGCCAGCTTGCGCAGCACTTCACCCGGCAGCGGCTCGATCACCGCGGTGGTGGCCTGCACCTGGCTGACCGCTCCCTTGGGACCCAGCAGCGCATCCAGGCCACGGCCGAGGCCTCGCTTCTTGGCTGCCGGCTTGCTGCTGGTCATCAGACGGTCTCCACGGCCTTGGCGGCCTTGTTGCGTTCGTTGTTGCGGCGGATGATCTCGCCGGCCAGGCCCAGGTAGGCCACGCCACCGCGCGAGGCGCGGTCGTAGCCGACGATGCTCTGGCCATGGCTGGGCGCCTCGGCCAGGCGCACGTTGCGCGGCACGATGGTGCGGAACACGCGGTCGCCGAAGTGCTCGGTAAGCTCGGCCGACACCGCGTTGGCCAGGTTGTTGCGCACGTCGAACATGGTGCGCAGCACGCCTTCGATCTCCAGCGCCGGGTTGAGGTTGGCACGCAGCGCTTCGATGGTTTCCACCAGCGCGCTCAGGCCTTCCAGTGCGTAGTACTCGCACTGCATCGGCACGATCACCGAATCGGCGGCGGCCAGCGCGTTGAGCGTCAGCAGCGACAGTGCCGGCGGGCAGTCGATCAGGATGTAGTCGTACTCGTCGCGGATCGGTGCCAGCGCGCGCTTCAGCCGCTGCTCGCGCTCGCTCTGCGCCATCAGCTGGATCTCGGCGGCGGTCAGGTCGATGTTGCCGGGCAGCAGGTCGTAGCCTTCGGCGGTCTGCACGCGTACATCGGCGGCGCTGGACTCGCCCAGCAGCAGATCGTAGGTGGAGGAGACCAGCTCACGCTTGTCCACGCCACTGCCCATGGTCGCGTTGCCCTGCGAATCCAGGTCGACCAACAGCACGCGCTTGGGTGCGTTGGCCAGGGAAGCGGCCAGGTTGACGGCGGTCGTGGTCTTGCCGACGCCACCCTTCTGGTTGGCGATGGCGATGATGCGGGCCATGCGGGTGTGCCTCGTCGACGTGTGCTGGGACCGGTCATTATGCGTACAACCGGCCCCTTGCGGAAATCGTGAATCGCCAACCCGTTGTTCCACAAGGGGCTGGCGGCGGGAATCAGGGACCTGTAACGGTGACCAGGTGGCGTTCGCCGGCCAGGCCGGGCACGCTCAGCGGGGTCACCTCACGCACCTGCCAGCCAGCCGGCAGGTCCGCGATCTCTTCATGCGGGTAGACGCCCTTCATGGCCAGCAGCACGCCGCCGGGGCGCAGCAGGTGGCCACCGACGCGGACGATGCCGGCCAGGGTGTCCATCGCGCGCGCGGTCAGCTGGTCGTAACGACCGGCCTCGTCCAGCGCCTCGGCGCGCGATTCGGCCACGCGGGCGTTGTCCAGGCCGAGCTGGCGCACGGCCTCGCGCATGAAGCGCGCCTTCTTGCCGTTGCTCTCGACCAGGGTGACCTGCAGGCCCGGGCAGGCGATCGCCAGCGGGATGCCGGGCAGCCCGGGGCCGGTACCGAGGTCGGCCAGGCTGCCATCAGCCACGAACGGCTGCATTGCCAGCGAATCGAGCAGGTGGCGGGTAACCATCTCCTGCGGGTCGCGGATGGCGGTGAGGTTGTAGGTGCCGTTCCAGCGGTGCAGCAGGGCCAGGTAGCGCAGCAGCGGCGGCGCCAGCGCGGCGTCCAGGCCCATGCTGGCCAGGCCCTGTTCCAGCGTGGCAGCCACGCTGGCGGGAAGTGGGTGTTCGCTCATGCTGCCATTATCGCTGGTTTTGCACGCTGATTCCCCGCTTCAGTGCGGATACCAAGCCAATGCGGCACGGAACTGGCCGCTGGCCTGCCATTCGTGCAGGTGCCAGCGCGCGGCCTCGCCCAGTTCCGGGTCGCACCAGCGCAGGTGCAGGGCGCCATCGGCCCCCGGCGCCAGCTGCAGGCGGTGCAGGCCGAACGAGATGCCCTGCCCATGCGCCTTCAGGATGGCCTCCTTGATGCACCACACGCGGAAGAACCAGTGCTCGCGCCCGGCCTCGTCCAGGCTTTCCAGCCAGGCCACTTCCTCGGGGTGGAAGAAACGCTGCACGATCTCCAGCAGGCGGGCCCGCGGCCGCAGCAGTTCCAGGTCCACGCCCAGCCGCACACCCTCGCCCAGCGCCACCAGCAACACCTCGCCGCTGTGGCTCCAGCCAGTGCCGTAGTGGGCCAGCGCGCCGCTCAGCTCCGGCCGGCCCTTGTCGTCGCGGACCAGCGGCAGCGCCTCCGGATCGGTACCCAGTGCCTGTGCCAGCACCTGCCGCGCCTGCGGTTCACCACGCTGGCCCGGCACATGCGGGCGCCGCCAGACCGTCACCGGACCGAAGCGCCACGGGCCGTCCAAGGTCGCTGGCAGGCTCATCCGCACGCGCCCATCACGCAATTCCACGACGGGTTCACAGCCCTGCGCGTCAACTGGTCACAGTTCCCCACCGGAGGTTCGATCATGGGCATCATCATCTGGCTGATCGTCGGCGGCATCGTAGGCTGGCTGGCCAGCATCATCATGAAGCGCGATGCCCAGCAGGGCATCATCCTCAATATCGTGGTCGGCATCGTCGGCGCGCTGATTTCCGGCTGGCTGTTCGGCGGCGGCATCAACGAAGCGATCACCATCCGCACCTTCCTGTTCTCGCTGATCGGTGCGGTGATCCTGCTGGCGATCGTCAACCTGTTCACCCGCAAGAGCATACGGTGATCTGAGGGTAGTGTCGGCCGCCGGCCGGCAGACCTTCCAGAACGGGCCCGGCAATCGTCGGGCCCCGTTCGTTCAACCCAACTGCACCCACGCCGGCGCATGGTCGCTCGGGCGTTCCCAGGTACGCGGTTCGCGGTCGATGCCCGAGGCCACCGCACTGCCCTTCAGCGCGTCGGAGACCAGGGTCAGGTCGATGCGCAGGCCCAGGTTGCGGCGGAAACCGGCGGCGCGGTAATCCCACCAGCTGAAGGTACCCGCCTCGTCATTGTGCAGGCGGAAGCCATCGTGCAGGCCCAGCTGCAGCAGCTTGTTGAGCGCGCCGCGCTCGGCGGTGGAGGTCAGGATGTGGTTGTCGTTCCACACCTCCGGATCGTGCACGTCGCGCGCGTCCGGGGCGATGTTGAAGTCGCCCATCACGATCAGCTTCGGGTGCCGCTGCAGTTCTTCGGCGATCCAGGCATGCACCGCGTCCAGCCAGCGCAGCTTGTAGTCGTACTTGTCGGTGCCGATGTCCTGGCCGTTGACCACGTACAGGTTGATCACCCGCAGGTCGCCGAAGGTGCCGGCGATGACGCGCTTCTGCTCGTCCTCGAAGCCGGGAATGCCGATCTGCACGTCCTGCGCCGGCTCACGCGACAGCAGCGCCACGCCGTTGTAGGTCTTCTGGCCGGCGAACACGCTGCGGTAACCCGCGGCGATCAGCGCCGAATCGGGGAACTTGTGGTCCTCCAGCTTGGTTTCCTGGATACCGACGATGTCCGGGCCGAACTCCTTGAGCCACTGCTCCAGGTGCGGCAGGCGGACATTGAGCGAATTGACGTTCCACGAGGCGATCTTCATGGGCGCATTCTACCTGGGTGGGCGGGATGGGGGTCGGCCCGGATTCCCGTGTAGAGCCGAGCCCACGCTCGGCTGCATTGATCGGGCACCCAGCCAAGAGCAGCCGAGCGTAGGCTCGGCTCTACAGAAGAATCGGGCCCTGATTCAGTAGAGCCACGCCCTGCCTGGGTTCACCGCAGCAGCAGCTTCAACAACCCCGCAATCTTCGAATATGGCGGCCGCAGCCGGTCGCTGGCGGCCCAGCGCGACTGCCACAGCACCGGCAGCCGCTTGCTCATTGCATCGAACCCGGCCTGCCCGTGGTACGCGCCCATGCCGCTGGCCCCTACCCCGCCAAACGGCAGGCCATCGGCGGCGAAGTGCAGCAGCGTGTCATTCACCGTCACCCCGCCCGCCACCACCTGGCCGAGGATGCGCTCCACCGTCGCCGTGTCATGGCTGAAGGGATACAGCGCCAGGGGCCGGTCACGCGACAGCACGTCGGCCAGCGCAGCATCCAGATCCGGGTAGGCCCGCACCGGCAGGATCGGCCCGAAGATCTCCTCGCGCATCAGGTCCAGGTCGTCCGGCGGGTCCAGCACCACGGTCGGCACCAGCAGGCGCTCACGGTCAGCACGCGCATCATCCACCTGCGCCAGCGGAATCACTGGCACACCGCGTTCGCGCGCCTGCGCCAGATAGCCCTGCAGGCGCCGGTACTGGCCTTCGTTGATGATGCGCGTGTAGTCGTCGGCATCGCTGAAATCGCCGTAGCGCTCGCGCACCTGCTGCTGCAGCGCCTGTACGAACTCGCGCTGGCGAACGGTATCGATCAGCACATAATCCGGCGCGATGCAGGTCTGGCCGGCGTTGAACCACTTGCCGGTGGCCAACCGCGCGGCGGCCTTGTCCAGCGGGAAATCGCGACAGACAATCGCCGGCGACTTGCCGCCCAGTTCCAGCGTGACCGGCACCAGATGCTCGGCTGCGGCCGCCATCACCTTGCGACCAACGGCCGTCGAGCCGGTGAACAGCAGATGGTCCAGCGGCAGCGACGACACCGCTGCGGCCACATCCGCCCCGCCCTGCACCACCGCCACCCGATCGGGCGGGAACACACTGGCCAGCAGATCGGCCAGGAACGCGCTGGTGCGCGGCGTGTGTTCAGAGGGCTTCAGCAGCACGTGGTTGCCAGCGGCAATCGCGGTGGCCAGCGGCACCAGGGCCAGCGTGACCGGGTAATTCCAGGGCGAGATCACCCCGACCGCGCCCAGTGGCGTCGGCCGCAGCTGCGCGCGCGCCGGCCACAGCTTCCAGCCCGCCGATGCCCGCTGCGGCTTCGACCAGCGCCGCAGGTGGCGGCGCAGGTGGTCGATGGCCGACAGCACGCTCATGCCATCGGCCAGTTTCGATTCGGTGTGGGCGCGGTGGCCGAAGTCCTCGGCGATGGCCTGGGCCATTTCGTCCAAGCGCGGCTTCAATGCCTCGCGCAGGCGGTGCAGGTCATTCTCGCGCTGGTCGAGCGAAGGGCGCTGCGACTGCCAGGCGCTGCGCAGGGTGTGCAGGATGGCGGGGAGGTCGGCTGGGGCGATGGTGGTCATGGGCCGATTGTAGGGTCGAGCCGTGCTTGGCTCGCATGCCAACCTTCACGTCCTGGCACGGGGTCTCATTCGGACACCTCCCAACCGCCTTGCATGCGTTCACCCTCGCATGCAAACCCGTCCATCACTACGCCTTCTTCTGGTCGGTAGGTTCTGCCGGGCATGACTGAGGTTCTGGCAACTCAAGCGGGATTTTGATCGGGTACTCGGGGCTGCTGTACGCGTAACAGGAGGTGGTGACCTGAATCTCATCGCAGGGCAGGAAATGCACGGTGATGCCGCAGACGTCCTGGCCGGTGTAGTCCGGGACGGGGACGACTTTGCTTTGCCTGCGCTTCTGCGCCAGGATTTTTTCTCTCCAAGCCAGAACTTTGGACCAATCTTCTGTCCCAGGAAAATCTATCGAGCTTCCTGCACCCGTTTCCCAGTCAACCCGCACCGTCAGCCCCGGATACCAGCGCTCTGGTGCACCGTAGCAGCAGCCTCCACCCCCGCCTTGATATGGGCCAATGATGTCAACGGCTGAACGACCATCGACACTGAACCGGTTGATCGCCCAGTGGGTGTGGTTGACGCCATAGATCGCACTCGCATCCACAGCGTAGGCAGACAAGAGCAGAGGTGGGCCAGCAAGAAATGCCAGCGCCACGCGCTTCAAAGCAAACATCATTGAAACTCCATAATGTATAGCCCTCATTTCTTGTCCGAGGGCACCAATGCCCTACTCAGGCGCAAACTCCCGCCTCCAGTCACGCAGCATCTCGACCTCCCGCGCGATCAGTGCTGATTCTGCTGCGGGCGCGTCGGAGAACTGTTCGCCCGACACTGGAATCCTCTTCAGGGGGACATTCCGATCACCTACGAAGAAGTGGGGTGTAAAGCAGTAAGGCTCATCCCCCGATTCCGTGGGCTGCTTCACCAACGTCGCGAACACGGCATTCGTCGGCACGCTCGGTTTGGCGGCTGAACACCACGGATGCGACGAGACGATGTCCTGAATCCGCGCACCAGCCCGACGTAACTCCGTGGGACTGAAAACCTTGCCGAGAGAGACGCGATGTACCCGATAGGTGTCGACTTCCGGTTGCGCCTCGACAAGCCATCCTGAGTTGTCATGCGATGTGCAACTGCAATCGCAGGTCACCAGCGTTGCGTTTGGTACGGCGTTGTTCCAGGACAGCCAGACCTTCTCTGTCTTGCAAAGTTGTTTGATCACGGGCGATCTTTCCTCGACTCGCAGGCTTCCCTGCGGTGTCGCACCGTCGGCAGCTACATGCGTTTCAGCGCCAGCCGCTGACGCTGAGACAGTGATGATCGCTGCCAGAAGTACCCTGCGCATGTCCCGATCCGATTCGATGAATCACACATGCTATGGGGCGTACTGACGAACAAAGGGAGTTCGGGCCATTTGCGTCAGAAGTTGGCAGTTCTTGCTAGAAGCCCCCGTCTTCCGTGTGGCTGGATACGTCATCCCGCACCGGTACGATCAAATACTGGGCTGATATGTAGATTCGTACTTGTTTCATTGCCGCACGACGTCAGCGCGCTGAAGGTAGTGTTCCACCTCCAATAACATGCGTAGATGCGACGCGTATTTGCATTTCTGACCGGATGTCTTCTCATGGCCGGAACTGCCGATGCCAGCGAGCAGTCCATTGATGTCGCGGAAGTCGGCCTGAACGCCGAGCACGAACACATCCCGTTGGTAGGCGACACCCTGGCTGCCGTCGTCGGCGATCTCGAGGGCGATGCCACACCCGGTGCCAGTATTGGCAGGGTGCTCGAGATACTTGCAGAGAGACTCGAACGTACGACCTGCTATCTACAGCCCCCCGTCAAAGACAGCTCACGTTCGTCCGGCGTGACCTGCGGCGGACCCGATGTAGACAGCGTCTTCCCGTACTACACCGCCTTGCGGCAGGCGAAGACACCAGCAGAGCACGAGAGTCGAGGCCGTCGCTTCCTGGACGCCTATACGGCGTTGCTCAGGGATGCGCCGGATGTCGCCCTCACGCGACCAAACGAAGATGAGGCGGCAGATGGGTTGTTACATGTGCTCTTCCCGTTCAAGGCCTGGGACGAGAAGCTGAACGTTCCACGCCATGACGTGTACTTCCCGTTTGTTCCTGTGTGCAACCTCGTTGTCGCTCGCGCTGCGCGCTGCCCGGAAGCCGACCAGTTGCGCAGAAAGATCGGGCAGGCAGGCGATGAGAGTGAACAGCGCTTGTTCTGCCTCAAGGAGTTCTCGAGGCGACAGCTGGCGGAGGAAGGTGAATGTCCCGAAGTGACCAACACGAGCCCCTGATGCCCATCGCATGCTCCCGCCTGAAGATGACGGTTTCCTGGAGAATGAACTTGTTGAGCTTGATCTTCACTCTGCTTGCAACACTGGCTTCAACAGAGGATACGAAGGCTGGCAGCGGGAGATGGGTGCACGCTGGCAGCAACATCACACTGCGATACGACGGCGAGGAGAGCGGTCGCTACCGGAACCTGTCGGTGATGAAGCAGGGCAAACTGGTGCGCCGCATGGCACTCGGCAAGCGCTCGTACTCTCTGTTCGAGTACGACCCCGATCCGACGACGTCCCCTGACGGTCGGTATGTGCTTGTCACTGACTTGGAATCCGGGGAGGTTGGCTTGACGGATGGGCGCGGTTCTCTGCATGAAAGGCAGTACTGCGGTTTCATCGACACACAAAGCGGCTGCCTGTTCGCGCGTCAGACCGGGCAATTCTGTGGAGGGCAGTTCAATGACGCTGGCGCCTGGGTATCTTCGGCGCTTCCAGAGCTGATCCTTGCTGATGGGCGCCCCACCGCGGAGGACTATGTCTCAGGCCGCCTGAGTCCCTCGGATGCACCCGATGGTTCCCTCGACAATCTGCTTCGCTGCGACCCACCAGGCCCAGGCAACAGGGACCACTACGGGAAGCTGATCGATGCGGGGATCTTTGACGTCCCTCCCTCGCAGAGAAGGGCACTGTACGGCGGGTAGAGCCTACTGTTGATCGACTGCACCAGGCTCTAACTTGCACTGCCTACCGCGATTGAGTCAGATCCCTTTCGCATGCGAAAGGGATCTGACCCCGGGCGCGATACGGGCTGTGGCTTCGGATGCTTGTCAACCGCGATGACGGCATTGAGTGCTGTCTGTTCGCGTCTGCGGAATTCTGTGCCGCGCGTTGCACGGTCGCCGAGCATGGCTCGGCGCTACAGGGAAACGAAAAGGCCGTGGTCTGCACCACGGCCTCTCCTTCATCTGATGAACATCATTCTTACTTGGTGATATCCACGTCCTTGGTCTCGCGCAGGAACAGGCCGCCGATCACCACCGACATCAGCGCGATGATGATGGGGTACCACAGGCCGTAGTACAGGTTGCCGGTACCGGCCACCAGCGCGAACGAGATCGCCGGCAGGAAGCCACCGAACCAGCCGTTGCCGATGTGGTACGGCAGCGACATCGAGGTGTAGCGGATGCGGGTCGGGAACAGTTCCACCAGGTAGGCAGCAATCGGACCGTAGACCATGGTCACGTACAGCACCAGCAGCCACAGCATGAAGATGGTGCCGGCGATGTTGATGCGGGCGCCATCAGCCTTGGCCGGATAACCGGCGGTGGTCAGGGCAGTCTTCAGTTCCGCACCGAATGCATCGGCCTTGGCCTTGCCTTCTTCCTTGGTCAGGCCAGCGGCCTCATACGAGGTGACGCTGGCACTGCCCACGTTCACCATCGCCAGCGAACCGGCGGCGGCGGGCTGCACGTCGTACGGCACACCGGCCTTGGTCAGCGCGGCGGTGGCCACGTCGCAGGAGCTGGTGAACTTGCGCAGGCCCACCGGATCGAACTGGAACGAGCAGGTGTTCGGATCGGCCACGACCAGCGCCGGCGAGCTGCTGCGGGCTTCTTCGATGGCCGGGTTGGCGAAGTGGGTCAGGCCCTTGAAGATCGGGATGTAGGTAACAGCTGCCAGCAGGCAGCCGGCCAGGATGATCTTCTTGCGGCCGATACGGTCGGACAGCCAGCCGAAGAAGATGAAGAACGGCACGCCCAGCGCCAGCGCCGCCGCGATCAGCAGGTAGGAGGTGGTGGCATCAACCTTGAGCATGCTGCTGAGGAAGAACAACGCGTAGAACTGGCCGCCGTACCAGACCACGGCCTGGCCGGCTGCAGCGCCGAGCAGGACCAGCAGCATCAGCTTCAGGTTGCCGCCCTTCAGGCTGTCACGGAACGGCGTCTTGGAGCCCTTGCCCTCGGACTTCATCTGCTGGAACAGCGGCGATTCGCTCAGCTGCAGGCGGATCCATACCGACACGCCCAGCAGCAGGATCGATACCAGGAACGGGATGCGCCAGCCCCAGGCTTCGAAGGCTTCATTGCCCAGGAAGTAGCGGCAGGCCAGGATGATCAGCAGCGACATGAACAGGCCGAGCGTGGCGGTGCACTGGATGAAGCTGGTGTACAGGCCGCGCTTGTCGTCCGGCGCATGCTCGGCCACGTAGGTGGCGGCACCGCCGTACTCGCCGCCCATCGCCAGGCCCTGGGCCAGGCGCAGGATGATCAGGATCACCGGCGCGGCGAAACCGATCGAAGCGTAGTTGGGCAGTACGCCGACCAGGAAGGTCGAGATGCCCATGATCAGGATGGTGACCAGGAAGGTGTACTTGCGGCCGATGCGGTCGCCGAGGCTGCCGAAGAAGGCCGCACCGAACGGGCGCACGAAGAAGCCGGCGGCGAACGCCAGCAGGGCGAAGATCATGCCCGTGGTTTCATTGACGCCACTGAAGAACTGCTTGGCGATGATGGCCGCGAGCGAGCCGTACAGGAAGAAGTCATACCACTCGAAGACCGTGCCGAGGCTCGAGGCGAAGATGACCTTCTTGTGGCCCTTGGTCAGGGTGCCCGCTTTATGTGCGGTGCTGGGTGTACTGGACATGGGACGTTTTCCCTCTGTAGGTGCCGACCGCCGGTCGGCACTCAATCTCGGTAGGTGCCGGTCACCGGACCGGCTCCGCTTTGGGTAGGTGCCGGCCGCTGGCCGGCACGCTCTTAGAAGCTGTACTTGGTGGTGAACTGCAACCGGGTGATGTCACCCTTGTTGCCGTTCTCCACTTCGCGACGGCCGTACATCAGCTCGGCGCCGATATCGACCTTGGGCAGTGGTGAATAGAAGATGTTGCCGCGGATGCTCTGCACGCTCTTGGTCACCAGCGGGCCGAGGATGCTGTCGTTGTCGTAGTCGCTGCGCGCGTAGATCAGGTTGGTGCGCAGCTTCGGCGAGAACGCATGCCGCCAGCCGACATAGCCGGCCAGCACGCCGGTCGGGTTGAGCTCATCGCGGGCCACGTCGTAGGCGCTGTCGGCGGTGATGCCCAGGCCGATGTAGCGGGCGATGCCTTCGCCGCCGGTCAGCTGGTAGTGCAGCGAGTCGCTGTCACCCATCACCCACTTGCCGCCCAGGGTCAGGCCGCCGGCCACCTTGTCGGCCTTCGCGCCGGTGGCCTGGTTGTCCACCTTCAACTGGCGGACGATGCCACCGACACCGAAGGTGCCCCAGTCGCCCTTCCAGCCATAGCGCAGAGTCAGGTCGGGCAGGCTGCCACGGTCGGAGTTGGCGCTGGCGTTGGTCCAGGCACCGGTGACCGGGTTGCGGGTGCCGGTGAGGGTGGTGGTTTCCGGGTTTTCCAGCGCGACGCTGAAGCCGCCCTGGGTGTAGCGCACCTGGGCCTGGCGCACGAAGATCACGCCATCGGTGGGGCCGACGAAGTCGACCGCTTCGGGCAGTGCGGCCGCGTCCATGAAGTTGGACCAGGTCTGGCCGGCCATCCAGTTGTTCCAGTACATGTAGGCGTGGCGCAGGGTCACACCGTAGGTATTGGTGGCGGTCTGGTTGCCCAGCGAATTGCCGAAGAAATCCATCTCGAAGAACGCACCGGCCTTGTTGCCCGATTCGCTCACGTTGTCGATGCCCAGGTTGAAGCGCGAGAACTTGGCGTGGGCGTTGAAGTCGGTGCCCGAACGCTTGCCGCTGCCGCCGGCGCCTTCCACCGGGGTCTGGCCCGGCAGGTACAGCGAGCGGCCGGTGGCGTCGTCGGCCAGCTGGCCATCGCTGGTCTGGGTGGCCAGGAAGTCGGCCTTGATGAAGCCGCCGATCTTGACCGTGGTACCCGGCGCTGCGCCCGGGGTGATGGTGGTGACCTGGATCGGCTGCTTGCCGGCCGGCACCTGTGCGACCGGCTTCTGCTCGGCCTGCACCGTGCGCACTTCGGTCACCGCCTGCTGGGTCTGGCTGATCTGGGTCTGTTGTTGTTGCTGCGAAGACAGCAGCAGCTGGACCTGGCGTTCCAGTTCGGCAACGCGTGCTTCCAGTGCCTTCTCTTTGGCGGTCTCTGCGAACGCCATGCCCGGTGCGACCAGGGCGACCAACAGGCAGGCCGCCAAAGGTTTGCGCACGGCTTTCAACGTACGGTGGCTCATGTTGCCCTCTCTCCCAAGTGGCAAGGTGATGCCGCGCGTGGGGCACGGTCGAGCCGAGACTGCGGGGCGATTATGTATAGCGGCTATTCGCCATTGGTCGAACCCGGCCCTGCTGGGCGCTCACTTTCGACCATGGTCTAACCAGGGTGGTGACGCGGCCGGGGGTGGATGGGGCAAACTGAGGGGGATCGGTCGCCGCAATGCTGCGACCGCACACACAAAGTCAACGTGCAAGTGAGGGTGCCATGGCTGATATCTACCCCGTCGATCCGCAGTTCGCCGCCAAGGCACGCATCGACAAGACGTCCTACCAACAGCAGTACCAGGCTTCGGTGACCGACCCGGATGGTTTCTGGGGCAAGGCCGCCGAACGGCTGGAGTGGATGCGCAAGCCGACGAAGATCAGGAACGTCAGCTACGACCTGTCCGACTTCCACATCAAGTGGTTCGAGGATGGCGAGCTCAATGCCAGCGTGAACTGCCTGGATCGCCAGCTCGAGAAGCGCGGCGACAAGACCGCCCTGCTGTTCGAGCCGGACGGCCCGGATGCACCCGCCCAGCACGTGACCTATCGCGAGCTGTACGAGCGCACCTGCCGCCTCGGCAATGCGCTGCGCAACCTCGGGGTCAGGAAGGGCGACCGCGTCACCATCTACCTGCCGATGATCGTCGACGCCGCCGTGGCCATGCTGGCCTGCGCGCGCATCGGTGCGATCCACTCGGTGGTGTTCGGTGGCTTCGCGCCGAACTCGATCGCCGACCGCGTCAGCGACTGCCAGAGCAAGCTGATCATCACCGCCGACGAAGGCCTGCGCGGTGGCCGCAGGATTCCGCTGAAGGCCAACGTCGATGCCGCGCTGAAGCTGCCCGGCACCAATACCGTGGAAACCGTGCTGGTGGTGCGCCACACCGGCGGCGCGGTGGACATGCAGGCGCCGCGCGACCGCTGGTTCCATGATGTGGTGGACAGCCAGCCGGCCAGCTGCGAGCCGGAACGCATGAACGCGGAAGACCCGCTGTTCATCCTCTACACCTCCGGTTCCACCGGCAAGCCGAAGGGCGTGCTGCATACCACCGGTGGCTACCTGCTGTACGCAGCCTACACCCATGAAGCGGTGTTCGACCTGCGCGAGGACGACATCTACTGGTGCACCGCCGACGTCGGCTGGGTCACCGGCCACAGCTACATCGTGTACGGGCCGCTGGCCAACGGCGCGACCTCGCTGATGTTCGAAGGCGTGCCGAACTACCCGGACACCTCGCGCTTCTGGAACGTCATCGACAAGCACAAGGTCAGCATCTTCTACACCGCCCCGACCGCCATCCGTGCGCTGATGCGCGAGGGCGAGGAGCCGGTGAAGAAGACCTCGCGCACCTCGCTGCGCCTGCTCGGCAGCGTGGGCGAGCCGATCAATCCGGAAGCCTGGCGCTGGTACTACGAGGTGGTCGGCGACAGCCGTTGCCCGATCGTCGATACCTGGTGGCAGACCGAGACCGGCGGCATCCTGATCTCGCCGCTGGCCGGTGCGATGGATCTGAAGCCGGGTTCGGCCACCCTGCCCTTCTTCGGCGTGCAGCCGGCGCTGGTCAATGCTGATGGCGAGATCCAGGACGGCCCGACCGAGGGCAACCTGATCATCCGTGACTCCTGGCCGGGCCAGATGCGCACGGTGTACGGCGACCACCAGCGCTTCATCGATACCTATTTCCGCACCTACCCGGGCAGCTACTTCACCGGCGACGGTTGCCGCCGCGACGAGGACGGCTATTACTGGATCACCGGCCGCGTTGACGACGTGATCAACGTGTCCGGCCACCGCATCGGCACCGCCGAAGTGGAAAGCGCGCTGGTCTCGCACCCGAAGGTGGCCGAGGCGGCCGTGGTCGGTTTCCCGCACGACGTGAAGGGCCAGGGCATCTATGCCTACGTGACCCTGGTGGCCGAAGAGGCGCCGAGCGACGAACTGCAGAAGGAACTGGTCGCCTGGGTACGCAAGGAAATCGGCCCGATCGCCACGCCGGACCACCTGCAGTGGGCGCCGGGCCTGCCGAAGACCCGCTCGGGCAAGATCATGCGCCGCATCCTGCGCAAGATCGCCGAGAACGCGCCGGACCAGCTTGGCGACACCTCGACCCTGGCCGACCCGTCGGTGGTGGCGTCGCTGGTGGACGAGCGTAAAGTGCGCTGATGCACGACCCGGGGTCGGATCCCTTTCCGCCAGGAAAGGGCTCTGACCCCAGGGGCTCTGACCCCATCTGGTTTCCCCCACGGTTCCCCCCGACCATGACCACCCTCCTGATTGCCGATGACCACCCGCTGTTCCGCGAAGCCCTGCGCGGCGCCGTGCAGCGGGTCATCCCCGGCGTGCAGCTGTTCGAGGCCGACAGCGTGGAAGCGCTGTATGCACTGGCCGATCAGCACAACGACGCCGACCTGGTCCTGATGGACCTGAACATGCCCGGTGCGCAGGGCTTCAACGCACTGGTGCACATGCGCTCGCTGCACCCGCACCTGCCGGTGGTGGTGGTCTCCGCGCGCGAAGAAGCGACGGTGATGCGGCGTGCGCTCGACCACGGCGCGCTGGGCTTCATTCCCAAGTCGGCCGACTCGGACACCATCGGCCATGCGCTGGGCACCATCCTCGATGGCGAGACCTGGGCACCTCCGGAAGCGCACAACGTGCCACCGACCGAGCGAGAGGAGCGCGAAGTCGGCCAGCGTCTGCGCGAGCTGACCCCGCAGCAGTTCCGCGTGCTGCAGATGCTGGGCGCAGGCCGCTTGAACAAGCAGATCGCCTACGACCTCAACGTCTCCGAAGCAACGATCAAGGCCCACGTCACCGCCATCCTGCGCAAGCTCGGCGTGACCAACCGCACCCAGGCCGTGCTGATGGCCGGCAAGCTGGCCATCGACGACGACGCCATTGTGCTGCCGCCGGAAGAAGATTGACCGTGACGGGCTGCGGAGCCGAGCATGGGCATCTCATGATGCCCTTGTAGAGCCGAGCCCACGCTCGGCTGCTCTTCGTCTGAAGACCACACTAGTCCCGCAGAGGCCACCTGCTCCAGGCGTGGGGATATTCACCGAGACAGTTGGCCAGCCCTGCGCGTACTGGATTGGCCGCGATATACACCGCCTGCGTGCGCAGGCATTCATCCCTGCGCAACGCATGGTCGTAGTACCCCGGCTGCCAGATCGGTGCATTCGCATCAACACGCCTGGCGATGGATCGTCCACTCCTGGACTTCAGGATCTGCATGCAGCCGGCGAGCGTGCCGGTACGCAACTCGATCAACCAGTGCAGGTGATCCGGCATGATCACCCAGGCGAGGGAGAAGCTTCGACCCGTCCGCTCTACCGTGCGCAGGGCTTCGATCAGCAGATCAACGTTGGCCTTGTCACTGAACCAGGGACGGCGCGCACGCGTCACCGTGGTGATCGCATAGACATTGCCGGTATGCGACCAACGACCATAACGGAGTGCGGGACTGGCCATGCAGGAAGACTATGACGCAGCAGACGATCTCCACATCAGCGAAATGCTGCGCTGCATGTCGGCCATTGCCGCAATGTAGAGCCGAGCCCACGCTCGGCTGCTTCGCACGCCAGCCGAGCATGGGCTCGGCTCTACAGGTCCGTGTGTTACGCCACACCGTGCAGGTGTTCGTACAGGATCGTCGCGCCGATGATCACCAGGATCACGCCGCCGATGATCTCGGCACGCTTGCCGACCATGCTGCCCAGTACGCGGCCAAGCATGATGCCGACGGTGACCATGGTCAGCGTGCACAGGCCAATGACCGCGGCCATCACGCCGATATGCACGTCCATGAAGGCCAGGCCGATACCCACCGCCATCGCATCGATGCTGGTGGCGAAACCGGTCAGTGCCAGCTTCCAGAAGCCGTGGTGCTGCGAGGGGTCTTCGTCTTCCTCGGCACTGTCCGGACGCAGGCCGTTGTAGATCATGTGGATGCCCAGCGCGCCGAGCAGGCCGAAGGCGATCCAGTGGTCGAAGGCCTCGACGTACTGCAGGGCGGCACGGCCGAGCAACCAGCCGATGATCGGCGTGATCGCCTCGATGACGCCGAAGATGATGCCGGCGCGCAGCGCATCGCGGAACACCGGCTTGCGCATGGCAGCACCCTTGCCGATCGCCGCGGCGAAGGCATCGGTGGACATGGCAAAGCCGATCAGGAGGATCGAAATGGGGGACATTGGCGGCTGCTGAAGGTCGGGCAAGGACGGACGCACGGCTCGCGCTCGCGCCCAACCTGACGTTGCGCGCGCGGGCCGCTGGTCTCGCCAACCATCATGGTTGTCCACGCCACGGCGCACTGGCCGAGTATGTTGACGTGGACGATTCCTGCGAAGGAATCCGGCTACTCCCCAAGGGGACGCGCAGCTTAGCACCGCGATCCGCGCGTGGCGCATTTCCAGACAAACGCGCAGGCAGGGCTGGTTTGTATAGCGATGGCTATATCAGCGCCGCGCTGCACGTGCGAGCCGAGCGTGGGCTCGGCTCTACAGAGGGGTCGCGCAACCGGGAACTTGTAGAGCCGAGCCGATGCTCGGCTGCTGTTCGGTCGGACCACGGAATACCACGCACCACGCGCGAGCCGAGCGTGGGCTCGGCTCTACAGAGGGGTCGCGGAACCGGGAACTTGTAGAGCCGAGCCGATGCTCGGCTGCTGTTCGGCCGGACCACGGAATACCACGCACCACGCGCGAGCCGAGCGTGGGCTCGGCTCTACAGAGGGGTCGCGCAACCGGGAACTTGTAGAGCCGAGCCGATGCTCGGCTGCTGTTCGGCCGAACCACGGAATACCACGCACCACGCGCGAGCCGAGCGTGCGCTCGGCTCTACAGAGGGGTCGCGCAACCGGGAATTTGTAACGACGAGCCGATGCTCGGCTGCTGTTCGGTCGGACCACGGAATACCACGCACAACGCGCGAGCCGAGCGTGGGCTCGGCTCTACAGAGGGGTCGCGCAACCGGGAACTTGTAGAGCCGAGCCGATGCTCGGCTGCTGTTCGGCCGAACCACGGAATACAACGCACCACGCGCGATCCGAGCGTGCGCTCGGCTCTACAGTTGCCCGTCAGGCGTCGCTGTTGCCAGCATCGCGCAGTGCGCCCAGGAAGGCGCGCAGCGAGGCCGGCTTGATCGGCTTGGTCAGCACGCGGTAGCCGCGTTCGCGCGCCATCCGCTTCAGCTCGTCGCGGCCATCGGCGGTCAGCAGTGCACCCGGCAGCGGATAGCCGGCCGCTTCACGCAGCGCCACCAGCGCATCCAGGCCATCCATGCGGTCATGCAAGTGGTAGTCCACCAGCATCACCTGCGGGCGCTCGGCAATCTTCTCCAGCGCCTGGTCGACGGTGGCGGCGGTGATCACCTGCACCTGCCAGCGGCCCAGCAGCGCGCGCATGCCGTCGAGGATCTCCTCGTCATTGTCCACGCACAGCACGCGCAGGCCAGCCAGCGAATCGCTGCGCAGCGGCGTGGCCACGGCCTGCACCGGCGTGGCCAGTTCGGTGTAGCCCGGCAGCGGCGCCACACGCGGCAGGATGATCGAGAACATCGAGCCGCTGCCGACGCGGCTGCGGGCATTGAGGCGATGGTCCAGCAGTCGCGAGATACGCTGGCAGATCGACAGGCCCAGGCCCAGTCCCTGCTCGCCCCAGTCGAACGGCTGCTGGTAGCGGTGGAACTCATCGAAAATCTGCCGCATGTGGTGCTCGGGAATGCCGGGGCCGGTATCCCATACCTGCAGCTCCACTTCGTCGCCACGATGGCGCACCGCCAGCACGATGCGGCCCTGCCGGGTATAGCGCAATGCGTTGGCGAGGAAGTTCTGCAGCACGCGGCGCAGCAGGCGGCGATCGCTGCGTACCCAGGCCGGGCGCGCGAACAGGTCCAGGCGCAGGCCACGACCTGCGGCCACCGGCGTGTACTGCGCCGCCAGCTCGCGCATCAACGCGCTCACGTCGAACTCCCCGATCACCGGGTGCAGGCCACCGGCATCCAGGCGCGACACGTCCAGCAGGCCATCAAGAAGTTCTTCGGCAGCACGCAGCGACGCATCCACGCGCTCGGCCAGGTGCTTCTGCTCGTCGCTCACGTGGTCGCTGTCGCGCAGCGCGGAAGCGAACAGGCGCGCGGCGTTCAGCGGCTGCAGCACGTCATGGCTGATCGCCGCCAGGAAGCGCGTCTTCGATTGCTGCGCGACCTCGGCCTCGTGCGAGCGCTCGGCCACGCGCTGTTCCAGCGTCTCGTTGGCTTCCAGCAGTGCCTTTTCCGCGTGCTTGTAATCGGTGATGTCGTTGTAGCTGGTCACGTAGCCGCCGCCGGGCAGTGCCTGGCCGCGCATCTCGATCACCTTGCCGTCGCTGCGGGTGCGCTCGAACACGTGCGGTGAACCGGCGCGCATGTAGCCGATGCGGCGGTTGATCTGCACTTCGATATCGCCCTCGCCCAGCTCGCCACGCTCGGCGTTGTAACGGATCAGGTCGGCCACCGGGCGGCCCACGTAGAGCATGCCGTCGGGGTAGCCGAACATGTCCTGGTAACGGCGGTTCCATGCGGTCAGGCGCATGTCCGGATCGACCACGCTGACCCCGGCACTGATGTTCTCCAGCGTGGTCGACAGGATCTCGCGGTTGAAGCGCAGCTCCTGCCCGGCTTCGTCCAGCACCGCCACCACTTCGCCCAGGTCCATGCCCGAGCCACGCAGCAGGCTGGTCAGCAGCAGGCGCGCCGATGCCGCACCAATCGATGCGGCCAGCAGGCGCTCGGTGAACTGTACCCACGGTCGGTCCGCAGGCGCAGAGGATTGCAGCTCGCGGCCCAGCGACTGCGCCTGCTCGAAGAACGAACGCCGTGCATGGCGTTCGCCGACCACGCGCGAGGCCAGCGCCAGCAGGTCGCCCACGTGCACGTGGCCGGGCCAGCCACCCGCCACCGACGGGCGTTCGGCATAAGGATCGAGGAACGGCGCGGCACGCAGGCGTTCGTCCACGCCGGGGCGCCAACGCGCGGACACCAGCATCATCGTTGCCGCATTCACCAGCAGCGACCAGAAGGTTCCATGGGTCAGCGGGTCCCAGCCGGTCATGCCGAACAGCTGCTGCGGGCGCAGCCACTCGATGCCGAACGGGCCGTGCTGCACCCAGCCCGCGTCAACCCAACCGGCCATGGTCATCGCCGGCAGCAGCAGGGTGTACAGCCAGGTGGCGAAGCCCAGCAGCATGCCCACCTCGACGCCACGGCGGCTGGCGCCGCGCCAGTACAGCCCGCCGATCAGGCCGGGCGCGAACTGCGCCACCGCCGCGAACGCCATCAGGCCGTACGAGGCCAGCGTGCTGTCGTTGCTGCTGGTGCGGTAGTAGCTGTAGGCCATCAATGCCAGCAGCAGGATCGCCAGGCGGCGGATCCACAGCACGCGCGAGGCGACGTCGGCGGCCTCCTGGTGGTCACCGCTCCGGCGCAGCAGCACCGGCATCACCAGGTCGTTGCTGACCATGGTGGCCAGTGCGATGGACGAGACGATGACCATCCCGGTGGCTGCCGAGAAGCCGCCCACATAGGCGATCAGCGCCAGCGCATTGCGGCCCTCGGCCAGCGGCAGCGCCAGCACCATCGAGTCGTCGGCGACGCTGCCGCCGGTGCCGAACAGGGTCACGCCGGCGGTGGCGATCGGCAGCACCATGCCCGAGATCAGCACCAGGTAGCCACCGAACATCCAGCGCGCGCGGCGCACGTCGCGCACGTCACCACACTCGACCACCGCCACGTGGAACTGGCGCGGCAGGCAGATGATGGCCAGGAAACTGAGCAGCGTCTGCGAGATGAATCCCACCGGCGGCAGCCCGGTGAACAGTGTATGCACCGACTCCACCACCGCGTCGGTGCGGTTGCTCAGCCACAGGTAGGCGAACACGCCCACCGCCACCATCGCCAGCAGCTTGATCACCGATTCGAAGGCGATCGCCAGCATCATGCCGTGGTGGTGCTCGGTGGCATCGACCTGGCGGGTGCCGAACAGCGTGGCGAACAACGCCATCAGCAACGCCACGTACAGCGCTGGGTCGGTGAAGAAACCGGTGGGGCCGGTGTTGCCGGTCAGCACCTGCAGGCTCATCGCCACCGCTTTGTACTGCAGGGCGAGGTACGGAATGATGCCGATCAGCGCGATGATCGCCACCAGCGCCGCCAGCCGCCGCGAGCGTCCGAAGCGCGAGGAGATGAAATCGGCGATGGAGACCACGTTCTGGCTGCGCGCGATCAGCGCCAGGCGCTCGATGATGCGCCAGCCGAACAACAGCAGCAGCAACGGACCGATGTAGATCGGCAGGTAGCCGATGCCGTTGCGCACGGCGGTACCCACGGCGCCGTAGAAGGTCCACGACGAACAGTAAACGGCCAGCGCCAGGCTGTAGACCACCGGCCGCAGCCACGGCCGGTCGGGATACATCGGCCGACGGTCACCCCACCACGCTACGCCGAACAGCAGCGCGGCATAGGCAACCGAGACCAGCAGCAGGATCCAACTGGAGACCACGCGTGTGTTTCCGTCGGAGGAACCCGCAGTGTAGGCCAGGCGTGGCCGGGGGTGCGGGCTCGTTGGGGGCAACCACCCCCACCAAGGTGGGGGTCTACGCGGTGCGGGCCACGACCGTTGGTCGTGGCCGGCTTCTTACTGGGCCGGCACGCCCATTTCCTTCAGCAGCTCGGGCGCCGGGTAGACCTTGGCCAGCAGCCAGCGCAGGTAGCGCATGTCCACGTGCACGGCGCGCTTGTAGCGCGGGTCGAACCACCAGCTGGCGCTGACCGATTCCCAGTTGCTGTCGAAGTTCAGGCCGATCAGTTCGCCCTTGGCGTTGAGCACCGGCGAGCCGGAGTTGCCGCCGGTGGTGTCCAGGTTGGTCAGGAAGTTGACCGTCTGGGTCTTCAGCGCCGGGTCGGCGGTGCTGCCGAAGTCACCCTTGGCGATCGCCGCCAGCAGCGGCTTGGGAGCATCGAACGGATAGGCGTTGGTGTTCTTCTCGACAATGCCGGCCACGGTGGTCACCGGCGAGTAGGTCACGCCGTCGCGCGGGTGCAGCGCCTCGACCTTGCCGTAGCTGATCCGCAGGGTGCGGTTGGCATCCGGGTACACCGCACGGCCCTGCTTGGCACGCCAGGCGAACAGCGCCTGCATGTACGCCGGGCGCAGGCGCAACTGCTCGCCTTCGCGGGTCTTGCTCTCGTTCTCGATGCGCAGCTGCGCGGCCACCAGCGGGCCGGCCACGGCGATGAGCGGGTCTGCGGCCAGGGCCTTGCCTTCGCGGGCGGCAGCAAAGCGCGACAGGCGCTGCGCCTCGTCACCCAGCTGGGTGCCGGCGTACAGGGTGTCCAGCGCCTTGGCCAGCTGCTCCGGGGTGCGGCCGAAGGCAGCGTCGAACTCGGCCACGCGCTGTGCGTCCGGCAGCTGCTGGTAGCGGGTCAGCAATGTGGTCAGCAGGGCCTTCTCGACCTCCGGTGCGTAGCGGCGCTGGACCTGCTTGAGCACGCCTTCGATCATCGCCTGGTCGCGCTGCTGGTAGCCGCTCTCGCGCTGCGCGTCAGGCTTGGCCGATTCAATGCGCAGGCGCTCCAGCAGCAGCGCCGAGCGCAGCAGCTGGCTCTGCGCGGCCATCTGGTCCAGCAGCAGGTCACGCTCGCCCACCGCCGCGCCCTGCGACAGGTTGGCCAGCAGCGCCTTGATATCGCCCTGGTACTTGCGGTCGGTGGCAGCCAGCATCGCCGTCTCGTCGGCGGCACGCTGGGCCTTGGCATCGCTGCGCAGCAGGCCTTCCAGTTCACCGGCAGCGCGCTTGCGGTTGTTCTTCAGCGACTGCAGCTGCGAGGCGTAGCGGGTACGTGCCTGCGCATCCTTGGCGCTGGCGGCCTCAATGGTGTCGATCATCTGCTGGAACACCGACACGCGGCGAGGCAGCACGGCATCGATCTGGCTGGCGAATTCGGCGGCGGTACGGTGGCGGTAGGTGATGCCCGGGTAACCGGCCAGCATCGCGTAATCGCCTTCCTTCGGGCCTTCCACCGACATCTGCAGGTGTGCCGGCGCCTGGTAGGGCACGTTGTCCTTGCTATAGGCGGCCGGCTTGCCGTCCTTGCCGACATAGGCGCGCAGCAGGGTGAAGTCGCCGGTGTGGCGCGGCCACATGAAGTTGTCGATCTCGTCGCCGTAGTTGCCTATCGCGCGCGGCGGTGCATACACCAGGCGCACGTCGCTCAGTTCCAGCTGGGCGATGCGGTAGAAGTCGGTGCCGTAGTACATGTTGGCCACCGAGCAGCGCACGCTGCCATCCTTCTCGCACTCGGCCACGATCTGCTTGCTGGCCGCGTCCACCGCATCGAAATAGGCGCGACCGGTCTTGCCACGGGCCTGCGCGAGCACCTGGTCGGTCACCTTGTCGAAGCCGACGGTGACCAGCACGCGGAAGTCCGGGTTGGCCGGGCGCTCGTCGGCACGATCCTTGGCGATGAAGCCACCGTTGATCAGGTCGTGCTCGGGCGAGCTGTTGTACTGGATCACGCCCATCGCCACGTGGTGGTTGGTCAGCAGCAGGCCATCGGCGGACACGAACGAGCCGGTGCCGCCACCGGCACGCACCACCGCGCTCAGCGGCGGCGCGGTGACGTTGGCCAGGTCGGCCGGATTGCCTTTGAAGCCGGCTGCCTGCAGCGGCTTGGCCAGTTCCGGCAGCTGGGTCGGCATCCACATGCCTTCATCGGCGTGGGCACCCGCGGCGAGGGTCAGGCCCAGGGCCAGGGCGGTGGGAAGGGCTTTGCGTGGTGACATGAGGCAATCCGGTACGACAGAACAGCTCGGGACCATAGCCGCTGGGGCGCTGTCGGGCAACGCCCGATAGTCAGGCCTGCGCCGCACTCCTAGAATTGCCGTTTTCTGCACATCGGACGTCAGCAGATGATCGTCGGTATCGATCTTGGCACCACCCATTCCCTCGTCGGCATGCACACGGCAGCCGGGCCGCAGCTGTTCCCCAATGCCCATGGCGAGCTGTTGACGCCGTCGGTGGTGAGCCTGGTGGATGGCGCCGTGCTGGTTGGCCAGCCGGCCCGCGACCGCCTGGTCAGCCATCCACAGCAGACCGTGGCCCACTTCAAGCGCTGGATGGGCAGCGATCGCGAGACCCGGCTGGGTGAGCGCAGTTTCCGCCCCGAGGAGCTCTCGGCCATGGTGCTGCGCTCGCTGCTGGCTGACGCTGAAGCCGCCCTGGGCCACAAGGTGGAGGAGGCGGTGATCAGCGTACCGGCGTATTTCTCCGACGCCCAGCGCAAGGCCACCCGGGCGGCCGGCGAGCTGGCCGGCATCCGCGTCGAGCGCCTGATCAATGAACCCACGGCCGCCGCGCTGGCCTATGGCCTGCAGGAGCGTGATGGCGAAGGCCGCGTGCTGGTGCTGGACCTGGGGGGTGGCACCTTCGATGTCTCCATCCTGGAACTGTTCGACGGCGTGGTCGAAGTACATGCCAGCGCCGGCGACAACTTCCTGGGCGGCGAGGATTTCCTGCAGGTACTGGTGCAGGCCTTCCATGCCGACCAGGGCACGTCCGCCGGCGACCTGTCCGCTGCCGAACAGGCGCAGCTGCTGCGTCGGCTGGAACTGTTCAAGCGCGAACTCAGCCTGAGCGGCGCCGCCAGCCTGCAGTTGCCCCTGGCCGGCAGCGAACGCCAGTGGCAGATGGACGAGGCACGCTACACGCAGCTCTGCGAGCCACTGCTGCTGCGCATGCGTGCGCCCATCGAACGCGCGATCCGCGACGCCCGGCTCAAGCCCGAGGCGCTGGACGACATCATCCTGGTCGGCGGTGCGGTACGCATGCCGATGGTCAGCAAGCTGGCGACCCGCATGTTCGGCCGGCTGCCGCTGCGCCACGTCCATCCGGACCAGGCAATTGCATTGGGTGCCGCCGTTGCCGCCGGGCTGAAGGCACGCGACGAATCGCTGCGCGAGGTCGTGCTGACCGATGTCTGCCCCTACACGCTGGGCACGCAGGTGTCCCGCCAGGATGCTTCCGGTGGCGAGCGCAGCGGCTATTTCCACCCGATCATCCAGCGCAACAGCGTGGTGCCGGTCAGCCGCGAGGATCGCTTCTACCCGCTGCACGAGCGGCAAAGCGCCATTCGCATCGACGTGTTCCAGGGCGAGAGCCCGACGGTGGATCGCAACATCAAGCTCGGTGAGCTGACCGTGCCGCTGACCCATTCTGTCTCGATGCAAGAACGCAGCGTCACCGCCCGCTTTACCTACGACGTGAACGGGCTGCTGCAGGTCGAAGTCACCGAGGACGCCACCGGCAAGCGCCACGAGCTCATCCTGGAGCAGAATCCCGGACTGCTGTCACCCGAAGAGATCCAGCAGCGCCTGCGCGCACTGGAAGCGCTGAAGATCCACCCGCGTGACGCCCAGCCCAACCTCGCGGTGATCGCCCGCACCGAGCGCCTTTACGAGGAACGCATCCATCACCGCGAACAGTTGCAGTCGTGGCTGAGCAGCTTCCGCCATGTGCTGGAGAGCCAGGATGCCGTTGCCGTCGAGCGTCATCGCCATCAGCTGGACGAGGCACTCGACACCCTCGAGCGCGATGCATGAGCTGGGCACTTCACGTCCTGGAGCTGGACGAATCCGCTGACGAGCGCGCGATCAAGCGCGCCTACGCAAAGCGCCTGCGGGTGACTCGCCCCGACCAGGATCCCGTCGCCTTCCAGCACCTGCATGAGGCCTATCAGGCAGCATTGGACTGGGTCCGCCAGGAAGCGCTGGCCGGTACCGATGCTGCGGACGAGGACGAGGACGAGGACGAGGACGAACCGGCGGAGCATGCAGCCGATATCGGCCCCTGGCCGCACGACGCCGACGTGGCATGGGCGCCACCCGAAACGCGTTCGTACTCGCCTCCGTTGCCACCCCGCGGCACGCCTGTGCTGCTGCGCACGGCACCGGTGGTGGAGCTGGACGGGGTGGTCGATGTAGCAAGCCACGCCCAGTTGATCCTGCGCCAGGCATACCTGTTGCCGGTCGACGACTTCGGCCCCTGGCTGGAAGCCACGCCGGTGCTGTGGTCGCTGCGCTACAAGCCATTGGTGGGCGACGCGCTGCTGGATGAACTGGCACGCAGTCACAACGGCATCAGCGCAGCCAGCATGGGTCTGCTGGCACGCTGCTTTGGCTGGGATGATGTACACGATGGCGTGGATCCGGACAGGCTGGCATCGATCCAGTCGCGCGGTCATCGACGCTGGGCCGCCGAGACCGGGAATGCGGCGGAGCTGTCGGCACTGCTTGAACAAGAGGGCAGCCTGCGGCTGGGGAAGATCACGGTCAGCCGTTGCCTGCGTTACCTGTCGCAGCCATGGCACCCGCGACGATCCCTCTGGCAGGCGCAGCTGCCCGAGCACATCAATGAAGTCAACGCACTGCTGGATGCCATCGAGGCGGGCGGAAGGGAACAGGTGCCCGAGGCATGGGATCCGCAGCAGATCCTGTTCTGGCGAAGTCTTGCAGACATCTCCCGGCCCAACCGGTGGCGCTGGCAGGTGAACGCACTGCGTGGCGTACTGCTGGGCGTTTGCAGCCTGTTGTTCTTTGCTGGAATCGCAGGCGTCTCGCTGGTCCAGGGAAAGACGGGCGAAGCCGCGATTTTCGCCCAGCTGGGGGTGCCTTTTGGCCTGCTGCTGGCTGCGATCGGCGCACTGTGGGTGCCTGTGCGCTGGGCGCTGCGCCAGCTGACGCTGGATCTGCCCCCTTCACGCTGGGGATGGCTGCTGGCGCTGCCAGCGCCCTTGATGGCGATCGGCAGCCTGGTTCTTGTCCATGGCCTTGGCCACCGCATCGAAGGTACCCTGTTGATCTTCATGGCACTGCCCTTGGCGACTGCGCGCCTGTGGCGACGCGTCGGTTCGCGGATACGGTTCGGAATCCGACATGCCGTGTTCATGGTGCTTGCCATGCTGATCGCCGAAGCAGGCATCGTTCTGATCCTGCTGCAGTGGGGAGCCGAGTTCATACATCGCACGCGCCGTCACGCGTCGATTGACGGGCTCCCGCCGGCCTCTGGAAACACCGTGTGAACCGGGCACTGGACGCGCTCGGGCTCGACGCCAGCGCCGACGAACGGGCGATCAAGCGCGCCTACGCGCAGAGACTGCGTGCGGCACGCCCTGACGAAGACCCCGTGGCATTCCAGGCGCTGCACGAGGCTTACCAGGAGGCCCTGCTGTGGGTGCGCAACCGCACGCAATGGCAGGAGGAAGACGGTGCAGAAGCGCTGTCGGCCCCACCTGCAGACAACAGCCCACCCGGCCCACCGGCGCTGTACGACAGCCATTCGTCGATGGACCACATGCCGGTGCTGCATCGTCCAAGCACGTTCGACACCGACCTGCCGGACGATGTGGTGGAGCCGTCATTGAACCTGCCCCGGTTTGCGCGTCTGCTGATCAACACCGCGACCGATGCCGACCCGGCCAGCTTCGAGCACTGGCTGGCCCATCGTCCGGAGCTGTGGTCATTGGCCGACAGGCCGCGTATCGGTGACGTGGTATTGCAGCAGCTGCTGCACGAGGGCCGGCCGCTGTGCGAGTCCAACTTCGATCTGCTCGGTCGATACTTCTGCTGGGATGAGATCCGGGCTGATATCGATCCCTACCGCGTCCGCGCACGGCGCAACCTGCTGCATCGCCACTGGCAGCTGCAGCCGCGCAACCACGCGGCCCTCACTGCAGCCCTGGACCGACCGCAGGACCGGGTGTCCGCAACCGAGGCCCATGCCCGCGTGGAACGCTTGACCCGACCATGGCACTGGCTGCAATCGCTGCTGTCGGCCAGCGTGCCCGGGCGTGCTGCCACCATGCGGCAAACGATGCAGCGTCTGGGGGTGCATGGCGTCCGTGACACGCTGGCGCCCCTGGACGGGGATCAGGTCGCCTTCTGGATGGCGATATCCGAACCCAGGCGCTTCAATCTCATGAAGATGCAGGTGGCAATTGTCCGCTGCCTGCTGGGCGCTCTCGTCGTGCTGGCCGTCCTGGCGGCGCTGGCCTTGCTGGGTGATGCCGCTCGACCCATCGCGATCAGCACGTCCAGCATGAAACACGTGGCAATCCATGCCTCGGTGGTCATCGTGTCTGGCGTCCTCATGCTGACACCCTTCGTTGGAGGGACTCCATCGCGGACGGCGTCCGCGCCAGCGCCCGTCGAGCGACCGTCGCCGCTTGATGGACTCGGCATGCTCACGCACGGGCCTCGTCCGCGCAGGCCAGCCCGTTCCTTCGCCGTTGTCCGCCAGATGGACCCCGGCACAGAGGGGGGTTGAGTGGCGACGGGTTATTTCTCCCGCCGCCAGTTGATCGAACCACGGTTTTCCACCGTGCTCGATTCCACTTCCACGTCGAAGCCGCGGCGCAGCAGGTACTTCAGCGTGATCACCGAACCGGCACCGACCAGCGATACTCCGTAGCCGACGTACAGCTTGGGCGAGATGTACTTGCCGACACCGATCACCGAGCCGCCCAGCGCGCGCGACTGGCTCACACCGGCGTCGTCCAGGCCCAGCTTGGCACCCAGCTGCGACGCCAGCAGGCCGCTGCCGGCCGAGAGTGCCGCCGAGGCCGCGTTGACCTGCTGGGCCTGGTCGCTGCTGGCACCGGTCAGGCTGCGACCCAGCACCAGATAGGCCAGTGCTTCGGACTGCGACATCGCCGGCTCGGACCACACGTCCGCACGCGGCTGCTGCGCACGCCCGGTCACGTCGATGCCGGCAGTGACATCACCGATCCGGCGCTCGGCACGGATGTTGATGCGCGGGTCGGACACCGCGTTGTAGTTCCAGGTGAGGTTGCCACGGGTGATGGTCAGGTCCTGCCCGTACGCCTTGTAGCGGCCACTGACTTCCAGCCCGCCGTTGGCGGTCATTTCGCGGCCAGGCTTGGCCCAGACCTGCATCTTGCCGGTCAGCGCGCCCTTCAGGCCGAAGCCGGTCATCTTCACCTTGTCGCCGAGGCTGACCGTCAGGTCCATGTCCAGCGGCGAGGTGCGCGACTCTTCCGGATCGGCCGGGTCGAGCACCACCACGTCTTCGGACACCGAGGTGCCACGGTCCAGGCGCTCAAGGTCGATGTCGGCCTCGGGCACGTGCACGGTGCCACGCAGCCCCATCGCCGCCTTGGCCAGGGTGAAGTCGAGGTTGGGATTGGCGACGATGCGCAGTTCGCTGGTGTTGGACAGCAGCACGTTCTCGCCGTGGATCTTCAGCTGCAGCGGCTGCGCATCGCCGAACCAGGACAGGCCACCATCCACGTACAGCGTGCCCTGGCCGGAGTTGGCCTGCGCAGTGATCTTCGCCGAGCCATCGGGCTGCGCCACGAAGCTGCCCTTGCCCTGGTCGAAGGTCAGGCCCAGTGCCGGGAATTCACCCTTGAAGTTGCTCAGCTGCGCGTCGCCACCCAGCGACGGCTGGCCACGCGTACCGCGCAGGCTGACGTGGCCTTCGATCAGGCCGGTCGGGCGCACGATGTCCGGCGAGAACAGCTCCAGCCAGTACAGCCGCGACATGTTGAGGTAGAGCTCGCCGTTCAACGGCGCGCTGGCTTCCCAGCCGGTCTGCATCTTCGCGTCGACGAAGCCGTTGCCCTGGAAGCCCATGCCCAGGTAGCCCTTGATGCTGGCTGGGGTCATGTCGAGCTTCAGCGAGAACTGGTCATATCGCACCAGCTCGCCACGGGTGGTATCGCCCACGGTGTTGCGGTTCTCGCCCAGGCGCACGCCGCCTTCCTTCGAGCGCACTTCCACGTGGCCTTCCCAGGCATTGCCGCGCGGGCGGATCTGCGCGTCCAGGCTGACATCGCCGCGCAGGTAGATGCGGCGGCCGGACTGCGGCGGCAACCACGGCTGCACCAGTGCCAACGGCAACGCATCACTGCGCACCACCAGGCCCTCGCGCGGCCAGTTGGCCTGTGCGCACAGTGCGCCGCTGCTGGCGGCGGCCAGGCAGGCCTCGGACAGCGTGTAGGTTCCGCCGTTGATCGCGAACGCCGCCGGTGCACGAAGCGACCAGGCATCGCCCTTCACCGGCGCGATGCGCAGCGAAGCCAGTTCGCCGCGCCACTGCGTGCCCTGCTGGCGCACGATGCCCTGCAGCTCGACCGCGCCCATCTCGTTGCGGGTCTGCGCCGCCAGGCGCAGGTTGGAGACACTGCCCTGCGCGTCCACATTCAAGCGTTCCAGCAGCATGCCGGCGTTGACCTGCTGGCCCTGCACCGCCAGCGTGCCGCTGTCGCCGCGCCACGGCAGGTGGCCCTTGATGCTCACGCTTTCGGCGCCGTAGCCATCCCAGTTGAGGTTGTTGCCGACCAGGTCGGCGGTGATGTCCGGTGCATCGCGCGGGCCCTTCACCTGCACCTGGCCGCGCAGGCCACCATCGGCGCCCGGCAGCAGATCGCTCAGCTGCAGCGGTTCGAAACGCGCATCGATGTCGAGGCGGTCGCCGACCTTGCCCGACGCGGTCACCCGGCTGCTGCCCAGCGACAGCTTCAGGTCACCCTGGCCCTGCGCGCCCTGCAACGCGAACTTGCCCTGCGCGTCGAGGTTGCGCTGGCGCAGCACGCCCTTCAGCGACGGCAGATCGACCGTGGCTTCGAGCGTGCCGGCGGTACCCGGCGGCGCATTGGCCGGCGGCGGCAGCTGGCGGCCCTTCGAGGCCAGGTTGCCGGACAGGCGGCCATTCCAGCCCGGCACGAAATAGCCGGGGTCGAAGTCCTTCAGCGTGGCCTTGGCATCCCAGTCCAGCTGCGGTGCCCACGCCACCTGGCCTTCCACCTGCAGCTGGCCACCCGGGGTCTGTGCCTGCAGCTGGTGGATCGACGCGGCCTGGTCGTTGCCGCGCACATCGAAGCGCAGCTGTGCCTTCTGCGCATCACGCTCGACCTCGGCACGGCCGATCGCCGCCCAGGCCTTGAGGGTACCGGCCAGTCCGAAGCGCGCTTCCTTCAGGGTGACCGGCACCGGTGCGCTGCCGGCCGTGTTCGGATCGGGCGCCGGCACGTAGGTCAGATCGCGTGCGACCACCGAGAAGTTGAGCTTCTGCTGGTCTTCCTGGCTGAAATCGGCCGTGCCTTCCAGCCGCGCTTCGCCGCCAAGCCCCTTCACCAGCAGTGGTGAAACCTTCAGCACCTGGTCCTGCAGCGACACCACCGACGGTGCCAGCTCCAGTTCCTGATCGCCCTGCTTGATCTTGCCGTGCAGGTTGGCGTTGCCGCCCTTGCCGGCCGCGGTGAAATCCAGTGCCAGCGGTGCGATCGCCGTGCTCGCCAGTGCCGGCGACAGCAGCGCCAGGTCCAGTTCGTCGCTGCGCACCGTGGCGTTCCAGGTCGGGTCGGTACGGCCATCGAACACCAGCATCGCGTGCAGCGGCTTCGGCGCGCGCCCGGCTACGGCCACCTCCATGTGCGCCAGGTCGCCACGAGCGACCAGGCCGACGGTGGCGGCGGTACGTCCACGCGGCGCCGGCAGCACGGCAGTGACGGTCACGTCGGTGTCGTAGTCCTTGGCCGGGATATAGCGGCCCTGGGCGGTGAAATTGCCCATGTCGCTGTCCACCACCAGTTTGTGCGCCTGGAACTCGCCGTTGGCGATCTCGATGCCGCCACGCACGCGGCTGATGTCGATCACCGGCTCGTTGGCCTGGCTGATGCGGAAGCCATCGATGGCGATGGCGTCGGCCTGGATCGCCAGCGGCATCTCGATCTGCGGCAGCGAATCCGGCCACGACGGCAGCTTGAACGGCTCCTCACTCTTGGCCAGGTTCAGCGTCGCGTTGGTCAGCTCCAGCTTGTCCAGCAGCAGCTTGCGACCCAGCAGCGGGCGCAGGTCCGGCTCCAGGTGCGCGCGTTCTGCATGGAAATGGATGTCGTCGTAGCGGAAGTCGACGTTGTACAGGGTCAGCGGGCCGGCCACCGGGCCGTCCACCTTGTCCCAGGTGAAGCTGGCGCCCACCGGCAGCCGCGCCACCACCTGCGCCAGCAGCACGTCACGGCCGGCCACGGTCTGCAGCAACCAGTAAACCGCCAGCAGGGCCAGCAGCACCAGGCCTAATACGCCAACGCCCGACCAGGCCCAGAAGCGGCGGCGGCGATAGAAGCGCACGCGCGGCGGCGGCGTGTTCGGGCTCGGTGCGGGCGTGCTCACAGGTCCGCTCCGATGTTCAGGTACAGCTGGAACTGCGAATCCGGGTTGTTCAGGCCATGCGCGATATCCACGCGCACCGGTCCCACCGGCGATTTCCAGCGCACGCCGAAGCCGACGCCGGTATGCAGGTCGATGGTGTTGTCGAAGGCGCTGCCGGTATCGACGAACACCGCCGCACCCCACGGGCCACCGTTGAAGTAGTGCTCGTACTCGGCCGAGCCGATCACCAGGTTCTTGGCGCCCAGCGCGTATTTGTCCGGTGCCGGCGTGCGCGGCCCCACTTCGCGGTAGGCATAGCCACGGATGCTGCGGTCACCGCCGGCGAAGTAGCGCAGGCTCGGCGGCATCGCCACCAGGTCGCTGGTCCAGGTGGTGCCGCCTTCGCCGCGCAGGATCAGGCGATTGCTTTCACCCACCGGGATGTACCAGCGCAGCACGGCGTTGGCCTGTACGAAGCTGGTGTCCGAACCGGCGCCCTCGATGCCGGCACGCATGGTCGCGGTACCGCTGATGCCCTTGCGCGGGAACATCTCGTCGTCGACGTTGACGTAGTCGGCGACCATCTGCGGATACACCAGGGTCGAGGTGTTGTAGACCGCATCGGTGAATTCAGTGCCGGAGGCATAGCGCCAACGCTCGCGCAGTGCGTTGATCGAGGCGATCGCGGTCCAGTGCTCGTTGATCTCGCCGCTGCGGCTGGCGATCAGCTTGAAGTTGCGCAGGTCGATGTAGTCGGTCTGCTCGTCGTAGGCGCTGGCAGCGAAGGTGTACCAGCCATCGAGCCAGTTGAAAGCCGGAATGCGGTAGCTGGTCACCAGGCTCTTGCGCTTCTGCGCATAGTCCAGCTGCGTGTTCATCTTGTGGCCGCGGTTGTTCAGGAACCGCCGCTCGATGCCACCGCGCACACCCGGGCCGCTCTCGCTGCCGTAGCTCAGGCCGGCGGTGTAGATGGTGCGCTTGGCGCGGGTCAGCTTCACATCCACCGGCACCTCGCCGTTGGCATCAGCCTCGTCCGGCCGCGGCTGGATGTCGATCACGCTGAAGTAGTCCAGCTTGGTCAGCGACTCGCGCAGCCGGTCCAGCTTGCCCTCGTGGAAATAGCTGCCCTGTTCCCAGTACACCAGCGGGTCGAACAGCTTGTCGACGAAGTAGTCCTGCTCGAAACGCACCGGGCCCATGTTGTAGCGCCGGCCGCTGTCCCAGGTCAGATCGATGTCGGCGGCATTGTCGGCACGGGTGATCTGCACCTGCCGCTGGGTGTAGTCGGCGTCGAAATAGCCACGTTCGGCCAGGCGGCGGGTGACGGTGATCTTGCTGGCTTCGTACTGCGTATGCTCGAACCGCTGGCCCTTGCGCGGCTTGAACGCGGCCAGGTCGTCCTGCAGGTACTGGTCGTACATCGCTGGGCCGGTGATGTCGATGTGCTCGCGGCGCACGGTCACCGGGGTGCCCTTGTCGACATGGATCAGCACACGCACGTGCTCATCCACGCGCGGCGCTTCGACCTTGATGACCGGGTTGTAGTACCCGAACGGTTCCAGCGCCTGGCGGGTCTGCCGCTCGGCCTGTGACAGCAGGTATTCCAGGCGCGACTCGCCCTGCTCCTTGCCGATCGTGTCGTACAGCGACAGCGATTCCTGGATGTTCTCGATGATCGCGGCGTCGTCGCCCTTGTCCAATCCCTTGATGTCCACCTTGTCGATGGTGCCGCGCGCGTGGGCCACGGAGGTGGCGGCCAGCGACAGGACCATCAGCGGCAGGGCGTATTTCTTTGGCTGCATGCGGCACAGCATACCGACCGGAGGTGACGATGCGAAATGCATCACGTCATTGGGGATCGGTTGTTAAGTGGCGGTCAAAATACGCGCCTTTGTGGCGATCGTCGTGATCGCAGGCGAGGAAGACGGCATCGTGCGCGATGCCGGAAATGACCCCGATGGACATTGTTCGGTGACGCCGGGCGTGGCCCGGCGCTACCGATGGGTCAATGCCAGTAGATCCACGCCATGCGTGGATGGCAGCTGCCCGTCAGCTCGACAGGTGCTCGATCGCTGCCACCTTGCCCAGGCGTTCGCCCAGCATCGTCAGCAACGCCAGGCGGTTGCCACGCAGCGCCGGATCTTCCGCGTTGACCATCACGCCATCGAAGAACGCGTCGACCTGCGGTCGCAGGCGCGCCAGGCGCGCCAGCACGGCCACGTAGTCCTTGTGCTGCAGGCTGGCGCCGGTGTCGTCGATGGCTGCGGTGACCGCTTCGGCCAGCGCGCGCTCGGCGTCTTCCTGCAGCAGCGCGGAGTCGATCTGGGCCGGGATGTCGCCCTCGACCTTGCGCAGGATGTTGCGGATGCGCTTGTTGGCCGCAGCCAGCGCTTCGGCTTCCGGCAGCGCGGCGAAGGTGGCGATGGCATCCAGGCGGCGGTCGAAGTCGTACAGCGAGACCGGCTTCAGCTCGGCCACCGCGTTGAAGTGCGTGGCCGGCACGCCCTTGTCGCCGTAGTAGCCCTTCAGGCGGTCGAGGATGAAGTCGTACAGCTCGCCGACATCGGCCTGCACGTTGCGCGCCGCCAGGCCGGCATTGGCGCTGGCCAGCAGCGCGCGCAGGTCCAGCTCGAAGCCGCTTTCGATGATCGAGCGGGCCAGGCCCAGCGCGTTGCGGCGCAGGGCGAACGGATCCTTGTTGCCGGTCGGCTTCAGGCCTGCGGCGAAGCCGCCGGCCAGGGTGTCCACGCGTTCAGCAATCGCCAGCACCTTGCCCAGCGGCGACAGTGCGATGTCGTCGCCGCCGAAGCGCGGCTGGTAGGCCTCGTCGATGGCCAGTGCCACCTCGGCCGATTCACCACCGGCCGTGGCGTAATGGCGGCCGGCGATACCCTGCAGTTCCGGGAATTCATTGACCATGCGCGACTGCAGGTCGTTCTTGGCCAGCTCGGCAGCCCGCCTGGCCTGCGCCGGATCGGCGCCGACCTGCGGCGCGATCACTTCGGCCAGTGCAGCCACGCGCGCCACCTTGTCGGCCACGCTGCCCAGCTTGGCCTGGTAGGTCACCGTCTTCAGGCCGTCGCCCATCGACGCCAGGCCCTGCTTCAGGTCCTCGTCGAAGAAGAACTTGGCATCAGCGAAGCGCGGGCGGATCACGCGCTCGTAGCCCTTGGCCACTTCTGCCACGTCCTTCGATTCGATGTTGGCGATGCCGATGAACTTCTCGGTCAGCGTGCCTGCGGCATCCAGCACCGGGAAGAACTTCTGGTTGATCTCCATCGTCTCGATCAGCGCCTCCTGCGGCACCGCCAGGAACGCGCGCTCGAAGCTGCACAGCACCGCCGACGGCCACTCGACCAGGTTCACCACCTGCTCCAGGTTGTCGTCGGTGATGCGGGCGCTGCCACCGGCCTTGGCCGCGGCAGCCTCGACCTCGGCGACGATGCGCGCGCGGCGCTCGCCCGGGTCGACCAGCACGAACGCAGCGCGCAGCGCTTCAACGTAGTCCTGCGGCTGCGCCAGCGACACGGTCTGGTCGTGGTGGAAGCGATGGCCACGGCTTGCACGGCCAGCCTGCAGGCCGAACAGTTCGGCTTCGACCACGTTGGCGCCGTGCAGCAGCACCAGCCAGTGCGCCGGGCGGGCGAAGCCCCAGGCGTGGTCGCCCCAGCGCATCGGCTTGGGAATCGGCATCGCCGCGATCGCCTCGCGCAGGATCTCCGGCAGCAGGCTGGCGGTGCTCGCGCCCGGGGTCACCGCGCGGTGCACGAAGCGCTCACCCTTGTTGTCGGTGGTCTTCTCCAGCGCGGTCCAGTCGATCCCGGCCTTGGCGGCGAAGCCCTGCAGGGCCTTGGTCGGCTGGCCTTCGGCGTCCAGCGCGATGTTCAGGTATGGGCCCAGCACTTCGCTGTGCTGCTCCGGCTGTTCCAGGCCGACGCCCGGCAGCAGCACGGCCAGTCGGCGCGGGGTCGACAGCGGGCGTGCATCGCCCAGTTCCAGCGTGACGCCGCGCTTGCGCAGGCCTTCGACGACACCGTCGAAGAACGCCTGGGCCAGGCCCGGCAGCGCCTTGACCGGCAGCTCCTCGGTGCCCAGTTCAATCAGCAGGGGGGACAGTTGGCTCATCGGTTCGATCCTGTGGTGGGGGCGCAGCGCGCAACGCGTCCGGCGCCCCGGAAGTTGAGAGAGGGAGGGAGCGGCCGTCAGGCCTTCTTCGCGCCCGGGAAGCCCAGCTTCTCGCGCTGCTCGTAGTAGGCCTTGGCCACCGCCTGGGCCAGCGCGCGCACGCGCAGGATGTAGCGCTGGCGCTCGGTCACGCTGATCGCACGGCGTGCATCGAGCAGGTTGAAGGTATGGCTGGCCTTCATCACCTGCTCATAGGCCGGCAGCGGCAGGTTCACTTCCACCAGCTTCTGCGCTTCGCGCTCGCAGGCGTCGAAGCGGTGGAACAGTTCTTCCACGTCGGCGTATTCGAAGTTGTAGGTGCTCTGCTCCACCTCGTTCTGGTGGTAGACGTCGCCGTAGGTCACCGGCTGGCCGTCCGGGCCGTAGGTCCAGACCAGGTCGTAGACGTTGTCGCAGTTCTGCAGGTACATGCACAGGCGCTCGAGACCGTAGGTGATCTCGCCCAGCACCGGGCGGCACTCCAGGCCACCGGCCTGCTGGAAGTAGGTGAACTGGGTCACCTCCATGCCGTTGAGCCAGACTTCCCAGCCCAGGCCCCAGGCACCCAGCGTCGGCGATTCCCAGTTGTCCTCGACGAAGCGCAGGTCGTGCACCAGCGGGTTGATGCCCAGCGCCTTCAGCGAATCCAGGTACAGCTGCTGGATGTTGTCCGGCGCCGGCTTCATCGCCACCTGGTACTGGTAGTAGCGCTGCAGGCGGTTCGGATTCTCGCCGTAGCGGCCGTCGGTCGGGCGGCGCGAGGGCTGCACGTAGGCCGCGTTCCAGCCTTCCGGACCGATCGCACGCAGGAAGGTGGCCGGGTGGAAGGTACCGGCGCCCACCTCCAGGTCGAGCGGCTGGATGAGCACGCAGCCCTGCTGGGCCCAGAACTGGTTCAGGGTCTGGATCAGGCCCTGGAAGGTGATCGGAACGGTCGGGGTCGCGGACATGCGTACGAGTCTTGGCCGGCAAGGGGGTGCGCTAGTATAACGGCCGACCTGCGGGGCATTCCGTACCCGGGAGGAGCAGGCAGATGGAACATCGGCTGCCGGCAGGCACGCCCGGCGAGGCGGGCGGCGTCCCGCTGCCCTGGGGACGGCTGCATTTCGAGCAGATTGCCGCGGCCCTGGCCGCCGATGGACTGGTGGCCGAGCAGGACCGCGAGCGCATGCGGTTTTCCGCACAGGGCGCGCGCAACGCCAGTGAAGTGCATCCGCTGGTACTGCTGTCCAACCTCAAGCTGGCCGCCACCGGCGGCGGCGAACTGACCCTGGAACGCCTGACCGAGTGGCTGGCGCAGCGCACCGGCAGCCGCTACCTGCGCATCGATCCGACCCGTGTGGACGTCGCCGCGGTCACCGCGCTGGTGTCGCATGCCTACGCCCGCCGCCACCGCTTCCTGCCATTGGCAGTGGACGCCGAGCGCGTGCTGGTGGCCACCAGCGAGCCGCTGGTGCAGGAATGGCGTCGTGACCTGCAGCACCTGACCCGCCGCCGCATTGAGCTGGCGGTGGTCAATCCACTGGACCTGCATCGCTACACCATGGAGTTCTACGGGGTGACGCGCTCGGTGCGCGGCGCCCGTGGCGATGTGCGCGGCGAGGCCAGCACCACCCTGCCCAGCTTTGAGCAGCTGGTCGAGCTGGGCCGCACCGGCGACGTGAATGCCGACGACCAGCACATCGTGCACATCGTCGACTGGCTGCTGCAGTACGCCTACGAACAGCGCGCCTCGGACATCCACCTGGAGCCACGCCGCGAGATGGGACGCATGCGCTTCCGCATCGACGGCGTGCTGCACAAGGTGTTCGAAGTGCCGCCGGCGGTGATGACCGCGGTGGTCAGCCGTATCAAAGTGCTGGGCCGCATGGACCTGGCCGAGCGCCGGCGTCCGCAGGATGGCCGCATCAAGACCCGCTCGCCGGGGGGCCGCGAGGTCGAAATGCGCCTGTCGACCATGCCCACCGCCTTCGGCGAGAAGTGCGTGATGCGCATCTTCGACCCGGACGCGGCCTTCAAGAGCATCGACCAGCTCGGTTTCAGCCCGCAGGAAGCCGCTGGCTGGAATGCGCTGGTCGAGCGCCCGCACGGCATCGTGCTGGTCACCGGCCCGACCGGCTCGGGCAAGACCACCACCCTGTATTCCACGCTGAAGCGGCTGGCCACCCCGGACGTGAACGTATGCACGGTGGAAGACCCGATCGAGATGATCGCGCCCGAGTTCAACCAGATGCAGGTGCAGACCAACATCGACCTGGACTTCGCCAGCGGCGTGCGCACCCTGCTGCGGCAGGACCCGGACATCATCATGATCGGTGAGATCCGCGACCTGGAAACCGCGCAGATGGCGGTGCAGGCCTCGTTGACCGGGCACCTGGTGCTGTCCACCCTGCATACCAACGACGCGCCATCGGCGGTCACCCGCCTGCTCGACCTGGGCGTGCCGCACTACCTGCTGGCCAGCACCCTCAACGGCATCCTCGCCCAGCGCCTTGTGCGTACGCTGTGCCCGCACTGCAAGCAGCCGCACAGCCTTGGCGCGGCCGATTGGGCGGTGCTGGCTGATAGCCATGCCGCATATCCAGATGCCGCCACGCCCTGTCGGCCGGTCGGTTGCCTGGAGTGCCGGCGCACCGGATTCCTCGGCCGTATCGGCCTGTATGAGTTGCTGCCATTGGGTTCGCGGCTGCGCGGGCAGATCCGCGCCGACATGGACCTGGCCGGTTTCACCCGTGCCGCGCGGACTGAAGGGCTGCGAACCCTGCGCCAGGCCGGGCTTGAAAAGGTGGCGCAGGGGCTGACTACAATCGAGGAAGTCCTGTCAGTCCTGCCGCCCCCGGATGAACCCAGCCCCGTTCCTGATCCTTGAAACCGGCCGCCCGGTGCCGTCGCTGCGCCGCTACGGGCGCTTCCCGCACTGGATCCGCGTCGCCGCCGGGCTGGAGGAACACGAGACCGTGGTGGTCGATGTCGAGCACGGTGGCGCCCTGCCCGATCCGCACGCCTTCGCCGGCGTGCTGGTGACCGGCTCGGCCGCCTTCGTCACCGACCATGCCGACTGGAGCGAGCGCAGCGCCGCGTGGCTGCGCCAGACCGCCCACGACGACCTGCCGGTGTTCGGCATCTGCTACGGCCATCAGCTGCTGGCACATGCGCTGGGTGGTGAGGTGGCCTACAACCCGGCCGGCCGCGAGTCCGGCACGATCGAGCTGGAACTGCAGCCGCAGGCCGCGCAGGACCCGCTGTTCCAAGGCCTGCCTCAGCATTTCGCCGCCCACGCCACCCATCTGCAGACCGTGCTGCGCGCGCCCGACGGGGCCGAGGTGCTGGCCCGTTCGCCGCTGGACGGCTGCCATGCCTTCCGCTGGGGGCGCCAAGCCTGGGGCGTGCAGTTCCATCCGGAGTTCGCCACCCACCATATGCGTGGCTACGTGCGTGCCCGCGCCGACTGCATCGGCCGCCATGGCGGCTGCGCCCGCAGCATCGAGCGCGCGGTCAGTGCCGCGCCGCTGGCCCGCCAGCTGTTGCGGCGCTTCGTCCGCCAGGCGCGGCTGTCTTCAGCCCAGCCGATGGCAAAACAGGGATAATCGGCGGCACGGGCAGCCGCCCGGCCCCCTCCTGTCCTTCCCGGATGTCCATGAAAGAGATTCGCAAGCTGCCGGCTTCGGCGGGCGCCCAGTGGTTGCTGGATACGTTCTCCCTGTACCGGCGTGCGCCGCTGCAGCTGGCCCGGATCGGCCTGACCTGGCTGCTGGTGAGCTGGGTGGTCACGCTGTTGTCGACGCTGATTCCCGGCGCCGCCGGCATGGCGGTGCAGCTGATGACGCTGGCCATCTCGCCGATCATGTTCGGCGGCATGCTGTATGCCGTGGGCGAGATCGACGAAGGCCGCCCGGGCCTGGCTTCGCACCTGCTGCAGCCGATCCGCGACCACCGTGTCAGTCACCTGCTGGTGCCGCTGGCCATCCAGGTGCTGGCGGTGCTGCTGCTGGGCGCGCTGCTGTTCCTGATGATCGGCCGCGAGGGCTTCACCGCCTTCAGCGAGGTCATGACCAAGATGGAAGAGATCAGCCGCAGTGGCCAGCAGATCAAGCCGGACGATGCCGCCGCGCTGGTTGCCAACCTGCCGGCCAAGCGCATCGCGCTGTGGATGCTGCTGGTGTTCCTGAGTGCGGTCGCGCTGTCGCTGGCGATGTTCACCCAGCCGGCGCTGGTGGTGTTCGACAAGCAGAGCGGCATGCACGCGCTACGCCTGAGCCTGCAGGGCTGCATCGAGAACATCGGCGCGATGATCGTGTTCGCCGCACTCGGCCTGATCGCCGCGTTCTGCATGTACATCCTGTTCGTGATCGTGATCCAGATCGCGATGCTGATCGGTGGCCCGCTGGCCGCCGCCTTCATCGCCCAGCTGGTGCTGACCACGGTGCTGATGCCGCTGTATGTCGGCGCGGTCTATGCCGCCTGGAAGCAGATGTTCGTGCACCGCGGCAGCCGCGCAGCCCCGCCGATTCCGACCACGCCGACCTCCAGCGACGTGTTCCACGCCTGACCGGTCCCACCGGTAGCGCCGGGCCATGCCCGGCGGTGGCATCACGTCGAACCCGGCACGCCGGGCATGGCCCGCCGCTACCGCATCATGCAGCGGGCTTCTTCACTACCGACGATGGCACCAGCCAGCGTGCGGCGTGGATGCCCAGCTCGTACAGCAGGCACATCGGGATCGCCAGCATCAGCTGCGACACCACGTCCGGCGGGGTCAGCACCGCCGCCACCACGAAGATGCCGACGATCGCGTAGCCGCGGCCTTCCTTGAACTGCTGCGGCGTCACCCAGCCCAGCAGCACCAGGATCACCATCGCCACCGGCAGTTCGAAACTGCCGCCGAAGGCGAAGAAGATCGCCAGCACGAAGTCCAGATAGGCGTTTGCATCCGGCGTAATGGCGATCACGTCCGGGCTGAAGGTGGTGAGGAAGTGGAACACCGCCGGCAGCACCAGGAAATAGGCGAAGGCGCAGCCGGTGTAGAACAGCAGCACCGATGACACCAGCAGCGGCACCGCCAGGCGCTTCTCGCGCGCGTAAAGGCCCGGCGCGACGAACGCCCACAGCTGGTACAGCAGCCACGGCACCGCCACGAACAACGCGACGAAGAAGGTCAGCTTCAGTGGCGCGAAGAAAGCACCGGCCGGATTGGTGGCGATCATCGTCTGCCCATTGGGCAGCTGCGAGACCAGCGGTTCGGCCAATGCGTTGTAAAGCTTCTGGGTGAACGGCAGCAGCGCCAGCAGCGCCACCCCCAGGCCCAGCAATGCGCGCACCAGGCGGCCGCGCAGTTCCACCAGGTGTTCGACCAGCGAGCTCTCGCCGAAATCCTGTCCACTCATGGCTGGCGCTCCGTGCTCTGCGCTGGCGGCGGCGTACCGGCTTCAGCGGGCGCGGCCGAAGCCGGCTCGGCGGCACCACCGTCCTGCATCGGTTCAACCGCATCGGGCGCGGCGCTCATGTGCGGCGGCAGATCCGCTGGCGCCGGTGCACGGACTTGCTGCACCAGGTCATCGCCCTGCTGCTGTGCCTGCTGGGCTTCGCGACGGATCGCTTCGCCGCTGGCGCGCAGCTGGTTCTCGGTGTCCTGCATGCCCTGGCGCACGTCCTGCATCTGCCGCTTGATGTCCTCGGCCTGCAGTTCGCGCTCCAGTTCCTGTTTCACCGAATCCCATTGATTGCGGGCACGACGCACCCACAGGCCGGCGAAGCGGGCCGCCTTGGGCAGGCGCTCGGGACCGAGCACCACCAGGGCGACCACTGCAATCACCAGCAGTTCGCTGAAGCCGATATCGAACACCGCAACCGCTCCGGATCAACGTGCGTTGCGGTCGTGCTCGTCCTGCACGGTGCGCGGGGCGTCCTGGCTGCGCGACTCATCGCCCAGCTGCGCGTTCGGCTTGTCTTCGTCGCGCATGCCCTTCTTGAATTCCTTGACCGCCGAACCGAGGTCCTTGGCGCCGCTGGTCAGGCGCTTGGTGCCGAACACCAGCAGGACGATGGCCAGCACGACCAACCAATGCCAGATGCTGAAACTGCCCATAAAGACGCTCGTTACGTTAGTGATCAGGCTGTCGAGCATAGCGCACCGGGTGTTAGCCGGCGCGCGTGACGAAAGTCAGTTTCCGCCCAGCGTTTCCGTGCGGATTTCGCCGTCGTTGACCGGCTGGAAACCCTGCTGCTGCGGCGGCGGGTTCTGCGGCACGTTCTGCAGCGGCGCGGTGGTGGCCTCGGCTGGGGCGGCCGGCGCTGCCTGAACAGGCGCCGGGGCGACGGCCGGGGCCGCTGCCGGGCGCGGCGCGTTGCCGCCGTTGCCGCTGCGGTTGTTGCGCGCAGCGTAGGTGGCCTCTTCCAGGCGATCGCGGAAGGCGACCACGTCCATCGACGGCGAACCGGCGGCGCGGCCTTCGAAGATCATCCGCGGCGTGGTGTTGCTGCCGTAGGCGTCGAGGTTGGCGGCGTCGTCGATCTGCAGCACCGCACCATCCAGGGCGACACCGGCGAACAGGCCGCGGGCACGCGACCACGACCAGATCTCGGCCTTCAGCTGGCCGTCGGTGGCCGCGGCGGCGTTGCGGCCCACCGGACCGGCGGCGACGCCAGCGTCGGCACCCAGGGTGAACTTGCCGTTGACCAGGTTGTCCAGGCTGCGATCGTTGCGGAACACCAGCACCACGTCCGAAGACTGCACGCCGGCCTGGAAGCCGATGCTGCCCCCGGTGAGCTTCACGAACACCGGGTTGGACCAGGCGCCATTGGCCATGCGCACCGACATCAGGCCGTGGCCACGGCGACCGCCGATGACTAGACCGGCCTTGATCGTGTCGGGAATGACGATGACCGCGCGGCCTTCGTCGAGCAATTTGTCCGGAATGCCCTGTTCAGGGATTTCCTGGATTTCAGCCAGCACGCGCACGGCATTGCGGGCACGCTGGTCTTCCTGCGGTCCGGCCATGGCCTGGCTGGACAGCAGGCTGGCGGCGATCAGCAGGGCTTGGATCGGGCGACGCATGGCAGGCTCCAGAAGTCAGTCCATAGGAAGATATAGCAAGTGACTGAAATTAGTAGTGTTGTCATGAATCTCCAATGAGCGTTCCCTGCTCACATTGATGCGCGCTATGCCTGCAATCCGAACCCTGCATCCCGGCGCGGCACCGGATCGGCGACAATACCGCCCATGCTCGACGCACCCGATACCGCCGTGCTGGCGGTCAACCTAGGCACGCCCGAAACGCCGACGGCCCCCGCCGTACGCCGTTACCTGGCTGAATTCCTGTCCGACCCCCGCGTGGTCTCGATCCCGGCGCTGCTGTGGCAGCCGCTGCTGCGCGGGTTGATCCTGCCGCTGCGCAGCGGCCGTTCGGCGGCCAAGTACGCCCAGGTCTGGCTGCCCGACGGCTCACCGCTGATGGTGCATACGCGCCAGCTGGCGCAGGCCATGCAGGCCCTGCTGCCGACCCTGACTGTGCGCCACGCGATGCGTTACGGCGAACCGGCGCTGGCCAGCGAGCTGGACCGGCTGGCCGCCGACGGCGCGCGCCGCATCGTGGTACTGCCGCTGTATCCGCAGTATTCCACCACCACCACCGCCTCGGTCGAAGACCGGGTCGATGCGTGGCAGCGCCGCAACCCGGGTGTAACCGTCAGCCTGGTTCGCGACTACTCGGTCGATCCGGGCTGGGTCGAGGCCGTGGCCGGCTCGATCCGGCGTTACTGGGAACAGCACGGTCGTGGCCAGACACTGATGTTCTCCTTCCATGGCATTCCGCAGCGCCTGGCCGATGCAGGCGATCCGTATCCGCAGCGCTGCGAAGCCAGCGCACAGGCCATTGCCAACGCGCTGGGCCTGGACAGGGACGAGTGGCAGATGGGTTACCAGTCGCGGTTTGGCCGCGAGCGCTGGCTGCAGCCCTATGCCGAACCCAGCCTGTGGGCGCTGGCCGAATCCGGCGTGAAGCAGATCGACGTGGTCTGCCCGGGCTTCGCCACCGACTGCCTGGAGACGCTGGAAGAGGTCGCGATGGGCTTCACCGAGACGCTGGCCGAGCGCGGCGCAACAATGCGCTACATCCCCTGTCTCAACGCCGAACCGGAGCACGCACGCGCCCTGGCGCGACTGGCCGTGGCCTCGCTGGCATGAGCCTGCAGCCGCTTGAGCTCGAGGTCGGTGGCGCCCGCGTCGCCGGCCTGCGCAACCACGGCGACGGCCCACGCGTGCTGGCCCTGCATGGCTGGCTCGACAACGCAGCCAGCTTCGTGCCACTGGCCCCGCACCTGTCCTCGCTGCAGCTGGTGGCCATCGACCTGCCCGGTCATGGCCACAGCGCGCATCTGCCGGCCGGTGCCAGCTACACCACGGCCGCCGCGATCTGCCACGTACTCGATGTCGCCGACGCGCTGGGCTGGGACCGTTTCAGCCTGCTCGGCCATTCGATGGGCGCCGGCATCGCCAGCCTCACCGCCTCGGTCAGTGATCGCGTGGAGCGGTTGGTGGCGATCGAAGCGCTCGGCGGCCTGCGCGGTCCGGAAGAAGACACCGCCAACCGCCTGCGCGAGCACGTGAATGCCACGCGTGGGCTGGCACGCAAGCAACTACGCGTGTTCCCCGACCTGGCCGCGCCGATCCGCGCACGGATGATGACCAACCAGCTGAGCGAGCGCTGTGCACGGCTGCTGGTCGAGCGCGGCGTGGAACCGGTCGAGGGTGGCTACCGCTGGTGCAGCGATCCGCGCCTGATGCTGCCTACAGCGATCCGTCTCAGCGAAGGCCAGATCGACAACCTGCTGCAGGCCATCGCCTGCCCGACGCAGGTGATCTATGCCACGCCGGCGCAGTCCTACTATCCCGAGCCGATGCGCAGCGATCGCCTGCAGCACCTGCGCGATGGCCGTCTGGCGGTGTTTCCCGGCAACCATCACCTGCACATGGAAGATCCGGCGCAGATCGCCGAGGTGATCCTGCGCTTCTTCAGCAACGACAACGCCGGCTGAGTCGCGGCGTCCGCGCACTTCACTCTGCGCAGTTGCGGCCGATACATCAGTTGCGGGCCGCTGCGCCTGCAGCACGCAGGTCCGGTCGGGCCTGCGGCGTGTGTCTGGTTCTGCAAGGAAGTCCGCATGCCCGCTCCATTGCACCGTTACCCACAGGATGTGGTCACGGCGCCCCGTCTGCGCGACGTTGATTGCGTCGCATTCCCCGAATTCCCGGTCCATGCCCTGGCCACGCACTCCTGCGTGCGTCGCCGCATGGCCGCTGTCGTCTGCTGATCCAGGAGTCGCCGATGTCCGTTGCATTCTCCCGTCCCCCCGATACTGCTCGCCTGCCGCACCTGCAGCAGCTCGCCCGCCGCGCTGATCGCCGCCTGCTGATCGGCAGCGCAGCACTGGGCCTGGCTGGCCTGGTGCTGGCCCTGCGTGGTCCACAGGTGCAGGCCGCCGTGCTGGCTGCCGCTGCAGTGCTGCCTGCGGCGTGGCTGGGCGGATCCCAGGCTGGCCATGGCTTCGCCCGCAATGGCCTGGCCTCGCTGTTGTCACTGCAACTGGCGCTGGTGTGCGCGATCGTCGGCCTGTCACCGGCACTGCCGGTTGCCCTGTTGCTGGGCGTGCTGCTGGGACACCGCGATCGGCTGCCGGTGTGGCTGGCCGGTGGGGTCGGCACGCTCGCACTGCTGGCCCCGTTGCTGAGCGGTGCCACAGTGTGGCCGACGCTGCTGCAGGCCGGCATGTTCGCGGGCCTGACCCTGTTCCTCGGCCAGGTCGCGCTGCGGCTTCGCCAGCAGACCGAGACACTTGGGCATGGCCCGCGTCGCCTTGCCGCGCTGGCACGCGATATCGCCACCGGCGCCGATCTTGGTGCACATGCCGACACCAGCGCCTATGCGCCGGGTTCACTGGCCCACGCCCTGGCCGACACTGCACGCCACGTGCAGGCCCAGCGAGGGCGCGAGGCGGCGGCGCATGCCGAGAACGCACAGATCCGCCAGGCGCTGGATGCCTCGCGCACCGCGATGATGATCGCTGACAACGACCACGTGATCCGCTACGTGAACCGCTCGGTGGTAGCACTGCTGCGCAACCAGCAGGCAACGTTGCGACAGGCTTTCCCCGATTTCGACGCCGAGCGCCTGGTGGGCAGCAGCATCCATCGCTTCCATGCCAACCCTGACCGCATCCGCGCCATCCTCAATGGCCTGCAGGTCACGCACAACGGCAAGGTGCAGATCGGCCCGGTGCACTTCGCGCAGGTGGTCACACCGGTGTTCGACGACCAGGGCGCGCGCCTGGGCTTTGCCGTGGAGTGGCATGATCGGACCCACGAACTCACGCTGGAGAACGCCGTGGCCGGCATCGTCGCTGCCGCCGCCGCCGGTGACCTCGACCAGCGCCTGCAGGCCACCGAAGGGGCGAGCTTCCTCGATGGCCTGACCGGTGGCATCAACCAGCTGCTGGATACGCTGGGCCGCACCATCGACGAAGTGCGGCAGATGCTCTCGGCACTGGCCAACGGCGACCTGGATCGGCGCATGCACGGCGAGTATCACGGCGCCTTCGCCGCCATCCAGCGCGACGCCAATGCCACGGCGGAACAGCTGGCACGCATGGTCGGCCGCATCCAGGACTGCGCATCGTCGATCAGTACCGCGGCCAGTGAGATCGCTGCCGGCAACGGCGCGTTGTCCGAGCGCAGCGAGCGGCAGGCGGCGCATCTGCAGGAAACCGCGGCCTCCATGGAGGAACTGACGGCCACCGTGCGCCAGAACGCCGCCCATGCGCGGGAGGCCAGCGCGCTGGCGTCCTCCACGCAGGACGCGGCCAGCGACGGCAACCTGGCCATGCGGCGGGTGGTCGACACCATGCAGGCCATCGAGGGCGCGTCGAAGCGGATCGGCGACATCACCGGCGTCATCGACGGCATCGCGTTCCAGACCAACATCCTGGCGCTGAATGCCGCCGTGGAGGCGGCGCGCGCCGGCGAGCAGGGCCGAGGCTTCGCCGTGGTGGCCAGTGAAGTGCGGGTTCTGGCGCAGCGTTCGGCGGCGGCGGCCCAGGAGATCAAGAAGCTGATCGACGAAGCCGGCCGCCAGGTGGGCGAAGGTGCCCAGCTGGTGGCGGATGCCGGCCAACGCATGCAGGGGATCGTGGGGGGTGTCGAGAATGTCAGCCACCTGATGCGCGAGATATCCGCGGCGTCGCAGGAGCAGTCAATCGGTATCGAGCAGATCAACCAGACCGTGGTGCAGATGGACCAGGCCACGCAGCAGAATGCTGCGCTGGTGGAGGAAGCAACTGCCGCAGCACGCGAGCTGCAGTCGCAGGCGGGAACGCTGGATGATGCGGTGTCGGTGTTCCGTCGGCAGGAGTCACAGGGCGTGGCGCTGGTCGCCTGATCCCGGCCTTCAACACGAGCCATGTGAAGACGGCGCCCGCAGGGCGCCGTCTTTTTTATGTGTCCTGCGTGACGGATCACGGGAGGCACAGGACCCGGTGGTATCGATCCTTTGGTAGTGCCGGCCGCTGGCCGGCAACCACGCCGCGCGCAGTGCGCATGCCCACACCACGCATCACGCATCACGCATGGCGTGGACCTACCGATACCACCACCGGATGCATTGCATGGCCCCATCACCGGTAGTGCCGGGTGCTGGCCGGCAACCTCGACACGTCCATTGCGCAGGCCCATGCACGTATCCACGCATGGCGTGGATCTACCGGTGCATTCCGGCAGCTGCATTTTCCTGCGCACAAAAAACCCCGCTGCGTGAGCAGCGGGGTGGTTTGGGTATAAACCCTGGCGATGACCTACTCTCGCATGGCTTGAGCCACACTACCATCGGCGCAGCTGCGTTTCACTTCCGAGTTCGGGATGGGATCGGGTGGTTCCACAGCGCTAATTTCACCAGGGAGGCTTTTGGAGAGTCGCACTCGTCCCGGGGGACAAGGCGCCAGCCTCGCATAGTTCTTGTGACGTAGCGTGCACTTGGATGCTCTTACGACGCTGTCGTAAAGCCAAGGCAACTTGAGGTTATATGGTCAAGCCGCACGGATCATTAGTATCAGTTAGCTCAATACATTGCTGTACTTACACACCTGACCTATCAACCACGTAGTCTACATGGTTCCTTCAGGGGGCTTGTGCCCCGGGAGATCTCATCTTGAGGCGCGCTTCCCGCTTAGATGCTTTCAGCGGTTATCGCTTCCGAACATAGCTACCCGGCAATGCCACTGGCGTGACAACCGGAACACCAGAGGTTCGTCCACTCCGGTCCTCTCGTACTAGGAGCAGCCCCTCTCAAATCTCCAACGCCCATGGCAGATAGGGACCGAACTGTCTCACGACGTTCTGAACCCAGCTCGCGTACCACTTTAAATGGCGAACAGCCATACCCTTGGGACCGACTACAGCCCCAGGATGTGATGAGCCGACATCGAGGTGCCAAACACCGCCGTCGATATGAACTCTTGGGCGGTATCAGCCTGTTATCCCCGGAGTACCTTTTATCCGTTGAGCGATGGCCCTTCCATACAGAACCACCGGATCACTAAGTCCTAGTTTCCTACCTGCTTGATCCGTCGATCTTGCAGTCAAGCACGCTTATGCCTTTGCACACAGTGCGCGATGTCCGACCGCGCTGAGCGTACCTTCGAGCTCCTCCGTTACTCTTTAGGAGGAGACCGCCCCAGTCAAACTACCCACCATACACGGTCCCCGACCCAGATAATGGGCCCAGGTTAGAACGTCAAGCACGACAGGGTGGTATTTCAAGGATGGCTCCGCTGCAGCTAGCGCCACAGTTTCATAGCCTCCCACCTATCCTACACAGACGAACTCAACGTTCAGTGTAAAGCTATAGTAAAGGTTCACGGGGTCTTTCCGTCTTGCCACGGGAACGCTGCATCTTCACAGCGATTTCAATTTCACTGAGTCTCGGGTGGAGACAGCGCCGCTGTCGTTACGCCATTCGTGCAGGTCGGAACTTACCCGACAAGGAATTTCGCTACCTTAGGACCGTTATAGTTACGGCCGCCGTTTACTGGGGCTTCGATCAAGAGCTTCGCCTTGCGGCTGACCCCATCAATTAACCTTCCAGCACCGGGCAGGCGTCACACCCTATACGTCCACTTTCGTGTTTGCAGAGTGCTGTGTTTTTGATAAACAGTCGCAGCGGCCTGGTTACTGCGACCCTCTTCAGCTATAGCTCGCACGAGCCACCAAAAAGGGTGCACCTTCTCCCGAAGTTACGGTGCCATGTTGCCTAGTTCCTTCACCCGAGTTCTCTCAAGCGCCTGAGAATTCTCATCCTACCCACCTGTGTCGGTTTACGGTACGGTCTGCGTAAGCTGAAGCTTAGGAGCTTTTCCTGGAAGCGTGGTATCAGTGACTTCGCCATAAAGGCTCGTCTCGGTGCTCGGTCTTAAAGGATCCCGGATTTGCCAAAGATCCAAACCTACCGCCTTTCCCCAGGACAACCAACGCCTGGTACACCTAACCTTCTCCGTCCCTCCATCGCACTTACGCGAGGTGCAGGAATATTAACCTGCTTCCCATCGACTACGACTTTCGTCCTCGCCTTAGGGGCCGACTCACCCTGCGCCGATTAACGTTGCGCAAGGAAACCTTGGGCTTTCGGCGTGCGGGTTTTTCACCCGCATTATCGTTACTCATGTCAGCATTCGCACTTCCGATACCTCCAGCAGACTTCTCAATCCACCTTCAACGGCTTACGGAACGCTCCTCTACCGCGCATAACAAAGTTATGCACCCCAAGCTTCGGTTCTGTGCTTAGCCCCGTTAAATCTTCCCCGCAGACCGACTCGACCAGTGAGCTATTACGCTTTCTTTAAAGGGTGGCTGCTTCTAAGCCAACCTCCTGGCTGTCTGTGCCTTTCCACATGGTTTTCCACTTAGCACAAAATTTGGGACCTTAGCTGTGGGTCTGGGTTGTTTCCCTTTTCACGACGGACGTTAGCACCCGCCGTGTGTCTCCCATACAGTCCGTCTCGGTATTCGGAGTTTGCAATGGTTTGGTAAGTCGCGATGACCCCCTAGCCATAACAGTGCTCTACCCCCGAGAGGATACATATGAGGCGCTACCTAAATAGCTTTCGAGGAGAACCAGCTATCTCCGGGTTCGATTAGCTTTTCACTCCTAATCACACCTCATCCCCTACCTTTGCAACGGGAGTGGGTTCGGGCCTCCAGTGCGTGTTACCGCACCTTCACCCTGGGCATGACTAGATCACCCGGTTTCGGGTCTACTGCCCGCGACTATGCGCCCTTATCAGACTCGGTTTCCCTTCGCCTCCCCTATACGGTTAAGCTTGCCACGAACAGT
>NZ_CM151057.1:4790000-4848836 GCF_056479585.1 Stenotrophomonas sp. 116085_Sma
CCAGTGCGCTGGCGGTAGAGCGGGACCGCGAGGCGGCACTGGTCACCTTCCTGGTCACCGCCTCCGGTGTCACGCTGGCCGGCATCGGCTCGGCGTTCTGGGGCCTGGTGGCCGGTGCGCTGTGCCTGCTGGTATTGCGGCCCCGCGGGGGTCGCTGATCCAGCCTATCCCGCCAGCACAGCACCAACCGTACCCACCGCCAGCATGATGACGATGGCCACCAGTGTGGCAACTACGCTGGTGCCACCACGCGCGGCCAGTTCGTTGCGCATGCGTGCTTCATCGCCCCCCGCCACGGCACGGGCGCGGGCGATCTGTCGCTGGCAATGGGCCAGGTACCAGCTGTTGCCGAACATGCCGGTGGTGATGCTGAGCGCAAAGGTGATGACCAGTGACAGGCCATCCGGCACATCCAGCAAGGTCTCCACCACGCTGATCAGCAGCAGCAGGCCAACCCAGAGCGCCGCGAGGCGGTACATCCTGCGGTACATCATCCACACCAGGCCGATCAGGAATGCCGGCCAGTGCCAGGTTCCGGCACCCGTGGCGATGCCTTGATCCAGGCGCCAGCGCTGTCGGTAGACCGGGAAGTTGCCGCCGACCACGCTGGCGTACAAGGCCATCTCGCCCTCCAGCCCGGCGGCCGCAGCCATCTCCGGTGCAGCGGCAGGCGCACGATACGGATCGGACGGGTCGCCGACACTTGGCGCAATGCCCTCAACCCCCGGTATCGCGTCGATATCCGGGGGCGGAGCCACCGCGATGGGTGTTGAGACCTGCTCCAGCTCCGCCAACGGCCGCCACGAGAGCATGCCTTCGCACCACACCAGCGTGCGTGCCGTAACCGTTCCTTCCTGCTGCAGCTGGCGAAGACCGGCCAGATCCACCGGTCCTTCGCTCTGCCTGCCGTTGGCGTACCACCATTGTGCTTCCTGCATGTTTTCCATCCTTGTTACCCACATCGACAAACTGAAACTGCTGCCAGCGCTTACAGCGTGGAACTGGCCAGGGTCTGCACCAGCTGATGGCGCGCGCCCGGCACAAGGGTCATCTGCCCAGGCCCGGCGTTGGCCACTTCCAGGCACACATAGTCGCGCCAGCCATCGCCGACATCCGCCATGTTTGCCGCCGCCTCGGCGCCCGGATTCCAGGCCACCAGGGTCTGGCTGCCTTCGCTGCGGATCTCGATCCGCCGTTGCAGCACCGGATCGCGCAGCACGTAATGGCCGCCGGCACCGTTGTAGATGCGATCACTGCGGCCCGGGTCACGCGGGTCGCGCAATGACCACGGCCCCTGCTGCAGGCGCAGCTGCGCGTAGTCCTCGTACTTGTCCAGGTACTGCAGGCCATCAAGGCCATCGACCTGGGCACGGAGCGCATCGCCCACGCGGAAGTAGCTGTGCAGGGCCTGGGTGAACGTCACCGGCGACGTTCCCGTGTTCTCGGTGATCAGCTGCTGGCGCAGCTGGCGGCCGATGCGCAGCTGCATCTGCAGGCGCAGGCCGGGATGGTCAGCCGTGGAGGGTGCCAGCCCCAGTTCCACGTCGCCGGCCTCATTCTGCCCGGCGTGCTGCAACTCCCAGCGCGCGGTTCGCACCAGGCCATGTGCGGGAGCATCAGCATCCTGCCCCTGGCGGCCGAACCACGGCCAGCACACCGGCACGCCACCGCGGATCGGCGTCGGCAGCTCCGCGCGTTGCGGCGACAGCCACAGCAGGTCCGGTTGCCCTTCGGGGATGAACGACAACAGCTGTCCACCGAACACGCTGATGACCGCCGTCGCGTTGGAGGTGCGCACGTGCCAGGCCTCCAGGCCGTGATACAGGCCGGTGCTGATGTCCGGATTCAACTGCATGCGATGACGCTCCTTGAAGACCGCGGCGATGATGTCGCGGTCAACGTGCCGCCGGCAAGGCCTTCTGCCCAGCGGGTGCGATGGCGGCGGCCTCTTCCTGCAGCGCGCGCAGGATGCGTTGTCCGGCGCGCCCATCCGCATTGGCCCATCCAAGGCGTTGCTGCTCGGCCTGGATCGCGCGACGCGTGGCGGTGCCGATCATGCCGTCGGCAGCGCCGATATCGTGGCCGCGGGACAGCAGCAGGGTCTGCAGCTGGCGGCGCTCATCACGGCCGATGCCGGGATCGTCGGTCGGCCAGGCCGTGGCCAGCCCGGTACCGCCGCGCAGCTGGTCGGCCAGCGTGGCGATCGCGAGCGCGTAGCTTTCGGCGGCGTTGTAGCTGTAAATCGCGTCGTAGTTGCGGAACACCAGCAGCGCTGGGCCCTTGCTGCCGGCCGGCAGCAGCAGGGCGGCACGCGCGTCGGCCGGGAGGTTGGCCGGGGCCAACGCACTGCCATCCAGCGCGGTCACGCCTTGCACGCGCCAGTCGGCCAAGGCCCGACGTTGGGTACGCCCCGCCTGGCTGGCATTGAAACCCGCGGGGATCCGCACTTCCATGCCCCACGGCTCGCCACTGCGCCAGCCGGCGCGCTTGAGGTAGTTGGCGGTGGACGCCAGTGCATCGGGAATGCTGCCGACCAGATCGCGGCGGCCATCGCCATCACCATCGACGGCGATGCGTGCATAGGTGCTGGGCATGAACTGCGTGTGCCCGAAGGCACCGGCCCAGGAGCCGGTGAGCCCCTGTGCCTGGAGGTCGCCGCGGTCGATCAGCTTGAGCAGGGCCAGCAGCTCACCGCGGAAGAAGGGCTGGCGGCGGCCGGCGCAGGACAGCGTAGCCAATGACTGCAGCAGCGGGCGCTTGCCGAACACCCGGCCATAGTCGCTCTCCACGCCCCAGACCGCGACGATGGTGGCCGGATCGACGCCGTACTGGGCCGACACGCGATCGAGCAGGTCGCGGTGCTGCAGCAGCAGGGCGCGCCCATCGTCCACGCGCTGGCGATCGACCAGCGCGGCCAGGTAGTCCCAGATCGGCGTAGTGAATTCGGGCTGTGCATCGAGCAGGCCGAGCACGCTGGGGTCGGGTGTGAGGCCGGCGGTGATTTCATTGAAGCGGTCGGGACGGATTCCTTGTGTCGCAGCAGTGGCCTGCAGGCCCGACAGGCAGCGGCTGAACGCCGGATCGATGCCGGCGGCAGGGGCGGCAGGCGCTGTCGGCGCCGAGGCAAGCGCGGCCGCCAGGCCGAGCGTGGTCAGAATGGGCATGGCGTCCTCCGTGTTGCCGTTGCAGGGCCATCTTAGGCGCAGCGTCGCCATCGAACCTGAAGCGGCGCCGGCTGCCGGTGGCTATATGCCGCGCAACAGGCGCAGGCCATAGGCCGGGCTTTCAGCATCCCAGCGCCGCACGAGCTGCAGGCCCGCTGGCAGCAGAAGCGCTTCGAAGCTGTCGTCGGTGTACTTGTGGCTGTATTCGACGCGGATCGGTTCGTTGGCCTCGATATGGAAAGTGCGGCCATCCAGATGGACGTCCTGTGCGCGCTGGCTGACCAGATCGGTCTCAATGCGCAGCCGCGCGATGCTGTAGCGGGCGCGGTGGCGGAAGCCGTCCAGGTCGAAGTCGCTGCCGATCTCGCGGTTGAGGCGGGCCAGCAGGTTGAGGGTGAACGCGGCGGTGACACCCTGTGCATCGTTGTAGGCCGCCTCGATCAGGGCCGGGTCCTTGTGCAGGTCGATGCCGACCAGGGCCAGGCCATCACGGCCCATGGTCTGGCGCATCGCGCGCAGCAACGCGATGGCATCCTCTTCGACGAAATTGCCCAACGTGGAACCGGGGAAGAACAGCAACCTCCGCGCGGGTTCGCGTTCGGGCATGGGAACGGCAACGGGACGGGTGAAGTCTGCACAGACCGGCAGCATCTCGACCTCGGGCAGCGCCGGGGCCAGATGGTCGATGCTGGACAGCAGGGCGGCACGCGAGATCTCGATGGGGGTATACGCCACCGGTTCACGCAGCGCGGCCAGCAGCAGTGCGGTCTTGCGGCCACTGCCACTGCCCAGCTCCACCACGTGCAGGTGCGGGCCGACGCTGCGGGCGATGTCCGGCAGTACCTGCGAAAGCAGGGCCAGCTCGGTGCGCGTGGGGTAATACTCGCGGGTCCGGGTGATCTGTTCGAACAGGCGCGAGCCACGTGCATCGTAGAAGTACTTGGACGGCAGCTGGCGCGGTGTGCGGGACAACCCGGCCACCACGTCAGAAAGGATCTGCTGGCGACCGGGCGTGAGATCGGTCAGCGCCTGCAGCGCGTCGTGCACCGTGCTCATGACAGATCCCGGGCCAGGCGCAGGCCGGAGAACTGCCAACGCGCCGGTGGCATGAAAAAGTTGCGGTAGCTGGCGCGCACATGGCCACGGGGCGTGGCACAGCTGCCGCCGCGCATCACCCATTGGCCACACATGAATTTGCCGTTGTACTCGCCGAGGTTGCCGGCAAAGGGGCGGAAGCCCGGGTAGGCGCCGTAGGCGCTGTGGGTCCATTCCCAGACATCACCGAACAGCTGCCGCAGGCCGCTGCCCTGCCCCACCTGGGGATGCAGATGATCGTCATCAGCGAAGTGACCCCGCACCGGCTGAGACGCGGCCGCAGCCTCCCACTCGAACTCGCTGGGCAGGCGCGCTCCGGCCCAGCGGGCACAGGCGTCGGCCTCGAAGTAGCTGAGATGGCAGACCGGCGCGTGCGGATCCAGTTCGCGCCAGCCGCCCAAGGTGTATTCGCGCTGCAGGGTGTCATCCCAGTACAGCGGATGCTGCCAGTCTTCGGTTTCGCGCAGTGCCCAGCCTTCGCTGAGCCACCAGCGCGGTTCGCGGTAGCCGCCGGCGTCGATGAAGGCGCGGTACTCGGCGTTGCTGAGCGGGCGTTCGGCCAGGGCGTGGGCGGGCAGCAGCACGCGGTGCGGCGGCGATTCGTTGTCGTAGGCGAACACGGCGTGGTGCGGCCAAGAGGCGGCGCCGACGGTGACGATGCGTTCGGGCGATTCGATCCAGCCCTGGGCACTGGCAGCGCCGGGGGTGGTAGGCAGGTCCTCGCGGTAGGCCGGCTGCAGCGGATTGGACCAGAACGCGTGCTTGATGTCGGTGAGCAGCAGCTCCTGGTGCTGCTGTTCGTGCTGCAGGCCCAGCTGCAGGTGCTGCAGCGCCTGATCGTCGAGATCACCCGCGTCCAGCCGTGACTGTACCTGCGCATCGATCTGGCAGCGGTAGTCCTGCACCTGCTGCAGCGAGGGCCGTGACAGCAGCCCGCGCTGCGGCCGTGCATGCGCCGGGCCGATGCTCTTGTAGTAACTGTTGAACAGGTAATCCCAGCCAGGGTCATGCGCCGGTGCAGCCGGGAAGCCGGCCAGCACGAAACGTTCGAAGAACCAGGTGGTGTGGGCCAGGTGCCACTTGCTGGGGCTGGCATCGGCCATGCTCTGCAGCATGGCATCTTCGGCACTGAGGGGGGCCGCCAACTGCACGCTGCGGTCCCGCACACGTGCGTACTGGCGGGCGAGATCGCGCTGCGGGGCAGCGACGGCGGCGGCTACGCTGTCCATGCCGGCAGCATCGGCGCCGGCGGGTGAGTGCGACGTCATGGTTCGACGTCACTGCGTTCACAAGCGTGACCGCGCCGCATTCAAGAAGCCGGTGCGGGCGCCGCTAACGGCAATGCTGCGGCCGCGTCGTCACCGCGCTGGAATTCCTGCTTGCCCCTGCATCCGCTCCGCCAGCCTGCGCATTACCTGTTCGTGCTGCCCGCCGTGCTGGTTGCCGTGGTGCTGTGGGCAGCACTGGGCAACGAAGACGTGGCCAGTCCGGCCCAACGCATCCTGCCCTGGCTGCTGGCCTGCCTCGGCGCCGGCCTTGCCCTGCTCTACCACCAGGTGCGTACGCTCTGCCTGATGCTGGTGGTGGCCGTGATGTTCGCCCTGCTGCACCAGGACGTGGGTGGCTACCTGCGCAGCGGCCATGTCACGGCGCTGACACCGTTGCGCTTCCATGCCATTTCGGCCTGGTTGCCCTTGCTGTTCGCTGGCCTGGCGTTGTGGCCCGAGCGCGGCCGCCGCCGCCGCGACCTGCTGCTGCGGGGCGTTTCCAGTGGCACCGCGCTGATGATCTTCCTGCTGCTGGCCACGCAGCAACCGCGTGGCATGCACGATCTCCTGTCCAACCGCCACTGGAGCTGGATTCCGGCCGACTGGAACGCGCTGGCACAGCTGCCAGCCCTGCTGTTCCTGTTGGCAGCCGCCGCGCTGGGCTGGCAGGCCTGGCGGCATCCGCGCCCACTGCACACGGCGATGCTGCTGGCCCTGCTGTGCCTGTGGTGGATGCTGCCAAGGGTGTTCCTGCAGCCGGTGCTGCTACCGGCACTGGCCAGTGCGGCCCTGCTGCTGCTGCTGGGCGCGATGCTGCAGGAGTCGTTCCATATGGCCTTCCGCGATGAACTGACCGGCCTGCCGGGGCGCCGCGCCTTCAATGAGACCCTGCAACGGGCGCGTGGCACCTACAGCATCGCGATGGTGGACGTGGACCACTTCAAATCGTTCAACGACACCCACGGCCACGACACCGGGGACGATGTGCTGCGCCTGGTGGCCTCGCGGCTGGGGCGGGTGGGCGACGGTGGCCGGGCGTTCCGCTATGGCGGCGAGGAGTTCGCGGTGGTGTTCCTGGATCGTCCCGCAGCGGCCTGCGTGGATGCGGTCGAGGCACTGCGGCAGACCATCGAGGAAACCCGCATGCAGCTGCGCGACCGGAGCACCCGCAGCCGCGACGATGAGACGGGGCGCCAGCAGCGCGGGCGCGGCGGAAGCGGGCAGACGGTGCAGGTGACGGTGAGCATCGGGCTGGCGGACAGCCGCGTGGATGGGCGGCCGGCCGCAGTGATCAAGGCCGCCGACCAGGCGCTGTACGCAGCCAAGGACGGTGGCCGCAACCAGGTCCGCGCGCATGCCGGACAGCGCGTGCTGGCGGTGCGCGGCGGCTGAGGCTCACACCGCGTCGAGGTAGTACCAGCGGCCGTCGATGCGCAGGAAGCGGCTGTGCTCGGCCATCTTCACCGCGCTGCTGCCGCCCACGCGGTAGCGGGCGGTGAAGCGCACTTCGGCGCTGTCGGCACCGGTGACCGTGTGCTCGTGCACGGTCAGGCCCAGCCAGTGCGTACGCTGGCCCGGCGCATCCTCGAGTGACAGCTCGGCCGGGCGGGTGTCCGGGTGCCAGCTCTGGCGCAGGTAGTCGGCCAGGCCCCGCACATAGGCGCTGTAGCGCGAACGCATCAGGCGCTCGGCATCGGGTGCGGCCTCACCGGCATGGAAACGGCCACAGCAGGCGGCGTAATCGGCGGGAAGGCCGCAGGGACAGGGATCGGAGGGTTTTCGGCTCATGCGGGCATTGTCGCCGGGTTGTGCGGATTGATCCACGCGGGGCACGGGTCAGCCGGTGCGGGACAGGCGTATGCTGTCGCGCCCCCACATCGATTGATCGCCGTGCTGGAACTGGTTCCCCCTGAGTTGTGGTGGCTGGTGGTGATCGCCTTCATCGCCGGCCTGGTCGATGCCGCCGTCGGTGGCGGTGGGCTGGTGCAGCTACCCGGCCTGTTCACCGTGCTGCCGCAGCAGACGCCGGCGATGCTGTTCGGCACCAACAAGTTCAGTTCGATGTTCGGCACCGGCGCGGCCGCCTGGCGTTACGCGCGCAACGTACGCTTCCCGTGGAAGCCGGTGCTGTTCGCGGCAGGCACGGCCTTCATCTTCTCCTTCGCCGGCGCCACCGCGGTAAGTTTGCTGCCCAAGGACGCGGTGCGCCCACTGGTGCTGGTACTGCTGATCGCGATGCTGGCCTACACGCTGTGGAAGAAGGATTTCGGCGCGCTGCACCGGCCGCAGGAGATCGGCCGCCGTGAACTGGCGATCGCGCTGGCCATCGGTGCAGCGATCGGCTTCTACGACGGCTTCTTCGGGCCGGGAACCGGCAGCTTCCTGATCTTCCTGTTCGTGCGCTTCTTCGGCCTGGATTTCCTGCGTGCTTCTGCGGCATCGAAGGTGGTGAACCTGGCGACGAATGTGGCGGCGATCTCGTTCTTCGTGCCGACCGGCAACATCCTGTGGTTGTTCGCGCTGCCGATGGCAGCGGCCAACATCATCGGTTCGGTGGTGGGCACGCGTCTGGCGCTGAAGGGCGGCACGCCGTTCATCCGCAAGCTGTTCGTGGGGCTGGTGGTGGTGCTGATCGCGCGGATGGCGTGGGATACGTTCCGCGGTTCTTGAGGGGCGTTATGACGTGGCAGGTGCCAACCTTGGTTGGCACGTTGTTTCAGGTCGCGAAGGGCAGCCGAGCATGGCTCGGCTCTACAGGTGGATTGCCCGAGGCGCTCAGGCCTCGGCTTCTTCCGGTTCGTTGGCCTGTTGGCGGCTGCGTTCGGGCAACCTCAGGCGCTTGCCCTCTTCGTCGTACTCGATCAGCAGCACGCCGGAGTCGTGGCGGCCGCTGATTTCGACGAAGCAGGCGCCGCCGATGAACGGTTCCAGCGTCATCACCGACTTCAGCGGGGTGGCGACCACCATCTGGAAGCCGAAGTTGTCGAAGATGTTCATCGCCAGCGCGGTGAACTCGTTGTCGGCCTTGTCGAAGGCCTCGTCGAGCACAACCGCGGCATAGCTGGGCAACTGGCTGTCGGCACCACCCAACTGGTAGCGCAGCGCGGCGGCCAGGCAGGTGGTGGCCAGCTTCTGGCGCTGGCCACCAGACTTGCCGGCGCCGCTTCGGTAGATCTCGACCTGCTGGCGCGTTTCCGCATCCAGCTCGACGCCGATGAACTCCACGTGCATGCGCACGTCCAGCACCAGCTCGCGCCAGCGCTTGTCCTCGCCTTCCTGCGAGCCGAGGCGGTTGACCAGCTGCCGCAGCACGGTGAACTGCGATTCGGCCAGCTCGCGCTGCTCGGTCTGCTGCTGCGACAGCACCTCACGCAGCTGCAGGTGGAACTCGCCCACCTCCGGCAGACGGCGGTCGCTCAGTTCGATGGTCAGCAACGTGCCACGGTTGAACGGCACCTGTTCCAGGCTGGCGTTCACTTCGTCCAGGCGCTGGCCGATCGACTTGCGGGCCTCGGCACTATGGCGCTGCAGGGCCAGCAGGTTGTTCTTGCTCTGGTTCTGCAGCAGGTCGAAGAAGCGCTCTTCGTGCTGCGGCAGGCCATCGCGCTCCAAGCGTTCGAGGCGGGCGAGGAAGTCCTCGGCCGAGGCCACCGACACGGTGAAGTCGCCCGATTCCTCCGGCCACTGCTGGATGAAGCGGCGGAAGCAGCCGATCAGCTGGTTCTCGATGCGGTTGAGGTCCTGCTGCGAGGAGGACAGCTGCTCGTTCAGCGCGTTGCTGACCTGGCGCATGTGCGCTTCCAGCGTTTCCAGGCTGAGCGGGCCCTGCTCCTGCAGGCGCTCGGCCAGACCGGCTTCCTGCTCCTGGGCCAGGCTCGGCAGCACCAGCGCACGGCTCTGCTGGCGTGCGCGGTCGAGGCGATCGCGCTCCTTGACCAGCTGGCCACGCTCGACGCGGACGTCTTCATAGGTGCGGCGCGACTGTTCGATGTCAGCGCGCACCGCGTCGATCTGCTTGGCCAGCTTGGCCAGGTCGGCATTGCCTTCGCGCAGGTCGCGCAGCGTCGCTTCGATATCGCTCAGGCGCTGCTGCGGGGCGGCGATATCGATCTCGTTCCAGCTGATGCTGACCAGCTCGTGACAGGCCAGGCGGCGTTCGTTGTCGCGGTCACGCTGGCCACGCAGGCGCGCGATGTCGGTCTCGCAGCCGGCGATGCGCTTGGCCAGTTCCTGCGCTTCACGCTCGAAGGCGCCGACCTTGTCGTGGTTGTTGAAGCCGAGGATCCAGCGACGGCGGTCGCCAACGGCGCTGCGGTCGTCCTTCTCGAAACGGTCGCCCGGATGCTTGACCTGGCCTTCGCGGGTGATGCCGCGGTCAACGTTGCGCAGCTGCCTGGCGTCCACGCACTCGTAGTCGAAGCGCTTGCCGAGCTCGCGCCGCAGCCAGCTTTCGAACACATGCTCGCGCAGTTCCAGCTTGTGCAGCAGCGACTTCGCCGACGGCTCGCGCGCGAACGCATCGTCGTTGCGGCGCACGCGGTAATAGGTGAAGCGCATGCCCAGGTGGGTACGGTTCACCCACTCGGCGACGTCGTTGTAATGCTTGTCGTCGACCAGCAGCGACAGTGCGAAGCCGCCCAGCACGCGCTCGATGGCACCCTGCCAGCCCTGCTCTTCCGAGCGGACCTGGATCAGCTCGCCGACGAACGGCAGCGCCGCTTCGGCGATGCCGGTTTCCTCGGCCAGGCGCGCGCGCAGCTTCTGCATCGGGGCCGGGATGTTGGACGGCGTGCGCTGCATCGCTTCAAGTTCCGCACGGACTTCACCGAAGCGGCGCTCGTCATCGCGCTTGCCGCCCAGACGATCGCTGATCGCGTCGTCCAGCGCCGAGGAGGCACGCTGGCGGTCCTGCAGTTCGTTCTGCGCGCGCTCGACCAGCTCGGCGAAGCCGTGGGCGTCGTCCGGCAGTTCAGCCTGCAGCTGCTGCGCGGCCTGGCGTGCCTGCTCGCGCTTGGCCTGGCGGCGATCGCGCTCGGCTTCGGCACGGCCCTGCTCGCGTTCCAGTTCCTCAATGCGCTCACCGCCCTGCTGGCGGCGCTGCAGTTCCAGCTCGGCCAGGCGCTCGGTGTGATTGTCGAGTGCGGCACGGCGCTGGGCTTCCTCGCCAAGCAGGCCACGGTCACGCACGTCCATCTCGCGCAGGCGCGCTTCGATCAGCGCCTGGCGGCGGCTTTCGCGGAAGCTGTCGACGCCGAGCTTCAGCGCTTCGTCGTCGCCACGCTGGCGGTGCATTTCCTTCAGGTCGTTGTAGTAGGCGCGTGCCGGCAGCAGGGTTTCCACCTGGCGGCGCGCGGTGACCACCGCCTGGTGCGCGCCATCAAGCTCGGCGAAGTCGCTGACCAGGCGCTCGGCGGCGTCGAAAGTCTTCGGCGTGTCGAGCATGAAGTCGCGCAGGAAGACGTTGAGGTCGCCCAGGTTCTTCGCCGACTGCGTCTTGTGCAGCAGGCGCAGCGCCATTTCGTTGTCGATGCCGAGCAGGTCGCGGAAGCGCTCGGCGTAGCCGGAGAAGGTGTCGAAGTGGTGCAGGTCGGACAGCTTCTGCTTGAGCTTGCGCAGGTCCAGGTCGAAGCCACCAAGATCCTTGGCGATGTCGAACGGGCGTTCGGCGATCATGTAGTGCTTGCGCACATCGCCGGCCGAGGTGCCGTTGCCGGAGATCCACAGCAGGCGCACCAGGCTGACCACACGGCCATCGCCGGCGCGGTATTCCAGCACCAGCGCGGTCCAGGTCGCGCCCTTGCGCAGGTACTGGGTGGCGATTTCGCCGGTGCCGCTGTCCTGCTGGTCGGCCCACGCGCCACGCACGTAGGACACCAGGTTGCGGTCGCGGCCACTGCGCTCGGCTTCACGCGCGGCGGCGTTGAAGTCGACGATGGCCGGCGGCGTCAGCAGCGCGGACATGGCATCGAGCAGGGTCGACTTGCCCGAGCCGGAACGGCCGACGAACAGGAAGCCACGCTCGGCGATCGGTACTTCGGTCAGGCCGTTGAACGTGCCCCAGTTGTGCACCTGCAGACGGCGCATGCGGAACTGCTGCAGGCGCGGGTCCGGCAGGCCTTCGTTGAACAGGGCGGGAGTGTGCTTGGAGATAGCCATGCGATGGTCGGGTCTCTCAGGCCTCGGCGGCCGGGGTTTCGCGCAGCTGGCGGTAGACCGCCGAGAGCTGGGACACGTCTTCGGCGGAGAACAGCAGCTTCAGCGCCGGCGAGACTTCGTGGCGGTCTTCCTGGCCGCTGAGGCGGGTCAGGATGTGGTTGTCCTTCATTTTCTGCACCGCCGAGGCGACGCGGCGGTTGAAGCCGGCGCGGTCGGTGGACAGGTTCTTTTCATAGATGGCCAGTGCTTCGGCCATCTCGGCATCGGCGACCACCGCGCGATTGCCGCGCGCATCGGCCTCGGCCAGCTGCTGGCGCAGGTACAGCAGCAGCACCGAGTCGATGAAGGTCAGCGGCGAGGTGCGCAGCAGCACAGGCGCGTCGACATCTTCGGTATCGGCCTGGCGGGTGAACGCCACGCCGCTGTCACGGTCGAGCACCAGTTCCAGGAACAGGTCCGCCAGCGACGAGCGGATGGCCGCTTCGCTGCGGATCAGCGCCGGCCACAGCTTGGCGTGGCGCAGCTGGTCGATGCTGGGACCGATCAGCAGCTGGCACAGCGCGCGGCGCGCATCCAGCGGCAGGCGCCCGGTATCGCCGAGGTAATACACGTCGTTGCCACGGCGGGGCTGCGCCACGGCCGTCACCGGCTCGGCCTCGTAGGCGTCTTCCGCCACGTCGGCCTGCGGTGCGTCGATGGGATCTTCATGCCAGCTCATGGCGTCTCTCCTGGGTGAACCAAACCAGCGGGATGCGGGCGCGACGGATCTGGCCGTCGCCGCCACGCCATTGCGCAAGCTCCTGCTCGCCGGCAACCACGTTGCCGAAGCGCGTGCCCAGCGACAGGTAGCCGATGACGCTGCCGAGGCCCTGCGGCGCTTCGCGCTGCGACAAAGCCTGGGCGATGCTGAGCCGCGGCTGTGCGTCGAGCAGGTCGTGCAGGTCCTGGCGCAGCGTACGGAAGTCGATTTCGGACGAAGCGACCAGGTCGCCGACGCTCTCCAGGCTGATTGCGGCCGCGTCGTTGTACTCGACATTGCCATCGACCTGGGCGCTGCGCGGATCGTGCAGCTTCCACTGCGACCACGAGCGCAGGCGGCTGGTGGTCAGCTGCAGGTCGCGGCCGATGCCGCGTTGTGCGGGGAATTCGTCACGCAGTGCCAGCGCTTCGGACTGCGCCTGCTTCAGCAGCTGGTTGAGGCGGCGCTGTTCCAGGTAGCCACGGCTCTGCACGAAGCCGCGCAGGCTGCGCGCGAAGTTCTGCAGCACATCGTGCACCTGGCCACCGCGCTCGAGCATGGTGCTGGTGAAGCTGCGCAGGAAGTTGCGTTCGTTGCGGTCCAGGCGGCGCGCGAATCCACGCGCCAGCACCGCTTCCAGCGCGGCATCGAGCTGGGCACTCTGTTCGGCGTCGTTGAGCAGGCGCCAGAAGGCCTGGAAACTCCGTCCGGCGTCACTTTCGCCGATGACATCCACACCTTCGAACAGCTGCGACAACACATCGCCGCGCTCGCCCTCGTCGTCGATGATGCGTTCGCGGAAATCGCGGTTGAGCTGCTCGAAGTCATCGCGCACACGGCGGAAGTCCTCGGTCAGCTCGTCGGCCAGGCCGATGATCTGGCGGGTGCGTTCCAGCGCGCGCTTGCCGTCCAGCGCAACCACGCGGCCAGTGCCGACCCGGGCGATTTCGGCATCGATGCGGTCGCGCTCGTCGTGCAGCGCGGACAGGCGCGCATCAGGATCGGCTTCGGTCTGCGCAGCCAGCGCCGAGAGCTGCTCAATGACCAGCGCCAGGCGGCTTTCGGTGGCGGCCACGCGCGCCTGCTCGAGGCCGTCCGCGAAGCGGATCGCCTGCAGTGCAGCAGTGGACAGCTCGTACTGCTCCTGGTCGGCGCCTTCGGGCAAACGGCGTTCCAGCCAGCCCTGGGCCAGCCAGTGCGCGATGTAGGCCTGGGCGGTACGCGGCAGCTCGCGCGAGAGTTCATCGCCGGCCAGCTGGTCCAGCGCGCGCTGCAGTCGCTCGTTCAGCACCGAGGACGGCAGCGTGCGCTCGCCGTCCATCAGCAGGCCCTGCAACAGGCCGATGATTTCCGGGGCGTGGTCGGCGGCAAGCAGCTTCCACTGGGGCTGTTCGCGCAGGTGGCGGTAACGGGCAATGCGTTCGCGATGCTTCATGCAGCGAAAGAAGTCTGTAGGGCTGACAGGGACGAGCCGCCATGCACGGCTGCCGCGTGGGCAGCCGTGGGCATGCCGGCCTGCAGGGGCCGGCGCGGTGCGGGCAAGCGGCTCAGCGCTTGCCGCCCACTTCGATGAAGCGCAGGAACTCGGCGCGGGTGCGCGCGTCGTCGCGGAAGCTGCCCAGCATCTTGGAGGTGACCATGCTGACGCCGCGCTTGTGGATGCCGCGGGTGGTCATGCATTCGTGGGCGCCTTCGACAACCACGCCGACGCCGATCGGCTGCAGCACATCCTGGATGCACTGGGCGATCTGCGCGGTCATCTTTTCCTGCACCTGGAAGCGGCGGGCGTAGGCTTCGACGACGCGGGCCAGCTTGCTGATGCCCACCACCTTGCCGGCCGGCAGGTAGCCGACGTGCACGCGGCCGATGATCGGCGCCATGTGGTGCTCGCAGTGGCTTTCGTACTCGATGTCACGCAGGACGATCAGTTCGTCGTAGCCGGCCACTTCCTCGAAGGTCCGCTCCATGTAGGCGCGCGGGTCGTCGCGGTAACCGCTGAACCAGTCGCCATAGGCTTCGGCGACACGGCGGGGGGTATCCAGCAGGCCTTCGCGGGACGGGTCCTCACCGGCCCAGCGCAGCAGGGTGCGCACCGCATCCTCGGCCTGGTCCTGGGTCACGTCGCCCTGCGGGGCGGCCTTTTCGTTGTTCTTGCTCATTGCGTACAGCGTCCCGAACGGGGGGCGAGCATCGTACCCGACCGGGGGGTGGGTCGTCCTGTTGGGACGGTTCATCGGGGGTCTCTTGCGGCGCCTCGTTGCTATCGGTTTGGAGGAGGAGAGGGGGCTGCGCAGGACACGCCGTAAACCCGTCCCTGGGGGCTCGATGGCGCCATCCATGGCGCCAACGGTCCTGCGCAGCCCCCTCTCCCCCTCCCTGACGGTTTCCTGCGGGCGCGGCCGAACCGCCCAAAAGCGGGGTCGAAAGCTTGGGTTCATGGCTTCGGAAGCGCCGCGCGACTGCGCGACTGCTGTGGTGGGTGCGAACCCTTAGTCCGCACAGCGTTGGCTTCTGCCCCTGCCTTTAAAGAGCCAACCCACCGCGCTCGCGGGATGTGGGGTGGGTGGCGGAGGGCCGGGCGGGGCAGGGCCGTGAGGCGCATGGATGCGCCGATCGAGCTTACATGGGTGAGGGCGCTTTGCTTGCGAGGCATGCCTCGCAAGCGACCGAACGCCCGGCCGCCAGCGGCTGGGCCGGGCCCCGGAGGGGTACTTGCAGCGTGCCCTGCCCCGTCCGGCCCTCCGCCACCCCAGCCGATAGCCAGCAGGCGCAACGCTTTCCTCAACCCACCCACCCATTCAGCAAAAACCATTGATAGGAATGAAATTAGTAGTATCCTATCTATCTCTTATGGACCGACCCCTCGACGAGCGCACCGTGCTGCAGATGCAGCTCAGCTCCGGCCTGCTGTACGCAGGGCGGCAGTGGCAGCGCCTGGCCGACAGCCGGCTCGGCAGCTACGGCATCTCCACCGCCTGCACCATGCCGCTGCTGATGATCGGCCGCTCCGGCGGTGGCATCCGGCAGGTGGCGCTGGCCCAGCAGCTGGGCATGGAGGGTCCCTCCCTGGTGCGCCTGCTGGACAAGCTGTGCGCCAGCGACCTGGTCCGCCGCGAAAGCGATGCCAGCGACCGCCGCGCCAACCTGTTGTGGCTGACCGACGCCGGCCAGGCGCTGGTCAGCGAGCTGGAAGACCAGTTGATCGGCCTGCGCCAGGACGTGTTCGGCGAACTGTCCATGGATGAACTGCACGCCGTGCTGAAGGCATGGCGCCTGCTGGCCGAGGCCGCCGACCGCATCACGTAAGCGCGCTGCCCCCGAACACCGCCGCTGCCGTGCACACGCCAGCGGCTTTTGCCCGTTGCCGTTGTTCTGTTGTTCCTCCCCTCCCCCACTTGCCCCCGCCCCCTACCGATGCCCGGTGAATTCAGTCTCCACGGAGTGTTCGTCCCGACCCTGCTCGGGTTGATGGTGTTGGCCTACCTGGTCAACAGCGGTCTGCATGCGCTGCTGCAGCGTGCCGGTGCCTATCGCCATATATGGCACCCGCCACTGTTCAACCTGGCGCTGTACGGGATCGTGCTTGGCCTGCTGTTCCACCTCCTGCGTTGGATGCAATCGTGAACAAGATCGTGAAGAAAGCCCTTCCCGTACTGCTGACCAGCGCAGCGGTGATCGTCGCCCTGCTGGTGCTGCGCCAGCTGTGGGTCTATTACATGGATGAGCCGTGGACCCGCGACGCCCACGTCGGCGCCGATGTGGTGCAGGTGGCGCCGGACGTGTCCGGGCTGGTGGAAACAGTGGACGTGGCCGACAACCAGGCGGTGAAGAAGGGCGACCTGCTGTTCGTGGTCGACCGCGCGCGCTACCGCATCGCGCTGGAGCAGGCGCGGGCCAGCCTGGCCGAGCGCCAGGCCTCGGTGGCGCAGCTGCGCCGCGAGATCGGTCGCGACCGCAGCCTGCAGGACCTGGTCGCCGCCGAGGATGCCGAAGTGCGCCGCGCCAAGCTGCAGGCTGCACAGGCGGCGCTGGCTACCGCACAGGCCGCGGTCGACCTGGCCGAGCTCAACCTGGGCCGTACCGAGGTGCGCGCGCCGGCCGATGGCCGCGTCAACGACCGCACGATGCGCGTGGGCGACTACGTGGTGGCCGGCAAGCCGGTGCTGGCGTTGCTGGATACCGGCTCGTTCCGCATTGATGGCTATTTCGAGGAAACCCGACTGCGCGGCGTGGCGCCGGGGCAGACGGTGGACATCCGGCTGATGGGTGAATCGACGCCGCTGCGCGGCCATGTGGAAAGCATCGCCGCCGGCATCGAGGACCGCTACCGCAGCAACGGCAGCACCCTGTTGCCGAACGTGACGCCGGCCTTCGACTGGGTGCGGCTGGCGCAGCGCATCCCGGTGCGCATCGCCATCGACGAAGTGCCCAAGGGCGTTGAGCTGATTGCCGGGCGTACCGCCACGGTGACCGTGCAGACCAACAGCACGAAGCACGCAGACAAGGCCGGCGCCGCGCCGACACAGGCGGGCCTGTGAACGCCACCCTGCCCCGTCTCGGCCTGATTGTCGCGCTGGCCAGCCTAGCCGCGTGCAGGACCGTTGGCCCGGACTATGCATTGCCGGAAGGCTCGGCGTTCAAGCGCCCCGAAGCCAATGCTGCCTTCATCGATACACAGAACCCGCACGTGGCCGCCAACCAGGCGCTGCCCGACCGCTGGTGGTCGTTGTACAACGACCCGGTGCTGGACGGGCTGATCACCCAGGCGCTGCGTGACAACGTGGAACTGAAGGCCGCCGATGCGCACCTGCGCCGCGCCGCCGCCGTGTACGAACAGGCGCTGGACGCCGGTGGCTTCGAGTACGAGGCCGAGGCCGGCGTCAGCCGCGCGCAGCTGTCGGCCGAATCGTTCCTGCAGGAGCACGAGCTGCCGGTGATCAACCTGGCCGATGGCAAGTTCGCGGTCAGCTACCAGTTCGATCTGTTCGGCAAGCTCAAGCGCGGCGCCGAAGCGGCGCGTGCCGACGAGCAGTCGGTGGCGGCGGCACGCGATCTGGCCCAGGTCAGCGTGGTCGCGCAGGTGGCCGACAGTTACCTGGAAATCTGCCACGCCAACCACGAGCTGCACGTGGCCGAACATTCGCTGCAGCTGCAGCAACGCAGCCGCACGGTCACCGAGCGCCTGATCGCGGCTGGCCGTGGCACGCCGCCGGAGCTGGCCCGCGCCAATGCCCAGGTGGCACTGCTGGAAGCTGCACTGCCGCCACTGCGCGCGCAGCGCTCGGCGGCCGCCTATTCGCTGGCCGCGTTGCTGGGCCAGACCCCGGGCCAGCTGCCGGCCGGCGTGATCGACTGCGCGCACGCGCCCAGCCTGGCGCAGCCGCTTCCGGTCGGTGATGGCCGTGCGCTGCTGCAGCGTCGCCCCGACATCCGCCAGGCCGAACGCAAGCTGGCCTCGGCCACCGCGCGCATTGGCGTGGCCACCGCCGAGCTGTATCCGGACATCCGTCTGGGTGCCTCGGTGGGCGCCGCCGGCCTGCTGGAAGACTTCGGTACGCCGATGACCCAGCAGTGGTCGATCGGCCCGCTGATCTCGTGGACGCTGCCGTCGTCGGGCACGCACGCGCGCATCCACGCTGCCGAAGCCGGCGCCGACGCCGCGCTGGCCGAGTTCGACCACACCGTGCTGCAGGCGCTGCGGGAGACCCAGACCGCGCTGGACCGCTATGCGCAGGACCTGCGCCGCCTGCAGTCGCTGCGCACCGCACAGGAGCAGGCCGCGCTGGCCGCCGAGCAGAACCGCCGGCTGTACCAGGGCGGCCGCACGCCCTACCTGTCCAGCCTGGATGCCGACCGCAGTCTGGCCACCAGCGACGCCACCCTGGCCGCCGCCGAAGCGCAGGTCTCGCGCGACCAGATCCATCTGTTCCTGGTGCTGGGTGGCGGCTGGCAGGCAACGGTTGCCCCGACGGCGCCGGCCACCGCACAGGCCTCGGCGAAGTAAGCCATGAACGCGCTGACCGACCGCCAGGCGTGGCTGTTCTCGATCAAGACCTACCTGGCCGCGGTGGCCCCGCTGTACATCGCCATGGCCGGCAACCTGTCGCGCCCGTACTGGGCGATGGGCACGGTGTACATCGTCAGCCAGCCGCTGCTGGGCCCGACCCGCGCCAAGGGCGTATACCGCATCGTCGGCACGCTGGTAGCCGGCCTGGCCACCCTGCTGGTGCTGCCAGCACTGGTGGAAACGCCGCTGGTGCTGAGCGCAGCGATGTCGATCTGGCTGGCCGGTTGCCTGTTCATGGCCCTGCTCAACCGCGGCCCGCGCGGCTACGCATTCCTGCTGGCCGGCTACACCACCGCCTTCATCGGCTTCCCCGCAGTGACCTCGCCGGAAACCATCTTCGACACGGTGGTGGCGCGCAGCGAGGAGATCATCCTCGGCACGGTGGTGGCGGTGCTGTTTGCCTCGCTGCTGTTCCCGGCCTCGGTGCGCCCGATGCTGCGCGCGCGCATCGGCAACTGGATGGAGGACGCCGCACAGTGGTGCCGGCAGATTCTTGAACGCGGTCGCGCACATGCGCCGCGCAACCGGCTGGCCGCCGACCTGGTGCAGTTCGAGGCGCTGATCGAATTCCTGCGCCGCGATGATCCACGCCATGCCGGGTCGGCGGTGTCGATGGAGCGCCTGCGCGAGCGCATGCTGCTGCTGTTGCCGGTGCTGTCCTCGATCGCCGACCGCCTGAGCGCGCTGCGCAGCGACGGCCAGGCGTTGCCCGAAGGCCTGCCGGCGTTGATCGACGACATCCACGACTGGCTGGACGGGCCGACCAATGCCAGCGAGTACGCTCGCCTGCGTGCGCGCATCAGTGCGCTGAAGCCGCAGGTGGACCGCGACCTGCAGCACCTGCAGCTGGCCAGCCTGCTGCTGCGCCTGGAGGAACTGGTGGACCTGTGGCAGGACTGCCGCACCCTGCAGCACGCGATCGACCACGGCACCGCGCCGCTGGACCGCGCGCATTACCGCATCCGCACCGAGCGCGTGGCCGCCGACAAGCACGTCGACTACGGCATGGCGCTGTTCTCCGCGCTCAGCGCCGGCGTGGCACTGATGAGCTACTGCGTGCTGTGGATCGCACTGGGATGGGAAGGCGGAGGCAACGGCGCGATGATGGCCGCGGTGACCGCCGCGTTCTTCGCCGCGCAGGACGATCCGGCACCGAGCATGGTGTCGTTCCTCGTGTGGGCGATGGTGGCCTCGGTAGTGGCCGGCGTGTACCTGTTCGGCGTGTTCCCGGCGGTACACGACTTCGGCCTGCTGGCATTGGTACTGGCGGTGGTGTTCCTGCCACTGGGCCTGATGCTGCACCACCCGAAGAGCGCGCTGTTCGCGCTGCCGCTGACAGTGAACCTGGCTGCGCTGCTGAGCTTGCAGAACACCTACAGCGCCAACATCCAGACCTTCCTCAACTCGTCCATCGCGATGTTCATCGGCATTGGCTTTGCGGTGGTGATGACCCGTCTGTTCCGTTCGGTGGGTGCCGAGTGGACCGCGCGCCGGCTGGTGAGGCAGGGCTGGACCACGCTGGCCGAAGCCGCCGAGGGTCGTGGCCAGCAGGACCGCCAGCGCTTCGCCGCACGCATGCTCGACCTGCTGGGCCTGCTCGCACCACGCCTGGCGGCAACGCCGGAAGGCAGCGACATCGCCTCGGTGGACATGCTCAACGAGGCACGCATCGGCCTGAACATCCTGCAGCTGCGCCGCGCCCGGCTGGAGCTGCCCGAGCGCAGCCGCGAGGCGGTCGAGCACATCCTGGAGGACATCGCCGCGCACTACCGGCAGCAGATTGCCGCGCGCAAACCGATGGTGGCGGCCGAGGCGCTGCGCGAGCGGTTGGATACCTCGCTGGGCCGGGTCGGCAGCGTGGGCGCCTGCAAGGCCCGCGACGAAGCGCTGATGGGTCTGATCGGCCTGCGCTTCGCGCTGTTCCCGGAGGCGAAGGCGTTGGCGCCGGGCTTGGCAATGGACACGGCGACGCAGCCGTAGCGCGCTACCCTCTGTGTCCACAGACTCCGCTCCGGGGTCGGATCCTTCGCCCCAGGCGAAGGCTCTGACCCCCGCTCTGCACAGGAAGCTCCAATGAGTTACGACATGATGGTGTTCGAGGCCAGCGCGGCCCCACGCGAGGCGGCAGCCTTCATCGCCTGGTTCGAGAAGCAGACGCAGTGGAACGAGCGCCACGAGTACGACGACCCGGCAGTCAGCAGCGCGGCGCTGCAGGCGTGGTTCGCGGAGATGGCGCAGGAATTTCCGCCGCTGGACGGACCACTCAGCAACGACGATGACGATCGTGACGAAGTGACCGAGTACAGCATCGGCCGGCAGGTGATCTACGGTGCGTTCGCCTACTCGGTGGCCGAGCGCGCGCACGGCCGTGTGCAGGACCTGGCCGAGAAGCACGGCGTGGGGTTCTTCGATGTGAGTGCCGATGAAGCCGCGATCGTGTTCCCGGATGGCCTGGTGCTGATTGCTGAATGACGGGGGGCGGCAGGGCTGCGCCCTGCACCTGCCGAATCAACGTCAACGTCAGCGGCAAAAGCCTGCATTCCGTGGGTTGGCGGGGTGGGTCCGGTTGCGGGGGACGCTGCAAGTACGTCCCTGTAAGCTCGGTCGCCGCTTGCTCGTGTGCGCTGTCCTGCGCACACGGCAAGACCGGGGTTGGGCGTCCTGCCCAACCCGCCCGAGGCATGCCTCGGGCCCATGCGGCTCACGCCCCCGCAACCGGACCCACCCCGCCTTCGACAGTTTCCCGCGATCTGTCGGAATGACATGGCTTGCTTCTGGTGGGTGTCGACCTTGGTCGACACGGTAGATCCACGCCATGCGTGGATGATCTCCAAAATGATCGAAGTACGCTTTTGTAGAGTCGAGCCATGCTCGACTGACGCGAGACGATCGTGGAGGCAGCGTTCCCGTTCACCGGCGGAAACACTAGTTGTCTCGTGTTACCTCTGCGAAGAAGATATTGACTGCCTGGTCCATCTCATCGGACATAATCTCGGTATGCAGTCTGGCCATTGGGGTGTGGCCGTGCGCGATAGCAATGGCTGCAAAGAGTGCTGAGGTTTTCCAAGCCTCCTGCGGCGTCGCGACAAGCATTGCCGCGTGTTTACCCATGCGCTGAATGGCCTGCGAATACTCCGGCTCCAATCCAGCAGGAAGTTCAATGCCTCGGTGGCATCGCAACGTTTCTATCGATTGTGCAAGGGAAATGAACTGCCAATCGTCTGAGTCAGCGTCAACTGGCAATGCGTTGACAATATGCGGCACAGCCGCAAACGAAGCGCTGTAGACATCCCCTTGATGGCACAAGCTGCTCCACAATTCTTCCCAGGTGTCTTCAATCGGATCGTCTTCCGATCTTTCACGCTTCGGAATACTCAGATTGGCGAGCAGCTCCGGGATGTCATCCGCAGCCCCGTAGGCATGCTGGAGTTCGGCCCAGCGGTGGTCATCCAGAGCGATAAGCGCCATGTGCCGGTTCCTGTATCGTGGGGTAGCAACGCAGGATAGGTAGCGCCGGCGGCGTCATCAAAGGGCAAATGCGACATCGGGGCGACGGGGTCAGAGCCCGTTCCCGGTGGGAACGGGATCCGACCCGGCGTCAGAACAACGTGCCCTGCACCGTGGGCTGTTCGACGCGCGGCGGTGCTTCGGCCACGTCTTCCGCACCCAGCCGCCAGGCCAACCCACCCAGCCGGCTGGCGTGGCGCTTCAACGCCGCCTGCAGCACCTCTGCGTTGCCTGCTACGTGAAGGCGCTGGCGCGCACGGGTCAGGCCGGTGTAGACCAGTTCGCGCGACAGCACGCGGCTGTCCTGGCGTGGCAGCTGCAACCACACTTCATCGAACTCCGAACCCTGCGCCTTGTGCACCGTCATCGCGAACGCGCTTTCGTGCGCGGGTAGTGCCGCCGAGTGGAACGCGCGCGGCTGGTCGATGGTGTCGCCAGGGAACCAGGCCACCATCGCGCCGCGGCCATCGCGCAGGCAGATACCGATATCGCCGTTGAACAGGCGGTGCCGGTAGCTGTTCTCGGTGACCAGCAGCAGGCGGCCCTGGAAGTAGCCCGGGGTGTTGCCGGCCAGCAGCTGTTCGATGCGGCTGTTGAGCCCGCGCGCGCCCTGCGGGCCTTCGCGCAGTGCCGTCAGCACGCGCAGGCGGCCGGCCTGCTGCAGGGCAAGCACCGGATCGGCCGCGTCGGCCAGTGCGCGCCAATGGCCCAGCAGATGCTCACGCTGGCCACGCAATGGGTCGGCCTCACCTTCGTGGAAATGCACGCCCGCCAATGCACCGCCGCGCAGCAGCTGCAGCGCGGTACCGCTGTCGCCCTCGCGCACGGCGTGCGCCAATGGTGCCAGGTCCAGCGCATCACTCTGCCGGTAACCGCGTTGCAGCTGCACACGGCGCCCGGCGAAGGCGCGTGGCGCGGCCTGCGGCTGCAAGGTGGCCGGTGCCAGCAGGCGGTGCAGCGCCTGTGCGTCGTCGGCACGGGTACCGATGCCATCGCCGCTGGCGCGCAGGATCGCGCTGAGCACATCACCGGCCTCGACCGACGGCAGCTGGTCGGGATCGCCGAGCAGGATCAGGCGGGTACCGCCGGCGATCGCGTCAACCAGCTTGGCCATCATCGGCAGATCGATCATCGAGGCTTCGTCGACCACCACCACGTCCACCGGCAGCGGATTATCAGCGTGGTGGCGGAAGCGCGGTGAATCGGGAATCACCCCGAGCAGGCGATGCAGGGTGGTGCCGGTACTGGGCAATGCCGCGCACAGCGTCGGGTCCAGTCCTTGTTCCTGCAGGCGTTGCACGGCTACGCGCAGGCTCTCGGCCATGCGCTCGGCAGCGCGCCCGGTCGGCGCGGCCAAGGCCACCTCGGGCAGCGGCTGGCCGGCGTGCCGGGCCTGCGCGGCCAGAAGCAGCAACAGGCGCGCGATGGTCGTGGTCTTGCCGGTGCCGGGGCCGCCGGTGACCAGCGCCAACGGATGGCGCAGCGTCACGCCGGCGGCGCGTGCCTGGTGATCCTCGCTGCCCAATGCCTGCGGAAACAGCTGCGCGAAAAGCGGCGCCAATGCAGACATATCCGGCGCTGGCAGCGGATGCCGGCCGATGCGCTGCAGCCCAGCCGCCAACTGACGCTCGTACTCGCGGTAGCGGCGCAGGTAGAGCAGGCCGTTCTCCAGCACCAGCGGCGCATCCTCGGCGATGGCGTCGGGCTGCTCGGGTGTCGCTACCCAGGGCGATGCGCGCAGCTGCGCCAGCCAGTCCTGCGCGGCAGGCCACTCGGGCACGCCTTCCAGCAACCGCTGCGGTTGTGCCGGATCAAAGCCGGCGTGGCCCTGCGACACTGCCAGCGAGGCCAGCGCCGCCGCCAGCGCCACGCTCTCGGGCGTGTCGTCGCGCAGCCGCATCAGGCTGGTCGCCAACACATGGTCGAGGGTGCGCAGCTGGCCTTTCTTGTGCAGTTCCTTCAACAGGCTCATGCGCTGGCTCCACGCGCACGCGCCGCCAGTTCGGCCTGGGCCTGCTCGCCACCGGCGAACAGCGCGTCCAGTGCATCCACCAGCGCCAGCGGGAAGCGGTCCACATGCACGCCGTTGCCAGCGCCATCCAGCCCGCGGCAGAACAGGTAGCGGATGCCACCCATGTCGCGCTCGTAGTCGTAGGCTGCCCCCAGGCGGAAGCGCAGCCAGCGATGCAGGGCCACGGTGTAGATCAGTGCCTGCAGGTCATATTCGCTGTGGCGCATGGCGATGGCCAGCAGGTCCGGGCTGTAGCCGGGCAGGCGGTTGGACTTGTAGTCGAGCACGTACCAGCGCCCATCGCGCACGTAGGTCAGGTCGATCATGCCGGTCATCAGGCCTTCCAACCGGCGGCGCTGGCCGAAGCCTCGGCGACTGCTGGAAACGCCATGCGCGTGCAGTACCTGCAGCAGCGCCGGCACGGTGGTCGGTTCGATGGCGAAGTGGAAGTCGATTTCCGCGCGGCGCTCGCCCTCGGCCAGGCTGCACAGGGCGCCGCCTTCGGGCAGCGGTACGGTCAGCGTGTGGCCAACCAACGGCACCAGCACCGCCACGCCATCGTCCAGATCGACATCGGCATAGCCTTCGTCGTGCAGCGCCTTGCGCAGCACCTCGGCTTGCCCCTCGGGCGCTTCCAGACCCGGTTGCCAATCCGCCCATGCAGCGAAGTCGACGTTCTCCATCGCCTCATGCAGCACGTTGCCGAAGCGGCTGCCCATGAAACGCGGATCAAGCGGCGCGCTGTCTGCGGCGGCCGCGGCGGGTTCCGGCAGGGCCGGTTCCAGCGGCAGTTCCGGGCCAGCCGGTTCGTCGGCCGCCGGTGCTGGCAGTTCGGTGGCGGCCGCTTCGATATCGTCGCCGGCGCCAGCATCGGCATGGGCCAGCTGGGTGAAGCTGTACACCCACCAGTCATGCGGCACGCGCCGGGTCAGCGCACGCACGGCCGGCAGGTCACCTTCCACTTCGGCCGCCAGCTGCGGCAGCGCGGCCGGCGCCTCGCTGTCGTCGACATACACATCAGCATGTGTGCGCAGCACCTGCAGGTCACCCAGCAGCGGCGCCAGCCGCGTCCTGCCGAGCCCAGCCAGATCGCCCACGGCGATCCACAGCGCGTGCTCGGCACGGGTCAGGCCCACATACAACAGGCGTGCATCTTCGGCACGCTGCTCGCGTTCGCGCTGCGCGGTGGCCGCTTCCCAGGCCTCGTCCTTGTCGAGCTTCCAGTGCAGCTGGCGCTGGCCGCCCACATGCACCGTGCAGTGCGACGCGGTGTTCGGCGCCCCGCCGTCGATGCCGATGAAGGGCAGGAACACCAGCGGATACTCCAGGCCCTTGCTCTTGTGCAGGGTGATGATCTGCACACGACGCGCGTCCGATTCCAGGCGCAGCAGCTGCTGCTCGTCATCCTGGTCGGCATTGGCCATCTGTCCCTGCAGCCAGTCCAGCAGGCCATGCATGCCCAGCGCCTGCGCGGAGGCTTCCTGCAGTAGTTCGCCCAACTGCAGGTAGTTGGTCAGGCGGCGCTCGCCATCGATCAGCGCCAGCAGGCGCTCGCCTTGTGCAGCACAGACTTCGGCGATCACCGCGAACGGGCCACCACGCTGCCAGCGTTCGCGCCAGTGCAGCAGCTGTGCCTGGAACCCGCGTTGCAGGTCGCCCTCGCGTTCCATCGCAGCGATCGCGCTGGCCTGCTGGCCGAGCAGTACGGTGGCCAGTGCCGCACGCAGGCGGCCTTCATCGGCCGGTTGCAGCAGGGCCAGCAGCAGCGCACGAAGATCGCGCGCTTCAGGGGTGGCAAACAGGCTCTGCTTGCCGGCCGCCACCGCCGGAATGCCCACCGCGGCCAGCGCGCGCTGTACCAGGGTGGCCTCGCGATGCGAACGCACCAGCACCGCGATGTCGCCCGGCTGCACCGGTCGCCCACGCAGCACGGCGTTGCCGGCACGCGCAGCAACCAGGGTCTGGTGGATCGCTGCCACACAGGCCTGGGTGGCGGCATCGCGCGAGGCATCGGCGCTCATCGCCTTGTCGCCGCCACTGCGCAGCACGCGCAGGGTCAGCGCGACGGCGGCACGACCATCGCGCAGGTAATCCTCGTCAACCCGCACGCCGCCGGGCCGCACCGGCTCGAACTGGATGTCGCGTTCGAGGAAAGCGTCTTCGCCGCCGTTGTCATACAACGCCTGCAGCGCACGCAGCACGGCCGGTCGCGAGCGGAAGTTCTGGTCCAGCACCGGTGCCTTCTGCGCCACCTGCTTGGCCTTCAGGTAGGTGTGGATATCACCGCCGCGGAAGCCATAGATCGCCTGCTTGGGGTCACCGATCAGGAACAGCGCCGGCGCCAGGCCGAGTTCGCGCACCTCCGGCGAATCGCCGAACACGGTGTGGAAGATGCCCCACTGGCGGTCGTCGGTATCCTGGAACTCATCGACCAGCGCGATGCGGTACTGCGCGCGCAGCTGCTTCACCAGTGCCAGCCGCTGCGGGCCTTCCAGCGCCAACGCCACGCCATCGATCAGATCGTCGTAGGTCTGCACCCGGCGAGTGCGCTTCAGTGCCAGCAGCCGCTGCGTGGCGTCGGCGCGAAGCGCGTGCAGGAAATTCAACGCGGTGGCACGCAGCCAGGCATCACGTTCGGCCAGCAACGCGACATAGCGCGCCAACGGCGCCTGCAACGGCGACGATGGCGTGCGCTCGGCGAACTTCTTGTTGGTCTTGGCGGCCAGTGCCTCGGGCAGCAGCGCTGGCAGGCGCTCATTGGCCAGCAGCTCGCGCGGGTCGGCGCGCTCGGCCCAGGCCAGCAGCTGCCGGCCCAGCGGGTGCAGCCACCCCAGCTTGTAGGACACGCCGTTGATCCACTTGTTGTCGACCGCATCGCAGAGGTCGATGAAGAACTGCTCGCCATGCGCGCGCACGCTTGCGGACAGTGCTTCCGCCGCGCTCTGCAGGGCCGGATGCGGATCGGCCAACGCCACCGGCTGCGGCAACGGATGCAGCGGCGGTGCGGCCAGCAGCGCGCGCAGATCGGCGGCCAGCGCGTCCGGGGTGGACCACAGCCAGGTCAGCGGTTCCAGCGTGGCCGGGTCGTTGGCATGCACACGCCACAGGTCGGCCGCCAGCTCCTCCAGCAGCTCACGGTCACTGGCCAGCAGTTCCGGCGGGTCGAAGGTGTGGCCGCTCTCCAGCGCATGCTCGCGCAGCACGCGGGTGCAGAAGCCGTGGATGGTGAAGATGGAGGCCAGGTCGATCTCGTCCGCGGCCACCTGCAGGCGCCGCTTCAGTGCGGTGGCACTCTCGGAGCCGCCCTGCAGGTGGCGCTGCAGGACTTCGCGGGTCAGGCATACATCCGGCGCTTCACCCTCGGCCGGTTCCAGATCGACCAGGCGTGCCGCCAGCGCCAGGCGCTCGCGGATGCGCTTGCGCAGTTCCTGGGTGGCAGCGTCGGTGAAGGTCACTGCCAGGATCTGGCCGATGCGCAGGCCCTGCTCCACCACCAGGCGGGTGAACAGCGTGGCCAGGGTGAAGGTCTTGCCGGTGCCGGCGCTGGCTTCGATCAGTCGAATGCCATCCAGCGGCAGGGCCAGGTAGGGATCGCGGCTGAGGAGCTCGATGCCGTCCCCGATGACCACGGTGCTCATGCGCTGCCCTCCTGGCGTGATTCCGTGCCGAGGGTGCGGCCTTCGCGCACCGCGCTGAAGACCACCTGGCTGTTGCGCAGCAGGTCGGCATAGCTGGCATCGGTGGCGAATGGGTCGGCACCGCGCAGCAGCAGCTGCCAGGCGTCGCTGCTGGATTCACCCCAGGTGCGGTCGCTGCCGTGCCACTGCTTCCAGCCTTCGCTGCGCTGTTTTTCTGCCGGCGCGTTGTACAGCACCCAGCCGGTGTACGGGGCAAAGCGCAGCGGCTCACGCAGGCCACGCTGGCGCAGCTGCAGCAGTGCACGCAGCGCCGCGCGTGCGGCGGGAACGCTCAGCGCCGGTACGACATGCGGGCCCGGCCCGGCATCGCCGCCATCATGGAACTGCACCAGCGGCAAGGCATCACCGGCGGCATTGGCCAGCAGCCAGTCCAGGCCATGGCGGATCACCGCGTTGCCGTTGAGGGTGCCGGCGCGCAGGCGCACCAGGCCCTCGGGATGCCGATCGGCCACGCGGCCGTGCAGGCGCACCCCGTCGATTTCCACTTCGTAGCGACGGCTTTCCAGTGGTTCGCCCTGCATCCAGCCCAGCAGCGCACTGGCATACGGGCGGGTTTTCAGCTGCTCCACCTCGAACTGGCGCTCGCCCAATGGACCCGACGGCAGCAGTCCACGCGCGCGCAGGCGCGGGTACAACGGCTCGGTATCGCCGCTGAGCGTGGCACGTACCACCGCCGCCTGCACGCTGCGCTTCTCCGGCCCCCGCGAAGACAGCACCAGCGGTTCCAGGTCATCCACCTCCTCGACCTCGTCAGCCAGGCGCAGGCCCAGTGACTGTGCGAGAAACTGCCCGGCCGGGTCGCACAGGAAGCGACGCAGGGTATCGAGCGAGACCTCCTCTTCCACCGCATCGTCGAGCGGCGGTGGCAACGGTGCATCGAACCACGGCTGCAGGCCTCCACGCTGGCCGGTGAGGCGACCGGCAGCGGGATGCCACTGGCGGCGATAGCTGAAGCGGCGCGGGTCGCCATCGCCGAACGCGCCTGGCGAAAACGGCTGCAGTGCGTGGCGCACGGTGAAGTCGCGGGTGGCCACAGCCGGATCGAGGTGATACGCCGCAGCCGCATCGATCAGTTCGCTGACCAGCACCGACGGCTCACGCACGCTGCCATCGCGCGGATCAGCACCGAGGTAGCTGAGATAGAACACCTCCTGCGCGGCGGCGAACAGCTGCAGGAACAGGAAGCGATCGTCCTCGCGGGTGGAGCGGTCGCCCGGCCGGCGGCGCGGCGTATCCAGCTCCGCAGTGAGCTGGTTGAGACCGGCGGCCGGGTCACGGCGCGGGAAATCGCCATCGTTGAGGCCCAGCACGCAGATCACCCGGAACGGCAGCAGGCGCATCGGCACCATGCGGCCGAAGCTGATGCCACCGGTCAGCAGCGGTGCGCGCGTATCGGCCTCGCCCAGCGCGCCGGCGAAGTGCGAACGCACCACCTCCGGCGGCACGCCGTCTTCGAAACCGGCCTTGGCGGCGTCTTCAGCGAACTGGTTGAGCAGCTTGCGCAGGCGCTCAAGGGCACGCTGGCTGTTGGGCGAGCTGGGCGCGGTTGGCAGCAGTGCATCCAGCAGCGACAGCAGGCGCTGCCGCCACTGCGCGGGCGTCAGCAGTTCGCCGAGGCGTCGCTGATACACCGCCAGCACACGCAGCAGGCGCAGCAGACGGTCCAAGGCGTCCAACGCGCCGCCTTCCAGTTCGATCCACGGCGCCACGCCGGCCAGATCGGCCTCGCTGCCGGTGGCATGGCCGAGTACCAGGCGATCCAGTGCGAACTGCCAGGTATAGGCATCGTCGGCTGGCGCCTGATGCTGGTTGCGGTGCTTCGCATCCAGGCCCCAGCGCGCACCGGCCTGTTGCAGCCAGCCGTGCAGGCGGTCGAAGTCCACTGCTTCCAGCCCGGCCGCTTCGGCCAACGGCGCGCTGGCCAGCAGGTCCAGCACTTCGTTCAGGCCAAAACGCGAGACCGGCAGGCCCAGCAGGTGCACGAACACATCGGCCAGCGGCTCGCCGGCCAGCGGGCTGCTGTCGGCCAGCGCATACGGAATGTGCTCCTCGTCGCCCCCCCGGCCTCCGAATACCGCTTCCAGATACGGCACGTAGGGATCGATGTCCGGCGCCAGCACCGCGATCTCGCGTGCCTGCAGCGGTGGGTCGAAACGTGGGTCCTGCAGCAGGCTGCGCAGCTGGTCGTGCAGCACCTGCAGCTCGCGCAGGCGGGTATGGCAGGCATGCACCTGCAGGCTGGGATCGTCGCTGCGCAGAGCCTCGCGCAGCGCGCCCGAGGGCAGCGCACGGCGGTGGAACAGATCGCGCTGGAGGCGATGCAGCAGGCTGTCGGACAGTCCACCTTCGTCCAGGGTTGGCCGGGTGTCTTCCTCCGGATCGGAATAGGCGGCGATCTCGCCGGCCGGGTGCACCACCTCGTAGCTGCCCAGCACCGCCATGAAATCGCGGCCGGCCGCCCCCCAGGCTTCCAACAGGCGGTTCTCGCCGGCGGCCTCGCCGAACGGGTCCGGTGCGCCGCTGCGCAATCGCTCGGCCAGCGTCTGCAGGTCGCCCCAGTACGACTGCACCGGGGTGGGCATGTAGAAGTGCAGTTCGCCCACCCGCGCCTGGGTGGCCATCACCCGCAGCACATCGGGCGAGATGTTGAGCGTCGCGAACGCAGACATGCGCGGCGGCAGCCCCTGCGGCAGCGGCTTGCCGGCGCCTTCGAAGCGGTCCAGGTACTCCTGGATGCGACGTGCACGGTAATCATGACCGTGGGTGATGGTGCGCCACAGGATCGCCTGCGGGTCGGCCGGATCGGCACCGGCTGCCCAGCGCAGCAGCCAGTCGCGGCGCCACGCCTGGTACTTCTCGAATACCGAGGCCAGCTCGCCCGCCAGCGCCCATGGCTTCAATGCGTCACCGCCGGCAAGATAGGACCGCAGCGCGCGCATCGGTGGCTGCGCCAGCAACGCCGGGTCGCGCAGCGCCTGGTACAGCTTCCAGTGCAGGCCGGCCGCGTCCAGGTCGTCCTGCTCGCCGCTGACATTGGCCTTCAGCGCGCGGGCCACGAACTCGCCCGGGGTGAGGAATTCGAGGTTGGCAGCGACACCGAATTCGGCGGCCAGTGTCGCTTGCAGCCAGCGGCGCATCGCGACCTGCGGGATCAGCACCACTTCCGGCGCCAGCAACGGCTGGCTCGGCACCGGCGCGCGCACGTTGCGCGCCAGCAGCGCGGCCAGCACGTCCAGGGAATTGGAATGGTAGAGGCGGAAATCGCTGCCTGGGTCACTCATCATGCACAGTGTGCAGGACGGCAGGCAGTATTCAATGGTCGGCCCATCGACGGTACGGATTGTTCCGGGCTGCCGGCCGATTGTCCCGGCCTGCGCCAAGCCCTGCCGTGCAACAATACTGGACCGTCCAGTCTGCTTATGTTCAGCCGGCTGGCCCGATCCTTCGATGTCTAAAAAACGTTAATGGTGCCCATGTCGGCTTCCGCCTCCAGTCTGGTGCAGTTGTCCAACGTCCGCATCGACCGGAGCGGACGCACGATCCTGCGCGACGTGTCGCTGCAGGTGCCCAAGGGCAGCATCACTGCCGTGCTCGGCCCGTCCGGCAGTGGCAAGTCGACCCTGCTGGCGGCACTGACCGGCGAGCTGCGACCGGTCGCCGGTGAGGTCACCCTGTTCGGCAAGCCGATCCCGCACGACAGCAGCGCGCTGCTGGAGATGCGCAAGAGCGTGGGCGTGCTGCTGCAGGGCAATGGCCTGCTGACCGACCTCACCGTGGCCGAAAACGTCGCACTGCCGCTGCGCACGCATACCCGCCTGCCGGCCGCCGTGCTGCGCCGGCTGGTGGAGATGAAGCTGCATGCGGTGGGCCTGCTGGCCGCCGCCGATGCGTGGCCGCGCGAACTGTCCGGCGGCATGGCACGCCGCGTGGCGCTGGCCCGTGCGCTGGCGCTGGACCCGCCGCTGATGATCTACGACGAGCCGCTGACCGGGCTGGACCCGATCGCCTCCGGGGTGATCATGAGCCTGATCCAGCGCCTCAACCACAGCCTGGGCCTGACCAGCATCATCGTCAGCCATCACGTGCACGAGACCCTGCCGATCTGCGACCAGGTGATCGCCATCGCCAATGGCGGCATCGTGTTCCAGGGATCGCCCGAGGCACTGGAGTCCAGCCAGGATCCGCTGCTGCGGCAGTTCCTGCATGGCCAGCCCGATGGCCCCATCCCGTTCGATGCCGCGCCGCGCGCGAGGGTTGCCTGATGCCGTTCGTTCAAGCCACCCGTTCGCTGGGCCGCGCCGGCCTGTTCTCGCTGACCGTGCTGCGCGGTTCGCTGCCGACCCGTGACTTCCTGGCCGAACTGACCCGCGAGATCTACAAGATCGGCGCGCGCTCGCTGCCCATCATCGCCGTCGGTGGCGCCTTCGTCGGCCTGGTGCTGACCCTGCAGGGCTACCGCACGCTGACCACCTTTGGCGCGGCCGACGCGCTGTCGACCCTGCTCGGCCTGTCGCTGTACCGCGAGCTGGCGCCGGTGCTGACCGCGCTGCTGTTCATCGGCCGCGCCGGCAGTTCGATCGCCGCCGAGCTGGGCCTGATGCGCGCCACCGACCAGATCAAGGCGCTGGAGCTGATGGCCATCGACCCGGTGGCCAAGGCCGTGGCACCACGCTTCTGGGCGGCGGTGCTGACCGTGCCGCTGCTGACCGGCATCTTCTGCTCGCTGGCGATCAGTGCCAGCTACTTCGAGGCCGTGCACGTGCTGGGCCTGGACAATGGCGTGTTCTGGTCGGCGCTGCGCAACAGCGTCGATTTCTGGGATGACTTCGGCGTGGCGATGCTGAAGTCGGCGATCTTCGGCGGCACCGCCGCCCTGGTCGCCGCCTACGTTGGCTTCCACGCCGAGCCGACCATCGAGGGCACCTCGGTGGCGACCACCCGTGCGGTGGTCAACGCCTCGCTGCTGGTGCTGATGTTCAACTTCGTGCTGTCGGCAATGTTGTTCACCTAACCCCTCCACCGGCGGTGCGCTGGCGCGCGCGGCCACCACGACTTGATCAGGTAATCCACATGGCCATCCGCGGTCCCAGACTCGAATTCTCCGTCGGCGCTTTCCTGCTGCTGGCCCTGGCCTCGCTGATGGTGCTGGCCGTGGCTTCGACCAACCAGCGCTGGAGCTGGGGCAGCCAGGGCTACGAACTGAAGGCGCGCTTCTCCCAGGTCGGCCAGCTGCGCAAGCAGGCGCCGGTGAAGATCGGCGGCGTCACCGTCGGCCAGGTCGCCTCGATCGACCTGGACCCGGTGAAGTTCGAGTCCATCGTGACCCTGCGCATGGACAGCAAGGTCAAGGACCTGCCGGCGGATACCTCGGCCGGCATCTTCACCAGTGGTTTGCTCGGCGAGAGCTATATCGGTCTGCAGCCGGGCGGTGATCCGGACGTGCTGAAGGCCGGCGACGAGATTGTCTTCACCCAGCCGGCGGTTGACCTGATCCAGCTGGTCGGCAAGTACATGTTCAGTGGTGGTGCCGGTGGCGGCGCTGCTCAGAAGCCCAACGATGGCGCGCAGGCGCCTGCAACGGAACCGCAACCATGAAGATGAAACTGATCCCGGCCCTGCTCGCCTCGGCGCTGCTGGCGGCTACTCCGTTCCTCGCCCAGGCCCAGGCCGCCGCTCCCGCCGCTGCCGCGACGCAGGGCCAGGCCGGCAAGGTGGTGATCGATGCCAGCACGCGCATCCTCACCACCCTGCAGCAGCGCAGGAGCGAGTTCGGCAGCAACCCGGCCAGCCTGCGCAACTACATCGACAGCGAACTGAACCGCACCTTCGACCGCGACTATGCCGCGCGCCTGGTGCTGGGCCCGCACGCACGCGGTGCCTCGGATGCCGACATCAAGCTGTTCGCCGATGCCATGGCCGACAGCCTGATGCAGCGCTATGGTTCGACCCTGCTCAACATCCAGGGCAAGCCGAGCTTCCGCCTGAAGGGTGAAAGCCCGCTGCCGGGCAACCGCGGCGTGCGCGTGAGCACCGAGCTGGTGCGTGCCGGCAGCGAGCCGACCCCGGTCGAGTACTGGATGCGCAACGTGAACGGCCAGTGGAAGATCTTCGACGTCAACATCGAAGGCATCTCCTACGTGCAGACGTTCCGCAACCAGTTCGACACCCCGCTGCGCCAGAAGGGCATCAAGCAGGTGGCCAGCGAACTGCACAGCGGCAGCATGCAGGCCGGGCCCGCGGGCAATGGCAAGTAACCCACTGGCACTGCTGGAAGGCGACACCCTGCGCCTGCGCGGGGTGCTCGACCGCGCCGCGGTGATCGCGCTGTGGCCGCAGCTGCAGGCCCTGCCGGCAAAGCTGGCACGGCTTGAGCTGAGCGAGGTCGAACGCGTGGACAGCGCCGGCCTGGCCCTGCTGGCCGAGCTCGCGGCACGTGCGCGCAAGGCCGGCCACCCGCTGGTGATCACCGGCGCGCCGGCTGGCTACAACGAATTGAGCGCGGCCTATCGGCTGTCGCCCAACCTGGATTTCAACGCTACTTCTGCTGCGAGCTGACATGAACGTCGTGCGCACCCTCCCCCTGATCGTCCTGGCCACCGCCCTCACCGCCTGTGCCGGCAAGCCCGCGCGCAGCGATGCACCCGCGGCCAGCACCCTGGTTCCGGCCAGTACCACCACCTCGCCTACTGCCGCAGCCACCGATGCAGGCACGGCTGACGCTGCACCGGTCGCACCCGTGGCCAATCCGCCGGCTGCTGTCGCATCGTCGCCGGCTGCGCCGACCGACAGCGGCGACAGCAGTGCAGCGAAGACCGCCACAGCCGCCACGCCCGGTGGCGATGACGACTTCGATGCCCTCTATGGCGGTGCCGGCAACACCACCAATGCGGCGGCCTACGACCCGTGGGAACCGTTCAACCGCAAGGTGCACAAGTTCAACAACGCGGTCGACCGCGGCGTCGCGCGTCCGCTGGCCACCGCCTATACCCACGTGGTGCCGCGCTTCGCCCGCACCGGCGTCAGCAACTTCTTCAGCAACCTGCGCGCGCCGGTGACCATCACCAACCAGCTGCTGCAGGGCCGTGGTGCCGATGCCTGGGACAGCCTGGGCCGCTTCCTGATGAACAGCACGCTGGGCATTGGCGGCCTGTTCGATCCGGCCAGCAAGGCGATGGTGCCGCGTCGCAATGAAGACTTCGGCCAGACCCTGGGCGTGTGGGGCTGGCGTCGCTCGCGCTACGTGGAACTGCCGTTCTTCGGCCCGCGTACCGTGCGCGATGTGTTCGGCCTAGCCGGCGACATCCCGCTGTCACCGATCCGCCGCATCGAGGAAGACAAGGTCCGCATCGGCCTGCAGGGCCTGCAGCTGGTGGATACCCGCGCGCAGCTGCTGGCGATCGACGACCTGCGCGACACCGCAGTGGACGAGTACTCGCTGGTGCGCGATGCGTGGATGCAGCGCCGCAACTACCAGATCGAGAACGATCTGCGCAGCAAGCGCGAGCGTGGCCACGACGATGCCAATTCGCCGATTCCGGTCGATGCGATGCCGATGCCGCAGTGGACCCACTGAGTCATTTCAGCGATGCATGAAAAACCCCGCCTCGGCGGGGTTTTTCTTTGGCGCTGCGGGGTGGGTCGGAGCCCTTTCCCGTGGAAAGGGATCCGGCCCCGGCCGATCAGGCCGCCAGGGCGGCCTCGATGGCTTCGCGCAGGCGCGCGTCATCGGCCGCCACGTCCGGAGCAAAGCGCGCGAGGACCTTGCCGTCGCGGCCAACCAGGAACTTCTCGAAGTTCCACAGCACCGCCGGTGCTGCGTGGATCGGGATCTCCTTGCTGGCCAGGCGCTCGCGCAACGGGCCTTCACCGATCGACTGCGGCTGAGCGGCGATCAGCTGCTGGTACAGCGGGTGGGTGTCGTCACCGGCCACGCTGATCTTGGAGAACATCGGGAAGCTGACGTCGTAGGTGAGCTGGCAGAACTGCTGGATTTCCGCCTCGCTGCCCGGCTCCTGGCCGAGGAAGTTGTTGGCGGGGAAGCCCAGCACTTCCAGGCCCTGCGCGTGCTTTTCCGCATACAGCGCCTGCAGGCCTTCGTATTGCGGGGTCAGGCCGCACTTGGAGGCGACGTTGACCAGCAGCAGCACCTTGCCCTGGTAGTCGGCAAGCGAGGACGGCTGGCCGTCGATGGTGGTGAGGGAAATGTCCTGGATCGGGGTGCTCACGCGGGGGCTCCGGCTACGGCGGGGAATGGCCCACCAGCATAGCGCCGCGCACGCGGTTGTAGAGCCGGGCCCACGCTCGGCTGATGCCACAGCAGCCGAGCGTGGGCTCGGCTCTACAGGCAGGATTCAATCCACGCAGATCGTGCCCTGCGCCTTGCCGTCCTCGATGCGCTGGCGGCAGCCGAAGTTCTGGCTGGCATCGCGCTGGCAGGTACCGGTGGCGACGCTGCCAGCGGCCACCTCGCCGCTGGCCAGGCATTGGCCCGTGCAGTCGCTCTTGCGACTGCAGGCCTTGCCGGCATCGGCGTAGGGAATCACGCACTGCTCGCGCTGCAGCCGGCCCAGCCGCTGCAGGGTGCCACCGGCCGCCTGGCAGTCGACGTCGCGTGCCTCCTGGTAGGCCTCGGCGGCTTCGGGGCTGGCCGCAGTGCCGGTCTGCGCCGCCACGTCCACGGCCGGCGGCGCACTGCTGCAGGCGGCAAGCAGTGCGGTCAAGACAAGGCTGGAGCAGAGGCGCAGGCGCATGGCGGTACCTGATCGAAGCGGACAGGCCGCCAGCATACGCATCGGCGATGCAGGCGGCGTGTCAGCGTGGCTCAGGCCTCGTCGCCGTCGTTGCCTTCGTCCTCGCCGGCCCCATCGCCCTCGGCCAGATCACCCAGCAGCGACTGCGCCTGTTCGGACGCCAACGATTCCACGCCACGCAGGCGTCGTTCGATGGTGCGCGTCTTGCGGCTGGCCTCGCCGATGCTGCGGCCGACCGTGGTGATCTGCTTCTCGGCCTTTTCCAGGATGCCGGCGAACTTGCCGAACTCACTCTTCACCGCACCCAGCAGGCTCCACACTTCGCTGGAGCGCTGCTCGATGGCCAACGTTCGGAAGCCCATCTGCAAGCTGTTGAGCAGGGCAGTGACGGTGGTCGGCCCGGCCACCACCACGCGATGCTCGCGCTGCAACAGGTCGACCAGGCCCGGGCGCCGGATCACTTCGGCGTACAGGCCTTCGGTGGGCAGGAACATCACCGCGAAATCGGTGGTGTGCGGCGGCGCGATGTACTTGTCGCAGATCGACTTGGCCTGCACGCGCACCGCGCGCTCCAGCTGGATGCCCTGCAGGCGCACGCCCTCTGCGTCCCCCTGGTCCTGCGCATCCAGCAGCCGTTCGTAGTCCTCGCGCGGGAACTTGGAGTCGATCGGCAGCCACACGGGCGTGTCATCGCTGCTGCGCCCCGGCAGGCGTACGGCAATGTCGACCATTTCACCGCTGTCCGGCCGCACCTTCACCGCACGTGCGTACTGCTCCTGGGTGAGCGTCTGCTCGAGGATGTTCTCCAGCTGCACTTCACCCCAGCTGCCACGGTTCTTGACGTTGGTCAGCACACGCTTGAGATCGCCGACGCCGGTGGCCAGCTGCTGCATCTCGCCGAGGCCACGCTGCACCTGCTCCAGTCGCTCGGACACCAGCTTGAAAGAGTTGCCCAGGCGCGTTTCCAGCGTCGACTGCAGCTTCTCGTCCACCGTGTGGCGCATCTGCTCCAGCTTCTGTGCGTTGTCGTTCTGCAGCGCGCGCAACTGTTCTTCCAGCGTGGCGCGCATTTCGGCAATGCGCTGTTCGTTGCGCTGGGTCAGTTCCTGCAGGCGCAGGCCCAGGCTTTCGGTCAGGCGCTGCTGCGACTGCGCACCTTCCTCACGGCCCTTGCGCGCATCGTCCACCAATGTCTGCCGCAGCGCGCCAAGCTGGGTGTCGGTGCGCCCGGTGAGCTCCTGCAGCTGCTGGCCGAACGCGTGGATGCGCGCTTCCTGCTGCTGGCCGAAGGTTTCCAGCTGGCCGCGCAGTTCCTGCAGGCGCTGTCCCATCAACGCGGCGCCGCGCTGCTGGCTGTCGGCGGCTTCGGCGCGCGCCTTGCGGGCGTCTTCGCCCAAGGCTTCGCGCAGCAGGTCCAGGCGCTGGTCGGTGCGGGTGGAGAGGTCGGTCAGCGCGCGGGCAAAACCATCGAGCTGTTCGCGCAGTTCGCTGCGCCCGGCGCGTGCCTCCTCGCGCACCGCCTGTTCCAGGCGGTCATGCGGTGGACGGCGCAGCAGGGCGACCAGCTGCAGGATGAGCACGGCCAATAGAAGGCCGCCGATGAGCAGATATTCCGTTTGCATGGCACAAGTGTAGGCTGGCGGAGTCTCAGCTGCTGCGCCGGAACCATGCTCGCTCTGTACGGAAAGCCAACCTCCATCAATGTGCGCAAGGTGCTGTGGCTGTGCGCGGGGCTGGATCTGCCCCTGCACCACGAGCCTGCGCCACCGGCAGACCTGGTGGCCACACTGAATCCGAACCGACAGGTACCGGTGCTGCGCGATGGCGACTTCGTGCTGTGGGAGTCCAACAGCATCTGCCGGTACCTGGCCGTGCTCGCCGGCCGTGACGACCTGCTGCCTGCTGCGGCGCAGGCCCGTGCGCGGGTGGAGCAGTGGATGGACTGGCAGGCCAGCGACCTCAACAGTGCCTGGCGCCACGTGTTCATGGCGCGGGTACGGCAACACCCGGACTACCCGGATGACGCCCGCGCCGAGGCCAGCCTGGCGCAGTGGAACCGGCTGATGGGGGTGCTTGATGCACAGCTGGCCGCCACCGATGGCTACGTGGCGGGCAGCACCTCCACCCTCGCTGATGTCGTGCTGGGGCTGTCGACCCAGCGCTGGCGCAGCACACCGGGCCACAAGCCCGTGCTGTCACACCTCGCGGCGTGGTTCGAACGCCTTCGCCAGCAGCCCGGTTTCGCCGAACACGTCGACAACGGCGTGGCCTGAGGCAGGGGTCAGATCCCTTTCCCAAAGGGAAAGGGATCTGACCCCAACGACGCAGGAAAGGCCTGGTGTTACCAGCCTTCCAGCACGATCTTGCCCTTGGCGCGGTGGCTTTCCAGCAGCGCGTGCGCGCGCCGCAGGTTGGCCGCGTCGATGCGCCCGAAGTGCTCACCGAGCGTGGTCTGCAGCACGCCTGCATCGATCAGCTCGGCCACCCGGTTCAACAGCTCATGCTGGCGCTGCATGTCCGCGGTCCTGTACAGCGGGCGGGTGAACATCGATTCCCAGTGCAGCGACAGCGCCTTGCGCTTGAGCGCAATCACATCCACCTGGCCCGGGTCATCGATCAGGCCGAACTGGCCCTGCGGCGCCAGCAGTTCGACGATCTGCGCGTAGTGCTGGTCGGAATGGGTCAGGCTGGCCACATGCTGCACCTCGCTGATGCCCAGCCGTGCCAGGCCTTCGGCCAGCGGCTGGCTGTGGTCGATCACGTGGTGCGCGCCCATCGCATACACCCAGTCCTGGGTGTCCGGGCGCGATGCGGTGCCAATCACCGTCAGTTTCGTCAGCTTCCGCGCCAGCTGCACCAGGATCGAGCCGACGCCACCGGCGGCACCGATCACCAGCAGGGTCTGGCCCTCGCCACCACCCTCGGGAATACGCAGGCGGTCGAACAGCAGCTCCCAGGCGGTGATCGCAGTCAGCGGCAATGCCGCGGCGGCCGCATCACCGAGGCTGGCCGGCTTGCGACCGACGCTGCGCTCGTCCACCAGCTGGTATTCGGCATTGCTGCCCGGCCGGTCGATCACGCCGGCGTAGTAGACCGCATCGCCGGGCTGGAACAGGGTCACTTCGCTGCCCACGGCGTCGACGATGCCGACCGCATCCCAGCCCAGCACGCGCGGGCCATCGGTGGCCACGCCGCGGCGGACCTTGGTGTCGACCGGGTTCACCGCCACCGCGCGCACCGCCACCCGCAGGTCGCGGGGGCCAGGCTGCGGCAGTTCCAGTTCGATGTCGATCAGGGCCCGGGCGTCGTCGATCGGCAGGCCGGCGTGGGTGTAGGCAATGGCGCGCATGGCAGCGGTCCAGTGGGGAAGGAGTGGACAGGTTGCGCCGCGCAAGGCCGCTCAGAAAGGCGCAGAATCGGGCAGCACTTTCACTCTGGCAATGAAGATGATCCGCTTCGACGATCTGCAGTTGTTCGTCCGCACGGCCGCACTGGGCAGCTTCTCGCAGGCCGCGCGCGAGGCCGACCTGTTGCCCGGCCAGGTCGCTGCCGCCGTGGCGCGGCTGGAGCGCGAACTGGACCTGCGCCTGTTCGTGCGCACCACCCGCAGCCTGCGCCTGACCGGTGAGGGCGCGCTGTACCTGCCGTATGCGCAGGAGGTGCTGGCTACCCTGCGCGAAGGTCGGGCCCGCGTGCAGGGCGAGGACGCCGAACTGCACGGCACGCTGCAGCTGTCGGCGCCATCGGACTTCGGTCGCAACCTGCTGCTGCCGTGGCTGACCGCGTTCCGAGCCGCCCATCCACGGCTGCGCCTGCACCTGCAGCTGTCCGATGAGGTAGCTGACGTGTTCCGCGATCCGGTCGATGTGGCAATCCGCATCGGCCACTTCGACGACGCCAACTACGTGGCCCTGCCCCTGCTCGAAGGCAACCGCCGTGTACTCGCGGCTTCGCCCGATTACCTGCGGCGACGGGGCACGCCCGTGCGCCTGGACGAACTGCGCGAGCACGATTGCCTGGTCTACCAGCTCAGTGGCCGCGCCTACGATCGCTGGTCGTTCGAGGTCGACGGGCGCCGCACCGTGATCCCGGTGCGCGGCCCGCTGGTCTGCGACGACGCCGACGTGGTGCGGCGCTGGGCGGTGGCCGGCGAAGGCATCACCTACAAATCCTGGCTGGACCTGCGCGAAGACGTGCTGGCCGGCCGCCTGCAGCTGCTGCTCGATGGCGTTGGCAGCCACATTCCGCTGCAGCTGGTGTGCCCGCATCGCAAGCAGTTCTCGCCGGCGGTGCGGCAGCTGCACGCGCAGCTGCGCCAGCACCTGCAACCGCTGCTGTCTGGCATGCCCGATGGACTCACCAGCCCCCTGTCGCCCGCCCCGGTGCTGGCCGACAATGACGGCCCCCCGTAAAAGAGAACACCGCCATGCCGTGGATGGGCATCCAGGACCTGTGGACGTTTCTGGTCGCCGTGCTGGTGTTCCTCGCCCTGCCCGGCCCCGGCACCTTCACCCTGCTGACCGCCACCGGCCGAGGCGGCGTGCGCGGTGGCTACACGGCACTGGCCGGCCTGCTGGTCGGTGACCAGATCCTGATGTGGCTGGCGCTGGCCGGCGTGGCTGCGCTGCTCAAAGCCAATCCGCTGGTGTTCCATGCCGTGCAGTACCTGGGTGCGGCCTACCTGGTGTGGGTGGGCATCAGCCTGCTGCGCACGCCCAGGCACGAGGGCGGCGACGCCGGTCCGATCCGCATGCAGCCCGGCCGCTACTTCCAGCAGGCGATCCTGGTCAGCCTGCTCAACCCGAAGGCAATCCTGTTCTACATGGCCTTCCTGCCGTTGTTCATCGATCCCAAGGCACACCAGGGCATCGCCACCTTCGCCGCGCTGGCCGGCATCATCCTGGTGGTCAGCATCGCCTACTGCTCGATGCTGATCGGGGTCGGCAACCTGGCCCGCCGCCGGTTGATCCAGCATCCGCGCATCAGCGATGCGCTGCGCCGGGTGGCCGGCCTGTTCCTGGTGGGGTTCGGCATCCGGCTGGGGTTGAACGGCTGATACCGCCGTCGAGCAGGCTCTGACGCCGCGTCGACCAACCAAGGTTGGCCTCTACCAGAGCGCGGGATCCGGTAGTCGCCGGCCTTGGTGGCGCTGGCGCCACCGGCGTTCATGGTCCCAGAGGCCGTCTGCCAACCAGGGTTGTCCTCTACCGGCCGTGCATTTCGGCACGCAGATGGTCGATGAACACCCGCAGTTTCGGTGCCATGTGCTCGCGTGCCGGGTAGTACAGATGAAAGCCGGCAAAGGGCGGCTGCCAGTCGTCCAGCACCGCCTGCAGGCGCCCGGCCACCAGATCATCGGCTACCAGCGAGGCGAACCCCTGTGCCATGCCCAGCCCGGCCAGCACGGCGGCGTAGGCCAGTTCGGCATCGTTGAACACCAGGCGGCCGGTCACGTCCACCTCCAGATCGTGGCCATCCCGGCTGAACTCCCACGGCATCAACCGGCCATTGGCACGACGGTGGACGATGCACGGATACCCCTGCAGATCATGCGGGCTGGCCGGGATGCCATGCCGCGCGAAGTAATCCGGCGTGGCCACCACCACCTGTCGCTCCGGCGGCCCGATCGGCACCGCGATCATGCCGCGCGCCAGTGATTCACCCAGGCGGATGCCAGCATCGAAGCCCTCAGCCACCAGATCGGTCAGCGCCGGCTCGACGCACAGTTCCACCTCCACCTGCGGGTAGCGCGCCAGGAACGCAGGCAGTGTGGGCAGCACCCGGCGCTCGGCAACGATGCGTGGCAGGGTGATGCGCAGCTTCCCGGCCGGGACCGCGCGCACGCTGTCGAGATCGGCGAACGCCGATTCGATCTGTGCCAGCCCGCCGCGTACATGTGCGAGGAAGCGCGCACCGTGTTCGGTCAGGCCAACCCGGCGCGTCGTCCGCTGCAGCAGGCGCACGCCCATCCGCGCTTCCAGCGCGCGCACGCTCTGCGACAGCGCCGAGGTGGAGACCCCCAGCGCATCGGCGGCGCGGGTAAAGCTGGCATGGTCGGCGACGTGGACGAAGGCAACCACCGCCGACAACGGTGCGGAGGGATCCATTGTGAAGCCACTCTTCATGGTGAGTCCGGTTCCTTCCAGTTTATCCACAGGATCGGGCGACGGATGCTGTGGCTCCCGGCGGTGCAGCCGCCTTCCTGTGAGAGAGCCCCACATGTCGCTGGACCACTACCGCCTGCTTGGCCGCTCCGGCCTTCGCGTCAGCCCGTTGGCACTGGGTACGATGACCTTCGGTGCCGACTGGGGCTGGGGCGCGGACGAAGCCGAGGCCCGCCGCATCTTCGACAGCTACGTCGAACGCGGCGGCAATTTCATCGATACCGCGAACAACTACACCAATGGCAGCGCCGAGACCCTGCTCGGACGCTTCGCCCAGGGCCAGCGCGACCGGCTGGTGATCGCCAGCAAGTACACGCTGGCCACCGTACCCGGCGACCCGAACAATGCCGGCAACCACCGCAAGAGCATGCTGCGCTCGGTGGAGGACAGCCTGCGCCGGCTGGGTACCGACTACCTGGACCTGCTGTACCTGCATGCCTGGGACGACACCACCGGCGTGGACGAGGTGATGCGCGGCTTCGACGACCTGGTCCGCAGCGGCAAGGTGCTCTACGCCGGCATCTCGGACACGCCGGCCTGGCAGATCGCGCGCATGCAGACCCTGGCCGACCTGCGCGGCTGGGCACCGTTTGTGGCGCTGCAGATCGAGTACAGCCTGATCCAGCGCAGCGTCGAGCACGAACTGCTGCCGATGGCCGATACGCTTGGGTTGGGCGTGGTGGCGTGGTCGCCGCTGGGCAGTGGCGTGCTGACCGGCAAATACAGCGCCGCCGACCTGGCCCAGGGCGATGCCCTCGATGCCTCACCGGGTGGCTCACGCCGCAATGTCGCCCTGATCAATGGTGCATTGACCCCACGTTCGCTGCAGATTGCCGAGGAAGTCGGGTTGATCGCCGCCGCTCTTTCGCATTCGCCTGCGCAGGTGGCACTGGCCTGGTTGCTGCAGCGCCCCGGTACCGGCGCGCTGCCGATCATCGGCGCCCGTACCCTTGCGCAGTTCGAGCACAACCTGGCCGCGCTGCAACTGGTGCTGCCGGCCGATGCCCTGGCTCGTCTTGATGCGATCAGTGCGGTGGCGCCTTCGTTCCCACACGATTTCCTGCAGATGCCATTGCCAAGAATGCTGATGAGCGGCGGCACCCGCCTGCGCGCCCGCGGGCGCTGAGGCCCTGGCAGGGAGGGCGCGCTATGCTGGCCTTCCCTGCCGAATGGACGCGCGTGGATGGCCCGGTTGGCTCGCTGTACCCTGCCCTTGCTGCTGCTCGCCGGCACCGCCTCTGGCACTACCGTGCAGGACCATCGCTGCCTGACCGGTGGTCGCAATGACAGCATCCACCTGGAATGGCGCTGGCTGGAGGACGGCCAGTCCGACGTGCGCTACGCGGGCCACCGCGATCGCCTGCCGCTGCGCCGGGTTTCGATGGAGACCACGGTGCTGGCCGAAGATCGCCCCTACCAGTTCGACAGCGTCTGGGAAGAGCATGTCGATGGCCGCCTCAACGGCCGTTACCTGCTGAGCACGCAGGGTGCCCTGGTGCTGGATCTGCGCTACGAACGCGCCCGCGACGGCCGCAGCACCACCTTCCACGACGACCCCGAAGCCTGGCAGGAAGACGGCTGCCACTGGCCCAGCCCCCCCTGAGGCGGTACCGGGCTTACGGCCCTTTATGCCGATTCCGGCAGCCTGCTCGCGGTGCAGCGCGCGGCGTGTCGGGTATGACCCGCGTCAGTGGTAATGCTGCGCTGCGTTCGGTCACACTCGGGGACTTGTCGTTCTTAGTCACCCCTTCCGAGGCCTGCATGTCCCTGTTCCGGCGCAAGTCCCTAGATTCCGTCACCGTCCACGAAGCCGGCAGGCGCCTGATCCCGACGCTCAGCTGGCCGCACCTGATCGCGCTGGGCATCGGCGCCATCGTCGGTACCGGCATCTACACGCTGATCGGCGTGGGTGCCAACCTGGCCGGCCCGGCCGTTCTGATCTCCTTCGCGATTGCCGGTGCGGTCTGCGCCTGCGCGGCACTGTCCTACGCCGAACTGTCGACGATGATGCCGGCCGCCGGCAGTGCCTACACCTACAGCTACAGCGCGCTGGGCGAGGTATTCGCCTGGGTGGTGGGCTGGAGCCTGATCCTGGAGTACTCGCTGGTGGTGAGTACGGTGGCGGTGGGCTGGTCCGGCTACTTCGTCGGCTTCCTCGAATGGGTCCACACCCAGTTCGGCTGGAACGTGCACCTGCCGGCCTGGCTGGCCGCCGGCCCGCACGTGGAAGGCGGCATGATCAACCTGCCGGCGATCATCATCACCTGGCTGGTAGCCGGTATGCTGATGGCCGGCACCAAGGAAAGCGCCACCCTCAACGCCATCCTGGTGGTGTTCAAGCTGATCGCGCTGGCCATCTTCGTGGCGGTGGCCCTGCCCGCCTTCGACAGCAACAACCTGCAGCCGTTCATGCCGTACGGCTTCGCCAAGTCGATGGGCCCCGATGGCGTCGAGCACGGCGTGATGGCGGCAGCGGCAATCATCTTCTTCGCCTTCTACGGCTTCGATGCGATCTCCACTGCTGCGGAGGAAACCAAGAACCCGGGCCGCGACCTTTCGATCGGCATCATCGGTTCGATGATCGGTTGCACCATCGTCTACGTGCTGGTCGCGCTCGCCGCCGTTGGTGCGATGAGCTACGCCGTGTTCGGCCACAGTGCCGAGCCGCTGGCGCTGATCATGCGCCAGCTCGGCCATCCGACCGCGGCAATGGTGATCGGCGTGATCGCGATCATCGCGCTGCCGACCGTGCTGCTGGCCTTCCTGTACGGCCAGAGCCGCATCTTCTTCGTGATGAGCCGCGATGGCCTGCTGCCGCGTGGCCTGTCCAAGGTCAACGCCCGCACCGGCACGCCGGTGGCGACCACGCTGTTCACTGCGGTGGTGGTGTCGGCGCTGGCCGGTGTGGCACGCCTGGACGAGATCGCGGCGCTGGCCAACGCCGGTACCCTGGCCGCGTTCACCGCGGTGGGTATCTGCCTGGTGGTGCTGCGCCTGCGCGAGCCGAACCGCGAGCGCACGTTCCGTACGCCGCTGGCCTTCGTGGTCGGCCCGCTGGCCGCGCTGGGCTGCATCTACCTGTTCCTCAGCCTGCCGCACAGCACCCAGCTGTACTTCCTGCTGTGGAACCTGGTCGGCCTGGTGCTGTACTTGCTGTACAGCCGCCGCCACGCGTTGATCGCGAAGTAAGGAGGCCGCCGGGCATGGCCCGGCGCTCCTCTGTAGAGTCGAGCCATGCTCGGCTCACGGGGTGCCTATCGAAAGCAGTCGAGCATGGCTCGACTCTACAAAGGCGCAGTCGAGCGCCGCTCGACTCTACGGAGCAGCGGCGTACTCCTGCGCCTGGCGCATCACCCGCAGCAGGTTGCCGCCCCAGATGCCGGCAATCTGCTGCTCGGTATAGCCCTTGCGCAGCAGCCACGCGGTGATCTTCGGCAGCTGGCTGACATCGGGCAGATCGCTCAGGCCACCGCCGCCATCCCAGTCCAGGCCGATGCCCACATGTTCCGGGCCGACCACCTTGAGGATGTGCTCGAAGTGGGCGAAGAAGTCGTCCAGGCTGGCATGGCGCACCGGGTGCTCATGGTCCAGCGCCTGTTCGGCGTTGAGCAGAGCCACACCCTGCTCGATGCCCATGCCTTCCCAGCCGCCCAGCTGCTTGCTGAGCGCTTCTTCGGCCTGCTTGCGCTCGGGCGTCTTCGCGGTGTCGATCAGGTAACCGCCATAGGCATTCACCTGGATCACGCCACCGGCCTTGGCCAGCTTGCGCAGGCGCGCATCGTCGAGGTTGCGCGGGTGGTTGTAGATCGCCTTGGCCGAGCTGTGCGAGAGCACGAACGGCACCTGCATCATCGCCAGCAGGTCATCGAACACCGCGTCCGACGCATGCGACTGGTCGATCACGATGCCCAGCTTCACCGCTTGCCGCACCAGGTCCTTGCCGGCCGGGCTCAGGCCTTTCCATTCCGCGCCCTTGGGGTCGGTGGCCGAATCGGCGAACTCGTTGTTGGCGAAATGCACGGTGCTGAGCAGGCGCAGGCCGGCGCGGTGGTAGAACGAGAGCAGGCTCGGGTCAGCCACCAGCGGGCTGGCATTTTCCATGCTGATGTAGACCACGCGCTTGCCGGCGGCCTTGATCCGCGCCGCGTCATCGGCGGTCAATGCCAGCGCGAAACGCTCGGGATTGGCGGCCAGCATTTCGCGGATCTCCAGCAGCCGCTGCAGGCCGTGGTCACGCTCGGCCAGATGGGCGGCGGCGGTGCGGTCGCCCTGGTCGGTGTAGATCGCCCAGAAACCGCCGTCCAGCGCGCCTTCGACCATGCGCGGGTAGTCCACCTGCGAGAGCGCGTTGCGGTCGTGGCGCTGTTCGATGTCGAAGCCGGCGCGGCCGAAATTGGCCGGCGTATCCAGATGGCTGTCGAGGGTGACCAGGCGTTGCTGCAGGGCCTTGGCCCGCGCCAGCTCCTGCGCGCTGAACTCGATGGCATGGGCGGACAGCGGCGCACTCAGCGCCAGGGCAAGCACAACGGACAGACGACGCAACGATGGCATGGGCTCTCACCGGCATTGGGAAGAGCCCGACCATAGCGCTGCGGCCGCGCATTGGGTAGCGCCGGGCCACGCCCGGCGGATCTTGAGGCTGTCAGGCAGATCAGCCGAGCATGGGCTCGGCTCTACAGCGTCCCGCGGTCAATCCACCACGCGGCAGAACACGGCCTTCAGGTAACGCGATTCCTGCACGTGGGCCATGAACGGATGGTCCGGACCGGCGCCAGCCACCTTCAGGATCTGGATCGTGCGGCCGGAGAAATAGGCCGCGCGGCGCAGCATGTCGAGGAACTGGTCCTCGGCCACCAGGCCGGTGCAGGAGAACGTGGCGAACAGGCCGCCCGGCTTCACCACGCCCAGCGCCAGCTTGTTCATGTCCAGGTACTTCTTCAGCGCAGTGATCACCTGGTCGCGGTCGCGGGTCATCTTCGCCGGGTCCAGGATCACCACGTCGTACTGCTCGCCACGGTTGGCGGCATCGCGCAGCCACGGGAAGATGTCGGACTGCACGAACTTCGGGCGCACGTTGTTCAGGCGCGAATTGCCCTTGGCGATCTGGATGACGTCTTCATCGATGTCGATGCCGACCACTTCCGAAGCGCCACGCGCCGCCGCATACACGGCGAAACCGCCGGTGTTGCAGCACAGGTCCAGCACGCTCTTGCCTTCCACCTGCTGGCTCAGCCACTCGCGGTTCTCGCGCTGGTCGGCGAAGAAGCCGGTCTTGTGCGCACCGGCCGGGTCGGCGCGGAACTTGATGCCGTACTCGGTGATCACCGACGCTTCGGTGGTGGTGTTGCCGTGGAAGTCGAAACTTTCCTGCTTCTGCACGTGCTCGTCGGCGAAGCTGTGGAAGCGGCAACCCGGGAACTGCTCGCGCAGGGCGTCGTAGATCCACTCGCGGTGGCGGAACATGCCGGCGGCGAAGAACTCGACCACCACCAGGTCGCCGTAGCGGTCGACCACCAGGCCGGACAGGCCGTCGCCTTCGCTGTGCACCACGCGCCAGGCGTCGGACACCGCGTCCAGCTTCAGCACCTCACGGCGCAGCGACACCGCTTGGGCGATCTTGCGCGAGAACCAGCCGGCATCGACCGGCACGTTCTGATCGGTTTCGAGGATGCGCACGGCGATGCGCGAGTGCCCGTTGTAGAACCCGCGGCCAATGAACTCACCATCGATGCCGACCACGTCGACGATGGAACCGGGCTTGGGCCGGACGGTCGGCTTCTCGACCAGTTTCTGGAAGATCCACGGGTGGCTGGAACGCCACGCATTCTTGAGGCGGACAATCGGAAGGGGGGTATTCATCCACCTATTGTAAACCGGCCGCCGGGGTCGGATCCCCGCAGGGGCTCTGACTCCATTGGGGTTCCCGCCCCGCCCGGGCCCCATTTGACGGCAGCCCGCCCAGACGGCAGAATCGGCGCCAGAAGGGGAGTAGCTCCCAGACGTTGTCGCCGTCATTTCGAGCCCGCAGGCTCCGGTGCAACGGCAGTTCCAGCCGACTGGGACTGCGAGCGAGACCTTCGCCGTACTGGCGAAGCTCTGTCCCTGGATCCCCCTCCCGATCCTCCGTTGCAGATCCTCGCCGTCCGGCCTGGCATTCATCTTTCCAACGGACATTCCCAATGCAGACGATCGGTAACGTGTGGTTGTGGGGCGGCTTCGCAGCGGTGGTGGTCATCGCCCTGCTGGTCGACCTCGTGTTGATGCGCCATGGTGGACCGCACAAGGTCACCTTCAAGGAGGCCCTGTGGTGGTCGATCGGCTGGGTCGCGCTGGCCCTGCTGTTCAACGCCGGCCTCTGGTACTACCTGAATGAGACCGCCGGCCAGGTCGTGGCCAACAAGGTCGGCCTCGAATTCCTGACCGGTTACCTGGTCGAGAAGGCGCTGGCGGTCGACAACATCTTTGTCTTCCTGATGATCATGAGCTACTTCGCGGTGCCGGAGGAGCAGCGCCAGAAGGTGCTGATCATCGGCATCCTGGGTGCGATCGTGCTGCGTACGATCATGATCTTCGCTGGCAGCGTGCTGATCAGCCAGTTCCATTGGCTGCTCTACGTATTCGGCGCCTTCCTGCTCTTCACCGGCTGGAAGATGTGGTTCGCCGCCGGCCAGGAGCCGGACCTGGAGACCAATCCGGCGCTGCGATGGATGCGCAAGCACCTGCGCCTGCTGCCGGACTACGCCGGCAACGCGCTGAGCGTGAAGCGCGATGGCGTGCGCTGGTTCACCCCGCTGTTTGCGGTGCTGATCCTGATCGCGGTCACCGACGTGATCTTCGCGGTGGACAGCATCCCGGCGATCTTCGCGATCACCACCGACCCGTTCATCGTGCTCACCTCCAACGTGTTCGCGGTGCTGGGCCTGCGCGCGATGTTCTTCCTGCTGGCCGGCATGGCCGACCGCTTCCACCTGCTGCCGTACGGGCTGGCGCTGGTGCTGGGCTTCATCGGCATCAAGATGATGATCATCGACCTGTTCAAGATCCCGACCCCGGTGTCGCTGGGCGTGGTCGCGGTGATCATCGCCGCCACCGTGGTGCTGAGCCTGAAGTACCCGCCGAAGGAAGGCGAAGGCCAGGCCTGAGCCTGACCCGTTGAACGGCGCGGCCGGCGGGATTGTCCCGCCGGCCGTTTCCACTCTCCCGCAGCGGTGGCCTTGGTTTCGCGCCACTCACCGCCATTGCTGGGGTATGGACAACAACGCGCCCCTGCCCGCCGGCGACGTGCCGGCCCCCCGCAATGACCGCTCGCGCATCCTGCGGGCGTTCAATGCCAGCCTGGCCGCCGTGCTGGTGCTGGTGGCCGTGTTCGCTCTGCAGGGCACCTTCGACTGGCGGCCCTGGGCCGTGGCGCCACTGGAAGCGAAGGGCCTGATCGGACTCATCGGTGGCCCGATGCTGCATGCCTCGGTCGAGCACATCGCCGCCAACAGCATCGCCATCCTGATCCTGGGCACCCTGGCCGGCAGCGTGTATCCGAAAGCCACCGTACGCGCGCTGCCCCTGCTATGGCTGGGCTCGGGCCTCGGTGCGTGGATGCTGGGCAACCCCGGCAGCGTGCACCTGGGCGCCAGTGGCGTGACCCATGGCCTGATGTTCCTGCTGGCCAGCCTGGGCCTGCTGCGCCGCGACCGCGCGGCAATCGCCACCGGCCTGATCGGCATGCTGTTCTACGGCGGCATGCTGATGACCATCCTGCCGCACGCCGACGGCGTGTCCTGGCAGTCGCACATGGGCGGCGCCTTCGCCGGCATCATCGCCGCGCTGCTGTTCCGCAACGCCGACCCGCTGCCGCCGCGCCAGCGCTACAGCTGGGAAGACGAGGAGGACGAGGTCGAGCCGCTGGCCGACGACGAGCTGGAGCCGCCGTCACCGCAGCGCGTGCCGGTGCTGTGGCAGCCGCGCGAAGGACAGGACTACGTGGTGATTCCGTTCCGCCGCCCGGACGAGCCGCGCGGTTGATCGGTGACGGGGTCGGATCCCCGAAGGGGCTCTGACCCCATCCGGCATCTTCATGACCCGGTAGTGGCCGACCTTGGTCGGCGCTCCTGCTGCATGCCAACCAAGGTTGGCAACTACCAGAGCACGCGGACCAGCGCGGGTCAGTCCGCCGCGTTGCCCGCCGCGCCCATTCCATCCACCGCCTGCCGGCCCAGCGCCGGGTCATCGGTGAAGAACGCATCGATGCCGGTGGCCAGGTAGGCACGCATTTCGGCGATCGATCCTTCGGCATTGCGCGCGTTGTCGGCGCCCTTGCGCAGGTTGCTGGCCTGGAAATGGTTCTCCGGGCGGAAGGTATACGGGATCACCATCAGCCCCGCCGCATGCGCATCGCGCACCAGCGAGGTCGGCGTGCCCAGTGCACCCTTGGCATCCAGCGGAATGATCGAGCGCAACTCCGGACCGATGCTGTCGGCGTAGCCGGCGACGTCCTTCAGCCCGGCCGGGGTCATCATCTGCGCGTAGGTCAGCTTTCCACCAGCCTTGGCGATGTCGGCCGGCTGGGTATCGCCCTTCCACAGCAGCTGCAGCAGGCGGATGTTGCTGCCACGCGGGATCTTGCCGCGCAGGTAACGCAGGTTGGCGATCTCGAACGACTGGATGGTGACCGGGCCGACGTTGGTATAGGCGTTGCCGCGCAGCGCGGCCAGCAGCTTGTCTTCCATCGGCAGGCCGATCGACTGGAAGTAGGTCGGGTGCTTGATCTCCGGCACCAGGCCGATGCCGCGGTTGGCGCGCCCGGCCTGCTGGACCAGGAAGGCCAGGATCTCGTCCAGGCTGGCGATGCGGAACTGGCCGTCATAGGCGGTGCTGCGCAGTTCCGGCAGGCGCTCGCGCGCGTACAGGGTCTTCAGCTCGGCCAGGGTGAAGTCTTCGGTGAACCAGCCATCAACCTTCTGCCCGTCGATGACCTTGCTGGTGCGGCGGCTGGCGAATTCCGGATGCGAGGCCACATCAGTGGTGCCGCTGATCTCGTTCTCGTGACGGGCCACCATCACCCCGTCCCTGGTCATCACCAGGTCCGGCTCGATGTAGTCGGCGCCGTCGGCGATGGCCTGGGCGTAGGCCGCCAGGGTGTGCTCGGGCAGCAGCGCGCTTGCGCCGCGATGGCCGTAGACCGACACCTTGGGCGCGGCCGGGGTGGAGGATTCAGCACTCATGGCCACCGATGGTGCCACGGCCAGCGACAACAGCAACGCACAACCCCACGACTTCACTGCGACTTCCCCAAGCGGTATGTGATGGGCGTCAGTATGAGGCGGCAATGTGACAGGCGGGGGAAGCGTGCACCTGTAGAGCCGAGCCCATGCTCGGCTGACGGGTAGAACCGCCGAGCATGGGCTCGGCTCTACAGTTACTTCCCGATGCAGAAACTGGAGAAGATCCGTCCCAACAGGTCATCGGCGCTCATCTGCCCGGTGATCTCGCCCAGCGCGTCATGCGCCAGCCGCAGCTCCTCGGCGGCCAGTTCCAGGTGTTCGTGCGCCAGCTCGCCATCGGCGCGCTGTGCGTGTTCCTGTGCGCGTTCGATCGCATCCACGTGGCGTGTGCGTGCGGAGAACTCACCGTCCACCTGCTCCCCTGCCCCGGCAGAGGCAATCGAGCGCAGACGCGCATGCAGGTCTTCCAGGCCGGCACCAGTCGCGGCCGAAACGAACACGCGGTCCGGGTCATCCAGCGCCGGCAACGCTTCCAGCAGGTCCGACTTGTTGTGGATGTAGACCCTGTGCGGCACCGCCGCTACGGCATCACGCAGCGCGGCCTCACCGGCCGCCGGATCGCGCGCGTCCAGGACGATCAACGCCAGATCGGTACGCTCGATCTCCACGTGGGCGCGGCGCATGCCTTCGCGTTCGATGGCGTCACCGCCGTCGCGCAGGCCGGCGGTGTCGACCAGGGTCAGCTCCAGGCCGTCCAGGCGGATGGTCTCGCGCAGGGTGTCGCGGGTGGTACCGGCGATGTCGGTGACGATGGCGCGCTCGCTACCGGCCAGCGCGTTGAGCAGTGAACTCTTGCCCGCATTCGGCGGACCGATCAGCACCGCGTGCAGGCCATCGCGGAGGCGACGGCCGCGTTCGGCATCGCGGCGCAGAATGGCCAGATCGCTGCGCGCCTGTTCCAGCCCACGCCGCACCTGCGCGCCACCGAGGGTATCCAGCGGTTCGTCAGCGAAGTCGATGGCCGCTTCCACATGGATGCGCAGCAGCACAAGCTGTTCGACCACGGCCTCGATGCGGCGCGAGAACACGCCATCCAGCGAGCGGCGTGCCGCGCGCGCGGCGCGGTTGTCACCGGCGGCGATCAGGTCGGCGATGGCCTCGGCCTGGGCCAGATCGAGCTTGCCGTTGAGGAAGGCGCGTTCGCTGAACTCGCCCGGCCGCGCCTGGCGGGCGCCCAGTGCGATGCAGCGCGCGACCAGTTGCTGCAGCAGCACCGGACTACCGTGGCCCTGCAGTTCCACCACTTCCTCGCCGGTGAAGCTGTTCGGCGCCGGGAACCACAGCACGATGCCATCGTCGATGACCTCGCCGTCGGCATCGCGCAGGCGCGCGTAGTGCGCATGGCGCGGCCGCAGCGCGGGCGCGCCCAGCGCGTTGGCGATCACCGCGGCGCGCGGGCCGGACAGGCGCAGCAGGCCGACACCGCCGGCGCCCGGCGCACTGGCAATCGCCACGATGGTGTCGGTGCGGATCGCGTCGTTCATGGCTCAGAGCTTCTCCAGCTGCGCGCGCGCCTGCGCCGCACCGCTGCCCTGTGGCTGCAGCGCCAGGTAAGTGGTGTAGGCCTGCTTCGCCTTGGGCTTGTCGCCCGCGTTGAAGTAGGCATCGCCCAGATTCAGATAGGCCACGGCGCGCGAGGGATCGATGTTCAGCGTGTTCTCCAGCCAGCGTGCGGCTTCAGCGTAGCGCTGCTGGCGGTAATAGACGAAGCCGAGGTTGTTGGCAGCCTGGGCAAAGTCCGGGCGAAGCTTCAGCGCCTCGGTGAACTGCGCCACCGCCTCGTCGTACTGCTTCTCGCGGTACAGCAGCAGGCCGCGGTCATTGGCCTGCTGCGCGCGCTGGCGATCCGATGCCGGGCCCGCAGTGGGCACCACCAGCTTGGCTTTGCCGCCCTGCAGGTCAGCCACGGTCACCGGTGCCTGGCTGCCTTTGGCTTCGCTGGCGGCTTCAACCTTGTTGTTCAGTGCGATCGCGTCGGCGGTCAGCTGGCGCGTATCGGCGTTGAGGAATTCCTGGCTGTCCGGCACCTGGAACACGAACTCGCCGCCCTGGGAACCGGGCAGGCTGCCGAACGCCGGCGTCTGGTGCGAAACGGCCGAGACGGCCGGCGCCACGTAGGCGGCCAGTTCGGTACCCGTGATCAGGCCATCGCCGTTGAGGTCGCCCTTGCCGGCCAGCGCCTGCAGCAGTACCCACGTAAACACCGAATGGCCATTGGGGCCGGCGTCGGCCACCTGCTGGTCGGCACCGCCGGCGGTCAGCATCTGGCGCGCGCTGCGGCGTGCGTTCTCGCGCAGGAACGACGACGACGAAGGGCCGCCACGGGTCAGGCCCAGGCCGCTGTAGCAGGCATCCATCACGAACATCACATGCTTGGCCTGCATGCTCTCGGCGATGTTCTGGATGTCGGTCATCGCGATGGCGTCGGTAGCGAATTCCTTCGGGTCCGAATCAACCGGGATGATGTAGCCGAGGTCGCGCCCGGAGGCGAGCTTGCGGGTAGCACCATGGCCGGCGAAGAACACGAACACACGGTCGTTCTTTCCGGTGCGGTCATCGGCCAGGCGGTCGTGGAAGGCGGCCAGGATGTTGTTGCGGGTGGCCTGCTCGTTCTTCAGCACGATCACCTGCGAGGACGGGAAGCCGAACTGTCCGGTCAATGTGTCGGCCACTGCCTGCGCGTCATGGCTGGCGTACTCCAGCTTCGGCCACTTGGCGTAGTTGTCGATGCCGACCACGATCGCCCACGACTTCTCGTAGCCGGTGGTGACGGTGGCGGCACCGGTGTCGCCCTTGCGCGCGCGCGCAACGGTGAAGTCGCGGCCGTTCCAGCCTGCGAACTGGTAGCCATCGGCAATCAGGCGGTCGAGGATCTGCGGCAGCGCCTTCACCGCACGATCGTGGATGTCGTGGAACAGGATGATGCCGCGCTGTTCCTTGTTCACCTGGTCGAGCACGCGCTGCACAATCGACTCCGGCACCGGATCGGCCCAGTCCATCGAGTCGATGTTCCACATGATCGATTTCAGCCCGGCCTCGTTGAGCAGCTGCAGGCCTTCGGCGTTGCGCGCGCCATAAGGGAAGCGGAACAGCGGTGCACGCTTGCTGTCGACGTCCTTCAGCAGCGTGTCGGTGTCCAGCACCTGCTGGCGCAGCGCATCACCGGTGGTGCGCGAGAGCTGGGCGTGGGTCAGGCTGTGGTTGCCCACCGCATAGCCCTCTTCCATCAGGTTGCGACTGATCTTCGCCATCGGGCCGAGACTGACCTTGCCATCGGCTTCCACCTTGCCCAGGTTGCGGCCCACTTCGAAGAACACGCCCGGCACGTCGTAACGCTTGAGGATGGCCACCACTTCATCGGTGTAGGCCTTGTGCGGGCCATCGTCGAAGGTCAGCACCACGGTCTTGGCGGGCAGGTCGCGGCCGAAGATCTCGCGGTCGCTGTCCTTCATCGACATCGGATACGGCTCGATCACGCCATAATCGCGCAGGATCGCTTCGCGGCTGTAGTCCTTGTGCAGGTGGGCGATGTAGTCCTCCCACTTCTCGCGCTTGAGCTCGATGGCACGGGTGCGCTCGAAGCGGCTGAAGATGCGGGTCAGTTCCTGGTTGTAGTTGCGTTCGATCTCATCGAGCGCTTCCAGGTCCTCGCCGATGCGCTGGTGCAGCTTCACCGCCGGCAGCGAAGAGTCGGTGCCAACGCGCTCATGCAGATCGCGCAGCACTTCGCGGAAAGCCAGGCGGTCGGCGTCTAACAGTTCCGGCGCCGACTCGATGTAGTCCAGCACGGTGCCGAGGGTGGCGAAGCGCTGAGGGCTGGAACCACGCAGCAGCGCATCGAACTGTGCGGCGATCGCCGTGCGCTGTTCCAGCCCATCGTGGAACAGCTGCTGGCCCACGCGCGTGGAGGTGCCGCGGTCGGCGGCCGACTGCTGTTCCTCGTCAGCCAGCAGCACGATGATCCGGCGGTACCCGTCGAGCTGCTTCTGCAACGCAGCCAGCAACGGTGCGGCGGCCGGATCGGCGGCCGCCGCCGCCTGCGCGCTGGGCTGGGTGACGGTGGTCGCCGGTGCCTTCGCGGCCTTGTCACCACAGCTGGCAACGACCAGGGTGAGCAGCAGCGAAGGCAGGAACAGGCGGAACGACGACGCACGCGGCATGGCGGACTCGGAAGTGGGAGGAACGGTGTGCGGGGAATTCTAACGCCGCATGCGAAAAGCCCGCCTTGCGGCGGGCTTCTCGCGTCGATCGGGGCGGTAGAGTCGACTGTTAGTCGACTGCTCCATCCCCAACGCCAGTCGACTAACAGTCGACTCTACAGGTCGGCGTTACTTCTTCTTGACCGGGGCCGGGGCGGTGGTGGCCGGGACCGGCTCGCCGCCATGGCGCTTGGTCATCCACCACTGCTGCAGCAGGCCCAGGCCACCGTTCACCACCCAGTACAGCACCAGGCCGGACGGCATGAAGGCCATCATGACGCCGAACACCAGCGGCATGAACTGCATCATCTTCTGCTGCATCGGGTCCATGCCCGGTGCCGGCGTCAGCTTCTGGGTGAACCACATCACCGCCACGTTGATGACCGGCAGGATGAAGTACGGGTCGCGTGCGGTCAGGTCCTGGATCCAGCCCAGCCACGGCGCCTGGCGCAGTTCGACCGACTCGACCAGCACCCAGTACAAAGCGAAGAAGATCGGCATCTGGATGAGGATCGGCAGGCAGCCGCCCATCGGATTGATCTTTTCCTTCTTGTACAGCTCCATCATCGCGGTCTGGAACTTCTGGCGGTCATCGCCATAGCGTTCCTTCAGCTGCGCGATGCGCGGCTGGAAGCGACGCATCTTGGCGCCGCTCTTGTACTGCACGGCCGACAGCGGGTACAGCACCAGCTTCAGCAGCACCACCAGGCCGACAATCGCCCAGCCCCAGTTGCCGACCAGCTTGTGCACCTGGTTCAGCACCCAGAACAGGCCCTGGCCGATCACCGCCATCATCGAGAAGCGGCTGTAGTCGACCACGCGGTCCAGGCCCGGCACGTCTTCCTTGGCGATCAGGTTGACCAGCTTCGGGCCGACCCACAGGCGGGCTTCGGTACTGGTGGACTGGCCCGGGGCCACGGTGAAGGCCGGGCCACGCGCCTCGATCAGGTCACGACCGGCCACCTGCGACAGCACGTAGTGCGCGGTCTGGTCCTTCTGCGGGATCCAGGCGGTGAAGAAGTGGTGCTGCAGCATCGCCAGCCAGCCGCCGGTGATGTTCTGGTTCAGCGTGCCGTCTTCCAGGTAGTCCTTGAACGCACGACGCTGGTACTTCTTGTCGTTGTCGTACCAGGTGGCACCGTTGAAGCTGAACGAATCCGGGTTGGTCATGCTCCGCGACAGGATGGTCGGGGTGCGGTCCAGGGTGCGGTAGACGTAGCCGTTCCACGGCGCGGCGCCGGCATTGCTGACTTCGTCCTTGAATCGCACGGCGTACTCGTTGCGCGAGACGGTCAGGGTGCGCTTGATGGTCACGCCGTTGTCGGCGGTCCACACGAACGGGATCTGCAGCTCGTTCTGGCCCTTGGCCAGCACGAAGTCCTTGGTGTCACCGACCAGCTTGAAGCCATCGGCGCCCGGCACCGGGGTGTTCTTGTCTTCGCTGGCCCAGCCACTGATCGCGCTGTACGGATGCGCGGGGTCTTCGGTCAGCAGGCGGACCGGCGGGCTGCCCTCGTCCTTGGTCTGCGGGAACTGCAGCAGCTCGGCGTCCAGCACGCGGCCGCCGTCCAGCACCAGGCGCAGCACGTCGGTGGTGACGGTCACGCGCTGGCTGGCCGGGGTGGCGCTGGCCTGGGCCTGCACGGCCGCCTGGCCCGGTGCGCCCGGCACCTGGGCGCTGGGGATGGCGCCCGGGGTCGCGCCCGGAACACTCTGTGCGGCGGTCGGGGCCGACGTGGTCGTCGGTGCCGGGGTCGGGGCAGCCTTTTCACGGCTCCACTCCATCCACAGCAGCACGGCCACCATCAGCCAGGCAAAAATGAGGAATACGCGGGTCTGGTTCATCAGCGGACAGGCTCGGCGGGGCCGGGACGCGATGCCGGCTCGGTCAAAGAAGGAGTTGCGATGCCATCAGGCGGCGGCATTGTGCCGTCCACGCCCGGCGTGGGCAATGCACGCAGGCGACGCAGCAGGCGCAGGAAGGCCTGGCGGATCTCGTCGTTGCTGGCGGAACGCGCAGCACTACGGGCCACGACGACAAAGTCGCCTGGCTGGATGTCGGTACGTGTCTGACGCAGGATGTCGCGCAGGACGCGCTTGATCCGGTTACGCCCGACGGCGTTCGGATCAACCTTGCGGGAAACCGCCAGACCCAGCCTGGCCGGCCGGTCAGCCGGCAGCCAGTGCAGGGTCATCAGCGGATCGGACACACGGCGGGCGCCGTTGAAGACCGTTGAATATTCGGCACGCGTGCGAACCCGCGCAGAGCGAGGGAATCGCTTGCGCGGGTCTGCAGTATTCACTGTCGAAGGGATTGCGTCTGCCGCGAGGTGCGGCATGGCAATCAGGCGCTCAGGACTTTGCGGCCCTTGGCGCGGCGACGCGACAGGATCTTGCGGCCGTCAGCGGTCTTCATACGGGCACGGAAGCCGTGGTCGCGCTTACGCTTGAGGTTGCTGGGCTGGTAGGTGCGCTTCGTGGCCATTGGGGGCCTCTCGTATGAATGGGACGGAAAGAACCGGAAATTCTAGAGAGGTACCCCGGCCCAAGTCAACCCCTGGCAGCTACGCGAATTCACCGGGCTGTGCAATAGCTGTGGATGTTTTTGTGAATAAGTAGGGGACAAGCATTCCGAAGGCGGGCGCTCGGTGGTAGTCTGAGCCATCCATTTCCCCCCTTTCCGGCCTGTGTTTGGGCGCCTTGTCGCGTCCATGCCCCGGCCACCGGACGATTATTGCTG